>CAVZXL010000001.1:0-260661 GCA_963779275.1 Terriglobia bacterium
AGTGCCCGCAATCCGCCGACATAATGACCGTGATTTCGACATCGTCGCAATTTCGTTGTGCTGTTCCCAAGAAAGCCTTACGATGCGCAAGCCAAAAGTTCCAAAGCGAAAATTCAGCCTCACGGGTCTCGATTGGGGCGAGATTCGCTTGCCATTTCTTCGGTGCGGTTATGTTTGCAGGTAAATTCTGTTAATGGAAACGCTGATGCGAACACAAGTGGCAATCATCGGTGGCGGGCCGGCTGGACTGCTTCTCTCCCACATCCTTGACCGAAACGGCATCGATAGCATCGTGCTGGAACGGCACAGCCGCCAGCATGTCCTTCGGCGGATTCGCGCAGGGGTGTTGGAGACCGGAACAGTTGAGCTACTGCGCGCCGTCGGGCTCGGTGAGCGTATGGATCGTGAAGGCCATCCCCATAGTGGGGCGGCAATCGCGTGGCAGGGACGGGAACGGTTCTTCATCGACACGAAGAAGTTCACAGGAAAATTGATGATGGCCTATGGCCAAACCGCAATCACCGAAGACCTCTATGCGGCGCGAGATGCCCGGCGCGGAAAGATCATCGACGAAGCGAGCAATGTCCAATTGCACGATTTGACGTCCACCCACGCGCACGTGACCTACGAAAACAAGGGGCAAATCCACCGGATCGACTGCGACTATGTCGCCGGTTGCGACGGTTTTCACGGCGTAAGCCGCCAATCGATCCCGGCCTCCCTGCTGCGAACATTCGAGAAAGTCTATCCGTTCGGCTGGCTGAGCATCATGTCAGAGACTCCTCCATATCCAGACATTTGCTATTGCTACCATGAGCGCGGATTTGCCCTCGCGTCCCAGCGAAGTCCGATGCTCAGCCGCTACTACATCCAGTGTGACATTGACACCAAGCTGGAGGATTGGCCGGATGACCGCTTCTGGCAAGAATTGAAAGCGCGATGTCCAAAGGACATAGCCGAGCAGATTGTCACCGGCCCGTCGATCGAAAAATCGATTGCGCCGCTGCGCAGCTTTGTGGCTGAGCCGATGCGGTACGGCCGCCTGTTTCTGGCAGGGGACGCGGCGCACATTGTGCCGCCAACGGGCGCAAAGGGCTTAAACCTGGCTGTATCGGATGTTTTCTATTTGTCACGTGCTCTGACGGAGAAGTATCACACCGGCACAACTTACTATCTGGATTGCTATTCCGACATGGCGTTGCGCCGCGTGTGGGGTGCTACGCGCCTGTCCTGGTGGCTGACGATGCTGCTACACCGATTTCCGGACGATACACAGTTCGACGAGCGAGCCCGCCAAAGTCAATTTGACTATCTCACCGCCTCGGAACATGCCCAAGCCTCGCTGGCGGAACAATATGGCGGGATGCCCTTTGAAGCATGACGGATACTTTTTTCTCCACATCGTCGTTCCAGGCATAATTGCCGCTGCAACCGGGTGTCCGTCCCACAGAAAACAGCGATACGGTTACTCTGTGCGAGAAGTTTTAGGAGCGCAGAAACAGCTCGCATTGTAATCTATGCCGGTCAGTTGTATGTTGCTGGTCGCCCGAGAAGATAAAGATAGAATTTCCGGTTTGCTCTCATGCTGCGTTAACGGGAATTAAATACTTAATCTCCGGATCCGGAGCTCTGCAACCGGACGCAGTGCTTGAAGGAGCAGCACAATGCCCGTGTCAGAAACTAATTCCCACCTGCTTCACCAAACCCTGAAAGCCTGCGGCATTCAAGTTGTGTCGGCTCTGCCGGAGTCCTGGCTGGTCCCAGTGATCCGCATGATTGGGGACGACCCCGGGATAAGGCTCATTCGGGTGGCCAAGGAAGAGGAATGCGTCGGTATTTCCGCTGGGGCGCATTTTGCCGGAATGAAGTCGGCCATGCTAGTTCCCAATCATGGCTTTCTGGCTGCCGTGAACCCCATTGTTTCGCTGGCGCACCTGTATAAGGTGCCGCTGATGATGTTCATCGCCTACCGCGGTACTTTCGGGGATACTTATCCGTGGCATACTCCCGGTGGCACGGTCACCGAGCCGCTGCTGCAAACTCTCCGGATTCCCTACACGATACTGGATTCCCCCGAAAGTCTGGAGCGGCGCGTGCGAGACGCGCAAGCGTTGGCCGATGCCAGCCTGTTGCCAGTTGCACTCCTGCTTAAGCACGAACTGATGATGGAGGCGTGATGAAGCGCATCGAATGTCTTCGCGCAGTCTACCCGCAACTCGAGAAGCGCGTCGTGGTGACGATCATGGGAGCAGTTGCGATCGAGTTGCAGGCGATCGGGCACCGGCCAAACTTTTTCTATTTGCAGCACGCCATGGGCCTGGCGAGCTCGATCGGACTGGGACTGGCGGTTAGCTTGCCGGAGCAAAAGATTGTTGTTCTCGACGGCGACGGTTCGCTGCTGATGAACCTGGGCACACTTTCGACCATGGCGCATTCCGGAGCCAGCAATATCGTGCACGTGGTCTTCGACAATCAAAGCTATTTGTCTGCCGGCGGTTCTCCGACGGCGACGGCGCAGGGCGCAGATCTTGAAGGCGTGGCGCGCGCTTCGGGCATTCCTAATACCGTCTCCGCTCGCAGCGTCGACGAATTTCAAACTGCGTTTGCATCCGCGCTCGATTCGAGCAATCTGACCTTCCTGGTTGCACATGTCGATACTTCAGGGCCATCCGACTGGCTGACCGACCTTGGGCTGCTCGAAAATCGTTTTCAATTTGCACGCCACTGCCAATCGCTCGCGAGGCGCTAGCCGACATTTGCTTCACCCCAATGCGATTTCAATTTCGCCCCATTTTCTCTATGTTGCCGTGCCCGTGGCGATGTTTTCACTTTTCGGCTTCGGAGCCGTGGCAAATGCGAGAGCGGTGATGCCGATCGCGACGATGACCATGTTGAGTGCAAAGCCAAGCGCGTAGCTCCGGTATACGTCGAACAATTTGCCGCCGACGAACCCCGCTGGCGAACTTATCAAACCTCCGATCAGCAAGTTCAATCCGTTCAATTTAGGATACGCCGCGGGTCCAAAGAAGTGGGCCGTCGCTGTATTCATGCAGATGAACGTCCAGCCGAAAGCTGTTCCGTAAACAATCGCGGCGGCAAAGGCGATTGCGAGCGCGTCCGAATGGATTCGCAGCGCCAGAAGCGACCCGGCGAAATAGCAGCATAATCCGGAAATAAACGCGTAGCGCGCGGGCATTTTGTCCATTAACCATCCTCCGATTTGTCTCCCCACAATCGCTCCCATCGTGAAAAGCCCCATGGCCCAGGCAGCAGTCGCCGCACTCAAACCTGATCCTTTCATATGTAGAATTCCATGGGCCACAAAAAAGAAATAGGGGAACTGAGAGGCGACACCACCAATGACAATCATCCAGTAGGAAGTCGTCTTCACGGCCTCGGCAGGCGTCCATGCATGCCGAGTGATTAACGATTCGTTTGCGATCGAGCGGGCTGACTCGAGGTCCTCTACGATACCATCCACCACTTGTCCCAGATCCTCTGGACGTTCCTTCACGAATAGAAAGGCAATAATTCCGGAAAGGACTGCAATTCCGGCGACCGTCTCCCAGGCTTGGCGCCAGTTGCCGCCGTTCGCGGTGAGAATCTTATTGATTAATGGTGACCCGATGAACCCGGCAAAGCCCGAAGCACTCAAGGGAATGGCCATTGCTCTTCCACGGTAGCGCCGGAACCAACGCGTGATGGTCGTGGTCACGGGCACGATTGTGCTAAAGCAGATACCAGTTCCGATGATGACGCCGAAACCCACAAGGTACTGCCAAGGTCGCGTGGTGAAGAAGGCCAACCACATCGCCCCAATCAAGAGAAACACAGATCCGATGGCAAAGGTCCACTTGATCCCCAACCTGACTATAGAGGAGGCTACGATCACCGAAGGCAGCCCGATGCACAAGTTAGCCAAGGTGAAGCCAAGACCGAACATGCTGCGGCTCATGCTGATTTCTTTCAGCATGTAGGTATTGATCACGGCCCCACCGAAATAAGGGAAGCCCATGTTAAGAAAATCCAGTGAAAAGAGAACGCCCACCAGCGTCCAGCCGTAGAACTCACGCTTGTAGGTCATTCCACTCTCCTAGACTTGCCCCGAGCGTTGTACCACGATTCGTGTTAGTCCAAAGACCTTTTGATCGGATTGAGCGGCCCCGGTATTTTTGATCCACTCTAGAAGTCAGTTTCCGGAAAAATCTAGAACCCAGGGAAGGGAGATTTGCCGTGAAGCACAAACAGTTCAACGTTGAGCAGATCGTGGCAGTTTTGAAGCAGACGGAAGCAGGAGTTCCCTTGGCTGAATTGATCCGCCGCGTGGGAATCTCTGAACAAACTTTCTACCGATGGAAGAAGGAATTTGTCGGGCTGGAGGTCGACCAGGTTCGCCAGCTCAAGCGGCTCCAGGAAGAGAATGCTCGGCTGAAGCAGCTCGTAGCCGATCTGACCCTCGACAAGGCCATGTTGCGGGATGTGCTGTCACAAACATTCTAGAGCCCTCACGGCGTCGGCAATGCCTTGCAGGCCGCGCAATGCACTCAGAGAAGGCAGCGTCAGCTGACCCGTTCTTTACTATTAGAGTATTTATATCCTAAGTTATACTCAACGGCTTAGATGTTAAAGAGGCGCCCCAAAAATAGCTTGCGAGAAGTACAAGCGCGCGCCCAAGGAACACAAATGATATGCCTTTCTCACTAACCGCAGCAATTTGGGGACTGGGCCCTGGGACGCGTCGTCAGGATTGGCTCGAGGCAGCCCCCCCCAAACCCGTCAACTTGAGTCGCATGTCGATCGGCGTGCAAAATGCAACAAGATCGGTTGGAGGTATTTCGCCGTATTGCCTTGGCCAATAAGCAGTAAATGGATTTCCAGACTTTCCCCAATCTAGTTACAAGCCAAGCTATGTGAGCGCGCTGGAACGGACTTTCGACCGCGTGCTGGCCCAGTATTATTGCGCGCACCGGATGCGCAAAGGGCAACCGTTGCCGCCCCAGTTGGACGTCAAGATTTCCTGATCTCGGGGACAAGGAATCAACGATTCCGCTTCCGCGATGGCACATAGCCTGATCGCTTCGAGATGTGGCGCACAAAGCCATCCCCCTGCCATTTCGTGAAGGAGCTTGACCCGCGATGTGTGCCACCACGTTGAGTGTCGCATGTGCCTCAGCGCTTGTAGGAACAATCAGACTAACGACGGAACTGGGCCATGGTCGTGTTAAACGAGCGCGCGGCCACCTCATCGAGAGGGCGGCGCAGTTCTTTATTGAGGACCTCGATGCCAATAGGGCCGCGGTAGCCCGCCCTCAAGACGTGATCGAGAAACCCGGGCACATCGAACTCGCCTTCGCCGCAGAGTCTCCTGTGATTTACGGTGTCTTCGACCAGGTCCCAGGGAGCGGTGAATGTGTCGCCATTAGGATTGTATGCCTGGAGGGGGCGAGGAACCACGTTGAGCGAATTAAAAATGTAGCTGCCGATTATTGCTGAGTCCCGAAGGTGCTGCGAATACAGGTCATTCGCAGGCCCCGCTGAAATTCGACAATAAAATCGCCTGCATGGATTGGATCGACGAAGTGGAACTAGAATCCCCTTCCGGACCCGCCTCACGGCGGGGTATTCAGTGCGCGAAAAGAGGGCAAGAGGGTGCGCCACCTGTCGGTTTCTATTGACAAGACCAGCGCCCACTATGATAAATGCGCAGACAAGAGTTAGCCGCAGTCGCTCGTGCGGCCTCATCGTTCAGGAGTGAGGTGCCTCATGTCGGGAACCAACAATGGTAAGGACGCGCGGAGGAAGGGCCGTGAAGCAGCGCGGGCCGGGGAGGGACTGACGCGCAGAGCTCTGCTGAAAAACGCAGGAGTTGCCATCGTGGCGGCTGCGGGGACAACCCTGACCCGGAGCATTGGTGCGCGGGCTCAGGTGCAGGGAAGCATGCCCGGGGGCGGCTCGGTTCCCCTGCGGCTCCCCCTGGGCGCCTTGGATTATCTCGATCGCAAGCAATACATCTACAACATGGAAATTCACTCGCACCTGCCGGGTGGCGCAGGCGCGGGGAATGACGGCATCACCAGTCCGCTCTGGGCTAGGGGAGCGCAGCGAATCCTCGTTGGGGGCGGGGTTGACATCACTGACCCCAAGAAGCCTTTCATCGCGATGAAGGGTGTGGGCGGCGGAAACCTCGCCTATGTCAAGAATCTGAAGAAATGGGTAATCATGAATTCCGGGATGGCAGCGCTGACGGCTCCCACCCCCGAGTATCCGCATGGCCAGTATGATGAGGAGTACAAGCAAAAGGCGCTCGCCTACAGTGGGCTGAAGGGCATCCGCACACTAGACGTTACCGATCCCGCCAACCCCAAGCTGATGTCGGAATTCAACACGGGCAGTACCGGCCGCGGTACGCATGCCAATTTCTGGGATGGCGGGAAATACGCTTATCTGGACTGCGGCTGGGACGATCAGTTGCGCTTGGAAAGCACCGAGCGGCCCTTCAGCAACGCTCTGATGATCGTGGACATGTCCGATCCCGCGAAGATACAAGAGGTTTCGCGCTGGTGGGTTCCGGGACAGCGTTTTGGGGAAGAAGAGGAGTACAAGAAATTCACATTTGCCAACGACCATTCCTCATGGACATCTAATCACGGCGGTTGCACGGTTCCGAAACGCGTGGAGGACGGGGGCACAATCGGCTATTGTCCCATGGGCCATTTCGGATTGTACGTGCTGGACCTCAGCGACATCAAGCATCCCAAGCCCATCGGCCGGGTAACGCACCAGCTCGAAGCTCTGGGTGGCATTCCGTACCACTCGGTCTACCCGGTCATTGCCGACTCCGCTCATCCTCAGCTGCAGAACCTGCTGGTCACACCGTTCGAATCGCTGGAGTCGGACTGCCGCGAGCCCTGGCACACGCCGTATGCGATTAACGTGAAGGACCCGCGGAATCCCAAGATAGTGGGGCTTTTCCCGCGTCCTGAGGCCCCGCCGGATGCCCCGTACAGCGACTTCTGCTACGCCCGCGGGCGGTTCAGCTCGCACAACATCCAGGCCTGGGCCGCCCCCGGTGTGCAGAAACCGCATTTCATCGCCATGACGTACTTCAATGCCGGGCTACAAATCTTTGACATCACGGATCCCGCTGAGCCGAAACGAATCGCCTATTTTGTTCCGTCGCGTCGAGGGGACATCAACAACTGGGAGACATGGCGGCGCGCTGACGTGAGTGTGTACGTCGAGTGGGACCGGAACCTGATTTGGTGCAGCACGAACTATCTGGGCGAGCCGAACGGCGAACTCTTCTGCCTATCCTGCCCCTCGCTGGGCAAGCCCATTCTGGAGCCACGCAAAATAGCGCGCTGGACTCTGCCCTTCATCAACGCGGGCTGGGATGACAACACGCCGAAAAGCGTCTACTTTGGCCGCTCGCTGGGCCAGATGGGGTAGGCGCAAAAAGAGAATCTCAGCCCAGAACAGTATGGCCATGGACTGCCGCTCATTGGCAATCAACACCACCCATGAGTTCCTTGTAGGGATGCCTGTACGTTCGTAGATGTGCCAGACGATGGCACACGGCGCAAAGAGCTATGAGATTCTCTTTCGTGTTGTTTCCCAGACGGCTCCGCCATTGAACGTGATGGACTTGAAGACCTTCCATCCGCCCACACCATTGGCAACGCCAAACATCTCGCTCCAGGACTTCGCGGCAGAGCTAGTTCGGTCGCCTTCGCCCAGTCCACCTGCTGCAGTTCTACCTTGTGAATGCGAGGCAGCTGCTCGTGGATGGCCATCAGGTAGTAGGCCTTGCGCCTGGACTCCCGGAGCTTCGCATTATCGAAATCTATTGCCTAGTTGTAATTTATAGATTACAGTAGAAAAACGTGATCGAGATTCGCCACTACGTCAGCCGCGCCGGAAAGGATGTCTTCGACGATTGGTTGACGAAGCTAGCTGATGCCCGCGCGCAGGCGAAGATTGCAAGCCGAATCAACCGTCTTGCCGCCGGGAACTTTGGCGACTGCAAGTCTTTAGGTCAAGGATTGAGCGAGCTACGGATCACTTGGGGCCCCGGCTACCGAATCTACTACGCGCTGATTGGCAGGGAATGTGTATTACTTCTCTGCGGCGGCGACAAACGAAAACAGTCCTCAGATATCGACCGGGCGTTGAAATACCTTAAAGATTACAAAGAAAGGACTTAAGCTACATGAAACACAAGGCTAGCATTTCGCACGACGAGACCATCATTCGGCGGATCCGAAAGGATCCCGATTTTGCTGCTGAGTATCTCAAAGCTACATTGGAAGATGAGGACGATCCCCGAGTTCTGCTGATCGCCTTGCGCCACCTCGCCCAAGCTCAGGGCATCGCCAAAGTGGCCAAGGCTTCCGGCATAGAGCGCGAGAGTCTCTACCGAGCCCTGTCGATTCACGGCAACCCTCGGCTGTCCACGCTAGTCGCTGTCACCAAGGCAATTGGGTTGAGACTCACCGTCGAAGCCGCTCATTAATTGGCATAGCAGGTAGTATGGGGTGGTAGTGCAACTACTTTGCCAAGTTCCAGTGATTGAACTTGTCTGGGTTCCGGGGAGCTAAGGTTGGATTGTTCTATGTGATCGATTTCAGAAATTTCTCGTAGAACCGGCCCGGCCATTTCGGCTTTGAGATATCTGAGTTTCAGGAGACATGCCCATGCCGGTGGGCGTCCTGGTGGCACTTGGCGCAAAGAGCTATGAGATTCTCTGCCGAGTCGTGCCCCAACTGGCTCCGCCACAGTTCAGAGGAAGAACGCACAGCGACAGAGGGAATCATCCGAACTTCAATGCAAGCAGGAGGCATTGCCATGAAATCGCAAATGCAGATTACGTTCCGGAACATGAAGCGATCGAAAGAAGTCGAAGGATGGATCGCCGAGCGAGGTGGCAAAGCTGGAGACATT
Source organism: Terriglobia bacterium (assembly GCA_963779275.1). GTDB lineage: Bacteria > Acidobacteriota > Terriglobia > Acidiferrales > UBA7541 > Palsa-360. Next base: position 8,941 of record CAVZXL010000001.1, read on the forward strand.
TTACAATCGGCTGATGGGTTGCCGCGTCGCGGTCGAGGTCCCGCATCGTCACCACAAGAGGGGATGGCCCTATCACATTCGCGTTGACCTGACCGTGCCGGGTGGAGAAATTGTAGTGAAGCGCGAGCCAAGTCTGAATGCTCGGGCACGCCGGCTGGGCGAACGCGAGAGCAAGAAGCAAACGGAAATCCACATTCCGCATAAGAAACTTCGGCAGGCAATTGATGATGCGTTCAAGGCTGCAGGCCGGCGTTTGCAGGATTATGCCCGCCGGCAGCGCGGCGACATCAAGAGTCCATCCTTGCTCCCCGAAGCTCGCGTGAGCAGGATTCTGCCGCAAGGAAGGTTACGGATTTCTGACTTCGGACGATGGCCGCGAAATCTATTTTCACAAGAACAGCGTTCTTGGCCGGGCTTTTCCACGTCTGAAGGTCGGCACAGCCGTGAGGTTTGTGGAAGAGGCGGGAGAAGAAGGGCCGCAAGCCAGCACGGTCCGCATTCTCGCCAGGCAAGGAACTCAGGAAAAGGCGAGAGTGACGGCGGCATAAGCCGCACAAGGTCAGCCCGCTCCGAGTATCAGAGACTGGGTGGAGCCATGCTCCTGTTTAGCTTTCCGGCCTATGAAAACATGGCACGACAGCTGAGTACGGCTGCTTCGGCGCAAGCGGGGCGATTCACAGTGGGCCGCTACGACAATCGAGAATTGCATGCCCGCATCGAGGGACCTGTTTCCGGCGAGCACTGCTTGATCCTCGGAACCATCGCTCCTCCGGACGAATGCTTGCTTTCCGTAACGCTGCTCGCCGAAACGCTCAAGAAGGAAGGAGCGGACAGGATCACGGCCGTGTTTCCTTATCTCGCGTATAGCAGGCAGGATAAAGACAAGCCGGGAGAAAGTCTGGGAACCGCGTGGGTCGGAGCGCTCCTTAAAAGTTCCGGAATTGATCAGGTACTTACCGTCGATGTGCACAGCGAGCGCGACAAACAATTGTTTCCCATTCCTCTGATCTCTCTGTCCACAGCCCATCTATTTGCCGACGCCCTTAAGGAATACCGGCTGACCGATGCAACCATCGTGGCGCCCGACCATGGGGCCATCCGCCGATGCGAGGACGTGAAGAGAGCGGCGGGATGCCGATGGGCGAGACGCCATACTTTGAAAAAAAGAGAACAGAGAAAGGCATCCTTCTTCACGGCCCTGTCGGCAAAGTCGGGGCGAAGGCCGTGCTCGTCGACGATATGATCGACACGGGCGGCACCCTTGTCTCCGCCTGCGAGAAGCTGCGATCCGCCGGCGTTGAAGAAATTTATATTCTGGTCAGTCATGGCCTCTTCACCGGGGTCCTCTTGGAACAAACTATGGTCACTTGGCGTGAAGCGCATCTTCTGCACTGACACAGTTCCTCTCCGCCCAGGGATCGAAGCGGCAAATATTGCGGTCCTCTCTGTAGTACCACTCATTAGAGAAAGACTCTCAAGTTTGGACCAGCCTCGCGGTCCAGCAAAAGATCGGTCAGCGGGGTTCAATCCGGATTAGGCACACCGAATGAGGAGAGCAATGAATCTTGAAGATCGTGATAGCGACCGGCGCGGCGCGCCACTTGGCGCCTCAAATTCCGAGAGCGTGAGAGACGATTCCCTCCAGCTCTTGCTGGTCGGCGACTGCATGCTCGGACGTCTGGTGAACGAGGTTCTGGAAAATGCTCCGCCCGAGCGCCCTTGGGGAGATACACTTTCTATTCTTCGGAGCGCTGACTGGCGGCTCTGCAACCTCGAATGTGTCATCTCCGATCGAGGAAAGCCATGGTCCGCTTATCCCAAGGCTTTTCATTTTCGATCCGATGCAAAGAATATCGCCGTCCTCACAACTGCGCGATTGAATGCTGTTTCACTAGCGAATAACCACGTCCTGGACTACGGATACGACGCCCTGATCGAGATGCTGGGGATGCTGGATCGGGCGGGAATCGTCCATACCGGGGCGGGCACGAATTATAGAGAGGCATCGCGGCTGGCCACGTCGGAGGTGTCCGGCCGGAAGCTCGGACTCCTTGCCTTTACTGACAATGAACCTGGTTGGGAAGCGGCCGCGGATCGGCCCGGTGTTTTTTATGTTCCAACGAACCTGACCGATCCGCGAGCGAAGAAGTTGTTGGAACTGATTCGAGAAAGCCGGGATGTTGTGGACGTATTGATCGTCTCCGCTCATTGGGGATCCAATTGGGGCTACCGTCCCCCTCACGAACATGTCCTTTTCGCTCATGCACTGATGGAAGCGGGAGCGGATATTATTTTTGGTCACTCAAGCCACGTGTTTCGCGGCATCGAGTTCTACAAGGGCCGGCCAATTCTGTATGGGGCAGGCGATTTTGTGGACGATTATGCGATTGATGAAGTCGAGCGCAACGATCAGTCGTTCATCTATGTGTTGGAGATGGCAGGCAGGATTGCACGGGGTGTGCGCATGTACCCGACCCTGATTCGCGGTTGCCATGCTTCTCTTGCCGAAGGAGTGTACGCGCTAAGCATCACGCAAAAAATGGCGGACCTTTGCGCGGAATTCCATACCCCGACCCGTTGGAATCCAGCGCGAGGATGCCTGGAAATCGCGTACTCCAATACGGACGCGCATAAAGCGAGCAATAGCCACTGAACTGTCCAGGCTAAGTTCCCTTCTTGAATGCTGCGCTGGAATACCAGATGGGGCGGACGTCTCGGAGAAAGATGCGGGCCGTTATAGGCCCGATGTGCTTGAATTCTTGTAACTTGCGTGAGAGTTCAGGCCCGGTCCTTGCATGGGAAAGGAGATTTGTCATCCTGCCGTAACGGCTCTTCAATTCCTGGCACACCTCAAGAAGCTTCGTGGCCGTGGAAAAATCATATCGGACGTAGTGAGCGCGATCCAGCAGGCGGACGAGCTTGTCCCACCCCGCCCGGAGAATTGCATCAGGACTCGTAAGTCGCGCGGCCACGAATTCCTGATAGGCGCGCTCGGCAATCTTCGCCTGAATCGGCTTCCCGAAAAGCAAGCATGCCAGAAGCCATTTGAAAAGTTCTTCCTCATTTTTCGACGCAAGGTCGATTCGCAAACGGCGAGAAAAAGACGCTTTCTTGATCATTGAATCCTCAATCGGAAAGTCCCCTTCTATATTTCTGGTGCGATTCAAACCTAACGTCAGTGATGCCCATCACTGCGGCTTCCGTGCATGGGTATATCTTTTTTAGTAGCACCTCGAAATACCCGACCTGGTAAGAGGATCGCCATGGCTTTCTGGAACGAATACACGCTCTTTCAAAATCGGGCAGAGGCCGGCCGTAAGCTGGCGGAGCAGTTACATGCCTACGCGAATCGCAAGGATGTGATTGTCCTGGGAATTCCGCGCGGCGGAGTTCCGGTCGCCTTTGAGGTCGCGAAAGTCTTGCATGCTCCGTTGGATATATTTCTGTCGCGAAAGCTCGGCGCTCCGGGACAAGAGGAACTCGCCTTTGGCGCTATTGCGACCGGCGGCACGCGGGTGCTTGACTGGGAGATTATAGAAGCGATCGGCATTTCCGAAGAGCAAATCGATCAAATCACAGCCAAAGTGAAAAAGGAGTTGGAGCGGCGCGCGAATCTCTATCGGGGCGCACGGCCCCCATTGAAAGTCGAAGGGCTAACCGTTCTCCTTGTCGACGATGGCATTGCCACGGGATCCAGCATGCGCGCCGCCATCCAGGCGCTCCGGCAAATGAAGCCCGCACGGATTGTTGTCGCTGTCCCGGTGGCCCCGCAATCCACTTGCAGCCGGCTTGGACGGGAAGTGGATGAACTCGTCTGTGTGCATTCGCCGCAAGATTTTTACGCGATCGGCCAATTCTACGAAGATTTCTCACAGACGGCGGATGAGGAAGTGACGGAACTGCTTCGCCAGGCTGCCGAGCCATCTCCCCAGAACGTTGCACAGGACGATCCCAGTGATCCGGAAGGGAGATCGAACATGATCCCAGGAAGACAATCACAATCGGATGGCATTAAGCGCGAGGTATCGATTGAGCTGATAGAGGCGACGCTCGAGGGCACATTAGTTCTTCCCAACCGTGCGGATGGCTTGGTTCTCTTCGCGCATGGCAGCGGCAGCAGCCGCCATAGCCCGCGGAACCGCTATGTGGCGCAGGTACTCCAGGCGCACGGGATCGCCACTTTGTTGTTTGACCTTTTGACTCGAAGCGAAGAGTCCATTGATCAGTATTCGGGCGAACTTCGTTTCGATATCCCTTTCCTGGCGAAGCGCTTGGTTGGCGCGACCAAATGGATTTTGAACAGTCCCGATACAAAGGACCTCAAAGTTGGCTATTTCGGAGCCAGCACCGGAGCCGGCGCCGCGCTCATGGCCGCAGCCGAGCTTTCCAACGTCATCTCCGCAGTCGTTTCCCGCGGAGGCCGGCCCGATCTGGCCGGAGATGCGCTCGAACTTGTTCAAGTTCCAACACTTTTGATCGTCGGAGGGGATGACGAGCCCGTGATCGGTATGAATAGAGAAGCCTTGGCAAAGCTCAAGTCTCCCGACAAGAAGCTGGTCATTGTTCCGGGTGCGACCCATCTGTTTGAGGAACCGGGAACATTGGAAGAAGTGGCGCGAATTGCCGCGGAGTGGTTCAGTCACCATTTCAGGCCGGCCAGGAAGTCTCAGGTGCAATCGGCCGCGAACTGAACGCAAGCTTGTTCGAGGCGATGGAAAGAGCCAACATGGAGGATTTATGAAAACCGATAAACAGCTTCAGCGCGATGTATTGGGCGAACTGCAGCGCGAACCCAGCGTGGATGCCACAAAAATCGGGGTCATCGTTCACAATGGAATTGTTACCCTTTCCGGAGCCGTGGCAAGTTACGCGGAAAGTGCGGCGCGACGAGTGCTTCTGAACGCGTTGGCGGGGTCAAGGCAGTTGTCAACAAAACCAAGGTTGAACTGCCTTCGATGCATCAGCGCAATGACGTGGACCTCGCTGAGGCAGTAGTGAATGCGCTGAAATGGCATGTCTGGGTACCCCACGACACCATTAAAGTGAAGGTTGGGCAGGGATGGGTCACGTTGGAGGGTACCGTGGACGCCAAATTTCAGCGTGAATGCGCCGACGAAGCCGTCCGATGCCTGACGGGGGTGAAAGGCCTGACCAACTTGATCAAGGTGGGGCAAAAGCCGAGCGTAATGCCATCAGAGATGCAAACGAAGATCGCGTGAGTGCCAGCCCAGCCGGGCCAAAGTTCACCGAAACAGTGGACGCGGTGGCTATGCAATGTTGCGGTGGCTATTTCCGGGCACGATGGGAAGCGGCTCGTAGTTTATCGTTTGCAGTCTTCCGTGGCAATGGAGGCGCGCTTGAAAATACTATTGGCAATCGATAATTCCAGGTTTTCCGAAGCCGCAACGCAAGCGTTAATCGCGCAGGTGCGGCCGGATCGGGCGGAAGTGCGCGTGCTTCATGTCATCGAAGTCTATCCGCTCTATCCCGTCCGGTAAACGGTCAGGGCCAGACCTCGCGGTCGCGAGTGAGGAACACCGGCATCAAGCCGAGGCATTGGTGGCGCGTTCCGCCCAAGCACTGCGCGACGCAGGGTTTCAAGTCACGACGAACGTTGAACAAGGCGATCCCAAGATTGTGGTCCTCGATACGGCCGAAAAATGGAAGGCGGATTTGGTCATGCTCGGTTCGCATGGAGAAAAGAATTGGACCCGTTTTCAGATGGGAAGCGTTTCCGATGCTGTCGTTCGCCATGCTCCATGTTCCGTGCAGGTGTTCGGATTCGTGCCGAATCCTGATTCGATGAAGTGGACCGCTTCCACAACGTGTGTTACTGAAGCTCCTGGCGGGCCGCAAGATAATCGATACAACCATCCAACGTAGCCAGCCTGGGATAGTCCGCCTCCGGAATGTCGACTTTGAGTTCCTTGTGCAGGCCGATGACCCAATTCAGCAAGTCCATGGAATCAATGTCCAATTGGTCGCGGATCCTGAGATTCGGTTGGATCTGCGACAAATCGGCCTCCGGCGCAATCTGGCCAAGAACGCGCAGAACGGTTTCTCTGATTTCCTCTTTCGTCATAGCTTCTCCGGTTCCTGAAGCCTGCGATCGATAGCTGCAAGAAAAAGTCCCCCGCGGTGCCCGTCGCTTACGCGATGGTCCGCGGAGAGCGTGGCTGTGATAAGCGGCCGGGAGACGATCTGTCCGTCCGCGGACCAGGGACGCTCAACAACTTTGCCGAAACCCACCAACGCGACTTGAGGAGGATAGATGATGCCGAACACGGTTTCCACACCTTGCTCGCCCAAACTCGTGACCGTAATCGTCGGGTCACTCAATTCGGAACTCCGAAGCGAACCCGCGCGCGCCCTTTGCACCAGATCGCGAAAGTTCTTCATCAGTTCATCAAGGCTCTGGCGATCCGTATGATGCAGTGCCGGGGCCACGAGCCCGCCGCCTCTCAAGGAAATCGCCACCCCTACATGAATATCGCGAACCGGGGTCGCCTTTCCGCCCGTCCAAATGGAATTCATCTCCGGAGCGTCGCGCAGCGCAAGGGCCACTGCCTTGAGAAGCAGCACTCCATACACGAGCCGGTCTTCGACCGTGCGCTTGAGATTTTCCTGAGTCAGCCAGGCCATGGCCCGGCTCATGTCGATCGTCGTGCTCAGGTAATAGTGAGGAATTTCTCGCTTGGAGCGTGCCATCGCAGCGGCGATCGCCTGGCGCATTCGCGCCGGCCGATCTAATGGCGCCTCCGCCGCTGGCTGGAACAGGCTTGGCCTGCGCTGCCCGCTGGACATCTTCCAAGAGTGATTCGGCCTCCGGGACCTGTCCCGGTCAGGGAAGCGGGATCGACTCCGAGATCGGCCGCAACCTTTCTCGCTGCGGGAGAGATGTGGAGCCTTGTTTCGCCCGCAGCAGGGCGCGGTGCTATCGGTGTTATCGAAGGAGCAGGCGCTGCCGGCGCGGCAGGAATTGGTTCACGGCGCCGCAACTGTTAGGATACGCAGTTCTTCGGCCGTGAAAGGCTTTCCTTCCTCGCGGATGATGGCCAATACGGTCCCGACGGGAACTCTTTCTCCCGGCTGGACCAGGAATTTTTCAATTACACCCGTCGTGAAGACTTCGATCTCAATGTCCGCTTTATCCGTTTCGACGATCCGCGATGATGTCGCCGCGCTGCACGCGATCTCCGATTTGCTTGCGCCAGCCAGGAGTTTGCCGGCGCTCATGTCCGCGCCGAGCTGCGGCATTAGAAACTCAGCCATGACGCGACACCAAGTTCCGCGCGGCGTTCACGATGCCCTCGACCTGAGGCAGGGCCGCCGTCTCCAAGGTGTTTTGCGTAGGGCATCGGCACCTCGGCGCTGCACACGCGAGCCACGGGTGCGTCCAGATCGTCAAAGCCGAGCTCCATGATTTGCGCGCTGACTTCCGCCGCGAAGCTTCCCGTTCTCCAGCTCTCATCGACAATCACGGCGCGATGCGTCTTCGCGACGGAATCCAGAATGGCCGGTGTATCCAGCGGGCGCAGGGAGCGCAGATCGATCACTTCCGCATCAATGGATTCTCCGGCGAGAAGTTCGGCCGCCTGCAAAGTTTTGCCCAGCGTTCCTCCATAGGTGATGAGGCTCACGTCGCGTCCGGCGCGGCGCACGGCCGCGCGGTTGATGTCGACGCAATTTCCGCCGTCTCGTCCACTTCTCCTTCCAACGGATACAGGGTCGCATGTTCGAAGATAAAGACGGGATCCGGCTCGCTGAAGGGCGCCGAGCAACATTCCGTAAGCGTCGGCAACGGTCGCGGGCGTCAAGACCTTGATGCCGGGGATATGGGCGTACCAGACTTCCAGGCTATTGAGAATGTTGCGCCGCCATCTGGCGTCCTCCTCCGGTGGCAATGCGCACGACAAGCGGCACGCTGAACTGGCCGCCGGACATGTGACGCAAGGTCGCGGCGTTGTTCAGAATCTGGTCCATGGCCAACATGCTGAAATTGACGGTCATGATTTCCACGATGGGCCGCATCCCGCCAAGAGCCGCCCCAATTCCCGCGCCCACAAACACGGATTCAGAAAGCGGAGTATCGCGGATGCGCTCCGGTCCAAACTCATCGAGCAGGCCGTGACTCACCGCAAAGGCCCCGCCGTACCGGCCGACGTCCTCCCCCATCAGGAAAACACGAGGATCGCTTCGAAGGGCTTTGCGCAATGCCGCGCGCACCGCCTCGCGATAGGTCATCTTGGTCACGGCTTCACCTGAGCGGAGACATCTTTGAGAAGGTCTTCGACTGGCTCTAGTGGGCTGGTTTCCGCAAACCGGACAGCCTCGTCGATCTCCGCGTTGATTTCCGACTCGATGCGAGTCATGTCCGATTCGGTAAGCATATCCCCACTCTTGCAGCCGAGACTTGAAGAGCGAGATCGGGTCGCGCTTCTTCCATTCCTCGATTTCTTCCTTCGTGCGGTACAAGTCGGGATCGGACATCGAATGCGCGCGGAAGCGGTAGGTTTGCAATTCCAGCAGGAAAGGTCCGTTGCCGCTTCGCACGAACGCAGCAGCCTGCTTCGCGGCGGCCTCGACGGCAAGCACATCCATCCCGTCCACGGCAGCTTGAATCCATACCGTATGAACGCGCCTTCAGACTGATGTTTGTCTGTGCCTGATGCCGCACCAGTGCCGTGCCCATGGCATAGAGGTTGTTCTCGCAAAGAAAAAGCACAGGAAGCTTCCACAGCGCCGCAAGATTCATGGATTCGTGGAATTCGCCCTCGGCAACCGCTCCATCTCCGAAGAAACAGGCCGTTACTCTCTTCCGGTCCTGCATCTTGTCGGCCAGCGCCAGCCCCACGGCAATGGGCAAGCCGCCGCCGACGATGGCGTAGCCGCCATAGAAGCGGCGACTCGCGTCAAAAAAATGCATCGAGCCGCCGTGGCCGTGACTGCATCCCGTGGCCTTGCCGAACATTTCCGCCATCAGGACAGAGGCCTGCATGCCGCGCGCGAGCGCGTGGCCATGCTCGCGGTAGGTCGCCACAATCGCATCGTCCGGCGTGAATGCCTGCATGGCTCCCACGCCCGTGGCTTCTTCGCCGATATAGAGGTGAAGGAAGCCGTGAATCTTCTGCAGGCTGTACATCTCGGCAGCCTTCTCCTCGAATCGGCGAATCCGCAGCATTTCTCGAAACAGAAACAGGGCGTGTTCGCGATCGACCGGCAGAGTCTCCGAGACGGTATTCGTTCCCATTTATTCTGACTCCAGTGTGGAGGTATCCCCTTCGGGAAGGCCGAGTTCCCGCGCTTTGAGCAGACGACGCATGATCTTACCGCTCCGCGTCCTCGGCAATGACTTTACGAACTCGATTTCTTTCGGGGCGACGACGGCCCCTAGTCGCGTCCGTGCGAACCCAAGCAATTCTCGCTGTAAATTTTCGCTGGCCTCATAGCCTTTGCGAAGCACCACAAACGCTTTTACGATTTCGAGCGCCATGGGGTCGGGCTTGCCAATGACCCCGGATTCAGCGACTGCCTTGTGCTCCATCAAAGCGCTCTCCACTTCAAACGGACCAATCAGATGTCCGGAAGTCTTGATCACATCATCCTTGCGGCCGACAAACCAGAAGTATCCGTCTTTGTCCCGCTTTGCGAGATCTCCGGTCAGATAGAAGCCTCCAGCAAAGCATTTCTTGTACCGCTCCGGCTCGCCCCAGTATGCCCGAAACATGGAGGGCCAGCCGGGGCGAAGGGCCAGTTCGCCCTGGACGTCAGGATCCGAGATTTCCTGAATGGAGCCGTCCTCGGCCTTTCGCACAATCGCCGCCTCAATGCCCGGCAAGGGCCGCCCCATCGAACCGGGCCGAATGTCCATCGACGCAAAGTTGGCGATCATGATTCCGCCGGTTTCGGTTTGCCACCAGTTGTCGTGGAAAGGAAGCCCAAACACTTCCTTGCTCCAAACGACCGCCTCCGGATTCAGCGGCTCTCCCACGCTGGAGAGGAAACCGAAGCGAACCAAGATCGTATTTCCGCACGATTTCAGATCCGGCCTTCATCAACATGCGAATGGCCGTTGGCGCGGAATACCAGACGCTTACTTTCTGCGATTGAAGAATTCCGTACCAACGCTCCGCGTCGAAGTCCGCTTCGTCCACAATGCTCGTGATGCCGTTTGTAAGCGGAGCGATGATGCCGTACGACGTCCCCGTCACCCATCCGGGATCCGCGGTGCACCAGAAGATGTCCTGTTGATGAAAATCGAGTGCAAGCTTGCCGGTAATGTGATGGGCGATGACTGCCCCGTGGACGTGGACTGCGCCTTTGGGAGTTCCTGTCGTGCCGCTGGTGAAATGCAGGAGGGCTGCATCTTCCGGCGCCGTCGGCGGAATTGTGTAGGAGTCGCCGGCATTCTCCATCAGTCGAAGATAATCCTTCGTGTTGGGCACATTGGTGGGCTGATGATTGCTCCCGATCAACACAACATGATCGAGAAACGGCAGAGAAGGCACGGAGCGCCTTCACCTTTCGGTCATAGAGCGACTCGGTGGTGATCAGCACCTTTGCCTGACCAATCGTCAGGCGCGCCCGAATGGGTTCCGGACCAAATGCCGAGAAGAGAGGACAGAAGACGCCTCCGTGCTTCAATGTCCCTAAGGCGGCAACGTACAATTCCGGGATCCGGCCCGCCAAAATATATACGCGGTCTCCCTTGTTCACTCCGAGTTGTTGCAAGGCATTCGCGAATCGATTCGTGAGGGTTTGCAGCTGGCCGTAACTGTAGTCTTCCACTTCCCCGTTCTTGCCGAGCCAGCGAATGGCCAGATGATCGCGAAGCGGACCATTGGCGTGGCGGTCGACGGCTTCGTGCGCGATATTCAGTCCTTGCCCGCCTGGGAGGCCATCAAGTTCTTTGCGCGCGCCTTCCCAGGTGAACGTCTGCCGTGCGCCGCTCATAATCCGCAAGGTTAGGAGGCAGCGTCCAGTCTCTGCTTGATTTTGCGATTGTCTGCCAAGCCATGCATCTTTCCTAGCCCTGCTCGATTGAAATGTGCCGGCTTCCCTAAACATCGCTCCCGTTCAACACACACTCTTCACTTGACACGAAAGAAACGCAAATATGCGCGAACCTTCCACCACCCGGCTAACGGACCGAGATGGAGTGCTCCAGCTTTTCGAGCTCCAGAACTTCGCCTTCCACGATGAACTCCGGCTCCAGAACCGTTTTGCTGTTGATGGAACGGGCGATTAGGCACGTTTTTTCCGCCTTTTCGAGCAAGCGGGTCGCGCGTTCACGATCCTTTTCCTGGGCAATCGTCAGTCGGGGATGCAGATTGACCTGCGCGAATCGCCACCCAGTCTCCTCTTTCCTTAGAACGCCCTCCACTTCCACATGCAGCGAGAGAAATTCAAACTTGGAGAATTGAGCCATCCCGGAAAAAGTGCTCACAAAACAGCCAGCCACCGCAGCCAGAGAACAGATGCTCGGGCGTCCACCGCCCCGGTTCTCCCTGAAACTCGGGTGGAGCGCTGAAGGCAATGGGCGGCTGAATCCCGTCGGAAGTTAGCACCCCACTGCGGACCGCCGCGGCAGCGGCCCTCACGCGATAGGTATATTGCTTTTCCATATCGTCCTCCTTTTTCCCATATCTTCAATCATCTCCTTGTTCTATATAGCCGGATCAGGTTGGAAGGAACAGTGACCTTCATCACAACAAGCATAATTGTTGAATAATTATCTGGTGCGTGACCTGGGACACAGCAAATGTGTGGCCACTTTCGTAGTTTCTTCACAAGTCCGCCCGTGATGGCATGTGATCGCCTTCACCGGAAGCTGTGATTGGTCTCACTGAGCCGGACGTCGTCCAGTGCTGGAATCTAGGAGCGGGTCAGAGCTGGGAAATGCTCAAGAGGTATTCCCATGATCTTTGCAAATCGCACGGAAGCGGGCCAAAAGTTAGCCCTGCGCTTGAAACAATACGCAAACCGCGACGATGTAATTGTCCTGGGAGCTCCGCGCGGAGGCGTTCCGATTGCTTTCGAGGTAGCGACGGACCTGAGGGCGCCGCTGGACGTTTTCATGTTGCGCAAGCTCGGTGTTCCAGGCCGCGAGGAATTTGCATTCGGGGCCATTGCGAGCGGAGGGGTTCGGATCCTTGATAGGGATACCGTGGAAGGCTTGGGACTAACCGAGGCGGTTATCGAGCGAGTTACGGCAACTGAAGAACAAGAACTGGACCGTCGCGAACGGGCATACCGGGGTGGAAGACCTCCGTTGAACGTGGTTGGCCGGACCGTCATTCTCGTCGATGACGGGATCGCCACGGGGGCAAGTATGAGGGCTGCCATTCACGCATTGCGGCAAATGAACCCAGCACGGATAGTGATCGCCATTCCTGTGGCCCCGGCCGCCACATGTAAGCGACTCCAATCCGCTGTAGACGAACTGGTGTGCTTGGAGATGCCCGAACCCTTTTTCGGAGTGGGACAATTCTACGATGACTTTTCGCAGGTGTCCGACGAGGAGGTAAGAGACCTGCTCGATAACGCTGTACGCCAGCGGGAACCGCAATATGGGGCTGCGTAGACCAAAGCAAGGAGACCACGGAATGATTGCGGGCGAAGGTTCCCGAGGCGGCCCGGTTATGAATGTCGCCCCATCGACGTCTTCAGAATTCTTGCGAGTGCGGAGGTTCACACATGGCTGCTAAACACGAACACGATCTCATTTCTGCGATTCGTCAATCGGCGCATCCGCTCACGGGGGATGCTGCCGATTTCGATCCTTTGCTTAAGTTGATTGGCGACTCTCGTTTCGTTCTCATCGGAGAGGCTTCGCATGGAACCCACGAGTTCTACCGGCTCCGCGCGCAGATCACCAAGCGATTGATCGCGGAAAAGGAATTCACCGCGGTCGCCGTGGAAGCAGACTGGCCCGACGCATATCGCGTCAACCAATTCGTTCGGTTTGACAGTGCGGACGAAGACGCGATTGACGCGCTTGCGGGTTTCCGGAGATTTCCCGCCTGGATGTGGCGCAATGCCGATGTTCTCGATTTTGTGGGCTGGCTGCGGAATTACAATGAGCACCGTCATTCCAAGCGGGCTGGTTTCTACGGCCTGGACCTGTACAGCCTGCATGCCTCAATGCGAGCCGTGCTGGATTTCCTGGATAAAGCCGATCCCGAGGCGGCGCGCCGCGCGCGGTATCGCTATGCCTGCTTCGAGAACTTTGGCGAAGATACCCAAGCTTACGGCTATGCGGCCAGCTACGGCTTGAGCAAGAGCTGCGAGGACGAAGTCGTCAGCCAGTGGATGGAAATGCGACAGCGCGCGGCGGATCTGGCAAGCCGCGATGGCCGCCTCGCACGGGACGCATTCTTTTTTGCGGAACAGAATGCCCGCCTGGTGAAGAATGCCGAGGAGTATTACCGCTCGATGTTTCACGAACGAGTCTCCTCCTGGAATTTGCGGGACACTCATATGGCCGAAACGCTGGATGCATTGACGCACCACCTCGGCGCCAAGTCAAAGATCGTCGTCTGGGCGCACAACTCTCATCTCGGCGATGCGCGCGCCACCGAGATGGGACAACACGGCGAACTGAATCTCGGGCAACTCGTGCGCCAGCGATATGGAAAAGAAGCGATGCTCGTCGGATTCACAACCTACACCGGCACAGTCACCGCGGCATCGGGATGGGATGCTCCTGCGGAACGCAAACATGTCCGGCCAGCTCTCGCCGGGAGTTACGAGGCGCTTTTCCACGAAACCGGGATCCAGAATTTCCTGCTTCCACTCGGCCATAAAGAAAAAGCCACTTCCCTCTTGCGGGAACCACGCCTGGAGCGGGCCATTGGTGTCATCTACCTTCCGCGATCGGAGCGTGCGAGCCATTATTTCCATGCTCAGCTTCCCGACCAATTCGACGCCATTCTGCATTTCGATGAGACTCGCGCAGTTGAGCCTCTCGAACGAACCGCGGCCTGGGAGACGGGCGAGGTTCCCGAGACGTATCCTTCAACGTTATAGAGATTTGGGCAATTCGTGTTAGGATCCCTGAGGAAGCATCGCAGAGAAGGCGCATGATTTCAGGTGCGGCCCTCTATAGGCGACCATCGCATCCTTGCTGTCCCAGGAAATAGCTTGCAATGAAGATCGTCGCATCACGTCGTGACACTGTTTGTTTCGCGGGAAAGGCAGGCAGCCTGCTGCAGCGAGGAATTCTGCAGACCAGGCGCAAAACACCACATATGAAAATCCTCCTGGCAATCGATCAATCTAATTTCTCAAAAGTGGCCATGCGGGCAGTTGCAAAACAGTTCCAGACAAAAGGCACACAGGTTCGAGTGTTGCACGTGGTGGAGCCAATTAGTGCATATATCTCGGTCGATTTGATTCCGCACTTTGTGCCACACATCGCAAAGGTGGAACAGGAGCGGCGAAAAGAAGCCAGGATTCTCGTTGAGGGTGCGGCTCGACGCCTTCGAAAAGCGGGCCATAAGACAAGTGTAGTTGTGGAGGAGGGTGACCCGAAAATCGTGATCATTGACTATGCAGCGAAATGGAACGCCGACCTGATTGTCCTCGGCTCTCATGGATGGAAGGGTTTGGGCCGGTTCTTGATGGGAAGCGTGTCGGAGGCTGTGACCCGTCATGCCGGATGTTCGGTCGAGATCGTCCGCTCTCGAGGCACTGCAAAGCGGGTACCTACCCGCGCGCGTAGGGGAGCAAGAGTGAACTGACCAAGGCTCCCAATCATCACCCAATACCGCCCGAGGCACTATACCGGCGCTGCGATATTGCCATTTTCCAATTCAAAACCACGGCGGAACTCGAAGATCTTTCCGAATACATTGACCAGGACCGGGCCTTGGAAGCAGTTCGATTCGGGGTTGGGATCCGGCGGCAAGGACTCCTTCCCTGGCGGTCAAGAAAGTTCAGTATCGTCTAATTGAGCCGGACGATAATATGAGCCTGCTTCGGGTACTCGAGACCGAAAAAACGGGAGTGCTTGTGTTGGGAAGCCGGGAATTGCTCAAGAAGCTTCCGCCGCTGGATGTGCTCCTTCGCGCGACCGATATCTCGTTGTTCCTGTTGGGGAATAAACCCGACGCAAGATGAAACAGGATTTGAGCGATAGTTTCGCTCTTTTCGATGCAGATCTGGCCGGTCAGTGCAACATTTCACTTTTCATGGAAGCCAATGGATTTCAGGGCTTTTTCGTCCATGCGACTCCGGCCAAGCTTTCGGATGGCCCAATACGATGGGCGCCACAACGTGATACTGTTCCGGCAACTTGAGTTCCCCTTTCGTGGCGGGCAGGTCAAGCCACGGACGTGCGAAGCCGATCCAGCAGGTTCCGAGACCCTCGTTCCGCGCAGCCAGCAACAAATTTTCTGCCGCAAGGCAGCAATCTTCCGCTGCCTGCGTCCCCGCGGACTTGGCCAGGACGACGACGAGCGCAGGCGCGTGATGAAACAAGGCGAATTTTGGATCTTCGAGCATGTGGCGAATCGATGGGTCATAAGAAGTTTGCGAGAGACTTGCCAGCAACCAGTCCTTGGCACGCTTTGCGTAACTCTCGATCCGGTCGCGACCTAGCAGCGCTGCGAATGCCCAAGGCTGCAGATTCAACGCGCTCGGCGCCAAAACAGCTGTTTCAATGAGCCGCTCGACTGTGGCACGATCGATTACGGCATCCGTATATTCGCGAACAGCACGACTGTTCTTGACAACCTCTATCAATTCCATCGTGACCCCCTCAGCTGATGATCCTTGCCCGGCTGGACCAATGCACCAGAATGCCAAGCACGCACATGAGCCACGCCTGCTTCAAATCGGGCTACCCCTTTGAAAGCCACTTCCTCGATGAAGAATAGGATGAAGAATGCGAGCGCCCCTGCGCAGAACAGAACGCTGAAAATGAGCAACGCTGCTAACAGCTCCCGCACCTGGAAGAATCCAATGGCCGCTATGGCCAATGCGATGGCGGCCAGGAACCCTCCTGATATTTTGCAAGTATATGTCGGCTTCATAGGTTCATTTTGAGGACCGCGAGGGTATCTGTATGTGACAATACGCACACTGAATCGTGATTGCCCCACGCTTTGTAGGGCATGCCCTCGTACGTCTTGTGCCAGATAAAATCCAGGGTCGAATCACGCCACGCCGGGACCTTCCTCATGCAGAGGATTGTTAGCGTCATGCTCGTCCCGGCACTCGAAGCACACAAGCTCCTGGCACAAGCCGCATGTTTCAATATGAGTGTCGCAAAAATTCCGCGAGCACTCGGAACATTCTCTTTGTCCTTCATGCGTACATCCAGCAGTTGCGCATTTCATGACTCACATCCTTTTGTCCACAGTGAAAATGCATTTCGTTCAAGAGCTCCACTTAATTCATGAAATTGCCGCGCGGCCGATTGCTAGTGCTGGAATCGTCCGACCACCTCAGCCTCGGCCAGGATATGGCCTTTCATGGCACGTTCCAGTTCAGCTTTGATGGTTCCGGCCTTGAGCTTTAATTTCCGGTCTAGTGCATAGAGCTTGAAGAAATAACGATGTGCGGGCACCTTTTGGCGGACATGGCCCATCGTAGCCAATCTTGCCGAAATCATTCCGACCTTGGCGCGCTCCATCGGGAAGCTGGAGATCCTTCGCGATACCTTCCTCTAGCGTGCGAGCATCACCAGGAAGATCATAGAGTACCCAATGGACCCAGGTCCCAGCCGGGGCGTCAGGGTCGTCCATGATAAGAGCGAAGCTTTTCGTTCCGGCGGGCGATTCCGTCCACGCGAGCACAGGCGAAATGTCCGGCCCATCGCAGGTGAATTTGTTCGAAATCAAACCGCCATCTTGAAACGCCGTGGTACTCACATGAAATGCTATAGTTACCCTTCCCGTCCAGTATGGAAGTACGGACGGAAAGAAATCTGAATATTGGTTGCTTCTCAACGCTAATGGATGACCGCCTGCTTTTTCAGGCGTCCGCCGCTCCACGCTTCTCGCTTCGTCCCGATCGACTTGGAAATTTCCGCAAGGGTCTTGGCCACTATTCCATTTGGAGCATGCAATGCGATATCGGCCTGCGCGACGATTCCGACGCAATGCCCCTGGTTGTCGACCACGGGGATCCGCCGAATCTGATGGTGTTGCATCAGCGCTTCGCAGTCCTCCAGCGTGTTCTCGGGCGCGCAGGTCACCGGATTTCGCGTCATCACATCAGCGATCTTTGTCCTCTCCGCAAGCCTTGCCTCCGCAACAACGCTGCAGCACAGATCGCGGTCGGTCACAATTCCCTCGAGCTTTTGGCTCAGAAGGTCGGATACGACGGGAAGGGCGCCCACTTGGTGCAGTTTCATATTTTGGGCTGCCGTTTGTGCGGTATCCGATGGCGTGCAGAAAATCACTTTCGTAGTCATTACATTTTTAACCAGCATGATGATTTTCTCCTTGATGGTTCTTCAGAGAATGAAGGAAAGACGAGATCGTTCGGGTCTCACTTCATGCACGACTTGTAGACCCTTCTTACGTGGTCCACAGTGATACGCATCACAGCTATCGGTGTTGTGTCTCTCCGGTCAGGCAGGGTTGGTTTGGCTTGCTCTTTCAGGGCGAGAAAGATGCCTGATGCTGTTCGCGTAGTGGCGAGCAATCTTGCAAAAAGCACTGCTCGATTGCATTCAGCCTTTGACGCAGATTACGGGCACCAGGCGGGCGACTCGCCGCGCCAAGTTTGCCTGCTCGGCGGCCGCCGCAACGGCGCTCACGTCCTTGTAGGCGCCCGGCGCCTCTTCCGCGACACCGCGAATAGACCGGGTGCGAATCAACACACCACGATTCGCGCAGTTCTTCGATGATTTGGCGCCCCTGCCAGCGATGGGTCGCCTGCGTTCGGCTCATCGCTCGTCCGGCGCCATGGCAGGCCGAAGAGAATGCCAATTTTTCACTCTGCTTCGTGCCGGCGAGAATATAGGACTCGGTTCCCATCGTGCCGCCGATCAACACCGGCTGTCCGACAGCTTGGAGCGGAGGTGGCAGGTCGGGATGCCCCGGCCCGAAGCTGCGGGTTGCGCCTTTGCGATGCACAAAAAGCTCTCGATTTCCGCCATCGACTGAATGCTTTTCAATTTTGCAGGTATTGTGAGACACGTCGTACAACAAAGTGAGTTTGACGTACGGCAAAACCTGGTCAAACGCGCCACGCACAAGATGAGTGATGATTTGCCGATTTGCCAGCGCGCAATTGGTGGCGGCGCGCATTGCCCCCAGATAATTTTGCCCCAGTTGCGAATGAATCGGCGCACAGGCAAGTTCACGATCCGGAATGGGCCGATACCCCTGTGTCACCATGGTCTTCAGATAGTCCGTGCCGACCTGATGGCCAAGCCCCCGCGATCCGCAATGAATGCTCACGAGGATGTCGTTTTCGTGCAGTCCCATCGCCTCGGCCGCCGCAGCGTCGAAAATTTGCGCGACCCGCTGGACTTCCAGATAATGATTGCCTGAGCCCAGCGTTCCCATTTCCTCGCATTGGCGCTTCTTGGCCTCGCGCGAAACGCATTCGGCTTGCGCGCCAATGGCCCGCCCGCGTTCTTCCGTGTGAATCGAGATCTTCCGGGATTTCCGTATCCTTGTCCCACGGCCCACTGCGCGCCGCCGCAAAGCATGTTGTCCATTTCCTGATCGTTGAGGCGGATCGCGCCCGTGCTTCCGACCCCCGCGGGGACACCTCGGAATAACGCCTCGGCAAGGTCCGCCTTTCTTTGCTTCCAAATCCTTGGCGGTGAGTGTGGTTTGAAGCGCGCGTACTCCGCAGGAAATATCAAAACCGACGCCTCCCGCGGAAATCACGCCTCCCTCATTCGGATCAAACGCCGCAACGCCGCCGATTGGAAATCCGTAACCCCAATGGGCATCCGGCATCGCGTACGCCGCGCGTTGAATTCCCGGCAAGGTGGCGACATTCATGAGCTGCTCGCGAACCTTTTCGTCCATGTCCGTGATCAGTTGCTTATCCGCGTAGATGATCGCGGGCACCCGCATCGGACCGGTGGGTTTGATCCACCATTCAAAATCCGAATAACACAGAAGCGATTGTGGGTCCATGGATACTCCACTGCGCGCCGTTCAAACATCAATGACGCATTGCGCCAACCATTGCCCGTCCTGGTCGCGATTGACCTTCAGCTCCGTGACCGTCGCCCCTTTTGCTTCGACTGCAACCCGATGGCGTTCGGGGTCCACTCTTTCGCCGGCATGAGTGTGCCCGTCAGGGAGCAACCCGCCAAAGCGGATTCGAAACACGCTTAAACAGCATTTTCTTAACTGCCATTTCATAGATGATTGCGTTGAGCCAACTGACGAGCAAAAGTTCAAGATCCGGGGCTTCGCACCGAACTTCACATCCTCTCTTGCTGCTCAATCGTTGCGACGTCCGCAACGACAGCCGTGAGAGCAATGGCAGCCTGTTCAAATGCCTCTTCCACGGACCTTCCGATCCCGCGAACGCCGATGTCCGAACCATGTGAAAAGTGTTCCCATCTCGCCATATTCATTCCAACTCTCAGTTATCCCCGGTGCACTTGTAGTCTAACGGTTAATCTTCATGCTGTGATGAACATCACGTGGCGCGGTGAGCCGAGACATAGACATCCAAGGGAAACGAAGCCCAATATTTTTCTGTAAGTGGTACTAGAAAAAGAATGGCAGGCAAAACTATGCATATTTCGCCTGCAGAACTTCGAGAAGGTAAAGGATAGCTACCACTCAGCACATCGCTTGCAAGGTCTACGTGGCAGGATGAAGCAAATCGGACTGGCCCTGATCGCACCATTTGGGGAGCACCATCGTTGCCTGTGGACATTGCATGGAATCTTGAATGAGCACAGTACTGAAGGCCAGATCGAACGCTCTCTCGAACCCGAATGGTTGGTTGCTGAAGTCCTACTAGAGCAATGCCACCAGGAAAGCGAGAACGGGAGTTTCGTACGCGAAATTCTTGTTGGTGATGTAGCTGCTCACATTAACGAAAAACTGAGAAAACAAAATGAACATATCATCTTCAGCGCGAAAAAGGTGGGGCTCATTTTAAGAAGTTTGGGTATCTATACACATAGGCTTGGCCAGGCAGGGCGTGGGCTAACTTTCTCCTCTAGCCTAAAGGAGAAGATTCACGAGATCGCAGCGCAGCTCGGATTACCCCAATGGAATGTTACTCAGGCGAAAGAAACCCCTGGCAATCCAACTTGCGATCTTTGTGAATACTACCGACGGCACAGGTAGGCTTGACGTTGTGGGATGTCAGCCGCGAAACCAGGTCATCGCCTTGGAATCAGGCTCCAAGGCATAGTTAAGTCCAATTCCTAGTGTGCGATGCGGCGATCAACGAGCTTGTAAAGGAGGTTCATGAACATTGTGCACGTTGTGCACATCTACCTTATATACCCCCATATGGTTTCTATGACCTTGCTCTGAAATCGGGACAAGCTCGATGCAAAGCTACATAGGACTTCTGCCGCACCAGCTGGACGTTTAGATTTCCTGATCTCGAGGACAATGAACCGGCGATTTCGTTACCCCGCAAGCGCCCGATCTTCTTCCTTCGAGCGGCGGCGCACCAACCTGTGCCCTGCCATTTCGCGAAGGAGATCGACGCACACAGTGTCTAGGGTGAACCCCTAAGCCGGGCGAGACTGTATAGGGCCTCGGCGGCGAAAACGGCCGAGGGTTAGTGCTGCGTCCGAATGCGACCCTCTGGCAGCGAAAAGGAACCGTGGGGATTGAACCCACAGCCCTTAGAAGCGGCAAACTGCAGTATGTAATAGGCAGCGGGTGTCGCGACGAATAGCTTATTGTGCTGTGGCTTGCCTGCTCGGGGGCGTCATCCACCCCACATGAACCCACACTTCAGCTTATTGAATCGATTCGATGCGAACGGCGACCCAGGCGAGGGCAAATCTCGTTGGCTCATCATTTCGTCTTGATTATTCTGACGTTGGTAACGGGGTGCGTTGCGGCATGAGGACAACAATGCCTGCGGCCACCGAGAAAGCTCCTTATTTGCAAACGCAGACTAGAAGCCTCTCGGGCGAATCCAGAAACTCTCCTGCCAAATTCCCCCAGGCGGGAGCATCTGGAGATCGTGGTAAAGTCCGCGATAAGATAAATTCATCGCATCTGTGATGCCGGCCATTGGCTCGAAGCAAATAAAACCAGGAATCGCACCAGTGCGATTGGCCAAGTCGCGCGGCTGCGGGGAAAAAACTACCACCGCGCTATACTTTGGTCCAAACAGCACTTCAACCTGCTGCGACTTTCCTTTGACCTTCATCAGTGCCCGGCCATCCGCATCTCGCGCGAGATCGCTAAACACGTCATCGAGGTTGTAGTCTTTCAGCGCAATTTGATCAGGGTCGGGGAACATTTGCTCCATCGGCACAGTCTGCCCGGTCGGGATCTTGTCGCCGTTCAACAACCAGTGTTTCTTTGCGCCGATACGGACGGTCCAATCTTCGCGCGGCGAATCCGTGAGCTGAAAATAAGGATGAAATCCGATCGAGACAGGCATCGGCTCTGAGCTTAAATTCTGCAGCCGGAGCTTCACTTCCAGCACTCCCTCCGCGAGGCGGTAGGTCATCTCAATTGTGTGAGCGAAGGGAAATTGGGCCATCCAAGACGGCTCACGGTAGAATTCCAAACGACTCGTGACCCATGCCGCTTTCTGATCAGCTTTGACCTCTGTCACTATCCATTTGTCCGTAAAGGAAAGAAAGCCGTGTATGGGATGAGCGCCGCTGATGTTCCCCAGGTCCATATTGAAAGCGTATCTTTTTCCGTTGGCGTAGAACGACTGTTCGTCCAGGCGATTGGCCCATGGCCCAAGAAACGGAATGCCGCTTACTCGCGGTTGGCTGCGGAATGCCGCGATGTCTGCGTAAGGAAAATAAAGTACATTTTCTCCCTTCACCCGCATCTCGAAAGCTACATTCCCAACACTGGGAACAACGGATACGCGGATCTGGTGCGCGGAATCCTCAAGATGGACGACCTCGCCGTCTCTGCGCGCCGAATACTGGGCGTAGGCAGGCGAGGCCAAGAGCAGAATAAGGAGAATTCGCACGCCGCCGCCGGCCAGCGCAGTCGCTTTACATGGCCGGAGCGACCTGCTTGTGCGGCAAGACTTGTCTCGCGAATTATAATTGGAGTGAGACATCGGTCCGAGGCTTTGCCGGGGCTACCGAGACATGTACTGGCTCACCAGTTCATCCAACCCATTCGCAATCGCCTGTTCGGCGCAGCCCGGCTTCAAGCGCGATCCCAGCACCTGGAACGTATTGTGGACGAATGAAGCGTCGTCCGGAATGTAGCCTGACGCGGCCCTCCCGTTTGCCAGCGTGACCACGACCGTGTGGGCCATCGGAGAATGTTGCTTCGTCCGCTGGGCAATCATTGTGTATAGTTCGGCGTTTACGGCAGTCAATGCAATATCTCCAACCCCTAACATTCCCAGGCGGATTTTTACTGGATCGCCGTCTTTGTATGTTCCGGGTTCTCCTTCACGGCCGGCGTTTGTGCGGACCCTCCCGGGGCAGCTGATCGTTTTTTGTGCGCCCCAGATCGGCACCTCGCTGCTCCTGTTTTGGCTGTTGGTCATCACCCGGATGACTTCCTCGCCAAGCACGTCACCTTCGCTTTCAATCCAGCGCTCAAGCCGATCGGCAACCTTGGGATCAAGCCTGCCAAACGGCACTTTTCCATCACGCAAGGGTGCCTCGACATCCTCACGGACCAAGTCGTAGCCGGTGATATCGACCCCTGATAGGGACGCGAGTGCATTGGTCGACGAGCGCATGAGCAATGGATTCTGGTCGCCCGATGCGCCTTGCGAAAACACCATCACCATCTTGTCGTCGAATGCCTGCTCAACGTAGCGGGACGCCGCTCCGGGAAAATCCGCGCTGGTGATCCCAACCAGATAACCGTTGATGGGATGCATGGCGTAGTTCACGTACGCGGCGATCGGATCGCCGGACGGCGTGGTGAACGTCACTACAGCCACCGTCTTGTCCGAAACCGCGTTCAGATTGGGCGCCTGGGTCCAGCGATGGGTTTCCTCGCTCAGAGCATCCCGATTCACGTTCAGATAAGAGAGGCCTGTTCCAAATGCTATCTGGGCCGGCTGGAGTTTTGCACTGGCCTGCCGCACTGCCTCGATCATCGCGGTCACCACTGTGGCAGTGGGCGGCATGACAGGTCCTGCCGAGGCCGGCGGTCCCGCAGGAACACCGCTATGCGTGTGAATGGCCGACATGATGATGTTTTCGACCGGGCACTTCAGCTCTTCCGCAATCTGCTTGCTCGCATTTGCCCAGACATCTTCGGGCATATTGCCAAGATCAGCATTCAGCAGGGCCGCACGAGTCACACCGTTGTCTAAGACGATTGAGCGCACGTACAGGCGCTCGTGTTCGTATTTCCCCGAAGGCGGATATTGGGGATTAACCGGCGGAGTGATATCCACCCGGGCTGCACCGGCGCGGAGACGGCCGCGCTCCACGCCCGCTCCGAATGCAGAACTGCAAACGAGCAACGAAGCCAACGCGCACGCCACACTCCGGATTGTAGTTTTCATCCGCATCTCCCGGTCAAAATCTTATGCGCCGTAGATTGCACGACGCGCTTCGCCGTCCGGATTCATCCGGACTTCGCACTTGTTGTCAAAAACCATCAGCGCGCCTTCTTTTGACGTAAACGCAGGCCATTTCGGAAGGCCGGGATGATTGGGGTCGCCCTTGCGCGCAAATGCAATCCACGCGTCGGACACCCGGCCACCGAGTTCCCGCGCTTCGGGGCCGCCGCCGGTCATGGCTGCGGCACGGTCGGTATTGTTGAAGACGAAGGGTAGTTCGGAGCAGTGGAAGGCGCGAGGGCGTCCGTCGAGCACAGGGGTTTGCCATGTAAACCAGAACATATAAGCCGGCGCGCCGCCGAGAGCGGCCTTGCGTTCCGCCTGGGTCACACAGTTCTGCCGGCTTTCCGCCGCGAACGCCACCGAGAGGACGTCGAACGGTTTCGCCTTGGGCGAAAGCTTCTGGTAGGCGGCGATGACAGCTTCGGTGCGATCCTTGAATCGGGGGCGAGCGCGGCGCAGAACTTCATCCATCGTCATGTCCTCATATTCCGGATGATTGATCCCATGGGTCATTTCGTTGAGCACCGAGCCCACAAGCAGCGGAACACCGGCAGAGATCGCTGGAGCAACAGGGTCGAACGGCTGCGACGGTAGGATGCGGCCGTCGGGCGTGGGACGCCAGCCCCCGCCAGTCCCCGGAGTTGCGGGTTCCGGAAACGCTTTCAACAGGGCCTCTTGCTGAGCCTGGGCCAGTTTTTCAAACGGCAAATTGCGCAATTTCGAGACCCGCGAAGGGCTAAGGCCGAGGACATCCAACAATGCGGCCGCGAGCTTTTCCGAGTACTCGGGAGTGCTTTGACGCAGACTGGATCCACTCTCAATCGCCGCTTTGTGGAAGAGCCCTTTTGCGGCGGGCATAGCCATCAGCGTGCTGACCTTGCTTCCGCCTCCAGACTGACCGAAGATCATCACATTGCCCGGGTCGCCTCCAAAGTTGCCGATGTTATCGCGAACCCATTCGAGTGCAGCCACCAGATCCAGCATGCCCGCGTTCGCGGAGCTTGCGTAATCTTCGCCATAATTGGAAAGATTCAAATACCCAAAGACATTCAACCGGTGATTGAGGCTGACCAGGACGACGTCGCCGCGGCGAGCGAGGCTTTCGCCATAATAGGCCTTCAACTCCTGACCCGATCCGGCCGAAAAGCCTCCGCCATGAAGCCAAACCATAACGGGCCGCTTGCGATTATCGGCGCCGGGTGTCCAGACGTTGATGCGAAGGCAATCTTCGCCCGGTTGCCCGTCGTCCCATTCAAACATGAACGACTCCTCGTCGTTCTTCCATCCGGCGCGGGCCCCCTGCGGAGAAACCTGGCCGTAATACATGGAGCTACGCAAACCGGCCCAGGGCGTGGGCTTTGAGGGCGGCATGAATCGGTTTGCCCCGGCGGTGCTCCCGGCAAACGGGATGCCCTTGAACGTCAGAATGCCTTGCGCGGAGTAGCCGCGCACTTTTCCTGCAGTCGTTTCCACAATCGGACTCGATGACGGAGCCACGATGAGCGGCTCCTCGCGCAATGCGCTCGGCCGCGACGATGTCTTTGCGGCCGCCGGGGCCACAGATGCTGTTAACCCCGCGCCGGCAAGCGCGGCGGTGTCCCGGAGGAAAGCCCGGCGCGCAATGCCGTGATTTTCTTCTTGTTGTCCGGTCATTGGATATTCCTTCCTCGATTTGGCAACCCCTCGGATGGGTGCGCCAATTGCTTCAGGTAGGCAATCTGGAACGCCAGCCGCTCGGGAATTGCGGCTTCCGGCATGAGGCCCATTTTCGCGCCAAGTTCCATCGTCTTATGCGCGGTCGGCAAGTAAGCGGGCCAACTGGCGAGCGATTTCCCGTTCGGGTCGCCCGACGCAGCGAAATTCATCCAATATGAGGAGACCGCGTCAGAGACCTGCTGATCGATCGGTTCAAACGGGTGACGAGACAATTCCAGATTCCCGAACACGTAAGGCACTTCCGAAGTGTGGAACGCCCCGAATTCCGGATGCTCGGGCCAGGGGATCGCGCGATCGAAATAGTACGTATAGACTTTTCCGCTCAGATGCATTTGGGTTGCCGACCACAAATCAATGGAGACCCGCACCTGATCGCGGGCCGCGTCCTTCTTCATTTCCGCGGCGGCATCATCGGATGTCACAAGATACAGTTTCAAAAATTCATTCGCCTTGTCACCGTATTTTTTCTTCGCCGCGTCTCGGTAAGCTGCCCTCGAAGGCTTTTGCCCGGGACCGAAATCAGGAGGATTAACCCCGAGGTCATCCGCGACCATCCCCACAATCAGCGGAACTTCGCTCGCCGGCGGAGCAGAGCCTGGAGCGGGCAGCACCCAGCCATCCACAACAGGCTGATTTGGCAAAGCGGGTCCACCAGCAGTTGCCGACTTGAACAGGACCTCTGGCGAGAGCTCGCGCAGTTCGGCCAGCGAATGCGCGCCTTTGGATTCGGCCCATCGCACACCCATTTGTTCGCGATCCGCGAGCGTCGGTTGACTGATCGCTGGGCTGGTAAAAATCCGGTTGCCGCTTTCCACGACGGCTCGATCAAAAAGCCCCTTCGCCAGCGTGCTTTGCATCAGAGCATACACGGAACTGGCGCCCGCTGATTGCCCAAAGATCATGACGCGGCCAGGGTCGCCTCCAAATGCGGCAATATTTTTATGCACCCATAGCAGCGCGGCAATCTGATCGAGCAAACCGTAATTGCCCGAGCTGCCGTGCCCGGATTCTTTCGTCAGTTCGGGGTAGACAAGAAACCCGAGCGTGCCGACGCGGTAATTCAGGTTTACGACGACAACGCCGCGGCTGGCCAGGTGCGCGCCGTCGTAAACGGCTACCGACCCGGAACCTTCCACGAATCCACCCCCATACAGGAAAACCATTACCGGCCGGCGTTCGCTGGGCGATTTTGCGGCGGTCCACACGTTGAGGTAGAGACAATCTTCGCTGACCGGGCCTTGCTCCATGAACGGCTCGCTCCAGGGCAGACGCGAAAAGTCCTGGATCTGAAAACAGGCGTTGCCAAAATGATCGGCTTTGCGAACGGTAGTCCAGCGCACAACCGGCTGCGGCGCTCGCCATCGCAGATTGCCCACGGGCGGAGCGCCGAACGGGATGCCTCTATAGGAGGTCACGCCTTGCGAATCGATGACACCGGAAATGGGCCCGTCTTCCGTGCGAACGACGCCCGGGTCTCCGCCAGCAAGCAGCGAAAATGCCGCGGCAATCATTACTGCGAGCGAAATCGCCCAATGTCCACGAGTCATGGGAGCTCCCTCTGAATCGACCAATAACGGGTCCCTGGCCTGCGCGCGGCGGCAGCGGCAAACGCCCGTCCAGAATGTCGGACAAGCCATTCGCATTCGCCGCCGCTTCAAATCATCGATAAATTGTTTTGCAATATATACCTATGTATACTCGGCATCCTAGAACGATTTCTCCCAGCAGGGGAAAAAGCAATCCCACGTCACTTGATATTCCCGATCGCTCATAGGGGGAGACAGCGAACATGGCCACACCTCTGACGGCCAACGATGTGGTGGAAAAGATCCGGAGCCAGGTGAGCCGAAACTGGATGGGCGGCACCAGCGAAGGCTTTCAATGGGGTGATCCGAACGCAACCGTCACGGGAATCGCCACCGCCTGGACTCCCACGATCGAAGCCCTGCAGAAGGCAATTTCACAGATGCATAATTTGATTGTTTCCATGGAGCCGCCATTTTGGCGTGAATCCGGACCCGTGTTCACCGAAGTCAGCATGGGCACTGCGTCGATGATAGGCCTTGGAAGCGAGCTCCGTTTATCAATTCAAGAAAAAGCTGATCGACGACCATGGATTGATCCTCTGGCGGTTCAACGAGAATTACAAGGCGCTGCCGTCGAACCCGCGGCTGAATGCGCTGGCCAGGACCCTGGGCTACAAAACCCACGAGAACGCGGCGGCCACGCAAAAGCTTGCGGCGATCGGAGCCGGAGTGTACACGATCCCAGAAATCGCGCTCGCGGACCTTGCAAAAAAGGCGAGAGAAAGTGCAAACGCGATGGCATTGCGCGTGCTGGGCGATCCGAAGGAAAAGATAAAAAGCGTCGCATTGCTGGCGGGATACATTGAGAACGAGCAGATCATGGCAATGGTTCGCGATCGCAGCGTGGACGTAGTCGTTTGCGGAGAGCCGTGCGAATGGGAAGCATTCGAGTACGCGGAAGATTGGATCACTGCAGGCTGGGGCAAAGGCATGATCGCCCTCGGGCGCGCGGCCTCCGAGGATCCCGGCGCCAAAGAGCTTGCAACCTGGATCGGTTCTTTCATAACCGAAGTGCCTGTAACTGGAATTGCCGTTGGCGAACCGTTCTCGTACGTCCCATCCCACAGGGCCTGAGAGGAGTCTACGGTGCGTATCTCAAGAAGAGAATTCGGACAGCTGAGTGCGGTTACCGGTGCGGCGGTGCTGCTTGGGCTTTCTGCGAATCCGGTATTCGCCGATGCTCCAATCACCGCCCAGCAAATCGCAGAAAGGGTTTTGGCGATCATGGGTCCGGCCTGGAATCCGTTGAGCTACCGGGACACGTTCAAGATGGGAGACCCAAACACGCCGGTCAACGGAGTCGCTTCGTGTTTCATGTCCACATTCGATGTAATAAAGCGCGCGCACGAAAAAGGCTTGAACTTCGTGATCACTCACGAACCGACCATCTGGACTGACGCGGATTTGCTGCCGGGGGTGCAGAACGATCCGCTTTACAAACTGAAGCTCGAGTACGTTAACGACAACAAGATGATCCTTTGGCGGACGCATGATTCCTGGCACAAAATGCAGCCCGAACCCATGAACGCGGCGCAAAACAAGAAACTTGGATGGGGTAAATATGCTCTTGCGAACGACCCGAAGACGATCGAGTTTCCTCCGACGCCCCTGCGGGACCTCGTGGCGCAGTACGCACAGAAAGTGCCAACGGACAGCGTGCGGGTTATCGGCAATCCCGATTCGGTGGCCAGGAGCTTGACGTACTGCGGCCACGGCGCCGTTCAAAATATCGAAGGATTGGAAAAGTGCGACGTCACCGTCTCGATTGAGGTTCGAGAATTTGAGACAGCCGAATACGGCCGCGACTTGCTCGCCAGCGGCGGCAAGGGAGCCATGATTATCGCTTCGCATGAGTCAGGCGAAGAGAACGGCATGGAATATTTCACCCAGTGGTTCAAGGAACATCTTCCAGGCATACATATCGAGTTCATTCCGACCACAGACCGCCTCTGGACGCTCTAAGATAATTCGCTGGAAGCTACAGACTTTCATTCTTCTGATAAGGCGCGGCCAACAAAGTAAATCCGCCAGGCTTGCTGCATTCGTAGACGCTGTTTGAAAGGCTGGCCGCCAGCCGGGCTTTCTAGGCGCTGACACCGAGAGTATTCAGAAGGTGTAGCACCCAAACAAAAATTCCGGTTCGGGCGTGAACTTCTTCGACGTGCGGCTCAGGCAAAGGAAGATGTGACCTAATGGAGTTTTTGTGCCACGGTGTGTGAGAGAGTTTATAGCACTGATCGGCCCGGCTTTTTTGCACCAACTTCAAGGTGAGTGTTCGGCTGTTTGTAACTCAAGGAAATCGCGGCTAGCCGCGATTTCCTTGGCGAATTCGTTGGGCGTCTTCTCCCCGAGAGCCCGATGAGGGCGACTCTCATTGTATTCCGCACGCCGAGTCTCCACGATCTGTTGGGCCTCCGTCAAGGACGTGAACCAATGTGCATTCAGACATTCTGCCCGGAACGTTCCGTTGAATGATTCCACGAAGCCATTAGCAGTGGGCTTTCCTGGTCGTGAAAATGCCATACGCACTCCGTTCTGATATGCCCACAGATCCATCGCTGGACTGGAAAACTCGCTTCCGTTGTCACAGTACAGAAACTTCGGAACTCCGCGTTGGATTTTAATCCGGTTCAGCGTCAACACTACATCTTCACCCTTCAATCTCTGCTCGGATTCGATCGCCAAGCATTCCCGGGTATAGATATCCACAATGGTTAATGAACGAAACCTTTTGCCGTCCGCCAGTTGATCTGCCACAAAGTCCATCGACCACACCTGATTCGGCCCCGTCGGACGAAAGCGTTCTCGCCAATGCTCGGCTACCCGGCGACGGCGTTTCCGCCGCTGATGCAGCGTTAATCCCTCTTCCCGATAGAGGCCTTCTACCAACTATTTGCCTGCATTCCAGCCCTCGCGGTTCAGTAGCACGCGAACCTTTCGGTATCCGTAGCGCACTCGCGTTTGCGCGATCTCCCGGATGCGCATCCGAAGAGCGGTCCGTGGATCTTTGTGATCGCGATAACGGAATGTCCCGCGATTCAACCGGGTTACACTGCATGCTCGCCTCTCGCTCACCCGGTAGCTGCCATGCAGGTACTCGACCACCTGCCGGTGCCGCCAGGGCTCTAGAATGTTTTTGATAGCACATCCTGCAACATCGCTTTGTCCAGCGTCAGGTCGGCGACCAACTGCTTCAGCCGGGTGTTTTCTTCCTGGAGCTGCTTGAGCTGCCGGACCTGATCGACTTCCAGCCCGACATACTGTTTCTTCCATCGATAGAAGGTCTGTTCAGAAATACCCACTCGCCGGATCAACTCCGCGAGCGGCACTCCGGCTTCGGCCTGCTTTAAGACGGCAACAATCTGTTCGACGTTGAAACGCTTCTGCTTCACGGCAAATCTCTGCCGGCTCAACCGGTCGATGCAACACCATCTGGTATAAATCTTTTCTCTGTAAGGTGGTGTTTATGGCATTTAGGCGGCGGTTCAAGCTTTCTGAGCAGCAACGGAACGACATGTGGAGCCGCTGGAAGGCGGGACAGTCGTTGCATGAGATTGGACGAGTCTTCGGCAAAGACCATGTGTCCATTCAATTTATATTGGCGCAGCATGGCGGAATTGCTCCGGCAGCGCGGCGGCGCTCGCCGCTCACGCTGACGCTGGGGGAGCGAGAAGACATTTCTCGAGGAATCGCTTGCGGCTCGTCGATTCGGGAGATCGCCAAAGGTCTGCAGCGGGCTGTTTCGACGGTGAGCCGAGAGGTCGCCCGCCATGGCGGGCGACCTCTCTATCGAGCCAATGAAGCCGATCGGCAAGCTTGGGAGTCGGCCTTGCGGCCCAAGCGGTGTCTTCTTGCCATCCACGTACAGCTGCAAGAGATCGTTGCGGGTAAACTCATCCTGGACTGGTCGCCGGAACAGATTTCCGGATGGCTGAAAACCCAGTATCCCGAGGATGAGAGGATGCGCGTGTCCCATGAAACCATTTATCGCAGCCTGTTCATTCAAGCGCGCGGAGTGCTGAAAAAAGAGCTGATTCAGCATCTACGATTCCAGCGGCGAATTCGCCGCTCGCGGCACGCGCGGGATAGCGGACACCACAAGGGACAAATCGTCGACGCTATTTCCATTCGAGAAAGACCCGCAGAGATCGAAGACCGCGCCATCCCCGGCCATTGGGAAGGCGATCTCATCGGCGGCACCAAGAACAGCCACATCGCCACTCTGGTGGAACGTCATTCGCGATTTACCATGTTGGTGAAAGTGTCCGGCAAAGATACGGCTACAGTGGTCGCTGCGCTGAGCCAACACGTTCGCAAGCTGCCCGCAACTTTGCGGCGCTCGTTGACCTGGGATCGCGGGCTGGAGATGGCCCAGCACAAAAGCTTCACGGTGGACACGGAAGTGAAAGTCTACTTCTGCGATCCACAGAGCCCGTGGCAGCGCGGCTCGAACGAAAACACCAATGGCCTGTTGCGTCAGTACTTCCCTAAACGAACAGACTTGTCCGTGCATTCTCAAGAAGAACTCGATGAGGTGGCGCTGCGCTTAAATCAGCGTCCCAGAAAAACTTTGGGATTTCAAACTCCGGCAGATAGACTGCAAGCAAGTGTTGCATTGACCCGTTGAGACCACCTCCCTTTTCGGGAATAGATTTTGCCGGAAACTAACCCCAGGAGTGGATCAAAAATACCGGGGCCGCGCAGGAATCGATTCGTTCGGCCGTACTCAATCAAAACCTAAACAGGGCTCTTGTTCTGTTCGAGTTGACGCTCGCGAACGAAATCAGCTTCCTAGACTCCTACAGGAGGGCTTTGAGCAAGTGTTGCAACGACCCATTGAGACCACCCCGTTTATCAGATGGGATGAGAAGGCCGGTCTCCAGCGGGATGCGATACGCTCCCAATGGTCGACGCGCTCGAAGCGCAAACGAAAAGGAGACCGGCTATGAAAAAGACTATCACTGTGCAGGCATTCAAGAGCGAAATTCTCAAGGAGCAAAAGCTGACGATCGGCCTGGATCTGGGAGACCGCTGGTCGTTCTACTGTGTTTTGGATGAAGCAGGCCAAGTCGTTTTGGAACAAAAACTGCCGACGACGCCGGAGGCGATGAAGCAGACCTTTGGAAAGATACCGCGAAGTCTTATCGCACTGGAGACAGGAACGCATTCCCCCTGGGTAAGCCGGCTGCTCACTGAGTTGGGACACGAAGTGATCGTGGCGCACGCACAAAAGGTGCAATTGATCACCAAGAGCAATCGAAAAGATGACCGGCACGATGCTCGGACACTGGCACGACTGGCGCGAATCGATCCCGCGCTATTGGGACCGGTGCGGCATCGCAGTGTGCAAGCGCAACTCCACCTGACGGTGATCCGGGCACGAGCGGAACTAGTGAGTGCTCGAACAGCCTTGGTGAACGCAGCACGGGGGCTGGTGAAATCTTATGGGGAACGACTGCCCAGGTGTGGCACGTATCAGGTGAGCCGGGAGTTGGCCGCTGCATTGAGCCCAGAATTGCGGGATGTTCTGGAGCCGCTGCTCAAAGAAATCGAATCGCTGAACGAGCGCGTCAAGGAATACGATGAACGGATGGAGAAAATCGCCAAGCAAGTGTACCCGGAAGTGGCCTTGCTCAAGCAGGTGAAGGGCGTGGGAACACAGATCGCTCTGACCTATGTCCTGACGATCGAGGACCCGTATCGGTTTGCGAAGAGTCGCCAGGTAGGCTGTTTTCTGGGGTTACGACCTGGCCGCAGGAACTCTGGGGAGAGCGAACCACAGAAGGGCATCAGCAAAGAAGGAGACCGGTATCTGCGCACGATGATGGTGCAGGGAGCGCACTACATTCTGGGACCTTTTGGCGAAGACAGTGATCTGCGGAGATGGGGACGCAAGCTTGCGGAGCGAGGAGGGAAAAATGCCAAGAAGCGAGCCGTCGTGGCCGTGGCTCGAAAACTGGCGGTACTGCTGCATCGGTTGTGGGTAGGGGGGGAGGTGTACGAACCACTGCGCAATAGCCAGAAAGCGATGCGGGAAGTGGCCTAGAGAGTTGCGATCCGAGGAGCCGAGCTCAACCGCCGAGTCCAGGTGACTGCGACTAAGTCCTGGGGCCCAACTCTCACCGAATCGGTGGGAACAGAGGTCGATTATCAGGTAGCAGCACCCACTGAAACGAGAACACCCAACTTGCACCGAGCGAACAATCGCTCACCAAAGAGTGCGGATGGAAGGATGGCGACAGAGGCGGCCCGGTTCTGAGGAAGACCACTCGACCAGCAAAGGCAAATACAAAACCGACTTGACACTAACCGGCCTTCTCATGGAAGGACTTGGAAAGTGATCCGACTTGGTCGTAGCCTGACCGGCATTGTCGGTTCGGAGCCATACGAGGGTTAGCGATTCCAAATGTAGGGGTTTCGACCATGACGTCTTACGATTACGATGTCATCACAGTCGGTGGCGGTCTCGCTGGTGCTGCTCTCGCCAAGGCAATGGCCGAGCAAGGAGCGCGGGTCCTCATTCTGGAGTGCGAAACCGCCTATCGCGATCGCGTGCGTGGCGAATTGATCGAACCCTGGGGCGCTGCTGAGCTTCAGCAGCTTGGCCTGTATGGACCGATCTTGGAACAGTGCGGAAAGATGCTTCGGTTCGTGAATTTTGGCAGTGGTAATCGGCCGGTGCTGGAGACAACTCCCCAGAAGCTCCCGTTCCTCGGATTCTCCCACCCCAGTATGCAGGAGTTGGTCTTGAATGCCGCCGTCCACGCCGGAGCGGAGGTCCGGAGAGGTATCCAGGTCCAGGGCGTGGAACCTGGTGATCCGCCCACCGTGCGTTTCGCCAATGGAGCGGGGCAACAAATCTTGCGTGCCAGACTAGTTGTGGGAGCGAACGGTCGTGATTCGCAAGTCCGCCGCTGGGGCAGGTTCGAACCAGAAGGGCAGAGGAACCCCTCCTTCTTCGCAGGCGTATTGCTTGAAGACGTCGTAGCGCCTGATGACACTGCATTTCTGATTTTTAATCCTGAGTGCGGGTCTGTATGTGCGTTGCTCAGTCAACCCAACGGGCGCTACCGCGCTTATGTTGGGTACCCGACAGATTCGGGGATGAGGCTGCAGAGCGAGCGCAGCTTTGGGAATTTCCTCGCTGCTGCGGTGCGCTTCGCTCCGCTTTTTTCCGACTATTACCAGCGAGCGAAGCAAGCGGGGCCGTTGGCATCTTTTTCCAGCGATGAAAGTTGGGTCCAGCATCCCTATCGCCAAGGAGTAGTACTGATAGGTGATGCCGCGGCGACCACCGATCCGATGTTTGGCCAGGGTCTTTCGCTCGCCTGTCGCGATGTGCGCGTACTTCGAGACTGTCTTACTGCGGGAAATGATTGGGAAACTGCTGGGCATGCCTATGCACAGATGCACGACCAATATTTCGGCGTCTGCCACAAAGTTCTCAACTGGTTTCGGCGCATTTTCGTGGAGCAAAGTGAGGCCGCTTCACAGCATCGCCAGAAGGCATTACCGCTCATAGCACAGGACCCGATGCGGGTTCCAGACCGCCGAAGGTCCACAGCTGTCGCTTGGTGCGAAACCGATGCGGGGTCTGCAGGATGCCCAGCAACACGGCCGCCCGGATCGGACCGATCGAAGGAATCTGGCAGAGCTGTTTCCATGCCTGGTGTTTCTTGCTTTCCTCCAGCAACTCGCGCCGGACTTCCCGACGCAATGACCTCAGCGCGTCGAGTTGCTGGTAGTAAAACTCTGCCCGGCGGCGTACCCCCGGCTCGGTGATTTTCGCCAGCCACTGGGCACGATGCTGCGGCGCATAGACCTGCTTGCCCGTACAGGGAATGGCCCAACTGCGATAGATCGCCTTCACGCGTGACATGACCCGTCCGAGATCTTTGGTGATGGTGAGATAACTGCGCACCAGTTCCTTCAGGCTTCGTAGCCCGTGTTCGCCGTGATACACAGGGTTTAGATGATCCAGGCGCAGCAGCTCGGCCAAGCGGCGGGCATCGATCTTGTCACTCTTGTTGCCCTGTTTCATGGAAGCATTCTTTCGCGGATCGCACACCACCAATTTCGTGACGTGAGGCTTCAACAGGTCGTACAACCAGGCAGCCCAAGTTCCTTCTTCCAAGGTGACGTGCAACTGTCCACGCAGCCCATCCATAAACTGCAGAATGATGCTTGCTTTCGTCTCGATGACACATTCCAGCACGATCTTGCCGGCAGAATTCATGACCGCGATGGAGATGCTTTCCCTGTGGACATCCATGCCGATATACTTTGTGTCGTTCATTGGGGACGCTCCCTTCGGTAGGCGATGAGGCCAACACTCAACAACCTACTCCAGGGGCGTCCCTTTATATTGCGTCGATTTGGACGAATTAAGGTGGCACCAGCAACGATAGCAACGGGGCGACGGCGCTTCTGGTATGATCCATCCCAACATAGAATATCGGGAGGGTTTATGCGTATCTGGATCCTGCTCGCCATTATCCCGATTCTCGCCATTTGGCCGGCCGGCGCCGCGGATGGGCCGATAACAAGCAACCCTATTCCGGAACCCATTGTGAAGCGCGGGCTCGCCGTCGAGGTGATGGATCTGGTACGGTTACCCGATACGCGCGAACTTCACCCCACCGATCAGGATGTTGACGCCGGCGCCTGGGCGCGTGTGAGTTACGTGCGCGATCTCCCCGATGGCCGCCGCTTCGCCAACGACTCGCGAGGATTGCTGTACCTGATCGAAGCGAACAATCAGCCCCATGTGTATTTGAATGTGGCCGCTGCCTTCCCTAATTTGGTCTATAACCGGCTGGAAAGCGGCTTCATTGGCTTCGTCTTTCACCCTGAATTCGCGAAGAACGGCCTTTTCTACACGGTCCATAGCGAGCGAGGGCCGGGGAATCCGAAAATACCTGACTTCATTCCGATTGGGTACGGTTTGAAGGATGTGACCTATCACAATGTCATCACGGAGTGGCACGCCACGAACCCGGCGTCCAATACGTTCGAGGGCACGCGACGCGAGGTGCTTCGCGAGAGCCACGTCGTCGCCAACCTGACTCATCCCATGGGTGGGGTGGAATTCAATCCGACGGCAAAGCCCGGCGATGAGGATTACGGCCTTCTCTACACCAGTGGCAGCGATCATGGGTTCAGCAACGGCGGCGGGCCGAACGCGAGCAATCCGGCGCAGACACAGCGACTCGATTCCATTATTACGGCCATTCTGCGCATCGATCCGCGCAGCCCGTCCGTGACGCATGGCCAGAAGGGGCTCGGTGATTACACCATTCCCATGGCGAACAAATTCGCGGCTGACGGCGACCCGAATACGCTCGGCGAAATCTATGCCTACGGGTTCCGCAACGCCCACCGGCTTTCGTGGGACACCGACGGAACAATGTTCGCCTCCGACATTGGGATGAGCCAAATCGAAGAGATCAACATTGTCCACAACGGCGGGAACTACGGCTGGATGAAGCGCGAGGGCTACTTCGAGAACGCCAGGGTTCGAGGCGGCGAGTTGAATGAGTTGTATCCGCTTCCGCCGGAAATTCTGAGCGGGAAAGTGAAGGACGGACTTATATACCCTGTTGTGGTCTACGATCACGACGAGGGGCGCTCGGTGACCGACGGGTTTGCTTATCACGGGCGCATTGCCGCGCTGAGAGGGAAGTTCGTGTTTGGCGACATTTACAATGGGCGCGTGTTTGCCTCCGATCTTGCGGCGATGAAAAAGGCCGACGACGGCATTCCCGAGACCGTCGCACCGGTCGAAGAAATCCAGCTTTTTGTGCGCGATGCCAGCGGCAAACACGTGGACGTATCGTTTCGCGATCTGATCGAGAAGAAGATGGGTAGGAGCGTGGTTCGATGCGATCTCCACATCAGCCACAGCCGCGACGGCGAATTATTCCTCACCTCCAGACAGGATGGAATGATCCGCATGCTCGTACCCGACGACGGCGGCAACTGAACCGCGTGCGCAAACGGGCACCAATTCCTATTGGTTGGAAAACCGACATGCGCCCAAAGAGGATCCCCGCGTATTCCCAGGTCAGCCAGCAAGCCTCGTATTGACGCAGGCAAATCCGCTCCGAACGATTTGATTCAACTTTAGAATAATGGGATTCTCGGAATGTGGCTCCCGGCATC
This sequence comes from Terriglobia bacterium, assembly GCA_963779275.1. GTDB lineage: Bacteria > Acidobacteriota > Terriglobia > Acidiferrales > UBA7541 > Palsa-360. The sequence goes on from CAVZXL010000001.1 coordinate 46,095, forward strand.
AGGCGACATGAGTTCTATGCTGGGAAACCGGCACTAATCGGGACTCCCCGCCGGGGTGGTTGGAGCCGGCACGGTTGGTGTCGCGGGTTGCTTGCCGAGGGGGCGAAGCTCCAGCCAGATTGCGGTGCCGATCGAAATCAAAGTCAGCACCACGAACACCAGAGAGATGGGGCTGCTCAGGATGTAGGCAATCACGGGCTTGTTGGCAAGGACAACCGACTGGCGGAATCCGGTTTCCGCAATCGCACCCAGGATCATTCCCAGGATCATGGGCGCGGGGTGAAATCCAACTTTGCGCATGAAATAACCCAGCAGTCCAAACGCCATCATCGTGTAAACGTCGAACATGTTTTTCCCCAACGAATAGGAACCGACGATCGACAGCACAAAGATGATGGGGATGAGGGCGGAGTTGGGAAGCCGGGTCACCTGGGCCATGTACCGGCCGACCCCCATCCCGATCACGCCCATCAGCATATTGGCCACCAGGAAGCCGAGGATAGCCGTGTAGGTAATGCTGGCCTGCTTGGTGAACAGGGTCTGTCCGGGCTGCAAGCCGTGCATCAGCAGCGCGCCCATTAGGATCGCGGCGGTCGTGCTCCCCGGTACGCCCAGGGTGAGCAGCGGGATCAGCGAACTGCCGGTGACCGCGTTGGCCCCACTTTCCGAGGCCGCAATTCCAACAATCGAGCCCTTGCCGAACTCCGACTTGTCGCGTGCAAAGCGCTTGGCCTCGTTGTAGCTGAACCAGGATCCGATACCGGCTCCGGCGGGCACCAGACCGATGAAGATTCCGAGCAGCGAGGATCGCGCCACCGTGCCCCGGATCTGCCGGATTTCGTCCCAAGTCGGCACAAAGCGCCAAGGTTCCTTGGCCGAGCGCAGGCGCGGCGGTTCATTGTTCGCGTCTTCGCACATCAGTAGGGCTTGCGACAGGGAAAACAAGCCGATCGCTGCTGGCACGAAGCTGACGCCGGATTGAAGGTTGAACGACCCGAAGGTGTAGCGGGGAAAGCCCGAGTCCAGATCCAGCCCCACGGTACTCAGCAGCATGCCAAAGGCACCCGAGAGCAGCCCCTTCATGATGTTGCCCGACGAAAGCGTGCCGATGATGGTGAGTCCGAAAATGGCCAGCATGAAGTATTCCGCCGGCCCGAACTTTACCGCCAGCATTGACAGCGGCGGGGCAAACAGCATCAGAGCGATGGCGCTGGCGACGCCACCCACGACGGAGCCGAAGGTCGCGACACGAATCGCCTTGTTGCTTTCCCCGCGCTGGGTGAGCGCGTAACCGTCAGCCGCGGTGGCCGCCGATGCCCAGTTGCCGGGCGCGTTCAGCAGAATGGCGGGTAGTGCGCCGCCGTAAATCGCCGCCGTATAGACGCTCATCAGCATCAGCAGCGCGGAGGTCGCGTCCATCGAGGCCGTCATGGGCAGCAGCAGCGCCACCCCGAGGTTCGCGGTCAGCCCCGGGAGCGATCCAATAACCAGCCCGCACAACACCCCCGCCGTCATCGCCAGCAGGTGCATGGGCGTAAAAACATGGAGCAAAAACCATAATATATGCATGGCTTTATCCTTGGCCGGCGAATCCAGCAGTCAGAGGCACACCCAGCAGGATGGCAAACACAATGTAGGTGACGATCAGAAGCGCGACTACCGTCATGATATAAGTTTGCCAACTGGTAATCTTCAGCACTGGGAATAGGAGGACGGCAAAAACGCCCATGGCGGGGAAAAATCCGAAGTGCGACATCAGGTACACGCCGGCCAATCCGGCCGTGAACGCCCCCAGGGGACGCGCTACGCAACGAAGGTCCTGCCTGCCTTCCCCTTCGACCTGGCGCTTCCGGCTCGGAACCAGGTTTTTCACCAGGACGAGCGCGGCCAAAATCGCGATCACCACTAGGACGAAACGGGGAAAAGTGATCGCCGTGGCGGGAAAGCGGGCGGAGATCACCCAGAGCGGGACCACCGCAACCAGCAGCGAGACCGCAATAATCCTATTGACCGATTTCATTCTGCAATGTACCTGCCCTATTCCGGCTGCCCACGCGCCGTCCGGCCATCCCCGCCGGCGCAGCCCTGCCTGGACACACGAGAGGTGGCGGGTTCTACCAGCCCATCAGCGTCTTGATCTGCTGCTCTTTAATCTTGAGGAATTCCGCGTAGGCCTTGCCCTCCCTGACGTCGGTTTCCATACCCAATTGGGCCGCCGCCTGCTGGTGCTCCTTGGAGGCAATGGTGGCCTCCAGGTTTTGGATCAACATCTCGGTGGTTGCGCCCGGCAATCCCTTGGGCGCGGCAATGCCGCGCGAAACGTTCCATTCCTGATCGAAGCCCTGCTCCTTGAACGTCGGCACATCGGGCAAAAACGGGGAGGGCGTGGCCGACATGACGCCCAGAACTCGCAGCTGGCCAGCTTTATGATCGGCCGCAACTTCCGACACGTTCGCGGCCAGGACGTCTATGAAACCGCCTAACAGCTGGGCCTTGGAGTCCGCGGTCCCCTTGTTGTGAATCATCCGGAAGTGAACACCAGTGGCCTTTTCCATGCTGACGACTTCCAGATAGTCATCTCCGCCGTAGCCGTGCGCGGCCACGCTGATGCCACGGGGCGTCCTGGCGGCGACGATCACGTCGGCCACCGACTTCAAGGGGCTGTCATACCTGACCGCCCATATGCAAGGGTCCGCCACGTGGCTCATCAGTAAAGTAAAGCTGTCCAGACTCTCCGGCCGGCCGATGTGCGGATCCATGTAGCCGGCGAAAATGTTGGGAATATTGATGTAGCCGAGGACGGAACCGTCCGCTTTCCCGTGGGCCAGGGCCGACCAGCCGTTCCAGCCTCCCCCGCCCGTGATGTTCTCAACTTGCACGAGTCTTCCCATCCTCTTCGATAGGTCCCTCGCGAGCAGGCGCGCCGTGATGTCAGTTCCTCCCCCCGCACTGTACGCGACGATGAGGGTAATCGGCTGTTCCCGGTGTCTGCCCGTACCCACTCCGTAGGCGAATACCGCGACCGCAATCGCAATGAGAGCGACGGCCACGACCGATTTTTTGATCATCCCTTCTCCGCTCCTGTGGCTGCGCCGTCACGCTGTCCCGCGGACACCCGTAAATCGGGACTAAATTCCGTCGAGTGTTCCCCCGGCGGCGGGGGCGCTGCATCGTCGCGCGCGGGCACAGGGCGCAACTCCGCTCGGCATTTTCCACCTTCCTGCCATACCACAAAGTTACCCAGATATCTCTGGTCATCGCTTTCGGGAAAATCGAATCGGAAGTGGCCGCCTCGGCTTTCCTTGCGCTCGCGAGCGGCCGTCCCCAGCATTTGCGCCGTCTGGATCAGGTTTCGCGTCTCGTACGTCAGCCTCAACGAATCGAAACGCTGCCGCACTCCCTCGCCCGCTACCGCGACCCTGTCGAACTCGGCTTCGAGCGAGCCCAGCTCAGCGAGTCCGTTCCTCAAGGACTCCTCGGTGCGCACCTGGCCGATGGATTTCTGTACCAGGTTTTGCACCCGGCGGCGCCAATCTCCGGGTGAAATCTCGCCGCCGGCAGTGGCAAGGCGTTCTGCGAGCCGCTCTATGCCCTCCTGCCAGCCGCCGCTTGCCCGATCGGGAGCTTCGCGCGTCCCAGCCTCAAGCGCCGCGGCGATGCCGGCGCGGAGGCCGAAGACGTAGCTGTCGATGAGCGCCAGGCCCCCCAACCGATTGGCCCCATGAACTCCTCCGGCCGCCTCGCCGCCCGCATACAGACCCTTGAGCGAGGTGCGGCCCCACTCGTCAATGCGCAACCCACCCAGATAGGTGTGCGGCGCGCTGGTGACCTCCAGGTAATCTTTCCTCAGATCCACGCCGTTCTTGGCAAACGTGTTGATGACGTCGGCAGCCGCTCCGTTCTTGATGATCTCGTCATACACATGACGAATGTCGATGAACAGCGTGCCATTGGGTGTTCCACGGCCTTCAAAAACTTCCAACGCCATGGCCCGATTGATCATGGCGCGCGTGGAACGCTCCATCCTCTCGGGCTCGTGCCGGACCATGAAACGCTCCCCTTGTGCGTTTCTGAGATAGCCGCCACCTGCCAGCATACCTGTCGAATACGGAGGATACCCGGCCAGTTTGGGGGGCGCGGCGGTGATGATCTGATAATCGATGAACTCCATGTCGATCAACTCGGCGCCGGTCCGGTATGCCATCGCGTATCCATCACCGGTGATGGTGGGAGGCGAGTCGTTGAGGGTGTGCAGTTGCGGCGCTCCCCCAGTGGCCACCACCGTGGAACGCGCGTGCACCACCACCGGAATTCCCTCGCGATAGAGAAATCCCCACGCCCCTACCACCCGATTGTGGGAGCGCATCAGGTCCACGAACATTACGTGCGGCAGCGGCTCGATTCCCCAACTCAGCGTTCTGGAGGACAGCGCTGCCATCAGCGGTTTGCCCATCAATTTGCCGCAGTGAACCATGCGCGGGTAGCGGTGGGGGTAGCCTCCCGGCTTCTGGTCGAAGCGGCCATCCTCCAGCTTCACCAGCCCCAACCCCCAGGCGTCGAGTTCGGCTGAGCGCGCGATGGATTCCACACTGAGGACGTCGATTAGCCGGGGGTTCCCAATCCAGCCTCCACCGCTCTGTATGTCTTCGAAGAAGAGTTCGGGATTGTCGGCGGGGTCGGCATGGCCCAGCGCCACCGAGTGGCCCCCGCGCGCCATCGATGAGCTGCCCGAAGCGTAGGTTCCCTTGGTCACGATCACTGGGGTTATCCCGGATCGCCTCGCGCCGACCACGGCCATCATGCCGGCAACGCCCGCACCAATGATCAGCACATCCGTTTGGATATGTCGGATTTCTGAAAACTGCTTCATATAGTGAGTTCCCTGGCGTCAGAAAGATACATGACGCCTTGAAATGATAGCATTTTGACGCAAATCTCTCTTGGTCGGCCCTCTCGATTTTCCTACTTTTTCTGGGGATCGCAGACCTTAACGGTTATCTTTGAACAGTATTTTGAAAATCGCTAAGCAATTGCGCTTCCTGAGCCAAATCCCGATAGTCGGCAGGGATTATCGGGATGTGGAAATTTGGCCACCTTGGCCCAAGAGCCGCATTCCGTTAAGAGGACCGGTAATTATCTCTTAAGTATAAGCAGATCGAGTGATAGTATCCAGCAAGGATAATTTTCCGATTCCAAAGAAGTTTGATTCTTACGAGCTGGAAGCAGGGAGTAATACTAAAGTAGAATTCCGATTGATCTTTCCAGGGCATCTGCCTGCCGAAGGGCACGACGGACATGATGAAGCCGGGCCGATCAGTGATGTAAACTCTAAAACCTTCGGTCAGGTCATTGCCCCATAGCGCGCGTCAATCTCCTTCGCATAATGGCGGGGGACAGCTCGATGCGCCACATCTCGAAGCAAGCAAGAAGGTCGCGCGCCAGCGGGGGAACGGAATCGTTGATTCCTTGTTCCCGAGATGAGGAAATCTTGGCGTCCAGCTGGAGCGGCAGCGGTGGCCCTCTGCGCATTCTCTGCGCACGCTCGAGCTGAGTCAGCGTCCGGTCAAAGGCCCGTTCCAACGTATTCCCGTAGCGTAGTAATTGGTCAAGTGACGGGGTGTGCGTGAGCGATCGAAAGTCCAGCGAGGTGGTTATTTTGTTCCCGCAGGAAATTTCAGACCTAGGCCTGGTGAATTCCCGTTAGGCTCTCTCGAGTCGCGCGCTGCGGCGAGAGTATTGCTTGCGGTCTGCGCGGAGGAGCAGCGGAATTCGGAAGCGGCCCTAATCGAATGCCTCCCGCCTGTCGCGAAAACATTTATTGATGGTGTTGATGATCTGGCGGTCCGGATCTGGGTGCTGCGGCTTCAGCGGGTTGCCGTGGAACGCGAGAAAGTGTACGGGATGAAACTTCCATGGCCCACGCCGGAAGAAATTCGGCGCAACCGAGCAGTGAACAAAGAAATCGATAGGATGACCGATGGACAGTCTTTTTCTCTAAAAATGAGCAATGCGGTTGAGTGGCGCTGGCTGGAGGAGATCGCCGAGGAGAATCTTCGCGCCAAATCAAGAAATCGGTAACACCTTCGGTACGGCCGTTGGCTACCGCCTCTGGCCGTGCTGTAATGCCTTAATTCGGGCGATAGTTAACCGAATCTGGAATCGCCAGTGGGGGTGGTTACGCTCGGTGCCTTGGTATCCAGATTCTTCGAGGCACAGGTTGTATTTGTTGCGCCACATTTCGAAGGAAAGAGATTGCGGGACAGCACGGAGGCGGGATCGCTGATTCTTTGTCCCCGAGAACAGGGGATATTGACGTCCAACTGGTGCGGCAGCGGTTGCCCTTTGCGCATCCGCTGCGCGCGATCGCACTGGGCCAGCACGCGGCCGAAAGTCCGTTCCAGCGCTCACGTAGCTAGGCATGTAACTAGATTGGAGCAAGTCTGGAAATCCATTTACTCCTTATCAGCCTGGGCGGTACAGCCAAAGAAGTCCAACCGATCATGTTACATTTTGCGGCCAGTATTACTTTGGTCCCAAGCGGCAAAGTGGATGCAGACCCTCCTCGGATTAATCCCGACCGCGACTGTGAGCATGCGGGTGACCTAATGGAGTTTTTGTGCCACGGTGTGTGAGAGAGTTTATAGCACTGATCGGCCCGGCTTTTTTGCACCAACTTCAAGGTGAGTGTTCGGCTGTTTGTAACTCAAGGAAATCGCGGCTAGCCGCGATTTCCTTGGCGAATTCGTTGGGCGTCTTCTCCCCGAGAGCCCGATGAGGGCGACTCTCATTGTATTCCGCACGCCAAGTCTCCACGATCTGTTGGGCCTCCGTCAAGGACGTGAACCAATGTGCATTCAGACATTCTGCCCGGAACGTTCCGTTGAATGATTCCACGAAGCCATTAGCAGTGGGCTTTCCTGGTCGTGAAAATGCCATACGCACTCCGTTCTGATATGCCCACAGATCCATCGCTGGACTGGAAAACTCGCTTCCGTTGTCACAGTACAGAAACTTCGGAACTCCGCGTTGGATTTTAATCCGGTTCAACGTCAACACTACATCTTCACCCTTCAATCTCTGCTCGGATTCGATCGCCAAGCATTCCCGGGTATAGATATCCACAATGGTCAATGAACGAAACCTTTTGCCGTCCGCCAGTTGATCTGCCACAAAGTCCATCGACCACACCTGATTCGGCCCCGTCGGACGAAAGCGTTCTCGCCAATGCTCGGCTACCCGGCGACGGCGTTTCCGCCGCTGATGCAGCGTTAATCCCTCTTCCCGATAGAGGCCTTCTACCAACTATTTGCCTGCATTCCAGCCCTCGCGGTTCAGTAGCACGCGAACCTTTCGGTATCCGTAGCGCACTCGCGTTTGCGCGATCTCCCGGATGCGCATCCGAAGAGCGGTCCGTGGATCTTTGTGATCGCGATAACGGAATGTCCCGCGATTCAACCGGGTTACACTGCATGCTCGCCTCTCGCTCACCCGGTAGCTGCCATGCAGGTACTCGACCACCTGCCGGTGCCGCCAGGGCTCTAGAATGTTTTTGATAGCACATCCTGCAACATCGCTTTGTCCAGCGTCAGGTCGGCGACCAACTGCTTCAGCCGGGTGTTTTCTTCCTGGAGCTGCTTGAGCTGCCGGACCTGATCGACTTCCAGCCCGACATACTGTTTCTTCCATCGATAGAAGGTCTGTTCAGAAATACCCACTCGCCGGATCAACTCCGCGAGCGGCACTCCGGCTTCGGCCTGCTTTAAGACGGCAACAATCTGTTCGACGTTGAAACGCTTCTGCTTCACGGCAAATCTCCCTTTTCGGGAATAGATTTTGCCGGAAACTAACCCCAGGAGTGGATCAAAAATACCGGGGCCGCGCACAACTCCCGCCCCAGTTGGACGCGAAGATTTCCTGACCTCGGGAACAAGGAATCAACGATTCCACTTCCCCACGGGCGCGGACGGGCGCAACGAAAGATTCACAGCACAATTTCACAAAACGAACTCATGTAAATTGCTTGCGATCTGCAAGTTACCCGTATAGGGATATACGCGAATGATGTTGTAGAGGTTTACAAGGAAGACATTAAATGGACGGTTCTGCATATCGCTGCCGAAACCGAACTGGCCGGGTGTGAGCTCTTCACCGGATGCTGGCTCAACTCGATGCTGGGCGGAGAACGCGCAAAAGGAACCCGCTCCCGCCCCAGTTGGACGTCAAGATTACCTGATCTCGGGGGCAAGGAATCATCGATTCCGATTCCCCGCAGGCGTGTAATCTTCTTGCTTCGAGATGTGGCGCACCAAGCTTTCACCTGCCATTTCGCAATGGTTCCACGAAACTCAATTTCGCAGCCCATGGCTGTGATATGAAGCCTCCCACTTCTCCTGGACCAAGACATCAGCTCGGTGACCCTGGGGGTTCGTGGCAGCCCCACCTGAGTAACGTGCATGGTATGGTTCCGCATACATCTTTCTTACCGTGGAATATTCGACGGCAGCCGCGTTACCGCCTGCTTCTCTAGTGTCTCCGAATCCAAAGCGGGAAACTTTCCGATGGATGCCACGCCTACCTGCTGCGCCTGCCCAGCTATCACAAACACGCTTGCCAGATGCAGAACGATTACGACAAACAAACTCTGCACTGTGCGAACCACGACATCTCCTTTCTCTAGCCTTGCTTCGACAGAACAGGTTTCAGACACGGCAGCATGGAAGAACTTTCCCTCAGGCCCGTCCTCCACCGGAATCGTCCAATGCCATGAGCTCTTCTGGAAAGGGACTAAAGAAAGTCTGCCCGTACAAATATTCCGTTTCAAAACGCATGACCCAGGACCGCAGTATGCTAACCGCATTGCTCAAGGGTGTCCTGCCTTGGCGATATGCTTTCAACATTTCGAGAAAGTGCCGCTTTTCCCGCACGGATAGCTCTTTCTTGAAGTACCCGAGAGTGTGCATGAGGACATTGATTGGTGACGCGTGTCGCGGAGGTTTATGCAATGCTGCTCGAAAAGACTTCTCGTACAGCTCCAATACCGCCCCCATTCTCTTTCCATCGGCATTCGCAACAATTCGGCCCAACTCCCGCATCTTTGTTTGGCTGTAAGCCATCAAGAGCAGCTTATTCTCAGCATGAAAGCGCACAAGATCGTGCATGGACGGGGATTGTTGCAGCCTGCGAAAACGAGCAAACGCAAATACTCGCGTTAGAAAATGCTCGCGGATGCTTAGATTCTTAAGGCGGCCTTCGTCTTCTATTGCTCGGTCGCCAAACTGTTCCAGGACGGCGCCGTCCAAAGAAACCGGCTGTTTTGCCGATGACTGGCCCTTTTTCGGGGCCAGAATAAACCTTCACATCCGTGAAACCACAAGACGGCGATCGGTTCTTCAGAATGAAGCCGTCCACCTCTTTCAACCCGTCGAGGAAGTCCCGACTAAATCCCCGCATTCTTTCGGAAACGTCCAAACCCGAGGAAGGCTGCATCAGCTTGAAGCTATCTCCTGAGGAAACGATCCGCACGGGTGCACGGGGGGTCCCTAAGCCAATCTCAACTTCAGGACAAACACATACGAACTCCACATGTGGCTCAAGGCGTGTGACGAATTTGTCCTGTACGATCTCTCCGTTGTAACGGCAGGCATCAAAGCCAATGCACTTGCTGATTACAATTCTTGGTTTCGGGAACGCGGTCAAGACGATTCCCCCATTGCACGCACAATTCCTTTCAGCATCCCGGCAAAAACAACTTGGTGCATCGGATATAAGAGGTGCCAGTAGAGCTGCCCCAGCACTCCCACAGGATCGAAGATAGCCGTCTGACGAACGACCGATCCCGACCCATTCGCTTCTATCTCAAATTGCAGCCACGCTCTCCCGGGCAATAGCATTTCTGCTGCCAATCGGAGCAAGTGATTCCGTTGGATTGCCTCGACACGCCAGAAGTCGAGCGTATCCCCCGCCAACAACCGGTCAGGATCACGTCTCCCGCGGCGCATACCTGCACCGCCAAATAGCAAATCTAGCAGCCCGCGAATTCGCCAGAGCCAATTCCCGTAGTACCAACCAGTCTTGCCTCCCAGCCGTTCGATTGGTCGAAAGGCAATGGCCGGGGGGAATGGCACATGCACTGACCGGGAATCCACCATGCGCCGACCAAAGTTGGCTCCGCCCCACTGATGCGTTGTACCGACGGATGAGAATGCGTCGGACCAGCGCGTTTCCGCAAACTCTCGATCCTCGTTGGCGAGCGCTCGCTTCAGAGCTTCACGAAACCCAAGCGGGCGAATCGAGAAAAGATCATTCGCAGATCGATCCTTCACAATAGTCTCGTTGCGCAAGCTGTCCACTAACTCGCGGCCCACGCGCGCATACACCGGTGTCACAAGGCCCAACCAAAGGCTCGACAGCCGGGGAGATAGCACCGGTACAGGAATCATCCATCGCTTGAGCCCACGCTGACGGGCATACTCCTTCATTAGGTCCAAGTAGGTAACTTGGTCTGCTCCCCCGATTTCAACAATCCTGCTCACATTGATGTCGAGATCGACCGCCTGCTTTAGGTAGGCAATCACATCCTCGATGGCAATTGGTTGTGTGCTAGTGGTCACCCAACGTGGAGTGATCATTACCGGCAGCTTCTCGACCAGGGCGCGGATCATTTCGAAGGAAGCGCTGCCCGATCCAATGACGATCGCGGCCCTAAATTCAATAGTCGGTACCCCAGACTCTCTCAGAATCCGCCCGACTTCCTGGCGGCTTCTCAGATGTGCCGACAGTTCACTGCCGCTGCCGAGGCCACCCAGGTAAATGATGCGCTGCACACCCGCATCGCGAGCTGCAGCTGCGAACGCATGCGCCGCAAGACGGTCTTCCTTTTCAAAAGAGTTTGGCGAAGCCATTGAATGCACTAGGTAATAGGCGGTATGCACACCGACCATGCTGGGGGCAAGAGACGGCGCGTCGAGAACATCACCCTTTACGACTTCGGTTTTCTGGGCGACGCGCTGACTTAGAGCTTCGGGATGGCGTGACAGGCAACGCACGCGGTAACCAGCGGTTTCGAGCGCATGAAGCAATCGCCCGCCGACGTAGCCCGTCGCGCCTGTAAGCAGAATCAGTTTGGAATTATGTTCCAAAGGTCACGCCTTCGTCCCCGACTCGAAAGGAGAACTGTATTTCCGGATGTAGTCACGGACATTGAACTTCCGCGCAGTATTTTCTGAACTCATGTAACGAACCGTGCCGAAAACAGGCCGCTCCGGGCCCCAAGGGCGGTCATAGCGCCCCAGGCACCAGAAGATTCCGCTGTAAGAATTGGGATCGCGACCGTCGAGTGCATACTTATTGTTCAACTCCACCATGATTTCGAGAGCCTTTTGGGGAGTCCGAGTCCACTCGATGATTTTCTTTCCCCACAGCATGCGCAGGTAATTGTGGATTCGCCCCTCTTGGAGCAATTGTGTCTGCGCGGCATTCCATAGTGGGTCGTGCGTTTTGGCACGCTCAAACTTCTCAAGAGTGTAGACGTAGGACCTCTCATCACGTGCATGTAGTCGAAGAGTCTTCAGAGCCCATGCCGGCAGCGATTCGAACTGGTCATAATCTTTTCGCATCTGGCAACAATTGAAGCCGAGCTCTCGCCAGGTAATGACTTGGTCCAAGAAAGCTTCAGTATCTTGGCTAGCACCCCACCAGCCGGAACGGCTGCCCGTTGCGCGTACGGCGAGATGGCTTGGAGACCAGCCTTCTTGTGCTGTGAGTTCAGAGAAAATCTGGTGCACGGAAATATGGCCAAAGTGGAGGTACGGAGAGAGCTCGCTCGTGGATTGGTGCGCTGGTTCATTCCGCGTATCAGCGTAAGTCGGCAGCCTATTTCGCAGAAAGTTCCTCAGCAGTGCTTGGGCGGCCGTGCTCCCTCCTCGGGTCTCCACCGGGGGAACACCGTGATCCAAGGGAATTCCTGCCAGTACACGCTCTCCCGAATTCAGAAGTCGCAGAGAAGCCTTCGGCCAGCGTTTCGTTATCTCTCCGGGAAGAGGTCTTGCGTTCGGAAGCTTTGCGTTCGAGAGTCGCATTAGCTTTCGGAAATTCCATCAAATGTCGCGGGAGTTCCTTTTGTAGGAACCGGCGAAAAGCATACGCAGTTGGATAGGCTTTCTCCGCTTGCCGCATTGGAAGCAGGCCATTCGAATCCACCACCTCCATGAGCACTGAGACCTGCCGAGCCGCCGATGCAACCATGCGTGGGAGGAAAGAGCAGGGGAAGTCGTCCGTCACTACAACGCTGGCTTGCGATGCCAGAGCGGCCAGCAATCCTTTGCCTGCCTTCGGTTTAGGTTCTAAATAAGGATAGTAGTAGACGCTCGTGCCTTCGAGCCAACAGGCATGCTCCGCCATTCCATCGAGCATGAAACGGTGTATTCGATCGCTCGCCCAGGGATAGCTGCAGCGCAATGCTTCCAAGATAACCAATGGCTTCTGCAGCTTTTCGGCCCACGCCACAGCTCGATCCAGAGCAAAATTCCAGGTCACCCGGCGGGAGGAAATCATCCAGTAGAGGACAAAATCTCCCTGCTGCCGGACTGGCAAGGAATTCGCAGACCTAACGCGAATCGCGGGAACTGAGCTCAATGGGGTATTCCTATAGTCGTAGCGAACATGATCAGACGTTCAACCGCCATATTGAAAAGTTGAGCGCTGTCGCGTAGCTAACCCAGATCAAATACGGCAAGAGCAACAAGCCCGCGACCGGGACTGCTCTCCAGAATTCGATCGATGTCGCCAGAATGGCGAACCACAACATAACAATTTCGGCAAAGGCTGGGCCTGGAGATCGCAGCCGAAAAAATACTGCGGACCATGCAACATTGAGCAACAATTGCAACAGGAAGAGTTGCATTGGAGCTGCTGTCAGTCCAACTTTCCGCCAAACAAGCCACGCTGCGATTGCCATCGCTAAGTACAAGATTGTCCAAACAGGCCCAAATAACCAATTGGGCGGAGTCCAGCTGGGCTTACTCAAACTCGCATACCACGGGCGAAGCGCTGGAGTGGTCAGCAACGACCCGCCTCCCGCAGCCCCAAGGCAAACCACAATGCACAGAATAAGTCGCATAGACAATTGGTTGGTCAGGCCCTTAGCCCCAGAATGCTTTCTCCAATCTTGCAATTCAGCCCCGCGCGTAATCGCAGACGATCTCCCGGAACAGTTCTTTCACGCGAGGATGCTCACCGATTGACTTCAGGAATTCGATCTTAACTTGCGGAAAAGCCACTTGAGCGTCCGCGATCCGCCGGGGAATGTCTTCTGCAACATGAGCACCAGCAGCCAAAAACACCGGCAACACACGAAGGTGCGCCTTGCCGTCTCGTGCAGTTTCCGGCACTATATCGGTTAGCGTGGGATTTACAAACTCCATATAAGCAAGATGCACTTTGTCCGTGCCATGACTCTCTGTCAGGCTCGCTGTCAGTTCCTCGAAGGGCAGTCGCCAACCGCTGTTTTGGCTCCGGTGAGCAAAAACCACCAAATGTGAATCCTGCAAGGCATTTCTCCTTCTTGAAACGAGAACTCTTTAGCTGAGCGATTTACCTATCGACCCGCGCTAAGACCCGGTGAAACTCCTCCACCAGAGATGGCTTTTCACGGAGAAAACCCCGCAAAGCTACCGTCTTCACCTGTGCCTCATAGCATTTCCTGACTGCATCTGTAACTATAGAGAACAACTATTTGACAGCAAGGAAAATGCGCGCCAAACTAAAAATCGAGTGATTCGCAGTGAAATCTTCGGGAGCTTTTTGCTTCCTGGTTAAAAAGCGGAGGGAATTTGTGCTGTCCGATACTCTGGCCAAGGGATTGAGCGACTACGCCATTGGAGATAAGCTGCGGGCCCTCCGCCTGAAAAAGAAGATGGGACTGGTTGAATTGGGCCGGCACACAGGCCTGTCGGCGGCGATGCTGTCAAAGGTTGAGCGCGGAAAGCTTTTTCCGACCCTGCCGACGCTCTTACGCATCGCCTTGGTGTTTAGCGTCGGCCTGGAGTACTTCTTCTCTGATGATCAGAAGCGGCACGTTGTCGGGATCGTGCGTCGTGCCCAGCGCAAACGTTTTCCGGAGAGGCCCGATGGGCGTGATATTTCTTTCTACTTCGAATCGTTGGACTTCGCCGCAATGGAGCGCAAGTTGAATGCCTACTACGCAGAGTTCGAGCCTCTCCAGCCCGGAAAGGCCCGCCTGCACCATCACGCAGGTGTCGAGTTCCTATCACTACTCCGGGGGAAGCTGGAACTACATATTGGAACGGAAGACCACATTCTTGGGTCAGGAGACTCAATCTATTTCGATTCATCGCGGCCGCATTCCTACAGAAGAGTCAGTCAGAAACCATGCGATGCAATCGTCGTTACCATGCCGTGAGTTAGCCGGCTGTCCCAAAACAGTGGTAACGATCAAAGGCTAGGCACTGCGCGTCGTGGCACAAAAACTCCATCAGGTCACACGGCCCCCGATGCAATCTACTTTCCGCTGAACTCAAATACTTCATGGACTCCCGTATCGGCGTCGTGTTCGGCTACGCCATCAAATGCGATGTGCCCGCCAATCAGGTGGAGTTGGTTACCCAGTACCGCCGCATTGACGCCGTGACGTGCAGTCGGCATCGAAGGCAGCTCGAACCATTCGTTCGTTGCTGGATCGAACTCTTCCACGTCACGAAATATCGCATCCATATGGTGATCGCGCACTTCGCCACCCGCTACGTAGATCCGGTTCTGATACGTCGCCCATCCGTGCCCGCTGCGTGCGGTGGGCATTTTGGTCATTGCCCGCCAGCGGTCGCTGGCCGGATCGTACTCTTCCACCACGTCGGTCGGGCTCGAAATGAAATTCGCAACGTTGGCGCCGCCGATGCGGCCGCCGATCACATAGATTTTTCCGTTGACCGTGCCGATGGCCGGATGATTTCGCGGCGTCGGCATCACGCGCCTGGTCTCCCAGTTGCCTGTCGCAGGTTCGAAGACTTCGTTCGTCCCCAGCACGAGCATATTCTCCGCCGTGGGGGGATTGGACGCCCCCGGCGCCAGCCCGCTTCCTCCGAGCACGTAGATTTTGTCGCCAGCTGCCACCGCCGCCCCTGCGCTTCGCCGGGTTGGCATGGGCGCCAGCTCCTTCCAGGAATCACTGGCAGGATCATATTCCCAGGTGTCATTGAGTTGTACATTACCGGGTCCAACGGCCCCTGGCTTTTCGGCGCCGGCGCCGCCAAATAGGTAGATCTTGCCGCGATATTCGGCGACAGTCATATGGTCCGCGGCATACGGCATCTGCTTTTTTGAAGTCCATTTGTCCGTGGCGGGATCGTACTCGAGCACACGCCGCGGCAAACCCGTGCGTTGGCTGCCCGTTCCCACAGCGGTGCCGCCAAATAGGTAGAACTTCCCATTCGCAGTGGCGCTCCAATACTCCTCGGATGGCTCCGGAAGCGGCGCGAACTTCGTAGTTGTCACCCAATGCCCATAACCTTGAGCGCAGAGACCAAGAGGCAAAAGCAGATTGATGCAAAGAAAAAAGAACATGCGACGCGTGGTTGAATGCATAAGGATTACCCCGGCAAAATTAGTCGAGAACCTTCCAACAGGAATTTCCATTTTGACTTCGCGGCCGACCGATAACGTACTCCCAAACCGATCAGCATGCAATGCTCCATCCAGGTTTATGAGTGCAGAGCCTGTCCGACAACGGCGGCAATTTTCAGGCCCTCCACACGCCGGCGTGCGTGTCCGCACGGTTCTTAGTCAACCAACTATTCCTTTTGATTTATTCCTTATGGATGATAATTCTGGACACGGCGGGTTGAATCAGCCATCCTGACGCAAGCTTCTAACGGGATGATTGAAGGCCCCCCATTTTAAGTCCAACTGGCGAGGACGGAGTAGAGGGATCGCGACCCTTCCACCCATGGGCCCAGTTGCGTCTGCGCCTAGATGACGGCGCGGCCCTAAGTTTTCTTTATGGCCAGAACTCATAAATGGCCTCCTACAAGTTCAGATTATTGCCGGTTCAGAAGATCGCCAGTGGATTCAGCGGCGAACCCGTTCCCAGCGCGATCCGCAGCGGGGCAGCCGAGAACAGAAACTCGTAACGATTCACCTGCCTCGCATGCTCGACGGCTCTTTCGAAATCAAGATTGTCGAAAATATCGACGCCCATCGAGGCCAGCGCCAGTTGATGAAGCGGTATTCTGATGGGCGCGGGAAAGCCCGATGGCATCACGTCAGTCGGGCCGTCACTTCCGATGAAAGATACGCCACGCTCTTTCAAGAAGTAGGCGACGTCCGCATGATAACCGGCGAAACCTGTTTCCCTGCTCCAGGGTCCCTTTTCGGTGCGCCGCTTCCAACGCCCCGTATATAGAAGGATGACGTCACCGGGAGCGACCTTTACATGCTCCAACTTTTCCAGGGCTTCGAGGTCTTCCCGATGGACAGCCGTTCCAGGCTCAAGCCATCCCTGCGCCGTGGCTTTCCCCGGCAAGCGCGTCGCGTCAAACAGGATGGCACGAGTCACAATGCCGTCCTTCAGAGCTGTGATGTTCCCTTTCGGGCAGCCACCCGCGGCTTTGATATCTTCCATCGCCCGGCCGTTATATCCCTTACCTTCATACATGACGTGACAATCGACGGCATCCATATGGCTGTGGACCACGCCATGATACGTGCCCGTGTATTGGTAGCGATCCGTAGTGCCCGAATCCGTGACGTCGTTCAGAGTTCTCTCCAGAATGAAGGGCGCATCGGCGGCCACTTCCTGAGCAACGTCGTGAGCAAGTGAAATGGGCACGCCTTCCTTGGCCAAAGCGAGGGCCTCTTTGCGCTTCGCGGGTGTTATGAGATTGGCGGCGCCCAGTTCGTCGTCCGTACCCCATCGTCCCCAGTTGGAAAGCTCCTTCATCGCGCGGCGGAAGTCCTGTTCGTTCGCGATCGTCGGTCGAGAATTGCTCTGGCTTTGTGCGAAAGGTACGGCAATCGCCACACCCAAAACGATGAGACCGATCACCAGGATTTTCAAGTTTCCTCCTATTGGTGCACCGGGACGTTGCCCCGCTTTCCCTGCTGAATGGCTAAGGATTCAAATCATGCAGTCAACTCGACCCAGCCAAGAAATCGCCATGGCCTGAATAATGCTCCACTCTGAAATCAATTTGCAGACCAACCACCGGAATTAATTTCCGGATTGCCAACTTCCTGTGGGCAATCGCGTCAAGAAGCACAGCCAGCCGCAGAATTAGTCAGCTAACGGATTCGGGCGAAGCTGGAACTTGACGACTTTGTTCTTCGTGCCGGCGCCGCCTTCGATATGCCATGTCATATCTCCGCCGTAAGTCGCCCAGATTCCGCGACCTTTCCAACCGGTATTGGGATTGTCGATCCGGCCATCCATTCCTCTCGAGAAGAACCCCATCGGATACGGCACGCGCAAGATTGTCCATTTTTTCGTTTTGGGGTTGAACGCTTGCAATGAATCGGAACTCGTACCGGTTACAATCGGGATGTTTTCCCCCAGGCCAAGGGTGTTGAACTGGTCCACCCAGTTGTAATACTCGAAATCGGCACTGCTATCATCGGTCACACCCTTCATCTTGGGTCCCGGCGCCGTATAAAGTGTCCAACCTTCCGGACATTGCTGCCCAGTCGCAGTAGGGCCGTTCAGCACCTTGCACTTGCTCCGGTCAAAACTCGCCAGCTGACCGCTGCCCGAAAGTGCGGTCCAGATCACGCCATCGCGGTCGATATCAACACCGCGCGGTGCATACCCGGAGATACCAGGTGCCTTCGGATTATAAAACGGGGGTTCGTACACCTCCGCCATGCAGGTAGCAGGCGGGTTCGAGCCGAGAGTCATTCGAAGCAGATGACCTGGAGTGGGATTGGTGGTGGCAAACCAGATCGAGCCGTCCTTGGGATTCACTATGGCGCCGTAGCCGTTTACGGGGATTCGCTTGTCAACAGCCGGGTCAATCTTGCCGTCGCCGTTGGTATCGAGATAAGCGGGACACCATCCCTGTGCCTTCTTCGCGTCTCCGGTTTCATCAAAGACCCGAGTATTGAGCCAGCCGAAGGCCTGCCCGCCCGGCCCGCTAAAGAACAAGGTATCGTCCTTGTCGTAACCAAATTGAAGATGGTGCGTGTTGAAGCAAGTGTCGATGGGAATGAACCGCTTTGTCTCGGGGTCGTAGACAGCGGCATGCTTGCCCGCTGCGTTCAATGGGAAATATTGCGCAAACGGCGACCCCGATCCCGCCTTGCAGAAATCCGGATTCTCGGCAGGGCGGATGTTCGACGTAACCCACACTCTTCCCTTCTCATCCATCATCGGGTTATGCGGGCCACCCACACCATTCCATAGAATCTCGTTTCCGTAAAATGGTGACGGTGCGGAAATATTCTTCGGCCACGTCGGTTTCATTGTCGACCGGTCCGCAATGGTCGGAACCCGGATTGCGCCGGCAGTATTTTTTAGTGGATCGACCCAGAGAAGGTCGTCATCGTTGAAATCGGCGCCGTAAACCAGCCCGTTGGCGTTCACCCTAGGATGGCGCTTGTCGGTGCTGATTTCGTCATGCGGGTGCCCCGAAGGTTTTCCCCAGTCCCACATCGTAATGACCAGATTGCGCTCGATCCCTTCCGGGCGTGGAGGTGTCGGCGGCAATTCGCCGGCCGCGATCCGGTCGCTCCAATCCGTAAACATTTTGATAGCGCGTTGCTGGTCGACAAAACGGGGGAGCGTGCCGCTCATTCGGTCGGCACCAGCCTGACCAAAGTGGATGCGAGTAGCCCACGCCTCCTCGGGCGATTTGAAACCGAATCGCGACAGGTGCGTGAGATCGCGCGTGAAGTAGTCGCCAAGCTGGTGGCATTGCTGGCAACCCTGTTTCATGACGTCGATCCATTGCTCCTGCGTGGTGATGGGACGCAAAGCAAGCGCTTCCTCATTCGGCACAGCTTGTTGGTTGGCTCCGTCGCCGCCTACCCGCTGAGCAATCGGTGTAATCCCAATGGGGGCCGTCGGGCCTAGCCCAGCCGATTCTCCTTTGTACGGAGGCATGGGGGTAGGTTTCATAGGGAACTCACTCTTGGCGGGGACCTTGATGAGAGAAAGCCAAAACACGGCCGGATAGTAGTCCGCAGCTGCTTTCGGTGTCGGCGCAATCACCGCGGTGAGGTTGAGCGGCTTTCCGGGCGTGGCTTGCACGGCCTGCGAATCCACGAGCCCATATCCCCGCACCCACACCTGATATGTGGCTTTTGGCAATTCGGGGAGCAGGTAGCGTCCCTGATCGTCGGTCACCACGATCTTGACAAACTTGGTTGGCAAATCCGTTGTCTCCGCTATCACCCAAACCCCCGGTTCGGGCCCTTTCGAGCTGGCAACAACACCGCCGATATCACTTGAGCTGATCTGAAGAGTGGCTTCAGCGTGTCTCGACTGTCCGGCCTCCACTTTGCTGAGAAACGCGGCAAGCGAATACACCAGCAATAGAACGAGTCCGGTCCGAAAGCTCCCGTTTAGATTCATGATTCGCCTCCAATAGTAGATGGCGCGTGGGGAACCAACTGCCTGCCGTATTTTGCCTCGGGAATTACCGAAAGAATGACTGGTCTGCACCGGACCTTACCGCCCAACGTTCCGAAGTGTCAACTGGAATGATTCTGGAGTGTCTTCGCTCCATGATTCTTACATCCCTTCACAATAATTTGAAATGGCCAATAAGGAGGAATTTGATTTTGAGGCTTCGCACAATCTAGTTGCAACACCGCCGCGCATTCAGATTTCGAGGACAAGAAATCAACGATATCGTTTCCGAGCTGGCATGCGATCACTTGCTGCGGGATGTGGCGCCGCGCAAGATGTGGTGCGCCCCTAAGCGCTCGCAGCACCCGCAGAGGCGGACTTCGCAACCCTATTTTCCGCTAACAAGCACAAACTTCTGAACACGCTTCCCGGTTTCTACTTCCCCTTCATACAGATTTCCGTAGGATCCGAAACCAGTTGATGTATCGCGTGAAACTGTCCTACGTTGCGACCGTTGTGTCCAAACATGCCCACAACTGTTCCGTCGCTCCGTCGGAGCGTTCAGATGACGTTATCAGTGTCGTCGGCGACCAGGATATATTCCTGTCCCGGATCATGCGAAAAGACAATGTCACAGACGGTTCCGGGCTCCAGAGTTTCCGGATGCACGAAGAATTCCTTCAAGAATTTGCCCTGCTTGGTAAATATCTGAACTCGATCATTGCTGCGATCGCAAACATAAACCAGCCCCTCGACCGAGATGTGCGCACAATGGACCGGGGACCTGAACTGCTGATCGATGGGAGCATTCCCTTTTCCTTTGTACGGTCCGGGATCGGCATCGTTCGGGACATTCCCGTATGCACCCCACATACGCTTGAAAGCCAACGTATCCGTGTCATAAACGATCACGCGCTTATTCATGTATCCATCCGAGATATACAGCTCGTGGGCGGCTTCATCGATCTCGAGGCCAGCAGGCCGGCCCAGGATCGTTGTATCTGCGCTGTTCACCGATTCTGTGGATGGATGGCCAAGCTGCTTGAGAAATTTTCCGTCATTGGTGAACTTCAGTACCTGGCGATCATTCGGGCCATTGCCGCCAATCTAGACATTTCCGGCTTTATCGACATAAATTCCATGTTCCACGCCCGGCCAATCGTAGCCCGCACCGCGGCCGCCTCAGGATTTTAGAAGCTTCCCTTCTGTGTCAAATTCGAGCACCGGCGGCGCGGGAAGGCAACACATGGCATGGCGCGGTGAACTAGGGTCCGCGCTTATCTCGTCCGGAGTGTTACTTCCGGGGCGCTGCAGAACCCAAATGTGATTCTGGCTGTCTACGCTCATTCCACCGATCTGTCCCACAATCCAATTGTTGGGCAATTCCTTTGGCCAATAGGGATCAACTTTGTATTGTGGTGGCGCGACTTGTGCCAATGCGAAGGGAGAAACAGCGATAAGGCTCAAACACCCCGCGACCAAGAGCACGACTGTCCTTGAGATCATATTCTTCCTCAGATCCGACAGAATGCTTCTTGCGATTCGCCTTGTGCGTGACGTTCTTGAGACCTTTCAATGTCGGTGGGCATCTTGGCAGCTGGACGTTAGGATTTCCTGATCTCGGGGACAAGAAATCAACGATTCCGCTTCCCCGCCAGGGCGCAACTTTCTTGCTTCGCGATTGGGCGCACCAAGCTGTTCCCCGCCATTTCGCGAAGGAGATTGAAACGCGTGATGTGCCGCCACGCAAACTGCAGTGGGCGCTTTAGCGCTCTCAGGACTCGCTGAGGCGGAATTGCGCCCGCTGACAAGAACGGACATGGGAGTTACATGCGTCGGGTCAAGACTAACTATTACTATCCCGTTGGCTGAACGCATAAAGAATCAGCTCGACCCGGGTCGAGACTCCCAATTGTTCGAAGATCCAGTGATGGTAGTTCCGGATGGGCGCGTGTGACTTTTCCAAAATCGTTTCGCAATATCGCGAACGGGTGACGGGGGCGTACAATGGTGCCGCTCTGGAGGTCCATGAGGGCATGGCGATATACCATGAATTGTCCGCGCGCCCCAAGCCTGATTTGATATTCAAGGCGGATTTGGAAGATTAAGAGGAGTCCGCAAGGTTGACAACCATGAGAAAACAGCGAATTGCGCGAACGGGATGGAGAGCAAACGGGCTTACTTTAAGCCGGCGCGAATTGCTGCACCGCTCTGGATTGGCATTGGCAGGCACTGCACTTGTGCCTCAACTGCTCCGGGCCTCCGGAACCGTCAGTCCAGTCATGGAGCGGCTCAGTACTTACATGAGTGAAGCGGCCAACCGCGTGTTGCCGGAAGAAGTCGTCGAGAAGGCCAAACGCCACGCGCTTGACACCTTCGGAGCGATGATTTCGGGGTCCGAACTACCCCCGGGCCGCGCTGCACTGCAATTTGCCCGCGAATATGGAGGCGAGAAAGTTGCTACCATTGCCGCATCAAACATTGTCTGCGGTCCGATGGAAGCAGCGCTCGTGAATGGACTTCTTGCTCATTCTGACGAGACGGATGATTCGCACGCTCCATCACACTGCCACCCTGGATGCTCGATCGTACCCGCCACACTTGCGGCTGGAGAAAAGTTCGGAATTGATGGTTCGCAATTCTTGCGCGCCATAGCGCTCGGCTACGATATCGGACCCCGTGTCACGATGACCATGGGCGGGGGTGACGTGGAGGCAAAGGACCATAGAAGCAGCCATAGTATCGCAGGAACCTTCGGGTCCGCTGCAGCGGCGGGTTGTGCGGCACAGTTGAACGCGCAACAAATGCGCTGGCTATTAAGCTACGCGGCACAAGAAGCTTCGGGCACCGCTGCCTGGCAGCGCGACACCGACCACATCGAAAAGGGCTTTGACTTCGCGGGCATGCCGGCGCGCAATGGGGTCACTGCCGCGATGTTGGTCCATTCGGACTGGACAGGAGTCGACGATATTTTCTCCGGGCCCGACAATTACTTGCAAGCCTACGCCCCGCAAGCAAATGCCGCAGGTCTTGTGGATAAGCTCGGAGAGCGATTCGAAGTTACGCGCACGAATATCAAGAAGTGGACAGTAGGTTCGCCCATCCAGGCACCGCTGGATGCGCTAGTGAATATGCGGAAAAAGCACCCCTTCGATGCAGATCAGGTGGCGAAAGTGACGGTGCGCCTTGCCACAGGCCAAGCTTCGATCGTGAATAACCGCGAAATCGTGGATATCTGCCTCCAACATCTGGTCGCGGTGATGTTGATTGACAAGACCGTTTCGTTCCGTTCGGCGCATGATTCAGCGCGAATGAAGGACCCTATTGTCCTCCGCGAACGTGCGAAGGTGCAGCTTATAGGCGATGCGGAGCTGGAGAAGCTAATGCCTGCACGCGTGGCCATCGTCGAAGTCACGCTCGTGAACGGAACGAATTTGATCGAGCGTGTTGATGCCGTGCGCGGCACTGCCGAAAACCCGATGTCACGCGAAGAGGTGATCGATAAGGCGCGCGATTTAATGGCGCCCGTTCTCGGCCTCGTAAACTGCAACAGTCTTATTGATAAGATGATGTCTTTCGAAACCGTGAAGGATATTCGAGAGTTGCGTTCCTTGCTTCAGCGCAGTTGAGATGACTGCGCGCTTGCTTCATCCGCAATACCGGCGCATGCAACATTGAAGAAACGAAATTACAATCCCGATGCACAGGGTACGCTGGCGGGCCTTCGCGTGCTCGATTTGTCCCGTCTATTTGCTGGCAATGTGCTCACGCAGATCCTCGGTGATTTTGGTGCTGAGGTGATCAAAGTTGAGCCGCCGGGAGGGGACACCTTGCGCGGATGGAAGGCAAAAGGGGTGTCCACCCATTGGAAACTATATGCGCGTAACAAAAAGAGCCTATGCCTGGACCTCCGCAACCCCCAAGCGCGGGAGCTTCTGCTGCGCTTCGTCCCCTCTGTGCAGGTGTTGGTTGAGAGCTTTCGGCCAGGAACCCTTGAAAAAATGGGGCTGGATCCCAAATTGCTCCTCGAGCGCAATCCGAAACTCGTAATTATTCGCATCTCCGGCTGGGGCCAAACAGGACCGTATCGAAGGCGCCCCGGATTCGGTACGTTGATCGAAGCGATATCAGGATTTGCCTCGATGAATGGTTTTGCCGATCGCGAGCCTGTGTTGCCGCCCATGTACCTGGCCGATGGCGTGGCAGGATTGTATGGGGCCGCAGCAGTGATGATCGGACTGCGCGAGGTCGAACAGAACGGCGGGCAAGGGCAAGTCATCGATCTCCCCTTACTTGATCCGCTATTCGCAATTCTCGGCCCTCAAGCAGCAAATTATCGGCTGACAGGGAAGCCCAAGCCGCGGACGGGAAGCCGCTCGACCAATTCTGCGCCACGCAATGTTTACAAATGCAAGGATGGCAAATACGTGGCACTCTCGGCTTCTACAGAGAAGATGGCGGAACGTCTATTCGATGTCATCGGCCGGCCCGACATCCTGAAGGATCCGCGTTTCCACACGAACGCAGATCGCGTTACCCATGCCGAGGAGCTTGATGTACTTTTGGGCGCCTTCCTCGTTCAGCGGAATCAAGACGAAAATATCGCGTTTTTCGAACAGGCGGAGGTCACCATAGGGCCTGTCTATGACATATCACAGGTTGTCGAAGATCCGCACGTGATCGAGCGCGAGCTCTTGGCCGATTATCCCGATTCGGAGATGGACAATCTGCCGATGCATCATCCGGTGCCGCGTTTTTTCCGAACTCCGGCGTCCGTTCGCACACCGGCGCCGCGTCTCGGCGAACATAACCGGGAGCTTCTTCGCGGCCTTGGCTTGAGCGATGCCGACTACGAGGAGTGTCTGAAATCTGGCGTCGCTGCCGAGGGCGATTCTCAATCCCAAGGAATCGAAGAATGACGCGCAGGAACGCGACAGCAACGAACTACACCGAAGACTCCGTGGAGAGGAATGACGCCACATGATTCGATCCATGCTCTACGTTCCGGCGAGTTCCGAGCGCTTCATTGCCAAGGCCCACGAGCGAGGCGCAGATGTCATCATCCTGGATCTCGAAGACTCGGTTGTTCCAGGTGAGAAGGAGAAGGCCCGTTCGGGGCTTGTCCAAGCGATTCCGGCTGTCTCCCGCGGTGGCGCCACGGTTTTCGTACGAATCAATTCTTCTGACGACTTGGCCCTTTCCGACGCGCAGGCGGCCTGCCGGGCTGGGGCATTTGGCCTGTTCGTGCCAAAGACGAGCCAACCTAGCATGCTGGAGCACTTAGCCAAACACCTCGATGAAGTCGAAAATGCGATGGGTCGGCGGGAGAAGACTGTACTAGTTCCGATGATTGAAGATCCTGGTGCGGTGCTCGATGCCCGCAAGATTGCGGGCGCCACTTCAAGAGTTTTCGGACTGATCGCCGGCGCGGAGGATTTGGCCACCTCCATGGGTGCGGAGCCTACTCCTGAGGTTCTGCGATTCCCGATTCTGATGGTTCACCTGGCAGCAAAGGCAGCGGGGGTGCTCTCGTTCGGATTGTTGCGGTCCGTCGCCGATTATCGGGATCTTGAGGGAATTGCGCGTGCCGCACGCGAAGCGCGCAGTTTTGGATTTGACGGCGCTAGTTGCGTGCATCCCCAGATAGTTCCCATTTTGAACGATGCGTTTTCGCCTTCCGCTGAGGAGATCACCCGCGCGACGCGTATGATCGCTGCCTACAACGAGTCTCTGGCAGCTGGCGCAGGTGCCTGCGTCTTTGAGGGAAAGATGATCGACGCTCCGGTGGTCAACCGTGCCAGAGCCTTGCTCGCCAAGCGGTAAGTTCGGCAAGATCCATCGCGACCTATCTAGCGGTAGGTGGGTCAGATCCGAGACACAAGGATGAGTGACACCGCACAAAGTGAGTCCGATCAAGCGGCAGTTCGCAACGGCACGCCCTGGTTGGCGAGCGTCCGGTTCCTCGCAGATTACCGCATCGGGATCATTCCTTTGCCGGTTTATGTCATTTTGTTCGCCCTTATCTTGAGCTTTTCCCTGACCGGACAAATCAATGGCGAGATCAACATGATGATTGCCGCGTTGGCACTCGGGGGCTTTACCTGCGCGGAGATCGGTATGCATATCCCATTTTTGCGAAGTGTCGGCGGGGCGGCGCTGGTCACGATTTTTCTTCCTTCCTTTTTGGTTGACGCGCATCTCCTTCCGGCACACTTTATCCAAACGGTCACCACGTTCACAAATTCCAGCAATTTCATCTATCTGTATATCGCGGCGATTGTCGTTGGAAGCATTCTGACCATGGACCGAAAAAGCATGGTACAGGGCTTCCTTAAAATTTTTGCGCCGCTCGCGGCCGGATCGGCCGTCGCTATGATCGTGGGGATGATGGTGGGCTGGCTCGGAGGGCTCGGCGCGTCAAGGAGTTTGTTCTTTGTCGTCATTCCGGTCATGGCCGGAGGGGTCGGCGAAGGAGCAATCCCACTCTCGTTAGGCTATTCGGAAATCCTCGGCCAGAATCAAGGACAAGTCCTCGCGCAACTGTTGCCCCTCGTCTTCTTTGGCAATCTGACCGCCGTCTTGATCTCCGGTGTCTTGAACAATATTGGCAAGCATCGCCCGCATCTGACCGGTTACGGCCGTTTGCAAAGCGGGGCGACCAAAGAAGTTACCGAATCGCCAAATTCAAAAGCGGCCGCGCATTCAAATGTCATGACCATGGATATGGGCAAAGTCGCCGCGGCCGGCATAACAGCCATTACGATTTACCTGGTTGGGGTACTGATCCATTCGCTCGTAGCCCTTCCCGCACCCGTCGGGATGTTGATTATTGCGGTGCTTCTTAAGCTGCTCAATATCGTTCCCGCGGAAATTGAAGAGGGGGCCAGGGTCGTATTCCGATTCTTTGTGACTGCCGTAACCTATCCCTTGCTCTTCGCCACGGCCGTTGCGTTGACCCCGTGGCACGAATTGGTATCCGCTTTTCATCCTGCAATATTGATTACCGTCGTCGCCACAGTTGGATCACTGACCGCGACGGGCTATTTCGTGGGGCGCTGGCTGGGAATGTACCCCATCGACACCGCTATCGTGAACTGCACGCATAGCGGGCTGGGTGGCACTGGTGACGTCATGATCCTTACCGCTGCTGAACGCATGGAGCTGATGCCCTTCGCGCAGGTTGCCACACGAATCGGAGGCGCAATCACGGTTACACTGGCACTGATCGCGCTTGCGCGAATGGGAAGATTTTGATCAACATGTGCCGTGGTCTAACAAAGATAATTATTTTGGATTTTTCTGGGGAAAGGACATCGGTTGGTTCTCACACCGTTTCATGATCTCCTGCCGAGAACTGTTCGCAGAAGTCCACTGCTGCAAAAACGATGAAACGTCAGGATCGCTATTTGTCGTACTGAATATCTTTAGATTTCATGGTTGCCGGAACTATTGGTAGAGGGTCTATGACACGACAGGTGACAGCTTGCGCAAAGAGTGATTAAGTTTCCCTCTGTGTCATCGCCCAGTCGGCCCCGCGGCCGAATGTGATGGACTTGAAGATCCTCCCTGCGACCGCAGGATTGGCAGAGCCAACTATCTCGCTCCAAGACCTTCCGACAAAGCTGGCGATAGCCCGCAGGGTCAAGCCTCAACCGTGGCCGTTTGGCTCGGATTCCCGTCAAAGCGTCACCTGCACTTCTTCAAGGAGCTGCCTTATCTGTGGCTTGGGAAGACCGAGCACCAACCGCGTTAAAGAAGGCAACAGGGCCTCCTGGTTGCCCCCCTCCAAACTCACCCCCGCCACAAAATCCGCGCAGATCATCTCCAAGCAGTAGCCTCGCGACTTGTCGTTCCCAAGCATGAGACCCGCAGTTTCTAGTGCTTGCTCGATGACAGGCAACTGGCTCTTGTACGCCTTGAAATAGAGGATCTCCCACGGCTCAGTCTCCTTCCCGGTCAGGTGCTTTGAAACTTCCCGTTTGAATTCCTCTTTGGGTAGTTCACAGGCTTTGTGCAACCAGGTTGCACTATCGAACCTCTGTCCAACCCTCCGCGCCACCTTCCCTAATTCTGTCGCATTTCCAAAACTGTTTGTGCGACCAAAGGTCATAATGTTCTCGTCTTCATTAGAACTTTCCACTGTGAGCCTCTTGAAAATGCTTCGCGTTAACAACGGCTTCAGCTCGCTGTGTACAATTCAATATTTTCGGGCAGCATGATACAGGCAGATGAACTGTCGGGTATCGTAATTCGCCCCAGAACTTGTCAGCAGAGGAAGTGGAGAAGTTTACACGCACGGCACCCCAAAAAGCGTGTTTACTTCTCCCGAAATCGCGTTATGGTACCGTTACGCGGGTTACGTGAAACGCTTTTTTACGCGGTGCAAAGCATTCCCAAGCCTGCGAAAATTAAGCGACGTAATACTGTTTTACTGGGGTTAGCAGCTAAAAGCCTCGCTTTTAGATGGTTTCGGAGAGTCCTGTGGCAAATCCCCCCTCTCTCCGCCAGATTATCCTCAATTTTTCAGGTAGTTTGCGATTTCCGAGGTGGGCACGCGCTGAAATCGTGTCGGCTCATGGATGTTATTCGCGCATTTGGACACGCGATGAAGAACGCTTGGGTAATACCGGCCTTCCGACCGCCGCCGAAGTTGTCCGCTGGGCCGCGCAATGCATAACGGCGCGGAATTGGGTGGATCAGGGCATGATGGGGGCGATACCCGCTCCCGCGGCGCGCCAGCGGCCTTGTTGCTTCACGAAAACGCGAATCACTTTATATTTTCCGTTGTAGTTCACGCCCCCGCTGAGGCCTCGAATCGTGGTGGTGTCCAGCACGATGGCAGCATCCGCGCGAGGTGTAAAGCACTTTGATGTCGTCCGGATGGAGTTCCAGATTTTCCCGGCTGGGTATCCTTGATCTGATCGATCTGCTGCGCCTTATTGACGATTTCTCCGCCGGGATGAATCTCGACGAAGTTGTCGGCGAACAGCCAGGCCATGGTTCCGGTGTCGCGATTGTGAGCGGCATTCAGCCAGATATGGTCCATCACGGAAACCGTGCCGGCTACGTCTTCCTGACTCATCTTCTTGGGCGTCTGGCCCAGGGCCAGCGCGGCCGTCGCGACGATAACCAGAAAACTTGCGGCCAATCCATATACGAATTTCATGGCGATCCTCTCCGTTGCAAATTCGTCTATTCCGGATTTCCAAAATACCGTTTTCAGCCGGCCGGTCGATCTTCGCGCCGCTTACTTCTTTGCGGCGATCGCGTTCATGACCACGCCGCTTGCCAGCCACACGCCATTCTGCCTGGTTACCACGCGGAAGACGTTAAACTCGCCGTCCATGCTGTTGCCTTTGCTGTCGTGGCCCTTGAGCGTGGTGTGGTCGGTCAGGATCGCGACGTTGCCGAACAGGTGCACTTTGATGTCCTGGGGATCGAGGAACGTGATCGTCGGATGATCCGGGCCGCGGAGAATGTCGAGCCACTCTTTTTTCGTGTAGGCCTGGCCATTCGGGAAGACCAGGACATAGCCGTCCGCGAAATACTTTTCGCAGTAAGCCACGTCGAGCCGCTTCTCGGCGTCCAGCCAGTCGTGGTCGAATTTCTTCAATTGCGCTTCGACGCCGCGGAAGAGCGGACCTTGGTCTGCGCAAAAGCCAGCGGCGCGAACGCCAGAACCGCCACGAATAACCATCATTGGAAAACGTCTCATCGTAAAACCTCCCACATTCCGGGTACTGCCACGTTGGGCAAAAATCAAAATATTGTCATTCCGAACGGAGTGAGGAATCTCTCCGCGCTTTAGATTCCGAGAGAGATTCTTGCAAGACATGCCCAAATGACATTCATCGGCCGGAATTCCGGCAACATTCACGCGCAGCCGGTAAAGCCCGGTAACCGCGGTGAAGTACAAAGTCTTTCCGTCGGCGTCTCCCCAGGCCAGATTGGCCGGATTTTCCGCCGGCTTGATGGTCCCCAGATGCTTTCCGTCCGGCGACATCACCCATACTCCGCCCGGGCCCGCGCCGTAGATGTTCCCCTTCTGGTCGACCTTCATTCCGTCGGGGACGCCGTCTTCCTTGCTCGCGGTCATGTCCATGAAGACTTTTCCGTTGGCCACGGTGTCGTCCGGCTGCACTTCATAGCGCATGTACTTCTTGCCGAAGGAGTCGTTCACGTACAGATATTTTTCGTCCGGCGAGAAGGCGATGCCGTTTGGCGCCTGCAGATCCTTGATGATCAGTTGCAGTTTGCCTTTGGACAGGAGGTACACGCCGGCATAGGGCAATTCTTTCTTGGGATCGTCGCCCAGTTTGCGCAGGCCGAACGGAGGATCGGTGAAATAGAGCGAACCGTCGGACTTGTAGACCAGGTCGTTTGGGCTGTTCAGGCGCTTGCCTTCATACTTGTTCGCCAGCACGGTGCGCTTGCCGTCTTTTTCCAGCCGGATGACGCCGTGATCGCCGTGCTGCACCCAGGTGACGCGCCCCTGCTTATCGAACGTGACGCCGTTCGAGCCGTCCAGGGTAACGGTCTTGAATCCGTTGTTCATCTGGTAGCCGGCGTCTCCCGGATCGTTCGCCCGCAAAACCGCTGTGGTCCAGGAACGTGGTCACTTTGCCGTCCGGAGTCCACTTATCGATCACGTTTGCGGGGATGTCGCTGAACAGCAGGTAGCCGGGCTTGGTGGCGTGAATCCAGACCGGGCCCTCGAGGAATCCAAAGCCGTCCTTCAGTTTTTCAATGTTCGCGTCGGGCGCGATCAGCGCGTCCAGGCCGGGATCGAGCCTGATAATTTTTCCCGCATCCTGCGCCGAAAGTCCTGCCAGCGGTGAAAAACGCGGCGAACGCCAACACTAAAATTCCAAGTTTCTTTGCCATGAGCGAGGTTACTCCCTTTTGAATATTCGCGGTTCCAAACGAAAAGAAAAAATTATGGCCGAACGCCCGCAATGTTGAGGCGGATGCGATACAGGCCGGTGCGCGCGGTCAGATAGAGCGTCTTCGCGTCGTCGTCGCCCCAGCCCAGATTTGCCGGCAACTGCTTGGTGTTGACCGTCGCGAGATGCTTGCCTTCGGGCGACATGATCCAGAATCCGCCGGGGCCGGTGCAGTAGATGTTGCCCTTCTGGTCGACCTTCATGCCGTCGGGCGCGCCGGGGCGCGTGTCGGAATTCATGTCCGTGATGATCTGGCCGTTGGCGATCGTGCCGTCGGGCTGCACGTCAAAGCGCTTGATGATTTTCTTGATGGTGTCGTCCACGTAAAGATATTTTTCGTCGGGAGAAAATGCGATGCCGTTCGGGCGCGCGAAATCGTTGGCCAGCAGCGTGAGCTTCCCGTTCTTCAGGCGATAGACTCCGTTGAAGGACAATTCCTTCTTCGGATCCTTGTCCCCCAGCCGCAGGCCCGACGGAGGATCGGTAAAGTAAATCGATCCGTCCGACTTCACCACCACGTCGTTGGGACTGTTCAGCCGCTTGCCTTCATAGCGGCTCGCGAGCACGGTGCGCTTGCCGTTCTTCTCGATGCGCACCAGTTCGCGATCTCCGTGCGTGCAGAAAACCAGCCGGCCTTGCCGGTCCAGCGTGATGCCGTTGGAGCCGACGATGAATGACCATTCCGAATCCGTTATTGGTTTGTCCGCCCGCGTCGGGATCGTCCGGACCGGTATAGCCGCTCTTTTCCAGATAAACGGAAAAGCCTGTTCTTGGGATCCCACTTGCGAATCACGTTCGCGGGAATGTCGCTGAACAGCAGATAGCCCTTGTCCTTTGGAGTGGACCCAGACCGGGCCTTCGAGAAACTGAAATCCGTCGCCGAGTTTTTCGACCACGGCATTGGCGGGCACGATGGCATCGGCGGCTGGATCGACGCGATCGACTTCGCCATAATTTTGGGCTTTGGCGGACGCGCACGCCGCGAGGATCGCCAGAATTGCAAAGCCTGCAAGCTTGTTCATTTTCATGGGAATCGTCCTGAGAGAATCGACCTGCGGAAGTTGAACCACCCTGGCGCCGGGGCGGAAACCCCGGCGCCAGAGCGGCTGTTGAGTGTGGTTACCAGATGACTTTCAAAGATAGCTGCATCTGCCGCGAAGTCGGTCGCCGTGCAATCGCCAGCGTCCAAGGCGCCGGCGGCTGCGATCGCATCCGCTGTTGCCCAGATTGTCAGCCGTGCATGGGCCCGTCGGACCCGACTGCAGCAACCGTCCCCGGAGTCAGGGTTCGTCGGGTCAATAATGAACATGGTGTTCACCGGCGGGTTGAAGTTAGCGCGGTTGAAGAGGTTGAAGACATCCACGCGGAACTGGACGTTGAAGGACTCCGAGATCCGCGTAATCTTCGTGTTCTTGACCACCGAGAAATCGAAATCGACCAATCCAGGGCCGGTCAAAATGTTGCGCCCCGCATTGCCGAGCTGGATGTAATTCGTGCCGTTAATATTGGTGACAGGAGCAATCTGGAAGCACTGCAGCTTGATGTAGTTGTTGACGTTCCCCGGATTGGTCAGGTTATTCCCGCACGAAGCAAGCCGGTTCGGGTAGGCGAATGGGTCGGTGTTGTTCTGACCGAGCACGTCTCCCTCGGCAAGCAGACGGCCGAGAACGGCTGCCCCGAGGAAGCCGAGAAAATGCCTCCCAACTCCCAGCCGCCAAGCAGCCGCCCCGGTAAACCCGTCCAGGACTTAGGTGTGGGAACGTCCCAGAGATAGTTGAACGTCAGAGACCTTGGCGTCGTTAAAGTCGGAAACCGCACGAGTCAGCTTGGGGTCGAACCAGTTTTGCGTCGAGATAGCGGTGACCACGGAATCGGAAATCACCGCACCGGAAGCAGTGTCGATGGACTTTTGCCAGGTGAATCCCGCCGAAGCCTGGAATCCGTGGCTCATCCTTCTTGTTCAATTGCACCTGCAAGCCGTGATAGACCGACGAATTCCTGAAGAAAGTGGCTGGCAGGCGGCCCCAACTCTGATTGATCGTTGGTGCCGGCTGGCGCGCCCCGCGAGCAATCGTTGATATTTCCGCCGGCGAAGCCGGAATGCCGGTCGCATCGCAAGGCCAGTAATACTGCCCGAGGAATTAACAGTCGGCAACACTTCATTGACGTCGTCCACCTGCGTGGTGCCGTGAACTCCGTGCGAGCCCACGTAACCAACCAAGCAATGTAGTGTCGCGCGCAATTTCACGCTGCACGCTCAAGTTGTATTGCATGACGTACGCGCGTTTTGGGGCTCGCTCGATAAACGCCGCGCGGCTTTGGCCTGCTGCGCTGACTTGGCAGGCAGTAGATGTCCCGACCGGCCAGGGATTTCCCACGGGTGGCGCCGGGCAGGCCCCGAATGAACCAAACTTTCCAAAGGAACCCGTGGCCAGATTGGTATTGCTCCCCGAAACCAGGAACGGGGCAGTATTGCCGTTGGCAGTGCTTCCCATGAATGCCGGCAGAGGCAGTTGATCGTACAAGCCCGATGCCGCCGCGGACCGACATTTTCCCATTATTTTGCGGATCCCAGGCAAAGCCGACGCGCGGATTCGAAATCATGCAAGGTGTTGTTCTGATAGAGCGGTCCGTTCCGTGCATTGCAAGTGGGAGTGCTGCCACTGGTGAACGCCTTCCCGCAAAGGGGAAGTTGACCGTGTGGTGGGAAGAAATTGATGTCCAGCGTGGCGTTTCTTCCCAGTGGATCGGAGACCACCGTTGCCGGCTCGTAACGCAGCCCCATATTGATTGTGAGGTTCGGGACGGAGGTGGTAGTCATCCTGAAAGTACAGCCCGAAGATCGTCTGCCGCATCTCCTCTGGGGCGAGCGTTCCAGGAATATCGGTAGTGATGCTTGCAGTGCCCGGTCCCCCGAGCCCCCGCCTCCAGGTGTTGTTAGAGGTTGACAGGCCAACGGTACACCCGTCCCCGACGTTTGTGCACCGCAATTGTTCAGAAAAGCGCCCCAAGATTGTAGGCGAAAATACCGCCGGGGCGCGGAGAGCGGATCACATTGAGCCGGATGTTTTCCACATTTCCGCCGAACTTAAAGGAGTGTTTCCCCTTGGTCCAAAAGGCGTCGTCATAAAGTTGATACGAATTCCAAGTGTTTAATTGAGGATTGTTCGCGGATAGGCCGCCATTGAATTTGATGGCATTGGCGCCGCCAATGGCCACCTGCGGAGCGTCGAGATCGGAAAGATTCCAAACGAGCTATCCGACGCCGCCG
This sequence comes from Terriglobia bacterium, assembly GCA_963779275.1. GTDB lineage: Bacteria > Acidobacteriota > Terriglobia > Acidiferrales > UBA7541 > Palsa-360. The sequence goes on from CAVZXL010000001.1 coordinate 79,882, forward strand.
AGTTAATGGCCATGGCGCCGGCAGGGCCTCCCTGGGTGACCCGGTTGATACCCAAAACGAAGGGAATTGAGAAAGCTTGCGCTGAAAGAGTGAGTCTCCGCAATCGTCGCAAAGATTTCGCTCGTCGCCGTATTTACAATTTGATTGTTGTACTTATCGGGTGTGCCGGTATTGGCTTTGTCGCGGAAAAACGTCGCCGCTGAGGCTATCGTTTTCCGAAATATGATGATCGCCGCGGAGAATAAAGTAATTTTCCGTGCTGACTTGATTCGCGCCAAACGAGCAGTTGTCATGGTCGGAGTCGCGGGTGTGCGGGGATGGTGCAAATTGTCTTGCCGTTGAGTGTACCGCCCGACAGGGAAAAGCGCGGTCAGGTAAGCGGCAACTTTCGGGATCCGCAACTCGCAGCGCCGGCCACCGATGGTACTTGAGCCGTATTAGAATATACCCAGGGCTTGGCGCAAGCCCTCGTAATCGCCAAAAATGAACGTCTTGTTCTTGATGATCGGCCCTCCGCCGGAAGCGCCAAACTGGTTTCTGCGGAACGGCGGGAGTGAGCCGTTGGGTCCCAATAATTCGGTGCGTCCAGCCAGCTATTGCGCAGGAATTCATACGCGGTACCGTGAAACTGGTTCGTGCCGGATTTGGTGGTGGCATTAATGATTCCGCCGGAGGCCCGGCCGTATTCCGTGGAGTAGTTGGTGGTCAACACGGAGAATTCCGCCACGGCGTCCACGCCGGAATTGGTGCCCGAGGACGCTGCCTGGTCCTCCGTTCCCGGGATCGTTGATGCTGATGCCGTCCACGCGGTAGTTATTCTGCTGAGGGCGGGCACCGGAAATCGAGAGTTGAAGACCGTAACCGCGCGTAAACCGGTCGCGCGTTTCCAGGCCGGGTTGCGTGTGCAGTTGATACACGCCAGAGGTAAGGTTCGCCAGATCGCTCCAGGAACGCCCGTTGAGAGGCAGTTCCTTGATCGCGGCTTCCGTGGTAAGGGCGCCGATTTCCGCGTTGGTCAGGTTGACCGTCGGGGCCTCGGCCGTGACTTCCACGGTTTGGCTGGCTTGTCCGACCTGCATCGCTATGTTCAAGGTTTGCGTGGCGCCAACCGTGAGGGTGATGCCGGATTGCACGGTTTTTGAAAACCCGTCGCCGTCACGGTAACCGAGTAGCCGCCGGGCTGCAGGTTCGGCGCCGAGTAGATGCCCGTCGGCGTTCGTGGAAACAGTTCGCGTTGCTCCGGTCGCCGTATTCAAAATGGCGACCTCTGCATTGGCAATCGCGGCGCCGGATGGGTCCGTCACCGTGCCTGTGAGCGTCGCGCCAACCGCCTGCGCGAACGATCGCTGCGCTCCGAACGCGGCCAAAATCACGGCCACGCACAGCGCCAGCTTGAAAATTCTGCTGCTGTTCAAACGAAATGCCATTTCGATATCCTCCAATTTTCTTTTAAACACCCCAACGTTGAAAAAGAAAACAACCGCTGCCATCCACCCCTGATTCGCCTGCATTGTTATTTGGATACGGCCGTGTGCACACCCTAGAACAGCCACCCACAACAACTTAGATTAAAAAAACAAAAATTCCGAATCGTACTGCTTGCTTTACTCTCGCGCTTGCGCCCAGCACGGAACCTGAGAAATCGAACCGGCGGCCAGACTTGCATCCGCGATGTTCAACCTGCTGAACGCCCGGTCCGACGGCGTTGCTTATAAAAATCGCAACGCGCGTTATTTCGTGTTAACTTCCCGACCGTAATACAAACCCCGTTGGGGCAGTCTTATGCCGATAGGGAGAAGAGTCAACTGAAAATAGCTGACATCTTCCTGAAAACGATCTGACCGGCGCCTGACAGCCTGATTCGATGTGCAAGAACCTAATCCATCCTCTGAGCTGGAAAACAGAAAAAGCTTCCATTTCGGTGTCAAATGCAGATTCCAAGTGGAAAAGCAATCGTCATTGCCGAATGACATGACAATGGAACCGCGGGCTCAATCCGCAGCGCTTGGTCGAATAGGCCGCTCCCTGCAGGCCGATGCCGCCGAGGATGGCCTGAAATCGCGGATCGGGGCGCAGATTGTCGAATTGCGGGTCCCACTTCAGCCAGACCAGGCCAACGTCGTGGGCTTTTTGCGCTCGGCCGAGCCATTCAAATGCGGCGTCGCATCTCGCCCAGCCCGGCATAAATGGCGGCAAAGGCGTACGGAGGCGTGTAACTGGTGCGCTGCAGGCGCTTCAACTCGCGCACGAAGTGTTCCGCTTTTTCGCTTTCTCCCATCATGGCGTAGGTGTATCCAATCGCTGCGAGGGCATTGTGAGGGCCGCCGGAAAGCCTGGCCTGTTGAAACTCCTCGATGGCCGTCCGGTACCTTGCGCTTTTGGGAATAGTCGAGTCCCAGGCACCAGTGAGCCATCCCGAAATGCGGTTCGATTTCCACGACCCTGCGGTGCTGGCGGACGGCCTTGTCATATTGCCGGGCCCCGTAGTAGGTCCAGCCGAGGATCACACTGAGGAAAAGGGAGAGCGGCTGCATCTCCTGCGCGCGTTCGAGTTCGGCGACGGCGGTTTCCGGCCGGCCGATGGCCAGCAGGTATTCCACGTAATGGCAGGGATTGCCGGCGGCAAAGTTCGGGTCCAGCTGCAGGGCGCGCCGGAATTCCTTGCCCGCGCCGTCCCAATCCCATTCGACCATGCGCGTAAAGCCGAGAGCGTTGTGCGCCTCGCCGAGCGACTCGTCGATTTCCAGCGCCTTGATGGCCGCCTCCCGCGCCTGCCCCGCCGCTTCCAGCGCCGGAAGCAGGCCGGTAACTCCCAGCATGTTGTAGGATTCGGCAAGGCCCGCGTAAGCCCTGGCGTAGTGGGGATCCTCGCGAATCGCTTTCTTCCAATAATGGCGCGCTTTCCACAATCCTTCGTCGGTAACGTTCTTGAAAACGTGATGCCCTTTCAGAAAGGCCTGGTATGCCGCGGGGCGACGGGGATGCACGGGCGCGGGCAGGCGGTGCGGGCGTCCGGGAAGAAGTTTTTCGGAAACATGCTCGGCGATGGCTCCGCTGACGTCGGAATGAAACGCCAGGATGTCGCTGAGCATGTAGTCGTAGTTCTCGGCCCACAGATATTCTTCCGTCGCGACCTGAAGCAATTGCACCGTGACCCGCACGTAATGTGCCGCTGCGCAGGACCGTGCCGCGCACCACGGCGTCCACCTTCGACATTCTGCCGGCCGCGGCCATCCCGCGATCCAGTCCCTTTCCGGACGCCGCGCCGCGGCGCGATACCACGTGCAGCTTCGGCACTTTGGTCAGCGCCGTAACCAGGGCATCGGTCAACCCGGCCGCCAGGTGGTCCTCGGCGGGATTGCCGGAAAGATTGCGGAACGGCAAAACCGCCAGGCGCGGCTCGCGGGCGTCGCCGGCGTCGGCATCGACCTTGGAAATGGGCCGGATCGGCTCGGTGGGCACCGCGAACCGGTAGCCGCGGCCGGGCAATGTCTTGATGAGCCGGGGATTCATGGCCGAATCCTCCAGGCACTGCCGGAGCCGCTTGATGGCGGAATTGATGCTGTCGTCGAAATTGACGAAGCGATCCGACCACAAACTGCTGCGGATTTGTTCCCGGGTCACCACCTCGCCCGAGTGCTCGGCCAGCAGCGCAAGAAGGCGGAAGAGCTGCTCGGGAAGCCGGATGGTCAGGCCGTCCTTGCGCAATTCTCCCGCGCGCTTATCGAGTTCAAAATCGCCGGGAATGGTTTGCACACTGATTGCGGTATTCTGACATCCAAATTCACCCCATGTCCGGGCGAAGTTAGCACCCTAATCCACGGTAGTCAATCGGCGTGTTATAGCGCTTTCGCCGTGCTGTTGCAGCGGATTGCCGCGCGGCCGGCGCAAAGGGCGAGGTGACGGGCCGCATGACGGAGCGGTGATTCCCGTCACAGCGATTTGTTTCCCCAGGGTGCTGAATACTCGCGAAAGCTGCGGGGCCTTCGCGCGTCGTTGACGGTGTATTTCGGGAGGAACTTCAGGTTAAAGAAATTCCGCGGAAGAACGAAGGATTAGATGGGTTGGCGCCAGGAGCGCTCGCTCGCGTTCATTCCGCCGGCTATGCAGAGGGCGGTTCGTCGCGTCTCGGGACGGCAAGGAGAAAAAATCATGGCTCAGATCGGACCGGCCTTCGGTGGATCGGCGAAATTTTTTGAAAAATGCGGCGATGACTGGCGCGGCGACGCTGCTTGCGCAAACCGGAGCGCCTCCGGCGCTGCTGGCAGGCGCCGCACAACCCGAACCCGCCGCACCCGCTGTCGTCAACGATATGACCACGGACCGTCCCGGCGCCGATTTCATGGTGGACGTCCTGAAATCCCTGGGCTTTGAGTTTGTCTGCGGTAATCCGGGATCGAGCTACCGCGGGCTCTACGAATCGATCGTGAACTACGGCGGCAATCAGAATCCCAAATGGAATTTGTGCACGCACGAAGAGTCGGCCGTGGCCATGTGCCACGGGTACTCGAAGATCGAAGGTAAGCCGCTGCTGGTTTGCATCCACGGCACGGTCGGATTGCAGCACTCGGCCATGGCCCTGTACAACGCCTGGTGCGATCGCGCGCCGGTGTTTGCGATTGTCGGCAACGTCATGGATTCGTCCATCCGCGGCCGGGACTCGACACCGTCCACAGCGCCCAGGATCCCATCGCCATGGTGCGGGATTTGTGAAGTGGGACGACCAGCCCACCACGCTGCAAGGCTTCGCCGAATCCGCGGTGCGCGCCTACCGGATCGCCATGACTCCGCCAACACTGCCCGTGGCGCTGGTGGCCGATTTCCACGTGCAGGAAGACCCGATCGCTCCCGGCGCCAATCTGCGCATACCCAAGCTGACTTTGCCGCAACCGCCGCAGGGGGATTCGGCGAGCGTTGCCGAGACCGCGCGGCTGCTGGTGCAGGCGGAAAATCCGGTGATCGTCGCGGAGCGCGCCGCGCACTCGCAGGCCGGCATGGAAAATTTGGTGCAAGCTGGCCGAAACGCTGCAGGCGCCGGTGATCGACCAGCTTGGGCGCATGAATTTTCCGTCGCGGCATCCGCTGAATCAGTCGCAGCGAAGTTCCGCACTGCTCGGCCAGGCGGACGTCGTTCTGGGACTTGAGCTGCAGGATTATTGGGGCACGGTCAACGAGTTCACCGACCAGCTGCAGCGCACCTCCCGCCCGATCATCAAGCCCGACGCGAAACTCATCAGCATCGGCTCGGAAGATCTGTACATGAAATCGAACTACCAGGACTTGCACCGTTTCCGCGAAGTGGACGTGGACATGGCGGCCGATGCGGAGGCGACGCTGCCGTCGCTGATCGAGGCCGTGAAGCGCGAGATCACCAGCGGCCGCAGGCAGGCGTTCGCGGATCGCGGTGCCAAGTTCGCCAAGGACCGCCAGAACGACTGGGACCAGGCGTATACCGACGCAACCTACGGCTGGGACGCCAGCCCGATCAGCGTCGCCCGCCTGCATGCCGAGCTCTGGGATCAGATCAAGAATGAGGATTGGTCGTTCGTCTCCTTCACGAAATATCTGAGCCGGTGGCCGCAGCGGTTTGGGACTTCAACAAGCACTACCAGTTCATCGGCGGATCGGGCGGGCTCGGGATCGGCTACAACGCGCCCGCTTCGGTGGGCGCAGCGCTGGCCAACCGCAAGCACGGCCGTCTCACGGTGAACATCCAGAGCGATGGCGATCTGATGTTTGCGCCGGGCATTTTGTGGACGGCGGCGCATAACCGCATCCCCATCCTGAACGTCATGCACAACAACCGCTGCTATCACGCCGAAATCATGCAGTTTCAGATGATGGCCTGCCGGCACAACCGCGGCGTCGAAAATGCCCACATCGTCACCGGGATCGAGGATCCCAATATCGATTTCGCGAAACTCGCCCAGGGAATGGGCCTGTACGCGGAAGGCCCGATCACCGATCCCAAAGAATTGGGCCCGGCGATCCGGCGCGCTATCGCCGTGGTGAAGCGCGGGGAGCCGGCGCTGGTCGACGCCGTCTGCCAGGGGCGCTGAGGAGGAAATATGAAAACACATTGCGGAGGCAAGTCAGGCCGCGCGGCGCGCTGCGTGGCTGGGTTCGTTTTTGCGGCCATGTTCCTGATCGATGGGAATCCGCGCCAGGGCGCAATCCGAAAATACTTCCTCCAAGGCGAGTGAGCGCCAACTGCAAACGCCGAGAACGGAAAAAAACTTTTCGCCAAATATGGCTGCTACGAATGCCATGGGCGCGAGGCGCAGGGCGGAGGACTGAACGGTCCGCGGCTGGCCCCCGATCCGCTGCCGTTCCCGTTCGTACTGTCCTATGTCCGCCACCCTCTGGCGGAGATGCCGCCGTACACCGAAAAGGTGATTTCGGACAAGGATCTGGCCGACATCTACGCATTCCTGCAATCCAGGCCGCAGCCCCCGTCCACAAAAGCGATCCCCATCCTGAAGCATTAGGCCACCGGCAAGATCCGAAAATTCAGAAGAATTTAAGGAAGCCCTGGCCGGCCTTGCCGGCGGAAGCTGTCTTTTCGAGGCAGTGAAGACAACAGAAACAAAATGTTCCAAGAATTCCCAGAAAGAAACAGGCCTCCTAACCGTCCTTCCTGAATGGGATTGCAGTCCGAAAATCCAAACGCAATGCGTACTCCTGAGCTTTATTAAATCAATGAGAAACAATGACATTTCATTAGAAGAATTAAATGTGCGGGTGGCGCTCGACGTGCCGGTGTCCCATTTGCATTCGTTGAATTGACCTGGACGCCCGCGGGAGTCGGGGAAACCAGCACGCTCTGATGTCCGTAAGCGCGTTGGTGGAAACCGCCTGACCGGATTCCGCGGGCGATCACGCATTCCTTGCGGGGTCAGAATAAGCGAATCGTCTGCCGAAAATCTGGCGCAGGTGCTTGGACGGCCAATGAGCCAAATAGAATGGAGCCATTCGTGCAAAAGAAAAATTGCATCGGATATTTCATCTTGTCCGTAATTTGTTTGTTTGGCTTGCTGGGCGATTCGGATTGCCCGCCTACGGCCAGCAGCGCGAGGAACGTCATGCCGCGTCACAACGGATCGTGCAGGACTGGAGCAGGCGCCACGTCGTCTTCCCGCGCGTCGGCCCCATTCATTCCCTGGTGGCCGCGAGTCGCGATCCACGCGCAATTTTCAGCTGGCAGGAAGCGGTGCGGCGGGAGTGGCACAGGGACCGGGATGGAGGAGGAGGACAGAGATCGAGATCATGATTTTCAGTTGAAGCATCACGACAGAGAGCGGCCTGCATCGCGACTGGAGCATCAGCTGGGCGCCGGGGGAACTTCCGCGGCCATGTATCCGGCAAAATTCTCGTTTGACGTCAACGCCGCGGCGGATTGCACAAACGATTTCATCGTGTACCCGATCAATGCCGTAGGCAGCGCGACGCAACCGAACCTGGTGGCATTCAATAATCTTTACAGCGGGACAGCCGGCGGCACCGGTATCTGCAATCGAGGGGCTCCCCCGGCTGGAGACGACGGCGTTTCGGCGACCACGCTGTGGTCCTACAACATTCAGGCGGCCGGCGGACAGGTCACGACGTCTCCCTGCTCTTTCCCTGGATGGAACCAAGGTGGCATTCGTTGAAACCGCGGCGGGAGCGATTGCTCATTTTCACGTTCTCGCGTGGAAAGCGGGGATGGAGTGGACGTGACCACGCCCAACGCCCAGAACGTGTTATTGCCCGTGACGATCAACGTCCTTTGTGGCGCAATCGCCGGTGCCGGCAGCGGGACAGCGACGGATCTGGCCCTCGGATCGACCCCAAGCGACAGCGACACGCTGTCTTCTCCCTTCGTGGACTATACTTTCGATACCGCCTACATCGGCAACGACAATGGCACGCTCTTCCGCGTCCAGGATGTCTTTTGCACCGTGAATCCGGCCTGCTCGGGCGGAACTCCACCGGCGCCGAGCCTGGACGCCACCTGGGGAACCGCTGGGGCGGTCTCGGTCTGCCCAGGATTCAGGATGAGCGGTCCAGTGGAAGACTCCGCTACCGGAAACGTTTTTGTCGGATGCGCGAACGGCAACCTGTACGGGTTTACCGTTAGCCGGAACTCCGCTCGCGAATTCCCCGTTACTGGCGTGGGAGATGGCACGGCGACGGGCGGGATTGTGGATCCGCCGCTGGTGGACGCGGTGTTCGGATTCGTTTACGCCGTGAGCGGTTCCTCCGCAGGATCGGCGGTCATCGTCCAGTTGAAAACGGCGGACATGAGCGCGCCTTTGACGGCCACCGTGGGGGCAGGGGGACTATTCAATCTTCACGCCCCATCTTTTAACGACGCCTATTATTCCAGTCTTACGTCCACCGATTGGCTGCTGTACGAGTTCGCCCTCACCACCGACGGAACGGAAGTGGCGCTGTACGGCGTAAGTTTCGACGCCAGCCACAACATGACTCCCGGCACTCCTGCCGAGGTCAACACACTCGCGTTCACTACCCTCGCTCCCTTTGAGTTATCGCCCTCGACCGAGTTCCTGAACGGAGAGGACCGCCTGTTTGACAGCGCCATCGGCCTGACGGCCAACAACTTCGTTTCCCTGAACATCGACACGTTTCCGGCCGGACCGGAAAGCTTTCTCACCGAGAACAACCCCGGCGGCACCAGCGGCATTGTGGTGGACAACGTGAGCGGTTCGGCGCAGGCCTCCAGCGTTTATTTTTCCGTGTTGAGCGGGAATAAGGCCGTGAAGCTCACTCAGTCCGGGTTGCAGTAAAGCGTCCGCGGCAGCCAAGAACGGCGTTGCGGCCGCGTCGATCCGTTTTTCACGAGATGGGAAGGCGAGGGGCGGAAACATGAACGACAAGAACACTCCGGTCGAAAAAACGCCGGAATCGGCAAAGGCAAAAGAAACCGTACAAAGACGCCCTCGCTGAAATTCGAGCGTGTCTTCGAGGTCTCGGCGCTGGCCTGCGGCAAAGTGTTTTCGCAGCCAGGGCGGCTGCCGGGTCAGCCAAAAGGCATCGTAGAGGGAGCACCGCGGAATGGCTGCGAATCCACAACAGAATCCTCGGTCGAGCTGGCGTGCGGGCTGGCGGCGGAAATTGTCCGCTCCTTCGGCGCGGTTCGCCTGCGCGTGTTTGGCATAAGCATGGTGCCCAGCATCCTGCCGGGCGATTTGATCGCCGATCCGCAGGGCCGGGGTGCGAGGAGATTTCCCGAGGCGACGTGGTGCTGTATTCGCGCATGGGGCGATTGTTTGTCCACCGGGTAGTGAACCGAAAACCGCTTCGGGCGGCGCGCCGGGTCTTGAGGAACCTTGCCTGATTACCCGCGGCGACCGTCACGCGCACGACGATCCCCCCGTCCACGCACGGGAATTGCTTGGGCGCGTGGTTTCGGTCGAGCGCGGCAACCGGAAAATCGAATTCGCGGCCCGCGCCCAAGGATCCGGCCAACGGATCATGCGCCTGCTGCTGGCTTCGGATCGCGCGACGTTTCTCTACCTCCGGCTGGCCGCTTTCCGGCAGACGATGGATGGAGAAGGAGACCAAATGACCGCTTCACCGGGGCGGGCGCGAGTTTCTGACGTGGTGGTCGAGATCGGCGGCCTGCCGATACGCCTGCGCTGCGCCGACCCTGCCTTCGTTCACCAGATTGAAGAACGTTATGCGGGCTACGTGTACTTCGTCGAGCAAACCGAGTTTCCACTTCGATATCGAGCTGGCCCCGCGCGGCACCGCCTCGGGCGATGAAGACGTGCGCGTGACCTGGGATTCGGGCCGCTGGCTGATGCAGCGCGGCGATTTTCGCGCCGAGTGGTATCCGGCGGCCGCGCGCGGGACGCATCCGGCAGACCATCAATCCCTATTCGCTCGATTCCGTGCTGCGCATCGTGCACACGCTGCTGCTGGCCGGCAAGGGCGGGTTCCTGCTGCACGCCTCGAGCGCCATTCGCAACGGCCGGGCATTCTTATTTTCCGGCGTATCCGGCGCGGGCAAAACGACCATGGCCCGGCTGGCGCCCCCGGACGCCGACGTTGCTGACCGACGAAATTTCCTACGTGACGCGGCAGGGCGGCCGCTATTTTGCCGTGGGCACTCCGTTTTACGGCGAGCTGGCGCGCGCGGGAGAAAACCTGCGCGCCCCCATCGAGGCGTTATACCTGCTCGCCAAAGGCCCGGAAAATAAAATCGAGCCGCTGGGCGGCGCCGAGGCCGTCCGCGGATTGCTCGGAAACATCCTGTTTTTCGCGCGCGATCCAGAATTCGTGCGCATGGTCTTCGACGCGGCGATGGATTTCGCCGGCCGCGTGCCCGTGCGCCGCCTGACGTTTGTTCCGACCGCTTCGGTATGGGAGCTGCTGGTATGAAAAATACGCGCTACGTGGCGCGCAGCGCGGCGATGGCTTCGCGCGCGCTGGGCGAGGAAACCATGGTCATGTCCGCGGCCAATTCCACGCTGTTCACGCTGGACGAAATCGCCACGCTGCTCTGGGAATCGGCGGACGGCGTGACCCCGCTCGACGAAATCGTGCGGAACAAAATCTGCGCGCGGTATGACATTTCGCCGGACGTTGCCTCTGCGGGACGCCGAGGATTTCGTCGAACAACTCGCCGCGCACGGCATCCTGCTGATTTCCGACCAGCCCATCGCAAGCCCCGCGCGCCCTTCCGGCGAACCCCGATGAGCGCTCTCGCCGCGGAAATGGCCGCCAGGGCTCTCCAGCTCGGCATCCCGCTGAGCGTGCAGCTCGACCTGACCTATCGCTGCAACGAACGGTGCGTCCATTGCTACCTCGATCATCACGATCACGGCGAGATGTCGACCGCGGAAATCATGCGATCTGCTCGACCAGATGGCCGATGCCGGCGTCTTCTATCTGACCCTCAGCGGCGGCGAGATCCTGATGCGCCGGGATTTCTTCGACATCCTGAAGCACGCGCGCGCGCGCACGTTCTGCATCAAGCTCAAGACCAACGGAGTCCTGATCCGCGCCCCGCAGGCCGACCGAATTCGCGAACTGGGCGTGGAATCGGTGCAGATCAGCATTTATTCGCACCGGCCCGAGGTGCACGACGCCATCACGAAAATGCCCGGCTCGCTGCGGCAGTCGATCCGGGCGGCGCGTTTGTTGCGCGAGCGCGGCGTACACGTCATTTTCGCCAACGTGCTCATGCGGCAAAACGTCCGGGACTATTCCGGCGTGAAGGCCCTGGCCGCCGAACTCGGCGCGCAATTCATTCTGGATCCGACGATCACGCCGATGATGGATGGCGACCGGTCCATTCTCGAATTGAACGTCGACGAAGCGGCTTTGCGCGAGGTATTCCGGAACGAAGCCCTGGTCGGAAACGCGGAGGAATTTTGCGCTCCTCCGCAAGGGCCCGACGAGGATGCCCTGGATTCGCTGCCCTGCAGCGCGGGCCACACGGCTTGCTATGTCTCTCCCTACGGAGACGTTTATCCCTGCGTGCAGTTTCCCCTGCCCAGCGGAAATGTGCGGCGCACGAAATTCGCCGACATCTGGCGCCATTCCGCCTCAGCTCAACGAAGTTCGCTCCATCACCCTGCGCGACATGCCCGCCTGCTCCCAGTGCGCGCATGGCGGCACCTGCACGCGCTGCCCGGGGCTGGCTTACCTCGAAGGAAACATGCGCGGGCCATCCATCCAGGATTGCGAAAAATCTTTTGCGCGGACCGGAATCCCGTCGGAAAATCTGTTGGCGGGAAAAACAGCCCCGCGCACCGACTCTCGCAATTGATTCAGATTCAATGCCTGCCGCCGGCCGGGCTTGTCCCCGCGCGGAAGACGGCTCAAGATCGCGCTGCAAACCCCTGATCCTTGCGCAGGTTTCTCTGCGCGCGCCCTCAATCGGTTCGATCGGCGAAGTGTCGTGGTTTCTCGTGAATGAAAGAACAGAAGCCATGCAAGACGGCGGGATTCAGCTCGGATTAATGGGCCCTGGTTCCACCGGAACCAGATGCCGCAGTGCGCCGCCGGGCGGCCAGCCTCTTGGATGAGCGTTTCTCGCGATACAGCGCCCGGTCCGCCGCTGCCAGCAGTTCATCGATGTTCTTCCGTTGTCCGGAAAATCGCCGCACCCGAACTCACGGTGATGCGAGGTTCTTCCGGGTCTTCCTTGAGCCGCTCGGAAATGCGCCGCACCACTTTTCGAGTCGCTTCGCTTCCCGTTTCCGGCAGCACCACCACGAATTCGTCGCCTCCATATCGCGCCGGGCGTATCGATTTCGCGCAGTTGCATGCGCAGGACGTCCGCCACGCGTGCGATCGCGCGGCTGCCCACCAGATGCCCGTGAACGTCGTTGATCCTTTTCAGTTCGTCCAAATCCAGCAGCAGGATGGAAAAGGGCCGCTCGGTGCGGTCATACCTCTTGATTTCCGAATCCAGCACTTCCAGCAGCCGCCGGTAGTTCGCCAGGCCCGTGAGCGGATCCGACAAGGCCAGCGTGCGAATCTGTTCTTCGGCCTTTTTTCGTTCGGTAATGTCCAGCTTGATGGCGATGAAGTGGGTAATTTCCCCGAGGCGTTTTTCACCGGCGTCACGGTCATTTCTTCCTGATAGAGAGCTTCCGTTTTTGCGCTGGTTGACCAGTTCGCCCCGCCACTTTTGGCCCGAAAGGACCGTCTCCCAAAGATCCTTGTAGAGCCGGCGATGGCTGCCCTGATTTGAGCAGCCGGGTATTTTGGCCGAAGCCTTCTTCCCGCGAATAGCCGGAAAGGTGCTCGAACGCGGCATTGACCCAGATGATGGTGCCGTCCCGCCTGCTGATGAGAATGGGGTTTGCGGCGGCTTCCAGAGCGGCGACTTGCAGGTGCAGCAAGTCTTCGGTCCCGGAAATTTCCGGTGGAGCAGGGTGAAAAGCCTGGTTTGCGGACATAACCTCTCACTTTAAAGGGAGAGAGGTTCCCTTGGGAAAATGGGCCTGGGGGAGAGTTATTCAACTCGCAATCTGCGCGGGATCTCCGAATACAAATCCAGATCACGGTATCACAAAACGGATTTCGTTGGTTGCGATAAACAGGCGCCAATAGCGCGAGGGATTCGCAATTGGAACAAAAATGAGAAAGGCGGGTTGAGTGCCATTTTGAAACGCCTGCGGCTGGGTGCGCGGCATTCTTCATTTCCCCCGGGCTGGCGACGGTTGCGCAAACCCGACATGGCCCCGCTTGATCCCCGCGCATACTTCCGTGTACATTGGACTTCGCCATCGTGGGATGCCGTGCCCAGGATGATGGCCGAAAACCCGATATGACCGACGCACTGACAAACGTTAAGAAGAAATTACAGGACGAGATAACGACACTCGAACATGAGATGAACGTCGAGCTGCCGAAGGAGCTGATGAAGGCGCGCGCGCACGGCGACCTTTCGGAAAACGCGGAGTACAAATACGCCAAGGAGCGCCAGGGCTACGTGTCCGCGCGGCTCGGCCAGTTGAAGAAGCGCCTCGGCGACATCGGCATGCTGAACCTGAGCAATATCCCCAACGACCGCGCCGGATACGGTTCGCGCGTGTGGCTGCTGGACATCAAGAAATCCATCGAGGTCGAATACAAACTGGTGACCTCGGAAGAAGCCGACGCCTCGCAAGGATTGATCTCGACCACTTCGCCGATCGGCAAGGCGCTGCTCGGGCGCAACGTCGGCGATGAAGTGAAAGTGCAGACGCCCGCGGGCATCAAGGAATTCGAAGTCGTCCGCCTGAAAACCATCCACGAAGACGTTTAGGCCCGCCAATTGCTGCCGGACTCGTGTAGCACAGCCACTCCTGGCTGTGTGGTTTCGTAGACAAACCTGTAAACGATCATCTTGATTTCGTTCGCAAAAACCACACAGCCAGGAGTGGCTGTGCTACTAAATCGACTTTCACGAATCACGTTCCCGAAACAGAGGTTCGCGGAGCAGACTCGGTGCGAATCTGCCCCGCACGGTGAATTGAGGATCCGTAAGCCGTCAGTCCACGGGCCGAGATGGCGCCTGGGACGCGGTTGCGGGAACTGAGGAGGTGTGGGAGGTGGAGTACGAGGAAGAATCGGTGGATGGCGTTGAAATCGGCTTGGCGTTCAGTTCCGTGGACGGCTGCGCCGCGTTGGAAGCCAGTTCCGACTCCCGGTATTTGGGCGCGCTGATGTAGCCGTGGACGTGGTTCTTATCGATTTGATTCACGACGATCTGCACGGGCTGCGGCTGATCGGCCTCATGCAGCCAGATGGGCTCGTAGAGATCCACTTTTTTCTTGGAGAGCTGGTGATCGTCCACCAGCATCATCAGGTCATAGCTCTGGTGCTTGGAATCCGCCTTGCGCAGCGAAATTTGAATCGGGCCCTCGCGCTGAAACTCTTTTGTTCTGGACAGATCGAATTCGTAGTAACTCCGCTCGCCGCGCTTTTCGAGCGCGACCAGTTCGTCGTGAGTGCGGGCGATCGAGCCGTTCAGCTCATCGCGCGTCGACCCCAGTTTTCCCTCCAGATCGGATCGCGTGCCGGAAATTTCGTCCTCGGTCTGGTTCAATTGTTTCTGCTGAGCGGCAAGTCTGCGCCTGCATCTGCCGGATGCGGCGGTCCGGCGAGGATCCCCGCGAAGCCGCATTTTTAGCGGCCGCTTTCCCTGAGGGTGCCGCGCCGCCGGCGCTCGCGGCCGGCGTTGCGTTCGCTGCCGCAGCCGATTGCGCCGCGGTCATGTCGTTGATCTTGGCGGTGAGCAAATCGATCTGCCCGCGCATTTGCGTTTCGGATGCGCGCATCATGCCGATTCTGCTCGATCAGGGCGCTGGCTGCCGAGGCGCGCTCGTAGGCATAGCCCACGGCAAAAATCACTATGGCAAATAGCGTCACGCTCACGATCACCAGCCACCGGGTCGTGGCGCTGGGCGCGCGATCGTCCCACTTCGTGTTCTGCCGTTCTTCGTTCCGATGGTCTTCCATGTCGTGCTGCTCCAGTTTTGTTCGCGGCGGCCTAAGGCCGCCGCGAAGCTATGAATGCAAGCGGGCGGAAGCACGGAAATTGCGACATAGTAGGAGCGGCCCGCTCGTCCCCCACGCCCGGGAGAATTCTTTTTTCGACACTCGCCTTGCAGAGAGCACGAAGCGTTCCATTCACCACGTGAACGGCGGCAGCCCGGTAAACGCACGCGTTACAGCGAGTTAGGAATTGTGTATTTGCTTATCTACTGGAATTTATACGGGTACTAGTCCCGAAATTCTTGCTCGGTCCGTGTCTGTTTTTTCTGGTGAGGTGCGTTTGACACGTTTTCTGCCGGATTGAACTGAAGACTGGGGAAAAAACACCGGAGGAATTTCAATGTTTGAGTAGGACAGGCTTCAGCCTGTCGGTTTTAGTTAAGCAACTCGGCCATGAGGCAAGCTGAAACTCATATTACGCAGCACGCGTGAACCGGAAATTCCGTTAGCTTCGCGACCGGAGCACCACCGGCGGCTCGCGCAAATCACAATTCACTGTTTAATCAGCAGCAAATCACGAATCGCGACTCACGAGCCGCCGCCTGCCGCCGTAGTTCGCTCATATCTGCGAATTCGTGATCACCGCCGCCGCCCGGAAAACCGCGGCCAGCAGTTCCACGACGATCCGGCAATACACGATCCACAACATCATCGCGGCAATGCCGAGAATCAATGCCAGCAGCCCGTTCGACGTGGACGCCTGGAAACCGCTGAACACGAACCAGACCGCTGCGATCAGGCCGATTAAGAGATGCACGCTATAAAGCAGTTTCAACATGCGCGGCGTAACCAGCCGCTCGAAGGAAAAATCCATCAAATTTTCGATCAGCGTATTTTCCCGGGGGATGGCTTGTTGCTCGACGTACGAAGGTGCGGTAGCCATGGCGAGGTTCCTCCTAGGTGAAATTTTTCGGGCAGGGATTGTAGGGTACCTACCCGCGCGGAAGCCGCCTCCTGTTTCAAAGGACGGGACTGCCCAAAGATATAGCTGGCCCTGGGGACAGGGGCGGTGGGTCGTTCACGAACCTGCCGAGCGATCGGCCGTTTCTTCGTAGCCTAACCGAGTATAGTTCGCGACCGATTGCCCGCCGCGCCCCGTCGTGCTAGCATCCGCGCAATGGGGGCGCGGTCAGGCTCCTTGCAACGCGATCCTCCATCCTTCCGACGGGTGTGGGCTCTACTTTTACGCTGAACGTCCCGACAGGCCGGGACGTGGAGCCAGCAGTAAGCGAAGATCGGGCTTCAATTTTTTATAGTGCGACGTTTTACCTTCACGGAGGTGAAGGGAAACGCCGGGTCCGCGAGAAGAAGCAACTACGCCGCTACCTTTTCCCCGGTGCGGCCGCCCGCCGCGACGGGCGACCTCGCCCCGCCAGCGGCGAACAGGGGGCAGCAGATGAAAGCCTATGCAACGCAATCCATACGCAACATCGGCATTGCCGGCCACGGCGACACGGGTAAAACCCAGCTGGTGTCGTCGTTGCTGTTTACCGCGGGGATGACCACCCGGCTGGGAAAGGTCGCCGAGGGAAGCACGGTCACCGACTGGGACGAAGAAGAGATCGCCCGGAAGATCACCATTCACACAGGCCAGGCCTACGCCGAATGGGCGCCCTCGCCCCATGCGCGAAGCTCTCAGAATCTGGACCGCGGAAAAAGCGCCTGAAAAGGATCCCGAAAAAATCAAAATCAATTTTCTGGACACGCCGGGCCACAGCACGTTTCTGAACGATACGCGCGCGACGCTGGTGGCGGCGGACGCGGCGCTGATCCTGGTGGATGCGCTGGCGGGCGTGCAGGTGGGCACGGAAAAAGTCTGGGATTATGCGATGGAGTACGACTTGCCGCGCGCCTTCGCCATCAACTGGATGGACCGCGAACTGGCGAATTTCGATCACGCCATGGAGTCGATCGTGCACGCGTTCGGCCGCAACGTCGTGCCGCTGCAATTGCCCATCGGCGCGGAGAAATCCTTCCGCGGCGTGGTCGATCTGATCACCATGAAGGCGCACGTCTACACGCCGGACGGCGACGGCCGGCCGAAGATCGAGGAAATTCCCGCCGACCTGGCCGAGGCCGCGAAAACCGCGCACGAAGCGCTGGTCGAGATGGTGGCCGAGGGCGACGACGCGCTGATGGAGGAATTTTTCGAGAAGGGCACGCTGCCGATGGAAGACCTGATGAAGGGCCTGCGCGACGCGTTCTTTGCCAAGCGAATTTATCCGGTGGTGCTCACCTCGGCGCTGCACAATATCGGCAGCGCCACGCTGCTGGACCTGATGGCGGACGTGTTTCCCGCACCCGGCTAAGCGCGGCCGGGCGATTGGCCACAGCGAAACCGCGAGCAAGGGCAGCGAGGTGCAGCGCAAGATCAGCGATTCCGAGCCGGTGTCCATCTTCGTTTACAAGACGCTGGCCGACGCTTTTTCCGGGCGCATCAGTTATTTCAAGGTGATGTCCGGCGTGCTCAAGAATGACGCGACACTGCAGAATTTCACGCGCGCGAACCGCCGAACGCCTGCAGCACATCCAGGTGATGCAGGGGAAAACGGCGACGGGCGTCCCCGAGTTGCATGCCGGGGACCTGGGCGCGATCGCGAAATTAAAGGACACGCTGACCGGCGACACGCTGGGCGACAAGGCCGCGCCCATTCATTACCCGCTGCCGCACCTGCCCGAGCCTTCCATCACCTTCGCGGTCGAGCCCAAGACGCGCGCCGACGAGGACCGCATCGGCCCCGCCATCCACAAAATACTGGAAGAAGACCCGTCGCTGCATTTTTCGCGCGATCCGCAAACCAAGGAATTCCTGCTGTCCGGATCCGGGCAGCAGCACATCGAGATCGTGGTCGCCAAACTTCACAAGCGCTATCACGTGGACCTGACGCTGCACCCGCCCAAGGTGCCCTACCGCGAGACGATTCGCGGCAAGGCCGACGCCGAGGGCAAGCACAAGAAGCAGACCGGCGGGCACGGCCAGTTCGGCGTGTGCCGCATCCGCATGGAACCCGCCTCGCGCGGCGCGGGCGTTGAATTTGTCGACGACATTTTCGGCGGAGCGATTCCCAAGAACTGGATTCCTTCGGTCGAAAAAGGCATTCGCGCTTCGGCCGAGCGCGGGTACCTCGCGGGATTCCCGGTGGTCGATTTCCGCGCCACGCTCTACGACGGCAAGTACCACGACGTGGACAGCTCCGACATGGCCTTCAAGATCGCCGGGTCGCTGGCCTTCAAGGAAGCCATGAAGCAGGCCAAGCCGGCGCTGCTGGAGCCGGTGATGCACGTCGAGGTCTACGCCCCCGATCAATTTTCGGGCGACATCATGGGCGACCTGAGTTCGCGCCGCGGACGAATCAGCGGCAGCGAGGCGCGCGGCCCCAGCGTGGTGATCAAGGCGCAGGTGCCCTTCGCCGAGATGCTGAATTACGCGACCACGCTGACGTCGCTGACGCAAGGCCGCGCCAGCTACTCGATGGAGTTTTCGCACTACGATTACGTGCCCGGCGAAATCGCCGAAAAAGTGATCGCGGCGGCGAAGGCGGCCCGGGGGACCGTCGTGGAGGAAGAGGAGGGCTAGGAGCAAGAGGCAAGGAGGCAGGGAGGCAACGAGAAACCGCCAACTGCCGCCCCTAGGCCTTTGTGGGGCCAAATTGGAGGTTGTCCTGGGGGTTCCACGTGAAACAATCGCCTCACTATGCCCAAACAATCCGCTCCCCGATGGTCCGACGCTACCCGCGCGGTTCACAGCGGTGAACCCCGGCACGGCTTGAACGTTCCGGTCACCACGCCGATTGTCCGCACATCGAATTTCAATTTTGCCGATACCGCCGAATTAAAACGGTTTGCCGAGGGCAAATCCAACGCCTACCTCTACACGCGCTACGGCAATCCAACCCTGGCCGCGGCCGAGGCCAAGATCGCCGACCTGGAAAATGCCGAGGCGGCGCTGGTCACGGCTTCGGGAACGGCGGCGATTTCCAGCGCCCTGCTGGCGGCGCTCCAGTCCGGAGACGAAGTCATCGCCACGCGGCAGATCTACGGCGGATCGTTCAATTTCTTCCGGGACACGCTGCCGCGCCTGGGGATTCGCACCCATTTCGTGGATACCAGCCTGGAGGGCGTGGAGCGGCTGGTAAACGCGAAGACACGGGTCCTCTATGTCGAGTCGCCCGCCAATCCCACGCTGCAACTGGTCGATTTGAAGAAGGCCGCGGGCCTGGCGCGGAAACACAAACTGATTTCGATGGTGGACAGCACGTTTGGTTCTCCGGTGCTGCAGAAGCCGCTGGACCTGGGGTTCGACCTGGTGCTGCACAGCGCCACGAAGTATCTGGCCGGCCATTCCGACATCGTCGCCGGCGTGGCGGCCGGCAGCCGCGCGTGGGTCGCGAAGGTCCGCGAGATGGTGATCCGCCTGGGCGGGTCGATGGATCCGGACGCGGGCTATCTTCTGATTCGCGGACTGAAGACGCTGGAACTGCGCGTGCATCGCCAGTGCGAGACGGCCCTGGAGCTGGCGCGTTTTCTGGAGCGTCATCCCAAAATCGCGCGCGTGCATTATCCGGGACTTGAAATCCCACCCCGATCACCGCCTCGCGCGCCGGCAAATGGCCGGAGGCTTCGGCGGGATGCTGGCGTTTGACGTGAAGGGCGGGCTGCCGGGGGCGCGGCGATTCTGCGACCGGGCAAAAATCTTCCTTCTGGCGGCGAGCCTGGGTGGCGTCGAATCACTCATTGTGCTCCCAATCTACACATCACACCACCGAATGGGTACAGCGGAACTGGCGGCGGCCGGAATTTCTCCCGGCATGGTTCGCGTCTCGGTGGGCCTGGAAGACGCCCGGGACCTGATCGCGGACGTGCGCCAAGCGCTCTCCTAAAGTGCTGTTTTTCATTGGGTTAATGAAAAATTAACGGCCATTCATATTCCCTATTGACCCCCTTGGGGCCACCTGATCTATGATAATGGAGTGCGGGTTCCCGTGTGGGGGACCCCGCTTCTCATTTGGCAAGCGCCTTGCTATCTACTGAGCGAGGCTCGATTCGGAGCCTGGCAGTTACAGGTCTGGGATCTAGTCTTACGCGGAATGTTGCCCTGAGCCTTTCCGGCTAAGGGCATCAAGTGAAGCGTGGAGCCGGGCACCTGGATTTCCCGGGGGCGCAGGTTCATACTTTGCCAGAAATCAAAATGAATTCTCAGGTACAAAAATCGGCGGTATGGACATTGGCAGCCGTAGCTGCGCTCGCCATCTGCTCGGGATGCGATGATTCCGTCCGGCACACCGTTCAAGTCAAACCAATCCAAATCGCCTCTCCCTCCGCAAAACTGGAACCTCTGCCCGACCTGCCGCTGAACGCGGGACACCGCTTCATCCCGGCATTGACCCTGAAAGCGCCCAATGGCGCCGAGTGGATCGCGGCCGAGAGCCAGGCCGCTTTTGACGCCGGAGAAACGGATTTCAAAGCCGGACATCTGGGAAAAGCGCGGGAAGAATTTGACGAATCACTCGACATTTTGCTGGCCAGCGGATTTGACCTCGAAAGCGACCCTCTCCTGAATGGTTTATACCGGCACATCGTGGATAGCGTCAGCCAGGACGAACTCAATGCGTTCCGCGACGGCGACGGATTCCGCGAGCAGAAGCCGACGCCGGCGGCCATCGACGAAATCGCCGAAGAACCGATTCCGCAGCCCGAAGCCTTCGATCCGAATCTTCGCGGGCGCGCGGAAGGCGAAGTGGGGGCGATCAGCCACGATCTTCCGCTCACGGTCAACGATCCGGTCCTGGCGTACCTGAATTATTTCAAGACCCCGCGCGGCAGCGCCATCGTGGAAACCGGGCTGCGCCGCGCCGGGCGTTACCGCGCCATGGTGCAGCGCGTCCTGCAGGACGAGGGCATGCCGCAGGATTTGATCTATCTGGCGCAGGCGGAAAGCGCGTTCCAGCCGCAGGCGGTCTCCAAAGCCGGCGCGCGCGGGATGTGGCAGTTCATGTCCTTCGCCGGCCATAAATACGGATTGCAAAAGAGCTGGTGGCTCGACGAGCGCCAGGACCCGGAAAAAGCGACGCACGCCGCCGCGCGGGACCTTCGCGATCTCTACGACCAGTTCGGCGACTGGTACCTGGCCATGGCCGCTTACAACTCCGGCGCCGGAACCGTGCAGCACGCCATCGAGCGAACCGGCTACTCCGACTTCTGGGAACTGTACCGCCGCAACGTCCTGCCGAAGGAAACGCAAAATTACGTACCCATCATTCTGGCGCTCACGCTGATCTCCAAGGATCCGGCGCGGTACGGCATCGAGTTTGAGCCGGAACCGGCACTCAAGGCCGACACGGTGAAGCCGGGGCAGCCCATCGATTTGCGCCTGGTGGCCGAAACCATTGACAGCGACCTGGACACGCTGCGCAGCCTGAATCCGGAACTGCTGCGCCTGGTGACCCCGGCCGATCCCGATTTCGTCCTGCGCATTCCCGAAGGCACCGCGGAACGTTTCTTCGCCGAAATCGCCGACATTCCTCCGGAAAAATGGGTCAGCTGGCGCCGCCACAAGGTGGAAGAGGGCGAAACCCTCTCGACCATCGCCAAGCAGTATCACGTCCTGCCCGCGGAAATTGCCGACGCCAACAGCCTTGCCGGCCGGCTCGCCTCTGGAAGAGGGCGAAAAGCTGATCATCCCGGCCGCGGCCCACAGCGAAGCGGCCACCGGGAAAGTGATCCGCTACCGGGTGCGCCGGACGGACACGGCCGCATCCATTGCCGACGAGTTTGACGTCACCACGGCCGAATTGCGCAAATGGAATCACCTGCGCTCGGACCGCGTGGTGCGCGGAATGTCCCTGCGGATCTATCCGGGCGGGATGACGCCTCCGGCGCCGCAGCAAGCCAAGGCGAAGGGCGCCGCGTCCGGCACGGTCATAGCCCGGCGGGACGGCCCGCGGGACGTCACGGTCATGGAGCCGGCCTCGAGCCCGGTCGTGCATCGCGTCAAGCAGGGTGAAACGCTCTGGTCCATCGCACGGGCCTACCGCACCACGGTCGAAGCCATTCAATCGGGAAACCGCTATCTGTTCAGCCGCCCGCTTCAGGTGGGCGATACCCTCACGATTCTCTCGGCGCAATAGCGCGCGCTTCCTTTCGCAAATTACTCCAGGGGAATTTCCTTTCCGAGTCCCGATTCCTGCGGCCGCGGCTGCCTGTTCGAGCGGCGCGGCACACTCCCGTCTTGCTTTTTTTTCCGGATTGTCCCTATAGTGGGGCGGGCGCGCGGATCGTCTCGGCAAGTGCTTGACAAAGGTGCCGGATTCCGTTTATAAGCCCGCGGTGGCTTGAAGTGCCGAAAGATTCCTCAAAAGGGCGGCGAATCGAAGGGAGAACCCAGATGGCCTACGAAAAAGAAGACCAGGGAGACGAGACCGAGTTCGTGCATTTTGAGGAAGAAGAACTCGGCGGCGACCCGGAAGAAATCATAGAAGAGGAAAGCGAAGAGGAACTGGTCATCACCGAACGCCCGGATGTTGCAGCGGCGCCGCAACCCCCCGCGGCCGCACGGAAGCCCGCGCCGAAAAAAGCCGCGGCCAAACCGGCCAAGAAAGCGGCGAAAAAAACGCCGCCGAAGAAAAAGGCCAAGGCCGCCCCAAAGAAAGCGAAGAAGGCGAAGAAGGCGGCAAAGAAACCCGCCAAGCGCGGCAAGAAGCGCTGAGTGGTTTGCGCCAACCGAGTTGCCGGCGCCAGCCGACAAGAAGGGGCACTGGCGGTCGCGCGTGGAACCAGATTGATGTCCGCTGGGCTCCAAGTAGAACCCAGACTTATTCTCCGCTGGGCTCCAGGTAGTGTTTCCCAGACCTGTTCATTCTGGAACAAAAGAAGACGGACCAAAAAGCCCGGGAGCGATTCCCGGGCTTTTTGTTTTGCGCATTTCGATGCAAAGCAGCCTGCCCCATTTTGGTGCAGTAGTGGGCAATTGTCCGGGATCGTGACTTGCCTGTGCCGCAGCGGAACAATACTGCTTGCGGCTTGAGCTTTGACTGCATAGCATGGCGCGCATGAGGCTCGCTGTGGAACACGTGCGGCGAATGCGGGGCGGCGCGCAGGCGCAACTGATGCGCTGCGACGACGGCGGGTACTACATCGTAAAGTTTCAAAACAATCCGCAACATTTGAGAATTTTGGCGAACGAAATGCTCGCTACCAGGCTGGCGGCGCGGATGGGATTGCGCGTGCCGCAGATCGAGGTGGTCGAGGTCCGGCCGGAATTGATCGCGTACAGCTCCGATCTGGTGATTCAACTCGGCCTGGGGAGAAAACCTTGCGCGGCCGGAAAGCAATTCGGATCGCAATTTCCCGGGCATCCGGCGCGCATGGCGGTGCACGATTTTTTGCCGGACGAAGAGCTGGCCGCGGTGCGGAATTTTTCGGACTTTCTCGGCATTTTTGTTTTTGACAAGTGGACGTGCAACACCAACGGGCGCCA
Source organism: Terriglobia bacterium (assembly GCA_963779275.1). Taxonomy (GTDB): domain Bacteria; phylum Acidobacteriota; class Terriglobia; order Acidiferrales; family UBA7541; genus Palsa-360. The sequence continues at coordinate 103,355 of CAVZXL010000001.1, forward strand.
GGCGATTTTTTATCGCGATCCGGACGAAGCTTCCGGCCCGGTCTGGGAGCCGGCTCCTTCTCCAGCCCCGCCGCGGGCCGCGCGCACGGACGCCTACGCGGCGCTCTACCCCGCCCCTTCCAGCGCCCCAATCGCACACCCCTACACGGCCATGATGATCGATCACGGATTTTGTTTTAACGCCGGGGAATGGGATTTCCCGGACGCTCCCCTGCGGGGGCTGTACGCGCGGCACCGCGTGTACCAGAATGTGCAGGGGATGGATTCGTTCGAGCCGTGGCTGGGCCGCGTGGAAAAACAGATGACCGAAGCCGCGCTGGGCGAAGAGGCCGGGCGCATTCCGCCGGAGTGGTACGGCGACGACTGGAACGCGCTCGAGCGGCTGGTCGAGCGGCTTTACGCCCGCCGCACGCGCCTGCGCGAATTGATTTTTTCGGCCCGCAATTCGGGCCGCGATCCGTTTCCCAACTGGAAGTTGCGACATGCCTGACGAATCGCTGCAGCCCTGCGCGTACCACGTGGTGCGCTACCAGCCGAATCTGATCCGCGACGAGTGGATCAATATCGGAGTGCTTCTGCTCGATCCCGCTTCGGGCCGCGTGCGGCAGCGCTGGCTCGATGAGCCCGCCGATTTCGCGCGCCTGCGCCGTTTGCATCCGGCGGCCGATGAGGAGCTGCTGCTGCGCCTGCCCGCCGAATTCGACCGCCAGTTCGCCGGGCGCGAACTGGACTCGGCCGCCATCCTCGAAAAATTCGACCAGACGCTTTCCAACGCCGTGCAGCTTTCGCCGCAAAAGGGCCTGCTGGCGCGGGACCCGGACGCCGAACTCGACCGCATTTTCCAGGAGCAGGTGGAACCGCTGCGCGAAGCGCGGCGCGGCGCGGCGGAAATCCGCACGCGCAACGACCTGCGCGCGCGGGCCGCGGATTATTTCCGCACTGAAAAAATCCTGCGCCTCATGCAGCGCGCCGTGCGCGTCGAGGAGTTCACCGTTCCCGGCGACCCCATGCGCATCGACTTTTCCTACCGCCGCAACGGCACGCGCGGCTTCGTGCACGCCGTGGCCCTGGGCCGGGACCCGGGACAGGCCAAGCTGCTGGCCTTCACCGCGGACTCGATCCGCGGGCGCGTCCCGCACTCCGAATTTCTGGCCATCACCGAGCGCGAGCCCGCGGCCGGCAACGTGCGCGACACGTTTGTCACCGCCGTGCTCTCGGAAAACGGCATCCGCGTCGTGCCCCTTCCGGAATTGCGCAAGTGGGCCCACGATGTCGCGCCCGTGCTGCGCGCCGAGGCCGGCTGAGAGGCGAATGAGTTGAGAGTTGAGAGTTGAAATTCATGACTTGCAGGGCGAGAATAGGATTTGAAGAGTGGAAACATCCGCCCTGCGCTCGCCTTCGCGGTTTGGATCCAGAATCTCCAGCTTCAGGAATTTGTCCGGAACGGAAAAGGCCAAGCGACCATGACGTCGAACTGGCAGCGGAAAGTGTTTGTCCTCTTCGGCTGCGCCGCGCTCCTGGCGGCCGCCCGGGGAAATGCGTTCTCGCAGGACGCGCCGCCCGAAAAACCCGCTCCACATTCTCTGTGGTCGCTGGCCAAGGAAGGGAAATTATCCTTCAACGCCCGGTTTCGCTATGAAACCTTCCAGCGGGACGGCGCTCCCTATACGGCTCCCGCGTACGCTCCCACGCTGCGGCTCGCGCTCGGCTACCAGACTCCGGAGTTTCACGGTTTCACCGCATTCGCGCAGGGCGAAGCGGTGATCGTCACCGGCCAGGCCGACTACAACATTCCCACGCTGCCATCGCAGGTCCACCCGGACCGGCCCGTGATCAACGATCCGAAGAGCCTGGAACTGAGCCAGGGATATCTCCGCTGGGCCCGCCGCATCGCCGGCCGGAATCTGGCGGTGACCCTCGGCCGCCAGGAAATCACGCTGAATGACGGTCGCTTTCTGAATTATTCCTCCTGGCGCCAGGTCCACGGTTCGTTTGACGCCGCGCGGGCTGAAGCCGAACTTCCCCTGCATCTTTCCTTCACCTATGCTTTCATCAACCGCTTCTACCGGCAGGTCGGATACGAGGCCACCGACGGCCATCCCCTGATGCACACGCACATGTGGAACCTGGTCTGGAACAGGCCCGACCGGGCGCGCGTCTCCTTCTACGGATTGCTGCTCAACTACCAGGCCCCCGCGCAATTCAATATGTCGACGCAAACCTACGGCCTGCGCGCGAACGGCCCGTACGCCTTCAACAAGGATTGGAAGCTGATCTACACCGCGGAGTACGCCAAGCAGAAGAACTACGGCACCAATCCCGCGCGCGTCGACGCCAATTACTATCTTGGCGAACTGGGCCCGGAGTGGCGCGGGTTCGGCATCAAGGCCGGCTACGCCCTGCTGGGGGGCCGCACGCTCACCGACAAGCTGTCGACGCCGCTCTCGCCGCCATTCAACGGATATACGGATTTATTTTTCTTGAACCCGAGCGCGGCGGGAGGAAATGGCCTGGAAGCGCGCTATGTGAATGCCAGCGGGCCCGTCCGGCAGCTGGACGGAACCGTGGCCACGGTGATCTTCTACGACTACCATTCGGACAATCTTCACGTGCACTACGGGCGGGAATTCGACGCGCAGTTCGTATACAAAATGAAACGAATCAGCAACCACTGGGAAATCGGCTGGCGGTTCTCCCGCTACTGGTCGATCGAATTGTTCACGCCCGCGTTGCGGACGTCCGTGTTTACGAATTTCACGTTGTAGCCCGGGCCTTAAAACTCGAAACTACAGAACCTCTTCGCTCCAGTTTTCCAGGTACGCCTTCACCTTGGCCACGAACTGGTGCGCGACCGCTCCGTCCACCACGCGGTGGTCGTAGGAGAGCGTGAGATAGACCATGGAGCGCACGGCGATGGCGTCGTCAATAACCATGGGGCGCTTCTGGATCGCGCCGATGCCCAGGATGGCCACGTTCGGCTGGTTGATGACCGGAAGCCCCATCAGCCCGCCATAGATTCCCGGGTTGGTGATCGAGAACGTTCCTTCCTGCACTTCCTCGGGCTTCAGTTTTTTGGCGCGGGCGCGTTCCGCAAGGTCGTTGATGCCGCGCGCAAGGCCCAGAAAATTCTTTTCCTCGGAATTCTTCAGAACCGGAACGATGAGGCCCCAATCCAGGGCCACGGCAATGCCCACGTTGATTTCGCGGTGCAGGACCATGGTGGAGGCGTCGGCCGAGGCGTTCACGGTGGGAAACGCGCGCAGTCCTTCGACGCAGGCGCGCACGAAGAACGGCATGTAGGTCAGCTTGGTGCCGTACTTGGCTTCGAACGCGGCCTTCGAGCGTTCGCGGATCTTCGCGATGCGCGTCATGTCCGCTTCGTCGATGGAGTACACGTGAGGAGACACGTGTTTCGAGGCCACCATGTGCTCGGCGATGCGCTGACGCATCACGCTCATGGGCTGGGCTTCGAAGGTTCCGAAATACATCCGCTCGCGCGGCACGGCGTTTTCGAGAGTGGGGTGAAATACAGCACCGCCGGTCGCGGGAGGCGCCGGCGGCGCTTGCCACAGCGGATGGCGTGGGTGTAGCCGAAGCAACCGCAGCCGGAGTTGCAGCGGGGACCGTGGATTTTGTCACGCCGGATTCCAGTGCTGCAAGAATGTCTTTCTTGCTGACGCGCCCTCCAGCGCCGCTGCCCTCGAGCTCGGTCAAATCCAGGTTGTGCTCTTTCGCAAGTTTCCGGACCAGCGGCGAGCTGCGAACTTTCTGGCCATTCTCACGTACGGCGGGAGTGGCCTGAGAGGCTGGAGCGGCGGCGACTGCAGGCGGCGGTGCAGGGGTGGCAGCAGGGACGGCCGGGGCGGGCTGTGCGGGAGCGGCGGCCTTTGGCGCAGCCGCTTTTTCGGGCGCAGGAGACGCTGCCGGAACGGCGACAGGAGCGACGGCCGCCGCGCCCGCTGCATCAATCACCGCGACTACCGTCTGGATGGGCACCGTCTGCCCTTCGGATACCTTGATTTCCTTCAGCACTCCGGCCGATGGCGCCGGAATCTCGGCGTCGACCTTGTCGGTCGAAATTTCAAACAGCGGCTCATCCCGCTCGATGCGGTCGCCCGGCTTCTTCAGCCACTTGGTGATCGTTCCTTCAAAAATGCTTTCCCCCATCTGGGGCATGATGACGTCGACGGCCATAGTTCTCCTGTTTCTCTCTGATATCGAACGGCGGTGACTGTGCCGTGACTGGTGACTGGTGAAGAGTCGACAGTGGACAGTCAAGAGTTGAGAGCCAGGAAAAAACGAATCACGCGAGCCCGGTCTTCCGGAAACTCTCGACTCTTAACGACTCGCTCGCCTCGCGGGAATCACCAGTCACCGGTACTATCCGCCTCAATAGTGTGCCAGTTCCCGGGCCGCCGAGACAACCTTTGCTACGCTCGGAAGAAAATATTCCTCGAGCGAGGGCGCGTAGGGCACGGGCGTATCGAGCGAAGTCACGCGGCGGATGGGGCCGTCGAGGTCCTCGAAAGCGCTTTCGGTGACCAAGGCCGCGATTTCTCCGGCGATGCCTCCGGTGCGCGTGTCCTCGTGCACCACCAGCAGCTTGCTGGTCTTGCGGACCGACGCCAGGATGGTTTCGGTGTCCAGCGGCAGCAGCGTGCGCAAGTCCACGACCTCGGCCTCGATGCCTTCTTTCGCCAGTTCGGCCGCGGCCTCGAGCGAAGTGTGCAGCATGGCCGCGTAACTGATGATGGTAAGGTCGCGCCCCGGGCGCCGCACCGCCGCTTTCCCGATCGGCACGGTGTAGTCCTCTTCGGGAAGATCTTCCTTGATGCGGCGGTACAGAAATTTGTGCTCGAAAAACAGCACGGGATTATTGTCGCGGATCGCCGATTTCAGCAAACCTTTTGCGTCATACGCGGTTGCCGGGCAGATGACCTTAAGTCCGGGCGTGTGCACGAAATACATTTCCGGATTCGCCGAATGGAACGGCCCGCCGTGCACTCCCCCGCCGCAAGGACCGCGCAGCACCAGGGGCACGGGAGCGCCCCAGCGGTAATGCGATTTCGCCGCGAAATTCGTGATCTGGTTGAAGGCGCAGGCGATGAAGTCGATGAACTGCATTTCCGCGATGGGCCGCAGGCCGGCGTAACCCATGCCGATCGCCGCGCCCACGATCGCCGACTCCGCGATGGGCGTGTCGATCACGCGCTCCCAGCCGAATCTTGCGAGCAGCCCTTCGGACGCTTTAAATGCGCCGCCGTAAACGCCCACGTCCTCGCCGATCAGGACGACGGCGGGATCGCGATCCATTTCCTCGGACATGGCCTGGCGGATCGCTTCGAGGTAGGTGGTCTCGGCCATGGCTAGCGTCCCGCCTTTGCCGGGACACGCGTGCGACCCGATTTTTTCGGCGATTTCGATTTGGCGTTCGATTTTCCCGCGGCCTTGGGCGAGGCCGCCGGGCGCGCGCCGTTTCCGGACGGCGAGTGCGCGGCAGCGGACGATGATTTCGTGGGCGTTCCCACGGGCGCGGAATCTTCTATTCGCCATTTCGGCTCGACGCTCGAGCGCGGCGGCATCAGTTCTTCTTTCGGGCGCTTCCAATCGGCCTCGATCGTGTGGCAACCGTCGCAATAGACGCCCTCGGCGGCGAGTTCGGGTGGAGGAAACGGCGAATTCTCGGCGAATTCCACGTCGGCCTGAATTTCGCGGGCAATGCGCTGGTCGATTTCTTTTTTGGTTTTCGCGTCCCAGAGCTTATTTTCGGTGAGAAACTTTTCGTGGCGGTCCAGGGGATCGCGCCGCTTCCACTCTTCGATCATTTCCTTCGGCACATACTCGGCGGGGTCATGCTGCGCGTGGCCGCGCATGCGCATGGTCTTGGCTTCGATCAACACAGGTCCGCGCCCGGCTCGCGCATGCGCCACCGCTTCGCGCGCGGCGCGCTCGACGGCCACGACGTCGTTGCCGTCCACGATCGCGCTCTCGATCCCATAGGCTTTGGCGCGGTCGGCGAGATCCCGCAGCGCGGTTTGCTTCTCGGTGGGCGTCGAGTACGCCCAATGATTATTTTCCACGATCAGGACCAGCGCGGCTTTCTGCACCGCCGCAAGATTCAGCGCTTCGTGAAATACGCCGGTTGACGCTCCGCCGTCCCCGATCCAGGTCATGGCCACGATGTTCTGGCCGAGATAACGTCCGGCCATGGCGACGCCGGTCATCACCGGAATCAGGTCGCCGAGCATGGAGATGGGCGAAACCACGTGCCGCGTTTTCAGGTCGCCGAAATGGCTGGTGCCGTCCTTGCCCAGCGTGGGCGAAGTGTAGCGCGCCATGTGCTGCGTCAGGATGTCGCGGGGCTTGAATCCGCGCACCAGCAGCGAGCCGATGTTGCGGATCATCGGCGCGATCCAATCGCCCGGGCCCAGGGCGTAGGCCGTGCCAACGGAAATCGCTTCCTGACCGAGGCTCGAATACACTCCGCCGACAATTTTATTCTGGCGGAAAAGCCGCACCATCTGCTCCTCAAGCTCGCGGTTGAGGCGCATGTAGTAGTAGAGATCGAGGTGTTGTTCGCGCGTGAGACCGGAAGCCATGCTTGCTCCAAACCCTCGGGGGCTTGCGCCGCCCGCCGCTGCTATTTTACGCGGTTGCTTCGACTGGTTGGCCTTCAAATTGGCGAAGCAGTGCTTCCAGCGCATCAGGGGCGGCGGAGCGGAGTTCCAGGCCGAAAATCGCGCCGAGGTGCGCGGCGATCCGGGGAGCGACTTCCTTGATTTCCACGCGACGGCCGAGCAGTTTCTCCAGCGACGTCGCGCGTTTCCCGGCAATTCCGCACGGCACAATCAGATCGAAATAGCGCAGGTCCGTCGACACATTGTAGGCAAATCCATGCGAAGTGACCCACCGGCTGATATGCACGCCGATGGCGGCGAGTTTTTCTTCGTCCTTTACTTCCTCAACTTCCTTCACTTCCTTTAGTTCTTTTCCCCCATCCACCCAGACTCCCGTCCGTCCCGCGACGCGCCTCCCGGAAATTCCATATTCGGCCGTGGCGCGGATCATGGCTTCTTCCAGGCTGCGCACGTACCAGCCCACGTCGCGCCGGATTTCGGAGAGATTCAGGATGGGGTAGCCGACGAGTTGGCCCGGCCCGTGGTAGGTGATGTCTCCGCCGCGATTGGTTTCAAAAAACGATACGCCCATCTGGTCCAGCACACGATCGGAGGCGATGAGATTCGCGCGTTTCCCGTTGCGGCCCAGAGTGATCACGTGCGGGTGTTCGCACAGCAGCAGCACATCCGGCACGGCTCCCGCTTTGCGCGCGGCGACAACGCGCCGCTGCAACTCCCACGCGGCGCCGTATTCCACCAAGCCAAGATTGACAACCAGAAGCTCTTTCATGGGTTGGCAAGTTCTCAACTCGAAACTCTCAACTCTTGAATTTCAAATCTCAAATTTGAAATTTCAAATCTTCTTCGCCGACACAATCCGCTCGATCTGCTTGGTGTGATTGATATCGTGCCCCGCCATCATCTGCAGAATGCGCTCGACCGTCTCCACGCCGCGTTCGGCATGCATGCCGTGCTGCTTCCATTGTTCCGGCGAAAGGGATTTCAGCAGGGCGAGGTTCCCGGCGCGCAGGGCGGAAAAAAGCTCGAACGATTTGCGCGGGTCGCGTTTTGCATAATGGCCGGCCGCCGCCCAGGCATCCTGATCGAACGGCTGGATCGGCGTTCCGGGCGCGCCCAGAATCTGGCGTACCCTCCAGCCGGTGACGATTTCACAATCCGCCAGATGCGCGAGAATTTCTCCGACCGACCATTTTCCCGGCGCGGGCTGCTTGCGCAATTTCGACGCCGGCACGCCCTTGATGAGCCGCTCGATTTTCTTCGGCGTCGCGGCTTGGACCTTCATCGGATCCTGCCCGCCCAACTGATCCTGGATTCGCTTGATGTATTCCTGCACGGTCTCCTGCATGGCCGATCCTCCCTCTCGACGCCAGATTTTGCTAAGGATGCCCGGACCTCGAATCTGGACTCCCGACTCTCAAACCCAAACTCTCAACCGCCCTTAGGCGTTAATCGAAATCCCGCGCACCGCGGCCACGGCGTCGGACATCGCTTCCCAGACCGTGGGATGCGCGTGCACGGTGGACATCAGATCGTCCACGGTCGCTTCCAGCTGCAGCGCCGCCACCGACTCGGCGATTATCTCCGTGGCGAGCGGACCAATGATGTGCACGCCCAGAATCTCGCCGAATTTTTCGTCGGTAACGACTTTGATGAATCCTTCGTGATGGCCCAGGATCGTGGCCTTGCTGTTTCCGATAAAAGGAAATTTCCCGGTCTTCACGGCGTAACCGGCCTGGCGCGCCGCGCGCTCGGTCAGGCCGATGGACGCGACTTGCGGCTCACAGTAGGTCGCGTTGGGAATGCGCGTCTTTTCGATGGGCGGCATACCGTGGCCTGTAAGCTTCGCCACACAGCTGATGCCTTCCATGGACGCAGCGTGCGCCAGTTGCGGCATTCCGGCGACGATGTCGCCGATCGCGTACAGCCGCGGCTCGGCCGATTCCATGTACGGTCCCACGTGAACGAAGCCCCGCTCCAGTTTCGCTTTCGATTTTTCGAGACCCAGGTTTTCGGTTTTCGGGATGCGTCCAACGGCCATCAGCACGCGTTCGGCCGATAGGCTTTGCACTTTGCCCGCCTTGTCCGTGAACGAAACCGTGGCGCCCTGCGCGTCCTTCTTCACCGATTCAACTTTCGCTTCGGTGAAAATCTGAATACCCTTCTTTTTCAGGGATTTCTCGAGTTCCGCGGAAATTTCGTCGTCTTCGACCGGCGTGACGCGCGGCAGCATTTCCAGAACCGTGACCTGCGTGCCGAAGGAATTAAAAACCGACGCGAATTCCACGCCCACCGCGCCCGCTCCCACGATCACGAGCGACTTCGGCACCGCGGGCAGCTTCAGAATTTCAATGTTGCTCAGTATCGTGGTGCCGTCGATCTCAATCCCCGGCAAGGACCGCGCCGCCGAGCCCGTCGCGAACATGATGTGAGTGGCCTCGACCTCGGTGACCTTCCCGGCGTTCTCCACGGTCACCAGACCGGGCCCCGCCCAGCGGCCCCAGCCGGTCATGCCCTCGACCTTGTTCTTGCGGAACAAAAATTCGATGCCTTTGGCGTGCTTGTTGACGATTTTTTCCTTGCGCGCCAGCACCGCCGGCCAGTTCAGCGAAAATTCCTTCACGTCGATGCCGAATTCCTTGGCATTCTTGAACGTATCGTAGATCTCGGCGTGGTGCAGCAGCACCTTCGTGGGGATGCAGCCGACGTGCAGGCACGTGCCGCCCAGGTATCCGTCTTTTTCGACGACCAGCGTTTTCAGCCCCCACTGCGCCGCCCGGATGGCGGTGTTATACCCCCCCGGACCGCTACCAATAATGACGAGATCGTATTTAGCCAAGTGTCCTCCGCGGCAGGCAGGAGCGCCGCTATCCTGATGCAAGGGTTCGGTTGCGGGTTTTTCTTCAAGCCCGCGGAAATGAAACGGATGTTCCGCCCGCCAATTCTATCAGCGGCCCAGATGCGTCGCAACACACCGGCGCTTCCGCGGAAAGCTGACGCGAAGATTGGATGCTGGGCGAGTAGGACAGGCTTCAGCCTGTCCGGTTCATAAGGCATCACAAGGATTTAAACCGACAGGCTGAAGCCTGTCCTACTCACGACTCGGGTCATCTGGTCTTCTGATTCGCAGGGCGAAGACCAACGCAGCGGAAAGCAGCGGGGCGACGATCATGAATATCATGCTGGAGGTGAACGAACCCGTGCGATTCCGCAGGTAACCCACCACATAAGGCCCCACGAACCCACCCAGGCCTCCGACCGAGTTGATCAGGCCAATCGACGCGGCGGCCGCGGATTCGCTCAGGAAAGCCGTCGGCAACTGCCAGAAACTGGGCATGAAGGCCGTCGTGCAGGCGCCGGACAAGATCAGAAACGCGAGGCTGGCCCACAGATGGCCGCTCAAAGCGACGGAAACCGCCATGAACGCTCCGCACAACGCCAGGATTATGGCCGTGTGCCAGCGGCGTTCTCCGGTGCGGTCGGAATCCCAGCCGTTCCAGACCATCACAAAGACGCCCAGGAGATAGGGCAGAGCCGCGATCAGCGTGACGCTCAGGTTCGGCAGGCCCGTGGCCCGTTTCAGGATTGTGGGAAACCAGAAATTGAATCCATAGAGCCCGACCAGCGCGAGGAAGTAGATCAACGCCAGCAAGATCACGTCCCGCTGGGCGAGTGCCTGCCTCACGCTAAGCGATCCCGACGCGGATTTCGCGGCTTTTTCCTTCCGCAGTTCGCTGGAAATCCACTCCCGCTCTGGCCCGGTCAGCCACTTGGCTTCTTGCGGCCAATCGGTCAGATAAAACAGCGTCATAACTCCCAGCGCGACCGCCGGAATCCCCTCCATGATAAAAAGCCATCTCCACCCGGGGGTGCCGAACCAGTTCACCCCGAGCAGCCAGCCGGCGAACGGCGAACCGATCACATTGGCAATGGGGATCGCGGAGAAGAACAAGGCTCCGGCCCGGGCACGGTCTTCATGCCGGAACCAATGCGTCAGGTACACAACGATTCCGGGAAAAAAGCCCGCTTCCGCAGCGCCCAGGAAAAACCGCGCGCCGTAAAATTGCGCCGGCGTATGGACCATCGCGACCAGGACGGTCACAAATCCCCAACTGATCAGGATGCGTGCAATCCAGCGCCGCGCGCTCCAGCGCTCCACAATAATCGCGCCGGGAATCTCAAACAGAAAATACCCGGCAAAGAAAATTCCCGCGCCCAGGCCGAAGATGCGGTCCGTGAATCCCAGGTTGTGGGACATTTCCAGCCCGGCAAAGCCCACGTTTACCCGGTCGAGGTAGGCAATGAGATAAAGAATGAAAAGAAACGGCAGCAGCCGCCGCGCGATGCGCCGCTGGGTACGGCCTCCGACTTCCAATGATGTTGTTTCAGGATTCACGGCGCCCGTTGCTTGTACCATATTTCCGGCGGGGCTTACATGCCGAGCAAAGCAAATGGTTCCAGGGAACTGTTCGACACGCGGCAGGGCCTTCCTTGACAGTTCCAAGGAGCAGGCCTACAATCACCCGTTTGTAACTAGCATGATTGGGTGAATGTTGGGGCTCCGACTATGGATAAGAAGCGTCTCGAATACTATAAAAAGAAATTGCAGACCCGGCGCGACGAATTGGCCAGGACCATCACCCGGACCGAGGAAGAAGGCCGCGCGGCGGACGACGATCCCACCGTGGATCTCGCCGACAAGGCCGCGAATTCCTACACCAAGGAATTCCTATTCGGCCAGACCAATACCGACCGGGCCATTTTGCAGCTGATCGACCAGGCCCTGGCGCGCATCCGCTCAGGGAATTACGGCACGTGCGTCGAGTGCGAAGAAGAACTTCAGCAGAAACGCCTGGAAGCGGTGCCGTGGGCTCGCTATTGCGTGAGCTGCGCGGAAAAACACGAGCAGGGCCTGCTTTAACCCGGCAATTCCAAACCGGCGGGAGACCGCCGAAACTTATTTCCACAGGCTGCGTGCGCATCGAATGAGTGGTGGCGCGCCCGCCGCTCGTGTGTCACGATTCGTGTCACGCGCCCCATTTTTCTCTTTCCCCAAGCCCCCGGCCGGAGTAGGCTGGGGGCATTGTGTCCTGGATCGGCTCTTCACTGAATTCACAATGGCGCGGGATCCGCGAGGCGCTGGCCTCGCTGGTGTTTCCCGCTCCCTGCCGGCTTTGCGGACAGATGCTCAATACCGGCATGCGCATCCCGTTTTGCCAGGTGTGCATTGTCGGGCTGATGAGAACCATTCCCGGGCCGCTCTGCGCGCAGTGCGGCCGGCCGGTAGTGGCCGCAGAAGCAGGCCATGAGAACGGGGAGCGCCTCTGCCACATGTGCAGTGGCGGGGCTTATAGCTTTGAAATGGCTCGCAGTTACGGGGCGTATACCCCGTCGATGGCCCGCGCAATCCTGATGCTCAAGTACGAGAGTGTTACCCCGCTGGGGGCCTGGTTTGCGGGGTTTCTGGCCCGGGTGGTCGACCGCAATCCTGGCTCGTTTGCCGCCGATGCCGTGGTGCCGGTGCCCCTCGACTCGACACGGCAGCGCGAGCGCGGGTACAATCAGGCCGAGCTTATCGCCCGCCCACTGGCGCGCCTTCTGGGCATCCCCTTCCGGTCCTACCTGCTGGTTCGGACGAGACCCCGGCCCAACAAGCTGCGTCTAACCCGTCTGGAGCGCTGGGAGACTGTTCGTGGCGCTTATGCTACACATCAAAGGGCTAACGTTGACAAACTGCGCGTTTTGCTGGTAGATGATGTATTCACCACCGGGGCGACGCTAGATGCCTGCTCCAAAGCCTTGAAACAGGCTGGGGCGGCCCGGGTGGTGGGTCTTACGGTTGCCAGAGCCTTGCCTCAGTTCGGGAATCCCGAGGCAGCTCCCATCCAGCAGGACCTTGGGGAATGAAACCATTTGGCCAAAGCGGAAGACCTCCCCGGCCGAATCACCTGCCGGAAGCCCGGGGAGAAAAGCGCCCCGCAGGCTCCCTCCCCCCTGCGGCCCGCAAACCCGCCATCATGCAGGAACCGGTTCTTGTCCTGAACGCCACGTTTGAACCCATCAATGTGACCGCCGTGCGGCGCGCTATGGTCCTGATGATCAAGGGCGTAGCCCAGGCGGAGGAAGTAAACCATACCCAGGTTCATTCGGCGTCGCGGGCGCTGCCTGTGCCGTCCGTTATCCGCCTGCTTGCCTACCGGCACATCCCGCAGCAGACCCGGGCGCTTTCCAGGAAGAATATTCTGCTGCGCGACCGCAACACCTGCCAGTTCTGCAGCCGCATTCTTCCTGCTTCCGAACTGACGCTGGATCATGTGGTGCCGCGTTCGCGCGGCGGTCGGTCATCGTGGGAAAATCTGGTGGCCTGCTGCTACCAGTGCAACAACAGCAAAGGCGATCGCACGCCGGAAGAGGCCGGGTTCGCCCTGGCGCGACGGCCACGTCCCTTTACGCTGCATACCTCCCGGCAACTGATGCGGCTGATCGGCAATAAGGACGAGAAGTGGCGCAAGTATTTGTTTTACTGAGGGTTGTGCCCCCGCCGCATCGTTTGAGTGTTCACTGAACCAGCCTGATCCAGCATTAACTTAAAATTTTTCTTATTTGGACAACCTTTTCATGTTTCCGGCGTCTAATTAGACAAACCACTTCAAGGACACACCCCGGGAAGCAGCGTTGGCTCTGCCAAGGCTGCTTCTCTATTTTAGGGCTCTTTTTCCCGGCTATTTTGGGTGTTTCTAAAGGGATTTCCTACTACTGGCGAAAAACCACTCGAAGCCCCCGCCGCCAATTTTCCGCCAAGGCGATGCGCGACACTTCGATCTCCGGCGATAAATATCGTAATACGATATCAAGTGCGGGATGGAACCGAAACCCGGGAGCCACCAGGTAAAGAAGCGGAGGCTTTGGCTTCAATGGCGTGTCCGGAAAATAGCCGAAGCGGCGAAAGTCGTCCCGGTCATGATGCCAGCGCGCGCGCAGCCAGTAATCCACGGCCTGCATGGCCAGGTGAATATCCTCGAAGGCCTTCAGTTCAAGAACGGCAAGGCGACCATCACGAGTTGCCGCGAGCAGGTCGATGATGCCGCGGTCGCCGGGGGAAAATGCCGGGACTTGCGTATAAATTTGCCGGGGATCGAAGCGCGCGTCGATGCGGCCCGGGTCGGCAGCGACCATGGTTTCCAGCCAGCGCTCGGGCTGGGCTCGGTAGAGCCGGTGTTTGGTGTCGGAAGCCAGCGGGTGGCGGCGCGCTTCCAGCTGGCGAACCAGTGTTTGCAGGGCGGGCCACCTTTCAGGGGTCAAGACGTCCTGATGTTCTCCCAACCCGAACCACATCGCGCCCAGTCGCCAGCGGGCGAATTCCAGGCCACGAAAGCGCAGCGTCACTTCCTGTGTGGCCGGGGCCACCCCAATACAGATTGCGTCGGGAGCGAGCAGGCGAATGCGCTCGGCGTGCGGGAGCGCGGCGGCGATGGCCTGCTCGATTTCGCGGCACGGCACGATCCATGTGGCCAGGTTGCCGGCGTCTGAAAGCGCCACCCTCCGCACCCGCCAATAGAGCGGATCGTATTCATAGAGCTCGACTTCCTGCGGGGAGGCCAGCGCATTCAGACGGTGGGACGTAACCGCGGCCTTGCCCCGCGGAATGAACAGTCGTAAGCCCGAAACCGAGTGGCGCTTGGCACGATCTCTCGTGTGCTGCAGCCAGATTAGTCCGAACGTCAGGATGCCGTCGATTGTCGCCGAGTCTTCATTGGGAGACGCCCCGAATATGGCAAAAGCTTCGGAACCCCGGTGGGTCAGGCCTCGCGTATAGGATCCGGAGATCGAATGGCGCAAATCCGCGGAAGTCAGCAGAGAATCGATGGTTTCATCGGGAAAGCGGTCGGTGAGAAGTTGGCGCAGGCGGCCGGAAAATTGAGCGCGATCCACAAGGCGGGGCTCGCGAGCCGCGGCGGCCACAAATTCCAGGCGCGCGTGGCGCGTGTGTCCGAAGCGAACCACCTCGACGACCACACGTTCGCGGGACTCCTCGGCGACGCTCACCACGCGGCGCACCAAGCTTTGCTGCGCGCTCCACAAATGGAGCAGCGCCGCTTCGCCCTGCGCGCGGACTTCATACCGCACGCCATCCAGCGCCGGAAGCCAATCTCCATTTTCGCGCACTTCCGGAGCGCCGGCGGCACAGACGCCGTCGAGAGCCCGCCGAAGTTCCGCGGCCAGTTCCATGCCCGCGGATTATATGCGATTCCAGGCGGCGAGCAGTAAGGAATTGTCACATTCCGTGCCACTTTCCCGACCGAGAGCGGCGCGGCTATTTAAATGAAAGACCAGACACGCGGATCGAGGGATATCCATTATTCCATTGCGCGGGGAGATGTTCGTAGCCGACTTGAAAATCGCGTTGTTGCCCGGGAAGCATCGGGGCTGCGTTCGGCAAGAACAGGCGCTGGGTGTCGCGCAGAACCACTTGATTAAATGGATCGTGAAATTCCAGGATGATTTCGATTTGCTTCACTTTGCGATCGCCGCCGTTTTCGACGGTTCCGAAGACGAAGGTCACTTCCTGATTCAGGAAATTTGCCGCGCGGCTCATTTTCGGTTCCAGAAAATGAATTTGCGGAGCGTAGGCCAGTTCGGCGGGTCCCATGGGCAAAGGTTTCTCGACCTGCGAGTCGTCGGGCGCCGAGTAGCGGCTGTACAGCACGGCGCCGCTGACCAGCACCGCCACGATAGCGATGCCAATGAGAAAGGCGATGGGGAGCCGGCTGCGTTCTGCTTGAGGGATCAAGTGGTGCGTCCTCCTGGTAGGACAGGCTTCAGCCTGTCGATCTTTCGCCGCGTCTTCAAATCGAAACCCGACAGGCTGAAGCCTGTCCTACTTTAGCTATCGCCCGGCCGCGATGCGCTCGACCAGCGGGAAGGGCAAGCCTGCATCGCGCATGCGGCCCTGGACCGCGGCAATATCGTAAGGCACGCGCCAGAATTCAATGACGCGATGGTCCAAGTCGGCGATGGCGAACGCGGCACGCGGGTCGCCGTCGCGCGGCTGGCCAATCGATCCGGGATTGAGCAGGTAGCGCGTCCCCGCCTCCAGACGCAGCGCCGCAAAATTCGGTCCGGGCTCGGGCTTGAGCTGAATGACGCCAATATGCCCTGCCCGGTAGGAAAACCCGCCCTGATAGTGCGTGTGCCCAAAAAAAGTGATTTCCGTGGGCGAATCCAGCAACCCGCCCATTGCCTGTCCCGGCACGAAAACATACTCGTCCTCATCGTGATAGGAGCCATGAATGAGCGTGACATTCTCGACCGACGCCGGGCCCACCGGTAATTGCGAGATGTACGTCAGCGTCTCTGGCCGAAGCTGCTCGCGCGTCCATTTCGCGGCAACCTGCGCCACGGGATTGAAATCTTCCAGGTCGGATAGACCGGCGACGGCTTTATCGTGATTGCCGCGGATGATCACTGGATCGAGGGTTTTCACACGGTCGGTCACTTCATTGGGATCGGGGCCGTAGTCGACCAGGTCGCCGAGGCAGAATACGCGCTCGTATCTTCCTTGGGCTGCGGCGAGCGATGCGTCGAGCGCCGTGACATTCGCATGAATGTCGCTGAGTATCAGAAATCTCATGGTGAACGAAGAACTCGAGGCGCTCCCGCAGCCCGCGACATTATAGACGAAATCCTTCGCTGTGCATGCGCCGCATGGAAATGGCCGGCGGGATGGCTCCCGCACGTCTTCTAATTCACGCAAACCGCAGACGGAAAAACCTATTCCACATGCCGGATGCAGTAACCCGCTGCGAATTTTCCACAGCCGGGCGAAACTCCGTTTATCGCGAATACCTTCGTATGCTAGACTTTTTCGCCATGAGCCTCAGGCAATTATTTCCGCCCTGCGAATGCTGCCATTCACTGGCTGAATTCGCCACCAATCACTGCCCGCGGTGCCACAGCTTGAAGACATTCAATTTGTCGAAAATTACCGACCAGGACCTGATTTCTTTTTGCGAAAGCTGCGGCACCACTTTTGATTTGCGGGCGGTCGTCTCACAATATCTGTAAGCACGGCGCCACGACAGTGGCGAATCCATCCCCCGATTCAGGCCAAATCTCTTTCATAAATCTTTTGGCGGCGGCTTTCTTTCCACAGGACATCTTCCAGGTGTCGCGTCTTCGGCGCGCGCCGGCACGCATCAAGAAGCGAGTTGCCAAACATGCGGCCGGCCTGTTACAAGGAGGCCACCAGAACGGCGAACCCAGCGCAATCACCCTTCCGAGTGGGTACGGTAATTCCGATGTGGCGTGGGCCCTCACGAGTGGCCGGCACTGGCCGTGACTTAGCTTCCGAGGAGAAACGCGATGACGCGAAAAATGAAATCGCTGCGAAATCTCGCTCTGGCCGCATTTCTGGTTGTCGCCGGCATGAGCCCGTGGATGCTCGGCCGATCGTCAGCGGCGCAAAGTTCCGCGAAAGACAAATATCCCGTTTTCGAGCCGGACACGGCGTGGCCGAAGCTTCCCAACAACTGGGTGCTCGGCAACGTTTCCAAGATTGCGGTCGACCGGCACGACAATGTGTGGCTGATTCACCGGCCGCGCACGGTCGCGGCGGACAAGACGCCGGCGCCACCCGTCGTCGAACTGGATGCGAACGGAAAATTCGTGCAGGCCTGGGGCGGAGAAGGCGCCGGGTACGACTGGCCGGACGCCGAGCACAACGTGCTGGTCGACTACAAGGACAACGTCTGGATCAGCGGGAGCAGCCCGAGCGCCAATCGAAGACGAAACGCTCCGACGACATGATCATCAAATTCAACAACACCGGAAAATTTATCATGCAGATCGGCGGGCGAACCGTAAGCCAGGGAAGCACGGACCCCAAGAGCGTGAATAAACCAGGAGACCTGTTCGTTTCGCCCAAGACAAATGAGTTGTACGTCTCCGACGGGTACGGCAACCGCCGGCTGATTGTTTTCGATGCGGATACCGGAGCGTTCAAGAGGATGTGGGGCGCATTCGGCAAAGCGCCGGTGGACGACGCAAATTCGGGCGGCCCGGGGCCATCCGGAGGCCACGGTGGAACCAGTGACACGGCGGAGGGCGGCGCGTGCTCGATACGGAAGGCGATGGGTCGCCGACATTTGCGAGCCCAGTGCACGGCGTGCTCGTGTCGAACGACGACATCGTGTACGTGGTTGACCGCTCCAACCGGCGCGTGCAATTGTTCACGCCCGCGGGCGAATACCTCAAACAAATTTTCATCAATCGCGCTGGCCCCGCATCCGGGTCGGCGTCCGGACTCGCGTTTTCGCCCGATAAAGAACAGCGATTCCTGTACATTTCCGATTACGGCAATTCCCACGTCGTGGTGGTCGATCGCAAGAAGCTGGAAATTCTGTACCAGTTCGGCAAGCGAGGCGCCGCGCCGGGAGAGTTTCAGGGCATTCACCATATTGCGGTCGATTCCAAGGGGAACCTGTACGCGGCGGAAGTAGCGCCCGGCGCGAGAGCCCAGCGGTTCATTTTTAAGGGAATGTCGGCGACGTTGCCGCCGAATGCGTTGAGCGACGCGGATCTGGCGCCGAAAAAATAAGATTGGAAGAACCGGTAGGACAGGCACTCTTGCCTGTCCGGTTTTGCGCGCGGCAGCGAATGTCTAAACCGGACAGGCAAGAGTGCCTGTCCTACTAAATTCAGCCCCGCCGCATTTCTTCAGTGGTTCGTCCAAGTTTCTGTCGCCAAGTAGGGCAAATCGTGCGCCCAGTCGTCTTCCTTCACACCGCCGGGGTAAACCAAGTGGGCCAGATTATCCGTCGTGTAGGCGAATACAAATGTCGAGTGACCTACTTCATAGTTTCCGTCGGCGCGTACGGCCGATTTTTTCGCGGGTGTGAGGTTCGCGGCCATCTGCGCGGCGTCGATCGCCGCCTGGTTGCCGGTGAGGCCGATGAAGCGTTTATCAAAATGATCAAGCCACGCGCGCAGCGCCTGGGGAGTATCGCGTCCGGGATCGGTGGTCACAAATACGACCTTGAATCGATCCGCATATGCCGGAGGAATTTTCTTGAACGCTTCCGCGATGGTAAGCATTTCAAGAGGACACATATCCGGGCAATGGGTATATCCGAAGAAGAGCAGCGTGGTGTATCCCTGAGTTTTCGCAAAGAAATCGAATGCGGCTCCGGACGTATCGGTGAGTGTAAATTTCGGTTTAGGCAGGGGCGGGGAAACCACTCCGCCGTTGTACTCCGTTTTTCCGGCGCCCGCTGCGGCGGGCCCAGGCGCTTTTTTCGGCGCCTGGGCCGCCCCGCGGAGAACCGTCCCTGACAGAATTGCCAGGGCCAGCCATACTCCATGAAATACGCGCGCTTTCATTGGACCGGGCGCAATTTCACTCCACAATTACAGCGCCGACCATGCCATCCACATCGTGAAGGGCGCAGTGGTAATAGTAAGTCCCCTTGTTGGGGAAAGTGATGCGGATTCGCGTGGTCCCCGGAGGCACCTGCGCCGATCCGACGCGGTCGGGTTCCGCGGCCTGCAGAAATCCGGAGTTCAGGAAACTGAATTTGGCGAAGGCCGGCGGCGGCGGAGAAACTGAATCGACCTGCGGAGTAAACGCGGCATTGCACGGAGTCGTCCCGGCAGTGGCCGCGGGAGACGTGGTGCAATTGATCGTTCCGATCACCGTGCCAGTAGCTGGATCGGTGCAATCGTTCGTCACCGAAGAAGAGCACGGAACGGGCGGATTGGGAATGGGCGGCCCGGGAACGGGGACCAAGGCCGGCGGCAATGAAAAGAGCGTGGGGACAAAGCCGGCGGGTTCGGTCCCAAACGTGACCGTGTGCGGCTCGGTCGGATCCAGGTTCGTCCACACCACGGATTCCCCCGCGTGAATCCGAATCGTTCCGGGCAGGAATCGCACGACGGTGCGGTACTGCGTTCCGCCTCCCGTCGCGACGATCTCGCCGATGCCTGCGGTCACCGCATTATCATGATCTCTTCGATCGTCCCATCCGCGATGATCCTCGTCATGATGATCCCCGTCATGATAATCCCCGTCATGATGATCGTCCCCTTGACGGTCGCCATCGGAAAGAATGGCTTGCGCTTCGTCGCGCGCCTTGTCATCAATGAACCGCTGGCTGCGGACGAGGGCTGCATTGGCTGCATTGTTCACCAGGACGTGAACCGATCCGGTCATATCCGTGTGCACCAGGCAGACAAGCTTGTAGTTGCCCGCTTTCGGAAATGTAACTGTAAAGGTCGCGCCGCCGTTCATGCCCGCGGGAGTGGAAACGCACGCGCTGCCGTCATAGGAAGCCGCGGGCCCGCAGTTCACGCCCTGAACAGCAAAAGGCGGTCCGGCTGGCGGAGGCGCCGATGGACGGATCTGCCCCGGCTTCAGGAGCGTAACGGTGTGGATCTCGTTCTTGGGAACAAACGTCCACTTGATGCTGTCGCCCTCGAAAATCCAAAGCTCATTTGGCAAAAAAGCGTCCGCCTGAACGGCCTGGTCGCGCGTTTCCGCGCCGACATTCGCGTTATAGGTCGTCGTCGCTTTTGCCGAGGACGGAATCATGGTGATCGCCGCAAACAGCAGCGCGCACAAACTGGCTGGGAACAGAATGTGTTTCATTGGTTCCTCCAAAATTTTTCACAACGGTTATTTTACAAGGAAGCGAAATTCTGCTTGTTAGTTGACAGATGGTTTGCATTTCCCGAGTAGTGTTCATAGATGGTCCATCTCTCCATGTCAAGATGAAATACAGTCACGCGATGAAATCAGATTTTTTCGTACTAGGAGTATCAGTACGAGCTTGAAGGATGGCTTGCACCGCCGCAAATCCGGAATCTCTGAAGCAATGGGCAGGCGCGGGCCTGGCGCCGAGAAAACTTTTGGATCAATGTCACAGTCACGGCTGGCGCGCCGGCAAAGTAAGGTCGCCTTGCAAAGGCGTGCCAGTAGTATGATCTGCGCGCTCTGCACCACGCAGAGGAGACCGTCGGAGAATTACATAGAGGAGGGATCCATGCTAGTTGTCCGAAATTGCTTTACTGCCAAACCGGGAAGCGCGAGCAAACTTGCTGCTCAGATCAAGGAAGCAGCAACTGTAGGCAAGTTTCCCCACTACCGTGTGTTGACTGACCTGACTGGCGAATTCAACCGCGTGATCTTGGAGTTTGAAGTGGAAAATGTTGCCGCGTTTGAAGCGCAACTGAAGGACTACGGCACCAACGCGGCGTTCCGCGAAAAAATGAAAGGCTACACGGATCTGTATGTGACCGGCACACGGGAAATTCTGCAAATTGCGTGAGGGCGGCGGCCTGGAGACCGCGTGGCTGACTTAGTCTACCGGCCTGCGAAGACCCGCGCGAATGCCTGCGCCAGCATAAGCCCCATGGCCAGCGCGCCGATTCCAGCGACGGCGACATCGCGCGTTTTCCGCAGGCTGAAATCTCCCACGCGGCATATCAGGAGATATCCGATCAGCAAATTAAACAGGCCCCACAGCACGTTTACCCACGCGGGAGAAAGCCCCTGACCCGGGGGCGTGGCGAAGGGACTCGGAAACGGGCGGCCCGACACGCCGTTGGTGAAGTGCGGCACGCTGTTCACCAGAAAAGCGCCACCGAAGAAGTAAGCGATGTAGTGATACCACTTCATGGTTCCTCCTTGGCGGCCGAACCACATTGTGATTCGGGTTGTTGTAGCTCGTCCGCCGAAGCCTTCGGTTCACTTCGCGGGTGGGGTGGCGGGAAGATCCGAATTCCACGTGTCGACCGCGCACTTCCATCCGCCGTCGGATTGCTTTTTCCAAATCTCAAGATACTTCCCATGATCTTCGACTGGCTTGCCCTTCGGGCCCTTCATGGCCATTTGATACGTTCCATAGGAATAGGCGACCTCTCCCGAACGAGCCGCTTCGACTTTTGTGGGTTTCCAGCTGACCGAAAGGCCGGGCAACGCCAGGAATTCGCCCACCGACTTCCGAATACTGTCCTTGCTGGTCGCCACGACTTCATTGGGCGGCTGAACCACTGCGTCGTCGGAATAAAATGCGACCCACGCGTCGACTTGATTGGCTTTCGCGGCCGCGGACCAGTCCTCATCGGCTTTTCGCACTGTCGATTCGTCGGCGGCCCGCGTGTCCGGAGGCGCGGCCGGCTGCGGCGCGGAATTGCAACCGAGAATTACAAAAGCGCAAAACAAGCCGAAACTCGTCGCGCGAGTTATTTTCAACTTCTTGCTTCGTAAATAGGGCATGGATTCCTCATTCTGAGAATGCGGACGCCAGTCTAGCGGCTAGCGCAAACCCTGAATTCGCACACGGTTTGCTCGTGACCGAGCAAATGATTTGTCACTCTTGCGAATTATGAAAGAACTCAAGCGCGCGTATATTTGTTGAACCAGTCCACCGTGCGCTGCCACGCCAGATCGGCCGCGGCTTTGTTATAGCGTTCGGGCGTCGCGTCGCAATTGAATCCGTGAACGGCGCCTGGGTAGATGTACCCTTCGTGCGGAACGCCTGCGGCCGTCAAGGCCGTGTTGTACGCCGGCCAGGTCGATGCCAGCCGGGTATCGAGTTCCCCGTGATGCGCCAGGATCGCGGCCTTGATCTTCGGAATGTCTTCCGGTGCGGGAGGGCCGCCATAGTACGGCACCGCGGCCGAAATATCGGCTCCGAGACGGAAGGCCAGCGTGTTGGAGATCGTTCCTCCGTAGCAGAAACCGGTCACGCCAATTTTGCCGGTGCAGTCGGGGCGCGCTTTCAGCCACCTGGCGGCGGCCACGAAATCCTCCGTCATTTTCTTGCCGTCGACTTTGCCGAACATCTGGCCGCCGGTGTAGTCATCGCCGGGCCAGCCGCCAAGAGACGTGAGTCCGTCCGGCGCAAAAGCCATGAAGTTCACCAGGGCGAGCCGCCGGGCGATGTCCTCGATATGCGGGTTCAAGCCGCGATTTTCGTGAACGACGATGATGCCCGGAAGTTTCGCCGGCGTCGCGTCCCGCGTGTCGGCGCTGGAGGGCCGAACAAAATATCCTTTGATCATTCCGTTCCCCTGCGGCGAAGGAATGGTCAAGTAAGTGGCTTTGATGCGCTCGTCGGTCCTAGACACTTGCTGCGCCTCGGTGTACTTCGGCATTAAAGCTTCGATGATCGCGGACGCCGCCAGGCCTCCGACTGCGAATTTCTGCGCGCTTTCCATGAACGCGCGGCGGCTGATCACGCCGTGAATAAAAAGGTTGTAGAGTTCCACAGCCTCGGCCGGAATTTTGGGTTTCGGTGGCTCCATTGGTCGGCTCCTTTCGAGAGGGAATCATGCCTTGAGGTACGGCATGATTTGCGGAGGTTAGCACGCGAAGTGCCGGACAGCCAACAGGTTCGTGCGGACGGCCAGAGCTCAGTCCACGCATGCATCAGAGGCCTGCACCAATTGATCTAATTCCAGCTGATCAACGGGACTTGGCTTTGAATGAGGCGGCAGTATTTATGATGCCTTCGGCGTAGGGCGTGCCCGCGAAGCCGAACTCCCGAGCGAATTTACTGGAGTCGAAAAGATACGGCGAATCACTCTGATAAAGCATTTCGTATGATTCCGCGACTAGCGGATCGAACCATCCTGCAATGCGGAGAATGGGCCTGCTAAGAACGCGATACTTCGGGGCAACACCAAATTCCTTCGCGGCAAGGACGACAAACTCTTTTCCTGTGAGCGGATTGGCTGTGGTGGGGATATGCCAGGTCTGATTCCAGGCTGTTGCCCGCTCGGCGAGTTGCACCAAGCTTTGCGCAGCGTCCGGCGTATACGTAAGGGAGTGCGGAACAGAATCATTAACGAGCCATGAGGCTTTCTTCTTCCGTGAGAAGGGCTCGAAAACGAGCAGGTTCGGTACGCCATTCCGCGTATCCGGTCCGTAGAAATCAGCGGAACGCGCAATCATCCCGGTGAGAGCGCCTGATTTCCACGCATGGATGAGTGTGGTGGCAATCTTCGCGCGGATCTCGCCTTTCCTGCTGCAGGGATTGAAGGGCGTCTCCTCGGTCATGGGGCCGTTAACCTTGCCGTACATGTACACATTGTCAAAAAAGATGAGTTTGGCCCCCGCGCGCTTGCAGGCTTCGATCGTGTTGCTCATGATCCGCGGCCACATTTCCTGCCAGATCCTGCGATCGTACTTTAGGCCCACGAGCAAATGCACAACACTAGAGCCGGTGACGGCGCGGATGGTCTGGTCTTTGTCCGTCAGATCAGCAGCGAATGTTTCGGCCGCGCCAGGGGTTGGTTTTGCATTGCGGCCCACAAGGCGATACGGTTGATTCTTTGCGGCAAGAAGTTTGACGAGTGCGTTCGCAATAGCGCCGCCCGCTCCGAGTATGGTGATCATTCGGAACCTACCTTCTACTGCGTACAGACCATTGCGGGTGCCTAAGTTCGGCAGGCAACACCTGGAACAAAATGATTATATATCGAACGTTACCGACGCATGACCCGGACAAGCCCCGATAAACGGCGTTATCGGCGACTGGAAATTGGACCAAAAGCCACATTCCGATAAGCAATTGACTGGGCTCCGCCCAGACAGGGGCGGAAGAAGTGGCTCTGCGCCTCCCTGAAGAATGAATAACTTAGCGGCCACTTTCTTAGGAGACGACTTCATAGGATTTGGCGAAGTGTGGGCGATACGGATAGCGCTTTGGCGCTATAATGTGCGGAACTGGAAATCAGGTAAAAACTCACCGGAGGCCAAGAAATGTGCTTGAAATCGACAATCACCGCGGTCGTTGGGACCTTGCTTGTAGTCTGCTTGGGCGCTGCGCGGGCGGCGGCTGCTCCGCTCCCCACCGATGCGTGCACCCTTCTCACTCTCGACCAGATCAACTCCACTCTTGACGCCAAGCTTGCTAGTGGTGAGCACATCGTGACAAGTAATACGCTCTTATGCGGATGGACAGAGCCGAGCGGCCCCACGATTACGAACAAGCGCGTCACGCTGACAATCACCAATCCTCAAAAATTCGAGATTGGAAAAACTCCTATCAAAGGGATCGACAAGGCGCCGGTAAGCGGAGTTGGCGACGATGCCTTCTATACAACCGCAGGCGGTGTTGGTACAACGCTCAGTGTCAAGAAAGGAACTTTCTGCTTCAGCTTAACCATCAGAGGCAACTTCCAAGTAGACAAGGTGAAGGCAATGGAGCGTACCCTCGCCCTGGATGTCCTCGCCAAAATGTAACAGCTGGGTCGAAGAAACAGTGGACAATCGCCGAGAGTTGCGATTCTCGGAATATGCCGTACTTCGGCTCTCCCGAAATTACCACATTCCGATAAGACGTGCCAGCTCAACCGGTCGATGCAACACCATCTAACCGATAGACCCAGCAGTACTTCTCCTTGAGGTTCGACTTGTACGGCAGAACTCATTCAGAACCTAAACAGGGCTTTTGTTTTGTTTGAATTGGCGCTCGTGAACGAAATCAGCCTCCCAGGCCCCAAGAAGAAGGCTTTGAGCAAGTGTTGCATCGACCCATTGAGACCACCCGACTTCTCAGGCACTGGGATTGCGGCAATTCGTTACATGTGATATTTCCTCAGAAGCCGAAGAGCCGTGACGGCAATTTACCATTAAAACCGACGGAGCGTGATTTCATGCTCACATGGGGAACTTGCCTGTTGAAACGCCTACGACTAGCCGTGTTGCAGCGAATACTAACTGGGTTCTGCGTACTTTGCTGTTGCGGTTGCGGGATGAACGGTCAAATTTCGACCCCTGTATCGGTTGCCTCGGAGTTTCCAGCGCCCGGCGCTACCAATGTCCCTACTTTCTATTGTCCCGCGGCGGGCGTACCCGCAAACTGCGGTGGCAAAGTTGAAATCACATTCAATCAGCCCGTTATTGTAGTAACAACAAACACACCCGGTGAAATGACTCAACCTCAATTTACGGTGCAGGAAGCAAATACGATGGTGAATCTGACCGGGGAGCTTGCTTGCGTTACAGGCATGCCCCCGAATGAGAAGGCTTGCACGGAAGCATCAGTCATAGATTTCTTCACCAATGGAGGTTTTGCAGCAAACACGACCTACAAAGTGACTATAAGCGGTATCGTAGACGCCAACGGAGCCGGGCCTTTACCCGGGCAACCAATTTCATGGACATTTACAACCGGGACACAGTGACCTTGACCATAAATCCGCACGAAATTGAATATGATTTGGGAGTTCGGAAAGCGTTTACCGCACAGTTTCGCACATGCATAGCCGGAGTTGATGGTTGGGAAAGTGAATTTTTGACAAGAATTCGGTTTCCAGGCGCTTCCCATTCAAATCCAATTCGTACTTACCTGAGGCGTGTTTGGGCACCACGTCGCAAGGTTCACGCATGTTTATCCATATATTAGCTGATTCACCGCCGCCCGTGCTTGGTCCTGTGAAACGGGGTTATCGGAATATGGCCCAGATCGAATTACATAGTAAATCTCACATTCCGAAAACCAATTTATAAGCCCCTGCAGGGGGTGGGACGAAGATACTTTCTCAGCCGCTGCGGGCACCCGCAAATTACTTGACAGAGGAATAACTGTAGCGTTATAAGCCCATCGGGTACTCTCCATGACGCAGGTAGTCTGGACGAAAAAAGTGATGTCTCTAAAGCCAGATTCAACTCACTTCAGGGGCCCTGCAGTGACTGCCACGGATGAAAGCCTACTAGAATGGCTATTCTGTCTTTCCAGCACGCTTCAGGCTACTAGGCGCAGTTTGTTCCAAATGGCCGACCTTGACAGAAGCCCCGCCAAGGTTTCCCCCAGTGCCCACCCCATGCGGTACATCCCCTATGGGCCAAGCAAGGCTTCGTAAACCGAACAGGATGCAATCCAGGATAGTTGCCGAGCCAATGCGCTAACTCTCCCACGCTCGGGCTGAGTGATTCCAGATTCGTCGCCCATCAGGTTCCGAGGGACCTGCAAAAGCAAGGGGTCGGCTGCGAACGCTGGCCCCTCATGTCCGACCCCATTGGTGCAACGCTATTCCTTCCAGGCCACACGAAACGGCTGGCCTACGAGCTTCGCCGGGTCGGTGCCGGGTTTCGGCACAAACTTCTGTGGACGGCCGGAATGCACTTCCGCCGTGTACAGATTGCCGTCCTTATCCGTGCCGAACTGGTGCACGCCCCACATCTCGCCGGGCCTGGTTCCGTAGCGGCCCCACTCATACAGCATCTTCCCGTTCAGGTCGTACTTTAGGAGCTGGCCCATAACGTCCGACATCCAGATATGCTGTTGATCGGCCTCGATGAACATGTGGTAGATCGTGGCATACGGTCCTAAATACCACTGGTTGAGGAACTTTCCGTTCTCGTCGAAGATTTGCACCCGGTGATTGGAGCGGTCATCGACATAGATGCGGCGGTCCTTGTCAATGACGATGCCATGCACGACGTTGAAGTGGTTCGGCCGCGTCTCCTTGCCGCCCAGGTCGCCCATCTCGCCCCAGGCCGTCAGGAAGTTGCCGTTCTTGTCGAATTTCACGACCCGGGTCTCCTCGTACCCGTCGGAGACGAAGAACGTGCCGTCCGGCAACCACGCGATGTCGGTCTGGCGACCGAAGGTCTTGTCGGATGGACCGGTCTTCTTGGTAAGCGACGGCTTCCCGGTCAGGCCGGTCTTGATGCCGTTCCTCGGGGTGGTGGTGTCATACGTGCCGATGGTCTGCAAAAGCTTCTTCCCGTCGTTGCTGAAGATGCGGATCACCTGGTTCCCGTCATCGATCACCCAAACGCGCTTCTCGGGATCGTAAGGGCTGATCAATATCTTGTGCACACGCCCTCGGGCCGTGGCCGGGATATCTTGCGGCCTGAACAGCGAGTCCCACTGCGTCCACGCCTCTTTCACATTCCCTTGGCTGTCGTATACCGTAATGATGTGCTCCCACCGGAAGTCCTTGCCCTCTGTTCGGCCAGGGTACGGCGCCCATTCTCCGGGGCTGTCGGAAGTGGCGTTCGCTCGCGTGCGCGGGAACTCTACGGCAACCGGGCCGAACATCCCCTTCAGGTGCCCTATGGTCGCATCCTGTTCGGAAGGGGGAAGTAACATCGGCAACTCCCCGCGCATCCCGACGAAAATCCTGTCGGAGTTTTGCACGAACATGGCTTGTGTCGATCCCCACGTCCAGCCTTCCTCCTCCGCAAAATTCTGAGACAATGGCTTCGGCCAGTTCGGGTCCACGGTATACGGCCCAGTAACATCCTGGTCAGACGGGTTATTGCCCGTCTGCTGGGCCGCCACTCGATTCTCGCTGCGCACCACCATCATTAAACCGATCACAGCGCAGACCATCGCCGCGACAAACATCATTCGACCGACCACTTTCATTGAAGTTCCTCCTCTGTTTTGCCTTTCGGGCTGTTTGTCCAAAGTATCAGGATATTGCACGAACCGGACACAATGCGTTTCTACCGAACCCGAAATTGACACGGATCACTTAAGCAACCGCGATTTAAATTTTATTCGGAGGTTGCTGCCGTCTCCGAATTGCAGTCAAAAAATAAGTGCTAATGCTTGATCCGGAATTTCCTTTTTGGTTTCGAAAGTAGCGCCATAGTACACCCGTCTCGCTTATTCGCGACACTGTGAAATGATTTTCAACGGGAACACTCCCGACGGCCTGCCATCCACGCCAGCACAGCCTGAAATTGCCCCAGATTCCAGCCCGCTTTTGCAACACCTCTCCTTACCCCAACCCCGCTGTGGACAGATTCCGCCGCTGCCTTGGCCATCAGCTTTCTAGAGCGATTAGGGAGATGAGCATCACTCGCTTTTATCTTCTGTGCGAACCCGAAGGAAACCAGTGCATCGCGGATATGAATGAGGCCGCCCCCTACAGCGTCGAGAAAATTCCGTGCCCAATTGAACGTGGCCATGCGAGAGGCAGGCGAAATTCACCATTGGACATGGTGGTGCCCTGTGATCCAGCTCCCGACGTGGTTTTCACTTGGATGTCTGAGTGCTTGATCCAAGAAAGCGTGCGGCTCATTTATGAGAGCGAAGGACTAACGGGGTTCTCCACTCTACCCGCAAGGGCCAAGATCAAGAAAACGGGAGCGAGCATTCCAGTTCATGAGTTGGCGGTTACGGGCCGGGGAGGGATGGCTCCTGAAGCCACTGGCATAAGGGAAGTGGAGCGATGCCCCGGCTGTGGCCACCTCGTCTATTCTCGGCTAGAAGCCCCCGGAAAAGTTGATCGATATTCACAATTGGGACGGATCAGATTTTTTTATAATATGGCCGCTTCCGCGATTTCGCTTTGTATCCGAAAGAGTAGTTGAAGTATGCAAGAGGTATGCTGTCACAGGCGTAACTTTTTCACAGAATTGGCCCACGGCCCAAAGGGAAGGCGCTGGCTATTCGCCCGCACGGCTTTCTTACTACATGCCCCGAGACAGGGCGCGTCTTCTCGGAGCCACGCTTGGGATTGATTGAACACGATAAAAAGCCACATTCCGGGAAGACGGGTGGTCTCAATGGGTCGTTGCAACACTTGCTCAAAGTCTTCTTCTAGGAGTCTAGGAAGCTGATTTCGTTCGTGGGGGTCAATTCAAACAAAACAAAAGCCCTGTTTAGGTTTTGATTGAGCACTACCGTACGGATGGATTCCCGAGCAAAAGTATCGTCAGCTCAACCGAATAGAAGGTGTTGCATCGACCGGTTGAGGCGGCACGACTTATCAGGCGGAATACCTGAAACCCTGCTTATGTCAGCAGCGGTGCTAGAATTACGCATCCATGATCCCGACTCCATTAAAGGTGACTCTGTTCGTAGCGATTGTTGTGGCGAGTGCGGTCGCCACGTACGAAGGGGTGCCGTGGTGGTATTGGCTGTTGGCAGGCGTCGCCTACTCGGTGGTCCGCGCGACCATTCATGTAGTTCTCTCCAAAAAAGGCCGAAGACCTGAGACATTAAGAAAAAACTAAGCGATGCAAGGGCCACGTCAGGCGGTAACTGGGAACCCGACGAATCCCACATGGCGATAAGACGACGCAATATAAAGGGACGCCCCTGGAGTAGGTTGTTGAGTGTTGGCCTCATCGCCTACCGAAGGGAGCGTCCCCAATGAACGACACAAAGTATATCGGCATGGATGTCCACAGGGAAAGCATCTCCATCGCGGTCATGAATTCTGCCGGCAAGATCGTGCTGGAATGTGTCATCGAGACGAAAGCAAGCATCATTCTGCAGTTTATTGATGGGCTGCGTGGACAGTTGCACGTCACCTTGGAAGAAGGAACCTGGGCTGCGTGGTTATACGACCTGTTGAAGCCTCACGTCACGAAATTGGTGGTGTGCGATCCGCGAAAGAATGCTTCCATGAAACAGGGCAACAAGAGTGACAAGATCGATGCCCGCCGCTTGGCCGAGCTGCTGCGCCTGGATCATCTAAACCCTGTGTATCACGGCGAACACGGGCTACGAAGCCTGAAGGAACTGGTGCGCAGTTATCTCACCATCACCAAAGATCTCGGACGGGTCATGTCACGCGTGAAGGCGATCTATCGCAGTTGGGCCATTCCCTGTACGGGCAAGCAGGTCTATGCGCCGCAGCATCGTGCCCAGTGGCTGGCGAAAATCACCGAGCCGGGGGTACGCCGCCGGGCAGAGTTTTACTACCAGCAACTCGACGCGCTGAGGTCATTGCGTCGGGAAGTCCGGCGCGAGTTGCTGGAGGAAAGCAAGAAACACCAGGCATGGAAACAGCTCTGCCAGATTCCTTCGATCGGTCCGATCCGGGCGGCCGTGTTGCTGGGCATCCTGCAGACCCCACACCGGTTTCGCACCAAGCGGCAGCTGTGGACCTTCGGCGGTCTGGGCATTGAGACCTACAGCAGTGCCGATCACCGCTATGTGGAAGGGCAACTGCAACGATCCAAGAAGCCTGCATTGATTCGCGGGCTGAACGAAAATTGCAATCACGATCTGAAGAATTTATTCAAGGGTGCGGCGATCATCGCCTCGACCAAGCCGGGTCCTTTCCAAGAGTTCTACGAGGCCCTGCTGGCCAAGGGCATCCGGCCGGAGATGGCGCGTCTGACCTTGGCCAGGAAGATTGCCACCATCGTGTTGATTGTGTGGAAGAGAGGAGTGTGCTTCGACGCCCAACATCTGAAACCACAAACAGCTTGAGTGTCTCTGAGCGATCCGCTCCATCCTGGGGATTTTCTCTGGCGGTGGCCGTTGGGTTCTGGAGACACTCGGGTTCGAGAGCGAGTCTCAGCTGAGAAGTTAGGCGCTGTGTCCCTCGGGCAATCAGTCTCACAGACGACCCTAGGCCCTCTCGGATAACCCGAAAAAGCTATGGGCCACGAGTCCCAGATAGAACTATGGTCACCACTTGACCACCGTACTGCTTGCTGGTTTCGGAACGGACAGGCTTCGTCGCAAAGAAGCGATGAAAACCGCTGGTAGAGAAAACCCAAATCGCTGGGTCACCGTGCCCAGCACCCGAGTCCATGGCGCGGAAGTTCAGAACAGATCTCGCTCGATCAAGTGGGCTGGGAAGCAAGAAAAAGTCCGGCCACAGGGGGCGTGTTTCTTCTTGACTTCCCCCTTTATAGAACTTCTCAGGACTTGGCTCCATCCGCCAGTTTCAGGAGTCTATGCAGCGCAACGTTATGTGCCGCCCGTCGAGGATAAGGCGTTGTTTAAAAGCCGAGGAAGGTCCGATAGCTTCTCCGAATCCTGAGAGTCCAATCTGCCCTTAGGCCACACCACAAAGTATTCAAAATGCGGTGTCCCGCTTATGCCGTTCCGAAACGTGCCGATGGTAATGATGAACCATCCGCCAACATTGCCCCGCGTATAGCGAGCCTTAACACACAGCGGTGCAACATAGTTCGGGCTTCCTGTTGGTTTAAGATCGCAATCACTCATTTTCCATATCACAGTCTCAAGGTGTGCCGGGCCGGACCGTAGCCATTCATCGAGTCGCTGCGAAGGAAGCGTTGGGTCGAGTTTCGCCACATCAAGAGCTTTTACATAAACGACCAATTGCTTCTCTGTATAAAGAGCGTTTGCGGCCAAAGTCGATGGGACCATCATCAACACAATCATCAGCCATCGAGTGTTCATATCGATTTTTCGCCTCACCAGTTCCCGCATTTGAATATGCCTGACAAGGTTACTCGCAGTTGGGGTGCCGGGCCAAGTCCTGAGAAACGGGGCGGTCTCAACGGGTCAATGCAACACTTGCTTGCAGTCTATCTGCCGGAGTTTGAAATCCCAAAGTTTTTCTGGGACGCTGATTTAAACGCAGCGCCACCTCATCGAGTTCTTCTTGAGAATGCACGGACAAGTCTGTTCGTTTAGGGAAGTACTGACGCAACAGGCCATTGGTGTTTTCGTTCGAGCCGCGCTGCCACGGGCTCTGTGGATCGCAGAAGTAGACTTTCACTTCCGTGTCCACCGTGAAGCTTTTGTGCTGGGCCATCTCCAGCCCGCGATCCCAGGTCAACGAGCGCCGCAAAGTTGCGGGCAGCTTGCGAACGTGTTGGCTCAGCGCAGCGACCACTGTAGCCGTATCTTTGCCGGACACTTTCACCAACATGGTAAATCGCGAATGACGTTCCACCAGAGTGGCGATGTGGCTGTTCTTGGTGCCGCCGATGAGATCGCCTTCCCAATGGCCGGGGATGGCGCGGTCTTCGATCTCTGCGGGTCTTTCTCGAATGGAAATAGCGTCGACGATTTGTCCCTTGTGGTGTCCGCTATCCCGCGCGTGCCGCGAGCGGCGAATTCGCCGCTGGAATCGTAGATGCTGAATCAGCTCTTTTTTCAGCACTCCGCGCGCTTGAATGAACAGGCTGCGATAAATGGTTTCATGGGACACGCGCATCCTCTCATCCTCGGGATACTGGGTTTTCAGCCATCCGGAAATCTGTTCCGGCGACCAGTCCAGGATGAGTTTACCCGCAACGATCTCTTGCAGCTGTACGTGGATGGCAAGAAGACACCGCTTGGGCCGCAAGGCCGACTCCCAAGCTTGCCGATCGGCTTCATTGGCTCGATAGAGAGGTCGCCCGCCATGGCGGGCGACCTCTCGGCTCACCGTCGAAACAGCCCGCTGCAGACCTTTGGCGATCTCCCGAATCGACGAGCCGCAAGCGATTCCTCGAGAAATGTCTTCTCGCTCCCCCAGCGTCAGCGTGAGCGGCGAGCGCCGCCGCGCTGCCGGAGCAATTCCGCCATGCTGCGCCAATATAAATTGAATGGACACATGGTCTTTGCCGAAGACTCGTCCAATCTCATGCAACGACTGTCCCGCCTTCCAGCGGCTCCACATGTCGTTCCGTTGCTGCTCAGAAAGCTTGAACCGCCGCCTAAATGCCATAAACACCACCTTACAGAGAAAAGATTTATACCAGATGGTGTTGCATCGACCGGTTGAGCCGGCAGGTCTTATCGGAATGTGGCCCGAGTTGCCCGGACAACGCCGCTAGTCGCCTAAGTCCCCATACATGCCCCTTTTCAGCCGCGTGGCCATATGCAATCGCCTCGGGTCCTGCGATTGCCGCGCTCCTACTTCTCAAGTTTCAGAAAAACACAGGCGTCCTTGACCGCGTTTGAGGGACTACGGGTTTCCGTCTGGAATAGTGAATCCCCGTTCTTGTCATACAGTACGAGGGTCGTACTTGGGTTCGGGACATTGTTGTCATATTGAACTTGCAAGGTGTAATCAGCCTTGGACAGATCAAGAGTGAGAATCGCACTTTGACAATGCTCTTGAAGACCACTTAAAATTTTCCCGCTTGCTACTGTTGAATCTGAAACATAGAAACGAGTGATTGTCCTAGGTGCTGAGGTCTGTTGAGCGTTCAACGGACCACAGAGGAAGAGGCCCAAAACTGCTGGTATCACCGCCACTGCTGTCTTCATTTCGCTCTCCTTGTTACCACTCTACTGTGATTTTGGAACAAGGGCACTTCAGTTTCTCTCGAATCAGAGCCAAGTCCTTCCATGAGAAGGCCGGTTAGTGTCAAGTTGGTTTTGCAGTTGCCTTTGATTGTCGAGTGGTCTTCCTGAGAACCGGGCCGCCTCTGTCGCCATCCTTCCATCCGCACTCTTTTGTGAGCGATATTCGCTCGGTGCAAGTTGGGTGTTCTCGTTTCAGTGGTGCTGCTACCTGTGAATCGACCTCTGTTCCCACCGATTCGGTGAGAGTTGGGCCCCAGGACTTAGTCGCAGTCACCTGGACTCGGCGGTTGAGCTCGGCTCCTCGGATTGCAACTCGCTAGGCCACTTCCTGCATCGCTTTCTGGCTATTGCGCAGTGGTTCGTACACCTCTCCCCTTACCCACAACCGATGCAGCAGTACCGCCAGCTTCCGAGCCACGGCCACGACGGCTCGCTTCTTGGCATTTTTCCCTCCTCGCTCGGAGAGCTTCAATCCCCATCGCCGCAAATCGCTGTCCTGCCCGAACGGCCCCAGAATGTAGTGCGCTCCCTGCACCATCATCGTGCGCAGATACCGGTCTCCTTCTTTGCTGATGCCTTTCTGTGGTTCGCTCTCTCCAGAGTTCCTGCGGCCAGGTCGTAACCCCAGAAAACAGCCTACCTGGCGACTCTTCGCAAACCGATACGGGTCTTCGATCGTCAGGACATAGGTCAGAGCGATCTGTGTTCCCACGCCCTTCACCTGCTTGAGCAAGGCCACTTCCGGGTACACGTCCTTGGCGATTTTCTCCATCCGCTCGTCGTATTGCTTGACGCGCTCGTTCAGCGATTCGATTTCTTTGAGCAGCGGATCCAGAACATCCTGCAATTCTGTGCTCAATGCAGCGGACAACTCCCGGCTCACCTGATACGTGCCACACCGGGGCAGTCGTTCCCCATAAGATTTCACCAACCCCCGTGCTGCGTTCACCAAGGCTGTTCGAGCACTCACTAGTTCCGCTCGTGCCCGGATCACTGTCAGGTGCAGTTGCGCTTTCGCACTGCGATGCCGCACCGGTCCCAATAGCACGGGATCGATTCGCGCCAGCCGTGCCAGTGTCCGAGCATCGTGCCGATCATCTTTTCGATTGCTCTTGGTAATCAATTGCACCTTTTGTGCGTGCGCCACGATCACTTCGTGTCCCAACTCAGCGAGCAACCGGCTTACCCACGGAGAATGTGTTCCTGTCTCCAGTGCAATGAGACTTCGCGGTATCTTTCCAAAGGTCTGCTTCATCGCTTCCCGTGTCGTCGCCAGCTTCTGTTCCAAAATCACTTGGCCTGCTTCATCCAAAACACAGTAAAACGACCAGCGATCGCCCAGATCCAGACCGATCGTCAGTTTTTGCTCCTTGAAAATTTCGCTCTTGAATGCCTGCACAGTGATAGTCTTTTTCATAGCCGGTCTCCTTTTCGTTTGCGCTTCGAGCGCGTCGACCATTGGGAGCGTATCGCATCCCGCTGGAGACCGGCCTTCTCATCCCATCTGTGAAACGGGGTTATCGGAAACTGGGGCAAGCTGGAAAACCTATCTGATCCACATGCAGTCGCCATAGCTGTAAAAGCGGTATTCGGATTCCACGGCGTGGCGGTAGGCTCGCAAAATCAGTTCGCGGCCGGCAAAGGCGCTGACCAGGACGAGCAGCGTGGATTGCGGCAAGTGAAAATTGGTGAGGAGTTGATCGACCGCGCGGAACGCGTGGCCGGGTTTGATGAAAATGCCGGCTTCCGCGACTCCGGATTGAACAAGTGGCGCGGCTGTGACCGGAATCCGCGCCGTGACTGCACGGCCGATTTCGCCGCGGCGTCTTCCAACGCGCGCACTACCGTGGTTCCCACGGCCAAAATGGGCCGCGCGGCGCTGCGCGCGGCGCAAATGGCGGCGGCCGCTTGTTCCGAAATTTCGTAGCGCTCGGAATGAATTTTATGCCGCTCGATCTTTTCCTCGTGTATGGGCTGGAACGTGCCGAGGCCGACGTCGAGTGTGATCGTTGCGATTTCGATTTTGCGCGCGCGCAGTTTTTCGAGTATCGCCGGAGAAAAATGCAATCCCGCGGTGGGCGCCGCAACGGCTCCGGGGCGGTCCGCGAAAATCGTCTGGTAGCGTTCGCGGTCGGCTGAGTCGTCCTCGCGCGCAATGTACGGAGGCAAGGGAATGTGCCCCAGGCGCTCGATGGCCTGATTTAGATCCCCCTTCGCGGCCAGGCGGATCCGGCGCAGGCCGTACTCTCCGCGATCCAGCACTTCGGCGGAAAGCTCTCCCCTGCCGAATTCCACGCGCTCTCCCACGCGCATCTTTTTCCCCGGACGGACTAAAGCTTCCCATTCGTCACTGGAAATCTGCCTGGTCAGTAGAACCTCAATTTCGGAAGACAAAAATTCTTGCGCCGCGCGGCGATTCTTTCCCGGCGTTTCCGCGCGAACCCCAAGACGGCGCCCAAACAGGCGCGCCGGGATGACGCGTGCGTTGTTCACCACGATTAATTCGTCTCCGCGCAGGCGATCGGGGAAGGTGGCAAACGTGGAATCTTCCCAGCTTTGCCCCGCGCGATCTAAAAGCAGCATGCGAGAGGCGTCACGCTGGGCCAAGGGGCGTTGGGCAATGCGTTCCGTGGGAAGATGAAAATCAAAATCGGATAGCAGCATGGTTGAGCTAAAGGAATATAGATCATTCCAAGGGCTGCGCGCAACTAGGCTTGGGAATATTTATTAAGTCACAATGAATCAATTGGATAGAAGGACTTCGGGGTGCAGAAAGAAAGTTCACAAAATATTTGACAATACTACGCGCATATAATATGCTTTGCGTGCAGTTATATAACTTACGAAACGAAGGGGGCAACACTTCCATGACAACCATTACGAGACTTCAGCCTTTCCGTGGATTTTCCACTTTGCAGGACCAGGTCAACCGCATTTTTAACCAGACCGTCCAGAATCAGGGGGAAGAGTCCGCTCTGACCGCCTGGGCGCCCTCGGTCGACATTTTCGAGACGCCGAACGAATTGGTGGTAAAGGCCGACCTGCCGGACGTGGACGAGAAGGACATCGACGTTCGCGTCGAGAACAACTTGCTCACCATCCGCGGGGAGCGTAAGTTTGACAAGTCGGTGTCGGAGGATAATTACCTGCGCATCGAGCGTACGTACGGCACCTTCAGCCGCAGCTTTTCGTTGCCGAACACCGTGAACCCGGAATCCATTCGCGCGGAATACAAGAACGGCGTATTGACCGTAAGCCTTCCCAAGCGGGAAGAGTCCAAGCCGCGCCAGGTGAAGGTGAACATCACCACGGCATCGAACGCGAAGTAAGCGTTTGTCGCGGGAGTCCGGTTTGGACTGCTGCGTGGCAAGCTGCCAAAGGGCCGGTGGTAAGCCGGCCCTTTGGCTTTTGCAGATGTCTTTAGAAAAAGGACGGTAGAACAATCATGATCCGCTTCGACAAATTGACCCTCAAGGCGCAGGAAGCTTTCCAATCGGCGCAGGACATTGCCGCGCGGCACGACCAGCAACAAGTCGAGCCGCTGCATCTCTTGGGCGCGCTGGTGGCGCAGCACGACGGAATCGTGCCGCCGCTGCTCGCGCGTCTGGGCGTGCGCCCAGAAACCCTGGCGAGCGAGATCGAAGAGCGCATGGGGCGTTTCCCGAAAGTGACGGGGGCGGCGCAGCAGCATTTGAGCGCGGCGTCCAACAAAGCGCTGGAAGGCGCGTTTGTCGAAGCGGAAACCTTCAAGGACGAATATGTTTCGGCCGAGCATATCCTGCTGGCCATCGCCACGATCCAGAAGGATCCTGCGGCCGAGCTTCTGGCCAAGCATGGCGCCTCGCGCGAAGCCATTCTGCAGGCGCTCACGAGCGTGCGCGGCAGCCACCGCGTGACGTCGCAAAATCCCGAATCCACTTTCCGCGCATTGGAGCAATACGGCCGCGATCTGATTGAGCTGGCGCGCCGCGGCAAACTCGATCCGGTCATCGGCCGCGACGACGAAATTCGCCGCGTGATGCAGATTCTCGCGCGGCGCACGAAAAATAATCCCGTGCTGATCGGCGAGCCGGGCGTCGGCAAGACGGCCGTCGTCGAGGGCCTCGCGCAGCGCATCGTCGCCGGAGACGTACCCGAAGTGCTGCGCCCCAAGCGCGTGGTGGCGCTCGATCTTGCGGCCCTGGTGGCCGGCGCGAAATACCGCGGCGAATTTGAGGATCGCCTCAAGGCCGTGCTGAAGGAAATCACCGAATCCGAGGGGCAGATCATTCTGTTCATCGACGAATTGCACACCTTGGTGGGAGCGGGCGCGGCGGAAGGCGCGATGGACGCGTCCAACATGCTGAAACCGGCGCTCGCGCGCGGCGAATTGCGGGCCATCGGCGCCACCACGCTGAACGAATATCGCAAGTACATCGAGAAAGATCCGGCGCTCGAGCGCCGCTTCCAGCCCGTACTGATCGCCGAACCTTCGGTCACCGACACGATCGCAATTTTGCGCGGCTTGAAGGAGCGCTACGAACTGCACCACGGCGTGCGCATCCAGGACGCCGCGATTCTGGCGGCGGCCACGCTGTCGCAATCGCTACATCACCGACCGATTTTTGCCGGATAAGGCCATCGACCTGATCGACGAATCCGCCGCGAGCCTGCGCATGCAGCTGGATTCGCTGCCCGTGGAAATCGACGAAATCGAACGGCGCATCCTGCACCTGGAAATCGAGCGCCAGGCATTGCTGCGCGAATCCGACGCGCACTCGAAAGAGCGCCTGAAGGAACTCGAAGTGGAACTCGGCGGCCTGCGCGAGGAATCCAACGCGAAAAAGGCGAAATGGCAGGTGGAAAAAGAGGCCGTCGGAAAAATCCGAAAGCTGAAAGAGCAGATCGAACAGCTCAAGGCCGAGGAACAGCGCCTGGAACGCACCGGGGATCTCGCTCGCGTCGCGGAAATCCGCTACGGGACGCTGGGGACCGCGGAACGCGAACTGGCCGCCGCGCAGAAACATTTCCAGGAATTGCAAAAAGACGGCGGGATGCTCAAGGAAGAAGTAGGCGAGGAAGATATCGCGAAGCTGGTGGCCAAATGGACGGGAATTCCCGTCGGGCGCCTGCTCGAAGGCGAAGCGCAGAAACTGGTGACCATGGAATCGCGCTTGCAGCAGCGCGTCGTCGGCCAGGACTCGGCTCTGGAACGCGTGGCCAACTCCATTCGCCGCAATCGCGCGGGGCTTTCCGATCCGAACCGGCCCATCGGCTCGTTCATTTTTCTGGGGCCCACCGGCGTGGGAAAAACGGAACTCGCCCGCGCTCTGGCGGAATTTTTGTTCGACGACGAAAAGTCCATGGTTCGCCTGGACATGTCCGAATACATGGAGAAGCACTCCGTCTCCAGGATGATCGGCGCGCCTCCGGGATACGTGGGCTACGAAGAGGGCGGACAACTGACCGAACAGGTCCGCCGCCATCCGTACTCGGTGATCCTGTTCGATGAAATCGAAAAGGCGCACCCCGACGTTTTCAATATTTTGCTGCAGATTCTCGAAGACGGCCGTCTGACCGACGGCAAAGGCCGCACTGTCGATTTCCGCAACGCCGTACTGGTGATGACGTCCAATGTCGGCTCGTCCGCGCTGTTCGATCTGGCAGGGAGCGATCCCGAACGCGCGCGGAAAGACGCCATGGAAGCGTTGCGGCAGGCGTTCCGGCCGGAGTTCATCAACCGCATCGACGACATCGTGCTGTTCAATCCACTGGCGGTGGAGCAGCTTAATAAGATCGTAGACCTAGAACTGGCCAAAGTGATGCGATTGCTCGCCGAGCGCAACGTGCGCATCGAACTTACGCCCGCGGCGCGGGAACGGCTGGTGCGCGACGGATACGATCCGGCCTACGGCGCGCGACCGCTGCGGCGCACCGTGCAAAGGCTGGTGCAGGATCCGCTGGCCATGCGGATTCTCGACGGCAGCGTCTTGCCGGGAGACCTGGTGAGGGTCAACATCGACCCGGAAACCGACGCCATGCGATTTGTGCGCGCGGAGGGGAAAGCCGCACAGGCGCCCCCGGCGGAAGCGGCCGAAACGGCCGCGACTGCCGGAAAATCCGGGCGGCGCAGATAACTGGTTACTCCCGACGGATAGAATATTTTTTCTGTCCGGTTGGGCGCCACAATTGCGCATGCGGATAGGCGAGAGCGCCTGTCCTACAAAGGCCGGGCGCGCCGCAAGTTGACGCGCCCGGCCGAAACTTCTAGACTGATTTTGCGTATATATTTATAGGTGAAATTATGAGAGCCGTAAAAACATTGCTCCTCTTGACCGCGCTGACGGTGCTTTTGGTTCTGGGCGGGGAAGCCATTGCCGGGCAGCGTGGCATGACGTTTGCCCTGCTGATGGCCGTGGTGATGAACGGCGGCGCGTACTTCTTTTCCGACAAGATTGCCTTGATGTCGAGCGGTGCTCAGCCGGTTTCCCGCGAGCAGATGCCGCGCCTGTACACTGTGATGGAGCGCCTTACGGCGAAAGCCAGTTTACCGATGCCCAAGTTGTATGTAATTCCGCAGCCCGCGCCGAACGCTTTTGCCACCGGGAGAAACCCATCGCACGCATCGGTCGCGGTGACGGCAGGGTTGATGGAATTGATGAATGACGATGAACTCGAAGGCGTGATCGCGCACGAGCTTTCACACGTGCGCAACTACGACATCCTGATTACGTCGATTGCCGCCACGCTGGCCGGCGCGATTACATGGATCGCATCCATGGGGCGCTGGGCCATGATCTTCGGAGGGTTCGGCGGTTCCCGCGACGATAACCGAGGCGGAGGAGGGTTGGCCGCGTTGCTCATGCTGATCGTCGCGCCGATCGCCGCCTTGCTGATCCAGTTGGGAATTTCCCGCCAGCGCGAATTCTCCGCGGACGCCTCCGGCGTGCGCATGGTCGGGCACCCTTACGGTCTGATCAGCGCCCTGGAAAAGCTGGGCGCCTACAACCAGAGGATTCCGATGGATGTTTCCCCAGCCACAGCCTCGTTGTTTATCGTCGCGCCGCTCAGCGCCGGCCAGGTGTTCTCCGGGCTGTTCAGCACGCACCCGCCGCTTTCGGAACGAATCGCTGTCCTGCGGAACATGACGGTGACCCGGTAAACCGATTGCGGTAGTGCAATCGCGTGCACGTTTAGGCCCTGGTGGGCGGCGGAGCCAGTCCGCAAAGAATTGCGGGTTTCCACTGTAAGAATGATTCCCAGAATGAAAAATTTATCGGCCAGCGTCGAAGTTTCCCTCATTTTACATGCTCCCATGAACCTTTCTTAACA
The DNA here is from genome assembly GCA_963779275.1 of Terriglobia bacterium. Lineage (GTDB taxonomy): Bacteria > Acidobacteriota > Terriglobia > Acidiferrales > UBA7541 > Palsa-360. Next base: position 144,273 of record CAVZXL010000001.1, read on the forward strand.
CCATATTTATCTGTGAGATATGAAATTTGCAGAATTCGAGCAACTTTGGCTCGCGGCGTGCACAACTATCTGAGCCCAAGCATAACGGGGGGCTCTATGAGCATGACGTGTAAGGCCACAATTCGATTAATCTGTGAGTATTTGGAAGGCCGCCTCGCGCCCGAGGTTGCCAGCGAAGTCCAACGCCATCTTAGCTCCTGCAAGAACTGCATCGCCGTGTTCGATGCTGCCGCGCTGACATTGGAAATCTATTTTGACCGCCAAGTGGAATCGCATGACGCGCGGAACTCCCGCGTCGCCTAAGCTGCATTCCCAAATCAGTCCCAGCCGGATTGCCCCCGTGTCTACCACTGCGCGAAAAAATGTGTCGTAATATCAAACCTTTTGTATTCAATGAGTTAATTCATAGATATTGCCGATGGAAACGTAAAACTTACACATTTTCCGGCTTTTCCCCTGCTGCCTTCATCCTGTATTGAATCTGTTAACCGCTTTATTTAGATAAGTGTACAGCTATTTGGCAGGGACGCGATCGATTTGGCCGGACGCGTGCACTTCTCCATCAGGCAAGGGATTCGCGAAGGAGACTACAATGATCGGCGACCAAGATAATATTCAGGCGACAACGGAAGGCGCACCTCGGTGGATGGGGCTGGCCGTCGTCGGGCTGGCAGTGCTCTCGCTGGCAGGCCTGGGCCTGGCGTGGAACGCCGGCAGCCAGGCGCATATCGCCCAGCAGGCGCTTGCCGCACAAAACAAGACATTCCAGCAGAATGAAGACGGGCTGACGCAGCGCATTGCGCAAGCCGAGCAGACCAACAATCAGATGCAGGGCGAGCTGAACCTGGTCACGGACAAGCTGAAGCTGACCCAAGACCAGCTGGCCACTGCGCGCACGCAGGTGAAGCAGACCCGCGCCGACTACACCAAGAAACTCACGGCCGTGGAAACGACTCTGGCAACCAAGGCCAGCACCGATGACGTAAAGGCGCTGGGCACGGACGTCACCGGCGTAAAAACGGACCTCGACGCGACCAAGGGCAGCATCCAACAGTTGCGCGGCGAGCACGGCGAACTGATCGCGCGGAACCACGAGGAACTCGAACAGCTCAAGCGGCTGGGCGAGCGCGACTACTTCGAGTTCAATCTGACCGGCAAGGGACAGACGCAGCATGTCGGTTCTTCGCTGATCGAATTGCGCGGCGTCAATGCCAAGAAACATCAGTACACCGTGGCGCTGACCATCGATGACATCAAACACGAAGAAAAGAACAAAGGCGTCAACGAGCCGATCTACTTTTACTCCGGCGGATCCCGTCAGGCTTCCGAACTGGTGGTGAACCAGGTCAGCCAGAACAAGATCTCGGGCTATCTGAGCTCCCCCAAGGCCTCGGCACAGTCTGCCAAGGCCGCTGCTTCAAATTAACCGGATCCAAACCTCAATCTGCTTGGCTCGACGAGAGGGCCCTTTCGGGGGCCCTCTTCTTTTTTAGAGATTGGTTGTTTTAGCCTGCCTCTGAAGAGACGGCTGCTTTGATTGCGTTACTGCAGCAGTTTCAGGCGTTGCAGACCGGAATCGTCCGGGAACAGGCGCAGGCCGAATCGCACGGCTTCGGCGGCCGCGCGCGAATCGCCGAGGGCGTGGTAAGCCTGAAACAACAGCGGATAAATGCCCGCATCCTCGTCCGGAAAATACTGGCGGACAAACTCCAATTGCTGCCGCGCCTCGGCCCATTTTTTTGCGCCGGATAATAACTGGGCGAGGCCTACGTGCGCCTGGTAATTGTAGGGGTCGAGCGCCAGGGATTCGCGCATCGCATTTTCCGCTTCCTCCGGATTGCCGGCCCGCAAATAGAGCCTGCCGAGTTCCGCATAGGACGCGGCCGCGGGATGCGCGGCCGCGGCGATGATCCGGCGCTGCAAATCCTCGGCTTCCGCCCAGCGCGAAAAATCGGAATCCAGCTGTTTCAGGGATTGCAGGGCGGGAACATTGTTCGGGTCGCGGTCCAGGATATGTTGAAACTCTTGTCGCGCTTTTTCGTTGTTGCCAAAGCGGCGGTCGGACTCCGCGCGGCCCCAGGCTGCGGGAACGGAATTTGGATCCATGGCCAGAGCGGCATCAAAGGCATGGTAGGCGGACCGAAAGTCGGATTGGGTGAGGGCCGCTCGTCCACGTGCGACGGCGATGGCAGCGGTTTCCGGCCGGGCATCGAGGCCCCGGAGGAAGCGGCCAGCGCCGTCGGCGTCCTCTAGATTCGTGGCAGTGGCGGCGGAAGCGGCCAGGGCCTCATCGCGATCTTCCATCGGAAGATCCTCGGGCAGCGGGGATTTCTGCTGGAGCAGGATGGCATCGCGGTTTTTGTCCTCCAGGCCGTGGGCCAGCAGCGAACGCGGGGCGTGATATTCCAGCAGCGTAAGATCGTCGGTATTGATCCGCGCGCCGGACGCGAATTTTCGCAGGCCGGCGTCGTCCAGTAGATAGAAACCGAACAATCCTTCCCCTTTTTCCATCCCCAGTTGCCGGAAATCCTGGCGCAGGCCGGGGCGCTCGAACACACTGCGCGTGCGCTCGAGAATTTCGCCCGAAGGCGGGGTGGGGGCCATCAGGATCAGGTCCGGAGCGTCGCCGTGCCACAGGGTTGCGGCGTGAAATTCGCCCAGGAACGTGGCCGCGAGCATTTTCAGGTCCTCGGGATACAGCGAATAGGCCTGCACCCATTGCACGAACACTCCGCCGGGCGCAAGGCGCGCCTGAACGGCGCGGTAGAACTCGCTGGTGAAAAGCGTGGCCACGCCAGCGATCCAGGGATTCGAGGGCTCGGAAATTATCAGGTCGTAGCGGTCGCGCGTGGTGAATAGAAAATTGCGCGCGTCGTCCAGCGTAACGTGGACACGCGGATCGCGCAGCACGTTGCGGTTGAGCTGCGTGAGCAGGGACGCGGCGGCGATTACCGCCGGCTCGATTTCCACGACGTCGAGGCGCTCGAGTTCCGGGTAGCCGGCCAGTGCGGACGCCGTCATGCCGCTGCCGAATCCGATCAGCAGAACGCGCCGCGGCGGATGAGCAAGCGCGCCGATGTGGCCGACCAAAAGCTGCGTAACCGCGTCATGATTGGAGGCGTCGACCTTTCCATTGGTGCGCAGGGAAATATAATCCTCGGTCTTTGCCACGGAGATAGTGGCGTTCAAGCCGTCCTGGAAATAAACGACATCCACCAGATGCGCGTTTTCGCGTAGCGTTAGCGGCCGGTCGTACAGATTCCAATACATCACGGTGTTGAACGAAGCCACGGCGGGATCGTAAAAATAAGCGGTGAAACCAACAATCGCAGCGGCGCCGATCAATATGAGATTCACGGCGAACGCGGCGATCTTCCTTTGCCGGGAGATGGATTGCAGTGAAAGAACGGCGGCGAGCGCAAGGTTGACCGCTGCCGTCGCCGCGATTAAATGAAAACTGCCCATCCTCGGCAGCAGCCAGAATCCAGCCGCGACCGCGCCGAGGATTGCGCCGAGAGTATTCCACGCATAGGCGCGGCCGACCGCCGAGCCTTCTCCGGAATTCGCATGGGAGTTTCCTGCCGTACCTTCTCCAGAGCCCGCCGAAGATCGCGGCCCGGCAATCAGCAATACGGCGGCGGGAAAGTTGAATCCGAATGCGATCGCCGTGGGCAACATGGCCAAGGCGCTGGTGGCAAATTGGGCGAGGACCAGCCCGCGAAACGATTCGTGCGTGGCGCGCAGGATCGGCGGCAGGACTTCGATCAGGCGCGTGAAAAAAATCAGGAACGCGAGGGCGGCAATCGCGGTGAGCGTTTGCGTCAAGGCAAACGTCGCGGAGGTCGTCTCATAGCGGCGACTCCAGCGCTCGAACACGGCGCTGCCCAGAACAATTCCCGCGAGAAACGTTCCAAGCATCAGCGTAAACGCGTAGGTCGAGCTGCCAAGTTGCGTAGACAGCAATCGCGTCCAGCCGATTTCGTACGACATGGCCGACGCGCCGACGACGGCGAAGCAAATCAGAAGCAAACGAGAAGGGCAAGAGGAGGCCTGCGCGGAAATTTCCTGAGCGGAGTTCGGGCGTTGCGCGGCGAGACTTGATTCGCCGCGCGAAAGCCAAAGCGCCAGGGCGCCCGCGATCAGATTGAGCGCCACGGCAATGGCCAGCGTGTGCCGCAGGCCAATCGCCGGCAGCAGCAGAAAACCCGCCGCAAACGTTCCGGCCACCGCGCCGGACGTATTGATCCAGTAGAGCCGCGAAAGCCGCGAGGCCAGTTGCGACGATCCGCGCGCGAGGCCGCGAACCAGTACGGGCAGCGTGCCGCCCATCAGGAACGTGGGCAAGAACAACACAATCGCCGCCCCCGCAAACCGCAGCGCAAGGAGCGCCGCGCCGTTTCCCGCAACGAGCGGATACGCAGCCACATAGACCGCGCGAACGGCTGCAAGCCCCGCAAGCGAAATAGCCGCCGTTGCCGCGACGCCGAGTTCCATCCATCCGTAGGCCGCAACCGGATGATTCCAGGCGTCGCTTCGCCGCCCGATCCATGCGCTTCCCGAAGCCAGTCCGGCCATGAATACTGCCAGGACCGTGGCGACCGCGTACGCTGTATGGCCGAAGATCAATCCGAGCGACTTGCTCCAGACGACCTGGTCAATCAGTCCGGCGGCTCCGGATAATAAAAAACAGACGAGCAACGCGGGGATGAAATAGCTGCGGGGAGTCTGTGCCGGCATGGCAGGCGGCATGGTAGTCCGGGCGCAGAAAGGCGTCAATTACAGATGCGGGTTGGCACCTTCGAGATTAGAGAAATTGCGAGTGGCATTTGGCGAAGGCGCTGGTAAGGCGCGTTCGTGGCATTAGCCCGGCGGAGCGCACAATCCCAAGGCGCCGGCGGGAAAAGCCATGTTGATGATGCATTTGTTGCGGCGCGGCTGAAGCCGCGCCCTACAAATACTTGGCGTTCACAAACAGACTGTTCGCGAATTCCATTCGATCCACGCTGGGTCTTTGGTGCAGGGAATACCCGAATTGTCTATCGCCCCTAGTACTCTCGCTCCATCGACAGGACCGCATCCGCGCAATACTCTCTCTCACGGCGGCGGAGGAAGGAGGAACGCGATGTCAGAATTTGCGCAAGGGAAAGAACGGCGGCGGGAGCATCGCGCCAGGATCGCACGTCCCGTGTACGTGCAAGGGGCGGATGCGGACGGCGTGCAATTTGAAGAATTGCGCACGACGCGCGACCTCGGCCACTGGGGTTTCTATTTCGTTACGGAAAGAGAATTCGTACCGCGATGGGAATGGCGGTGCAGGCCATTCCCGCGTTCGGGTGCCTGAATAGCGAATATGAAGGCGAAGTGGTGCGCGTGGAGAAGTTGTCCGCGGGCGAATATGGCGTGGCCGTTCGTCTGCTGAGCGTTCTGGATGCAGCCCCGGTTCCGGACACGGTGACGCGCTCGACGTTTGAATCGTTTGCCCGCGCGGATGCGCCCATATGGGCGGCTCACGCCGGTGTTCTTCGGTAATTGCTCCGCTTCCCCCTGAAGCCGGCAACCTCCCACGAATTGAAAACGTTTGTTTGAATTGGAGAAGCCTGAAAAGCGAGGCGGGCGCCTTGCTATGACTGGCCGGGGACGGGACATAGCATCTGGACCACGTGCAACAGCTTCTGCACTTTGAACGGCTTGGACATGTAGATGACGGCGCCGAGGTCGTGGCCCGTTTTAAAATCCTTCGGCTCGCTCTTGGAAGTCAGGAAAACCACCGGCACATTCTTCAGACGGACGTCCCGCTTGATCAAACGGCAAATGTCATATCCGGAAGCGCCGGGCATCATCACGTCGAGGATCAGGACCGAGGGAGTTTCACTGAGCAGGATGGCGAATGCCTCTTCGCCGCTGAGAGCCGTTTTCACAAGATAATCGTTTTGCTCAAGAAACGTTTTAATAATGCGAAGAACAGCGGCATCGTCGTCCACGGCCAGCACGAATGGCTTTGATTCCGGCTGGACTTTTTTCTTTTTGCCCGGGATATCACTCCAGCTTGATTTTGACAAAGTCAACCTCAGCAGCCCGGGAAGCGGATACAAACTACTCTCTTCTTCAATTAGGGGTGCATCAGCGTCACCTTGCGCATAATGGGGCGACTATATCATAATCCCAGGTTCAGGCCTTTCCTTCGACCGACAATGATTAACTAACAATAATCTTTAGGGAAGCACGCTTGCCCTCTCCAGGCGGGGCGAACGGTGCGAGATTGACACGGGAGCATTGCCGGGGAGTAGGGTCGCCGGCGAGGGCGTGAACGGGACCTTGGACCGCTGCGACGGAATAAGCCAATGAGAACAACGTCAAGTCGATTTTTCGCTAGTGGCAGTTCTGGCCTTATGCACATTCGCGCCGCAGGCGCGGGCGGACACGCTGGTGGTAGTCTGCAAATCGGATTTTCAACTGGCGCTGGTCGACCCGGTGACCGAAACAGTGGTGGCTAAGCTGCCTACGGGCAAGGGCCCGCACGAAGTGACGGTTTCGCCGGACGGGCGCACCGCGTATGTCAGCAACTTCGGCCGGTACAGCGTCTATCCCGCGGGAGACACGGAGCACGACAAGGCAGGCGATACGATTACGGTCGTCGATGTAGTGGCGCGAAAGGTGAGGGCCACGTTCGATCTCGGCACGCACACAGGCCCGCACGGCATGGTTGTGAGCCATGACGGGAAATTGCTGTGGGTGACATCCGAGACGCCGCAAGCCATCCTGGAACTGGACTCGGCCACGGGAAAAATCCTGCACGTGTGGAACACCAATCAGGTGCGCAGCCACATGATCGTGGTGACGCCGGACGAGAAAAAGTTTTACGTGACGAACACGGTTTCGGGAACCGTCAGCGTGGTCGATCGCGGCACCGGAGAAGTAAAAATCCTGGCGACCGGGCCCGGGACGGAAGGCATCGCGATTTCACCGGACGGCAAAGAGGTTTGGGCGGCCAGCCGCGCCGACGCAAAGATCGAAATCATCTCGACGGCCACCGACTCGATCGAAACGTCCTTCCCGAGCGGCGGGAAAGGCCCGAAGCGAATGCAGTTCACTCCGGACGGAGCGCAAGTCTGGGTGACGAACGATGGCAGCAATCAGGCGACCGTATTCGACGCGCGCAGCCGCGAGGTGCTTGGCAATTTGACGCTGTCCAAAGCGCCCAGCGGCGTTTCCATCTCTTCCGACGGCAGCCATGCGTACATTACTAACGCGAACGCCAACGAACTGACGTTCATCGAGGTGGCGTCACGTAAAATTCTGGGTACTCTCGCCATCGGCACCGACCCCGACGGCGTGGCGTGGTCCGCGCGATAACCGGTGGCACTAATTAGGATCCGCATTCATAATCCCGCGATTTCATCTCCGACGGATTGGCCTAAGATTGGGCAAGGGTTGACAGCCAACTGCCCTCCGACTATCTTGACCTTACTGTGAAAATCCTTGTGATCGGGAGCGGAGGACGCGAGCACGCGATGGTCTGGCGGCTCGCGTCAATCGCCGGCGGTCGAAAAAATCTGGTGCGCGCCGGGCAACGGCGGAATCGCGGACCTTGCGGAATGCATTCCGGTAAACGCGGACGACGTTGCCGGGCTGGTGTCGCTCGCCGAACGGTTGAAGCCGGACATGACCGTGGCGGGACCCGAGGCGCCGCTGGTCGCCGGGATACGAAACAAATTCGAGTGCCGCGGCCTGCGGCTGGTCGGGCCTTCGCGCAGCGATGCGCGCCTGGAAGGAAGCAAGATATTTTCCAAGGAATTCATGGACCGGTACCGGATTCCGAACGCCACGCTGTACGGCTCGTTCGATTCCGCGCAGGAAGCCATCCGTGCGCTGGACGCGGTGGATTTGCCCGTGGTGGTGAAAGCGGACGGGCTATGCGCGGGAAAGGGCGTGCTGGTCGCGGAAACGCGCGAGGAGGCCGAAGCGTTTATCCGCCGCGTACTGCAGAAACATGAACTGGGCGCGGGCGGATCGCGGATTCTGCTGGAAAAGGCGCTCAAGGGAGAAGAGCTTTCGTTCATTGTGCTGACCGACGGGCGTTCGTTCCTGCCAATGGCCACGACGCAGGACCATAAGCGCGCGTTCGACGGCGACCGCGGCCCCAATACCGGCGGGATGGGCGCGTACACGGTGGACGGGATGATCACGCCGCACTACGAATCGATGATCGTGAAAGATATTGTGCGCCCCACGATTGCCGGGCTGTCCGAGGAAGGAATCCCGTATACGGGATTTCTCTATTTTGGATTGATGCTGACCGCCAGCGGCCCGATGGTGCTGGAATATAATTGCCGGCTGGGCGATCCGGAAACGCAGCCGCTGATGATGCGCATGGATTTCGATCTGGCGCTGGCCTTGGAAGCGGCCGCTTCGCGAAAATTGCACACGTTCCAGCCTGCCTGGAAACCCGGCGCGAGCGTTTGCGTGGTGATGGCTTCGGGTGGATATCCGGGACCGTATGAAACCGGGAAAAAGATCGAGGGCTTGGAGGCCGCGAAGGCCCTGCCCGGGGTGGCCGTGTTTCACGCGGGGACCAAACGCGATGGCGATTGCCATCGTGACCAGCGGAGGGCGCGTGCTGGGCGTGACGGCCACGGCCGATTCGCTCGATGGGGCCATCGCCCGCGCTTACGAAGCGGTGGGCAAGATTCATTTTGAGGGCGCGCATTTCCGCACCGACATCGGTGCGAAAGGATTGCGCAAATTAGCCGCCGCCGGAGATGCGCCTCGTGGCTGAAGTCCTGCACCTGTTCCAGATGGTTGCGCGCGGCGAACCAGTGCGCGAATTTGAGGAAGTTTTTGCCGTCGAGAACAAGGGCCTGAAGGACTGCCTGCACGGCCGCAGCGGCAGCCGCCGGCAAGTTCTACTGATGGATGTCGAAACCCTCGAAGAGTTCGGCATCCCTCCGGGCCGCGTGAAGGAAAATATCACCACGCGGGGAATTGAACTTTCCGGGTTGCTCGCCGGGACAACGCATCCGCGTGGGAGAAGCGCTGCTGGAAATCACCGGCTCGTGCACGCCGTGCAACCAAATGGACGAAATTCGGGCGGGGCTGCAGGAAGAACTTCGCGGGCGGCGAGGAATATTGTGCCGGGTAGTGGAACCTGGAAAAATTCGCCGCGGCGAGTGGATTGAGGTTGTCGGGCAGCAAGGCACGGTAAGAAAATCAATCAGCGGATCTGCATGCATAAAGGAGCAAACGAGTGAGCGGGCAAAAATCAGCGAGGAACGGCGGCAAGCCCCTGGTGGGGATCATCATGGGATCGGATACGGACCTGCCGGTGATGAGCGAATCGGCAAAGATGCTGGAGAAATTCGGCATTCCCTACGAAATTGAAGTGACTTCGGCGCATCGTTCGCCGGCGCGGACGCACGAATATGCGTCGACGGCGGTATCGCGCGGGCTGAAAGTGGTGATCGTCGCGGCCGGCGGCGCGGCGCATCTGGCGGGCGTCGTGGCGGCCATCACCACGCTGCCGGTGGTCGCCGTGCCCATGGCAACCACGGTGCTCTCAGGCATCGATTCCCTGCTTTCGAGCGTGCAAATGCCCGCGGGGGTTCCTGTCGCGGCCATGGCCATCGACAAGCCCGGCGCGACCAACGCGGCAATTTTTGCGGCGGAAATTCTGGCGACGTCCGATGCGGAAGTCTCCGAGCGGCTCACTGTGTACAAGGAAGAGCTGGCGAAATCCGTGGCCGAAAAAAGCGCGCGCGTGAAACTGCAGTACGCGGGGAAGACGAGCTAGATCGACGCTCGCAGAAATCGGGCGGAATTTTACTCGTTTGCAACTAATGAACGCCGTGGGGACATACGTAGGACAGGCAGCTGTCTGGTTTAGATTCTCCCGGCGGTTACCAAACCCGACAGGCTTAACAGGCTGCCGAAAAACTAAAAAACTGTCATTCCGAGGAATGTTCTTCGCGAGGACTCTCATTCTTTTGACTTTAAAACCAAGAGAATTCCGGCCCAAACCGGCCCTCGGAATGACAACAAAAAAGACTTTTTCCGTAACCTTTGAAGCCTGTCCTACTGAAATCTCTTCAGCAGCGCATTGGCAAGTCGCCGATCGTTTCGATTAATGCGTCGGGGGAAGCGGCCCGGAGCCGCTCGGGCACAGGCGATCCGCCTAGGACGCCGATGCCGCGCACTCCGGCGCGATGCGCCATTTCGATATCCTCGGGCGCGTCGCCAATGTAGATGCACGCTTCCGGCGCCAAGCGCAACCGCTCCATCGCCATGCGCAATGGAGCAGGATGCGGCTTGCGGCGCGGCGCATCTTCGCTGCACACTTTTGCGCGGAACATCGCCGACACTTGATGCTCGCGAAGCTGCCGCCGCACTCGCGCGCGGCTTCCGCTCGATACCAGCGCCAGCGTGAAACGCCGATCCAGCGCGCGCAACACTCGCAGAGCGCCGGGCTGCAGCTCCGGCCGATGTTTTTTGTAAAATCGCATCCACAGGCGATCGGCCTGCTCCCATTTCGCGCGCGGCAGCCGCGCGGCGCGGTACACGTTGTGCCAGTTCGGGGAATAATGCCGCTTGAGTTCCTTCATGCTGAAGCTCATCCCCAGCGCATCGAACATGCCGAAGTACGCCTGCGCATCGGCCGCGAAGGAATCGAGCAGCGTGCCGTCCCAATCGAACAGAATGCATTCGGTGGAGGTTATTCGTTTCATGGCTGTGTGACGGGTTGTGAAACCCGCGACAATCCCTGAGGTTGTTCCGCCTTTTTCATTTCCGCAGGAAGAAAAATAACATGGAAGCAGGCGTGAGCGCTAAGCGGTCTTGTAGCGCCGGCGACTCGCCGGCAGTCTGGTGGGTCTTTGCCGGTACTAAGAATGCCGGCGGGACGCCGGCGCTACGGAAACCTGCGGGCCGGACGGAAACCACAGGCTGGGTTCCATCCGAATCGCGTGCCGTCAGAAGCGCGGGCTACTGCTTGACAAAGCGGGAGGGAATGGGTTCTTCCCGGTGAAAGGAAATATCGTCAAAGCATACGGCGACCGAATGCCAGCCGGAGCGGGACGCGGGTTCGGCGCGCACCACGTGCGCTTCTGTCGTCATTCGCACCGTGCCCCGGCCCAGGGGGCGATCCACCAGGCACACTTCGAGTTCCAGCGGAGTTCCCGGCTCGATGTGCTGCGGGCAAAGAAACAGGACGCCGCTCGAGCTGATGTTGGTGGTCCGCAGGGACTGGTGCCGGTGCCCGCGTTGCCCCGCAATGCGCTTGAGGCGCAGGGGCAGGCTGAGCTTGGCGCGCGTATAGCTGCGCCGCTCCTCGACCGGGCGCACCGCATGCGTGGGAACCCGCGAGATGCCTTTCGGCTTGGCGCGCGTGGTCCAGGACGGCGTTTCCACCACGGAAGTCGCCGAACTTGCGGACAGTTTCTTAATGGCGACGGGTTCGCCGCCTCGACTGGAATCAGAGTTGGTGCATGATTTTTGTGTGCCGAGCAGTGCGCATAGGTCTCCCTTGTTCTAAACGCCTCTGGCACCGCTCGCAGACACTATCCCTTGCGCGAAACGCGCCGTCAATTCGCGTTCCTCCGGAATTGTCCTAATGCACAACTCCCCGCGGGGACGTCCTTCGCCCGTGGCAGGCCGCGAGCCTGGGAGAGACTCGCAGTTTGACCGCAAGATTCGGATAGCACGGCGGGAGGCGTTTCCGATATGGTGAGGGCAGAAGGAGCGAGTCGATCGTGACCACGATTTCCAGCGCGCCAACGAATTTTTCCGCGAGCGTCCGCCGCAAATACCTCGCTGCGGTCGCTTCCCGGGATGCGCGCGGCGACGGCGCGTTTGTTTACGGCGTGCGCTCGACGGGAATTTATTGCCGGCCTTCGTGCCCGTCGCGGCGCCCGAACGCCAAACACGTAGTGCTTTTTCCGGCGCCGGAAGAAGCGGAGAGGGCAGGATTCCGCGCCTGCCGGCGCTGCCATCCGCGGCAGCAGGGCCCGAACGCGGAATCGGAAATGATCCAGCGGGTGTGCAGGGAAATTGAGACGAGCGAGGATGGCCGCGCGAGCCTGAGCCGCCTGGCCGCCACGGCCGGGCTCAGCGAGACGCACCTGCAGCGCACGTTTCGCAAGGCGCTGGGCATTTCTCCGCGGCAATATGCCGACGCGATTCGCGCGGCCCGGCTGAAATCCAATTTAAGAAAGGAAATTAGACGTGACCACTGCATTGTATGAAGCGGGCTACGGCTCCGCGAGCCGACTTTACGAGCAATCGAACGCGCAACTGGGCATGACGCCCGCCACCTATGGCCGGGGAGGCCGCGGAATGAAAATTACCTACACGATCGCGGATTGCACGCTGGGCCGCGTGCTGGTGGCGGCCACGAATCGCGGCATCTCCGCCGTAAGCCTGGGTGAAGACGACGCGCGCCTGACCGCGGCGCTGCGCGACGAATATCCTCGCGCGGAAATTCGGCGCGCCTCGGGAGAACATGCCGACTGGGTGCGCGAGATTGTCCGCCATCTTGCGGGGCAGAATCCCCGGCTCGATTTGCCCACCGATGTAATCGCGACGGCGTTTCAGCGGCGCGTGTGGGAGGCGTTGCGTGCGATTCCGCCGGGCGCGACACGTACGTACTCGGAAATGGCGCGCTCTCTAGGCGAGCCGAAGGCGACGCGCGCCGTGGCCCGGGCCTGCGCCACCAATCCCGCAGCCATCGTGGTGCCGTGCCATCGCGTGGTGCGCAAGGATGGATCGCTCGGCGGATACCGCTGGGGGCTGAAACGCAAGGAACAATTGTTGCGTCAGGAAGGCTCCGGCGCGGCGCGCGAGCAGGGATTCGGGAAAGCACGCAAAACCACGGCCGGTGATTAAAAAGACGTTCTCCGCAAACAACGTGCCGCGGCCCAGAATCCAGGCCGGGTCCAGGCGGCGTTTGACGTCCTTCATCGCTTCGATTTCTTCCTGCGGAAAATTGAATGGAGAGCAGGTGCGCCTTGCGTTTGCCGAGGCCGTGCTCGGCCGAAACCGTGCCGCCGAACTCCACGGCCTTGCGCGCGAATTCGAGCAGGATTTCCGCGGCCTGCGAGGATTCTTCCTTTGTGGGCAGAATGTTTACATGCAGGTGCGCGTCGCCGATGTGTCCGAAGATCACATATCGCCCGCGAAATTTCTCGTCGAGCCGGGCGCGATAAAACTCAAGCATCTCGCGATTGCGCTCCACGGGCACGGCGCAATCGGAACCCATTTTCAGGCAGCCGGTGCGGCGCAGAGTCTCGTTCACCAGTTCCGGCAGGCTGTGGCGGAACACGCGAAACCCCTCGCGGTCCGCGGTTGAGGTTCCGAACCAGGAATCATCCACCAGCGCTTTCGCCCGCTCGATGCGTTGCAACCAGCGATGCGCTTCAGGGTCGTCCTCGCCTGCAAGTTCTTGCTCGATCAGCAAGGCCGCTGCGGCATTGGACGGAATTTCCGGAAAGCGCGTGCCGCAAGAGCTCTAGCGAAGGCCGGTCAAAATATTCGATCATTCGCGGTGTGGCGTTCGCTCGCCAGTCGTCGACGGCATCCAATGCCTCCGCGTCGTTTGCAAAAAAAATCACGCCGCCCAGAATTGCTCCCGGCGCGGGAAGCAATTTCAGCTCCGCTTCGGTGATGACTCCCAGAGTGCCTTCGGAACCAGCGAACAGATCAATCCAATCCATGCCGGAGCCAAGGTATAGCCGGCTGCGTGCTTCGTGCTGCGCGGGATTGAAATCGAAGGAACCGGAAAGCTTACAGGTTGCCCACGGCGAACGTGCAGAATTTCGCCACTCGCCAGGACAACATGAAGCCCCAGGACGTGGGGGCGCGTCGCGCCATATTTGAAACTGCGCGAACCGCTGGCATTGGTGCCGATCGTGCCGCCGACGCAGGCCATCGTTTCGGTGGGATCGGGCGCGTAAAATTGCCTGGTCGCCGCAGCGGCGGCCTGCAGATCGCGAAGCAAGACTCCCGCCCCGGCAACGGCGGTTCCGGCTTTGATTTCGAGTCGCGCGAATTTTTCCGGGGACAGAAGCCAGCCGCCCTGCGGCACGCGTCCTCCGGTCACGCCCGTGCCGGCGCCCGAAACGGTCACGGGAATGCGCTCGCGCATGGCGCGCCGCAAGACTTCGGCAACGCCCTGCTCGTCTTCGGGAACATACAAGCGCTCGGCATGGCCCCGGAAACCCGAGGCGTCTTCGAGATAGGCTGTATCGATCGTGGAAGTCTCGTGTAACGGATGCACGCCAAGTCACCATTTTCCACACTGACGAGTTCGAGAGGAAGAACCTCTATTGCGGCTGGATTTTCGTGGTGCCGTGAGGCCAGTGGGGTTTGAACTCGACGTCCGGAATGCGCACGTTTCGCGCCATATTCTTGTAACGGATGATGAAATAATCGCCCGATCCGGTCTCGAAAAACTGCTGCTGCACGGGGAGCCACGTGGATTCGTCGAGCCACAGCTGAATTTTTGAGAGTTGCTGCTTTACTTCGTCGGTCTTGGGCACGAGTTCAAGCAATACGGCTTTCTTGCCGTCGAGGGTTTCTTCACCCTTAAGGGTCATCGCGTAGCTTTCCGTCAGTGATTTTCCCGAGGTGCCGAAACCCAGCAGAAGGAACTGGTCTACGACGGATTTTTTCTTGCCGAGATTGTATTCCTCGACGCGGCGGATTTTTGGATTGTAGATATAGAAATTGTCGCCGTCGCGCAGGATGGTTCGCTCGTCGGGTTGCGTCAATTCGATGCGCATTTTGTCGTCGCGCCGCACCAGGATCCTGCCGGACTCGGTGGACTTGTCGTTGACGACCACCGTCACTTTGGTTCTGTCCAGGTCCGCCGTCAGGCTGTGGAAGTCCGACGCCTGGGCGTCCATCTGCTTAAGAACATTTTCCAGCGTCAAATTTGTCTGCTGAGATTTGGGGATTCCCGCGGCGGAAATCAGCAATGGGCCGGCCAACGCACAGACCACACCCAGCATGACTCGAACGATTCCTGAAAACCTCATCAGTGCAGCTTCCCCCTGATCCGCCCATGCTTGTCTAGCACGGCTCAAATTCATGCGCGGCCCCGGCGGGGCGGGCGCAATCCCTTATCGTGCAGGCATCCTACTATACATGGTTCGATGCCCCTTGCTCCTCCCTGGTTGCGATTTCCTGAACGCCATGCCAAGGATTTCCGCCCGGCTCATATCCGCGTAGAAATTCCAGGGGCTTTCGGTATGATCGTTCCGGAATGTTTCTCCGCAAACACTTTCGATTGCGCCTGAGGTCGGGCACGCTGCAGTTCGGCCGGCGCACGCTCGTCATGGGCGTGCTGAACGTTACGCCGGACAGTTTTTCCGATGGCGGCGCGTATCTGGATTCCGAAGCGGCCGTGGCCCGCGCGCTGCAACTGGAGCGCGACGGCGCGGACATCCTCGACGTGGGCGGCGAATCGACGCGTCCCGGAGCAAGCCCCATCTCCGTGGAAGAGGAGCTTCGGCGGATTCTGCCTGTGATTGAAATCTTGCGCGACAAACTCCGCATCCCCATGTCAGTGGATACGCAAAAGGCCGAAGTGGCGCAAGCGGCGCTCGACGTCGGCGCGGAAATTCTGAACGACATCTCGGCCTTGCGCGGGGACCCGAGCCTGGCGAAGGTGGCGGCTCGCTCCCGCGCGCCCATGATCCTGATGCATATGCGCGGCTCGCCCCGAACCATGCAGCGCGGACCGTTCGCGCGCAATGTTATCGCCGATGTGATGGCCGGCCTGCGCGAGGCAGCCGGACGCGCGCGCCGTGCGGGGCTTGGGAAATCGCAAATCTTGCTCGATCCAGGAATTGGTTTTGGCAAAAGCCACGAACAAAATTTTGAAATTCTCGCTCGCCTTCCGGAATTCGCACGACTCGGCTTCCCGCTGGTGGTTGGAACCTCAAGGAAATCGTTCCTGGGAAAAGCGATGGCGCGAGCGGGGGAGCCCGCCTTGCCAACCGAAGATCGGCTGCTGGGTACCGCCGCCACTGTAACCGCATCCATTTTGGGAGGAGCGCATATTGTCCGCGTGCACGACGTCGCCGAAATCGCCCGCGTCGTTCGCGTGGCCGACGCAATCCTGGACGCTGCGCCGGGCGCGTGACCACGTCCGTTGCGGGAGTGGATCAGTTCACTCAGGCAAGCGTGTAACGATTTGCCAAGACACTCAAACCGTCGTCATTCCGAGGCACGCTTCGTGCTGAGGAATCACTCTTGAATTCAACCCGAAGAGGGATCCCTTACTTCGATCGGGATGACGAGCATTGGTAATTATTCTGTTACCCATCAGGAAACTTTTGCGCGGGATCGCGGAGAAACGCTGCGTCCGCGGGTTCGAGCGGGCTTTGAATTCTTTGCGCGGCCGCGCGATGCCGCCTCTGAGGCAATCCGGTGAATTTTCTTCCGCGCCGCCGCAGCTTCTTTTGGCGGCAATTCCGAAAGCCGCTTTTCGACGGAATCCACGATTAATTTGAGAACCTTCTGAAATTCGGATTTCGCGGCCTTGGTCATGTATCGCTCTCCCCCCACATCACAATTATCAGGCGGTGCAGCGCGAAACAAGGCCGCAGGAAGGCGCTTGCACCTTTTGGTAAATCCTCTTCGCAAACGATGGGCTATACTTCCGGCCGGGTTGAATTGGCTTAGAAAATAGACGGCCCGGAGCGAATTCCTATGCGATCCTTCCGGCTTTCCCCAAGATGGTTTGCGGCGTTGTTTCTGGCCGGAGCGCTTCCCGCTGCGGCGCAACTCCCCGGCGCGCAACCCGATCCGCTGGCGCGCATTCGCGAGGCCGCGAAGGCGAACGTGGAAGCTTGTTCCACGACCGGGGAATCGCTTTGCGAGCAGGTCGCTCCAATACTGATCCGGAACGCCATGGGGGAATCGCCGCTTGCGGAAAATCTCCGCCGCCTGACGGACGAAATTGGCGGGCGGGTGAGCGGCACGCCCGCCGCCGCGCGCGCCGTGGCCTGGGGCGTGGCTGCATTTCGCGAAGCAGGGATTGACGTGCACACCGAAAAGTACACGATTCCCGCCACGTGGTCGGAGGGCGCGACGCATCTGGAAGTGCTATCCCCCACGCCGTTCCCAGTGCATCTGGTTTCGGTTGCTTGGACGGCCGGCACTGCCGCAGGCGGGCTCGAAGCCGGCGTTGTGTCTGCGGGTGAGGGCACCGAAGCCGACTTCGTAAGGATCGGCCTCTCGGCCAAGGGCGCGATCCTCCTGGTTCATTCCGCTTCTCTGCGCACGTGGGACGATCTCTTCCACGAATATATGAACGCGCCAGGCATCATTGCCCGGGCGAAAACCGCGGGCGCCGCGGGCATTCTATGGATGTCCACACGCGAACGGATGCTGCTGTACCGGCACAGCAACACATACACCGGCGTAATTGAATCGCTTCCTCAGGCCATTCTGGCGCGCGAAGATGCGTTGCGGCTCGAGCGTTTCCTCGCGGCTGGGAAAAATGTGCGCGTGCATCTGGATATTCCGAACCGCGTTGGCGGTCCCGCGGAGCAGGAAAACGTGATCGGCGAAATTCGCGGCCGGGAGAAACCCGACGAATGGGTGCTGCTCGGCGCGCACCTGGATTCCTGGGAACTTGGAAACGGGGCGCTCGACAACGGCTGTAACGCCGCCATGGTGGTGGAAGCGGCGCGCGACATCCTGCGCACGGGCGAGCGCCCGCGCCGCTCGATTCGTTTCGTTCTCTTCACCGGCGAAGAGCAAGGCATGCTGGGCTCCTGGGCCTACGTTCGCGCGCATCGAGCGGAGATGGACCGCGCCCGCGCCGCGATTATTTTCGACATGGGAATCGGACGCGTGACCGGATACATGCTCGGCGGCCGGCACGATATCGAAAGCGGCGTGCGCGAAGCCACGAAGCCTCTCGAGGCCTGGGGCGTCGATCAGCATGTCTTCGATGCTCCCCTGGGGACCGACAATTTCGATTTTCTGGTCGAGGGCGTGCCTACGCTCATCGCCAATCAGGAAGAGGCGAATTACTTGCCCAATTATCACGCCGCGTCCGACATGCTGGACAAAGTGGATTTTCTGCAACTGAAGGTCAATACGGCTATCGCCGCAGTCACCACGTTTGGCGTTGCCGAGCGCGCCGAGCCGCTGGGCCCGCGCCAATCGCGCTCCGAAATTGAATCTTTGCTCAAAACGACCGGCCTGGATGGGCAGATGAAGATCGCGGGCCTTTGGCCGTTGTGGGAATCCGGCGCGCGCGGACGGCAACCTTAAGGCAAGAGGGGTTTACCCTGAGCGATGTACAGGCTCGCCCTGAGAGACGAAGGGTTACCACGTGGGTGGCAAGTTCTCGGGCTCACCAAAGAAAACCATCCTTCCACGCTATAATAACATTATGAAAATTCCGCATCGCGCGCCGCCACCGTCCGCCACCTCTCACCCCACGGGTGTAATTCTGGCCATCGATTACGGCAAGAAGAGGCTAGGCCTGGCTCTTTCCGACGAATCCGGTGTCACTTCGCGCCCCTTTGCCACCTGGGAGAGGACCAACCGGCGGCGCGACCTGGGCCGTTTGCGCGATCTGGTGCGCGATGAGCGGGTGCGCCGCATCGTCGTGGGCTTGCCGCTGCACCTAGACGGATCGCCGAGCGAGATGTCCGAGGAAGTAAAAGGTTTTTCCGAGCGGGTAAGAAAAGCGCTCGGTATTCCCGTCGAACTCATGGACGAACGGCTGAGTTCCTGGGAAGCCAAACAAACGGTCTCCGCCGCGGAACCTCGCAGGCAGGCGCTTCGCGGCTCGCAGGCGCGCATCGAAAACAAGCGAAAAACTCCTCTCGACGATGTCGCCGCGGCGATCATCCTGAGGGACTACCTGCAACGGGCGCGCCGCGTGGACGGAGCGCGAGACTGACATGCGCCGAGCCTTTCTATTTTTCCTGCTTTTGGTGATGCTTGGAGCGGGATATCTTTATCTGGCATTGTACCGGCCGTACCAGGGATTTGCCGAAGGCGGCGTGTATGTGGACATCCCGCACGGGGCGTCGCAGCGGACCATTGCCAGGCTGCTGGAACAAAATGGCGTGGTGCGCAGCCAGTTCGCGTTTGAATGGCTGTGCCGCGCGAAGAAGCGCCGCACGCTGGAGGCCGGCGAATATTTTTTCGACCATCCGGTCACCGCACTGGAAGTTTACGATGCGGTCGCGAATGGCCGCGTGTACGTCAAGGAATTCGTGGTGCCCGAGGGCTTCACGATGTTCGATATCGCGAATCTTGCCGCGAGCGAAGGTTTCCTTTCCCGCGAGGATTTCTTGGCCGCGGCGCGCGACCCTTCGCCGATCCGCGATCTCGCGCCCGGCGCGCCGTCCCTGGAAGGCTTCCTGTTTCCCGCGACCTACGAATTTCCCCGGCACATGACGGGCAAGGATATGACGGAAGCGATGGTGAAAAAATTCCGCCAGGAATGGACCTCCCTGCTGTCCGCGGACCCGCCGGCGCAGAATCGCGCGCAGGATGTGGTAACGCTGGCATCGCTGGTGGAGCGCGAGACGCCGCGCCCGGAAGAACGCCCTCACGTGGCCGGAGTTTTTACCAACCGCCTGCGAATCGGCCAGCCCCTGCAATGCGATCCCACCGTTGCGTATGCGCTCACGCTTGCCGGCCTGTACAGTGGAAAACTGGATGGCGGCGATCTTCATTTCACGTCTCCCTACAATACCTACCGGAACAAAGGCTTGCCGCCGGGGCCAATCGCCAATCCGGGCGAAGCTGCGCTGCGAGCGGCGCTTGATCCGCCGCCGACCGACGATCTTTATTTTGTCGCTAATACCGAAGGCGGCCACTTCTTCAGCAAGACCCTGAAGGAGCATAATCAGAACGTGGCGCGCTACCGCCGCCTGCTGCAACAGGAGCAAGCCACCGCGAGCGGCGATTCGTCTCCAGCGCCGGCGGCGAAACAGCTCAAGCCCGCGAGGATGCAATGACACATCCGGATCACCCGACGAAGAAAGAAACGATCCTGGAAATCGCGCGCGAGTTGGCCGTGCCGCGCTTCACTCCCGCCGAAGTCGAGCAGATCCGGCGGCAACTGGTGGCGCGCCTCGGCCCCGGAGGAAAAACTTCCCCCGATTACATCGCCGGCGTCCTGGAAACCGCGGGAATGCGCATCGTGTGGTCCACCAAAGCCGATACCGAGGGACAGTACGAGGAGGAATTTCAGGACCTGCTGCATTTTGCAACGCTCGAAGACGCCGAAATGTGCATCATGCGCCTGGACGAACTGTACCGGAAATTCAAGGAAGAGGACGAGCGCGCCGCCGTCGAACGCGTCCTGGAAGTGGCGCGCATGGGCCGCCGCCGCGCCGAAATGATCGCGCGCAATCACAAAGTCGAGCCGGAAAAGCGCGCCGAAAAAGAAGAAATCATGCAATGGTTCAAGGTGTGGCTCGACACTCCCGACGCGTTTTTCGACTGGCTCGAGGTGCGCAAATCTTCGCCGGATTTCCAGAAGCGATTCGCCAAAAGCATGTCGGCGGACGACTGAGCGCGCCGTGGCCGACCTGCATTACGTGATGGAAATCGAGCCGCTCGATCTGGGCGCTGACGTGAAGGCGGTGGGCTTCGACCTGATGGAAGTCGAGAGCCGCGAACCCGCCCGCGGCGGCGATGCCGCGCGCATCTGGGCGGCGACTTTGGGCGCGCTGCCCGGAACCGAACCCTGGGCCCTCGATTTCTTCGCCCACATCGACCGCGTGCGCGAATATTGCGAACTGCACGCAATCGCCTTTGAAGAAAAATCCAACGGCCATTCCCTGATTATCCCGGCGCCCTCGCAGCCTGCGCTGATCGCCCTGATCAAGCGATTCGCCGGAGAAACTTTCGGCGCGCGCGCGGGAGCGCCGCTGGCCGCGGGGGACGCCGAGGTTGAAAACGAACTGGCGCGACGCGGTGTGGATGCCTATCACACCACGTATAAGAATTATTTCTTCTGCGCGGTCTGCGATTTTGAAAATGGGTTTCTGACGCTGCTGACCGATAAGCTGTGGACTAGCGAAGTCTTGCGGCGCGTGAAGCCGGCGGTCGCGAGCCTGCCGGTGGAAGTCGCCCGGCCGCAGTAATGATTGTGTGCGGAACGCCGCAAACTCTGCTAAACTATGGGCTTCGCCTGTCATTAAAAGACATTGTGAGGAGCAGTCATGGCACAGAAATGTAAGATTTGCGGCAAGGGACCGTCGTTTGGCAACGTGGTCAGCCACGCGAACAACACGCGCCGCCGCCGCTGGAATCCGAACCTTCAACGCGTCCACGCCCTGATCGATGGCGTGCGCTCGCACATTCGTGTTTGCACTTCCTGCATCCGTGCGGGCCGCGTTACCAAGGCAGCCTAGCCGGCACTTTTCCGCATCCGAACAATTCAAACGCGCGCGGGCTCGCATCAGCATTACAAATGCAGCCCCGGGGCATCGAGGAGATTGCGTGAACAGACGATGGCGAGGAACGCTCGTGCTGGCGGCGGCCCTGGCCGTTTTCGCCGGCTGCCAGAAACCGTCGCAACCCGCGGCCGGAGTGTGGGCCACGGTGAACGGCAAGGATATTACCAGCACCGAAGTTGACAAGTATTACCGCACGCAGCTGAATCCGGACGCCCCCCAGCCTTCGCAGGATGAAGCGCTCTCGCTCAAGCTGAATATCCTCGACGAATTGGTCAACAACCAGATTCTGCTGCAGCGCTCGAAAAAGATGGCGCCTGGAAGCGGCCGACGGCGAGGTCGAGGACAAGTTCACCGAATTCAAGAGCCCCTACACCGAGGACGAATTTCAGCGCCAGCTTAAGGCGCGCGGCTACACCGTGGACGACCTTCGCGCCGACATCCGGCAGCAGCTTTCCATCCAGAAAGTCATCAATCACGAAGTCGTGGCCAAGATCGCCGTGACCGATCAGGACGTCCAGGACTTCTACAATCAGAATCGGGCGCAGTTCAATGTGGCCGAGCCGCAATACCGCCTCGCACAGATCGTCATCACGCCGCATAAGGACCCCGGCCTGCGCAATCGCAAGAATGACGACGCCACCACCGACGCCGAAGCCAAGCGCAAAGCGGCCGCTCTCGAACAGCAGCTCAGCACCGGCGCGGATTTCGCGCAAATTGCCATGGATTATTCCGAGGACCCGGCGACCTCGGGATCGGGCGGCGATCTGGGTTACGTGCCGGAATCCTCGCTTTCGCAAAGCGATCCCGCGCTGAAGAAGATGGTGCTGTCACTGAAGGCCGGGCAGGTCAGCGGCGTCATCGCGCTGCGCGACTCCTACCGCATCCTGAAACTGGTGGCCAAGGAAGCCCCGGGACAACGCGAACTTTCCGACCCATCGGTGCAGCAATCGATTCGCGACAACATCCACAATCGCAAGGAACAGTTGCTGCGCGCGGCCTATCTGGCCACCGCGCGCAACGACGCGAAGATAACAAACTATCTTGCGCAGCAGATCGTGGAATCGGCCGGCAAACTTCCCGTCGTCGTGCCGCAAAAACCCGCCGCGGCTGGTTTGGCCCTCCCTCCGAAACAATAATTCGGCGTCTTTACACTTCGAAGGCAATCAAGTGGCACAGACTTCAGCCTGCGAGAAAACGTAAAATACCGTCATTCGGAGGCACGGTTTTTGCCGGGGAATCCCATTTTTCTTGAATTTAAACCTCTGAGAGATTCCTCACTTCGTTCGGAATGACAACATGGGGTATCTCTTCTGAAGTCTTGTGAGCTATGCACCACTCAGGTTCGTTCCGTTTGCCCTGTCGTCATCCCTCTAAATGGTGAAGAATATTTCCTGTAATGTCATGCGCAGCGGCGCGCGCTACGATACGACCGCCAGAATCTCTCCGGCTCTGACGGTGTACCCTTCTCGCGCCAGCCTCTCAATCGTTCCGGTTTTAGGCGAGCGGATTTCGTTTTGCATTTTCATGGCTTCGATGACGAGCAAACCCTGTCCGGCCTCTACCTTTTCGCCCGGAACGGCCAGCACGCGAACGATTTTGCCGGGCATAGGCGCGGCCACCTCCTGCCGCCCTTCGAGTTCGATGCTCCCCGCGCGTCCGCGCCGCCAGGCACGCGGATCGGCAATCTCCAGGCGAAATTCGCGGCCCGCAGTCCGCAGCAGCAGGCCATCGTCGGATCGTTCCACGGTAACTTCGAAGGATCGCCCGTCGAGAAGGATCGAATACACAGCGGGGGCAATCTCCGCTGCATCGGCGCCGACTTTGCGGCCATCGATGACGACTTCGCGCCGCGCAACGGCAAACTCGACGCTGCGTTTCGCTCCGTTGATTCGTATGTCGAGTCTCATCGACGTGGCTGCTGTCCCCGATCCAGTTGTTCCTGCCGGGCGTCGCGCTTCCACGCGGATTGGTTCTCTCCCGATGCGCCGTTCGTGTGGCCCGCGCGGGCAGCGGAAAAATGGTGCAGCAGGCCGGCGACGATGGCCGCGTCCTCGGTCGCGGTATCGGTCTCCGCTCTCTTCTCCTGGGCGAGCAGCGACGGGAGCCGGTCGTCGAGCCAGCGCGTGAAGATTTCTCCGCGAATATATTCGGGATCGCGAAGAATGCGCAGGAAAAGTGCTGCGTTTGTCTTGATCCCGGTGATGCTGAACTCTTCGAGCGCGCGTTCGAGACGCGCAATCGCCTCCGCGCGATCCTGCCCCGAAGCGATCAGCTTTCCCAGCATCGGATCGTATTCGGTGGGAACCGTAAAGCCCTGGTAGACTCCGTCGTCGAGGCGTATGCCGGGGCCCGAAAGCGCTCGATACGATTGAATCGTTCCCGGCGAAGGAAAAAAGTTGTTCGCGGGGTCCTCGGCATACAAGCGGCACTCGATGGCGTGGCCGGTGAGGACGATATTTTCCTGGGCGAATGGCAACGGCTCCCCGCCCGCAATGCGAATTTGCAGCTTCACCAAATCGAGCCCCGTGACCATTTCCGTTACCGGATGCTCGACCTGCAGGCGCGTATTCACTTCCAGAAAATAGAAATTGCGCGCGGCATCGACCAGAAATTCCACCGTGCCCGCATTCGTGTAATGCGCTTCGCGCGCCAGGCGCACGGCGGCCTCTCCCATCGACCGCCGCAACTCGGGCGTCATGAACGGAGAGGGCGCCTCTTCGATCACTTTCTGGTGGCGCCGCTGGACCGAGCATTCGCGCTCGCCGAGATACACAATATGACCGTGCCCGTCGGCTAGAATCTGAATTTCAATGTGGCGCGGGCGGTCGAGATAGCGTTCCAGATATACGCGGCCGTCGCCAAACGCGTTGACCGCCTCCGAAGAAGCGTCGCGCCATGCCGCGGGCATCTCTTTTTCCGTGCCGACCAGCCGCATGCCTTTCCCGCCGCCTCCGGCTACCGCTTTGAGCAGCACGGGATAACCAAGCTCGCGTGCAATGCGCTCGGCGTCGCGCAGATTCTCGATAGGATCTTGCACGCCCGGCACCATGGGAACGCCGGCCCGCGCGGCCAGTTGCCGCGCGGCGGTCTTCGATCCAAGAAGCTCCATCGCTTCCGAGGTCGGCCCAATGAACGTGATTTGGTGTGCAGCGCAGGCCCGCGGCAGTTCCGGATTTTCGGCCAGGAAACCGTAGCCGGGATGCAAGGCGTCGCACCCTGCTTGGCGGGCGACATCCATCAGCTTGTCGATGCGCAAGTAACTTTCGCGCGAGGGCGCCGGACCCACGGCATAGGCTTCATCGGCGACGCGAACGTGTAGAGACGTGCGGTCGGCGTCGCTATAGACCGCGACCGAGCGCACGGCCAGTTCGCGGCAGCCGCGCGCGATGCGCACGGCGATCTCTCCGCGGTTGGCGATGAGAATTTTTTTGAACATTTTTCCCAGGTGCAATATCGCGCTGAATTTTAGCACAGCGAATATCCCGCACGACCCGACTTACGAAATCGGTGGAATTCCAAGATCGCGGCAGATTTTGCGCGCTAAAAAATCGTTCACTTCCGTGTGCCGGGGGACGGTCGAAACTTTGCCGCTGGAGGGATTGTAATAGACCGAATGCCTGGAGCCTTCCCTTAGTAGGAGGCAACCGTGCTCAAGGATATGGCGCAATAGGAGGCGCCGTTTCATATCATAATGCTCAAACGCGTACAGTAATCAATTCGCGCTTCGCGTCGCGGGACCTTTCCCGTGCGCCCAATTCACGGGTTGCTTCCACTACAAGCAGGATCGCTTCCTTCAAGTTACGGCGAGCTTCTGCAAGCGTGCGGCCTTGTGTATTTACACCTGGAATTTCTTCGACGGTGGCGACGAACCACTTCCCGCGCTTCTCAATCACAGCTGTAAATTGTCGCTCCATAGGGTTTTCCTACCATAGTGAGTTTATCACACCCATATCAGTGAAACGCCAGGATGCCGGGCGTGGACACAACCCAAGGCAGCGGGCAATAATTCCGTGGATGATACAAGAGTCAGCAAACCAACCGCGAAGAACCGCACCCGAACATCTCCTGGGCGGCTATTTATTCGCCCTCTGCCTCTACCAAATCGCGATCTACCGATGGCCGGGCGGGCCACCATTCATTCTCGACCCGCGCGCGGGGATCCCCGTCCTGCTGATCAATCATTTTTCCTTCGATAACAAGGTGCTTTATCCGGCGGAGTGGATCACGGCCACATGGTTGGTGGCCATGGCGGCCATGATTTTCTTTCGCGGGAAACTCCTGAAAATATACCTGATCTCGGAAATCCTGCTGGCCGCGCCGACGGCGTACTACATCGCTCTCCTCGCCGTCCGGCACGGAGGCGATTTTGCGCCTGGCTTCAAGGATCTGGTTTTGACAGTGCTCTTGTTCCTCGTCTTTTCGGTAATTCCGGGCGCGTGGGCGGCAAGCCGCATTCTGGCTCGAAGAGAGTCGCGAGCCTGAATGCTTCGGAAGTGCCTACCTATCCACACCCTTCCAAAGCGATGATTGACATATGGTTTTGCCAGTCACTAGAATCATGCGACAGGACCGCAAGGTCACAGTCTTCTCAAGCTGGGCCACATCGGAACAGGAGCTTGCCATGAAACGTCTCGCCGCTCTCTTCGTGTTAATCGCTCTTTGCATGCCTCTGGCCGCGCGGGCGCAGAACAGCGCTCCGGCTGCGCAACCTGGCGCAAGCGCGCCCAGCGGATCCGCGCCGGCGCAAGGCCGCAAGAAGCGCGTGGCGGTATTCGACTTCGACTACGCCACGGTCAGGACCAACTCGGCGGCTTTGTTCGGGACGGACATCGACATTGGCAAAGGCATCGCCGATCTGCTGGTAAAGAATCTGGTGACGGACGGAACCTACAGCGTGATCGAGCGGAAGGCGCTGGACAAAATCCTCGCCGAGCAGAATTTTTCCAACAGCGACCGCGCCAATCCGGCCTCGGCAGCCAAGATCGGGAAGATCCTGGGCCTCGATGCCATCATCGTGGGCAGCATCACCGAGTTTGGGAATGAGACCAAGAATACGAAAATCGGCGGCGCGGGCGGAGGTCTGGGCGGCTTCGGACTCGGCGGATTTGGCCATAAGGATTCCAAGGCCAATGTGATGCTGGATGCCCGACTGGTGGATATCGATACAGCGGAAATTCTGGGAGTGGCCGAAGGCAAGGGCCAATCCAAACGCAGCAGCACCAGCCTGCTGGGCGGCGGCGGAAACTGGCACGGGTTTGGCGCGGGCGGGGCGGATTTTGGTTCCAGCGACTTTCAACAAACCATCATCGGCGAAGCCGTGAAAGCCGCGACCGATGAGATGACCGCGGGCGTGATCGCGGCGGCGCCCAAACTGCAGGCGCGCGTGGTGAAGGTCGACGGCCTGGTGGCGGCCGTGGACGGCGGTCAAGTGGTGCTGAACGTGGGCGCGAAAACGGGAATCAAGGTCGGCGATCATTTGTCGGTCGAGCGCGTGACCAGCACGATCAAGGACCCGGCCACGGGCGCCGTGCTTCGCAAAATGACCACAAAGCTGGGCGAATTGGAAGTCACCGACGTGGATGAAATTTCCGCCGTCTGCAAGGTTGTTAATGGCGCCGGATTCAAAGTCGGCGACGAGGCTAAGACGGTGGTCCAGTAACACAGGCGCGGGAGACTGCCATCAGCATTTAGCGGCCGCCGCGGAACCCTCCGCGGCCCAAGCCGCGCCCAAAACCACGCGGCGACAAAACACTAAAGAAAAACGGATTGCTGATACGCGTGACCGGAAGAAATGGGACATCAAACCCCGCGCCGCGTCCGCCCCTCATCCCATAAATGTCCCCATAGGGAAGATAGCCCCCACCCAGGATTGGCATGGCGGCTCTGCGAGAAGCTTCGATCTCGCGGTCTCTTTTCCCGGTCAGGATATCGACATCGGCAGGGTCCAACGGATGCCCCGGACGGATCGCGGCAGGCAGGCTATTCGCAGGATTCGGAACTTCCTCGGAGGGTTGTGGCGCAGGCTGCGCTTCCGCTTGGGGCGGAGCGTCCTTCGTTTCGGCTTGCTGCGCCCGCAGGGCAGGAACCACCAACAATAAAGCCATCGCGAAGACGAGTTTGTTCATGGCACCCTCCCGCTTGCAAACCTAAGGCTATGTTACTCCTCTTCCTTACAGGGGGATATTGCCGTGTTTTTTCTTGGGGTTGGTGTCGCGCTTGGTTTCGAGTGACCGCAGCGCGGTGATGAGTTTCGCGCGTGTTTCGGAAGGTTCGATGACGGCATCGATGTAGCCGCGCTCGGCGGCGACATAAGGATTGGCGAAGCGCTCGCGGAACTCGGCGATTTTTTCGCGGCGCAGGCGCTCGCGATCGGCTTCTGGCGCGCGGTCAAGTTCGCGTTTGTACACGATGTTCACCGCGCCCTCGGGGCCCATGACCGCAATTTCCGCGGTGGGCCAGGCGAAGTTCGCGTCCGTGCGGATGTGCTTGCTGGACATGACGCAGTACGCGCCGCCGTAGGCCTTACGCGTAATGACGGTCAGCTTCGGGACGGTCGCCTCGGCGAAGGCGTACAACAGTTTCGCGCCGTGCTTGATGATGCCGTTCCATTCCTGCTGCGTGCCGGGCAAAAATCCCGGCACATCCTCAAACGTGATGAGCGGAATATTGAACGCGTCGCAGAACCGCACGAACCGCGCGCCCTTGACCGACGCGTTGATATCCAGCACGCCCGCCAGGAACGCGGGTTGATTGGCGACCACGCCCACGGGCTGCCCACCCAGCCGCGCGAAGCCCACAACAATATTCTTTGCGAAATGCTCGTGAACCTCGAAAAAATAATTGTCGTCGGCCACCGCGTGGATCACGTCCTTGATGTCGTAGGGCTGCATGGGGTCGGCGGGAACGATGGTGTCCAGGGCCGCGTCGGCGCGATCGACGGGATCGGAGGTGGCGCGGCGCGGGGCGTCGTCCAGATTGTTGAGCGGCAGAAAACTCATCAGTTCGCGAATCATGGCCAGGCATTCGGCGTCGTCCCGGGCCACAAAATGGGCGACGCCGCTGGTGGCGTTGTGCGTCATGGCGCCTCCCAGATCGTGCTTGGAGACGTCCTCGTGCGTCACGGTCTTGATCACGTCCGGCCCGGTGATGAACATGTACGAGGTGTCGCGCGTCATGAAAATAAAATCGGTGATGGCCGGCGAATAGACGGCGCCGCCCGCGCACGGCCCCATGATCGCGCTGATCTGCGGCACGACGCCGCTCGCCAGCGTGTTGCGCAGAAAAATATCCGCGTAACCCGCGAGCGACCGCACGCCCTCCTGAATGCGCGCGCCGCCAGAATCGTTCAGGCCTATCACGGGAGCGCCGTTGCGCATAGCCAGGTCCATGACCTTGCAGATTTTCAGCGCATTGGTTTCGGATAGCGAGCCGCCAAACACGGTGAAATCCTGCGCGAAGACGTACACGAGCCGCCCGTCCATGCGCCCGTAACCGGTGATGAATCCATCGCCCGGCGGCCGCTGCTCCTCCATGCCGAAATCGACCGAGCGGTGGGTGACAAATTTGTCGAGTTCCTCAAACGTGCCTTCGTCGAGCAAGAGCGCGACCCTCTCGCGCGCCGTGAGCTTCCCGGCCTTGTGCTCGCGTTCGCGGCGTTCCGGGCCGCCGCCCGCTTCCACGGCCGCGATGCGGCGGCGCAAACCAGCAATGAGTTCGGCGGATTTGGGATCGTTGGTCATGGGTTGCGTTTGTTCCGGATGGCGCATTCGGAGCGGTCCGGCGGCACAGGCTTCAGCCTGTGCGGTTTTCGATTTTCTTGCCTCTCTACCGCGCACAGGCTGAAGCCTGTGCCACCAAGAGCAGACTAGGCCCTCGTGACTTTCGCACAGGCGCGAACAGGGACGCCACTAATTTTTTGGAGGATCGCCGGGACGCGATTCGCCGAGAGGCCCGGCGTCGGGAAGCGGCGGAAACTCGGCATTACCAACGCCCAGAATGCGAACGGCCAGATGCGTCGCCAGATAAATGCAGCCCAGGAGCAGGACGGTCCCGATCACCAGGTCCGCGAAAACTGCCAGGACGCGCAGCGGCAAATCGTCCAGGGACACCGCCGCGATTGTGCCTTGCACCAGAGCGATCATCGTGGCCAGCGTTAGCGCGGCGGCGCACGCCACGGCCACTACTCCGGCGAGAATTTTGCCGATCACGAAGCGGCTCCCAAGGCTTGTAGCGCCGGCGTCTCGCCGGCATTCTTGTATTGTTTCCACTGACCAAAAAACTGCCGGCGAGACGCCGGCGCTACGAAAAGCACGAATTCACAATAGAAGAGGTTGCCACAATTTACCATTGCAGAGCGCCGCGAGACACGCAGACTAACCGATGCCGGACCAATCGTCGGCCACGAGGATGGAGTTGCTGGGGTTGGACGGATCATATTTCACGCTGGCCGGCTGGCCCGCCGCCAGGCGCTCCAGGCACAGGCGCTCTTCCAAGCCGGTGACGTCCTGCGCGGTTTCGTAGGTGACTCCGGAAATGGAGTAGCTATAGCGAATCAGCCGCCGCAACCGCCCGGCGCCGTCGTTCACGGGCGCGGCTGCGCGCCGCGAAAACATCCCCGCCGGAGCTTCCGGCGGAGCGCTCGCCGGCGTTTCCACGAGCTCGACGACGAGGCCTTCCACGATCCGCCCGACCTGATTCAATTGAAACCTGCGCCGGCGCTCCTCCGCCTCCGGGTCGTCCGGTTTGCGGAAAGCGCGCTGCAATAACACAACGGCAACGACCGCGACAACGGCCGCGGCGCCCCCGACGATTCGCCAATCGATTGCCAAGTGCCTCAACGGCTCGGGTTGCGCGCTGGCGCCGACTCAAACACGTCGCCCAGGGTTTCGCGCGCCTTCTCCCAGTCTTTCAAAAACCCTTCCAGCCCGCGGTCGGTCAGCGGATGCTTGAAGAGTTGTTCAAAAACTTTATAGGGCATGGTGCCGATGTGCGCGCCCATGCGCGCGGCCGACACCACATGCAGCGGGTGCCGCAAGCTCGCGGCCAGCACCTGCGTCGGATAATTGTAGGCCTTGTAGATGTCCATGATTTCGCGGAGCAGAACCAGGCCGTCGGAGGAAATGTCGTCCAGGCGCCCCAGAAA
Organism: Terriglobia bacterium; assembly: GCA_963779275.1. GTDB lineage: Bacteria > Acidobacteriota > Terriglobia > Acidiferrales > UBA7541 > Palsa-360. The sequence goes on from CAVZXL010000001.1 coordinate 174,846, forward strand.
GGGGCTGACGAAGTACGCGCCGGCCTTGGCCACCAGCAGCGCCTGCGGCGCGGAAAACACCAGCGTCATGTTGACTCGAATCCCTTCCTTCGAGAGGACGCTCAACGCGCGCACGCCGTCGGGGATCGTGGGAATTTTGACGATCACGTTGGGGTGCCAAGTGGCGATCTCACGGGCCTGGCGGAGAATCCCGGCCGTGTCCGTGGCCACGACTTCGGCGCTGACCTCCCCGTTCTTTACGATGTTGCAGATTTCTATGACGTGTTCGCGGAAGGGCCGCTTTTCCTTGGCCACCAGCGTGGGATTCGTGGTGATCCCGTCGATCACGCCGAACGATACGCCCTGCCGGATTTCATCCAGATTCGCTGTGTCCAAAAAGAATTTCATGACTATAACCTCCAGTTGCCTGGTCCGGGGCCCACACGGCAGGGAGGGGCGCCGCATATTTCCAATTTCAAATTTGAAATCTCAAATTTGAAATGTCGAATTTCAGGTCGCAATATTACCGGTCCACCACCGGGTTCCGCAGCGTGCCGATCCCCTCGATGACGACTTCCACGACGTCGCCCGCTTTCATCGGACCGACGCCGGCGGGCGTGCCAGTGGCGATCACGTCTCCCGGCAATAGTGTCATCACCCGCGAAACCCAGGGAATTATAACATCAACCGGGAAGAGCATATCCGTGAACGGGGCATACTGTTTCCGCACCCCGTTCAAGCGCGTCTCGATCTTTCCGTTCTTATAGTCAAAATCGGTTTCCAGCACCGGGCCCATGGGGCAGAACGTGTCAAAAGCCTTCGCCCGTGTCCATTGCTTGTCGATCTGCTGGTAATCGCGCGCGCTCACGTCGTTCAGGCAAGTGAAGCCGGCGATAAACGGCTTCAGGTCGGCGCCGTCTGGCAGTTGGTAGCACTGCCGCCCGATCACCACCGCCAGTTCTCCTTCAAAATCCGTGCGCTTTACGTTTGGCGCCAGCACGATGGCGTCTTCCGGCGGGAGCAGCGAGGAGGGCGGCTTCAGAAAAATAATGGGCTGCTCGGGTGCGGGATTATTGAATTCGGCCGCGTGGTCCGCGTAATTCCGGCCGACCGCGACGATTTTGCTGGGATTCACCGGCGGCAGGAGCTTCACCTCGCTGAGCGGCCAGGAGCGCGACGTCGCCTCCCACTTCCCCAAAATATCGCCCGAGACTTCGCGGACGGTCGCGCCGGAAATAACGCCTTGCAGGACTTCCGGGTGCACCGATGCGCCGAGTTTTTCCACGGAAACGCTTTGCGGCTGAAAACGGCAGAGTTTCATTGCGTGCTTTGTCCTTTGTGTAAGATGGGGAAGATTAATGCGTGCGGGCCCTGTTGCCGGAAGCGGCCGCATGATGGATTTGCGCGATGTGCCGCTGGCGCGCCTCCACGCACATCAGAAAGACCCAGCTGAAAACGGCGACGAAGCCGTAGGAAATACCGCCGAGAATGAAGAGCTGCGCCGCTCCCATGCGGCTTGCGAGCAGCGTGTAATGCATTTCCGCTGCGAAATAGGTAAACGTCAACAGTGTCCATGCGGCCAGGCCGGAAGCAAACATTTTCGCGGGTTCCTGGCGGAAGCGCAAGACCGGAATTGCCGCCAGCGCAATCTGGATCGCGCCGGCCACCAAGTTTCGCAAACCGGCATAGGGCTCTAGCCGCGTGGCGTGATTGGCCACCAGCAGCCAGGTCAAAAACATGGCCGACAAATAAATTCCCGTAAGCACGCCGATGCGCAACGCGGGGTTGCGCAGCCACAAAAACCATCGCATGCCCGGGAGCTGGGGTCGGGCCGCCATCGGATCTTTATCCTCTCGTTTCCGTTTGCAGTTCGTCTTCGGAACTTTGAACACAACTTCTTTATTACTGCTTCTTATGGAACCTGCGCGGAAATCGCGAAACTCATGGGGCTTTCGTTCCCGGACCGGTCTACCGCGGACACGCGGTAGAAGTATTGCTCACCCGGCATCACGGACATATCACGAAATGCGGGGCTGGGCAACAATTCGGTGTTCAGCCGCTCCCCGGTCGCGTCTTCGCGGCCGCTGCGGTAGACGCGATACCCCGCCAGATCGGGCTCCGCGCTAATGGCCCACGATAGTTCGACGTAGGAAGCACCCTGCGGGGTTGCCGGAACGACGGCTGCTTCCAGGCCCACTGGCGCGGCCGGAGGAAAAATGTCGCGCGGCGTGACGCTTGCCGGGAGCGAGTCGGCCGATTCCAGCAGGTCCGCCCCGAATGCAGCCACGCTGCGAACCGTATACACGTACGTCTGGCCAAATTCAAAATGCGAATCCTGATACTCGCCCGAAGCGGGCGCACCCAGCAGCTCTGGCGGCGATTTCAACTTCGTCTGCGAGGCATCCGGCGCCGCGCTGGGCTGTCCAGGCTCCGCAAGGGCGCGGTACACATGGTAGCCGACAAACGTGGCCCCCGCCGGCGCACCGGTTTCGCTCCAGTGGATTGCGATCGCGGACTCCGTCACTTGCGTGCGCACATCGCCGGGCGTCATCGGCGGAGGATAAATGCGCAGCGTGACGACATTGGAATCTCCCGAAGCGCGCGCCCTCACCGCCCGTGTGCGCACCATGTAAATCAGTGGAGGGCCAGGCGCGGCGCCGAGCGTGGCGGGCGCAAGCGGATCGTGAAACTCAAACCGGTTATTTCTCACGTACGCATCCACGCGTTCCGGCGGGACGGCAAAGGCTAGCGCCCAGGAAGTTTTCGTGGCCACGGCGGCGCCCGTTGGCGGCGCGGCGCGGTAAACCTCCACTGACGGGCGCTCGGCAAGGGCTTCGCCGTCCGTGGATCGCGCGGGGAGCGTGAACGCCAGAACGGTTTCGACGCCCACCTGGCGCGCGGAAAGATCGGCGACGGCAACGGGAACCACTGGATGCCGCGCCGTGGGATCGCCTGGAGCAGCGCAACCGGCGGCAAAGACGCACATCCAGGCAGCGAACGCAAACACGATGGATGCGGAGGCGCGGTTCATCGCTTCGTCATCGCTTGATCATGCCTTTAGAGGATGTACCGGCTGAGGTCCTGGTTCTTCACTATGTCGGCAAGCTGCTTGGTGACGTACGCGCCGTCCACTTTCACGTTTTTCTTTTTCAGGTCCGGCGCCTCGAAGGAAATTTCGTCGAGGACTTTTTCGAGGATCGTGTGCAGGCGGCGCGCGCCGATGTTTTCGGTCTGCTCGTTCACGGTGACGGCAAAGCGCGCGATGGTCGCGATGGCGTCCTCGGTGAAATTCAATTTCACGCTTTCGGTGTCCAGCAGCGCCACGTACTGCTTGATCAGAGCGTTTTTCGGCTCCGTGAGGATGCGCACAAAGTCCGCTTCGGTGAGCGCCGTAAGTTCCACGCGGATGGGGAGGCGCCCCTGGAGTTCCGGGATCAGATCGGACGGCTTGCTGATGTGGAACGCGCCGGCGGCGATGAACAGAATATGATCGGTGCGAATCATGCCGTAGCGCGAATTGACCGTGGTGCCCTCGACGATCGGAAGAATGTCGCGCTGCACGCCTTCGCGGGAGACATCGGGGCCGTGGCCGCTTTCGCGCCCGGCGATCTTGTCGATTTCGTCGATGAAGATGATGCCCATCTGCTCGGCGCGCTCGACGGCCAGGCGCGTCACCTGGTCCATGTCGATCAGCTTGTTCTCTTCTTCCTGGATCAGGTAGTCGAACGCCTCGGCCACGGTCATTTTGCGGCGTTTTTTCTGCTGGCCGAACATGCCCGAGAGCATATCCTTGATGTTGACGTCCATTTCCTCGACGCCCTGATTGGAAATAATTTCAAACGAAGGCATGGCGCGTTCGCGCACTTCGACTTCGACAAGGCGCTGGTCGAGTTTGCCGTCACGCAACTGCGCGCGCAGTTTTTCGCGGGTGCGGTCGGCCTGGTCCCGGCGGGTCGTATCGGTTTGCAGCGCGGCGGGACTGCCGGATTCGACGTGAGCGGGGGGTGAAGCGGGAAGCAGCAGGTCGAGGACGCGCTCTTCCGCGGCCTGCTCGGCGCGCTCGGCGACTTCGTCCAATTTTTCTTCGCGCACCATGTCGATGGCGGTTTCCACCAAGTCCCGGACCATGGACTCGACGTCGCGCCCTACGTATCCGACTTCGGTGTACTTGGAAGCCTCGACCTTGACGAACGGGCAGCCCGCCAGACGCGCCAAGCGCCGCGCAATTTCCGTCTTGCCCACTCCGGTGGGCCCGATCATCAGGATATTTTTCGGCAGGACGTCTTCGGCCATTTCCGGAGTCAGCTTTTGCCGGCGCACGCGATTGCGCAGCGCCACGGCCACCGCGCGTTTTGCCGCGGCCTGCCCGACGATGTACTTGTCCAGCTCGATGACGATTTCTCGCGGTGTGAGTTCGTCAAACGAGGGCTCTGGCGCGGCCTGCGGCTCGCGTTGTTCTCCGGGAAGATAAATCACCATAATGCGTTCCGCCTTCCGAAATCTCGTGCCCCAAACTTCACAGATTGCGGAAAAACTAATTTCCCGTCATTCCGAGCGAAGCGAGGAATCCCTCTTTCCTTTGCGAGTCGAACCAGGAGAGATTCCTCGCTTCGCTCGGAATGACGGACAAAAGAAATTTTCCGCAACTCCTACAGTTCCTCAACCGTGAAATTCGCGTTCGTAAAAATGCAGATATCGCTGGCGATGCGCATCGCCTCCAGGGCGATGTCCTTGGCCGAAAGCTTCGTGTGCTTGGCCAGCGCGCGCGCCGCGGCCAGGGCATACGGCCCGCCCGAACCGATGGCGCAAATCCCGTCATCCGGTTCAATCACGTCGCCATTACCCGACACCAGAAACGTCGACTTCGGGTCGGCCACAATCAAAAGCGCCTCGAGGTGGCGCAGCGCGCGGTCCTTGCGCCACTCCTTCGCCAGCTCCACCGCGGATTTCGCCAGATTCCCCTGATGCTCCTGCAGCTTGCCCTCGAATCGCTCGAAAAGCGAAAGCGCGTCCGCCGTCGAACCCGCAAACCCCGCCAGAATTTTATCGCCGAACAGCCGCCGCGTTTTCCGCGCCGTATGTTTCATCACGTGCTCACCCATGGTCACCTGGCCGTCGGCGGCGATCACCACTTTGTTATCGCGGCGCACGCACAATACGGTTGTGCCGTGCATACGCGCTTCATTCCTGCTCGTTGGCATCCAAGAATTATACCGCGAGCCGGGGCTGCGACCAACGAAGGGTTAAAAATTGGATGGCACTCAGGTTGTGGGAACGATGCTAATCGAGGCGTGTGAGCGCACCCGCAAAGGGCCCGCCCGCTTCCACAGCCAAAAATGGCTCCTGGACTGGTATTTCCTTTACAATACGATAGGCCAGTGAAGGAAGAAGGAACAGCGATGAACACAATTGCGCCGCGCAAGCCGCTACTTTCAAGGACGCAACTCGCCACCCTGATCGTCGCTGGCGCGATGTTTTTCGCTTTTGCAGTGAGGCCCGCCTTGACCGCCGATACGCCCTTTGGCCCGAGCAATCCGTTTTACGCGCCCAGCAAGCTGCCGTTCCAGGCGCCGCCGTTTGACAAGATAAAAGACACCGATTACCAGCCCGCCATTGAGGCCGGGATGGCGCAGCAGCGCAAGGAAATCCGGGCGATCACCGACAATCCCGCCCCGCCGACGTTTGAGAACACGATTGTGGCCATGGAAAAGGCGGGCCAGCTCTTCGACCGCGTCATGGCCGCATTTGAGGGCGTGACCGGAGCGAACCTCAACCCCGCGCTGCAGAAAGTGAAAGACGCCGAGGCCCCCAAGCTGGCCGCGCACGAAGACGCCATATTCCTCGACCCAAAGCTGTTCGCGCGCGTCGAAGCCGTCTACAAGCAGCGCCAGTCCCTGAATCTCGATCCGGAATCCCTGCGGCTGGTGGAATTCGATTACGACAAATTCGTGCATTCCGGCGCCAACCTCGCGCCCGCCGAAAAGGCAAAGCTGAAGAAGCTCAACCAGGGGGAAGCGACCCTTTCGACGGCCTTCGAGTCCAAACTGCTTGCCGCAACCAAGGCCGGGGCATTCCTGACCGAGGACAATGACGCGCTCGCAGGCCTGAGCGACGCGCAGCTCAAGGCCGCCGCGCAGGCGGCAAGAGAACGCAAATTGAACGGCTATTTAATTCCCCTGCAGAACACCACGCAGCAGCCGGACCTCGCGGAGCTAACCCAACGTTCGACGCGGGAAAAGATTTTCGAAAATTCCTGGAACCGCGCCGAACGCGGCGCGCCAAACGATACGCGCGCCACCATCGCCCGCCTGGCTCAGCTTCGCGCCGAAAAAGCCAAGCTGCTTGGCTTCCCGAATTTTGCCGCGTGGAGACTGGAAGACCAGATGGCCAAGACGCCCGAGGCCGCGCTGAAATTTATCGACGCGCTGGTGCCAGGCGCCACCGCCAGAGCCGTCAGCGAAGCCGGCGATATCCAGTCCCTGATCGACGCACAGAAGGGCGGTTTCCAGCTGCAACCCTGGGATTGGGAGTTCTATTCCGAACAGGTCCGCAAGGCCAAATACGACCTGAATGAAGCCGAGATCAAGCCTTATCTCGAATTGAACAACGTGCTGCAGAACGGCCTGTTCTACGCGGCAAATCAGCTCTACGGCATTACGTTCCAGGAGCGCAAGGATATTCCCGTCTACCACCCGGACGTGCGCGTGTTTGAAGTGTCCGATTCCGACGGCAAGCCGCTGGCGCTGTGGTACTGCGATTATTTCAAGCGCGACAACAAAAACGGCGGCGCCTGGATGGATAATTTCGTGCAGCAATCCAAGCTGCTGGGCACCCTCCCGGTCGTCTACAACGTCGGCAACTTCAGCAAGCCCACGGCCGGCGAACCCGCGCTCCTCACCTTTGACGACGTCACCACCATGTTCCACGAATTCGGCCACGCGCTGCACGGCATGTTCGCCGATTCCAAATATCCGACTCTGTCAGGCACTTCGGTGCCGCGCGACTTCGTCGAGTTTCCCTCGCAATTCAACGAGCACTGGGCGACATTTCCGGCCGTGATGGACCATTACGCGAAGGATTACAAGACCGGCGCGCCCATGCCCGCGGAACTCGCCGCCAAGATCAAAAAAGCTGCGACCTTCAATCAGGGCTACGAATTTACCGAATTGGTGGCGGCGGCCGAACTCGATATGCAGTGGCACATTCTCCCCGCCGGCGGTCCCCTGGAAGATCCGGATGCGTTCGAAACCGCGGTCCTGGAAAAAACTAAGCTTGCCCTCAGCTACGTGCCGCCGCGCTACCGCTCCAGTTATTTTATGCACATCTGGGGAAACGAGTATTCGGCGGGATACTACGCCTATCTGTGGAGCGAGATGCTGGACGACAACGCCTTCCAGTGGTTCGAGGATCACGGCGGCTTGACGCGCGCCAACGGCGACCGCTTCCGCCGGATGGTTCTCTCGCGCGGCAACACCGAGGACCTTGGCAAAATGTTCTCCGCATGGCTTGGCAGGGAACCAGTCATCGACCCCATGCTGAAATACCGCGGGCTCGCGCCGTCGGGTGCCACCGAATAGATTCCATGCTGGAAAGTGTGTTGCGAGAGAAGACTACGTCTGCGCGACATGCGCCGGCACTTCCGGCTCGACCCCGCGCCAGCCGACGGGCTTGCCCTGCACCGCGCCCATCACCGCGCGGAACAGTACGACGTACATCATCTGGCGGTAGTAGAAGCGCTGCAGCAACAGCGGCCACAGCAGCGACCAGTCCTCGTGCCGCTCCAGCGTGAAGGCCACCACGCACGTCAGAAAATCAATGAGCATGAATCCGATGAAGAATACCAGGGAGCGCTGCACGTCGGCCGCCGTCCAGAATTGCGGGATATGCGTGAAATGCAGCAGCGACAATCCCCACATCGCCAGCGAGCCGAGAAATAGCAGATCGATGACCGGAGAAAACAGCGGCAGCAGCAGCTGGAACAGGAAAATATTGGGCAGCGCGATCCAGCCCAGCGTGCCGTATTTGGTGCGCCCCAGCGTGTCGCGATGCTTCCAGAACGATTGCAGTGTGCCGAAAGTCCAGCGGAAACGCTGCTTGACCAGCGCCGAGGCGGTTTCCGGGGCCTCGGTCCAGCCGATGGCTTCTTCATCGTACGCGATATCCCAGCCCGCGCGGCGTATGGTAATTGTCAGGTCCGTGTCTTCCGCAACGGTGTCCGCGCTGAAACCTCCGGCTTCGTTGATGGCTTCGGCACGCCAGGCACTGAGCGCGCCGGGAACCACGGGTATGCAATTCAGCAGGTCAAAGGCGCGCTTTTCCAGATTTTGGCTGGTCACATACTCAAGGGCCTGCCACCGCGTGAGCCAGCTGATCCGGTTTCCCACCTTCACGTTTCCGGCCACGGCGCCAACCCGCGGATTCGCGAAGTGCCGCACGAGTTTGCTTACGGCGTTAGGTTCGACGGCCGTGTCGGCGTCAATCGTGACCAGGATTCCGCTTGAGGCTTCGGCCAGGGCATGCGAAAGGGCCGCGGGCTTGCCCTGATTCGGCTGGTGGATTACGCGCACCGCCGGATTGCGTCCGAATTGCTCGTCGAGCAGTTCGGCGGTGCCGTCGGTCGAGCCATCGTCGATCACAATCACTTCCAGCTTGGGATAGTCCGACTCCAGCGCGGAATTCACCGTGTAGACGATGACTTCCGCTTCGTTGTACGCGGGAATCAACACGCTGACGAGCGGCTGAAAATCGGGATGCTCGGGCGGCCCCGCGCGGAATTTCTCAATGATGGCCAGCACGCCCACAATGATCGCGCGGCAACTCACCAGGCCGATTCCCAGAACAAAAATAAATGCCACGCTCAGCCGCGACCATTCGTACAAGGTGAACACCAGCCCGTCGGCGTGCGCCACCAGGCGCTCGCGGAACGACAGCGAAGGCATGAGCTGCGCGCGCGTCTGGCCCACGAGTTCAGAGACCGGAACGATCTGGAATCCCGCGGCGCGCAATCCATCGATAATCTGCGGCAGCGCTTCCACCGTGTGCGAGCGGTTTCCGCCGCCGTCGTGCAGCAGCACAATGTTGCCGCCGTTGGAGTGCGCCTGCTCGAGCACGCGCTGCACAATCACCGAAGCCGCCGCCGGCGGAACTCCGCCCGGCTCGCCCCAATCGTGCGGATCGATGCGCGCGCCGACGATGAGGTATCCCATCTCTTGCGCGATGGGCAACTGCGCGACTTCATCCGCGGTTTCCGGCTGGTGGTCGATGCCGTACGGCGGGCGGAACAACAGCGTCTTGACGCCCAGCGTGCTGTTCAGCAGGCGCTCGGTGACGTTGAGTTCCACGTCGATCTGCGTGCGCGAAATCTCGTTCCAGCGCGGGTGCGTGTACGTATGATTGCCGATCTCGTGCCCTTCGTCATACTCGCGCCGGATCAGTCCCAGAGCGTCGTTGGCGCCGCTGCCGATCACAAAGAACGTCGCCGGGGCTTTTTTCTCTTTCAAGATATCGAGAATTTTCGGGGTGTACTGCGTGTCGGGCCCGTCGTCGAAACTCAGCGCAATCTTGTACGGGGCCGCCCCCATCTGAAGGATGCGGTAGGAGGAGGGAAGAGCCAGGTAATTGTCCGCGACGATCGTGTCGGTGGCCGAATCGAAACGGATCGCGCGTTTCCCTTTTTGCGGCGTGTTCGCGAATTTCCAGATGTCTCCGTCGCCTTCCAGGATCAGATCGTAACCGGGCTGCATGTCTTCGAGCTTCGCGCGATCTGCGTCGCTGGCGCGCGTCACGTCCCAGATCGGCCACAGCGACGGGTCTTCCGATCCCAGTCTCCACAGCGCGGTTCCCTGCACGCCGAAGCGTTCGGCGGCGCGCAATTCGTTGTACGCGGTCACCCCATCCAGCATCCATACGTGATGCACCACGTTATGCTCGTCCGAATAGTCGTAATACGGATTGAGCGAATCCGAATCGAATTGCACCTGCGCTTCCGATTCCGTGGCCGTGACGATCGATTCCTGAAAACTTTCCACGCGCGCCTGTTCGTGGAGTTTTTTCCCGGCATTCGATGGCCAGTCATAGGCGTAATTGGCGATGCCCATCACCAGTTTTTGCGGCGGCACCAGTTTCGTAATGGCCTGAATATTTTTCATGAACCAGTCCTGCGCGGCGATGGGGCCCGCCGCCGACGTGCGCCAGTGCTGGTCGTAATTCATCAGGATCACGGCATCGGAGGCCTTGCCGATGTCCGCATAGTCGTAAGCCCAATCCGCGGCGGGCAGGCAAACCATCAGTTTCAAATTCGCGCCGTGCAGGGCGCCGGCAAGCTCGCCGATAAATCGCGTGAAATCCTTCTGGCTTTTTTCGGGAATTTCCTCAAAATCAACCACCAGGCCGGCGTAATGGTTTTGCGTGATGTATTGCACGCTCTGGTCGGAAAGGCGCTGGCGCGCGGCGCTGTCCTTCAACATGGCCGCCATCTCGTCGGTGAGCCAGTTGGTGCCGTCGGAATTATTCAGCAGCGGCATGGTGGGAATTTTGATGGGGGGATTCTGCTGTTGCAGACCTTGCAGCCAGGCGGCCAGTTTGGGATCGGCCTCCACATCCAGGCGTCCGCTGGAAGTAATGGAATGCAGCCGTTCGGGAACCAGCAAGTCGATGTCCCGGAAATGCTGCTGCAGCGCGGCCAGCGAAGTAGGGTCCCAGCCCACGTAAAACGCGGCGCGCAAGGGATCGTACGTGGCCGGCATCTGGCCCAGCAATTCCACGCGGCGTTGGCGGCCGGTCCGTTTCAGCGTAATGCGCGGCCTGACTTTTTCGCTCACCGGATGCAGCGCCGAGCGATTCGTGGGGAGCAGCGGCACCGGCAAACGGGGACTCACTAGAACGCTGACAAAAAACGTGATGGCCAGCAGCGTGAAAATTGCGCCGCAGATTTCCAGCACGCGGCTGGTGCGCCGCCATCGGCGCTTCTGTTCATCGTAGAATATGGGCTTTCGTGGCTTCATGATACGAACTCAAACTAACTGTCCGGCGGAAAGCCGTCAATGACCGAACGACCAATCGCACAACAGCACGGCCCGGAAAACCCGATCATAACCGCGCCCGCCGGCCGCGTCACGGTGCTTTGCGCGCAGATGTTCCTGGCCGCATTGGCTGGGCTGGCCTTACGGCTGTTCTTTGTATTCCGGTTTCCCGTTTCGGCGGGCGATAGCGAATTGTATTCTCAACTCGCCCGCAACCTGCTCGATCATCATGTGTACGGTATGTGGTTGAATGGCCAACTGATCCCAACAGACCTCCGCATGCCGGGCTATCCGGCTTTCCTCGCTGGCGTGACTATACTCTTTAGACGCTCCGTATGGGCCATTTCGTTGTCTCAGGCCCTGCTCGATCTTGCCACCTGTTTTTTGACGGCTGCTCTGGCCGCCGCGTTAGCACCAATTGGGGCTCGCCGCCGGGTCTGGCTGGCTGGTTTGTGGCTGGCGGCTATTTGCCCGTTCGTTGCCAATTATTCCGCCGTGATCCTCACCGAAGTCCTGGTGTCGTTCTTAGCGACGGCCGCGCTGGTCTGTTTCACTTTGGGATTGAGGCAGATACCAGACGAATTATCCCGTCCCGCCGGCTCGCCCCGCTTGACGTCATTCCAACTCACCTTGCTCGGCGCTTTCCTCACGGGCCTGGCCACGCTGGTGCGCCCGGAAATGCCCCTGCTGCTGGCGACTGCAGGGTTGATCTATGCCGCGCGGTGGCGCGGGATTCTAGGCTTCCGCAAGCTGCTATTGCAGGGCGCGGCAATGGCCGGCGCGTGTCTGCTCCCTCTTGTGCCGTGGGCCACGCGAAATTACGTGACCCTGCACGAGGTGCAATTCATCTCTCCCCGGTATGCCACTCTGCCCGGAGAATACTCGCCTGTCGGATACTACGCGTGGACCGGAACGTGGCTTGAGCGCTACCGCGACACGTTTTCCTCTGTCTGGGTCGTAGGCGAAGAACCGATGAGCATGGACGATACTCCGCCCAGTGCGTTCGATTCACCGCAGGAAAAAGCCCGCGTGGCGGCGCTGTTTGACGATTACAACCGGAACTCTACCCTGGATATTACGCCTGAAGTCGACCGTGAATTTGCCCAAATCGCCAGGGAAAGAACCCGGCGGCATCCCTTCCGAACTTATTTTCGTGTGCCCTTTCAGCGCGCGCTCACGCTATGGTTCACTCCGCGCGTGGAACTCCTGCCCATCGACGGAAACATGTTTCCCCTGCGAGATCAGTGGCAGGACTCCCGCGCAAATGTTCTGACGGTCGCCGGATTTGCAGCTCTTGGCTACCTGTGTATTGCGCTGGCAATCGCTGCAATCGTGTTTGCGTGGCGCGCGGCGCGCGCCGGCGGCGCTGCAATCCTGCAGGACGCGTGGAATCTCTGGGGCATCGCCCTGCTGGTCGCTTACATCCTCGTGCGCACGGTGTTTCTCACGACGGTCGAAGCGCCCGAACCTCGCTACGTCGTCTCCTGCTATCCCGCCGTTTTCGCGATGAGTGCGTTGCTGTTCGCCGGACGAAAACAGAGTGACCCGCAGGTGACGCCTAATTCGCGCGCTGGGAGCGGGTCTTAGTAGCACAGGCACTCTTGCCTGTGTGGTTTTGAAATCGTCGTTAGATCCGCGACGCAGGTGAGGCCTATAAAACCACACAGGCAAGAGTGCCTGTGCTACCCAGCCAAACGAAACCGGCTCACCGCTCTTCCACCGGCTCGGGATGAATGGTCACCCGCGCGACCTGCGGAAAATGTTCTTTCACGCGGTCTTCCAGCGCGCCGGTGACATCATGAATCTGCGTGATCGGCAGGTTTCCATCCATGGCGCAGTGGCACGAAGCCAGAATTTTCTGCTCCACCTGGCGCACGTGGACGTCGTGACAATCCACCAGCTCATGATATTCATTCGGCAATGTGTTGATGTAATTTTCGATCGCGCGGCCGAGTCCGGTCATCTCTCCGCGCTGCCCGTCGACCGACGCAATGTGCGTTCCGAGCGGCTCGATGTGAATATTCACGACGGGATCGATGCGCTGCGAGGAAGCAGTCACGCCGGGAAGCTTGCGAATCTCTTCTTCGAGTTCCGTGGCCCGGCGATGCGCCTCCCGCAAGCTCAGGTGTTCGGGCACTTCCAGATGCAGCTCGACAAACAGCCGCCCGTCCAGTTGGTCCGCGGATATTTCGTGCACGGCGAGTCCCCGCCGCGCCGCGATGACCCGGATAGCGTCAAATAAATGTTCGCCCGCGGCCGCCCGAGGTTCCATGTGCACCATGACGTCCGCGGGAACGATTTCGGCGACGCGCTGCTCGACCGCGTCGGAAATGGCGTGCACCTGTTCGAAACTGGCCGACCGCGGCACGCTGATCGTTACATCCACAAAATGGTGATTTCCCGCGCGCCGCACGCGAACGCGCTCGGTGGAGAGCACCCCATCGAGCCCCTCGACCGCCTCGATAACCTGCTTCTGCAAGCCAACTGGCGCGACGTCCAGCAGGGCGTCCAGCGTGCGCTTTCCCAGTTGCGATCCCACCCAGATCACAATGGCCGCCACAGCCAGCGCGGCAATCGGATCGGCATTGCGCAGCCATGCGATACCCGTGTACTGGCCGATCCATACCGCGGCCATGCCCAGGATGACGACAAACGTGCTCCACACATCGGTCGAGAAATGCAGCGCGTCCGCTTCCAACGCCTCGCTCGGAAATTCCCGCGCTACCCGCGCCAGCGCGCGCGAGCGGATCAAATCGATGCCCATGGCCACGCCCAAAATCCCGATGGCCAGCGCGCTGGGCTGCAGATGCACTTCCTTAAACAGCAGCCGCACAAACGCCTCGACAATGATGTACACCGAGGTGCACAGCAGCAACCCGGTTTCGACGAACGCCGAAAAATTCTCGAATTTTCCGTGCCCGTAGGTGTGCCCCGAATCCGCTGGCCGGTCAGACACGCGCACCGAAAGCCATGTCAGAATCGCGGCGATCAGATCAAGGCACGAGTGCAGCGCTTCGGAAAGCACGCCCAGGCTCCCCGTGGCCAGCGCCAGAAACACCTTGAGCGTGACAAGAATCAGCGCCGAGCCAATCGACCCGAGCGCCGCCATCTGCTTGACCGAAGTGGGGGAGCGTGTGATGGGAAAGCCTCGAAGGGATTATACGATGGGAGCGAACGGAACGCGCCGGAACCGGTTTTTTGGATTAGGGCCAGTTTCCGAGAAGCAATTGACTGGGCTCCGCCCAGACAGGGGCGGAAGAAAGTGGCTCTGCGCCTCCTTGAAGAATCAATAACTTAGCGGCCACTTTCTTAGAAGACGACTTCACAAGCACTGGGATTGCGGCTTTTCGGTTTCCGTGATATTTCCTTAGCAGGCGAGCTCCCATGACAGCAATTGACCGGCTACTTTTCAGGACTTGAGGGGTATCGGTTACAAATTGGTACGCTCCGCTCAATCGGAATATTGCAGCGCGTGAAAGCGCGCGCATTATTGTTATCGCCTTTAATCTGCGACAAGAGACATCAAACGTGATTTGCAAACCAGCTTTATGCGCTTGCTTGTTGCTTGGCACGGCGAGTGCCGCGTTGGGACAGAGCATGCAAGAACACTTGAACGAGTGCATGTCAGTTGACCCGGACACTAGAATCGCTGCATGCACCGCGATTATCCAAGCCCCTGTCGTCGACCTGATGGGCCGCCTGCACGTAGGCAAGGCGAGTGAGAATCTGTCCGTCGCCTACAACAACCGCGGCGACGCCTACTACAAAAAGGGCGATTATGATCGCGCGATCCAGGACTTCAGCGAAGCGATTCGCCTAAGTCCCAGTTTCGGGTACTACCTCGAACGCGGCATCGCTTACAACGAAAAGGGCGATTATGACCAAGCGATCAAAGATTTTAGCGAAGCGATCCACCTGAACCCGAATGACGCATTCACCTGGGTCTATCGCGGAGAAGCCTACGATCACAAGCGCGATTATGATTCTGCAATCCAGGACTTCAACGAAGTGATCCGTGTGAATCCGAAATACCCATACTCCTACGAATCTCGCGGTAAGGCCTATCTTTTTCAGTCCAACTTGACAGCGGCCACCGCGAGCTTCAAGGACGCAATCGCCGCCGCGCCCTCTTCGACGGTAGCAGTGTTCGCGGTGCTGATGCTGCACGTGGCGATGAAGGGCCAGAGCCACAACGATGCGCAGGAGCTCGCGTCGGTGGCGGCTGCGGCGGACCTGTCGAAATGGCCGGGGCCGGTGCTCAAGTTCGATCTCGGGCAAATGACTGCCGATGACGTGTTGAAAGCCGCAGCCAATGCTGACGCCAATATACAGAAGTGGCAAATTTGTGAAGCGAACTACTTCACTGGCGAGGACGCCCTATTTCATCATCAACGGACGACGGCACTGGCGCACCTCCAGGCCGCGCGCGATGATTGCCCGAAGGGCTACTCTGCTTACGTCGCAGTGCTGATGGAACTGAAGCGGTTGGAAGCACCGGCCGCTCCAACCAAGTAGGTTTGAACCACGCGTCGAGGACCGGCGCCCCGAAACGCCTCGCCAAGTCTTGTGAAACGGGGTTATCAGAAACTGGCATAACGCCTGATTTTTCAAAAATGCCGGCAGCCTTGGAGGCAATCAGCGTGGCATGAGTCATTCCGTGGCTTCGAACGGGCGAATCACCAATTACGCCACTCAATTCATCGGTGGAGGCGGCACCAGCGGCAACCGTTCCGGCTCGCCGCGCGCGCCATGCACTTCCACGTCGTCAAACAGCAGCGACGGGGCGACGACCGTTGCGGGGACGCCGGAATCGGCGGCGCCGAATGCGGCCAGGGCAGTGCCGGAAAATCCGGCTTGCTGGCTCTGCATGAAATTGAAGGCCGTGGCATCGCTGCCGATGCTGGAGACGTTGCGCATGGCGCGGACGGTGAGACCGGCGAGATGCGCGCCGCGGATCAGCGATTCCGAGCCGTCATCGACGTTCACGCGATAGACGAGCAAGGGGAGGCGGTCACCGGTCGAGGCGCCGGATGCCGCGCCCATCACCAGGTCGGAGAGGTCGTCCTGCTCGGTCACGCCGAGCACGGGATTATCCATCTCACGAACGATGAGGCACCACTTGTTGCCGTTTTGCTTGCACGCATCCAGGAATTTTTTCTTCAGATCGGCGGGAGAAACTCCGGCCGAGGACGTGAAAAACAGGTTGCTGATCATCGGGCGCGGATCGCCCAGAAACGCCGCGCGGCCGTGTCCATTGGTGTGGTCCAGATCGGGGCCGGGACGCCGCGACATCAGGAAATTCAGCAGCAGGCCGTTTTCGACCAGCTGCACTTTCTGCGCCGCAACGCCTTCTTCGTCCACGTCATAGTTTCCCAGCAGGTCCTGCCCCGCAAATTGTTTCGCGGTGGGATCGTCGACCAGCGAAACCGTTCCGCCCAAGACGCGCGAGCCCAGCTTCCCGGTCCATTCGCTGTGGCCGCCCAGCCGGTCCATCAATTGATCAAACGCAGACTGCATTGCCAGCGGCCCGCGCGCTCCGGAGAGCGACGGCCCCAGCATCTGCGCCAGCAGGGAACCCGCGGCGGGGGCCTCGAACAGCACGGGCCCATCGTAATCGGCGGCCGGCGGGGAAACGCGCAGCGTGATCAACTGCTCGCCCGCCTTTTGCAGGTCGTTGCGAACCGCATCCGCGGGCGGCAATTGGTCCGGACGGTGCCGGTACACGGAGAGGAAATTGTGCAGCGACATTCCGTCGTCGGATTCGGTTTCCATGCTCGCTTCGACGGCCGCAAGGCTGTGGTTGGCGCGAATCTTGGTGCCTTCGCTGTTGAGCAGGTAACTGGTGGTGTAGATCAGATGGTAGGTGACGCGCGAATTATGAAGCTGCGGGAACGCGCGCATCGCGGCGGAAACGTCGCGAGCTTCCTGCTCCCAGTTGCGGTTGGTCCAATCCGGTTCGCGCAGGGGCTCGACGTTGACCACCGGCGTGGCCGCGGAAAAATCGGGAATGCTGGGCGCCTTCGCCAGGCGCGACATGAACGCCTGCTTCTTGGAAATATTTTCGACGGCGGCTTTGAACGCCTGGTCGGTGGCGAGCCACAGGTCCTGGCGCAGCGAGTTGTAGTCGCGGTCGATTCCGATTGTGCCGGTCGATCCCAGGAAACCGCTGAAGCCTTCATCGGTGATGAAATTCGAGCTGTCGAGATTATAGCTTCCGACGCGGACATCGACGCTCATGACGCGGTTTTTCCCGGTGGTCGAGGAAACCAGCGCGCCGAATTCGGCGACAATGGTGCGCACTTCCACATCGAGAACGCGATACTGGATGAAATAGGGGCGCGCGGGAACATCCTTGTCCGGAATTTTCAGTTCGAGGCGCGCGCTGGAGCGGTTGAGTTCATCCTGCATGGCCGCAAGCGTTTGTCGTTATCCTGCGCGGCAGTCTGCTGCGGCTGGGCCAGCGTGGCGGCCGGGGGCCTGGGCGGCGCCGCACTCAGCGGGCCGGCGAAAAAGAGAGCGAGCGCGGCGCGCCAGCGCCGCGGGAATCGATTTGGAATGGAATTGGTTCATCCGGCTGCTCCCTGTGCGGCTCATTGTTGCGCTCCCATCGGATCGTGAGCGGGCGGCGGCAAGATCGGCGGCTTGTCGGTCGAGCTTTCCTTCTTCTGCACTTCCATTTCGGAAATCAGAATGGCCGGAGCGGCCGCGGCGACCGGCACGGAACCCGATTCCGCGCCGCAATATCCGTTGAAGATTTCCATGGTGTCGCCGGTAGCCACGATTTTCGTCAGCGAAACCAGCGGCGTGCCAACGATATCCACTCCGCGAACCAGTTCGTCGGGGCGCCCATCCGCGAACACCATGTAAACGACCAGAGGCTGCACCTGAAACGCCTGCGGCTGGCCGCGGCCGGTGAACGTGAAACCTCCGGCGATATCGTCAATCAGCAGGCCGAATGATTTTCCCTGGCGCTTGATTTCCGCGATCAGCATCTTGCGCAGCTCCGCGTTGGTCACGGTCTGGCTGCTCTGAACAATCAGATTTCCTTGCCGCGAAACCGGCTGGGCCCCGATCTGGCGCCTGTCCGTGCCCGTTGGAATTCGGAAAGCCGGTGAGCGGCTGGCGCGACATTTCAAAATTCCGCAGGACCCCGTGTTCCACCAGCGTGACGCGCTGGGCGGGAGTGCCTTCATCATCAAAGGGATAAAAGCCCAGCAGCATGTCCTTGCCCAGCGCCTTCTCGGTCGGGTCGTCGTAGATGGAAAGGAATTTCGGCAAAATCTGTTCGCCCACTTTGCGGGCGAAGGTCTGGCCTTCGTTGATGTCCTTCTGGCGGAATCCCTCGGCGCGGTGGCCGAAAACTTCGTGGAAGAACACGGCGGTAGCGCGTCCGGTGAGAAGCGCGGGGCCGGCATAGGGCTCGACCAGCGGCGCGGCCACCAGCGCTTCCAGCTCCTTGCGCAGAACGAGTCCCTGGGCGAGCACGGTCTTGTCGTCCGGGGCGTCGGCCGGGATTATTCCAGTCAAAATTGTAATACCGGTTGATGTCCATGCCGTCCGGGGCCTTGCCCTGAATGAAAAGTTCCAGCCGGTAGTGGACCAGCCCGAACTGCAGGCGCGTGCCCTCGGTGTTGGCCTGGTATTGATTATTGGCCAACGCGCTGAAGGTCACGATCGAATTCAGGATCTGCGGCGACTGGCGAAACGCCGCCGTGTACAGGCGAACTTTTTGCTCCCAGGGCTTGCGGTCCACATGAATGGAAACTTCCGGGCCGTACGACACGTGCGGCTGCTCGCGCGAAAAATCGGGAGCGTGCTCCTCGGCCGTCTGCGCCTGCACTTCCTTGCTGGTATTGATCTTGATCAGGCCTTCCGAGGCGGCGCGGTATTGCTTGTCGGTTTCGCGCCACATGGCGCGGCGCAGCACTTCGGGGGCGTTGTCCAGCGGCACGGCCGTGCCGTAACTGCCGTCGGCCGGGCGGGAGTTGCCTACCTTATGCGTGTCATCCAGATCGTAGCTGCCCACGCGGACTTGCGTTTCGAGCCACCGGGAAAGACTGTCGTTGCTCGAAAGCAGCGCGCCATTGGAACCCATGACCTCGCTGCGCTGCGTGGACGTCAGCGTGTAATTGATGAAGTATGCCGCCGGGGAAGCCTTCGACAGCACAGACATCTCGCGGTCCAGTTCCTGGCCCATGGTCACCAGGGCAGGCGAAGGAGCAGCCTGCGCCGCTTGCGGCGCGGGCGCCGGAGGCGCGGGGTGCCGCGCGGCCATCGCATTCACGGAAAGAAATGCGGCGAGAATTGCATAAGTCAGTTTTTTCAAAGAAATGCTCCCTCTGGCAGATAAAAGAATAGTCTATGCCTATGAGCCGCGAATCTCAACGCAGGCTTGCCCGGCAGTTCCCAACTTCGGCCTCGCGAGCGGGCTCCCTTCAACCCTCATCTCACGGGGATCGGAATTTTATCGCAAATCATTTGGATGCAGGTGCGCGGCTAAGTGTCGCCGCAGATCACCGTTCTTATTAGACGTGGCAAGACCGATTTAAGTGTCCGAATAAATGGGGGACGCTCAGGCATTCCGACTTTGCGCGCGCCGTGGCACCGGGTTGCGCGTTAGAGGCCGGCTCAGCAGGCGCTTGGGTTGTTCGGATTGCATCCGCCTTTTAGAACGGTCGAACCCGAACCGCCCCGCGTGGCCACCGGAATGACGATGGCAGGCACGGCAATGGCCAGCGTGAGGCCCACAACCCACCAGGTGCCGATGTGATGCACGGGCACGCCGCCGGCAGTCGCGACGCCCACCGAAGTGGCGACCGCCGCTTCCGTTAATTCGGAAGGGGTGGCCTGCGACGGCTGGTCGGGAGCCTGATGGCCGTCGCGAATCGTGGCCATCTGCCCGGCGCCGACGGTCACGCATGCGCCGTCCAGGTTGCAGAATTTTACGGTGCCCTCAAAAACGACAATCTGGAACAACCCGTTCTCAAAACCCAGAAAAAAATCCGTGCCCACCACGCCGGCGACGCCCACGGAGGTATGAATCTCAAATTTGGAATTGGGCTTGGATTGCTTGACCACCTGCGAACGCACGCGCCCGTATTCCAGCTCAATCTGCGTCTGCTGCGCCGCGGCATTGTGCTGCGTGACGGTCAGGCTGGAACTGGAACCCACGTTCAGCACCGAGCCATCATCCAGCGCCACGCGCGCGCGGCCGCCATCGCCGGTGCGCACCACGTCGCCCCAATCAACCAGGGCTTTCACCGGCGCGGGCAATTGCTGCGCGCCGCGGGCAATGCCCACGTCAGGAATGGCGCGCGAGATTTCGCCCGCTTTCGCTCCGGCTTGCGCGGCGAGTTCGGGAGGAACCGCGATGGACAGGGACACGAAGATCGCCAAAGCAATCAGAATGGGGGAACGTGTCTTCATCAAACTTCTCCTGAGAGGCCGAATCGCTGCCTTCGGCAGGCTTCTTAGTTACTGGATGAGTTCGCGCGTGTCAACGATAGCGAAAATCGAATGTCCCGTAATTGCTAATGGGCGGTGTGGGTTTAGTGGCACAGGCTTCAGCCTGTGGGGGTTAGGCCACCTCGGACGAAAACCCACAGGCTGAAGCCTGTGCCACTAAACCCACCAACGAGGATAACATTCACATATTTCTTTTATAGATAAATGTCGCCTACTTGGATGCTGGAGAAGACTTCTCCGTGGGTGCGCCTGAGGAATCCGCGCCGCGCGATGCCCAATACCGCCGCAAGTCGCCGACCAGGTACAGCGATCCGGTGATGAAGATGACGTCCTCGGGAGAAGCAAGTTCGAGGGCGCGTTCAAGCGCTTGATTCGGGTCGGGCACCACTTCCACGCGGCGCGCATGATGGCCGGTCATCTCGGCCAGCACGGAAGCGGAAATGGCGCGGGGCTGCTGCGGCGCGGTAATAATGACCGCGGAGGCGCGGGGAAACAGCAGGCCGGCAATTTCATCGACGGCTTTATCGCGCACCGCGCCGTAGATCAGGAAAATATTCCGCCCGGCAAGAAACGCGTCCCAGAAAACGGAGATTTCGCGCGCGCCGGCGGGATTGTGCGTGCCGTCCACGTAGATTTCGGGCCGGTCGGCGAGGCGTTCGAGGCGGCCGGGCCAGCGCGTAGCGGCGATACCGCGGGAGATGGCGGCGTCCTCGATGGGAGCGCCGCGGTCGGCCAGCATGCGCGCGGTGGCGATGGCCGTGAGCGCGTTGCGAACCTGGAAGCGGCCCGCCAGCGGCAGGGCCACGGGAATACGCGCCCCGGAATCGGTGTCGATCGCGGTGAACGAGAAACAGCCGTTGCGCGAGGTCACATCCTCGAGGCGAAACGCATTTTCAATTTCCACCAGAAATGCGCCCTGCTCCGCGACGCGGCGGCGGATCACAACCCGCGCGATCAGATGCTCGGCCGCGCTGACCACGCGCGCTCCGGGCTTGATGATGCCGGCCTTTTCGCCGCGCGATTTCCTCGATCGAGTGGCCGAGATAATTTTCATGGTCGAGATCGATTTGCGTGATCACGGCGACTTCCGGCAGGAGAATGTTCGTGGCGTCCAGGCGGCCGCCCATGCCCACTTCGCAGACGGCGAATTCCGCCCCGGACTTGGCGAAATATTCAAACGCAAGGGCGGTGACGCACTCGAAAAAAGTGGGATGCGCGGCCAGGCGCCCCGCGGCCAGCAATTCCTCGATGACGCCGTGCATACGCGTGAACGTTGCGGCGAAATCCGCGTCGGAAATTTCCCGGCCATCCAGGCGAATGCGCTCGTTGATCCGCTCCAGGTGTGGCGAAGTGTACAGGCCGGTGCGCAGGCCCGCCGCGCGCAAGATCGAATCGATCATGGCGGCGGTCGAACCTTTTCCGTTCGTGCCCGCGACGTGCACCGATTCAAACGCGCGTTGCGGCTGCCCGAGCGCCTCGCACAGCGTGGTGATTCCCGCGAGATCGAATTTGGCGGCGCTGGCCTGCCGCGGCGAGGCAAGCTCGCGTCCCAGGCTGAGAAGGTAACGGACCGATTCTTCGTAAGTCATGCGGCTAGGCCACGAAAAAATCGAGCGCTGAGGAGATATAGGCTTTCAGGTCCTTGCGGTGGACCACGGCGTCCAGAAAACCGTGCTCGAGCAAAAATTCGGAAGTCTGAAATCCCTTGGGAAGTTTCTGCCGCATGGTTTGTTCGATCACCCGCGGCCCGGCGAATCCGATCAACGCTCCAGGCTCGGCGATATTGATGTCGCCCAGCATGGCGTAACTCGCGGTAACGCCGCCGGTGGTGGGATCGGTGAGAATGGAAATGAACGGCAGGCGGACTTCGTCAAGTCGCGCCAGCGCGGCGGAAACTTTCGCCAGTTGCATCAGGCTGATGGTGCCCTCCATCATGCGCGCGCCGCCCGAGCAGGAAACAATCAGCAACGGAAGTTTCTTGGAGATGGCCATTTCAATCGCGCGCGTCACCTTCTCTCCCACTACCGCGCCCATCGAGCCGCCGATGAAGGCAAACTCCATCGAACAGCAGATCACCAGGCGCCCGCCGAGCAGGCCTTCGGCCGTGATGATGGCGTCGGACATCTTCAATTTCCGGCGGGCGTCTTTCAGGCGGGCAGCGTAGGGCTTGGTGTCGGTAAAATGCAGCGGGTCGTTCGATGCCAGCGCGGCGTCATGCTCGATCCAGCGGGAATCGAGCAGCAGTTCGAGGCGCTGCGTGGCGCTCAAGCGGAAATGGTGCTGGCACTTGGGGCAGACGCGCCAGTTGGCTTCCAGGTCCTTCTTCCAGATGGTCGCGCGGCAAGTATCGCACTTGGTCCACAGCCCCTCGGTCTTGACGCGCCGCTCATCGGGCGGTGTGGGCTGGTCGATTCGTTTTTTCTCTCTCTTGAACCACGCCATAGAAGTTAATCGGAGTGGGCTGACGGCAGCCCACGGAAAATATAGTGACGGGCGGCCGCGGAAAGGTCAAGTGGCGCGGGTTTATAGGACAGGCACTCTTGCCTGTCCGGTTTGAGTTCGCGGTCGATGCGAACTAAATCAGGACAGGCAGGAGCGCCTATCCTACTTCTCTTCCGCGGGCGTGTTCGTCGCCGGCCCCTCGCCAAGGATTTCCAACGTGACGTCCTCGTCCTTCGCGCCGTCGTAGTGAACCTGCTTGCCATAATGGGTCACGAAGCTTCCCGCGGGCATCGGAACCGTCTTGTCGGGATCGAATTTGGTTCCCGTTCCGACCCACCAAGTCCCCTTAATCACGGTGATAAACCGGTCATTGGGGTGAAAGTGGGGATGGCTCATATGGTGCGCGTGCCATGTGGCCAGCACGATGTAGAGCCCCGGCTTGTCGGGATCGCCATGGAGCACCACTTGGCTGATGCCGCTGGGCGAGTCCACCCAATGCAGCTGGTCCGGCATCTTGATGCTGATCGCCGCCGGATTCAGGTCGGTGGCTTTCACCGCGCCGAGCGAGACGACTGTCGCCAGCCCCAGCACCAGCCACCGGTAGCGACGAAACGATTTAAGATTGCGCATAATTAGCTCCCCTTATTCAATTTCACGCTCAATTTCCGTTCGATCTCGTTCAGTCTCCCACAGCCTTCTGAAATTCGGAAAACGGAACCACCACGCCGTGCAGCGGCGCAATCGTGGCCACATCCAGTTTCAGGCGCAGAAGCTGTTTCTTCAGATTGTCTTCAAATATCTTGGGGCGCGGACCCGTGGGCGCCGGCACGCCAGGCGCGTCCGGCGTGTAATCGTCGGCTTCCACCAGGATTTTATCCTTGGGCAGATACATCATCATGATGTCGCCGTTGTGCATGTCGCCGTCCACGCGATAAATCTCGATGGACCGGTCTCCCTCGGATAAAACGTATTTTACCTTTACCGGGATGATTTCGGCTTTCTTCGGATTTTTTGCGAGTTCGTCCGGGTCCAGCGTGTGCGGCGCCGCGAAGAGTTTCTGGTAGGAGGCCACGTTCATCTCGTTGGTGATAATCGTGGCTCCCGCCGCAACGTACGCGCGAACTCCCGCAAAATGATCGAAGTGGTGGTGCGAATTGATCAGGTACTTGATGGGCTTGTCCGGAACCAGTTTGTGGGCTTCGGCCATCACGGCCAGCGACCGCGCGTCGCCCAGCGGCGCTTCGATCATCGCCAGATACGTTGGAAATTCCACGAGCACGCTGTTGTGCGATCCGCCGCCCATGAACCACACGCCGTCGCCCAGTTTCTGCGACACCACGCGCACCGGCGGCACACTCGCGGTCTTTACCGAATCGGGCACCGTGACCGCGAGGCCTGGGTTAGCCTTTACGCTCGTCACCGTCAATTCCAGAACGGGGAATCCGCCCTGACTTTGCACGATCGTCGCCGGAAATTTCACGCCGCCAAAATCCTTGTAGCCCGAAAATACCGTCTCGACCGCCATGTCGCCCATGTCCGGATTCGGAATCCAGGTTTCTGTTCGGGCGACCATGTTGTCGGCGTCGATGGTGCCGTTCACCGTGAATTTTCCCGTCTTGAACGAAATGACGGTCCCCATCGTGCCTTTCCGCATGGTGGCGTTATTTTCCATCGCGGCTTTCAGAAAGCCGTTCGGCGTAAGCCAGATTTGCAGTTGCCGTTCGGCGGCCGCGCCGATTTGCGGCACCGGCGCGGCACCCGGCTGGTCCCAGGCATAGGCCCCGCTGACGAAGTTGACCTGCTTATCCTCGCCGCCGAAGGGCCGCCCACCGCCTCGAATCGGCGGGTTGGGTTCCACGCGCGTCATTTCTTCCTTCGCCGATTTGGAGGCGTAGTCGATGGTCTTGGTGTAGCTGGTGATGTTGGTCGCGGGCCAGGCCGAAGTGGGCGTGTACGATTGCCCGAACGTATCGAGCTTTCCCGTGCCGGAATATTGGATCGATTGGACGTCGCCCATGGCCTTCACGGCCGTCTGCAGCTTGGCCTTGGCGTCCTGCGCGGACGCGGCTCCGGCATAAAGGGCAATCAGGGCCACCACAACCCATATTTTCTTCGCCATGGCTCCTCCGCTGAATTCCGATCCAGATTTGAATTTCCGGTATGGCCGGGATCATACGCCAAACCGCGCGGTAAGTGAAGGCGCGGGCAGGAGGCATGGTCTTGTAGGACAGACACTCTTGTCTGTCCTGGTCAATGTGCGCGCAGGCGACGACAAAGAGGACAGGCAAGAGTGCCTGTCCTACGAAAGCGCCGAACATTGACGCCGGGGAGGGGGCATCCTAAGATGAAGTTGCTCGCGAAAGCTGACGCCAGATGTCTCTTCCATTCCGGCTTCCGAAATCCATCGCACGATCTCTCTTACTATTGTTGGCCCTTGTTTTAAGCGCTCCGCGCGCGCATTCCGAGCAAGTCAAAAACCTAAAGCCGCAAGGTTATGTCAACGATTTCGCGGGCGTGCTGAGCGCGCAGGCCAAGGAAAAACTGACGGCGCTGTGCGCCGAAGTCGATCAGAAGACAAAGGCGCAGATTGCGGTGGTCACCGTTACTTCGCTCGAAGGGGAGCCCGTTGAGCAATATTCGTTTGAGCTGGCGACACAATGGGGCGTGGGGCCAAAGCAGCAGGCGCGTGGCGTTCTCATTCTGGTCGCTCCGAATGAACACAAGTATTGGACTCAAGTCGGTTACGGCCTGGAAGCGATTCTGCCCGATGGGAAAGTGGGCGGCTTCGGGCGCGAAGCAGTCCCCTTTTTGCGTCAGGGGGATTACAGCGGTGCTGTACTTCTCATGACGCAGCGCGTTGCGGCCGTCATCGCCGAGGATCAAAAAGTCGCACTTGATAATCTTTCCGGCGGGCTCCAAGCAGAGCCCTCGCCACCTTCGGCCGAGCCAGACAATTCGCTTCCGATTTCCAGCATCGTTTGGCTGATCATCATTGTTGTTTTTGTTTTTTTCCCAATTTCTGGTTTTTTCCTACGACTTCTGTTCGGCGGAATGATCGGTCCCCGCCGCCGGGGTGGCGGATGGGGAATGGGCGGACCCTGGATTTGGCGGAGGATCGTGGGGAGGCGGCGGGTTCGGCGGAGGTGGAGGCGGTGGCGGGTTTGGCGGATTTGGCGGGGGATCGTTTGGAGGGGGCGGGGCGGGCGGAAGCTGGTGAGATTGAGCTGGAACGCAAGAAGGAGCTTTGATTGACAAATCCTAAGCTCGACGAGTTCGTCCAAAAACTGAAGGCCGCGGCGAGGGACAATCTAAAAGCCGTGATCCTGTACGGTTCCGCGGTGACCGGAGAATTTCATTCCCGGCACTCGGATCTCAACGTGCTTTGCGTCGTCGATCGCGCGGATCCGGGACAGATCGAGGAGATGCACGAGCCGGTGCAATGGTGGACGAAGCAAGGGCATCGCCCGCCGCTGGTTTTTACCCTTGAGGAATTGGCGCGGTCCGCGGACGTTTTCGCCATGGAATTGCTGGACATGAAATCCCATCATCACGTTTTATTCGGCGCAGACGTGCTGGCGGAGATTCCCGTGCCGCTGCACTACCACGCGATTCAAGTCGAGCGCGAATTGCGGACCGGGTGGCTGCGGCTGCGCCAGGCCATGCTGGCCGCGCCGCGCAAATCGAAACTCTATTTGGGACTGATGGCCTCCTCGTTTTCGTCGTTCACGACGCTGTTTCGCCACGCCTTGATCGCGATGGGCGAAGCGCCCGCGGCAAACAAACGCGAGGCCATCGCGCGGATCAGTGCGTTTGCCACGGCCGATCCGGCCGGCTTTCAAACGATCCTCGATTTTCGCGAAGGGAAAAAGGAGCCGCAGGAAATCGACGTCGAAAAAACGCTGACCCAGTATTTCGCTTTCGTGGAAGCGGTGAGCGACAAATTCGACCGCTGGCTGGATACGAAAGGGTAGCCGGGATTTCTCCCGAAAGCGGACCGGTTATGCGGTGATGCGAAGCGGTTTTTGGTGGCACAGGCTTCAGCCTGTGCGAAGCTTCGGCGGCAGGAACTCTAAACCGCACAGGCTGAAGCCTGTGCCACCGGAAAAGCTTTGACGAGCTTGTGTTGATTCAGGAGGACGCGCATGAAAAAGGGAATGATTGTTCTGGCAGTGGTCGCGATCATCGCGCTCGTCGTTGGCGGGTCGTATGTGAGCAGCCGCAACGAAATGGTGCGGAAAAATGAAACGGTGAAATCCGCGTGGGCGCAGGTGGACGTGGTCCTGCAGCGGCGCGCCGATCTGATCCCGAACCTGGTGGAGACCGTGAAAGGTTTCGCGGCGCAGGAACAAACCGTGTTTCACGATATCGCCGCGGCGCGTTCCGCTCTGCTGGGAGCGCAGACGCCCGCCGATAAAATCGCCGCGAACGGCCAGCTGGATGGCGCGATCGGCAGGCTGTTGTTGATCGTCGAAAATTATCCGCAATTGAAATCGAATGAAAATTTCCTGCGGCTGCAGGACGAGCTGGCGGGAACGGAAAACCGCATCGCCGTCGAGCGCAAACGCTACAACGACGCCATCCAGGACTACAACACCTACATCGGCCTCTTCCCCAACAGCGTGTTTGCCGGATGGGCCGGGTTCCAGCGCAATAATGCCTATTTTACGGCGACGGAATCCTCGCGCGAAGCGCCCAAAGTGCAATTCCCCGCGCCGACGCGGTGACCGTAAGCTGTTTTCACGGCTGAATGAGGTTGAGCCTCATTTGTTTCAAATCTTTGACAAATGATTCGTGTTCGTTGTGCCGGGCTTGGCGGAAATCTGGTCGGTGTTCCAGTAGGACAGGCTTCAGCCTGTCGGGTTTACGTTTGCGGTCTCGGAGCGAAAATCAGACAGGCTGAAGCCTGTCCTACGTTACTACTGCAGCTTAATTCTTGTCCTTCGCGTTCTTATACCCCTTCTTGGCCACTTCTGCGGCGCGCTGGTCGAGCGAAGCACGCGTAAAAAGCTGCGCCTCCGGGTTGGAATTGTATTTGCACCCGGTCAGAAACGTCTGGTTGGTCTTTCGGCCGTCGCGCGCGCGCACGATGCTCAGTGGCGTCTTGATGCCGTCGGCGGAAATATACTGCGTGTAACTGGTGACGATTTCGGAGCGTTCGCGCGTATCCGGATTGCGCGTGGCCACCACCCAGCGCAGCGGCAGGTGCGTATTCTTGTCCACCGCCAAACGCATGTTGCGCCGATCGCTGTCGGTGAACTCGATCCATTCCGCTTCCTTCAGATCGATCAGATCCGTTCCGCCATATTGCGCCTCCACGCCCGGTTCGTTCCGGCGCACGCGCAGCATGTTGTTCAATCCGGTTTTCAGTTGGTCGGTGAAATTCTTGATCACGTCCTCGGGCTGGTTCGATACGCCGGCCTTGTCCAGCATCCAGCCTTCGCTGCCGTTGAAAACGGTAATCATCACGCCGCCGTGCGTGATCAACATATCGTCCGCACCCATCAGAAATCCGGCTATGGTGTGTTCGCCTTTGGAAATATATTCGGTGCGGTTCTTGTCGGGCAGCACCCACAGATCGCGGAACGGCGTGTAGCCCATCAGTTCCTCGTTGGTGCCGAACTGTGCGACGCGCCCCTCGCATTCAGTGTCATGGACGTCCAGGTACGCTTGTCCTCCCAGCGCACCGATCACCTGCTGTAAGACCTGCCGCGCCTTTGCCGCGCTTTGCTCGGGAAGCAGTTCCTGCGCGTGCGCCGTCTTTGCAAGCACCGCCAAGCTCAACATCAACGCCATGCATGCCGCCGTCCGCAAATTCAACCGCACAGGACTACACCTCCACATACATTGAGGGCTTCGGTGTCGATAAAGGTTGCCAAGCCAGGATTGCGCGATCTACTTCGCCAACTGCGCCTGCCGAGCGGCTTCCAACAGATCGCGAAACAGCGCTTGCGCCAGCGCGTCCCCCGGCATGCGCTCTGGATGCCATTGCACGCCCACCACCCAGTTTTCATCCATGGTCCACTCAACCGCCTCGATCACGCCGTCCGCCGACCGCGCGGTGATTCGCAAGCCAAGCCCTGGCTCCAGCACCGACTGATGATGCCAGGAATTGACCTCCGCTTGCGGCGAAACGGAAAGCTTCCGCACGCGACCCTGGCCGATCTCGGCGCCGTGAATCATGTCGGGCGTCTCGGTGCCGTCCGGGAGTTCATCCTCCTCCGGACTATGGCAAATCGTGGTCCCCAACTCGGTAGGGATATCCTGCACCAGACTGCCGCCGAGAAAGACGTTGAGCGACTGGATGCCGTAGCAGATGGCGAGCACGGGCTTGCCTACGGTGAAAGCGTGCTCCAGCAGTGTGAAATCGTTTCGTTCGCGCGCGGCATCGGCATCGGCGGTGGCGGGATGGCGCTTGGCGCCGAAATGCGCGGGATCGAGGTCCGCCGGGCTGCCGCTCAACACAAACGCGTCCAGATTCTCCGCCTGACGCTTCAAGTCCTCGGGCGCGGACACAAGCGAGAGCAGCACCGCCTCGCCGCCGGCCTTCTCAATGGCATCAAGATATTTGTTTATTTTAGAGCGTTGATTCGCCGCTTCTTCGGCGGCGGTGCGCCAGGGCACGCCTACACGAGGACGCGCTTGCGTTTGCTGGGCCATGCGAAATCATCCTAGCATCGCGCCGAATGCGCGGCAATAACGGCTGCTTCGGCGAGTGTTCCACAGGTGTGGAACAAACGGGGAAGAAAATAAATCTTGCGTTCAAAGAGTTTTCAGGGAGTCTTGAACACGTCGTCGATTTCCACCTGGTAGCCGGCCACCAGGCGGTTGGTTTCGTTGGCCAAGCCCACGACGGCCATCAACTCGTGAAACATGGCGGGGGTCATGCCTTTATTGCGAGCCGAGGCGGTGTGCGAGGCGATGCAGTACGAACACTGATTGGTAACGCTGACGGCAATGTAGAGCATTTCCTTGGTGAGAGGGTCGAGAGCGCCGGGCGCCATGATTTGCTTGACCGATTCCCAGGTGCGCTTGAGGGTCGCGGGATCGTTGGCCAGCGCCTTCCAGAAATTATTGATGAAATCCGTTTTCCGCGTGGTCCGGATGTCGTCGTAGACGGCGCGCACTTCAGGACTGGCATCGGCATATTCCACGAACTGGTGAACGGCCATGGCGTTTTCTCTCCCTCGGAATCGTGGAAATCCTGAGACGCGTGGAAGACGCTCAGTTGAGGTCGCGCGAGATCATAAACTTGAGCGTCAATTTGTCGGCGCCCGGCGTCACGCCAACTCCCACGCCCGCCTCGATGCTCCAGGTTTTGCCGGAGCGGTCCATGACTCCCCAGACTTCGTGGAACTGCTGGTTGCCCGGGACAAATTTGCGCATTGGCCCCAGATCCGCGTATTCCTCGATGGCGGCGGCATATTGCTTATTCAAGTTGTACGCAATGCGCGTGGATGGAACGAATTCCAAGTTTCCAAAACCACCTGTGTAATCGGTATCCCAGATCGGGTTGAAGACGATGTCCACCGGGTGCAGGTGCAATCCCACGATCGTCCGAACTTCCGAAGTGATGTGCCGGGATTCCCAATACGAGTAATTGACGCTGAACTCGAAATTGACGCCGTAAAAAAACGTGTGATCGTCCGCATGCGGCCGCACGAACAGTTCTCGGATCTTAAACCCGTTAATCGACCCGCCGTGCCCCTGGGAATAGATCGTGTACACCGGCATATACAGTCCCTGCTCGAACCAGTCGTTCACGCCGTAGGCCCATTCGGCCGTACCGTTGAAGGAACGGTCGGGAATGATGCCGCCGGGGAAATCGGCAACCTTGCGTCCGATGGGAGTAAAGTTGCTGTGGATCATCAGGTTGAATTTGCCTTTGTCGGCAATCGCGGCGTCGTACACCTGGATCTCGTCGGTCTGCGCGAAGGCCGCGGCGGGACCCACCAGCAGGACGCTCAGCACGAAAATCGCTCGCGCGTCGAACCTTGAAAAGACTTTCTTCAGGCAACCAAACAATCCCGTCCCGCACAGTGAACGCATGCCATCCTCACTTGTCTTCGTGGATTCAAAAAGTCCAATCAGAATAGCCCACACCGGAAATGACGTAAACATGCTTTTTGAAATGAAGCGGGGCGGATACAATATTCGTTTTACTTTGTTCGATGGCCAGGACTCACGCAATTTCGCTTCGGATCGGCGCACGGCAATGCCCCCTTTGCGGCTGCAAAGACGTGCTGCGTTCCCACCGAAAGGGCGTGCTGGAGTGGATTATCCTGCCTCCACTGCTGCTGCGTCCGTATCGCTGCCGCCAGTGCAGTGCGCGGCACCTGGGATTCTTCTTTCGACCGCGCCACGTGCGGGATTCGGAAATCGTCGCTCGTCAATTTGAACAGGAATCCAGCGAACTGTAGTTCCGCCACCGCTTCAGGCGCGGGGATGGGCCTTGTCATACACCTCGAGAAGCTGGCGGATCGAGGCGTGCGTATAACGCTGCGTGGTCGAGAGCGAAGAATGGCCCAGCAGTTCCTGAATGGCGCGAAGATCGGCTCCGTCGGTCAGCAGGTGCGTGGCAAAGGCGTGCCGCAGCGAATGCGGATGCAAATCCCAATTGATGTTAAATAGCCGCGCGTATTTTTTCAGGATGCGCGCCACCGACCGCGGCGTCAGGCGCGTCCCGAAATTGTTGAGAAACACAGGCCGGACATCGCCGCGGCTGTTCGCCCGGTGAAGGATGGCTTCGCGCACCGGCTCATACGCTTGCAGCGCCTGTTCCGCCTTGCTGCCGTATGGCACGATGCGTTCCTTATTCCCCTTGCCGCGCACGCGCAGCATCAAATCATTCCGGTCCATATCCGCGAGGTTGAGCCCCGTCAGTTCGCTGACGCGGAGCCCGGAAGCGTACAGCAGCTCCAGGATGGCGCGGTCGCGTTTGACCAGCAGAAGATTCTGTTCCGCTTGACCAGGCCTCTTGCGGGAGGACGAGGGCCCCGGCGGCTTGGCCACGACACCGTCCAGAAAGGTGCTCAAATCCTCGGCGCTCATGACGGATGGAATTCGCCTAGCCAGCTTGGGCGTGGCCACCAGGCGCGCCGGGTTTCGCACGACCATGCCTTCGCGCACGGCGAATTTAAAAAACGACCGGATCGCCGCCAGCTTGCGGGCAATCGAAGACCGCTCCAGCCGATGATCGTGAAGATGCGAGACGAATTCGCGGATCAGCAGGTGCGTGACTTCCACAAGGGGCGGAGGCTCGGCGCCGGGCGGGGACAGAAACGTCTGAAACTGGTTCAGGTCGCTTTCGTAGTTGCGCAGGGTATGCGGGGAGGCATGGCGCACGACGCGCAAATAATTCAAGAATTGATTTACCGCTGATTTCATTTTTTTCTAAGGGTCCCCTGTTATCCCCAATTCACCCCTGATTCCCCGCGCCCTGGAAGCGGCGGTTACAGTTTGGCGGATCCCACTGGCTCGGGAACGGCCGCTTCGGGAGCTTCCGCCACGGCGCTTTCCCAGTCGCACCCTTCCTTCACGCACGCGCGCACCACGCCGAATTTGCCGCGCTTTTCGACGATGAAATGCGCCCCGCACTTGGGGCACGGTTCGGCGATGGGCAGATGCGGCGTGGTGAAATCGCAATCCGGATATCTATTGCAGCCGTAGAAGACTCGCCGCCCTCTTTTTGTCGCGACCCGCTCGGTCAATTCGCCGGTCTCGCACTTCGGGCACTTGATGCCCAGGGTCTTGGAGCGGATGTATTTGCATTTGGGATAGGCGGTGCAGCCGATGAATTCGCCGTACTGGCCGTGCTTCTTTACCAGCTGCGATTCGCACTCCGGGCACTTTTCGTCCAGCAGTTCATCGGGCTGCAGGGCTTTGCGCGTTCCGGCTTTTAAGCGCCGCGTCGTTTTGCAGTCGGGATAGCCCGTGCACGCCAGGAACGCTCCCCAGCGGCCGCGTTTGATCACCATTTCGCGCCCGCAGTTGTCGCAGGTTTCAATCTTCGGGACCCCGTTTTCGGTTTCGGGCGGAAGTTCCGGGGAAAGATCGCGGATAAAATCGCAATCCGGGTAGCGCGAGCAGCCCAGGAAGAATCCGTGGCGGCTGATGCGTTCCAGCAGGTCGCCCTGCCCGCACTTCTCGCACTTTTGTCCCGTGGGGATGCCCGCCTTATAGGACTCCATCTCGCCCTTGGCCTGCTCGAGATCCTGGGCGAAGCGGCCGTAAAATTCCTTCACGGCCTTCTTCCACGGCATCTTGCCTTCTTCGATTTCATCGAGTTCGTCTTCCATGCGGGCCGTGAAACCAACGTCGAAGATATCCTCGAAACTCTTCACCAGCAGCGTGCTCACTTTTTCGCCGAGCATGGTCGGGGAAAACCGCCCCTGGTCCTTGGTCACGTACTCGCGGTCGACAATCGTCGAGATGATCGATGCGTAGGTGGACGGGCGGCCGATGCCTTTTTCTTCCAGTTCCTTCACCAGCGTCGCGTCGTTGTAGCGCGGCGGCGGCTCGGTGAAGTGTTGCTCGGGCCGCACATTCTCCAGACGCAGAATTTCGCCTTC
Organism: Terriglobia bacterium; assembly: GCA_963779275.1. Classification (GTDB taxonomy): domain Bacteria; phylum Acidobacteriota; class Terriglobia; order Acidiferrales; family UBA7541; genus Palsa-360. The sequence continues at coordinate 208,321 of CAVZXL010000001.1, forward strand.
CGAGACGGCCGGCAACAGGGCCTTGCTCGCATCCTCGGGATCTTCGTCGTCCTCGGCCGAGACTTGGTAGACGGCCAGATACCCGTCAAACTTCTGCACCGAGCCGGTGGCGCGGAACGTGTAATCGCCTGCCGCAACGTCCACGGTCGTCTGATCAAATACCGCCGGCACCATCTGCGAGGCCACAAACCGCTGCCAGATGAGCTGGTACAACTTATAGAGGTCTTCGCTCAGGTACTGCTTCACGTCGGCCGGCGTCAGGGAAGCGTCGGTCGGGCGGATAGCTTCATGAGCGTCCTGCGCGTCCTTTTTGGACTTGAAAAAGTTCGGCTTCTCCGGCATGTAGGTCGGGCCGAAGGTTGAGCCGATCAGTCCGCGAACTTGATCGAGCGCTTCGTTCGAGACGCGCACCGAATCGGTACGCATATAAGTGATCAGCGCAATCGAGCCTTGCTCGCCTAGTTCCACGCCTTCATATAGCCGCTGCGCCAGAGACATCGTGCGCTTGGCGGTATACCGCAGGCGATTGTAGGCGGCCTGCTGCAGCTTCGATGTGGTGAACGGAGGAGGCGCGTTGCGGCGCTTCTCCCTCTGGGTGACGCTGGCCACCTTCCACGGGCCGCTGCCGGTTGCGGCGACAATGGCGTCGGCCTCGGCCTGGGTGTGGACTTCAACGTCCTCGCCCTTGAATTTCGTGAGCTTGGCTTCGAAGATCGGCGGATTGCCCGCGGCCAGCAGCGCGTGGATGGTCCAATATTCGACCGGATTGAACGCTCGAATTTCCGCTTCGCGATCCACGATAAGGCGCAGCGCCACGGTCTGCACGCGTCCGGCGGAAAGGCCGCGGCGCACCTTGTCCCACAGCAGCGGCGATATCTTGTAGCCCACCAGGCGGTCCAGCACGCGGCGGGCCTGCTGAGCGTCCACTAGATTTTCGTTGATTTCACCGGGATGTTCGAACGCGGCCTTGATGGCCTTCGGCGTGATTTCGTTGAACATCACGCGGAAGATATTTTTCCGCGCGATGACCGGTTTGCCACGCGCGACAACCTTCTTCACCGGCTTCTTGGCTGCCTTTTTGCCCTTCTTGCCGGCCGCCTTGGCTTCCGCTTTGGCTTCCGCCTTCTCTTTTGCAAGCTCTTCTGCGGTGGGAAATTCCAGCTTCGGCCCGCTCAGCACACTGGCCAGGTGCGAGCAAATGGCTTCCCCTTCGCGGTCCGGGTCGCCCGCCAGATAGACGGCATCGGCGGTCGAGGCGGCTTTCTGCAGCGCCTGCACGACATCGCTCTTGGACGGGCTGACTTCATAGGTCGGCTCAAATCCGTGGGCGATATCGATGCCCAATTCCTTCTTCGGCAGGTCCATGACGTGCCCGTAGGACGCCTTGACCACATAGTTGCGGCCGAGATATTTGTTAATCGTCTTCGCTTTCGCGGGCGATTCGACGATGACGAGTGATCTTCCCATGTGAACTTTTGTAGACCGAAACGCCTCCCGAGGGAAGCGTTGATTCCTTTCTGTTTCCTTAGCGTGGGGCTCATGTCCCCTGTTTGTCAACGATTGATAGATGCGGGATGTGTCGTTTTCGATGCTATGGAGCGCCCCGTGAACCTATAGAGGCTAGAAGATTCAGTAATTTACAAAGGGAATCGCCGCTTCCTTCAGGACTCCTCTACTGCAGGACTTTAATAAACTGCTTGCCCGGCATCTGCCGCACCATGCCCTTCATTTCCATTTCGCACAGCGCCGCGAGAACTTCCGACGAGCTTAATTCCGACTTTTCCACCAGCTCATCCACGTGGATGGATTCGTCCTCGGCCAGCAGTGCGAAGATTTTTTTCTCCACCGGAGAGAGCGCTTTGACGAATAAGGATGTCCGCTCTTCCACCGTTGTGACGTCGACCGGAAACAGTTCGGCGCGGATCTCGGTGGGCAGCTCTTCCACCACATCTTCCCAGGACGTCACCAGCTTGGCTCCCTGCTTGATCAGTTGATTGGGCGCAAAACTGACGTCGACCGTCACATTTCCCGGGACGCCGTATACCTCGCGGCCGAACTCCATCCCCAGCCTCGCTGTAATCAGCGAACCCGAATATTGCGCGCCCTGCACGACCACCACCCCCAGCGACATTCCGGCCACCACGCGGTTACGCACCGGAAAATTTTCCGGCGCCGGGTGCGAGCCCAGCGGGAATTCGCTGATCAGCGCGCCTCGCTTTTCCACCTCCGCGAATAACTTCTTGTTCTCCTTCGGGTACATGACGTCCACGCCTGTGCCCAGCACTCCAACCGTGGCGCCCTGGGAGGCCTTGACCACGCCCTGATGCGAACAACTGTCAATGCCGCGCGCCATCCCGCTCACGACGGTCAAACCTCGTTCGGCGAGATCCCGCCCCAGCCGCTCGGCCATTTGATTACCGTAGGGAGTCGGACGCCGTGTCCCGACCATAGAGATGGAATGCCGGTTCAGCACGGAGACGTCACCCCGGACGTACAGCAGCGGGGGAGGGTCGTAAATCTCCAGCAGGCGTTGGGGGTATTCCGGGTCGCTCCAATTGACCAGGCTGCAGCCGAGTTTGCGCACCCGGTCCAGTTCTGCTTCGGCTTCTTTATGGGCGTTTCGGGAGGCGATCGCCTGGGCCGGCGCCGCGGGCAACTTGCAGGCCTCCAACTCGGTGAGGGAGGCGCGGAAGACTCGTTCAGGCGAACCGAATTGGCGCAGGAGTTTCCCGATCAGGCGCGAGCCAAGGCCCGGCGTCATCGAGAGGGACAACCAGTCCAAGGAGAGGTCGAGTTCCACGCATACTGAACGCTATCCTATTGTCATCATTCGTGTCAAGTCCCGAAGGGCAAAATGTTGCAACTTTTTGCGCACTCCCGCGCAGGGCCGAGTTTCCGCGCACGGCGAGCCCCCCTGGGTCTGAAGAGGCATGGATTTTGGCCCTGCCAAAACCACTCCATCCGACATGGCCTCTATGCGGGGCAAGACTAGCCGTTGCACGGAAATTTCGGCTGGCGTATGCTTCGGCACAATTGAGCTGTCGGAATTCTTTTTCTATGTAGTTACAAGGATCGCTTCTAGGGGAGGATGTATGGGACAGCAAAAAGATTCTGGAACGGGACAAATGACGCGTCGCGAAGCCTTGGGACGCGCCGCCCTCACGGGCCTCGGCGTGGCCTCAGTGCTATCCGGAACCGGGGAACTCGCCAGACTTGCCGCACAAGGGCCTGCCCCTGTGAATCCGATGCCTCTTCCCGCAACCGATCCGAAATTTCCCATGCCCCCGGCCTGGAACAAAGAGCTCAAGCAGGTCGCGCCGAACGTCTACGCCTATATGCAAGGCGGTGGGCCGGGTGTCAGCGCCGCGGGAGTCTCGAACGCCCTGATGGTCGCAGGCAAGGATTCCCTGCTAGCCGTGGACGCCACGCAGGGACCAATTCCCGCGCGGGCGTTCATCGCCGCCGCCAAACAAGCGACCGGGGGAAAAGAATTCACGCGCCTGGTGAACACGCACCATCACGGCGACCACGTCAGCGGCAATCAATTTTTCAACCACGCCGAAATCATGAGCCATCCCTACTGCCGCGATGAGTGCATCAAGGCCGCTGCGACCACTCCCAAAACCTGGACCGTCACGCCGGGCGTTGCCGACAAGGAAGAGCCGCGTGTTCTCGTGCCTCCCTCGGTGACCTTCAAGGATGACTTGACCTATTTTATCGACGGCACCGAAATGCAATTCCGTTTCGCCGGGCCCGCGCACACCTGGGGCGACATGATGGCTTATTTTCCTCAGTACAAGATTCTGTTTGCGGGTGACGTGGGATTTTTCTGGGTGGCGCCATACGCCAACAACAGTTACATCACCAAATGGATTGAAGTCTGCGACAAGATCCAGGGCTGGGACGTCGACATGATCATTCCGGGGCACGGACCCATCGGCGGCAAGAAGGAACTGGCCGAAATGGCCAACTACTTCCGCGTTCTGGGCGTTGAGGCCCGCAAGCGCTATGACGCCAAGATGTCCGCTGGAGCGGCCGCGGCGGAAATCCGCCTGGGGCGCTTTGACAACTGGATCGGACCCGAGCGGCTGATCATGGACGTGGTGCGCTGGTACGAGGAATGGGACAGCACGCTCACGCCGGACTACAACGCCATGGCCGTGCGCGAGGCTACCATTGAATACAACGAGGTTAAGAAGAAGAGCGGTGCGACGGCCGAGATGATTCCTCTCTCGCGCATGGTAGCCCTGGCGGATGCCTGCTGATTATTCTTCGCCGCACCGCCCGGTGGCACAGGCTTCAGCCTGTGCGAAGTTTCCGTGCAAGAAAATTTAAACCGCACAGGCTGAAGCCTGTGCCACCGGGCCGCGCACTTCACGTAAGAAATCCGGGTCAGGCCACCCCTTCAATAATCCGGATGTCCCGTTCAGCCGCGCCTTCCATGATCTTGCACGCATCCTGGTAGGCCTTGCTCTCGAATGTTTTCGTGGCCTGCTCCACGCTGTCGAACTCAATGACCACGGTTCTCAGGCTCTTCCCCGCCTCATACGTCTTGGAAGGATTTCCGCGCCCCAGAAAACGCCCGCCGCCGCTCTGGATTGCGGGCCCGGCAAATTTGGCGTATTCCGCGATTTTGTCAGGGTTTGAGATCGAACGGTAGAAACAGATCCAATATCCTTTGGCCATGATGCTCTCCTCGTGGGAATTATTTATTGAATTGCAGACTACATATATTAACCCGCGAGACTGAACGGGAGCGGGGAAAAATTCGTCGGGAGCGGCCTCTTGTAGCACAGCCACTCTTGGCTGTGTGGTTTTTTCAATCGCGGTGGACTCCCAGACGTGCGCGTGGCAAACAAAGCCGCACAGCCAGGATTGGCTGTGCTACACGATATTCCCGCTCCCCTCACAGCCGCAGCAATTTGGTCAGCGTGCCGCCGAGGATGGCTTCCTTTTGCGCATCGCTCAAGGTCGGCGAGTTCAGAACCAGCTCCACGCTGGAATGCCACTTGAACGGCATGTCGGTGCCGAAGACGACCTGCCCGGCGCCGCACTCCGCCACCAGGTGCCGCAAACCCTCCTGCGAAATCACGATTGTGTCGACCAGAATCTGCGTGTGGAAGTAATCGCTGGGCTGCTTCTTGTTCGCGCAATCGGCGTTGGCGCGCACTTCGCAGGCCACTTCCGAGCGGCCCAGATATGACGGCAGGTAGCCGCCGCCATGCGCCGCGACGATTTTCAGGTTGGGAAAGCGATCGAGCGTTCCGTTGAACATCATGCGCGTCAGAAAAACCGTGGTCTCCAGCGGGTTGCCGATGATGTTTCCCAGATCGCCCTTGCCCTTGAGCGCGCCTTCCTTGATGACGTTTTCGGCGCTCTGCGGGTGCATGAACACAACGACGCCGAGTTCCTCCGCCTTGGCCCAGAACGGATCGTACTTGGGCGTGGAAATATCCTCGCCCATGACATGCCCGCCGATGCACGCGCCGCGCGCGCCGAGCTTTTTTACGGCGTATTCCAGCTGCTGGGCCGCGAGGTCCGGAAATTGCAGCGAGACCGAGCTGACCGCCACATAGCGGTCCGGATGCGCGGCGCACCATTCCGACATCTTTTCATCCTGAAGTTTCACGACTTTCCCGGCGAGATCGCGGTCGGTGACGGCGTAGAACCAGAAACCGTTCATGCTCAACACTTGCACATCGACGCCCAGGTCATCGATCGCCTTGATGCGATCCGGGCCCATGACGTTCGGTCCGCGCGCCCGACCGCCTCCTACCGTTTCATACGGGGTGCCCTTCACCAGGTCCGCCACTTCCGGGATCACGCAGTGCGCATGAATATCGACTACTTTCACGCGGTGCCCGCCAATGGAAACTTCCCGGCGCGCCCCCGCCGCAGCCCCGCCTGCCATCGCGCCTTGTAACGGCGAACGCGCAAAAGCGTTTCCCGCCAGCAGCGCCCCGGTCGTCGCGCCCGTAACTGTCTTTAGGAAATCCCTGCGAGTTCGCATGGTTCGCTCCGTTTCCATTTCCCTGAAGGTCGCGGGTGCACGTCGGGGACATCCGTTTCCAGGGAGCGCATAAATTGATTTTCGATCACCCATAATTGTAGATTGAATTCCCGCTAGTAAACTCCTTGGAAGGATGGAAGTCAAGAAGGGGCGAACGACTGGTGTAGATCAGACTACTATAGTGGGGACTTTTCAGGATGTTGCGGCCAATCTTAAATCCATCAGCTCCAACTTTTTGAGCATTGATAAAATCTAGTCGGCTGGCTAGGGAAGCTACTATTGGCAATTGAAACTCATGAAAAAGAAATTTCACGGCACAACTCTTCACAAGCAGGCCGCGGCGATGATGAACGCGGACCGTTGGTCCGAAGCAATTGCGCTCTTGGAAGACAATATTTCAGTTGTCGAAAAGCATTGGCGGTTGTCTTGGGAGCTTGCATGGTGTTATTTCAAACTTGATCGCCTAGGTCCGGCAGAACGACACATGATCCGGGCGTCAAAGCTTGGGTCTTACAACGCTATCTGCCGAACTGGTTTAGCTGCTATCTATCTTAAGAGTGGGAATCCCAAAAAAGCTGAAACAAATTGTGCAAAGGCGCTTCGGATCCGAGAGTCCTACTTCAACCGTTTGCAATTGGCCCTTGCCTACATGAAGCAAGGAAAACTCACGCAAGCGGAAGATGTTCACCTTGAATCGATTAAACTAAAACCGCGAGACGACAAAAGGTACAAAGCGTATGGAGATTTTCTTTCAGATATAGGACGCAAGGAGCTCGCGGAATCGATGTATCGGAATGCAAGGAAATTGCGCAGTTCTAAGTCGTAACGAAGGCCGTGATCGGAATGTGGCCCAAGCCGCCTGAGGCCAAAAACCACATTCCAATCGGACACATTTTCAGCAGATAGCCAGCAGCGCTCCCTACGAGAAATTCTTCCTGCGGAATTCGATAGCCGCGACTTCAGCCGCCACCGCGTCCATCACATCCACGACCGTCTCCACCTTGAACTCAAATACCGCGAAGAAGCTGGTGAAATAGTGAATGTCCGTGACCTTGTCCGTATCCACGATCATGTACCCGCCGTAATCGCCCACGCGGATCACGAACTGGTGGATCGTGAAACTTGCCGGCTTTTTCCAGTCCTTGAAAATCTCTAATACACGGTCATGTGCGGCTTCGTAGTCCTTTGCGGATGCTGCCGGGCGCTCGCGCCAGGAAATGACATACTTCATGATCGGCCTCCTGTAAGGTCCTGCTACCGGGCGCACGGTCGTGAAGAGCCGGTTGCCCGGATGAATACTGCCCAACTATCGCTTGGTGACGGCGTGCCGAAGGTCGAAGCACGCGGATTCTACTGGAGTAATCCGAATGGTGCAATCCACCAGTTGGGATCCTGGTAGCGTGAATGGATTTCAGTAGGACAGGCATTCGCCGGAGGCGGACCTGCCGGGTTTGGTGCGCGGCCATGAGAATCTAAACCGGACAGGCAATAGTACATGTCCTACTCAAGCCCCGTCATGAGCATTTCCATCGAGTTGACGCGCGGCGCGGCATGAGCAAACATAGAAACAATGTGGAAACCTTGGTCCCCGGTTCGCCAGTGCCCGCGGTGTGGCAGCTTTGAGGTGTACCGCCACCGGGCGCGCGTCACCATCAAGCGCGTCATGCTCCATTTGGTCCTGGTGCGCCGCTTTTCCTGCAGGAACTGCAATAGCCTGTACTACGGTTATTTTTTCAGCCGGAGAAAGGCAGGGCAGAAAGCAACGCGTAATTGACGGGGCGCCAAGCGGTTTTCGGAATTCCCCATCTTGTGTCATTCCGAACCCGCTCCTGCGGGTGAGAAATCTCTCCTTGATGCTTGGTCAAGAGAAAGAGAGATTCCCCGGCGAAAAGCACGCCTCGGAATCACAACTTTTTGTTACTGACGCAAAGCGAAAGAACTCGGGCGGCGATACCCTCGCCTGCTTCACATCTTCATCTTCATTTCGTTGTACATGACCTCGGTCAAGGTCGGAGCGGGCATATTGCCCTGCGCGTTGGCCACGGGAGGCGCGGTGGATTCGCCCTGCGCGGTTTTGATTTCGTCGAGGGACTTGCCTTGCGCGGACATGGCCTTGATCTTGTCCCACTTGTCCGAAATGAAGGCGAGTTTCTTCTTCACGTCGTCCTTGGTCATCAGGTCGCCATGGCCGGTCACGTAGACGTCGGCATCGAGAGCGATCATGCCTTTGGCGTTTTCCATCCAGCCTGCCGCCGAGCCGTGCTTATCGACGTGGATGTTCGTATCCGGGCGATTGGTGACCAGCAGGTCTCCGCCGAAGACCACTTTCTGATCGGGGAAGTAAACGACGAGGTCACCGCTGGTATGCGCCGGGGCCCAGTGGAGCAGTCGAACGTGGACACCATCAATGGTCATGCTTTCGTCCTTGGCGATCAACTTCGTGGGCAAGCGATCCTGCGGCGCGGCTCCGCGGCCTCCGGCGGAAGCTTCCATCTCTTTTTTGCAATTTTCCTGTGCGATGATCGTCAAGCCCGGAGGAAATCCGGCCAGGCCGTTGACGTGATCGCCGTCGCTGTGCGTAATGATCGCTGTGTCCACGGCCTTCGGCGTGATTTTGGCGATTTCGGTCTGCACGTCCTTGGACGAGTCCACGGTGGTTTTCGTACCCACGACGATGACGCCGGTTGTGCCAACAATTATTCCCGTGTTGCCGCCCGCACCGCCCTGCGTCCAGTAAATGTTGTCCTTGATGGACGCCACCTTTAGCGGCGCGGGTTGCTGCTGCGCGGCGGCCACTGTGGCGAGCGCAGCCAGCGCCGCGCCCATCCCTAACCCCAGTGAAAGTTTCCGTTGAATATTCATGCGTTCTTCCCTCCTCGCGTTTTTACAGACTTGCCCAGACTTCAGGATGATGAGCCGGGGACCACACCGTGACGGGAGGCGATTAGCGACCAACCCATTGGCCGGAGTATATACCGATCTCCATTCGAGCGCAGGCCTTGCTGCAACGGGAAACTCTCCGTGCTAGAATGCGCGCGCCGGGCCGTCCGAATCATAGTTAACGAGAAGGGAAACAGCTTCCTCCCATGGCGCACGACGTTTTTATCAGCTATGCCTCCGGTGACAAAACCGTCGCCGACTCGGTGTGCGCCAAACTCGAGTCCCACGGTGTCCGCTGCTGGATCGCCCCGCGCGACGTCCTGCCGGGCCTGCACTACGGCGAAGCCATCATCGACGCCATTCACGAATGCCGCATCATGGTGCTGGTATTCTCCTCGAAGGCGAATCTCTCCGGCCACATCCCCAAAGAGATCGAGCGCGCCGTCAGCCAGGGATCGACGATCATGCCGCTGCGCATCGAGGACGTGCTTCCGGCCAAGTCGCTCGACTATTTTATTGGCAGCGTGCACTGGCTCGATGCGCTGACCCCGCCGCTCGAAGCTCACCTCGAAAGGCTCACCGCCAACGTGCAGACGTTGCTCGCGCGCGGCGCTCCGCTTGAGAAGTCAAACACGGCGTTCGGTCAACAACGGGCGGTGGCGCCGCCGCTGCCGCCACCGGCAACCACGCCCGCCACTCATGCCGCCCCGCCTGCCGCCCGGCCCACGTGGATGTACGCGGCGATCGGCTCGCTGATTGCCATCGTGTTGGTTCTTGGTTTCGTGATGCTCCGGTCCAGAACGGAAACTCCAATTGCCGCTCCTTCGGCAACTCTTCCCACAACCGCGCAGGGGAGCGCGCCAGTAGTTGCGCAGACCACCGCGCGGCCTGCGCCGATTTTGCCGGAGGCAGCGGGCCCCGCGCCAACGGCGGCGTCTAAAGGCGCATTGCCCCCCGCAGCCGCCGCGGCGAAAAAGGTGATTGCGCCAGCGGATCAGCCGGGAAAATTTTCCGCGCCGAGCCAACCGGCTCCCACAAAGCCCGCGCCCGTTGCGGAACATTCTCGCAAACTCGTCTTTCATGAAACGGCCGGCTCAACCGTCAAACTCGAACAGCTGATCGGAGACCAGGACAAGGAGCGCCATCAACCCACCGGCAACCAGACCAACACGCGGTACGGCATTGAAGGCGCGGAACTCGGCGCTTCGTTCGAGCATGACGCGCACGCTTATTTTCTATTCGGGGACATCGTGGGCGACGTCCCCCGGTGGCCCGATGCTTTGGCCACGTCGGATGCCACCGACCCGGAGTCCGGCGTCCATATGGATTTTCTGACCAGGACCCGGGGAAGGTACGTGACCATTCAGCCTGCCGGAATGAACATGGGCGCGAATGCCGTGCCGGTCGCGGGCATCAGCCTTCATGGCCAGATGTACGTCGTGGTCCGGACAAACGATCCGAGGAATCGCAGCACCGAACATTCCGTTCTGACGAAGTTCACTGCTCCCGCGACTTTTGAAGCTCTTCGTACGATCTCTCAATTGCCCTCCGGGCGGTTCCTGAAAATGTCGTTGCACGAGCAGCCGGAAGGGGCCTCCGGTTTTCCGCCGGGCGGGCCCTACGTCCTGATGTGGGGTACGGGCGCGTACCGCGAGAGCGACGCGTATCTGGCGATCGTCCCGGCAGCGCAATTTGAATCTGGAAACGGAACAAAGTATTTCACGGGACTGGACCCGGCCGGCTCGCCCAAGTGGAGCGACAGCGAGGCCGACGCGCAACCGGTGGTCAAGGACGGCACGCTTGGCGATTTGTCTGTTACCTGGTGCAAGGACCTGGGCCTCTGGCTGATGACCTACGACCGCCGCACCGCGCCCATGGGCATTGCGTTTTCCTATTCGCGCACGCCCTGGGGACCCTGGAGCGAGCCGCAGCTCATATTCAACACCGTGGTCAATGGCGCGCTGGGAAAATTCATACATAATCCTCGCGCAAAGCCGAATGACGGGCTCGCGGGACCTGTCCACATGATGCGGAATGAGGCCGATCCGGAAACAGTCATCGGCGGAGCATATGCTCCCTACGTGGTCGAGCGCTGGACCAAAGTGCGAGGCAGCGAACTGGACATTTACTACACGATGTCCACGCTCAATCCGTACGTCGTTGTCCTGATGAAGTCGCGTCTCTCGGTTGAGTAGGGTTGCGCAGGCATGTCTACCTTTCGCCAACTTGTGGCCGCCGATTTTGCACTCCTCGCAGGTTCATCTGAATTTCGGAAACCTGCATGAGCGGCGCCGCCCAGGGATCGCATTCCCCAATCAAACTTCCTCCCGCCTGGGCCATCGGATTTACCGGGCACCGGAATCTTCCAGATGAAAGCAAATCCCGCGCGGCCATCCGAAAAACGCTCGAGGAATGGAAGGCAAGGATTCCCGGCGTGGCCTACGGCATTTCGTCGGTGGCCGCGGGCGGTGACCTTCTGTTTGCCGAAACCTGCCTGGCGCTGAATTTGCCGCTACGGATTTTTTTGCCGATGCCCAAGGAACGATTCCGCGAGGATTTCGACGATCCCACGTGGGCGCGCGTCGAGCACGTCCTCGCGCAGGCGTTGTCCGTGGAAGTCACCGGAGAGAGCGACGAAGCGCCACAGCGCTACTACGAGTGCGGCATCGAAACCGTGCAGCAAAGCCAGTTGCTGATCGCGCTGTGGGATGGCAGCCCCAGCCAGGGGCTTGGCGGCACGGCCGACATGGTTCGCTTCGCCGAGGAGCAAGGGCGGGAGGTCGTCTGGATCCACAGCGTCACGGGAGAAGTGCGCTGCCTCAACGAAAAACCGGACTTGCTGCGCGATCCGGAGCTCGATTTTCTGAACGGGCTGGACGAGCCCGCAACGGAACTTCCCACGGCAACTCCGTACGACTTGGCGCGCGCGTGGCTGGTGAAGGTGGATGAAACCGCGGGCCGCGTCGCGCCGCAATTCCGGCGCCTGGCAGCCATTCCGATTTTTTGCACAGCGGGCGCGGCGTTGCTGAGCGGAAGGAGTTCGTTCAGCGGCGCAAGCGTGGTCTGGTTGTGGGTGGGGACTTCGCTGGGACTTTTGGCCGCGGGACTTCCCCTGCTGGTGAGGCTGAACCAGCGGCAGACGATTTGGATCCGCACGCGCACGGCCGCGGAAATTTGCCGCTCGTGCCTGGCTCTGTGGAAGACGCCGGCGCTATACGACGCGGTGGGCCCGGAAACCGTACCGGAACTTGCCGGGATGCTGGCGTCTTTGAATTTCCTGAATTTGTCGGACCGGGTATCGCGGCAATCGACGCTGGAGGAATTCAAGCGCGTCTATCGTGAGGAACGCGTGCAGCATCAGCTCGCGTATTTTGACCGGCACGCGAGTCAGGCCTCCGAGAAAGTTCGCAAATACAAAATCGTCACGTGGGCGAGCACTTCGCTGGGCGCGGCGCTCAACCTCTGGATATTGATGAACGCGCATGGCCTGAACCATTGGATCCGGCCGCCCTGGAAGCCGGGGCTTGCGCTTGCGGCCACTTCGTTTTTTCAAATCGCCACGGTGGCGGGCGCTCTGCTGTTTGTGTACGACTACCAGCGCCGCCGCGAGCGTTACCGGAACCTGCACGGCATGCTCGCGCAATGGGACAAGCAACTGGAGCTGGCGCAAACATGGCCAGTGGTCCTGAAGATTACTTCGCTGGCGGAAAAAGCTTTGCTCGCGGAATTGATCGAGTGGCGTTCGTTGATCCGCCACCGGAAAGTGCCGGCGAAGTGATTGCGCCACAAGCGCGTCTGCAGGAAGCCGCCCTTGTGCGCTAACTCCGGCGCGACCCGGCAAGGGCTTGCCGCGCCTCGGGCCATTTAGCAAATCATGACGCGGGAAAGGTCGACATCATGCCGACATTTGAAAAGAAAAATTACAACTACAGCGAGTGGACCAAGGGAAGATTCTCGGAAGTCGTCACTGTTTCCGGGCCGGGGCGGATGATTTTTCTGGCTGGGGTCGGCGCGGAAGACGAAATCGGAGCCGTCGGCGACATCCTGTACCCGGGAGACGTTCTCGGGCAAACCCGCTACGCTTTTGACAAGATCAAGAGACTTCTGGCGCGGCACGGGGCGACGTTCGCGGACATCGTGAAAATGGTAACGTACGTGACCGACATTCGTTCGGCGGGCATCTACTTCAAATGCCTTACGGAAGCTATTGGCGACGCGCCTCGCCCGGCGCATACTTTCCTCAACATCAATCAACTCGCCCATCCCGGAATGCTGGTCGAAATTGACGTGACGGCCATCGTCAATCGGGAACGAGACTAGTTAACCGCCGTAATAAAAGGAGTATCTATCATGAGGTCCGCATATTTTGTTTTTGCGCTGACACTTTTGACTCTTCCGGCCGCGGCGCAGAATAAAAAGAACGCTCCCGCTCAGTCATCGACCTCGGTGCAAATCAACGGCCAACCCGTTAGAGGCAAAGTGCTGGAAATCGATGGCAAGCACTTCGTGGCCGTCGAAGACCTGGCGCAAAGCCTCCGGGGAACAATTGCCTACGGCGACGGGCAGATTGCGCTCACGTTGCCGGAGCTTCCACCCGTTGACCGCACAGCCGCCAGCGCCGCAACCGCCAGCTAAGACTCCGCAGCCGCTGTCTTCACAGCTTCCGCCTGCTAGCATTCAGCCGGCTGAAACCGGACGCATTACAGGCACTCTTACCTATTTCTTCGACTTCCATGTAGGGAACAAGCCGGACACGGGGAGCAAAGTATGGCTTGTCAAAGGTCGCGTGACAATCCCAGCCGACCAAACTTTTGTCGGTACCACCGCCGCGCTGGGAACCGGCGCAAACCCGGAACAATACACCGCGATCCAGTATTCGGTCGCGGACGAGAAAGGAAGTTTTGAATTTCTCGGCGTTCCTCCCGGCGAATACACGCTCATTCTGCAATCCGCGCACACGGTTGGCACTTTGAACGAGAAACGAAATTTCTTTGGGAGAGGGAACGGCCGCTCCCCCCGGGACAGCAAAGGGAGAGTTATATTTTTCAACGTGCAAATTAAGCCGGGTGAGACGGTCAATGCATCGAAGGATTTTGGACCCAATATCGATATGTGAGCGGCGCTGATCCGAACCCGCGGATAGGCTCCGATATATTTCCGTTACACGCCCCCGTGCGGGACGCCGCCCGGGCTGTGCTATAGTTTGAACTCCCGTTGATTCAATGATTATGGGCAAACTGCGTATCTCCATCGTCGAGTTCCTGAACACCGCGCCGCTGGTCTGGGGCTTTACCGACGGCCCTCTCGCCGGGAAGTACGACCTTTCGTTTGCCGTGCCGTCGCAGTGCGCCGAGGATTTGCGCGCGGGCCGCGCCGACGTCGGAATTATTCCCTCGATCGAATACCAGCGTATGGAAAACGTGGTGGCGCTGCCGGGAATGGCCATCGCGGCCAAGAACGAAGTCCGCAGCCTTCTTGTCATTTCCAAAGTTCCCATCGAGCAGGCGCGCACCATCGCGCTGGACACAAATTCGCGCAGCACCGTGGCGCTGGCGCGCATTCTGTGCCGCCGGCACTGGAACATTTCTCCTGAATTTATCGATATGGCTCCCGACGCGGACGAAATGCTGGCGCGCGCCGATGCCGCCGTCGTAATCGGCGATCCAGCGCTGCGCCTGCGCCTGAAAGTGGACGCGCTGGAAGCGAAAGTTCCCGGAGCGGAAGCCTGTTGCTGTTGCGACAGCGATGCCGACGACGAGCACCCGGTGAAGGGGATCGAAACTCTGTTTGTGTACGACGTGGCGCAGCAATGGCGGGAAATGACCGGACTGCCTGCGGTGCTGGCGATCTGGGTGGCGCGGCGCGGCGTGGTCACTCCCGAAATGGAGGCCGACTTTCAGGCCTCGCGCGAGTACGGCCTGGCGCACATCGGCGACATCGCCGAGGGCGCGGCGTTGAAACTCGAACTGCCTCCGCGGGAGCTCGAGCGTTACCTGACCGAGAATATCGATTATTCGCTCGACGAGGAGAATCTGGCGGGCCTGCGGCTGTATTATGAGGAGTGCGCCCGCGCGGGGCTGATTTCCTGCGCGCGGGAAATAGAATTCGTGTGCGAAAAGCGGCCTGCGCCTCAAAAGATTGCGAGTAAGCGTTAGGTGGGCAGATTTTTACGCCGTCATTATTTTAAGTTGTCATTCCGAGCGAAGCGAGGAATCCCTCTTAATCGCTGGGTTCCAGAAACAAGGAGGGATTCCTCGCTTCGCTCGGAATGACGCCAATTTTGGAATTTGACGCAGGGGAAACGATGGGACTCACACAGCAAGAAGCGCTCGACCTGTTTCGCTCCGACGATCTGATCGGTCTCGGCATGGCGGCCATGGAAGTGCGCCGCAAGAAAACCGATCCGCGCGTGGCCACCTACCAGATCGACCGCAACATCAACTACACCAATTTCTGCACGGAATACTGTTCATTCTGCGCCTTCTACCGCCCGCTGGGATCAAAGGAAGGTTACCTGCTCTCGTTCGAGACGATTTACCAGAAGATTGACGAAATGCTGGAGTTGGGCGGCACCGGCATCCTATTGCAGGGCGGCCTGCATCCTGACCTGCGCATCGAGTATTACGAAAATCTGCTGCGCTCGCTCAAGGAGCGTTACCCGCAAGTGCACCTGCACTGTTTTTCAGCGCCGGAAATCGGCTGCATCGCGGAAGTTTCCGGCTTGAGCGTGCGCGAAACGATTACGCGCCTGATGGCCGCGGGACTGGACTCGATTCCCGGTGGCGGCGCGGAAATTCTGGACGATGAAATCCGCGCGCGCATATCCCGGCTCAAGTGCACTTCCGACGAATGGGAAGACATGCACCGCGTGGCGCACTCGCTCGGCATGCGTACCACTGCCACCATGATGTTCGGCTGCGGCGAAGAGTACCGCCACCGCGTCAATCACCTCGAACGCCTGCGCCGCATCCAGGAAGACACCGGAGGCTTCACCGCGTTCATCCCTTGGATGTTCGCCCCGGAAAATACTCCGCTGGGGAAGAAAGTGCCGGAAGCCACGGCCGTCGATTATCTGAAAACGCTGGCCATCAGCCGGATGTATCTCGACAACATCGATCACATCCAGTCCAGCTGGCTGACGCCGGGAATCAAGGTATGCCAGGTGGGCCTGCAATTCGGCGCCGACGACGTGGGCAGCATCCTAATCGAGGAAAACGTGGTGTTCGCCGCCGGCGTCCGCAACCGCACCAATGAAGGCGAACTTCGCCGCATCATCGAGGATGCAGGCTTCGTCCCCGCGCAGCGCGACACGTTGTACCGCTCCTACGTGATGAAATAAAATCTTTGAGCACCCTCCGAGTCAGATTGCCTATATTTTAGATTTAAAAAGCTATAAGCTGCGATGCCGTCAGGAACGCGCCTCATGTTACGGAAAGCTTATATATGGATGGTGATCTGAAAGGTCAATTCCAGAGGACGACAATCGTCCCGCTCGATTACTGTTCTCACGAACTGAATCCGTCAATTCCGTTTGAGATCATGACTGGTGTCTATCTCAAGCAGGCGTCGGGTGTCGTGCGAAAAGAGCACTTCGAACTATGGGGGAAGTATTTATCAGATAGAGACAGAGAGGCATTAACTGGAATCCGTTTCGCCCTAGTGAACACTTTCTTTTCTGAAGAACCTAGAGGCCGCCAAGAACAAGAATCAAGAGAGCTCTTGCACAAAGTGTTCGTCTGTTTGCGATTAATTAAGCCTACCAGAACCACCTTTCGGCCGATCATCATCAAGAATATGGAAAACGAAGGTGTGGATGTTCTTAGCTTTACCGTTCCCAACGAATGGAACCCCAATTTGCCCAAGTCAGAGGAGTTGAATTCGTTCAACATAGCGGATTTCAACCGCCTTCGAAATATCATTGAACCGTTTCTTTCAGCCTATGAAAAGGGGCCAAAGAGTCTGAGGCGGGCTATACGCTTTTATGAAGAAGGCTACTCTGATATTAAGGACTCAGTGGTCCAAATTATTATTTGGGTCATGGGTCTTCTGAATGCCCTTGGGAAAGATGAGACTGCCCTTTCGCGAGAACGAATCTTTCACGCAATAGAAGCCACCATCGGCCTAGATGCTGATGTATTTGAAAACTCATGGCTCGCCGGTGAACGCGAAACAAAACCACTTCTTCTTGGGGACTGCCTTACTGATTTATTCCTCCTTTATGATCGGTTCATATCTGGATCCTGGGTGCCACCAGAATGGCGTGAGCGGGAAACCCACATTCCGTCATTCCAAGAAACAATTGAATACCCTGAGATATTGCGCGGCGTCGCGAGCTATCTTCTGCGCAGGGCCATTCTTTCGGAGATCAGAGGTTTGCCCGGCACCGCCGGGAGAGATCGCGCAGAATATTAATGTGAATGGAAACAACACAAATGAGACTCTTGAGAACCAGATTCGTCAGTTGGGCGAATTCTTATACGGAGTACCCCGTAATGAGGACCGCGTTGAGATCCAGGACATTTACCAAAGCCTACCCCATATCCAAGAAGATGAAATCGACCATTTGCTAGGTGGGCTTGAAGACAGAGGGCTCGTTCGCCTTCCGAGGAGAGGCGATGACGTAATCCTCAACGGGCTTGGAAAACTCTCTCATGAGGCCGATTGCCTTCCCGAGTTAATGCTGGGCATGGGTTATATCCAACAAAAGTACGCCCCTGCGGTTCTGCATATCATTGTTCGGGACCGAGAGGGTGACGAGCACGGAGGAACTGGTTTTTTCGTCGCAGATCCCGTGGACACAATTGTGACTGCAAAGCATGTTCTTCAGGGCAAAGAGCTTAGGAGAATTGAACGCGAAACGGGTCAGTCCATTCTAGAAGGGGAAGCTCGAACCTACGTAGGGATTGACGACTTAGATCTCGCAATGATCCGAGTTCTAAAACCTGCCGATATTCATGCGTTACGCGTCGAGTGGAATATCGGTCAAGTCGAACGGCTGAATCGCGTAATTATGTTCGGTTACCCACCAGTCCCGGGCCACTCACCGGAATTATTCGTTTCTTCCGGCGAGGTCAATAGCACCCCGAAGAGTTTCTATAATGGCAGAGTATCTCTGACCATTTCGGCAAACGCTCAACCTGGTTGTAGTGGGGGTCCTGTTGTTAATGCAGCAGGTTTCGTAGTAGGAGTCGTAAGGGATGAAGGCACTCACGAGCGGCAGGGTCAAACCCGATCGACGAGTCTCATTTATGCAACCCCCGCCGGTTACCTTCGCGATTTGCTGCAGGGAGTCAACCCCAAAATCTAGGGACCATTGCGCGAACCAAATTTTGGGCGCGTTCGTGGAAAATACAAGTTAAGCCAAGAGCAAAAATCAAATCGGCCGTTTGTACACGATCATTTTCGTCGTTAGCGACTGCACTTCCTCGCCGTCCTGATTCACGGTAATGCAGTGGACGGTGACGATGGCCTGATTCGGCTTGGACCGCGACAGCACGATCTCGACGATTTCGCTTTGCACGCGGATCGTGTCGCCGGCGCGCGTCGGCCTGGGCCACGACACGTCAGCGCTCAGTCCGACCATTCCGCCTGCCAGCGGCATTCCTCCAGTCACCAGAAGACGCATCGTCGCGGCCGCCGTGTGCCATCCGCTGGCGGCAAGCCCACGGAAGACGGTGTGCCGCGCGGCAGTGTCGTCCAGGTGAAATGGCTGCGGATCGAACTCGGCGGCGAATTCCTTCATGCGATCTTCATCCATCACGTACACGCCGGAGGTAAACCGCAGTCCGACACGCAAGTCGTCCAGATAGAGACCCGGTTTGGCGTGGCTTGCGGATTTTAGCGGATCGGGAGCCGCAGCGGATTTCGATGCGGGTGCGGGGCTGGATGCGTACGCCGGTTTGACGGTACCCGTGCTATCGAGCGCGGCGTTGGCGGCGGCGTCAGCGGCGCGATTTTCCTCCCGCGGAATATATTGAATCGTGAAGGCTTCCAGGGCCGCGGCCTGTTTCTTGGCGCGTTCGTGCAGCGGGCGCAGGTCCGGATGCTTCACTTTGTACAGGCCCTTGATCTGATTCACGATGAGTTGCGAATCGCTGAGGACGCGCAGCCGCTTGATCCCATTGGCCTCGGCATAGTCCAGGGCGGCGATCAGCGCGTAGTATTCGGCGACGTTATTGGTGTGCCGGCCGATATATTTTCCGATCGATTTCAGCGGCTTGCCGTCCGGGCGGCGCAGCACCACGCCGTAGGATGCGGGCCCGGGATTTCCGCGCGCCGCGCCGTCGATGTTCGCGGTGTACGCCCCATCTAATTTAGTAGACGCCGATTCAGGTTCGGCGAACAGCCGCCCGGACGATTTGTGTGTGGGTTTCATGGTCGAGTTTTCAATTTCGATGTTAACACGAGCTTCGATGCTTCATGTTTGGGGATCGGCGATTCAGCGCCGGCGTCAATAATTCCCGATCGCGCTGGTTTGGGTTCCTGGCTTTTTGGAGGCTAAGAAAGCTGAGGGGGAAGGCGAGTAGCACAGACACTCTTGCCTGTGTGGTTTTCGCGATCGCGGTGAAACGGCCGGCGCACTAGTGGCCTACAATATCACACAGGCAAGAGTGCCTGTGCTACAAGAACCCGTCCCGATCATTAGTGTTCGCGTGCAGGTGAGGCGGGCGAATCGGAGGCAGTGGTGGCCGGCGAAGAGGCAGCAGGGCCAGGCGCGGCCGAATGATTGGGGTAATAGAGGATACGCGTGCACGTCTCGCAGTGATAGAACTCTTCGTTGCCGTCGCGCTGCAGGAGTTGAATCATGTGCGGGCGGATGTGCACGCCGCACTGGCCGCAGCCTTCGCCGCGAATTTCGGCCAGGCCGATGCCGCCATGGCGCTTCGCAATTCTCTCGTAATGGCTGACCAGGTCTTCGGGCACGGCCGCGACGGCGGCTGCGCGCGCGGCTTCGGCGGCGGCCAGCTCCTTTTGCGCTGCGTTGTACTCCGCCTGGATCGCCTGGCGTTCCTTATTGGCTACGGCTTCGACTTCCTTCACGGCGGTTTCGGCGGCTTTCAGTTGGCGGTCGTATTCCTCGCCGGACACCATGCGTTCGAGCAAGCGGTCTTCAGCCTTGGCGGCTTCGTCCTCGGCATTTTGAATTTCGTGCAGCAGGGCCTTATAGGCTTCGTTGGTCTTGACCTCGCCGCTCTGGTTGCGGTACTTCTTCGCGCGATCTTTCCACTGCTCGACGTCCATCTCGAAGGTCTTGCGTTCTTTCTGGCTGGTGAGCAGCGCGTCTTTCGCGGCGGTGATCAGCTGTTTCGCGGCGGTGACGTGTGCCTCGACCTCCGCCAGTTGTTTGGGGAATTTGCTGATTCGCTCGCGAATTTCAATCAAGCGTAAATCGACGGCCTGCAGTTCGATCAGATATTTGAGGTGGGGGTGCATCCGCGGGCTATTTTAGCACATGCGGAGTGCGCGGATGGGGAATGGATCGCTTTACGCGGACTGCTTCCACCGATTTTGAAAAGGGTCGAAGACTTACGGTTGGTCAAGTGGCGCAGGTTTCAGCCTGCGCCACGCATGGAAACGCTTTATCTTCCTGGTTGCGGCTGTGTGCCCTCATCCTTGGGAAGGTTCGTAGAGCTTTGCGGCAACGAGTTTTGGCCGGCGGGGCGGGCGGCGGCCGTGGTCGAAGCGCCGATGGAATCGCCGTTCACAACGATTTCGACACGGCGATTGCGTTGCCGGCCTTCCGGAGTGTCATTGGTCGCCACGGGCTCGGCTTTTCCGAATCCCTGAGCCGTGATCGAATCCGGGGAAACACCCTGCTCGCCCAGGAAATCGCGCACCGCATCGGCGCGCTGTTCCGATAGCCGCACGTTGAAACTGTCGCTGCCCACGCTGTCGGTGTGCCCTTCAATTTGCATCGTCAGCCCGGGATGCGCCAGTAAAATTCCGGAAACTTTCGCCAATTTTTCGCGAGCGCCGGGTTTCAGCGTGAAGCTGCCGGTGTCGAACAGCACGTCGGACATATTTACGATCAGGCCGCGCGCGGAATCGTTGGTCTGCAGGATGGAATTCAGTTGGGCCAGGAGTTGCGCGCGCATGTCGGCTTTTTCCGACTCCGCTTTTGCCGCGGCCTGCCGCGCTTTTTCAGCTTCGGATTCGGCCGCCTGTTTTTGGGCCAGCGCCGCTTGCTGCTCGGCGACGGCAGCCGCGCGCGCGCGGTCGGCATCTTCCTTGGCCTTGGCCGCTTCGGCGGCGGCCTGCATGGCCTGTTCCTTCATGCGTTCGGCGTCTGCTTTCGCGGCTTCGGCCTGCTGGCGGGCCTGTTCGGCTTGCTGCCGCAGCGCCGCTTGCTCTTCGGCATCGGCGCGCGCTTTCGCCGTGCGCTCTTCCGCGGCGCGCCGGTCGGCGTCGGCCTGAGCCTGGGCGTCCTCTTCGGCCTTCTGCTTCACGGAGATGACGCGAGCCTCTTCGGCGGTCTGCACGGCGTCCCGCGCCATGGAGATCACAATCTTTTTGTCGCTCTTGCGGGTGTAGGCATCCTCCGCCTGTTGTAACTGTTGATCGGCTTTGGCGATTGCCGAACCCGCATATTTATCGGCATTGGCATTCTTGGCGATGCGCACAGCGTTGCGCGCCTGGAACAGCTCGATGGGCGTCTTGCGGTCGATCCCGAAGATCAGATTTTCAATCTTTGTGTTTGAGGAGGAGTACACGCCGTGCGGAACCAGTTCGTAGGTGGCGCCAATGGCCTGGCCGCCCGCGACGTCCGCGTTTTCCATGACCACTTCATCGCCCGGTTGCGAAACCGCGAAATACGGTTCGGCGGTCACCACCAGCCCGAAGGTTTGCATGTCCGTTATGGCCTGCACCTGCGCGGTGCCGTTCTTAACCTGCACTTCGCCCAGGTTCACGGCGCGTCCCTGCGGAGAAACCGCCCAGAGGGCATAGGTCAGAAACTCGAAACCGAACTTCGTGGCCGGCACCATGCCCTGGAAATTCGCTTCGATCTCCACGCGATTCCCTTTGTTCTCGACTTTGGCTTCGCCCACTGCGCCGGTCATCAGGTTCGTGCCCTGCAGGGGCACTTTGGAAACCCCGCCGCGACGGTAGGTGACTGCCTTGGCCGTGCGGGATACGCCCGTGGCGGTGGCCGGAGAGGCTTGCCCGCGCGCATTCAATGCCCCCAATGTGACTCCAATCAGCAGGGCGGCGCAGAGCAATGCAGGCTTCGCAATGTAGCGGATGAAGATGCAAGCAGGTCGTTGGTTGAGGCGCGAGGACATGGTTTGCTCCTTTTGTGGGTCTTCCAAGGTTAGCGAACGGGGATGAGGGGGGAAACTGCATCTGCAGCGCGGGGTGCGAAGTCATTACTTACTTTAAGGACACGCCTCCGGCCCCCCATAAACTGACCCTAACCATCTTTGAATCAATTAATTACACTCTCAGGCCACTTGGCCAAATTTCGCTGGGGCATAGCAAATCTTCGATGCTGGTTCGAGAGATTTGGAGCGAGCGTTGCCGAGCCAAGCATTCCCTTTGCCGTTGTCTTCTCACCCGATGTTTTTCCCCCGAGGATTTCACGTTAGACTCGTACAGCAACTTATCTGGAGGATACCGAAATGCCAGATGTACATATTTCCTGGCTGGAAGGGCGCACGGTCGAACAGAAACGCAAAGTGGTCGAGCGCATCACTCAAATTTTGGCCGAAGAAGCGGGAGCGAAGCCCGAATCGACTCACATCGTGTTCATGGATATTCCGCATACGAATTTTGCGTCGGGCGGAATGCTGGTCGCGGATAAGAAGAAGACGTAGAGGCGCGGGCTTTAGTAGCACAGGCACTCTTGCCTGTGTGGGTTTGTAGGCCACACCTTCGACGCCGATCTAACTTACGATTGCAAAACCCACACAGGCAAGAGTGCCTGTGCTACTAAACCCTAATCGCTCTGATGGATTTGCATCGTCTGATCGACGGTGATGGTTGGAAAGCGCGGCGGGGTGACGCCCTTGGGCACCTCGATCGGTGGCGCAGTGTAGGTCGCGGTGGCGATGAACCCGTTGCCGGAGGTTTCCACCGTATAGGAATAGCCTCCGCGGCTGGTGCGCGCGATGTTCATCGTGCCGTTCGAGACCAGCGTGGGAAGATCGGCATAGCTGCCGTTCTGCGCGAAGTACATGCGCTCGGCCTGTGCGATTGCGTTCAGGTCCATCTGCACTCCGGTCAGGTCAATGGCTTGCGTGGCCACCATTCCCGGGCCCGGCGAGGCCTGCTTCAGCGTAAACATGTAGAAGCCCATGCCGATTGCAGCGACAATCAACAGACTGACGAGTCCTTTCATATTGAAATTATACTCCGGGGCTTATACGATGCGCTGGCGTGCGCGTCTCATGTGCAGTTTCGGGCAACCCCGGCCGGCGCGTGAGGCCCGCGCGGAAGATCGATTCTCGGCGGGCTCCACGCTGACCCCGTGCTTTTTTCCGGCGCGCTGTCCGTACAGGGCGCAAGAACAAATGTCCGGTAGCGAAGTTGACTTCCTTGGTGAAGGAGGTTGCCCATGAAAGCGATTCTTCCGCACTTCGCTTTTGCTCCCTGCGTGACGAACGGTCTTCCCGGATTGTCGCGGCGCCGCCCGCGCTTTTCGCCCTATCTCCTGCTGGCCGGAATTTTCGCCGCGGGATTTGCTCCCATTCAAATTGCGTTTTGCGCGACTCCCGCCGAGGTCCCGCGCGCCACGGCTGCGGCCGTCACCGGAGCGAGCGTGGAATTGAACGGAGTGCCGATGAATCCCGGCGCAACGCTATTTCCCGGGGACGTCATTCGGCTTGGCGAAGATTCCATTGTGGCTTTGCAGTTTGGGAAGAGCCGTGTGCTGGCTGCCGCCGGGACGGAACTGATCGTCGAATCCGGGAGCGTGCTTCTGCGAAGCGGGCGCGTGCAGATTCGCGAAAATGATGGAAACTCGTTCGGCGTCTCGGGTCCTTTCTTCCATGTAAGCATCGGAACTTCGCATGGGACGCCGGGTGCGGCGGAGATTCGAGTGGCCGGGCAACGCGCGCAAGTTTCGGCGATCTCCGGCGTCGTGGACGTCACGGCTCCGGGAAACGCCGAAGCGTATGACCTGCACGCGGGCGAAATGGCCACGCTGGATGCGGCGAATGCAAGTGCCGCAGGCCAGAGCCCTGCGAACCCTCCGGCGGGCCAGGTCTCGCGCTTGCTTCCGCAAGTGCAGATCGACCGGGCGTCGCAAGAGTTGACGGCCTCGCTTTCCGATCCGGTGTATTGGAACGACGACCTGCGCAGCGGCGCGACGGGCCGCGCGAGGATCGCGCTCAACGACGGCTCGGTGTTGAATCTGGGATCAAGCACTTCACTGCGCGTCCTGCAGCACGACGCGCAAGGCCAGCAAACTTCTCTGGACCTCGCCGTGGGCCGGATGCGCGGACAAATCATGAAGCTGACGCGGCCGGGGGCAAAATTTGAAATCCATACGCCCGCGGGAATCGCGGGGCTGGTGGGCACGGATTTCTCACTCCTGGTCACGCCCGATTCCACCGAACTCATCGTCTTCGACGGCGCGGTACGCTTCAGCGCCTCGGCCGGCGGGCAGCCCACCACGGTTTCCGCGGGCATGAAACTTCTGATTTCGAAAGCTGGAGCGATGGAAGGACCGGCAACCGCAACGCCACGGGAAATCGAGACGGCCAAGAGCCTGACGGACGTCCCGGACTCTCCCGCGCAAGCCGCCGGGCAAAGAAATGGTCTCCTCGTACCGGTCCTGGTTTCGCTTTCCGCAGGCGGGGCGGTCGTGGGAATCGGCACCTGGCTGGCCAGCCAGGAACCTGTGATCAGCCCCACAAAGCCATAGGAAATCAAATCAGTCAAAATTCAGCGTTGCAGCATGCCGGCCACTCTCGGGGAAGTGGGTCAGTTTGAATTCAGGGCGGCACAAAATGCTGCCCGCCCAAAATCGGGCGGCCTCTACAAAACCATTCGGGGGGGGGTGGGTTGCAGTTTTGTAGAGGCCTCTCCGTCACGCGCATTTCGGGACAGAGAGGGCAGGTTTATTTCAAACTGACCCACTACCACTCACGGCCATTCGTTGACACCTCGTGGAGCGGTTGCTAAATTGAATGTTTATCCGACGAGGAGTTCGAGACACTGAGAAAAAGGGTGCGAATTGGCAGTTTTTTGCTGGCGCTGGCGACGATCCTGTCGTCGGGATGCGTGACCATAAAACGGCAGCATATAGTCACCACGGCGGATCGCCCTCTGCCACAATTGGAATCCTCCGAAGAAAAGCTTCTAGCCGACTACAGCGACCACGTCCGCGCCACGCAAAGCCTGCAAGCCACGGTGGACCTGATTCCTAGCACGGGCACTACTTACAGCGGCGTCATCGAGGATTACCACGACGTTCAGGGATTTATTCTGGCCCAGCGCCCGGCGAGCATCCGCGTGATCGGACAGGCCCCGGTGGTGGCAAAAAATATTTTCGACATGGTCAGCGACGGCCAGGAATTCCGGATTTACATTCCGTCGAAAAATTCATTTCTGGTCGGGCCCACGGCGCTCATCCGCCCGTCAAGCAAGCCCATTGAAAATCTCCGCCCGCAGCACATTGTGGAGGCGCTGTTCTGGCCCGAATTTGCGCCCGGCGCCAAGGTGCTGTTTGAAGAGTTTGATTTCGATTCGGGCCGTTATTATGTCCTCACGCAGCTGCGCGATCTGGACGGCGGAAAGCTCGAAATTGCGCGAAAAATCTGGTACAACCGAGCCGACCTGAAGGTCTCCCGCGTCCAACTATTCGGAGCAGGAGGGCGCCTGGAATCCGACATCCAGTATTCGGACTGGCAGCCCGTCCCGGCGGCGCCCGGTGCGGCTCCGGCCGGCGCTCCCGTCGATTATGCGCGCGACATTCATATCTGGCGCCCCCAGGACGATTACAAACTTGAGATCCGCATCCTGAAGCTCACGCTCAACGAAACGATTTCGCCCGATCGCTTCGAGCTGGCGCAGCCGGCAGGAACCCAACTGACACGCGTGGGCGAAGATACACCGGAAGCCAAGCCATGATCCGTCAATTGATCGTCAACAATGTGCTGCACCGCCCGGTCCGCACAATCGTCAGCGTCCTCGCCGTGGGCGTGGAGGTCGCGCTGGTGATTTTGATCGTGGGGCTCACCAGCGGACTGCTGCAGGAAACGGCCAAGCGCATCGAGGGCATCGGCGCGGACATCATGCTGCAGCCGCCTTCGTCGTCGATGTTTCTGGCATTCAGCGGTGCTCCCATGCCCATCAAGATCGCCGACAAGCTGCGCGAAATGAAATATGTGCAGGCGGTGGCCCCGGTCCTGCTTGCAGTTTAGCTCGTCCGGCAGCGTGGATATCGTGTACGGAATCGACGCGCAAAGTTTCCGCGATGTCTCCGGAGGATTTGTTTTCCTTGAGGGTCACGACTTTCAGGGCCCCGACGACATCCTGCTGGACGACTGGGCGGCCAAGGCCAAACAAGTGAAGGCCGGAGACAAGTTCACTCTGCTCGAGCACGATTTCCACGTCGCCGGAATCGTAGAGCACGGCAAGGGATCGCGCATGTTCGTCCCCCTGGCCACGCTTCAGGACCTTTCCGGCTCCAGGGACAAAGCGTCGGTGTTTTTCATCAAGTGCACGCGCCCGGAACACACCCAAGCCGTGATGGATGCGCTGAAGCCCGTGTTTCCCGGCTACGAAATCCGCCCGCTCAAGGATTTTCTCTCCATGATGAGTTCCGCGAATTTGCCGGGGCTCGACGCCTTTATCGACAGCATGATAGCGCTGGCGGTTTCCATCGGGTTTCTGGTGATCCTGCTTTCGATGTATACGACCGTGATCGAGCGCACGCGCGACATCGGCGTGCTGAAATCGATCGGCGCATCCAAGGGCTACATCATCCGGGCGCTGCTCGGCGAGTCCGCTCTCATCTGCCTGATCGGCATTTTTGTGGGGATAGGGATGAGCTACGTGGCGCGCGCCGTGTTTCTGGATTCGTTTCCCACGCTGTCGATTCTGATCACGACGGATTGGATTGTGCGCTCTGCCGC
Source organism: Terriglobia bacterium (assembly GCA_963779275.1). Lineage (GTDB taxonomy): Bacteria > Acidobacteriota > Terriglobia > Acidiferrales > UBA7541 > Palsa-360. The sequence continues at coordinate 235,288 of CAVZXL010000001.1, forward strand.
GATCGCGCTGGCTGGGGGATTGCTCGGGGCCAGCTACCCGGCGTGGCTCGCCAGCCGCAAGGACGCGATCGAAGCCCTTTCCTACGATTAAGAACCTGTCCAGGCGAACGCGGGTCTAGGCAGAATTGCCAATCGCGACTACAATAACCCGGCCTGCCAAAACGCCGTTTTCCACAAGGGAATCAAGAGTGGAGCCGATAGTCGTTACCGAAAATCTGTGGAAGATGTACCACGCGGGGAAGCTGGAAGTTCCAGCTCTGCGCGGCATCAACTTCAAAGTGATGCCCGGGGAATTCGTGACCGTGATGGGACCTTCCGGGTGCGGTAAGTCCACCCTGCTGTACGTGCTGGGGGGGCTGGCGCAGGCTACCAAGGGGCACGTCCTGGTGGACGGCAACGATCTGGTTACGATGAACGACGCGGAACGCACCAAGTTGCGCCGCCACAAGATCGGATTCGTATTTCAGAGATTCAACCTGCTGCCCACGCTGGATGCGCGCGGCAACATCGCCATCGCACAGCATATTTACGGCGAAAGTTTCGATCCGCACCGTTTTGAAGTGGTAACCAAGATGCTCGGCCTGGGCGAACGCCTGAAACACCGGCCCAGCGAACTTTCCGGCGGCGAGCAGCAGCGCGTGGCCATCGCACGGGCCATTATCAACGAACCGAAAATCATCCTGGCGGATGAGCCCACCGGAAACCTGGACACACAAAATTCGGAAATTGTGCTATCCATGCTGCGCCAGCTTAACAAGGAACTCGGGCAGACAATCATCATGATCACGCATAATCCCGAGGCCGCCGCATATTCCGACCGCATGGTGCATATGCGCGACGGCCAGATTGTCGAAGCGGCGGCTGCACACTGACATGCGAACGCTCTGGCGAGCCGTGGTGAGAGTCGTGTTCTGGTCCTACGAGCGCGGGACTTGGCAATACGATATTGCCGTCGCCGCGATTGTTCTGTTCGTGCTTTTCTCGCCGCGCTTTGTTCACTTTAACGACCAGCCGATGGTCGGGCCTCCGGCCTCGCAGGCCTTGATCGAGTTGCGCGCCGTGGCTCCGGGGAGAATTTCGACGTATCGCGTCGACGCGCGCGCTCTGGCGTCGCCGATCCGCACGCCGGAACTCGAGCACGATCTACACGAAACCGTGCAGAAAAATGTGGAAGACCTGCACCAGGGCCGCTTTGAAATCCTGCGCATTGATCCCATTCGCGGCGACAACGGCACCGTGGCGTTCTACGACGTGTCGGTCAAACCCTGAACGTTCGTCCCTCGCGGCTATTTTGTGAGCCTGCGCTTGATTTCCTGCTCGTATTCCGGAAAATAACGGCCGATCATGGACAAATCGAAACGCGCGAGGATGGACTCTTTCGGTTCGCGTTCCAGCAGAAATCGGAAGGATTCACTAATCAGCTCTTCCGGCTCGGCGGCGCCGCCCGCAAGCCTCGCGCAATCCTTTGCGCTCAGCGTAATCTGATGGAAGGTTTCGCTCTTCTCGTCAATCACGCGAACCCGGAAATGCGATGCGTCGAATTTTTCGATCTCTACTCTTGCGGCCATGATTGCTCCCTCGATTTCAGTAGGACAGGCTTCAGCCTGTCCAGTTTAGATCTTCTACCATCCAACATGGAGACAGGCTGAAGCCTGTCCTACTGAAACGCCGAAACGTAATACGAACCGCGATGCGTCAGTTTCGCGCCGGGCGGGGCGCTTGCGCCCGCCGCCAATTCCACGCGCAGCGCGCGCCAGCCAGCGCGCGCGGTTCCCGCCGACGGATAGTACCCCAGCGTGTATTCGGCGCCGATGGCCAGCGCGATCCGGCGGTAGATCTCGGTCAAATTTCCGGTCTCCCGCAAAAAATAGATCTGCCCGCCGACGCGCCGCGCGAGTTCCGCCAGATAGAGCGTGTAGTTCGGCATGTGCGCATCGCGCGCCTGCGAGGTGACCAGCATCGTTGACTGATGCGCTTCGAGCCATTGCGCCGTCATCTCGCGCGGGCGATTTTCCGTCGACACGATGAACAGGGCGATGCCATCCGCGCCCAGTTCGCGCGCTACGTCGTCAAACGCCAGGCGGGATCCCGCCGACCCCGGGCCGGGCTCGGCGCTGCGCGGGTCCCACGTAAGGCCCAGGCCGCTGTCCTGTCCGTCGGTGAGCAGGACGATGGCCTTGCGTCCGCTGCGCCTCAGAAATAATTCGCGCGCGGTGTAAAAAACGGACTGGTAAATTTGCGACTCCGAAGAATTTTCCACGCGAGCGAGGTATCGCGACTCGATCGCCCGGTCGAGCAGTTTCCGGTTGGTGGAAAACGGCAGCAGCAGATGCGCCTGGTCGGAAAAGGAGACGACCGCGATCTGGTCGGCGGGCGAAAGATTTTCGGCCAGCGCGTGCGCCGCGCCGCGCATGTCCGCAAGTTCGTGGTAGATGCTGGGGCTCGCGTCGATCACCAGGGCGATGCTGGCCGGCGTGGCGGAGGCGTCGAACGATGAGATTTCCTGCGCCGCGCCGTCCTCGAAAAGCCGAAAATCATCCTCGCGCAGGCCGCGCACCTGCGTTCCGTCCGGCGCCGTAACCGTGCACGCCACCTGCACCAGCGTGACGCTGGACCGGATGGCGCCCGCGCCGGGCGAAGATGAATTCTTATCCGGCGAATGAAGCTCGCCGGAAGATGTATCGCGTTCCAGCGCCGCGCCGTGCCCCAGAGTTTGGGGCCGCGGAAGTTTTTGGAGATTTGCCGGGGCATTTCCCTGAGGCGGCATGGCCGCGGCGGGCGTGAAGCTTGCGGACAAAACCATGAACCCAATCAGCGGGACAATGGCGGCGGATGGGGGGCTCTGAAACACGCGCTAAGTATGACAGAACAGCCGCCCGATGACCCGTGGATCGAAGTTCTAAAGGTCGAAATCGCGAAGCGGCTTCTCGGCAGGCTGGTCCTTTGCCTTCTTTAGGGCTTCCTCGAATTTGCGGTTCAGGACGTCTTCCTTCTTGCTCTCGGCTTCCCAGGAATCGCGGAATTTATCCTCGCGCTTGCGGGCCTGCTCGGCCAGAATGCGCGCCGCGTCGCTGATATCCACGTCCGGCGCGGCCCTGGGCGGCGACACGTGCGAAAGAACCACGGCGAGTTCGGTATCCACCGTGAGCTTTGCTTCGCAGCAAGGACACGTCACTTCGATGGGCGGCGCGGATTTCTTGGCCATGGGGGTATTCTACGCCAAAACGACGGCAGCGGCATCCATCGCAAGGCTGGCCGATGCAGCACACCTCCGCCGCGGTGGACAGCAGCTGCATACAAAGTCAATCCACAGGCGAGGCGTCGCGTTTCAGACCATCCACGTACACGCTATCCGCCATCGCCGCGAGAGGAGGAAAATGCCGGGACGCGCGGCATAATTTTTCGGAGAGACGCACGACGGCGGCTTCGGGCCACGGCAACATGTCCAAATCCGCGCCCTGGGCATCGAGTGAAAAATATCCCTCGGGATACACTTGCGACGGACCCACCGCTTCCCTGAACATCTTGCGCAATTCCCGCGGCGTCCAGTAGCGAACATGAAATTGGCTGAGATTGCGCCGCAGCGGCCGCAAGGCTCGATTCACCATTTGCAGCAGGCCGTAGCGGTTGGCCATCTGGATCAGGATGCGACCGCCGGGGACAGTCACCCTGGCGATTTCTTCCACCGCTTGACGGGCCATTTGTTTTTCAAACTGTTGCAACACCGAGTAGGAAAAGCAATTATCAAACGTATTGTCGAGGAATGGCAGCCGGCGCGAATCGGCGACGAGAAAGGCGGGCTCAACACCCAGTTGCCGGGCCACGCGCCGCGCCGCACGCACTGCCGCGAGAGACACATCCAGGCCGACTGCCCGGTACCCTTTGCGCGCCGCGGCAATGGTCCACCGCCCCCAGTTCGAGCCCACATCCAGAAGCGTGCGGCCCTCCCCCGCGGGAAGCGGCAACTCCGGAATGGGATAGCGCTTCAGCTTGCCGCGCAGCGAACGGTACAGTTTGCCGTTGGTCCTCACCAGGTTTTGCTGCACGAAGGGGTCGATCGCAACCTGGTCAGAGGCTTGCGACGCTGGGTCAGCGGGCACCTCCGCGAACGGGGGATACATCGGTTCGCCGTCCGGGACCATAAGGACGGGGATCCCATCGACCACGGGAAACACGTGCCCTCCATCGCATCTCAGGGTCTCGCGAAAATAATTGAGTTTTGTCCGGTGGATGGGGCAGGCCAAGCGCGGCCAAAACCATTCAGAAGATAATTCCATAGGAGAGGCGGGCATTTTTCACTGTGCTGGATGCGTGGCGTTGCCAGCCGCATGACCACTCTAGCCGGGGGAGCCCGGCATTTCAAGGCATGCCAAACCTGCGGAACGGCAATTCCAATACAGCGTCATTTCCCCGGAGGGGGCGATGCGAGAGATGAACCGTCTTCGACGGGACGGATCCCCTCGAGTTTTTCGATCTGCGCGCGCGTCGCTGAATTCGGGGCATCGTGCTTCAGTTCTTCCTGAAATTCCGCCTTTGCGGCATCGGGCTTTCCCTGTTGAAACAAAATCAGGCCCGCCACATAGTGATAGCCCTCTTTATCCGGGTCTGTCGCGATCGCATTGTGGATTTGAATCGCGGCCTCGGCCAGGCGGTTTTCCTCAAACAAAGAAAGACCGTAGTAAAAATATTCATCCGGTTCGGCAGGATCGAGTTCGATGGCTCTGCGCAGGTGCGCCTCCGCGGACGCAAGGTCCCTCAACTGATAGTCCACAAAGCCGAGGTAATACTGCGGGCTCCAGGATTCCGGCTGCTCTTGCGCCAATTCTTCCAGAGCACGCCTGGCTTCCGGCAGGCGGCCGCCGTTGATGTACTCACTGGCAAGAAACAAGCGCGCGTTGGGATTCGCGGAAATCTGCGCAGCCCGCGTGTAGAGCGTGAGATTGTTCTGCCATGGCGCGGATTGCACCACGGTTAGACCGGCACATGCGATTCCAATCGCTCCGGCACACGCGAGGAAGCAATAGCGCCGCAACGCTCCTGGATTTTCCCCCAGCAATCTCTTCACCGCGATGCCGCAAAGAAACGCGAAACCAACGCTCGGTAAATAGAGGTAGCGATCGTGGACGGAATCATCCTTAAAGAAAAGCGCGAGGTCCAACGCGGGCAGCAGCGGCAGCGCCAGCCAAAACAGGGCCATGAGCAGGGTCCTGTCAGGATGAGTTTTCAGCCACGCCAGTGCGCACGCGGCCGCGACCCCCAGGCTGATCAGCGGAACCCAGAGGCCGATATCCTTGACGCTGAAAATCAGCCGAATATTGTAGAAAAGCCCCAATCCCACGGGCCAAACAAGATGACGAAGGTAGAAGACGAGAACCGAGGGAAACGTGAGCAGCGCTTCCCTGGCCGGAACCCATGGCAACGATCCCATGCGCACGCGGGGAATCGCCAAGCTGCGCACTCCAAGATAAAAAATCGAAATCCCCACAAACGGAAGCGTTTGCCAAAGGGCCGAGCGGAAGCGGTCTTTTCCGACCGTCATGGTCCCGCCCGTTTCACCGGCGCCTGTCAGCACCTGCAGGAAGATCAACACGGGCAGCACAATCGCGACTTCTTTTGTGAACTGCGCCGCGGCATAGCAAGCAAGCGATCCCAAAAGCAGGCCGGCGCGCGGTGTTTCACGGTTCCTCTGCCAGAGCAGAAAGCTGCCGAGAACGCCCAACGTCGCCAGCGGGTCGGCTACCCCTGAAATCCACGCGACCGACTCGACGTGCGCCGGGTGCATACCGAAAAGCAGGGCTCCCGCGAATGCCGCCCAGACATTCCCCAACTGGCGGCGAAGGAAGAAAAATAGCAGAACGGTTACCGCTAGATGGATGAGTTGCGTAGTCAGGTGCCAACCCGCCGCATCGTCCCCAAAGAATAAGGCGATGCTACCCAACCACGTAAAGAACATGGGCCGGTAATACCTGGAGTTATTATCGATCGCGGAATGCCGCAAGTCCCAAACGGAAGTGGAGAAATATTCGACCGGAGTCTGCCGTGCGAGGGCCGAGACAGGGCCAAGCGCCAGCGTTAAGTCGTCATAGACGAACCCATATCGCAGAGCTGGCAGAAACGGCAACGCGCTGAATAGGACGAGGAGTCCGACCAGAAGTTTCGTCGGAATGGTCCTGCCGGAATGGGAGAAAAGGGTTTCTTTTACCAGGTCCTGCCGGCATTCGAGTGCGGTGCCGCTTTCCGCGCTGACCGTTTCCATTCCCGCAGAATAGCATGTGAAAATTCTTCCCGAAGGACCGGATAGCGGTGCGCCGCGTAGATATAACACTGGATAAATTGATCAGGCCCGAATAGATCCGGCGAGAAACACCGGAAACGGGAAACTAACATTTTCCCCGCTTGATTTCGTGGAACGACAGTCGCAGAATTCGGGCATGGCCCTCGAATTCACCACTTCTTATGTGAAAGACGCAACCGACGTGTTCCGCGTGTACAAGCGGCTCGGCGACCGCGCCATGGAGCAGGCTGGGGACGACGCGCTGTTTGCCGCGCTCGATGCGGAATCCAATTCCGTCGCCATCATCGTGAAGCATGTGGCGGGCAACTTGCGTTCGCGCTGGACCGATTTCCTGACCAGCGACGGCGAGAAGCCGGACCGCGACCGCGATTCCGAATTTGAAGCGCCTCCCAAAACGCGCGCCGAATTGATGGAACTCTGGGAATCGAGCTGGAAGATTTTGTTCGGCTCGCTCGCGGGGCTCACCGATGCGGACCTCACGCGCACCATTACGATTCGCGGCGAGGCCCACTCGGTCATGCAGGCCATCAACCGCAGTATCACGCACACGTCCTACCATGTGGGGCAAATTGTGTTTCTCGCCAAGCATCTGGCCGGATCGAAGTGGACTGCGCTGACCATCCCACGAGGCAAATCCGCGCAATTCAACACGAAAGTTTCTACCGGGAAAGCTTCCCAACGGTAAGCGTCGGCGCGAAAAAACGGCTGTTCGAAAACTATAGGCAGACTCTATGGCGGCGTTGCCGTTGCGGGACGCCCCGGAAGCTGTTCATCTTTTCTCAGAGTTTCAGCAGTCGAGCGGCGTTCTCCCCCAATATCATTTTTTGCTGCGCGCTGGTCATATTCACCTGATCGAGGAAATGCAGCGGCTTTTCGTACCCCATGTCGAGGCAGTAGTCGCTGCCGATCATGATGCGGTCGGCGCCCACTTCTCCGATCACGAATTCCATCACGGATTTGGAGTGGACCACGGTGTCGTAAGTAAACCGCCGAAGATATTTGCTGGGCGGCTGGGGCAACCTCAGTTTTTCGATTTCCGGCCGCACGGTCGCGCCATGGTCGATGCGACCCATGAGCATGAGCAGCACGCCGCCGCCGTGCGGCAGGGTAAACTGCAGCTTCGGATGGCGGTCGAGCACGCCACCGAATATCAGGTGGCAGGCGGCAATGCCGGTATCGAAAGGAAAGCCGATGAGGTTCGCGAGGCTGAAGGGCGCGGTGCGCGGGCCTCCGGCCACCGTGAGCGGGTGAAGAAAAACGGGAAGATCCAGCGCCTCGATGCGTGCGAAAATCGGCTCGAAGAGCGGGTCGTCCAGATCGCGGTGATTGATGTTTGTGCCCATGTAGACGCCGCGCAGTCCGGGCAATTTGCTCGCGCGATTCAATTCGTCCACGGCGCGGTCCGGAAAGAGCATCGGCAGGGTCAACAAGCCGAAAAGCCGCGTGGGATATTCCACGTGCGCGGCGCTGGCCGCATCGTTCCAGGCGCGCGCCAGCTTGTGCGAGGTATCCTCATCGCCCCAGTGCGCCATCGGTCCGGTGAGCGACATCGCCTGCACTGCGGTGCCGTTCGCGTCCATGTCCGCGACGCGCTTCTTCAAATCCACGGCGCGGTACGGCAGCGGCCCCTGGAAGCGCGCATCCGTCTTGATATAAAAACCTTCCTCGGCCGCGCGGTATTCCACGCCGAAGCGCGAGCCGTCTTCCGCGAGCACGTCCAAATACTCTTGCGGAAAAAAATGCGCGTGGATATCAACGGGGCGCACACCGGCAACGTCAGCGTTTGGCATATTCAGCGATCTCCCGAAAATTCATGGTCCGTTCATCGAGCACAATTGCGGGCTTACTTCCGGAATAGATATTAGATTCAGATCGTCTCCGCCGGTCCCGCGGACATGGCGGCCGTGGACGTATCAGGCACGTGGGCAGTCTATTGCAATCGCGCGATGCCCAGCTTGTCGGCGAGATCATCCAGGGCCTTGCGCAGCGGCGCGCCAAGCGGAACGCCACCGGCCATCCGTTCGCGATACAGATTTTCCGAGCGCTCTCCCGGCAGGCGGATTTCGTCGGCGCCTGGCAGAGTCGGCGACGACTTCATTACGTCCCACACCTCGTCGACATCCTGCTTGAACGCTTCGACATCCGCGAACGCGGCGATATCCACGGCCATCATGGCCTGCCCCGTATTGCTCGGAGTTTTCGAGTCCACGGTGTAGTCAACGACATCGCGGCCGAACGCCGCTCCATTCAAAGTTCCGGCCAGCAATCCGAACATCAGCGCCAGGCCATATCCTTTCGCGCCGCCAATCGGCAAAAGAAAACCTTCGCTGGCGCGCTTGGGATCAGTCAACGGTTTCCCCTCACGGTCGATCATCCAGCCTTCCGGCATCGGCTCATTGCGTTGCGCTTTGAGCCGGATTTTTCCAAACGCGGTATTCGTCGTGGCCATATCCAACACGATGGACGGATGCCGCAGTCCTGGAACGGCGATGGCGATGGGATTGGTGCTGAGCAACGCCTCGGTCCCGCCCCAGGGCGGAACAAGATTGGCGTTCCCCACGCAAAAATAAATTCCGATCATGTCTTGCACTGCGGCCATGCGCGGGTAAAGCTGAGCGGGGCCCGCATGATTTCCGCGACGTGTTCCTATCCAGGCGACACCGCACCGTCGGGCCTTCTCCACCGCCAATTCCCCGGCGCGTTTCATGACCAGATGGCCGAGGGCGTTATCGCCGTCGAGCAGCGCCGTGCCCGGCCTCTCGCTGACGACTCGAATGTTGGGGCGCGCGTTGACCGCGCCTTCCTGAATCTGCTTCACGTACTGAGGCAGCCGGAACACTCCGTGCGCGTCCCCTCCGCGCGCGTCGGATTCGGCCATCAAGGCGGCCACCTGCGCGGCATCCTCCGGGGGAACGCCAACGGACACGAAGGCCCGCGCGATGAACTCAACGATTGCCGCAACCTGGACGCTTGCCGGACCCGGCACTGGCTTTGCGGTTTCGCTCATGATCGGACTGTCTGCTCCATTCTTGATTTTGCAACAGGCATCGGCGGCGCGAATCCCCGGGCTCCCGATGGGACCTTCATAATACCGCTTGCCCATCGAATAGGATTTGATTTTTGGAACGGCGGCAAATGCTTTAGAATCGGACTCACTCGCACTGCGCGCCCGTAGCTCAGCTGGATAGAGCATCTGCCTTCAAAGGACAACCGCCTGTTCCATAGCCTCCATTCTTTCAAACTGCTTTTCAGTGTTTACAGTAACTTGGGGAATCTGCTTCTCGCTCAAAGCTATGCCCGGTGCTGAGATATAGATAGAGTTTTGGCACAGCTGAGTTTGCTAACGCTGGGGTGAACCACTTGCTTATCCTGATCGCCCTGGGGTTGGTACAAGAAACCAGGGCCGATCACGACCAGCACCACACAATTGCGGAAAGATCGCACGGATGCCATGCGAGTCTTTCGACGGCTATTTCTTTAAAGAAGATAGTTCCGTCGCTCCCGCGGCGTTGCCGGTTTTCCGCCTGACCTGCCATGCTTCCGCCACTTTTTTATGCTCCGCGACCAACGTGCTGGAGACTTGAATTTCTCCCCTGACAAAGCGCTCGTGATTCTCCTCGAGTTCGGCCGGCACGTAACGGTAATTGACCGTCAAACCATAGGATGCCTTCAATCCGTATGGTCTCAGGTTTCCAAAAGCATTGATCCGCTCCACTCGCGCGCCGTTCGAAAGGTGAAACGTGGCGACTGGATCGTAGAGTTTTCCGTTCTGGCGCACTTGTGTGAGATAGGCGAGAGCCAGGTGCTCCAGGGGTTTGGCTAGAACGGCACGATGCTCCAGAGGTTGCTCCAGGAGGGAGAATAGGGCGTCTACGGGGTGACGGATCCCGGCCGCAACAGTCAGATTCTGGCCGTACTCGCTGAGCAGATGGGACAGACGGTCGCGGGTAAATCCTTCTTCATTCTTTTGATCCCGGAGCGCTCTCGACATCAGCGGGAGCGGCGAAAGCGTGCTGTAAATCTGGATGTGAGGGAACTCGGCGGCAAGTTCGGCAACCACCTGTTTGATCAGGAAATTGCCGAAAGGAATGCCTCGCAAGCCGTTCAAACAGTTGTTAATCGAATAGAATATGGCTGTATCGATTTTATCCGGCGCGAGTACCGGGGCGTGGATGTCCAGCAAAGGGTCGAGGTCCCCGGTCAGCCCCTTCGATAAGGCCACTTCCACAAAAATGATCGGTTCTTCAACAAGGGCTGGATGAAAAAATGCGAAGCATCGCCGGTCCGCGGCAAGACGCCGTTGAAGGTCCGGCCAGCCGTTGATCTCATGGACCGACTCGTAGCTGATGAGTCTTTCCAGGATCAGAGCCGCGGTGTGCCAGCTGATCCGCTCCAGGTGCAGGAAGCCCCGATTGAACCAGGACCTGAACAGATGTTTGAGGTCGGCGTCCATCTCGGGGAAATGCGTACCCTTCGATGACAATTCGGACAAATACCCTCGCAGTGCAACCAGGGTTTTTGTGCCGTTCGGAGCTGTATTGATTCGACGGAATAGTTCCTGGCGAGGAGATTCGACGGCCGCGGTCAAAGCAGCCAGAGTCGGCGATCCGGGCGCGCGCCGATACTCCGCCGCAGCCGCGAGGATGGCAGACTGGTCAGGCGCAAAATCCAGGGACAACATCTGCAGAAACTTCACCTTCTGCTCGTCGTTCATCGCACCGTAAGCATTGATGATTTCTTGTGCAAGCGCGGTCTGCGAAGCTTCGCCGCGCTCCGAGAGCAGGTGACGGCAAATGAAAGACATATCGTTGCCGCGTCTCTCGCGCAACACCCTCAACAGTTTGCTCAAAAATCCAGGCATTGTCCTTGAAAGTCGCCCCTCGAACCAATTGAAAATAAGTATGCGCAGTTAGACTACCATACGATCGAGACATCGAAATTACGACTCGAATAGGCCGCCCATAAATTGATTAGTATCGACTTCTCGCTTCATTGTGTTACGAGCCGGAACTGCCGACGCGTAATCCATTTCTCAGAGCCATTTGCAAACACGTCATGCCCTTCGCTGGGAGGCTCGCAAAAACATCATGGATGGAAAAATGGCCGGGTGTTCCGGCAATCGGACGTACAGTCGCGCATGAAGGAATGCCAACCAAAAACCGATCCGCTGCCGAGCCTCAGGCAACCAGCAGATCCATGCTTCTCCGAATTTTAATTGCCGACTATCCTCGGTCTCCCCCCGGACAAGTTGCGGCGCCGCCCTTGCAATCATTCGCAATATGCTCGGGCAACCCCCATCCCGCTACTTCGATCCGCATCCCGTCCGGGTCGGCAATGGTCCACGCCAGCTTGGAGTCTGGCTTGGGGCTGAGGCCGCGACGTTTCAGTTCGGCCTCCACCTTGGCCTGGTTGTAATTCTCGACCACAAATGCGTAATGATTGCAATACGGCTTATCGTCAGGCCTCTCCGTCTTTCGGAGATAGAGCGTGTTGCGGCCGAACCGCAGGAAGATCTCCGGACTTTGCGGATCTTTCTTCTCGTAGATCAATTTCATTCCGTACATACCTGTATAAAATTCTTTTTCCTTCTCGAGGTCCGCTTCAGGGACGTTCAAGACGATGTGACTATAGGACGTCGCCTTGAAACCCTTCCCGCTCGCCTTGAGAATTGAAGCAAGATTTTGCAGGCCTGCCTCATACTCCTTTTTGCAGGATGCGGATTGAGCCTCCGCGCATGGATTCGCCGCTCCGGGAAACATCGCTTTGTCTTTAATTGGAACCCAAGTATTGAGCATGTAGCCGGCCGGATCATTGGCGCTCCAGCCAACTTCGCCGTCGGGGCGGATGTTCGTCAGTCCGCGCCGTTCCATTTCGGCTTTCATCGCCCCTTTGGTTTCCATAACGTTGGGAACCCCGAAGGCAAAGTGGCCCACATTTGGTTTATCGCCGGGTTTCGCCACTTGGGTGATGTATAAACCATTCGGCTCCGTCAGACTGCCAAACTCGAGCCCGCACTTTTTGCCATCGTCCCAGGCAACCCGCATCCCAAACAGATCTACGTACCAGTCGCGGCTCTTGGCATAATCGGACGCAGCGAGCGACAAGTGGTTAACGGTATCTACGGGGAATGACTTGCCGGCTCCCATCGCACTTTGGGCAGCGCTTCCGACAAAGACTGTGGCGGCTTTGGGTACGGCGCTCGCCGCGAAAGCAGCCCCGGCAGTAATACCCACACTGCGCATGAGCTGGCGCCGGCTCATCTCCCGGGACTCGAAATACCGCTTCCATGGATTATTTTCCATTGGTCCTCCCTGCGCAAACTTCAAAAGATAGATCGCGGGCTTCAGCCAAAGATATGGGCCTGCGGCTGCGGCATTCTTATCCAGGTCCCTGCCGTGCCAGCATTCGTTACTCGTAGTATTGGGGCGCGAATTTCCTGTCTTTATAATCTTCTATGTCGTGGTGAACCCACAGCTGCGCCTTGTAATAAGAAATCAGGGCGGCAACGCGCTCAAAGGCGAGCGGCACCGACCACAGCCACTGATTCTCGTCGGTAGCCCCCTCGATGCGCGGAATGCGGCGGGTATCCAAGTTCGAGCGGAAGTGAACGGCGTCCCCGCTCAACAGCACATAGCCCGTGTTTTTTAAACGAACAAGGCACACCTGATGACCCAAAGTGTGGCCAGCGGTAAAAAAGAGGATGACGCTGCCGTCTCCGAATACATCGTAATCGCCGTCGAGCAGACTCACGGGGTGATTACGCTCGAAAACTTCTCCTGGCATATTGGGAGGACCTGCGGGACTCCCGCCCTTTGCCATGGCCTGTTCGTATTCGAGCCTCTGAATCAGTACGATGGAATTTTTGAACAAGGTGATGTTGCCGGTGTGGTCGGGATGATTATGCGAAATGCCGATTAGCTTGATGTCGTTCGGCGTAATTCCCACCATCTTCAACTGGGCGGTCATGGTCTGGGCCGGTGTCTTGGTCCAGCGGATGGCATTGACTCCCCCCTGCAGGAAACCGTTCGGCATGGTCGCGATGATGTCGTTCGTGCTGGTATCGAACATCATCCAGGTGTCGCCGTGTTTGATCAGGTGGGCGTAGGCCGAGATATCGACCGGGGTGCCGGGAGGAACCAGCATATTAAACCAAGCCTGGGCGTTCCCGGCATGGCCGACACCTCCGTCGAGAACGTAGAGTCGATCCGCATAACCCGTCGGCGCTTTCATCTGCGCTCGCATGGCGGGCGCTATGAACATGGCGGCAATGAGCGCCACGGCTTGGACCGCCACAACGAATTCACTGACCCGTTTCATGCCACACCTCCCATTAGTGCGGGCGTTAACAGTCCGGGGCCCAATGCGCAGCCCTTATCCGTCAAGTGCCTTGGAATGTCAAGGCGCTTGTTGAGAAGGCAAGACTCCGCGATACAGTCAGCAGCAGGTAGATACGAGGTCGCGTATCTTCAAGAGACTCCGCCCGCGGCACTACAGCTTGAGCAAGCGCGCCGGATTTTCGCAGAGGATCAATTCGCGTTCGCGTTGCGTGACATTCGGGATGGCTTCCACATATTCCACTGGCTTCATGACGGCCATGCCTTGTGGAAAATCCGTGCCGCACACAATGCGGTCAGCGCCCACGATATCGATCATCATCCGCGTAATCTTCGGATCGTGCAAAATGAGGTCGTAGTGAAACCGCCGGCGATAGTCACTGGCTCGGGAGAGCTTCAGGTTCTTGAACGTGTTCGTGCGGCCTCGCGGGGAATATTCGGCGGTACCCATGGACCAGTCCATGCGGGGCGTGAGGAATACGAAAACACCTCCCGCATGAGGCATGAACACTTCCAACCTGGGAAACTCGTCCATAACGCCGCCCAGCACAAGTGAGGCGCAGGCGATGGTCGCTTCAAACGGATTTCCGAGCACGTTGATCATCGAATAGTCCTTCTCGACAAGGCGCTCGGAAATCGGGTCGACGTTGTGCAGGAACATGGGCAGGCCCAGCGACTGGATGCGTTCATAGAGTGGCCAGACATTTTTATCGCTGAGGTTCTTGCCCAGGATATTTTCGGTAAAATTCACCGCTTTCATACCTGGTAATTTGGCCGCGCGATCAAGCTCCTGTAGCGCAAGGGCGGGTTCCTGCAGGGGCAAAGTAATGGCGCCGAGGATTCGTTTCGGATATTTCACGCTGAACGCGGAAGTGGAATCGTTAATCGCGCGAGCGAGCTTCAAGCCGAATGCGGGGGGCGCCCACAAGACATGCGGGTTTGTCTGAGCAAGGACCGACAAGTCCACATTACGGTCGTCCATCATTTTCATAACCACGTCGGAGTCCGTCATGGCGTGGCGAAAGGTGGCGCGAGGAGCATAGGGATGATATCCCGGCACGACGCACTCGAGCTCACCGTCCTTGTTGCGGACAATTTCCTTCACGCCATTGGCTGCACCTTCTTTTTCAATGAGGTCGACAAACTCGGGAGGATACCAATGAACGTGCGCGTCGATAACCGGCTTGTCGTATTTGCGAATTTGGCGTTGCTGCCCGCCGGAGTTCTCCCCCTGAAGCTGTGAAGTCACGCCGGCGGCCGCGAGCCCTGCAAGAAATTCACGTCTGCGGATGGGCATATGCACTCCTTTCCGCGTTTTGATCCGGGATACTACACTCGACTTGCCTCAATGAATAGGGAATTCTTTGCGGCAGGGCAATCGGGAGATTGTTGCGCGTCAGCAAACGTGACACAAACGTGACGCGAGTGCTTCGGCCGCAGACACGATGGCCGGCAAGAAATCGGCGCGGCTCATGATGGATGTTCCCGTCACGGATGGATTTCGTTTCCCGATCGAAAACGAGTATGTCATATCGCATTTTAAACGTTAAACGCGAGTGATAGGGGGACGCTGCATGATTCTGGCCCGCGAGTTACCTGAGCGAATTTGTCCACTGAAATCCCTCCGATCTCGTTGAGACTGCTCCCTGCCGTAAATTCGTTGTGCGCGCGCCGGGAGGAGGCGTACTATGCGCGGACGAGAGGTCCGAACCGGAAATTCCGCCTAAGTGCAATCGGGAGCGTCGCACCACGTTCAAAGTTCTTTTCCATGTTATCGCTGGCCAAGGAGAACTGACGCGGTTGTGCCGGCTCTACTTTTCCGGCCCCAAGGAGGATCCGTGCAAAGAAGCCTTTTCCTTAAACTGGGCCTCGCGATTTTGGCGACGGCCACCGCGGTGTGCTCACAGGAACAGACTACCCAAGTAATAGCAATTCGTGCCGGGCGGTTGTTTGATCCGAAATCGGATCGGCTCCTCACCAATCAAGTTGTCATTATAAAAGGAGACCGGATCGTTGAAGTCGGACCAGAGGGCCGCGCGCAAATTCCGCCCCAGGCCAAAATCATCGATTTGAGCAAGGCCACGGTGCTTCCGGGCCTGATCGATACGCACGTTCACGTTTTTTCCGACCCGAGCGATTACACCAGGAACATACCAGGGGCTCTCTTGCCGGAATCGCTGCAATACCGGGAATTTGTGGCGATGGTCAATGCCCAGAAGGATTTGAATGCTGGATTCACTACCATTTGCGATCTTGCCGCGCATGGCGGCGCTTATGGGACTTCGGATTTGCGCGACGCCATCAATCGGGGACTCATTCCGGGTCCCCGCATGCAGGTGGCAGGCCCGGGAATACAAGCTACCGCGGGTTACGGGTTTGATGCCGGAGGCCACGGCGTGCAGAACATTCAACGTCCGGACGCCTCACCTTATCCGCCCAACATGATACTGCCCGATGACATGCTGGTTGCTGATTCAGCAGAGGAGGGACGAAGAGCCGTTCGCACACAATTCATGTACGGCGTCGATTGGATCAAGGTATACAGCACATGGCAGTACTACTTTAAGTTGGATGGCAGTATGGTAAATATACCGACCTTTACCCTGGAGGAAGTCAAAGCGATTGTGGATGAGGCGCACCGCAAGGGTCTAAAGGTGGCCTGCCATGCGTATGGAGGAGAAGGCCTGCGCAACTGCCTGGAAGCGGGGGTGGATGCTCAACAGCACGCCATCGACCTTGACGATGTGTCCATGAAAATGCTCCTCGATAAAAACATCCCTCTGGTTCCGACTTTCTTTGATTTACAAGTTGGAGATAAATCGGATTTGGAGTTCAGCGGCGGGGTCAACAGCCGTTGGCGCCAGCAAGAAAAAAGTTTCAAGAAGGCGCTTGCCGCAGGCGTCAGGATCGGATTTGGGAGCGGCGCGGGCCCTTTCCCTCACGGCACCCAGGCCAATCAACTCGTTTATTTTGTGAAATGGGGAATGACACCGCTGCAAGCCTTGCGATCGGCAACTACCGTTGCGGCCAATATTCTCGGGTGGGAGGATCGCGTCGGGTCCATCGAGACGGGCAAATTTGCGGATCTCATTGCGGTATCGGGCGACCCTCTTGCGGACATCTCCGAGCTGCAGCGAGTTATATTCGTGATGAAGGGCGGTCAGGTAACACGGAAGGATTGAGTTTCTGTATGGATACGAATCGTTCCCACATCCATTCGCTCGTTGCTTTCGCACTTTTTCAAGATTGTTGCATCATGTTCTGACTTGGATTAGACAGGACGGGTGGTATATGGTCTGGGCCGAAGGCAAACCCAAATTGGAAATCCCGGATTAAATCTAAAGCGTTATGGAGGAAACTGGCATGCGATGGAAATGTATGTTGTGGATGCTCTGCGGAATATTCGCGGCTTCGACGTCACTCTGGTCGCAAGATCAAGCAGTCGCCGTTCGAGCTGGTCATTTGTTCGACGCCAAAGCGGGTCAAATGTTGACGGACCAGGTTGTTCTGATCAAAGGCGACCGGATTACCGATGTCGGCCCCGCCGCCCGAATCACAATTCCGCCCGGGGCCAGAGTAGTTGACCTCAGCAGTGCGACCGTGCTCCCGGGGATGATTGACGCGCATGTTCACCTCACACGCCCGAGCGAACTCTCCCAGCCATACCAGACTCTGGAGGGTCTGCAATCCGCGCAGACAGCCATGAACGCGGGTTTTACAACCCTGGTGGACTTCGGAGCGCGCGGAAATTACGACACCATCGACATCCGCGATGCAATCGACAATGGAATTGTACAGGGCCCGCGGCTGCAAGTGTCTGGGCCGCCCATCGACCCCAGGGCCGCCAATCCCGTCCAAGCACCTCCGACGATTATCGGGGGAGGCATGCCTTCCGACCTGGGTGTGAATTCACCTTGGGAGGCTATTGGCGCGGTACGCAAACTGAGGCAATACGGCGTCGACTGGATCAAGATCTACGGCACGCAGGACTTTGTTGGCGGCCGAAACGGGTATCGAGTCTTCAGACCGGACGGCACCATGGTCAACATTCCCTCGTTAACGCTGGAGGAGATCCAGGCGATCGTGAATGAGGCCCACCGAAGCGGCTTGAAAGTCGGATGCCACGTCTACGGCGGAGAGGGCATGCACAGCTGCATCGCTGCTGGGGTGGACCTCACCATGCATGTTCCGGAACTCGATGATGAGTCGGTAAAAATGCTGCTCCAGAAGAAACTCCCTCTACAATTCACGATTGATGACATACGCAACCTGGAAAAAGGGGATTTGAAGATCACGGGCGGAAAGATGAGCCGATTGATCCTGACCGAAGCTGCCTTCAAGAAGGCTATGGCCGCCGGCATACCCCTCCCCTTTGGAAGCGGCGTCTCCGTACCACTGGAGGAGAACGTATTAATGTCAAACGGCAAGCAGGCCAACCAGTTTGCCTATTTTGTGAAATGGGGAATGAGCCCGGCGCAGGCTTTGCAGACAGCGTTCACCGTGGCCGCCAGTGTTCTCAACTATGGCTGGGCGGATCGCGTGGGTACGCTGGAAAAAGGAAAGTTTGCAGACCTCATCGCCGTATCGGGCAACCCGCTCACGGACATCACCGAAATGGAGCGCATCAAGTTTGTGATGAAGGGTGGAGTGGTTGTGCGAAATGACCTGAGGTGACTCGACCCTATTAGGCTATGTTGACATACCTCCTCTTCGGGCGCTGGCCGCGCAAATAGATGCCGCGCACAAGGCCGGGCAGTAAGGCTTGGTGTATCCGCATCAATGATGCGCGGCCCAGCGCGTGAGCAGGCTGTGCCGCGATTGCTCTTGGGCGGCATCTCCTTAGGGAGATCGCGAGAGGGCTTGCCATCGAAGCAATGATGGTCATGAAGCATGCCAGAAGTCCCGCCGGCCTCAACCGCCGGCGGAATTATTCCTGAAAAAAGTCGCAGAATCGGACGCTCCCTCCATATTCCATCGGGCAATCCACAGGGGTTCCAAATAAAAAAGCAATTCACCTTGACATAAATTCTGCTTGCGTGCTATACGCTCGCGCATCAACACAAGTTACCCGGCCCATGGGACCCTTTACGAGTCAGTTAGATTATAAGCGCCTTAGTGCTTAGCGCCTGTACCCATTAACGTCTGGACCCGCTGTCCAGAATCGGCTCATTACCAAAGGCCCGCAACCCGAAGTTCTCGACATTCTGGAAGGGAGGAGATCCTATGACACGTAACTCCGTCGCACGGTTCATTGTATTTACTATTGTCTTAGTACTATTCTGTGGTAACTCTATTCCTGCCTGGTCTCAAGTCACTCATTCGAAATTCATGACCAATCAAGGTCCGGCCTGGGATGTCAATCAAACGCAGATGGAGCAGGAGCCCTCGCAGGGAGAAGTGGTTCGCGCTGGGCGCTTATTCGATCCCCGAACCGGCGCTAATTTAGTAAATCAATTAATTGTCATAAAGGGTGGCATGATTATTGACGTCGGACCGGCGGACAAGATTCAGGTTCCCTCGGGCGCGAAAGTGATTGACCTCAGTCAGGATACCGTCCTCCCGGGATTGATCGACCGCCACGTTCACTGCTTTTCGGGACAACCCAATGACGCGCGTGCTGCTCTGGATGGGTGGGCCACTTGCATGCGAGACCTTCACAGCGGTTTCACTACCGTGCAAGATATGGGTTCCGCCAACACATATGCCAGCGTTGACGTGCGCGACGCTATCAAGAAAGGAGCCCTCCCAGGGCCGCGCATGCAGGTCGCTGGACCCCAGATCAATCCTCGCGCCGCACGTCCCTATCCGACCCCTTCCGAACCCGAACCGTTTGGCGAAGGACCCGGGGGCCCGCAATGGATCCTCTTGAATAACGTCAATTCCCCTTGGTTAGCTCGCGCGGCCGTCCGTGATCATGCGCATTACGGCGTCGACTGGATCAAAGTCTACTTGACGGAAGATTACGAAGGCGGGGGATACCCGGAACCTGAGGATTCTGGCGCCTTCACTCCTGACGGCAAAATGATCGCGGTCCCCTCTTTGACGCTCGAAGAGGCCCAGGCCATTGTCGATGAAGCGCATCGGCACGGATTGAAAGTCATTACCCATGCCTACGGGGGAGAAGGGCTGCGCATTGCTTTGCAAGCGGGGATAGACGTTCCCATGCATGCCGCCGTCGGCGTCACGGGAGCCGAAGGGCTTGACGATGAAACGATCCGGATGTTCAAACAGCCGCTGCCAAATGGCAAACAACGCCCGGTAATTCAGACTCTCTGGGATTTGGTCGGCAGAATGGAAACGGACGATCTAAAAGCCAGCGGCGAACATACCACCCGGTTTCACCTCACGGAGCTCAGCTTCAAAAAGCTGGTGGCGTCCGGCATAACGGAGGTTTTTGGCAGCGGCGTCTACAACCTCGGGCACGGCACACAGGCCATGCAATTTCCCATTTACGTCGACTGGGGATTGTCGCCGGCCGAAGCGTTAAAGATGGCCACGAGCAGCGCTGCCGCGAGCTTGAACTACGACTTGGGCGACAAAGTCGGGTACGTGGAAAAGGGCAGGTACGCCGACCTTGCCGCGGTACCTGGAAATCCGCTCGAGGACATCACGGCCATGCAGCGCGTGAATTTCGTGATGAAGGGCGGAGTGGTTTACCGGAACGATCTGGAACCGGGCGCGGTTGCCCACCCATTGAACCTGGTCACCAAGTAGCCCGCATTGACGGATTGGAAAAATCGTTCCTATACACGATGGCACAACCCGCAGTTGGCTGCAGGTTTGAAGTCAACTGCGGGCGTGTTGAGATTCAGTAATCATTGGGGCCCCGATGACGAAGGTACCGCGATTCAGGAGGCTACAGATGCGTCGAACTTCGAAGGGACTCAGGGGAATTATCGCAACGCTGCTATGTTTTGTTCTGGTAATTTGGTTTACCCCGTCTGCCAACGCGCAGGTAACAGGCGCGACGTTGTCGGGCACAGTAACGGACGCCTCCGGCGCAGCAGTCCCGGGGGCCCAGATTTCCATCAAAAATGTCGCCACCGGAGTCACTCGAGATTTGGTTGCCGATTCCGGAGGTTTCTTTTCCGCGCCGAACTTGCTGCCGGGAAACTATGTCGCGACCGTGAAGTCGGCTGGTTTTTCGACTTTGATCAGAAGCGGCCTGACTCTTACGGTGGGCGCTCAACAGCAGTTGAATATGACATTGCAAGTCGGGCAGGTCTCTCAAAACGTGGAGGTGACTGGCGAGGCCCCGGCCGTGGAACTGTCTTCCTCGGAAATCAGTGGAACCGTGGATCAGACCACCGTCGAAAACTTGCCGCTGAACGGACGGAGTTGGTCGGATCTTGCCGATCTTACGCGCGGTGTGAGCGCGGTTGAGACGACCGAAGCTGGTTGCTCGCGCGGGTGCGGAAGGCAGGTCGCCGTCAACGGGGCGCGCCCGACGCAGAACAACTATCGCGTCGACGGCGTCAGCATCATGGACCAGTACAATTCCGGCCCCGGCACACAGCTGGGCGGAAATCTGGGTGTCGATGCCATTCAGGAATTCTCGGTCGTCACAAACAACTACGCCGCGGAATACGGCAGGACTTCCGGGGGAGTGATCAACGCCGTCACTCGCTCCGGAACCAATCAAATCCACGGCACCGCTTTCATGTTCCTCCGCGACGAGGATTTCGACGCCCGAAATACTTTTGATCCAACCTCGGGAGGAGTGGGCGGCAGAGGAATTCCTCCCTTCCACCGCAATCAATACGGGGGCTCAATCGGGGGCCCCATTAAGAAGGACAAAATGTTCTTCTTCGGGGACTACGAGGGGATAGGTCAAGTGAAGACCACGACCGTGGTGGACACGGTTCCTTCGGCAAACGCGCACCAGGGAATCTTGAATAACGGCACTACGGTCACCCTCACTCCACTGGTTCAGGAAGCTCTCGGCCTATGGCGGATTCCCAACGCCGGCGAGATCGCGGGCACGGACCTCGGCCTTTACTCGTTCGGCTCCAACCAAATCCAGACCGAGAATTACTATTTCGGCAGATTTGACTGGACGCTAGGGGCCAAAGACAAGGCGGACTTAACTTATAATTTCGACCGCAATCCGCAATCCACACCCGATATCTTAAATCTTTTCCAGCTGGCAAACGTGGTGGACCACCACCTGGCGACCATCGAGGAGACCCACATCTTCAGTTCCTCGGTCGTGAATACGGCCCGTTTTGGGTTTACCCGGTTCGCATCGACGGCATCCCAAATTACCGCGGTTCTCAATCCTTCTCCGGCCGTGACGGACCCGGCAATGTCCCTGGTGCCTGGGGCGCCCGGCGCACCTCTTATCAATATCAGTGGTGTGTCGTCGAGCGCAGGCTCACCAGGAGGCACTGGGGCGACTGGAATTGGCAGTTTTTCCAACTATAACTCGTTCCAATTCTATGACGACGTCTTCTGGACCAAGGGGACGCATGCGTTCAAGTTTGGCGGCGCCGTCGAACGAGACCAGGAAAATTACATCAACAATACGCAGCCGGGCGGGACGTTCAAGTTTGGTTCGGTCGCCGGTTTCCTCAATAACCTGCCGTCTTCAGTGAGCGCTGCCGTCCCTGGCACTCTCAGTCCGCGCAGTCCCCGCGTAACCGTCTTCGGTGCCTACGTGCAGGATGACTGGCGGATTCGTCCCAGCCTGACACTGAATCTGGGTATCCGCTACGAGATGGCTACCGTAGTGAAAGAGACCAATGGCAAGATTACGACCTTGCTTACTCCATTCGACGCTGCGCCTCACACTGGGGATCCATACTATCCGAATTCCACGAAGCTCAACTTTGAGCCGCGTGTGGGATTCGCTTGGGATCCCTTCCGGGATGGCAAGACGTCGGTGCGCGGCGGCTTCGGAGTATTTGATGCCCTGCCGTTGCTCTATGAGTTCACTTCCTTCGGCGGTCAGGGTCTACCGTTCTATGAATTGGCGTCGCAGAGCCTGAAAGGCAACGTCAACGGGTGTTTTCCGACATTGGCGGCCTGCGGGGGGTTTTCGTCACTCTCAGGCAATCCGAAGAAGTTTCGGGCTGTGGAGGTTGACCAGTCCGGAGCGCGGAATTACATCATGCAGTACAATCTTGACATCCAGCGCCAGATCACTTCGTCGCTGTCCGCAAGCGTCGGGTTTGTGGGTTCCCACGGGGTTCATCAACCCTTCCGCACGGACGCACTTGAAACGGTAGTTCCCATTCAGACTTCCGCAGGGCTTCTCTATCCAGTCGGCGGTACCAGGTTTAACAATAATTTCGGTAATATCCGGGCGCTGTTTTGGATGGGAGAGTCCAGCTACAATGGCTTGGTTGCCGAAGTGGATAAACGGATGGGCCACGGCGTTCAGATCTCCGGAGCATTCACCTGGAGCAAGAGCCTGGACACGAGTTCGTCGACGCAAGAAGGAGACGGGCTTTATAACTCCATCAGCAGCGAGCATTGGCTTCCGAATCTTAAGGCTCTGAACTACGGGCCATCCGACTTCAACATTCCCCGAACCTTGTCCATCAACGCAGTCTGGGAAATTCCAAACGCAAAGACGGACAACGGCTTCCTTAAGGCCGCGGCGAATGGATGGCAACTCAACTACATCTTCAAGATTCACGATGGGGCGCCATTTACTGCAACTTGGGGGACGGGCGGTGACCCTGCGGGAACATTGGCGAATGATGATTGGGCCTATCCAAACCGCATAACCGGTGGCAACTGCTCGACGCTCACCAATCCTGGAAACCCGAACAATTACATTAAGAAGCAATGCTTTGCACTTCCACAGGCGCCTGATTTGGCTTTTTACACAGCCAATTGCGAGCAAGCTTTTGCATTCCCAACTTGTGCCAACATTCGGGGCAACTCAGGACGCAACATCATGCAGGGTCCCGGCTTGATCAATCTTGACTTCTCCGTGTTCAAGAACAATTACATCCCCAGGATTTCAGAATCTTTCAACGCTCAGTTTCGCGTGGACATGTTTGACGTTCTCAACCGCGCCAATTACCTGCCGCCAGGCGTCGGCGTTGGCACTGCGATTCCAGTGGATCTGTTCACTGCCACAGGTGCTTCCGCAAACCCGGGAACGCTGCTTGGGACGGTGGCTAACGGCGCCAGACAGATTCAGTTTGCGCTAAAACTTATATTTTGAATCGAATACAAACAGCATTGCTGAAGGAAGAAGTCACTCAAAAAAAGCTAGTCTTATCAGGCCGGAACACGGCCGTCGCTCAAACCGGCCGGGCGACCTCCACTTGTGAAACACGCGCGCTTTGTGCTCCCGTCTTCGCGACGAGCCTCCAAAGCGCGCGTGTCTTTGTGCATATTTGTGCGAGTTCCGGAAGCAAAGATCGAACGCACTCTCAATATCACATAGTCTGCAGTACAATTCCTTGATTCGACGCTGCGGGAATCCCCAGAAGGAGAGAGAAAAATCAATGAAGCCCTTCTTAATGCACGCGCTGGTCGCTTCCATGATCTTGGGCGCCATGTTAACGGGTCCGGGCACTACCCCGGCTGTGGCTTCCGTCGACGCGGGTTATCGTCAGGCCGACCATGCGTTGACCGACGCCCTCGCCAAAGGTGATAAGAAGGCCGTCGCCTCTCTTCTCGACGATCGATTTCAGTGGGTGGAGTCGAACGGCAAAGTGCATACAAAGGCTCAGATTCTGGAAGATGTGGCTCCGATGGCGGCGAACAATGAAGGCGCAATGGATGTGCGAACCTCCGACCTGCTTGGCAGCGTCGAACGTGTTCTGGGCATTCATCACAATATGCGCTTTGCCCATCTCTGGGTGAAGAATGCCGCCGGGTGGCAAGCCTTCGCGTTCCTGGATATCCCCATTCCCGCGGAAAGGAATGAAGTAACAGAGCCACCGGCGCCTCCTCGCAACCCGGATGCGGATTGCGAAAATCCCTGCAGAACACTGCCCTACAAACCGGAGAACGAAGCCCAGGCAGGGGCCATGGCCGCATGGTTCGATTTGAAAAATGCCGAATGGCATCCAAATGCCGAGGTTTGGGACGCGCACTCGGACGAATTGCATGAGACCATCTCTCCCAATGGCGATCTTCTCAAACTGCAGCACGTGGCGGAGTTGAAGTTGGCCCGCAAGCTTTATGGTGAGCATGGCGCCGGACCCGGTGAGCCGGTAATGTCCATGAAGATGTTTGACTTTGGCGGCAATGTCGTCATTCAGGAGAACTTACAGGGACCAACGGGCGCAACCAAGCCGAGGACCTGGGTTATGCGCGTGTTTGTAAATCGAGGGGACGGTTGGAAAATCGCCCTGAGTGCGCAGACACGGATTAAGGAATCCTAGGCAGAACCTGATCCGCGATCGATCCTGTAAACGAATAACTTCCGGCCTGTTTAGACCCCGGAATTTCACCGGTAACGATCCTCTATCTCCGCCGAGGGAAGCTTGGTCGCGGTCAGAAGACTGTTATTGCACGTTGAGGTGTCGAACCTGAGAAAGAAAAACGCGAAGGCGTTTGAACAGATCGCGGGCGCAGCCAGATTGAAATTTCATCCCGTTACATTAATCCTTGGGAAGTTGTAATGCTCGCGGCGGGGTCAAGGCTGGGTGGGCACAAAATTGGGCACAGCGAGAAAAACGCAATTCCGGAAAATCCAAATCCACCACATCTAACTCAATGATAGGATTGCCGTAGTTCACTGCGCGCCCGTAGCTCAGCTGGATAGAGCATCTGCCTTCG
>CAVZXL010000002.1:0-33746 GCA_963779275.1 Terriglobia bacterium
TGGTGCGGACTTGGGTAGGACAGGCTTCAGCCTGTCCTGCCAATATTCACTTTGCACGAATCAGCGACAGGAATTCCTCGCGCGTCTGCGCGTTGTCCCGGAACGCGCCCAGCATGGCGCTGGTCACCGCCTGCGAATTCTGTTTTTCCACACCGCGCATCACCATGCACATGTGCCGCGCCTCGATCACCACGCCCACGCCCAGCGGATTGATCTTCTGCTGGATGGCGCTGGCAATCTGGTTGGTCAGCCGTTCCTGAATCTGCAGCCGCCGCGCGAACATGTTCACCAGCCGCGGTATTTTGGATAGCCCCACCACCTTTTTGTCCGGGATGTAGGCCACGTGGCACTTTCCGAAAAACGGCAGCATGTGATGTTCGCACATGCTGTAAACCTCGATATCCTTGACCAACACCATCTGGTCGTAGCACACACTGAACATCGCTCCGTTCAGGACTTTTTCCTGATCCTGCTGGTAGCCGCTGGTGAGAAAGCGCAGCGCCTTCTCAAACCGCTCGGGAGTCCGCCGCAAGCCGTCGCGGTCCGGGTCTTCTCCGATCATTTTCAAAATGCGCCGCATGAGGTCCGCGATGGTTTCGGATCCTTCGGGCGTTTCCGGCTCGGTCAATTCCAGTTCTTCGATCTGCTTCATTTTGTGGGCGATTTTTCGGTCATTGGAGGCTCCCGTTCTTTTCTCCCAGGTATTCAAAACTGTTGTGGCCGGTCTCTTCCAGGCGGACGCGCTCGAGCTTTGCCGCGGGAAAAGCGCGCAGGCGGTCGAAAATCTCGATGCAGAGATTTTCCGTGGTCGGCACATGTTCGCGAAATTCGGCCACCTCTTCATTCAAGTATTTATGATCGAACGGCTCGATCACTTCGCGGCCGACGAACGCATCGAGGTCGAGGAGATTCGCGATCATTCCCGTCGCCGGATCGGTGGGGCCGGAAACGGCGACTTCCACCACGTAGTTGTGGCCGTGCCCGTAAGGGTTGTTGCATTTCCCGTAGATGCGCTGGTTTTCTGCCTCGTCGAGCTGCGCGCTGTGCAGGCGGTGCGACGCGCAAAAAGCGTATCGCCGCGTCAGGTGGATCTTCATTGCCGCGCTCCCGTGGCGTTGCCTGTCCCGTTGCCGGCGCTGGCGCCTTCTCCATAGCAATCGACAAACAGATCGGGCGTTTCGTAAAGCCGCACGCGATGCAGATTTCCGCGCGTAATCTTCGGCTCGAGCAGCCGCCAGATGACCGCCGCGATGTTTTCGCACGTCGGGATCTGCCCCGCAAGTTCCGGCACCTCATAATTCAGGAAGCGATGATCCATGCGGTCGCTGACTTCGCGCTGCAAAATTTCCTTGAGTTCCTTCAGGTCAAGCACCATGCCGGTGGCCGGGTCCGGCTCGCCCGCCACGGTCACTTCGAGCACGTAATTGTGCCCGTGCCCATGCGGGTTATTGCATTTCCCGAAGACGCGGCGGTTTTCCTCGGCTGAAAACGCCGGGTTGTGGTAGAGATGCGACGCCGAGAACTCGATTTTGCGTGTCAGATAAACCATATGGTCTTGGAGGTCGGCTGCAATTCCCGCTGGGCTGAACGAATCAAAGACTTCTATCAATCACGCACCGCGATTAACGAATCGCAACTCACGAGTAATCACGTACTTCACGGAATACTCCCGGCCCTTCCACGCGACGCTTCCCTGTAAATAGAGCCGTTCAGAGACCAAAAGCGCCGCGGCGTACATCGCTACCGCAGGCAAGTAGTATATGGCAAAGGACGCTGGAAAACGATTTCGCCGCAGTTTCGCCGCATAAGCGGCGTGCCGCCCGGCCAGCAGCACCAACCCAACCGCACCCACGATTAGATGCAGCGGCGCGAGCAGAAGTAGCAGCAAAGGTATCCACGGCACAATCGACCGCAGTTCCCGCCCCACGGCCCGGGAAGTGCCGCACATCAAGGGAAACAGGTTCTTCGTCCAGCCTTCCCACATCGCGCCAAACGTCCGGTACATCCGCACGCGCATGATCCCGTGTCCCGACGCGAAATGCAGCCGTACTCCCGCCTGCTTGGCCAGTTGCGCCAGCGCCACGTCTTCCAGCACTTCTCCCGCAACGGCTTTGTGGCCTCCGATGCGCTCGTAATCCGCCCGCCGGATCATCAGGAATTGCCCGCTGGCCGCCGCCGCGGGCGATTCCGGGTCGTTCACTGCATCATAGGAATACTTCTGCGCGAGCCGGACATAAATAAATGGAATCAGCGCGCGTTCCCACCAGGTCCGCGTTTCCTGTTCGGGTGAATAGGACACCAGCCCCGCTCCGCTCGCCGCCGCGTCGGCCAGCGCCCGCGCCGTCGAACCCGGCAGATGCACTCCATCCGCGTCCGTGAACAGCAGCCAGTCGCCTGTAGCTTCGCCCGCCCCCAGCGAAACCGCGTGGTTCTTCCCCACCCACCCGGCCGGAATTTCCTTGGTCTGCAGAACGCGCAATTGCGCAAACCGCGAAGAAAGTTTTTCGAGAGCGGCGCCCGTGCCGTCGGTCGATTGATCGTTTATGACGAAAATCTCGCCAATTTCCGCCTGCGCCGCGAGCGACTCGACTGCGGCGGCAATCGTCGCCTCTTCATTGCGCGCCGGCACAATCGCGGAAACTCTTGTCTGGGGATTCATTCGATTTGGTGGCACAGGCTTCAGCCTGTGCGGGTTCAAGTAGCACAGCCACTCTTGCCTGTGCGATTCTGGCAATCTTGAACAGACCGGCGCGTCAGGTGAGGCCCGCAAACCCACACAGCCAAGAGTGGCTGTGCTACTTACACCAAATCGCCTCGCGCGAACCCCGCCGGAACAGGTATTATATAGGGGCCGGAGCGAAAACATTGAAGCATAAGATCCTGGGCCCTATCGGTCTGACCTTTGCCGCCATCATTCTGGGCGCGTTCGCCTTCCCCAGCTATCGCCAGGGCGAAGCGAGCCTCGCGGGCCACAGAGCCAAAGATTTCCAGATGCAGATTCCGGGCGCGTCGCATCTCTCCGACCTGCGGGGCAAGGTCGTCATCCTGAATTTCTGGGCTTCCTGGTGTCCTCCGTGCCTGGAAGAAACCCAATCGCTGAACAAGCTGCAGCAGGCCATCGGCCAAAAGGGCGGCGTTGTCCTGGGCATCAGCGTCGATGAAGATAACGAAGCCTACAAAAAATTCCTGGTCGACAATCACGTCATCTTCCCCACCTACGATGACATGACCAAGAAAACCGCCACCGATTACGGCACGTCCATGTTCCCGGAAACGTATTTCATCGATCGCGAAGGCCGCCTGGCGCGCAAAGTAGTCGGCCCTCAGGACTGGCAGTCTCCTGAGATCATGCAGTCCATCGACATCCTGCTGAAACAAAACTAAATTTTCAGCCTCACCAAGATTTACACATTCCCGCGTTCCAAGTAGGAAACATATCCGCTGTAAAACTGAAAGACGCCCGCAGGATTATTGCCGCATCCGAGAAGAAAGCGAAAGAAATCGGCCAGCCCATGAACATCGCGACGAGGGCGGCAACATCGTGGGGCACGTTCGCCGGGTGCGGGCTCTACTTGGAGCCTACCGAGTTAAATGGATGGCGCGTGGATCGGAAGCATCGATATTTCCATGAAGAAGGCCTACACCTCGCGCGCCTTCGATATCACCACAAAAGATCTGGCGACTCATTCCCAATCGGGCGGACGGTTTTTTGGAATTCACGCCTCCCACGACGGAAAGTTCATGATTTTTGCCGACGGGATTCCGCTGAAAAAGGAAGGGAAAGTTGTCGGCGCAATCGGCGTGAGCGGCGGTCGGGAGATCAGGACCATGCGATCGCCGAAGCTGGAGCCGCGGCTTATTAAGAGGGGTCGTTACTAAAGGATGAAGGAACCGCGCCCTTGCGCTCCAAGGGCGCGGTGTTCGCGATCATGCGCAAAGACTGGCGCTGACTAAGCTGGACTACCCACCCGGCGTCGGCTGAGATTCTCCGCTCGCTCCAGGACAATTTGGATTCGCTTTGCCCGGCATCATTTGCATCATCTTGCCTTGCTGCATCATGTGGCCGCGCATTTGATCGAGCAGCGCCTGATGTTCGGCGAGTTTGGATTTCAACGCCGTCGGATCCTTCTCGTTTTGAATGGCCTTCATGCTCTGCATCAGCTTGTTCATGAGCGTGGTCATTTGCTGGTGATGAGTAGCCATCTGGCCCATCATCATGGGCATGCCGCCGCCCATCATTCCTTGGCCCTGGCCCATCATGCCCTGGCCCATCGTTCCCTGACCCATCATGCCCTGGCACGGGCACATCATGCCCTGATTCTGCTGGCCTGGAGCGGTCTGTCCCTGCTGGGCCGGGCCCGGAGAGGTTTGCTGCGGCAGCGCCCTGATTCCGAAAGCCAATAAAGCCGGCACCAATAACGCACCGGTGAGAATTTTCGTTTTCATGGTGACCCCCTACATTGCTTCCATCGTTGCGCCGTAGAAGACGGCGCGATTCACAATTCGACGGGTCCGGGATTTCATCGCACGAACCCAAAATCATTCTCGCAGAGCATGCCGGCGCATTCCGTGCCGGGCGTCACTCCGGATGGTGATCTCCGACACATGGAAATTTGCGCGCCGCTACGGGGGAAATGATTGTCCGCGAGGGGATCGATCAGAGCCGCGCGTGCCTCAGACGCAGGGCATTGGTGATGACCGACACCGAGCTGAAACTCATCGCCGCCGCCGCGATCATCGGGCTGAGCAGCAAGCCGAAGAATGGATAGAGAATTCCCGCCGCGATTGGCACTCCCAGTGAGTTATAGATAAACGCAAAAAACAGGTTCTGCCGGATGTTGCTCATCGTTGCGCGGCTCAGCGCGCGGGCGCGAACGATGCCGCGCAGGTCGCCCTTCACCAAAGTGACGCCGGCGCTTTCCATGGCCACGTCCGTCCCCGTGCCCATGGCGATGCCCACTTGCGCCTGTGCCAGCGCGGGCGCGTCGTTGATGCCATCGCCGGCCATGGCCACGAAGCGGCCTTCGCTCTGCAGGCGCTTCACGATCGAAGCCTTGTCCTGCGGCAGGACATCGGCGATCACTTCATCAATATGCAGGCTGCCGGCAACGGCCTGGGCCGTCGTGCGGCTGTCGCCCGTAAGCATGATGATGCGGATGCCCTCGTCGTGCAGCCGCTGGATTGCATCCGGCGTGGACGCCTTGATCGGATCGGCCACGCCGAGCAATCCGCCGATTTTTTTTTCGATCACCACGTACATCACTGTCTGGCCTTCAGTGCGAAGCGATTCCGCTTTCGCCGCCAGCGCACCAGGGTCGACCTGAAGTTCTTCGAGCAGTTTCTGATTTCCCAGCGCAACAGGAGAACCTTCCATCAAGCCGCGAACGCCGCGCCCGGTCAGCGACTCGAATGCTTCCACCTGCGAGAGGGTCAGGGCGCGCTCTTCCGCACCTTTCACGATGGCTGTCGCGAGCGGATGTTCACTGCCGCGTTCCAGGCTGGCCGCGATCCGCAGAAGTTTTTTCGCATCCATCCCCACGGCTGGCTCGATGGAAACGAGTTTGGGCTTTCCTTCGGTAAGCGTGCCGGTTTTGTCCACGACGAGCGTATCCACCTTGCGCAGCAGTTCGATGGCCTCGGCATTTTTGAACAAGACGCCCATCGTCGCGCCCTTCCCGGTCGCGACCATGATGGACATCGGCGTGGCAAGCCCCAGCGCGCAGGGGCAAGCGATAATCAGCACGGCAACCGCGTTGACGATGGCGTGCGCCATGCGCGGCGCCGGACCCCACGCCGCCCACACGGCAAACGTAACCAGCGAAACGCCAACTACAATAGGCACAAAATATCCCGAAACCACGTCGGCCAGTTTCTGGATCGGCGCGCGGCTGCGCTGCGCTTCTCCCACCATGCGCACGATCTGCGCCAGCAGCGTTTCCGAACCGACGCGCTCGGCGCGCATCACCAGCGAGCCCGTGCCGTTCACGGTCGCGCCGGTCACGCGCGAATCCTTAGATTTTTCCACGGGAATCGCTTCCCCGCTGATCATCGATTCGTCCACGCTGCTTGAGCCTTCGAGAACCACGCCATCCACGGGTATTTTTTCGCCGGGACGCACGCGCAGACGGTCGCCCGGTTTCATTTCGCCAATGGGCGCATCCACTTCCGAGCCGTCGTCGCGAATCAGCCGCGCCGTCTTCGGCGCAAGACCCAGCAGCGCTTTGATCGCCGCACCGGTGCGGCTCCGGGCGCGCAATTCCATCACCTGGCCGAGCAGCACCAGCGTCGTGATCGCCGCGGCCGCTTCAAAATACACGTCTACTTCGCCGAACAGGCCGCGAAACGACGCGGGAAAAATTCCGGGAGCCGCAAAGGCCACGACGCTATATCCGTACGCCACTCCAACGCCCAGCCCGATCAGCGTGAACATATTCAAATTCCGCGTGATCAGCGACCGCACGCCGCGTACAAAAAACGGAAACCCTCCCCACAGCACCACCGGGGTCGCGAGCAACATCTCAATGAACTGCAAATCCCTCGGCGAAGCCCCTCGCAGCAAGCTCGCAACTCCGGGAACCACGCCCGCCATCACAATCGCGAGCACGGGAATCGTAAGCGCCACACTGATCCAGAACCGCCGCGTCATATCCACGAGTTCCGGATTTTTTTCTTCTCCGATGTCTACCGTTCTCGGCTCCAGCGCCATTCCACAGATCGGGCAAGAGCCCGGCGCGTCTCTCAGAATTTCCGGATGCATGGGACACGTGTATTCGGTTTTCGTCGCGGGCAGCGCCGCTACGGCGGGCTCGAGCGCCATTCCGCATTTCGGGCAATCTCCCGGCCCTTGTTGATGAACCTCCGGGTCCATGGGGCAGATATATTCGTCTTGTACTGATTTCGACGGCGCGGCAGCAGCGGCTCCCGGACGCGCGGCCGGAGCCTGCGCGGGATGCGCGTGGGCGGCGGGCGCGGCCGGCGCGATGCCTATCAGCGCGGAAGGTGCCGGCGCAATTTGCATGGGCTTCGCGGACATGGGCGCGATGCCTACGAATGTTTTCGGCGCCAGATATTTCGCGGGATCCGCCTTGAATTTTTCCTTGCAGCCGGGGCAACAAAAGTAATACGTCTTCCCGTCGTGTGCGTGCGTCGCCTTCGCGCGCACCGGGTCCACTGACATTCCGCAGACAGGATCTTTTTCGAGAGGAGCGGTTTGCATGTTCACGGCTCTTCACCTCGACTGCATTTGCATCAGGTCCAGTAATTCTTCGTACATGGCTTCGGCGCGGCCCGGCGCGGTGTCGCGTATGGCGTCGGCGGCGCAATGGCGCAAATGATTTTTCATCAGCGCGCGCCCCACAGATCGCAGCGCTTCCTGCACGGAAGAAATCTGCATCAGGATGTCGGCGCAATAGCGGTCTTCGGCCACCAGGCGCTGCAGGCCGCGGACCTGGCCCTCGATGCGCCGCAGCCG
Source organism: Terriglobia bacterium (assembly GCA_963779275.1). Taxonomy (GTDB): domain Bacteria; phylum Acidobacteriota; class Terriglobia; order Acidiferrales; family UBA7541; genus Palsa-360. The sequence continues at coordinate 7,472 of CAVZXL010000002.1, forward strand.
CTTCAGATTGGAGGACTTGATTTCCGGGTCGACTTGCAGCGCCTTGCGGCTTTTTTCGCGCGTGCCGCAACCGCAAGCAGCCGATTCGGCGCGCGCGCTCAGTTTCTGTTTGGCCATCGTCTCTCCCCGCCAGGAGTTCCCACGCGGCAACCCTAACATACCCCCTCCCCCTATGTAAAGCGGTTCGGGGGCGGTGCGCATGTTCAGGAAAGCAGCAGGTCAGGTGACGCCCTAGCAACCCTGGCCTCACGTACTGCGGAAATGTTGAGAGCGCAGTCATGCTTGCCTGTGCGGTCTTGTGGAACGTACACCATTCGTCGATCCACCCACGATCGCGAAAAGCACACAGGCAAGAGTGCCTGTGCTACTCAAACCTGCCCTACGACTATCTGCTGCTGGTATAATTGCGGCATGACACTGATGGAGATCACCTACGAATTGCAATCGCCTTTGAACAGCGAGCAACTCCGCGAACTGGGCAAGTTCGCCAACACTTACGGCCTGCGCCGTTTTCGCGTGGATGAAAAAACCAACCGCCTGTCGTTTGAATACGACGCTTCGCGGCTGAAGGAAACCGAAGTGGCGCACGTGCTGCGGCAAGCGCGCATCCCCGTAACCGGACGCGTGGAACCCGTGGCCACGGTCTCGCAACTATAAGCCTGCTAGCAAGGTCGAGCGTTTTCGGCGGGATCGAATCTTCAGGATAATCGTGCCAAGGGCCTATTTATTGAGGTCGCAGGAAATGCTGGCGCAAAAAGAGTACGGGGCCCTTGCTTGGGAACAAGGGCCCCGAAAGACGCATTCTGTTTCCCGATCTTCTTTTTCTCGACCGGGGCGTGGGGTCATCCATCCTAGCTTCCCTCTCAGAGGCAGGTGGGAACGACCAGCACTCGTCCTGGAGCAAGCCCCTTCCCCCTCGCTCGAGGACTTGTGAAAGTCGTCTATCAGAATGCGTCCACGTTCTGTAGCAATGCACGACAGGGACCAAACCCCCTGTGCACTTCCCTTTGACGGATTTCCTTATTTTTGTTGATGATCCCAAAATGCCCTTCCGTAATGCGTTATTTCATCGCTCGTTCCAATCCTGAATCGGGAGCGAGCTCTCCCGGCTCGGGAATTGAACTGTCATTCGACATGCCACTGCTTTCCGCCGTGCTCCATGCGCTCAATTTTCCCCTGATGACAGAGCCGACAAGGCTGTGGAATCGATCCATCGATCCGGGATCACCCATGCTTTCGATGGCCTAATGAGAACGGCGGCCCCGAGTGATCCAAGACGCTTACAAATACCATTTCGGAACAATAGGCACGTTCGCAGCACTGCGGCGCCCTAGGCGTACGCTGATTCGGCACAGCTTACCCTTCACAAGACATTCACTCTTGGAACCTCGCGTGCCTACTGTTGTATGAGGAACTCTGGAATGAAACGGAAGCGATTAGGCGAGTTGCTTCAGGAAAGGGGGAAAATATCCGCGGAGAGCCTTCAGCAGCTCTTCCGCGATCAGAAGGATAAAGCCATGCGCCTGGGGGAACTCATTCTGGAGCGCGGCCTGGTTGAGAAATCCGCCCTGACCAAGGCACTGGAAGAAGTCTCGCAGGTGCCGTATATGGATTGCACGAACGTCACGTGCGACCCTTTGGCGCTGCAGGCCATACCTTACGATGTTGCTCGGCGGCTGGCCATCCTGCCCATACGCATGGAGCCATCCATGCTCGTGGTGGCCATGGCCGAACCTCAGAATCTGCCTGTCCTGGACGAACTCCGGTTCATCTCCGGAAAAACAATCTCCCCGCGAATCGGTTTTCTGCAGGAAATAGCGTCTGGAATTTCCCGGAATTATGCCGTGGGCAATATGAAGGCTGCGACGGAGGATAGGCAGACACCGGAGTCTGCGCAATCGAGCGATTCCCTGCCAGAAATGGAATTCCATTCCACCAGTTCCCGGCAGGCCAACAAGGAGGCCATCCAGGAAATACAGGCCGAAATCCAGCAAAAAAGCACGCCGGCCGTGCGCCGGGTTACGGAAATCATCCGCGACGCGATCTCCCGGCAGGCCAGCGACATTCACATCGAGCCGCAATCGGCCGCGACCGTGGTGCGGATTCGCGTGGATGGCGTGCTTCGGGAGCTGGCCACCGTGCCCCGCGCCCTGCAGAATTCCCTGATTTCACGCATCAAGATTCTTTCGGACATGGATATCGGCGAGCGGCGCGCGCCGCAGGACGGCCGGTTCATGGTGGCGATCGGGCCGCATAAAATCGACTTGCGCGTATCCACGCTGCCCACGCAGTATGGCGAAAAGATCGTGATCCGCCTGCTGGAAACTTCGGCGCCGCTGCTGAGTTTCGCGAATCTTGGATTCCCTCCGGAAATTTCCGAACGCATCACCAGCCTGCTCGCTTTGCCGCAGGGCATGCTGCTGGTGACCGGGCCGACCGGATCGGGCAAGAGCACGACGCTCTACTCCGCGCTCAACCTGCTGCGAAGGCCGGCGGTCAATATCGTCACCGTCGAGGATCCGGTGGAATACGAGTTGCCGGGAATCAACCAGGTGCATGTAAACACAAAAGCAGGGCTGACGTTCGCGAGTTGCCTGCGGTCCATCCTGCGGCAGGATCCCAACGTCATCATGGTCGGGGAAATCCGCGACCTGGAAACCGCCGAAATCGCGCTGAAAGCCGCGCAAACCGGCCATCTGGTGCTGTCGACCCTGCACACCAACGACAGCATATCGGCGGTCGCAAGATTGCTCGACCTGGGAATTCCCGAGTACCTGATCTCCTCATCGCTCACCGGAATCCTGGGCCAGCGGCTGGTGCGAAAGCTTTGTTCCTGCCGCAAATATGAAGCTTCCAATCACGAATATACCGAACGCCTCTTCGCCGCGGGCTGGACGCAGGTCCCCGCGCGAGTCGCACGGCCGGTGGGATGTTCTCACTGCGACAAGACCGGATACAAAGGGCGCGTCGGGATCTATGAATTGCTCGTGTTCGATCAAGCCGTCCGAGCAGCACTGCGTGGCGGGTTCAAGCCGGAGATGATCCGCAACGCAGCGCTCGGCTCGGGAATGCGACGCATGCAGGACGACGCGTTTGAAAAGCTGTTCATGGGTGTCACCACGCTGGAAGAAATTCTCCGCGTAGTCCCGGTCGAAAATGTGGCCCTTTCGGAATGCCTGGGATGCGGGCATGAATTGCTTCCGGCGTTCCAGTTTTGTCCCTACTGCGGTATCCCGCGTAATGCCGATACCAGGGGCCAAAAACCAGGCGCGGCGCCTCCGGTTCCCGATGGAGTGCTCTCCTCATGAAGCGCACAAAAACCAAACCGGAATACGTAGCCCCTCGCAGCGAACCCCGGTTTCAGCAGCTTAGCGAACTCCATTTGAGCTATGAAGGCGGAGGCATCGATATTCCGATTCGGCCGCCGGATATCAGTGTGCAGGGGATGTTCGTGAACACTTCGACACATTTCCCCGAAGGCGCGGTCGTGATTTTGCGATTTCGCTTGACGAGGTCCAATGTCGAAGTCCAGACTCGTGGTGAAGTACGCTATTGCCTGCCTGGTATAGGCATTGGGGTGGAGTTCATCGGTATCGAGCCGGACGCGAAGCACGCCATTGAAGAGGAACTGGAAGCCTCTTCCCGAGCCCGCCGCCCAAAAGCCAAGTAGGATGCCTCGCAAGGCTTGTAACTAACTGCAGATAAACCGCTTCTGCCAAATTAGCGAATTTCCCAGGAGCCATCCATGGATTCGACGACTGTGCAGCCGACTCCTACTACTGTTTCCGCAAGCGAAGCGCCAGCGGCTCCTGCAGCTGCGTCCAAGGTATCTACAGCAGCCATCGTGGCCACCATGCTTCAAGTCTCGAAGCAGGTGAGCGATCTGATCTTTTCGCCCAGCCGCGCGCCCCAGGTCGAGCTTTCCGGGCAGCTAAAAGAGGTGAATATAGCCGGGGTGGGCAAATTAACGCCTGAAGCGACCCGCCGGATTGCCGTCGATCTAATTGGAAAGAATGAACTTGTGTCTGGGAAGTTGGAAAAAGAGGGGTCCGCCGACCTTTCCTACAGCCTGCCTGGAATTGCGCGATTTCGCGTAAATATCTTCCGCCAAAGAGGCACCTACGCGATCGTCATGCGCGTAATTCCCCAGGTGATCCCGGACTTCGCCGCGCTCAGCCTGCCGGCCCAACTGGGCGAAACTGCGGAACTGCGCAACGGCATCGTGCTGGTCACCGGACCAACCGGTTCTGGAAAATCGTCCACGCTTGCCGCTATCTTGAACAAAATAAACGAGGAAAAGGCCTACCATATCCTCACCATCGAAGACCCAATTGAGTTTCTCCATCTGCACAAGAAGTCGACCATCCATCAACGGGAACTGCACAGCGATACACCTAGTTTCGCGCTAGCACTGCGCGCTGCCCTGCGCCAAGCCCCTAAGGTGATCCTGGTTGGTGAAATGCGCGACAAGGAAACCATCGAAATCGCCCTGGAAGCAGCCGAAACGGGCCACTTGGTTTTCTCAACCTTGCATACAATCGATGCCTCGAAGACGGTGGAGCGCATTATCGGCGTGTTTCCCCTGGCTGATCAGCAAGCGATTCGCAGCCGTATCTCGAAGGCGTTCCGTTACATCATCTCCCAGCGCCTGATGCCTCGAAAAGACGGCTCCGGGCGCATCGCCGCTATCGAAATCCTGAAATCGACAATGCGCACCCGTGAATACGTGGAAAAAGGGGAGGGCGAGGGCAAGACCCTGGTCGACGCCATGCGGGACGGCACCACCGAAGGAATGCAACATTTCGACGGCGAATTGGAGCGCATGATTCGCGCTGGAATCGTGGACCTGGAAACCGGGCTGGGCTACGCGTCCAACGCCGGAAACCTCCGGCTGGAACTTTCTGATTTGGCGGAATCTTCCGTACCCAATTCCTGACCACCTCCCCCAGATCCATCGTCTTGCTTTCCTGGAGAAAGCGGCACAATTCCGCGATTTGCAGGGTAAGATCTAACCAATTTAACATCAATCAGATACGAATTCCCGCTTACTCCCGAAAGCACCAAAAGACTGCGATCATTGAGTTGGTACTGGTACGCCCAAGACCCGGCTCCCAGCAAATCCCATCCGTTGCACTATCGTTGGCGTAATGCTCGCGTTCCAGAATGATGCATGAAATCGCGAGCCCATAGCAGCAGATGTTCCCTGGCGGTTCGGATCGTGGTTCTGCTGGGGTCGGCATCCGCCGCCGTTTTTGCCAGTCCATCGTCGAGGCCTCTCTCGAGCGCGAAAACGCCGCTGTGCTACTGCCATTGCGAGAAAATGAACGGAGGAAAGCAGTGCACCAAGATGTGCGAACTGCCGCAATACGAGAATCGCTGGTGGGCCAAATCCTGCCATCCGAAAAGCGCCATGGCACCTGGCGCGTCCCCACCAGCTTCCAATTCCGGATCCAGAAAAACGAATCGCACGGAGGAGGCCCGGCGATAGCGTTTTCCTGATCTCGCTCGCCAAGTAAGAATCTCGCCGAGGATGTTGCGTCGCGTCCTTGAAATCGGCACAAAGAATAATCCCCAGCCCTTTTCCCGCCTTTCCTTACCCGAACTTCATACAGCCGATTTGTGCGGATCAAATGTTTGAATGACGAGGAAAGGCATTCCCCGCAAAACTGAGCTAGAATGCATTTTCTGGCGCGGCGGGCAAAGCAATGCCCGCTCTGGAGGAATTCCCTTGTCGGTGAATCAGATCAACGCCTCGGCACATAAGACGGTTTTGCGTCATGACTGGACGCGTGAAGAAATCCGGAACATTTACCGACAACCGCTGCCGAACCTTCTCTACATGGCGCAGACGTTGCACCGCGAATTTCACGACCCCACGCGCGTGCAGTTCTGCCAGTTGCTCTCGGTAAAGACCGGTGGATGCCCTGAGGATTGCGCGTACTGCCCGCAAAGCGCGCATTACACGACCGAAGTGAATCGCGGCGGCCTGCTGCCGGTGGATGAGGTTGTGGAATTTGCCACGCGCGCGCGCAGCGAAGGCGCGACGCGCCTGTGCATGGGCGCGGCCTGGCGGCACGTGCAGGAGGGCGAGGATTTTGAAGCGGTCCTCGAAATGGTTCGCCGGGTTTCCAAACTCGGCATGGAGGTGTGCTGCTCGCTGGGCATGCTGGATGAAACGCAGGCCGAGCGCCTGGCGGACGCCGGCCTGACGGCCTACAACCACAATCTGGATACTTCCCCCGAGTTTTACGGACAGATCATCACGACACGCAATTACGAAGATCGCCTGCGCACGCTGGCCTCGGTGCGAAAAGCGGGTGTTACAGTCTGTTGCGGCGGGATTGTGGGACTGGGAGAGTCGGAGGGCGACCGCATCGGGCTGTTGCAGCAGATCTCGACGCTGAATCCACATCCGGAAAGCGTTCCGATCAATGCGCTGGTGCGGGTGGCGGGAACGCCGCTGGAAAATCTGGAAGCGCTCGACCCGCTGGTTTTCGTGCGCACGATTGCGACGGCGCGCATACTGATGCCCGCCTCCATGGTTCGGTTGAGCGCGGGGCGGCGCGCGCTTTCGCGCGAAGCGGTGGCGCTATGCTTTATGGCCGGAGCCAACTCGCTCTTCATCGGAGAAAAACTTCTGACCACGCCGAATCCGGAGCCCGAGCAGGATGCGGCCATGCTCCAGGCGCTGGGGCTGGAACCTTTGCAATTGCGGTAGAGATATTCACGCGCCAATGAATCCACGCATCGACAGTGCACGCGTTGTGACGGACCGGATCGAGGCGGAACTCGCCGATCTGGAGTCGCGGGCGCAACTTCGCCGGCTGGAGGCGCCCGCCGGCATCGATCTCAGCTCCAACGATTATCTGGGCCTGGCCACCGATCCGCGCATGAAACAGGCCATCCTGCAAGCGCTGGATTCCGCGCCGCGCATTGCGTCCACGGGATCTCGCCTGCTATCCGGGCACGACGAAGCGTGGACCGCGCTGGAAATGGAATTCGCAAAATGGGTGGGCGCGGAAACCGCGCTCTATTTCACATCCGGATATGCTGCGAATGTGGGCCTGTTGAGCGCGATTCTGCGTCCGGAAGACGTGGTTTTTTCGGACAGCGCCAATCATGCCAGCCTGATCGACGGCATGCGCCTGGCGAAATGCAAACGAGTCGTCTTTCCGCATCTGGATCTGAATTTTCTCGAAAATGAGCTACGCCGCAATTCGTCCGCGGCCGGAGCGCGCGTGATTGTGGTGGAAAGCATTTTCAGCATGGAGGGCGATCGCGCGCCCCTCGCTGATTTGGCCGATCTTGCGGAGCGGCACGGCGCGGAGCTAATCTTCGACGAAGCGCACGCCATCGGCGTGCGCGGACCCGGCGGCAGCGGCTGCGTCGCCGCCGCGGGGACTTTCCGGGCGCGTGCTGGCCACGGTCTACACCTGCGGCAAGGCGCTCGCCGCCGCGGGCGCGTTCGTGTGCGGCTCGGAAAAATTGCGCGAGTTTCTTATCAATCGCGCCCGCACGTGTATTTTCAGTACGGCGCTGCCGCCTTATTTTGCCGCGCAAGTCTCCGCCGGAATGCGCCTGGCCGCCGCGGCAGATGCCGAGCGCGCGCACCTGGCCGAAATTTCCGCGATCCTGAGAAATGAATTGAAGGAAAACGGCTTTGACACGGCCGGAAGCGATTCCCAAATCGTTCCCGTGATCCTGGGCACGAACGAGACCGCGATGAACTTTGCCGCGCAGCTTCGTGCGCGGGGATTTGGCGCGCGCGCGATCCGCCCGCCGACGGTTCCGCCGGGTTCGGCCCGGCTGCGATTGTCGCTGACGGGAAAGCTTTCACGGGAAACGCTGGCCGGGCTTGTTCGCGCCATGATAGCTGCGCGCAACCGAAATTCACCTGAACTTTCCGTTTCCGCTCCCCGATGAATGGCTCATTCGTAACCGGCACGGACACCCATGTGGGAAAAACCGTGCTTTCCGCGCTTCTGGTCGCCGCGCTGGACGGGACGTATTGGAAACCCGTGCAGACCGGAACGGCCGAGGGCACGGACCGGGAATCGGTGCGGGTCTGGGCGGGCGTGCCGGAGGAACGCACCTGGCCGGAGCGATACCACTTCGAGCCTCCTGTGTCGCCTCATTTGGCGGCGCGACTGGCCGAAGTCCGCATCGCGCTCGACTCGTTTGAAATTCCGGAAGCTCCGGCGGGGATGCCGTGGATTGTGGAAGGCGCGGGCGGCGTGATGGTGCCGCTCAATGAGCGCGACTTGATGCGCGACCTCATGCGGCGCCTCGGGCTTCCCGTGGTCGTCGCCGCGCGTTCCACGCTGGGGACGATCAATCACACCCTGCTGACTTTGGCTGCGCTGAGCGAAGCGCATCTCAATGTGCGCGGAGTTGTGTTAATCGGTGAAGAAAACGCGGAAAACCGGCGCGCGATCGAGCATTATGGGGATGTTGGCGTCATCGGGCATATTCCTATGCTGCAGAAGATCCATCGCGCCGCGCTACTCGATGTGTTTGAGAAGCATTTTGATCGCGGCGCGTTTCTCACGGAACGATGAAGAAGTGGTTCTAGTAGGACAGGCTTCAGCCTGTTGGGATTGGTGCAAGCACGATCGATCTTGCTGCGATTAAACCCGACAGGCTGAAGCCTGTCCTACTAAAAACGATCATGAGCGAATCCAAACTCCATCTTTGGCACCCATTCACGCAGCAAAGTGCAGAGCCTGCGCCGCCGACGATCCGGCAGGGCCATGGTGTGTTTCTCGAGACCATCGACGGGCGCACAATTCTGGACGCCATCTCGTCCTGGTGGGTCAATCTGCACGGGCATTCGCATCCGGCGATCGCGGCGGCCGTCGGCGAGCAGGCGGCGCGCCTCGAGCACGTCTTGTTTGCGGGTTTTTCCCACGAACCGGCGGAAGAATTGGCAACGCGGCTGGGGAAAATCGTGCCGCCGGCGCTGCGGCACATTTTTTTCTCCGATGACGGATCGACAGCGGTCGAAGTCGCATTGAAAATGGCCGTCCAGTATTGGAGCAATTGCGGGCGCCCGGAAAAGCGCCGCATCGTCGCGCTGGAACACGCCTACCATGGAGACACCAGCGGCGCGATGTCGGTGAGCGACGATTCGCCGTTTACCAGCGCGTTTTCCCCGCTGCGGATTCCCATGCTGCGGACGCATTCGGCATATTGCGCGCACTGCCCGGTGGGCCTTACGCGGGCTACGTGCGAGATTGAGTGCCTCGATCAACTGGAAAAAATGCTGACGGAACGCGGCCAGGAGATTGCCGCCGTGATTGTCGAGCCGCTGCTGCAGGGCGCCGGCGGAATGATCGTGCATCCCGATGAGTTTCTCTCCGGAGTTCGCCGCCTCACTGCCGCTCACGATGTCCTGCTGATTGCCGATGAAGTGCTCACCGGATTCGGGCGCACGGGAAGAATGTTCGCGTGCCAGCGCGCGGGCATCGTGCCCGATTTAATGTGCGTCGCCAAGGGGCTGACCGGGGGATTCCTTTCACTTGCCGCGACGCTTACGACCGATCGCGTCCATGACGCCTTCACGGGGAGCGACCCGACGCGCGCCTTCTACCACGGCCATTCTTACACGGCGAATCCGATCGCGTGCGCGGCGGCCAATGCAAACTTGCAAATTTTTGACACCGAGCCGGTCTTCAAGCGAATTGCCGCGATTGAAGGCGTGCATCAGGAGCGGCTTCCGGCGTTTGCTGCACACACGAGTGTCGCGGATGTCCGCCACATCGGCACGGTGGCGGCCATCGAGCTGAGAGTTCCGGATGCAGGGTACCTGTCCTCGCTTCGGCCGAAGTTGTACGAGTTTTACTTGAATCGTGGAGTGCTACTGCGCCCGCTCGGCAATGTCGTCTACATCCTGCCGCCGTACGTCATTACGCCCGGGCAGCTACACATGGTGTATGACACTATCCGGGATTCGCTGGCGTTGGTGGGACAGGCTTCAGCCTGTCGGGGTTAGTTCAAGCATGGTCGACCTACCGACGACTAACCCCCACAGGCTGAAGCCTGTGCCACCGGACTCGCCGCTTGCGAGGGCGGCCCCCGAGACGCTATCCTTTGTCGGCTGTCTCCGGAACGAAAAGCACCGTTCTTCAGCGATAGCAGAGCCAGGCACGGTCCTAAGTATGCGGCGGGCTGCAAGTACAGCCCGCACCCATATTCCAAAGAAGCAGGTTTTTCTGACCGATCGTAACGAAATGCCGCCGAGGGTATGTGATCAAGTTTTCCTTTATCGGAATGTCAGGCGCGGGAAAGTCTCATTGGGCCGAGAAACTTGCTGGGGCCGGGTTCCGCGTGATCCGCGTGGACGATCGCATCGAGGAAAAACTCGCTCCGGAACTGGCCGCGAGCGGCTACAAGGGTATTGGAGGGGTCGCGGCGTGGATGGGATGGCCCGACCAACCAACCTATCGTGAGCGGGAGCAAAAATATCTGGCACACGAAGTGGAATCCATGAACGAGGCGCTCCATGAGATGGAATCTGCCAGCGAAGAAGGCCTCATCCTGGACACTACCGGCAGCGTGGTGTACACGGGCGATGAAATCTGCCGGCGCATGCAGAGCCTGACCACGGTGGTGTATCTGGAAGCTCCCGCCAAGGAAGAGAAAATCCTGATCGCGCGATACCTTTCCGACCCCAAGCCCGTGCTGTGGGGAGACCAATTCGTTCCGCGCCCGGGAGAACCGGCGAAGGACACCGTCGCGCGCTGCTATCCCCAGCTGATCGCGCACCGCAAAAAACTTTATGAAAAATACGCGCACCGCGTAGTTTCCATCGAACGGTTGCGGAAGACAAACCCGGACGCGCGCGAGTTTCTGGAATACATCGACGCACAGGCGCGGCTCGCGTGATGAAATATCGAAGCACACTGCGGCGCAGTCCGGAAGTCAGCTTGCGCGAAGCCGTGCTGCGCGGTTCCGCACCCGATGGCGGCCTATACATGCCGGTTGAAATGCCGCGCTTGCCAGCGGATTTTTCCGGGCGCTTGCCGAAGCTGTCGTTTGCGGAAATCGCGCAGGAAGTCGGCGGGCTGTTCACCGGGAGCGAGATTCCGGCGCCCGTGCTGGGTGAAATCGTCACCGAGGCCTTCAATTTTCCGGTGCCGCTGGTCCCGCTCGGCGAACGGCTGCACATTCTGGAGCTGTTTCACGGGCCGACGCTGGCGTTCAAGGATTTTGGGGCGCGCTTCATGGCGCGCCTGATGGAATATTTCGTCCAGGAATCGGGCAAGCAGCTCACCGTGATCGTAGCCACATCGGGCGACACGGGAAGCGCGGTGGCGCAGGCGTTTTTGGGGCTTCCGGGCATCCGCGTGGTGATTCTCTACCCGGCGGGGCGCGTCAGCGTGGCGCAGGAAAAACAACTGACCACGCTGGGCCAGAACATCACCGCGCTGGAAGTGTCAGGTTCGTTTGACGATTGCCAGCGGCTGGCCAAGCAAGCGCTGGTCGATCCGGATCTGGCCGCGAATCTCACGCTGACTTCGGCCAACTCCATCAATATCGGGCGGCTGATCCCGCAGATCTTTTATTACTTCCATGCCATCGCGCAGCTTCGTTTGCCGGAAATTTCGGCGGTATTTGCCGTGCCCAGCGGGAACTTCGGGAATCTGACGGGCGGGCTGCTGGCCAAGCGCATCGGCCTGCGCGTACCGCAATTCATCGCCACGACGAACACGAACGACGTGTTTCCGGAATTCCTGCGCAGCGGGAAAATGATCCCGCGCGCCTCGCGGCATACGATTTCCAACGCCATGGACGTGGGAAACCCGAGCAATTTCGCGCGCATCGTCGATCTCTACGACAACGATTTGCAGGCCATTCGGCACGACATCTGGGGCTGCAGCTTCAGCGACGAAGAAACGCTTCGCTGCATGCACGACGTCGAGCAGCGCCACCGGTACGTGCTCGATCCGCACACGGCCGTCGGCGTGCTCGGCTGGCAATGCTATGCCAAGCAAAATCCCGCACCCACGCAAGGCATCGTCCTGGCCACCGCGCACCCGGCGAAATTCGCCGAGACCGTGGCCCGCGCCACCGGCCTGCGCCCGGAAATGCCCGAACGCCTGGCCGCGTTCCTGAGCCGGCCGAAAAAATCCATTGTGTTTCCCAACCGTTTCGCCGAGCTTCAGGAATTTCTGCTTTCCACCAACTCCTGATATCTTTTCCTGCATGGAGACGTCATGAAACTGCTGGTGGCCATCGCGGGTCTCGTGCTTCTGCTCGCCACGCTCTGGGATGCGTTTGAGACCATTATTTTGCCCCGCCGCGTGACCCGGTCGTATCGCATCGTCCGCGTGTTTTATCAGCTCACCTGGAAATTTTGGGCCGGCTCCAGCAGAATGTTTCACTCGAAAAAAGCGCGCGAGACGCACCTCAGCTATTACGGCCCCCTTTCGCTGCTGATGCTGTTCACCACGTGGGCGCTGCTGCTGATGTTCACGTTCGCGCTGCTGCACTGGGCCGCGGGATCGGGCATCACGATGTCGGGAACGGCGTCGACATTCCGCACCGACCTGTACATGAGCGGCACCACGTTTTTCACGCTGGGCCTGGGTGACGTTACCCCGCGCACTTCACTGGCGCGGGTGATCACGGTGGCCGAAGCGGGCATGGGCTTCGGGTTCCTGGCCATTGTGATCGCGTATCTTCCCACGATGTACGGCGCATTCTCGCAGCGCGAATTGAACATCTCACTGCTCGATGCGCGCGCCGGCTCGCCGCCCACGGCCGCCGAGTTGCTCCGCAGGCATTCGCATTTCGCCGACAACGGCGTGCTCACGCAATATCTGCGCGACTGGGAAATCTGGTCGGCGCAGCTGATGGAAAGCCACCTGTCTTATCCGGTGCTCTGCTATTTTCGTTCCCAGCATGACAATCAATCGTGGCTGGCGGCCTTCACGGCGGTGCTGGACGTGAGCGTGTTGATGATCGCGTACGCCAAGGACGAAGCGAAGTGGCAGGCGCAATTGACATTCGCGATTTCGCGCCACGCGGTGGTGGATTTGTGCGAGGTCCTGAGAGTGCGGCCCGTCAACCTGTCGCACGACCGGCTTCCCCCGGAGGACGTTGCCGAGGTCCGCGACCTGCTGGTGAAATGCGGCGCTACGGGCAATTGCAACGAGGCAGGCGACCTGAAGCTGAAGCAGTTGCGGGAAATGTACGAACCCTATTTGAACGGATTGTCCTTGCGGCTGCTGATGCCCATTCCATCTTGGGGCGTGGGCGCCAAGTTTGTGGAGAATTGGAAGCGATCGGCCTGGGGGAAGATTTCTTCCGGCCCTGCGGGGCCGGGGTCGGCGGGCAGGGGTTCGGATCATTTCTGAGTGGAAAAATAGATTAATTGGGCCAGACGGAAAAATCCCGACAGACATTCCGCAGTACGAAAATAAACCGATCTTTGAAAGTGAGAAATGCGAATCTAAGATTCCGGATCAGGATCTGAAAAATTTCCCTGGGGATCGTAGAGGGGACCGGTCAACGGTTCCATCAATGGTTCCGCTTCGGATGGTCCGGCAAGCTTTTTCTGCGCGCGGCGTTCGGCCTTGGCGCGCTGCTTTTCCTGCCTTTTCATTTCCTTCTGGCGCTTTTGAAATGTCGACTTGGACGTAGCCATCAGATCTCCTTAGATCGCGCAGCGATGCGCGCCAATCACAATGCTGGGAAGAGCCGCGGGAAATTACCAGCGCGGCTCGCGCGGCTGCCGGGGGCTGTCGCGATAATCTTCAGTCGAGAAACGGCCGCTCTTGGAATTGCCGCCACGTCCGCCACCTCCGCCGCCGCGGGGCCGGTCACGATCGCGGTCGCGGTCGAAACCACCGCCGCCACCGCCGCCTCGCGGTCCTCCGCCTCCGGACGCGGACTTGGGACGAGCTTCGTTCACCTTCAGGTTCCGGCCACCGACTTCTTTTCCATCGAGGCCCGCAATGGCTTTTGCGGCTTCGGCATCATTGGGCATTTCCACGAAAGCAAATCCGCGGGCGCGCCCGGTCTCCCGGTCCATGGCGATGTGAACGCGCGTAACCTGGCCAAATGGCTCGAACATTACGCGCAGTTCCGTCTCCGTCGTCTGGAAGCTCATGTTCCCAACAAACAAGTTCTTCATATTCGTCTCTCTTTCCATCTATTTTACAGCGGGCTCGAAGTAGAACCCGCACCCGTGGAAATCCGCGTTCCGCGCACATGCCTAACGGCCGGATTCAGATCGCGTCGAGGCGACGTTGAGGACCGGATGAAATCATGAGGGGCCAGCGTACTACAGCACCCGGAGGGATAAAGAAGGCGGCCTGCATCCTTCCAACCCAGTCTAACTATAGCATGAGGTCCGGCGCATTTCCGAATAGATTTCCGAGGAGCGCGGGGGCGCTTGGTAGGACAGGCTTCAGCCTGTCGGTTTTCTCATACGCCGGCAAACGCAAACCCGACAGGCTTAAAGCCTGTCCTACTGTTTCGTTACCGCAGCAAATCTTCCAGCTGAATCTTCGCGTCGGTCTTGGAATCGCGGTACTTGACGATTACGGGCGTATAGAGTGAAATGCCCCATTCCTTGCCCATGCCGCGCGAGATGGCGCGCGAGCCGGCCACGACCACGGCTTCCTCGGGCACGATCAGCGGCTCGGTTTCCGTGGCCGCATATACTTTGCCGCGCACGATGTCGTAAACGGGCGTCGACCGGTTCAGGATCGTGCCGGTGCCGAGGACGGCGCGGCGCTTCACGATCGTGCCTTCGTAGACTCCGCAGTTCCCGCCGAGCAAAACTTCATCTTCGATGATCACGGGCAGCGCGCCAACCGGCTCGAGCACGCCGCCGATTTGCGTGGCCGCCGAAATGTGGCAGTTGCGCCCGACCTGCGCGCAGCTTCCAACCAGGGCGTGCGAATCGACCATGGTGCCGTCGCCCACGTAGGCGCCGGCGTTGACGAACATAGGGGGCATGCACACAACGTCGCGGCCGATGTAGCAGCCGTCGCGAATGCTCGATCCGCCGGGGACAATGCGCACGCCGTCACCCGGTGAAAACCGCTTCACGGGATACGTATCTTTGTCGTTGAACGGCTGCTTCGCGGCGTCGATCGACATATCGACAATCGTGCCCATGCGGAAGCCGACCAGGATTCCCTTTTTCACCCAGGTGTTGGTCCGCCAGCCGCTTGGCTGCGAAGCGTCGGGCTCGGCCGAGCGCACGCGGCCGGCATTCAATTCCGCCTTGAACGCGCGGAATAATTCGCGATCCGATTCGGTGTAGCTGGCGGGCTTTTCCTGAAACAAGGCCTCAATGCGCTTTTCCAGCTCCTCAGCTGCGGTTGGCAACGTGCACCCTTTCCAGAAGCGCGAGGGACTCGAGCACGGCGCGAATCTTGGCGAGATTTTCAACGCGGGGCGGCACCAAGGGCAGCCGGAACACGGGCTGGAGCAGGCCCATTTCCGCCATGCCGGCTTTCACGGGCGTGGGATTGGTTTCGACAAAGTTGACTTCCAGCAGCGGCAGCCATTTGCGCTGCATGGCCCGCGCCGCGGCGAAATCGCCGGAGACGCACAATCGCGCCAGCTCCGTCATCTCCGCCGGAATGATGTTGGACGCCACGGAAATAATTCCGCGCCCGCCCATGGCCGCGATCGGCAGCGTCAGCGAATCGTCGCCCGAGAGAACGATGAAATCTTCCGGCACCTGCTGGATCACCTGCGTGATTTGCGCGAAGCTCCCCGACGCTTCTTTCACGCCGATGATGTTTTCGATTTCCGAGAGCCGCCGGACGGTTGCGGGATCGATGTTCACGTTTGTGCGCGGCGGCACGTTGTACAGAATGATGGGCAGCGAGATTGCCGATGCGATGGCCTTGTAGTGATGGTAAAGGCCTTCCTGCGTGGGCTTGTTGTAGTAGGGTGTGACCGACAGAATGCCGTCGGCGCCCATGCGCTCGATGGCGCGCGCCATTTCGATTACGCCCGCTGTGTCGTACCCGCCCGCCCCGGCCAGCACGGGGACTTTCCCCTTGGCCTCTTCCAGCGTGATGGCCACCACGCGCAAGTGTTCGGCGTGCGAGAGCGTGGGGCTTTCGCCCGTGGTGCCGCAAGGCACCAGGAAATTGATGCCCGCGGCGATCTGGCGGCGGATCAGCCGCCGCAGTGTTTCCTCGTCGAGTGAAAGATCTTTTTGGAACGGCGTGACCATCGCTGTGCCGCATCCTGTGAATCCTTTGAACATGGCGCCACCTCTTTTTTCCAAAGTGTCGATACTGCTCGAAGTAAAGGCAGGGCAATGCCGCGCCCTTACAGCCCATCAATCCGCGGGTTGGCGTTCGCGTTTCGCGTCGCCCGCAAAAATGACCTCTCCAAATTCGTGCAGGCCGCGCTTGCCGATCACCCACTGCGCGGCCTTGAGCGCGCCGCGCGCGAAACCCTCGCGGCTGCGCGCGGTGTGGCGCAGCGTGATGGTGTCGGCGGCCGAATCAAATCCGATTTCGTGCGTGCCTGGAATGGTGCCGGCGCGGTTGGAGCTCACGTCGATGCGCCGCGTGTATCCCGCGCGCTGCATTTCCTCGACCAGTTGCAGCAGAGTGCCGGATGGCGCGTCTTTCTTCGCCATGTGATGCACTTCCCAGGCCCACGCGCCGTATTCCGCTTCGCCGGCCATCAGTCGCGCCGCCTCGGCCACCACTCGCCGGAACACGTTCACGCCGATCGAATAGTTCGCGCTCCAGACCACGCCCACGGCGGAGATGTCCACAAATTCCCGAACGCGTTTAAGATCGCCGTACCACCCCGTGGTGCCAACCACCGTGGGGACGCCGATCGCGCACAGCCGCTCGAGATTTGCGACGGCCACGTGCGGAGTCGAAAACTCGATAGCCACGTCCACGCCGCGAAAATTTTCGGGCGTGATTCCCGCCTGGTTCACGTTTGTGTCGATGTCCAGCTTCAGGCCCACGGAAAATCCGGCTTCGGGCGCGAGCCGCTCGATCAGTTGGCCCATTTTTCCATATCCGACGATGGCGAGATTTTTAGGCATGACTTCTTTCCGGCGGGCTCCAAGTAGAGCCCGCACCCGCTTTTCCTCGGCTCAAGAGCGTCCGCGTCATGTTCGCGTAGGTGTCGACCGCATCGAGCAGTTCGCGCTTGGAAATATTCTCCTGCGTGGTATGCGCCACATGGATGCTGCCCGGCCCGAACAGGAACGGCTCTCCCCAGGCCGGCGCCAGGACCGGAATATCGGTGGTGAAGGCGACCACCGACGTCGGAAAACCTTCGAGCGCCGCGAAGCGCATGGCCGGAAGCGTCAAAATCTCTTTCACCTCGGCGCGATTGCCGACGGCGGCGCGCAATGCCTGATCGATTTGCCGGCCGTCGCTGACCAGGCGAATCGCGAGTTCGGCCTTTGCCGCGTCGGGAATAATGTTGGGCGCGCGGCCTCCGGAAATCGTGCCGATGTTCAACGTCGTCTTCCCGAGGACCGCGTCTTCCGGCAGAGGCATACGCCGGACGACTTCCAGGGCATCGAGAAGCTTTTCGATGGCCGAGTCGCCCAACTCCGGGTAGGCCGAATGCGCCATCTTGCCCGTCGCGATGACTTCACAGCGCAAGATTCCCTTGGAGCCCAGCGCCACTTTACTCTCGGTCGGCTCGCCGTTGATCAGGTAGCGCGCGCCGCGCGGCGACCGGGCGGCGACTTCCGCTCCGGCGCTGTTGCGCTCTTCACCGACGACAAACAGCAGGCCGAAATTGCGCGCGCCGGTCTCGATAAGTTTTTCGGCGGCGGCGATCATCGCGGCGATGATTCCCTTGGCATCGCACGATCCGCGCCCGTAAATGTGGCCGTCATCCTCGCTCGATGCGAAGAACGGCGGCACGGTATCCATGTGCGTGGAGAGCACGACGACGGGTTCGCCCCACTCGGCGTACACATTGAAACGGTTGGGCGTGACCATCATGGCTTCCACATTGCCCCCGGAGCCTGCCGCCAGGCCGGAGAGGTAGTGGAGCAGGTAATCGCCCACCTGCTTCTCGTTCTCGGTGATCGACTCGATGTCGACCAGAGCGCGCGTCATTTCAAATGGGTGCATGTGTTTGCCGTTAAGTAGAACAGGCTTCAGCCTGTTTGGTTCTTGCCAATTCAACCGCGCTCCGGCTTCATCCGGTGCGGGCCGCGTACGGAAATTCTAAACCGCACAGGCTGAAGCCTATGCCACCAGACCCAGCGTCAAATTCAGACTGTAGTTTAATCCTAAGGAAGGAACGGCGCGCAGGCAAAGGAGCGGCGCGCGCGAAAACGCAGGACGCCTCGCTCCTCGATAGCGCTCCATCCCAACCTGCGAGATGACAGTGGGCAGGTATTAGCCTTGCCCCCCAGCCACCCCGGCGTGACTGCCGTCGGCGGCTTCGGCGGAAGAAGTTGCCTGCACCTTTCGCTCGGGACTCCGAAGTTCCTCGGAACCGCTGCCCGGCTACTGATTGCTTCCGCGCCTCTACCAAGACGCAGCAAAGATAACACCCCGGCGCGCGCGCGGTCAAACAGCGCCCGCCGCGAACAGGATGAGAACCCGGTGTGCGGGTTAGCCGGTGGCGAAGCATGCGTACGGCTGCAACCACCTTGATGACGCGCCCCGATTGCGCCGCAAAACGTTTTCACTTGCTATACTTGCGATTGCGGCGAATTCAGCGCCCAACCATGAATCCATCCCTGCAATATGAACTTCGCGGCTGGGCCTACTGGGCCAAGTGCCTGAACCCTCTCCGGCCAACCATTTCCATTGGCAATTTACCTCTGGGAATCAAGCTGGACGCCTACAAACGCGACGCCGTGGGACGCGGGCTGTACCGCCGAAAGATTCACGAGCCGGCGCTCACCGAATTTCTGCTGAAACGATTCGCTACTCCGGCGGAACGCCACTTTATCGACGTCGGGGCCAACATCGGATACTTCTCCTGCCTGATGTCCAAACTTGCCGGGCCGTCCGGGACGGTCCTGGCCGTGGAACCAGAGCCGTACAATCTGAAACTTCTGGAGCGCAATTTAAGAATCAATCGCCTGACAAATGTGACTGTTCATGCCTGCGCGCTGGGAGCCCAGGAAGGTTCCGCAAAGCTTGGCCTGTACAAACCCGCGAACCGGGGACGCCACTCGATCCTGGACGCCGATCCCGGGCACAGCGTGGAAGTGAAAGTCAATACGCTGGACGAACTGGCAAGATCGTCAGCCGCCGGCATCGCGGCGTGGTCCCTGGTGAAGATCGACGTGGAAGGCTATGAGGGATTCGTGCTCGCGGGCGCGAAAGAAACCCTTCCGCGCATGGAAATCCTGGTGATGGAATTTTCTCCGGCGCTGCTCAAGAGGGCCGGGCTCGATCCGGCGGCTTTGTTCGATACGCTTAGCCGCGAATTCTCGAAGATCCACCGCATCGAGGGGACCGAAATGGTGGCCACGTCGGCCGAAGAGTGCCTGGGAAGCGATGCCCAGTCGGAGTTGGTATTCGAGCGTTGAGGAAGACAAGGTGCCTGAGGCGAAACGCCAGCTACTAACTTACTTGAGATTGAATGGCTTGGGCCCAGCGCGGCTGAACACTTACCCATTGTTTGTACGACTTCAGCAATCAAAGTGTCACTTCGCACCACAGACTGAAGACTACAGGTAAAGATCTCCCGAGCACTCATTTGATCGAGAGCGGGCAAGTTGCATGTTTGAGCTCCAGGAAAAACGCCTTGACACGGCGATAGGCTGAATCTATACTTTCTTCGCTGGACACGTGGCGATTTAAGGCAACTTGCTCCACGTAAAAAACTGCTAAAGAGTCGGACGAGCACTCAATCAGAATTTTTTGAGCCCTCCCCCTCTTTGGCGTGGAGGGTGTTTTTTTTTAGGACAACCCCTCGCGCCGCCCACCTGCAGCAGTTCATCCAGTCAGAACGAGATTCTTTATAGGTGGCCGTTGGATCGCCATCGAAAGCGGGATGCCCTTATGGCCGAACATTATCAGCTGAAGTGCCGTGAATGCGGGAAATTGTGGGGAAATCAGGCGCGTTCGTTCTGCGAGGAGTGCCTCTCGCCGCTTGAAGTGGTCTATGATCTCGATGCCATCCGGCCCATCTTTACCCGCAAAAACATCGAGGCCGGACCTAACAACCTCTGGCGGTATAGCGCGCTGCTGCCCCTCCCCGAAGGCTACCAAGGTACTCTACCGACAGGGTTTACACCTCTGGTGCAGGCCCGGCGGCTGGGCAAGAAACTAGGCGCGAGCCAACTCTACGTGAAGAACGACGCCGTCTGCTTCCCTACGCTTTCGTTCAAGGATCGCGTGGTGGCGACCGCCCTGGCTGCGGCGCGCCGGTTTGGTTTCCAGGTCGTGAGTTGCTCTTCGACCGGCAATTTGGCCAATGCCGTAGCCGCGCAGGCCGCACGTGAAGGGTTCGATGCCTGGATCTTCATTCCCGCCGATCTCGAGCCCGCGAAAATTGTCGGCACGCAGGTCTTCGGCGCGAAACTGGTGCGCATCGCCGGCAATTACGACCAGGTGAACCGGCTATGCTCGCAGATCGCCGAGAAATTCAACTGGGGATTTGTGAACGTGAATCTGCGGCCCTACTACGCCGAAGGCTCCAAGACCGTGGGCTACGAAATTGCCGAACAACTCGGCTGGCGCTTGCCGGACAACCTTGTGTGTCCCATGGCCGGAGGCTCGCTGATCACGAAAATCCGCAAGGCCTTCAATGAACTGATCGCGTTGGGCCTGGTCGAGGAAAAGAAGGTGAAGTTTTTCGGCGCGCAGGCCACCGGCTGCTCTCCGATTTCCGACGCCGTAAAGCGCAATCTCGACCGCTTCGAGCCGCAGAAGCCCGCCACGATCGCGCGTTCGCTGGCCATCGGGAATCCCGCCGACGGCTTTTATGCCTCGCGCGCCATCCGCGACAGCGGCGGCTGGGCCGAGGATGTTTCCGACGCCGACATCGTCAAGGGCATTCAACTGCTGGCCGAAAACGAAGGAATTTTCACCGAAACGGCCGGCGGAGTGACCACAGGCGTGACCCAAAAACTGATTCAGCAGGGCTACATCAATCCCAGTGAAATCACGGTCGCCTGCATTACCGGAAACGGCCTCAAGACCATCGACGCCATTTCCCAGGAATACACGCTCACGCCGGCGATCGAGCCACGCCTTTCAGTTTTTGAATCCTTCATCAACGACCGCATGGTTGCGGTCGCGGGAAATTAGGAAAAAAATGAAAATTACCGTTGAAATTCCCACAGCATTGCGGCGGTTCACCGACGGCGTGCAATCCATCGAATGCGGTTCGGCGACCTTGCCCGAACTGATGGGCGAAATCGAACAGCGCTTTCCGGCCATCAGCAAGCACCTGCGCGACGATGCCGGGCAGGTCCGGCGATTCATCAACATCTACGTGAACGAGGAAGACATTCGCTTTCTCGGCGGCGATAGTTACAAGTTTCGCGAAGGCGACCGCGTGCTGGTGGTCCCCTCAATCGCCGGCGGAGCGCCCGTAAATGCCTGCGGGTGAGACAAATGCGGGCGCGGCGCTGCTGGAACTACACCGGCCCGCGAACTTTGGCTTGACAATTTTGGCGGCTGATTTATTCTGGATGGGAAATGATAACTGCCACTTCCAAGGGAATTACGATTATGACGCGCACCCCCAAGTGTATTGGGGCGGCGCGGACCCCCTTGGGAGCCAAGGATATGCAAGAGCAGTAAGAAATCCTTCCAGCTCTTAGATGCGGCCCGCGAAGCTAACCAGCTCGCGGGCGTTTTTATTTTAGGTAGCACAGGCACTCTTGCCTGTGTGGGTTCTGCGAATGAATTTGAATGGGCGGAGGATATGCGGTTTAGAAAAGCACACAGCCAGGAGTGGCTGTGCTACCAGATTGCGGATTGCGCGCGAAAGAATGAAGCCATGAGTCTATTTCCCATGTTCGTGAAACTCGAGGGACGGCAGTGCCTGGTGGTCGGCGCCGGAACCGTGGGCGAGGCGAAGATCGAGAGCCTGCTTGCGACCGAGGCCGCGGTGCGCGTGGTCGCCCCGCACGCCACGCCGCGCGTGCGCGAATGGGCGCGCGAACGCCGCATCGAGTGGCACGCGCGGGAATATTCGCCGGCGGATTTTGCGGGCGTGTTTCTGGTGATCGCCGCGACAAATTCCCCCGCGCTGCATGACGACATTTACGCGGAAGCGAAAAGCCGCGGTGTGCTCTGCAACTGCGTGGACGAGCCGGTGCGCTGCGACTTCTACTTCCCTGCCGTGGTGCGCCGCGGAGAATTGCAGATCGCCATATCCACCGGCGGCTTGAGCCCCGCGCTGGCGCAGCGGCTGCGCAAAGAACTGGAACAGCAATTCGGGCCGGAGTGGGAGCAATGGCTGGAGCAACTCGGCCGCACGCGCGATGAACTGCAGAGCATCCCCATGCCGCCGGAACAGCGCAAGCGCCTGCTGCACCAGTACGCGAGCCTGGACCCCAAGCCGCAGTAGTGGGCACAACGCAAAAGTTGAAATTGGCAAGACAGAACGTTTCAGAAAGGCTTTGTGGGTCGGACCTTCAGGTCCGACGATAGGACGGCAGGACAAAGGGCTTTTAAGCCCTGGCGCTTCAGGGGCTAAAGCCCATCGCCCTTAGAAACCTTATGTCGGAGCTAAAGCTCCGACCCACAAACCAGTTTATTAAGGCAACGCAGGCGCGAAGCTTGAGAGGAACGACAATCGACATGCCGGGAAAAGTTTATCTCGTGGGAGCCGGGCCGGGCGATCCGGAATTGCTGACGCGCAAGGCGTGGCGCGTGCTGCAATCCGCCGACGCAGTGCTGCATGACGACCTGGTCTCCGACGAAATTCTGAGAACCTTGCCGGCGACCGCGCTGGTGCTGAACGTGGGAAAGCGCTGCGGCGCGAAAGGAATTTCGCAGCGCGAGATCAACGAGCGAATGGTCGACCTGGCCGGCGCGGGAAAAATCGTCGCGAGGCTCAAAAGTGGCGATCCATTGCTCTTCGGCCGCGCGGGAGAAGAGATGGAAGCGCTGCGCGAAGCGGGCATTGAGTTTGAAGTGATTCCGGGAGTCACGTCGGCGCTGGGTGCGGCGGCTTCGGCGCGGATTTCGCTGACGGACCGGCGGCATGCCTCGCGCGTGGTGTTCGTCACGGCGCACCGCGAAGGCGGTTCGGGCCTGGTTCACGAGCACGATGTGGCCGCGGACACGACGTACGTAATCTATATGCCCGGCAACCGCTATGCCGAGCTTTCCGCCGAATTGCAGGCGGCGGGAATCGGTGCGGAGATTCCCTGCGTGCTGATATCGCGCGCGACATCGAGAGACGAAAAAGTTCTGCTCACGACCGTCGGGAAATTGCCCGCGTGCCCGGCGGCCGTATCGCCATCGCTGGTGATTGTGGGCGCGGTCGCGGGCGCTGCGCCGGGCAAAGCAACGGATATATCCGAAGGCGAGCTTTCGCCGGAGCGGCATGCGGAAATTTTGAGTCTTGCTCTGCAACATCCATTTCACGATCTGTCGAGGGGGAGCGGTGTCGAACAATAAAGTGCGGGTGGGAATACTGGGCGCGACCGGGATGGTCGGCCAAAGATTTGTGCAGATGCTGAAGCATCATCCTGGGTTTGAGGTCACGGCGCTGGCGGCCTCGGACCGGTCGCAGGGAAAGCCGTACGCGGAGGCGTGTACCTGGCGGCTGGTGGGCGACATGCCGGACTTCGCGAAAGCGATGATCGTGCAGCCGCCGCAGCCGCCGCTGGATTGCGATGTGGTCGTATCGAGCCTGCCCTCGGACGTGGCGCGAGCGAGCGAAGAAGCCTTTGCCCGAGCCGGCTATCCGGTCATCAGCAACGCTTCCAGTTTGCGCATGGACGAGGATGTTCCCTCCTGATTCCCGAAATCAACTCCCATCACCTCGATGTCCTCGAACGCCAGAAGCAGGAGCGCGGCTACACCAGCGGCTACATCGTCACAAATCCGAATTGCTCGACGATCATCATGGCGCTGGCGCTGGCGCCGCTGCACGCACAATTCGGCATCGAAGCCGTGATCGCCACGACGCTGCAGGCCGTTTCCGGAGCGGGCTATCCTGGCGTGCCTTCGCTTGACGTGGTGGACAACGTGATTCCCTTCATCGGGGGCGAAGAGCCGAAGATGGAAAGCGAGACGCGGAAAATTCTGGGAACCCTTGGCCGCAATAATTTTGAGAACGCGCCGTTCGCGGTCAGCGCGCAATGCCATCGCGTGAACGTCGCCGACGGACACCTGGTAGCGGTGCGCGTGAAACTCGCCAAGCGCGTCTCGATCGAACAGGTGCGCGAGTCGCTGGTGTCCTACCGCTCCGTCCCACAGGAATTGAATCTGCATACCGCGCCGAAGCATCCGGTGCTGGTGCGCAGCGAAGACGACCGGCCGCAGCCGCGGCTGGACCGCGACGCTGGCGGCGGCATGAGCGTCACTGTCGGCCGATTGTTCCCGGACAGCGTGTTCGATTACCGCTTCGTGGTCCTGGGCCACAACACGGTGCGCGGGGCGGCGGGCGCGGCAATCTTGAACGCCGAATTATTGCAGGCGCGCGGCCTGCTGCGCGCCAAATCCACGGCGGAAACCGCGGTGCCGGAAAAGCGAGGGTGCGATGAGCCGTCCGATCCAGGTGATGAAATTCGGCGGGACGTCGATGGCGATGCCGGGCGCATTCGCAGCGCGGCGAAAATCGCGGCGGATACTTCGCGGGACCGCGCCGTCGTCGTAGTCGTTTCCGCCATGTCCGGAGTGACCAATACGCTGATCGCGGCGGCGGGGAAAGCGGCGGCCGGCGACGAAGCGGCGGCGGAAGCGCTGACGAAAGCGCTGCAAGCCAAGCATCACGAAGCCATCGGCGAGTTGATCACGAATATCGAGACGGCGCCGCGAACTGCTCGCCGAAATCGATGCGCTGATCGAGCGCGCGGCGAATCATTGCCGGGGGCGCGCGCTGCTCGGAGAACTATCGCCGCGCGCGCTGGAGGCGGTCGCCGGAACCGGCGAGCGGCTAACCGCGCGCATCACCGCAGCCGTTCTTCGCGAACTCGGCTATCACGGCGTGGCATTCGATGCGACCGATCTGATCGTCACCGATGAAGTCCACGGCGGCGCAAGGCCGCTGGCCGTGCCGACGCGCACGAAGACACAGGCGGCGTGCTGCCGCTGCTCGAAGCGGACGGCATACCGGTCGTCACCGGCTACATTGCCGCGACCACCAAAGGCGTTCCCACGACTCTCGGCCGCGGCGGCTCGGATTATTCCGCGACGATTCTAGGCGCGGCGCTGGACGCCAGCGAAGTCATCATCTGGACCGACGTAAACGGCGTGCTCACCGCGCAAGCCCCAGAATGGTTCCCGACGCCGTCACGCTGGACGAAGTTTCCTACGCCGAGGCGGGCGAATTCGCATTTTTCGGCGCGAAGGTGCTTCACCCGATGACGTTGCGCCCGGTGATCGAAAGCGCCATTCCCGTATGGATCCGCAACAGCTTTCAGCCGCAGCAGGCCGGAACCAAAATCACGCACACCGTACGGCCCGCGCCCAAGGGCGTCAAGGCCGTGACGGCGACCCGCGACGTGGCCATGATCTCGGTGGCCGGGCCGGGAATTATCGGCGTGCCGGACATTGCCGCGCGCATTTTCGGCGCGACCGCGTCGGTGCGCGCCAATATCGTGATGATTTCGCAATCGTCCTCGCAGGACAGCATCTGCTTTTGGTGCAAGCCGGCGACGCAGCGCGCACGGAAAAGGCGCTGCGCGACGCCCTGTACGAAGACGTCCACCTGCACGACCTGGAGCACGTGAAGGTGAACAAGATCGTGGCCATCGTGGCTGCCGTCGGAGAAAACATGGCCGGAACTCCGGGCATCGCCGGAGCCGTCTTCAGCACCATGGGCAAGGAAGCGATCAACATTATCGCCATCGCGCAGGGCTCTTCGGAATACAACATTTCGTTTCTGGTGGATTCCGCAGGGATGGAAAAGGCCGTGAAGGCGTTACACCAGGCGTTCGGCCTGGGCAAGCAGGAACAAGGCGGCGAAGCCCGGACGGTGGCGCAGGTGACTTCTTAATTTCCATTGGAACTGGAAAGCCAGATTGAGGAGAGGTCGAGTAGCACAGCCACTCTTGGCTGTGTGGTTTTGTGGACCATGCGTGCGCTATCGGCTCATTTACAATTGCACAAACCACGCGCCAAAAGTGGCTGTGCTACTCAAACCAGCACCGCATGGCTTTTCA
>CAVZXL010000003.1:0-33513 GCA_963779275.1 Terriglobia bacterium
AGTACGGCGCTGCCGCCGGGTTGCGGCCCTGGCGTTATTGGAACTTGCACCACGTTCGCGCCGCAGGGAATCCAGCAGAATGCGAAGACTCCGACGATTCAGGAGTGGAATCTTTCCGTGGAGCAGCAACTATCGCGCAACACGTCGCTGCGCGTAGCCTACGTCGGGTCGTTCGGCGTGCACGAATTCCTGAGCATCGATTCCAACAGCATCCCGGCGCAAATTTGCGGTTCGGCAACATGCAACGCTGGCGGCGTGGCAACGCTGGCGAGCTTCAACAATGTTGCTCCCACGGTGCCGCAAGGAACGCTTTACATTCCGGGACCCGGAGCAAAACGGCCAAACCAGTTTCTTTCGGGCGGATTTTTCTGGCTGACCGAGGGCAACAGCAGCTACAACGCGCTGCAGGCGGACGTGACGCACCGATTCAGCAATGGCCTGGAATTCCGCGGCAATTACACCTGGTCAAAAAATCTGGACATCAATTCCGGGCTGACCGGAGCGCAGTCCAACAACCAGGCGCAGATGGTCTTAAACCGGAATAATTTGCGCGCCGATTGGGGACCTTCGGCACTCAATTCGCAAGCCAGGCCAGCCTTTCCGCGGTGTATGAAATTCCCTTGGGACACGGGCGGCGGTGGATGAACGACATCCGCGGCGTGGAAAGCAAATTCGTGAGCGGCTGGCAGGTCAACGCGATCGGAACGTTTCTGAGCGGATTTCCCTTCACGCCACTGGCCGGATCGAACCGCTCCGGCGACGGCGACACGCGAAATCCCGACCGCGTCTCGATTAATCCCGCCTTCACAGGCTCGGCGATCACCGGCGACCCGAACCAGTGGTTTAATCCCGCGGCGTTCCTGCTCCCAGCACCCGGAACATACGGAAATATCGGACGTGGCACGCTGCGCGGGCCGGGCCTGGCCGACGTGGACTTTTCCGTGTTCAAGAACACCGGGATTACGGAGAAAACCAACCTGCAATTCCGCGCCGAGTTTTTCAACCTGTTTAACCGCTCCAACTACGGGCCGCCGAATACCACAGTATTTTCGGGAACGTCGGTGAGCCCTTCGGCGGGGCTGATTACGACCACAGCCACGAACCCGCGGCAAATCCAACTTGGATTGAAATTGATTTTTTAACCGCGCGCCGACACGTTTAATTTTCTCAATCCGAGTCCCGGAAGGGACCGGGATAAACTCCGCGAGGAATCTCTCCCGGGTTGCAATCGAAGAGGGATTCTTCGCTCGGAATGACGGAGTTTTGCAGTAGCCGCACCAGGGAATGGGACGAAAGCTTCACACTTTTGTGGCAGGAAGAGTTGCCGGGATTTCGTGCGCCGCGGGGATCAGTTCCGGGATCTCGATCTGGATGCGAGTTCCCTCCCCTTCGCGGCTGGAGATATCCATCTTGAAATCGGCGCCGTAGAGCACGCGCAAGCGCTCGTGGACATTGCTGATTCCGATTCCCTCCTGGAACACCTTGCCCATGCGTTCTTTGGGGATTCCAACTCCGTTGTCTTCGATGGTGACCACCAGGCGGCCGTCCTGCGTGGCGGTGCTGATGGTGAGTTCGCCGACGCCGAGTTTTGCGGCCAGACCGTGTTTGAGGGCGTTTTCAACGATGGGCTGCAGGAACATGCTGGGGACGAAGGCGTCGAGGGTGCGCTCGTCGATGTGTTTATGAATCTGGAGATTGTCGTGGCCGAAGCGGGCGACTTCGATGTCGAGATAGTCGTCGATGAAATCGAGCTCTTCCTGCAAGGGCACAAACGTCTCGTGCTTGCGCAAGAGGCGCCGCAGAATGTTGCTGAGCTTGATGACCACGCCGCGCGCCGTGTCCGGATCGTAGCGGATCAGGGAAGAAACGGTGTTGAGCGTATTGAATAAAAAGTGCGGATTGATTTGCGCGGTGAGCGCGTCCATGCGGGCTTTGAGCAGCAGTTGCTGGTGCTGCTCGAGGTTCATTTCGATACGCGTGTTGTTCCAGATTTTCATGGGGACGGCGACGGCCATCACGGTCGATAGCAGAACCAGTGGAATGCCCCAGCCTTTTCCCACGTCCAGGTAAAACAGCCATTGCGGCTTGGTGGCGTGGCCCAGCGCCTGGCGAGCCAGCTCCAGTACGACCAGCGCACCCAGCGGCAGCATTTCCCAGCTGACTTTCTTGCGGCGGTAGAGCCGCATCAACCAACGCGGCGTGCTCATGAAGGTGAACGGGCCTAGCTTCCAGATTTCCTCCGTATTGGGAACGGTCAGCCGGATCAGGCCTCCGACCAAGCCTGCGGTGGCCGCCACGGGCATGGACAACCATTCATGATGAAAGAACGCGGGCAGGCTGATGATCGATCCGCCAAGCGGGCCGACGACGCGTCCGCCCAACAGGCCGAGCAGGAACGAGCCCTCGAGCATGAGGTCGGCGGCGCGGTACGGGCGGGCCACAATCCTTAGAATCACTCCGAAGGCCAGCGGGGGCGTGACGAAAAGCAGCAGCTTCAGTTTCTGATCCGAGTCGCGAAGTTCGGTGAACAGGACTTTGCGGAACGTAGCCGAACGCGCCAACCAGGCGCAGATGGACGCCGCCGCGCCAACATGCAGCAGCAGCGTGAGCAGCAAATCCCCGCCATAGGTGAGTGTATTCATGAAGGAAATCGCGCGCGGCGGCCGCGTCACGGCTACGTTAGCCAATCGCCCGCCCGATGTAAAGCGGCGCGTGCGGCGCGCGCCTGCTATAATACGGGACCCTTTATGCGACGCATGACACGACGAAAAGTTCGCAAACCGGCCGGCAAGCGCGGCAGCCGCATCCGCATGGTGGCGCGCGCCAAGCTCCCCACGCGGTTCGGGCCGTTTGAGATTCTGGGCTTAGAGGGGCGCACGCCGCAGGAAAGCGCGGTGGCGCTGGTGCATGGGCCGGTACGCACGAAAACGCCGCTGGTGCGCATCCACTCGCAATGCCTGACGGGCGACGTGCTGGCTTCGGAGCGCTGCGATTGCCGCGCGCAATTGGAATTGTCCCTACGCCGAATCGCCGATTCGCCCAGCGGAATTTTGCTTTATTTACCGCAGGAAGGGCGCGGCATCGGGCTGATGAACAAACTGCGCGCCTATGAACTTCAGGATAAAGGCATGGACACGGTCGAGGCCAACGAAGAGCTTGGCTTCGCGGCCGATTCGCGGGACTATGCGTTTTCGGCGGCGGCCTTGAAGCTGCTGGGGGCGCGGCGCGTGCGGTTGCTCTCAAACAATCCAGACAAGGTGGAGCAACTCGAGAAGGCCGGAATCCGCGTGGTCGAGCGCGTGCCGTGCCGGCCGCGTATTTCGCAGATTTCGCGAGCCTATATGGAAACAAAGCGCACCAAGATGGGGCACCTGCTCGACGCTTTGTAATTTCGGAACGGAACAAAATTCAGAGAACTATTCTGGGGGACTTTGATGACTCCCGCCATCGAACAATCCGTCACCTTCAAGAGCACTCCCGCGGAACTCTACCAACTCTTCATGGATTCGGTGAAGCACTCCGCCGCGACCGGCGCGCCCGCCAAGGTCAGCCGCAAGGTGGGAGGAAAATGGTCTGCGTTCGGGGGAATGATCCTCGGGAAGAATCTGGCTCTGGTACCAAACCGCATGATCGTGCAGTCGTGGCGCTCGTCGGCCTGGAAATCGGGCGACCCGGATTCGGTTCTCGTCGTCCGGTTTGAGAAGGCCAAAGATGGCGCGACTGTGCATCTGTCCCACGTCGGCGTGCCGCCTTATGACCACAAGGGAGTGACCGAGGGTTGGAGGAAATATTACTGGGAGACGTGGGGGGAGTATTTGAAGGCGCGAAAACGAAAGGCGTGAAATGGTGCGGTCCTAATATTGTTACGTTCCGTTTATCGGAGGTCTAAGCTTCAGGGGTTAAAACCCCTGATGGCCTGAGCTTTCGTCGGGGCTGAAGCCCCGACCTCCTAAGATCCAATCAGATCTCATTTGAAGTCACTTTGCATCCACTCCAATGCTGCGGGCTGCCCTACCCTCCGCCAACCATGTGCACAATTTCGAAACGGTCGCCGGGCTCGACGGCGGCGGCGGGCCATTGGGAGCGCGGGAGAATTTCGAGGTTGCGCTCGATGGCCACGCGGTCGGCGGGCAAGCCGAGGTGAGCGAGCAGACCGGCGACGCGCAGTCCGGCCGGAACTTCGCGCGGGTCTCCATTTACAACGATGCGAATGGCTTCTGTCATTTGATAACCGTGGCGGGAACCGGTCCGGAGGGCTTGGGCTTGAGATGGAACCTTAACTCGCCGTAGAGGGATCCGTCGGTCGCGCGGATCACCAGGGAGGCTCCGTCGCCGGCCGCGGGCGGCATTGGGAATTTGAGAGTTACTTTGCCGGCCGCGTCGGTCAGGGAAACCTGGCAATGGGTGCGCTGCTTTTCGCGTTCCACGAAGGCCTCGACTTCGGCGTCTTCCACCGGCTGGCGGGATTTTCGGCGGTGCAATTCGATGTCGAGCGTGACGTTGCCGGAATCGAGCCAGGTTTTCGGATTTAACAGGTGGACGTCCAGTCCGTCGGCGGCTTGCTCCCCGGCAGGCGCGGGGGCCGAGGTTTCCTTCCCGTGAAGCGCCAGGGTTCCCGCTTCCAGCTGGGCAATCACCTCGCGATGCTGGTTGGAGAGCCGTTCGTGCAGCTGCTGCGCCAGGTCCAGTCCCTGCTTGGCGGCAGCGGCTGCGAAATCCGCGTAGCTCGTACTCTGTTTGTAAACAACGCGGCCGGCTTCGTACACGACCGTATCGAGGAAGGGATGCGAAGGGCCGCGGTCCTCGGTCTGGACGTGGTAGAGGGCCTCGGCAACGCGCACATTCGAGTTAAAACCAAAGTTCATGCGATGGACCGCCTTCCCTGCTGGTATGGATGACGAACCTGCCATTCATTAGAATTGGTACATTGCCGATCTATTCTTCGAGTGCATTTGACCGCTTGCCGCTTCATCGTTATTATAGCTTGTGCTTCGATGATGGGAAACGATCTACAAAGTTACGCGCCGCTACTTTTACACCTCGTCCTGGCCATGGCGCTTTCAGGCGTGCTCCTGCTGCTAAGTTCCCTGGTGGGTTGGAGAAGGCCGTCCAAGGTTAAAAACCAGGCGTATGAGTGCGGCATGACGCCGACGGGGGATGCGCGCGAACCGTTTTCCGTAAAATTTTATTTGGTGGCGATGGTATTTATTTTATTCGATGTGGAAGCCATCTTCCTCTACCCCTGGGCCTATATTTTTCGCCAATTGCGGTGGTTCGGGTTTGTGGAAATGCTCCTCTATATCGGGATTTTGCTGGTGGGGTATTTCTATCTTTGGAAGAAAGGGGCGTTGGACTGGAACCGCCCAGCCGTACGCCGGGACCGCGCTTCGTGACGGAAACAGCTGACCTAGAACAAAATCCGGCTGTCGCGAAAATTCGCGCCTGGCGACCCGATGCCGTTGCCGGGCTGATCGAATTCCGCGGGGAGTTGACTGTGCTGGTGCCGCGCGAACATTTGCGGCCCCTGGCCGAGTTTCTTGCCGGCGATAAGGACCTGGCGTTCACCTACCTTTCCGACGTAACCGGCGTGGACCGTTTTCCCATCGAGCCGCGATTCGAGCTGAATTATCATTTGCTGTCAATTTCCCGCCGGGACATTCTGCGCCTGCGCGTTTCGTTGCCCGGGGACGCGCCGACGATCCCGAGCGTCGTGCCGGTGTGGCCGACGGCCAACTGGCACGAGCGCGAGATTTTCGATTTGTTCGGAATTCGTTTTGAGGGACACCCCAACCTGCGGCGCATGCTGCTGCCCGACGACTGGGAAGGCTATCCCCTTCGCAAGGATTACCCGACGGAGGGTCCACGCTAAGCGGCGATCCGGTTCCTAGCCTACAAACGCCATGACAACCGTACAAACAGCCATCGGCCCTGAAAAAACCATGGTCCTGAACATGGGGCCGCAGCACCCGTCGACACACGGCGTGCTGCGCGTACTGCTGGAACTGGACGGCGAAAACGTCGTCAAAGCGGACGTGGACATCGGCTACCTGCACACCGGAATCGAAAAAACCGCCGAGGCGCTGACCTATTCGCAGGCCATCACGATCACCGACCGGATGGATTACCTGGCGCCGCTGTCAAACAATCTGGCGTATTGCCTGGCGGTGGAAAAATTGCTGGGGCTGGAAATTCCCAAGCGCGCGCAGTACATCCGCGTGCTTTTGACGGAACTGACGCGCATCGGCTCGCACCTGGTGTGGCTGGGCACGCACGCGATCGACCTGGGCGCGATGTCCGTGTTCCTGTACTGCTTCCGCGAGCGCGAAGAACTGCTCAAGATATTCGAGATGGTCAGCGGGCAGCGGATGATGACCAGCTATTTCCGCATCGGCGGTCTGGCGCTGGAGCCTCCGACGGGATGGACCGAACGTGTCGAAAACGTGGTGCGGACGTTCCCTTCCCGCTTCGATGAGTACGAGGATTTGCTGACGAAAAACCGCATCTGGCTGGCGCGCACGCAGGGCGTGGGCATGCTCAGCGCGGAGGACGCGACTGCCTTCGGAGTTTCCGGGCCATCGCTGCGCGGCTCCGGCGTGGATTACGACGTTCGCAAATATTTTCCCTACTCCAGCTACGACGAATTCGATTTTCAGGTGCCCGTGCGCACCGAGGGCGACTGTTACGCGCGGTACATGTGCCGCGTGGCGGAAATGCGCGAAAGCATCAAGATCGTGAAACAGGCGTTGGAGAAAATTCCCGCCGAAGGCCCCATTAAGGCCGACGCGCCGGGGATCGTCGCGCCGCAACGCGAAAAAATGAAAACCGAGATGGAAGCGCTGATCTACCACTTCAAGATCTACACCGAAGGCTTCGCGCCGCCACCCGGGGAAGTCTACCAGCGCGTGGAATCGCCGCGCGGGGAACTGGGTTGCTTTGTGGCCAGCGACGGCTCGCCGAAGCCATATCGCATGAGGATGCGCACGCCTTCCTTTGTGAACTTGCAGGCGCTGCAAAAAATGGTCGAAGGCCATTTGATCGCCGACGTGATTGCCTCCATCGGCACACTGGACATCGTGCTCGGGGAGATCGACCGCTGATGAATCTGCCGCCGCAGCTGGAAACCAAGTTTCAAACACTCGAGACGCGCTACCCGGTGAAGCGCTCGGCGCTGATTCCCATGCTGGTGTACGCCCAGGACCAGTTCGGGTACGTCAGCGACGACATGATCGCGGAAATCGCGCGCCGCCTGGACCTGAATACGCTGCAGGTCACCGAAACCATGGCGTACTACTCCATGCTGCGCCGGCAGCGCGCCGGAAAATTTCACGTACAGGTCTGCACCAACGTCTCCTGCATGCTGCGCGGCGGGAACAAACTCTACGATTTCGTCCAGAAAAAACTGGAGATCGGGCACAAGGAAACGACCGAGGACGGCGTCTTTTCCCTGGAGGAAGTCGAATGCATCGGCGCGTGCACGGGCGCGCCGGCCATGCAGGTGAACTACGATTTCTACGAAAACCTGACCATCGAGCGCACCACGCAGATTTTTGAAGCCCTGGAAATTGGCCGCAAGCCGGAGACCTCGACGCCGATATCGGGTTCGGTGAAGCCGCGGCATCCGGCCGAGGTGCCGGTGATCAGCCGGCTGTTTGGCGTGAAGGATTCGCACAAGCTGGAAGTGTACGTGGCCAATGACGGCTACAAGGGCATGGAGCGCGCGCTGAAGGAATTGACGCCCGAACAGGTCGTCGACGAAGTGAAGAAATCGAATCTGCGCGGGCGCGGCGGCGCGGGCTTTCCCACGGGAATGAAGTGGAGTTTCGTGCCGAAGGATTCACCTAAGCCGAAGTACGTGCTGTGCAACGCCGATGAGAGCGAGCCGGGCACATGCAAGGACCGCCCGCTGATGGAAATGATGCCGCACCAGTTGATCGAAGGCATCGTGATTGCCGGACGCGCGGTGGGTTCGCACCAGGGATATATCTACATCCGCGGCGAGTACCGCTACGTCCTGGACATCATGGACGGCGCGATCGCGGAAGCCTACAAGGCCGGCTACCTGGGAAAAAATATTCTCGGCAGCGGGTACGATTTCGATCTGGTGACACATACGGGCGCTGGCGCCTACGAATGCGGCGAGGAATCGGCGCTGATGGAATCGCTTGAGGGCAAGCGCGGCTACCCGCGCATCCGGCCGCCGTTTCCGGCTGTCGTCGGGTTGTATGGCTCACCGACGGTGATCAACAACGTCGAGACGTTGTCGTCGGCTCCGGAAATTTTGCGGCGCGGCGGAGAATGGTACGCGGGCCTGGGCTCGGCGAAAAACGGCGGCACGCGCATGTTCTGCATTTCCGGGCATGTCAACAAGCCCGGCATTTATGAACTGCCGATGGGTTTTTCCTTGCGGCGGATGATCGAGGACGTTGCCGGCGGCATGCTCAACGGAAAAAAACTAAAGGCCGTCATCCCCGGAGGAAGTTCCTGCCCGCTGCTGACCGCGGACGAAATCGACATCAACATGGATTACGATTCGGTGGCCAAGGCGGGGTCGATGCTCGGCTCGGGCGGCCTGGTGGTGATCGACGAGGACACCTGCATGGTGGACCTGGCGCGGCGCATCATGCATTTTTACGCGCACGAATCCTGCGGGTGGTGCATTCCCTGCCGCGAAGGCACGGGCTGGCTGCGCAAGATGCTCGACCGTTTTCATTCCGGGGCCGGGCGCGCGGAAGACATTCCCATGGTGGGCGAACTCGCCAAGAATATGCTGGGAAAAACATTTTGCCCGTTGGGCGACGCGGCGGCGATGCCGACGATCAGCATTGTCAAAAAGTGGCGCCACGAATTTGAAGAGCACCTTTCGGGAAAGTGTCCCTACAAACCGGCCGATGTATTTGCAGCGGTCCGCTAAGGAACCGGGAACAAAATGGCAGACTCGAAAGACATCACGCTGAAGATCGACGACCGCGACGTCACCGTGCCGCCCGGAACGCTGGTGATCGAGGCGGCGAGGCGCATGGGGATCGAAGTGCCGTCGTTCTGCTATTTTCCCGGACTGTCGCTGCAGGCGGCGTGCCGCATGTGCCTGGTGGAAGTGGAAAAAGCGCCGAAGCTGCAGACCGCGTGCACGCTGGTGGCGATGCCCGGAATGATCGTGCGCACGAACACGCAGCAAGTGCACGATGCGCGCAAGGGGATGCTCGAATTCCTGCTCGCAAATCATCCGCTGGATTGCCCGGTGTGCGACAAGGGCGGCGAATGCGAATTGCAGGACATGGTTTTCACGTACGGCGCGGATAAGAGCCGGTTCGCGGAGGAAAAGCGCCATCAGCCAGAACAGAAATGGTCGGAAGCGGTTTACTACGACGCACCGCGCTGCATTCTGTGTTTCCGCTGCGTGCGCGTTTGCGACGAAGGCATGGACGTGAAGGCGCTGGGCGTGGGACAGCGCGGCTCGCTCTCGACGATCATCCCGAACGGCGAAAATCATCTGGACTGCGAAGAGTGCGGGATGTGCATCGATATCTGCCCGGTCGGCGCGCTCACCAGCGGCACGTATCGCTACAAGACGCGGCCGTGGGAAATGACCTACGTCTCGACGGTGTGCACGCACTGCTCGAACGGGTGCAAGACCACGCTGAGCGTGCGCAACAATGAAATTCTACGCGCCAATAATCGCGATCTCTCCGGATTCAACAAGGATTTTCTGTGCGTGAAGGGCCGATTCGGATTCGATTTCACCAAACATGCCGAGCGCGTGAAGCTGCCGCTGGTGCGGCGCGACGGCAAACTCGTACCCTCGAGTTGGGAAGACGCTCTGGCGGAAGTTTCGCGGCGGCTGGCTGAAATCCATAAAGCTTCCGGGCCGGACGCGATCGGGTTCATCGGCTCGAATCGCACCGCCAATGAAGACAATTACCTGCTTGGGCGCATCGCGCGCGCGTCCATCGGCACAAACAACATCGATCATCACCGCACGGCCGATTACGCCAGCCTGATCGCGGCGTTGGGACCGCAGGCCTCGGCAGCCAGCGCCACCATGACGCAGTTGTATGAAGCGGACGCGGTGCTGCTGATCGGCGACGACCCGACTGAACAAAGCCCGCTGGTGGCGTGGCAGATTCGTTCGGCTATCCGGCATCGCGGCGCGCGGCTGTACGTGATCAATTCCAAATCGATCAAGCTGCTGCGGAAAGCGAAGGGTTTCGCCGAGGTTGCGGCAGGCGGCGAAGCTTCGGCGGTGCGCTGGCTGGCGGGCGGAGACACGCACATGGACGCGGGCGTTGCCGAACGCCTGGGCGCGCTCAAGGCCGCGCTGGAAAAAGAATCGAACGTTGTCATCGTTTTTGGCGCGGAATTGACGGGCGCAGCGGTGCAGGACCTGGTGAAATTCGGCTCTTCCCTGCCCGGGCAGACGCGCTATATCGCGCTCGGGGATTACGCCAATTCGCGCGGGGCTTCCGATATGGGCATGCTTCCGGGCTTGCTCCCCGGCTACGCGAGCGTCGGCGATGCGGGCGCGCGCGACAAATTCGGAAACCTGTGGGGGGCGAGGTTGCCCGAGAAGCCTGGCCTGGATGCGCGCGGAATGCTCGCGGCTGCGGCGAGTGGAAAATTGAAGGCGCTTTATGTGGTGGGCGCAAATCCGGTGAAAACTTTTGGGGTCTCGACTAAGGACCGCCTCGGCAAACTCGATCTGCTCATCGTCCAGGATCTTTTCCTGACCGAGACCGCGCAACTGGCGGACATTGTGCTGCCCGCGGCCGCCGCCTACGAGAAAAATGGAACCATGACGAACACGGCCGGCGAAGTGCAACTGGTGCGCAAGGGCGGCGACGTCATGGGCACGCGCTCCGATTTCGATATCCTGCGCATTCTTTCGCACCAACTGGCGAAACAGGGCCTGGGGCCCGCGATCACTCTGCGCACGCCCGAACGCTGCGTTCGATGAAATTCGCGAGTCGGTCGCCGGGTACGGCGTTTCCATGCCCACGCTGCTGCTTGGGGAAGCGGAGCGAACCTTGCCGGTTTCTACAGCCAACGGCAACGCGAAATTCGATGTGGCCGCGGGCGCGATCTTTTCCTCGCACGATACTCTGTTCAGCAGCGGAAGTCTGGGACGCTACTGCTCGACCATTCTTTCTCTTCCGGAAGCCGCCGAAGAGGTGGAAGTGGAGGCGCGCCCGTGAACGAGTTCGCTGCCCAGCATCCATTCCTGGTGGTAGTGGTGCCCAAAATTATTGTAGTGCTTTTCATACTGCTGACAGCGCTGGCTTACCTGACCTGGTTTGAGCGCAAAGTAGTCGCGCACATCCAGGCGCGATGGGGGCCATACCGCGTGGGGCCGCACGGATTGCTGCAGCCGCTGGCCGACGGCGTGAAATTCCTGTTCAAGGAAGATGTGACGCCGGCGGGGGCCGACAAATTCGCGTATTTTCTGGCGCCGTTTCTGGCGCTGTCTCTGGCGATCACGTCGATCGCCGTGATTCCCTTCGGGCCGAAGGAATTCACGGTGTTTGGGCAGTCGACGCAGCTCTCCATCACGAATCTGAACATCGGGTTGCTGGTCCTGTTTGCGATCACGTCGATGGGAGTTTACGGAGTCGTGCTGGCCGGATGGGCTTCCAACAGCAAGTACCCGCTGCTGGGCGGGCTGCGCAGCTCGGCGCAGATGATCAGCTACGAACTGTCGCTGACCATGTCCGTGGTGGGCGTGATCCTGATGGCCGGCACATTTAATCTGAGCGAAATCGTCAATGCGCAGCAGGGCTTCCATTGGGGATTCGTGCCGCGCTGGAACCTGATTGGTTCGCCCATGCCGCAGGTGCTCGGTTTTCTTTTGTTTTTTACTTCCGCGGTCGCGGAAACCAATCGCGCGCCATTCGATCTGGCCGAAGCGGAATCGGAACTGGTCGCCGGATTTCACACCGAGTACGCGAGCTTCAAGTTCGCCATGTTTTTCATGGCCGAATACGCGAGCATGATCACGGTTTCGTGCCTCGCCACGATTTTGTTTTTCGGCGGATGGCTGTCGCCGTTTCCGCAGACACCGATCTGGGCATGGACGCATTATATCCCCGCGGCGGTGTTCGCGGCGGCGGGCCTGGCGTTGATCGTGCACGGCGTGCGCTACATTACGATGTTCGGGCGCGTCGTGTTGCCGGCTATGGGAGTTGCACTGTGCGGCCTGGGAGTATTTTGCGGCCAGCCGGGCGTGCTCGATTTCGTGCAGGGGCCGTTCTGGTTCCTGCTGAAGATTGCGATCTTTCTTTTTATTTACGTGTGGGTGCGCGGGACGCTTCCGCGCTTCCGGTACGACCAGTTGATGGGCTTCGGCTGGAAACTGCTGCTGCCGCTGGCCATCGTCAACGTGGTCATCACCAGTCTGGCGATTGTGTGGACGCAGCGATGAAATTCATGATCCAGGGAACAAACTCGTGACGCCGCAGATCGCGGTGTTCCTGGTGCTCGCGGCGGTGGCCGTGGCGGGTGCGATCAGCCTGATCCTGCAGCGGCACCCGATTCACAGCGCGCTTTCGCTGATCACCGTGATGGTGGCGCTGGCGGGGCTGTATCTGCTGCTGGGCGCCGAATTCGTCGCGGCCGTGCAGATCATCGTGTACGGCGGGGCGATCATGGTTCTTTTCGTTTTCGTGATCATGCTGCTGAACGCCGGCGAGGAAGAGCGCACGAACATGAGCCGTATGGCGCGATACGCGGGCGTGCCGCTCGGCGTGGTTTTTACGATCGAGATCGCCTACTGGATCGGGCGGGCGACGCTGCACTTGAACGCGCCGGCATCCGGCGTGGTTTCGACGC
Source organism: Terriglobia bacterium (assembly GCA_963779275.1). Taxonomy (GTDB): domain Bacteria; phylum Acidobacteriota; class Terriglobia; order Acidiferrales; family UBA7541; genus Palsa-360. The sequence continues at coordinate 12,820 of CAVZXL010000003.1, forward strand.
GGGACCTTTCCAATCTGCTTTTCCGCGAATATGTGTTTCCGTTTGAGTTGACGTCGTTCCTGATTTTGATCGCGTTGCTCGGCGCGCTGGTGCTGGCACGGCGGGAAGAGTCCGAATAGCACTGCTGTTCAGGGTTGATATTTTTCTGGGGGAGATTTGGTTCCGACTTCCTATTTTCTGGTGCTGAGCGCGGTCCTGTTCGGGCTTGGCGTGATTGCGTTCGTGTTCAAACGCAATATCCTGACAATTTTTATGTCCATTGAGCTGATGCTGAACGCGGTCAACCTGGCATTCGTGTCCTTCAGCCGCGCTCTGGGGCAATTGCAGGGGCAGGTGTTCGTTTTCTTCGTCATCGTGGTGGCCGCCGCGGAAGCCGCGGTGGGCCTGGCCATTGTCATTCTGATTCACCGGAACCGGGGAACGCTCAACGTGGAACGCGTGGATTCGCTCAAAGATTGATGCCAGCCCTAACTTATCTGTGGATCATTCCGCTGCTGCCGCTTCTGGGCGCGGCCGCCAACGGCCTGTTCGGCGCGCGGTGGTCGAAAGGCGTCGTGACCGGCGTGGCGCTTTCCTCCACCACGCTGGCGTTTCTGGCCGCGCTGGAAGTGGTGCGCGAATTCTTCACCCTTTCCGCCGACCAAATTCCCTGGACACAATCCTATTTTACGTGGATTTCCGCCGGCGGCTTCCGAGCCGATTTTGCGCTGCAGGTGGACCAGCTTACCGTGATCATGCTGCTGGTGGTCACCGGCGTGGGATGGCTCATCCACATTTATTCGTCGGGATACATGCACGACGATCCCGGCTACCGGCGGTTTTTCTCATACCTGAACCTGTTCATGTTTTTCATGCTCATCCTGATTCTGGCGGCAAACTATCTTCTGATGTTTGTCGGCTGGGAAGGCGTGGGCTTGTGCAGCTACCTGCTCATCGGATTCTTCTTCCTGAAACAATCGGCGACCAACGCGGGCAACAAGGCGTTCTGGGTGAACCGCATCGGGGATTTTGGATTCATCCTGGGCGTGCTGCTGATCTTCCGGACGTTCCACACGCTGGATTTCGCGAGCGTGCTGCCGCAGGCCGCAAAAATGGCTGCGGATCCGGCGGGGCAGATCGGAACGCTCACGGCGATTGGGCTGCTGCTGTTCGTGGGCGCGGCTGGAAAATCGGCGCAGCTTCCCCTGTACGTGTGGCTGCCGGACGCGATGGAAGGCCCGACGCCGGTCAGCGCGCTGATTCACGCGGCGACCATGGTTACGGCGGGCGTGTACATGGTCGTGCGTTCGCACGCGATCTTCCTGAACGCGCCGGTGGCGATGCAAGCGGTCGCGATCGTGGGATGCCTCACGGCGCTGTTCGCGGCGACCATCGGCCTTGTGCAGACGGACATCAAGAAAGTTCTGGCCTACTCGACCGTCTCGCAACTGGGGTACATGTTCCTGGCTTGCGGCGTGGGCGCGTTCGGGGCGGGCGTGTTTCACCTGATGACGCATGCGTTCTTCAAGGGCCTGCTCTTCCTTGCCGCGGGCAGCGTGATTCACGCCATGGGCGGCGAGCAGGACATGCGCAAGATGGGCGGCCTGCGCAAGAAGATTCCCGTCACGTTCTGGACCATGTTCATGGCCACACTGGCGATTGCGGGCGCGCCGGGTTTCTCCGGATATTTCAGCAAGGACGAAATTCTTGAGGCGGCGCAGCACGCCAGCCCCGTGCTCTGGGGCCTAGGAGTGCTGACCGCGGGCCTTACTTCGTTCTATATGTTCCGACTGCTGTTCCTCACGTTCTTCGGGAAAGAGCGCTACGACGAGCACCACGTGCACGTGCACGAATCGCCGAAGAGCATGCTCGCGCCGCTGATTGTTCTTGCAATTCTCTCGGTGTGCGGCGGATGGATGGCCGCGCCGGCGCTTTGGGGCGGCGTGAATCATTTCCAGCATTTCCTGGCGCCCGTGCTGGGCACGGCTTCCGAGGCGGCGGAATCCACGCCCAATGGCGCGGAGATTCTGCAGGCTATTTTCGGCCCGCCTGTGATCGCGGGACTGCTCGGCTTCTTCCTGGCGTGGTGGATGTATATCAAGAGTCCCGAAACGCCGAAGAAGTGGGCGGAATCGCTTTCGGCGCCATACAGAGTGCTTAGCGGAAAATATTTTATCGATGAATTGTACGCGGCGGCGGTTGTGCGGCCACTGGTCTGGGTTTCGGACAGAATTCTGTGGCACACGGTCGACGAAGGCGCGATCGACGGCGTGGTGAACGGCGTGGCAACGGTGTCCCGCGAATCGGGCGACCGCTTGCGCCGGGTTACTTCCGGAAACGTTCGCAGCTACGCCACGTGGATCGTCGTGGGCGCCCTGGTTTTTACTTCCCTGCTGCTGTGGATGGTGAACTGACGTGCAGCAACCTTATTTGCTAACGATCCTTACGTTTCTGCCCATTGCCGGGACGCTGGCGCTGTTGCTGCTTCGCGACGACGATCACGTGTGGATCCGGCGGCTGGCGATGGCCACGGCGGTTGCCGAGTTCACCATTTCCCTGCTGCTGTTCCGCGGATTCAATTCACAGGCTGCCGGATACCAGTGGGAAGAATTTCACAACTGGATCCCGCAGCCTCCTATCCACTATCACCTGGGCATCGACGGGCTGAGCCTGTTCCTCGTCGTGCTGACCACGCTGCTGACACCGGTGTCGATACTGGCGTCGTGGAAATCCATCAACGAGCGCGTGAAGGGATTTTTCATCTGCCTGCTGGTGCTGGAGACGGGCGTGATCGGCGTTTTCGTGTCGCTCGACATGTTCCTGTTCTTCCTGTTCTGGGAAGTGATGCTGATCCCGATGTATTTCCTGATCGGCATCTGGGGGCACGAGCGGCGAATTTACGCGGCGCTCAAATTTGTGCTGTACACGATGTTCGGATCGATCCTGATGCTGGTGGCCATGTTGTGGCTTTACCGGCTCACGGCCTCCACCGGAAATCCGACGTTCGATATTCCGCAGATTCAGTCCATGCTTTCGAGCGGCACGATCACGCTGCCCGCGCTGACGGAAATGCTGCTGTTCGGCGCGTTTTTCCTGGCGTTTGCGATCAAGGTCCCCCTCTTCCCTCTGCACACCTGGCTGCCGGACGCGCACACCGAGGCACCCACGGCGGGTTCGGTGATGCTCGCGGGCGTGCTGCTCAAGATGGGCACGTACGGCATGCTTCGCTTCTGCCTGCCGCTGTTCCCGGAGGCCGCGCGCCGGTTCGCTCCGGCGATTGCGGTGCTCGCCATCATCGGAATTATTTACGGTGCGCTGGTGGCCATGGTGCAGGTGGACCTGAAGCGCCTGGTAGCGTATTCGTCGGTAAGCCATTTGGGATTTGTCGTGCTCGGGATTTTCGCGTTCCACGCGATATCGATTCAGGGCGCGGTCTACCAGATGCTTGCGCATGGCATTTCCACTGGGGCGCTCTTTCTTGGCGTCGGGATGCTCTATGACCGGCGGCACACGCACCTGATCAAGGAATTCGGGGGCCTGGCGACGCCGATGCCGGTGCTCGCGGCGCTCTATTTATTTTCCTGTTTTGCCTCTGCGGGCCTGCCACTGCTGAATGGTTTCGTCGGCGAATTCCTGATCCTTGCGGGAACTTTCCAGAGACATGCAGCGTGGGCTTCGTGGGCTGCGCTGGGCGTGATTTTCTCGGCGGTCTATTTGCTGTGGTCTTACCAGCGCGTCTTTTTCGGCGTGGTCACGAAAGATAAGAACGCGGCGCTGCCGGACGCCGATCTGCGAGAACGCGGGATCCTGTTCCTGATGGCCGCCGTAATTCTGTGGATGGGCATCGGCTCGCCGTTTTTCACGCGGCGGATTGAAGCCTCGGCGCAAAACGTGTTGCAACTGATGCAGCGCCCGCAGGCGGCTTACGACGCGGGAGTGAATCGCGGCGGACCGGAAATGAACACAATGAATTTGAATCGATCCGCCCTCCCGGCAGCCGGGGCGAGTTCCGCGGCTTCGGACAACGCAGCGGACACGGTGAACTCGAAATAAATGTTCCCACCACTTCAAGATTTGTACCGGATCGCTCCGGAACTCGTGCTCTGCGGGTTCGGGATGCTGGTCATGTTCCTTGCCCCGGTCGTGCCCAAGGCGCGGCATGGAGCGCTGGCTTTCATTTCCCTGCTCGGCGCGGCGCTGGCGCTGGGGGCCACGCGGTTTATGGCCCTGAATCCCGGCGCGGCGTATTCGGGACTGGTGCGCGCGGACGCATTCAGCTTGTTCGTCCACCTGATCGTCATCGGCGTGGCGTTTCTGGCGATTCTCGGCTCGGTCGATTACCTGAAGCGCGAGGATCTGGACGCCGGAGAATTTTGTGCGCTGATTTTGTTCGCCACGGCCGGAATGGGCGTGATGGCCGGGGCCCATGAACTGCTGACGGCGTTCGTGGGCCTGGAAATGAGCTCCATCGCTTCCTACGTCCTGGCCACTTACCGGCGCGACGAGCCGCGCGCGAACGAAGCTGCCATGAAATATTTTCTGCTCGGTTCGTTCGCCACGGCCTTTTTCCTGTACGGCATCGCGCTGTCGTTCGGCGCGACCGGGTCATCGCACCTGGACCTGATGACACCGCTGGCGAACGATTCCTCGCACACGCTGCTGAAGATCGGCGTGGGATTCATTTTCATCGGCCTTGCGTTCAAGGTGGCCGCGGCGCCATTCCAGATGTGGACTCCGGATGTATACGAGGGCGCGCCCGCGCCGGTCACGGCGCTGCTCTCGACCGGGCCCAAGGCCGCAGCATTCGCGCTGGCGCTGCGCATTCTGGCGAGCATCGACGCGGCCGCGCCGGTGTGGTTCTGGGCGCTGTGGGTGGCCGCCGCGCTGAGCATGTTCGCCGGCAACCTATCCGCGCTGGTGCAGACCAGCCTGAAGCGCATGCTGGCCTACAGCTCGATCGCGCACGCTGGATACATCCTGGTGGCGCTCGCCGCCGCTGCCGCCAGCGATCACATGGAGGCGGGGATCGCCGCGGCGCTGTTTTATCTGGTGAGCTACGCGCTGGTGAAGCTGGGCGCGTTCCTGATTGTGGCGCACCTGGGCGGCGAGGGCGAGCGCCATGTGGATATCGAGGATTTCACGGGCCTCGGGCAGGCGCCAGCCTGCGATGGCTGCGTGTTTGTCGCTCTTTCTGCTCTCGCTGCTGGGTATGCCGGTTACGGCGGGATTTCTGGGGAAATTCTACATCTTCAATGCCGCGCTGGGGTCCAACCTGATCTGGCTGGCCGTGCTGCTGGCGCTAAACAGCGTGATCGGGTCGTACTATTATTTGCGCGTGATCGTGGCGATGTACATGCGCGAGCCGGAACATGAAATCGCGGCGCAGCCTGTGCCGTGGACGCTGGCGGTCGCGCTGTGGATCACTGCGGCTGGCACGATCTACGCCGGACTATTCCCTGCCCGAATTATCGGCTATGCCACCAAAGCCGCGCTCAATATTCGATAGGTCGCGAATTAGAAGCCTCTGATGGCACAGGCTTCAGCCTGTGCGGTTTTCGATAGGGGAAGGCAACAGGCGCACAGGCTGAAGCCTGTGCCACCAAGAAACAAACGGCACGCCCTCGAATTTCGAGAGCGTGCCGTCCGAAAGCCAAACCCGAATTGGCTGCTACACCTTCACGAAAATAATCACGAGGGTGAGCAGCGCGAGCGTCTCGATGAACACGAGGCCGAGAATCATCGCCGCGCGGATGGCTCCGGATGCGCCGGGATTGCGCGCCATGCCTTCGCAGGCCGAGGACGCCACGCGCGACTGCGCGATCGCGCCGCCGAATGCCGCCAGCGCCATGCCGAACGCCGCGGAAATCGCCACCCAGTTCGTGCCGCCTGTCGCCGCGCCGCCCGCAGTCTGCGCGAACGCCGCGGGGCTCACGAGCAACGCACCGGCCAGTGCGCCTAGCGTATAGAGAACTTTTTTCATTGTTTTCTCCTTATGAAGTTGCCGCCAAGCGGTGGTTTCCAGATCATCGCCCTGCAACTGGACTCACTTTGAAACGGCTGTGCAAACATGATGCCGGTATGAAATCTAAGAAAACGGAATCTAGTGCTCGTCCGCCGTCGCAATGCCGATATAAATCGACGGCAGCAGCGTGAACACGTACGTCTGAATGATGGCCACGAAAATGTGCAGCCCGATAAACGCAAGCGGAATCAGCGCCGGGAAAATCCCCAGGACCACGCCCAGCACCGGCGATTTTTCCCAACCCCAGGTGGCGGGACCAACGAGCAGCCCGAGAAAAATCACGTAGAGCAGGTCGCTGGCGAAAATGTTAGCCCAGAGACGAACCGTGAGGGAAAGGATGCGCGCGCGAGGTGCTGATGATTTCGACTGGAAAAAGCAGGATGCCCAGCAGCCAGTCGCCCACCGTTCTGGGCGAGCCGGCGAACGTGAGTCAGGTAGTAGCCGACACTATGATGTTTGATTCCCTGCCAGTTGAAATACAGGAAGGTCACGATCGCGCAGCCCAGGGGCACCGAAATCACTGCCGTGGGCGCGGAAAACGCGGGAAAAACGCTCAACAAATTCGCGAGCAGGATGAAGACGGCCACCGAACCGACCATCGCGAAAATACTTGCCCTTCTTGTCGTGCGAATTCTCAATCAGCAGATCGCGAATGCCAAACCCGATAGGATTGGTGATCAGCAATTCGGCAATTTGCTGCGCGCCGCCCGGATTATCCACGGACAGCCGCGGCTTCAGCCAGAGCGTGCCGAGCGCGCCGATCACGAACACAACCATGGCCATGACCACGGACTCGGGAATCGGCAGATCGGGATGCGAAGGCTGAATGTGAAGCGCGTGCAGCAGAGCGACGGCGACGCCGCCCAGGTGCTGGTTTACAAAGTGGGTGATCCAACTTACGTGTTCTTCCATCTACTGGCTTCTCCGACCCGCAGGACTCAGAACTTCGTACAAGGTGGCCGCCATGGCGGCCGCTCCCAGCGCACACAACCCCAACAAAATGCTCAATACCGGAATTCGGAATACAGAAAAAGTAGCATAGACAACGGCAGCGATCAAGGCGTAGCGCGCAAACAAGCCAAAATAGCTGGACACCGGGACGCGCGCCTCCGGCGATCCTTCCTGCGCGGTGGACGCGCGCGTCACCGAGTCCATGGCGCGCTCGAGCCAGCGGAAATTGATCCATGCCAGGACTGTGCCGATCAGGACTCCCGCCCCCATGCGGATGGAGTAGAGAAAGGCGGCGGCAACCGAGGCAACTCCGCCCAAGATCAGCGTAAGCTGCGCGATTCTGCGTTCGGTGAGGGCGTAGAGATTGTTCTCGGTGGTTTCCATCAATCGCCCCGCGCCACGCGGCGCAACACATCGCGCACTCCGGCATAGAATCCCATGCCGCCGAGAATGAGCAGAAATACGGGCTTGGTGTGCAGCCAACGGTCGAGCAGATAGCCAAAGAAACCGCCGATTACGATCGAAAGGACCATGACCAAAGGCAATTCGAGAGCCGTGCCAAACTGGCGAGAGCCATCGTCGGGCCGTTTACGCGGCGCTGGGGAGGGAGGCGAGGTTGGTTGCTCAGTGGCCACTGAACGTCGTGGGGAAGAACAGCGAGTAGGTCGCGAGCTTCACGAACGGCTCGGGATAGATTCCGGCGGCGACGGTCACAAAACACAGCACGGCGAACGAGATTCGCTGGCCGAGGGTGATGATCGGCGAAGGCGCGTTGCCGGGTTCGTAGAGATAGGCGTGCGCGACGATGCGGAAATAGTAGTACAGCGCCGGAACGATGTAGAGCGCGCCGAACAGCGCCAGGCGCGTGTGGCCGGTCTCGATCAACGCCTGCAGGATGAAATACTTTCCGATGAAACCTGCGAGCGGCGGGATTCCGGCGAGCGACAGCATGAAAATCAGCAGGACCACAGCGGAGAGCGGGCTGCGGCGGTAGAGGCCGTTGAGGTCGTCCAGCTCGTCGCCGATAATTCCCTGCCGCTGCAGGACGATGAGCACGGCGAATGCGCCGATGGTCATGAATCCGTAGACGAAGAGATAAAACGCCACGCCCTTCATGCCGGTCATGAACCCGAGCGTGCTGGAGGCGGCCGCAACGATTCCAAGCAGGATGTAGCCGACGTGCGAGATCGAGGAATAGGCCAGCATGCGCTTGACGTTGGTTTGGGTGATGGCCGCAAAGTTTCCGATGGTGAGCGAGGCGATGGCCACTCCCGCCACGAGCATGGCCCAATCCAGGCGCACCGGCCAGAATACAGTGAGCAGCAGGCGCAGCAGCAGAGCGAAGCTCGCGGTCTTGGACGCAACGCTGATGTAGGCCGTGATCGGCGTTGGAGCGCCTTCGTAGACGTCCGGCGCCCACTGGTGGAACGGGACGGCCGCGACCTTGAAGAACAGGCCGGAGATGACCGTAACCAGCGCCAGGATCACCAGAAGGTCGCCATGGCCGCGAATCTCGACCGCCGCCTGGATCACGTCCAGATTCGTTCTGGGCGGCAAGGGACCTTCGGTCGAGCTCAGGTTGGCCGTTGCGCCGATGCCGTACAGGATTGAGAATCCATAGGCCAGGATGGCGGAGCTGAACGCGCCGAGCAGTAGATATTTCACGGCGCCTTCGTTGGACCGCTTGTCGCGCCGCAGGAAACCCGCCAGGACGTAGAAGCTCAGGGCCATGGTCTCCAAGGCCGAGGAATTCCGTGATCAGGTCGTAGCCCGACACCATGAACATCATGCCCACGGTCGCGAACAGAATCAAAGCGTAGTATTCGCCGTGGTTTTCGTCCTCGATCTGGAGGTAGCGCACGGAAAGCAGGATCACCAGCGCCGTGGCGATCAGGAAGATCATGCCGAAAAACAGGAAGAATGGATCGACGGTGAGCGAACGGCTGAAGCCGATGGCGCCGCCTTCGGCGACGCGCCGCAACTGCCACAGTGTAATGGCGCTGAAAATCACGCCCAACATGGCCATCAGCGCGTTGAAAAATTTGTCGCGGACTTCGAGCAGATGATCGGTGAGCAGGATGCCCATGGCAAACAGGACGAGCATCATCTCCGGCAGCAGCAGCCCGCCGCCGCCTTGCTGCATGAACGATTGAAACGGCCCGAGAATCCGGTGAATTAGTTCAAACATATGGTTTGTCGTTTCGCTCCGCCTGGCTTACGGCCGCTTCTCTTCCGGAGCAGGCGCGGAGGCCGCTCCGGGAATTGCCGGCATGTCCATACCGGGCATCGTGCCCATCGCCGGCGTGGCAGCGCCCGCCGGCATTTCCGCCGGGGCCGCAGCTCCGTTGACCGAGGGAGCCGCAGCGCGCTCGGCGCCGTAATAGCCGGGGTTCACTTGCTCGACAATCTGCTGCACCGGGCGTTCGAGAACGCGGAACAGCGGCTTCGGATAGATACCGATCCAGAAGCACAGGATGATCAAGGGAATCAGCGTGGCATACTCACGCGCGTTGAGATCCTCCATGTGCTCGTTCGCGGGATTGGTGACCGGACCGAACATCACGCGCTGATACAGCCAGAGCAAGTACGCGGCGCCCAAGATGATGCCGAACGACGCCCAAGCCGTGTACTTGATGCTGACCTCGTATGTGCCGCGCAGGATGGTGAATTCGCCGATGAAACCATTGAGCAGCGGCAGGCCCAGGGAGCTGAGCGTGGCGATCATGTAGATAGCCGCGAAATTAGGCATGGGCGTGGAAAGCCCGCCAAATTCGGAAATCAGGCGCGTGTGGCGCCGCTCGTACAGCACGCCGATCAGAAGGAAGAGCGCGCCGGTGGAGAGTCCGTGGTTGAGCTGCTGGATGACGCTGCCGGAAAGGCCGTGCGGGGTGAGCGCGAAAATTCCCAGCGTGCAAAAGCCCAAGTGGCTTACCGAACTGTAAGCCACCAGCTTCTTCATGTCCTTTTGCATCATGCAGACCAGCGCGCCGTACAGGATGCCGATCACGGAGACGACCAGCATGATGGTGACGATTTTGTGCCGCGCGGCGGGATCCTGCGGCAACAGCGGCAGCGAGAAGCGGATGAATCCGTACGTGCCCATCTTCAACAGAACGCCGGCCAGGATGACCGAGCCGGCCGTGGGCGCTTCGGTGTGCGCGTCGGGCAGCCAGGTATGGAACGGGAACATCGGCACCTTGATGGCAAAGGCGAAGAAGAACGCCCAGAAGAGCAGGACCTGCGTCTTCGTGTCAAACGCGAGGCCGTGGCCAGCAGCGTGGGAATATCGAATGTCGCCGCCGCCCGCCTTGAAATAGAGCGCCAGGATGCCCAGCAGCATGATCACCGAACCGATCAAGGTGTACAGGAAAAACTTGATGGCGGCGTACAAACGGCGGTCGCTGCCCCACACGCCGATCAGGAAATACATGGGCACGAGCATCACTTCCCAGAACATGTAGAAGAGGAAGAAATCCAGGGCCATGAAAACGCCGAGCATGCCCACCTGCAAGAGCAGGAAGAGAATGTAGTATTCCTTCCTGCGCATCTTGATGGCGCTCCAGGAAGAAAGGATGGAGATCGCGCCCAGCAGCGTGGTCAGGATCACCAGGCAAAGGCTGATGCCGTCGATGCCCAGCGAATAATGCGCGCCGATCGAAGGGATCCAGTCGTGATTTTCCATGAACTGATAGCGGTCCGCAGTGGGGCTCAGGCTGAACCGCCAGATCAGCGGGAGAGAAACGATCAGCCCGAGGAAGGCGAATAGATTGCCGATGACGCGGTGCGCGTTTTCGCTGTCGCGCGGCACGAACAGCAGCAACAACGCCCCCACCAGCGGTGTGAACAGCACCACCGTCAGGATATGAGTATTGTAAAATTCCATCTGCCTGCCTCGCCTTCTTTTAGTGCATCAATTTTCCAGCGTGATTCCCGAGGAGTGAAAATAATATCCCAGGAAAATCAGCACGCCGAGGAGCATGAACACGGCATAGCGCGACACGCGCCCGGTCTGCAGCATGCGCACTGGGAAACTCAGGACCCAGACGATGCGCGCCGCCAGATTCACCAGGCCATCCACAATCCAGGAATCCCAGATCATGGAGATGCGCGAGGTCACGCGCGTCAGCCAGCCGGAACCGTCGACGCCAAGGCCGTTGATTACGCCGACGTCGAACGATCCCAAGGTCAGCGCCAGGTCCTTCACGCGATTCACAAACATGGCGTCGTAGATCTGGTCCACGTAGTACTTGTTGTAGAGCAGCTTGTACAGGAATGGGCTCGCGGCGGCGATTTTTTCCGGCACTTCCGGCCGCTTGATGTACCAGTTGTAGGCGAGCCAGATGCCGCCCACGCCAACCGCCACCGAAACAAGCATCAGCAGGTATTCCATGGATCCGCCGGAGGCCGCGTGCGCCGCGCCTGCTGCATCCGCTGCTACTTCCGCGTGCTTGGCCATCACGGGTTCCAGGAACTTAGCGAAACGGTCGCTGCCGCCCAGCGATTCCGGCACGCCGACCCAGCCGCCGACGATGGAAAGCGCGGCCAGGATCATCAGCGGCACGGTCATCGAGCCGGGCGATTCGTGAATGTGGTGCTCGACTTCATGATCGACGCGCGACGTCCCCGAAGAACGTCATATTCACCAGGCGGAACATGTAAAACGCCGTCATGCCCGCAGTGACGAATCCGACCAGCCACAGGATCGGGCTGTATTCAAAGGCGTGGCCGAGGATGGAGTCCTTGCTGAAGAAACCGGCCAGCGGCGGGATTCCCGCGATCGCGATGGAAGCTATGACAAACGTTTTTGCGGTAGTCGGAATTTTGCTCCACAGGCCGCCCATCTTGCGCATGTCCTGCTCGCCGGATAGCGAGTGAATTACGCTGCCCGATCCGAGGAAGAGGCAGGCTTTGAAAAATGCGTGGGTCATCAGATGGAACACGCCCGCCGTGAAGGCACCCACGCCGCAGGCCAGGAACATGTAGCCCAATTGCGAGACGGTGGAATAGGCCAGGACGCGCTTGATGTCGGTCTGCACGAGCCCCATGGTGGCGGCGAAAAGTGAAGTGACGACGCCCACTACGGCAATCACGGCAAGCGCCTTCGGGGCCATCGAAAATACGGCGTTGGTGCGCGCGATCATGTACACGCCGGCGGTGACCATGGTCGCGGCATGGATCAGCGCGCTGACCGGCGTGGGGCCTTCCATGGCGTCCGGCAGCCAAACGTACAAAGGCAGCTGCGCCGATTTTCCGGTCGCGCCGACAAACAGAAGCAAGGCAATCGCCGTCAGCGTGGCGTCGCCCATCGCGAAGTGTCCCGCGGCGATGGCCGGGCCGATTTCCGTGAACTGAATCGTGCCGAGCGTGCCGAGCATCAGGAAGAGGCCGAGCAGGAAGCCCGCGTCGCCAATGCGATTGACGATGAACGCTTTCTTTCCGGCGTCCGAGGCGGATTTTTTAAGGAAATAAAATCCGATCAGCAGGTAACTGCACAGGCCGACGCCTTCCCACCCGACGAACAGCAGCAGCAGGTTATTCGCCAAGACGAGCGTGAGCATCGAGAACATGAACAGGTTCAGGTAGCCGAAGAAACGGTAGTAGCCGCCTTCGTGCGACATGTATCCGGTGGAATACACGTGAATGAGGAAGCCGACGCCGGTGACGACCAGCAGCATCACGGCGGTCAGAGGGTCCATCAGGACGCCCCAGGGCACGTGGAAATCCATGACGCGCCCGGCATTGGTGTGCATGATGCCAGCGGGAACCCAATCGAAGAGGGCGTAGCTGACCACGCGCTCCTCAACGGGGCGCGCGATCAATTGCCAGATGGCGCCGAACGCGAAGCACATCGAAAGGAAGACGCTGCCGACGCAAATTACGTTTACACCGGCGTTGGGCAAACGGCGGCCGATGAACAGCATGAGCGCCGCGCCCGCCAGGGGAAACAACGGGATCAGCCAGATGTGCGCCAGAAAGTATTCAGTCGGCATCATGTCCTTGTACTTTGCACCCGCGCGCGCCCCTGTTTGTCATTCCGAGCGAAGCGAGAAATCTCTCCGTGCATTCCGCGAGAGAAGGAGGGATTCCTCGCTTCGCTCGGAATGACGATGGCGCTGGCTGGTTCCTCATTATTGCCAAAGCTCCCCAAAGCTGCACTACCACTTCAACAAATCCATTTCGTCGCCTAGCAAGGTCTCGCGATTGCGGAAGAACGAAATAATGATGCCCAGGCCGACGGCGGCTTCCGCGGCGGCGTCGGTGATGATGAATATCGCGAACACGTGGCCTTCGGCCGAGCCCACCAGGCGGGAAAAGGCCACCAGGTTGATGTTCACGGCGTTGAGCATCAGCTCGATGGACATCAGGATGATGATGACGTTCCGCCGGGTCACGACGCCGATGATACCGATCGTGAACAATCCCAGGCTCAGAAATAAATAATGGCTTGTAGGAATCATCTTTATACCCATTACTCCGGCGGGCTCCAAGTAGAGCCCGCGCCCACTACACTTTCTTCTTCGCCATCACAACCGCGCCAATCATGGCCACCAGCAGCAGGATGGACGCGACTTCAAACGGGAGCATGTACTCGCCAAACAGCGTTTTTCCCACGACCTGGGTGCTCGGCTCAAGCATTGTCGCGGGTGCAGGCTCCGGGAACGGCAGGACCGAGCGGCCCACCGCGACCGCAAGGATCAGGTGCGCACCCACCACCAGCGCCAGCAGCAGTCCCAGCCACCATTGCCGGTTGTATTGCGACTGGTGCAGGGAAACATCCAGGTTGATGAGCATGATGACGAACACGAACAGCACCATGATGCCGCCCGCGTACAAAATCACCTGCACGATGAACAGGAACTCGGCATGCAACTGCAGAAAGATGCCCGCCGTCGCCAGCAGCGCGGTGATCAGGAAGATCGCGCACTGCACGATATTGCGGCGCGTGACCACCAGGACCGCGGAGATCACGGCCAGTGCGGCGAAAAAATAAAATACGATCTGATCGAGCATTTTCTGGTGGTCCCTGTTCCTTGAAACCAATGCCTGCTTCATGTTGCGGCAGGAGCAAAGTAGCACAGCCACTCCTGGCTGTGCGGTTTTCCAGGCCACAACGAATCCGCCAATTCAATCACAATCGCAAAAACCGCACAGCCAGGAGTGGCTGTGCTACTTGAACCTACGATTCGCCTACGAACACGTGCTCTTTGTCCTTCTTCTCACCGGCCCAGCCGAGCCATCCGGCCACGAGCAGCGTCAGGGCCGTGGTCAGCGGAAACGCCGTCCAGTGGCTCCATCCCCATTGGCGGTGCAGCACCAGCGCCAGTCCGATGCCCATGACATTGACAATCGACAATGGAATCAGGAACTGCCATCCCAGGCGCATGAGTTGGTCAAACCGGTAGCGCGGGAACGTGAATCGCAGCCACATGAAAAGGTAAATGTACGATCCGACCTTGAGCAGGAACCAGAACGCGCCGTGGAGTCCGGGTTTGAGGCCGGGGAGCATTTCATTCACGCGGCCGATCAGCGGCGCGCCCAGAATCAACGCGACACCGAAGAATGCCAGCCCCAAAACCATCATGAAGAGCTGCTGCACCTTCACCGGCTGCTTCGGCGCACGGTAGAAGCAGTACGCGCCCACGAAAATCATCAGCGCCGACGGGAAATAATCGAGGAAATTAAACGCGGGCGTTCCGGCAAAGGGCCGCAGCCATCCGCCCAGAAACAGCGTGGTGGCGATCGACGCGACCACGACCATGTTGGTGTATTCGGCCAGGAAATACAGCGCCCAGCGGAATCCGCTGTATTCGGTCATGTAGCCGGCAACGAGTTCGGATTCGGCTTCGGGCAAATCAAAGGGCGCGCGATTGGTTTCCGCGATGGACGCAACCATGTAAATAAAGAAGCCCACGGGCGCGGCAAAAATAAACCAGGTTCCGTAATCGCTCTGCGCTGCGATAATTTCGCGCGTGGAAAGCGTTCCGGCCAGCAGGAGCGTTCCCACAATCGCCATGCCCGCCGCGGTTTCGTAGCTCACCAGTTGCGCGGCGCTGCGCAGCGCCCCGAGCAGCGAATAGTGGCTGTTCGAGGACCATCCGCCGAGAACGATGCCGAAAATTCCCAGCGCGCCGATGCCCACGATGAAGAGCAACCCGACGTTCAGATCCGCGATCTGGAACCATGGGCCTATCGCGAGCGGTGAAATCGCCAGCATTCCGGCGGTTACCGAAATCAGCGGCGCGATCCAGAAGATGGCCTTGTCGGCCTCATCCGGGATGATGTCTTCCTTGAGCAGAAGTTTTACAGCGTCCGCGATGGGCTGGAGCAGGCCATGAGGCCCCACGCGCATGGGCCCGAGCCGCGCCTGCATGTCGGCCATGACCTTGCGCTCCATGAGCACGATGTATCCGGTGCACAGCGGCAGGACACCGACGATGACGAGGGCGCAGACCAGAGGCACCCAAATCGAAATCACGTATTGGATCACGGCATGCATCGCGCTACCTGTCCACCTCGCCGAGCACAATGTCGAGCGTCCCGATGATGGCCACGACGTCGGCAACCAGGTGCCCGCGAATCATTTTGTCGAATGCTTCCAAATTGATGAGTGACGGCGGACGAATGCGCACGCGGTAGGGCTGCGTGGTGCCGTCGCTGACGATGTAATACCCGAGCTCGCCCTTGGGCGCTTCGATCGCGTGATAGACCTCGCCCGGGGGCGGCTTGAGCACTTTGCCGACCTTGCCCATGATTGGACCGGTCGGGATATTTTCGATGGCCTGTAGACAGATCAGGCGCGACTGGCGCATTTCCTCGAGGCGCACGATGTACCGGTCGTAGGTGTCGCCGTTTTTGCCGATGGGAATCTCGAATTTGTACTGATCGTAGGCGGCATAGGGCATCGCTTTGCGGATGTCCCACTTCACGCCGCTGGCGCGAATCACGGGCCCGGAGGCGCCGTAGTCTATGGCTTCAGCTGCGGTCAGGATGCCGATGCCCTTGGTGCGCCCGACCCAGATGCGATTTTCGGTGAGCAGCGATTCGTACTCGTCCACGCGCTTGTCGAATGGCGTGCAGAAGCGCTCGACGTCTTTTTCCAGTTCGTCGTAGGCTTCGTACTGCAGGCCGCCGATGCGGAAGGCATGCGTGGTGAGGCGCGCGCCGCAATATTTTTCGAAAATTTTCAGAATTTCTTCGCGTTCGCGCAGGCAATAAAACAGCGGGGTAAGCGCGCCGATATCGAGCGCGTGAGTGCCCAACCAGAATAGGTGGCTGGCGATGCGCTGCAGTTCGGTGAGAATCACGCGGATCACGCGGGCGCGCGGCGGAGCGTCCGCGCCCAGCAGCTTTTCCACCGCTTCGCAATAGCCCAGGCCGTTCGAGACGGCCGCGACGTAATCCATGCGGTCCACATACGGCGCGAATTGGGTATAAGTGCGGTGCTCGGCGATTTTTTCGACGCCGCGATGCAGGTAGCCGATCACACATTCCGAGCCGATGACTTTTTCGCCGTCCAGGCGCAGCTTCACACGCAGCACCCCGTGCGTGGAGGGATGCTGCGGCCCCATGTTCAGGACAATTTCGTCCGCGCCGAGCACGGTGGACTCGGCGTGAGTGGCAAACGGTATGCGTTCGTCGGCCATCGGCTACTGTCCGCTTTCGATGCCCAGGTTTTCGCGCACCCAAGCCGTATCCTGCGTCAAAATGTCGTAGTCCTTGCGCAACGGGTATCCCTGCCACTCATCGGGCATGAGAATCCGCTTCAAGTCGGGGTGGCCTTCAAACACCACGCCGAACATGTCGTACACTTCGCGCTCCATCCAGTTTGCCGTGGCCCAGACTCCCTGCACGCTGGGCACCCGCTCGTCGGCCGAAGCCTGCGCCTTCAGTCGCAGCCGCTCGTTCTTCTCAAACGAATACATGTTCAGAACGATGTCAAAGCGCTTTTCGCGCTTGGGCCAGTCAAGGGCCGTGAGATCGCTCAGCCAATCGAAT
The DNA here is from genome assembly GCA_963779275.1 of Terriglobia bacterium. Lineage (GTDB taxonomy): Bacteria > Acidobacteriota > Terriglobia > Acidiferrales > UBA7541 > Palsa-360. Next base: position 29,768 of record CAVZXL010000003.1, read on the forward strand.
TTTTCGGCGTCGCGGCTGTGGAGGGCGATCTCCGCGAGCAATTCGCGCGCGACCACCAGAATGGCCTGCTTGCGGTCCACCCAGGCCTCCAGAATCCCCGGGCCGAATTTTTCCTTGTATCTTTTTACGAGATCGTTATCCAGCGCGACAGGTCCTTCTTTGGGAGGCGCCGGAGCCGCGGGAGGGCGCGGCGGAGGGGCTCCAGCCGGAGCCTTCGGTGCGGGAGGTTTCGTGGCAGCCGCGGGAGGTGCAGCCGGTTTGGATGCAGGTTCGCCAGCCGCGGCCGGGGGCTTCGGCGCAGACGGCTCGCTCGGTGAACTCGCAGGAGGCTGCTTTTCTTCCGGGTCGTTTGCCATGTATTAGGATTAGACCGGGCCGCACCAAGTGGATACGACCATTATTCAGGCGGGCTGCAAGTACAGCCCACACCCGATATTCAGGCGGGCTGCAAATACAACCCACACCCGATATTAAGCTGTAGCTTTTAGCACACGGCGGAAAACAGAGTCAACCTCTTCCGCCACGTACTTCCAACTTTTTCGATTCCGAATTCAGGCATAAAAAAATCCCGGCCGTTCCGTGCGGTCGGGACTCCACTGCAAAACAACTATGCGCCGCTCACACCCATTCGAGCGCGCCCTTCCGGAACAGCCAAATGTACCCAATGATCAAAATGCCGAGGAAGACAAACATACTGGCCAGCGCGAAAACCGGCTCCAGGCGAAATCCTTCCTCGCGCGTGGAAAACAGCACTGCCCAAGGAAACAGGAACGTGGTCTCCACATCGAAGATCACGAACAAAATCGCCACGATGTAGAAACGCACCGAGTAGCGTCCGCGCGTGTCCCCTTCCGCTTCGACGCCGCACTCGTACGGCTTCAACTTCGCGCCCACCGCAACTGGCGTGGGGCGAATGAGCCGGAAAATCACCAGAGTGACCGCGGGAAAGGCGGCGGCCAGCGCGGCAAAAATGAAAATCGGGATGTACTGGGTCGGCATTTCGATTTCGCTGGGAATCCTAACACAGCAGTCAAGTGGGAGCCAGCGCGGAAAGCGTTGGGTACTGTTCTAATCTGAGATTTCTTAGAGTAGTTGGAGGAGGTCCGAGCTTCAGCTCGGACATTCACGCTTCGTTTTTTGCGGGCTTTAGCTTCAGGGGTTAAAACCCCTTATCGTTCGAGACGTTTCGTGGGGGCTGAAGCCCCGCCCTCCGATATCTAGCCGGTCTTCAAATTAGGACACTACCAAGCGTTGCGGGCGGTTGATTGCCGGTGAATTGACGGAAAACAAGATTCCTCACCGAGCCATCCGAAGTAGAACTTGACGGCCCTGAATCCTAGGGTCAGGAGCGCCCAACGCTTTCTGCCCGCCTGAGCACATGGAAGGGTGGATGACGCGAGAAGGTAAATGCCGTGCGACTTTGGGCAATCGAGCCCCGGAATAGGGGGTTGAGACCAGGGAACACGGCTAAGATTGGACCTGTCCCATTTCGGCACTGGGGCGCAGGAGAGGGGCTTTCCATGCGACGGTTAATCTTATTGGGGTCAGTCTTGTTGTTAGCGATTTCCGCAGCCGCCCAGGGGCCCGCAGGGGCTGGATCAAGCGGCTCAACCCCCGAGGGCAAGGGTCAAGGGAGAACGCACACGTTTTCGGTTCGCGACTATGCGAACTGGCAGGTTGCATTAGGGTATCAATACAACCAGATCAATCTGCTCGGTAGCCCATTCACAACAAATGGCTTAAATATCAGTGCCGTGCGGTATTTTGGCCGGTGGTTTGGGGTGGAAGGGCAAGTCGGGTTCGGATTCGGGAATACGGGATCGACTTCCACGCCTCCGAACTTGAACGCCCAGTCGCTTTTTTTTGCCGGCGGACCTCGCCTTGCCTATCGCAATCGCGGACGGATTGAACCCTGGATCCATGGGGTTTTCGGGGAGCAGCATTTCCGGTTTAACCAGACCGCAGGGGTGCTGGGGAGCAACACGGCGCTGGCGGGGGCGGCAGGGGGCGGCGTGGACTACCTGCTAGGGCCTCATACGGCGGTCCGAGTGGAGGCCGACTTTATCGGGTCGCGCTTCTTCTCCACGAATCAAAGGCATTTCCAGGTCGTGAGCGGCCTGGTCTTCAACTTCTGACCGCTGGGCGTCCGCATGGCGTCTTGAACTCTGAAGATCCGCGGCGACTGAGAGGCGCGGCTTCATTTCCTCGATTTATTTTTTGGGACTCATCCCTTTGCCTCGATCGAGCCGCGTCTTGGGTTCTGCCGAGCCTTTCCCAAGTGTTGCAAATCTCCGAGTTGCATTAGATAATCGGGGCGTCTCCTAAGAGATTGGAAAAGAATCCACCCTGGGCAGGGATTTCTATTTGTTCCGCCCGAGATAAACTGGAGAGGTGCCCGAATGCCCGAATGGCTGCCCACGTGGGTTTATAATTTCGCTCAGTGGATGGATAAGACACCATTCGGAAGGTATATGCGCGAGTCACTGTATTCCTTCCCGATCGTGGAGACGCTGCATATTTTCGGCATCGTCTTTCTTCTGACGTCCGCATTCCTGCTGGATATGCGCCTGTTCGGCATCGGGCCGATGCGGGATGAACCGGTCCCGAAACTGGCGAAGTGGATCCTGCCCTGGGTGTGGACCGGATTTGCAATTCAGGTGACCACCGGGCTGCTGATGTTTTCGGCCGAGGCCACGCGATCGGCGCTGAATTCCCTGTTCTGGGTGAAGATGTTTATGATCCTCGTGGCGGGAGTGAACGCGCTGGTATTTCACTGGACCATGTATAAGAACGTGGAAACGTGGAAGAACGACCGCGTCGCGCCCCTTGGCGCGAGAGTGTACGGCGTCATTTCCATTAGTTCCTGGTTTTTGGTGGTCGGGCTGGGGCGCTGGTTCTCGTTCCATTTGACGTAGGAGTGGGAAGGCGCTCGTTTTTACGCTGCAGAGTAGATCAAAGCGCTGCCATTCCAAGGCATCATGGTTTTTGCCGAGGAATTTCTCCTTGCCTTGACGTTGAAACACGGAGATATTCCGCACTCCGTTCGCAATGACAACGACGCAAACTTCTTAAAACTCAATTACGGCTCCAGAATCAATTCCTTTGCCCGCTGGGTTGCCTTCATCACGGCCTTGATCAGCGTCACGCGCACCTTGCCGTCCTCGAGTTCCAAGATGCCGTCCATCGTGGAGCCGGCGGGAGTGGTCACGGCGTCTTTCAGCAGAGCGGGATGATCTCCGGTATCGAGAACCATGCGCGCGGCGCCCATCATGGTCTGCGCGGCGAGCAGGGTGGAAACGTCGCGCGGCAAACCCACTTTTACGCCGCCTTCGGCGAGCGATTCCAGAATAATGTAAATGAACGCGGTGCCGCTGGCAGATAGCCCGGTCACGGCATCGATTTGTTTTTCGTCGACGACGACTACGCGGCCCACGGCCTCGAACATGGCTTGCGCGATTTCCAGGTGCTCCTTGGAGGCGTGCACGCCCCGGGCAAGACCGGTCATCCCGCATCCAATGGCGCAGGGCGTATTGGGCATGGCGCGCACCACGGGCAGATCCAGGCCCAGAAGCTTTTCCATCATTTGCGTGGAAACCGACGCAACCACGGAAACGATCATCTTGCCGGGCTTCATTTCGGGTTTAATTTCTTCCAGGATATCGCGCACCGCCTGCGGCTTCACCGCGAGCAAAATGATGTCCGCGTCACGAACCGCCGCGCGGTTGTCTGTAGACGCCGCGATGCCC
>CAVZXL010000004.1:0-512968 GCA_963779275.1 Terriglobia bacterium
AACTTACCAGGACTTAGAGTAGGAAGTGGGTTCGACTACCCAGTGACGGTCCGAAAATGACTTTTTTGATCTTAGGTTAGTTACCTAGCTACTAGTTACAACTTGAATTTGTGACTTTCGATTTCTCACTTACCTTTGTGATTGCCGCCGAGATCGATTCCAAAACTCGGATGAGCGTAATTGCCGGTCACCTTGATAGGGATCGACGAGCCCCCGCCTTTTCTCTTGAAGAACGGATCGACTAGCCTCAGAAAAACAGATGTCGCTCCTGTCGTCGTTTGCGACAGCTTATTGTCAAGTAGCAAGTGCCCGCGGAAATCCATGTCTCCGCTCTTCATGTTATAGAATCCATCGAGCTGCACGCCTGCGCCGGGAACGTGAAATGTGATTGTCTTGAGCGTTATGACACCGCGCCGGGCGGCGAACTTGCCGGCAAGATCTGAAATCACGTCTTGGATGTCCTGGTTCTTTGGCTCACCTCGCCCCGCGCGGCTAAGGGAGTCCAGTTTGTCCTGCACGCCGGAATTTGTGAACTGCATGTTGCCAATGCCAAACTGGCCGTCCAGCGCCAAACGATCGACCACGCTCTTGCCCGGGTCTTGGGGCAAATCGATCTTGGCGTGCAGATGGATGGACCCATTCATGGGAGATCCGCCTTTCACCGCCAGACCAATCAAGTCTTCAGCTCGTGCGTTTTGCGAAGTCGCATCCAGCACAATATGCTTTCCTTTTATGCCCGGCGTGCCAATAATATCGCCGCTTACGCTAAGCGGCGAGTTTCCCAGACGTGCTTCGACCGATTTCAGATGCGTATCGCCATTGGTGCCATCCACTACGGCGATGTAGTGCGTCGTGAGGCGCATGGGATTTCCAGCAATGCCGAGAGCAAAATCGGGCATCTCGGTATCGCCTTCAACATTGATCGTATCGAGCGTTCCATCATATTTCCCCGTGGATGACATGATTCCCGAAAGGCCGTTGATCGAACTGAAATCGGCGTGAGAATAGTGGAACGTCCCAGACACGTTCGTGTCGCCAGGCTCCTCCGCTATCCAGGGACCAAACTTCCCTTGCGTGTCGATATTTCCCAGCGGCTGCGGATTCGTCAGCGTGGCGCGGAAATCGGCGGAATTATCAAATGAAAATGAATGCAGAACCAGATGATAGATATTGAAATCTCGCGGAATGTGCTTGGGATCGCTGGGCAGCGTTTCGAGCAAAGCGTTTTCAGAAACAATTTCATCGATGACCAGCGGAAAGTAGATCTTCTTGCGGGGCCTCTTTTCCCCATTTGGACTCGACCTTGGCATGCGAGGAGGAACGTGAATTTGCAGACCCTGCAGGGTAATGCTCGACACATGTCGTCGGAACAGGTTCAAGATACCCGCAGACAGGGTAAGTTCTTGAATCGTAATTAAGGGCGGCACGTCCATGCGGCCCTTAATTCGCATGACGATCCCACGCGCTGTTGCCAAAACATGTGGAAACACGATGATTTGCAGATCACCAATCTGCACGTCGCTCTGAAACTTTTCCCGGAGCGTGTCGATGATGTCTTGCTTCAAATTATTACGCACGAAAAACAGCGCTACTGTCATGGTAAACGCTACCGGCACCATAACCAGGGCGACAATAGTCAGAACCTTCCTCAGCACGCCTGCCTTCGCGGTTTTCATGAGTTATTATACCTTAGCTGATATTGCGCCCATCGTGGGTCATGCCATTTCCTTGCGACTTCATAGCCAGAGTCAAGCGAACTTGCCTTTGGGCTCATTAGGTCAGCGTAGCCAAGGGTACCCTTATGGGTCCTGAGCCAAGTCCTGAGAAACGGCCTTATCGGTATCTGGGTTTTCGTACCCCGAGGCTATTTCCGATCTCCCGCCACTCGCCCAATCTGGAGCAGTATCATTTAGCGTCTCTCGGAAGGTGCCATTGACGACGCTTGTCTTCGGGACGTCGAGCCGCCTGCGGCTTGCGATCCGGTGGTCCGGGTTGGGACGGCAAGGTATTTCGTCCCTGATATGACTTTCCAGATTTATTGGAGTGTTGTGACGCGCTTGCAATGGATTTTACCGTGCTGTTCAATTTCTGCAATTCTTCTCTAATCAGTCGCAGTTCATTTGCGATGTTGTCGGCGGTTTCATCTTTCATTCTGCACCCCTTCACCTGCTGCTCGGAGCTAGGCTTCATCCAAACTTGCCTTTCCAAATGACCAGCAGCGCCAATGGACTTAGTTTACATGGCAGGGAAAGCTTTGGCTGCGGGACTTAACCCAAAGCCTGATAAACGGGGGTTGTCGGAATATGGCCCTGAGGTTGCATTCTTGGTCGGCGGTCTGGAGGCCGCTGACCAATGAAGAAAAAGCCCGTTCGTTGGAAGCCCAAGCGGGTGCTTCGGCTACCGGATTTGGATCACGCCAAAACTGCTGTCTTAAATACTCTGGGCTCACCAGATTCTGAGCGTTCTTATCGATTTGCAATCGACGACTTCGTAGCATGGTATTGCTCCGAGCCAAGACTTGCATTTAACAAAACTGTCGTTCTCCGTTACCGACTACAACTCGAAGCTCGCCACCTGTCGGCCTCCACGATCAACGTCCGTCTCGCCGCGGTTCGTCGCCTGGCATACGAAGCAGCGGACAGCGGTTTGCTCAGCCCTGAGTTGGCCGCCAGCATTCGCCGAGTTAGAGGCCCCAAAAAGCTTGGCGTTCGGATCGGAAACTGGCTTACCGCCACACAAGGAAAAGCGCTTCTAAGCATTCCAGTCGCCAGCTCGATTCGGGGCAAGCGAGACTATGCGATGTTAGCATTGCTGCTTGGTTGCGGTCTGAGACGCTCTGAACTGGTCCACTTGACGATGGAGCATTTGCAGCAACGAGAGGAGCATTGGGCCATCATCGACATGGTCGGCAAAGGTGGTCACGTGCGAACAGTTCCGATTCCAACGTGGGTCAAAGAGGCCATCGACATCTGGACCACGAGCGCAAATATCAGGACGGGGAATCTGTTCCGATGTGTAAATAAGACCGGCTCTATATGGGGCCAGGGAATAACCGAGAAAGTGGTCTGGTGCATGGTTCGGGAGTGCGCCTCAAAGGCCAACCTTGACCGATTGGCACCGCACGATTTACGGCGGACCTGTGCCCGGCTATGTCACGAGTCAGGCGGCGAACTTGAGCAAATCCAGTTCTTGCTGGGGCACGTCAGCGTGCAAACTACTGAGCGTTACTTGGGCTGCAAGCAAAAGCTGCGAGAAGCGGTCAACGACAAGATCGGCCTGGAATCCGTTGGAGGCTGCCGTGGCGGCTGACGCTGGCAGGCTGTGTCGCTATGTTGCTCGACCCGATGACTGGAATTATCATTGGCCGAAAGGTGCCGGGAGAACGCGCATGGAAGTTGACCTACATGGATTCCATCCCTCGCAGATTGTCAGAAGTGGATGGCTCCATAAACTCGTGCAACAAACGTGGGAGATGGGCGAAACGAGGTTGACGCTAATCCATGGCCACGGACGCAATCGGGGCATTAGTCCTGGCTTTGTGAACACCAATATTGGGTATTTTGGGCTTTGTATCCGGCGTGCTTTGCGCCACGACGAAGAGTTCCGGCAATGGATCATTCGTAGCACGCTCGACTGTAAACTGATGGGCTGTACGTCCGTGAAGCTCAAGCCAAATCCCTCTCCTACTAGAGAGGCCGTTGACTGCTGGCCGCCTGTGGACGAGTAGGCGCATTGCCCAGAAGTGCATTTTCGGCATTGGGCCACATTCCGATAACGCCGTTTCACAGGACTTATGTCTCTGAATGAGTAGCCACTCCGACCAGCGAAAGGCAGGGCTATTTCCTTTTTTTGAACACTCCGTGCCGGTCTTGTGGGTAGAGCGAGCATGGATAGGGAAAAGGGGCCAGATGTGGGAATTTATCCGGCCCCGAGGTGCTTCTTGGGTTAGAGGGTGCTTCAGGCACAGTTTCTACTACTCTCAGGTTGTGGTTGGCTGTCCCATATTGAACACTTTGTTGCTTCTATGGTACGGTGACGCACATAATGTCTTCCGCAGCTCGACGTCTTTCCGGTACGGCCCTTCACTCTCCCAAACGAGCGAGTTCAAAAAGAGCTGTTTTCGATGTGAAATTGTTTCTTGAATCGAACGGTCTGGGGAGAAAGATTACCAAGTTTCGAGAAAAAGAGACCGTCTTCTCGCAAGGCGATCCCGCGAAGAATGTCATTTACATTCAAGAAGGCGGTGTGAAGCTTTCTGTGGTCAGTACGACTGGCAAAGAAGCTGTTGTGCAGATTCTGGGACAGGGTGATTTCTTTGGTGTACGGAGTCTTGGAGGTCAGACCGTATACGCGGAGTCTGCGACGACGATTGTGCCTACCACTGTACTTGTCATTGAGAAAGACGAGATGATTCGCGTGCTTCACTCGGAACACGAGATGTCCGACCGCTTCATCGCAAATATGCTGGCACGAAATGTCCGAGTAGAGGAGTCCCTGATAGACCAGCTCTTCAACTCCAGCGAGAAACGGCTGGCACGCACTCTACTGCTCCTCGCCCGCTATGGCACGCAAGACCAACCTCAAGAGACGATTCCCAAAGTATCGCAGGAGTTGCTGGCGGAAATGATCGGGACAACGCGCTCCCGGGTCAACTTTTTCATGAACAAATTCAGGAAGCTGGGATTCATCGAATACAACAGCGAGATCCACGTCCACAAGTCCTTACTGAATGTTCTCCTGCACGACTAAGTTAAATATTCGCGCGATACGGAAAGATACCGCATCCACGACATGGCCAAGTCGTGATAAGGCATCCTATCGGAACGTGGCTTTCCGGTACGAAATGAGCGGCAGGTCGCCAATTTCCTGAGGGCTACCTATCTGATATATCATTCGTGCTCATTATGGCCACTTTCTCAGTATCCGTTCGCTTGCAACGAGTCACGGTCGAGGCGACACGCGTCTCGGTCCCTCTTACAGCCGACCTTCTTCGACAGAACACTGACGAGGGGGAAACCCCTTCGATCGACGCAGATAAATTGCTGCAAGCCGCAATTAATCTAGGGCGGCAGCCGTCAACAAAGTGGATGCCGGACGGCGAGCAAGTGATAACAGCGCATCCACTCCAGACGCCGCCCGATTAGGCTGGAGACAAAGCCAAGTCCTGTGAAGTCGTCTTCTCGGAATGTGGCTTTTTGTGCCTGTCAGAACCGGCCCACTACCCGAGAATTTCGGTTTCTAGTGCGCTCGTATACAATCCAGCCAGTCGTCTGATCTCTGGTGGAGGCAAAAATGTACGCAGGAACCATGTTTAACCGTTTTTCGAAACAAACTGCACGTGCCGCAGGACATCCGGCGGCCTTCGTCGTTGCTCTGCTGACGATCATCGTTTGGGGCATCACCGGGCCGATGTTTCATTTCAGCGATACGTGGCAGTTGGTGATCAATACGTCCACGACGATTGTGACCTTCCTCATGGTATTCCTAATCCAGAGCACGCAGAATCGGGATAGCGCGGCGGTGCAGCTCAAGCTGGACGAATTGATTCGGTGTTTCGAAGGCGCTCACAATTCGCTGCTCGACCTAGAGGAATTGAGCGAGAAAGAACTCGATCGGTTCAGAAGGCGTTACGAGCAACTCGCGGAAGAAGCTCGTCAAACTCTAAGGCGTGGCGGAGCGGATACGGACAGCCCGGATGTGCCTAGTGAAAGGTAAAACGAATGACATCCGCCTAGCTTCGTTCTGAACTTGGAAGAGCTGGCCAAGTCCCGTGAAGTTCTATAAAGGGAGAAGTCAAGAAAAAACACGTCCCCTGTGGCCGGAATTTTTCTTGCTTCCCAGCCCACGTGATCGAGCGAGATCTGTTCTGAGCCGCCGCGCCATCTGCTCGGTTGTGGGGCAAGGTAGCCCCGTGGTTTGGATTTTCTCTACCAGCGGTTTTCATCGCTTCTTTGCAACGAAGCCTGTCGGTTCCGAAACCAGCAAGCAGTACGGTGGTCAAGTGGCGACCATAGTTCTATCTGGGACTCGTGGCCCATAGCTTTTTCGGGTCATCCGAGAGGGCCTAGGGTCGTCTGTGAGACTGATTGCCCGAGGGCACACAGCGCCTAACTTCTCGGCTGAGACTCGCTCTCGAACCCGAGTGTCTCGAGAACCCAACGGCCACCGCCAGAGGAAATCCCCAGGATGGAGCGGATTCGGTCAGAGACACTCAAGCTGTTTGTGGTTTCAGATGCTGGGCGTCGAAGCACACTCCTCTCTTCCACACGATCAACACGATGGTGGCAATCTTCCTGGCCAAGGTCAAACGCGCCATCTCCGGCCGCATGCCCTTGGCCAATAAGGCGGTGTAGAGCTCCTGGAACGGGCCGGGCTTGGTGGCGGCGATTATCGCCGCGCCCTTGAATAAATTCTTCAGATCGTGATTGCAATTTTTATTCAGCCCACGAATCAGTACGGGCTTCTTGGACCGTTGCAGTTGCCCTTCCACATAGCGGTGATCGGCACTGCTGTAGGTCTCAATGCCCAGACCGCCGAAGGTCCACAGCTGTCGCTTGGCGCGAAACCGATGCGGTGTCTGCAGAATGCCCAGCAACACGGCCGCTCGAATCGGACCGATCGAGGGAATCTGGCAGAGCAGTTTCCACGCCGGGTGTTTCTTGCTTTCCTCCAGCAACTCGCGCCGAACTTCCCGACGCAATGACCTCAGCGCGTCCAGCTGCTGGTAGTAAAACTCTGCCCGGCGGCGTACCCCCGACTCGGTGATTTTCGCCAGCCACTGGGCACGATGCTGCGGCGCATAGACCTGCTTGCCGGTACAAGCAATGCCCCAACTGCGATAGATCGCCTTCACCCGGGACATAACCCGTCCGACATCTTTGGTGATGGTCAGATAACTGCGCACCAGTTCCTTCAGGGTGCGCAGGCCGTGTTCGCCGTGATAGACGGGATTGAGATGATCCAGGCGCAGCAGCTCGGCCAACCGGCGCGCGTCGATCTTGTCACTCTTGTTGCCTTCTTTCATGGAGGCATTCTTTCGCGGATCACATACCACTAATCTGGTGACGTGTGGCTTGAGCAGGTCGTACAACCAGGCGGCCCAGGTTCCTTCTTCAAACGTGACGTGCAAATCGCCGCGCAACCCATCGATAAACTCCAAAATCATGCTGGCTTTGGTCTCGATCACGCACTCCATCACGATCTTTCCTGCACCATTCCTCACCGCAATCGAAATGCTTTCCTTATGCACATCCATGCCGATATACTTTTTGCTATCCATTGAGGGCGTTCCTTTCTGTAGGGGTTTCGAGCCGAACACTCAAAACCCTACTCCAAAAGGGGCGCCCTTTTATATTGCGTCGTCTTCTCGGAATGTGACTTTTGCTCCCACTAGCCTCAGACCGCGTTCCGGCGGGAGAGTTCGTCCCAATTTGCCAATTTTCTGAATGGCAACGCATTGTTTGGCGCGAGCCTGACTCACCCGATTTACTCTAATCGCCGCATTGGGGCGGGAAGAGCAGTTTTTCACATGGGAAGTACTACTAAGAGTGATATGTGACAATTGGGTGTCGGGAGGATTGGAATTCGAACTCATGGTTGAGTCTGCGCGATATTCGCTTCACATTCGCCCCTTGTGCGGCAAATTCGGTATTCTCCGAAAGCGCCAGTCCCTGGGAGAAAAGAGTTCGCAAGGCTGCCCGGCAGGCGCTTGGTCGATGTGAACTCATGGTTCCGTTTGTGATTTGAAACTCAACCACGTGACCCCCGCGTCAGAGAAATTAGTGGGCATTTGCTCCTGTTTCCACGTTAGAGCGAATCCGGGTGTGTGTCAGCTCGCACAATACGCGCACTATGGGCGGCAAAATCGAGGCTTCTCGGGGAAACTAGTACAGAGAAGAATACGTAACGACTAGATGGCGGGAGGAGTGGAATTCGAACTCATGGTTGCGTTTGCGTGATATTCACGTCACCTTCGCCCATTTTCTGCGGTAACTTCGATATTCTCTAGGGGTGCCGACCACTCAGAGAACAGTTCGCATGACTGAACGGAATTGCCGAGAGGATGAAATTCGAACTCGCAACTGGGAGTTTTCAAACCTGAGGGTCTCCTCCACTCCTTTCATGATTAGCGAAACAATGGCGAAAGGAAACTCAACTCCTCAGCAGGAGACCAGAGAAAGTACGGCCGGTTGCTGCCCTTCACGCTCTTTCAGAGAGGAACAGTTAGGTTGTGCATGCGCAAATCCCCGCATTATGCGCGGCAATATCGATATTTCGCGTGGAAACCAGTGCAGAGATGAATAAGTGACGACTGGATGGCGGAGAGGGTGGGATTCGAACCCACGGTCGGGTTTCCCCGACACACGCTTTCCAAGCGTGCTCCTTAAACCGCTCGGACACCTCTCCCCGTGAAGAAAAGCCCAACCAGACTAACAGAAACCGGCGTGGAGAAGAAGATCGCCTTTCCATCACCGATGGACTGATCCCGCCAGTTACGCTACTCTATCCTGGCTCTAATCTTTTCCGGGGTGGTGCAATCGGTAGCACACGGGCCTTTGGAGCCTGGAATCCTGGTTCGAGTCCAGGCCCCGGAACCATGTCTTTCCCATATCTTTAGAAATTAAGCGATACATGAACACTCCTGACATCGCCCTTGGCGCCATCTGGTACATCGTCTTCCTGTTCTCGACAACGTGCCATGAAGCGGCTCATTCGCTGGTCGCCAAGTGGGGCGGCGATCTGACCGCTGCCGAAGGCGGGCAGGTAACGCTGAATCCGATCCCGCACATTAAACGTTCGCCATTTGGGATGGTGGTAGTGCCGATTCTTTCCTTTGTCCTGGGCGGGTGGATGATCGGCTGGGCCAGCGCGCCGTTCGACCCCGCCTGGCAGCAGCGCTATCCGCGGCGTTCGGGCTGGATGGCGCTGGCAGGCCCGGCGGCGAATTTCACGCTGATGATCCTGGCCGGGATTGCGATTCGCGTGGGAGTCGCAGCGGATTACTTTCGCGCGCCGCAATTTATCAACGGGTATAGCGACCTAGTCTCATCGGCGCCGTCCGGCGATCCGACTTTCGTTACCTCGGCGTTGAGCATATTGTTTGTCCTGAATCTTTTGTTGGGCACGTTTAATCTAATTCCAGTGCCGCCTCTCGATGGCCATGCAGGGATCATGGTCCTGATGGCCGAGAACTCGGCTCGGCACTATCTGGACTGGGTCCACCGGTCGAGCAGCTTCGCCCTGATCGGAATTTTGATCGCCTGGCAGCTGTTCGACAGGATCTTCAGTCCGGTGTTCTTGTTTGCCTTGCATGTGCTGTATACCGGAGTAGGAAAAGGGTAAGCCGCCGCGGGGCAAAATTCCGAACCCCGAATCTCCGCGCGCACCAGCACTAAAACTGTTTCAAATCTGCACCCCCGTGCCAATTTATACTCAATGAACCAGAGTTGGCGCACGCGCGGCAAGAACTAAGTCCTTCTTTTTCAATTCCAGCATCTTCTTCCTGTCTGGCCCATCTTCTGCAATAAGGAGAATCAGGAGAAATAGTTGAAATGCGCGACTCAGTGAATCTCGACGATAGTTACCGGATTGAAGTTTCGGGTTGGGGTTTTGATAACAACTTTTTTGTGGAGCAGACTGATCTGTTCTGGGACCACGGCGGCGATAAGAAAGTGCTGCTGCACAACTCCCCAGCCGAGGGAGGCATTGTTTTTATCCGGCTACTGTTGCAGGACCCCAGGGGCCGCACATTGCCGGTGGCCTACCAAGTGGCCGCTGTGCACCCGATGAATTGCAACGGGCAATCCGAGGTGCGCCTGCGGCAGCTGCACCCTCGCACCAAAGTACCCCAAACGGGTCAAGTTGCATCATATCCACCTGAGGATAGTCAGCGTCCATGCGAAGCGAAGGAAAATTCGGCGCAGATGGAACACGAGGAGATCCTCCAATGAAAACGGAAACTATTATTCGATCCCTTCAGGACCGGCCGGCCACCTGGGAGGAGATTCGCCGTGCGACCTCCTCGACTCCGGATCGAGTCGTGGAGCTCTGCTACACGCAGGGAAGTTACTGCGAGGTGGATTCCGATCTCGGCGGTGTGATCCGGTATCCCGCGGAAGAATTTGAATTTTTCGCCTATCTCAGCGAAATGGATGACGCGACGTCGAACTAACGCGGCGGCATCGGCCGGCAAATTCAGATTTGGCACATCCGGATGGCAATTCTAACCAAATTGGAACGCGGTCTGGATTTGTGAAAGCCGTATCGTCCGCGATTTGTCGTCCCGGCAAGTGCCGGACACCATCGACATTTTTTCGCTCCGCCTCTAATTGATTGCCAGGCGTTGACTTAGAAGAATCGCTCTGCTGCCTTCACCAATCCTACAACTCCCTTTGAAATGAAATCACGCCAACCGCAATTATGGCACTGCCCGTGCCCATGATCCGGTATGAACACAATGACTGCACCATCCAAGGAAGCGCACCTGGTTCCGGGCAGCACCGAAGACGCGATGACTGTATGCGTTCTGGACGACGAAACCGCGATGGTCGAAATGCTGCAGGAATCGCTGCGTTGCCTGGGCTTCGCCTCGATCGGCACCAGCGACCCGCAATACGCCCTGGAGATGATCGAAAAATGCCGCGTGCGCGTGGTCATGTCGGACATCAAAATGCCCGGCATGGATGGCCTGCAATTCCTGGAGCACGCCTTGCACCTGGACCCGGGAGTGTACGTGATGCTTATGACCGGGTACTACTCGCTGGACAACGCCATCGCGGCCATCAAGCGCGGCGCGTACGACTACATCCCCAAGCCGGTGGATCGGCTGCGGCTGAAGAAATCGCTGGACGAGCTTGCAGAGTCCTTCAACCGCCGCAAGCGCATCCGCACACTCGAACAGCAACTGCTCACCGATGTGGAATTCCATGGAATCGTCGGCCGCAGCCCGGCCATGCTCGAAGTGTTCGAGATGGTCCGCAAGGTGGCGCGGCATTACACCAACATTCTGCTGATCGGAGCCACCGGCGCCGGCAAGGAGTTGATCGCCAAGTCGATTCACCAGATGAGCCCGGTATCCGCAGCGGTTTGCCGTTTGCAACTGCTCGGCCATGGTGGATACGCTGCTGGAAAGCCAGCTGTTCGGCCACATGCGCGGGGCGTTCACGGGCGCAACCGATACTCGCCCCGGGCTGTTCGAATACGCCAACGGCGGCACCGTGTTTCTGGACGAAGTCGGCGAAACTTCCCTGCCCATGCAGGCCAAGCTGCTGCGCGTGATCCAGAACCGCGAAATCCAGCGCGTGGGTTCTCCGGAGGTGCGCCGTGTGGACGTGCGCCTGATCGCGGCGACCAACCGCGACTTGCGCGCCGAGGTCCTGGCAGGACGTTTCCGCGAAGACCTGTTTTACCGCCTCAGCACCATCCAGATTCGCGTGCCCAGCCTGTCCGAGCGCCTCGACGACATTCCCATGCTCATCCAATACTTCCTGAAAAAATACAATGAGGCCTACAGCAAGCAGATCCAGGGCCTCACCCGGAAAACCCAGGCCGTGCTGCTGCAGCACTCCTGGCCAGGCAACGTCCGGGAACTGGAAAACGTGATTTCCTGCGCGTGCCTCACTTCGGTCAGCGAATTCATCGACGTGGACGATCTCCCCGAAAACCTCCAGAAGCCCGCGGCCCAGAACGGCAAGGCTGGCGACTCCTGGCGCCCTCTTCCCCTCGAGGAGGTCCGCCGCCAGCACATCCGGCGAGTCCTGGAAGCCTGTGACGGCAATCGCGTGCGCGCCGCGCAATTGCTGGGGATCGGCCGCACCAGCCTGTACCGCTTCCTCAAACGCTCCGAAAGGAAATCGGTGGCGGCGCCGACTCCCTGATCCATCCTGATCTGGGTTGGCTGGATTGGTCTGGCCAGGTGTGGTCTCGCCTGGTCCAATTGGCGGATCGATTACCGATTGCAGGCGCCGCGTTTCACAATCGAACAGATTCCACTTTGCGGCACATCTTTCCCTCGCCGTTTTGCATGCAAGTCCTTTTACTTCCGCTTATCCGGGCTCTGGATGCTTGGCATGGCGCTTGCTCTCTTAGTGCGTCATGAACAAGGCATTATTGTTGGATTTGGACCTATCCTCGGCGGCAGATGCTCCCGATCACCGGCACGAAGAACGCTATGCGCTGGATAACCGGGGCGAAATCAAAGTTATCGATAAAGACGGCCGCTTACTTATCGACGAGGTGACCCTGGAGGATTGGAGCGATGCCGGATGCCGTTTCGTGTCCGGGATTCCGCTGAAGGCCGGCGACATCGTCGCCATCAAACCTCTGGAGAAGGACGAGACCGCCCCGTGCGACCGGGAGCCGCGTCTGTTTGAAGTTACCTGGACCAATCGAAGAATTGCGTTTTGGGTTGCGGGAGCCCTGAAGCTCGAGGGCGAAAAGCTCGCAACATTCAAGTTTCCCCCAGCCAACTCCGCTCCCGAACGGCCCTCAAAATAGCCCGCCTCACTTCCCCTGTGCGCCGCGCTGGATTCATACTAAGCCAGCGTGGCGCTCTTCCTCCCCCGATGGCGATCACGAATCTGCCGGGCAAATTGATTCTCGCGTGAGAAAAACGCGAATTCCAAATTGATACGGGTATTCATTTTGGGAATCGCCTGCGGACCAGATTTTTGCCAAGTGCAATGTTTCGCGGTCCAATCGAGTTTCCCGTTTGGAATGCCAATTGCCTTCTAGGAACGTAAGGAATTGTGAGTAAGCTTTGGAAACTGGACATAAACCCGTCGAAACAAGTCAACACGAGCGCCGGTCCGACGCCCGCATCGTTGTGAACATCCCGGTTGAAATCACCACGATTTATCACATAGGAGAAGCAATCACGGAGCGGACAATCATAGAGGATGTCAGTGACTATGGCTGCCGCTTCACGATGCGTGGTGCGATTAGGAAAGGGGATACGGTTTCTGTGAAGTTGCTCGCGGAGGATGGCGTGAGCCTGATGAATGAACCTGCTAAACTATTTGAGGTCATGTGGATTGCGCGCGGGCCGGAGTTTGTAGTTGTGGGGGCCCGAATCCTTGGGGGAGAAAAATTCGACAAGGACAAATTAAGGCAGAATTCCAAAAATCCAAAATCACTGGAAATCTGACCGGCTGAAAAAAGATTGCGTTGCGCCACAGCCGTATTCGCCTGGCGCAACGCCCTCACACTGAGAACTCTTCACAAGAAGGCGCGCGGCATCGCACGTCTCCCGCACATTCTGTCAGCTTCGGCCGCTAACTGAAATCACCCGGCGGCAAACGCGCGCCGGACGGCTTTCGTTACTCCATCCAGGCAAAAATCTACTGGCTGTCGGCCTTGCCCGTTTCCCGGACGGAGTTTTCCGCCGATATTCTGGGCAGGCTTACGGTATTGTCCATGCGGACGGTGATCGCAGTTTGCGCGGGCAAGACCACATCCTTGCCTTTGCGCTCCAGGATATACACTGCGCTTCCCGCTATGCCGATACCGAATCCACGCGCCGCGTTGCTGAAGACCGCGCCGACCAGCGTGCCGCCGCCGGTTCCGATGGTTCCGGCGATGACGTCGCCCTTGATGTCATGCTTGGCCTGCAGGACCTGGCCTTCCTCGACTTTGACGTCCTTCCGCATCTTTCCTTCCTTCTCACCCGAGGCTGGACTCTCCAGGCCGAGAATGCTCATGCGCGCGGGAAAGATGCGGCTATCGACCTGAAGGTCGCGGAACGAAAGGTTCATCGCCGCCTGGCCGCGGAAAATGGGAAAGTGCTTGGAATGCATCACGCCGCCGACCGTGCCGTGCACCAGCGCACCGGTGGGCAGTATCAACACCGTCCCGACGTACACGGGCTGGGTGACTTCGGCGATAAATGGATCGCCGCTCTTTGCGACGGCGGTGCTTAAACCTGTGAGCAGTCGCAGGTGCACTTCGGTGCCCTGCAGAAGTTCATGGGTTTGCGCGCGCGCTGGGAGCGCGGCAGCGGAAAACAACACAACGGCGCAAAAAAATGCACTAACAGAGACAACCATGCGTTTCATTAGGATCCTCCATCCTGCCGTGCCGCCGGTAGATTCGGCCGTGCACGGGTTAAGCCTCGTCTCGAGAGGCGTTGCGCTGGCGCTGCACGCCCGGCGAAGCTCTGCGGGAGCGCGCCGGACCGGATGCGGAGGTAACGTTCGTGAATATCTTATGATACGCGTGAATTGCCGCAGGAAATGAATTCGCGGTGTGTTACAGAAACGGTACGGGCCGATCTCTCCCAAGAAATGCGTGCAAATCCGGATTGCCGGTTGATATCCTTCCGTCGCGAGGGTCCGATGGAAGGGTGGCTCAAGGCCGAGTGGTACTTGTGGTGGGGCCGCCGCAACTATAGACGGAAGCGATACGATTTGGCCCGAAGCGACTTCCAGAAAGCAATCGACCTATGGCCGGGCGATTCGCGCACATTCGTCTGGCTCGGGTGTTGCGAGCTCTATTCTGGAAATTATGAGGCAACGATCACTGCCTGCGAGCATGCGCTGCAAATTCGATCAGATAGTGGTGGCGCTCACGCTTATCTCGGTCTAGCTCTTGGAAATGTCGGCATGCATGCGGAGGCCATAGAGGAAATCCGCAGGGCGCTGCGAATCTACCCCAACTTCAAGAATCCGGCATATTGGCAGCGGACTCTAGGCTGGAATTTCGCACGGCTTGAAAACTGGGAAGGATCTGCCAAATGCTACCAGCGGGCGATTGACTTAAATCCGGATCATCAAGCCTACGCCGGTTTGGGGTGCGCGCTCTATTATCTCGACCGATACGCTGATTCCGTCAGGACATATGAAAGAGCAAGGCAACTTAATCCGGACGATCTGAACACCATTCTGTGGTTGAGTCGGATGTACAAACGGATGGGTCGTGATACAGATGCCGTGGAAACCCTAAACGCCGCAGAGAAATTGAAACCATTGACCGCTGATGATTTCTACTTGCTAGGCCAAACTTACAACGAGTTGGAGCGGTTTGCGGATTCCCTCGGACCACTGAAAGAGGCCATCAAAATACGCCCCGATTTTGCGGATGCGCATTACGCACTTGGGTGGACATACGGACAATGCGGTGAGGACAGGAAAGCTATCGCGGAATGTGAGCATGTCCTCCAGCTGCGCCCGGACGATCTTGATTCGTTCCGCGAAATTGGCTTTCGATATAGCCGTCTGGAAGAATACGAAAAGTCCATACAGGTTTACCGGCAAGCTCTTCAATTTCATCCTGACAACGCCACGATATACAACGGCCTTGCGCTCGCTTACGGGAACTTAGGCCGGGAGAAGGAAGCCCTTCCACTGCTTCAAAAAGCAGTTGACCTTGGGCTCGCCAAAACGGGTGACGATCACAGTCTTGCGTTCGCGTATTCCCGCACAGGCCAACACGAGCGCGCGATTGAAGTGTGGAATCGCATGATCAAATCGGATCCAAAGTTCGCCGACGCCTACGCCGGATTGGCGATTGATTTAGAGCGATTAGAGCACCACCAAGAGGCATTTGAAGCCGCATCCCAATTCGTCCGCCTGTCTCCAACCGACCCTATCGCACACGGAAACCTGGCCAACTGATATAAAGCTCTCGGACAGTTCGAGAAAGCGCTGGAAGAAGCACGGGAATCCAGCCGCCTCGATCCAAAACACCCGCATGCATATTTAGTGGCTGGGGCTGCGTTGCAAGGGCTTGGCGACCACGAGGGCGCCGTAAGGGAATTTGAAAAGGCGCGCGAGCTGAAACCCGATTACTTCGACGCATTGGTCAACTTAGGGGAGGGTCTCATTGATTTGGATCGGAGCCAGGAATCCGTGCCGCTCCTAATGAAGGCGGTTGATATCGACCCCGACGCCACTGAAGCTCGTGACTTCCTTGCCGCGGCCCTCTTTCGGTCAGGAAATCGAGAAGGCGCAATGCGACAGCTCGAAATCCTGAACCGGCTCGATCCGAATTATCAAGGTGCAATGAAGAAACTGTTAGCGGCGGAAAAGTCATAGCACAACCGAGAAGTGTGATGTTACGCCCACCATTCTTTTTTCGAGAGCAGCGCTGTGCTAGACTGCCGAAGCAGTCCTTGCCGAGTGGCGCGACTGCCGATGCGTGGAACTTCGGGCTCTGTGCGACGAAGTCCCGCGAACCCCGCCAGGCCCGGAAGGGAGCAACGGTACCGGGATCGCTTCGTGCGCCGCGGAGTACCCGAAGTTCCTCTCATCTGCAGCGCGCCCGAATGTGTGTAAAGCGAATGTTGTAGCCCGCCTCTTCAGAGGCGGGGGTTTTTGCATGTCGCGCGAAAAATCCCCGCCTCTGAAGAGGCGGGCTACAATAGCGGCCGCGACGAATATTGAGGGTCCGAAGGCATGAGCTACCAGGTCATCGCGCGAAAGTGGCGGCCGCAGACGTTTGCCGACGTGGTGGGACAGCAGCACGTCACGCGCACGCTGTCCAACGCCATCGTGTCCGGCCGGGTGGCGCACGCTTACATATTTTCCGGCGCGCGCGGCGTCGGAAAAACCACGACGGCGCGCGTCCTGGCCAAGGCTCTCAATTGCGCCAAGGGCCCCGCCGCCGAACCCTGCAACGAGTGCGACTCCTGCCGTGAAATTGGCCTGGGAAATTCGCTGGACGTCATCGAAATCGACGCCGCGTCCAACCGCGGCATCGACCAGATCCGAGAGCTGCGCGAGATGGTGCGCTACGCCCCGGCCGGCGGGCGCTACAAAGTCGTGATCCTCGACGAAGCGCACATGCTCACCGACGAGGCCTCGAACGCCCTGCTGAAAACGCTGGAAGAGCCCCCCGACAAAGTTATTTTCGTGATGGCCACGACCGAGCCGGAAAGCCTGGCCGAGACGATTCGCTCACGTTCGCAGCATTTCCATTTTCGCGCGCTTTCCTTCGCTGAAATCGTGAACGCCCTCGAGCAAATCTGCGCGAAAGAATCCCTGACCGCCGAGCCCGGAGCGCTGGCCGTGATGGCGCGGGCCGCCGAAGGCAGCTTACGCGACGCCCTTTCCCTGCTCGAGCAGGCGCGCGCGTACTGCGGCGCGAACATTACCGACGCGCAGGTGCGCGAACTGCTCGGCGTGGTGCCCGAGGAAATTCTGGAGGAGCTGACCGGCGCGATCGAGGCGCGGTCCGCGGAACGCGTCTTGACCCTGGTGCACCGGCTGCTCCTGGAAGGGCAGAACCTGCAGCATTTCTGCCGCGAGGCCATCGGGCATTTTCGCAACCTGCTGGTGGCGCGCGTGTGCGGAGCGGATTCCGAACTGATCGCGGCTCCCGCTGAACAGCGGCCGCGCCTGCGGCAGGCCGCCGAATCGTTCAGCGAGGAAGACCTCACCCGTTTTTTTCAGATCCTGTTGCACACCGACGACGACCTGCGCCGCAAACCCGACGCGCGCCTGCATCTGGAAATGGGATTGCTGCGCATGGTGAATGCCGCGCGCCTGGCCCCGCTCGAGGAAATTCTCGCGGAACTCGATGGCGGAACGCCCTCGTCACCGCCCGCGCGGAGCGCAGTTCCGGCCCCGCAAACCCCGCCGCCTGCGCGAAATTTCGCGCCCGCGAGCCTTGGGGCTCCGTCGATTATTCCCGGCGCGCCATCGATCCCGCGCGGAGCGCCCGCCGCGGTTCCGGTTTCCTCCGGCGCGCCGCAAGCTGCCGCGGCAAGGATGCAGGCCATCGCACCCGTGCAATCAGAAACGCCCGCGCAGCCGGCGCCGCCCGTTCCGCCGCGCGAAAACGGAAACGCCGCACCGGTGCGCGCCAACGGCGCGGCCGTCGCCACCGAAGCATCCGGCGCGATCGCGGGCGCCGCCCTGGCCGGCGAGGGACTTACGCAAGCGCAAGTCGATTCCATCAAGAGCGCGATCCAGGCGCAGGAAAAATTTCTGGGCGAGTTGATCGAGCACGCCTCGCGATGGGAGATGAGCGGCGGCGAAATGCGTTTATTTTTCCCCACCGAGAGCCGCATGCTCGCCGAATTGCTGCAGGCGCGCGAAACCATGGAACGATTGCGAAACATTGCCGGGCGCATTCTCGGCCAGACGGTTCGCGTCTGTGTTAAGCTGGAAGCTGCACCGGGTCCGGGAACGGCCGCGCGATCGTCCGGCACCCGTGAGTTGCGCGCCAAGTTCGAGCAGGATCCGATCGTGCGCGCGATGATGGAACGGTTCGGCGGCCAGATTTCCGACGTGAAGCGCCGAGGCGAGGAGTAGACCATGGAAGTCAAAGCACTGCAGCAGATTCTGACGCAGTTTCGACAAATGCAGGAGAACCTGCAGAAGCAGGTCGAAATCGTGAACGTGGAAGCGTCGGCCGGCGGCGGCATGGTCATCGTCAAGATGAACGGACAGAAACAGATCACCGAACTGCGCGTGGACCCCGAAGTGTTTGCCGGAAAAGATTCGGAATTGCTGCAGGACCTGATCCGCGCCGCCGTCAACGAAGCCGGGCGCCGCGTGGATGAGGAGCTCACCAGCCAGATGAAAAGTTTGGCCGGCGGAATTCCCGGAGTGGCCGGACTGAAAATTCCCGGGCTGTTTTAATTCCCCCACAATGCAGCTACGCTTGTCATTTCGAGTCCTGGCAGGCTGGGACCCGGGAGGAAACATTTATCTGGCAGTGAGTCTGAGATATCCATATTTTATGCGCCACTCTGGATCACGGAAACTTATTCATGTCTGATTTCGCCGAACCCATCGAACGCCTGATCGACCAGCTCAAGCACCTGCCCGGCATCGGCGCGAAAACCGCGCAGCGCCTGGCTTTTCATATTCTGCGCATCGAGCCGGAAGCGGCCATGGCGCTGGCCGACGCCATCCGCGACGCGAAAACGAGCATGCGATTCTGCTCGGTCTGCAACAACATCACCGATGTGGACCCGTGCTTCTACTGCACGAGCGCGACGCGCAACCACAAAACCATCTGCGTGGTTGAAGAACCGCACAACATCATGGCCATCGAGAAAACGCGCCAGTACGGCGGCCTGTATCACGTGCTGGGCGGAGCGCTCGCGCCGCTGCGCGGCATCGGCCCCGACCAGTTGCACCTGAAGAGCCTGATCGAACGGTTGAAGGGCGGCACGGTCGAGGAAATTATTATTGCCACCAACCCGAACGCCGAGGGCGAAGCCACGGCCATGTATCTTTCCAAACTCATCAAGCCCCTGGGCGTGCGCGTGACGCGCATCGGCGTGGGCATTCCGGTGGGCGCCGACCTGGAATACGCCGATGAAGTCACCATGATGAAAGCCATGGAAGGCCGCCGGGATCTGTAAGAGGCCGGCAAAGACACTCCATGCAATGCAAGGAAGAGAAGAATTTTCGTAGCGCCGGCGTCTCGCCGGCTTTTTTTTTGCGACGCGCAACAGATTCCCAGAACTGCCGGCGGGACGCCGGCGCTACAAGAACTAATCGATTCGGTTTCGGGGAATTGAGATTTGAGATTGGAATTTCAATTTTGGAGAATTATCCATCTTCCGTCCCTATCGTGGCGACATCATCGCTTCGCCCAGTTTTTGCGCCTGATCGAATTCCACCAGGGCCTCGCTCTTTCTGTTCATCGCCGCCAGAATATTTCCCCGCGTAGCGTGCGCACCCGGCATGTTGGGAGCGATGGCGACGGCGCGGTCGGCTTCCGCAAGCGCCTGGTCAAGCTGATTCGCCTGCAGCAAACGCGCGGACAACTGTTCGTGCGTCAGCGCAGCCGCCGAAGACAAGTCAACTTTGCCGTCATACACCAGGATCGAATCGGCGATCACGGCCGACGGCGGCGCATTGCGGAAAGAAAGATACGGATTATCCCAGTCGGCTCCCCAGTACGTGCCCGCAATTTCCGAGGCGCTCAGAAATACCGGCCCGTCCACCGATTGCGGAATGACGGGCAACGGCAATTGCACTGCGTTGGCAAAAGACGCCGGCAAGGGCTTGCACGGAATGCCGTAGTAGGCGGCGTCGGCCACCACCGAGCCAAAATAGGCGAACCAGCAGTCCTTGATCTGGCGCTGGTCGATGTAGCGCTTCATAGCCTTGAGCCCCTGCCCCCAATCGACATTGGAATCCGCCAGAATCCTGTGGGCGTTCCGCGGGCCGCCCCACAGCTCGTTGGCATAGGAAATGTAATCGGGAAACGCGCTCATGGAAGAAGCGATGTGGAATACCAGAAGGATGGCCACTAAAACGGCGGCGGCTCGGCGCCGCTGCGCCAGGTGCCACGCGGAAAACGCGGCGAGGACGATCAGGAACGGGTACACCGGGAGAAGGTGCCGCACGCCGTAGTTGATGCCCGAAAATAATGCGGCGCAAAAATAGACGACGGGAGGGATCAACAGGAAAAATACTTCTCGTCGGCACTTTCTTTCGCGCAGCGCTTTGCTCAGGGGCACGAGGCAGCAGAGAATCAGGAATGCCACCGTGGATTTGACGACGAAGATCGCCGGAAAGTAAAACCATTGCCCCGCCGGATACACTTTCCCGAACAGAAAAGTGGGGATAACCGCGGGCGAGTACACGTCCACCACGCCGTAGAGGTAAGACTCGGGCAGCAAATGCCAATGCGCGATTTGCAGGACGATGGCGGAACCGTTCGGCCCCATGCGGCGCGCAAATTCCGAAAGCGGCGGATTCACCGCCAGCGCGTTGGCGCGCGCGGAATACCGAAAGCCGTAAAAGGACCACAACACCAAAAGTGAAATCGCCGTGACTGCAGTCAGCGAAAAAATCTGCTCTAGCGCTCTCTTCCAAATACCGGGCGCAACTTTATTGGAAGCAGCATCCCAAAAGGGCGGCAAATCCGTAACGGCCAGCAGAAGCAACATCGGAAAGATGAGGATGCCCGAGTGCTTCGTGCCCAAGCAGACGCCGGTGGCGAGGCCCGCACCCAGCAATCGCAGGCGGGACGGACTTTTCTGATATAGGTAAAAACACCCGGCCGCCAGAAACAGGCCGAACGTTACGCCGATGTCCGTGGTGACCAGGGCCCCGTGAGCGAGTATGTTCGGATCGAAGATCAGAAGAACCAGTGCAAGAAACGCGGGGCCGCCCCCCCACATGGACCGCGCCACCAGGAAAACGGTAAGCGCCAGCAAGATCGTAAAGGTCCCCGCGGCCAAACGCGCCCGGAACAACAATGCATCCGCGTCGTTTGCGTACAGGAATTCCCTGCCGCCCGTGTATTCCACAAATTTAAAGTAGTCCTGGGGAACCGGCGACACGTGCAATCGCATGCCCAGCAGCGGAATCGCAGCGACCAGTTTCACCAGCGGCGGGTGCTCGGGATTAATCCCGAAATCGAAGTTCTTCCAGGACTGGTACCCCGCGAAAATATGGCAGGCTTCGTCGAAGGTTTGAGACTGCTGCCGGGCGGAGAATCCGAGTTCCACCGCCAAAAGAGCTAGCACGCAGAGGACTATTCCCCCCCATCGACGCCGACGCCATCCTTCCGATTTGAGATTGTCCATGTGTCCAGGGGCGCTGAGATACGGAATATTTGAGAGTCCTCGGAAAACGTATCACAACGTCTTGTCCAATCCGGCGGCTGAGTGCGCGGTTGTTTCCTATTCAAAACGAAAATCCGGCTTGTCGGGCGGCCTCTCACGGGAGGCGAGCAATCACCTCTCCCGGGCATCACAACACGCGCTCGAAAGTGATAAAGTAAATGCCGCAAAGGATTCCCATTGGAAACCGAACAAGAAAAACGCCTGCGCTCGGCGCGCCGCGTGGTGATCAAGCTGGGCACCGGGATCGTGACCCACAGCGACGGGCAATTTAACGCCGAACTGCTCGAATCGGTCGCGCGGACGATTGCCGAGCTGAAGAAGGACGGCCGCCAGGTCGTGCTCGTCTCTTCGGGCGCGGTCGGGCTGGGGCGCGGACGCCTGGGGCTGCATCGCGACCGGCTGAACGATATGGTCATGCGCCAGGCATGCGCGGCGGTGGGACAAAGCCTGCTGATGCACGAGTACGAAAATTTATTTCAGACCCACGGGATTCAACTGGCGCAGGTACTGCTGACCGAAGGCGATTTCGTCGATCGCACGCGCTATTCCAATCTGCGCGAGACGATGGAAGCGCTCTTGAAGCTCGGCGTCCTGCCTATCATCAACGAAAACGATACGATTTCCACGGCGGAACTCGATTACCTGAACATTCGCGCGGGCGAACGCATTTTCAGCGACAACGACCGCCTTGCAGCGCTGGTCATGAGCCACATCGAGGGCGACGTTCTGGTCCTGCTGACCGACGTGGACGGCTTGATGGAATTCGGACCGTCAGGCGCGAAGGACGAAACCGCTACCGTGATTCCCCTGGTGGAAGATATTTCGCCGGAACTGAAGGCGCTGGCGATGGGCCCTTCCGAAGGCGGGCGCGGCGGAATGCTCACGAAGCTTGCGGCCGCGGAAATCGCCATGCAATCGGGCGGCATCGCGGTCATCGCGAACGGGCGAAAACCCGACACGCTGAGCCGAATTTTTGCGGGCGAACCGATCGGCACGGTTTTTCTTTCGAAGACGCGCATGGCGGGAAAGCGCCGGTGGATCGCGTACGCGGCCGGCGTGCGCGGGCGAGTGATCGTGAACGCGGGCGCGCGCGACGCGCTCACGGAAGGAAAAGCGAGCCTGCTGGCGTCCGGCGTGGTCGGCGTCGAAGGCGAATTCGATGCGGCGGAAGTCGTGAGCATCGTGGACGCCGAGGGGACGGAATTTGCGCGGGGAATTTCCGATTACTCGCGCGGAGACGCGCAAGGCATGATCGGCAACGGCGCAAGCGGCGCCGCGGCGGGCGGCCGGGCCAACGGGCGTGCAAGCGTACTCGTAAAGCGGGACAATATAGTTTTACTGGATCGCAAATGAGCGTAACGCAGAACCAAATGGAAGTTTCCGAAGTCCGCAAGACGGTCCGCCGGGCGCGGCGAGCGGCGCACGTGCTCGCGGCGTTGTCCGGAGAGCGGCGGAACGAAGCGTTGCTGGCCGCGGCCAACGCGATCGAAGCGCGTTCGGCGGAAATTCTGGCCGCTAACGACAAGGATTGCACGGTGGCGCAGCGCGCGGTGGAAAGCGGCGAATTGTCGCGCGCGATGTTCGCGCGCCTGCGGACCACCGAGCGCGGCATTGCCGAAATGGCGCTGCGCGTGCGCGAAGTCGCCGACCTTCCCGATCCACTGCACCGCCGGCTTTCGGCCATGGAGCTGGACGATCGGTCTAGTGCTGTACAAAGAGACGTGCCCGCTGGGCGTGGTGGGCGTGGTGTTCGAGTCGCGGCCCGACGTGGTCCCGCAGATTGCATCGCTCGCCTTGAAATCGGGAAATGCGGTGTGCCTGAAGGGCGGCGCCGAAGCCGCCGAAACCAACGCCGTGCTGGTGGCGATCTGGCGCGATGCGCTCTCGGTGTTTCCGGATATTCCCGCCGATTCCGTGGTGTTGTTCCACACGCGCGAAGACGTGGCGCAAATTCTGACGCTGCACGATGAAATCGATTTGATCGTGCCGCGCGGCTCGAACGAGTTTGTCCGCTATGTCACCGAGCACAGCCGCATCCCCGTGCTCGGACACGGTGAAGGAATCTGCCACGTGTACGTGCACGAGGACGCGGACATGCAGAAAGCGTTCGACGTCTCCCTCGATTCCAAGGTGCAATACCCGGCGGTATGCAACGCCATGGAAACGCTGCTGGTGCACAAGGATGTCGCGCCCCGGTTTTTGCCGGCCATGGTCGTGCAATTCCGCGAGGCCGGAGTCGAGGTGCGCGGCTGCCCTCGCACGATGGCGCTGGCCCCGGATCAGGGAGTGATTGCCGCGACGGAAGAGGATTGGAAGAAGGAATATTCCGACCTGATTGTCTCGATCAAGGTCGTGGACGGCGTGAACGAAGCGATTGAGCATATCAACCGCTACGGTTCGCGGCACACCGAATCGATTGTGACTGAAAGCCACGACGTTGCGGCGCGCTTCATGGAATTCGTGGACGCGGCCAACGTATTTCAAAACGCTTCGACGCGATTTTCCGACGGGTTCCGCTACGGCCTGGGCGCGGAAGTGGGCATCAGCACGGGAAAACTGCACGCGCGCGGGCCCGTGGGCCTCGAAGGACTGACCATTTACAAGTACAAACTCTTCGGCGACGGCCACACCGTTGCCAGCTACAGCAAGGGCCGGCGCACGTTCAAGCATCGCGTAATTTCCGAGTAGCACAGCCACTCCAGGCTGTGTGGTTTTGCAATCGCAGCAAGAAAGATGACGCGAGAACGCTCCACAAAATCGCACAGGCAAGAGTGCCTGTGCTACCCAAGCCTACCGCCAGCGGAAAAGTTTCAGCGCCAATCCAAAACACGCGACCATCCAGAAGATCATGATGCCGATTTGCGGCGCCATCTGCGGCAGGTGCGCGCCCTGCAACATGCTTGCGCGCAAGGCATCGATCAGCGCCGTCAACGGGAGCGCCTTGAGGAACGGCTGCATCACGTCCGGAAACTTTTGCGAGGAAAAAAATACGCCGGAAGCGATCCACATCGGCATCATGACTACATTCATGAGGCCGGAAGCCGCTTCAATGGTCTTTGCGCGCGAGGCCAGCAGGAGTCCCAAGGCGCAAAACGAGAGCGAGCCCAGTACGCAAAGAACCGCTAGGTCGAGCAGCGAACCTCGAACCGGCACGTGAAACAGCAGCGCGCCGAAACCCACAAGCGCGGCCACCTCCACCACCAGCAATAAAATCCGGGAAAGCAGGAACGACAGCAGGTAGTAGTGACGCGGCATGGGGCTGGCCACAAGGCGCTTCAAGAGTTTCTTGCGCCGCGCATCCACGATCGCAAATCCGATCGACCACATGGCGCTGCCCATCAGGTTCATGCCCAGCAATCCGGGGATCAGGAAATCGATGTAACGCGAGCCCGGCTCGCGAACCAACAGATCGTCGGTGAAAACCGGATCGACGCGGCCCGCGGCCCTCTGGATCGCGCGATCGGCGAGCAGGCGCGCGGCGCGGCCTTCGGGATTGGTGTCGTCATACTGGAAAATAACCGCGCCATTGGCGCTGGGCTCGGCGAGCAGCGCCACTTTTCCGCTGCGCAGCGATTCTTCCGCTGCCTGCAAGTCGAGCGCGTGAACTTCCAGAAGCTTCTCCTGCCGCAGCGATTGCGCGAGTTCCGGAGTGACCACGGCGATTTGCAGCACCTCCGCCGGGCGGTTGCGAAACGCAATGCCCAGGCCCGCGGCAAGCAGTATGGGAAATACGAACACCCAGAACAGGGCTTCGGGCTCGCGTACAAATTCGCGAAACCTCACCAGCGTCAATTGCACCAGCGGATGGTCGGCGAAGGAATTCCCTCGTGGAGATTTCCTGGCAACCTCGGTGGCGCGAACGCCGGAAATGGGAACGTCACTCATCGCGCAGATGCCGCCCTGTCAACGTGACGAAAACGTCCTCCAAAGTCGCGGAATGCGTGCGCAGTTCGGTGAGCGAAACATTTTGACGAGAGAGTTCAGCCAGCAACGCCGGGACGGCAGTGTGTAGTTCGGTCACTTGCAGAAGCACAGCGCCATTCTCGGTGCGGACATCACGGACACCGGCAACGCCGCGGAGGGCCGTCACGTCGGGCGCTTTCCCCGCGCTGCCGGCCATGAACTCGACCAGTTGTTCTGTGCAGTGCGAAGCGATCAACTCGCGCGGAGTGCCCAGGGCGATGACTTTGCCGTGATCCATGATGGCCACGCGATCGCACAGCCGCTCGGCTTCGTCCATGTAATGCGTGGTAAGCAGAATTGTGCGGCCGGAGCGCTTGAATTCCTCGATCAATTCCCAAAGCTGGTGGCGCGCTTGCGGGTCCAAGCCGGTGGTTGGCTCATCGAGAAAGAGAAAATCAGGATCGCCCACCAGGGCGCAGGCAAGCGCCAGGCGCTGTTTCTGTCCTCCGGAAAGTTCGCCGACGCGCGAATTTTGTTTTTCATCAAGTTGCACGTGCGCGATGGCCGCGGCGGCAGGCTCCCCCTGATGAAAAAAACTGCGGAACAGCCGGACCGTTTCGAGCACGGTGAGTTTTTCGGAGAGTTGCGTATCCTGCAGTTGAATCCCGAGGCGCTGCCGGAGTTCGGCGGCGTGCGAAGTCCACGTTTGACCCAGGACTTCGATCTCTCCCGAATCCGGCTCGGTCAGACCCTCGCAGATTTCTACGGTGGTCGTCTTTCCGGCCCCATTTGGTCCCAGAAGGCCGAAGCATTCGCCCGCGTAGACCTCAAGTTCGAGGCCGTCGACAGCAACCACGTCCTTATAGGCTTTGCGCAGCTGGCGAATGCGAAGCGCGGATTGGGCAGCGATTTCCGGCATGCGGCAAGTATCGCTGCAAGGGTCGGGACATTCAAGCCGGGAGTCCGGCGCGGGCGGATGAAATTGAGGGGCGAGAGTTACAAGATGACGACGGCTAGCGCTCGGTCAAAGGCGCGCCAAGCGCAGCTTGCGCGAAATAGCGCCGCTGAAACCAGAGCGCCACATGCACCAGTCCGAGCAGCGCCGGCACCTCGACGAGCGGACCGATCACGCCAACGAACGCCTCTCCAGAATTGAGGCCAAAAACGGCGACGGCCACGGCGATCGCCAGCTCGAAATTATTACTCGCGGCGGTAAAGGAAAGCGTTGCCGTTTTTGAGTAGTCCGCGCCCAGCTTGCGCCCCATCCAGAAACTCACCAGGAACATCAGGATGAAATAGATCAACAGCGGCAACGCAACGCGAAGCACGTCGACCGGGAGCCGCACGATCAGGTCGCCCTTCAGGCTGAACATCACCAGAATCGTGAACAGCAGGGCCACCAGCGTCAGCGTGGCTGATGCGCGGAATGAACTGAGTCCGGTACCATTCCTCTCCTCTGGCGCGCAAAAGCGCAAACCGCGTGAGAATTCCCGCCAGAAACGGTACACCCAGATAAAAGAAAACGCTCTGGGCGATCTGGCCAATGCCAACATGGACGACGCTTCCCTCCAGGCCAAACCATTTCGGGAGCACGGTGATAAATACCCAGGCATAGACGCTGTAAAAGAGCACCTGAAAGATGCTGTTGAACGCGACGAGGCCGGCGGCATAGTCCGTGTCTCCGGCCGCTAGTTCGTTCCACACGATGACCATGGCGATGCAGCGCGCCAGCCCGATCAGGATCAGGCCGCGCATGTACGCAGGTTCGCCGCGAAGAAAAAATATCGCCAGGAAGAACATCAGGGCCGGGCCAATGACCCAGTTCTGCAAAAGAGAGAGCGCCAGCACGCGGCGATTGCGGAAGACCTCGCCCAGTTTTTCGTACCGCACCTTGGCCAATGGCGGATACATCATCACGATCAGTCCAACGGCAATCGGAATATTCGTGGCGCCCATCTGAAACCGCTGCACGAAGTCCGCGGTCTGCGGGATGAAATGCCCTACTCCCACGCCAACGATCATGGCCAGAAAAATCCACAGCGTCAGGTAGCGATCCAGGAAGGACAGCCGGGCCCGAGGCAGGGGTGCGCAGACTTGGCTTTGGACGTAGGGAGTCGCCATTATGCTGACCTCCGCGAAAATGAGCTGTGCTTCATTGTTTCCCGATGCGGTCGATTTCTTTCTTGATGGCCAACTGGTCGAGAGTGGAAAGCGGCAGGCACAGAAAGAGCGCGATCCTGCGGTCGAGAAGCATGAATGCGTCGCGAAACGCGCGTTCGATCTGCTCGGGCGTTCCTTGCACCGCCGCGGGATCGGGAACGCCCCAATGCGCGGTCATGGGCTGGCCGGGCCACACGGGACAAACTTCGTTTGCGGCGTTGTCGCAAACCGTGAAGACGAAATCCATCTGTGGCGCGCCGGGCTTGGCAAATTCGTCCCAGTCTTTGCTGCGAAATCCTTCCGTGGACATGCGGGCGCCCGCAATTTGTTTCAGCGCCTCCGGGCGGACGGTTCCTGAGGGGTGGCTGCCGGCGCTATAGGCGATAAAGTTTGGCCGGCCCTTTTGATTCAAGATGGCTTCGGCCATGATGGAACGAGCCGAATTGCCCGTGCAGAGGAATAAGACGTTGTAGCGTTTTTCCATAATGAAAAGTCCCGCTTGGTTTTAGTTGCAGCAGGCCGGTCCACAGCAAGTTTTTGCTTTTGAGGCGGACGGTTTCACCGCCCGGATGAACGCACTCATGAATTTTCCGTCTACTTCCGGGGCCAGGGCGTCCACATCCAGGCCTTCGCCCGCGAGAAATTCCCGGGCATCCTCCACGCGGTAAATGCGGGTCGGTTCCAGCTCCACATTTTCAAATCCGGCGCGGGCCAGTTTGCCGCGATATTCGTTTTCTTCGAGCGCTCCCGCGATGCATCCTACCCACAGCAGGACGCTCTTGCGGATTTCCGGCTGGATTTCGCCGCGCGTGACTACGTCGGATACGGCCAGGCGCCCGCCGGGCTTCAGCACGCGGAACGCTTCCCGGAGCACGCGATCCTTGTCCGCCGACAGATTGATGACGCAGTTCGAGATGATCACGTCCACGGAATTGTCGGGGAGAGGAATATGCTCGATCTCGCCTTTCAGGAACTCGACGTTTTCGACCCCGGCTTTGCGCTTGTTCTCGTTCGCCAGCGCCAGCATTTCGTCGGTCATGTCCAGACCGTAAGCCTTGCCGGTGGGCCCGACCCGCTTGGCCGATAGAAGGACATCAATGCCGCCGCCGGAGCCCAGATCGAGGACCACTTCTCCCGGATTCAGCTTCGCCAGAGCGGTCGGATTCCCGCAACCCAGCGAAGCGAGCACGGCTTCCTCGGGAAGTTGACCCGTTTCGGACGCGCCATACAGGTTCGACGTAATGGGGTCGCACCCCGAACCGGAGGCCGGGGCCGCGCCGCAGCAGGCGCTCCCGCCGCGATTCACGCGCAGCGCCGCCTGCCCGTATTTTTCCTTCACCGCGTCCTTTATGGTGGTATCGCTCATTTCGTGCCTCCTACTTGCAAATCTGAACCACATCTTGCGGTTTTACCGCCTTATTTCGTGTGCAGCATTCCGCGTACAGGAATTGCAGCAATTCCTGCAGCGCCTCGGTGTTTGCCGTGTAGTGAAGAAACGTGCTCTCGCGGCGCACCTGCACCAGACCCTCGTTCCTAAGCTTGTCGAGGTGGTGGGAAAGGGTTGAATTGGGAATTTCGAGTTCCGCCTGAATGTCGCCGACAACCATTCCATCTGGATGGGCCGAAAGCAGCAGTTGCATGATGCGCAGGCGCGGCTCGGTGCCCATGGCCGAGAACATGTCGGCATATTTGGCCACTTGTTCGGTGGTCTTCCTGTTGGAGGGCAGCGGCATATTTCGATACTTGCAGAAATATGGATTCCTGTCAAGCATCGCCTTTCGCGCCCCTCGGCAACCATTTCCGCCTCTCCCTACACTGGAACTTTCCCGGCCCCTCTCCCTCGCCGAGACGCCTAACAGTACGTAACTATTAAGAATAGGACCTTATCCTCGCTCGACGCCTGATTGCCCCAGTGCTAGGATTGCATTTTAGGCGTGGGGAGATTTGTCGGTGGAATCGAATCTTCATCCCGATGTGGAGTCGCAGAAGCGGCGAACGACGAGAATCGTTCAAGCCGTGCCGCTCACTGTGACCGGCGTGGACGCGTTGGGCAGGCCGTTTCAGGAGCGTACGTCCAGCCTGATCATCAATTGCCACGGTTGCCGGTACCAATCCAAGCATTACGTGTTGAAAAATATGTGGGTCACCTTCGAGGTTCCCCACAATGAACCAGGCCGCGAGCCGCGTTCGGTTCGCGCACGCGTCACTTGGATTCAGCGACCCCGCACGGTGCGTGAGCTGTTTCAAATCGGTGTGGAGCTCGAGGTTCCCGGCAACGTTTGGGGGATTGCCTTCCCGCCGTCGGATTGGTTTCCCTTCCCTGATTCCCCATCCAATCTTGAAGTCGCGCCTCTGCCTCAAAAGGTTGAGCCACCCCCTGTAGCCGAATGGGTGAGTGAAAAAGCTCCCAAACCTCAAGAAGCGCAACTATCGGAAGTACCGGAAGCACCGCAAGAACTGCAAGAGCAGGGAGAACCGGAAGACAATGTCCGGATCCTGCCACTGCCAGGAGTGGGTGCTGGCGCGGGCGATGCATCGATGCAGATGGCGCGCCAGGTCGCGCGTATGGTGGCAGAAGCCAAGCAGCAGGTGGAGTCCACGGTTCGTGAATCGGCAAACACCGCCGTGGCCGCCGAAACTCGTCCGCTGATGGCCGCGCTGCAGAGTCAGATGAAAGAGGCGGCGGAAAAATCGGTGGCCGCAGCCGCCGCGGAATACATCGAGCGCACGTATCAGGAACAACAGAAGCGCGTGCAGCAGGAGCTGGAGTCCAGCGTGACGGCGATGCGCGCGGAATGGTTGCGCGAGCTGGACCAGCGGATCGCCGATGCCCGCCTTCATGCGGATTCCCAATTGGCGGAAATTGAGCGGGTGCGCGAAGCCGATTTTGGGCAGCAGATTCAGAGCCAGCTGCAGACGGCGATCGAGAAACTGCAAAACCTGGGCGGGAACCTGAACGAAAATGCGGACCATGTCCGTTCCACGATCGAACAATTGCGGTGCGACTCCGCTGCAGCCGCCGACAACGAGACGCGCCAATGGCAAGAATTGATCGCGCAGCGCGCCTCCGACGCCCAGAGCCGCCTGGCGCAACTGGAACAGGCAGCCAAGCGCCTGGAAGACCAGATTGCCGAGGTAACCATCAGGTCGGAATCCGGCTGGCGACAGTTGCTGGACGCCGATGTGGCCGCGGCAAACGCCCGCTGGAACGCGAAGGTGGAATCGTCCTTCGAGGAAGCCGCGCGCCGCACCGTCGAGCGTCTGACGCAAAGTAGCGAAGCGGCCGCCAAGCAGGTCGAACATCAGTTGCAGGAGCGGATCGGCATCCTCGGCAGCGCATTTTCCCAGGTGACCGCCGAAGCCGAAAGCAAGCTGGCGGCTCTGCGCGCGTCCATCAGTAACGAAGCCGCCCAGGGTACGGCAACGATTGCTCAGATGCAGCAGGCGGTCGATCAGGTGAAGGCGCGCCGCGGCGAGTTGAACGCGCTGCTGCAAAAAACTTTGGAAGATTGGGCCCAGCGCAGCGAAGCGGCCGTCGAAGCGCACAGCGCCGAGTTGAATCACCGCGCCGAAGCCGCTGTCGCCGGAATGGCCGAGCGCCTGCAACCCGTGCTGGAAACCGCGGGCAACGAAACCATCGAGCGGCTGGCCGGGGAACTCAACGCAAGACTCTCGCCGGAAATCGCCCGCGCCGCTGAAGTCATGAACAAGCTTGCTCTGGACCGCGAACAGTCCGAGAAGGCCATCGCGGAGCATCAGAATCGCATCTGGCAGATTTCCGAACGCAGCGTCCAGGATTCGGTGGTGCGCACCAAGGAGCTTCTGGCGCGCGTCGAAAAAGATTTCGTGGAATCGGCCCGCACCACGTCCGGAAAATGGTTCAGCGAACTGGAAACCAAGGCCACGGAAACCACGCACAGCACCTTTGAAGCCCTATTCAAATCCGCCGAATGGTACGAGAAAAAAGTCCAGACGCAGATGCAGACGACCCTGGAAAAAGGGCTGGACCAGGCGACCGCCACTCTGCGGGAAAAGGCCGGCGATATGTCCGGCCTGTTCGCCAGCGAACTGGATCATTACAGCCGCAGCTACGTGGAACACGCCCAAAACCAGATCCAGGAAAATGCCCGAGAGGCCGCCGAGCACGCCGGCGAACTGATGGCCGAAGCCAGCACGAAGGCCACCTCCAATTTCACCGAGCGCGTGGGACAACTGGGCAAGGAAAATCTCGAACTGTACGCGTCGAAAACCGACATCGCCTTCGAGCAAAGCGCCGCCCGCATGGAAGCGCATGCCGCGCAGGTCCGCTCCAAACTCGAAAACGATACGCGCGCATTCGCCCTGGAGTACCACCGCGCCATTTCACAGCATACCGAGCAAAGCTTGATGCAGGGCAAGGAAGAATTGACCGCGCACATCGAATCGGCCAAGGAAACGCTACGCCTGGAAAGCCAGGCGCTCGACCGGCAGTTCCAATCCTCACTGCAATCTTTCGGCGCTCATGCCATGGACGAGCACAAACAGCGCCTGGACAACGCTTCCAACTCCTGGCTGCTGACAACCGTGACCAAGCTCAACCAGCAGTCCGAGGGCCTGATCGAACAATTGGCCGCCACCACAGAGAAAAAACTGCGAACCGTCTGCGGCAACGTGTTCGCCGAAATGGGCGAAACGCTTCGCCAGCGCCTGGCCGCGTTTTCCTCGCCTTTTGCCGGGCCGCTGGAACCTGCTACTCCGCCGGCCACTCCCAATCCGGCTGAAAACAAATCCGAAGAACAGAAGTAAGGTAGTTTCGCCTCCCGCTCCGATTCGGTCCCGCGCACACTTGCCTGTATAATATCCGGGTGCCCAACCGCGCCTATGCCAGCATCTGGATTCGAGATTTCGGCGAATCGAGCATGCTCTCTCATTTTGAGCATTTTCTGGCCACCGTGCCGTTGTCGGCTGGGCCGCTGGGGTTTGCCGAACTGACCGTGCGCGCCGTGGACGCAGCCGAAACGCCCGTCGAGGAATTCGATTTGCGCGGACAGGTCATGACGCCGGCGGATATCGTGGAACTGGTGAAGGAATACCATTCCATCGATGTCGCTTACGAAATTTCGGCGCGATGGGACCTGTGGATTCGCGAGATGGAAACGGCGAGCTGGAAGAAAAAGCCGGAAAAACTCGAACTGGCCTGCTACGGGCCGGAGTACGATAACGGGGTTTGCGGCGAGTCGGGGCATTTCCTCGCCGACCTCGGGTTCGAGCATCTGTTTACGGGCCACGCGGGCCTGCTGACGCCGGACAGCACGCATGTGGCCGAGCCGCAGCATCCGGACGAGGCTCGTTTCCTGATGTGGATGTCGCAGCCGCAGAATTTGCGCGAATATCAGGAGAAAACGAGAGAGAATATCGAGAAACTGATGGGTTGGATGCGCGCGGTGGAAGAGACCTTGCCGGTCGAGCGCGTTCGTTTGTGGTCCGAGGGAGAGGAAAATTTTGAAGCGCGTTTGGACGAAATTCTGGCTGTGCGCTAGCCTGTTCCTCATGGCGCCGGGCATCTGGTTTCCGGGCGCGCTTATGGCCTCGCAAGACGATGCACCGCGCAGCGCGCGCCGCATCAATGAAACGCTGCTCGCCGGTCTGCGACCTGGGCGCGACACCTTCGCCATCGCCGAAAAGCGGTTCAAGCAAAAGAGTCTGACCGAGGACCACGATTCGGGCGCCAAAGAATGGCGGGACACCTGCTCAGGCCGGACCATTCGCCTGGAGGTGGATGCGAAACTGGTGATCCAGAGTGTGACGATCACGGCTCTGGGGCTGCGAAACGGCAAGTGCGCCGAGCGCCAGGCGGAATTCCTGGATCCGAAGAATTGGGCTACCGGGCTGGGGCTGCGGATCGGCGATTCCCAGGACCGCGTCACCGATTATTATGGTGAACCGAATTCCAGCGGCCCGGCATCCAAAAATGGTCAGGATCTTAGCCTTGATGTATTACCAGTTCGATTTTGCGGGCTCGGACGTCCCGCAGGTAATGGAAGTGCTCTGCGCCCGGGACACCGGGCGAGTGGTGGAAATCACGCTGGCGTTTCCGAGCCTGTAGCGCCCGAACAAGGCATGCCGACCCCAACTCTTCGCCCAGCACTGGCTTTCTTTCTGGCAGTGGCGGCGTATTTATCGGCGGGGTGCAATAACGCAAAACCTGTCTCGCCCGCGGCCGAACGGGCACCGAAGGAAGCCGCCGAGACGCAAGGCATGGCCGAGGCGGCGCTGGGAAAGCAGGCCGAAGTCCTGGCGCATGGCGATCTTGCGGGAAATGGTCTGGAGCAGATCCTGGCCGTGAACCGCATCGCAAACACGCAGCTCGGCGCCCGGAGCACGGGGAATCCGGCGGAGATCCTGATTCGGCGCGCGTCGGTTTTGGAAAAGAGCGGCGGCAAATGGTCCGAAGTGCTGCGCTGCGACGAGCGGCTGAAAAATCCGAACGGGTACCTTGCCGGCACACCGGCGGCGCGCGTGAGCGCCTGGCTATTAGAATACAATCTGGATGCGGCGCAGGGCCTGGGGATGAAGTTTACTCCGGCCGGTTCGGATGCGGACGCGACGGGATCCAGCCCCGGGGAATCGCAGGAGAAAACCCTGGTGGTGCGCTGGAATAAAAACACGAAACGCTACCAGTCGCTCGACCAGTCTCAGGAAAGGTATCTGAACGAAGTTCCGACACTGGAAACACCGATGTCCATCCTCAAATGAGCGCAGCGGCCAACACACTCTCGAGTCCCGCGGTCAAAACGGTGCCCCGGCGCGTTTCCGGCTGGGCGCAGCTCATGCGTTTGATGCCCTACGTCTCGAAGCACAAGCTGGAAGTGCTGATCGGCTTGGTGACGCAGACCGGCATGGGAATTACCGGGACGCTGCTGCCGCTGATTCTGGGAGTGATCACGGATTGTCTGAAGGGCGCGGAGACGCCACTGGCGCAACTTGGGCGGCTGACGCAAATCTCCCTGGGGTACCTGCTCCCGTATTACCATCCGAAAGATCCGCGCACGCTGGCCGTATTTGCCACGGCCTTGGTGATCGTGTGCGCGGTACAAGGATTTTTTTCGTACTGTACGCGTCAAATCCTGATCGGGCTTTCGCGCGATATCGAATACGACCTTCGCAACGACCTGCTGGAAAAACTGGTGCAAATGGAGCCGGAGTTTTACGTTCGCAACCGCACCGGCGAACTGATGTCGCGTTGCACGAACGACTTGAACTCGGTGCGCATGGTGCTTGGCCCGGGCATCATGTACACGGCCAACACGATCGCGACGATGGTTCTGGCCGTCATCCTGATGTTCTGGATTTCGGCGAGGCTCAGCATCTTCGTGCTGCTTCCCGTTCCCATCGTCGCCGTAACCGTTTGGATCTTCGGCCGCCAGATTCACGCGCTCTACGGCAAGATTCAGGCGTCGCTGGCGGTACTGTCCGCAAAGGCGCAGGAAAATCTGGCGGGCGTGCGCGTGGTGCGGGCCTACGGCCAGGAGGAAGCCGAAATCCGCGGCTTCGACGCGCCCAATCGCGAATACATCGACCGCAACCTCCGCTTGATTTATTTCTGGAGCCTGTTCATGCCCCTGCTCCAGATGTTGTTCGGGCTCACCTTTATTCTTGTGCTCTGGCAGGGCGGGCAGCTGGTTATCATGAACCGCATCACGCTCGGCGAACTGATCGCGTTTTACACCTTCATGACGCGCCTGATCTTTCCCATGATCGCCCTCGGATTTGTCACCAACATCTTTCAGCGCGGCGGCGCCTCGATGGGCCGGCTGAACTACATTCTCGATTCCGAGCCGAAAATCAGCGACGCGAACGCCACGGCGCCCAAATCCGAGGGAATTCACGGGGAAATCGAATTCCGCCACCTGACCTTCACGTATCCGACCGTGCGCAGTGACACCGACGGAACCAAGCCCACCGGCGCGAGTTCCAACGGAAAACCCGGAGTGAACGCGCCCGTGCTTGAGGATATCTCCCTGCGCGTGCCGGCCGGCTCGATCCTTGCGATTGTCGGGCCAACGGGAAGCGGAAAATCCACGCTGGCCGCGCTGATCGCGCGGCTGTGGGACGCGCCCCCCGGAACGCTGCTGATCGACGGGCGCCCCATCCGCGAGTGGCCGCTCGAAAGGCTCCGGCGCGCCGTGGGCTACGTGCCGCAGGATACTTTCCTGTTCAGCGAAACGCTGCGTGAAAACGTGGCCTTCGGCGTCGATAGCGCCACCGACGAGGAAATTCAAAGCGCCGCCGACGTCGCCAGCATTGCTGCGGAGATCGACGAGTTCCCAGCCAAGTTCAACACCATGGTCGGAGAGCGCGGAATTACGCTCTCCGGCGGCCAGAAGCAGCGCACGGCCATTGCCCGTGCGGTGATTCGCGATCCCAAGATTTTGATCC
Source organism: Terriglobia bacterium (assembly GCA_963779275.1). Taxonomy (GTDB): domain Bacteria; phylum Acidobacteriota; class Terriglobia; order Acidiferrales; family UBA7541; genus Palsa-360. The sequence goes on from CAVZXL010000004.1 coordinate 36,011, forward strand.
TCGACGATTCCCTGTCCAGCGTCGATACCGGAACCGAGGAACGCATTCTGCGGCGCCTCGACTCGATTTTGCGCCAGCGCACAACCGTTTTGATTTCCCATCGCGTTTCCACCGTGCAGCACGCCGACCAGATTGTGGCGCTGCGTGACGGCCGCATCGTCGAGCGCGGCACGCACGCCGAACTGCTCGCGCACGGCGGCTACTACGCCGACCTGTACCAGAAGCAATTGCTGGAAGAGGAGCTCGAACGCGAATGAGCGACTTCCGCGAAGAAGAAGCTCTCGGAAAAGCCTACGACTCGCAACTGCTGCGGCGGCTGATGACGTATCTGCGGCCGTACAAGTGGACCGTGGTCTTCGCGGTCGTGCTCACGCTGCTGGTCGGGCCGCTCGAAGTGGTGGGTCCCTACCTGTTCGGGTACACCGTGGACAAGTACATCGTGCCGGGCCTGGATCAATCGATGCCCTGGGCGGTGGCCCTGCACGGCGTCACGATTATTTCCCTGATATCCCTCGCGGCATTGCTTCTGAGCTTCGCCGTGCAGTACCTGCAAGTGCGGATGATGCAGAACGTGGGCCAGCAGACGCTCTACGACCTGCGCAAGGAAATCTTCGAGCGCATGCAGCGCCTGCCCATGAGTTTCTTCGATCGCAGCCCGGTGGGCCGCCTGGTAACGCGCGTGACCACCGACGTGGACGCGCTCAACGACTTATTTGCCGCTGGCATCGCGGCCATGGCCAACGACGCCATCGTCCTGATCTGCATCGGCGCGGTGATGATGGAAATGAACTGGCGCCTCGCACTGGCCACCTTCGGCGTGCTGCCGCTGATCATGGTCGCCACCTGGATCTTCCGCGACCGCGTGCGCGACGCCAACCGGCGCATTCGCACGGCCATCGCCCGCATCAACGCTTTTCTGCAGGAACACATTTCCGGCATGAGCGTCGTGCAGATCTTCAATCGCGAGAAGAAATCGCGGGAGCAGTTCGCGGAATTGAACCGCATCCACATGGAGGCCTACAAGGACGCGATCACGGCGTTCGCCGTATTCTTCCCCGCGGTGGAACTGTTCAGCATGGCGGCCATTGCCGTGGTGTTCTGGTACGGCGGCCTGCTGTCGTTCGGCGGCACGGTCACCGTCGGCGTGCTCATCTCGTTCATGCAATACGCGCAGCGCTTCTTCCGGCCCATTCAGGACCTGAGCGAGAAATTCAACATCCTGCAATCGGCCATGGCCGCCTGCGAGCGGATTTTCAAATTACTGGATGAGCCGCTGCCCGCGCCGCCCACAGAAGCGCCGCTGTCGCTGGCCGCGCCGCGTGGCGAGATCGAATTCCGCAACGTCTGGTTCGCTTACATCGGAGGCGCAAATCCCAAGGATGAAGACTGGGTCTTGCGCGACGTTTCGTTCCACATCGCGCCGGGCCAAACCCTGGCCATCGTCGGACATACCGGCGCGGGAAAAACCACGCTCATTCAACTCCTGCTGCGTTTCTACGACATTCAGCGCGGCGAAATCCTCCTCGACGGCGTGGACATCCGCCGTTACGACGTCCACCAGTTGCGCCACCAATTCGGCATCGTACTGCAAGACCCATTCCTCTTCACCGGGACCCTGGAATCGAACGTGCGCCTGGGCGACGAGGAGATCAGCCGCGAGCGCGTCGAGGCCGCGGTGCGCGAAGTGGGTCTCGGCTCTCTGCTCGATAGCCTGACCGAAGGCCTGGAAACAAATGTCAGCGAGCGCGGAGCCACATTTTCCGTCGGCCAGCGTCAATTGATCAGCTTCGCCCGCGCCCTGGCGCACAATCCCCGGTTCCTGATCCTCGATGAAGCTACTTCGAGCGTCGATACCAAAACCGAAGTGCTGATCCGCGAGGCGCTGGACCGCTTGCTCGAAGGCCGCACAGCCATGGTCATCGCGCACCGCCTCAGCACCATTCAACATGCCGACCGCATCCTGGTGTTTCACAAGGGAAAATTGCGCGAGCAGGGTTCGCACCAACAGCTGCTCGGAATGCGCGGGATCTACTATCGCCTTTACCAGCTCCAGTACAAGGATCAGGAGGTGCGCGCGTCGCTCGAACCGGCAGGCAGCGAAGCAGGCACCTCCGTGCCGGGAAACGATTAGCCTGCGCTGGCGCGTCGTCGGCACAGGCCGAAGACTGTGCCACTAAATCCGCGAAAAAATGCCTCCCACACAAATCCTGATTTCAGCGGGTGAAGCTTCCGGAGACATGTACGCGGCGCGCCTGGCGACGGCGCTGCGGGCGCGCGCCGACATCCAGCTTTTCGGCATGGGCGGGCCGCGCATGCGCGACGCTGGAGTCGATACGATCGCCGACTGCTCGGAAGTCTCGCTGGTGGGAATCGTCGAAATCGCAAAAAAATATCCCGCGCTCAAGCGCGTGTGGAAACGCATCCTCGGCGAGGTGGACCGCCGGAAGCCGCGCCTGGCGATTCTCACCGACTTCCCAGGGTTCCACTTGCGCCTGGCTCGCGCGCTGAAACGTCGGAAAATCCCGGCCGTCTATTTTGTATGCCCGCAATTCTGGGCCTGGCGGCCGTGGCGCGCCAACCTGGTGCGGCGGCGGTTCGTGCGCGGGCTGTGCATTTTTCCGTTTGAGCAGGAATGGTACCGCTCGCGCGGAGTGCCCGCGGATTTCATCGGGCACCCGCTGGTGGGCAATGTCGCGGCCACAAAAACACGTGCGGAATTTGCCGCACAATTCGGACTCGTTGCCGCAAAACCGATTGTCGCCCTGCTGCCCGGCAGCCGCGCGGGAGAGATCGCGCATCACATGCCGCCCCTGGTGCAGGCTTGCCGTCTCCTCGCCAAGGGCCGTGACGTCCAGTTTGTCCTGGCACTGGCCCCTGGCATGAGCCAGTCCCAGTTTGCCGGATATCTCCAGCCCGATGTGCCGATGCATGTCGTGGAAGACGTCACCTATGACGCCCTGGGCGCCGCGGATTTGACCATTGTGTCCAGCGGAACAGCCACGGTTGAGGCGGCCTTGATGGACGCGCCGATGATCGTGGTCTATCGCCTGGCGCCTCTCACGGCGGCTATCGCGCGCTGGCTGGTGCGCACGCCCATGTTTGCCATGGTGAATCTGATCGCCGGAAAACGCGTGGTGCCGGAGCTGGTGCAGAAGGATTTCACTCCCGAGCGGGTGGCGCAGGAGGCCATCCGCCTGCTCGATTCGCTCGAAGCTCGCGAGGAAATGCGGAGAGGTCTCGCCGAAGTCCGCGCAAAACTAGGTCCTCCCGGAGCAATCGATCGCGCCGCCGACATCATCGCGGCCATGCTGAAGCAGGCGGAAATAAGGTCCTAGCGGCCGATGCGAGCGCCCGAGGTCAAAACGCCAACGCCTGAGCCCAAGAGAGGCTGGCAACTCACTGGCCCGCATTGGTATCCTAATGATTCGGGTATCCCGGTCGAATAGAGAAAGGCTCCTGAGACTCATGTTCAAGCTCCGACTCCCCATTCTCCTGACGGCGCTGGCAGCTTGTGCGGCCAGCGGCTTTGCGCAGTCGCCGGGACAGCCGCAAGGCCCGGGCCGGCCCGTGGCCCCGGTGCAGACCGCGCCTTCTGCCGCGTTTCGCGCGACCCACTATGAAATCCGCGCTTCCCTCGATGCTACCGGACAGGTAATGAATGCGCAGGCGAAGGTCGACTTTGTCGCCGATGATGCTGGGCGCGAAGTCGATGTCGAACTCAATCCCAGCTTGCGAGTGAACTCGGTCCTCGACGGCACCGGCAAATCGCTGTCTTTCGAGCGCGACGACAACGTCAATCAGAAGCTCCACGTCACGCTGCTGGATGCCGTCCCCGCCGGCGGAAAAATCACTCTGGGATTCGATTACGGCGGGCCGCTCTCCGGCCGCATCACCGATCCCTCGGAAGGCGTGCGGCTCGCGTACATCGGCAAGGAAGGTGGCTATCTGCTGCTGCCTGCGCGCTGGTTTCCGCTGACCGGATTCCCTTCCAGCCGGTACACAGGAACATTCCAGATTGAAGTCCCCGGCACGATGGCCGTCGTGGGCACCGGCGTCTCCGCGGGGCCTCCAGTTTCGGTGACGCCCAAATCAGCTCCCGCTCCGCCTCCGGCCCCGGGAAATTCCCGTTCGGCCGCTCCGGTATCGCCCAGGAGCGCTCCGCCGCCGCCTTCGATGGAAAACGAGCGCTTCTTGTACACCTTCCGCGTGGATAAGCCGGAAGCCGCGGGGACGTTTGTAATCTCTCCGCTGCAACTAAGCCCGGTGCGCGCCGAAGGGATGAGTTTTTCGGTATACACGCCTCCGGCACAAGCCAAGACCGCGCAAAGTTACGCGGATACCACAGCGCAAATTCTCGACTTCTTCAATGGAGAATTTGGCGCGCTGCCCGACCCCTCGTTGACCATCGCGCAGCTTCCGGACGGAACCGTGGACGGATTTGCCGCGCCGGGTCTGCTGCTGGTTAGCGCGCACCAATGGACATCGGAGCCCAATGCGCGGCTGCTCGCGAATCTGGCGGCGCAGCAATGGTGGGGCAACCGCGTGATGGCCGTTTCCGCTTCCGACGTGTGGATCACTGACGGTCTGGCGAGGTACTCAGAAGGGCTCTACGCCGAGGAAGCCACCGGCAAGGAAGGCCTGAACAAAGCGCTCGAGGACTTCGCGGTGGGCGCGCTGATGTTCGACGACGCCGCGCCGATTGCCGAGGCCAGGAGGCTGTCGCCGGGTTCGGAGGAATACCGCTCGGTGGTGGTGAACAAGGGCGCGATGGTGTTCCATATGCTCCGCGCCATCATGGGCGACGCGAATTTTGACGCGCTGCTGAAGGATTTCTATTCGCGTTACGCGGGCAAGACGGCCAGCATCCGCGATTTCGAGCAGCTTGCCGAGGCGCACCAGGCCGCGCCGGCACCCAAAGAATTTGCACTGAGCAACGCGCCCGCCGCGGACGCGGCGCCGGAAACGCCCAGCCTGCGGCCGTTTTTCACTCAGTGGCTGCGCTCGACCGGCGTTCCCGAATTCAGCCTGGAATACGTGATCTACCGCACGAAGAAAGGATTTCGTATTGTCGGCAAAGTGAAACAGGATCTCGATTTCTTCCGCATGAACGTCGAGATGGAAGTCGAAACCGAAGGCAATCCAGAATTCAAGAAAGTCGATATCGCCGGAAAGGAATCCGCGTTCACCGTCGAGACCTTCGGACGACCGAAACCCAACGGCATTATCCTTGACCCGCACAACTTCATCCTGAAATCGAGCCAGCGCCTGCGCGTGCGCGGCATCATCGCCCGCGGCGAAACCCTCGCCGAACAGGGCCGCTACTACGACGCCATTCAGCAATACCAGCGCGCGCTCGAACAGGACCGCACCAATGCCCTCGCCGACTTCCGCATGGGCGAAGCGTTTTTCTACCAGAGGAACTACGCGGCCGCCGCGCAATCCTTCCGCGACACCATGGAAGCTTCGACCGACCTGACCACGCGCTGGACCGAAGTCTGGTCGCACATCTACCTTGGCAGAATTTACGATATCCAGGGCGACCGCACCCGCGCGGTCAACGAATACAGCAAGGCCAAGCAAACCGGAGACGACACCGGAGGCGCGCAAGCCGAAGCGGAGAAATCGCTGAAGAAGGCCTACACCGAAGGTGGGTCTTAAGTAGAACAGTCTTCAGCCTGTTTGGTTTTCGGATTTGCATAATTGAAACCCGACAGGCTGAAGCCTGTCCTGCTCAATACCCAGACAAGCCCGTGAGCTTCGGTTCTTCAATTCCCTTATGCTGCACGAGCACCTGGAATTTTTCTCCAAGGCCCTCGGGATGAATCAGGTTTTTCAGCAGCAGGCGCGCGCGCAGCTTCTCCACTTCCGTCTGCCCGGGCTCGTATAAATCCGAGAATTCATTGGCGCGGCCCAGGGCCACCAGAAATTGCGATTGCGTGACCAGCCCCGTGCGCGCAAGCCCCGCGCGACGGCCCCACACATCCAACGCCGTAAAATTCACGTGCGAAGTCAGGTCTTGCGACCCCGGCGCTTTCAACAAATTTTCCGACACCTCATGATCGCGGTACGCCAGCAGCGTGCCGCGATTGTGCCGCTCGCTGTACAGCGCGCCGGCTTCATGGCCGTAGTCGATGCTCAGGACGAAGCCTCGTCCCAGAGCGCGCCCCGCGTTTTCGATCCACTCGCACGCCTCCAGGCACGCCTCGCACTGCCAGCCTTCCTGCAGTCCAATTCCCTGCTCCCGAAAATATTCCTCAAGCTTCGGCGTGGAGGGTTTTGCAAGAATTTCGACGAACTGCTCGCCTTCCACGCCTATGTAAATCTCGCGCACCTTGCCGTTTTCGATCGCCAGGCGATGCGTGGGCAACGCATCGAGCAATTCATTCGAGAAAATGCAGCCGGCAGGGATTGCGGGCGGAATTTCGGCGGAGCCGGAAAATTTTCCGGCTGCAACATGGGCCCCAAGCCGCCCGGCATGTTGCGCGCGGCGCGCCGCGGACCGCTCCACGCCAATGTATTCCACCGCGGCATAAAAGGCGGGCAGTTCGCGGGCGGCGAAATCCAGAATATGGCTCGCGAGGCGCCCGACACCCGCCCCCGCTTCAATCATGGCAAACGGGCGCGGCGACCCCAGAAGTTCCCACATTTCGGCGAGTTGCCGGACGAGCAATCGCCCGAATATCGGATGAACGTCCACGCTCGTGTAGTAGTCCCCGAAGCGCCCGGCGCTTGTGCGCGAATAATATCCATGCTCGGGATGATAGAGGCATTCGCGCATGTACTCGGCAAACGGGATCGGGCCGCTGGTGCGGATGCGAGCAACGAGCAGGCCGCGCAGCGGGGCGCCTGGGTCGTTCGCAGGAAAGGGAGATTGCGCTGTCATGCGTCTTGCCGCTGCGGATTGCAGGTGAACATCTCGACGATGAAGTCGTGCAGGCAATCGTACAACTGTTTCTGAAAAATCCAGGGGAATTGCCGGCTTTCGATTTCGCGCGGGCGAAGCAGGAAGACATAGGTGTGCACCTGCGGCTCGGGCGGCGCGTAGCGGATGACGACTTCGACGCCCTCGGCTGCGGGACGCGCGTCGAACACAAACAGCGGATGCTCGTAGAGAGCGAGTTCCGCGCGAACTTTTTCGGCGAGGCCCGTCACGAGCGCCCCTTGGCGCGCGCATTACCAAATTCGCCGCGCGCGTCCATTTCCCGGAACTCTTTCTCGAAGGCTTCCAGGGCTCGCGCGTCAAACAGCATGAAATAAATTTTTTCCAGGGAAGTGGGAGCCTTCAAGTGCCCGGCTGCTTCGCCAAGCATGATCCGGGCGCATTCGGCGAGGGGAAAACCCGCGATGCCTGTGCCCACGGCGGGAAATGCGATGGAACGAAGTTTTTTTTCCTCGGCAATCCGCAGCGCGTGCGCCGTTGAAGTTTGCAGCGCGCGGGCCGTGGTTTCTCCGCCGAGCTGCCATGCTGGCGGCATGAATCACGAACCGCGCGCGCAGATTGCCGCCCGTGGTGATGGCCGCGCCGCCAATGGGCACGCTGCCGATGGCGTCGCATTCCTGCTGGATCGCTTCGCCGCCCTTGCGGCGGATCGCTCCCGCAACACCGCCGCCCAGCTGCAGGTCGTTGTTTGCGGCGTTGACGATGGCGTCCACGTCCATCTCGGTGAGGTCCCCCTGCAGCAGGATGATCTTTTCACGGACGCTCATGCAATCGTTTCGCCCTCCGGCGCGCAAATTTATTTCGCGATGCGCTTCAGCGCTTCCTCATCGTACCCCAGCACGAGTTCGGAACCGCGAATCACCACGGGACGGCGAATTAGGTTGGGTTCGGCGGCCATGAGTTTCAGGGCCTCCTCGCGCGACGGCGGGTTCACGCTCATTTTTCGCGTGCGGTAGAGTTCGTTCCGCGTGTTCAGGAATTTGCGATGGTCCTGTTTGCCGATAAGTGCGTCAAGTTCCGCGACCGACAGCCTGTCCTTGCCCAGATCGCGCAGTTCCAGCTCCGCTTTCTTTTTTTCCAGAAAGGCTTTCGCCTTGCGGCAGGTGGTGCAGTTCGGCTTGTGCAGGAATTTGATCTTTGCTTTCGGCATGGTTCGCGTTCGCTCCTAAGATGGCTTACAGCCGTGCGGGATGAATGAGTCCTGGACGCGGAAGGCGCCGGCCGCGTTACACCGGCAATTTCGCCAGCACCTTGGCCAACTGCCGGAAATAACGAAGCTTCGCTGCCGTGCCCGATGGCATTTTTCGCGCTGGTCGAAGGCAAGACAAACACCTGCGCGCCGTACAGACGGTTCTTTTGAAGCCCCAGCTTGCACGGCCGCTGCGCGAAATTTTCAAACGTGCCCTTGCCGTTGAACGCGATGACCTGCGGCGCGAATTGCTCAAGCTTCTGGGACAGCACAATGCGCCCTTCGGCGAATTCCTCGCGCGCCAGTTCCTCTTCGCCGCGAGTGGGCCGCTTGACCAGGTCGGTCAGCCCGATGCCGAATTCGATCATTCGTTTGTCGTCGCGATGCTCGAGCAACTCCGGCATGACGCCGGATTCGTACAGCAGCGGCCAGAACTCGTTTCCGCGTCCGGCATAGTAATGCCCCACGCGAGCCGAGCGATCGCCGGGATTACAACCCACGATAACCAGCTTCATGCCGGGACGCAGATAGTCGGGCAATGTTTTCATTTAGTTTTCCAGACTCCGGCTTCCCTTCGGGTATTTCGTGCGTGGCAGTTGCCGCGCGCCCATAGGGCAACCTGCCATTGTGGCGAACAGCGCTCCGAACCCAGCGCGAAGACGGTTCAGGCGCACGATTGTACCACTTCGCGGCGCAGGATCGGGACCGGATGGCGACCGTGTTTCCCCCTGAAATTGCCCTCAAATTCCTGAATCGCGGGCGCCATTCTCGGCATCCGAAGGAGAAGAAGTTTGAGGGGAGGCGTGGCAACGGAGAACTATGGTACCCTGCCAAAATAGCTTGGCTGGACGAAATTGTCCGCCCATTGGAGCAGTGAGACTGTTGAGCGCCACAGATCCCAAGCCGCTGGCTTCCACAATCGTCCGCGATGACGAAGCGCGACTGGTGTCCGCCGCCAAGGCCGGCGATGCCGCCGCGTTTGAAGAGCTGGTGAACCGCTACGAGCGAAAAATTTTCCGCCTGGGCATGAACATCACGCAAAACCGCGAAGACGCCGAAGACGTGATGCAGGAAGCCTTCCTGAAATCCTACACGAACCTGGACCGATTCCAGGGCGACTCGCGCTTTTATACCTGGCTGGTGCGCATCGCGGTCAACGAAGCCCTGATGAAGCTGCGCAAGCGCCGCCCAAATCAGTTTTCCCTCGACGAGCCGCTGAACGACGGCGAGGATCCCGTCTTCCGGGAGATCGAGGACTGGGGCCCTTCGCCCGAGCAGAAATTCGCCCAGACCGAACTCAACGAAATTCTCAACTCCGTGATCGCGGAGCTGGATCCGATTTTCCGTGTGGCCTTCCTGCTGCGCGACGTGGAAGGCATTTCCACCGAAGAAACCGCGCAAATCCTGGGAATCTCGGAAGCGGCGGTGAAGTCGCGCCTGTTGCGGGCGCGCCTGAAACTCCGCGCAAAACTGAACAAGTATTTTCGACGGAGTGAAACGCAGTGAACTGCAAGAAAGTAATTCAGGAACTCACCAGTTACCTCGACGGAGTCCTCGACTCCGAAATGCGCGCCGACCTGGAACTGCACCTGGCCCGCTGCACCGACTGCCGCGTGGTCGTCGACACCACGCGCAAAACAATCCAGATCTTCTGCAACTCCGAACCCGTCCCGCTCCCCGAAGACGTCCGCCAACGCCTGCACACGGCCCTGATGGACCGCTTCCGGCGGAACGCGAAAACGATTTAGACTTCGCGTTTTTTCCGCGGCGCGATGCAAGTCCATCGCCCGGTTAGAAATTTTTGTTTCGGCACCAAGTCTCAACCTCTTCCTCCATATCAGCCGTTCGCTCCTGAATAGTGTAGAATGTTTTTTTGCGCTTCAGGCTCCGTCGCCTGCCGCATGATTGAGGATCCATGGCTCCAAACATTCAGACCATCGGCATCGCCAACGGGGGCGGAGATTGTCCCGGGTTGAACGCCGTGATTCGCGGCGCGGTCCGCAGCGCAATCCTGGGGCGCGGCTGGCGCGTCATCGGCATCAAGGACGGTTTTGACGGCTTGATCTGGCCGGAAAGAACCATGCCTCTGACCGTCGAATCGATTGCCGGAATTTTGCCGCGCGGCGGCACAATTCTGGGCACCACCAACCGCGGCAATCCGTTTCGCTACAGAGTCGATACGGAAGAAAAAAAGGAAACGCGCGATTATTCGCTGCTATGTTGCGAGAACACCCGGAAACTCGGCCTCGACGCGCTGATCGTCATCGGCGGCGACGGCACTCTGACCATCGCGCGCGATCTGGGACGCCTGGGGATCCCGATCGTGGGCGTGCCCAAGACCATCGACAACGACCTCTCCGCGACCGAAGTCACGTTCGGCTTCGACACCGCGCTGCATGTGGCCACCGACGCCATCGACCGCCTGCACACCACGGCCGAATCGCACGGCCGCGTCATGGTCATCGAAGTCATGGGCCGCAACGCCGGATGGATTGCCCTGCATTCGGGAATCGCCGGCGGCGCCGACGTCATCCTGATCCCGGAAATTCCTTTCACCATCGAGACGGTTTGCGAAAAATTGCGCGAACGTGCCGCTACCGGAAAAAAGTTTTCGCTCGTCGTGGTCGCCGAAGGCGTGAAATTGCAGCCATTGGATCCAGAGGGCAACCCATTTCCCGCGCCGCGTCCCGGACAGGTGGGCATCCTGATCGGCGACGCCATCCACAAGCTGCTGAAGAAAGATGTTCGCATCACGGTCCTGGGACACATCCAGCGCGGCGGATCGCCCAGCCCGTTCGATAGGATTCTGGCCACGCGTTTCGGAGTGGAGGCCATCGAGTTGATCGCGCGCGGGGAATTTGGCCGCATGGTCTGCCTGCGTGCCGGAGAGATTGAATCGGTACCCATCGACGAGGCCGTGGGCGAAACTCGGCTGGTCGATCCTCGAGGCAGCATGGTGCGCGCAGCGCGCGCCGTGGGCATCACGTTCGGCGATCGAGGATAAGCGGGTTTGGGCTCTATTTGGAGCCCGGATAATTTCGGGTTTGGGCTCTACTTGGAGCCCAGAAAATCTAAGGACAAACGGAAATGGTCTGGCGAATTCTTCGCAAGGGAGGGGTGATTCCTCTCCTGCTCATCCTTGCCGCGGTCGTCTACTGGCGGATCTATCCGCACTCTCCCAAAATTATTTCCATTGGGTACGTGGCCGATCGTGACGTCATTCTCTGGAATACGCTGGCTCAGGTGAAGCAGCCGATCGGCGATCTGCACTACGGCGACCGCGTGGAAGTGGTGCGCGCGGAAGGACCGTCGATGCAAGTGCGCGGGCCTTCCGGCGCGATCGGCTGGCTGATGGATTCCAGGCAGGTAATGGATGAGCAGCTCTGGGGAGAAAGCGCCGCCCTGCTGGCGCGCGCGCAGACTTTGCCGGTGCAGGCGGCGGGCCACACAAAAACCGTCAGCAACATCCGCATCGAGCCTGGCCGCGACGCCAAGCGCATATATCAATTCACGCGCGGCACGCCCGTCGTCGTGCTCGAGCGCACCGTGGCCGATGCGCCTCAGACCGGCGACGACAATTCGCCCGATGCAAAAGGGGCAGCGGCGGAACAGGATGCAAAGCAGGAGGACTGGCTGCTCGTGCTGCGCGCCCCGGACGCACCTCCCGCTGACCTCACCCCGAATTCATCGAAGAATCCGGCAAAGCTCCCCTCCCCGGCTTCCGGAGATCACGTCAGCGGCGGCCCGGCAAATTCGCAGGCGGGCGCTGCGTTGGGCGGTTCCTCCTCGGCGGCACCTATCGCCGGATGGGTGCTTGCGCGTTTCATTGACCTGGACATGCCGGGACCGGTGCGGGACAACGCCAACACCGCCGATTTGCACGTTCTGGCCTGGTTCGTCCTCAATCAGGTACCCGATGGCTCGGGAGGCGAAGCGCCGCAATATCTGGTCGCCGGATCGCGCGGCGGCGAAGGCCAGCCTTGCGATTTCACTCTGCTTCGCGTGTACACCTGGAGCGCCCCGCGCAAACGCTACGAAACCGCTTATGTCGAAAGCGATTTGTGCGGGCGGCTGCCAATCGTCGTATCTCGAGGCGAAAAAGGCCCCACATTCCATTTTTCCAACGCCGACGATGCTCCCGCGCAGAGAAATTATGTGATGGAGCAGACCTCTGTGCGGCACGTGAAAGACGAATCGTCGCGCGGGTCCGCAGTCCAGCGGAAAAAACCTTGAGCGTCCAGCGCGCGGCGTCCCGTCTTTCCTTTTCTTCTCCGAAAACGATGGTCGTAGCCGCTCTCGCCCTGCGTTTGCTGGTCATGGCGTTCACGTACACGGCGCAACTGGATCCCGCGCTGGACCATAAGGCCTTCGGCTACGAAACCGGGCGCGTCGCGCGTTCCATTGCCACGGGCCAGGGATTCAGTTCTCCCTACGGTGAGCCGACCGGACCGACCGCCTTGATGCCTCCCGCCTACACCTACCTGCTGGCGGGCGTTTTCAAGGTGTTCGGCGTCTACACGACGGCCTCGGCGCTGGCCATTCTGTCCCTGAACAACCTGTTTTCCTCTCTCACATGCGTACCGGTATTTTTGATTGCGCGCAGGGTGTTCGGGGCGCGCACCGCCGTGTGGGCCGGGTGGATTTGGGCCTTGTTTCCTTATTCGCATTACCCTGTCAAATATTACTATTTGGGAAACAACCCTGACCACGCTGCTGCTGGCGCTGCTGGTGCTGGCGACGCTCTCGCTGGAACAATCCGCGACTCTCGGCGGCTGGATCGGGTACGGCCTGCTGTGGGCGCTGGCGGCGCTTTCCAGCCCCACTGTGCTTTCCGCTCTGCCGTTTCTCGGCTCGTGGATCTGGTTCCGGCACTGGCGCCGCGGGAGCAACTCCACGGGCGCGGCGTTTGCCGCTTCGCTGGTGTTTCTGGCTGCGGTGGCCCCCTGGGTCTGGCGGTGCAGCCGCGTGTACGGGCGATTCGTGCCCTTCCGCAGCGGCTTCGGCCTGGATTTCCTGGTCGGAAACAGCGACGACACACGAACGCCATCGGATTGGAACGTGCTTCCCGGCGGATAACCCCGGGGAATTTCAAAAATTTAAAATCATGGGCGAGCCCGCCTACATGGCCATGAAACAGCGCGAAGCCTTCGATTTCATGGCCCGCCAGACGGGCCGGTTTGCGCGGCAGACCGTGCGGCGAATCCTGTTCACCTGGACCGCGATTTGGGATTTTCCTCCCGGCTGGACGCTGGGCGATTCGGGCCTGCCCAACGTTCTCACCTACACGTTTGTTCACGGCCCTGGCATTTGCGGGCATCGCCGCCGCGATTCGCGAAGGCCGTGATGGCGCTATTGCTCTGCTGATCCCGCTGGTCTTCTTTCCCCTGGTCTATTACATCACCCATGCGGACATCCGCTTCCGCCATCCGGTGGACCCCGAGGTCGTCATTTTTGCGGCCTCCGGAGCGGCGGCGCTGTTCTCCCGAAAATCCGAAAAAATGGCCGCGCCGGACAACTCTTAGCGCCCCGAACGAATCTTTACTTGCTGAGCGCGGCGAATCCACGGTGACTAAATCGCAGCACGTGGTATCGAAAAACGTCGCGTTTTGCGAATGTTCTTTGTCAGGAATGGGCCCGGGATATGCTAGTATCCCGGCTATTAGTCGGGACCACGGGCCAACGGTTACGTAATTGTAATTGAAGAAATTTCCAGTCGAACGGGCACGCGCTGTCAGAGGCTTCTTTCTCGCAACACACAAAAAATATGAAGCTAAGCGTAATTTCTCCCACGCTGAACGAAGCCGAGAACGTTCCGCGGCTGGTGGACGAGTTGGCACTCGCCTTGCGCGATGTCGATTATGAAATCCTGATTGTCGATGACAATTCCCCGGACCGCACCTGGTCGGTGGCCGATGAAATCGCCGCGGCCAATCCCCGCGTGCGAACCTTGCGCCGGATGCAGAATCCGGGACTCGGTTTGGCGGTGATGGATGGTTTTGCCGCGGCCGAAGGCGACGTCGTCGCTTGCATCGACGCCGACCTGCAGCACGATCCTTCGATTCTTTCCAGAATGCTGCAGGAATTCGACAAGGGCGCGAATGTCGTCGTCGGCAGCCGCCACGTCCAGGGCGGCAGCACGGGAGATTGGGACCGTTTGCGCCGCTTGCAGTCCTGGCTGGCCACCCGAACCGCGCAATTCTTCCTGGGAATTCGACTGAAGGATCCGATGTCGGGCTACTTTCTGTTCTCGAGAAAAGATTTCGACGGAGTAAAGGAAGACTTGAATGGAAATGGATTCAAGATTCTTCTGGAGATTCTCGCGAATCTCCGGCCTGAGCAAGTGAAGGAGGTCCCCTATACCTTCAGGTCCCGCACCCGGGGCGAGTCCAAACTAACGAACAAGGTGATTTTGCAATACCTGCAGCAAGTCTGGCGGCTGTGCGGTTCGAGCCGGCGTTTTTCCATTCGATTATTGAAGTCGGCTGCCGGCGGCGGCATGGAAGTTCTCATGAACCTCGCGGTGATGGCCCTGTTGCTTACCCTGACGAATCTTCATAACTGGAAAGCCTCGGCCCTGGCCATGCCTGGGGGCGGCGGGAATGAATTATTTTCTGCACCGTGTGCGGGCGTGCGCCGCCGGCGTCGGCGAGGATTTCCGGAACCCGAATGGCTATCTTTGCCGACTGCTGATGTTTGCCGCGGGCCTGGTGGTGACGACCGGTTCCTATGCCGGAATTTGCCGGAGCCTGGCTTCATGCGCCGCTGGCACATCTTGCCGCCGGAGCGCCTCTTTTTTACGCGCGAATGTCATGGCAGTTCGTTGCCGTCCTGTTCGGCATGGGATTCAAGTACGCCTTGAACCGGATGTTCGATTGGCCGGCCCCCGCCCGTCTCGACTGGGAAGCTCCCGCGAAGGCTCCCATCCTTCGCTGATTTTTTCCGGTGCCGCAAATTTCAGGGAACCTCCTTGGTGTTCACCTGACGGGCGCGCGTCCGTCGAAATCGCGCTTCTCTCGCCGCATGGTAATATCCTAAACGGACGAAATCAAAAATCAGGCGAGTTCCCATTTTGCGCATGTCGAAAACGGATTCCGGCTCCGGCCAGTGGAAATTTCTCCTGCCTTGGTTGGCCGCGCCGCTGTTGCTGGCTTCCTGCGGCAAGCGCGTGGACCCGGCGCCGAAACCTCAACCGCCGCCCCCTTTCCAATTCCTGGGCGCATGGGGAGAAAAGGGCGACGGGCCGGGAAAATTCGGCGCGCCATCCGCCTTCGCCACCGACGCCCTGGGCAACGTCTTTTTTGCCGACCCGGGCGCGGGATTCATCGACAAGTTTGAAGCCAAAGGCACTCCCTTGCTTACCTTCGAGGATGCGCGCGTGCGCCACGCCACGGGCGTGGCCGTGGATAGCGGCGGCGCGATTTATCTGGCAGAGGCCGAACGCGGCAATATTTTTATTTTCTTTCCGGACGGAACATTCCTGCGCGCCGTGCAAAGCGCGCCGCAGCAGCATTTCTCCGGCCCGCTCGGGATCAGCGTGGACGACGAGGGCAATTTATATGTGCCCGATCCAGCCGGCTCTCGCGTCGCGAAGATTAACGATCGCGGGCGTTTGATAAAATTCCTTGCCGCTCCGCCCGATGCCGCGCCGGACGAGAAGCCTTCCTGGGTGGCGGCCTCGCGGGATGGCTCCGTCTACGTCGCGTATTTCAAGACGGGGCGCGTCGCGAAATATTCCTCCGACGGGGCGCTCGAGACTTCGTGGAACGCGGCGGCGGGCCCCGCGGTGGAATCGCATCCCATCTCCGGACTGGCCGTGGGGGACGGATTCGTGTTTACGATGTCCGCCGCTCCGCTGCAAATCCGCGTGTGGACGCCCGATGGACAGCACAAGCTGGACGCGAATCTCACGGAGCATTTGGGCGAGATCGCCGCGCCCCAGATCGCGGTTACGCCACATTCCGAACTGCTGGTTTTTGACCCGGCCGCCTGCCGCGTTTTTTGGTTTCGCATGAATCTGGATTCCAAGGAGCAACCATGACGCTGCTTCTCAACGAAGCCGAAGTGCGTTCCCTGCTGACCATGCCGCTCGCGCTGGATCTTGTCGAGCAATCCTTGCGCGATCAGGGCGAGGGCAAACTGGCCCTGAATCCGCGGCGCAGGCTGAGGCTTCCGGACCACGGGGTCCTGCACTACATGGCCGCCAGCGATCCGGTGCACGGCTACTTCGGCATGAAACTCTATTCGGTGGTGCGCGGCGTGGCGCGTTTTGTCGTGCCGCTGTTCCGGTCGGCCACCGGAGAAATGGCGGCGCTGATCGAAGCCGACGCCCTCGGCCAGATTCGCACCGGCGCGGCCAGCGGGGTGGCCACGAAATACCTGGCGAATCCGGACGCGCGAACGGTTTGCATCATCGGCACGGGTTACCAGGCGCGGACGCAACTGGAAGCGGTCGCCGCCGTGCGCCGGTTGGAGCGCGTGCGCGCCTACGGGCGCGATCCGGAGCGCCGCGCGAACTTTTGCAGCGAAATGAGCGAGAAAATCGGCGTGCCCGTGGAAGGCGCGAATTCCAACCGCGAAGCCGTGCGCGGCGCGGACATCGTGATCACGGCCACTTCCGCAACGCAAGTGGTGCTCGAAGGCTCATGGATCGAGCCGGGAATGCACATCAACGCCATGGGCGCAAACTGGGCTCAAAAACGCGAACTGGACGCCGCCGCCGTCAATCGCGCCGGCTCCGTTTTTGTGGATTCCATCGAACAAGCGAAGATGGAAGCAGGCGACCTGATCCAGGCGTTCGGAGAGAGCCAGTCGCGCTGGAGCGCCGTGCGCGAACTTTGCGAAGTCGTCGCCGGAAAAATTGCCGGAAGAAGTGAGAAGGACCAGATTACGTTGTTCAAATCGAACGGAATCGCGTCCTGGGACCTGGCGGCCGCCGTGCGCGTGTACGAACTTGCAGTCGAGCAAGGCCGCGGGCAATCCATTCCGCTCTGGGAACCCGCGGGAAAGAATTAGATATTGCGCACGCACGCGCCCACTTCGGAATTTGCGGAGTATCGCTTCTGGTAGAATGTCGCGCGGCGGGAGACACTGAAAAATGCAATTTCTCGAAAAATTGAAACCCCTGGGCCTTCTGGTGCTTCGTCTGGCGTTAGGAGCCAGCTTTTTGTTTCACGGCTATCCAAAGATCGGCGATCCTGCGCGCTGGCTGAAGGCTTTCCAGGGATTCGGCTTCCCAAGCTACTTCGCCTACCTCTCCGGAATCGTGGAAATGTTTGGCGGCGGGCTGCTGGTTCTCGGACTATTCACGCGTGGCGCCGCTTTGCTGCTGGCGATTGAGATGGGCTTGGTCCTGGGCCGAATCAGAATTCCGGCGGTCGGAATCTACGCCTTCGGGCAGTACGAACTTCCTCTGCTGTTGGGCGCAATGGCCCTGGCTCTGGCCACCACAGGCGCGGGCGCGATTTCGATCGACGCCTTCACCTTTGAATCCGGCCGTAAATCGTCGAAAAAATCAAAAAAGAAAGATTGAAGCGGCGCGGGTGAAGTTTGCCCACATGAAGGGAAATTACGGTCAGCGCCTTCGCAAGACCAGGCATCCGGCGATGATGTCGTGAAGCGCCTGCTTCTTCTCTGTAAATCCGGCGACGAAATAGCCCACCAGGAACGTCAGCTCGGAAATCTTCCTCCCGAAATAACGCATGGAAGACCGCTGCAGCGTAATCTTTCCCCCGGCGAGGTCCGTGACATAGAGGCGGAACAGCCTCTTGCCCGGCGTGCCCTGCCACGCGGACGTCTCAAAGAAAGCGTAGTAAGCCCACATGATTACGAACAGCAAAATAAAACCCGTGAACGTCACGCGGGGAATGGCCAGCGGGGATTGGTTGTTCGGTTCCGGGAAAATCATCAATTGCGTGGGATACACCGATGCCAGAATCATGAAGAAGAATGACAGAATACAAGTATCGACGGCAAAGGCGCAGGCCCGCAGCCAGAATCCCGCATACGCCGGCCGCACCAGAGCCACCGACGCCGCGGGGATGGCCGGGATCGATTCCGCGGGCTGCGCGTGTTGGGGAACGTAGACCGGGCCAATCTGGGCGACGCTTACCGGGCAACCGCACTGCGCGCAAAAACTGGCCCCTTCCGCAATCCCGTTCTCGCATTTTTCACACGTCAGAATGGCAGTCCCCTCTGGAAGTCCGCAAGAAAACTAACAGCCGATAGTAGGATTGGCAAGGAGAAGGGAGAAATTTTCTTCCGTAGAACAGGGTTCAGCCTGTTTACTTTTCGTTTTTGAGAAAAGAGAATGCGGGCTAAGCATCTCTTCGGTTGAAGTAAAGATAAAACCAAACAGGCTGAACCCTGTTCCACAAAAATCTAAAACGCAACCAAATCCCGCACCGCGGCGGCCAGATGGCTGGACTGCGGGAGAATTTCATCCTCGAGTTGCGGCTGGTAGGCGCAGAACGTGTCCATGGCGGCCACGCGCCGCACCGGGGCGTCCAACTCGTCGAAGAGCTGGTCGGCAATGCGCGCGGCAATTTCAGCGCCGTAGCCCCACGAAAGCATGTCTTCATAGGCGACGATCACGCGATTGGTCTTGCGCACGGTCGCCGCGATAGCCTCCCAGTCGAACGGCGAGAGCGAGCGGAGATCGATAATTTCGACGGAAATCCCTTCGCGTTCCAGTTGCGCCGCGGCCACTTCGGCGCGGTGCACCACGGCGCCGTAAGTCACGATGCTGACGTCCTTGCCTTCGCGGACCACGCGCGCCCGGCCAAACGGTATCGTGAAATCGGGGCCGGGATAGGGAGACCGGTTGTAGGGCTGGCGGTACAAGTGCTTGTGCTCGAGAAACAGCACGGGATCGTCGCAGCGGATCGCCGTGCGGAGCAATCCACAGAGATCGAGCGCGGTCGAGGGCATCACCACGCGAATCCCCGGCGTGTGCGTGAACAGCGATTCGCCTGACTGGCTGTGATAAACCGCTCCGCCGGTCAGGTAGCCGCCCGTGGCCACGCGGATTACGGCAGGTGCCTTGAAATTGCCGTTCGAGCGCCAGCGGACCAGCGACAGCTCATTGCGGAACTGCATCATCGCCGGCCAGATGTAATCGAAGAACTGTATCTCCGCGACGGGCTTGAGCCCGCGCGTGGCCATGCCAAGCGCGCTGCCCACGATCAGGGCCTCGGCAATCGGCGTGTTGAATACGCGCGCATAGCCGAACCGGCGCTGCAATCCGACAGTGGCCTTGAATACCCCGCCCTTCCCTTTCACGTGGTTCAGGTCGCCTTCGTTGCTGGCGTCCGCAACATCTTCGCCAAACACGACAATGCGTTCGTCGCGCGCCATTTCGTCGGCCAGCGTCAGGGAAACCATCTCCACCATGGTGCGCGGCTCACCGGAAAAATGCGGA
Organism: Terriglobia bacterium; assembly: GCA_963779275.1. GTDB lineage: Bacteria > Acidobacteriota > Terriglobia > Acidiferrales > UBA7541 > Palsa-360. Next base: position 55,556 of record CAVZXL010000004.1, read on the forward strand.
GCGCTTTCGAAACGGGACGATGTAGGATCGATGTCGGGAGAGTACTGATTCACAAGAATGGATTCCTTGGCGGGGAGAGCCGCCAGAAGCGCCTGGTCGGTGGCCTCGCGAACTTCGCGATCGACGTCCGCTTCGATCGACTCCAGTTCCTTCTCGTCGACAATGCCTTCGAGCACCAGGAACAATCCGAACTTGGGGATCGGGTCGCGGTGCGCCTCCTGCTGGCGCAATTCATCCGTCTTGTAAAGTTTCTCGTCGTCGGAAAGCGAATGGGAATAGGGGCGCGTGACATGCGCATGAACCAGCGCAGGCCCCTTGCGAGCCTGGCAATAGGCCGCAGCGCGCCGCAGAACACCGTAGCTGGCCAGCGGATCGCTCCCGTCGCATTCCTCCACATGAAGCCCAGGATAATTCGCCGTCAGCTTCGAAATGCTTCCGCCCGCCGTCTGAAACTTCACCGGAACGGAAATCGCCCAGCCGTTGTCCTCGATCAGGTACAACAACGGGAGTTTTCTCAGGCAGGCGGCGTTCAGCGATTCGAAAAATTCTCCTTCGCTGGTCGAACCGTCTCCCCCGGAAACATAGACGATCTCATCCGGCTTGTGCCGCGCCTCGTCTCCCAGCGGCGCTTTTTGCGCCTGCGCCAGAGCCTTCGGAAAGCGTTCGTAATACAGCGACGCCTCGGCCATGCCCACGGCCTGTGTGTATTGCATCCCGGTGGCGGAGGATCGCGGAAAAATATTCAGCCGGGGAACGCCCCAGTGGCACGGCATTTGGCGCCCGCCGGAGTTCGGATCGTCCTTGGCGCCCACCGCCTGGAGCAGCATATCGAGCGGCGTAACGCCCAGCATCAGGCAAAGCGCGCGGTCGCGGTAGTACGGATAAATCCAGTCGTGGCCGGGCCGCAGAACAAGCCCCGCAGCCGCCAGCACGCCTTCATGGCCCGCCCCGCTAATCTGGAAATAGATCTTATTTTGGCGCTTGAGCTGGATTTCGCGGTCGTCGATGCGCCGCGAAAGATACATGGAGCGGTAGATCCGAAGAAGATCCTCCCGGTCAAGACCCTGGTACGGGGCGGAGTCGAATTTCGCCGTTTTGGTTCGTGCCTGAACCGGCATGCGATTGCTCCTCGAACTATGCCCTGACCGCGAGGCCTGGATGACAATTCATTATAACCAAAGCAGCGCGGACCGCGAAGCCCCCGGCGGCGGCGTTTGCCACAAATTCGATAACAGGGCGGGATACCTTTTAGCACGAAACGCGAGGGCTGGAGCAAGGAAAAAAGGCCACAGACGCGCGGAGTAGGGGCACGGCATGCCGTGCCCCTACTGATCCCGTGAATGGCCCTCGATGGACTTGCGAGAAAATCGGGATAGGAGTGCGGCGGAAGAAAAAATCACGGCGAGCGTTCCACGTCCCAGGGTGTGGTGCTGGGACGGAAACGCTCTGCCGCGCTGAATGACGGCGCAACCGGGGGGATAAGCGCCATCATATTGCCGGCGCACAACATCGCGGCAGCGAAGGTGCGCCTGCAATCTCTGCAAATCTAATCAATCTTGCGAACCGGCTTGCGGTCCGCCCAAAAATTCGCTTCCAGACAGCTCTAAACGAGGCGGGCATTACCTCTTCGGCGCCGTCGCCTCCGAGATCGAATCGGCCGACGCGGAAGACGATGTACCCATATCAAGCACAAACAATCCTTCGGTCGCGGACGCGGCGAACAACTGGTTTCCCGCATCACGCGAGCGCAATGCGGAGAGCGCGCCCTGCGCGCCGGGGCCGTCCATGCGCGCCCAGGATTTCCCGGTGTCGCGCGAAAGGAACAAAGCTCCGTTTGCCGAGGAAACGACCATGGCGCTTCGCACCGGAGTCAGTTCGTCAATCAGGAGTTCGGAAACGTTGGCCTGGCGCCAGGATTCTCCGGCATCGCGCGAGAGAAAAACTCCGTGATCGCTGGCCAGCACAACAGTCTGTTCATCCGGCGCCTGGAAATGCAGATCGCCGCGGGGTTCCACGGGCAACTTTCGGGCAATCCAGGTCTTTCCGGAGTCGCCGGAAACTTCCAATTGCTTCGGCGTCAGAGCCCAGACATAAGAAGCCGGATTTCCAATGCGTACGGCGCGAACCGGCGACGGGCCCGCCGGCGTAGTAGCTGCCGCAGGCAGAGCGGGCGGCAAAGGAACGGCGGTCCAATTCAACCCGTGGTCGTGCGAGACCAACAGACCCTCTTCTGTAGCGGCGTACCAGGCATCACTCCCGAATGCCATGTCGTTCACTTTCGCGTGAAATGGAATCGTGGATTTCGTCGCGGCGGAAACAGCGGATTTTGCCTGCGCCTTCGAGCCCGCTGTGCGTAAACCTGAAGCGGATATTTTCTTCGCTGCGGCCGTGGAAGCTGGCTGACCCGCAGCCCTTGTCGCGATGACCTGATTGACGGCTACCCAGGAAGCCTTGCCTGAATCATATCGCAGCAGCCCGCCCGGACCCGGAGCCGCGAACCAGCCATCCGGCGAGGCAAACACGTGGCGGGGCGGCCCAGATTTTAGCCCAGCTGCAATGGGGCTCCAGGTGCGGCCGGAATCGGAGGTCTCGAGCACCGGGTCAAAGTTGCTGGTCAGCACAACCAAGGCGCGTTCCGGACGCTGCGGATCGATTGCGGCATCCACGATGCGGCGGTGTGAAAACCCTTGGTTGGAAGCGCGATAAGTTTGTCCGCCGTCGCCGCTCACTTGAACGCCAAGGCGTTCGGTTCCCAGAATCAGGCGGTCCGAATTCTCAGGATCGATGAGCATCGAAAGAATGCTCCAGGAAGCGGGCGTGATCAGGCGCCAGTTCGCGCCGTCGTCGGACGTTTTCCAAAGGCCTTCGGTGGTCGCTGCGTAAACGGTGAGCGGGCGCTTCGGATCCTGCAAAATGTGCACGGTGCGGCGCGAATCTTTCGGAATGCCCTTGAACTTGGCCCAATTGGCTCCGGCATCCGAACTGTGATAAATCCCGGAACACGCGCTGGCAAAAATGTGCGAAGAATCGTTTTGATCGATGGTGACGCTCATGACGTCGGAATCATCCACCATGCCCTGATGAATCGGCGCCCAGGTCTTCCCGCCATCAGCGGTTTTCCAGGGCAGATGGTAGGTGCCCGCATAAATCGTGTTGGGATCTCGAGGATCGATGGCGATGGAATCGAAGTTGCGCAGATCGGCGTGATTTTCCGGCGAAATGCGCGCCCAGTGCTTCCCGGAATCTTCCGAGCGATAGACGCCGTCCGTCGCGCCCGCCACCAAGGTGTCCGGACGCGAAGGCGCAATGGCAATCGCTCGCACCACGAGCCCCGAAAGGCCGATCAGTTGCCAGTTATGGCCGCCGTCGGTGCTCTGGTAGACTCCGCCGCCGTGAGAGCTGAGTGTCCAACTGGTGGCATACAAAGTATTCGCCGAGCGCGGGTCGACCACCATTGACATGATCACGTCGTCGTGATGTTCGCCGACTCGGCCAAGCAGGTCCCAATGTTCCCCTGAATCATTGGATCCGAAAACGTGCCCGTCCGAGGTGCCCAGGAATAGTGTGCGAGTGCTTCCGGGAACCGCCGCAAGAGACTGCACGTCCCCTCCCGGAGGCCCGACCTGGCGCCAACCCTGAGCGCCGGCTGAACCCGCGCTAAGCAAGATCGCCCCAAGGACCCAAAGATTTCGCAGCGAACACATTCGCAAGAAGACTCCTCCAAATCGGGCGAGCTCTTTATTGGCGCTTCGTAAGAATTGGCGCACACCCATGAATTCGTGCAATCCAAGTTCCTCAAATCAGCTTAGCGAGATTTGGGCAAATAAAATGCTGGTCGAAAGTACAGTTTCGGTACGGCGCGATTCGAGAGGACGAACGGGCAGGCCCCGATACGAACCCTGTGAAACTCGAGGTCGGCAAAATTTGAAGTTGATGAATTTGCGGGAGTTGTGGTACTGTCCGTAATGGAACTCCTAGTCCATGTAATCGGGTTCGGTGCAATATAGAGTTTACCAAGACGATTCCGGGCCGGGAAAAGCACTGGTTTCGCAGATTGGTTCCATGCAATTGAATTTGCAGCAGTTACAGATTTACGCCTGAATTCTGAGTTTGGCTAAGCTCGTGCAGTTTCCGTTGCGTGCTGCGTCGAGATGAGCTTCGGGGGAGGCGAGCAATGGGCATTCTAGCGATCGAGATCCTGGGTATCTGGTCTTTGGTTGCGCTCGTGGCAGGCTTGGTATTGGGAGCTGCCATTGGTAAGAGCGCTCGCGTGCAAAAGGAAGAGTTTCTAGCCTGCCTGTTTGGAACTCTGGAATCACTGCAGTCTTCCCAACAACCCAACTTCCGCGTCGGCTAATTATTGGCGTCTATCTTGCGCTGCAATTGAAATTCATTCCCGCCGCCGAAATCCCGTCAATCCAACGAATCGAATAATTCCGATGTGACCTGGAACTCGGGGTCGCTGGCGCGGACTGACTTGGAACTCACGGTCTTGAACGGCTCTTCCGCGGGGATTCGCTCCAGCCACCGCTGGCTGGAAAGCCTTTCGTGATCGGAAAAATCAAGCCGGACTATCAAGCGAATTTGCGCGGGCGGCTCGGTCTTTCCACCCTGTGCCTTGCCGGCCTTGTCTGCTGCTTTCGCTTTTGACTTGGATGACCTCTTCGCCTTTGAGTCCTCTTTGGGCGCTTTGGCGGGCGCTTCGGAAGCGGCTGCAGGCTCCGGCCCCTTGCGCTCAAATTTCAATTCGAGCTTCTTGCCGAGCCGGAAGCCTTGCTTCCATCCGTCCACTTTGTGGCGCGCCAACTGCGCAACTTCTTCGTTGCCGCCAAAATCGAAGATCAAAAATATGTGTGCCATGTCATGCATATTGGAGGGCGAATCCATTTGTGTCAAGGTGCACGCCGCACAGGCGGCGATCTTAGGCGTTGTATCCCGGAAGCGATCGCGAGTATCCTTGTGCAGGCGGGAAATATTGAACTCCGCCGGTGTTGCTGCGAATGATTAGAAAATTATTGGCGATTTTCGCGCTCTCGGCTCTGCTGCTGGCAAGCCTGCCGGCGCTGGCCGAATCGCTTTCCGCCTCCGATTTGCCCGCCTGCTGCAACACCCTGTATTGTCCGTTGCACCATCGCCAGGCCCGGGATCTCAACCGGGACAAGAATATTTGCGGCGCCCAAGGCCACCGGGCTGGAGATGACTGCTCGATGCGCGCCTGCGACACGCCGCCGAACCCCGCCGTGGGAACCGCGCTGTTTGTGCTTGTGGCCCCAATGTCTATTTCGCACCGAGCGAATGCGGAGCCCGCGCCAATCCGCGTTTCAGGCTTTGTGCCTTTTCATCTGAGCCTCCCCTCGACTCCCCCTCCTCGCACTCCTCCGAGCTAAATCCAGCGGCTACTAAGGAAAAGCATTTGGGATGATGTGTGGATGCGTCCACACGCCGAGGCTCGGGGTTTCCATTCCAGCGAGGGAAGAAATGAAATTCAAGGTGTGTTTCCGGCGTCTAGCAATACTTCTGGTTTTGGCAATAGGCATGGCCGCGGCCGGTTCCCTACCGGCGCGCGCGGAGATTTTCGGGTCCGTGCACGGAATTGTTCACGATCCCCAGCACCGCCCCGTCCAGGGCGCAACGGTGGATCTGAAGGCGCAAAAATCCGATTGGGTCCAGCATTCGGCCTCGGACGACAACGGTGAATTCGATTTCAGCGCCGTTCCGCTGGGCGAATACACCGTCACCGTCACGCTCAAGAATTTCCAGACGGAACAGCAGTCCGTTATCGTCACTTCGGGAACGAGTTCCGTGCTGCATTTTCAACTCACTCTGGCCGCGGTCAGCGAAAAGACAGTCGTGACCGGAGAGCCCGTCACCGCCACCGTCGATTCGGTTACTCCAACAACTCTGTTAAGCCGCCAGGACATCCAGGAGACTCCCGGGGCCAGCCGCACAAATAGCTTGTCGATCATCACGAACTACGTCCCCGGCTCGTACATCACCCACGATCAACTCCATATTCGCGGAGGCCACCAGGTGAGCTGGATGGTGGACGGCGTGCCCGTTCCCAACACCAATATCGCCAGCAACGTGGGGCCGCAATTCGATCCCAAGGACGCCGATTATATTGAAGTCCAGCGCGGCAGCTATGACGCGGATTATGGAGACCGCACCTACGGCGTCTTCAACGTGGTGCCGCGGACCGGATTCGAGCGCGATAACGAATGCGAACTGAACACCAGTTTCGGAAACTTCTACCAGACCAACGACCAGATCAGTTGCGGCGGCCACACGGAAAAATTTGCCTACTACGGCGGCTTGAACGGCAACCGCAGCAACCTGGGCCTGGAACCACCTGCGCCGGAAATCGTCCACGACGCCGAAAACGGCTTCGGCGGATTCGGCTCGCTGATCTACAACGTGAACCCAAAGAACCAGTTGCGCCTGATCGTTTCTTCCCGGCGCGACTACTATCAGATCCCTTTGTCCAACGGCCAGATCAACGAGGTCGACGGCGTTCCCGGCGCTATCTTTGAAACTCCCTACCCGGCGGGAACTTTTTTCCAAATGGATGGCGACCGCGAAGCCGACACTTTCATGAATTTCACCTGGGTGCGCACGATCAGCAAGGATTCCATCCTCACGGTCTCTCCCTTATTTCATTACAACAGCGCGAATTACAGAGGCAATCCGAACGACCTGCCCACGGCCACGACTGACGATCGCGCATCCACCTACGCGGGAGGACAGGTCACTCTGAACGGAACCTTCGCGCGCAATTCGATGAGCGGCGGGTTCTACGGATTCTGGCAACATGACAACCAGCTGTTCAGCGTCCTGTTCAACGATGCCAGCGCTCCCAATTTCGCGGACCGCGAAATCGTGAACGGAGGCCTCGCCGAAGCCTGGTTTGAAGATAAATTTAAGCCCACCTCCTGGCTCACGCTAAGCGGTGGCGTGCGGCAATCTCATTTCTCAGGAAGCATCACTGAAAACGCCACCAGCCCGCGCGCCGGCATTTCCATACTGGTGCCCAAACTCGACTGGATCTTCCACGGCTTCTACGGACGTTTCTATCAGGCTCCCCCATTGCTCACGTTCAACGGCCCCGCACTGGTGAACGCGGCCAGCGGCCAGGGTTACACCTTCGGGTCGCTATCCGGCGAGCGGGACGAGGAATATCAATTTGGCCTGACCATCCCGTACAAGGGCTGGAGTCTCGATACGGACACGTTCCGCACCCGGGCCAACAATTTTTTCGATCACAATAATCTCGGTGAATCCAATGTCTTCATTCCGGTCACACTCACGGAAGCTTTGATCCGCGGCTGGGAGATGACCCTGCGGTCTCCCCTGCTTTGGAAGAGAGCTCAAATCCATATGGCCTATTCCAATCAAATCGGCGAGGCCCGCGGAAACATCACCGGCGGCCTGATCCCCACGGACAATACGCCTTCCCCCGATTACGCGCCGCTTGATCACGACCAGCGAAACACGCTGAATGTGGGCGCCGAAGTTAAACTGCCATGGAGAAGCTTCGTCTCGGGCAACATGTACTACGGCTCGGGCTTCTTCAATGGGAACGGCCCCACGGCCGGGGGAGCGCCATGTTGCTCCGCGCTGGATTACTTGCCGTCGCACAAGACATTCGACCTTTCGCTGGGAAAAGATTTCGGCGAAGCGCCTCTCGGTGTCGGTTTCGGGTTTGAATATAGGAAACCGCCGCGTGATGTATGACGACAGCCTGACGTTTGGCGGGTTTCACTTCAGCAATCCGCGGGAGATTTTCGTCCAAGTGCGCTATCGGTTTCATTACTGAGACGGCATGTGCGGGAAACGGTATTTAAATCCGCGGATAAAGCCACGGATAAACCTCGGATGGAGTAGATGGAAGGAATGCGGAGAATCGCAATGGATAGGCCCACAAAGACCGGCTTCGGCGGGGGATTCGTCTTGTTCGCGTTTTTTCCTTTGCTGCTGCCTGGCTGCCAGAAAACTCGAAAATACACGCTGACGGGGCGTGTCATCAGCAAGCAACCCGGGCTGCAGCAACTCATCATTGCCAATGACGACATGCCCGGATTCATGCCCGCGATGACCATGCCCTTTGCAGTGAAGGATCCACGGGGATTCGATGGGGTGCAGCCCGGGAGACCTTGTTCGCGCGGATCTGATTGAGGGGGCGGATGGGAAGTTTTGGTTGGAGCACTTGGGTGTCACGGGCAAGGGCCCTATTCAATCTTCGGCGGGGGGAGTCGTCCATACTCTATCGGTCGGAGACATGGTTCCCGATATCCCGATGGTCAATCAGGACGGCAAGACCATACGTTTCGAGCAATTCAAGGGCAAGTTGGTTCTCCTTACTTTCATCTACACGCGCTGCCCCTTTCCTGATTATTGTCCGCTGCTCACCCGCCAATTCGTCAGCGATCCAAAAGGAATTGGAAAAAGATCCCGCGGAGTACCAAAAAACTCACCTGGTAAGTATCAGTTTGGACCCGGATTATGACAAACCACCAGTCCTGCGGGACTAGGGTCTCGCCAATCTGGACCACAATCCCAACGGGTTTCAACACTGGGATTTTGTTTCCCCGCGCCGGCCGATTTGCAGAAGCTCGCATCCAGTTTCGGTCTCATCTATTCCGAGCAAGACAGCCTGATTACTCACACCATGAATACAGTCCTGGTGGGCGGCGACGGCACAATCGCGATCATGTGGCCGGGGAACGAATGGAAGCCCTCGGAAGTGGTTGAAGTCATGCGCCACGCGTTGTCGGCAAGCCGGTAGAATCTCCCGCCTGGACGAACAATTGTCCACAAGTTTGAACGATTCTTGAGAATCGGCGTTGCGCTGCTGGACGCAGCGTGCTAGCGTAAGCGAATAAAAGGCGAATTGCCTGGGAGGACGCGGTTTGGCTCAATCTCTCGCTGTACGGCGCGCGCAGGGACGCCCTCACCCTCGCGCGCGTCCGTGAAATCGTCGAGCAACTTACCGAACGCGACCACTCGGGCGAAATCCTGACCGCCGTGCACCACATCCCGGCGCGCGAGGCCAAGTTTGCGCCCATGCCGGAGTGGGTCCGCCCGGAACTTGCAGGCTGCGTATGCCGAAAAGGGTGTCGCCGAACTTTACAGCCATCAGGCTGCGGCGGCGGAAGCCGTCCACGCGGGCCGCAATGTCGTGGTCGTCACGCCCACGGCTTCCGGGAAAACGCTCTGCTACAACCTGCCGGTCCTGAACGCCGTGCTCGAAAATCCGGACACGCGCGCGCTGTATCTCTTCCCCACCAAGGCGCTCGCGCAGGATCAGCTCGCCGAACTGCACGATCTCTTCCGCGCGCTCGATAATCGCTTCGGCGTATTTACCTACGACGGCGATACGCCAGTCCGACGCGCGCAAGGCCATCCGCGAGCACGGCCACATCGTGCTCTCCAATCCTGACATGCTGCACACCGGCATCCTGCCGCACCATACGCGCTGGCAGCGGCTGTTTGAAAATCTGCGCTACGTCGTGCTGGACGAATTGCACACCTATCGCGGCGTGTTCGGCAGCCACCTGGCCAACGTGCTGCGGCGGCTGCGGCGCATCGCGCGATTTTACGGCTCGGACCCGCAATTCATCTGCTCTTCGGCGACGATTGCGAATCCGGGAGAGCTGGCGTCGCGCCTGGCGGAAACCGAATTCGAAGTGATCGAGGAAAACGGCGCTCCCGCGGGAGAGAAATTTTTCATTTTCTACAATCCTCCGGTGGTGAACCGTTTTCTGGGCATCCGGCGCAGCTACATCAATGAGGCTTCGCGCGTGGCCCAGGAATTTCTGAAGCGCAAGCTGCAAACCATCGTTTTCGCCAACTCGCGGCTGTATACCGAGGTGCTGCTCACCTATCTGCAGCAGGCGAATCCCACGCCGCCCGGGCAACCGCCGGCGATTCGCGGCTATCGCGGCGGCTATCTGCCCGGCGAACGGCGCGAAATCGAGCACGGCCTGCGCGAAGGCCGGATTCGCGGCGTGGTCTCGACCAACGCGCTGGAATTGGGCATCGACGTCGGTTCGCTCGACGCCACGATCATGGCGGGCTACGCGGGCACGATTGCCTCCACCTGGCAGCGCGCGGGCCGCGCCGGACGCCGCAGCGGAAGTTCCTGCGCCGTGCTGGTGGCTTCCTCCGCGCCGCTCGACCAATTCATCGTCCAGCATCCGGATTATTTTTTCGGCCGCTCGCCCGAGCACGCGTTCGTCCAGCCGGACAATCTCGAAATTCTGGTGAATCACTTGAAATGCGCCGCGTTCGAGCTGCCCATCGCCGCGAATGAATCCTTCGGCGCAGTGAATGTCCCCGAACTCTGCGAGCGCCTGGCGGAGGCGGGATTTCTGCATCGCACCGGCGAGCACTGGCACTGGACGCAGGAGGCGTATCCGGCCGATACGGTAAGCCTGCGGTCGGTCACTTCGGACAATTTCGTGATCGTCGATACGACCGAGGGCACCGAAGTGATCGGCGAAGTGGATTTCTCCAGCGCGCTGACGACCGTTCACCCCAAGGCGATTTATCTGCACCAGGGGCAGCAATTTCACGTCGAGGCGCTGAATTTCGAGGAGCGCAAAGCTTACGTGAAGCGCGTCGACGTGGATTACTACACCGACGCGATCCGCTACACGCAGGTGCGCGTGCTGGAGACGCGCGCAGAGCGAACGCATCGAAGTACGGGGGCCGCCGGCGCCGATGCGCACGCCGTGCGCTCCCATGGCGATGTGCTGGTCCGTTCGCAGGTGATCGGCTTCAAGAAAATCAAATTCTTCACCAATGAAAATGTCGGCGACGGCAAACTCGAATTGCCGGAAAACGAAATGCACACCACCGCGTTCTGGCTGACGCTCGAGCGGCCGCTGGTGGAATCGCTGTCGTTTTCCGTGAGCGACCGCCAGAGCGGCATGTTCGGCTTGCTGCACGCGCTGGAATCGATCGCCACGCTCTTGCTGATGTGCGACGCGCCGCGATCTGGGCACGGCCATCGGCGAGCGCCCGCCGTCGCCCGGCTCGGAAATCGAATGGGAAGAGGCGCCGTGACCTCGAAAGCGTCACAGCCCTGGCGGAAAAGGAATTCTTCGAGCCGAATCTTTATCTCTACGACGCCTATCCCGGCGGCATCGGATTTTCCGAGCCGCTCTACCGCGCGCACCAATTGCTGCTGACAAAAACGCGCGAACTGATCGCCGCATGCCCCTGCGACAACGGGTGCCCTCCTGCGTGGCCCGGTGGGAGAACGCGGCGAACGCGCCAAAGAAGCGGCGCTGGCAATACTCTCCCGCCTGGGGGCATGAAGCAAGAAACCAATTTGCAGATGGACACAGATAAACGCTAATGAAGAAAAAAGGAAACGCTAAACACTAACGCTACTAGATTATGAATTCATTCGAAGGATTTACTCAGCTTTTATTTCTCTGCTTTTATCAGTGTTATCTGTGTCCATCTGTGGTTTCAGATTTCGTGGTTGGTTTTCAATTTGACCGCACACGACAAATTCGCGCATATGGCCGCGTTGCGGCCCGCACGAAAGCGGGAGGCCATTCCCTCGCCTGCGGCGGACCTCCCCTGGAATGTGACCGCCTCGGCGCAACTTCTTGGCGCCCAGGTCCGCCGGAACCATTATGGAGAGCATTGTCGTCGCGCAGTGGTATGCGACGCCGGAAATGTGCTCGCCGGATGCGCGTTCGCTATCCCTGCTGCTGCCCCAAGGCCCGGAGGCACAAGACGCGCTCGATTGCCGCGATCGATCCGGAACAGTGGCTGTTTCTGGACACGGAGACGACGGGCCTCGCCGGAGGCACCGGCACATATCCGTTCCTGGTCGGCATCGCGTGGTGGGATGCGGGCGGCCTGCAGGTCGAGCAATTTTTCATGCGCGATCTCGACGAAGAACATTCGCTTCTGCTGGAACTTTCCGAGCGCATGGCCAAGCGGCCCATCCTGGTCACCTTCAACGGGAAAAGTTTCGACTGGCCGCTGCTCGAAACTCGCTATCGCATGACCCGAAGAATCCGCGCCGCCACTCCCACAGCGCACCTGGACCTGCTGCATCCCGCGCGCCAGCTCTGGCGCCTGCGCCTCGGCTCGGTGCGGCTCAAGGAACTCGAGCGCCACGTTTTGGCAGCCGAGGCCGCGCCCTCGAATGGTCGCGCCACGACGACATCGACTCCTCGCTGATCCCTCAATTCTATTTTGATTTTCTGCGCGGCGGACCCGCCGAACCGCTCGCCGGAGTTTTCCATCATAACCAGATGGACTTGCGGGGCCTGGCGGCGCTGGCCGGGAAGATTTTCACGCTGCTCGATTGCGGAAACGGCCTCGCGAACGCCGCGCCACCCGACGCGCATGACCCCATCGAAGTCCTGGGACTCTCCCGCCTGATGCATCGCCGCGGCCATGCCACGCGCGCGCGCGAATTGTATGAGAGCGCGTTGCTCGCGGGCCTGCCGCGCCATGTCGAACGCCTCGCGCAAGCCGAATTGGCCCTACTGGCAAAGAAAGAACTCGACTACACGCGCGCCGCTTCCCTCTGGGATGAATTGCGCAAGGCTCCGAAGCCGGCGCGCCGCAAGCCAATCCGCCATCCTGGCCGAGGATGCCCGGAAAACCGTGGAAGCAGCCATCGAGGCCGCCGAACAGCTGGCCATCTATTACGAGCACCGCATGAAGCAGCCGCAGCGCGCCGCCGAATTGGTCCGCGCTGCAATCGCCGAGTTGCGATGCGCGGCACTGTGGAGCGATCGAAGCGGCACGCGCAATCAAGATGGACGCGCGCCTCGCTCACCGCCTGGCAAGGTTGGAGCGCCCCAAAAACTCCCTCATTCCCCTCCTAAATCACCAACCACCAACCACGATTACAAAGGAAACATTGAACGATAAGCAGAATCCCTGCGGATGCCGCACTCGCACGCCTTTTTGTTTGAACGCTGGCTGATTTTTCAGGCCGAGGCGATACTTTCCAACAACGGTCCACTACAAATAGAACTATGGCCGAAAACAATGGGCAGCGATGGATGGAAAACCCCGCACCCTTGAACCCCACAAGAGTTCGGCGCCCGAAATTCAAAATCAGGCGAGCACGGAGAAACTCCATGTTCCTCGGACATTTTGGCGTCGCGCTGGCCGCGAAAAAAGCCGCGCGGAAGGCTTCTCTCGGCACACTAGTCTTCGCCGCGCAATTCGCAGATCTTCTCTGGCCGCTGTTGCTACTCGCGGGCGTCGAACAGGTGCGTATTGTGCCGGGACTTCTGCCCGCCTCGCCCTTCGATTTCACGTCGTATCCGATATCTCACAGCCTAGTCACGCAACTGGGCTGGGGCGCGATCCTGGGCATTGTCTATTTTTTGGCGAAGCGCGATGGCCGGACCGCCCTCGTCGTTGGCAGCCTCGTGCCAACGCACTGGCTACTCGACTTCATCGCGCACCGTCCGGACATGCCGATCTATCCGGGCGGCGCAAAATACGGCCTGGGCATGTGGAATTCCCTGCCCCTCACAATCGTTGTGGAATACGCCGTGTTCGCTGCGGGAATTGCGATTTATCTCGGCGTCACGCGAGCCAAGGATCGCACGGGCAATCTGGCGCTATGGTCGCTGTTCGGCCTGCTGGCTGTGCTGTACATTTGCTCAGAATTCGGGCCGCCGCCGCCGAACGTGACAGTCCTGGCCGAAAGCGCTCTGGCTATCTGGCTGACAGTGCCGTGGGCCGCGTGGGCAGACCGGCACCGGGAACCGCGGATGACGGAAAGCGAAGCAGCGTCTCATGAACGTGCGGATCGTTAGGGTTCAGGGGCGCAGCTGGGCCTGCCGGCCATCCCAACGCGGCGGTCAGGCGGTCAAACAACGTCCGCGTTCCGCTCTCCAGAATCAGGCAATCGGAGCCCATGCAGCGAAGGTAGACGCCGTCCTCCGGCGTATCGAACGAAAAGAAATTGGGCCGCCGCATCAGGTTCGTGCGCTGGTCGTACTTTAATTCGAGCAGTTCGCTGTAGGCGCCAAAGAAGCGCGCCGCGGCTGCGTCGCTCGCCAGTCGAATCTGAAACACCAGCAGCGTCCGTTTATCCTTTTGATTCTCAAACAGCGCGTATCTGTCCGCCGACCACGACGCCGCCAGTTGCGTGGCGCGATCCTTCGACAGAAATTGCTTCAGGATTTCCTGCAGGCCGAATTCCCCCATGTCGTTTTCGTCGAGTTTTTTCCAGTCCGCGGGAAGAAAACGCTTTGCGTCCGGCAGCTTGATTTGAGGGGGTTCGACGTCCTGCAGATACAATTCCGGATGCATGATCTGTTGCGTTGAAGCGGGCGGCCTCTGGAAAACCTTGTAAAAATCGGGCCAGCCGCTGCCCGATTTCAGGATGTGCTGCGTAAACCGGATGCCCGAAAGGTAAGGAAACAGCAGCTCGTCCTGCAGTACTTTCGGCGCTTTGGAAAGCTCGGGACTGCTGTCGACGTCTCCCATCAGCAGGGACGGATCAAACTCGCCGAGGTCGCGGATGCCGCCCTTGCCGCCGAGTTCATAATCCACCATGGCGGCCATGGCCGAGCCCTCGAGCACGGCGTCGCGCGCCAGCTCCGCGTCATCGTTCGGCTTGGCCGCGTCCGACCACTTGTCGATGTGAAAATGCTGGTCCTGCAGCGCGTGCGTCAGTTCGTGGGACATCACCGCGCGTTCATCCGCAGGCGAGGTCCAGTCGGCGATGAAGAACTCCTGGCTGTCCGGATCGTATAGCCCCGCGATCTGCTCGGTGAGGACTTTTACCAGCGTCTGCTCCAGAGGATAGTCCTTGGGGAGCAGCCCGAACTTCTCCATCGTCTTTTGATCGGCGTAGCGTTTGTCGGCGTCCTTGTCCTCTTTCATTTTCTTCAGAAGGTAGGCTTTGATTTCGTCGCGCGAACGCAGGCTCTTTTTCAGGGGAGAAAGAATCGGCAGAGAAATCAGCTTGCTCATTTCGGCCATGACTTCGTCGGCAGCCTGCAGGAATTCGGCGCTTTGCGCCGACTGAGGCGGAGGCAGGGAGGCAGCCGGA
The DNA here is from genome assembly GCA_963779275.1 of Terriglobia bacterium. GTDB lineage: Bacteria > Acidobacteriota > Terriglobia > Acidiferrales > UBA7541 > Palsa-360. The sequence continues at coordinate 70,605 of CAVZXL010000004.1, forward strand.
GGCGCGATCTGCGCGGCAGCGCACACAGAAATTAGAATTAGGCAAACGAGCGCTCCCAGGATTCGCTTCACGGCATTCCTTCCCTATTCCGCCAGGGCGGCATGTTCCGCACGCCGGCCGCCTGAATCGGTTCTATCCAGACTAACATTTCGATGAGCGTCGCGTGAGAAGGGATGCCGGAAACAGAACGGTATTGAACGCTTTCCGGCAAACAGCAATGCGAAGCAATCTATTTCGCGGGGGATTTGACCGCCGGCAAGTCCGCTGTTTCTGTGCGCTTCCATTCTCCGTTCTGGTAGCGATACAAATCGCGCGCCATCTTCACGCACTCGGACGGCCGATTTTCGTCCTGCTGGCCGCAGTAAGTGATGCGAAACCCGCTGGCGTCCGCCTCGTAATTGGATTGCTGCAGCAGATCGGAACTCCATAGCGGTACCGCGCGACGCCCGTCAAAGCGCCAGGCGGCAAACATTCCCGTGGACAAATCATCCGTGCGCCCTCCGACGGTCACAAACACCGGATCGGATAACGACACTGGAACCAGTTCAATGTCGCTGTCATAAAAATCCTTTTGCGCGAAATGATCGATCCTCGCGGCCAGTCCGTAATGCCCCGCGGCGGCCGCATAAATCCGCACCGCCGCCGACCCGCCGAGTCCGAAATTGACGGCCATGGCATAGGCGGCGGGGGTTCCTCCTAGTTTGATCAGGCGGTAGTTTTCTCCGACCGGAGGCGTGTGGGAAACCAGCGCGGCCAGACGCTGATTGGCGATTTCCAGATCGGGCACCGGAGATCTGTTCAGGATCGAGGAGGCAACCGAATCCAGGTAAGCGAGAGCCTTTTCCTGCCGCGCCTCGCTTTCCGCGTCTCCGTTCAGCCGGCCCGCCGAAAGAGCCGCGGCTGCGGCCTTGAACTCCTCGGCGCCATCCGCGGCGCTTTGCGCTCGCGGGCCGAAGGTTATGGGCGGGAGCGTGAGCAGCGCAAAGACCGCAAGGAATCGGAGCGCAGGCGCGATCGGCAGCGCGGCCGAAATGTTGAGCCGCCATTTAAAAAAATGATTGTTCATTTGCGGATAGACTCTAATACACTCTTTGCCCTGATCGCAACCGGGCGGGGGGGCTTCTGCGGCGTGACAATCCTAATCGGGTTGCTCTATAGTTGTCACTATAGATGACTCATCTTCCGGGCCGACAGTTCGCAATCCAGTTACTCCCGGAATCTTCAGCGTTCCGAATGCGTAACAGAAAGGTCAGTCCCACCATGGCTATTCACAGTGTAAGCCAACCAGGCGAACTCCCGCGACCCGACCTGCAGCCTGGCACGCGCCTTCGCCGGGCCCGTGAGCGCCTCGGCCTGACGTACCGGGAAGTGGAACGGGCCAGCTACGAATTGGCGTGCCAGCGCGGGCGCCCCGACTTCATCGTGCATCTGAGCCGCCTGGCGGACATTGAAAACCACGATGTCACGCCAAGTCTCTACAAACTTTACACCTTGGCGGTCATCTACCACCTGGATCCCAAGGAGGTCTGCCAGTGGTACGACGTGCCGTTTGAAGGCCATTTCTCCGACGGCGTCAGCCTGAGCGCTCCGAATACTCATCTTGCCGCCGGGCCGGCCAGCCTGCGGCTGCCCATTCGTTTTGATCCGGGATTCGATCCGAACCGGACGGAATTCCTGAACCGCATGGTGGAGCGATGGGGAAATCTGGAAGGGACGCTTTTCAATCAGCCGTCGCGTTATTTATACGGGTACGTGGGGTTGGAGGACCGCAGGATGCATCCCTTACTGCGTCCCGGAAGCCTTGTGCTGGTGGATCCCAAGCTGTGCCAGGTGCAGAATTCAGGTTGGACCAACGAATATGAGCGGCCGATTTATTTTCTGGAGCTGCGCCAGCAATTCCGCTGCTGTTGGTGCCGAAGGGAGGGAGGGCAGTTGATGCTCGTTCCGCATCCTTTATCTTCCTGTGCACCGGAGGTTTATCGAATTCCGGACGAGGTGGAAATTATCGGGCAGGTCGTCGGAGTTGCCACCCGGATGGGACCTAGTTAAGACGCTTGGCGGTAATGATGGCTAGCAGCGCATCCATATTCGAGCTAAACAGGTCGCTCAGATAGGACGGCATTCCTTCCGGGCACATGGCGCAGTAGGGGCGGCTCGCTCGCCAGGCTGCGACGATGCTCCAAAGCTCGTCGCCGGCGGTTTCCAGGCTTTTCCGCACGTCGCGCTCCTGCTCTCTTAAAGGGGTCTCCAAAATCTTCGAGAACAGTTCCGCATGGCAATGCGCCAGCGCCGCCTGCACGGAATTTTCCGGGTACATTTCCTTGAGTCCATCGTGCTCATACCTGCCGGTCACCGGATTCTTCAGGGTACAGACGTAGTACAACCTTCCGAAATCGCTGGGAATGACCGCCAGCGTTCGGGAAGTAAAATCTTCGATCACCGCTTTGCTCTTCTGAAAGTTATCCAAAGAGTCCACGGGATCACCTGTTCCGAATCCTGAACTTTTTTCCCGTCATCCGTGTTCCTTCCGGGATCCGCGCTATCAATGACGCGACCTGGAGGGTCATACAAGATGAAAAAAACAATTTTGGTTTCGAGCCTGGCCGCTCTAACCGTTGCCATGCTACTCCCCGTTGCACGTCAAGTCAACGCTGCCTCGGTTAATCATTCGGTATTCGGGCAAGGTGGAAATCCAAAGTCGCCGGGTCCGGGCGGAGGCGGTGGGTTCACGCTGAACGCTTCGGTCTTTGGGCAGGGTGGAAATCCCAAGTCGCCGGGTCCGGGCGGAGGCGGATTCACGCTGAACGCTTCGGTCTTCGGGCAGGGTGGAAATCCCAAGTCGCCGGGCCGGGCGGAGGGGGGTTCACGCTGAACGCTTCGGTCTTTGGGCAGGGTGGAAATCCCAAGTCGCCGGGTCCGGGCGGAGGCGGTGGGTTCACGCTGAACGCTTCGGTCTTTGGGTAGGGTGGGAGTCTCAAGCCGCCGACTCCGCGTGATGACTGAGGAAATTGACGAGCATCTTCCGGGCCAGATAAGCGTATAGTAATTAATGTACGGTACCATTAGGATACCGTGCTATAATTGCTTTGCTTGGCCCGGAAGATGACGCACTACGAAGTATTTCTTGCTACGCTGATTAAGGGATTTGACATCCTGCTTTGCGTCCTGGTGTTTGCCAGGCACCTGCAGAGGCGCCTTCCTTTCTTCGCCTTGTTTGCGGCGACGATTCTGGTTACGAACCTCGGAACAACCGCGGTCTCTGCCTATTTCGGATTTCAGACCCGGGCTTATTTTTATGCCTGGTGGATTGCGGTCGCGGCCACGTTACTCACGCGCAGCGTTGCCATTGCCGAGCTGTGCAGTGATGTATTGCGCGCCTATCGGGGTATTTGGGCATTGGCCTGGCGTCTGCTGGGATTGATGGCACTTGCTTTCCTGGTGCATGCGGCCATCGATGCGAAGGGACAGCCGCGTTGGGTCGAAACCTACGGGCTAACTTTGGATCGGGATATCGAAGTTGCGTCGGTGGTGATCCTGGTGGCCATGCTATTCATCGGAGCTTACTACCATCTGCCATTGGATCCTCTCCAGAAGTCGCTGGTGATTGGCCTTTGCTCGTTCTGTGCGATTCAATTCGTCAGTAGCACCGTTTTGCGGGATCGGTCCTTCAATATATTTCGTCGCGGATAGCATTGAGGGCCCAAATGGTTCACATGAACGATATATGGAACACGGTCTACATCGCTTCTTCGAGTTTTTGCATCGGGATGTGGTGCTTTGCACTTAGAAAACCGCTGCCCGAAGTGGTGAAGGAACCGGTCCTGTTGCCCGCGGAACTTTATCCTGTCCTGACGCCGCAAATTAATCTGCAACTGCGCACCTTCAATGACCGTTTGGTGGAGTTGCTGAAGCCATGAGCGCCCTTCTTTATACGGTTCCGCCGGCGATCGCGATACTCGTGATCCTGTGGCTGCTCTTGCGTCGCCGGAGTTCCGCTTCCGAAAAGGTGCGCGGCGGCCTGGCAGATTTCCATACCGGCAATGTGGCCCCCACGCACTACCAGTTTTTTCCCCAGATCCGCCAGGCTCTCTCCGCAGCCGATGACAAGTATCTGAACGAGTCCGCGCCTCCCGAAGTGGCCCGCCAGGCGCGGCGCGTGCGCCGAGCCGTCGCGCGGGATTTTTTGCGAGGATTGCGGGAAGATTTTTCAAATCTGGAACAATTGGGACGGATCATTGCGGCGATGTCGCCCGAGGTCAGCCGTCATCAGGAGTTGGAACGCTTCGCGCTCAGCCTGAAGTTTCGTTTGGCCTACTCCCTTGTGTTGCTCCGGCTTTTCGGCGGCACTATACCCATAAGCCAGATTCAATACCTGACGGTGCTTGTGGGGCGGTTCTCGATACAGATGGAACATGCCATGTTGGAAATTAATGCGCTTTCCGCTGGACAGATTTCCGGAAACATCAGCGCTTAACTTCGGATACATCCGTGGCCCGCAGCGCGTCCCGCACCACGCTCAATAATTCATCTCCAGGGAATGGCTTTCGCAGAAACAGACACGCTCGCTGCATCTCCAGGGATACGCCCTCCATACTGCTGGTTCCCGAAAGCGTGAAGATCACCCGATTGGCCAGCTCCGGATGGAACCGCCGGATCCAATCGTAGAATTCCTGCCCGGCGAACACTCCGTTCGCTTTCCACTCGCTGACGATCAAGTCGAACGATTCGGCATCGAGCAGCCGCACCGCCTCCAGCGCCGTCCGGATCGCATACACGCCGCGATAATGCGGCTTCAGAATTTCACGCTCGATGTCGAGCACCACATCTTCTCCGTCAACCAACAAGATCCGGCTGGCCGCTTGGGCATCCGCCAATTCCCGGATTGCGCGCGGCCTTGACTCCGGCGCGGACACCACGGGAATTTGAATCGTGAAACATGCGCCGCGCGGCGGAACGTTGCGCACCGATATTTCGCCACCGTGTTCGCTCACGATCCCGTAACAGATGCTCAATCCAAGGCCGGTTCCCTTTCCCACCGGTTTCGTGGTGTAAAAAGGATCGAATACCTTGGCGGGATCCTTCACGCCGCGGCCGTTGTCGATGCACTCCACAACCAGTCGATTCGCGCCCGCGTCCTGCGATGTCCGCAGCCATAGCTCGCCGGTAAATTGCGCTTCCAGCACGGCGTCGACGGCGTTGTTCAAGATGTTCAGGAACACCTGCTGCAGCTGGTGGGCGTCGGCGGAAATTTGCGGCAGGTCCTCGGCGAATTCGCGGTGCACGACGATGTTATTGGCGCGCAGATCGTACTCTCTCAGCGCCAGCGTGTCTTCCAGGATCTGATTCAGCTGCACCGGCAGGCGCTCGGGCTTGTGCTGGCGCGCAAAACTCAGCAGGTTGTGCACGATGCGGTGCGTGCGCTGCGCCTGCTTGTGAATCTTTTCGACGTATTCCGCTCCTTGCGCGCTCAACGTTTGCCCCGAGGCCAGCAGTTGCCCGTACCCCAGAATGGCCGTCAAAGGATTATTGAGTTCATGAGCCACGCCGGAAATCAGCTGCCCGACCGCGGCCATCTTTTCGCTCTGCAGGAGCTGTTCCTGCGTGCGTCTCAAATTTTCATACGCCGCGCGAGTCTCTTCATACAGCTGCAATTTCTCGACGGCCACCGCGATCTGATTGCCCACTGTCGTCAGCAAATTCAGATCGTCGGGCGCGAATTCCTTCGAGGAGCGGTGGCCCAGCGAGAGCAGTCCCATGGGCTGGCTCCGGGACCAGAGAACCAGCATCTGCGAGGCCCGGACGCCCTCCGCGCGCTGCACTTCGCGGAACACGAACGGCAGCGGCAGCCCGGGCTGCGACAATACCGTGGCGCGCACCGCCACGATATGTTCGAGAAAATCCGCTGGAAACGGCACGGGGGAAAAGTTCCGGGCGTACTCCGACCGCATGCCGAACGCGGCGGCGCGCGATACCATCTGCGTATCCGGGGAAAGAAGATACACAGCCCCCTGATCGGCCCCGAACAGCCCGACGACCTGGCGAAGCGCGCGATCCAGCATATCATCCAGCGCCAGCGGCTGGTTGAGCGTCTGGCCGATCGCGTTCAACACCAGGAGTTCGCGGTTTCTGCGGCGGATTTCCTGCTCCGCCAGTTTGCGCTCGGTAATGTCCAGCACGAATCCCTGGTAAGCCGTGATCCGTCCCGAAGCGTCCCGCGTCACAAAGCTCGATTCCAGCAACGTCCGGATTTCGCCGTCCTTGCGCCGGATCTGAAATTCAAAATTGCTGACTGAGTTAAAGTCGTGCAGCAGTTTCATCAGCCGGTCGCGATCGGCGGGATTCACGTATAAAGTGCTCCCGACATTCTCGACCTGCATCAATTCTTCGCGGTTCTCATAACCCAGCATATGCAAAAACGCCTGATTGAAATCCAGGAAGCGATTGTCCGGCGTGGCCATGAAGACGCCTTCCCGGATATTCTCAATCAGGATCTGGTATCTCTGTTCGGCGCGGCGCCGTTCGGTGACGTCCTGCAGCACGTGAATAATTCCGAGCGGCCGGCCGTCGGCGTCGTGAAATTGGGAATTGGAGGCCAGCAGGAAACCCCCGAGTCCTTGGTCCGTGTCATTGCCCTTTCCCGCCACACCTTCGCAGTACGGGCACAGGTGCCATGCGGCGGCGCCGCGTTTCAGAACTTGGGCAACCGGCCGGCCCTCCAGACGCTCCAGCGCCATTCCCGAGCGAGTCTCGAACGCCTGATTGACGCGGATAATCTTGCCTTGCGGGTCGTGAACCAGAATGGGGTCGTCGATCGAATCGAACGTGTTCGCCCACTGCCGCTGCACGGTGGCAACCTGCTCGAACAGGCGCAAACTTTGCACCGTCAACCCCAGCAGATTCGCCACATTTTTCAGGAACGTGATTTCCTCGGGGTGAAATTTTCTCTTTTCTCTGGAGCCCACCACGATCCAGCCGAGCGGCGTGCGCGGCCCGGGAAGCGGAACCAGCAACGCGGCCGACAACTCCTCGCGATGCGAGTTTGTGGCGTCCTCCAGGCCCTTCTCCCCGTGGAACGAGGTATAAGAATGCTCCTGCTCGAGCGCTTTTCGGACCCACGGCAGCTTCGCGGAGATTTTTTCCTGCTCCACAAGGTATGCGTCGCTATACCCGATCGCCGCGCGGATGACGAATTCCTCTCCCTCGCCATTGGTCACGCCCAGCCGCACCAGGCCGTGGCTGGTGTTCAGGCTTTCCACCAGGTGATGGAGCACTACCCCCAGCATCTGGTCGACGTTCAGCGACTGCGTGCTGGCCGCCGTGATCAGTGTTAACCGCCGCAATTTTTCGTTCAAATCCTCCATGCGCAGGTGCGTGGCTTCAATCACCAGTACGGCCATGGCAATTCCGACCGACACATTGAAAAAATCCTGAAACGCCACGCGCAAAAGGAAAAAAGGCTGCTCCCTCCAGAACATCGCGTCCAGCCCGTGCAGCCCCGTGAGCAGCAGAGTTGCGGCCAGCAGCCGGGCACCATACCCGGCCTTGAGCCGGGAGAACCGCCACAGCACCCACCCGGACACGATCAGCAGTGAGCACTCGAGCAGCACCGTGAACCACCGCGCCTGGTCGGAAGCAGGCGCGGGCTGGCGTTCCAGCGCGCCGAAAACCATCCATCCCAGAACCAGCAGCGGCCAAAAAAGGAAGGGTTGCACCTTGCGGCCGGTATATTCCCAAACCGCCGCCAGGAACAAGGCGATCGCCGAGAGCCGGCACTCCACCGATATCAGGCGCGCCACGCTTCCCTGAACGGATAGCGAAAAGAGGACCAGACCGGCCCAGAGCGTTTGCGCCGCCCAGCCCGCGATCCAAAACCGGAAATATCGCGCCGGGCGGCCGCGGTCCAGCAGAAAATAGAGAACCAGCAGGATGGAAAAGGAGATGGCCTCAAAGAAGGTGATCGCCAGCAGACCTTGATTTGGCATGGACTACCGATACCTCCCCGTGCGGGGCCATGGCGCGATGACCCGCACGGTATTGCAGGATGTGGGCCGCTGGGAGGAGACCGTTTATAAACTTAGCACGCCCTTATATCTATCGCCAACTAGCGCTTGGCGATCCTGTGTCCTCCCGTATAATGTCGTTATTCGAGGCAAATCTTGATCAAAGGGAAACTTCTCATTGTGGATGATGAAGAGGCGATTCGAGAGGTCGTCTCGACGCTTCTGGAAGCGCAGGGCCACCAGTGCGCGTCGGTCAGCAACGGCCTGCTGGCGCAGGAGTACCTTGGGAAGCAAGGCGTGGATCTGGTGTTGAGCGACATGGTCATGCCGGAAATGGACGGCATGAGGCTGGTGGAATGGCTGCACAAGGCCGAGCCGGACATCCCCATCATCATGGTCACAGCCAATGGAGAGATCGCCACCGCCCTGGAAGCGATCCGGCAGGGCGCCTACGATTACATCCTGAAGCCGTTTGAAAAAGATCAGCTCTATTTCAGCGTGCAGCGGGCCCTGGAGCACCGCAGTTGGTGATGGAGCGGCGCGATTACCAGCGCAACTTGGAAAATCAGGTCGAGGAACGCACCGCGCAGCTCGCCGACACCCTCAAACAGCTCGAACAATCCTACGACGACACGCTGGAAGCCCTGGGCGGCGCGCTGGACTTGAAAGATGCCGAAACCGAAGGCCACAGCAAGCGTGTAACCGCCTACACCATCGCCATCGCCAAGGCCATGAACGTGGACGCCATGCTGCTCCCGCAAATCGCCCGCGCCGCCTTCCTTCACGACATCGGAAAAATGGCCATTTCCGACCAGATCCTGCGCAAACCCGGCCCCCTCACGCCCGAGGAGCGCGAAGTCATGCGCACCCACTGCGACATCGGGTTCAACATGGTGACGCGCATCTCATTCCTCCGGGAGGCCGCGGAAATTGTCCTCTCCCACCAGGAATATTTTGACGGCTCGGGCTACCCCCGAGGCTTGAAGCAAGAGGAAATTCCCCTGGGGGCGCGGATTTTCGCCGTCGCCGATGCCCTGGACGCCATGATTTCCGACCGGCCCTACCGCAAGGCATTGTCGATCACGCACGCGCAGGAAGAAATCAAGCGCTGCGCGGGAACTCAGTTCGATCCAAAGGTTGTCGAAGTGTTTCTTGACCATGCCGGCGACGCTCTGGAGCGAATTGCGGGAAAATGTCGGAAGGCCTTACCAATTGTCGCAGTTGAAGAAGTAGACGCGGGCGGTGGCCGGAAAACTTTCCACCGATTACCCGTGCCATTTTGCGCAGGGCCTTGCGAAAATCGCCTGCCGCTTGTACTATCCTGCAGAACAAAGGACAAATTCCATGGCATTGGTAGCGATCAAGACGGCTTCGACGACGGGATATTGCGACTGCATCCACGGCTGCTATGAATTTGCCAGCCTGCGCGACGAAGACACGGGCAAAGGGTTTTGCCCGCAATGCGCCAAGGAGCATCTGGAGATGAATGCGGGCATCGGCCTGCCGCAGCCCGCGCCTCAACAGGATATCCGCAAATTCCGGAGAGCCCTCGGCCACCCCGCACATTCCGCCTTCGGCCGATCCACCGGGACGCCTGCGCTAGGCGCTTCGCTCTCCCACTTCCCGCATTGCCTACTGACGATTAGGATTTTGGGCGCGGGGCCTTCACAAAGCCCATAGTGGCATAATGGATATGTCTCCCTGGATTACCCGATGCCCATGGCCTCCACCTACGACATTTTCATGGATGGTTCCTGTTCGTTCTGCAAGTGGACGCGGGAAAAAGTGGAACCCTACGACTCCCGGGCGCGACTCCGCTTCCTGGATTACAACGATCCCCAAGTAGCGGCGCAATCGCCGTTTTCGCGCAAAGACCTGGACCAGGAGATGCACGTTCGCACACCGGAGGGCAAGTGGCTGAAGGGATTTGAGGCCTGGGTGGCGCTGCTGCGCGTGTTGCCGAAACTTTCCTGGCTTGGCCGCATTGCCGGGTGGCCGCCCGCGCGATGGTCGGCCCCGGCGTCTACGCCTTCATCGCCCGCCACCGGTACAGCCTACCCGGAGCGCCCTCGCGTTGCGATTCCGACACCTGCACGATTCCCGGCCACCAGCCGAAGTGATCCAACTTCTCTGCGTGGTACCATATTCGCGCCGTGAAGACATCGAAGACCTCTTAGGGGACCAATCAAAATGACGCCACCGGCGCAAACCTCCGCGGACATGATCCCGATGCTCGATTTGCACGCGCAATTCGCACCATTGGCGCGGAAATTCGCGCCGCCGTGGAAGGCGTGCTGACCTCGCAGCAGTTTGTGCTGGGCCCGCAAGGCGAGGCGCTGGAGCAGGAGATCGCCGAAGCTTGCGGGACGCGCCACGCCATTGGCGTCGCCTCGGGAACCGAAGCGCTCGAACTCGGACTGCACGCCTGCGGCGTGCGCCCTGGCGACGAAGTGATCGTTCCGGCCTTCACGTTTATCGCCACCGGCAGCGCCGTCAGCGCGCTCGGCGCGCGGCCCGTGTTCGCGGATATCGAGCCGGGCACATTTAACCTGGACCCCGACCAGATCGCGGCGCGCATCACGCCCCGCACGCGGGCCATCGTCGCCGTTCACTTGTTCGGCCTGACCGCCGATATGAATCCGATTCTCGCGATTGCCGCCAAGCACGGCATTCCCGTGATCGAAGACAACGCCCAATCCATCGGCGCAAGTTACCACGGGCGCAAAGCCGGCTCGATGGGAAGCCTCGGATGCCTGAGCTTTTATCCCAGCAAAAATCTGGGCGCCTATGGCGACGCCGGGATGATCGTCACGCAGGACGAAAAACTGGCCGCGCGCCTGCGCGCCTTGCGCAATCACGGCCAGACCGGCCGCTACCTGAGCACCGAGCGAGGCTGGAACAGCCGCCTGGACGAATTGCAGGCCGCGATCCTGCGCGTAAAGCTCCGCCACCTGGCGGATTGGACCGCGGCGCGCCAGGCCCACGCGCGCCTCTATGACTCGCTGCTTCACGATGTACCAGGCATTGTCCTGCCCCACGCACCTGCCGGCAGCGAGCACGTCTATTATCTCTATACGCTGCGAATTCCGGCCGCGGCAGGCGGACACGGCGGAGGAAACTCCAAGGACGCCGAACCGCGCAGCGACGCCGTCCAGAAGCGTCTGGCCGAGCGCGGCGTCGCCAGCACGGTCTATTACCCCGTTCCCCTGCATTTGCAGCCGCTCTACGCGTCTTTGGGAGGAAAGCCCGGGAGATCTGCGCGTCAGCGAACGCGCCTCGCGCGAAGTGCTTTCGATACCCATTTATCCGGAGATGACGCGGGCGCAGATCGAGCGAGTCGCAGGCTGCGCTACGCGAGGCTTGCGGGATTAACCAGCAAAAAAGAGTTTGGAAAATTACGGGCGGGCTAGGATTCTGCAGTGGCGGCCGTGGCTCTGCGGTACAGCAGAAACATCACGCCGAGAAACAACACCAGTGCGGGCGTCAAGAGGGCCAGAATTCCGAAATCCAGCGAACGCTCGCCGGACGCGCCCAGTGCCGAAGCGGTCGTGTAGCAGAGCGCGCAACCCTGCGCGTGGGCCCCGCGCGCCATTCCCAGAATTGCGATTCCAGCAAGGATTGCAGATTTCAGGCGCATCCGTTTACCCCTTCCCGTCCAGGCAAATCACCCGCCCAGCTTACCACGACTATCCCCCGTGCGGCCTCATCTGCAGCAACCGGAAAGCCTCCGGGAAGAAAAAAATCAACATCATGCAAATGCAGAAAATGATCGCCGGTATCAGCCACAGGACCAGCGAAAATTTCTCGAATTTCAGGTGCATGAAATACGACATGATCATCGCGGCCTTGATCAGGGACAATGCAACCAGAATGGTCAGCATCAACGTGGGCTGAAGTTCCTCGTAGGCGAGGAAAACTTCCAGGCCGGTGATCGCCACCAGGCCGATCCAGATCGCCAGGTTCGTGCCGACGCTGGCTCCGTGGGGAGCTTCTGCGGCGTGCGCTTCTGTGCTCATCGCGTTTCCTTTTTCCAGAATGTGGGATTCCAGACCAACCGCATCTAGTATTTCACCGACATCAAGTAAATCAGCGGGAACACGAACATCCAGACCAGGTCCACGAAGTGCCAGTACAGGCCGTTCACTTCGACGTCTTCCGCCGAGAACTTCCCGCGCCCGTATCCGGTGGCTACAATTCCCAGGTAGATGACGCCGATCAGCACGTGCGTCATGTGCATCCCGGTGATGCCGAAAAAGACGGCGCCGAACTGCGGCGTGCCCCACGGGTTGTGCGTGATCGTGGCGCCTTCCTCGAACAGGTGAAACCATTCCCGCAAGTGCAGCCCCATGAACGCCAGCCCGCCGGCCATCGTGGCCATCATCCACAGCACGGTCGACTTGCGATCGTTACGCTGCGCCGCCATCACGGCCATCACCATCGTCAGCGAACTCGCTAGCAGCACCACCGTCATCGTGGTCGAGAAAATGATCGCCGGGTTGATGGGAAACGGCTTTGGCCAGTCCGGATTCGTGAGCCGCGAGTAACTATAAGTGATCAGCAAAGCGGAAAATGTAAGCGTGTCGGAAACGATAAACAGCCACATGCCCAATTTCTTCGAGCCCATCGCAAACGGAGACGCTCCGCCCGACCATGCCGAATCAAGCGCCGCGTCGGTCTTTACATCGTGCACGGTTCACCGTCCCAGAGTCAGAAGTACGAGCAGGAATATCCACAGCCCATCCATGAAATGCCAGTAGATCGAAGTCAGTTCCGCGGCCGTCGCCTGCGAAATGCGCGAGCGTTTCCAGTTCCGGAACGTGACGTAGAACAGACGAAAAAATGCCGCCCGCCAGGTGCGCGCCATGCGCGGCCGTCAGAAGATAAAAAAAACTGCTGCTCGGATTGGTCGCGAGCAACATTCCGGCAGCGGCGAGCTGGCGCCAGGCGATGATTTGCCCGGCAAGAAAAAGCAGTCCGAGCCCGGTGGTCACCCACCACCAGGACCGGAACGCTTCCCGCTCGCCGCCCTCCAGCTTCCTGCGCGCCACCACGATCGTGACGCTACTTGTGAGCAGAACAACGGTGTTGAACCAAAGCACGGGCGGCAGGGGTGTGCGTTGCCAATCTAGGCCAAGCCCCCTGCGCACGATGTAGGAACTGGCCAGCGCCATGAAGAACATGACGATCGCCGCAAGACCCAACTGGAGCGCCGTAAAGTAGGCGCGCCGCGGAACCGGATGCAACGGCCCCGAGGAGCCGCTGTCGTCATCTCCGCCGGCGGGCGTGCCCGTGCCGCCGCCGCGTCCGGCGTCTATGATCTCGAAATCTTCGGCTACTGTTCCGGGCATCGTTTGGCTCGATTACAAGCTAAGCTTTCTTCACCAAATTCGGCGCGAGGTGCTGCGGAATATAATCGTCGGCCGCGCCCGGCACGCTGAATTCATAGGGCCCGTGATACACGACCGGTTCCACGCCGCCGAAATTATCGAACGGAGGTGGCGTTGGAATCGACCATTCCAGCGTGGTCGCGTGCCACGGGTTCTCTTCCTTGCATTCCTTGCCGGCAAACAAGCTGTAGAAAAAGTTGAACAGGAATATCAGCTGCGCGCCAATCGTGATGAACGCGGCGATGCTGATGAACACGTGCACGGGCTGCAGCTTCTGCAGGAAATCCACCGCCGTCGTATCGAAGTAGCGCCTCGGGTGCCCGGCAAGGCCCAGAAAGTGCATGGGCATGAAAATGGCGTACACACCGATAAACGTCAGCCAGAAGTGGACCTTGCCGATCCCTTCATTCAGGAACCTGCCGAACATTTTCGGGAACCAGAAATACAATCCCGCGAACATGCCGAAGATCGCCGCGACGCCCATGATCAGATGGAAATGGGCCACCACGAAATATCCGTCATGCAGGTACAAATCCAGCGCGGGTTGCGCCAGGAACAGGCCGGAAAGCCCTCCGCTGACGAACAGCGATACGAACCCGAGCGCAAACAGCATGGCGCAGTTGAACGTGATCTTGCCGCCCCACAGCGTCCCCAGCCAATTAAACGTCTTGATCGCTGAAGGCACGCCGATGGTCATCGTCAGGATTGAAAACGCGAACGCGGAATAAGGGCTCATTCCGCTGATGAACATGTGATGTCCCCACACGCAGAAGCCAAGGAAGCCGATGCCGCAAATCGCGCCCACCATCGCGCGGTAGCCGAAGACGGGCTTGCGCGAAAACGTCGAAAGCAGATGCGACGCCACGCCCATGCCTGGCAGGATCGCGATATAGACTTCAGGATGCCCGAAAAACCAGAACAGGTGCTGCCACAGCAGCGGCGATCCGCCTTTGTGCCAGGTGATGACTTGATCGGTAATCACGAGCCCGCCCGGAACGAAGAAGCTGGTTCCCGCAATGCGATCCAGCAGCAGCAGGATGCACGCCGCCAGTAGAACGCCAAACGCCAGCAGGCCAAGGATCGCGGTCACAAACCACGTCCAGCAGGTCAGCGGCAATCGTCCCAGCGTCATGCCTTTGACGCGCAGGTCAATCAACGTGGTAATGAAGTTGAGCGCGCCCATCAGCGACGCTCCGCAAAAGATCGCAAGGCCGATGATCCAAAGCGTTTCACCTGCGCCTTGCCCGGGTCCCGCCATTTCGCCCAGCGCGCTCAGCGGCGGGTAAGACGTCCAGCCGCCGATCGGCGCACCGCCCGCCACGAAAAATGCGGCGATCATCACCAGCAGCGATACCAGCGTCGTCCAGAACGACAGCATGTTCAGCACAGGGAACGCCATGTCCGCCGCGCCAATCTGAATCGGCAGAAAATAATTGCCGAAACCCGATTGCGGCGCCGTGGTCAGCACCATGAACACCATGATCGTGCCGTGCATGGTCATCAGCGCCAGGTACTGCTCGGGCGTCATCAGGCCACCCTTGAAGATGGACCAGTGCGCGTTCGGCCAGCCCAGGTGCAGGCGCATCAGCGCCGACAGCGCCATGCCGACAAACACCGAGAACAGGGCCAGGCACAGATATTGGATCCCGATCACCTTGTGATCGATGCTGAACACATACTTACGGATGAAACCGGTCGGCGCTTGATGATGTCCGTGCCCGCCGCCGTTTTCGTGAGTCACCATCGGGGCCTCTCCTCAGGGTCGTTAGGTCTTGCCGGCGATTCTGCCCGGCGCGTCTTTAACCAAGCAGGCTCCACGCTTCTCTTGAACCGTTGAGCGAAAAACTAGAGCCCGCACCCGCTGCGTTACTGGTTGGCCGCTTCCTGATCCTTCATCCACTTGTCAAAATCTTCCTGGCTCATCACCGTGAGCATGCTGTGCATGCGGTAGTGTCCCAGGCCGCAGAGTTCCGCGCAGGCAATCTCGTAATTGCCCGGCACGGTGGCGTTGAAGTGCATATGAATCTCCATGCCCGGCACGGCGTCCTGCTTCAAGCGCAATTCCCGCACGTAGAAACTGTGCGTGACGTCCTGCGAACGGATGATCAGCTCGATCTCCCGGTTCACGGGAACGGCGATCACCGGCGAAACGATATCGTCCTTCGACGCGGGGTCGGTGGAATCCAGGCCCACCGGATTGCCCGTCGACGCGCTCACCAGTTCGGGCTTTTCGCGCCCGAATTTTCCATCTGGCCCGGCGTACCGGAAATTCCACACAAATTGCTGCGCGGTGATTTCAATCGGTAGCGCGCCCTCGGCAGCGCCCTGGAAGTGCACTTGCGCCCAGGCGTTTCGCGCGTACAACCCCAGGCCCACAAACAGGACGACGGTCGCCAGCGTCCAGACGATTTCCATCGTGTTGTTGCCCTCAAAGTAGGTGACCTTCTGCCCGCGGTCGCGGAATTTGAACACGGCGTAGGCCAGCCCGAACTGCGCCAGCACGAAGACGATGCCGGTAATCACGAACGTGCGCGCAAATTGCGCGTCAATCTCGTGGCCTAGGTCGGTGATCGCCGCGGGAAACCACCACACTTTGGCCCAGAAGATATAGACCGTCACGACTGTCATGAGTACGAGGAAAACTGCCAGGGAAAGAGCAACCGTGGTGGAACCAAGTTCCGAACGTCTTCTCAGCATCGACTCCGCTCCAAGTATCCCGGCGGGCTGCCTCTGCCTGTGTCAGCGCAACAAAGCACAACCCGCACCCGTAATTTGGGGGCCCGTTTGCTCCGGCTTGCGGCGCCTGCCAAGCCGTTCGTGCCAGACGAAACCGATCAGACTGCGTTGGACGGCACATCATATACAACAGCAGCCGAATTTCAACAATACTTTCTTTGCATCACGGAAAAATAATTTCTGAGGGAGGTAAACGTAGGACAGGCTTCAGCCTGTCGGTTTTGGTCTACGTGAAACCAAAACCGACAGGCTGAAGCCCATCTTAACTTAGCGCTCAAAACGAAAACACATCGAAACCTAATCGTTGCCGTGAACCACTGAAGTTTTCTCGGCCTCGCTCCCGGCCTCTTCCTGAATATCGCTTTCCCATTCCACGGTGATTCCCCGCCGCACGCTTTCCGAAGCCGCGCACAATCCTTCGTGATGCTCCAGGGCCCGTTCGACGCTGGCGCGCTTGTCCTTGGGAACTTTCAGGTGGTAGCGCAGCTTGATCCCGGTCAGGATCATTTTTCCATCCACGTCCTCGATGCGCCCTTCCGCTTCCACCTGCAATTTATCGGGCGCGGCGCTCACTCCTCGCGCTTCCAGAGCCCCGGCCACGGTTCCGGTCATGCACCCGCCCACGGCCGCCACGATGTAATCGAGCGTCGATACCATCGGTTCCTCAGGCGAAAGCTTGAAATATTGCGCGATGCCTCCATGAACTCCCATGCGCACCGCTCCGGGGAACCCTTCGATTTCCGCCCTCTTGATCTTATTTTTTCCCGGCTCCCGGTGAACTTTCACTTTCGAGGTATGCAGCAGTTTGCCCATGGTCCCTCCCTTTCCAGAAAATCGGTTTCCGAATTAATCCAGCGACTCCAGCAAATCCGCGACCGAAAAAGGCCGCGCGGACTTCAGAAACACCTTAAACAGCTTACGCCGGTCGCTTTCGTAGGTCACGGAGTAATCGGCCCCGCGAAATAATTTCCGCGCGAACGCGCGGAACTCGGAATCGGCCGACTCGCGCGTCGCGTCCGAATTCGGCGCGAGCAGGCGGTCATTGATGAAAATTTCGATTTCTTGCCCGTCGAAGCGAAGCTTTCCGCCCAGCCGCGGATCCTCCTGCAAACGCCGGCAAGCGGTCAGCGCCGCGCGCGCCGCCTGCTTCAAGCGATCGTCGTTGCTGCCGTCGAGGGCCGCCTTGCGGTTGTAGCGCACGCCCAGGCGATTGTCCGTGTTATCCACGCTGTAGTCGCCTTCGTGGCCGATCAGCACCACTCCCGGACCGCCGGCACGTGCCGGTAATCGGCGATGTCCAGCAGCAGTTCGCCGGCAGGCTGGTCTTGAATCCACTCGTGAAATACGGGAATCAGGGGTTCGAGGTCGGCAACGTCGGATTCTCCAGGATCAGTTTCACGTTACGTGCTGGAGTTGGGTTTGCTGTAGCATCCGTGAGTTTTCCATCGCTCAGGCGCTCACCGGCGTGGCGATTCGGTTGTAGCAACTGTGCGCCGCGTCGATGAAAAGCTGCGCTTCATCGATCAGGTAGCGCGCCGAATCCGCCGTGGCCGGCTCGCCCGATTTGTCCTGCGCGGTAAACAGGTACTGCGCGAATTTCCCGCCCGCAAACGGATCGAAGAATTTCTGCGTGTCGTAAAAGCGCGTGCGGAATTCCTGCACGATCTGTTCCGGATCGTCGGAAACGGCTTGCGTTTCGATTTTCACCAGCGCCTTCGCGGCGCGCAGCATCGCCTGATACGCCGTCGTGCCCGCCTGCTCGATCTGCCCGCCTTCCCAGGCCACTTGCGCCTCGAACAGTTCCCGTTCAGCCGCCGCCAGCTCGAAATCGACCGGGGAAACAACTTCTCCCGCGCATTCGCCGATGCCCATGTCCTGCAATCTGTATTCCCGCGGATCGCCCCAATCGCTGAAATAGGAACGGTCCGAGGGATCGGCCGGCGGGCGCGTCAGATCTTCCAGCATGTTTTTCAATTCGCACCTTGCCCGATGCGCTTGATGAAATCCTTGAAGCTTTCGCCGTCCTGGCGGCTGGCGCGTAGCGGTTCGGTCAGCCGGGACACCACTTCGCGGAATATTCTTCGACGGAATGGCGACCACCGGAAGGCCGTAGGACTGCCCGTTGTTCTCCCACTCGCCGCCCAGCACCACCTGGAAATGCGGCACCGCGTATCCCGACATCTTGCGGCTCACGCCGTAAAATCCCAGGTCCGCCACGTGATGCTGGCCGCAACTGTTGAAGCAGCCGCTGATCTTGATGTGCAGGTTCTGCACCGCCTCATCCAGCTGAAAACTTTTCTCGGCCAGCCGCTTGCGCAATTCGGCGGCCAGGCCGCGCGAAGAAGAGATTCCCAGCTTGCAGGTGTCCGTGCCCGGGCAGGTGACGATATCGACGATCGTCCCGCGCCGGGATCGCCAAGTCCCGCCGCTCGAGCGCCTTGTACATTTCCGGCAGATCGCTCTGGCTCACCCAGCGGATCACGAAATTCTGCTCGACCGTGGTGCGAACGTTTCCTTCGTGAAGCGCCGCACGATATCGGCCAGCGAGCGCAAGTTGGTTGGCAGTGATGTCGCCCAGCGGAAGCGCCACGGTGACGACCGCGTAGCCCGCCTGCTTCTGCGCGCGAGTATTGGTCTTCACCCAGCGCTGAAAACGCTTCGGTGCCCAGACAAAGGCGCTTTGCCGCCCGGCCGCAGAGGCGTCTCTTCGAACTTCTCGGCCTCCGCGACGTATTCGGTCCAGCGCGGGTCGTGCGGCAGAATCTTGCGCTCTTCCAGCACCAATTCCCTGAATTTCTCGATGCCCAGATCCTGAACCAGGAACTTGATGCGCGCCCGGCTGCGATTCTTTTTCTCGCCCAGCCGCGCAAATACCCGCGCGATCGCTTGCGCCAGCGGCAGCAATTCTTCCGGCGGAACGAACGAGTCGAACAACTTCGCCTGATACGGCACCGCGCCGAGCCCGCCGCCCACATACGTTTCAAACCCGCGCTTTTCTTTTCCGTTTTCGATGCGCGTGACTCGCGATCAAGCCCAGATCGTGCATGCTGGTCAGCCCGCAGGCATGCTGCGCGCAGCCGCTGAACGAGGGCTTGAATTTCCGGCCGAAATTCTGGCAATCCGGATGGCCCAGCAGAAATTTGGACAGGGCCCGGGAATACGGCGTGACGTCGAACGCTTCGATCCGGCAGACGCCGGCGTAGGGGCAGGCGGTCACGTTGCGCACCGAGTTGCCGCAGGCCTCGCGCGTGGTGATCTTCGCGGCCGCCAGCCGCCGCATCAACGCTGGGCGTGTCCTCGATGTGAACGTAGTGAAGCTGAAAATCCTGCCGGGTGGTGACGTGCGCGATGCCGTCCGAATATTCCTCGGCCAGATCCGCCATGGTTTCGAGTTGCGCCGGCGTTCAGCCCGCCGGCGGGAATCTTGATGCGCTGCATTCCCGGCGCATCCCACATCGTGCTCGGGCCCTTGGTCAGCGTCCCGAGGGATAGACCATGCTGCTGCACGGCCTTGCCGTCGTGCCGCTGGCCGTTGTCGTAGCGCTGGCCGTAGGCGCCGCGCCGCAGCCGCGTTTCGGCGAACAGTCGCTCGTCGATCTTGCCCTGTTTCCGCAGGGCGATTTCCGTTTCAAAGATGTCGATTTCGCGCGCCAGATTCTCCGGCATCTTTCCGGCAAGCTTTTCGGCCCAGTTCGCGTTCGAGACCTTCATTTCCGTCTTTCCTCCGTCGCCAGCAGCCCTTGGGAATGCTGGGTGGTGCAAACGGCCTGGATGCACTATTCCGGCGGCCTCGCCGGAGGGCGATTTGCAGGCGGCGGGACTGCCATACGCAATTCGGCTCCCCTAAAAACAAAAAACCCACCGCCGGGAGAATTCCGAGGGTGGGTTGGGTCCGCTGGATTCGGTTGCTGTTCCGCTAAGCGTTCTCCCCACACACCGGAGTGCGGTTACAACAACAACAGGCGCAGACTTCGTGTTTGCTCCGGTGGGTCATATCGATAGGGGCATTATAATGCGGGACGCGGGAAAGTCAAAGCGCGGAATCGGGAGCCTGGCAGACGGCGCTCGCGCGGGAAATCGGCCGCAAGAGATCCGCGGGCCTTCGTTCCTGCTTTACATTTTTCCGTGAATTGCGCTCAGCCGACTTGCAATACTCGCGCGGTTTTCACCACCGGAGACTTGCGCTGCCGTTCGGCGAATTTGGAGGCTTTCGCGCGATCGGTATAAACGCGGGCAAATCGCTCGCCATCCTTGTAGAAAACGGTAACTTGCCAGTGCTTGTGCTTGCGGCGCTTGTCTTTTCCGAGTTTGGTGTGTTTGCGTGCGGTTTTCGTCTTGGCCATGGGTTTGACTATCTCAACCGGAACCTGCGGGCGCAAGTACCTGTGCATGTATTATTTTCCGATAAAACATGGTTTATCGTATTGGTTTATTACTATAACACGTTAACAGATACGTTACCACAGATTTAGTTCCGCCAGCCGGCTCACCAGCCCCGCCCTTTGCGTCCCGGACTCCGTCTCCGCGCTGCGGGACCTGTGAAATGTAAGGCAGAAACCGTACTGATTGTCATCCTTCGGCAGGATCATCCCCGCGTGCCCCATGGGAACCGGAGACCACGCGTCCAGGCTTCCGCCGCCCGGCAATCCCCGCTGGATGTGCTCCATCGGGGTAACTGCGTTGAACCCGCCCAAGCGGATGCGTCCGCCGAACAGCGACCCCAAAGGTACGCGCACCTGCTGCGTGAACGGCGTGCCGGAGAACTCGACCATCTGTTCCCACGACGCCCGAAATCCGACGGGTCTCGAGGCGCCTTGGACAATTCCATTTGGTATTGCGGGATCGCGGGAAGCTCGTACAGGGTGATTGCCCCTGCGGCGAACCCGCCCTGCTCGAGCGGAGCAATGAAACTCGCGGAGACCGTCCCGGGGACGCGATGCTTTACCGCATGGAACTGCGAATCGCTTTGCGCGGATAGCGGCATAGTACACGCTGCGATCCATGCCGAGGACCACGCCCGCTGCTCCCAACCGGCGTAGAAGAATCCCATTCGTACAGCAGAAACCATGCCGCAATCCTAGGCGCAGGAAACGCCCAGTACTACGAAACCCGGGGACAGTTCCAGGACAGGTACTTCAGAACAGGTCGATCTTCCCGGCATCGAACTTGCCGCCGCGCCTACCGCCCACACACGATACGCGCTGAAATTCAAATGACACACATCGTAACTTTGGAATGTCCCGGTGGACCGCGGCGGCGTCTAATTCTTCATAGAGGAAAACTCGCTGCATTGCGCATCCGGGAACCGAATCATGCACCGGATGGGTCGCGGGATGGAAACATTGCAATCTTTTTATGTAGTTCTCATCCGCATTTTCCCACGGGAGGTTATGCTGTCGGACGGGTAAATCCCCGACGCCGGGGTCTTGGTCCAGTAGCGGAAGAAAGGAATAGAAGCATGGTATTTCGAATAACGGAAATTGCGAACATCGAGAATCCTCGGGAATACGCGCCTGCGGAAATGGAGGAGTTGCGGCATCTGCTATTGGCCGGAAGCCAAGCCGAACGCGACCCTCGCCGGCAACATTTTTACAACCTCGAAGGTGGTAACAGCGCCTATTACATCCATATTTCACCGATCACAGGAAAAGTAATGCTGCTGGCAAAATGGTCGCGCCAACCTTCCGATTCCTATGCCGCTGCAGAACACTTAGTTGCATAGATAGGCACTCAAATCCAAATTTCCGACCCTTCCAAGGCAAGCTAAATATTTAATTTTCTTGAGCTTACAAAATCCGAAGCATGGAGCACACGCTACTTCAGATCTAAGCAAGTACTTGAGGTTCCCGTGCGGTGTCTCAATTCGGGCTTCCCTGCGGAGACAGTTCACCGTATACTATTGAAGAAGGTACAAGTCTGGGGTGCCCAGCTCCCGATTCGCCTGTCGCTGTTACTTGCTCAGATCCTATAGGGCCCAGCGGAAAGCAATGCAATGATGGGTAATGATTCAGCTGATTGAGCCCCGAAGGGTGTCTATCGGTGAATTTGCAGACCTCTCCGCGAGCAGCCATGGGTGCGAAACGCCGCAGCACGCGCGTGGACCACTCGATCCGGGTGATAGTTTCATGGCTTGGCCCGAAAACCGAGCCCCTGATCGAGGAGACCGAAACTTCATCCATCAACTGCCACGGCTGCCGATATTTCTCACGGCACACGCAGCGAAAGAACTCCAAAATAATCGTACAAGTTATAGATAAAAAAGAAGATAGTCATAGTTCAGCGCGGCAATTCCCTGCCCGGGTGGCCTGGTCCAGAAAATCCAAGCGCATGGCCGGGCTATATCAAGTAGGGGTTGAATTCGAGACTCCCCAAAATTTATGGAGCCTTGCCGACCCACCCGAGGATTGGGAATTCTTTTCCGCCATGGAAAAGGAAGACCCCGCGTCGCTGCTCACGGAAGTCGAGAGCCTGCTGCGAGTCGCCAAGGGCGGGAACCATTATCAACTGCTGAATTTGGAGCCCAATCCGGATCGCGGCAAAGTGAAGAAGCATTTCTATCAGATGGCGCGCCGATTCCATCCCGACCGGCACATGGATCATCCGGAATTGGCGCCGCGCCTGCAGATTTTGATGGATGCGCTAGCCACGGCCTACAAGGTGCTTTTCAACGAAGAATCGAAGACGCGCTACGATGCGGAAATCCTCCAGATTCCGGGACAGGAAACGCACGAAGTAAGGCGCTTGGCGCAGCAGGCTTTGGAAAAGGCCCGGGAATGCCTGGCAGAAAAGAATTATGTGGGCTCCATCCTGTGGCTTCGCCGCGCGATTGAGAATGAGCCTCAATGCTCCAGTTACCGGATGATGCTGGGAGTGAGCCTTGCGCAGGTCCCGGAATACAAGCGGGAAGCGGTCGAGCAGTTTGAGAAGGCGATTGAGCTCGATCCGGGCAATTTAGGGGCACACTTGCACTATGCGCAGATGCTGGAGCAGTTGAATATGCCGTGGAGGGCGCGCCCTCACTACGTCCGCGTGCTGGAGCTGGACATGAACCACCGGGAAGCGCGCGCGCGGCTCAACTTCCTGGACACGACCGCTCCGCGCCATGCTTTGCGTGCTTCCTTGCTGGACCGCCTGACGGGACGCCGTCCCCGATAAATCCTGCTAAAAGTGCGCCTGCCGCGACGCACATATCCCTGCGCACAAATGACCACGCCAAATTGACGCGCGCGCATTCCCCGAGAAATCCGGGTCAATACTCTTCGGTTGTCTTCTTCTTGTAGGGACTGTGGGACTGTTTGGATGAATGCCGTCCGCGGTATTCGTCCAGTTCTTCGTCGGTAATCTGGAAATGAGAATTGGCCGGATGATTGGCGTCGGCGGCAAGTTCGCGCCGCAGCCTCAGCGAGCAGATATCCGGGGCGTCCTGAAAGCGGGCGCGGCGGGCATCGAACGCGGCGCTGGGGATGGTCAGCGTAAATTCGCGAGGTTCAGTCTTATCCTCGCGCACTGTAAACGTGTACTCGCGATCCATGCGGTGGACTTCATAGCCCACAAATTGGACGATCAGGCTATCGCTCATCGAGCGGCCGGAGCGGGAATAGCCTCAGCCACTGCGGGAACGACAACGCACGGCAACTTTCTTTTTGCGCTTGGCGCGGGAACGCTTGGGGGGAGTGCCTTCGGCGGGTTCAACAACCATCATGCTGGTGACAAATTTTTTCATTCCGTGCAGGTCAAAATCGATGGAAGTGCGCTCGGAATCCGAGTCCGTAATAACTCCTAGCCCATATTGAAAATGCTTAATGTAAAGACCTTCGGCGAGAGCTTTCAAGATACTGCCTCCTTCTGACTGCCAAGCAAAAAAATGGGGCGAAACGGCGGTCGCCGTTTCGCCCCGATTTGTTACAGGCTGGTGACGTTCGCTGCCTGCAGGCCCTTGGGGCCGGAGGTAACCTCGAACTCAACCGCTTGGCCTTCGTTCAGCGATTTATACCCATCCGCTTGAATCGCGGAGAAGTGGACGAAGATGTCCTCGCCGGACTGGCGCTGGATGAATCCGAATCCCTTGCTGGCATTGAACCACTTTACTGTTCCTTGTTCTTTCACTGTGTTTCCTTTTTACTCTTTTGAGCTATTTGGTGCTTCTCGACCGCCTCCAGCCGTACAACAAAAAAAGGGCAGCAAGTTTGACCCCGCAGCCCCTTTAATCGAATCTAAAGGTGTTACAAGAGCAACAAACGCAATTGCAGAGTATCACGAATTTGGATAGGAGCCTAATGAATTCCGAATAGGTACATGGGCGGAGGACCCAGGCGCCGACAGCGCGCTTAAAGCCGGCTTTGGAGCGCAGATTGCAACTCGCGCTGGCGATCCACGGTTAGCTTCTCGCCTTTCTGCGTGACATAGAAGACGTCGGTTGCCGTTCCGCCTTCGGTGTCGATCAGGCCCACATCAATGTTGAAGCCAAGCTCCGCAATGGTCGAGCTGATGTCGTACAAGAGTCCCGGACGGTCCAGGGCCACCATCTCCACAACCGTGCTGTGCGAGGAACACTCGTTATCCAAATGAATCCGCGTTTCCACGCCGACCTTGGGAGGACGCTTTTCGGGCTGGAACTTCCGTTTCATTAATCCGGCAACATCCAGTTCGCCGGATATGGCCGCGGTCAATTGTTGCTTCAGACGCATGACCTCGGACGGATTGTGATCCAGGGTGTGAAACCTGTCCGAGAAACGCAGAGAATCCAGCACGATGCCGTTCTTGTTCGCGCAGGCATCCGCTTTCAGGATGTTCATCCCCCAGGAGGAGATGGTTCCAGCGATCTTGGCGAAAAGGAACGGGCGGTCGACGGTGACCAGCACCAACTCGTAATATTCATCGCGCTTGGTGACGCTGATTTCCACCGGCGAGTGCCCCAGGCGCCGGTACATCCGGTAATGCATGGAGATTTCGGCTGACGAATGGGTCAGCAGGTAGCGCTTCGGAAAACCGTCCAGAAAATTCCGGAAGCTCTCGGCCTCGACGGCGTCTTCCCCGGTGGGGATCAGGCGGTCGAGTTGCTGGACGTCTTCCCCGGCAACGTATAAGCGCTGATCGTCCACGGAGCGGTTCAAATAATTTTCCGTTGCGGCATAAAGCTGCCACAGCATCTCGGCCTTCCAAGTGGTCAGCGCTTCCGGATTCACAGCCTTGATATCCGCATACGTAAAAAGGGTGAGCAATTTCAGGTGCTCGATGGTCCCGACCACCCGGGCGAAATCGTGCACGGCTTCGGGATCGAAAATGTCCCGCCGCGAAAGGGTGGCCGACATGCGCAGATGGTTGCCGATCAAAAAATTAACCGTTTCGCGGCCAAACGAATCCAGGCGCAGGCGCTCGAAAACGCCCTTGACGGCTTCCAGGCTGCCGTCAACGTGCTTATCGACGGGCATGCCCTTCCCGACATCGTGGAAAAGAAGCGAGAGATAGAGCAGGTCGGGATGTTCCAGGGTGAAAAGAATGTCGCGGAACCTGCGATTCAAATCGCTGGTTGTGCCGCCCAGATTGTGCAGGTTTTCAATCGTGACCAGGGAATGCTCGTCGACCGTATACCGGTGGTAATAGTCGCGAATGACCAGGGAATCGATCAGCTGAAATTCCTTGAACAGCATGTCCAGAAATCCGAGCCGGTGCATGGCCCGCAAGCTGACCGCGGCGTAGCGCAAGATCAGAATCTTGCGGAAAGGCTCCCAGAGATCGACATTTGTGGAGGCCCACTTCTGGATCCGCGGCACGGCCGCTTCCACGGCATTTTCCGTTTCCGCGGACAGCTTCAGGCCATGCCGGCCGATCAGCTCAAACAGCCGGAACATCACTTTCGGATCTTCCAGTGCACCGGGGTGGGGCAGGAAGATGCGGCCGTCAACGACCATGAATTCCGCCGTGGAAAGCGGTGACCGGCGGATGCCCAGCATGCGGCGGAAGATGGATTTCGATCGCGGAACATCGTCAATCAGGACGCCAAGCCTGTCAATGGCGCGCGCTTGCCGGAAATAAGCGCGCATCCAATCGTTCGGAGCGGCGGTTTGCTCCCCTGGCAAACCGATGCCCTTGGATGCGGCCTCGGATTGCAGTTCGTAGGTGAGGACGTTAAGGTCTCGCCCCTGCCGGTAGTGCAGAAAACAGCGGACCGCATCGAGAAAATCGATGGCTCTTACGGCGTCCGAGCGCAGCGGTGCCGGCAACAAATCCGTCGCTTCTTTCCACTCATGGGAATGTTTCATTTCCGCGATTTGCGCAAGCCAGCAGGCGACCTGATAATCCCGCAGGCCGCCCGGGCCATCCTTGATGTTGGGTTCAAGATGAAAAATCGTCCGGCCGTATTTTTCGTGCCGGGAGCGGGCCAGCCCGGTGAGTTCCTGCATGAGGCTCTGAGATTCTCGCAACACCATTCCCGGCAGGACCCTGTTTTGCAGGCGGTCGTAAATCTGCTGATCGCCGCAGACAAAGCGGCAGTCCAGGAGTGAAATATTGAATTCGATGTTGCCGCGATGCAGTTTGCCGCATTCGGCGAGCGTGCGGGTGGTGGGGCTCACGCGGAGATGCAAATCCCAAAGGGACTGGCTCAACGGGGCGATGATTTTACGGCTGAAAAATTCTTCGCGGCCTTCCCTTTCGCATAAAAAGAGGAGATCGATGTCGGAATACGGAAATAGCGCGCGCCGCCCGTATCCGCCCATGGCCGCGATACAAAACCCCTCGACAGGCTGCGCCGAGCCGGTGACTTCGTTCCATAATTCGATGACCACGGCATCGATCAGGGAAGTGCGCTGGCGGATGGCCGTTTTTCCGTCTCCGGATTCCTCGAAATGCTTTTGAATCCTGGCGGACTCCTCCGCGTAAAAGTCCTGCAGCGTCGAAGTGCGGCTCTCTAGTTTCATTTGGTCCTGACCCGATTCCCCGCCATTTTCCACACCAAAGTTACCGCACTCCCCAACAAATGCGCGCCCTCATCGCCAGCCGCAAAGCGGGATTCCCCGGGAATTACAGAGCGGAAACGCCCCTCTCCTGATTGCGAATGCGAATGGCCTGATCCACTTTGGAAAGGAATATTTTCCCATCGCCGATCTTTCCCGTGGACGCGCTTTGCAGAATGGCATCCACGGCGGCATCCACCAGGTTGTCGGGAATAACAACTTCAATCTTTATCTTCGGGAGCAGATCCACCGTATACTCGCGACCGCGATAAACTTCCGTATGACCCTTCTGCCGTCCGTGTCCGCGCACGTCGGTAATGGTCATGCCCCCGATGCCCAATTCGGTGAGCACCTCTTTCACAGCTTCAAACCTGGACGGCTGAACAATCGCTTCAAGCTTCGTCATCATGTGCGTTCCCTCAGGCAGTACACCCCGGATTCAATTCCTCGCCGCGTCTTGGCAGCGCCCTACACTATAGGGCCATTCTACCCGGCAATTCCAGTCTGAGACGCGGGTTTCCGCGCCCAAGTGGAACACACCTCACAGCCTGTGCCACGGAAGTCCCGCGCGAGAAGCAGATTTTCCTTTGTGCTAGGGGAACCGTGTACGTGAACGAGTGCTAATCGAGAAGGGCAACTAAATTGCCGCGCGGTGGAGCGCCGAGTTTCATGCCTCACCACGCGGCAATCTCGAAAGAGCCTCTGGAGGAGACGTGTCGTTTTGCACCCGTCGAACCGACACGTCACTCCAGATTTATTTCTCTAAGTCTGTGGCCAATTCCTAGAACATGAACCCGGCTTCAATTGCGCCGCGAGCCTGGTTGGCGTTGGCGCCGTTGATCCCGAATCCGAAACCCGGCGTCGTATCGGTAAGGTGAACATACGAGAAGTCACCTCGAAGGAAGAAGGCATCTTTGACCCAAGTAGGCGTCACGGTGAAAGAGAACGCTCCGCTTCCGGAACCGTACCCCAGCAAGTTTGCTTCTCCGGTTGGTATGCTTCCGCTCGATTTGATGTATTCCGGGCGGCCGGCGAGTGAAAAGCCGTGTTTGAAATTGTAGTTTGCCAGCAACGCGCCGCCGTTGGTGTGCGCTCCGGTGCCGTACAAGGCGTTATTCGATTTAACGACCGTATACTGGTAATAAGGGCTGATGGTCACGCTTCCCTTCGTATACGTATAAATCAGGTTGTAGACCTGCTCGTTGTTTTGAAAAGTGGGCGTCGGGAAGGAGGCGGGACCGGTCCTGACGTACGTCCCAGCGTTACCGCCGGCCGCAAAGGTCAACGTGTTGGAGCCGTTGATGGCGTAGGCCAGCAAACCCGTCAACGATGTGTAGCGATCCGAATAAAAGCCGTCATTCCAGCTGAACGACAGGGTGAGCTTCTTATAGGTGTCGTTGATCTGGATGCCGCGGCTGATAGCGGGCTCCTGATTCCAGAGAAGTCCGCGCTCGATGTTCATGTTTTCAAAAGTGAAGGTGTATTCGTCGCCGATCAGGGTTGGCAGCGACCCTATTTCCACGTTGAAATTGCCCTTCACCAGCTTCGCATAGCCCACCGGGAACGGGCCATAGAGCAATTTCGTGGTGTCGACTGTCTTCAGGAACGGCACACCGACCACCGGAAGATTGTAGGCGCCGCCCTGCAGGTAGAACTGGAACCAGCCGCTGGTCTTCTGGATGAAAATCTGGGCATTGCTCAGGTCCACGTGCCCCTCGTCACCGTGGAAAACGGGATTATTCCCGAACAAACCGATGCCGCTCAGAATGCCTGTCACTTCGATCTTTCCGAACGGACCCGCTGGGATTTCGTGAGGCACTGCCGTCGCGAGCGGTCCCGACATGGAAGGAGTGGGCAGAGGAGCCGGAGCTGCCGCAGCCGGAGCGGCTGCCGCCGGAGGCGTGCTTGCCGGCGCCGGGCCTTGCTCCCCATCCGCAGCCGCTGGAGTCGCGGGAGCCTCCGTTGCCAATTCCGCATTCAGATCGGCCAGCTCGGCTTTCAGCGCGTCGATGCGCTTCTGCAAATCCTCGGGACTCGACGCCGCCGGAGACGCTGTTGCACTTACGGCGGTTGTTGCGCTTGCTTCGCTTCCACCACTCGATTCACCAGCCGCCATCCGGCTTTGTGCCCTGCTGACCGGCGCCCCTATCACCGCCAGCCCCATTGCTAACATTCCTAAATACACCCCATAAGTCTTCTTCATTTTATTAAGCGACTCCTTTTCCGCTGGTAGATCGCTTAGTGTCAGACCCCGACCAGCGCGAAGAGTTTATGGTTTGTTAATCACGGCGGTCCAATTCATACTTTCTCTTCCAGCAATCAGGAATGTGGGCGCGACACCTTGAATGATCACTATTTAGAAAACGAATGACTGAATTGGAAAAGAGATTTCGCTTCCGAACAGTAGCAATGTGACCCTGCGATCGCGCGCCATTCATGCACACTTTGCAAACAGCTGCGAGGCCGGCAGGGCGCGCATGGGAATGATCGAGGAGGGCGCGCCGGACCGTGGCCGCCCCTGGGTGCGACCGGCATCCGGAAGGTCGCTGCCATGCTGTCAAAGAAAGCCCATCTATGGTATGAAACTGATTCGGGTATGAAACTAGTGCGATTCGGGTTCGTGCCGACTTCCGAACAATCCCCTCGATTCTGAATTTGAAACCTCCGATGATTGCCGTTAGGATGATGTAAAGGTGGAAATTCCAATGTTGAGCCGTTCAAGTCGCATCACACGTATCGTTTTCGTCCTGTTCTCGGCAATCGCCCTATTGTCCTGGAACACTGAGCTGCGTTCGGCTGGTGGGGCTGCCGGAGCGGGGGCTCCAATGCCTGCAGCCCAGGCGAACCCGCAGGCCCCGGCCGCAAAATCCAATCGCCCTGCGCACTTCGATCACAATCCAAAGCACGGCGGGATCTTCTTTATGTCCATGGATTACAAGCACCATCTGGAAGGTGTCTTGCTGCCATCCGGCATATTTCGAGTGTACCTGTACGACGCCCATACAAAACCGCTGATAGCGGAAGAAACCAGGAAAGCCAGCGGAACGGTGCAAATCGGAGATTCCGAAAAAGCGCCGAAGATCAACCTTGTTCCCGGAACGAAGGTGGAAACGCTGGAGGTGAATTTGGGCAAGAGCCTGAAATTTCCCGTTGCCCTCACGGTATTTTTGCGCCTGCCGGGAATGTCCGCGGACGCCAGACCGGAATTATTTAATTTTACATTCACCCAATTCACGGATGAACGCGCGCTGGGGAGTTGTAGTCCCGCGGCCGGCAAGGCAAACATGCATTGCTAGTTGGGTTCGGATTGGCGACGGCGAAAAGTCCAGGGAGGATCGCAACTATGAATCGTGCACGCGCAAAATGGTATTTGATTGGATTGATCGCGGTACTGGCGGTCATCCAACTCATACAGCCGAGCCGCACAAATCCTCCGGTGACCGCTTCGCGGACTCTCGAGGCGCACGTGCAAATTCCGCGGGATGTCGGGCAGGTTCTGCAGCGCACCTGTTATGACTGCCATTCCAGTGCGACGGTATGGCCCTGGTATGCGTACGTGGCCCCCGTATCCTGGTATGTGGCTCACGATGTAAATGCGGCAAGGCGTCACGTCAACTTTCAGGACTGGGAAGCCCAGATCAATCCGCAGGAAGGAAAGGAACATCTGGGGTTGATCTGCAAGCTGGTGCGAAATGGCCAAATGCCCCCGGCCGACTACCGGTTCATGCACAAAGGGACCGACCTTTCTCCGGCCGAGGTGAGCTCGGTATGCGCGTGGTCGCAGACGTTTGCTTCGGGCGAGGATACCGACAAGAAGCCGGACTAAGTTGTTGTGGGACGGCTGCGAACCGGCTGTCCGCGCATGAATTCCCCCTCTAATTATTTTCATTCAAAGAGCAGAACCGCGACTCGATAGGCGGAAAATTCCGTACTTGCGGGGCTGGCGCAGGCGCCCACGGCGGCAGTGTGGTATTTGCGGGTTTGAATTCTCTGTTCGAGCATGCCGGGGAGAGATTGCAGATCGGGCGTGGTGTAATGCAATACAAAAGACGGCGTGTGCTTGCCTGCGTAACCGTTATCGAGGAGGCAGGATCGGCGGGCGTCGTCGCCGCCGGCCAGCAGGCGAAGGCCGCGCTTGCGGAGTTCATCGCCCACGATTGTTTCCTGCTCCGCCAGAGTGAGCGCAACGACGGCCAGCGAAAAATCCTCGACGGCAAATAGCGTCCCGTGGCGATTTTCCACCGCGATGCCTGCAGAATCCAATTGCGGGTCGAGCAGGTTGGCGCGATGCGGCGGCGAATTCATCCACTGGCGGTGAATGCTTTCGGCGCTGGGACCCTCGGCAATATTTTCCGCGACGCTGCTGAAGTGCGCTGCCGGACTGCGAAGCGCGCTCGGCCAGGCCGGCTTCGCCCGGCAACTGGTGCGCGAGCGTGTTCTGCTGCGCCATTCGCACGGCGTGTTGATGCGCGGCGGCGGCCAGCTGCGCGCTCCACTTGAGTGGGGCAAGTCCGCGGGCCGCGCGGTCGCGGTTTGCGGACTGCAAAAGGGTTTGCGCTGCGCCGCTCTGCGAATCCTGCGCATTGGCTCGTTGCCCCGCCAAGAAGAGTTATGGGGAAGGCCAGCGCGGCGATCCAGAGCGACATCTTCAGGCCCATGCGATTTCCTCTGCAGAGTATTTAACACCGGATTTGCCGGTGTGACTCGTTCCATGTGCGAGGCAGGTAAGCGGAAAAGTCAAGAGGGCCCTGTTCAGGTTGAGGGAGATGCGCGATTCGTCGGTGGGAAAGCAGCTGCGGCATATTATGATGTTTGGCGAGGAGAAAAGCCGATCCCATGGGACCCGCTCTGGTGGATTTGAAAAGTGTACGTGTGATTCGCGGAGACAATGTCGCGCTCGACGATTTCAGCCTGCGCATCACGGCCGGTGAGCATGTCGCCATCCTGGGACCGAACGGCTGCGGCAAATCGACGCTGATCAAGACGATCACGCGCGACTGTTATCCCGTCATCCGCGAAGGCTCCTCCATAAGAATTCTGGGGCAGGAACGATGGAATATCTTCGAGCTGCGTTCGATCCTCGGCATCGTATCCAACGACCTGATGCTGGATTGCACGGGCGAAACCAGCGGCCGCGAGGTAGTGCTCTCCGGTTTTTTCAGCAGCACGAAAATTTTTGACCATCAGACCGTCGAACCCGAACACCGCAAGCGCGCCGACGCCGCGCTTGAGCGGCTGGGCATTGCCCATCTGGCCGAGCGGCCCGTCGTGGAAATGTCATCGGGCGAAGCCAAGCGCATCCTGATCGCGCGGGCGCTGGTCCACGATCCGCAAACGCTGTTATTCGACGAGCCCAGCAACAGCCTGGACGTGTTCGCACAACACGGCTTGCGCGGGGCCATGCGCGAACTGGCGCAATCCGGGATCGGCATCGTGCTGGTGACCCACCACCTTTCCGACGTGATCCCGGAAATCGACCGCGTGGTCCTGATGCGAAACGGAAAAATTCAGGCGGACGGGCGCAAGGAGGAACTGCTCGAGCCGGAGCAAATCTCGCGCCTGTTCGGGATTCGCGTGGAGATTACACGGCGCGACGGGTATTACCATTTGTGGTAAGCGAGATGACGCGGATAGATTTACGGTGAGGTTTGTGGAGTGCCTCTAGGTTGCGGAGGCTTCAGCATGCGAGCATTAGTTTTCGCACGTGCAAAATTAAAGCGCGCAGGTTGAAGCCTACGCTACCAGATCAAGTTGCGAACGCAGTGAATGTGAAGAGTGTGGGACATTCAGGCAATAAATAACCTTTGCACCTAAACAGAGTAAGAAACGTTATCGTCGGCGGCAGCGGTGCCCGGACCGTTTTCCGGAGAGGCCGTAGTAGCAGCTTCGTCCGTCTTCAGGCCGCCGCGGCGCATGGCCACAACGCCGGTGCGCACCATTTCGAGGATTCCGTAAGGGCGCAACACTTCCAGCATGGTGTCTATTTTCGCTTCCGGGCCGGTAATTTCCAGGGTCAGCGTTTCCGGAGCAACGTCCACCACGCGCGCGCGAAACACGTTAGCCAGCTCCAGGACATCGGACCTGGTACCGTGCGTGGCCGAGACTTTGATCATCGCCAGGTCGCGTGAAATCGACGATTTTCCGGTGATGTTCTCGACGTAGGTAACATTGACAAGCTTGTAGAGATTGGCTTCTACACGCAGAGCTTCATCGCGGTCGGCATCGACCACGATTGTCATGCGGGAAACTTCGGGCTTTTCCGTGCGCCCCACGGTCAGCGAGTCGATGTTGAACGCGCGCCTCCGGAACAGCGACGCCACGCGGGTTAGAACGCCAGGTTTATTTTCGACATACACCACGAATGTATTCAGCATTTTGTTCCTAAGCGTCCGCCGCTGTTTCTTCCAGCGGATTGGGCCGGCGAATCATTTCGTGCAGCGCCGCGCCGGCGGCCACCATCGGGTAGACCGAATCTTCCTGCTCCACCTGGAAATCGATGAGTACGGGTCCCTTGTGCTTGCGCGTCATTTCGACGGTGGGCACGACTTCCGAGCGCTGCGTGATGGCCACGGCGCGGATTCCGTAGGCGTCGGCGAGCTTCACGAAATTGGGGCTGAGCAGCGGCGTGGCTTCGTAGTTGCGGTCGTAGAAAAATTCCTGCCACTGGCGCACCATGCCCAGATATCCGTTGT
Organism: Terriglobia bacterium; assembly: GCA_963779275.1. GTDB lineage: Bacteria > Acidobacteriota > Terriglobia > Acidiferrales > UBA7541 > Palsa-360. Next base: position 104,375 of record CAVZXL010000004.1, read on the forward strand.
TGATAATGGCGATGTTGACCTTCAAATTTTCTTGCACCATGGTCGCCATTTCGGCCATGGTCATCTGGAAACCCCCGTCGCCCACGATGGCCCAGACTTCGGCCTCGGGACGCGCGGCTTTCACGCCAATTGCCGCAGGCAAAGCAAAACCCATCGTGCCCAGGCCGCCGGAAGTGATCAGCGTGCGCGGCTGCTCGTGCTTGAAATACTGCGCTTCCCACATCTGGTGCTGTCCCACGTCGGTCACGATGACCGTGTCGCTGCCCAGCGTCTCCCGCCAGATATCGTTGATCACGTGCGCGGCGTAGAGATGCCCGTTGTCAGGCAGATTTTGAATGTCGCGCACCGCGGCGTCGCCTTTCAGCCGGTCGATGTAGGCCAGCCACTCGCGGCGCTCCTGCGATTTCAGCTTGGGCAGCAATTCGCGCAGAATCGCCTTCAAATCGCCGACCAGAGCGACGTCCACCTTCACGTTCTTATTGACTTCGGCGCGGTCGATCTCGATGTGGATCTTTTTCGCGTTGGGCGCGTAAGTTTTCAGGCTGCCGGTCACGCGGTCGTCAAAGCGCATGCCGAAGGCGATCAGCAAATCGGCTTCCTGAATGGTCGTATTCAGCCAGGCTTCGCCGTGCATGCCCATCATGCCCATGTTCAGCGGATGAGACGCCGGGAAAGCGCCCAGTCCGAGCAGCGTGAGGCCGACTGGAACGTTATTGCGCTCGGCAAATTGGCGCACTTCGTCCATCGCGCCGGAAAGAATGATGCCGTGTCCGGCCAGAATCACGGGTCGCTTGGCGCTGTGAATCAGTTCCAACGCCTGTTTGTATTCATTGGGCGTGGGAGACAGGTCGGGCCGGTAGCCGGGAAGCTGTGGCGCGACGGGCTTGCCGTCAAACTCGCAGGTAGATTGCTGCGCGTCCTTGGTGATGTCCACGAGCACGGGACCGGGGCGGCCGGAGCTGGCCACATAAAATGCTTCGGAAATAGTTCGCGCCACTTCGCTGGCATGCGTGACCAGGTAATTGTGCTTGGTGATCGGCAGCGTGACGCCCGTTATGTCGGTCTCCTGGAAAGCGTCCGAACCGATCAGCTTGCTGCCCACCTGGCCGGTGATACACACGATGGGAGAAGAATCGAGCATGGCGGTGGCGATGCCGGTGACCATGTTCGTCGCGCCCGGTCCGGAAGTGGCCACGGCCACGCCCACGCGCCCGGAAGCCCGCGCATAGCCATCGGCCATGTGCGTGGCGCCCTGCTCGTGGCGCACCAGGACGTGGTGAATATTGCTGTACTTCAGCGCGTCATACGCAGGCAGAATGGCCCCGCCGGGATATCCGAATACGGTGGTAACCCCTTGCTGCTCCAGACATTCCCACAGAATTTGCGCGCCAGTTTTGATCATAGAATTTTCCGCCCAGAAACAATTATAGATATTGCGAAGCAGACCCATCCCCAGGCCCCGCAAGCAATAGTATAGGTAATTATTATACAGGAGAATTGAAATAAAGGGTCGGTTGCTGAAGGAGCGGACCCTGAATTGGGGGAATCGCTTTTTATTTTGGTCAGACTACCGGGTCGCCGTGAATTTCCACTTCGCTCACATCCACGCCGCACTCTTCTGGTAACGGCAGTCGCCCCGTCCAGTTGGCCCATCCCCAGAAGATTGCAGTGGACGAACTCAGCAGGCCGGCAACGGTGCCGATGGTTCGAGGGCTGTAGTGCGTCGAGGCAATTCCCGCTCCCATCATGGAAAGCATCATCATCGTCCACGTAAGCGTTTCGATTGTGGAAAAGACGCGGCCTCGATACTGGTCCGAGACGGCCTTGAGAATGTACGAGTAGTTCAGAACGGAATTCACGGCCATTGCGGCGCGCGACACGAAAATAAATAACAGCGCCAGCTCGAACCGTTGCATCCGGCTGAACAGAACGTACGCCCCTCCGTGCACGACATAATCCAAAAAGACCGTCAGCTTGTAATCCTTAAGGGACAACCGTCTGCCCAGCCAATTCGCAAACGCACCGCCAACCAGAAGGCCCAGCCCGGCGCATCCCCAAATCGTGCCGATGCCGGCGGCTCCGCCGTTGAATACAACTTCGCCAAACAGCGTGAACAGGATCTGCGCCGCGCCGCCTCCCGTGGCCCATCCGACCGCAAGCAGAGCAATCGCAAGAACAAGCGGAACGGAACGCATGTACCGCAGTCCTTCGCGATATTCGTGCCACGGGCGGATCACCTCCGTCTCGGTCAGGTCCCGGCGTTCGGCGCGGAACTGTTTGCCCGGCGGAGGCCTCAGATTCCAGATCGCCCAAGCCGAGAAAACGAACGAAAGCGCGTTGAATGCGAACGCCCATTCATAGCCGATGCCAACGACGGTTGCGCCCAGGAATGTCCCGATCGTGAGATTGGTCCATTGGGTCGTCTGCGTCAGCGAATTCGCGGTATGGATCTCCTCCTTATTCGCGATGGTCGGAAGAATTGCGGATCGCCCTGCGGTGAAAAACGGCGAGGCGACCATCAGCAGCGCGCTGAACACGTAGAGCAGCCACACCTGATGTTGCCGCAGCGCCAGGATGAATCCCAGCGCCACAACAGCGCGCATCAGATCGCTGGCGATCATGATCCGCTTGCGGTCAAACCGGTCGAGCAGCACACCCGCCAACGGGCCAACGGTGATCGCGGGAATCGCGCGCGACAGCATGACGCCCATGATGACCAGCCCGGAATGCGTGAGCGACATTGCCAACGCAAACACCGCGATGTTGTTGAAGTTGTCGCCGATTTCGCTCACCACCTGGCCCATCCAGGTGAAGCGATAATTGCGGTTGTGGCGAAGCAGTTCGAGAAATTCGCGCATCAGTCCATGCAGCTCTCAGCGTCACGACGATTGCGCGGCGAGTGTCCGATCAGGAAGCGGGCGCCCATGGGTGAAAGTTTGACACACTTTCCCATGCCGCACACGTTCAGGCCGGCCTGTAGCTGAACAACTTTTGGCAATTGTTTCGGAGGAAACCGCCGATGACGGGAATGGGGTGATTGCCCTTCTCGAACACAAACCGACAGGAGATCAGGCAGGCTCGCCACTTGTAGTCTTCGGTGCCGCGCTTTCGACCGTAGGCGTTGATGTCTTCCTGAGAGACACCGTAGACGACGGCGCCGATTCTGGACCACACGCAGGCGCCGGCGCACATGGCGCAGGGCTCATGCGTGGAGTAAAGGACGAAATCGGGCAGATAACGGCCGTAGCCGCTGGACACATATTTGAGGGTTTCGAGCTCGACGTGCTTGATGCTGGATCCCGAGGTTTTTACCCGGTTGCCGGCGCTGGCGACGACCACTTCGCGCTTGCCCAGCAGGCGTGTAATGACCGCGCCGATCGGATAGTCGCCACGGTCGCCGGCGAGTTTAGCCTCGGCGATAGCCAGCTCCATGAATTTCTTTCCCGGTTTGTAGGAAGCGGGGATCATGATTTCAGATTATATCCATCAGACGGGTCACGAAGGCGGGAGTGTTGCCGATCTGTTCTCACGAAGGCACGATCCGTGGGGGGAATTTAACCCACATCGCTCCAATCCAGAATCACCTTTCCGGCCTCGCCCGTGCGCATGACCTCAAAACCTTTTTCAAAGTCGCGCCAGGAGAAGCGATTGGTGATGACCGGGGAAATATCCAGGCCCGATTCGAGCATGACTGTCATCTTGTACCAGGTCTCGAACATTTCGCGGCCGTAGATGCCCTTGATGGTGAGCATGTTGAAGATGACGTTGCTCCAATTGATGGCGATTTCGTCGGCGGGAATTCCCAGCATGGCGATCTTGCCGCCGTGGCACATATTTTCCAGCATCTCGCGAAATGCCGCGGGAGCTCCGGACATTTCCAGGCCCACGTCGAAGCCTTCGTGCATGCCGAGCTGCTTCTGGACGTCTTTCAGGCGCATGGTGCGCGAATCGACCGTCACCGGGATGCCCGCTTTGCGCGCGAGTTCCAGGCGGCGAGGATTTACGTCCGTGATGGCCACGTGTCTGGCGCCCGCAAACCGCGCCACGGCCGCCGCCATGATTCCGATGGGACCTGCGCCGGTCACCAGAACGTCCTCACCGAGAACGGGAAAGGACAGCGCCGTGTGTACGGCGTTTCCAAAGGGATCGAAAATCGCGGCGATTTCGTGGGAAATGGGGTGCGTGTGCTTCCACACGTTCATCATTGGAATCACGACATATTCAGCGAACGCGCCGGGGCGATTTACGCCCACGCCTTGCGTATACGCGCAGAGATGGCGCCGCCCGGCCAGGCAATTGCGGCAGCGCCCGCACACCACGTGGCCTTCTCCGCTGACCAGATCGCCGGGATGAAGGTCCGCGACGTTGGAGCCGACTTCGACCACCTCTCCGCAGAATTCGTGGCCAATCACGAGGGGCACGGGAATGGTGGACTGCGCCCATTCATTCCAATCGTAAATATGCAGGTCGGTGCCGCAAATGCCCGTGGAAAGAACGCGAATCTTGACGTCGTTGATTCCGTGCTGGGGCTCGGGAACGTCTTCGAGCCACAATCCGCGTTCGGCGCGGCTTTTGACCAGGGCTTTCATTTGTTGTGTCCTTATGAGGCAGGAAGCGGAAATATGCAAGGCCCATGTAGCGCGCGTCCGCCAAGGAGGACGAGGGCTAGATTGCTATTCGCGCTCCGCTCTTCTTGGTCCAGTTGTTACCGGAGTTCGGCTCTTTTCCGGCCGTGGGCGCGGTGCGCCGTCCGCCGTCTTCGGTTTTCTATTGGATTTCTCCATTTTGGAAACGGCATAGGCCAGGAGTCCGAAAACGTCGCTGAAGCCGCTCTTCACGCGTTCTCTCCAAACCGTGCCTCCTTCTCCGATGTGGCGGAACTTTTTGTAGCGCGCGTCCAGGAGCTGGCGGGGCGGAAGATCGCGCAGTTCGTGAAGCGCGGCGAGCAAATAACTTTTCAGCGTCTCCGCGGCCGCGCCGGCATCCAGATGCGCTCCGCCATCCGGTTCCGGAACAACCGTATCGATGATGCCGAGGGAATGCAGATCCTGGGCCGTAAGTTTCAAGCCGCCGGAGACGACCTCGGCTTTTCCCGCGTCGCGATACAAAATTGCCGCGGCGCCTTCGGGAGAAATCACGGAATAAATCGCGTTTTCGGACATGAGCACGCGGTCCGCGACGCCCAGAGCGAGCGCACCTCCGCTGCCGCCTTCGCCGATGATCGCGGAAACAATGGGAGTGGGAAGATTGGCCATGGTGGCCATGTTGCGCGCCAAGGCGTGCGCGATGCCGCGATGCTCGGCCTCAAAACTGGCTTGCGCGTTCGGGCAATCCACCAGCGTGATCACCGGAATATGGAACTTCGACGCCAGGCGCATCAGCCGCAGCGACTTCCGGTAGCCCTCGGAAAAAGCTTTCCCGTCGTGCGAAGCCTCCTTCTCTTCCGGAGTTCCGCCGCGCTCCTGGCCCATGATAAAAACGGTGTCGCCGTTAATTTCGGCGAGCCCACCGATAATCGCCGGATCGTCGCCGCTCCAGCGGTCACCGTGGAGTTCGAGAAACCTCGAGGCGATATGCGAGATGTAAAAGCGTGTCGTGGGGCGCCCGGAGTGCCTTGCTAATCCGACTTTCTGCCAAGCAGGCAGGCGTTTGTGCTTTGGGGACGGAGGCAGAGTATCGCTTTCCACTCCCACGTTTTTGTTTCGGCCCAGATGGGCGATCAGGTACGAAGCGACAGGTTTCAAGTCTTTCCGGCTGATGACCAGATCGATGAGGCCGGCCTGCAGCAGGGTTTCCGCCTTGTGCGAATCTTTCGGTGGCGCGATTCCGGTGGTCTGCTCGATCACGCGCGGCCCGACGAACCCGATTTGCGCGCCCGGCTCGGCGATCATGATGTCGCCGAGCGAAGCAAAGCTGGCCGTGACGCCGCCGAACGTCGGGTCGGTCAGTATGGAAATAAACGGGAGGCCCTGCCTGTCGTGCACGGAGGCGGCCGCCGCAACCTTGGCCATTTGCATCAGCGAAAACATGCCTTCCTGCACGCGGGCACCACCGCTGGCCGCCACGCTCACCAGGGGAATGCGCTGCTGCGTGGCTTCCTCGAAGGCGTGGGCGATTTTTTCGCCCACCACGGAACCCATTGTGCCGCCCAGAAAAGCAAAATCGAAGACCACGAGGACGGCGCGATTTCCGCCGATGCGGCAAAAGCCCGTGGTCACCGCCTCGCGCACGCCGGTTTCGCGGCGCGCCTCCTGTAAGCGGACGCGGTAGGATTTCAGGTCAGCAAATCCGAGCGGATCGACCGAAACCAGTTCGCGATCCAGTTCGCGAAACGTCGCATCGTCGGCCAGCAGCGCGATCCGCGCGCTGGAGGGCATCGTCAGGTAGCGCTTGCTTTCCGGACAAATGTAGAGATTTTCTTCGAGTTCAGCCTGGGTATGGCCCGCGCCGCAGCCGGGACACTTCGAGACACCGAGGCCGGAATCTTTCCTTCGAATCATGCGTTCCTTCTTCCGTGAGGCGGCCGAGATTTGAGAGCCCACGAGCGGAAATCGACATCCAATTATCGCAGATTCGCCGCGGGCAATATTGTGAATATTTTTAAATGTTGTCATTCGATTAAGAATTCGCCGGGAGAAAACCTCTTCTGTCGTGTATATCGCTCGGATTAGGCGTGTCCGCACCGGTGCAGTCCGCTGTGCATGGCAAGGCGGAAGTAGTGTGGCAGGGCGGAAGGAAAGCGCTTATCAGGAGGTTTTTTCTTGGGAGGGAGGAGGGCCGAATGAGGGTGTTCATTCGGCCCCGGGGTGGTCAGGATTACTATCTGCTCATGTGTGAGAATAGGGCCAGAATGGGGTTCTGTCCAATTCATCCTTTTAATGGAATGGATCAGATTCCCATGTCTCGATCCGAACACATTCCAGCAAGGAGCAGATAAAATCCCGACGAAGCGGATGCACCACGAAATCAACTACGGAAAAGTGTGGCGGGAATATTCCCTGAGGGCCAGCCTGGCGGGAAGAACGAGGGACGGTGCCGTGGCCGCGTCCGGATTCCGCCGGGGGGACGTGGTCACGCGCTGGTCGTCGCCGCTACGCGGAATATTCGGGCACAATTTCCTTCATCTTTTCACGCATGGCGCCGGTGGCCATGGTGGACATCGATGCGTGGAGTTGGTGCAGTTGCTGCCGCAGATCGATCCACCGCTGGGGTGTGCCGCGGATTCGCCAGATTTTCGGCGATGCAGTGGAATGGATTTCCTCGGCCGGATACAGAAAGCTCTTCAGAAAGTTTTTCACCCTCGCGCAGTCCGGTGATCAGAACATGGCCGCTACATCCGAGAGCATCCACCGGGAGCTGATCCCCAAGATCAAGGCGCTATGCAAGTTCACTCCCGCGCCCTCAGGCGCACAGCATCCAGCCGCAAAGCTGGGCATCGCGATTCCGCGCCCGGCCGTTCAGTTGCGTACGGCTTCCCCGCGCTCCGCGCGGATCGAGATTGTCGCGATCGGAGTCTCCACCGGCGGCCCTGACGCGCTGGCCAAACTGCTGCCTGAAATTCCGGCGCGATTTCCCTTGCCCGTGGTCATCGCACAGCACATGCCGCCAATCTTCACCACGTTGCTGGCTGCGCGCTTGTCCTCGAAGTGCTCGTTGCCCGTGCGGGAATGCCGGCCGGGAGAGTTGCTGGAGCCGGGGTGCATCTGGATCGCGCCCGGGGATTTTCACATGGTGGTGCAGGAAGAGGGAGGACGCGTGCGCCTGCGCACCAACCAGGCGCCGCGCGAAAATTTCTGCCGTCCGTCGGTCGATGTACTGTTCCGCTCGGTAGCGCAGGTTTATGGCGCGGGCGCGTTGGGAGTGATCCTGACCGGCATGGGCCAGGACGGGCTGAAAGGATGCGAGGCGCTGTGCGCGGCCGGATCGGCGGTCATCGTGCAGGACGAGGCCAGCAGCGTCGTGTGGGGCATGCCCGGGTTTGTCGCCCGCGCCGGCCTCGCCCAGAAAATCCTGCCTCTCAGCCAAATCGGAAGTGAAATTGTTCATCGCGCGGGAGCCTATGCGCTGGCCGAAGTCAAGAACTAGACTTGCCGCGGAAAGGAATCCGCGCGTTGTGTTACTTGAGCAGGTCGGCGACCTTGTCCAGCCCCGCTTGCGCGCAAGCCTCGTCCTTGTCGCTGCCGGGAGCCCCGCCCACGCCAATCGCGCCGATCACTTCGTCGCCAACTTTAATTGGAAGTCCTCCGCCCACGGCAAAGATGCCGGGAATAATTCGCGCGGGCGACATATTCGCCAAGGCCTTTTCCGTAACCGAGGAAGGCCGCTTGTAGGTAAGTGCGGTGAACGCCTTCTGCTTGCTCACGGTGAAGTTCACCTCGCCGCTGCCATCGTCACGAATGGCGACCTTGTCCATGCCGTCGACGTCCATCACGTGGACGCTGACGTGATAATTATCGGCGCGGCATTTGGCAAGCGCCGCCTGCGCCATGGTGATGGCCATATCGGTGGAAATCGCTTTTTCCGTAAGGAGTCCCTTGCCTTGCGGAATCGCCGTCCAGGCCGTCGCCGCGACCATCATAAAAACCGCCGCGGCCATTCCAGCTAACCGGTTACGTGACATTTCGTCCCTCCCGTTTTTTCGCTCGCAAGGGCGCGTCCCGGCCCCTTGCCGGCGTGCATTCTATCGTAAGGATGGGCGATATACGACCGTGAGGATTTCCCCGAGGTCCCGGACAAATGCCACCCTCGGAAGCACAGGTCCGTCGGGAGTTGTCTAAGTGGATGGATTGCATGAATTCACTCCTCCTGGCAAGGCCATGGCATGCTATTTTTCCAATTCGCGTCACGAAGGGACCACAACCTTGGGAAATCTTTCTGATCCAGTATCCGGCTCGGATTGGCCGGACGGCAAACAGCGGATGGTGCCGCGCTATTCCATGCTCGCCATCGCGGAACTGGCCGATACCGCGGGAACCGTATGCATCGTTGCCCGAATGACGGAAGTCAGCAGCAAAGGTTGCTACGTGAATACCCCGAGCACCCTTCCGTTGAACAGTGTTCTCAAGGTCATCATCTCCCGCGATGAGGAAACTTTCCTGACCGATGGCAAGGTGATCTACGTTCACGAAGGAGTTGGCATGGGCATCTTGTTCGTCGATTCCGCCGTGGACCAGGTGAATATTCTTGCCTCCTGGCTGGCCGACGCTCCCCGATTAGAAGCGCGTTAGCGCCCCATACGACCCGTGAATCTGACTCTTGTGCGCGTCCGTCGCGGGAGGTACGCTCGCAGTCATTGGCGCGCCGTGCAATCGTCGATGGGAGAAAACTCGTGAAATTTGTCATGCTCGCTTTTTGCTGGCTGTCGTTCCCCATCCTGGCAGGAGCCCAAACTGCGGAGCCTGCAAAACAACAGGAGGCGCCGGGCGCGGCGCGCTCGACGCATGACATCGTGCCGTTGCCTTCGATCAAGTCCCTGACTGCCGAACAAGCCGCCGGAAAAAAACTTTTTGTGCAGAGATGCTCGGTGTGCCATTTGCCTGCCTTGCCCTCTTACACCGCTTACGGCCCGATACTGGACGCTTCCGTGGTCGCGGACCGGGGCGAAGACGCGGTGCGCCGGCAAATCACGCAGGGTTCCGCGAGGATGCCCGGATACCAGTACACGCTCAGCCCCGCGGAAATTGGCGAAATCGTGAATTATCTGAAAACCTTGGAGATCTTGAAGAAAGAGTGAGAGGACGAGGACAAATGTCACGAGTAAATTGCCTAATATGCCTGGCGGCGTTGCTCAGCGTGACTGCCGTCAGATCGTCGCTCGGCGCGCCACAAAACAAACCCGCATCGCGCGGGTTGCTGGCTGGGACAGTGCGAGGCGCCGGCGGGAAGCCCATGGAGGGTGTCACCGTTTCAGCCGCCATGGCGAGCGGAACGATTACCACATCCGTCTACAGCGACGATCAGGGACGCTACTTCTTCCCTATCGCGCCGGCAGGAAAGTACCGGGTTTGGGCGCAGGCAGTCGGATACCAGGCGGCGCGCGAGGAGGTGGAGTTAAATCCCACCACGGGCCGGACGCCGCTGGATTTTACGATTGCGGCCATCGAGGATTTTGAAAGGCAACTGACTTCCCCGGAATGGCTTTCCGCGCTGCCCGCAGAAAAGCAGGAAGATGTGCGCCTGAAATTAATTTTCATTCACAACTGCACCACCTGCCATTCCGCGGCCTTCGTGCTGCAAAATAAATTCGATGAAGCGGGATGGAAAGCGATTCTCGCGCGCATGGAAACGATCAACGTGTACGGCAAGGCCGGGGACCCTCCGAATCCGGTAATTCAACATTACAAGGGAGAACTGGCGGCCTATCTTTTCCGTGTGCGCGGGCCGGGAACGTCTCCGCTCAAGATCCGACCGCTTCCGCGTCCCTCGGGGGACGCAGCCCGCGTCGTGGTCACGGAGTTCAACATCCCTTCCGCGGCCAATCCGAACGAACTCGTGGATCAGGACGGCAGCGATTGGTCCGGGGGAATTCCCTCCGGCGGAAACGGGTCCGCCGGTCTTCATGATCTGACGATCGACGAAAACGGAAACGCCTGGGTGACCAACGGCACGGAGAACCGGAATCGCAGTTTTCTGAAGCTCGATGTGGAAACCGGCAAAGTCACCAATTTCAGGTTGCCAGCGCCCAATGGATTCGCGCGCGGCACTCACGGCATCGCCCAGGACCGCAACGGCATCGTCTGGGCCAATGTGTTCGAGCTAGGCGGGACATTCGGGCGAGGCAGCCTGCTCCGCCTGGATCCGAAAACCGAGAAATATGAAATCTTCACGCCGCCTGCGGAAATGGGCACGGTCGGCATTTCGGTGGAGGTGGATGGGAAAGGAAGGATTTGGGCGACTTCCGACGGCGCCATCGTGTTTGACCCCTCCAGCAAAAAGTTCACTTATTTCAAACCCCTTACCCCGGGCACGGGAGGGTACGGAGTCGCGGGCGATAGCGCTGGAAACGGCTGGTTTTGCCAGCCGGGCTTGGACGTCGTCGGAATTGCGGACTTCGCCAGCCGGAAAGTGAGTGAAATTCGGCTTCCCGCGCGGCCCGGCATTGACGAAATCACTGCGGAAGAAGACCGCCAGTTCGATCAAACTACGGAATCGAGCTTTACAACCGGCATACTGCCGGCGGAGGGTCCGCGCCGCATGGCGGCCCAAGGCGACTACGTCTGGTGGTCCAATTGGTTCGGGCAAAGCATTTCGCGAGCGAACATACGCACCCACGCCGTCGAATATTTCAGCGTGCCGATTCCCAACGTCTCCCCCTACGCAATGATCGCGGATAGAAACGGAATGCTGTGGGTTGCCCTGCCGAACGACGATCGCGTCGCCAAATTGGACCCGGCGACCCGCCAGTGGACGGTCTACAATCTTCCCAGCCACGGAACGAACACGCGATTCATCACTGTGGACGATCGCAAACAGCCGGTCGAAGTCTGGGAAGCGTCGTTTATGACCAGCAAAGTCGTGCGGCTGCAGTTCAGGACAAAAGAGCAGATGCGTGCCGCGGCGGATTTGAGTGAAGCGGCAAAGGTCAGGCAAGGCTCAATAAAGAATGCCGGACGCGCCGCGTCCGATTAGAAAACGGAGTCTCGATCCCTCTTCAAGGAACCCGCAACCGCCCAACCATTTGCTTTTAAAGTTTTGCGAAATCTTGCGTTGTTTACCCTAGAGGTGATATACAAACATCAATTTCATTAAGGTTTAACCAACGCCTGGCAAAATAAGAATCCTAGCGGCATTTCTGGACGTTTTTTACCAAGGCTCTGCAAGCGGGACATTCTACAGATCGCAACCATCGCCATGGGTAAAGAATGTGAGCAAGGTCAGATACATACGCGCGCCGAAGGACCTGTCACCGCAGCTCAAGGGTATTTATGGGCGAGTGGCCCGCCGGCTCGGCGTCGATTCCTCCTATGTGAGCCAAGTCGCACGCGGAGAATGCCACTCGGCGCTGGTGGAAGACGCCTTGCGGCGGGAGCTGACCGGGATCATGGAGCAGAGGGCTAAATCCCCTTCCCGCCATGAGGTTCAATTCTATACAAATGACAAGGTGCTTCTCGATCGCCTGGTTCCGTTTGTCTCTTCCGCACTGAAAAACGGCGATGCGGCCGTCATTGTTGCGACCGAGCCGCACCGGGACAGCCTTGCCCGAAGATTGAAGACGGAGGACTTGGATTTCGATGCCGCAATCAAAGCGGGGAGGTACGTTGCTCTGGATTCTATCGGCACACTTTCCATCACCATGGTCCAGGGCATGCCGGAATCGGGCCGTTTTTTCAAGGTTGTGGGCGGTCTGATTGAGGAAGCCGCGAAAACAGGGAAACCAGTGCACCCCCGGGTGGCCGTTTTTGGAGAAGGGGTGTCTCACTTGTGCCAGGAAGGCAAAACGGGCGCCGCAATTCGCCTTGAGCAATTGTGGAACGAACTCGAAATGACCTGCGAAATTGACGTCCTTTGCGGGTATGAGATGAGCGGCACGCACGAAAAAATGCGCTACCAGGATTTCAAGAGTATTTGCGCGGAACACTCAGCCGTGCACGGCCAGGGGAAATGGGCGAAAGCCTTGCAGAATACGTAGAGCGCGTTTTGACACGGCGTGATAGACGAGCGGTTCAAGAAAGGGTTCATGGACGAATCGGGCCAGCAATGACAGGTTGCGAAGCGCGTACCTCCCAAAACAGGAGGCTTGCCATGCGGAAAATCAAAAAGAAATTACGCACAACCAAAGTCACGATCGAGAGAATCTTCCACGACATTGTTAAACGCAGAATGACGCCAGCGGAGCGTCGAATTTTATTAGGCGCGCCCAAGAAGAATCGCAAACCTAATTGAACAGTGCGGGATAGGCCTCCACAATACCGATTGCAGGAATGCGGCCGATCCCATGTCATTGTTCATCGATTGGATTAGCAGCCGAGTTGCGGTAAGGTCTCCCTCGCCGTCAGATAAGTTTTCCTGGGAAATTCTGGAGGTGGAACTTGAAACGCACATGGATTGCAGGCGGGCTGATGTTCATCCTGGGAATGGCGGCCCAGTGGGGCGGCGCGCGAGCAGGCGCGAATCGCGATGCGTTGCTTGCCGCCGATCGGGCCTTTGACGAGGCCACGGCCGGGAAAAAATTCGATGGATTTTCGTCCTTTCTTGCGGAGAATGCGGCGACGCTGCGAGCCGACCAACCCGTATTGCGCGGCAAGGCGGCGGTCCAGCAGGTGTGGAAGCCTCTGCTTGAAAACACGGCCATCTCCCTCCGCTGGCAACCGCTCAGCGCGGAGATTTCAAAGAGCAGGGATCTGGGTTACACCGTGGGAAGCTACACGGTTACTCGGACAGACGAGAAAGGCAGCGCGATCGTGGGAAGCGGAAAATATCTGACCGTCTGGCGCCTGCAAAGTGACGGATCGTGGAAAGTGGAATTCGATACAGGCGTCCCCGATACCCCGCCCGCTCCTTCAAAGCAGTGAATGCGCGGCTGGATACCGATGCATCGTCTTGTTCAGTGTAAGACACTGCATTCCCCTCGACCCATCGATCAAAATTACCGCTCTTTTGTACTTTTTCTAATCCGTTCCATCGAAAATTTGCATTTGCTTCCTTGACCGCGCTGCCGCAGTATGGCGTGGACAATTCGATCGTGGCAGGTCTCTCGAGGACCGCGCGGCTAGCAAGGTTTTTCCCACGGAGCCGTACGTCCCTTCCATGTCGGAAGTGAGAGATCGGGCCATTTAGCATCTTCGATCCGCCCGGACACCAAGTGGTTTCCGCCAGATAACTCATGGAGTTCCTTTGGGACTCCGCAGTCGCATCGTGCGCGGCAATTTGCGCGGCACGCAAGGAACCCGTCTATTTTCGGGCGACTTTCGTTCCGCCGAGTTGCATCCGGCGCGGCGCTGCAGCCGGCACAGGCGAACAGGAAGCTAAGGGCCCAATCGATGCCACTGCCATTGCTCGAGAGAGTGAAAGAACCGAATCCTCGTTTTCTGCTGACTCCGAAGAGCCGCATGGCCGGCCGGGAGCCGGCGCGGTGCGGCGCGGCGTCAACGTGCGAAACCGCGAAGATTCCCCAGCGCGCTTTATTGCCCGGAGAACAATTTCGATTTCATTTCGACATGAGCAAGTGCATCGGCTGCAAGTGCTGCGTGGTGGCATGCAACGAACAGAACGGAAATCCGGCGGACATCAACTGGCGGCGCGTGGGCGAAATCGAAGGCGGCTGGTACCCGAACACGCAGCGCCTGCACTTATCGATGGGATGCAATCACTGCGTGGAACCTACCTGCCTGAAAGGCTGCCCCGTGGACGCTTATTCCAAGAACGCCGTCACGGGCGTGGTGATCCATAGCGCCGACGCGTGCATCGGCTGCCAGTACTGCACCTGGAATTGTTCCTATGGAGTGCCGCAGTACAACGCCGAGCGCGGCGTGGTGGGCAAATGCGACATGTGCCACAACCGCCTGGACGAAGGCCGCGAACCGGCGTGCGTGAGTGCATGTCCCGAAAGCGCCATCGAAATCGAAATCGTGAATATCGTGGAGTGGAAGCGGACCTATGCGGCCAGCGCCAATGCGCCGGGGCTTCCCTCCGCCGACGACAGTATCTCCACCACGCGCATCACGCTGCCCGTTGCGCCCTTGCCGCCGGATACGCGCAAGGTCGATCTGGGGCGCGTGCGTCCCGAGCATCCGCACTGGCCGCTGGTATTCATGACGGTGCTGACGCAACTTTCAGTCGGCACATTCACCGCGATCTGGCTGCTTCAGCTGGCCGGGAAAGCGACGCATCTGGGCGCCGCCGCGCTGGTGTCCTTGCTTGCTGGCAGCCTGGCGCTGAGCTCTTCCACCATGCATCTGGGGCGGCCCGCGTTTGCCTATCGCGCGCTGAAGATGTGGAAACGCTCGTGGCTGAGCCGGGAAGTGCTGCTGTTTTCTTTATTCTCCGGGGTGGCCGCGGTGTATTCGTTGTGGCTCTGGTTCCGTATTCCCGGCAGCGTGGGCCTTGGCGCGCTGACTTCCCTGTTCGGCGTCGCAGGAGTTACCGCAAGCGCGTGCATCTATCTTGTGCAGGCGCGTCCCGCATGGAACACCATGCATACCGTGGCCGAATTTTTTCTGACCGGAGGATTGCTGGGTTCTCTGCTGGCCGCAGGCGTGGGTATCGGAGACCGGAGGGGGTTGCTGCTGGTGGCGGTGGCAGCAGCGGGCGGACAAATCCTCAACCAGGCCACGCGATTCCTGCTGCTGACGTCGTCCGATTCGTTCGAGTTGCGCGCGTCGGCGCAATTGCTCTCCACGATCTTCGCTCGCCTGTTTTTCGTCCGCGGCGCGTTGCTTTTCCTCGGCGGCATCGTGTTGCCGCTGTCCGCGCCCAATGTGTATGGGGCCTATGCGTCGCTCGGGCTGGCGCTGGCCGGTGAAATTCTCGGCCGCTACCTGTTTTTCGTGAGCGTGGTTCCCAAGAACATGGCCGCTTCCTACCTGTATCAGGGAAAGGCGGCTGCATGAATCTGAAACGCGCGCTGGGCCTCGACATCCTCAACGACAAGTACGCGTACTCGACCGATGAGGTGATGGGATATACGTCGGCGCAAAAAATACCCGACCGGTGGGTGAGCACCACCTGCGGGTATTGCTCGGTGGGCTGCGGAATGCTTGTGGGCGTGAAGGACGGCCGCGCGGTGAGCGTGCGCGGCAATCCCGATCACGCCGCGAATTTTGGAACCCTGTGCCCCAAGGGGCTTTCCGAACACTACTCGCTCGAAGCGTCCAACCGGGCGCGGTATCCGCTGCTGCGAAAAAACGGCGCGCTGGCGCGCGTGGAATGGGGCGAAGCGCTGGCGACGATGGCGGAGAAATTCACGGGCGTCCGGGAGAAATACGGGCCCGGCGCGGTGGGCGTGCTGAGCACGGGGCAACTGGTCACCGAGGAGTTTTACACGCTCGGCAAACTGGTGCAGCTGGGAATGGGAACCAGGAACTTCGATGGCAATACCACGCTGTGTATGTCCAGCGCGGTTTCCGGCTACAAGCGCTCGTTCGGCAGCGACGGGCCGCCCGGATCTTACGAAGACCTGGCCGTCGCCGACGTGATTTTCCTGATCGGCGCGAACATCGCCGACAACCATCCGATTCTGTGCCAGTGGCTCGACGCCAATCCGAACAAGACGCTCATCGTCGCCGACCCGCGCGTGACCAAGACCGCCATGATGGCCGATTTCTTCCTGCCTCTGAAGCCGCGATCCGACATCGCGCTGCTCAACGGCATGATCCGACTGCTGATCGAAAACAATCTGGTGGACCGCGAATACATCGCGCAGCACACCACCGGATTTGAAGCGCTCGAGCAGTCCGTCCGCGCGTACACGCCGGAATACGTTTCCCAAATCACGGGACTCACAGCGGAGCAGATTTTCAAAGCGGCCTGGATTTACGGCACCGCCAAGGCCCCCTTCATCGGCTGGACGATGGGCGTGAATCACAGCACCAAGGGGACCGAGACGGTCAACGCGATCAATAATCTCGCGCTGATTGCCGGGCACGTCGGACGCCCCGGCGCTTCGCCATTCTCGATTACCGGGCAGTGCAACGCCATGGGAACGCGGGAAGCCGGCTTCACGTCCAGCTTGCCCGGCTACCGGAAATTTGAGAGCGCCGAGGACCGCGAGGAACTGGCCGCGCTCTGGGGCATCGCGGCGGAGCGCATACCGGCATCGCGCGGATTGGCGTATCCGGACATCATCGAAGCGATCCTGGCGAAAAAAATCCGCGCGCTCTGGGTCATCGCCACGAACCCGATCGTTTCCTATCCCAATCTGGACATTCTGACGCAGAGCCTGGAAAACCTGGAATTTTTCGTGGTGCAGGACGGTTTTCATCCCACTCCCACTTCCGAACTGGCCGACCTGGTCCTTCCGGCGGCGATCTGGGGCGAGAAGGAAGGCACGTACACGAATTCGGAACGGCGCGTCAGCAAGGTGAATCGCGCGGTCGATCCTCCGGGCGAAGCGCGCAGCGATTTCGAGATTTTTCTCGCGCTGGCCGAAAAGCTGGGCTGCCGCGAAGAACTTTTTTCCGGCTGGACGCAGCCGAAGGACGCGTTCGAGGAATGGAAAAACATTTCGTCCGGGCGACTCTGCGACTACTCCGGCATGGATTACGACTGGATCGAGAGGAGCGGCGGCATCCAGTGGCCGTTCCCGGCGGGCAGCACCGAGGTAAAAACCACGCGCCTGTATTCGGACGGAATTTTTCCGACCGAAGACGGGAAGGCGAAACTGATTTGCGTCGAGTGGAAAGCCTTCCCCGAGCAGCCCAACGCGGAATTTCCGCTGATCCTGAATACCGGACGCACCGTCGAGCACTGGCACACGCGCACCAAAACCGGGCAGGTGCCCATCCTCGAGCGCATGTCTCCGAACGCCTGGCTGGAAATGAATCCGCGCGACGCCGCCTCGCTCCGCCTGAAACCGCATGACCGCGTCAACGTCGAGTCCAAGCGCGGCACGGTGAGCGGCATCGAGTTGCGCATCACCGAAATCATCGCGCCCGGGCAGGTGTTCATGCCGTTTCATTTCGCGGAGACCAATGTCAACCGGGTGACGCAAAGCGCGTTCGATCCGATTTCGCGCGAACCCAATTACAAGCAGTGCGCGGTACGCGTGGTGAAGACGGCGAGTTCCCCTCAATCTCGCGGAGGACGGTGAACCATGAACGGCACGAATGGACAATCGGACGGGAACGGAAACGCAAACCGGGAACGGCTCGTGGTGGTCGGAAACGGGATGGCCGGCGTCGCCTGTGTCGAACAGATTTTGAAGCACTCGAAGAAATTCGAGATCACCATCTTCGGCGACGAAACTCACGTCAACTACAACCGCATCCTGCTTTCCTCGGTGCTGGCCGGCGAGAAATCGGCCGACGACATCGTTCTCAACAGCCTGGAATGGTACGAGCAAAACGGCATTCGCCTGCGGCTCGGCGTGCGCGTCAGCGGCGTCGACGCGGCGCAAAAGACCGTGACCGGCGACGACGGCAGCGTGACCGAGTTCGACAAGCTGCTGCTGTCGACGGGAAGCTCGCCCCTGATTCCGTCGCTCGATTGGGTTCAAAAAGAAGGAGTTCACGTGTTCCGCGGGATCGACGATACGCGCGCCCTGCTGGATCGCGCGCGGCCCGGCGCCAAAGCGGTGGTCATCGGCGGCGGACTGCTGGGCTTGGAAGCGGCGCGCGGGTTGCAGGTGCAGGGATGCGACGTCACCGTCGTGCACCTGATGGACCGGCTGATGGAGCGCCAACTGGATCTGGCGGGCGGCGGCTACCTGAAAGCGAAAATGGAATGCATGGGAGTGAAAGTTCTGCTGAATAAAAGCACCACGGAAATTCTGGGCAACGGCAAGGCCGAAGGCGTGGCGTTCAAGGAAGGTCCCAGCATAGAAGCGGATTTCGTGGTGGTGGCGGCGGGCATTCGTCCGAACACGGAACTGGGGCGCAAAGCCGGACTGCAGGTCAACCGCGGCATCGTGGTGAACGATCACATGGAAACTTCGCACCCGGACATTTTTGCGGTGGGCGAATGCGTCGAGCACAAGGGCATTTGCTACGGCCTGGTCGCGCCGCTGTTTGAGCAGGGAAAAGTGCTGGCGGCCACGATCACGGGAAACAAAGGGCCCACGTACCAGGGCACGGTGCTGGCCGCGAAACTGAAAATCATGGGCGTGGACGTATTTTCGGCGGGCGATTTTAATGACAAGGCTCCGGGAACCGATGCCGTGCGCTATGAGGACGCCGCGCTGGGCATCTACAAAAAAATCACGATCCGGGACGGGAAACTCGCGGGCGTCATTCTGGTCGGCGACACCTCCGACAGCCACCGCTACATGGACTGGCTGCGGGCCGGAACCGATCTCACCGCCATGCGCAAGCAACTGCTTTTTCCGACCCCCGTTGCGGACTCGGGGCTGGACACCGCGCAAATGCCGGACCACGAAACGGTGTGCGGGTGCCTGGGCGTCAGCAAAGGTGCCATCATTCAGGCGATTCACGAAAAGGGCGTCAACACCCTGGCGCAACTCAAGGAATGCACGCGCGCTTCCACCGGATGCGGCAGCTGCACCGAGCTCTGCCAGCAACTTCTCAAGGCCGTCGCTCCTGAATTCCAGGAAGAGACCCGGGAAACGCTGTGCAAATGCGTCCCGTTCGCCGAAGACAACCTGCGGGAAATCCTGCGCAGCCAGAAACTCCGCTCCGTGCAGGAAGTTCTGGATATCTACGGCAACGGAACCGGCTGCGAAGTCTGCAAGCCCGCGCTGTCCTACATGATGGACATGCTCTGGTGTGGCGATCACGAAGAGGACCGCTCGGCACGATTCGTGAACGACCGCGTGCACGCCAACATTCAGAAGGATGGAACCTTTTCCGTGGTGCCGCGCATTCGCGGCGGCGTCACCTCGCCCGCCGAACTGCGGCGCATCGCCGACGTGGCCGACAAGTACAAAGTGCCCATGGTGAAGATCACGGGGAGCCAGCGAATCGATCTGCTGGGCGTGCGCAAATCCGACTTGCCGAAAATTTGGGCGGACCTGGGAATGCCGTCCGGCCAGGCCTACACCAAGGGCGTGCGCATGGTGAAAACTTGCGTGGGCACGGAATTCTGCCGGTTCGGCGTCCAGGATTCCACCAGCGCGGGCATCGAACTGGAGCGCCGCCTGGAAAATCTGTTCACGCCGCACAAAGTGAAGATGGGCGCGGTGGGCTGTCCGCGCAACTGCGCCGAGGCCACGGTCAAGGATATCGGGATCATCGGGCAGGAAGGCAGCTGGCAGGTGGTGGTGGGCGGGGCCGCCGGAAAATCGGTGCGCAAGGCAGACTTGCTGGTCACCGTCGCCAGCACGGAAGAAGCGCTTAATTCGGCCGAATTATTTTTCCAGTATTACCGGGAAAACGCGAATTACCTGGAACGCACCTACGGCTTTCTGGAGCGGCTGGGCATTGAAAAAGTCCGCAAGGAAACCGTGTACGCTCCCGACGCGGTCCGGCGGGGATTGCTCGACCGGCTGCACAAATCGAAAGCGCTCGCGCAAGACGCCTGGCTTGAGGGCGAAACACCGCGGCACCCCACGCAATTCGTTCAAATCGAACCAATCGAAAGGATCTCCCTATGAGCGACACACGCGAATGGATCCGGACCGCGCGCAGCGAAGATATCCCGCTTCGCGAGGGACGTTCGGTTCGATTCGGCGACCTGGAAATCGCGATCTTCAATCTCGGCGACCGCTTTGTGGCCACTTCCAACCGGTGCCCGCATAAAGACGGGCCGTTGTCCGAGGGGATCGTCTCCGGAAACACCGTGGTTTGCCCGCTTCATGCGTGGAAGGTGGGGCTCGATTCGGGCGAGGTGGAGCGGCCCGCGGACACTCTGGCCTGCGTGGAAACGTTTCGCGTGCGCGTGGAAGCCGGTTTCCTGCTAGTGGAACTTCCGGCCGAATCGGCGGGAAAAAAACACGCGCCGGGAATTTGCATCGAACACGGCGGCCTGCCCGTGGTCCCCAAGCCATAGCGCGCGGGAATCGACGATGCCGATATCCGGAACATTCGCGCGTAGCAACGCCTGAATCCAGGAGCATGGGAGGAACGTGATGAGCCGATCGCCGAATACGAAATTCCCGAGCACAACCGGCGGCTGCGCCAGGCTGGGTTGCGACTCGGAGGGAAAAGCCACGCGGGTGAATTTGCTGGACTTCACCTCGCCCGCGATGCGCGCGTTCCATCTTTCCTGGTTTGCATTTTTTCTGTGTTTCGTCGCCTGGTTTGGAATCGCGCCCTTGATGGCATTGGTGCGGGACGATCTGAAACTGACCAAGGCGCAGATCGGCAACACGGTCATCGCTTCGGTGGCGATCACCGTGCTGGCGCGACTGCTCACCGGCTGGCTCTGCGACAGGTTCGGGCCGCGCCGGACATATTCCGCGTTGCTGCTGCTTGGAGCGTTTCCAGTGATGGGAATCGGCCTCGCCCATAGCTATCAATCGTTTCTTCTTTTCCGGCTGGCCATCGGACTGATCGGCGCGTCTTTCGTCATCACCCAGCACCACACGTCCGTGATGTTCGCGCCGCGCGTGGTGGGCACGGCCAACGCGTTTTCCGCGGGCTGGGGGAATCTCGGCGGCGGCGTGGCGCAGTGGTGCATGCCGCTGCTGGCGGGAGCCATCGTGGGCCTGGGTGCGGACCGTTTCCTCAGCTGGCGGCTGGCGATGATCGTCCCGGGAAGCGGCATGTTTCTTACGGGCATTCTTTACTATCGCTTCACGCAAGATAAGCCGGACGGAAATCCGTTCGCCTCCAGAAAAGGTACCGCGGCATTTTGGGAAGCGGCTGCCGATTACCGCGTCTGGCTCCTGTTTCTTCTTTACGCGGCCTGCTTCGGAGTGGAAATCACGATCGACAATGTGGCTGCGCTTTATTTCAAGGACTCGTTTCAACTGAGCCTGAAGATGGCGGGGCTGCTCGCCAGCGCAACCGGAATGATGAATATTTTTGCTCGCGCCATGGGCGGAATCGCCGGCGATTGGGCCGGAAATATTTGGGGCCTGCGTGGGTGTTCGCTGCTGCTCGGACTGGTGGTGTTTGCCGAAGGGATCGCGCTGACGATTTTTTCGCGGCTGACAAGCCTGGGCTCGGCCACCACCGCATATCTGTTCTTCGGAGTGCTCGTGTGCATGGCCTGCGGAGTCACGTACGCGGTTGTGCCGCTGGTGCAGCCGCGCGCCATCGGCTCGGTGTCCGGCATTGTTGGAGCGGGCGGCAATGTGGGAGCCGTGCTGGCGGGGTTCCTGTTCAAGGCGGAGAGCATTTCCAGTTCGCGAGCGCTGTTTCTGCTGGGGATTGGTGTATCGATTGCGGCGTTGTGCGCCTTGCCGCTGCGGTTCCAGGAATCGGAAGCGCCGCAAGTGGTAACGCGAAGCGCTCCAGCACTGGTCGCGGAGAACGGAGCTTGATTGGCCGCCTAAGGTCTTGCCGCCGGGCAACCGATTTATGATCGAGGGGTGAATCAATGCAGCGCAATCTGAAAGTAACCTTACTGATCACTTCCGTTTTCGTTCTCGCCTGCGCTCCGCTCTTCGCGCAACAGCAGCCGCAGCCAGCGCTGGCCAAAGACAGCTCGCATAAACTCGGCCCGCTCAATATTTCCATCAACTGGCGCTTTCGGACCGAGGCGTGGGACTTTTTCCAACCGGCCCAGGGACAAAATGCGTATGGGTTCGAGCATTCCCTGTTGAAAATCGGCATCGGCCAGAAGACGGAAGCGTACGAATGGCTGCTGGAGGGCGCGGCGGACGGCATCGTGGATCTGCCGCCCGGCGCCGTGCAGGCCGCGCCGCTGGGGCAGCTTGGCTTGGGCGGAACGTATTACGCCGCAAACGGAAACGATCGCAATATCGCTAGCGGATTCCTGAAGCAGGCCTATATCGGATTCAAACTTCCGCTAAAGAGCCGGGCAAAGCTGGGGCGTTTCACGTTTCTCGATGGCGCGGAGGTACAGCCGAAAGACAACACGCTGGCCACGCTGGTGAATACGCGCATCGCTCAGCGATTGATCGGGGATTTCTCATTCTCGGCTGTGCAGCGGAGCTTTGACGGCGCGCAGCTGGAGATCAACGCGGGGAAATCCACCTTTACGCTTTTCGGTGCGCGCCCCACCGAGGGCGTGTACCAGGTCCAGGGAATGGACGAGCTGAATATCAACCTCTTCGACGTCTCCTTCACGCTTCCGGTGGCCACAAAGAACAACGCGGGTGAATTGCGGGTCTTCGCCATGGGATACATGGACGACCGGGCAGGCGTTCTGAAGACCGACAATCGCTCCGCAAGCATACGCGCGGCAGACACAGGGCAAATCCGCATCGGCACGTACGGCGCTGATTACGTTCATGTAATCCACACGGATCACGAAGGCCAATTCGACATCCTCGGCTGGGGGGCTTTTCAAAACGGCGGCTGGGGAACGCAAACGCAGAGGGCCGAAGCGTTCGTCGGCGAACTCGGATGGCAGCCGCCCGTGCATTTCATCAACCCGTGGTTCAGCGCGGGATATTCCTACGGCAGCGGCGACTCGAACACGGCCGACAATATTCACAGCGCATTTTTTCAGGTCATGCCCACGCCGCGTCCCTATGATCGCTTCCCGTTCTACAATATGATGAACAATGAGGATTTCTACGGATCAGCGGTTTTCCGCCTCCCGCATGCCCTCGCGGTGCGCAGCGAACTTCACGCCTTGCGCCTGGCCAGTGCCAAGGACCTGTGGTATGGGGGCGGGGGAGCGTTTCAGTCGAACACGTTCGGCTACACCGGCCGGCCAAGCGGCGGAGCGCGCAGCCTGGCAAACGTCCGGGACGCGAGCCTTGACTTGCCCTTGCGGTACGGATTCAGCATCACAACGTATTACGCCTATGCGTGGGGAAAAAGCGTGATCGCCAACATTTTCCCTGGCGGACCAAACGGGCAGTTCGGTTACGTGGAGACGAATTTTCGCTTTTAGAATTTGAGCCAAAATCTAATGCCAACTGCAAGCTTCAGCGGACTGCGCGTGCTTTCCTTGGAGACGCGGCACGCCAAGGAAATAGCGAAGTTGATCGTTTCCTTTGGCGGAAAACCCGTCGTGGCTCCAGCCATGCGGGAAGTGAAGCTGGAATCCGACGCCCAGGCGCTCTCGTTTGCCGCCGGACTCATGCAAGGGCAATTCGACCTGGTGATTTTTCTTACCGGAGCGGGAATCCGCGGCCTGATGGCGGCGATTGAAAATGTGCACACGCGGGCGAAACTGCGGGCCGCGCTCGGGCGGGTGCAGGTGATCGCGCGGGGTCCGAAGCCCTCCGCCGTCCTGAGCGAATTCGGCGTGAAACCGAACCTGGTCGCGCCCGCGCCGAACACCTGGCGGGAAGTGCTGCGCGCGCTGGACGATTTCGGCAGCTCCAGGAAATTGAAAGGACTGCGCGTCGCCGTGCAGGAATACGGCGTTCCGTGCACGGGACTTCTGACGGGATTGAGCGAACGCGGCGCGCACGTGACCCGCGTTCCCGTGTACCGCTGGTCGCTGCCCGAGAACGTAGTTCCCTTGCAGGAAGCGGCAACGATGATCTCCAAAGGCGAAATCGAAGTGGTCCTGCTGACGGCCGCTGCGCAAGCCGAGCATTTGTTCCAGGTGGCTGCCGCCATGGGGATTGAAGAAGCGGTCCGCGCCAGGATGGAACGAATCGTCATTGCTTCCGTGGGACCGACCACGTCCGAACATCTGGGATCGCTCGGTTTGCGCGCGGATATGGAAGCCACGCATCCCCGGATGGGTTATCTGGTCGAGGAATCGGCGGCGCGCTCGGCGGAAATTCTTCGCGAAAAGCACAAGGAGCCGGGGCTTGATTTTCTGCATGAGATTGGAAGCCGGATGGCGGGCACCAGTTCGTTGCGCGGAGTGCTCCGGCGAATCGTGGACTTCGCGGCCTCGCTGGTGAAGTGCGATTCGTGTTTCGTGTATGTCCTGGAAGAAAATGAACTGGTGTTGCGGGCGTCCAAGAATCCGCATCCCGAGGAAGTGGACCATCTGAGGCTCGGATTGGGCGAAGGGATCACCGGCTGGGTGGCGCAGAATAAACAGCCCGTCGCGGTCGCGTGCAATGCGTTTCAGGACTCGCGCTTCCAATTCTTCAATGAGCTTCCGGAAGACCGCTATGAAGCTTTTCTTTCGGTGCCCATCCTCTGCCGCGGCCAGCTTGTCGGCGTGATCAACCTGCAGAACCGCAAGCCGCACTCCTACACGCGGCGCGAAATCCGGCTGCTTTCCACGATTGGGTTTTTCGTGGGCGCCGAAATCGAGATGGCGCGCCTGGAAGAAAAAAGTTCGCGGCTTTCCGAGGAACTCGAGGCCCGCAAAATCGTCGAACGCGCCAAAGGAATCCTGCAGCGGGAAATGCAAGTGAGCGAGGAAGAAGCCTATCTGACGTTGCGCAGGCAGAGCCGGATGTTGCGGAAGACGATGAAGGAAGTGGCGCAAGTCATTATCCGGGAAAAGGGCGGGCGCATTCCAAAACAGTCGCTCGCGTGACGTGGATCGGGCGCGTCCGGCGGCCAGTTCGCGGAAGGATCATATGCTTACAAAGGGCAAAGTCTACCTTGTTGGCGCAGGTCCCGGAGACCCGGAACTGCTCACGATGAAAGCATGCAGGATTTTGCGCGAAGCCCAGGCCGTTTTACACGACGATCTGGTCAACCCGGAAATTCTCAAGCTCGCGGCGCCATCGGCGCGCGTGCAAAATGTGGGAAAGCGCTGCGGCCGGCCGCATATCAGCCAGGAAGAAATCCATTCGCGCATGGTGGCGTTCGCCGAGGAAGGGCTAACGGTGGTGCGCCTGAAAGGCGGCGACCCGTTGCTCTACGGGCGCGCAGGCGAGGAAATGGACGCGTTGCGCCGCGCGGGAATCGAGTTCGAGGTGGTGCCGGGAATCTCAGCGGCGTTTGGCGCGGCCGCATCGGCGCGAATTCCTCTCACTGATCGCAGATTCGCTTCAAAGGTATTGTTCCTGAGCAACCACCTCTGCAACGGGGAAGGCGCTCCCCTGGAGAATAATTCCCTCTCCGCCGATACGACGGTGGTCGTTTATATGCCCGGCGCGGACTATGCAGAACTGGCAACGAAGTTCCGTTCCGCCGGTTTCGATCCTCATACCCGCTGCCTGGTAGTTTCTTCCGCGACCACCGGACGCCAACAGATTCATGCCGGCAGTCTGGACAACATGGCGGCAACCCCGAATCTTCCCGCTCCCGCGCTGCTGATTGTGGGAGGGGTTGCGGCGCACTATTTCGGTTCAGAAGACCCCGCGGGAATTGTTCGCGCTGCGGATGAAGTCAGCGAGCTGTCGCCTTCGATGTAGGCTGCGGCACCGGATCCGCTCCCGACAGTCTGCGGACAACGGCACCGCCTTTATTTCTCCTCGAGCAACTTTCTTGCCTCTTCGTAGTCCGAGGGCGCGTTCATGTTTCTCAGGACCCGGCCTTCGGGATCGTGCCCGGCCCAATCGCTTTCCGATAAGCACTCCATGCGAAATTCACTCATGGCGTCGGTAACTTTCCGAACGCCGCGCTGAAGCGCGGCAAGGATCCCCGCGGCGCATTCCCTGCGATAGACGGCCGCCAGTGGTTCCAATCCCCCGGAAGATCGCGGAACCACAATCTGCGCTTCCGACGCAATCGCGCGCGCGAGCAGCCAGCCCAGCCAATCCGCAGTGAGATACGGCAAATCGCACGCAAGGATCAGGTTCCAGGGCGCGTTCGTCGCGTGGAGCGCCGTAGCGATCCCGGCCAGCGGCGCCTGCACTGCCTCTTTCCCTCCGGGCCCGGCAAGGTTCCGATCCGCGATGGCGCGCAATCCCAGCGAAGCATAGCGTTCGGGCGAACCGACAACGGTCACTTCGCCGACCAGCGGCTCAAGCAGGCGAACCGTTCGCACGATGAGCGGTTTGCCTCCAATTTCAAGCAGACCCTTGTCCCGGCCCATGCGCGAGCTGACGCCGCCGGCGAGAATAAACGCACCGATGTGGCGATAGCGCTCCACGGGTTCAGCGGAATCCAAAATGGCGCGGGGATTGAAGAGGAGTGGTGAACCGGGTAGGACTCGAACCTACAACCCGCTGATTAAGAGTCAGCTGCTCTACCATTGAGCTACCGGTCCACGAACTTTTTATTTTACCACGACCCGGGGATTATTCCAGACCGCCTGAGGAGGGCCAAAAAAATAAAATCGCGCGTCACGCCGCAGCTTTTCGGCGATGTCCTGGGCCACTTGTTTGGCGCGCTCCAGGTCGCCCGGGTCCAGCGAAATGGCCGCCACGCGCGGGTGGCCGCCGCCGCCGTACTGCTCGGCGAGGCTGGCCAGGTTGTCTTCCGCGGCGTCTGGATTCCAGGGATTCGAGCCGATGGAAATTTTCGAGCGCGTCGGCGATTTGAGCACGCTGACCGTATAGCGCGCCTGCGGGTACAGCATGTAGGGGATGAATTTGTTGTAGCCCTCGATGCGGCAGGTCGCTGATGTCGAAAAAGATGACGCCGCCGCGGACGTCCGAGCGCTGCCGAAGGATGTCGATCGACTGGTGATGCCTCTCCAGCAGCGGCCCCAGGTGCCGCGCGATGATCGGCAACTTGACCATTTCCGAAAGCGGAAGCCGCGACAAGTCCGGAATAATTTTCGGCACCAGCCCGTTTTCCGGCGCCGACTCGATGACCAGCGCAAGCTGCGTGGCGGGCTGGTCGACGGCCACCGCCGATTCCGGCGTGGGATACTGCGCGCCGTCGATGATGTCGCCCCAATGGATGAGTTCGGCGAGGGGTCCGGCATCGAATCCGAATTTCGTGCTGGTCACGTCGGCGATCAGCTTGGTGCAGGATTTGTAATTCGGGTCGTAGAATTTGTGGCCGCTGCGGTCCTGGCGAAAATGTCTCCGCATCCTCGGGCGTCAGGAACGCGCTCTGGTGATGATCGAACCACCAGGTCACCCGCGGCGAACTGGAATACTTGAAATCGACAATGGCGTTCTCATCGCCGTCGAACAGCCCGTCCGCGAATTGTTGCCGGGCCTGATGCGCCATGCCCGTAAACTGGAACTGCGCGCCGGAGTTGATCCGCTCGCGAAAAAAGCGGTAGAAGACCGCCGCCGAGGCCGCTCCGTCGAAGCAGCGGTCGTGAAAACACAAACGAACTTTTACCGGGTCCGGCAATGTCCCTCTACGCTACCTTTCCAGATTGCACTTCAAATCTCAATCAGGTACGACAGGTTCCACGCCCGCGGCTCCCTCATCGCGAGGAGCGCGAAACGGAAAGCCCTAAAAGATGGCTGGGGCGACCAAAAATGTCAAGATGAAAAGGACAGATCAAAAGGACAGTCGGAGCAGGTCAAATTGATTTTTGTGGGACAGGCAAGAGTGCCTGTCCTACAAAATCCCGTCCTCGGGCAAACTGATCCAAAACCGGGCAGGCGAATGACAAACGGATTTCAGAATGAAGATCGCGGTGACTGTCCGGAGTGGAAACAGCGGCGGCCCGCACCGTCAAAAAACTACTCTTTGGGGAGTGGGCCGCCGGATCTGGCCTTTGGGGTTAGTTTCCGGCAAAACTCTTCGCGATGCCTGCCGCCACTGGCACCTCAAATTTTGCGCCCTGGAAAGCTTTCACCATGAGGAAAATCCACAGGATGAAGGTAATCAGACTGATCAGGCGAAACAGCGCGGCCAGCCGAGTCCGAAACCGCCCCACCCGCCCATCATCATCAGCCCGGCGCCAAAAAATATCCCAACCACTATATTGATGACATGGAGCCCGCCAAACACAACGATGGATTGCGCGGCGTGAAACCGAACAAATGGCCGCTTGTCGATCAGGTAGAAAACAATCCCCGTGAGCCCAGCCGAGCGCATAGCACAACACCCCGCTACATTTTCCGCCATTCCCGATTGCGCCCTTTGCGTTGTTTGTGCCACTTGTCCTCCTGCCTGCGCCTGCCCGCATTTGGGACAGAACGCGACGCCGTCTCCCACTTCTCCGCCACACTTGCTGCAAAAGGCCATGGTGCGTCTCCCTCCGCCGGCCGATTAGGTAGGGACCCGGCCGAGATGGTGCGAAGGCTATCACTGCTGCCCCGCACATACAAGGCCGCGAGGGTTGCTCGCGGGTTCCGGTACGACAGGCACTCTTACCTGTCCTTTGCAACTTGGCAAGGTTGAAGCGGAAAGGCACGAGTGCGTGTCCTACTAACCCACGTGCGTAATCCGGGAATTCATGCCGCGAGTTTGCAATGGACTTCCGCACTACCACAAGCGTCTCGGAAGCAAATAGGTGAACCCGAACAAGACCTCGGTCCGGGTGGAGGTGGCGTTAAAACCGTGATTGAACGCCACGTCCAGGACCGAGGTTCCCCGCGGAGCGTACGACACGGCCCAAAGATTTCCAATCGTGTTGCCGCGTTGCAAAGGCTGCGAGAAGTGCCAGATTTCTCCCGCAAGAGTGAGCATCTTCCAGGGATGCGAAACGGAGAGCGTCTGTCCCCATTGCGCCCGCCGCACCACGCCTTCCTGCTGCTCGTTGGCTATGCCGTTAGCGTCGAAATGGAAGCCAAGAACATCATCGCTCACCAGGATTATCGCGGATTGATTGGCCGAGCCAATATCGATGTCCGGCGCCGGCCCGGAATAGACGGATCGAAGATAACTGGCCGACACGGTGGGGCGAGTACCCTCTCCACGCAAAATCACAGCCTGAGCCCCGGCCGAGACGCCTCCGATTTGCAATGCGGATTGGCCGTTGGTTCTGCTCCACACCACGGGCTCGGATTGCAGAATCAACTGGAGCCGCGGATGCACCGCAAGCTTGGTCACCTGCTGAAAACTCACGCGGCCGGAAAACTCCGGGGAGCTTTGCGCGGCCATCCCGCCGTTTTCAAATTGAAGATAACCTACCGGGGTGAGGGTGGCAGGTGTCGAAACCGTGGGCCGCGCCGGGTTCGCCTCCGGCTCCGAAGTCGCACCGGACTGGGCGGCGCAATTGGGGGCATAGGCGCACAGAGATAATAATAAGGAACAAATGACCGTGCACCATGCATCACGCGCTAAGCTCATGGCTCTCCCGATGCTATACTGTCCGTCCGTGCGGAAGTGGCGGAATTGGCAGACGCGCCAGCCTTAGGAGCTGGTGGCCGAAAGGCCGTAGGGGTTCGAGTCCCTTCTTCCGCACCAGACGCTTGCTATTCTACCTTGGACCGTGCGCGAACATGCCGGGACGACGCCGAACTTGTAAGACCAACTGCTCCGTCCCGGACCAATCGCACCCTCGCCCCGCGCGCTCATCCGGAATCTGGATCAATTTATTCCGGCGTTCGTCCCGGGCCCCGGCCAGCCTCGGCCAGGCGAGTTGACGCCGGAGATGCATTCCCCTATACTTTGCATTCGTTGGTTCCCGCTCGCAGTTCTTTCCCGTTTCCTTAATCCGGACCGAGAAGCGGCAAAGAGTAGACGTGCGATTTTTTTGGGTGAATCTGGAATCATTTCGGCAATCTAAAAACAAAACTTAGGGACGTGAAGAGCGAACGATGAGCGAAGCGACTTGCCGGCGCGAACTGGAACTGGAAATCCCCGCGGAGACGGTGCAGAAGGCCATGGAACGCGTGGCCAAGGAATTCGCGCGCGTGGCGCGCGTGCCGGGGTTTCGTCCCGGCAAGGCTCCGGTGACGCTGATCCGCCGCCGGTTTGCCGACGACATCAAGAGCGAAGTGCTGCAATCGCTGGTGCCCGAACAGATCGAGCGCGCCGTCACCGAAAACAAGATGGTGCCGATCACGCAGCCGCAGGTGGACAAGGTGGACTTCGCCGAGGCCGGGCCGGTGAAATTCCGCGCCAGCTTCGAGGTGCTGCCCGAATTCGAGCTGGGACAATATAAGGATCTGGAAGTCGAGATCGACGACGTAAAGATCGAGGACGCGGATGTCGACAAGGCGCTTGAGGAATTGCGCGAGCGCGCCGCCAACTTCGTGCCCATCGAGGGCCGCGCGATCGCCGACGGCGATTACGCACAGCTCAAGCTGAACGGCATTCCGGCCGGGGGCGGCGAGCCACTCGGAGGCCGATAGCGTGCTCTGCCACGTGGGCGGCGAAGAAACGATGGACGCGTTCAACACAAATCTGCGCGGCGCCGGCATCGGCGATCACAAGAATTTCGACGTAACCTACCCCGCCGATTATCCCGATCCGAAACTGCAGGGAAAAACGTATTCCTACGCGGTCGAAGTTCTGGGCATCAAGGAAAAGAAGCGCCCCGAACTCAACGACGAATTCGCCAAGGATCTGGGCGAGGGACAGACTCTCGAGGAATTGCGCGCCAAGATCCGCGAAAATCTGGAAGCGGCGCGCACGCACAAGCTGAAGGAACAGACCAGCCAGAAGCTGCTCTCGAAAATCGTCGAGGCGCACGAGTTTCCCGTGCCGCAGGCGCTGGTCGAGCACCAGATGGATTCGCTGCTGGAGCGCACGGTGCGTTCGCTGGCCGCGCAGGGAGTCGATCCGCGGGCCGTCAACGTCGACTGGGTGGCCCTGCGCAACCGCCAGAAGGACCGCTCGATCATCGACGTGAAGGCCGAGCTGCTGCTGGACCGCATCGCGACGAAGGAAAACATCGACGTGAGCGATGAAGACATGGAAAAAGAGATCGCAACGCTCGCCGAACGTAGTGGCGAATCCGCTACAGCCGTTCGCGCTAACTTGACAAGGCAAGGAGCGCTGGATAGGATGAAATCTAAGCTTCGGAGTGAAAAAACTCTGGACTGGCTCTGCCGAAATTCCCGGACACGGACAAAGACCGAGGAGAAATAATGCTGATCCGGCCGGGGTCCTCCGCGCTACCTAAAAAAAATCTAATGAATCATACAGACGATATGACGCCGTACGCGACCACATTAGTCCCCATGGTTGTGGAACAGACCAACCGGGGAGAGCGGGCTTACGATATTTATTCCCGCCTGCTGAAGGACAATATTATTTTCATCGGGACGCCGATTGACGACCACGTCGCCAACCTGGTCACCGCCCAGCTGCTGTTCCTGGAAGCGGAAGATCCCGAAAAGGACATTTCGCTGTACATCAATTCGCCGGGCGGCTCGATCACCGCGGGCATGGCCATTTATGACACCATGCAGTTCGTGCGGCCGAGCGTGGTGACGATTTGCGTCGGCCAGGCCGCGTCGATCGCCGCGCTGCTGCTGACCGCCGGAGCGCCCAAGAAGCGCTTCTCGCTGCCCAACTCGCGCATCCTGATTCACCAGCCGTGGATGTCGGGTCTTTCCGGTCAGGCCACCGACATCGATATTCACGCGAAGGAAATCCTGCGCATGCGCACGGTCATCAACGGCCTGCTGGCGCAACACAGCGGGCATCCTCTCGACACTCTGGAAAAAGACGTCGAGCGCGATTTCATCATGTCCGCGGCGCAAGCCAAGGATTACGGACTGATCGACGAGATTATTACCAAGCACCGCTAGCGCGTTCCAAAAAGTTAGCAGGCGCATTGCGCGGCGGTGTACGGAAGCTGTAAAGGGGCCTAGAATAAACCGCGCGGCCCTGAACGGGTGTGGGTTGCAGTTCGAGCCCGCCGGGAAAAAGCCCGCCAACCGCCGGAGGAAACCACACCGTTGAGAAAACTCAGCACTGACGAACCGTTGCGCTGTTCCTTTTGCCATAAAACGCAGGAACAGGTCGAGAAACTGATCAGTTCGCCCTCGGACTACCCGCGCGCCTATATCTGCAACGAGTGCGTGAACGTCTGCGACCAGATCCTCGAGGACGAGAAGCGCGAGCAATCCAATCCGGTGAACAAGCGCCTGCCGCGCCCTCCGGAGATCAAGGCGTTTCTCGACGGCTACGTCATCGGCCAGGACAAAACGAAAAAGAAGCTGGCCGTCGCGGTCTACAATCACTATAAGAGGATCTTCCTGAACCGCCAGCCGGGCGACGTCGAACTCACGAAATCCAATATTCTGCTGATCGGTCCGACCGGAACCGGCAAGACCCTGCTGGCGCAGACGCTTTCGCGCATGCTGGACGTTCCCTTCGCCATCGTGGACGCCACCACGCTGACCGAAGCGGGCTACGTCGGCGAAGACGTCGAAAACATCATCCTGAAGCTGCTGCAGGCGGCCGACGGAGACGTCACCAAGGCGCAGCAAGGCATCATTTATATCGACGAGATCGACAAGATCTCGAAGAAGGACGAGAACCCGTCCATCACGCGCGATGTTTCCGGCGAAGGCGTGCAGCAGGCCCTGCTGAAGATTCTCGAAGGCACCATCGCCAATGTGCCTCCGCAGGGCGGCCGCAAGCATCCGCACCAGGAATTTACGCCCGTCGATACCACCAACATCTTGTTCATCTGCGGCGGGGCGTTCGTGGGCCTGGAGAAAACGATTGAGCGCCGCATCGGGCAGAAATCGCTCGGCTTTCATACCGACGCGCAGCCCTCGACCGCGCAGCGCCGCAACATCGAACTGCTCGGCCAGGTGCAGCCAACCGACTTGATCCGCTACGGCCTGATTCCGGAATTCGTGGGCCGCTTGCCGGTTGTCGGCGTGCTGGGCGACCTCGACAAGAGCGCGCTGATGCAGATTCTGACGGAACCCAAGAATGCCCTGATCCGTCAGTATCAGAGACTGTTTGAGTTTGAAAACGTGCGCCTGCGCTTTGCCGACGACGCGCTGGAAACTGTCGCCGAGCTGGCGCTGCAGCGCAAGGTGGGCGCCCGCGGCCTGCGCATGATCCTCGAGGATCTGATGCTCGAACTGATGTATCACCTGCCCGCGCAGCGCAAACTTCGCGAATTCGTGGTCACCGCGGAAATGGTCCGCAGCCGCGAAATCAACTGGACGCTGCTGGAAAAAGCGGGATAAGCATTCTTTGCGGCGCGGGCCGCGCTAGCAGGGGACTCCCGGGCGCCAGCCGAGCACTGGAGTGTTAAGGAGCCGTCTATCGTCACGGAACCCATGTTCAACCGGGAAAAAAGCGATTTGAAGCGTGTGCCCATGATGCCGGTGCGCGACCTGGTGATCTTTCCCCAGATGATGAATCCGTTCATCGTGGGACGGGAAAGTTCCCTGCGCGCGCTGGAGGAAGCGCTGGCCACGGACAAGAAGATTTTTCTGGCCACGCAGCACGACGCTTCGGTCGACGACCCCAAGCCCGAGGAAATCTACACCGTCGGCACGCTCGCCAACATCGTGCAAAGCGTGCGCTTGCCGGACGGAAACCTGCGCGTGCTGGTCGAGGGCGTCGAGCGCGCCAAGGTCGTGCAGGTCGCCACGGACGAAGGGTTTTTCCGCGCCACGCTGAAAGTGATTCCCAACAAGGCCGAGCCTTCTCCCCAGATCGAAGCGGCCGTCACCAAGGTTACCGGCCTGTTCGAGCAGTACGTGAAGCTCTCGCAGAGCCTGAATTACGACACCATGATCGCCGCCACGCGGGTGGACGATCCCGCCAAGCTCTCGGACACCATCGCCTCGAACCTGCAGATTCCGGTCGAGGAAAAGCAGGAATTGCTGGAGAATTTCGATCCCCTGGACCGGCTGACGCGCGTCGGCGAAATTCTCGAAAGCGAAATCGAGAAGCTGAACGTCGACCGCAACATCAACACGCGCGTGAAGCGCCAGATGGAGCGGGCCCAGAAAGAGTATTACCTCAACGAAAAACTGAAGGCCATCCACAAGGAACTCGGCCGCGGCGAAAAGAACGAACTGGAAGAGCTGAAAAAGAAGATCGACTCCGCCGGCATGCCCAAGGAAACGCACGAAAAGGCGGCGCAGGAACTGAAGCGGCTGGAAATGATGCCGCCGATGTCGGCCGAATCCACCGTCAGCCGCAACTACCTGGAATGGCTGCTGGCCGTGCCCTGGAAAAAGAAGTCCAAGGAAATCCGCGACATCGCGCTGGCCGAAAAAATCCTGGAAGAAGACCACTACGGCCTCGAAAAGGTCAAGGAACGCATCCTCGAATTCCTCGCCGTCCGCCAGCTGGTAAAAAATCCGAAAGGCTCGATCCTGTGCTTCGTGGGGCCTCCGGGCGTGGGCAAAACTTCGCTGGCCATGTCCATCGGGCGCGCCACGGGCCGCAAATTCGTGCGCGTCTCCCTTGGCGGCGTGCGCGACGAAGCCGAAATTCGCGGCCATCGCCGCACCTACATCGGCGCCCTGCCCGGCCAGATCATCCAGATGATGAAAAAGGCCGGCACGGTCAATCCGATTTTCGTTCTCGACGAAGTGGACAAGATGTCCACCGACTTCCGCGGCGATCCTTCGGCGGCGCTGATGGAAGTCCTCGACCCCGAGCTCAATCACGCCTTCACCGACCATTATCTGGACGTCGAGTACGATCTCTCCAAGGTCATGTTCGTGTGCACGGCCAACGTGATGCACACCATTCCGCAACCGCTGCAGGATCGCATGGAAATTCTGCGCATCCCGGGCTACACGGAAGTCGAAAAGGCGCAGATCGCCAAGCGATTCCTGGTCAAGAAAGCCCTGGAAGCCGCGGGCCTGACCGAAGCCAACCTGACATTCAGCGACGAGGCCATTGCGCCACATCATCCGGCACTACACGCATGAAGCCGGCGTGCGCAGCCTGGAACGCGAAATTTCCAATGTCTGCCGCAAGGTGTCGCGCCGCGTGGTGAAAGAAGGCAAGCAGTATTCCATCGCGGTCACGCCCGAGAACGTGAACGAATTTCTGGGCGTCCTCAAGTACCGCGAAATCTGGAACGAAAAGAAAAATGAAATCGGCCTGGCCACCGGCCTGGCGTGGACCGAAGTGGGCGGCTCGGTGCTCTCGACCGAAGCCACCATCATGCAGGGCAAAGGGCGGCTGACGCTGACCGGAAAACTCGGCGACGTCATGCAGGAGTCGGCGCAGGCGGCCATGAGTTACGTGCGC
Source organism: Terriglobia bacterium (assembly GCA_963779275.1). GTDB lineage: Bacteria > Acidobacteriota > Terriglobia > Acidiferrales > UBA7541 > Palsa-360. The sequence continues at coordinate 139,918 of CAVZXL010000004.1, forward strand.
TCGCGCACCGCGGCCTTCGGCTTGCCGCGCGATTTCTACCGCCATATCGACATCCACCTGCACGTTCCCGAGGGCGCGATCCCGAAGGACGGCCCTTCGGCCGGCATCACCATCGCCACCACTATCGTCAGCGCTCTGACGCGCATCCCGATCCGCTGCGACGTGGCCATGACCGGCGAAATCACGCTGCGCGGAAAAGTGCTGCCCATCGGCGGCATGAAGGAAAAGCTCCTGGCAGCGCACCGCATGGGCATGCGCACCGTGATTCTGCCCAAGGACAACGAAAAAGATCTGGCGGACATTCCCGCGGAAATTCAGGCGGCCCTGTCCCTGCGCTTCGTGGAAAATATGGACGAGGTCCTGCAAATCGCGCTGGAACGGCCCGTGGTGCCCATTCCGCATGACGCGGTTCCGGAAGTCGCCGCAAAGTTCGAGACCGAAACGGAAAGCGATCAGGAATTGACCAACTGAGGGAAACCTCGGTGCACGGGGCGCGGTGGCGATCATCGCCGCTGCGTGTCCAGGAAGGTCCGGAACGTGCAGCCCGCCGAATTTTCCGTCCTGAAGAACAACGACAGGTCCGGCAAAAGGGTTGCTTCGGCGCGCGAAACGCCCGGCTGCAATTCGCATCAATCAGGAAAGCAGTTCGCACCACCAGGAAATTTGAAATCCCAGTTTGGCTAATCCGGTCGGAACACCGAACATTTGCACTGCCCGGAGTCCGCCGAGTAAAACAATCCCGGCCTGATCTTCAGGCTTATCTTCGAAAAACATCCGGCGGGCTTCAGTAAGCCCGCACCGGTTAAGGAAATGAAAACGATGAGTATTAGTCTTGCGGAACTGAAAGAGAAGAACATCACGGACCTGGCGAAAATCGCCAAGGATCTGGCCATCCCGGGCGCCAGCGGCATGCGCAAGCAGGAGTTGATCTTCCAGATCCTCCGCGCCCAGACGGAGAAAAACGGACTGATCTTTTCCGAAGGCGTGCTGGAATGCCTGCCCGACGGTTTCGGCTTTCTGCGCGCGCCGGAATACAACTACCTGCCCGGCCCGGACGACATTTACGTTTCGCCGTCGCAGATCCGCAAATTCGACCTGCGCACCGGCGACACCGTCTCCGGGCCAAGTCCGCCCGCCCAAGGACGGCGAGCGCTACTTCGCCCTGATTAAGGTCGAAGCGGTCAATTTCGAGGACCCCGAAGTCGCGCGCAACAAAATCTTCTTCGACAACCTCACGCCCCTCTACCCGGCCGGGCCGCCTGAAGATGGAAACGACGCGGGAAAATCTCACCGGGCGCGTGCTCGACTTGCTTTGCCCGGTCGGCAAGGGGCAGCGCGGATTGATCGTGGCGCCGCCGCGCACCGGAAAAACCATGATGCTGCAGTCCTTCGCCAACTCGGTCACCACCAATCATCCCGAGGTCGCCCTGATCGTCCTGCTGATCGACGAGCGGCCCGAGGAAGTCACCGACATGCAGCGCACGGTGAAGGGCGAAGTCATCAGCTCCACATTCGACGAACCGCCGCAACGCCACATTCAGGTCGCGGAAATGGTTCTGGAAAAGGCCAAGCGCCTGGTCGAACACAAGCGCGACGTCGTGATCCTGCTCGACTCGATCACGCGCCTGGCGCGCGCTTATAACGCCGTCACTCCGCCCTCGGGCAAAGTCCTCTCCGGCGGTATCGACGCCAACGCCCTGCAGCGCCCGCGCCGCTTTTTCGCCGCCGCGCGCAACGTCGAGGAGGGCGGCTCGCTCACGATCATCGCCACCGCGCTGATCGATACCGGCAGCCGCATGGACGACGTGATCTTCGAGGAGTTCAAGGGCACCGGCAACATGGAAATCAACCTCGACCGCCGCCTGGTGGACAAGCGCATCTTCCCGGCCATCGACATCAACCGCTCCGGCACGCGTAAGGAAGAACTGCTGATGCCGCCGGACGAACTCAACCGCGTGTGGGTGCTTCGCAAGGTGCTCAATCCCCTCTCGCCGGTCGAAGCCATGGAATTGCTCTGCGGGCGCCTCTCGAAGTCGAAGTCGAACGCCGAATTTCTTGCGTCGATGTCCAGCCCCAGCTAGACGCGGCCGCAAGTCTCATTCCCCCCTTCCAAAACTGGCCGGTCCCTGACCGGCCGGATGCAATTTCGCTCAAATGGAAGGGAGTCCAGGGATGAAATTTCTGGCCCGCCAGCCCATTCTCGACCGCCGCCAGGAAGTCTATGCCTACGAACTGCTGTTCCGCGACGGTATCCAGGACAATTGCGACGGCTTGAATCTGGAGCTTGCGTCCACATCCGTCCTGGACACGTCCTTTTTGATCGGGTTGGAAAAAATCACCGAGGGGCGCCGCATGTTCGTGAACTGCCCGCGGGATTTTCTGCTGCGCGGGTACGTTTCGCTGTTTCCTCGCGACGCGGTGGTCGTTGAAATTCTGGAAAATATCAAGCCCGACGAAGAGGTCGTCGAGGCCTGTCACTTGCTGAAACAGGATGGATTCCTGATCGCGCTGGATGACTTCGTGGATACGCCCGACTGGGCGCCGCTGGTCGAACTCACCGACTTCATCAAGGTGGATTTCCGCATGACCGGCCGCGAGCAGCAGCGCGCGCTGGCCGCGCGCTACGCCGCGCAAGGGGATCCGCATGCTCGCCGAAAAAGTGGAAACCCAGGAAGAATTTGAGGCGGGCGTAAAGATGGGCTACTCCCTGTTCCAGGGATATTTCTTCTGCCGGCCCGAGATCATGCAGCACCAGAGCCTGCCCGCGTTCAAGATGGCGTATCTGGAATTACTGCAGGCGGCCACCGCCCCGGAAATCGACATCCGCCAGCTGGCCGCGCAGATCAAGCATGACGCTTCCATCACATTTCGGCTGCTGCGCTACTTGAACTCGGCTGCCTTCGGACTGCGCTCGGAAATTCATTCCATTCCGCACGCGCTTTCCCTGCTGGGCGAACGCGAAATGCGCAAGTGGATCGCGGTCGTCTCGGTGGGCGTGATGGCCGACGGAAAGCCGGGCGAGCTGATGACCGTTCCGCTGGTGCGCGGGCGCTTCTGCGAGTTGCTCGCTCCGCTGGCCGGGCTGGCGCATCATTCCAACGATCTGTTCCTGCTGGGGCTTCTGTCCGTGATGGACGCGATCCTCGGCCAGCCGCTGGAAATTATTCTCGCCGAGCTGCCGGTGCGCCAGGAAATCAAGGAAGCCCTGCTGGCGCGCACAGGCTTCTACCGGAATCTGCTGGATATCGCCATCGCGCACGAAACCGCCGACTGGGAAAAGGTCAACTCTCTATTGGATATGCTGGGAATCTCGAAGGAACTCGTTCCGGTGCTGTACGTTTCCGCCCTGAACTGGTCTTCCGCGCTGCATCGCGGCATACACGAACACGTCAACGGCTAGTAGTTTTCCATATTCTCGATACGCCGCGGATGCGAGAGAAAAACCCCGGAAGGAAAATCGCGTCCATCGGGGCTTTTCACGATTCACAAATCACAATCATCGGCGGGAATCACGACGCACCAGTCACCGGTCACTAGTCACCAGCCACAGCCCTCGCCTTTTCCCCCGCCAGCATCACGATCACGCGCGCGGTTTCCTCGGCGTCCATCGCCGAATTATCCACCACCACGGCGTCGGCGGCGCGCACCAGCGGAGACATCTTGCGCTCGCGGTCGCGCCGGTCGCGCTCGCGCACATCGGCCAGCACAATCAGTGGATCGGAGGCCTCGCCCTTTTCAGAGAGCTCCTGCCAGCGGCGCTGCGCGCGCACTTCCGGCGACGCATCCAGGTAAATTTTCAAGTCGGCATGAGGGAAAACGACCGAACCGATGTCGCGGCCTTCCATCACCACGCCGCCCTGCTCGCCCGCGCGGCGCTGCTCGTCCACCAGCGGGTGGCGCACCTCGGGAATCACCGCGACCACCGAGGCCGCGTGCGAAACTTCCGTCGTGCGGATCAAGTCGGTAATGTCTTCGCCGTCCAGCAGCACGTGCTGCCTGCCCTCGCGCCACTCCAGATCGATGCGCACCCGCCTGGCCAGCGCCGCAAGCTCGTCCGGTGAATCCAGCGGAATTTTTTCGCACAGCGCCTTCCACCCGATCGCGCGGTACATCGCGCCGCTATCCAGGTGCGTATAGCCCAGAAGGGCGGCCACGCGCCGCGCCACCGTGCTTTTTCCCGAGCCCACCGGGCCGTCGATGGCAATGATGAGTTTGTTTTTCATGCGCGGCAGGGATCGGTCAAATTCGCTTGAAGGCGCGCTCGATTTCCTTCACCGAATAGCGCAGCACGATGGGGCGGCCGTGCGGGCAGCTCATCGGCGCTTCGGTTTTCGCCAGCTCGCCGAGCAGCCATTCCATTTTTTTCTGATCGAGCGGCATGTTCACCTTGATGGCCGCATGACACGAGGTTGATGCCGCGATCTTCGCCTGCAGCGTGTCCATGGAAATCGCGGCGTTCTCGCGGTCGGTCCCTTCCAGAATTTCCATCAGCAGCCGCTCGGCGTCCGGCGTGGCGATCCCGGCGGGCGCGGCGTGAATGGCCACGCTGCGCGGCCCCATCTGCGAAACTTCAAAGCCGTTGGCGGCCAGTTCCTCCGCGATGCGCTCGAAAATTACCAGTTGCCGCGGCGAAAGCTCCACCATCAGCGGCACCAGCATGCGCTGCCCGGTGAGTTGCCCCGCGCGGCGCGCGCGCAAGTGCTGCTCGAACAGCACGCGCTCGTGCGCCACGTGCTGGTCGATGATCCACAGCCCCTCGCCGTTCACCGCCACGATGAAGCTCGAATTCACCTGCCCCAGCGGCTTCAATTCGTCCAAACTGTCCGCGCTCGCCAGCCGGTCTCCGGTTCCTGCGGATTCTCCCGCGCAGAAACGCCGCGGCGGCGGCTTCGCCCATGTGGCGGGCAATTTCGGAAGCCGATTCGTCCACCGCCATGCCGATGCCGCTTTCGAACTGGAAGCGCTGCGGCTCGGGCCGCAGCGGCGCTCCGGTCAATTCGAAATCGCCGGCGATCGCGCCCGGCGCGCCGCGCGCGTTCATCGGCGGAATCACGGCGCGCGGCAGGATTCCGTTTCCGTTGCCCATCCCGGCGGCCACGGCTGCGGCGGCACCCGCATCAGAACCTTCGGAAGCCGCGGCGCCCAGGCCCGCATTTGACGTTGCGGAAACCGCGTTCGGCGCAGCCGCAGACGCCACACCGGAAAAACTGGGAACCGGGCGCGCGCGCGAAAGCGCCTGGCGTATGGAATCGCGCGTGAAATCGTGCACGAATTGCGGGTGCCGGAAGCGCACTTCGATCTTCGCGGGGTGCACGTTCACGTCCACTTCCTCGGCGGGCAGATCGAGAAACAGCAGCACGCCCGGGAAAAACCGAGGGCGGCAGGACGTTGCGGTAGGCTTCGTGAATCGCGTGCAGGATCAGGCGGTCGCGCACCAGGCGCTTGTTCACGAAAACGTAAATTCCGTTGCGGTTCGAGCGCTGCACCTCGGGCCGCGAGGCAAATCCGCGCACCACGAGTTCCGCGGAGCGCTCCTCCGGCGGTCAATTCGGTTTCGGTAATCGACGCGCGCATGGGCGAGGAAGCCGGCGGCAGCTCGAACAGCTCGTCGAGCGCCTGGCGCCCGAAAATCTGGTAGACGCGCTCGGCCATCGTCTCGACCGCCACGGCATTGATGATTTCCTGCGTCGGCGTTTTCAGCACGAATTGCTTTTCGGGATGGGCGAGCGCGTAGTGCGTGACGAGCGAAGCGATGTGCCCCAGTTCGGTGGTCTCCGATTTCAGAAAATTGCGCCGCGCGGGAACGCAGTAAAAAAGATCGGCCACGCTGATCGTGGTCCCCGCCGGAAGCCCTTCGGGGTTAACGCCCACCAGTTTCCCGCCGGCGAATTCGACGCGCGTGCCTTCCTCTTCCTCGGCCGCGCGCGTCTGCAGCAGCAGGCGCGAAACCGCCGCGATCGAAGGCAGCGCCTCGCCGCGAAATCCCAGCGTGGCGATCGAAAGCAGATCGTCGGCCGTGCGCAGCTTCGACGTCGCGTGCCGCTCGAACGCCAGCAGCGCGTCATCGTGCGCCATCCCCGTGCCGTCGTCGATCACGCGAATCATGCGCTTGCCGCCCGATTCGACTTCCACGCGAATCGATTGCGCGCCCGCATCGAGCGAGTTCTCGAGCAGTTCCTTCACGACCGACGCGGGGCGCTCGACCACTTCGCCCGCGGCGATCTTGTTCGCGACGTTTTCCGGGAGTATGCGTATGCGCGTCATTTTCTTGTAATCAGGTTAGTTCGCGCCTTTATCTTAAAACTATAGTCTACTTCTTTTCGGCCGGCTTCAGTTGAATGCCCAGCATCTCCAACTGATCGGTGTCCACGTCGCTCGGCGCATCCGCCATCAAATCCTGCGCCTTGGCCGTTTTCGGGAAGGCAATGACTTCGCGGATGGATTTTTCGCCCGCGAGCAGCGCCGTTACGCGGTCCAGGCCCAGCGCGATGCCGCCGTGCGGCGGCGTGCCGTAGGTCAGCGCGTCCAGAAAGAAGCCGAAGCGGTTGCGCCGCTGCTCTTCGCTCAGGCCGAGCGCCTTAAACACGCGGTCCTGCACTTCCTGCTGGTGAATTCGGATGCTGCCCGAACCGAGTTCGACGCCGTTCAAGACCAGGTCGTAGCCTTTGGAGCGCATGGACATGCGCACTTCGTCGGAAGCGTCCTCGAGTTTGGAAACATCCTCCTCGACGATGCCGGTGAAGGGATGCTGCGCGCTGACGACGCACTTGTCGGTCGGGCTCCACTCGAACAGCGCAAAGCCGGTGATCCACAGAAATTCCCAGCGGTCCGCGGGCACCAGTTTCAATTGCTCGGCAAGCAGCAAACGCAACTGCCCCGCGATCAGCGCGGCCGCGTCGGTTCCGGGGATTTGTTCCTTCGCGGTGACGGCCACAACCAGGTCGCCGGCCTTGGCTTCGGCGGCCGCGGCAATCTGTTTTCAGCGTTTCGGCGCCGAGATTTTTTTCCAGCGGCGAGGAGACGCCCGCGTCCGCCACTTTGATGAAGTAGACGCCGCGCGCGCCCAGCGATTTCGCTTTTTCGCCGATCTCGTCGAGCTGCTTGCGGGAAAACGCCGCCGCGCCGGGAGCGGCGAGCGCCTGCACGTTTCCCTCGATGTGAAGCGTTTCGCGCGCGGCGGCAAAATGCGGGGTCACGTCGTGCAATTCCATCCCGAAACGCAGGTCGGGCTTGTCCGAACCGTAGCGCCGGATGGCGTCCTTGTATTCCATGCGGCGGAACGGGCCCTTCACCGTGATTCCGGCGACGCGCGCACGCGCGCACCATCACATTTTCGATCACGCCGAAAACGGTGTCCTGGGTGGGAAACGATATTTCCAGGTCGAGTTGCGTGAATTCCGGCTGGCGGTCGGCGCGCAAATCCTCGTCGCGAAAACATTTGACGATCTGGAAGTAGCGGTCCATCCCGCCGATCATCAGGATCTGCTTGAAAATTTGCGGCGATTGCGGCAGCGCGTAGAATTGTCCGGGATGCACGCGGCTGGGCACCAGGTAATCGCGCGCGCCCTCGGGCGTCGAGCGCGTGAGCATGGGCGTTTCGATTTCGTAAAAGCCCATTTCGTCCATGGCCTTGCGGATTTCCAGGATCACGCGGTGGCGCAGCGCCAGATTCTGCCGCGGCTTGGTGCGCCGCAAATCCAAATATCGGTAACGCAGTCGCGTCTCTTCGTTCGCGGTCAGCTCGTCCTCGACCACGAACGGCGGCGTCTTCGCCGTGTTCAGGATGCGCAACTCGCCGGCGATGATTTCGACTTCGCCCGAAGCCAGGTCGGGATTCGCCTTCTGTCGCTTCACCACGCGCCCGGTGATGGCCACGACGAATTCCGAGCGCAACTCCTCGGCGCGTGCGTGCGCGGCGGCCTGCTGTTCCTTATTGAATACGATTTGAGCGAGCCCCGAGCGGTCGCGCAGGTCGATGAAAATCAGGTTGCCGAGGTCGCGCCGCTTGTGGACCCAGCCCATCAGGACGACTTCCTTGCCGTCGTCGGCGGCGCGCAGATTGCCGCAGTAGTGCGTGCGTTGCAGTGTTCCGAGTGAATCGAGCACGGGTATTGTGAGCCTTTCTGGTTTGGTTCTTTGCCGCTTTCATGAAACGGCGTGTTTGTTCCGCGATTTGTCGCTATTAAGTTACACCGTCATTCCGAGCGAAGCGAGGAATCCCTCTGCGGTTTGCGTACGCGGACGGAACCCACGGAGGGATTCCTCGCTTCGCTCGGAATGACAGCGCAAGAAAAAGGGCGCATCGAAAATCTTAGATACTTGCACCGCGCTCGGCGCGCAAATACGAAAACAATTCCGGCTCGGCCAATTTTTGCTGCGAGCCGTCGGCGAGGCGCTTCACCGCGACGACTCCCGCGGCGAGTTCGTTATCGCCCAAAATGACGGCGTGGCGCGCCTTCAGGCGATCCGCCAGGCCCAGCGATTTGCCGAATTTCATTTCGGCGGCGGGCAATTCCACCACGAATCCCGCATCGCGCAGGCGCCGCGCCAGGCCGATGGCCGCGGTCTGCGCCGGCGCGCCAAACCACGCGAGATAGACGTCGAGACCGCCTGGCGTTTCTCCTGCTCCCTGTTCCTGCAGGGAAAGGATCAGCCGGTCGGTGCCGATGGCGAAACCGATGCCCTTCGTCGTGGCTTGCCCGCCGAGCATTTCCACCAGGCCGTCGTAGCGCCCGCCGCCGCAGACGGCGTTCTGCGAACCGAGGCCGGTCGCGGTGATTTCAAACGTGGTGCGCATGTAGTAGTCGAGGCCGCGCACCAGGCGCCAGTTTTCCTGATAGGCGATCCCGCGCAGGCCGAGTTGGCGCTTCACTTCGTCATAATGCGCGCGGCATTCGTCGCACAAATTTTCCGCGATGCGCGGCAGCTTCTCGATGATGGCCTGCTCGTGCTCCAGCTTCGAGTCCAGCACGCGCAGCGGATTAGTCTCGATGCGCCGCTGGCTGTCCGCGCCCAGTTGCTCGCGCACTTTCTGCAATTCCACACGCAATTTTTCGACGTACGCCGGCCGGCACTGCTTGCAGCCGATGGAATTGATCGAGAGCGCCGCGCCCTTCAATTTTACGCGATCGAAAAACGCCAGCAGCATTTCGATGACTTCCGCGTCGATCCCCGGCGCATCCGAAGGCCCCAGAACTTCCGCGCCAATCTGATAGAACTGCCGGTAGCGCCCCTTTTGCGGCCGTTCCCGGCGGAACATCGGCCCCATGTAGTAGAGCTTCACGTTTCCGGGTTGCACCTGCATGCCGTGCTCAATGTACGCGCGCACAACGGAGGCGGTGGCTTCCGGGCGAAGCGAGATGGACGAGTCATCGCGGTCCTGAAACGAATACATTTCTTTCGAGACGATGTCCGTTTCCTGTCCCACCGATCGCGCAAAAAGTTCCGTCTGTTCAAAGATGGGCACGCGAATTTCGCTAAATCCGAAAGTGCCGAACACCTCGCGCGCGGCCTGCTCGACCTGATTCCACAGCGCCGACTCCGGCGGAAGAATGTCGCGCACGCCTTTGATGGCCTGGAATTTTCCTTTATCGGACAATGGGGAATCCTGTGATTACAAGTAACCTTTCAAATCTTTCTTTCCAATTTTCCCGGCTTGCAATTGCGACGACGGTGTCGCGCCAACGGCGCGGAGGTGACCAGCCCGGGGCAACGCCCCGGGTATTGCCCTTCATCCCGATGTCCGCCCTGAAAGGGCGGAAGGTGGGATCCTCGCGTCACTGCGCCCTTTCAGGGCGCAACTCTCTTCGTAGTTCCACACCCGGGGCGTTGCCCCGGGCTAGTCACCGGCGGCGCTTTCAGCGCCGCTGTTTTGCCAGGCCATAGAAATCGTCAGGCCTTCCCCGCCTCCGCCTTATACGTCTCCGAATACTCGATGTACCGCGCGGCGTAGGCTTTGATGCTTTCCTGATCCTCTTCGGTCAGCGCGCGGCGGAATTTTCCGGGATGGCCCATGAACAGGCTGCCGGGCGGCACTACGGTGCCTTCGGGAACGAGCGTGCCGGCGGCGATGATCGAGCCCGCGCCGATTTTCACGCCGTTCAGCAGGATCGAGCCCATGCCGATCAGGACGCGCGATTCGATGGTGCAGCCGTGCAGGATCGCGCCGTGGCCGACGGTCACTTCATCGCCCAGCACCAGCGGATGCGTGTCCTTCATCACGTGGCAGCACCGAGCCGTCCTGAATGTTGGTGCGCGAGCCGATGCGGATCCAGTTCACGTCGCCGCGAATCACAACGCTCGGCCAGACGCTGGAAAGTTCGCCGATGGTTACGTCGCCAATGATGACCGAATCCGGATCGATATACGCCGACGCCGCAATTTTCGGCATGCGGCCGCGATAGTTGCGAATCATGCTGTCCTCCCCGAATGAAATAATAACAAGTGAAACTAACACACGCACTTAGTGCTGACAAGAAAGGCCGACCGAGTAAAACAGGTTTCAGCCTATTTGCTTTTTTTCGCGGTTGAATTCAGATCCCAAACGTTGGCGGTTCCGCGCGCCAGTGCACGTTTACGCAGGCCAGCAGCTAAAGCCGCTTTCTTCTCCGGAACTTTACGGCACGGTTGAAACCGTGCCCTACAAAGATTCGCGAGCCGCCATTCCCGATTCGATGCGTCCAGGATCAAATTTTTCCATCCAGCAGAGCCCGTCCCCGTGCCGTGAGCATCACCTTGGATTGATCCATCGTGGCCCCTCTCTCGATCTGGATGAGCCCGTCGGCGAGGGCATCTTCCCAGGTGGATAGCCGCGGGCAGGTGCTGCGCCAGGATGCCATGGCCTCGCCGTACGTTCGCGGGCGCAGGGAAACCCACGTGAGGAATTCCTGGACCGAAAGGCTCGCGGCTTGTTTTCCCGGGCTTTCTTCCATGAAAATTGCCCCAGACTTTAATCGATCTCCACCACCGGGCCGCCCGCGGCGGCTGCTTTCGCTTCCAACACGCCTGCGACGGCGCGCGCCATCGCGATAAATGCTTTTCGCGCCGGGCGCGTTTTCGCCGAGCGCCGCGACCGGCTTGCCGGTATCGCCCCCGATGCGGATGCGGGGATCGATTTCGATTTCGCCAAGCAGCGGCACGCCGTAGGTCTCGGCGATGCGTTTGCCTTCGCCGTGGCCGAAGACATCGATCTTCCCCTGGCAATGCGGGCAGTTAAAAAAGCTCATGTTCTCGACGATCCCGAGAATGTCGACATTGACCTGGCGGAACATTTCCATGGCCTTGCGCACGTCGGCCAGCGCGACCACCGACGGCGTGGTCACGAGCACGGCCCCGGTGACCGGCACGATCTGAATCAGCGAAAGCTGCACATCACCCGTGCCGGGCGGCAGATCGACGATCAGATAATCCAGTTTGCCCCACACCACGCTGCGCAAGAACTGCTGCATCACGCTGTGCAGCATCGGACCGCGCCAGATCATGGGCTTATCGCCCGGGTTCAGCAGGCCCATGGAAATCAATTTTATGCCCTGCGCCTCGACCGGAAGAATTTCCCGCTCGCTCAGCGCCTGCGGCTGTTCGTCCGTGCCCAGCATGATGGGCACGTTCGGGCCGTAAACGTCGGCGTCAAGCAAGCCCACGGACGCGCCCAGTGCTTTCAGCGCCAGCGCCAGGTTCACGGCGACCGTGGTTTTCCCCACGCCGCCCTTTCCGCTGGCTACGGCGACAAGATTTCTCACGCCCTCAATGGGCAATTTCGGAGGCTGGGGCATCGGTGGCGGCGGCATATTTTTTAAGAATTCTCCTGGATCGATAAAATTTAGGCGGGCGCGTCTGCCTGCCTAAGAACAAGCAGGCGAATCCAGCACTCAACTTCCGGTTCGGCTGCGTTTGTCGCAGCCATGCATTTTGAACTAGAAAGGCGCTCACGTCCACTATGGATGGCATAGCGCAGAGAACCAATTCCATTCGACGCAAAATCGATGTACAGATACCGTCCCTACGGGACTTATGTCGTTTAGAATTCGAAAGCCTGCATGGCACATGGGCGTTCCGCCAGGCGGACGGTTCCCGATTGGCCACACGTCGGCAGGGGCTCCATTGTGGCGAACGCCTCTACGCGCTAGGGTAAATGAGGAGGCGTATCCCCCCCGCGCCCTGAACCCATGGATGCTCTCAACACCAAGATGGCTTCGGCGCGCGCGTTTATTCGCAGCCTCAACATTCTGCTCAAGTACGCCCGGCTCTACAGCTTCGATCACGCCCGCACCGCCGAGCAGTTTGAAACCGCCTGGACCGAATTGCACGCGGCCATCCCGGTCACCAACGAATCCGGGTTGCTGCTGAGCGCCAGCGGCTCGCAGCTGCTGCTGGACGGCGTGCCCATCGAAGCGACTCCAGCCGAGCGAAGTTTCGCGCAATTGCTGTCCGCGGCGGGCCTGGCCAGCATTCAATTTACTTCGCGCGTGACCAAGCAAGATCTGGAGCGCCTGGTCCGCGCCTTCCCCACACAAAATACGAAACCCGTGGTGCTTGCCGAGCGCCTCAAGACCGCTCTCACCGGCGTTCCGGGCATTCGTATCAACGAAATCCGCTTCGTTGCCGAGGACGCCTCCATGGGCGAGGCGCGCGTCGCCGGACTTTTAACCGCGCAAACCCTCGGCGTCGATGCCGGCTCGATGAAGGACTGGCTGAGCGATCCTCAAAAACTGTTGCAGTTGATCGCCGCGGCGGACGGCTCACGCAGAGGCCCGGGCGAAGGGCACGGAGAGGGCCTCGGCGGCAGTGCCAACGGAGGGACTGGGTCCGGCACAGGTCATGGCGGATCAGGTTCCGGGTCGGGAACCGGAACCGGAGCAGGACCGGGCTCGGGGTCTGGTCCGGGCAGTGGATCTGGCCCTGGTTCTGGTCTTGGTTCCGGGCCGGGGAATGGTCCGGGATTAGGGTCTGGGTTCGGGCCGGGAGTCGGCTCCGGCACTGGCTCAGGATCTGGCTTTGGACCCGGGCATGGGGCAGGGCCCGGCGCTGGAGGAACGGGAATCACAGGTGGCGGAGGCTCCGGAATTGGATCTGGATCGGTGCAGCGCGTGCGGGCGGCTCAGGAACAGGGTCAGGGCACGGTCCAGGTTCTGGCGGCCACGGCACTGGCGGCGCAAGCGGACCCGGCGGCGCGGGTGGTTCGGGCAGTCCCGGCGGTTTCGGCGGCCCGAGCGACACAGGCAGCGGATTTTCCGCATGGAGCGCCAAGGACGAAGACATCCTGGGAATCTTGAAATTGTTGACGCATCTGGGCCACACGGTCGCGGGCGAAGGCGGAAGCGCGCAGCCAGGCCCGTTGCAGGAAGAGCTGACCAGGCTGCCGGCGCAGTCGCAGGAAATGTTGCGGCAGGCGCTGGCGGCGGTTGCGGCGCAGGCTCCGGCGACAAATTCCAAAGATCCCATGCTGCTGCGCCTGGCCGAGCATCTGGCCGTGCGCTTTGCCCTGGAGCGCTACGAGCGCGGCGAAGTGAAAGTCAACGCCGTGCGCCAGATGATCGAGCGGATGTCCCAGGAAATCGAAGGGCTGCGAAAAATTCTGGGCGCGCACGAAGAAAAACTGGCCAGCGCCGGAATCATCGTCGAATCGAACGCCGAAATGCTCGACCGCCAGTTCTGGTCGGCGGTGCCGGAAAAGGGAAAGCGCGCGGTGCTCACGTCGCCGGACGCCTGGTGCATTCCGGCGCGCAACCTGAAGCAATACGTGGAGGAATTGATCGCGCGCAGCGACGAAAAAACGGCGCTGGCCATCCTGCAGAATTACGCCGCCTGCCTGCAAAGCCCGGAGGACGAGGCGCGGCGGCGCACGGCGATCGGACTCGCGGACCTTGCCGACGTGTACGCCGCGCTGGGAGGCCGCCCGCTGGCCCCCGCGATTCAGGTGGCGGGCGCGCAACTCAGCCTCGAACGCGACGACAATTTGCAGGGATTGATCAGCGCCGCCTTCGTGCGCCTGGCGCAGGAAGCGGGCGCGCGGCGCGTGTTTCCGGCGATGCTGCAGGCGCTGGATTCGCTCGACGCGGTCGAGCACCAGAGGCCGGTGTTCGCGCAAAACCTGCGGCCGCGGATCGGCCTGGAAAAACGCGTGCCGGAATTTCTGGAAGGCGTGCTGCGGGGAGACCGCGGCATCGAAGGCCTGGAAGCGCTGCTGCAGCGCGTGCCGCGGAGCACGGCGGAAAATCTGGTCCTGCGGTTTAACCGCACCGGAAACCGCGAAGAGATGCAGCGCCTGGCGGACCTGGCACATGCGGTGGGAAACGACGTCGCGGCATCCCTGCGGGACACCCTGCGCACCGGTTCGGCAAGCGAAGCGGCGGAAACCACGGGCCTGCTCAGCCGCCTGGATCCCTCGGCGATCGAGCGGTGGGTGCCGGAGCGGCTGGCGGAATGGCCGCGGCACGCGCAGGACCGCATGGTCCGGCTGCTGGCCATGAGCGGCGCGCCGGAACGCGGAAACCTCTTGTGCAATTTTCTCCATATTCTCGATCCGGTGCTGATGTCGCTGGCCGTCGACGAAATCGGATTGAGCGGAGACGCAAGCTGCGTTCCCACGCTGTTGCGCCTGGCCGAAGGAGACACGGGCCGCGCCAGCCGGACAATTCATCCGCTTGAAAGCCGTCGAGAACTTGGGAGATTGAAGGCCGCGGAGGCCGCGGAACTGCTGAAGACCATTGCCGAAGGCCGGCACATGTTCCACTGGACTTATCCGGTCGAATTGCGGTTAGCTGCCGTACAAGCCCTGACGAAAATCGATTCCAATTGGGCCAAGGAATTTCTGCCCCGCTGCGGATTTACGCCGCCCGAGCTTTCCCTGGCGCCTCTCGATCCCTCGCCGAACGCCAAGTATTTTCGCCGGCGAAGATATCCGCGCATCCGCCTGTCCCAACCCATAGCGGCCATCGCCACCGCCGGGCAGGATTCCTACCGCCTGGAAATCCGCGGGCTGAGCTTGAGCGGCGGCATCGCCGTGGGCGAAAAACATTTGCAGCCGGGGACCCTGGTTTCCTTGAAGATCGGGTCCCACCTGCGGCCCATCCGCGCGCAAGTGCTGATGCGCGACGCCCGCGCCCAGGGGCTCGGCTTTGAATTCGCGGACATGGAATTGGATGAACGCGCCCGCCTGCGCAAACTCCTGCTGGAAAATCGTTCTTCGGCTATTTCCAGCGACCAGGAAGTTCCCGTTCCCGCGTCGGTGTAGTCTTCCTCCGCACGAAACCAGACGTAAGTCTTGCGCTCCAAATGACCAGCCGCCCCGCCAGTAGCACAGCCACTCCTGGCTGTGTGGTTTGGTGGGCCACTCGTACGCCGCGGCGCCCCGGGCATTCGCGAAAACCACACAGCCAGGAGTGGCTGTGCTACCAAAACCATCCTGCGCCACCGCTTTGCACGGCGATTGCCGGACAGGGTACAATGATTTTTCGAGCGTGCGCGTGGCGAATCCACTTCGCGGTCGCGGGATTGCTTCTCTCGCGCAGGGCCGCCCAGCCCGCCGCTATCAACGAAACAGGAAACGTACTCCGAAGACCACTGAAGGATCGTGATGCGAGTCGATACCATGATCGACCGGGTTGTTTCCCGGTTCATCGGCACTAAGCACGAGCGCGACCTCAAGGTGATTCAGCCGCTGGTGAACGCCATCAACGCGCTGGCGCCGGAATTCGAGAAGCTCAGCGACGAACAGCTTCTGGAGAAAACGGCCGCAACTCCGCGCGCAGGTGAAGGAGCGCCTCGCCGATCTCCCGCTGGACGATTCCGAGTACAAGGCAAAGTTTAAGGAAGCGCTTGCGCCCGCTCTGGTGCCCGCGTTCGCGCTGGTTCGCGAAGCGGGCCGCCGCAAACTCGGCATGCGCCATTTCGACGTGCAGTTGATCGGCGGCATCGTGCTGCACGAAGGCAAAATCGCCGAAATGAAAACGGGCGAAGGAAAGACGCTGGTCGCCACGCTTCCCGCGGTTCTCAACGCGCTCGCCGGGCGCGGCGTGCACATCGTCACGGTAAACGATTACCTGGCGCGGCGCGACGCCGAATGGATGAGCCCGATCTACCGCGCGCTGGGGCTTTCGGTCGGCGTGATTGTCCACGACCTGAGCGACCCCGAACGCCGCGCCGCCTACGGCGCGGACATCACCTACGGCACCAACAACGAATTCGGATTCGATTACCTGCGCGACAACATGAAGTACGATCTGGCCGAATGCGTCCAGCGCGGCCATCACTTCGCCATCGTCGACGAAGTCGACTCCATCCTCATCGACGAAGCCCGCACGCCGCTGATTATTTCCGGGCCCGCCGAGGAATCCACCGACAAGTATTACCGCATCGACAAAATCATTCCGAAGCTGATCCAGGACATCGACTACATCGTCGAGGAAAAACACCGGACCGCGACGCTGACCGAAGAGGGCGTGAGCAAGATGCGAAAAACTGCTGGGCTTCGGCAACATGTACGACCCGCAGCACATGGAGACGATTCACCACGTCTACCAGGCGCTGCGCGCCCACGCGCTGTATAAGCGCGACGTCGAATACGTCGTCAAAAACGGCGAAGTCATCATCATCGACGAATTCACCGGCCGCGAAATGCCGGGACGCCGCTGGTCGGACGGCCTGCATCAGGCCGTGGAAGCCAAGGAAGGCGTCAAGATCGAGCGCGAGAACCAGACGCTTCGCCACGATCACTTTCCAGAATTATTTCCGCATGTACAAGAAGCTTGCCGGCATGACCGGAACGGCGGAAACCGAAGCCACCGAATTCAACAAGATTTACAAGCTCGACGTTTCCCTGATTCCCACCAACCGCACGCTGCGCCGGGAGGAATTTTCCGACGTGGTCTACCGCACGGCCGCGGAGAAATACGAAGCCGTGATCAACGGCATCCTGCAGGAAGACAACAGTTACGCGCACGGCATCCGGCAGATTCACGAATCGGGCCAGCCCGTGCTGGTGGGCACGATTTCCATCGAAAAGTCGGAGCATCTGGCGAACCTGCTGAAGAAGGCGGGCATCCCGCACCAGGTGCTGAACGCCAAGCAGCACGAGCGCGAAGCCAAGGTCGATCGCGCAAGCCGGGCGCAAGGGCGCGGTCACGGTTTCCACCAACATGGCCGGCCGCGGCACGGACATTCTGCTGGGCGGAAATCCCGAGGCCATGACGCGCGAGTATTGCCTGCACGAAAAACTCGCGATTCCCTACATCGCCGCGCCGGCCGTGATCGGCGCCGATACCGCAGACGCGGCCCCGGCCGCCAACATGGTGCTGTTCCAGCAGGAAGGAAAGATTTTTCAGGTTCCCGCGGACCAGTGGAAGCCCATCTACGACGAGTTTGCCGCGCAATGCCGCGCCGAGCACGACGAAGTGATCGCGCTGGGCGGCCTGCACATCCTGGGCACCGAGCGCCACGAATCGCGGCGCATCGACAACCAGTTGCGCGGGCGCGCCGGCCGCCAGGGCGACCCGGGATCGTCGCGCTTTTTTCTTTCGCTCGAGGACGACCTGCTGCGCGTCTTCGGCGGCGAGCGCGTCAAGGCGCTGATGTACCGCCTGGGCATGACCGAAGGCATTCCCATCGAATCCAAACTGATTTCCCGGCGCATCGAAAACGCGCAAATGGCCGTCGAGGCGCAGAACTTCGAGGCGCGCAAACACCTGCTCGAGTACGACGACGTGATGAACAAGCAGCGCGAAACGATTTATTCGATTCGCCGCTCCGCCCTCGAAGGCAAGGAACAAAAAGATTACGCGCTGGGCATCGCCGAGGATATCGCCCGCGAATTCGTGGAAACATTCTGCCCGCAGAACGAGCATCCGGAAAAGTGGAACGTCACGCAGTTTGCCGCCGAGGTGCAGGGCCAGTACGGCCTGGACATCAAAGCCGCCGGAATCGATCCCGGCAACATGAACCACGCGGAACTTTCCGACACTGCTGGTCGAACGCGTAAAGCAGCGCTACGCCGAAAAGGAAAAACTGTTTGGCGAGCAGATGATGCGCTGGCTCGAGCGCCGCATCATTCTGGACATCGTGGACACGCAGTGGAAAGACCACCTGCTGACGCTCGACCACTTGAAGGAAGGCATCGGCCTGCGCGGCTACGGACAGAAAGACCCGCTGGTCGAATTCAAGAAGGAAGCGTTCATTCTGTTTGAAGACATGATGGGGCGCATCGACACCGAAACCGTGCGCTACCTGTTCCTGGTGCAGCCCGCCAAGCCCGAGGACGAAGCCCGCGAAATCGAGCGCCGCCAGCGCCGCCAGCAGCAGGAGCTGCAATTCCAGGCCGGCGCCGCGCAGGCCGCCGAACCAAAGCCCGTCCGCACCGGCGCAAAAGTCGGGCGCAACGATCCCTGCCCCTGCGGCAGCGGGAAGAAATACAAGAAATGCCACGGCGCGGCGGCTTGATCCGACAAGTAGGACAGGCTTCACGCCTGTCTGCGTTTTGCTGGTGCGACAGAGCCAAAACCGACAGGCGGAAGCCTGTCGCTACGCAATTCCAGCTCTCCGTTAGCTGGCTCTCCGCGCCCAAAACAAAAAAGCCGGCAACCGGCGAGATCGCTCGCCAGAAGCCGGCTGATAAGTTCGATTGGCGCGGCGCTTAGAAATTAAAAATGAGCCCGGTTCCGAACGAGTAGCTCTTTTCAATCACATTTTGCATGTGCGTCCCGATGAAGTCGGCCTGAATCCGCCAGGATGCCCGCCCGCCAAATTTATAATCCACTCCCCCGCCGCCCATGAATCCAACGCCGGAGTTGCTTCCGAGCACCGCCGTCTGCGAAAACCGGAAGTGCTGCCAGCCGGAAACGACGTGGACCCAAGGCTCAAACCGGCTGTTATTGGTGAAGGCAATGTGCGGCCCGCCGCCGACAAAAAGCGACTTCGCGGTCAAACTGGGCGCCGTTCCATCGGTTCCAAATCCAAAACTCCCGACACCCTCGACGCCGAACCAATTGTTGATGTAGCGGGTGACTCCCACATTATAGCCAAGGGTATGAAAATTCTGGCCCAGAACGCCAAAATGCTGATATTGAAATCCGAGCCCCAACTGCCATGGCGCCCGGTCCTCCGGGACCAATGAAGCGGGAGAGGCTGGCTCGCTTGCAGGGCTGACGGCCTCGAACGACGCTGTGACATCTTGCGCGGCTGCAGGCAGCGACAGGCACAAAAACGCCCCGCACAGAACTAATAACTTACGCATCTGGATGAACCTCCTCAGCATCCCAAAATACAATCGTGCTTCCGCATTGATAATCCCCTTATAAACTTCAGCTGTCTATCTCAAACCATGGGTGAGTTTTCCGGCGAGTCAATAGCGACATTTTGTGGCAATCCATGCCTCCCTTGAACACTCCCGGCCCCGGAATTGCGGCGCCACTTACCCACGCCGGGTAGATTCTACCCTCGAGTTCTTTCAACCCCGCATTTCCGCTCTCCCGACACGAATTGCAAATCGATAAGAAGAAATGGATGTTATCCCGTTCTCGGATGGAGCCGGGCGTGCTCCCAGATTAGCTGGAAGCGGTTCTTTAGCGAGGTGTTGCTCATGAAAACTCTCATCCGGACTTGCGGCTATTGCAGATTGCAAGGTCGAAGTTCCCGAAGGGTTTGGCGACGGAAGTCTTTGTCTGCAGCACTACTTGGCGGAAGCTACGCTCCGAGTTGGAAACGGCCAAGAACAAGTTCAGCAGCGGGCTGGGCGTCGATGGCGAATCGATGGACTGGCTGCTCGCCCAGGTGGATTTCGTCGTGGAAACCATCGGCAATGAAAATCTGATCCTGGACGATTTCCAGCGATCCGAATTGCTGGAATTGCTGCTGGGCGTTGCGAATTTGAACGAATGCATTCACCACTCCAGCGCCACCGTCCGCAAGCGCGATGTAACGGGGTATCCAGCCGGAACCCTGCCGCTTCGCCCGGACTTGTGCGGGCCTCCTCGCAGGTTCAAAATATGAGTGTGGAGGCAGGGCTGATTCGGCTCTGCGCCGGCCCCGCGGCCCGATTCTCCGCCAAGAAAACGCAAATGGCCAAGGACTTGAATCCCAGCGGCAGCGAAAGCGAGCGCCAGGATCCCACGCGGTTTGAGGTGGTGCTGCCGGCGGACATCAACGCGATTTCCCCCGTGGTGAGCTGGGTGATGCGGCTGGTCGGCGAACTGGAGTATGCCGCTGGCAAGGAATTTGAAATCGAACTGTCGCTGCGGGAAGCGCTGGCCAACGCCATCGTGCACGGATGCAAGGGCGACCCCGCCCAGAAAATCGAATGCACCGTGACGGCCGACAAGAACCGCGGAATTCTGATTGTGGTGCGCGACCCGGGCCCCGGATTCGACGCCGCTTCTCTTCCCTCTCCCACCGAAGGCCAGAACCTGCACGCCGACCACGGCCGCGGAATCTACCTGATCAACAAGCTGATGGACGAAGTGAAATACGAACGCAACGGCAGCGAAATTCACATGCGCAAATTTTGATTTTTCCGGTTTACGACCATGCCTGCGGAGACGCCCACAAAACCGACGGCCACGCTTCCCGCCAAGCCCGCGGATCCTCAGCCGTGGGATCCGCGGCCTCGGAAAAACCGATTGACCGGTTTCATCCGGAGATGCCGAATATTCCCGGCGTGAACGGGGCGCGTCCGGCGCCTCCGGCGAGTTCCTCTCCGGAAAACGACGCAGCGCCTGGTGCAAATCCTGGGAGCCGCCGCGGCCATCGTCGTGATCGCGATCGCCATCGCCTGGTGGGTGAAAAGCGCGTCGCGCAAAGCGGCGGACTCCGCCGTCGCCGAACCCGCGCCGCCAGAATCGCCTCTGCCGCAGCTTCCGTCCCTCGCCGCTTCCTCCGGCCCGCACGGGCCCCACGGGCGTCGCGACGGTCGAGGAACTATCCAAGCCGTGGTCGGCGAAAAAATTTACTTTCCAGAATCCGGCCACCGACGAAGAAGTCCCTGGAATCGTTGTCCGCCTGCCCGGAGGCGCCTTGTGGGCCTTCGCGCTCCAAGAGCCGTACGGGAAGTGCTCCCTGGAATACTTGGCCGACACGGGCCTGCTCGCGTCCAAATACAATTTTCAAGCCAGCCACCCCATGGTCGTGAATCCATGCAACAACACCGTCTACGATCCCCTGAAAGTCGGCCCGCTCGGCGACAACACCTGGGCCAGGGGCGAAGTCGTGCAAGGCAGCGCCCTCAGGCCTCCTCTTTCCATCGATGTGGTCGTGCGCGGCCATCCGATTGTCGCCGACCGCATGGAATAAGGAATAGTGTCGCAGTTTGCGTTGAGCCTTTCGTAGGACAGACACTCTTGTCTGTCCGGTTTAGATTCTCGTCCCCACGCACCAAACCGGACAGGTCCGCCGCGGCGGATGCCTGTCCTAGCTGAAAGGCCGTTCGGAACTATTTGCTTCCCCGACGAATAGCTCGCCCCTTATGCGCAAGCAGGGCCGCATGATATAAATGAACTACGCGGCTGTAGCTCAGATGGATAGAGCGCGTGCCTCCGAAGCACGAGGTCGGGAGTTCGAATCTCCCCAGCCGCACCATTCGCTCAACCAACTAAAGCTCCAAATCGTGGAGAACCCCACTTGTCACACTGCGACAGATGGGGCACCCGAAAAACCAGTTCCACTTCCTCAGCCCGATCGAATAGGAGTATTCCCGTCCGGACGCGTCATTTATAGCTGGGCCACCCGTCCACCATTTTAAGCAATAAACATGCGGGTTTTTGAAGTTTTACTTGGAAGATGCATGAAACTTGATCGTTTCGTTTTAAGCCTGGTTTAAACCCATGAGGCGTTTTAAGTTCAGAAACATTCGGCAGGGGAAAGTGGGTGGTACGAAGCACGATGTGGAAGTCGCCGACGAGGTAATAGCTCCGGGTGGTGGCAGCGCATGTGCATGGTAGAATCCCACCCACTCATCCAATGGCAAACTCTGAACAGTCAACCGCAAACACAAACTGGATAACAGAAAGTGTCCTTATCGCTTCTGCGCCTGTTGTGGCATACGTTCTCACCTTATCTTATATCGCGGGCTACGCTGGCTATTTTGACATTCCCACAGATTTTATTTCGCTAAGTGTTGGTACTCTGTTCTCTGTTGGCGGTCATATTGTGTCTATAGGGCTTCTGCTCTTTGGTCTGTTTGTAGCATTCTTTGTTTGGTGGCCACATAGTGACGGCCCGATTTTGCGGAGAGTAAAAGCAGTTTCCCCATGGGCCGCGCTGCTCTTGATTCAACTAGTGTTCTTTGGCAAACGTTGGCAAGAGTGGATTGTGAATCTTTTTCTCTTCGCAGTTCTTATTGCGCACTTTTTTATCATCCCCGGTATCGGTCGTCCCCAATTTCCAACCTATACGCAAAAGCTAAAGGATTTTGATATGCGGATGTGGGGTAGCCACCCAACGGTAACGGACTATTTCATTCGCAGTAGCCTTGGTGGCCGATTAATCACAGTCATGTTTTGGACTTGGTTTTCACTGACCGTTTCTTATAATGGGGGCCGCTTCGATGCTATGTGGCACCAAGACTTTCTTGTTCCGGTATCCTCACCCGACAACGTCGTGTTAAGTTCCTTTGGCGAGAGCATGATCATTGCCCCATTCGACAGGAAAACAAAAGAAGTAGAACGCAGTTTCTCGATACTCAAGAAAGGTGAAGACCCAAAACTCTTGCTCCGTTGGGAACTAGTCGGGCCACTGAAACTGAAAAATCAGCCCACACCTGCCTCTCAACCTAGCGCCCCCTGAGTGTCCCGGCTGGCGGGTGGCCCAGCCTTAGACGGTACGGAAATAGGCATCTTAAGAATTTTCGGGTGGCGCATCCTCCGCTTTTTGAATGGCGCGGGCTTTGGAGTTCCGCATTTCAATCAAGGCTAAGTCCGGCGGGAACTTACTCCGAGATAATCTTGGAACGAAATCGCGCGTAAGCGTTCTAAAATCCCCCTATTGGGCGCTTCATTTTCCCAATACAAGATACTTCACACCTTAGCAGGCTGCGGAAAAACTCAAAACGTTGTCCTTCCGAGGCATGCTTCTTGCCGAGGAATCTCTCATTCTTTTGACTTTAAAACCCAGAGAGATTCCTCGGGAGATTATCCGGTCCTTCGGGACTCGGAATGTCACTAAAAAGGGATTTTCCCCGCAGCCCGTTAGACCAACTTCATCTTACTCAGCGGCAACTCCCGCACACGCTTGCCCGTGGCGGCAAAAATGGCATTGCACAGACGCGGGAATAAAGGGCGGAACGCCGGGCTCGCCGATTCCGGCGGGCGGCGCGTCGCTCTCGACCAAATGGACATTCGTGCGCACGGGCGCTTCCTTCATGCGCGCGACGGGATAGTTGTTGAAGTTGGATTGGTCGATGGCGCCGTTCGTCGCGGTGATCGAACCCATAAGCGCGATGCTGGTGCCGAAGACGGCCGCGCCTTCAAATTGCGAGCGCGCGGTTTCGGGATTGGTGATCAGTCCGGCGTCGACCACGGTCTCGACGCGCGGGATGTGAATTGTCCCGTCATCGGAGACCTGAACCTCGACGACATTCGCGACGTACGTGAGGAAGCTGCGGTGGACGGCGATGCCCATTCCCGCGCCCTTGGCGAATTTCCGTTTTCCCCAGCCTGATTTTTCCGCCGCGATTTCCAGGACTTTGCGCAGGCGTCCGGTATCGTTCGGGTATTGCTCGTAGTTCCCGCCGTAGTTGGGATTGGCGACGCCGGCCATGTTCACGATGCGGGGCGGGCCGATCAGTTCGAGCATGTAATCCACCGGATCGCGTCCGGCGGCGTGCGCGAGTTCATCGGCGAACGTCTGCACGGCAAACGCGTGGTAGATGTTCGACACCGAGCGCAGCCAGCCGATGCGCACGTGCGCGTTTGCCGCGCCGTTTTCCACGCGCAGGTTGGGAATATCGAACGGCACGTCGGTCATGCCCATGCCCAGCTCGAAATCGGCCGCATGATCTTCGTTCGGATTGTTCATCGAGAGGATCGGCGGAAACACGGTGCGCTGCAGCCAAGCCGTGGGTTTGCCCGAGGAATCCACCGCCGCCTTCATGTAAACCGCGGCAACGCTGTGGTAGAAGTCGAAGCGGATGTCGTCTTCGCGCGTCCAAACCACTTTCACCGGGCGGCCTATTTTTTTCGACAGGACGGCGGCTTCCGCGACGTAATCCGGCTTGGACTTGCGTCCGAATCCGCCGCCCAGCAGCGTCACGTGGCAGATCACATCGTCCTTCGTAATCCCGCAAGCCTTGGCCACCGTTTCCTGCACGGCCTGGGGATTCTGCGTGGGCGCCCAGGCGGTTACTTTGCCGTTGCGGAATTCCGCGACCGCGACCAGCGGCTCCATGGCGGCGTGCGCCAGGTGCGGCACGTAATAATCCGGCCTCGATGATCTTTCCGCCCTTGGCAAATCCGCCGTCCACATCGCCCTGATTGCGCGCCACCTTTCCGGGCGTGCGGGACTTCTCCTGCAATTCCTTGCGGTACGGGTCCGAGTTGTAACCGGCGTTCGGGCCGTTCTCCCATTCCACGCGCAGCTTCTTGCGTCCCTGGAACGCCGCCCAGGTGTTATTGGCGATCACCGCAACGCCGCCGAGCGGCTGAAATCCCCACGGGCCCTGGAACGGGTCGACGGAAACCGTCTGGCTCACGCCGGCGACTTTCAACGCGTCCTTGTCGTCGAAGGATTTTACTTTTCCTCCCAGGACCGGCGGGCGCTCGATCGAGGCGTACACCATGCCGTCCATTTGCGCGTCCATTCCGTAGACGGCTTTGCCGGTGACCACTTGCGGGAGGTCGTAGCTTGGCGAACCTTTGCCGATGTAGCGCCACGCGCTCTTGGGCTTGAATTTCAGGTCCTCGACTTTCGGCACGGGCAGTTTCGCCGCGGCCGCGGCGAGTTCGCCGTAACCCAGGCGCCGGCCTGTGGGCGTGTGAACGATCGCGTGCAGGTCGGCTTTGCAATTGTCGGGCGAAACTTTCCATTGATTCGCGGCCGCCTGCGTCAGCATCAGCCGCGCGGTGGCGCCGGCCTGGCGCATCGGTTCAAAGAATTCACGGATCGAGTGGGAGCCATCCGTGTTTTGGGAGCCGTAGCGCTCGTCCCCAAGAGCCTGCTCGAGTTTCACGCGCTTCCAGTCGGCGTCGAGTTCATCGGCCAGGATCAAGGGCAGGGACGTGCGGCTGGTGGTGCCCATCTCGGAGCGGTGCGCGACGATGTAGACCGTGCCGTCGGGCTCGATTCCCAGAAAAATGCCCGGATGAAATGCGGCATGGTCGATCCGCGCGTTGCCCGGGAGCCCTTCCGCGTGCAACGACTCGGGGAGATAGCGCACGCTCAGCACAAACGCTCCGGCCGAGACCACGCCCTTCAGAAATCCGCGCCTGCTGACATTCTCTATCGTGCTCATGCCATTTCCCTCGCGGCCGCTTTCACCGCGGCTCGAATTCGCTGGTAGGTGCCGCAGCGGCAGATATTGCCGGACATGGCGGCGTCGATATCTTCGTCGGTCGGATTTTTCTTGGTCTTCAAGAGTGAGGCGGCTTGCATCATTTGTCCTGACTGGCAGTAGCCGCATTGCGGCACGTTGATCTGCATCCAGGCTTTTTGCACCGGATGCAGTCCGCTGGCGCCTAGGCCTTCCACGGTTGTAATTTCCACGCCGTCCACCGCGGACATCGGCGTGATACAAGAGCGCACGGCCACGCCGTCCTTATGAACGGTGCAGGCTCCGCACAGCGACATCCCGCACCCGAACTTAGTGCCCGTGAGCCTCAGTTCGTCCCGGAGATACCACAGCAACGGCATCGCGGGATCGCCGTCGAAGGAATGATCCTTGCCATTCACTTTCAGCTTAACCATCGCATGACCTCGAATCTGGAAGGACTCCGCAAATTGCCAACGCACACGTATGGCAAATTATTATGATCCTGAATTTCCAACCGGGAGGTTCTCATCTCCCGGTCCAATATCTTACACACCGGGGACTTGATTTCGCGCGACATTTTTCCAAAGCGTAATCGCCAATCGGGAAGCTCACCGGGGCTTGCGCGGTCTTTTGGTGGGAGAGGGCCTGAACAGTTGAAGGGTAATTCTACCGGCCCACGGGGCCGCTAAGGCTTCACATTCTCAACGTGGGGGGTTACTTTCGCGGATTCATTTCGCCGGTCCGTGTAGTGGATCACCCGGTCGTACGCATCCTTGATCAAATCATTGAGCGGGAGAACGGTACCGTTGACGCGCTGTTCCTCAAGCAGGGCCAGGTCGACGTCCGAGATCACAATTTGCTCTTGATTGACGGTGCCCTCCGCAGCAATCCCGTCGCGGGCGAAGAAATAGTCTGAGGGCGTGAGGATCGCCGCTTGCCCGTAGTGCGTGGCCATGCAGGGAACATCCGGAAGGTTCCCGACGGTGCTCGCCATAGCCACATAAATTTGATTTTCGCTCGCGCGAGCCTGCGCGCAATAGCGGACCCGGCAGAATCCTTGCCGCTCGTCGGTGCAGGATGGCACGAAAATAATCTGCGCTCCCGCTTCCGCCAGGACCCGGCCCGCTTCCGGAAACTCGACGTCGTAGCAAACCAGGATCGCGATGTTTCCGTAGTCGGTGTGGTAGACGTAGAAACCGTGCCCGCGGCTCATCTGATACGAAGCTTTTTCCGTCTCGGTGAGGTGCACTTTCTTTTGCCGGAATACCCGGCCGTTCGGGGTGAACAGGTGAGCGGCGTTGAATAACTGGCCTTCCTGGATGACCGGATGAGTTCCCGCGATTATGTAGAGTCCATTTTCCACGGCGAGCCGCCGGAAAAGAGCCTCGTAGTCGGGCGCCAACTGCGCGAGGCGCCGAACCGCGCGGGCTGCCGCGGGCTCGCGCAAATAGCTCAGCAGCTGCATGGTGAAGTATTCGGGAAACAATACGAACTGGCTGCGATACTCCCTCGCACTGCGCACGAAGAATTCGACTTGAGTCGCAAAATCCTCGAAACACTTGATCGGACGCAGCAAGTACTGCATGGTTGCGATGCGAACCCGGGATGGGCGCGCAGGCTCGTGGCCCGCCTCTTCGTCCGATTTTTCCTCGCCTCCCGTCTGGCCCGCGGATTGAAAACTCACCGCGGTCACATACTCGGGGTTCAGCCACTCCAGCAGCGTGGCGAAGCCGCGAGATTCAGAATCCTCCAGGTACTTCGGCACCACGTCCAGAACCACCAGCCCGTTCGCGAGTTGAAAGCTGAGCGTCGGATCTTTCCGTTTGCCGGTGACCACTTCCGCGATGTATTCCTGGGGACTCATCTCCCGCGAGACCTGGGCGTACGCGGGGATGCGCCCACCCGTCAGCAACCGCTTCAAACCGCGTTCCCGAACCATCTTCTTGCGCGCATCGTAGAACTGTGAGCCAATCCCAAGATGGCGCGCGGCCGGATCAACGCACATATCGGCGCCGTAGAGAGTCTTTCCCAGCGGGTTGTGCGTATCGAAACTTCCCTTCCCGGTGATGGCGGACCATTGGGCGGACTCGGCATAGTCGTCCCAATCGATAATCAGCGAACTCGCCGAACCCCAGACCTGGCCCTTCTCGTCCACCGCCACGAGTTGGCCTTCCGGAAATACCTCAAGGTGATGAGTGAGTTCTTCGGCGCTCAAGGCCAGCGCCTGGGAATAAATTCGGAGCTGCAGATCCACTACCGCCTGAATATCGGCTTTCGTCATCCGGCGGATGGTGATGTTCGGCGTCTTGGTCGCATCTGTCATCGGCGACTCCTGTTTGTCCAGTATGTTGCCGCAGGATGCAAACCCAATACGCTGATCCCGGTCACAGGAACAAGTGATCTGCGTCACACGCTTTCCCGCACTTCCGGGCAATCCCAGGCCATCCGAGTGTTGCTTCCGGGTTAATGATTGATTTGCTTGTGCCCGGTATGCTCTTGCTTGACGGGGCTGGGGCACCGATTTACCGTAAAGAGCAGGGTTTTCATTCCGTCTACAACGATAAAATTGTCCGGATCGGATTCTTCAGCGTACCCGTAATTCGGAGCGAATTCAGGTCATGTCTACCGCAGAACACCAACCCGGGAATTTCCAGCCTCCAATGCATCCATTGAAGCAGGTGCTCCTGAATGTCTTTATCGGGGGGAACCTTCTGTTCATCCTTGTCTGGGCGTTTCCGGTCAATGCTCGCTGGTCCAATGGCACGCGAAAGCTGATTGCCCCGTATATGGATTTGTCCGGCCTCACCCAAGGATGGGATTTATTCGCCCCGGAACCGCTCTCCATGAATGCCTACCTGGTGGCCGAGATCGCCTATCGCGACGGCCAGACGAGGACCTGGAGGTTTCCGCTGCCGCAGGATTACGGGTATTACCGGCGCTACTTCATGGCGCGGAGAATGAAGTGGGGCGCTGACGCTCTTCGACTGGATGAAGATGCGGCGCTTTGGCCGGACGCCGCGCGGTATGTCGCGCGTTTGAACAATCTGCCGAACAACCCGCCGGCCACTGTTACCCTGGTCCGCCATTGGTCCATGATCGAGCCGCCCATGTCCGGCCGGCCGGAAACCTGGCAACAATCCACTTTTTTCAAATACACCGTTTTGCCCGGAGACCTGCGGTGAAAGGTCGTTCCTTCAGCGAAATGTGGAACGTCTTTTTCTTCCAGCCGCAGCGGCCCACGCCGGTGGCCCTGTTCCGGATTCTCTACGGCCTGCTCAATATCGCGAACCTGGTTCTGCTCCGCCCCGACTGGCTTACCTGGTTCGGCCCGCATGCCTTCCTGAGCATGGAAACGATGAACCGGCTCGCCTCCGGGCCACGCATCAACTTGTTTGTGCTCCTCCCGCAAACCGATTTTGCAGTCAACGCCTTTTTCTGGATATTCCTGGCCTTCGCCGTCAGCCTCACTGTGGGCTACATGACGCGACTGAGCAGCGTAGCCGTTTTCCTCTGCATGCTTTCGATGCACGGGCGCAACATGTACATCATCAACGGCGCCGACGTCGTCATGCGCGTGACCGGATTCTTCCTGATGTTCGCCCCCTCCGGCGGAGCGCTGTCGGTGGACCGCCTGCGGCGCATCTGGGCAGGCCGGGAAGAGGCCGAGATTCCCCTGTACCGCCCGTGGGCCCAGCGCTTGATACAAATACAGGTTTCCGTCATTTACCTTTCCACGGCCGGTTTGAAAATGTTCGGCAAGGCCTGGAGGAACGGCACTGCGGTTTATTACGTGCTCCGGCTGAACGGATTCCGCCGGTTTCCCGTGCCATTTTCCGACAATCTCTTCATGATCCGGTTTTCTACCTGGGCCACGCTGGCCGTGGAATTTGCGGCCGGCTCCCTGGTGTGGTTCGCCCGCCTGAGGTATGCCGTCCTGATCGCCGCGACTCTGCTGCACCTGTCCATCGAATATTCCATGAACTTGCCGCTGTTTGAACTCATGATGATTTCCACATACGTGACGTTCATCTATCCCGAAGATCTGACGCGGGCCTGGGGATGGCTCGCCGATCGCGCAGGTCCGCGGCTCGGTGCTGTGGCCACGGTCGTTTATGACGGAAATTCCGAGCCTTCCCGGCGGACTATGAACCTGCTGCGGGCGCTTGATATCTTCCGCCGCCTGCGTTTCCTCGAGGCGCATTCCCCGGAAGGCGCGTCGGCGTTTCCCCAGGCGAATGGCGGCACTGGGCCCGTGCATTATGTGACGGGCAAGGGTCCGCAAATTGGCTTCACCGGTTTGTGTTCGATCGCCCCGCTCGTGCCCTTATTGTGGCCGCTGGCAATTGCAGGATTGTTTCGCGGCCAAACTCCCCAGCCTGAGGCAGCGTAAGACTAGAAGCGCAGGCGGTTGAAACTGGGATTCACTCCCCCACAGTTCGCCTGATCGCAAGTATCCGGAATCACGTGCTGGGGACGCCTCGTTCGCCCTTCAATCAAACGCGCGCTACTCGCTGTCCATATTTACCGCGTAGTAGGCGACCGTTTTCGTGGGAACTTCCTTGAACCAGTGCGGCGTCTTTGCGGGAATGGTAATGACGTCGCCTTTGGTCAGATGGTAGGTGACTCCGCCCTGCAGGGAAGGAGCGCGCATCTGGTCGGGAGCGGTTCGCCGGGCATCCACCATCGTTCCTCCGACCACCATGGTGGCCTCGCCATCGACCAGGATGAAGACGTGATTGGTGCGGTCATGATATTCCACCTCGCCGGCTTCGCGACGCATCGCCAGCACAATCAATCCCGGATCGGAAACGATCGGCCCGCCCTTGGCCGCCGCGTCGGCCATCACGCTGGAGACTTTATCGTGACCGATGTAATGAACTGCCGCCGGGACACCGCCACCCAGCGAGCTTGCGGTTACGGTTAGCAATCCAATCGCGGGTAATACCCATGCCAGCTTCAGCAAAAGCTTCATCATCGTTTTCTCCTGTGTCCGGCCGGATTTCAGCGCTGCGGAATCGCCTCATTTCGAAATTCCGCGCAGCATCGCAACATACAACCCACCGCTAGGGAATGCAATGTCGCAATGACGTTTTGCATTTCGTCGCGCCAGCGGGCCGACGCCGCCACGAAATCCGCGTTGGATGATGGAACGTCCAGAAATCGCGCTCAAGGAAAATGTTATCGGGAGGAAAAGATCAGAAGGTGCAGGCGCGGAACAAAGAAACCCTGATGAAGCGTCGATATCTCCATCCGGAAATTACCTTTGCGTTAACAATTCCACTGGATATCCAAGCCCCGCGCCACCGGCACGGACTCTTCCTAATTCATCCGGAAGCTGACTTCCACGCGCAAATCAATCGGTGTCGGCTCGCCGTCGAGGACGGTGGGCTCGTATTTTCTCTTGGCCACGGCGTCCAGCGCCGCCTGGATCAACAGGGGTTGTCCGCTCAGCGCCCGCTCGGCCGTAACGTTGCCGTGCTCATCGATAATCGCGTCGATCACCACGACTCCAGAAATGCGCGATTGGACTGCCAGAACCGGGTACGCAGGGTCGGGCCCGTAAATCAGTTTCGGCTGCTTTACTTCCCCTCCGACTCGAACTGGCTTCCTCGGTCCTTCCGCGATGGGAACCGCGGGCGCTGCAATGCCTTTCAGCGCGCCGCCGAGGACCCCTCCCAGAACCCCTCCCACAACCCCTCCCGGCATACCGCCCGGCACGCCACCAGGAACTCCTCCACTGGCATCATCCAAACCGCTCACATCGTTCGGCAACTTTGCGATGGTCCGCGGGATGAAGCTGGGCGCCGTCAGTTTGCCCGGCTCAAATGTGTGAACCGGCGTGGTGCGCGCCGGGTGCGAGATCGCGGGCGAACCCAGTGGAGGCGGAGGAGGCGCAGCCGGAGTCATGGGCGTGGCCAGAAATGTCAGATTAAGCCTTTGGATGTCGAGCCCGCTGGTGAAATACAGAGGAAGAACGAGCAATACTCCCAAAATGGCAAAGTGGACCAGGAAGGCAGGCGACCCAATCCATTGCGCTGCGGCGCTGATGTACCGAGGTATGTTCCAGGATGGCCTCGGCCAGCACCTCCTGAATGGGTCCACCTTTGGGCGGCGGCAATATGATATGCGCCCTCTCCTGTTCCACAGGTCGAAACCCTCCCAGCAACATTACCTGCTGTTTCAACATGATACCACCTCCGCTTGCCTCCAGAATTCCTCAAGTTCGCGCGGGAGTATCGGGCAGGAAATCCGAGCCTTCCGGTGGGTTCGCTCGCTCTCTTCCCCACGAATTAAATGATAACGAGCTAACGCTGGATTCAGCGATGACGGGAATCACTTTCTGCTGTGATACGTGTCACAATCCGGAATTCAACGGCATTTTCAGGGTAGGAAAGTGGCGGGGGGTACTGGGAGGTTAGGAACCTTTAGCCAGGTCCTTGATCTGACGCGCAAGCTTTTCGACTTCTTCCGCTTTCTTCACTAGAGAAAGAGAAAGCACGTCGGTCTGTTCGGTCTTGTCAATGTCGTCTTTCAATTCTCTTGCGAGTTGCAGAAGATGGTCGGCGTCCTTGTGCAGATTCTTCTGGTTTTCCTCGAGTTGCGCTTTTGGATTCGGCGGGGGAAGCGCCGGAGTGTCCGCGGGCTGGTTGTCCCCGTCGCGGGCGTCCGGAAAGCGCGGAACCTGCGCGGGGGGCTGCCGTTGCTGCGCCGCCCACAAGGGCCTGGCGCCTGCCAGAACGGCAGCAAATCCGGAGAGAAAAAATCTGCGCCCTTCCTTCATTCGAGCCTCCTTGCTTTGCGCCATCCAGTCAACTCGATAATTTGCGGGCCGCCCGCGAATGCTATAATCGCACGCGCAGAGTATGAATCCAAACGTCTTCAAATGGACGGATATCGCCGTCGTTCACTCGATTCGCCTGGGCGCCATTCTCCTCATCGCCCTGATCCTCAACAGGCTGCTTCGCGTGTTGACGCGGCGACTTCTGCCGAAAGCCGGAAGCGAGAGCCTTGGCAGAATCGCGCGCATGCGCGAGCAGCACGTAAAGACGCTGGCGGGCTTGCTGTACAGCGCTGGGACGGCCATCATCCTGATCGGCGCCGTCCTCACGGCGTTGCCGGAATTCGGATTCAACGTCACCCCCATTGCCGCGGCCGCGGGACTCGCCAGCCTGGCGTTCGGGTTCGGCGCGCAACATTTGGTCCGAGATTTCATCAACGGTTTTTTCATTATCGTCGAGGATCAATTCATCGTGGGAGAAACGGTGCGTGTGGGGACCGTTGTCGGGCGCGTCGAGCATCTCACCTTGCGCCGCACGGTGATTCGCGACATCCAGGGCGCGGTAGTCACCATTCCCAACGGGGAAATCGCGCAGGTCGCGAATCTCAGCCGCGACTGGGGCCAGGTGTTCGTGGACGTCGCCGTGGCTTCCCAGGGTTCCCCCGACGAAGCCCTTGCCGCGCTGGAACGCGTTTCCGCGGAGTTGCGCAACGATGCCGCATGGTCTCCGGTCCTGGTGGACGGCCCGCGCGTCCTCGGCATCGAGACCTTCGGACCGGCCGGCGCCACGCTGCGCTTGCAGCTTCGCACCGTTCCCGGCCGCCAGGACGATGCCGCGCGCGAACTTCGCCGCCGGATCCAAATTCGTTTCGAACAAGAACGCATTTCTTGGGGCGGCGTGCAACGCGTGGAAATCGTGGGCAGCGAAAAACTGCAGGGACTCTCTGCAAGTTCGAATTCCTGAATCAGCCTGGAGCTTGCCGCGGGAATCTTTCCCGGACCGTGACAATTCAACGCGGCAACGGATGGCCGGTCCTCCGTCATTTCTACCGTCCCTCGGGACCGTGAGAGGAGAATTCCAGAGACGCCCGCAGCGCCTCCTCCAATTCGGCTGCGCCGGCAATTACGACGCGGTTTCTTCCCTCCTGCTTGGCGCGGTACAGCGCCGAATCGGCCAGATGCAGAATCTGGCCGGCGTTATAGTCGGGCCAATCTCCCGTGGCCACTCCACCAATACTTAACGTGATTTTAAGAGATCCCGAATCGGTATCGACCGGACGCCGGAGGATCGCTTCGCGGAGGCGTTCCGCGTTTTCCGCCGTTTCCGAGCGGTTGCATCCCGGGAGCAGAATCAGAAACTCTTCCCCGCCGTACCGTCCGACGGCGTCGTAGGTCCGGATGTCCTCCTGCATTCTCCGAGTCGCTTCGCATAGCACGCGGTCGCCGGCGAGGTGTCCGTAGGTGTCGTTGACGGACTTGAAATGATCCAGGTCGGCGATCAGAACGCCGAGCGAAGCGCTTTCGCGCGAGGAGCGGCTGACTTCGCGCTCCAGTATTTCCATGATCGCGCCGCGGTTCCAGACTCCGGTCAGCGCGTCGTGCGTGGCCTTGAAACGCATGGCTTCGCGGGCCTGGACCGGGCTGTCCTCCAAGTCGAGCAGGCGCATGCCGACGCGAATCCGGGCGCGCAATTCCGCCGGGTGAAAGGGTTTGGTCAGATAGTCGTCGGCTCCCGATTCCAGGCCTTCGACAACGCTTTCCTTGGCGTCCTTGGCCGTGAGCAGCAGGATGTAGGTGTAAGGCACGGGACGCAGCTTACGCATTTCGCGGCACACGTCGACGCCGTTCTGTCCGGGCATCATCCAGTCCAGCAATGCCATGCGCGGTCCATCCGGCGATTTCAGCTGTTCCCAGGCGGCGTTGCCATCATCGGCCGTAACCACTTCGTACCCCCACTTGACCAGAAATCCGCGAAGCATGTGGCGGGAAACAGGCTCATCGTCGGCAATTAGTATCTTCATTTCGCAACTCCCTGGCACAGGTCGGTCAGCACCGGGAGGAGCCTGTCCACGGCTGCCTCCAGATTCGCGAAGCTGGCCTTGGCGGACGCCGCGTCGCCATCCTTCGCATTTTTTTCCAGCCGCATGGCGGCAGCCACAGTGAAGTTCGCGGAAAGATTGCTCGCGGCGCCTTTCATGGAATGTGCGGAGCGCTCCAGCAAGGTCATGTCGCCTTGTTGCAGGGCGTCGCGCATGGTCTTCATCAGGCGCGGCGCATCGTCCACGAACAAATTGATGATTTCCACAAGCAATTCCTGGTCGCCCTCGACCCGCTCCAGAAGTGCGGCACGGGTCAATTGCTCGGTGGGTTCCTTTTCATTGATTGTCATGGGCGCGCCCCCTTCGGCTCGGTGCAAACACCTTTCGATTTCGCCGTACAAGCCACGCGCATGGATCGGTTTGGAGATGTACCCGTCCATTCCCGCTTCCAGGTAGCGTTCCCTGTCGCCCCGCATGGCGTTGGCGGTCATGGCGATAATGGCGACGTGCTTGCCGGTTTCCTGTTCCAGCTTGCGAATGGCTCCGGTGGTTTCGATGCCGTCCATTTCCGGCATCTGAATATCCATCAGGATGGCGTCAAACCCGGGATCTCCCGGCTTGCCCCATGCGGCGAGGGCTTCCCTGCCGTTGCCGGCCAAAACGATGCGATGACCCGCCTTTTCGAGCAGACGGATGGCGAGTTTCTGGTTCACGGGATGGTCTTCGCAAACCAGAATGCGCAGTCGCGGGCCGCTGGGTTTGGTTTCGACCTCCGCTGGAGCTTCGATCTGCCGCTCTTCGGCGGCCTTCAGGCCCAGCGCCGATAAGATCGCATCCAGCAGTTCGGATTGGCCGACGGGCTTGGTGAGAAACGCGTTGACCCCAAGGCTGCGGCAGCGCGCGCCGTCCGCTGCATGACGGTCGGCGGAAATCATTAGGATGACGGAACCTGCCAGGTTCGGATCCGCGTGAATCTTTTCAGCCAGGAATAATCCGCCGACTTCCGGCATCTGCGCATCCAGAAGAACCATCGGAAATTTCCTGCCTGCTTTGCTTCTTTCCTCCATCAGGCTCAGCGCTTCCGCTCCGCCCCCGGCCACGACCGCCTCCATTCGCCAGTTGGTCAGCATTTCCACCAGAATTTTCCGGTTGGAAGCGTTGTCGTCGGCAACCAGAATTTCCAGCCCCGGCAGCATTTCTCCTGCCATACGCTCCTCGGTGGAAACGTGTTCGACACCCCGCCGGAAGACGGTCGTAAAGTGGAAGGCGCTGCCCTTTCCCGGTTCGCTTTCCACCCACATGCGCCCGCCCATCAGTTCCACCAGCTGGCGGGAAATGGTCAGGCCCAGTCCGGTGCCGCCGAACCGGCGGGTGGTCGAGCCGTCCGCCTGGGAAAACGATTCAAAAATAATCTGCTGCTTTTCGGCCGGGATACCGATGCCTGTGTCGGAAACCCGGAAATGCAAATGCACTTCTTCGGCCGTGATCGCAACCAACTCCGCGTCGACTTCCACGTTTCCGCGGTCGGTGAATTTAATGGCGTTCCCCACAAGGTTCACGATCAACTGGCGCAATCGAGTCGGATCTCCGACCAGGAACGCCGGCACATCGGTCGAAACATGCGCCAGCAATTCCAGCTTCTTCTTGTCCGCGCGCACGGCCAGGGTCCTCAGCGTGTCCTGCAGCACGTCGCGGATTTGAAATTCGGCCTCTTCCAGTTCCAGCTTGCCCGCCTCGATTTTTGAGAAGTCCAGAATGTCGTTGATCACGCGCAGCAGGCCGTCGGCCGACGATTTCACCAGGCTGAGGTATTCGCGCTGGTCGGCAGTGAGGGCCGTGTCCAGCGCCAGTTCGGTCATCCCGATGATGCCGTTCATCGGCGTGCGGATTTCGTGGCTCATGTTGGCCAGGA
Organism: Terriglobia bacterium; assembly: GCA_963779275.1. Lineage (GTDB taxonomy): Bacteria > Acidobacteriota > Terriglobia > Acidiferrales > UBA7541 > Palsa-360. The sequence continues at coordinate 176,094 of CAVZXL010000004.1, forward strand.
ATTCGCTCTTGGCGCGGCTGCCGGCTTCGGCGGCCTCCTTGGCTTCCAGCAGCGCTTCTTCCGCCCTCTTGCGTTCGGTAATATCCAGGAACGTCACCACGGCCCCGACGACCTCGCCCTCCTTGCGGATCGGATAGGCCCAGTATTCGACCGGAAAGCTCGCGCCGTCCTTGCGCCAGAACACTTCCGTATCCAGATGGATTCCGTCCCCGCTGGATCGCGAAACCAGAATCGGGCATTCGTGCTCCGGGTAAGGCGTGCCATCGGCTCGGGTGTGATGCATCACGTTGTGCGCGCTCACGCCCAGCAGGACGTCGGCTTTCTCGTAGCCCAGCAGTCGAACCGTGGCGGGATTGCAAAACGTGAATTTTCCTTCGCGATCGACTCCAAAGATCGCTTCCGCGGCCGAATCCAGCAGCAGGCGGATTCTTCCCTCGCTTTCGTGCAGCGCCTCCTGGGCGCGCTGCCGGTCGGCGACTTCCTGCTCCAGCATGAGCGTGCGCTCGTCCACGCGGTGCTCCAGTTCTTCGCCGGCCTGCCGCAATTCGGTGTCGCGGTTCTGGATCTGCTCCAGCATCTGGTTGAATCCATCGATCAGGACGCCGACTTCGTCCTCGGACCGCTTGCCGGCGCGGATGGAGTAGTCGCGGGAACTGGTAACCATCTTGGCCGTCCAGGCCAACTCCAGGATCGGGGTCGAAATGGGACGCTGCAGCCGCGCCGCCATCGCGAACGCCCCCAGGGATACGGCGGCGACAATCAATCCGAAAAAAAGCAGATATCCTTCCAGCAGTTCCCGGTACTCCACCGCGTCTTCTTCCAGAAATACGGTCCCCACTTTTTCCCCGTCGAAGGTGATGGTCTGGAAGATCCGCACGCGGTCGGAAGTGAATTCGCTGGCGTCGTTTTGGACACGCGGGGGAGTGAAGTTTTTTTCCGAAGCCCCAGGGTGATACACGGCGAAAGGCGCGCCTTGCCGGTCATAGATGACGGCGGTCAAAATGTGGGGCTTGGCGGCCAGCGCGGTGAGGATGTCTCGTGCGGCGGCCGGATCCTTGAATTCGAGCGGGGCGGTGCTGTTGGTTCCCAGGATGTTGGCCAGCGCGTTCAGGTCGCCAACGCGCATTTGCTTGAAGCGGTACACTCCATATTCGGCGAAAGCAATCCCTGCCGCGCACAAGGCTGCGAACGTATTGATCATGATCACGTAGGTGATCTTGCGCCGCAGCGACATTTTGCGTGGCCATTGCATTTCAGTTCTTCTTCGCAGCGTCCGTTTCTGTCACGGACAGTGCCAATGACAATAATTTCGAGCTGACCTTCAAATGCGCGCGGCTGGCCGCTCCCACGTCAATGGCTACCCGCACGCGCGAATCCTGGAGCACGAACTGGATCATTCCACCCAACTCGATAAAGTGCTCCATGTCCGCGACCGTCAGAACGCTGGAACCGTGCAGGCTCGCCAGGATCGCCGGGAGGCGTTTTTTTCCGAGGCTCCGATGAACAGGATGTTGCACCCCCGCAGATCGTCCATCGTTGCAATCTTTTTCACTTCCAGTTCGCGGCCGTGGATGGATTTGCCCGCCACCAACTGCTGCAAATCCTCGCCAACCGGAGTGTCTCCCACCACGCCGAATACCCACGGCGATTGCGATTCCCGGTTCAGGTCCTCGGGCCAATCCACAAATTTCAAGAAATTGAACAAGTACGCCGCCTTGACCTCGGAATCCGTGGGCCCTTGCTGGGCGCGAACGGAGCGCGGCGCCGGCATCCAAACGGCCGCCAGGAAAAAAGAGGCGACAACGATCCGCGTGCCAAGGCGAAGCGAGCCATGCAGGGCGCCGGCGCGTTCCGCGGTACGAGCTGATGCCAGGCATGGAGCCGTTCGCTTGAATATCCGTAAGCGCCGCACATCACCACCATTTGCGCGCACGGCCCGAATTTCCGGGAAGCGCGGCTCGCTCGCGCCGGCGGAGTGTGGCTGCGCGCGATATTCGCCGCCCTTGCGGCGATCCCGGCAACGCGGCGCGCAGCGCCCGAAAGGGAAGAGTCCGCCTGCGAGCCCGTCTTTTTTCTCCCTGACGAATTGAATTCATGATCCCTAGAATCTCCAGCTCACCTGCGCGTAGGCGCTGCGTTTGATCTGATTGGCGATGATGGATTGGGTGAAATCCTGGAATTCGAAATGGTGGTCGCGCAGCAAGTTTTGCCCCACCAGATTGATCGTGCCGCGCTCGGACCATCTCCAGGACAGTTGCGTGTCCAGGCGTGTGTACCCAGGGACATTTTCCCTGGCTAGCGGGCCGGTGAAATAGGCGGCAGTGTCCCATGTCAACTCCGGCTGAAAATTCCCCGTTGTACCGGTTGAAAATTCCCCACCCCTGAACCTCATGATTGGGCTTCCTTGGCCTCGGACGGAGTGGAGCCCAGCGCCGCCTTTTGGCGCGTTTTGGGCGTAACGCAGTCCGAGGCCAAGGAACGAGCCGCGACCTCCGCCCCTTCTTGTCCTCGGGGCGGCACTAGTCCGGCTTTGCGGCGATCCTTCAAGCGGTAGCTTTCCCCCCGAATGTTGATGGTCGTCGAGTGATGCAGCAAGCGGTCCAGAATCGCCGTGGCGATGATCGAATCTCCGAAGATCGATCCCCAGTCTCCGTAACTCTTGTTTGAGGTCAGGATGATGCTTCCGCGTTCGTACCGCGCGCTCACCAGCTGAAAGAATATCGTCGCTCCCAGATCGTCCAGCAGCAGATACCCGACTTCGTCGATCACCAGAACTTTCGGTGCCAGGTACACCCGCATCCGGCGATCCAACCGCCCTTCCCGATACGCGCGCCCCAAGTCCGCTGCCAAATCGTGCGCAGTGATGAAATACGCCCCCAATCCCGAGCGGATCGCTTCCTCCGCCAGTGCCACGCTCAAATGCGTTTTTCCTACCCCTGGCGGTCCCAGCAAAATCACGTTGCTGGCGTCGTGGATGAACCGCAACGAACGCAACTCCCGAATCTGCCGTTCATCGAGCGAGGGCTGAAAACCGAAATCGAACTGCTCGAAGGTTTTCACGAACGGAAAATGCGCTAGCTGCAGTCTGGCCCGCAGATAACGAGTCCTCCGTGCTTCCACCTCGCAGCTCAGCAACTCATCGAGAAAGTCCGCATAGCTGGTTTCTCTCTTCGACGCTTGCTCCAGTAAGTTCTCTAGCCGTGCTTGCACCGCTTTCAATCCCAGCGTCTCCAGCGCTGTCTGCAACCGCTCGATCAGAGTGTTCATCGCTCACCTCCGCTCGCCACCCGCTCATACGCTGCCAGCGAACGCTTCTCCACCTCCGGCGCGCTATGCCGCAGGTGAATCAGGATCTTGCCTTCTGCTCTTCGCACCCCCAGCGGGATCCCCTGATGATGCGGCGCGAACGTCAACACGCTGTGTTTCCGCCGCGCTTTTCCGTGCATCGCGATCCGCTCGCGCCCCGTGCGGATATCCACTTCTCCCGCAATGTCCTGCACCCACACGTCCTGGCCCGCATACTGCCAAGGCACCGAATACCGGCTGCCTTGCCAGTCCACGTAGGCATCCCGCGCCACTTTGCGCAACTCGCCATCCACCTGCGGATACGGCGGCTGCCCCGCCAGCGACTGTAAACTGAACTGCTCGACATCCCAGCGCACCATCACTTGCTCATGCGTGGTTCCGTGCACGCGCTGGTTCGCTACACTCCAAATCCACTCGCGCAACTGCGCATTCAGATCGCTCAGGCTGCCGGGTTCGCGCCCTTGCAACCCACACAGAAAGTTCCGCCGCACATACTTCACGCCCGCTTCTACTTTCCCTTTCGTCTGTGCGCGGTATGGCCGGCACAGCCGCGGTGTGAAGCCCCAATAGCGGGCGAAGTCCTGAAACACCGGGTGCCAAACGATCTCGCCCCGCTCGTCGGTCCCCAGCCAAACGGTCTTCATGCGGTCGTAGAGAATCTCTTCCGGCACGCCACCGAGCTGCTGGAATGCGGTTTCATGCAGACGCAGCAGCGTGCCCAGCTTTTGGTCCAACGCCACTTCCGCCACCATCCTCCGGCTGTAACCGAGCGTGAAGGTAAAACCGTGCAACTTCTGTTCTTGCCCGGCTATCTCCAGCGTGCCCAGGTGCCCCCAGTCCACTTGCGCCTGCTTGCCCGGAGCGGTCTCGAAGCGCCGCACTGCTACCACTCGTGCCGCGCTGCGTTGCGGCCGCAACCAGTCCGTCAGGATCGTGTAGCCCCCTGCATAGTTCCGCTCGCGCAGTTCGCGCAGCAACACCCGAGCGTTCCACACCCCAGCGCGCAGCCGCTCTTCCAAATACGGCTTAAACGCATCGAGCTTGCTCGGCTGTGCTGAGCGTGGACCATACTCCGGTGCCAACCCCGCCGCCTGTACATACTTGCGAATCGTCTTGCGGTCCCAGCCGGTCAACTTGCTGATCGCCTGGATGCTCATTCCTTGCCGTTGCAGTTCTTTGAGTTCTTGCACGTCTCTCCCCCTTAACAAGTTTCGGAACCTCCTCCATTTGGAGTGCGTCCCGGTTTACCACATCAGGGGGTGGGGAAAATTCAATCGGCACTATGGGGATTTTTGCATCGGCGCTGACACCCAGTTCAATCCGTGCGGAAGATTGACGCGGGAACGGATTTGCGCGGAATGGCGCGGGGAGCTCCCCTCCGCGGTCGCGAGAGAGGTAGTGTCCTGGCTCGATGGGTCCACGTGCATGTGAATCCGTTCAAATGCGTAACCGGGGCCGAGGCTCCACCAGGACAGCAGTTTCCAGTTGGTGGATATTTCCAGTCCGTGCGCTTCGCCATGCATTAGATTTTGAAATGTCTCGGGACCCACCAGATGCAACGGGGCCGGAGCCGATTCCAGAAACGGCGCGCCGGGTTCAAGGGTCTGCTGGTTCCTGTAAGCGTTGTAGTAGGCGTCCAGATCCACCGAAACCTTGTCGGAGAAGGTCGTTCGATAACCCGCCTCATACGCATGCAGGTTTTCGTTCTGATAATTTGGGTTACCTAAGATTCTGGCCACGGCGGGAATCCCTCCGGGTCCGGCGAAGGCGGAAACGTTAATGCTGCTTGCAATGTCGGTTTCATTCGGAGTGCGGAGGGCGCTTGAAAAAGCGGCCCAAAGCATGTCGCGATTGTCCACCTGCCACGCCAGGCGTGTGCTGGGCATGGCCGCCCAGCCCGTGTAGTAGTTGCGTTCCACCTTTGTGCCCACGGTCAGGTAGAGGCGTTCGGGAACCAGGGCCAATTCGTCCTGCACGAATGCGCTGAAAAGCGGATCGACGGCCGAAGACGGATTCAACGAATAGGCGAGGCCTCCATTGGAATTGGAAATGGAATACCGATAGCCTGCCCCCCAAATAATGTTCTGGCGGTCTCCCCATTGGAAGTGATGCTGGAAATCAACTGTCAGCGTCTTTCGCGATTCCTCGAGAACGTCATCGCGTTGGCTCGCGGAGTAGGAGACGCCCCATGTCGTGTCCGACCGGGACGAAAACGCGTGGTTCCAAACCGATTGCAGGTAGCCCCCCGATACGTCAATGGACGGGTCGCTATATTGAGAATTGGGAGGGTAAATGGAAATGAGAGTGACGGCCGGATTGTGCTCCCGGCCCGTGTACGTGCTTCCCTGCACCGCGAGCGTGTCCCGGCCGGAAAGCGCGGCATCGGCTCGAAAACCGCCCTCGAGCAATTGCCACCCGTCGCCGCCGTCCTGCCCGGAGCCATTCGGCAGCTGATTCTGATTTTGATACTTTGAATAAATTCGGTAGTTAATTTTGTCCTTGTCCAGCGCTCCCCCGTACTCGATCATTCCAAAGCCTTGATTCAGATTGCCGCCGCCGGCTGTCACCAACCCGCCCTGCGTTTCCGACGCATTCCTGCTTATGATGTTGATGACGCCGTCCACGGCATTGGCGCCCCACACCGACCCGCCCGGCCCCCGAATCACTTCAATTCTCTCGATATTTTCCAAAGGCACATCCAGCGTGTCCCAGAAGACGCCGCCGAACGACGGCGCGTACACCGCCCTCCCATCCAGCATCACCAGCAATTTATTGCTGAACCGGCTGTTGAATCCGCGCACACCGATCGCCCAGGTGTTGGCCGTGATCTGCGCCACGTCCACGCCCGGCACCATGCGCAGCAAGTCCGGAATGTTCAGCGCCCCTGAATTGCGGATGTCTTCGCGCTCGATCACGAAGACAGCGGAAGCGGTTCGCGACAGCTTCTGCTCGGCCTTGGAAACCGAAGTCACCTTGATATTCATCAGGTCTTCGATGTTCATCGACGTCAGATCCATCTTTTTCCCGGATTCCGGCCCCGCCTGCTGGCCCGCGGCAGCCGCGCCCCGCGCCGCCAGCACCAACACACAACCGGCAATCCGCAAAAAACTTTTCATAATCTCAACGAAAGATTTCCGAATGAGTTGCGCGCCGCGGACGCGGGATTAGTCGTCACCTTCGAGTTCATCCGCGACAAGACAAGGATCTGGCGCGTCCCCCAGCCGATAACCTGCACCGCAATCGCCAAACCAGAGCTGCTAAGTGCACGCTAACAATTGTGTTTTGAATTGACTGCATGATTAGAAAGAATTAATGGAATGACGCGCCGCCCTGCGAAGTTCCAAATTGGCTCTGGGCGCACCGGTTTGACTCACCTTTGAAGTGGCTGTTCGAAACTGGATTTTTCGCGGACTCAACGTACACACATGCCGCTGAGAGATTTCGCGGTGGGACGCGAGATATCGTGTCCCCACTACCTCCCCGATCCAGCAAAATCAGGAAAAGCCACGCTACCGATTTTGAATGCTCACCGGTTGCTGGCCAGAAGGCCTGAATGAATCTGCATCGGGAAGGCCATCGAAAGATTCACGGCCAGGGTCAGAGGGAGAAAGACAGGGCAAATTTGGAGGCGCGGGTCGGATTTGAACCGACGAATGGAGGTTTTGCAGACCTCTCCCTTAGGCCTCTTGGGTACCGCGCCGAAGTAAAGGAGTATAGCGAAATTCCGGCCTACTTGTCAGCGATTGCGCCGCGGCTTAGCGCAGGGTCGTGGACGTGACCAGCGCCTCGCGCATGAAGCGCGCCGACTCTTCCGGGGGGGTTGGGCAAATATAAAAGCCCGTGCCCCACTCGAATCCGGCGACTTTGGTGAGCTTGGGAATGATCTCGATGTGCCAGTGATAGTGCTCGTTGATTTCCTCGCCGACCGGCGAGGTATGAATCATCAGGTTGTAGGCCGGGCGGTCCAGCACCGCGTCCAGGCGCGCCAGGTTGTCCTGCAAGACCTTGGCGAGTCCCGCATAGATGTTGGTCTGATTGTTTTCAAACGACGAGGCGTGCTGCTTGGGCAGGATCCACATCTCGAAAGGAAAACGCGGCGCGTACGGAGCCAGGGTCACGAACAGTTCGGTTTGGCTGATCACGCGCACTTCCGATTCGAGCTCCTGCCGGATCATGTCGCAGAAGATGCAGCGCTCCTTGTCAAAATAGTAGTGCCGCGAACTGTCCACTTCCTCGCGCACGCGCTTGGGAACAATGGGCAGGGCGATCAATTGCGAATGCGGGTGCTCGAGCGACGCCCCGGCCGCTTCGCCGTGATTCTTGAAAATCAGGATGTAACGGAAGCGCTTGTCGTTCTTCAGGTCGAGCATGCGCTCGCGGAAGGCCCACAGGACGTCCTCGATCTGCTTGACCGTCATGGTCGCCAGAGTGCTGCGGTGGTCAGGCGTTTCGATAATCACTTCGTGCGCGCCCACGCCGTTCATGCGGTCGAACAGCCCTTCGCCTTCGCGGTCCAGGTCGCCTTCGATGCCCAGCGCCGGAAATTTATTGGGAACCACGCGCACCTGCCAGCCCGGCGTGTTCGGGCCGCTGCCGTTCCGGCCGTATTGCAGCACCTCGGGAGGAGTCTTCGATTCATTGCCGTAACAAAACGGGCAGATGCCGATTCCCTTGATCTCCACGCTCTCGCGATAGAAATCCGAGGGCCGCTTGGCGCGGTCGGTCGAAATGATGACCCATCGTCCGGTGATGGGGTCTTTCCTTAATTCCGGCAACGATTCCTCCTGGGCTGGACACCCACACGGATCCGAAACGGACGCCGCTGAAGAACAGATATTCTAATCCCCGAAGGCCCGCGAAGTCTTGTGGAACACGCAAATATCCTACAGGGCGGCAAAAGCGCCTTTGTGCAGGCGAACGACCGGGGATTGGCCAGGCGGGGCTTCGACGGCAAGGATATCAAACCGGAAAGGGGTTTGTCCCGCGCGGTATTCGCGCAGGAATTGGCGGGCCATTTTCGAGAGATGGCGGCGTTTGTCCTGGGTGACGGCGTCCTCGGGCGAGCCCACGTCGTCGCGCGTCGAAGTGCGCGTCTTCACCTCGACAAATGCCAGCGTGGCGCCGTCGTATCCCACCAGGTCGATTTCGCCTTTGATCCCGCGGGAAGTAAAATTTCGCGCGACCATCACGTAGCCGTTTCGCCGAAGATACCAATAGGCGTAGGTCTCGCCGCGAACTCCGGTGCGCCGCGCTTTGCGTCCGGCGTCCGTGGACGTTGCCGGCACTGACGACTCCGCCAGGCCCTTACGTGCGGCCCAATTCACCCACCCGAACATTACGCGAGCCAGAATCGGCACGACCCATCCCTTCGCATCACTCTATCAATCGTAATCCAGTACGGGGTTTTCTCTCCTGGCTTTCTCTGTGACCTCTGTGTACTCTGTGTTAAAGCTTTGCTCGATCCGAGAAAAACGTCGCAGCTGTAAAATCGTCGCCCTACGCCGATTTTTCCACTTCGGCGATGCACTGCTCCAGCGTCCGCACCGCGAATTCGGCTTGCTCTTCGTTGATCACCAGCGGCGGAGCAATCCGAATCGTATTTTCTCCGGCGCCCAGCAGGAGCAGTCCTTTCTCGAACGCGCGGTTCACGATTTCTTCGCGCAAATCTCCGGCGCGCTCTTTCGTTTTTTTATCGCGCACGATCTCGACGCCGATCATGAGCCCCTTGCCGCGCACGTCGCCGACAATTTTGTGGCATACGGGCCAGTCCGCCATGTAGTCCATCAGAAATTCGCCCGCGCGCCGCGCGTTGTCGATATATTGCGTTTCGAGCAGATCAATCGTAGCCAGCGCCGCGGCAATGCTCACGGGATTGCCTCCGAACGTCGAAGCGTGCGCGCCGGGCTTCCAATCCATCAGGCTGGCGCGCGCAATGGTCGCCGAAAGCGGCATGCCCGATGCGATTCCCTTGGCCACGCACAAGATATCGGGCTCGAGGTCCGCGTGATCCCCGGCCCACCACTTCCCCGTGCGGCCCATCCCGCTTTGCACTTCGTCGGCCACCAGCAGAATTCCGTGCTTGCGGCAGATGCGCTGCAACTCGATCAGAAATTCCTTTGGCGCGGGCACGTACCCACCTTCGCCCTGGATTGGCTCAATGAACACCGCCGCCACTTCCGTGGGGTCGACCAGGCGCTTGAAAATTTCCGTCTCCAGAAACGTGGCCGACTCGACGCACGTGCAAGGCGACGGATTGCCGTACGGGCAGCGGTAGGAATTCGGATACGGAATGTGAAACACTCCGGCCAGCAACGCGCCAAAGCCTTTTCGCTGCACAGCTTTCGACGCGGTGAGCGAAAGAGCGCCCAGCGTGCGCCCGTGAAAGCATCCGTGGAACGCGATGATTTTGTCGCGCCGCGTGTGATACCGCGCCAGCTTGATGGCCGCCTCGATCGCTTCGGTGCCGGAATTTCCGAAATAAACTTTCTTGGCTTCCTTGCCGGGAGCGATTCCCGCGAGGCGCTCGGCCAGTTCCACCAGGTTCGGGTAATAAAAATCCGTGCCGGAAATATGGATCAGCTCGGCGGCCTGTTTTTGGATGGCTTCGACCACGCGCGGGTGGCAATGCCCGGTGGAAACGACGGCGATGCCGGCGGCGAAATCCAAAAACTGGTTGCCGTCCACGTCCTCGACGATTGCGCCGCGGCCGGACTTGGCCACCAGCGGATAGCCGCGCGTGTACGAGGGCGAAACGAATTGCGCGTCCTTCGCGATCACGGTCTTCGCGTTGGGACCGGGGAGCGGCGTCACCAGCACAGGCAGCTTGGTTTCGCCGGCAACATCGGCAAGGGGCTTGGCCACGGAGAGTCCTCCCACGAGTGCGCTCCCGCTTCGCTCCGGGAAACCGCAGGACTCGTGTATCCCTGGTCCGCGATCGGGAACACGCCAACCGCGGGAGAGGGACCTGTTCCTAATTTACGCCGATTCGGCCCCCTGAGCCGAAAAAAGCATGCGGGTGATGTCGTCTTGATATGCAGTGGATGTCTGGTGGGTCGAGGGAGTTGAAATTGAAGAGGCACGGCAATGCCGTGCCTCGACAGCCAACCCATACTTCGGACTCTTGGTGAGACGGTTGCGTCAGCAGCAATCGAACATTCACGCCGCCAAACAAAAGACCGCCCTAATTCCCCGCGATGTAAATGTAGCCCTGCGTCTGCAGATTGGTGATCGTCGTCAGCGCCCACAGATCGACTTGCACTTCGGGCAGCACCGTCGCGGGATCGTATTTTCGGCCCACCAGTTCCTGCCCGCAAACGCGGAAGTCGATTCCCGCCTTCTTCATGCTCTGGATCAGGGAGATGTTCGGGTTGTCGTGGCCGTCGTTGATCGCCTTGTAGGCCGCGTTGTTGAGGAAAATCGGGGCGCCGTGAAACACCACGACGATCTTGCGATGATCCGCCGGCACGCCGTTCACGGCCAGCGTATTGAAATACCGCGCCACGGCGATCAGGCCCGGATTTACTTCGTCCACTTTTTCCGCGGGATTCTTGATGCCGAAGGCAATTTTGTAGGTCGTATTCGGGTTGGGCAATTCGTGCGCGCCCGGAATGTTCGTGGCCACCGGTGCGTCGGGGATCGGCAGGGCTTGCGCCGATTGCGCCAGCGCCGGACCGGAAAATACCGTCAGCGCGGCCATCATCGCCACGGCGAACGCCAAACCGATTGTCAGCTTTTTCATTCGAGCCTCCGTCCAGGAAGATTTGCGCTTTCGCACACTCATCTGGAATTTGAAATTGGGACCTCTCGTTGGCCCATCTTACCCTTTACCCCTGGCCTGGACTCAACGAATTTATGGGCGGAGCCATCCGCATCGGGACGCGCAGGGTTCGTAGCTTACTTGCGTTTCCAGCGCACGCCGCCGTCGCGGGAATCCTCGAGCAGGATGCCATGCCCTGCAAGCTGGTCGCGAATGCGGTCGGAGGCCGCAAAATCGCGGCGCTTACGCGCGGCCTGGCGTTCGGCAACCAGCGCGTCGATCTCGGCGTCGCTGGGTCCGGCGGAGTCCTTGCCGAAGCCAAGCGCGCGAAGTTTTTCCGCGTCGTCGTCCTTCAGTACCGCGAAAATCGCGTCGAACGATTCGAGCGCGGCGAGAACGGGCGCGGCGTCGCCCTCGCAGGAATTCGCCGCGATCGATGGCGATGTTGACGTCGCGCACCAGATCGAAAATCGCGGCCAGCGCCTGCGCGGTATTGAGGTCGTCCGCCAGGCCTTCGTCGAATTCTTCCCGCGCCTTCGCCGCGCGCGCGGCCATCGCGGGGGAAGCGCCCGGAGGAAATTTTCCGGTTTCAAGGCGCGAGACAAATGTCCGCAGCCGGTCCACCGAACTGGCCGCGCCCTGCAAACTTTCGGGCGTGAAATTCAACTGCCGCCGGTAAGGCACCGAAGCCAGCAGGAACCGCACGGAAGAGGGCTTCTGCCCGTGAGAAAATAGTTCGCGCAGCGTCGCGAAATTTCCCACCGACTTCGACATTTTCTCGTGATCCACCAGCAGATGCTCGGCGTGCAGCCAGATAGCGCACAAACAGCTTTCCGGTGGCGCCTTCGGATTCCGCGATTTCGTTCTCGTGATGCGGAAACGTCAGGTCGACGCCGCCGCTGTGAATGTCCAGCGTTTCGCCCAGATACTTCATGGCCATGGCGGAGCATTCGATGTGCCAGCCGGGGCGGCCCGGCCCGATCGCCGTTTCCCAGAAATGCTCGCCGGGTTTGGGCGCTTTCCACAGCGCGAAGTCGCGCACGTTGTCCTTGTCGTAGCGGTCCATGTCCACGCGCGCCCCGGCCTGCATCCCGGCGACGTCGATTTTCGAGAGTTTGCCGTACCCTGGAAATTTCGAGATGCGGAAATAGATCGAGCCTTCGCTCGTGTAGGTAAGCCCTTTCGCGGTGAGGCGCTGGATCAGCTTCACCATGTCGTCAATATGTTCGGTGGCGCGCGCGAGGTGCTCGGGCGGTTCCAGGTTCAGCGCGCGGCGGTCGTCGAGGAATGCCTGAATGTACTTGTCCGTGTAATCCCGGATGCTGACGCCGGCGGCCGCTGATTTTTGAATAATGCGGTCGTCCACGTCCGTCAGGTTCATGACTTGCGTGACATGAAAGCCCTTTGACTTCAAGTACCGCCGCAGCACGTCCTGAAACACAAACGTGCGGAAGTTTCCGATATGCGCGAAATCGTAAACGGTGGGCCCGCAGGTATAGATGCTGACTTCGCCGGGAACCAGCGGCACAAACGGCTCGGTCCGCCCGCTCAGCGTATTGTGAAATTGGATTTCCGACATTTGGGCTCGATCACCGCTTCTCGAGTATGGGCTGCGCGCTCATAGCAAACGCGTTATTTTAACCGAGGTGTCCGCAGGTAGCAAAAGGTCTGTGAGTGGCGGGCGGTTTGTTTCCTGTAAGAGTGGCGACTATAATGAAAATGGAATCGCAAATGCCGAATCCATCAAAATCATGATCCTCCCGGCACAATCCGAGAATCCGTCCTCCCTGGCGCACCTCGATCTGGAAAACGAGATTCCCAGGCTGAAGCGCGAGATGAACGCCGTCATCCTGGCGCATTATTATCAGGAGTCGGAGATTCAGGACCTGGCGGATTTTGTGGGCGATAGCCTGCAACTCTCCCAGCAGGCCGCCACGACCAAGGCGGACGTGATCGTTTTTGCCGGCGTGCTGTTCATGGCCGAAACGGCGAAGATTCTCAATCCGGGAAAGCTTGTCCTGCTCCCGGATCTGAAGGCCGGATGCTCGCTGGCCGATGGCTGCCCGGCCGATCGATTCGCGGAATTTCGCCAGCGCTACCCCGATCCCGTGTCCATCACCTACATCAATTGCAGCGCCGAAGTAAAGGCGCTCAGCGACATCATTTGCACATCGAGCAACGCCGAAAAAATCATTCGCCAGATCCCTCCCGAGAAACACATCATGTTCGCGCCCGACCAGCATCTGGGCCGTTACCTGATGAAAAAGACGGGCCGCGAAATGACGCTATGGCCGGGAAGCTGCATCGTCCACGAAATGTTTTCCGAGAAAAGCCTGGTGCAGCTCAAGGAGCGCCACCCGCGCGCCCTGGTCCTGGCTCATCCCGAGTGTCCCGAGGCCGTGCTGCGCCACGCGGATTACGTCGGATCGACGACCGGAATCCTGAAATATGCGGTCGCAAGTCCGGCGAGCGAATTCATCGTCGCGACCGAGAGCGGCATCCTGCACCAGATGGAAAAAGCCTGCCCCGAGAAAACATTTATTCCCGCTCCCGGCGAAGGCGGATGCTCGTGCAGCGAGTGCCCGCACATGAAGCTCAACACGATGGAGAAACTTTACCTGTGCATGCGGGACCGGAAACCGGAAATTACGTTGGATGAAAACTTGCGCCAGCGCGCCTTGAAGCCCATTCTCCGGATGCTGGAGATGAGCTAGCCGCCGGCTTGCCTTCCCTATGCTTCCCTCCCTCGACGCTTCCGCGTACCGCGAGTTATTGAAAACCTTTCTGGCCGAGGACCTGGGCGCAGGCGACATCACCACGGAGACTACAGTTTCCGCCGACACAACGCGCGCGCGGCGAAGTGATCGCCAAAGCGCCGCTGGTCCTGGCCGGAATCGAATTGTTCGCCGAGGTCTTTCGTCTCCTGGACAAAACCACTTCCACGGAAATCATTTGTCACGACGGCGAGGAACTCACGCCGGGAAATGTTCCGGCGCGCGTGTACGCGTCCGCCCGCGCCCTCTTGTCCGGCGAGCGCGTGGCATTGAATTTGCTCCAGCGCCTCAGCGGGGTCGCCACACAGACGCGGCGCTACGTGCGCGCCATCGAAGGCACCGGCGCGCGGATCCTGGACACGCGAAAGACCACGCCCGGCCTGCGCGCGCTCGAAAAATATGCGGTCCTGGTAGGCGGAGGCAAGAGCCACCGCAAAGATCTCGGCGAAGCCGTCCTGATCAAGGAAAATCACATTCGCCTGGCGGGCGGCGTTCGCGCCGCGCTCGCGGCCGCGCAAGCGCAAAAAGCCGCGCGGCATGGATCGAAATCGAAGTCACGAATCTAGATGAATTACGCGAGGCGCTCGCCCATGCCCCCGACGTAATCCTGCTCGACAACATGAGCCCGGCGCTGGTGCGGCAAGCCGTCGACCAGGTTCGGGCGAGCAATGCGCAAAGAACAATTCTCACCGAAGCCTCCGGAGGAATCACGCTCGCGAACGTGAGAGAGTTCGCCGAGGCCGGCGTCGATTGGATTTCCGTCGGCGCGCTGACGCATTCCGCCCCGGCCGTCGATTTAAGCTTTGAGATCGAGCCCGAATGAAGTGTTCCCGGACGTGATGCGCCGATCAAAAATATGAACAAGACAATGCAAACCGACATTCTCGTGATTGGCAGCGGCCTGGGAGGCCTGGCCGCCGCTTGGGACGCCGCAAAGCAGGGCTGCGAAGTCACGCTGCTCACGCGCACCTCCAATCCCGAGGAGAGCAACACCTACCGCGCGCAGGGCGGAATCATCTATCGCGGCCGGGACGAGCGCCCCGAACAACTCGTCGCCGAAATTCTTTCCGCGGGCGCCGGGCTCAGCTCGCCGGAAGCCGCAACACTGCTCAGCCGCGAAGGCCCGCGCCTGGTCAAGGAAATTCTGATCGACGAACTGCAAGTGCCGTTCGATCCGTCGCCGGAATATCCCGGAGAACTCGATCTGACGAAAGAGGCCGGCCATTCCATCCCGCGCATCATTCACTTCAAGGATCGCACGGGATACTCCATCGAGCGCGCTTTCTTCGAGCGCGTAAAATCCCACCCGAAAATAAAAGTGATCGCGAACGCGACCGCCGTGGACCTGCTGACGCCTTCGCATCACTCGACCGAGCCCACCGATGTCTATCGCCCGCTGACCTGCGTCGGCGCGTATGTGCTCGACCAGACCACGGGAAAAATATCTTCCATCCTGGCGAAGGAAACAATTCTCGCTTCCGGCGGACTGGGCAGCGTTTTTCTGCACACCACGAATCCGCCGGGCGCGCGCGGCGACGGAATCGCCATGGCCTCGCGCGCCGGCGCGCGCTGCATCAACATGCAGTACATCCAGTTCCATCCCACCGCGCTGCTGGCTCCCGACGGCTGCTTCCTGATTTCGGAAACGGTTCGCGGAGAAGGCGGCCGCGTGGTGGACCGCCACGGAAAAGAATTCATGCAGCGGTTTCATCCCGCCGGTTCGCTCGCGCCGCGCGATATTGCTGCGCGCGCCATTTATCAAACCATGCTCGAATCGGGCGAGCCGTGCGTCTATCTCGACATCACGCACAAGCCCGCCGACCAACTCCGCGAGCGTTTTCCCGGCATCTACGCCGTGTGCATGGAGCGCGGAATCGACATGACGCGCGAGCCGATCCCGGTCGTTCCCGCAGCGCACTATAGCTGCGGCGGCATCGCCACCGACGACATGGGACGCACCACCGTCGACCGCCTGCGCGCCGTCGGCGAAGTCGCCTGCACCGGCCTGCACGGCGCCAATCGCCTGGCCAGCACTTCCCTGCTCGAATGCCTGGTGTGGGGCACGCGGGCCGGTGCCAGTGCCGCCGAGCGCATCGCGCGCGGAGACAATTTTTATTTTCCGCAAGTGGCCGACTGGCGTTACGAAAACGAGCCCGCCGACCCAGCGCTCATCTCCCAGGACTGGCTTACCATCCAGCATACGATGTGGAATTATGTGGGCCTGATTCGCAGCGAGAAGCGCCTGAACCGCGCCATGCGCGTGCTGCGCGAACTCGACCTGGAAATCGCGCGCTTCTACGAAAAATGCGAAATCAGCGACTCGATCGTCGGCCTTCGCAACGGCATCCTGACGGCGCTGCTGATCCTCGAGGAAGCCGACCAGGCCCGCGAAAGCAGAGGGTGCCATTACCGGATTGATTGACGCCTGACCCCGCACGCACTAGAACTGTGTGATCCCGGCAGCACCCCAGCGTGAGCCACGTCACAGACCTTCTCCTCCCCCTTCCCTGATCATGAATGGTGGAGGTGAAGCATGAGTTCATCACCATTCAATCCCCTGGGACCCGCGCATGACACTTCGCGCGATCCGCAGACGGAACTGATAAGTCACCCTGCGCGGCGGGCGGCCGTCTTTTTTGCGACTAAGGAAGGCCATACCCAGGAGATCGCCGAACGGATCATGCTGGATTTGCGGAAGGGCGGATTCGACGTCGATCTGCACGATGTCCGAATTCCCCTTGCATTCGATTTGAGCCAATACTGTGCGGCCGTGCTGGCCGCGTCGGTCCACCAGGGAAACCACGAAAAAGAGATGATCCGGTTTGTGAGGGATCACCGGTCCGAACTCGAACGCGTGCCCACGGCCTTTATTTCCGTCACCCTGAGCGAGGCGGGAGCCGAAAGGCGGGAAACGACGCCGGCCGAGCATATTCAGTTCGTCGCCGACGTGAACAAGATGCTGGATACGTTTTTCAAGCAGACGGAATGGTATCCCACCTACGTGAAGCCAGTGGCCGGCGCGCTCACCTACTCGAAATACAATTTCTTCATTCGCTTCATCATGAAGCGGATTGCCCGAAAACAGCGCGCGGATGCGGACACCTCCCGCGATTACGACTACACCAATTGGATCGAACTGGACAAATTCGTCGAAAATCTTGCGGCGGAGATTCGCATCGCGTCGGTCGCGGCGAACTCCTCTGGAAAATCCGCCGAAACGGCGAGAAGCGCCCTCCATGCCTGACAAGAAGAAATCCCCTATCCTGACGGCTGCTTCGGCCGTGATGGGAGCCGCGGGTCTCGCCTATTTCCTGTTCGCTCGCCCGTGGCATTTGCGGTGGGGAGCAACAGACGAGGAGCTTTCTGCTTCATTGCCGGGCGACGCCATTTGCCCCAATGCCGCGGGGCAAGTCACGCATGCCATCACCATCGATGCGCCCCGGAAAAAGTCTGGCCCTGGATTGTGCAAATCGGCCAAGACCGCGGCGGCTTTTATAGCTACACGATCCTCGAAAACATGGTCGGCTGCGAGATGCGCAATGCCGATCGTATCGTGCCGGAGTGGCAAACTCGCGCGGTGGGCGATACCGTGTGGTTCGCCACCCCAAAACATTTCGACGGCGAGGCCCGAATGATCGCCGCGATCGTGGAGCCGCAGCGCGCGCTGGTGCTGGCCACCCCCGCCGATTGGGAAAGAATCAAGGCCGGCGTTCGCGGCGAGGAAACCACTTGGGGGTTCGTCCTGAAGGCTTTTGGGAAGAGAAAAACACGCCTGATTGCACGATCCCGAAGGGACGCTCATCCGGGGTTATCGAAGAGCACCGCAAATTACACGTTCTGGGAACCCGCCCACTTCCTCATGGAGCGGAAAATGCTCCTGACGATCAAGCATCTTGCGGAGCGCGACTCACTCCCGTCCTGAATCGCCGCATCCTAACTTCTAAGCCCTGCTCTTGCGGCACGAAATTTCCACCCGCCGCGAATTTCCTGTAGCCCGCCTCTTAAGAGGCGGGGTTTTCTTTTGCGGCGAAGAGGTTTATTAATCCAGAATTACGGGCTTGGGCGCTACCGGCTGCGGCTTCAAGATCTCGTCGATGAGAAACAAATCGGTGAGCAGCGCGCGGAGATGGATCGAAGCGTTCAGATTATCGATGAGCTGGGAGCTGATCGTAGGCTGGGCGAGAACCAGCTGCACGGTGGCCAGGGAATCGCGGGCGTCGCGGTCCAGCACTGCGACGAATGCCAGGTAGCGATCGGTGGGCTGCAGATTTTCCTGTTTCACCGCCGCGGAAAAAACTTCCGCCAAGACCGGTGAGAGCCTCGGCGGCGCGATTCAGAAAATCGCGCAATTGTCCGGCGGATGCGCTTGATTCCTTGCCGGAAAGTCCCTGCCCGGCGTACGCTAGAAAAAATTCGTAGGACTCTTCGATGGTACTGCAGCGGGCACTTACCTCGTCACGAGTCATCTAGGCCGGAGCCTTCTTGGACTCCGGACTTCCCGAGGAGGCGCCTTCGGCGGCGACGACCCAGCGCTGCGGGTCGTGGTGCTCCAGATAATTTTCGCGGCTGATCGAACCGAAGATCATGGATTTGGTGATGAAGAGCTTTTCCGGCCGGATGGCGAAGTAGATGTGCACGGTGACCAGCGCCACAAACCCGATTCCCGCCAGGCCGTGCAGCACATACATCCATCCCCAGGTCATGTCGCTGAACAAATAAGGATTGCGCGTGAAGAACGGCGTGCGAACGCGCTTCATCATGAATACGCCCGTGCCGATGGCCGAAAGGCCCGCGAGCATCACGATCAGGTGGTAGAGCTTGTTTTCCAGCGGATACTTGGCGAATTTCTTCGGCTCCGGCGCCGATTGCCCCAAGGCCAGCTTGAGCCGGTTTCGCGCGTCGATCCGGTCCTGCTGGTCCGGCCAGATGGACCAGAAATCGAGCACGAACGAAGCGTGGATAATGTGATAGAGGACGGAAATCGTCAGAACGATTCCGGCGATCCAGTGCCACTCGACCCAGGCAAACTGCACGCCCACCTTCGGCAGAAACGCGGTGAACAGAAGCGCGAGCATCGACAGCGCCATGATCGCGTGAAAGAATCGCGCGCCAAACGAGTGCCGCTGGATTTTTTCCGGAATCCGCGCGGCGTCCGCCGGGGAAACGCGCCGGACGCGAATGCGCGGCGGGCTTGGCCATGAATTTTACGTAAATCGCATGGACAATCAGGAAGCCGACGCCCGCGATGGCGGAAACCCACAAAAGGCTCCATGCGATGTGAATCGGGACCTGCTGGCCCCACGGACTTGTCGCCCACTCGATGAAGGTTCAAGTTCCCTCCTACGCGGCCGCTCCGCGGATCGCGCGCATGACCAGATTTCTCATCAACGGCACTTTGTAGCCGTTATATTGCAAAGGCTCGGCGCCCTGAATTGCCAGTTCTCCGGCCATCTTGGCCGTTTCCTCGTTGCGCGGCTTGCCCTGCACGGCGGCTTCGACAGCGGTGAGGCGAACCGGATGCGCGGCCACGCCGTTCACCACCAGCCGGACGCGCTCAATCGAGCTTCCCGACATCGCCACAGCCGCAGCCACGTTGACCAGCGCGAAGTCCCACACTTTCCGGTCGCGCGCCTTTTCAAAATAGAATTGCGACCCGGCCCACGTGGACGGAATGCGAATGGACGTGAGCAGATCTCCCGGCTTCAGGATGGTCATACGCGTAATGTCGATCGAGGGACCGATGAAGTAGTCCTCGGCATTGACCACGCGCTCGCCCTTCGGCCCTCGAATCACGAATTTCGCGTCCAGCGCGATCAGCGCCGGAGCCGTGTCGGAAGGGTTGACGGCCACGCAGCGATTGGCGTCAAGAATGGCGTGTTCCCGGTTCAGGCCCGTCGGCGTATCCGCGTAGCAAATGTTGCCGCCGGCGCGATAGCACGGCCAGCCGCCCCGGTAATACCAGCAGCGCGCATCCTGGGAAACATTGCCGCCGATGGTGCCCTGGTTGCGAATCTGCGGAGACGCCGCGGCTTCGGCCGCATCCGGCAGAATGCCGTACTTCTCGCGCACCACGGGATGGCGCACCACTTCGGTGAGCGTGGTCATCGCGCCGATTTCCAGGCCGTTGGCATCCGCGCGAATCCCGCGCAGTTCCCGGACCTGGCTCAGATCGATCACCACTTCGGGGCGCTTGATGCGGTCCTTGAACCAGTCAAAGCTGTCCAGGCCGCCGGCCAGCACCCAGGCCTTCTCGCCGTGCCGCGCCTGCAGCGCGAGCGCGTCATCGACCGACGTCGGTTGAAAGAGTTCGAACGCGGGGATTACGTCATGAATGACAGCCATTTTCCGTTCTCCTCTTTAACTTGCGATCGCGCCATCCCAGTCATGGCGCAGGGTTCGTTTTCATTGCGAAAATTAAATGTTGGATCTCAGCGGATCCTGCATCGGCTTGCCCGCTTCGAGCGAAGCCAGGATGACGTCCGCTGTGATCGGAGCCCGCCGGAAAATTTCATCGCCCAGCGCGTCCGAGAGCGCATTCATGATGGCGGCGCATCCGCCGCCGACCGGAGGCTCGCCGATGCCGCGCGCGCCGATCGGAGTTTCCGGGTCGGGAATTTCCACCGCGGCCCACGCCATTTTTTCCGGAATGTCCAGAATCGTGGGAGGCTTGGTGTGGTGGAAACGCTTGGACACAGGCAGCCCGTAATGCTGGTCGTAGACCCATTTCTGGCCGAGCGTGTGGCCGATCCCCAGGATCGATCGCCCGAGAATCTGTCCGCCCAGCGCGTTCGGATGCAGCACGGTGCCGACGTCGGCGTAAGCCAGAAAATCCAAAATGTTATACTGGCCCGTTTCGACGTCCGCTTCCACTTCCGCAAACGTGGCGACGAAGGAAAACGTGTTGCCGTCGTGCGGGTAGTTGTCCTTGGCCGCCGCCAGCAGGCCCTGGCCCGCCAGCGCCGTGGCTGACACCGTCGTGAATTTGTTGATGTCCGCGGGCAATTCGTGGCCGTCGTAGTTGCCGCCCAACTGAATGGCGCGTTGCGCAGCTTGCGCCAGAGTCATTCCCGCGCCTCCGCCTTTTCGGGCGACGCGTTGATTGGCCACCACGTAATCCTCGGGCTTGCCGCCCAGGTCCTTGGCTGCAATTTCCTGCAGCTTCTTGATCGCGTCGGTGGCCACGGCGGAAGCCGCGCGCGTCATGGCGTGTGTGGTCTGGCTGCCGCCGGAGGGACACGTCCACGGCAGGTTTTTCGACGTGTTGCCCCAGGTGATGTCGCACTTATCCCAGGGCACGCCCATCAGTTCGGCGACCACGCGGTGCACGTCCGTCCAGGATTCGGTCCCCAGGTTGCCGACGCCGGACTGGATGTAGATCCGGCCATCGGGCTTGATGACGAACAGTCCGTCGAAACCGATCGTGCCGCCCGAGTAGCTGCTGACGGAGACGCCGACTCCGCGCACCTTGGAGCCGACGCGCTTGCCGGTATTCACTTTTCGCTCGTTCCACTTGAACTGTTCGGAGCCGCGGTCGAGCGCTTCCTTGATGAATGCGCTGGTGGCATATTGCTGCTTGCCCGCCACGAGCGGCCCGAACGGAGCTTTGCCTTCGGGAGCGTTCATGCGCCGCATGGCCACCTGATCGACGCCCAGCTTGCGCGCCGCTTTTGCCAGCACCGGCTCCATGATGGCGATGCCCTGCATGCCGCCCGGAGAGCTTTGCGAAGTGCGCGGAGGAGTATTCGTGAGGATGGTCAAGCCGCGCCAGCGCATGGCCATCGGCTGATAGAGCACCGAAACGATGCGCCCGGAAGAGAAGGCGTCGCCCACCATGTCGTACGGCCCGTTGTCGCAGATCACGAACATGTCGAGGGCCGTGATCCGGCCTTCCTTCGAGAAGCCCACTTTCATGCGGCCGTGCAGGCTGGGCCGCGCGCGGCCGATGTAGTTCTCTTCCTCGCGCGTGATGCGCATCATGACCGGCGCGCCGGCTTTTTTGGACAGCAGCGCGGGAATCACCAGTGTGATGTCGCCGGTAATCTTGCTGCCAAATCCGCCGCCGGTGTATTCACTGATAAATACAACATTGCTCTGGTCGATGCCCAGCCAGCGCGCGATCGCCGGAACGGTCTGCGCAGTGCTCTGCGTCCCGGTGTGCACGAAGACCTTGCCGTTCTGCCAGTAGGCCATCGTGGTGCGCGTTTCCAGGCACTGGTGGCTGGTGTTCGGCGTGACAAAGGTTTCGTCAAGCACCAGCGCCGCGTTCTTCAAGCCCGCATCGATATCGCCGACGTGCCATTCCTCGGTCGCCTTGCCCATCGGCAGGCGGCCCGACTTGGCATCCTCAAAATCCTCGTTCGTCCACTTCACCGTCTGCAAATCGGGCGGCGTCACCGGCAGTCTTTCCCCGGGTTTCGGCAGGAGGAGGCGGCAAGCGCACCCAAGCGTTCCCGTCGGTTCTAGCGTTGGGGCCCCCGGGCCGCAAACTGACCAGCGGATCGACGACGAACGGCAAGGGCTCGAGATTAATCTTAATTTTTTCAATCGCTTCGGCGGCGGTCAGCTCGTCAATCGCGGCCACGGCCAGGATCGGCTGGCCCTGAAACAACGGCTCATTGGTCAGCGCCTGGTATCCGCGCGGGTTCGCGAGGATCACGGTGCCGTTGTCGGTGATGCTGTTGGCCGGAGCGGGAAGATCGTCCGCGGTGAGGATGGCTTTCACGCCGGGCATGGCGAGCGCGGCGCTCGCGTCAATGCTGCGGACGCGCGCATGTGGCATGGGGCTCAGCGCCAGCTTGCAGAAGAGCATGCCGTCGGCGCGATAATCCTCGGCGTATTTCGCTTTGCCCGTGACCTTCGCGTAGAGGTCGCCGGTGGTGTAGTTCTTGCCGATCAGGTTGTACTTTTTTGGTGGCGTTACGTTTGCCATGTTTACGCCTTCCTCAGATTCTCTGCGCCGCGCATCATGGCGGTGAGAATCTTGTCATAGTCCTGGCAGCGGCACAGGTTGCCGGAAATCCCATGGGCCAGTTCCGCGCGCGTCGGATTGGGATTCGTCTTCAGGTATCCCACCGTCGCCATCACGAAGCCCGACATGCAGAACGCGCATTGAAATCCCTGCTGATCGATAACGCCCTGCTGCACCGGGTGCAGCGTGCCATCGGGCTTGGCGAGTCCCTCGATGGTCTGGATCTTTTTGTCGCGCACGGTGTGCGTGAACACCGAGCAGGAATAGTACGGCACATCGTCGATGAGCACCGTGCAGGCGCCGCATTCGGCCTGGTCGCAGCCGATCTTCGTGCCCGTCAGGCCAAGCTTGTAGCGCAGCGTCATCACCAGCGTCTCTTGCTTCATGACGTCGACGCGCCGCTGCTGCCCGTTAACATTGAGCGTGATCAGCCGATCGACCGCGCCGGGAGCCGATGCCTGGCCCCACACCTTGGAAACGCGGAATAAATAGCTGGTCGACGACACCGCGCCTGCCGCGATGACGCTCTTAATGACGTCCCGCCTCGAAAGCTTATTCGAATCCGAGGTTGTGGGGTCCGCGAGTTCGTTTTCTGACATCGGAAGTCCCCTTTATAGATGTGGATGCAACATTGTATACGCCCTGGGCCGGGGTGGTGTCAACTGCGCAGATGATTCATAGCGTGTGAATTGAGAGTGCCGGGTGCTCACTCTGAGTGATTTTCAAATTGTGGGCGAATTAGGTTCGATATCGGCTGGGGGAAGTTAAGGATCGCGAATGCGAAAATCCCTACCTTCGCGCACCTTACTCAAAGATGGCTCGTCCAAAGTCCAAGTTCAAGAACCGGCCCACGCGACCGCGTAGCAAATACCGTCCGGAGATACATCACACCCAAATGTGACCCACGTCACATCTAGACTTCCCCCTCCTACAGTATAAATGCTGTTCAGCCGATGATGCCGCAGGAGCTTGTAATTGCAATGGGTGGCAGACGGCGACCGGCCTCTTGGGTTGGGTTTATGGGGCCTTCTTAAGGTGTTATCAGGCAGCCTGCGGGGCAGGTGCGTTGATCCTCACTTCCTCGTCGAGACGGGCCCGTTGCACCGGTTGGATTTGCAGGGAAGTAAAGTTGCTCTTGGCGAATGACGGCTCAATCTGATACAACTCAACCCTTAGTTGGGCCCGCCGTTCCCAGGAATCTCTCGGGAGGAATTGTCCTATGAAGGTTAAGCCTCGTTTTCCCGGCATTCGCGTCACCGCCAATGGAAATCAGCTGGTCTCCTACCATACGGAAACACGCATCACGGATGCGGGGATTTTCTTTCCGATTACGCCGTCCACCGAGGGTGGCGAACTGTACCAACAGGCCTTCGCCGAAGGAAAGTTGAACGTCTTCGGCCAGAGCACCATTGCCATCGAGGCCGAAGGGGAGCACGCCGCACAGGGCGGAGCGATTGCCCATTCGGTCTGCGGGCGCAGGGTTGTCAATTTTACGTCGGGCCAGGGCGTCGTTTATGGAATCGAGCAGTATTATCACGCGCCGGGCAAATGCTCGACGATGGTCATCGAAGTGGGCGCCCGCGCGCTCACCAAGCATGCGCTGAACGTCCACTGCGGCCACGACGACGTGTACGGATCGCTCGACACGGGTTGGATCACTTTATTTGGCAAGGACGCGCAGCAGGCCGCCGACCAGGCGCTGATCATCCGCCGCGTCATGCGAACTCAGCCTGACTCCCGGCATGAACGTGCAGGACGGATTCCTCACTTCCCACCTCGAGCGCACGTTTTACAAGCACGAATCCGAGCTGATGCGCCTTTATTTGGGCGCGCCGGACGACATCATCGATTGCCCCACCGAAAGCCAGCGCGTGCTGTTTGGCCCGAAACGCCGTCGCGTTCCGGCCATGATCGATTTGACCAATCCTGTTTTACTCGGCCCGGTGCAGAATCAAGAGCACTACATGCAGGGCGTTGTCGCGCGGCGCAATAATTTTACCGAACCTATTCTGCAATTTTTGGAAGAGGCTTACGAAGATTTCGGAAAGCTGACGGGGCGCTACTACGGCTTGGTTACGAAGTATAAGACCGAGGACGCCGATACCGTTTTCGTTTCGCTGGGCTCCGCCGCGGAAAATATCGAAGCGGCCGTCGATTACCTGCGCGAACGCCGCAACGCCAAGGTCGGCTCGATTCATCTCAATGTGATCCGTCCCTTCCCGGAAGCGGCCGTGGTGAAAGCGCTGGCCGGCAAGAAGAACGTCATCATCCTGGAACGCACCGACGAACCCATGGCCGGCGACAATCCAATGGGCCGCGACATCCGCACCGCGTTGAGCAAGGCTATTTCGGCTCCGGGACGTCCGACGACGCAAGGCCTGCCCGCGATCACCGCCGAGCAGATGCCGCGCCTTTTCGGCGGCATTTACGGCCTGGGTTCGCGCGACTTCCGGCCCGAGCACGTGCTGGGCGCCTATGAATACGCCACCGGCACACGCGCGCGCAAGGACGGAAAGACTGCCGCGGATGGCGCCTCGTTCTTCGTGCTGGGAGTGGACCATCCTTACGAAGTGAAGTCCGACGAAACGCCTTCCCTGCTGCCCGAGGGCTCGGTAGCCGTGCGCTTCCATTCCATCGGGGGATGGGGCGCGATCACCACCGGAAAAAACCTCGGCGCGATCCTGGGCGACTTGAACGACCTGCTTTACGACCGCGACAAAGTCGTGGACGATCTGGGCAATCCCAAGGAAATCATTCACGTCAGCGCCAATCCGAAATACGGATCGGAAAAGAAGGGCGCGCCGACGTCTTACTTCATGGTCGCCGCCGCCGGAACGCGTGCGCGTGAATTGCGACCTGCGCCACGTGAACGTGGTGCTGTGCTGCGACCCGAAGGCCTTCACGCACACCAATCCGCTGGACGGAATGTCCGAGGGCGGCTGCCTGGTGTGGGAATCGGACGAGGAAGGCGAGCAGGCCTGGGAGCGGCTGCCGATGTGGGCGCGCAAGCAGGTCATCGAAAAAAATATCCGCATCTTCACGCTGCCGGGCTTCAAGATCGCGCGCAACGCCACCGATCGCGCCGACCTCCAGCTGCGCATGCAGGGCAACGCCTTCCTGGGAGCGTTTTTCGCCGTGTCGCCGCTGCTCGGCGAATTCCGCATCACGCAGGAACAGTTCCGGGACGTCGTGCACAAGCAATACGTGAAAAAATTCGGACGACTGGGTGACGCGGTCGTGAAATCCAACATGGAAGTCATGACCCAGGGCTTCGAGCAGGTTCGCGAAATTCGCATCGGCGAAATGCAGGCGCCCGACCACTCCACTCTTCGCGGGATTCCGCTGCTGCCGGTGGTTCCCGATATGGCGGACGGAGGAAGCTGCGGCTCGGGATGCCGCTCGCATCCGATTCCCGCCGGCCAGCACGAACGCACGCCGGTGACGCGAATTGCCACGTTCGACGCCGAGTACCGCTCGAGCTACGGGTACAACCAGCCGGCCACGCCGTTCATGTCGGTGGGCGTGATGGCCGCCGGCAGCGGCGACACCGCCTCGAAATACGTCGCGCGCCGCGAAACGCCTCTCTACATTCCCGAAAATTGCACGCAGTGCATGGAGTGCATCGTGGTTTGCCCGGACACGGCACTGCCCAATTGCTCGCAGGATCTGGGCACCGTGCTGCGCGCCGCCGTCACCCACTATGTTTCCGACGAAGGCGAGCGGCTGAAGATGCTGCACACGCTGCCGGAAGTCGAAAAGCGCACGCGCGCCATGATGAAGGAGTCTCTGGCCAGCAAAGCGTTCACCCCGATCAAGCAGATCATCCAAAAGGTGACCAACGAGGTGGACGGATTCTCGGAAGAGGCCAAGCGCCAGTTCTTCGCCATCATGGAAAAAGTTCCCATGGCCTACGAGAAGGTGAACGCCATCTTTTCAACGCCGGAAAGAAAGACTCCGGGAGGCGGCGGAATCTTTTCCATCTTCGTATCGGACCTGTGCAAGGGATGCGCGGCCTGCGTCACGGCCTGCGGCGAGCACGAGGCCCTGAAGATGGTGGCCGAAACCGAGGAAGTAAACGCGGAGCACGAATCCGGCACGGCTTTCCTGAACCTGCTGCCGGACACGCCGCAAAAATACCTGGGACTGTACGACAACGAGCGCCCGGAAGATTCCAAGACCGCGGCGCTGCGCAACATGCTGATGGTGCGGCGCAACTACGACGCGCTGGTCTCGGGCGACGGCGCCTGCGCCGGCTGCGGCGAAAAGAGCGTGCTGCGCAGCATCACGGCGGTCACCGAAGCCTACATGCGGCCTCTGTACCACGCCAAATCCGACCGCCTGCGCGCCAAGGCCGGCGAACTGGAAAAAGCCGGCGTGCAAAAACTCGCCGAACTCAAAGCGCGCAGCCAGGAAGAGTACGACCTGTTCCGCCAGACCGTCGCACACATGCTGATGGGCCTCGGCGGCGAGGATGAAAAGGACACCAAGGGGCGCATCGCCGCGCACGGCCCGATCTCGGACAAGGAAATCGTGGACGCCGTGGTCGCCGTGATGCTGAACGAAGCGTTCAACCACACGAACCTGCAGGCCATCGACGGGCGCCTCGCCAACGGCATGTCCGTCATGGCCATGGCCGCGCACACCGGCTGCAACACCGTCTATGGATCGACGCCGTCGAATAACCCGCATCCCTATCCCTGGATGAACTCTCTCTTCCAGGACGGCATCACCGTAGGCTGGCTGATCGGCGAAAGCTTCATCATCGATCACGGCCGCCGCTCCGTCATTCCCGAGCGCCTGGCCGACGCGTTGCTGCAGCGCACGGAAAACGTCATCACGCCGCGCGAATATTACGAATTCACGCACTTCTCCGACGCCGTGATGACCGATCAGGAGATTCACGAACTGCCGAAGGTTTGGGTCGTCGGCGGCGATGGCGGCATGGGCGACATCGGCTACCAGAACATGTCGAAAGTCATCCTCCAGAACCGGCCGAACGTGAAGGCACTGATGCTCGATACGCAGGTCTATTCCAATACCGGCGGGCAGAATTCGGACTCGACCCCCATGCTCGGCGGAAACGATATGAACGTCTTCGGCACCGCCACGCAGGGAAAGAACGTCGAGAAGAAAACGGTCGCCGAAACGTTCCTGGCGGGACACGGATCGCCGTTCATCGCGCAAGTCTCGATCGCTAATGCGCCGAAACTCTACCGCGCCATCCTCGACGGCCTGGAATATCGCGGCACCGCGTTCTTCCAGTGCTTCACCACCTGCCAGCCGGAACACGGCGTTTCCGACGACATGGCGCTCGACCAGGCCCAGCGGGTCCGCGATTCGCGCGGCGCTCCCGAATTCGTCTTCGACCCCAAGCTTGGCGAAACCTACTCGGAGGCGCTCGATCTGAAGGGCAATCCTTCGATGGAAAAAGATTGGTACGAGACGAAATTCAAGGACACCAACGAACCTTACCGCTACACCGTGGCGCACTGGTGCACGACCGAAGCGCGCTTCCGCAATCACCTGAAAAAAATCAAGAAGGAAGAAGCCGATAAGCTCGTCTTTCTGGAAAACATGCTCGTGCGCATCACCCAGCAGGACGTGGTTTACCGCCGCTATCTGCATCCGGAACACCGGTCTTACATTCCGGACTTCGGCGTTTACATCAAAATTCCCGGCGCGAATGGCGGCGTCGAGTATCGCTCGTTGTCGCGCCAGCTGGTCTTGTTCTGCGTGGAGCGCCGCAAGGCCTGGCGCCTGCTGCAAAGCAAGGCGGGCATCGAGAACAAGGAATACAAAGCCCAGCGCTCCATTCTCGCCGATCTGGACGCCGGCAAAATCACGAAAGATGACCTATTCGCGCGCGCCGAAGCCTTGATGAAGGAACGCGTCGCAGCCCTAACGCCGGCCCCAGCCGCTGCTCCGGCCCGCCCCGCGGATCCCGCTCAGGCTACCGCCGGTGGCTCCGGCCCGCGCCGTGCTTCCCGTGCCCGCAGCGCCCAAACCGCAGCCGCAGGCGGCGAAGCTGCCGCCAACTGCCCCAGCTCGATCCGCTGCCGAGCCTGCGGTGATGAGGGGGCCTGTGGTAACCACCGGCGCCGACGACGTAATCGACATGGGCATTTGCCCGATCTGCGAGGAAACGCTGAAACTGGCATATCCCCATGCCGTGGACATCGGCGGACAACTCGTTCACGCGTCGTGCGCTGGAAAAACGGTGGAACATACGCGAGGGGATTAGAAACTGCCTTTTGGTTTCGCTTGCGGATCGCGGCGGGCCAGTTTTCGGAGTAATCGTTTTATGCGGTCATTCCGAACGAAGTGAGGAATCTCTCTTTCTTTGGGATTCAAGCCGGAGAGATTCTTCTCGTTCGGCTTTTCGCGAGACTGTACAATGCGCATGAACCGGCGCTCCATCCTGAGTGGCTCGCCATTTAAGAAAAGCGGCGCTCTCCCGTGGCAATTTGCGGCGCCCATTGCTGTCCCAATCCTTCAACGGAATCCGCGGCAATTCAAACAGGTCCGACGTGCGGGCGTACCAGCCGGTGCCGTGCATGCGTCCGATCAGCTTCAAGTTGGGCGTATCGATGTAATTCTTCGAAGCGTCCAGCACCAGATTGTCGCGCACATGCATGGCCACCACGCGGCCCAGCACCAGCCCGCTCTCGCCCAAATCGACGATCTGCATCAGCTCGCATTCCATGGCCACCGGACTTTCCGCGATGCGCGGCGGCTTCACGCGCGTCGATGCGACCGGAGTCAATCCCGCCATGGCCAGTTCGTCCACGCCCGGATCGAAATCGATTGCGGTGATATTCATCTGTTCGGCATTTTCCTCGGCCACCAGATTCACCACGAACTGCCCGGTCTCGCGAATATTCGCGCGGCTGTCCTTGGCCTGCCCCGGCGTGCGGCTTCCGATCCCGATTCCCACCACAGGAGGATCTCCCGCGAATGCATTAAAAAATGAAAATGGCGCGGCGTTGATTACCCCCTTGGGGTCCTGGCTGACGACCCAGGCAATCGGTCGCGGCGTAATCGTCGAGACCAGGAGCTTGTAGCCCTCCCTTGGCGGGATATTCGCAAAATCGAAAAGCATAAATTGCCTCCCAAAATGAAGGGCCCATGATAAACCCACCTGTGCGAACCCGATGCAAAAATTGAACATGTGGTGAACCAACGTAGATACGCATCTGCCGAATCGTCGCGTTTGACAACACGTATTTTACGTGTTACACGTATTATACGTGCCAGATGGTGGCCGTAGCAGAATGTCAGAGCCAAAAGACAGCAGCAAACAGAATCTGACCATCAGCCTCGACCGGGAAGCGATCCGCAAGGCCCGAATCGTCGCTGCGCGGCGCTCAACATCCATCAGCGGTTTGCTGGCCCGCCAGATTGAAATCTTGATCGGGGAAGAAGAAGCCTACGAGCGCGCGGAACGCCAGGCCTTGACCTTGCTGGACGAAGGATTCCACCTGGGCGGCGGCAAGCCGGCCAGCCGCGATGAACTCCATGAGCGGTAAGACCTTCATCGATTCCAATATCCTGATCTACGCGCACGACAAGGACGCGGGGAAAAAGCAGCATATCGCCAAAGGTGTTCTGCGTGAACTTTGGGGCGATCGGACTGGCGTCCTGAGCGTGCAGGTGCTTCAGGAGTTTTACGTGAATGTCACCCGAAAGATCGCCACGCCCCTGCCGAAAAATCTGGCGCGGCTCGTGGTGACCAGTTATGCCGTCTGGTGCGCGGAAACCACTCCCACGGAAATTGCGGCGGCGTTCCGGATCGAGGATGAATCGCAAATCGGGTTCTGGGATGCGCTGATTGTTGCCGCCGCCGAAAAATGCGGGGCGACGCGAATTTTGTCCGAGGATTTGAACGCGGGACAGCGCATCGCCGGAATTTTGGTTGAGAATCCGTTTGCCGATATTCATTGAGAGGCTGGAAAAGGCGCGTGTTTGCACCTATGGACGGGACAGAATGAAAATCGCGCACAAAATCGGGAGGCCGGAGGGCGCGCAATCCCCGCGGAATGCGCGTATGTTTCGGCTTTCGTCTTTACTTCGCGCTTCACGCGTGATAAGTTGTTTTCCCGTAACCGCCATCGTAGCGCCAGGCGGCTGGGCCACTGCTAAACGACCCTTCAGCGATTTTGTCGCAGTCCACGTCCTTCCCAGGAATCGGAACCCGTCTCTGCAGGCACATGAGCTTTCCCGGCGTCCCAGCGTCTGCAGGGCACGGACATTTTTTTCGCCGGGCTCCAAGTAGAGCCCGGACCCTATAAAGGTGAAATCTTGCTAAAACTGCGCAAAGTCGAACTGGTTGGCTTCAAGTCGTTCTGCGAAAAAACGCATATCACGTTCAGCGGCAGCGGGCTAACCTGCATCATCGGCCCGAATGGCTGCGGCAAGTCCAATATCGTGGACGCCATCTCCTGGGTGCTGGGCGAACAAAGCCACAAGTCGCTGCGCGCCGAGCGCATGTCCGACTGCATTTTTAACGGCACGGCCAAGCGGCCGCCGATGGGGCTGTCGGAAGTTACGCTGACGCTGGTCGATCCCGAACTGGCCGCGGCGGCCGAGTTTGTTCTGGGAAACGGCGCCGCCG
The DNA here is from genome assembly GCA_963779275.1 of Terriglobia bacterium. Taxonomy (GTDB): domain Bacteria; phylum Acidobacteriota; class Terriglobia; order Acidiferrales; family UBA7541; genus Palsa-360. The sequence goes on from CAVZXL010000004.1 coordinate 207,509, forward strand.
AGGCGGGGCCGGTGGGCGTGCCGGACAGCGCTTTCGGCGGATCCAGTCAAAGGCTTGGCACAGAGAACGTTGAGGTCGTCGAGAGCACGGAGAAAACCGAAAGTGACGCGCAAATTGCCGCACACGATGAATCTTCACCGGAGTCCAGCGAGGAAGAATCCGCAGGAAAGCCGGAATTCCTGAAGAAGAAGCGCGAGCAAAAATCGGCGATGAATCTGAAGCCCGGCGAAGTGGTTGTCGGCCGGCGGCTGTACCGCTCGGGGCAAAGCGAGTATCTGATCAACGGGCGTGTGGCGCGACTGCGCGACATCCAGGATTTGTTCATGGGCATCGGCCTGGGCCCCGACTCCTACGCCATCATCGAGCAGGGCCGCATCGGCCAGATTCTCAGCTCGAAACCCACTGACCGCCGAGCCATCATCGAAGAGGCCGCGGGAATCACAAAATTCAAGACCAAGCGGCGGCTGGCCGAAGCCAAGCTGGAATCCTCCAAGGTCAATCTCTCGCGCATCAACGACATTTACGTGGAAGTCGAAAAGCAACTGGCGTCGCTGAAGCGCCAGGCATCGAAGGCGCGGCGCTACGCGGAAATTCGCGAGCAGATGCGCGGATTGCAGCGCCAGGTGCTGGCCAGCAAGGCCAAGGAACTGGACCTGGAGGCCGAGCGCGTCGCGGGATTGCTGGGCGCGGTTTCGCAGCACGAATCGCGGGAAGCGCAATCGGTGAGCCAGTGGGAAGCCGAGCAGGAGCGGCTCAACACGCGCACCTATGAACTTGAAGGCGAACTGCGCCAGCACCAGAATGTGCTGGGGCAAACCTCGCTGGAGCTCGACCGCAGCGAGAACCGCATCCTGTTCAACCGGCAGCGCACCGCGGAACTCACCGGCCGCCTGCAGCAATTGAATGTGGAAATCGAGCAGGCCGCCGCGCAGTCGGCGCAAGTGGAAGCGCGCGATGCGGCGCATGGCGAGTCGGTGACCGCGCTTCGCGGCGAGGTTTCGCGCGTCGAAACCATGCTGGCGGGCCTGGCCGCGGCGTCCGCGGAGCTTTCCGGAGCGCATGAATCCACCGAGGCGCGCATCGCCCAACTGCGGCGCTCCGCCGCCGAACTGGGCGAGGAACTAACGCGGCTGCACGGCGATCAGGCGCAAGCCGAGCAGGCGCTGGCGCACCACATCCAGAGCGTCGAGCGCTACGAGCGGCAGGAGCAGCAACTGCTCGAGGAATCGCTGCACCATCGCGAACGCGCGCAGGCCGCGGACCTGCACTGGCAATCCGTGCTCGAACGTTCGCGCAGCCTGGAAGAAATCGTACGGAACGTCCAGGGGCGCATTGCCGTTCTGCGCCACGAACAGCATGAGATCACCGCGCGCGCCGAATCCGCGCGCGATGCCCTGGCCGGAGGCCGCGCGCGGCGCGCTTCGGTCCAGCAGATCCTGAACGACCGCTCCTACACGGCCGATGCGGTGCAAAAACTTTTCGCCGCGCATCAGGGTAAGGAAGAAACGGACGGCTTCCGCGCCGTCGGCGTGCTGGCCGATTACGCTGAAGTCGAGCAGCAGTACGAAGGCGCCATCGAGCAATTCCTGCGCGATGAGCTCGAATACGTAGTCGTGGAAACGTTCGACGTCGCGCGCGCGGGTATCGCGCTGCTGCGCGAGGAAGTCGGCGGACGCGCCACTTTCTTCGTCGATTCCCTTCGCAAGCTGAACCTGCAGCCGAATGAACCCATCGTCCCGTTTGAAATCGAGAAGGAAACCGTTTCGCGCCTGGACCGCCTGGTGGAGTTCCGCGATCCCCTGGGCCCTGCGGCCAAGCAGTTCCTGCCGCGCCTGCAATCGGCGTTCCTGGTGGAGCAAGCGGAAGTCGCCGAACGCCTGGCGCGCGAAAATCCCGCCTACATGTTTGTGATTCCCGACGGCACCACCTACCAGGGCCGCGTGGTCAGCGGCGGGCGCGCGTCGGAATCCGGCCCCTTGGGAATGAAGCGCGAACTGCGTTCACTGGACGCCGAAGTCGTGCAATTGGAGCGCGCGGCTTCGGAAGCGCAAGCGGCGCTGCATCACGTCGAGGAAGAACTTCGCGCCAGTGAATTGACGCTCGAGCAGGCCGTGGCGCAGCACGTGGAGTCGGAAAAGCGCGAAGTGGCCGCGACCTTGCAGCGCGATCAGGCGCGCGGCGACATGGTACGCCTTAGCCTGGAATTGAGCTCCTGCCAGACGGAGCTGGCCCGCGTGCGCAACGATGCAACGACCGCGCAGCGCCGCGCCGAATCCGCGCAGCAGCGGCGCGGAGAAGTCTTCGCCGCCCGCGAGGCCTCCGAAACCGAAATCGCCCAGGCCATGGAGCAGCAGTCCACTTTGCGGCTAACCGCGCAAGCCAAGCAGGAAGACCTGGCCGCGCGGCGCGCCGAGATGGCCGCGCTGGCCGAACGCCTGGCCAGCGCCGAAACCATTGCCGCGCGCATGGCGCATGAACTCCAGGAATTGACCGCGCGCCGCGCGGCCCTGGTCGTGCAACACGATTCCCTCCAGCAGGAACAAACGCAACTTGCCGGACAGACCGCGGAACACCAGCGGCAAGTGGAGTCGCTGCGCGCGGAAAAACTCCGCTTGGAAGCGCGCGGCGCCGAAATGGAGCAGGAATTCAATCAGACCCGCGTGCGCGCCACGCAAGTGGACGATTCGCTGCGCATGGCCCGCCAAAAACTCGGCGACTTCCGCGAGGAGCGTTCCAAACACGAAATCGAGCGCGCCCGAAACGATTCCGAGCGCGAACACTTGCGCCAGTCCTGCATCGAGGAACTCAACGCGCAGCCCGAGGATTTGATCGCCGAATTCCCCGCCCTGCTTTCGGGCGAGGAACTCCGCGCCTCGGACGCGGCGTATCACGAAATGAAACTTCGCATCGAATCGATGGGCCCCATCAACATGATGGCGCTCGAGGAATACAACGACTGCGAACAGCGCTTTGGATTCCTGGGCCGCGAACGCACCGACCTGCTGCAATCGATCACCGACACGCAACAGGCCATGACCGAGCTCGACCTGCTCTGCAAACAAAAATTCGAGGAAGCCTTCGTGGTAATCAATGCGAATTTCGCGACCGCCTTCCACACTTTATTCGGCGGAGGCACCGGCGAGATGCGCCTGTCCGAACCGGACAGCTCGGGCGAGCCCGGCATCGACGTGGTGGCGCAGCCGCCCGGCAAGCGCCTGCAGAACGTGCTGCTGCTTTCCGGTGGCGAAAAAGCCATGACGGCCCTCGCGTTGCTGATCGCGATCTTCAAGTATCAGCCCAGCCCCTTCTGCATCCTGGACGAAGTGGACGCTCCGCTGGACGAAGCCAACGTGGGCCGCTTCACGAAACTCGTTTCGGAGATGAGCGCGGGCACGCAATTCATCGTCGTGACCCACAATCGGCGCACCATGGAAAAGGCGTCGGTGCTCTACGGGGTCACCATGCAGGAGCCGGGCGTCTCGAAACTGGTTTCGGTCCGCTGGGACGAGCCCGCGGCCGCGCAAGCCGCGACCAACGCCGCATAATTCGCCATGGCAGCGCGGAGAAACAGAGAAATAAGATAAAATTAATTTCTCTCTCCCGTCTTTTCTCTGTGTTCTCAGTGTCCTCTGTGTTAAGTTTTTTCCTTTTTCCGTGTGCAAAACTTTGCACATTCCATTTTTTACTCGCCGGAATCCATTTTCCACTTTTCGTTTTTCTTCTCCGTTGACATCGCCCGGTGCTGCGCTAGAATATGCGCCTCTCTGAGGGGACGAGTAGCCTGTGGCTTCTCCAAAAATGAACACAATTGTTTGGGAGACTGATCTCCCGGGGATTCACTTCCTTAATCGCGGTAAAGTGCGTGATTTGTACGAGGTGGGCGACCGCCTGCTGATCGTCGCCACCGACCGGCTCTCCGCGTTCGACGTGGTGCTGCCGACGCCCATCCCCGACAAGGGGCGCGTGCTGACGCAGTTGTCGCTGTTCTGGTTCGATTTGCTGCGCGACGTCCTGCCCAATCACGTCATCACCTCGACGGATTTTCCGCCCGAGCTCGATCCCTATCGCGCGCAGCTCGAAGGCCGCTCCATGCTTTGCCGGCGCACGAAACCTTTGCCCGTTGAATGCGTGGTGCGCGGCTATTTGTCCGGATCGGGCTGGAAGGACTATCGCGCCACCGGAAAAGTCTGCGGAATTTCCCTGCCTGCGGGTTTGCGGGAATCCGACCGGCTGCCGGAAGCGATTTTCACTCCCTCGACCAAGGCCACCGCGGGCCATGACGAAAATATTTCCTTCGATCAGGCCGCCGCAACCATCGGCGGCGATTTGGCCGAACGTGTCCGCGCCGTCAGCCTGGAAATTTACCGCCGCGCCGTGGCCTATGCCGAACCCCGCGGGATCATTCTGGCCGACACGAAATTTGAATTTGGACTCATTGGTGACCAGCTCATCTGGATCGACGAAGCGTTGACGCCCGATTCCTCGCGTTTTTGGCCCGCGGAAGGTTACCAGCCCGGCCGGGCCCAACCCTCATTTGACAAGCAGTATGTCCGCGACCACCTCGAACGCATCGGATGGAACAAACAGCCCCCCGGCCCGGAACTTCCCCCGGACGTGGTGGCGGCCACGCGCGACAAATACCGGGAAGCGTACCGCAAGCTAACGGGCCACGAACTCAAATAGATCGCGCCGGCCCCCGGGCCCGGCCGCGATTCATTCTTGTGCGGAGTGTGCGACGGTGAAGGATCAATTGGAAACCCTGGTCGGGCAGATGGTCGACCGCGGAATTCATTTCGACGAGGCCGTCAACGAGTTCGAGAAAAAATTCATCAAGCGGGTGCTGGACAGGTCCCGCGGCAACCAGTCGCGCGCCGCGCGCCTGCTGGGCATTCACCGCAACACGCTCAGCCGTAAGATCGATCTCTACAAGCTCAGCCAGCGGTCTCACCGCCACTGAAGCGCTCCAGCCGCATCGGCTGGAAATAAGTAGCATAGCCACTCCTGGCTGTGTGGTTTTTGCGAGCGCAATTGAAGCCCGGGAGCGCAAGTGAATCTGCAAAACCACACAGCCAGGAGTGGCTGTGCTACTCGATCCCCCGTTCCCACTCGGTTTTTTCCGCCGCTTATTTCTATTGCTCCACCATCTTTAGTTGTTATCGCGCCGTAAAGCGTGCAAGGTGGGCAAAAAAAATGGCCCCGGCATCGCCGGGGCCATCCTTGCAATCGGTTGGAAAAACTTCAGTCGCCCGCAGCCTTCTTGGCCGGAGCCTTTTTGGCCGGGCCCTTCTTGCCGGGCGCGGCTTTCTCTTCGGGCAGGTCTTCGGTGTTGATCTTGGCCTTGTCCCAGGTCAACAGAAAAGGCGTCTGCGTGTAGCCGGTCAGTGTGCCGGTGAAGCGCACCACAGCGTCCTTCTCAAGCTTCTTGGCTTCCGGCTGGCCAACGATCTTCACTTCCATGTTGGCTTCGGTGGCGGCTTCGATTTCTTCCGGGGTCGCACCGCGGAATACTTTCAGAGTCACGTTATCGCCGTCGACAGCGGGCGCATCCATCACGCGCACGCCAACATCCGGATATTCCAGTCCGCAGCTGGCCAGCCACATGACATTGCCCGCGTCGCCGCCGGCTTTGAGAGCCGGCAGGAAATTCGCGGTGTCGTCGCGCGCCTTCTGCAGGTCCGCGGCGCTGGGAATATTCATGGTCGCCGGTTTGTCCGCGGAGCTGGTGGCCAGCGTGATCAGTGAGTTCACTTGATCGTCGACCAGTTTGTCGCAGGAGGGCTGCTGGTAGCGGATCAACTGGTTCTTCAGGTACGTCTGCACCTGCGCGGCGTTGGGAGCCTTGAGGCCGATGGACCGCGCGAGTTCCCAGAAGCCGTCATTGGCCGCCGGAGGAGTCATCTGTAGATCCACGACGCCCAGGCGGAAATGAGAAACCGCGTCAGTCGGATCGATTGTCAAAACCGTCTTGTAGAAACCCGCGGCGCCAGGATAATCCTTCAGCGAAGTGGACGTCATCGCCGCGATCGAATTCAGCAGGACCTTGAAACCCTTCACCTGCTGGTCGTACGCGTCCTCCGCCATCTGGTCGGGCTTCTTCCACTCATCCAGCGTCTTCAAGCCGGCCACGGCCGCGTCGCGCGCCTTGGTCTGCACGTCGGGGGTTTGCAATTCCTTCATGCCTTGCCCGACATAGTACGCCTGCGCGCGCGCCACGTACGCTTCCAGGCGCCCCTGCGTGTCGACCTTGTCGCCCAGGGCGATCATCTTGTCGGCGTAATCCATGGTGCCGGCGAAATTCTTGAGGGCGTAGTCGGTCAGGTAATAATCGCGGTAAATGTACGGCATCAACGTGGAGTTGGGATACTGCTTCACGAACGCGTCGAGCTTCGCGATTTTTTGCTGAGGATTCGGCTCCGCGTCCGCGTCTTTATACGCGTTGTATTCGGCCAGCGTATAGGTCGGCTTCGCCTGCGCCGCCGCTGCCGGTGCTGCTGCCGCTTGCGGCGTGGCCCACAATTTTTCCGCGCCCGCTCCCACCCCGATCGCGATCCACAACAGACCGGCGCCCATTACCATCCACTTTCGCATCATCGGCTTCCAGCCTCCTCGGCAAATTTCTCTAATTCCGATACTGAAATTGCATGCAGGATTATCCGTTGGTTTAAAGCTCTCGGATTATAGGGAATCCTTCTCCACGGTGCAAGCCTCATTCCCTGTGCATCTCGCGACAGAGTAATGAGCCACCCGGCCGGCGCGTCCGCTCCGATCGCGAATGGTATGATGCAAATATCCCGGAAAAGGGAGCCCATTGCAAGAGTGGCGTTCCCGGCAAGCGAGAGAGGTTCGATGAACCCTGCTCCTATCGATCGCGAAAAGCCGCTGGCCGGCAACGTCGCTCTGGTTACGGGCGGGAGCGGGGGAATTGGTCTGGCGATTGCCCGCCGGCTGGGCCGGATGGGCGCGCGCGTTTCCATCTGCGGGAAAGATCCATCGAAGCTGGATCGCGCCGCGGCCGGTCTTCGCGCCGCGGGCATCGAAGTCCTGGCGGTGCAAACCGACGTGACCCGCGCGGACCAGAACGCCACGCTGGTTCAGAAGACACAGCAGACTTTCGGACCCATCGATATTCTCGTCAACAACGCGGGCATCGGACTGTTCGGCCCGTTCCAGGAAAAAAGCGAATCGGACTGGGACGCCGTCCTGGATACGAATTTGAAATCCGTGTTTCTCATGAGCCGCGAGGCCGCGCTGGAAATGATTCGCCGGAAAACCGGCCACATTATCAACATCAGTTCCCTGGCCGGGAAAAATACGTTTGCCAACGGCGCGATTTACTGCGCGTCCAAATGGGGGCTCATGGGCCTCTCCGGCTGCATGGCCGAGGAGCTGCGCGCGCACGGAATCCGCGTGAGCGTCATCTGTCCGGGATCGGTGGCCACGGATTTTTCCGGGCAAAGCGCCAAGGACCCTTCCAAGACGCTGCAGCCGGACGACGTGGCGCACGCGGTGGCGGCGCTGGTAACACAGGCGCCGGGCAGCTTTATCAGCGAAGTGCAGATTCGGCCCACGCGGAAGCCGTAGCGCTGGACGTTTCCAAGCCGCGGCCACAAAAAAGCCAAAACCCTCAACACAGAGGGTACGAAGAGAACACGGAGGACACAGAGAAACCCTCTCCTGAAATACCTCTTGACAATAGTCGTTATAACGAGTATTGTTGCGACATGATTTCACGGCGATCCACCCGAACTCCCAAACCGGCTCCCCAGCAGGACCTGGAAGCCCAGGTCTTCCTCAACGTAATGAAGACCGCCGATGCCCTGGCCCGCGGCGCGGAGGCCGTTCTCAAGCCCGCCGGCCTTTCCGGCACCCAATACAACGTTCTGCGCATTCTGCGCGGCGCCGGCGAGCACGGCCTGGCCTGCAGCGAAGTCGGCGAGCGCCTCATTTCCCGCGATCCGGACATGACCCGGCTGCTCGACCGCATGGAATCGCGCGGATTAATCGCCCGGGCGCGCGAGGAGAAAGACCGCCGCGTGGTCAAAACGCGCATCACCCCGGAGGGCCTGCGCATCCTGGCCGAACTGGACGATCCCGTCCGCGAACTGCACCGCCGGCAATTGCAGCCACCTGCCCGCCAGGCAGCTGCGGCAGCTGTGCGCAATTATTGGAACGCGCACGCGGGCAAACGGATTCGCGAGATTGCGGGGAGTAAATTTTTGCGGCCCGATCTTATTGCAGCATTCGATCCGATGAGGTTTCATAAAAAGGAGAAACGATCATGAACACAGCAGTCATCGCAACACCCCAAAGCACCAAGCCCACCGAGTGGACGATCGACCCGGCCCATTCAGCGGCGCACTTCAGCGTCCGCCACCTGATGATTTCCAACGTGCGCGGCGAATTCAGCAAACTCAGCGGTAGCGTCACGCTCGATCCGGCCGATCTGACCCGGTCCACCGTCAACGTGAGCCTCGACACTTCTTCGATCAACACGCGCGAACCGCAGCGGGACGAGCACCTGCGCAGCGCCGATTTTTTCGACGTCGCCAATCATCCTTCGATCACTTTCCGCTCCACGCGCATCGCCTCTGCCGGCCCGGAAAATTTCAAGCTGACCGGCGACCTGACCATTCGCGGCGTGACCAAGGAAGTCACTTTCCACGTGGAAGGACCGACCGCCTCGGTGAAAGACCCGTGGGGAAATACCAGATCCGGCGTCGTGGCAACCGCCAAGATCAACCGCAAGGATTTCGGGCTTGGCTGGAACGCACTGATTGAAGGCGGCGGAGTCGTGGTGGGCGACGAGGTTTCGATCACCATCGAAGCCGAACTCGTGCAGAAGGCCCCCGCGACTTCCGGCAACTAAGCGTAGTGCCCCGCCCCCAAGCCGGGCGAGTACTCAAAAGGCCGGATGGGCTTGCTCATCCGGCCATTCTTGTTCAAGATGGAATGCAGCGTTGGCCGAGCAAGAGAAGGATTCATTCAAAATGGAAAAGCCGGCGGAAACCAAAACACCGATCCACGAATTGCTGGCGTACCGCTGGAGCCCGCGAGCGTTTTCCGAGCGGCCTGTCGAGCGGTCCAAGCTGCTCAGTATCTTCGAGGCGGCGCGCTGGGCGCCCTCTTCGCGAAATGAACAGCCCTGGGCATATCTCGTCGCGACGAAAGAAGATTCCCCGAACTTTGAAGCCGTGCTCGGCGTTTTGGCGGACTCCAACCGGCTCTGGGCCAGAATGCGCCGGTCCTGATTCTGACCCTGGCTCACACGCGGTGGGAAAAAGAAGGAACGCCCAACCGCGTCGGAATCCACGACCTCGGCCAGGCCACTTCCAATCTGGTCGTCCAGGCGACGTCTCTGGGGCTTTCCACGCACCAAATGGGCGGATTCAACGTGGAGGCCGCGCGCGCGCGGTTTCTTGTCCCCGACGGCTGGGAGCCGGTGACCGTGGTGGCGCTGGGTTATAGCGCGGCGCCGGAATCCTTGCCGGAGGCGCTTCGCGGACGCGAATTGGAGAAACGCCGCCGTAAACCGCTCGAGCAATTCGTTTTTTCGGGTACCTGGGGAATCCCGTCTCCCGTTCTTGAATCCAATGAAGATAAATGAGTGAAACTCTCCAATTCGTGTTCCGCCACGGTTATCTGCTGGTGTTCGCCTGGGTTTTTGTCGAGCAGGCCGGCTTGCCGGTTCCCTCCGCGCCGTTGCTGCTGGCCGTCGGGGCTCTTTCGGGCATGCAGCGGATGAACCTGGGCGTCGCGGTAACGATCGCCGCGTTGGGATGCATCGTGGGCGATGCAATGTGGTATGAAATTGGCCGGCGAAAAGGTGTCCGCGTCCTGCAACTGCTTTGCAGGATTTCGCTGGAGCCCGATTCCTGCGTTCGCCGGACGCAGATCAGCTTTGGGCGCAACGGCGCGCGCGTCCTGCTGGTTTCAAAATTCATTCCCGGTCTCAACGCCATGGCCGCTCCCTTGGCCGGGATCATCCGCATGGGGTGGCGCAGATTTCTGCTGTTCGACGTGCTCGGGGCGTTGATTTGGGTCGGCGCGTTCACCGGCGCCGGGTACATTTTCAGCAATCAATTGGAGCGCGTCGCGGCGCACGCGGCCTATCTGGGAGAGTGGCTGCTGGTGATGGTGGCTGCGGGATTCACCGGCTACATTCTCTGGAAATTTTACAAGCGCCGAAAGTTTTTAAGCAATCTGCGCATCGCGCGCATCACGCCCGAGGAGCTCAAGGGAAAGATCGACGCGGGCGAGGACGTCATCATCGTCGACTTGCGCCACGCCCTGGAGTTCGAGGCGCAGCCGGAAACCATTCCCGGAGCCTTGCACATGGATGCCGCGGAACTGGAAGAGGCCTCGGAAGCCATCCCGCGCGACCGCGAAATCGTATTGTTTTGCGCCTGCCCCAATGAAGTAACGGCCGCGCACCTCGCCCTGCTGCTGCGCAGCCACGGCATCACCCGCATCCGCCCGCTTGCCGAAGGCTACGAAGGTTGGCGCAGCCGCGGCTTCCCGCTCAGCCTGGCTCGCGAAAATCCCGCCGTCCCACAGGACGCAAAACCGCTGCCCGCCGAGAGCTAGTGCTTGGTAGCACAGCCACTCTTGGCTGTGTGCCTTTGTAGCACTGCAATAGTCGCCACCCCAACTGAGTTCGCAAAACCACACAGCCAGGAGTGGCTGTGCTACTCAACCCAATTCCCAAACGCCTACAACCGCGGCAAGACAATTCCCTGCTGCGACTGGTACTTTCCCTTTTTATCCTTATAGGAAATTTCGCATTCCTCGTCGGATTCGAAGAAGAGAACCTGGCAGAGCCCCTCATTGGCATAAATTTTTGCGGGCAATGGGGTGGTATTGCTGATCTCGAGCGTGACGAATCCTTCCCATTCGGGCTCAAACGGCGTGACATTCACGATAATTCCGCACCTCGCGTAGGTCGATTTCCCTAAGCAGATCGTCAACACATTCCGCGGGATGCGAAAATATTCTACCGACCGCCCCAGCGCGAACGAATTCGGCGGCACGATGCATACGTCCCCCTTGAACTCGACCAGCGACCTCGGATCGAAATGCTTGGGATCGACAATCGTCGAATTCACGTTCGTGAAGATGCGGAATTCGTCGGCCACGCGCAAATCGTAGCCGTAGCTGGAAACCCCGTAGCTGATGACGCCTTCCCGGACCTGGCGGTCCTGAAACGGCTCGATCATTTTATGTTCCAGCGCCATCTTGCGAATCCATCGATCCGGCTTCACCGGCATGCAGGGCCTCCCAGGCGGCGCTGCAGCGGCGCGCGCGCCCTCCACCAAGTCTAATACCTGAAAGCAAAGACGCGCATCTTAACCGAGCGCGTCCGGCTTGACAACCCGCAACTGCATGTCTAGCATAGCTTGCCGTCGATAAGCGGGAGGTTGTTGTGATTAAGCTGGATATCGTGAATGCGGTGGTCAATAAGACCGGTGTGAGCCGGACCAAGGCCGAGCAGGCCGTCGAAACCGTTTTCGAGGCCATGAAGAGCGCGCTGGGCAAAGGCGAGCGCATCGAGCTGCGCCGCTTCGGCGTGTTTAACGTCCGCCCGCGCAAAACCGGCATCGGACGAAATCCGCGCACCGGGCAGGAAGTCAGCATCCCTCCCGGCAAGGCCGTGCGATTTAAACCCGGCAAAGAATTGCAGGCTCTCTGAGTTTTCAAACGCTCCGCGCGACGGATTCGCCGCACACTCCCTGCAAACCGGGCGCGAAATAATCCTTGTGGGTCGCGGCTTCAGCCGCGATATCGAGGCACGAAGAAAAATCGGGCTTTAGCCCCTGGCGGCGCCTCAAATTTGAGTGCTCGATCGTTTGTGAGATAACTTCTAACCTTGTTTTCGTTCCCGCGAACTTGTTCGCGCATCCAACTATTCATGAGCGATTTGCTTGCATGAACGAGCCGGGCAATTTCGATCCGCCGCCCATTGAGACGCTCCCTCCCATCGTCAACACCTGGGAGTTGCCGCCGAATACATATTGGGAATACCGCCAGGCTCGCCAGCAGCGGAAATCTTTGGCGATCGCCATATTGCTGTTTCTTTTGACACTGATTTCTACGCTGGCGGTGGGAGCGCAATTTGCCTCGGCCTATTCCTCCGGGCAATCGCCGGATTTCGACGATTTCTTCTCGACGTACACGGCGCTCCTCGCCCACCCGCAACTTTTGCTGGCCGGGGTTCCCTTTGCGTTCACGCTTATCGGTATCCTGCTCGCGCACGAATTGGGACACTTCTTCGCCTGCCGGTACTATGGGATTTCCGCCAGCTATCCCTATTTCATTCCCGCGCCGACGCTAATCGGCACGCTCGGCGCATTCATCCGTATTCGTTCGCCGATCTACAATCGCAAAGCGCTGTTTGACGTGGGCCTCGCCGGTCCCGTCGTGGGATTTCTTTTTGCGATCCCCACGCTGGCCATCGCGGTCCGGTACTCGAAAGTAATTCCCTTTTCCGAAGCGCACGCCTCGATCGTCTTCGGCCAGCCGCTAGCATTGCGGTTTCTTGTCTCGATTCTGCGGCCCGGCGTGCCTGCCGGCGATTTGCTGCTGCACCCCATCGGGCGCGCCGCCTGGGTAGGATTATTCGCGACGGCGTTGAACCTGCTGCCCGGCGGGCAACTCGACGGCGGACACATCCTGTACTCGGTGGCCAGCAAATATCACAAGAAAATCACGATCGGCGTCGCGTTCCTGCTGATTCCTCTCGGTTATTTTTTCTGGAGAGGTTGGATCCTCTGGTCCGTCCTGCTGCTGGCGATTGGCTTTCGTCACCCGCCGCTTGCTGAATCGCTGGGAGCAACTCGATCGCGCGCGCCTCGTCTGGGCCGGCGTCGCCATCCTCATTTTCATTCTCTGTTTCATGCCCATGCCCGTCCTGATCCGGTAGGACAGGCTTCAGCCTGTCGCTTTTGGTTTTGCGCACCCAAACGAAAACCCGGCAGGCCGAAGCCCGTTCTACTGAATCTTGCCAATTCGAAGCGCGCCGATTTGATTTGCCGCTGGTGGCACAGGCTTCAGTCTGTGCGATTCTGGCGATCGTCTGTTCGGAAAGACGCACAGGCTGAAGCCTGTGCCACCAAAACAATCCCCGCTAAAACAAGCTCAACGGATCCACGTCCACCAGAACCGCTTTCTGCGGAATTTCCTTTTCCTCGCTGAATGCCAGCAACTCGGCGAGCACGCGCGTAAGCTGCGCGCGCTTAGGGGCCTTCAACAAAAACTGAAACCGGTACTCTTTCTTCAGCCGCGCGAGCGGCGCCGCGGCCGGGCCCAACACTTTCACGCCGCGCGATTCCTGCGGCGCGAGAAACGCCGAAAGCTGCCGCGACCACCGGATGGCATTTTCGATTTTTGTGTCGCGCACCAGAATGCTCGCGAGCGCCGTGAACGGCGGATAGTGCAGCAGTCGCCGGAACTGCAATTCCCTTTCAAAAAACGCGAGATAATCCTGCCGCGCGGCAAGCTGGATCGCGTAGTGCTCGGGATAATACGTCTCGACCAGGACTTCGCCGGGCAGCGCGCCGCGCCCCGCGCGTCCGGCAACCTGCGTTAGAAGCTGAAACGTCCGCTCGGCGGCTCGAAAGTCCGGCAGGCTCAGCTGCGAATCCGCGGACACGACTCCCACGAGCGTGACGCGCTGAAAATCGTGTCCCTTCGCCACCATCTGCGTGCCGACAAGGATATCGATTTTCCCGGAGGCGAAATCGCCGAGCACCTGCTGGTAGGCGCGCTTGGTGCGAACCGCGTCGCGGTCCAGGCGCGCGACTTTTGCGCCCGTGAATTTCTCGCGCAGCTTTTCTTCCAGCTGTTCCGCGCCCGCTCCGAAAAAATAGACGTGTTCGGACGCGCACTTCGGGCAGGTCTTCGGCACGCGCCGCGTAAACCCGCAATAGTGGCATTCCAGGCGGTCGCGCTGCTTGTGATAGGTCAGCGAAATGCTGCAATTCTCGCACTGAATACCCGCGCCGCACGCCCGGCAGATCGCGAACCAGGAATATCCCCGACGGTTGATGAGGATCAGCGACTGTGTTCCCTCGGCCAGGCGCGCGCCAATTGCCGCGGTCAGTTTGGCCGAAAGCGCACCCGCCTTGTGCGTGGCCTTGAAGTCCTCGCGCAAGTCCACGATTTCCACTGGCGCCATGGGCCGGTTTTCCACGCGCGAATCGAGCTGCAACAATTGATACTTTCCCGAGCGCGCGTTCTGAAAACTTTCCAGCGACGGCGTCGCCGACCCCAGCAGCGCGACCGCGCCCTCCAGTTTCGCGCGCACGATGGCCACGTCGCGTCCGTGATACCGCGGCGTCTCTTCCTGCTTGTAGCTCGCCTCCTGCTCTTCATCCACCACGATGACGCCCAGATTTTCCAGCGGCGCGAAAACGGCCGAGCGCGTTCCCACCACCACGCGCGCCTCGCCTCGCCTCACGCGCCACCACTCTCGCGCGCGCTCCACTTCCCCCAGCGCGCTGTGCAGCACGGCCACGCTGGGGCCCAGCCGCGCGCGGCACAGCCGCCCGACCCACAGCGTCAGGGCGATCTCCGGCACCAGAATCAGCGCCGTCCTATTCCGCGCCAGCGCCGCCTCCACCGCTCCCAGGTACACTTCCGTCTTGCCGCTGCCGGTGACGCCGTAAAGCAGGCCCACTTGGAAAACGCCCGCATCGATCCAGCTTTTGATTGCGCCCAGTTCGCGTTCCTGGTCCGCGTTGAGGATGTTGGATGGCGGCGTGTAGTCGACTTCAAACAGATCCTCTTCGACGGCCAGCGGTTCTTCCCAGCTTTTCAATTTTTCCTGGCGGATCATGCGCTCGACGAGCGAGCGCGAAACTTTGGCGAGCTTCGCGAGCGCGGGCAGCGGCAACGGGCCGCGCTCCTCGGCCAGCACGTGAAAAATGCGCACCTCTTTTTCCGTCAGCGAATCGGGCGCCGCATCTTCTCCTGCAGAAGCGGGAGAAGCTGATCACTGCTCGCTGAATTCCACGCTACGATCTTTTGCACCCGCGCGCTCCGGTGCACGGCGACTTCGCGCGCCTCAAGCTGCTTGCGCCGCAGCAGCCGCTCGGCCGCCGCTTCCCCGCCCGGCAATTTTCGCAAGCGGTCCGCGCGCACCGGCCGCCCCTCGATTTCCATCAGCGAGAGCAGCGCCAGCTCCGCAACTTCCGTCTCGCTGCGATTCCCGCCCGCATCGAGTTCCGCGCGCCGCGCGCGTCCCGCATCGGTCACCAGCAATTCGCGCTCATGCCGCAGATCGACCTGCGGCGGCAGCATCGCGCGAAACACTTCCCCCGGCGGCGCCACGTAATAGCCGCCCACCCAGCGCCCCAGTTCCAGCAAGTTTCGGCGGCAGCGCGGGAATCGCATCCAGCACTTCGACAATTTCCTTCACGTTTTTCACTCGCTCGGGATCGGGCCTGCGCGTCGCGATGGCCGCGACCACGCCGGTCATGGCGCGATTGCGAAAAGGCACCAGCACGCGGCTGCCCTCGCACACCGATCCCGCTAGACGCTCGGGAATCGCATACGTGAACAGCGATCGCAACGGAACCGGCAGCGCGACTTCGCAATAAGTGAGAGGCATGTGCGGAAGGTAGTGTAGCAGCAGAAGACTAACCAGAACCTGCCGAGGGCGGATTCAGAATAATGGTGGCACAGGCTTCAGCCTGTGCAATTTTGATTGTGGGTAGCGCCAAACAGCGCACAGGCTGAAGCCTGTGCCACCAAACCCGCCGGCATCACCGCGATGGCTTCTTCAGTTTCAGCCCCAGAAGCGCCATCACCTTCTGCAAATCCTTCCAGACTTCCGACTTCGCGGCGGGATTTCGCAGCAAGTACGCGGGATGATACGTGACCATCATCTTCGTATTCCGGTAATCGAACCAGTTGCCGCGGACGCGCGAAATCGGCTCCTGGGTTTTGAGCAGCGCCTGCGCCGCGGTCGCGCCCAGGCACACAATCGCTTTCGGGCCGATCACGTCGAGTTGCCGGAACAAATACGGCGAGCAGGTCGCAACTTCGTCTTCCTCGGGCTTGCGATTTTCCGGCGGGCGGCACTTCACCACGTTCGCGATATACACATCCTCGCGCGACAGGCCCATGGCCTCGATCATCTGCGTGAGCAATTTCCCGGCGCGTCCCACGAACGGCAGCCCCTGCACATCTTCGTCGTGCCCCGGCCCTTCGCCGACGAACACCAGTTCGGCGCGCGGATTGCCTGCGCCGAAGACAATTTTGTTTCGCGTTTTATGCAACTTGCAGCGCGTGCATTCGCCGAGATGTTCGCGGGTCAGTTCGAGCGTGTCGCCTTCCACGCGGTCCAGCACCTCAAACATCGACGGCGCATTCAACACGGGAAGCGCGGGAACAGAGAGCGTGGGATTTGGCGCGGGCGGAGAAACTGGTTTTGGCGCGACGACGACAGATGTGGCGGCGGCTTCGGCCGCGCGCGGTTTGACAGTGCGCTTTCCCATGCTCCTCCGGTCCGAATAAAACTCGCCAAGATTCAAATCGTGGTAATAGCGAAGCCAGGCTTCTAGTTTTTCGCGGTGTATTTGCGTGAGGGGAGAATCCATCGCGGAGTTCAGCGCGCCCGCTGCGTTTCGGGAATTTGCCGCGCCGGACTGCGCAGCGCGCGAAGCTGGTCGAGAATGCGATGCGCCGCGTTGATCTTTGGCATGCGCGGAAAGGCCTGCTCGCTGCCATCGCGCGCGTAGAGCGTGATGACGTTGGTATCGTGATCGAATCCAGCGCCTTCGGCGGTCACGTCATTGGCGACGATCAGGTCCGCCTGCTTCGATTCCAGCTTGCCGCGCGCGTGCCGCGCCACGTCGCTGGTCTCGGCCGCGAATCCGATTATGATCCGGTCGCCCTTGCCCCGGGCCGCATCGGCCAAAATGTCGGGAGTGGATTCCAACTCCAGCGTCAGGC
Organism: Terriglobia bacterium; assembly: GCA_963779275.1. Taxonomy (GTDB): domain Bacteria; phylum Acidobacteriota; class Terriglobia; order Acidiferrales; family UBA7541; genus Palsa-360. The sequence goes on from CAVZXL010000004.1 coordinate 224,459, forward strand.
GCTCGCCGGTGCGTTTGATTTTTGTCGCGTGCGGTGCAACTGGCCGGTAATCGGCCACGGCCGCGGCCATGATCAACGCGGTAGCGCCCGCGAAATGTTCGAGCACGGCGCGATGCATCTGCTCGGTGCTGCGCACGGAAACGAACTCAACGCCCTGCGGAGGATCGAGCTTCACCGGCCCGCTGATCAGAATCACGCGCGCCCCACGACGCGCCGCCGCCTGCGCCAGCGCATAGCCCATTTTCCCGGACGACCGATTGGTGAGATACCGCACCGGGTCCAGGTCCTCGCAAGTAGGCCCCGCGGTCACGACCACGGTTTCATTTTGCAGATCGTGCTCGATGCCCAGCCGCGCGCACACCTCCTGCGCGATCGCATCGACCCCGGCCAACCTTCCCGCTCCTGTCATGCCGCAGGCCAGGTATCCTTCCTCGGGAGCAACCACGTGGACGCCCCGCGCGCGCAGCGTTTCGATATTTTCCTGCGTCGCCGCGTGTTCCCACATGTTCACGTTCATCGCCGGGGCCACGACCACGGGCGCCGTGGTGGCCAGGTACAGTGTGGTCAGAAAATCATCGGAAATTCCGCGGGCCATCTTCGCGATCACGTTCGCCGTGGCCGGAGCCACAACCAGCAGGTCAATACGCTGCGCGACGGCAATGTGTTCGATCGCGCTTTCCACATTGGCGCCGCCCGGCTCGCCACTGAACAGGTCGGTGATTACTTTTTGTCCGGTAAGGGCTGCGAACGTGAGGGGAGTGATGAATTCCTGCGCGCTGCGCGTCATCACTACTTGCACATCGATGCCTTCCTGCTGGAGCCTGCGCACCAGTTCGGCGGCCTTATAGGCCGCCACGCCTCCGGAAACACCGAGTGCGACACGCATGGATTTCTTTCGGCGCGCTATTCCTTGCGCCGCTTTCCTTCCTTGTCGTCGTTCTCGCCGGGGATAATCGGCAACTGATATTCCAGACACGCCCGCGCTGAGTTCCTCGACCGCAACTCGCGTGGGTTTATGGGACCGCGGATTCGCCACCAGCGGCATGGCTCCCAACATCAACTGCCTTGCCCGCCGCGCCGCTACCACGACGAACGCAAACTTGCTTTCCGGTGCCTGGCTTTCGACCATGAGATGTTTATCCTCCAAAAGATTCCAGAATCTTGCGTGCGCGCTCGCTCAAACAGCTTCGCAAACAACGGGCCGCCACCGCGATCGCCTGCACTTCGCGCCCGGCTCGCTCCACGTCGTCGTTCACCACCAGAAAATCGTACTCCGTGTACCGCTGCATTTCCTGCTGCGCCCGGTTGAGCCGCCGCTGGATCGCCTCTTCCGGATCCTGATCGCGGGATCGCAGGCGGCGCTCCAGTTCGTCCCTCGCCGGGGGAAGAATAAAAATGGCCACCGCGGAGGGCAATTTCTTTTTTACCTGCTCGGCGCCCTGCACGTCAATCTCAAGGACCAGATCGAGGCCCTTGCGCTGCGCCTCGTCCAGCCAGCGCCGCGGCGTGCCGTACCAGTGCTTTCCGAAGACGCGCGCATACTCCAGGAATTCGCCCTGGGCCGCCATGCGCTCGAATTCGGCTTCGGATACAAAATCATACCATTTTCCGGCGCTTTCCGTGGCCCGGGGAGGCCGCGTGGTGCAGGAAATGGAAAACATCGTGCCCGGCACTTCCAGCATCCTCAAAACGAGCGTGGATTTTCCCGATCCGGACGGCCCGGAAACGATAAACACCAGCGGTTGCTGTACCTGTGCGAGCGTCATTCGATGTTGAGCGCCTGTTCGCGGAGTTTCTCGATGTCGGATTTGATTTCCAGGGCCCGCGTGGTGATCGCCAGGCCTTCGGCCTCGACGCCGGGAGTTTTGGAAAGCAGCGTGTTCGCTTCGCGCTGCATTTCCTGGAGCAGAAAATCGAGCTTTTTGCCGGTTTCACCCGCGCCGGAAAGCAGTTTCTGAAATTGCTCGACGTGGCTGTGCAGCCGCGCAAGCTCCTCGCTCACGTCGCTGCGCTCGGCCAGCAGAGCGGCCTCCTGCGCCAGGCGCGCCGGATCGATCTGCACGCCGCTCAGCAAGTCCTGTAAGCGTTCCGCAAGGCGCCGCGCGAACGCGGGCCGCACCAGCACCAGCAGTCCCTCAATCTCCTTGGTCAGCGAGGAAATTCGCCCCAGGATCCCGTTCATTTCCCGGGTCAGGGACTCGCCTTCGGTCCGGCGCATGGTCTCCAGGCGCTGCAGCGCCTGCTCCAGGCACTCGTCAATCTGCGCGCCGAGTTTTTCCTGTACTTCCTCGCTGCGCAGTTCGCTCGCCTCGCCCGGGGCGGCCACCACGCCCGGCAACCGGAACAGAGCGATCAGGTCCGGCTCGGTCTTGATGCCGAATTCGCCGCGCAATTGTTCCACGGCCTTCATGTAGCCTGCGGCCACGTCCCGATTGACTTCAATCCCTGCCATGCCGGAAGTTTCGTGGTACATGTTCACGTCCACGTGGCCGCGCCGGATGCGGTCGCGCACCGCCTGGCGGATGCGCGACTCAAACACCTCAAAGCCGTCGGGCATGCGCAGGTGCAGGTCCAGAAAGCGATGATTCACGCTGCGCAGATTGATGCGCAGCACGGCGCCGTCGCGCTCCACGCGCGCTTGCGCAAAGCCGGTCATCGAATGAATTCCGTCGGTTTTCGTCGCTGCTTTCATCCGTTGGTCCCCGTGTCCGGGAGTGGTTGCGGGAGCGGCCACATCATCGGTATCGGCAAACTGCATTTCGTAGAGGCGCGCGTACGTGCCGCCTTTCGCGAGCAACTCCTGGTGCGTGCCGGTTTCCGCGATGGTGCCATCTTCCAGCACAATAATTTTGTCGGCGCGGCGGATGGTCGAGAGCCGGTGCGCGATCACAAACGCCGTGCGGCCCATCATCAGGTTGGAAAGCGCGCGCTGCACCAGCATTTCGGATTCGGAATCGAGTTCGGAAGTCGCTTCGTCCAGGATCAGGATCGGCGAATCCTTCAAAAGAGCGCGCGCGATGGCAATGCGCTGCCGCTGGCCTCCGCTCAAGCGCTGGCCGCGGTCTCCCAGCATGGTCTGATATCCCTGCGGCAATTCCAGAATGAAATCGTGCGCCAGCGCCGCTTTCGCCGCCGCTTCCACGCGCTCTTGCGGCAGCCCCGGCCGGCCATAACAGATATTGTTCCAGACCGTGTCGTTAAACAGGATCGTTTCCTGCGTGACGATGGCCATCTGTTCGCGCAGCGAGCGCAGCGTGACTTCCCGAATGTCCATCCCGTCCACGCGCAGCGCGCCCGAAGTGACCGGATAAAATCGCGGCAACAGATTCACCAGCGTGGTTTTTCCCGCTCCGCTCGATCCAACAATGGCGATCACTTCTCCCGCGCGCGCGGTCAGCGAAACATTGCGCAGGATGGGCGTCTCAGGATCGTAACCAAAACTCACGCGGTCGAATTCCACGCCTTGCGAGAACGCAGGCAGCGCGGGCATTCCGGTTTCCACGGCGGGCTCTTCGGCAAGATTGATGTATTCAAACGCCTTGGCCGTCGCTCCGAAGGCTTGCTCGAACTGCTGGTAGACGGTGCCGAGCCCCTTCACCGGTTCGTAGGATTTGAACAGCGCGTACACGAACGTTACGAAAAGCCCCTCGGTCATCGCGCCCGTCTTGATCTGCATGCGCGCGTACATCAGCACCAGCACAATCACGATCGCGCCCAGAAAATCCATCGACGGAGACGTGGCCACCACGGAGCGGATCCAGCGCACATTCTCGCGCAGCAAGCGCTGCGCCGACTGGCGGAATTTTCCGATCTCGAAATCCTCCATCCCGAACGCCTTCACCACGCGGTTCCCGCTGACCGTCTCTTCCAGGATCTGGCTCAACTCGCCGATTCCCGCCTGGATTTTTTCCGTCGAACGCCGGATTTTCCTGCCCAGCGTCCGCACCGGCCAGATCACCAGCGGAAGCAGGACAATCGAACCCAGCGTCATCTTCCAGTTGGTGATCGAGCAGAACCGCCAGCAGAAAAAACAGCGTGAAAATGTGGCGGAAACCAAGCGCCAGATACTCGGAAAAGGTGTTCCGGACGCGCTCCACGTCATTAATCACGGTGGACATCAATCGCCCGGTCGGGTGGTGCTGAAAAAAGCCGATGGGCTGGCGCAGGATTTTCGCGTAAACGTGATTGCGGAAATCGGTGACGCCCGCAATCCCCGCGTATTGCACCAGCAGGTTACCGGCAAATTCCGAAAGGCCTTTCCCGATGTACACCAGGAGAATCGCGATCGCAAACAGGGTTCCGACGCTGTGTATGCTGGAGGGGAGAAAGGAATTCAGGTAAATCGCCGAGTGCGTGAACGGATTTTTGATCAGAAAGAGCCGGTTGTCCGGAGCGCCGGGATTCAAAACGCGGTCAAAAATCGGCGTGATCAGCAGCGCGATGAGGCCTTCGCCGAGCCCCACCACCGAAAGGCACACGACGCCCGCGATGAGCCGTATTTTGTACGGCTTGATATAGTGCAGCAGCCGGCCGAATTCTTCGCGCTGATTCAATGAGATCCCAAGTCCCCTGCGCGCCCCACGCCAATTGCGAGCTAAGGTACGCTACGAATCGCCCGCACGTTTGTCAAGCCGACGAATTTGCATCGACGCCAGGCTAGGAGAGAACCCTGTCCCTCTTGGTCAGCGAAAATTACGGAACAAAGAGGCTCCGACACAAACAGTCGCGGACCGATGACCCTGTAGAGGCTGTCCGATTTTGGGCAGGCACGTTCTGTTCCGCCCACGGAATCGAACTCTTATCGCGATCCAGAAACCCACCAGCCGGGATTCGGCTGTGCTACGTAATGCCACCGGAAACGTTTTACTTAATATCCTGTACTTCCTTTATTCCTTAATTCTTATGTTGCCTACTTCGCCAAATCCCGATGCACGACTTTGGACGAATACTTGTGCTTTTGCAGCGTCTTCCGCACCGATTCCGCCATCATCACCGAACGGTGCCGCCCGCCCGTGCAGCCAAACGCAATCGTCAGATAACTCTTCCCTTCGCGAATATAGTGCGGGATCAGATAAATCAGCATTCCCTCGACGCGCCGCAGGAATTCCGCGGTCTGCGGAAACGAACGGATGTAGCGCGCCACGCGCGCATCGCGCCCGGAAAATCTTCGCAGCTTGGGAATAAAGTGGGGATTGGGCAGGAAGCGCACATCGAAAACCAGATCGGCTTCCGGCGGAATGCCGTATTTGTAGCCGAAGCTCAGGACCGAAACCATCATCGGCCGGCGGTCGGACTTTTGAAAACGGTGCGTGATGAGCTGCCGCAACTCGTGCACGTTGAACTTGGTGGTGTCGATGACCACGTCCGCAAGTTTCCGGATCGGCTCCATCAGCACGCGCTCGCGGCGCAGGCCTTCCAGGACCGGGCGGTCGTGCCCCAGCGGGTGCGGCCGCCGCGTTTCGCTGAACCGCCGCAGCAGGGCCTCTTCGCTGGCGTCGATAAACACCAGCGTTGCGGGCTGTTCCGCGCGCAACTGGCGCAGGATGGCGGGAAGCTGTTCGAGTTGCCCGCCCTCGCGCGCGTCCACCAGCAGCGCAGCGCGCTGGATTTGCCCGCCGGCCTGCATGTGCAGTTCGCTGAATGTGGGGATCAGCGCGACGGGGAGATTGTCGACGCAATAAAAACCAAGGTCTTCAAATGTTTTGAGTACGGTGCTTTTGCCCGAGCCGCTCAGCCCGGTGAGGATCACCAGTTGCCGGGCGTCGCGCGCGGGTCGGCGCTTCACTTCGGCCGGCCTAAACCTTTACCCGGCGCTGGTGTGTGCTGGGAATGCGGAGGTCTTCGCGGTATTTGGCGACGGTGCGCCGGGTGACGTGGATTCCGGCGTCGTCCAGTTTCTTGGCGATCAGATCGTCGGTGAGCGGGTGAGCGGTGTCTTCTTCCTCGATCATTTTTTTCACCAGCCGCTTCAGCGTCTGCAGCGACATGTTGTTGCCTTCGGGACCGTTCACCGATTCCGAAAAGAACGAGCGCAGCTCGATGACGCCCTGAGGAGTGTGCGCGTACTTGCTGGACACCGCGCGGCTCACGGTCGAGGGATGCACGCCCACTTCCTCGGCCACTTCCTTGATCATCATGGGCTTGAGCTGGTCGGCGCCGTGATCGAGGTAATCGCCCTGCCGCTGAATAATGATCTGGCAGACGCGCAGGATGGTGTGCTTGCGCTGCTCGATGCTCTTCATCAGCTGCAGCGCGGCGGTAAAGCGTTCCTTGACATAATTTCGAACTTCACGGTCGGCGGCGTCCCGCGCCAACAGGCGGCGGTACACCGGCGAAAGGCGCAGTTGCGGCACGTCGTCATCGTTCATGAACACTTGCCACTGGTCGTCCACCTTGCGGAAGTAAACGTCGGGCTCGACCAGGCGGGGCTGCGTCTTGTTGTAGCGCAGGCCGGGGCGCGGATCGAGTTTCTTGATCACGTCCACGGCGCGCTTCACCAGTTCCACGGGGCGATTCAGCGCCCGCGCGATTTCCTTCAATTGATTTGCCTGAAGAAGCCGCGCCAGGGGCGTTTCGGCGCTGAGTTCCTCGGCTTCGCTCGCCGCCAGCGGGCGCTTAGGCAGGCATTCGGAGACGATTTGCTGCGCCAGCGTATTTTGACCGTCCAGGGTGCGCAATTGCGTCAGCAGGCATTCGCGCAAGTTGCGCGAAGCCACGCCCAGCGGATCGAATTCCTGCACCACCGCCAGGGCTTCCTCGACGTCTTCCATCGAGTGCTTGCCGTTCTGCGAAATCTCTTCCAGCGATGCGCGTCAGGTAGCCGTTTTCGTCCAGGTTGCCGATGATCGCGTCGGCGATTTCGCGCACCTGGTCGTTGCAGACCGTAACGCTCAACTGCCAGGTAAGATGTTCGGCAAGGCCCTGCGCCGAGGAAAGGAATTTATCGAACGAAGGCCGCTCGATAGTTTCGGTTTCGCCGCGCTCTGGGTTGCCTCCGCCGCTGTTCAGGTATTGGTTGAAGAATGAGGCCACATCGAAGTCTTCGAACGGACTGGGAGGCTCGACGGTGGGTACTTTTTCGGTTTCGGCTTTCAGGAAGGCTTCGGTGCTGTAATCTTCGCTGGTGACCGGGTCTTCGGACAATTCCTCCAGAACCGGGTTCTCGATCATTTCCTGATTGATCATTTCCCGCAGTTCGAGGCGGTTCAGCGCCAGCACGCTTACCATCTGGACCAGGCCAGGGGTAAGGATCTGCTTTTGCGCGACCCTCAGGTGTAATTTTGGCTGCAGCCAGCTCATGGTCGTCAATTCAAACGGAAATGATCTCCGAGATATACCCGGCGGACTTCCGAATTTCCGCTCAGGTCCGCCGGAGTCCCGGCGGCGAGTACTTTGCCGTTCTGCACGATGTAGGCGCGATCGGTCACGCTCAGCGTCTCCCGCACCTGGTGATCGGTGATCAGGACTCCGATACCCTCCAAGCTTAAGTCCTTGATAATCTTTTGTATATCCACAACCGTCAAAGGGTCGATTCCGGAAAATGGCTCGTCCAGCAGGATGAACGCCGGCTCCAGAACCAGGGAGCGCGCAATTTCCAGCCGCCGCCGCTCGCCGCCGGATAACGTGTAGGCCCCGTTGTACCGGACCGTCTCCAGCTTCATCTGCGCCAGCAATTCCTCAAGACGGTCGCGTCGCTGCTCTGCCGTCAGAGGGAGCGTTTCCAGGACCGCAACCAGGTTTTCTTCAACCGTGAGCTGGCGGAAAACCGAAGGCTCTTGGGGCAGATAACTGATCCCGCTGCGGGCCCGGAGGTACATGGGGAGGTCGGTAATATCGTCCCCGTTCAAGAGGACGCGCCCGGAATCCGGCCGGGCTAAACCTACCAGAATATAGAACGTCGTCGTCTTCCCAGCGCCGTTGGGCCCCAAAAGCCCTACTACTTCGCCTTGACTGATCTCCATGTCGAGGTCATCAACTACTTTTCGCCCTTGATAGGACTTACTGAGCTCGACCGCCTGGAGCTTGAGCATGCCACGTCATTTCTCAACACGGTGAAGCGTAACGGTTTTTGAGCCATCCGCCGAATCCACAACGATCCTATCATCGGCAAAAAAGAAGGTCAATTGACGCCCGGTCGTGGTGTCGCCAGTTGAGCTATATAGGGTTGGGTTACCCTCGGAAAGAACGAACTTGCCTTCCGCAGCCGTGTATTCGGCGCGATTCGAGGTCCCCCGGCGATCCTCCTGGCGCACGGCAACGTCGCCGGTGGCCACGGCCCGCGAGAGTTGCTTGTTTGCATTTGCGGCATCGGTCCCGGAAAAGTAGAGATCGATTTGATCGGCTTGGATCGAACCTTGCTCGGAATCGACTCGCGCATTTTGCTCGATTCGCGCGCGCGATTCCTGGTCCCAATACGTCAGCAAACCTCCCCAAACATGCCCGAGCGACGTGCCGGAATTCCCCGCCTTGCCAGATCTTTTGTCGGGAGTTCGGCTGTGCGTTTGCAAGGAGCCTTGCCCGGGCACGGGACTCCAGGCAGCTTCCGGAAATACACCGCGGACATTTCCCCGGGCCAGCACCGTGCGCGACGCGCTGTCCAACTCAATCGTGTCGGCCTGGATCACCGACTGCCCCTGCCACAACCGTCCGCCCCCGGAGTACACCGCGTGGCCGCGCGCCGTGTCCGCGACCAGGTGATCGGCGGAAACGTGCGCCGCCTCCGGCGCAAAATTGGAAACGCTTCCCGCGGCGGCGCTCAGTTCCGTGGTCAAAACCTTTCCATCGGCGCGCAGCGTATTGGAGATCTGCGAAAAAGTCGCGGTCCGCGACGTGGTCCGCGTGGTGGCATCGGCAAAGACGACGGAGCCATCCAAGGTGACGCTGTTTGCGGCGTGGTCCGCGTGGGCGCGGTCGCCCTGCCCGGCGCGCTGGCCGTCGCGGAAATGAACGTCACCTGTCTGGTCGATCGTGGACCACTCTCCCGCGCTTGAAAATTTGGCGGTAAGTTCGCGCGACGCCGTGGTTTGTTCCGGCGCGTCGCCCAGCTTGCGCGCGACTTCCACACCGCCCGAACTCACCAGTTGCTGCAATTGATTTTGCGCACCGAATTTCAAATTCATCTGCTGGCCGCTCATGCGCATGGTCTGCGGGACCTGCTTGCCGTTGACCAGGGAGACATTTCGCCAGTCGGCGTGCGCGGGCGCGAGCGTGTTCACGCTTTCCACCTGGGTCTGGCGGGTTCGCGGATTACTCGAGAAGTGGACTTCCAGTGCATCGCTCTGGACGCGCCGCGTCCCCCCGCCGGGAGCCGCGCTGGTGGACGTCAAAGTGACGCCGTTCGAGGCTGTCAACAGGCGCAGGGCGTTTTGCGGCGTCGCCAGGTCCATGCGAACGTGTCCGGCCTGGAGTTGATCGTTGCCCGCGGGCGTGTTGCGCGCGCCCTGCACGTTCCCGGACGCATCGACGGAAGCGATCGATCCGTCGGGCCGCCAGACCGACGCAATTTCGTCCGCGGTGAGTGTAATTGGCCCCTGCGGATCGGATTCGCGAAGTTGCGGGTGGCCGCCGGCCGTCAACCGCTGCGCGTGATAGGCCTCGTCCAGATTCAGCAGCAAATTGTCGGCGGTAAATTCGTGCGTCAATTGTTGCGCGTGAACATCTCCTTGCACCTGCACGGTGCGCGATTCGCGGTGAAATACCATGCTGTTTCCCGTCAGGTGAAGATTTTTTCCCGGGGACGGCTCCGCGTTTTCTTTGGGAACAGGGGAGGAAGGAGAAATGCTCAGATCGACGTCACGCGTCAGATTCAGCGTTCCAGCATTGGAATCGTAAACCACGCCCACGGCGCGGCCTTCGCCGGCCGGCCAGCGGAACGTCACCGGTTTGTCCGTGCGCGCCAGGCCGGAATCGCGATCGAACGAAACCCCCGAAGTCGCGACCTGGATAGCGTTCGCAGCGCCCGACGCCGCATCGTTGGCCTGCAACTTGATCTGGACGTCGCCGGCGCAGCTGATTCTTCCGGTGTTCGCAATAAAATCGCAAGCGCGGGTGCGCAGCGTGTCGTTGCGCTCTCCCTTTTTTCCGTACACCACGATATCGACATCTTCCAGAAGGTTGCGGCTGCCTTCCTTGAATTCCGTGGTGTGCGACGCGCGAATCGTATAGATCGTGCGCTGCCCCTCAACCTTGGAATAGGAAAATTCGTTGGAGCGCTGCTCGATCGAGGGCGGGACGGCGGGCGGCGCCTTCTTCGCAGCTTGTTTGGCCAGCCACAGATTCTTCAGATACACCCCGGCCACGATCAGGGCGAGCAGTGCCGCCACTGTCGCCGACCATCGCGCGTATCGCTGCGCTTCGCTATTGCGCATTCCGGGGGCCTCGGAGACTTAGAAGCCGAGTATAGGGGAGGCGTTGTGTTTTCGGAATGTGGGATTTGCGGGGTTACGGGTTATCCGCAATTCTTGCCGGAATGGTTGAGAAAAATGAATCGACCGCGAGGGCCAAACGTCCTTGGGTACAAAGTCAAAAGCCCCGCCCTTCAAACACCGAAGGACGGGGCACCCGAAATTCGACTACAAAAACCGGGCCACGTGCCCAAACCAATGGGATGATTTGCTGGCAAAGGCCAATGGGACTAAGCTTGGCACGTATGATGCGATTCTCATTCTCGTTGTGTGGTTTAGCTGCGATTGTCGTCTTTTCCGCTGCGGTTGTTAGATCCTCGGCCCAAGCGGGTGCAAGCTCCAACACCGAACAACACGGGGTCGTGCTGGCTAAGCTCATCCCGCCACTTTATCCTCCTCTAGCGAAGCAAGCTCGAATCGCAGGCGACGTGGAACTTGCAGTCGGTGTTCGGCAAGATGGGAGCGTCGAATCTGCGGTAGTGGTCAGCGGTCATCCGTTGCTGAGGCAGGCCGCATTAGACAGCGTGAAGCGCTCGCAGTTCGAGTGTCAGAGCTGCAATGAGGCCGTGACCTCGCAACGCATCTTGTTTAGTTTTCAACCGGGACCTACGAAATATTGCTCGGAAACACCAACTACTCCAAGAACAGAGCGACAGGAATCTTCCTATCCCCAAGTTATTCATTCTGCAAACCACGTCACGCTGATTGACCAACCAGTAGGGACATGCGACCCAGCCGTTACCATTACCCGTCAGAAAGTCCGCTCCCTCAAATGCTTGTACTTGTGGCGATGCGGCCTTCGGTAAGCTACATTCGGAGACAACAATGGCCCAAGTCCCGAGAAGACCTGTCGGACGGGCGACGTGGTCTAGGGGCGCGGGCCAAGTGGCCCGGGCTTTGTACTTGAACTTTGGGTGCCGCGTCCTTGACGCATTTCAAGGGCGGGGTTCTGGACTTGAGTAGCCGAGCCAGCCCCCCATCGAGAACAAAGTCAAAAGCCCCTCCGTTCAAACACCGAAGGACAGGGCACCCGAAGTTCAAAATCGTTCAAAGCCCGGGCCACCCGTCAAAGGCAACTGCAAAACCGGCTTGACACTAACCGGCCTTCTCATAGATGGACTTGGCAATCTTCGACGTTCTCCTGTGCAAATCAAGTAACAAAATAGGATCGGAATTTATCCAGAATCTCCAATAAACCACGCGTCGAATCAGAGGGAGCGACAAAATCTACAATTCTTTTGACTTCAGCTACCGCGTTATTCGGACAGGCTGAAAACCCCGCAGTCTTCAGCATCGGGATATCATTCAGCGAATCTCCTACACAAAGGACTTCCGTGAGCGAAATCGAGGCTCTTTTACAAACCTCTCGAACCCCGTATCCTTTATCGACACCACGCGCCGTGATGTCTACGGCGACACCGGCAGTGGTGATGTTGAATGTGTCTGCTTTCACTCCGTTGGTGATGTCTTGAAAAATGTCATCTACTGTCGCGCCATTTGAAGGATATAAGCTGAGACATGCGATCTTTCCAACTTCAACTCTATATGAACCGGGTTGTAAGAATGCAACTATGTCCTTCTCTTCGGGTAAGGGTGACAAAGCCTCAGTGTGGTCCAGTTTTGGCCAATACAAAACAGCGCCACCTTCACACACGCACGGAAACGTCGAGTCTAGCAAGTCCAGAGCCTGTGCCAATGCCTCCACATAGGGCACCGATCGCCCGGTACAGACAGAAAAGCCATGGCAAAAGCTCTTGAGCATTCCTTGGAGATGACTGAGGTCATCCAGGGGAAATGCGCGCCCTTTCCCCGGAGTGATGCAGCCTTCATTATCAGAAAATACGAGTCGGATCGGTTTCATTGAGATATCCAGAGTCGTGTGGTCTTCCTTACACGGGCTGAAATACAATCCCATTGAGAATTACTTATTCAGTCTTCATCACCGAGTGTCGTATTGCAAGATCAACGGTAAGAAAAGACGAGAAGCTCTCTTCGGGCCGGGTGGCCCGGGCTTTGTACTTGAACTTTGGGTGCCCCGTCCTTGACGCTTTTCAAGGGCGGGGGTCTGGATTTGAGTAGCCGAGCCAGCCGCCCATCGAGAACAAAGGCCGGGTGGCCCGGGCTTTGACCAATTCTGAGTTGCCCGCCCCTCGACACGGGACAAGTGTGAATTGCAAATGAGCTGTCGGTTTTTTTCAACTGCCTGTTAGACTTCAGCAGGTTGATCGCCATGATTCCTGCGCTTCTTGTTGGACATATTTTAGGCCTGGTGTTTTGGGTGGGCGGCTTGCTGGTGACGTCCATGGCGCTGACGCGGCACACCCAGGAGGCCTCGCCGGAAGCACGGGACGCTTTGGCTCGCCTTGAGCGCATCTACCTGCGGGGACTAGCCGATCCCGGAGCGCTACTGACCATACTGGCCGGCGCCGGCCTGATCATGACGAATTCTCACTATTTTCTTCACGCGCCATGGCTGCATATCAAACTGACATTCGTGTTGCTTTTGATCGTCCTGCACGGAATGGTGGCCATGAGAACCAAACGATTCGCCACCGGACGAATCACGCTACAACGCAGCGAAGCACGAATGCTGGTCCTGGCCACGCTATTTCTGTTTCTGTCCATCCTCATAGCAACCCTGGTAGGTCAGGCTTATCTGACCTGAACAATTTATGTCGGTGTACGGACGGGTGGCCCGGGCTTTGTACTTGAACTTTGGGTGCCCCGTCCTTGACGCTTTTCAAGGGCGGGGTTCTGGATTTGAGTAGCCGAGCCAGCCGCCCATCGAGAACAAAGTCAAAAGCCCCGCCCTTCAAACACCGAAGGACAGGGCACCCGAAGTTCAAAATTGTTCAAAGCCCGGGCCACCCGGCCGCGAAATGGTGCACCACCCGTCAGTTTCCAGTGATCATGGAAAAATTGTGCCCCCCAGCACACCAACAGGTTCATACTCTCGACCGATGGAAGGCCAAGATGCGAATTCCGACTGAAATTCAGGAACCTCAGGAGTGGCGCAGATATGAAGAATGACAAGGCCAAAATCAGAGCCGCGCTTTTCATTTTTTCTAGCCTGTGGGGGGCAAGCGCGTTTGCACAGAATGCCGCGGACGCGATTGACGCCCATTTGGTGAAGGCCAGAGACGCCGCTGGATTCGATTTCACCGGGACCCTGGCCCGTTTGTGCGTTGCACCGGCGGCGGTCCCGAACACGGTGCGGGACGTGGCCCCCGGCCCTCCCCCGGCTCGGGATACATGGTTTGTGGAACCGGCCAAAGTCTTCGACAACCTCTATTTCGTCGGCTCAAAAATCCACAATTCCTGGGCGCTGACCTCAAGTGAGGGGATCATCCTCATCGATACGCTATTCACGTACAACTCGGAGGAGGAAATTGTGGGCGGCTTGAAAAAGCTGGGCCTCGATCCCGCCAGGGTCAAGTACGTAATCATCAGCCACGCGCATTCCGATCATGTGGGCGGGGCAAAACTCATGCAGGACCGGTACGGCTCCCGCATCGTCATGGGCGGCCCCGATTGGGATTCCATCAAAAAATCCGTCAACGGGTATCCGGGTGGAAAACCGAAGCGCGACATCGTCGCCGACGATGGCCAGAAGATCACGCTCGGCGACACGGCGGTGACCCTGATCGCCACGCCAGGCCATACGCCCGGAACGCTTTCCCTGATTTTCACGGTGAAAGATAACGGCAAGCCGCTCACCGTGGCGTACTCCGGCGGCACGGCATTCAACTTCCCCAGCACGGCCGCGAATTTCGATAGCTACATCAAGTCCCAGACCAAGATGGCTGCCGCCGCGGCATCGGCAAACGCGACCGTCCTGATGTCGAACCACTCTGAATTTGATTCCGCGACCACGAAGATCAGGATACTGGCCACGCGCAAACCCGGCGAGCCGCATCCCTTTGAGATCGGGAAAGAGGCGGTGGCGCGTTATTTCGTCGTTACCGGGGAATGCGCTCAAGCGGCACGGCTCAAGCTGACGCAGGCCGGGAGGCCCGGGCCCTGATTTTCAAATCGAATGGCGGGTGCACCGCGCGCCTACTTCATCGTTACGAATTCGGACTCATGAAAGTCCGCGAACATCCAGCGGCCATCCTGCTTCACCATGACGAAGGTGAAGATTCCCTTGCGCACGGGATTCTCGGAACCGTCCGCGGCCCGCGATCCGGTCAGCGCCCACTCCGCGTCCGCGGCTACGACGTCCGGCTTCACAAAGCGGATGTGCCTCACGGTGACCGTTCGATGGGCGTCCTTCAGAGCGCCGGCAAATAAGCCCTTAAAACGTTCCTCGACTTCTTTTTGCCCGTGCCTGGTCAGCCCGGAGACGTTTGTGAAGTCACCATCCTCTCCAAAGGGCATCGCCCAGCCATGCGCGTCGTGCCTGTTAAACGCTCCGACGAAATCATCAATAACTTTCCGGACGGCAGCGGAATCGGCATCCGACGGCGCTGACTGCGCCCGCGCCTGCGGAACCGGGAACGACAACGAACACACAAACAGGAGAGCAAATGTTACTCCGAGCCGCATTGGATTCATGGCCTTACTCCTTGAGGAAGCAAGAATTGTATATGCAAGTTGATTGAGATGGTGGAACGGTTTTCCTCTGTTGCTCCGCGCTCCCTGCCGGATGCTGTCTTTCGTGATTCTGACGCCAGTCAACTCTATATCAGAGTCGCTACTTGAGCCAGCAAAGCCATGCCCCTTTGAAAAAGAGCGAAGATCCTGCCATCCGGAAGGGCTGAACCAGTTCCCCGGATTTGACATGGTGCGGTGATACTATCCAGCAGTGTTGACCGATCAACAGGAAAATGCGCAAAGGCGGTTGCCGCTCGCCGGTGACTGCGGTCGATCGCAACTCTTGAGGAAAAAGAAAACCGGCATCGTGCGCGTCGTCTTGTTTGGCGCGATAGCCGTTTGCCTGCTCCTTTGGGTGGCTTTATACAACGGTTATCCGACTGTTTACCCGGATACCGGGGCGTATCTTTATACTGGCGCGTTCTCCATCGCGCTGCCTCCGTTTCGCGCGCCCGGGTACGGCATTTTTGCGATTTGGACGAGCCTGGGGCGCAGCGCCTGGTTTACGGCCGTCATCCAGGCGATCCTCGTCGTAACCGTGCTGTACGAAACGTGCAAGTACTTGATCGGCGGCGAGGCCAAGTTTCGCGGCAATTGCCTGCTTGCTATCGCATGTGTGCTTGCGGCGCTGACAAGTCTGCCGTGGGAAGTGTCGCTCCTGATGCCCGATGTTTTTGCCGGCGTGGTTTTTCTCTGCATGTTTTTGTTGGCATGCAATGAAAAGTTGCGGCTCGGCGAACGGATTGTTCTGGCTGCAATCCTGGCGATTTCCGTCAGCGCGCATGCTTCGCTGCTGCCAATTGCGGTGCTGTTCGTCGCGGCGCTGGGTATCGCAGGGGTTGCCGGTTGGCTGGGGCGAAGCGCGGCTCCAGCAAGAACAGCACTCGCATGGCTGCTCGTCCCGATCGTCGCAGCTGGACTGTGGACGGCGTCGCTGAACCGCAGAATGGGACTTGGCTTCCATCTTTCGGTATCGGGGAATGAATTTCTTCTCGGGAGGCTTTTTGGCGACGGCCTGGCGGGAGATTTCCTGCGTGAGAACTGTCCGCGGAAGCCGTTTATCGCCTGCCGGTACCTCGACAATCTTCCGCGGACAACGGAGGATTTCCTGTTCTGGCATCCTCTGCTGCGGGACCTGGACGGGCACGGAGATGAGGTGGCGGAACTGGTGCACGGGACGCTGGCGGCCTACCCGTTACGATTTGCGGAAAGCAGCATTGTGGAAACATTGCGCCAGCTGACCAGGTTCCGTACAGGAGACGAAATTCGGGACTTTGCCTTGCACGCGCCGAATTCCAATGCCGCCGTGATCCAGCAAGTCCTGCCTCGCGATTTCCCCGCATTTTCCAATTCCAGGCTGATTCGCGGCCGCCTGCTCGCGCTGGCGAACGCCGCAGCCACGGTGGACACCGTCGTCTTCTGGCTGAGCGCGGCCACATGCCTGATTCTTGCGTGGACCAAACGCGCAGAAAAGTTGAACCGGTTCCTGTATTCGGCGGTCGCGTTTCTTGCGATCAATGCGGCGATTTGCGCCACGCTTGCGGGCGCGTACGATCGCTACCAGAGCCGCGTGGCATGGATCGTGCCGCTTTGCCTCGCGTTCTATGTGGCCGGCTGGATCGAAAGCAAGAACGCGCGAATTCCTGAAAATCCCGGCTAGCTTCGATTCTTTTTCGGAATGTCTCCCGATCGGAAACAGGCTTCCAATTCGGCGGCGCATTTCCTTCCAACCATCCTGGCAAAGCAGTTCCAAAGAAGGCGTACAATTATTCCCAGGCTCTGACATGTCGGCATTTAACTTTTCATTCCGGCGCTTCCTGCATGCCTGCACTTTGCTTGCATTGCCATGCGCGATGGCAAGCATCTGCGCCGCGCAAGTTCAGAGGCCGCTGTGCAACAAGGGAAATAACGATTTCCACGCGGATTTCCCGACAGGGGTGGGAGTGACGGTGGAGCCGGCAAAGAGCGGAGGCTTATCGTCACGCGCATGCCAGGCGTCGCTGCAATGGAAGAAGGAAGATTTCGTGGTGGCCGAGAAGGCGGCGCAAATCGATCTCGACCTGTTTGGCGTCGATCTGGGCAAGGACGGGCGGGTCGCCGCGTTTCAGATAAAGAAAACGGCCGACGAGTGTTGCGCAAGCTACCAGATTTACTCGCTGGAGAAATCACCGCGATTGCTGCGGACGATTACCGGCGGGAGTTTCTTTACGGCTTCGGACGAGGATTTCGACGGGCGCATTGAAATCCGGACGGATGATTCCGCCGCCGTGAATGGCCTGGACGGACTGCCGGTCGCGTACATGAATTATCCGCCGGCTTATGTACTGCGGTTCGAGAACGGCAAACTGCTCGATGCGAGCGGCGAATTCCAGGAATACTTCGACGGCATCGCCGGACGCGTCCGTGAAGAAATCAATCCCGATTCGCTTCGTGAGTTCAGGGCTGGCGATGGCAGGCTGCAGCCGGGCAATTCTTCCGACTTTGAACAATTCAACCGGCTACGCGCCGTAAAAATCCAGGTTTTGGAAATTGTCTGGGCCTACCTGTACAGCGGCCGCGAACCGGAAGCATGGCGCGCCCTTGCGGAACTGTGGCCGGCCGGAGATATCGAGCGCATCCGGCAGTTGGTAACCAACGCACGAGCGAACGGGATTCTTTCCCAAATCGATGGGGTATCGACGAAGAATGCGCTGGCCCGGAAAAAAACAGACCGGATCTTCAACCAGTGGGAAGTAACACCGGCGAAAGCAATCTATCTGTGGCGGCCCGAGCCTTCTAATCCGCTTGAATACGGGTTTTTGGATGCGGAAGTGGAACTCGATCTCGTGATCGATTCCGCCGGCAAAGTGTCGTCCGCGGCGCCCATTGGGAAGGAGGGAGTTGCGGACGCGGGACTCCTGAATGCCGCCAAAGAATGGAAATTTATTCCGGGCTTGAAAAATGGCCACTCGGTTGCCAGCCGCTTGCGTTTGTACACCTCTCTCAGGCGATAGACGGGAAACTGAATCGCGGCCGCATGACGAGAGGAAATTTCCCGAATATTAACTTATATATAAGTAAGCCGCTATGGAGTTGACGGGCGATGCAAGCTAGGACAACATGTCGGCCATGTGGAAGCCATGGTCGCGCGTTCGCCGGTGTCCCCGGTGCGGCAGTTTCGATGTGCACCGTCATCGGGGCGGGAGCACTTTGAAACGGACCGCTCTGCGAATGGTTCTGGTACGGCGGTATAGTTGCATGTATTGCAATAGCCTGTATTACGGTTATTTGTTCAGCCAAAGGAAAACGGGACAGAGCGGATCGCGCGGTTGACATACAAACCCCAGTGCCGCCATTTGCACGCGCGGTGCGTCGGGAAAACCTCATTTCCAATTCCAAATCAACGGCGATTGTGGATGAAGCTATCGCAAAACGGCTTCCGACGTCAGCGCTAGGTGCGCAAGAAGAGCGTTCCGCACGATTGATCGTAGGACAGGCCGCGAAAGCCCAGCGCGCGAACACCCAGTAAGCCGTCGAATGCGGGATCGGTGCTTCCCGGAACCAGGTAGGCTCGGTCCTTGGTGAAATGGCGCTCGCCGAGGACGATGTCCGGGGCAGAAAATACTTGAACGGCCATTTCCCTGTTCACCAAGCTTCGGCCGCGCTGCGAAGTGTTTCGCGGCGCCAGCCATGCGAGATCGGAAAAGTTTCCTCCAAAAAGGACGACGCGGTCGGTACCCGTATCCACCAACATGCGCGTTGCCCGGCCGGCGATTTTCACATCGGCCACGGCGAGCGCGGAGTCAGCGTCGAATTGCACGGGAATCCCGCCGGGCGAGATGCCGCCAAATTCAATTTCCGACTTGTCGTAGTCCAATTGAAAACTGGACTGCGCGAGCACGTCCAGTCCAAGAATCCCAGCGATGGGGATGCCCAGATCGCTTTCCAGGCGCGAAAGATTCTCCACCTGTACGGGCAGCGAGAGCGCGCGAACGGGGCCAAGATCGATCTCGGGGATGGTGGTGGATTGCGTCGGGATCATCTGCCCAATATCGGCGAGAGACGACGATTTGGTCGGCAATGCGAGCTGGTTTGCGAGCGTGACGTTGAGGATGCTGGGAGAGGTCCCGGTGTCCAAGACGAAATTCCGGGGCTGCGGCGAATCCCCCAGGCGGCCCTCAACCACGGGCAAATAGTTATGGAAGATCTTCAAGCGAACAACCTGACGCGGCCCGGCATCCGCGTCCTGGTCCCTTGTTATCCGGCAGATTCCGGCGCGCAGGGGCCCGGTTAATCCGAGCAATCCCGCAAGAAGACATAGCAGACTGGCAACCATGCGTTTGGCGTCCATTAGTGCCGCACCTCCGTGCCCGGCGCGGCCCACGGTAACCACCCGCTCAGGTATCGCAATAGTTTGCCGATGGATTCCGGATAGATTCCATGTGGCCGGCTAACTTACGTTGAATTCGGGGGTTATTCGGGCGAAGACAGATGAAAATTTGTTCACGCTCTAAACCATTTGGGGCGCGGCCCCGTCAAAACACGCAGAGGTGGCCATGGGTGTGACCTTGCAAGGCCGATCCATCATCCGTTTTGGCGATTACGAATTTGACTTGCAGGCCGGGGTGCTGCGGAAGAACGGAATGCGCATCCGCTGCCAGGAGCAGCCTCTGCAGGTGCTGGCTGCCCTGGTGGAGCGTCCCGGCGAACTGGTGACCCGGGAAGAATTGCGGCGGCGAGTCTGGTCGCAGGACACCTTCGTGGACTTCGACCACGCGCTGAATACCGCGATTAAGAAGATTCGGGCGTCGCTGAACGACGACGTCGACTCTCCCCGTTATATCGAGACAGTTCCCAGGCGCGGGTATCGGTTTGTGGCGCAAATCGAACCGGAGGCCAAGCCGTCGCCCGCATCGATGGCGCCGGTTCGAGGAACTCCTCGCCGGTTACTGGCAGCGGCGGGAATCGCGATCCTGCTTCTGGCATTTCTGGGGTTGGTCTGGAGATTTGCCCCCTGGCATGGCGACGCTTCCACGTCGCCTGAATTCCGGAGGCTGACATTCGATCTGCCGGAACTCGGCCCCGCCCGCTTCACCTCGGATGGCGCCTCGGTGGTGTACTCCGCCGGATTTTTTCCCCGCAAGCCGACAATCTACGCACAGCGTCTGGGCGCTCCTGGTCCGCAGCAACTGGGAATCGCCGACTCGATCCTGCTCGCGGTGTCGCCGCAGGCGGAACTTGCCGTGATGCGCCAGAGTTCCGATTCCAAAGGCGCCCCGGGGCACACGGACGAGGCCGGCACTCTGGCGCGCGTTCCGTTGAACGGAGGTGCGCCGCGAGATCTTCTGCCCGGAGCCGAAGGGGCCGACTGGTCTCCCAGCGGCGAACTGGCAGTGGTGAGGCATGTGGGAGACAAGGCCCGCCTGGAATATCCCATTGGAAGGGTTTTGTACGAAAGTGGCGGGTGGATCGAAGCGCCGCGGTTTTCCCCGAGCGGGGATTCGATCGCATTTCTGGACCATCCTATTTTCCCGGACGATCGCGGGTCGGTGGCGATCGTCGATCTGAACGGAAACAAGAAGACGCTTTCGGGGTTCTGGGAAAGCATGAGGGGGCTGGCGTGGGGACCACGTGGAGACGAAGTTTGGTTTGCGGCCACGCGGTCGGGCGTGGCACGGGCGCTCTATGCCGTCACGTTGGGCGGGCAGGAGCGCAAAGTGCTGAGCGTCGCGGGCGGGTTTTCACTGCGGGACATTTCGCACGACGGGCGCATCCTGCTGGCCCGTGACAATCAGCGACTCGGAATCCTGTTCCTGGGCGCGGGCGACGCGGAACCGCGAGAACTTTCCTGGGAAGACTGGTCCATGGTCACGGATATTTCACCGGACGGAAAGCGGATCCTGTTCGGAGCGGAAGGCGAGAACTCGGGGCCCTCGTATCAAGTGGGGCTGCGGCCGACCGACGGCTCCGCTCCGGTCATGCTGGGCAAAGGGAGCGCGCAGTCGCTATCGCCGGATGGACTGTGGGCAATATCCGTCATGCCGCCGCCGAACGACCAGATCGTGCTGCTGCCGACGGGCGCGGGAAATCCGAAAACCCTGGAGCGCGGGTCGGTCGAGCACTACATGTATCCCGGAGCAAAATGGTTTCCCGACGCGCGGCAAATCGTGTTCGTCGGCTACGAAGCCGGTCATGGGCCGCGCTGCTACATTCAAAGCGTCGAGGGAGGCAGGCCGCGCGCGTTCACTCCGGACGGAATGATGCTGTGCAGCGTATCGCCCGACGGGCGCATTCTTGCGTTCACCGAGGACTTTCGAGCGCTCCTGTACAGCTCGCAATCCAGCGAGCGGCCCGAGAAGGAATTCAAATTTGAACCGGGAGAAATGCCGAATGCCTGGACCGCCGATGGGAAATCTCTCTACCTCGTCCGGACCGAGAAAGCGCTGGCAACCATCACGCTTTTTGAAATGGCTTCGGGAAGGCGCTCGCTGTGGAAACAGCTTCCGCTGCCGCCTGAAAAAGCCGGCATGAAAAGCGGCGAAGTGATCGTGACCCCCGATGGGCAATCGTTTGCGTATACCTACAGCAATCATTCCTCGGATCTGTACCTGTTGCTGGGAGTGAAATAGTGGATCATGAGGCGCTGCGATTCCATTATGGCGCTCAGGCGGGTAACCGGATGAGGTAAAGCGCGCCATGGGGAGGATTCACAATTTTTGGTTTTGGCGAATGCCGACGGCAGTCACATTCCGATGCGTGGGCTATTCGCCGAACCTTCGAAAAGTCAGCGAGTCATCAGAAATTTGCGCCGCTGACAGCGCATGACGTTATTCGCCTCGACACGCGGCGCGCAGCTTGAAGGAAAACCCGGCACGAAAGTCAGTGGCTCTACGCTTGACACAACCGCGGCGCGCGGCTAGGTTCCTAGGAATGCCCACGCTTCAGGAACAATTTGGACAGATCGACATCTATCTTTTCGACCAGCTTCTGAAAGGCCGCATCTCGCCCGGAATGCGAATCCTGGACGCCGGATGCGGTTCCGGCCGAAATCTCGTGTACTTGCTGCGGGAAGGGTATGAGGTTTACGCGGCGGACTCCGACGCGCAATCCGTGGACAGCGTCCGCTCCCTCGCCCGGATGTTCGCGCCCGCTCTTGCAGCGTCGAATTTTCGAGTCGAACCCGTCGAACATATGTCGTTCGACGATGCCTTCGCCGATGTGGTCATCAGCAACACCGTTCTTCACCTCGCCCGGGACGACGCGCAATTCGAGTCCATGCTGCAAGGATCCTGGCGCGTGCTGAAGCCCGGCGGGCTCTTCTTCTGCCGCGTCGCGTCCACTATAGGCATGGAGAGCCAATTCAAACGGATCGAGGGACGCCGCTTCCAATCGCCGGACGGCGCGGAGCGGTATCTGGTGGACGAAGCGCTGCTCGTCTCGCTGGCCGAACGCTTGGGCGGCGAACTGGCCGAACCGTTGAAGACCACCGTGGTCCAAAATCAGCGCTCGATGACGACCTGGGTAGTGCGGAAGAAACTGCGGTAAGAGAAGCGGACCACTTTCATCGGCTTTTTTTGGTGAATCGCAGAGAGGCCCATAGAAACGAACTTATCGAAGATGTGGGATACCGCCCAAGCCCAGGGCATAATCTGGTAAGCCGAAAAGTGACCAGGGGGGCCGATGATTGTTTTTTTCAAGACGGCCCGCTCGAAGTGGGCTTATGATGACGGACAGATTGAGAATTGCAGTGCGACCTCCCCAATAACCTGCCGATCTTACGGCATGTGGAAAGAGAAGCGATGATCAAGAATTCGATGAAAGTGGCAGCCTTGTCATTTGTTGTCGTGGCGTTTTCCAGTTTGGCGGTATTGCATGTCACTCCGGCCGCGCAACAACCGAGCGTGACGCGCAAGATCCTGCTGAAACAGGATTCGCCCATTCCCGGCTTTGAGGAAGTCTTAGCCGCGGTCGAAATGCCGCCTGGCTCCCGGGAAGGCCGGCACACCCACCCTGGTTCGGCCATTGTCTATGTGCAGGAAGGCACGCTTACTCTCGACTACGAAGGAAAGCCGACAGCCACCTACAAACCTGGCGACAGTTTTTACGTCGAGCCCGACAAAGTTCATGAGGGCCGAAACATCGGCAATACGCCCGTGAAAGCCCTTGCGACTTTCCTGGTCAAGAAGGGCTTGCCCATGACGACCCAGGCGCAGTAGCGGCGTTGCCGGAATGCGGCCCAATCCGGCAAAGCAGAAGACCGCGTCCGGTAAGAGAGTATCAAGAAAAATCCGGCTTACCGGCGAGCAGGCGTCATCCGAAGCATAACTTCTCTAACCCTTGCTTCCACGCGCCTTGTGAGTTTTACCTTTCGCGGCAGTTCCTGCGGTGCGATGCGCCGAAGGGATCGCGGGTCCTGACGGTCGTTTGGGCAGATGTCCACGTTCCTGTTGGTTTTGGACGGCACTCGGCGGAGGTGCAGGCGTGGCCGGAGCGTCGGAACCCGGCAGGTCGGCTTTGCCGAGGTATTGCAGATGGAGGGAAGGGAGAAACTTCTTGTCTTCATAGACGGGCATCAGGTCTTTCGTGCCGTCATAAGCGGTCGCCAGCCAGGGCGTAGTGTCGGGCTTTCCGGCCAAGGTCCACGCTGCCTGCCAGATCGTGCCGAGAGTGACGGCGCCGGCGGCAATGACTTCGATCGTCGCTTGGCCACAGTGGTCCCAAAGAGCGGCCAGAACCTGTTGGTTCTTGGTGGCGCTCGTATTCGCCCCGGGACGCGCCTGGTTGTACACCTGGCAGATGGACTCGGGCGGCAGGGTGTTGTGGCAGAAGTTCATCAGATCCATCACGGCCATCGCCGCATCCCGCGCATTCGCAATGGCGCGTGGCTTGAACTTGAGGTTGGCAATCGCGTCGCCGAAGCCGGCGGCGATTTTATCGGCATAGGCATCGACCATATTGTCTTCATACGTGGAGTGGACCCCGGTGGAAGCTCCGTTGAGGCCATCGGAATGTTGCGAAGCGTGCAGCGGCTGGCAGGAATCGCCGACGTAGTGGGCGAGACAACCCGCGGCCGTCAAGAAACTCGCGCCGTCGCCGTTTTTTGCGATACTGGACGAGCTGCGCAAAGATTTGCCATACGCGAAACGGAAGGGCGCCCGAATTATTGCTCTTGCTTTTGGAAGCGGAAGGAAGAGGAGCGCTCTTATAAAACGCCGTCCAATTGGACCAGTTTAGCGATCCGTTGCCGGCGAGATACTGCTGAAGCAGGGTCTTGCCGTCGGCGCCGGGAAGATCGATATCGGCGTAGTGATTCCAGTTTTCCATCGCGCGCGTCACGGCCGGCTTCACTTTGTTGATATTGGTCTTCCAAACTACGTCGGGCACATCGCTGAGAGGCACAAAGACGGAGGCTTGCAGGTGAGTGGCAAGCTGGATTTGCTGGTCGCTGCTGAAGCTGAGGTTGTTGATGTTTGCCGCGAAGAACTTCTTCAACGCCGCGTTCAGAACAGGAAACAGGCCTGTTGCCCGATTTTGTAATGGCCGACAGGTCCCCAGTATTGCGCGCGCTCGGCCGCCGGATCCTGGATGACATCGAGGCTGAGCTCGCGCAAGATTACCGCCATCGAAGTCGCGAGCGAATTGCAGAAATTGGCCCGAAGCCCCGCCACCGTCAATCCGCTGGCCTCCCCACTCCATCGCGACCGGCGCCAGCGTATTGGGCTCAAAGATACCGTCGAGGCACCAGAGCGAACCGGAGTCGCCCGGCTGGGTGACCAACGGATCCGGGTCACCCGCGCGGGAACCGATGAGGAAATCGGCGACGTAATCCCGCCCGCCGACGGACTTGTAGCGGTAGAAAAGGGCTTTGATTTCGCCAAGCATTTCTGCCGCTCGCGGCGCCGTGGCCGACGACGGGCCGCCCAATCCAACTGAGAGAAGCGGTCTCGGCACTGAAATCGGCAACCTGGCCGAGGGGCTGCGATAGCGCATTTGCATTCCAATTATTCGCGTCGTTCACGCGGACGATGGCGGCGTCAATGTTAACCACGGAATCGCGGCCGGGCAGGCTGGGATAGATGTCCGAGAATGTGCGTTCGGTCAGATTCCGCGTTCCTTGCGTGGTGCCGATCACCTCGGGAACGCCTTTAAGCAGGGCGCGCACCGGGCGTCCCGCTTGCCCGGCGAGGTGGGTGTTGGTGAGGAGATAGAAATCGCCGCCGTCCGAGACCATGCACGCCGCGGTTCCCATGCGGCGCATCCCTTGCGCGTCGACATAAATCGGCGAACCGATGCCGAGAGCGCCTTGCGATAAGCGCGCTGGGTCGACCGTGCGCGGCGGCAGGTTCGCCGATTCAACAAGCACGACGCAGACCGGGATGATGCGTCCATCCGGCATGTAGACGAACGGAGGAATCACCAGATCGGGCTTGGAGCGCAGATCGTCCAACGTCTGCCACTGGTTGACGAAGACCAGCACGCAGGGCCAGGACCAATCCTTGACCAGGAGTTAGCAGCGTGCGAGGCTTGGCCTTGGCGTCTCGCTTCGGATGACGCTGGTGCGCGGCGTCGCTTTCCTGGCGTCCAAATCCCGGATCAAGTAGCGGCCGATCGCCGTGGAAAAGACATTCGGCTTGTGCGCCAAGTGGACGTGGAACTGATCGCGGGCGTCGAGGAGATCGCGGACGCTGAGGGAATGGAAGTCTTGCGCAAAAAGATTCCGCGATGCGGCGGACGGCAAAGGAGTGCCTGGCACTGGGCATTGGTTTCCTCCCGTGTGAGGTGTTCCGTTTGGACAAGGATTCTAGTGCGGCAATTCATATATGCAAGTGAATATTTCGTTAACTTGCTGGGTTTGGGGCCATGGGGGGACGGTGGTGCTTCTATCGGCTGCACGGCTACCTGGCCGCGCCGGGCACGGATCGGCGCGAATTGGCGACTTTGCCGTAAGAGCGGGCGCGCCGCCCGGCGGATGCGGCCAACACGCGATGCCGGGTTTTCGGGAATGTTTCACTGATGGTACAGTTTGAGCGTTGCGGCCCACTTTCGTTCCAAGAAAGATAAGTGCCGCCCGGAGAATCCATGACAAACGAAAAACCGCTCCCCACAACAAGGGAAAGAATAGGCGACGTTGCACCCAAGCTGGTCGATCTGACCGAAAAAGTTTTATTCGGCGATGTGTGGGAGCGCCCCGGCCTTTCCAAGCGCGACCGCAGCGTCATCACGGTGACTGCGCTGGTGGCCATGAACCGCACGGAACAATTGCCGTATCATTTGCGCCGCGCGCTGGACAACGGAGTCACCAGGGACGAACTGGTCGAGCTGATTACGCACTTGGCGTTCTATTCCGGGTGGCCAACGGCAATGTCCGCGATGAGGCTGGCGAAAGAGGTGTTCCAGGGCGGCGCGGATTCAAAGTAATTGCGCGTTCAAAATTCCGGGGGATGAGGTTCCCGGTTGCTGGGATTCCAGCGATTCCTGGGTTCCGGGAGGAGGATTCCTCGGGACTTGGCCAAATTGAAATTGTTTTTCAGCGCCGGGATAAGACAAACTTATTATTCGCCGCTCACCATCCCGGCCGTGCGGCGGCTGGAAATCAATTCACCGCGTGATTTGGCGAGGAAGCAATCGAGGGGCCGAGCAACGGCTCCGAGAATCGGATTGGGATTCCGAAGTTCGAGCCTCCGAAACCCTTCAGGATCGCGTAAGTGACGCCGATGACTTTCCCCTGTCGATTGAAGAGCGGCCCGCCGGAACCTCCCGATGTGGTTTGCGCGTCAAAGACGATTTTATCGGGGAGGACATCTCCGATATGGCCCTGCGTAACAATCGGATGAATGAGATCGCGGCGCGCGAGCTCCGCCAACACTTGCGATACGTCACCGCCACTGTAGGTCAATATCTTCCGAGCCGTATCCTCATCGGTGCGCGCAAGAATACCGGCAAGGCCCGTTGCGTAGCCCATCAAAATGACCGGCTCGCCCGTCACGGCAGCCGCGTTGCCCGAGTCAATCGAAAGGAGCGGGCGCTTCAAGTCTTGAATGTCGACCTGCATGGTCGCCAGGTCCGCGTCCTTTGAAATTTCTTTAATCTCGCCGGCGAACGCGCGGGGGTCGCCCGGGAAATAGGCGCGGATCGAAGAAATTTCAGCCAAAAAACCCTGGCGGGCCATCTCGCTCATCTCGTCATTATTCCACCAGGGTTCGGCGACGTGCCGGTTGGTAACGATGCGTCCGGAATTGCCCGCCGGAAAACCCGTGCCGAAAATGTCCACTTTCACGGCGGGCCCGTTGCCCGCAAGAGTGAGTATCGGGTTGCCGTCGCTATCCTGCAAGGGCTCGCCTTGCTGGTTCAAGCCGGCGTAGCGCAGCCGCTGACCGCTCTTTTGATCCCGGAATGCGACCGAAATGTGCAGCAGGCAGACGCTCTGCACGTCGTTGCGAATCAGGTTTTGCGCGGAATCGCCTTCCTGCTCAATTCGCTGCAGACGGGCATTGGTATCGTCCAGCTGTTCTTGCAGAGTGGCCCCTTGGCCGGAACCTGCGTTCGCCATCCTTGCTTTCAGGTCTTGGACATGTTTTTGCAGATCGTCTTTCCCCAAGGAACCCAGCGCGGTTTCTTCCGCGCCTTGTGCTTCGTGCAGTTTTCGAGCCTCAGCAATCAAACTTTGCTGGTGCAGAATTCCGCCCTCGAGACGCGCGATCGTGCCTTTTGTATTTTTCAGATCTTTCTGTGCGGTACGGGCAAACAGGAAGTAGATCCCCGCCATCACCACGACCATTGCAAAGACGGCGGCGAGTCCGAACTTCAGACGCTTGTCCACCGAATTTGCGTTGCTGACCATTCGTTCGGTGACGGCAAGAGCGTCAAACGCCGTATAGGCAATTTGCTGGCCCTGGGTCGCGACGCGCATTTGTTCCAGGAGCTGTTTATCCGCTCGCAGGGCGCGCAATTGCACCCGGGTGCGAGCCAAAAGCTCGGTCGCATCCCACGGGCGCGAGACGGCGTCGTCGGCTCCAAGGTCAAGGCCGGCAGCACGGTTATCAGCCCCGGGACCGACAAGGACAATCACGCGAACTGCGGCTGTGAGAACGGAGCCGCGGATCGTCGCCAGCATTTCATGAGCGCTCATCGTGCCTGCGCCTAATAAGTCCGTGTCCATTAAGAGCAATTCCGCGCCCGTATGCTGCAGGGCGTCGAGACCCTCGCGGGCAGTGGAAAAAGCGGAGACTTCGCAACCGCCGCTTTCCATTATGGAGACCAGGGAGGAGCGGCTAGCTTCGTCCGCCTCGACGATCACGATTTTTTCGCGAGTGTTGTCCATACAGTTGCGCAGGGTTCGCCGATTTACGCCGAAAATCCGTGCGGGGCCCGATCGCGTCAATATGCCGGATGGAAACCGGAATTCCGGCTTTGGATTCCAGTTGAGCGATTGGCAGACGCGAGGAAAAAATGACCGTCGCCGCCATCCCTTGAGATTGCCGTGGTGGCAACGCTAAGAGTATTCCAGCCTCAACCGAGGATCGCAGTGCGCTGCCTCTTGCGCTGCCTCTTGCGCTGCGTCTACCTCGCCGCGGCGGCCTGGCCTTCCGGGAAGTCGGCGCCCAGCGAAGTTTCTTCCCAGGCGTCCAGTTCGGCGGTCAATTTTTCGATTTTAGTTCGCGCCGTTTCCAGGGCGATTGCGCCCAGGACCAGATGCAGCGGCATGTTCTCAGACTCCAGGGCCTTGAGGATAGCTTTGCAGGCGCGTACGGGATCGCCCACCTGTTTTCCGCTGCGGCTGGTGATGCGCTCGCGGAATGCTCCGGCAGTGGCGGTGTATTCGGGGATCAGCAGGCTGCTGCGCTTCAGCGAACGCCCGGCCCAATCAGTGCGGAAGGGACCCGGCTCGACGACCAGCACTTTGATTCCGAGCGGCGCGACTTCCTTGGATAACGATTCGGAGAGTCCCTCGACGGCGAACTTGGTGGCGTTGTAATAGCCAACGCCCGGAAAACCCACCAGGCCGCCAATGGAGGAGATGTTGACGATGTTGCCGCGCCGGCGGCGCCTCATGCCGGGAATCACTTCGTGGATCATGCGGGCGAGGCCGAAAAAGTTTGTCTCGACCATGTCGCGCACTTCCGCTTCGTCGCTTTCCTCCAGGGCGCCGACGTAGCCGTATCCGGCGTTATTCACCAGGACGTCAATACTGCCGAATGCGGCTTCGGCTTTTTGCACGGCCTCGGCCGCTTGGGCCTTGCTGGTGACGTCCATCTTGAGAGCGAGGGCGCGGCCTTCGCGGCCGGCGGCCAGGTCCTGAATTTTGGCGGGGTCACGCGCGGTAACGACGGCGCGAAAGCCGCGATCGAGCACGAGGCTGGCAAGTTCGCGGCCGAAGCCGGTGGAACATCCGGTGATGAACCATACGTCGGAATTTTTTAATGGCATGATAAATTTCCCTTCCCTTCCCTTCTGGCCTGGGTCTTAGGAATACGAAATTCGGTCCGGCATGTGTCGCTTAGCAGCCGGGGACGCGGCGGCGCTGCGGGTGGCCGTACCCCGGGATTCTATACCCAAACGGCTATTTCTCGTTACTTCGTCAGGACGGAGATTTTGCCGCTTGGATTGGGATTTAGAGAAATGCGCGGGAAGGGTCTTAGCGAAGCAGGCTTTCAGGGTGCGGAAAAGGGCGCGTAGCACAGCCACTCCTGGCTGTGTGATTTTGCCGGCCGCAAATGCAGCGATCGATTCAATTGCGATTGCCCGAAAACCACACAGCCAAGAGTGGCTGTGCTACTCGATGGAGCGGAGTGTTTAGTTTGTCTTTACGGGCACTGGTGTAAACTAGTGCGAGCCGAAATAAAAAATGGAGCGATGCGTTTGATGAACCGGTCTAGAGCGAGAGTGGCGATTCTGATTGCGGCGATGGTGGTATTGTCGCCGAGGCTTGGCGGTTCGTCCACGACGTCTCAGCGCGAACCGCTGTACGTGTTTCACTACGAAAATGTGCTGGGGACTTCGCTGGAAATTAAAGTGAACGCGTCTTCGGCCGCGCAAGCGGAGCAGGCGGACCAGGCCGTATTGGCGGAGATCGACCGGGAGTCGCGAATCCTGAGCTCGTGGGATTCGCAAAGCGAATTTAGCAGATGGTTTCGCACCATGGGCCAGCCGGTGCGGGTTTCTCCCGAATTATTTGAAGTGCTGAGTTTGTTCGACAAATACCGCGGATTGACTAATGGAGCGCTGGACGCTTCGGCCGAAACCATTACGCGCGTGTGGAAGCGGGCGGCAGCGGAGAATCGCCTTCCTTCGCAGGCGGAATTGGATGCGTCCGTTGCCGGCGTGCGCCGCGTGCATTGGAAACTGGATGCGGCGAACCACACGGCGACGCACACCAGCGATGCGCCGCTGGCCATGAATTCTTTCGTGAAAAGCTATATCGCGGGGCACGCGGCGGCAAGCGCGCTGAGCGCGTCCGGGGCGCGTGGGATGGTTGTAAATATCGGCGGGGACCTGGTGGTGCGGGGCGAATGGAGCGAAACTGTCGACGTCGCCGACCCGAAATCGGATGCGGAAAATGGGGCGTCTATTGCGCGCCTAGTGGTTCGCGATCGCGCCGTGGCGACCAGCGGAGATTACCGGCGCGGCGTGGAGATCGGCGGGCGGCACTACTCGCACATCGTCGATCCGAGAACAGGAATGCCGGCCGAGGATATTATCAGCTCGACAGTGATTGCGCGGGATTCGGCCGAGGCCGGCGCGCTGGCCACGGCGTTTTCTGTGCTGGCGCCGGAGGAAAGCGCGCGCCTGACGAGTTCGATGCCGGGCGTGGAATATCTGCTGGTAAAAAAGGATGGAGAAAGAATCGAGAGCGGCGGGTGGAGCGCGCTGGAACAGACCGCGGAAAGCATCTCCCATGCCGTAATTCCGAGCGGAACGAGTAATCGCACTTCGATTGAAACGAAAGCAAGGAGTGATTCCTCGGCGAAAGGCGCGCCTCGGAATGACGGTGTATTGAGTTTTTCACCAGCTTCGGAAAGCACACCGGGCAGCGCGGCGTTTCGTCCCGCCGCGAGCTATGAGCGGGTCGCCGCGCGGCCCGGCGCTTCGCAATGGGACCCGAAATATCAGCTGACCTTGACCATCGAACTGAACGAAATCGAAGGAACTCGCGTGCACCGGCCCTATGTCGCGGTGTGGATCGAGGACGAGGATCACGCCCCGGTGCGCACGATCGCGCTGTGGTTCGCGAAGTACAAATATCTGCGTGAACTGCGGGCCTGGAGCCGTGTCGAGAGCTTGCGGTCGGTGAGCGAAGACACGCACGTCATGAATTCCGTTTCCAGCGCGACGCGCCCTCCCGGCAAGTACACTTTTGTGTGGGACGGGAAGGACGATTCCGGCAACCTGGTGAAAGCCGGAAAATATAATGTGATGATCGAAGCGGCGCGCGAGCACGGCACCTATCAATTGATGCATCAGGAGATGGATTTCAACGGCTCGCCCAGACAGTTCCAACTTCCGGGCGAGGTAGAGATTGCGTCGGCGACCCTTGACTACCACAAAATTGCCCAATAGCGCGGGCGGAGACCCGAGCGGCTCCGCGCGCCCCGCATCCCAGGATCCCCGGTACTTACATTGGAAGCGGCGATTCGCGCATCTGGCGCGGTGGCTGCACACGTATCTTTCGATGCTCAGCTTCGCGCTGCTTCTTTTTTTCGCGGTGACGGGGCTCACGCTGAACCACGCCGAGTGGTTCGACAGCCGCGAACGGCCGGCCGAGTTTCATGGCGCGCTGAACAAAGCCTGGGTAAATGCCCCAGATACCGCGGGCGTCGCGAAGGGTGAAATTGTTGCCTATTTCAGGAGCACGTACCGGACCAAGGGAGCGCTCTCCGATTTCCACGTGGACGGGGATCAATGCGAAGTCTTGTTTAAAGGCCCGGGATACGAAGCGGACGCGACCATCGATCGCGCGACCGGGAAATACGATCTGACAATCAGCCCGTTCAGCCTGGTGGCGTTGCTGAACGATCTGCACAAGGGGCGGGATGCCGGGAAAAAATGGTCCGCGGTCATCGATTTTTCTGCGGTGCTGATGACGCTGGTATCGTTGACCGGCCTTACGCTGATTTTCTTTCTCAACAAGCGGCGTTTTTCCGGACTCGTGCTGATCGCGGTCGGAGCGCTGCTCTCCTGGCTGGTTTATTCGTTGTGGGTCTCGTAAACGGCGCGGCGTTCGCGAAATTGCATAGGATGATTCACGCGGATTCGGCGGCCAGTTCGTCCAGCGCAGCCGAGGCCTTGTTGAGGTTGTCGACTCCGAAGACCACCAGCACCCGGGACGTGCCGGGCTCGATCCCGATGTAGGTGTAGTCAATATTAATTTGGCGTTCGCCCAGGCGCGAGGCGGCGCGGGCAAGTTCGCCGGGACAGTTGGGGAGCCGCGCGACGGCGGCTTCGGTCTCCTCGAAAATCATGCGCAGGTTGCCCAGCACTTCCTTGGCGACGGCCGTATTATCGGCCAGGAACCGGGCCAGGCTTTCGCCCTCTTCGACATAGGATTGGAACGCCAGGATGTTCACGCCGCGCTCGGCCAGGGCGCGCAGGCACTTCCCAAGGGCGCCCGGTTTGTCCTCGATAGTTACGGTAAATTCCTTCGCCTTGGCCATGTGAAATTACTCCCTTCCGTTCCTGGACGCCCGCGACCGGTACCGCGGCCATTATCCCGCGAGTGCGCGAAATCGCGCGGAATAATTTTCTGAAAACCGGATGCCATCGCCTCAGCCTATTCGGTGGCCGGGTTTTCCGCACACGGTTCTTGAACGTGGCGGAAAAATCCCCAAGTCAGAAGACCCGGGCTACAGCAATCGCGCTAAATTCCGGTGTTTTGAGGGCCGTCGCGTTGTGGAGCGACTTGAGAATAGGCGGGCGGGGCGGCCAAGTCCAATCGAAGCGAATTATCCTGCCCATCAGGGCCCGGATCGGCAATGTGCCGCAGCCGTCAGTTTAACGATAAGAACTCTGGCGGCGCGACCGCGTATACGTCCGGGGCGCTCCGGGCTATCTTAGGTAGGAGAGTAGCGTCTCTCCTCGGAGACCTTGATGAGCAATCAGGATTATTACGAATTCCTGCAAATCAGCCCGAATGCCGAGCCCGACACCATCCACCGGGTGTATCGATTTCTGGCCATCCGGCTGCACCCGGACAACCCGGAAACCGGCGACGCCGAAAAATTCTTCCTGCTGAAAGAAGCCTATGAAGTGCTGGCGAATCCGGAGCGTCGCGCCGAATACGATGCGGACCGCAAAAAGGGATTGAACCAGCCGATTCCCCTCTCCACCACGATCGACTTCATGGATAACATGGAAGGCGAACTGAACCGGCGGCTGGCCGTGCTGGCGCTGCTCTACATTCAGCGCCGCACAAATCCTTACAAGCCGGAAGTTCCGCTATTGGAGATTGAAAGCCGCATGGGATTTCCCCGCGAATACCTGGAATTCACGATGTGGTATCTGAAAAACAAGGGTTACATCACCCGGGCGGACAATCAGGAATTCACGCTAACTGCCGAGGGCGTGGACTTCGTGGAATCGCAGCGCGCGGATATCCCGATTCTGAACCGGTTGCTGACCACCGGCTCGGGACCGGTATCTGCGGATGCCGGGACGGGGGACAGGATATTGACCCCTCACCGTGCGCCCATCATTGTGCCCGCGGGCGACGATGGATCCGAAGAAACCGGAGCGAGTCGGAATGATAAGACGTGAGCGCAATCGTCCGGACGATGTCGCGCCAGCCAGCCAGCGGACACCAGAAATCCTGCCCGTGATAAAATTTTAATCCCAGCCTATGGATACTCCGCAGAAAATCGGACGCTATGAAATCGTCGAAGAATTGGGTCACGGCGCCATGGGCACCGTGTACCGGGCGAAAGATCCGGCCATGGACCGCGTGGTCGCGCTGAAGACCATCATTTCCGTCGTGCTCGAAAGCCAGCAAGGAGATGAATTCCGCGAGCGGTTCTACCGCGAGGCGCGCGCCGCAGGAGGGCTGACGCATCCGGGAATCGTGCCGGTGTTCGACGTGGGCGAGCACGAAGGCGTGCCGTACATGGTGATGGAGTTCATCAGCGGGCGCACGTTGGCAGATTCCGTGAACAAAGGCGAGCGCCTGAGCATCGATCGCGTCTGCGAGATGGGGCAAAAAATCGCCGAAGCGCTTGGATACGCGCACCAGCACGGCGTGGTGCATCGCGACATCAAGCCCGCCAACATCCTGCTGACCTCGCGCGAAGCCCACGGCATCGAGCGCCCGAAGATCACCGACTTCGGCGTGGCGAAAATGGCCGAGGGACAGACCACGCGAACCGGGCAGATGGTGGGCACTCCCGCCTTCATGCCGCCGGAGCAATTCACCGGCGCGCCGATCGATGGCCGCGCGGACATTTTTTCACTCGGCGTAGTGCTCTATTGGCTGTCCACTGGAGAGCAACCCTTTCCTGGGGACAGCCTGACAGCGGTGTCCTACAAAGTGGTGCATACCGAGCCGGTCCCGCCCAGCAAGCTGAATCCTGGTGTGCCGGTGAGGCTCGAAAGCATCATCCTGAAATGCCTGGCGAAGAATCCCGAGGAGAGATATCAGACAGGGGAGGAACTGGCGCGCGACCTGGGCCAGGTGCGGTCGGGAGTGAAGACGTCCGTTGTGCGGACGGCCGCGTCGCAAAGAGCAGCTGCGGGAGTCGATCCGGATGCCACTGTGGTCGGGCCGACACTGATGGGGACGCCAGTGCCCGCAACTGCAAAGGCGCCGGCGGGGCGCGCGGTTGTGCCCGAGGGCAAGAGCAGCAATCGATTCGTTCCGGTCGCGGTGATTTTGGCGGTGGTAGTGGCGGCAGGCGGTTGGTACGCGTTGCGGGGCCGGCAAAAATCCGTGGATACATCCGCGGCGCCTTCCCCGGCTCCGGTGAGCGCAGCGCCCGCTGCAGTGGCGAGCGAACCGCCGGCGTCCGTGGCAGCGCCAGCGCCGTCAGCCCCAGGGGCGAATGTTCCCAGAGAAGATACGCCAGCCGCGAAGTCCGCGCCGGAGTCTGCTGCGAAGAAGACGGCGCCGCCTGCCAAGACGAACGCGAAAATGGAATCGGATTTTCCGGCCAAACCAGCCGCCGCGAAGCCAGAGCCCGCAGCCGTGGACTTCGATCCGAGAGCGCTTGATCCGAAACAAAACGCGAAGCTGAAAATCGATGCGGGGCATATGCCGGGGGGCCTGGAGTTCACGGTGGAGATGAACGGGAAAATTTATTTGCGAAAAACCGGCGCCGCGGCGTTCGCGGAAAATGGCGACTTATTTGTTCCGCCCGGCGTGCAGGAGTTTCGGGTGAAGGCCAGAAGCGGAGCGGTCGAAAAGACCTCGAACACGGTGAGCGCTGAATTCAAGGGGAAGAAGAAAAATACCTTGAAGATCGAGTTGCGCATGAACGGAACGCGCGAGGGTTCGGGGATGCCGCAGGGATTGTATGAAGATTCGCAGATTGTGGCGACGCTGAAGTGAGCTTGAAAAAGGTTTCTACCGCCGCGAGCGCCGCGTTTTCATCTTCCCGACAGGCCGCACAGTTCCGCACCGCCTGCATTTGAATCCCCCCCCCCAAAAAATTGCACCGCTACTTTTGCGACGGCCAATGGAGGACAACGGTGCTTTGCGCCGAGGCCTTCATGACGAAGTCGATTGGCTGCGTTTGTCTCGCGGCCAGGTCGAATTCCTGCGCGGACTCCTGCATGTTAGGGGCGCGGACGAGCACCCGGTGATGGCCGGGGGCGAGTGTTAGATCGAGGGGAGCGGGGCCGACAAACCTGCCGTCGATCCATGCCTGGGCCAGAACCGGCGCGGTGCGCAGGGAAATCCGCGCGGCGTTCGCGCCGGAATGGGATTGAAAAAATTCGCGGTTCGTCCTGGCCGCCTCTTCGGGCGTTATCGCCGGAGCGCCGGCGGCATTCGGTGAGGCGCCGGGGCCCGCGCTCGAAGAGGTTCCGGGAAGCGCGATGCTGGGTATTGCCAGCTTGCCGGACGCCGCAACTCCGGCGGAATTCGCTGTGATCACTCCGTATTCCGCTGCCGCCTGGCCGTGCATCGAGGCGGCACCTGTCAGGACGAGAACACTCGCAGCCACGCACTGGCGCAGCACGCGCTGAGGCATGAGAACCTCCCAGTCAATCATGTAGGGGACGCTTGGATCATATTCTCTCCTGGTCCAGAGGGCAATCCATTTCTCCGGTCGTGGGTCAGTCTGAAATAAAACGTGCCCTCTCCGTCCCGAAATGCATGGGACGGAGATGCCTCTACAAAACCGCGACTCGCCGCCACGAATGGTCTTGTAGAGGCCGCCCGATTTTTTGGGCGGACAGTTTTTCGCACTGCCCTGAGGTCAAACTGACCCATTACCATTTCTCCGGCTGGACGGCGCCGGCCGCCGCAACACCTGTGATCCAAAGCACAGCAATACTTTCAATCCTCTTCTACAAGGGCCTCCACAAAGGACCCCGGCTCGAATTGCTGGTCAGGAATTCGAGTCCAGGTTGAGGTTAGGGAGGTTCCTATGGCCAAGCCAATCAGAAGTAAACCAAGTTCCTCCAACCGGAAGAGGCTAGTCAAGTCGCAAACAGGAAAGCATCTCTCCTTGGAGGGTGCCCCTAAGGATCTGTCCTCTTATATACGGGGACTTTACAGGCGCGTGGCAAATCAGTTCGGCGTCGATCCGTCGTACGTAAGCCGTGTTGCGAGAAGCGAGCGCCACTCGAAGAATGTGGAAGAGGGGTTAAGGCGCGAGTTGGAAAGAATTATGAAGAAATTTGTCAAACCGGGCGTTGGCTCCAGGCAAAAAGCGTCTGGTAAGAGAAAAATTGGAAAGATTAGGACAAAAAGGCGGGCGTAGGAATTAGGGTGAACTCACCTGGTTACGTCCCAATCTTCCGGCGCGCCCTCTTCCTGTGGGACGCATGGAATTCTCGAAAGGCCGCAGGTCAGATTGGAAAATTGCGACGAAATATTCCCGGAGGTGAGTCGGAACTTTAGCGACAGGTCGAGGCCACGCGCCGAAGCTGCCTGCAGGGCCAGGGTAGGGTGGAGACGGCGGGATGCATGTTCGGCAAACCTGAACTTGCGGAGAGCTTTTTCGGGTGCGAGGTAACACTTTGGCGACTGCTTGCGGCGTCGCGCGGGAGGCAGTCGACATGGCGTGATACCGTTGAGATGGCCGAAAAAATAATTACTTTATGGCTAACCAACATCCCGGTACGCAATCCTTCAAACGGCGCAGCACACGCGTCGCCGCCGGGGTGTCCATGAACGTCCGCGGGCTCGACGAGAACGGGCAGGCGTTTCTGGAGCGCAGGGTGACCCTGGAAGTGAGCTTCCAAGGATGCAAATATTATTCCCGATACGCCCTGGCGACGAACACCTGGCTGACGGTGGAAATTCCCAATCCGCGGGCAAAATCCGATTTGCAATCCTATAAGGCGCGCGTGGCGTGGATGCGCAGATCGCCGCAACTGCGGGGACTGTTTCAGGTGGGCGTGGAATTCGAGGCACCCGGAAATTTTTGGGGCCTCGCGGATCCGCCCAAGGACTGGCGGCATGCGGAGGCGCCGAGGGCGCCCCAGGAGTCCGCATTTGAGCTGGAGATGAACCAGATGCTGGCCCTGGCCGAGACCGGAACGTATTACCAGCTTCTGCGCATGACCGCGGATTCACCGCGGGCCCAGGCGCGGCAAAATTATTACAAGCTGGTGCGCAAGTATCATCCCGACCGGCACATGGATCATGCGGAGTGGCTGCCGCCGCTGCACAAGCTGATGGAAGCGGTAACCGTGGCTTACAAGACTCTGACGGACGAGTCGGCTCGCCGGAAATACGACGAGCGGCTGGCTGCGTCCAGCGCCTTCACCCTGGGGCAACGCCCCAGCGAACTGCAGAAGACTGCCGAAGAATGCCTGGAAAAAGCGCGCGAATGCTTTAAGGCGCAGAATTCCGGCGGCACGATCTTGTGGCTGCGGAAAGCGGTGGAGATGGAACCGAACTCGAGTCGGTTCCGCGCGCTGCTGGGCCGGGCGCTGTCGGCGGTGCCGCCGCTGCGACGCGAGGCCGTGGAACATTTTGAGAAAGCGGTCGAACTCGATCCGTGGAACACGACCGCGCGCTTGCAACTCGGCACTCTCTACGAAGGCCTGAAACTTCCCTGGCGCGCGCGCACGCACTACCAGAAAGTTCTGGAGATCGACGCCGCCAACGCCAAGGCCCTGGAACGGCTGCAGGCGCTCGACGGCGAATCCGGCGTGAAAAAGCGCGCGATCATGGACCGCATCTTCCATCCTTCTTCCAAGTAGATTCTTAAACCCGTTTGCACAGATTCCATTCTTTATAAGCATTCCCTCTGGTAAACAGATTTTCCCGATCGGCCTTCCCATGCCGTCTCGCCGACGGCAAATTCGCCGTGCTTGCAAGATCGTGGAACCGGGCCTAAGATGGCGCGCATCTCACACGCTTAGGGAGGCTTCCATGAAGAAACGTTTCTTACTGTCAGCGATTTGCGCCGCGGCGATCTCGCTTTGCGCCGTTGCCACGATGAACGCCCAGGACGAGGGTAGAGGCGGCGGGAATGCGGCGCTGATACCGCAACTTCCGTTTCATCTGGTGGAGAACTTTTTCCACTATCCCGCCAACTCCGTGGTGGGCCGCGTGAGCGGCATCGCGGTCGGCCCACGGGCACGATCGTGGCGCTCAATCGCGGCTATCATCCCGTGCTGGAATTCAAGTCCGACGGCAGCTTTGTGCGTTCCTGGGGCGAAGGCTCCACGATGTTCGTGGGCGCGCACGCACTGCGCTTCGATCCGCAGGGCAATCTCTGGTACGTGGACGCCGCCGACGACATCATTTACCGTTTCGATTCCGAGGGCCGCACCGTGGGCACTCTGGGAACCAATCCGGAGCCCTGGACGTGGCTGACGCACGTGATCGAGCACGCCGCGCGCGGCAAGGCTGCTTTCTATCAGGAGACGGACATCGGCTGGAGCAAGGATGGCAACATGTTCGTCTCGGACGGGTACGGCAATTCGCGGGTTGCCAAGTTCGATAAGGATGGCATCTTCGTAAAATCCTGGGGCGAGCGCGGCACCCAGCCGGGCGACTTCAATACGCCGCACAGCCTGGTGGTGGACAATAACGACGTAATTTACGTCGCCGACCGCGGCAACAGCCGCATCCAGGTGTTCGACACCGAAGGCAATCGCAAAGCGGTTTGGACTCTGCCGACCGCGCCCTGGGCGCTCTGCCTCACCAAGGGACCCAATCAGGTGATGTTCGTGGGCAGCGTGGGCCGTGTGTACAAGATGGATCTCAGCGGCAAAATCCTGGGTTCGTTCGGCCGCCCCGGGCGCATGCCCGGCACGATCGACTCGGTGCACGGGATCGCCTGCCCGGATGAGAAGGCCGTATACCTTGCCAACTTGTACGCCTCGCGGATCGACAAGTGGGTCGCGCAGTAGGCGAGGTACTGGATGGGCGGAAGTGGAAGGCGACCGGCTTGATCCGGCTCGCCATACAGTGGCGCGGCGATTGCACGCCAGGCGCTTCCGTTGTGCTTTCCTCTTGGGGCATTTGCATGAATATCTTGTTGTTTGGCGCGAGCGGGACGGCGGGGGGCGCGGTGCTGCAGGCTTGCCTGGACGCGCCGGTGGTGAACGATGTGCGGGTGATTGTGCGCCGGCCGCTGGGGTGGACCGATGCGAAGCTGTGGGAAATTGTGCACGCCGATTTTGCGGATTACACGGCGGTGGCGGATGCATTCCGCGGCGTGGACGCTTGCCTGTTTTGCCTGGGAATCTCCGTGACACAGGTAAGCAAGGAAGAGTTCGTGAGGATTTCACACGAATTTCCGGTGGCGGCCGCAAAGATGCTGATGGCGGCGAGTCCCGGAGCGACGTTTCACTACATCAGCGGTGCGGGAACGAGTGCGGAGAGCAAGACGTTCTGGGCGAAGGTGAAGGGAGAAACGGAAAACGAACTGATGCAACTCGCGGGAGCGGACTGCTGGCGGCCTGCGTTCATCGATGCGGAACCCTCGGCAAGCTTGCCGAAAATGTACGCTGTGCTGCGGCCGGCGCTGCGATTGTTGAAGCCGTTCCGCTCGCTCTACGTGGCCGGGGAAGACTTGGGGCGCGCGATGCTCCAGGCGACGCAAGAGAATTTGCGGCGGCGAGTGATTGAGAACGCGGAAATTCGAGAGTTGGCCGGGCGGTTTGGGAAGTAACGGGGCGGCGCAGAAGGTATATATGGCCATCGTGATTGCTGATTCGGTGCCGGTTTAGGTAGCGCAGCCACTCTTGGCTGTGCGGAAAATCCCGGTTGTTTGCTGCTTGGGACCAGCGTTCTTTCTTCGCCATTCGAGAGCCGCAAGCCACGATTATCCAAGCGCTGCCCGCTATCGAATTTTAGGCGACCAACCTGCAATTGGGCCACTTTTCCACGTCTTTTTCGGGGATTGTTCTATTAGCTGGACACATTCCTGCATTGTTACTCCTTGGAAGCGAACAAACGTTGACACGGCCTGACCGTTCGGCCTAGACTCCGCCCAACCGAGTTGGCCATCACAGAATGACAGGTTTTGAGGAGGGTTCATGAGCCGGGACAGGAATGTGCGTGGCTGGGCATTCGGCTTAGCGGTCGCGGTGTGCCTGCTGGTGATGGGCGCGGCGGTAGGGGCGCAGATGATGACCGCGCCGAAATACAAGGCCGATGCGGATTGGCCGAAGCCTCTTCCGAATAAATGGAAGATGGGCGGCGTTACGGGGCTGGCCGTGGATAAGGACGACAACGTCTGGGTGCTGGATCGTCCGAACGACTTGACCAATATTGAACTCGAGGCGGAATTGAATCCCCCCATTGCCGATTGTTGCGTGCGGCCTCCCTCGATGATCCACATCAACAAAGAGGGCGACGTCATCGGATCGTTCGATCCTCCGCAGGGGCACGGCATGACGGTGGACAGCAAGGGATTCGCCTACATCGGGAACACCGTCGATGGAATCGGCAACGTCCGCAAATACGATCCCAAAACCGGCAAGCAGGTTGGCGAATTGCC
The DNA here is from genome assembly GCA_963779275.1 of Terriglobia bacterium. Lineage (GTDB taxonomy): Bacteria > Acidobacteriota > Terriglobia > Acidiferrales > UBA7541 > Palsa-360. Next base: position 265,545 of record CAVZXL010000004.1, read on the forward strand.
GCACACGCCGGAGATGCCGCCGGGAGGCGGAGGCGGCGATGCCGCTCCCACCGAGCCACGCGTTCCGGGCCAGGGCAGCATGGGGCCGGTTTTTGGATTCCTGCCGGGCGCGCGCAAACCGATCGATCCGGCCACGCGCGAGGCGCGGGCGGCGGCGACAGCGGCGTTTCGCATGAAGTATCCGCCGACCACTCCGATGATCGTGGGAGGAATCGAAGAGGTTCGTCTGGACGAGCCCGCGCACGAACTATACGCCGCGGACAATTATCTGGGCGGACGCGTAATGGTGTTTGACATGGACACGCTGCAATTCAAGCGCGGCTGGGGCGCTTATGGGCACAAGCTGTCGGAAATCACGACCGACGACAAGGATCGCGCCTACACGCCCAACGGTCCGATGCCCAAGGAATTCCGCGGGCACCTCACGCTGAATGTGTCGCACGACGGTTTGGTGTACGCCGCCGACCGCATGGCCAATCGAATCCACGTCACTAAAAAGGACGGCACGTTCGTGAAGGAATTCATCATGGCGCCGTGGACGGGCGTGGGAGGTTCCACCGGCGGCGTGATGTTTTCTCCCGACAAGGAACAAAGATTCTTGTTTATTTCCGATCTCACCAACAACCACGTCTGGTTTTTGGACCGCGAATCGGGGAAAGTCGTGGGGACGCTCGGCAGCATGGGACAGAACGCGGGCCAGTTTTACGGATTGCATATGATCGCCGTCGACTCCAAGGGAAACATCTACACGGGAGAAGTTTTCGGCGGCGAACGGGTGCAGAGGTTCTTGCCGGTGAAATAATTGCCGCGCCGCCGTGGAAGCACTGGTTGGCGGGCCATCGTAAGGGCATCCGCCGCGGCGGACCGAGCCCCTACAACCGGAATATCGGGCAGGACTTCAATGAATAGACGGATGCGAAATTGAAAAGCAAAGGAGAACGCAAATGAAATATGGAATGCGCGCAATACTCTGGGCCTTGGTCGCGATCGCTTGCGTGACCTCGTTGCCCACGGTCCACGGGCAGCAGGTCGTCCCTGGATTGCAGGTCGGCAAGAGCAGCATCGGCGGTGTGGTGGTGAACTCCCAGGGCGCCAAGGCCGAAGCTGGCGTGTGGGTGATCGCCGAGACGAAATCCTTGCCGGTACCGTTCCGCAAGATTGTCGTCACCGACGATAAGGGACGCTTCCTGGTTCCGGACCTGGCGGATGGAGACTACGAGCTATGGGTGCGCGGCTACGGGCTGAAGGACTCGGAGCCCGTCAAAGCGGTGCGTGGCGGGCAGGTGAAGCTGCAGGTTGCCAACGCCGCAACTCCGCAAGAAGCGGCGAAGATCTATCCTGCCAGTTATTGGACGTCGCTGATTCAGCCCCCTACGGGCAGCGATCTCCCCGCCAGGTACAAGACCCAGGAAGAATGGCTTGGGGACCAGAGGAACGGGTGCAACCACTGCCATGAATTGGGCATGGTCGCCACGCGCCGCTATACCACGGTTGAAGATTGGGACGCTGTCTTCTCTCGCGCTAAGGCGATGCATCAAGAACTCAATTTTCTAGGCAAAAATACCGTAGAGAAGGTTCTTGCCGATTGGGGCTCTCGCATAGCGGCGGGAGAAGTTCCTCCTGCTCCGCCGCGGCCAACCGGCATCGAACGCAATGTCGTCGTCTCCCAATGGGATTGGGGAGCCCCGGAGTCCTTCATTCACGATATGGTTTCGACGGACAAACGGAATCCGACGATGTACGCATACGGGAAAGTTTACGGCGGGGATCGCACCGGCGGAGGCAGATTGTGGATTTTGGATCCGGTGAAGAACACGGTCCAGGGGCTCAATCTCGAACCGCGAGACAAGAGCCACGGGTTCTCCCTGACAAAGGACTACTACCACGGCGCAGAAGAAGAGCAAGCGTACACCGGAGAGGACAAGGAGTGGATGGACAGTCCCCACAATCCCATGATGGATGAGAACGGCAGAGTCTGGATGACCGAGCAGATTCGCGCCGGCGGCGAGCAAATACTATCCCGCATGGGCCAAGGAGCACGATCGCCATGGAGGCCGCGGATAACAATGATCCGAGCTGCGATCGATATCGCGTACAATCTTACTGTCGAAGAACGGTAACAATATGGAACTCGGTTACTACGATACGAAAACCAATAAATTTGTCACCGTCGATACCGCATATAACACTCATCACCTCCAGTTCGATTGGCAAGACCGGATCTGGACCGACGGTGGTGGCTCCGCGATGGGTGAAATGGACACCAAAAAGCTGGATTTGAACAATATTCAAGGGACTGAAGTAGCGGCTCAGAAGACCTGGATGCGCATCGATATGGACACCAAGAAAATGATTCCTGGAACGGGCTACGGTGTGGCGATCAGCCCCGTCGACGGCACCGTTTGGGAAACCTCTCCGCAAGCCCTTGGCCCAGCGAACAAGGTGTACATGCTCGATCCAAAGACGGGGAAATTCAAGGATTACCCGCTGCCTGCTCCGGGACGTTTCCCGCATGGCATTGACTTCAGCACGGACGGGAATGTTTGGGTCTCGCTCGGCAGCGGTCATCTCGGCCGCCTGGACGTCAAGACCGGCCAGTGGAAATTCTGGGAAAACCCGGGAGTAAAATTTAAGGGCACCGGCAGCGAAACCGGCACTACCGATTTCCCTTACTTCCTGTGGGTAGATCAATTCAACGCGTCGGGTCTCGGCAAGGACACCGTGATCGTCACTGGAACCGCTTCGGACGCAATGTTCATATTCGATCCGAAGACGGAAAAGTTCAGTGTGTTCCGAGTCCCATACCCGTTGCCGTTCTACACTCGCGGCTTGGATGGCCGAATTGACGATCCCAATGCGGGTTGGAAGGGCCGTGGCCTGTGGATGACCTACAGCTCCTACATGCCTAAATTCACGGAAACGCACAAAGGCTCCATAGATCATATGCAAATCCGCCCGAATCCATTGGCGAATTAGGGACGTCTCAGCAACGGAGCCAGGATGAAGAATAGCCGCGGCGGCAGTTTCGGAGCGATGGCAGTCGACGCGAAGTCAGATTTTCCGTCGTATTGCCCATCGGCTGGGAATGCCGCCCGGCGGCAATTTTTGAAATCGCTGGGCGTATTCGGGGCAGGCGCGATACTTCCAAGCGCCATCGCTCTGTTGGCCCAGGCGAACGCACACGCGGCCGCGGCCACGCTCAGCCGCATCGATGTCCACCATCATCACCTTTCGCCATACTACAAAAAAATCTCCGGGCCGACCCGGCTGACACAGCGATCCGATCCCGCGCTGGCGAATTGGACGCCGGCCGATCGCCGTGGAACAAATGGATCAGGCCGGCATCGCCACGGCCATGCTCTCGATCGCCACGGGCGGCATTCCCGCCAATCTGGCGGGAGAGCAGGAGCGCACGCTGGTGCGCGACAGCAACGATTACGGCGCGCAGATGGTGCGGGATTACCCGGGGCGATTCGGGCTGTTTGCCTCGCTTCCGATGCTCGATCCCGACGCAAGTCTGAATGAAATCGAGTACGCGTTCACGACGCTGAAGGCGGACGGCATCGCCCTGATGACCGACTATGGGGACGTGTGGCCCGGGGATCCGATGTTCGCGCCGGTCTTCGAGGAATTAAATCGCCGCAAGGCCACCGTGTTCATTCATCCGACCACGCCGAGTTGTTGCGCGAAACTTCTTCCAAACGTTCCGGCGTCGTGGGTGGAATACGATTTCGACACGACGCGCGCGGTCACCAGCCTGCTCGTGAATGGAACGCTGACCAAATGTCCGGACGTGCGATTTATTATTACGCACTCCGGCGGCACGGTTCCGGTGCTGGCCAAGCGCGTGGCGGACATGTTTCCGCCGCAAATGTCGGCCGGAGCTCCCAACGGCGTGGAAGCCGAATTGAAAAAGCTGTACTACGATATCGCTAACGGCGCGAACCCTTCGTCGCTGGCGGCGCTCACCCAGCTTGTTCCGATGTCGCAACTCTTGTTCGGAACGGATTTTCCGTTCGTGAAAATGAGCATCACGATGGATGGATTTCGCGAGCACGGATTTTCGGCCCGGGATGTGCAGGCGATCAACAGCGGCAACGCCATACGGCTGTTTCCGACGATTGCGAAAGTGAACGTAGGACAGACACTCTTGTCTGTCCGGTTTGGATGCTCGTTGGCGCGCAGAAAAGCGGACAGACAAGAGTGTCTGTCCTACCTGATGGCCGGACCGCTGCACGTTGAGGGATCGGAACTATTTGTTATTCCAGAAGAGAAAACGAAACTGTGATGGTGGTTTCTACTTCCGTGGGCTGGCCATCGGATAGCATGGGCTTGTAGCGCCACTGTCGGACGGCGTCGACCGCGGCCTTCGCCAGCAGGTCGTCCCCTTCCAGGACGTGCACCTCTGAAATTTTCCCTTCCTTGTCGATGATGGCGCGGAGGACTACGTCTCCGTGAATCATGCTGGCGCGCGCCTCGCGAGGATACACGGGCTTTGTCTGGGAAACGATCGCTGCCGCCTCCACATTGGCGGGCACGGTTATGCGCGCGGGAGGAGTTGCCGGGGCGCTTGGTGGATTCGGCGCGGGCTGGCCGACGCTACCTTTTTCGGGGCTTTCCGCAGGGGCCGCGGTGGCAGGCTGAACTGCGGCCACAGCCGGCTCGGGCTCGAGGATCGGCTTGGGAACTTCTCCAATTGAAAATCGCCAGGCCACGGGGTTGAGAATGGGAACATGGGGATCGAGTTCGAGGAGAACGCCTTCGGTTTCATAATCGACGATCAGCAGCCGGTCCACCTTCCGCTGCTCCAGATCGCCTTGCGCCACGACCACGATGCGCGCGGATCGCAGGGCTGACTCAATCTCGTCTTTCTTCAGCTGGAGACACAACTCGGGACTTCTTGCGCAATTGGAATTTGCGCCGGCCTGGGAAACATAGGCGCGGGCTTTCTGCTCGGCCTCCGGGGCGGCAATCTGGTGAAATTTTTCGTAGACCTGATTCAGAGTCGCGCGGGACATGGGCGCCATGAAATTCATGGTCATCGGCGCGGCGGGAGTCGCGCGCACGACGTAGGCACTGGCGCTCTCATCGTAGGTTCCTCGCCCGACTTCAAACCAGGCGTCCCGGTGCGACTGGGAAAATGAAGTGCGGGCGTTGTTGAGGGCCACATCGGCTTCGTACTGGAATTGGTTGTGCTCGTTCCGGGTCACTTTGGCCCATTCGTCGCTGCGGGCCTGGCTGCGAAGCTGCTCATCGCCGATGTCCGCAAGCTTGGCCTCGATTTCCGCCGCCTTTTTTTGATAGCCCTCGCTATAGGCGCGCAGGAAGTCGTCCCCGTCCGGCGGATTCAGCAATTTCAGATAATCGGGAGTCTTGGAGAGAATTTTCCGCGCGGGCGCCGGAGCCGCATCGTTTACCTGGGCGTGTCCGCCGGCGGCCCCAAACAGAGCAATGCATAAGAAAAAGTAAGGCACAACGCGGTTTAAAATCCGGACTCTCATGTTTCCCCTGGCCCGTTATTCCCCTCATCCGGCGTGGTTACGATTTTCTCATGATTGCCCCAATTAATGCTTCAGTTAGACGAGGAAAGCAGCGTAAGCGGCAAGTGGGCAGGTGACAATTCCCGGCGCGGAGGGTGGCAATTGGCCGCGAGAATCGGGATGGACAAGCGGCGGCACGCCCGCGGGACGTGAAGAAAATTGCGGTTCGCGCTTGCGCCTTGCCGGAAACTCCTTTACGCTGAATGAGTCGTCGGCGGTGGCTTCCCACCTCACCCGCTATCGGTTGCTCCAATGGCTGTTCAAATTCCTGTGATGAAAGGACAAAGAATGACGCGTAGGAACGCATGGGCAGGGCTTGCTTTGGCCGTTGGGCTGAGTCTCTCCCTGTCTGCTTGCAAGGATACGAAAACGCTGCAAGAGAACGAGCAATTGAAGGCCCAGGTGGCGGATCTGCAAAAACAAAACGGCCAGATGGGAAACGATCTGGAAACGGTGACGGCGGCGCGCGACGCGCTGGCCAAGGAAAATGCGGCCCTGGAAGCGAAGTTGAAGCCCAAGAAATCGAAAAAGTCTTCAAAGAAACCGGCGAAGAAGAAGCATCGCTAGCGGCAAGCGCGCCCGCAGATTCGGGGCCCGCGCACGGTTTGGAGCACGTTAGAAAATTTCTAAATATGTCATCGGAAAAAGGAGGCAGGGAAAAATGAAAACATTCGAGGTGCAATTTCGGTATCGCGATCGCGCGGAAGAGACCATCGAATCGAAGGTGACGGCGGATGCGTCCAGCCTTCCCGGAGCCGTCGCGAAAGCGACGCGCGAATTCGTGAAGGGCCTGGACCGCAAGCAGCGATTCGATATGAACAAGAACGGACTGGAAATCACGGCGCGGTCACTCGGCGCGGCAGCCGAAGCAAAGGCGGGAGAAGCTGCCGCGGGCTGAGAAAAATCTTACAGCTCGGGGGCCCCGCCTTTGCGAATGTCAGGGGCGGGGCTTCTCATTTTATTGGCGAAGAAAGCAATGACCCGCGATTCTACGAAATAATTAGGGTAGGGAGCCGGTCCATTTTGAATCCCCGTCAATTTGTAGAACTTCCCAGGATTTGGGCTTATAGTAGGCCAACTGTCCGAACTCAAATAGCGAAGGAGGAATTGCGTATGGATGGCAAATGGCTGCAGTCCCTGATGGCGCGGCGATCGTTTCTTACCCGGCTGGGCGCCGGAGTGGGTGTGGTGGGCGCGGCGGCCGCCGGAGGTCCTGCGGCGATGGCGCGGCCCGCGGAGGATGGGGCATTCCGTCCCGCGCGGCACGCGCAAGACGATTGGTACGACAAGATTCCCGGCGTGCACCGCTTCGTATTCGATACCGACTCGGCGGACGGCATGGCCTGGGCGCTGCAATTTGCCAACAATTTCTACAAGGCGAACGCGGACGCATATGGACTGAAGGATAGCGACCTGGCCGTGGTGATCGTGGCGCGCCATAAGTCCACGCCGTTTGCCTACAACGACGCGATGTGGGCGAAGTACGGCAAGCAACTTTCGGATCAAACCGAATTCACCGATCCGAAGACCAAGCAGCCTCCCACGGTGAATTTCTATACGGTGGAGGGCGAAGGACCGGAAAACGCCAGCAAAATGAACGCGCTGATCAAGAAGGGCGCGCAATTTGCCGTGTGCGGGATGTCCACGCGAGGCATCTCGGGAAGGATCGCCAAGGCCAATGGCCTGGAGGCCGACGCCGTGTTCAAGGAAATTACGGCGAACCTGATTGGAAACTCGCACGTCGTACCGGCGGGAATTCTGGCGGTGAATCGCGCGCAGGAACGCGGGTACACGTTTACGTACGCGGTTTGACAGGTGAGTAGCACAGCCACTCCTGGCTGTGTGGGGTTGCGGATCACGCGTGCGGCGCCGGTTCAACTACGGCTGCAAAAAGCACACAGGCAAGAGTGCCTGTGCTACTTGAAACGGGCCAGATCGACTATTCCTAAAGCGTATAAAGGCCGCATCCCTTGCGCAGAATCATGGGATGCGGCTTTTGTTTTAATCCAAATCCGACGGCACGAAATATCCCACTTTATTATTGGGTCCCGAGCCGTACCACATGCGTCCCTGCGCATCGAGGAAGAATTCCTTCATCATGTTTTCGGAGTGGGCGTACGGATATTCGGTGACTTTGCCGGTATTTGGGTCCAGGCGGCCGATTACGTCCTGCTCGTCCGACGAGTACCAGATGTAGTGCTTGCGGTCGAGCGCCAGAGCGTAGGGAGTCGCCTTCGGGCCCGGCAGCGTGTATTCCTTGAACGTTTGCGTCTGGGGATCGAACCGGCCGATCTTGCCGCCGTAATATTCGGCGAACCAGACGATGCCGTCGTCGTCGATCTCGATGCGGCGCGGCCAGCCATCCTTGGTGGGCGGGGCCCATTTCGTCACCTTGCCGGTTTTTGCGTCGACCATTCCGATTTTTCCCTTGGAGTCAAATTCGGCGAACCAGGGATTGCCGGACTTGTCGATTTCCACGCCGTAGGGCGAGAAGGTGTCTGGAAAATGCGAGAATTCGTTATTTTTCGGATCGTAAACGGTCAACTGTGCATGAACGCCCGTGCCCCAAACTCTTCCCATGGGATCGACGCGAACGGTGTGCTTGGAGCCGCCATCTTCGAGGCCTTCCATTCCCTTTTGGTAAGTATCCGGATATTCCGTGATGAGCCTGGTTTTCGGATCCCAACGGCCGACTTTGTTGGCGGCCTGCTCGCCAATCCACACGGAACCATCCGGCGCGGGTACGGCCGAGTGGATGCCCGCGGGAGTCGGATTGGGCGCGGTAAATTCCTCGATCGCTCCGGTCGCCGGGTTGAGACGCCCGATGTGATTGTCCGAACCCATGTCGGGAATCCAGAGGTTTCCATCCTTATCCGGAGCGGCGCTAAACGGCATGCGGTTCGGGTCCGGGCATGTCGTATTCGACGTACGTGATTTTCAACCCGTCGTCGCTTACCGGGCGAATTGTCGCTTTATATCCGGGCATGTCGGCGGGAGATTTCGGCAGCTTGGCGTCGACGCCGAATGCGTCGTTCAAATAATTGGTAAGGACCTGCGCCTGCCGATCGTCGATGTGATTGGCGAGGCGCGCATGGCGCGTTTCGCGCATGAAATTAACAGCGCCGGTCCAGGCATCCAGGTCGCGCTTCACAGCGGCCATGCGAGTCTGGAATCCGTGGCACGCGAAGCAGTTTCCGGTGAGGATGTCCTTGCCTTCGCCTTTGGGCAGGAGCGTTACGCCCTGATAGAGCGAAAGATCGCTCCAGCGCAGGGGTCCCGTCTGCAGCGCGAAATCATGCGCCGAGGATTCTCCCGCCGCGAGGGTCACGCGCAGACGCGCCGGGTCGGTCTTGTATCCCGGGGCCGAGACGCGCAGGCCATATTCGCCCGGCGGCAGGTTCCGGATCTGGTACCGCCCCTGGCTGTCGGACAAGACGTTTACGGTAATATTGGATTTGCATGTTTTGGGCGCTGATAAACGCGCCACGAAACGCCGCTCCGGCCGGGCCCTTGACGTGGCCGGAGACGGATGCGTCCGTGGCCGCGCGTGCCGATGCCGCGCACAGGATTAAGATCCCCGCTACCTTCCAAAATTTCATCATGGGTTGTCCCCTCGCGCTTTCTTTTGCCGAATCGTCGTGACACTGGAATGTTTTCGGTCCGGAACGCCGATTTATCAGGCCGAATGATTTCTCAATCAGTACTCCACACATTCATCCGTGTCAAGCTCGGGGCACGGGCGATGCACGAGCCATGAAGTATCTAATGGGCCTCCATTCCCCGGGCCTTGATGACGGGAAGAGCGGACGGCCCGGCGAGAAACTCGACCAGCGCTTTTGCCGCTTCCGCATTTTTCGTCTTGGCGCCGACGGCGGCGGAAAATTTGATGTACTGCTGGAACTTTTCCGGGAGCGGGCCGAGCAGTTCGAGGCCTTTGATGGGCAATAACTCGCTGACCAGGGTGATGACGAAATCGGCGCGGCCATCCAGCACGGCGGCAATCGTGAGGTCGGAACCTTGCAGCAGAATAGTTTTGCTTTTTACGGCGTCCGCGATTCCGAGGCTTTCCAGCATTTGCGTGATGGCGGGCGTGCTCGCGCCCTGGGGAGCGTAGGCCACGGCCTTGACGTTGAGCAACGCGACTCTTGATCGCTTCAGGCGTGCTGATGTCCGGCCGCGGCGCTCCTTTGCGGATGGCGATGCCGATGCCTGCGCGGCTGATGGGAGTCCCGTAGATTGAAATTCCGGCGCCTTCCAGCGTTTTCCCTTCCTTACTCAGATCGGCGATGGCTTCCGGCGTCACGATGACGACGTCGAACGCTCCGCCCGCTTCAATTTTCTGTTTCAAATTTGCCGTGGGACTGAATTCGACGGTGATGGGGTGGCCGATGGAACGCTCGGCCTGCGGGAGCAGGTCTTCGACGACGGCCTTGATCCCGTTGGACGCCAGGACATGGATCTCGGAAGACTGCGCCGCCGCCTTTTGACTCGACATGAGCGTGCAGGCAATTCCGATTACAACGAGGACAAGTTTGCGCATTCCGACCCTTTCTTATCTATGCAAGATGCATTCATTTTTGCTGCTGCGTACGATAGCACCATCCAGGGGCAAGAGAGTAGCGTGGCATATGAAAGCTGGCATTTTGAAGTCAACCACATGCCCGCATCCCGGCCGCTCCGGAATGGGTTACTCTACCTATTTGCAAAGCGGGTCCCGAACAGGAGAGGAAGAAAACCGATGAGCAAAGGGCTAAGGCACAATGTAGTTCTATTTTTCGCGATGGCCTCGATGTTCCTGCCGCAGTTTTCCCTGCTGGCGCAGCAGGCGTCGTCGCCCGGTGTATCGGAAACGCAGACCGTTCCCGCGGGTCCGGTGCAGGCGCGGCGCGTGACTTTGGGCACGGATTATTCCGCGGCGAAGCCATGGTTCCCGAACGTCGCCCAGCCCTACACATCCTTCCAAATAGCCGGGCCCGAGCTGACGAATTCCGCGCGATTCGATCAGCTGATTCAGAACGGCAAGCTGATGCTGAGCCTCGAGGACGCGATTTCGCTGGCGCTGGAGGACAATCTGGCCATCGCCGTCGAGCGCTATACGCCTTGGCTCGATCAGGTGAATTTGTTGCGCGCCAAGTCCGGCGTGAATGGACCCATCCCGTTCGATCCCACACTGACTGGAGGAATGAATCTGCAGGAGACAAATTCACCGGTCAATAATCCCCTGTTTGCGGGCATCGTGCCCACGGCCGGCGGGACGCCCACTCAAACCTTGCCTCCCACGTATTCGCAGCATATCGGGAACACCAATTTTCAGTACACGCAATATTTCCACACGGGCAGGGAATTTCAGGCCAGTTTGTCCACCAACCGAACGTCCACCAATTTCGGGGCGTTCAATCTTTACAATCCGTTCCTGCAGTCCACGCTCACGCTGCAAGTCACGCAGCCGCTGCTGAGGGGATTCGGCACGCAGCCGAACACGCGGCTGATCGTGGAAGCGAAAAACACGGAGAAAGTCGGGCTGTCGCAGTTGAGCCAGCAGGTGATGGCCACGGTCGCGCAGGTCTCGAACGACTATTGGGAACTGGTGTACGCGCGGGAAAACGTGAAGGTCGAAGAGGCGTCCGTGCACGTTTCGCAAACGCTCTACGATGACAACAAGACGCGGGCCTCCATCGGGACGCTCTCGCGGCTGGATGTGCTGACCGCGCAGTCGCAACTGGCTTCCGACAAGCAAGCCCTGGTGCAGGCGCAATCGGTCCAACTGCAGGACGAAACCACGCTGCTCAACGACATTACGAGAAACCCGCAGGATAACGCCTTCCTGGGAATCGAGATCGTTCCCACGACGCCGATCTCCGCGCCAACCGAAATCGAGAATATCAAAATACAGGACGCCGTGAAGGAAGCGTGGGAGAAGCGGCCGGAACTGCAACAACTGGAATTGAATTTGAAAAATGCCGGGCATCGAGGTGAAAGCGTCACGGAACGAACTACTGCCGTCTCTAAGTCTGTTCGGCGCGTACATCGCAACGGGTCTCGGCGGGGTTCAGACCTCGACGGCCACCGACGCCGACGGGCACGTTTGCCGCCGGCCTGCCCGTGGTGGATGCCAATGGAAATCCCATCGCCGGATTATTCGAGCCGACCGCGCTCAGCAACTCTTCGCAAGTCGTTTTTCCCGGAGGATTGGCGACACGCTTAGCCGCATGATTACGCGGCAAGTATCCGTCGCTCGAAGTGGGGATCAATTTCTCTTTGCCGATTCGCAACCGCGCGGCCCAGGCAGACAATGCTCAGGCCTTGCTGAACCAGCGGCAACAGGAAACGCAATACCGCCAGGAACAAAACGCCATCTTCGTGAGCGTGCGCAACGCGCTGATCGCTCTGCAGGAAGATCGCGCGTCGCTGGCTGCGGCGGCCGAGGCAAGGTCGCTGGCGGTGCAAACATTCGAGGCCGAGCAGGAAAAATACCGGCTGGGGGCGTCCACCAGCTATGACGTGGTGCTGCGGTCGCGCGACGTCACCGCGGCGCAGGGCACCGAACTGCGCGTCAGCATCAATCTGATCGAGGATGAATTGAAACTCAACCAGGCCATCGGCCGCACGCTGGAAGTCAACAACATCACGCTGGCCGACGCGCTCAACGGGAAGATTTCAGGCCCATCGAATATTCCGGGAATGCCGGAAGCGGAGAACAGTGCGGGATACCGGTAGTTTGACGGAACGCCCCGCTAGCGGATCGACCCGGCCTCGGTTTCCACAAACACTTCGTGTTCCAGGCCGAGGTCGCGCGCGGAGGGCGTGAGGATCGTCTTCGGGCCAACGAAGATTTTTTCGCTGCGGGTCATCGCGCGGCGCACATCGTTTTCGCTGACGAACGGCGAAATTACGACGGCCGGTTTTGCGGGAGCTTCCGGCTTGCGCGCGGCAGTTGGTGCGGCGGGTGTTTGCGCCGGCGACGCTTCCGCGCAAGGAGCGCATTCCGCGGCATTGGATTCCGGCTTCGGTTTGGCGGGAGAAGTAAAGAAACGGCCCGCGATTTCAGCGGCAATCGATGCAGGGTCCGAAGTTTCTTTCGCTGCGGGAGCAGCGAGGGCGGCGTTCGGCGCGCCGCTGCCTCGGGCAATTCCCTGCCCGGCGAGCACGGCTTCCACCACTCGCGCAATCGTCGCGCGATCCACGTTGCATTTGCGGAGCCGGTTTTACCGGCCGGCGAAACCGGCTCGGCAATCTTGTTTTCTTTTGGCGCGGCGTTTGGCGAAGCGGCAAGCGCATTTGCCGGGGCTGCGGATTCTTGCGGGCTCGGCTTTGCTGAGAAAGCTTGCGGAGAATTCGTCATCGTCCCTCCTGATACGCCGCCGGACATGCGCTGATCGGCGGCGATCGTGCGGTGATCCACGCCGCGCGATTCCCACGCGATGCGTTTCACGTTCATCAGATGCTGCGGCCCGATATTGTCGGAGGTAATGTTTCCGCCGGGGGCGCCGCAGCCCAGGGTCATCGCCGGAAAAAGATTGGTCGAGTAGCCGATCGATCCGTGGACCGACGCGCTGTTCACCACCACGCGAAACGCGGGCATGGCCTGCCCGAATTCCAGGATCGCCGGGCGATTCTGCGAGTGAATCGCGCATGTGTGCCCCAGGCCGCCAAATTCGAGCAGCCGGCGGCAGAGCGCGATTCCGGCGGCGAAATTCGCAACCGCGTAGAAAGCGAGAATCGGCGACAATTTTTCCGCCGAAAGCGGAAACTCGCGGCCGACCTGCTCGGGTTCGAGGCGCGCGATCAGCGCGCGCGTCGAGTTCGGCACGCTGATTCCGGCCATCTGCGCGATCATCGTGGCGGGGCGTCCGACAATGTTCGTGTTCGGCGTGTGCGTCCCCGGCAGAAAGACAAGCCGCCCGACTTTTTCGATTTCTTCCGCCGAAAGAAAATAAGCTCCCTGCGCGCGGCATTCTTCGAGGGCGCGATCGCGCACGGTCTGGTCCACGACCATGGCCTGCTCGGACGAGCAAATCGTTCCGTAGTCGAACGTCTTTCCCGCCAGGATATCGGCGACGGCCTTGCGCACATCGGCGGTGCGCTCGATGAAAGCCGGCACGTTGCCCGGCCCCACGCCGTACGCCGGCTTGCCGGAACCGTACGCGGCGCGCACCAGGCCGGTGCCGCCCGTCGCCAGAATCACGCCGACCTCGCGCTGCCGCATCAGCTCGCGCGTGCCTTCGAGCGAGGTGTGCGTCATGCACTGGATCAGGCCTTCGGGCGCGCCCGCCGCGAGCGCGGCGCGGTCCAGCAGCGTTGCCGCCTGGCAAATGCACTTGATCGCCGCGGGATGCGGGCTCAGAACAATCGCGTTCTGCGCCTTGATCGAAATCAGCGTCTTGTAAATGGCCGTCGAGGTCGGATTGGTCGATGGGATCACGGCCGCGACCACTCCGACCGGAGAGGCCACTTCAACGATTCCCTTTTCGCGGTCCTCGCGCAAAATTCCCACGGTGCGCATGCCGCGGATGGCGCGCGGCACGTCCACCGCCGCCAGCGTGTTCTTGATGATTTTATCGGGAACGTTTCCGAAGCCGGTTTCTTCGACCGCCGCGCGGGCCAGCGATTCCGCGTTGTCGGCGGCGGCTTTGGCGCAGGCCTCGACAATGGCGTCGACCTGTTCCTGGGAAAAAACGGAGAATTTTTTCTGGGCGGCGGCGGCGCGGGCCGTCAGTTCGCGGGCTTGCTGGATGGAGATGAGGTCACGGTCGCGCAGGCTCAAAACGCTTTACCTTCTCCCACGAACATCGCCTTGCCCTTCCGGGGCATGCAGCGTACCGGGGAATCTCGCGTCGTGCTGACTTCAAACCCCGGAGAGATTCCTCACTTCGTTCGGAATGACAACCAATTTTTTTCGCCCCTATGACAGCAAAGCAAGCGCGGCCCGCGGGACAATCGCTCTACTTCTTCACTCCCGGTGGATTGCCTCCGCCGGGCAAAATCTTTTCGACCAGTTCATGCGGCCGGGGGATAACGTGCACGGAGACGAGTTCGCCCACGCGGCGCGCCGCGGCGGCTCCGGCGTCGGTCGCGGCCTTCACCGCGCCCACATCGCCGCGCACCATTACCGTGACGTAGCCGGATCCGATATATTCTTTCCCGATCAGGATGACATTGGCGGCCTTGACCATGGCGTCCGCAGCTTCAATCGAGCCGACCAGGCCCTTGGTTTCAATCATCCCCAGTGCATCGTTGGACATGCGCTCCTCGCCCCGGACCATCCCGGCACATTTTCGCGAAAACTGCTCAGCTCGTGCCGCCGGAAGGGGTGAGCGTAGCATGCCGACTGGGGTGAAGCAAGAAAATGCGGGAAGCCCGGCGAAGAAGTGTGGAAATCGCGCGCGTGGGAATTAAACGGCGGTGGGCAGCGTGCCGATTTTTGCGGCGGCGACGCCATTGCGCGTGGTGTTCTTGACCATGTACATGGCCTCGTCGGCCAGGTGCAGCAGTTCGACTTTGCTCTTGGCGTCGGCGGGATAGGAAGCGACGCCGATGCTGGCGGTGAAGTGGATATTCAGGTTCTCGGACGAAAGCCAGGTGGTTTCGGCGATGAGTTTGTGCAGGCGGCGGGCGACGACGAAGGCGTTTTCCTTCGACGACTGCGGCAATACGATGACGAACTCGTCGCCGCCGTAGCGAAACGCGAAATCGACCCTGCGGCAGGCGTTCTTCACCATCAGTCCGACTTCGGCAAGGAGTTTCGAGCCTACCAGGTGCCCATGCGTGTCATTGACTCTCTTGAAGTGATCGAGATCGATGAACACCAGGGAAAATTCGTAGCCGTAGCGCTGCGAGCGGTAAATCTCGGTTTCCAGAATGAAATCCATGTGCCGCGCGTTGTACAGCGTGGTGCAATCGTCGGTGATGGTCAGTTCGTGGATGCGCTTGACGTGGCGAGCGTTTTCCAGGGCGATCGCGGCGAAATCCGCCAGCGCCTCGAGCAGCGCCAGATCGCGCTGCTGAAAACCGTCGCTGCCCACGCAATTGATCAGCTCGATGACGCCGAGGCAATGATCGCGATACCGCACCGGCACGGCCACAATCGACCGCGTTTCCATTTTCGTTTTCTCGTCGACCTTGGAAAAGAATCGCGTGTCCTGGCTGACATCCGGCACGATCACGGCTTCATCATGCTGCGCCACCCAGCCGGCGATTCCCTGCCCCATCTTGATGCGCACATCCTTCAGGGCCTGCGCGCCCTTTCCGACGGCCAGCTCGAAATAAAGTTCCTGCTTGGCTTCGTCGACCAGCAGCAGCGACCAGGTGTCCGGGCGCAGGAACTCGTCGATTTTTTCCATGATGGTGCGCAGAACCTGATCGAGTTGAAGCGAAGAGGTGAGGGCTTTGCCCAGTTCGTGGAACACCGCGACTTCGCCGGCTTCGCGCTGTTCTCCCCGAACGGTTGCAGTGTGGCGGCGTTCGACGCCGCTGAAGTTCTCGGTTGTGTTCACCAGGTACCTTACGATTCGACTCGTCGTTCGGGTCACCCGCCGGTTTACGGAGGGTGCGGGGCAATTTAAATTATAATCAACTCTTCTCTCCGCGCGCAACGCCGAGTTCCTGGGCGAGTACCGGAAAGCCAAACCTGGTCCGCGCAAATGACAATGCCCCTGGAATGGCTGACATTGACACCCCCGCAGCGCCCGCCTATATTCGCTGTGTCCGGAACCGAATCGAAAAATGACCAAGGGCACATTCGGCGACAACCTGAAGCGCGAACGCGAAATGCGCGGCGTGTCTCTGGAAGAAATTTCCACCGCCACGCGCATTGCCACGCGCTTTCTCCGGGCCATCGAAAATGAGCAGTGGGAGCAGCTCCCGGGCGGAGTGTTCAACCGCGGATTTGTGCGCGCCGTGGCGCGCTACCTGGGATTGGACGAAGAAAATATCGTGGCCGAATATGCGCTGGCCGTGGATGAAAGCCCCACGGTGCCGGTTTGGACAGGCCGGCCGCCCGCGCTTCCACCCGACCGTCCGTGGTTGCGGTGGGTGTTTGCCGCTTTGGCGGTGGCGGCTCTGATCGCCGGAAGCTGGTTTGCCACGCGGCGGATCCTGGCGTGGCGAGCGGCCAGACGCGCGGCACGCAGCGCGGGGTTGAGCGCCGAGGCGCCCCCGTCCATGCCGGAATTAACGCCGGTCGATGCGGCGCCTGCGCCCTCCGGCGGGCCCGCTCCCGATGCCGCCCCTGAACCGATTCCGTCTCCGGCGGGCGCGACTACGGCGGCTGCGCCGGGTCCGGCGGATCCCGCTCCAGCAACTGGCGCAACTTCGGAGAATCCGGCCCTGCTGGTGTTGAAGGTTGCGGCCGAGAAGAAAACCAAAGTAACGATCGATGCCGACACCGATCAGCTATTCAGCGGCACCTTGAAGGCGGGAGAAAATCGCGTGTTCTCCGCCAAGGACCGCTTTGATGTTTCCGCTCGCGATGCCGGGGCTCTCTCGCTGGAGTTGAACGGGAAGACTCTCGCTCCCATTGGCGCGCCGGGCAAGTCGGGGAAAATTACGCTGACGCGCGAAGCTCTGAAGGGAGCTGCAGGAGGCGCAAATTAGCGCGGAACTGCGCGAGGAACTTCACTCGGGACGCGCGACCCGGGAACGCAAGCTGGCAATCTGCAGCGGCGCCGCTTCGCTGGAACCCTCCGAACGCATCGAACTTCTCACCATCCTGGCCGCGGATTCGGATGAGGCCGTGCGCGAAATAGCCGCGCGGGTCCTGCAGACTCAGCCCCTGCCCATCGTTCTTACGGCGCTGGCGCGCACCGATGCGGCGCCGGAAATGTTCGCCTATTGCGCCGCCGAATTTCCGCGCCGCCCCGGCGTGGCCGATGCGCTGGCCAGAAATCTCACTTGCCCGATTGAAGTTCTTCGCCCGGTGGTGCGCTATCTTTCGGTTTCCGCGGTGCAGGACTTGTTTGAAGACCTGGATCGCCTGAGCACTTCTCCGGCGCTGGTGGCCGCGCTGGTTGCGTCCACGGTAATCAACGCGGAGCAGCGCACCCAACTTCTGGATTTACAGCGCGAGGAACTCGATGCCATGGAATCCTTCGTGGAAGCCGCGGAGGAGGCCGAACCGGACAAAGCCAAGCGCGAAACCCTGCTGCAGAAATTGTCCCGCCTGCGCGTGGTCGAACGCGTGCAAATGGCCGTCAAAGGAAATCGCGACGAGCGCATGCTCCTGATTCGCGATCCCTGCCGCGTGGTGCAGCGCGCCGTGCTGCAATCCCCTCAGCTGACCGACCGCGAAGTAGAATCCTACGCGGGCATGGCCAGCCTGGGCGACGAGGCCCTGCGCATGATCGCCGGCAACCGTAAATTCCGCAAAAACTATACGATTACCCGCGCCCTGTTGTTCAACCCCAAGACCCCACTGGAAATCAGCCTGCACATGTTGCCGGGCGCCGCGGCGCAGGACCTGAAAATGCTCGTGACCAACAAAAACGTTCCCGACACCCTGCGCACCGCCGCCACCCGCCTGCAGCGCCAGCGCTCCTCGCAGCGCGAATCCTGAAAATGCGAACGAATCCACAGATAAACACAGATCGACACTGATGAAAACAAGAGCAATCCCCGCTCGATATTCACGAGTGTGACTTGCTCCTTTTCTTGCTCTGTGCCCTCCATGTTCTTTGTGTTGAAGCCTTTGAATCTTGTTTTTTGTCAGCGTTGATCTGTGTTCATCTGTCCATTGAATCTGATTCAGAAGTGGGAACTGTCGAACGGCTTGGGGAACAGGGCGGCCATGCGGTGGCGTTCGGTCTTGCCTTTGAGGTTCGCGAGAATCACTTCCGCGTCTCCGCAAAATTCCCAGATGATCTGGCGGCAGGCGCCGCACGGAGGCGTAAGAGCATCGGTATCGGTAACCACGGCGACAGCGTCAAATCCGCGTTCGCCTTCGGAAATGGCCTTGAAGATGGCCACGCGCTCGGCGCACAGCGTCAGGCCGTAGGTGGCGTTCTCGACATTGCAGCCACTGAAAATCCGTCCGGATTTCGCGCGTACGGCCGCGCCCACGCGAAAATTGGAATAGGGCGCGTGCGCATTTTCGCGCGCGGTGCGCGCAGCGGCGATCAGGGAATCGTGTTCGGTCATCTAGGAACCGCCTTTTGCGCGCGCTTTGCGGGTCGCGGCTTCAGCCGCGAAATGAGGACTGGAACAATATTGGGCTTTAGCCCCTGACGGCAGGATGGCCTGACACCTTCGCTCATGGAAGATCCTCGCTCATGCGCGGAATCACCGCGCGCAACAGCGCCACGAAATCCGCTTTCACGCGCTCGCCGGTCTCCAGCACTTCCTCGGTGGTGATGGGCTGATCGAGAATTCCCGCGGCCATGTTCGTCACGCAGGAAATTCCCAGCACACGAATTCCCAGGTGCGCGGCGGCAATCACTTCCCACACAGTGGACATTCCCACCAGGTCCGCGCCAATTGCGCGCAGGTAGCGGATTTCGGCCGGCGTTTCGTAGCTTGGCCCGGTGAGCGCCGCGTACACGCCCTGCGACATTTCAATGCTGAGCCGTTTACCCTCGGCCAGCGCCGCTTCCTGGTACGGTTTCCAATAGACGGTGGTGAGATCGGGAAAGCGGGTGCCGAAGCGATCCTCGTTCGGGCCAATCAGCGGATTGGTGCCCTGCAGATTCATATGGTCGCGCAGAACCACCAGGCACCCTTGCTTGAAGTCGCGATTGATTCCGCCCGCGGCGTTCGTGATCAGGACGGCGCGCACTCCTATGCGGGCCATCACGCGCATCGGGAAAATCACCTGCTGCGGCGTGTAGCCTTCGTAGAAATGCACGCGGCCCTGCATGGCCGCCACCGGCACATTCGCAACTTTTCCGATGACCATGCGCCCGGCGTGGCCGATGGCGGTGGATCTCGGGAAATTCGGGATTTTTTTGTAGTCGATGCGCGTGGCAGAGGTGAGTTCGTCGGCGAACGCGCCCAGGCCGCTGCCCAGCACCAGGCCAATGCGCGGCCGCAGCCTGGTTTTCGCGAGAATGAATTTCGCGGCGCGTTCGGCGCGCAGGAAATCCCGGCTTGGTTTTGTTTTTGTGGTTTCGAAGGCGCTCATTTCAGGAAGATCCCCACGATCGATGCGGACATTAAATTCGCCATGGTACCCGCGAGCATCGCGCGGATTCCGAATTTTGCGAGCTGCATTTTCTGATTGGGCGCGAGCGCGCCGATCCCTCCAATTTGCATTCCAATCGAACTGAAATTCGCGAAGCCGCACAGCGCGAACGTCGCGATCGTGAACGACCTGGGGTCGAGCGATCCCTTCATCGGTCCAAGAAAGGAAAACGCCACCAGTTCGTTGAGGACCATGCGCGTGCCCAGTAGATTTCCGATCTGCACGCAGTCATGCCAGGGCACTCCGATCACCCAGGCCACCGGCGCAAAGGCCCAACCGAAAATCTGCTGCAGGCTGGTGGGAAACCACAAAATGCCGTGCCCGCCGAGCCAGTTGTGAACGCCGCCCATGATGCCGTTGGTGAGCGCGATCAGCGCCAGGAACGCCACCAGCATGGCGCCGACATTGACCGCCATGCCCAGTCCTTCGCTGGTCCCGCGCGCGATGGCCGCCAGGAAATTCGAGTCCTTCTCCACATGCTCCATGTTCACGACGCCCATGGTTTTCGGCTGCCCGGTTTCCGGCACCAGCATTTTGGAAATCAGCAAAGTCCCCGGAGCGGTCATGATGACCGCGGTCAACAGGTGCCGCGCTTCCACTCCAAACGCGATGTACGCCGCCATGATCCCGCCGGAAACGTGCGCCATCCCGCTGGTCATGATGGTCATCAATTCGGATTGCGTCAGGTCCGGAATGAATGGCCGGATGGTCAGCGGCGCTTCGGTCTGCCCCATGAAGATGCTCGCCGCGACGTTGAGCGATTCGGCGCCGCTCGCCCCCATGATCCGCTGCATGGCCCAGGCCACCGCGCGGATCACGATCTGCATGATGCCCAGGTAATACAGAAGTGCAAACAACGAGGCGATAAAAATAATCGTGGGAAGAACCTGAAACGCGAAAATGAACCCGATCGAGGAATGCTGTTTGCC
Source organism: Terriglobia bacterium (assembly GCA_963779275.1). Taxonomy (GTDB): domain Bacteria; phylum Acidobacteriota; class Terriglobia; order Acidiferrales; family UBA7541; genus Palsa-360. The sequence continues at coordinate 286,184 of CAVZXL010000004.1, forward strand.
CAGATCTCCGAAGACAAACTCCGAACCCACAAACGCAAACGCCAGCAATCGATTCACGGCATTGCCTGCGCGCAAAAAAAGCATCTGCCCGCCCGTCCAACGGATGATCAGAAAAGCGAGACCGATCTGCAGTCCCAGGCCCCACACCACGATCTTCAACTTGATCGCGCGCCGGTTGGTCGAGAACAGATACGCCCCTCCCAGCATGACCAACAGCCCGAGCACGCCCGTGAATCGCCCCATCCGGTGTCTCCTCGCATCCCCCGGTAAGCCCGGGAAAATGATGGCCACATTAGCATGACGGGAGATGGACTGGGGGGTGGAAATTCAAATGCTAAGGAATTTAGGCGCCAATCACACGGTAAATGAGCGGAGGAATCGCCTTCGGTTTTTCCGGCTTGATCCGATAGGCGGTTTCCGCCAGCTGATGCGCTTCCGCTAGCCGGGAATCGGCATTGTAGTGCAGGGTGCACAGCGGCTCGCCGCGTTCGACGGCGTCGCCGATGCGTTTGTGAAATTCGAGGCCCACGGCGGGGTCAATCTTGTCATCCTTCTTTTCGCGCCCACCGCCAAGGACCACCCCGACGATACCCAACTGTTCGCACTGAATTGAGGCGATATATCCCGACGATGAACTGGTGACGTCGAGCTTGTGTCTTGCGCGTGCCAGGCGCCCGGGATCGTCTACCACTCCCACGTCGCCTCCCTGTAGGCCCACGATTTCGCGGAACTTTTCGCGCGCGAGGCCCGAGGCGATCAGGTCGGCGGAAAGTTTCTTGCCATCGTCGAGCGTCTTGACGCGCTCGCCCAGCAGGAACATCCAGGCGGCCAGTTCCAGGCAAAGTTCGCGCAAGTCCGCGGGGCCCGCGCCGCCGAGCACTTCGATGCATTCGGCCACTTCCATGGCGTTGCCTGCTGTCCGACCAAGGGGCTGGTTCATGTCGGTGATCAGGGCGACCACGTCTTTCCCCATGCGCTTGCCGGTTTCGACCAGCAATTCGGCCAGGTTGGCGGCGTCTTCGATCTTTTTCATGAACGCGCCGGAGCCGGTTTTGACGTCCAGCACCAGGGCGTCGATGCCCTCGGCCAGTTTCTTGCTCATGATCGAGGCGCAAATCAGCGCGGGGCTCTCCACCGTGCCGGTCACGTCCCGCAGGGCGTAAATTTTCTTGTCTGCGGGAGCGATTTCCGCGGTCTGGCCGATCAGGGAACACCCGCAGGTCGCCAGCACACGCCGGAATTCGGTGAGGGGCAGATTGACGTTAAAGCCGGGAATGGATTCGAGCTTGTCGAGCGTGCCGCCACTGTGCCCCAGGCCCCGGCCGCTGATCATCGGCACCATGAGCCCGCCCGCCGCCACAATGGGGGCAATCACCAGGGAAGTTTTGTCGCCCACTCCTCCGGTCGAATGCTTATCCACCTTGTGACCGGTGAGGTAGGAGAAGTCCAGAACGCTGCCGGAATGAAGCATGGCTTCGGTGAGGGCGGCAATTTCGGAGCGGGTCATTCCGCGCAGGACGACGGCCATCAGCCAGGCAGACATCTGATAGTCGGGGATTTCACCAGAGGTATACGCGATAATGAATTGATTGATTTCCTCGGAGGTAAGTTCGCCCGAATCTCGTTTGCGGCGGATCAGGTCGACGGCGCGCATGCGTGGTTGAGGAAGGATCTAGTCAGCGGCCACGGCGGGGGAAATGCCGTCAGCGCCCTGGAGCAATTCGAGGTGGGTAATTTCCGCCGGGCAGCGTAAGCGCCACGGCAATACGATCGTTCCGATGCCGCGGCTGACGTAAATTTGCGTGTTTCCCAGCCGGTCCCATCCAATTTTGTACCGCAGGCGCTCCGGGGAGCGGCCGTAGACAGTTCCCAGCAGGGGGATATTGACCTGTCCGCCATGGGTATGCCCGGAAAGCACCAGGCTGACGCTGTGCCGGGAGGCAAGCCGTATGATGCGTGGGTTATGGGCCATCAGGACCGTAGCCGCATCGGGAGGAATCCCGCGTACCGCACGGCGAAGATCGGCGCCGTAGCCGTAATCGTCGACTCCAGCCAGATACAAGGAAGATCCGCCAAAGCCGAGCGAGATGTGCCGGTTCCGCAAGACGTCAATGCGCTGCCGCCTCAAGGCCTGCGTGACAGCATCGGCATCCACCCGGAAATCATGGTTTCCCAGGACCGCGAATACCCCATAGCGCGCCCGCAGTCGGCCCAGGATTTCCGCTGCCGGATCGATATTGCGGCGCGAATAGGTGACGAAATCGCCCGTCAGGGCAATGATATCGGGATTGAGCCGATTGGCCTGCTGGACTGCCTCCTGAAGCCATTCCTTGGGCAGAAACAATCCATGATGGATGTCGGAAATTTGAACGATGCGCAGGCCATTGAATGCGCTGGGGAGTGCATCCAGCCAGATGCGCTCCTGATTCACAAAGAACCGTTCGCCGGAACGCCATCGCCGGGCACCCTGGAGCTTTCCTCCGGTCGCATAATGTTCGATTCCGCCACTGCGCCAGCGGCCCACCCAACGGGAAAGGCGATCGCCTGGGCGCAACTGCTCCGGAACCGGAAAAGTGAGACTGTTACCCATCATCCCTCAGTAAGCCAATGATAACACCGGCGAGACTAACATTCACCGGAAATCGAGTCAATCCAACGTTTTACAGGCTCTTGCGCAAAGCGTAATCAAGTGCGGCCACTGGCACCGGATCGCTTCCCCCTTACGTGAGCGAAGGTCTTGACGCCGCGCGCTCGGCAATCCCGGCGGCGACCTCTTTCATTTCCGCGTGCACGCTTCCGTTCGACGCCAGCAATTCCCGGTCTCCCAACTGGTAGGGGCGGCCGTCGAACCGCGAGATCGTTCCTCCCGCCTCCTGAACCAGCAGAACGCCGGCCGCAGTGTCCCAGGAGTTCAGACCAAATTCCCAAAAGCCTTCAAAGCGGCCGCAAGCTACCGCCGCCAGGTCCAGAGCCGCCGAACCGTCGCGACGCACCCCGTGAGATCTCAACGTGAAGTCCCAATAGTAATAGATGTTTGGATTTTGAGTGCGCTTCTTGCTCGGAAAGCCCGTAACGAGCAGGCTGGTGGCGAGCGTTTCGATGGGGGAGACGTGAATTTTCTTTTGATTCAGATAGGCACCTTCTCCCTTGGCGGCCGTAAACAATTCCCCGCTCACTGGATTGTAGACGACGCCTGCGATCAGATCCCCGGCCTCTTCCAGGCCAATCGAAACGGCGAAGCAGGGATATTTGTGGGCAAAATTCGTGGTGCCGTCCAGCGGGTCCACATGCCAGCGGAAGGGCGAACCGCTTTCGCTCCCGCCGCCTTCCTCGGCCACGATGGCGTGCTTGGGGAAATGCGCGCGCAGGCGCGTAACAATGGCTTGTTCGGACCGCCGGTCCGCCTGCGTCACGATGTCGACTTCCCCCTTGTAGCTGATGTCGACAGGCCGGTCGAATTCCGCCAGCAGAATGCTTCCCGCTTCGCGGGCCGTATCGACGGCCACCTGGAGAAATGAGTTCATAGGGTTCCGAATTCCTCGCTACCGATGATGCCAGAAGTCGCCCTCGTTAAATAGGCGTGATTGGCCAGGCAGCGTAAGCGTGCAGCGGCCGTCGAGTAGCACAGCCACTCCTGGCTGTGTGGTTTTGTAGACCGCACGTACGCCGCCAGTCTAATTACGATCGCAAAAACCGAACAGGTCCGCCCTGGCGGATGCCTGTTCTACTGGAACCAGCGCCGAATCACTCCAAATGGCCGCCCGAATAGTACGCCTTCCGGCTTCTCACCTTGCAATCGCACTTCACGCGAACTTCCAGGGTGCGATATTCGCCGGCCGGGGGGTGCGGATCGGGATAGTAGGCCAGGCGGTACTGCGTGCGCAGCTCGCGGTCGATGCGGTCGAACATGGCGCCGAGCTCGCTGATGTCATTGGGGAAATAGGTGGCGCCACCGGTGGAGTCGGCGATGGTCTCGAGCGCGTGCTCGCCGGCGGTGTTGCGCCCGCTTTCGTTTTTGACGGCGCGCACGACGATGGTGTAGAGAAGCGCGTCGGCGCGAAGAGCGGCGCGGCGCGCGGTTTCAAAATCGGCTCGGCTGGTGGTTTCGCCCGCGTCGGTCACCAAGACGATGACGCGGCGGCGTCCGGCGGGGGCGCGCCCCAGCGTTTCGGCTCCCAGGTACACCGCGTCGTACAAAGCCGTGCCGTCTCCGGGCATGATGCGTCTGAGAGCGGCCTGCAGCGTGGGTACGCTGGAGGTAAATGTCGCCAGTTGCATGACCGTATCGGAGAACTCGAACAAGGCCAGGCGGTCGCCGGGGCGCACCAGTTTCTGCACGAACCGGGAAGCGGCGTCCTCCTCGAATTCGAGTTCCTTCACTTCGCTCAGGCTCGAATCGATCATCAAGGTAAGGTCCAGCGGCTGCTGGGTTTCCGGCTCGAAAATTTCTATTTTTTGCTGCTTGCCTTCTTCGTAGACGTCAAATTGATCGGCGGTGAGGCCCGGGGCAGGGCGGCCATCTTTGTCGAGGACGCTGGCCAGCAGACTGACCAGGCTGACTTCGGTGCGGATGCGGCCGCGCTGGTCGGTATCGTCGCGCTGGCCGGCCTCGGCGGGCTTGAGAGCTAATGCGCAGGCGCACGCCAACAGAGCCGCGGCAATTGCGGATAGCGGAGATCTCCGGCAAGAAGCCGGATGGCACTTCGGGCAGGGAGAGCAAAATTCACGGTGAAAATTGGCTGGGGGTGAAGTCATCGGCAGGAAAGTTAGATTCCTTGCCGGCCGAAAAGGATTGCTTATGCGGAAGGGATTTCTCCTTCGGCCCAGGCGGCGCCGTCGCGGAAAAACTCCTTCTTCCAGATTGGCGCGGTGCGCTTCAGGGTGTCGATGCCATAGCGGCAGGCGTCGAAGGCCGCAGCGCGGTGCGCCGACGCCACGGCTACGAGCACGGCGGTTTCACCGATTTCGAGCCGCCCGAGTCGATGGACCATGGTGTAGCGCCGGATGGAAAATTTCTCGCGCATTTCCGCGCCTATTTCGCGCATCTTGGCCAGGGCCATGGCCTCGTAGGCTTCATATTCGAGGTACAGAGTGACGCGCCCGGCGGAGTGGTTGCGCACGATGCCTTCAAACACGACCACCGCGCCATCCGGCGGGGCCTTCAGCTGCGCCACCAGTTCCGAAGTCTCGATGGGCGCGCGAACCAGCGCGCACAGATTTTCCTCGACCTGGGTTCCCGGGGAAATCGCCCCGCCACTGACCGGAGGAAGAAACGCGACTTCATCGCCCGCGGCGAGCGGCGCGCGCCACTCGGCGAATTCCTGGTTGATGGACGCCACGACCGAGGCGCGGAATTTCGCCAGCTCCGGAAAACTTCGCCCGTAGCGCTCGAACAAATCCTCGACGCGAGCACCCTCGGACAGGTCGGCGTTCTCCTCCGACTTGCCCACGATGTCTTTGAGCCGCCCGAAGAATAATACGCGCACGCGCATGGCCGTATTCTAGCCGTGCACGAGGGAAAGTTCCACTCAGGGTTGCGCGCCGTAGCGGGCCACGCTCCGATAAGAGGACGCTGCATCGAGTCTCTTAGAAAACGAACCCTTCCATGCCTTGCGTGACGATCCAGCTGGCGCTATTTCTGATGGCCGAAGGTTTCGCGGAGCGCTCCGTCGAGGTCGTTCAGTGCGCGGGCGCAGTCGCCTGTGAAGCTGGAACCGTGCATGACGGCGAGTGTTTTCGGTTTCAAGTCAGCTAACTTCTTGAGGTTTTGCGCCGTGAACGGCGTATACGGAACGTAATCCGCGAGGATGCCCGCTTGATATTCCTTCATGGCCTGATTCGAACGGCCCACAATATCGGTCGACGTGATCGGTTCGACGTCGCCGAGTTGGTGAAACAGGTCTGAACACAGCAGGGTCTTCTGCGTCTCCTCGAAGAGCACGCCGGCATCCCAGCCGTGCGGCAGATGCGGAGTCCGGCAGTAGCGGAAGCGGTACTTCCCCGTCGAGAAAGTCTCGCCGTCGGCCAGGGCGCGCGACTCCCTGCCAATGAAATCATTCACGCACACCATGCCGCCGACCTGACTGCAAATCACGTCGGCCTTGGGCGCCGCGGCCAGCCACTCGTTGAGCGAGCCGCACTCGTCCGACTCAAAATGACTGAAGCTGATGTGGCGCAACCCGGAAAGAGGAATGAGTTTTGAGACCGCTTCGCTAATTTCCGCGTGCATTCTCCGCAGCCCGGTGTGGAACAGCAGCGGTTCTTCGTCCTTTATCAGAAAGTGATTGAATTGCAAGTTAGCCCACTGCGCAAAGATCGAGATGCGATAGATGTTTGGCGCGATTTCCGTGGTCACCGCCATGCGGCCCTCCTGTGTTGGATACTGTGAAAAGGTCCTCTATTTCTAAATTTCCGGCAAGCGATAACGTACACCTGTCCCCATCGTCGCACAATGCTTCAGCCAAGTTTTGAGTGCGGAGGTCTTTCCGGCAGGGGTTACCGCAGTGTGGCTTATTGATCTGGCGACTGCATCATGATTGTCACGGGACGAGAGGGGCGGGCAATGCTTGAGCCCAAGGGACTCGGGATGTGATCCGGCGGGAGGCAATTCCAGATTGTTGATGGCGTCAAAGATTATGAAGAAAACAAAACTTCCATTTCTGAAATTCATTTGACGTTGCGGGGAGCGCGCCGTAGCGTTGTGTTCAGGGGCGAGGCCCTTGTCCATGCGCATACTGGTTTCAGGCTCGACGGGATTTCTGGGCACGGCGGCAATCGAAGCGCTGGAGCGAGAAGGCCATGCGATCGCGCGACTGGTGCGGCCGGGAACTTCGCGCGGCAAAGCGGCGGGCGGCGCCGGGCAGACGGTGGCGTGGGACCCGGTCGCCGGAACGTTTGACGCGGCCGCGGCCGAAGGCGCCGATGCGCTGGTGCATCTGGCGGGGGCTTCGATTGCCGGCGGTAGGTGGAATGCTTCCAGGAAGAACCTGCTGCGCACCAGCCGCGTGGAGGCGACACGGCACCTGATGGGAGCGCTTGGGAAATTGCAGCGGCCTCCGCGCGTGATTGTGGGCGCTTCGGCCATCGGTTATTACGGGAGCCGCGGGGACGAGACACTTACTGAAGCCAGCGCGCCGGGAAACGATTTTCTTGCGGCGGTCTGCCAGGAGTGGGAGAGGGAGACGGCGCGCGGTGCGGAATTCGGGGCGCGCGTCACGAGTTTGCGGTTCGGAATTATTTTGGCGGCGCACAGCGGAGCGCTCCCGAAAATGCTGACGCCGTTCAAGCTGGGCGTGGGCGGGCGGCTGGGCACGGGGCGGCAATGGATGTCCTGGGTGACGCTGGAAGAGACCGTGCGCGTGGTGCAGTTTGTTCTGGAAAACGCGAGCCTTTCCGGGCCGGTGAATGTCGTGGCCCCAAATCCTGTCCGAAATTCGGAATTCACGCGGGTTCTTGCGAAAACGCTGCGCCGGCCCGCGCTGTTCCCGGCTCCCGCGTTTGCGCTGCGGCTGGCGCTGGGAGAAATGGCCGACGGGCTACTGCTTTCGAGCCAAAAGGTTATTCCCGCGAATCTGTCGAACGCCGGATACCAGTTTCAGCAGCCGGAATTGGCGAATGCAATGGGGAAAGTGCTGCGGAAGAAATAGGTAGCACAGCCACTCTTTACCCCGAGCCCCGCGAGGGGCTGGCTGTGTGATTTTGTGGGCCACACCTGCGCCACGGATTCATCCACGCTGGCAAAAAACCACACAGGCGAGAGTGCCTGTGCTACTCACATTTGCTTTGATTCTTAGCGAAAGTTTCAGCCTGTTTGGTTGATTGCGCGCGGAAGGAAACCCGACAGACTTGAAGCCGGTCCTACTAGAGATCGAGCTGGGCGAGGAGAGTCTCGAGGTTCGACTCGTCGACTCTGAGGTCCGGCGACTTGCCGGCGAAGTCTTCGATTTCGTCGAAGGCCTGGAACAGGCGCATCTTGGCGACGGCGTATTCCTCGGTGCCGGTCAGCTGCTGGCCGGTGCGGGCGGACCAATTTTCCAGCGCGTCCTTGCCGACGAACACCTTCACGGAAAACACGCGCTGCCGGTCCACCGAAGCCATGTAGACGTACTCCGTACCGGCCGCAGTTCCTCGGCGCGTCTTTTCCACTTCGTAAAAATAATATTGGTACACGTAGCCGGTGGCTGCCGAGTAGCTCTTTACGCGATGGGCTGCTTCGGGGCGCGGCATGGGGGAATTATTCAGGGCGCGCCGGGGGAAGTCAACAAGGTTGAGAAAAGGGAGGGGGTTTAAAAAGTTAAGGCAGTAGAGGAGGCCCAGAGGATTTGGGGGCGCAGGAGGTCGCGATGCATCTACACGGGAAACCCGGCTGAACCAAAACGAAACAGGAGTTCGGTGCGGTTTTCCCAAGTCGAGAATCGGAGAAAGTTCCGCGGAAGAATCCAAGGCGGCATTTCCAGTTGATTCGCAAGCCGGAATCCTCGCACGAAATTTCAGCAACGCGCTGAAAACGGAAGCGTTACTTACGAAAATCGACCCCACGAAAGCGATTCCCAAAATCCGCACCGCATGCAATTCCACAGTCGCACCACACTGGCACACCGCGTGCAATTCACTAAGCAATGGAAGCAAGGCCGGAATATCGCGGACGCCGCTATCTGACTCGGAAGCTGCTTCAATGGTGTCCCGCGATACTTCCGATCACGTCTCTCCTGGGCTGTGGCGGACTGGTAGGTTCAGGCCCGCCGCAGCCTCCTCCCCCGGTCCTCACGATCAGTGTCGCGCCTACCTCAGCCAACCTGGTGCTTGGAGCCCAGCAAACGTTCACGGCAACCGTGAGCAACGATTCGACAACCACGAACGTAACCTGGACGGTAAACGGAATTGCGGGGGGAAATCCCGCCGTCGGAACCATCGATGCGAATGGCGTCTACACTGCACCGGGAATTCTTCCGGCATCGACGACAATAACCGTGCAGGCCACTAGCGTTGAGGATCCATCCAAAAGCGCATCGGCTTCGGTCCATGTTACCAGCGATGACTCCGTGTCCGTCTCGCCCACGTCGAGTTCGGTGGAGCTTGGCGCGTCGGCCGCGTTTTTGGGGACCGTAACTTCCATGGGAAATCCCAATCCCGGATTTACCTGGGCCGTGTCCGGACCCGGATGCACGGGAGCTTCTTGCGGGGTCGTGGATGCCAACGGAACTTATACGGCGCCCCAAATTCTTCCGGCCGCCACAAACATTACGATCACCGCCACCAGCATTGCGGACCCGTCGAAAAGCGCCGCCGCATCCATCGCCATCACCAGTTCGTTTTCGTTAAATCTTACCGGGCCCTCGACGGTCTTCACCCGCACGACGGTGAATTACTCGGCGGTGGTGACTCCCGCCGCCAGTTCGAATCCGAGCCGCGCGGTGGCCTGGAGCGTCTCGGGCGCGGGCTGCGCGGGCGCGGCTTGCGGAACGATTTCCGCGGGCGGAGCTTACTCCGCGCCGGACACGCCTCCGGCTCCCGCCACGGTGCAGATTACGGCGACACCCGCCGCGGATCGCTCCAAGGCGGTCAGCATACCGGTGACGATTCCCGCGTCGCTGACCGTTTCGGTGACGCCCACGGCGACGACTCTGGCGCTGGGCGGCACTCAAGCGTTTCAAGCGCAAGTGACAGGCGCGTCCGACACCACGGTGACCTGGGATGTGAACAGCGTGGTCGGAGGAAATTCCCTGGTCGGAACGATTCTAAATTCGCAGACCGATCCCAATCACACGACGTACACGGCGCCGGCTTCGCTTCCGCCGGGGAGCACGGTCTCGGTACGCGCCAGCAGCAACGCCAATCCGAATATTTCGTCGTACGCGATCGTCACGCTGACCACCGGGGTAACCGTCACGCTCGCGCCGCCCAGCGCCACGCGTGTCAGTGGGCAGCGGCAGACGTTCACCGCGCATGCGAACTTCACCTCAAACCAGAATTTTTCCTGGGTGGTCGCGGGCGTCCCTGGAGGAAACACCGCCGTGGGGCAGATTTGCGCGACCGGGAGCGATCCGTGCCAACCGATGACGATTGGCGGCGGCAGCGTCGACTACCTGGCTCCCGCTGGAATTCCGTTTCCGAATCCGGTAAGCGTCACGGCCACCAGCCAGGCCGATGGCGCCACGAATAGTTCGGCCAGCGTGACCATCCTGCCGCACCTCACCCTTAGCGTTCTCCCAGGCAGCGTCACGGTTCCGAACGGCGCGCAACAATCCTTTACCGCCGCCGTTGTCGGCACCGGCAACCAGCAGGTCCTCTGGACCGTGACCGGAAGCGCGTGCGGCGTTTCCGGAGCTTGCGGATCGATCGATTCCTCGGGCATGTACACGGCCCCCGCGTTCGCGCCCTCGCCCAATCGCATCAACGTGGTGGCCACAAGTTCGGCGGACACCAGCCAAACCGCGGCATCCGCTGTGACGATTTCCATCGGTCCGTTTATCGCCTCTCTTGCGCCGTCCAGCGCGGCGGCGGGCTCCACGGGGGGATTCACGCTTGCCATCGCGGGGAGCAACTTCGCAGTGTCGAGTCCCGGCCCCGGCTCGACCCTGTTTGTCGCGGGAAATCTCCGGACAACGATTTGCTCTTCCAGTTCGTTGTGCACAACTTCACTTTCTCCGGCCGATTTGCAGTCCGCGGCCAATCTTACGGTCTGGGTGCAGAATCCCGGCGGAGCGATTTCCAATATCGCGAATTTCGTGGTGCTGGCGGCGGGTTCGGCGAGCGGTGCGATCCCGTTGACGCCTGGCGCGCCTTCGGCGGCGGGAAAAAATATCGTCGTCGTCGACCTGAGCACTAACGGGGGATCGAACGCTTCCGGAAACGCGGGCCTGGATATCGGCGCGATCGGAGTGTATTCGGTGTTTTCCAATTCCTGCGTATTGGCTGATAGCCCGGTAACCCTGGTGCGCCCGCCTTCCGGCTCGGCCACGGCGGATGTGTGCGTGTTTTCGATCAGCGGCCTCGACCCTTCGTTCACCTACAGCATCAGCGGGCCCGCCGTGCCCGATATCACCATCGTCAATCGCGAACCGCTGGGGTTTGGAATCCTGCATTTGACGCTGCAGGTTCCGGCAAACTCCGCCGCTGGCGCGCGAACTTTGTTCGTGCAAAATCCCGCCAAGGACTTGGCCGCGGGAACCGGAATTCTGGAGGTGCGCTGATGAAAGTCCCGATGATAAATCCGATGAGAACGCTGATGAAAACAAAACTGCAATCCATCGCGATCGTCCTTGTGTTTTCCCTGCTGCCCGCGCTCGGGGCCACGACGCTGGCGCGGCTCAGCCTCGATCAATTGGCCGCGGCCGCGGACGGCGTGGCGCGCGTGCGCTGCGTGGGGGCCGAATCGCGATGGGAGGACGGGTCCATCTGGACGGTTACCACGTTCGATGTGATCGAAACGCTGAAGGGGAATCTCCCGGCGCAGGTCGCGGTCCGCCTGCCGGGCGGGAAGGTCGGCCACCTGACTGCCGCGGTAGATGGCACGCCGAGATTCAGCGCCGGCGAACAGGCCGTCGTGTTTCTGGAGAGAGCGCCCACCGGCGGATATTCGGTGGCGGGCTGGGTGGAGGGCACCTTCCGTATCGCGCAGGACGCTGTCGGCGGCCGCGAACTCGTGACACAGGATTCCAGCGGATTTGCGGTGTTCGATGCAGCCACGCGGACATTTCGCGCCGAGGGCATCCGCAAAATGCCCATGGAACTATTTCGCTCGCGCGTGACCGCGGCCATCGCGCGGGCACAGGAGAAATCGCGATGACCTGCCCGACAAAACGAATTTCCCGCGCGCGCCGGATGGCCTGCTGGGCGCTAGCTTGGATGTTTCTGCTGCAGGTCACGGAAATTTCCTCGCGGGCCTATGTTTTGGGAACGGCGGTGGGCGACATGCGGCAATCGGCGTCGCTATCGGGCGGCACATCCTGCCCGCAACTCACGCGCTTCGATGTTTCCACGCCCGGGGCGGTAAACCGGCAGTGGAGCACGTCGCTCGGAACCAGTCCGGCAACGATCAAGACAGCGGATCAGACTCCGGACGGGCAACTCGCCGAGATCGAAACGGTGGTTCAGCAATCGCTCGCGGCCTGGACGGGCGTTTCCGGCACTTCGCTCACGCCAATGTCGCTGGGCACGTTGCAGCGCACCGCGTCGGCCGCGGCGTGCACGCTGACCGACGGCATGAATTCGATCTGCTTCAATCAGGTCGACGCTGGATTTGCCTTTGGCGTGCTGGCGTTTACGCGCGTGGTCACGGCCGATACGCTGGGAGAGCAACTTTCGCCGTCGACGCCGCCCGCCACGTTCGTCGGCGAAATACTCGACGCCGACGTCCTGCTGCGCCCCGGCGATCCGAACACGACCTTCGCCACTCCGGCGGCGCTCGCCTTGAATCCAAACTCCTACGATCTGGAATCGATCCTGACGCACGAACTTGGGCATTCGTTTGGATTCGGCCATTCGGGCGTGTGGCGTGCCATGATGTTTCCCTTCGCGCCGCCTCCCGGACAGCTCACCGGCACGCGGCCAACCGCCGGCCTTCCCGATGCGCAGCTTTCCGACGACGACCGCACGGGGTTGCGAGTTCTCTATCCCGACCCGGGCGATGCCGCGCACTCCGGCGCGATTTCCGGGCGCGTGCTGCCCGCCAATCCGCTGGCGCTGCCTGTATCGCCCGCCGGAGTAACCGGCATTTTTCCGGCGCAGGTCGTGGCCGTGGACAACGCCACCGGGACAGTGGTCTCCGCCATGATGGCGGGATGGAGTTGCAGCGATCCCGGCCCGGCGGTGTTCGACGGTTCGTTTTTCCTGGAAAAATTGATAGTGGCAAGCGCGCGGAACTATCAGATTTACGCCGAGCCGCTTGATGGCCCGGTCTCGTTTGGCACCGTGATCTACAATCTCACTTCGCTCTGCCGGAATTCGGTGACCGATCCGGGCTGGCCGTCCCAATTCGCCTGCACGGTTCCCGCGCCTGCGGCGCCATTTTCGGCTCGCATATGGCCCGGACCGTGAGGAGGAGCCAAATCCTCTCAACGCTTTAAACCCAGTGACAGCAAAAGAAAACCCGGCCGCGATCGGACCGGGTTTTCTTTTTCGACGGATCGATGAGGGAGAATTATTCCGCCGTCTTGTTAACCCACGAGACGCGGTTGATAGTGGGCGCTTGAACGGCCGCCGTGTAAGTGGTGGTGGTGGAAATGGTGGTCGTGGGAAACCACGGCGGCGCGAAACCGCCCGCGAAGCGCTGGTCGAAATAAATGTTCCGGGCCCCCAGGCTGGACCCATTCAAAGCCGTATTCTGAACACGGCCCCCCACGATGTTGAGTGTCCCGATGGAGTTCCAGGTGGCGGTGAGTCCGTACGCGTTGTGGTTTGCGTTGATCGTTGCCATGGAGGCATCGACTTCCATGCTCGAGACGTTCGAGGGAGGCTGAAATTGTATATTCCCGCCCGTGGTGAAGATTCCCAGGACATTGCCCCCAACCAATCCGGTGGAAGTATCCGCCGGGGTCAACACTACCGGTTCGGTCGTATACGTGATGTTCCCAGTAACCGAGATGGTCCCACCGGCAGTAATGGTGACTCCCGAGCCATCCTGGATGGCCGCGCCTGAGGACGGGCCGGAGAGTCCCGTGGGTGTATTCGATGACGGGTTGCTGCTGATATTCCCGGTGACGTACACCATGCAGCCTTCCACGGGGGAACTGCCGCTCATGTTTTCCGGGAGGCCAGTCATGGGTCCCGAGCTGTGACCCAAATTATCCGCGATCGTCGTCGTCTGGCCGATTAGGTCAAGCGTAACCGTGGTCGTGGTGCTGCCTTGCTTGATTGAAATCATTTGCGCTTTGTGAGAGATACCCGCGACAGACACCGTCGTTGCCGTGAGCGTCATTTGATCGACATTTCCCTGGACGTAAATGCCTCCGAAAGCCGCTGGCGAGCCGGGGCCGAGCCCGGTCAATGTGCTTCCGCTGTGAGGGATATAGACGCCGCTGGTAGCAGCAGTGGTCCAAGGAGTACCGGCGGCAGTCTCCAAGAGACCCATTGCCCCGCCGGCGGTTGAAACGCCCGAACCGCTTGTGCCAGATGAGCAAATAGAGCTGGTCGCGCAGTTGCCGACGCCATCGAGCACGGCCAGTTGCTGGTTAAACGTATCTGTTGGCAGCGGAGCCAGGGGCGCTCCCGACACCAGTCCGCCCGTGAACGTCGGACTGATGGTTGTCCCGCTGTGCGTGTTCGTTGTCGCCGTCGACTTATTGCAAGTGCCGTCGCGGTACATATAGCCAACCCCGGCGGCATTGTGCACGTCGACGGTTCCCGGAAAAACGTATTTCGTGGAACCCACCAGGCTGGAATCGCCGAAATTCATGGAATCGTTGGAATAGACTTTCCCGGACATCGTGCCGGGCACGAAGGGAGCGCTGCAAATGGCGTACTGGTCGAGCAGTGTGCCAAAGGCGGCAAAGCTCGTCGCGGTCCCGCTGGACGGGCTGATTTTCACGAGGAGCTGGATATTCCCGCTTTCGGTCACTGTGTTCTGCTCGTTGTTGCGTGCCTGGCCGATTACCGTGATCTGATAGGGATAGGTGTATGTGAGCTGGGTGACGGCCGAGAAATCGGAACCCGCGGTGTTGCATTGCGGCAAGGGAGTGCAAGGCGGCGTGCTGGGGCAGCCCGTGCCGGGGGCACAAAGGATCCAGGTATTCGCCGCAGTTGTGTCCACTTTAAAGGAACCCGGCCAGGAGGTCTGCGCACCAAGGATGGATTGGTTCGCTCCAAATCCGGTCGATGAGCTTTCCAGATTGGTAAGCATCTGGGCGGGGGTCGTGCTAAGAGTAGGCGGGCCGCTCGTCGTCGATGGGACATAAGTGCCCGGCACCGCGGCTTGAATCTGGTTGGCCAGGTATTGCCGCGCTGCGTTCAATCCCGAGTCCGAGGCATAGAAGGACCCGCGGAAATTGCGATAGTAGCCGTCGATCAGTGTGTCCGAATTGACGGCGATGACCATGGAGAGGGTCATCACCGAAAAAAGACTGAGCAGCAAGAGCGCGGTGACCAGCGCAATGCCACGCGACGATCGAGATTCTCTGTTTTTTCTTGTGCCGGGTTTCATATTTTATCCTCAGTGCTACATGCTCATGTTGCGTGGATTGACGACCACCGATGTCCCTTGAACCTCATACGGTCCTGAGTCGAACGTGTTGCGGAACACATACGTGGGGTCGGGATTCGGCGTGGTTCTGCCGATGATCGAGACCATGACCGAGCGCACCACGGTGAAGTCGTATCCGGAGCCGCTGCCAAACGTGGACGCATCGAAATTATACGTCGACGTGTCGGTCGTGCCACTCACCAGCGAGGCGCCCACCTTGAAACCGATTACCTGCTCGGCCAGGGTCACCCCGTTCGCCGACGGCGTGGCTCCGGCAACCAGCACCGTGCGCCTCAACTTGGGATCGCTGGGAGTGGAAATGTCCACGTCGTACTTGATCGGCGTGAGGCGCAGCAACCAATCGGTGGCGCAAAACTGGCTGGTGGTCTGGTCCGAGGAATTCACGGACATGCCGGTGATATCGTCGGCAGCAGCATTTGTGCCGTTCGCGGCCGTCGTCGTGCCGTGGGTCAGCAATACATAGGTCGTGCCGCCAACCACGGAGGTGGCGCCAGCTGCGGTGAGCTTCACGGTCGTGTATTTGGATCCGTCGCCCTTCTCGATCAGGATCTGATCTCCGTTTTTGAACTTTGCGGCGTACGTCGCCGCCGTGTACGCCGACCCCGTCGCAGGGTCGGGTGTGGTGGGCACCGGAAGATAGATGGACGACGATGCGCTGGTATCGGTCTTAATGGCGGCGCAAGTTCCGGCGGTAACCGGTAGGCCGCCCGAGGTGCCCGAGAGCGGATTGGCAGGCGTGGTGAGCGGGTCCGAAACGATAACCGTGAAAGCGTCAAAGCAGTTGGCCCCGTACGTGGTGCCGGAGTGGCAATCTCCGCTCGAAGACACCACATTGTTGTTGATCACGATCCCCACCGGCCAGCTGGGGATATTCATGCTGCTGTAATAGCCCGCGCCGCCGTTGACGATGTCGACCTGGATCTGCGCGGCGGCGTTCCGCATGGCGATGTTCAGCCCCGCCAGGTTCTGCTGCTGATTGAACAAAGGCACGTGCCTTGCAAATAGCGACAACGAGGCGCCCCCGATCAGAGTAAAAATCGCGGCTGCAACCAGAAGTTCGATCAGCGAGAATCCGCTCTGCCGCTTCTTGGTATCGAGAACCGTCAAACGTATAGTTCGCATGGAATTCCTCATGGCCGTACCAGGCTCAGCTGGAAGTTGACAGGAGGCCGGACCGACTGGTTTGAGAGAGACACACTGACCGTAACCCGGCGGCTGCCGGTGAGCGTGATTCCGTTGACAACGGGATCGGCTTCGATCAGCCACCGGCGGTGAAACGCAATAATCCCCGAGCCGGAAGGCGCGGAACTGTTGGCCCCGCTTTGCACGTACCCAGTGGAATTGTGAATCACGCTGCTATACGTGGTGGTGCTGCCGCTGGTGCTGGCGATCGTTTCGGAAACCTGCCCGGTGGTATTGGAAAGATTGATATCGTCGTAATAATTGATGGCTCCCAGGGAAACGTCTGAAGTGAGACTCCCCTCGGAAGTCGACCCTGACGGGACAGAGACGTGCGGGTCCACGTTGGGCCAGCGGTTCAGATCCTCGAGCTTTTCCGACGTCAGCGTCGAAGCCAGACTCATGTACCGGGACCTTTCGGTGCCGCTCAGAGTCTGCGCGACCAGCGACGCCATGGCCGTCAATCCGACCGCCAGGATCGTGATGGCGACCAGGACCTCGAGAACCGAAAACCCGCTGCCCGGATGGCAATTACGGGCAGGTTGGTGCGGGTGTTGAGAGTGAAATGTTCGCATAGTTGCTTACCGTCGCCTTTTGACAAAGTCCGTTGTACGTGATGGTGAAGTAGTACAAACCATTGGGATCGTTCACAAATCCATTTGGCTTGAACGTCAGCGTTGTGTCCGCATTCAAAGTAATCGTCGAACCAGAAAGCGGGACTGCTGTCCCTACGTTCTGGTAGGTCGAACCGCTGGGCAAATCTTGAATCTGATAGGTCTTATTCGTGGCTGAAAACACCACCTGGTAGGGATACCCTTGGCGGAGAGCTTGATAACGGGTCGATTGAATGGCCCAGGTTGCGCTCGCCATGGCTCCGTGCAAACGGTAAGAGTTGACCCCGGATTGGATGTGCGGAATAGCCATAGCTGCCATGATGGCGGAGAAGGCGAGCACGATGGTTATCTCCAACATCGAGAATCCGCGGGCGTTCCCTGAGCATGCTCTCCCCACCCGGCGGTCGTTGCGTTGATGGGTCTGTGTCATGTCTAAAATCCTTTCCTGCCTCGCCTTCCGTGAACTTTCCGTCAGGGAATGCACTGGGGATATAGCAACTGCCCGGCCAGAGTGCGACGCGCGACTAAGTATTTTATTATGTTATATATAGAAGGTATTTAAAAACACGCGAAAGACTCTGGCAAAGTCTAATTGGATAGAATCTGCCCAAAACGATTCCGGGCATCTCGATCCACCTAACTATCTGAGGGAGAGTGTTTTAGAATTCGATCAAGGATTTGGGCGTGCGAACATGTCATTTGATTTCATGGACATACTGCCGGGGCATCCGGGCCTGCAATTCCCAATCCGAGTCGCAGCCCATTCTGAACCTCGAAGCAGCAACAAGCATGGTTTCTTTGCCGGTCATCGAAGGAAATCCGCGGCGGGAAAACACGAGCGGGATTGGGACGACAAGTACCACAAGGAATTCGGATCAGGAGCGGGACGAGTCTTCAGGCAATGAGAGAAGTTCTTCCGCCTGAGGGACGGTGGCTACGGAGCGCTCCAGGGCCATGCACACCCCGGCCAGACGCTTCACTAGCGCGGCATTGTCCGGCGCAAGCTCGCCCTTTCGCATATAGAGGGTATCTTCGAGCCCCGTGCGGGCATTGCCGCCCATGGCGATCGCGATGGCCGTCAAATCCAGGTTGGCTTTACCGATGGCAATAGCCTGCCAGATCGCGCCGGGAGGTAATTTGCGCAGCGTGTGCAGGAGGTTTTCGGGAGTCGCGGCCATGCCTCCGCGCACGCCCATGACGATGGAAAATTGCAGCGGCTCGGCGAGCAGTCCTTCATGCAGCAAGACATTGCAGAAATCGGCGTGGCCGGTATCGTAAATTTCCAGCTCCGCTTTTATGCCCAGCTCCATCATGCGCCCGGCGAGCCGGCGGACCGCATGCGGCGGATTTCGGAATTCGCCGGCGCTGAACGACATCGTGCACGGATTGAGCGTCGCCATTCGCGGCCCGAGTTCCACCAGTTTCTCCCGCTCCTCAAACGGAACATCTAGGCCGACGCCGGTGGAGAGTTGCATCAGAATCGGCGACTGCTCGCGGATCAGATCGAGGACACGCCGGGCGATTTTCAGGTCCGCGGTCGGGCGTCCCCGTTCATCGCGCAGATGCACGTGCGCGACGCTGGCTCCCGCCTGATAGGCGGCAGTGGCCGCCGTGGCGATTTCTTCCGGTGTGACGGGTAGCCCTGGATTGTCCGCCTTCGTGGCGATGGGACCAGTTAACGCAGCGGTGATGACGACGGGATTCATGTGGCCGGGTTGGAAGTCGAGATGATCGCCAGCATGACGACCAACAAAATCGATTCAGGGACCGCAGCAAGGATTTGTATGATGTGCATGATTCGGTTCGCTTCCCTTCTACGAGGAAACCGCATCAAACTACAACCAAGGCAACGTCCTGTCAAACATTCGAGGGGAAGAAGGTGGTCAGGATACGACCGCCGTGCGGTGTCATACGCAAATGCAGGGCAGATCGGGGCATTGGCGTGGGACTAGCGCTGTTGGGCGCTCGTCGAAAAGCTATTGGACGCAGGGTTGGGATTTGACCGAAGACTGGAGGTAACGGCGGATCAGTCCGGATTTTACTTTCCGGCGAGTGGACCATTCCGCGCGCAAAGCCCTTTCGAATGCCTTGTATTCTCTTCCAAGGCTGAGATCCTGCACCGACCCTTCGGGGTTGGAGCCGATAAATTGCTGCACAGTTTGGGCGTAAAGATTTGCGCCGGCCTTGACGCACCTGGCAAATATGGAAAACAGCGAGTCCCCGGCTTCCACCGAAGCGCGCGCCGTCGAAAAAATCTTTCCCCCATCGACCAGGGCGGTGCATTCGTGCACCGTTGCGCCCAGCATGTGGAGCTCCGCGTTATGAACCGGCCAAAAGGTGCAGTCGCATCCGCGATAGATGGGCGAAATTCCGGTGTGCATATTCAGGGCGATGCGGCTTGGAAGAGAGAGAACTTTCTTCCCAACAATCCCGGTGCCAAAAATCAAAAGGATGTCCGGCTGAAGCGAAGTCACGACGCCGACGCCTTCCGGGGTATTGATTCCGTTCACGTGAGACACCAGATCGTCACGCGAGAACTCCGAACAGTTGGCGGGCCCAAGCACCCTCAACACGTCTTCCGTGCGCCGCGAATTATCCCGCCACACTGTCCTCAAGACCAGCAGAATGGCGCGGCTGAACATCTGGCCCAAAGTGTACCGGCGCCAGAGCTTGCGGCCACGCTCGAGTTTGCCCTGCGGCTTCCCGTGATCGACCACGATCCCAGCGAGATTCAGCGCGGCAGAAAGCGTATTGGCGACATAACGATGCTCCAGATCGTCGCCGGTGATCAGCACGATTCTCGGTTTGTTCAGCCTGTCCTTGTCCATCGAATTCTCCACGACTGCACCCGCGCGAAGGCAGCCCACCGCATCCGGCTAGTCCGCGGCGACTCTTGCCTGGCTCGCCGCGGGAGCAACATTGCCCGGCTTGCGAAACAGCGCATCCCGAATCGACCGCAGGCGCGGCATGATTTCCAGTTCCGAAAATAAATCCGCGTTGTTCGACACTTGCACGCTGACGCGCAGCAGCCGGAATGGATCCGTGTGCGGATTGTTGATCGAGCTTTCCACCAGGAATGCGGATTCGTGATTTAACTGGCGCAAGTATTCCACCAGGCGTCCGGGCAGATCAATCGCGGAGCCGTAGGGAGCGCTGAAAGTGCGAATTGTTTTTCCGGAGATCGATTCCAGGATGGATTTATTGCGGCCGATCTCCTCGGCGAAATCGTTGCCCGCCAGATTTCGTCCGTACACGTGCGAATAAGTGTGGTTACCGATCTCAAAATTGAAAGAGGCAAGCGAACGCAGTTGGTGGGAACTGATGTACAGGCCGGCTTCCCCGGCCAATTCCTTCAGGGTATGTCCGGTCGCGTCCGCAAGAGCCTGCCGGAACATTTCGCGCTGTTCGCCCCATGCCTGCGGGAGAAAATCCCCGCAAGCCTCGGAGACATCGTTCAATTTCACGGGAGATTTTAGGGCATCCGAGGCGGCCTTATTGATCGCTTCCATTCCACGCGTGTTCGCGACGTGGCAGATGAGGTTATCGAGGGCCACGTCCTGATTGCCGATGAATCGCGCGCTCACGAAAAACACAGCGGGAATTCCGTATTTCTGGCAAAGAGGAGCCGCATCGGTCGCCACCGAGGCGTAGGCGTCGTCGAAGGTCAGCAAGACCGGCCGGTAATTCTTTGTGGGATTTTTCGGGGGATTCAGGGCCTCATCGAGCGTGACCGGAGTGTAGTGTTTTGCGAGAAACCGGATGTCATCCTCGAACGATTTCCTGCTGACGGTAACGCCCAGACCGTTCGTGTAGGTCGAAGTCGTATCAGAAATGTCGTGATAAAGCACGCACCTCAGGGTATAGCTGGGGTTGATTGCGTTCGCGAGAGTGAACGGGAACGGCATCCGCCAGATCACGCGCCCCGGCAGATATTTCAGGAAGTTCATGCTCAACGGATTGTCCCTAAAGCCCGACTCATTCCATGCCTCCCTTTCCAGGGTATCGCTTCTCGGAATCGCCGTCAGGCCGGGCCGTCGCCAAATTCGGCGAGATCGGATGCGCTCCACGGGAGCGGCAAGATAGGCTAGCGCCGCTTATTCACTCGATGACGCTGATACCCTAGCAATCGCGCTGCCACAGCCAGGAATTGTTGTGGTAAGTTTCGCAGCAAAAGACCGGGTAAGATCATGCAGGCAATAGAGTTATTTGCGGCTTTGCCATCCGGCTCCGGGGGCATCCACTTGTCGCCCCGAGACGTGATTCTTATGAAAACAGTTACCACAATCGGACACGAAGATTCCGGTGACTTTGGGCTAATCGGAGGGCGCGGTTCCTGCACCATGCGTGCTCGGAAACCTGGCCCAGCCAGGCTCAGATTCCGCGAAACCGGGGACTGCGGAAAGGAAAGCGCAACCAAATAAGGCGCACCAGTAAAGATCAAGCCGCCTGCGAAGAGAAAGAAGTGGTAGCGCTAGCGGGAATCGAACCCGCATTTTGGCCTTGAAAGGGCCACGTGCTAACCGTTGCACCATAGCGCCACAGAGGAGAAATATGTGGAACGACTAGAGTAGAGGAAACCCGGGGAATTGACAAGCCGGGGGGAGGATAGTTGAGAGTCGACAGTCGAGAGTTAGGAGCGAACTGCTCGATACCTGGCACCGGTGTTCGCGAATCTCCGGCCACTAGCCACCAATCACCGGTCACGACTTTCTGTCGTTATGCTCCTCCAGCCAAGCCATTTGGATCGCTTCGAGCTTGCCTTCGTTCGATTGCTTTGGATCTCCGGTGAAACCTTCCAGGCTGGTGATCCATTTGTGCAGGTCGGTGAAGCGAACCGTCAGCGGATCGGTATCGGGATGTTTTTCCGCGAGTTGGATTCCGATTTCTTCGGTATCGTCCCAGTCGAATGTGGCCGGCATTTCGGGTTTCTCCTTAATGGTTCACAATTTTTTTCGAGGCCTTCGTGATCGGCGAAGCGGGCCGGGTCTCTTACCTGCCTAAGAAACCGCGGAGGGATTCCTCGAGCCAAGAACAGGCCTTCGGAATGACGAACGGTTGGGTTGTCGCCTCAACCAGGAGTCTGCTTCCTTTAGTGCTCGGCTTCCTTAGCGAAATTCTTGTTCCACTCGGGAATCTCCACGACAATGTCTCGAGTGCCGTTGGGCACGCACTGGCAGCCGAGGCGCGATTTGGCCGTGAGTCCCGGGGCCTCGTCGAGCTGAT
Organism: Terriglobia bacterium; assembly: GCA_963779275.1. Taxonomy (GTDB): domain Bacteria; phylum Acidobacteriota; class Terriglobia; order Acidiferrales; family UBA7541; genus Palsa-360. The sequence goes on from CAVZXL010000004.1 coordinate 308,399, forward strand.
CGAGCTCGGCGTCGGTGGGTTCGTTGCAGGACTCGAGCCCCTCGTGGACAATCACGTGGCACGTGGAGCAGGCGCAGACGCCGCCGCAGGCGTGGTCCAGGCCCATGTGAAAACCCGTGGCGATATCCAGGATGCTTCCGGGCAGACCCTCGCGCGCGTAGGGAACTTTTTCGGGGTCGACCTCGAACGTCTTGCCCTCGCGGACAAACGTCACCTTAAATTTTTTCGTCGCGGGCGAGTACTTGACTTGCTCGATATACGGATTGCTGCCGCCCATGGTCGTCTCCTTCTGAACACACCGGCTCTCGGTGGCACAGGCTTCAGCCTGTGCTCTTAAAGATTTGCAGGTACTAAAAGCGCACAGGCTGAAGCCTGTGCCACTAGACCTCGCCTAAATTTTTGCCTTCGAGGGCGGCGCCCAGGGCGCGGTTCATCATGCGCTCGGCGAGCGGCGTGGTGGCCTGGTTCAGGACGTCGACGAAGGCTCGGATGCGTTTGTAATCGGTACCGGCAATGGCTTCACGCAGCGAAGTCACGGCGGCGTCCAGCGCGCGGCGCTCCTCGCCCGAAGTTTCTCCGGGCGCTTCCACTTGTTCGCGCGCCAGGGCTTTTTCAGTGGCCTGAAGCACGGTTTCGGCTTCGTTGCGCGCCTCGATCAACTGGCGCTGGGAAAAATCCTGCTCGGCGAATTCGATGGACTCCTCGAGCATGCGTTCGACTTGGGCATCGTCCAGGCCGTAGCTCGGCTGGACTTCGATGGTGTGTTCCTCGCCGGTGCGCAGATCGCGCGCGGCGACCTGTAAAATGCCGCTGGCGTCGATTAGGAATTTCACCTCGATGCGCGCCAGGCCCGCCGGGCCCGGAGGAACTTTCAACTGGAAGCGCGCCAGCGAGCGGCAATCCTTCGCCAGTTCGCGCTCGCCCTGCAGCACGTGAATGTCGATCCCGGTCTGGTTCTCGACTCCGGTAGTGAACATTTCCTGGGCGCTGGCGGGAATCGTCGAATTGCGCGGAATAATTTTCGCGACCACGCCGCCCATGGTTTCGATTCCCAGCGACAAGGGCGTAACGTCGAGCAGCAACATGTCGTTCACGCCGCCTTCCAAGATGTCAGCCTGCACGGCCGCGCCCAGCGCCACGACTTCGTCGGGATTGAGTTCGGCGTGCGGGCGGCGACCGAAAAATTCCTCGACCGTGCTGCGCACCAGGGGTATGCGAGTGGAACCGCCGACGAGCACCACTTCTTCAACCTCGGCGGGCGTGAGCTTGGCATCGACGAGCGCCTGGCGCACCGGCGCCATGGTGCGATCGACGATGGGGCGAATGATGCGGTCGTACTCGGCGCGCGTGATCTCCCGGAAATAAATACCGCCGTCGGGCAACGGAAATTTCACCGTTGTTTTACCGGCATCGGAAAGTTCGTGCTTGGCCGAGATCAGGGCCTTGCGCAATTCCTGAATTGTATCCGGATGCCCGGCCAGGTCCACGCCCTGCTTGCGAATTTCCTCGCGCGCCAGGGACTGCAGAGCGTTGTCGATGTCGTCGCCGCCCAGATGCGTGTCTCCGTTGGTCGAAAGCACTTGATAGATGTCGCCATCGGTGGTGGAAATCAATTTGAGAATGGAAATGTCAAACGTGCCGCCGCCGAAATCGTAGACGGCCACGCGGCCGCGCTTCTGTTCGTGCAGGCCGTAGGCGAGGGCCGCTGCTGTCGGTTCGTTTACCAGGCGCAGAACTTCGAGGCCCGCGAGTCGCCCGGCGTCGCGCGTGGCCTGGCGCTGCGCATCGTTGAAGTATGCGGGCACGGTAATCACGGCGCGGTCCACCACGTCCTGAAAATATTCATCGGCCCAGCTCTTCAACTCGCGCAGGATGAACGCGGAAATTTCCGGCGGGGTGAACACGCGATCGCCCAGGCGCACGCGAATTACATTCTTGCTGGCCGGATCGATGCGGAAAGGAAAAATCTTGAGTTCGTCCTGCACGTCGGCGGGGCCGCGACCCATCAGGCGTTTTACAGAATAAATGGTGCGCTCGGACTGCGTCAGCAGGCGCCGCCGCGCGGGCTCGCCCACAACGATCGAGCCATCCGCGTCCACGCTCACCACCGACGGGCAAAGCGGAGTGCCGTACGGGCCCGGAATGCACTTCGGGCGGCCTTCGCGCTTGTCCTGATAGGCAATCAGGCTGTAGGTGGTGCCGAGATCGATGCCGACGGTGCGTGACATGTGCTAGGTAGTGCCCCCGTAGAAATGTAGTTTGTGATTCGTGATTTGTGATTCGTGAAAACCATCCAGAACGCGGTGGCGAAACTTCACGAATTACGAATTACAAATCACGCCCCTGCCAATTCCTGCCTCACGCCGTTCACCAGGTTGCGGATGTACGAACGGCGATTCAGTACTTCGTTCATTTTCTCCATCAATTTTTTCTTCGTGGCGTCGTCCGCGCCGGAATCGACGGCGGCGTCCCATTCGGTGGAGACGCGCGCGAGTTCCAGGTCGACGGCGGCGAGCGACGCTTCAAATTTGCGCTGAGCGGCTCCGAGTTTCGCCCTCAGGCCGGCCATCGTGGCGGAGGTTCCGCCGGAGGCGCGGGCCTCGCGCAGTTCGTCGAGCGATTCGTTCAGCTCGAAAACTTCCTCGAGCAATTCGGGCGGCGCCTGCTGCTTCTTCTGGCCTTCCTTGCGCATGCCAGCAAGCCCCAGCAGATATTCGACGCGCGCGACCGGATCGCGCAGCGTCCGGTACGCGTCGTTCAATTGCGACGAACGATCGAGCGAGAGCTGCCGTTCGTACTCGGAAGCGCGCGCGAAATGATCGGGATGCAGCTTCCAGGAGAGCGAGTGAAACTTCTGCTCCAACTGGTCCAGATCGAGCGTGAGCTTTTGCGGCAGGCCAAAGAATGCAAAATGATCGGCGCCGCGCGGCAGCGGCTGAATTTTCCCGCACGCCGGGCAAAAGTGCGCTCCGCCGGTTGCTGCGGAACAATTCGCGCAGGTGGCGGAGGTCGCGGCGGTAGTGGTTGGTGCGCTCATAAATGAAAATTCAACTCGCGGCCCCCGGTGGCACAGGCTTCAGCCTGTGCGGTTTTGATTTCCTCTGAGCGCGAATTCGCACAGGTTAAAGTCTGTGCCACCAAGGCCGGGCAAAAAAAAGTGGCTGGCGGACTCCCATCCCGGCCAACCACGCGTTTCGCTCCGCCGATGAACAAGAGGAAGCGCTTTCGATTACCCCTGAGAGAGAAGCCGATCTTTCACAATAAAATTCCGGGCAAAGATCCTACGCCGTGAACGAAGTGCCGCAACCGCAACTGCGCGACGCCTGCGGATTCTGAAAAACGAAGCCGCGGCGCATCAGGTCTTCCTGATAGTCGAGTGTGGTCTCGTTCAAGTAGAGGTAGCTCTTCGGATCGACGAAAATCCTCGCGCCGTTTTCCTCGACCACTTTGTCGCGGTCGCGCGCCTGGGTTTCCAGGCGCATCGCATAGGTGAGCCCCGAGCAGCCGCCACCCTGCACGCCCACACGCAGGCCGCCGGTCTGAGCCGGGACGCCTTCCTTGGCGAGTAGCTCCTGAATTTTACCTGCCGCTTTTTCCGTTACGTGAATCATGGTCGTGCCTCAAATACCTCTTGCGCCGAATTCATCCCGCGATTCAGCGCAGCCTGAAATTTAATTCCCCGCCGGAATTGCCCGGCTAGTTCCCGGCTGTCGCGTTGGCGGCGGGCGCGGAAACTTCCTTCTTCTTTTTCCAGTCCTCGATGGCCGCCTTGATGGCGTCTTCGGCCAGCACCGAGCAATGGATCTTCACCGGAGGCAGGCTCAGCTCGCGGACGATGTCCGTGTTCGAGATGGCCAGCGCCTCGGCAACCGTCTTGCCCTTGACCCATTCGGTGGCGAGCGAAGAACTGGCAATCGCCGAGCCGCAGCCGAAGGTCTTGAATTTGGCCTCTTCGATGACTTGCGTTTCGGGATTGATCTTCATCTGCAGCCGCATGACGTCGCCGCATTCGGGCGCGCCCACCAGGCCGGTGCCCACATTCGGATCGTCCTTCGGCAAGCTGCCGACGTTTCGCGGATGCTCGTAGTGATCGACTACCTTATCGGAATACGCCATTTTGTTTCTCCCTCCAATGGTTACGGATAATATTCTTTACAAACTTTTTAGTGCTCTGCCGCAGTTTTCCAGTTCAGCTTGCTCAGGTCGATGCCTTCCTTGGCCATTTCATACAGCGGCGACAATTCGCGCAGCCGCTGCACGACTTCAATCACGCGACTGGTGACGTAATCTACTTCCTCCAGTGTATTGAACCTGCCCAGGCCGAAGCGGATCGAGGTGTGCGCCAGGTCTTCTCCCACGCCCAGCGCCTTGAGCACGTAGCTGGGCTCGAGCGTTGCCGAGGTACAGGCCGAGCCGCTGGATACGGCGACGTCGTTGATGCCCATGAGCAGCGATTCGCCTTCGACGAACGCGAAGCTGATGTTGATGTTGTGCGGTAGGCGATGCGTCATCGAACCGTTGATATAGACCTCGTCGAGCTTGGAGAAGATGGTGTCCTTCAGATGGTCGCGCAAGCCGCTTAAGCGGACACTTTCCGCGGCCATTTCGTTCTGGCAAAGCTCGGCGGCCTTGCCGAAGCCGACGATGCCGGGAACGTTGAGCGTGCCCGAACGCATGCCGCGCTCGTGTCCGCCGCCGTCGATCTGCGCGGAAAGCTGCACGCGGGGGTTGCGCCGGCGCACGTAGAGAGCGCCGCAGCCCTTCGGGCCGTAAAGCTTGTGCGCGGTCAGGGAAATCATGTCGAGATTGTCTTTTTGCACGTCGACGGGGACTTTTCCGATCGCCTGCACGGCGTCGCTGTGGAACAGAACGCCGTGTTCCTTAGCGATTTTGCCGATTTCCTGGATGGGCTGGAGCACGCCGATTTCGTTGTTGGCGTACATGATGGAAATTAGGATGGTCTTGTTGGTGATGGCCTTGCGCAGGTCGTCGAGATCGATGCGGCCGTCCTTGGCCACGGGCAGATAGGTCACTTCGTAGCCGTATTTTTCGAGGCGCTTACAGGTATCGAGCACCGCCTTGTGCTCGATCACTTGCGTGATGATGTGATTGCCCTTCTCGCGATACATTTCCGCGGCGCCCTTGATGGCCAGGTTGTTCGATTCGGTGGCGCCGCTGGTGAAGATGATTTCCTTGGGCGACGCGTTGATCAGGCTGGCAATCTGCGCCCGCGCGGTTTCCACCGCTTCCTCGGCCGTCCAGCCAAAGGAATGATTGCGGCTGGCGGCATTGCCGAACTTTTCGTGAAAGTACGGCAGCATCGTATCGACCACGCGCTGGTCCACCGGAGTGGTGGCGTGATAATCCATGTAAATCGGCAGTTTAATCGCCATTCTGGCTTCTCCCTCGGTTTCTGTAATCCCCTGAATTTTTTGAAATCATCGCCGGCGGTCCACTATGGCGGACCGCGCCCGGCAAAAATTTATGTCGACAGCCCGACCAGTTCGGCGTCGGGCGAATCCTCGGTCATTTGCGAAATCGTGACCGCGCGCAATACTTGGGCGATGCTTTCGTTCACCCGCCGCAGCGGTTCGCGGACCGTGCACGTGGAACTCTGTCCGCAATTCCCGTGGCTGGTGACGCAAGACGTGATCACCAGCGGTCCATCGACGGCGCTGATCACTTCCAGCGCCGAAATATCCTTCGGATTGCGGGCCAACTGATAGCCACCGCTCGATCCGTGGCGCGCCGTGACCAGACCGTGTTTGGCCAGCCGCTGCAGCACCTTCGCCAGAAGCGTAGCGGAAATGCCGTACGCCTCTGCTATATCCGATGCGCTTTGCGAGCGCTCCGCGCCATGCGTCGCCAGATGCCGAACGGCGATCAGGGCGTAATCCGCTTTCTTGGAAAGCTTCAACATTTGGATATGCGACCAATCCAGTCGCACATGAATAATAAACCTGCCGCCAGGCGAATGTCAAGCGAGGGAAGTTCGTTCAACCTCTCTGACATCAATCTCTTACATTACGACCAGTTTGGTCGGCTTAGTCAAACCTGATGCAATGAAATGTGCAAAAGAGGGGCCGAATGGGGATTTTGGCGGAGCAAATGGCGACCAGTGACCCGTGACCGGTGGGCCGCAGCGCATGTCCCTCTTGTCCCGAAGTCGCACTGCGACCCTAACCTGGCGCTTGATTCATAGAATTGACGTCAGCTGCCGTGGTCGGGCTTCCATTTATTCAGGAAGTCGAGAACGTCCTCGGGGCCGATTCGCACGGTGGACTCAAACTCCCCTTTTTTCTGGCTGACGAGCAGCGTGCCGTTCGGATCAAGAATCGCGAGACTGGGAACGCCTTTTTCCAGGGGAATCTCGTACTTCTTGGCGAGGTCAAGATTGACGTCGTAATTTCCGATGTTGACGTGCACGACGTGGAAGTTGGCGTTGACCAAGGGCGCGAATTCCTTGGAGTGGAACGTCGTGTCCAGGACGTGACAGTCGTAGCACCAATTGCCGCCGAAGACGAGCAGGACTCGCTTATGATCCTTGGTGGCGGCAGCCAGCGCGGCCGCGATCTCGATCGGGCCCTCGGCCGGATCGGCATACAGCGCGGTATTGGGTTTTGCAGGTTCCGGCAGGCGCCGGACCGGCTTGGCGCCAAGATCGCCGCGTTGCGTCCTGACAATTTTCCACTCCCCGAGCTTTTGCATCCAAATTTGCGCCGCGGAAAGGACGGCAGTTTTTTCTCCGTCGCTGTTTTTGACGCCTGCCTCAAATCTCAGGACCAGCGACATCGTGCCGGGCTGCGGCGTCTTCACTTCGAGCACTTTGACGTCGAGACGGTCGAGTCCCTGAGAGTGCAGCGAGGACCAGAACGCGGGCTCCTCGGCGGGATCCTGTGTTTCGCCTTGAGGCGTCTTCGCGGAAGCCGCGGGAGCGGTCGAGTAGAAATTCGTGAGCGCCGCTTTATCGCCGGAAAGGACGGCCGCTTTCCATTTGTCCAGCGACTCGAACGCGAAGGACGGCGCGCTCTCAGAAGCCTTGGCCACGCGGGCCTGCGGCGGAGCGGCCTGCACAATAGGAACCATCGGTGCGCATAGAAATAAGGCGACGATCCAGACCAGATGTGGAGTCTTCATGGATTCAGCCTCCCTTCAGCGGTTGCGATTGTATCCCAGCATAAACCCAAATTTCCTGAATTTCGAGGGGCGGTGGTTTTGCGGCCATGGGGCGGGTTCCGGGCCGATTTTTTCCGGCAGGCAGTTTGCTCGCGGCCCCGCGACAAGTTAAAGTTGCCGTTGAAGATCGCCGATGTGAGAAATAAATTCGGGCAATCACTGGAGAATGCTTGAAACCCATTTCAAAGCAGGAAGCACTGGACTATCACTCGAAAGGGCGGCCCGGAAAGATCGAAGTGAAGCCCACGAAGGCGTGCGCCAGCCAGCGCGACCTGAGCCTGGCCTACACGCCGGGAGTGGCCGAGCCTTGCTTGCGGATTGAAAAGGATCCGCTCGACGCTTTCCGATATACCGCGCGGGGAAATCTGGTGGCCGTGGTCACCAACGGCACCGCTGTGCTGGGCCTGGGAGATATCGGAGCGGGCGCCGCGAAGCCTGTGATGGAAGGAAAGGGCGTACTGTTCAAGCGGTTCGCGGATGTCGACGTATTCGACATCGAAATCGGCAGCCGGAATCCAGACGACGTGATCAATGTATGCCAGTTAATCGAACCCGGCTTCGGCGGCATCAACCTGGAAGATATCAAGGCGCCGGAGTGCTTCTACATCGAAGAAACACTGAAGAAGACGATGCGCATCCCGGTCTTCCACGACGACCAGCACGGCACGGCCATCATCTGCGGCGCGGCGTTGCTCAACGCGCTGGAAATTGCGGGCAAGGACATCCGCAAGGCCAAAATCGTCGTCAACGGGGCGGGCGCTGCGGGCATTGCCTGCGCGGAGCATTTCGTTCTGTTGGGGGCGCGAAGAGAGAACACGTTTCTGTGCGACACCAAGGGAGCGGTTTACAAGGGACGCACCGAAGGAATGAACCCGTACAAAGCCCGCTTCGCGCAGGAAACCTCCGCGCGCACCCTGGCCGATGCGGTGAAAGATGCGGACGTGCTGGTGGGAGTCTCGGTCCAGGGCGCCTTTACGCAGCAGATGCTGAAATCCATGGCGGCGCGCCCGATTGTATTCGCATTGGCCAATCCCGATCCCGAGCTTGCGCACGCGGAAGGCCTGGCGGCGCGCAGCGACATTCTTATGGCCAGCGGCCGGTCGGACGATCCCAATCAGGTGAACAACATTCTGGGCTTTCCATCGATTTTCCGCGGAGCCCTGGACAGCCACGCAACGGCCATCAACGAGCCCATGAAACTGGCCGCCACGCGCGCGCTGGCGGCGCTGGCGAAAGAGCCTGTGCCGGATTACGTCTGCGAAGTGTACGGCGTGAAACACCTCGCCTTCGGCGCCGAGTACATCATCCCAAAGCCGTTTGACATGCGCGTGCTCCAGTGGGTGGCCCCTGCGGTGGCGCAGGCAGCTGCCGAGAGCGGCGTCGCGCAGCAGCCAGTGGACCCGGCCCGCTACCGCGAGCAGTTGCAAAAGCGTTTGGGATGAGCCCCCCGGGCGCTCCGCCCGGTGATCCGTATTCCGTGGCAACGGCCTGCTTCGATTCAAGACCACTTCCCGGGCAATGGAAACACATCCACGTTCGGACGCACCGCGCCTGAGGTTTTTTGTGCGAAACATGCTGCTGGAATATTGGCTCCGCCAGAAGGGGTTACTGGCGGTGGACAGGCGGGGGGTCGGTTGGGTTAGTTCGCCGTCTTGGATTTTGGCATCCGCCCCCGCCTGTCACCGAATAGCGAAAGATCGCTTGGACTGATAAGGACATTCGCCAGCGAACGGTGTGATGCTATAGCTCCGGTTCGCGATCTGCGGTGACACGAATCACCTGCGGCCGTGATTCACGTCACAAAGAGTCTATCCTACGGAAGAAATCGAAAATATTTGGTGATTTCCGCAGCCTGCGAGCATGGGCATCCGGCGTGTCGAAGGTAACCGCCAGAGAATTTTCACCGGCGCTCCGGGCAGCCAAAATGGCTTCCTGCTTCAGGCGGGCGGCTGTTAATTCCCTTGCGTAATCGGCGGCAATTTTCGCTACAATGTTCTTACGGGTTCGTTGTCGCGGGTGCGCCGGCAACGGCGGGTGGAACTCGCGCGAATCCCGGGTCGGGCAGGCGAAACCATGAAAAAGGTTCTGGCAATTTATCCCGGATCGTTCGATCCGGTGACGAACGGCCACCTCGATTTGATCGAGCGCGGTGCCAAGATTTTTGACCGGTTGATCGTTGGCCTGCTGCGGAATTTCGAGAAGGAGCCGCTATTCTCTCTGGACGAGCGCGTGGAAATGCTGCGCGAAGTGGTGCAGCCCTGGCCCAACGTGGAAGTGGAAGTGTTCAGCGGGCTGCTGGTGGAATACGCGCGCTTGCGCGAGGCCAACGTAATCTTGCGCGGCATTCGCGCGGTTTCCGATTACGAATACGAATTGCAGATGGCCTTGATGAACCGCAAGTTACATCCGGGGTTGGAGACGGTGTTCATGATGCCGGCGTTGTCTTACAGTTATCTGAGTTCGCGGCTGGTTCGCGAGATTGCGCAGCTGGGCGGGCCGATCAAGGGACTGGTGCCGCCGGCGGTGGAAGAGCGGCTGCGCGCCAAAGTTCATTAGCGCGAATGAACGATTGAATAGTGCATATGGTGCGCCCGTCCGCCGCGGCGGACGGGCACTTGGGTGATGCAAGGATGCCACCCGAAATGGTGGGAAAAAAGCTGAATGAGATCGTTGTTCGACCGGGATTTGAACCCAAAGGAGCGTCAGACCGTGAAATTAGCCGCGCGTGTGAACCGCATTGCCATCTCTCCGACTGCTGCCGTGCTGGCCGCTGCGGAAAAACTCCGGGCGCAGGGGGCTGACCTGGCCGACTTCGGTCCGGGCGAACCGGATTTTCCGACGCCGGAACACATCCGGCAGGCCGCCGTGCGCGCCTTGGAGCAGGGCCTCACGAAATACACGCCCACCCCGGGCATCGGCCCGCTGCGCGAAGCGATCTGCAAGTGGCACGCGGCGCAATTCGGATCGTCCTACACCGTGCCCGAATGCATCGTGACGGTGGGCGGCAAGCACGCCATTTTTAACGCGTTCTGCTGCCTGCTGGAAGCGGGCGACGAAGTCCTGATCCCCGCGCCGTTCTGGGTGAGCTATCCGGACATGGTGCAGTACACCGGTGCGACGCCCGTGCCCGTGATGACCGATGCGTCGGACGGCTTCCGCCTGCGCGCCGAGCAGGTCTCGCGCGCGATCACGCCGAAGACAAAACTGCTGATCGTCAATTCGCCGAGCAATCCGAGCGGCGCGGTCGTTCCGGCAGATGAGTTCGTGAAAATTTACGAAGTGTGCCGCGCGAAAAATATCTGGCTGCTGACCGACGAGTGCTACTCGCACTTCGTATATGGCGACAACAAGCCGTACTCGCTGGCGAGCGTGGCGGAGTCGAAGCCGAACATCCTGGTCGCCGGTTCGCTGTCGAAAACATTCGCGATGACCGGGTGGCGCATCGGCTATTTGCTTGCGCCGCAGGAGTTGATCTCCGCGATGACGAAATTGCAGAGCCAGTCCACGTCGAACCCCACGTCGATCGCGCAGTATGCCGCGCTCGAAGCGCTCACCGGTCCGATGGACACGGTCACCGCAATGCTGGCCGAATATTCGCGGCGCCGCGACCGCATCGTCTCCGGGCTTCGCGCCATTCCCGGAGTCACCTGCGTGGAACCGGGCGGCGCGTTCTACGCGTACCCGAATATTTCCGCGCATCTGGGCAACGGCATTGCCGACGCGACCGCGCTGGCAAAAGTGTTGCTCGAAAAGCAGCATCTGGTCGTGGTACCCGGCGACGCCTTTGGCACTCCCGGCTACATGCGGCTCTCCTACGCCACGTCCATCGACCGCATCGAGGAAGGCTTGCGGCGTCTGGAAAAATTCTTTGCCATGGCGGAAGCGGCCAGGTGAATTCCGGCGCAGGCCGACCGGCGAGCGCGCCCGCGCGGCTCGCTGCCGTTTTCGTTCCCCGCATCTGGGGCGCGCGGGACCTTTCCCCTTTATTTCCGGATCGCGGCCACGAGGCCGAAGCCATCGGAGAAGCCTGGCTGACAGGCGACGCGTGCGCCTTTGCCACCGGCGAATTCGCGGGGCGTACGCTCGGCGAGGTTTGGCCAACTCTCCCCGTGGAATGGACCGGCACGCGCCTGCGCAATCTTTCCCGCATTCCTTTGCTTGTGAAATTTATTTTCCCCGAAGAAAAACTTTCCGTGCAGGTGCATCCGGACGATGCGTACGCGGAGAAACACGAACCTGCCGCGGGCGGCATGGGAAAAACGGAAATGTGGTACGTGGTGAGCGCGCGCGAGGGAGCGGAACTGCGCGTTGGGCTGCGGCCCGGCGTCACGCGGGAATCGTTTCAGCGGGCCATCGCCGAGGGAACGGCGGAAAATTGCCTGGCGCGCGTGCCGGTTCGCGTGGGCGACGCCGTATTCGTGCCGGCGGGAACTGCGCACACCATCTGCCCTGGCGTCACGCTGTGCGAAATTCAGCAGCATTCGGACGTCACCTATCGCGTGTTCGATTACAACCGCGTGGGCGCCGACGGCAAGCCGCGCGATCTGCATGTCCGCCAGGCGCTGAACGTGATGCAGTTCGGCGAGCAGAGCGGCGGGCTTTGCGATCCTGTGCGAATCGAGCACGGCGCGGCCACCGAAACGTTTTATGCCGCGTGCCGCCACTTTGCGACCGAACGCTGGGAATTCAGCGAGCGCATTGCCGCGGTGACTTCTCCGGAAAATTTTGATGTGCTGATTTTTCTCGAAGGCCAGGGAAAGATTGAGTTTGAAGGCGGGGCTGAGCGCTATTCCCCCGCGCAGGTTTGGCTGGTTCCAGCGGCTCTTGGCGCGTATCACCTGGCGCCGGAAACCGGCTCCACTCTGCTGCGGACGTACGTGCCGGACCTGACCGGCATCGTGCAGCGGCTGAACGAAGAGCGCGTCGAGGAAGCGGCGTGGTCGCGCGTGGTGCATCCATGAGCCGCGATTTATTGGCGCACGCCATCATACTTGCCGGAGGCCGCGGCACGCGTTTCTGGCCGCGCAGCCGCACGCGCACTCCCAAACAGCTTCTCAACATCGTGGGCAGCGACACCATGCTCGAGCAGACCGCCGCGCGCCTCGCTCCCTTGTTTCCCGCGTCGCGACAGTGGGTAGTCACCAACACCGAACAGGCCGCCGCGGTGCGCAAACAATTGCCGCACGTTCCCGCATCGCACATTCTTGCCGAACCGGTCGGCCGCAATACCGCCGCCGCGATCGGCCTTGCCGCCGCGCATTTATTGCATGCAGGGCTTGGCAGGGAAAACGACGCGCTCATGGCCGTTCTTCCCGCCGATCATTACATCGCGAAGCCTGCGCGTTATCTCACAATTGTGCGCGCGGCGCTGCGTGTCGCCCATACCCGAGGATCGCTCGTCGTTTTAGGGATTCCGCCGTCGCGCCCTGAAACGGGCTACGGGTACATCGAGCGCGGCCGGGGAAAAGCAATCGATGCCAGGGGCGTTCCTGTCTTTTCGGTGCGCCGCTTCACGGAAAAACCCGCGCAGGCGGTGGCCCGGAGATATGTTTCCTCGGGACGCTACTACTGGAATGCGGGGATGTTTTTCTGGCGCCTCTCGACATTTTTGGGAAACCTCGAAAAATTCCTGGCGAAGACGCATGACGCGCTGATGCGCCTGGCGAGCGACATCGGAACCCGGCGCTACGCGCGCGCGCTCGCGCGCGTTTATCCGCAGCTCGAAAATATTTCCGTGGACTACGCCATCCTCGAGCCGGCCACGAGCCGCGCGGCCGCGCCGAGCGTTTTCGTCTTGCCCGCGGAGGTCGGCTGGAGCGACATCGGCTCTTGGGCCGCTGTCTACGAGTTGCTCGCGCGCAAAGCCGGAGAGAACGTTTCGGCCGGGCGCCACGTTGCGCTCGATGCGCAGGGAAATTTCTTATGGAGCCCGAAGAAATTCGTCGCCGCCGTCGGCGTTCGCGACCTGGTCGTCGTGGAAACCGAGGATGCGCTCCTGCTTTGCCCGCGGGACCGGGCGCAAGATGTGGGAAAGATCGTGAAATGGCTGGAGGCGGAGAAATTGTCGGGGCTGCTGTAGGTTGGACAGTCTTCAGCCTGTCGCTTTTCGATTTGCGAACAAAGAAGTCAAGCCCGACAGGCTGAAGTCTGTCCTACTGAACCCCGCTTCGCATATACTTCTGAACCGTGAGCACAATCAAATTTGGGACGGACGGGTGGCGCGGCGTCATTGCGGATGATTTCACGTTTGCGAATGTGCGCACGGTTGCCTGTGCAATTGCGCGCTACGTGGTGCGCGCGGAAAAGCCGAACGCGGGCGTGATCGTCGGGTACGACACGCGCTTCGGTTCGGAGCGCTTTGCGCGCGCGGCCGCCGAAGTGGTTTCCATGACCGGCATGCCGGTGTGGATCGCGGATAAAGCCTGCCCGTCGCCGGCGCTTTCGCTCCTGGTGCGGCAGCGCGGGGCGGGCGGCGGGATCATGATCACCGCAAGCCACAATCCCTACCGCTGGAACGGCGTGAAATTCAAGGCCAGCTATGGAAGCTCGGCGCTGCCTTCGATCGTCGCGCAAGTGGAAAAGGAATTGACCACGGTGCTGGCAAACGGCGTGCCTCCATTGCCCGCGCGGCCTGAAAACATTCAATCGCTCGATATTCTTTCTCCGTATCTGGAAACGATCGACAAGTTGGTCGACTGGGAGCGGATCCGCGCGGCGAAATTCCGGTTTGTCGTGGACCCGATGCATGGGGCGGCGCGCGGCCTTCTGCGCGAACTGATGACGCGGCGCGGCGTCGCGTGCGATGAAATTCGCGGCACGCGCGATCCGCTGTTTGGCGGCGTCAACCCGGAGCCGATCGAGCCGCACGTGGAAGCGCTCCGTCGCGCGGTTGTCTCCGGCGGGTACCATGCCGGGCTGAGCGCCGATGGCGACGGCGACCGCATCGGCGCCATGGACCGCGACGGCACGTTTATCACGCCGCACCAGATTTTCTCGATTTTGCTATGGCACCTGGCCGGGACGCGCGGGATTCCCGGCGACGTGGCAAAGACCTTTTCGTCCACAAAGATGCTCGACAAGATCGCCGCGAAATTCGGCCGGAAAACTTTCGAGACGCCTATCGGCTTCAAATACATCTGCGAATTGATGCTGGAACGCGACGTCCTGCTGGGCGGCGAGGAGTCTGGCGGAATTGGCACGAAACTGTATTTGCCGGAGCGCGATGCGACGGTGATGGCGCTGCTGCTGGTGGAAGTGATGGCCTGGCACGGAAAGACGCTGGGCGAGTTGGTCGCGCTGCTGCACGCCGAGTTCGGTGAGCATCATTACGGGCGCGTCGATTTGGAACTCAAACCCGGGCAGAAGGAGCGCGCCATAGCCCATTTCAGCGGCGAAAAGCTGAAGCGCTTGCTTGATTGGCCCGTGGCGCGTCGCGAGGATCTCGACGGGATCAAGCTGTATCTGGGAGAAACAGGCTGGGTAATGCTGCGCGCATCGGGCACCGAACCGATGCTGCGCGTGTATTCGGAAACGACGAGCGCCGCGGCCACGCGGCGGATCCTCGATGAAACCTGCGCCATCGTGCGGGGGCTATAAACCTTACCTCGCTGCGTGCGACTAACGTGGCAGCGGCTAAGCAGGGTGCGGAAAAATTCCCGACACGTGTCATTCCGAGTCCCGGAAGGAACCGGGATAAACTTCGCGAAGAATCTCTCCGTGGTTTAAATTCAAAAGAAAGAGAGATTCCTCGGGCAAAACCGGCCCTCGGAATGACACGAAATAAGGCCTTACCCCAGACCTATCTAACTGGCGGATTTTTCACTGAACGATTTCACAGCCGCGTCGAGAATGCCGTTGATGAAGCCCGCGGCGTCTTCGGAGGAAAATTTCTTGGCCAGTTCGAGGGCTTCGTTGATGACCACTTTCGACGGCGTGCCGGCGGTGCGCAATTCCGTGAGCGAGAGGCGAAGGATGGCGCGGTCGATGGCCGGCATGCGCTCGATGCGCCAGTTTTTTGCGTGCGTGGAAATGATCGGATCGATTTCCCCGGCGCGGGCCGCGGCATTTTCAAACAGCTGGTTGGCGAACTCGCGCGTGGATTTCTGGGAGGCAACGTTTTTCCAGAATCCCTCTTCGATGCGCGCGGGTTCCTGCTTGCCCATTTCCCATTGGAACAGCATCTGTAGGGCGTACTCGCGGGATTTGCTTCGTTGTGACATTTAGCGGCGCTTCCCGCTGGAAACATGTTTTCCGCCGCGGGCTGGCGACGGCGGGCGGAGTTGCTTCGATAAATTCGCCATCTCGATCGCGGCGACTCCGGCGTCGTAACCCTTGTTGCCGCTCTTGAGTCCGGCGCGATCGATGGCCTGCTCGAGCGTGTCGCAGGTGAGGACGCAAAAAATCACAGGCACGCCGGTATCGAGTTGCGCGAGTTGCACGCCGCGCGCCACTTCGCTGGCCACGTAATCAAAGTGCGCGGTTTCCCCGCGCAGGATGCAGCCGATGGCGACGATCGCGTCGGCCCGGCCGCCCTGCGCCAATTTTTTGGCCGCGAGCGGGATCTCAAATGAACCGGGCACATGCACGACTTCCACGTTTTCCGCCGCAATGCCCGCCGCTTCCAGAGCGTCCAGCGCCCCGGCCAGAAGGCGGTCGGTAATAAAGCTATTGAAACGGCTGACAACCAGCGCAAAACGCAGGCCCGCCGCGGACGTTGCCGCCCGGATATTTTTGGGTTTGTAAGTTTTTGCCATGAAATTGATATTCAGTTCCTATTGTCCAAGCTACTTGCCGCGAAATTGCGGCGGACGCTTTTCCAGGAACGCTCGCGTTCCCTCCCGCATGTCGTCGGTGGAAGCGCACAAGCCAAACAGCGCCGTTTCCAGATACTGGCCTTCGGCCAGCGGCATTTCCGATCCGCGCAGGATCGCCTCCATCGTGTACAGGATCGAATGCGGCGGGTTGGCGATAATTTTTTTGGCCAGTTCCACGGCGGCGGGCATCAGTTCCGCCGGCTCGTAGATGTGGTTCACCAGGCCGATGCGAAGCGCTTCCTCCGCGGAAATCATTTCACCCGTCAGGCACAATTCGAGCGCCACTCCCTTGCCGCACAGGCGCGCGAGGCGCTGCGAGCCGCCGTATCCGGTGATAATTCCGAGTTTTACCTCCGGCTGGCCGATCCGCGCGGTATTGCTGGCCAAGCGGATGGAACAGGCCAGCGCCACTTCGCAGCCGCCGCCCAGCGCGAAGCCGTTGATCGCCGCGATGGACGGCTTTCCCAGCGATTCCAGGTGCTGCAGAACGCCCTGACCGAACGCCGCCGTTTCCTTTCCTCCGGCGGGAGTCTGCACCGCAAGTTCCGAAATGTCCGCGCCCGCGACAAACGATTTTTCGCCCGCGCCGGTCAGGATCAGCACGCGCACTGCGTCATCTTCGCGCGCGGCGTTCAACGCTTCGTTGAGATCCTGCATGGTCTTGCGGTTCAGCGCGTTCAGCACTTTCGGCCGGTTGAACGTGAGGAAACCGATTCCGTCCCTCTTTTCGTAGAGCAGGTTTTCAAAAACCATTCCCATGCCTCAGTTCTTGGCCATCTCGAATGAAATAATTTCGTTTCCGCCGCGCTTTCGCGCTTCTTCCAGGCCCGACTCGGCCCGGTTGATCAAATCGGTGACGATATCTTCGCTGTCGAATTCGTGCCGCGCAACCGCTTCCGCTACCGCGACACTGGTGGTCAATTGCGCCCCTTCCCAGGGCGGCCGCAGACCGCCGGCCGCTTTTCGTAATTTCTCCGCCAGCGTAAGCGCGCCGGCAAGCGGCGTATCCGGCAGGATAATTGCCAGCGCCCAGGAAGTATATTTCACGGCAAGATCGGTTTGCCGGACAATCGATTGCACGGCCTTACCGAGCTGCTCCATGTACCGCTCGAAGGGCGCCTCGCCTTGCTGGCGCAACAGGTCCGGACCGCCGTCGATTTGCAGCAGCGCCAGGGCCAGCGGCACATCCTGAGTCCGCGCGCGCTGCGATTCGTGCAGCAGGCAATCGATGTACGAGCTGCGCGCGAGCAATCCGGTTTTTTCGTCGGCTACGGCAAGCGTGCGAACCAGCGACCGCAATCGCGTGTGATGCACGCAGAGCAGCATCTGATCGCCGATGGATTGCAGGAAATACGATTCGTTCGGCTTCCAGGTGTGCGGCCCGGCAAACCCCACGATGAGCATCCCAGCGGGCGTTTGGGTTTCCGGGTCGGTGAGCTGCACGCCCAGCACCGTTTCCAGATTCATTTCCTGGAGCAGCGGCGCGGCCGCCGCGTCCAGAGGCAAGCCGCCCAGAGAGTCGGGAACGGCGCGCTCAATTTGCCCGATCAGGCGGACGATGTGGCCGCCCGAGGATGGTTCGACACCGGAAGCGCAAAACTCCGAAGCCATTTGCGGAGGCTGGCCCGGCTGGCCCACCACGGCCAGGCAGCGCGTCGCGTGAAGATAATTGCCCACTTCATTGACGGCAACCGAAAGCATGGCGCGCGGCGAAGGTTGGCGGAAAACGTTTTGATTGATCTCCGAAATTTTCGCGAGATCGCGCAGCGTTTCGGGGGCATAGGCGGCGGGGCGAGGCGCGGGCTCGTCCAACACGGCTTGCGGACGCGGCTCGACACGAGATGGAGCTGCTCCCGCCTGCGGCCACCAGTGCGCCGCCTCGAACAGCCCCTGCAGCCGCTCGTTGCGCTCATCTTCGCCGGGGAACAGCTCCATGATTTTTTGCAGGCGTTCGATGGCCTTGGACTGCAGCGAGTACTGCACGAAAATTTCCGCCTGCACCAGCAGATCCTCCAGCGACTGCGCGGTGCGCACATCCTCCAGAATGGCCGGAGAAACTTCGCCGGCGGCGGCGTGTGAATGATCCTGCGGGGAGGGTGCCGGCGCATGAGTCGCGGCGTTGGACAGCCGGGTTCGCAACCGGGAGAGGAAAGCGGCGTCCGCGCGGCCCTGCAGCTGATTCATGCGCTCCTGGTTGCGGGAATCGTAAGGATCGATTTCGACGAGTCTTTCGAGCGATTCGCAGGCTTGCAGGATGCGGTCGCTCGCCAGGTAGAGATCGAACAAGGCGACCAGGGCCTCGAAATATTTCGTTTCGCGGTTCAGTTCGCTGTATAGCGCGGCGCGAAATTCGGCCAGGGGGATCGACTGGGGATAAGCCTGCACGATCTGATCCACGGACGACGCAAATTCGGATTCGCGCCTGCCCGCCAACATGGTTTTTTGCCTGACGCGCAGAAGTTCCACGGCTTTTTCTTCCTGGCTGCCGCGCAGGTATTCGTTCACCAGGCCAAAGAATTTTTCCGCCGAGCCGGCTCCTTGATTGGTCATGCGCTCGAGCACGGTGCGCGCGGTGTCCAGCTGGCCGGATTTCATCAGGGCTTCCGCGTACAGTTCCAGGAAGGTGGCGTCTTTTTCGGTCTCCACAAGGGGAGCGAGGAGCGCTGCGGCTCCCGCCGAGTCGCCGTTGCGCAGCTGAGCCTGGGCGTAGAGCAGCGCCGCGCTGCGGTCATTGGGCATCAGGCGATGCGCGCGCGCAAAAAAATCGAGCGATTCCACCGCGTTTTCCGTGGTGAGTTGCCCGGCGCGCAGGTAACCGCGAGCGGCTGCAGGGGCGTTTCCCATGCGCTCGGCGAATTCGGCGACGGCGATATGGCGGTCGCGATTCTCGGGATCCAGCTGAGCCATGCGGACAAAACAGGTCAGAGCGTCGTCGCCCTTGCCGCTCAGCTCAAACGCCAGGGCGGCGGACATGTATTGCTCAATGGCCTCCTCGGGACGGTTTTGTTTCTGCAGGAGCAAGGCGTAGCGCGCGACGCGCTCGGGCGGCTGCTGGTGGGGCTTCAGGAAATGCGCATACAGGGCCAGCGCCTTCGGCTCTTCGCGAGGGGCCGTGAACCGGTCGAAGAGCATCCCGTAGAAAACAGCGGCGCGGTCCGGGCGATTCTGCATAGTGTATAGATCGCCGAGCGACTGGATCGATTCGAGATGATTCGGAAAGGACGCGAGGACGGCTTGATAGGCTTCGATCGCGTCGTCGAGGCGGTTCTTCTCGACGAAACGTTTGGCGCGATCCAGCAGTTTGACGATGTCCACGCTCATGCGGGCTCGGTCAATTTCCTCAATGAAGTTGCGTCCACGGACACTTCGACGGGCCCCGTCCGGGGTAAAAAATACTATAACCTTTCGCGGCTTCGCGTGCCAAACCGATCGGGGCGTGCTGCTCAATGCAGCAATTCCCGGGTGCGGGGTTCAACCGCCTCCGCGGACCGAGCGTAAGAACTTCGATTTGGCGGGGATCCCGCAGCGCCCCGCTTCCTGACTGCCGTCACTTGTGGCACACTGAATAGTTCATACGCGATTGGGAAACGTCGCCGCGCGGAGAGCGATACATAGCGCCGAGGCGTGCCTCATGCGACAGGAGACTATTCCGGTGCGGGAGTTGGCGCGCCGGCAAGCTGACCGATGGACCCACGTTTCGTCCGAAATTTTTGCATCATCGCGCACATCGACCACGGAAAGTCCACGCTCGCGGACCGCCTGCTGGAGCTGACCGGCGCGCTCAGCCAGCGCGAAATGAGCGCGCAGGTCCTGGATTCGATGGACCTGGAGCGCGAGCGCGGGATCACGATCAAGGCCAAGAGCATTCGCCTTCACTACAAAGCGAAGGACGGCAACGAGTACCAGCTCAACCTGATCGACACGCCGGGGCACGTGGATTTTTCGTATGAAGTTTCGCGGGCGCTCTCGGCGTGCGAGGGCGCGCTGCTGGTGGTCGACGCCAGCCAGGGCGTCGAAGCGCAAACCGTCGCTAACACGTTTCTCGCGGCAGCGCACAATCTCACCATTGTTCCGGTCATCAACAAGATCGATTTGCCGGCCGCGCAGCCCGACCAGGTGAAAGAGCAAATCGAAAATGTGCTGGCGATTCCCGCGTCGGACGCTTTACTAATCAGCGCGAAAAGCGGCATAGGCGTGGAATCCGTGCTGGAAGCCGTGGTGGCGCGCGTTCCTCCGCCGACCGGCACGGCCGAGGCGCCGCTGCAGGCGCTGATTTTCGATTCGTGGTTCGATCCCTTCCGCGGCGCCGTGGTGCTGGTGCGCGTGATGAACGGGCGGATTACCAAGCACATGCAGATCCGCCTGTGCTTCAACGACGAAGTCTACGAAGTGGAAGCGCTGGGCGCGCTGACGCCAAAGCCCGTGGTGCTCGAGGAATTGGTGGCCGGCGACGTCGGCTTCATCGTCGCCAACATCAAACGTGTCGCCGACGCCCGCGTGGGCGACACGGTGATCGACGCGGCGCGCCCCGCTCCCGCGCTGCCAGGGTTTGAAGCCATCAAGCCCATGGTGTTCGCCGGGCTGTTTCCCGTGCTCGCCAGCGATTACGAAAATTTGCGCGACGCCCTGGGGAAACTGCAGCTCAACGACGCCGCGTTTTTCTACGAGCCGGAAAATTCGGTGGCCCTGGGGTTCGGATTCCGCTGCGGATTCCTCGGCCTGCTTCACATGGAAATCGCGCAGGAGCGCCTGGAGCGCGAATTCGGCATCAACCTGATCACCACCGCGCCCAGCGTGCGCTACCGCATCACGACCACGGCCGGAAAGGTGATGGAAGTCGACAGCCCCACGAAATTTCCACCTCCCAACGAAATGGCGAAGATCGAGGAGCCGGTGATCACCGCGATGATCATCACCGCCGAGGATTCGGTGGGCGCGATCCTGCAGCTGTGCGAGGAAAAACGCGGGGTGCAGAAAAATTTCGAGTATCTTTCGCCGCAGCGCGTGATGCTGACCTACGAGTTGCCGCTCAACGAAATCGTTCTCGATTTCTACGACCGCTTGAAAAGCGCCTCGCGCGGCTACGCGTCGCTGGACTATCACCTGGCGGGATACAAGGAAGCCGACCTGGTGAAGATGGACGTTTTGGTGGCCGGCGAACCGGTCGACGCGCTGGCGCTGGTATGCCATCGGGAGTTTTCCTACGAGCGGGGCCAAGACCTGGTCAAGCGACTGCGAAAATTGATCCCGCGCCAGATGTTTGAAGTCCCCATCCAGGCCGCCATCGGCAGCCGCGTAATCGCCCGCGAAACCGTCTCCGCTATCCGCAAGAACGTGATCGCCAAGTGCTACGGCGGGGACATCTCACGCAAACGCAAATTGCTGGAGAAACAAAAAGAAGGAAAGAAGCGCATGAAGCGTGTGGGGCGAGTGGATATTCCCCAGGAAGCGTTTCTTGCGGTGCTGAAAGTGGCCAGCACGTCGGACGAGTAATTCCTTGCGGCAGATTTTCCTCAGGCCTTGGCCCTCTCTGTGTTCTCTGCGTTAAGACATTAAAAGCTTCCAACGCAGAGGACACAGAGTTCACAGAGAAAACCATGGAGGAGAGTCAGGGCTGCGGAATGTCGCGGCGTTTGACTTCCACGCCGAGGCGGCCGCGCGCGAGTTGTACGTTGACCTCGGCGCCGAGCGCCACCTGTTCGGCGGCGTTCACCACGTTGCCGCTCGCGTCCGTGCAGATCGCGTAACCGCGCTGCAGCACGCGCAAAGGGCTGCGCTCTTCGAGTTGCAAATGCAAGCGCTCAAGCTGCTGAATTTTCCCCACAAAAAACCGCTCCATGCGCACGCCGAGTTCGGTGGAGCGCTGCGCCAGCCGCAAACCGAGCGTGCGCAACCGCATGCGAAGATCGAACGACGCGATGCGCGTTCCGGCGATCGTATAGCGATGCCGCAGCCGTTCGAGCCGCCCTTGCAAGGCGATACCAAGCCGCGAAGTCAGCTCGTCGGTCAGTTGGCGGTTGCGCCGCAGTAAATCTTCCAGGCGCCGGAACCCGACGTGCGTCGCGAGTTCCTTCAGATGGTGCCGGTACTCGAGCAGGAGATAGCGGGTGCGCTGGGAAATCTTGTGTTCCAACTCCTGCAGGTGCCGCTGAAACTCCTCGCGCGATTTCACGACGATTTCGGCCGCCGCGGAAGGCGTCGAAGCGCGCACGTCGGCCACAAAATCCGCGATCGTGAAATCGGTTTCGTGCCCCACGCCGCTGACCACCGGAATCGCGCTTGCGGCGATGGCGCGCGCCACGATTTCCTCATTGAAGGCCCACAAATCCTCGATCGATCCGCCGCCGCGCCCAACCAGAAGCACGTCCACCAGTTTCTTGCGATTGAAATACTCGAGCGCCCCGGCGATTTCATCCGCCGCGCCGTCGCCCTGCACGCGCACGGGATACAAGATGAGGTGCAATCCCGGAAATCTCCGGCGAAGGATGCGCACAATATCGCGCACGGCAGCGCCCGTGGGCGAAGTGACCACGCCGATGCGGCTCGGCAGCATTGGCAGGGGCTTCTTGCGCGCTTCGTCGAAGAGTCCTTCGGCTTCCAGGCGCTTTTTCAGCTGCTCGAACGCCAGTTGCAGCGCGCCCAGCCCCGCCGGCTCGATGTGCTCGACGTAAATCTGATATTCGCCGCGCGGCTCATACACGCTGATCGATCCGCGCACGATCAGCTTCAACCCGTCCTCGGGCCGGAATTTCAGCCGCATGGCCTGCGACCGGAAGCAGACGCACTTCACCGCCGCCTTGGCATCCTTGAGGGTGAAATAAAGATGTCCGGATTGCGCCGGACGAAAATTGGAAACTTCCCCCTCGACCCACAAATTCGTGAATTGCGCGGACAGAAGCGCGCTGATCCGAGACGTAAGCTCCGCGACACTCCAGACCTTCCGCTCCGGCGCGAGATTTAATTGAAATTGTTTTATTTTCTCAGCCATTGCACCAGCCACACGACCAGCGTCAGCACGACGCTCAACAGAATACACGTCACCACGGGAAAATAGAACGATCCATGCTTGCCCTGCACCGCGATGTCGCCCGGCAGGCCGTCCCAAGCGAAGAGGAAGACCTCCGGGCCGTGCGGCGAGCCACACCAGCGCGCCGACCGCCGCAAGCGCCGCGCCGGCGTAAATCATCATGCGGCCGAGTTCGCGCATCGGTTCCATGAGCTTTGATTCTACCGAATTTGCAGAGGACATACCCGGGGAGGCAAAGCACGATGCTCGAATAAGAGTCGGAACTACGAACTCCTGTTGCACACTTAGAGGCAAGGCACTGCGCGGCGTCGGCCCTCGCGTGGAAGCTGTGCTACTCTCCGAATCAGGCCCGAGATTCTGACGAAGGAGAGCCCAGCATGAAAACGTTAGCAACCATCGGCGCGCTGCTATTTGTTTCAGCGTCCGCCCACGCGCAAATCAAGCCCTGCAAAGAATTGAAGACGGAAATCGCCGCGAAGCTGGACGCGAAAGGCGTGAAGCCCTACACGCTGGAAATCGTGGCGAAGGACAAGGACTCAGACGGCAAAGTGGTGGGCACCTGCGAGGGCGGTGCGAAGAAGATCGTGTACAGCAAGACAGCCGCCGCGGCGCCGGAAGCGGAAAAGCCCAAGTCCTAATCGCGGTTCCGGCGCAGCGTGGCTGCGATTCGGAGCGGCTTTGAGTAGCACAGGCACTCTTGCCTGTGTGGGTTTTGCGATCGCAATTAGTTAAGTTGATAATGTATTTGTGGTCTACAAAAACGCACAGCCAGCCCCTCGCGGGGGCACGGGATAAAGAGTGGCTGTGCTACTCGACTGCTTCCACGACATCCTGGAAGGCACTTCGCAATATACCAGGATCTTAAATCAGCTCGTACCCAGCGAAGAAATATCCCAATTCAAACGCGGCCGTCTCGGGAGCGTCCGATCCGTGCGTGCAATTGTTTCCAATACTGGTGCCGAGGTCGTGGCGGATGGTGCCCGGAGCAGCTTTGGCCGGATCGGTGGCGCCCATGGTTTCGCGCCACTTGAGAATCGCGCCTTCGGCCTGCAGCGCCAGCACGACGACCTTGCCGGAACTCATGAACTCGGTCAGTTCGCCGAAGAAGCCGCGTTCGCGGTGCACGGCGTAAAAACCTTCGGCCTCTTTGCGCGTGAGGTGCATGGATTTGATCGCGACGATCTGAAATCCAGCTTTGTGAATCCGGGAAATGATTTCCCCGGCCAGTCCGCGCCCGAAGGCGTCCGGCTTGATGATTGCTAATGTTCGTTCGATTGCCATTCCGGTCTTCTCCATTCAGAGTTGAGACAAAGAGGCAGGAGGCGAGCAAACTGCCCCCCTGCCTCGCGCCATTGCTTTCCTATTATTTAATTACCGAGGCCAGCGTCACGCCAATATCCGCCGGGCTCTGAATCGTATGAATCCCTGCCGCAGCCATGGCCTTGTATTTCTCGACGGCCGTGCCTGCCCCGCCGCTGATGATCGCTCCGGCGTGGCCCATGCGGCGTCCCGGAGGCGCGGTCTGTCCAGCGATCAAGCCCACGACGGGCTTTTTCACATTTTTCTTGATGTACTCGGCGGCCAGTTCTTCCGCGTTGCCGCCGATTTCGCCGATCATCACGATGGCTTGCGTCTCGGGGTCTTCGTTAAACAGCTTGATCGCATCGGTGTGCGTCGTGCCGATAATCGGATCGCCGCCGATCCCGATGCACGTGGACTGGCCGATGCCGAGCAGCGTCAGTTGATGCACGGCTTCGTACGTCAGCGTTCCGCTGCGGCTTACGACGCCGATGTTGCCCTGCTTGTGAATCCGCCCCGGCATGATTCCCATCTTGCATTTTCCGGGAGAAATAATTCCGGGGCAGTTCGGCCCGATCAGCCGCGTCTTGGAATCCTTCAGCGCGGCGGCGACGCGGACCATGTCCAGCGTGGGGATGCCTTCGGTGATGCAGACAACCAGCGGCACGCCCGCGTCGATCGCTTCGAGAACGGCATCGGCGGCATACGGCGGCGGCACAAAAATGATGGAAGCATCCGCGCCCGTTTCGCGCACCGCGTCCGAGACGGTATTGAACACGGGCACGCCCTCGTGCTTGGTGCCGCCCTTGCCGGGCGTCACGCCCGCGACCACTTTGCTGCCGTACTCGATCATCTGCTGCGAGTGAAACGTGCCTTCGCGCCCGGTGAAGCCCTGCACGACGACGCGCGTTTTTTCGTTAATCAGAACGCTCATCGCGCACCCCCTGCCAGCGCCACGATCTTATCCGCTCCGTCTTTCATGTCCTTCGCGATCGTAAAATTGCACCCTGATGTTCGCAAAATTTCCTGCCCTTTTTCCACGTTGGTTCCTTCCATTCGGATGACCACCGGCAACTGTAAGATTCAATTCCTTCGCCGCGGCCACGACGCCGCTGGCGAGCACGTCGCAGCGCAGAATTCCGCCGAAGATGTTGATGAACACGCCCTTCACGCTCTTGTCGCTGATCAGAATCTTGAAAGCGTTTTTCACTTGCTCGGCCGAGGCGCCTCCGCCCACGTCCAGGAAATTTGCCGGCGAGCCGCCCGAAAGCTTGATGATGTCCATCGTGCTCATGGCCAGGCCCGCGCCGTTGACCATGCAGCCGACGTTGCCGTCGAGCTTGATGTAATTCAGTTTGTAGTTGGACGCTTCCACTTCGAGCGGATCTTCCTCGTTCAGGTCGCGCAACTCGGCCAGGTCCTTGTGGCGGAACAGCGCGTTGTCGTCAAACGCCATCTTCGCGTCCAGCGCCACCAGCTTGCCGTCGCCGGTCACGATCAGCGGATTGATTTCCGCGAGCGACGCGTCGGTTTCCAGAAACGTGCGGTAGAGCCCCTGCAGAAACGGCCCCATGGCGCTGGCCGCGTCGCCGGAAAGTCCCAGGCCATACGCCAGCTTGCGTGCGTGATAGGGCTGCAATCCGGTGGCGGGAGAAATTGTCTCGCGCAAAATCAGTTCGGGATTCGTGTGCGCCACTTCCTCGATTTCCATGCCGCCCGCCGTGCTCGCCATGATCACCGGCGCGGCCACGGCGCGGTCCACCAGAATGCTCAGGTAGAGTTCGCGCTTGATGTCGAGGCCTTCCTCGATCAGCAGGCGCTTCACGACGCGCCCGGCCGGGCCCGTCTGCGGCGTCACCAGCGTCATGCCCATGATGGACTTCGCGAGGTCGGCCGCTTCCGCCGGAGATTTCGCCAGCTTCACGCCGCCCGCTTTCCCGCGTCCGCCGGCATGAATCTGCGCCTTCACGACGACGATTTTCGTTCCCAGCCGCTCGGCCACGGCGCGCGCCTGGTCCGGCGTGGTCACCATTTCGCCGCGGGGAGTCGGTACGCCGAATCGCCGGAAGATTTCCTTTGCCTGATATTCGTGTATCTTCATCGTCCGTCCAGTGAGGAGGTGCGGCGAGCAAAGTACAGCCCGCACCCATCAGTGCTAGAATTTACGTGCAATCGAAACTACAGAGTTTATAGGACACGCGCGACTCGGGCAAGTGAAAGGAAACGTGTGAATTTCGTACCGATGCCATATGGGAACATGGTGGTGGCCGTCTTTTGCATTGTGCACCCGGCCCCAAAGCGTCGTCATTCCGAGGCAGTTTTTTCGCCGAGGAACCCCTCCTTCTTCGGCGATCAAACCAGGAGGGATTCCTCACTTCGTTCGGAATGACTGGTCAAACCCGGATCCCACGAGGCCCGCGTGCCGGTAATGCACTCCTTCATCAAGAAAGTGGAAGCAGGCAGCGACCTTTCGCGCCAGGAATCGGAAGCGGCGATGGAGGAGATCCTTTCCGGCCGCGCCAAGGAAGATTCAATTGTTGCGTTGCTCGCGGCGTTGCGCGCCAAGGGCGAAACGGTGGGCGAACTGGTCGGCTTCGCGCGCGCCATGCGCAGCCACGCCACGCCGGTTTTTGACGATGCGTCGCGCCCGGACGAATTGCTGGTGGACACCTGCGGCACCGGCGGCGACGCTTCGGGCACGTTTAACATTTCCACGGCGGCGGCGTTTGTCGCGGCGGGCGCGGGCGTGCACGTCGCCAAGCACGGCAACCGCTCGATCTCGTCCAAGTGCGGCTCGGCCGACGTGCTGGAAGCGCTTGGGAATTTCGATCGACGTTCCTCCGGAGCGGATCGGCGCCGCGATTCGCGAGATCGGCATCGGGTTTCTCTTCGCTCCGGCCATGCACACAGCCATGCGCCACGCCATGCCCGCCCGGCGCCGCTTGGGCCGCACGGCGTTTAATTTGCTCGGCCCGCTCACCAATCCCGCCGGAGCGCGCGCGCAGGTCGTCGGCGTGTTTTCGGATAAGGTAGTGGAAAAAGTGGCGCTCGTGCTCAGCGAACTCGGCGTCGAGCACGCCTTCGTCGTGCATGGCGCAGGAGGCCTGGACGAAATTTCGCTCGCAGGAGAGACGTCCGTTGGAGAGGTACGCCTGGACACGGTGCGCCTCTACCGAAGTGACGCCGGAAGATTTCGGCCTGGAGCGCGCGCCCGTCGAAGCAATCTCCGGCGGCGACGCGGCGCACAACGCGGAAATTATTCGCGCGGTGCTGGCCGGAGAAAAAGGCCCGCGCCGCGATATCGTCGTCGCCAACGCCGCGGCGGCAATCGTCGCCGCCGGGCGCGCCGCCGATTTCCTGGAGGGCGCGCAAGTCGCTGCCGCGTCGATCGATTCCGGCGAAGCTCGCAAGAAATTTGAGGCGCTGGCCGCGTTCACGCCCAGAGTGTAACGACCGCTCATCCAGGCTGTCGTGTAGCGCCCTACTTAGAAGAGCACCTTGTGTACGGCGCGTGCTCTCCTGAAGGCGAGCGCTACGATTTGAGCGGGGCTTGACCGGATTCGCGATGCGACGAAGACTTGCTGCCCCCTACGGGGCATAAAACCATGCCCAGCTATTCCCACAGCAAACTCAACACCTACCAGCAGTGCCCGCAGAAATACAAATTCCGCTACATCGACGAAATTCCGCCACCCATCCGGAGCATCGAACTGCATCTGGGCACCACCGTGCATTCCGCCTTGGAAAAAGTGTATGCCGATGCCAGGCAAGGCCAGGTGACCTCACTCGATGATCTGCTGACTTTTTTCAGTGAAAAATGGGACGAGGGATACTCGCCGAAAATGCGAATCGTGCGAGCAAAGACCACGGCGCGCAGCTACTTCGATCTGGGCTGGCAAATGCTGAAGGATTATCACTGGACGTTTTATCCGTTCACGCAACCCGCGACGCTCGAACTGGAGGAGAAATTCGTATTCCCACTCGCCGAAGGCCATGAGATGCGCGGAATCATCGACCGGCTGGCAAAAAACGCGGATGGAACGCTGGAGATTCACGATTACAAAACGTCGCGCCGTCTGCCCACGCCCGAAAAAGTCGCCGAGGACGCGCAGCTCGCCCTTTACGAGATCGCCATCCGGCATCGCTGGCCGGAAACCGGCAGCATTTCGCTGATCTGGCATTACCTGGCGTTTGACAAGGAAATCAAGGTCACCAAGACGCCGCAACAACTGGAAACGGTGAAGCGAAATACGCTGGGCCAAATCCAGCGAATCGAGGCGGCAACGTCCTTCCCCGTGCAAGTGACACCGCTATGCAACTGGTGCGAGTACAAGGAAATTTGCCCGGCGATGAAGAAGTAGCAATCGCTACCCACCCCAAGACCCGTCATTCCGAGCGAAGCGAGGAATCCCTCCTCAGTTTTCTCGCTCAAAAGTGAATGAAAGAGGGATTCCTCGCTTCGCTCGGAATGACGACGCTATTTTTTCTTTAGATGAGTTACAATATGAGGAAATTCTTCAGCAGCTGCATTCCTACCTCGGTGAGCACCGATTCCGGGTGAAATTGCACGCCCTCGACCAGCAGCTTGCGGTGGCGCAGGCCCATGATGATGTCGCCGGTGCGGGCGGAAATTTCCAGGTCGGCGGGAAACGATTTTCCCTCGACGATCAGCGAGTGGTAGCGCGTCGCGACGAAATCCTGCGGCAAATCCTTAAAAATGGTTTTGTTGTCATGGTGGATCCGGCTGGTCTTGCCGTGCATAATTTCCGGCGCGCGGATCACCTTGCCGCCGAAGGCCTGACCGATCGCCTGATGCCCCAGGCACACTCCGAGAATCGGAATTTTCCCCGCAAATTCGCGAATCACGTCGAGGCAGATGCCGGAATCGTCCGGCGTGCCTGGACCCGGCGAAATCACGATGCGCTCGGGTTTTTTCTCGGCAATCTGAGCGAGCGTGATCTGGTCGTTGCGATGCACTTCGAGTTTCCCGCCCAATTGCCCGAGAAACTGGGCAAGGTTGTAGGTAAACGAATCGTAGTTGTCGAGCAGCAGAATCATCGAATGGGGTTCCAGACCGGAGGCGGAGCGAGCCGCGCGTGCAACGTATCGGGGTCCTGGTCGTCGTCCTCGTGCGCACATTTTCTGCGGGTTTCTCCGATGTAGTCATCGAGTTTGTTCTGCTCGCGCATCTGGACGACCTTATCCAGGTAGGGCCACCGCGCCGAGGAATCCTGCTTGAGAATTGCTTCATACGCCTTGAGCGAACCCAGCAGGCCGGCGGTCGCGATGGCCTGCTCATCCTTCACCTTGTCGGGATGCTCGACCATGTACGCGGCGCTCGAAATGATCATCTGCATGGTGATTTCCCTGGAGTGGCCGCGCGGCGGGTCCGGCACCTTGCCGAAGAAATCGAAGCACACGTTCACGGTAATATCCGGAATCTTTTCGATCCAGTCGAGCACCCAGGCGCGCTGGTCCTTGGCATCCTTGGCGAGGGGATCGGATTCGAGACTATGCGAAACTTTCACCGCGCGCGCGCGTTCCTCCGGCGTCGACGGACCGCGCTCCTGTGCGCGCCCCGCCTGGGCGAAAAACAACCCAAACAATACGGCGGCGCCTGCGATGGCGCGAATGGAATTGCACTTCATGATATGCTCCCGCAAACGGCTATCCTGTTGTTCACCGGGTTTCCCACGGAAATCTAATAGTACACGAAATCGGCGGAAAGTGAGTCCAGTCGCGGCGGAACGACAGGTTGCGACAATTGTGTTTTACGTTGTCATTCCGAACGAAGTGAGGAATCTCTCCCGGGTTGATTGCCAAAACAAAGTGGGATGCCTCACTTCATTCGGAATGACAGCTTTCTGAATTAATCGACAAATCGCTCAGCCACCCTATCCGGATTGACACTCGCGCGCCGCCATCGTAGGCTCGCGACGCACCCATAATGGAGTTGAAACCTTAAATCCGCCGGGAGATTCCCATGAAAAATTGCCTGCTCGTCTTTGTTTTCGCGCTGCTTGCTTCGCCTCTGTTTGCGCAGCAAACGCCGCCCGAACTTGCCTTCGATTCGATTCCAAATTTCCTAAAACTACCGCCCGAAATGAATTTCGGCGAAGTTCCCGGCGTGGCCGTGAATTCCAAGGGCCACGTGTTCGTGTTTACGCGGTCGAATAGCGCCGGAGGACCAGCCTATGCTCCGGCCGCCGCGCAGCTTCTGGAATTTGACGCCAAGGGCGTCTTCATCCGCGAAATCGGCAAGGGCCTCTACGCCTGGTCCGAGGCCCACACCGTGCGCATCGATAAGGACGACAACATCTGGGCCATCGACAAAGGCTCCGACATGGTCATCAAGTTCAACCAGGCGGGCCACGTGACCATGGTCTTCGGACGGCGCAAGGAAAGCGCCGATGAAGATACCAAGCCGTGGGAACATCCCAATCCTCCCCTGGCTCCGGTCGACGGACTTTTCCGCCAGCCCACCGACGTGGCCTGGGACTCGGACGGCAACATCTACATCACCGATGGGTACGTCAATTCGCGCGTTGCCAAGTACGACAAGAACGGCGACTGGGTAAAATCCTGGGGCGAAAAAGGCACCGGCCCGGGCCAATTCCGCCTGCCGCATGCCATCGTGATCGACCGCAACAACAACGTCTACGTCGCCGACCGGTCCAACCGGCGCATTCAGGTGTTCGACACCGATGGAAAATTTCTGCGCCAGTTCACAATTGACGTGCCGCCGGCCCCGGGAACGCATGCGGTCTACGGCCCTACTCCCACCGGCGCGGCGCTCGCGGCGCTGATCGGTTCTCCCAATTCACTGTGCATCACGCCCGGCCTTAACCAGGTGCTCTTCGTGGGGGAACTCACGTTCCCCGGACGCTTGTTCAAAGTTTCACTCGATGGAAAAGTGCTCGGCGTGATCGGCAAGTCGGGGCGCCAGCTCAAGCAGTTCTCCGGCATTCATCAGCTCGCGTGCCCTTCGGAGACCGAAGTGTACGGCGCGGAAACAGCCAACTGGCGCGTGCAGAAATTGATTCTTCATTAGAAAACGCGGGATGAGTCTGCATTTCTCATGACCTTTAGATTGGATTCGGGGTTCTTGGGGATCGGACACGTCGCAATGCGTGATAACGCGACGAGCGTCTTGGTGGCACAGGCTTCAGCCTGTGCGCTATTTGCATACAAGAAAACCGCACAGGCTGAAGCCTGTGCCACTGGAAACCGCTAGTGCCGCGGCTTAGCCAGAGCCGAGCGAAATGCAGTCACTTCCCCGGGCGGCGTTTCGCCTTCGTGAATCCGCCGGGCGCGGGATCGAGCCCGCGATGCGCGATTTCCAGCGCCGTCAGCAGAGCGCGCGCCTTGTTCACCGTCTCGGTGTACTCGGTTTCCGGCACGGAATCCGCGACCAGACCGGCGCCGGCCTGCACGTAGGCCACGCCCTTCTTGACCACCATGGTGCGAATAGCAATGCAGGAATCGAGATTTCCCGAAAAATCGAGGTACAAAATCGCCCCTGCGTAAATGCCGCGGCGCGTGGGTTCGAGTTCGTCGATGATTTCCATGGCGCGCACTTTCGGCGCGCCTGAAAGCGTGCCTCCGGGGAAGCAGGCCGCGAGCGCGTCAAAGCAATCCACATCCTCGCGCAGGCGCCCGCGCAGGCTCGATACAAGATGCATCACGTGCGAGTAGCGCTCGACGAACATTAGTTTTTCGACGGTCACCGAACCGTATTCGGACACGCGGCCCAGATCGTTGCGGCCCAGGTCCACCAGCATGATGTGCTCGGCACGCTCCTTGGGATCGGCGGCAAGTTCGGTCTCGAGCGCCAGGTCTTCTTTTTCGTCGGCGCCGCGCGGCCGCGTTCCGGCGATGGGCCGGTAGGTCGCTTCGCGGCCCTGGACCTTCACCAGCATTTCCGGCGAACTGCCCACCACGGCCAGATCGTTGATCTTCAGGAAATACATGTAGGGCGAAGGATTCACCACGCGCAGCGCGCGGTAAATCTCAAACGGGTCGGCGTCGGTTTTGGCCGCGAAGCGCTGGCTGATGGCCACCTGAAAAATGTCGCCGGCGCGGATGTATTCCTTGGATTTGCGCACGGCATCGAGAAATTTCGCGCGCGTGAAATTGGACGTCACCTTCAGCGGGCGGTTCTTGCGCAGCTTGGGATGCTCGGCGGCGACGGGAACGTCCAACCGGCGGCGCGTGGCGCGAATTTCGCGCACCGCGCGATTGTATTTGGCGCGCAGGGTTCCGGGGTCGCCGGTGAAAACGTTGCGCACGATCCACACGCGGTGCCGCACATGGTCAAACACCACGAGGCCCAGAAAAAACATCATCACGGCGTCATCCATGCCCACGTCGTCGCGCCCGGTATCGGGAATTTTTTCGACCAGCCGCACCATGTCATACGCGAAATAGCCGATGGCGCCGGCCACCAGCGGGGGCAGGCCCGGCACGCGCACCGGGCGATAGCGCTCCACGCGGTTGCGCAAATAATCCAGCGGGCTGGTCTGTGCCCACGAAGTGCGGCTCTCGCTTTCCAGCACGCACGCGCCATTCACATAGCGAAACACTTCGCTGGGGTTCGCGCCCAGGAACGTGTAGCGCGCGATCTTCTCGCCGCCCTCGACGCTTTCGAGCAGGCAGGCGTAGCGCGCGTCATGCGCGAGCCGCTGGTAGGCGGAAACCGGCGTGAGCGTGTCCGCGGTGAATGTGTCGTAGACGGGCACCAGATTGCCCTGCCGCGCCAGTTTGCAAAATGTTTTGTAGTCCGGTTGGATCATTCTTTGTAAGGCCGCTTACCGAAGCCTCTTCCTCTTTTTTTTAGGCCGCTTGCCCCGGCCTCTTCCTGCTTAACGGGGCTACTAGGCTCGGCCTTTCCCTCGGGATTTTTCCTCGCGCGCCAGAACGCCCTGGATGGCGCGGCGCATGGCCGCTTCCGGCGCGCGCTCGCCGGTCCAGATCTCATGCTGCGCGTAGCCTTGCGCAAGAAACATTTCCACTCCGGAAATCGTCTCGATGCCCTTCCTGCGTGCGGCACGCAGCAATTCGGTTTCGCGCGGGCGATACACCATGTCCATGACGATCCGGCAGTTGAGCTCCGCGCTTTCCAGCGGCACGCCTCCCCGCGGGTGCATGCCGACGGGGGTGCAGTTTACAATCGCATCAAAATACTCCCGGCGCAAATCCGCGCGATCGACGACTTGAGCTCCCGCGGCCCGCGCCAGGCTGCACGCGCGTTCCGGCCGCCGCGAACAGAGGCACACGATCGACCCAGCCTGCGCCAGCGCAAAGGCAGCCGCCCGCGCTGCTCCTCCCGCACCGAACAGCAGAACGCGGCCGCCCGCAAGTTGCATGCGGCTCTCGAGACTCCGCAGCACACCCACGTAATCCGTATTGTACCCGTACAATCGCCCCTGGCCGCGAACCACGACGGTATTTACGGCCCCGATACGCGCCGCCAGCGGATCGCAATCGTCCAGACGCCTCAGGATTTCTTCCTTGTGCGGGATGGTGACCGCAAATCCGGAAACGCCGAACGGCTCGATGCAGCCGAGAAAATCGCGCAGATCGCGCACCAAGAACGGCACAAACACTGCGTCGATTTTTCGCGCCGCATAGGCGGTATTGTGCAGCAGCGGAGAAAGCGAATGGCCGATCGGATCGCCGATCACGGCGTAAACGCGCGTGCGGCGCGTTATCTTTCCCGCTCGATAGAGGTCCCGCATCACGTCGAGCGAAAGTTGGCCGGGCGCGGTGGCCTGCTCGACGGCGGCATAGGCCAGGGCGCTGCCCAACCGCAGCGATAAAATACGCCCTGCCAGTCCGATTTCGCCCATCGGAATCGCCACGATGTTCCGGCGCCCGCGGGCCAGTTGGCAAATCTTCGCGCTATCCGAAATCGATTGGCACTGCCCCGCGATTTTGACCGCGCGTCCACCGGCCTTGGAAAGTTCGCGGACAATCCCCGCAAGATTCCTCGGCGTCTTGCGAAAATCGTGATGGGAAATCATCACGCGCGCAGGCGAAAGCTTCCGGCGCAATTCGCGCGTCGCAATATTTTTTGCCGTTTCGATTTCAACATCGCACCAGCCGCAACCCGCCCGCGCGGCCGTTTGCAGAATTTCGATTTGTTCCTTGACGCTGCCCCGGAACAATCCTCCTCCTCGGCGGCTACGGCAAGTGGCAATCAGCACGGCGCGGGGGCGTTCCCGGCCTAGCCAGGAAAGAAATGCGGCCCGCTGCCGGGCGTCGCGCAGATAGTCGAGGCGCAGCTCCAGCGTGCGGGTCTTGCGCAGCCCGCGCAGTACCTGGGACTTCATTTTGAGTGCGGTTTCGGCGGCAACTACACCGCACACCCGGTCTTCACCGAATAGCCCTTCCAATGCGTTCCTCCACCCCAAAAGCCGAACCCTAGGCTTCTACCATAGTTCCATGCGGGCTCCAAGTAGAGCCCGCACCCGAGTCCACGTGGGCTCCAAGTAGAGCCCGCACCCGGTCCAGCGGGCTCCAAATAGGGCCCGCAGGCGGTGGGTAACAAGTGTGTAAAGCCTGCCACGACGATTTCTTGACCGTCCCGGGACCCAGTGCTAGGTTCAGTAGGAAAGCTTTACCAGCACAGGGACGTGTTTCGTATCGAGAATAGAGGAGCAGTCTCCATGCCTGAAAAAATGAGCTATCGCATTCTATCTTTGGGACTTAAAGTCGGATTGAGCCTTGCCATGTGCGCCGGAGTGGCCGCCGCGCAGGCCGCTCCCACCACCCCCACGGAAGCCGACATATATTGCTCTGGGGCCGCGACTGACCAGGCTATTCCGAATGACACCTACATCATCTCCGGCGAGAACTCTCGGTACAAGAACACATTCCTTCCCGGCGACTACGTCTATCTGAACCATGGTCAGGCCGAGGGGATCAAGGTTGGGGATGAGTTCGCAGTGGTTCGCCCGATGCACGACATGAATCCCAACAGATGGTTCAAATGGCAGGAGCAGCTCACCAAAGCCATGGGCACAATGTACGAGGACGTCGGCATCCTGCGCGTGGTGCATGTTGCGCCGAAAATCGCCACCGCGGAACTTAAAATTTCCTGCGATATGTTGCAGCGCGGCGATATCGTTCGTCCGTTCGCGGCCCGCCCGGTTCCTCAATTCCACAACCTCAAATTCGATCCCTTCGCCGCCCCTTCCGGGAAGAAGACGGCCATGATTGTGTACGGGAAGGACTATACGGTGGCCACCGGGGGCAGCAAGATTGTTTACGTAAACCTTGGCAGTTCGCAAGGCGTCCAGGTGGGAAACTACTTTCGCGTGTTCCGGTACCAGGGAACGCACAGCGAAACCCTTTACCAGATCGCGGATACGGCCTATAAGGTTTATGGGTTCGGAAGCACGCCGGTGAAGTACCAATGGGACGATCTGCCGCGGCAAGTGCTGGGTGAAGGAATTGTGCTGCGCACTAGCGCCAATTCTTCCACCGTGCTGCTGACCACCGCGCGCGAGGAAATTTTTGCCGGAGATTACGTCGAACTCGAATAGCGGCAAACAGAGCTTAGTCACGCAATCCGCAGACGAAGACAAAAGGCCCCATTCCAATTCACGGAACGGGGCCTTTTTGTTTTTCCGCGAGCGCGCGCGGAGCGCGGTTCTCATAGCGCCGATATGACCTGCGAAGTGCGGACTTCTTCTGGAAATGCTCGTCAGGAATCAGCAATAGGGCCAGATCCGGCTTCCCGATAAAGTTCCACGGTAAATCCCAGTATCCGCGTCGCGGGATCGCGCCAGGCGTCCGCGGCCAGGCCGGCTTTCTCGCAAGTTTCTTCGAGCAGCCTCTGACCCGACCATCCCCTCTCCGTGGCCACTTGAGGCAGCAGAACTCCCCTGCGCCGCTCATGCACTACCATCAGACCGTGCCGCCCGGCCACAATCGATCCGGGGGCGATGGGCTCCAGCAAAGACAATACGGAGAGCTCGATATCTAGATATTCGATTTCCTCGGAAGAAACCGGGGGAAACCGCGGATCGTGCAGGGCCGCGCTGATCGCGGCGCGCGCAACGACTTCGGCCAAGGGCCCCAAACCCTCAACCTGCCCCACGCAGCCGCGCAGCTTCCGGGCACGGTACAAGGTCACGAAGGCGCCTCGGGAAATATTCAGCGTGGCCGGATACGCGGGGAGATCGGTGATGCGTTGTTCGAGGACGGCGCTGGAAATCGAGCGCCGCGCAATCTCCATCAGCAACAGCCAATCGTCACTGGATAGTCGGGACATCCTGAGCGTTCTTGCGGCGTTCGAGGATTCTCAGGTGGCGGCGCTGCTTCACGCTTCCATCCACACGCCCCCAGAATTTTTGAAAATATTGAAACGCGGAGACCACCGCGCTGCCCACCACCAGCCACAACAGCACCACGCCCAGCGGGCGTATGATGGTGTGCTTGGCCGCCAGGATCACCGCGCACACGGCGATCACCTGCAGCACCATTTTCGTTTTTCCCAGCGCCGAGGCCGGAATCGTAAATCCCTCCGCCGACGCGATGTTGCGCAATCCCAAAACCACGATTTCGCGGCCGATGATGATCACGGCCATCCAGCCCTGCACCAGATGCATTTCCACCAGCGAAATAAACGCCGCCGTCATCAGCAGCTTGTCCGCGATCGGATCCAGCAAGATTCCCAGCGTGGTGACTTCGCTGCGCCGCCGCGCATAGTATCCGTCCGCCCAGTCCGTGGCCGCCGCCGCAAGCAGAATGAGCACACCCCACTCCGCGAAATTTGTGGGTACGCCAAAAAATACAACATTGGGTTCGCGGGTCAACAGGACGACGACCAGCACCGGAATAAAAAAGATTCGTAATATCGTCAGGCTGTTCGGCAGGTTCATGACGCACCCGGGGGGCTCCCTGGTTCCCTTTGCAAGTACCCGCCCAGTCGCGAGGCGTTCCCCACTATAGACGCACACCAGCAGGCAGTCAACGATTCCTGAAAATGAGTTGGCGGTATAGTGCGTTCCCTACATTCCCACTTTGGGAGGCGAATGCAAACTTATTACTCATTGCCTACATCGATCTGCAAACCTGTGCAAAAAGGGAGTTTACCGTCGAGCGGCCCAGACAACGATAAAATGCCCTGCAATTCAGCAATTGTTCTCGTACATTATTGAAAATGCACATCTTACATAGATCCGCAGGCCGAATTCGCGGCTTCGCCGGATCGGGATTTAGCCTTACCACGGATCCCGGTATGTTCAATTTCCACAATGTTTTCCACAGCGCGGCAACTTCCTCAAATCGCGAGTGCCTTCCTAAAATGTGGCAATTTTCACAGGAATCCAGGAAAAACCCCGCTCCGGGCCTTTTTCATCGATCCGAAGAGACTGGTGAAATGTCAGCAGGTTTAGGGAAGATCAAACCAGCGCGGGTACGGGATAAATTTTTAGGCGGCGCGCGACGGATTCGGGCAATTCCGCTTCCATCGCCATGGTGGAATCGCGGACTTCCGAATGCAACACGCGGCCCAGCGCATGGACCAGGGCGATGGCCCGCCCGTCCTCGAGCGGAAGAGTGAAGTGCAAATGCAAGATGGGATCGACGGGCATTGCGGCGTCGATGCGAATGAGAAGTTCGTCCAGGCCCGCGCCGGTCATGGCCGAAACGCGAACCGAAGAATGATTGCCGTTGCGTGCGGAGGCTTCCTCGGGAGTGAGCCGGTCGATTTTATTGAAGACGTGCAGGCGCGGCCGGTCGCCGACGCCGAGCTCTTTCAGGATTTTTCCGACTTCCTCGTCCTGCTCGGTGTGATGGGGGTTGGAAATATCCGTGACCAGGAGAATCAGCGCCGACTCCTGAACCTCTTCAAGCGTGGCACGAAACGCCGCGATCAATCCCGGCGGCAGGTCGCGGATAAATCCGACCGTATCGGAAAGCAGCACGCGGCGGTTCGACGGGAGCCGCACGGCGCGCACTGTGGGATCGAGCGTGGCGAACATTTTCGAGGAGACCAGCACGCCCGCCTTGCTCAGCGCGTTGAACAGCGTCGATTTTCCCGCGTTCGTGTAGCCCACCAGCGCAACCGTGCCCAGCGGCACGGATTGGCGCGTCTGGCGCCGCAGCGAGCGCTGTTTGCGAATCGCTTCAATGGCTTTCGTGATTTTGCTCAGGCGTTCGCGGATGCGCCGCCGGTCGGTTTCCAGTTTTTGTTCGCCGGGACCGCGCGTGCCGATGCCTCCGGCCTGCCGCGAAAGTTCCCTGGCGCTGCCGGCCAGCCGCGGCAGCATGTAATTGAGCTGTGCGAGTTCCACCTGCAGCTGCCCTTCGCGGCTGCGCGCGTGCCGCGCAAAAATATCGAGGATCAACTGCGTGCGGTCGATCACGCGGCATTCGGTCCCGCGCTCAAGGTTGCGCAGCTGCGTCGGCGAAAGATTTCGGTCGAAAACAATCAGCGGCGCTTTGTGAAGGTGCGCTTCGATCTTCAATTCCTCGATTTTGCCGCTCCCGATCATGGAGGCGGGATCGATTTTGTCGCGCATCTGAAAAATGCTACCGGCCACGTGCGCGCCCGCGCTGCGCGCCAGTTCCGCAAGTTCCAACAGCGACTCGCGCTCCGCCTCTCCCGCGTCCATCCCCGGCACGTGCGAGGCCCGCTTCAGGCCCACCCCCACCAGGAACACGCGCTCGTGGCTTTCTGTCGATCGTGTAGTCTTCATGCTTTGGTGACGCGAGAAATGTATCGTAGGCAGGAGCTGTGTGATTCTCGGTGCGATTTCACAAGCGCATTATACTCCTAGCGAGGAAAGTGCGATTGGCGCATTCTTTCGGGTTGCGGCAAAACCAAGAAACCGTCATTCCGAGGCATTTTTTTCGCCAGGAATCCCTCTTTGGCGTTTCGATCCAAGAGGGATTCCTCACTTCGTTCGGAATGACGACGGAAGGGCGGTTCGTCGCAGTCGGAATGACAACGGAAGAGTGAGTCGCTGCTGACTGTTAACTCGCAACGCCGGCTTGCATCTGCCCCGCCACCAACTTCTCTGCGGCGGCGGCAACCGCGGCATCGTCTCCAAACCCAGGCAGCCAGTGCACGAGAGGCTCTTTGCGGAACCAAGTCACCTGGCGCTTGGCGTAGCGGCGCGTTGCCTGGGAGATGGCTTTTGTGGCGGCCGCGAGGGTGACTGTGCCGTCCAAATGCGCCTGCAATTCGCTGTAGCCGATGAAATCGAATGGCTTTGTATTTTGCGCCACGCCACTGCGGACCAGGCGTGTCACTTCCTCCAACCAGCCGCGATCGAGCATGCCGTGGACGCGGCGCTCGATGCGCTCGTAGAGCGCGGCGCGCGGCGGTTGCAGGCCGATCTTGATCGGATGGTACCCTTCGAGCGGCGTGCGGCCCGCTTGATGGATCTCGCTGAGCGGACGGCCGGTGAGCAAGCAAACTTCGATGGCGCGAATCATCTTGGGGCGGTCGCGCGAGCCGATGCGTACAGCCGCTTCGGGATCCAGGCGCCGCAGCACGCGGTGAAGATATTGCAGGCTGTGCGCGTCCGCGCGCGATTCCAGGCGCGCGCGCAATTCTTCGGAGCGCGCCGGGGCGTCAGCCAGGCCCTCGAGCAGCGCCCGCAAATAGAGGCCGGTCCCGACGGTGAGAACCGGTAGCCGCACACGCTGGCGCAAATCCTCGAGAACGGCAATGGCACGCGAACGGTACTCCCCCGCGGTGAAAGGAAAGTCCGGGTCCACAAGATCGAGCAGGTGATGCGGGACGCCGGCGCGCTCAACTACCGTAGGTTTGGCCGTGCCGATGTCGAACCCGCGGTAGACTTGCGTCGAATCGCAGGCCATCACTTCCCCGCCAAATTTCCGGGCAAGATGCACGCCCAGCGACGATTTTCCCGAGGCCGTAGGTCCCACGATGGCAACCAATGGGAGAGGGCCGGGGCCGGGGCGTGCCGGGCCATTGCTGGTGTCGTGGCTAAGTTTTGGGGCGGTGCTCATCTAAGGAATTTCCAATAACGGACAACCAGGTAGACCAGGCACAAGAGCGCCAGTAATAGGAACCCTGAGACCTGTGTGCGCGCCAGCTTCACTGGAGGTTCTGCGGGACATTATACAGGAAAATGAAGCGAAGCTCGATATAAGGGCCGCTGAAAGCGGGTGGCAGCGGCTCGAACGGGGTCGAAGCGCGGATCGAGGACACGGCGGCGCGGTCCAGGGGGTCTTTCCCGGAACTGCCGACCATCACGGGCTCGGCATCGGGCACCACGCCATTGCGCATAATGCGGAATTGCAAAGCCACTTTGCCGCGATCTCCCAGGCGCGCCGATTCCGGCATCACGGCGTACCAGTTCCGCTTCACGCTGGCCAGCACGCGAGCCAGATAGTTGGTGAAATCCACTCCCTCGGTGGGGGTGAGCATGGTCAAGCCGCCGCCCAGATACCCCTGCCCTCCTCCGCCACCTCCGCCGCCGATGCCTCCCCCACCTCCGGGTACGGGCCCTCCAAATTCGGCGCTCGATGAGCCGCCATCCTTCAGCGCCTCATGCATGGAATCCTGCAGGGCCTTGCCGGGAGAAAAGCGGGGCAGCGCAAGGCTGGGGGTCGGATTATCGGGAAGCGGCTGCGGCGCGCGTATGGGGCTATCCTGCGGATGAGTCATGGGCGCGGTAAGGTCGGACTTCGGCACAGGATTATCGCGGGGGGTGGCACGCTCGGGCTCGGCAGGCGCGGGCGTGGGCTGCACTTCGCGAGGCGGAGCAAGCCGCCGAAGCAGACGCGGATCGATGCGCATCACCGGGCTTTTGGGCTGCGGCGGCGAAGGGACCTTTGGAATATTCTTGATATCGTTGGGCAGATACAGGTCCGTGACATTGTCCCGGGCGATTTCCGCCGTTGTCGATTGGCGCTCGGGGAAAACTTTCGGCCCCAAAAGAATCAGCAGAATCACGGCAAAGTGAACTGCAATCGAAGCGAAGCGCGCGATGGTATTCCAAGCCGAGGTGCGCTCCTCGACCGGCTGGGCCATCAGATTGACTTCGCCGGTTGTCAGCACGTCCGGATCGAGCACGTCCGGCAAATCCTGTATGGCGACGAGTTGCTTGGGCTCGATCGTGGTTACATGCGCATCCTTGGGCACGGCCACGCGCGAATCCAGGATGGTCAACGGCACGTAGGCGGGCATCTTGCTGACGCCATCAAGCGGGGTATTCGGCATGTTGTCCCGCGGGACGACGGTTGCGGCGCCGAGCACTTCCAGCTTGAAATACGACGGAATCGAGGATCGCGCATCGAGTTCGAATTGCGGCAGGTTCGACGGGACGAGCGTGCGCGCGTCGAGATCGGAGCTTAGACGGCGCGGGGGCGCGTCCGAGGCGGACGCCACCGGCCGGGCATTTTTCGGAACCAGAATCCGCGGAATCATTTATTTGCCTGTGGGGACACGAAAGCACCCAATTGGACGCGCCGCCCGTGTTCCAGGATGCCTGCCATCACCTGGTCGGCCAATTCCAGAGCGCGGCGGCCCGCCGGTCCGTCGACCAGCGGCGCGCGGCGCGTGCGAACGCTTTCCAGGAACGCGCGCAGTTCGGCGCGCAGCGGCTCTTCCTTTTCGGCCGGCAGCGTCGTGAAATCGAATTTGGGTTGCGGGCCGGGCTCGACCACGCGCACGCGCAGCGCGTCCTGGCGCGTGAAATCCACGGAAATATATTCGTGCTGCTGGAAAAAACGCATCTTGCGTACGCGCTCGGTGGAGACGCGGCTGGCCGTGACGTTCGCGACCGCTCCGGAAGCGAAATCGAGGCGCGCATGCGCGATATCCACTTTTTCAGTGAGGACCGGCACGCCGATCGCCTTGACGTCCACCACGGGCGCGTTGACGATCGCCAGCAGAATGTCCAGGTCGTGAATCATGACGTCATACACAACATCAATATCCAGGCTGCGCGGGGTAAACACGCCGAGGCGATGAACCTCGAAATACAAAGGATGGTTTATCACGGGCATCACCGCGACGGTGCCGGGATTGAAGCGCTCCAGGTGCCCTACTTGCAGAATGCGCCCGCCGCGCGCGGCCGTGGAAATCAGCTCGTCGGCTTCGGCCTGCGAAGCGGCCATGGGTTTTTCGACAATGACGTCGATGCCGAGCTGCATGAGGCGGCAGCCGACGCGCGAGTGCGCAACCGTCGGCACCACCACGCTTGCGGCGTCGATGCGTCCGGCCAGCGATTCCACGTCCGGGATTACTTCCGTGGAAAATTCCTGCGCGATTTTTGCGGCGCGCTCGGCGTTCGCGTCCACGATGCCGACCAGTTCGGCGCCGGGGAGTTCGCGGTACACGCGGGCGTGGTTGCGCCCAAAATCCCCCGCGCCGACGAC
Organism: Terriglobia bacterium; assembly: GCA_963779275.1. Classification (GTDB taxonomy): domain Bacteria; phylum Acidobacteriota; class Terriglobia; order Acidiferrales; family UBA7541; genus Palsa-360. Next base: position 351,080 of record CAVZXL010000004.1, read on the forward strand.
TGCCACGCGGATTTTATCCACGGCGGGCTCCAAGTAGAGCCCGCACCCGCGTATTCATCTGAATATCGGAACTCAACGCTTCCCCTGTGTCGCCGGTAACTGGGCCACCCCGATGGCGTCCAGCGGAAATGCTTCAATGGCAATGCCCGCGGCGTCGGCTGCGCCGATCACGCGCTCGCGGTCAAACAGAAGTGTGCGCCCCGCGTCCATCCCCAGCGCGGAAACATGGCACCGGCGCATTACTTCGACGGTTTGCAGGCCCACGACGGGTACATCGAATCGCATGTCCTGCTTGGGCTTGCTGACCTTCACCAGGACGAGCGAGGAGCCGCCGGCGATGCGCGCGGCGCGCTCCATGGTTTCGTCCGTGCCTTCCATGGCTTCGACCGCGACGCAGGCCAGGTCGCGGATCACCACGGTCTGGCCAAGATCGAGGCCGGCAATCTGCCGGGCGATTTCGCGGCCGTAGGCGATGTCCGCGGCTTCGCGCGCGTCCGGGGCGCGTTTGGTGAGTACTCCGGGAGCGGGAATCAGCGGCTTCAGAAACGTGGTTGAGTCCACCAGCTGAATGCCTTCGGATTCGAGTACGCGGGCGACGGCGCCGATCAGCGAATCGGTATTTTTCAGCGGCAGCGAGAGCAAAAGTTTCGCCAGTTTCCAATCCGGGCGAATCGAGCTGAAAATTTTATTGTGTTTCACCTGCCCGGCCATCACCGCGCGCGTCACGCCCTCCTGGTGCAGCAATTCGAGCGTGCGCGACAACTCGCCCAGGCTTACCCAGTGCAGCCGCGTCGCGATTTTTTCCAATTCAGGAGAAGCTTCTTCGCGAATGGCGATCACGGCGAGGTCGATGCCCTGGCTGCGCGCCGCTTCCAGCACCAGGAACGGAAACTGGCCGTTCCCGGCGATAAGGCCCCATCCGGCGGAAGCGTCCGTCGAGGTCGAGACTGGCGTGGGCATGGAGGAACTCACTTGTGCAGGCCGCGCTGGGCCGATTCGATAAATTCCACGAGTTCGCGGATGTCCGGCGAGCCGTTGAGCTGCGCGCGCATTTGTTCCACCGCCTGCGAAGTATTGAGCTTGGAGCGCAGCAGCAGGCGGAAGGCGCGCTCGATTGTTTCCAGGCGCTGGCGGTCGAAACCGCGGCGCTCGAGGCCGACGGTGTTTACGCCGTAGCAATGCGTTTCGCGCTCGGTGACCACGCGGGAAAACGGCGGCACGTCCTGGGTGATGACCGTGCACGCGCCGATGTAGGCAAAGCGGCCCACGCGGCAGAACTGGTGCACGGGGCTGAACGCCCCGACGCTGGCATGGTCTCCGACGGCGACGTGGCCGGCGAGAGTCGCGCCATTGGCGAACACCGTGTGGCTGCCAACGACGCAATCGTGGGCCACGTGGGAGTAAGCCATAAAAAGATTGTTGTCGCCGATGCGCGTGACGCCGCCGCCTTGCGTGGTGCCGCGGCTCACGGTGCAAAATTCGCGGAAATGGTTTCCCTCGCCGACGACCAGTTCGGTGCGCTCTCCGTGGAATTTCAGGTCCTGAGGATCGCCGCCCACCGAGCAAAACGAATCGAACAGATTTTTTGCGCCAATGCGCGCCGGTCCTCGCACCACGGCGTGCGGAGCGAGCACGCAGCCGTCACCCAACTCGACTTCATCGCCGACCACGGCAAAGGCCGCGATTCGCACTCCGCTGCCTATGCGCGCGCTGGGAGAAACGATCGCTCGGGGATCGACTTCACTCATCGCGAGTACCCACGGCGGCGTCCGCGGGGGCTTCGCTGGGTTCGGCGACAGGATCGCGGTCCACCAACATGCATTTCAGTGTCGCTTCGCAGGCCACTTCCCCGTTCACGGTGGCCACGGCGTGCAATTTGCAATACGCGGGCCGGTACTTCAGCACGGTCACTTCCATGCGCAACTGATCCCCGGGCACCACCGGGCGGCGGAAACGCGCTTCGTCCACGGCGGCGAAATACAAAAGCTTTTTCTCGCGGTCGGGAATTTCCAGCAGGAGCAAAAGCCGCCGGTCTGCGCCATGCCTTCGATGATCAGGACGCCCGGCATCACCGGCTTACCCGGAAAATGCCCTTGAAAATAGCTCTCGTTGATGGAAACGCTTTTCAGCCCGACGATGCGCTTCAACCGGTCGATTTCAAGAATGGAATCCACCAACAAGAATGGATAGCGGTGCGGCAGAATCTTCTGGATGCCCACGCTGTCAAGAATCATTTCATCGCCTCAATTTTCCCGGCGGGCTACGCGTTGGTCGCTCAGCCCCGGAGGGGTGGAGCATTTGCTGAAAACGCATGGCCCGCGCCCGGCTCGTCCGGGGACGCACCAGGGAGCCGGACGGAACAAGTTTAGATTTCGATTATATGCGAAACACACCGCGCAGCAAACGCGGTTCGCCGTCCGGCCTCATGTCGGGGAGGATTTGCCGGAAGATCCCGGAGAAAGAACCAGAGAAGAAAAGGCTTGCCGGGGAAGACCCTTTAACAGCGCTTTACCTTTGATATCGCGCAGCAGATGCTTGCGCATGAGCACCTGGATCAGGTCGTTCAAGACGTCATGAAGTCCCCAAGAGGAGGCTTCGGTCTCGACGGGGTCTTCCCGCGCTTTTCGTTAAGCACCCGATGTCGAACCGCTAACTTGTTTAACACAAAATAGATAGCTTTGCCTAAACGAGCACCGGGAATCGTGACGACCGTCACGTTTTGCGGTGACGCCGCTCACATCCCCCCGGGCATTTCGCGCCTAGAGTTGTCACTGAAGTTCAATGGCAAAGGATTCCTCACCTCCGGTTGGCCGTTTCCGTCTGGTACCGCTTGGCAAAGAGCGTATTCACGGAGCCAGTTCGGTACGCGCACCCTATGGCATCGAAATCATTGAAAATTGCCTGACGTGCCCTCACCGCGAGGAAAACGTATTTTGCAACCTGCCGCCGGCGGCCGTGCAGCGCCTCTCTACGATCACGTCCCCGTCTTCATATCCAAAAGGTGCAACGCTGTTCGTGGAGGGGCAGGCCGCGCGCGGCGTGTACATCGTGTGCACGGGGCGCGTCAAACTCTCGACCTCCTCGATCGATGGAAAGACGCTCATCGTGCGGCTTTCCGAACCGGGAGAGGTCTTGGGCTTGCCCGCCACGGTGACCGGAACTTCCTATGAGCTGCAGGCCGAAGTAGTCGAGCCCGCGCAGGTGAATTTTATTTCAACCAAGGATTTCCTGAGCTTCATCAGCGAATTCGGCGAGGTCGCCCTGCGCGTGGCCCAGCAGTTGGGCAAGACCTACCACAGGGCCATCACGGAAATCCGCGCCATCGGGCTATCGCATTCCGCCGAGGAAAAGTTGGCCGGCTTCCTGCTGGACCTGATCGCGGACCGCAAATCGGAAAAGGGCATTGTCAAAGTTTCGCTGAATTTCACGCATGAAGAGATCGCGCAGAACATCGGAACAACCAGGGAGACCGTGACGCGGGCCTTTGCGGACTTGAAGAAGAAAAATTTGCTGACGGTCAAAGGTTCCACGCTCACCATCATCGACCAGCCGGGGCTGGAACGAATCGCCCAGGGTTAGGACGCCGCGGGCGTTCGAGCTATTCCCATATTCGGTCGGAATTCTGCCTTGGCCGGTTTCCGTCCACTCCCCCATCCAATCGCTTGTCGATGAACACCTTCAAATCCAAGGATTTTTTTGAACGAGGAATCAGGGTAAGGGCTCAGTGAGCGCCGTCGCGCTTTGGGGTTCAACGAGCATGCGTAAAGCGGACTCGCGGATGGCTCTGGCGCGTGCGCTGGTGGGGCCGTCCGGGGCAGTCTTGAGATATTCGTCGAGGTCGCTCACCAGCGCGCGATAATCCTTTTCGCGGCTGTGGATGTCCGCGAGCAACAGCTGCGCCTCGGGGAATCCCGACCGTTGTCGAATCGCTTCGCGGACGCTCTTCTCGGCCTCTTCCAGGCGGTTCAATCCGGAAAGCGCCAAACCCAGGTAATAGTGACCCTTCCAGGAATCCGGGGTCAGGTCCAGACCCCTGCGGGTCACGCTTTCGGCTTCGGCGAATTGTTTCCGGTCGTCGAGAATCGCGCCCAAAGCGAGCAGCGGGTGCGCGTACCGCCCCCCACTCAGATCGATAGATTTCCGAAAGGCTTGCTCGGCTTCCGCGATGCGCCACAATTGCAGGTCGGCGACGCCGATGGCGTCGTAGGCCTCGTAGTAGCCTGCAAATTCACCAATCGCCCGCTCAAAGTGCGACAAGCTTGCTGCCGCATCTTTCTTGGCAAGGCATTGGACACCTTGCCGATAAGCGTGCGCGGCTTTTGCGGGAATGCTCAGCTCCCGGACGGAAACTTCATACCTGGAGGATCGGGATTGCGCAGGGGAACCAAGAGGCACGCAGAGGCATGCAAACAGCAGACAAGTTGTCGGGACCCAGATTCTCATAGTGTTGAGCCCAGCGGAAGAATGGTTCGCCCGAAACCTCCACAATTTTGCAGGATATTAATATCTCTGTAACGGAATTGTAATACTGCTTTGCCCGGTTGGATAGCAAATCTATTTTTACCTGCGATATTTTCGTGCTGGCATCGGCAACAGGGTTGCTCGCCGGATGGCGCGTTGTTAGCATAGCGGCGTGATGAATACGGAATCTTTTTCAGTGGGGCAAGGGCTGGCCTGGTTGAAACAACGCGAGGCCTCGATGGCGCGCCTGCTGGGCCGGTTCGTGCGCGCGGAATCGCCCAGCTTCGATAAAGCCGCCGTGGACCGGTTCGGCCGGATGGTTGCGGCGGAGTGGAAACAGCGCGGGGCTGGAGTCCGCGTGCTGCGCCAGCGCGAGCGCGGAGATCATGTCCGTGCGGAATGGCCTGGGCTTGGCGGCCGCTCCAAGGGCCAGATTCTTGTCCTGGGCCACCTGGACACGGTGTACGAAGGGGGAACGATTGCGCGGACGCCGTTCCGGGTATCGCGTGGGCGCGCGCGGGGTCCCGGCGTGTTTGATATGAAGGGCGGACTGGTGATCGCCCTGTATGCCGCGGATGCGCTGGCTGCCGCAGGCTGCCGGCCGGAAAAACGCGTCGTGTTTCTTTGGACCAGCGACGAAGAAATCGGCAGTGAAACTTCGCGGCGCATCATCGAACGCGAAGCCTCGCGAAGCGACGCAGTACTGGTGCTGGAGCCTGCGCTGGGGCTCGATGGCCGGGTGAAAACCGGGCGCAAAGGCGTAGGGGAATTTGAGCTGATCGCCACGGGGCGCGCCGCGCACGCGGGGCTTAATCCCGAAGATGGCGTGAACGCCATCGAGGAAATCGTGCGGCAGATTGCGCGCCTGGCGCGCTGGAATCAGCCGCGCCGGGGAACCACGGTAAACGCAGGAGTGATCGAAGGCGGCACGCGCACCAACGTAATTCCCGAACACGCACGAGTGGTGGTGGATGCGCGCGCGTCGCGAGCCGAAGATATGCGCGTGCTCGAGCGGAAATTTCGCGCCATGAGGCCGATCCTTGCTGGCGCGAAGCTGCAGGTTCGCGGCGGGTTCAACCGCCCGCCCATGGAGCGCAAAACCGGCGTGGCGCTGTTTGGCAAGGCGAGGGCGCTGGCAAAGGAAATGGGCGTCACGCTCGGCGACGCTTTTGTGGGCGGTGGCTCGGATGGGAACTTTACGGCGGCGCTGGGCGTGCCAACTCTCGATGGCCTTGGCGCGGTTGGCGAAGGCGCGCACAGCACCGGGGAGAATATTGTGATGACCAGGATGGCCGAGCGCGCCGCGCTGCTGGCCGGATTGATGGCCACGATCTGAGTGGTAATGAAGGACCGAAATCCGGGGCTCACATTTCCGCCACGCCTGAAGAGGCAACAGAGGACTTGGGGTTGCTCGATGAAGCGCCCGCCTTCGCGCGGGCACTTTGGACTCAAGCACATGACTGCCTGAAGGCGGGCGCAACAACAGATTAAGGGCTTTCCAGCGCAGACTCTTGTAGCCCGCCAGAGCAAAGTGCACGGGTGGTTAGTTAACACGCGGGCAGACTTTTCTCGCGGGGCGCGCCCGGTTTCGGTTAAGATAATAGCTCCAGTCTGCGTGGGATCGCGATCTGCCGTCCGGCATCAGGGGAAGAACAGAATGCCCGAAGTAATGAAAACGTTGTTTTTGAATCCTCCGAGCTATGAAGGCTTTGACGGGGGAGCTGGCGCGCGCTACCAGGCGCGGCGCGAGATCAAATCGTTCTGGTATCCCACATGGCTGGCGCAGCCGGCCGCCATGGTTCCGGGCAGCCGCCTGATCGACGCGCCTCCGGACGGGCTGACCGTGGACCAGGTGGCACCGCTGGCGAAGGATTACGAATTGGCCGTGCTGCACACCAGCACGCCTTCGTTTGCAAATGACGCGAAATTCGCGGCCCACCTGAAGGAAGTAAACCCTAAGATTATGATCGGCATGGTGGGGGCGCACGTGGGCGTGCTGCCGCTGCAGTCGATGAATGGCGCTCCGGCCGTGGATTGGGTTGCCGTCGGGGAATTCGATTACATTTGCGCGGACATTGCCGCGCGAAAACCGCTGAAAGATGTGGGCGGGATCGCTTACCGCGATAACGGGCGCGTATCGTTCACGCCCGCGAGGCCCACGATCGAGAACATGGACGAACTGCCCTACGTGGTGGACGTCTACAAGCGCGACCTGACCATCGAAAACTATTTCATCGGCTATCTGCAGCATCCTTATGTGTCGCTTTATACGGGCCGGGGATGCCGCTCCAAGTGCACGTTCTGCTTGTGGCCGCAGACGCTGGGCGGGCACCGCTACCGCGTGCGCAGCGCGGATAACGTGGCCGCGGAAATGGCGCTGGCGAAGAAATATTTTCCGCAGGTGCGCGAGTTTTTCTTCGACGACGATACGTTTACCGACGATTTGCCCCGCGCCGAAGAAATCGCGCGGAAACTCGGGAAGCTCGGGCTGAACTGGTCGTGCAATGCGAAGGCCAACGTACCCAGGAAAACGCTGGAAATCCTGAAGGACAACGGGTTGCGCCTGCTGCTGGTCGGGTACGAATCGGGCGACGATCAGATCCTGATCAACATCAAGAAGGGCGTGCGCCTGGATATCGCCCGGGAATTTTCGCGCAACTGCCGCGACCTGGGCATCAAAATTCACGGCACGTTCATCCTCGGCCTGCCCGGTGAAACGACGCAGACCATTCAGAAAACCATCCAGTTCGCGTGCGACACGGATCCGGAAACCATTCAAGTTTCGCTCGCCGCTCCTTACCCGGGCACTGAACTCTACCGCCAGGCGCAGGAGCAGGGCTGGCTGCAGATTCAGTCCGGCGATCTGATTGATTCGCACGGCATCCAGACGGCCGCGATGAATTATCCCGGGCTGAGTTCACCCGTGATTTTCAATTCGGTCGAGGAATTTTACCGGAAATTCTATTTCCGACCACGAAAGATGTTTTCGCTGTTCGGCGGGATGCTGCGCGATCCGGAAGTGATGAAGCGGCGGCTGCGCGAGGGAGTGGAATTTTTCAAGTTCCTGCACGAGCGCAAGGCCACGGCGCGCGAAATGGCGCAGGCGGGGGCCACGGCGCCTCCGGCGACCAGCGCAGGAGATTAGCAATCGCGCTGGCGATTCTGCATATTTGGCACCGGAACTCGATCTCTCCCTGCTGGAATTGCGCCTGAAATGAATGCCCGCAAAACTCACGAGACGAAAACGTACGTGCTCCTGATTCTGCTGGTCCTTCTGGGATCGGTGGGGAATACCATTCTGAGCAAAGGCATGAAGGACGCCGGCGATCTGGATATTTCGCGGCTGTCCTCGATCGAAGCCGGCGCGGTGCATGTTCTTACCAGCGGCACGATCTGGCTGGGCATCGCGCTGATGCTGCTGTTCATGGTGTGCCACATGCTGGTCCTGTCGTGGGCTGACTACAGTTTCGTGATGCCGTTTTCGGCGATTGCTTACGGTCTGGTGCCGCTGCTCGGGTACCTATTTCTTCGCGAACAGGTTTCCACGGCGCGCTGGGTTGGAATCGTCCTGATTTTTCTCGGCGTGCTCCTGATCAATCGCACGCCGCCCCGCACGACCTCCCAAACAACACGCGTTTCGGCTCAGCCGGGCGCGGCATCCTGATATGCGTACCGCGGTGATCCTTGCGCTTGTCGTCCTTACCGGCACGGGCGGAGAACTCTGCCTGACGCATGCCATGAAGTTACTGGGCGAGGTACACGATTTTCGGCCGCGCGCGATTTTTTCTTTTGTGATCCGCGCGATGCGCGTGAGCCGGCTGTGGATTGCCGTGCTGCTGATGGCGGCATCGTTCTTTTCGTTTTTGGCGATGCTGTCGTGGTTCCCCGTCAGCTTTGTGATTCCGGCGACGTCGCTGGCCTACGTGGCCGGGGCGTTTGGCGCAAAGATTTTTTTGGGCGAACGGCTGAACGCCACACGCTGGGCGGGCATCCTGCTGATTTGCCTGGGTGTGGGCATGGCGTGGGTGGATGATCTGCCCGCCACGCTGCATTTTCCCCCGGTGTTCACCGCGCTCCGCTGGGCGATCCTGGCGCTGGCGCTCGGCCCGCTGTTTTATTATTTGCTGGGCATTTATTCCGCGTGGAGATTTTTCCGGGTGGCGCACCGTTATTCAGGCAATGCGGGCGTTCCCAGCGGAGACACAGCTCTCCCGATCAGCGTTTTGAAACCGTTGCGCGGCCTCGACCCAAACGCCTACGAAAATTTCGCCAGCTTTTGCCGGCAGGAATATTCCGAATATGAGATCTTATTCGGCGTCTCGGACGCCAAGGACCCGTGCGTGCCGGTCGTCCAGAAGCTGATTGCCGATTTTCCCGAGCGGCCGATTCGTTTGATCGTCGTGTCCGAGCCGCTGGGAGCCAATGGAAAAGTTTCCAATCTCTGCCGCATGGCGCGCGAGGCGCGGCATGATTTGCTGGTGATCACCGATAGCGACGTGCGCGTGGAGCCGGGATACCTGCGCAGCGTTGCGGAAATGTTTCGCGATCCCCAAGTCGGCGGCGTGACCGCGCTGTACCGCGGCCACGACAATGAACCGGCGGGCTCCAAGCGGAGCCCGCACCCGCTGCAATTCGTGGCCGCGATGGATTGCGTTGGCTCGTCGGCGGCGTTTTGCGGAGCGGCCCTGGTGGCGCGGGAGCTCGAAGGCGTGAAATTTATGATGGGCTCAACCATGGCCACAACCAAGCAGCGCCTGGCCGAAATCGGCGGCTTTGAGGCCATGGTGGATCTGCACTCGGACGACTACGAACTCGGCCGCCGCATCGCCGATCACGGCTACCGCGTCGAACTACTGCCCGAGCCGGTCTGGATGGCATTCCCCTCGCAAACGCTGGGCGCGTATCTAAGGCATGAGCTGCGCTGGGCCATCGGCATCCGCAACATCCGTCCTGGCGGGCATTTCGGCATGCTGTTCACGCACGGCCTTCCGTGGGCGGTCGCGGCGGCGTACGTGGCTCCCTCCGCGCAGATTGCCGCGGCATATCTTGGCGCGTATTTTATTTTGCGTTTTGCAATGGCCTGGGCTGTGGGCGTGTGGGGTTTGCGCGACCCGATTTTGCGCCGCCGGTTCTGGCTGCTGCCGGTGCGTGATTTTTTTTCTTTTTTCGTATGGCTCGCCAGCTTTGGCATGAATCGGATCGAGTGGCGCGGGATGGCGTTCACGCTAGATAAAGGCCGGATGGTTCCGGTAGCGCCGCGTTCGGGGCGCGGTTGATTTAATCGTTGCCGTCTCTCCCAACGAGCGTAGCAAACATTAAGCCGCCGTTTTCGAAATTACGACATTTGTGAATGTCCGTTCTCACAGATTGGAGGAATCGTTATATTCAATTCACACTAATTTACCTCCGCAAAACCACTCCGTAATACCCGCGCCTCATATTCCGCTCGCCGGATTGGTCTCCCAAACTCCCCCCGGCAGACGGAGAACCGAATTCCATGATGAAACATATTGTTGCACGATCGCTGCGTTGCCTGCGCATCGGCCTGGCTTCGCTCGTGGCGTTACAGCTCAGCGTGGGCGCGCTATTTGCTATTCCTGCCCACGCAGGAGAGGAACACCGCTCGACCCGAACTCCCATCAAGCGCGTGATCATTATCGTCGGTGAAAATCGCTCTTTCGATCATCTCTTCGCTACTTACGTACCGAAAGATGGCCAACAAATCGACAATCTTCTTTCCCGAAAAATCGTCAACGCGGACGGCACGCCCGGACCGAACTATTCGCATGCGTACCAGTATTCGGCGGACGTGACCGGCAGTTCCCGATTCAAATTGAGCCCCGCGAAAAAGACCCTTTATTCCGGGCTTCCCGCGCCCCTGAATGGCGGGCCCACCAATGTCTGCACGAGTAACGGCATCTGCTCGTTGGGCGACGCCACGTCGTCGGAAGACGGCCTGTCCGACAGCCCGATTGACTACTACACGTTTCTGACGACGGGCGGAACCGGGCTGACCGGAAAAGTTCCCGACACGCGTATTACCGGAGTGCATGGCTCAACGCCATATTCAACGCTGCAGCCGGGCCCTTTCCAGATCACCAACTCCACGACGAATTCCTATGACGACTACGCGGCAAGTCCCGTGCACCGCTTCTACCAGATGTGGCAGCAGGAAGATTGCAAGGCCTCGCACGCCACCGAACGCAATCCCAGCGGCTGCAAAGCAGACTTGTTCGCCTGGACGGAAGTGACCGTGGGCTCAAACGTAAATGGGATCGCGCAGCCCTCGAACTTCAGCACGGACTACGCTCCCGGCAAAGTCACCACCGGCGAAGGCGCGACGACCATGGGCTTTTACAACGTGCAGGCTGGGCGACGTGCCTTACTTCAAGGAACTCGCCGACACCTACTCCATGAGCGATAACTATCACCAGCCGGCAATGGGCGGCACGGGCGCCAACAGCATCATGCTGGGCTTCGGCGACGCGCTCTGGTTCAGCGACGCTAACGGCAACCCGGCCCGGCCGCCGCACAATGAACTGGTCTGGGCCAATCAGCCGGCGGACTCCGGAACCGTGGACGAAATCGAAGATCCCGATCCGCAGCCCGGCACCAACAACTGGTGGATTCAAGATGGGTACGGAGGCGGAGGCTTCGGCTCGCACGTATATGGCGGCGGAAGCTACAGCAACTGCTCCGACCCGTCCCAACCCGGCGTGGACCAGATTCGCGATTACCTGCAGTCGCTGAATCCTCCGATCGAGCCCAACTGCGAGGAGGGCCACTACTACCTGCTGAACAACTACAATCCCGGCTATTTCGGCGATGGCTCCAACGCCTACACGGATCACTTCATCTACAATACGCCGTTCACGATTCCTCCGACGAACCAGCGGAGCATCGCCGACGTTTTGATGGATGCGGGCGTCTCCTGGAAGTCGTACAACGATCAGTGGACACCGTACCTCACCGACAAGTACGAACTCAACTACGGAACCGTTGGCCCGAACAGCGATCAGTACTGCAACATCTGCAACCCGTTCCAGTACGAGACCTCGATCATGACCAACCCGGCCGCCCGCGCGAACATCGTGGACACCACCGAACTGTACACGGACATCCAGAACGGCACGCTTCCGGCCGTCTCCTACGTAAAGCCGAGCGGGTGGGTGGACGGGCATCCGGCCTCGTCCAAGTTCGATCTATTCGAGGGCTTCACCAGGAAAATCGTCGACGCAGTGAAGGCGAATCCGGAATTGTGGGAGAGCACGGCCATCTTCATCACCGTCGATGAAGGCGGCGGCTACTACGATTCAGGCTACGTCCAGCCGCTCGATTTCTTCGGCGACGGCACGCGCATCCCGATGATCGTGGTTTCTCCCTACAGCGTAGGCGGCAGGATCTCGCACGATTACTCCGACCACGTTTCCATCCTGAAATTCATCGAGAAAAACTGGGACCTGAAACCCATCTCTCACCGGAGCCGGGATAATTACCCGAATCCGAAAGTGGAAGACGATAACCCGTACGTGCCGAAGAACAGTCCCGCGATCGGCGATCTGATGGATCTGTTCAACTTCGGCCATCACGATCGAGGCCATGATGGTGATCACGACGGCGGACACTAACATGGTGCGCGCGGCAAACGTCACGCGCATTTGAGTGTTTTCAGTGCCGTATTCGTAGGGGATGGAAAGCAGAGCGATGGCGCCGGTTGGATCGGGTTCCAGCCGGCGCCATTGCGCGTCAGAAGTTGTCTGAAAATCACGAGTAGCAAAGCCACTCTTGGCTGTGCGGGGCTTGCAAACGTAGTTGAGTCGATGGTTCACGTGCAATCTACAAAACCACACAGTCAAGAGTGGCTGTGCTACGGAAACCTCTCCCAATCGTTTTCTACCTGCGATTGCGGCAAACCATGGACGTCACGGTCTGTAGACAAACTTTGCGGCAATGGCGCCGGCCAACACGAGTACCGAAAGTATCAGCCAATTGTAATCCGCGCCGTAGGTGGCCGTGGGAAAATGGTTGCTGATCATCAGGAAGATCAGGGGAATGGTCATGTAAGTGTTGTGGATGGTGCGGCCTTTGGCGCGCTCGGCCAGTACGGCGTCGTGCGGCTTTCCTTCGCGGATGGCGTTCAGCATTTTGCGCGTTGCGGGCAGGATGCGCATCCAGACGTTCGCGGCCATGATCGTGCCGAACAGCGCGCCAACGTGGATGTATGCGGCGCGGCCGCTGATGACGTGCGTCAGGCCATAAGCCAGCGCGACCACGAGAAGATAGCAAATCGTCGCGGCCAGCCGCGGCGAGCGGCCCAGCGGCGACATCCATATGCCTTCGTACACGGAAAATCCGACCAGCAATGTGCCCAGTCCGATGGCCACGCCCGCGCCCATGCCGATCTTCGATACGCTGTCGTCCAGCAGCAGGCCGCCGGAGTAATACAACAGCCCGAGCAGCAGAAAACCGGAAACCCAGGTGATAAGCGCTTCCCAGCGGAACCAGTAAAATTTCTCCGGCACCATCGCAGGCGAGGTTTCTTTATTTACGAGGGAGAAACTTCCGCTGTGCACCATCCATACCCGCGGAACTCGCCCGGCCGCGCGCGCCGCTGCCTCGTCCACGCCCATGCGCGCGTCCAGCTTGGTGAAATAATAGGTCTGTCCGATCCAGTAAATGCCGGCGAGGACGTGAATCCAGCGGAGAATTAGATTCGACCATTCACTGACTGCGGGCGGCATAGGTGTGTCCTCTCCTGAACTGGGCTCTGCCACGAAAGCAATCGTGGCTGGAAACGAGTGCGGGCTCTACTTGGAGCCCGCCGAAAAGAATGTCTGGACTCTACCTGGAGCCCACGGGAATGAAGTGCGGGCGCGACAAGGGGCCAAGCCGAAGAAAGATGGTACTGGCCGGGCCTTTCTATCTCAAGCACAAAAGCCGATAGCAAAGCTCTTCAACCAGCCTGAAGGGCGCGCTCTAGAATAGTGAAATCTTTATCCGGCGCGAACGTAGGAAGCTGTATGCTGACACCCGAAAACTCACCAGGAGAAATCCAGTGACCACATTATCCGTTGCGTGCATTGGTCTGGGACGCATGGGCTCCGGCATCGCCGGAAATATCCAGAAGAAAGGATTTCCGCTGACCGTCTGCAGCCGGACGGCGGAGAAAACCAAGCCATTCGTTTCCGCCGGAGCCGCGGCCGCGCGCACGGCCCGTGAAGCTGCGGCAGCCGCCGATGTTGTGGTCACGAATTTGATGGACGACGCTTCCGTCCTAGACACGGTGAGCGGAGAGAACGGCATCCTGGCCGGGATGCGCCGGGACGCAATCCACATCGGCACCACCACCATCTCGCCGAGCCTGAGCGCACGCCTCGCAGCGATACACGCCGCCCACGGCAGCCATTACATTGCGGGCCCCGTCGCCGGACGGCCCGAGGCGGCTGCAGCCGGAAAACTTCTTTCGTTCGTGGCGGGCAAGCCCGAGGCCATCGAGCGCAGCCGTCCGGTGATCAACGCCTACGCCGACCGGATTATTCCCATGGGCGAGGATCATGCGGTGGCGAACAGCATGAAACTCGTTGGGAATTTCATGGTCGCCAGCCTGATCGAACTGATTGGCCAGGTAATCGTGTTCGCCGAACAGCGCGGCGTCGACCCCGCGATTATCACCGGCATGATCAAGCAATTCATGCCTGCCGCGTCGGAATATGCGGAGAGAATCAGCACGCGCAATTTCGGAAACGCGGGTTTCACGCTCGACGGTGGATTGAAGGACGTCACCCTGATCCTCGCCGCCGCCGCCGAAGTGCACACACCGCTGCCCTATGCGAGCTTGCTGCGAGATAAATGCCTGGCCGCGCAGGCGCGAGGCCTGAACCAGCTCGACTGGTCCGTTCTCACGGAGATTTCCCGCTTCGACGCGGGGCAGAAATGATTTTTTGCGAATGAAAATGCTGACTCGACGGCGCGGCTAGCTAGTGGACTACGACCGATACGGTGGTGGTTGCGCTTTGCAAGCCGGAGGTCGCTTGAACAGTGACCGTATAGGTGCCCGCTGGCGTGCCGGTATTTAGATTTGTGCCACTTCCTCCTGAGGATCCGCAACCCGCGAACAGGATCAATCCGCCAATCAGTATTGCCGGACGCAAGACTCGCTTCGTACGCGTGCCCGCAGCCAGCAACAGCAGGATTCCAAGCCCCAGTAGCAACGCCAGCGGCCCGCGAGGAAAATTCATGGGAACAGCGCCTGCCGCGGCGGCGGTCGTTGTGACCACGAGTGTAGTGCCGTTGATGGAACACGAACCCCTCGGTATCGAGCAACTGGCACTCAGGGTGGGCGGCGTGGTAAATCCTGTTTCGTTAATCGAAAACGTGAACGTGCTTCCGGCGACGCCGGTTTGCTGGCTCTGCGGAACGCTTACCGCGGGATTTGCGGTGAACGTTGCCGTGGCGGAGGTGTTCGCAGTGAGGGAGAAATTGCAGACCGTGATCGCGCTTCCGTTGCAAACCCCGGACCAACTGGTGAACGTGGAGTTCGCGTTAGGGACGGCGGTTAGCGTGATCGAGGTATTGGCGTTAAATGTCGTGCCGGAGGGGGATTGCTGAATTGTGCCCGGGCCGACGGCCGAGGTTTGCAACTGGTATTGCGTTGGCGCAATAGCGCCTGTTCCACTGACGATATTGGACGCCGGCGAGTTCCCCGGAGCGTTGTTCGTCACAAGGATGGCTGCGCTGCGGCCGCCCGCGGCCAGCGGCGTGAACGTGACGCTAATCGAGCACGATCCGCCGGCCGGGATCGCGGCCGTGCAGGTGTTCGTCTCGGAAAAATCGTTCGGGTTCGATCCGCCCATCGTGACACCAGTCACCTGCAGGGGTGCGGTAGCGGTAGCAAGATTCGTGACCGTAAACGCCTGAGGCGCGCTGATGGCGGCAATGATCGTGGACGGAAATGTCAGGCTGTTGGGAGAAACAGAGATTTGCGGAACCGCTGGCGCGGTCGTTCCCGAAAGAGAGACGGCCGCAGACGTCGCATTGCTGCTGATATTCAGGGTACCTGTGAAAGTTCCGGCGGAGGTCGGGGCCCAGTGCAGATCCACGTCACAGGCCGTGCCTGGCGCCAGACTCGCAGTACAAGTATTGGTCTGGGAAAAGCTCGCATCACCGGATACGGAAATATTGCTGATGACCAGCGGGCCGAAGCCAATGCTGGACAGGGCGATGGTTCCACCCGTGGTTTGGCCAGGCGAGATCGACAGAAAAGTTATGGAATTCGCCGAGAGCGTGAGCACAGGCTCGGTCGGCACGGGTACCGAACCGGTAACGGCCAGCGAGAACACTCCGATGGGAAGCGCGTAAGGCGAGCCAGGAGCGGGCGTAAGCGTTCCACCGCTGCCAATCACGTCGCTGGTCAGGAAATAGCCGGAAGGCATTTCACCGGCTGCGAACAAAAATGGGCCGGTGGGCGACCCCAGAAGAAGAGGGGGCTGATACAAGCCAGTGCTCGGATTCAATTGCAGTAACGTGAGTACGCCATTCGCGATGGAAAAATTGCCGTAGGAGGAAAAAAGAAAGTTACCGGTGGAATCCACCGCTTCATAACTAGGATTGGAAGTTGAATCGGTGGCGCGATATACCTTTGCCGAAGCGAAATCTCCAGTGCCTCCATTTATAGAGAGCGCTTCGAAATACGTTGAGGAACCCAGAAATTGGCCATGCATGGCAAATAGATATTTTCCGGCGCTGTCTCCGGCAAGGGCCCTGGGTGGCGCGGATAACGGCAGCAAGGGATTTGGGCCATTGTCGGTCAGCGTGCCGGAAGGCCCGATGGTGAATCGCTCAATCGAGGACGTGCTTGTGCCGCCTGAACCCAAGGCATAAAGCCAGCGGCCCGTGGGATGCAGATAAAACAAATAGGTTTCTTGCGGGAGCGTATAGCTGGATGCGGGAATCAGAGTGCCGTCCGAACCGATCGAGTACTCTTCGATCAGCGGGTGGGTGGTTGTTGGCGAGAGGTCATTTCCCGAGAGCATATAAAGGTACTGTCCGTCGATACTAACGGCCACGCCCAGGGGAAATGTGGAGTTGTCCGCGCTGAACGGCGACGCAGTCAACTCGGTGAGTGCGCCGGTGGAGGCGATCGAAAATACGGACACGGAAGATCTTGAGATGGAATTCTGACTGGGCACAAAAAGGAATGTTCCAGCTGGGTTGACGGCCGAAGGCGCAGGGGCAGGATTTGCCCTCATCAAAACGGGACTCACACCTGGGGGCGTGGTCAATGCTCCGGTTGTCTGGTCGACGCTATAGGTTGCAATTGCGGGGTTCTGGCCGCCTTCGACCGCGAAAAGGAATTGCGCAGCACTTCCGGATTGCGCGCGAACGCCTGGCGCGATCAGCATCAGGAGGATTGAAGAGGCGAACATGAGGGAGCATGAAGAAAATCTGGATAGCGCTTTCTCACGGCACAGCGTGGACGCTGCCGGAAGTTTAACCATCCTCTTAATTTCAAAGGCTTTTCGACGGCTCTGAGAGGCGACCACAGTCGTTCACCTCGAAGTAATTCTACCGCAGGGGTAACTGCATGAAGAAAAAACAGATGGCTGCTGTCTAAAGAGCTAAGCGTGTGATGTCCATTTGGATCGGCTCGATCTGGCACTCTAAATTACCAATCTGGACGTAAACATTTGCTGATTTGCGGCCATTGGAGTAACTAAGAATCAGAATATCCATGGCTGCGAGCGTCCTTGGGGCACTGCAGGAAGAAATGAGTTTGCGCTCAGGTAGACCCTTGTGACGCTGCTCGGACGATGTTAGAATCACCGCGAAACACGCGGTCCCAGGTAGGAATACCTTCGTCCCCGACTGGCGCGTCGAAGGTGGTTGTGTACCCAGCCGGTTCCACGCAGAATGCCTACCGTCCGGATGAGCGCCGCGGCGCTGTGCGGTATCGAATCCCTTCCCTGATGTATATCCAGCTCGGCTCGGAAAATGGCGGCATTGTCGTCAACCTTGCAAGCAACGGCGTGGCGTTTCAAGCCGCCATGAAACTGAACGTTGAAAAGAATGCCGTTCTCGATCTGCAACTGCGCGGCTCCGGGCTGAATACGGAACTCTGCGGCGAGCTGGTGTGGCTGGGCGCCACGGGAAAAGAAGCAGGTATTCGCTTCAGGAATGTCTCCGCCCAGGCAGAGCAGGAGATCGCGGATTGGGTCGAGCGGCAAACGCAGGCTTGCGGGACGCCGGCACAAGAGGACGGGCCTCGGACAAAAGCGATGTCGGCAATGCCCGGAATCTCCGCGACCGGGGAAAGATTCGCGGCCCGCTCGCTTTCGGCCGCGCTGGCAATGTCCCGGGCGCTGCCCGCGGATCCGCCGGCGGGCGCGAATGCAGGCGCCCGCGCATCAATCATGCCGGCGCAATTGCTTTTCATGGCCGCGCTATCCTCCCCTGCGCCGCTGCCGGAAACTGTTTCACCCATTGAGCATGATGAAGTTCCTTTCGTCGATTTGGACGATCATGCCGAAGATCGCGACACCGATCGGGTTGCTTGGCCGGTTGAGGCGCCGATGCGTGGTCAGACTGTGCATGGGCAGCCACCTTTCGCAATGCCTGCACTCGAATACCCTCGGCAATCCCCGGCGGAATCGTCACGCCCAATTGACTGCCCCATAATGGAATTGAAAGAGATCCCCGAGGAACTGCCACGGGAGTTGCCCGAATCACCGACGAAAAGCGACGGCATCAAAACGGAAGAAGTTGCGCAAAGCCTGGGAGACCACATTTCCGGGGGGCTGGGTATTTTGCTCCGAGCTACCGCGGTGGAAAGATGGATCCCGCCAGCGTTGCTCGCTGCCTGGAGGGGTGGAAACCGCCCACGCAAGATACTGCTTGTGGGGACAGCAGGAGTTTGCTTTTTGACGTTCGGCATCGTCCTGGCGCTGGCCGTCGCCGGCATGAAGGGTCATTTGGGGAGTTCCGGAGGGGGCGCATCGATACGACAATCCACGGCCCCAGTGGAGGCCTCGAGTGTCGGCATCGCTCCCCCTCAAGTTGCCATTCCGCAAGCGCCTCCCACAGCCGACGAGACTCCTCGGCCAAAGCCTCATCGACAATCAGCCTCCCTGCTGAAAAGTCTAACGGCGTCTCTTTTGGGCAACGATTCCGACGCAAGGATCGAAATCGACGACGATCAAATTGCTGTGCAAGTGTGGACCTCCAAGCGAAGCGGATACTATTACTGCGCAGACAGCCCGTTTTATAAAACGCTGCAGCCCGGAAGCTTCATGACCCAGGGTGACGCCCTGCAGAGCGGCTACCAGCCGAGGCGCGAACATTTCTGCGATTGACCAGCGCGTAATCCCCGCCAGGAATCAAATGTCTGAGACTCGAGAATAGTGACGGCCGGAGCGCATCATGGGCCGCCCCCCCCGTGCGCGGATTTCCAGGATCGCCGCCGCGCCACAGGCTTCCCTTCCTTACCGGCGATCGCTGAATTTTTCCCAATAGGGTCAGATGGAATCGATCGATGCTACGCAATCATTTCAGTTTCGGAGCATTTGCCGCTCCGACCCTGCTTTCCTGATTAAAGCCGGGCCAAATAAGGCCGATATACAGACCGATATTCCTCCGGACGTTCCCGTATACAGGAGAAATCGTATGAAGTGGTATCGAAACTTGAAGATCAGCAAGAAACTTGGGCTGGGGTTCGGAATAGTTCTTGTCTTCATGGCCGCGCTCGGGGCCTTGTCGATTTCCGAATTGTCCAAATTGAATGCAAGCACGACGGACATCGCCACAAACTGGCTGCCGAGTGTTCGGGCGTTAGGTCAAATTGCGAACGACACAGCGGATTTGCGGCGCGTGGAATTAAGACGTCTTCTGGTGACGGACAAGGACAGCGTGAATAAGAGCTTAGCCGATTCGGATAGTTACATGCGCAGCCTTCAAAAAGACGAAAAAACCTATGAAGCCCTGATTTCTTCCGATGAAGAGCGGCGCATTTACGATAGATTCCGGGAGGCAGTGGACAAATACGTAAGCCTTCACAAGCAGGTTTTCGATCTATCCGGGGAAGAGAAAAAAAGATCGGAAGCGGTGAACCTCGCAATGACCGAATCTGTGAAAGCCTACGACAGCGCGGATCTGGAATTGCAGCAGGATATCGACTTGAATAACAAAGGCTCCGACCAGGCCGCGATCGCGGCGGACCAGGTCTATGCCGCATCCCGCTATTGGGTTCTGACCTTGCTGATCGGGGCCATCGCACTCGGCCTGTTGATGACCGTTGTGATTACGCACTCGATCGCCAAGCCGCTTCAGCAGACGGTCAGCATCCTGGAATCCTTGGCCGAACGCGATTTCACCAGGACGCTGGACATCGATTCCACCGATGAAATGGGAATGATGGCGACAGCACTGAACAAGACGACGCGAGCCATCCGCGAGACCATCACGTCGATTTCCGAAAATGCCCAGCAGGTGGCCAATGCCAGCGAGGAATTCTCCGCCGCCAGCCAGCAAATCACTTCCAATTCCGAGGAAACCACGGCGCAGGCCAACGTGGTTTCCACCGCCACCGAACAGGTCAACCGCAGCCTGCAGACCGTGGCCACAGGGGCTGAGGAAATGAGCTCCACCATCCAGGAGATCGCCAAGAACGCCACCGAATCGGCGCGCGTCGCCGGCCAGGCCGTCAAGACCGCGATTGCTACCAATGAAACGATTTCCAAACTCGGTATTTCCAGCGCCGAGATCGGCCAGGTCATCAAGGTGATCACCTCGATCGCCCAGCAGACCAATCTTCTGGCCCTCAACGCCACGATCGAGGCGGCGCGCGCCGGGGAAGCGGGCAAAGGCTTCGCCGTCGTCGCCAATGAAGTCAAGGAACTGGCCAAACAAACCGCAAAGGCCACCGAAGACATCAGCCAGAAGATTGCGGCAATTCAGCACGACACCAAAGGCGCGGTCGATGCGATCGGGACCATCAGCGGCGTCATCAACCAGATCAACGATATTTCCAACACCATCGCGACAGCCGTCGAACAGCAAAGCGCCACGACCAATGAAATGTCCCGCAACGTCACCGAGGCCGCCAAAGGCTCTTCGGAGATCACTCAGAACATCGCGGGAGTCTCCCAGGCGGCCCAGGGCACTTCCTCCAGCGCCCACGAAACGATGAAGGCGGCGCACCAACTGGCGCAGATGTCCACGGAACTGCGCGGCCTGGTGGAGCAATTCAAAATCAGCGGTGCCGGCCTGAAAAACGGACGAGATCGGAACCTCGTCAATGGAAAGGTCACGCGTGCCTGGAGACCGAATTGAACCGATTGAGAGGAATCAGAAACCTGCTTTCAACTGCGTTGTGATTTGGGCCATCTTCGGCCAATTCCGGTCATCGGGATTTTGTGCGGTGGCGCGGTGAGAGTACCTTTCGCGGCATTCTCTGCCACAAACTCATGGTTCCGTCGCTGCCTTGTCCGGAAAATGGAAGGCGGAGGCAGTATTGAGCCTGCGCCGCTCCATGTTTCTTTGCGTGTTGCCCGGAGTGATTCTTTCCGCAGGGTGCAAGTCGCCCGGTGGATCGTCATTCCGGCAGGAAGAAGCGGCTAAACCAATTATCGTCAAGCAGCCGGTCAATTTCTCAAGCCGCACCTTCGATCCCGCGAGCCCGCCGGCCGATATGCCTCCGCTGCCGTCCGGGGAAACCGCCGAGTGCGACACCGATTTCCAGTCCAACGCCAGCGTCAGCGGGAAATCTTTTCAAACCGACGCCACGCACGCGACGCTCACCATCACACAGGTTAAAGTCACGCTGGATCTCATAATCACCGTATGGGTCCCAACCGGCGTAACCCAGCATGTGATCGAACACGAGGACGGCCATCGCCAGATCTCGGAATATTATTACCAGGCAGCGGATAAGACCGCCGAACAAATCGCCGCGGCCCACATCGGAAAACAGGTGATCGTCAGCGGCGCCGATTTGCATGCAGAATCCAGCAAGGCGCTGCAGCAAATGGGCGCCGAAATCACTGACGAGTACAATAAGGAATTGAACCCGGAACCTGCGCAATTGCTGTACGACAGCATCACCGACCACAGCCGGAATGAGGTTGTTGCCAAAGAAGCTGTCGATCACACCCTCAAGAATGCGGCGATTGAAGCGAATTAGCGAACCTGCTGTCCATCCAATTCCCGAAGGGATAGCAACGCAGCAACAGGAGTCCATAGTGCGGTATCATGGGGTGACAAAATAAATGTTCAACTCCGAAGCCACAACGAGAAACATTCGCGTATACGTCGAATCGCAATATGATCCCAGCCGGTCCAGCCCGAACAACAGCCAGTGGTTCTTTCTCTATACCGTAACGATCACAAACGAAGGCCGGGACACCGTGCAGCTTATGACCCGCCACTGGGTGATCACCGACGGAATGGGAAAGGTGGAGGAGGTTGAAGGACCGGGCGTCGTCGGCAAACAGCCGGTGCTGGCGCCGGGCCAGAGCTTTGAATACACCTCGGGATGTCCCCTCACGACTCCATTCGGTTCCATGCATGGCACCTACCAGATGGTCAATCAAAATGCCGAAGAGTTTGATATCGAGATCGCGCCTTTCACGCTTTCGGAACCTTACACCACCGTGAATTAAGGAAGAACCGCACGATGGACGTCTTCTTAGGGTCCGGTTGGAGCGGTGTGCTGTTCCTGATGGATTGAGAAATCGTGAGAAAGCTTTGCCGGATCGGTTGGGTCAGGGCGGAAACGCAGACCGCAGATCGAGCAGGCATACTCGCCGCTCCATACGCGCTTGCCTTCCCTGCGGGTCATTACCGCCTTGAGGCAGATTTTTTCAGATGACATACCGAAAGACTACCGCGATTCCAGCGGCACGATAAGAGAAACTGCCGGGTACCAAGCGAACCGCCCGCCGGACCTTTTGTTGCTCGGGGCCTGCAGGATGGCCATCCGGTCGCAGCACATCATGAATCCGAAGGCGAGTATCGGGCGTCGACGTAGACCCACGCGCGAACGCCCGATTGCAGGACTACCGCCACTCGCTTGACTGCCGCCACTTCGTACTGGTCCGCATTCTGAATTTCCTCCGGCGAGACGGCAAACACCATGCCGGGTATGACGTCGGAAGCGCGCCCGGTGAATTTTGCCATGGTGTGGACCGCCTTCCCGCTGATGGCCACGACCGCGGGGTCTTCGATTTTTAGCGCGACCACCTGGAATCCTTGCAGAACGTCGCGATTGCCTGCCAATCGCCGGCCAAACGTCGCCATCTGCACGGCATCGAGTTGCAGCGTGCCGTAAGAGAAGAGAAAATCGGTTAGCGATGGGTCAGCCGCCATTGGATCTCCGCAACGGGCCATCCGATTCCGTCGATTTTCTCTGTGGCCTCTGTGTTCTTCCTCGGTGACCTCTGTGTTAAGGGTTGCGCTTTCCTAAAACTAAACCAAAGGATTTAGCGCAGAGAACACCGAGGACACCGAGGACACAGAGGACTCAGAGAAAAACTGGAAATGAAAGGGATGAATCCACCAGGCCTCTAAAAATACGCCTTCCGCAAGTAATTTACAGTGAATTGATTCAAATCCGCGTAGGAATCGTGCAGGGTGGCGTGAATGGCATCCTCGGCCGTCGATCCGGCGGCCAATCGATCCAGGATTTGGCTCATGTCGTCCATCGTGCCGGCAGTCAGCATGGCTTCGACCGTGGCGAGCGACCAGGCGTAGGCGTTGCTCGCGACCGGCCGGGGGAGATTCAGCCAGGAGGTTTCATAGGAGGCGAGAGAAAAATCCATGTGATTATCGTAGGCCGAAACCAGCGCGCCCGCATTGGTGCGGCTCCGCTTTCCCTCCATGTATTGCGCCAGGCCCTCCTGCAGCCACACGGGACAATGTCCATCCGTTTTCTGCGCCACGAAACTGTGCGTCAATTCATGTTTCAGCACGCGCGCGAGTTCATCCGTCATCGAACTCAAGCCCTCGACCGGCACGCGAATACGGCCGTCATTCAGCGCGCCGGACCAACTGGGCGCGCGCGTGATGTCCGTGAACGTCTGGTTGGTGTAGAGCACCACGCCAATCGGTTCGGGAGGAACGTAATTCAAGGTCGAAGAAATCTGCTCGAATTGGGTTTCGAGCGTTTGCAGGACTTCGCGCGCGAGTTCCGGGGCGGCGTCGCCGTTGTAGCGCAAGCGGAAATGGGTGGTTTCGCCCTCGCGGTAGCCCGATTCCTCCTCCGCGTCGCGCTCGGCTTTTTCCAGCGCGTGCTGCACCTCGGCGTCGGGCTTCAGCGAGAGGGCGCGCTTCCACTCGGTGACGGCGTCGGCGACACGGTTCAGTCCATAGTACGCCCAGCCGGAAAGTTTCGCGGCGTCCGGGGAGTCCGGTTGGATGCGGCGCGCACGGTCGAGCAGATTGAGCGCCGCCGAATACTCGCTGCGGCGCAGATGGAGATACGAGGTTTCCAGTAATAGGGAAAGATTGTCGGGATCGAAACGAAGGCCGACGTCGTAATGCGCGGCAGCCTGCTGAAAATTTCCGACGCTGATCTCGAATTGCGCCGCGGCGCTCTCGGCAGCGATCACGCGCGTCACGGCGGCGGGAGTCGGGTTCGCATTGGCTTCGGATTCGAGTTTCGCGAGCAGGTTCAGGTCAAGCGAGCCGTCGCGAACGGCGGGATTCGTAGCGGGATCCACGGTCGGCGCTAGCGACGCGCTGGGTGGTGCGATGGGCAGGTTCGCGGCTCGGTCGGCGGCGGTTCCGGCAGTCGAGTCCAGAGGCGCGGCCTCGCGCACCACGTGGTCCACGATGGAAACGGGCAAACTGAGGAATCCCGCTTGGGTTTCGTACGTGACCTGGCCGTTTTCCTGCGTCACGTGCGCGGCCGTGATTTTTCTGCCGTTCTTGAGGTAAATGGTGTCGGCGGACGCGCTCCCGGCAAGCAAGCCGGCAAGGCATAGAATTACAAAGCACCGAAGGGAATGCACCGCGGAAGACTGCATGGCCCCATTTTATCAAGGGGAGGCCGCGGCTCCGGCCGCACCTTGCTGGCAGTTGCCCAATCTTGCTACAGTCGGGTCATCATGCAAATCGGGTCCCGGACGATCCTGGCAGCGCTGTTTGGCCTTGCGGCAAGTCTTACCGCCTACGCGGGGCCGCGCCCGGAAGATCAGACGCCCGCCGGAAGCGCGCATGAAATCTACCAAGCGCTGAACGCCCTGCGCGTGGACGCCGCGCAAGTTTATCCGGTCAACGATATTCGCCTGCGCCGCGATGAGGTCAGCCTGACGTTTTCAGAGGGCACCATCGCCTTTCTGCAGACCTACAACGGGCGAGTGACCGGCGCGGTGTTCTCCGGGCGCGGGCACGTCAGCGCCAACCTGCGCGATCCCGCGGAGAAAAAATCCCTGGCGCATTTTCTGGGCGTGCCGCTGCTGGAGCACGATTTTTCGGGCGCCTATTTGCGTTTCGACGATGGAGCGGCGGAGGACCTACTCGATCAGTTGCGGCGCAAGGATGCGGCGCCCAAACCCGACGCCGTCTTTACCGATAATTGGAACAAGCCGCTGGCCAATCTCAATCCCGAACAGTCCTCGAGACTCCTGATGGACTGGGTCGCCCAAACCCCGGCGCCCTATTTCTATGCGGAACTCATCGACGAACAATGGGGAGCGTTCGATATTCTGGTCGACGCCCGCAGGTCCGACAACGTCATGCTCGGACAGGAACGATGGGCGCAGGGAAACCGTTACTATGACGTGTGGGCTTCCTATCAGGGAGGCGACACGCCCGAGCCTCCGGCCTTCGCTCCCACTTCGTATTCCATCAACACTGCGATCGCCGCGGACCGCAGCGTGGATGGCGCGGCGACTATTGAATTGCACGCCCAGCGCGGCGGGGAGCGCGGGATCATGCTGGAACTTTCGCGGTACCTGACGGTCAAATCCGTGCAGGATGCCGAAGGCCGCGATCTCGAATTTTTTCAAAATGAAGCGATTCAAAAAAGCGACCTGGCCGCGCGCGGCAACGATTTGGTGATCGTGTTTCTGCCCGAGCAGGCACGCGCGGGCGAAACCTACCGCCTGCGCATGACTTACCGCGGCAACGTGATCAGCGATGCGGGAAATGGGATTTATTTCGTGGGCGATCGCGGCAGCTGGTACCCTCACTTCGGCGGCATGGGGCAATTTGCCACGTATGACACGACGTTCCGCTGGCCTCGAAAACTCCAGCTGGTGGCCACGGGCGAAAAAATCGAGGAACACGACGAGGGCGATTTCCGAGTGGGCCGCTGGCGCACGCCGGAACGAACCGCGATCGCCGGATTCAATCTCGGCCAATACAAATTTGAAAATATGCAGACGGCGGACGGGATCAAGATCGAAGTGGCCGCCGGCGCGGCGCTGGAAGACGCCATCCTGAGCCGCCTGCACTCGCAGTCGATTGCCGGGCCCGACGTTGCCAACGTGGTCCGGCCGGGCCGCCACATGCGCGTTCCGGTGATCTTTACCGAAGCATCGCCCACTCCGGTCGCCGCGGCCCTGAAAGAAGTGGGCCAGGAAATCGCCGACGCCATCGGCTTTGAACAGCAGTGGATGGGACCCATCCCTTACCGCCAGCTTGAGGTCTCGCAAGTGCCGGGAGAACTGGGACAAGGGTTTCCAGGACTGCTATATCTGCCTTCTCTTTCTTTTCTGCCGGCCGCCGATCAGCAGCGCGCCGGGATGACCGACGCTACGCAGGAGAGCCTGAACGCGATTGTGCCGTATCACGAAGTCGCGCATCAGTGGTGGGGCAACGTGGTCGGCTGGGACAATTACCGCGACCAGTGGCTGACCGAAGGGCTTGCGAATTACATTGCGCTGCTGGGCGCGGACGCGGACAAGCCCGGCGCGCACCTGCTGGAGCACTGGCTGGACTCCTACCGCAAGACGCTGACCGTTCCTCCTGCGGGCCAGAAAACCGCGCCGGATGACGCGGGGCCGCTGGTGCACGGCTACCGGTTGAATTCCTCTCGCGATCCGGACGCCTACCGGAAAGTCGTCTACGGCAAGGGAACCTGGGTGTTTCACATGCTGCGAATGATGCTGCAGGACCCGGCGTCGAAAAATCCGGATGAGCGGTTCATCGGCCTGCTGCACGCGCTGCTGGAATCCCACCGCTACCACGCGCTGACCACGGAAGATTTTCAGAAGGCGGTGGAGCGCGTGATGACGCCGGCCATGGCCGTCGAGGGCGGGCATTCGATGGATTGGTTTTTCGACCAGTATGTGAGATCGACCGGAGTGCCCGAGTACGATGTGGAGTATTCGGTGAGGCCGGCCGCGAAGGGTTTCCGTGTGCGCGGAAAACTGATCCAGAGCAACGTGCCGGACGACTTCGTGCTGCGCGTGCCAATATACGGCCAGGGTCAAACCGGGAAACCGGTCCTGCTGGGAAGCGTGGTCACGTCCGGCGCGGAAACTTCCTTTCAGTTCGCGTCCGGCGTTGCCCCGAAGAAGCTGCTGATCGATCCGCAAATGACGCTGCTGTGTGTGCCGCCGGCTACTGCCGCTGCCTCGTCTTCAACTTCCGCCGAGTAATACAATCGCCGATCACAAGTTCATCGCGTGGGTTTTAGCAGCACAGGCACTCTTGCCTGTGCGGTTTTTTGGGCCACGCGTGCGTCACCAATCCAACTACGTTTGGAAAAATCGCACAGCCAGGAGTGGCTGTGCTACTTGAACCTGTGCCGCCGGTGTGGCTATTCATCAGCCGCGATTTTCCCCGTGGTGGACAACCTTCACCAAAAAGAAAAGGGCGGCCGTTGCGGGCCGCCCTTGAATTCGAAAGTTTGTTCGAACCGGATTAAGGAGCGCTGGGGCTGACCAAAGCGCGCCATACGCCGATGCCGGCAGCGGCAGAGACGCCGATGATGGCGATCCAGATGAAGTGGTTGCGCGCCGTGTGATACGGTCCATTACCTTGCGGGCCGGGATCGGATGCGGCGTCGGGTTCAATTTCCATGCGGTAGGATGAACCCGCTTCCAAGGTCTTGACTTCATCGCCCATAGTGACTTCCAGAGCTCCGCGGCTGCTGGAAAGTTGCAGGACGCTGGCGCTGATTCGCGTGACCTGCGCCACGACCGGCTGCGTGCCCACCGGGCGAATTGTCGCGCCGTCGGCAAGCAACTGGAAGGTCTGGCCCTGAGTCGAAGAAACGACAACCGTTCCTTCGGTTAAGTCCGCGGAAAAACCATTGGGGAGGCCATGCACTTGGGTGGTGGTGGCGCTGCGCAAGTACAGTTGGGGTCCGCCCAACGTTGCGCGCATTGTTCCTCCGCCCTGGGTCTGGAGGCGATCGCCATCATAAATCGTTGCTCCGCCGGAAGTAGCGTCAGCGCCCACTCTTGCGCTGTCTGCCTGCAGAACCACGCCCAAGGGAGCCGACGCGGGAGTTGCTGGAGCAGCCATAAGAGGCGCTCCTGCCAGCGCTGCGCCAAGAGCAATGATAAGACCAGTCTTACGGAAAGTGTGCACGAAAACCTCCAAATAAAGTACGTCCTAAGATTATGAAGATGCGGCCCTTCTGTCAACAGGGATTTGACGTTGTATACAAAAATGCACTACTCCGGGACACTAGAAAACATTAGGACTTAGGTACCAAATCGTCATAGTCCGGGGGCCTGATTCCGGCCCTAAGGGCCTCAGGGGGCCGTCCCGGCAGCCTTCAGGGAGGCGTCCCGGGCAGCCTTAAATTCCGCTCCGGGCCTCCACTCGGGTCCCTGGGGGGCATTGGCAATCCGGTAGCCAACCATGAAGAAAAGCTGGCAGTCTTGGACGGCCCCGCTCAGGTCCCAATCCGGCTGGATCTTGTCGGCGGGTTTGTGGTACCGCTCGGCGGTGTACAGACGGCGCTGTTCGAGGCCCCAACCATCGGGCTTGCCGATGAAATCGACGCCCTCGTCCGGATCGAATGCCGGGACGCCGTTCTTGGCAAATTCAAAGTGATCGGATCGGTAGTAGAAACCTTTCTCGGGTTCCGGGTCGGATTTTACGACGCGGCCTTGCGCATGGGCGGCGGCATCGATGATGTCATCGAGATTGGAGGCGCCGCGTCCGATCTGGACGATGTCGCGGGTAAGGCCGTGGACATTCATGCCGTCCATGTTGATGTCCACCGCGGTGCGCGCGAGGGGAAAGAGGGGGTGCTCCGCATAGTATTCCGAACCAAGTAAACCCTGCTCTTCTCCGGTGACGGATAGAAATAAAATGCTGCGGCGCGGCGGGGTGGCAAGCGCCTTGTACGCACGGGCCATTTCCAGGAGCGCGGCGCTGCCGGAAGCGTTGTCCACCGCGCCGTGATAGATTTTGTCGCCGTTGACCTCCGGACCGATTCCAAAGTGATCCCAGTGCGCCGTGTAAATTACGTAGGAATTTTTCAGGTCGGGATCGCTGCCGGTTAGCTTGGCGATCACGTTGTGCGAATCGAGGGTCCGCAAGTCGTTGTGAATGCTCAACTTGGCGCGGATGCCGAGCGGGACGGGCTTGAAATCGCGCATGGCGGCCGCGGCAATCAGTTTGTCTAAATCCTGGCCTGCGGCGCGAAATAATTTTGTGGCGAAATCGGAAGTGATCCAGCTTTCCACCGCGAGGCGCCCCATATTTTTGTCGGGCGTCGCCAAATCGAACTGCGTCCCGCTCCAGCTGTTGCGTACCACTTCCCAGGGATACCCGGCGCGGTCGGTCTGGTGAATGATGACCGCTCCGGCAGCGCCCATCTGCGCCGCTTTCTCAAATTTGTACGTCCAGCGGCCGTAGTACGTCATGGCCGTGCCGCCGAAGGTTTTGGGATCGAGCTTGGTGGAATCGGCGGGATCGGGCACGGGAGGATCGTTGATCAGGATGACGAGATATTTGCCCTTGACGTCCACGCCTTTGAAATCGTCCCATTGAAATTCCGGAGCTTGCACGCCGTAACCCACGAAAATCATGTCCGCATCGATCGAGGAAGTTTCGGTGACACGCTTCGACCAGGCGACGAAGTCAGTTTCAAATTTCGGCGCCAGCGTTTGGCCGTGCCCCGCGAGAGTGAATTTCATATTCTTGTCGGGAGTGATGCCGACCATGGGCACGCTTTGCAGATACGTGCCGTCCGGATTGCCGGGCTCCAGGCCTGCCGCGCTGTACTGGTCTTGCAGATACTTGATGGTGAGCTGCTCGCCCTTGGAGCCCGGCCCGCGCCCTTCGAATTCATCCGAGGAAAGTGTGCGGATGTGTCCCAGGATGCGGTCGCCGGTGAACGAGGCGAGTGCGGCGGTGGGAGCGCTTGGGGCGTGGGAGCAACTTGAAAACCCGCCGAAAACTGCCGTAACGGCGATAAATTGCAACCAACGGGAAAGCCATTTGGAATTCATAGCAGCCTCCAGTACGTTAATGCGAAAATCAATGCCCCGCGCCGCTGCATGTTAGCTTGCTGCGGGCGTCGTTACAACTCGCGAGGCGCGTTCACGCCAGCCTGAGTTAGAATATCGTACGCACCGCGGCCAGGCCGCGCGCGAGGTCTATTTGATTCACCGACTTATTTTTCATAACGACCGGATTATGTCCATCGGCGAGGCGCGGCTATCTCCTGGGCAGGCGGGCCTGCTGAACGGCTACGGTTTGTTCACGACGATGCGGATTTTTCAGGGCGAGGCGTTCGCGTACGAGCGGCACTGGCGGCGCCTGGAAAAGGATGCTGCGAAGATCCGGCTTCCCTTCCCGTTCGATGCGGCCGTGGTGCGGCGGCAATTGCGCGAATTGCTGGCCGCCAATCAAGTGGTAGAGGGCACGGCGCGGATTTACATGATCCTGAATCACAACGGATTCTGGCAGAGCGACGAGTCCGGGCCGGAAGTGGATCTGATAATGTTCACGGCGGGATTGCCGGCGCATGCGGACGTGGCGCGGCTGGGGATTGCTGAAAACGGGCGCCATGCGGCGTCGCCGCTTGCGGGAGTGAAGACCACGGCGTGGCTGAACAACGTCTGGCATCTGGCCGAGGCGCAAAAGGCGGGCTGGACGGAGGTGATTCTGCTGAACGAGCGCGGCGAAGTGGCCGAGTGCACCAGCGCCAATATTTTTTGCGTGAAGGGCGGTAAGGTGCTCACGCCGCCGCTATTGTCCGGGTGCCTTGAAGGGGTGACACGCAGCGTGCTGCTGGAAATCGCTCCACGCACGGGCGTGCAGATCGTCGAGCAGACACTTTTTCCCGAGGATCTTTATTCCGCCGAGGAAGTTTTTATTACTTCGACCAACCGGACGCTGCTGGGCGTGAGCGAAATCGCGGGGCGCAAATTTTCCGTCGCGATGGGGCCTCTGGCGCAAAAGCTGGAGCGCGCGTTCGATGCCGCGATGCGCGAATATGTCGCGGCGCGGACGGCAGGCGCGCGCTGAGGTTTTGGTGGCACAGGCTTCAGCCTGTGCGGTTTTTGGTGTTCCAAGCGAAATGCACAGGCTGAAGCCTGTGCCACCCAATTCAACTTTGGGTTGCGTAGCCTCTTACTTCCCCGCAGCCAGCAATTTCACCAGTCGATACAAATATTCCTGGCCGTCAACGAACGATTTGATGAGGACCCGTTCGTCCTTGCCGTGGGAGCGGACGTCATCGATGTCACTGGCAAGGCCTGACGTGCCGTAGGTGGGGATGCCGGCGTTGCGCAGAAACCGGCCATCGGTTGCTCCTGTACTCATGGTGGGAATCACGGGAATGCCGGGCCACAATTCGGATGTCACGCGCTGGACCGCTCCAAGAATTTCCGGTGAGAGCGGCGACGGTTTGCTGTAGACGTCGATCAAGGTGGGTGTTACGGCGACTTGATCGTTGTTCACGACGCGCACCAACGTCTTCTGCACGTCCTCAAACAATTCGCCCGGCAGGACGCGGCAATTCACCGTGGCCTTCGCCGTCTGCGGCAATGCATTCATGGCGTGGCCGCCTTCGATCATGGTCGCCACGCACGTGGTGCGAAGCTGAGCGTTGTAGGGCGGCCGGGAGGAAAGCTCCGCGACCGCGCCCGGATCGGGCTTGCCGGAAGCGATGGAATTCATGGCCGCGCCAATTTGCGGGTCTTCCAGAGGCGCGGCGCTTTCGAGCCACGCTCGCGTCGTTTCATTCAGGTCAATCGGGAAATCGTATTGCGCCAGGCGCCCCAAGCCCACCGCCAGGTGGTAAATGGCGTTGTCCTTGGAGGGCACTGAGCTGTGCCCTCCCGCATTCCTGGCTTCGAAACTGTAATTGATGAACGCCTTCTCGCTGGTTTGCAGATTGTTGCGCAGGGCTTTGCCGCTTCTGGCGCCAATCCCTCCGCCTTCGTTCAAGGCGAATTCAGCGTCAATCAAATCGCGATGATTCTTGAGCATCCACTGGATACCCAATGCGTTCATGTCTCCGATTTCCTCATCGGTTTCGAGCAGCAGGATAATGTCGCGGTCCGGCCGGTAGTTTTCCTGCTTGAGGCGGATCATCAGGTCCACGAACGTGGCGGCCATGAATTTATCGTCGCCGGAACCGCGCGCGTAGAAGTAGCCGTCTTTTTCCAGAAGCTTGAAGGGATCGGAAGACCAATCCGCGCGCCGCGCCTCGACCACGTCGATGTGCGCCATCAGCAGGATGGGTTTGCGCGCCCCGGTGCCGTGCAGGCGCGCGACCAGATTGCCTTTGCGAGGCGCGGGCTTGAAGACTTGCAGATCGGACCCGGTGTATCCCGAGGCGCGCAGGCGCGCGGCCATGGCGTCGGCCGCCGCACCTGTGTCGCCGGTGGGCGTGACCGTGTTGATCTCCACGAGTTCCTTGTAAATATCGCGCGCGAGTTGCTGGCTGGGGGGCAGCGCCTGCGCGGCGGCCGCGAATGGCGCGGCGATCAACGCAAGAAGAAGAAAAATCCAACAGGTCGATTGCATTCGGGAATTCATCTGTATTCCCCTTTTATAGTGATGGCTCCAACTGCGCCGGCTTCACGGGCTGCGGAAAAATAAAGTAGCACAGCCACTCTTGGCTGTGCGCATTTGAAGACTGTGCGAACGCTGCCAATTCAAATTACGTTTGCAAAACCCACACAGCCAAGAGTGGCTGTGCTACTTGGGCTCCATGCCCTTGGCTTTCAGGATCGGCGAGGCAGCGGGGCTGGAGAGGAATTGGAGCAGCGTTTTGGCTCCCTCCGCGTCGCGCGCGTTCGCGGCAACGCCAGCCGCAAAATTGATGTAGCTTTGCAATTCCGCGGGTACCGGGCCGACCAGATCCACGCCGGGGAAGAATTTGATTTCTGGAACCAGCGTGACGACGAGGTCCGCCTTGCCCTCGGCCACATTTTGCTGCGGGCGCCCCGCTTCCGAATCCAGGATTAATTTCGGTTTCATGGCGTCCGTGATCCCCATGCGCGCAAACATGTCGTAGATATGCACCGCGCTCGCTCCGGAAGGATTGAAGCTGAGGGATTTTGCGTTCAACAAAGTCTTCTTGAAAGCCTCGACAGTGGCGATGTCGGGCTTCGCGGCTCCGGCACGGACTCCGACGCCGATCCCAGTGCGGGAAATATCGCGGCGCGATGCGGCCGTGATTTTACCTTGCTGGATCAACGCGTCCAGCACGTCGGACGTGATGATGGCGGCGTCGAAAGGTTCGCCCGCCAGGATTTTCTTCCGTAGATTATTCGAGGAATCGAATTGCGCGACGAGCTTGCGTCCGGTGGCGTGCTCGATCTGAGGTCTCATTTCTTCAACCGACGGCTTCATGCCATCCGAGGTCATAACGCGGAGCTCGGCGGTTTGCGCCGGCGTCCGGCGAGCGGCCAGGATCAGGAATCCCGCGCCGAGCGCGAGCACAGCTGACAAGATCGAGAGCGTGGTTCTGATATTCCGATTCACACTTGCCTCCAAGGTTCACAAAAACAGCCCGGGTTTAGTGGCACTACTTCATGACGTATTTCTTTAAATCCTTCTGGCCGACTTCGGCGCCGTAAATCACGCCGTGCGAGTCTACCGCAACGCCCTCGGCGCTGCTGGTGCCGGCGGAAACTTCGACGGGGTCCGGAATGAACGCGAAGACCGAGCCGTCCTTGACGCGCCCGATGCGGATCCCGCGCTTCCACCCGTAATGGTTCTTGGACACGGACTCGGATTCGGAATCGGCCACATAAATGATTCCGTGTGAATCGATAGCTATTCCGCTGGGACGGCTGAATTGTTTCCATTCGGTGACGTAGTTTCCGTCCTGATCAAAAATCTGGATGCGATTGTTGTTGCGGTCGCAGACAAGGATTCGTCCTTTGGAATCGAATACCAGGCAGTGCGGAATGTCGAATTCGCCGGGCGCGGCTCCCAGCTTGCCCCAGGTTTTAATGAATTTTCCGTTCTTGTCGAATTTCACGATGCGCGCGTTGGAGCGGGGGCCGTGGCCGTCGGCAACAAAAATGTCGCCGTTGGGGGCGATGTTCACGGAGGAGGGCTTGTTGAACGTATCCGGCCCGTCTCCCGCGATCCCGGCCTTGCCCAGCGTCATCAAAACTTTTCCGTTGGGGCTGAATTTAAAAACCTGCTGGCCTTTTCCGTCCATGCCCAGGCCGTCGGTCACCCAAATGTTTGCCTCGCGGTCGATGTGGATGCCGTGGGGGAATACAAACATGCCCGCGCCAAAGCTTTTCAGCAGTTTTCCCGAGGGATCAAATTCGAGGATGGGCGCGAGATTGGAACCCGCGCAAGTGTTCGCGCCGCACCGTTCGGCGACCCAAATGTTGCCGTGGCGATCGACGTCGACCCCGGCCGCGGCGCCCCAGGTCCGGCCTTCCGGGAGCTTGGCCCAATTCTCGATGGTGCGATAGGGATTGGGGTAGGAGTTGCGCGCGGAATCTTCCGGGGCCTGCGCGCGCAATGGCGTCATGCCTGCGAAACAAAGGACGATTGTCGCCGCGAGCGCGGCGCGGGCTTTTGCCGGTGCGGAGTTCGCTCGGATCGGGAATGAAGACATCGGCTGAGCTCCTCCGGCCGCACCGCATGAATTGCGCAGATGCGTACGCTTTGCCAAATCGCGGGAACCTTCTTCTGGCGTCATTTCGAGCAACGCTAGAAACCTCTCTTCGGTTCAGATTCAAAGAAAGAGAGATTTCTCGGCGAAAGGCATGCCTCGGAATGACAACACCTCAAATGTTGCGCGCCCACTTCACGCCAAATCCTCCGGCCGGACAGGCAGCCGCCGGACGCGCTTGCCGGTGGCCGCGAAAATCGCATTGCACAGCGCGGGAGCGACTGGCGGAACAACGAATTCTCCGGCGCCGGTGGGCGTCTCTTCGTTCCGCACGATGTGCACTTCCACGTCGGGCATTTCCGGCAGGCGCAGCATCTGGTAATCGTTGAAATTATTCTGCTGGACGCGTCCGCGGTCGATGGTGATCGCGCCGTGCAGCGCGGCCGTCAAGCCGTAGACGATCGAGCCGCGCGCCTGCGCGTCGATGCTGGAGGGGTTGATGATGCGCCCGCAATCAAGGGCGCAAACAACGCGATGCACTTTCAGCGTGCGCTCGGCGCGATTCACGGAAATTTCAATTACGTGGGCCACGTAGCCCTCGTAGGAGGTCACGATGGCAATTCCGCGAAACCGGCCGGCAGGCAGCGGCTTCCCCCATCCCGCGTTTTGCGCGGCCATCTCCAGCACGGCGAGGTGCCGGGGCGATTTCGCGAGCAGGCGGCGGCGCAATTCGTACGGATCTTTCTTCCCGGCCGTCGCGATTTCGTCGATGAAGCTTTCCAGAAAGAAACCGTTTTGCGAAGCCCCTACCGAGCGCCAGAAGCCGATCGGGACGCCTGTGTTTACAAGCTGAAAATCGACAAGGATATTCGGAATGTCATAGGGCACATTGTCCAGGCTCTCAACGCTGCGGTGATCGAAATTGTCCTTGAGCGGCCCGAAGCGCGCCAGAAGCGACGGTGAAGATACGCGGGTCGACCAGACGACGGGCCATCCGTCCGCGTCCAGGCCCGCCTCGCCGCGCGCATGCGAAACCATGCGGTAATAATCGTGCTGCATGTCATCCTCGCGCGACCACGTCACTTTTACCGGGGCATTGATGGCCTTGGAAACTTCCACGGCTTCGCCGATGAAATCGATTTCAAACCGGCGCCCGAATCCGCCGCCAAGAAACGTCGTGTGGATAAACACGGATTGCGGATCAAGACCCGTAATTTTTGCCGCGATGGCTTGCGAATTGGTCTGCGCCTGCGTCGGCGCCCAAACATCGCAGCGGTCCGCGCGCACGTGCGCCGTGCAATTTTGCGGTTCCATGGTGGCGTGCGCCAGGAACGGGACTTCGTAATCCACCTCGAATTTCGCGGCTGCAGCCGCGAGTCCGGCGTCGACGTCGCCCACTTTTCGCGCGACCGCCCCCGGCTTCATCGAAGCATCCGCAAGGGCTTTGCTGATGGCGGCGCTCGTGAGGCCCGCGTTCGGGCCTTCGTCCCATCGCACATCGAGCGCCCGGCGGCCCTGCATCGCCGTCCAGGTGTTGTCCGCAACCACGGCAATGCCGGTGGAAATCTGAATCACGTCTTTTATTCCGGGAATCGCTTTTGTCTTCGCAGCATCAAAGCCGGCGACTTTCCCGCCGAACACCGGGCAGCGCGCGACCACCGCGTGGAGCATGCCGGACGGGCGCACGTCGAGGCCATACTGAGCACTGCCATTCACCTTCAGAATAGTGTCGAGGCGCTTAGTCGGCTTTCCGATCAGGTGGTAGTCGCCAGGCTGCTTGGGCGACGCGTCTTGCGGCACGGGAAGTTTTGCCGCGGCTTCCACCAGGCTGCCGTAGCTGAGGCGGCGCTTGGAAGAGGCGTGAACGACCGCGCCGCTTTCCGCGCGGCATTCCGACGGCGGAACGCCCCACTTCTGCGCCGCTGCCGCGATCAGCAGAGCGCGAGCCGTAGCACTCGCCGTGCGAAGCGGCGTCCAGGATGTTGGCGTCCCGGAACTGCCGCCCGTGGCCTGCACGCCGAAGCGCGGGTTGATGTAGACCTTGTCGGCGGGGGCGAATTCGGTGCGGACTTTTTTCCAATCGCAATCGAGTTCGTCAGCGGCGATCATCGCAAGCCCGGTGAGGATGCTTTGGCCCATCTCCGATTTGTCGATGTAGATGGTTACCAGATCATCGGTGCCGATGTGGATCCAGGCGTTGAGCGCAAGGGGCGACGAGGAAGCTGCGGGCACGGCCCCCGCATGCCCAGGAAAATAAAATCCGATCGCCAGGCCGACCGCGCCGGCGGCGCCCATTTTGAGAAAGCCGCGGCGAGTTACCGAATTTGTTTCGAGATTCATGCTCCCCCTCCGGCCGCCAACATTTCGAGGACGGCTGCGATTCCGGGTTGCCGCCGGCCAAACAGGTTTTTCCGCGATTGCGTGGAATCGTATGGCCGCCGGTGATTTGTGTCAATGCCGGGTTCATTGGGCCGGGTTCATTGGGCGATAGTTCCCCCGAAAACGTATGAGCTTTGGCGAGATTTGAGTAGCACAGCCACTGCTGGCTGTGCGGAGTTTGTAGGCCACACCGGCGATGCCGCTCTGAATGCGGTGGCAAAACTCACACAGCCAAGAGTGGATGTGCTACCTAAAACTGCCCCCAATTGGGGTGGTAACTTCTCAGCTACAAGGCCATCACGCCGCATCGAGCTTCCGCCGCATTTTCACGTATGATTTTGTTCCAAGCCCCTGGGAGGATTTCAGTGTCGTCGTACCAAACCGCATACGCGCACAAACGCCGCAGCACACGGATCGATCGTGCCCTGCCGGTTGCCGTGCAGGGAGTAGGCGCCCTGCGAGAGCCGTATCAGGAGCAGGTCTCCACGCTGACCATCAGCTGCCACGGCTGCACCTACCAGGCCAAGCATGAAGTATTGCAAGGTGAGATCGTATTCCTGGAGGTGAAGCCCTCCAAGGACGGCACCACGGGCAGCTCCAGCCGCGCGCGAGTTAAGTGGGTGCACCGGCTGCAGGCCCCGGATAAGGGTTACCAGGTCGCCGTGGAACTGGAAAGCGCCGGCAACATCTGGGAGATCCCTTCGCCGCCCGAGGATTGGTTTCCGGTTCAGAAGGCCACTGGGAATGAACCTCCGGCAGCCACGCGAGAGTTGCGCGTGGTGTCTCGGACGGAACAAAAAATTGCACCCGCGCAGGACGCGGGATTGGCGCGGACTTCGCCAGGCATCGAAAAGCAGAACACGGTTGCGCCGCAGCTTGCCTCGCTGGCTCAATTGATGGCCGGATTCGGGGAACAGATTCAGATCATGTCGGCCGAAGCGGCGCGCAACGCCCTAATGAATGAAAGAAGCCGGCAGATGGATGAGTTTCGCGAGCAGCTTCGGGACGAAGCCACAAAGACCATGCAATCGGTGATTGCCGCGTCCAAGGAAGATATTTCGCGGCAGGCGCTGAAATCGCTGCTGGACGCGCATGAGGCCGGAGCCCGGATCAACCACGCCCGCTGGATCAAGAAGATCGAACAGGACCTGGAAACCGCGCGGCAGCACATGCTGCGCCAGATCAAGGAAGTAACCCAGCGCATCGACACGCTGGCAGCAGCCGCCACCGAACGCGTGCAAAAGAACATGGAGACCACGCGGGATGAAGCCATGACGCGGTTCGTATCGCGTTTTCGCGAGCAGGTTACGCCTCTGCTGGCGGAGGCCAACGACGCATTGCAGACTTTGGCGGCGTCGGAAGCCGCGTTCAAGAACGAATCGCGGGCCTTCTGCGCGGGAATCGAAAAGCAGATCGCCACGGGCGCCGATGCCAGCGTGGCCAAGGCGCGGCAGGATCTGGCGCAAACCGCGAACTCCGTTGCCGAGAAAACCACGGAAACCCTGCGGCGGCTTTCGCAGAACATCGAAAAGGCCGCGCAGGAGAATCTGAATACCCTGCTGACATCGCTGGGAGGCAACGTCACCAAGCTGCTGGAGGAACGTACGGCGGAAATCTCCCGCGAGTTCTCGACCGGAATCGAAACCTACACGCGCAATTATCTGGAGCAGATTGGCAAATCGATCGCGGAAATTCCGAAGAATACGCAGGGCCAATCGAATCATCAGTAGAGGAAAGACCGGGTATCGCGATCCGTTCCGGGAAGCGGGATTCCCGCAACGGGTTCAAAGATTAGGTTCGCCTTAATTTTCCATACATTTGAACCCCAGTGAAACAGGCAGACCGTGGCATTGCGTTTTCCGCTTGTCTCCCCGCCGGGACTGGCCTACATTTGCATCGTAATTCGATTCGCTGTGGAGCGCAGGTCCGGGCGAATTCGCGAACATTCTCCAGCCCTGAGGGTGTTTCAAAAATCCCGCGCAAATAAGCCATGACGCAGAACGAACGTCGGATCGGCATTCGGAAACCACCGGAAAGGCTCGCGTACATCAGCCTGCCATTTAATAACGGCGGAATTGTGCTCGATGTCTCCGAGGGAGGCGTGGGGTTTCACGCCATCGCTCCCGTGAAAGTCGATGGACC
This sequence comes from Terriglobia bacterium, assembly GCA_963779275.1. GTDB lineage: Bacteria > Acidobacteriota > Terriglobia > Acidiferrales > UBA7541 > Palsa-360. The sequence goes on from CAVZXL010000004.1 coordinate 390,057, forward strand.
CATCCATTTCCGGTTCGCGGTGGATTCCTCCAAAAGAATAAAAGCCGTGGGCGAGCTGGCCTGGCAAGATGAAACGGGAAAAACCGGAGGCTTGCGTTTCACGGAATTGCCCGACGAGATGCGGGAATACATTCGCGAGTGGTTGAGCCAGACGAAACCGAGTGTGCTGGACGTTCAGGTGGCGGAATCGGCGATCCCCGCCGACGCGGCGCAAAGCGGCGAAGCCAGCCTGGCGCCAGCCGTGGATCTTCCCATGCCGGATTCGGCGGTGGATGCGGAGGCTCAGCCCGGCGAAGCAATCGTATTGGCACCCGCTGCGAATGTTCCCGAGGGTGAACTTGCGGGCGGGGCGGAAGCCGCGCCCGTGGAAGATATCGGATGGACTCCGAGCTGGGAAATCCCGGACGCGGAACCGGAGGCCGATACGCAAGATGCGCTCGCCGACGCTTCCAACCGGCCGCTTCTATATAATTTGACGCCACCCGTATACAGCGCGCCTTCCTACGATCTCTCGATGTTTTCGGCTAAGTCCGCATCCAAAGCCCAGGCCGATCTGGCCGCGCCGCGTGAGTCCTTTGCATCCAGGCACCCGTTCGCGGCTTTGGTGCTGACCATCTTCCTGGCTTCGGTTATAGGCAGCGGAATTTTTGCCTACGTTTCCACCAGCCAGGCAGGGGATGTGATTTATTATTTGGGAGAAAAAGTCTGGGAAGGATTTCATCCGCAACCGGCGCCAAAATCCCCCGCAACACAAGCAAATTCCGCGCCGGACGATTCAAAAACATCGGAGCGGTAACCTGCCAGCACCTGCAATGGCGCATTCGTTGCGCGCGAGCGTCCCTACTTGTTCTTGACGTATTTCCTCAGCCTGTGAGGGCCGACGTCGGCGGCGTAAATGGTGCCTTGTGCGTCCGCCACGATTCCCGACGCGCCGGAAATCCGGTTGACGTCCGCCTGGGCCAGGTCCGGGTCAGGAATGAATGCGGTGAGCGAACCGTCTTTCGCGCTTCCAGTCGTAATGCCCCGCAGGTAGCCCGGATTGACCGTCGAATTCGATTGCGAGTCACTCACGTACAGAATGTCGCTGCTGGAAACGTATAGCGCGCTGGGACGCCCAAACTGCTTCCACGCGGCGATAAAGTTTCCGTCCTGGTCGAAGATCTGGACGCGGCTGTTGCTGCGGTCGGCGACGTACACGCGACCCTCGGATCCGCCGATGGAAATGTCGTGCGGCTGGTCGAATTCGCCGGGGCCGGATCCGTGGTGGCCCCAGGTTTTCAGGAACTTGCCGTCCTTGGAAAATTTCACCACGCGGTCGTTCTTTCCGTGGCCGTCGGTGACGAAAATATCCCCGTTCGGCGCGATGGCGACGCCGGAAGGCTGGTCGAAGGTGTCTGGTCCGTCTCCGGCAACGCCTTCCTTGCCCAGCGTCATCAGAATTTTTCCGGTGGAACTCAACTTGAAGACCTGGTGGCCACGGACAACGCCGTTGGCGTCCTTTGCGGACTTGCCGAGAACGGTCTCGTCTTTATTCGCGTCGCTGGCCCAGATGTTTCCCTGCCGGTCCACGGTAAAGCCGTGGGGAAACGCGAACATGCCCGAACCGAAGCTGGTCAGGAGTTTTCCGGCGGGATCGAATTCCAAAATCGGCGGATCAGTGCGGCCGACGCAGGTGGCGTATCCTGCGGGCTCGGTGTTGAAACAGCGGTGAAAAACCCAGATGTTGCCCTTGGGGTCGATATCGGCGCGGATTAATTCTCCCCAATGGCCGCCGTTCATGCTCGCGGGAAGGGTTGGCCAGTTCTCAACCAGGCGGTACGGATTGGGAAGCGAGGATTGCTTGGGATAATTCGCATGCTGGGCGCGCGCGGCTGGTTGGAACGCCACGATGAAAAGGTGCGCGGCCAACAGGGTCCATCCGGGTCGAACTTTGCGCATGATGTCGATCCTCTCGCAATGAACTAGTCTTGCGTCGAAGGCAGCGAAGAAATTGAGGGGCCACATTTAGATTACGTCACAGGGTGCGGGCAGCGCCCTATTTTGCGACCACCATTTCAGGGGACCAGGCCGTGTGACAGGTAACGCAGGTGGTTTTGGCGTTGTGCAATTTATGGCAGTCGAGGCACCCGACCATGGTGGTGACGCTTTTCACGTTGGTCATGACCTGCATCTGGCTGACGTCTCCGTGGCACATCTCGCATTTCATTCCGGCATCCAGATGCCTGCGATGGCTCCAGTTGACTCCCGGGAGGACGGTGTAGACCCGCACCCAGGGCACGGGCGTTTTCGAATTGTCGAAGGACGCGAGCTTCTGAATACTCGGCTTATCATTCGCCACGTAAGCGTGGCATGCCATGCAGGTGGCGGTAACCGGGAAAGTCATCATCCTGCCCTCACCCGGATTGGTGTGACAAATCTGGCATTCCAGGCCCAGCGCCAGATGAGGCTTATGGCTATAGGGGATCGGCTGCTCGGGCGCGGGAAGAGGCACGGGCGTGTCATGCACGTCCTGCGCAGGAGTTGCTGAATTTGCGGATTGCGCCAGGACCGCCGCAGGTGCACCTCCGAAATAGAGCATCGCCAAGCCTAGAGCGATCAAAACCGGCAACAAAACTTTTTGACTCATTCGTTTCACGCGCCCGCCTCCGCAAAAATTCCGCAAGAAATATTCATTCCCGATTCCCTCTAACCAAAACGAAACGCCCGCGCCATCTACCCCTTCTTGCTAAGCGTTTCTTCCATGCTCGTTCCAAAATCCTTGAGCATCACGACCGCCGCGTTTCGTCCGGGTCCTCCGGAGACGCCGCCGCCGGGATGGGTGGTGCCTCCGGTTTGATACAGGCCGGGGATGGGCATGCGGTGTTGCGCCCAGCCGGGCACCGGCCGCATGGCCCCTGCCTGTGCCGGGCCATCGGTGCCGCTGTGGCAGGAACCATGCCACATCGCCGCGTTCATCTGCTCGATATCGACCGGAGAAGTGGAGAACCGGGCGAGGATCTTGTCGTCGGTCAGATTGGGAGCGATTTTCTGCATGGCCCTGACGTGCGCCAGGGCGACTTCCGCTTTGATTTCCTCCCAGCGCCCCGGGCCTCCATCCGGCAAATTGTAAACGGCCTGCTCGCACAGGACCCGGATCGTGTGCATGCCTGCGGGAGCGCGCGTCGGATCGGCCACGCTGGTCTGGACGATATGCAGCACCGGCTCTTCGACGTGGAATTCGCCCGCGGTCAACTCGGATTCATAGCGCAGCGCGCGTTTGCAGCTTTGGATATTCGAGATGTGAACGGGTACGACGGTGCCGCCTTTGACCGGAAATTTCAAAGGCTCCGTGGTCGCAAAATGAGAGTTGAACGAAGCGTTTCCGGTATTGAACGTCTTCACGCCTTCCAGGAAATCTCCGGGCCACAGATTGCTTGGCGCCATTTTCACCAACTGCTTGATATGGACCGTGGAAAGCACGGCCTTCTCAGCGCGATAAGAAGTTCCGTCCGCGCATTCCACGCCCACGCACCTGCCGTTTTCCACGATAAAATGTTCGGCGGGCTTGTTCACCAGGATTTCTCCGCCATGCGCTTCGAGGAAACGCGAAAGCGCCAGCGCGATCATTCCCGATCCCCCTTTGGGCTGCGGCACTTCTTCTTTCTTGCTGGGATAGGCGGAAAATCCGGAATACGGGCCGGTCAATTCCTTGGGGAACGGCGGCATCATCGCCACCATGGTGCGCTCGTCCTCGAAATTCTGGTGCAGGACGTCCCACTTCGACATGGCCATGCGGCGCTGCCACAGCTTGCCCTGCGGATGCTCGGCCAGGCGCTCGTTGAGCGATTTCCCAAATCCGATGGGCGTGTATTCGACTTCATTGATGATCGGCCGGATCGCGTCGGCCTCGGTGGCCATGCGCCGCCAGGTCTCCGCGTCTTTCTTGGAATATTTTGCGATCTCCTCGCAGGTGCGGTCGAAATCTCTCCACTTCGTAATGTAGCTGCCGTCGGGAAAAGCGATGTGGTAGATGGGGTCGGGAAAGATGTACTCGAGGCCGTATTCCCCCAAATTCAGTTCGTTGTTTCGCATCAGGGGGTTGGCCTGGATGCGCGCGTGAATCGAGGAACAGACATCGTGCTGAAATCCGCTGAGCGTCAATTGCGCGGTTTTGGTGCCGCCGCCGATCATCGGCCGGCCTTCGAGCACGAGGCACTTGAAACCCGCTTTCGCCAGGTAGCAAGCGGTGATCAGGCTATTGTGCCCGGCCCCGACGACGACTACGTCATATCGGGAAGGAGAAGTAGTTTGCGCCACGGTGAATGGCGTAAAGGCGAGGGGCGCCACCAGGGCCGCCCCTTTCACAAATCCACGTCGAGTAATTTCGGTCATTTGAATTCCCTCTTTCCGCAGGCCACACAAGCTGGTTAGGGTTCCACTAGCTTGCTTACAATTCCCAGCCGCACTCCCTGAAGCTTTTTCGCGTCGTACCATGAAACGATCAAATTGAACCAGAGTTTGCCTTCCGGAAGCGAGAAGTGTCTGGATGCCGCCTGGAAGTCTCCAGCGTGAAGCAAGAATGCTACCGGGCATTGGCCCAGGCGCGCAATGCGCTGGGAAATCCACGAGTCGGGCGAAGACGAAGCCGCCAGCATCACCGGCGTTCCAGCAAAATAAGCGATCTTCGCTTGAAATTCAGGATGATCTTCTATTCTCGGTGCCGGCCAGCCATACACTTTGCGGAAGAGCGCAATGCTGTCGTCGAGGTTTTTAACGCCGAGGACGACCACCCCGACGCCTGTCAGCGTCGTGCCCACCGTGCTCGCGGAAGCCTTCGGCGCGCGATTGCTTCGCGGCGTCTTATCTTCCATGAGAAACGGCAGATTGGATCCAGGCGCGCCCGGCCCCAACGACGCGCTTTGCCATTCGGCAAGTGTCCCGTCCGGCCGAATCCTGCTGCGAGGCTCCGGCGCGCCGACTGCAACGCCCAAGCGCGAGATACGCGCCAAATCGCCTTTGAGGTCGATTGAAGTTACCGACCAACCGCACGGCCCTGCATTTGCTTTCATCAGGCTGGATTGAGGAGTTCCAGTTTCCACCGATGCGTCTACCGGCGCTTCCACTCCGATGTAGGTTCCATCCGGAAAGCCGAGTTGAGCCATCTGGGTGGTCACGTGGCCGTGATGGCCTCCGTAGTCTGGCTCGAGACCAACGTCTGCAAGCCCTTGTTGCATGGTAGCAAGGTCGGAAACGCAGATCAAAGCATGATCGAACTTGATCGCCGAAGGCGCGGACTGCGGCAAGGGCCTGGCGCTGGAACTGAAACTTAATGTGGCCAACAGACCGGCGGAAAATATCCCAATGCTCCATTCGCGCTTCGTTATCAAGAATAACCTCTGCCCATCTTGAACACCTGCGGGAATTCGCCGCTTCCGCAAAGGCTATCGCCCGGCGAATCCAATTACAATCGAAATTTCCGTTCCTGCGGGAGAGGCTAAAGAAATCCGATTTCCCATGTGATGCCGCATGGCTCGCCCTGAAGAGGCGCTGGATATTTGGCCGCTCCAGGATAACTGCCACGAGGCATTTTAATAGGCTTCTCCCCTCCAATGGCCCTGAATTCCAATTCGTCCTTGTTTGCCCTGCTCTGGTAGAATGCCCGCCATGCTTCCGCGGAAAGCCCGCCCCTATTTGCAGCTGCCCGATCTTGCGCGCAAGTGTTTGGTGGCGTGCGCCAGCCTGCTGGTTCTGTTTGTTTTTTCGTCGGGACATTTCCCGGTCCGGGCGCAATCGTCCGCCTCGTCCGGGGCAAAGCCTGCTGCGAAGTTTGACACTTCAAAACTGGTGATCGCGGCGGACCTTTCGGCGCAAGTCGCCAAATTCAAGCCCGTGAAAATGCAATACGATTCGGCGCATCTGACGCCGCGCGAACGGCAAATGGTCGCGAAACTCGTGGAAGCCTGCCAGGCGCTGGAATCGATTTACTGGCGGCAAAGCGATCCGGAAGGTTTGAAACTTTATAATGAGCTGGCGGGAAACACGGCGCCGCGCGATCGGGAGTTGCGGCGATTTCTCAGGATCAACGGCAGCCGGTTCAACCTGATCGACAACAATGCCCCATTTGTGGGAACTGCAGCCGTGGCCGCCGGGCCGGTCGCTGTTCCCCGCCGATCTGACTCACAAGGAATTTGACGCGTATATCGCGGCGCACCCGGAACAGAAGGCGGCGCTGTACGATCCGTGGGCAGTGGTCCGGCGCAAGGGCGCTGCCCTGGAGGCGATTCCCTATCACGTCGCGTACCGCGCGTGGCTCGATCCCGCGGTAAAGGCGCTGCGGGACGCCGCGGCGCTTTCCGACGATCCGGCGTTCGCGAAATTTCTGCGCCTGCGCGCCGATTCGTTGCTGACCGACAATTATTTCGAGAGCGACCTCGCCTGGGTGAGCCTGGAAAATCCGAAATTCGACATTATTTTCGCGCCGTACGAAACGTACCTCGACGATTTTCTCGGCGTGAAAACTTCCTACGGCGCCGCGATCCTGATCCGCAACGAAGTCGAGAGCCGCAAGCTCGACGTCTTCCAGAAATACGTTCCCGACATTCAGGACAGTTTGCCGCTCGCGCCGGAGGATCGCCCCTCCAAGCGCGGCTTCCTTTCGCCGATGGAAGTGATGGACACGCCGTACCGAGCGGGCGACCTGCGCCACGGCTACCAGGCCGTGGCCGACAATCTTCCGAACGACCCGCGCATCCACGAACAAAAAGGATCGAAGAAAATCTTCTTCAAGAATTACATGGACGCGCGCGTCAACTACGTGATTCTTCCCGTCGCCCAGCGACTGCTGCGCTCCGACCAGGCCGCGATGGCCTCCGCCGAGGGCTACCTTGCGACCACGATGATGCATGAAATCTCGCACGGCCTGGGCCCCGCGTTCGCGCGCACTTCCGCGGGCCGCGCCGACGTGCGCGCGGCAATCGGCCCGACCTACGCGGGCCTGGAAGAGGCCAAAGCCGATATCGTCGGCCTCTATGGACTGAAATGGCTGGTGGACCACGGCGATCTTCCCAAGGAAAAGTTGAACGGATACTATGCGTCGGAAGTCGCGGGGATTTTCCGCACGGTGCGTTTCGGAGTGGCCGAAGCGCATGGCCGAGCGGAAATCATGGAATTTAATTTTTTCTCCGAGCGCGGAGTCGTTACGCGTGACGCCGCATCGGGCCGCTACGCGATCGACCTGAACGGCATGCCCGCGGCCGTCGCGGCCCTGGCCAAAGAATTGCTGGAACAGGAAGCCACTGGAGACCGCGCGCGCGTGGAAGCGTGGTTTACCAAGTACGGCACGGTGCCGCCGGAATTGGCAAAAGCGCTGGGCGCCGCGTCCGACGTGCCCGTGGATATCGACCCGATTTCGTCCATTCCCGAACCCATGCGCTAGATTTTCATTCGATTGCGAGAGGAAGGTAAATCAACATGGCCCAGAAACCACAGAACTTTGAGAACCACACGCGCAAAGTGCCGATATTTGTAGCCGGAATGCTGGTGTTGTTGGTGAATCTGGTGGGCAGGCTGTATGCCCTCCGCCACGGAATTTCGTATCGGATCCATCATAGGCATACTCGTGGTCCTGGCCCTGATTCCCGCTTTTTGTGACCGCGCGCCAATCTACGACAATGGTTCAGGACCGCGTGATTCGCCTGGAAATGAGACTGCGCCTGGCAGGCTTGCTGCCCGCGGATTTGCAGGCGCGCATCCAGGAACTAACCGTGGACCAACTCGTCTCCCTGCGTTTCGCGAGCGACGCGGAATTGCCCGGGCTGACGCGGAAAGTGCTCGACGATAAGATCACGGATCGCAAATCGATCAAGAAATTGGTCAAGGACTGGCAGGCGGATTGGATGAGGGCGTAGTAGGACCGGCTTCAGCCTGTCTTCCGTTTGAGCTGGAAAATATTCAACACACTGCTTTGCCCGCAGCGCGGAGAGAATCAAAAAGCAGACAGGCTGAAGCCTGTCCTACTGTTGCTACTTCACCTGCGTATTCTCGGCAAAGCACCAGTGCACGAATTCCTTGCCATAGCGCGTGGTCACGGCCGCGGGTGTATCGGACTCGGCCAGCTGCTCAAATTTAAAATTAATTTCGCCGCCGGGATGCACGGTCGCCAGCAGCGATCCGTAGACGTTGACCAGCGCGCCGTGCGCGTCGGACGCGCCGGGCGGCAGGGCATAGCGCACTGCTCCCGCGGTGCCGACGATCCAGCCGGGTAGCACGCCGCCGTTCTTGCGCCAGTAGTCCGTGTTGAAAATTCCGTCCATGTAGTAATGCGAATGGCTGGCGAGGACGTAGACGTATTTGTGCTTGTCATTCTGCGCGCGCAACAGGTCCGCGTACACTTGGCGCCCGCTGCTGATGCCCGTCGGGGATTCGTTCATGCTGTGCCCCGCGGAAATGCTTTCGGGCAGCGCCTTGTGCATGCCCACGACGATCGTGGTGATGGCGGGACTCGCCAGGTCTTTCTCCAGCACCTTTTCAAACCAGGCGAGTTGATTGCCGTCAAATTGTTCGCCGCTGGCGCTGTCCAGAAAATAGAACGCCACGCCGCGATCGATCCAGTGATAGTAGGTCCTGAGCATATGGTCGTCCGGAGCGTCCGTCAATCGCTGGGCGCGAAGCACGGGCGAATCGAGCCAGTCGGCAAATTGCAACAGAAAAGCCTCGCGCGATTTTGCGGGAGCGATGACCTCGTGATTCCCGATGCCGACAAAATAAGGAATGTCGCCGAACGGCTTGATCTGGTTTTCGATGTAGTCCTGCCAGGATGTGCTCTCGTACTCCTCCATGGTCAATGGGCGGGCCAGGTGCTCGGGCTGGTGCACGATGTCCTCATCGATCTTGGAAGTGGCGCGGATATCGCCCAAATGCCAGAAAAAAGCGGCATGATTTTTCTTCGCGGTCTCCGCGATCCCGGGCATTACCACGTCGCCGCAATTTCGCGAATCGCCCGACACCGAAAAATTCCAAGTTCCGCCGGCGGATTGCTGGGCATTCGCCCGCTGCGCCACGAGGCCGAGCAGCGCCGCCATTGCCAGCGCCAAAGCCGATCTGCGAACCATGACCCCTCCTGCGTGCAACTAAAATGCTACCAGAACCCTTCCGGACGGAACATGAATGTTTGTTAAATAGGAAAGGGGCGCTTACTGCGGCCCCTGCGGCGATTTCCGCAGGCGGTACACCTCGAGCGGCCCGTAGGAGTAGATCTTCTCGCCAATCTCCGCAAGCGGGGCGGAAAATCTTGGAACATCGTAGGCCCAGACGTAATCGTAATCGCCTTGCACCAGTTTCCAGTCGGGAGGCTCGTCGTACACGTGATCCCAGAATCCATCGGGCGTGTAGGAGTCATGGACGATGCGCATCGGCGTTTCGCCGGCAATGTCCATCAGGTACGGCGAGAACCAGCCCCTGCGAATCACGCCGTAGCCCCAGAAATGGGTGAAGGGCCGCTCGATGGGGTCCTGGTCGCCCTCGACGATGGGCAGCACCAGGGCGCCGCGCGGCACGGCGTCAAACGATTGCGCAAGGCCGGCGAGTTCCGGCTGCGCGGCGGCAAAGTTCCGGGTCACATCCACGGTTCGCGCCGCAAATAGCAAAAGCGGAATCGCGGCGAGCCGCTTCGCGCGCTTTCCCACGCGCGCCGATGCCAGAATGGCGACGAACAAGAACGGAAACACGCGAATATCGAGGTCCGAGCCGTCCGCCCACATCCACGGAATCACCCAGAACAGCGCGAACAGAAACGCGGCGATCAGGAGCCAGCGCCCGTTCCAGCGAAACTCCGGATTGCGCCACCACGCCGCCAGGAACCAAGCGCCCAGCGCGGCCAGCGAAATCCAATCCAGCGCGGGCGAGTATCCGTGCAGGAACATTTGCAGGGAATCGAGTTTGTCGTCCAGGCCGTGAAAAATAATTTTGTTCGCGGACATTCCGGCGCGCGAAGAGTGCAGGTAAAACGCCAAGCCCGGCAGCGCCAGCGCGCCGCTCCACAGCCAATCGCGCAAAGCGCGCCGGGAAAGCGCCAGATACGCAATCAGGATCAGCCCCGAGAGGCCGAATCCGATCAGGTGCGTGAAATAGAGCGCGGTGAAGGCGACGAGCGCGACAGTCCATCGCCCGATTCCCGGCTTCTCCAGCCATCGCAGCCACAGACCCAGCGCAAGAAATCCCACGGCAAGGCTCAAATCGAAATTCAGAAATCCTTCAAGAAAAAAAACGTTGAAAGCGATCAGCAGCGCCCAGGCGGCGGGCGCATCGTCACCGGGATTTACCCGGCGCAGAAAAAACCAGGCCGCCGCGGGCAACGCGAGCACGCAGAGGCTGAGAAACACGCGCCCCGCCGTCTCGATCGGAAACAGCCGCCCCAGGACGGCGAGCGATGCGTCCATTCCGAGATAGGGGTACGCGCCCCAGTCGGCGCGAAAGAAATTGCCGAAGGTGAACGCGGGATCGTGCAGATGCGTGAGGATAAACGACCGCGCCAGATGATTGGGATAATCGAGCAGCGGAGGAAACCGGACGCTCCAGATGGGCGCGACGAGCATCGCCGCCAAGATCAAAACGCCGGCCGCGCGCAAACGAAAATGCGGTGAGGCCGATTGCGCCGGTGAGATTTCCTTAGCGCCCATGGCGCGCACCTACCGCGCGATCCACAGCAGAGGCAGCAGGCCCAGCGCGGTCAGCGCGAGCAGCAGCAGAAGGCTTTGCTGCCCCGTTTTCCGGTCGGCAAGCGCCAGAGCGATAAATGCTTTCGCGAAATTGTTGCTGGCGGCGGCGACGACAACGCCGCCCGCGGCCAGCGCCAACGGCGTCATCTTCCCCGCCGTCTGCGTGAGTCCCATGATGAACGGGTCCACCGGGGCGAGGCCCGTGATCGCCGCCAGGCCGTAAATTCCCTGCCGGCCGAGGCGCAGCACCGCGTAGTTCGTGGCAACGATCATGAATCGCAAAGACAACCGCCAGGGAAAATGCCGAGGCAAGTTCGAGCGGATTTTTCGTCAGGTAGGTTGCCGGTGATTCTTCCGCGGCCGCATCGGGCAATTCCGACCAGGCCCATCCGCCGGCGACTCCGATCGCCCCCAGCACCAGAAAGGGAGCCAGAATTTGGTGGAAGAGCGCGCCATTGAACAGCCCCACCAGTACCAGGAATCGAAAATACATGATGCCCGACGCCATCAGGATTCCGCCGGAGTATCCGTGCGGCGTCTTGAGCGTCCGCGCGCGCTTGGCCATCACGAACGTGGTGAACGTGGACGAATACGCTCCGCCGAGGACGGCCGCGAGCCTTACGCCGCCCTTTCCTTTCGATACTTTTTCGAGCAGGTAGCTGCCGTAGGACACTCCGCTGATGGCCACGACGATCAGCCAGGTCTTGAACGGATTCAGGTCGAAGGACGTGTAGCCCTGGTTCGGCACGATGGGCAGGATCACGCACGTGAGCAGCAGAAATTTCGTGAATGTGAAAATTTCTTCGCCGGGAATTTTCGTGGCCAGGTTTTCCAGAAAATCCTTCAGCTCAAGCAGCAGCATGGAGAGAATGGCGAGCGTGGTTGCGATCCAGAATTGATCGCGGGACACCAGCGCGCCGACCACATACGTGGCCAGGCCCGACAATTCCGTCGTCACGCCCGGTTCCTTCGACGTTTCCAGCTTGTGCTGGTACGAGAGCCACAGGAAGGCGCCGATCACTGCGAACCCGACCGTTAACGGCAGCAGTTGCGGCCCGGAAATCAGCGCCATGGCGTAGCCGATCAGGCCGATGAGGGGAAAGGCGCGCACGCCGCCGAAGCTGTATCTTCGATCGTCCTGAAAAGACGCGCGGTGTTCCTCGCGCTCGAGGCCGATCAGAAAGCAGAGGAAGAGCGTGGTGACGATCTTCACGCCCTCGGGTGGAAACATCTGGAGCAGTTTGTCGGTCACGGATTTTTTTCATGCGGCAATTCGACAGCAAAGCCGCCATCCGGAGCCTATCGGGAATTGCGCGGAAACTCAATGGGCGGGTCTTTTTAGAGGACAGGCTTCAGCCTGTCGGGTTTGGCGAACGCCGATGAAAGTCAAAACCGACAGGCTGAAGCCTGTCCTACTGGATCGTGAATGTTATCGCGAACGAAACTCTAGGCCGGTGAACCGGCAAGCGGCAGCCACACCTGGAAGCGCGTATCGCCGGGCTTTGACGTGACTTGAATCGAGCCGGAATGTTTTTTCACAATGCGCTGCACGGTGTCCAGACCGAGACCGGTGCCCTCTCCGACGCCTTTGGTGGTGAAAAAAGGCTCGAAGATATGCGCCTTGATTTCGGCGGGATTCCCGGGCCATCGTCGCCGATTTCGACGACGGCGCAAGGATCCTCGCGAAAGACGCGCACGCGAAGCTCGCCCTTTCCGTGCATGGCGTCGATGGCGTTGTCGATCAAGTTGGTCCAGATCTGGTTGAGTTCGCTGCCAAAGGAATTCACTAGAATCGGCACGCGGGGATAATCGCGCACCACGGCTACTCCGTGCTTGAGCTTGTGATTCAGGATCGTCAGCGTGGATTCCAGGCCCTTCACGATGTCCACGTTCTGCACCGGCGACTGGTCCATGTAGGTGTATTCCTTGATGGCGCGGACCAGGTCGGAAATGCGCGAAGTGCTGCTCTCGATTTCATTCAGCAGGCTGGCCACTTCCACCGAGGCGGCGATGCGAACCAGCGCGGCACGAGCCGTATCCGCGTCCAGGTTTGCGAACAGCGTTTCCAAAACCTCGGGCTGGACATTCCTGCGCGCCAGGCCCGCCGCCAGTTGCCACAAGTCGTCTTGCCCGTGGCTGCGCAGCAAGGAATCCAGCTGATCCTCGAGGGCGCTGCGTGGTGAGCGGGTCGGGCGGAGGTTCGTCCAGATGCGTGAGCGAGGTTTCCAGCTTTTCAATTTCCAGCTTCTGCGCGGCGGTGAGTTCCCGCTTTCCCAAATCGTGGCTGGCGTCCTTGATGCGTTTCAGGATGTCGCGCAACTGGCTGGTGGCGCGCGTGGCGGCCGATGCGGGATTGTTGAGTTCGTGGGCCAGGCCGGCGGAAAGTTTACCGAGCGCGGCCAGGCGGTCGCGCTGCTGTTCCAGGCGCGTGAACTTCGCGGACGCGGTCGGTCATCAGGCCCACCAGGCGCGTGGTCAGTTCGGGCATGGTTTGCACAAGCAGTGGAAATTTCGTCGGAGGAAAATCGCAGCGCCAGGCTGTCCCGGACGGCGCGAATCCCACGGAAATCTGCTTCATCCTGGAAAACGGCAGCCGCCCGGTAACCTGGCCCGCCGTGATGGAAACAAATACGGGCTCGCCGCCAAAATCGCCGCGCCCCTGCAACTCGCCTTCGAGCAACACCAGCATCCAGTCCGCCGGATCGCCTTGGTGGGACAGGATGTCTCCCGCCTTGAGTTGCAATTCTTCCGACTGGCTGAGGAACCAGGCGAGCTGGTCCTCGGGCAGATCGGCGAACGCCGGAACGCGAAGCAATTCGGAAGGTTCGACCATGATTAGACTTTGCTCAAATATTGATGAATGAATTGCACGGCTACCGATCCTTCGCCCACGCCGGAAGCCACGCGCTTGACCGAGCCATGCCGCACATCGCCCACGGCAAACAGGCCGGGAACGTTGGTTTCGAGCAGGAACGGATCGCGCTCGAGCGTCCAACCCTTGGGACGGTTGCCGTCGCGGATCAGATCCGGGCCGGTGAGAACGAATCCGCGGTCGTCGCGCTCGACCACGTCGCCGCAGCCAATCGGTGCGCGGCAACGCGCCGATAAAAATGAACATGGCGCTGGCCGGAACGCGCTCGATCTTGTTGGTGTCCGAGCAGAGCACGGAAATTTCCTCGAGATGCGTTTCGCCGTGCACTTCGGAAACACTGGCGTGCGCCCACAGGGAAATGTTGGGCATTTCCTGGATCTGGTCGATCAGATACTGGGACATGGTGCTCGACAGCGAGCTTCCGCGCACCAGAATCACCACGCGGTCGGCGTATTTCGCGAAATTCATGGCCGCCTGTCCCGCCGAATTCGCGCCGCCGATGACGTAGATCGTTTCGCCCTTGCAGGCAATCGCTTCCGTCGCTCCGCCGCCGTAATAAACGCCCGCGCCCTGCAGGCGATCGATTCCCGGGGCTTCCAGGCGCCGCCATTGCACTCCGGTGGCGATCATCAGGGCGTGGCAGGAAATCTCGTTGCCGTCCGCCATCTTGATGATGCGGTAGGAACCCTCGGTGCGAATTCCCACAGCTTCCTGCGGCGCCAGAATTTCCACGCCGAAGCGCTGCGCCTGCACCACCGCTCGCCGCGCCAGATCGCCGCCGCTGAGCCCGGTCGGGAAATCCAAGATAATTCTCGATGCGAGAACTCATCCCCGCCTGTCCGCCGGGCGCTTCGCGCTCGATCATCACGGTATGCAGACCCTCCGAAGCGCCGTACACGGCGGCAGCCAGGCCCGCAGGCCCGCCGCCCACGATCGCCAGGTCGTAAAAACTGGTTTGCGCGACGGTCCGGAGTCCCACTTTTTGCGCGACTTCCGCCGGCGCGCTCTCCAGCAGCTTCGCTCCATCCGGAAACAGCACGACGGGAAGCTTGGACGCCTCCGGCCCAAGCGCTTCGAGCAGCCGCTTGGTTTCCGGATCGCTGGCCGAAAGCTCGACATCAATCCATTGGTAAGGCACGTGGCTGCGCGCCAGAAAATCGCGCAATTCGTACGAGCGCGGCGACCATCGCGTGCCCAGCACGCGAATGCCCTGGAATGCGGGACGGTAGGAAGCCTGCCAGTCGTCCAGCAAATCGTCGAGCTGGGGATAAAGATGGTCGGCAGGGGGATCCCACGGCTTCATGAAAAAATAATTGATGTTGGCGTGGTTGATGGCGCTGATCGCGGCGTTGGTATCGGCGTAGGCGGTGAGCAGGGCGCGCTTGGCGTCGGGATAAATTTCGCTTTGCTTCCTGCAGGAAATTCACGCCGTCCATGCGCGGCATGCGCTGGTCGGCCAGGAGCAGGGCCACCGTGTCGCTGCGAACTTTCAACTGCTTGAGCAGGTCGAGCGCGCCCTCGGGCGAATCGCTGCCGATGACGCGATATTCGGCGCCGTAATGCGAACGCAGATCGCGCTCGATCGCGCGCAGCACGTCGGCATCGTCGTCCACACTCAGCAATATCGGCTTTGGCATAGGTCGCCCCGGTCCGGAGAAAGCATACCTCAGGCGTGCTCGCGCCTGGATAGCCTTATTGGATGCAAACGCGCCCGTTTGGTCGCAGAGCCGGGGTGCGGACTTCTCATACGGCTTCCCGGTTACGCGGAAGCCGATCGCTGCCCTTGCAGGAACTCGAGCAGGATGGAGTTGAGTTTGTCCTTCAGGGTCGAGCGCATGCCGTGCGGCGCGCCCGGAATAACTTTCAGCGTGGCGCCCTTGACAATCTTGGACGAAAGAGGCCGCGGCGCCGATCGGCACGATCTGATCGTCATCGCCATGCAGGATCAGCGTCGGCACATCGAACTTCTTGAGATCTCGGTGAAATCGGTCTCGGAGAATGCCTTGATGCAGTCGTACGCGGCCTTGTGCCCGCCACATGCCTTGGAGCCAGAACGAGTCCCGCAAGCCCTGCGAGACTTCGGCCCCGGGCCGGTTGGCTCCATAGAACGGCGCGCTGAGATCTTTGAAGAACTGCGAGCGGTCGGCAAGGACGGCGGCGCGGATCTGGTCGAACGCTTCCATGGGCAAGCCGCCGGGATTGGCCGGCGTCTTCAGCATCAGCGGCGGCACCGCGCTGATCAGTACGGCTTTGGCGACACGCTTGGTGCCGTGGCGGCCGATGTAGCGGGCGACTTCGCCGCCGCCGGTGGAGTGACCGACGTGGATCGCGTCCTTCAAGTCGAGCGCTTCGACGAGCGCCGCGAGATCGTCGGCATAAGTGTCCATTTCGTTGCCGTCCCAGGGCTGGCTGGAACGGCCGTGGCCGCGCCGGTCATGCGCGATGCAGCGGTATCCGCGATCGGCAAGGAAGATCATCTGGTCTTCCCAAGCGTCGGCGCTCAGGGGCCAGCCGTGGCTGAAGACCACGGGCTGGCCCTTTCCCCAATCCTTGTAGTAGATCTGCGTGCCATCTTTGGCTGTGATTGTGCTCATGGATTGCTCTCCTTTGCTTTGTCTTCGATTAGATAGTCCTCCGAGGTTTCGTGGGCGATATCCCGGCCTTGGCCGCTCCGTTGGATGTTAGTTCACTCACGATAGGGTATATTTTTATTTTGCGTTAAATCTTTTTCCACAGGCAGGTGGTTTGACGGGATGCGCGGGACCCGCTTGCCCCCAATCACGAAAAAACCGAGGCGCCAGCCGTGCCCACCGGAACTGCGTCGCAGTGGTTCAAATTTCAAAATTGTGCGAATTTGTGACACTCGTCACACGCAATTGTAATCCGGATATGTTATAAACAAATTTCCGCGGGGCATTCAGGTTCGCCGTGCGGCCCGCGCGGAACCGAGGTTTCCCTTACGAGAAAACCCAAGACAATCGAAAGGAGCCGTCCCATGGTGGAGAAATCCGCAGCCGCAGTGCAATCCGCACCCTCCCGCCCGCCCGTGAAGACAGGAAAAATGGAAAGCGTGACCGAACGAATCAATCGCATCTACGACGCCATCGCGCGCCGCGCCTATGAATTGTTTGAACGAGAAGGCCGCGTCGACGGAAACGACGTGCGCCACTGGCTGCAGGCCGAGAAAGAATATTTGTTTCCCGTGTCCATGAACCTGGAAGAAAACGCCGGCGACGTTGTGGTGCGCGCCAGCGTGCCCGGCTTCAACGCCGGCGAACTGGAAGTAAACGTCGAACCGCGCCGGGTGATCATAACCGGCAAACGCGAATCCAAAAAAGAAACCAAGGAAGGCGAATCACAACTCACCGAAGAGAGTTCCGAGGAAATCATGCGGACCCTCGATCTGCCGTGCGATGTCGATGCCGGAAAAGTCTCGGCCACACTCAAGGAAGGCGTACTAAGCGTCTTTTTGCCGAAAGCCGAAACCAAGGCTCCCGCGGTTTCGGACACCAAGGCCGCGTAGAGATTTTCGATACGCCCCGGTTCACCCGGAAAAGCAGGCCGATGGTGCGGCATTTTTCGATGCCGCGCGGCCTGCTTTTCTTTCGAGTGGTCGCATGGCCCCATTTCTCTCCACCTCCTGGATTGAATATCGCAATACGCGGGCTCGCCTTTCCTCCGTGTCAAATGTAGAGTCCCATGAGCGGCAATTCCGGGAGGAGCCGAGATGAAATCGCTTATTCCGAAGTTCAGCGCGCTCGCGCTTGCTGATTCTAACGCTGCCCGGCAGCAAGGCCATTCGCGCGGACTCCACCCGCGATCAAGCCTGGGAAATTCTGCAGCGTCAACCTGAATGAAAAGAGCGACGAAAAGAGAGTCCTGGCAGTTCGCGAACTCGGTCTGCTGCCCGGGGACCCGCGAGCCCTGGTTCTTGTGGAAAAAGCGGCTACGGATGAAAAACCGGACGTGCGCGCGGCGGCCGCGACGGCCCTGGGCCAATTTCGCGGGAAAGCGCCGGCCGCGACCCTGCACCTATTGCTTTCCGATAGCGAGCCTTCGGTCGTGCTCGCGGCCGCGGGCGCGTTGATTCCCTCCAAGGACCCGGAGGCGTACGAGGCATATTACGAGTTTCTGACCGGCGAACGAAAGACCGGCACGGGCATGGTCTCGGAGCAGATGAAAACGTTCAAAGATCCGAAGAAATTGGCCGCGATTCGGCTTTGCCCAAGGAATCGGATTTGTCCCATATGCGGGAATCGGATATTCGGTGTATGAAATGCTGCGCGCGGACGAGGTTTCTCCCATTCGCGCCGCGGCGGCGAAAATCCTGGCCAACGATCCCGACCCGGAAAGCGGACAAGCCCTGGTCAATGCGACTTCCGATAAAAATTGGTTGGTGAAGACCGCCGCGCTGGAAGCGATCGCCAAGCGAGGCGATCCAACACTGCGCGACGCCATCGTGCCCGCCATGAAGGACGACAACACCGCGGTGCGGTGCACGGCCGCCGCCGCGGTGATCCGCGCTTTCAACCAGCGGCGTGGCGCCGCGGAAAAAGCCATAAATCCCATCGTATTCGGGTCCGCAAGCAATCTGCCGCGGAACACCAGTAACAATGCCCACAACCAAAGGGAAAGATAATGTAGAGTACACGCGGGAGTAGCTGAAATCTTCCGTATTTCTGAATCCATCAGGTGGAGAGCGCTTGCTGAACGCCGGCACAAAACTAGGGTCGTATGAAATCAGTGGCGCACTTGGCGCCGGCGGAATGGGCGAAGTGTATCAGGCGCACGACACGAAGCTTGGGCGCGATGTCGCCATCAAAGTTTCGCCGAAGCCGTCGCGCATGATGCGGAACGCCTTTCGCGTTTTCAGCGCGAAGCGAAAATGCTGGCGGCGCTGAACCATCCCAACATCGCCACCATCTTCGGCCTCGAACATTCCGGCGGCACGAATTACCTCGTGATGGAGCTGGTTCCCGGCGAAAATCTGGCAGCAGCGCATCAAGCGAGAGGGCCATTCCGATCGAAGAAGCTCTCCAGATAGCCAGGCAGATCGCCGAAGCGCTCGAAGCGGCACACGAGAAAAAAATCATTCACCGCGACCTGAAACCCGCCAACGTAAAGCTCACGCCGAAGGAAAAGTGAAGGTTCTCGATTTCGGCTTGGCAAAGGCGTTCGAGGGTGACGACGTCCTCCGAAGAAATGTCGAATTCGCCGACACTGAGCCGCGCGGCCACGATGCAAGGTGTAATTCTCGGCACCGCGGCGTACATGTCGCCGGAGCAAGCACGCGGTAAATCGGTCGACAAGCGCACCGACCTCTGGGCCTTCGGCTGCGTTCTATTTGAACTGCTCACGGGCAAGCAAGCGTTCCATGGCGAAGACATTACTGAAATTCTAGCCGCGGTAGTATTGAAAGAACCTGCGTTCGATGCGTTGCCCGCGAACATTTCTCCGGCGATTCGCGTTTTGCTGCAACGCTGCCTGCGGAAAGAACGGCGTCAGCGTACCCCGGACGCAGCGGCGATCCGGATCGAGATAGAGGATGCGATTGCGGTACCAGCTTTGGGTCAAACTACCATTGCCCTAGCCAAACGCAGCTGGCAGCAGGCAGTTGTGTTGGGTTTGGCGGTTCTGGGCGCGGCTGTCGTCACTGGACTTGCAGTTTGGAATTTGAAGCCGTCGCCTGCGCCATTCAAACCCGTGTCCCGCTTTACGATCACGCCGCCGCCGGGCCAACAATTAGTGGGTTTTCGAAAATGGTCCTGCGGTGGCCCTTTCTCCCGACGGGGACTTATCTCGCCTATGCGGCCACCCAGGGCGGTACGCAGCAGCTTTATCTGCGGGCCATGAGCAGTCTAGAAGCCCAGCCCGTTCTAGGCACCGAGGGAGCAGTCGCGCCCTTTTTCTCGCCCGATGGGCAATGGCTCGGATTTTTTTCGGGTGGAAAGCTCAAGAAAATCTCGGTGGGTGGTGGAGCGGCGGTGACCCTCGCCGACGCTGCGAGCTCTCGCGGGGGCAGTTGGAGCAGCCAGGGCATTATCGCTTTCAATTCCACAAACACCAATCTCCAACAAATCTCCGATGCCGGAGGTGCTTCGCAACTACTGACTCCCCTTGAGAAAGGGGATACTGGCCATCGATGGCCTGACTTTTTGCCCGGGGGCAAGGGCGTACTCTTCAATGGCGGAAACGCTGCCAACCCTCGTATCAAAGCCTATTCAACTGGAACGAGCGAACAGCGGGGACTGTAGTCCCAGGGGCGACGCAACCCCGGTACGCGGCGTCTGGGCACCTGATTTATGCGCAAGGGGGAAGCCTAGTGGCCGCGCCCTTCGATCCTCAGAGGCTCACGGTTACGGGCGCAGCGGTCCCCGTGATAGAGGGTGTCGTGCAGTCTCCAGTTACGGGAGCAGCCCAGTACAGTATTTCCGCCACAGGATCGCTGGTCTATATCCCGGGCGGCGTTCAGGCGACACGGCGCAAGCTGGTGTGGGTCAGCCGCAACGGGGCCGAGCAACCCTTGGGTGCTCCGGAACATGCCTACGATACTCCGCGAATTTCGCCGGATGGCCAGCAGTTAGCCGTGTCCACCGAGGGACAAATATGGCTATACAATCTCAAACGACAGACTTTGACCCGGTTCACGTTTGAGGGGAACACGAACAATGGCCCGGTTTGGACGCCAGACGGCAAGCGGATTGCCTTTTATTCGGATAGGGAAGGCCCGCTGAATATTTTCTGGCAACGCGCCGACGGCAGCGGTGGCCTGGAACGGTTGACCACCAACGAGAACACCACCGTTCCGATGTCTTTTTCCCCGGACGGGCGGATACTGGCATTTCACGAAGTCACCCCCACCACTGGAACTGATATTTTGGTGCTGCGGCTGGGTGACCCTTCGCAAGGCTCGATCCAAGTCCCTGCGGCGGGATCAGCGCAGGCCCCTTTGGCAAGCTCAGGGCAAGCCCGCAAAGCAGAGCCGTTCCTACGAACACGGTTTAACGAGGGGGCCCCGCGATTTTCTCCCGATGGCCGGTGGATGGCCTATGTTTCGGATGAATCGGGCCGGTACGAGATTTATGTGCAGCCGTATCCCGGTCCCGGCGGGAAATGGCAAATTTCGACCGACGGCGGGACGGAACTGACGTGGAATCCTGAATGGGCGGGAGCTTTTCTACCGTAGCGGCAACAAGATGATGGCTGTGGACATCGCCACGCAGCCAATCTTTACTGCGGGCAACCCACGGGTGCTTTTCCAGGGAGATTACGTTCTCTCAACTGTTGTGCTTGCCAACTACGACGTATCTCCCGGCGGCCAGCGCTTCCTGATGGTCAAGCCTGGCGAGTCGGCGCAGGCAGCACAGACTCAAATCAACGTCGTTCTGAACTGGTTTGAAGAATTAAGGCAGAAAGTTCCCACGGGGAAGAAGTGATGGCATTCTCCACAGGCACCAAACTCGGCTCGTATGAAGTCGTCGCGCAAATTGGCGCGGGCGGGATGGGAGAAGTGTATCGCGCGCACGACTCGAAGCTAGCGCGCGACGTGGCGATCAAAGTATTGCCGGAAGCGGTCGCGCACGATGCGGAACGCCTTTCGCGTTTTCAGCGCGAAGCAAAAATGCTGGCCGCGCTGAATCATCCGAACATCGCTACCATTTTCGGCCTCGAGCAATCCGGCGGCACGAATTATCTGGTGATGGAACTGGTTCCCGGAGAAGACCTGGCACGAGCGCATCCGGCGCGAGGGGCCGATTCAGGTGGAAGAATCGCTTCAGGAGATCGCCAGGCAGATTGCCGAAGCCCTCGAAGCGGCCCACGAGAAAAAAACATCATTCACCGCGACCTAAAACCCGCCAATGTGAAGGTGACGCCGGAAGGCAAAGTAAAGGTGCTCGATTTCGGCCTGGCAAAAGCATTTGAGAGCGACACCTCAAACGTTGACATCGGCAATTCGCCGACACTAAGCATGGCGGCAACCATGCAGGGCGTCATCCTGGGCACGGCCGCCTATATGAGCCCCGAGCAGGCCAAGGGAAAAGCCGTCACCAAGGCAACCGACATCTGGGCGTTCGGTTGCGTCCTTTACGAAATGCTTTCCGGGCACACAAGCATTCGAGGGCGAGGACATCACGGAAATTCTTGCCGCAGTGGTCAGAGCCGAACCCGACTGGAATCGTCCTGCCGGAGCGAACTCCGCAAAGCATCCGAACGCTGCTGCGGCGCTGTCTGCGAAAAGACCGCCGCCAGCGATTGCAGGACGCCACCGACGCGCGCATTGAAATCGATGATGCACTTTCCGGCGCTTCGGCTTCCACGCCTACTGCTGGGGAAACCTCGCGCCCCCAGAGCCCTGCCGTATGGATTGCGGCGTGCGGCGTGCTATTTCTTGCGCTGGTCGCGGTATCTTTCACTCACTTCCGCGAAACGCCTCCGCAACCGCGCATTACGCGATTTCAAATTCCTCTGCCCGACAAAACCATTGGAGCGATTTTCCAACTTTCGCCGGACGGGAAGATGCTGGCCTTCACCGCCACCGAGACAGGCCGCAGACAGTTGTGGGTCCGGCCCATCGACTCCTTGACGGCCCAGGTCATTCCGGGAACCGAGGACGCCACCTATTTATTTTGGTCTCCCGATAGCGCCAACATCGCCTTCTTCGTCCCGGGAAAATTGAAAAAAATCGCGCTGGCTGGCGGCCCCCCCCAAACCATTTGTGACGCTCCCGAGGGCCGCGGCGGTTCCTGGAACAGCGATGGCGTGATCGTCTTCTCGCCGGGGGTGGGAACCGCGATCGAACGAGTGTCCGCGGCCGGAGGTGTTCCCGCAACCGTAACAAAGCTTGAAGTCAAGGACGAACTCGACCGCTACCCCAGCTTTTTGCCCGACAAGAAACACTTTCTGTATCTCACCAGCGTAGGCAAACCCGAATTCAATGGCATCAATGCCGGCTCTCTCGATGGTTCACAGCCCGTTCATATACTTTCAGACGCCTCCAACTCGGCTTTTGTGTCCTTGGAAGGGTCTGGCGGGAACGGCCTTCTGCTGTTCCGACGGGAGGGCACGTTAATGGGCGTGCCATTCGATGCGCGCCGGCTTCAGATTGCCGGTGAGGTTTTTCCGATTACGGAAGGAGTGGGCACTTCCGGCAACACACAGCATGCGGCTTTCTCCATTTCTGAAAACGGAGTCCTTGCATATGGGAGCGGCTTACTCAATGCGAGTGGCGACGAAATGGTGTGGATGGACAGGGCGGGTAAACGCCTCAGCGCTGTTGGCGCGCAGGGTCGAATTTCAGATCCGGCTATTTCGCCCGACGGAAAATCTATTCTGTACAGTCTGTTCAACACAGCAGGCGACGCCTCGGATCTCTGGCTGATGGACGTGGCACGAGGGGTGCCGTCTCGCAGCACATTTCGCTCCGGAATATCCGCGGATGGAATCTGGTCTCCGGACGGGAGCACGATCGTCTTTCAATCCGACAACGTTTCCATTTATCGAAAACCCGCCAATGGGACCGGGAAGGAAGAACTGCTGTTGAATATCGGTATCAACAATCGCCCCCAGGATTGGTCGCGCGATGGGAAGTTCGTCGTTTATATGAGCACGACTGGCGGAGCGGGCGGCTACGGCCTGTGGCTTCTGCCCATGGAAGGAGACCATAAGCCCGTTCCCTACCTGCAAACTTCTTTTAACCAAGGGGACGCCCAATTTTCGCCGGACGGAAAGTGGATGGCCTATGACTCCAACGAATCCGGCCAACCACAAGTGTATGTGCAGGCGATTCCGGCAAACGGAGCCAAATGGCAAGTCTCGCCCGCAGGCGGGACTCAACCCAGGTGGCGGCGCGACGGCAAGGAGTTGTTCTATATATCCGCCGATCAAAAGCTGATGGCCGTGCCCGTAAAAAGCGGCGCGGCCTTTGAGGCGGGCGCCCCGCAAGCCCTGTTTGAACTCGATCCCGTATTCCCCCCCATAGGAGGCCGGTTCGCGTACCAACCCGCGGCAGATGGTCAGCGGTTTCTAGTGTTGTCCGCGGCAGGCGGCACCCTGGCTCCCCCCATCAACGTAGTGATCAACTGGCAAGCAGGGCTGAAGAAATGACGATCGCGGCGGGAACACGTCTGGGCTCCTACGAAGTCGGCGTTCCCATCGGCGCGGGCGGTATGGGAGAGGTGTATCAGGCGCACGACACGAAACTTGGCCGCGACGTCGCCATCAAGGTCCTGCCCGAAGCCGTGGCGCACGATGCGGAACGCCTTTCCCGTTTTCAGCGCGAAGCGAAAATGCTGGCCGCCCTGAATCATCCGAACATCGCCACCATCTACGGCCTCGAACAATCCGGGACCACGAATTATCTGGTGATGGAGCTGGTTCCCGGAGAAGACCTGGCCGAGCGCATCCGGCGCGAGGGGCCGATTCAGGTGGAAGAATCCCTTCAGGTCGCCAGGCAGATTGCCGAAGCCCTCGAAGCGGCCCACGAAAAAAACATCATTCACCGCGACCTGAAACCCGCCAATGTGAAGGTGACGCCGGAAGGCAAAGTAAAAGTGCTCGATTTCGGCCTGGCGAAAGCATTCGAGGGCGACTCCTCAAACATGGACGTCGGCAATTCTCCGACGCTAAGTATGGCGGCGACCATGAAGGGAGTAATTCTGGGCACAGCGGCTTACATGTCGCCGGAGCAAGCGCGCGGCAGGGCAGTGGATAAGCGCACCGATATTTGGGCGTTCGGTTGTGTCCTGTACGAGTCGCTCACGGGCAAGCAAGCGTTCCATGGAGAAGACATTACCGAAATTCTGGCTTCCGTCGTGAAGTCGGAACCGGATTGGCAAGCATTGCCCATTGCAACCCCGCAGAAAATTCGCGATCTTTTGCGGCACTGCCTGCAAAAGGACAAGCGGCTGCGCTTGCGCGATGCCGGTGACGCGCAGATTGAGATTCAAGACGCGCTGGCTGGACCAAAAGATTCCGGCGCGCAGGCTGCTGCAGCAGCGAGAGGCTGGCGCGAATGGGTGGCCTGGGGGACGGCGGCCGCATTCGCGATGATCGGCATCGCGCTCGCAATCGGCTTCGTGCTGCGCGCGCCGAAAACTTCGAAGCCCTTGCAGCCGATCCACCTGAGCTCTGAAATTGGCACAGACGCAAAGCTGTTCACGACCTACGGGTCATCCGTCGTCTTTTCTCCGGACGGCACGCGCCTGGTGCTTGTTGCCGCCGGCCCAGACCAGAAGTTGCGGTTGTACGTCCGCTCGCTCGACCAACTGCAGGCCACGGCGCTGTCCGGCACGGAAAATGCCCGCGACCTTTTCTTTTCGCCTGACAGCCAGTGGATTGGGTTTTTCGCCGACGGCAAGCTGAAGAAAGTTTCCGTGCAAGGTGGGGCGGCCGTGACGCTTTCCGATGCACCAAATGATCGTGGCGGAAGTTGGGGGGAAGACGGCACAATCGTGTTTGCCGCCAATGCCACAGAGGCCTTATCGAAAGTCTCCTCAGCGGGAGGAGCGCCCCAAAAACTGACCACCCTTGACAAACAAACAGGTGAAATCGAGCAGACCTGGCCCCAGTTTCTGCCCGGTGGCAAAGCCGTCCTGTTCACGTCCGAAGCCACCAGCAGCGGAGAAAGCTTTGGAGATGCGGAGATCGTAGTGTACTCGATGGCTTCCGGACAGCGTGCGACGGTGCAACACGATGGCTTTTATGGCCGCTATTCGCCCAGCGGACACCTGGTTTACGTACACGATGACAATTTGTTCGCGGCCCCTTTCGATCTGGAGCGGCTAACGGTCACCGGCCAGCCCGTGCCCATCCTTGAGGCAGTGGAGAACGAACCCGGCTATGGCGACGCGCAGTTTTCTTTTTCCGATGCTGGAAACCTTGTCTATGTCCCCCAAAGCGCCAAGGCCCGGCAAGTTTCCATTGACTGGATGGACCGCGAGGGCAAATTCACGTCGCTTCGGGAGACTCCCGCCGACTACCGTAATCCGGCGTTCTCCCCGATGGGAAGCTCCTGGCTTTGGAAATCAACGATGGCAAGAGGAGTGACATCTGGATCGACGATTGGGAGCGAGATACTCTCACACGTCTGACGTTTGACGGCTTGTCAAACGGTTTCCCCATTTGGACTCCCGACGGGCAAAGGATTACCTATTCCTCCCAGGAAAATGGCGGCATCGTCAACCTCTGGTGGATCCGCGCGGACGGCGGCGGGAATGCCCAGCGCCTCACGCAAAGCAAGAACATCGAGTACGCGCGCTCCTGGCGGCCCGATGGCAAAGTCCTGGCGTTCCGTCAATCCAACCCTGGCACGATTTTGGATATTCTTACTCTTTCAATTGAAGGAGACGAGCAATCCGGCTGGAAACCAGGAGAGCCAAAACCTTTCTTGAACACTCCTGCCCTGGAGGAAGAACCCGCGTTCTCGCCGGACGGCCACTGGATCGCGTATATTTCCAATGAATCCGGAAACGACCAGGTGTATGTTCGCCCTTTTCCCGGCCCCGGCGGAAAGTGGCAGATTTCCACCGGCGGCGGGCGATTTCCCAAGTGGTCGCGCAATGGCAAGGATCTTTTTTATCGCACAGAGGACAGCAGGATCATGGTGGCCACGTACAGCGCTTCCGGCGATTCCTTCCGCGCCGACAAGCCTCAACTCTGGTCGCCCGGCCAGTTCACCAATTTTGTTGGAGGCATTTCTAACTTTGACTTGCATCCCGATGGGAAGCGCTTCGCCGTGTTGAAGACCGCCGGCGCTGAACAGTCCGCTGGCGCGAGCAAGGTTAACTTCATTTTTAACTTCTCCGACGAACTCCGCCGGAGAGTTCCAGTGAACACAAGATGATCCAATTGAATGTCGTGGTGGTATCAACGGAACAATGATCGGCAAAACCATCTCACACTATCGCATCGTCTCGCAGCTCGGCGGCGGAGGGATGGGTGTGGTCTACGAAGCCGAAGACCTGAAGCTGCGGCGGCATGTCGCGCTGAAATTCCTGCCTCCGGAACTGGAGAATGATTCATCCGCGCGCGAGCGGTTTCAACGCGAAGCCTTTGCTGCATCGGCCCTCAATCATCCGAACATCTGCACGATTTATGAGATCGATGAAGCCGGCGGCCAGCACTTCATCGCCATGGAGTTGCTCGAAGGGCAGACGCTCAAGCACCGCATCAACGCAAGACCAGTCGCGGTCGATCAAGTGCTGGAGTTGGGAGCGGAAATTGTGGATGCGCTCGATGCCGCGCATGCCAAGGGCATCGTGCACCGGGATATCAAGCCGGCGAACATCTTCGTAACCGATCGCGGCCACGCAAAAGTTCTGGATTTTGGGCTGGCCAAACTCGCCGGGAAGGAATCGGATGCCACCGGGATCGGGGCGTCGGAACTGCCGACGGTATCTCAACTTGACCTGACCAGTCCGGGCACGACGCTGGGTACGGTCGCGTATATGTCGCCGGAGCAAGCGCGCGGCGAGGAGTTGGACGCGCGAACCGATCTGTTCTCTTTCGGCGTGGTGCTCTATGAAATGGTCACCGGAAGGCTGCCGTTTGAGGGCGGCACGCCGGCAACAATTTTTCACGCGATTCTCGGCCAAGCTCCGGTTCCGCCGACAAAACTGAATTCCGGATTGCCGCCGAAGTTCGAGGAAATCATCCAAAAGGCGCTGGAGAAGGATCGCAAATTGCGCTATCAGACCGCTGCGGATTTGCGGACCGACCTGGCGCGCCTGAAACGCGATTCGGACACGGGGCGGTCGGCGGTTTCCGTTGCGGCCCATGCGGCAAACGCTGGGCCGTGGTGGCGGAGCAAGGCGGCATGGGGAATCGGGGCGCTCCTCCTGGTGATCCTGCTGGCAGCGGCGGGATGGTTTTACAAATCGCGCGAGGCGCGCGGCGAGCCAATCGATTCCATCGCAGTCCTGCCCTTCACGAACGCAAACGGCAATCCCGACTCGGAATATTTGAGCGACGGAATCACCGAAAGCCTCATCAATACCTTGTCGCAGTTGCCGCACCTGAAAGTGATGTCACGCGATTCGGCATTCATGTACAAGGGCAAGGATGAGGATGCGCGAACCGTGGGCAAGGCGCTCAAAGTCCGCGCCGTCCTCAAAGGCCGCGTGATGCAGCGCGGCGACGACCTGGAAATCAGCGCCGAATTGGTGGATGCGCGCGACGACAGCCACATCTGGGGACAGCAGTACAGCCGCAAGGCATCCGATATTTTTGCCTTGCAGGGAGACTTGGCGAAGGAAATGACCTCCATGCTGCAAATGCGCCTGACGGGCGACGAAGAGAAGCGCATGGAGAAAAGCTACACCGCGAATGCCGACGCCTATCAGGACTACATGAAGGGCCGCTACTGGTGGAGCAAGGCCAGTGAGGATGGAGTAAGGAAAGGGATTGATTACTTTCAACAGGCGATCGCGAAAGATCCCAATTATGCTCTAGCGTACTCCGGCCTTTCAGACAGCTATGCACTGCTTGCCGGACTGGCAGTTGTTCCCCCGAAGGAGATGTTCCCAAAAGCGAAAGAGGCGGCGCTTAAGGCATTGGAATTGGATGACACGTTGGCGGAGGCCCATGCCTCGCTGGCCATCGTGGATTTCATGTACGATTGGGATCGTGCCGGGGCGGATCGGGAATACCAGCGGGCAATCGAGCTCAACCCGAACAACGCAAGTATCCATATGTGGTATGGGCTCAGTTTAGTGCATGCAGGGCGGCTAAGCGAAGCAATCAGTGAACAAAAACGAGCCACGGAACTGGAACCCATCGTCCCGCATATTACCCGGGGGCTGGGGGCCACCTTGTACTACGCGAGACAATACGACCAGTCGATCGAACAACTGAAGAAAACACTGGAGTTGGATTCCAACTTCTACCTGGCTCATAACGACCTCGGTTATGACTACCTCGAAAAATCCATGTACCCGGAAGCGATGGCGGAATTTGAAAAGGCGGTGACGGCTTCCGGCCGCGGGACACCGGCGCTTGCGTCCCTTGCGTATGCCTACGCAGTGCAAGGTAAGAAGGCAGAAGCGCAGAAGGTGCTCGATCAGTTGACCGAACTCTCAAAGAAAAAATACTTTCAACCCCGGTTGCTGGCCAGGATTTATGTGGGGCTCGGAGACAAGGACAAAGCGTTCGAGTATCTGGAAAAAAGTTACGAGGATCGTTCGATCGAAACCGGATTTGGAACCATTAACGTCGACCCGAACTTCGACTCGCTGCGCTCGGACCCGCGCTACACCGATCTTCTTCGCCGCATGAATCTGCTGCCGTAGCCTTCCGATACCAGACCGAATTTCGTCTAAATGGGTGCAATCCCCTATAATTGCTCGAATGATTTACCGACCAGCGGCGCGCAGGGTGTCCCGGTGAAGATGGCGATCGCTCCGCGCGGGAACCACGGCCATCAGGTCATTGCGAGTCTGCCGTCGCCGGCCGGGGCGAGGCCGCGATGAGTGACGCCGCCATCACGGCTCCCGGCGTACAGGCTTACTCTCGCCCCGCTGTCAATCCCTGGGTCATCGCACTTGTGGTGACGATGGCGACGTTCATGGAGGTGCTGGACACCAGCATCGCCAACGTATCCCTGCCGCACATTGCCGGCGGGCTTTCCGCCGGAGTCGACGAGAGCACCTGGGTCCTGACGTCTTATCTGGTCTCGAACGCCATCATCCTGCCGATGAGCGGATGGTTCTCGAACCTGCTGGGCCGCAAACGGTTTTACATGATGTGCGTGGCAATGTTCACGATCAGCTCGTTTCTGTGCGGGCTGGCGCCAAATCTCGGCTCGCTGATTTTTTTTCGCGTGCTGCAAGGATTGGGAGGCGGCGGCCTGCAGCCCAGCGAACAGGCCATCCTGGCGGATACGTTCACGCCGGCCAAGCGCGGCATGGCCTTCGCTATTTACGGCATGGCCGTGGTTGTGGCACCGGCGGTGGGGCCGACGCTGGGCGGATTCATCACAGACAATTACAGCTGGCGCTGGATTTTTTACATCAACGTGCCCATAGGGATTATTTCCCTGCTGCTGACTTCACGTTTGATCAGCGACCCGCCGTATCTGAACCAGGAGCGAAAGCGGAGCTTCAGCATCGACTACATCGGCCTGGGTTTGCTCGCTCTCGGGCTGGGCGCACTGCAGGTGGTCCTGGATAAGGGGCAGCGGGAGGACTGGTTCGATTCGCATTTCATCGTGATTCTGACGGCGATCTCGGCCGCCGCGCTGATCACGGTGCTGTTCTGGGAGTGGCACCACGACCATCCCATCATCGATTTGAGGCTGTTCCGCGACCGCTCGTTCGCCACGGCCAACGGGCTGATGTTCGCGCTCGGGTTTGTCCTGTGGGGCACGACGCTGCTGATCCCGCTGTTCGTGCAGACGCTGATGGGCTATCCCGCCGAGCAGGCCGGCCTGGTGCTGATGCCGGGCGGGCTGCTGATCATTGCGCTGCTGCCGCTGGTGGGCCGCATGCTGGCGAAATTCGACCCGCGTCCGATGATGGTCGCCGGCTTGTGCATCCTGTCTACGTCCATGTTTTATATGTCGCGCTTCGATCTGCAACTCGCTTTCGGCAACGTCGTGCTGGCCCGGCTGATTCAGGGAGGCGGCATGGCGTTCCTGTGGGTGCCGATTAACACTGTGGCGTATTCCTATCTGCCGCGGGAGAAGAACAACGCCGCGTCCGGCCTGATCAACCTGGCGCGAAACGTGGGCGCGAGCATGGGGATTTCATTCGTTACGACGATGCTCGACCGAAGGGCGCAATTCCACCAGTCCCGGCTGTCCTCGCACCTGGATCCCTCGGATCCGCGCGTGCTGCGCATGCTGCAGGGCGCCACCTCCGCGCTGAAATCGCAGAGCGGATCGCAGGCTCTGCCGCAGGCCTATGCCCTATTACAGTTCAATGTGCAGCGCCAGGCGATGATGCTTTCCTACATCGATAATTTTCACATCCTCGCGATTGTGAGCCTGTGCCTGATCCCCATGGTCTTTGTGATCAAGAAACCGCGCAGGGGCGGGAAAATCTCCGTCCACTAGCGGTCTCTTCAAACCATCTGTCGAAACCGAAAGTCCGCTAGGATTGTGAAAGGTCTTCGTTCGATTGACCAGCAAGGGTGGATTTACTTGCGCTCTTGGCCTAGCCTGCATTTCTCAAGGAATACTCGTTCCCAATGGCAAGGCAATCCAGTTAGAGCCTCCGCCCGGATTCTGCAGCGCTGGCGAGACGCCGGCACTACAAAAGCGAAATCTCAGGCATAAAGCCGTGGTGCCTGTCCCGCTGCTCATGGATCATTGGGCGAAATGCGAGCTAGTCCCCGCCTTCGGCCCCGGACAGAAAGTTCGCCGCTGCCTCGTCGGCGGTGGGATACATCTCGATGACCCGATCCACTTTGGTTAACTTGATGACGGTCGCGATCATTCCCTGAGCCCCGGCGGTACGTAAGGACCCGCCCGATTTCTTTGCCTTAGAGAAGCACCGCACAATTTCCCCCAGGCCGCCGCTATCGAGAAACGTAGCTTTGGTGAGGTCGAAGATAAGCCGGTTTTCGCTGCGGCCGAGCGAATTTTCCACTTCTTGAGTAATTTGATGGCAGGCGGGCCCCATGTGAATCGGGCCGGCTATTTCCAGAACCACGATCCCAGGCTGGATTTCCTTCTTCGTAATCTGCAACGGGAAGCTGATCACCATTGGTGGAACTCCATGGGCGTGGCCGAAACTACATCTGGAAAACCAACTCGCGTCGCGCCGGAAGTCACCCGGATGTCTCTCCTGATCAGCACTGTTCCTCTCCTTCGTAGGGGAATTGACGGATCATCTTCATGCACTCGGAAAGGGCTCCGCGCAGGGATTCACCGAAACCAAAGGGAACCACCGAAGCAATTTTCTGATTGACCGGCTTGTCGGCTTCGGCAAAAAAGCGCGCAGACATGCCCGGGGGAGGCGCCGCAAACTCCTTGATGGTGATCCGAAAGTAGACCCCGCCGCCCGGTTGCGTCTTCTTCATTGAGAAGAAATGCAACTGCGCCAACTCCTCTTCTTTATTGGCTTGGGCATATTGCCAGTCGCTCACGATGTCCTCCCCAAAGTGATTCCCCATCCCGAGGGATAAATAAAAAGGGCAGTGGCATGGTAAGTTGTGCCCCGGGACAAGTCAACGGCGCCGCAAGGAACAACCCCCGCATGGTGAGGTTGCGGAGTCGGAAAGCTCTTGCCGGATGCCGGACGGTAATTTCGCGAATGCGAACTTCTTGCGCTGCGGCGCGTCTTGGTTCATCTTATGTGGAAGCCGGGAAGGGTGAGCCCGGCAGGCCCGTGGAAATCTGTTCCATTTTCAGGAGGAATATTTTAATGAAGGAATTTTGGAAAAACGCGCCTCGACGCGCCAGCAGATTGGGAATCCTCGCGCTACTGGGAACTTCCCTGGTTGTTCCGGCTCTCGCGCAGCAGCCGGAAGCGAAGACCGCGCCGCCGCCCACCGTGGCCGGCGCCGTTCGCAACTTCTATAACGGCATCAAGAACAACATCACCCGTTCGGGAGAGAAAATGCCCGAGGAGTTTTTCGGCTTGCGTCCCGGGCCGCAGGAGGAAGTGCGCACCTTCGGGCAGCAGCTCGCGCACGTCGCCAAATTTAATTACTTGTGGTGCGCCGAGGCCAAGGGCGAAAAAAATCCCAACGACGGCGGCGACCTCGAAAAAATCCTGACCACCAAGGATCAGATTCAGAAGGCCCTGCGCGCCTCCTACGACTACTGCGACGGTGCCTATAACGCGTTGATCGACGCAACCGGCGGCGAAGTCCTCACTATCACTCAAGAAAGCGGCCGCGTGGTGAAGCAGACGCGCATGGGCCTGCTGATGCTGAATATCGTTCACAACGAAGAAGTTTACGGAAGCCTGGTGACCACGCTGCGGATGAAGAGCATCGTGCCGCCTTCCTCCGAACCCCGCCCGCAGCCGGCCGGCCAGGAACCGCGGCTGCAATAACGCACAAGTAGGACAGGCTTCAGCCGCCTGTCCTACCAGAGCCGCTGCCGACTCGGAGACTCCCGGACCTTCGCTCGACCGTAGGGGCACGGCACTGCCGTGCCCCTACAATTGAAGGATCACCAAGTATTCAGTTTAGTTGCAGTGGAATCCGCACAGGAACCCTACGACGAGCGTGGAACTTCCCATCAGGTATTTGTCGATCGCGATCGCGGCTTTGCGCCCTTCCGAAATGGCCCACACCACCAGCGACTGTCCGCGGCGCATGTCTCCCGCGGCAAACACGCCGGGAACCGAGCTCATGTAGTCCGCTCCGGTGGCGACGTTGCCGCGCGGATCGAGGTTCACGCCCAAGCTGCTCGATCATTCCGTTCTTCACCGGGCCGGTAAAACCCAGCGCGAGCAGGACCAGGTCGACATCCATCACGAACTCCGTGCCCGGCATGGCCTCGAATTTCGGCGGCGGGCCGACGCGAATCGCGTGCAGCTGTTTCACGTTGCCGTCCTTGTCGCCCGTGAATTTCGCGGTGTTGAGCGCCCAGTCGCGCTTGCCGCCCTCTTCATGCGCGCTCTCGGTGCGCAGTTGCAGCGGCCACAGCGGCCACGGCGTGCTTGGGTGGCGCTCTCCCGGCGGCATGGGCATGATCTCAAACTGGTGCACGGATTTCGCCTGTTGCCGATGCGAAGTGCCCAGGCAATCGGCGCCGGTGTCGCCGCCGCCGATGATCACCACGCGCTTGCCGGTGGCCAGAATCTGCCCCTCGACCGTGTCTCCGGCGACGACTTTATTCTGCTGCGGCAGGAACTGCATGGCGAAGTAAATGCCCTTGAGCTCGCGCCCGGGCACGTTAAGGTCGCGCGGATTTTCCGCGCCGCCGACAAGCAGCACGGCGTCGAACTCCTTGCGCAGATCCTGCGCGGGAATATTTCCTCCCACGTGGGCGCCGGTCTGGAAAATCACTCCCTCCTCGATCATCTGATCGAGACGCCGGTTGAGCACGCGCTTTTCCAGCTTGAAATCCGGAATGCCGTAGCGCAGCAGGCCGCCGATGCGGTCCGCCTTTTCAAACACGGTGACTACGTGTCCGGCGCGGTTCAATTGCTGCGCGGCGGCCAGGCCCGACGGCCCCGAGCCGACCACGGCGATGCGCTTGCCGGTGCGCGTTTCCGGAAGCTCGGGCCTGATCCAGCCCTCTTCCCAGGCGCGGTCCACGATGGTTTTTTCGATCAGCTTGATGGTGACCGGCGGCTCGTTGATGCCGAGCACGCAAGCCGCTTCGCATGGCGCCGGGCAGATGCGGCCGGTAAATTCCGGAAAATTATTGGTGGAATGCAGCACGCGGATCGCTTCTTTCCAGCGATCGCGATAGACCAGGTCGTTCCAGTCCGGAATGATATTGTTGACCGGGCAGCCGGTGTGGCAAAACGGAATGCCGCAATCCATGCAGCGCGCCGCCTGCGTGCGCACTTTTTCTTCCGGAAACGGCTGGTAGACCTCGAAGTAGTCGTTAACGCGCTCCGCGACGGGCCGCCGGGCGGGCATTTCGCGTGTAAATTCCTTGAAGCCGGTGACCTTACCCACGAATCACCTGCCCCTGCGCTTGCGATTTTCCGGCCTGCGCGGCCAGCACGCCCGCGGGGATTCGCGGAACGCCCAGCACGCGCTTGTATTCGTGGGGGAAGACCTTGACGAATTTCTGCGCCACGGTGCTCCCAGTGCTTCAAAATCCATTTCGCCTGCGGGCTGTCGGTGAATTCGGCGTGGCGCGTGACCAGGCGATGCACGATGTCGATATCTTTCGCGTCGGTCACGGGCTCCAGATCCACGTCGGTGCGGTTGCAGCACACCGACGCGAACTCGCCCGTCTGATCGAGAACGTAGGCGATGCCGCCGGTCATGCCCGCTGCGAAGTTGCGGCCCGTCTTGCCGAGCACCACGACCAGACCGCTTGTCATGTACTCGCAGCCGTGGTCGCCGACGCCTTCCACGACGGCCGTGGCGCCGGAATTGCGCACCGCGAACCGCTCTCCCGCCATGCCGTTCAGGAAAACTTCTCCGCTGGTCGCGCCGTACAGGCAGACGTTGCCGACCAGAATATTTTCTTCCGGCACGAACGTCGAATTGCGCGGCGGATAAATGATCAGCCTTCCGCCGGAAAGTCCCTTGCCCACGTAATCGTTGGCTTCGCCTTCCAGGGTCAGCGTGACGCCCTTCGCCAGGAACGCGCCGAAACTTTGTCCCGCGCACCCGTGGAACTGCACGCGGATGGTGTCCTCGGGCAGGCCCTCGGAGCCGTGCCGCCGCGCGATTCGCCCGCTGAGCATCGCGCCCACGGTGCGGTGCACGTTGCGAATGGGCAGGCTGAGCGATAGCGGCGTGCAGATTTTCGATCGCTTCGCCGGCCTCCTCGATCAGCTTGATGTCCAGCGCATCGTAGAGGCCATGATCCTGCGCCTGCGTGCAGCGGCGGCCCACGTGGCTGGGCATCGGCGGATTGTAGAGCACCGAGGACAGGTCGATGCTCTTCGCTTTCCAGTGGTCCACGTCCTTGCGTTGCACCAGGCAATCCACGCGGCCGATCATTTCGTCCACTTTGCGGAAGCCGAGTTCGGCCATGATCCGGCGCAGGTCCTCGGCCACATAGAACAGGAAATTGATCACGTTCTCGGGCGTGCCCTGGAATTTCTTGCGCAAGTTCGGGGTCCTGCGTCGCGACGCCCACCGGGCAAGTGTTCAAGTGGCACTTGCGCATCATGATGCAGCCCATGGCGATCAGCGGCGTGGTGGCAAAGCCGAATTCCTCCGCGCCCAGCAGCGCGCCGATCGCAACGTCGCGGCCGGTCTGCAGCTTGCCGTCCACCTGCAGGCGCACGCGGCTGCGCAGATCGTTCATCACCAGGACTTGCTGCGTCTCGGAAAGGCCAAGCTCCCAGGGAATGCCCGCATGGCGAATCGAACTGATCGGCGACGCGCCGGTCCCGCCGTCGTAGCCGCTGATGAGGATCACGTCCGCATGAGCCTTGGCCACGCCGGCCGCCACCGTGCCCACGCCCACTTCGGCGACGAGTTTCACGGAAATGCGCGCCTGCGGATTGACGTTTTTCAAGTCGAAAATCAGCTGCGCCAGATCCTCGATCGAATAAATATCGTGATGCGGCGGCGGAGAAATCAATCCCACGCCCGGAATCGAGTGGCGCACGCGGGCGATCACGTCGTCGACTTTGTGGCCGGGCAACTGGCCGCCTTCGCCGGGTTTTGCGCCCTGCGCGATTTTGATCTGCAGGTCGTCGGCGTTGATCAGGTAGTTGGTGGTCACGCCGAAGCGCGCCGAGGCCACCTGCTTGATGGCGCTGCGGCGCAGGTCGCCGTTGGCGTCGGGCTTGAACCGCGCTTCGTCCTCGCCGCCCTCGCCGGTATTCGATTTTCCGCCGATGCGGTTCATGGCGATGGCCAGCGTTTCGTGCGCTTCCTTGCTGATCGAGCCGAAGGACATCGCGCCGGTGGCAAAGCGCTTCACGATTTCCGCGGCGGGCTCGACTTCCTCGAGCGGCACGGCCGGGCCGTTCGGCTTGAATTCAAACATGCCGCGAAGCATCTGCAGGTCGCGGTTCTGCTGGTTCGACGATGTCCGCGAATTCGCGGAAGGTCTCGAACTTGGAGTTGCGCACGGCGTGCTGCAGCTTGCTGACCGTCGTCGGATTCAGCAGGTGGCGCTCGCCGCGCACGCGGTACTGGTATTCGCCGCCCACTCGCAATTCGGTTTCGGACTCATGCGGCGGCTGCATCGCGAATTCGTGCTTCATCAGCGCTTCGCGCGCCAGAACCTCGATGCCCACGCCTTCGATGCGCGACGACGTGCCGGTAAAATATTTTTCGACCAGCGCCTGGTTGAGCCCGACGGCCTCGAAAATTTGCGCGCCCTGATAGCTTTGCAGCGTGGAAATTCCCATCTTCGAGAATGTCTTGAGCAGCCCCTTGTCGATGGCCTTCATGTAGCTCTTGAAAACCTTGTCCCACGTGTATTCCGCGGGAAACGCGCCGGCCCGGTGCAGGTCCTCCAGAGTTTCGATCGCGAGATAAGGATTGACGGCGCTGGCGCCGTAGCCCAGCAGCAGGGCGAAGTGCATCACTTCGCGCGGCTCGCCGGATTCGACGATCAGGGCCACCTGGTTGCGCGTCTTTTCGCGAATCAGATGGTTGTGCACCGCGGAAAGCGCCAGCAGGCTGGGAATCGGCGCATATTCGTTGTCCACGCCGCGGTCGGAAAGAATCAGCAGCGTGTAGCCGGACTTGATCGCCAGCGAAGCGCGCCGGCAAAGCGTCTCGATCGCCAGATCCAGCTGCTCTTCCCGCCCTTCACGCGAAACAGCATGGGCAGGCTCGTCGCCAGGAAAGTTCCCCAGCTCACGCGGCGCAGTTTTTCCAGGCGCCAGTTGGAAATCACCGGATGCCGCAATTTCAGCGTGTGGCAGTTCTTCGGCGTCTCGTCGAGGATGTTGCCTTCGCTTCCGATGTAGCAATTCAGCGACATCACCAGATCTTCGCGGATCGAATCGATGGCCGGGATTGGTGACCTGCGCGAAGGTCTGCTTGAAATAGTTGAACAGCAGTTGCGGCTTGTCGGACAGGCACGCCAGCGGCGTGTCGATGCCCATCGAGCCGACCGGCTCCTCGCCCGCCAGCGCCGAGGGAGAAAGAATCGTCTTCAAATCTTCGTCGGTGTAGCCGAAGGCGCGCTGCCGCATCAGGATCGTGTCGTGATTGGTCGGCTGCACGTGCGTCGGGCTCGGCAGATGATCGAGCGTGATCTGATTTTCCTTCAGCCATTGCGCGTACGGCTGGCGCGCGGCCAGTTGCTGCTTGACTTCTTCGTCGGTGATCAGCCGCTTCTGTTCGGTATCGACCAGGAAAATGCGGCCGGGCGCGAGCCTGCCCTTCATGCGCACATCTTCGGGCTTGATGGGCAGCACGCCCGCTTCCGAGGCCAGCACCACAAGGCCGTCGTTGGTGACCAGGTATCGGCCGGGGCGCAAACCGTTGCGATCCAGCTTGGCGCCGATCATTCGTCCGTCGGTGAACGCCACCGCGGCCGGGCCGTCCCACGGCTCCATCAGCGACGCGTGGTATTCGTAAAACGCCTTGATGTCCTCGGGCATGGTGGCATCGTGATCCCAGGCTTCGGGAATCAGCATGGACATCACGTGCGGAAGCGAGCGGCCGGAAAGCGTCAGCAGCTCCACGGCGTTATCGAGCATGGCGGAATCGCTGCCGCCGGCGGTGATGATGGGCAAAAGTTTTTTGATGTCGTCGCCGAACAGAGGCGAGGCCAGCACGGACTGCCGCGCGTGCATCCAGTTCATGTTTCCGCGCAGCGTGTTGATTTCGCCGTTGTGGCAGATGTAGCGATACGGATGCGCCAGCTTCCAGCTGGGAAACGTGTTGGTCGAAAAGCGCTGGTGAACCAGGCAAAGCCCGCTGGTCAATTCGGGATCGAGGAGTTCCTTGTAAAAATCGGTGATTTGCGGCGCAAGCAGCAGCCCCTTGTAGACAATCGTGCGCGAGGAAAGCGACGGAATATAAAAAAATTCCTTCTCTTTCAGGTCGCTGGCGAGCACTTCAGCTTCCGCGCGCTTGCGCACCACGTACAGCTTGCGTTCCAGCGCGTCCTGATCCATGCCCGGCGCGCGGCGGATGAACATCTGCTCGATATACGGCTGCGAGGCGCGCGCCACCCGGCCGATGGAGTTGCCGTTAATCGGCGTATCGCGCCAGCCGAGCACGGTCAAGCCTTCTTCACGCGCGATTTTCTCGATGATGCCTTCGCACAGCAGGCGGTCGTGCGGATCCACGGGAAGAAATACCATGCCCACGCCGTACTCGCCCGGCGCCGGCAGCGAGAATCCCAGGGCCGCCGTTTCCCTCGCGAAGATACGCGTGGGGAATCTGGATCAAAATGCCCGCGCCGTCGCCGGTTTGCGGATCGCATCCGCAGGCGCCGCGATGCGCCAGATTGATCAGAATCTGCACGCCCTTCAGAACGATGTCGTGCGACTTGCGGCCCTCAATGCTGGCCACAAACCCGATGCCGCAAGCGTCGTGCTCGTGCTCGGGCCGGTACAGCCCCTGCGCCTTCGGCAAACCTCGAAATGGATAAAGTTCCTTCATGAATTGGCCCTGTCTCGATCCCCTGATCGGGCGCACGAAAGTAAGCGCCGCCCGCGAAACCAGTCGCGCAGACACGTCGACCCCGGTTCCTGACCGATTTCCGGAAAGCGTTCATCTTACCATTGCCGCGGCCCGGTTGTCCCACGGACAATGACCCTCGCATTTGCTATCGGTAGGATCGAAATTTTGAATTGATGGTCTGGATCTGGCCGCCCTTCTGATATACTTTCCCGACCAAACTATGGATTTCGACCAGCTCACTACATTCATTGAAATCGCGAAACTCGGCAGCTTCTCGCGCGCCGGTCAAAAATTGTTCCGGTCGCAGCCCGCCGTCAGCGCCCAGGTGCGCCAACTCGAGCAGGAATACGGCGAAAAGCTGTTCGACCGCGGCCGCAAGTCCGTCCGGCTGACCTCCGCCGGGGAAACCCTGTTTGAATACGCGGTGCGCATGGTCAACATGCGCGGCGAATCGCTGCGCGCCGTGGCCGATAAGGCCACCACGCCCCGCGGCGTGCTCGCCCTGGGGGCGAATGAAGCAACCTGTCTGTACGTGCTTCCCGAAATTTTTGCGGAATATCACAAACTTTACCCGTCCGTGCAGATCAGCATTTACCGCAACTTCAGCCACAAGGTACTGCAGAAGGTGGAGGATGGCTCGGTCGACGTTGGCATCGTCACCCTGCCCGCCAAGTCGCCCAGCCTCAAGATTCATTCGATCTTTCGCGATCGCGTGATGCTGATGGTGAGCCCGCGCAATCCCTTGGCCAAGCTGAAGAGCGTCCGCATGAAGGACATCGCCGAGCAGCCCTTGATCTTCCCGCGGACCGGCTACACGCGACAGTTGCTGGATAAGCATTTCCGCCCTTACCGCGCGCAGTTGCAGATCACCATGGAATTGACCAGCGTGGGCATGATCAAGTGTTTCGTGGCCGCGGGCCTGGGCGTTTCGCTGATCAGCGCGAGCTTTGCGCGCAACGAAGTGCGCGCCGGCGAAGTGAAGCTGATCCCCATCGCCGATCTGGAATTGTGGCGCGAACTGGGCCTGGTTTACCGCCGCGACCGGACCCTGCCCCGCTCTTCCACGGCGTTCATCACCCTGGTACGCCAGCGCGCGGCCGAAAACCCGGAACTCGAAATCCCAAACATTAAGTAAGTTTCGCGCGGAGCTATCGGCTCACTCCGGCCGGGTCCATCCCCCAACAACTAGGCCATCCCGCTTGCGCCTTGCGTTTGAGTTTTCGCCGTGCTGCATCTAAACCAAAGGCTTTAACACAGAAAACACAAAGAACGCAGAGAAAAGCGAAGAATTGAAGGAGAAAAATCCAGTCACGCCTTTTCTCGGATTCCTCTGATTTTCTCTGTGCCCTCTGTGTTAAAGATTTTGCCTTTTTCGTGGGTATCCTCGCGCCGAGCCTCCTCAACGCACCGCGATCGGAGCGATGGTCGATCCAGTCGCGCCCTCAATTTTCAGCGGCTCCATGATGTAGGCGGTTTCGTAAGCGCGCGCGGCCGCAAGCGGTTCCAGTCTCAGGTTTTCAACCAGATAAACCCCATTCACGATCAAGAACATCGCGTGAATCGGGAGATTCACCTTCTGCCCCGGATACGGCCGGACCTCGACGCAGCAGGTATCCGTCCCCACGAGCATCGGATTCTGCCGGATCAGCCATTCCCCCGCCTCGATCCCGATTCCGGGCGAGGAGGCCAAATAGCGGTCCTTGTCCTTCACCGTGTACAGCTTTCCCCAACCGGTGTGGATCATGACGGCGTCGCCGGGCTCGAGCTTCACATTCTCCTTCGCCAGCGCCTGCTGCAAATCTTCCGCCGTGATCACGGTGCCGGCGGGCCACATGTCCACATTCTTCAGCGCCGCCACGTCGATCAGCACGCCGCGCGTCATGATGTCCGGAATTTCTTCGACCGTGAGATGCGAAAATCCCTGCCGCCCGCCGCCCGCAAGGTCGCCGCCCGACGAACTGGTCATGTCGTGTTCCGTAAGGCAGTTGTAATATTTCCCGCCGTAAATCTGGTGCGCAAACGCATCCAACTGCGTGCCCACCTGGCCGAGTTCCGTGATGATGATCTCCTCATTCTCGCCGCGCGTCCCCGGATCGGTGGCCGTGCTGCGCTTCATGTGCAGATCGAAGCGCCGCCCGGAAATCAGCGGCAATTCAGCCGAAAGATGAAACCCCAGCGAAAACACTTCGCCCGTATGAATCAATTTCGCCGCCTTCAGCGCCATCTCCGGCTTCATCAGGTTGCCGGAGCCGATCTCATCCTTCGCGCCCCACTTCGAGGGACACCGCTGCACCTCGCTCGGCATCTCCCACGATTGCGCGGAAGCGGCGGTGCAGGCGAATGCAGCCAGCAATACGGCCCAGATTGTTCGGCTCAAAACGCACGTTCGCATATTGACTTCCTCCCGGGATTTCATTCTGCGTATCGTTCAGGGTTATAGACGGAATCGGGAGACGTGGCAACCAAATAGCGGCTATGCGGGAGGATTGCGGATCAGGCGCAGCACATCAGGATCGGCGGAATTGCGCACCGCGGCCGAATCGGCTTCGGTGGGATCAGGCAGGTCGCCTTCGCCGGTGGCCAAAAATAAATTGGCTTCCAGTCCGTGCTGCTTGTCGTAGAGTTCGCGGTAGCGTCCGTTCGCTGCGTACAAAAATGCGTGCGTCCCGCGCTCGACGATTTTTCCTGCCTCGACCACCAGAATCTGGTCGGCGCGGCGAATGGTGGAGAGGCGGTGCGCGATCACAAACGTGGTGCGCCCGCGCATCAATTGCGCCAGGCCTTCCTGGATCAGCATTTCGGATTCGGAATCGAGGCTGGACGTCGCTTCATCGAGAATCAGGATGCGCGGGTCGGCCAGAATCGCGCGCGCGATGGAGACGCGCTGTCGCTGCCCGCCGCTCAGCTTCACGCCGCGCTCGCCGATGATCGTGTCGTACTGTTCCGGAAACCGCTCGGCGAATTCGTCGACGCGCGCGATGCGGCACGCCGCCAGAATTTCTTCCTCGGTGGCAAACGGCCGGGAAAACGCCACATTTTCGCGGATCGACCCGTCGAACAGAAACGACTCCTGCAGCACCACTCCCAGGCGCGTGCGGTAGGAATCCAGGCGCACCGTGGCCAGGTCCACGCCGTCGACCAGCACGCGGCCCTCGACCGGCACGTGAAACGCGGCGATCAGCCCGATCATCGTGGATTTCCCCGATCCGGACGATCCCACCAGCGCCGTCACCGTGCCCGGCTTCGCGAGAAAACTCACGTCCATCAGCACCGGCTTTCCTTCTTCGTACGAAAAGCTGACGTGATCGAACGCCAGTTCGCCGGCAATATCTGGCAGCGTGACCGTGCGGCGCGGGTCTTCGTCCTCGGGCCGCTCGTCGAGCACTTCGCGCGTGCGCTCCAGGCCCGCGATGGCCTCGGTGAGCTGCGTGCCGATGCCCACCACCTGAAACACGGGCGCCACCAGAAACGCAAGAAACGCCATGTAGCTGACGTAGCCGCCGACGGTCAGCGTGCCTGCCTGAATTTCGTGCGCGCCGATCAGCATGACCAGCGCGCCCGACACGCCCAGCAGCGCCGTGGTCGAAAAACTCATCATGGACATCGTGGTCAGCGAGCGCAGTACGTTATCGAGCAGCCGGTTCA
Organism: Terriglobia bacterium; assembly: GCA_963779275.1. Taxonomy (GTDB): domain Bacteria; phylum Acidobacteriota; class Terriglobia; order Acidiferrales; family UBA7541; genus Palsa-360. Next base: position 432,450 of record CAVZXL010000004.1, read on the forward strand.
CGCCCGTCGTGAACACATCGTGTTCGCGGGCCTCCGCATGATAGCCCTTCACCACGCGCACTCCGGAAAGCGATTCGGTGAGCCGCCCGCTGACCTCGGCGTTGATCTTCGATCGTTCGCGAAAAATCGGACGGATGGTGCCGAATGCCTTGCGCAGAGAAAGCATGGCAATCAGCAGACAGGGAAAATGCCACGCCCGTCATCAGCGGACTGATGCGCAGCAGCAGCACCAGCGCGATCGTGGCCGTCAGCAGCCCGCCGAGAAACTCGACCAGTCCCGTGCCGATCAGATTCCGCACGCCCTCGACGTCGCTCATGATGCGCGAAACCAGTGCGCCGGTCTTGTTCGCATCGTAATACGCCACCGGCAGCCGCCCCACGTGCTCCTGCACCTTGCGCCGCAGCTCGGTGATCATGCGCTGCGCGGCTTTCGAGAGCAGTTGCGTCAGCGCGTAGGACGTCACGCCCTGAATCAGCGTGGCAAGCAGTACGGCCCCGACCAGCGGCATCAGGAGATTTCGTCTGATGCTTGGAGAACACATTGTCGAACAAGATATTTTTGCGATGCCGGAAGGACGAGTCCCGAAACGCGGTTGACGGCCATGAGCACCATGCCCAGCGCCAGCAGCCCGCGCCGCGGCTTCAGCAGCGCCCACACTTCGGGCAACTGATCCCACGCCCGGCTGAGCTTGGCCTTGCCGTCTTTCGGGGGAGACACTTCGCGGCCTTCGCGCGAACGCGGACTTCTCTCCGCGTGCCCGCCCATGCCGCGCTGCGTCCCAATCCCGCCGAATCCACCGGCCATTCTCATGAGATGTCCATCTTAGGGCATTTGATACATACGGTGCCACTTTAGAACCACCTATGGAGCTTGACAAAGGGAATGCGCCTTTGCTCTTATCGCTGGCGCGCGGACGCGAGATCGCCCCGCGGAGAACCTCAAAACCATGTCGAAACTTCGATTGTCGCTGGCCTGCTGGAATTACGACCGCACGCGCGCGCTCCTGGAAGACCGCATCCCCGTCGACGGCATCGACCTCACCTACATCAACATCCCGGTCGAGGAAACTTTTTTCCGCATGATCCGCCACCGCGAATTCGACGTGGCCGAAATGTCGCTTTCCTCCTACACGCTGTCGATGTTCCGCGAGCCCACGGCCATTCGTGGCCATTCCCATTTTTCCGTCGCGCTCCTTCCGCCACTCCTGCATCTACGTGAACCGCAACAGCGGCATCCGCGAACCAAAAGATCTGATCGGAAAGCGCGTGGGCAATCCGGAATACCAGCTCACGGCGGGCGTGTGGATTCGCGGCATTTTGAGCGACGACTATCAGGTGCCCGTTTCCAGCGTCACCTATCTTCGCGGCGGCGAAGAGCAGCCCGGACGCACCGAAAAACAAACGGTCTCCCTGCCGCCTGAAATTCGCCTGGAAAATATCGGCGAAAATAAAACCCTCAACCAGATGCTCGTGGACGGAGAAATTGACGCCATCTATTCCCCGCGCGCGCCGTCCGCCTTCATGAAGGGAAACCCCGCCGTCCGCCGCCTGTTTGAGGACTACGAAACGGTGGAACGCGAATACTACCAGCGCACCCGGATTTTCCCGATCATGCACACGATCGTCATTCGCCGCGAAGTCTACGAACAGCACCGCTGGATCGCGCAATCCCTGTTCAAGGCGTTCGTCCAGGCGCAGCGCGAAGTGTACGACGACCTGTTCGAGCCCGCCGCGCTCAAAACCATGCTCCCCTGGCAAATCCGCCACGCCGAGCAGACGCGCGACCTCATGGGCAAGGATTTCTGGCCCTACGGATTCGAGCCGAACGCGCACGGCCTGAGCACGTTCCTGCGCTATTCCTTCGAGCAGGGCCTTTCCAAGCGCCTGCTCGCGCCGCAGGAACTCTTCGTGCCGGAAACCTTGGAAGCGTTCAAGATTTGAAATTGCACTTTTGGCGTTTCAAGTTCTTCCCCCGAGCAAAAGAAAGCGAGCTGAATGCCCGAAAGCGGACAGCAAAGTTCGCCGCACTGGTGGGCCCTGACCCGGGGAGACATCGACGCTACGGTCGCGCAGGTCGGTTTCAACGTGGCGCAGACGATCATCCCGGCCATTCTTCTGATTCCAGTCGGCATCTCCATGGGATTCAGCGTGGGACATTTGCTTCCGGGCTACGCCCTTGGATTCGTGGCCGGCTCGCTCGCATTGGCGGCGCTCGGCACACAACTTGCCAAGCGCGAATCCCGCGCCGACGTCACCGCGCACGTCTACATCAACAACGTGCCGGGGATGATCGCGTACACGCTGGCCATCATGCTGCCCGTGTATTTGCAGACTCACGATCAAGACCTTGCCTGGAGGATCGGAGCGGCCGCCGTCGTGTGGACAGGAGTGATCAAGCTCGCGGCGGCGCCATTCGCCGGAGCCATTCGCAAATTTATTCCCAAGCCGGCGACGATGACCGTCTTCGGCGCGGCCATGTACACGTATCTGGCGATGGTGCTGCTGCAGCGCATTTTCGATCAGCCTCTGGTGGGAATTGTCGCGCTGGCGATTATCGCGGTTGCGGGCCTTGCCAACGTGCCCGTCACAAAATGGAGAATTCCTCCGTTCCTGCTCGCGTGGCTCGTGCCTCTCGCGATCGGCCTATCCATCGGTTACGTTCACCCGGCCTGGCAGGGAATTTCCCTGCAGCCTCCCTTTGTCCGCACGCCGGGCTTGCTGCAGGCCATGGGCCTGGCGATTCCCTACCTGTCGGTGATCGCGCCCATGTCGATTTACCAGGTATTGCAGGACATCGCATCGGTTGAAGGCGCGAACGCCGCCGGAGATAATTACAACGTCCGTCTGATCGTGGCCGCCGACGGTTTGGGAACGTTCGTGTGCGGTGCCGCGGGAAGCATCATCACGCCGGTGATCGCCGCGCTACATCCTCCATACAAAGCGATGGGGGCGCGCATCGGTTTTTGTTTCTGGACAGCAATCATCTACCTGGCCGTGGCCATGAGCGGGCTAACGCTGTTCATCTCGCAGCTTTTTCCCTGGGCGATTCTCGCGGCGATGATCGGCTACGTGGCCGTAGGCGTGGGCCGCGCCACGCTGCATCGCGTGGATCAAAAATATTGGAACGCCATGCTGCTGGGACTCGTTCTGCCCACCGGAGCCGTGGTGGCGTCGGCCGTGAGTTCCGCCCTGCCAGCGCTGAAACTTTCCATCCAGAATCCCGAAGTGGCAGGCGCGCTCAATCGCTCGATCTACTGGTCCTCGCTGCAGGGCCTCGGCAACGGATTTCTTTTTCTGGTGCTTGTGGTGACGGCGATGATCACGGAATTGATCGACCGGAATTTCGGGCGCGCAGCCCTCTGGTGCCTGATCGCCGCTGTCTTTTCCTGGTTCGGCCTGATGCATTCGCCGGTAATGCGCTGGGGCGCGCAGCCCATGTATGCGGCGGGATGGCTGGCGGCCGCATTCATCGTGTACTCGGCGCGCTGGTGGCGCGGCGATCTGGCGAATGCCCGCTAGTTACACTTGTAAAAAATGTTTCGGCTCGGTTGTTCGGTAGAATCGAGAACACAATAAAAAACGCCGTCATTCCGAGCGAAGCGAGGAATCCCTCTTGGTTTTCGATCGAAGAGGGATTCCTCGCTTCGCTCGGAATGACGCATTATTTTTCCCAAACCCTAATCCATCAGAATGGGCATGCACAGCACCGGCTCCACGTGAAAATCCAGCCGGTTGATTTCCTGCAGGGCGCAGCCAAGTTGCGCGCTGCGGCACGTCTCCAGCGTGATGATGAACGGCAGCGCGGAATGCGGATATCCCGGCCGCTGCAAAACCGCGTCGATGCCGATGCCGTACCGCGAAAGCACGGTGGCCACGGCGGCGATGATCCCGGGCCGGTCTTTCACAACAAATCGCAAATAATACGGCGCGGTAAATTCTCCGCTCACGTCCTTGGGCGTCTCCACCTCCGGAACGTTGCTCGGCGGCGCGCTGCCGCTCCGCGCGATCGAATACAAATCGGAAATCACGGCCACCGCCGTGGGATCTCCCCCGGCTCCAAATCCCGAAAACACCATTTGACCGGCATATTGTCCGGTGGCCATCACCAGATTCTTGCTGCCCTCGACGTGCGCCACCAGCGAAGACGCCGGCACCAGCGCCGGGCGCACGAACGCGCGCACGCTCAAACCATCGTCGGTTTCTTTTCGCGCCAGCGAAATCTGCCGGATGGCGCATCCCAATTCTCGCGCGTAGGCAAAGTCCACGGCCTGCACCGCGGAAATCGGCCAGCACGGAATCTGCTCGCTTTTCACGCGGGCGCGCAATCCGGCTTGCGTCAGGATTACGAGTTTCGCGCGCGCGTCGTATCCTTCCACGTCGGCGGTGGGATCGGCTTCGGCGAAGCCCAGGTCTTGCGCTTCTTTCAGCGCCGATTCAAAACTCGCTCCGGTCGATTCCATTTTTGTGAGGATGTAGTTGCACGTGCCGTTGAGCACGCCCGCAATCTTGTACAGCCGGTCTCCGGCCAGGCCTTCCTGGATGCCGATAATCGCGGGGATTCCCCCCGCGACCGACGCGCCGTATTCCAGGCGCCTGCCCGATTCGCGCGCCAGATCCACCAGCTCGGGCCCGCTCTCGGCGATCAGTTGCTTGTTCGCCGTGACCACCGATTTCCCCGCCCGCAGCGCCTTGCGAATCCAGTCCCCCGCGGGCTTCACTCCCCCGGCCAACTCCACAAACACATCGATATCGGCAGAGATCACTTCGTTGACGCTGTCGGTCCAGCGCACGCTCGAGGGCACCCAATCGACTTTTTTCCGGGCCACGCCGCGATTAAAAATGTGCGTGAGCTCAAAGCAGTCGTTCGCCTCCTGCAGCAAGAGCTTGACGACCGAGCGGCCAACCGTGCCGAAGCCGGCAATCGCGATCTTCAATTTCTTCTTGCGGGCCGGCGCCTTTTTCAATGGCGCCGATTTAGCGCGGGACTTCGATTTCACGGGTTTCGCTTTTGCCGCCAATTCTTCACCTCGGTATGGATTGCGAACATATATCGCCTTCCCTTCGATCGGCAAGGATTATAAGGTATTTTGGTTTCCGGGCCGCGGGGCGCGTGAAAGAATGCAGTCTTGCGACTTTCACGGGATAACCGGAATCTAAAAGTCATGGCGCAAATCACCCAACGGCTCGCCGAAAACGTCGAGGGCGATTTCTTTGTCGATTCCACTTGCATCGACTGCGACGCTTGCCGGCAGATCGCTCCGGCAAGTTTTCGCGATCATGGCGGCCAGTCCAGCGTCTACCGCCAGCCTCGCAATCCGGGCGAGCAGCATCGCGCGTTCATGGCGCTGGTCGCATGCCCAACGGCCTCGATCGGCACGGTGTCGCATCGCAGCGCCCGCCAGGGAGTCGAAGCCTTCCCCGTGCACGTGGTGGACGACGTCTATTATTGCGGTTTCAATTCGGAGGCGAGCTTTGGCGCGTGGGCCTATCTGATCGTGCGGCCGGCGGAACGCGGCGGAAATGTGCTGGTCGATTCCCCTCGGTTCAACGCGCCGCTGGTGAAGCGCATCGAGCAGATGGGCGGCGTGAGCCTGATGTTTCTCTCCCACCGCGACGACATCGCCGACCACGCGAAATTTGCCGGACACTTTCATTGCCCGCGCATCATGCACGAGGGCGACGCCGCCGCATCCCGCGGCATCGAGCGCGTCATCGCGGGGACCGAACCGCAGCGCATCGATGACGAACTCTTGCTGATCCCTACTCCCGGCCACACGCGCGGCCATCAGGTCCTGCTGTACCGCGACAATGTGCTTTTCACCGGAGACCACCTGGCGTGGTCCGCCGAACGCGAAACGCTGACGGCTTTCCGCGATGTCTGCTGGTATTCGTGGAAGGAGCAAACGCATTCGATGGAAAAATTGCTGGCCTACCGTTTCGCATCGGTGTCTGCCGGGCCACGGCCGCATACATCTCGGCAAGCCGCGGAAATACACGAACACCTGGAGCGCTGCGTGACGCGCGAATAAGCGGCAATAGGTAGGACAGGCTTCAGCCTGTCGGGCTCGGCTTCACATGGCGGGGCAGGTAACCGACAGGCTGAAGCCTGTCCTACTGAAAACTTCCACACGACACGGATTAAATTAAATTTTGTTGAGCGAGGAATAATTTAAACACGTTCCAGAACCATCGCAATCCCCTGCCCCACGCCAATGCACATCGAAACCAGCGCGTAACGCCCTTTCATCCGCTGAATCTGCCGCGATGCCGTCAGCACCAACCGCGCGCCGCTCATTCCCAGCGGATGCCCCAAGGCGATGGCCCCGCCGTTGGGATTCACTTTTTCGCTGTCGTCGGGCAATCCCAATTCGCGCGTGACCGCCAGCGCCTGCGCCGCGAACGCTTCGTTCAACTCGAACACATCCACGTCCGCCAAATTTAATTTCAACCGCTCCAGCAACTTTTCGCACCGCGTAAATCGGCCCGATGCCCATGTAATCCGGCTCCACGCCGGCGGCCGCCGACCCCGCCACGCGCGCGATCGGCTTCAAACCAAACCGCGCCGCCGCTTCCTCCGAAGCCACGAACATGGCGCACGCGCCGTCGTTTATTCCCGACGCGTTTCCAGCCGTCACCGTGCCACCGGCGCGAAACGGCGCCGGCAATTTGGCCAGCCCCTCCAGCGTCGTGTCGGGCGCGGATGCTCATCCACGGAAACGGTTTGCATCGTTCCTTTCGGACCGGGAATAGCCACGGGCGTGATTTCCTCGGCGAAGATCCCCGCTTTCTGCGCCCGTGCGGCCTTGTGTTGCGAGCGCAACGCGAAACAATCCTGCGAGGCCCGGTCGATTTTAAATCTTTCCGCGACGTTTTCGGCCGTTTCCGGCATGGACGACGTTCCGTACAGCTTCTCCATGAGCGGATTGGGAAATCTCCATCCCATGGTCGTATCGTAAATTTCCGCGGCGCGGGAAAAAGGTGTCGAGGCCTTGGGCATCACGAATGGAGCGCGGCTCATGCTCTCAACGCCGCCCGCGATAGCCAGCGAAATTTCGCCCGCGGCGATGGCCCGAGCGGCCACGGCTACCGCTTCCATCCCGGAACCGCACAGCCGGTTAACGGTCATCGCCGGAACACTGGAGGGAATCCCCGTAAGCAGCAACGCCATGCGCGCCACGTTGCGATTGTCTTCGCCCGACTGGTTCGCGCAGCCGAAAATCACTTCTTCCACCGTCGACCAATCGCGCTTTGGGAATTTTTCGCGCAGCGCCCGCAGCGGCGCCGCCGCCAGATCGTCCGCGCGCACCTGCGCCAGCGCGCCCCCGTGGCGCCCGATCGGTGTGCGCGTCCCCTCACAGATAAATGCGGAAGGCATTTTTCGCGGATGGCTCCTCTGCCGGAAGGTCCAATCGAAGCTGCGCTAGCATTCCGCTGGCTTACACATCTTGCGGAAATATCCAAGACATTGTCATTCCGAACCCGCTCCGGCGGGTGAGGAATCCCTCTTCCTCTTGGAGCCCAATCCCTGAGGGATTCCTCGCATCGCTCGGATTGACAGCGTCCCTAGTTCTTTGCAGACATAGAAGTCTATGCCGCCGGGAAGACCTATTTTGCCCCCCCGGGAGCCGCGGCATCCTGAATCCCAACCAACTCCACATCGAAGATCAGCGTCGCGTTCGGCCCAATCACATTGCCGGCTCCGCGGTCACCGTATGCCAGGCTCGCGGGAACGACAATCTGCCATTTGGACCCTACCGGCATGAGTTGCAGGGCTTCCTTGAAACCGGGAATCACGGTCTTGATATCGAACGGCACGGGCTTTCCGGCCTCCGCGGAACTGTCGAATTCGGTTCCATCCAGGAACGTTCCCTTGTAATTGCAGAGCACTGTGTCGGTCTCCGCGGGCTTTTTGCCCGTACCGGCGGTGATGACTTTATATTGCAATCCGCTCGCCGTGGTCACCACGCCCGTTTTCTTTCCGTTTTCCGCCAGGAACGCCTCTCCCTGTTTCTTGTTTTCCTCCGCCGCCGCTTCATCGGCCTGCATCTGCTTCTGCTTGATTTCCTCGCGCAAGGCGCCAATTACCGTTTGCAGTTCATCGTCGCTCATCAGCGACTTTCCGCCCGATATGGCGTCCTTCAACCCGCGTGAAACCAGGTCGGGATCGACATCCAGTTCCTGGGCCTTCACGCCCTTGCCCATTTCCATTCCGATGGCGTAACTCAACTTTTCTTTCTGCGTCTTCAGAGCCGCCGGGGCATCTTGGGCGCTTGCGCCGCTGGCCCAAACTCCAAACGCCAATACCACGATTGCAATCCGCTTCATCCGTCCTCCTAAAAGGAACCGGAGGCTTACTTGAGCTGCTATAGACGAGCGTTGCCTCGGCGCTCATGTTCCTCATAAACGGTACCCGATTGCGCCCGCACTTGGAATGAAAATTAGCGGGGGCGTGCGACACGGAGGAAATCGAACTGGAGGCCGCGAAAATAACCGCGATCTAGTCCAGATCGAGAGACATCTTCAGCGCAATATTGAGATCGGAAATCTTCGCTCGCGACAAGGATCCCACATAGTCGCTGAGGTCCGTCTTGCGTATGCTGACCAGATTATCGCACATGATCCAACTCGGATGCTTGAGTCCTTCGCTGGCGCCCACCGCAACTTGCGTCGAAAGGCCTTCCCCGGCGCTAAAAATGGGAGCGCAGATCACGCTGGAAAACCGCGAATCGATCAGCGCCTGACGGCTCACGATGGCGAAAATACGGTACCGCTTGGGATCCCCCGCGGGTTTGAAAACGCGATACAACTCTCCGCGCCTCAACGGCCCGCTCCATGCGAGCGTTTACTCTTCCAGGGACTGGTAGCCAAGGACATCTTCAGCCTCCGCATTCAGCCGGTCGGCGGCGGCGTTAATGCGCTCCAGGTCGCGCGCATGGATCTGCTTCCGGGTTCGCTCCCGGAGATAGATACGGAGCACTCGTTCAATGAACGCGGAGCGGGAGACTTTTGAGCCGGCCAGCCGATCGACCTGCGCGAGAAGATCGGACGATAATGTAATGGATGTCTTCTCTTTCATACTACCAACATACTACTCACGGACGCGGAAAGCAACCAACCTCAGCGCACGCCAAAGGGCCGCGCAATTCGTGTCCCGATGTGATATCATGATATCGTTTTGGAGGTTGCCATGGCTCAACTGGTGGTCCGCAATGTCGAGGATGCGGTGAAATCCCGCCTGAAACGCCGCGCCAGCCGCCACGGTCGCAGCATGGAGGAAGAAGTTCGCGACATCCTCCGCGATGCAGTTAAAGAAGAGGAACTGTCCGCGGGCGGCCTGGGCTCCGGAATCGCTTCCCGGTTCCGCAAGACCGGTCTCAAACAAGAGATTCCCGAATTGCGCGGGCACACGGTCAAGCCCGCTTCCTTTTGATCAATGATTCTGCTCGATACCAACGTGCTATCGGCCCTGATGCGCCAGCCCCCCGATACCAATGTGATTGCCTGGCTCGACAGGCAACCTCGCACATCCGTCTGGATCAGTTCGGTAACGGTTCTGGAAATTCAGTTCGGCCTGCAAATCCTGCCGGCGGGCAAGCGGCGTTCTCTGCTCTTGAGGGCTTTTGAAGAAATCCTGGAGGAAGAAATCGGAGGCAGGGTGGCCAACTTCGATGCGGCCGCCGCGCAACTCGCCGCCGGCCTGATGGCCGCGCGCCAAAAGAAGGGACGCCCTATCGACTTGCGCGATACGATGATTGCGGGGATCGCCCTCGCCAGCCGGGCCATGCTGGCGACGCGAAACACGCGGCACTTCAAGGGCTTAACTGTTCCGGTCGTCAATCCTTGGGCCGGCTGAACCGACGTCGCCGATTGCTGGCCGGAGCGCGGCCGGATACTTCACCGCCCCGGCTGCATCCCCTCGGCCTGATACACCGCGGCCGCATCGGGCGAAGACAGAAACTCCAACAGCGCCTTCGCGGCGGCTGGATCTTTCGCGTGGGACGAAACATACCCCACCAATCCGGTCGGCGTGGAAATGGCGCGCGGCAGCGGCCCTACGATGTCGATGCCGTCATCGCGCATTTCGCTGACAAATGTCAGGCCGATTTCCACTTCCCCTTTGGCGACCATCGCCATCGCGGCGGCGCCGCCCTTTGCCAATTTGATCTTCGGCTGCAACTGCTCGGCAAGGCCCATCTTCTTGAGCGTCTCATTAAAGCTGACGCCGGCCGCCGCGCCGCCCGCGGCATCCGGATACGATATCGATTTTGCGGCGAGCAGCATCTTCCGGACCGCTTCGGGAGTAGAGAGATCGGGCTGGGGCGCGCCCTTGCGCACGGCCACGCCCACGGCAACGGTCGCCAGCGGCGTCTCGCTGCCGGCGACGACGTTCCCCGAGGCAATGACCTCCGCCAGCGGCGGCTGCACGACGGGCACATCGAAGGCTTCGCCTTGCATGACCTGCTTCTTGGTTCCAAGTCCCGAGCCGAGCGTCGCCTTCACTTTATAGCCGGTCTTTTTCTCGAATTCGGGAATAAGTTTATCCAGCGGCGCTCTGGCCCCGCCGGGAGCAATCAACGTGATTTCGGTCTGCGCCCGCGCGCCACTCGAATGGCTCAGCAACAGGACCGCGGCAACAGCGAACGATAGTAGAAATCTTTTCATGGCTTCTCCTCACGGACGGCCAAACGATGAGAAGACCGCCCCGCGGCGTTAACCCGAGACGGTCCTCCCCGTGCCGTTCACCTGCTGATGCGATTCTGCGCCTTCGTAAATACTCTACTTTCCATAGACAAGCACGCGGAAATTCCCAGGCTTGGCCGTGGCCAGCGGATGGGGCTGCTTCTCGGTGGGAGCGGCCGGCGGATTAAAATCCGACGTGCTCAGAAAAACATTGTGCGTTTTTGGATCCACCTGCAGGGTTTTGGCCCCGTACTCGGTCTTCACCGATTCGACCTCGCTCAGCTTGTCGGGGGAATCCTCGTGATAAATGTGCAACATGCCCACGCGCGTGGCGACAAACAACATGCCCGTGGAAGGATCGAACGCGTTCGCGTCCACGCCCTCGGAGATGGGATACGACTGAATTACCTTTCCCGTGTCCGCATTCATCATGATCACGAACTGAGGGCCGCGTCCGGCTGAAAACAGCCGCCGGTTCTTCACATCCATGGCCATGGAAGTGGGCGCTCCGGCCGGCGCGGTGGGCCAGCGCGACTTGACCGTGTTCGTGCGCGTGTCGATGGCCACGATGTCGTTCTTCTCCGGGTTGTTGTCGTAGAGTATCCCTTTGCCGTCCACTGCGGGGAATTCCACCTTGCCGATCAGATCGATATTCGTGATCACCGACTGTTTTACAGGATCGATGACCGTGGAGTTGTGGCTATCGCCGTTAAACGTGAACACGTGCCCGCTCGCGGGATCGAAAATAATCGCGTCGGTGTCCACCTGGCCGGTGCTCACGCGGCCCGTGACCTTCAAAGTCTTCAGATCAAAGATCACTACTTCCTGGACGGTGGCCCCTTCCCGCGAATCGCCGTCGGTGATGAATCCCTTGCCCAGTTTGGGAGCGAGGGCGACGCCATGGCAGCGGCTCAACCCGCCGATTTTTCCCACCACTGAATAATCGTCGGCATTCAGCACCACGACCTCCGCGCCGTGCGACACATACACGCGGCGTGCCGCGGCGTCCACTGTAATGTAGTCGTAATACTCGGCGCCACCCGGCGCCGGCGGCAACGAAATCGTCTTGAGCAGGTGGTAGCCTCCATCAGGCGGATTCGGGGGTGCGCCCGCGCCCCGCGCAAAGCCCGCGCTCAACATTGCAACCGCCAATCCGAATGAAAATCGAGCCAATGCCGAAACCTTCATGAGTTCTCTCCTTTTGCCGAGTGGTATGCCGAGTTTGTTGCCGAATCAATTGCCGGGACTGCCGGCGCGATCCAAATCCCGCTTAAGAAGCCGCCAAGCGGCAGGTTCTCGTCGATAGCTTTGACAGACGTCGCCTTCATGGTAAGAAATTGGATTAGGTAACCGTCGAACAAGCCTTTTTCTTCGCGTGATTTTATCACGCCTCGGCTCGCCCCACCCATACACCTACTCCATTTTCTTGACTTTCCGCCGATCCGCCGGACTGTCGCGCAGACAAACTGGTTTGACTGCCCGAAAATGAAGATTGTGCCCGATTGACCTGAATTATTCCTGAAAGGCTGCTGGATCGCGCCCCGATAGGCTCCCCCTGGCAGCCCTCGTCGAAATCGATAATTTATGGCAAAGTATAACCCGATGGACGACTCCGGGAACTCCTCACGCGCCGGGCGCGTGGCATTTAGCTATCCTGATTTTACTTTTTACCAACTGGCGCGCTTCTTCATCATCGCCGGACTCGAGATGCAATCGGTCGCAGTCGGCTGGCAAATCTATGAGATCACCAAGCGTCCCCTGGATTTGGGGCTGGTGGGCCTGGCCCAATTTTCCCCCGGGATTCTGTTGTTCCTGGTTTCGGGTCACGCGGCGGACCGCTTCGCCCGGAACAAACTCCTGGTCAATTGTTACATCGGGTTTGGAGTGTGCTCCGGTTTGCTGCTTTTCACCGCTCTTCGGCAATCTCGCACGATTCTTCCCATTTATGCCGTGGTGGTCCTGCTCGGCGTGGTCCGCGCATTCAACAACCCGGTGAGCCGGGCCATGGTCCCGCAAATCATTCCGGAAGAGCATTTGCAGAACGGCATCGCCTGGAACAGCTCCGTGAATCAGGCCGCTACGATCATGGGACCGTCGGTAGGGGGCTTGATCTACGCCGTGGCCAAGGGGCCCGCGGCAGTCTATGCAGGGGCGATTCTGGCCGCGGGGGCGGCCGTGTTCCTGATGTCGCAAGTCCAACTGCGCTCCAAGGCCCGGCCCAGGGAACCGCTGACCATGAAATCCGTGCTGGCGGGGCTGCACTACATCGTGGAAAAGAAAATCATCCTGGGATCGATTTCGCTGGACCTGTTCGCGGTGCTGCTGGGAGGCGCGGTGGCGCTGCTGCCCGTGTTCGCCAGCGAAGTTCTGCGCACCGGCCCCTGGGGGCTGGGCCTGCTGCGCGCGTCTCCCGCAATCGGCGCGGGCAGCATGGCGCTGCTGCTGGCGCACCGCCCCTTCCGCCGTCGCGCGGGCGTCACCATGCTCTGGTGCGTCGGCGGCTTCGGAGCTTTCACAATTCTCTTCGGCATCTCGCGCAGCCTGGTGCTTTCCATGGTGGCGCTCATGCTGGTCGGCTCCATGGACATGGTCAGTGTCGTGGTCCGCTCCACGCTGGTGCAACTGGCCACGCCGGACGAGATGCGCGGGCGCGTCAGCGCCGTGGAAATGATGTTCATCGGCGCATCCAACGAAATCGGGCAATTCGAGTCGGGGCTGACGGCTCAGTGGTTCGGCGCCGTTCCGGCCGTGATCCTGGGCGGGATCGGCACGCTGCTGGTGACGGGATTGTGGGCCTGGAGTTTTCCGGAACTGCGCCGCGTCGAGAAATTTTCCTCGATCAAGAGTTAAGTAGGACAGGCTTCAGCCTGTCTGCTTTTGGTTTCCGTCCGACGAAAAAACTGACAGGCTGAAGCCCGTCCTACTTCGCCGGGGAAGCCGTCACCGCAGCCATTTTCCGAATCATCCCGTCCGGCTTGCTCAATACGTAGAGTTCGCCGTCGCTGCCCGTGGCCAGCCGCACATCCGCTCGCCCGCCTCCGTAAGGAACACCCTCGGGATCCGTCTTCGGCTGCTTGTGTTCGGCGTCCTTCCAGCCGGTGGTCGCGGCCGCCCCTCCGGGCAGCACATGATCCGCCGCCGGCGTGCCTCCCTTGTGCGCGTAGCCTTGCGCCACGATGTCGTACATGCGGCTCTTGGTGGCGGCCTGCGCGGATGCGTCAAACGGACTCTTGAACACCAACTGCAATTCGTGGATCTCCGCCTGGTGGTTGCGCTGTCCATGAGTGGCGATCATCTCCGCCAGATCGACGTAAAAGATGCGCCCCGTGGTCATGTCGTTAAAAATGTATTTTCCGTTCAGCTTCGGCATAAGTTTGCCGCGGTAGACGTAACCGCTGCCGATCGAATCGCCCTCCTGGTGGCTGTAGACGGCTGCGGGATAAACCGGCGCGACCGGTTCATCGATGCCCTCCACCTTCAGCAGGTCCCGGTCGGGGAACGCCACCGGCGGGGTCATCAGGCTGCCCGTCTTGCCCGCGCTGTCCACGAACAACTGCTCGTTGCCCTCGCGTTCGGAATAGCCGTAATTGGCGCCCTTGGTGACGATGTTCACCTCTTCCCAGTAGTGCAGGCCGATATCGTTCACCAGAAACGTTTTGGTCGCCACGTCCCACGCCATGCGCGCCGGATTGCGCAATCCGTAGGCAAAGATTTCGCCGCGCGCCCCGTTTACCTTTACAAACGGATTCGGATCGGCGCCGGTGGAGGGAATGCGGTAACGTCCGTTGGCGCTGAGCGTATCGTTCGGGTGCAGCTTGATATCCGGAGTGATTCGCAAAATTTTTCCCAGCAGCGTATTGAGTTGCTGCGGCAGCGTGTGGCTCGGGCCCGGGGTCTCGCCTTGCGCGCCGTCGCCCACGGAAATGTAGAGGTTGCCGTAATCGTCTTTCCCTGGCTTGGCCAGCGGATTAAAAATCAGATCGGCCATGGGATGGTTGCGGTCAAATGCCACGCGCAAGAGTTCCCGCGCGGTTCCCTCGAACGTGTCGTTCTTGATATTCGTGTCGGTCCATTCCACCAGCACCGATTCCAAATGCACGGCTCCGGCGGGAGGCATCACGACGGGCGTCGTTTCATACCCTTTCAGGTCCAGCGACGCCAGATGCGCGTTCGTTGGAGTCGCCGATCCTTCCATGTCCGGTTTTTCCACGTGCACGGTATAGAATTTTCCGTTTTTCGCGTAGCCGGGATCGAACGCGATGGAAACAATGCCGGCCGTGTTCCCCGTGTCGGACTCGAACTTCGGAAACACTTCGGCGAAATGGATGTACGCGGTGAACTTCTTCGTGGATTTATCCATGATGTAAAGCGTGCCGCTCTGGTCGTTGACGAAGAACCGCGAATTCGCCAGCGGGGCGTCCGCGGGCTCGGCGCGCATGGAGGTCACGCGGCCCAATTGCCCCTTGTAATCGATCTCCGTCGAATTTTTTCCGCCGTGCGTCGGGCTCGATAGCGGCGCGCTCGCGTAATTCTCCAGCAGCACCGACATCCCGTCCTTGCCGACCTGGGATTTCGAGGGATATTGCGCGAAGGCAAAGGGCACGCTAGCCAGGCTGGCGAGCAACATAACTCCGAATCGAACCGTTCCGCGCCACTTAGCGATGATTTGCGTCAAAGCCATCGTCGAAACCTCCCTTTTTCCCTTCAAGATTGGCAGCTGCTTTTCGGTTCAAGAAATCTCGACCGGTCCGTTCACGAGATAATCCGCGGGAAGCGTAAGGCCCTTTTCCCGATACTCTTCGGAAATCATCGCAAATACACCATTCAGTTCTTCAAGCGCCTGCTCTCTGGTCGCCATCAGGGCATAGCAGCCGGAAATGGCGGGAATTTCCGCAATCCAAAAACCGCCCTCTTGCGGGTAAAGGAGGATTTTGTAATTTCCAGCGCCCATCAGATGGCCCAACTTTCGGAGAAGTTTAGCACAACGAGCATCTGGCACATATCGAGGACGAAACATGGCGTGGATCGATTTTCGACAATCCGGCACCATGAGAAACGGCCAAAGGTTTCTTCCAATCTATTCGTCATGGGACATCCAGATATAGGACACCTTTCCATCGCGAATGCCAAATTCCGCCGCCCTCAAATCGTCCCAATCCGGGTTGCGATAGAACATCGTCTTCTCGGCAAATGCGGGCAAGTGGTCCGAGGGACGAATACCCTGAATCATTCGCCTGTGGTTCTGAGGCACTATTTTTTCTTGAGAAGAGGGTTTCCCGTACGCTTTTATGACATCATTTTCAGAGCTGCCTAGCTTGATATTTTCTGGAGTCATCCACGCGCCCAGATCGTCTTCAGTGATCCCTTTCTTCATGTGCAAACAATTCGAAAAATCACTGAGCAGGAGAGCACCCGTCACTCCAGGTTCCGAATCCATAATTGAAAAGTATAAAGATGTCTTCCCGTCATGCGATTGATAACAGTAGGGAACGAACTGGGAACTTTTGGGGGCTGGTGGTCCGAGTTGCTTGAATAGAACGCGAGCCGGGACGTCTCGATCGATACAGAAGGGACCGAGACAGTTCGGACCGGTATACTTCTGTACCCGGGTGATGCTTCCGGCCCACACCGACAAGACCAAAAGAAGCATTATTTTCGCCATGTGAACCAACTAACTGGGCTCAGCTGAAACCGGCCTGAACTCAATGCGAACAAGGTTCCATCGCGATTTATCGTGCCCTATTTCTTCTCAAGTTCTTCGATAAGCGCGGGAACAATCTCGAACAAATCGCCGACGATGCCGTAGTCGGCGACTTCGAAGATCGGCGCGTTCTGGTCCTTGTTGATGGCCACGATGGTGCGCGAGCCTTTCATGCCCACGACGTGCTGGATGGCGCCGCTGATTCCGAGCGCGAGATAAAGTTTCGGCGCGACGGTCTGCCCGGAACTGCCGATTTGGCGGTCCATGGGCAGCCAGCCTTCATCGCAGATGGGACGGGAAGCGGCAGACTTCGCCGCCCAGCAGTTGCGCCAGTTTTTCCGCCAGCGGAATATTTTCCGGAGCCTTGATTCCGCGGCCGACGGCCACCAGAATGGGCGCCTGCGTGAGGTCCACGGCTTGCTTGGCTTCGCGGAAAAGTTCCAGCGGCTTGGTGCGAATCTGTTCCGGCTTGAGATCCACTGTCACCGGCGTGACGGCGCGCCTTTGCGGAAGCGCCTTGCGCGGCCAGGTCCGCGCGAAACGCGCCGGCCTGAAACGTCGCGAACCACGGCGCTGCGCCGTCGAAAACCACGTCCGCCACCGTTTTGCCCTGAAACATCTGGCGCACAAAAATCAGCTTGCCGTTTTCGTGGCGATAGCCGATGCAGTCGCCGATCATGCCCTTGCCGAGCGATGCGGCCAGCTTGGGCGCAAAATCGCGGACCTGGTAGGTATGCGGCAGAAGGACCAGATCGGGCTTGGCCTGCGCGATGGCCTGCTGCAGCGCGATGGTGAAGCCGTCCGGCGTGTACGCGGCGAGCAGATCGTGCTCGACCAGGAGCACTTCGTCGAGCTTGAATGCGGCAAGTTCGTCGGCGAGCGCCGCGACGCCTTTGCCGATAACCACGGCGGCGAGGCGGCTCTCGGTTTGTTCGGCGATTTGCTGCGCGGCAGCCAGCGTCTCAAAGCTGGTCTTGTTCCATTGCCCTTCGCGCTGCTCGGTGATCAGGAGAATGTTCATGGTCGTAGGGAGGCTCCGCTCACAGCACCCGCGCTTCGTGCCGCAATTTTTCGAGCAGCTTCGCGGCGGCTTCCTTCGGCGTGCCGGTCAGAAATTCGGTCTTCTTGGTTTTTACCGGCACGTAGATGCGCTCGATGCGCTGCGTCGCCTCGTGCGCCACGCCCAGCGATTCGCGCGTGATCGTCGCGATTTCTTTCTTCTTCGCCGCCATGATGCCCTTGAGCGTCGCGTAGCGCACCTTATTGATGCCGGACTGGATCGTCAGCACGGCGGGAAGCGGAAGCTCGACCCACTGGAACCATCCCGCCTCGAGTTCGCGCTTCAGCGCGCAGGCCCTGGTCCTGCACTTCAATTTGCATGATGAGCGTCGCGTGCGGCAGTCCCAGCAGTTCGGCCAGCAGCACGCCGGTCTGCCCGAAACCCTGATCGTCGCTCTGCAATCCGGTCAGGACCAGGTCCGGCTTCTCGCGCTCGATGCCGCCGCCAGCGATTTCGCCGCGCCCAGCGGATCGAGCGTGTGCGCTTTGTCGTCGGCAATGTGGATCCCGCGGTCGGCGCCCTTGGCCAGCGCTTCCTTGATGGTTTGCTTCACGCGCTCCGGGCCCATCGACACGGCGATGACTTCGCCGCGTGTGCTTTTCCTTCAGGCGCAGGGCTTCCTCGAGCGCGTAGCTGTCCGGCTCGTTCATCTCAAATCCGATGTCGGTTTCGCGGATCCAAGCAGCGTCGGTGATCGCAAGGGGAGCGTCTTTGGCGGGCACTTGCTTGATGCAGACGACGATCTTCATCGGCGCCTCACATACGTAGCGAGCAAATTAACGCGGCGCCCAGCGCTTGAACAGCAGCGCGGCATTGGTGCCGCCGAATCCAAACGAATTCGAGAGCGCGTATTCGACCTCGGCCTTGCGCGCATGATTCGGCACGTAGTCGAGATCGCACTCGGGGTCCGGCGTTTCCTGATTGATCGTGGGCGGCAGGATCTGGTCGCGCAGCGCCAGCACGCTGATGCCGGCTTCCAGGCCGCCCGCGCCGCCCAGCAAATGTCCGGTCATGGATTTGGTCGAGCTGACGGCAACTTTGCTGGCGTTTTCGCCGAATACGCGCTTCATGGCCTTGGTTTCGATCGCGTCGCCCAGCGGCGTGGAAGTGCCATGGGCGTTGACGTACCCGATCTGGCTGCGGCTCGATCTTCGCGTCGCGGATCGCCGCGCGCATCACGCGGTAGGCGCCGTCGCCGTTTCCTTCCGGCGCCGTAATGTGGTGCGCGTCTCCCGACATTCCGTAGCCTACCAATTCGGCCAGGATCGGCGCGCCGCGTTGCTCGGCATATTCCAGAGACTCGAGCACCAGAATGCCGGCGCCTTCTCCCATCACGAAGCCGTCGCGGTCGGCGTCAAACGGGCGGCTGGCGCGTTCCGGTTCGTCATTGCGCGTCGATAGCGCCTTCATCGCCGCGAATCCGCCCACGCCCATCGGCGTGATGGCCGCTTCCGCTCCGCCGCAGATCATCACTTCCGCATCGCCGTGCTCGATCATGCGGAAGGAATCGCCTACCGCGTGCGCCGATGCCGAGCAGGCCGTGGCCGTCGCCGAGTTCGGTCCCTTCGCGCCGTAGCGGATGGAAATGTGCCCGGAAGCCAGATTGATGATCGCCGCGGGAATGAAAAACGGGGAGATGCGTCCGGGACCGCCCTGAATCAGCTTCGAGTGTTCGCGCTCGATGACGTCGAATCCGCCGATGCCGCTGCCCACGTACACGCCGGTCGATTCCGCGATCTCCGGCGTGACCGTCAGGTCCGCCATGCGCACGGCAAAATCCGTAGCCGCCAGCGCCAACTGGATGAACCGCGCGATTTTCTTGAGTTCTTTTTTTTCGGCCCAGTGGAGAGGATCGAAATCGCGGACTTCGCCTGCAATCGTGCAGTCAAATCCCGTCGTATCGAAATGGGTGATCGAGCGAACGCCGCTCCTACCGGCCTGGATGCCTTTCCATACTTCATCCGTGCCGATTCCCAATCCGCAGACCAGCCCGACACCCGTTACGACAACCCGGCGGCTCACGTTTTCGTACTCTCTCCCGTTGAACTTGCGGCGGCCGGCGAACTACTTCTTGGCCGAGGCGTGCTTTTGGATGTATTCGACGGCGTCTTTCACCGTGGCAATCTTTTCGGCGTCCTCGTCGGGAATTTCGATCCCGAAGGCTTCTTCGAAGGCCATGACCAGTTCCACCGTATCCAGGGAGTCCGCACCCAGATCGTCCACGAACGAAGCCGTGGACGTCACTTCCCCTTCATCCACACCGAGTTGCTCGACAATAATCTGCTTTACGCGTTCTTCGACACTGGCCATCTTGGTATGCCTCCGCTAGGCGCTGTGCGCCTCTTCACTGAATTTTTCTTGGACTCAATCGCGCCCTGAATTTAAGCCCCGGATATTCTATGTACGGGCTAGCCTCAGGTCAACTTAACTCTGAATCTGGTCCTCATTCGGTTTACGGCAAATTCCGCGACTTGAGTGATACGCAGGTCCCGAACCGGACAACCACTCGCTATCGCCGCTATCCCATCCGCAATCCGCCGTTCACGTCCAGCACCGTCCCGGTGATGTACGCCGGCCTCGTCGCTGGCCAGAAACACGATCGCCGCGGCAATTTCCGCGTCCGTGCCCATGCGCCCGAGCGGCACCCGCGCCAGCAGCGCATCCTTCACAGATTGCGGCAGCGGATCGGTCATCGGCGAAACGACGAAGCCCGGCGCAACCGCGTTGACCGTGATGTTCCGCGACGCCACTTCCACGGCCAGCGCGCGCGTCAGCCCGATCAATCCCGCCTTCGCCGCGACGTAATTTGCTTGCCCGGCATTTCCCGTCTCGGCCACCACCGATGTCACATTGATGATCCGCCCGTACCGCGCGCGCATCATCACGCTCAACGCCTGCTGCGCGCACAGGTGCGCACCCGTCAGATTCGTGCGCAGAACGGCTTCCCAATCCTCCGGCTTCATGCGCACGGCCAGGCCGTCGCGCGCGATGGCCGCGTTGTTCACCAGGATGTCGAGCTTCCCGAATTTTTCGATCGCCTTGCCGGAATCCGGACTTCACCTGCTCGCCGTCGGCCACGTCCATCGCCACCGCCAGAGCTTCGCCGCCCGCCGCGGCGATTTCCGCGACCACGCCCGCCAGCTTTTCCGTATTCCGCGCGGCAAGGGTCACGCGCGCCCCCGCCTGCGCCAGAGCCAGGGCCGTGGCGCGCCCGATTCCCTGCGATGCGCCGGTAACCAGCGCCACTCTTGTCTTTCAAGCTGAACATGATGAACTTGGTGGCACAGGCTTCAGCCTGTGCGATTTAGATTTTCTTGAAACTGGAAATAGCGCACAGGCTGAAGCCTGTGCTACCTACGCTTCCGCGCCTTCCGACTGCGCCTGCGCCAGCTTTTCCAGCGTCGAATGCAGCGATTTCTCATCCTCGACGTTGAACACGTGCACGGACCGGTCGATCTGCCGCAGCAGTCCGGTAAGCACGCGCCCGGGCCCCACTTCCACAAACGTATTCACGCCCTCGTCGACCAGCACGCGCACCGACTCCTCCCAGCGCACCGGCAACGTCACCTGCCGAATCAGCGATTCCCGCGCCTCGTCGCCGTTGGAAATAATCTCGGCGTCGGCGTTGGTCACCAGCGGCACGCCCAGCGGATGAAATGCCACGGCCCGCAGATCGCCCTGCAGCCGCTCGGCTGCCGGAGCCATCAGCGCGCTGTGAAACGGAGCCGAAACCGGCAGCATCACGGCGCGCTTGGCGCCGCCGGCCGAAGCCATTTCCACGGCGCGTTTCACCGCTTCGGCGTTTCCGGAAATCACGGTTTGCTCGGGAGAATTTAAATTCGCCGGCGACACCACTTGTCCGTTCGTCGCTTTGCGGCAGATTTCGGTGACCTGCGCGGGAGCCAATCCCAGGATGGCCGCCATCGCGCCCACGCCTTCCGGCACCGCCGTCTGCATGTATTCGCCGCGGCGCCGCACCAGGCGCACCGCGTCCGCGAATTCCAGCGCTCCCGCCGCCACGAGGGCGGAATATTCGCCCAGGCTGTGCCCGGCCACGAAATGCGGCTTCACGCCCTTCTCGGCAAGCACGCGGTAAGCGGCCACCGACACCGTCAAAATCGCGGGCTGCGTATTCGCCGTCAGCTTCAGGGCCTCTTCGCTACCGGTGAAGCAAAGCTCGGATAGCGAAAATCCCAGGACCTTATCGGCCTCGTTAAACACACTTCGGGCCGCCGGATACGATTCGGCCAGTTCCTTGCCCATGCCCGGGTACTGGGAAGCCTGTCCCGGAAACAAAAACGCTAATTTTCCCATTGAATGTGCCGCCGTTTCGCCGTTTAGGCTTCCACTGGGACTGGAAGCGCGGAAATCTCTTGCTCGATCTTTTCGTTGACCCCGCCCCGAACCAGTTCGGCCGCCACGCGCACGGCGTTGCGGATCGCCAGGGCGTTCGAGCTTCCGTGCCCGATGATGGCCACGCCTTTTACGCCCAGCAAAGGCGCGCCGCCGTATTCCGAGTAGTCGATCTTCTTGCGAAAACTCTTGAAGGCCTTGCGCGAAAGCACATAACCCACCTGGGAACTCAGCGTGCTCTGCAACGCTTCCTTCAACATTCCCGCGATATGCGCCGCGACGCCTTCGCTGATCTTCAGGGCGATGTTGCCGATAAAGCCGTCGCACACAATCACGTCCACCGAACCGTTGAAAATGTCGCGCCCCTCGACGTTGCCGGTGAAATTCAGCGGAGATAATTTCAGCCGCGAGAACGCCTCGCGCGTTAATTCATTGCCCTTGGATTCCTCTTCCCCGATCGACAGCAGCGCCACTTTCGGACGCCGCGTGCCGAAAATCGCGCGGTAATAAATTTCGCCCATCACCGCAAACTGCACCAGATGCGCGGGCTTGGAATCCACGTTCGCTCCGACATCCAGCAGCACGGCCGTCCCTCCAACCGACGTCGGAAAGGGAGCCGCCAGTGCCGGACGCTCCACCGAAGGCAGCAGGCCCAGCCCAAATCGCGCCACGGCCATCACCGCGCCCGTATTGCCCGCGCTGATGAATGCGTCGGCCTGTCCGCTGCGTACAAGTTTCGCGGCCACATGCGCCGAGCTGTCCTTCTTCTTCCGGAACGCCTGCGACGGCGAATCGTCCATGGTAATGACTTCACTCGCCGGCACGATCTCGATGGGCAATCCGCGGTGGGAATGCTTGGCCAGTTCCTTCTTCAATTCCGGCGCCAGCCCAACCAGCAGGATGCGTACGCCCAGTTCGCGAGCGGCCGCAATTGCGCCCTCAACCTCAGGGCGCGGCGCGTTGTCTCCACCCATTGCATCCACTGCTATGGTGATCATTCAATCTTCCGGCGGGCTGCAGGTACAGCCCGCACCCGAATCTTCCGGCGGGCCTGAATTACCCGGGCTCTAAGCCCCTGTATCCACAACTTCCCGGCCCTTATAGTAACCACACTGCGGGCAAGCCTGATGCGGCTGTTTCATTTCGTGGCAGTTGGGGCACTTGGCAAGGGCCGGCGGAACCAGAAAATCGTGGGCGCGCCGCTTGTTCTTTCGGGCGTGTGAATGTCGTCGTTTCGGATTAGGCATACGAACTCCTTCTGTCTTCGATTTAGGCGGGCTCAAAGTAAGAGCCCGCACCCGCCCGTTTGGGAATGGGCATTCTATGGCGTTTTCGCCGCGAATTCTATTGCTTTTTGAACCAGTCCTGCTTCAGGCGAGCCAGGGGCGCCATTCGGGAGTCACCGATATGGCTTTCGCAGCGGCATTCCTCGTTATTTAGATTCACTCCACATTGCGGGCAAAGTCCCCGGCAATCGCTCCGGCAGATGGCCTTCATAGGCAGCGCCAGCAGGACCTGCTCGGCCAGGATGTCGGCCAGAAACATGCCTTCGCCCTCAAAAAAGGCGATTTCCGTGTCGTCGAGCTTGAGGCGTTCCTCTTCTTCCTTGGTCATGGAGGCCAGAGGCCGGTAAAACAGGTCGAATTCGCGGGATACATCCTCGTGGACCGGCTCCAGGCACCGCGCGCACACCATCTCCAGGCGCGTGTGCAGCTCCCCGGTAACGCGGATCTGCCCTTCGACCAATTCGGCTGTCGCCCGCACCTCGAGTGGCTCCACCTGCCGGAATTCACTGGTATGGTAGTCGACCGTCCCCGGGGCATAGCTCTTCCGGATACGGATCTTGCGGACCGCCAGCTCTTTGACGTCTAGAAACATCGGTTTAGGCCGTTCGCGCGAAAGACCCTGAACCTTTCGCTAACTTCCATTATTAGGGGTCGCCCTAGGGTTGTCAAGGAAGCTACGGACGGGTTCCTTCGGGGCTGCAGCGAATCAGGCACGTCCGTATTCCAGCCCGAGTAGGACAGGCTTCAGCCTGTCGAGTTTAGTTTTCCCCAAGGCTCGCCGCAATCCGACAGGCTGAAGCCTGTCCTAAAATTGCCGCCCCGCCGATATTCACAACATGGCAAGCAATGCTGCCTAATCCGCCGACCGCGCCGAGCCCGTCCCCAGCAATTCCGCGTGCTGCCGGAGCAGAAAGTGGTCTGTCATCCCCGCGATGTAATCGCAGACGATCCGATACGGAGGATTGCGTTGCGCAAATTCGGTGTAGGACTTCGGCATCGTCTCCGGATGCTCAAGGTAATAAGCGAACACCTGCGCCAGAACCTCCACCGACCGCTCGCGGTCGATCACAATGGAGGGATGATTGTAGAGGCGCGTGTGAAGAAATCCTTTCAGCGCCGCATTATCCGCCGCGACCTTCGCGCTGAATCCGGCAAGGCGCCTCGGCGCGCGTCGAACTTCTTCCACCGTGCGCGCGCCGGCAGCGGCAACCTGCGCCCGAGTGTTCTCGATCAAATCGGTCGCGACGCGGTCCAGCATGCGTTTGACGGCCTCGTTAAATTTCAATTTGTCCCGGGCCCCGGGGTGCGTGCGCTCTACATCTTCGTAAAATTCGGCGAATAGCGGCACGCTCGCGCAAATCATCTCGACGTCGAGGAGTTTCGATTCAAATCCATCGTCCAGGTCGGCGCTGTTATATGCAATCTCATCCACAAAATCGATCAGCTGCGATTCCAGCGGCGGCCGCTCGTCGAGCAGGTATTCCGCGAGTTCGGGAAATTTCGCCGCGTCATAATCGCGCGAGTGCTTCACGATTCCTTCACGCACTTCAAAAGTCAGATTGAGTCCCGGAAAATCCAGGTAGCGCTGCTCGAACTCCTCGACGATGCGTAGCGCCTGCAAATTGTGATTGAACCGTTCGCCATGCGGACGCAGCAACTCATCGAGTTTCCGCTCGCCCGCGTGCCCAAACGGAGGATGCCCGATGTCATGTGCCAGGGAAAGCGCTTCGGCCAGATCTGTGTTGAGACCCAGCGCCCCGGCAACCGTGCGCGCGATCTGCGCGACTTCCAAAGTATGCGTAAGCCTGTTGCGGAAATGATCGGAATACCGCGTGGTGAAAACTTGCGTCTTCGCTTCCAGGCGCCGAAACGCCCGCGAATGAATCACCCGGTCGCGATCGCGTGCATAGGCATTGCGGTAAGGATGCGACGGCTCAGGGAACCGCCGGCCGCGCGAATTGGCCACATCCATCGCATAGGAAATCAGGGCCATCCCCGGATTCTATGCTACGGCCGCGACGATGCCAAATAATCCCGAAAACAAGAAGCGGGCCGGTGCCCTTTTAAGCCGCCGCAAAATCAGTTAGCCTCACTCACCGGCAAGGTCACCGGAAAAAGCCCCTTGAAAACAAATTTCTGTACGCGCCGGCCATCTTCGACTTCCGATGTGTAGAGATTGCCCTTGCCATCCGTCGTCATGTGATGCAGCACGTCGAACTCTCCCGGAGCAATGCCCGGCCGCCCGAACGAATCCAGTGCCCGCAGCGATTTTCGGTCCAGCACCCAGATGCGAGCGGGGCTGCGGCTGGCGACGTACAAAAATCGCTGCGCCGGGTCGGCCGAAAAGGCGACGCTCGCGGCGGTGTTGCCGTTGTTGCACCCGCCGCCCTCCACCAGGCACCACCGGTCGATCCATACCTGCGTGATGTATTTGCCTTCGGTGGTGAACACCTGCACGCGCTTGCCGCCACGGTCGGCCACATACACCAGCCCGTCATTCGAGACCTTCACCCCATGCACGGGCGGCACAAATTGCGAAGGTCCCGGATCTTTCGGATCGAATCCGGTGGCCAGAGTTCGGTTTGCTTCTTCTTCCGCCGCCGCAGCTTTCGCGGCTTCCCCGGTCAGAGCCGGGGGCCGCGGAGGATCGTCCATCGGAACGTTTCCGAACGCGCCCCACATGCGCTTGTACGCGCCCGTATCCGCGTCGAAAACGATGATGCGTTTGTTGCCGTACCCGTCCGAAACGAAAAGTTCGTTGGTCTTGGGATAGACGTAAATGTCCGCGGGCTTCCAAAGGCTGGTCGTATCCGCGTTGGTCTTGATTTTGGCGGCATGGCCGATCTGCATCAAAAATTTTCCGTCTTTCGTGAACTTCAGTATCTGGTCGTCGTTCCCGTTGCCGCTGATCCACACGTACCCTTTGTAATCCACGGTAATTCCATGCTCGCTCGTGGGCCAGGTGTAGCCGTCACCCGGCTGCCCGCCCCAGCCTTTCACATAATTTCCAGCCGGATCGAACTCCATCACCGGAGGCCCCGTCTTCACTCCCGGCTTCACGGTTCGATAGCGATGAATGATCCAGATGTTGCCGTCGGAGTCGCTCGCCGCGCTCGATACCTGGCCCAGCGTCCAACCATTCGGAATGTGCGGCCAGGATGGGTCCACAACGAATTTCGGGACTTCCACCGTGGCGGGCGGAAGCGGCGGAGCAGCCGAGGCCCGGCGCGATCCGGAAAGCGTGAGCGCCACCACCCCGGCCAGCGCGAGCGCCGCGGCGAATACCATCATAGAGCGGCGGTCATCGATTCCTGCTTGAATGCGGGTGAGGGGAACTCTCCCCGGATTCCGCGTAGTATCCATCATGCTCCTCCTCTACCTCCCATTCCGGAATACCACGGATTCGACAAACGCCACACCTTCAGCAGGAAACTTCGATTCGTCCACCCGGTTTCGCATCGTACGACTCTCCAGCCCCGCACACAATGAATTTGCCGTCCCGCGCCGAGAATTTTCATCTCCCGCTAGTGTATATTAAAGAGCAAGCGGAAAATTCCAGCGGAGAAATTCCAGTCGCTGATTTTCGAGGGATCGACATGAAACGCGGATTCATCGTAACGATCGCTTTCTTGATTTGTGCATTCGGCGTTTCGCGCCCGCTTTTCGCCCACCATTCCAGCGCTTCGTACGACCTCGAACACCAGATCACGCTAAAGGGCACGGTTACAAATTTTGAATGGACCAATCCTCACGTTTTCATCTATCTCGACGTAAAAAACGATGACGGCAGCGTCGAGCCCTGGCGCATCGAAGGCAACAGTCCCAACATGCTTTCCCGGTCGGGCTGGAAAAAAGAGATGCTCAACACCGGCGATCAGGTCACTGTCAGCGGCTCCCCGGCCAAAAATAAGACAAAAGTCATGCGCCTGGTGAGCATCACCATGGCCAACGGGCAAAAGTACGACGGCCAGGGATTTAAATAATCAAAATTTGGTGCAAGTCATTTCGGTCAGCCGGGAGAGAACGCAACAAACGATTCAACGTGTGCCGAAGCACATCGAAATCCTTGAGGGTCGTGGCTTTAGCCACGACATTCGCGTGGCAAGATCAATCCGGCTTTAGCCGCTGGCGTATTGGAGTTGTAGCTCTCGCACAGACCCTTCAGGGGCTAAAGCCAGATTGTTTTCGGCAACCGAATGTCGCGGCTGAAGCCGCGACCCACAAAAAATAACAATCGAATGGCTCCTGAGAGCGGAGCGTGAGAGGTCCACGGTGCGAAATCATTCCATCGCTTGGGTTCTTGCATTGGCGGCGCTCACTTTACCCCCTGGTATTTTTGCTCAGACAGCGACGCGACCGGCGAACGCGAAATCCGCCCCTACTCCTTCCGTCCCGGATTTCTCCGGCGTCTGGTTCATCCGCGAGTATTCCAGGAGCATTCTCCCGAAGGAAGACCCTCCATTGCAGCCCGCGGCCGAAAAATTATTCCAGCAACGGGTCTACGACAATTCGCACCATGACCCGGACCAAAGCGTGGACCCCACCGAAAAATGCATTCCTCCCGGCGTCCCACGGACCATGCTGCAGCCCTTTCCCTGGGAGATCGTCCAGGCGCCCGGCCGCATCGTCATCGTGTATGAGTATCAGGCCATCCCCCGCCAAATTTTCCTGGATGGCCGCGCGCACCCGAGCGACCTCGAGCCGACGTACATGGGCCATTCCATCGGCAAGTTTGAAGGCGACACGCTGGTGATCGACACCGCCGGCTTCAATGACAAAACATGGCTCGACCCGATGGGCCTACCCCATTCCGAAGCGATGCGCGTCATCGAACGCCTCCGCCGCACCGACCACGACACTCTGGTGGACGAAGTCACCATCGACGACCCCAAAACGTACACGAAGCCGTGGACCGCGCAGGTGACCTTCAAGCTCCACCCGGACTGGCAAATTCAAGAGTATGTCTGCGCGGAAAATAACAGGAGCAAGTGACATTCCGCGGCGGGCGCTCTGACACCCTCCTGCATCGTTCTATTTCCAGACACATGAGATTGCAGCCTGGTAATCCTTTGGCGTAGGATTGGAACCGGCGAGATGATAAAAAGTTTATTCGCGAGTTCGATGGTGGCGCTGCTGCTGTCGGTTTCCGCACTGGCCGCGGCATGCGATATCAATTGCTCGTTCGCTTCCATGAATTCGGACTGTCATTCGCAGCAAACCATCCTCCAGGATTCGCCTTCCAGCACAATGAATATGAGCGGCATGAACATGGCCGGAATGACCCTGCCGAAGACGGCCAATGGAGGAGACCCGCAATCGGTTTCCCCCATGGCGGAAAAGGCAAGCGGCCACCCGACGATTGGCGAAATGGGCCCGTGCGAGGAGCAGGCTTGCGATACCAGTTCCGCCATTTCGACAAGGACCAGCCGCTGCGAAGCCCCCCAGTTTCATTGCGTC
The DNA here is from genome assembly GCA_963779275.1 of Terriglobia bacterium. Taxonomy (GTDB): domain Bacteria; phylum Acidobacteriota; class Terriglobia; order Acidiferrales; family UBA7541; genus Palsa-360. The sequence goes on from CAVZXL010000004.1 coordinate 460,987, forward strand.
CCGGCGTTCATCGGAACTCCGCGCGTCACCGGCGCTTCCCCGCATTTTCACGATGCGCGCGAGGACGTAGCTTTCTCTTTTTTCCCTGACATGAGTCCCTTGAATCACACCCTGCGCATCTAGAATCTCTCCAATTCTCTTTCCCAGGCATTTCTCTGTGACCTCTGTGGGCTCTGTGTTGAAAGCTTTGGTTTAATCAAAGGCAAAGACTGAACACAGAGAACACTGAGATCGCAAAGAACTCAGAGAAACCATTCGCTTTCCGAAATGGCCTATATCCTCAGGAGAATTTGTCATGCGGCAATGGATCGTGCTGATTGCACTGCTTTTCATTTTTCCCACGCTGGCAGCAGGGCAGCAGGAAAAGAAGACCGACGACATGCAGGGAATGCCGGGCATGCAGGACATGCAGATGCCCGGGATGGACATGGGCGAAAATCCGTTAATCTCCATGCATCCGAAAAATTTCCTGCAGGAGATTGTTCGCCACGACACCTCGGGCACCGGCGCCGAGCCGGACTCGACTCCCGTGCCCATGCTGATGACGAAGAAAGGCGCATGGACTCTGATGTTCCACGCCAATGCGTTCCTGCTCGGCCAGCAGCAATCGAGCCCGCGCGGAGGCGACAAATTCTTCTCGACGAACTGGCTGATGGGCATGGCACAGCGGCCACTGGGCCCGGGAGTGTTCGCGGCGCGCGCGATGCTGAGTCTCGAGCCCGCGACCATCACCGGCCGCCAATATCCGCTCCTGTTTCAGCAAGGCGAGACCGCTTTCGGAAATGCGATTGCCGACGCCCAGCACCCACACAATTTCTTCATGGAGATTGCCGCGCTCTACGATCTGAAGCTAGGAAAGAACGCCCTGCTTTCGTTCTACGCCGCGCCCATCGGCGATCCATCCCTGGGGCCGGTGGCATTCCCGCACCGCGCGTCGTCCTCGGAAGACCCTCTGGCGACGCTCGGCCATCATCAGCAAGACTCGACGCACATCGCCGAAGACGTCGTTACGGCCGGCCTGGCGTATCGCATCGCGCGGATCGAAGCTTCCGGCTTTCACGGCCGCGAACCCGATGAAAACCGCTGGAACATTAGCCAGGGGAAAATCGATTCGTGGTCGACTCGCCTCACGCTGCAACCAGGAGCAAATTGGAGCGGCCAATTTTCCTACGGGCGCATCGCCAGCCCCGAAGCCTTGTTTCCCGCGGAAGATCAGCATCGCATGACCGCCTCCGTCATGTACAACCTTCCCTTACGTGACGGCAATTGGGCCAGTTCGGCAATTTGGGGACGCACCCGCTCGGTGCAAGACCATTCCATTTTCAACAGCTACACGCTGGAATCGACAGTCCGCTTTCGGACACGAAATTTCGCCTGGACGCGGATCGAAAACGCGGACCGTTCCAATGAGCTCCTACTGGGCGAAACTCCCCTGCCGCCCAATTTCCAGGAACAGCCCGTCAGTCGAGTCCAGGCCTACACGTTCGGCTACGGCCGCGATTTCGACCTGATCCCGCATCTGGCGACCGCTCTTGGCGCGCAAGTTACAGTCTATGGCGTGGGAAATGATCTGAAGCCCATTTACGGCTCGCACCTGGCAGGCGTTGCTGTATTCCTGCGATTCCGGCCATTTTCAGGGAGTGAAAGATAGGAAATCGATCGAAGAACAACCAATGAGGGATCAAAAACCTGAACAACTGTCTTTGAGAGCGATCTTCGCTGTGCCCTCTGTGTTCTCTGTGTCCTCTATGTTAAAGCTTTGAATTAACCCCTTCAACAGAGAGGGCACAAAGGACAAGGAGAAATTCCAGATACAGAATATGCGGTAATTGCTTAGCCGGCCCGCAATTCAACTCTTCGCGTTCAGCAGCTCAAGCCCCTGGTCGGCTTCAGCGGCCGCATCCGGAAATTCAATCTTGACCTGATTGTAAAGTTTCGCGGCCTGCGCCGGATCGGTCTTGCGGTACTGGTCGGCTAGAGCCAGAAGGGCCATCGGCTTCGGCACAAACTCGGTGGGCTTGTCCGCCAGCTGTTTGTAGATCTCCACCGCCTGCGCGCCTTTATTCTCTTGCAGGTACACTCCGGCAAGCTGGAAGCGAGCCAGCCCCGCGAGGCTTTCATCCGCCCCGGCAAGCTGGCTGAGATTGCTTTCCGCCGCGGGATATTGCTTTAACTGAATTTCGGAGAGCGCCGCGTAGTACCGCGCGATCTGCCCCGGCTTGGTCCGCCCATATTGCCCGGCGGCTTCCAGGAATTTCTTTTCCGCATCGACGTACTTATTCTTTTCGTCGACGTAGGTGATCTCGCCCGGATCGGCCTGCTCCCCGGGAGCGCGCACGCGCGCCTGAAAGACCTTCATCGCGTCATCCAGCGCCGCCGCGGCCTTCGCCGTCTGCCGCTTGGTGTAACTGCTCCAGCCAAATACCCCCAGCGCCACCACCAGCGCGGCGGTAACCACGACATACAACAATTGTTGATGCGAAGCGACCGACTCGACGCCGTGAACCAGCGACTCACGGATTTCGTCCTTCTTCAGGTCCTTGCGCAAGATATGCTGCGCCACAGATTCATCCCTCCAATTGTTCTTGAATTCCCAATCTTATCACATCTCGCCGTACCGGGCGGAAATACGAACTCCATGGAAATTTGCGCGCGGCGATTGCACTCCGCTCCATAAAAGCGAAAGGGCCCTGTCCGCTGGCACGGACAGAGCCCCCAGAACATGTGGACCCCCGATTATGCAGCGGTGACGCTTTCAGCCTGATAGCCTTTCGGGCCTTGTTTGACCTCGAATTCGACCGTCTGGCCTTCGTTCAACGTCTTGTATCCGTCCATCTGAATGGCGGAGAAGTGAACGAACACGTCTTCGCCCGACTGGCGCTGGATAAATCCATAGCCTTTCGATGCATTAAACCACTTCACTGTTCCTTGTTCTCTGCTCAACTTCGTGACTCCTCTATCATGAGCGGTCGCTATTTGCCGGGCGTAACGCCAGTCGGTGGTAGAAAAATGCCTGCCCTTCGCGGTCACCGTTTCGGGTGGGTCGTTCCGGGCTGCCGTACCCCTACGGTATTACTGGGCCAACAAAAGCGGGCCATCAATACAACAAAATAAGACGCGTGTCTAGAGATTTTCCCGTTTTGGGAGGGGGCCAATAAAGGGAGGAAACGCCGTGGAGGAACATCCTCCATCTAAGAAACTTGGGCGGACCTGCTAAGACCGAAAGCTGGCCACAGCCTCGGCTTCATCGGTATGGATATCAAAGACGGCGTACAGCTTGGTGATTTGCAGCAGGTCGCTGACTTTCTTGTTCAGGTTCAGGAGTTTGAGTTCCCCGCCCTGGGCTTTCATTTGGCGGTACACCGACACCAGTTCCCCCAGGCCCGTGCTGTCGATGTAATTGATTTCGGCCAAATTCATGATTATTTTTTTTTGGCCGGAACGGAGTTTTCCTTCAATCAGTTCGCGCAGCAGGTCGCTGCCCTCTCCCAGGGTGATTCGCCCGTCCATGTCGATGACCGTAACGCCGCCGACTTCGCGGCTCACCGCTTTGAAACTCATGGAAAGCCTTTCCTGTTCGTGATCGTGGATTGCGGGGACGGAAATTGCACCGGGATCCCTAGCTTGCCTGTGAAATCTTCTTCCGGCAGAGTTTGGCCATCACGACTTCGGCGCCCCCCGCGGCGCTCATCTGCACATCGAACTCGTCCATGAACGCCTTCATCAGCAGGACGCCGCGGCCGGAATGGCCCAGCACATTGTCATCGTGGCGGGGGTCGGGAACGTCGTCGACTTCAAATCCTGTGCCCTGGTCGGTCACGTGAACCACCAATTTCTCGGGGAACAATTCGAACAGGACGTGGATTTTTTTCTCACGCTGCTGTTCGTTGCCGTATTGAAAGGCGTTCATGACCGCCTCGTGCACGGCCAAGCCGATTTTGTACTGGTCGTCCTCATCAAAGCCGCCCGCGACGGCCACGCGTACTCCCACCTCTTCGGCGAGAGTGATGCTCTCGATGAGCGTTTCCAGGATAACTTCGATCCGCTGAGGTTTTGAGGGCATTCCGCCGTCGGGACCTGGCCTCGGGACCTGTATGGGTAGCACAGCGCCGCGATATAAGTCAATGCTGATGCGTGGCCGGGACGGATTTCGGGGCAATTTTTCCGGCGAAATGGCCGCCGAATATCGCAAGCCTCCCGTTTTTCGCCATGATCAAAAAGCATAAAGGTTGATATCTACGCGGTACATTTTATTCATCCAGCCGTTGCCGGTGTCAATGATAGAATCCGCGGACAAGCAGCGGCGGCGCCAGTGCGAGGCCACCCCGGAACATGCGGCACGTCATCCGCTTGGCTGCGGAGGGAGCAAGCACCATGGAAAGCACCACGTCATTCGTTGTCCTCGCAATGGTTCTCATGGTGGTCTTCATCTGCCTGGGCGCGCTGCTAGGTTCGTTCTTCACCATCAATACGGCCGAGCGCGGCGTGGTCGAGCGCTTCAACAAATTCTCCCGCGTGGCCGGGCCCGGCCTCTCGCTCAAGATTCCGTTCGTTGAGACCGTTAACAAAGTCGATATGCGCGTGCAGGAACTCCCCTTCAAGATCGAGACCAAGACCAAGGACAACGTTTTCGTGGTCATCCCCGTGTCCGTCCAGTACCAGGTGCTCGCCGACAAAGTCAGCGACGCGTATTACAAGCTCACCGACCCGCAGAAGCAGATTGAATCCTACGTCTACAATGTGATTCTCGGCCACGTCCCGAAACTCGCACTGGACGAGGCCTATCTCGAAAAAGACCAGATTGCCAAAGCCGTCAAGGACGAACTCGACGCCACCATGGAAAATTTCGGCTTCGCCATCGTGCGCGCCCTGGTCACCGACATCGTCCCCGACGCCCGCGTGAAGACCGCCATGAACGAGATCAACGCCGCGCGCCGCGAGCAGGAAGCGGCCCTCGCCAAGGGCGAAGCCGACAAAACCATTGCCGTGAAAAAAGCCGAGGCCGAAGCCGAGAGCAAGCGCCTGCAGGGCGAAGGCATCGCCGCACAGCGCAAAGCCATCATTGCCGGACTCAAGGAATCGGTGGAAGATTTCCAGAAGGTCGTCGAAGGCGCCACCGCCAAAGACGTCATGACCCTGGTCCTGCTCACGCAATATCTCGACACGTTGAAAGAAATTGGCGCGTCGGCCAACACCAACACCTTAATGCTCTCCCACGCCCCCGGCGCCCTCCAGAACCTGCGCGATCAGATCACCGATGCCATCTCCGTCGGCGAACTGGTCGGAGACAACGTCGGCAAAAAAGCGAGTTGAGATTTCAAGCCTCTCCTCAAAATAAAAACTAACCGCCTCACTTTGTAGCGGACTCCGCGTCCGAAGAATGTTAATTTCGATTGCTCGAATCGCGTATGGCTTCCTATCTTCTTCTGATCGTCGCCGCTCTGGCCGCCGGACTGATCAATTCCGTCGCGGGCGGAGGCATGTTCATCGCATTCCCCGCGCTGGTCTTCACCGGAGTGCCCTCGATCATCGCCAACGCCTCGAGCACGGTGGCCGTTTTTCCCGGAGTCCTGACTAGCGCCTGGGCATACCGCGAGGATTTCCGCAAATCGAAGGATTTTCCTTTCGTGGCGCTGCTGATCACCAGCCTGCTGGGCGGCATGGCTGGCGCATTGCTCCTGCTGTTCACGCCGCAACACACATTTGATTCCGTGATGCCCTGGCTGATGCTCGGCGCAACGCTCTTGTTCGCCTTCGGCCCGCGCCTCGCACCCATGCTGAAGCGATGGTTCCATATCGGCCCAGTCACGGTCGTCGTCATTCAAATTCCCATCGCCATCTACGGCGGCTATTTCGGCGGCGCCATCGGCATCCTGATGCTCGCGACGTGGGCCATGTACGGCCTCAACGATATCCATGTGATGAACGCCAACCGCACCGTAATGGGCGCCGCGGCCAACGTCCTGGCCATCGCATTATTCGCCTTCGCGCACAAAATCTATTGGCCGCAGACCATCGTGATGCTCCTGGGCACCAGCATCGGCGGCTACTACGGCGCCCGCATGGTCAAAAAGGTGAACCCGGTTTACGTCCGCGCGTTCGTGACCTTTGTCAGCACGGTCATCACCATCGTGTTTTTCCTGCGGAAGCACTAGTAGCACAGCCACTCCTGGCTGTGTGGTTTTCGTGATCGCGGTGGAATCTGTGGCGTGGCAGTGTTCTACAAACCTGCACAGCCAAAAGTGGCTGTGCTACTCCGTCAGGAAAGCTGCGATGCGACAATCCTAGGTAGCATTATAATAATCGCTAAGAAGTGCAGTGTGAGCCGTGGGCGGAAGGAAAACATATCTCCAAATTGGATGCCCTCAAAGCCCAGATCGAGAGCCTTGTCCATGACGAGTTCGCGGAAATCTTTCGCTGGCTGTCGGAAAAGAACTGGGAGATGTGGGACAAGGAATTCGAAGCTGACTCTCAGGTTGGAAGGCTGGATTTACTTGTGTGTGAAGCCGGTTCAGACAAGGCCAAAGGGAAGCTCAAGGATTTGTGAGTGCTTTGCGCTCGCCATCCCGTTTCTCCCGAGAAAACATCGGGTCTTGGCCCGAGGAAATCGGTAGCGGGCCAGTTTGCGAAATTTCTGCCTGCCTGGAGTTGGTTACTTCTGGAATTTGGCGACTGAGCGAGAACAACGAAACCCTTCTGGCGTGGACTCGAATTCGTTGAAACCGAATTTGGATAGCTCAGCCCTAATTTCGGCTGAAAGGCCAGTACCAATGACCTCAATTTGCGAATAGGGAGGATCAGCGGAAAAGGGGCCGTGGTGTAAGTCGATCGTTTCGAGTTTAGACAAGCGAATATGTTCGGGTGAAGACGAAGGATCGTCATGGAAAGTGGTAACTCCAGTCAGGTGATCAAGCTTGTGAGCTTTCCAGAAACGCTGGGCAACGGTTGAGTTTGCATTCGTATCAACAATCCATACTGGCACGCCTTCCGGTAGCGCCGCTAATCGTTCTCCGAAATTTCGATCTACGACTACGCAAACCTTATATGGCGTTTGGGTCATACGCAGTATTACGAAGCCTTCTCTTTCGCGTACACCAGAAAATCCTCGTACGGCCCCTTGAAGTCCTCCACGTGACCGCCCTTGCAGTGCCAGATACGCGTGGCCACTTCATCGATCACGTCGTGATCGTGGGTCACGAACAAAACCGTCCCAGGATATTTCTGCAGCGCGATGTTCAGGGCGTTGATCGACTCCAGGTCCAAATGGTTCGTCGGTTCGTCAAGCACCAGCACGTTCGGCTTCTGCAGCATCAACTTGCAGAAAATCAGCCGCGCGCGTTCGCCTCCCGATAGCGCGTCCGTCCGCTTGGTGGCATCCTCTCCGCTGAACAGCATCTGCCCCAGCACGGCGCGCAACTCCTGCTGCCCCGCCTGCGGATCGAATTCATGCAGCCACTCGACAAGCGTTGTGCCCTTCCGGATCGTGTCCGTCGTATCCTGCGCAAAATAGCCGACGGTTACTTCGTGGCCCCACTTCACGTTGCCGGCGTCGGCAAGAAAAACGCGGTCGGCGTCGTCAATAAATCCGGGCGCGCTGCGAATCAGCGACTTCAGCAGAGTCGTTTTTCCCGCCCCGTTGCGCCCGATCAGCGCGATCTTTTCGCCGCGTTCGATGGCCGCGGAGAATTTCTCGATCACTTTATGGCCGTCGTAGGCCTTCGCCACGCCCCGAAACTCGAGTGGATGGCGGCCGGACGGATTTTTGATATCAAAGCGGATGAACGGCCGGGCGATGTTGGACCGCGCCAGCTCGGATGTCTGAATGCGCTCGACTTCCTTCTTGCGCGACATCACCTGCGAAGAGCGCGTGCCGGCCGAGAACCGCGCGATGAACTCATTGAGTTGCTCGATCTTCTTTTCGCGCACCGCGTTTTCCGATTCGATGCGCGACCGGATCGCTGTCTTCGCCAGCACCATGTCGTCGTACCCGCCGTTGTACATGATCACGGTCTGATAATCGATGTCCGCGATGTGCGTGCATACGCTGTTCAGGAAATGGCGGTCGTGCGAAATCACGATCAGCACGCCTTCGTATTCATGCACGTAATCCTGCAGCCAGTGCACCGAATCCAGGTCCAAATGGTTGGTCGGCTCGTCCAGCAGCAGCGCCGCCGGATTGCCGAACAGCGCCTGCGCCAGCAGCACGCGTACCTTCTGCCCGCCCTGCAGCTCGCTCATTTTGCGTTCATGCAGCGTCGATTCGATCCCAAGCCCGTCGAGCAGCACCGCTGCGTCGGCCTCGGCCGTATAGCCGCCTTCGTCGCCCACGATGCCCTCAAGCTCGCCCAGGCGCATTCCGTCTTTATCCGTCAGTTGGTCGTGCGGCTTCTCGTACAGCGCGTCGCGCTCCTGCAAGGCTTTCCACAGGGAGGCGTTCCCCATGATCACGGTATCGATCACGCGAAATTCGTCGAACGCAAACTGATCCTGGCGCAGGATGCCCATTTTCTTGGGCCGCGATACCGAGCCCTTCGTGGGTTCGATCTCCCCTTCCAGGATTTTCATTAACGTGGTTTTGCCGGCCCCGTTGGGACCCGTAATGGCGTAGCGGCGGCCTTCCATAAACGAGCAGGTAACGTCCTCGAACAGGATCCTGCCGCCGAACCGCATGGAAATGTTATTGACCGATAGCATAGCCTTTAATTATATCGTGAAATTGCTTCTCTTGCTTGCCCGCGCGCCGGTCCCAGTAGGACAGGCACTCCTGCCTGTCCGGTTTTGTGCGCGCTGGCGACGGTCTAAACCGATCAGGCAAAATTGCCTGTCCATCAACGACCACGCCACCCCCAAATTGACCCGCCGCGCGGCCGCGAGTATGCTTGGGCTACAAACAAAATTAATCTCAAAAAACTGCATGTCGGAGAAAGGCCTCGAACATGAGCAGGATGGCCCTCGCAAGCGCCCTGGGACTGATTTTCATTGCAACGTTCGCGCTGGCCGGGCAAGGCAGCGCGTCGAACACGAGTTCCTGGTCCGGCGTCATTGTCAACGCCGCCTGCAACGCCGATGAAGCCTTCGCCGAGGCGCCCAAGTGCACCGCGGCTTCGCCCGGCATAACGCTGGCACTGTACGACGACACCATCCGCCAGGTGTACGCTCTCGACCCGCAGACCCAGGCCAAAGGCCGCCTGGGCGACAGCGTCACGGTCGGCGGCACGCTCGATAGCAACACCATTCACGTCGCCTCGATCCAGCCCTCCGTCCAGGTCGGATTAAACGTCGGCCAAAAAGCCCCGGCCTTTTCCGCCCGCGATCAATTCGGAGCCGAACAAACACTCGATTCCCTGAAAGGCGCGAAAGGCACGGTCCTGCTCTTCTACCGCTCCGCCGATTGGTGCCCCTACTGCAAAGGCCAGCTCATCCAGTTGCAGGCGGCGAAGGCGCGATTTGAAAAGCAAGGCATAAAACTGGCGGGCATCAGCTACGACAGCGTGGACATCCTGAAATATTTCTCCGACCGCCGCAAAATCGAATTCCCCCTGCTCTCCGATCCCGATTCCAAAATCATCCGCGTGTACCAGGTGTTGAATTCCGAAGCAACAGGCCCGAACCAGGGCATGGCTCGCCCCGGATATTTTTTTGTCGACACCGAAGGCGTGATCCGCGAAAAATTCTTTGAAGCCAAATATCGCGAGCGCCTCACCGGAAATGGCGTCTTTTCCAAATTATTTCCTGAGCTGGGCGAAGAGGTCAGCGACCTGGTCGACGCTCCCCACCTGCAGCTGGCCGTCGGCCAATCCGACCGCATCGGCGTGCCCGGCAACATTGTTACGCTCACCGCCGATATAAAACTCCCCGCCGATGTCCACGTCTACGCCCCCGGCACAAAAGGCTACAAGCCCATCCGCCTGGTGATCGACCCGCTCCCCGATTTCGAGCTCCGCCAGGCCGCGTACCCGCGCGCAAAAATTCTTTATCTGCCCGCGATCAAGGAAAAAGTGCCCGTCTTCGAGGGCGCCTTCCTCATCCGCCAGGCTTTGAAAGTGAATTCGATGACCGGGTACAGCGGCGCGATCGCCGCAGATGGAAAGCCGCTCACAATTAAAGGCACTCTCGAATACCAGGCCTGCGATTCCAAAATCTGCTTCCTGCCGGCGACAGTTCCGGTCACCTGGAATCTGCGGATCGTGCCGCTCGATCGCCAACGCGCCCCCGACGATATCCGCCACAAATAACACCGCCCGCGCCTAAAAAAATCCGCTCCCTGACGCACGCGTCCCGCTCGCCAGACGCAATCAGTACCAATCGAAGCGGACCAACGTACCATTGGTTTCCTCGCGTCGATCCGTTGAAATACTCGCGCACAATTTTATCTGGGAATATCGATTGTCATGAACGTCCTCTTCCCATCCCGGCGACGAAGACTACCTGTGCTTTTGGGCGGAGCTGCCCTGTTCCTTGCAGCCGTTGTCGGGCTCGGCGGTTGCGGGAGCGCGCCCAGCCAGCCCCCGCCGTGCACGTGCAAACGACCAGCCATTTGGTCACCTTGAACTGGGCCGCCAGCGCATCCGCCGTAAGCGGGTACGCCGTGTACCGTTCCACCGGGGACCCGACAGGCCCATTCTATCCTTTGGCGATCACGCTGCCCGGCGCCACGCAATACGTTGATACGAACGTCGCCGCGGGACAAACTTACTACTACACGGTGACATCTTTCGATTCCGCGAATCTGCAGAGTCTCCCCACGCTTGCAGTCTCCGCAAGCATTCCTGCCAATTAACCCGCCGCTTGTTCTCCTCTCGCCAATCCTTACGCGAGATCAAGGGGGGCGTTACCCGAGCCTGATGCCTGACCACGCCGGACGTCGGACCTTTCGACACACCCAAAACGTCGTCATTTCGAACGCAGTGAGGAATCCCTCCTTCTTTTGGCGCGCAATCCATGAGGGATTCCTCACTTCGTTCGGAATGTCGACGAGAAGAAATGCTTACTGCAAATTGAGGCACTGTTGATTGGGCAAGACCTACGCCAAAGACCAGTTGAACTTGCAATTCCCGCGTGGTATCCCTTGTCCCGCGAATTTCTTTGGGAAACGATCCGCACCATTCGGGGTGTCATGAAAAATTTTATTTCGGCTCCGGCAATCCTCATCCTTCTGGCTTCCGCGGCCAACGCGACGCCTCCGCAAAACGAAACAGCCGCCTCCGCGCCGCCGTCCTGGGCGTATCCTGTGAGTCCTCCAAACGAAGTGGTGCTGAAAAATGACGGCGCAGCGCACCAGGTTCCCGGCAGCGGCAAATCGCTGACGATTCCGCAGATTCTCGATTCATTCAACATTCCGGACTGGCACCCCGACGGCCATCCGGCGCTGCCCCAGGTGGTCGAGCACGGACGCAAGCCCGGTGTGCGCGGCTGCGGATATTGCCACCTGCCGAACGGACAGGGCCGCCCGGAAAATGCCAGCCTCGCCGGCCTCCCCGCGCTCTACATCGAGCAGCAAGTCCGCGACATCAAGAGCGGCGCGCGAAGAAGTTCCGAGCCGAAAATGGGTCCTCCGAACAACATGATCATGATCGCGGAAGAAGCCTCGGACGATGAAGTAAAATCCGCCGCCGAATATTTCTCCTCACTCAAATTAAAACCCTGGATCAAGGTCATCGAAGTGGGCACCGTGCCGAAGACCAAAGTAAGCGGCAGCATGCTGGTTGCGGCCGATGGCGGCGGCACCGAACCGATCGGCAACCGCATCATCGAAATGCCCGTCAATCGAGAGCAAACCGAGTTGCGCGACGACGCGTCCGGTTTCATCGCCTACGTCCCGGTCGGCAGCATCAAGAAAGGCGAAACCCTGGTCACCACGGGTGCCGCCGGAAAAACAACCCAGTGCGGCATCTGCCATGGCCCCGAATTGCGTGGCCTCGGCCCGGTCCCGCGCCTCGCCGGGCGCTCTCCCAGCTACCTGTTCCGCCAGCTGTACGACCTGCAGCACGGCGTCCGCAAAGGCGCATGGAGCGATTTAATGAAAGCCCCGGTCGCGCACCTGACCGCAGATGACATGGTGTCGATTGCCGCGTATCTTGCATCGCGCGAGCCGTAAACCCGAATGCGAAGATTCCAACACGGGGAGAACGGAAGACACGGCGGCGGGTTAAAAATACGGGGCCAATTTCCGGGAATCCTGTTTTCTCGGGCCCTAACTTGTGTTCGGCAAGAAATCTTATCATTTGGGCTTCGCGCGCCTCGATTGCACCGGCCCAGGCACAAGCAACGAAAACGCTCCGACACCTCCTCAGTGCGAAAGCCAGGTTCCTTTCGGGGCCTGTTGCTCCACGCCGGGTCTGCTGTAATCGGAGACACCATTCGGGAAAATTGCCCTCAGGCGAGCTTTCTCAGCGTCAGAGAATGTCACCTTGTAATCGCTGAATACGATCGCCTTGAGCTGGCACTTGAGAACATTGTTGCTCGCCGGTCCGCCGGCCACCGCCCGTGGACCCGCGAATGTCGGATACATCTCGTTGCACCTTCCGCCGGTAATTGTTTGCGGTTCGACGATGCGTTCCCCGTCAGGGGTCCAGCACGAATCCACCAGATCCGCGGGCTTGGCGCGCAAAATCCTGGTCAGGATGGCATCGCTCGATGCGTCCTTTTGCAGATTCGTCAGCCACTCGTCCATTTTCGCCAGCGCGTAGTCGTCCACCGGAGTATCCGCGGTTGTTCCGCCATGCAGCAGCATTACATCGTTGGCAAAAGTGCCATTCGCTCTTTGCAGCCGTTCCCGCAGCGAAAACGAATGGTACTTAAGATGGTTGTCGCCGTTCGGCAACTTGTCGCGATAAGGGCGAACGTCAATAATGGGCACCTTCCCCAAACCGCCGCCGGCATTGGTGATCAAACCATTTTGATAGGCCGCGCGCAGAGCCAGCGGGTCGGCAAAAGAACGAGTGCTCACCATATTTCCGTCGTGATCGTACCCGCCGATCTTTTCATTCAAATCGAGAAATTGCGCGGCCGTAAGGGCGCCGTCATTGAGCGCCGCGAGGCCATACTGCACTCCGGTATTGTCGATCGGCTGGCGCGCAACGCCGGTCTCCGGATCACGGCCATACATGTTGATGTTGTGGTCGTAGATATCGCAGCGCGCTCCGGACCGATTGGCTTTTGCATCGTAGCGCAGTGATTTCGCCAGATCCGGCGGGCAAGATTCCGTGGGGTTGATCCGTCCCGCAAGGGGAGACGATGCGGTCACGTTCTGCAGTTCCGCGACGCCGGCGATGGCCCGCTTCTGTTCCGGCGAGAGCGCCTCTCCAACTTGTTTGTAGTAGCGGTCCAGCAAGCGCGCGTCGGTGATCATTTGCGTCAATTCCTGCACGTCAGGAAAGGTCATGCTGGGAATAAGGCCGTCCAACAGCCCGGGATAATTGTCCGCAATCTGGTTCTGCTGGTAGGAGCCGCCCGATGCTCCCCGCCCAAACGTAAACATCGGCCTGCCGTAAGCCTTGATGAAACGCTCCTTCACCATCATCATGGTTTCGGCCGCGATCACGTCATTGCAGCTGTTGCCGGCGACGTTGAGCGTCGCACCCGCTTCGGCGTGGCCCTTGCCCACCACAGCGTCGCCGATCACTCCGTTCCCCAAACCGAGGGTTTTCCCTTGCTTGAACCAGCCGCCGAGACACCCGCCCCCGAACGAATACACCAAGCGGCCGTTCCAGCTCTTGGGCGGCGCCATCGGGCCGGGCTCTCCCGTCGTCGGGTCATGCAGCACCGCAAATTGATAGATAGCCCGATTGATCGTTCCGGTCTCGACCCGTACGACATAAGGGACCTTCTCCCCCTTCGTGGTGGTCGTCCAGGCCACGTCCGCGGGTAACACCATGAGACTCGGCAGCGGCTTCAGATTAATTCCACTCCCACGCCCGCCTCGGCCGGTGGCGGGCGCGGGTGAAGGAGCGGTGGATTTGTACACGTATGTGACGACCGTCTTCACCGAACAGTTCGCATCCAGTGCCGGGCCGAGCGAACTTCCGTCCGGGAGTTTGAAATCCTGCGTCTCGCAAAGGAACGGCTGCTCCTGCGCTCCCGAAAAAATCGGCCCCGTGATGGGATAATTCTTCAGCCGCAACTCATCGGCCGCGCGCCCCGTCCCATTTTTGTCGGGAAACACTTCCAGGTAGTTCTCGCCAACTTTCAGTCCTGTGACCAATCCTGTTAGCGCATGACCTGCCGCGTCGGAATGAAACATCGCGCTTACGTCCTGGCCATTCAGCCGGATCATGGCATGGTCCGTGGCTGCATCCTGAGGCACGGTAACCTGCACCAGCGCATCGCCCCCGCTGACCATCTCCGGCCGGCTGGAAAGCACTGTGATGTGAAATTTCTGATCGGCGGCGGCGCCGCCATTGCCATGAAAAATGGCCATAAATAGCACGCAACCACACAGCCGGTTGATTGTTTTTTTCATGATTCCATCCATGTCTTGGCGCGAATCAACGGCGCATATTCGGAAACTTCCAAGCAGGAATCGTTGAGTTGGGCTGCTTTCTCGCGCATCGTACGCTTCTCCTGCATTCGACACAACGATTTTGTCGCTGCAGGACGCCCCGGGAAAATGCTTGAGTCTTTACGGCTTGATGTTGCAACCTGCCCAGCGCCCAATTTCCATGCTGAGTTCTGCGAAGTCCTTATCGGAAATAAGCTTCCTGCCAAACCGTTTCCTGGAAGTGCCTCCCTTCCGCCTTCTATAATCATGGAAACTTAATCCTCTCCTCTGTGACCTTCGTGTCCTTTGTGTTAAATGCCTTTTCCAGCCCGTTCCATAGGACCCCAGTGAGAAGCCATGACGGTGCACGTCCCCCCGCGCCGAATTCCGGAAATGTTGCAAACCGGAGAGGTCACGTATAGATTATCCGCCAGCCGGAAAATCGAATTGAAATGTCCGGCGCTGGTGTTTTGCCCCCTCCGGAAACGGGCCCGCAGCCCAAGCGAGGTGAATCATGATGCGATGCGCAAAAATCTGGATCTGCATGGCCCTGGTGGCCGGCTGGATCGCACTGGCTGGAGCCGCGAATGCCGCCGACGATACCGCGCGCTTCTATGGAACATGGCAAGCTCACATTCAAGTGAATGGCCAGATTGTCATCGTGATTTCCGTGCACGACGCCAGTGGGTTTAAGAACTACGTGCGCCAGCCTGCCGGCGATACCCCTGCCGGCGAGGGAACGTTTTCCGCGGCCAACGGAAAGTACAAGACCAGCGCCCCGAGCCCCAACGATGGCGGACTTTACTATTTCATGGGAAATGACACGGCCGTCTGCACAAACTGGGCGGGACAGATTGTCACCTGGAGGCGCTTAAAAACGTCCGCGGAGCCCCAGCCAGTGGATGCCAACGTCGCTGCGCATAATACGACAGGGTATGTCCCACCGTCTGATCGGCCCGGCAACCAGTCCGTAAATTCGGGCGCTTCCCCGATGGCAAATGCGCAGCCTGCAGCCGGGTCGGTGCCCTCAGCAGCGACTTCACCCGATCCTTCGCTTTCACCGGAGGTGAACGCTGCGGTCGCCGCGTTTAATAGGAAAGACTACAACACCGCATGGCGCAATTTCATGGCCGCCGCGCAGAAGGGCGATTCCGAGGGCGAGGCCGGAGTCGGAGCGATGCTGTTCAATAATATCAATCCCCCGGGCACCGGCTACTACGCGCAATGCGAAAAATGGCTGCTGGCGTCCGCCAATCAGGGCAACACAAAAGGCATGGGTTTCCTCGGACAGTATTATTACCGCAGCGGCGTTTCCATTGCGGGCGGAATCAATCCCGGAATCAATAACGCTCCCATCCCCCCGCAGCTGCAGGCGCAAGCCGAAAGCCGCTTCGTCCTGGCCCGCCAATGGTTCGAACGCGCCTCGGCCAAGGGCGATCATTACGCCATGGGCAACCTGGCCATCATGCTGGACGCCGGAGTTGGCGGCCCTCGCGACCAGACGCGGGCCGCGCAATTGCGCGCCCAGATCAAGGCCGGCCCGGACGCCGAATATGCCAAACGCGTCACCGCCGATCCCGCCAGCCTCGCCATGGCCGCGGCTTGGCAATCGGGCCACTACGCCGACGCCATCAAGGACGCCCAGGCCAGCGCCGCATTAGGCGACGCCAAGTCCGAGGCGATGCTCGGACGCGCCTACTACGAGGGCGTGGGCGTTCCTCGCAACTACGCCACAGCGCTCATATGGCTCAACAAAGCCGTCGCTCAGGGCAACGCCGACGGCATGTTCATTCTCGGCCTCATGTACGAGCACGCCCGCGGTGTTAATCAGGACATTCCAAAAGCGATGGATTTGTTCGACCGGGCCGCCGAGAAGGGCCAGCGCTACGCCCAGATGGAGGCCAAAGGCATGCGCATGCAGGGAGAAGCCAACGCGCAGGCCGCCAGAGCGCACCGCGGCGGCGTCGAAGACATCGCTTGCGAAACCGCCGGCGGCATTCCCTCGCCCGGCGAGTGCATGAAGGGCGGAGGAACCATCGATCCATTCAACGCGGAGCAGGCCGCCAGCCCCAGTGGAAACAACGTTGAATAGCCGCGTTCCGCCATTCAATGCCCGCCAGGCCAGATGCGCGGCGAAATCCTAGCCGCGCGCCTGCCCACCATTACGACCAACGATCTTTGGTGGCATGGGTATTCACGCCCAATACGTCCGGTCCAGCGTCCGGTACTGGATCGCCTCCCCGATATGCCGCGTCTCCAGATTTTCCGACCCGTCGAGGTCCGCGATGGTGCGCACCACCTTCAGGATGCGGTCGTGCGCGCGCGCGGATAGGCCCATGCGGGTAATCGCGTTCTCCAGCATCTTTTCGCCGTCCTCGCCGATGGCGCAGTGTTTCCGGATCAGTTTCGGCGGCATCTGTGAATTCGAGAATACTTTCTTTTCGCCCACAAAGCGCTTTGTCTGGATGGCGCGAGCGCGCAGCGCCCGTTCGCGCACCGCGGCCGAATCCTCGGTCACGCCGGCGCCGCGCAGTTCCTTGTACTTCACGGCCGGAACTTCGATGTGGATGTCGATGCGGTCAATCAAGGGCCCGGAAATTTTGGAGACGTAGCGCTGGATTTGCGGCGGTGAGCAGTGGCATTGCCGCGTAGAATCGCCGAAAAATCCGCATGGGCAGGGATTCATCGCCGCGGCCAGCATGAACCGCGCGGGAAACGTGATCGATGTCGCCGCGCGCGAGATCGTCACCGAGCCGTCCTCAAGCGGCTGCCGCATCACTTCCAGGACGTTCCGCTCGAATTCCGGAAGCTCGTCGAGAAACAACACGCCATGATGCGCCAGCGAAACTTCCCCGGGCCGCGGCACCGCGCCGCCGCCAATCAGTCCCGCGTCGCTGATGGTGTGATGCGGCGAGCGGAACGGCCGCGTGCCCACCAGGCCGCGCGCATCGTCCAGCAGCCCGGCCACGCTGTGAATGCGCGTGGTCTCGATCGCTTCCTCCAGTGACATCGGCGGCAGGATCGTCGGGATGCGTTTCGCGAGCATCGTCTTGCCCGCGCCGGGAGGCCCGATGAAAATAATATTGTGCCCGCCCGCGCAGGCCACTTCCAGCGCGCGCTTGGCCGCCTGCTGCCCGCGCACGTCGCGCATGTCCACGGCATATTGCGCCGCATCCGCCAGCATCGAAGCCGCATCCACGCGCACCGGAGTAAACGATTCCGGCGCGTTGATCAGATCCACGGCCTGCGGCAGCGTGCGCACGGCGAATACGTCGATGCCCTCGACCACGGCCGCTTCGCGCGCGTTCGCCTCAGGCACCACCACCGCCTTGATCTTGTGCTCGCGCGCCGCCAGCGCCGCCGAAAGCGCGCCGCGCACCGAGCGCACCTGCCCGTCCAGCGCGAGTTCCCCCAGAAAAATAAATTGGTCGAGCCGCTTGCCGAAAAATGCGCCCTCGCATCCCAGAATCGAAAGCGCCATCGGCAGATCGAGCGCCGACCCTTCCTTACGGATGTCCGCCGGCGCAAGATTCACGGTCACGCTCTGAAACGGAAACTCGTGCCCGCAATTCTTCAGCGCCGCCTTGATCCGTTCGCGACTTTCCTTCACTGCCACGTCTGGCAAGCCGACAATATTAAAATCGCCCGGCTTTCCCGAGCCCACGTCCACCTCCACCTCCATCAGGTAGGCGTCGATGCCAAATACGGCGGCGCTATAGTTTTTGAAGTGCATTTGTCAACGAACGTGACACTTTCCGGCAGGGGCAAGAGTAACGCAAATGGTACCTACATTCCAGTAAGATGGAAAATTCGTAGCTGTCGAATGACCTCTGCCTGCGCGGGCCCATATCCGCGGGTCGTTTGCCCTCAAATCCGTTTCGGCACATCGGAAACGCGCAACGCTTTACAGCCCCCCGCTACCGCCTTATATTCAATGCAGTCGCCCAGTGGGGCCATTTCCTCGGATCGCGAAAGGGTCCTCCATGCTGATCGCCTTAGTGGCCATAGTCGTGGGTGTGGTTCTGTATCTCATGTTCGCCTATAACGGCCTCGTGAGACTGAAGGTGCAGTGCGACAACGCCTGGTCGGACATCGACGTGCAACTCAAGCGCCGCTACGACCTGATCCCCAACAT
Organism: Terriglobia bacterium; assembly: GCA_963779275.1. Lineage (GTDB taxonomy): Bacteria > Acidobacteriota > Terriglobia > Acidiferrales > UBA7541 > Palsa-360. Next base: position 479,601 of record CAVZXL010000004.1, read on the forward strand.
CGTCGAGACTGTCAAGGGTTACGCGGCACATGAAAAAGGGACGCTCGAAGCCGTAGTGGCCGCGCGTAATTCCGCCATGTCCGCGCAAGGTCCCGCAGCGAAAGGCGAAGCCGAGGGCATGCTCACCGGCGCGCTGCGCCAGGTGTTCGCGCTCGCCGAAGCCTATCCCCAGTTGCGCGCCGTCGAAAGCTTCACGCAGTTGCAGCAGACACTCAACCAGATCGAGGACACTCTCCAAAACGCGCGCCGCTATTACAACGCCGTGGTCCGCGATTTCAATACTATGATCGAGCAGTTCCCTTCCAACATCGTCGCCGGCATGGGCAACTTCAAGGAACGCGAATTTTTCCAGATCAGCGCCCCCGCCGAACGCGAAGTGCCGAAAGTCAGCTTCGGCACGACCGGCGCCTAGCCGCCATGGCTGCCGCGATCGGACGCAAGAACATTTCATTGCAGTTGCAACGGCAAAAGCCGCTCTTCCTGATCGCCTTTTCGGCCGGGCTGAAGCCCTGCCCTCCAAAACCAAGCACAATCAGCAGGCGTTTCGCGCTCCTGTTTTTGCTCGTGCTTGGGTTCGCCGCTTCCGCCTCCGCCCGCGAACTCAAGATCCGGAGATTCTCGTCGGAAATTTTCATCCAGCCGGATTCCTCCCTGGACGTCACCGAAACCATCGAAGCCGACTTCATCGGCGCCTGGCATGGTCTCTACCGCTCCATCCCCATCGAGTACGTGACTCCTCAAGGCTTCAATTACACCCTATTTGTGAAGCTGATCAGCGCCGAGGCCGCCGGGCAGGCGCTGAAAGTTGAATCCTCGCACGAGGGCCACTCCCTGAAATGGAAAATCTACATCGATAATGCCACCGATGTCGCCCGCACCATCACGCTTCATTACCGCGTCACAAACGGGATCAGATTTTTCGAGGATCACGACGAATTGTATTGGAACGCGACCGGAGACGAATGGGATGTTCCCCTGGACGACGTCAGCGCTGAAGTCTTCTTGCCCACCGGAACCACCGGGATTCGCACCACTCAATACACCGGCGCCGCAGGCTCCCGCTCGCAAGACGCCGAAGCCGTTACCGATGGCAATCACGTGCAATTCACCGCGTTGCGGCCCCTTGCTTTTCATGAAGGTCTGACCGTGGTTGTGGCCTGGGACAAGGGCTTTGTGGCCGAGCCGAGCACCGGCGATTTGATTAGCCAATTCCTGGCAAGCAACTGGCCGATCTTCTTCCCCGTTCTCGTCTTCGGTTTCATGTTCTGGCTGTGGTACACGCGCGGGCGCGATCCCCGCACCGGCCCGGTCGCCGTGCAGTACGAGCCGCCCGATGGATTGACTCCGGGCGAAGCCGGAACGCTGGTGGATGACAACGTGGGCATGCGCGACATCACCGCCACCATCGTCGACTTGGCCGTCCGCGGCCACCTGGTGATCGAGGAAAAAGAAAAATCCCAGATGATGGGCCTGATTTCCAGCAAGGACTACGTCTTCCACCTGAAGAAGAATCCGGCGGAATGGGCCGGATTGAAACCGCACGAATTGATGCTTCTAGCAGGCATCTTCTCCAACGGCGTGCGGACCGACGTGGAACTTTCCACCATGCAGAATCAGTTCTATACGAAGCTTCCCGGAATAAAGAACGGCATTTTCGACGCCTTGATGCAGCGCGGCTATTTCCTGCACCGGCCGGACTACGTACGCAGCGGATATATCACCGGGGCGATTGCCACGGGCATACTCATGGTGGCCATTGGCAATTCCATTGCCCAAAAAACGGGCATTGCCATCGCCCCTTTTTTTGTCGCGGCGATTCTTTCCGGCGCGATCATCGCCGGATTCGGCTGGTTCATGCCGGCACGCACAGCCTCCGGCGCCAAGGCCCTGGCCGGCGTCCTGGGCTTCGAGGACTTTCTGACCCACGTGGAATCTGACCGCATGACCCGGTTGGAAAAAACCCCGGAAACCTTCGAGAAATTTCTTCCGTTCGCCATGGCCCTTGGCGTCGAAAAAAAATGGGTGGGCGCGTTCCAGAATATCTACTCGCAGCCGCCGTCCTGGTATCAGGGCGGCTTTCAGGGGGACGTGTTTTATCCCATCATGTTCGTCAACAGCCTGGATAACATGACCGCGCGGGCAGGTTCGGTAATGTCTTCGGCGCCGCGCAGCAGTGGCGGTTCCGGTTTTGGCGGCGGAGGCTCCTCCGGCGGAGGATTTGGCGGCGGAGGTGGCGGCGGATTCTAGAAAGGCTGGAAATCATCTGGCTCTGTTGACATCCTCAAGAAAGGTTAGCGATGCCTCAGGCGGTACAGATTGAAACTCAATCCGAGCAGCAGAGCTTGACGCTTTTGCGTGCGCAGCGAGCGGCCCGGCGCACGAGCCGAGAGCTTGCGCTTTACCGAACTGAAAAGGCTCTCGATCAGGGATCGGCGTCGGTAGAGCCGTCGCGGAAATGTCCGCCGCATTTCGGCGCGCACCCCATGGATGTGCCAGGTTTTCTTTCCACGTTTGGCGGGGATCACACTGCGCGCCCCGAGTTGTTGCCGGATGTAGATGTGGTTCCTCTCGCTGTCGAACTCGGCGTCGGCCAACACCAGCCCGATGCGCGTCTGCTCGGAAGCGGCTTGGACGACCGCTGGCAAATTCGCACAATCGTTCCACGGACCGCGTCGCGCGATTTGCGACAACACAAATTGCTGATCCAGATCTACCACGACTACCCACTTCAGCCAGTGCCGCCACGGCAGCGGTTTCTGCCCGTGATGATGCATGCGCCGCACAAAGAATGTGCTGACCGCTCCCTGCGCCAAGCCCGTCGCATCGACCGCAACGCGGGCTCGCCGCCGTCCTTTTCTGCGCGTGCCGCGCAGCCGACGCACTGTCTCGCCGACCGCGCGGTCGATGACCTGGTCGTCCAAACGTTGCAGAAAGCGATACAGAGTCGTGAAATCGGGAACGCTCACCAGCCCCAGCGCCTGGCGCAATTCGCGATGCTCGCCCAGCCGCACTTCGGCTTCGCGAAAGGTCCAGTCCTCGTAACGCATCAGGCAGAGAATGGCCAGCAATTGCGGTTGCGTGAACTGGTGCTTGCTGAAACGGCTTCGGTAACGCGGAAGCACCGCCCGGCAGACCTGCAGGGCGATGCGAGCAAACGGCAGGAGTCCGACTTCGGCCATCGCACCTCCTGTCTCGGTAGCAAACAACAATTTCAACCGATCTTGTATCTCGAATTTTCATTGTCGTAACGAGGATGTCAACAGAGCCAAATCATCTCATAAATGCCCTTACCGTGCAGAACCGAAGACCCCCATGAAACGGATCTCCCAAAGTTTAATTCAACTAATCATTTCAGGCGCTGAAGGCGCCGCCGATGACTAACTCGGGGCATTGCCCCGGGTTAGTCACCTTCGCGCCGTCGGCGCGATGGAACGGCAATTATTCCAACAGAAAAAACCGCCGCTAGACGATTTATAAGATGACTTCGAGAAAAGTTGGACAGCGGCTACTGCCTGTGGGACAGCTCGACGACGCGCAGTGCGATCCTGCGGCCCTGGTCGCTGCGATATTCGATTCGCACTTCGTCGCCTGAAGTCACGCCGCGTGCCGGCGCAAGCAGCACGAATGATTCGCCTCTCCCCCCGGTTCCCTGTTCTTCCTTGCTCTGTGAATCCGGAATGATCCTGATTTCCTCCCGCGAAACGGCCAATACTTTTCCGGTCGCCATGCCGCCAGCATCGCCTAAATTCCCGTTGCCCGCGAAATTCCGGAACCATCCGTCTTCCCGCACGAATTCCTCATGCAAATGCCCGCGCCAGGAACCCATCACATTCGCCCGATTGATGTAGCCGACCAGCCTCCGGGGCTCCTCGCGATCCACCACCGGAAGCCGCCCGATATTGTTCTCCAGCATTTTTGTCACGGCTTCGAACACGCGCTCATCGGGGTACGCAACCACCAGCGAACTCGTGCCCGCATCCAGAACCGTCATCTCGCCCGAGGGATCGTCCTGCAGCGCGCGCAGCAAATCGCCTTGTGTCACGATTCCCCGCAGACTCCCGCCCGAATCCACGATGGGCAGCGCATGGTGGCGCGAGAATTTCAGGTCGCCGTTCGCGAATCGATCGGCGGCCGCCCGGATCGTTTCCTCGGGCTGGACCGTGGCGACGTCGCGAACCATCACGTCCTCCACCATGAGGTGCTTCAGGGCGTTGGCCTCGAACTCCTGGCGCGGGGCGCGCCCCATCCGCGCGAACTTTTCCGTCATGATCGAATTCGGCATGTAGCGCAGCGCAATCGCGTCGGCGACCACGCACACAAGGATGATCGGAGCCACCGCGTGAAAATCGTGCGTGGTTTCAATGGCGCAAACCATGAACGTGAATGTCGCGCGCGCGCTGGCGGAAAGCAGCGCTCCCATCGCGGCCACCGCGAAAGCCCCCACGGAAAGATGCGCGACGGGAACAAAATGATTCACGACCATCGCGAAGGCGCTGCCAATCGCCGCGCTGATCATGAACATCGGCGCCAGCGTCCCGCCCGACGTCCCCGACCCCAGAGAAATCAGCACCACGGCGGCCTTGCATATCAGCAGAAACACCACGGCCGTCAGCGCCAGGCGCGTATTCAGCACGTCCACAATCGTTCCGTACCCCGGGCCGAATACCCGGGGCAAAAAATAGCCGGTGATCCCCAACCCCAGCGCCCCGATAGCGGGATGCAGCACGACGGGAACTTTCTTCATGTGGTCAAAGAATTCTTCGAGCCATTTCAGAGTGGCGGCGAATCCAACCGCGGCAAATCCACAGACCACGCCCAGCAGAAGATAAAAAGGAATGCCATGAATGAAATTGTAATCGAACGCACCGACGGGAAACATCGTCTCATCGCCGAACAACCGCAACCGCACGGCCACGGCCAGCGTGCAGGCGAGCATTAGCGGAATAAAGGATCGCGCCTGAAACTCGAATAACAGCAGTTCAATCGCAAGCAGCGCGCCCGTGATCGGAGCGTTGAACATCGCGGCAAGACCCGCGCCAGCGCCGCAAGCCAGCAGGACTTTTCGCTCCGAAGCCGTGGTCGAAACGATCTGGCCGACCAGGGAACCAAACGCCCCGCCCGTCTGAATGATCGGCCCTTCCGCCCCAAACGGCCCTCCGGTGCCAATGGCGATGGCCGCCGAAATCGGTTTCAGGATGGCCACTTTGGCTTCGATGCGGCTCTTCGTCGTCAGCACTGCTTCCATGGCCTCGGGAATGCCGTGCCCCTTGATTTTCGGCGATCCGTATTTCGCCATCACCCCGATCAGGAGCCCTCCAATCACCGGAACGCCGATGACCCACGGACCCAGTTGATTTTCCACCGGGCTGCGAAACGCGAAGGACACGACGTGGTAGAACGCGAGGTTGGTGAAAAATCCGATCAGGTGATACAGAAGAAATGCCACCACTCCGGAGATTGCGCCCACCAGGGCTGCCAGCAGCGAAATGGTTCCGACTCGAAACCCGTCGGGAACGGACGAGCCTCGTGCTTGCGTTCCCCTTGTAGGTGTTGCGTTCAATTCTTGGTTTCCTTGTTTTGACCGGCGCGCGCGGATGGCTCGCCGGCTGTCCGTGTTATGACGCCCGCCCGCGCCGCGGCTTCGTCTCCCGAATCGGCCGCATCGCCGCCGTAAGGGCTCGGACCAGCGCGGGCGCCGCCGTGCGAAGTTCGGCGATGCGCTGCTTGGCCAGTCGCGTAAGGATTTTCTCGCCGCGCGGCGTCAGGTGCAGGATCACTTGCCTGCGGTCGTCCCGGGAGCGTTCCCGCCGCACCAAACCTCTTCGTTCGAGCCGGTCGGCCAGTTCCACAACGCTGTGATGGCGAAGTTGCATGCGCTCGGCCAGGTCGCGTATGCTGGCCGTGCGGCCCAGCGGCAATCCGCGCAGCGCCAGCAGGAAAAGATACTGCTGCGGCTCCAGACCCGCCCGGCGCGCGGCTTCTTCGCTGCCGTTCAGGAAGATCCGGATCCGGTACCGGAATTCCGAGAGAGCGCGGAATTCCGCAGAAGTCATCGTTCGCGTCCCCACCATGAAATTATATCGTTTCCCGACATAATTGCCACGGGAAACTCGATTGCCCGTGCGCTTAGACGGGCCGCGCCTGCGGCCACCGCGTGTCCCGCCACACAAACACCCAGACCCAGAGAAGAATAGGGAATTACAATTCTCACCTCTATCTTTTCTCTGTGCCCTCCGTGTCCTCTGTGTTAAGTCCTCCTTTTTGAATCTACAAACTCTTGCGAAACACTTTCTGCGTTTTCGTTTCGGCATACCCCAGCCGCAGGTAAAACGTGTGAGCCCGGTCCCGGATCACATTGGACCGCACCCCGATAATGGCCAGCCCCCGCTGCCGCGCCCACGTTTCGCCCTGCTCCACCAACCGGCGCCCCGCCCCGCCGCTCCGGAAACCGGAACCCACCACCAGGCTGTCGATCTCCGCTCGCGGCTCACTTCCCAGCGACCGGACTTCGCAGAGGTGAATCCAGCCAATGACGCCGCCGGTTTCGCTCTCGGCGACAAATGATGCTTGATGGGGAAATTTCTGAAGGCCGGCGAACCGTTTCCGGACCTGCTCGGGCGTGGAGGGATATCCTAATTCCGTGGCCAGATGCGCTATGGCCGCGGCGTCGCGTTCTTCGGCGTGACGCACGTGGATCGCCGGGGAGCTTGCAGAGCCGGTCATGGCGATTGTCTTCTCACTGCCGTTACCTGCACTCGCGCCAGCTTCGAGGCGTTTCGATGCTCACATTCAAATCGTTTTTTCCGAATCCAGCAGAATCGTGACCGGCCCGTCGTTTACCAGTTCAACTTCCATGTGCGCCTGAAACACCCCGGTCTCGACGGCCACGCCCAGCGCGCGCAGCGACCTCACGAAATCTTCGTACAGCGCGTTCGCCTGCTCGGGCACCGCCGCCTGAATGTACGACGGCCTGCGTCCGCCGCGCGTATCTCCATACAGCGTAAACTGAGAGACCACCAGCGCCGCGCCTTTCACCTCGAGCAGCGAGAGGTTCATCTTCCCCGCCGCGTCCGCGAAAATCCGCAGGTTCGCGATTTTTTCGGCCAGATAGGCGCAGGATTCCGGATTATCCGTCCTCGCGACGCCCAGCAATATCATCACGCCCGCGCGAATTTCTCCCGCGATGCACGCATCCACCGTAACGCGCGCGCGAGTCACACGCTGTACCACGGCACGCAAAATAAATCTCCTTGTCGGAATGATTCCCGTTCAATCCCGCGCGCAAAAATTACTTTTTTCGCGCCCTGGGCGCCGGCTGGCAGCGCGGACAAAAATAACTGCTGCGCCCCGCCACGATCACGCGCCGTATTTTCTCCCGGCAGTGAAAACACGCCTTCCCTTTGCGCTGGTACACGCGATGCTGCTGCTGAAATTTCCCGCGCATTCCCTTCGCGTCCACATAATCCGAAATCGAGGAGCCGCGAAATTGAATCGCGGCCTCCAGAATTTCCCGGACGGCGCGGCGCAGGGCCAGCAATTGTTTTTTCGTAAGGCTCGCCGCGATTCGCGCCGGATGCAGGCGCGCGCGATACAAACTTTCATCCGCGTAGATGTTCCCCACGCCCCGCAGAACCCGCTGATCGAGCAGCAGCGCCTTCACCCGCGCGCGGCGCGACGAAAATTCCTTGCAGAATTCTTCCGCCCCGATCTCCAGCGGCTCCTTCCCCAGATGGCCCAGGAATTCGCCCATCCCCGTTTCCGGAATCACCAGCATGCGCCCAAACCGCCGGATATCCCTGTACCGAATCTCCTGCCCGTCGTCCAGAGCAAAAAAACAGTGCGTGTGTGATTTCACCGGGTCGCCCGCGCTTCTTACCGTCAGCTGCCCGGTCATCCCAAGATGAATAATAAAATTGAGCCGTGAACCTGGAGCGCCCCCGGCCCCGGAAAGCTCCTTTCCCGGCTCCAGCGCAACGCAAATGAATTTGCCCAACCGCAAGATCTCCGCGATTCGCTTTCCCGGCAAGCACTCCGCCAGCAAAGCCGGATCGTCGATGAAATTCGTCTTGCCCAATCGCACATCCAAAATCGTTCGCCCGGGCAGCGACAGGCGCAGCCCGCGCACCACGGTTTCGACTTCGGGAAGTTCAGGCATAGTGAGAGACCATCCAAAATAGCATGTCTCATGCTAAATGATGATTGGGGAGTGATTTCTTGGTAGGACGGGACAGAGCGGATCTCGCTATTAAATAATAAATTGGAAACCGGCGAACGGTTTCCACCAGCCACCGGTCGCCAGCCACACCTTACGGCAGCGGCAACCCCGGCGTCGCGACGATCCCCGCCATGCGCAGTATCTCCTGGTATTCCTCTTCGCTTACCTGGGAGATAACCAGCCGGACGTTCTTCAGGAACTTCAATTTTCGCACGGCAGTGTTTTCCCGCAGCTCGTCCAGGGTCACTTGACGCGGCAGGCGTTCCATGGCGCGCAGATCGGCCACCATCATCTTCGATTCCCGGTCGTGCGGATCCGGGTAAGGGTCCCGAGTAACCTCGGCAATAGCGTACAGGGCGCGCTCTGGAGCGGCGTGGTAGCAGAGCACACGATCTCCCTTACGCACCTGTTTCAGGCCTCGGATGGCGTCCGGGCGCGTTCCAGCACCCCGCCACATCTCCTTGCCCTTCACAAACAGCGTATCCCAATGATAATGGTGCGGATTCACGGAAAAAATCCAGTGATTCCGCTTGGCCGGTGGGCGAATCGTCGTCAAACCGGGCAGCCTCCGAATAAAATGTGCGTTACTTACGCTCAGTCGGTCGGACATAATACACGGGACCTCGCCCGAAGTGTAAAAATTCCTTAGTCCAGAAGCCAGGGACGTCCAGCATACAGATAACTCCCTGTCCTTCAACTCTTTAGACTTAGATGCGTGAAAATGGTTATCGGCTTCAGGATAAAATTCCGCGGAACGATGCAGGAAAACTCTGCAAGCCTATGAATCTAAATGATTTGGAATATTCTACAATAGGCCCGTCAGGACTGGCCTAAGCCCCTTCGATCCACAGGTCGTCTCCACGGGCCTCAATCGCGAACGTTTTTACTCCGATGGCCGGGTTCATCACCAGTTTGCCGGTGGTTACGTCATACTGCCAGCCGTGCCACGGGCATGTTACCGCCACCCCCTGGAGCACTCCCTGGCCAAGCGGCCCGCCACGGTGCAGACAGGTATTATGAATCGCATAAAATTTATCGCCCACGTTGGCGATCGCGATGGTCTGGCCCTCCACCTGAAATTCACGGATAGTTCCAGCCGGAATTTCGTCTTTTCGTGCCACTCGCATGAAGGCCATTCGGGTGCTCCTCCTGAACTTCGAGCACAACTTGAGATCGTTGCTGCAATTCATCCGCCCAGGCGAACGAGGGGTTTAGTTCTCGCTGGCGCAATGTCTATCGCGGAGACGGCGTTTGCGCCACCATAACGTTGCGCTTGAAGTCTTCCGCCATCCCGGGGTGTAACCGGATTTCGGTGGGCCGCTTGGCCAGGGACATCTGGTCGATCTTGTCCTGCAGCTTCAACAGCGCATAGATCAAGCCTTCAGGCCGCGGCGGGCACCCCACCACGTACACATCCACGGGCACGATGCGATCCACTCCCTGGAGCACCGAATAGGCGTTAAACGGCCCTCCCACGCTCGAGCAGGCGCCCATCGAGATGCACCACTTCGGGTCCGGCATCTGGTCCCAGACGCGCTTAAGCACCGGCGCCATCTTCAGCGTCACGGTTCCGGCCACGATCATCAGGTCGGATTGCCGCGGCGAGGGACGAAACACCTCAGCGCCAAACCGCGCCAGGTCAAACCGCGACGTCGTCGACGCAATCATCTCAATCGCGCAGCACGCCAGGCCGAACGTCAGCGGCCAGATGGCCGATTTCCGCGCCCAATTGAACACGTAGTCCACCGACGAAATCATGAAATTCTTTTCAAATCGCTGGTCGAGAACGCCCATGTGTCTCCTTGAGTCCCGTAAGTGTGGCGAGTATATCCATCCCCGGCAAGCCGAGTCAAACAGGGAAAATGCGAAAAGTCCCGGCGAAGCGAGTGATTCGCGCCCTGTTTTACTGTGGCGGAAGCGAAGCGGCGTACGAAGCGATGGCAATCATGTCTTCAATGGTCGCCTTCTTAACGAATACGATCATCGGTTTTATCATGTTGCCAGTCCGCGCACCGGTTTGAATGTCGACGATCTGCCGGACCATGTAGAGGGGAGGCATTCCGGCGAGCGCCGGCGCTGTGCCCACACCTTGCAGCGACTCCCCATGGCAACTCGTGCAACCGACCCCGATGCCGCCGATTCCATTCTCCACCAGTTCCTTGCCCTTGGCGATGCTGCCCTTGGGCACGTAAGCGACAAAGCCGGAGTTCGGATCCCGGCTCATGGCCCGCTCCGTATCTTCCGGCAACACGATGATGCGATTGCCGAGCGGCTCGGTGCCGCCACCGGGCAGCGGAATTCGCATGAATTCCGCATCGATGTACGATTTCTGCACGGTGTCGGTTTCCACCACCCTGGTCCAGGGCTTTGGTTTGAGGGACGCAAACCACTCCGCGGCTTTCTTCGAGTCTTCATCGCTGAGGGCGGCCGCAATTCCCGGCATGCCGGCGGTCTTCCTGGCGCCGCTTTTGAAATCGGCCATTTGCTCCACGAAATACGCAACCGTAAGCCCCGTGAGATTCGCGGATTGCGGATGGCCAAGCCCTGACATCAGATGGCAGGAGCCACAGGCAATCGCTGCCCCGCTTCCATGAAGAATCACGGCCGGCGCCGGCCCATGTGCGTCGGGAAACCAATCGGGCGGATTCATCACATCGTTCACCTCCGCCCGCGTGTACGTCTTGTCGCTGCCCGGGACGTGCCGGGGACCGTCTTCTTCGCGGGCCGGCTGTATCTTATCGCGTACCCCATACGCCCACGGCAGGTCGGGGCCGGCCTGCTGCGGCTGGGGTTTCGCCGCGACCGGCGCAACGACAAGCGTTGCAATGACAAACGTCCGCGCAAGATTTCTCATAAGGGCCTCCAAAAAATTATTTCGAATAAAATACGCGAGATTCCAAATTCCACCGCAAACGAATAGCGACAACGTGGTTCTCTTCTTGATTCCAGTCTGCAAGAACTATTTTACGCCGTGGATCAGCAGCGCGCCCGCGTTCCGGAACGCCCGCATTTGCTCGGCATCGCGGAACCACCGGCCCGTATAGGTTTCCGGAGCGGGCGTGGGGTCTGGAATCTGGCGGTGTGCGATATCCGAAAACCCCGCATCACGGAATATCACCTCCCACTCCCCGGCACTCAGCAGATGCGCGGGCATCGCGAAGTGCTCGGCCCACTGGTGGCAGTGCGGATTGTCGCGGTAGTAGTTGATCAGAATCCACGCCGACCCGCCCTCGCGCAACACGCGATGAATCTCGCGCATGCCCTTGGACGGGTCCGGCCAGTAATACGCCGACTCCACGGAAACCGCGTGCGAGAAAAAATTGGCGTCCCATGGAATCTCGTCCACGCCGCCAATCACGAACATCACGTTTTCCACCGAAACGTAATTCCGCCGCGCCCGCCGCACCATTTCATCGGAAATATCCATCCCGATGACGCGCCCTTCGGGCAGGCGCTCGGCCAGTAGCCGCCCCATCCACCCCGCGCCGCAGCCCACGTCCAGCACGTTGTCGTACGGCGCGAGGCCCAGAGCGTCGAGCACAGGGAGGACGATCGGAAGATGCGATTCCTCCATGCCCTCGCCGCGCCCGGCCTCGGCCCAGCGATTGAATTCCTGGCGCAGCGCTTCGTTCCGCTCAGTTTCCGGGGTCATGAGTTGGCACTGATGACTTGGGTCGAATGTAAATGGGGCTGCCAGTAGGACAGGCTTCAGCCTGTCGGGTTTCGTAACGGCGAGATCCCGGTCGATTCTTTCAACCAGAAAAGCAGACAGGCTGAAGCCTGTCCTACTGAATCTTCGCCAGCAACTCGACGAATTTCTGCTGCCGCTCCGTCTGATCCTTGCCGTCGAGTGCCTCGGCGTTCTGCGTCATGTTCATCGAGCAGAACTTCGGCCCGCACATGGAGCAGAACTTCGCGTCCTTGTAGAAATCGTCGGGCAGGGTTTCGTCGTGCATGGCGCGCGCGGTTGCGGGATCGAGCGAAAGATCGAACTGCTTGTTCCAATCGAACAGGAACCGCGCGTAGGAAAGAGCATCGTCGCGGTCGCGCGCGCCGGGGCGGTGACGCGCCACGTCGGCGGCATGCGCCGCGATCTTGTAGGCGATCACTCCCTGCTTCACATCTTCCGCGTTCGGCAGGCCCAGGTGTTCCTTGGGCGTGACGTAGCACAGCATCGACGCGCCGTGCCAACCGATCATCGCCGCGCCGATCGCGCTGGTGATGTGGTCGTAGCCGGGAGCGATGTCGATCACCAGCGGCCCCAACGTGTAGAACGGCGCCTCGTGGCACAGCTCCATTTCCTTCTCCACCTGCATCTTGATCTGGTCCATGGGCACGTGCCCGGGGCCTTCGATCATCACCTGGACGTCATGTTCCCAGGCCGTCTTGGTCAATTCGCCGAGGACTTTCAATTCCGCGAATTGCGCGGCGTCGCTCGCATCGGCCAGGCACCCGGGACGCAAGCCGTCTCCCAATGAAAAGCTCACATCGTGCTTCTTGAAAATTTTGCAGATGGCCTCGAAATTCTCGTACAGGAAATTCTCTTTCTTGTGCGAATTCATCCAGTGCGCCAGCAGCGCGCCGCCGCGGCTGACGATTCCCGTGATGCGGTTGCGCACCAGCGGAATGGACTCGCGAAGCACTCCGGCGTGAATGGTCATGTAGTCCACGCCCTGCTCGGCTTGTTCCTCGATCACTTCGAGCATCAGGCCGATGGACAAATCCTCGCTGCGTTTCACGCGCGAAAGGGCCTCGTAGATCGGCACCGTGCCGATGGGCACGGGCGAGGCCTTGATGATGGCCTTGCGAATCTCGGGGATGTCGCCGCCGGTCGAAAGGTCCATCACCGTATCCGCGCCGTAATGCACGGAGTGGTGAAGTTTCTTCAGCTCCTCGGCGATGTCCGACGTGGTCGCCGAATTCCCGATATTCGAGTTGATCTTGCACTTGAAGGCGATGCCGATGCCCATGGGCTCAAGCGATTTGTGATTGATGTTCGCGGGGATAATCGCCCGGCCGCGCGCGATTTCGCTGCGCACCAGTTCCGGATCGATTTTTTCGCGCCCGGCAACGAAGGCCATTTCCTCCGTAATCAGGCCCAGGCGCGCGTAGTGCATCTGCGAAACGTTGCGCGAGCCATTGGCCGCTGCCGCTTCGGTCAGGCGCTTTTCAATCCAAGCATCTCGAACTCCCATGATTCCCCCTGAAGATATTCCGCATCCGGAATATCTCTCGTACGCAGCCAAATTATCGCACCGCAGCGGGCATACGGCAACCGCGAGGCACGTGGATTCGCCGGACTTGCTTTTCGTCAGGAGCAGCGCAACGTGACCTTCGTGATTTCCGGAGGAACACCAAGCCGTACCGGAGCCCCGATCGTGCCCAGGCCACGGTTCACGTAAATGGTGCTGGTGGCAGCCTGCTGAATGCCCGGCGGAGAGAAAACCTCTTCATCCGAAAGGTGCGAGGAGGAATACAGAGGACGCTGATAAGCCCCGGCCACATACGGCGTGAGAAACATCGCCGGGTTCCAGCTGTGATCGAGAATTTCGACGCGCACCTGACCGCCATGCGTGTGGCCGGCCAGGGACAGCTCAATGCCCAGTTCGGCGGCGCGCGGAAACGAATTCGGATTATGGGAAAGCAGGATATTCGGCACGCCGCGCCGGACCAGCGGCTCAATACCCAACAGCATTGGCGCGCGGTTCTGATCCGCGTCGCGCTGGCGCTGGTAATCCACCCCGATCAGGTTGAACGGCGCGCCGTTCCACCGCACTTCGGCGTTTTCCTGGCGCAGCAGCTTCATTCCATGCCGCCGGAACAGCTCCGCGGACTTCGCTTCCGCGTTCGCGTAGATCTCATGATTGCCGTTGCAACCCCAGACGCCCAGCGGAGAACGCAGCCGCGAAAGCTCCGCGATGCAATCTTCCAGCGGATCTCCCCGCGTAGTCAAAAAATCGCCGGTGACGACGATCAGGTCGCTCCCAAGTTCATTGGCCATGCCCACGGCGCGGCGGACCTGCGAGATGGGCATGTACGACCCGACATGGATGTCGCTTAATTGCGTGATGCGCAGGCCGTCCAGCGCTCGCGGAAGATTGGCGATGGGAATTTCAATTTCCCGGATCTGGTACCGAAAGCGCTCCTCGGCAAACCCGTAGGCGGCGCTGACAAACGGGATCGCACCGGCGACGAATCCCGCCGCGTGAAAAAATCGCCGCCGGGAATGATCGATGGCCTCCACGCGCGCGGCGCTTCCCGGCAGGACAACCGCACTGGAAGCTTCCGGAACCGGCGCGCGTGAAGCAGCCGCCGACCGCAGCCGCCTCCACACCCAATCCACCCCGGCAACGATCTTGATGAACAGGTACGAAACGATCGAACTCGACAGCCAAAACCCCAAGAACGCCGTCCACCAGGACCCGCGCGAAACCGTCCCGCGCACGTTGCGCGTAATGCCCGCAAACGCGGCATAGAGCACCGCGCAGAGCAGCAACAGCAGCGCGCCGCGCATTGCCTTCCGAGTCTGCGGCCTCTGAATCAAACCGGCAAATCTCCAGGCCCGCGCAAACCAGTACCGCTGCGAAAGGCACGCCAACGCCAGAACGGTCAGCGCCACGAGAGTCCCGATCGCGAGCAGGCTGTTGTGAAACATCGTCCACAAGTCTCCATTTATTAGAGTACCGTCGCGCGGCGCGGTTGCACAGATCAACAGATCGTAAGAGTTAGTAGAATCCAAGCGGGGGATGGAAAAACTTCGGCTCCGAAGAACCAATCGCGGTCCTGACCCAACCAAGGTTTCCACGTCCGGTGTGGGTGTTGCTGAAAAACGTTCGCCGCAGCCAGAGGAAATCTCGACGCTAACTCTTTTTCGGTTCCTGAGACGACGGGCCCAATTCGGAAAGATGGATTCTCAGGCGGCGTCTCGCTTCGCGAGTCATTTCCGTGAATTGAATCACCATTCCATGCCCCTCCACCGAGCGCGAGACAATTCCTTCGATGGGGATGTCAAACGTTCCCAGCCGCAGCGCAAACTTGATGGCCGATCCTTCCGAAAGCGGCTCCGGGTCCAGAACATACATGCCGTTTTCGCTCAGATCCCGGATCGCCGCGGAGCCTTCGACGTAAACGATGTGGGTTCCAGCCTTGGCCTGGAAGCGGGGAGACTTGCGTTTCTCTTCACCGGTCATCGAACTAATCTCCGTTCGCATGAAGCATGGGAGGAGTCTGCGTCAATAGCGCCACCAGTTCGGCGGGATCGCCGGCCGGAGGGCGGCACGTGGTGCCCACGCACACCAAAGCCTGCGCGACATCCGCGCGCAAATGCGGCAGCGTCTCAGCCAGCGCTGGAGCAAGATTGCCTTCCGCCAGCCGCTCGGGCGTAACGCGTAGCACGGCTTTGCCGAAGCGGTAGACGGAATGCGCGGCGCGCTCCAGCGCGTCAGCCCGCGGATCGCCGCTGGCGCCGGTGACGACCACTTCAAACGGCCGTCGCGCGTGCAGCACCGCGGCAAGCCCAAAGCTCGACGCGTGAATTCCAAATCGCGGAGCGATCCCAGCAAAGGCTTCAAGCGTCGCTGTCGCCGCGTCCCGGTAGCGCGCGTCTCCCGTGTATCCATACAAACGGTCGAGCAGAATCGCCGCCGACGAATTCGCGCCCGGCGTGGGCGAATCCTGCAGCGGCTTGCGGCGCACTTCGAGCCCTCCCATGGGTGCCGCGCCCGAGGCGCGGTCAAAAAAACCGCCGCCTTCGGCGTCAAAATATTCGGCGAATGCAAAATCCGCGGCGCGCCGCGCGGCGTCATAATATTTCCGATCGAGCGTCGCTTCGTAAGCGTCCAGCAGCGCCAACCCCGCAAAAACCTGATCGTCGAGTGATCCATCGAGCCGCGCGCCCCCGATGCGGTGCGCAAACCCGCGCTCACCGCTGCAGGCTTCGGCGAGCATGCGATCGAGCGTCTTCAGAGCGAACGCGCGGCAGGCGGCGCCTCGTTCTCCGCCTAGCACGTTTGCAGCCTCGAGATAGGCAGAAACAAACATCGCATTCCAGGCCACGTACAGCGTCGTATCCACAAACGGCGCGGGACGCGCGCCGCGCGCCGCCAAGAGTTTTTCCTTCGCTCCCGCCAAAGTCTTGCGAATCGCGGCCATTTCCACGCCGCCGATCGTCTGCGCGATATCCGCGATGGACCGCGCGATCCAGAGCACATTTTTCGACGGGTTGTGGTGCATTTCGCCGCGCGGCTCCACGTCAAAGCGCAGTTCCACAACGCGCGACTCTTCCGGCGTCAGCACCGCCCGCACTTCTTCCTGCGTCCACGTAAAATAATCGCCGTCGTCGTCCAGCGTCTGGTCGGCGTCCTGGCTGGCATAAAATCCGCCCAGTGCCTGATCCGAGAGCACCGCGTTGGTCCAGTCCACAATGCCTTCGGCCACCTCCTGCAGAAACGGTTCTCTGGCAACCTGGTAGCCGTGCAGGAAATTTTTCAGCAGCTCGGAATTGTCGTACGACATTTTCTCGAAATGGGGCACGCACCAGCGCTCGTCCACCGAATAGCGGTGGAATCCGCCGCCGATCTGGTCGTACACGCCTCCGGAGCCCATTTTTTCCAGTGTAATCGCGGCCGTTGTCAGCAACCGCTCCTGCCCGCCCGCCTGTTGGAGTTCCAGGAGCAAGTCGATCGCTGAAGGATGCGGAAATTTCGGCGAGCGCCCGAATCCTCCGTTGCGCGCGTCGAACATATTCAGAATGGATTCGGCCTGATCTTCGGCCACGCGCGCGTCGAAATCCGCGCGCGCCCCCGCGAAGGTTTCCGATTGCGCCACCGCTTCGGCCAGCCGCGACGCCGCCTCTTCGACCTCAGGCCGCCGCGTGCGGAAGCTTGCAGCCACGGCTTCCAGAATGCGGCGAAAGCCCGGCCGCCCCATGGCGTCGTCCGGCGGAAAATACGTGCCGCCGTAAAACGGGCGGCCATCGGGCAAGAGAAATCCGGTTAGCGGCCAGCCGCCCTGCCCGGAAATGGTGCTGATCGCAGCCTGGTAACGCGCGTCCACGTCAGGCCGCTCGTCGCGGTCCACTTTCACCGGGATATAGAGCTGATTGATGACGGCGGCGAGTTGCGGGTCCTCATAACTCTCGCGATCGATGACGTGGCACCAGTGGCACCACACCGCGCCAATATCGAGCAGGATGGGCTTATCCTCGGCGGCCGCGCGCGCAAACGCTTCCGCGCCCCATTCGTACCACTCCACCGGCTGGTGCACTGCCGAACGCAAGTAGGGACTTGCCGAATTTGCCAGACGCCCTTCGGATTTTTCGGTCACGACATTCCTTTCCGGAGACGTGCGTTCCGGATGTTTGGAATTTGGACTACTGGATGGGGTGTTCCGGGCCAGTGTCTCCTGGATTGATCGGTTTGCGGCCGGAAAATCCTTCGTCCTGGCGGTGATAGAACCGGATGCGGTCTTCGCCCAGCCGCCAGCAAAAATAGACTTCTTCGTTCTCCACGACCGCCGGGAAATCCACCAGGCCGGATTCGAGGTCCTTCACCACGCACCCGATGGCGTGAATCCGGTCGAGGGCGTCGCGGACTTTTGCAACCGTCTGATTGTGCGCGGAGCGCATGCGGGCGGCCACTTCGTAATCGATGGTGATCCCGCCCATGATCAGGATGCGGTTCGAGATAGCGCTCAATTTCTCGTCCAGCTCTTCCATCTCGCGGTTGCCTTCCATGGCTTCGATCAGCAGCGGCTCAACGTGTCGGCGTGCGGTTTCGGCCTCGGAAAGGCTGAAGAGTTTTGGTTCGTGTTCTTCGTGGTCCATTGATTTTTGCCAGCCAAACAGGCGCGAATGCACCCCAAACGCGCTCCCTATTCTCGTTCATTGCCGTCCCGTTTACCAGCCCCTCGGTAGGACAGGCTTCAGCCCGTCGGGTTCGGTTTTTGCAGGTGCACAATCTAAACTGCGCCGGCTGAAGCCTGCGCCACTTCCTGAACGGATATGTTACAGTTTTCCCCCAATGCGCATCTTCATTCTCGGGACCGGAGCGACCGGATCGTACCTCGCACACCTGCTCGCGCGGCAGGGGCACCAAGTCACCTGCGGCGACCGCGACTCCGACCGCGCCCGCCGCTTTCTGGGCAAGAAGAGCAAAATCCCCGTGGTTCAGGTGAATGCCCGCAACCTTTGGGGCATCGTGCGGGCCGCGCGCGGTTCGCAGCTCCTGGTGAACGCCAGCGCCGCCGTCTTCAACGAGATCGTGCTGCGCGCGGCATTGCGGATACGCTGCCATTACATCGACCTCAGCGCGCACCTCACGCGCAACCCGTTCAAGGCCGAGCAGCTTCGCTACGAAAAACGTTTCCAGGACAAAAACCGCGCCGCCGTCATCACCAGCGGCGCCGCTCCGGGACTCACCAACCTGCTGGTAGCCAGGGCCGCCGCACAGATGGACTCGGTGGACGCGGTCTACATCCGCCTGTACGAAAGCACCGAAAGCGAGGACCCGGTCTCGCAGTGGTCGGCGGAAGTTTCCTTCGACGAGGCTGTTTCCCTTCCCCGTATTTTGCGCAACGGAAAATTCCGGTTTGGAAAACGGTTCGGCGAGCGCGAAAAATTCCGTTTTCCGCCGCCAATCGGCGAAACCAGCGTCGTCCTCGCCGCGCAGGACGAAGTCGGCACGGTCCCCTATTTTCTGAAGCTGAAGGAAATGGATGTCAAGATCGGCGGCAACGAAATCGACCGCTTGCGGCGCTGGTATAAACAGGGAAAGTTATCGAAGTCCCGCGGGCTGAGCGCGTCGCGTTTCCCCACCACGCTGACGCCGCGCCAGACCGCGCGCCTGATCCGCCGCGGCCGCCTGCAGAATGCGAGGTTCGCCGCCGCCGTGGTCGTTCACGGAGTGAAGAAGGATCGTCCGCTGGAAATCCGCTACGACGCCATCTTCCCCTCCCTGTTCCAGATCCGCCAGCGCGGCTTGGCCCTTTCGCCCATCTCCTACGCCACCGCGCACATGGCCGCGCTATTCGTCAAACATTTCCCCCGCGACTCCGCCGGCGTCTATCCTCCCGGCGCAATCCCGTTGGAAAATCGGCAGGCGATTCTGAAGGAAATCAAATCGCACGGCATTCACGTAACGATGAAGATCGCAAGGAAGAAAGTTTCGGAGGAAGATGAATTTGAGTAGCACAGGCATCCGCCGCGGTGGATGCCTATGCTACGAAAGGCCACTTCTAATCGATCACCTCTTCCGGATCGAGCGGCCCCTTGGCCGCCGCCACTTTCGCGCCCGCCTGGCTTCGCGGCGGACTAACCAGGATCGGCAGCAGCAGCGCGACAGTCATCAATCCCCCCAGAAAACTCAGCGCCTGATTGTAGTTTCCGTTGATCTGCCGCAAATAGGCAAACAGGGACGGACCAAAAGCGGCGGCGAACGCCCAGGGCAGCATCATCAATCCGAAAATGGAGCCGACATCGCGTGGACCAAAATAATCGGCGGCAAACGCCGGAGTGATGCCATACGCCCCGCCGTAGCACATCACCAGGACGAATGTGGCCACGAATAACACAGGCAGGGAATGAATCGTGTGGTAGGTCCAGAAGAGAACGACTTCTACCAGGTACATCATGAAAAATGCCTTCTTGCGCGTCGTCAAATCCGAAACCCAGGACCAAAAAATTCGCCCCGCGCCGTTGCCTATGGCGATGATGCCGACCAGTCTGGCTGCTGTTTTAACGGTTGCACTGCCCATCTCCTGAAAAATGGGCGACGCCTGCGAAACAATCGATAAGCCCGCCATTGTGTTGATCGACATCAGCGCGCTAAGCGCCCACCACTGCCAGGTCCCCAGAGCCTGGCCCAGGGTGTAGTCGCGGTCGGAGCGTTGCGAGACCTGCGTGGCGGTCGGAGTCCATCCGGGAGGGGTCCAGCCTTCGGGAGGATTCTTCATGAACGCGCCCGCGGCGATCGCGATGATCCCGTAGGCAACACCCAGGTAAGCAAATGTCGGCATCAATCCCACATGCTGGATCAACCATCCGGCGGCCGGCGCGGAAAACAAGGCGCCAGCGCCGAACCCGGCCACCGCAATTCCCGTAATCAGCCCGCGGCGGTCCGGGAACCATTTCACCAGGACAGTAATTGGCACGATATATCCCATGCCCAGCCCGGTTCCGCCGATCACGCCGTACGTCAAATACATCCACCAAAGCCGATGCGCCGAAAAGCTGGCCAGGAATACCCCGCCACCCCAGAACAGGCCCGCCGTCATGGCCACGACTTTCGGGCCCACGCGCTTCATCCACATGCCGCCAACCGTGGCGGTGCAGCCCAAAAAAAACCAGCTGATCAGGAATACCCAGGTGATTTGGGTGATGGTCCAGCCGAATTCATGGGAGAGCGGAATGCGAAAGACGCTCCACGCATACGCCGCACCGAGCGCCATCTGCAGGCACACTCCCGCCACGGCCATCCACCATCGATTTAATGCCGGCATTTTCCCTCCATCGGCCTTCACACACTCAACAAACTGCACAAAATCCAGGCTTCACTTTACGTCCGTGCCGGCAACCCCAGCCAGCGCGCACCATTCTTCCCAAGCGCGCCCGCGCGAAAACGGCTGGCTGTGCGCTTCGGCCGAACGCTCGGTTTCTCCAGGAGACAAATATGTAATCTCTCCGCCCATGAACATCGCTTTGATCAGTACTTCCGCATTCAACTGCAAATAATACGTTGCGAAAACCACATCCTGGATGGACTGAGCGGCAACGACGCTACCATGGCCGCGCATCAGCGCCGCCTTGCCCGCACCCACCGCGCGCGCGAGCGACTTTCCCATTTCATTGGACCTGACCAGCATGTCGGTATCGCCAAACTCGTCACGAATATCCCACACCGGAACCTGCTGCCCGATCACCGCCGCGCTGTGGATCGCCGGCCGCATCGCCGTCTTGGTCACCGCCAGCGGCAGTAGCCCGTGCGCGTGATTGTGGCACACAGCCATCACGTCCGGACGTGCACGATACAGGCACCCATGAATGAATCGCTCGGCATACGGCCGCAGTCCGCGCGCATCCACCGGATTGCTGTCCAGGTCGAATTCCAGAATGTCGTCTTTGGTGACCAGGCTCGGCGCGCGCGAACGCGACATGAAATATCGCTGTGGATCGTTCGGATTGCGCACGGAAACATGCCCGAACGAATCCACCAACTTTAAGTGGGCCACAACGCGGTTGGCGATCACCAATTCGGAAATTGCCGCGGCGGCGTCCATTCAGGAATTCCCCTCAAACCATCATTTCCAGGATTGATGAATGCAGGAAGTGTGCACGCAACGCGGGAAGAGCGCAAGGTTTTAAGTAGGACAGGCTTCACCCTGTCTGCTTTTTGGGCGGGCGATAAACCAAACCAGACAGGCTGAAGCCTGTCCTACTAAAACCCGCGTCCCAGCTTGTGACCTTGCACGTTCATTGAACAAAAACCAAACTAATGGCACCCGCACGACCGCGGCGTGCAACCGCAACCCCCGCCGGAGGACGACGGCCCGCTCGCCGCGGAAGAATCGTTCGCGGACTTGCCCGCGCTGAAAACCGAAAGCTGCAGAGTGCGCCGCTCGCTCGCGCAATGAGGGCACGCAACCTTCTGCTTTGCCGACATCACGATGGATTCGTAATGGGCATTGCAATCATTGCAAACATATTCGTAGATCGGCATTTCGCACTTCCTTTCCGGATCCATTGTCCGGATTCGATTTCCAAAAAGCAACTGCCTCCGGCGAACCGGAGGCAGTTGGAAGAATTAGCAATCGAAGGACGCCTTAGTCGCCGGCAACCGGCTCGGCAACCTGGGGCTTCGACGCGCCATTGCCGTTTCCGGTAGCGTTGCTGATGGTTACGGGAGCAACCGATGGGGTGGCCCGCTTGATGTCGGTCACCGAACCGATCTGCACCACTTCCTGCGGCGCCTTCTTGAGCACGAGTTCCTCGTAAATCTTGCGGACGCGCGCCTCTTCCTTGATGAATTCAGCGCGGCGCCGTGCCCGATTTTCTTCGGCGGCGGTGTTCGGCACTTCGTGGTCGACGGCGCGGACGCGTGCGGCGTCCTCGGCATCGATCACCAGAGAATGGTCGTATGTGTCGAGACCCACGGCCTTGCCCTTCGCGTAAATCTCGTGCTTGCCGTGTTCCTTGTACCACTGCGCGACCGTTGCGTTCTTGTACATGTTCTCGATGATCTTGCGCCAGCCGATGCCCGTGTTGTATGCGCAGAAGGAAATTTCGCCCTGCTGCGTCGCATACGGGATGATGCACATTTCAGTGCGGCGGAAGTCATAGTTGAACAGATCCTGGAACCACATCCCGGCGATCATCAGGAAGTTCCACGGGTCCGTATTGCGGCGCTTCATGGCGTCTTCGTAGGTGCGCTCCGGTCCGGCTGTGCCGTATTTTTCGCGCTGGTTCTTGGTCAGGCCCCAGGACTTGTCCATCTTCTTCCAGAGGTCCACAGGTGGAACGTGCCCGGCGCGCCATACGGGTTGTAATTCTTGAGCATGGCGAGGCCAAACGTGAGGTTGGAAAAATTCTTGCCGCGAGCCGCGTCCGTGACCTTCTTGATGTCCTCAACCAGCTGCGGAACATTCAGAAAAGCCGGAACGGGCGCCCATTCCTTGGTCTCTTTGTTGATCAGTACGCCGGTGCCCACGCCGCAGTTCGGGTGGCAGCCGCAGCTCACCGAGCCCCATGGCGCGTCCGGGCCATGGGAAAGATCGGCGAATGCCGAGAACGTGCTGATCAGCGAGATCGGGAACCAGTCGCGGGTCGGCTCGATCTTGCCCACTTGCGCGCTGACATCCTGTGCCAGGTGAGAAAGCGTGTAGCGCTGCTTCATGCGGCGCTCGGGAGTGATTTCCTCGTCCCTCCCTGTAAATGACACGGGTTGGAACGCAACGAAGGAGATTTTCTTGGGGTTGTCCATCGCGAATTTCACGATGGCGCCCACCTGGTCGTTGTTCAGGTTGTTGACGATGGTGGTGACCAGAATGATTTCGATGCCCGCCGCGTGGATGTTTTCAATGGCCCGGAGTTTCACGTCGAACAGGTTGCCCACCTGGCGGTGGCTGTTGGCGTCGTTGCCGATCCCATCGAATTGCAGATAAACGTAGCGCAATCCAGCTTCGAACGCCTGCTTGCAATATTCCTTGCTCTTGGCGAATTCGATGCCGTTGGTCGCGGCCTGCACGCTGTTGTAGCCGATTTTGCGCGCGTGGCGGATGGCGTCGAAGAACCGCGGGTGCATGGTCGGCTCGCCGCCCGAGAACTGCACGGACATCTGCCGCCGAGGCTTGATCTTCAGCGCGTTGTCCAGAATTTCCTGGATCTCTTCCCAGGAAAGTTCATGCACGTAACCAACCTGGTTGGCGTCCATGAAGCACGGATCGCACATCATGTTGCAGCGGTTGGTCAGGTCCACGGTGAGCACGGAGCCGCGGCCATAGCGGACGGTGCTGGAGCCGTGCTTGTGCATGTCTTCGTCGTTGTGCGCCGGGATGTCGCGTCCCGGGAAATTCTGCTCGATCCAATTCAGGAATTTGGCGTCGACGGCCATCATGTCTTCGTAGTGGCCGTGAATCGGGCACTCCTTGACCATCCAGATCTGGCCGTCACGCTCGATAATCTGCGCCTTGATCTCTCCGACTTTCTCGTGCATCAGGTCGCGCCAGTCCTTCTTCCCTTCGAAGATGGCATCGCGCGCATCCTTCACGCAGCCCGGGCACAGCGAGTCGGTCTGCCGCGGCCAGCCGAGCGTGGGCTTGGATTTTTCCCACGACTTCAGCAGCGGCTTATCGGACCACTTGGGCGTGAAATTCGGGTTTGGATTGTGCTTGTTGAAGAAATGGATCGTGTCAAAGGCCACGCCCGCGGTCTTGCAAACCACATAATCCAGCGCTTTCCATGCACGTGTCCCCAATGTTTGAGGCATATTTCAAAAACCTCCAGAATACGATTCAAATAAATTCAAACCACGATACTAAGAGGGAGCCCTCAGCGATGAATACGGCCCCTGATCCTGAGAAATCTGAATCCTGCATAGCCTAACTAAAATGGCCCCTTGCGGTCCAGCTAAAGCTTTCCACCTGTGTAGTTTGCCCGTTACCTCCCGCCATCGTCCACTGTGTTGCGCCCAAAGGGTCGAATTCAGGGCTAAACGGCGATTTGCCGCACCCAATGGGAACCCCTCGCGCGATTGCCCTTATGCGACACTCGCAATGGGACTTGTGGGTTCCATTTCATCGCCTTGATTGCGCATATTTTCTGCAAATTCCTGCGCATTCGCGCGGTGATTCTGGGCCATCTTTCCAGTACCCTGAATGTTTCCGATGAGAATCTCTCCGCAAGCTGCTAGAATTTGACAGCGGCGGATTGAAATGAAAAAACTGTCTTCAGTCATCGCGCGCGCCTCCCTCATAATCTTTTGTGCCATTTCGACCCTGGCGCAGTCTTCTTTCAAACCACCGGAAATTTCCACTGCCGGCGACGTCCAATTTCCCGTTGGCAGCATCGCGAATGGGATCGTCGTTGTGGACGTGTCACTGAATTCCAAAGGTGAAGTCACCCGGACCGAGGTCCAAAGGGACATCGCGTCCTTAACACCGGTGGCGACGTCCTCCGTCCAGTCCTGGAAATATCGCCCCGCTTCGTTGGACGGATCCCCCCGGAATTCTCTTCTCAGGGTTGCATTCGCGTTCAGACCCAACGCAATTATGGTGACGCCCCCAATCTTTGTCCCACTGCACCAGCCGGATGATGTCCCGCCAGAAGCCGATTCGGCGTACACGCCGCCTGGGATTGTCGGCGTCGAGTACCCTGCATATCCCATAGATGCCGCAACCGTTGGAGCCGTTGTCGTCCAGGTTCAGGTGGATGCCAATGGGAAGGTAGCTGACGTGAAAGCCGTCCGCTCCTATAACCCCTTTAATCACTTCTCTTTGGAGGCTGCGAAGAAGTGGCAATTCCGGGCCGCGACCTTCCACGGCGAGCCGATTGCCTCGATCGTGGTGATCGCCTTTGTCTTCTCGCCCCCCGTGTCCTCTAATTGAGTGACCGCTGCACCCTGATTGAGTCCGGCCCCCAATCCCGGCCTTACCGCCGGTGCCTTTAAGTCGCTTGGAATACCACTAGAATGGAATAACTTATTACAAATGTGCATGTTATGAAGAGCATACCCGCGCGGTCGAATCTGTGGCGCGTGTAGACCTGTCCTTCGGTTGGGTAGAAATTATCCCAGTACTCTTGTACCCAAAAATTGGCGCTAACCGCCTATCGCTTCCGGCGGGCCTCCCGAGCAGAATGCTTTCATACACTAAATTTCATAGGGAGGCACGAACTCATGAATCGCTGGTTTTGTATGGACTGCCGAAACAAGGTGCAAATCGACCGGCACGGCCGGTGCGCGACCTGCGACTCCGAAGCGGTGATCTTGGCGGAACATCAGAAGGATGTAAATGGTTCAGTTTCAATTGACAAGGTCGACGCTCCGGTAGGTCAGGCCAGTGCCTGAGCCAGACGGCTGGAACTAAGCAGGCAAGGAATTAGGACTCAAAGCTCATCGCGCAAGTGGCTGAAAAGAAAGGAGGTGGCTAGGGAAAACGCAAGAGCCCGGGGGGGCAACTACTCGGACCGACGCAAAGGAGAAACACTCATGCAGACTAAACTACGAATCTTTGGTATCGCTGTCGTAGCGAGCCTGCTCTGGACTTCCCCAACGTCAGCTGCAACCCAAGGGGCGAAGACGCAAAACAGGGCTAATGGTAGCAAGATTCACTATGTAGGGACGGCATCCTGGTACGGCGAACAACACCAAGGCCGAAAAATGGCCAACGGCAAGCCTTTCGACCGCCGCAAATTGACGGCCGCCAGCTGGTTCTTCCCGCTGGGCACTTCCGTACGTGTCGTGAACGTAAGCAACGGTCGAACGGTCATCGTGACCATTACCGATCGAGGCCCCAATCACCGCCTCAACCGGCTCATCGATCTCTCGGAAGCGGCCGCAGGGCGACTCGACTATGTGGGGCAAGGGTTGACGAAGGTTTTTCTATACCCTGTCTCTACTTTTGCAACGCAATCGGCGGAGTTCGATTCCACGCTGATTGACAGGCCTGTCGAAACTTCTCATGCCGAGCTGCAAGCTCTGGCCATGAACACGCCAAACTGATCGAGGAAGGCCGCCAGGGAAAGAGGAAATTCCCACCGCGGCGGCCGCACCTGTCCAAGACAAATTCATGGACATTCGTCGCCCACCGGCGGCTGCGTGCAAGGCTTGCGGGCAGCCACAAGATCGTGGAAGTAGGGGAACGGTCCGCCGCGGCGGATGCCCCTACGATTGAGCGGTGAAGGCCCGGATTTGACGGGTTCGCGTTTCCGGGTTAGCTCCAGCAACCTTCCCCAAGAAAAATTCCGGCTGGCGCAGGATGCCGCTCGTGGCCAGAGGATGGAATACGCGCGAGTTCGTCGTATACTGGGAAAATCATTTTTTCAATTGGGGGAGCGCTTCATGATCCGTCATCTGAAGTCCGGCCAGACGGCCGAGGCGAAGGCCGAAAACAGCGCGCAGGTGCGCACCACCGTGGAGGCGATCCTTGCGGATATTTCGGCCCGCGGAGAAACGGCCGTGCGCGAGTATTCGGAAAAATTCGACAAGTGGTCGCCGGCGTCGTTTCGGCTGTCCGAAAGCGACATTGCAGAATGCGTGCGATCGCTATCGCCAGGAACGATCGAAGACATCAAATTCGCGCAAACGCAGATCCGGAATTTCGCGCTGGCGCAGCGCGCGGCGCTGCGCGACGTGGAAGTGGAGACGATTCCCGGCGTGGTGCTGGGGCACAAAAATATTCCCGTGAACAGCGTCGGCTGCTATGTGCCGGGAGGGCGGTATCCGATGGTGGCCTCGGCGCACATGAGCGTGGTAACGGCCAAGGCCGCGGGCGTGAAGCGCATCGTGGCGAGCGCGCCTCCGTTCGGAGGCAAGCCGCATCCGGCGATTGTCGCGGCAATGCATTTTGGCGGCGCGGACGAAATCTATGCGTTCGGCGGCGTGCAGGCGATCGCGGCCATGGCCCTGGGCACGGAAAATATCGCGCCGGTGGACATGCTCGTGGGTCCAGGGAACGCGTTTGTCGCCGAAGCGAAACGGCAACTGTTCGGGCGCGTGGGCATTGATTTGCTCGCGGGGCCTACCGAGACGCTTATTATTGCTGACGATTCGTGCGACGCGGAAATGGCCGCGGTGGACCTGATCGGGCAGGCGGAGCACGGGCCGGGCAGCCCCGCCGTGCTGCTCACCAATTCCGCGAAGCTCGCGGCGGATGTGCCTGCGGCGATTGAAAAACTTTTTTCGTGGCTGCCCACGGCGGAAATCGCGCGCCAGGCGTGGAAGAATTGCGGCGAAATCATTTTGTGCGACACGCTGGACGAGATGGTCAGCGAAGCCGACCGCATCGCGTCCGAGCACGTGCAGGTGCTGACGCGCGATCCCGATTATTTCCTGCAGCACATGACCAATTTCGGCGCGCTGTTTCTGGGGCACCGCACCAACGTGGCCTATGGCGACAAAGTGATCGGCACCAACCACACGCTGCCGACGATGAAAGCGGCGCGGTATACCGGAGGGCTGTGGGTCGGCAAGTTCTTGAAAACGTGCACATACCAGCGCGTGCTGACCGATGAAGCGTCGGCTCTGGTGGGATCGTATTGTTCGCGGCTGTGCGCGCTGGAAGGCTTTTCCGCGCACAAAGAGCAGGCGGATCTGCGCGTGCGGCGTTACGGGAAGAAGGTGGCCTAGTCCATGGGAGCATCGAGCAAGAAGAAAAACTCGGAACAGGTTTCCAGTGAACGCCCCGTGGCCGTGGTCACGGGCGGTGCGGGAAGCATGGGCACAATCATCTGCGGGGCGCTGGCGCGCGAGGGCATGCGCGTGGTGGTGGGCTACAACCGTTCCGGGGAGAAGGCGAAAAAGCTGGCCGCGAGTTTGCCGAGAGAGGGACATGCCGCGATTGCGGCGCCGGTGACGGACAGCGCGGCGCTTGCGGCGATGGCCACGGAAATTGCCAAACGCTACGGCGTTTGCGATGTGCTGGTGAATTGCGCAGGCGTGACGCGATTCGTGCCGCACGGTGATCTGGACTCACTCGACGATGAATTGATCGAAAATATTCTTTCAACCAACGTGCGCGGGCCGTTTGCCACGGTGCGCGCCATGCGCCCGCTGCTGGATAAGAGCAAGCAGTCCGGCGGCGCCGTGATCATCAACATATCGTCGATCGCCGCGGTAACAGCGATGGGGAGCAACGTGATGTATTGCGCGTCGAAGGCGGCGGTGGACAACATGACCAAGTCGCTCGCTCGGGCGCTCGCGCCGCGCATTCGCGTAATTTCGATTTCGCCGGGCGTGGTGGATAACGATTTCATCCGGTCGATGGACAAGAAATGGCTGGAGGAACAGGTGGCGCGCACGCCGCTGAAGCGGCTGGCCGCGCCGGACGAAGTGGCGGCGTCGGTGATCGCGGCGATCAAACATCTGACGTTCACGACGGGCGGGATTATTCCGGTAGATGGCGGGCGGCCGCTGAGTTGAAAAATCTTTCGCAGCTAGCAGGAATTGGTTTTGGTCACCTTTTCCAGACATATAGATTGTGCTTACCTAGAATAAAATCACTTGAGCAGCTAACTCTGAGGGAAGATATGCCTCCCGACGGATTGGACAATCACAAAGGCATCTGAGCGACTTTAAGGAATTGGGAGAGTCGTTTTTTCATTTTTGTGAAGCGCGCCTACAGAATGAAATACTGGATTTGGCTGGCTATGCTGGCTGCATCCATTTTCTACCTTGCTGAACAGCGAGATTCTTCACATTTCGTAATGGTTTATGCCGACCGTGACGTGTCCGGATCAAGCATCTATCCAATGGCCGTGGATCCAAATCTTGTTGGCTCCTTTTCGCCCGATCCAGCCTCCGGGGGCGGTTATTTCTATGATGAGGTTCTGGAATACCGCGTTTGGCTTAACCCAGACAAAGGCGCAACCAGACGGAACGGCGACTCCGATTATTTTGAAGCATTTGCACAGTACGAAAAGGCTGAAGAGTTCTCCAAATCGAGCGCCGGCGCAGAAGAGCCTATCGTCCTTGTTCGACAATTGGAATGGATTGACGAACCTAATCCCGGACACTACATTCCGGAAAAAGTGGAACGAATTACGGAGTGGAAAGTGCGATGGCTGGAAAGCAGTAAAAGAACCGCAGGCTGCATTCAAGAATTCATGAAGCATCCAAAGAAAAATCAGGAATAGATTCGCAGGCCCCGGATGGGCTGAACGAAAAAGTTGTTTACGACCTTCCATACCTTGAAACAATCATAACGATCTTCCCTCCCGTCAATGCAACTGCAAGGGAACAGAAAAACAAACAGATATCGAGGTAACTCACTCCCAAGGCAATCCTACGTAATTTTCCGCTAGCGACATCATGGCCGCGCGCGAGCCGGCCAGGTAATCGAGATCGGCGAGTTGGCGGCGGCGGTCGAACGGACTGTGCGCGTCGAAGCAGTGGAGCGTGGTGGTCATCCACCAAGAGAAGCGCTGGGCTTTCCAGACGCGGCGCAGGCAAGTCTCGGAATATTTTTCCAGCAGGCTGGTTTTTCCCGTCGCGTAAAATTCCCCAAAACCCTGTGACAGGACGCGGACATCGGCGACGGCGAGGTTGAGTCCTTTCGCGCCTGTGGCGGGGACAATGTGCGCGGCGTCTCCGGCCAGGAACAGTTTCCCGAACTGCATCGGCTCGCAGACATAACTTCGCAATCCCGCGATATTTTTTTGAAAGATTTCGCCCTCGGTGAGTTTCCAATCTCCATCGATTGCGGCGCGCGCGTGGAGTTCGCTCCAGATGCGGGCGTCGGGCCAGTCGTTGATGTCGGCTTCGTTTGGGACCTGGATGTAGAGGCGGCTGATCTCTGGAGTGCGCATGCTGAAGAGGGCGAAGCCGCGCTCGCTGTGGCAGTAGATCAATTCGTGTGAGGACGGGGGCGCATGCGCGAGGATGCCCAGCCAGCCGAAGGGATACTCGTGGTCGTATTCGGTGAGCACGCCCGTGGGGATGCTGGGACGGCAGACGCCGTGAAAACCGTCGCAGCCGGCGATGAAGTCGCAGTGAAGTTCCTCGTCGCGGCCCGCCGCGCGAAAGCGAATCGACGGTTTGCCGCCATCGAATCCGTGCACGGTGACGTCGCTCGCCTCGAAAATAATCTGGCCGCCGGCTTCGAGCCGCGCCGCGACCAGGTCCTTGATCACTTCATGCTGGGCGTAGACCGTGATGGCTTTGCCGCCGGTGAGTTCGTACAGATCGATGCGATTGCCGCGGCGGTTAAATCGAATCTCGATGCCGTGATGGATCAACGCTTCGCGCTCGAGGCGCGCGCCGAGGCCCGAGGCGATGAGCAGATCGACGGTGCCCTGTTCGAGCACTCCCGCGCGCACGCGCTCTTCGATATATTTGCGGCTGTGGCGCTCGATGACGACGGACTCGATGCCCTGCAGGTGGAGAAGATGGGAGAGCAGGAGTCCCGCCGGGCCCGCTCCCACGATTCCGATTTGCGTGCGCAAAAAATCGCCTCCGGAGGTTTCCTTCGTGCTGCAGCTAGGCGCAGTGTAGACATGCAGGGTGGCAGTTGTCCATGAGGCGCGACAATTCAGGAAGAAGCAAGAACGAGTCATTCCGAGGTGCGCTTTTTGCCGAGGAATCTCTCTTTCTTTGAATTTAAACCGAAGAGAGATTCCTCACCCGCAGGAGAGGGATCGGAATGACAACGTACGAGGGGCCGTGGCCGGCGTTATTCGTTCGCGATAGGGCGAAGCACGGCGACGGCGAAATGCGCAAGCAGCGGAGCGCCATCGTCGAGTTGCAGCCAGCGGACCACGCAGTGATCCTTCAAGTATTTTCCGACGCGGGCTTCGTTGATGCCCAGGTGATCGGCAAGCTTGCCTTTCAGGTCGGCGCCTTCGCGGCTGCCGCGCCCGCTGCGGAGCAGATTGCCAATGCCCACGCGCAGCGTTTGGCAGGCTTCCACGTAGTAATAGGTGGTCTGGTCGGTATCGGTGATCAGGAAAACACCGGGGCCGGCGGGAGCTTCGTCGGCCAGATCGACCGAATGCACGGCGCAGGCGAGCATGCGGCGCAATTGCGATTCCAATTGCACCATGCGCGAAGAGAGTGCCGGGTCGCCGGAACGCGCGCGCACTTGAAATGCGGAAGCAGGAACGGCGGACTCGGCGGCGCGGAGCGATTCGGATTCTTGTGCGCGCGGCCGCGAAAATTCCTCGGGCGCTTGGGCGCGCGCGGCCGGAAACGTGCGCGGGTCGGCGCGGTCAAACGCGGAGGGCAGAACGGGTTGCGCTAGCGGTGCAGGCGTCGCTGCGTTGGCGGCGCCCATGCGCGCGCCTTTGTTGCGGCCGCGGCCGCCTCGGCGCCCGCGGCGCTTGCGGCGGCGTGCGGGATCGCCTGGCGCGCCTTGCGGGGATGCGGCAGCCGCAACGGTCGTTGCGGGCTGCTCGAACACGGATTCCTGCTGGCCGCCGTCCATTTCGTCGCCTTCTTCAGTCACTTGGTCTCCAGAAAATTCCGCGATGATGGGCTCCATCTGAGCCGCAGGGTCAGCTGGCGATTCACTTTCGGAAATCGCGGCTGTCGTAGCGGGAAGAGCGGCCGGAATGGGCGCACCCAAACGGGTGAGGGCTTCCTCGGCTTTTTGTTTCCATTGAGCGCGGCGGAACCGCTCGGCGGCGGCCGTGAACCAGCGCACGGCTTCGGAAATCCCGCCGGCCTTTTCATGGATTTGTGCCAGTTCAAACGCGACCATGGCGTCGCGCGTGCGTTCGTACAACGCAGCCAGTTGACCTGGAGGATCCGCGCTGGTTCGTGCCTTGCGGATGCGGGCCTGAATTTGTCGCCAATCGCTCACTGGCCGGGTATTGTATCAGCGGAACGCGAATGGAACCAGCGCTACGCGGCGAATGGGGAAATTGTGTCCCCGGGCAATGCTCGCGGCGGTTGCTGTAGCGCCCGACTGCAGGCGGGCGTTGCACGAGCTTCACTGAACTCGCAATCGATGCGCGCGTGCGGCAGAATGAAAACATGAGCGGCGCACGAAGCACGGCCCGGACGGTGGGACTCGCGCACGCGGCGGGCTTCGATCTTTGCGGCGTGGCTCCGGCCGGCGACTTTCCGGAACTTGCGCACTTGGAGGAGTGGCTGGGGCGCGGGCACGCGGGCGAAATGCGTTATCTTGCGGACCCGCGGCGGCGATCGCCCGAACTTGCGCTGCCGGGCGCGCGCAGCGTGATCGTCTGCGCGCTTAATTACAACACGGCGTTTCCAAAATCCACCGAACTTCCCGATCCGCGCGGCGAAACATCCGGTCCACATGGTTGGATTTCGCGATACGCCTGGGGCGATGACTACCACAACGTGCTCGGCGAAAAACTCGACGCGCTGATCCGCAATCTGCGCGAAGAGTTCTCCGAGCCATTTGAAGCGCGCGCGTACGTGGACACCGGGCCAATCGTCGAGCGCGTCGCCGCGAAATACGCGGGCCTCGGGTGGCTTGCGAAAAACACGTGTTTGATCCATGAAGATTCAGGCTCGTGGCGGTTTCTCGGCGTCATCATAACCACACTTGATTTGCCGCCTTCGCTGGGCCCTGGGGAATCGCCCGCTCCGGATTTGTGCGGCAACTGCAGCCTGTGCATCGACGCGTGCCCGACGGGCGCCATCGTCGAACCATACGTGCTCGACGCGCGGCGCTGCATTTCCTACCTGACGATTGAATTGCGCGGCGCGATTCCCGTCGAATTGCGTGAGCCGATGGGACGGCACGTATTCGGGTGCGACATCTGCCAGGACGTTTGCCCGTGGAACCGCCGCGCGCCCGAAACGCCGCTGGCGAATTTCCAGCCGCGCCGGCCGCAGGAAAAATCGCTATTTTCGCCTGAGCTGGAATGGCTGATATCACTGGGCGAGCAGGATTTCCGGGAAATGTTTCGCAACAGCCCCGTCAAGCGAACGAAGTGGCGCGGCCTAGTGCGCAACGCGTGCGTCGCCATCGGGAATTC
>CAVZXL010000005.1:0-725052 GCA_963779275.1 Terriglobia bacterium
AAATTGGAGGCGACACCCCATGGGCGAGAGGCGAACGGCCCGACTCGCACTGAATCCGACAGTATGGGGAGCATCGAGGTTCCGGCTGATCGATATTACGGTGCGCAGACGGCGCGCTCGCTAATCCATTTCGATATCGGCTGTGACACGATGCCGCATGAATTGATCCGCGCCTTCGGAATCCTGAAGAAAGCCGCGGCGCTCGTAAACCAAGACCTCGGCAAGCTTTCCTCTGAAAAGGCAGCCCTGATTGCCCAGGCGGCCGACGAAGTGATCTCCGGCAAACTCAACGACCATTTCCCGCTGCACGTGTGGCAGACCGGTAGCGGCACTCAAACCAATATGAATGTGAATGAAGTGATCTCGAACCGGGCATGCGAGATCGCTGGCGGCGTTCTGGGAAGCAAGAGGCCCATTCATCCGAATGACGATGTCAATATGTCACAATCTTCGAATGACTCGTTTTCCTCGGCGATGCACATCGCCGCAGCGTCCCGCGTGGTGCAGGCTCTTATTCCGGCAGTCGAGCGATTACGCGCTGCAATCGACTCGAAGGCGCGGATATTTGCCGGCGTTGTCAAAATTGGACGCACCCACTTGATGGACGCCACACCAATCACGCTCGGGCAGGAAATGTCAGGTTGGGCAAGCCTGCTCAACCGCGATGTCGACCGCATAAATTTGGTCCTGCCGGGACTTTATGAGCTTGCCATGGGGGGCACCGGGGTGCGGAACTGGCCTGAATGCACATCCCGAATTCGCGGATCGCATTGCCAGGAAGATATCGGAATTAACGGGACTCCCTTTCAAATCACATCCGAATAAGTTCGCCGCACTTTCAGCACATGACGAAATCGTCTTCGCCAGCGGGGCTCTCAAAACGCTCGCTGCCTCGCTGATGAAGGTCGCCAACGATATTCGCTGGCCGCTCACTCCTCCGGCCCCCGCGCGGGTCTGGGCGAGTTGCGGCTTCCGGAAAACGAACCCGGCTCCTCAATCATGCCGGGCAAAGTGAATCCCACACAAGCCGAAGCGGTGACGATGGTGGCTGTGCAGGTATATGGAAACGATGCCGCAATAGGTTTCGCGGGCTCGCAGGGCAATTTTGAGCTGAATGTCTTCAAGCCTGTCATCATCCACAACTTTCTTCATTCCGTGCGCTTGCTAGCCGATGCCTGCCGTTCTTTTGCGGATTATTGTGTGGTTGGATTGGACGTGGATTCAGGACGAATCGAAGAAAATGTGAAGAATTCACTCATGCTCGTCACGGCGCTCAGTCCACAAATAGGGTATGACAAAGCCGCCGAGATCGCTCATAAGGCCTACCACGAGGGCTTGAGCCTGCGGGAAGCAGCGCTCAAGCTCGGTTACCTGACGGAAAACGAATTTGATGAGCTTGTGCGGCCGGAAAGAATGACCTCTCCAGATCCCTTGCCAACTTCGGACCCTGATTAAATACACTTATGCGCCTCTGGATTTGCCACAGCTGTTGTAAGACCAACACGTCGCCGAAGAAGCATTGCAATTTCGGCGGCCTGTTCATCCACCGCAAAATGACCGAGCTTGGCGATCATTCAATCTTAATTTTCCTCGAATAAACCCTGAAAGGGAATCGAAATGCGGGAATCCGTGGTACGGAGGCCAATGCGACACTCCGTTGAAGCCTCAGGGGCTGAAGCCAATTCAAACCGAGTCTGAATGTCCGATCTGAAGCTCGGACATTCAGAGGGCGAAAAATATCAACCTAGAAATATGACGGAGCGGAAACATCTGGTGAATTGCTCCCGCTCCGGATTTTCGCAGACCCGCCTACCGGCTCGCCTTATTCACCGTATTGTTAAACGTCCAGTCCCAATGCTCCCCGGCGGCCTTGACGATGGTCGGAACATCTTCCGCCAGCAGGTAACGTTGCTGCGCCAGCGTGTTCGCGGCGTCCTCGACGCGCTTCACGTATTCGGCGCGGCTCGCGTAGCGTTCCTCGACGGACAAGCGCGGATCGCCGGCCTTTTCCCGGTCGGCTTTCGTCTTCGCAAACGGAATGTAGGATCCGGCCATGGAGACGAGCGTATCCATCTGGCCGTAGCTTTCGCTGCGAAAAGCCCAACCGCCATAGGTGCCCAGCGGCACGCTTTGCTCGGGCAGGCGCAAGCCGCTGGTGATGTTGCCGTCCTTATCCACTTGCGGCAGCAGGAAAGGCAGCACCGAAGTGGGCGCGGCAGGCAGATCGTTGCGGAATCCGCCGGGCACGTGGGTCGGCCACTGCACGCCGGGGACGTTGGGAAACCGGAGCTCGGTTTGCGGCACCGCGGTGTGATCTTCCACGGTGGGATGCAGGCTGGGCGGAGGCGCGACGCCTTTTTTCACCCAAGCGTCGAGATCCGCCAGCAAGGCGCGCTGCGCAAAGCGGTATTCCAGCGGATCGACCTGGAGCTGCTGCGAAGGCGCCTGCGCCGGAGGCCATGAGCCGGAGCCGTGCCTCGCTCCGGCGAGAAGGAAAATGCGCATATTCGGCGGATCGGGCAAGATCGGTGCCGCCATCCATGGAAGTATGCCGCAAGGAGTCGACGCGGCCGCGATCGTAGTATTCGGATTCGGTGTCCACTAGCATAATTTTGGGTTCGAGGCCCGCGGGAATGCGCGCGCCGAGGCCGTCGCGTTTGCCGGTGATCGGATCGGTCGTCATTTCGTAACGAATCGGGAATTTGGTTTGCGTGTACGACCCAAGCTCGTCCGGCTGCGCCCAGCGCTCGTTGAAGCTGCCGAGTCCGGTGCCGCCAGTCTGGATGAACAGGGCGTCGATTGCTTTGCGGCCCTGCTCGTCAATCGTGAAGCCTTCATAAATCATCTGGCGCTGCCAACGGCCCACTTGAGACGAGCCGAACGTGTAGATGTAGTTTCCGTGGACGATCGCATCCGTGCTGTATTTGATGGAGGAGGCCAAGTCCCTGACGGCGGCAAAGCCCACGCCGGCCACCGGCGGATTGCTCGTTTCATAAGCCAGTTGGTAGACCTTGCCGGGCTTGAAGCCGCCCTTCATCGTTACCCAGTTGACGTCGGGAACCAGTTGGCCATTCTCCATTTTCCCAAACTGCCAATCTTCACGCGGAATCAGCCGCGGAAAAGTGACGATGCCGGGCCGCTCGGTCAGGCGATACTCCGGATTTTTCGGGTCCAGAGGCGGATAGGACGGCGTGAAATCCGCGGAAGCATAATTGTAGGAATCCGCCTGCTTATTGGGGATGAACCACGGCTCGGTGGGAAGCCAGCCGGTGATGGGCTTGCCGTTGTCGGTGGCCACCGGAGCGGTCAGCAGGACCAGGCCCGGCTTTTTGGGGATATCGAATTCCCAGCCGATGGCCACCACCGTGTATCCCTGGCGCATGAGCAGGCCGTCGCCGAATTCTTCTTCCGTGGTGGGATCGGCCGAACCTTTGGCGCGATTGAAGGCGCTCAGCGCGCCTTTATTGCCGCGATTGGGAATATCGAAGATCAGTGCGCCGTTGCCCTTCGAGGCATCCTTCGGCCGCACGATGAAAATGTCCGCCGAGAATTCCACCTTGCCCTGCGCGTTTTTCGGCGCCTTGTCGAGATCGGCGATGATTTTGTTGTGCGGATTATTGGGATCGACCGCGAAGTAGACTTTGCCGGTGAGTTTTTCGTACGCGCCGGCCGCGCCAAACGATTTTCCGCCGAGCACGTCCTGCTTGCTGGTGATTTCGACGCGCGTGACTTCCGCGCGCAGCGCCGACGGCGTAAACGACATGACCAGCGCCACCGCAAGCAGCCCCAGGACGACACGCCCCAAAATGCCGAGACTCTGTGCCTTCTTCATGGCCATTCCTCCCATTCGTTTGCCTGGTATTTCGGATCACTCGGGGGCACTGCCAGACTTCCGTTGCACATCCAACCGCACAACCCAATTGAGGCGGATTCTATACCTTTACCGCTCCGCCTGCTAATTTTTTGAGCCGGGGATCTGCCGTATACTCCCACCCATGCGGTTCCTTCCCATCGCGCTGCCGGTGGCGCTAACCATCTGCGTTTTTGCGGCGATGCCAGCCGGGGCCAGCCCCCAAGGAAATTGCGGCAAGCTGAACAAGCAGTCGCTCGCGCAACATCGGCCGGTAGACTGGGACAGTCTTTATCGCCAATTCAAACAATTCGGCGCGTGCGATGACGGGGCCATCGGGGAGGAATTCAGCGAGGAAGTGGCACAACTGTTTTCCACGCAGTGGGCGCATCTCGAAAAGCTGAGCCGTCTCGCCGCTGCCGACAAAACATTTGAGCGATTCGTTCTGCGCCACATCGATGCCACTCTGGACGAAAACGAATTGCTCGTGATCGTCGACAATTCCAAGTTGCATTGCCGGGCGGGAGACCGGCGCATCTGCGGCCTGGTGCATGCAAGAGCGCAGGAAAGCCTGGACGCGCTTCGCAATGTCTCCGAGTAGCGGAGTCGTGACCTCCGCCGATCGCAACGCCAAAATCGTTGTACACCGGACAGCGGAAGCGTACGATGCGGAAGCTGGAGATATGGATTGGAAAATTTCGGCAAATTAAAATTTCCGCAGCCGTCACAAGGAGACCGAATTGTCCGCAAAAATCAGAACCATCGTCCTCGCCTTAGCGGTACTGAGCATTCCCTTAAGTCTTTTGGCTGCGGATGACCCGATGATGGGAACCTGGAAGCTCAACATTCCCAAATCGCAACTGGGAACTCCGGTTCCGCAAAGTATTATCCGCAAACACATCCCCGTCCCCGGCGGCGTGAAAGTGGTCCAGGATCGCGTGGACGCGCAGGGAAAAGCGAGCACCGGAGAATTCACCGTCATGTTTGACGGCAAGGATTATCCGATCAGCGGCGACCCGTACGTCGACCGTTTGTCGCTCAAGCGCGTGGACCAATACCGCGTCGACGGCATCGGCAAGAAAAACGACAAAACAGCGACGACATTCATCTGGCAGGTCTCCAAGGACGGAAAGACGCTCAACTACACCACGCAGCGCCTCTACCCGCCCGAGAGAGTCGGCACGATCATTCAGATTCTGGATAAGCAGGAGTAAGGGACGCAGGGATGACCGGGTGTTCCGGAAGTAGTAAGGGTTATGAAGTTCGGGTGCCCGTCCTTGAAGCTTTTCAAGGGCGGGGCTTTTGATTCTAGTTCGCGTTAATCACGCTCATT
The DNA here is from genome assembly GCA_963779275.1 of Terriglobia bacterium. GTDB lineage: Bacteria > Acidobacteriota > Terriglobia > Acidiferrales > UBA7541 > Palsa-360. The sequence continues at coordinate 5,184 of CAVZXL010000005.1, forward strand.
GATCCGGTCCACAGCCATCAAGTCAAAACCCCCAGCCTTCAAAAACCGAAGACTGGGGCACCCGAACTGCAACGACAAACATCAACCTATCTACTTCTGAAAGATCGCCTTCGGCACCAGCGCGTGGATTCCCTTCGTTCCGTCCACGGCCTGCGTCACCACCAGATCCATCGTGGCGCTCAGCAGCATGTAAGCGTCCTCGCGCGAAAGGCCTTTTTCCTCGACAATGAAATTCAGCATCTCGCGCGTGGCGATTTTGGCGGCCTGGTTCAGGTCTTCATCGAAGCCCATGGTCATATAGTGCGTCGGCGTTTCCGCCCGCGGCCAGCCGATTCGCTTGCCCTTGTGCACGATCACCTGGATTTCGCCCTTCAACGAAGTTTCCACCGCGGACAGGCAAACTTCCCCGTCCCCCTGCAGCGCGTGCCCGTCGCTGAGTGACAGCAACGCGCCCGGCACATGCACCGGCAGGTACAGCGTGCTGCCCGCGCCCAGATCGTGGTTATCCATGTTCCCGCCGTTCACGTTCGGCGGCCCGGCAATAATCCGCCCCATCTCGCGCGGCGGCGCCACTCCAATGTCCCCCCAGAACGGCTTCACCGGCACCACCACGCCGGGATCGAGTTCCACCGTCTTCTTGGTCAAATCGATCCACAGCACTTTGTCTTTCGCATAAGGAAAATCCTCCGGCAGCACGCCGCGATGCGGCCGGAAACTCTGCGCCGCGATCGGCAGCCACACATCCACCGATAGGATCCGAATCTCGAGCGTATCGCCCGGCTCCGCGCCATTCACATACATCGGCCCGATCAGCGTGTGATCCCCCCGCTCGCTGTCCTGCACGCCGTCGAACGCGGCATACAATTCGGCGGGAATCTTTTCCTTCGGCACGCCCAGATTTTCAAAATATTTCGGATTCCCCGTGGTGGTCCACACCTTCACGCGATCCCCGGAATCGATCGTCAGCACCGGCTTCAGCGTCGCGTCATAAAACCCGCGATGCACGGTGGCCGGCGACGATTTCAGTTCATAAACTTTCCCGCCACTCTGCGCGCCCGCCCGCGCGCATATGAGAAATACGATCGCAAAAACTAAAGCCGCGCACCGTTTCATGGTTGGGCTCCTTTGAACGAGGATTTCCGTTTGGATCTCCGAATCAGGTGGGCATTGTATATCGGCTGCCGCAACAAGTCCTCTGAAGCAGCTAGGGGGACCGTCCTAATTCAGAGAATTAGATAAATGAGTCCCTCTCACCTTAGACGCGAGCAAAAAACAATATATAATTCGTAGATTCTCAAAGGAGTGAATGGATGCGTGGGACGCTGCGGTTTTTTGGGTATACCTGTCTAGTGCTGCTATCCTTTAGTTCCTTTGTTTGGATCATTGACTGGCTCGGAAGATGGGATTGGCTGAAGGCTTTTATGTTAGCTAATCCTCGGTTTGCTCAATTTTTTCATACCCCTTTCCCATACCTGTTTTTTATGGTTATCGGTCTGCTCAGTCTTGAGGCCGAAAACCGCTTAAAAGAGCCACATATTATGGCTAGAAATACAAATCTTAGAGCTATTCCAGATTTACATTCAGCCACCATGCAGATGGTATTTGATACGGAGAAGAAGAAGTCGGGGTGGGACCAAATTTGATTGGGATTGGTTTGTTGAAGTCCAAATGGTCAATGATTCTGAAACGCGGGCGACGCTCGACCGTCTCAAGGTTGAAATCGCTTCAGGACCGAGATGGAACAGAAAGCTTTTTAAGTTCAAACATTTAGAGATAGACTATCAATATGACCTTAAACGGACGAGGTAAGAGTCATCACCGCAATTCCCGCTCTATGAACAAGATTAAGGGTGTTCCTCTGGAACAGGAGATCGGGTACCAAGGGTGGCTTACATTTTAAAGTTTTTCAGATAAGTCAGCGCGAAATGGAAGACCGAAAGATAAAAATAAGTATTTGGATAATTGATGCGAACCAAAGAAAGCACAAGCTTCATTTTAGGAAGAAGAACGAAAAAGCATGGGACAACGATTTTTACATCGAAAAGAAAAGCACTTCAGCTAGAAATCGCACGTAAGTGGTGACAACGAAGTCGGTGGCGATCACCACCACGCGCCTGGCCGGGCTGTCCAGCGTTTCGTGAGCTCGATTTGCAACCAAACGAGAGCCGGGACAATTAAGAAATTGGGCCATGACCTGTGAGTGAACCCAAACCCCACTAGAGCGATTAAGGAGACTACTGCGAGGATCTGCGAAAGTGTACCGAATCCCCAACCAGGATGCTTGACGTCCTGATGATAGCTAAGCATTGCCAGCCCCCACAGGCAAAGGAAAGTGACAGATGGATGCCCGCGCATACAGCATCCAGCTGCAAATCTGCGAAAGTTAGGCCAAGAGAAGCTGCAAAACTAATATCGCGTATCATCTTATTGTTATTGTAGCCCCGCGAGAGCGGCGTTGACTAAGTCAGGACTACTGGCGGGTGGCGCAGCCTTTGGGTTTGGATTTCCGGGTGGCCGACCTTTTGCGGTCTTCAAAGGGTCGGGGTTTTGACTTTACTTGGTTGCCGTTGCCCATAAACCCTATTGCAAAAACGGGAGCAAAATCTGCATTTCGCTCTCCTACTTCTTCAGAACTTATCCCAATACGCCGAACACAAATGCGCCGTGTCAAAATCCGCCCCCGTCTCCACCAATGGCATCGGCGGAAAGAACGACTGCCGCTCATCGATCTTGGAATTGTACCGATCCCAGTGCGGCGTGCTCATCGAATTGGGATTGCCCTCTCTTCGCGAAGTGCGTCCAGTAGCTAATCATGGCCGCCGAAAGCGTTTTCTCATCGCCGGTGAACGCAGGAGCCGGCGGCCCAATGCGGTTGAGCACGAACTGCACGTCCGCGCTATGGTAGGCGCCCCACGGAAAGTCCAGCACGGGCGTGGCCGGGTGGGGCGCGAACTCGTCGTTGAACTCGTACGCCCACACGTTTACGAATTGCGCCAGGCCCCGCTCTGCGCGCCGCGCCGGGCACACAAAGATGCCGTCAGTCCCGGCGGCGGACAACTGAAGTTCGGTCTGGTTGGTTGGGGGCGTGGGCGTCGACAGCGGGTACTCCGCCTCGACGCTCGACGCAATGGTCGACCCGAACACGTTGCCGAATAGAGTCGCGTATTGCCCGTTGCCCACCGGCTGCGGGTAGTCGGTCGCCACGAAATACCGGTATTCGTCGTGATTGTTCCCGGTAATCACCGGCACGCGGTTAAAGCTGCCGCTATTGAATGCGTCGCCCGGCGTCTGCGTCAGTAGCGTTCCATCGATCACGGGCAACGTCGGAAATTTATTGTTGACCTGCGTCAGGACCAGCGCCGGAGCGCCCAGCGCGCGCAAGCACGTCGCGGTGGTCTGGTCCGGGCATCCCGCGGCGGTAGTCATGGCAGCGCCCGAAGGCACGAACGCATTGCCCGCCGATTCAGCCGTCGCAATGGGAATAATATTGTCGCGATAGTCGGGCGAGAACCCCGCGTAGGCTCCGCTCTGCGCGATGGCGCGCTCAAACAGCCCGGCCGCCTGCAGCGAAGCGACCTGGCTGTAAATGCTGAGCCCTCCCGCCGATTCGCCAAAAATTGTGATGCGGCTCGGATCGCCGCCAAACGCCGCGATGTTGTCGTTCACCCAGTGCAGCGCAAGCTGCTGATCCATGAAGCCGTAATTCCCGGCGTCGTGCCCTTCGGCGTCCAGCGCCTGCTGCGCTAGAAACCCCAGCATCCCCAGGCGATAATTGAGCGTCACCACGATCACGTCGCCGCCCTCGACCAGCGGCGTGGGATCGAAGTCGCTCGCCGGCGCCCTTGTTCAGTCCGCCGCCGTGAATCCAGACCATCACCGCGCGCCCGCTGGGCTTCAAAGTTTTTTTGCCGAGCGGCGCGTACACATTGAGGAACAGGCAATCTTCGTCGCCGATAGTCTTGGTCTTGTCCTGCGGGTCCACCTGCGGGCACACGTTGCCGAACTTGGTCGCCTGGAAAATTCCGGTCCACGGGGAAATGGGCGAAGGCGGCGTCCACCGCAGCGCCCCCTCCGGCGCCAGCGCATACGGAATCCCCAGGTACTGGATCATCGTCGCGCCGACGACTCCCTGCAGCCGCCCGCTGCCCGTCCTGATCACCGGATCGCCGGGCGACGCCGCGCCAGGGGTTGCGACAGTAAAGGTTGCGAGTAATGCCACAACGGCGGATAGCAATACGACAGCAATTTTCGGCGTTCGTCCGCCGCACAGTTGGTTCGCGTCCATCGTAGAACTCCATCTGGCCCCGGAGATCGGCATCGAAGCCGGGGCCCTAATGAATTAGGCATTTCGGAGCGGGGAGTATACTACAAGAGAAATAGCCAACCGGGGTTAAATTTGGCCGCCGGGAGGGATTATGTTGGTTTGAGAGTTTTCCTCAAGAGGCGAGTACTCAGGACGCCGCAAACTTCCGGGGACATGCAAGCTCAGATTCTGTGTCGCCTTCAGCTCCCGAGAGCATCACGGGTTTTTCCTGTGTTACTCTGTGCCTCCGTGACTCCGTGGCTGATTGAGGAGCTTTTCCCATGAAACATTCGCCGGCATTTCTGGCCCTGGTGAACGATGCCAAGACGCGCGTAAAGGAATGGGATTTCCTCGAAGTAAAACAGCGCCTCGACGCCGGCGAAAAATTCACCCTCGTCGACGTCCGCGAAGACAACGAATGGGCTCGCGGCCACTTCCCGGCGCGGTCCACCTGGGCAAGGGCATCATCGAGCGCGACATCGAAACGTCCGTCCCCGACAAGTCCGCGCCGCTCGTCCTCTATTGCGGAGGCGGTTTCCGCTCGGCCCTGGTCGCCGATAATCTCCAGAAAATGGGCTACACCAACTGCATCTCCATGGACGGCGGCTGGCGCGCCTGGACCGAAGCGGGCTTTCCCACCGAAAAGCCGGATTAATAAATTTTCGCCCCGCCCTTGCGTGTTTCGCGCCCAACGATTATCTTTTATGGACTCAATAAAGAGTTTCCCTCGACTGGGGCGTGGTCCAATCGGTAGGACACCGCACTGTTAATGCGGATGGTAGAGGTTCGAGTCCTCTCGCCCCAGCCAAATCTCCCCGGGGCCGCACAAAACCCTAGACCAAATTCAATGGCTTTAACACAGAGGGCACAGAGGGCCACGGAGAATTTCAAAAGCAGAGGAGGCAAGATCCAAGCCAAGGATCCGCCCAAAGAATTCCTCTTCTCTAGCATTTCTCCGTGCCCTCTGTGTTCTCTGTGTTAAAGCTTTTGGTTTTGGGTTCGTAAAAATTTGGAAGATGCGTCCGCGACGTGCTTCCGCCGATGGGTATGGTCCATTGGGTGTGGTTTGGGGTAGGCAGCGGAAGCAGGTGAGAGGGAAGATCGTGCCGGCCCAGCCCTCAATCCCCTATAGGGATCCTCGGCGCGTCTTCCCTCTTCGGGTATTACCTATTGCATGCGGTAGGCCAAACTCAATGCGCTGAAAACACAGTGTTTTCTTTAGGGCACCCCGGGTAAAAAAGCCATGCTGCGGGAAAATTTTCCGGGCACTTTTTACGTGATGCGCATGCGAGGGGCGAATTCGAGCGTTCAAAATCATCCAAAGAGTTCTCCATAGTACTGGGACTGCGCCGCCCGCATCTATCACGGCAAACCGCACCGTAGGCTTCCCCAGAAAATATCAGCAAATTCGATCCCGCAAATGTTCCCCTCGCAGGGCGCGCAAAATTTGCCCGCCCATTCTTGACGCCCCCGCCCTCCGCCTGCTACGTTACAAGGTTACGATGGGCGCATTTTACGCGCCGTGTGCTGGGCCGGCAGTGGGGGCGGCCTCTCAACCATGGGCCTGACCAAAATCGTCATCCGCGGAGCGCGCCAGCACAACCTGAAAAACATCAGCCTGGAAATCCCGCGCAACACCCTCACCGTCATCACCGGCCTTTCCGGCTCCGGCAAATCCTCTCTCGCCTTTGACACCATTTACGCCGAAGGGCCAGCGCCGCTACGTCGAATCGCTCTCCGCCTACGCGCGCCAGTTCCTCGATCAGATGGAGCGCCCCGAAGTCGACTCCATCGAAGGCCTTTCTCCGGCGATCGCCATCGAGCAGAAAACCACCACGCGCTCGCCGCGCTCAACCGTCGGCACAATCACCGAAATTTACGATTACCTGCGCGTGGTCTACAGCTCCATCGGCACGCCGCATTGCCCCAATTGCGGCCAGCCCATTTCGCGCCAGTCCACCGATCAAATTGTGCGTTCGATTCTCCAAGGCGAACTCGCCAAGACCGACGACCGCATCATGATCCTCGCGCCCATCGTTCGCGGCCGAAAAGGCGAGTACCGCCAGGAACTGGAAAAATTCGCGCGCGACGGCTTCGTCCGCGCACGCATCGACGGCGACCTCTGCCCCCTCGACGATCCCCCGCGCCTCGACAAGCGCAAGAATCACACCATCGAAATCGTCGTCGACCGCCTGCTGGTCCGACCCGGCATCGCCACGCGCCTCGAGCAATCGATCGCCACGGCGCTGAAACTTGGCAAAGGGACTGGTCACCGTCGTGGTCGTCGGCGGCACCGAGCAGGTCTATTCCGAAAAAATGGCCTGCAGCGATTGCGGCATTTCCGTGCCGCAGCTGGAGCCGCGCTCGTTCAGTTTCAATTCGCCCTACGGCGCCTGCCCCGCGTGCAACGGCCTCGGCTCGAAATACGATTTCGATCCCTCGAAAATTATTGTCGACTGGACGCGCCCGCTCTTTGAAGGCGGCCTGGGCCCCGGCGCGGGCTCCGTCTTCCTGAAGCGCAACCTCGAACTGGGCGCGATGGCCCACGGCTTCGACCTCTCGGTCCCCTTCGAGAAAATGCCGCGCGAAACGCAAAATTTGGTTTTCTACGGCAATCCTCCGTCGAACGCGAAGGACCACAGCGGCAACGGCGGCGCGAAAAAACGCGGCAAGGCCGCGAAAGGCATCCCCGGCCTGCATTTCCAGGGCGTGGTCGGTTTTCTGGAAACCAGTTTCGAGGAATCGAGTTCGGACAACTACCGCGAGTGGATCACGCAGTACATGTCCCCGGTGCCGTGCGCCGTGTGCGGCGAGCGCCGCCTGCGCCCGGAAAGCCTCGCGGTGAAAGTGGGCAGCCGCTCGATTTCCGAATTCACCGCCCTCGCGATTTCCGACTGCGCGCCCGGCCGTGGATGAAATAAAGAAAGGCCTCACCGAGCGCCAGACCGCCATCGCCGGACGCGCCCTGGCCGAAATTTCCGCGCGCCTCGATTTCCTGCTCGCGGTCGGCCTCAGCTACCTCAGCCTGGACCGCTCGTCCGCCACGCTTTCCGGCGGCGAAGCGCAGCGCATTCGCCTGGCGACGCAGATCGGCTCGCAGCTTCGCGGCGTGCTCTACGTCCTCGACGAGCCCTCCATCGGCCTGCACGCCCGCGACAACGGCCGCCTGATCTCCTCGCTCGAACAGCTGCGCGACATGGGCAACACCGTCCTGGTCGTCGAGCATGACGAAGAAACCATCCGCCGCGCCGACTACGTCGTCGACCTCGGCCCCGGCGCCGGAAACGCCGGCGGCTACCTGGTCGCCAAGGACACCCCGAGGAAATCGAGCGCAACGCCGATTCCCTTACCGGCCGTTACCTCAGCGGCGAACTTTCCATCGCCGTGCCGCCCAAGCGCCGCTTGCCCAACGGAAAATTGCTTCGCATCCTCGGCTGCGAAGCGAACAATCTGAAAAATATCGACCTGGAATTGCCGCTCGGCCTGCTGACGGTCATCACCGGCGTATCCGGCTCCGGAAAATCCACGCTGGTGAACGACATTCTCTACCGCGCCCTGGCGCAGACCCTTTACCGCTCGATGGAGCGCCCCGGCCAGTTCCGCGAAATCCAGGGCGCCGGCGCAGATCGACAAAGTCATCGAAATCGATCAGGCCCCCATCGGCCGCACGCCGCGATCCAACCCCGCCACCTACACCGGCGTGTTCGCCCCCATCCGCGAACTCTTCGCCCAGCTCCCCGAATCGCGCGAGCGCGGCTACCGCCCCGGCCGCTTCAGCTTCAACGTAAAAGGCGGCCGCTGCGAAGCCTGCCAGGGCGACGGCCTGCGCCGCATCGAAATGAATTTCCTCCCCGACGTCTACGTCACCTGCGAAGTCTGCCGCGGCCGCCGATACAACGCGGAGACACTTGCCGTGCGATACAAAGGCCATTCGATTTCCGACCTGCTCGACATGCAGATCGGCGACGCCCTGAAAATCCTGGAAAACATCCCGCAGATCCGCGTAAAACTCGAAACCCTGGTCGACGTCGGCCTCGGCTACATCCAGCTCGGCCAGTCCTCCACCACGCTCTCCGGCGGCGAAGCCCAGCGCATCAAGCTCGCAAAAGAACTTTCCAAGCGCCAGACCGGCCGCACCCTCTACATCCTCGACGAGCCCACCACCGGCCTGCACTTCGACGACGTAAAAAAACTCCTCGACGTCCTCAACCGCCTCGCCGACCTCGGCAACACCGTCCTGATCATCGAGCACCACCTCGACGTCATCAAACAATCCGACTGGATCATCGACCTAGGCCCCGAAGGCGGCGAAGGCGGCGGGCGCATCGTGGCGCAGGGCACGCCGGAGCAGGTTTCAAGGGTGAAGAAATCGTATACGGGGCAGGTGCTGGCGCGGGTGTTGAATGGGGGGAATGGGAGTCAGGGATAGGTTTTTCAGGTGGGTGGCTAGGCCTTTTGTGTTCAAGGTGGCAATCCTACATGATTTCGTCAGTTTACAAGAAAAGGGAATTCTTGTAAACTGATCTTGGAATTGCCCGCTAACCGAACTGTCACCGTACGGTGTGCGTGCCCCGCAAGGGGATAGGGAAGCGGGCTCACTTATTTAGGCCATATCTGCACCATTAACTCTCTGTGATTTACAATCCTTCTAAATGCTCGTCTATTTGGCTTCGTTACATCGAACGAACGAAAAACCGCTCCGCAAACCATGTCTGCCAATTGTAGAAGATTGTTGGAATGAGAGGGCTCCATTTTTACCTTCTTAATGAGTGTCCGTTTGCCGTCATTCATTCTCTTCTTTAGATACTTAGACAATTGGTTTTTGAAGTCCCTATTGCCGCACTCATCCAACACAACTTTTGCATCCAAAAGACGTGCCTTTGCGTTTTCAAAGACTAACCCGGCCGCATATTTGTAGAACGAGTCTTTGTACTTGAAACCCTCTCCCCAGAGTTTGCCCTTATTCAACACAATTGAATAATAGAAGAATTGGGAGCCACTGACGGCTTCAAGAAAACGAGAGCGGAATTTATCGCTACAGCTGTTGAAATGAAATTCATATCTTGCATGAAGGCGTAGCTCATACCGAAGCCAATTTATACGCCCATCACATTCGTCTGCGTCCTCATTATCCTCAAAGAGAATAGCGGTGACGAAGGACAAGAGCGGGATGATCCGGCTCTGTTGACATCCTCGTTACGACAATGAAAATTCGAGATACAAGATCGGTTGAAATTGTTGTTTGCTACCGAGACAGGAGGTGCGATGGCCGAAGTCGGACTCCTGCCGTTTGCTCGCATCGCCCTGCAGGTCTGCCGGGCGGTGCTTCCGCGTTACCGAAGCCGTTTCAGCAAGCACCAGTTCACGCAACCGCAATTGCTGGCCATTCTCTGCCTGATGCGTTACGAGGACTGGACCTTTCGCGAAGCCGAAGTGCGGCTGGGCGAGCATCGCGAATTGCGCCAGGCGCTGGGGCTGGTGAGCGTTCCCGATTTCACGACTCTGTATCGCTTTCTGCAACGTTTGGACGACCAGGTCATCGACCGCGCGGTCGGCGAGACAGTGCGTCGGCTGCGCGGCACGCGCAGAAAAGGACGGCGGCGAGCCCGCGTTGCGGTCGATGCGACGGGCTTGGCGCAGGGAGCGGTCAGCACATTCTTTGTGCGGCGCATGCATCATCACGGGCAGAAACCGCTGCCGTGGCGGCACTGGCTGAAGTGGGTAGTCGTGGTAGATCTGGATCAGCAATTTGTGTTGTCGCAAATCGCGCGACGCGGTCCGTGGAACGATTGTGCGAATTTGCCAGCGGTCGTCCAAGCCGCTTCCGAGCAGACGCGCATCGGGCTGGTGTTGGCCGACGCCGAGTTCGACAGCGAGAGGAACCACATCTACATCCGGCAACAACTCGGGGCGCGCAGTGTGATCCCCGCCAAACGTGGAAAGAAAACCTGGCACATCCATGGGGTGCGCGCCGAAATGCGGCGGACATTTCCGCGACGGCTCTACCGACGCCGATCCCTGATCGAGAGCCTTTTCAGTTCGGTAAAGCGCAAGCTCTCGGCTCGTGCGCCGGGCCGCTCGCTGCGCACGCAAAAGCGTCAAGCTCTGCTGCTCGGATTGAGTTTCAATCTGTACCGCCTGAGGCATCGCTAACCTTTCTTGAGGATGTCAACAGAGCCAGATGATCCCTGCTTTCCTTTCATCCCAGAATCTCCAGATTCATCAATAAAAACTAACATCTGCTAGCTGCCTTCCTCTGAGGAGACTCCCTTCCGACCGGACGAATACCATTCGGAAAGTCCCCAGGTATTGTCTTTTAGCTTTGCCACCTCCCCTGTTTCCTTGGCCATTCGAGACAATGTTGGGAATACTGTCTGGTAGAGATTCTTAGCTTTAAATGTCAGCCCTCCAGCTATGAGTGCGTCAGTAATGTCCCGAGCGCTTTGGGGCTTTTTAGCGAAAGATAGGTAGGCCTTGATAGCATCCGAAACACTCATTCGAAAGAATGCATCTTTGGCAAGGCGACCAAAGCGTGTCGACTCCGGCATCTTTGCTAGGGCGACTGCGGGCGCACCCGGTTCGACGTCCGCGCGACCAAGTCGATTCTTCACCCAGCTAATCATCCTATCCAATTCATTACGCTCGGCTAATAGGTCGTTCAATACTTTTTCATAGTCCGTCGTTTCGTTCATTCTTGCCTCCCTTCATCAATCCTGTTATAAATACAAAAGGTGAAGCGCTAATGGGGGAGTTTTTCAACTCCCCCTCGCCCTTCCAAGGGGCGTTTAACGTGACACCATAACCACCTACTCTCTGGGGCCTTCGGGACAATGCTTGGCGGCGTTACCCGAGGGCCTCAACAGCCCCTAAAATATAAACGTGAGCAACGCTCCAGTCAAGCCTTGAATGGACATTGAATGGAATCTTAATCCATAATCCTGAAGTGTTTCGCCTTACTTTCGCTATTTAGAATTACATTAGCGGGTGGCCCACGCTTTGAGAAGCCTCTGAACTTCCGGGCGGGTGGCCCACGCTTTGAAAAGAGTTTGAACTTCCGGGTGCCCCACTCTTCGTGATTTCCGAAGGGTGGATGGTTTTGATCTGAACTTCGCGCGACGACCAAGAATAAAAGTCCTAACCGTCCCCGTCTTACATCTGTGAAAGAAGGATTCGCCAATATAAAGCGTGCCTCGGAATACCGGATCGATTCAGGTTAGGGAACGATTCGCGTAGCACAGCCACTCCTGGCTGTGTGGTTTTGCAGGCTCCTTGTACGCCGCGGACTCTACGCCACTCGCGAAACCCACACAGGCAAGAGTGCCTGTGCTACTTAGTCCTGACGGCGGGTGGCCCACGCTTTGAAAAGAGTTCGAACTTCCGGGTGGCCCACTCTTCGTGATTTCCGAAGGGTAAGTGGGTTTTAATCTGAACTTCGCGCGACGACCAAGAATAAAAGTCCTAACCGTCCCCGCCTTACATCTGTGAAAGAAGGATTCGCCAATATAAAGCGTGCCTCGGAATACCGGATCGATTCAGGTTAGGAAACGATTCGAGTAGCACAGCCACTCCTGGCTGTGTGGTTTTGCAGGCTCCTTGTACGCCGCGGACTCTACGCCACTCGCGAAACCCACACAGGCAAGAGTGCCTGTGCTACTAAAACCTCACGGATGGGTGGCGCATGCTTTGCGCCTCGTTTGATTTTTCGGGTGCCCGCCCCTTCGTGACGTTCAAAGGGGCGGGCTTTGATTTTTCATCTTGTGTCACGCTCACGTGACCGCGTCGATGACGATGAAACCGCTTCCAGGCTTGGAATGGAAGGAAAAACTGATCCAAGGCCACTGCCTTCCGGTGCCACCCGCGGTGAAAACTATCTCTCGCGTGCGCCCTTGACGTGCGAATTGGCAGGACTATCTACTTCAGCTAAGCGCGCATGAATCGCGTTTCGGACGGATTGGGCTAGCGCGATAGAAGTTCTCTTCCATCCTCGAAGACGAGCTTGCGGAGGAATCCTGACGGCGAGCCGTTCTTTGCGGCGGAGATCGTGACGGTAATCGCGTCTCCCGGCTTCAGGCTGTCTTTTGTCCAACCGGACCGGGACAGTTTTCCCGGGCTAAAACTTTCTACAACCCAGTGAGTTACGGCGTCCTTATCGTCCTTCACGTCGAGAAAGATCTGGACGTGAGGATTCACCCATGCGAATTGAGTCACCGCGCCTTTCATCGTCACGGGAGTGGTCTCGTCATAATCCGCGTTCCCGTGGTGCGCAAAGGCGGGGCGGCAGAGCGGAGAGAGAATCAGAATCAGTCCGATTAGCGCAAGAGACGTCCTGAGCATCCATGGGAATCTCCCCGTGGAGAGTACCGCTTGAATTTGCCGGCACGAACGCTTCATCTCCAACCTCTCGTTCCGCGCATCTCTTGCAACCGCTGCTCCTCAGTTGCAGTTCTTCAGATTCGATTGCTGGCAGCGCCGCGCCATCTCTTGCGCTTTCGCGGTCTGCTCGGGCGTCATCCGGGACGCCACGCGGTTGAGGCTTTCCGCCGCGTCCTTTTGTGCGTCGCCGCCAGCGGACTTCGCGGCCTGGCTGTACCACGTGTACGCTCGAACCAGGTCTTGGGGCACGCCGTGGCCCTCCTCATACAGTCCCGCGAGATTATTTTGCGAATCGGGGTCTCCCTGCGCGGCCGATTTCGCATACCACTTTGCGGCCTCCTTGTAATCCTGAGCGACGCCCACACCGTCTTCATACATCAGCCCGAGGTTGTATTGCGCCGAGGCAAGCCCCTGGTCCGCAGCCTTGTTGTACCACTTCGCGGCTTCCATTGAGTCTTTCGGAACGCCGCGGCCCGTCAAAAATGCTTCCGCCAGGTTGTATTGGGCTTCGGCGTCGCCCTTGCCGGCTGCTTGCGCGTACCACCTAGCTGCCTCGCGCAAATCCTGCGGCACTCCTTGCCCGTTTTCGTACATTCCGCCGAGATTGTTTTGCGCTCCGGCGGAACCATGCTCCGCGGCCCGGGTAAACCATTTCGCAGCTTCGGTGTAATCCTGCATCACACCAAGGCCCTGATAGTAGAGAAGTCCGAGATTATATTCGGCTCGTGGATCACCCTGCCCGGCGGCTTTCATGTGCCACTTCAGAGTTTCCTGGTAGTCGCGAGGAGTACCCTGGCCCTCTTCGTGCATCAGGCCGAGGTTGAATTGCGCGTCCGCGTCGCCCTGCTCGGCGGACTTGGTATACCATTTCAAGGCTAGCTTATAATCCTGCGGAACGCCCTCGCCGTTGAAATAGACCAATGCCAGGTTGAACTGCGCGCTCGGCTCACCTTGTTCGGCCGCTTTGGTATACCACTTGATAGCTTCGCTATAGTCCTGTGCAACTCCCACCCCGTCTTCGTACATCGTTCCAATTATGAATTGGGCGCGCGGAAGGCCCTGGTCCGCGGCCTTCAAGTACCATTTCGCGGATTCCTTGTAATCCTGAGGCACCCCTTCGCCGTGGTAATACCATCCGGCTAGTTCCGATTGCGCGTTCGCGTCACCCTTTTCTGCGGAAGCGCGGACTGCTTCCACCGCCGGCGACGCCGTGTTGCCCGTTGTCTGCGCCATGACGACGGGCATCGAAATGGTAATCGTCAGGGCGATTTTCAGGGGCGCCCAGCGCATCCGCGTATCCTCCGGACAACCGGTTTCGCACTTTTCCCCGCCCGCATTGTATCCGAACAGTTGGTGGCGTGGCTGCGCTTTCCAGTAGATCCCGTAGAAACCATTTAACCGGGTGTTATAGGCTTTGAGAATACCTTGAATTTCAGGGTACCCTACTCTTCGTGCTCTTCGAAGGGTGGGTTTGCTGTGAACTTCGCAAGGCGATGACCGAGATACAAGACTCACCCTTCCCGGATTCCAGGCGGGGTCGTCAAATTCCAACTCAAGTACATCGCTACTTGCCCATTGCAAGCCCCTAAGCCGCCCTCACCGCAATCCGCCCAGCCTTGCGCGATCTCGGCTTCGGCCGAATCACGATATCTACGTCCCGGTCGAGTGCGATGAGCAAATTCATGAGGCGTTCGACGGAAAAGCCGTCCACCTGGTAGTTCGAGAGGGCGGAAATTTTGGGCTGGTTCACGCGCAGGCGTCGCGCAGCGGCCATCTGCGAAAGTTTCCGGCCCGCGATGATTTGATTGATCGCCGCCGCCAGCCGTACTTTCGTCTGTTTTTCCTCCGCGTGCGGGACCCCAAGGTCGGCGAATACATTGCCGGAACTGGGAACCACGCGCGGCCTGCTTTCCGATTTTCCCGCACCGCGCGACACCAGTCCGCGCCGCGCCCCGTCACGCCTCGCCGTATCGCGTTTCATAGTCGAGCCTCGCTTCCCGGAGTCGCCTGCCAATGAATTCTATATCCCTCTTCGCCGTCTGGATGCCGCTCGGCGACTTCTTCTGAAAGGCATGCAGCACATAGACGGCGTTCTGAAACCGGACCGTATAAACCGAGCGGTACGTGTCCCCGCGGTGATCCTCCACAAACTCAAAAACTCCCGCCCCCTGCCCCTTCCAAGGCTTCGCCTTCGGATGTTTCCCACCGAACTGCGCCACGCTCAGAGCGGTTCCCATCTCGTCGATGACCGCGTCCGGGAAAGTCAGCAAATCGCGCTTGCTGGAACCAACCCAAAACAGCAGCTTCTCGCCGGGGACCCTCTTCAGTCTCGCCATGTAATTATCCCAGTTTTAGGATATAAGATCAATAGTCCCAATAACGAAGTGTGTCACTGTTCGAGACAATTTGCACCACACTTCCCGCCCGGGCGCCCTACTCTTCGCGGTTTTGGAAGGGTGGGTGGATTTTGATCTAAACTCCGCGGCTTGCCGCCCTCTTTCCGAACTCCCATCGACCCAAAAGAAGCTTCCCCTTGCGCAGCTTGCAGGTTACGTTAAACGCAACTAAATTAGTTGTGAGAGTGGGAGGTGCACATGAAGAAAACCGTCCCGGCGGATTCCGCCTCCAAATCAATCGACCAGAAGATCAAGGAACTTGGCGACTGGCGCGGGAAGACGCTTGCAAGAGTGCGCGAAATCGTGCATGAAGCGGACCCTGAGATTGTCGAAGAGTGGAAGTGGGCCAAAGCGACATCGCCGGGGACTCCCGTCTGGTCCCACGGCGGCATCGTCTGCACGGGAGAGACGTACAAGAGCGTCGTCAAGATGACATTCGCCAAGGGAGCTGCGTTGCAGGACCCTTCCGGCCTGTTCAACTCCAGCCTCGACGGCAATGTCAGGCGCGCCATCGACATCCACGAAGGCGAGAAGGTCAATGAAGCAGATTTGAAGGATCTAATCCGCGCTGCAGTGGCGCTGAATCTCCAAGGTAAGAGCAAGCCAAAGCCCCGGCGAGCGGGCAGCAAGCGACTCGGCTAGTTTCCTCGGCAGCCGGCACACGCTCGGAATCATGATCACTTTGCCATTCAAATGCCGGGCAACCGCGCAAGCATTGCATATCAGCAAACACAGGTGTACGTTATCCCCCGAACCAGCCACCCAAAATAGTATTTCCGTTGTACGCAGCCTGGTGTGCGGCCCAGCCCTCTCGCGCCCCGAAAATTTGTAACCCAGCGCGAAGGCCGGGCGTCGCACTACCGATCGAAGCAACGTAAGCACGGTAGAAATTCGACAGCGCTCCGGATCGCGCGGCATGCCGCCCCGGCAACTCAATCAGCGAGGTAACGACCGATGAAGTCTTCCGATGCAGCAAAGCACGGCAAGCTGACCCGGCGATCTCTTCTGAAAAAATCCGCCGGAGCCGCGCTCGGCGCGGCTGCCGCGAGTCTCACCGGCGCTCTCGCCGCACGCGCGCAAGTTTCAGGACTCACCCCGGATGGCGCCGTCCCGCCGAACCGCATGCCGCTGGGCGCGCTCGATTTTCTCGACCGCAAGCAGTACATCCACAACATGGACATCGTCTCGCACCTACCGGGCGCGGCAACCGCCGGCGGCGAGCCGCTCATGGCCATGTGGGCCAAGGGCAAGCAGCGCATGTTGCCGACAGGCGGCGGATATATCGACATCACTGACGCGAAGAAACCCGTCGTCGCGATCAAGGGAGTGCGGGGCCTGGGTTTCAACGCCACCGTATTCCACGCGAAATCCAAAAAGTGGATCGCCATGTGCACCGCAGCCGCGCCGCTCACCTCCGCCACGCCTGAATTTCCCCACGGCGCTTACGACAAGCCGTTGCGCGACCGGTCCGTCAACTTCACCGGCCTGCGCGGCATTCGCACGTTTGATGTCACCGATCCGCTCAAGCCCAAACTGCTGCAGGAATTCAGCACCGGCAAGACCGGCAACGGCACGCACCACAATTTCTACGACGGCGGGCAATACGCCTACCTCGACTGCGGCTGGGACGATCAGCTGCGCATGGAAAATCACCAGCGCCCCACCAGCAACGCCATCATGATCGTGGATATTTCCGATCCCGCCAGCGTCAAGGAAGTCTCGAAGTGGTGGGTGCCCGGACAGCGATTTGGCGAGGAAGCCGAGTATAAAAAATATATCTTCGCCGACGACCACGCTTCCTGGACCGGAAATCATGGCGCGCTCAGCGTTCCCAAGCGCGTGGAAAACGGCGGCACGGTCGGCTACGGCGGTTTTGGCGCGTTCGGCATGTACGCGATGGATCTTTCGGACATTAAGAATCCGAAGCCCTACGGGCACGTGCAGTACGACTTCAATCCCATCGGCGACATTCCGTTCCACACCTGCTATCCCGTGATCCCCGACCCGGCCCACCCGCGACTCTCGAATCTGGTGGTGGCCACGCACGAAATTCTCGAGGCCGATTGCCGCAGCCCGTACCATACGCCCTATGTCGTCGACGTGAAGGATCCGAAAAATCCGAAAATTATCGGCTTCTTCCCGCGCCCCGCGGCGCCGCCCGACGCGCCGTACACTGACTTCTGCTTCGCTCGCGGACGTTTCGGCTCGCACAACACGCAGTGCTGGCTGGCGCCCGGCGCGTCAAAGTCCAACATTATGGTCATCTCCTGGTTTAACGCGGGCGTTCGCGTTTTCGATATTTCCAATCCTGCGGAGCCGAAGGAAATCGCCTGGTTCGTCCCGCCGCGCGACGGCGACATCGAAAAATACGAAACCTGGTGGCGCGGCACCACCGAAGACGTCTTCGTCGAATGGGATCGCAACCTGATCTGGATCGGCACGCACGAAGGCGCCTACTGCCTTTCGTGCCCCGCGCTCGGCAAGCCGATCACCGAACCCACGAAAGTGGCCCGCTGGACCGTGCCTCCGTGCAACGCCGGATGGGACGATCAAACCGCGGCCACCTTTTACTTCGGCCGCTCGCTCAGCCAGATGGGTTAGAGCAGGCGCGCAACATATTGGAATGGAGAGGCTCGGCACGCGCCGAGGCTCTCATTTCTTGGTTCAGAATCGACGGTCGGATCGGATCCAACTTCAAGTGCAACTCCTTCATCTCTTCGCACTCATAGACAACAGTCCTAGTACGGCGTTCGAGCTCCTCTCCCCTGCCTTTCCCCCGCACTTGCGCCCGGCGATAACTGCCAGTACATTGATTCCAGGGCCTAGCGCGCCAGTCCCCGCTGGCGCCCTGCCAGTTTGCAATGACTTACGACGACCACAATCTATCTGGCGCCGCCCCGGTGAGGGCGCGCGCGAGCGAACCTCCGGGCGACGCCTCCGAGCCGGATTCGGTTCCCCCATCTGCCATGCCACCCATCGATCCCGAATCGCGCAATTTGCCCGGACTTTCTTCTCCTCCCCAATTCCATGCGCAAGCTTCTGAAGATTTGCGCGTGCCGTGGGGCTGGCATGAAGTGCTGCTATTCGTGGTCCTGGGCATAATCGGCAGCGTAGTGGTCACGCGGGGAATGGCCGAGGCGGCGATCCGCTTGTTGGGCGCGAATCCAGACGAAATGTTCGGGCCCACGATGAGCACGGCGAAATCGGTCGTGGTCTTGCTGAGCCAGGCGGTGCTGGATGTCGGCGCGATTCTGTATCTTTACCTGATGGTGCTTGGCCGCACGCCCGCGCCGTTCTGGCGGACGATCGGCTGGCGCGGCCTCGGTTCCGGAGCGGGATCGTTTCGCGCGACCGCCCTGCAATTTCTGAGTGGCGGGGCGGTGTTGGGAGCTGGTTGTTTCGTTCGCGGGAGCGTTTTTGAACTCCAAGGAAACTCTGCCGATCGAAGAGTTGCTGAAAGCGCGCGTCAGCATGCTGCTATTCGCCGTGCTGGGCGTTGTGGTCGCGCCGCTCGTGGAGGAAACGATTTTTCGCGGCTTCCTTTATCCGATCATCGCGCGGCGCGCGGGCATCGCCGCAGGCATTGTCATCACGGGAATACTTTTCGGATCGCTCCATGCCGTGCAGTTGTGGGGAGGCTGGGGACAGATCGCGCTGCTGATGTTGGTGGGCATTGTGCTGACTTGGGTGCGCGCGCGCACCGGCACGGTGGCGGCCAGTTATTTTGTGCACCTCGGATACAATGGCCTGCAGCTCCTGGGGTATCTGCTCTACCTCGCCGGTGGCTTGCGCCACTAACGATCCATAGCCATTGCGAATCCCGAAGCGGAAATAGAAAATTCCAAGGGAAGGAATTTCGAACGCCGATGAATGTTGCCCAACCCATTGAGTGGACCAGCCAGGGCGTGGTCATGCTCGACCAGCGCCGCCTGCCGGGAGAAGTGATTCATCACATCTACACCGATTATCGCGAAGTGGCCGCGGCGATCAAGGACATGGTCATCCGCGGCGCGCCGGCCATCGGCGTGGCCGCCGCCATGGGCGTGGCGCTCGGCGTGGAGCGTTCCAGCGCCGCCACTCTGGATGAACTTCGCGCCAAGTTCCCCGTCCATCTGCCGGACGATCGCCGAAACGCGCCCGACGGCCGTGGACTTGTTCTGGGCCATCGAACGCATGAAGCGCCGCTTCGACCAACTCGCCTCCGCGAATGCATCGCTGGATACAGTCCGTCGCGCAATGGTGGAGGAAGCGCGCGCGGTGCATGCCGAAAAGCGCGCCACGGATGAAGCGATTGGCCGCTTCGGCGCCGAATTCATGCCCGCGGCCGGCAAAGTCATGACCCAATGCAACGCCGGAGCCTTGGCCACCGCCGGGATCGGCACGGCGCTGGGCGTGATTCGCGTGGCCGTCGAACAGGGCCACAAGCTCCACGTCCTGGTGCCCGAAACGCGCCCCTACCTGCAGGGCGCGCGGCTCACCGCCTGGGAACTTCACGAAGGCGGCGTGCCGCTCACCCTGATCACCGACAACATGGTCGGCCATTTCATGAAAACCGGAACCGTCGGCGCGGTGGTCGTCGGCGCGGACCGCATCGCCGCCAATGGCGACACCGCCAACAAGATCGGAACCTACCAGATTGCCGTGCTCGCTCACGAACACGGCGTTCCCTTTTACGTTGCGGCTCCTGTTTCCACCTTCGATCTCACGATTTCTTCGGGCGAACAAATCCCCATCGAAGAACGCTCCCGCCGAAGAAGTCACCCACCTGCGCGGCGTGCGCATCGCCCCAGACGTGGCCGTGGCGAACCCCGCTTTCGACGTCACGCCGGCGCGCCTCGTCACCGCAATCATCTGCGAACGCGGCGTGGCCCGCGCGCCGTACACCGAGTCGCTGCGCCGGCTGGCGGAATCCGTTGCAATCGCAACACAAGGATAGTTCCGATCGCGCTGCCCTCACCGGATCAGCCCTTTTCACCTAATTCGCCATCGGGCAATTTCCAAAGATGGCCGCACGATTCGCATTTCCATTCCCGGCAATGCACCGGAATGGGAAAACCCACAGTCAACATTCCCGCATAAGCAATCCACTTGTCCAAGTCTTCAAACGAAATATTGAGCGACTCGCATTGCGGGCATCGCGGCTGTTCAAATTCTTCGGCGCCATCGAAGTTGATTTTCTCCGGAATTTCCTGGTTCAGTAATTGCGCTGCCTCTTCGGCATCATCGGGCTTAACGCAAAGCTTGATCCCGCCGAGCAGATTGGACCAAAGCCAGTCCATGCGAATCGTGGTCTCGTCAATCAGATAGCTTTCCACTCCCGCGGACTCAAGAAAGCCTTTAGCGAGCAATGCTTCCGGCATATCTCTAAACTGGGAAGGGTAACGAGATTCGGGGATTGACCTTCCGGGGATGCGGAGACAACTTTGACGAGCTCAAATCCTAGTTCCCTTCGATCCAGTTCCGCGCGCAGCAATTCTTGCCCCATCTTGGTCAGCGACCACACTTGCTCGGCGAGCTCTTTCAACTCGAGTTCGTCCATGCCCGCATACACCCGGGCCACTTGTTTCCGTTTCTCTTCCGGGTCAGCCATTGTGGCGCGATGATAGGTTAAAACCTGTGTCGAACCAAGCGGAGAACCAATCGGATTTCTTGCGGGGGATTACTCGTGAGCATTTGAAATTCCGGTCATGTGCCCGCCAGAGCGGCGTACTGTTCTTTCGTAAGAGGCACAACCGAAAGCCTGCCCATTAAAACCAGCGGCGAATCCTTGAACAATTTGTTGGCTTTAATTTCTTCGAGGGAAACCGGCTTCGCGATTGCCTTCCCCGCCTTGATTTTGACTTTGGGATTCTTGGGATCGGAAGCGTCCACGGAAACCACCGTCGCGGTCCCCACAGCGCATCGGCGTGTTCCCGTTTCGTAGATGATCAGCCTCGCGCCGGGGCGCATTTCGCGCAGATGCTTGACCGCCGTGGGATTGGACACCCCTTCCCACTCGGTCGCGGCGTCCCGCACCAGGTCGGCGAAGGAATATTCCGAAGGCTCCGTCTTAAGCAGATAATCCTGGTTCATGCAATTCACCCCCTCGGTCTTCCGCGGCGAGTAGTTTATCCGACTTCTCGTGAAATACAGACCGCTGGTGCAATCCTTTTTGATTGGCGTTCACAGGGCGAACCGATATATTCTCCCGAAGGTTCGCTCCACCGCACTTTTTTCGCATCCAGGAACCATTTTGAGGAGGAATACGATGAAACGCTTTGCTCTTGCTCTGGCTTTTTTCCTCTGCGCGCCGCTGGCTCTGCTCGCCCAGTCCGCGCCGGAGATCCCGTTTGATTCCGCGCCCAACGTCGTGAAAATGCCGGACAACATGTACCTCGGCGAAGTCTCCGGCGTGGCCGTCAATTCCAAGGGACACATTTTCATTTTCTCGCGCGGCAATACCACCGGCCCGGCGTATCAAGCGACCGCGGCGCAACTGCTGGAATTCGATCGCGACGGCAAATACATCCGCGAGATCGGCCACAATCTCTACGCCTGGTCGTTCGCGCACACCGTGCGCATCGACAAGGATGACAACATCTGGGCGGCCGACAAAGGCTCCGACATGGTCATCAAGTTCAATCCGCAAGGCCAGGTCATCATGGTATTCGGCCGCAAGCAGGAAGCCTCGGACGAAGGCACCGAACCGCTCAAGCATCCGAAACCTCCTTTGCCTCCGGTCGACGGAATGTTCCGCCAGGTAACCGACATGGCCTGGAACGCCGCCGGCGACACCTTCATCAGCGACGGCTACATCAATTCGCGCGTCGCCAAATACGATAAGAACGGCAAGTGGATCAAGTCCTTCGGCGAGCCCGGCAGCGGCCCCGGCCAGCTCAACACCCCGCACAGCATCGCCACCGACAATCAAGGAAATGTCTACGTCGCGAATCGCGGCAACGCGCGCATCGAGGTTTTCGACGGCGACGGAAAATACCTGCGCAACATCAAGATCAGCGAGCCGTTTGACTACGCCAACACCGTCCCGATCATCGGCAACAAGCCCCCCGTGGATTTGGTCGGCACCATGGGCCCCGGCGCCCCCTGGACCGTGTGCATCACCCCCGGCCCCAACCAGGTCCTCTACGCCTCCGACGCCTTCCCTGGCCGCGTCTACAAACTCAGCCTGGACGGAAAAGTTCTCGGCATGCTGGGCGGCACCGGCAGGGAGATGAAACAATTCGGCTGGATCCATGAAATCGCCTGCCCGTCGGAAAACGAAATCTATGTCGGCGAACTGCTGAACTGGCGCGTGCAGAAACTGCAAATGCATCCGAAGAAGTAGTGTGTCCTCAAGAAGAAATTCTTTAACACAGAGGGCACAGAGGAGCACAGAGAGAACCAAGAGCAGGGAGCGGTAGGGCCAATCATTAATATGTGCTCAGCGGGAATTCGCCGCTCCTTCAGTTCTCCGTGTTCTCTGTGCTCCCTGTGTTAAAAGCCTTTGGATTTCAATCACAGCGCGGCACGAAGATGGCGCACCGAAAGTGCGCGGCTTTTCGCAGTCACTGCTCCCACAGCTTTTCCACACCCCCGCCAGCGAGTCGCCAGACTTATGCTTGACATTTAAGAAACCGATGCTATGATCGTTGGGCTTGAAGGTAACCCACCTGCTGGACAGGGGGAAATGCTCTTTGACAAACTGGGTAAGATGAGATGTGCCAGAACCCGTTCGATTGACCTTGGCATTTAGGTGCCAGGGGATTGAGTGAATCGAGCGATAAAAAGTTCGCTTGAAGAATAATGGTCCGACTCTCAGCAATGACAGTCGGGCTTTTTGTTTTTCAGGCAGCCATTTTCAAACGAGAGTTTGATCCTGGCTCAGAGCGAACGCTGGCGGCGTGCTTAACACATGCAAGTCGAGTGCGCGCTCGTAGCAATACGAGTGGCGCACGGCGCACGGGTGCGTAACACGTGGGCAACCTGCCCTTTGGATGGGGGATACCCCCGCGAAAGCGGGACTAATACCGCATGATATTCCAGAGACCTCGGTTTTTGGATTCAAAGCCCGCAAGGGCGTCTAAGGAGGGGCCCGCGCCCGATTAGCTAGTTGGTGAGGTAACGGCTCACCAAGGCTTTGATCGGTAGCCGGTCTGAGAGGATGGCCGGCCACACTGGAACTGAGACACGGTCCAGACTCCTACGGGAGGCAGCAGTGGGGAATATTGCGCAATGGGCGAAAGCCTGACGCAGCGACGCCGCGTGGGGGATGAAGCTTTTCGGAGTGTAAACCCCTTTCGACCCGGACGAATGACCCGCAAGGGTTTGACGGTACGGGTATAAGAAGCCCCGGCTAACTACGTGCCAGCAGCCGCGGTAATACGTAGGGGGCCAGCGTTGCTCGGAATTACTGGGCGTAAAGGGTTCGTAGGTGGTGCGGCAAGTTGGGAGTGAAATCTCTGGGCTTAACCCAGAGGCTGCTTTCAAAACTGCCGCGCTCGAGTGCGAGAGAGGTCAGTGGAATTGCAGGTGTAGCGGTGAAATGCGTAGATATCTGCAGGAACACCCGTGGCGAAGGCGGCTGACTGGATCGCAACTGACACTGAGGAACGAAAGCTAGGGGAGCAAACAGGATTAGATACCCTGGTAGTCCTAGCCCTAAACCATCGGAACTTGGGGTGGCCCGCGTAGGCGGGTCGTCCCGTAGCTAACGCGTTAAGTTCCGCGCCTGGGGAGTACGGTCGCAAGACTGAAACTCAAAGGAATTGACGGGGGCCCGCACAAGCGGTGGAACATGTGGTTCAATTCGACGCAACGCGAAGAACCTTACCTGGGCTTGAACCGCTACTGACCAACGGTAGAAATATCGTCTTCCCGCAAGGGACAGTAGTAGAGGTGCTGCATGGCTGTCGTCAGCTCGTGCCGTGAGGTGTTGGGTTAAGTCCCGCAACGAGCGCAACCCTTATTCGTAGTTGCCACCCGCAAGGGGGAACTCTACGAGGACTGCTCCGGATAACGGAGAGGAAGGTGGGGATGACGTCAAGTCAGCACGGCCTTTATGTCCAGGGCTACACACGTGTTACAATGCACGGTACAGACTGTTGCGAACCCGCGAGGGGGAGCTAATCGGAGAAAACCGTGCTCAGTTCGGATTGCAGTCTGCAACTCGACTGCATGAAGCTGGAATCGCTAGTAATGGCGTATCAGATCGACGCCGTGAATACGTTCCCGGGCCTTGTACACACCGCCCGTCACATCACGAAAGTGAGTTGTACTAGAAGTCGCGCAGCTAACCGCAAGGAAGCACGCGCCCAAGGTATGACCCATGATTGGGGTGAAGTCGTAACAAGGTAGCCGTAGGAGAACCTGCGGCTGGATCACCTCCTTTCTAAACATAGCGCCAAACCGACCCTGTGCAGGTGTGCAGGAGAAGTTGGCCAAGCTTCGGAACCTCTCACGGGGATCCGAGGTAATCGCTCGAACGATTCAATCTTCGAGCGGGTTCTGTCAGATCTCATCTTTACTTCCCTTCACACTCCAGATGCGAAGGCAAAGCGTACTCATCTACGCTGCCCAGTTTTCATTGAGCAATCAAACGCACAAAAGCCCTTCCCTTTACCGGGAAGGGCTTTTTGTTTTTGCCGAAAACGATCTTAGGGAATGAGAGTCAAAGCAATCGCATTCGATTTCATTACGGTCTTGCTTGAGGGGTAGTGTCCCTGCCACTGAATCGTGTAGTTTCCCGGGCGAGTTACATCATAAACCTCTGGATTCACTTCAACGCCGGGTGCGCCAACCTTTGAATTTGCGGGTGCCCCGTCCTTGACGCATTTCAAGGGCGGGGTTCTTGGCTTGAAATTCGGGTACAGATGACGACAAAAACCCCGCCCTTCCAACACCGAAGGACGGGGCACCCAAGGTTCCAAGTCAATAGCGGGCCTACCGCTACGGCGCAATCACATCCAGGTCGCGCGCGATAACGATAGGTCCGCTGTATTTTGCCCTGATCTCGCGCACCATGTCATCTTCCTTGGCATTTCCCAGCAGACCCCAGTGCGTCAAGATAAGCATCTTCGCCTTGGCGCGTGCAGCAATATCTCCCAACTCCGGTGCGCTGGTGTGGAACGCGCCCTCGTATTTCATCCATTGTTCCAAAGACAACGCAGGTTTTTGGGAATTTGCCGCCCTCCCGGAATACACTTCGTGAATCAACGCGTCGCAACCCAAGCAGGCGTCGACCACTGACTCGGCTGGCGCCGTGTCTCCCGAAACGACGATGGACTTGCCGCCTGCATCGAAGCGGTATCCCAACGCCTCTTTCCATGACCCATGCTTTACAAGAATGGCCCTCACGCTGACGTTCCCGTCCTGATAGATATTTCCCGGCTGCACGTCGTGCGCGTCGACTTTGTACCCGGTCGTGTCGCCGCTCTCGAGTCCTGTGGTGCGCACCTGAATGTCTTCCTTAAAAGCCTCGAGAATGTGCGCGGCCATTTCTTTCGTGCCTTCCGGTCCGTAAAGACGCAACGGTTTCGTCCGCCCGACAATCCAGGGAGTGAAAATCAGGTCAGGCAATCCGAGTGTGTGGTCGCTGTGAAGGTGCGTCAGGAACGCAATGTCGAGATCGTCAGGCCGGAGAGCGGGGATCCCGCGCTGGAAGGCCGAATTGGCTTGGCGGCTCACGCCCGACCCGGCATCCACCAGATAGGCCTTCCCGTTCGCCACGATTGCCAGTGAGGGACCCTGCCGATCGGCATTGGGAATTGGATTCCCTGTTCCCAGGAAAACAATCTTTACGTCTTTGGAGGGCGTCGAGGATTGTTGCGACTGTGCGCCAAAAGAGATTGCGGCCGTGATGCAGGCCATCACGATAATCAGAATGCTGGACCAACGAAGCCCGGCGGATCGATTTCGCATGAGCGAACCCCCTCGTTTTCGTGTAGTGGCCACAGGAGTATACATCGTGAGCCCGCACTACATTTGTCTGCGAAATTTTCCTTTCCCCGCGTGAAACAATCGCATTAATCCCACAGCCGCGTGCAAAAGACGTGCGTCGCGGCACATCGGGTGCAATGCTTCTAACAAACAGAAGTATTGCCAGCATGCGCTATTTTTCAAGGCCTTCGGAGAGTACGATAAAACAATGAGGCTCCAACCACGCTGCCGGCTCTTCCGCGGCTCGGCTCTCGCCGGGATTCTGCTCGCAAGCGCGGCCGTGCGTGCGCAAGAACCGCAACCCGCCGAACCCGTCAAGCCGCCCGCGATCGAGGAAGTGCAGACCGTGCAAAACCCCGCTGAGCCATGCGTTCAGCCGCCGCCACCGGTGGGCTGGCAGGATTACGTGGGACCGTTTCATAAGGTCCTGGGCATTTTCGCGCGGAAGATCGATCGTGAGTCGGTGGGCGCGCCTTATGCGCCGAACTACAAACCGAATACGGTGATCTGCTCTCTTAAAATAAAAGATAAATTCACACTGTTTGCTTGGGAATCGGTGGACCCGGTCACGTTTCTGCAGGCCGGTTTCAACGCAGGGATCTCGCAGGCGAGCAACGACGACGCCCCCTATGGCCAGGGAGCGGGAGGGTACGTAAAGCGATTTGGCGCGAGTTATGTCGATCAGGTACAGTTCCGGTTTTTCAAGGAATTCGCTTATCCCACGGTGTTTTCCGAGGATCCGCGATATTACCGGCTGGCGCAGGGCGGCAAGGGAAAACGCATTCTTCATGCGGTTTCGCACTCCGTGATCGCCTACCGGGATAACGGCCACCGCATGTTCAATTTTTCGGAGCTGCTTGGAACTACAACGGGCGAGTTGCTCGCCAACCTCTACCACCCGGGAACCACTCGCGGGTTTTCCGGGACCGCGCGCAATGTGGGCTTTGATTTTGCCTTCGATTCAGGCTTTGACGTGATCCGCGAATTCTGGCCCGAGTTCTCCCGGGCTTTCCACTTGCCTTTCCGCGATCAAAATAAGGGCCCCGCTTCAAGTGGCCCATAGTTTCGTCCCCTCTCAGGGAGCTTGATGCGTTTCCCCGTGGAGCAGGCGCATTAACCCCACGGCCGCATGCGAAAGCCGCGCCCCGCGCCGTGACACCAGATATAGAGACCGCGGCAACTTGAGTTGACGGATGCGTACTTCCGCTAGTAGCTTCCTCTCTACTTCCCACTGCACGCACATCCGCGGCACGATGGCCACGCCCATGCCCATCTGCACAAACCGCTTGATGCTTTCGATCGTGGGCATCTCGACGTCGCGGCGCAGCGGCGTGCGATATTTCTCAAACAGCTGAATGACGCGCGAGCGGTAAGGCGAATCGACGTTGTGCGCGATAAATGTTTCCTCGCCCAGTTCCTTGATGTCCACCGAACTGCGCCGCGCCAATTTGTGTTTCGGCGGGACGACGAACGTCAGCTCGTCGCGCAGGATTTCGACGGCCGTGAGTTTCGCGTCCTGCGGCATGTAGGAAACCGTGCCCAGGTCGAGCCGGTAGTTCAGGACTTCCTGCGGAATGTCGCGCGAAAGCGTGCGATGCATGATGAGTTTCACGCCTGGATGGAGTTTTCTATAGCGCGCCAGAGCCGGCAGCAGCGCGTGGATCGAGCTTTCGTTCACCCCCAGCCGCAGTTCGCCGCGCCCCAGGCTCTTTAAATCCTCCATTCCCTTCTGGATTTCGTCCCGCAAATTCAGCAGCCGCTCGGCATAGTCGCGCAGCAGTTCCCCGGCGTCGGTCAGCTTCACCTGCCGCGCCCCGCGCACCAGCAGCGGCTGCCCCACCGATTCCTCCAGCTTGCGGATGACGATGCTCACCGCCGGCTGCGTGCGGTACAGCTTTTCAGCCGCGCGCGAAAAGCTCTGCTCTTTCGCGACGGTCAGAAAAACGTGCAGTTGGGATAAATCCATGGACGAGCCTCTGGCGGCACAGGCTTCAGCCTGTGCGACCTCAAAGCGAACGATTGCCCTATAATAAGGCTTTATACTACTCAAAACTATTATAAATTTGATTGGCTTGCCCATCCGGTGTGCAATGGCCATTGTAGGAGAGTGCCATGGACAACGTACACAGCGAAAACGTACGCACCGAAAACGTAAAAATCTTCGATACGACGCTGCGGGACGGCGAGCAATCCCCCGGCTTCTCCATGACCATGCCGGAAAAAATCCGTATGGCGCACCAACTCGAATCGCTCGGCGTCGACATCATCGAGGCCGGCTTCCCCATCGCTTCTCCCGGAGACCTCGAAGGCACACGCGCCGTGGCCCGCGAGATCAAGAACTGCACCGTGGCGGCGCTGGCGCGCGCGCGGCGTGACGACATTGACGCGGCGCTCGACGGCATTTCCCAGGCCAAGCATCCCCGCCTGCACACTTTTCTCGCGACTTCCGATCTGCACCTGCACCACAAGCTGCGCCTCACGCGCGAAGAGGCCCTGGAAGCCATCTCCACCAACGTGGGCTATGCTCGCAAGCATTGCGCCGAAGTGGAATTTTCCGCCGAGGACGCCAGCCGCACAGACATCGACTTCCTATGCAAGGCCGTCAAAGCGGCCGTCAAAGCCGGCGCCACGATCATCAACCTTCCGGACACTGTCGGTTACGCCGTGCCCGAGGAATACGAAGCCATGTTCCGCAGCGTCATCGCGCATCTGGACGGCGCGCACGGCGTCACGCTGAGCGCCCACTGCCACAACGATCTGGGCCTGGGCGTGGCCAATTCACTGGCCGCGATTCGCGCCGGCGCCCGTCAACTCGAACTGACCATCAACGGCATCGGCGAACGTGCCGGAAACGCCGCGCTCGAGGAAGTCGTCGTCGTGCTGCGCGTGCGCCAGGCCAAGCTCGGGATCACCACAAACGTTCATCTCGATCAACTGTATGCGACCAGCCGCCTGCTGTCGGAAATTACCGGCGTGCCCGTAGCGCCCAACAAGGCCGTAGTAGGCGCGAACGCGTTCGCGCACGAAGCCGGCATCCATCAGGACGGCATCCTCAAGAATCCCCTCACCTACGAGATCATCTCCCCCGAAGCCGTCGGCGTTCCCAAGCGTTCCCTGGTTCTCGGCAAGCATTCCGGCCGCAATGCCCTGCGCGCCGCGCTGGTCGAGATCGGCTACGCCCCCACAGCCGAGGAACTCGATCAATGCTACAAGCGAGTCTCCGCGCTGGCCGATGAATCCAAGAACGTCAGCACGCGCGATCTGCTGGCAATCGCGCACCAGGTGATGCGCAAGCACAGCAGCGAAACGGCTGTCACTGCGGAATAACAAATTTGGAAGATAGCACCACCTCTCCCGCCGTCATTCCGAGCGGAGCGAGCAATGACGTCTTTTTTTGAATGGATCATTATCCGTTTCCCACAAATCCGCTGGACATTTCTCCGCGAATCGTTTTCCATAGCTCCCAACGCAAAGTTCCGAAGGGAGTCTTCTGTGCGCAAAAAAGCGCCTCATCTCGTGGCGGCAGCGCTGCTCGCGACATTTTCATTCGCCCGCGCGCAACAACCGCCCCCGCAAAAGCCGCTGGACATTTATTTCCTGGACACCGAAGGCGGCCAGGCCACGCTGTTCGTCTCGCCCTCGGGACAATCGATGCTCGTGGACACAGGCTTCGCCGGCAATCTGGGCGCGGCGACCCCCGCGGAATCAAACGCTCCCGGAATCACGCGCGATGCCGACCGCATCATGGCCGTGCTAAGAGTTGCGAACGTAAATGTCCTCGACTACGTGGTGATCACGCACTATCACGGCGACCACGCAGGCAACGCCGCCGAACTCGCCAGCCGCATTCCCATCCGCCATTTCGTGGACCATGGCCCCTACACGGTCGAATTGCAGAAAGGACGCGACGCTGCGTTCCTCTCCTACCTTGCCGTTCGTGAACACGCCCACGTCACCACGGCAAAACCGGGAGACAAAATTCCCGTCGAAGGCCTCGATGTGCAGGTTGTTTCCTCGGCGGGCGACGTACTCAAGGAGCCGATGGCCGGAGCGCCCGGAGCGGGCGCCCCCAATCCTCTCTGCCGCGACGCAAAATTAAAAGAGCAGGACCCCACGCCAGAAAATTTTGAGTCAGTGGGAATCGTGGTGCGCTACGGCGGATTTCGCCTGGTTGATTTGGGCGACCTGACCTGGAATCAGGAGCACGCGCTGGCCTGCCCAAACAATTTGCTAGGCACGATGACGGTATTTCACGCCACGCGCCACGGCGATCCGCATTCCGGGGCGCCGCAATTCGCGCACGCCATCCACGCGCGCGTCGCGGTCATGAACAATGGAGAGCGAAAAGGCGGCTCGCCCGAGTACTGGCAAACCGTTCACGACATGCCCGGCCTGGAAGATTTCTGGCAGATTCACCGCTCGGCGGCCGGCGGCGCCGAACACAATTCACCGGAACCGTTTCTGGCCAACCTGAACGAAACCGACCACGGTCATTACCTGAAAATGTCGGTGCGCGCCGACGGCAGCTTCACGATGACCAACGAGCGCACCGGATTCACAAAGAATTATTCGGCGCGCCCGGCGAAACCCGCTCAATAAGCCATGCCATCCTTGGCAAATAGCGGCCCGGGGTTTTTCCCCTCCGCCGCGGCCTTGATCCGGAACATCAATTCACCCCATGCCGTCGTGCAGGAAATGAAATAATCCGTCTCCGCCTGCCAATCGGCGTGCGTGAACCGGAGAAGCGTCTGCCCTTTTTGCTCCTCCAGATCGAAGAGCAGCCGCGTCCCGCTCCACTCTTTCCCAGTGTGGCAAGACCAATGCGCCTGCTTCGGCGCGGCGATTTGAATGGGGCGAAGGCCGTACACCGTTGCGCGGTTGAAAAATCCGAGTTCCACCTTTCCGGTCGCTTTATCCTCGGTCACGTCCACCGCCCACCACTGCAAAAAACCCGCGGATGTAGCCACCAGCGGAAAAACCGCCGAAGGCGCCGCGTTCACCTGGATCATGTGCTTGATGTCGGCCATTTTCGATTCGCCTTGCTGGTTCGCTTTTCGTAGGACAGGCACTCTCGCCCGCGACGCGCTCCATTAACCGGTGAAATCCCCCCATTCCCAGGTCCGCATCAATAAGAATGTTTCGGCATCCAGTTCTCGCGCCCCTCCGGCAACAAGTCGAACAGATTCCAAACCCCGATAAACGGATCGATGCCGCGATGGTGCCCGGGCGCGCGCGACATTTCCGTTGTGTACGTAAAGCGAATCTTCCCGTCCGATCCGCGCCGGAACACGCTGACGGCCGGCCGCTGCCCTTTTTCATCCTCTGCGAAAAAATCTCGGTTGAATGTATTGTCGTGACTCGACAGCAGTCGCATCTTGTGCCACCCGCGCGGACATCCCCATTCCCGGAGCCGGCCGAGTTCCACTTTCGAGACCAGCACGAAACTCACCTTGTCGTTCAAGTGCGGGGCGATAGACGAATAGCCGTCGGCCCACATGTTGCACATCCGGCAGGGAAGCTTGTCGCCGGGCGCCCACATCATGTGATCCACGATCAGGCTATCCTTGCCTGGAGCGAAAAGTTCGGAGAGACGTACATCCCGGAAATTTGCCGGCGAATTGTCGCTCAGGTCCGTGGGTCCTTCGCGGAAAATATAATCGGTCTCGACCATCGGCCCTTCCGGCAATTGCCTGCGCAGGGCCGCAACGCGTTCGGTCTGATCCTTGAGCGCGATTTCCGCTTCCAGCAATTGGCCGCGAAGCTTTCGATACTCGGCGGTCTCACCATGAATCTTCACGTCCATTTCGTCCTCCTTCCGCTTCATTGGGCATCGCCCCGACGGCATCGGGATCTTCGACTACAGCTGCCCCTGATAGTTTCAATTTGAGAACGGATTCACAATCCATTGAAAAGGCCAAATACCGTCAATCCGAGGCTTGCCTTTCGCCGAGGAATCCCTCCTTCTTCTGACCTCAAACGCAAGAGGGAGTCCTCGGACCAAAAACCGCTCCTCGGCATGACGGTGGTTTCATTTTTTCCGCAGTTCAATTGTTCCGGACACTTTTCGATTGCGGCGCTCACGCCCAAATCACATGAACGGATTTTCGTCCGCGCTGGGGCCGTAAATCGACGGCACCGGCACGTCCAGCAACCGCAGATACACGGAAAGCTGCCCGCGATGATGATAGATATGGTTCAGGAGAATGGCGCGAATAAATCCGATGCGCGGCGTGGAAAAAATAGTCTTCCCGCCGGCGGTCGCGCTCCACATGGACATCATGCGCGAGTCGTCCAGCTTCGCCAGTGTTTCCTTGGCGTGCGCCGTGCTTTGCGCGAACGCATCCAGGATTTCCTTCCGGCTCTTGGGTTCCGGCTGGGCGAAATTCGGAATTTCAAAGGAATCCTTGCTGACCGCATCGGCCAGCGCTCCCTGACCCTGCGCGATATGCAGCGCGAGCTGTCCGAGCGAAAAGGATTTGGCGTGCGGCTTCCAGCCCAGCTTGTTTTCCGGCACGCGCTCCAGAACGCGCTGCGTGGTCTTCGCTTCCTGGT
This sequence comes from Terriglobia bacterium, assembly GCA_963779275.1. Lineage (GTDB taxonomy): Bacteria > Acidobacteriota > Terriglobia > Acidiferrales > UBA7541 > Palsa-360. The sequence goes on from CAVZXL010000005.1 coordinate 37,722, forward strand.
CCAGCTCCATCAAAATCGAATCGACGATTGCCATGGTTGCTCCTTTGAGTGACTTGCGATTTGAATCCGTATCCCATTCACACAAAAAACCTGGGTTCTCAATTCGCTACAGATATTGCGCCAACTGCTCGAGGCACCCCGTCCACCCGTGCTCGTGTTTGCCCCGTTCCTCGGCGTTGGGCAACAATTCGTGCGAAAGTAATATTTCGGTGGCCGTCCCCAAGTCGCGGAATTCCACGGTGACGAGCGACTCGGTCGCGTTCGGACCGCTTTCCCAGCTCCACGTGAACGCGACTTTCTCGGGCGGCTTGATTTCCCGGTACGTTCCGAAAAGTTTATGAACGTTCCCGCCCTTGTGATGCATCTCGATGCGGTATTTTCCGCCCACGCGCAGGTCCAGCTCGGGCACCAGCGTGGAATAATCCCCTGAAACGTGGAACCAGCGCGCAAGTTCCTTCGGGTCGGTCCACGCGCGAAACACCCGTTCCCGCGGCGCTTGGAATGTTCGCTTCAACTGGACGACGGGCAGGGTCGTCATTTGCTCTTTGGCCATTCCGGTTTCTCCTTTGTATTCGATTCCATAAGGTATCGGTCGAGCGAGTCAAACTGTTTTTCCCAGAAGGCGCGATATTGGGAGATCCAGGCCTCCGCGTTCTTGAGCGGCCGGGCCGCCAGCCGGCAGCGCCGGGACCGGCCGATTTTCTTCTGTGAAATCAGTCCCGCGCGTTGCAGGACGCCAAGGTGCTTCATCACCGCGGGCAGGCTCATGCGGTACGGCCGCGCCAGTTCCGTGACCGACCGCTGCCCGCGCATCAGCGCCATCAAAATCGCCCGCCGCGTGGGATCCGCCAGCGCGGCAAAGGTGGCGTCCAGCCTCCGGTTATAGTTAACCATACGGTTTACTAATATACGCGTGCGCCCGAGGTGTCAAGCCTTTTGTAGGACAGACACTCTTGCCTGTCCGGTTTTCTGCCCGGCGTCGATCATCTAAACCCGACAGGCAAGAGTGCCTGTCCTACTCTTCACTCCTGACAGGGCCGCCAATCCGCACTATACTATTGGCCCGCGACGCGCGGATTTCGCCGCTGTCCGCCGCGGAACTAAAACATGACCAGTTCAATCACAAAAAAAATCGTCCTCCTCCCCGGCGACGGCATCGGCCCCGAAATCGTGGGTGTCGCCGTTCGCGTGCTGAAGGATTGCGCCGCAAGATTCGGCCACCGCTTCGACTTCGCCGAGTTCCCTTTCGGCGGCTCCGCCATCGACGCCGCGGGAGAAGCGCTCCCGCCCGAGACGCTGGCCGCGTGCAAGTCCGCCGACGCCATCCTGCTGGGCGCGGTCGGCGGCCCCAAATGGGACGCGCAGCCGATCGGCAAGCGCCCTGAGAGCGGCCTGCTGGCGCTGCGCCAGGCCCTGGGCCTGTACATCAATCTTCGCCCCATCGATTTGCGCGCATCGCTTGCGAGCCTCACGCCGCTACGCGCCGACCGCGCGAAAGACGTGCACATCGAATTCGTGCGCGAGCTGGCCGGAGACATTTATTTCGGCAAACATCACGTCGAGCCCCACTCGAGCGGAGAACGCGCCGTCGACGAAGCCGTCTACACGACCGGAGAAATCGAGCGCGTCGCCAAATACGCCTTCGCGCGCGCCGAAGCCCGCACCGGGCGCCTTGCTTCCGTCGACAAGGCCAACGTGATGTCCACCTCACAGCTCTGGCGGCGGACGGTGACGCGCATGGCCGCGGCGCATCCGAAAGTAAAACTCGAACATCTGTACGTGGATAACGCCGCCATGCAACTCGTGCTCGCTCCCGCGCAGTTTGACGTCATTCTGACGTCCAACATGTTCGGCGACATCCTGAGCGATCTCGGCGCGGCCCTGGTCGGATCGATCGGCCTGATCCCGTCCATGAGCAGCGGCCCAGGACCATCGCTCTACGAACCGATTCACGGCTCGGCGCCGTCGCTAGCGGGAAAAGACGTCGCCTGCCCGGTGGGCACAATTCTCTCGGCGTCCATGATGTTGCGCGAAAGTTTTGGCCTTGCGCGTGAAGCCGAATGGATCGAATCGGCCGTGGACCACCTGTTCGTGAACGGCATCCGGACGCCGGACATCGTCGAGCCCGGCACAACCCGCGTCGGCTGCCAGGAATTTGGCCAGCGCCTGCTCGCTGAGATGGCCGGCGTGCCGGGACGTCACCAGAGCAGCGGTTCCTGATCGGAATTTCCCGCCAGCAATCGCTGCATCGATCTTCCGGGATGCGGCTCCAATCCAAATGAAGAAAGGGTGCCTCCCTGTGGGGAGGCACCCTCGTTGAATCCACTGCACTTTCAGCAGTCGTTACTTATTAGCGGCGGCCCTCATCGTGAAATTCCAGGCCCGGCAGAACCGGCGTTCCCTCTTTCCTGACGGCATCGAGGTCGTCCGGATCGAATCCTAGGAGCTGGAGGATTGTGGGAGCCACCTGCGTGGTTTCCACAAAGCTATGGATGGTCCTGCGTTCCAGGCCGGGGTTCGAGACGAGCAGCATCACGTTGGTGTCATCCCACGCAAAGCCGCCGTGCTCCGATTGTTTCTTCAGGTTCCCGGTGTAGATCACGCCGATGTTCGGGATTACGACGATGTCCGGCGTACGCGGATCGCCGCCCTCGCGAAGCATGCAGCAGGGCCCCGGATGCTCCGGCACGCCCGGAGTGCCAAATATCGGTGTGAGGGAACCGCCATAGTAGATCTGGCCCAGTCCAATAGCAGTCCCGGCAGTCTCCAGGGCCGCTACTGCGTCCCCAGTACGGTTTGAATTTGCCAGCCACAGCTGGGAAATATCGTCCTCGGCAATCCCGAGGCCGTTGTTGGGATCGTTGTAAACCGCAGGGAGAAAGGACCCGATGATTCCGGAAGGCGGCGTGCCGTTGTTGCCCGAATTCCCCGGAATCGGGAAGAAGCGGCTCGGGTCGATCGGTGACTGTCCGTGTTTTGCGGTGATGATAATGGCGGTTGAATCGAGCAGGCCATTATCTTTGAGTGCCTCCACCATTTGCCCGATCGCCGCATCCGCGAATTCGATCTCGCCCAGCATTTTGGGCCTGGGCGTACCCTGGGCATCCTCATAACCGCCTGAGTTTGCGTCGGTCCGGGTTGCGGATTTGGGGGAAATCAGCTTCTGTCCAACGCTGACGGCCTGGAAGTTCATGCCGAAAATCGCAGGGACCGGAGCATTGCTCCCGCCAAGGTGCGTCTTGCCGTTGATCCAGTTGACCACCGCGTTGACTTTCAACTGGTCGTAGCACTTGATCGCATCGAAATCGGTGGTCCAGTCATTGCCATTCGGAACAAGCTTGCCGCAATCAAAACCGTTTCCGCCGGGCGCAGCTACCTTCAGCCCCGGCAGCACAATTTGGAGGGAGTTAACTTCCGGAGAATAATAATCGTCCACGTTGCTGGGCTGATTGGTTCCTGTGGGGCCGGAAACTGCGGCGTAGGGAGCGTGTTTGTCGGACCAGGCCGTGTAGCCGCCTGCGGCGTGAATCACTCCGTAGATGGTGTTCGTGCGAACGAAGTTCCAGGGGTACACCGGTTTGCAGCCGTTGAAAGGATCGCGAATCAACCTGTCGGGATCGATCGATTTTATGCCCCCGTCGATCAAGGAGTACCCGCCAAAGCCGCCATTCAGCTTGGACTCGTCGATTTCGTTGCCTTCTTCATATTCGGTCTGCGTTCCGTTGATAACCCCTTCAACGCAGTTTCCGGCCGGCAGTCCGTTGCCGGTCGCAATCTTCGGCGGGGCCAGAACGCGATCGTAAGCGACATCGTAGTATGCGCCCACGGTTCGCGGCGTGCCGCCGCTCACCAGGGCCATGAGCCCGGGGAATGAATCGGAGGGTCTGGACGTGGTGGTGCGCGTGTAATTCACGCCCCTATCGCCGAGTTCGGCTAGGTTCGGGCACGTTTTTGACGCGACGCAGTTCTCATAATCTACCGCGTGCATGCCATCGATGCTGATCAGCAGGACGTGGCGAATCTTGTCGCCATCTCGCCCTTCTTTCGGCTGGGCATACGTATTCGGCATCGAGGTCAGCGCGAGGGCTGCCACGAGAATGCCGGCCTTCCATTTGCTTACCATCAGTTTCCTCCTCATTTATCCATTAGGTTCGTATTGAATGGTTAGACCTCAGGGACGGCGTACTCTAACGGCGGGAGGTTGAATGAAATTTCAATTTTGTGTGAATCGCATGTAAAAGATGAACAGGGTTCAAACCCGAAGCTCCTTCACACAAACGCCTCCGGCCCTTGCGATGCAGGGGCCGGGAATGATAGCTTCAGTCTGGCCAGACAGGGTGATTCTTCTCTACTTCTCTGGATTGGAAATCACCATTGAGTGAACAGACCGCCCAAAACGGGTCCAACAACGGCAGCCACGTTTCCAGCATCAATCCATCCGTCCATTGGCATACGGATCTCCAAGCGCTGACTTTCTGGCGCGTGGAAGGCAGCCTCGCGGACCTCGGCGCGGTCCGGCCGGTGGCTTACTTCACCTGGAATTCGCACACCTTCATCGGACGTTGGGCACGGCGCGGCGGAATGCTATCGCTGGCGCTGGTGCGGCCCTTCCTGTACGCCAGCCACCGCGTGTTTGCCACACGCGTGCTGCACACGCTTCTCTCCGGAGTGACGCGCGACCGCCTGGACCTGCTGGGCGAGGAATATTTCGAATACATCCTCAAGAAACAGTTGAAGCCCGAGGGAGTGGAGCGCCTTCGGCAGTGCGTCGCGTCCAAGGGTGCGGGAAACGTGGTGCTGGTGAGCCAGGGACTGGACCACGTGATGCGCCCGCTGGCGCAATATCTGGGAGTTACGCACCTGGTGTCCAACCGGCTGGAATTTCGCGACGGCATCGCCACGGGGCGGCTGCTCGACCCTGTGATCCGCCCGCGCAGTCCTTTGGCATGGGCGTTCGAGCGGGGCAGCGACGGCAGCGTGCCCGCCGACCGCCTGCTGCGCAACTTGGGACTTACCGGCCATCCGGAACGCCTGGAGAAAGCAATTCTGCCGGCGGAGCGGCCCAAGGCCGCAAATCATCGCGCACTGGTTGTGTTCGATGGGAACGCGCAGTCCGGGCCGCTCTCGGTCCGCGGGACGCTGACGGGCAAGAATATTCTGCTGATCGGCGTGACCGGATTCATCGGTAAAGTCTGGCTCGCGCAGCTATTGAACGAAGTGCCGCAGATCGGCAAGATTTATTTGCTCATCCGGCGACAGCGCACGACCACGGCGCAGCGGCGCTTCGAAAAGATTTTTGAAGAATCTCCGGTATTCGACCAATTGCAGGAGCGCCTGGGAGAGAGGTTCGCGGACTTCGTCGCCGAGCGTGTGGAAGTCGTCGAAGGAGACGTCAGCCAGCCGGGACTTGGAATCGCGCCTGAGGCTCGGGAACGACTGGGTCGCACCCTCGATCTGGTAGTGAATAGTTCCGGCCTCACGGATTTCAATCCCGATCTTCGCGAAGCCCTGGCAAGCAATGTGGCGCCGGTGTTTCATCTGATCGATTTCCTGAAGGCCTCGAGCCACGCGGGCCTGCTCCACCTTTCCACCTGCTATGTGGTTGGATCGAAAGACGGCCGCGTCACCGAACAAGTACAGCCCAACTACACGCCGCTCGGCGTTCCCGATTTCGACGCCGACCGCGAATATAAATCTTTACTTGAAGTGGTGGGGCACGCCGAAGCCCGCGCGGAAAGCCCGGAGATCACGGCCGCGCTCCACCGCCAGGCGTTGGGGAGGCACCGAGGGAGCGAAGACCCCTCCGGCCCGGAACTGGAAAACCTGATTCGAAAGAATCGCATGCGCTGGCTGCGAAACCGTCTGACGCGTGCGGGGACGCGTCGGGCGCGCCACCTGGGCTGGCCCAATACGTACACGCTGACGAAATCGCTGGCCGAATCTCTGCTGGTGCGCCACGCGGCCGGCCTGCCCGTGGCCCTCGTGCGCCCTTCGATTGTGGAGACGTCGACCGACCAGCCGTTTCCAGGATGGAATGAAGGGATCAACACGTCGGCACCGCTTTCGTATTTGCTGGGAACTTATTTCCGGCAACTGCCGACCAACGAGCGCAAGTGCCTGGACGTCATTCCCGTGGACATGGTCTGCCGCGGAATGACACTGATCGCCGCCGCCGTCATCGCACGCCGCCACGAGCCGATCTACCAGCTCGCAACGTCTTCGAGCAATCCGTGCGACATGGGCCGCTCCATCGAATTGACGGGCCTCGCCCACCGCAAACATTTCCGCGCGCAGCAAAGCCTGGAAAACTGGATGCGCATGCAGTTCGACACCATTCCCGTTTCCAAATCGCGCTATGAAAAATTCTCGGTGCCCGCACAGAAAGCCGTCGTCCACGGCATCAACCGCGCCGCCTCCGCCCTGCAGATGAAGAAACCTCCGCTGGCGCGCCAGGAACGCGACCTCATCCGGGTCGAAAAACTCATCGAACTCTACGAGCCGTTTATCCTGCACAATGAGCAGGTGTTTGAATCCGAAAACGTGCAGCTGCTTTCGGCAGCGATTCCCGAGGACGAGCGCCAGGCCTTCGGTTATGATCCCTCCACGATTGACTGGTGGGATTATTGGATTAACATCCATATTCCCGCGCTGCGGCGGTGGGTGTACCCGCTGATCGAAGGGCGCGCGCCGGAATCGCGAGCGCGGCGTGTTTTTTCTCCCCAAAATGGGGGAAACGGAACACAGCACCGCGTGGAGTTGCCTCATGCGGGGGCGGCGTCGGGCACGGGGACTCAAGCCTAATCCATGGCCATTTTTCTGACCGGTTCGACCGGCTACATCGGCGCGCACATCGCCGCCATCCTGCTGGAACGTCACGCCGACCGGCTGAATCTGCTGGTCCGGGCGAAGACCGAGCAGGAAGCGAACCAGCGGCTGTGGCACGCCCTGCAATTGCACATGGATTTCCCGGAATTTCGCGACGCCCTTGAATCGCGTATTTCCGTGTATCGCGGCGATCTGACCGACGCACGCTTCGGGCTGGAGCCGGCCGAATACACGCGACTGGTGGGCACGACGGAGTCGGTGATTCATTGCGCCGCGTCGCTCAATCGCAAATCCGAAAAAACGTGCCTCAACGTGAACCTTCGCGGCACGCTGGAAGTCGCGCAACTCGGACGCCGCGCGCACGATGCCCACGGACTGCGGCGCTTCAGCCAGGTTTCGACCGTGGCCGTGGCCGGACAACGCAGCCACGAAGTGGTCACCGAGGACGCCTCCATCGATTGGGACCGCCCGGATTACGATCCCTACGCGCGCACGAAAAAATTCACCGAGCACATGGTGCGCGAACTGCTCCCCGACGTTTCGCGAACGGTGTTTCGCCCGAGCATCGTGCTGGGAGACAGCCGCCGCGCGGAGACCACGCAATTCGACATGGTGCGCGCGTTTGTTTTTCTCGCGGGGCTGCCGTTCCTTCCCTTCCGGTCGACCGACCGGATCGATATCGTTCCCGTGGATTACGTGGCCGAGTCCGTGGTCCTGCTGCACCAGAAAGAAAATCCGGCACACGAGATTTACCATCTATCGTCGGGGACCGGCTCGGAAACGTTTGGCCAATTGACGCGCGCGTTGGCGAGCGCCGCCGGAAAAATGCAACCGCTCTATTGGCCGGAGCTGGAACGTCCATTTTCCGCCGCGGTGAATTGGCTTACCAACTTTCGCAGCAGCGGGATCGGCCGCAGCGCTTCGCTGCTGAAGGTGTTCATGCCGTACCTGGTATGGGACACGGTGTTTGAAAATTCGCGCGTGGTGGCGGAAATGGGTCGCCGGCCGGAGCCGTTCTCAAAATATTGTTACCCGTTGCTGCGATTCAGCCGAGATCACAAGTTCACATATCCGTACCGGGATTGGCCCGGCGAGGCCGCGACGGTTGGAGAAAATGCGGCGGTCGCGGCCGCTGCGGGTGACGCGCGAGGGCTTCATCCATGATGGACTTCGTCCTGGAAGCCTGGACGAGCTCGCTGATCGAAATGTCACGCGCGCTATGGAAATTTGGCGCGGGGCGGGCGTGGCAAGAGGGCGAGCCGCTGAAACTGCTGTTCGCGGGTTATAACGGCACGCGCAATACGGGATCGGACGTGCGCGTCGAGGAAATGCTACGGCAAGTTCGGCGCGTGCTGGGCGAAAACAATGTCGCGCTCAGCGTGATGACCTTCGATCCGGAACGCTCGCGCGGATATTTTTCCGAAACCCGCCAGGTGCAACTCCCCATGATCTTTCCGCCGTTCCTGTTCCGCGAAGTGCGAAAGTACGACGGAGTGATTGCCTGCGAAGGGTCGATGTTCAAGAGCAAATTCGCCAACGCGCTTTCGACCATGACGATCGGCGCGCTAGGCATTGCCGCCGCCGAAAACAAACTCTCCGTCGGCTACGGCGGCGAAGCGGGCGCAATGGACCCAATGCTCGAAAAAATGTGCGCACATTACTGCCGCCGCTCGCTGGTGATCACGCGCAATGAGGAATCGCAGGGGATCCTGAGCAAGCTGGGCGTTCCGACCGAGCTGGGCACGGACACCGCGTGGACGTTTGAACCGCATCCCGCAGAATTCGGGCGCAAGGCTCTGGCCGCGTCGGGCTGGGATGGGCGGACGCCGGTGCTAGCGGTGTGCCCGATCAATCCTTTCTGGTGGCCCGTACGGCCTTCGGTGGCGAAATTGATCGCGCGGAAATGTTTTGGCGCGTACAAAGAGAGCCACTACAGTTCAGTCTACTTTCATAATTCCGGCCCGGCCGTGGACGCCGCGTATCGGAAATATCTGGGATCGATTGCCGGGGCCGTAAAAGCATTCCGCGCGAAACACGATGTGTTTCCGATTCTGGTGGCCATGGAACGCCTGGACACGCGGGCGTGCGAAGCGCTCGCTCCGCAACTGGGCGGCGTGCCGGTCTTCACGTCCGACGCGCACGACATGTACGAACTGGTGAGCGTGCTGCGCTGCTGCAGCCTGCTGGTGTCGTCGCGCTATCACGCGATGGTGACGTCTATGCCTGGGCTGGTGCCTTCGGCGGGGATCACGATGGACGAGCGCATACGGAATCTGCTGCGCGAGCGCGGGCACGAGCATCTGCTGATGACCGTGGACGATCCGGACCTGGAAGCGAAGCTGCTGGTGGTGCTGGAGCGGCTTGCTTCGGAAGCTGATGAGGTGCGTCAGGGCATCGCGCATTCGGTGGTGCGGAATCTGAAGACCATGGCGCGCATGGGAGTGTTTCTGGAACGCGCGGTGCATACGTGCTATCCGGAATTTCCGGTGCGCTCGGGAGTACACGGATGGGAAGAGTATCTTCCGCCGCTTAGCCCGAATCTCCTACAGCTATTGGAAACATATGATGGCGCGGCGGCAGCGGCCGCCGGAAATTGAGTTGGCGCTGCGGATTGATGACAGTTGGTGGCACAGGCTTCAGCCTGTGTGGCTTTAATGCTTGCTGGACCGGAACAGTGCACAGGCTGAAGCCTGTGCCACCAAAGCCCGGCCGGTCAGAACCTTTGGGAAACATGCAGTGGGCCTGATAAATTCCAAATGAACTTCCTGGAAAACATTTTGTCGCGGTTGCAGGCGGCGTCGGATCGCGTGCTGCTGGCCGAGGCGCACGTGGGAGGGATGACGGCGTCCGGCGAGGCCACCGCGCAAAAAACCGCGACAGGCTCGGAACTGCTCGCGCAGATTGCCGCGGCGCGCGGCTTTTTGCGACGCGCGGGCCTTGCCAAAGGCGATCGCTGCGCGCTGATCGCGCCCAACAGCATCCGCTGGGCTGCGCTGGATCTTGCGATCATCGCGGAAGGACTGATCGCGGCGCCGCTGTACGCTCGCCAGGCTCCGGCAGAGTTGGCCGCAATGCTGCGCGATGCCGGGCCGGGCCTGATTTGCTGCGGGGACGCGGCACTGCGCGATGCGATTTCAGCGGCATGGCCGGATGCGCCGCGCACCGTGCTGTTCGAGGAGATTTTCAGCTCTAATTCCTCGGCCTCACCGAGCGCGCTTCCCTTACCCGCCGCCCTTGCGCCGCAGGATACGGTCGCTATCCTCTACACTTCGGGAACATCGGGCGAAGCCAAGGGCGTGATGCTGACCGTGGCGAATCTGGATCACATACTTTCGTGCACCGGAGCGCGGCTCGATCAGTTGATGGGTGCGTGCGAAACACCGGATCGCGTGTTCCATTACCTGCCGTTTTGTTTCGCCGGGTCGTGGATTCTGCTGCTGTCGTGTTTGTCGCGGACGAGCGTGCTCACCTTGTCCATGGATCTCACGAAACTGGCCGAGGAAATTGGCGTAGCCTCGCCGAATTATTTTCTGAATGTGCCGACGCTGCTGGAGCGTATTCGGTCGAGCGTCGAGGGAAATATCCACAAGCGGGGCGGTATGATCGCGAAGGTTTTCGATCGCGCGACGGCAGCGTGGTCGCGGGTCAACGCGAAAGCGCTGCGCACGTGGGATTTTTTCTGGTTGGGCCTTGCGGGCCTGGTAATATTTCCGTCCATCCGCAAGCGGCTGGGCCCGAATCTGCGCGCGCTGATCTGCGGCTCGGCTCCGCTGGCGCGCGATACGCAGCTTTTTTTCATGATGCTGGGAATTCGCGTGCTCCAGGTGTACGGCCTCACCGAAACCACGGCCATCTGCACCATGGACGATCCCGCGCACATCGATCCGGGACGCGTGGGGCCCGCGATTCCGGGCATCGAAATGAAACTGGGCGAGAACGACGAAATTCTGGTGCGCGGGCCGAATATTTTTCCAGCCTACTGGCGCCGCCCGGAACAAACGGCCGCGGTGCTGCGCGACGGCTGGTTCCATTCCGGCGATCAGGGCGAAGTGGATGCGCATGGAAACTGGCGCATCACTGGAAGAATCAAGAATCTCATCATTCTAAATTCCGGGCACAATATCGCGCCGGAACCCATCGAGGAAGAACTGGTCCGCGCCATTCGCGGGGCGCAGCAAGTGGTGCTGGTCGGCAACGGCCGCAGCTTTCTTGCGGCAATCGTCACCGGTGACGTTGCTAGCGGGGAAATCGATTCGCAATTGGGGCCGCTCAACGCTACACTGCCGCATTACCGGAAGATTCGCGCGTTTCACTGGGTGAAGGAACCGTTCACGATCGAAAACGGCCTGCTGACGGCCAACGGCAAGCTGCGCCGCGATGCCATCGCCGCGCACTTCGCTGAGGATATCGAGCAGATGTACGCGAAACCGGAATGAAGGGGCGGATGAGCGCCTGAATGAATTGATGGATACAATGGACGAATACAAAGGCAAATCGCTTTCCTGGCATCTCGCAGATGGCGTAATTGAACTGGCGCTGGACCGCGCGCCGGCCAATGAAATCGGGCTGGCCATGCTTGAGGACCTCGAACGCTTCATCACCATGCTGCCTGCACTGGAATTGAAGGCCAGCGCTCTTATTATCTACAGTAAGCAGAAGGCGGGATTTTCGGCTGGAGCGGATTTGCGCGAACTGTACGCGCAGGCGTGGAAGATGGAGATGGCTTCGGCCGTCCAGGGAGTTCGCGATTTTCTAAACCGGATTCATGCGGTGATGAACCGGCTGGACACTTCGCCGCTGACGACCATCGCGGCGGTTCATGGCGTGTGTTTTGGCGGCGGCTTCGAGCTGGCGCTAACCTGCGATCTGATCGTGGCGGACAAGATGGCGCGGTTCTGTTTTCCGGAATTGCGCCTGGGAATTATTCCGTGCTTCGGCGGTATCCCGCGGCTGAAGCGCGATATTGGAAACGCCGTGGTCCGCGATTTGCTCCTGACCGGGCGCAGCATCAATGCGACCAAGGCCCTGGCGGTGGGGCTGGCCAGTCAGGTGGCGGCCGAAGGCGAAGCCCTGCGCGTGGCGCGCTCGACCGCCGCGCAAACCACGAAATTCGACCGCACCACGGCGGCGACCGCCAAGGAATTCATCAAGCCGCTCCCGGCCGAGGAATTGCGCCGCGAGATCGATATTTTTTGCGAGCTTTTCACGAGGCCGGCGGTGATGGAAGCCTTGCGCAAATTCGTGGAGAGCACGGACGCGATGCCTTATCTGCCGTGATTCGCCGCTCGTGGCAGAACTGTGCAGTCTTCCTGTAAAATGGAAGCGATCATGAAAACCATCGAACAGACGACCGAGGAAATCCTGACCCTGGCGGCGGCGCATTTCAAAGTCCCGCGCGCCAGGCTGCAGGCGAGCGACGATTTGTACAAGAAGCTCGGCATCGACAGCCTGCAGGCCCTGGAACTGCTCACGCGCCTGGAAAATCATTTTGGCGTCGAACTCCCCGATTACGAAGTCCAGGGCGTGAGCGATTTCTCCACGCTCGCTGCCCGCATCCAAGCGAGGCTCTGATCGCCACGCCGAATAAAGCGTTTCATCCTGTGATTTCCCCCTATAATCTTGTTTTTCTCTGTGTCTCCGTGCCTCAGTGGCAATTCTTATGCTCGACCTGACGAAATACGATTCGCTGGGAGCGGCGCTGCGCGATGCCCTCGCGCGCTGGCCGGAAGAAGTGTGCCTGATCGAAGCCGACCGCGAGCGCGAGAAGTCGCGCCTGACCTACCGGCAATTCCAGGAAACGGCCGAACCGCTGGCGGCGGCCCTTGAGGATTCCGGATTTTCCGCCGGAGACCGCGCCGCGATCATCATGACCAATCAGCCCAAGTGGCTGATCTCTGCGTACGCGGTGTTTTTTTCGGGCGGCGTGGTCGTGCCGCTCGATTACAAGCTCAGCGCGGCCGAGCATCTGCAATTGCTGGCGCATTCCAAAGCCAGAGTGCTGTTCGTCGAATATCCACTGTGGCGCGCGATCATGCAGGCCGCGGAATTTCACGCGCTCGGCGCGCAAACTGTCCTGGTTACGGAGGCGCCGCCGAACGCCGATCTTGCCGGAGCCCGGCGCTGGGAGGATTTTCATGCGGACCGCGCGCCGGAATTCCGTCCTCGCATGCGGACCGACGCCGCGTGCATCGTGTATTCGTCCGGCACGGGCGGCCGACCGAAAGGATGCGTGCTGACGCACGACAATTATCTCGAGCAGTGCCGCGCGCTCACGGCGCTGTATCCTTTCTGGCCCGGCGTGCGCTACCTGAGCATTCTTCCCACCAATCACGCGATCGATTTCATGGTCGGCTTTATCGGGCCGTTCACGTGCGGCGCGACCGTGGTGCATTTGCGCACGCTGCGGCCGGAATTTGTGCGCGAAGCGTTCACGCGCTACAAGATCACGTACATGAGCCTGGTGCCGCTGGTGCTCGGGAACCTGCAAAAAGGGCTGCAGCAGCGGTTTGCCGAACTGCCTCCGTTGAAACGCAAAGTTTTCAATGCGCTGCTTGGCATGAACAAACGGCTCACGCGACGCCGGCCGAATCTGGCGCTCAGCCGGCGGCTGCTCAAGCAGGTTCACCAGGCGTTTGGCGGCGAGTTGCGCGCGCTGTTCGTGGGCGGCGCGTTTACCGAGCCGCAGACGCTGCAATTTTTTTATGACCTGGGAATTCAGGTGGCGAACGGCTACGGGCTGACGGAGGCGGGGACGGCGGTCACGCTGAACGATTTTAATCCTGTGCGCACGGACACGGTGGGGCGCCCGCTGCCGGGAGTGGAACTGCGCATCGCGGAACCCGACGCCGAGGGAATCGGCGAAGTGGCGGTGCGCAGCAAGACGGTAATGTCGCACTACCTGGACGATCCGGAATTGACGGCGGAAACGATCGTGGACGGCTGGCTGATGACCGGCGATTTCGGGCGCATCGACGAAATGGGACATTTGCAGCTGATGGGCCGCAAGAAAAACATGATCGTCACGGCCGAGGGGAAAAATATTTATCCCGAAGACATCGAGAATGCGTTCGCCGGAATCGCCGTGAAGGAATACTGCGTTTTTGCGGCGAACTATGTATGGCCGCAGCGGACCATGGTGGGCGAGCAACTGGTGCTGGTGCTGCACCCGGAAACGGGGCGCGCGGTGGATGACGCGCTGCTCGCGGACATTTCGCGGCGCAACACGCAATTGCTGAATTACAAGCGCGTCAGCGGGTACGTGGTGTGGGAGCGGGATTTTCCGCGGACGGCCTCGATGAAAATCAAACGCGGCGTGCTGGCCGAGGAGATCGGAAAGGCACTCGACCGCGGCGCGATGGTTCCCCTGTGAACGAAACGTATTTCACGATCGTGAATCCGGCGGCGGGCGGGGGACGCTGCGGAAAACTCGCTCCGGCGGCGCTCGAGCGGCTGCGCGCCGCGGGCCTCGAGCTGGAAGTGCGCGAGACGCGCGCTCCCGGCGAAGCCACGATCCTTGCGCATGAGGCTTACGCCGCGGGCTATCGCAATTTTATCGCCGTCGGAGGCGACGGCACGGGCTTCGAGATCGTCAACGGGCTATTCCCCGCCGCGCTTACCGGCGGGCGAGCCGCGCTGGGATTTCTGCCGCTGGGAACCGGGAATTCTTTTCTGCGCGATTTCACCGATCGCGGAGCGGACTACGCGATCGAAGCCATTCTCGCGCATCGCAGGCGGCCCTGCGACGTCATTCAGCTCAACCACGGGGGCGAATCGCTGTATTACATCAACACGCTGAACATGGGATTCGCGGCGGACGTTGCCACGCTCACCAACCGGCGCTTGAAATTCATGGGCGAGTTCGGCTACCTGGTGGGCGTGCTGGTTTCGCTGGCGCGGCTGCGGCGGCGGCCGTTTCCGTTGCGCGCCGGGGGCGAGCGCGACGAGCGGCGCTGCCTGTTCGTGGCCTTCAGCAACAGCAAATATACCGGCGGTAAAATGATGATCGCGCCGGACGCGGCCGTCGATAGCGGAACGATCGAATACGTGCATTGGGGGCCGATCGGGCGGCTGGGGTTGCTCCGCAATCTGCCGAAATTATTCGACGGCACGCACATGAAGCACACGCTGGCGTCGCGCCGCACGGCGTCGCGCATCGAATTCGATTTGAAGGGGCCCGTGGACGTGGTGGTGGACGGCGAAGTGCTCACACTGGAAGTGGAATCGCTCGAAGTGCTCCCGGGGGCACTGGACGTGATGGTATGAACGGCGGAAGCGGACAGCAGGTGGCGGCGCCCGCGGCGGCCGGGTCGCCGGGCGAGCACGGCGCTGCGTCGGGCATGGGCGATTGTGCGCAGCACGTATCGCTGGCTTCTCTGCGCGGCGTATTTTTTTCCGGTGTGCAGTTTTCTGGTGCTGCTGGGGATTTTCGTCGATCCGCGCAGAAACGACGGCGCGCAGCGCATGCTTTGCCGCGTCACGATGAAGCTCGCGGGAGCGAAGCTGGTGGTGCGGCGCGCGCATGGATTCGATCCCGCGCGCAACGTTTTTTTTCTGGTCAACCACGTCAATCTGTTCGATCCGTTCGTGCTGTACGCCACGATTCCGCAATTTTTCCGCGGGCTGGAACTGGAATCGCACTTCCGCATTCCCGTGTACGGCTGGATGATGAAGCGATTCGGCAACGTGCCCGTGCCGGATCAGAATCGCCCCTCCGATCTGAAGCGCATGTGGCGGCTGAGCCGCGCCGCGATCGATTCGGGAGTGAGCCTGGCCGTGTTTCCCGAGGGGCAACGAACGCGCGACGGGCGCGTGGGGCCGTTCAAGGACGGCGTGTTCCGCATGGCGCTGCAATTCGGAACGCCGATCGTGCCGGTGAGCGTGGTGGGCGCGTTTGAATTCAACAAGAAAACCAGCTGGCTGCTACGACCGGGAACCGTGACGGTGTATCTGCACGACGTGATCGAGACGAAGGACCTGCGGAAGGAGGATGTCCCTGAACTGCGCGACCGCGTGCACGCTATTATTTCGCGGCCGATTGAGGAAGGGCTTGAGGCATCACAAAATGGAAAGTCAGGCTCGGACTTAAGCGAGGTTGAAGAGCGGGAAACCGCATTGGAGCGCCGCTTCGCCCAATTGCCGCTCAGAAACACCAAATTCGACGTTGTCCTCGGTGTTTTCAAAGCCCTTCGCATCGATTCGAATGCTTTCTTTCAGCCAAATCGCAGCAGAAAGGTGAACAGCGTCGCTCGCTTTGAGAAAATACCTTTCGCATAACGCTGGGAGTGCGAGCATCGTGTGGGCGGTTAATTCCAGGACAATCAAACTAAAATCCCAATCGTACGTAAATTCATTCACCAGCCTTTGCTTCTCGCCGGCGCTTAATTCTTTTGCTCGATATTTTCGGCCGATGGTGGCATGAACTTCGGCAAAACTGAGGGCGGAAGTGTAGATCGCTTCCCGCCGTTCAAATCGTAAGATGACCGCTTCACTTCCGGCTTCTTGGACATACCGTTTGACGAGGGCTGAGCTATCAAGATAGAGCATTAGTCCCGGTCTTCGATAATCATTTGCGACATGGGCTTGCCTTTTACTTTGATCGGCTTGAAGCGCTTGAATGGGCCGCGTGGCTCTTCGAAGATGGCCTTCCGCTTCCATACGCAGAAGAAAATCATCCAAGTTATAGCCCTTATTAATTTCAGGCTCGGGCGAGAGAGACGCGCGACCGGTTTCCCCCGGTCGGTGACGATGATCGTTTCGCCCTTGCCGACCATGCCGAGGTACCGGCCGAGGCGGTTTTTGAGTTCGCGGCTGCCCACGGTTTTCATGTAGCTACCTCAACGATCATTGTAGCTACATCGGCGGCATGGGTCAATTGCGGCGAGTTCTCGGCGTTGTCCTAATTTGAAATTTCTTAGCGTAGTCGGAGGGCCGAGCCTCAGCTCGGACATTCACGTTTTGTTTGTTGTGGGCTTTAGCCCCTGAAGCTTCAGGGGTTAAAACCCCCTATGCGAGCGATACTTTTCGTCGGGCTGAAGCCCCGACCTCCGAAATCCGGCCGCTATTCAAATTAGGACACTACCGAGTAATTTGGAAACGAGCTAGCCAACAGCGAATTACAGCGAAAGGCGGATACCCGGCAGCGTGCGTCCGGCCTTGGTTTCGCGCCAGGTGAAGAAGATGCGGTGAATGACGGTCATGGTAGCCACTACGGAAATGACCCACAGCGCGGGAGCCATGCGGTTGAACAATCCGCCCAGGATCAGCAGGACCATGCGCTCGGGGCGTTCCATGAAACCGACCTTGCAAAGAGGAATCAGCGATTCGGCGCGCGCGCGCGAATAACTGACCATCACCGATCCGGCCGTGGCCACCGCGGCCAGGATCACGTAGGACCCTCGCCCGGCCTGCGCGTAATACACCAGCAGGCCCATGTAGAGCGCCATGTCCGAGTAGCGGTCGAGCGTCGAATCGAAGAATGCGCCGAAAGCCGTCACGCGCTTCTCGCGGCGCGCCACCTGCCCATCGAGCATGTCCAGGAACGCGGCGAAGAAAATAATCATGGCACCGGAGCGGAATTTTCCCATTGCAAACATGGCCGCCGCCCAGCAATTCACCAGCAGCCCGAAAAAAGTCAGCAGATTCGGATTGATCCCGGTGGAGGCGACCACGTCGACGATTTTCTCGAGCAGCCAGCGCCCGCCTTCTCCGATTTTTCGTGTAAGCATTTTTCGACGCGCCTTCCGGCGCTGATCCCCGCCGATGAATCATACGCTACCCGGCGGCGGCCCCTCAAGCGGATCGGGTATCTTACGTCCATCCTGTCCATGCGGCGCTTGACGTTGCCGCGCCCCCGGCGTAATCTCCGGCGTATCGTTGCAAATCATTTGGATTCAAATGTAAGCAAACTAAAGGGGAAAAGAATGAACCGAAAGCGATCGATTCTTGCAGTTTGCGTGATGGTTCTGGCCGCCGGAAGCTTGGCACTCGCGCAGAGCAACCCGTTCGTGGGGACTTGGAAGCTGAACATGGCAGCGTCCAAATTCGATCCGGGCCCGCCGCCGCAGAGCCAGTCGCGTACCTGGAACGCCGACGGCAGCGTGAAATCACGGGCGTAATGCCGCCGGGAAGTCCACGGGCTACTCCTACACGATCAACGCGACGGAAAAGAGTATCCAACCTCCGGCACGGTTCCCAACGGATCGGACAAGATGACGTCCAAGAAGTCAGCGCCCGAACAAGATGACGGCAAAATTCACGAAGGCCGGGAAGGTGGTGGAATCGACGACGTTCACGGTCTCCAAGGATGGAAAGACGCTGGAGATCGTGGCCAAGGGAATCCTGCCTGATGGCAAGACGTTGAATAACGATACGAAGTGGGATAAGCAGTAACCCTACCGGGAAAATCAATTCGGGGGCCTGCCGGGTGCAGGCCCCCGTTCTTTCTCTCGGAGTAGATTGAGAAACCCGCAAGAAGGCAGATTCCTGACTTGCAGCGGGTGGGCTCTCGACTTGACCCTTCCATCTCCCGCCCGTTATGATGTTTGGCACAGTTAGTAGCCAAAGTTGCGTTGGGCCTGTAGCTCAGGTGCCTAATCCAGCTATCATGCAAGTGCAATGCCATCAACACATCCGCTGAAAAGGCGGGATTTGCTGTTTGCGGGCATGGGCCTTGTTGGGGCTTATTGCGGGGAATTGGGCACAAATTGGGCACGGGCACGTGGATTTGTTGCGGCAGTAATTCACCGTGTAGAAAAACGTGGTCGCCAGAACAGAAAGCGTCATCACGATGCGAGACAAACGACAAAAAGCCAGCCGTTTCAAGCCATGCTCCGCGACGCTAGCGCTCCGTAGGCAACTACCAGCCCACAGATTTTGATTTAGGTTTATTTTGAACTTGTCGTGAGCAGCATGGCTGGGCTCCGTGCGGCGAATTCTACACGCCCAGCGCGTGTGGATTCACTTCGCAGGTTTGGATCATCCCGCTTCTTGGCACGTGCGACCGCTCGGCCAGCCATCGGGAAATCAAGCTTATCGCTGGTTGTGTCAAAGAGTACGAACCCGTCGATTCTGCGAGCCGTGGGTCCACAAATGCCGACAACTGCGTCTCGTCGTTGCTTTCTCGTGCGAAAAATTAAAGTCCGATACATTATAGGAAGCACGATGCTGACATTCACTTTTTGCCCGGATGGGATATAGAGGTTCTGTTCCAAATTCATGTTGGGTACATCTCGATAGCTCATGTCTTGCGCCAACCGCTCCATCAATTTGATATCGCTTGGAAGTTTGTAGGTCTTTGCCCGTTGCATTTTGAAGCGAATCCTGAAATCACAAACGAGCCTATCCGGTTGAACTGAAAATTGGGTGCCCGTGCCAAGGGCCGTGATTGCTGACGAATTCACGGCTTTTCAGGTTTTGACCTGTTGCTATACCAAACCAATACGCCGCCAATCGCGCTTAGGGTTACCGCGAATCCAACGCCAGCGCCAATGCTCTTTACTAGTGCTGCCTTCCAATTAGATGGCATCAGCGTTTTCATGGGGATTCACGTGGCGCGGATTCAACCACGGCCCGGCGCGGCCCGAACTTCAGTTATTTGCCCAAGTTCCGGGTATGTCGCTGCTATGTTGCACATGTTCACACCCTCGTACTGCGCACACCATGCTATGTCCCTTTCGGTTCCGCTCCGTGCCCGCATGTACAGGCGGTAGATATGCGTTGGACACTTGGCTATGTTGACTCCGACGATCGGCACCATTGTTGGAGATGGGGCAACCTTGCAAAGTGAATAGCCCTGTGTATGGCGAAATCGGGCGTCACATCCCGGTTCGGCACATCCATAGGAAGGGAGGAAACCCTCAATCACACCCGGATGAAATAAATCAGTCTTTGCTAAGTGCGTTCCTGATAAATCATCACAGAATTGTCGTGGGGGCACGCAGGGCGGATGTCACTGCGTAGGGCATCTTCCATTGAAGGGGCGGGACTCATTGGCGTTTACCTCTGCGCCAAGTGTACCACATGGTTTGGCGCGCCCGGATGACTTCGGCTGGCTGCTTTATCCTTGTCCATTGCTCCCCGTACCAATCCGCGATTCGACTGTGCGCCGAATCCCTACAATCCAGAGGAGGTCACCGGGCTTGAGGAACGGCGCTTCCCTCGTAAATCGGGCGGTGGGCCACGCTTTGAACAGCATTAAGTTTTTGGCGGCGGACTCCAGGTCGGCGACGATTCAGGGGGCACTCGCGATGTGCAAGGGTGCGGCATCCGCGGTGTATGGTAGTGCCCGTTATGATGTTTGGCACAGTTGGTAGCCAAAGTTGCGTTGGGCCTGTAGCTCAGGTGGCTAGAGCGCACCCCTGATAAGGGTGAGGTCGGTAGTTCAAGTCTACCCAGGCCCACCAATAAATCCCTTTAAACCCACGAAGTTATTTGGCAGGTTCCTCGGGTCTTGCTGCATCAGCCGGCTTCGCGTCTTTCGGCTTGGCCAGAGAGTCCTCAACGCGCTGCTTGAAGTCGCCCTGGTCGTTGTGCTCAAAACCGCTGTAGTTGGAGACGACTTGCATCTCGCAGCCGGTGGTCTTTGGAATCAAGGTGACGCGGTTGTCCCGCTGGAGGAGCGCTCCGGTAATGGTGACATGGACGGCATGCTTCACTTTGTACTTAGCCGTCATTTTGGCGTCGTCACTGGAGACGACGGTGTAGTTGTCCGGATAGCTGAGAGTGTCCTTGACCGCGCCCCACAGATCGGTGCAAGGCATGGGATAGGTAGTTTTGTACGTCTCGGCGAACATCGGCGCTGCTAGAATGAGCGACAGGAATGCGCCCGCCAGAATTCTTGGCCTCATGATGATTTGTCTCCCCGATGGATGTGCCTCATAGAGTGCCGATTCGAGGCAGTTTCCCCTTATCTAAGACAAGTTCAAAATAAGGCGCGCGAAGCGTTTCTTCAGTGCGCAATGTCACCGATGACGGTGACCAGCGTCCATCACTCATTAGGGCAGACAAAGCGGGAAGAGTCGCGCCCCGATCGAGAAGAATCAGCGGTTGTACTCGAGAATATTGGAGCTTGTCTAGGATCCTGAGGCGGTTGGTTTTGCCAGCGCTTCAAGCTTTTTCAGGCGTTCGTCTCCGCCGATTACGATCAGGCAGTCGCCGGCATGAATCACGGAATCCGCGGCGGGGTTAAAAACCATTTTTCCATCGGTGCTTTTTACGGCTAAGACGATCACTCCGGCTTGCTGGCGAATCATGGAGTCCGCCAGATTCTTGCCGACCAGCATGGATTGTTCTGGAATTTTGACCTCGCCGATTTCGATGTCCAGCCGTTCGTTGCCGAAAGCGGTGTCGATGAAGTCGAGAACGTTGGGGCGCAGAAACAGGTGCGCGATGCGTCGGCCGACGAAGAAATAGGGGGAAATCACCTGCGTGGCGCCAGCTCGCAACAGTTTCGAGATCGCTTCCTCCTCGCTCGCCCTCGCGATGATCTTCAGGTCGGAACGGAAACCGCGAGCCGTCAGAATGATGTAGAGATTTTCGGCATCGGAGTTCACCGCGGCGACGAAGCCGCTGGCCTGCGCGATCCTGGCCTTGGTGAGCACTTCCTCGCTGGAAGCATTTCCAACAATCACCGGAAATTTTTCGTCCTCGGCCCACCGGGCGCGGACCGGATCTTTGTCGATGATGACGCACTTCTGACCGCGCTCGCGCAGTTCGCGGGCCACGGTGCGCCCCACGCGGCCCGCGCCGCACACAATGTAATGACCCGAAAGTTTTGCGAGCTCGTGTTCCATGCGGCGCCTGCCGAAGACCTTTCCAATTTCAAATTCTAACAACGCCTGTGAAAATGTGGCAATCGTGAAACCCGCTCCGATCACCGCGGCCACGATCAGGAAGGAATTGAAGATCCGGCCGATGTGGGACAAAGGATGAATTTCCCCGTACCCCACGGTGGCCATCGTGGTCAGCGCCATGTAAAAGCCGTCGAACCATGCCCAGCCTTCGATGTAATGAAAACCGGCGGTTCCAAGGACGAGCAATCCAATCAAAAAAACGATTGCCAGGCTGAGACGGGCCACGATGTTCATTACTGAAATCCTCGGCCGTCCTCGACAGGATGTCAAGGCGCCATTCCAAGCGCTCGCCGTCCAGGAACAATGGGTTCTGGCCCAGTCCACTGCCTGGCGCTCACTCTTAAAACCGGAAATGGAAAGGTTGCGGCCGGACTGGCGATCCTATTTGATCGCGATGGGGTTCACGGGCGACCCGACCGCCTTGGTAATTGGCAAGGGCGGCGCGCAGAAAAAGAATTCGTAGACGCGATCGGCCGCGCAATCCTCGGCCAGGTCCTTCAGGTAGAAGATTTCTCCCATGCTGATGCCGATCATGGGGATGACGACCCAGTGCCAGGGCTGCTGTGCGACATCGGTTTCGTTGGGGCGAACTTCGCAGCCCCAGGTGTCGGCGCAAATCGCGGCGATGTCCGTGCGGCGAATCCACTCGGCGGTTTCAAAGCGCAGGCCGGGAGCGTTGCCGCCCGCGTAGCCCGCCCACGAGCCAGCTTTCAGGCAGCGTTCCATGTGCCCGGTGCGGAAGATGACGAAATCGCCTTTGCGGATTTCCACGCCCTGGGCGGCGGCGCATTTTTCCAGCTCTTCGGTGCTGATGCCGTATCCGTCTTCGAGCGAGTCCACGCCCTTGAACCGGGCCACGTCCAGAAGCACGCCGCGGCCGACCATTTTGTCCTTCACTTTTTCAATGCCGTTTTTTTGCGCGCCATTGGAATCCACCAGGCGCGCGTCGTAACCGTTCCACATCTTTTCGCCATTAAAGACGTGGCCGAGGGCGTCCCATTGCGTGCCGCACTGCAGCGGCATGGTGACCATGTCGTCGGCATAGCGAATTTTGATGGATTCCTGGCGGCCGGCGACGGCGTCGGTGCCCGTGGCGATCATGGTGTGAATCGGATTGAAGCGGTTGCCCCAGGAGCCGGTCTGCGGGCCATTGCTGTCGAAGTTCAGCCCCAGGGAAAACGCTTTTCCCTTGCGGATCAGACGACCGGCGTTGACGATGTCCTGCGGGGAAACATTATTGAGCGTGCCGGCTTCGTCGTCGGCGCCCCAGCGGCCCCAATTCTTCAGCCGTTCCGATGTATTTTGAATATCCTGGAGCGTCAACTTGTCGTTCGGTTTGGTCATGGGCCGCAATCCTCAAGAGGGAGTTAAAATCATTCACGCAATCGAATACAGTACCACGAGAGATTATTCCGGACATCAGGGTCTTTTTGTTCTGCTAGAGTTACGCATTGCGTTTCTCCTGCTGCGAAAAAAATGGAAAGGGAAATCATGGATTCAAAATCGGTAGGCATGATCGGGCTGGGAATCATGGGATCGGCGATGTCGGCCAATCTGATGAAGGCGGGATTCAGAGTGGTGGGCTACGACGTGCTTCCGCGAAGCCTGCAAAACCATCGCAAGGCGGGAGGAAGCGTCGCAAGGAGCTGCCGAGAAGTGGCCAAGCGTTGCGACATCCTGGTGACTTCGCTGCCGTCGGCCCAGGCGCTGCTGGACACGGCCGCGGAACTCGCCAAATCGGCGCGCGCCGGTCAAATTGTGGTGGAGACAAGCACGCTGCCAATCGCGGCAAAGGAAGAAGCGCGCGAACGGCTTGCGGGACGCGGCGCGGTTCTGCTCGATTGCACGCTGAGCGGGACGGGGGCGCAGGCGCGCGTCAAGGACTTGATCGTGTACGCGAGCGGAGACCGGAAATCCTATCGCCGCGCCGTTGCCGTGATGGACGGCTTTGCGCGGGCGCAATATTATGTGGGCGCGTTTGGCGCGGGCTCCAAGATGAAATTCGTCGCGAATCTGCTGGTGGCCATCCATAACGTGGCCTCCGCCGAAGCCATGGTGCTGGCCATGAAGTCGGGGCTCGATCCGGCGCTGGTGCTGAAGGTGGTGGGCGACGGCGCGGGAAGCTCGCGAATGCTGCAAGTGCGCGGCCCCATGATGGTGAAGGGAGATTATTCCGAAGCCACGATGAAAGTGCAGACCTGGCAGAAAGACATGACGATCATCGGGGACTACGCGCGAAAGATCGATTGTCCGACGCCGCTGTTCTCGGCCAGCGCCCCCTTCTATACCGCGGCGATGGCCATGGGATTGGGCGCGGAAGATACCGGAGCGGTGTGCGCCGTGCTTGAAAAAATGGCCAACAATCCGCGGCGCAGGAAGTAAATCTGAGCGGCGATCAGCGGGGGTCTTCGGCCTTCGCGGGGGCAGTGGCCGACGGGCGTGACGCGTCCAGGGCCTGCTCGATTGTTTCGAGCGATTGGCCTTTTGTTTCCATCCCGATGAAGATGTAGGCGAACCCTGCCATGGCAAAAAAGGCCGCCAAGTAGGAAAAAGCTGGGAAGAGCGCCGCGACCGACGCCTTTGGCGTGATGATGTTGGAGGACCCTACGATCAGCGCTAACCCCAGCGGCCCGATCACCTTGCCCAAGCCGCCAAAGCCGTACGCCGAACCCATGCCGGTGGTTCGCAAGGCCACGGGCCACACTTCGGCGGAATAAGGGCCCACGATGGCGAAGCCTCCGTCGGCAAATGCATTGTTTACAATAAGAAGCAGCCAAAACAAGGATACGCCACCGACGAAAACGCTGTGATAAATGGCGGCCAAAACCGTCAGGATCGCAGCGCCGAAACTTGCAATGGCCCCGGAAGGCTTCCGGCCGATGGCGTCCGAGAGGTAGGAAAGTCCGATCCGGCCAAACAATCCCGTAAAATTAACAAAAATAAGAAGATACGATGCCCTGGCTGGAGTGATGCCCAAGAGTTGCACCAGCAAGGTCGGAACCCACAGAGTAAGGCCGTAATAGCCCGTTTGCGCCCCTAGATTGGCTATCCAGGAGACGGCCAGGCTCCTCGGGTACTTGAAGATGTCCGACAGCCGGGACATCGGGAGTTTCTGCCCCTCGGGCGCGCTCATGGGCAAGTTGTCCGGGGGCATTTCCAGGGCCCAGGCCAGCGATTTGCGGGCTTCGTCCATGCGCCCCATCTGGATGAGCCATCGGGGAGATTCCGGCACCCAGGCGCGAATCAAAAGAGTGAGCAGCCCGGGCACCATGCCGATTGCGAAAAGACCTCGCCAACCCACGTAGGGCGTGGCGTAGGCACCAAGTGCGGCCCCGAGGAGGACTCCGATGGGTACCGCGGCGGTTACCAAGCCCCCCACCATGCCGCGCTTGGAGGCGGGAACGAATTCCTGGACCAGGGGAAGGTCGACGCAATACAGGCCTCCCACGCCAAATCCGATCAGGAACCGGAAAACCGAAAGAAAAATCCAGGCGTTGTCGGGAGTAAAAGTCAGAATGCCGGTGGCGATGGAAAAGTTGATCACCGTCATAAGGAACACTTTGCGGCGGCCGATTTTGTCCGCAAGCCATCCATAAAATACGGCGCCGAACATGGCGCCGAAACCCGACGAAAGGAGAATGACGGCCGATTCGCCAAAGGTGAGTTTCCAGGGCCCGGCAATGAAGGCCACCACGTAGCCGATGAGGAAGTAGTCGAAGAATTCGAGCATGTCGCCCAGGACGGCGGCGGCGATAATCCGGCGTTGATTGCCGGTCAGCGTGGTCTGACGTTCGAGGTAATTGAGCATTTTAAGTTTTTAAATTGTTGGTCGAAGGATGATACACCACGGGCGGGCGGGAATCACGGAGATGTGGTAGGTCAGGCATCCGCCGTGGCGGACCTATCCGGTTTTGGTGAGCCGTAGGGCAAATTCAAACCGGACAGACAAGAGTGTCTGTCCTACAAAATCCTTCCCGCAATACAGAGCATTTGGATTTTGCATGGTCAATCGGGAAATGCTTCGCTATCATTCGCAGGAGCGCGGCCGCACCATTGCGCGGACCATAGAAAATGCACCTGACACCACGGGAAATCGACAAACTGATGATCGCCACGGCGGCGGAGCTGGCGCGCAGGCGGCGGGCGCGCGGCCTGCGGCTGAATTATCCCGAAGCGCTGGCTTTGATCACCGCGGAAATTCTGGAGGGAATCCGCGACGGGCGCTCAGTTTCCGACCTGATGGAATATGGCGCGACGATTCTGAAGCACGAAGACGTCATGGAAGGCGTCCCCGAGATGATCGACGAAGTGCAGGTGGAGGGAACGTTTCCGGATGGCACCAAGCTGGTGACGGTGCACCACCCGATTCGTTGACGTGAGTAGAACAGGCTTCAGCCTGTTTGCTTTTTGATTGTGGAGATAATCGAACCCGCACGATCTTCAACCGTGGAGGGTTGTCTGAATAGGCCTAAACCCGACAGGCTGAAGCCTGTTCTGCTGGTAGAAAGGCATCCATGATTCCCGGTGAATACATACTGGCGGAAGGCGACGTGATCGCCAACGCGGGCCGCCGCGAAATTCAATTGGAGGTTGCCAACACGGGCGACCGGCCCATCCAGGTGGGCTCCCATTTCCATTTTTTTGAGGTGAATCGCGCGCTGCGGTTCGATCGCGCTGCGGCCTTCGGCATGAGGCTGAATATTCCGGCGGGAACCGCGGTGCGGTTCGAGCCCGGGGACGCAAAGAAGATTTCGCTGGTTGAAATCGGCGGCTCCAAAATCGTGCACGGCTTGAATGGACTGACGAACGGCCACGCGAACGAGACTACGAAGGAGCGCGCGGTAAAACGCGCCGCCGAGCACGGTTTTCAACCGTAGGGGCGCGGTCCGCCGCCCCGGATGCTTCCGCCGGGTGCGACGAACAGATTAGATTGCGAAGAACAAACCCATGAGCCTGAAAATTCCACGCCGCCAGTACGCCGACTTGTACGGGCCGACCACCGGCGATCGCGTGCGCCTCGCCGATACCGATTTATTCATCGAAATCGAAAAGGACCTGACCACGCCCGGCGACGAAGCCAAATTCGGCGGCGGCAAATCGATTCGCGACGGCATGGGGCAATCGTCCACGGCGGTGGCGGCGGACGGCGCGCTCGATCTGGTGATCACGAACGCGATGATCGTGGACCACAGCGGAATTTATAAGGCGGACATCGGCATTCGCAACGGCAGGATCACGGGTATCGGCAAGGCGGGCAATCCGGACATAATGAGCGGCGTGACGCAGGGAATGATCATCGGCGCGGGAACCGAGGTGATTGCGGGGGAAGGAAAAATCGTCACCGCGGGCGGGATCGATTCGCACGTGCATTTCATTTGCCCGCAACTCATCGAGACCGCGCTTTCCGGCGGGCTGACGACCTTGATCGGCGGCGGCACGGGGCCCGCGACGGGCACGGACGCCACCACGTGCACTCCGGGCGCGTGGAACATGCACCGCATGCTGGAATCGGCCGACGGATTTGCGATGAATCTGGGATTTTTGGGAAAAGGAAATTCTTCGTCCGCCGCGCCGCTCCGCGAGCAAATCGAGGCCGGAGCCATCGGCTTGAAGCTGCACGAAGACTGGGGCACGACGCCGGCGGCGATCGATTGCGCGCTCTCGGTCGCGGAAGAACACGATGTGCAGGTCGCCATTCACACCGACACGATCAACGAAGCGGGGTTCGTGCAGGATTCGATTCGCGCGTTTAAGGGGCGCACGATTCACACATATCACACCGAAGGCGCCGGGGGAGGCCACGCTCCGGACATCATCAAGGTTTGCGGCGAGCTGAATTGCTTGCCTTCGTCCACCAATCCCACGATGCCGTTCACGGTGAATACGCTCAACGAGCATCTGGATATGCTGATGGTGTGCCACCACCTGAGCCCATCGATTCCCGAGGACGTCGCGTTCGCCGAATCGCGCATTCGCGCCGAGACGATTGCCGCCGAAGACGTGCTGCACGACCTGGGCGCGATCAGCATGATGTCGTCGGATTCGCAGGCCATGGGGCGAATCGGCGAGGTGATCACGCGTACCTGGCAGACCGCCGACAAAATGAAGCGCCAGCGAGGCGCGCTCGCGGGAGAAAGATCCGGCAGCGACAATGCGCGCGTGAAGCGGTACATCGCGAAATACACGATCAATCCCGCCATCGCGCACGGCATCGCGCACGAAGTCGGTTCGCTGGAGACGGGAAAACTCGCAGACCTGGTGTTGTGGAAGCCCGTGTTTTTTGGCGTGAAGCCGGAAATGATCGTGAAAGGCGGCATGATTGCGTGGTCGGTGATGGGCGACGCCAACGCCTCAATTCCCACGCCGCAGCCGGTGATTTACCGGCCCATGTTCGGTAGCTTTGGCGGCGCGCGGCATTCCACTTCGTTGACGTTTTTG
Source organism: Terriglobia bacterium (assembly GCA_963779275.1). GTDB lineage: Bacteria > Acidobacteriota > Terriglobia > Acidiferrales > UBA7541 > Palsa-360. Next base: position 65,834 of record CAVZXL010000005.1, read on the forward strand.
TCGAAGGCCGCGGTGAATTCGGGATTACCCGCGACACTCGGACTGAAAAAGAAAGGGGTCGCGGTGAACCGATGCCGCGGGCTGACCAAGCGAGACATGATCCACAACGACGCGCTGCCGAAGATCGAAGTCGATCCGGACACGTATGAAGTGCGCGCCGATGGAGTGCTGCTGACCTGCGAGCCGGCGCAAGTATTGGCCATGGCCCAACGCTACTTCCTGTTTTAAAAAATGTGGGGCGACGCGCTCATCATCGACCGCTTGATTTCCCCGGTTAACCTGGACGATTTGCAGGCGAAGGAAGAGGACAAGCTCATTCTGGCCTGGGAACAGCGCCGGTGGGCGCGCGGGCGATTTACGACGGTGAAGGGGCGAACAATCGGCATCGCGCTTCCGACGGGAACTGCGCTGCCGCCGGACTCCATACTTTGGATCGGCCGTGACTGGTATTTGAAAATAGAAGCCGCCGCGGAACCGGTGCTCGAAATTTTTCCGACCGATTACAAACACGCGGTGCAAATCGCGTTCGAGGTCGGCAATCTGCATTTTCCTCTCGCCCTGCGGGAAAATAAGATACTGGTGCCGGACGACAGGGCGATGATCCGGCTGATGGAACGTCTGGGCGCTTTGTGGGAGCGGAAGCAGGCGGTGTTCGATCCCATCGGGAGTTCACGGCTGCAAGCACATGGATAATTTTCTCAGCCTGCTGCAATTCACGGATGGCCTTTTCCCTGCGGGAGCTTACGCGCACTCGTTTGGGCTGGAATCCTACGTTCAGTCCGGCGGCGTGGCGGATGCGGCGGGAGTGGAGCAATTCCTCCGCGCGTATCTGGGCGGCTCGGCGGCTCCTACCGATCTGGTGGCCATGCTGTGCGCGCGGCGGGATGCGGACGCGGGAAGACCTCGCCGCGTGCATTTCCATGGATGAGACACTCGACGCCATGAAAACCGCGAGCGAATTGCGCGACGCCAGCCGGCAGATGGGACGGCAGACGCTTCGCGTGGCAAATCATTTTGCGAGCCACGCATTGCTGGCCGAATTCGGCGAGGCCGTGGCGGCGGAGCTTTCGCCGTGCCATCACGCCATCGTTTTCGGAATGATCGGCGCAGCGATGCAGTGGCCGGGCCCGGAAATGGCCGGCGCGTATTTGTATTCGACGAGTGCGGCGATGGTGGGCGCGGCGCTTCGCCTGCTGCCGCTCGGGCAACTGGCCGGGCAACGCATTTTGTGGAGCATCCGCCCGCTGATCGTCGAACTCGCGCAAGCGGCGCAGAGCAAAGGCCGGGACGACATGTGGTCGTTCGCTCCGGCGCTGGAGATCGCCGGCATGCGCCACGCCCGGCTGGAAGCGAGGCTTTTCCGGTCATGATTTCCAAGCCGCTCAAGATCGGAATCGGCGGGCCGGTGGGATCGGGCAAGACGGCGCTGGTAGAATCGATGTGCTCGCGCCTGAAATCGAATTATCAATTGGCGGTGATCACAAACGATATTTATACGCGCGAAGACGCGGAATTTCTCACGCGGCGCGGCGTGCTCTCTCCCGACCGGATTCTGGGCGTTGAAACCGGCGGATGCCCGCACACCGCGATCCGCGAAGATGCCTCGGTGAATCTGGAAGCGTCCGCCGAGCTGCAGCGGCGATTCCCGGATCTCGACATTTTGTTCATCGAAAGCGGAGGCGACAACCTGGCCGCCACGTTCAGCCCGGAGCTGGTGGACGCCACGATCTACGTGATCGACGTTGCCGAGGGCGACAAAATTCCGCGAAAAGGCGGGCCGGGGATCATGACGTCCGGAATTCTGGCCATCAACAAGATCGACCTCGCGCCCTACGTGGGCGCGGACCTGGCGGTGATGGATCGCGACGCAAAAAAGATGCGCGGAGAGAGGCCCTACGTCTTCACCAATCTCAAAACCGGCACGGGAGTGGACGCCATCATCGAATGGATCCGCCATTCCCTGCTCTTTGAATAGCGGACTAAATCCTGAACGAGTCGGGCGCGACGGATTTCTGCGCCTGCAATTCGAGCGGCGCGGGGCGCGGACGATTCTCGCGCAATCGCGATTCACGCTGCCGCTGCAGGCGATGACGCCGCTCACGCTGGAAGACGGAACCTCGTACCTGATGCTGCTCAATCCCACCGGAGGAGTGCTGGGGGGCGACCATCTGGTCACGGAAATCATCCAGCAGGCCGGGACGCGCGTGTGCCTGACGACGCCTTCGGCGACTCGCATTTACCGGACCGCCGACCGGCCCGCGATACTCGAAACTACGATCCAATTGGGCGAGGGCGCCACACTGGAATATCTTCCCGACCACGTGATTCCGCACGAGCGTTCCGCGCTGCGGCAATCCCTGCGCGTGGAAATGGCCGCGGGGAGCCGGGCGATTGTTCTGGATTCGATGGCTTCCGGCCGCGTGGCTCATGGCGAGCGGTGGAGTTTTACGGAAATGGATTCGCGGGTGGAAGTGTTTCTATGCGGCAAGCCCTCGTTTCTCAACCGGACAAAAATCGCTCCGGGCTTGCGGAATCCGCGCGAACTCGGCCTGATGGAAGAATTCGATTATGCGACATGGATGGGCATGTTTGCCGATGGACTGGAGGACTGGCATTCCGTGGCCGCCGCGATGAATGCGGAACTGGAAAGCGAACCGCACGTTTGGGGCGGGGTGAGCCTCGTTTCGCGGGGCGGCTGCGTGGTGCGCTTTCTGGCGCGGTCGGCGTCGGACATGACGTCGATGAACCGGAAATTGTGGGATGCGGGGCGTGAGCTGGTGGTGAGGGCTCCCGCGTTCAATCATCGGAAATATTGAGCTAAAACTTTCGAGTGTGAACGGGTTGTGAAAATACTCAAAATATTGTCATTCCGAACCCGCTCCTGCGGGCAAGGAATTCCTCTTTCCTTCGACATGCAAACCCGGAGAGATTCCTCACCCGCGGGAGCGGGTTCGGAATGACATCAAAACATTTGTCCCGCGGCGTATGGCGCGCGTGCTACAACGCTAAGGGAAAGTGCGATGCGATGTTGCAGGCCGTCCGCCGCGGCAGACGAGATTCTAATTTGCCCGGCGAAGCCGCAAACCGTAAATGATCACTCTGGTGTCCATTTCGCTGCTGGGATTTTTTTTGGGCATGCGCCATGCCACCGATCCCGACCATGTTATCGCCGTAACCACGATCGTCAGCCGCGAGCGAAATATTTTCCACGCCGCGCTCATCGGCGTGTTTTGGGGATTGGGCCAACGTTTACGATCCTGCTGGTGGGCTCCGCGATTATTCTGTTCAAGCTCACGATTCCGCCGCGGCTGGGCCTGAGCATGGAATTTTCGGTGGGATTCATGCTGATCCTGCTGGGCGTCTTGAACCTGACGGGGTATGCAGCGCGCGATGGAATGGATCGCGGTTCGGGGACTGGGCCGCGACGCTCATACGCATTGGTTTTTCGGCAGCCGGATGGTTCATACGCATGAGGAAGACGGCGAGGCGATTTCCACTGAGGCGTTTTCCCTGCCAGGCTGGACTGTGGTGGAGGGCGAACTCTCCACTGTGCGCACGAACCAGCAAGAGGGATCCGATCAGGCTTTAGGCGGGCTCGATACTTCACTTGAAGCGTTCAGCGTAAAAGTAGAGCCCGCACCGGTATGGTGGAAACAATTGAGCTTGTTTCATATCGTGCGTCCGTTGCTGGTGGGAATCGTGCATGGTCTTGCGGGATCGGCCGCCGTGGCTCTGCTGGTTCTGGCGACGATCAACCGTGCGTCCTGGGCGATCGGCTATCTGCTGATTTTTGGATTGGGAACGGTCGCGGGAATGATGCTGATTACAGCGGCCATCGCGATCCCATTCGCATATTCGATGCGGAATTTTGTGCGATTGAACCGGGGTCTCGCGCTGGCGTCGGGATTTTTGAGTCTCGCGTTCGGATTATTTTTGTGCTACCAGATTGGATTTGTCGATGGGTTGTTCACGGGACATGCGAAGTGGATTCCGCGATGAGACGTGACTCGTGATTTGTGATTCGTAATTCGTGAAAGGCACGTCACGCTCGGCTGGCCGGCGCCAACGCGGGCACGGATATCCGACGCAGCCACGTTGTGAGGCGCTCGAAGAAACCCTTGCGCAGAGCGACTTCCAGAAGATTCAGACGCCAGCGCCAGGATGAGCCAGTAGGCCCACAGCGGTTTTCGTTCGCGCACCAGCGTGCCCCTATCGGTGAGCAGTTCGTCGAGCGACGGATGCATGCGGCCGCCGGTCACGCGGCTGATCTCGCCGAGCAGCGCCGTATTGATCGCTTGCGGCTTGGTCTCGTCCGATTCGTGATAAAAACCGGCTTCGGGCAGGACCAACTCCGAACTGCCGGAAACGATGCGGTAGAGGCCGCCCTGATCGGCGGGAATGCGCGCCTCAAAATGGCCCGGAGCGGTCTGCTCGAGCGGAATCGAACGCGGAGATTCGCCGGGCACCTCGACCAGAATGTGCGGGGCGGCGGCGCCGGTAAGAGTCTCGGCGGCGGGATTGCCGGCGTCCGCGAGCACATCGTAAAAGACGACCGCTTCGCCTTCACGGGCGCCGGGGCGCACGCCGGCGCGCACGGTGCGGTCACGATGAGAAACATCGCGAACCATTTGCGGCCATAAGGCGCCGAACGATTCCCAGCGCACCCAGGGCTCGGCCCAGCGGCTTTTGGCGTCGGACATGAAAGCGGTTACGCGGCCCAGTCCGTAGCGCCAGCGCACCAGGAGCGGCTTCTTTCCATCCACGCGCAAAATAGTTTCCGAATTTTCCTTGGCCTCGGCCTGCACGAAGCCGCGCAGGCGCGGCGCCTTCGTAAAATCGATTCCATCGATAAATTCCACCGGACGCACGCGGACGGCGCGCACGGGGCGTTCCTGAATGGCCAGGTCTTCGGTGGATTTCACTTCGGCGTTGATGATTTGCGGAATGGTTTCGGGATTTTCGACGAAATGGGATTTTCCCTTGGTCTTGCGGGCCAGCTCGTCGAGCAATTCACGATTGATGTAATCGCCCACGCCGATGGTGGAGATGATGACGTGCTTGGCGAGCGCATCGCGCTCGAGCTTCGGAAAATCCTCCTGCGTGCCGGGCGTGGAAACGCCGTCGGTGAGCAGGATGATGTGCTTGTGCGTGGCCTTCTGGTCCACGATGGCGTCGAAGGCGGATTGCACGGCCTGGTAGATTTTCGTGCCGCCATTGGCGGTGATCTGGTTGATGAGTTTGCTTTTGTCCTCAAGCGAACCGGCCGGGCCCATCGGGATCACCCAGTTAAAGGTTTCATCGAACGAAATCACGCCGATGAGATCGATGGGGCGCAGCGTCTTGATGCTGGCGCGGGCCGCGTCGCGGGCCATTTCGATTTTCGGGCCGCTCATGCTTCCGGACTTGTCCAGGACCAGGGCCACGGCGGTGGGTTTTTCCGGGGGAGGCTGCGCGCGGACCGGCAGCATTTTCTCGAATGGCGTCTTGGGTTCGGTGGCGAGTTTCGCGTTGCTGTCGCCGGCGATGAAGACCAGGCCTCCGCCCGCGTAGACGTACCGCTCGATCGCGGAATCTTCGTCCGCAGCGAGATCGTGATCGGGATAGTTGTCGAGAATCACCGCGTCCCAATCGCGGGCAGGGTGAAGGACCGGGAAACGCCGTGGCCTGCTCGACGTCAACGTCCGCGCGCTTGAGGGTATCCAGCAGCGGCGCGGAAGTTTCGCCGCCGCCCGAAACGTAGAGGATGCGCGGCCGGCGCACAGTCACCGCCTGCGACACCAGCACCTGCTCGGAACCCGCGCTGGAGATGTGCACCTGCATCAGGCTCACGCCGCTGGCCGAAATGCGCGCGTCCACGTCCACCGGGTTGCTGCCCGCGTGCAAATCCGCGGCCGTCGATCCGATTTCCAGGCCCTGCGTCGTGATCCACACGCGCGTTTTTAATTCTCCACCGCTCTCCAGACGCAGCGAGATCGTGAAATGCTCGCCGGAAAAAACATCCTGCGGGGACGCGACGCTTTCCACCTTCACGGGCAGCGGAGCGGTGCCGCCGGCGGGCACGGTATAGACCGTGACGCCGCGCTCCCTCACGCGCAAGGCTTCGGTCAGAGCATGCCCGCGATTTTCGTTGCCGTCGCTGATCAGCAGGATGCGGCGCGCGCCCTGCGGCGGAAATGTGCTGACAGCGAGCTGCAGCGCGTCTTCCACATTCGTGGCCATGCCCTCTTTTGGATCGACGCCTTGCGGAATGCGGACCTGGTCGGCCTGCGCGGGAACTTCTCGCAGAGTGGGATGCCCGGCGAAGGTGATGAGGCGCAACTCCGCGCCTGAATTCTTGCGAACCAGATCGCGCAGCATGGCTTCTCCGCGCTGCACCGATTCCAGCGGCATGCTGGCGGAAGTGTCCATCAAGACGGTGACCGCCAGGCGCTCGACGCGCAGCGCCGCCCAGGGATCGGCCAGGGCAATTGCCAGCGCGGCGAACGCGGCGCATTTCAGCGCCAGGCACACGGGCGAAGCTCCCGGCATTCGCCGCATCCAGATCCACAGGACGGGCAGCAGCACGAGCAGGAGCAGAAAGATGGGATGGTCGAAAGTCATGTCGTCAACGTTGCGCCGTCTTCCACTCAGAATGCTTGCCCCGGGATTCGCTATAGATACTCATCGATACGAAATTCCGGGAGTAACTCTAGAATTGCGGAGTTCCGATTCCTCGCGCTGGTCGAGTTCCTGATCCGATTGCAGCAACGTGCCGCTGGCGGGCGTCTCCCGGATCTCCGCGTTTCGCCGGCGTTCGCGCGAGGAGTAATACAGCCACCACTCCAGCCACAGCGCGACGATGGCCAGCAGGACGAGCCACCGCCACAAATCCCAACTCACGGGCGGAAGCGCTTCCCTTTCCGCGCCTGCCGATTCCGGCGGCGCCGCCGTCATCTGCTGGTCCGGCAGCAATGGCGCATTGACGGCGAAGTTCGATTCTCCGCCGGGCGCAAGCACGCGGTAGATTCCGGTCTCCAGAGCGAGCAGATGCGCCTCCGAACCCTTGCGCGCAAACGCCACTTCCCTGCCGGAGGGCGAAACGATTCGCGTCACGGGTCCCGGAATGTCCAGTTCGCCGGTGGACAGCGAGTCCGCCGCTTCCTCCACCGAATGCGTCATCCATTCCATGCCGCCGGCCATGAACAGCGGAAAGGCGGACTCCTGCGGAAAATTGGAATCCTGAGGGTCGAAGCCGACGATCAGCGTCCTGCGGCCGTTTTGTTCGCGGGCCAGGATCAGCGGTGCCGGGGGATTTCCATCGGTGTAGGCCAGCACGATGTCGCTGGGCAGCGGTGTGAGGGTGGCCGTGTTGTGCACGCTCACATCCTGCGTGCGGACCCAGCGCGTGACGGGATGCTGCGAACTCCAGCGGGTCACACGCAGCGACCGGGCGTTCGCCGCCGGCGGGCCGCTGAGAAACCAGATGGAGTTGGGCGCGGGCTCGGCCGGCAAATTCGTGCCTCGATAAATGGCCACATCGGGAGAAACGCTCGCGGCCATTTCCGGCGGGAAAATCTGCGCCTGCACGTAGGGATTGCTCGAAAGCACGGAAAGCAAATTGGCGGCGAAGGGGGAATTCGGATTCGCGAAAACGGCAACGTGTACGGTGCGAAATGTGGGAAGCGCGACGACGGCGCGATTATCTGCGTCCAGTTCGTCGGAGGGCAAAATTTCCGCCTGCAGTAATCCTCCCTGGCCCCAGACAAATTCGTTTTCGGTGTTGGCCAGTTCGCGCGGGGCAAGCGCGATCTGCCGCTGGCCGAGCGCCTGGCCGTTTACCGAGAGCTTCAGCGTGACGTCGGCCTTGGCGTCGCTGTAATTTTTCAGCTGCGTGAGCAAATGCCAGCGATCGGGTTGCGCGGCGTCGCGGCGAAGAGAGAGCCGCGTGATGCCGCGATTTTCCAGGTTTGCGCCGCCATCCGCGAGGCGCACCAAAAATTGCGGCGGGACGCTGGAATCGGCGGGCGCATCCAGGGCCGCGCGAAATTCTTCCACGTGCCGCGCCTGCTCTTCGTCCATCATGCCGGGGCCGACATAGGCCAAGAGGCCGCGCCGGGAACCCGCCAGAGCCGCCTTGCCCATTTCCAGGGCTTGAGGGATATCGGCGACGCCGCTCGAGGGTTGCGCGCTCTCGATGGCGCGGCGCAACGCCGCATGGTCCGTGGTGAAAGGGAGAATCGGCGGCGCATCGGCCTCGGCGCGAAGCAGCAGCACGCGGTCGTTCGACGGCAGCGAATCCAACAGGCGCAGGGCTTCGGTGCGCTCGCGGTCGATCCAGGAATTTCCGCCCGCGGGACGCGCCTGCGACCAGATCGACGCGTCAAAAACGAGAACCACGCCGCGGCCCGCGAACACGGATCCCCACCGGGGATTAGCGAGCGCCAGCACGAGCAGCAGCAAAAATAATACCTGCGCCAGCAGCGCCCAGGGCTCGCGCAACTGCCGGCGGCGCGGCTGCGAAACAGGCTGCACACTGGCCCAGAACCGCAAGCGTGGAAACTTTGCGGTGCTGCGGACGCCGGTGATGCAGATAGAGCCACAGCGCAAGCGGCCGCGAGCGCCGCCCAAACGCCGGCGATTTGCAGCGGACTGAGCGCCAGCCAGTTCATGCCAGCACCTGCCCGCTGCGCAGTCCGCGCAGCACGAAATCCTGGTAGGCGACGCTGGTGAGGGCGCGGGCGTAGCGTCCGCCGTTGCGCAGGGCCAGGCGCCGCAAGCGCGCGGAAAATTCCAGGAATCTTTGCTCATAGAGCGCCGTATTTTGCGGCGAGCATTCCACGGTGCGCTGCGCGTGCGTTTCCACGTCTTCCAGGATCAGTTCGCCGGACGCCGTGGGCCGCTGTTCCTCGGCGCTATGCACCTGCAGCAGGACAAAATCGTGGCCCGGCCGAACGCAGCATTTCCACGGCGCGCTCGCAGCCCTGCTCGTCGAAAAAATCGGAAATCAGGATGACGATTCCGCGGGAAGAAAACGCGCCCATGAATTCCTTGACCGCGCCGAACAGGTCGGTGCCGCCGCCGCAACTCTGTTCGCCGAGGAATTCGAGCACGGGCCACAAACGGTCGCGGCCGCCGGAGACGATCAGCGGCTTTTGCAGCCGCGCGGCAAAGGGTATCACGGCCGCGGTGTCTAGGTGCAGCAGTGCGAGATAGGCGAAGGTGGCCGCGAGCCGCTGCGCGTACAGGAATTTCGATTCCCCGGACGTTTCGCAGTCCATGGATTCGCTGCGATCGAGCAAAATGCGCACGGGAATATGCTGCTCGGTTTCGTAAATTTTCAGGAAGAGTTTTCCGAGGCGGAGGTAGGCGCTCCAGTCGAGCGAGCGCGGATCGTCGCCAAAGCTGTAGCGGCGATAATCCGCGAATTCCATTCCCGGCCCGCGCGTGCGCGAGCGGTGCTCGGGGCCCACCGCTCCGGCCAGGTTGGCGCGGCACAGCAGCGTGACTTGTTCGAGCGTCTTCAGAAATTCGCGATCCAGCAGCAGTGGCGAACTCATGGCTATTTTCCGAAAACGAGAAAAACTTCCCCACGGCCTGGCGCCTCAAGCCGCCATGCCGCATGACTCCCCTGGACTTTCGCTCTTCAGTTTGAAGTGATCTTGCCGGCGATCTCCTCGAGCAGATCGTCGGGCGTCCGGCCATCCGCCTGGGCTTCGAAGTTCAAAATGATGCGATGGCGGAGCGCGGGCAGCAGCAGGGCGCGAATATCCTCAAGGCTGACATTGTAACGCCCATCGAGCAGGGCGCGCACTTTGCCGCCGAGGATCAGGGTCTGCGCGCCCCGCGGCGAACTGCCGTAGCGGATGTATTTGCTCGCCAGAACGTTTTCCCGGCCCTCGGGATGCGTGGCCAGCGTGAGCCTCACCACATATTCCTGAACGTGCGGCGCGAGCGGCACCATGCGCACCACCTGCCGCATTTCCATAATTTGCGGGCCGTTGACCACCGGCCGCACCACGGCCGTCGAACTTTGCGTGGTACGGTCCAGAATGTCGTGCAGTTCCTCGCGTCCCGGGAAGGGCACGCGCAACTTGAACAGGAACCTGTCCAGCTGCGCTTCCGGCAGAGGGTAGGTGCCTTCCATTTCGAGCGGGTTCTGCGTGGCCATCACGAAAAAGGGTTCCTCAAGCTGGTGCGAGGTGTGCGCCACGGTGACCTGCTTTTCCTGCATGGCCTCGAGCAGCGCCGATTGCGTTTTCGGCGTCGCGCGGTTGATTTCGTCGGCCAGCAGCAGGTTCGCGAAAATCGGGCCGGGTTGAAACCCCAGCGTTTTTCTGCCTTCCCCGTTTTCCTGGACCACGGAGGTGCCGATGACGTCGGCGGGCATCAAGTCCGGGGTAAATTGAATGCGCGAATATTTCAGGGCCACGGCTTGGGCGAGCGTACGCACCAGCATGGTTTTTCCCAGTCCCGGCGCGCCCTCCAGCAACACGTGCCCGCCGGCCAGAAGAGCAATCAGCACGCCATCGACCACTTCCGTCTGGCCGACGATGGCCTTGGAAATTTCACGGCGGACCTCGCCTATTTTTTCGGCAAGAAATTCCGCCTGCTGGCCCAAGGGCTGGTCGCTCATGGGGCCTTGTGTTCCCACCGAACTCGTCATGAAATCATCCTTGGGTTCCGCGTGCTGATTTTTAAAATATCTTTTGCCGCTGACTCGTACCTGCTGCTTTTCCCTGTGACATTCTCCGGCAATACGAATTACGGCTTGGCCTTGTCGGCGTGTTCAAAATAGCGCTGCACGTACAGGCGGTAGCGCGGGGGAATATTCTCCTGCTCCGCGCCGTTAATGACGGCCTGGGTCTGAGTGGAACCCTCGCGCAGGGCCATTTGCGCCGCGCCGGTTTCGGTGTCGATCCGCATGCGGGTCTGCTCCTTGAAGCCGCTGGATTCCAGAGCCACGCGATCCGGCACCGCGTTGACCGGATGCGAATCCAATTCTTTCCTCATTTCTTTCAACCCTTGCTGGCTTCCGGCGCCGTTGCTGGCGCTCTGCGTGGCTTTCTGCTTGGCGTCGGAAGTGCCTCGCGAATCGCCCTGTTTCTCGCTGTCGGAAGTGCCGGGCTGGTGAGAATCTCCCGATTGCGGCGCGCCTTGCGATTTCGGCTGCGAGGATTGATTCCCACGATCATTCGATTTCTGATTCGGCGAATTCGACATCATGTTTTTCAGCGCCTGCATCAGCGACTGGCTCAGCGATTCCTTGGAGTTCTGCGAGCCCTGCCCGCTGGGCTGCTTCTGCGAATTATTTCCGCCGCTGTCGCTCGAATTCTTGCCGTCCTTGGCTTGCGGGCTGTCCATTCCTTCCTGCTCGGATTGCGGAGGATGGAGCGTTTTGATCGTTGGGAGGCTGCATCTGGTCCTGAGGCGATGCTCCGTCGGCGGTTTCGAGCGCGTCCTGTTGCCCCTCCTTCGCGTCGGCTCCCTTGTCGTTGCTGGATTGCCAGAGATCGTCGCTGGAGAGCGCGGCATCGCCGGGACGTGTCTCGTCGGAAAGCGCGTCCGGTTTGGAAGTGACCAGCGCGAGAGTTCTTTGCAGATCCTTCTCCATGGCATTCACCAGCGGAGAAACGATGGATTGGACCAGCGGCGACCGCGCCGCGGATTGCAGCAGAGACACCAGGGGAGGCTTGTGGTGCAGGCGGTAGGCGTAGAGACCAGCCACCACCAAGAGCAAGCACCGCGGCGCGGCGGGCGGCGTCGGGCAGGCGCAAGGGGAAGAAACCGCGCGGGTCGATTTTCGCAATTCGCGCCAAGGCGTCTCCGCGCTGCCGCTCGATCATCGCGTCGGGACTTTTGGCGTCGCCCAGATAGACGGCCGTGGATACGCGGTCCTGCAGGCTGGCGGCGGAATCGAGGCGGCACGCGGTTTGATAAGTGGAAAGGCGCGTTCGCCAGGTCCACAACAAAATGACGCCAGTTCCGGCCGCGGCCAGGATCGCCGCCAGGATCATGGCAAGCGCCAATTTCGGGCTGATCGCCAGGACCACGATCAGGCCAATCAGGATCCAGATCGACCAGGCCGTCCACCCGCCCAGAAAAATATTTGTCAGGATTCGCTGGCGGATGGATTGCAGCGTGTCGAGCAGACCGCGCAATTCGGGAGTGCAGTCCTGTTTGGGAAAGTCCTGGCTCAGAGAAGGCTGTTCCTGGCGGCCCGCAGCCGAACAGGCCGCGAAAAATTCCGGCCCAGAACCGCGTGCAGGCGGAGAAGAAGCCAGGCGCGGAGATGCTTGCCGGGCGCTGTCGATTGCATCTTCTCTTGAAAGGACACGACAAGCCTCCCCCATGGGTTCGGCTAAGGCACTTACTACTACCAATCTACCCCAAGATTCGCGCTTTCCAAACTAAAACCACGAAGGACGGGATTGGAGTCCAGGCAGCCATCGACCGGCGGGTCAGCCGCAGGGGCACGGTCCGCCGCGACGGATGCCCCTACCATAGTTAGAGCAGCGCGATCAGGTCGATTTCGACGCGGACATTGCGCGGGAGGCGCGAGGCTTCGATGGTCGAGCGCGCGGGAGGATTGCTCATGAAATAGCGGGAATAGACTTCATTCATGGCGCCGAATTCGGTCATATCCGCGAGGAACACGGTGGTCTTAACGACCTGCTGCAGGGAAGATCCCGCCGCTTCCACAATGGCTTTCAGATTTTCGAGCACGCGCTCGGTCTGGATGCGAGATGCCGCCTTCGACAATTTGCTGCGTCTTGGGATCGAGAGCAATCTGCCCCGAAAGAAACACGAATCCATTCGCCCGCACGGCCTGCGAATATGGGCCGATGGCTTTTGGTCCCTTGTCGGTGGCGACGGTATCGATCATGCGATCCTCCTGGTGTGTGATTTCTAACGCAAGTCTCTTCTTGTTTTGAAAACTGCTGTCTTTCACGGCCGGGCAGTAGCGGCCGCGAAACTCCTCCGGAATGCCGGGCTGATTCAGCCAGCGGCGAAAAAATTCGGCAAGGTCGCGCCCCGACGCCGATTCGGCGGCGGCGCGCAACTCTTCATATCCCGCTTCAACCCCCGCGCGGGAACCAACAATTTGGCGGAAGGCCTGGCGCAATGCATCATGGCCGCAAAGGTCCTCGAGTGCAACAAGAAGCAGGGCCGCGCGATAGCCGCTCGAAATACGCTCAGCGCGCGAATATCCGAAGGGCGGCTCCATCAGGCGCCGGTCGGGCGCGATGGCCCGAGCGCGGCCGTAACGATCGAGAAGCGACGCAACCATGCCGCGCCGCTGGTCCGGGTCCGCGAGACTCGGCGGCAATGACCAGGCCGAACAGGCCCACTCCGCGGCCCATCAGAATTTGCGCTTCCGGAGTCGGCCGAACGCGCCAGCCGAACCAGGTTCGCGCCAGTTCGTATTCCGCGAGCTGCAGGACGGCTTCGTCGGCAACTCCCTGCGCGATGGCGCGCGAATCGAGCAACGCTCCTGCCGGAAAAGAATTGCCGCCGTAGGCAGGGTCCGCGATTGCGCCGGGGACTTGGGGCGAAGCGGCGATTCCTTCGGGTGAAATGCTTTCCACATTCCCGAATTCTATGGGCAGATCGCCGGGGGATTCAACAATGTGAACGGATGTCCCGCCCTTCGATATGGGACCAAAGAAATCCGACAGCGCGCGCATGGAGGAGGCGAGACGCGCGGCCGCCGTTTTCGCGGCTTGCGGATCGAGCGGCCGGAACGTCCAAAAACTGACGGAGCCATCCCCGTCGCCGGATCGCCAATTCCTGATAGCGTCCGGCGATCACGTAGGGCAAAAAATCCTTGTCAGTCCGGATGCGAAAACCCTGGGACACCAGTTTTCCCGGCGCGCCTTTCGTGCGCTTCAGGGCTTTTCCCGGAGCGAGAATGCGAAAGTCCGCCGGAGCAAGCACGGTCAATAATTCGCGGTCCGGAACAGCTGTGCCGACGGAAAAAACGCCGGCGGGTGTTTGCCAGATGGGCAGGGCGGTTTCGTCGGCGATGTAGAATCCCTCAGCCGTGGCGGCGACGGATCCGCGGGCGGAGAGATTTTGGAACCAGGTCCCATTCGGTAACGATCAAGCTCCGCTGTTTTTGTTCCCAGAGGGGATCGAATGCCGCGCGCATCATGCGCTGGTCGACAATCGAACTGTGCTCCGGCAAGATTTCCTTGCCTTCGACAGCGACACGCAGATTCTGCGTTCCGAAGCCCGGCCCATCCGGCAGCCGGACTTCCAGCGATCCAAGCTTGCGGTCTCCGGCGTTCACGAGGTGATCGACGACGCGAACGTGAAGCGTGCCGGGCGAGCCGGCAACGGGACGAATTTCCGTCTGGCGACCGGCAAAACGGAAGCCGGGACCCAGCGGCGGCGTGCAGCCCGCCGCCAGGAATCCCCATGCGCATAAAGTGGCTGGAAGCAGGCACCGTCTGGAGCCCGTCGAAAAAAAAGCCCGAAGGCGAGTTGCCCCGGTCAAGGTGAAACGATTCTACCGGGGCGGGCGGCGCGGGTCAAAAAGTAGTGTGCGAAGGATGGCAATGCACGATCGAAACGCAGGAAAGGAGGGATTCCTCGCTTCGCTCGGAATGACAATCAGAAGTGTATTTCCTGAGGGCGAATGCCCGGGTCCGCCGCTTCAGCTGCAGCATTGCAAAAGGAAAAGTGCCCCTGCGGGTTCGCAGGGGCCCAATCCAAACGATGAAGCGAAGTTACCGCGCGCGTCCGTTGTGTTTTTTGGCGTAAATCTGGCGAGAGAGCTTGTTCTGCTGGTGAGTCAGGGTTGCGCGATCGCCAGCGGTCAGATGACCGTCGTCGGCGGCGCGCATATTGTGCTCTTCCTTGTTAAGCGCGGATTCCTTGGTCTCCAGATTCGCGGTTTCGCCGGCGGTCAGGTGGCCGCTGTTCACGCCGCTGGCGATGCGGTCCTGCTGATTTTCCTTGCGTTCGTTGGTCGTGGCTCCCTGTCCCGCGAAGGCCGGCAATGCCAAGCCGATTAGAATTGCGCTGTGCAGAATGGCTTTTGAGAATTTCATTATTTTTCTCCTGTTTTGCGGCTATGAATTTTATTTCTTCGCTCGCGTATCTTCGTTCGATCGCGAACACCAGTGGAAACACGCGCGCCGCGCGGAAGTTGCGTGCGGGCGCAAATTCGCAAAAAAATGTGCCGTAAGAATTAAATCGGAGGGCTTTTTCAGGAGAATGTGGAAAAGTTTTTCACCGCGGGTGGTTGAAATCCACCGCCACCGGATCGGTTTTATTCGCTTAAACCGGGCCTAAATCAAGTGTTTTGCGGATATCGTTGATCATCTTCGATTTCCAGTATTCCGCCCAATTGTCGCTCGACGTAAATGTCCTCGTATGCATGCGGTCGATGTACAGGCCGCCGTGCATGTGATCGATTTCATGCTGCAGAATTCGCGCGTACCATCCGGAGGCTTCGATCGTTTTTTTTCGGCCCTCTCCGTCCAGGCATTCCACGCGCACGCGGCGCGCGCGCGGCACCAACGCCGAAAAGCCCGCCAAGCTCAGGCAACCCTCGAAGAATTCGACTTTGCCGCCATCCAACGGCGTGAGCGCCGGATTGATGATGACGTGAAACGGCACGGAGCGCCGCTCACGCTCCCGGAGATACTCGGTTGCGGCGTCCTTCATATATTCCTCGCGGTCCTCGATGACCGCGAGTTGCAGCGCCAACCCCACTTGCGGTGCGGCAAGCCCCACGCCGGGCGCTTCCCCCATGCAGGTGCGCATGGCCTCGATCAAATTTTGAATTTCCTTGCTGGCGATTTCCGTCGCGCTCAAGGGACGCGCGCGCTGCCGCAAAACCGGGTTTCCGGCCTGCATGATTTCAAGTTTCACGAAGCTCTCGATTTCGGCGCGCGGGCGCGCCTTGGAAATGCCGTCTTCTTCCGAACAGGTGGAAGGGCGAAGGTTTCCAGCCAGGGGTCCAAGGGGGCGATCATCCTAGTTTCTTGCGGCCGTGTCCCTGATAGACGAAGTGATGGCCGCCGGCCGCGCGCTCGCGTTCGGCGATAAATGCGGACGCGTCTTTTTCGGAGGTTCCCTTCTGGACCATATTCAGAATGATCGCGTCGCTCACGCCGGCATTTTTCAGCTCGCCGAGTTTTTCTCCGGAGAGCACGGGCAAGCCTTTCGTGCGGCGCTCCGCGACGGCCAGAATGGTTTTGTCAGAGAGACCCGCGAGGCGAAGCACTCGCGCTTGCCCCGCCCACAGTCCCAACTGATCCATGCGCGCCAGTTCCAGAGCGGTCTGTTCGGATGATCCCGCGGCAAGCAAATCAGCGATCGATTGCCCGTCCGTGAAAGGCTTGTGGCGGTCGCGCGCCAGCTTGATTAGTGCGATGGCGGCAGGATCGGTGAGGCCGGCTTCATGCACCTTTTGGAGTTCGGCGATTTCCGCGTTGGAGACGTCCAGCGACTTCAGTTCAGGAACGTTGTCGAGCCACATCTGCATCTGGTCCTGCTGCGTGGTGTCCGGCTTTTGCGCTGGTTTGCAGGCCGAGACCAACGAGAGCAGGGCCAGCAACGATCCAAGCGACGCGCTGCGGCGAAAACGCATTGGGCCGGGAGAGGGCATTGTTTAATTGTAGCCGAGCTAAAGGAGAGCGGAATCGGCGTGTGCCTCGAAGATTAACCTGCAGGACGGGTTTTTTACCCTGAGCCAGCGAAGGGCAGCCTGTCTGGTTTTCGATGGCTGAGAAAGAAAAAGCGACAGGCTTGAAACCTGTCCTACTTAAACCTTGTAGAGGCGCTCGACGCCGAATACGCCGGAAATTTTGCGGATATTGGCGATAATGCGTTCGAGTTGTTTGCGGTCGACGATTTCGAGGGTGAGGTCGATACGGGCGTGCAGATTATCGGGATGGCTGCCGAGGGTGCGGATATTGGAGCCGGTTTCGCTGATGACGCTGGTGATGTCGGCAAGCATGCCGGGCCTATCTTGCGCGCGAATGAGCAACGTGACGGGATAAATGGCTCCGGCGACGCCGCCCCATACCACATCGATGCGCCGCTCGACCTGATACAGCAGATTCTGGACGTTGGGGCAGGATTTCGAGTGTACGGCGACGCCGCGGCCGCGCGTGACGTAACCCACAATCTCATCTCCGGGGATCGGGTTGCAGCATTTGGCGCGGAAGACCATCAGGTCGTCCTGGCCGCCAACCTGCAGCGTCGTTTCGCCCACACGCAGCATGCGCTTGACGGTCGAGACCAGGCTCGTGGGAGATTCCTCGGTGGGGGCTTCGGGTTTTGCCGGGGCGACCGCTTCGCCCAACGCATTGGAAATAATCTGCCGCGCGGAAAATTTTCCGTACCC
The DNA here is from genome assembly GCA_963779275.1 of Terriglobia bacterium. Taxonomy (GTDB): domain Bacteria; phylum Acidobacteriota; class Terriglobia; order Acidiferrales; family UBA7541; genus Palsa-360. Next base: position 83,172 of record CAVZXL010000005.1, read on the forward strand.
GAGATCGGCGAATAGATCTTCCAGCTTCGCGCATCCGTATTCGCCGGCGACGCGCAGCAGGTCGGCCTCGGGAATTTTCTTGAGGCTGCGCCCAGCCTGGCGCGCCTCGCGCTCGAGCAGGCGCCGCCCCACTTCGGTAGCCTGGCTGCGCTCGATAAAATTAATGTGATGGCGGATCTTGCTGCGGGCGCGGGAAGTGCGCACGAAGTTCAGCCAGTCGCGGCTGGGGACGTGGCCTTTTTGGGTGAGAACCTCGACCACGTCGCCGTTGGTGAGGCGATGGCGCAGCGGCACGATTTGTCCGTTCACTTTCGCGCCGATGCACTGGTTGCCGACTTCGGTGTGCACGGCGTAGGCGAAATCCACGGGCGTGGCGCCCCGCGGCAGCGCCAGCACTTTGCCCTTGGGGGTAAACGCGTAGACTTCCTCCGGGTACAGGTCCACCTTCAATGTGGACATGAACTCGGAAGGCTCCTGCATTTCCTTGACCCATTCGATGAGCTGGCGCATCCACAAAATGCGCTGGTCGTCCGCGTCGGAAACGTCCTTGCCGTCTTTGTATCTCCAGTGCGCGGCGACGCCCTGCTCGGCGATGCGGTGCATTTCCTGCGTGCGAATCTGCACCTCAAACGTCTGCCCCGCGTGGATCACCGTGGTGTGCAGCGACTGGTACAGGTTCGGGCGCGGCATGGCGATGTAATCCTTGAACCGGCCGGGAACCGGGCGCCAGACCTGATGGATCACGCCGAGCGCCGCGTAGCAGTTGCGAATGGTGTCGGTAATCACGCGCACGGCCAGCAGGTCGTAGATCTGGTCGATGGTGCGGTGCTGGCGGAGGCTTTTCTGGTGAATGGAATAGAGGCGCTTGACGCGGCCATCGACTTCGGCGGTAATTCCGTTTTCGGCGAGCTGCTTGCGGATAGTGTCCTGCAACTCGGTCAGAAAAGTTTCAAATTCCTTGCGCTTGGAGACGACGGTTCTCTGCAGTTCCTGGAATGCTTCGGGCTCGAGGTAGCTGAAGGCCAGGTCCTCGAGTTCGCCGCGGATCAATCCCATTCCCAGGCGGTGGGCGATGGGCGCGTAGATGTCGAGCGTTTCGCGCGCGATGCGCTGCTGCTTTTCCGGCGCAAGGAATCCCAGCGTACGCATGTTGTGCAGCCGGTCGGCCAGCTTCACGACCACCACGCGAACGTCGTTGACCATGGCTAGCAGCATCTTGCGGACGTTTTCTGCCTGGCGCGCCTCGGGCGCAAGCAGGTCCAGGCGATTGATTTTGGTGACGCCCTCGACCAGCCGCGCGATGTCCGGGCCGAACCGCTCGGCGATGCGTTGCGTGGAAATGCGCGTGTCCTCGACCACGTCATGCAGCAGCGCGGCGCACAGTGTGGTGATGTCCAGCTTCATGTCCGCGAGGATGTGCGCGACTTCCAGGGGGTGGGACAGGTAGGGATCGCCGGACTTACGCAACTGCGTTTTGTGCTGCTCGGCGGCGAAGTCGAAAGCGCGCCGCAGCAACTCGATGTCGCTCGCAGGGCGCGTCTGGCGGACTTTTTCGACCAGCTCGATGAACCGCGACTGTAGCGCGCGGGTCGTGCGCTCAGTCCTGCCGCCAACACCGACCAGCGAAGACAGCCCTGCCGGCTTTTCCAGCGATGACATGGGTTTCTATTTTAAGTCTATTTGATGCCTAGGGGGAGAAAAGAGTTCCGGAGGTGCTTTACGCGCGCCCTGAGCGATTCTTGGCGTCGTAACCGAAGTTTTTTCGTCGACCGGAAGAAACCAGTGCCAAAAACACCGACCCTTTGAAAACCGCAAAGAGTCGGCCACCCGAAAGTTCAAAGGCTGCGCCACCCGCCAGAATAGTCTCAGAGAGTCTAACTGTGGTCAAGAGGCAACGGCCACCACCTTAGTGAATACGGACAAGCTCACATTGATCGCGTCAAATGAGGAAGAGCATGAGAAGGAAAGTCCGCGTGCTGAATCTCAGAAATTAATCGCCAAGAATTGTTTCTTGTCACCCCAACGAGTAACAGCCCACCCATTGCTGCCCACTTTCGGAAATAGTTGGTTCAAGATGGTCCGCAGAGGAATATTGTGCAACTCAAGCGATATCTTCGTCTGCTCTGGATGAACCCCCCAGCGCGGTCCCAAGATTATTTCGGACCTTTTCGCGTGGTGATCCGAAAGCCAGCGCTGAAGTTCCGGTAGCCTGGTGATTGCGTCCGATGCTTCTTGAGGGGTGACATCCTTCACATAGTAAAGTGCTACGCTCATTTCTGAAATTCGATCAGAAGCAACCTTAGGGTACAATTCGTAGACGCTGCCCTCCAATTTCCACACGTATGCTGGTCGTTGAAGTGCGATACCTTCAAAGAGAGAGGTAGGGTCCTTTACGGATAGATCGAGAGTAATCGGAGTGTTGTCTAGATCTGCATCCGCGATTTCGAGGCCCGTCGATATACCGTAGCCTTCCCTGACAGCTTGCAACGCGAGTTCTATTTTTGTGAACGTCTCCCTAGTTTGCGCTGCAAGGACTCTATTAACCATCAGGAGTGAAGGAAGCAAAATTGCGCAACAGATCAGCCTTCTCTGTCGGTCCGTCATTTGTCTTCTCCCTATGGGCGAGTGCCACTTGTGGTAATGTTTTTAAATGAAACATCATTATAAGCTGAGTCTATACATTCTGTACGTATTGCCGAGTAGACGTGACCGGTGTTGTTGTCTGTGATGTCGATAACGCGTTTGAGATTCAGATAGGTCCCGGACGTAGGTCCGGGGGAGGCTGAGGTATAATAGGCGACGAAATCACACCATTGGACGGGTGGCCCGGGCTTTCGCACTCCATTCGATCGGCTCGGCTTCACGCTCTAATACTACTCTCAAACGTCCACTCGGGGTTTAGCTCTTGAACTTGGGGTGCCCTGTCCTTGATGCCTTTTCAAGGGCGGGGCTCTTGCTCTTGGGTCGATTCTCGATTTTCAAATTGGCGTCTGCAGTTTTCGATGAAGGAACCGCGATCAAGAACATCACCTGTCACGCGGCGTGATAGGTGGGACATACGAAATTCAAAGTCAATGGCAGGGCCTCTGTCCGCGACTCGGCAAATTCCGGAAAAATGAGATGTCTCGTTCCGCTCGGGATGGCCAACAAGATCGAAGATCGCGCAACTTGCCGACATCCCTGCGACTGTTCTCACCTCGATTTTTGCGCCTAGCCGCCGTGGATCGACATGGCGCCGGCGGGAATGGCCGAGACTTCGCCATGCGGTTCGATACTCCAGCTTTTGGCCATGCGGTTGCCGCCGGCGGTGAAGCAGAAAAAGGCGGAGAGCTCGATAATTTCGGCGTTGGTGTAGAACTTGCGGAGTTCCTCGTACACTTCGGCGTCGCGGCCGTCGTCGAGGGTGAGCGTGCGGGCGTAGTGCAGCGCCGCGCGGGTCTTGGGGTCGGGGTGCTCCCAATTGGGCAGCGCGCAGCTCATCTTTTCGCCTTCGGTAATGGAAAACGCCAGCGGCGAAACCTGCCGGGCGCAGAACTCGCATCCGACCATCTGGGCGATCTGGATGCGCGCCAGTTCCTTGATCTCGTGCGGCACGGTGCCGCCCCGGTGCAGCATTTCCCAATACGTTGCAAACGCCGCGGCGACTTCCGGGTTGTGGGCCATGGTCCGGTACCACGCTACCGGCGGGCTTTTCGTGACCACGGCTTTCTCAATCACCTCGCGAAGTTTCGGATGGGTGATGTCTTCGGTCCTGACTTGAGGAACATTCGGGATGTGATCGGATGTCGACATGCGACTCTCCTTGAGACGCTACCTGATGACGCGGCGTGAATCCGCGGCGAGGAAATAACAAAAAGGCGGCCCCCCTAAGGGCCGCCTTCTCAAAGCATGATCCTGACGCGTGTGGAGCGCCGGCTAGGTCTTCGCCGGAGCTTCCATTTTCTTTTGCTTGATTTCCTTGGCCTTGTCGACCAGCGAGTCGGCTTCCTTGAGCAGCGAGGCGCGCTCGTCCGGTGTGGCCGCTTCGTCGGCCTTGCGGCGGAGCAGGAGGTTCAGGTAGGCCATGGCGTCGTCGTAATCGGGACGAAGCTCGATGGCTTTTCTGAGGTTGGTGATGCCCTCGTCGATCATCTGGCCGTTTTCCTTGATGTAATCGGTGCGAACATCGGGCGGCATGGGATCGTCGTCCTTCAGGGTCTTGGCCGTCAGATGCGCGAGGCGCCATTTGCCGCGCATTTCGAGGTTCGAGCGGTAGGAGAGCGTCCAATCAATGACGCCGATCCAGTAGTAGGGCTCGGGATCCTCGGGCTTCAGGGCGATGTGCTTCATGTGGTAGGTCTTGGATTCCTCAAACATCTGTTGGCTGTAGGGAGTTCCAGCCATGTTGTAGAGGATGGAGCCGATGCCGTCGATCGCCGAGATATTGTTGGGATCGGCGGAGAGCACGTCCTGAAATTCCTGGACCGCCGACTTGCCCATGCGGATATTCTCGTCCGAGGGCGCGCCCGGAATATATTGCGTGGCGTAGGCCGTGGCGAGATAGAGCCGCGCGTTGGTCAGCGTCGGGTCAAGGTCCTTGGCGCCCTTGAAATCCTCGATGGACTGATCGAACTTGCCGTCGCGGTATGCGGCGACGCCCTTGTTCAGAAGGTCGCGGGCTTTGAGCTTGTCGCAGCCCGCGGCTCCAAAGGCCACGGCAAAGATGGCGATGGCGAATAGCGCCACGGAATTTTTGTTTTTGGAAGAACGAAAATGCGCAAAAGGATTCATGGCAAACAGACCGTCCCCGCGAATATTTTGTATTCCCCCCGAGAGGGCAACGAAACTTCTGAGCCTTGCACCGGCCGCATTCCGACGCTTTTACTGGCCGGGCGATACGCTCGCGCGATCTAATTTCCGCTGGGCTCCAAGTGGAGCCCAGACCCTTTAACCCCATCGCACGGGCCACAGCCGCACACTCTACACCAGCATTGCCCCGGATCAAAGCAACTTTATCTGCAAAAAATGAGGTCGCGAATCGCTATGACCACCGATGGACCACCGAGCGCGAAACCGCCCGGAAAAATCCCCGGCGTTACTTCCCCGCTTCGAGATTGGCGGTGATCAAGCCGACTTTGTCGATGCCGGAATTGCGCATGATGTCGATTGCTTTGGCGACGTCGGCAAAGCGCACTGTATCATCACCCTTGACGAAAGCGACTTTTTCGGCGCGTTCCTTGAAGACGTCGGAAAGACGCGGCCCGAGCGTGTCCCAGGTGGCGTCCTCTTCGTTGATCTTCAATTTCCCTGTGTCGAGCAGCTGCACCACGATCGTCTTCTGCTCGATGGTTTGCTGCTGGTTCTGGTTCGGCGGGGCCGGCTGCGGCACCAGCGCGTCCAGGCCTTTCGGCGTCAGCGGCGTGATGACCATGAAAATAATGATCAGCACCAGGAGAATATCAATCAGCGGAACAACGTTCATCGTCGCCATCGCGCCTTCTTTTGATCCTACGTCCATTCCCATTGTCGTGTCTCCTTGAATCGGCGGGCTCCAAGTAGGGCCCGCGCCCGGAATCGGCAGGGTTCTAGCAGTGCCCGCATCCGTATTGCAAGTTCCGCGCCCCGGCCTATGCCGGAACGGCTGAGAGAGCAAAGACAAATCCGGGAAGCGGCGCCCGGAGGCGACGCTTCCCGGCAAGGATTAGTCCGCCGGTGGAGGCGGTGGAGCGGTGCGGCGACTCGTGTCGGACTTGTCCGTCAACAAGCCGACATTGTCCACGCCCGCGGAGCGAATCTCGTCCACCACTTTTACCACGTCGCCGTACTTGGCGCGGCCGTCGCTCTTCACGAAAACCGTCTTGTCCAGTTTTCCGGAGATGCGGTCGCGAACCTGATCGGCGACTTGCGAAATATCCGACTTGGTGCTGCCCAGGTAGACGTCGCCGCTGGCGGAGATGCCAACGATTACGGCGTCGTCCTTATCCGCATTGGGCATGTCGGTCGGGCTGGAGACCTTCGCCAGTTCCACCGACAAACCCTTGGTGAGCATGGGCGTGACCACCATGAAGATGATCAGCAGCACCAGCATGATGTCGGCCATCGGAATCACGTTCGGGGCCGACATTTGCGGTCCAGCTTTTGGCTTGTAGGACATGGAGTTACTTCTTTCCGCCTGCCCGGCGCGTGATGAAGTAGTTCACCAATTCCATCGAGGAGTTGTCCATTTCGACGTCGAAGGCCTCGACCTTGTTGGTGAAGTAGTTGTAAGCCCACACGGCGGGCACGGCGACCAGCAGGCCGAGCGCGGTGGTGACCAGCGCTTCGGAAATACCGCCGGCGACGGCCGAGAGCCCGGTTGCCTTAGTGGTCTCGATGCCTTTAAACGCGTTGATGATGCCGACCACGGTGCCGAACAATCCGACGAACGGAGCGGTCGAGCCGATGGTGGCGAGGCCGGAAAGGCCGCGCTTCATTTCGGCGTGCACGATGGCCACGGAGCGATCGAGGCCGCGCTTGGCAGCTTCGATGACTTCCATGTCCGCGACCTGCGAGGAGGCGGATTGAAATTCGGAAAGTCCGGTGGCGACTACTTTGGCGATGTGGCTCTTCTTGTTGCGCTCGGCGATGGAGATGGCTTCGTCGAGCTTGCCTTCACGCAGCGCGCCGGCAACCTGCTGCACGAATACGCGGGACTGCTTGCGTGCCGCGCTGTACATCAGCACGCGGTCGATCATGACGCCGAGTGACCATGCGGAAAGAAGGAAGAGAATTCCAACCACCACTTTCGCGATGATACTCATGTTGCCCCACATCGTCCTCAGGTCCCACTGGCCCTGCAGCACGATCAGGTTCATTGCCCAAGCCGCTAGATTGCCATGCATGTGATTCGCTCCTTTTTTGGACAGGCTGCCCGCCAAGGCGCACAGCCCGCATCCCTGTTATTTCGTTTGAAAATTGCAGGCCGGAACCTCTCAATTTCAGACCCCGGCTGACATCCTGAAATCATCCACCCTGATTGGCGGTCCGGGCTCCAATTACTGCTCGGACCCGCCGGAACGCCGTCCTGCACTAGCCACCCATTGTGAACGTCACGGTAATGGTCGTGTCGACTTCGACCGGATCGCCGTTGAGCAATGTCGGTTTGTACCGCCATTGTTTCACCGCGTCCAAAGCGGCCTGCACCAGCAGCGGGTGTCCGGAAACCACTTCGAGCTGAGCGACCTTGCCGTCCTTGTCGATAATTGCGTGGAGCACGACGCTGCCCTGAATACGCGCCTGCCGCGCCAGAGCCGGATACACAGGCTTGGTCTGCGTCAAAATCGAAGCTGCCGTCACGTTTCCGCCTTGCTTGATGCGTGACGGAGCCGCCGCTTTCGGTGGCGGAGGAAGCGCCGCGCCGCCGATGATACCCTGCCCGGGAATGCCACCGAACACGCCACCGGTGACGCCCGTGTTGTTCACGACGTCGGGAGGAAGCTCGGCTTCCTTAAACACGGCAACTTCCTTAGGGATGGCGCGTGGCTGCATCAGTTTTCCGGATTGGATCAAACGCGCGACCGGCTTGATGACCGTCTTCACCACTTGCGGCGGAGGAGGCGGGGGCGGCGGAGGAGGCGGAGCAATGAGCAAGGTTGAGAGCATGGCCTTGGGCAGCGCCTCGGTATAGATCAGCGGGATCAGGACGAGAATGCCCAGGATCACCGTTTGTACGAGTCCGGAAAGAATGACTGACCAACCTTTGTTGGTCTTCTTTTTTTGATTTGTCGATTCGAGTAAATCATCAAACATGGTACGTTCCTCCTGCCGAAAAACCCCAAGTCTTCTTGAATGCGGGCTCCAAGTAGAGCCCGCACCCGTCTTAGGTCTTCCGGAGCTTATTGCCGGCTGCGGTTCCGGGTGCCACTACCATCGCGCCGCCTTGGCCTCGCCAATTGTTCCAGGCCACCACCAAGGGCGCCGCAATTCCAAAACTTGAGTACGTTCCTACCAGAATCCCGACCACTAACGCAAAGGAAAAAGCGCGCAGAACCTGTCCGCCCATCAGGAACAACACCAGCACGGTGAGAAACGTCAGGCCGCTGGTTAGGATTGTTCGTGACAGCGTTTGGTTGATGGAACGGTTCACGATGACCTGAAACGGGTCGCGGCGCATGAGCCGCGCGTTTTCACGGATACGGTCGAAAATCACAATCGTGTCGTTCATCGAATACCCGACCAGGGTCAACAGCGCCGCGATTACAGTCAGGGAAATCTCAAAATGAAAAATGGAAAACAGCCCCAGCGTAATGAGCACGTCGTGGAACACGGCCAATACGGCGGCAGCACCGTACACCCACTCGAAGCGAAAAGCAATATAAACCAGCATGCCGGCCAAAGCGTACAGGGTAACGATCACGGCCTGGCGGCGAAGTTCCGAGCCCACTTTCGGACCGACAATTTCCACGTTAACGATGGCGAAGTTGCTTGTGTAGAACGAATCGCCCAGCGCGGCGATCACAGCGGGGTTCGCGCCCGCGCCGGAAAGGTCGCTCAGGCTGGTGACGATGCCGCCGCGATCCTTGTCCCGGAAACTGACAATCTGCTTCGCCAGCTGCGTGTAACGATCACCCGCCGTGGCTCCCGCCGCAAGGGGATCCTTGCGCGTCAGCGCATCCGCCACAGCTTCCGGGCCCACGGAGTTGAAATCCTGCTTGCCGGGTTCGCCCGCGCCCAGGGTAGCGTGCAGGGCCGTCAGAATCGCCGATTTCCCGGCGTCCAGCGCTTCGGCGCCTTCACCCTTTTCTTCCAGGTTGATCAGGACTTCGTTCGAATTCGGCCGGGCAATGTCGCTGACGGGCACAATCGTGCTGTTGCCGATGCCTTGCTGCGCCAGCCCGTTTCGAATGGTATCGATCGGCGGGGGGCCGGAAAAACGTACGTCGACGACCGTACCCCCTTTAAAATCAATGCCGTAGTAGGGACCTCCTTTGGAGATCAAGGAAGCCATTCCCATGACCAGCAGCAGTCCGGACAAGGCATAAAAGTACTTGGCCTTACCCATCCAATCGATATCGGCTTGTTTGAAGAATTCCATGCTCACTCTGATCCGTTAGAGTTGGACACCAACCACTTGCGATTTGTTCCCCAAGTGAACCAAACAACCTTAATTTTCTAACCGGCCTACGAGTACTAATCGTACTCCCTGCAACCGGCTGTCCCTATCAGGTCAAATACTTAATTCCGCCCCGCGCTCCATTTTAGCCAGGTGCCAATCGAAAATGACGCGCGATACGTACACGGAAGTAAAAAGGTTAGCGAGCAATCCGACAGCCAAGCTGACGGCGAATCCGCGGACCGGACCTGTTCCAAATACGAACAGAAACGCCGCCGAAACGATGGTCGTGACGTGCGTGTCGATGATCGTAAGAAAGGCCCGCTTGAACCCGATGTCCACGGCCGAAACCGGCGCTTTCGCTCCGCGCAGTTCTTCACGGATACGCTCGAAGATCAGGACGTTGGAGTCGACGCCCATACCGATCGTCAAAATCACGCCGGCAATGCCGGGCAGCGTAAGCACGGCGCCAAAATACGCCAGCGCCGCAAGCAGAATGACCAGGTTGAGGAGCAGCGCGACGACCGCATTCACACCGGACAACCGGTAATACACGACCATAAAAATCAACACGACCAGCAGGCTGACGATCGAGGCCTGCACGCCGTGGCGGATGGAGTCCGCGCCGAGCGACGGGCCAACGGTGCGCTCTTCCAGATATTTGATCGAAGCGGGAAGCGCTCCGGAGCGCAACACCAGGCCCAGGTCGTTGGCTTCCTGCTCGCCGAACTGGCCTTCAATCACGCCGGTGTCATCGATGCGCCCGTTAATCACCGGCGCGGTCTGCAGCCGGTGTTCGAGGACGATGCCTAGCTGCTTGCCGATATTCTGCTCAGTGAAAGGACCGAACCGGCGGCCCGCTTCGGTGGAAAGCGTGAAATCCACGTCGTAAAAGCCGATATTTTTTGTGCTGCGCACGGCGGTGGCGCTGCGAAGGTCGCGGCCGGTTACAACCGGGACGCGGTCAATCAGGTACCAGCTTTCGGGAGCGGGTTGGCCGGGAGCGGAAGCCGTGCTCTTGCCCTGCACGAGTTGCGCGTTCGGAGGCAGAATCCCGCCGTGCGCGGCCATGGCCGCGGCTTCGGAGGAATACGGACGTCTGGTCCACGACCAGGTGCAATTCCAATTGACCGCCAGCCTGAATCACGCTCTTGGCGCGGTTGGGATCGCCTTCGCCCGGCAGTTCGACGATGATTTCATTGTCGCCCTGGCCGTAGGGAGCAACCAGCGGCTCGGTCAGGCCCAGCGCGTCAATGCGGCGGCGGATCGTTTCTTCGGCCTGATCCATGGTCTGCTGCTGGATGCTGGAGATGCGCGTCGGCGACATCGTGACCACGTAACCGGAGGCTTCGCCCGGGGCCGGACGAAATATTCCAGTCGGGAAATTGATCGGCAATCACGTTGCGAGCCGATCCGGCCTGCTCGGGGGCAATGTTGTGCACCAGGATTTGAGTGTCGGTCAGCTTGCGAATTTCGTCGTAGCGGATGGTTTTATCGCGCAGCAGGGTGGTGATGTGGTCTAGGGTCTGGTCGGTTTCCTGGCTGATGGCCTCCTGCACCTGCACCTGCAAAATCAGGTGCGTGCCGCCCTGCAGGTCCAGGCCCAGCTTGATGCTGTTCGTGAAGTTCGATTTGATTCCGGCCCAGGACTTGGGAGGAAAATCAGGACGCCCCACCAAACCAACAATACATACAAGAATGACGCCTACGATGAAGAGTGCTTTCCACTTGAGATTGGAATTCATGGCTTGGACTGGCTCAGGACTCCACGGGCGCGGCTGATTTCACAGCTCGCAAAAGTTATATGGAATAGATCGCTTCCCCGGCCTTACGACTCCTCCTTGCTTTCTGGTTGGAGGCTGGCCACGGCGGAGCGCAGGACCTTCACCTTCACCTGGTCGGCGATGCGGAGCTGGATCGCGTCTCCCTCCAGTGCCGACGATCGTGCCGAACACACCGCCGTTGGTAATCACTTTGTCTCCATTTTTCAGGGCGGTCAGCATTTCCGTGGTTTTCTTCTGGCGGCGCTGCGCGGGCAGGATCAGCAGGACATAGAAAATGACCATGATGATGAGCAGCGGGGCAAATGCCATGATCCCGCCGGGACCGGTAGCCTGGGCCATCAAAGACAGCGTTTTGAATGAAACACATCATTACTCCCACTCCGCCACACCCTCTGGAATCCCGGATCGCAGCCCGAACCATCGCGGGCAAAACAGGCCCCGCCATTCACATGGACTCAGGTTTGCTGGACCGCGCCTTCCGCTGCCTTCGCACTTTATACCCTGACACCCGCAGGCTAGTTCTTTAAATAGCTGGGCTCCAAGTAGAGCCCAGATACCGGATCCGCCCGCTTCAGGGTTCACCCGTTTCGATTCGCGCCAGGAACTCCGAGGAGAAATCCGCCAGTTCCCCGAACGCGATAGCCTGTCGAATCTTGCTCATAATGTCAAGGAAAAATGCAACATTGTGGTGGGAATTCAAAATCGACGCCAGGATCTCATTGGCCTGAAACAGGTGGCGCAGGTAGGCGCGCGAGTAGGTTTTGCAGACCATGCAGGAGCAGCGCTCGTCCAAAGGGCGCGGATCATCGGCATAAATCGCGTTTTTGATGTTCACGCGGCCCGCGCTGGTGAACAGGCAGCCATTGCGGGCGTTGCGCGTGGGCAGCACGCAATCCATCATGTCGACGCCGCAGCCGACGTAATCGGCAAGTTGCTCGGGGAGGCCGACGCCCATGACGTAGCGCGGGCGGTCCTTCGGCAGAAGCTCGGCGGCCGCGGCGGCCATTTCGCAGGAGATCGCGTGGGGCTCGCCGACCGCGAGCCCGCCGATGGCGTAGCCGGGAAAATCGAGATCGACTAGTTGCTTCGCGCTTTCGCGGCGCAGGTCCGTGTGCATGCCTCCCTGCACGATGCCGAACAGGGACTGCCCCGGCGTGGTCGAGGCTTCGGCGTGCGCGCGCGCGTAATCGCGGCAGCGGCGCGCCCATTCGGTGGTGCGCTTCAATGCGCCCGAGGCGCGCGCATGGTCGGCGGGATATTCGATGCATTCGTCCAGAACCATGGCGATGTCCGAACCGAGCGCCTGCTGAATCTCGATGGATTTTTCCGGCGAAAGAAAATGTTCCGAGCCGTCCAGGTGCGACCGGAAAACCACGCCATCGTCGGTGACTTTGCGAAGTTCGGCAAGGCTGAAAACCTGGAAACCACCGGAATCCGTGAGAATCGCTCCCGGCCAGGACATGAATTTGTGCAGCCCGCCCAGCTGGCGAATCCGTTCGTGGCCGGGGCGCAGATACAAATGGTAGGTGTTGCCGAGCAGGATCTGCACGCCCAGTTCGCCGAGCGCCTGCTGCGTCAGTCCCTTCACCGTGCCCGCCGTGCCGACGGGCATGAACGCGGGCGTATCGATCACGCCATGCGGCGTCGTCAGGCGCCCCAGGCGCGCGCCGGAAGGATCGGTTTTCAAGACCTCGAAGTGAAATTCCATTTGGAAGAGTTTAGCAGGCCCGCGCGATGTTGCCGAGTGCGCGGTATTCAGTGGAGTGGATTTCAGCGTCCGCGGGTTGACCTTTGCACGCAGAGCGCTGGATGCACGGCTTGCGGAAAAAGTACGCTGCGTCGTCATTCCGAGCGAAGCGAGGAATCCCTCCTTCTTTGGTCATGCCACGGAGGGATTCCTCGCGGAGTTTATCCCGGCTCCTTCCGGGACTGGGAATGACGCCACGGGAATAAATCGTCAGAGTGCGGGCAGGGCGGGAATCGCGGCGATGAGCGACTGCGTGTAGGGATGCGCGGGAGCGTTCAGGATTTGCGCGGCGGCGCCGGTCTCGACGATGCGGCCGCCCTGCATGACGGCGATGCGCGTAGCCAGCTGCGCGACCACGGGCAGGGTGTGGGAAATCAGTAGATAGGTGAGCGAGAAATCGCGCTGCAAATTCTGCAGCAGCTCGAGGATTTGCGCGCCGACGGAAACGTCGAGCGCGGAGACCGGCTCGTCGGCGACCACCAGGCGCGGGCGCAGGATCAAGGCGCGCGCGATGCCAATGCGCTGCCGCTGGCCGCCGGAAAATTCATGCGGGTAACGCGCCAGCGCGTCTTCCGCGAGTCCCACGGCGCGCAGAACCTCCGCGACACGGGCGCGGCGCGCGGCGCGCGGCAGGCCGGGTTCGTGAATTTCCAGCGGCTCGCCGACGATGGATCCCACGCGCATTCTGGGATCGAGCGAAGCAAAGGGATCCTGAAACACCATTTGCATCTCGCGCCGCAGCGCGCGCAATTGGGCGCCGCTCGCCGCCAGAAAATCGCGGCCCTCGACCAGCAACTCCCCGGAGTCCGGCTCGATCAGGCGAAGCAGCATGCGTGCGAGCGTGGTCTTGCCGCTGCCCGATTCACCGACGATGGCGAGGGTTTCGCCCGCGGCGAGTTCCAGGCTCACGCCGTCGACGGCCGGAACGCCGGAAGCCGCGCCCATGGCGAACGCGCCGCCCGAGGCGGCGAATGTTTTTTTCAGGTTTCGCGCTTCGAGAAGCGGAGCGGGCATTGGCGTCCTTGGATCCTCTTTTTGGATTGAATTTTCCTGTAACCGTGCTGCCGGCAAAAATCGCGCGCTTACTTTGCTCAAACCGCCCGGCTTTGCCACGTTGCAGTGGCACAGGCTTTAGCCTGTGCGGTCTCGATCCTGCACGCGCAAAATTCAAACCGCACAGGCTGAAGCCTGTGCCACCAAGGGCGGCGTTGCCTTTCGCCGCAACATTGCACGTTTGCTTCGCGACGGATTACAAATGGAATTTGCGCGCAAAAAATACCGGCAATGTGAATCCTCATTCCGGTTTTTCTCCGACGATCAGCAAAACCGTGTGCGTGAATTCCAGCGCGGCGCCATCCTGGCCGGAAGCACGCGGTCGGAAGCCGGAAACGTCTCCGGTCATGAATTTTTCCATCAGGCGGCGAGTCCGCGCGTAAAGGTCGTCGCCGGGCGCGCTACCCGCGTTTTGCATCCAGTAGTCAAAATCGTGAAAGTTTTCGTGCACATCCGCGGAACGCACGCGGAGACCGGCATCGTGAAAGAGTTCGCGAAATCGGGCAACGGTCAGCGTGTCGGTATGCGAGGGATCCCGCTCGCGCTCGATGGCATTCTGGTGCCGCGGATCGAATCCTTCGGGAACGACGATGTCGATGATCGCGACGCGCCCGCCGGGGCGCGCGACGCGCCCGATTTCCGCCAGGGCGCGCGCCGGATGGGTCATGTGATGAAACGCATAGCCGCAGGTGACGATGTGCGCGGAGGCCGCGGCAAACGGAAGCGCGTACACGTCCGAGCAGTCGAATTCAATATTGGCGATGCCGTCGCGCGCCGCCTCCACGCGGGCCTTTTCGACCATCGCGGGCGTCAGGTCCACGCCGACGGCGCGGCCGACGCGCGCGGCCAACGGGCGCGTGAACGTGCCGGGGCCGCAGGCGAGATCGATGGCCAGGGCTTCGCCCAGGCGGGCGAGGCCCTCGGTAGCGCGTTGGGCTAGGCGCTCGGCTTCCGCTTTGCGCGTGACGCGGACGTTTTGCGAAAACACATCCGCGGTCGCGGTGAAGCGCTCGCGAATTTTGTCGAGATGGGTCGATTGGTCAGTCATAGTTATTCCAAGTTTGGCCCGGTTTTAGTAGGACAGGCTTGAGCCTGTCGGTTTTCCGCGACCATGTGAAAAACTGAAACCGGCATGCCAACTCCAATTCTAGCTCCGCTCGTCACGTTGGCGGCGAACAATACGAAAACCGACAGGCTGAGGCCTGTCCTACTAAATCAAAATGCAGCGCGCCTGATGCCCGGGGCCGGCGTCGCGCAGTTCCGGCATAGCCACGGCGCATTCGGGGACGCGTAGCGCGCAACGCGGCTCGAACGCGCATCCCGGAGGCAGAGCGGTAAGCGACGGGACGGCGCCGGGAATGGGCTCGAGTTTCTGTCGCACCAGTTGCGGCGATGCGCGCAGGAGTCCCGCCGTGTAGGGATGTCGCGGGCGCGCGAGCACTTCGCGCGACAGACCCATTTCGACGATGCGGCCCGCGTAGGAAACGGCAATGCGGTCGGCCACTTGCGCGACCACGCCAAGATCGTGCGTGATAAAGAGAAGCGCGAGGCCCAGGTCGCGCCGGAGCTGGGCGAGCAATTCGAGAATTTGTTTTTGCACCGTGACGTCGAGCGCCGTGGTGGGCTCGTCGGCGATCAGCAGGCGCGGCTTGCCGGACGCGCCATTTTCATGCGGCGCGGCTTCGTCGTTTCCGGCCAGCGCCATGGCGATCATGGCGCGCTGGCGCAAGCCTCCCGAAAGCTGGTGTGGAAATTGCCGTGCGCGCACGGCGGGATCTGGAACGGCGGCGCGCTCGAGCGCGGCGAGCACACGGCGGTGCATTTCTTCGCGCGAGATGCCCGGCTCGTGCGCGCGAATCGCTTCGGTGATCTGCGCGCCCACACGCATCACGGGATTCAGCGCCGTCATCGGCTCCTGAAAAATCATGGCGATGTCGCGGCCGCGTACGGCGATTTTTTCGCGTTCGCCAAGCGCGAGGAGATTGACACGAGATCCGGCGGAACCGTTCGCGCCGGAAAACCACGCTTCGCCGCGCACTTTCGCTCCCGGCGGCAGCAATCCCATCAACGCCAGCGCCAGCATGGATTTTCCGCTGCCCGATTCACCGACCAGGCCCAGAGACTCGCCCGTTTCCAGCGCAAACGAGACATCGTCCACCGGACGAATCCATCCCGCGGGCGTGGGAATTTCCACGGTGAGTCCGCGCAGATCGATGAGAGGAGCCATCGGTACATCATAAGACGGAATTCGAGTGGACGGGGCGCACAAACTAGTAATGACGCGAATTGTTTTCGAACTGGTTTTCGGTAGGGCAGGCACTCTTGCCTGTCCGGTTTAAATCTGTGATCGCTGGAATCCAAACCGGACAGGCAAGAGTGCCTGCCCTACTGAAGCCGTCCCCAGGCATACTGCGTCCCCAACCACAAACGTTCTTCGTAAAAGCTTCTTTTATTTCTATTGGAAACAAAGGGCAGACGTCGATTTTACGGCGGGAGTAGCGCTATACGGCAAAATCCCATGGGGCCGAAAGTTTTTTCCTCCGACATCAAGCGATCTTAAGGTATAGATAGCCCAACCGTATCTGAAACAGCCTGCAAAACATTTCCGGAGGAGAATGCCAAATGAGCGCACAAACCATCGCCCCGAAAATTCTGGCTCTGATCGTCGTCGCAGCCGCGTTCCCGATATTGGCGCAGCAGCCGGAACCGAAACCCACGTGCGATCGCTGCTCGGCTGTGTATGTTCCGAAAAGCGAGCTGGACGCCTATAACCAGCGGGCCATCGAGCACAAGCTGGTGGACCAGCAGGTGCGCTCGGTGGACGTCGGAAAAGTACAGGTTGGCATTGGCAGCATCTACCGCGGGAAACTGGGGCAGGCAACGAGTCTGGAGAACCAGGTGGCGGAGGCGGTGGCCGAGCACGAGCAGGTGAGCGAGGTCTATTACATCATCGAAGGCTCGGCGACGCTGCTGACCGGGCCGGACCTGGTGGACCCGAAGCCGCGGCCCGGCACGCTGAAAACCGTGCGCGAACAGAATGGCCCCGGGTTCAGCGCCAGCTCGATCAGGAATCCGGAGGTTCACGAATTGAAGGCGGGCGACATGATCGTAATCCCGGCGGGAACGGGACATTGGTTCACGAAAATTGACGACCACATCCGCTACGTGATGGTGCGGCTGGACCCGGACAAAATTCTTCCGCAAAAGAGCGAAGCGCAATCGCTGAAATACCTGGCCAGCCCGTACAGCCCGGCGCAGGGGAATTTTTAGCGCGATCGCGGGAAAGCGAAAGACAACGGCCTGCGGCCGGAATATAGTGGCGCCATGCCATCGATGGAATGTCCGCAATGCCACATGCCCACCGCAACGGGGATGGGCAAGACGTATTGCCCGCAGTGCGGGTGGAACCGCGGAGAAGCGGAAAAGCAAACGCGCCTGGTGCTGCGATTGCTCCCCGTGCTCGTAATGGTGTTTGACGCGCCACTGATCGTCTGGATTTTTGTGGGGCACGCGCAGATGCCGGAGTTGGCGGCGTTGTGCGCGCTTTCGGTTGTGCCGGCGATTCTGGTGGCGCTGGTGGTGAGGGGGAAAATGCGGATTCCGTTTTCGGCGCGGAAGTGAGATGGGTTTGAGCAGGACAGGCTTCAACCTGTCTGCTACTTGTGCGCGGGCAATATCTAAAGCTGACAGGCTGAAGCCTGTCCTACTGAAAACAGCCGGCGAGATGCCGGCGCTACCAAACCTTGGTGCGATTTTCCGAATTAACAATCGAGATCAATCGAATGGCGGCATGCAACAGATATTAATGCCCCTGGGCTTGGCTCGCCAGGTCGCGGCCTTCGAGAATCATGGCTTGAAAGGCCGCATCCATGCGGGTGCCGTCTCGAACCAAGCTCTGCAACTGGGCGGTTAGGTCCTTCACGCGGGGATCATTCGGGTCGTGGGAGCCCTGCAAGGCTTCGGCGGCCGCCTGAATCTGCTTGACCCGCTGGAGAAGGTCGCGGCCGCGCGCAACATACAGTTGCTTGGCGGCGAACAGCCTCGTTTCCCAGTTGCTCCGGCCGGGGAAATTCGTGTCCACGCCCTGGAGGGCGTTGCGTGCCAGTTCGGGACGATTCAAGGAGTCGAGCATCAGGATGACCGATTCCATGCGCTCCACGGCCTGGGCCGCGGAAGGGGCCGCGTCCGGATTTCCGTTTGCCGAGGGCGAGGCCGGCGAGGCGATCGCGGCCAGACCGGAGGAAGTAAGCCCAGCGCTCGAAGGCGATCCCGAGGACGACACGGAAGAAATATCGTCGTTGGTGAGGACTTTCTTCGCCGGAGCGTTGGTCTTATTTTTTTGCGCTTGACGAGCCAGATCGCCTAGCGAGGGTGAATCCTGCGCGCGCCCCGGAATGCAGAAGAGCAGGGCCAGCAGACACGCTTTGATGACACTCAGGTTTCGCAGCATTTTTTCTTCTTTCCGGCAGGCTCCCAATGAAGCCCTGGCACTAGTGGGCATGCTTCCATGCTGATCAGGAAATCGGTATCTGGCTATAGAACGGCGGTACGGCTATGCGGAAAGAGTAATCCGGCGGGTGCGAAGAAACCGAATTTCCGGCGCCCCCAGAATTGAGAAATTACTTGAGTCGAGCCACGAACAACAAAAGCGTGAAAATAACCACGGGAATCATGGCCAGCATGGCGTAGGACAAGATCTTCTTAAGGATTGAAGAGAATTTTTCTTTCGGCTTCGCTTCCCGCTTTGCCGCGTGATCGGTGACCACAATCTTTTCCGGATGCGCAAGATCCTCGGCAAACACGCGGGCGCTAGCGTAGCGGTCTTCCGGGTTCCGCTCGAGCGCGCGATAGATAATTTCCTGCATTTCGGCCGAGATTTCAGGATTCAGCGTACGCGGCGGATCGGGTTCGTTGACCAGGCGGTCGTTCATCACGGCGAAGGGATTGGGGCCGCTAAACGGTGTTTGTGCAGTCAGCATTTCGTAGAGGATCACGCCGAGCGCGTAGACGTCGCTGCGGGCGTCGCCGCGTTTGCGCTTAATTTGCTCGGGAGAGATGTAATCGGGCGTGCCCATGGCGTTGGAGAGTTTGGAGAAGGTCAGGCGGCGCACGCCTTCGGCGCCGGAGATGCCGAAGTCAATGAGCTTGATGCGGTCGCCTTCGCCCACCATGATGTTTTCCGGCTTCAGGTCGCGATGCACGACGCCCTGGCCGTGAATGTATGTGAGAGCATCGCAGACGTTGATGGCGATGCGCGCGGCGCGTTCCGGGGAAAGCTTTCCCTCCCTGGCGATGATCTCGCGCAAGAATTTCCCGTCTACCCATTCCATGACGATGCACAGCTGGTCGAGATCGTCTTCGGGCATGGTTTGCACGACCCCCGGATGATGCAATTTCTTGCCGATGAATTTTTCGCGCTGGAAGCGGCTGTAAAACGTGGGATCGCATTCCAGCTCAGGGTGAGGAATCTTGATGGCCACGAGTTGGCCGGTGCGCAAATCGGTGGCACGGTAAATCGTGGTCATCGAGGTGCGAATGACCAGTGCCTCGATGCGGAAATGCTCGAATTTCTCGCCGGGTTGGAGTTGCGTCATCAACATGGGCAGCGCTTTGTGAGCGCGCTTGGGAAACCGATCCTCCATCAGACGGTATCCGCGAACCTCTAAAGAAGTCATAAATAGACCGTTTACACCGGATAAACGCATCAGGGGCCGGGGAAGAGCGCAAGTTCGCCGGCCGGCGCGCAAGCCCATTCACGGCATTGAGCACTGAATTTAGGCACGCCATGGCCGCATTGGACATTGAACCGGCGGCACCATGCGATTACACTGAAACCAGTGCGGACACGGTTTAGTCGACTCTGAAATGGCTTCCGACCCTCAACCGGCAATGAGCTGGAAAGCGTTGTTTCACGTGCCGGGATTCCCCTTCTTTTTCACGGCCATGCTCGTATCGCTGTTCGGGACGGGCATGAATTTCGCGGGCGTAACCTGGTATGTCCTGGGGGCCACGCATTCCACGGTAAAAGTAAGCTGGATCGTGATCCTGGTGACGCTGCCGGGGCTGGTGGTGCCGCCATTCGGGGGCGTGCTGATCGATCGCGTGGACCGGCGCTATCTGGGAATTACGATCGACGCGGCGCGCGCGGTGTTGGTGCTGGGCACGGCCGCGCTGGCGTTCTTTGGGCGACTGGCGCTGTGGGAATTGTATTCGATGGTTCTGCTGCTAGGCGTGGGCTTCGCGGTTTACTGGTCCACGACCAACGCGCTGATCCAGGAACTGGTGCCGCGCGAACAATTGATCACGGCGAACGCCACCGTGCTGATCGCCGTGCAGGGCGGGATGGCCGCGGCGGGCGCGCTGGTGGGATTTATTTATGAACGCGCCGGCCTGGGCGGAATCCTGGGAATCGACGGCACGACGTATTTGATTTCGGCGATCTGCCTGCTCCTGCTGCGGCAGGGATATTACCCGCCTCATGAAGCGCACAACACGCGGTTGACGTCGGCGTCCCCCACGATCGAAGCGCCTCCGGAAATGTCCGAACCGTCGTTATTGCGAACCGAGGAGGAACTCCACCCGGTCACGAGCGTGTTCGCGGACATCGTCGAAGGGCTTGGCTACTTGCGCGAACAGCCGCGCGTGTTCGCTTTAGGAATCACCTACGCATGCATGATGGCGGGAGTGATCAGCGCAAACGTTCTGGTGGTAGCTCTGGCCAAGGACCAGCTTTCAGCGGGACCGCGTGGATACGGATACATCGAGATGGGATGGGCGATCGGCGCGATTATCGGAGGCCTGGTGGCCGGCACGTTCGCCCGCACCCGGCCGTACGGCGTGCTGGTGCTGGCGCTGTCCATTCTGGCCATCGGCCACACGCTGTTTCCCTACGCGCGCCTGCTGGCGGTAGCAGTGGCCATGAACGCCTTGTTTGGAGTTTGCCGCGCGCTGGGCGGAGTGCTGACGCAATCCTCGATCATGACCGCGGTGCCGACGCGTCTGATGGGGCGAACGCAATCGGCGTTTTCCGTGATCGCTACGGTCCTGCAGATCGTCATGAGTTACACACTGGGAAGGTTCGCGCAAAGCGTTTCTCTGCCCGTCGCGTTTCTGATTCTGGGAGCGATCTATGGCGGCGGTGTGGTGGCCGCGCTGCGGGTGAGGGCTCTGTCGATCCCTGCGAAGGGATTGCCGGCGACGAGTGCGGGGTGAGAAATTCGCGGGGGCATTTTCAGGGCGAATTCTTCGCCGCCAGTGTGGAATTACGCGCCCATAGCATTTGCGTTGAACTTCAAAATTTCCGGAATCACACCAAAACCGTCATTCCGAACGAAGTGAGGAATCCCTCTTTCTTTTGGCATGTAGACCAGGAGGGATTCCTCACTTCGTTCGGAATGACGCGAAATACTTTTTCCGAAGAACCAATCGATCAGAGGTAATCCCGCGAAGAGCCTTCGAGGAACGCGCGCAGCTTGCGCGAACGCGACGGGTGGCGCAGCTTGCGCAGCGCTTTGGCTTCGATCTGGCGGATGCGTTCGCGCGTGACGGCGAACGACTGGCCGACTTCCTCGAGCGTGTGCTCGGAGCCGTCGTCCAGGCCGAAGCGCATTTTGATGACCTTTTCCTCGCGCGGCGTCAACGTCTTCAGGACGGATGAAGTCTGTTCCTTCAGATTCAGATTAATGACCGCGTCGGAGGGCGAGACCACGGCCTTGTCTTCGATGAAATCGCCGAGGTGCGAATCTTCCTCTTCGCCGATGGGCGTTTCCAGCGAAATCGGTTCCTGCGCGATTTTCAGGATCTTGCGCACCTTGGCTACGGGAATTTCCATGCGCTTGGCGATTTCTTCCGAGGAAGGTTCGCGGCCGAGTTCCTGCACCAGCTGGCGGCTGGTGCGGATGAGCTTGTTGATCGTCTCGATCATGTGCACCGGAATGCGGATGGTGCGGGCCTGGTCGGCGATGGCGCGGGTGATGGCCTGGCGAATCCACCAGGTGGCGTAGGTGGAAAACTTGTAGCCGCGGCGCCACTCGAATTTGTCCACGGCTTTCATCAAGCCGATGTTGCCTTCCTGAATCAGGTCGAGAAATTGCAGGCCGCGGTTGGTGTATTTCTTGGCGATGGAAACGACCAGTCGAAGGTTGGCTTCGATCAGCTCTTTTTTCGCCTGCTCGGCTTCGGCTTCTCCCCGAAGTATCACCTGGAGCATTCGCTTCAGGTCGGTGAGCCCGGTTTCGCTGGAAACTTCGATTTCGCGCAGCTCGGTGCGGCGGGTGCGAAGTTCCTTGCGCGCTTCGGCGGCGTTGTCGCCCTTCGAGGCGTCGGCGCGGCGCTCGAGTTTTCCGGCTTCGCGCTCGAGCGACTGCAGCCGCTCGACGGTGTGGCGGATTTTTTCGATCAGGCGCTTTTTCTCGAATAGGTGATACTCGAGCGAGCGCGCCAGCTGCGACATCTCGATGCGCATGCGCCCCACGCGATATTTCGCGTGCAGGTACGGGCGCTTCTTCGATTTCGTCATGCGCTCGAGTTTCGCGGCTTCCTTGAGGCATTCCAGGTACAGCTTCGCGATCCTGTCGAGGACCTTGAGCGTTTTCTTTGTCTTGTTCTCGATCTTTTCTTCGGTGAGCTCTTCGTCGTCAAACTGAACGATTTCCTTGATCGAGCGGGTGCCCTTGCGCAGGTCTTCGCCGATGGTCAGAAGTTCCTTGAGGATGATCGGCGAGCGCGTGATCGTCTTCAGGACCAGCAATTGCCCGCGCTCGATGCGCTTGGCGATGGCCACTTCGCCTTCGCGCGTCAGCAGCGGCACGGTGCCCATTTCGCGCAGGTACATGCGCACCGGGTCGTTTGTTTTTTCGAGCATCCCCGGCGTCAGGTCCAGGTCGCTCTCTTCGGCTACGGGGAGGTCGTCCTTGGATTCGACTTCGGGGGCTTCGGCGGCGGCCGGATCGGCGGTGGCGCGGGCGGCTTTGGCGGCGGCCAGGTCCTCGTAAATATCGATGCCGTAGCGCTCGAAGGTGGAGAGCAGGTCGTCGATTTCCTCCGAGGAATGCACTTCGGCGGGCAGGATATCGTTTACTTCGTCATAGAGGAGGTAGCCCCGCTCCTTGCCCATGGCAATGAGCTGTTTTACCTGGTCGTATTTTTCTTCAATCGCCAGCGCCAAGGGATCCTCCCCAGAATAAACGGAAGCCTATGCCGCAGATCGGCGCGGAATGCGCCGAATGCTCAATTCATCTATCGGCAAAATCCGCGCGTACCGGAACCGAAGTTGCACAATACTTTCTGCGGTTGAGAATGCATGCCCACTGGTAGGTGATTCGGTATCGCTTGCTCAATGCCGTCCGCCCCGCCTGCACCCCAAATGCGCAGGGGCGCGTGCCACACAACGTATGATGCAAATTGCCCATCTTGCGTTACACCGCCCAGCCGAGAGGAAACGCCTCAACCTACATGGGCGCAGGCAAACGCGTCAACTATTTTGTCTCGCAGGAGTAACTAGAGTGTGGATTGTAATTCGAATGGCGGTGGAGGAGTGATTCTTAGTGGCACAGGCTTCAGCCTGTGCGGTTTGAGCTTCGCACATGCAAAATCTAAACCGCACAGGCTGAAGCCTGTGCCACCAGAGCCCGCTGCGAAGCGCATGTACTACTGAACCGGAGGATCCAGCCTGCGGCGCAACTCCTGCTTGCGCTCCAGCAGTTTCCGCATTTCACCGCTTGCACCCGCAGCGGCTGCCAGGGATTCGATCTGTCTCTGCACCGCGGCCAATTCCTCTTCGGCGCGGCGGCGGCGCAAGACCGCAAGGCAGCTTTCGGCTTCCTCCCACGTAGAAGGAGCGGCTGATTCAAACGCGATTTCAAACAGGAGGCGGCGGTCGCGGTCTTCCAGCGCCATGGCCAGCGCCGCCGCATCCGGGCGGACGCCCGATTCGCAGGCCTCGACCAGCACAGCAAGAATGCGTTCGACTTCGAGGCCTTTGTGAAGCTCCTCGGTGCGGATTCCCTGCGCCAATCGCGCGCGGAAATCCTCGGACTCGATCAGGATCCGCACCAGGCGGCGCTCGGCGGGCTTTCCGGCGCGTCCCACGAGTTCCGGGCGGGCCTTCACTTCGCTGCGGCGCTCGTTCGCGGCCTTGCGCATAGATTCGCGCAGCACCGGCTCCTCGATGCGCAGCTGCTGCGCGATGCGCGTGGCCCACTCCGAGCGCAGGATACGGTCGGGCACGCGCTGTACGTAAGGCAGCAGGAAATTCACGGCGCGAAGTTTTCCTTCCGCGGTGGTCATGTCCATTTTTCGTGCGCGAGAAATCAGGTAGTCGACGTACGGCGGCGCCTCCTTCAATAATTTCGTGTACGCGGCGGCGCCTTCGGCCTTGATGAAGCTGTCCGGATCCTTGCCGCCGGGCAGCGCCAGGACTTTTACTTCGGCGCCCTGCTCGAGCAGCAGCGTCAAGGAGCGCTCGGTGGCCACCTGGCCCGCCGTGTCCGGATCGTAATTGACGATGATGCGGCGCGTGAAGCGGCTGAGGAGTTTTACCTGCGGCTCGGTCAAGCTCGTGCCGCAGCTAGCGACGACGTTAGAAATTCCGGCGCGCGCCACGGCAATCGCGTCCATGTAGCCCTCAACCAGCACGGCAAAATCGCTTTGCCGCAGCGCTTCTTTGGCGCGGTCCAGATGATAGAGGACGTTGCTCTTCGAGTAGATGGGCGTCTCGGGCGAATTCAGATATTTCGGCAGATCGTCGCCCAGCGCGCGCCCGCCGAACGCGACGACTTTTCCCGAGTCGTTGGCGATCGGAAACATCACGCGCCGGCGAAAGCGGTCGTAGAGCCGCCCGTTCTGGTCGCGGCTGAACAGGCCGGACGCTTCGAGAACCTTTTCCGGATATTTCTGCTTCATCGCGCGCAGCAGCGCTTCTCCGCCCGACGGCGCAAATCCAATCCCGAACCGCGCCATGGCTTCCGAGTCGAGTCCGCGGTCGAGCAGGTACGCTTTCGCCGCGCGCCCCTCCGGCGTGCCGTTCAATTGGTGCACGAAAAACGCGGCCGCCTCGCGGTGCAAATCCACCAGCGAAGTGCGCTGCTGATTTTCCTGGCGCTCCTCCGGCGAGCGTTCCCGCGCGCGCGGAACGGCGATACCGCATTTCTCCGCCACCGCGCGGATCGCTTCCGGAAACGAGATCTTGTCCATCTCCATCACGAACTTGAACACGTCCCCGCCCGCGCCGCACCCGAAGCAATGATAAATCTGCTTCACAGGATGCACCGCAAACGATGGCGTTTTCTCGGAATGGAACGGGCACAGCCCGGTGAAATTCTGCCCCGACTTTTTCAGGCGCACGTATTCGCCCACCACGCGGACAATGTCCGCCTGCTGCTTTACGCGATCCGCGAATGATCCGGCTTCCGCCATCTACTCGTTTCTATTCCTCATCTCTGTGTGTCTCAGTATAAGCCGGAAGCAATCTGAATTTCTTCGTCCAAAGTAGGCAAATACACGAACGAACTTGCGCCGATCACTTGGTGAGATTCCATGAGGGTCTTACGATGCAGCCGGGGCGGTTTGCACGGGCAGTTTTGCGGCTTCCCACGCCACAATCCCGCCGGCAATTTCGCTGACGTTGCGGAAACCGCAGCTTTGCAGCAGGCTCGCGGCAATGGACGAGCGGTAACCGCCGGCGCAGAAGACCAGCAGGGGGCGGTTTTTCGGGATCGTTTCCCGATTTTCCAGCAGATGATTGAGGGGAATAGCCAGGCTCCCGGCGATAGATTTCTGTTCGCGCTCGCGCGGCGTGCGCACGTCGACAGCGAGGGGCGGTTCCGGTGAGGAGAGAAGTTCCGCGGCGAAGGGCGCGCTGAGGCGATCCGTGGTGACCGTCAAATCCGGCCGCGTCGCCAGACTCTGCAATCCGTCCTTCAAGTATCCAACGATGTGGTCGAAGCCGATGCGCCCGAGGCGCATCGCCGATTCGTTTTCCCGGCCGGGGTCGGCGATGATGACGATGGGATGAGTCCGGTCCAGGACCGTTCCCGCCCAGGTGGCGTACTGGCCGTTGAGGCCGATGTTGATGCTGCCCGCGAGATGCGCCGAAGCGAATTCGCCGGCGTCGCGCGTGTCGAGGATCTGCGCGCCGACCGATTGCAGGGCCAGCACATCGTCGAGCGTCATGGGGTTCACGCGCGAGAGAGTCTGATCGAGCGTGGGGCGCTCTTCGCTGTTGAGCACGGCGTCATAAGTGAAGTAAGCGGGAGCTTCGGGCTGGTCAGCGGTGACCACTTGAATGAAGGCTTCCTTGCTCATGGGCTGCAACGCGTAATTCAACCGGCGCTGCTCGCCCAGCGTGGATACGGTTTCCTTGCTGAGCGATTTTCCACACAGCGAACCCGCGCCGTGCGCCGGATACACCAGGCACGAATCCGGCAGCGGCAGCAGTTTGTCGTGGAGCGAGTCGAACAACAGGCTGCCCAGATCCTTTGCCGACCAGCCGAGGGCCGCGCGCAGATCGGGCCGCCCCACGTCGCCGATGAACAAAGTGTCGCCGGTCAGCACCGCCTGAGGCTGCGTATCGCTGGTCTTTAAATCGAAAACGAGGATGGAGACGGATTCAGGAGTATGGCCCGGCGTTTCCAGCGCCTGCAGGCGCACGCTGCCGAGCTCGACAACGTCGCCCTGATGAAGAGGAG
Source organism: Terriglobia bacterium (assembly GCA_963779275.1). Taxonomy (GTDB): domain Bacteria; phylum Acidobacteriota; class Terriglobia; order Acidiferrales; family UBA7541; genus Palsa-360. Next base: position 109,512 of record CAVZXL010000005.1, read on the forward strand.
TGAAGGCGTACCCCGCTTTTGCCGCGGCTCCCAGATAAATCGTTGCGCCCACGCGATCGCGCAATTCCAGATGTCCGGCGACGAAATCCGCATGGAGATGCGTTAGGAAAACATGTTTGATTTTAAGGCCGTGTTCGGCGGCAAAGGACAGATATTGGTCAATATCGCGCTGCGGATCGACGACGGCGGCCGTGCCTGTCTCCTCGTCTCCAATAATGTAGGAGGCGTGAGCCAGGCACGGCAGATAAAACTGCTTGAGAATCACTGCGGTTGCTCCTCGCCAGCGGGCGCTTACTTGGGTTGCGGAACAATGCGCAGATAGGGCCGGGGCGCTTTCCATCCGCCGGGATATTTCTGCTTGGCTTCCTCGTCGGAAACCGCGGGCAGGATGATGACGTCGTCGCCCTGCTTCCAATTCACGGGCGTGGCCACTTTGTGCTTGGCCGTAAGTTGCATGGAATCGATAACGCGCAGGACTTCGTCGAAGTTGCGGCCGGTGCTCATCGGGTAGCTGAGCGTCAGCTTGATTTTTTTGTCGGGGCCGATCACAAACACGGTGCGCACGGTCTGGTTATTGACCGCGGTGCGGCCTTCGCAACTATCGCCCGCCTCGGCCGGCAGCATGTCATAGAGCTTGGCCACCTTGAGTTCCGGGTCGCCGATCATGGGGTATTTCACCTTGTGCCCCTGCGTCTCCTCGATGTCCGCGGCCCACTTGGCGTGACTGGAGACCGGGTCCACGCTGAGGCCGATGATCTTTACGTTGCGCTTCTCGAATTCCGGCTGCAAGCCGGCCATGTATCCGAGCTCGGTGGTGCAGACCGGAGTGAAATCCTTGGGATGCGAAAACAAAACGGCCCAGCCGTCGCCGATCCATTCGTGGAAATTGATCGTGCCCTGCGAAGTTTCGGCGGTAAAATTCGGAGCTTCATCGTTTATGCGCAGCATGGTAGTCCCTCCTGAGAATTCGGAAGATTATACACAGATCAGATGCGGGGCAGAAACTTCGGATTCCGCGAACAGCTATTCCTTCAGTTCCACGATGGTGATCGCCTGTCCCCCGCGATCTTCGGCTTCCGAGCGGATGTCTCCGACCAGCGGATGCGTTTTCAGAAATTCGGCGAGGCCGCGGCGCAGCGCGCCGGTGCCGTGCCCGTGAATCAAGCGCACGTGCGAGGACCCCGCGAGCGCGGCCTGATCGAGAAATTTGTCGACGCGGCGCGTGGCTTCCTCGACCGTGCAGCCGATGAGATTGATTTCGTCGCCGGCGGGTTCAGCGGAAGGTTGCGTGCGTACCGTAACGCCGCGTGGAAGCACAGCTCTTGCGGAAGTCCGAGCGCCCACAATTTCGAGGATGTCGGTGAGGGGGACCTTCATGCGCAGCGGCCCGGCTTCGACTTCGGCGCTCGCGTCGTCGCGGCGGCGCAGCGTCACGGGCATGGCGAGGCCGCGCACACGGATGCGCGCGCCGGGAACCAGGTCGCTCATGGCCACGGGCTTTGCCGATTGCGGCGCGGCGATTCCCAAATCGGCCTGCGAATCGGCGAGGTGCGCTACCGTGGCGGCGTCGGCTTCCTCGCGCGCCTCGCCGCGCGCTTTCACCAGCTTGCGGCCTGTTTGCTTTTCGAGTTGCGCGCGCAGTTCGCGTTCTTTCACCGCTTCGATCGCGCGCGCCACTTCCTTCTCGTGCTTTTCGAGCAGCTGCGTGAACTGGTGCTCGAGTTCCTTGAGGCGCGTGCGCTGGCGGTCGGTCCATTCCGTCTGCAGGCGCTTTTTTTCCTCGGCGAGCTCCTGGGCGGCGCGCGTGGCTTCGCGTTTCAAAGTTTCGAGTTCGTCGCGGCTGCGATGCAGGTAAGCGATCAGCGCGGCGGCCTCGTGCGCTTCGGGCGAAAGCTGGGCGCGCGCGCGGTCGATGACGTTCGCGGGCAAACCCAGGCGGCGCGCGATGTCGATGCCGCTCGATCCGCCCGGCACGCCGACCATCAACCGGTAGGTCGGCCGCAAATTAATTTCATCGAATTCGACGGCGGCGTTGAGCACGCCAGGTGTGGTCGAGGCGTAGGTTTTCAGGCGGTCGTGATGCGTGGTGGCCAGCGTGAGGCAGCCGCGCTCGCGGAATTCGTCGAGCAGGGCGACGGCCAGCGCCGCGCCTTCTTCCGGAGCCGTGCCGGTGCCCAGTTCGTCGACGAGCACAAGCGAATGGGGCGTGGCCGCTTCCAACATCGCGCGCACGTTCAGCATGTGCGCGGAAAATGTGGAGAGATCGGCGGCGATCGATTGTTCATCGCCTATATCCACGAGCACGCGGTCGACCAGTGGAACGCGCGCCGTCTCCGCGGCCACGGGAATGCCGCATTGCGCGGAGAGCACGGCGATGCCGACGGTTTTCAGGGCGACGGTTTTTCCTCCGGTGTTCGGGCCGCTGATGACGAGCACGGTTTCCGCGCTTGCCTCGGGCAAAGGCGATAGGCCGCCCAGCGCGAGAGTCATGGGCACGATGCTGCGGCCGTGCGCGCGAAGCGTGTCGGCCAGCACGGGATGGCGCGCGTCCTTTAATTCGAGGGATGGCTGCCCGGTGGAATCGCCGGCCACGGAATCGGTGGTGAACTCCGGCAGCGTGGCGTCGAATTCTCGGGCGAACCGCGCGCGCGCAAAGACGGAATCGAGCTCGGCGATTGTCTGCACCGCAAAACGCAGCGAGCCGAGATTCGCGCGCAAGCGGTCGGAAATCTCCGCGAGAATGCGGCTGATTTCCGCGGCCTCCTCTTCAGAAAGCTGCACCAGGCGATTATTGAATTCGATAGTCTCGAACGGCTCGACGAACACGGTTTGCCCTGTGGCGCTGGCGGCGTGCACGACGCCCTGCACCTGGCGGCGGTCGGCGGCGCGCACGGGGATGACGAAGCGGTCGTTGCGCAGCGTGACGTAATCCTCGCCGGCCTCGCTGCCGCGCGCACGCAACATCCGCTCGAGCGATTTCCGGACCGTGTCTCGCGTGTGGGCCACGCTGCCGCGAATCCGGCGCAACTCGGGAGACGCGTCGTCGCTGATTTCGCCATTTGGAAGAACAGCTCGGCGAATCATGACGGCGAGAGGCCGGAGATCGGCGATGGCGCCTGCGCGGGATGTGAGCAAAGGAAATTTTCCCGCGGCGCTTGGCCCGGCGCCGGTGGAACTATTGCGCGAATTGTCGCGCATTGCGTCGCGCAACCACGCGACAGTGTCGGCCAGAGTGCCGGCATCGAGCAACTTCTGAGGAGCGAGCACGGCGGCTGGCGATTCAAGCTCCGCAAGCCATTGCTCGGGATCGGCCAGCGAGCCGAAAGCCATTTCGCCGGCGTCGCGCCGCCAGGCGATGGCTTCAGCGATCAATGCAAACGCGGCAACCAGTGCCGCGCGGTCGCGGGAAAATGCGAGCGCGTCGACCTCGCGGCGTCCCGGAGCGCACGTCGTCTGGCGGCGGAGCAATTCGCGCAGCCGGTCAAATTCCAGAATGTCTTCCGCGGCGCGCGACATTTTGTTCCTACACTCCCTCTTGATCGGAAAGCTCGCCAGCCAGTCGAGCGGCAAGAAACCGCGCGGCTTCGGCGGGCGTGGGCGCTTGATGCACCAGCGGGTCGCTCGATTCGCCCCAGCGAGAGGCGTGGCCGCGCTCGACTTCGCGCACGCGGTCCAAAATCGGCTGCCAGAAATCGCCCAGGACGACGAATGGGCGATGCTCCATCGCTTTTTTGTTGAGCATTTCCCAAACCACGGCGAGTTCGACCAGCGTGCCGGTGCCGCCCTTGCACGCGACATAGCCGTCGCCCAGGCGCACCAGCTCGAACAAGCGCTCTTGCCAGGTGGCCACGCGCGTTTCCTCTTCCACCCAGCGATTGGCGCGCGAACGGAAGAAGCCGGAGGTCACCGCCAGCACGCGCCCGCCAGATTCCTTTGCGCCGCGCGACACCGCTTCCATCACGCCGCCATAGCCTCCGGTGCAGACGGCAAATCCCGCCGCCGCAAGCGCCCGGCCCAGTTCAAAGGCTTCCGTATAATCCGCGTGCCCGTCTTCCGGGCGCGAACTTCCGAACACGGTGATGATTTTTTTTGTCTCGGTCATCGTTTCTTCTGTCATGAATTCGTTCAACCCTGGAACACTACGGATCGGCACGCCAGCGTTAACAAAATGTTTGTGGGTCACGGCTTCAGCCGCTGGCGATCTTGATTTTGCGATGCGTATCGCGTCGTCAGGGGCTAAAGCCCTGCACTCGTTACATGCCCAATGTCGCGGTTAAAACCGCGACCCACAAAGTGTCTCGTGTTCAAAACCACTGGCCGCAACTTGCCGAACCGTTGACCGCGGGGCTTGGATCCTCAATTTCCTCTACATCCTTTACACCCCTTATTTCCTTGCCCTGCTGGCGCGCTTCCCAATTCCTCGACCATCGCCACCGTAATTGCATCGAGCACTTTATTCGCGTCCGCGGCGTGCAGATTGTTGTTGTTTCCCACGATGGAAAAAATCAGGCGCTGGCCCTTCACGGTGGTTGTGTACCCGGAAAGCGCGTTGGTGTGGCCGATCGTGCCGGTTTTGGCGAACACGCGGCCAGCGGCGGGCGTGCCCTTCATGCGGTCCGCGAGCGTGCCGTCTTCCCCTGCCTCGGGCAGCGACGCGCGATACATCTCGCCCCAGGGTTGCGACGCGGCATAGCGTAGGATCTGCACCAGGGCGCGGGGCGTAACCAGATCCTTGCGCGAAAGACCGGACCCGTCGCTCAGCGAAACATCGCCCGGGGCGATGCCGGCGGCCGCGAAAAAGCCTGCGGCGAATTTCGTTGCTTCGTCGTAAGACGCCGCGCCCGTTTTTTCATGCGCCGCGAGCAGCAGCATCAGTTCCGCGTGAAGATTCTCGCTCTCCTTATTCGTTAGGCGCACATCATCGGAGAGCGCTTGCGAAATGCGCTCCACCAGGACGTTTTGCGAAGGCGGGTCGGCCTGTAGCAGGTCGCCGGCATGGCGAGAGCGCGCGCTGCCATCAGTTTTGACGCCGCGCTCGGCGAGCAGATGCACGAGCAAAGTTGCGGCGTATTCGGCGGGGCGCTCGACCGCGAACGTCAGCACGCGCGGATGCGCGCCGGAGGGAATCGTGCCGCTGATACGGATCAGCCGCGAACCGGGGTCGCGCGTGGCGGCCAGATTTTCCTCGACGCCCGGCGCGCTGGTCTTTACCAAATTCTCGATGGTATAGAAATCGGCCGCGCGGCCGGCGTCGACCCGCGCGGGCTCGCCTTCGCGAGCGGCCGGCCACAATTCCACGATGAAAGTATTGTCGTTGACGGCGATAGCCGAAACCGCCGCGCCATAGGACCATTGGATGTCGTCGATGGCCCAGCCGCTCGGAAAACGCTCCGGCTGAAACAGGCTGTCATCGGCGACAACGTCTCCCGTGATTTCCTTCACGCCGCGGGCCGCAACCTGGTCGGCGAATTCCGCCAGGGCTTTTTCGAGCGGGCCATCGCGTTCTTCTTTTTTCACGAAGGGAAACTTGCGGTTGGAAAGATTCGCGTCTCCGCCGCCGATCAATACCAGATTCCCGCTCAGTACGCCGTTCGCGTCGACCGGCCCCGAGGCGGCGATCCTTGTTTTCACGCGGAAATCCGGGCCGAGCGTGGCCAGAGCCAGGGCCGTGGTGAATAATTTTGCGTCCGACGCCGGCATGAAAAGACTGTCCGCGTTGCGCGCAAATAACACGGCGCCCGTCGCGGCGTCGGTTACCAGAATACCCCAGTGCCCTTTGTCGGCGCCCTGCGCGGAAAGCGCCTCGTCGACGCGCGCGCGGAATCGCGCGACGTCCTGCGGCTCTACAATTTTCCGGTTTGCCGGCGCCGTCTTCATGGGCCGCGTTTGCGCGCGCGTACCGGCCGGGGCCGCCAAGACAACCCAGCAAAGCACGGCGCATCCAAATAAATGCGCGGGCAATTTTCGGTGCAACACCATCCAGCCGCTCCTTAGGGGCATTCGCAAGGAAAAATCGATTATAGTCCACACGCTCGCGGGAACTCGAAATGAATGTGAACCCCAAAATGCCTGCAGCACCGGCCGCGCTCATCGAGGAAGAGACTTTGCCGGCCCGGCGTTGCGCGGGAATCCGGGAAGCCCTATGATATTTCTGAATCCAGCCCGGGAAAATGCCCAGATCCAATCCAAGGAGAAATATTCTCATGCGAAAAATGATAATGCCCCTATTGGCGGTCGCCCTTGCCGCTGCGCCCCTGCTGGCCGCGCCGGATAACGACAAAGAAACCGACCGCATGGAAAACGCAGGCACCGTGCTGAAAGAGATTCTGGACGTTCCCGACGACATACCGCAGGACCTTCTGGACAAGGCCGAATGCGTCGTGATCTTCCCCTCCGTGCTGAAATTCGCCATTGGATTTGGCGGCAGCTATGGCCGCGGAGCGATGGTGTGCCGCAGCGGAGAACATTTTACCGGGCCTTGGGGCTCTCCTTCGATGGCGGCGCTGGAGGGCGGCAGCTTCGGATTGCAGCTTGGCGGCCAGGCTACCGATTTCGTCCTGCTGATCATGAATCCCCGCGGGGCGCAGGCGATCCTGGACAATAAAGTGAAACTGGGCGGAGACATGTCGGCAGCGGCAGGGCCCAAGGGGCGGACCGCGTCGGCCGACACGGATGTGACCTTGCGCGCGGAAATTCTCTCCTATTCGCGCGCGCGCGGATTATTCGCGGGCATTTCGCTGGAGGGCTCGACCCTGCGCCCCGATGGCGATGCCAACGAGAAAATTTACGGGAAGAAAGTGGGCGCGACGGATATTGTGCGCCGCGGCGCTGTGCCCGTCCCGCCATCGGCCAGAAAGCTTGTCGCCCTGCTCAATAAGAAGTCACCCAAGAACCATTCCGATCCTGAATCGCTGAAGTAAGTTCGCGCGCGTTCCGGGTCCCCCCCGCAAGGAGGGTGGCGATTGGAGGGGCGTTTGTCCGCGCCTGCGGCGAATTTCGTTCCGCGGAAACGTGCTATCCTGCCGGGCATGCATGCGGGCGTGGCGCGCATCGACCATATCCAGATTGCCGCCCCGGAAGGGTGTGAACCCGCGGCAAGGGAGTTCTACGGCTCCCTGCTTGGCATGAAGGAACTAGAAAAACCTCCCGCTTTGCGCGCGCGGGGCGGCTGCTGGTTCGAGTGCGGCTCACAGCAGGTGCATATCGGGGTGGAGAGGAATTTTCAGCCGGCCAGGAAAGCTCATCCCGCCTTCGCAGTACTCGATCTGGACAAGCTGCGCGAAACCCTGAAATCGCGGGGCATACCCGTCGTCCCGGACGACAATCTTCCCGGCACGTGCCGTTTCTACACGGAAGACCCGTGGGGTAACCGGATCGAATTTGTGGAATCGCCAGCGTAGGGATGCAGTTTCAGATGTCGCGGGGAAATTCTATTCTCGTGTCATACCGAGGGCCGGTTTGCGGCTCTCGGAATGACACTCTGTTGTTTTTTTGCAGCCTGTTCAGCGGTATTTTCATTTCGCAAACGCAGCAGATCTTCGCGAGAACTTTTCTGGAGAAAATCCGGGTGGCTGAAAAACAAGTCTGTCCCATCTGCAATAAGCGTCGCGGCGAACGGTACTGCCCGGCCAAGGGCGAAAAAATCTGCGCGATCGACTGCGGAATCGAGCGGGAGGTGAGCATCGATTGCCCCGTCGATTGCGCGCATTTGCTCGCGGCGCATCGCTGGGAACAGGAACACCCAAAACCCCTGGTCGAAGGCGAAGTCCCTTTTCCGGACGTATCTTTTCCCGCCGAACTGATCCGAACTCGTCAGGCGGTGATGTCCGGCATCGGATACACGGTCGCTTCCTATGCGCGCGAGCAGCGCTCGCTGAACGATTCCGAGATCCTGGCCGCGGGGCACGCGCTGGCCGAAACGTACCGGACGCTCGGTTCCGGAATTTACTATGAAAAGCCGCCGGATAACGTGGTTGCCGCGGGACTCTATGCCGCGCTGGCAAAATTCATCGAGGAAGAAAAGAAGCACGAAGCGGACCATCCGGAATTTCCGGCGCTGAAAGACTCGGAAATATTTCACCTCTTCGTCTTCTTTGAGAGATTCGGCCGCCTGCGGTCCAACGGACGCCCGCGCACGCGCGCGTTCCTGGAATTTTTGCGAGCGCAGTTTCCGCCGGAAGCGGGGCTGGCCAAGGAAGAGCCGCGGATTATCCTGCCTTGAGTAGGACAGGCTTCAGCCTGTCTGCTTTGGTTCAAGTGCGATCGAATGCGCCTGCGACGAAACCCGACAGGCTGAAGCCTGTCCTACTAAAACCCCTCCTATGCCGTTTTTCTCCACTCGATATAGCGGCAATTCGCTGATTAAGCGAAAACGCGCAGCGGCGATTGCGCCGCGCATGCATTTGCTGTGCTTTCCGCCCTTTGCGCGGGCAAACCGCATTCGAGTCCAAGGCTCAGCTGTTGGCTGCTATCACTCGTCCGCGCGGCTTCCACAGGACGCGACCCGAGATGGTATTTTTTTCGGAGCGCGGCGACGCGAGCCGACATTTCCTTGCGATACCCTTCCGGGGCGTAATTCGACCGCGAAAACCATTCCCGGTAGCGCCGGGCGAGCTTCGGAAATTTCGCGTCCAGAAAAGGAAAAAACTGTTTTTGCGCCGACGGCATGAGGAAGACGACACCGGCGGCGAACCACTGCGCGCCGGCATCGCGCGCGGCGCGCGCCAGCGCATCGAGGTCTTCCTGGCGATCGGTAATGCCGGGCAGCAGGGGCATGGCGAAAACACCGGCGGGAATTCCAGCGCGGCGCAATTCCCGGATGGCGTTCATGCGCAGGTCGGGGCGCGGCGCGCGGGGCTCAAGCATGCGCGCCAGGCGCGTGCGCAGCGTTGTGATGCTCAGGTTCACGGAAATGCTGGAATGCTCGGCGATGCGCCGGAGCAGGTCCAGGTCGCGCAGCACCAGGTCGGATTTTGTGGTAATCGAAACGCTCAGTCCCCGGCGCGCAGCCATCTGTTCGAGGATCGCGCGCGTGGCGCCGTATTCGCGCTCGGCCGGCTGGTAAGGGTCGGTTGCGGTTCCGATGGCGATATGTTCGCCGGCAATTTTCTCGACGGCCAGGTCGCGGGCGGCGATCGCTCCGGCTTCCTGCTTAACGTAAATCTTGCGCTCGAAATCCGCGCCGTCCAGTTCCATGTATTCGTGGGTGTACCGCGCGTAGCAATACTGGCAGCCGAATTCACAGCCGCGGTAGGGATTAACCGTCCAGGAAAAAGGCACGCGTTCGGAATCGCAGTGGTTCAAGATCGAGCGGACCGGCAGAAGAAAATATTCCGTGCCGCGCTTGGCATCGGCGCGCGGGGAGGAGAAGGCGAGACGGGCGATGCCGGTGCGTTCGGGCGCGGACCCTGGTGGTGGCAGGGCTTCCGGCCCGCTGTCCCGATTGGGCGGGACGTCGGGGAATAAGGTGGGTGTGGAGTCGATCCTGCGGCCGCGCGGAAGTCTCCTGGTGAGAGGAGAGTTCGTAGAAGCCGAAGGAAGCGTGGTAGCAGTGGCCATCACCCGTCTCGCGAAGCACAGGGGGAGTATTTCGCTTTTTGTTCGCCATGTCAACATATATTTCGCCTTTTATTCGATTTTCCACTTATCCACAGGTTCTCAACAGGCCGGCCCAATTGGTACAGGTAACGCATGGGACTCGGCTGGGCACGGGCGCGCGACGGCAGCATGATAGCGAGGGCTATACTGCTTGAATCCGCAGGGAGAACGCCCATGGAAAAGATCGGCATCCTGATTATTGAGAATGACGAGGCGAGCCAGTCGGCGCTGCGGCAGGTGCTCGATTCGGAAGGGTGGGAGCTGCGGATCGTTCCGGAAGTTGGCCAGGCGCTCGCCGAATTTTCCAGCGGCGCATGGTCGCTGGTGATCGTGAATATCGCGATGACGGGCCTGACGGGGCCAGTGTTTCTCACGCTAAAAGAATTGGCGCTGGCGCCAGCCGTGGAAGAAGGCAAAGTGCGGGCGCGGGTGCATGTTCCTGCTGCCGGAAGTCCTCTTCCCTCGAAGCTCAGCCGATTCTGGAAAAAGAGCGCCTGCCCTACGTGCTCAAGCCGTTTCAGTTTCACGATCTTCTCGAAAAGGTCAGTGATCTGCTGATGGAGACCGATGCGTTGGCGAATCCGATCCGTCAAAGTGCGCTTTGACGCCAGCGCCGCCGACCGCAAGCGCGCGGAAGGCCGCGCCGGGCACCAATCGGACGTACGACATGGGCCGGCGCGACACCGAGGATGTTCGCCAAGCGCGACGAATACGTCATGACCGAAGAAGAAATCGCGGAATACGAAAAGACTGAAACAGAAGAACGGGAACTGAAGAAGAAGAAGCAACCGCTGCTCGACCGGTATTGATGCCTGCGGTCACATTGCGTATTTGCAGTTCCGATTGCCTCCTAGCGCCCCGCTTCTTACGAAGAAATCGCCCTCCAATTGCATTGCGATTTGTCGAAAGATTCCACAGGGTTTTGTATCGTCCGCGCTACAAAGCACGCACGACGCTCTTGTCTTTCGTGGCCGCGAGCAGGTCCGCAACTGTCGCGTGAAGGACGGGGTGCCGGAGCGCGGGCGCAAGCTCCGCAAGCGGCACGAGCACAAAGCGGCGCTCGGCCAAGCGAGGATGCGGAATTTCCATTTCCGCCGTGCGGACGCCGCCTCGTCCATAGAAAAGAATATCGAGATCCATGATGCGGGGGCCGCGCGCGACCAGTTTCTTGCTTCCCAGCTCGGCGTTCGATTCCCTGCAGCAGCGAAAAGCAATTGCTGCGGCGGCAGCGAAGTCTCCGCCTCCACGGCGCAATTCAGAAACCACGGCTGATCCAGAAAATCCACCGGCTCAGTCTCATAGAGCGAAGATCGCCGCAGCACGCTCACGCCGGCTTCAGGCAGGCGGTCGATGGCGCGTGCAAGATTCGTCGCGCGGTCGCCAAGATTTGATCCGAGAGATAAATAGATGATCTTGCCGTCCGGCATATATGGAAATAAACCACAGATGAACACGGATGAACACTGATAAAGACCAAATCAAGAGCGGGAAATGGCGTAAAGATTTGCTACGACCCAGCGGATGAATTCAATTCTGAATTCGTCTCAACCTAAAGAGCTGATTATTGGCTTTCAGTTTTATCAGTGTTTATCTGTGTCCATCTGTGGATTCCAGACGTTTTTAATTCAAAACAATCCATGTTGCTGTCGGGGCGGCTCTATACCGAAGTGTTTGAGCGCAAGAGCGGTGGCGACACGGCCGCGCTGGCGTGCGGTCCAGCAGGCCGAGCTGCATCAGGTAGGGTTCGTAGATTTCCTCGATGGCGTCTTCTTCCTCGCTGATCGAAGCTGCGATCGTGCTAGGCCCTACTGGGCCGCCCGAATATTTCTTCAGGATCGCGAGCATGAGGTTGCGGTCCACTTCATCGAGGCCGTGGTCGTCGACGCCGAGCATATGCAGCGCCTCGTTGGCGACCGCTAGAGTAATTTGGCCCTGAGCGCGCACCTGAGCGAAATCGCGCGCACGGCGCAGCAGGCGGTTCGCTACGCGCGGCGTGCCCCGGCTGCGGCGCGCGATCTCGAACGCGCCATCGTCATCAATGGCAATTCCCAGGATTGACGCGGAACGACGCACGATGATCGACAAGCTCTTCAGGAGTGTAAAACTCCAGGCGATGCACGATCCCGAAACGCGACCGCAACGGCGCGGTGACCAGCCCGGCGCGCGTCGTGGCGCCAATCAGCGTAAAGCGATTCAAAATAAACGGATGGATTCTAGCGCCCGCGCCTTGCCCGATTACAAGGTCGATTCGATAGTCTTCCATCGCGGGATACAGGACTTCCTCGATAGCGGGAACCAGGCGGTGAATTTCGTCGAGGAAGAAAACTTCCTTCTGTTCAAGCGAAGTCAGGATTGCGGTCAGGTCGCCTTTGCGCTCCAGCAGCGGCCCCGAACTGGTTTTGATGACCACGCCCAGTTCGCTGGCGATGATTTGCGCGAGCGTCGTTTTGCCCAGGCCGGGAGGGCCGTACAGCAGGACGTGATCAAGCGCTTCGCCGCGGCTGCGCGCCGCCTGGATGGCGATTTCGATGTTTTCCTTTACGCGCGATCTGGCCGATGTAATCGGCAAAGCGCTTCGGGCGGACGCTCGCGTCGATGCGCGCGTCTTCATCCTGCAGAGCGCCGGCAATAATTCGTTCTGAAGGTTTTTCCATTCGCGGTTTGCTTCCGGCTCCGGAATTCATTTGCCCCACGCTTCCTATCCGAAAATTTTCCGCGTTCCGCGCAAAAATAGGGAATCGAAACCGGTTTCGGTAGAACCGGCACTATTGCCTGTACGATCTTTGCAATCGCCGCTGAAACGATACCGTTTCCGTGGCCTGCAAAGCCGCACAGCCAGGAGTGGCTGTGCTACTTGACCGTCCCCGCGGCCATCCTAGCCGCTGAAGATCATATTCATCGCGCGGCGCGCGCGCCCTGTTGCGCCGGGGCGCTCAACTGCTGCAGCGTGGCGCGCAGCAAGTCCTCGAACGTTTCCTTCGCGCCGTCTTTCCTGGCGCGCTCGACGGCCTGCTCGGCCGCTTGCTGCTCGTAGCCAAGATTGAGCAGCGCGGAAACAACGTCGCCGGCACGTGCCGGTTGTCGCAACCGGCTGACGCGCATCCGCGGGAGTTTCCATCGCCGCCAGCTTGTCGCGCAGCTCGACGACCATGCGTTCGGCGGTCTTGCGGCCGACGCCGGGAATGCGCGTCAAGGCGCGCCAGGTCGCCATTGCGCACGGCGGGCACCAGGTCGTCCACGCTCATGCCGGAAAGAATTTTCAGCGCCAGCACTGGTCCCACGCCGGAGGCGGAAATCAGCAACTCGAACAGATGCTTTTCGCGGGAGCTCAGGAAACCGTAGAGCGCGATGGCGTCCTCGCGCACTTGCGTGTGGATCAGCAGCGTGACGTTCGAGTGAAGATCGCCCAGCGCATAAAACGTCGAAAGCGGAACGTGCACCAGATAGCCGACTCCGCCCACGTCCACGAGCACCTGGTTGGGGCGCTTATCTTCGAGCGTTCCGCGAAGCTGTGCAATCATCCGGTGAAAACCCGCTGGCGATTATGGCGGCGCGCTGGCGGAGTGTCAACGCGGCCGCGCGGAATCACTCGCCGGGCAGATCGACGGAATCGATCACGCCGATCACAGCGGAATCGATGGGAGAATTGGGGCGGCCGACGGCGGTCATGGCCGAAAAGCCTTCGTTGGTGAACAAGGACGCGCTCGCCGATGCCGGCGCTGACTGCGTCCAGCGCGAGTACGGGATCGCCGCAGTCGGTGCCGTCGAGATTGAGCGGCTGGACGACGAGGATTTTGCGGCCCTCGTGCGAGGGCACTTTCTGCGTTGCCACAACATCGCCGATGACGCGGCCGATCAGCATGAGAGGCAGTCTAGAGTCGATAGTCGAAAGTTGAAAGCTATAAATTTTTCCGATTGAGGGGACTCGGACTGGATTAGGAAGTTGGGAATAAGTCGTTGGGATGAACTCTACGCGCCGGGAATATTCACGGAATCGACGATGCCGACGATGGTGGCTTCGGCGGGGAGTTGCACGGGAAGGAACGGGAAGCTGGCTTCCTTGCCGCGGCACCAGTAGATGGTTTCGCCGGCTCCGGCGCCGACGGCGTCGAGGGCCACGACGGGGCGGCCATGGTCGCGGCCTTTGCGGTCGAGGGGCTGGACGATGAGGAGTTTCTGGCCCGTGAGCGCGGGGTCTTTCATGGTGCAGACGACGTTGCCGATGACGCGGCCGAGCAGCATGTTATTTCTTTCGCGCGGCGGCGAGTTCAGCCTCGTGCAGCGCGTCGAGTTTAATTTCGTCGACAATGCCGATGATCGCGGCGTCGACGGGGCGGTCTTTGCACTCGGAGGCATTGCGCGCGGAACTGCCGGTAACGATCAGCACGGTCTCGCCTGTGCCCGAACCGACCGTATCGACGGCAATCATGTAGCCGGATTCGTCCGCGCCCTCGGGGGAGATGGGTTTGGCGATGAGGAGTTTTTTTCCTTCCAGGCGTGCATCCTTGCGCGTGGAAACGACCGTGCCGACGATGCGGGCGAGAATCATGAAGTGTTTGAAAAACTCAAATCAAAACAATTCGCTGCAAGTTACATCGCGAAACCCGGCGGCCTTGGTGCGAAGCGCGCCAGGAGCTAAAGCCCATTTTATGGGCAGACTGATGTCGCGGCTAAAGCCGCGACCCACAAAACCGTTTCCAAGAAACGGACTAAAAAAACAGATGCGCCGAGAAAATTCATCCGGGTAAGAATTCCAAATACAATGGCGGCGCGAAATCGTCGAATCGGCCGACACGCCCGCAATTCCCGCGGCTCGCGCGCGCGTCGGGCGAAGACTACCGCGCCTAGTGTCCGGCGCCGACGGGCGTCTTGCCGATGGGAAGCACATCCTCGAGCGACTGGTGCGGCCGCGGGATGACGTGCACGGCGATCAGTTCGCCGACGCGCCGGGCAGCGGCGGCACCCGCATCGGTGGCAGCCTTTACCGCGGCCACGTCGCCGCGAACCATCGCGGTGACATAGCCCGAGCCGATTTTTTCCCAGCCCACGAGCGTGACCTTGGCCGCCTTGACCATCGCGTCCGAGGCTTCAATCATCGCGACCAGGCCGCGGGTCTCAATCATGCCCAGTGCTTCGCCCATACTTCATCCTCCGTGGCCGGCCGTTGAAAAATTTCCGGCCAGCGCACCGTCTGCAAAATGTGCCGTTCAAATTTCCGTACATTTCTTCCGCACAATTCATCGCGCTGGAAAACTCAGCGTTCCGCGCGGTCTTTTCGCACGGCCTCTTCGATCAAGGCTTCCAGCTCCGCGCGCGTCACCGATATCCGCTCTGGCGCTGCGGCCTCGCTATCGCTGGTCACCGGACAGCCGGGAGTCACCGTGGCGGCCGTGACCGTGCCGTAACGGGCGCGCGCCGTGAGCAATTTTTCCACATCGCGGCCAGAAAGCAACACCTGTTTGCCAAGCATCTCGCTGAACAGCGATACTTGCGCGAAATGCTCGACCGTTTCCATGCGGTAAAAAGCGGTCAGCAGATCGGCCCCGCTGGTGACCACACCATGATTGGCCATGAGGATCGCGTCGAAATTCTGCACCAGCGGTTCGAGCGATTCGGAAAGTTCCGGCGTGCCGGGCGTGCCGTATTCGGCCACAGGAATGCATCCCAGCGCGATCACCAGTTCGCTCAACAGCGCCTTGTTCAGTGGAATTCCCGAGGCGGCGTGCGCCGTGGCGATGGGCGGGTGCGCGTGGCATACCGCATTAATGTCGGGGCGGCGCGAGTAAATCAGAAGATGCATGGCGAGTTCCGAGGAAGGCTCGCGGCGGCCGGCCAGTTTTCGGCCTTTGAGGTCGGTGATGACCAGATCGTCCGGCTGCATCAGGCCCTTGCTGATGCCGGTGGGGGAAGTCAGTACGCGCCGCGAATCCAGGCGCACGGAAATGTTGCCGTCGGTGGAGGCCACGAACGCGCGGCCGTGAATCCACCGGCCGGCCGTGCAAATTTCGCGACGGTGTTCGTCTTCGGACTTCAGCGCGCCGGGTGATATGGAATCCGCTAGCATGGGTCAGGGGTGGCCGGCTGTTTCCTTTCTCGTTTTAGAAATGCACGCGCAAACCGAATCGCCGGAAAACAATCCGAGCGGGCCGCGACATCTTACACCGGTCATGCATAAATGCCACGCTCCTTCAGCGCGAAGGCCACGCGGTCGATGGCCAGCATGTAGGCGGCGACGCGATTATTCACCTTGTGCTTCTCGGCGTAACGCACGACTTCCTCGAAACTGTGTTCGATGACGCTCTTCAGCCGTTCGTTGACTTCCTTCTCGCTCCAGAAGAATCCCTGGCGGTCCTGCACCCACTCGAAATAACTGACAGTGACGCCTCCGGCGTTGGCCAGAATGTCCGGGATCACGAAGATGCCCTTGCGGTCCACGATGTCGTCCGCCAACGAAGTGGTGGGCCCGTTCGCGCCCTCGCATAGGATGCGGGTCTGCAGGCGGTGCGCGTTTTCCGAAGTGATCTGATTCTCAACGGCCGCGGGGATGACGATGTCCGCGGGCTGAAACAGAATTTCATTGGCGGACATTTTTTCGCCGCCGTCGGGAAAATCCGGCAGCGGCTTGTGCTGGACAACCGTCCAATCGAGCAGTTTCGGAATGTCGAAACCGTGCTCGTTGTACAGCGCGCCGTGAATATCGGCGACGCCGACAATTTTATAGCCCGCGTCAAACAGCAGCTTGGCCGCCATCGATCCCACGTTGCCGAATCCCTGAACGATCACGCGCGTGCTCACGTGCATCATGCGAAATTTGGCGAGCGCGCGGTCGCAGTTGAAGAGCACGCCGCGGCCGGTGGCCTCATGCCGGCCTTGCGATCCACCCAGGTCGATGGGCTTGCCGGTAACGACGGCCGTGGTCGTATGGCGCATGTGCATCGAGTAGGTGTCCATGATCCAAGCCATGGTCTGCTCGTTGGTGCCGAGGTCGGGTGCGGGAACGTCGCGCTCGGGGCCGAACCATTCGATCAGTTCGGCGGTATAACGCCGCGTGATGCGTTCCAGCTCGCCACGCGAGAGCTTGGTGGGATCACAAACCACCCCGCCTTTCGCGCCCCCGAACGGTATATTGACCACCGCGCATTTCCAGGTCATCCAGCTGGCGAGCGCGCGCACTTCATCCAGCGTCACGTTGGAAGCATATCGAATGCCCCCCTTGCCTGGCCCTCGCACAATGGAATGATGGACGCGGTAGCCGACAAACACTTCCAGGTGCCCGCTATCCAGCATCACCGGGATGTAGACCGTGATTTCCTTGTTCGGATATTTCAAAAAGCGGTGCAGGCCTTCTTCGAGGCCAAGTTTTTCGGCGGCGGTTTCAAAGCGCGCCTCTGCGGATTGGTAGACGTTCAGTTCGTTTTGCACGGCGAGCGCGGTCACGGCGAATACTCCTCGGAACTTGGCGCGGTTCCCAGCGGTTTCCGGACGGGCAAACCCACGCAGTTAGACCGTCAATGCAACCCAGAAAGCCTGCGGCAAAAAAACCCGCCCGGCAAGTATACGAACCAAGCCAATGGGGCGCAAGGAAAGGAATAAATGATTGCCTGCGGGCAGGTCGCGGTTCGGCAAATTCAGCGGCGGGGAGCGCGGCGCTCGACAAATTCCTCGACCAGAAGCTGGGAGAGCCGCGCGGGGTCATGGCGCACCACGCCGTGTTCCTCGAGCAGATTATCGAGCAGGCAGCGCACGCCAAGATCTTGCAACTCCCCAACGTCCGCGCGCACAGGCTCGGCGCCGCGCGCGCGGTACCGGCGAGCAACCTCCGGCGAAACAGGCTGGTTGCTGGCCACCACCCAATCGAAAAGTTTGCGCCTCGTGTGCTTGTAAATCGCGCGCACGTGATCCGAGAGCGAATATCCTTCGCTCTCTCCCGGCTGCGTCATCAAGTTCGCGATATAAATGCGCGCGGCCGAGGATGCCTCAATCGCTTCCGCCACGCCGGAAACCAGTAGATTTGGCAGAATGCTGGTGTACAGCGAGCCGGGACCGACCAGGATCAGATCGGCTTGCGCGATCGCTTCCAGTACCTCCGGAAGTGGGCGAACGTGGCGCGGATGCAGGCGCAGGCGGCGGATTTTCTTGCCGCACTTGGCTATGAGCGTTTCGCCGGAGACCACAGTTCCGTCGGTCATCACCGCTTCGAGCGAAACATTTTCGATGGTGGTGGGAAAAATCCGCCCGCGAATGGCCAGCACTTCTCCGCTCACGCGGACAGCCTCGGCGAAATCTCCGGTCACGTGGCTGAGCGCCGTCAGGAAGAGATTTCCGAAACTGTGCCCGCGCAAGCCGCGGCCCGAATCGAACCGGTACTGAAACAGCCGCCCCAGCAGCGCTTCGTCCTGCGATAGCGCCACCATGCAGTTGCGAATGTCTCCGGGCGGCAGCACGCGGTACTCGCGCCGCAGGCGGCCGGAACTTCCGCCGTCATCGGTGACCGTGACAATCGCCGCGAGGTCGCCGATCGGATGGCGGTCGGTTTCCCGCGGCCGCCGCGCGACGTAATGCTTCAATCCCTGCAGCAGCGTGGAAAGGCCCGTGCCTCCGCCAATGGCCACCACGCGCACTCCGTGTGTTCCCGGATTGGCCCGAGCGCGTTGCTTCTTGGTCTGTTTCATCGGGAATGTATCGCCGGCTTGGGAAGGGTGCGGCCGCGCAAGGTCTAGCTGCCGGAAGCTTCACGTTCGGGATAGAGCAATTCCGTGAAGCGCGGATCTTCTTGCAGAAACGCAAAATCCTCGTCGTTGCGCGCGTGGTAGCGGTTTTCGGGGCGCAACTGGATGGCGATTTTCAAATTATCCATCGCCGATTCTGCTTCGCCGGTCAGGCAATCCAGCGCGGCCATGGCATAAAAAACAAAATCGGCTTTCGGAGCCATTTTTTTAGCGCGCAGCAGATGATCGCGCGCTTCGTCCCAGCGTCCCAGATTCATCATGGCCACGCCGGCCTGGTAGTGTTCCTCGGGCGTGCGCAACGAGGGAGCGGCCTGCTTGGCCATTCTCTGTTCGGTAATGCGCAGATGAACCTGCGCGCGGTCGGCGAGTTCCTTGCTGGGGCCGGCAATCGCCTTTTCGAGCAATTCCTTGGCCTTGGCCAGCTTTTGCTGCTGAAAGTGCTGAACCGCCTGTTCGTACAGTTTCAATTGCTGCTCGAAATGCGGGTCCACCATCTGGCGAACTGCTTCGGCATGCGCGGCTGTCTTCTTATCGACTTTACTTTTCAATGATTTAGAGTTCCGGGAAGAGCCGCTGGCTCCCTGTGCGTCGCTTCGTTTTGTCTTTCGGGTAGGAGCCATTTTGCGCAGTCTAGCAGAGGCAGTCCGCGTCGTCAACGCGCGCCCGCCTGCGCGTCCATTATGCTGGCTGGAATCCTGGAACGCAATCGCGGCGGCAATATACCGCGAAACCTTGAAATTGCCGGGGAAAAACCCTCGTTGGGCTCTTCCCGGCATATCCGTCATTCCTTATTTCTTTGAGGCAGAAGCTTTCGCGGGCGCGGCAGCCGACGCCATGGGCGCGGCCGGCGGCGGTTCGGGCATCAGTTCTTGCTTCACCGCGTCCGAAAGCTTGTCGGTGCTCGCGACCAGCAGCGCCACCTGCCACATCTGCATATCGTTCAACTGTGACTTGAAGGCCGGCATACCGGTGAGGCGAATTCCGTTTACGACTTTCCAATAACTTTCCTGCGGGGGATCGTCCGAAACACCCTTGCCCTTGAACATCAATGTGGCATGCGGAAACATGTTGCCGGCGATTACCGGAGGAGTCTGGTCGGGCAATCCGTGGCAAACGGCGCAATTCTCTTTGTAAAGTTTCGCTCCGGCCATCAGATTCTCGTCATTGGCGGCAATGGGAGGCGCCGGCACGTTGGCCTTATCTATGTGCGCTCCCAGGGAACGGCTCGCAAGCTTCCGTTCAAACGGCATCGGTGGATCGCCGGCGGCCGCCGGAGCCATTCCGGAGGCAAAATAGTAATAACCCGAGCCTGCCAGGAGCAGCATTCCAAGCAAAACACCAATCACAAAACTTTTAAACACTAGTTTTCTCCTCTACGCGCAATAGGCAACGATTTGTAATCCTAACAGGCGCTTTCCGCGTGGCAAATACTTATTCGACAAAAGATTAAAGGCGGCTTAAGTCGCAGGGGACGCAAACCCTAGCATGGATGCGTCTTAATTGGCCCAGCGGGTACCCCGGAAAAGGCAATCGCTTTGGCCGCCCTTTAGCAAGCCCCCAGTGGGATGCTTCGGCCGGGCTTGCGGTAGCCTGCTGCCTGAGGAGCAACATCCCCGGGTTTGAGGATTGGACAGCTTACAGGCCTATGCTATAAAAGTAGTTCCGGTTCGTCCGGACAACTGTGCCCTTTATTAATTTTCCTGCGCGCGAAATTAACTGCAAGCTGGTCTACTACGGCCCAGGTCTGGGCGGAAAAACCGCCAACCTGCAGTGGATCTACGACCACACCGGTTCGGCACAAAAGGGCAAGATGATCTCGCTGGCAACGGAAACCGACCGAACATTATTCTTCGATTTTCTGCCCATCGATCTGGGCACGGTCCGCGGGTTCAAGACGCGCATTCATCTGTATACCGTTCCGGGGCAGGTGTTCTACGAAGCCAGCCGCAAGCTGATTTTGAAGGGCGCCGATGGCGTGGTGTTTGTCGCCGATTCGCAGGAGGAGCGGCTCGACGCCAATCTGGAAACGCTCGACAACCTGCGCGAACACCTCAAGGAACACAAACTCGATTTCGGTACCATCCCGTATGTCCTGCAGCTCAACAAGCGCGACCTCCCGGGCGTTCTTCCCGTCGACGAACTTACCAAACGCCTGCAGGTGAAGGGCGAGCCCGTTCTGGAAGGCGTGGCCGTGACCGGGCAGGGTGTGTTTGAAACCTTGCGCGAAGTCGCCAAACTGGTCCTGGCCGAATTGAAAAAAGGGGCTTGACCCGGATTTCCAGGCGCGCAACAGCCACGCGCCACCCCACTGCCTGTCCAAACGTGCAGTGTCACTATTTGACACGCAATGAGTATTATTTCCAGCCGCGGTCTTTCTTCCGATTTATAATTGCTTGAACGAGTGACGCCAACGCGGCCGACGCTCGGCACGAGCCATGAACATACCTCTTGAACCGACACTGCCGCCGCCGGAAGCGCTGTCCGGAAAGCAAAATATCTCCGACATCGAGGATCAGCTTCGCAAAGTGGAGCGGCGCGACTGGTGGTTGTGGGGCATGGCCGTCATTGTCATGCTGCTGCTCACGTTCGCGGTTTTCTCCCTGAGCTTCCCCGATTTGATCAAGGTGGACGACCCTTTTTTTCAAGCCAGCCTGACGCGAGCCGTGCGCGGCCTGATCGGACTGGTTCTGCTGTTCAACGCCTACACGATTTACCAGCAGGTGATGGTAAAAAAGCTGCGCAGCCAGTTTTCCCAGCAATTGGCGGAAATGCGAACCCTGCATCTGCGCGCGGAGAATTTTCAAAAGCTGGCGATGCTCGACCCCCTCACCAACCTTTGCAACCGGCGCATGGCCGAGGACCGGCTGGCCGCGGAAGCTTCGCGTTCCTGCCGCTACGGCCACCCGTTGACGGTGGTCGCCTTCGATTTGGACAATTTCAAGCACATCAATGACACCTACGGGCATCCCGCGGGAGACCTGGTGCTGAAGGAATTCGCCAGGCGGCTGGGCAGCGCGGTTCGATTGTCGGACTTTGCCTCGCGCATGGGCGGCGACGAATTCCTGGTTCTGCTGCCGGAGTGCCCCACCACCCATGTCGAGCACCTACTGTCGAGGCTGCGCCCCATGGAAATCGAGTACGACCAGCAGAAAATTCCGATCTGCTTTTCGGCGGGATGGGTGGGATACGAGCACGGCGAAACCACCGAGGAATTTTTGGCGCGTGCCGATCGGACTCTCTATGCGGAAAAGCGCGCGGGAAAATCGCGGGTCAAGGAGACCACCACGGTCCACTGAAATTGTCACCCTCCGGCTGTGAGCAGGACTTGCCGTTGCCAAGCGCGTTCCCCCCAACCCTGGCGCAAATCGGCTTCTCGTTTCATGCGGACCTGCGGTCTTGGCTTAAGCCAACATGCGGAGTTCGTCTTCTGCACGCCCGTACGCGGTGCATTTTCGCGGTTGCTTGGGAGAAAGAGAATGGATTTGCGATGAAAGCATTTACCGGGTTCATACCATGACATCAAATCTCTCGAATCGCAGGCGCAGCCAGCGCCTGTTCATACAGATCGCCGTGCTGGTGCAGGGGCGGCTGGCCAATAAATCCGAAATTTCGGAACCAGCCCACACCGTGGTTGTGAATGCGCACGGAGCGCTGGTGGAAATGAGCATTCCGCTGGACCAGGGGCAGCGCGTCACACTGCTCAATATCAAGACCAGCGAAAAAATAGCTTCCGAAGTGAAGCTGGTCACTCCCGGAGATTCCGGAAAATTCAATGTGGCCCTGGAATTCGTGGATCCCAACCCCGGTTTCTGGCACATCAGCTTTCCGCCGGAAGATTGGTCGGCGAACCGCGCCAGCCCGGTCAAGAAGGCTTGATACCAAGCCAGGACAGCGCAACGGCGTTCCGCGAATCCCTGACCGCAAGGACACAAAACCTCATTTAAATCAGAAAGTTACGAGCAACGATAACTTGTCCGAGGGATTCGTGCTTCTAAAAAAAGGGAGGTGAGAACCTATTGGTTCTCACCTCCCGGGGTGGGGTGGGGTGTTGCTGGGTAAACTCAATAATGGCAAAAAATCAAAACAACTTACTGCTATCTGCTGAGGAGATAACACGTCGCCGGTTACGTGTCAACAAAAATATGACACGAATTGGGACAGCTGCCGGAGGCCGCAATTGCATTATTAACCCAGCGACTTGGCCTTGGTCTGGTCCAAGACCTCACGAACCCGGCGGCACAGGACGGCGGGGCTGTACGGTTTTCGCAGAATGGTTACTCCGCGATCGGCAATTTCCGCCAGGGCGCCTAATTCATTGCTGTACCCGGTGGCGAAGATCACGGAGATGCCGGGCTTCACGGCCGTGATTGCCGCGTAGGCCTGCGGCCCGCTGAGCCGGGGCATGATGACGTCGAAAAGAATGAGCGAAATGTCGTCGCGGCGTTCGGAGAACGCGGCCACGGCCTCCTCGCCGTCCTTCGCGAGCAGAACTTTATAGCCGAGAGCGGTGAGTGCCGCCTCCGCCATTTCGCGGATGCCTTCGTGGTCATCGGCGATGAGAATCGTTTCGGTGCCGCCGCGGACCGGCTCGTTTTCCACGACGGGATGGATATATTCCGATTTGTCGCCGGTCTCGTCCGCCGGAAAAAAAAGGCGGAACGTGCTGCCCAAACCCGGCTCGCTTTCGACAAGAATGTATCCGCCGTGTTGTTTGACGATGCCGAAGACCGTGGCTAGGCCCAGCCCCGTGCCCTTTCCGGTTCCTTTGGTGGTGAAGAAAGGCTCGAAGATGTGCTCCCGCACGGCGGCGTCCATGCCCATGCCATCGTCGTTAACACGGAGTTCGGCGTAGCGTCCGGGCTTCAGGCCCGGCGCGGTTCGGCATTGCTCTTCGGTGAATTCGGCGTTGCGCGTTTCGATGGTCAGCAGCCCGCCATTGGGCATGGCGTCGCGCGAATTGATGCACAAATTCATCAGCACCTGTTCGACTTGCGTGGGGTCGGCCCGAACCGGGTATAAATCTTCGGCCAGAGTGTCCCTGATCTCTATGTCCTTGCCGATCACGTTGTCGAGCAAGCTCAGCGCTTCCTGAACCGTTTGATTGAGGTTGAGAATGCGGGGCTCGAGGATTTGCCGCCGCGCGAATGCGAGCAGTTGCCAGACCAGCGCGGTGACACGGTCGCACTGGGCGTGGATTTTTTCGAAATAGGTGAGCAAGGGAGGCCCGATCGAGGCAGCCTGCTCCTTCCCCAATTCCGCCCAGCCCAGAATGGCTCCGATCACGTTGTTGAAATCGTGCGCGATGCCTCCCGCAAGCTGCCCGATGGCCTCGAATTTTTGCGCGTGCCGCAGCTGCTGCTCCAGGACACGGCGCTCGGTGACATCCCGCGAAACACTGGCCACATAACGCGCGAGGCCCGTCCGCGGGTCCTTGACCTGGAATCCGACGAAATCCACGGGAATCGCCTGCCCGGTGAGGCAGTGGCGAAATCGCAATTCCCCCGCCCAGTGTCCGGTGGCTCGCAGCGCCGGCAATATCGTGTCGTAGACCAGTGGCAGATCGTCGGGAGTTACGTAGTCGAGCGTGTGCGTGCCTTCCACGGCCTCGGTGCCGGCAATGCCGAGCAGGGCACGGCCTGCCGGGTTGACGTATTCCACGTTGTCATCGAGATCGGCCACGGCGATGAAGTCGCGGCTGTTTTCCACCAGCGTAAAAAACTTCTGGCGCTCCTCCTCGGCACGCTTGCGGTCCGTAATGTCCTGGGCGACCACCAGCGCGGCGGCGTTTCCGGAATATTCCATCTTATGCAGGAACATCTCCACATCGATCACCGAGCCATCCTTCCGGCGATGATGCCAGAGCCGCGCCTGCTGCTTTGGCGGAAACCCCTGCTGGAATGCGCCAAGAAACTGAGGCGCCTCCTCGACCGGATGCAGGTCGCCGGCGTGCATTTCGAGAAATTCCAGGCGGTCGTATCCGTAGTGGGAAATGGCCGAGTCGTTTACCTGGAGAATCCGCAAGCTCTCCCAATCCAGCACCCACATCGGCAGCGGATTGTGCGCAAAAAGAAGCAGTGAGTTGGCCTCGCTCTGCCGATGCGCCTCGATCATTAGGTTACGGGCGTCGCGAAGGGCTTTTTCCTCCAGTGCACGCCCCACAACCAGAGGCAGGCGGGCCAGATGATCCTTCAAGACAAAATCCGTGACCCCCTGCTTGATGCATTCGACGGCCACCTCTTCCCCGAGAAATCCGGTGACCAGGATGAAGGGAACGTCGTGTCCCGCCTGACGCATCGCGGAAAATGCATCCATGCCGGTCCAGCCGGGCAGCTGGTAATCGGCGAGCACAACATCAAACGGGAATTGCCCGAGGTGCTCCAGAAACTCCGCCCGGGCGGCGAAAATTTTCGGATTGCATCGAAAGCCCGCGGTTTTCAACTCATGAAGATTCAGCTCGGCATCCTCGACGGAGTTCTCAATCAGCACCACGCGCAGCGGGGCCGCCATGTTCCAGAGCTTGGTCAATGAATCGGTGGCGATCATTTGATTCATCCGGACTTCTCCGTACACGAAAACAAGGATTGCTGCGGAGGCGCCTGATTCACCACCAGCCAGTAATCGCCCAGAGTGCGCAAGGTTTCGCGGAAGCGGTCAAAATCGACCGGCTTCTGAATATAGCTGTTCACACCCAGGTCGTAACTGGCGGTCAGGTCATTATCTTCGCGGGACGACGTGAGGACGATGACCGGCATGGAGCGCGTGCGGCAATCCTGCTTGAGCACGCGCAGCACGGAGAGGCCGTCCACTTTGGGCAGCTTCAAATCGAGAAGAATGAGCCTCGGCAGAGGCCGTCCGGAGCGTCCCAGGTAAGGAGCCCTGCAAAATAGAAAATTCAAAGCTTCTTCGCCGTCGCGCACCACGTGGATGCGATCGATGAGCGTGTTGTCGCGCAACGCGTGGATGGTCAGATCGACGTCCGCGGAACTGTCGTCCACCAGTAGGATTTCGAACCCTTCCGCGTTCACACGGCACCCCCCAGAACGTGCGTGGGAGCCGCTACGGCAGAAAGCGGCGATGCGAGGGTGAAGAAAAAAGTAGCGCCGTTCTGCGGGCTGGCCTCGGCACGAATGCCGCCTCCATGCTTTTGCAGGATGCGATACACGATTGCCAGGCCGACGCCTGTGCCCTCGAATTCCTCCTCGGTGTGCAGGCGCTGAAACACTTGAAACAGTTTGTCGGCGTACTTCATGTCGAACCCGACGCCGTTGTCGCGAACGAAGAGCACTGGCTCGCCCTGGCCGGGGACTTCGCCGACTTCGATAACCGCCTTTTCCCGGCGGTGCGTAAACTTCAACGCGTTCGATAGTAAATTGAAAAATACCTGCCGTATCAGCCCGGGATCGCACTGCGCCCGCGACAGCCGCCCCACGCGCCATTCCACGGCCTGGCCGCGCGTTTCCGCCTCGAGGCTCTGAATGATTTCGGCAACCAGTGCGTTCAAATCCGTGGGCGCGATTTTGAGGGAGCCGCGCCCGACCCGCGCCAAATTCAACAGATCGTCCACCAGCCGGCCCATGTGCAAGGTGGCCACGCGCACCCGCGCCAGATGCTGCTTCGCGCCGGGGGGCAGCTGCTCGCCGTACTCCTCGAGCAAAATCCTTGTAAACCCGTCCATGTGGCGAAGCGGCGCTCGCAGATCATGCGAGACCGAATACGTAAACGATTCCAGATCGCGGTTGGCGGCCTCCAGTTGCGCCGTGCGGACTTTTACGCGAAACTCCAGCTCCGCATTCAGCTGGCGGATTTCCTGTTCCGCCTGCTTGCGCCCGGAGATGTCCACGATACTTCCGCGCACCAGATTCCGGCCGGAAGTCGGCAGGCGAACCAGCGAAATTTCGCAGGGAATATCATTTCCGGCGGCGTTGCGATGCATCCATTCAAATCGCGGCTTTTCGTGGCGCAGGGCCTTTTCCAATTCCGCGGCTGCCGCTTCCGCCGTGGGCCGCCCGTCCGGCTGGAACGGCGGGCTGACCTCCGCGGGCCCGGCGCGAAGCAACTGCTCACGGCTCATGCCGAACAGCCGCTCCGCATTTTCATTGGCGTCACTGAAGCGGCCCACGTCCAGGTCGAGCATTACGATGGCTTCCGGGGCGTGCTCCACCAGGGTTCGATAGCGCAGTTCACTTTCCCGGAGCGATTGGTTGGTGGCCAACAACGCCGCGGTGCGTTCGGCAACGCGCTGTTCCAGATCCTCGCTCACCCGGCGCAGGCTGGACTCGGCCTGCGCGCGCTGTTCGACTTCCCCTATAAGCTGCTGATTGATTTCGAGGAGCCACTGCGTGCCGGGCAGGGCCAATGCCCGCGGCATCACTCGAATCAGCAGGATTGCGGTGACCACGGAGATGCCGGCTGTCGCGGCTTTCAAACCCCCGGCGAGCCAATACGATGGGAACCAGATCGTCCAGACTTCCATCAAATGCGTGCCGCCGCAGGCCACGATGAACGCTCCGAAGCAGAGAAACATCCAGCTGAAAGGAATGTCCCGGCGCTTGCGTGTGAAATGCACCAAGGTAATGGGGATGGAGAGATAGGAAAGCGCGATCAGCGAATCCGAAAGCACATGCAGGGCGATGAGGCTCGGGGTCCACAGATAGCATGTTCCGTGCGGCATAAGGCCGCCCGGGAAAATCAGGCTTTTCAGGAACTGCATTTCCGCCCCCGTCCCGCGGGACTCTGGCCTGGAGTGATGAGCCATGCGCGAATCCAGTCACAGCCCCGCGAACACTCCACTCGGGGTCTATCGGCACTTTGCGGGAATGTCTTGAGTTAAGGAGGAGGGAAACGCCGCAGCTATTCCGAAGCCGCTAGGCGACGCTGGTTTGCTTCACGGCGGGCACGAACGTGCCGCCCAGCTGCTTGTTCCGCTTTTCCTGGTGCATCCGATCGTCGGTAATTCGCAGTAATTCGTCCAGCGAAGGCTGGCGGATGGAAGGCACGGCGGCGAATCCCATGCTGAAGGAAATGCGAAAGTGCCAGGAAGAAAGCTCGTTGGTGAAATCCACGCACTGCTGCAGGCGCCTGCGGACCTGCTGCTCGGAATCCTTCCCGGCGTCGGTCATCAGGACGCAATATTCATCGCCGCCCATGCGGGCCAGAATGTCGGACTGGCGGAAACTATTCCGCAGCAAATTGGAAGCCACGACCAGCGCGCGGTTGCCCTCCAGATGGCCGAAGGTGTCGTTGATCGATTTCAAATTGTCCACGTCCAGATAGACCAACATGCCGGCGCCTTTGCGCAGCACCATGCGCAAATGCTGCCCGGCAAGCGCGACAAATCCGCGGCGATTGTGCAGGCCGGTCAAATCGTCAACTAGGGAGAGATTTTGCAGCTCTTTCTGCAGGCGATGGCGTTCGATGGAGTAGCGCAGTGAGCGCGCCAGCGCGGCGCAGTCCAGTAGCCCCTTCACCAGGAAATCCTGCACGCCGTGCCGCAGCGACTCGACCGCCAGGGTCTCGTCTTCAAAATCCGACAGAATGACCACCGGAAAGTCCGGCGCGGCGGCTCGCGCGGCTTCCACCAGGGCGCGCCCCTGGCTCTGTTTCGTTCCCAGGTCGAGCAGCAAAATATCCGCGTCGCCACCGCAAATTCGCTCGGCGGCAAGATCGAGGCCGGAAACATGAGTGATTTGAAACACGGACGGCTCGGTCGAGCCAAGCAAATCGCAAATTTTGCGGGCTTCCTGAAATGCGCCGACGAAAAGAACGCGGATTACTCCTCCGCTCGGTGGTAGCACATAGCCTCGTGATTCCCGCGGCTTCAGCAGGCCGATAGCCGGACCTCCGCGATTCAGCGCAAGGTGTGCTCAGGGCGGACGGCCAAACGAATCAGGGAATCTACTTTCTGGAAGGGGTAAATTCAGTGTTGTCCCGCGGCAAAACATTGTCAAGGGGCGTGACCGGGAATTGGGATGTCAACGATACTCCTCGCCGGCGGGGCGCCCCGCAAGGAAACAACAAGCTACCGTGCCACTCGAATCAATTTGCGCAAGGCCGCATTCACGGACTTGTCGTCGCGGAAATACTCCGCGACGTCGGGTGAAAGCAACACGAGGTTGGTCCCGGCTCTATACCGTGCGGTGTACTTGCCGCGAACACCGCCCTTCAACCTGGATAGGTCGTACTCCGGGCGTAATCCGTTATCCCTCGCCTGTTTTTCAGTCTTTTTCTTCATATTGCCTTCTCTCGCGCAAAGTGGTCTTGCGTGCACTGATGATTCTAATGCTTTCGGCGCGGTCGGCGTGAGACACAATCAAAAATCGGCTGGCATTTGACATTCCGATTGTAATGAATCGCTGCTCCGCGATGGAGTGATCCGGGTCGTTATAAGTCAGCGCCAAAGGATCGCCGAAAACCGTTGCCGCCTCATGGAATGAAACTCCATGTTTCCGGAGGTTTCTTGCAGAATTGCGCAGATCCCATTCAAAAGTCACGACGCGATCTTAGCGCGCCGATCGAGTTTCCGAGACTGCGTATATCGAATCAATCCTCGCTCCAATTCCAATCGCCCGGACCTCGCGCGCAACTCCGGCTAGGCGGGTGGCCTGGGGTTTGAACGAATTTGAGCTTTGGGTGCCCCAGCCTTCATTTTTGAAGGCTGGGGTTTCTGAAGTCAACTTCCTGACCGGGATCAATCCGTACGGATGCGTCCCTTTTTGCTACTAGCTTCGTTGATCCATCGGAGCGTACGGCCGCAAATCGTGGCCCAGGAATACCTGGCGCGGCCGGGCGATTTTCTGTTCGGGATCATTGAGCATTTCTTCCCACTGTGCGATCCAGCCGCTGGTGCGCGGGATGGCGAACAGGACTGGGAACATGGTGACCGGGAAGCCCATCGACTGGTAGATCAGGCCGGTATAAAAATCAACGTTGGGATAGAGCTTGCGGGAAACGAAGTAATCGTCCTCGAGGGCGATGCGTTCGACTTCCAGGGCGATGTTCAGCAGCGGATTTTTTCCCATGATCTCGAAGACGCCGTCGGCCACGTGCTTGATGATGCGCGCGCGCGGATCGTAATTTTTGTACACGCGGTGTCCGAAGCCCATCAGCTTCACTTCCCCAGCCTTCACGCGCTTGATGTAGGAAGGCACGTTCGCAAGCGAGCCGATTTCCAGCAGCATGCGCAGGACTTCCTCGTTCGCGCCGCCATGCAGCGGGCCGTAGAGCGCGGCAGTGGCCGCGGCGGTGGCCGAGAACGGATCGACGTGCGAGCTGCCGACGCAGCGCATGGCGTTCGCCGAGCAATTCTGCTCATGGTCGGCATGAAGAATGAAGAGAACATCGAGCGCGCGCTCAAGGGTCGGGTTGGGCCGGTATTTCAGTTCCGAGGTCTTGAACAACATGTTCAAGAAATTTCCGGGGTAGCTCAGTTCGTTGTCCGGATACGCGAACGGCATGCCCAGGCTGTGGCGGTAGGAAAACGCGGCGAGGGTCGGCATTTTTCCGATCAGCCGGTAGGTCTGCTTGCGGCGCGACTCCTTGTTAAAAATATCCTTGGCCTCGGGATAGAATGTGGAAAGCGCGGCGATGGCCGAGATCATCATGCCCATCGGGTGCGCGTCGTAGTGGAACCCGTCCAGGAATTTCTTCACCGATTCGTGGATGAAGGTGTGGTGCGTGATGTTGTAGGTCCAGTCTTCCAATTGCGGGCGCGTGGGCAGCTCGCCGTGCAGAATCAGGTAGGCGGTTTCGAGATAGGTGCTCTTCTCGGCCAACTCCTCGATCGAATAGCCGCGGTATCGCAGGATGCCTTTGTCGCCGTCGATGTAGGTGATCTTGCTGTGGCACAGCGCCGTGTTGCTGAACGCCGGGTCATAGCTCATCATTCCGAAATCGTCGGCCTTGACTTTAATTTGTCGCAGGTCGATGGCGCGAATGGTATCGTCTTTAATGGGAAGTTCGTAAGCCTTCCCCGTGCGGTTATCAGTGACAGATAAAGTGTCCCGGCTCATGCGGGTGATCCCTTCGATGGCAACCTGCAATTCAGGTTGGATTGGAATTATGAGTACGTCCGCGTTTGCAGCCAGCGGGCCTATAGGAATTTACACCAAGTTTCGATTTTGCGGGAGAGGTATCGCGCCGATTTCCAGCTTTTGCAGGTCCGTGCGCGGCACACCCCGGCAAAGGGCGGCCCACCACACGGGTGAACAACCCTTGGGTGTCTACCGTCATCTATTTGAGTGGTAAAGTTGAATGGTAAAGGCGCGCTTGGACGCGATCCTTGCGCAAAGGAGATAATCATTGTCAAAACTCATTTTACGCACGCTTCCGCTCTTCTTCCTGCTCTTCGTTGCCGGCGTCCATCCGGCCAGCGCCCAACAGTTCAGCGCCTATTTTGGCATGGGCAGCGCAACCGACGGCGCCACCACAAGCGCGGGCTGTTCGCCGCACCAACTCGACGATCCCTTCGACCCCTCCGGCCCTCCAACTTCCTGCGTGCCCGCGCCAACCATGGGTGGGACCTTCGGCGTCATTGGCGCCGACTTCATGGTTAACCCGCACCTCGGGGTCAATGGCGAATATTCGTTCCGTTTTGCTCAGGCCAATTTTTTGCCAACCGAGGGGTTAAACGTTCGTCCAGCCTTTTACGACTTTAACGCCATCTATGCTCCAATCTCGGGTGAATCCCGCATTGTCCCCGTACTGGAAGGGGGAATTGGCGGAGCCAAATTATCGTTTTATACATCCCAGCAAGTGGGTTCCCTGTTCAATCAGAGCCAGTTCCTGTTCAGCTCCAATCACTTTCAAGTTCATGGAGCCGTTGGCGTGAAGCTGTACGTCAAGTCGAGCCTGTTTATCAAACCGCAGGTGGATATCCACTATGTGCCCAACCTGAACCAGCAATACAACAGCAATCTTGTCCCGCAATACACCATCTCAATCGGCTACACCTTCGGCCGGTAACGCAGGCGCAAACAGTCATCGATTTCGATCCATCCGCTCGCGGCGGTTGCTGACCGGCGCGAGCGAAATCAAATCGGGCGGGGATTTGTAGCGCACGCCTTCCGGCGGGCACGTCGGCGCCGACGTGCCCGCCGGAAGGCGTGCGCTACAGAGTTGGACCCTGGCGCGGGCATCCCGCCTTTGAGTCGTTTCCCACCCTATTGCATCTAAGGTATTGCATGAACAGATAACGAACGGCGCGCTTGGCCCGTTCCGGAGGCGCTCGCATGATCCAGACAATTCGCTCCAAAGACCGCTATCATCTTGATTCGGGATGGCTTAACACTTACTGGCACTTCTCGTTTGACGACTATCACGATCCTGAAAACATGAATTTCGAACCCTTGCGCGTCTTCAATGACGATACGTTCGCTCCGGCCAGCGGCTTTCCTTTGCACGGCCACCGCGAAATGGAAATCGTCACGTACCTCATCGATGGCGCCCTCGAGCACCACGACGACCTGGGCAACACCGGCATCATCCGGCCCGGCGAAATCCAGCGCATGAGCGCCGGAACCGGCGTGCGCCACTCCGAATACAATCATTCCAAAAAAGATCCTGTCCACCTGGTGCAATTGTGGATCACGCCGGCGGTGAAACGCCTGGAATCCTCGTGGGAGCAGAAAAGTTTTTCGCTTTCCGACCGCTCGGGCAAGCTGCTCCCCATTGCCGTGCCGGCAAGCAAGAACGGAGACTCAGTCGCGAGCGCCGTGCAAATCCATCAGGACGCTTCGATCTACACTTCTCTGCTCGCACCGGGCCAGTCCGCCACGCACAAAATCGCGGAGGGCCGCCGCGCCTACATATTCGTGATCGGCGGGAATCTGCAACTCAATGGAAAGAAACTCGATCCGGGAGACCAGGCGCGCGTTACAAAAGAACACGAATTGCAACTCTCCGCAGTGACGGGGCCAGGCGCGGCCGCAGCGGATTTCCTGCTCCTCGATCTGCCGTAAGAGGCCCGATCAGTCCAGGCAGTACAAAGTTTTTCTGTGCCCTCTGTGTCCTCCCTCCGTGACCTCTGTGTTAAAGCTTTTTCCGAAAAACCGTTAACACAGAGAGCACAGAGGACACAGAGAGAGCCTCTCAATCCTCGCATCTCAGCTGTTTCTAATGATCGGTAAAATACGATTACGCGGTATTGCGGTCGACGGCGGGATGGCGGACGTCGCTTCCCGCAACCATGTAGATGACGTCTTCGGCGACGTTGGTGGCGTGGTCGGCGATGCGCTCGAGATTTTTCGCGACCAGAATCAGCTCGAACGCGGGAAACACGACCGAGGAGTCGCCCATCATGTAGCTGAGAAGTTCGCGGAAAATCTGGTCGCGCAACTGGTCCACTTGATCGTCGCGGGCCAGGACCGAGCGGGCCAGTTCGATGTCGCGGCGGACGAGGGAATCGAGGCTGTCGCGCATCATTTTTTCGGCGAGTTCGCCCATGCGCGGCAGATCGACGTAAGGCTTGACGCGCGGGTGGCGCACGATGCGCGTGGCCGAATGCGCGATGTTCACGGCCTGGTCGCCGATGCGTTCCAGGTCGTTGTTGATGCGGGCGATGGCCAGCACGAAGCGGAGATCCGCGGCCATCAATTGCTGCAGAGCCAGCAGCTGCACCACGCGGTCGTCAATCTCGATCTGCAGCTCGTTGATGGTGTTCTCTTCCCTCAGGACGGTTTGCGCGAGCGCTTCGTCCGCATCCAGCACGGCGTGCACGGCCTGGTGTACGGCGCGCTCGGCAAGGCTGCCCATCCAAAGCAGCCGCTCCTTCAGTTCTTCCAGGGAGCGTTCAAAATGGCGTTCCATCTCGTTAGACCCTCTCCGCGAACGGTACCTAGACGTCCCCCTGCAAAAATATGATTCCCGTCCTGGCCGTGCTTACTTTGAGTATGACGCGCTTCCCGCCAAAAGAGCGATGCAAAAAATCTATGAGTTGCTTTTTCCGAAAGCGTGTCCGCCAGCCAAACTCATCCGAACCTTCCGGTAATATACGCCTCGGTGCGCGGATCGCTCGGCGTCGTAAACATTGTCCCGGTCGGCGAAAACTCGATCAGTTCTCCGTTGAGCATGAATGCGGTCGAGTCGCTGACGCGCGCGGCTTGCTGCATGTTGTGCGTGACAATGACCAGGGTGCACGAGGGTTTCAATTCGAACAGCAACTCCTCGATCTTCGCCGTATTCACCGGATCCAGCGCCGAACACGGCTCGTCCAGCAGCAGCACCTCGGGATCGACGGCCAGCGCCCGCGCGATGCACAGCCGCTGCTGCTGCCCGCCGGAAAGCGCGTAGGCGGACTTTTGCAGTTTGTCCTTCACCTCATCCCATAGCGCTGCGCGCCGCAGGCTCTTTTCCACGGCATCGTCGAGCCGCCCTTTATGGCCGTTAATGCGCAGACCGTAGGCCACGTTTTCATAAATCGACTTGGGAAACGGATTGGGCTTTTGAAATACCATGCCCACCATGCGGCGTAGCTTGGTCACATCGAGCGTGAGGATGTTCACGCCGTCCAGCGTGATTTCCCCCTCCAGGCGCGTGTGGCGAAGGGTTTCATGCATGCGGTTCAGCGTGCGCAACAGCGTGGATTTGCCGCAACCCGAAGGACCGATCATGGCCGTCACGCGGTTGGTGGCGACGTCCATGGACACGTTATGCAAGGCGTGGTTCTTGCCATAATAGAAATTGAGCTTGGTGACTTTCATGCGCAGCGTGTTGGCGCCGGGTGCGGTCATGGCAGGAGTATGAGCCGCAATCTTAGCCGAAGAGGAGGCCGCCGCGGCCCCCGAATTCGCCATGAGTGGAAAGGCAGAGTCCATCGTCAGGTCCTCTCATACGATGACCCGCGCGACAAGAACGCGCGAACCGTGATATTGGTCAACAACACCAATCCGAGCAGAACCAGCCCCGCGGCCCACGCTTGGCGATGCCAGTCCTCGTACGGGCCCGTGGCGTAGGTATAAATCACCACCGGAAGCGACGACGTCGGCTGATTCCAGCCTGGGCTCCAGTAACGGTTGCCAAACGCGGTAAACAGCAACGGCGCGGTTTCTCCCGCGACGCGGGCCAGAGCCAGCAGGACGCCGGTCAGAATGCCGCGAGAGGCCGCCGGGAGCACCACGGTCGCGATCATTTGCCACTTGTTCGCGCCCAGTGCGAACGAGCCCTCGCGCAGGGAGCGCGGAACGTCCCGCAAAAAACTTTCCGTGTTGCGCAGCACCGTGGGAATCACCATGATGCCCAGCGCGAATCCGCCCGCGAGCGTCGAGAAGTGATGCATGGGCATCACGACCAGGGCGTACGCAAAAATGCCGATCACGATCGACGGCACACCGTTCAGCAGGTCGGCCGTGTAGCGCACCAGAAACGGCACAGTGCGTCCGCCAAACTCGGCCAGGTACACGCCGCCCAGCAGGCCGATGGGAACTCCCAGCAGGGCGGCGAGCAGCAGGAGTTTCAGCGTGCCCAGGATGGCGTTGGCCATTCCGCCGCCCGCCTCGCCCACCGGAGCCGGCAGGTGCGTGAAGAAATTCCAGGAAAGATCTTTTCCGCCGTTCCACACCAGGTAGCCGAGAATGAAAAACAAGGCGGAAACCGTGAGCAGCGCGCACAGGCCCGTGAGCGAAAGCATGAAGGCGTTCAAGGATTTCCGCCACATCAGACGGACGCTCATGAGGGGAGCACCCCGCTGCCGCGCGCCGTGGTCACCAGGATCAGCAGGCGCGCCAGGCCGTTGAGCACAAACGTCAGCAGAAACAGCACCAGGCCCAACTCGATCAAGGCGCTCAAATACAAATTGCCGGTGGCCTCGGAAAATTCATTGGCCAGGACGGCGGCGATGGAATAGCCGGGCGAAAACAGGGAGGCGGAAATGATGGGGTTGTTGCCCACGACCATAGTCACGGCCATGGTCTCGCCGAGCGCGCGGGCGAGCGCGAGAAAAACGGAGCCGAAAATGCCGATGCGCGCCGCAGGCACCACCACTTTCCAGGTGGATTCCCACTTGGTTGCGCCCAGCGCCAGTGCGGCTTCGCGCTGATCGCGCGGCACGGCCAGCAAAACCTCCCGCGAGACCGAAAGCACGAACGGCACTACCATGATGGCCAGAACGATGCCCGCCGTAAGAAACCCGATGCCGTACGCGGGACCCTTAAACAACGGCAAAAATCCTAGCGTGCTTTTTAAGGCAGGCTGGATGGTCTTTCGCATCAGCGGCACCAGCAGAAACACGCCCAGCAATCCGTAAATCACGCTGGGTACCGCGGCCAGCAAGTCGCTTACAAAAGTCAGCGAGGAGGAGAGCTTTGGCGGCGCAAGTTCCGCCAAGAAGATAGCGGCGCCAACGCCGAGTGGAACCGCGATCACCAAGGCCACCGCGGACGTCACCAGCGTGCCGTAAATAAAGGGCAAGGCGCCGAAGTCGCCGGCGACGGGATCCCACGTCTTGGTGACAAAAAAGCTCCAACCGAATTTGGCCCGCGCCTCGGCCGAATGGACCCACAGTTGAAACACCAGCAGCACGGCGATCAACATCAGGCTTGCCGCCGCGATGAACGTGATCAGGTGCGCGATCTCATCGGCGCCGCTCATGCGGCGCAGCAACGCCTGCGGACTCCATCCGAGGTCCGCAGGCGTTGTCGCATTCGGTGTCGTGGCCATTGTATGTGGTCGGGCCTTCCAGCCCGTGTGACGGACAGTAATGCAAACTGCCCGAGCGACTGCGAAACCTTACTGAATCTTCGCGATCGCCTTCATTTCCTTGGCGACCACTTCCTTCGGGAGCTTGGCGTAAGCCAGAGCCTCGCAGGAAGCCTGCCCGTCGGTCATCATCCACTTCAGAAAGTCCTTCACCACATCGCGCTTGGCCGTGTCCGAAAACTTCTGCGGAATGAGCAGCCAGGTAAAGCTGGCGATCGGGTATGCCGCCTTGTTGTCCGGGGGGTTGGTGATGGAAACGCGGAAATCGTCCGGCATGGACTTTGCCGCGGCCGCAGCGGCAGCCGAAACACCGGCCAGATCGGCTTTCACGAACGCACCGGACGAATTCTTCACTTTCCCGTACGGCATGTTGTTCTGAATCGCATAAATCAACTCGATGTAGCCGATCGAATCCGGCGTCTGCTGAACCAGGGCGGCCACGCCTTCGTTACCTTTGCCGCCCAATCCGACCGGCCAGTTCACCGAGGTTGCCTTGCCAACCTTCGTCTGCCATTCCGGGCTGATCTTGGAAAGATAGTCGGTCCAGATGTAGGTCGTGCCGCTGCCGTCGGAGCGGTGCACCACAACGATGTCATCGCCCGGCAATTTTACTCCCGGATTCGCCGAAGCGATGGCCGGATCGTTCCATTTTGTGATCTTGCCGAGGAAAATGCCCGGACAAGGCTTCCGGCGTGAAATTCAAATCGCCGCCCACGCCTGGCACATTGTAGCTGGGCACATCCGCGCCCATAACCGTGGGGAAGTGCAGAATCGGCACACTGGCTTGCTTCAACTGATCGTCGTTCATGGGCCCATCGGAGGCGCCGAAATCAACGGTCTTGTCGAGCAATTGGCGGATGCCGCCGCCGGATCCGATCGACTGATAATTAATCTGGACGTTCGGGATGAGCTTGATGATACTCATCAAACCACTTCGAGTAAATTGGATACGGGAAGGTCGCGCCCGCGGCATTCAGCAGAACTTGTCCGCCTTCGGCGACAGCCACCGTTCCCAGTGCAAGCAGGACAACAAGAACGGCAAGTACTTTTCCAATTCGCATATTCTCTCCTAGATTCGCAGGTGGATTCTGACTCTTAATTGTTACAGCCGTGTTACAAGGTAGTGATCCGGGCATAAAACACTGGAAAGCTGCACAACGCTTTTATTTTCCATAAGTTGCAGTAAAAAGGAGGATGGGCCGACGCCAGGGGAGCGTCGGCCCGGGGTGGGGTTGCAACACGAAGATCGTCGTTCGGCGCGAATATTCCGCGGGGCAATTCAGGCTCTTTTTTCGGGATAATTGACTTCATCCATGTTGAGCCGCGCGCGTCCGTGCCGCACGTCCAAGCCACGCACCCAGAAAATAATGTCCTCGGCAATATTTGTGGAGTGATCGGCGATGCGTTCCAGGTAGCGCGTGGCCAGCACAAACTGCATGTGCGGCGCCACCTGGGAAGGCTCCGCGGTCATTCCCGCGAGCAAGTGCTCGAAAATCTGGTCGCGATAGCGGTCCACGACGTCGTCGGATTCGAGAACTTCGCTGGCCAGCACGACATTGCGGAAAATCAGCGCGCCCAGGCTGCGCCCGAGCATGCCGCGAACCGCGCCGGTCATGGGCTCGAGGTCCCGCGGCATTTCCGACACCTTCATTCCAGCCAATGAAATCACGCGTTCCGAGATATTCACGGCCAGATCGCCGATGCGTTCCAGATCGTTGGCGATTTTCTGCGTGGCCACAACGCGGCGAATTTCCTCGTCATCGAGCAGCCCGGTGCGCAGCATCCGCACGGCATGGTCGTCGATTAGAATCTCCATCTCGTTGATGCGCGGCTCGACCAGAAACACCTTGCTGGAAAGAGCATTGGCCGCATCCAGATTGGGCCGCAGCAGCGCGTCGAGCGCAATTTCCACGCTGCTCTCGACCGTGCGGGCCATGGAAATCAGGTAATTGGCCAGCACATCCTGATAAATCGTTTGTACGCTTGAAACCGAGGTCGCCATTTTTCCGCCTTGGGCCGGGACTCCCCCTGCGCCAGCGACGTTACTTGCAGTATGTGAAAACGGTATGAAAC
This sequence comes from Terriglobia bacterium, assembly GCA_963779275.1. Classification (GTDB taxonomy): domain Bacteria; phylum Acidobacteriota; class Terriglobia; order Acidiferrales; family UBA7541; genus Palsa-360. Next base: position 147,599 of record CAVZXL010000005.1, read on the forward strand.
GGGAGTGAATATCCGGCGACTTGGTTGATTCAAGCCTGGATTCGGAAATTGGAGGCCCCGACCCGTCGCGCCGAAAAGCCCGAACGAGCAGCCAACATGACCATACTAAGAAAGCAATTTGGCTCACTGATTGAGAATTTCCTCTGATCTTCTTGCGGAATCGGCAGTGTATAATCCCCGCTAAAGTCACCTTTGAAAAGGCACGTTCGAAGATTGGGGGGTCGCAAATGCGAAATCGTTTGCTGGGCGTTTTTCTTGGACTCGTGATCGCATGGGGTTGTTCCGCGAGCGCTTCCGCGCAATCCCCAAAACCGGCCGCGCCGGCAAAGCCTGCAAGCGCAATCAAAACAGGCGACTTGTCGGGTGTATGGATGCGAGACGCTCCCCCGGCGAACGCGTTGCAGTACTGGATTTATGAGCTCAATCAAGAGGAACCGCCCATGACGGCCTGGGGCGAGGCGCAATTCAAAGCGGCCAAGTCCTCCTTTGGTGCTCATATGTATCCGCTCGAGGAAACGAACGATCCCGTATTGCGCGGCTGTTTTCCCCCGGCGTGCCGCGCGTTTACATGCATCCCTTTCCCTTTCAATTTATTCAAACGCGCGGCGAAGTCGTGATGCTCTTCGAGGTCGATTCCCTGCGGCGCGAGATTTACACCGATGGGAAACCGCATGATGAAAGTCTGGTGCCCTTGTGGATGGGAGATTCGACCGGGCATTGGGAGGGCGACACGCTGGTCGTTGACACCGTTAATTTCAATGATAAGACCTGGCTGGACCGTGTCGGCCACCCGCACAGCGATCAACTGCACTTGATCGAGCGCTTCCGGCGGACGGCCCACGATCACCTAGTGGACGACATCACCGTCGAGGATCCTAAGGCGTACACGAGACCCTGGACGGCGCGCCTGGAATTCAAGTTAAGGCCTTGGAAGCTGACGGAACAATTTTGTGAGGATGGCGAGACCTTCCTGGGGCTCGAAAAAAAAGAAGCGTCATCAGAGAAGTAGGAGCGGCTGTCATCGCGCGTTGGCGCCGATTTCGGCGTTGACATAGCTTGGATCGGAGTAGATATTTTTGGTAACCCACTTTTCTGGCGCGGCACGGCCCTTGTAATCGTCAAGCCTCTACGTCTGAGTGGTGCTTTCAGGAGGTTCAGAATGAAGAAATTCGCGCTCTTTCTGGCTACGATGGTTTGCTTTGTTTTTAATCCCGCCGCGCTGTCGGCGCATCATGGAGAGGCCAACTACGATACGGAGAAGACCGTCTCGGTCAAGGGAACCGTGACGCAATTTGAGTTCGTTAACCCTCACGTGCAAATCATGATGGACGTGAAAAATGACAAGGGCGAGACCGAAACGTGGACGGCCGAAGCCAGGAGTCCCGCCATGCTGGCCAGATACGGCGATTGGAACAGGAACACAATCAAGGTCGGCGACATGATCACGATCTACGGACATCGAACCAAGAACGGGACATTTTTCATGCGCCTGCAAAAGATTGTGAAGGCGGACGGCAAGGAACTGCCTAATTTATAGAGGCGTGGCGTGTTCTCCGGTTTCCTTCCATGGATGATTGGGCGGTTCTGGCTATCACCAGGCGGCGCTTTGCGGACGGACAATGTCATTAGGTTAGCTCGACAAGGAATTATCATGCCCGATTTTGGACTGCCCGTCCTTGCGATTTGATCAAAGGCGGGGATTTTCGCCCTCCCATCCCCACTTTCCCGGCCGATCCGGAATCTAAAGCTCCCTCCCTTGGAACATTTGCAAAAGGATACCCCCCGAAAACCCCAAATCATAGACCTGGTCACCCTCGTTGACGAACGTTTTATCATAAAGATAAATTGTATGCACTCTACGTATACTCGATGATAATCTGCGCCGATGACTAACGAACAATTGCTCGCCGAAGTGGAAGACCTCTTGCGGACCATGCCCCCAGAGTCAACCATCCGAGACGATACGAACGAAAACTTTAGTTGGTTTGGTAGGCTCTCGGCGGTGATCGATGCGTGGAAACCAAGTAAGACAGCACTCTTGTTGGCGTATCAATCTCAGTTCCGTAGCTTCGCGATGCAGACTGCGGGCTATGCCAACATTTTGACTTTATTGCACGAAGCTCGACATAACTTGCGAATGATAACGGGAGGCCCTGTTAGCGTCGCAGTGTCACGAGGTTTTGTATTCGATTACTTCGACGAGGTCAGGCAAATAATTGAGACAGCAAAGCAAGATTTGTTTTTTGTCGATCCATACTTGGATGCAGAGTTTGTTTCTCGCTATTTGGGCCACGCGTCAGCTGGAGTAATGACCCGCCTTCTTGCGCGCGAAAAACTGGGAACATTGCTACCTGCGGTAGACGCCTTCGCTAAGCAATCGAAATTAAAGATAGAAGTTCGGTCAGCACCGAATTTCCACGATCGTTACGTGTTCATTGACCGGAGGGAATGCTATCAATCCGGTGCGTCCTTTAAAGACGGCGCAAAATCAGCGCCAACCACGCTTACTCAAATCACCGACGCGTTTGGGGCAATGTGGCAAACGTACGAAGCAATATGGAACGGAGCTAAGGTCGAGCGATGATGCCTGGTGCCCTATCCCTGCGGTCTCTGCAATGGTGGGGTTTCGGACCCTATCCCCGCACATTCCCGGTCGAGACAATTCCCACCTTTTCCGCCTAGGCGGCAGAGGGTAGGGCACTCGAAAATTTCAATTCAACAAACGGTTCTATGGCGGAATTTAGTTCAAGTTGCAGCAGCAATGCGGAAATGAAACCGCGAGCCCTGCCCCACGGCGCTTTCCACCCAGATACGGCCGCCGTGGGCGTCCACGATGTGGCGGGCGATGGCCAGGCCGAGTCCGGTGCCGCCGGCTTCACGGGATCGGGCGGCATCGACACGATAAAAACGTTCAAAGATGCGCTCCAGGTCGGATTCGGGAATTCCGATTCCCGTGTCCGCGACGGTGAATGTGACTCCCTGTCCATTCGCCGTGGCGCTGACGTCGATTTGTCCGCCGGGCGGCGTGTACTGCGTTGCGTTGTCCAGCAGATTCTGCAGCACCTCGCCCAACTGAGCGCCATCGGCGAGAACCGGCGGAAGATTGTCCGGCAATAGCACATTGATGCGCAAACCCTTGGCCTCGGCCTTCAGGCGCGCCGTCTCGACGCAGCCATTCACCAGGGCCGCGACGCGGACCGGGCGCAACTCGAGTTCGAGGCGTCCGGCTTCGATTCGCGAAAGTTTCAGCAGGTCGTCGGTGAGGCGCGCCAGGCGGCGGGCGTGGTCGCGGATGATCTCGACGAAATGCGCGCGGTTGGCCTTGTCCTCCAGCGCGCCGCCGAGCAGGGTTTCGGCAAATCCCTGGATGGCCGTCAGCGGCGTCTTGAATTCGTGCGAGACATTGGCCACGAAATCGCGCCGCACGCGCTCCAGCCGCCGCAATTCCGTGATGTCATGCAGCACCAGCACCGCGCTCTTGACTCCCGTGGCTTGCACTGGGCGCGGCCGTGACGGCGAAACTGCGCGGGCGCACCGTGCCGACTTCGACTTCGCCGGTGACTTCTTCGCCTCCGGGAAGAACCTGGCGCACCGCGGCCACCAGTTCTACTTGCCGCAGCGCTTCGATGAGTTTTTTTCCTTGCGAGCTTCCTTCCGGAAGTTCCAGGATTTGCTCGAAGGCGCCATTGCAGTACAGAATTCTTTCGTCCCCGGCCACCACGGCCACGCCCTCGACCATGCTGCCGAGGATGGCCGCCGAGCGGTTGCGTTCCTCAGTCAGCGTGTGAATGGATTGGCCGAGCCGGGCGACGGTGCCGCCCAGCGCCTGCGCCAGGTCCGCGAGTTCGTCGCGGCCATGGTCTTTTTCGAGGGGAGTGAAATCGCCGGCCGCGGCGCGGTCTGCGAATTGTTTCAGGCGGCGGATGCGCCCGGCGACCGAGCGCAGAAAGACGACGGATAGAAATCCCGCAACCAGGAGAATGGCCAGCAAGGCCGGAAAGATCCGGGCAAGGGTTCCCGGCGCGGCCACTTCCACGGCGATCAAAATGGCCGCAACCAGCGCCAGGTACAGCATTCCCAGCCGCCGGAATGGGCTTACGGCCACGAAGGATTCACTCCTGTCTCACCATTTGCGCCGCGCTTTCAAACATGTAGCCCGCGCCGCGAACCGTCTTCAAGAAAGAAGGATGGTCGGCGTCGGTTTCCACTTTTTCGCGCAAGCGCCGGATATAAACGTCCACGCTGCGCGGCGTCACGAACCGCTCGGTGCCCCAGACGGCATCCAGCAACTGGTCGCGAGTGAACACGCGGTTCGGGCGCGTCGCCAGATAATAAAGCAGGCGGAACTCCAGAGTCGAGAGCGTCACCGGCTGGCCATCGTGCGTGACGCGGTAGGAGGAGGGATCGATGGTCAGGCCGCGCGATTCGATCACGCGGGGCGCTTCTCCGGCGGGCTCGGTGCGGCGCAGCAAGGCCTTTACGCGGGCGCCCAATTCACGCGGGCTGAACGGCTTGGTGACGTAATCGTCGGCGCCCATTTCCAGGCCCACCACGCGGTCGGCTTCCTCGCCGCGCGCCGTCAGCATCAGGATGGGCAGGCGATTGAGCGATTGGTCGCGGCGAATTTCCTTGCAGATATCGAGGCCGGATAATTTCGGCAGCATCAGGTCGAGCAGCAGAATATCGGGAGGCGTCTTGCGGATTTGCGCCAGGCCGGTCGCGCCGTCGCTGGCGGCGGCGACCTGGAAACCTTCGCGTTCGAGGTTGTAGCGGACCAACTCGACAATGTCGCGGTCGTCTTCGATCAGCAGAACTCGTTTCATCGCCACTCTTTCCTGTCGCACTAGCACCAGGTCATCGCAATGCCGATTACTTCATTTTACATGTATTCAACCGAAGGCAATGTTACGGGCAGGTTAAAAAGGCCGGCCGGGCGGGGGCCGCGCCGTTTTGCGCGTATTCCGGGGCGCGCGTTTTCCGATCCTCGGAAACGGCCTGGAAATGCAATCGTTTCTTCGTGCTGCGCGATGTGCATTGACGCTATTTTCCCTCTTATATGCGAAGGAAAATCTTCCATCGGTACAGCGGCAAGAGCAGCAGGAAGATTACAAATACAAAGAATATCGCCGAACGCGAGCGAAGCGTTCACCGGGCTGGCGTGGGGCACGAAAAATCCCTGATAGAGCCAGCCATGCAAGGTCGTGTCGCGGCCTTGCGCATTGCTGAATTCAAAATCGGTGCTGATTTCCGAAACGATCGCCGCAAGCGCGTACGCCAAAATCGCGTTCATCCCGAACACCAGCCACGGCGCGGCCCACCGCCGCCAGCCTCGCAAATCCACCGCCCAGTAGCACGCGGCCAGCGCCAACATCGAAAATCCTCCGGTAAACAGAACGAACGTGCTGGTCCACAAATTCTTATTGATCGGAAAATACGAATGCAGCAGCCGTCCGACGGCCATCAAAACAAGTCCCGCTCCCACCAGGCCCGCGGCCTTGCGCGATCCCTCGCGATCCGAACGCAGCCATTCGCCCGCAAGAATTCCGATCAGCAGCGTGGCGATAGCCGGAATCGTGGAAAGAAGTCCCTCCGGATCCCAGGTCATCGACTCGGACCACAAGTGTCCGCCCATGAGCGTGCGGTCGATGTATGCGCCGAGATTATCTTCTTTGCCCAAGTGCCCGGCGCCATAGCCCGGCACGGGAACAAATTTCAAAAGCGCCCAGTAGCCCACCAGCAGGATCAAGGTGATGCCCGCGATCGCCGCGAAGTTGGACCGCGCGCGCGCGTTCGCATCCGAGGAGCCTTTGCCCCGCGAAAGCAGCAGGTACAAGAGCCCCGCGGCCAGGTAGCACACCGCGATGCGCTGCAAAACGCCCATGATCCGGATCGACGCGAAATCGAAGGAGGGAAACCCGTTCAGGAACAGCCCGATCGCGAAAATCAGCGCGCTGCGCCGCACCACGTGAACCGCCAGCGCTCTTCGCGCCACGCCGCGCGATACCCGCGACGCAAACGATAACGTCATGGATACGCCAACCATGAACAGAAACGCGGGAAAAATCAGGTCGGTCGGCGTCCAGCCATTCCAATCCGCATGCTCCAGCGGCGGATAAATATGGCTCCAGGAGCCCGGATCATTCACCAGGATCATGGCGGCGATGGTGATTCCGCGAAAAACGTCGAGCGAAACCAGCCGCGCGGGCCGGGCTGTAGGGGTGGACGCTGGCGCGCGCGATAGCGGGCGCCGCGATAGTCTCCGCGGTGGCGATGATCGGTTCCTCCGCTGGCGGGATAGTACAGCAGCCGGGGGAATTGCCGCAACGCCGGGAAGCGTTTCAGCCGGTTCTCAAGTGAGGCGCACGATTCGAACAAAAAAGAACGGCCGGGAGGGGGATCCCGGCCGAACTTTTCTTAGAGGGAAGAAACTTTTCTTAGCGTGCGGCGTGCGCGATTTAGTGGAAGGCCACGTTGTGCGCGCCGCAAAAGATGGAGCTGACGAAGCTGGCGCTCTGCGGAACCCACCACGCGCGGCGCAGAAGACCAATCCGGCTGTACATCATCTTTCTTGCCGGCGTAATCCATCAGCAGCGGAGCAACCTGAATGGCGGCATACAGCGATGCGTTGCCTGCAAAGGGCCGCAGCATCGGATTCAACTCTTGCGCGCCGGTACCTGGTGATGGCCCGCCGCGTGGACCAGGCGTCAAACGTTGCCGCGCCGTGCGACATAATGGCCAGCCCGCGCCAGAGAATCTGGTTCTGACGATCTTCCTCGCGCAATTCTCGATGGATACGGTCGCCGGCTTGCCTTTCTTCAGGTAAGCCAGGGGCGCGGGAGAATTCACCGCCGGAGCCGGGACGGGAGCTTCGGGCAGCGCAACCGCATTGGGTTCCGCCGCGGGTTGGTCCGGTGCTGCAAGGGTTGCCGACGTCGCGGGCAAAGAATTCTCAGAGACCGTTGTGGTGCCGGAAGTTTCAGTATTGGCCGGCTGTACCAAAGCGACCTTCTCTGCGGAGAAGGAAAGTGGTGCAGCCATTTGCGGATGAATCATTAGAACGGCGATGGCCAAAATCATTGCACTCACCTCAGTACGTCACAGGATTTCGGCTGGGCTGAAATCCTGTAACGTGAGACCAAGGTTAGGATTCAGGGGCGGCCAGGCACTATGGCTCGGTAGTCCCGAAACCTCTGGAACCAAGGTTCATGGGCGTTTGGAACTTTAGTTCTAGGGCTTTTTTAGGAGAAGAAAAAGAGAAGAATGCGCCTCAAGGGGAAGTGATTTGTCGGTCTCTGGGATCATCACAAATATAGGAATACACAGAAGTTATGGGATTCGTTTCTGGCGTATCGGGCCAGGCCAGAATTTCAATCTTGCCGTCCGCATTGCGCTGCAGCGTTGGGGCGTATAGGCCGATCTGCTCGCGCCTCCACCAAATACCCTGCTCGTGCTTCTCCTTCCAGTCGGAAAACCAGTATTGCCACAGCACCACGCGAATCTGCTCGGGAGGCTTTTGCGGGAACGGGTTGCCCGCGAATAAAGCGAGCACATCCGGCTGGCCATCCAATAGACGCTGTTCGACTTGCAGCACAAATGGATTTCGTCGCCAAGCGCCCAGCGAGGCGAACCAGAGGTTCCAGTCAAAGCGAGGCTGGTAGGGCGCATACACGCGGGGAGGGGCATGAATATCCTGCGGCTTGTAGCGAAATGGGTAGGCCGTCCAAGTTTTGCCGTCCGATTGATCCCTGGAATTCGATTTCGTAACGTCCGCGGGTCATGACGGCGAACAAGCCGAACTCGTTGGCGATGCGAAAAGGTTCGAGTTTCAAGATGGGAGCGTGGGGCAGCGGCGCCTCGGGCGCGATCATGAAAATTAGAAGCGCGGTGGTGGCGTAGAAAATCCAGGTCAAGAAGAAGGCCTGCACCCATAGTCGAATTTGAGCGTGCCAGGCAGGCCCGGCAGGAGGCGCGATGCCGGCCGCGGCTTCAGTGGGTATGGGAGCGCGCGCCAAAATCCAATCTTCGCGGAAGAAACCGCGCCAGGAATTTGTCGTCCAGCAGCAGGAATCCCAGGACCAGGACCAGATAGTTCAGGAAGGCGTAATTGCTGGTAAGGATGATGCCGATCTGCCAGGGCGTAATCACGCAAAATAAAACGATGCGCGAGCGCCGCGGCAGAAACACGGCAAAGATCAGCACCAACTCCAGCGCCAGGGTCAAAATCGCCGTAGCCACATGAAAGGCGTGCGGCAAGTGGTGCGCGTACCAGGCCATCCACGTGGGCAGGGGGCCATTCTGGTAATACTCGTCCATGGCCGTGAAATGGCGCCATTCCGGATCGCGGCCGAGCATTTTCGCGATGCCCGACTCGAAATAAATCCGGAACATCAGCCAGACCAGCAGAAACCGGCTGGCGCGCGAAGGCGGATCGGAAATTCCCCAGCGCGGGCGGCCTCCGGGGGGCGCAAAAAACAGGCTGAGAAAGCCCGCTTCGAGCAGCATGCCGTCGGACTGGTAACTCGCGAAATCCTGCGCGGCGCCGATGAAGGAAAGAAAGGCGATCAGGCAAACGACGAGAGCGTCCCGCGGGAAAACATTCAGCATCAGGAAAACGGACGCGATCATGCCGATAATGCAGACCGCAAGCAGAGTTCGATCACTCGCCGACCACCAGAATACGGTGGGGGCGTACCAGAAACGCCCGCTTCCCATGACGCGCGCCACTTGCGCGAGATATTCCTGCGCAGGAAGAAGTCCGTGTGGGCCGATGAGCCCGCGGATCTGAAACGCAAGCGAATAGAAAGCCGAAAAAAAGATCGCTCCCAGCGCGCGTAGAAACAGCCAGCGCGCGGCCAGATATCCGGAAGGCGTGAAATCAGGGGCAAACAGGCGCGCCGGAATCGCTTTGAAATCGATGTCCATTCGCGGTCAGTATACAGGCTGAGCCGTCCGCAAGTCTTTGGGTGCGCGGCATCTTGCGCGGCGCCGCGGCAGAAATCGGGACGGGCACCGCGAAACCGGATCTTTGCCTTCAATTTAATCGATGGAAGCCGGATTTTTGGCGAGAATATTCCGGGTCAGCCATCTCCCAGCTCGTCGATGCTTTCCCTCTTGGGCATGTCCTTGGGGCCGTAGAAACGCTGGCGGCACTTGCCGCAACGATACGGGCGATAGGGCAGGAAAATCAGGACCCAGAATTCCAGCAGGCGTCCACGCTTGGTGCGATGCACGTGCTCGCTGCCGCAGAGGGGACAATTCCTGTCTTCGGTGTAGGCAAACAGTCCAAGGGCGCGTTTCATTGGGGAGGGATGATAGCGCCTGCCGAACTCTTACGCAATCTCCGGGCTCGCTTTTTAATAACCGAAGTGGTACTTCCCCGGTCTATAGAGAAGCGAGGACTTGCAGCGCGTGGTGCCGGATCTTTCCCAGATTGCGATTGATCGCGTGGGTCCGCGGGAGGAACCGGAAAACGGGGGGACGGCGCATGGCCAGCCGGTCCAGCGCCATTTTCAGGCGCAAATCGTGCGGGGCATAGTGGAGGCCCCGGGCGAGAATATCGGCAGCGTCCTGCTTGCGGTCGGCGGCCACGTACACTTCCGCAAGATTCAAATAGAGCTGCGCCTGGCGGCGGTTCATACGCATGGCCGAGTGGCAAAGCTTCTCGGCTTCGGCCCACTTCTGCTCGGCCGCGGCGACGGCCACGCCCATGTACGAAATATAGTAGGGATTGTCCGGCTCCTGATCCAAAGCGGAACGCAGATGCGGCAAGGCTCTATTGGCATCTCCTCCGCGTAGGAATGTCAGCCCCGCCCGAAATTCTTGAAATGCTTCAATTTGGATCATGACACTGCCCTCCGCTTACAACCCGCAAGATTGAGTCTGTGGCAACTAGTGCAATCTTCGGTCCAAATTGCGTGACTTTTCCGCAACATCCCAAGAGAACCTTGAGAAGAAGAGTAAAATTAGGATGCCTCGAATCCCACTGGTCAGAAGGACAGAATCGGGTCAGCAGGCTTCACGGGCTATACGGCCCGCCGGGGGGGGAATTTGCCTTGGCAGGCTTGTGTGCGGCCCGCTTGCCAGGCTTGAAATACTAAGAAGCGTTGTCATTCCGAACCCGCTCCTGCGGGTGAGGAATCTCTCCGGGCTTTGGAATCAAGTAAATGGGGAATTCCTCGGCACGCGGCGCGCCTTGGAATAGCAAAGATATTTTTTGAAGTTTTCCGGGGCCCGTGAAGCCAGCCGCTACCGCTCAAGTGGCCGATTCCGCTGTGCTACAATCCTTATTATTCCCGCACGATTCACGGGATTTTGATGCGAAACGTTACACTCAACACGCGATGGATGGTGCTGTGCCTGCTCGTTCTCTCCGCCGGGCTTTACATCGGCACGGCCGCCAAGCCCGCCTTGGACGACGAAGACGTGGACGCGGCGCACGCCATGGTTTCCCAGGAAATGCTGCAGCGCCATGATTTCGTGGTCCCTTACATGGACGGCCTGCGCTACCTGATTCGCCCCCCGATGCATTTCTGGCTGGTGGCCGCCAGCTACGAACTGCTGGGCGAAAGCGAATTTGCCACGCGGCTGCCCCTCGGGCTCGCTGTCGTCGGGATCGTTTTGCTCACATTTGAGTTTGGCCGCCGGTTTTTTGACGAACGCGCCGGTTTCTACGCGGCTCTGGCCATCGCCACCAGCGTGGGGATGTTCATCTACACGCGCAACATGATTCCCGAAGCGATTTACACGCTGGCGTTCGAGGGAATTTTTTATTTATTTCTCCGTTCGTGGACCGGGAGCCTGGACGGTCGGATCGGCTACTGGGGCGCGGCGGCGCTGTGCGCGGTGGCTGTGCTCACGCGGGCGATGATCGGGCTGGTTTTCCCCGGCGCGGCGATCGTCGCGTTCATCACGATGTCGCGCGGCTGGCGGCGATGGCGTGAGTTGCGCCTGTTTTCCAGCTCGGCGGTTTTCCTGGCCCTGGCCGCGCCGTGGCACATTCTGGCGACGATGCGCACCCCTGGATTTGTATGGGCTTTCTTCATCAACGAGCACATCAACCGCGCGCTGGGCCGTCGCCTGCCGCATGACTACGGCGCCGTGCCGCTGTGGGCGTGGTGGAGCGCTCACCTGGTGTGGCTGTTCCCGTGGAGTTTCTTTTTTCCGCTCGCGCTGCGCGAGTTGCCGCTTTCCCCGAGCCGCTGGGGCAAAGAAACCGATCTCGCCTCGCAAGCCCGGCTGATGCTGCTGGCCTGGGCCGGAGTGATCCTGCTGTTTTTCACGATGGAAAGCGGCTCGCGCCTGGAATATTACAGCTTCAGCGCGTGGCCGGCGATGTGCCTGCTGCTGGGGCTGGGTATCTCACGCGCCGAGGAGACGGACCAGAAATGGCTGCGCCCGGCGCAGCGCGTTTTGGCGGGATTATCGGTGGTGCTCGCCGGTGTCGCGGGCTATTTTCTGGTGGGCACGATGCACATTTCCGCCGCGGGCGACATTGCGAACCATCTCGAACTTCGCAGCCCTGAAAATTACCTGACCGGGATGGTCCATCTGCTCGACCTAACTCCGGAATCGGTGGCCGATCTGCGCATCCCCATCCTGCTTTCTTCCATTTCCGTGCTGGTCACGTTCGTCGCGGCCTGGATTCTGCGCGAGCGCCGCATGCAATGGCTTCCAACCCTCGCCATGGCACTCGGCATGGTTGGCTTCATTGTTGCCGCGCACATCGCGCACGACGTCATGAACCCGACGCTCTCCTCGCGCACACTCGCGCTCGAAATCAAGAAGGATTTAAAACCAGACGACCAGATCGCGCTGTTCGGAGACATCCGCGTCGCTCCCGGAATCGCCTTCTACTCGCACCGCAACGTCCTGCTGTACGACGCCACCGGAAGCAACCTGGAATTCGGCTCCCACTATCCGGACGCGCCCAAGCGCTTCTTCAACGACGAGGAATTTCCTAAGCTCTGGGAAGGCAGCGGGCGCGTGTTTCTGGTAGTCCCGATGGAGCACACCGAGGAAATTCGCAAAAAGCTGCCCGGAAATTCCATGTGGGTCTTTGCGGAAACCGGGGGCAAGACGGTGTACGTGAATCAGCCGATGGAGCCGGGGCAACCTCCGGTCGCCCAGTTGAACGGGAAATTGAAAATGGCTCCGCAGCCCTAAGCGGCCGACACCCGGAGGTTCCACGACCCCGATGATTTCGGCCACGACGCACGCAGGAATAATATGTTGTTTAATTCATATGTTTTTAACGTCATATTATGGGTGTAAAATGGGTAGTTGAATTGGCCGCTGAATTCGAGCCGGAGTTCGACGCTCTTCAGGAAGATGTGCGTGTGGAAATTCTTGCCTTATCGCTGGTTCTGGAGGAGTTTGGGCCACGGCTGGGGCGGCCGCGGGTGGATACGCTCAAGGGCTCGCGCCATGCCAACATGAAAGAGTTGCGATTCAGCGCGGCCGGCGGGGAGTGGCGAGTGGCTTTCGCCTTTGACCCCAGACGCAGGGCGATCCTGCTGGTGGCGGGCGACAAATCAGGCGGCAGTGAAAAGCGATTCTACCGCGAATTGATCCGAAAAGCGGATAACCGGTTCGACGCGCATATTGCCCTGCTGACGTGAAGAGAGGAAAGAATCGTGTCTGTAAACGTGCGCGACAGGATCGAAAAACTGAATTCCACCCAGCGAAAAAAGGTCAAGAATCGCGCGGCCGAGCTCATTGCCGAGGAAATGAGTTTGCGCGATCTCCGCAAGGCCCGCAAACTTACGCAGGCTCGCGTGGCGAGGGTTCTGGGAGTCACGCAGGATTGCGTTTCCCGGCTTGAAAAACGAAGCGATCTTCTCCTTTCGACGTTGCGCAAAACGGTCCAGGCGATGGGCGGCGACGTTCGCATTGTCGCTCAATTTCCGGATCGCGCGCCGGTGGTCCTGGTTGAATTTTCTGGGAGCGATTCGCCGCGCAAATCGCCTCGGAGGCATGCGCGCACACGCAATTCGTAGGTAGCCCTTGGAAATGCCATCTGGGTCTTGGCGGCAACTTGAGCCAAGGCGGTCTGCGTGAATCAGCCCATGGAGCCGGGGCAACCTCCGATTGCACAGTTGGAAGAGAAATTGAAATTGGCTGCGCAGCCGAAAGGGGAAGCACTGAGGGGTTTCAACATCTTGAAATGCTGACTACCCCCGACACAGACATGGGAAGTTGCTTGGGATGTATTTTGGGTACGTAGGCTTCCCCATCCGCTTTAACTCTTCGCGCCCTCGCCCACCGCGTGCAGATTCCGCTGCTCGATCTCCTGATACAAGACCTTGGCGCGTTCCAGGGCCACGGCGATGCTCGGGCTGATATTCCCTGCTCCGACGTGCTCCTCGAATTCGGATTGGTGCATCAGTTTGGCGGGTTGCTCGCGCGCGCCGCACAGTATGAGTCCGCGGCCGGAGGCGTGCACGGCGTCGGACAGATTTTCCAACGCCTGCAAACCGGTGGCGTCGATCGCGGTCATGTTGCGCAGGCGGAGAACGATGATGGCGGGCAGTTCGGGGATGCGCTCGATCACTTCGTCGATCTTGTCGGTGGCCCCGAAGAGAAATGGCCCGTGGATGCGGAATATGGTCACGTAGGGCGGAATTTCCTTGTGCTGCAGGATGTGCACGTGGCCTTCGCGCAGATATTCGTCAGTGACTTGCGCGACCGTGGTGGTGCTCGTGACCTTCCTGATGTAGACCAGCGCCGCAAGGATCATTCCGGCTTCGACGGCCACCGTCAGGTCCGCGAACACGGTCAGCGCGAACGTGATGAGCCACACGCCGATATCCAGCGGGGAAAGTTTCAGGAGTTCGGGAATTTCTCCCCATTCCCCCATGTTGTAGGAAACCACGAACAGAATCGCCGCCAGGACCGAGAGGGGAATAAATCTGGCGAGCGGCGCGGCAAACAGAATGATGCACAGCAGCGTCAGCGCGTGAATCATTCCGGAAACGGGAGTTTTCGCACCGGAGCGGATGTTGGTGGCGGTGCGCGCGATCGCTCCGGTGGCGGGCAGCCCGCCAAAGAGCGGAGACATGATATTGGCAATGCCCTGGCCGACCAGCTCGACGTTCGGGTTGTGCTTGGTGCCGCTCAAGCGGTCGGAAACCACCGCGGACATGAGCGATTCGATGGCGCCGAGCATGGCCACGGTGATGGCCGGCGAAATCAGCGGGCGCAACAGATCGGCGCGAAATTGTGGAATCTTGATTCCCGGGAAACCCGAAGGAATGCCGCCGAAACGCGTGCCGATGGTTTCGACCGGCAATTTCAAAAGAATTACCGCCGCGGTGCCCACAAACAGGGCCACGATGTATCCCGGCACGCGCTTCACGTAACGCATGAAGAGCAGGATCAACACCAGGGCGGAAACGGCGAGACCCGTTGCCAGCGGCGAAAACGTGCGATACGCCCGGGCAAGCACTTCGATGCGGGCCAGAAATTCTCCGGGAACTTTATCCACCTGCAAGCCGAAAAAATCCTTGATCTGCGTGCTGGCGATGATGACCGCAATTCCGTTGGTAAAGCCAACGACCACGGGGCGCGGGATGTACTTCACCGCCGTGCCCAAGCCCGTCGCTCCCAGAATCACCAGCAGCACGCCGGCCATGAGCGTGCACATGAACAATCCGTCCATGCCGTAGCGCTGAACGATGCCGTACACGACCACGACAAACGCGCCGGTGGGCCCGCCGATTTGCGTGGTCGATCCGCCCAAGGCCGAGATCAGAAATCCGGCGACAATGGCGCAATACAATCCCGATTGCGGCGTGACACCCGAGGCGATCGCGAAAGCCATCGCCAGCGGCAGCGCCACCAGTCCCACGGTGATTCCCGCGAGAAGGTCGGCGGCAAATTTCCGCCCGTTATAATCCCTGAGACATAAAATCGATCTTGGCAGCCAGTCTTGCATAGCGGGGAGTTCCATTGCGGTAGTTTCCGAGGCGTCCTTTCCTTCCGAAAGCGATCCTTATTATAGCGTGCCACGCGAAATCATGCTGGCGGAAGACGCATGTTTTTCCTAACGGCAAACAACGCGGGTGTTTGGCGGAACTCAGGCCAACGCATGCCTGGGTTCGGTCAGGCGAGATTCGCAGACTTCGGAAAGTCGATTTGTGGCCGGTCTTGGTAGCACAGGCACTCTTGCCTGTGTTGTTTTTGCAATCGTAAATGAATCACAGCTGTATCTGCGGTCCACAAAACCGCACAGGCAAGAGTGCCTGTGCTACTGGCGCCAGGGCGATTGATCGGGCCAGTGGCGCATGGCGTCGGCGGCCCAGGCGGTAGTCTTATCCGTGTGGCACGACGTGCACGGATTCGGAATCTTGTATTTGTCGGTCATCGACGGTGGGATGAACCCGAACGTGTGCGCGCTCACGAAGACGCCGGGAATCTCCGCCTGAATCTTCGGCATGTGGCAGGCCACGCACTCGCTGCCCGCCGAGCCGTCCTTGTGATGCGTATGCTCGGCAAGCGTCGTCCCGCGCGGGCCGTTTCGCGAGCCGGGTCCGTGGCAATCCAGGCAGATCTGGTTCGCGGGCTTGCGGAGTTGCGCGTAATTGCCCGTGCCGTGCACGTCATGGCAATCAGAACACATGACGCCGCGCCGGTACATCAGGCTCTGCGCGAAATCGTTTCCCTGCATGCGGTTCTTGTGCGCGGTGCCTTCCGGAAAATGCGTGAAGCTCAGTTCGCCCAGCTTGTGATCTTCCAGCTGCCAGTAGTCCCGCAGATTCAGCCCCACGCGATAGCCCACCGGCCAATCGTAATACTGTCCCTGGATGGGATTCGTCAGAGGCCTGCCCTGCGAGTGGCATCGAATACAGGTATCGTTCGCGCTGACCGCATCCATCCGCGCGGGATTCAGAATGTTGCCGCGCACGGCGTGCTCCACGTGCGCGCTGCCCGGGCCGTGGCAGGCCTCGCAGCCGACGTTCCATTCGGCGACCTGCTTGGTCTGGATGTTGTAGTCGACCGAGTGGCAGCCATCACACGTCGGTCCGGTGGGCCGTTTGAAATTATCGGGAGGATAAAACGGCACCCACCAGTCCGCACCGTTCGCCGCCATGTACGGCAGCCACTTCTTGTGGACCACGTCCCACTGCGCGGGCTGCGGAAAATAGTCGTCGCCGATTTTTGTGAAGTAGCGTTGCTTCCAGATGCTCCCATAGATGAATGCAACATCGTCCTTGGTGAATTTCTTGCTGACGTTATTCGTGGCCAGATCGGGAATGATGGCGTCGGGATGCTCGCGCGGGTCTCGCACGACGTTGGCCATGGGCGTTTTCTTCCAGTTGTCGTAAATCTGCGTGTGGCATTTCTGGCAGGCGGCCGAGCCCACATAGTGCGCCGCGCTCACCGCTGCAGCTTGTTCCGCTTTTTCCTGCGGCGAAGTCCCGGAAATTGAGCGAATGAACAGGACCAACTTCCAAGCGGTGTTGTCGTCCTCGGTCTTATGCGGATTGCCAAGCGCGGGCATCCCCGTGAGCCTTACGCCGTTCGCAATGATGTAGTGAATTTCGCCGTCGGTAAGATTCTGCGTCGCGGGCAAGCGCAAGTCCGGCGCCTTGGGATAAAGGTTCCGGGCGATCCCTGTTTGGCCGTCGCCATCCTTGCCGTGGCACCCCGCGCAGTGATTCGTGAAATCCTCGCGCGCTTGCTGCAACGTTTCAGGAGCGGGGGTCCATGGGTTTTTCGCGTCGCGCGCGCTGCCTGGAATACCCAAGTCTCGGATCGTGCGCGCTGCGACTGTCTCCAACGCAGACGGCTGATCGACAGCGCTGAATCCGCGCCGGATCACGGCGGCTCCGTAGAGCCCAGCAAGAATGACGACTGCAATGAACAATAGAACCAGTGCTTTCCACTTGTTCATATTCCCCTCCGGCTTCTCGCGAATCTGGGGCGATTCTTGTCCTCACCCGGGCCTGTTTCCACCGCGCAACGGGGTAGGAAAAGTTGCAGCGGGCGCAGCGGCTACCAAATAATTTTCAATGCAAACTGAATCTGGCGCGACGTTGTCTGCGTGGTGGTAATCAGGCCCACGCTGGAAATGGCCTCGCCGCTTTGGTCAAATGCAGCCAGATTGTCGGTTGGCGAAGCAAAGTTCGCGCGGTTCAGGATATTGAAAAATTCCGCCCGGAACTGGGCATTAAAACTTTCCGAGATGCGCTTCACATAGTTATTTTTGAATACGGAGAAATCCAGTTTCGACAGTCCCGGACCGATCAAGGTATTCCGGCCGAGGTTGCCCGCCAGGTTCGCGCAATACACCCTGCCGGCCGGCGAAGGCCCCGCGGCCCCGGGAAAGGGCGCGCACTGGGCCGCGAAAGAACTCGACGCAGTGGGAAGAGTCAGGCATTGCGTCTTGATGTACTGGTTGGGGTTCCCGGGATTGATTAGCGTATCGCATCCAGGACCAGTGATACGGCTCGGCATCTCGCCAATCTCTTCCAGTTTCATTCCCCGAGGGTCGCCGCCAAATATCGGCGTGAAAGGCTGCCCGGTACTGGCCTTGTAAAGCCCAACCAACTGCCACCCGCTCAAGGCCATTCTCGGGAACGCTGGAAGAGCGGAGCCGGCCTTCGGACCGGGTATCTCCCAAGTTACGTTTAGAACAAACGTCTGCGCCACGTTGAAATCCGAAAGCCCCCGGGTCGTTCGCTGGTCGAAATAGAGTTGGTTGAATAATCCATTTGGAAATGCGTCGTTGGCTTCCGTGGAGGAAAGCGTATCGATACTCTTCCCCCAGGTGTAGGCCCCGCTGAACTGAAAGCCATGGCTGACGCGTTTTGTAATATTCGCCTGCAAAGCATCGTAGAAAGAATCCGCTTGCCAGAAAGACCCGGTGACCCGGCCGTAGTTCGGGTTGAGCGTGACGCTGGGCATGGGATTGGCTTGTGTGCCCTGCGGCAAAAATCCGATGGCGCATGTGGTGCCGGGAGTGCCATTCGGCCCACAAGGCCACATGTACCCTGCCGAGGTAAGAGTCGGAAGGACCATGTCAATGTTGTCGACGCGGTAGGGTTGGTGAACTCCCCGCGAGCCGACGTAGCCGAGCGTAACGGCCAGCGTCGAGGAGATCTCCTGCGCCACGCTCAGATTCCATTGCATCACGTAATTGCGCTTGGGATCGTACTGAACGTAGTTGGAGCGTGAAAAGCCCGGCACGCCCTTCGTTTTTTCGAATGCGCTCGTTTGGCAGCCGCCGGTCTGGGCCCCGCACAATTGAAAATCGCCCGGGGAAAGGACATTCGCAAAAATCTCATTTACAAACGGTTGCGAGTGCTGGATGGTGATCGTGAATTCGTAGGGAAGCGGCAAGACATCAAAAACTCCAAATCCCCCGCGCAGCAGTGTCTTGCCTCCGCGCGGATTCCAGGCAAACCCGACGCGCGGCTCGAAATTTCGAAGGGTCGGGTTCTTGAAAAAGGGCGGCCCTATAACGGCCGTCGCGTCGGAAAGATTGCGCAAATTGGGAAGCAGATTGTGCGCCTCGGTCGGCACCGTGACCATTTCGTAGCGCAATCCGGCGTTAAAAGTCAGGTCTTTGTGCAGCCGGATATCATCCTGGATATAGGCGCCGAATAGTGTCTGACGCATCCCATAATCGGGTGAAGAAACAGAGGCATTGCCCGCGAAGGATTGCGGCACGTTGGTCAGAAAACTCTGTAAGGAATTGAAACGGTACGATCCGTTGGCATTGCTGCTGGTCAATTGGTTGTCCTGCATCCGTTCGACCATGACTCCGAACTTCAAGGCATGTATTCCACGGGTCAAATAGACGTCGTCGCTTCCCTGGAAAGAGTTCCAGGCGACGGATTTGCTGGATGGGATAAAACCATTGGGCAGTGGAGCGCCTAAAAAGTTTGTGAGCCCGGGTACACCCTCCACCGACCCTGCAAACCCTCCAGGTTCGAATGCATAAGAGCTGTCGTTCATCAGAGGGTTTGTCACACGCGCAACTTTTCCTATTACCGCGACGGCTCGGCTGAAACCGAAGCCGGCGGCATTCAGCAAAGTAGGGCTGAAAATATGCTGCTCGTGCAGAGTGGCCACTTCACGCGCCGATTGCACGGTGGAAAAGAGTTCGCCGAACGTGCCCGGCTGCACGGT
Organism: Terriglobia bacterium; assembly: GCA_963779275.1. Taxonomy (GTDB): domain Bacteria; phylum Acidobacteriota; class Terriglobia; order Acidiferrales; family UBA7541; genus Palsa-360. The sequence goes on from CAVZXL010000005.1 coordinate 166,730, forward strand.
CTGTGACTTGTCGCGCATGTACGTGCCGGAGAAGCCGTCTTGATCCGACAATTTTTGATCCAGGCGAATCGTGAAATAATTTTCCGTGGTCACTTGCTGCGCGGCGAAGTCATAGATTCCAGTGTCGCCCGCGCCAAGCGACGATCCATTCGGTAAAGGATAGAAAGCCGCGAGAAACCTGGCTACCGCGGGGTCCACGCTCACTGTTCCCGTGGAAAGCTGGCCACTGCGGGCTGCAACCGAAGGCACGGTATCCACGGTTGTCACGCCCAGCGATTGGCGCAGCCCTTCATAGTCTCCGAAGACGAAAGTACGATCTTTGATGATCGGTGCCCCTCCTGAGCCCCCGAACTGGTTGCGCTTGAAGGCAGGAATAATCGGGCCATCGAAGAAATTCCGGGCATCCAGAGCGCTGTTGCGGAGAAATTCATATGCCGTCCCGTGGAAGGCGTTCTTCCCGGACCGGGTAACCGCGTTGATTACCCCGCCGGAAGTTCGTCCGTACTCGGCCGGATAGTTGCTTCCCAACACGGATACTTGTTCCACAGCGTCAATTCCCAGGTTATCGCCCAGTACGCTCCCGGGGGCGCCATTTGCATAGTCATTGATGCTGATTCCATCCAGGCGATAGCTGTTCTGGTCAGGCCGGGATCCGGAAATACTGATGGCCGCCCCAAAGCCGCGGTCGGTATTGCCTCCGGTGGACTGAACCCCCGTGACGCCGGCCTGCAAGGTTGCCAGTTGGGCCCAGTCCCGGCCGTTCAAAGGGGTGTCCCGCACGGTGGAGGCGCTGGCGCTTCCGCCGCAGCAGGAGGATGCCTGACTTATTGGCGCGACAGGGGCTGCTGTGCGCACGATGGTTTCCGGCTTGCCCACCTGCATGACGACGTTAAGTACGCGTTCGCTGCCTACTGCAACAGTAATCGATGTAAATACCTGAGTGACAAATCTGGGGGACGAAACCGTCATTTCGTAGTTTCCTGGAGGCAGGGCGGGGGCGTTATAAAAGCCGCTCGTGTCCGTGGTGACGGTTCTGGTCACATTGGAAGTCACATCCGCGATCGATACTCGGACGTCCGGGATGGCGGCGCCGGATTCTCCTCGTACCGTGCCGGTAATCGATCCCCCGGCTACTTGCGCTTTGACCGGGCGCGGCGTAGCAATCGACACGCATAGAGCGAACATCGCGACGAGGATAAGTATTATTTTTCGATTCTGGTGGAGAAACCTCGCGCGATTCCTGACGCGGCGGACCCGCTCTGCGACAGCGGTTCCCGGATTCGGCTGCCTGATTGCACACCCCATATTTCCTCTCAGAATCTGGTTTCTAACACGGCCGCCGGCGCGATGCCAGCAATCCAGTGAGTGGAACTAAGACTCCGGTGAATCACCGCTCCTTTTGATCCAGCGTCAAGATTTGCGACGGTGGGCAAGAGCGGAAGGCTCTACGCTGGCGATTCCTGTCTGTCTCCGGCAAGACCCTCTATGCCATCTGTCGCAGGAGCGTATCACTTCAACATGAATGAAGTCTGAAGATGTTACTGCCACGTAGCGTTGCATGGATAGCCCAAAGAACTGATTTCAATCTGTCGCAAATTTGCCTATGAATCGCAAGGAAACTTCTAAAATTGTCCCCTTGGATACGTCGAATCTTCCGTCGTTTATATTCAATCGATTGGGGAAATGCCCTTCAGGCAGTTTAGAACTCTTGCCGCGTCATGCTGGGGACTATCTTTCTGGAAAGACCGTTTCTCGCGCAGCATGCGCCTGCGGGCGCGCAACGATTCAAATGAAACGGAGCCGAATGTACTGCACATCCGGCCTCGGGGTGTGAAGTAATTTACAGGCCCTTACTTGATGTGAAACTGGACCTTTCCTCGCTCGCGGTCAACAGTACGTTGCAGAGGTCAGGTCGGGCCCATAAGCCCCATACTAATATCGCTTCGAGGGGCTCGAATGTCAGGACTTCGCAATCCCAACTCAGGCCCGAACCGGATGGCAATTCATTGCGTTGCAGCCAGAGGAAGAGTACGATGCGCCCGATTGCGAACCAAGGCGGAAATATCGAGCAATTACCATGCGTGACTTCATGAGAAGAGCTATCGGGATTTCTCTTGGATTGGGAATGGTGGCCGCATTCGCGGGATTGGTGGATGCGCAACAGAACGCTCCTGCTGCAAAAGCATCAGTGGAGCGCGAGCAGCCGCTCGTTCTGACGGAAGCAATTCCTCTTGAAGGAATCAAGGGGCGCTTCGATCATTTCGCCATCGGCGGCGGCCGAATCTTTGTCTCCGCCCTGGGCAGCAACGCCGTGGAGGTAATCAATACCGGGGCCCGAACGCTGGACCATTCGATTACTGGAGTGCCCGATCCCCAGGGAGTAGTCTATTCGCCGGAAACCAAGAAGCTTTTCGTTGCCAGCGGTTCGGCGCAGAAGGTTTACATCTATGGCGGCGCGACCTACGATCTGATCGGCACAGTGGACTTCGAAGGCGGCGCCGATAACCTGCGTTACGACGCCCCGAACAAGCGCGTCTACGTCGGCTGCGGCGACAACGAAAAGACCGGCGCCATCGGCACCATCGACGCCGTCACCAACATGCGTCTCGACGAGACCTATAAGCTCGGCGGAGAGCCCGAATCCTTCCAACTCGAAAAGTCGGGGCCCAACATTTACGTGAACGTGCCGGATCTGAAGCAGATCGTGGTGGTGAACCGTGAGACCAAGGCGGTCACACGCTGGGCGTTGCAGGGTGTGGAGAGCAATTTCCCAATGGCGCTCGATGAGGCCGATCACCGCCTGTTTGTGGGCACGCACGCGCCCGCGCGTCTCGCCGTGTTCGACACAACATCAGGCAAGATGGTAGCGGCGCTACCGGGCGTGCAGGGCACTGACGACCTGTACTACGACTCCGATCGCAAGCGCGTCTACATGCCGGGCTCGGCAGGTTTCATTTACGCCTACCAAATGAAAGACCCCGACCACTACCAACTTCTCGCCAAAGTCCCCACCGCGATTGGCGCAGCCACCGCCGGATATTGGGGCAAGCAGGGCAAGGGCTTCGACCGCTTCTACCTCGCCGTCCCGGTGAGCGGAACCAATCCCGCGGAGGTCCGAATTTACATCGTGCAAGATTAGTTGGCAGCTAGCGCCGGAGCGCTGGAGAGCGAAACCGATCCACCAATTGGAACAGATTAGGAAACAGACCGTTTGCACTGTTATTCCTTTATTCCTTGGAAGGAAACGTGAAAAAATTCTACGTCCTATTCTTGATCGTGGTCTTGGCAATCGCCGTCAGCGCCGTCGCACAGCAACCTCCGTCCAATGACGAATTCGCGCCGCTGTTCCTGGCGCGGATCATCCCGATGCCCGGCGTCGAGGGACGGTTTGACCACATGTCGGTGGACAACCGCAGTGGCCGGGTATTTGCCGCCGTGTACGGAGACGACTCCGTGCAAGTCCTGGATGTGCAGAGAGGCAAGCGAATCCAAATCATGAAGGACCCCGGATTCGGAAGGCCGCAAATGGCGCTTTACCTTCCCGATTCCAACCGGATTGTGGTCTCGAATGAAATCGATGGATCGTGCAAAATCTTCGACGCCGACACGTACAAACTGCTCGATAGCGTTAAGTATACGGAGGATGCGGATCAGCTTCGTTACGATCCCGCCACGAAACGGGTATACGTCGGGTACGGAGACGATGCCGAAGGCGCCATCGGCGTGTTCGACGCAACCACCAACAAGCGAATCCCCGGCGATTTCGTGGTCGGCGCGCACCCGGAATCGTTTCAATTAGAAGAAAAAGGTCCAAAAATCTTCGTCAATCTGGCCTCCATCAATCAGATCGCGGTGATTGACCGGAATACGCACAAAATCGAGAAATGGAAGCTCGAGGAGGCAGGGACAAACTTCCCCATGGCTCTCGATGAGGCGCATCGCCGCTTGTTCGTCGCGGCGCGGCGGCCGGCGCGCCTGCTGGTGCTGGACATGGACACGGGAAAAACGGTCGCCAGCCTCCCGGGCGCGGCCGACACGGATGACATGTGGTACGACGCCGACCGCAAGCGCATCTACGTCCCCAGCGGCGAAGGTTTCATTTTTGTTTATCAGCAAATCGATCCGGACAAGTACGAACGGATCGCCAAGATTCCCACCGAGATCGGCGCGCGGACCAGTGCGTACTTCGGCCAGGTGGGAAAACACAACACCTTGTACTTAGCGGTTCCAGCGCGCGCCGGCAGACCCGCGGAGTTATGGTTTTACGAAACGCGGGAATAAATGGCTGGACCGATTTTTGCCCACCCGTGCGGGGCTTTGGGTGCCTTCCGTGCACCGTGGTCCAAAATATTCAGCGGCAAGCGCTGGTTTGCCCTGGTGAGGTGAGAAATGTACAGGCGCATCTCGCTGTTTTTGACATTGCTGTTCGGATTTCTAGCAGGGGCACAAGGCCAGGCGCCTGCGCCTTTGAAGCTGATGCAGACGATCTCCATGCCGAACGTCAAGGGGCGCATGGACCACATGGATGTGGACTTGAAAGGCGAGCGGTTATTCGTCGCTGGGCTGGAAAATGGCACATTAGAGGTGGTGGACCTGAAGGCGGAAAAATGGTCGCGAAGCGTCCCTGGGATCAAGGCACCGCAAGGAATCGCGTACCTGCCAGCGATCAACAAGCTTTATGTCGCAAATGAAAATGACGATTCGCTCAAAGTGTTACGAGGGGATACCCTCGACCTTCTGAAAACGATACACCTGGAACTGGGCTCCAATCGCGTGCGCTACGATCCGCAGTCCGGGCATCTCTTTGTGGGTTACGGCGGCGCATCCGCCAAGCAGGAGAACGGCGATCTTGGAATCATCGACGCGAAAACCGACCAACTCATCGGGAAGGTTGCGGTGGGGATCCGGCCGGCCGAGATTTTGATGAACAAATCCGGACAAACACTATTCGTTTTCGAGTCTCGAGGCAATGTGATCCAGGTGATTGATGTCAGGAAAGGCGAACCTCTCCACACCTGGCCCGTGAGCAGCCAACGGCCGGGCGACGGGGCATTTGATGAGGCCAATCACCGTCTCCTCATTGGTACGCGTACTCCTCCGTCCATGATTGTCATGGACTCCACCACCGGAAAGGAAGTGGCGAGCCTTCCCACAGTCGAGGGCATGGATGGCGTCTATTTCGATGCCACTCTTAAGCGCGTGTATGTTTCCGGCGGCCGAGACAATGACGTGGGTTACATTTTTGTCTACCAGCAACTGGACGCGGATCACTACAAACAGATCGGAAAGATTCCCACAAGATCGGGCGCGGGCACGTCATTTTGGTCCCCGGAACTCAATCGGTACGATGTCGCCGCTCCAGCCAATAACAAAGAGCAAGCGGCAATTCTCGTGTTCAAGCCCCAGCCGTGAGAGATCTCTGGCAGAGATACCGGACAAATAAGGTAAAAATTGCAAAAATCCACGCGTTCCCTTTCCCGGCCTGATTTCAGCTTACTTTCAGATTACACATGCTGCAATAGAGGATGTGAGGCACCTCCGCGCGGAAACAACCCCGATTGCAAAGAGCGTGATTTTAGCCGCCATTCGGGTTGTAATTGGGACTTAGAGGCTGAGTTTCCCATGCGCGTCCTGATCGTGGAAGACGAAAAGAAAATGGCAGCGCTGCTGAAGAAGGGGTTGGAAGAGGAAAACCATTCGGTGAACGTGGCGCATGACGGCCGCACCGGCCTCGAAATTGCCCAGGACTTCGAGTTCGACGCCATCGTCCTGGACCTGATGTTGCCGGACGTGGACGGCTACGAAGTGGCCCGCAGGCTGAGGAAGGGCCGGAACGAAACGCCCATCCTGATGCTTACCGCGCGCGACGCCGTGCCGGACATCGTCAAAGGGCTGGACGCCGGAGCCGACGATTACCTGACCAAGCCGTTCTCGTTCGAGGAATTTCTGGCGCGGCTTCGCTCGATTTCGCGGCGGGGCTCGGCGCCGCGCCCGACGCTGCTGACGGTGGCGGATCTGGTGCTCGACCCCGCGACGCACGTGGTCACGCGCGCGGAGGAAGAAGTTCACCTCAGCCCCACCGAATTCCGGCTGCTGGAATTTCTGATGCGTCGCGCGGGACGCGTCGTTTCGCGCAACACCATCGTGCAGGCCATCTGGAATTTCGACGACGACGTCGAGGAAAATACGCTCGACGCCTTTATCAGCCTGCTGCGCAGCAAGATCGACCGCGACCAGAGCGAAAAACTGATTCAGACCGTGCGCGGAATGGGCTACACGATTCGCGAAAGCTCGAAAACATGAAAACGATTTCCATGCGGCTCCGGCTGGCGTTCTGGTATTCGGTGATGCTGGCGCTCGCCCTTGCACTTTTTGGGGTGAGCTCCTACTTCGCCATGCGCCGGAGCATTCGCGTGACCGTCGACGAGGAATTGCAAGCGCGCTCCGAGGGAGTCCAGCGCCTGATCGAGCGCGCGTTCCGCGTGGATTACACCGAGAATCTGGAAGACAGCCTTCGCGAACATTCCGAACTGCGCACCGGAGGCGAACTGCTGCAGGTGTCGGACGCCGGGGGCCACTGGCTTTTCCGTTCCGAGCAAATGAGCACCCTCAACGTTCCCCGGCCTGAAACCCCAAGGGCGAAGGCCTACTCCCTGCCATTCAAGGACGATCCGCTGCGTGTTCTGGACCGGACGGTTACTTCGGGCACGCATTCGTATCTGGTGCAGGTGGCCACCGAAATGGACGATTATGAGGAGGCCCTCTACCGCATCCGGATACTGCTGCTGGTGTCCATTCCGGTCTTTCTGCTGTGCGCGGCGTTCGGAGGATATTGGATGAGCCGGCACGCGCTCGATCCCGTCGATCGGATTATCCGCACGGCGAAAAACATCAGCGTGCAGAATCTGTCGAGCCGCCTGGAAGTGCCGCACACCGGAGACGAACTGCAGACGCCTCTCGGAAACGCTCAACGGCATGCTGGAGCGCCTGGAGACGGCCTTCAAGAAAATCACGCAGTTTACCGCCGACGCTTCGCACGAATTGCGCACGCCCGTGGCCGTGATGCGCACGCGCGCCGAACTTTCCCTGCGCCGGGCCCGCTCGGTGGAGGACTACCGCGACACCGTCGCGCAGATTCACTCCGAACTGGAACGCACCACCGAACTGATCGAGAAGCTGATGTTTCTGGCGCGCACCGATTCGGGCGCGGAGTCCATTCCGTTTACGCGCGTGGACCTGTCCGAAATCGTGCGCGAGGTGGACACGCAAGGCAGCGCCCTGGCGGAAGACAAGCACGTGGCCTTTCGCGAAAACCTGCCGGGGCATCCCGTGTGGGTTCAGGGCGACGAGCATTTGCTTCGCCGGCTGTTCCTGATTCTGATCGATAACGCGGTGAAATACACGCCCTCCGAGGGAACGGTGGAAGTTTCGATCCTGGAGCAAAACGGCACCGCCATCGGGCAAATCCGCGACACCGGAATCGGCGTCGCCGCCGCCGACCTGCCCAATATCTTCGAGCGATTCTATCGCGCGGATAAAGCGCGCTCCCGCGAAACCGGCGGCACCGGCCTGGGACTTTCCATCGGCCAATGGATCGCCGAGGCTCACGCCGGCACCATCGAAGTGGAGAGCGCTCCCGGGCAAGGCTCGACGTTTCAGGTGCGCCTGCCGATCAGCAAGAATGGCGGATAGTCTCTGGTTGCATAGCCACTCCTGGCAGTGCGGTTTTTGTGGACCGCAAACATGCAATCCATATTATCGCGGCAGATTCAGTTCGGGCTGAAGCTGCTATGGTAGCGGGAGATTTGCGAACCTCGGAATCGAGTTTCCCTTAGGCCGGGACCCGGCGTCGCCGCCTGAATTGGGACGGCGATGCCGGGGCTGTATCTGGTAGAATTGAGGCTGCGATAGTCTTTGGGCGGGCTCCTAAAGCGGAGCCCGCACATTTTCGACGGCGGGCTCCAAGCGGAGCCCGCACCCGAGGCGCGGTCGCCAAGTGGTAAGGCAAAGGTCTGCAAAACCTTTATCGGCGGTTCGATCCCGCCCCGCGCCTCCAAAATTTCAGGCCATGAAATCGAAAGTCAAACATCCGCATCCCCTGCAATGGATCCTGGAGCCGGTGGAAGCGGAGCCGTCGTTTTTTCAGAAGCATATGTTCGGTTGCCAGGCGGCCTACTTAAATGGACGGCTCGTATTAGTGCTGGCCGCAAAGGAAGAGCCCTGGAACGGCCTGCTGGTTTGCACGTCCCGCGAATTTCATTCCGCGCTCATCGCCGATTACCCCGCGCTGCAACCTCATCCCGTCCTGCCCAAGTGGCTGTATCTGTCGCAGGCTTGCGACGCGTTTGAAGAAACCGCGGAACGGCTCGCGCATCAGGCTGTGAAGAACGATCCGCGAATCGGCGTGGAGCCCGCAGCCGGCAAGCGAAAACAGCGCAAGTAATTTCGCATAAGAACCGCGGCAATTCTCCTCGCGGTCTTCTACTCTCTCCAAAAATTTTTCTTCGCCCAGGAATTTTTGCACGGAATCGTTGTTGCGCGAGTACACCTGCGCATTGTTCTTGCGGCCAGTAGCATTCCCTGTCCTTCGTTTGATCCAACGACCAGTAGAGGAGTCTTCGATGCGATTTCTAAACTGCAAGAGTAATGAAAATCAACTCACAAACGAACTTTCCCACGCACCTCAACCGAGTCCAGATTGAGCCAACGCCTTTCCGACTCCTGACCATTTTTCTTGCCTTCGTCGCCGCCTTGTCCCTTTCGGGCTGCGTGGGGCTGACCGGCGCGGGCACTCCCGCCGCCACTAGCACGACCACGGCCAGCGGAACGCTCGCGGCCAGCGCGACCAGCGTCACCTTCGGCAATGTCACCGTCGGCTCCACCGTCGCCCAGACTGTGACCCTGACCAACAGCGGCACCGCCGCAGTCACGATTTCGCAGGCGACCGTTACCGGCACAGGATTCAGCCTCGTGGGCAACGCCTCGGCCATTTCCTTGCCGGCCGGGCAGAGCCACGCATTTCAAGTCCAGTTCGCCCCGCACTCCGCGGGCAGCGCGAGCGGCAGCGTGGCGGTGTCCAGCGACGCCAGCGATTCCTCGCTCTCCATCGCCCTGGCCGGAACGGGCACGACAGCTCTGGCGATCAACACGCAGCCGCTGAACCAGACCGTCACCGCCGGACAAACGGCCAGCTTCACTGTCGGCGCGACAGGCACGGGAACTCTGACGTATCAGTGGAAGAAGAACAACGCCGCGATCAGCGGCGCGACCTCCGCGTCTTACACGACTCCGGCGACGGTCGCTGCCGACAACGGCGCTTCGTTCACCGTCACAGTTACCAACAGCGTAAGCAGCGTGACCAGTAGCGCCGCTACCCTGACCGTCAAAGTGGTTCCCACGATTACCGCGCAACCCGCAAACAAGTCCGTCATCGCGGGACAAACCGCAAACTTTAGCGTCACCGCAACCGGAACCGGAACTCTGACTTATCAATGGTTCAAAAACGGTGTTGGCATCAGCGGTGGAACTTCCGCTTCCTACACCACGCCGGCAACCTCGGTTTCGGACAATGGCGCACTGTTCGCGGTCACCGTGGGCGACAGCTCGGGCAGCGTAACCAGCATTTCCGCGGTACTCACGGTCAATGCTGCTCCCGTGGGCCCAACGATCACCGGACAGCCGGCCAGCCGCACGGTCACCGCTGGACAAACCGCCGCCTTCAGCGTCACCGCGACGGGCACGGCTACGCTCACCTATCAATGGAAGAAGAATGGCGCGGCCATCAGCGGCGCGACCTCAGCGTCTTACACGACTCCGGCAACGGTTGCTGCCGACAACGGCGCTTCGTTCACCGTCACGGTCACCAACAGCGTGAGCAGCGTCACCAGCAATGCCGCTATCCTGACCGTCAACGTGCCTCCCTCGATCACCGCGCAGCCCGCGGGCCAGACTGTGAACGCGGGGCAAACGGCAACATTCAGCGTCACCGCATCCGGTACGGGAACGCTAACCTATCAGTGGAAGAAGAATGGAGCCGCCATCAGCGGCGCGACCTCAGCGTCTTACACGACTCCGGCGACAGTGGCTTCGGACAACGGCGCGCTCTTCACCGTCACCGTGACCGACACCGCCGGCTCGTCAACCAGCAGCGCCGCCACACTGACGGTCAATGCGCCTCCGACGATTTCGGCGCAGCCCGCCAGCAAGACCGTCACCTCCGGGCAGACCGCGACCTTCTCGGTTACGGCTTCCGGCGCCGGAACGCTCACCTACCAGTGGAAAAAGAACGGCGCGGCCATCTCCGGAGCGACTTCCGCTTTCTACACGACTCCGGCCACGACGTCCGCCGATAATGGCGCGACGTTCAGCGTCACCGTCACGAATGCCGCGGGCAATACGACCAGCAGCGCTGCTACCTTGACCGTGACCACGGCCTCACTCATTCTGAATGCGAACAAGACCAGCCTGGCTTTCGGCAACGTCACCACGGGCACGAATTCCGCCCTGACCGTGACGTTCACCAACGCCGGCAACTCGAATATCAACATTTCCAACGTTAGCGTTACCGGCTCCGGCTTTACCGGCGGCGGCGTCTCTTCCGGACAAATCCTGACGCCTGGACAAACGGCCACGCTCAGTGTCACGTTTGCTCCTTCCGCAACGGGAGCCGTGACCGGAACCGCCACGGTCACCAGCAACGCTACCTCGTCTCCGGCGACGATCGCACTTTCCGGAACGGGCGTGGCTCCGGTGGCGCACTCGGTCACCCTGGGCTGGAACGCCAGCACCTCCGCGGTGTCCGGCTACAACGTGTACCGCGCGTCGGTTTCCGGCGGGCCCTACACCAAGGTGAACTCGTCGGTCGACACTTTGACGACTTACGTGGACTCAACCGTGCAATCCGCGCAGACTTACTTCTACGTGGCGACTTCGGTGAATTCCACCGGAACCGAGAGCACCTTCTCGGCGGAAATCAGCGCAACGATTCCCTAGGCTTCGGCACTAGCCGCGTGCCGGCACTTTTCCGGCGTCGTCCCCAACGAACTCAAGAATCCCTCTGCGTCTGAAAATCAGGCGCAGAGGGATTTTTCGCAAGCGGGAACGGTTCGCGTTTGCCGGAAACAATCCAAGAAAGCGCGTTGCATGCCCCACTGGTTTCTCCGCAGCCGTTCGGAAGCGGCCGCTCCGATAGCTGCCCTGCGCGGTCAGGGACACTGCCTGTCCTTCATCTGTCCGCGCGTACAGTAGAGATGTTTTCTTCCCGCCAAGCAGAATCCTCTCGATGGACAAAAAATTCAATCGCGTGATGTGTGGCGGCGCTGAAGTTCGGGCGCCGCGCGAAACCTCAAACAAGCGAAGCCTGGCGCGGCTGGCCGCGCTGCTTCTCTTGCTTTGTGCCACCCTTTCAATTTCCGGATGCATCGGACTCACCGGCGCCTCAAAACCGGGCAGTTCATCGTCCACGACTCCGGCCGCGGCAATTTCCGTATCGCCTGCATCAGTGAATTTCGGTTCCGTGGCGATTGGCGGCACCGTTTCTCAATCGGTGACCGTATCCAATCCCGGCGGGTCGGCCCTTACCGTTAGCCAGGCCAGCACCACGGCAAGCGGATTCTCGATCACCGGCACTAAACTACCCATGACCGTCGCCCCGGGAAAGCAATCCACGTTCACGGTTGTGTTCGCTCCAAAGGCTGCCGGGGCCGTCAGCGGCAGCGTATCGGTCATGAGCGATGCCTCCAGTGCGCCGAGCACGGTTTCAGTTAGCGGCACCGGCGTTGCGGCCGCGACGCTTCTCAACTCCAGCGCCGCCAGCCTAAGTTTTGGAAATGTTACGGCCGGCGCCAGCAGCGCGCAGACCGTCACACTCACCAATGCCGGCAACTCCAACGTGACGATTTCCGGTGTCACCGTTTCTGGCGCGAAATTTTCGGCCACCGGAGTTTCCAGTGGCCTGATTCTCTCTCCCGGCCAGCACGCCGTGCTGAACGTGACTTTCTCTCCGTCCGCTGCGGGCGCCTTGTCCGGCAGCGTCACCGTGGCCAGCAATGCCAGCAATTCTCCGGCGACCATTTCGCTTTCCGGCGCGGGCGTCGTAGCCGTGCCGCACTCTGTGGCGCTGGCCTGGACTGCGGACACCGCTTCCGTGGCTGGTTACAATTTGCACCGCTCGATCGTTTCCGGCGGCCCGTATACAAAACTCAATTCATCCCCCGTGACCGGAGTGCAATACACCGATTCCACCGTGCAGGGCGGGCTGACTTACTTCTACGTAGTGACAGCGGTCTCTTCCACAGGCGCGGAGAGCGCGGATTCCGCCCAGGTTTCGGCCGTCATTCCCGCGCCGTAGGCGCGATTGGTTTGGCGGCGCTGGCGAGACGCCGGCGCCGCCAACGCACTTTCCGAAGGCGCGATGAATTTGAACCTGAATTCAACGGGCATCCATTCAAACCAATTCAAACTATGCCCTGTCCTGCCGGACCATTGTTCGCACGTGAACGGTGGATAGGGCTTGTCGAGATGACGCCAGAATCGATTGGATTGGAGCAATAAGGGCAAAATGGGATAAAATACTTCCACCTTGGCCCGAGTTTCCTTGTGGATTTTTCTCTTCGTTTGAAGAGGTCCTGCAACTAATTGCAAAAAATAGAGTTAGATAGAAACATGGAAACCTTTCCGGGAGCCTTGGCACTAGACGTGCACTAGATACGCCCGGACCGCGTGTGGCTGGTGACTGGTTGAATTGCGGAAATGGCGGGCAATGTCTCTTTGGCTCGCCGGGAACCAGCGGTTTTTCAGCAAGCGCGCAATAGGCCAAACTCGAATGGGTGTATAGGAGATTCCATGAAAGGCATCGTACTGGCAGGCGGAACCGGAAGCCGGCTGAATCCTCTGACGCGCGTCACGAACAAGCACCTGCTGCCCATCTACGAAAAACCGATGGTGTATTACCCCATTCAGACCCTGGTCAATGCCGGGATCGAGGAGATCCTGCTGGTGACCGGGGGACGCAACGCCGGAGAGTTCCTGCGCCTGCTCGGAAACGGCCGCGACTTCGGACTCAAGCACATCAATTATACCTACCAGGAAGGCGAGGGCGGCATCGCCGAAGCCCTCGGCCTGGCGGAATATTTCGCCGGCGACGAGCCCATCTGCGTAATCCTGGGCGACAACATCATCGAGAACAACATCTGCCAGGCCGTCGAGAATTTCAAGAAGCAGGGCGAGGGCGCGAAGATCCTGGTGAAGGAAGTCACCGACGCGCAGCGCTTCGGCGTGGCGGAGATTCGCGGCAACCACGTCATCGGCATCGAGGAAAAGCCCAAGGCTCCGAAATCCAATTACGCCGTCATCGGAATTTACCTGTACGATAAGACCGTGTTTCAGAAGATTCGCCGCCTGAAACCTTCCGGCCGCGGCGAACTGGAAATCACCGACGTGAACAACTTCTACATCGAGGAAGGAAAGCTCACGTACGAAGTGCTGGACGGCTGGTGGACCGATGCGGGAACGTTCGAGTCCCTGCTGCGGGCCAATAACCTGGTCGCGGAAACCGGGGCGAACAAGATGCCCGCAAAAAAAAATGATAAACAGGCCAAGGCGCCCGAGGGAGTAGCGCGATGAAGATATTCGTCACGGGTGGAGCGGGATTCATCGGATCGAATTTCATCCGCCACGTTCTTTCGCTGAAAAAAGACTATCAAATCGTCAACTACGACAAGCTGACGTACGCGGGTAACCTCGCCAATCTCGACGGGATCGCCGAGCACCCCAAGTATTCGTTCGTGAAGGGCGATATCTGCGACCTGCAGGCGGTCGAAGCGGCCATGAAGGGTTGCCACGCGGTGGTGCACTTTGCCGCGGAGTCGCACGTGGACCGCAGCATCTATGAACCAGGCCCGGTCATCGAAACCAACGTGACCGGAACGGCCGTCATGCTGCAGGTCGCGCGCAAGCTGCAAGTCGAACGCTTCGTACACATCTCCACCGACGAAGTGTACGGCGACATGCGTCCCGGCGAGTTCGCGGACGAAGATTCGCAAATGCAGCCCAGCAGCCCGTATTCGGCATCCAAGGCCGGATCCGACTTGCTGGTCCGCTCGTATGTTCGCACGTACGGGTTCCCCGGCATCATCACGCGTTCTTCCAACAACTACGGCCCGTACCAGTTCCCGGAAAAATTTCTTCCGCTGGTCATCACCAACGCCATGGACAACAAGGCCCTGCCGATCTACGGCGATGGAAAGCAGCAGCGCGACTGGCTGCACGTGGAAGATAACTGCCGGGGCGTTCTCGCGGTCCTGGAGCGCGGGCGCGAAGGCCAGGTCTACAACATCGGCGGAATCGACATCGAGGAGAATCTCTCCATCGTCAAGCACGTGCTCCGCTTGATGGGCAAGCCCGAGTCGCTCTTGTCCTACGTAAAAGACCGCCCCGGCCACGACCGGCGCTACGCCCTACGCTGCGAGAAAATGGAAAAAGACCTGGGCTGGACGCCGTCCATTCCCCTGGAACAGGGCCTGCTCCAGACCATCGCCTGGTACAAGAACAATTCGGCGTGGCTGGCCGGCGTACACGGCGGCGATTACCGTACCTACTACGCTAAATATTACGAAAACCGGGATCGCTCGCTGCAGGCCATCTAGTCCGCCTTTCTCATTCGTCGTAGGGGCACGGCAATGCCGTGCCCCGGCTGCTACCATACTCATCGGATTTCCTCAGGACTTGCGTTCAGGCAAGGTTGATTGGCGAGAAATCCAAGCTGGGAATTTGCCCGGATGGCAACGTAGCACGACACGAATCGCTGCCGCCGCAAAAAATCTGGTAGTCTGAACGCATTATCGTTGTTGCGCGATTGGCGAACCCGATGGCCGATCCGCCGAGGCCATTTTCTCTTTGCAGCGACTGGACACATCGCTCCCCGAAGTCTGGGAAATCCGCCCGAACATTCTCCGCGATCCCCGCGGCTTTTTCCTGGAGACCTACCATCAGGGAAAATTCTCCACGCTGGGCGTGACCGACACGTTCGTCCAGGATAATCACTCGTCCTCCAGCAAGGGCACCTTGCGCGGGCTCCACTACCAGTGGCCGCACGCGCAGGCCAAGCTGTGCCGGGTGATCGAGGGCCAGGCCTGGGACGTCGCCGTCGATATCCGCGCCGGGTCGCCCAATTTCGGGAAGTGGACCGCCGTGATCCTTTCCGCGGAATTGCAGAATCAGCTCTATATTCCCGCCGGATTCGCGCACGGATTTCTGGCGCTCACCGATCGGGTGCAATTCCTGTACAAGTGCAGCGATTTCTACAATGCCCGCGACGAACACGGAATCCTGTGGAACGATCCCGCCCTGGGCATCTCCTGGCCCGTCGGCGATCCGCTGGTTTCCGAAAAAGACGCAAAGCATCCTGGTCTTTCCGCCGTGCCCCCCGAATTTCTGCCACAATATCCACGGAAATGACGCTCAAGATTTTGCTTACCGGAAAGAACGGGCAGCTGGGGCGCGAGCTGATTTCGTCCCTCAAGCCGCTGGGCGAGGTCGTTGCGCTGAGCCACGCGGAGATGGACCTGACCAAGCCGGAAGAAATCCGCGGGGCGATTCGCGGCGTCCGCCCGCAGCTCATCGTCAACGCAGCGGCTTACACGGCCGTGGACCAAGCCGAATCCGAGGAAGCGATCGCGCGCGCAGTGAATGCCGATGCGCCAGGGTTGATGGCCGAAGAAGCGAAAATAATCGGCGCTGCGATGGTGCACTACTCCACCGATTACGTTTTCGACGGGTCAAAAACTTCGCCGTATCTGGAAACCGATCCGACCAATCCCATCAACGCGTACGGACGCACGAAACTCGCCGGGGAAGAAGCCGTCCGGAATTCCGGCGCAACGCACCTGATTTTTCGAACCGCCTGGGTCTACGGAAGAGAAGGAAAAAATTTCCTGCGTACAATTTTGCGCCTGGCCACGCAGCGGGAGGAATTGAAAATCGTCCGCGACCAGATCGGCGCGCCTACCGCAAGCCAGGACATCGCGCTGGGTACGGCGGAAGCGTTGTCGCGAATTTATGCGCCGAAGGAAAATGCGCTCGCGTTTTCCGCCGTCAGCGGAACCTATCACCTGACCGCCGGCGGCCAGACGAATTGGTACGAATTTGCGAAAGCCATTCTGGAAGAGGCCGCCGGTAGCGCCGCGGATCCTTGGCTCGCCATAGCGACCAACGCGCAGTCGCTGATCACCCGCACGGTAGTTCCGATCACGGCCGCGGATTATCCCACTCCCGCGAAGCGGCCGGCGTATTCGGTTCTATCCAACGACCGCCTGGCGCGTACGTTTGGGATTAAACTGCAGGACTGGCGCGCCCAGTTGCAATCGTGTTTTGCAGGCCGTCATCCCACGCTTCGCCTTACCGGCGGTTAGCCTGTAATTCGCGCCGCGAGAAGAAAATCCTCATCCGCTGCGGCGGGAGGCCACAGCTCTTACATCGCCATCTTGTTAATAAACGGCATCAAATCCCACACGCGCCAGAATTCCTTCATCTCATCAGGCAGGCCCACCGAAACGCGGATGTAATTTTCCATGGAGGGATATTTCGGGCCGATCAGGATGTTGTTCTGCTTGAAGTGGTCGATCAATTCGTCGGCCGTGCGCACGGTCTTGAACATGACGAAATTGGTGTGGGAATCCAGCGGACGCATCATCCGCGCATACGCCTGATTCAGAAACTCCTGGCGATTGTCGGCGTTTCTTTGAATGTTGACCTGCACGCCTTGCGTGTCGAGCAGCGCCGCCGTGGCCGCTTCGGCCGCGACCACGCTGACATTTTCCTGGAACGAGTGCGAACAGAGCGCCCGCGCGGTTTGCGCGCCGGCCACCGCGTACCCGACGCGCAGGCCCGCCAGAGCATGAATCTTGGAAAATGTGCGCGTCACGATCACGCGTTCGTCGTCCATCGGCCGATCGATGAACGAAGCGTACGACGACGAATTCCCGGCGAAGTGATGATAGGCCTCGTCAATGATCACGCGGACGTTTGCGGGCAGCTTGCCAATAAACGTTTCCAACTCGCCCCGGGAATTGAGAATGGCCGTTGGGTTATTGGGATTGCAGATATAAATCAGCCCGGTGGACGAATCGACCCGGCCGAGCATTGCGTCCAGATCGTTGGACCAGAAGCGGCTGAGCGGAACGCTGGCCACTTTTGCCCCTGCAGCCGACGCGTACGTGCCGATCACGTCGAACGTGGGTGAGGAAAGAATCAGCGATTTCCCCGGGCCCAGGTACGCGTCCACAGCGGATTTGAAAATTTCAGTCGAGCCGCAGCCAACCACAACCTGCTCGGGTTTCACCTTATGAATTGCCGCAATCTGGCCGGCAAGATCCTGCGAGGCGCTGCGTGGAAACCGGTTCGCGCGGGCCAGGCTTTTCTGCATGGCCAGCACCACTTGCTCGGAGGGACCGTAGGCGTTCTCATTCTGGTTGAGGAAGATCATGCCGCTGTCTCGATGCGGCGGCATGGGCATGTCCATCGATTGCGCCCCACGCGCGGACCCGGCCAGCGCGTTCATTCCAGCGCCCGCGACAGCGGCGGCGCCAATCCTGCCCAGCAATTTTCTTCGGGAAAGGGACATATGATTCACCATCGTCTTCGGGGCAGCAGATTCAAAACGCCCTGGGGGCGTTCGGGTCGACTGAACGGATGGGGTAGCGGCGCCTGTCCTGACGGCAAACCTGGTCCTTCTCCGATCGCCGCGGCCTTATGAATAAGGTCATGGCCGCTGCTGCCTTCGATACGATACTACCGCCGGCGACAAGGGATGCGGGAGTGCAGGTTCACGTCCTGGTAGCCGATGTGGTACTCACTGGGAGTATGGTGTAAACCAAGCCACCGCCCGGCTTCACAGCCGCGGACAAAGCGCAGGCGGGGTTTATTGCCCCGCCACCTTCAATCCGAACACCAGGCCGATCCAGTTGTTTGTCCCGTCGCCGTTTGTTCCCGTGGCCGCCTGCGTTCCGGTCTGGGTCACATTTTTGAATTCGAGCAAGGAAGCAGCTTCCTGCCCCGAGATGCTTGTGAATCCGGAACCGGGAGCGTACAGCGTTGAGAAATTATCTTCCAGGAAGACGCCCCAGATCATTTCATTGGCGAAAGCGCTGGCAACCCCGGAAGTTCCGGTGGTCATGCTCGTGCCGTTTCCAGTCGCGAAATGCGTGATGTTCGCATCGATCGGAGATGTGGGATCGATTCCTTTCAGTGGCACAACCCAGGTGAGCATTTCCTCGGGGGCAGAGCCCGCATTAAGCGATACGGTCGCCTGGGTCACGCCTGGCCCGCTGTTCTTGGCAATCCACACTTGTCCGCGATTTGCTCCTACCCCGGCATTCATCGGGCCGGCGATGGAGGTGTACGTGTTGACCCCGTCGCTGACCGTTGCCGTGGTTGACGTGCCTCCCCAGGAAGCAATCACCAAAATGGCATCGCCGGTCGGCACGGTCCCGGCGACATACGCGGGACAGCTGTTCGCCGGCGAGTCGCACGCCGAGACGGTGACAAAACTCCCGTCCACGCTGGGGGCGACAACCGGCCCACTTACCACGAGCGTCGCGGTTGCCGTGTGAACCAGGCTTCCGCTGGTGCCCGTGATCGTCAAGGTGTAGGTACCGGTGGGAGTCGTGGACGCTGTCTTCACCGTGAGCGTCGAGGTTCCCGATCCGGTGACGGAAGTGGGACTGAAAGTCCCGGTCGCGCCTGAGTCGGCAGCCCGCTCACCGTAAATCCGACTACTCCGGTGAATCCTCCATTGGCGGTAACGGTCGGGGTGTAGGTGGTGCTGCCGCCTTGCGCTACGCTCTGTGACGCGGGAGAAGATGTCAGCGTAAAGTTGGGCGGCCCGTTGACGACGAGCGTTGCGGTCGTGGTATGAGTCAGGGTTCCGCTGGTGCCCTTGATCGTCAAGGTGTAGGACCCGACGGGCGTCGTCGCCGCAGTCGTAACCGAGAGAGTCGAGGTTCCCGATCCGGTGACCGAAGTTGGATTGAACGTGCCGGTCGCGCCGGTCGGCAATCCGCTTACGGTAAACCCAACGGCTGCGCTGAATCCGTTCACGGCCGTGACCGACGGAGTAAACGTGGTGCCGGAACCTTGCACCACCGTTTGCGATGCGGGCGAGGAGGACAGTGTGAAGTCCGGCGTCGCCGCCGCATTCACCACCAGCGTCGAGGTGGCGGTATGCGTACAGACTTCCGCTGGTGCCGGTAATGGTGAGCGTGTACGTTCCCGCGGCGTAGTCGCAGCCGTGGTGACCGTCAGCGTCGAGGTTCCCGATCCGGTGACCGAGGTGGGACTAAAGGTTCCGGTCGCGCCGGTGGGCAATCCGCTGACGGTGAAGGCAACAGCGCCGCTGAATCCGTTCACGGCCACAACCGTCTGCGTGTACGTCGTGCCTGCGCCCTGCGTCACGCTCTGCGACGCCGGCGAGGACGCCAGCGTGAAGTCGGGAGAAGGGCGGATGCCGCTAAAAATTTGTTGAATTTCGGCGGCGGACAACGCCCGGCTGTAAAGCTGCAGGTCGTCCATCTGGCCGCCGGAAAAGACCCGTGGTGCCGGCGCGCGAGAACAGATACAACGGATAATTGCCGAACGTCCCCGTGTTGTTGTTGTTAAACGTCTGCTTCAGCGCCGTCTGCAATACACCGTCGATGTAGAGGTTCACCTCGTTCGCCGCCGCCTGGCTCATGTCATAGACAACCGCCAGGTGGTGCCACACGCCCGACGTGGGCTGCGTGTAGCACTTGATGTTGTATCCCGCGTTGCCGTCGATGCCGATTTCCATAGCCGTCACGCCGCAATCCGGCGCTTCGTCCGGGAAGAAAGCAAACGCGTTGCTGACATTGTTGAAGTTCGTGCTGAATTCCCAGAGGGTATTTCCGTTGGTGCCGCCGCTGGTGTAGGTGCGGTTGACCCACGCCGCGACAGTGACCGCGCTGGTTGTGCTCAGATTGATCGTAGCAGTGCTGGCGTACTGGTTTGTGGTGTTGGCGGAGATCGCGTTTCCAATCTTCCCTGGCACCCAGGTCACGCCGTTAAACAGCGTGGCCGTGTAGCCGCTGCCGGAAGAATCGACTGCCGTGGTCCCGGAACCGGCGTCGAACGTCCAGTGGCCGACCAGTCCGGACAGTGTGGATGTAACCGTCAAGGTGGTGGAGCCGCTGATAGTTCCAGAGGTGGCCTTGATCGTAGTGCTCCCCGCGCCCGCGCCGGTAGCCAGACCGGAAGCGCTGATGGTGGCCGTGGCGGCAGCCGAGGACGACCAGGTAACCGAGCTGGTGAGATTTTGCGTGCTGGAATCGCTGTACGTTCCCGTTGCGGTGAATTGCTGCGTAGCGCCGGCTGCAATGGATGTATTCGCCGGAGTCACAGCGATCGACATGAGGGTTGGGCCGCTGGCACTCAGCACGGTGAGGCTCGCGGTGGCGTTGTGCGTGAGTGTCCCGCTGGTACCCGTGATCGTCAGCGTGAAGGGTCCCGTGGGTGTCGTGGCCGCGGTCTGGATTGTGAGCGTCGAGGTTCCTGCTCCCGTGACACATGTGGGATTGAACGTTCCCGTAGCGCCGGTTGGCAATCCACTAACAGATAGGGCAACCGCGCCAGTGAATCCGTTCACGGCGGCAACCGTCTGCGTGTACGAGGTGCTGGCGCCCTGGATGACGGATTGCGAAGCGGGAGACGAAGACAATGTGAAGTCGGGTACCGCAATTACCACCAACGTTGTGGTTGTCGTATGGACCAGGGTTCCACTCGTGCCGGTGATGGTCAGCGTGAACGATCCGCCTGGCGTTGTCGCCGCGGTTGATACCGTAAGCGTCGAGGTTCCCGATCCCGCGATCGAGGCGGGATTGAACGATGCCGTGGCCCCCGCCGGCAAGCCGCTCACGGTCAGCGCAACCGCTCCGCTGAAACCATTCAGGGCTGCAACCGTTGGCGTGTACGTTGTGCCGGAGCCTTGCGCCACGCTCTGCGTTGCCGGCGAAGCGGTCAGCGTAAAGTCCGGCGGCGCATTCACCTCCAGGGTTATGTCCGCGGTGTGAACCAGGCTTCCGCTGGTGGCCGTGACCGTTACTGTATAGTTACCGAGCAGCGTCGCGGACAGCGTCGTGATGGTCAACGTGGAGGTGCCGGACCCGATAACCGAGGAAGGCACGAATGTGCCGGTGGCGCCGGCGGGCAAGCCGGTCACGCTGAAGCCCACGGTGCCGCTGAAGCCGTTGAGGGCGGCGACCGTAATCGTGCTGGTGATGCTGCTGCCCGTATTTACTGCTTCGTAATTAATTGAGGAGTTTAGCGTGAAATCCGCGGGAGCGCTGACGATCAGCGTGGCCGACGTGGTGTGCACCAGGCTTCCACTCGTGCCGGTAATCGTCAGCGGGTAGGTGCCTGTCGGCGTCGTCGGCGAGGTGGTTACCGTCAGCGCCGAAGTTCCCGATCCGGTGACAGATGCGGGGCTGAACGTGCCGGCGGCTCCGGCGGGCAATCCACTGACGCTGAAAGCTACCGCTCCGCTGAATCCGTTCGCGGCAGCTGCGACAGCCGTGTAGGTCGCGGTGGCGCCTTGCGGCACGGTCTGCGAAGCGGGCAACGATGCCAGCGTGAAATCGGGCGTCGGCGAAACGCCGGTGAAGACCTGTTTCACTTCGGTGGCGGACAAGGCCCGGTTATACAGCTGCAGGTCGTCCATCTGCCCGCCGGAGAACGACGTGGTGCCGGCGCGCGAGAACAGATACAACGGATAGCTGCCAAATGTCCCCGTATTGTTGCTGTTAAGCGTCTGCTTCAGCGCCGTCTGCAATACGCCGTCAATATAGAGATTCACCTCGTTCGCCGCCGCCTGGCTCATGTCATAGACAACCGCCAGGTGATGCCACACGCCCGACGTGGGCTGCGTGTAGCACTTGATGTTGTATCCCGCGTTGCCGTCGATGCCGATTTCCATAGCCGTCACGCCGCAATCCGGCGCTTCGTCCGGGAAGAAAGCAAACGCGTTGCTGACATTGTTGAAGTTCGTACTGAATTCCCAGAGGGTATTTCCGTTAGTGCCGCCGCTGGTGTAGGTGCGGTTGACCCACGCCGCGACAGTGACCGCGCTGGTTGTGCTCAGATTGATCGTAGCAGTGCTGGCGTACTGGTTTGTGGTGTTGGCGGAGATCGCGTTTCCAATCTTCCCTGGCACCCAGGTCACGCCGTTAAACAGCGTGGCCGTGTGGCCGTTGCCGGTGGAATCAACTGCTGTTGTTCCCGAACCCGCGTCGAACGGCCATTCGCCTACCAATCCGGTCAATGCTCCCGTAACGGTCAATGTTACCGACCCGCTAACGGATCCCATAGCGGCCTTGATCGTGGTGCTCCCCGGGGCCACACCGGTCGCTAGACCCGCGGAGTTGATCGTGGATGCCGTGGGAGTCGACGAAGTCCAGGTCACCGAACCGGTGAGATTTTGCGTGCTGGAATCGCTGTAGGTTCCCGTGGCAATGAATTGCTGCGTGCCTCCGGCGATGACGGAGGGGCTTGCCGGAGTCACCGCGATCGAAGTCAGCACGGGAGTGGAACTCAGCACCAAAAGATTGGTGGTTGATGTGTGCGAGAGGCTTCCGCTGACGGCTGTGATCGTAATGGTGTACGCGCCGGTGGTGGCCGTGGCCGAGGCTGTCACGTTCAGGTTGGTGGAGCCCGAACCGGTAACGGTGAGGGGGCTAAAGGCGCCCGTGACGCCCGCCGGCAAGCCGCTCACACTAAAGTTGGCTGTGCCGCTGAATCCGCCGAAGCTGGTGATGGTGGACGTGAAACCCGTGGTGCCGCCCTGCGTCACGCTTTGCGAACTGGGCGCCGTGGCGATTGAAAAATCGATTGCGTTATTGGCCACCAGTGTTACGGTCGAGGTCTGGACCAGCGTGCCGGCCGTGCCTTTGATGGTCAAGGTGTAGGTGCCGGTAGGTGTGGACGCCAAGGTGGATACGTTCAAGGTGGCGGATCCAGATCCGGTCACCGACGCTGGATTGAACGAACCAGTGGCGCCACTGGGCAAGCCGCTTACTGTAAAGTTAACAGTCCCGGTAAACCCGGTCCCGGGAGTGACAGTCGCCATATAGGAAGTGGCGTTGCCTACCGAAACGGTCTGGGAAGCGGGGCTGGCCGATAGCGTAAAGCCGGGCACCACTGTGACGGTTCGCGTGGGCGGATTCGGATCGCTGAGGCCGTTGTTGTCGGTCACGGTGAGTGACGCGACATCCGTCCCGGCCGCCGAGAAAGTCACCGCGCCCGGATTTTGCACGCTGCTCGTGGCCGGAGTTCCGCCCGGGAATACCCAGGAATAGCCGGTGATCGAACCGTTGGGATTCGGATCCGTTCCGGTTCCCGCGAAGGTGACGGATTGGCCGACGCCGATAGTCACATTCGAGGCGGGACTCGTGATCGTTCCCGTGGGGGGTTGGAGCCCGCTTGTGACCGGGAGCTGCACGAAGCTTGCCACCGAAGGAACTCCTGATGAATTCAGTAGGAACAGCATGTAATAGCCGGGAGGCGCGATATTGCTGTTCGGCGGCCCGGTCAGATGGAGCACGCCGCTGCCTGTGGTGAACTTGAGGCCCACCAGGCGCTGGTCGAAGTTGAATGCGTGCGTATCCGCGCCGGGCCGGACCAGGACCACGGAAGAGATGTCTGCCGCGTCCGGAGTGTTCACCGTAAATGCGCCGTTGTAGGGAAGCGTGCTGGTGCTGAGGCTGGAAATCGTGGGCCGGGTGGCGGGAATCGCATTGCCATTTCCATCCGTGGTGAACAGATAGGCCGGTGAATAAACCTCCATGTGCGATTCGTAAGTGCCCCGCGAAGGATTTCCTCCGGTAATCATGACCGTGGCATCGGGCAGCAGCAGCGCCACCGAGTGGTACAGGTGCGGATAAGCATTGGTCCCAGCGGGACTGAACGTATTGTCGACCGGATCGTACAAATCCGCATTCAGACCGGCAGTGCTGCTGTCCTCGTCGTTCACCGATCCGCCCAGGGCCAGGATTTGTCCGGAAGGCAGGATGACCGAACTCATCTCAATGCGGGCTTGCGACATCGAAGGCCCATACACCCACTTCGGCTTGCTGGCCGAAAGATCGATCTGCTCGGTGGTTGCCGTGGCGGGATTCGCTCCGCCCATGATCATGACTACCGGTTTGTATCCGTTGGCCGGAGTCAGAGGGAGCATCACGGAAGTGCCGTAGGTCCGCGTGCCGCCGTAATTCGTGGTGGCCACGTTGGTGGTCCAGGTATCCGTGGTGGGATTGAAGATGGCGGAGATCGGACTCGATCCCGAGAAAAAAACGTTCCCATTGGGCAGCAGATGCATCCAGGGGTACAGCGGCGGCGTAAACGGCGAGGCGAATTGACCGCTCCAGCCCGTACCGACGGTGTAGATTTCGACGGTGGAGTTTGTTTTTCCGGTCTCGGTCAGCCCGGAAAATGCCATGACGCGGCCATCGCCAAGCACGGTCGTCGTCGGATACCAGCGCCCATGCGCCAGATTCTGCATATTGGTAAATTGCCCGGTGGACGGGTTGTAGACAGCCGTGTTCACCAGGCCCTCGAACGGGTCGTAGTGCAGCGTCCCGCTAACCACGAACGGACGCCCGTCGGGAAGCACGGAAATTCCGCTGCAAAACATGTCCCAGGTAAGGTTTTGCTGAGTGATCGTGCCCGCTTTCGGATCCCAGATGCGCTGCAAGGTAATTATTGTTTCCCGCGACCCATCCGGAGCCGGAGACGATCAGCACTTTTCCGTTATTCAGCAAGACCGAATGAACCGGATTGATCGGCATCTGGTAAGGCAGCGTCGTCCATTGTCCCTCGACATCGGCCTGAGCGCGCGAAGAGGAAACCCAGAGAAAAGAAATTAGAAGGAGCAAGAACACCCGCTGCAAGAGCCGTTTCATCTGTGTCTCCGTGGAATAGAAAATGGAATCGCTTGTAACCCCTGGATTCCAACCTGCCCGAACAATCCCCCCGCCGCCCGAAAAATGGCCGGAAGGCCCACCATCTCTCGCCGCCGCAAGAAAAATCAGTTCCTGGCGACAGGCGCAGATCGGTCGTTCAATTTTTAGAACTCCCCATACCCGGCACAAGTAAGGGCAACTCAAGCGCCATTGCGCCGGGGAGAGTGGCCCTAAGCTTATTGCCTGCAAATCTTTAGGTTAGAGGGTGTGCACAAAAGGTGATAGGCACTCTTGCAAAATGGAACACAAGAAAACAGGAAAATTGCATCAGAATATGCGCAACAATTGTCATTCATTTTTTGGGCTGCAGCTTGTTTGCATGTGGTTTCCGCAGGACGGACAAGGGACACGCGCCCGCGCATCGGCAATTTCCGCTTTCGGGCATCCGCCGATGGTCCCTGATTCCCCCGGCAAGTTTCCGACTCAGATCCTTTCATTTTCGGTTCCCGACCTACAAGAAGCCCTGTGGTGACCGGAAACCATAATCGGGACTCCTAGCCCCATTCGGCCCACCCCCAATTCCCGCCCAGATGTCCAAATTTGAGACCAGAATTCCGTTACGGCAACCCGTAGGCACATGATGGTAATGATTTTCTTCTATTTCCGTAGATTGGCCAGGGCAACTGATCCCGATTGTGCACAGGGCCCTGGAATCAACATACAAGTGCTTTATTTTCATTGGCCTGAATCTGGCAACTGGGGTGCAAGTTCCAGGGTGTTCGATAGCAAGACTGGCATGCCGATTGCGGTATCTCTTGCGTACTTCTGATGCGTTAATGGCGGTAGCCTATCAGGATCTCTTTTCCGGCTCCGAATAGAGCGAAGAGAAGGCAAAAAGGCCCAATGCCGACCCACACCGAACCGGATAAATGGTTTGCCCTTCAGGTGAGAACCCGATGGGAGAGTTCCACCGAATCCTTGCTCGCGGGCAAGGGTTTTGAGACCTTCCTCCCCAAATACATGAACCGGGTACGCCGCAACGGGCGCATGAAGGACGTGCAATTCCCATTGTTTCCGGGATACGTTTTTTGCAGGTTCGATCCCCAGGACCGGCTGCCGATTCTGGTTACCCCCGGCGTAATTTCCGTGGTCAGCCGCGGGCGCCTGCCCATTCCGCTGGAAGATTCCGAGTTAGCCGCCGTTCAAACGATTGTGCAATCGAATGTGCCCGTCCAGCCGTGGCCCTACCTGGAAATCGGCGAGCGCGTCCGCATCCAGGATGAGGCGCTCTCCGGGCTCGAGGGAATCCTGATCAGTTTCAAGGGAACCCACCGCATCGTGGTTTCGGTTTCGTTGCTGCGCCGCTCCGTTTCCCTGGAGATCGACCGAGCGCGAATCGTGCCTCTTAGCCCCTCCCGGGCAGCCCGCGTTGGATTTGTACCGGCCCACGCGCTGCTCAACCAGGGGCTGAAATAGCGCCAAGTCTTCCGAGTGCGGCCTTCCATTCTGAGGGGATGGAGCGGCCGGGAAACACTTGCGCCGCAAGAAAGGCCGCCGGCAAGCGGCGGGTTCTGCAGTCAGCAGTCCATTTGAATTAGTCGCGTTCATCTTTCGCACTCCTCCGCAGAGAAGTCAGATTGGGAACCGGATCCGGCGTGCGAGCGAAACGCTCCCGCGCCGGGATACCAAGCCGGGACCCGGGCAAACGATCCACCAAACGCCATCCACCATCGAGGTAATCATATGATTAACGTAGGAGTGATCGGGTACGGATACTGGGGACCGAACATCGTGCGCAACCTGCACGGTTTGGATTCCACGCGCGTCGAAATGGTCTGCGACAAAAGCGAAGCGGCGCTGGCCAAGGTCAGGAAAGCCTTCCCGGGCGTCAAGACCTGCACGAATCCCGACGATATTCTGACTTCCCCGACCATCGACGCGGTGGCCGTGATTACCCCGGTCTGGACGCACTACGCGCTGGCCAAGCGGGCGCTGGAAAACGGCAAGCACGTGTTTGTCGAAAAGCCGTTCACGTCCAGCTCGGCGCAGGCCGAAGAACTGATCGAACTGGCCGAGCGCAAGAAGCTGACCATCATGGTCGACCACACGTTCCTGTTTACCGGAGCGGTGCGCAAGATCCGCGAACTGGTCGAGAGCGGCACGCTGGGCGACCTGTATTACTACGACTCGCTGCGCATCAACCTGGGACTTTTCCAGCACGACGTGAGCGTGATCTGGGACCTGGCGCCGCACGACCTCTCCATCATGGACCACCTGATCAAGAGCGACCCGGAGGCCATCGTGGCAACCGGCGAGAAGCACCTGAACGGCGTGGAAGACGTGGCCTACATGACCATTTATTTCCCCAACAGCGTGATCGCGCACATCAACGTCAACTGGCTATCGCCCGTGAAGATCCGCACCACGCTGATCGGCGGCCAGAAGAAAATGGTGGTCTGGAACGACCTGGTGGCCGATGAAAAAGTCCGCGTGTACGACAAGGGCGTGCAGTTCAAGACCGGCGAAGGCCTGCACGACGTGCTGGTCAGCTACCGCACCGGCGACATGTGGGCGCCGCAGATCGAACAGCTTGAGGCGCTGCGCGTGGAGCTGGATTATTTCGCCGATTGCATCATGACCCGGCAAAAACCCTTCAACGACGGCCATGCCGGCCTGCGCGTGGTGCGCATGCTGGAAGCCGCCGAGCACTCCATTCAAAAGAGAGGAGAGTTGATCACACTGTGAACGAATTCTGCTCGATTGCCCCCGACGTAAAACTCGGAAAAGGCGTCAAACTCTCGAAGTTCATCAACCTGTACGGATGCGAAGTCGGCGATGAAACCAAGATCGGCGCATTCGTCGAAATTCAGAAGAACGCCAGCGTGGGGCGCCGCTGCAAGATCTCCAGCCACACGTTCATCTGCGAAGGCGTGCACATCGAGGACAACGTGTTCATCGGGCACGGCGTCACGTTCATCAACGACGTGTACCCGCGCTCCACAACCCCGGAAGGCGAATTGCAAACCGAAGCGGACTGGAAAGTGGACAAGACCCTGATTAAGCGGGGCGCCTCGATCGGCTCGGGCGCGACCATCCTGTCCAGCGTCACCGTGGGCGAAAACGCTATCGTCGGCGCGGGCAGCGTGGTGACCCGCGACGTTCCCGCCAACACGATCGTGGCCGGGAACCCTGCAAAAGTTTTGCGTTCAATCTCAATGGAAACGAAGGTGGCAAAATGACCGCTAGCTCAAAAATTCCTTTTCTGGATCTGGTGACTCCCCACGTCGAGCTCGAAGAAGAGCTCGTCGCCGCATTCCGCTCCGCGCTGCGCACCGCCGGCTTTATCGGCGGCCCGGCCGTGGAAGGGCTCGAGAAGGAGTTCGCGGAATTCTGCGAGACGCGCTATTCCATCGCCGTCAGCAGCGGCACCGACGCGCTGCGTTTCGCGTTGATGGCCGCGGGCGTCAAGGAAGGCGACGTGGTCGTCACCGTTCCCATGACGTTCATCGCCACCACCGAAGCGGTCACGCAATCGGGCGCGCGCGCCGTATTCGTCGACGTCGACCCCAAGACCTACACGATGGACCCGGCGAAGCTGAAGGAATTCATCGAGAAGCAGTGCGTGGTCGAGGGCGGCAAGCTGATCCACAAGGCGCTGCGCCGGCCCGTGACCGCCGTGGTTCCCGTCCACCTCTACGGCCAGATGGCCGACATGGACGCCATTCTGGACCTGGCCGCGAAGCACAACCTGATCGTGGTCGAAGACGCCTGCCAGGCGCATGGCGCCGAGTATTTCTCGAAGAAGCGGGACCGCTGGATGAAGGCCGGATCGATGGGCCACGCGGCCGCGTTCAGCTTCTATCCCGGAAAAAATCTGGGGGCGTGCGGAGAAGGCGGCGCCACCACCACCAACGACGAAGCCATCGCCAAGCATGTGCGCATGCTGCGCGATCACGGCCAGTCGAAAAAGTATTACCACGACATGGAAGGCTACAACGGACGCCTCGACTCGATTCAAGCTGCCATTCTGCGCGTCAAGCTGCCTCACCTGGCCGAATGGAACCGCAAGCGCCGCGCCGCCGCCGCCCATTACAATGAACTGCTCGCGCCCATGGCCGGCGCCATCACCCTGCCCAACCAGCCCAGCTGGGCCAAATCGATCTACCACATCTACGCGATCCTGACGCCGGAACGCGAAAAAATGATGGAACAATTCAACCGCGCGGGCATCGGCGTGGGCATTCATTATCCCATCCCGGTGCACCTGCAGACGCCGTACAAAGCCCTCGGCTACAAGCCGGGCGACTTCCCGGTCTCGGAAAAAATCGCCGCGGAAACTCTTTCCCTGCCGATGTTCCCCGGCCTCACCATGGAACAGCAGAAGCTTGTCGCCGAATGCGTCTCGCAGTTCCTGGCGCAGCCCTCGGGAGCATCCCGGAGCCAAGCGGTAATCCAGCGATTTTGCACGTGTAGGGACACGGCATGCCGTGTCCCTACAACTGCACCACCTCCAACAATCGCAATGAAAACCTACACATCATGCCGCGGAGAGCAACGATGAGAGTGTGCATGGTCACCTACTCGTTCTACGAGGGTGACACGCGCGTCATTCAGTACGCCACCGCCCTGGCCGGGCGCGGCGACCTGGTGGACGTGCTGGCGCTGCGCAAGCAAGGCGACCCGCGATTCGAAGTCCTGCAGGGCGTAAACGTCCACCGCATCCAGGAGCGCAAGGTAAACGAAACCTCGCAGATGATGTACCTGTTCCGGATTCTGCGGTTCCTGTTCGCGTCCGCACTGCTGCTCACGAAAAACCAGTTTTCCAAACGCTACGACGTGATTCACGTGCATTCGGTGCCGGATTTCCTGGTGTTCGCCGCCCTCGTCCCGAAACTGCTCGGCGCGCGCGTGATCCTCGACATTCACGACATCCTGCCGGAGTTTTATGCCAGCAAATTCGGAGCGACGAAGGATTCGCTCCTGTTCAAGAACCTGGTGTGGATCGAGAAACTTTCCATCGCGTTTTCCGATCACGTGATCATCGCCAATCACCTCTGGTACGACCGCCTGGTGTCGCGTTCGGTGGCCGCCGGGAAATGCTCGGTGGTGATCAACTATCCCGACCCGCAAATTTTTGCGCCGCGCGCAAAGCGCCCGGCGGACGGAAAATTCATCATCCTGTATCCCGGCTCGCTCAACCATCACCAGGGCCTGGACGTGGCCATCGGCGCGTTCGCGCGCGTGGCCGGCGAAATGCCCGGCGCCGAGTATCACATCTATGGCGAAGGCTCGACCAAGCCGGCGCTGATCCAGCTGGCAAAAGACCTGGGCATGTCCGACCGCATCCTGTTTCACGACGCGCTGCCAACCGAGGCCATCGCCGAAATCATGGCCGCCAGCGACCTGGCCGTGGTTCCGAAACGCGCCAGTTCCGGTTTCGGAAACGAAGCGGCCAGCACCAAGATCATGGAATTTATGTCCCTGGGAGTTCCGCTGATCGTCTCCAACACGAAAATCGACACGTACTATCACGACGATACGCGCGTGCGTTTCTTTGAATCCGAAAACGAAGCGGACCTGGGCGAGGCTATGCTCGAACTCTGGAGCGATCCGGAATTGCGCGCGCAACTGGTGGCCGGCGCGAGCCAGTACATCGAGCAAAACACCTGGACGGTGCGAAAGCTCGATTACCTGGCCCTGGTGGACAGGCTGCATCGCCCGGCGGAAGCCGCCCGGACGGAGCCGGACCCCCGCAAGCCGGCAGCGGGCGCGAGAAAGTTCCCGCAGCGCGCAACCGGTTCATAAAATTTCCCCTAGATGAGCCCTAGAAGAGCTAGAAGAGAACGATGAGCACCATGACCAGCTTTCGACTGGATCGCGCCATCAGCATCGGCCTGGTTCACCCGTTTTCGCACATGCTGCGCCGGCAGCGCGCTCCGCGCGTTCCGATTCTGATGTATCACGGAATGCAATCGGAGGTGCCCGGGCGGCACCCATATTTCGAGACCAATACCAGCCAGGAACGCTTCGCCGCGCACATGAAGTTCCTGCACGAAAACGGCTACACCACCGTGAACCTGAACGAAGCGCTCGAAGCCATGATGACCGGGCGCAACAGCGAAAAACGCGTGGTCATCACGTTTGACGACGGGTTCCGCGATTTCTACACCCACGCGTTTCCGATCCTCGCCGAATACAATTTCAAGGCGACATTGTTCATCGTTTCGGGACTCACCGCGAACGAGACCGTTCGCCTCGACGGCAAGGAATACATGACCTGGGCCGAAGTGCGCGAGATTCACGCCCGCGGAATCCAGATCGGCTCGCACACCGTGAACCACCCGGAACTCTACAAGCTGAGCCCCAATCAAGTGGAATACGAAGTCCGGCAATCGAAGGAAACCATCGAGGACGAACTGGGCGAAGCGATTCAATCCTTCGCCTACCCGTACGCGTTTCCCGAGGACGACAAGAAATTCACTTCGCACTTGCGCGAACTGCTGCAAACGCACGGCTATGAAAACGGCGTCTGCACCATCATTGGTACCGCGCGGCCCGACGACGACTGGTTCTTCATGCCGCGCCTTCCGGTCAATTCGTTCGACGATCTTCGCTTCCTCGAAGCAAAACTCGAGGGCGGCTACGACTGGCTGCACAAACCGCAATACCTGTTCAAAATGACCAAAAAATTCTGGCAGGAACAGGGGCAACCCATTGAGTCTCGCTAGCGTGCAGAGCGGATCCTCCATCGCGCTCGACGGCAAGGCCGGCCGGTACGTGGTCATCACGCCGGCGCGCAACGAAGGGTCCGAAATCGAGCAGACCATTCACAGCGTCCTGCAGCAGACGGTGCGCCCGGCCGCCTGGGTGATTGTCGACGATGGCTCGACCGACGACACCGGCGCGATCCTCGACCGCTTCGCGCAGGAAATTCCCTGGCTCACGATCGTTCATCGCAAGGACCGCGGCTTTCGCCATCCCGGCGGCGGCGTGGTCGAAGCCGTCCTGGACGGCTACCGTGCGCTCGGCGTCACCGATTGGGACTTCATCGTCAAGCTGGACGCGGACCTGGTCCTCGAACCGGACTATTTCGAGCGGTGCCTGGCGGAATTTTCCGCCGATCCCAAGCTCGGCGTGGGCGGCGGCACGGTCTACAACCTGGCGAACGGCAGGCGCGAGATCGAATCCAATCCGGCGTTTCACGTGCGCGGCGCCACGAAAATTTATCGCCGGGATTGCTGGGAAGGCCTTGGCGGTTTATTGCCCGCGCCCGGTTGGGACACTCTCGACGAAGTGAAAGCCAACATGCTCGGCTGGCACACGCGCAGCTTCTCGCAAATTCCCGTGCTGCAGCGCCGGGCCACCGGCTCAAACGACGGCGCCTGGAAAGATTATGTGAAGAACGGCCGCGCGAATTACATCACCGGCTACCATCCGCTGTTCATGCTGCTCAAATGCGTGAAGCGCGTGCCGCAGAAGCCCCGCCTGGTGGCCGCTCTGGGCCTGGCGTACGGCTACCTCTACGGCTACTGGAACAAGATCAGGACCGTGCAGGACCCCGAACTGATCCGCTACGTGCGCAGCCAGCAGCTGCGCCGTTTGACGTTCCGGGAATCAATCTGGAAATAGCGGAGTTTCCGAAATCATCGCCGCAAACGCCATGGACCTTTCGATCATCATCGTGAACTGGAACAGCGCGAATTACACGCGCGAGTGCGTCGCCAGCATCCGCGCCAATACGCACACGATCGAATACGAAATCATCGTGGTCGATAACGCGTCCACCGACGATTCCCTGAAAGTCCTGGAAACGCTCGACATTCGCCTGATCGCCAACCAGGAAAATCTCGGCTTTGCCCACGCCAACAACTTGGGCGCCGTGCAGAGCACCGGCCGGGTCCTGCTGTTCCTGAATCCCGACACCGAACTGGTCGGCGCGGCCATCGACCGGATGTACGCCACGCTCATGTCCTCGCCCGCGTTCGGGGCCCTTGGCTGCAAATTGCTGAACACGGACAAGACGCTGCAAACCAGCTGCATCCAGCCGATTCCGACCATCCTGAACCAGCTTCTGGATGTGGAAGAAATCAAGATGGCGTTCCCGCGCCTGCGCATGTGGGGCATGCGGCCGCTGTTTGAGAAATCTCCGGCCACGCCGGCCGAGGTCGAGGCGCTGTGCGGCGCCAACATCATGATCCTGCGCAAAGTGTTCGACCGCATCGGGCAGTTCACCACCGAATATTTCATGTATGGCGAGGACATCGATCTCTGCTACCAGACGCGCCGCGCCGGGTTTCTGGTCGGGTACGACCCGGGCGCCGAAATCGTGCACCACGGCGGCGGCAGCTCGAAGAAAAAATCTGACACCGGCTTCGGGGACATCGCCACGCGCGAGGCCGTCTGCAAATTTCTGCGCAAGACGCGCGGGCCTCTCTACGCGCAGGGCTATCGCAGCGCCATGGCCGCCGCCGCGATTCTGCGCCTGATCGTGCTGGGCGTGGGGTTCGTCACGCCGCTGCCAAAGCGCGAGAGGGAATATATCCGGTTCGCAGCGCGCAAGTGGCGGCGAATTCTGAACTGGAGTTTCGGTTTTGAGAAGTGGGTAAAACGTCTCGGCCCGGTGCGCCAGCACCGTACAGGAGAAATCTAGTTTTATGTGCGGCATCTGCGGAAAACTGAATTTCGACGCCAGCCAGCCGGTTCCGCCGGCCCTGATCCGGGAGATGATGTCCGTCATCCGGCATCGCGGCCCGGACGAGGATGGCACCTACTTTGCCTCGAACGTCGGCCTGGGCCACCTGCGGCTGAACATCATCGACCTGAGCACTGGAAAACAGCCGATCTGCAACGAAGACAGCTCGGTGTGGATCATTTTCAACGGCGAAATTTATAATTACAAGGAATTGCGTTCCTTCCTGATCGACAAGGGGCACACCTTCCGCACGGCCACCGACACCGAAGTCATCGTCCACCTGTACGAGGAACTGGGCGAAGCGGCCATCGAAAAACTTTGGGGCATGTTCAGCTTCGCCATCTGGGACAACAAGAAAAAAACTCTCCTGATCGCGCGCGACCGCGTGGGCATCAAGCCGCTCTACTATGCGGTGACCCCGAACGCCCTGCTGTTTTCCTCGGAAATCAAGGCGATTCTGCGGGATCCTTCGGTGCGCGCGGAAATGGATCCCGCGCAACTCGACACGTTTCTCACCTATCTCTATGTTCCGGGCGCGGAGACATTATTCAAAGGAATCTCCAAGCTTTTGCCCGGGCATTACATGATGGTGAAGGACGGCAAGGTCCGCATCGAGCAGTACTGGGATCTCTCCTTTGCCTCCAAGCGAACCACCGGAACCGAGCGAGACTACGAGCGCGAACTGGTCGAACTGCTGTCGGAAACCGTGCGCGGCCACATGATCGCGGACGTGCCGGTCGGCGTGCTGCTCAGCGGCGGCGTCGATTCCACGGCCATGCTGAGCTTTGCCACCGAGCAGACCGGAAAACAGATCAGCACGTTCACCATCGGCTTTGAGGGCGAGCAGTTCGCCGACGAGCGGCCCTACGCGCAGCTGGCCGCCGACCGTTACGGCGCGCGGCACTTTGAAATGACCATCGCGGCCCGCGACTTCGAGGACTGCCTGCCGCGCTACGTCTGGCACATGGAAGAGCCGGTCTGCGAGCCTCCGGCCATCGCGCTCTACTACATCACGAAACTGGCGCGCGAACACGTCACCGTGCTGCTCTCGGGCGAGGGCGGCGACGAAGCCTTTGCCGGGTACCAGAATTACCGGAACATTTATTGGCTTGAAAAAATGAAGCGCGCGCTCGGCCCCGCCGCCGGGGCTTCCGGGATGGCCGCCGCGGCCCTGGGCCACGTTCCGGGCTTCTCGCGGCTGAACAAATACGCGCCGCTGATGAGCCAGCCGTTCGACGACTACTATTTCAGCCGTACTTCCGGCCCGAACGAATCCTTCAATCAGATGAAGGGGCAACTTTACACCGCGGGATTCCGAGCCAGCCTGCCCGCGAACGGCCGCGCCCCGAAAACGCTCGCCCGCCAGTACGCCGCGCAACTTTCCGGCATGGACGTGCTCGACCGCATGCTGTTTCTCGACACCAAAACCTGGCTGCCCGACGATCTGCTGATCAAGGCCGACAAGATCACCATGGCCAATTCGCTCGAGCTGCGCGTTCCGCTGCTCGATCACCGCGTCCTGGAATTCGCCGCGTCGCTTCCGCGGTCCTCCAAGCTGCACGGCCTGACCACGAAGTACGTACTGAAGAAGGCTTTGGAAAACCGGGTCCCGGAAAAAATCCTGAACCGCAAGAAGACCGGCTTCCCGGTCCCCTACGAAACCTGGATCCGGGGCGAGATGCGCGATTACGTTCGCGACGTTCTCACTGACACGCGGACGGTGGAGCGCGGCTACTTCCAGCGCGAGGCCGTCGAAGCGATCCTGAAGGAAAACGCGAACGGCGTGAACCGCTCCAAGGAAATATTTTCCTTGGTGGTTCTGGAATTGTGGCACCGCATGTTCATCGACGGCGACGCGATGGGCGCCGAGCAGTGGACCGCATCCGGCGCCGTGCCAGTGGCCCGGTAAACGAGAATCTCATGAAGAAGCTTTCCAAGCGGATGCTGACGTCGCGCAGGGTGTTCCCTGCGCTCGCAGTTCTCTTTCTGCTGAGCGTTGCCCGCGTGTGCGCCGCCGGAGACCTGGTGTACCTGCAGACGGATAAGGACGCCGCCGCCGGCCAGCAGCATTGGGACGTTGCGGCGCAGTTTTACGGCGTGAAGCTCGACTCTGTCCTGTTAAAGACCGCCGGTGATTCGGCTTCGGCGCTGAAAGCGGTGCAGAGCAGCGAAACGCTGGGCGTCGTGGCCACGCCCACTACCCTCGAATCCGTTTCCATGAAGCAACTGCTCTTGGCCGCGCGGCGCAATGGCGCACAGAGCATTCCCATCTTGATTTTTGGGATCACTCCGGCGACGGACTTCAGCCAATTCAGTACAATTCCCGGCCAGCCGTTTTCCGCCTGCAGCGCCTTTCCGGCCGGCGTTTCCAGCGCTTCCTACCTGGTGGGCCCGAGAACGGACATCACCCGGCAGCTTTCGGGAATCGCGCTGCCGGCCGTCGCCCAAGCGTCCTGCGATTTCGAGGCGCCGCAGGCAAGCGCCGCGCAGGCGGTGCTCTCCGCCGATCTGGGCGGAAAGAGCGCGCCGGTGTTTGTCCGCCTTCCGCTTCAAACCGGCGACCTCTTCTTCCTTGCGGCCCTGAATCCCTCCGGACCGCTCGCAAAACTTTCGCGCCGCCATTTGCCGGACATTTTCTCCGAGGTCGCTCCGGAAATGATGTTCGTGCGCTACGCCGCCGGCGACAAGGGCTGGCACAATCCGCAGCACTACGCGAATTTGACGCTCGACGACTCGATTCTCACCGAACCGTACGGGCACATCAACTACCACGCGCTGCTCGTCGAAATGGAAAAACACAATTTCCACACTACGATCGCCTTCATCCCGCTCAATTACAACCGCAACAAGGCGGACATCGTGGCCCTGTTCCGCGAGCATCCCGACCGCTATTCGATTTCCGTGCACGGCAACAATCACGACCACCGCGAATTCGACGCCTACACCATCGCACCGCTGGCCAATCAAGTGGCCAACCTGCAGCAGGGCATCGCGCGCATGGAGAAATTCTCGCAACTGACCGGAATTCCCTACGACCGCGTGATGATCTTCCCGCACGCCATCGCCCCGAACGATACGTTCGCGGCCATGAAGAAATACAATTACCTGGCCACCGCGAATTCCGAGGACGTGCCGCTGGGCTCGTCCGCCCCGGACGACGATTTCCTGTTTTATCTGCGGCCGGTGACGCTGCGCTACTCGAACTTCCCGACCCTGCTGCGCTACTCGGCGGAGATCACGCTACCCCGTGCGATTGTCGCGATTCAATTGTTTCTCGATAACCCGGCGCTGTTCTACGGCCATGAAAAGCTGTTTGACGATGGCATCGGAACCTTCAACCGTTTTGCCGACGAAACCAACCTCATGGAGCCGGACATCCATTGGTGCGGAATGAAGTGTGTCGTCGAGCATCTGTACGTTCAGAGGCTTCGCGACGATGGCGGCGTGGATGTGCGGGCCTTCTCCGGCGATCTGGTTCTGAACAATCCCTCGCCGCGCGAAACCACCTATTGGGTAACAAAACAGGAAAATTTTCAGCCGGAGATCGCTGCGTTCACCGTCGACGGAAAACCGCAAACGTTTGAACGCAAGCAGGACGAGATCGCGTTTCAGGTCACCGTGCCCGCGATGGGCAGCCGCCACATTTTGATCGAGTACAAGAACGACTTGAATCTCGCCGCGATCGACATTTCCAAAACAAGCCTCTACGTCCTGGTCGTGCGGCGCGTGGCCGAGTTTCGCGATACCACTTTGTCCACCTGGTCCGCCGGGCGCAAATTCACCGCGTTCTACTACAAGCACGGACTGGACGCCTACGAACTCTATTTCGAGAAGGCCCTCCCGTTCCTGCTGCTGGCCGCCATACTCGCGGGAATCGCGAAATTCATGCGCAAGAGATCGCGGCCGAAACCGGAGCCCAGCGCTTAAGCAAGTCCGTAAGGAAACTTTCCCATGACACTTGTTCTTACCATCGATGCCATCGTCATCCTGCTGATACTTGGCAGCGGTTATCGCAAGGGCCTGGAGCGCACGCTGCCGTTGATCGCGTTTCTGCTGATGCTGTTCCCCTACGAATCACAGATCACGACGGGATTTTTCGACCTGACCACCCAGCGCCTCATCGTGGTCCTGGCCAGCGTGCTCTATCTGTTTTCCAGGGAGGTCCAGGAAAAAAGAAAGTTGCCATTAAAGATCACGATTTTTTGCCTGATGACCTGGATGCTGGTCGCCTCGGCAAATTCCATCGTGTTCGTGACCAGCATCAAGGCGGTCCTGTCGGAGTTTTTCGATTTCTTCGTGATCTACTACATCTTCGCCAAAAGCATCACCCGGACCGAAACGGTTCGCAAAATCATGTACGGGTTTGTGGCCGCCATGGTGGTTCTCTCCGTATTCGGCGTCCTGGAAGTGTATGCCAACTGGAGCGTGATGAGCATGTTCCCGCAGGTCTATCACCGTTTCGCGGACCTGGTGGGGACGGCGGGCGACCGCGGAGAAAGGGTGCAAACAACGTTTGGGCATCCCATTCTGTACGGAGCGTCCCTGGCCATGGCCATCCCCATGGCTCTGTACCTGATCACCGTCTCCCAGACGGTAAAAGAGAAGGTGTTTCTTTGGTCCGCGACATTTCTGATGTTCTTAAACCTGTATAAGACCACCAGCCGCGGGCCCTGGATGGCAGCGGCCCTTTCCATGACCGTTGTTCTCCTCAGCGGAGGAAGGCAGATGCGGCGCTACGTCATGGGGATTGCCGTGCTCGGCGTGATTATATTGATCGCCAGGCCGGGAATCTGGCTGACTATCTCGAATCTTGCCAGCCTGACTATGAGCTCCGATTCGATTCAAGGCGCATCCTATCAGTGGAGATACGCGCTCTATGATCTAGCTTTCATGCACCTGAATCATGATTTTTGGCGCGCGCTTTGGGGTTACGGTCCGGAATCGTTCTACTTCTTGGGATGGCAAATGGTCTTTCTGGGCTCGGTCGTCACGTTCAAGAGCTGCGACAGTTCGGTGGCCGCGCTGATGATTGAGACCGGATACGTCGGGTTCCTTCTGGCCATCACCGTGTACCTGATCGCGGGGTTCAAGGCGCTGCGATATTCCCTGAAGCTGCCGAAGCCGGCAAATCTTCCGTGCGTCGTTCTGCTAGTGAATATTTGCGCTTTTGTTTTTCAGATGACCAACGTGGACATCCTGAGCTGGGGCCAGCAAACCTACATGGCCTGGATCGTGGTGGCCATGGCCATGATCTACCCGAGCCTGGTCGAGAAGGAAGGTTTGGCGGAGCTGGAGCCCGAAATCGAAACTATCGGCGTGGAAAGGCGTTTTGCCGAAGCGTTGCGTTAAGCGAGCCGGGAGCGTATGTGCGTCCTGGCGCTTTACGGGCTTTGGGGTGTGTCCCTGCACCGAAATACTGGCCGCAGCCTGTCCTTTGGTGCAGTAGACGCTCTCAACGTGGGCATGGGATAAGAAAAGAGCGAAATGACGCACCCATTCAACGCAAAGGAAAACAGGTAGCGAGAATGATAAAGAGAATTCTATTGTTGCTGCTGATCGTGCTTGCCGGAACGAACGCATTCGCAGCCAACCACTATATCCGCGCGGGTGCCACCGGCGCGAACAACGGCACGGACTGGACCAACGCCTGGACTTCGCTCAGTTCGGTGAACTGGACTCGCGGCGATGTTTATTACATATCTTCCGGAAGCTATGCCGGCGTGACTCTATCCGCGGGCACAAGCGGTAGTACGGTTATTGAGATTCGCGGCGCCGTTGGCGGATCGGGAGATCACGGCACGGCCACCGGATGGAGCGATTCCTTCCAAGGGCAGGCGGTGCTGGGTGGCTCGACCATCGGCACAAGCTATTGGAAGCTGAATGGGCAGGCAGTCCCAGGATGCACCTATCCGACCGACAACCCCTCCTGCCACCTCATCAAGATCAGCCATCCAGGCACATCGGATGGCAGCGGTGCACTGGTTCTCGGGAATGGCAGCCAGGTGACCAACATCACCATGGATTACATCGATGTCCAAGGCTCGAACGTCCACCAGGATGGGGTGCACGACGAGGGGATTTATTGTATCCCCGGCCCCTGCAACTCCACTTACATTGGACATTCCCATATCCACAACACAGGTTGCGACACTCTTTCGTTCAACGATAATCTGGGCGACACCATCACCGTCGAATACAGTTGGATCAGCTATAACAATTTCGGTCCTACCACCGCAAATCACTGCCAGGGCATCCAGTCCACGTTCGGGACCATGATCCTTCGCTATAACATGTGGCAAGACATGCAATCCAGCGCCGCGATCTCACTCGCTGCCGGAGGCAATGGCGCGCCGATCGTCGATTGGGAGATCTACGGCAACATTTTCTATTGGGATGCCGCATGGAACGCCCAGGTTCAGGGCGATGGCCGGGTTGGCTACGACGATGGCATTGTGGGAATCTTTGACGAAACCCAGGGGTGCTGCAAAACCGGGCTTCTCAAGATCTACAACAACACTATGATTGGCCTGAATCTCTCCGGGAATCAGAACTGCAACGGGCAAGCCTATACCATCAACGCCAATGAATTTGTCTCCGCAACGATCTACAACAACATCTGGGCCAACTTCGGCCCCAATTGCAACGCCGGACAGGCCGGAGTGGGAACCTACGATTACAACGCCTATTATCAAATATCGAACGGCACAAATGACAACGGATCGCACAGTTACAGTAGTAGCACCAATCCGTTTGTCAATCCGACGGCCGGCACGGCTGCGGGATTCGAGCTCACCGCCGATACCCAGGCGGGTGTGCAGTTGGCCTTTCCCTACAATGTGGACATGTTTGGAACCACGCGTGGGGCCAGCGGCATTCTGGATAGAGGCGCGATTCAAATGACCGGGACATCGTCCTCTTTGCCTCCGGTTCCCCAGGGCGTTCACGTGGTCTCGATTCAGTAAGCGCGTTTGAGGGCGGTTCGATGACATTCCGGGCAAGCCGGACTTTCGCTCCGCAACCGCCTCAGGCCGCGGCACTGGTCCCGTCCGAAGCTTACGCAACGCGGGACTGAAGGACGATACGTCGCGCGGCGAGCCAGGCAATCGCCAAGGCTCGCCTCCCGGCTTGTGAATATTCGCCTCCATCGGGCGCTCGAATCACAACCAAATAACAAGTGGAATTTGCGAGACTGCAAACCCGGGGCCGCTCTGCATTTCAGGCCGCTCCCGGGGAGCCCGCCGTGCATCACGCACGCGTGCAAATTTGCAGGGGAGATCGAATCGTGGAAGTTGCGCAGTTGACCAGCGAAAAAAACGCGGACGCCAGCCGGGCCATCGAGCAGTACTTCGCGGAGTTTCAAAGGCTCAGCGCCCGTGCCCGGGAATGTTTGCTTGCCGGCGATCGCGAATCGAGCGCGGCATACATTCTGGCCGCCGGCTACTACGCCTGGCTGCACCCGACCGGCTTGTTCGCCAGCTCGGAACTCGAGGACCTCTTGGACAAGATCGGGTCCTCCCCGGGTCCGTCGCCATCGACCGCGCCCCGTGCGCCGGCGGCGCCCCTGAAGGATGTCCTGCACGTGCTCACGGAAGTGCACGGCCTTGGAGGGCATACCCGCTTGACCTGGCGATGGATCGAAGCGGATGCGGGACGTTCCCATTCGGTGGCCTTGACCAGCCAGCGTGTGCTGGAGGTCCCCGCCCCGCTGATCCGGGCGGCGGAAGCCAGCGGCGGAAAAGTCTATTTTCTCGACCGCGGCCCCGGCGGATTGATTTCCCGGGCGCAAGCGCTGCGAAATCTCGGGGCGGATTTCGATCACGTGGCCCTGCACATTCATCCGTACGATGTGGTGCCGCTGTTGGCATTTGCGCGCGGAGAGCAGCGGCCTCCGCTTTCATTCCTGAACCACAACGACCACGTTTTCTGGCTCGGCACGAATATCGCCGATCAGGTCGCCGAAATGAGGGACTCGGGCCGTAAGCTTTCCGAAACTCGCCGGGGAATTGCGCCTTCCCGGATATCCATGCTCCCGATTCCTCTCGAAGTGAAACCCGAACTTCTGGAGCGCAGCGAGGCCAAGAGGCAATTGGGAATCGCCCAGGACGCCATCGTCCTGCTGACCATCGCCGGCGCCTACAAGTACAACGCTCCCGAAGGCCAGCATTTCACCGATGTCCTGCTGCCCATTCTGCAACGCCATCCCAAGGCACAGCTCCTGGCGATTGGCCCCAGCGACACCGGCGTGTGGGCCTCGGCCAGCCGGCGCGCCGGGGGACAATTGAAGGTCCTCGGACGCCGCGCCGATACCGCGCTCTTTTACCAGGCCGCCGATATTTACCTGGATTCGTTTCCCTTCAGTTCCCTGACCGCCGTCCTCGAAGCGGGATGCCACGCGGCTCCCATCGTCAGCTATTCCGCCCGCGCG
This sequence comes from Terriglobia bacterium, assembly GCA_963779275.1. Classification (GTDB taxonomy): domain Bacteria; phylum Acidobacteriota; class Terriglobia; order Acidiferrales; family UBA7541; genus Palsa-360. The sequence goes on from CAVZXL010000005.1 coordinate 208,806, forward strand.
GAAATCTTGTGCGGAGACGATCTGGCGCTATCCAAACTGATCCTGCGCGGCTCCAATGCCGGCGAATATGCGCGGCAGATCGACCGGCTCATCGAAAATCCCGGCCTGCGAAAGGATCTAGGACGTTCGACCCGCGAAAGCCTGATCGCGTATCACGCCAAGGGCGGGTGGAACGAGTTCCTTGAAGAACTGTACCTGCGGTCCGCCGAAGCCGCGCGGTGCGAATTCGTGCCGGGAGCGCGCGTCTCGCGGGAAGTTGGCGAACTCGAGACACAGCTCAGTGAGGTCTTCTCGATCTCGGGCCTGGCCACCGATGTTTCCTACGTCATGCGCAATTCAGTGGGCTTTTTCCCGTTGAAGACCCGAATGAAGATCTGGCGCGACACTTTCGGCTCCAAACCGCGACTCCTGCCGGCCTGCCTTTTGCCCGACTGGCTGAAAGTCTACCTGAAGCGGTTACAGCTGCGGATTTCGAGCCGGGACCACGGAAACGCCGCAGCCAGCAATGCCGGCGGTCCGGTGGGAAACGCCCCGGATCCCGAGCTGAAAAGTGTCGTGTCTCCGGAAACCACCTAGTTTCCGGCAAGCCCCGTCCCGGCTAATAACTCTCAAACAGCAATGCGCAAGACTTCTGATCGCGAGGAAGGCCAGTGCCTCAAAATAGGATGATGCGGATTCTTCACAATTTGCGGGCTGAAAGCGCGCGCGGTACTTCGCCGAATCGGGTGCGGCCATAATGCGGAAAATTCCTCGTATCCTCAACCTGCCCAAGATCACCGATCAACGGGGCAACCTCACCTTCATCGAAGGCAACCGCCACATTCCCTTCGCCGTGAAGCGCGTGTACTACCTGTACGACGTCCCCGCCGGAGCCATGCGCGGCGGCCACGCGCACAAGAAACTCGAGCAGTTCGTGATTGCCGCTTCCGGAAGTTTCACCGTCGTCATCGACGACGGCCGCAAGCGCCGCAAATTCTTTTTGAACCGCCCGCACTACGGGCTGTACATCCCGCGCATGGTCTGGCGCGAACTCGAGGATTTTTCCTCGGGATCGATTTGCGTGGTTTTAGCCTCGGAGGAATATGACGAATCGGACTACTACCGAAGTTACAAGGCCTTCCTCAAAGCCTTCCGAAGTCAAAAGTAACGTTCCGTTTCTGGATTTGCAGGCGGCCACGCGCGAACTCCGCGAGGAGATCGACTCGGCCATCGCCCGCGTCCTCGACAGCGGCTACTACCTGCTGGGCAAGGAACTCGAAGCCTTCGAGCGCGAGTTCGCCGAGTATGCCGGAGCGAAGCATTGCATCGGCGTAGGCAACGGGCTCGAAGCTCTGATCCTGTCGCTGAAAGCCCTCGGCGTTCGCGCCGGAGACGAGGTAATCGTCCCGAGCAACACGTACATCGCCACGTGGCTCGCGGTCAGCTACGTCGGCGCGCGCCCCGTACCCGTCGAGCCGGACGAGCGCACCTACAATATCGATCCGGAAAAAATCGAGCAGGCCATCACCAAACACACCAAGGGAATTCTCCCCGTCCATCTCTACGGGCAGCCGGCGGACATCGGCCGGATCAAGGAAATCGCGGCGAAGCACGATTTGTGGATCCTGGAAGACGCCGCGCAGGCCCACGGCGCGCGCTACAAGGGAAAGCGCACCGGAGGACTCGGAAACATCGCCGGGTGGAGTTTTTATCCGGGAAAAAATCTTGGCGCGCTGGGCGATGGCGGCGCGGTAACCACCAACAGCGACGACCTGGCCGACCGCGTTCGCGTGCTGCGAAATTACGGATCGCGCATCAAGTACCTGAACGAAGTCAAAGGCGTCAACAGCCGCCTCGATGAAATTCAGGCCGCGATTCTCCGCGTGAAACTCCGGCGCCTGGACAACTGGAACGCGCGCCGGCGCGCCATCGCCGCGCAATATCACGAAGGGCTCAAGCATTCCGGCCTGGTCCTTCCATACGTGCCGGAGTGGGCCGAACCGGTGCATCATTTATTCGTCGTGCGGTCGAATCGCCGCGACGCGCTGCGCCAGCACCTGGAAAAATCGGGCATCGGCGCGCTGATCCATTACCCCATCCCTCCGCACCTGCAGAATGCCTATAAAGACATGGCCATGCGGCCGGGCAGCCTGCCGATTTCCGAGCGCATTCACGAAGAAGTTTTGAGCCTGCCGATCGGTCCGCACCTCTCCGAATCGCAGGCCGCAGCCGTCATCCGGGCCATCGAGGAGTTCAGGGCATGAAGTCGATATTCCGCGCGACCGCCATACTCAGCGGCAGTTCCATCATCAGCATCATCCTGGGGATGGTGTCGGCGAAGGTCCTCGCCCTCTATCTGCAGCCCTCCGGGTACGGGTATTACGGCCTGCTGCAAAGCTTCGTGGGCCTGACCACGTTGATCGCAGGGCTGGGCATGGCCACGGGCCTGGTGCGCCTGGGCGCGGCCGCGGCCAAGCGCAACGACGAACAGGCCATCGCCAATCTGAGGGGCGGCGCGTGGGTTTTGTTTGGCGGAGTGGGCATCGTCGCCATGGCGGGGCTGACGATCTTCCGCGTCGCGATCAGCCGCTGGGCGCTCGGCACGCCGGACCATGGCTGGACGATCGTGGCCATGGGCCTCGCGCTGCTGTTCACCATTGCGGGAAACATTCAGATCGGAATTCTCAACGCCTATCATCGCGTCACTTCGCTCGCGAAATACGGCGTCATCAACACGCTGTTTGCTTCGCTGATCCTCATTTGCGCCGTCATCCTCTGGCAAACGCGCGGCGTCGTTCCCGCGATCATTGCCGGAGCCGTGCTGAGCTACGCCGTATCACGATATTTCATTTACCGGGAACTTGGCGCGGTGAAGGCGACACCCATGCGCGCCGAGTCGGTCAAATCCGCCTGGGAACTTCTCCGCTTCGGCGCTCCGTTCACGGCCAGCTCCCTGGTCGGAGCCGGCGTGCAGCTCGCGCTTCCGATGGTCGTGGTGCACTTGCTGAATCCGGAAAGCGTTGGTTACTACAAAGCGGCCACCGCGATTTCCGTGGGCTATCTGGGATTCCTGGTAACCGCGATGGGGCAGGATTATTATCCGCGCCTTTCCGCGGTCGCCGACAAGCCCAAGGAGCTGGTCAAGCTCATCAACGAACAGCACCGCCTGGTCATGCTCCTCGGCGTTCCCATGATTTTGGGGATGCTGGCGCTGCTGCCCGTGTTTATTCCCCTGGTTTATTCCAACAAGTTCACGCCCACGGTGGAAATTCTGGAGTGGCAGCTGATCGGCGACTTGTTCAAGTTTTCCAGCTGGACGATGTCGTTCGCCGTCCTGGCGCGGTGCAAGAGTTCGGTCTACTTCCTGATGGAATCGATTGGCGGCGTGGCCACGATCGTCGCGACCTGGCTTGCCGTCCGCTGGCTGGGGCTGCCCGGGCTGGGCGTGGGATTTCTGGCCAGCTACTTTGTCTACTACGCCGCGGTCTGGATCACTATCCGCCGCGAAGTCCCTCTGGTATGGACGCCCCGCAACAAGCAAATGATGCTGGGCGCGCTGGCCGCCGCGTTCATCGTGCGGCTCATGCCCGCCACGCGGTTTGCCGGATACCGCACTCCGGTCGCACTGGCCTTCGCCTTCGCCGTGGGCATCCCCAGCCTCTTCGTGATTTATCGGGAATTCATGGCCTTGAAGGAACCTGAAGTGGTCCAAGCCCCGGCCGCGCGAACCGAAACAAAACGCGAAGAAATTGCCGTCAAGGTTTAGGAATCAGGCCTGCAAGTAATATTCGGATAAAGGCTTTGTGGGTCGCGGCTTCAGCCGCGACATTCAGGGAACCAAAAAACAGGGGCTTTGACCCCTGGCGGTTTGACGAATTCGGACTGAAGGACTCAACACAAAACTTCATGGCGTTGGCCGGGTGGCCCTCATTTTTATGAAAACACACTCAACCACGGAATCGAAACAATCGAACGCCGCGCGCGGAGCGGGCGTGGCGGTGGGATCGGACCGCCTGAAAATTCTGGTGATCCTCGCGAATTTCGGCACCAAGAACGACTCCTACATGCAGCGCCTGCTTGAGGAATACTCATCCATGCCGTTCGACTTGCATCCCGTCCTGCTCACCAACGTATCCAAAAACCTGGGCGAGAAAGTCGAGATCATCGTTCGGCCTCCGTCCGGAGATCCCTGGTCCTTCCCATTTCCCCATAAACAAATGATGGCCGACCACGCGGACGACTACGACCTGTTCATCTATTCCGAGGACGACACGCTGATCACCGAAAACAATATCGATGCGTTCCTGAAAGCCACCGAAATCCTGCGCGACAACGAAATCGCCGGATTCATGCGCTCCGAGCGCGGCGCCGAAGGCGAAACGCATTTCTCCACCGTCCACTACCACTTTCACTGGGATCCCGCATCGGTCGTTTCCCGCGGCGGCCAGACGTTCGCGTTTTTCTCCAACGAGCATTCGGCCTGCTATATCCTCACGCGCGCGCAGCTCAAGCGCGCCATCGCCTCCGGCGGATTCCTGGTCCAGCCGCACCAGGAAAAATACGATCTTCTGGTTTCGGCGGCCACCGATCCCTATACGCAATGCGGTTTCCGGAAGCTCATTAACATTTCGCGGTTTGAGGATTTCGTCCTCCCGCACCTGCCCAACAAATATGTCGGCAAGCTCGGCCTGCGCGATTCGGAAATGTTCACGCAACTGCGCGCGCTGCAGGAGATCGGAGCGGGAAAGCGTTCGCCCGATGTTCTGTTCAACACCGAAACGCGCGTCGGACAATCCAAATGGTCCAAGAGCTACTATGAGCCCGCGCGGCAGGACATTCTGGACGCGATTCCCGGCAACGCGAAGCGCCTGCTTTCCTTCGGCTGCGGCTGGGGCGCGATGGAAGCGGCGCTGGCGAAGCGAGGCGTTCATGTCACCGCGCTCCCGGTCGATTCCGTGATCGGGGCGTGCGCCGAAGCCCGCGGCGTAGAAACTGTTTACGGAAATCTGGAAAGCGCGCTGGCGAAGGTCTCGAACGAGCGCTTCGACTGCATTCTGGCCACGGACTCGCTGCACCGCTTCGCCAAGCCGGAAGAACTTTTGAAACGTCTTTCAGGGCTCCTGGCTCCGGGCGGCGCTATCGTGGTCACCGTTCCCAACCTTTCGGAACTGGGTGTGTGGAAGAAGCGGATCCAGCGCGAAGCGACCACGCTGAATCAGGGAAGTTTCGCCAGCGCGGGAGTTCACCAGACGTCCCGCCGCAAGATTCGCGGATGGTTCAAGGACGCCGGGCTTGCCGTGCGCCAGGATGTTCCGGTGATCTCCGAAAAGCGCCGGCCGCTGCGAAAGAAAATGGCCAACCTGGGCGATGGACTGATCGCCGAGGAATTTATTTTCGTCGGGGCGAAGGACTGAAGGCTGCGCACCGCGCGGGTTTCATACTGCTGGATGTCTGACAACCACGTCACAAGTCAGTCTTGTGGGTCGCGGCTTCAGCCGCGACAAATAGATACGCGGAAAACAGGGCTTTAGCCCCTGGCACCCTTGCAAGTTCGACTCTCGGAGCATTCACTCGGAAAAATTCCATGCAGGACGATAAAAAATTAAATATCGCGATCCTGGGCGCGACGCTCGATTCCACCAATATGGGCGTGTGCGCGCTCGCCGCGGGCGCCGTCCGCTGCTTCGTGCACGCGTATCAGGGCGCGGACATCCATTTTCTGCACTTCGCCAATAGCCGCACGGTCCAAACGCTGACCCTGGATGGCGAGCAGGTGCGCGTTCCCGTCATTCCCATGCGCTTCTCCAAGCGCCTCTTCTTGCCCAACAACATCGCGCTGCTGACGCTGCTCGCCCTGCTGGTGAAAATCGTCCCTTCCAAAGCGTTCCGGAACTGGGTGCTCTCCAAAAATGCGTGCCTCGCGGAAATCGACGCTATCGATCTGTTCGCTTCGATCGCCGGCGGGGACAGCTTCAGCGACATCTATGGCATGGAGCGGTACTTCTATGTTTCCCTGCCGCAAATTCTCGTCCTCCTGCTCGGAAAAAAACTGGTGCTGTTGCCGCAAACCTACGGCCCGTTCCGCGGCGGTCTCGCGAAATCGCTGACGCGATTCATCCTGAAGGGCGCGGACCACGTGTATTCGCGCGATCTCCAGGGTCTCGAGGAAATCAAGACTCTGGTCGGTCCCGGCTTCGCGCCGTCCAAATTCGAGTTCTGCTACGACGTCGGATTCATCCTGCAGCCCGTGGCTCCGGCACGCGTCGACCTGGCTGGACTTGCGTCGCTGGACGAACACGCCGGACCTCTGGTGGGCCTGAATGTCAGCGGGCTTCTCTTCATGGGCGGCTACACGCGCGACAATATGTTCGGCCTGCGCGCGCGACTACCACCAGTTCAGCCGCGACGCCGTTACGCTCCTGATCGAAAAAGGCGCCACCGTCCTACTCGTTCCTCACGTCTTCGGCCACGACGGCGAAACCGATACGGCCGCCTGCGAGCAACTCTACGAAGAATTGAAAGACAAGTACCCGGGCCGGCTGGCACTATTGCGCGGCGATTACAACCAGCACGAAATCAAATATGTGATCGGTAAGTGCGATCTGCTGATCGGCGCGCGCATGCACGCATGCATCGCCGCGGTTTCGCAATGCATTCCGGCGGTGTGCGTGGCCTATAGCGACAAGTTCACCGGCGTGATGGCCGCCATCGGAGTCGATTCGATCGTGGCCGACGCCCGCAAGCTGGATGAGCGGGAAATGTTGAAATTCATCGAAAATTCCCTGGACGCCCGGGCCGCGATTCGCGAGCGCCTCGCCCGGCAAATGCCGGAAGTGAAATCGCGCGTCCTGAATCTGTTCGTGGACTCTTCCGATTCGGCGCGCAACTCGGAAGCGAATGATCCGGCAAAATCCGCGCCGGTCGTGGCCGGAATTTCATCGTCCCGCTGAGGACACAAAAACATGGCTCCCGCCACCCAAGAGGTTATGGAATCAACGGCCCACAAGCGGACAACTATGGCAGTACACCAGATCGACCCGCTGCGCGATCCGCGCTGGAGCCGCCTGGTGGAAACCCATCCCGCGTCGAGCGTCTTTCACACACAAGGCTGGCTCGAGGCGTTGCGCCGCACCTACAACTACGAGCCGGTGGTCCTGACGACGGCAGCGGACGGCGAGCCGCTCGAAAATGGATTGGTGATGTGCAAGGTTTCCAGCTGGCTGACCGGAAATCGCCTGGTCTCGCTTCCCTTCTCGGATCATTGCCAGCCGCTGGTGGACGATCCCGCCGCGCTGCATATTTTCCTGAATTATCTCGAGGGGCAGGTCCGCTCCGGAAAATACAAGTACGCGGAACTCCGGCCTCTGGTCCCTTTCGATGCTGCGACGGAAACGTCGGTGCACGCGGCGGTCGACCACTCCTGCTGCATCCATATGCTGGACCTGCGCCCCCCGGCCGAAGCCCTGCTGCAGTGCTTTCATAAAAACCATATCCAGCGAAAAATCACGCGCGCAAAGAAAGAAGAACTGAAAATCGAAACCGGGCGCGGCGCGAAGCTGCTCGACGACTTTTTCCGCCTGATGCTGATCACGCGCCGGCGTCACGGCATCCCGCCGCAGCCCATCGCCTGGTTCCGCAATGTCCTCGAATGCCTGGGCGATAGCGCCGCCATTCGCGTCGCGTACAAAGGCGAGGTTCCGGTCGCCGCCATCTTTACGGTGGCGCACAAGAAAACCATGGTCTACAAATACGGCTGCTCGGACGGCGCCTACAGCAGCATGGGAGGAACGCCGTATCTATTCTGGGACGCCATGCAGGACGCCAAGAAGCAAGGCCTGGAGGAATTCGATTTCGGCCGTTCGGAAATTGAAAACGAGGGCCTTGTGAATTTCAAGGGCAACTGGGGCACCACGCGCACAAACCTGCATTACTATCGCTATCCCTACGCCGCGCCAGTGGAAGCGCCGCAAGGCAAGGGCTGGAAAATGAAACTGGCCGAACGCGCGTGCGAAAAACTTCCCGATGCCTGCCTGACCCTGGCGGGAAAACTGCTTTACCGGCACGTCGGGTAACACCTTTCGATCATGACCATTTCCAAATCATTTCTTGAACATTTCCGCTGCGCCGAAGAGCACGCGGATTTCACGGTCATCGGCAACGGCCACACACCGCCCGGCTTCTTCCGGTTCGGGGCCGAGGCGATTTGTTACGGCCACGTGGGCACGGGTTTCAGCTCGCCGTCAGCCGACGCCGAGCTGTACGACGCGCGTCCCGACGTGCGGGTCGAAGGCGGCTCGTGCACCATCGCATTCGACCCGGATTCCGTCGTCGAAAATCTGCGGCGCGAGCGCTACGTCGCCGAAACCCTGCCTCCGGGCCGTGGACCATCGACCGGCGGCTTTGTGCGCAAAGCTTACTACATGGTGCGGCCCCTGCTTCCGGTTGCAGTTCGCAAGCACCTGCAGCGCGCGTCGCTCAAGGGATGGGCGAATAAGCCGTTTCCGAAGTGGCCCGTGGATCGTTCCGTGGACAGCGTCTTCGACCAGCTCATGGCCCTGGCCGTCGGAAATCAAAAAGCGGAAAGAATTCCGTTCATCTGGTTCTGGCCGGAGGGAAAATCCGGCTGCGCCATCATGACGCACGATATCGAAACGCGGACCGGCCTGGATTTCTGCCCCGCGCTGATGGACTTGAACGATTCCTGCGGAATCAAGTCATCCTTCCAGGTAATCCCCGAAGGCCGCTATCACGCGCAGCCACAGGAACTGGACGCGTTCCGCAACCGCGGCTTTGAAGTCAACGTGCACGACTGGAATCATGACGGCCACCTGTATTCCAATCGCGAACTTTTCCTTTCGCGCGCCGCAAAAATCAATGAAATAGCCGCGGAATATCGCGCCGAAGGTTTTCGCTCGGGCGTGCTCTACCGGAATACGGACTGGTACAGCGACCTGAACTTCGCCTACGACATGTCGGTCCCAAACGTGGGCCATCTGGACCCGCAGCCCGGCGGATGCTGCACGGTCATGCCGTATTTCATCGGCAACATGCTCGAAATTCCCCTCACCACCATCCAGGATTATTCCCTGTTTCACATCCTGCAGGATTATTCGATCGAAGTCTGGAAACGCCAGATCGCGCGAATCCTGGACGGCTATGGCCTGGCGAGTTTCAACGTTCATCCCGACTACGTCATCGAGCGAAAGGCCCGCGGTGTTTATTCCCAGCTGCTGGCCTATCTGGCAAGCCTGGAGCAGGAACGAAATGTCTGGCTGGCCCTGCCCCGGGACGTCAACCGCTGGTGGAGGGACCGCAGCCGGATGAAACTTGTCCAGAGAGACGGCCGCATGGAGATCGAAGGGCCGGGCAAGGAACGCGCGCGAATTGCGTTCGCCAGCCTGGAAGGTCTGCGCGTTGGCTACACCATCACAGGGAAGCCCACCTATCAGGAAGAACCGGTCCGGCAGGCGCGGTGACCGGCGTGGCTCCGGTCGGGAGCGTCTCTTTCTAACAAGCCTATTTTCATAAGGTTACAAATGAATGCCAGGGCAAAGTTATTCCATGAAGAGGAAATCGTTTTGACCAGGTAGACGGCAATTGCAGGGAAATTGCCTTTGAAATAATTGTAACTGTATGAAAACATAATGATTATTGATTCTTCCGGACTTGGTCGCTGAATTGCTCCTGACCCCTGCGTAATGGAATAGCCGCAGTGTCTGTCAGGTTCTTTGGCGGCCGGAACTTGGGCCTCAATTGTAAAGCGGCGGTGAGGAATTCAGACCCGCCATAGCGCGGGTGCGGGCTCCAAACGGGTGCGGGCTGTACTTTTGCACTGAACGCTGTAAGTGAAGCGTGCAACCCGCCCGATAGAAGAGCCTGCGCGAAGAAGGTGAGCAAGCAATGCTACATCAGGACATAAAACCGAGTGACGTGATCTCCATTCTCCGGCGGCGATGGTATCTGATCGCTTTGCTTGCCGTGGCCGGCGGTGTGGCTGGATACTCCGCCTCGCACGTGGTGCCAAAGCGGTTCACGTCCCAGACCCTGGTGCTGGTCCAGGCGCCCACGGTTTCTCCGACGTTGGTCACGCCGGTCGTTTCCGACAACAGCAATCAGCGATTGGCGGCGATGCAGCAGCAGATTCTGAGCAGGTCCCGCCTGGAACCCGTCATCCAGCAGTTCGGTCTGTACGCCAAGGACATCGATCAGGTTCCGATGGACGTCCTGGTCGAGAGGTTGCGATCGGCGATCACCATTACGCCGGTGCAGCCCATGGCCGAGACCCGCGCCCAGAACCTTCCGGGTTTCTACATCAGCGTCGTGTTCAACGATCCGCATCTGGCCCAGGCGATTTGCGCGCGGATCACCAACATGTTCCTGGAGGAAAACGTTCAGAGCCGCCAGGGCCAGACGATCCAGACCAACGAATTCCTTGGAAAGCAACTCGAGGAATCGAAAGCCAGGCTCGACGAGCAGGAAGCCAGGCTCGCGGCGTTTCAGCGCAAATACCAGGGTTCCTTGCCCGATCAGGAGCAGACGAACCTGAACCTGTTGAACGGGCAGACCACGCAGCTGGAAGCCTCGACGCAAGCGCTAAGCCGCGCGCAGCAGGATAAGAGCTTTGCCGAATCCCAACTCGCGCAACAAATCGCGGCCTGGCAGGCCACGCAAACCGGGCAAAATCCGGAAACGCTCGCACAGCAACTGGCCGCGCTCGAAGCCAATTTGACGACCCTGCAATCGAAATATACCAACGATCATCCGGACGTGATCAAGGCCAAGAACGACATCGCGGTGATGCGCCAGAAGATCGCCGAAGAGAACCAGCAGCAAAAGAACGCGGGTGTGGATAGAACCGCCAGGCCCGTTTCCGAACCGGCTCAGATCCAGCAGTTGCGCGCCCAAATCCATCAGTACGATCAGATCATCAAGGAGCGCACGCAGCAGCAGAACGACATTCAGGCGCAGATCAAGCTCTACCAGGCGCGCGTTCAGGCCAGTCCGGCAGTCGAGCAGGAGTACAAGCTGGTCACCCGCGACCATCAGTCGGCGCTCGATTCCTACAACGATTTGCTGAAAAAGCGCGACCAATCGGCCATGGCCATGAACCTGGAACAAAGCCAGGAGGGCGAACAATTCCAAGTCCTCGATCCTGCCAATTTGCCAAACCAGCCCTCTTTCCCGAAAGTTCCGATCTTTGCCGGCGGAGGCTTTGCCGCGGGTCTGGCGCTGGGTCTCGGCCTCACTTTCCTGCTGGAAATGCAGGATACGTCGATGCGGTCGGAACGCGACGTCGAAGCGGCTCTGCACTTGCCTGTTCTTGCGATGATCCCGGTAATTACCAAAAACCAGGGCAAGAAGGGCGTTGGTCCGTCGATGGTGGTTCCTCAAAACCCGAGAGCGGCTGTCAGGGCTTGAAGCTCGTCAAAATAATTCCGGTTGCGTCTTGTAAGGAAAGGGAATCATGAGCAGGATCCACGAAGCACTGAAAAAAGCGGAGCAGGAAAAGACAGCGGGCTACAACGGCCAAAACGGACAGAAGGCCGAAGAGCTGGCCGAGGTCCAGGCGCCGAAACCGGAGAAGCAGCCGGAGCCGGCGCGTCCGAATCTTGCCCCGCCGGCCGCCGTCACGGCCGCCGCGGTCGAAACCCTTCCGGAGCCTGCGCGCGGCGAAGGTCTTCTGGCCCGGTGCGCCCAGCCCAACTGGAAACCCGATCCCACTTTTCTGGTGTTCGCCAACTCGGACCCCTTCTATCCCGGAACCGAGCAATTCCGCACGCTGCGCTCGCGCCTCTCGCGCATCCGCGAAAACCAGCCGCTGCAGACCGTGCTGATTTCCAGCGCCGTTCCGGCCGAAGGCAAGACGGTAGTCGCGACAAACCTGGCTCATGCCCTGGTTCGACAGCAGGGCTGCCGCGTGCTGCTCATCGACGCGGATTTGCGCGCACCGCGCGTGCACACACTATTGGGCGCTCCTTCCAATCCGGGTCTTGCGGATTATCTGCAGGGCGACGCCTCGGAATTCGAGGTGATCCAGAAGGGACATGAAGAAGGGCTTTATTTCACGCCCGCGGGAACTCACGTCACGCATCCTTCGGAATTGATTTCCAGCGGCCGCATGAAGGAATTCCTGGACCGCGTCAAGCCGGAGTTCGACTGGATCATCATCGACTCCTCGCCCGTGCTGCCGGTCGCCGACGCCACCGTGCTGGGCGGACTGTGCGATGGAGTCCTGCTGGTTGTGCGGGCAAGCTCCACGCCGTCGGACATGGCTCGCAAGGCCTGCCGCGAATTCCAGGGCTCCCATATGCTTGGCGTCGTCCTGAACACGGCGGACGAAACTTCGGAATACGGCTCATATTACTCGGGCAGCCACTACGGCGCGAAGCCGGTGAAAAAGCTGAAGAGATAGCGCGCGAAATTCTCCGGATGCTCCCCGCAGGAAAGCCCGGCCCCGGCCTTTTCTGCGGGTTTTGTTTTGGAATTCCCTCCCCGGCCGCTTCCACGCTGATTTTCCCGCCCGCACGAATCCGCGCAATTTTTGGTTTCCCCTGCTGCTCGGATTTCCTCACCGTACATCTCCGTCTGACTCAATACGGGACGCAGGTCTTAGTAGCACAGCCACTCTTGGCTGTGTGGGTTTTGCACTTGTCATTAGGGCGGGAACGCACTTGTGGCGATACAAAACCAACACAGCCAAGAGTGGCTGTGCTACTAAGACCCACGCCGCGCGGCTTATCCTCATCTTTTCAAGAAATGAAATATATAGACTGGACCTTTGGCAAGAAATCCGGAAGAATTCAGTTGAAGTTGATGACGCGGAACATTCCTACTGGCCCTACTCCACGTACACGTGGCGAATCATCTCCGCCAGCAAATCGTACCCGTCCCAGTAGCGGTTGAACGTGAGGGCCTTGCCCATGGGCACAATCCGGTCGATCCCGCGGCCGTTGAGCATCTGCGCGAAGGCGGCCATTTCCGAAGGCTCGAAACCGAAGTAGGTGAGCGTCTGGTCCTTGCGCGCCACGACTTGCGCGAGAACCTCGATCCCCTCGGCATAGTGCTGGAACAGGAATCCTCCGCCGCAATGATCGCGGTCCAGATGCCGGATGTTCTCCAGCTGCGCGACCGTCAATTGATTGTCGACCTGGAGGGCCGAAACCACCGGCTGGTCCAGAATCGCCCGCGACAAAAACGTGAATTTGTTCATGCTGCCCGAAGCGTCCAGCGCGTACCCCCGGCGGAGAACTTCCTCGTGCAAATCGCGCAGGAAAACCGCGCTCGCCTTGGAGCTTTCCTCCTGCCCGCCGCACCAGACCAGCAGGCGCGGCGAGGAACACGCCATTTGATCGAACCAGTAGGTGTCGTTATAAAATTGCGCGGCTACGTCCTTGCGCTTGGTTTCGTCCAGCGCCAGATAATTCGCGGTGCGCATCACCGACAGCGAGTAGCGGTCGGGAAACGCGAGCTCCTTGCAATGCGGAGGGATGCGCACGGCGCGAATGCTGTTCACCGAAGTGTCTCCGCCCCAGATCACGCGCACATCGGCCACGGCGGAAATCGCTGCGGTAATTTCCTGCTCGTGCCCGTAGCGGATCATCACCGTGTTCCGGCGCATGATCTCTCCGGCCGCTTCCAGGCACTCGTTAAAAACGCGGCAAATAATCGTGGTCTGTTGCGCGGCCCGCGGCGAAATGCGCAGGATGTTGCGGTTGCCTACCAGGACGGACATGATCCAGGAATACATGAAGATCGTATCCACGTTGGCGGGAGGGACGTGAAACACCAGGCCGCGCGGCACCGGCAGCGTGCGCGGCGTCTTCAAACGGTCGAATTCCTGCCTCAGGCGCTCGAGTTCCGACTTGCGCATCCAGAACGCCAGCGCCTGCAACTCGGGAAAGCGCTTGGCCTCGGCGTCCTTAAAAAGTCCGCGTGAAAAATTCGCGCAAAATTCCAGGATTTCCGGCGCCAGCGGAGAGAGCGTGCCGCCGGAAACATCGCGCAATCCCGCGAGAATCTCCTCGAGCTCCACTTCCTCGGCGCGCGGCACCAGTTGCTGCACTTTCATCCGCTCACCTGGCTGGCGTGCACGTCGCTGCAGCCCCGCAATTCCGCCTTCGGAATCCTTCCCAGCACGGAAAAATACTTTCCGTAGCGCCCGCCCGCGGCATCGTCGATGCCGTGAATAATTCCCAGGTCTTCGGTCAGCACCGAATGCCCGGGATAGCTGAGCGGCAGCAGGCTGAGCACCTGCAGAACTCCCGGCGTGCCCATAGGCGCGGGCTCCCACGTGATGGGATCGCGGACGATCACGTCCGCATAGTTCGGCGCGAACAGGTAGCCGTTGTCGCCTTCCACGTAAATGCTTCCCACCTGCTCGACCAGTCCGTAAAAATTATAAATTCGCGCAAGTCCCGTTTTTTCGCGCAACTTGCGTTTGAATTCGTCGTTGCTGACGGCGAGTTCCTGCAACTTTTTCCAGCCGCCACCATGCACCAGAATTCCCTGCGAGAGGTCCACGCTATGGTCGGCGATGCGCTGGTACAGGTATTGCCAGATCATGAAGGTGAAGCCGAACATGAAGAACGGTTTGCCGTTCACTTTTTGCAGGAACGCGTGCAGGCCTTTTTCATCCAGTTCCATGTGTTCATCGAGCGCGTAGAAATGGTCACGCCCGAAAGTCATCATCCCGAGCACGCCGGCGGCGCGCGCGCTGAAGCGCGTGCGGTCCTTCAGCAGCGCGCTGCTTTCGACCAGGATCATGGGAAGCCGGTTCGGCCCCAGGATGTGCGTCATGATGCGGCTGAGCGCGGCGCTCTGCCGCTGCGCCGTTTCCACATCCAGAAAAATCTGGCTGACGGCCTGCCCGGTGGTTCCGCTGGAGGTCAGCGTTTTGAAAATCTTTTCCTTCGGGATGCTGCACAGGCGATGAGCTCTTGAAAAGCCCCACGGCCAGGTACGGCAACTCGGCAAGCGTCCGCGCACTGCGGAACTCCGGCCACAGCACGGAGACCAGGCGATTGTATTCAGGGCAGTTGCGGCGATGGTGCTCGTCCAGCTCGTTCAGCCCGTCGAGCAAAATCTGTTCCTTCTCCGCGTACGGGAGGGAATATTGCGGCAGTTTGAGCAGGTCGTCGAATTTCATGGCGTTTTCAGGTCTTGGCGGTCAGCGCCGGATAATTTATTTTTCCGCTGGGCGTGGTCGGGATCTGCTCGATGCGGTGAAATTTGAACGCGCTGTGATGCACGCGCAGCTTCGCGGCCAGGTCCTGGCGGTAGCGCGCGAAATCCTCGGCCTCTCCATACTCGCAATAAATCTGGAGATTTTCGCCGCCCGCGACCACGGCCGTGGGCCCATGCACGCGCAGCAGGTTCTCGACTTCGTCCAGGTTCACGCGCAAACCAAAGACTTTGGCGTCGCGTTTCATGCGGCCCTCGAAGAAAATAAAGCCTTGCTCGTCGAAGTGCGCCGAGTCGCCCGTTTCCAGCGTTCCGCCCAGGACGTCTCCCAGGCTCAGATCCTCGCGGCCGTTCGCGTATCCCATCATCACGTTCGGCCCCGTGTACACCAGCTCGCCGGCCAAATTGGGCTCGGTGGTCAAGCGGCCCTCGACGCGCACAGCCAGCGATCCGCCCGGAATCGCGAGCCCCGCCGAGCCGAGTTTTCCGGGAAGAAATTGCGAAGGCAAGATCGCGATGCGCGCGGTGGCCTCGGTCTGCCCGTACATCACGTAGAAACGTCCGTTGCGCGCGGCCATCACCTGATGGAAGTGCGCGACCAGATCCTTGTGCAGCCTTCCCCCGGCCTGCGTCATCACGCGCAAAGTGGGAAGATTGAGTTTGTCCACGTCCAGCCGTTTCATGATCTGGTACGAATACGGCACGCCTGCAAAGGACGTGCACTCCAGTTCGCGAAACGCGTTCCAGAACGCGGGCGAAGTCAAACCTTCGTTGGTCATCACTTCACTTGCGCCCGTCAGCAGATGCGTGTTCAGGACCGAAAGGCCGTAGGAGTAGTGAAACGGAAGGCTGCTGATGGCGCGGTCTTTTTCGCCGATTTCCAGGACCTGGCTGATCGAGAGCGCGTTGCTCAATACATTTTTTCCGGAGAGGCGCACGAATTTCGGGCTGCCCGTGCTTCCGGAAGTCGATAGCAGCACGGAGAGGTCCGCATGCACGGTCTGCTCCGGCACGGCCTTGCGGCGCCAGAAATAATTCCGGGATTCCGGCATGGATGCGACGTCATAGCCGGGCTGGTCTTCGACGATGCTCGCGTAGTCGGTGGTGTCCACCGAGGCAAGAATGAAATCCGGCGCGTAAGACGAAATCAACGCAGCCTTGAATTCCTTGGTAAGGCCTTCATCCAGCAGCGCGACGGCGTGCCCGGCCTCAACCGCCGCCAGATACCAGGCCACGGAAGCGAGATCGTTCCTGGTGAAACAAAACGTCAGCGCCTTTTGAGGATAGGCGAGGGACCCGGCCAGGCGGTCGACCAACTCGCGGAGTTCCCCGTACGTGCACCATTTTCCCAGCGCGGCATCATAGATGGCGGGACTTTGGGCGGGCTGGCGTTCGGTGTCGAATAGCATGGAATGGGCTCAGATAACCAGGCAGCCGTCTACTCCCAGAACTTGCCCGGAAATATGGCTGGATTGGTCCGAGGCCAGGAACAAAATCGTGTTGGCCACTTCCTGCGCGGTGCCCATGCGTCCCAGGCCGACGCGCTTGCTCCATTCAGCGTGCGCATCCTTGGGCAAAACTTTAGTCAGGTCGGTGTCGATGAATCCCGGGGCCACGGCGTTGACGCGAATGTTTTTCGGCGCAAGTTCCTTGGCCGCGGAATACGTCAAGCCGATTAGAGCGGCCTTCGAGGCGCTGTACACAGTCTCTCCGGCATTGCCGTTGCGTCCCACAATCGAGCTCACGTTGATAATCGAGCCGGAGCGGTTGCGCAGCATCAGGCGTGCGGCCTCCTGCAAATGAAAGATCGCGCCCATGGTATTGACCTCGATCTGCCGCCGGATGGACGCTTCCGAGATCATGCCCAGCAGCGCATCCTGCACGATGCCGGCGTTGTTCACCAGCACGTCGAGCCGCTTGAATTTCTTGAAAATCTCGGCGTAGCAGGACCGGACGCAGGCGGGATTGGAAACGTCGCAGAGAAACCCGATGCACGGGACGCCAAACTCCGTGCAGATTTCCTCGACCCGCTTGTCCACGCGTTCCTGGGAAGTGACTCCGTTGACGATCACCGCCGCGCCCTGCGATGCGAAAGTGCGCGCCGTCGCCCAGCCGATCCCGCGGGTCGATCCGGTTACGAACGCCACCTTGCCATCAAGCATCAAGGGCGACACCGTGCTTGGCGACGATTTCCTTCGCTTTCGCGAAGCTGCTCATATCAATGACGTCGTCGGTGGGCAGCATGATGTCGAATGCCCCTTCGATCGCGGCGACAAGAGCCATATGCGCGACGCTGTCCCAGCCCGGCGTGCTGCCGTAAACCAGGCTGCTAAAATCAATTGCCGGGTCGACGCCGATGACGTCCACAAACGTGCTTTTCAAAGTGTCCAGGTTGCTCATGGTGTTCGCCGGCAAGGACATTTCTCCTGAGTTAAAGTTTCGCTGGAGCTACCTGTTTATGCTAGCACGCCGCCCGGATCACAGGAGGAGCGGCGAAATTCTCCGGTTCGAATTAGTAAACTGCGGAGGAGCCATGGCCGGCGAGGCCTTCATCGGGCCGCCAAATCAAGAGAAATCTTGATTCTTAAGGGTCGATAAATTTAACAAAACAATGCGCTTGGCGACTTCCAAGCGAGGCGGTCTACGGCCGGGGCCGGGGCTGGTTCTTACTCTTTTTTCGGGGGACGCGGCATTTCGCGGGCTGCGGCGGCCATAGTCACGAAACCCTCTTTTACGCTCCGGTAAACCACCGAACCTGCGCCGATCAGCACGCCTTTTTCGATGACGACTCCGGGGAGAAGGAGCGCTCCCACGCCGATGTTGGCGCCATCCTTAATGGTGGGGCCGATCATGTCGTCATTCCAGCCTTCGGCGCCGAACGAATTGTCGTTGGCCGTGTGCGTATCGGTGCCGATGAAGACGTGATCCCCCACAGTGACGTTTCCGCCCATGGTGCAGTGGTCGAGAATCTTGGTGTAGGAACCGATGATGGAGACGTAACTGAGCGTAACGTGACGGCCGATGATGCTTTTCGACCCGACGCGGCTTTTTTCACGGATCGAGGCGGCGTCGCCGACCAGCGTGGAATCGCCGATCTGGACGTCACAATAGATCACCGCATTGGGGCCGACGCAGCAATGCTCGCCGATGGTGACTTCGCGGATGAAGTCCAGGTTGCGCGCCGTGGCGCCCGCGCCCTTGGGTTCCTTGCCGATGTAGGTGCTGGGAAAAATCTCGGTGCCTTTGCCGATGGTGACGCCCGACTCGATGACCACATGCGGGTGAATGACCACGTCGTCGCCCAGCACGGCGCCCTTGCGGACGATGCTGAACTCGCCGATGGTCACGTTGGATCCGATGCGGTCGGTTTCCACCACGGCCAGCTTGCTGATTTTCCCCGTTTCCATCGGACTTTCCTCCTCAATTTTTCGACGAGCGAAAAAAGAATATCCGAACGAGAAACCGGATTCAATGCGGACGCGGCGGGATGTTTCCATGCATTCGCCGTAAAAAAGCAATCGAACACAGGCGATTTTCGTATCGAATCTGCGGCAACGCGGAATGCTTCGCTTGATGGGCCGCGCTTTTCCGGTAGTATTGGCTCTTGGCCCTCTCCTGGGAGATGATGCGGGTGCGGCCGCGCGGCGGGAATGCGCGGAAGCGGAGGCAAGCATGACCGGCGAAATTCTTCGCACCAATATCGAGCGCAGCGTGCAAGTCCACACCAGATTGCTGGAAAATTGCCTGCCGGCAATGACCGCTGCGGCCAATGCGCTGGTGTCGGCTTACCGTTCCGGCCACAAAGCGCTGTTCTTTGGCAACGGCGGCAGTTCCACCGACGCGCAGCATCTTGCGGGCGAATTTCTGGGACACTATCTGCGGGAGCGCCGCCCGTTGCCGGCGGTGGCGCTGGCGGACAATACCGCCGGGGTCACGGCCATCGCCAACGATTTCGGTTACGCGCATATTTTTTCGCGGCAAATCGAGGCGCTCGCCGCGCCCGGCGACGTGGCCGTGGCCATCAGCACTTCGGGAAATTCGCAAAATATAGTCGAGGGAGTAATGCGCGCGCGCGGGCTGGGATTGTTCACGATTGGCCTGACGGGATCCTCCGGCGGCCGCCTGCGAGGCCTGGTCGATGCATTGATCGCCGTGCCTTCGGACGAAACGCCGCGCATCCAGGAGTGCCACATCCTGATCGGCCACGCGCTCTGCGATGCGGTCGAACACGCCATCGCTGCGGTGCAGACGAATTCCACGAGCTCCCGGTAGGACAGGCTTCAGCCTGTCGGGTTGCTGAGCGGTGTCGAAAATTAAAACCGACAGGTTGAAGCCTGTCCTACTTAAAGCAATCAATGAGATTTTGCTTGGGGGCTCAGACAGAGGAACGAGCGAACTCGTTTCGAGATCGAATTTTACGAAACTATTGAACGCGGCCGATTTCGAACTTCAGCAAGCGCCGTCGCCATGGAAAACAGCGCGGGGAGTTGCGAAAAGAATTTTGACGTCCAGCCACAACGACCAGCTCTGGCAATAACGCAGGTCCAGACGGACCATTTCATCGAATAGCGTGCGATTTCGACCACTCACTTGCCACAACCCGGTGACTCCGGGCTTCACTTCCAGAACCCGGCGGCGATGCCAAACGTCATACACTTCAAATTCGTAAGGAACCGGGGGGCGCGGGCCAACCAGCGACATTTCGCCGCGCAGAACATTCCAGAATTGCGGAAGTTCGTCCAGGCTGGCCTTCCTCAGCAAACGCCCGATGGAAGTGATGCGCGGGTCGTTGGTGAGCTTGTAGACCGGCTTCTCACTGGATTCCGATTTGTCCAACCCCTCTTTGCCCGCGATAAATTGCTGGACGTATTCCTGATGAATTTTAGGGTCGTTATTGGTGTACATCGTTCGAAACTTCAGGCATTTGAAGCGCGCGCCCAACTGGCCCAGGCGCTCCTGTTCGTAGATGACGGGACCCTTGGAGGTAAGCTTGATGAGGGCGGCAATCGCCGCAAGCAGGGGTGACAATACCAGCAGCAGCGCTCCGCTGCCTGCAATGTCCATCACGCGCTTGATCACCAGAGGCAGGCGCTTGCGCGAGCTTTTTCTCTTGAGGTCCGGGTATAGCTTGGAATCGGCAACCCAGCCGGTGTGATCCTTATCCCAATTTTCCGGAAACAAATGCAGGGAGATGGCGATCTTGGAAGCCGGCTCGCGGCCCAGATGTTTGATCAGGGCAGTCTCGATTTTGGCCCGCAGAGTTTCGGTGACGGGGAGCTCTCCCTCGACGCTAACTTCGGTGAAAATGACTCCCAGGATCATATCCTGCTTGTACCAGCCGACCAGATCGGTCTCCCGTTTGGAGGCTAGGACCACTTCAACAGCGTTCTTCAAGATTTCCGCGGCCGTGCCGTCTTCCAGATTGGCATCGAGCAGCATCAGGACGAAAGGCTTGCGGGAACGTTCCGCGCGCCGGCGCTCATGCGTGAGCAGGGAATGAAAAACGCTTTCGGTGAGCGCGGTCTCGTCTGGAGCTGGGAGAATGCCAAAGTCGCGTGGTTCGGAGTATCTTGCTCCCGGCTGTTTGGCCGATTGCTGGTTTTCCGGAGATCCGATTCTCGAATAGCTATTTGCCATTTGGGCTCCTGCCGGGGACATCTCGCTAGGGAGGTTTCCCTCCGCGGCGTTCAGGAAATCACATGAGCAGCGCAAAATAAGGTGTCGTCCCTAGTGCAGCGCCGCTCCGCATTGTTTTTCTATTAAGCCTTTTATTTATATAAACTTAGCATGCCTGACCTGCCAGGCACGGCAATTTGCACTAAAATGGTCCGGTCAACCCAAAAACCGATCCGGACATCAAGCCACGGCGGATTAGAGGCAATCGGTCTGCCAGACTGTCTTTAGTTTGCCGGGGAGAGGAGAAGTTGACAAACTTCCAGCACACTCAAAACAGGCATCTTACAAGGATATCCTCAGAATTTCCTAGGGGCAGCGTGCTCGGGCCAAACAGGTCATCGGCAAATAGGGAAAACAATTGCAATGTTGTTCCATTGTGCTTCCGAAGCTCGGCATCCATTCTGGGTCACGCGTTCCTAAATGGCAAATCCTTGAAAACTCCGGAGTTCCACCGGGCAAAGGTCATGACGCGGGGGTCGCGACGGCCTTTTCCGGTCTGCCGAAACTCATATATTCGAAACCCAGGGCTTTCATTTCGGCAGGGCGCAGCATGTTCCGGCCATCCACGACCAAGGGACGCGCCATTTCGTTGCGCACGCGCTTCCAGTCCAGGCGGCGGAACTGCTCCCACTCGGTGAGGACTAGTAAGGCGTCAGCGCCGCGGGCCACTTCGTAGGGGTCCGCGCTGTAGACAAGGTCGGGAAACACGCCGCGCGCGCGCTCCATCGCCTCGGGATCGGTGGCTCGGACCACGGCGCCTTCCGCGAGCAAGCGGCGGATTACTTCGATGGCCGGGGCGAGGCGAATGTCGTCGGTGTTTGGCTTGAAGGCAATGCCCAGGACGCCAATCTGCTTTCCCTTCATGACCCACAGGGCTTTCTTTACTTTGTCCAGCAACAGGTCGACGCGCTGGCGGTTCACGCGTTCGGCTTCCTTGAGCAAACCGAAATCGACGCCGGCGCGCTCGGCCAGCGAGATGAACGCCTGGATATCCTTCGGCAGACAAAATCCGCCAAAGCCGAGGCCGGCTTTCAAAAATTGTCCGCCGATGCGGGGATCGAGGCCCACGGCGCGCGTCACTTCCTCGACGTTTCCGCCGAGCTGCTCGCACAAATCGGCGAGGACGTTAGCGTAGGAAATTTTCAGTCCGAGAAAGGAGTTGGAAGCGTGCTTGATCAATTCCGCGCTGGCAATGGTGGTGACCACGAAATCGGGCGTGGGCGCGGGCGGGCAATTCGGCAAGTGCACCGGGCAACGGAACCTGCCCTCGAGAATCGGCGCGTAGATTTCCCGCAATTCCCGCTCGCTCTCTTTGTCCTCGACGCCGATCACGATGCGGTCCGGATGAAAAAAATCCTCGACGGCCGTTCCTTCGCGCAAAAATTCCGGGTTGGACGCCACGCGGAATTTCGCTCCCGCGTTGCTGGCGTACACTTGCAGCGCGCGCTTGAGCTGCTCGCCGGTCTGAGCCGGCACCGTGCTCTTCTCGATAACCAGCTTGGGCGTGCGCGATTCCCTGGCAATCATGCGCGCCACGCTGTCGATCGCGGACAAATCCGCATCGCCGGAGTCGGTGGGAGGCGTGCCCACGCAGATAAACACGACATCGGACTCGCGCACCGCTTCGCCGCCATTGGCGGTAAAGCGCAGACGCCCTTCGCGCACCACGGTTTCCAGCACTTTGTCCAGGTTGGGCTCGTAGATTGGTATTTTTCCGGCCTGCAGCGTGGCGATTTTTGAAGCGTCGTTGTCGGTGGCGATTACCTCATGCCCCGCCTCCGCCAGACAACTGCCCGATACCAAGCCCACGTACCCGCATCCGATCACCGCTAATTTCACGCTGGTTCTCCTATTTTGTTTCCGGTCAATACTTCCGGCTCAATATTCGTATTTCGATTCTCGCCCATTCTAATCCGCAACAAAAGACTATTCAGCCGCGTAACCCCGCTGATGTCGAAGCCGCCACTGCCACGCGGAGCGAACGATTGAAGGCAAATCCGACTGGCCCGGCTCCCAGCCCAGCACGGCTTTGGCCCTCGAAGGGTCGGCAATCAATCTGGCGGGATCTCCGGCGCGCGGCGGCTCCATCTGGACGGGGATTTCCCTGCCAGTGATTTCGCGCGCGCACTGGATCACTTCGAGAACGGAATAGCCGAGGCCCGTTCCCAGATTCAGAAAATCGGAAGCTCCGCCGCGGCGAATGTGATCGAGAGCCAGGATGTGGGCGTCGGCCAGGTCGGCTACGTGAATGTAGTCGCGAATGGGTGTGCCGTCGGGGGTCGGATAGTTGTTCCCGAAGACGCGAATGGCCTGCTGCAGGCTCAGCGCAGCGGAGAGCACGTTGGGAATCAGGTGGGACTCCGGGCGGTGATCCTCACCGCATTTTTCGGTGGCGCCGGCGGCGTTGAAGTAGCGCAAGGCGGCGAATTTCAATCCATAGGCTGTGTCGTAGGAATCGAGCAGGCGCTCCATGAAAAGTTTGGACCAGCCGTAGGGATTTTTCGGCCATTTGCGGCTCTGTTCGACGATCGGAATGTGCTCGGGATCGCCGTAGACGGCGGCAGTAGAAGAAAACACGATGCGACGCACGCCCTGCTCGACGAGCGCGCCGATGAACGCGATTCCGTGACCAACATTGTTCGCAAAATACCTGGCGGGATCCTTGACCGACTCTCCGACTTCGATCAGAGCGGCGAAGTGGATGCACGATTCGAGGTCGTGTTCGCGGGCGATTCGCGCGACGAGTTCGCGGTCACCGATTTTCCCGTGATACAGCGGGACATCGGCGTCCAGAGCGGCGCGATGGCCTCGCTCGAGGTCGTCGAGGACGACGACTTGTTCGCCCTTGGCGCGCAGGCGTTCGACGGTGACGCTGCCGATGTAGCCCGCGCCGCCGGTTACCAGGATTGCCATGCAGCCTCTTTGTTCAGTTTGTTTCCGGAATTCGCAAGTAAAACAAAACCGGAACGCCAGCGGCTAAAGCCGCACTTCTTTAACCGTGTGAATGTCGTGGCTAAAGCCACGACCCACAAATCGTCAGGCGCAAAAGCATCATTCGACATCCTCACGCCGCCTTTGGAGTCTACCTGAAAAAAAATTGGCGGCAAGAAAGCAATGGACACGGGCGCTGCGGCGGCGTAAAAATCGCGGGCATAACAAGACAGGAGACTCCCATGCCAAATGCCACCGAACAGAATCTGACCGAACTTGCCCTGAAACAATGGGAAGCGTGCCACTCGCCGCGCCTGCGGGAAATTATGCAGTCGCTGGTGAAGCATGTGCACGGATTTGTGCGCGAAGTGGACCTTACGGAAAAAGAATGGCTGGCGGCCGTGGACTGGCTCGCCAGGACCGGCAAGCTGTGCTCGGAGAAGCGGCATGAATTCATCCTGTTCTCCGACGTGCTTGGCGTGAGCATGCTGGTGGACGCGATCAATCACCGGTTTCCAGGCAGCGCAACGCCGTCGACGGTCATGGGCCCGTTTCACATCGAGGGCTCTCCGGAAATGCCCATGGGCGCGAACATGGCCGAGGGGCTCGGCGGAGAGACTTGTTTTCTGGTGGGGACGGTTCGCGACCTCGCGGGGAAACCGATCGCGGGAGCCAAGCTGGATATCTGGCAGGCCGACGCGGAAGGCATGTACGAATCGCAGCTGGGTTCCGAAGAACCGCTGCTGCGCGCCATATTTCAAACCGGCGCGGATGGCAAGTACGCGATCCGGACCATCGCCCCGCCCGGGTATTCCATTCCCATGGACGGCACCGTGGGCGATTTATTGAGGCAGACGGATATTTCGCATTTCCGGCCGGCACACATTCATTTCCTGATTCAGGCGCCCGGGTACCAGACGCTCATCACGCACCTGTTTAAGAAGGACGGGAAATATATCGATTGCGACGTGGTGTTTGGGGTGAAAGACAAGCTCATCGCGGAATTCACGAAGATGCCGGCGGGCAAGACGCCGACGGAAGAGATTTCGGAAACGCCGTTTTTGGTGGTGAATTACGATTTTGTGCTAAGCCCTACGAAATAGTGATTCCTAAACCAGTGGCTTGGACATCAGTATGAAATGGACGGGGATCTTTGTGGGCGTGGGATCGTCGTAGGGGGCGGTGCCCGTTTCCTTGTATCCCCAGCGGCCATAGAGCGCATGAAGCTCCGTGCGAACGTTGACGATAATCAGATCGCTCCACTTGCAGCCCGCATCCCGAAAATATTTTTCCGCGGCGTCGACGAGCCGGTGGCCCACGCCGGTACCCTGGCGGGAAGGCTCGATGGAAAGCATCCCAAAATAACCGCGCTCGCCACGCAACTCCACGTAAATGCTGCCGATTAGCCCGTGTTCGTCTCCGGCCAGAAGAAATTTTCCTTTTTTCATCATGCCGCGGACCACGTCGGGATTGGTGCGGTCGCGTTCGATGAAAAAGCGCTCGACCAGAAACGCGGAGTTGACCAGCCGGGCAATGGCTTCCGCGTCGCTCACCTTCGCGTCTCGAATCGAGATCATCGCGAATTGTCCCTTCGGGCGGCCGGAAAGAGAACATTTCGATAAAGGCACGCACTGCCAGGCGCGGAGCTGGATTGGTTGAAGGGCTTCATGGCGGGCCATATTTTACTCCGATTGTGGAACCTTTCGGC
The DNA here is from genome assembly GCA_963779275.1 of Terriglobia bacterium. Taxonomy (GTDB): domain Bacteria; phylum Acidobacteriota; class Terriglobia; order Acidiferrales; family UBA7541; genus Palsa-360. The sequence continues at coordinate 234,280 of CAVZXL010000005.1, forward strand.
ATCCCGCGAGGAATCTATTGAGTGCGAAGGGACGCGGAGCATCCCATGATGGCTTAGATCCATCTATAGTTATACGCACGCGTTTAGCGAGGGAGGAATGTTAGCCATGTCAACACAACGCAAGTATTTGACGATAATCGCGCTATTGCTGGCCGTGCCATTTCTGGCAGCGGGCGCACGGGCCGCGCAACCGCAGGGCGGAGGAGGCGGAGGGCCCCGGCCGGAAGGCGGGCGGAGAGGTATGGGGCCGATGTCTCCCGACGAACGCGTGAAGCAAATGACCAAGGATTTCGACCTGACGGCCGACCAGCAAACGAAGGTCAAACAGATTCTGGTGGATTCGCAAAAAAAGATGGACGACCTGAGGGACGATCCCTCGGGCGACCGGCAGGAACGGCGCGGCAAGATGATGAAGCTGATGCAGGACACGAACAGCCAGGTTCGCGACCAGCTCGACGACAAGCAGAAAGAGAAATTTGACAAGCAGGAACAGGAACGCATGCAGAGAATGCAGGGCCGGCGCGGCGGGATGGGCGGACCGGGCGGGGATAATTCGGGTGGCGGGAATCAGGGTGGTGATAATCCTGGGGCACCTCCGCCGCAGAATTGACGTGCTTTTTGGCGCGGGCGGCTTCAGGGTTGCTTGTTGAAGGAAAATTCTGGTGCGCCGTCATTCCGAGTGAAGCGAGGAATCCCTCTTCGGTTTAGACTCAAGAAAGAGGGATTCCTCGCTTCGCTCGGAATGACGACTTTTTTTTGAGGACGGCTATTTTTTGTGCCGGCCTTTTTTTTCCCGCTTCCCCAGCCGCTCAGAATCCGTAGAGACCAGCTGGATTGTCGACCAAAATTGTTTTCCGTACGGCGGTGTCGGGCGCCCACACGGGGAGCAGATTCAGCACCTGGCCGTCATCGATTTTAAAAAGCGGTGTAAGTTCCGAAAGGCTGCGGCCGGGGATTGGAGTTCCCGGATGCGGCCAATCGCTGCCCCACAACATGCGTTTGGGATTCGCGGCAATGAGCGCCTTGGCCAGGGGCGCAACGTCCGCATAGCCAGGCTGGGTGGAAGCGCGGTAGGGAGCGGAAATCTTGACGTAGGCTTTTCCAGCGCGAACCAGGCTCAGCAGAGTTTCAAACCCAGGTTGCGCGGTTCCCTGCGCCGCCTGCGCTCCGCCGAAATGATCGAACACCACGGGCATGGGCGCGGCGGCAATCTGATCCTTCAAGCCTTCAATCACCGAGAGACGCGTGTAAATCTGGATGTGCCACTTTCCGCCCTTGATGCGATCGACGGCGGTTTGGAAACGTGCGCGGGCCGCGGAAGGATCGGTCTGGCCGGCGGTTTCCAGATTGATGCGGATGCCGCGAATGCCGGCGTGATCCATGTCGGCGAGGGCGGAGTCGGGAGTCTTCTCATCGATCACCGCGACGCCGCGGGCCTCGGCGCCGAGCTGCTTGATGCCGTCGAGCGTGCAGGAATTGTCGGTGCCGTAGATGGAAGGGTTCACGATCACTACGCGGGAAGTGTGCAGCGCGCGGTGCAGGGCGCGCATTTCGGCGACCGAAGCGGGCTCGGGAGTGTAGTTGCGCGAAGCGGCCATGGGAAAGCGGCTGGGGTCGCCGAAGACGTGCGTGTGGCAATCGCATGCGCCTTCCGGAACCTTGAAATTCACGGGAGTGGATGGCTGGGAAGCGGTGGCGGAAGTTGTTTCCTGGCCGCCGAAAAACATTCCCGCGCCTGCAACAGCCCCGCTCAGTAACACTTCACGTCGCGTCAACATCGGAAGATCTCCTGGAGTGTTTTTACCGATTCAAATGGGCCGGAGGCACTTTTTTGGTGCGAACCACCCATTACACATACTCAAGACGCCGTCATTCCGAACGAAGTGAGGAATCCCTCTTTCTTCTCAATTTCAAACCGAGAGGGATTCCTCGCTTCGTTCGGAATGACCTGTCGCTTAATATTTTTCCTTAACCCATGAAGCCGCGGGCCGCAATTTCCATATTAGAAAAAGCCACTAAATACTTTCGCAAGATTGTAACCCGAATCGCGCGGCGGTCCATCGACGAATTGCCCGTGGACGCGGGTTGCGGGCGCACCAGATTCTGCCTGCCCCGGCGGCCCGCTCTTGATACAATTCACGGGCTGCGATTTCCGGCCGAGCGTTCATCGCGAAATGCGGAAACAATGTTTTTCTGAGGAGCACCGTATGCGGGGAATAAAAATTGGAGTCCTGACCGCGCTGTGCGCCGGCGCACTCGCGGCGTTCACCTGGGCCGGGCCGGCGCAGGTTTCGAGCAGGGCGGGGGCCGATCCGAAGCTGGTGGAAGATCTGGTCTATGCCAACCGCATTCTGGCAGATCAGGATGTGCTGGACGGATTCGGGCACGTGAGCGCGCGTGATCCGAAGGATCCGAGCCGGTTCCTGATGGCGCGCAGCATGGCGCCGGGGATCGTCACGCGCGGCGACATTCTGGAATACAACAGCGAGGGCGAGCCGATAGATGCGCGCGGCCGCGCTTCGTACCTGGAACGGTACATTCACGCGGCGATTTACCGCGCGCGGCCTGACGTGATGGCCATCGTGCACAGCCATTCGCCGGAAGTGATTCCCTTCACCGTGACGGGGACGGCTCTTCGGCCGATTTATCATATGAGCGCGTTCCTCGGCGCGGGCGCGCCGATTTTTGACATTCGGGACGCCGCCGGGATGACCGACATGCTGGTCCGCGACAACAAGCTCGGCGACGCGCTGGCGAAATCGCTGGGGAACAGCGCCGTGGTGCTGATGCGCGGGCATGGGTATGTGGCTGCGGGGAACGCGGTGCCGCAGGTAGTGTTTCGTGCGATTTATACGCAGGTCAATGCGCGGCTGCAGGCGCAGGCAGCGCAGCTTGGCCCGGTGAAATATTTGTCGCCGGAGGAATCGGCCAAGGCGGGCGTGTCCATCGACGCCGTGGTTTCGCGGCCGTGGGAATTGTGGAAGGCGCGTGTTGGAAAAATCGAATAATAAAATAGAGGAAGCGGAGGCAATCATTTCATGAATACCTACAAAGTGGCGGTGATTCCCGGAGACGGGATTGGCAAGGAAGTCGTGCCTGAAGGATTGCGCGTGCTGGAAGCGGCGGGGCGGCATTTCGGATTTAATTTGTCGCAGCAGCATTTCGGATGGAGCTGCGAGACCTACCTGAAGACGGGAAAAATGATGCCCGAAGACGGCCTGGCGCAGCTGCGGCCCTTCGACGCGATTTTTCTGGGGGCGGTAGGCTATCCGGGCGTGCCGGACCACATTTCGCTCTGGGGGCTGCTGATTCCGATCCGCCGCAGCTTCGAGCAATACGCGAACCTGCGCCCGGTGCGCATGCTGAAAGGCGTCGAATCGCCGCTGAAGAATGCGAAACCGGGAGCGATCGATTTCTGCGTGGTGCGCGAAAACGTGGAGGGCGAATACTCGAACGTCGGCGGGCGCATTTTCGACGGCACCGACGAGGAAATGGCCATGCAGCAGACCATCTTCACGCGGCGCGGCGTGGACCGCATCCTGCGCTTCGCATTCGAGCTGGCGCGCAAGCGCAAATCGCACGTCACGTCGGCGACAAAATCGAACGGCATCATTCACACCATGCCGTTCTGGGACGAGCGCTTTCATGCGATGGCGGCAGCAATTTCCGGACGTGCGCACCGATCAATATCACATCGACATTCTCACCGCGCATTTTGTGCGGCGGCCGGAATCGTTCGACGTGGTTGTGGGATCGAACCTGTTTGGCGACATTCTTTCCGACCTGGGTCCCGCCGTGGTGGGGTCGATCGGAATCGCACCGTCGGCGAATTTGAACCCGCCCAGGAAATATCCGTCCATGTTCGAGCCGGTGCACGGGTCGGCTCCGGACATCGCCGGAAAAGGCATCGCCAATCCCATCGGTCAAATCTGGTCCGGCGCGATGATGCTCCGCCACTTTGGCGAAGAGAAAGCCGCGGACGCCATCGAACGCGCCATCGAGGATGTGCTGGCCGCGCCGGAATTTCGCACGCCGGATGTGGGCGGGAAGGCAACTACGGAGATTGTGGGGAAGGCGATTGCGGAGAGGGTGGAGAAATAAGGGCGCTCGTCCGGTCCGCAAACGGCGGGCCGCGCACAAGACGCGCGCTAACGGACTGAAATTCCCGCGTTACAGAAACGCGCTGGCCGGTCAATTTCCGTGCGAACTAAGCGCAGTTGTGCGATGCGCAAGGAAGCGATAGACTCCCAGCCAACGAGCCCGGGAAATCGGGTTGGGTGCGATGCGGGTGGCTTGGCGGGTCAAATCTAAATATTGTTGAGGGTGGATTATGAGCGATTCGGCGAGTGTGGGAAGTGCGCGGCCTACGAGCGGGATTTCGTCCGGTACGGTTACGGCGTACGCGATCCTGCGCGTGTCGTTTGGCGCGAACATCATGCTGCATGGGGTGAGCCGGATCCTGATGGGGCACGCGGCGTTTCTCGCTTACTTAACGCATTATTTTGAGAAGACCACCGTGATCCCGGCGGGGATGCTGCCGGCCTTTGCCACGGTGCAGCCGTGGGTGGAGTTGATCCTGGGGTTGTTACTGATGGTGGGGCTGTTCACGCGGTTCGCGCTGATTGGCGGTGGGCTTGTGGTCCTGTGCCTGGTGATCGGGACGAACCTGGCGCAGGATTGGCTGGTGTCGGGGCTGCAGCTGATTTACGCTTTCCTCTATTATTACCTGCTCGCGCATATCGACGAAAACGGGCTATCGATCGACGCGATGATGAAGTCCAAGTAAGGCTTGCCGCTTCAGAGGCTAAAGCCCAATTCTTACTGGGTTCCTTCACGTCGCGGCTGGAGCCGCAGTCTCCAAAACCATTTTCGAGACGGATTGCTGTTTGCCTGCATGCCTCGCGATTGGTCCTGCAATCCAAATTTATGCGAATCGTTTCGTGGTAGGGCACGGCATTGCCGTGCCCCTACGGATGTAACGGGAACCCCAGCAGGGCATGAAGCTTCCATCCGGCGCGAAAATCCACGCCTCTGAAGAGGCGGGCTACAGCAGATGGCCGCGTTGGAGTTCAACTTACGAATTCAATGGGCGGCGGACGACGATTTCGGCGACGGGGCGGCGGTGGGGCTTGTCGCTGGGCATGCCTTCGTGGCGGTGAAGAATTTCCCAGCCTTTGAAGAATCCTTCCAGTTCACCGGGGCGCAGGCTGTGGCGCGTTTGTTCCTGGCCGGGCTCGGCGATGTGCACGATGGCAATCAGGATGCCGCCGGGCTTCACGCCGCGCTTGGCGGGCTCAAATAAATTTTGCTGCAGGTAGTAACAGATGGCGACCAAGTCCCAGCGGTCGCGCTCGATTTTGTATTCGCCTTTTTCGAGGTCGGCGACATGGACCTCTATTGGCAGATTGCGCTCGGCGGCGCGGGCGCGCAGGGTTTCGACGGCTACGGAAGCGCCGTCGACGGCAGTGACTTGCCAGCCATGCTCGGCGAGCCAGAGGGCGTTGCGGCCGGCGCCGCAGGCGAGGTCGAGGACGCTGCCCGGCGTTAACGCTTTTGCGGTTTTCACCAAAAGAGGCGTGGGCGGCGATTCAAAATCCGAGGTCTCGTGTTCGCGCAGACGGTAACGCTTGTTCCACTCGTGAATTTCCATGACCGGATTGTTCCCGCTGCGGGAAACGATTGCAAGGCGGAATTGCGTTTGGCGCGAGCGAGCGGCGACCGACGTTTCATGTACCTGCCGCCAAAATTGTTATAACTTTTGCGCGGGAATTTCCGGCCGCGAGGGAGCCGCGAACATGATGAAGGATTATCCGTTGGCTAAAGTCTACCAGTTGCTCGAACCGGGGCCGGTGGTGCTGCTGACGACGTCGCGCAAGGGGCGCGCCAACGTCATGACCATGTCCTGGCACATGATGGTGGAGTTTGAGCCGCCGTTGGTGGCGTGCGTGGTGAGCGGCGCGAACTACAGCTTCGGCGCGCTGCGGGCGACGGGGGAATGCGTGATCGCCGTGCCCGCGGTGAAATTGGCGTCCAAGGTGGTGGAAGTGGGCAACTGCTCGGGGCGCGATGTGGACAAGTTCGCGTCGATCGGGCTGACGCCCGCGCCCGCCGCGAATGTGGCGCCGCCGCTGGTGGCCGAGTGCTTCGCCAATCTGGAATGCCGGGTGGCCGATACGCGGATGGTGAATAGCTACAACCTGTTTATCCTCGAAGTGCTGAAGGCCTGGAGGGATCCCACGCAGAAGAATCCCAGGACGATTCATCATCATGGGTACGGCACGTTCGTGGTGGATGGGAAGACGATGAAACTGAAATCGAAGATGCGGTGAGGCGCGGGAAATTCTTGTGGCGCCGCGGCTATCGTTCCATGAGGATGCCGCGCCCGCGAACGATTGCTAGGAACGCAGCTTGGTCCGGCGTTATAATCCCCGCAAATTGCACCCTGGACAGGAGACACGCGATGAACGCACGCATGCGATGGCTGGTGATGGCGGCGTTGGTGTTTTGCGCATTCGGACTGAGCAAAGTGGCCCCGGCAAAGATGGGAGCTATGAAGGTGTACGTCACCAACAGCCTGGGGACGACGATTACGCGGATCGATCTGGGTACGATGAAAGCCGACGCGGAGATCACGGTGGGCAAGCGCGTGCACGGCGTGTGCGCGCAGGCCGACGGGCAAAAACTGTTCACCACCATCGAGTCGGAAAAAACACTGAAGGTGATCGACACATCCACCAACACGGTGACGGCGACGATCGCGCTGACCGGGCGGCCCAACCAGTGCGCGTCCACGCCGGACGGCCACTATGTGGCGGTGCCCATTCGCGACGTGGGCGGCGTGGACATTATCGACATTCCGCAGGGAAAAATCGTGAAAGTGCTGCCGGTGAACGCGCCGCACAACGCCTACAGCACGGGGCGCAATAACGACATCCTGTACGTTTCGTCCATGGACGATCATCAGATCAATCGCATCGACTTAAAAAAGATGGAATACACGGACAAGATTCCGGTGGGAGGAATTCCGCGGCCGTACGCGGTGACGCGGGACGAAAAAACGATGTACGTCGCGCTCTCGGATTATCACGGGTTCGAGATCGTGAACATTTCCACCAAGAAAGAAATCGCGCGCGTGGACCTGCCGGCCGCGCCTCCGGCGGATTGCATTCTGGAGCCGCATACCGAGACGCATGGGCTGGCGCTTTCGGGCGATGAGAAGGAACTCTGGGTTACCAGCCTGTCCGACAACGGGGTCTACGTGTACGACGTCGCCTCGAAACAACTTTCCAAGGAAATTACGACCGGCGAGTGCCCGAACTGGATCGGGTTTTCGCCCGACGGCAAGTACGTGACCGTGAGCAACTGCGCGAGCGACAATGCGACGATCATCGACGCCAAATCGCGGGAAGTGGTGGCCACAGTGAAAACCGGGGAAGGACCCAAGAGACTGCTGGCGATGGTGGTGCCGGGGTCGTAGAGGGTTGTTGGGAGAGTGGTTTTCTTCACAGAGTAGTCATTATTAAAACCGTGTAGCGCGGATTTTGGTGGCACAGGCTTCAGCCTGTGCGGTTTTGATTTTTGGTAGCCGAGAACAGCGCACAGGCTGAAGCCTGTGCCGCCGGGGCCTGCGGGACAGATCCGACCATGCGCAAAACTTCAATTCGGCTGGCGTTACTCCTGCTTGCGGGAATTCTGATCATGGAAATGAACCAGGACAAATTGTTTGCGCAGGATCGCGGGCAAGGGCGGTCGATGGTGATCTCGCAGGGCGGGATCGTCGCGACGGAATCGCCGCTGGCGTCGAAGGCGGGAGCGGCGGTGCTGGAGCGCGGAGGAAACGCGGTGGACGCGGCCATCGCGGCGCACGCGGTGATGACCGTGGTCGCGCCGATGTGGAACGGCATCGGCGGGGATCTCTTTGCGATCGTGTACGACGCCAAGAGCGGAAAATATTACGGGCTCAACGCCAGCGGGTGGGCTCCCGCGGCGCAATCGATCGAACGACTGCGCCAGAAGGGTTTGCAGCAAGTGCCGGTGCGCGGCATCGAATCCGCGACCGTGCCGGGCGCCGTGGACGGGTGGCAGAAACTCCTCGACCGATTTGGAAAAAAGAAATTCAGCGAAGTGCTGGCGCCGGCGATTCAAATCGCCGACGACGGCTATCCCGTGACCGAGTGGATCGCGCTGCACTTCGCGAAAGACGTCGACCTGCTGCGGAATTCGGAGGCGGCGGCGAAAACATTTCTGATCGACGACCGGGCGCCGCGCCTGGGCGAAGTCATGCACAATCCCGACCTGGCGTGGTCGCTGCGGCAGATCGCGGCGGGCGGGCGCGACGCGTTTTACCGCGGACAGATTGCAAAGAGCCTGCTGGAACTATCGGCGCAGCACGGCGGGGCGTTCACGGCCAAGGATTTTGCGGATTATTCCAGCGAATGGGTCGAGCCCATCTCCACGACGTATCGCGGGTGGACGGTGCTCGAGTTGCCGCCGAACGTGCAGGGCATCGGCACGCTCGAAATGCTCAATCTGATGGAGCAGTTCGATCTGCACAAGCTGGGGCTCAACTCGCCACAGGCTCTGCACATTCAAATCGAAGCGAAAAAGCTGGCGTATGCGGACGTGCTGCGGTACATCGGCGATCCGAAAATGAACAAGATGCCGGTGAGCGGAATGCTCTCAAAAGCGTACGCGGCCGAGCGCGCGAAATTGATCGACCTGGACCACGCCCGTTGCGATGTTGCGCCGGGGACGCCTGTTCCCGATGCGGGCGACACGACCTACCTGAGCGTGGTGGACCGCGACGGCAACATGGTCTCGCTGATCGAATCGAATTACGACGAGTTCGGGTCGGGGCTGGTTGCGGCCGGGACAGGATTTCCACTGCACGACCGCGGGGCGCTGTTCAGCATGGACAAGGATTCGCCGAATGCGATTGCAGGACACAAGCGGCCGCTGCACACAATCATTCCTGCATTCATGGAAAAAGATCAGGTGCGGATCGCATTCGGGATCATGGGCGGATGGAACCAGGCGCAGGCGCACGCGCAATTCGTTTCGCACGTCGTGGATTTCAATCAGAATATACAAGCGGCGATGGAGACGGCGCGGTTCACCAAGCGCACGTTCGCGGGATGCGACGTGGAGCTGGAAAATCGCGTGCCGGGAAATGTGCGGGCGGAGCTAACGGCCAAGGGGCACATCCTAACAATGCACAATGGATTTTCGGACGATTTCGGCGGAGGGCAGGCGGTGATGCGCGATTATGCGGCGGGCGTAAATTACGGGGCGTCCGACCCGCGCAAGGATGGAACGGCGATACCGGAGTTGGCGATTAAGGAGTGGGTGAAGTAGCGCGAATGCCCGCCATACCTTCTACCTCGAAGACGAACGCGCTACGAATGGTTGCAAGAGATTGGATTTGGGGGACGACTCCATGAAGCGGAAACCGGAAGGCGGCAGCCGGAACGGATTGTCGCGCCGCGAAATTCTGCAGGGGGGCCTCGCTGCAGCGGTCACCGCGGCGGGCGGGATGAAAGCTGCGCTCGCGCAACCCGCGTCTCCCGCGGCGCAGAAACCCGCCGGCGCTCGCGCGATCGACATCCACGCGCATTATTTCCCGCAAGCCTACTTCGATCTTTTCCCCACGGAAGGATACGGCTCGGAGTTCCGCATGACCGAGCAGGGTTTCTATTTCAAGACACCCAACTACGCAAACGGCCCGCTGCCCGCCAAATTCATCGACCTCAAAGAGCGATTGGTGGATATGGACGCGCAAGGCGTGACACTACAAGCGCTGTCGCTTACCGGGCCCATGACCTACTGGGTCCACGGCAAACTCGCTCTCCAGCTTGCCAGGACCTGGAACGACGCGGCCATCGCCGCGCATCAGGCGCATCCCGACCGGTTTGTAGTCCTAGCCACTCTTCCCATGCTCGATCCCGATCTCGCCGTCGACGAGCTGAACCGCGTCAGCAAACTTCCCGGCGTGCGCGGCGTTTATATGGGAACATTTATTGACGGCCGCGATCTCGACGATCCGCTCTTCGAGCCGATCTATGCGCGTATCGAAGCGCTCGACTTGCCCATTTTCCTGCATCCCGTGGCGCCGACGGTGGGCGGCAAGCGCCTGCAACCGTATTCCTTCACTAATCTGGTTTCCTATCCCATGGACACGACCATCGCCGCGTGCCACCTGATCTTCGGGGGCGTACTCGATCGCCATCCCAAATTGCAGCTCACCTTGCCGCACGCCGGAGGATTGCTGCCAAATCTGATTGGGCGTCTCGACCACGGCTGGAATGCGATTCCGGCGGCCAAGCAGTGCGCGCAGACGCCGAGCGCCTACTTGCAGCGCTTCACCTACGACATCATCACGCATTCCAAGCCGCTGCTGGAGTACATCATTTCCCAGGTGGGCGCCGACCGCATCATGCTGGGCAGCGACTACTGCTATGAAGTGGGCTACAAACAACCCGTCGAGGAAGTCGAGCGGCTCAGCCTGAGCTCCCAGCAACGCAATCTGATATTGGGCGGGACGGCCGCAAAAGTTCTTAAAATTTAATCCGGATATTCCCACAACTCGGAAATCAGCAGCCCGCCCGTGGCAACTTCGCGCTCGCACAAACGGAAGCCGGCGGACAGCAGGCAAGAATCGTATTGGGGAATGCGGCGGACCCGCAGGCCGGTTGTCACGCGAAAAGCCGCGTACAAAGCGCGGATAACGACCCCTGTCCAAAGTTTGCCGCAAGCCGATTGCGAACGCCGGAATTCGGACAGCACCCATTTCGCCTGCGGAAGCGTCCATTCCATCATTTTCAAGATCAGTTTCCGGATTTCCTCCGGCGTGAAGCAGTCCAGGAAAAAGTGCGTCGCAAACAGATCGTAATCTCGATGGGGCGGGACGAACGTCATGACGTCCGCGCAAAAAAACTGCACGCGGCTTCGGTAACTCGCCCCCAGCCGCGTGACGCGATCTTCCGCAATCCGCGCCATTTCCTTGCTCAAATCGATGTAGGTTACTTCGACTGCTGGATTGACTTGCAGCAAGCCGGCGAGGAACCTTCCGTCCCCTCCACCGCACAGCATGGCCCGCCTGCTCCCTCGCAACCTGCCCAGATATGCATACCGCCGCCGATCCAGAGCCATACGGAAACTCAAATGCTCGGCAGGCTCGTACCATCGCGCGATCCGGTCGCAGTTCATTCTGGTTGCAGCGGAATCCATATGCGTTCAGAGCACCGACTTCAGCAGGAAGAATGCAGGAGTCAGCAGCGCGGCATCGGCAAGCACACGCAACATTTGCGGCGAAAGGTCATTGCTTCGCCAGTCCAGAGCGGCGATCAGCGACAGCGACACCGCGGATGCCCCGAACAGTTCCCTCATTCCCGCGCTGTGCGCTCCAAGAATGTACATAAACCCCGCGGCCGGAATGAGCGCCATGGCAACCTGCACGATGCGGGTGTCCGCCAATTCAATCAGCCAGTAAGGCCTCTTTTGCCATTGCCGATTCCCGCGGTGATGTTCCCAGCATTCGATCGCGACGCAATTCAGCGCGCACAATCCCGAAAATACGAGTGCGGCGGGAGTGAGCCCCTTGCGCGATTCCGCCTGCGCCCAGGCCGGAATCGCGGCGCCCGCCGCAAAGATGGCCCCTGCGACTAGTTCTTTCGGGAACCACCGCGCCACCCAATTGGGCGCCGCGTGCACGACTACAAAATAAAAGCCAACCGCTCCGCCCACCACCAGGCCTGCTACTCTGGTTTGGTTGCTCAGCCTTGTGAGGCTGAGCCAAAGCGTGGCGGAAGCCACGGCAAGCAATGCGCCGAGCACGGCGTACCCATGACGCGAATAGAAGCTGTGGCGTTCAGACTGCTCGGCTTCGCCAGGCGCGCGCAGCCCATCCAGCGTTCGATCGCTCGCATAAATAATCCACACGGTGGCCGTTAACACCGCCACTTCCGGAAAATAAAAAGGTACATGCATCGCACGCATGAAGAACAACGCCCATAAACACACCACCGTTGGCGCATCCAGGCTCAGAAGATTCCACCACATCCAAAGAGGCCAATGTCCATGGCGGGGTCGTACTTCGGCGCCCGTTACACGGCCGGTTTCCGGGCCGATCAATATGCAGTTATGGTCTGTCCCCATCCCTCGTCTATCTTATTTCATTTTCAAATTTCTTGGCGAGACGGCTCCCGGGCTCTGTATGGACAGCGGTACAAGTTTCCGCGGAGGCGCCTGACATTTTGAGGGAATAAAAATCAGAGATGCCGAAATTGTTCCTCGGATTTCTCTCTTCCCTGAATCGTTTGGTTTTCCAGCGAGCGGCTCACAAGATCTTTCGATCCCAACCCCACGGCCAGCGCCAGGGCCAGGACGATGCCGCCGAATAAAATCGCGAATGCCAGATCGACGATTCTTCCGCCAATTCCCAGGTGCTCCAGGGCCATCGCCGACGTGAGCACAATCACAAGCCATTTCATGCCCAGACTGAGCAATCGCGCGTAGGGAAGATTCATGTTGACCGCGCCGATGAGCACGCCGCGCGCCAGGAATCGGGCAATCACGTTTCCGAAAAATAGAAGCACGACCGCCACCAGGAAGTTGGGGAAATATTCAAACAGCCGGATCACCATCTGCTGAGTCAAGGTCGCGTCAAACGCCGCGATCCCGATCAAAGCGCCCAGCAGAATGATGCACCAAGATACGAACCGGACCACCAGCAGCGTGGGGCTCCCCGTCGGAGAAATTTCCGAAAGTCCCGACAGCCCCCAGCTTGCGAGCTTGGCGTCGAATTTGATGCCGCGCAAGGAACGCCGCAGCAGAAAGCCGAAAACCCTGGCAACCACGACCGAGATGAGTACCGCCACGATGAGCGCCACCAGGCCTGGGACCAATTTGGCGAATCCGGTGATCACTCGAGCTGTCGATTCGTTCAGGGCCTGTTGAACTTGATTCCACATTGTCCGCTCCTCTCCCGGATCGCTATGGATTAAAGCGATCCGGCCATCTCCATCGGGATAATAGATAGGGCTTGAGGTCTTCAAACGCCGCGCACAGCGTTTCCATGCGGTCAGCCACGGCGCCGGGCGAAAAACTTTGCACTTCCAGAGCGTAGGACGCCACCCAGGCAAGGTAAATCGGAGTCATGGCGCGCAGCAAGTGCTCGCGGCTGATCACGCGCTGGCGGTGTCCAAGCAGAAATTCGTACAGGACGTGCACCCATACACCATCGGCCAGGCGAAACCGGTCGGCGGGGAGCCTGGCGAGCTTATTGAGATTCAGCAGCGTGGCCGGGGAAAGCGCCGGAGCCCATATGTCCACAAGGTCCTTGCAGCCGCGTTGAAATGTTTCGATCATCACGTGCACGTCCGCCGAAGCGCTCTCGGTTTCCGCGGGGGCCGGCCGCCCAAACGCGCGCACGGACTGGGAACCGCGGACTTTTTGCCAACACGCGGCATTGCGCTCCACGTCGAGGAATAGCGCGCTCAAGACCTGGGCCAGGGCGGCGCTCAAGTCCGCGGGCTCCGAGACGCTCGGCGCAGGCGCGAAGCCCCGATGCACCTGGCATATTTGCAATCCGGCGCAAACCGCTTTCGTAGTGATCCAGGCGGAATCGGGCTGGCCGTTCGCCGCTGGCGCCTGCAAATATTTTTCCGCCAAGCGCGGGGAGACCGCAAGATCCGCCGCCATGGGATAGTGCAAACGGGCGCCGTACAGAGCGCGCGTGAGCGGATAGACAATGCCGCTGTTGATGAGGCTCTCGAACTTGTGGCGGGCATACAGAGGAACAGCCAGGTCAAAACCGTTATTCAAGACCGGCTCCGCCAGGCTTCGCAAGCTGTCCGGCGAAGTTTCCGAGCCCATCATGACGTAAATTTTTGCGCCCAGGGTCCGTCCGACTTGCGAAAGTGAGCGAAGTCCTTGATCGAGCGACTGCTCGTGATAGCGCTCCACCGGAGGCATCGCGTAAGGGAACAACCGGAAAGACTCGTTCCCGGCCGGGAGGTCAACGTTTCCATTAGCTGAGGCAATTGCCGTTTCGGGGCATAGAAACACAGTCTTCCCGTTGGGAAGCAAATCGGGCAGAACCGGACTCAGGCCGCCGACCACCGCGTCCAACTGCTCCCGGCTCTGGCAAGCCGGCAGCGCGACCACGAGGTCCGCTTCGCCGTTGCGGTCCTCATGCTCCTTTGCCTCAGATGCAATCGTGTCCAAAACCGCCACGGTTCATTCTCCAGCCGGGACCGCCGCGCGGTCCCGCTTGACTCCAAAATTCATCGCTGCCGGAAAGCAGCCGTTCAAATCCGAAACCTCCAAGAATTACTCCCGCGCTTTCTGCAGCTCAAACCAAAAAAAGCCATACGGACCCAGCGACAACGAATACGGTTGCGATCCGATAACGGGAAACTCCACGTACCCCAGCATCTCCACGGGTCGCATTCCCTGATACGCCTGTAAATTCAACTCCACGGGCTGCGCGAATCGCGAGAGATTTGCCACGCACAAAACCGTCTCGCCTTCTCCGCGCCGCAGATACGCCAGAATCCTTCGATTGCCGGGGTCAAGAAATTCCATTGCGCCGCGGCCAAACACGCGAAACACCTTGCGCAACGCGATCATGTTCCGCATCCAGTTGAGCGGCGACGAAGCTTCGCCAATCTGCGATTCCACGTTGACGGCCCCGTAACCGTACACCGGATCGCCGATGACCGGGCTGTACAGCACCTCCGGCGCGGCGCGCGAGAAGCCCGCGTTGCGATCGCCGCTCCACTGCATCGGTGTGCGCACACCGTGGCGGTCGCCCAGGTGAATGTTATCTCCCATGCCGATTTCGTCGCCGTAGTAAATGATCGGCGTGCCCGGAAAGGAAAGCAGCAGGCTGTTCAGCAGCTCGATGCGCCGCGCATTGTTTTCCATGAGCGGGGCGAGGCGCCTCCGGATTCCTATATTGATGCGCATGCGCGGATCGCTGCTGTACGCCAGGTACATGTAATCGCGTTCCTCTTCGTTCACCATTTCCAGGGTCAGCTCGTCATGATTGCGCAGGAACAATCCCCACTGGCAATTTTCGGGAATTTCGGGCGTTTTTCCAAGGATGTCGACGATCGGCTGGCGGTCCTCCAGCCGCAGTGCCATGAACATGCGCGGCATCAGGGGAAAATGAAACGCCAGATGGCATTCGTCGCCATCGCCGAAGTAAGGCCGCACATCGCTGGGCCACTGGTTGGCCTCCGCCAAGATCATCCGGCTCTCGTACCCCTCGTCCATCGCGGCGCGAATTTTTTTCAGGACCACGTGCGTATCCGGCAGATTTTCGCAATTGGTGCCCTCGCGCTCCACCAGATACGGAATGGCGTCCAGCCGCAGGCCATCCACGCCCATATCCAGCCAGTAGCGCATGATCTTCAGCACCTCCTCCAGCACCGCCGGATTGTCGTAATTCAAGTCCGGCTGGTGCGAGAAGAAGCGGTGCCAGTAGTAGGCCTTGGCTACCGGGTCCCACGTCCAATTGGATTTCTCGGTGTCGGTAAAAATGATCCGCGCGCCCTCATACTTGCGGTCGGTGTCGCTCCAGACATAAAAATCGCGTTCCTCCGATCCGGGGGCGGCCGCGCGCGCCGCTTGAAACCAGGGATGCTGGTCGGAGGTGTGATTCACCACTAACTCCACCATCACCTGCATCCCGCGGCCGTGCGCGGCGTTGAGGAAGGCTTTGAAATCTTCCATCGTGCCGTAGCTGGGATGGATGCTCAGATAATCGCTGATGTCGTAACCGTCGTCCTTGAGCGGCGAGGGAAAAAATGGGAGCAGCCACAGGCAGGTGACGCCCAGCGCTTCCAGATAGTCGAGCTTCTCCAGCAGTCCCGGAAAGTCGCCGATGCCGTCGTTATTCGCGTCAAAAAACGCTTTGACGTGGATCTCATAAATAACGGCGTCCTTGTACCAGAGAGGATCGCGCGCGCTTCCTGGCTTCTTCACTCGGAATCCTCCGTTTTCTTCTCCAGAAGCGCAGCCGGGAGTGCGCCGAAAAAGTCCGCGGCCGGCAGGCCCTCATGCCGCCTCACCGCGGACTTGAAACGAATCCTGTGCATCTTGCTACAGGGCGATTCGCGTCCCTTCAAAATTGTACACAGGAGATTCGCCCGAGCGATTGGCTATATTGCGGACTGCGTCGAACCAGACATTCGTCCCCCAGACCGGGGGGTTCACCCAATGCAGGGCCTGCTGCGCATATGCCGGCGCTTCCGGGCCAGGATGGCCAATAGCGAGCGATCGAACGGCTAGCTCGACATTCGATTCGAGATGGACAGATGGAGCGGATTGATCTAGTCTGTTCGGAATTTCGCCCGGAGGTGGCACAAGCATGAGCAACCGATCGGAAGCCCTCGCAGCGCGTCTGGAAGCCGGCGCAAAATCCCTGGCCGCATTCTCTGCCACGCTTTCCGAAGCGGAGTGGCAAACGCGCGTTCCGCATGACGGACGCAAGATTGGCGTGGTGGTGCATCACGTCGCCAGCGTCTACCCGATCGAGATCCAGCTCGCGCAGTTGCTCGGGGCCGGCCAGCCCGTCGCCGGCGTGACCTGGGACGCAGTCCACACCATGAATCGCGACCACGCAAAAGACAACGATGGCGTGACCCGGGAGGCCGCGCTCGCTTTGCTGGCAAAGAACAGCGCCGCGGCCGCGGCGGCCATCCGCGCACTAAGCGACGCGCAACTGGACAGCGCCGCGCCCGTCTCGCTCAATTCCGATGCCCCGCTCACCTGCCAGTTCCTGCTGGAAGATCACGCGGTGCGCCACAGCTATCATCACCTGGCGCGGATCAAGGCCGCGCTTGGTCGGTAATTAGGGAAAGCGATAAAAGCAGGGTGACGGCGTCGCTCGTATTTCATCTTCATTCGCGAATATTCAGCCGGCAGGCAGAAGTTTCTTAATCCCGATTCCGAATCGGCGGGTAAGTTTTTCCTCAATGACACGAGGCGGCGCCCTGGTCGTGAAATGTTTTTCCGGCGACAGGAATGAACCGCCATTCGTAGGACTTGGCGTGCAGCGTCACCCGCAAAACTCCGAAGGCAGTCGCATCGCGGATTTCGCTGTTGGGCAGAGGCGGGCCGAACTGGTCGTGGCTCTGGCCGCCGGTGCCCACGACGAATTCGCGGATTCCTTTTGAGGGATCGGGACGCCCGTCGGGATCCTGTGGCGCAAAACGCTCGTAATGGTGGTCGTGGCCGTTGAGCACGACGTCGGCGCCGGCGTCGTAGAGGTCCTTCCAGAATTTCTCGAACGAACGATCCCTCTGGCTTGGGAACACCGAACTGAAGAGAGGCCGGTGCCAGTACGCCAGCGTGCAGCTGGAATGGTGGGCCTGCAAATCGTCACGCAGCCAGATTTCCTGCGGCGACCCTTCCTGGCAGCCGTGAACTTCCGCGCATTCGCTATTCAGCACGATGATGTGCCACGCGCCGAGGTCGTAGCTGTAATATCCCTTTTGCGGATCGCCGGCGCTTGCTCCAAAGTACTCGAAGTAGGGTTTCGCTCCCCGCGAGTGATAATCGTGATTGCCGGCGGCCGGACGCGTGCGCGCTTTTTCGCGGCCCCAGGTCGGATCGTAACAATTCAGAAACTGCTGGGCTGTGCCGTCGGTATTCGCGTTGTCGCCGAGCGTGACGATCGTGCCCGGAATGGCGTCCAGAAGCTTCGCGGTCGCTTCGGCATTGGCGATCGCCGGGCATCCCGCGATGTCCCCGGCCCCGGCGATGACCGGATCAGAAGTTTGCGCGCGCGCTCCGGAAGCGAGGAGGATCGCTGCCGCGAAAATCGACGGTAGGAAGAATCGCGCAAGCGCACGGTGAGCTTGCGAATTCAGAATTTGGCGTGTTATGTGCACAGCGTTGAAACCAACTAGAAGCTATCCCATAAATGCTCGGGCACACGCACCGCATGGCCCGTCAGGAGCTAAAGCCCTGTTTATCGAGTAGTTCTGGTGTCGCGGCTGAAGCCGCGACCCACAAAACCTATTTATGAGATGGCTTGGCTCTGTTGACATCCTCGTTACGACAATGAAAATTCGAGATACAAGATCGGTTGAAATTGTTGTTTGCTACCGAGACAGGAGGTGCGATGGCCGAAGTCGGACTCCTGCCGTTTGCTCGCATCGCCCTGCAGGTCTGCCGGGCGGTGCTTCCGCGTTACCGAAGCCGTTTCAGCAAGCACCAGTTCACGCAACCGCAATTGCTGGCCATTCTCTGCCTGATGCGTTACGAGGACTGGACCTTTCGCGAAGCCGAAGTGCGGCTGGGCGAGCATCGCGAATTGCGCCAGGCGCTGGGGCTGGTGAGCGTTCCCGATTTCACGACTCTGTATCGCTTTCTGCAACGTTTGGACGACCAGGTCATCGACCGCGCGGTCGGCGAGACAGTGCGTCGGCTGCGCGGCACGCGCAGAAAAGGACGGCGGCGAGCCCGCGTTGCGGTCGATGCGACGGGCTTGGCGCAGGGAGCGGTCAGCACATTCTTTGTGCGGCGCATGCATCATCACGGGCAGAAACCGCTGCCGTGGCGGCACTGGCTGAAGTGGGTAGTCGTGGTAGATCTGGATCAGCAATTTGTGTTGTCGCAAATCGCGCGACGCGGTCCGTGGAACGATTGTGCGAATTTGCCAGCGGTCGTCCAAGCCGCTTCCGAGCAGACGCGCATCGGGCTGGTGTTGGCCGACGCCGAGTTCGACAGCGAGAGGAACCACATCTACATCCGGCAACAACTCGGGGCGCGCAGTGTGATCCCCGCCAAACGTGGAAAGAAAACCTGGCACATCCATGGGGTGCGCGCCGAAATGCGGCGGACATTTCCGCGACGGCTCTACCGACGCCGATCCCTGATCGAGAGCCTTTTCAGTTCGGTAAAGCGCAAGCTCTCGGCTCGTGCGCCGGGCCGCTCGCTGCGCACGCAAAAGCGTCAAGCTCTGCTGCTCGGATTGAGTTTCAATCTGTACCGCCTGAGGCATCGCTAACCTTTCTTGAGGATGTCAACAGAGCCAGATGGCTTCTAGTAGTTATCTCATAAACGATCGGCACTCAAACTGGATGGCCCGCCAGGGGCTCAAGCTCTGCTTTTCTTCGTGTCTTGCTATCACGTCTGAAGCCGCGACCCACAAAGATCATTTATGGGACGGCTTCTAGTGAGCCGTGACCGTGAGGCTCACGGCGCTCGGCGTACTTGCGGTCGTGCCGCCGCTGGCACCGACAACCGTAATGTTTGAAGTGCCTGGCGGCGTTCCATTGTATGTCACCGTGGTGTTGTTGTAGCTGCCCGCGCATCCCGCCAGCGACGCCGCCAGTATCACCAGCAGGCACGAAGTTGCCATCCACGCAAGCCTCCGTCGTCGCGAGCGGAACAAGACAAATACGCATCCCGCCAGTGCAAGAATTATGAGCTTTAGTGGATTCGTCCAGGAGGCCGGCGGCTGCAATCGCCGCCCGGGAACCACCAGCGTGTCCGCGGTGGTGCTGATCGTTACGCTCACCGCCGATGACGTGTGCGTCCCGTCCAGCGTGATAGACGAGGGTTGAAATGCGCACGCTGCCAGGACCGGCAATCCCGAACAACTGAAGGAGACGGTCTGCGTCGAGCCATTTTGCGGCGACACCGTGAACGTCACTTGCTGCCCGACCGAAGACGGGTTCGCCGAAGACGATACGGTCGTTTGCGTCAGCGTGGTTGCGCCGGCGGAGACCACCTGCTGCACCTGCGAGGAGCTCACTGTCTGATAGTTGGCGTCGCCGCTGTAAAACGCGAAAAGAAAATGCGTACCGGGGCTGAGTCCCGAAGTCGTGAACGTCGTTTGGGTTCCGGCCACTTTCACGATGGCCAGAGAGTTCCCACCGTCGCCAAAAAAAGCTATGTCTCCGATGGGAGTGCCCGCCGTGGTGCCACTGAACGTCGCGGTCAGCGTGACGCTTTGCCCGCCGGCGGAGGGATTCACGGAACTGGCGAGGGAGAGCGTCGGAAGGATTTGGGTCGTGGTGTTAACGGCGCCGTTGAGCTGCACCTGTTGAGGGCTGCCGGGCGCGTCATTGTCGATCGCAAGAGCGCCAAGCTGGTAGCTCGTCGGCTGCACCGGATGGAACGTCACCTGAATCAGGCAGGTGGTCTGCGGGTTGATCGTCGCGCCGCAGCCGTTCGTCATCGTGTATCCGGGAGTGAGCGTAAAACCGGAAATGTTCACCGGCTGGCCTCCCCGGTTGCTCAAGGTAACGGGCAGCGGAGCGCTCGGATGCCCGAGGGAAGTGAGCGTCGCGCCGCCATTGCTGAAGTCCAGAGACGCGGGAGTGACTTGCACCTGTTTTGCCGCCGCGCTGACGCCGGTTCCGGTCAGATTAATGGTCTGGACGGTGCCGATAGCGTTGTCCGTGATGGTGATCGCGCTTGTCAGAGGCGCGGCGCTGCCGGGCGCGAAATGGATGCTCAGCACGCATTGTGCGGCGGCCGCGACCGTGGACCCGCAGCTGTTGCTGTCGATAAAGAATCCCGCGCCCGATGGCGGGCTGATCGAGGAAATCTGCAACGGCACGTCGCCGGTATTCTTAATGGTGACCGTCTGGTCCGCGGTCGAACTTCCGACAGCCGCCGAGCCGAACGCCAGATTTGGCGGATTCAGGACGACGATGGGGAGATCGATTACTGTCCCGGTAATGAGAAATCTGTGCGGACTCTGCGCATCGTTTCCCGTGAATTGCAGGATAGCGGAGAGCGATCCGGCTTTGGTGGGCGTAAAACCGATCTGATATAGGCAGAAACCACTTGCTGCAAGAGGACTTGGGCAAGGGGAAGTGGCGCTCACCGCGAAATCCGAGTTCTGGCTTCCGTCGCTATTCACAAAGGAAGGCTGGGTGAACGTCCAATTTCCATTCCCATTATTTCTGAGCGACGCGAGCAGGAAGGCGGTGTTCGGCTTACCCAGCACAACTGTCCCCATGTCCTGCGGGGAGCTGAAACTGATTTGAATTACCGGTTTCGGAGACGCTGCGTTTAAGACGTCACCTGTAATCAGGACTTGTTGCGTGCTTCCCGCCGTGCCCCCCGCGTCGTCGGTGACCACCAGGGTTCCAGCAAACGACCCCACGGTGGAGGTACTCATTACCGTGCCGATGATGCACGGCTGTTGCGCCGCTAATTGTCCACTGGCCGGACACGTACTATTGCCTGGCTGAAACGTGAACGCGCTGCCCTGCGTATTGTTCACTATGATGCCGGTTATATGCAGGGTTGCCACGCCGGTATTGGTGAGCAAGACGCTGGAACAGGCCTGAGGGAATGCGCCTTGTGTGGCTGCAAAGCAATAAAATTGCGACTGATTCAGCACCGCCGCGGCCTTTGACATAGCTGTGCCGGTCAAGCTCACGAAGTGTGGGCTTCCCGGTGCATTGTCCGTGATTTGAATTTGCGCGTTTCTCGCGCCATCCGCGCCGGCGGAAGGACTGAACGATACAATCAACTCGCAGTTGAAAAATGTTGGGACACCGAGAGGACACTGGCTTTGATCCAAAATGAAGTCGGCGGCGTTCGAGCCGATCTTGGCGATGTTTGGAACCGTATAGGGAGCATCCCCGCCGTCGCTCACACTCACGAATTGAGTTGGGCTTGTAGTAGCAATTCCCTGAACGGAAAAAGTAAGCGAGCTGGGCTCGGTATAAAGAGTGACATTGGTTTCCGCCGTTCCGGATATATTCAGAAGATGAGGGCTGCCGGGGGCGTTATCCCGAATCAGCAATGCCGCTGAATCCGATCCCGTAATCGAAGGCGGGCGCGTCACGTTGACCGTGCAAGTGGCCGACGGCGCGAGCGTGCCGTTGCAGTTGTCCGTCTCCTGATAATCGCTCGTCGTGCCAAATGCGCCGGGCGTCGTGAAAAAAGAAAGTGAAAAATTGGCCGTTCCGCCGCCGGTGTTTGTGATCGTTAGGGACTGCGCCGGGCTGGTAACGCCGACAATCGCATTATTGAAAGTGAGACTGGCCGGCGAAATACTCAACTGCGGCGGCGCTCCCGAGGAAAATTTCATGACAAAGGCGGCAGGAGAGCCGTCTTGAATGGGCGTGTAGGAGCCTGGCGGCGTCGGAAAACCGGTTCCGCTATTCTGGCCGGAGACGTATACCCCGTGGTTCGCATCCACGGCAATGCCGGATCCGATGTCGCCGCATCCTCTCTGCGTCGCCAAGGTCGAGTAAAGCAGCGTCGTCCCGTCCTTGCTCAGTTCGGAGAGGATCGTGCCGCCGCGCGAACTGATGGCGGGGCCATAGTAGGCGTCGCTGGTTGTCGGGTAGGTGCTGGACGCCGCCTGGCCAGTGAACCAGATATTGCCGGAGGAATCGAGAGCGGCGTCGGTGATCTCGTCCGGACCAGTACCGCCGATATAGGTGGCCCAAACGCGCGTCGCCGCCCCCGTTTTGGTCAGATCAAATTTGGCCACGAACCCGTTACCGCAACTGGCCTGTTCCAACCCGCTTCCGACGGGATCAAAACAGTATTGGTTCGACGCGATTGTCGGACCGGCATACGTGGTCTGGAAAGCGGAGGGCGAAGTGGTCGGGAAAACCGGAAGATCCGTGGACGTGGTCGCGCCCGCGATGACGACATTGCCGTCGGTGGAATCCAGTTTTATGGCCGTGCCCGCGTCGTTGGTCGATCCGTCAAAGAGCGTGAAATAGAGGAGCTGCTTTCCGGTGGGATCGAGCTTGGCCAAAAAGGCATCCAGTTGTCCCGGGGGATCGCTGGGCATGGGAAACGCGCTCGGAGTGGCGGTGAAGTCGCTGGAGCCGCTTGTCCCCACGATATACGCGTTCGAGTTTGCGATAGAACCGTTGCGGTCGCGTCTGGGCTCGCGCCCGCCGTGGGATTTCCCGCGGAGGCTGCGGGGAACTCCGGCCAAAAGAAAGCATCCAACAGAAGCGAAGGTCTGCGCAAAAGGTTCGAGCTGGCGCCCGAGGCGTCCACGCGCCCCTGAAATAACGTGCGCAGTACCGGGATATACAGCTGCACCTGGCTTCCGTCCATCACGGCGTCAAAAAAAGACCGGTTCCCGATCGCCGTTTCTCCCGTGAACCGCATCTTCGCGGGCCTTTCGGCAATAATGTTGCACGTGATGCGTTCTTCTCCAGGGATAGGAAAATGGTAAGTCCCTCGAGGCGTGGTGTTCATGAAGCCGGTCACGTTCACCGACCGAATTGATCTTGCCATGGCGTTGTAGCGCTCGGCCAACTCGCTTGCGGTCCGTGTGCCCGCCGGCGGCGAATTCGATTGACCCGTAACCGGCAGCATCGGCATGAGCCCGCACAGTGCGAGCCAGATTGCCGCATTGCGAGCAGTTCGAACTTTGCTTTTCGGTTTCACTCCGTGGATAGTAAACGGAAACGACCTCAATGGCAGAGGAATGGCAGGCCCGTGGAGACTCGAACTCCAGACCTCTACCGCGTCAATTTCCTGAGCGGTTTGGGAACGGATGAGGTGGAGTGAGTAGAAGTTGTACGGGTTCAATTGGCTAGCTCGAAATTTGCGAGGATTTAGTAGGCATCGATTGGGCCGACTTGGAGACGTTTGCAGGGGCTAGCAGGAGGGGGGTACGTCACAAAGTACGTCACAAGCTTTCCTCCAACTCCCGGCCGTCAGGCCAACCCAAAGTTGCGCAGCCACATTCGAAGGAGTATGCAAGTTCGTTCCCTTCATATGCGTGAAAGGTCTTTGCACCCGAGTATTGACTAACATGGTACTCCAAGGTATAAGTGATTTTTCTGAAAGGTAGCTTTCTGTCGTACAGCGGTCTGTAGCCCTCAACCCCGTTGGCTTGACAAGCAGAGGAGCGATGCCCAGCATCCGCGCAGCTGTCTTCAAGACAGTCCCGCATTTTGTGTCATTGTTAATTTTCTGCGCTTTGGCTTCAGCGCAATCAAGCGCCCCTTCTCGTATTGCTGAACGAATTGATGAAGCTCGTCTGACTGCGTTGATTGGAAATGTGCACCCGTTGGCCCGCCCGCAGTTTGACCGGGGTGCTGCCCCGGATACCCTTCCTATGAATCGAATCTTATTGATCCTGAAACGAACCGGCGAACAAGAAGAATCGCTGCGGTCCTTTTTGGACAAACAACAAGACAAGTCCTCGACGAGCTACCATCAATGGCTCACTCCAGATCAGTTCGGCCTACAATTTGGGCCTTCCGATCAGGATACCCAGGCTGTTGTGTCATGGTTGCAATCGCACGGCTTCCAAATTGGCAAAGTTTCTAGAGGGCGCACGTTTGTGGAGTTCTCTGGGACAGCTGCGCAGGTTCAGCAAGCCTTCCATACTGCCATCCACAAGTACGTCGTGAATGGCGAGGAACATTGGGCCAACTCGAGTGATCCCCAGATTCCAGTCGCTCTGGCGCCCGTCGTCGCCGGCCTGGCCTCACTTCACAATTTTCCCAAGAACGCCTTGCATCGCGTTGGGGGGCAGTTTTCGAAATCCAACGTCACCGGACAAGTCGTGCCGTTGGACCCTCAGTTTTCATTTTCCGATCAAGGCAATGAATTTTACGCCGTGGGTCCCTATGACTTCGCAAAGATTTACAACATCTTGCCGTTGTGGGGAGCAGGAATCGACGGCACTGGCCAGAGCATCGCCATCGTTGGGGAAACCAACATCAATCTTCAAGACATCAGTGATTTCAGGACGGCTTTCAGCCTGCCCAAGAACGATCCGCAAGTTATTCTGGATGGCCCCGACCCCGGCATAGTCCCTGGCGATGAGACGGAGTCCGATCTGGATGTGGAATGGTCCGGCGCAATTGCAAAGGGCGCCACAATAAAGTTAGTGATTTCCGCGTCTACAAACAGCAGCAGCGGAGTCGATCTCTCGGCCCTTTATATCGTGGATAATAACTTCGCTTCAATTCTAAGCGAAAGTTATGGCGCGTGCGAATTGTCGCTTGGCAGTGGGAACAATCAGTTCTTCAGCAATTTGTGGGAACAAGCAGCCGCGCAAGGAATTAGCGTTGTCGTCGCAACCGGCGATTCGGGCGCGGCGGGATGTGACCTGTATGAAGGCAATACGCCGGAGCCCGCGAACAACGGTCTTATGGTCAATGGGATTGCCTCGACTCCGTTCAATATTGCCGTAGGCGGGACGGATTTGCTGAACTTCGGCACGACATGGAGCGCATTTAATAAAGGTTCGAGTATCTACTGGAACACAAGCAATGACTTGAACGAAGCGTCGGTCAAAAGCTATGTTCCGGAATCGACATGGAATGACTCCTGTACAAATTTCGCGCTTGGCAGCGCTCCTCCCAGTAATGCTGAGTCGAATTGCAATCTGGTCGGGTCGATCGCGAATGTTTTGACGGTTGGAGGAGGGGGCGGCGCAAGCAGTTGTACGTCATCTGACGGAACTCAGCCGCTAAGTTGTTCAGGAGGCTACCCGAAGCCCAGTTGGCAAACTGGCATTGGCGTTCCGAATGATAATGCCCGGGACCTTCCCGACGTATCACTGTTTGCCGGCAATGGTCTTGCAAACAGTTTTTATATTGTGTGTGAGTCCGATCAAGATCTTAACGGGGCATCCTGCAAAATAAGCTCGAGTGCCTTTAGTTTCCTCGGCTTGGGCGGTACTTCGGCATCGGCGCCGGCGTTCGCCGCCATTATGGCGCTAACCAACCAGTACACGAAGTCCAATGGCGCAGGAAACGTCAATTACGTGCTGTATAAAATATCAGCGTTGACTTCCCAGACAGGCTTGAACTGCAGTTCGACTTTGCCTCCTGCGGCCGGATGCATCCTGAACGATATCGTTTCAGGCACCATCGCGATGCCCTGTGCCGCCTTCAAACCGAACTGCAATACAAGTAACCCCACGGATCCATTCGGGCTGCTGCCTGGTTATGCTGCCACGAATGGGTACGATCTGGCGACGGGTCTTGGTTCGATAAACGCCTACAACCTGGTCCATGGGTGGGATTCGGTGACGTTCATTCCGACACAAACCACTCTAAGTTTCAACGGTGGCCAGCCCGCAGAGATTGTACATGGTCAAAGCATCCCTTTTACCGCTTCGGTGACAAGCAACGCCGGGTCCCCGACCGGGCAAATCTCGTTAATTGCGAACACGATACCGGGCCAGCCTGCTGGAACATTCACGCTAAGCAATGGTTCTGCTACAAGCTCTGCCAGTCAACTTCCCGGCGGTACCTATACGCTGACGGCGCATTATTTGGGAGATGGCGAGTTCGGAGGAAGCACTTCTTCACCGTCAGCACCAATAACCGTTCAGCCAGAAGGGAGTTTCATTAAGGTAGCCGTCCTGACAGCAGATGCCAACGGCAACCCCGTACCGTTCACGGGCGGGCCGTACGGCAGTTTTGTTTATTTGCGGGCGGATGTTTCGCCGGCATCGCCCCCCTCAACAGGACCGATTAGTCCGCCATCAGGCTCCGTGATGTTTACGGACACTTATAATGGTGCTGCTTCGAATCTTCCGAGTAATCCTTACCCGCTCAACAGCCTCGGATACACTGTTACGCCGCGTGGGATTTTCAATTTTTCCGCAGGCTCACACTCAATTAGCGCCAGCTACAGTGGAGATAACAGCTACACGGCAAGTAATTCGGCGCCGTCAGGGGCGTTCACACTCACCCAGGTGCCGACCTGGACGGATTTCCTTTACTCCATTTCGCCCTCCAATACCGCGTCGTTTGGCACGCCCATCACTATCAACGCGACGATTTACTCCACGAGTTTTGGCGATCCTCCTACGGGAACACTTACGTTCTTTGAGGGCGGGAAGCAATTAGGAGATCCTGTGACATTGGTTGGTGGTGTCGACCCTCAAACGCATCACGCACTAGCGACGGCGTCCTTTGCACTTCCTCCCTTACAGGATGGCCCTAACCAGATCACCTCAAATTACAGCGGGGATACGAATTATCTCCCGTCCGACGGTTCCGGATTTCTTTACCAGCAGATTGCGACGACGACAACGGTCACGACATCAAGCGCAACTGCGGCACAAGGTACTCCAGTAACGTTCACAGCGCATGTAACGGCAAACCAGCCGGGTGGACCCCCAATCAATGGATCCGTTGATTTCGCTGAGAAAGCCGACGGCTCACAATTTGGGTACTACATTGCGCAGAATGTTCCGGTGACGAATGGGGTCGCTCATTTAACGACGAACGACGCGCCTGCAGATTTTCTTTTGGCGGGCAATATTACGGTTACCGCATACTCGGGGAATAACGATTATTATATGGCTTCTTCCGGAGGCGTGGCGGAGAGTGTTCTTGTCGGCCCGGGTGCAGATTTCACGATTACGCCGAGCGTGAACAGCGTGGTGATCGGTGCCCCCGGCAATTTCTCCAATACCGTCACTTTGGTCATTGCCGGCGCGGGTGGGTACAACGGTACGATCAATTTTACATCGGCGTCCTGTTCGATTTCGCCTGCGGGCAGCCTGAGCAGCTGCAGCTTTTCTCCGAGTTCGGTATTCGGCAGCGGAAACACTCAAGTTACGATCCAAACGACAGCTCCCAGGCTTGCGACGCTCTTGACCCGCAGGCCCAGCGGCGGCAATCGCACAAACTGGATCAGAGCTCTCATCGCAATTCTTGCAATCATCTGCATCCCGGCCATTTCGCGCATGCGGCTGCGGTGGCATGGTGCGACTGCGCTGCTTTTGCTTGCGGCTCTGCTGCTTCATGGTTGCGGCGGAGGTGCTGGAAATTCAGGGGGAGCCGGCAACGGCGGCCCAAGCCAAATTCCGGGAACGCCAACCGGAGTAACATATACAGTAACTGTGTCGGCCAATGTGCAACCTCTTAGTCACAGCACCAGCTTTACATTCCTGGTTCAGTAAGCGGCATTAGCTATGGAATGCTCACGGGAGAAAACGTGGCGAGAACTTCTCTTCGGCGCTTTCGGTGCGTAATTTTGCTGGCCGGCGCCCTGATCCTACAATCATGCGGGGGTGGGGGGCTTTCGTCAGAGACTACATCCCCGCCGCTGGCGCCGCCACCCCCAGCGCCGGCGCCAGATTTTTCGTTGACGATTGACGATGCTACGTTGCCGCTGCAGCAGCAGGGTGAGCCAATGGGACAACAGGTTGGCGTCACGAGCCTCACCGGATTTGCGGGAGTTGTAACAATTTCATTCCCGAACCTTCCTGCGGGATTTACAATTTCTCCTTCGGGGATATTTCAAGTCTCCGCGGGGCAGGCTGCGTACTTCACGGTTGCGGCGTCCAAAACCGTTGCTACAGGTTCCAATACTATTACAGCCGTTGGAACGAGCGGATCCATCACCCACACCATTAACTTCACAGCGAACGTCACTGCGGCAGCTCCGTTCTCCCTGACTGCTTCACCCACAAGCCTAAACGTCTTGCCCGCGTCGCGGACGAATGTCGCCCTGACAATAGTTAATAATTCGACTGCTCCGACGAACTTTGTCTTCAATTTGGTCCAATCGACCAGTGTATTCAGCAACCTTGGAATTACGATCCCGGATCAAACCAATTCAATTGGCCCGAACCAAATTCAATACAATGTGCAAGTATCCCTGGCGGCGCAGAATGTTTCTAATTTTCCTTTGCTATTCAAAGTTACCGATACGAATTCATTTCAAACCAGCATTGTCACCGTGCCTCTCACCATCACACACGCTCTTGCATCGAACATCACCCCGACTCGCAGCGACTTCGAGCGCACTGACGAAAACGTCACCGGCGCGGTGTACGACTCGCAGCGAAAACTGATTTTCACAACCGTTTCCCAATTAAGCGAAGTCTTGGTTTTTAGTTCGACGGACAAGTCGCTGCAGGCGACGATCCCGGTCACCCAGGCAGTTGGAATTGACGAGTCCGCTGATGGGACAAAAGTCTATGTGGGAGGAGGAGGCTCATCAATCGGGATAATCGACCCGGATACTCTGCAACTTATCGAAAGTGCGCCGGCGCCCTCTGTTGGTGATCCGAATGCTCCTAACGCTTATTACATTCCGCTCTATGTTGCCGCGCTATCCAATGGCAAGGTGTTGGTTCTGGCGGGGGTAGTCGCATCAACGGAGACGCACGTCTTTCTGTGGGATCCCGTCACTGGGACCATGAGCCTGCGGGATTCCAGCAGCCTTCCCAACCCTCAAACCCTTACGCGCAGCGAAGATCATTCAAAAGTCCTCCTGATGTATGGGGGAAATGCCATGGTTTACGATGCCGCGAGTGACACGCAACTCGGTCCGTACTCATTTAACGGAGTTCCCGTGCTCAACCCCGATGGCTCACAAATCGCCGCCACGAACGGGACCGGGGTCACATTTTTTGATACCACTGGAAATTCCATAAGCACGATCCTTCTGCAGAGCGGCCCTCAGACGCAAGCCATCTACAGCCGCGACGGTCAGCGACTGTATATCTTCTGTGATTTTTTTGGGTACCCTTCGGTGGTGACAGTTGACCCCCACTCGTTTTCGCCGATCGGCATCTCTCCCGATGTCGCCCTTAATGAAGGCGCTGGAGGCATTCCCTATGACATCGACGAGACCGGCATGGTCTTTGTCGGAGCATCCAGCGGACTTTCCTATGTCGATGTCAGCTCACCCGGGGCCCTCCACCTTCCTGCATTTTTTTTGCCGGGCCCGGCACCTTTCGCGCCGGATGCGGTGAGCACTTCCGCTCCGACCACGGGAATCTTGACTAGCATCTCATTCGATCCCAATTCATCCTACAAAGTCTATATTGGAGCGCCACCGGCGTCACCCAATGCGATCGTCAGTCCAAATGTTACTTTTGAATCCACGGTGCAGACGAACGGCTTGCGAATCACGGTGCCGCCCGCGCCTCCACAAGTCGCCAACATGACGGTCGTCCGTTCGGACGGCTGGTGGAGAATCGCGCCGCTCGCTGTTAGTTACGGTCCGCACATTTGGATTGTGGTGGGGAACGCGGGTCCCATATCGGGCGGAGCGAAAGTTACAATTTATGGATTTGGCCTGAATACCTCAAACACCACTGTCACGATAGGAGGGGCGCCAGCGACCGTCAGCCAAACCTTCACCTCTACCACCAACCAAGGATCGTTTCCTGTAGACACGATCGGCCTAACGACGCCTCTCGGCGCGCCAGGATGGGCGGACGTGACCGTGACAACTCCCTACGGAACCACAACACTTTCGAAGGGCTATCAGTATCTAGCTTCCGTGCATGTGCTGCCTATAAACGGTGCCCTCAACCAGATTATTTATGACCGCAAACGTCGGCGTCTGTACGTGTCCAACGGTGTTTACAACCAGGTCCACGTCTTTTCGGCTGACTCCGAGCAGTTCATAACGTCAATTCCTGTAGGCATGGGCCCCGTGGGCCTGGCGCTTACGCCCGACGGGACACGTCTGGCAGTGGTGAATTCCGGTAGCGGCACCGTTTCCGTGATTGATCCAGATCAGCTCAAAGTGATCCAGACATTCAACGTACTGACCGCCGACGATTCAAATCCAGTCTGCGGAGGAGTGCCATTCCCCATTACGGCTGGTGGAACTCACGGAATGTTTGTGGGGGTAACCTGTACACAATTGCTCGTCCAGGGCGATCTCCATTTCCTTGACCTCAATACAGGGAGCCTGAATTGTGCTGGCCTGCCCGGCTGCAATTCAAGCGGAGTGTCGTTTAGCGGAACGGGAGACAGCGAATCCCTGGCATCCTCTCTTGATGGGAACCTGGTTGTCGTTGGATTCTACGGAGGAGCATCGTTGCTCAACTTGAGCGCGAACACGTTAATTTCAGGGGGATACCAGGGCACAAGCGTCACAATCAATGACGATAGTAACGTGGTGGGTCTCAACGCTGGAGTCCACGACACGCGATTCTACCTGAAGGCCGCTCTTCAGGATTTGGATTTCCTTGACGCCGGATTTCTCAGCCCCAACAACCTCGCCGGGGCAAAATTCAGTCCTTCTGGGAGTTTATTTTTTCTTCCTCAAACGCCGGTCGGGGGCGTTGCAATTTCAAGATCGGTGGACGTATTCGATGTTCACCGCCAGCGGCTAGTCCTCCAGATTGCCTTGCCGGAGCCCTTAGTAGCAGGACTAAATGCTATGTGCCTGGATGAAACCGGTTCCAAGCTGTTTGCCTTATCGCAATCAGGTATCACCGTTGCACAGCTTGCTTCCGTGCCGCTTAGCATTGCTTCCGTCCAGCCATCGGCAGCTTCTGCTGGTTCAACCGTCACCATCCGTGGAAGCGGATTTCAAGCTGGAGCCAAGGTGAACTTTGGTCCAATAGAAGGCCAGGTGACATTCGTGGACATGAATACCCTCAAGGCAACGGTACCCATCGGCTTGAGCGGGCCCATTCAAATTAGTATCGTTAACTTGGATGGAGGACAATATAGTTACGACGCAGCATTCACTGCTCAGTGAGGACGTTCTTGGGTTGTCCCTATCTGTAATTATTTAGGACCTTCTATTAATCAGGTGATTCTCGAAAGCGGGAAACTCAAATCGCGGGCGCGCAGAATCAATCAGTTGCGAAGGGGTTTTTCGAAGGGACTTTTTGAACGCTTTCGGCCTGCCTGATACACCGTTCCAACGCTCACCCCGAGTTGGCGTGCATAAACTCTCTCTCTCCATGGTACGAGAACTCCATCAGGTCAGGAGGACCCGTACCGGACGCTGGTGTTTCTTGTAGCCGTGATGGGACTCCGAATAAGCGAGGCACTTGGCTTGAAGTGGGGCGACCTTGATTATAAGCGGCAGATGATTCATCTGCGGCGAGTCTGGGTGGGGAAAGATATAGTTGAGCAATTGAAGACGGAAGGCTCAGCCGCTCCGGTTCCTCTCGGCGGCCTACTGGCGGATGCTCTTCGCAGCTGGAACCAAAACAGCCCGTATGCCAAATCAGACGACTGGGTATTCCCGTCCTTCAAGCTGAAGGGCAAGAAGCCACTGAGCGCGAGCATAATGGCCGCTGACAAGATTCGCCACGCCGCCCTCAAGGTTGGCATTCGATTGGAACCCAGCCAACGGTTTGGGTTCCACAATTTCCGTCATTCGCTTGCGACCTTTTTGGTTAGCAGGGGCAAGGACGTAAAGACGATTCAGGGACTGCTCCGCCACGCCAACGTGACCACGACTCTTGAGCTGTATTCCCAATCCATTGACGCCGCCAAGCTTGAAGCGCAAGAAGACATCGCCCTGGCGATCAGGAGTAGCGCGGCGGCGGATTAGCCCGATTACAGGCACGGAGTAGCTCCACGTTAACGGATCAGCGGGCTGTCCCACACGCGCAATAGGAGTTCTTTGAGCTGGGTGAAACGCTTGGCCCCAAGGTCAGCACTCCATTCTCGTTCGATGTCCCGGAGAATCTCGTAAATCTTCGCGTACGCGGCGCGTCCGCGTTTGGTAAAGCGGATAATTCGTGCCCGACCCTCGTTGGGTGCGTCGTACCGGACGATATAACCGAGAGCTTCCAGGCTCCGGAGCAACTGGTTCATGGCCTGCTTGCTCATCCCGGCGCGCTCGGCGAGAGTGCCGGGACGAACTCCGTCCGGACCCGGAAACTGTCAGCACGGGCATATGCGGTTCGCGCAGGTCCGCAAAACCCGCCGCGTTGAGTTCCTTGATAATGCGGCGATGGATCGCTTGCGCCGGAACGCGCAGCAACGCCCCAATTAGCATATCCTCAGTTTTGATTGATTCTGACATTTTCCCCTTGACAATACCAGTAAACGGAGTTTACAGTCTAGCATAGTAAATGGCAGTTTACTATAAGGAGGAACGCACATGACACAGCAGACTATCGATCTCCACGTCAATCCTTCCGACGAGACCATCCGGCTCGGGCCGCTCGCGGTTCGCTTCCTGATCACCGGAGAGAACTCAAGTGGCAGCATCGCGGCCTTCGAGGTTATGGTCCCGGCGGCGCAACGCCTCGCGGCTCCGGCCCACAGCCACGACCATTATGAAGAGACGATCTACGGCATCGACGGCGTGTTGACCTGGACTGTGGACGGAAAACAAATTGACGTCGGTCCGGGGCAGGCACTCTGCATTCCGCGAGGTGCCATTCATCGGTTCGATAACAACGGCAGCCAGGACGTGAAGGCACTCTGCGTGATCACGCCAGCCGCGCTAGGTCCGCAGTATTTCCGCGAGTCTGCCGAGGTAATCAACGCGGCGGCAGGTGGTCCGCCGGACCGCGCAAAGATGGCGGAGATCATGCGTCGCCACGGCCTCACTCCGGCTCCGCCTCCGCCTCAGGCGTAGCGCTGAGCGGCGTGCAACCAAAGATGAAGCATCGAGAGGAGGACGAATGTTCCACATCCTGCATCGTCGCGATCAGCGGAAAGGCGCAATCGCCGCAGTCGAGTTCGAAGGCGAGCCATACGGTGCTGGCATTTCCTTCTTTCTGGGCAATCTTGCGCCAGGGAAAGGCCCAGGACTGCATAGGCATCCCTATTCCGAAACTTGTATCGTGCTTTCTCGGGTCAAGCGGCAATGGTCGTCGATGGGGAAGAGATCGTTGCTGGCGCAGGCGACATCGTTGTAATCGGGCCAGCAACGCCGCACCGCTTTACCGCCATCGGTGACGAACGGCTCGCAATGGTCTGCGTTCACGCCTCCGACCGCATTGTTATTGAATGCCTCAGCGACGACAGTCCAAAACCACCCACTTACAGGTGAAGAATTAAAGGTGAAGTTTCTGGCGGATTCCGATCGAAAACGCTCTAAGTTATTGAAAATGATGGTAGGCCCGTGCGGACTCGCTTGCCCTGAGACTGTCGAAGGGAACCGCAGACCTCTACCGTATTAAAGCGGGGTGATTATTTGCTTCCAACAACTTAAAAAGCGTCGGGGACTGCCTAAGTACGTGGAAGCATGGCTAAGACGAATTTTCTACACGTGAAATTGATCTGAAAAGCCTTTTTAACTTGCTTTTGCCTCGCATTAGACGAATCGAAGTTTTCAGCGGTACGGTGAGCCTTACGGGAAATTGAGTACGCGAAGCGCGATCGAACCTTGGTTCAGTTTATGGGAAGTCGCGTTGCTCATCTAACGAAACGCCCGAACGCCACGAAGAGAGTCAGCAGGAGCAGTGTCACTGGCGCACCGGAAAATTCGTGGCGGCGCAGGTTGATGCCGATTGCGAGCGTCATGACGGTTGCGAGTCCGACGGCGGCCCAGGCAGTGAGCTATGGAGCTACGTTAGTTGCCATGGGCAGGACAACACCCAGACCTCCTGCAAGTTCAGAAGTGCCAATGAAGGCCGCGAGTCCACGCTTGATGCCACTCGGGCCTTTTTTGTCCAGCGAGGTCTTGAATCTGTGGTAGAGGAATACCTTCAGGACGCCAAGCGCAACGAACGCGAGCGCTAGGATAGACTGCACGATCCAAAGGGTGATATTCATTTCACTTTTCCTTTCTCCATACGAGGCGCGCGAGTGGCAACCAAGCATCGAAAGCGGCAAACGAGGACTCGTGCTGTTGGTAGTGCTCTTGGCAAGTTCAACTCATAGGGGAATGCCCCAGACACAGATACTTCTGCGGACAGGACGCTCATCATGCGGAATGGGCGTACGCAGCGCTTGCCTCCGGCGCGCCCGTGCACGATGCGGGCGAACCGGGCCAGCTATCTCCCCGGTACTTGCCGAGAACGTGGCCGATCAGCAGGACGACAGGAAAAACGAGCCTCTGGATTACCACGGGAGGCACCTTTAGCTCCTGTGTATGACGGTGTCGCCACACGATGTGAGCCAGATAAAAGAGTGACGGCCTTCCGGATTTACTGGCGTTAACGACCGCAAAGATTGCCTGGAGGTAGCGATCCAAGTCAACGACCGGAACTACCCGACCGTTGAATTCCAAAAGATCCTCCCCGGCGTTCCACCATCGATGAGCGACTCCAGCAGGGAGGAGCGCGGGCTCACCAGCCTGTATAGTGATTTTCTTATTTCCGACGATGGCTCCCAGTGTCCCTGCCGCCACCTGTCCTTCCTCCCGTTCCTGGAAATGCACGTGAAGCGGCGGGCCGCTGCTTCGTGGCGGCAACGAACCTTCAAGAATCAGCACGACTTGGTTATTGGCCTCGCGCACCCGGCGTAACCGCAAGATCTCCCCCGTGTGGCGGTTCTCCAGCTTCAGAAAATTGTTCATGATTTATCCTCAACTTTCGACCCGATCACTGTCCTGTCCTTCCGGGTTTGGCTGATGGCTTGGCATCCGCGTTGTTCGATTGATTCGAAAAACCGTTTGTCTTCTCCGGCGCGCTCGCTTCGCGGATTAGCTGAGCAACCCGCCCGCCGATAAATAGAAAAACGCTTTCAGTATTGACGCCAGCCGCGTTATTGGTACACTTGACATCGTGTCAACATCTTCCGGCAAGAGAAATACACCCCGGCTTGACATCATGTCAAGCACAAATTCTTCGGTGCGCATTCTGGATGCCGCTATGGCTCTGATCACCAAGCGGGGCGATGCCCGCGTTACCATGGCCCAAATCGCCAAGGCCGCCCGCGTTTCCCGGCAAGCCGTGTACCTGCACTTTGCCGATCGAGCCGATCTGATGGCCGCCCTGGCTCGTCACGCAGATAAGAAACGATGCTTGGCGAAAGAAATTCAAAAAATCATCGAGACCCCTACGGGGGTAGCAGCAATCGCGGAGATGGTGGCGGTCCAGGCGCGGTCGAACCCCGACATTTGGGCCGTCGCACGCGCCGTGGATGCTGTTCGCCGCACTGACGAAGCAGCAGAGCGATCCTGGCAGGATCGTCTCAAGCGCCGTCTAGAGGGCTGTCGCCAAATTATCGCGCGACTGGACGCCGAAGGGAATCTGCGGGAGGACCTCAATCCTGCTACGGCGGCGGAGCTGCTTTGGACCATTACCTCTTTGCATGTTTGGGAAGACCTAGTCCTGCAGCGTGGGTGGAGTCCGGAGCAATATCAGAGTCACATCGCGCGTTTGCTCTTGGACAGCCTAACCCGCACGGATGCGACAATAGGATCGTGACACTTACGCGAGCCATCGCTCTTGCTATTAGAAGCGCCGCCGCAGCCTATTAGCCCGATTACAGGTGAAGAATTACAGGTGAAGTTTCTGTCGGATTCCGAAGAAATCTTTCTAAAGTATTGAAAAGAATGGTAGGCCCGTGCGGACTCGAACCGCAGACCTCTACCGTGTCAAGGTAGCGCTCTAACCAACTGAGCTACGGGCCTTCAAAGAGAATAAATTCTATCACAGGGGGAGCGCCGCGCGGGAACCGGCTGTTGCGAATCTTCCGCGCCGAACCGCGGGTATGGCCGGCGGTGCCGACCGGATCGAATTAAACTGCGCCAGGAGCCTAAGAAAAACGGCGGCAGCGGCTCGGGCGCGGGCAGTAATCCTGAATTCCATGGCGGCACGGAATTCCGACAAGTCTTCGAATGAGATTGCGCAGCGACGGATCCACCGCGCGAATTTTTCCGGCGCGCCAGTAACTGTGTTATGGTTTGCGGCGCACCGTGCGACGTAAAACAGGGGCCGGTCCGTTCTCTCATCTTGGGCCTGGCGGGAACATCACCACTAGGGATAGACAACTTGGGCACGGACTACCGAAGATTTTGTGCTTCGGCGCTGGTTTTCCCTTGACAGATTTTTCCCATTTGTTTACATTGCGCCGTCAGATTCGGAGGAACGTAATTCGGCGAGCGGAAAACCCTTCACCCCGGGAACACCGCACAGTCGTTTGACGCAACCTGCCGGAATTTATCAGAGACATCGTGGAGGCGCCCTTCCACTCCCCGTCGCCGACGCTCCCAGCGCTGCCGGCGTGGCGTGACGCAAATTCGTAGACGCGCAAGCGGCTATGGAGATGCGCTAGAAGGGTTTTTTCTTTTTCGGTGCCTGTGAAATTCCGGAGTTCCCGTCGAATCGAGCAGCTGCCTGCCGAGAATCGGGCGACTGCGTGCTCCCGGCTCTTTTCGGGAGTAAAATAGAAGGGTTCCCTCAGCGCGGGGGAGCCCACCTGCGCGGAGGAAATAATGGCACATACGAAAATGACTTTGAACGACAAGACGGTACTCCCGTCCAACGCAACTGCTCCCGCCGATGTGGAAGTCCGCACTGGCCTCGAGTTTCCGAGATACTTTACCGACGGCCGCACATCGCCGTTCGATGCCGTCGAATGGGAGCGCCGCGTCGCGCTGATCGGCAACGAAAAGGGCAAGACGATTTTCCGCCAGGAAGACGTGGAAGTGCCGAAGACCTGGTCGCAGACGGCGACCAACATCGTCGCGTCAAAATATTTTCACGGCAAGCCGAATACACCGGAGCGCGAAGGCTCGGTGCGCCAGCTCATCAGCCGCGTGGTGAATACCATCGTGCGCTGGGGCGAGCAGGGCGGCTACTTTGCGAACACCACCTCGCGCGACGCCTTCCGCGACGAATTGACGCACCTGCTGGTCGAACAGAAGATGGCCTTCAATTCCCCGGTCTGGTTCAACGTCGGCGTGCAGCCCAAGCCGCAATGCTCGGCCTGCTTCATCAATTCGGTCGACGACAACATGGAATCGATCATGAACCTGGCCAAGACCGAGGGCATGCTGTTCAAGTGGGGTTCGGGCACGGGCACGAATTTCTCGACCTTGCGCGGCAGCCGCGAAACGCTTTCCGGCGGCGGCATCGCCTCCGGGCCGGTCAGCTTCATGAAGGGCTTCGACGCGTTCGCCGGCGTGATCAAATCCGGCGGCAAGACGCGCCGCGCCGCCAAGATGGTCATCCTGAACGTGGATCATCCGGACATCGCCGAATTCATCGACTGCAAGATGAAGGAAGAGCACAAGGCTCAGGTGCTGATCGAGCAGGGCTACGATCCCTCGATCGACGGCGAGGCCTACTCCTCCGTGTACTTCCAGAACGCCAACCACTCGGTCCGCGTCACCGACGAATTCATGCAGGCGGTCGAGGACGATCGCGACTGGTGGACGCGCAACGTCAACGACGGAAATCCCAGTAGAAAAATACAGCGCGCGCGAATTGCTGCACCGCATGGCCGATTCCGCCTGGCACTGCGGCGATCCCGGGATGCAGTACGACACCACGGTGAACCGCTGGCACACCTGCAAGAACACGGCGCGCATCAACGCCTCCAATCCGTGCTCCGAATACATGTTCCTGGACGATACGGCCTGCAACCTGGCGTCGCTCAACCTGATGAAGTACCTGAACTCGAACGGCAGCTTCGACGTCGACGCGTTCCGCCATGCCGTGGACATCACCATCACGGCGCAGGAAATCCTGGTGGACAACGCCAGCTACCCGACGCCGCGAATCGCCGACAATTCGCACAAGTTCCGCCCGCTGGGGCTTGGCTACGCCAACCTCGGTGCGCTGCTGATGTCCATGGCGCTGCCGTACGATTCCGACGGCGGCCGCGACATGGCCGGCGCCGTTACCGCGCTGATGTGCGGCGAAGCCTACGCGCAATCGGCGCGCGTGGCCGAGCGGCTGGGGCCGTTCGCGGGCTATGCCGTGAACCGCGAGCCGATGCTCGACGTCATTCGCATGCACCGCGATTCGCTGCGCCCGCTCAAGCCCGAAAACGTGCAACCGTCGCTTCTGGGCGCCGCGCAAACGGCCTGGGACACGGCTCTCGCGCTCGGTGAAAAGTTCGGCTACAAGAATTCGCAAGTCACCGTGCTCGCTCCCACCGGCACCATCGGCTTCATGATGGATTGCGACACCACCGGCGTCGAACCGGATCTGGCGCTGGTGAAGTACAAGAAACTCGTCGGCGGCGGCGTCATCAAGATCGTCAACAACACCGTGCCGCAGGCGCTCATGAGCCTGGGTTACACGCCGGAGGAAACCTCGCAAATCGTTTCCTACATCGACCGCAACGGCAAGATCGAAGGCGCGCCCGGATTCAAGCCCGAGCATCTGGCCATCTTCGATTGCTCGCTGGCTACCGAAGGCGGACGTTCCATCGCCTGGCGCGGGCACCTGAAAATGATGGCTGCCGCTCAGCCGTTCCTTTCCGGCGCGATCAGCAAGACCATCAACATGCCCGAGGAATCCACGGTTGAAGACATCATGCAGGCGTATATTGAATCGTGGAAGCTGGGCGTGAAGGCCGTGGCCATCTATCGAGACAACTCCAAGGGTTCGCAGCCGCTATCGGCCGCGGGCGACAAGAAAGACACCGCGCAGCAGGCACAGATTGCCGCGAAGGCCGCCGAAGCCCCGTCCCCCGTGGCTGAACAGGCCGAACTTTTCCAGCGCGCCCTGCGCCGCAAACTGCCCAGCGAGCGCGCGTCGATCACCCACAAATTCTCCATCGGCGGCCACGAAGGCTACATCACCGTGGGCATGTATGAGAGCGGAGAGCCAGGCGAGATCTTCATCAAGATGGCCAAGGAAGGCTCGACGCTTTCCGGCTTCATGGACGGTTTCGCGCTTTCGGTTTCCATCGGCCTGCAGTACGGCGTGCCGCTGAAGGCCCTGGTCGACAAATTCATCAACACACGATTTGAGCCCGCCGGCTACACTGGCCATCCGGCCATCCCGTACGCCAAATCCGTGCTCGATTACATCGCGCGCTGGCTCGGCGGCCGCTTCATCTCTCCTGAATATCTGACGCACAGCGGGGATGCCGCTTTGCCGGCCGCCACGGTAGTCGTCAAACCAACCGCCCCGCCCGCATTGATGGCGTCCGTTAACGACGATCCGCCAGCGGCCCAGGCAAGTGCGCGACCCATGTTTGATGGCGCGCCCACCTGCTCCGAGTGCGGCATGCTCATGACGCCCAATGGCGCCTGCTATAAATGCGAAAATTGCGGCGGCACGTCGGGCTGCAGCTAGCCCAAGTTGGTGGCACAGGCTTCAGCCTGTGCGCTTGCTTGACGATCTGCGCAAGACGTCCGCCAGGCACTCAACTTCAACAAAGGGCACGGTTCGCCGTGCCCTTTGTTTTTGGTCCGCATGAAGCGGCCGATGATTTTCACGGAAAGAAAAACCGCTGGCAGGACGCTGGCGCCACCAGGCTGGTCGAACGATAATCATGGATGCTCCGATCAGTTCGCCTCTTCTCCTCCGACAGGTAATTCCTCCGCTGACGGCGCGGACCGCCGAAGGCAAAATCGTCCGAGCCTGGGACTACAAGCAGAAACGCCCCCTAGTCATCTCGTTTCTCCATTCCGATTGTTCGCAGTGCGCGGCCTGGCTCGAGCAACTCGCTGCGAACGCCTCGGAACTCACCGAACGCGAAGCCATCGCCCTGGTGATCTACGCCGAAACTCCTCCGCGTAAAGCCGCGGAGCTCGCACCGCCCCTGATCGCGGCTTCCGACACAACCGGGCATTCCCAAAGCGCATTTCTGGGCCGCGAAGCTTTCTCCCCGGCAGGCCTTGACCGCGTGGGAGTATTCGTCACGGACCGCTACGGCGAGCTCTTCGGACAATGGATGGGACGCGATGCCAAGCACCTGCCCGCTCACAAGGAAATTTTCGACACGCTCAGCGTAATCCAGATTATTTGTTAGGAAGTTGGTCGTTAAGAAGTCGCGCCAGGAAAGCGGCAAGGCCTACGATTCGTAGGAAAGATCTGCTGGACGCCTGGAGCCAGAAAACGCGCCCCCAAAAATCGAAAGGGGCTCGTTTCCGAGCCCCTTCCAGCAAAACCCCATTTCACCCCATCCCGGCATAAGCCAGGATTCGATCACCACCCCGGGAAAAACTCAAAACCACTTGCCCTCTATTAGTGCAAGCAATGTGCCAAATTATGCGCATTCCGCATTTAATGCGTAATTCACACAATGTAAATGAGTTATGTAATGGAAAGCATTGACCAGTCCCATCCAATTTTCAAATATATACAATTTTTCACATTATTCTCCGCCCCGGCGTACGCTCTTTGGGATATACAAGGTGCCAAAAGGCGTGCCTTTTCCAGTTCCCAACCTAAGCCCCGATGGCCGAGCGGATTGCCGAAGCCAGCGTCTCAGCCCAGAGGGTGACATCTTCGGCGTGCTCGGCTTCGACCATCACGCGCGCCTTGGGCTCGGTACCCGAGTAGCGCACCACCACGCGGCCGGCGGCGCCCAGCGTCTTCGTTGCTTTTTCAATGGCGGCGGAAACCAGCGGCAGGGATTCCAGAGGAGGCTTGGATTTCACTTTCACGTTGACGATCGTCTGAGGATAAACCTTCAGGCCGTGCACCAGTTCATCGAGCGGCCCGCGCAGGGCCACCAGGCAGGCGATTTTCAGAGCGGTGAGCAAGCCGTCGCCGGTAGTGGCATCGTCTAGAAAGATGATATGCCCGGATTGCTCGCCGCCCAGATTGGCGCCGCTGCGCAGCATTTCTTCCAGGACGTACCGGTCGCCCACGGGCATGCGGGCCAGGCTCAAGCCTTCGGCTTCAAGCACGCGCTCCAGGCCCAGGTTCGCCATTGTCGTGCCGATCACGCGGCCGCCATGCAACTGGCCGACGGATTTCAAGTATCGCGCGGCGGCCAGGAGCACGCCGTCGCCGTCGATGTGTTGGCCGGTCGCGCTGACGAACATGGCGCGGTCGGCATCGCCGTCAAAGGCCACGCCCAGAGCGGCGCGCGTCGCGAGGACTTTTTCGCGCAGGTGCTCGGGATGCAGCGAACCGCAGCCGTCGTTGATGTTCCGGCCGTTCGGCTGATCGTAAATCGCGATCACATCAGCGCCGAGCGAGCGAAACAGCGCGGGAGCAAGCTGGCTGGCGGCGCCATTGGCGCAATCAAGAACGAGCTTCATACCCGCAAATTTCGCGCCGGGAATGATTCGCCCGCGCAAGTACGCCAGATATTCTTCATCGAGCGTGCGGTCGACCGGCACGGGCACGCCGTGCGGCGCCGTCTCACGCCCTTTGTGCTCGTGAATTTCGATTTCCAGATGCTCCTCGACTTCATCCGGAAATTTCATGCCCGTTCCGGCGAATAATTTCACGCCATTATCGTGAAAGGGATTGTGCGAGGCGGAGATGACCATCCCGGCCGAAAATTTTTTCTGCCGCACGAGGCACGCGACGCCCGGCGTGCTGATTACGCCGGCGGAGAGAAACTCCACGCCGTCATCGGCAAGCCCGGCGGCGAGTTGCGAGGCAATGTGCGGGCCGGATTCGCGCGTATCCATGCCGATCAGGACGCGCGGCTTCGGATCGATCTTTAGAAGATATTTTCCGAGGGAGCGGGCGACTCCATAAAGTGTGGCGTCGTCCAGCGGGTAGGTGCCGGGGATGCCGCGAATGCCGTCGGTGCCGAACAGTTCCTTAGTCATCGTGGAGTCGTATGCGGGCTTTTCATGAAGCCCGCGCAAAGGGGTAGCCCGCTAAAAACCGAGGCCCGCCGGAATTAGGGTGATCGAGGGCTCAATTTCGTCCTCGAATTTTCGAGTCTAGCACAGCGGCCGCTAATCGACAGGGGGAGGAGGGCCGCTGCGTGGCACAAGAGTAACGTGGATTTCGGCGGGAGAAACTTCCACGACGGTCGCGCCAAACGGCGCGCCAACTATGTCCGGAGTGATCCGCAGAACCGAGGCTCCTTCCTTCGCGTCCTTCATGTCCAGCAGCAGGGTCAAGTCGGCGGGCACCATGCGGCGAAGCAGGGCGGAGCGGCCGCGCACGCGGATGCGCGCGGTCGTGGGCATGTCGCCGGAAATTTCCAGTTGCGGAGGCATGCTGGCGAATTCCAACGGCACCTGGAAGCCCACTTCGGCAAAAGGCTCGGCCGTGTACGTGGCCCACAGGAAAAATGAAATTCCGAGCGCCAGGATTTTGAGTCCCGCGTTGGCGAAGACGTATTTGCGCAGCAAGCGCATCATCTTTCTATCTCCGCACCGTCGTGCGCGCGCTCGAAAGCGCCGCGGGCAGCACCATCGTCGTCCTGCGCCGGGAAACCATTTCGCTCAAGCGGTCGCTCAAATCCTCGGGCGAAAGGTTTGTCTGAAGGGCCCCGGCGGAGGCCACCGAAATCGATCCCGTCTCCTCGGAAACCAGCACGACCAGGCAATCGCTATCCTCGGTGATGCCGATGGCCGCGCGATGCCGCGTGCCCAGCTGTTTGGAAATCATGGGGTTCAGGGAAAGCGGCAAAAAACATCCGGCGGCCGCGACGCGCGAT
The DNA here is from genome assembly GCA_963779275.1 of Terriglobia bacterium. Taxonomy (GTDB): domain Bacteria; phylum Acidobacteriota; class Terriglobia; order Acidiferrales; family UBA7541; genus Palsa-360. The sequence goes on from CAVZXL010000005.1 coordinate 277,413, forward strand.
CCCTCAATGATCACGGCGCCGTCGTGCAGCGGAGATCCAGGACGGAAAATCGAGACCAGCAAATCGTAGGAAAGCTTGGCGTCCAGGGGAATTCCGCTCTCGATATAAGTTCTCAACCCGGCCTGGCGCTCGACGACGATCAATGCGCCGATTCGATTCTGGGAAAAAAACTCGGCGGCCATGACAATGTCGTCGTACGTGGCTTTCGGGTTGTGCGAGGCAAACCGCATCATGGAAAGATTCCGGCCCACGCGGGAAAGCGCCCGGCGGATTTCCGGCTGAAACAAAATAATGAGAGCGATGGCCACGTAGGGCAGCAGCGTGGTGAGCAGCCATTCGACCATTTCCAGGCGCGCCCAACGCGCTCCCCAATAAGAAATGGCCAGCAGCCCGATGGCCACCAGCATTTGCACGGCGCGCGTTCCGCGCAGCAATCTCAGCAGGTAGTAGATCAGGGCGGCGATGATCACGATGTCGAGCGCGGCTCGGAGGTCCAAGCGCGACAGCGGAGTCACAGGGAATGCGGCGGCGAGCATGGTGGTCGCTTCTACGTTATCTCAGCCGCGCCGCCCACGGCAAGCCGCAGTTTCCCGGGGTGCGCGGGTATGCTAAGGTGAAATGGGCCGATTTATGCAGATGGAAGAAGTCAAAATCACGTCGCGATCCAACCCTTCGCAGCGCATCATCGCCCTGGGAATTGTTTTCGCCTTTCTCTATGTCGCATCGAGCATCGTGATGGCCTTGCTGCTCGCCGTCCTGCTGGCTTATTTCCTCGATCCCGTCGTCGGAGTTCTGGAGCGAATCCACGTTCCGCGCGCTCTGGGGGCCCTGCTGGTGCTGATGGCGGTCACGGCCATTTTCATCGGACTCGGATATCTGGTGGTCGTGCGCGCGGAGCAATTTGCCACGGACTGGCCGCGCTACAGCGCCGTCCTGCGTCATGCCACCACGGCGTTCGACCGCCAGATTTCCACGGTGGAAAGACAGGTTGAGGCCATCGCCCCTCTGGCCGATAAAGGGCGCGCGCCGTCGCGCACCATCGAGCCGCCTAATATTCGCGAGTGGCTGTTTCAGGGCGTAGGCTCGCTGTATTCGATATTGCTTGTAGCCACCTTTGTCCCATTCCTGGTGTTTTTTATGCTGGCCGCCAAACGGCGCATCTGGAATGCCACGATGGTATTGTTTCCGGACGAGCACCGGGACAGGGTGAAAGAGGCGCTGGATAAGGTCAGCTCCATGCTGCGGAGCTTTGTGGCGGGCAATTGCCTGGTGGCGCTGATCCTGGCGCTTTCCAGCTGGGCCTTCTTCCTGGCCATTCACCTGGATTATCCGTTCCTGACCGGCGGAGTATCCGGCATGCTCAATCTGGTGCCATACCTGGGCGCCATCCTGGCCTGGATTCCGCCGTTCCTGATCGGCATGGCGCAATGGAACACGGTCGGTCCGTATTTTGGAGTCGCGGCGGTGCTCACGCTGCTTGCACATCATCGGATTGAATGTTCTAATGCCCGCGATCGTGGGCCGCCGCGTCCACTTGAACGGCCTGGCGGTAACCATAGCCTTTCTGTTCTGGGGATGGCTCTGGGGTGCGATCGGATTGATCCTGGCGATTCCCATCACCGCCACGATCAAGGTCATTTGCGATTACACGGACGGCTGGGAGCCGTTCGGGCACTGGCTCGGCGCGTAGTCTTGCGGAATTAGCAGGATTCAGCTCGAGGAGATTTTCGCTGGCTCCCCGGATTCGGAGAACCCGCGGCAATGCATAGCAAAATGAAATCAATTCATCGTGTTCTTCTGATGGTTCTTGGCCTGCTTTTCGCGGCGACGGGCACCGGCTTGTTCCTCACCAGCAATTGGGGCAGCCGCGCCGTTTCCAAACGCCAGCCGAAACGCGCGGAATCACCCGTGGACATGCAGCAGATGCAAACCGCGATGTCGCTTGCCCCCCTGGCCGCGACACCGGAGGAGCAGGACCGCGCGCGAGATGCTTTGCGGGCCGCCGACCATGAAGTCGACTTTGAATTTGCCGCGGCGCTCTATCGAGCCACTTCGCAGAAGGTTCCTTCCACGCCCGAAATCAACGGCATCCAGCTGCGCATCTTGAATGCGGTGAAAAGCGTTGCCGACATCAATGCGGACATCGTGCGCATCACAAAGCAGTTGGCCGCTGCGGGGCAGGATCGCAAGGCCGGGCTCTCGCAGCAACTGGACCTGGCCAACGCGCGCCTGGAACTGAACCAGGACGAATTGGACGACGCGAAAGAGGACCTGGAGCGGGCCGGCGGCGACCCTCAAAGCCGCATCCAGCGCATCATCGATGAGCACAAAACCTCCGCGCAGGACAAGAACGGCGAATTGGATCTGAGCTCGGTGGGGACGCTGGCGGGCTCCACGATTCCCGCTTCCAATTCGTTTCTTCCACGCGCGCGCGCCTGGATTACGCTGCGCTCCTTCGCGCAGCGCCTCGGCCAGGCCGAACAAGCCGCCGCCGCCAAGGCCGCCGAATTTTCCAGCCGCCACGACGAACTCGAAAAACAACTGGAACAGGCGCAGTCCGAACAAAGAAAGAAACTCCCCGAAGCGCAGTCCGGAATACAGTCCGGCGGCGCCGCCGGCGGAAATACCGCGGCTGCTGCGGGCTCGACGCCGGATCAGACCATTGCCGCGATTTCTTCCTATCGCTCGCTCACGGCGCTGCAGAGAAGAATGTCCAGCATGGATAGCCGCATCCGCAATCAGCAGGACCTGGCAGGGGCCTATGAACTGTGGGGCGCTCTGGCCGCAACGCGCGAACGCGACGTCCTGCACAGTCTTTTCGTCTCACTGGCATTCATGCTGCTGATTGGCCTTTGCGCGCTGCTCGCCGACCGATTCCTGGAGCGCCTCTTTGACCGTCTGGAACCGGACCGAAAAAACCTGCTCACCTTGCGCGCCGTTTCGCGCATCGCCACGCGCGCGGTGGGCGCGATTCTCATTCTCCTGGTGATTTTCGGCCTCCCCACGCAGATGGCCACGGTTCTGGCACTGGCCGGGGCGGGCCTGACCGTCGCACTAAAGGATTTCATCGTCGGATTTTTCGGCTGGTTCGTGCTGATGGGAAAAAACGGAATTCGCCACGGCGACTGGGTGGAGATTAACGGAGTCAGCGGCGAGGTCGTGGAAATCGGGTTGTTTCACACCGTGCTGCTGGAAACGGGAAACTGGAACGATTCCGGCCATCCCACGGGCCGCCGCGTGACGTTCGTCAACAGCTACGCCATCGAAGGCCATTACTTCAATTTTTCCACTTCGGGCCAGTGGCTATGGGATGAATTGGAAATCATGCTTCCGGCGGACCGCGATCCCTACCCGGTTGCCGCGGAGATGCAGAAGATCGTCGCCAAAGAGACCGAAGCGAACACGCATCTGGCCGAGCAGGAATGGGAGCGCATGGACAGCTCCCGCGGAGTCCGTCCGTTTTCCGCCGGCCCGGCCATCAGCATTCGCCCGGCCGGCCTTGGCTTTGAAATTTTGTTGCGTTACGTCACGCGCGCCAACGAACGCCACCAGCAAAGATCCAAACTCTATTTTGAAATTGTGGAATTGCTGCGCCGGAAAAATATTCCGCAGCCAGCGACCCCTCCGGCCTCCGACACGCCTTCCGCCGCAACGGCTTAGTTCTTGTTTACTTGCTGAATGCGATAAATTTCGTTCCGCAACTCTCCCAGCATGCGGGAACCTCAAAACCGTTGTCATTCCGAACCCGCTCCTGCGGGTGAGCAATCGCTCTTTCTTTGGTCCAAACCGAAGAGAGATTCCTCACCCGCAGGAGCGGGTTCGGAATGACAAGATGAGGCCGCTTACCGCTACCTCTGAAACGAGTGCAACCGAAATCCGGTTCACAAGCGATTCAGGCGATAGGAATTTAATTTGTAAAGCGGGAGTCGCGGTGGCTTAGTGCGTCATTGCGTACACGATGTAATTCACGCCGATGCGGATTCCCAGGTCGGAAAATTTCTGCGGGTAGCGGGGATCGTTCGACCATTCCCAGGAATCACCGAGATCGGAATTGAACGAGATGGCCACCATCACGCGGCCTTTATCGTCGTAAATTCCCCGCCAGTGCGCGTCGACGCCGTCGGCCTTGTAACCCACGCGCAGGTGTTCGGCGCCGGTGATGCGGTAGCGGTTATCGAGGTCGAACATGGTGTGAAAGATCGGGTCGTTGTCCGGAATCTCCACGATCGGCCGATCCGGAAAAACCTTCCGAATGTTTTCCTCGAACACCTGCCACTCCAGCGTTCCGTGGAAATCGTCGGCCATGAAAAATCCTCCGCGCAGCAGGTAATCGCGGAGCTTTTTTCCTTGCGCGTCGGTCAGGCCCCATTCACCGACTTGCACGGCATACAGAAACGGCCAGTTGTAGATCTCGTCTCCGTCGTCCGGGTTTACGCACTCTTCCACCGAACGGGTGTGGATGCGCGTCAGCCGCCGCACGGCCTGGGAAATGGCCCGGTCCGCGGGAGGATAATCCTGCGTCCACAGGGAGAGTCCCTTGCGCCAGTCGCCGTCGAAACGTCCGCGATAACCGTCGTTCCAGCCCGGCGGATACATCAGCCGCGCGAAGGCGAACTCCGTTTTCTCCTGCCAGTCTCGCGGCAGCGGAACCACGCCATATTCCACGGAAGGGTATTCGCGGAAGGGAGCCTGGTAGGCATACGCCGCTCCCACCAAAAGAAATGCGCAGCCGAGTAGCCACCAAGCCTTCACGATTCGCATCGTCACAGCCTTGGCATCAGGATATCACGAGTCTTGCGGCGCTCGCCTGTCGCAAGAGGCATCCGATTCGATCGAGAATGCCGGCCTGATCTGGTTGCAGATACAGTTGATGGAAGGAGGGTTTGAGTATCACAGGCACTCTTGCCTGTGCGGGTTTTGCAGATGAAAACGAATTGGTGGCGTACATGCGGTCTACAAACCCACACAGGCAAGAGTGCCTCTGCTACCAAATCGTGCCCCATCCCAAGAACTCATTGCAACTGTTGCGTGGATGGCGTGCAGCCTGAGGCTACTCCCGCGCACGTATCCCGCAGGAATAGGCCCGTCGTGGCCAACGAAGCCGGATCGAGATTGGTCGCGGCGGAACGGAAGGTGATGTAGCGCCCGCTGCCGTTGATCGTCGCTGACGTGCTCGCGGCGTTTGCCTGTGTTCCGCTGGTGGCAATGGAAACCAGTTGTGTGGAGGGCGAGCAGCCCGGGGCCGCTCCCGCGCACGTATCCCGGACAAACACGTCCGTCGCGCCGTTGGTGTCGCTGGCCACCAGATTCGTGGCCGAGGAAACGAACGTGACGTAACGCCCGTCGGCGCTGATCGACGGCGAAATACTGTTCCCATCGGCCGGGATTGCTGTTGAATCCGATGGATTCCAGGGCGGTCGAAGGCGTGCAGCCGCTGGCAACGCCGGTGCACGTATCGCTGACAAAAATATTCTCAATCGTTCCGGGAATCTCCGTGACGCCGTCGGCCGAGGCCAGCACGAACACGGAGTAGCGGCTGTCCGCGCTCTGTGTCGGCGTGGCCAGATCTCCGGCCGCCGATGCGTGGCCGGCGCCGGCTCCGGGCGTCGCAAAAATCGGAAACGCGATCGCATTGGAAGTGCCGCCGCCGGGCGAGGGACTCACGCCCGTAACCTGCGCCGTTCCGGACAACGCGATATCCGCGGCCGAAATTGCCGCCGCGCCTCCCGTCGTCCCGACGAACAAAGTCGTGCGGCCGCTTCCGTTCCACTGCACGACCGTGCACGGCGCCCAGCTGGTGCCGTTAATTCCCAATAGGAATCCCGGATTCCCCGCGGCCGCAAACGCCGGCGTGAGCGAGGCAATCGCAGGCACGGGCAGCGAACTGGGCGCGGCCATCGTAAACGTCGAAGTATTCGATGTCGTGGTCGAACTGGAGACGGTGACGCTCGCGGTTCCCTGGAACGCCGTATCGGCAGCCGTCAGGGTGGCGATCAGCTGGGTGGAGCTGACGAACGCGGTCGGGCGCGGCGAACCGTTCCAGTTGACGACCAGCCCATTCACATAATTCGTCCCGTTCACGGTCAATGTGAGGCCGGAAACGCCGCAGGACGGAGCCGAATTGGTGTTCGTCGTGGACGCCGAAAGCGAAGAAATGGTCGGAGCGACAATCGAGAACGTGGCCGCCGCGGATGCCCCGCCGCCCCCGCCCGCTGTGGGATTGAACACGGTGATCTGAGCGGTTCCCACGCTGAGAATATCCGTGGCCGGGACTGGAGCGGTCAGTTGCTGGGTCGTGCTGACGAACGTGGTCGGCAGGTTAACGCCGTTCCATTGCACCAGCGAACACGGAAGGAAATTTCCTCCCGTGACGTTCAGCGTGATGGCCCCGGATCCAGCCGTCGCATTGCCCGGCGAGACCGCGGAGATTGCGGGCACGGGCAGCGTGGCGGGCGCAGTGATGGAAAAGTTGAAGGGATTCGAGACGACCGATCCAGTGCTCACGGTCACCGGCTGTGTTCCCTGGAATGCCGTATCGGCGGAAGTCAGCAGCGCGGTGAGCTGCGTCCCGCTGACAAAGGTTGTTGTGCGCGGCGAGCCGTTCCAGTTGACCACCGAACCATTCACGAAGTTCGTCCCATTTACGGTCAGCGTCAGCCCCGTGAGGGTGCACGATGCAGTCGATGATCCGGTCACCGACGCAATGGCCGGCGGAGAAATCGCGAACGTGCCTCCTGCCGATGTTCCGCCACCGGGCGCGGGATTCACTACTTCCACTTGAGCCGTTCCCGCAGCCACAAAATCGCTGGAGGGCAGCGTCACGCTGAGAGAAGCCGCGCCGGTTGCAGGAGGAAGGTAAGTCGTCGCCAGGGGTGTGGCATTGCTTCCGTTCACCCACTGCGCCACGGAACAGGGGAGAATATTATTGCCGGTGAGCGTGATCGTCAGCGCGGGGCTGCCCGCCGCGGCGGAAGTCTGCGAAAGTGTGGGCACGCCGGGCGCTGCTAGCGGCCCCGGCGTCGTCATCGTGAAGGGCAGGCTGTTGGAAGTTCCCGGCGAAGCGCTTGCCGCGGGATTGGAAACCGAAACCGTGGCCGTGCCGGAAAAAGCCGTGTCGCTGGCCGTAATCTGAGCGGTGAGTTGCGTCGCGCTCACATAGGTGGTAGGCCGCGCCGCGCCATTCCAATTCACCGTGGAAGCGCCCACCGCGACGCCGTTCACCGTCGAACTGGTCACGAAATTCGTGCCATTCACGGTAAGTGTGATTCCTGTCGCACTGCAGTAGGGCGTGGAGGCTTGCGATGTCGTGGACGCCGTCAGCGATGTTACGGTCGGCGCCGGGCCCGGCGGGGGAGCGATGGTGAAATAGACGACATTGGAGATTTCGGTCGTCGTCGTGTTGTAAATGTTGGAAGTGGCTGAAGTCGCCGAACCGGGGATCTGCACGGCAACCTGAACGGTTCCGGGCGTGGTGAGCAGCGAGGGCGCAACCGGAGCAGTCAACTCGGAGGAACTCACCAGCGTGGTCGTGAGCTGCGTCTGGCTGGCTCCCACGTTCCATACGATGATCGCGCCGGTCACAAAGCCCGCGCCGTTAACCGTAATCGTAAAGCCCGATCCGCCGGCCGCCACCGTGCTGGGGCTCAGGAAGGCCACCGAGGAGGAAGATGTCTGGACCGTAAGGTTCGTGTTGTACTCAGAACACGCGGACACCAGTCCGCACGCAACCAGCGCCGCCACCAGCCACTTATTCCGGCGGGCTCCAAGCAGAGCCCGCTACGTTACTAAGGCGGGCTCCAAGTGGAGCCCGCACCCGTCGCGAACACATCCGAACACGCTCCTCGCGAGCCACCCGGCCACAGCCAGGCAGATGAAAACGTTTTGAATACAACCCGGGTGCTGAGGCAATCAGCGAGATCAGGCAAACGGCGCGGGCACTGAGCCCCGGCTACGCCAGCGCGTTTGGCGCAAAAAAAGTCCACGCTCGAGAATTTAGGAAGAGCCCCCACCAAACCGGCCTGTTTCTGATACCACCAGTGTCGGTCCAAGTCAACCCGGACCACGCCCCTACAGCTTACAGTAGGATGAGTGAGATGCACAGTGCCCGGTGAGCCGTTGCCCGGCGCCGCGGCGCATGCCCCTACTGGGATTTGCCCAACGAAGCCAGCGCCTCGCGCGCCAGCTTCTGCGTTTGCCCCGCGCACCCCGGGTCCCCTGAGGGAGACGCCGCCGCCGCGCGGAACTTCTCCGCCGCCGCGTCGTTGTGCCCGAGTTTCTGCTCGATATCTCCTGCCAGCAGGAGAAAGATGGGATTGCCCGGGTAGGCGGTGAGCAACGGAGCGGCGGCTTGCGCGGCGCGCGCATAGTCGCGGTCGTAATTTCGCAGGCTTTTGGCCATGTTGAAGCGCGCTTCCATCTGCGTCAGCTCGCCTTTGGTGGACGCCGTTTCCAGCTGCCGCAACCCCACTCCCTTGTCCCCGCCCGGAATGCCCATGAAAAATCGCAGAATCTTCGCCAGGGCCGAGAGCGTATCGACGTAATAGTTGTAGAGCCCCAGGCCCAGGTTCGCGTCGGCCATTTCGGGATCGAGTTCCAGGCAGCGCAGCAGGTGCTTGCGCGCTTCGACACCCGCGCGCGCCACCGGCATTTTCTCGTAGCGCAGCCCAAGCAGCCGCGCCCGCGACGCGTAGCCCAGGCCAGCGTACAGCTCCATTTCCGCCGTGTCCGATTTGGCGATGCTCGCTTCGGCCAAGCGCGTCACTTTGTCGGCCAGCGCCAGGTCCGCGTCGTCATCCGCGTCCGCCGGACGTGTGTGGCTCCAGGCGTCAATGGTGTTGTATTTCCGCGCAGACCATTTGCAGTAGATCTTCCACCACAGAATATCGGCTTCGATCAGATAACCCAGGGGATGCTCGGGCCGGGAAGCTTCCAGCTTGCGAGCCAGCGCCACGGCCTTGTCCGGCTGCCCCGAATACATCAGATGAATGGCGACAATTGCATCCTGCGGAATATCCAGTTCCGATGCGCGCGCTTGCCGCGCGGCAAATAGCGCAACGGCAAGGCAGAACACCACGCGGAATCGACGGTTTGCGATGCGCACCGGGCTATTCCTGATACTTCTTCTCGGCGACATACTTCCGGCTGAAGATCCACGCGCCGGTCACGTACATCGCGAAACATTCTAGCGCGTAAACCGGAAAAGCCAGATACCCCGGCGCGGGCATCTGGAAAATTTTCCATTGCTGCCCGATGGGAAACATATACGTCCACCCCGCGCGCGCCCAGTAATTCCAGAATTCCCACAGCCACCCGCACACCCAACCCGCCGCAAGGAACGAGTACAGCCGCCCGCGATAGCCGCGCGCCAGATCGTTCTTGAACGAAGGCAAATGGAGCCGCTCGTTGACCGGTTCGAGCAGAAACAAAAAGCCGAGCCAGACGAGCCCGAACAAATTCGCGGCGTCGCGCTTCGGCACCACCAGCGGCACGATCAGCAGCGCCGCGCCGAGTGCGATCAGGACGTTCCCTGCAGCGCGGCTCAATCGAATCGGCCGCGAGTCGCCGTCAAACCATCCGAACGATTCGATCAGCCAAGCCGTCACGAAGATGCCGGGCGTGATGGTCGCAAACGCCCACGCGTAGCCGAACCATCGCTCGATGTGGCCCTGGGGCAGCCCCACGTACGCCCAGTTCGCCAGCCGCAGATTGTAAGCTTCAAAGATCAGCCACAAAGGAATCGAAAGCGCCGCCATTTTCAGCAGCCCGCGGGGCTCGTCGCGCAGTCGCGAGACGCCCGAAATCGCAAACGTGGCCGCGTCCGCGATCAAAATGTACGCCGTCCACGCCACCGGACTGAAATACGTCGCCGCCGGTTCCACGCCGTGAAACATCAGGAATTCAGCGCTCGCAAGCGCCGCCAGGCCCAGCCACCCGTGCGCCGGGAATGCGTGACGCCGCGCGCGAAAAAATTCCACGACCAGAATCGTGAGCGTCGCGGCTGTCAGGAGTACTCCCAGTTTCAACATGCGATGCGTCTGCTCCGCAACGATTTTGCATCATTTTGCGATTCACGGAAGAATTAAGATTGCTGCCTGGGACGGATTTTACTTGCGCAGGAGGAATGCCCGATATTTCCAAAGGCGGGTTCGCGGATCCGAAAAAGAGAGGCACTCGGCGGATTCACAAGCGCCTCTCCCTACAGCTCCATCAAAGTTTCCGATACCTCACTGGATCACCTCCTTCTCGGCAAGGCTGCCGATGGGAGGATTATAAGTCTCTCCGCCGCTTTCGTGCTATAGAAGTATTGGATGCCCTGAAGCAGCGAATCGGAGAGCTCACACGTGGCGGCCACACATCGAGTGGTAATCATCGGCGGCGGTTTTGGCGGCCTGAGCGCCGCGAAGCATCTTAAACATGCGCCCGTCGAAGTGACACTCATCGACCGCTGCAACTACCATCTATTTCAGCCGCTGCTCTATCAGGTGGCGACGGGCGCGCTTTCTCCCGCGAACATCGCGGCGCCGCTGCGCAACGTCCTGAAGAGTCAAAAAAACACAAAAGTTCTGCTGGCTGAGGCTACGCGCATTGACGCCGCGGCGCGCCGCGTCATCTTGAGCGACGGCGAAATTCCCTACGACACGCTCGTCGTCGCGACCGGCGCGTCCCACCAATATTTTGGCCACGACGAGTGGGAAAAATTCGCGCCGGGCCTGAAAACGGTGGAGGATGCCACGGACATGCGCCGCCGGATTCTGCTGGCGTTCGAGGCCGCCGAGCGCGAACGCGATCCCGCGAAATGCGCCGCCTGGATGACGTTCGTCGTGGTCGGCGGCGGGCCGACGGGTGTGGAGCTCGCGGGCGCGCTTGGCGAAATCGCGCACGACACGCTGAAGCACGACTTCCGCAACATCAATCCGTCGCAAGCCAGCATTCTGCTGGTGGAAGCGGCCGACCGAGTGCTTCCTCCTTATCCGCCGCCGCTTTCCGAAGCCGCCCGAAAAATGCTGGCGCGGCTCGGCGTGACGGTTCGCACGGGCGCGACCGTGATGAACATCGAAGACGGAACGGTGACCATCCGCGAAGGCGAACGGACGGAAACAATTCCCACCCGCACCATTCTCTGGGCGGCCGGAGTTCTTGCCTCGCCCCTGGGCCGAATGCTTGCTGAAGAAGCCGGCGCTATGCTCGACAGAATAGGCCGCGTGATCGTGGAGCCGGATCTCACCGTCCCCGGCCATCCCGAAATTTTCGTGATCGGCGATCTTTCTAATTTCAGCCATCAAACCGGAAAGCCGCTTCCCGGTGTCGCGCAGCCGGCCATTCAGGCCGGACGCTACGCGGCCGAAACGATCAAGCGCCGCCTGGCTGGAAAGAAAATCGAACCGTTTCACTACATGGATAAGGGAAATCTCGCGACAATCGGCCGCGCCGCGGCTGTGGCCGATTTGGGCTGGATTCATCTCTCCGGCCTGCCGGCCTGGATGATCTGGCTTTTCGTTCACCTTCTCTACATCGTGCAATTCCAGAATCGCTTGCTCGTTCTCCTGCAATGGGCCTGGCTGTACTTCACCCGCGACCGTTCCGCCCGCCTGATTACGGGAAAAAATCCGCTGCCGCTCGATCTGTAGGCCAGGCCGAATCGGATTGACTGCGATTTGAACGCGGCGGCACTTCGTGACAAATGGAATAGAGGCGAGAGATGGAGCGCTACTTCACGCGCTCCCAGATTTTTTCCTGCACCTGGCGGGCGCCGTTTCTTACCAGCGGAGGAGTGAGCAGCACCAGCCGGTCCGGCCCCTCGAATCTAAATTCGTTGACCAGGGTTCTGTTGACGTCATTTTCGAGCGATGACGCTTCGATGTGGTGTCTCACTTTGCGGCCGGCAACTTTATAGCTGCCTGCGTATGAGATGAACCGCGAGAAAGCTTCGGCGCGCTCCTCGATGGGCGCCGATTCACGGTCGCCGGCCGAGAGCGGCTTTCGCCCGTCATAGACTTCAATCCCGGCCACTCTTCCATTCGCCGTGTAGGTCAGGAGTCCTTCGGGGTGTGGCCCATACGCGTCCGCAATCACGTCACCCTTATCCATTCTGGCTGTAACCGAAACCAGTCTCCACGTACCCACCAGGCTAGGGTCCCCGGTTTGCGATTGCGCCGCGCCAGCTCTTGGGATCGCCAACGCGATCGCCAGCGACAGGACCATCGCCGCGAGAGCCGCTGACTTCCGCACTCCTGCTACGCCTCGACGCCAGTGGCTTGCGGCGCTCACTTCACGCGCTCCCAAAACATTTCGTGAAATTCCTGCACTCCGTTGCGCGAAACCGGAGGCGTTCGCAGGCTGACGCGGTCCGGCCCCTGAAACGTCACGGTGCGCACCTGATCGGTGGCGAGGGGATTGCGTCCCGGCGATTGCAGCACTTGCTGGTAATGGATCACCGTATTGCCCTGCAGCGTGTAGGTTCCCGCGTAGGTGATGACGGAAGAGTAAGCCTCGGCCCTTTCCGCCGCGGGAGCTTTAACCAGATCGTTGACTGAGAGCGGCTTCCGGTTGTCGTACGTTTCGATCACGCACATTCGGCCGTCGGCCGTATAGGTAATGAATCCTTTCGGGTGCGGGCCGTAGGCTTGCTTGTTCAGGTCCTTCTTGTCCTTGTCCGTCCACGAATACACGGCGAGCAATCGCCACGTACCCACGATGCTTGGCTGCGTCGCGAATTTTTCCGTGGATTGTGCGCCCGCTGAATACGCCGCCGCGAACGCCAACACTGCGATAATCCACAAACTTTTCGTCATCGTTTCTCCGCGGACATTGCTCCTGCCCAGAAATGAAGTTGCCTGGGCCGGCTCCCAGCCTGGACGTTTCGCTCAGCGCACGTTCTTCTCGAGCCAGGTCATGAAGTATTTCGCGATCGCCGCGCTGTTTTTTTCCGACATCATCTGATGCCCGTTGCCCGGCAGGCCTACGTCTTCCAGGTTCACGTAGGTGGTCTTAACGCCCGCCTGATTCAGCCATTTCGCCGTGCAATGGGAATACGGCCGGTGATAGCTCGCTTCTCCGGCCACGTTGAGCACTGGAATTCCTTCCAGGTTCACCAGCTTGTGCGCGGGCTCCTGCTGCACCCAGCAGGGAATCAAGTCGGGACCGTCCGCTTTTTCCTGGCGCACGGGATGCAATTCGGCGGGATCGCTGACCGGCGGATCATAATGCATGGGCAGGCTCGACACTCCCCATAGGCGTCCCGGACCGCTCCTGCCTCTTTCCGCCTCTTGGATGGGCGGCGCAACCGGTTCGGCCGCGACAATTCCTTTCACGAGTTTCGGCCGCATGTCCGCGGCGTTCCAGCCGGATGGCGCAACTCCCGAGTGCAGCAGCAGAATCACCGGCTTGCCGATCAGATCCAGCAATTGCGCAATGTCGTCGGCGGCAAGCTGCACCAGGTCCGAACCGGTCGGCGTTTGCGTGTCGGTCTTCGCGTAATAATCGAAAATCGGATCGCCCATCTTGCCCTTCATCGGACCGTCGCCGGGCCATTGCGTATGCTTGGTCCACTGCGGCCAGGTACTTTGCGGCGTGGCTGGCGGTCGTCCGCTCGACCACACTTCCTCCATCAGCGATCCGGTGCGCGGAGGCAGCAAATCGCCGTCGACGCCCGGGACATATGCCGAGCGGCCGTACGCGGGAAGATCCAGCATGTACACGGTGTACCCGTTGTTCACGAAATCGTAGGCCCAGCCGGGACGCCCGTCCGGCGTCATCAATAAAGCGACGTTGGTTTGTCCGCCGCCGGATTGCACGAACACGATGGGATACTTGTACCGAACCACTTTCGGCACCCAAACTTCCACGTACATCGCGCCGCGCATCTCTTCCTTGCCCGGACCGCCCACCCACTTTCCGCCCACATAAAAATGGCCCTGCCGCGCAATCTTGGCCGTGGAGAATGTCGGCACCGATTTCAGCGGGATGTCCACTTTCTCGTTCTGGGCGTTCGCTGGGAATTTTCCCCCGGCAAAAATCGCGGTCAGCGCGAACAACAACGCGGTCGAAATCTTCATTTTCATCGCATTTTCTCCCTCTCGGATGGTCCGGGGGTTTCCTTTTTTGAATTTCGGGACAAATTTGTGCTTCGGTCACTTATAGCGCAGCGCGATTCATTGTCAAGGCATTACGCGCCTTGGTAGGACAGGCATCCGCCGCGGCGGATGCCTGTGCGGTTTAGATTCTCATCGCCGGCCAGCAAACCGGACAGGCAAGAGTGCCTGTCCTACAAAAACATCCAGCCCACATTCCTTGACATGTTCAAAAAATCTATCTATTAACTACACGTGCAAACTACAGTCCGCTTGCATTACACCGGATAAGAAATAGCGCGGTAACGAAACAGGAGAACAGTCCGTCATGACGCAAATTCCCGCAAGCGGCGCTCCACCCGAAACCGCGGCGCCAACCAACGAGATGTTGAACGGTTCCCGCTACCTCGCGAGCCTTTCCGACGCCCGCGAAGTCTACCTCTACGGCGAGCGAGTCAAGGACGTCACCCGGCACCCCGGATTCCGCAATTCCTGCCGCTCGATCGCCCGCCTGTACGACGCCCTGCACGACCCCAAGCACAGCGATACTTTAACCGGGATCGACCGCTCCGGCCGCCGCACACACAAATTTTTCATGCCGAGTACCACGCCTCAGGAACTCCTCGGCGCACGCGACGCCATCGTCGATTGGGCGCGCCTGAGTTACGGATTCATGGGCCGCACACCCGATTACAAAGCCGCGCTCATGGCCAGCCTTGCGTCCCAGCCTGAGTTTTATGCGCCCTTCGAGGAAAACGCGCGGAAATGGTACGCGCGCTATTCCTCGCAATGTCTTTTTCTGAATCACTGTCTCATTAATCCTCCCGTCGACCGCAACCGCCCGGCGCACGAAATCGGCGACGTCTTCGTCCACGTGGTGAAGGAACAGGATGGCGGCATCGTCGTGAGCGGCGCAAAAACGCTCGGCACCGGCTCGGCCATGACCCACGCCACGTTCGTGGCCCAGAACAGCGCCACCACGCTCGACAAGGAAAAAGCCAAGGATTTCGCCCTGGTTTTCATCGCGCCGCTCGACACGCCCGGCACGAAGCTGCTTTGCCGCCCTTCGTACGAAGGCAATGCCAAGAGTCCGTTCGACAATCCTCTTTCCAGCCGCTTCGATGAAAATGACGCAGTGCTGCTCTTTGACAACGCGTTCATCCCCTGGGAAAACATCCTCGTCTATCGCGATCCCGAGCGCGCCAACTCTTTCTTCCGCCATTCGCGGTTTGTGAATCGCTACACGCTGCAGTCCGCTTCGCGCCTCGCCGTCAAGCTCGATTTCATGTGCGGCCTTTTCGCCCGAGCCATCGAGGCCAACGGCACGGACACGTTTCGCGGCGTGCAGGCCGCCATGGGCGAAATTCTTGCCTGGAGAAATCTGGTGTGGGCCATCACCGCCGCGATGTGCCTCGATCCCGAGCCCGCTCCCGGCGGCGCCGTCGTTCCCAAGCAGGAGTACGCCTACACGCTGCGCGTGTTCGGTTCGCAGTGCTGGCCCGCGGTGCGATACCTGTTTGAAAAAAATCTCGCCGTCAGCCTGCTCATGACGCCCTCCAGCTACAAGGATTTGCAGAACGAGGATTTGCAGCCGCTGATCGAAAAATATTATCGCGGTTCGTCCTCCACCGCCGTCGAGCGCATCAAGCTATTCAAGCTGATCTGGGACGCGATCGGCACCGAATTCGGCGCGCGCCACGAGCTGTACGAGATCAATTATTCCGGCAACCACGAGCAGATCCGCCTCGACGTCCTCACCGGCGCGCGCCAGAGCGGCATTCTCGACCGCTGCATCGCGCTCACCGAACAATGCATGTCCGAATACGACTTGAACGGCTGGAAGGATTCCACCTGGGTCTGGGAAAAATAGACCGATTCGTCCTCTTCTTCTTCCGGCGCTGAAGGCGCCGGCGTTGGCTAGCCCAGGGCAACGCCCTGGGTTCGGGATCGATCGAGTGTATGCGCCCTGAAGGGGCGCTGGGATGCGTTCCGCCCATTCAGGGCGGGCGAGGAAGCCGTGGCATGATTCCTGGGTCGTTGCCTCGGGCTAGTTTCTTCCGCGCCTTCGGCGCGAGTTCGTGGCCTCAATCTCCGTTGGACCAACACCCGGCCGGGCGGTGTAAAATATAGTTTTGGGGAGGCACTCCTATGGAATTCCTAGCCGGCAGCTTGCTGGAACTGATCACGCAAACGTCCACGAATCTTCCGCCCGATGTCCGCGCGGCAATGAACATCGCCGCCAAGGAAGAAACGCCGGGCACGCAATCCTCACAGGCGTTCGACATCATCCTGTCAAACATCGACATGGCCGTCGACGACACCGGCCCGATTTGCCAGGACACCGGCATGCCCACGTTCATCGTGCACACTCCCGTGGGCGTGAATCAGATCCACATCAAGAAAGCCATTCACGAAGCGGTCGCCGAAGCCACGCGACTTGGAAAACTGCGTCCCAACTCCGTCGATTCCCTGACCGGAAAAAACAGCGGCAACAATCTGGGCGAGGAGACTCCCGTCATCCATTTTCACCAGTGGGAAGAAGACGACATCGAGGTCAAGCTGATCCTGAAGGGCGGCGGCTGCGAAAATAAAAATATACAGTATTCCGTGCCATGCACACTCGATCATCTGGGCCGCGCCGACCGCAACCTTGAAGGCGTGCGCAAATGCATCCTCCACGCCGTATGGCAGGCGCAGGGCCAGGGCTGCGCGCCCGGCGCGCTCGGCGTGTGCATTGGCAGCGATCGCGCGCACGGCTACGATCTGGCCAAGGAGCAGCTCTTCCGCACGCTCGACGACGTGAATCCCAATCCCACGCTGGCAAAACTCGAAGCTGAAATCATGGAAGAGGCTAACAAGCTGGGCGTGGGCGCGATGGGCTTCGGCGGCAAATCCTCGCTGATCGGCTGCAAAATCACCGCGGCGAATCGCCTGCCGGCGAGCTTCTTCGTTTCGGTCGCCTACGAATGCTGGGCCTTCCGCCGCCTGGGCGTGCGCCTGGATGCGGCAAACGGAGCGATCACCCAGTGGCTCTATCGCGATCCCTCGCGCCAGGTCGAGCGCATGGCGCGCGGCTCCGGCTTCGCGCTTACCGGCCGCGAAGTGGTTCTCACCGCGCCCTTGACCGAAGCGCAAGTGCGCGCGCTGAAAGTCGGCGACGTCGTTCTGATCAACGGCGAAATGTACACCGGCCGCGACAACGTGCACGCCTACCTGATGAAAAATCCTCCGCCGGTCGACTTGAACGGATCGGTGCTCTACCACTGCGGCCCGGTGATGCTCAAGCAAGGCGACCAGTGGGTGGTCAAGGCCGCCGGCCCCACCACCAGCATTCGCGAAGAGCCTTATCAGGCCCACGTCATCAAGAATTACGGCGTGCGCGCCGTGATCGGCAAAGGCGGCATGGGCGCGAAAACTCTTGCCGCGCTCAAGGATTATGGCGCCGTGTACCTGAACGGCATCGGCGGCGCCGCGCAATATTACGCGCGTACGGTGGAGAAAGTCCTCGGCGTCGAGCTGATGGAATTCGGCATCCCGGAAGCCATGTGGCACCTGCGCGTGAAAAATTTCGCCGCCATAGTGACCATGGACGCGCACGGCAATAGCCTCCACGCCGACATCGAAAAAACCACCGGCGACGCGCTGGAGGCGCTGCAAAAAGTTTAACGACTCTTTTCTTTGTTCTTTCTCGCGCCTGCTTATATCTTTTGGCTCTTGCTGGCAACTTTGGCGGGGATGCGCAGCGCGGCCAATGTTTTCCGGCGCTGAAAGTGCCGGAGTTGGCTAGCCCAGGGCAAGGCCCTGATTCCGGGATCATTTCGGATGTGGTACGCCCTCAAAGGGCGCAAGGGCACTCCGCCCTTTGAGGGCGGAAAAACAATCTTGGCGTGATACCCGGGGCGCTCCCCCGGGCTTATCCACTTCGCGCCTTCGGCGCTAGATCCCGGCCGCCTTTTCCACCGACGAGCGCTCCCACCAAGTCCTTTTTGCGATACTCTCTCTTCATGAATGCTCATAGGAATGCACGCGGGGGCAAACCCTGCCAATCCATTTGCACATTTTTATCGCGGTCCACTTTGCTGTTTGTGCTCGCCGGATTTTTCTGCATTGCGACCTTCGCGCAATCCGATCCCGCCGAACCACCGCAGAGCCGCGTAGCGGTGAAACTTATTCCGCGCCCTGCAAAACCCGTCTCCCGCACGGAAGTGGACGAGAAGTCCATGCGCGCCCTGATCGCACAACTCGTCGCCTGCGGCACGCGCAATTCACTTTCCTCGTGGAGCGATCCCGCGCGCGGCGCGGGCTGCGCGCGCGACCACATCCTCGCGCGCCTTCACGAAATCGACAAGGAATCGGGCGGAAAGCTGCGCATCGTCAACGATAAATTCGAGACCACCGGTCCCAGAACCAACAACAAGCCCGTTCCCATGGAAAACATCTACGCCATTCTCGCCGGCTCCGATCCCGTTCTCTCGAAGACCGTCTTCATTGTCTCCGGGCATTTCGATAGCCGCGCCTCCGACGTCATGGACCCGGCGCTGGACGCTCCCGGCGCCGATGACGACGCTTCGGGAGTAGCGGTGAGCATGGAATGCGCGCGCCTGCTGAGCCGCATGCGCGCCGCCGGCCACGGGCCGTTCCGCGCCACTCTGCTGTTTGCCGCAATCTCGGGCGAGGAGCAGGGATTGCTCGGCAGTTCGCGCATGCTCGAGTGGGTCAAGCAGCAGGGATACACCGTCGGCGGCATGCTCGATAACGATATCGTCGGTGCGGACTCCGCCGCCGGCGCGCCGCACCGCGTGCGCCTTTTTTCCGGCAGCGGAGAGTATGACGATAACGATTCACCTTCGCGTGAATTGGCCCGCGCCGTCGAGGACATCGCCGGCCGCACCTCGCTCCGCCTGATTTTTAACATTGACCGGCTGGGCCGCGGCGGTGACCACTACGTTTTCTACACGGCCGGCCAGCCCGCAGTGCGCTTCACCGAGCCGCTCGAGGACTACCGCCACCAGCATCAGACCCCGCGCACGGAAAATGGCGTCGAATACGGCGACCAGATGAAGTATTTGAATTTCACGTTCATGGGCAACGTGGCCCGCGACAACGCCGAAGCCCTGCGACAGTTGGCCCTCGCCCCGGCTCCCCCCGAGCAAATAAAATTCAGCGGCGGCGTCACGCCCGACGCCAAACTTGCGTGGACAGCGGCGGAAGATCCCGACCGCGCGGGATTTGAAATTCTCTGGCGCGAGACCACCGATCCTCGCTGGCACGTCTACGATTTTTCCCCGGCCGCGGAGGAATTTGTGTTGAAGAGCGTCTCCACCGACAACCACTTCTTCGCCGTCCGCTCGGTAGGAAAAAACGGCGCCCGCTCCATCGCCATGCCTACTTCGTCCGGACGAAGATTGCCGCCCGGCAGGCAGTAGGACAGGCTTCAGCCTGTCTGCCTTTGCAGTTTGCAAATGGAAAGAAGATCTCTCTGAAGTGAAACAAAGAAAAACCGACAGGCTGAAGCCTGTCCTACCTAAACTGCGCTTGCGGGAGGCTGGACGGGCGCCGCGCCGGGGGCCGCGGACGAACGCACACGCGACTTCGGAATAATAATCCACGCGACCAGGTAAGCCACCACGCCGCCAACGATTCCGCCGGGCACGATCGAGAGCACCAGCCAGATCAGGCGCACGACCGTAGGATCGACGTCCAGATATTCGGCGATACCTCCGCACACGCCCGCGATTTTCGAGTCCGTGGCGGAAAGCGTCAACTGCTTGTACGAACCCCTCAGCTGTTGCCGTGCGCCGCAAGACGAACAATAACTGGATGAATCGGCGATTTCTCTGCCGCAATGGGAACAAATCATGAGCTCACCTCCAAGACCGGATTCACGCGCCGTTATCGATCGAGCGCGCCGGTCTTCGCAGCCCTATTCTACTGCCATTTAATTCATTTGAGCCACAACCCTCGGATGTTCCTCAATCGCCGCTACTTGCCCATCCGTTTCCTTATAGCATGCGCAAAAATTGTGGCCCAGGCGGGGCACTCGCGTAGAAACATGGCTTTCCGCCGCGCACTGTGTTTAGCGGTTCTCAAGGTAATATAATTCGCGGAATGGGGAGAAATAAATTGGGCAAGCGGGTACAACTCGCATGCGTGCTGGCGCTGCTGTTCGCGGCCGCCGGCACGCTGGCGGCGCAGACGGAATGGCCCGCGCCGGACGCCGCGGCAATCGCCGCGCTGGAAGAGGAAGGCTTCCACCACTCGCGCGTCATGGACGTGCTGAGCTACCTGACCGACGTGTACGGCGCGCGGCTGACCAATTCGCCAAACATTCGCGAAGCGGGCGAGTACGCGGTGAAGACGCTGGGCTCCTGGGGCCTTGCGAACGTGCACGAAGAGACGTGGGGCCCATTCGGGCGCGGGTGGTCCAACGAGTTGATGGAAGCCAATGAAATTTCGCCGCGGCATTTTCCGTTGATTGCCTATCCGAAGGCCTGGACGGTGGGAACGAACGGGCCTGTCACGGCCGAAGCGGTCTACGCAAATATTGAAAAAGAAGAGGATTTCGGCGCGTTTCGCGGAAAGCTCAGCGGAAAATTCGTGCTGACCGCGCCGCTGCGCACGGTGGAAGCGCATTTCGATGCGCCGGGGCATCGCTTCACCGACCAGGAATTGGCGGACCTGGCGCAGCCTCCCGTTCCCCCGCGCCCTGCGGACCCGGCCGCGCGCGAGCGGTTGCTCGCTCAGCAGCAATTCAACACGAAGCTCTTGAAATTTCTGACGGATGAAAAGGCGGCGGCGTGGCTGGAGCCATCTCCGCACGATGGCGGAACGATCACGGTGATGGCGGGCGGTTCGCGGGATCCCCAGCAGCCGATGGTGCTGCCGCGCGTGGCCGTGGCCATCGAGGACTACGGGCGGATCCTGCGCACGCTGGAGAAACATATTCTGGTGACGCTGCAAATCAATATCGCCAACAAGTTTTATGACAACAATCTGGACTCGTTCAACATCGTCGCGGAAATCCGGGGTGCGGAGAAAGCCGACGAATTGGTGATGCTGGGCGCGCATTTCGATTCCTGGGACAGCGGCGACGGCGCCACCGACAACGCCGCCGGTTCGGCCGTGATGATGGAAGCCATGCGCCTTTTGAAGGCCTCGGGGCTGAAAATGCGACGCACGGTTCGCCTTGCGCTATGGACGGGCGAGGAAGAGGGCTTGCTCGGCTCGCGCGCCTACGTAGGCGCGCACTTCGCCGAGCGGAAAGACATGAAGCTGCATCCCGATTACGGCAAGCTTTCCGCGTATTTCAACGTGGATAACGGCACGGGAAAAATTCGCGGCATGTACTTGCAGGAGAACGAAGCGGCGCGGCCCGTTTTCGAGAAGTGGATGGAGCCATTCAAATCCATGGGCATGACCACGCTGGCAATTCGCGGCGTCGGCGGCACCGATCACGTCTCCTTTGACGAAGTGGGCCTGCCTGGATTTCAATTCATCCAGGACCCCATCGAGTACGAGACCCGCTCGCACCATACGAATATGGATGTGTACGAAAGACTGCAGGAAGAGGATCTGAAACAGATGGCCGTGGTCGTCGCGTCGTTTGCGTACATGACGGCGAACGCCGAGCAGATGATTCCGCGCAAACCGGTGGCGAAGCATTAGCGCGAGGGAGCGGTTCAACTGCTCTCGACGCAAATCCTCCATGCGAACTTCGGAAGGTCAAAAGCTTTAGGACAGAGAACCCAGAGAGCCACAGCGAAGTGCGGAGAAAAGCCTTCCGTTCTAAGAGAATTTATAATTCCCAAATATTATTTGCGAAGGTGCGTCGTGGTTCGAGGGGATTTGAATTTCGGGTGCCGCACCCTTGCGGTGTTCAAGGGTGCGAGTTTTCATATCGAAATCGCAGGCGTTTTGCAGCGAGCGATCGGGATTGATTTTTATTTATTCTTGCTCAGCCTGCGGTAATACTCAGCGACGGGTTCCTCGTATCCCTGCGGCACGTTTTTCGTATCGCCGCTGCGGACCTGGCCGGCTTGTTTGTCGTCGAGCTGGCGGCGCAATTGCAACTCCAGCTTGTCGACGTCGGCGAGCACCTGGGAATGCAGCTGCTCGACCAGCGCGGGATTGCCGGGGAAACGCGCCGGGTCGAGGCGCTCCATTTCGTGAATCAGTTCCTGCACCTGCTTCTCCATTTCCGGATCCTGCTGCACGGATTGGCGAAGCTGGTTCAGATCGCGCATGCTGTCATCGTAAGAACGCTGCGTGGGGATTGGAGAATTGTCGGGCTGAACCGGAGCGCCCGCGCGCGGCGTGTTATTCCCTGTGTCATAGTTGCCGTATAAATCGCCGTAGGCTCCGCCGCCGGGATTCGTATTGCGGTACCCGTAACCGGAGTTTCCACCGCCAATTCTCGCACCAGGACCACCGGCCGGGCCTCCGCCCATCTGGCCATTTTGTTGGCCACCCTGCTGGCCACCTTGTTGCCCTCCCTGCTGCCCTCCGCCCTGGCCCTGGCCCTGGCCGTTTGCTTGTTGGCCCTGCCCCTGCTGGCGTCCCTGGCCGTCGCGCGACAACATACCGTTCTGGCCGCCCATCTGATTGCGAAGGCGCTCGACGCGATTCAAGGCGGTTTCCAGTCCCTGCTGCTGCGAATCGTTGCCCGGCTGCGGGGCCGCGCCCAGCGCCTGCTGCGCGTCCTGCAGGCCTCTTTCCAGGCGCTGCATGCCGGCTTGGATTTCCGGTTCCATGCCATTCGCGTTGGGGTCGATGCCGCGGCGCATCCAGTCGGATCCCCGCTGAATGCGCGACCGAAGATCGGACTGTTGCATATCGCTGAGCGCGTCGCGCAGTTTCGTGGAGGCCGCGGTCTGCTTGTTGCCGGCTAGTTCGCGGGCGGTGTCCTGCAGGCCTTTTTCGAGCTTGCCCATGGCTTCGGCCAATTGCTGGCGATCGTCGGCGAGTTTTTTTCGATCCTGCGCGTTGGTCTGGAATCCACCGCCATTCGCGAACATCTGGCGGATGCGGTCGGATTGGCTGCTCTCTTCGCTCTTGAGTCGGCTGGCTTCCTGCGAGAGCGCATCGACCTTCGACGAACTTTGCTGCTGGCGCATGCCGCCGAGCAGGTCGGTGGCTTCCTTCAAGCGGTCGGCGGCGCGGCGCGCTTCGGCCTCGCTCTGCTGCGGAGACGTGGCGCGGCGCATGTCGTCGGTGGCCTGGCGCAATCGGTCGAGAGATTGCTGGACGCGCGGATCGCCGGAGCCCGATTTTCCGTCCGCGCCCGATTGTCCGGAACCGGATTGCCCCGATGATCCCGAGGAAGAACTTCCCTGCGAACCGCTCTGCTGGGATTGCGAACCGTTCTGGCTGTTATTGTGGGCCATCTGCTCCATCTGGCGCTGCAACTCTTCAGCCTGGCGGCGCAGCATTTCCTGCTGCCAGCGCTGCTCGGAGCTTTGCGTGGCGTTTTGCTGCTGTTGCGCGAGTTCCTCCTGGCGGCGGGCCAGTTGATCGAGCTTCTGCAGCGCTTCGTCGATGTCTTTTTCCTGCTGGCTTTGCGAGCCGGCCGTCTGCGCGGTCTCGTACTGATTTTTTTCAGTGTCGAGTTCCAAATCGAAGAGGCTCGCGAGATCGCGCCCCGCTCCGCCGCCCGCTCCACCGCCGCCTCCGCCGTTGCCGAACGCCACCTGAATCTGGCGGAACGTGGCCTCGGCGCGCAGCAAATGCTGCAGGGCCTTTTGTTCGTCGGGGAGCGCGTCCTGCCATTTCTGTTGCCGCAATTTGTCTGCGGCGGGGCCCATAGCGTCGGCCGCCGCGTTCATGTTCTTCACGAAGCTGCCGAATTCCTCGTTTTCCTGGGACAATTCGCGGCTCTGCATGCGCCCGGCTAGCGACTTGGCCTGATCGCCCAGTTTGGACTGCACGCCGGAAAGAAACTTGGCCGCCTCGGCCGCCGCCTGCTGCGTCGCGGTCTTGTCCCCGCGGTGTTTCCAGGTCTCGGCGATGATTTCCTCTTCGCGCTGGGAAATGTCGTTCTGATCCTGCTGGCCTCCTCCACCCCCGCCACCTCCGCCACCGGCTTGGGACTGCGAAAATTCGCGCTCGAAGGGATCGGTCTGAATAAAGGAAATATCGGTTCGGGATTCGGCGCGCGCGTCTTTGGCAATCGCGTAAAGGCTCACCACGTCGCCTGGCACCAATTTGAAATCTTCCAGGGAAATCATGGTGGAACCGTCGGCCTGCTTGACGCCTTTTTGTTTCAGCAGATCGATTGTTTTCTCCGCCTCGCCGTTCACTGAGTAGTGCAGCGTCATTTCGGAAAGGCCGAATTCATCGTCAGCCTTCACCGCGACGGTGACTTCCTCGATGGGGCTCGCACGGTAGTCGTGACCGGGGCGCGCGATAATCACGTTGGGCGGCTCAGCCTTGCGCGCCTCGATGAAGAAATCGTTCGAGAGCCGCACGGGTTGGCCCTGGTCGAGAACCGCGACGTGGTACACGCCGTCCCGCTGCATGTGAATCGTGCCCTTGTACACGTTGCCTTCGCCGCCAGAGAGGCGAATCTGCTGCTGGTCTTCCGCCGCGCCAGAATTTGCACTCGAGGCCGAACCCGCGCCCGTATCCACGACCAGCACGCCATCGCTCAGCGGCTTGTCCGTTTGGATTTCCAGATTGGCTTCCGTGCCCTCAACCGCGCGGAGATCCCCACCGCGCTCCTCGGCCACGTCCTGCAGGTGTGTCCACGAAGGATAGTGATACGTCACGCGGACGTTTTTCACGCCGGGAAGATCGAGGACGCGAATATTGAAATGTTTCGAGCGCAGAGGTCCGGCCTCCACGTAGTACTCGACGCTTTCCGGAAGCCCGGCAAAAATAAATTGGTAGCCGGAAGCGCCGGCCTGCGGGCGCATGGCCACCTGGTCCCATTTGGAAGCACTCTGATAGCGAGCGTACAAACGCACGTCATTCGATTGCAGGCCGATGAGTTGCGCGGTCACCACTTGATCGGAATTCCGGCGGACCGTGATGTCGCCCGGAATGACTTGGAGGTCATAGAAAGGAGCGGTGCCGTCCCGCGGCGTCGCGGCCCAGAGCAGCGCGGCGCCATGCCCCAAATATCCCGGCCCCGCAAGGATCATCCACACGAGGACGCATAGTGCAGCCCCGCCGACTCCGAGAAATGCGGCCAGCTTGCGGTCGGGTACCATGCGCGCGGGTTCGGCTCCGCGCGCTACATCCAGCGTGTCGGCGGCCAGCAGATCGAGGAACGGTTCGCGCGCCTGGGCGTCGCGTTCGGCAAACGTCACCAGGCGCTGTTGGAACTCAGGGAAAACGGTTTCGGCTTGGCGAGCCGCGCGCCGACGGTTGAGCGCGGCCACCGGCAACGCGATCCCAAAGGTGATGGCCAGGACTAAGGCGAACAGGAGTGCGACCCGCGCGCTGGTGATGCTCCATCGCGAAAAGGCGAACGCGTTGGTGATCAGAACTAGGACAACCGTGGTGACGAGGGCAACCGAGGTAAGGACAGCGGCGCCGCGAACGAGGGCGCCCAGGCGCAGTCGCTTTTCCAAACGCTGAAGATAGGAGTTGAGCTGATCCCGAACGCTCATAAGTCCTCCTGCTGGGGGGCTACCAAGTATCGATCCGCAAGCAGGGACTCCGCAATGGCTGCGGCGAATACCAGAAGCATAATATACCACCATAAGCTGTAGGGGCGCGTCTGTTCCTGGGTGGAACCCTGGGCCGCGGCCTGCTGCGTTTCTGTCCCTGAATTTCCGCGCCACAACGACAAGGTTTCGTCCGGAATCACTTCCAGATTGGATTCGCGGCGGTCCGGATTCACGCCGATGACGTCCTGGCGTCCATTGGCGAGCTTGAGTTCGTAGAATCCGGCGCGGGTGAGCTGATAGGTTTGCGCCGTGGTGGCTTCTTTCAGCGACAGCGGACGGCGGCCGTCCGGATCAGTCACTTCAACACCCACCGATTGTTCCTTGGAATTGCGCAATTCGAGGAAGGAATCGACGGTGCGCGAGCCGCTGCGGCGCTGGGTGCCTGAAAGATGGAGCGCGGTCTGCTGCACGAAGGGCACGAAGATCGGGTGGAGTGGGAAATCGTTTGTAATGTTGTCGAGGCCTGAGGCAAACAGCAGGACGCTGCCCTCTCCGATTTTCTTTTCGACGAGCAGAGGGGTCTGGTCGCTGAGGCGCGCGATCACGCGGGCGTCGCCCGGATCCACTTTCACCGCGAAATAAAATTTCACTCCGGACCAGCGCCCGGTATTTTCGACCGACGGGTAGGATGGGTCCGTGTCGCCTACGTTCAGGAAGCGATCGCTGGTGCGCGCGTAGTCGCGCGAATCCAGCACGTTGCCGCCAAAGACGGGGATGCGCGCGCCGTGCGCGGCCGCTGCTCCCTCCGCAATCCAGACGCTGCCGCCGGCCTGCACGTATCTCAGCAGGTCGCTCTCCAGCGACGCGGGAACCGAGATCAGGTCGGAGAGAACCACGAACGCATATTTCGAGAGTGGCATGCTGGACGCCTGCCCGGCGCTTACAGTGTCCAGTACGAAGGCCGCTTGCTCGGCGGAAGCCAGCGCCGATTTGAAATAAAGCGGCGAGCGCGAGTCCGCCGCATCGGACACAAACAGGGCGCGGCGCGGGTCGGAGCGCTCGACGGCAAACTGGCTCACATCGTCCGCCGAGAACGAATCCGCGGAATCGATACGCACTTCGCAGCGCGTGAAGCCGTACGGCACGTCGAGCGATTGGAACTCCACCGTGGCGCGGCCGCTGGCAGGCACATCAACCGTCTTGGTCGCGGCAGTCTTGCCGTTCACCACGAGCGAAACCGTGCGCGTGGCCGCCGGCGTGCCAAAACCCACCACCACCACCTGCACGCGCGTCTTCTTCGGGTCCCAGACCTGGCCCGGAACGTTGACGCTTTCCACCGTCCAGTTCGGCACGGAATCCTTGGCCACCGGATGCAGGACGAGCGAAACATTCCCGGGCAGCGCAAGCTCCGAAAAGCTTGCGGGCATGGCCGATTTCTGCATGTCGCTGAAGAAATGCAGCTCGATGGGCGTGGCCACGGCGCCGGCCAGCGAACGCACCGCGCGCGCCAATTCGGCGTAATTCGCGCGGGAGTCCCCAGGCTGCAGATTATCGATGGCGGCGCGCAACGCGCCCGCATCGAGCGACGGCTGCGTGAGCGCCTGAAGCTGCGCGCCCAGCGCCATGACTTGCGCGCGGTTGTCGGGCCGCCGCGAGTCGAGCACGGAAAGGGCTTCGCGGTGCGCGTCGGCTAGACGCGTCCCAGCGCGCATGCTGAAGGAATTGTCGATCACCAGCAGCATCAATTTTTCGCCGCTCATGTTCGCGGCCGTGCGGTTGATGAATGGATTGGCAAAGGCCAGCGCCAGCAGCGCAAACAGCAGCGCGCGCAGCGAAAGCAGCAGCAAGTAGCGCAGGCGGCGATGCTTGATCGAGCTTTGCGTGCGCCGCTCGAAGAACATCAGCGAGCTAAACGGGCGCGGGTTCGTGGTATGCCGCCGCAGCAGGTGCACGTAAAACGGCACGGCCAGCGCCGCGAGGCCCGCCAGAAACCAGGGAGCGAACAGGCCCATCTAGTCCCTCCCCTGTCGGATAGACAGATATTCGCGGAGGGCGTCGTCGAGCGGGCGGTCGGTGGTGAGCAGGTGATAATCCATGCCGGCGCCGCGCGTTTTGTCGCGCAAGGCTTCGACGTGGGCGTCGAATTTCTTCTGGTAATCGTCGCGGACATACTCAGGAGTAATCTCAATGCGGTCTTGCGTTTCAAGGTCGACCAGAGTGGTGGGCTCGCGGAATTCCGGACGAATCTCCTTCGGGTCGAGGACGTGGAACAAGACCACTTCATTGCCGTGGAAGCGCAGCGGCTCGATCGTTCGGACAATGTGCTCGGGAGAGTCGTAAAAATCGGAAATGAAAATGACCATGCCGCGGCGGCGCAGGAATTGCTGGAAGTGATCGAGGGGCTTGGCGAAATCCGTGCGCGCGCGCGGCTCGGCCTGTTCCAGGGCGGCAAGCAGGCGATGGAGCTGTCCCTGGCGCGTCGAGGGCCGGATGTAGGAGCGGACTTCGTCGTCGAACACAATCAACCCCGCGGCGTCGCGCTGGCTGTGAATGGCGAGATAGAACAAGGAAGCCGCCGTGAAGCGGGCGTAGTCCATCTTGGTCACGCTATGCGACGTGAACTTCATCGAATTGCTGGCATCGAGCAGCACGGTGAGGATGCTGTTGGTTTCGCCGCGATAGCGCTTCAGGTAGGCGCGCTCGGTGCGCGCGAACACGTTCCAATCGACGTGGCGCAAATCGTCGCCCGGCGAATAGGCGCGGTATTCGGCGAACTCCTGGCTGAAACCGAAGTCCGGAGAGCGGTGCAGGCCCGCGACGAAGCCGTCGACGACGGTCTTCGCCACCAGATCCAGGCCGGAAATTCCGGCGAGCACGGATGGGTCCAGGAATCGTTGGAGCATTTTGGAGCTATCTCCAGTAGCACAGCCACTCTTGGCTGTGCGCCTTTGTTGACTCTGCAAAAACCGCACAGCCAAGAGTGGCTGTGCTACTTAAACCTTCGGCGGCGGCATGTATTCGAGCAAGCGCCGCAAAATTTCGTCCGAATCGATGCGGTCCGACTCAGCGTGGAAATTCAGCAGGATGCGGTGGCGCAACACGGGAGTCGCCAGCGCCGTGATGTCCTCGTACGCAACGTGGTAGCGATGATGCGTGAGCGCACGCGCCTTGGCCCCCAGAACGATGAACTGCGCGGCGCGGACGCTGGCGCCGTAGTTCACGTATTTCTTCACGAAGTCGGGCGCCGAGCCGCTGTTCTGGCGCGTGGCGCGAACCAGATTGACGACATACTCGGCGAGCGATTCGCCGATCGGCACCATGCGAATCAACTTCTGGAAGTCGAGAATCTCTTCCGCCGAAGTAACCGTGTCGACCTGCGCGACGCGCGTGGCCGTGGTCAGGTCCACGACCTTCACTTCGTCCGCGGCGCTCAAATAATCGAGGATGACGTTGAACAAGAAGCGGTCGAGCTGCGCCTCGGGAAGCGGATACGTGCCTTCAAGTTCAATGGGGTTCTGCGTGGCCAGCACGAAGAAGGGCGCGGGCAATTTGTAGTGATTGCCACGCACCGTGCAGGAAAGTTCCTGCATGGCTTCGAGCAGCGCCGACTGCGTCTTGGGCGGCGTGCGGTTGATTTCGTCTGCCAGCACGATGTTGCCGAAGATCGGGCCGGGCACAAATGTCCAGCGGCGGTGCCCCGTGGTGGGGTCTTCCTCGATGATGTCGGTTCCGGTGATGTCCGAGGGCATCAGGTCCGGCGTGAACTGGATGCGCTTGAACACCAGGCCCAGCGTCTGGGCGATGGTGCGGACCATGAGCGTTTTCGCCGTGCCCGGCAAGCCGGTGATCAGGCAATGCCCGCCGACAAAAAGCGAGATGAGAATCTGGTCCAGCACGTCTTCTTGTCCGACGATGACCTGGCGGACCTGGCCGAGAATGGCGTCGCGCACCTTTTGAAAACGTTCGATGCGCTTCTTGAGTTCCGCGGAATCGGGATCGAGTTGAGCGATGGAGGCCATTTTTTATTTCCCCTCGTTTTTATTTCCTTCGTCGGAATCCTTCATCTGCAAGAGCAATTTCTGAGCGGGGCGATAGTCGGGAGCCGCTTCCAGAGAGGCGAGGAGATGGTCCTCGGCCTCATCCTTCCGGCCCGCGGCAAAATAAGCGCGCGCTAGATTGTATTGCGCAGACGCTTTGTCGAGCGGTTGCAGGGCCACGACGGCGGCGTATTCGCGGATGGCGCCGGTGAATTTTTTCTCCGCGAACCACAAATCGCCCAGGCGGCGGTGGAGTTCTTCATCCTCGGGAAAAATATAGTTCAGCCGATCGAGCGTTGCGGCGGCTTCGGCCGGATGGCCGAGTTCCTCTTCGAGCGAGGCCAGTTGCTTCAGCGCCGGAGGATTGTGCCCTCCGATTTTTTCATACGACGCGAGGATCGCGGCGGCGGCCTGCTTGTCTCCCTTGGCGATGTCGGCCTGGGCCATGAACTCGTAGGCGTTCGCGGGATAAATGTAATCCGGATACATGCGGCGGACTTCCTCGCCTTCCTTGAGCACCGAGTCGTAATTCTTGTTCTTGGCCTGCTCCACCAGGTCCTTCACGCCCGCGCGCCACTTGTCGAAGTTTGCGACCGTCGGGCCCACATCTTTATCCAGCCACGCCAGAAATTGCTTGTCGAATTCTTCCGGAGCCATGCCCAGGTCCTGGCGGATCACGTCCGGCGTGGCCGTCAGTTTGGCGAACGAGTGCACCATGTCGAGCAGTTTGTCCGCGCCCCAGCGTTCCTGGATGTAATCGCAGATGCGGCCGGCCTGATAGTAGGACACCAGCACCTGGTTTGGATAATCGGGGCGAATGAATCCGCTGTCGAGGTTCGCGACCGGAAGCAATTTTTTTTCACGGATGGCCATGACCACGTCCGGCGTGATGCGGTCGCCCCATTCCGGGGACGCCTGAGTTTCCTCATGCACCGCAAGCCCTTCAGTGAACCAGCGCGGCACACGATGGTTCGTGGCGGTGAGGATATACACATGGCTCATCTCATGCCAGAGCGTGCTGGCCCAGAGAAATTGGCCTGGGGGGCGTCCCGACGGGCTGTCCATGGCCACGACCTCGCCGAAGGTGACTCCCAGCGCGCCCAAGCCGGGCATGCCCATCGTGCGCACAGCGAAATCTTCGTGGTCCGGATAGACTTCCACCTGCACGGGGCCGGGAAGCGTCATCTTGTATTTCTTGTTGTAGGTGTCGATGATGCGCTTCAACTCGGCATCGTAATAGGGCCGCAACAATTCCGATTCCTTCTTCTGTAGCTTGAGAATCGTGTTATTTTCCTTGAACGTAACGAACTTTTTGTAGCTATCGAGCAGGCGCAGCGTGTTGACGGTCTCTTCGTTTCGATAGCCGTTGTTGTAGCACATTTCGAGCTGCTGGCGCGGCTCGTCCTCCTGCCCCAGGCGCATCAGGTTGATGCCGAGCTGCGAGCGCGCGGACCAGAGTTGCGGATCGAGTTCAATCGCCTTGCGGTAATATGCGATGCCATCCTCGTAGCGCCGGTTGAACACCAGATGGTGCGCGACCAGCGCATAGCCTTCGCCGTAAGTTGGATTGATCTGGCGAATTTTTTCCAGCCACGCGTCCGGCGAGCGGTCGTTCAGGACTTCAATGGCCGCGTGGATGGCCATGCCGTCCAGGGCTTCGGGAGAAATTTTCAGGGCTTCGTCGGCTTCGGCGAAGGCCTTTGCCTGATCCGAATCCTCGAGCATCAGGTTGGCCATCAGCTCGCGCGCTTCGTACAGTTTCGGATCGAGCTCCATCGCCTTGCCCGTATATTCGATGGCCTTGTTGTCAAATCCGTCGGCGCTGACCAGCGCGAGGCCGTAGTAGGTCTGCGCGTTTTTCGGATCTTTTTCCAACGCTTCCTTGAAGAGGCCGTCTGCATCGGTGTTGTTGAACCGTTCGTGCATCAGGCGGCCCCAGCGCACGCGGATCGTGGCGTTCGCCGGAGACGCGGCCACCGCGATGCGGAACTGGTTGTTCGCCTCCTGATACATGCCAGTGCCCCAGTAGCCCTCAGCGCGGAGGTACGGATCGCGCGCGGCGGTCAACGACTCGTAGCATTTTTGGGCTTCGGCGCGATGGCCGTGCTTGCGCAGCGCGCTGCATTCTTCGGGTGTTGCGCCTGAGGCGAGGCTCGCGCACACCAGGCAGGCCACGCACACGGCCGCGTAACAAAACACTCGCCCCGCGCGTCGTGTCCCCGCCCCGATCACTTGTCGAGTTCCTCCTGCACTTTCGCCAGCTCCAGCAGCGCGGCGGAAAGCTGCCGCTTGTAATCGTCCGCAGACATCGCGGCTTTCTGGTATTTCAGCGTGTCGATTTTCTGCTCCAGCTCTTCCTTTTTTTCGAGCAGCGCGCGCTTGGCCGGATCGTTCGCGGCTTTCTGCGCGGCGCCGATGCGCAGCAGAGCGAAGCTCCCGGCCAGCAACCCCTCGCCATTTTCCGCGTTCGCCGCCCGCACGCCCTCTTTCTTGCCGGTGTCTTCGATCACAGCGTGCTCGGTCGCCAGCCGTTTTTGCGTTTCATAGAAAGCGGCTGTTTTGCGGTCGGCGTACTGGAACGCTTCCAGCGCGCTGATGACTTCGTTCTTGTCCACGTCCGCCGAGGCGTCGCGCAGCGCATCGACCCAGTAACGCGCGAAAACCGTGGCGTTTTTTTCCGTGCCGGTTTTCGCCGCGGCGATCACAATCCGCCCGGCCCTTTGCAGCGCGCCGACCGAACCGCCGCTCGCGCTGGTGGTATTCACGATCAACTGGCGCTTTGCAGGGATGCGGTTCAAGAGCACGGCCAGTTCATCGCCGGAAATATCCGGGCCGGGCAAATTAAATTTGTACTCTTCGCCGTCGTAGGAGCCGTGGCCGATCAGAATCAGCGTGAAAGCGTCGTCGGGCTTGGCGTCGCGGGCGATCTGAGACAGGGTGTCGGTCAGATGTGCCTTGGTGGCATTTGTTCCCGTGAACGTGGTCACGTGCGCGCTCGCATCCGCGGCCTTGAATACTTTATCGAGGTCGGTGGCTAGAGCCGTGAAACGCTGCTCGTAATCCGGCTCGCCGCCCAGCCCGGCGACGGTCACGTAGTAGGGCGCGGCCTGCGCCGAACGCGCGCTGAATGTGGCGCAGGTGAACAAGACTGCCGCCATTATCGGCATCCTGCGCGCGGTCTCTTGAAAAGGCCTCATACCACGCCCCACTTCCGCCGCAGGAGCCACTCCGCCGAAGGCAGCACCAGCAGCAGCAGGAAAACGATGGGCATATTCCACAGTTCCTTGGTGTCGCGCACAGTGATGCCCGCCTCCGAATACGAAATTTCGTTCGGCAGCCGGGAAACATCCTGCGGCTTCCAGTATCGTCCGCCGGTTTCGGCGGAAAGTTTTTCGAGCAGGTCGCGGTTTTGCCCGGTGTGGAAATTTTCGGCCACGCCGTCCATGCGCGCGAAATTCAAGACGTCGCGACCCAGCTCGTCCTTGTCGTGCGTCGCCGTCACTTCGGTGAGATACGATCCGGGCTGGCTGGCGGTCCACTCCGCGTGATAGGTGCCCGGCGAATTCGGGTCCGGAGTCATGTCGATCTCGGCCGCGGTGCCCGCGGGCCCCAGGATGTGCGCCTGGACGTGGGCATCGGCGGCGGGCAAATAATTTTTGTCGCGCACGTCGGCGGAAAATTGCACGCGGCCGTCATCAAACAGCATCTGGCTCGGCACGCTGGCTACCACGGCGCCCGGCGTGTCGGTTACCAGCCAGCGCAGCAATTGCTGCCAGAATTGCGCGTGCGTCTGATCTTCCAGGGCCTGGCTCATGCGCCAGCGCCAGGTGCCGCCCGTGGCCAACACGGCGGTTCGTCCCCGGCCGAAATTTTCGGTGACCAGCAGCGGCATCTTTCTGTTCCCCGCGGTCATTTCGGCCAGCACCACGGCGCCCGGCTTCGGGGTGCCCGCTTCCTGATAGTCCATCAGGTAGGGAAGTTTTTTCCAGCGTTCCGCGTTGCCTGCGGGGTCTTCGACAAGGCGCGTAATGATGTTGTCGGCGCCCACCGGAGTGAGCGAGGCCGTCGCGGGGTCGCGGTGAAACGTGCCCTTCCGGTTGGGCAGCACGACGGGGAGCAGATCGGCCAGGTTCGACGCGCCCCAGCCTCCATCCGCAAGCGACGCCCGGCCGCCCAGAAACAGCAGCCCGCCGCCGCGGCGATCGACAAACTGCTGGATCAGTTCTCTCTGCGCCGGAGTGAAGTAACTGACTTCCACCGATCCGATCACAATCGCCTGATAGGGGAATAGATCCTCGACCCTGGACGGAAATCCGTCGGCAAGTTCCTTGGGGTCGGCGATTCCCTGCCGGTAGATTTTGTTTTCGCTGGTGCGCAGCATGGAGACGATGCTGACGATGCGGTCGTCCTCCTCCGCGCGGCGGATAAATTTGTATTCCCAGCGCGGCTCGCCCTCGACGTACAGGATGCGCCGCTTGCTCGATTCCACGTTCACCAGGCGCGAGACCGAATTGTTGTCTTTATTTTCTTCGCCCGGAAGCGGATCGATCGAAAACTGCAAGGTCCTGGCTCCGGCGGCTCCGGCGTTGAACAGCAGCGTCTCATTCTGCGCTTCGCCGTCGGCAGCGAGAGTGATCTGGCGGCCCGCCAGAACTTTCCCTCCATCGCGAACGGTAAGCATAGCTTTCTGTCCGGAATAACCCCGCTGATGGAAACTGATTTTGGCGGCCAGGCGCGAATCGGCCAGAGCCCGCGGCGCGACCAGAGCGTCATTGATTTCCACGTCGTGCGGCACCTGTTCGAGGCCGAATCCGACGGTGTGGACCGGGATCCTGCGGCTGCGAAACGTGGAAATCGTATCGAGGTCGATTCCGCCGGAATTATCCGCACCGTCGCTGAGCAGCACCACCGCGCCGATGGGCAGGTCGGCGGCTTCCCCGGCCAATTCCTTCAAGTCGTCCCCGATGCGCGTGGCCGAAGCCGGCGGCGACGTCTTCAAATCATCGAGTTTTGCAATGCGGGAGAGGCGCCCGTCGGCGCGGTACAGGCGAACCTGAAATTTTTTTCCCAGCGCATCGAGCACGCTGCCGTCGAGGGCCTTGACGGCCTGCTGCGCGCGCGTCGCGCCGCCGTCCGCGATCGTCATGCTACGCGAATCGTCGACAACCACGGCGATGATGTTCTGCTGCGGCCGCAACTCGGCCACCAGCACGGCCGGCTGCCACAACAGCAGCAGCAACAGCGCCGCCAGCGCGAATTGCAGCAGCCAGATGATTCCCGCTTTCCAATTTCGCACGTGGGGAGACGCCCGCGGAAGTTTCGAGCGAATCAGCCAGGCCAGTCCCGCGCCCGCAGCAAGCACCAGCAGGACAAGGACCCACCGCGGCCAGCCGCCCAGCAGCACCAGGTCGCCCTTGGCGAAAACCGCGCGCGGATATTTGAAGAGAAATTCAAACATAGTAAGTAGGACAGGCTTCAGCCTGTCGGGTTTCCGTATCCCATGCAGCCAAAAAAAGCGACAGGCTGAAGCCTGTCCTACTGAAACGCCCGCCGCATCCCGACCGGCTGAAATGGAACGAGCCCTCGTGCGTGTATGAAAAACGAGCTAGGATCGCGGCCCGAAGTTCGCCGTCAGTGCGTCATTCCGTACATCACGTAATTGATGCCCAACCGAAACGCCAGTGACGCGAACTTCTCCGGATAGCGGGGATCGTCGGCCCACTCCCAGGCGTCCCCCAGATGCATGTTGAAGCAAATAGCGACCATCACGCGGCCCCGGTCGTCCTTGATCCCGCGCCATTCCGGGATGTAGCCGTCTTTTTCGTACGTTCGCCCGGTGCTGACGTACTGCTCCCCGGGGACCTGGAAGCGCTCGGTCAAATCGTAGAGGACATGAAAAATTTCGTCTTTGTCGGTGAGGTCTTCAATCGGGCGGTCGGGGAAAACCATAAGCATGCCGTTCATGAAGTGTTCCCAGTCGGTCGCGCCGTGAAAATCGTCGACCATCAGGAAGCCGCCTTTGAGCAGATATTCGCGCATGCGTTTGGCTTCGGGCTCGGTGAATGTCCATGTTTGCGCCTGGACGGCGTAGACCCAGGGAAAATTTTCGATGCTTGCGGGCCCGTCGCTGTCCAGATCCACGACCTGCTCGACAGGACGCGCCTGGATGCGCGTGAGCCGCCGCAGCGCGATCAGGAATTGACGGTCGGCCTTGGGATAATCGCGCGACCAGCTCGACCACCGGCCATACCCGTACCCTCCGC
Source organism: Terriglobia bacterium (assembly GCA_963779275.1). GTDB lineage: Bacteria > Acidobacteriota > Terriglobia > Acidiferrales > UBA7541 > Palsa-360. The sequence goes on from CAVZXL010000005.1 coordinate 313,391, forward strand.
CGCCCGCCCCGGCCGCCGTATAGCGCAGCCGCGACCATGAGTATTCGTTTTTGCCGTTTTCACTATCGCCGGAATACGTGCGCGCTTCGCGGGCGTTGCCGAATTCGTCTTCACCATACCCGCCGCGTTGGAAGGCCAGCAGACCGGTACTCATGCCCGCCAGGAGCAAGAGCGCCGAAATCGGTGCGAGGAGCCTCATAGGAGGTAGCTCCTGAATAGACGGCTCGCGGGTCGCCATCGTTTCACTTGGCGCCCAGGGCCATCGGCGAGGGCCGATGCCACATGCTACTGCCAAGGGGAGCGGGAAGGCAAGGATGTCAGGGTTTAATGCGTCACTTGAGAGGTATGCGAAACGGTGGAGGTTGTTCGCGTTTGGTTCCCCAGGAGTGCAGCCAGCGCGCCGTTTTTTCGTGAGAGATGGTACGGCCCGCTTGCACATCTTTAATTCCATTGTGGGTGGCGGCACTGGCGAGCTTGTCGGAAGGGAATTTCAATTTCACAATGAGTTCGCTTTCTGGAGCACAAAGTAACACAAATATGAGGAGCTTTATCGACGAGTTGTAGGGGCACGGCAATGCCGCGCCCCTACGGAGAGACCACAGAACAACGATGCGCGAGCGTTACTGCTCCCACCCGCCGCCGAGCGCTTTATAGACTTGCACCAGGGCGAGGAGCTCATTGAGGCGGGCCTGGGCAAGGCCGAGATCGGCGGACAGGTAGTTGGTTTCGTTCGTGAGCACTTCGAGGTAATTCGTGGTACCAGCCTTGTATCGCTGCTCGGAAAGCTGCGCGGAGTCCTGTGCGGAGTTTGCCAGCAACTCCTGCTGCGTGCGGAATTCCGCGTTTTTCTGGTAGGCGATCAAGGAGTCGGAAACGTCGCGAAACGCGCCCTGGATGGTCTGTTGATAGGTCAGCACGGCTTCCTGCTGCTGCGCCTCGGCCAGGCGCACATTCGAGCGAAGTTTTCCGGCCGTGAAAATCGGCTGCGTGACGGTTCCGGTGAAGGTCCACAAGCCGGATGAGCCGTTAAACAGGGTCTGCAGCGCGGGACTCTGGAAGCCGGGCGACGCCGTCAGCGAGATGTCCGGAAAATAGGCGGCGCGCGCGACGCCGATGCGGGCGTTGGCCGCGACCAGGAGCTGCTCGGACTGGCGAATGTCCGGGCGGCGCTCCAGCAGCGCCGAGGGAAGCCCGGCCGGAACCGTGGGGGCATGCTGCTGATCGACGAGTTCCTTTCCGCGCGGCGTGATGGGCCCGGGATTATTTCCGGCCAGCACGCTCAGCAAATCTTCCTGCTGTCCGATTCGCCGCTCAAGATCGGCAATTCCCGCCGCCGCGGTGTAGACCAATTGCTCGGCCTGGCGAACGTCGAGAATCGTGCTGATGCCGTGCTCTTCGAGCGTTTTGGTCAGCTCCAGCGATTCCTTGCGCGAGGCCAGGGCGCGTTTTGAAATTTCCAGTTCCAGATCCAGTTCGCGAAGCTGAAAATATGCGGCGGCGACGTTGGCAACCAGCGTGGCGTTCACTTCCTGGCGGGCCCAATCGCTCGCCAGCAATTCCGCGCGCGCCGCTTCGGTGGCGCGGCGATACTTGCCCCAGAAATCCAAGTCCCACGCGGCCGATGCGCCAATGCGCCCAATGGTGTAACCGTATGACGGAAAGGGTCCGATTGCCGGATTGCGCTGATTGGTTCCGGCGCCGACGCCATTCACGGTCGGAAACTGATCCGCGCGCGTGATGCCCACTTGCGCCTGCGCTTCCAGGACGCGGGTGGCCGCGATGCGCGCGTCGTAATTCTGCTTGAGCGCGGTGCGGATCAATTCCTGCAGTTGCGGGTCCTGAAATACTTCTCCCCATTTTTGCTCGCCGAGCGACGTGGCGGAAGCCTTGGCCGCTTCCTGTTCCGGCGTTCCGTGGTACGTGCCGGGAGCATTGACCGGCGGCCTGCTGTAATTCGGGCCCACCGCGCAGCCGCTTAGAAAAAGCGACGCCGCGCAGACTGGAATGGCAAAAAATCGAGCGACACGATATTTTGCGGATAATTTTTTCATGGGATGCTAATCCGCGACCCCGTCCTGAGCCGCGACCCGGCCGCCCGAGGAGGGAATTTGAGAATGTCCCGAGTGAAAGAACGAAGTCCGGTTCAACACCTTCTCCTGGAATTGTTCGAGGTACAAATAAATTACCGGAGTCACGTACAGCGTGATGAACTGCGAAACCACCAGCCCTCCGACAATCACCATGCCCAGCGGACGACGCGAGGCGCCATCGGCGCCGTAGCCGGCGGCGATGGGCACGGCGCCGATCACGGCGGCGAGCGTGGTCATCAGGATCGGGCGGAAGCGGTCAAGGCTGGCGTCGTGAATAGCTTGCTCAGGCGTCTCCCCGGCATCCTGGCGCTGCCTCGCGAAGTCCACGATCATGATTCCATTCTTCTTCACGATGCCCATGAGCATGAACATGCCGACGAAGGCATAGAGCGACGCTTGCTCGCCGAAGATAAACAAGGTGAGCAATCCCCCGACCAGGGCCGTGGGCAGCGTGGAAAGCACGGTCAGCGGGTGCACGTAGCTCTCATACAAAATCGCCAGGATCACGTACATGACGAACACGGCGAGCGCCATCAGGATGGTCAGGTCGCGCACGGTGTCGCGGAACGTCAGCGCCTCGCCCTGCAGGCTGGCGCGCATGGTCGGCGGCACGATGTCTTTTTCCGCCTTGGTGATGAAGTCGGTAGCGTCGCCGATGGCCACGTCCGGCTTCAGGTTGAAGAAGACCGTCACGCTGGTGAACTGGTTCAGGTGGTTCACGGTCTGCGCGCCCAGCGAAGTGTTCCAGGTAACCAGCGCGTTGAGCGGCACCAGATTTTTCCCGTCGTCCGAACGGATGTACAGCAGCGAAAGATCGCCGGGCTGGGCGCGCTCGTTATCCTGAACTTCGAGGATGACCTGATACTGGTCCTCGGGTTTCTTGATCAGGTAGAGATAGTTCTGCGAATAGGCGTTGCGCAGCAGATTCAGGATTCTGGTTTCCGAAACGCCGTAGATTCGCGCCTGGTCGCGGCGGATGTTGATCTCCAGATTGGGTGTGTTATGAAAAAAGTCGGACGAGACGGTGGCGAATCCGGGAAACTGCCGCAGCCGCGCGACGAATTTTTGCGCCACGTCGTACACCTGATCCGAATTCACGCCCGAAAGCGCGTAGGCGTATTGCCCCTGATTCTGGTTGGTCGCGCCCGTGCTGATGTTCAGCACCGGCATGGGCCGGAGGAAAGCAAATACGCCGGGAATCGCGCCCAGCCGCCCCATCATTTTTCCGACCACGGCCTGAATCGGTGGGCGCACTTGCGGAGGATACAGGAACGCGAGCAGGAGTCCCTGGTTCGAGGCCAGGAAGCTGCTGTTTCCGGTGAGCGTGAAGGTCGCGCCCACGGCCGGGTCGTCGCGCATGGCCACCGCCGCCTGATCCTGCAGGGCGCGCATCTGCTGCGGCGAGGAACCTTCCTTGCCGATCATGACGCCCCAGACAAAACTGCTGTCGCCCACAGGCAGGAAGGCCTTGGGCACGGCGGCAAACAGCAAAACCGTCCCGGCCATGCAACCCGCCCAGATCAGCGCCGAGATCCAGCGGTGCCGCAGGAACCACCAGAGCGATTTGCCGTAGACCCGCAGGACGCCCTGCTCGATGCGGCCCGTGACGCGCTCCACGATATTTTGCTTGATCCCATGCCCACGCGGCTTGAGCAGTCGGGCGCACATCAGCGGCGTCAGCGTCAGCGACACAAGCCCCGAAGCGATGATCGCCACGACGATGGTGATCGCGAACTCCCGGAAAATTCTGCCGACCAGCCCGGACATGAACACCAGCGGGAAAAACACGGCCGCCAGCGAAATGGTCATCGACAAAATGGTGAAGCTGATCTCCCGCGCGCTCTCCAGCGTCGCTTGCAGCGTGTCCAGCCCTCGCTCCATTAGCCGCACCGTGTTCTCCAGGAACACGATGGCGTCATCCACCAGAAATCCGATGGCCAGCGTCAGCGCCATCAGCGATAGATTGTCCAGGCTGTATCCGAACGCGCGCATGGCCATGAAAGTGAGCAACAGCGAGAGCGGAAGGGCCACGGCGGGAATCAACGTGTCGGTTGCGCGGCCGAGGAATATGAAGATGACGGCGACCACCAGGACAAAGGCGATGAGCAATGTCGCCTGCACATCGGCAACGGAATTGACGATAGTCTGCGAGCGGTCGTAAATCGGCGTCACGCGCACCGAGCCCGGAAGCTCTGCGCTGATGATTGGCAGCAAATCCTTGACGCTCTTAGCCACCGCCACGGCGTTCGATCCCGCCTGGCGGTTGACGGCCACAACGACAGTGGCTGCGGGCTCCCCGTAGCCACGCACCCAGAATTTCATTTTGATACGTTCGTCCTGAACAGTGTTTTCCACCTTCGCGACGTCATGCAGATAGACAGGGGCGCCGTTGGTGCTGCTGACGATCAGGTTTCCGTAGGATGTTGCGTCGTCCAGTTGACCGTTGGGCCGCAGAAGCGCGGTACCCGAGGGGCTGTCGAATTGTCCCGCGCCCGTGTAGCTGGTGCCGTTTTTCACCGCGGCGGTCAGGTCGTCAATCGATATCCCTCGCGCCCACATCGCCGAGGGATCGACCTTGATGCGGATCGCGGATTTCGTGCCGAACACGTTGACGCTGCTCACGCCCGGCAGAATGCTGATGCGCTGCCCGACCTGCGTGGCTCCATAATCGTAGAGCTGTCCCATCGTGACCGAATCGCTGGTCAGCGCGATGTACAGGATCGGCTGGTCGTTGGGATTCGTCTTGCTGTAGGTGGGCGGCGAGGGCAGGTCCGTGGGCAAGCTGCCGGTCGCCTGCGAAATGGCCGTCTGCACGTCGGTGGCGGCCGCGTCGATGCTTTTGTCCAAAGCAAACTGGAGCGTGAAATTCACGTGGCCTTGCGTGCTGGACGAGGTCACCAGCTCCAGCCCGTTGATCTGCATGAATTGGCGTTCGAGCGGCGTGGCGATGTTGTTCGCGACCGTGTCCGGGCTCGCTCCAGGATAATTCGCCTGCACGGATATGACCGGGTAGTCCACCACGGGCAGGTCGTTCACCGGGAGGCTTCTGTAGCTCAACACGCCGAATACGATGGCGGAAACGGTTAGAACGGCCGTCATGACCGGCCGGCGGATGAATGGCTCGGAAAGATTCATGATTGCCCCGCCGCCGGCCCCGCCGTGGGCGCCGCGTCCACGCGGACTTTCGCGCCCGGCATAACGCCGAGTTGCCCGGTGACGACCACGCGCTCGCCGGGTTGAATCCCCTGCTCCACCACGATCAAATCGCCCTGCCGCTGCCCGAGTTTTACCAGCCTCAGTTCGGCGGTCGAATCCTGTTTCACCACATAAACGAACGGGCCCTTGGCCGAATCCTGGGTTGCGGTTACAGGGACGAGCACGGCTTTGGGCAAAGTTGCCAGCACCAGGCGCACGTTCACGAATTGTCCCGGCCACAAGCGGCGGTCGGCGTTCGGAACCGTAGCGCGAAGCATGACCGTGCCGCTCGTGGACTGCACGGAGTTGTCGAGGAATGTGAGGCGGCCCACGACCGGCTTATCCGGCTCATCGGGCAAGCGCACTTCGACTTTGAGTTCGCCGCCGCGCGAATTGCGCTGCACGGCGGGAAGATCGTTTTCGGTCACGGTGAAGTCGGCGTAGATCGGGTCCAGCCGCTCGATGGTCAGCAGAGTCGAGGAATTGGCGGTCACCACGTTGCCGACGTCCACCAGCCTGTGCCCCGCGCGGCCATCGATGGGCGAGCGAATCGCGGTGTACTCCAGATTCAGGCGCGCGGATTCGACCGCGGCTTCGTTTTGCCGGACCTGCGCCTCGCCCACGTCCACGGCATTTTTCCGCGTGTCGTAATCCTGGCGCGCGATCGCCTTGGATTCCACCAGGTCCTGCACGCGCGCGAACTGAATCTTCGCGAAGTCCAGCGCCGCCTTGGATTGCACCAGATTCGCTTCGGCGGAGTCGAGTTGCGCCTGGAAAGGCCGCGGATCGATCGTAAACAGCGGGTCGCCCTTCTTCAGATCCGCGCCGTCCGTGAAGCGAATCTCCGTGATTCGTCCGGACACTTCCGGCTGCACCGACACTACTTCCCGCGCGACGCTCCTCCCCACTTCGTCCAGATAGACGGGCACGCTGGCCATCACCGCTGAAGTGACGATCACACCCGATGGCGGCCGCTCCAGCGCCGGCGGATCCTTCTTCGCGCAGCCGAAAAGCAGCAAGGCCGAACTACATAGCAGAACAAGTAACTTTTCCGGACGGAACATCAATCACCTGTCGTTTCGCGGAAGGTAAATTCCCAACCCTTTTAGATACTACGATACTTTGTATCTGATGTTTCAAACCGATTTAGGGTCATACATTTTTTGTGCCGCCTTGACCTTGCGTTAATTTGCTGAAATAGAAAGAGTTAGCCGGATTCATCTTTCCACCTGATCGCGAATGGAGAGGGAAAACCTCCTCCATCCTTAGATTGTGCGACGTTGCCGCGTCCCAATTCGTTGCGTGCCGGGGCGCGCTTGGTTCTGCGATAATCGGAGGGTTCAACGGAAGACGGGAGGACCCGAACACGTTGGCCAGAGCACAGAAGATCGCGCCCAACCGAAATGCTTTGCACCCGTTTGATCGGAAATATGGGACCGACACGGCCGGATACATCGGTCCGGACGAACTCCGCAGCGGCGCGAAGAACGATGCGTTGAACAACGGCTATTCGGCCGTTGCCCCGTCCGTGTTCCGCGAAGCGTGCCGCCGATGGCGCGAGACTTTATTTTCGTCCAACGCGCGCGCGGAGGCCTACACTTTCGTGGATGTGGGAGCAGGCAAAGGCCGCGCGCTGCTGCTGGCCGCGGAGCTGCCATTTCGCAAAGCGATCGGCGTGGAATTGAACGAAGAATTGGCGCGGATCGCGCGGCGGAATGTGAACCTGTGGACGCGCGCGACAAAATCACGCGGGAAAATTCGCGTCCTGCGACAGGACGCGCTGGAATTTCGCTGGCCTCGCGCGCCGCTCCTGGTCTATCTCAACAATCCGTTTGATTGCGAGTTGGTCGCGAAACTGGCGGCCACGCTTGCCGGCGCGGCGGCGTCCGGCCCCGGACTGGTGGACGTGCTCTACGTCAATCCCGGATGCGCGGACACACTGACAAAGGCCGGCAATTTCAAACTCTTGTGGAGCGCGCAGATCCAAATGGACGAAGCCGACCAGCAGGCCGATCCCTACGGTGCCGCTTCCGACCGCGTGTCGGCCTTCCGATTCCGTCCCTAGGCTGACTGGGCATGCGCTTGCTGCTTCACGCAGACACGATTGGTCAGCTCGATCAACTGCCGCAGATTCCACCACTCCTCTTCGCTCATCAGCCTTCCGTCTGGGCTCGAAAAATAAATCGAGACGAATCCGTCGGTGGAAAGTGGCGAGCGCACAATCAACTGTGTCTTCTGGTGTTCCGGAAGGGGTTCAGGCATGGGTCTTACCTCCAAGTAGCCGCGAATTGTACCACGGGTGGCGCGATCGAATTGTTTCTGTTATGTGAATGACTCGACTGCAATCAGAAATCCCAAATCGCAGGCCTGATCCTTGCAGGTCGCGGCGGTACATGCTGCGGAAAAAATCGAGTAGCACAGCCACTCTTGGCTGTGTGATTTTTGCAATCGCGGTTGGATCTGCGATCTGAAAATGGCCTACAAAACCACACAGCCAAGAGTGGCTGTGCTACTAGAACCCGGCTTCAAATTCCTGGAAGCGGCGTTCGAGTTCCCATTGTTGCCCGGCCTTTTTGCTGGACTTGAGAAAATCCGCGCACGCTGGGGATTTCTTTGCAGCGCCAAGCGCATCGTTCGCGCAGGCGGCCGCGGGACGCGTGAAAACATCCCGCTCGCGCCACAGACTTTCCCCCGGAAGGAAATCATGTTCGAGGCCGGTGCGGACCATTTGTTTCAAGTCGGCGTAACTCAGCGCGTAGGTCTCTGCGGCGCGCACATACTCATGGGTCAGGTCGATGCGCGAGACGCCTTCATCGTCGGTCGAGAGCGCCACGGGCACATGATACTTGCGATAGATCGGGAAAGGATGGTCCTTGCCGGTTACACCCAGAATCACATCGTTACTGGTAAGATTGATTTCCACCATCACGTGGTTCGCGGCCATCTCTTTCAGCAATTTGTACGGATCGCTTTCGTGCATGACGTCCACGCCGTGGCCGATGCGCTCCGCGTGCGCCTCTTCCACCGCAAGGCGGATGTGGCAGCAGAGGCCTTCTGGCGGCACGAGCCCTTCGGCCAGTTCGCCGGCGTGCAGGCTGATATGCACGTTTGGGTATAGGCCCTTCAGGAAGCCCACGATTCTCATGTGCTCCGCGTAATCGGCCATCGAAATGCGCCCGTCCTCGGGCATGACGTAATTGATGCCCACAAAGTCCGGGTCGGCCATGGCCGTCTCAAATCCCATCAGCGTTTGTGCGAAAACCACTTCCTTGGGATATCCGCGCAGGATTTGATAGAGATACTGGAACGTGATTTTGCACGCCGGCGATTCCTGAGGTGTGTCGCAGTGCTCCATCTTCCGGCGGGAAGCTTCGGCTTTGTTCCGGGCGTCGCCTACCGCTTTAATCGTGTCGCGCAACCCGTGCGCCAGAAGCTCGGTGCGGAGCTCGCCGAGATCGTCATTCCATTTGATTTCACTGGCCAGGCGCAAGGCATTGCCGAAGTCAGGCGTGTCCATCAATTCCAGATATTGTTCGTTCTGCGCGGCGGCGCGCGAGGCGATTTCGTCAAGCCATTCTGCTTCGTGACGAATGTCGATGCCGCCAAATTTTCCAAAGGTATCGAAGAAATGGTCGTGCCCGCTGACGCTCGCGTATGGCACGAAGCTGCGCATGGAAAATGCGTCGATCAGCGCGTCGTACAGATTCTGATCCATGAACGCTTTCGATGCTGGGACGGTTCCATAAGTGCAGTCCGGGTGGGCGGGAACCGGCGGCGGCGCCTCCGCCGATTTCACAAAGGAGTGGCTAACCAGATCCACGCAGAGGCCGTCCTCGGCGGCATCGCGAATAAACGTCTCCGCGTAAATGCCGCCGCTCAGGTGGTAATGCAAGTCCGCGCCCTTGGGCATGCGCACCAGAAACGCGTGCAGGTCGAGCGGGTTCGCGCGGGCGGCTTCATAGGCGCGAGCTAGTTCGCTGTTCAGCAGTTCCGGATCCTGCGGCGGCCTTCTTGGGTGCGGTCTGGGCGTACACCATGCCGGAAGAGAGCAGCGTGAGCAAAACACCCGCGCGGAATGGCCGCGCGAGCGCAAAAAAATTCATTCTGGACATGTTTTTCATTCCTTATGGAGATGCGCGCGGAACTCTATTTTCCCGGTCGGCCCAATGCTCCACGATGTCGCGCACCACGGTATCACCCACACGTTCCGCGGCCTCGAGCGACTCGATATAGGCCGCGAATTTCCCGCGCACCATGCTCGCCAGGCTTTCGGCGGGGGTCGTCCCCGGCGCTTCGCGATCGTAATTGCTCACCGTGCGCAAGACCAGCACGCGGTTCAGGTCCGCGCGTCCGGTCTGGTTGAGAAACGTGAGCGCCTGCAGCGTGCCCGTATCCTCCATGGCCGCAATCATGAAATTTCCCTTCCCGCCGGTGTAGTAGCGCGTCCACTCGTTGGCCCATTCGTCGAAGCGGGATCCGTGCCAGAAGGTCCCGCTGGACATGGTGTCGCCCACGGTCACAAACGGCGGCTTCATGGCGTTCGGAAATCCGGTGTAGCGCGCGCGGTAGGCGCGAATCTCGTCCGTATCGGCCAGGTGTGTGTTTTTGTGAGCTGGAATGCCCAGGCGACCAGATCCGGGTTCAACGTGTATACCTCGCCATCGAGTTGCGGCTTTACCGGCTGTTCGTACGGTTTGGATTTGCGCAGCGGCACGAAGCCCGTCGGCCAGTCCGCAGGAATTTCGCGCGCATCGATTTCATATCCAATATCGCCGTCGATCACGTGGCTCGCCCACACCGCCGAGCCCAGCGACACGTCCGCCGGATCTCCTCCGCCGATTCCGGCGATCACCCAGTAGGCTTTCGTCAGATCGAATCGCGGGTCCAGGCCCAACGCCATCACCGACGCCGCCGCCTTGGCCGTGGCCACGCCGGTCAACATGCCCAGCACTCCATCCTCGTTCATGCGCACGTGGTGATAGCCCGCGGGCAGAGGAAGAATCTGGTCCAGGTGCTCGCGCTCCACCCACAATTGATATTCCCCCGGAACGTCGCCCGTATCTTCGCCAGGTTCGAACATGGCGAGGACAACGACTTTCACTTTGATCGGGACAACCGTCGGGGAATTCGGTGCGGCGGTCTGAGCGAGCAGCGGGATCGCGCAGAAGCCGAAAAGCACGAGCGCCCGATTCAAGGATTTGAAAAATGAAACCACGCGTTCCCCCGGCCTGCGAATCAGGATATTACATCAGCACTGAGCAAGCAGGGCCACAACCTCGATTGTAATTGGTAATCATTACGATCTCGATCCGAGAGGAATAGGTTTTTGTAGCGTGGACTTCCATCTGCGCGGTTTTCGCACTCGCCCAATCGGACCAATGCTTGCAGGCTACGCGTTCTACAGAAAGAGGAGTTCCTCGGCAAAAGGCAGGCCTCAGGATAACGATGGTCTGTGTATTTCTGCGGAATGGAAGGTTTGACGGCTAACGAAAATTCCCGTAACACACATATCTAATGCTTTACTTGAAAAATCCGCCCGCCGGAATACTACGCCTTGGCGGTTCTGGTCATTCCACCCAGCGGAAACATTCGCGCCGCTGCAGGTTGTGCGAAGGGAGCCATGGGCCCGGGCGTTCCCTCAAAGTTGACGATCTCGCGGGTCCGGTAAGGCTTTTCCTTGTGGCACACGGGGCACCGCAGGTTGAATACAGCGGACCTATCGCTGGACGGACCCTCTTCTTGTTCTTGCAGCGGAGCGGGTTGGGAATCTCGAACGATGGCCGGCACCGGAACTGGAGCCTTGCAATGCAGACAGACTACGCCTCGGAAGGATTGCCGTTCTGTTTCAAGGGTCATATCGAGCCTCGCATCAACAGGTATGGATTCAATGCCGGTACATTGGGGAGTGCTGATCCTACCCCAAATCGTCCGCAAGGTCCAGTTTTACCCGGGCCCCTTCCAGGGTGACGCTGTGGGAAAGCTGTGGTATTCTTAAGGCCTCGGATGCACTTGTAATTCCTCTCGGAATTCAACGTGGGGGCTGCAAGTACGCACTTGCTGCCCTTTCTGTATCCACCGCTTCATCCGGCGGGCTGCAAGTCGGGCCCGCATCCGTGTTCCGGCGGGCTTCAAGTGAAGCCTGCACCCGTATTCGGTCAGTTCCGCGCGTTGCGGAACTGTACCCGGGCACCGAAAACGACAATCGAAAAGAAAGCTAGGATTCCATGCCACAGATTCGCAATATCGCCATCATCGCCCACGTCGACCACGGCAAGACCACTCTGGTCGACGCCATGCTGCACCAGAGCGGCGTGTTTCGGGACAACCAGGTAGTCGTGACGCGCGTGATGGACTCGAACGACCTGGAGCGCGAACGCGGCATCACCATCCTGGCCAAGAACACGGCCCTGTTTTATAAGGACACGAAAATCAACATCGTCGACACCCCCGGCCACAGCGATTTCGGCGGAGAAGTCGAGCGCGCCCTGAAAATGGTGGACGGCGTGCTCCTGCTGGTGGACGCCAGCGAAGGCCCGCTGCCGCAGACGCGGTACGTCCTGCAGAAGGCGCTCCATGCCAAGCTGCTCCCCATCATCGTCCTCAACAAGATCGACCGCCCCGACGCCCGCGCCGCCGCCGTGCTCGATGAAATCTACGACTTGTTCATCGACCTGGAAGCGACCGAGGACCAGCTCGATTTTCCCGTTCTCTACACGAATGCCAAGACCGGCGTCGCGCACCGCAAGCTGGACGACGGCTCGACGAATCTCCAGCCGCTGTTTGAGACCATCGTCACCGCGATTCCCGCTCCCAAAGGCGATCCGGACGGCGTGCTGCAGGCGCAGGTCATGAATCTGGATTACAGCGATTTCCTGGGACGCATAGCTATCGGGCGAGTGTTCAACGGCACGCTGCGCCGCGGCGCCGACGTGGGCATTGCCAAGATTTCCGGCGCCATCGAGCCCACGCGCATCACCAAGCTGTACACATTTCGCGGACTCGAACGCGACGAAACCGATGCGGTTCCGTGCGGCGACCTGGTTGCCGTCGCCGGCGTGGAAGGGATTCAAATCGGAGAGAGCCTGACGGACCTGGAAAATCCAGCGCCAATGGAACCCATCGTCGTGGACGAGCCCACGCTGGCCATGAATTTCACGATCAATACCAGCCCGCTTTCCGGCCGCGAAGGACAGTGGGTCACCTCGCGCGATTTGCGCGCGCGGCTGCAGAAGGAATTGCTCACCAACGTTTCGCTGCGCATTACCGATTCGGAAGCCACCGACGTATTTCGCGTGTTTGCGCGCGGCGAATTGCAGCTCGCCATCCTGATCGAAACCATGCGCCGCGAAGGCTATGAATTGATGGTCGGAAAACCCGAAATCGTGGTGCGCGAGGAAAACGGCAAGAAACTCGAGCCGCTCGAGCGCCTGGTGGTCGATTGTCCGGAAAACTTCGTCGGCGTGGTCATGGAATCGCTGGGACGCCGGCGCGGCGAGCTCGGCAAAATGGTCAATCACGGCTCCGGCTGGGTGCGCATGGAATTTACCATCCCTTCGCGCGGGCTGATCGGCCTGCGCGGGCAGTTGCTCACCGACACGCGCGGCACGGCGCTGTTGCACGCGCTGTTTGAAGGCTGGACTGAATACGGCGGCGAAATGGCCACGCGGCCCACCGGCGCGCTGGTGGCGGACCGAACCGGCAACACCACGGCGTTTGCATTGTGGAATCTGCAGGAGCGCGGCGAATTGTTCGTCGGCCCGGGCGAGGAAGTGTACGAGGGCATGGTCGTCGGCGAAAATTCGCGCGACGCCGACATGGACGTGAACGTCACCAAGGAAAAGAAGCAGACCAACATGCGCGCCTCCAGCGCCGACGAAGCCATTCGCTTGATCCCGCACCGCCAGCTGACCCTCGAACAGGCCATCGAATTCATCGCCGACGATGAGGCCGTCGAGGTCACGCCGAAATCCATCCGCCTGCGCAAGAAAATTCTGGACATGAAGAAACGCCCGAAGCGCTGGCAGCAGATTCGCGCCGACGCCGAAGCCGCAAGGTAATCCTCCGCCGTGGCTCGTCTGCCGCTTCGGACGAGCTACGGCGAATCTTTCCCACGAACGCAATCCCGTTTAGGATTTCCTTACCCCGCACTTAGCCGTTTCTTACGGCGAGTGTGATCCAATTGAAACGAACTGAAAAATTGCGCCCGGGAAACGGATGACTCAAACCAAATGGACCGATTGACGCTTTTCGGATTGTTCGCCGTCCTGGCGATGCTCGTGACTTACTGGCTGGAAAGCCGCAGCCGCTGGTTTGTTCTCGCGTTTGCAGGCTCGTGCGTCCTCGGTTCCATCTATGGTTTCCTGCAGGGAGCCTGGCCGTTCGGGATGGTTGAAGCGGTCTGGTCCCTGGTCGCGATTCACCGCTGGTGGCAAGCCCGAATTGCCGCTGAAATCGACCATGACCATGTACAAGCGATTGCCGGTATTTCGTAGCGCCGGCGTCCCGCCGGCAGTATTTTGGAATTCTTCACCGCAAAGAGCCGGCGAGATGCCGACGATACTATAGAATGTGAGATCGCGTCATCTAATTCCGACCGCGGCGGCCTTGCTTTTCTCCACCTCGCCTCCCAATTCCGCGACGCGGCGTTCCAGTTCCCGCGCGATTTCCTGCGGGTCCGCGCCCGCCGGAAACTTCACCGGCGCGCCGATGTGCACGCGGATGCGGCCGGGGCGATTGAAGAGCTTCCCCGCCTCGCGGATTTCGTAGCCGCCGTCGATGCGCAACGGCACGACCGGAATACCTAAATTATTCGCCAGCAGGCCGATGCCCGCGCGGAACGCCTGCAATTTTCCGTCCGGCGTCAAGTCTCCTTCGGGAAATACCAGGACGCTCCAGCCGCGATCGGCCAGATCGCCGGCAAATCGAAAACTTTCGCGGAAGCCTGAAGACTTCGGCAGCGGAAACACGTTGAACAGCGACACGACCAGAAAATACTTCACGCGCTCGAGCCAGCGCCGAAAAAATGACCAATCCACAGGCGGCCTGCGCATTTCCGCGAGGCGTTCGCCGCCCATGGCCACCGCCAGGCGATGGCGCAAGCGCATCGGCAGCGCCGCCAGCACGAAACCCACATCCAGATAAATCACGTGATTGGAGACCACCAGCACGGGACCCTTCACGCCGCGCAGATTTTCGCGGCCCTCGACATGCGGGTGGGCCATCAGATGCGTCGCGGGCCAAGTCAGCAGGTAGTAGAAAAACGCACGGATCCACGTCACCGGCCAACGCTGCGCCCATCGCGGAAACACGAATTCGGTGCGCACAGGCGACGCCGCGCGCACCAGGCCTTCGATTTCGCCGACGGTTCTGGCCGCGGTGAAACGCGTTTCATTGAGGTCGATCTGGTAGCGGTCCTCGATCGCGCCCAGCAGTTCGACGCGGTCGAGCGAACTCAGGCGCAGATCGCTATCGAGATTTGCGTTCGGGTCGCGGCCCGAATCGCCGCCCTGCATGTGCGCGATGAGTTCCGCGATGCCGCCGTTAGTCGCAGGCCAGCCCGCGGTGCCGGATCCCGAGCCATATTGCGCTTCGACGGCGGCGCGGATTTCGGCGAGCTTGGGTTTTCCCGTCGCGGTGCGCGGGAAATCGGCCTCGGGCCACAGAAACCACGAGCGCATCCGCTGGTACTCGGCCAGGGATTCGTTCACGCGCGCGACAATGCCGGCGGCGTGCCGAGGCTGCTTCACTTTTCGCTCATCCCGCAGCAGCAGCACTGCGCAGGGCTCGGCGTTTCCTCCGCGCTCCAGGCCCATCACCACGCAGTCCTTTATTTCCGGCTCGCGCCGCAACCCGGCTTCCAGGTCTTCCGGATAAACATTCAATCCCGCCGGCGTCACGATGACATTCTTCTTGCGTCCCTTGAAATACAGGTTGCCGTCAGCATCGAGAGCTCCCAGGTCGCCCGTGTGGAACCACTGTCCCTCTCCCCCTTCCCCGGCCAGGGGATGAATTTCACCTCCCTGGAAATAGCCCGCCGCGACATTTTCTCCGCGCACCAGAATTTCGCCGTTCTCGTCCACTTTCGCTTCGCGCCCGGGAAGAATTTTTCCGATCGACCCGCGGCCGATGCGGAACGGATGATTCACGCTCACCAGCGAAGTCGTTTCCGTCAGCCCGTAGCCCTGAATCGCGGCAAACCCGGTGCGCTCCCAGAACATTTCCGTTTCCGGATCAAGCGCCGCGCCTCCGGAAATCACCGCCCAGAATTTCCAGCCGAATTGGCGGTGAATTTTCCGGAACCGCCACATGCGGCGAAGGAATTTTTCATTTTCCGCGGCTTCAAAATCGCGGCGAAACGTTTCCAGCGATCCCACGGCTTCGAGGTCGCGCTCGATTTTGTTTCGCAGCGACTCCAGCACGCGCGGCACGCCAACCAGCACCGAAACGCGCTCGCGCCGGATCGTGGAAATAATCTCGGAGGGAACCAGAGTATCCTGAAAAAAAACCGTGGCGCCCAAAAGCGGCGGCACCCACAGGCCCATGAACTGCCCGAATATGTGGCTCAGCGGCACGAGCGACAAGAAACGCAGCGGATGCACAATGCGCTCCCATTTCAGATACGGCTTCATCCCCGCTTCCAGAGGTTCCAGATTGGCAAGAATGTTTCCGTGGGAAATGACCACGCCCTTCGGCTCGACCGTGGTCCCGGAAGTAAAAATAATCTGCGCGATGGAATTCCGATCGAGAAGCGGAGACGCGTAGGGTTCCGGCGGAATGATGTGCGACGGTTTCCCGGAGGGAATCGAGCAGCAGCGCGGGCCCGCATTTGGCCGCGTGGTCATTCTCCCGGGAAACGACCAGGAGTTTGGCGTCCACCTGCCCGGCCACGCGCGCTGCAAAATCGGAGGCCGCGCCCTGATCCATCGGCACGGCGACGGCGCCCCTCAGAATGCATCCCCAAAATGCCGCCACCCACTCGGGCGAGTTGCGACCCCAGAGCAGCACGCGGTCGCCGGGCCCAATTTCGCGCGCTTCCAGTTCCCGGGCGAATTGCGCCGCTACGCTGGCCACGTCGCGATAGGACCAGCGAACGGTCCGGTAGCCGAAGGGGTGGGCGAATGCGATGGCGGATCCATGCCTGGCGTATTCCCCAATGTACTCGGTAAGGGACTGGCGAGGCATGGCTGGGGAATTTCTACTCCTTACGGGCGGGCCCTCAAGGTTTCCGGCTGGCATGGAATGCAGGCGGACCTGAAAAAGACCCCCACACGCAGAAGAGTACGCCCGTTGCCCCCATTAGGGAAAGCCCGGCCAGGATCGCGTCATGCAAATGTGCCAATAAGCACCATAATCCGCGGATTCGGGGAAATTATTAACAATCGCCTATTTTCTCGTAACATATTGAACATGAAGGGGTTTGTGGAGCAATGAGGCGCCGTCTGAGGCTGCCCTTTCGTGGATGCAATCCATCTAGACAATGAATATGTCTTTTTGATAAAATGAGGTTGCGTTTGTTGCTCTTGTGATTCCCTTTGACTCGTTTAACGAGGCTGCAGAGATAATCCCGCAGCCGTTTGTTTCAGCGGGCTAGAGGCATTCAGGGCCCCCGCACCCCGCCCCGCGAGGCGCGCAGGTCGGTACGAGAAGCACAAATAGCTTAATGTGAGGTAGTTGCAGTGAAAGAACAAGGAACAGTGAAGTGGTTCAACGCCAGCAAAGGCTACGGATTCATCCAGCGCCAGTCCGGCGAAGACGTTTTCGTCCATTTTTCGGCGATTCAGATGGACGGATACAAATCGCTCAACGAAGGCCAAGCGGTTGAATTCGAGGTCCGCAAGGGCCCCAAGGGCTTGCAGGCGGAGAACGTTACCGGCCTCTAGTCTGACAAACGTGGGTCCGTCCCGCCCGCCACGGCGACGGGACGGACCCCGCTTCCTCACAGAAATCGCTCCGAAGTTGCCAGTACCAAATAAGGAGGCAGTTGTGCAGGTTCTCTCCGAAGGGCAGTGCATCAAGCACGAGCAATATGGATTCGGGATCGTAGCCGAATCCGACAACGAACGTACCACCATCGATTTCGATAGCGTTGGCCTGAAGAAGTTCGTCACCAGCCTCATGAGCATGGAACTGGTCGGCGAAGCTCCCGAACGACCCACGAAACCGCGCCGCCGCAGCAAGAAGGCCGGCGCCACGGCCGCCGCGCGCGTTGCGGCCGGCAGCACCAGCTAGTTCGCAATCGTCCCCTCATCCCAGTCCAGATTCATCTTTCATCAGGGGCGTGCGCATCCGCGCGCGCCCCGCATTTTTTTCACTCTCCTCCGAGTCGCTATCTTAACTGTAAATATTGTAATTCTTCGGGTACCCGTATTGTGGCGCCGGCTCTCTCCGGTTTTTTTGCCTTTGCGTTGGTGTCCGGAAAAACGCCGCGGGACGCCGGCGCCACCAGATTCCATTCTGTGCATGGAAGTACGCTGCGGAACAACATTTGCACTACTTGTTCAGGGAAGCCATTGCGGCGGTGCGGTAGCGGTCCCCGGCGGCGATTCCGGGCGGCAACTCCTGATTCATAAGGGCCAGGTCTTGCGGAGTGAGCTTCACGCCGATGGCTTCGATATTTTCGTCGAGGTATTTCTGGTGCTTGGTCCCCGCGATCGGAACGATGTCCTCGCCTTGCGCCAGTACCCAGGCGAGAGAAAGCTGCGCAGCCGTGCATTTTTTCCCGGCGGCGATTTTTTCGATGCGCTCGACCAGCGCCAGGTTCCGCCGCAGGTTTTCACCCTGGAATCGAGGGGTACCCGCCCGAAAATCGCCTTCCCCGAAATCGCCGGCGCTGCGATATTTTCCGGTCAGGAATCCGCGCCCCAGCGGGCTGTAAGCCACAAATCCAATTCCCAATTCGCGGCAGGTCGCGAGGATCTCCCCTTCGGGATCGCGCGTCCATAGCGAGTATTCCGATTGCAGCGCGGCGATGGGATGCACTTTGGAAGCGCGCCGGATGGTGGTTGCCGCCGCTTCCGAAAGCCCGAGGAAGCGCACCTTGCCCTGACGAACAAGTTCGGCCATGGCGCCGACGGTTTCCTCGATCGGAACGCCGGGATCCACGCGATGCTGGAAATAAAGATCGATGGTTTCGACGCCGAGCCGCCGCAGGCTCGCGTCGCAGGCCTGAAGCACATATTCGGGACGTCCATTCACGCCCAGAAAATTGCCCTCGGGGGAACGAACGTTTCCGAATTTAGTGGCCAGGACGGCTTGGTGGCGGCGTCCGCGCAGGGCGCGGCCCACCAGTTCTTCGTTGCGGCCTATTCCGTATGCGTCGGCGGTGTCGAGGAGATTGATGCCGCGGTCCAAGGCGCGGTGAATGGTGGCGATGGACTCGTTATCATCGGCCGGGCCATAAAATTCGGACATGCCCATGCAACCGAGGCCGAGCGAGGAAACTAGCAACTCGCTGCGGCCCAGGCGGCGAATCGGCATTTGGGGACGAACCCTGCCTCTCGCTGCTTTTACCACGCGGCTATAATGCCTCTATTAGGTTGCAGGCGCAAGGTTTCCGTCAAGCGCCAGACCCAGGCGGGCGGCCAGTTCCTGCCGCGCGCGCCACAACCGCGCCTTCAGCGTATTGCGCGAGACCCCCAGCACGTGCGCCGCCTCTTCGGCGGAAAGCCCTTCGATTTCCCGCAGCCAGAACGCCGTGCGCAGCAGCGGTGAGATTTCCGCGAGTTTTTTCTTCACGCGGTCGCCCAATTCGGTGCCGGCGTAAATCTGTTCCGGGTTCGGGCTTTCATCCGCAAATCGCTCGGCCAGCGGCAGGTCGCCTTCGGATACGAAATCGTCGAGCGAAACCGCGGGGCGCGAGCGCTTGCTGCGCCGTCGCATCAATGCGGCGTTGATCACAATGCGAGTGAGCCAGGTGGAAAATTGCGAGCGGCGCTCGAATCGCGGCAGATTGCGATATGCGGAAAGCAAGCCTTCCTGCAGCGCCTCTTCCGCGTCTTCCGGATTTCCCAGCACGCGAAGCGCGGTCTGGTAGAGTGTGCGCGTATTGCGGCTGAAGAGCACGTCCAAAGCCCGAGCGTCCCCGCTCAAACCGCGTTCAATCAATTGATCCTCGGTCAGTTCGTGCAGATTCAAATCCATGGTGAACTTCTCCGGCTGATGATGGCGCCCCTGATTCATGGTCGTTTCCCCCTCCTTATGAATGAACCGATGTATGAATGACCCCCATTGCCCAATACACAGGAAAAATTCCAACCCAGTACAATAAATGGCCTTCTACGTTAGACGCGGGCGGCCGCATTTTGCGTCCGGCCAGGTCCGGGCTTTTTCAAGCCGCCGTCCTCGTCAAACTTCCGAATTTGAGCGGCACTACATTGATCGGCAGAAATAGAAAAGCAAGACTCCCTGCCCTGAAAAGTTGCCCCCCAACTGCCGGAGTGAAACTGCTTTCCAAATTGAAACCGCGCTGACGCAAATCCAGTTCCCCGGATGTTGCCGGGAGACGTTGGACAATTCTAATAATCTCCAGGACCGAATTCTCCCCCTGGCAGAAACTAATTTCCCATGCATTGAACTTCGCGATCGTCCAACCCTAATTCGATTTCCCATGAAGGCGCCCAACCATCCTCATGGTCATGGAAGTCAAATCAACGCGCCGCCGAATCCTTCACGATCTCTTCCACAACAGCCCGCGTCATGCATCCGCATCCCTTAATTTCCACACCGCGCCCGTGCATTTCTATCAACAACTGCTTTCCGGCGGCATCAATGTAACTTACAGCCTTTAAGTTAACTTGGACGGAAATGCCGGGCTGCGGAGAGTACTCTCTCCAGCAACGCTCAAGTTCCTTGACCCAATCGCCTGAAAGCTTTCCTTCCAGCTCCCATTTTTCGACCAAGTCCTCTTTTTTGACCGTGACCCTGAGCATCGCCTCGTCTCAATAGCAGCCAATACATAAAGACACTTGGAAAATGATTGCAGATTGGTGGCCATCGTGCCGAAATATAGACACTTATTTTAACTCTTTTACTTATACCATACTATGGGGAAGCAGCCTATCTCGAACAGGGAATCTTGGTAGGTGTGCCTAAACGGAAGTGCCGACATATAGGCATATGCCGAAATATGGGCACTTATGAGGCGTTGCTATCTTGATCGCCTAACTCCCAGCTTCAACATTTTTGATTGCAAGGTGGTCCGTTTCATCCCCAATTTGGCTGCGGCGCCGCGAGGCCCGGCCAAGACCCAGTCGGTCGCCTCCAGCGCGCGGACGATATGATCGCGCTCGGCTGCATGTAGCGTGACGATGTCCGCGGTGAGTTCGGTCGGGACTTTGAACTCGCCCAGCGGGACGCGAAGGACCGGGCCGGGCGAGACGATGACGGCGCGCTCGATCAGGTTTTCCAGTTCGCGGATGTTCCCGGGCCAGGCGTAGTGCACCAGCACATCGAGCGTTTCGGCCGGAATCGTTTCGACCGTGCGGTTCATACGCCGCGCATATTTCTGGACAAAGTAACGCACCAGTGCGGGAATGTCCTCCTGGCGTTCGCGCAGGGGCGGCACCAGGATGGGAAATACCCGCAAGCGGTAGTAGAGATCGCTGCGGAAAGTGCGTTCGGCGACCATCTCGGCGAGATCGCGATTGGTGGCAGCGACGAGGCGAATATCCACGCGCACGGTCTGCGTGCTTCCCAGCCGCTCAAACTCCTGCTCCTGGAGCACGCGCAAGAGTTTGGGCTGCAGCTCCAGCGGAATGTCGCCGACTTCGTCGAGGAAGATCGTACCGCCATTGGCGAGCTCGAACCGGCCAAGGCGCTGCGCGATCGCTCCGGTAAACGCGCCGCGTTCGTGCCCGAATAATTCCGATTCGAGCAGCCCGGTGGGAATCGCGGCGCAATTCACCTTCACGAAAGTGTGTTCGCGCCGCGGGCTCAAATTGTGGATAGCGCGGGCGATCAATTCCTTGCCCGTGCCGGTCTCGCCCTGGATGAGCACAGTCGAGTCGGTGGGGGCCACGGTTTCCACGTGCTTGAGGACGGAGCGCAGCGCGGGGCTTTCGCCCACGATTTCGTCAAAATTCATTTCCGAACGGATTTCGTCCTCGAGATAGAGTTTTTCCTGGGCCAGCTTGTTCTTGAGTTCGCCGATCTCCTGGAAGGCGAGAGCGTTTTCCACCGCGATGGCCACTTGCCCGGCGACCTGGACGAGCAGATCGACGTCGCCCTGCTGGAAGGCGGCATCGCGCAGGCTGGCCAGGCTGATGGTGCCGAGGACGCGGTCGTGAGTGATCAGCGGCGTGCAGACCACGGAGCGCACGCCTTCATCGCGCAGTAGTCGCGACGTGGGAGAAAAAAATTCATCCATGGCGGAGCGATCCAGCACCAGCGACTGGCGGTTGCGGAACGCTTTTCCGGAGATCGAGCCCTCCAGGGGCACGAGCATTTCCTCCCGAATCAATCCTTTGCCCTGCGGAAAATCCAGCGCCAGCATGCGCATCTGATTCATTTCCGGCTCGAACAGCGCGAGGCTGGTGTATTCATGATGAATCACGCGGCGCAGGGAAGCCGAAATGGCGTTCAGCAGTGCGTGCAAATCGAGTTTGGAAACCACGGCGTTATTCACTTCGAGCAGAACGCGCAAGCGGTCGCGCTCGTGCGCGAGTTGCCGTTGGTAGGCCTGCGCGCGCTCGAAGTTCAGCGCGTTGTCCACGGCCACGGCGACCTGTCGCGCCACCTGTCGCAGGAACGCGATTTCATTTTCGGAATGGCGATGGGGCGTGAGGCGGCCAAAACTCAGCACGCCCAGGCGCCGCTGCGCGGTGGTCAGCGGAACCGAGCACGCCGACTTCACGCCGTTCTCGCGCAGGATCTGCAGCAGCGTCGGGAAGCGCGTTTCCTCTGCAATATCGTCCAGTATAAAAGGCTGCTGCGTTTCCCAGACCCACCCGGAAGGCGTCTCGCCGACAGGAAACTCGGCGCCCGGCTGAATCCCTCGGGGTCCTTCGGCTTCCAGGATGTGCAAGCGCATGACGCTTCGCGTCGCGTCGTGCAGTGTAACGGTCAGATAGTCAAATTCCACGACTCGATGCAGGCGATCCGCTAACTCGTGAAACAACTCTCCCAGATCGCGGTGCTGGGCGATCGCTTCCGCGACTTCCAGCAGCGCCTGGTGCTGCGCTTCGGCGGAAGACTCAGCCAGCGGGCGGATGGGAGCGTCACTCATACATACGAGAATATCACTCCGGTTCGCGGGGGCTCAACCCATGGAAAAGTAGGACAGGCATCCGTCGCGGCGCACCTGTCCGGTTTTGTGCGCGCCGCCGGGGATCTAAGCCGGACGGGTCCGCCGAGGCGGATGCCTGTCCTACTGGACTGCGGGAAAAAACACATGAAAGCGCGCGCCGCTTTGCGCGCCTTCTTCCAGGCGAATGGTGCCGCGATGGTCATCGACGATCTTTGCGACGATCGAGAGCCCCAGCCCCACTCCTTCCTTCTTCGAAGTGAAGAAAGGATTAAAGATCTGTTCGCGCAATTCCGGCGGCACGCCGGGACCGGAATCTTCGACGATCACGCCCGCGCCCGGTTCGCCGCTGGAAATTTCCGGCGCAATCGATAAGCGCAGCGTTCCTTGCGTTCCATCCATGGCTTGAAACGCGTTCGTGATCAGATTCACGAAGACCTGTTCGCAAAGCTGGCGGTCGGCCTGAATTTCGGGCATGCCCGGCGCGTACTCGCGTTCGATTTTCACCTTCGCATTCGGGAACGACGCGGCCGAAGATTCCAGCGCGCGGTCGACAATTTCGGATACGCGCTCGGGACGCAATTCCAGCTTCGAGGGACGCGCGAAATCGAGAAACCGCACGACCAGAGCGTTCAGACGGTTCACTTCGGCCGAAATGTAGCCGGCGAGCTCGGCGGCCAGCGGCTCGGATTCGGCGACTTTCCGGCTCAGCATTTCCGCCGAGCCCTTGATCACGGCCAGGGGATTGCGAATTTCGTGCGCAAGGCCCGCGGAAAGCTGTCCGAGCGCGGCGAGGCGTTCCGCGCGGCGCGCTTCGGCTTCGGCGCGGCGCAATTGCTTGTTGGTTTCTTCTAGTTTTTCTGAAAGGTCTTCCAGCCGCTCGACTTGCCGGCGGTTTTCCACGGCAAAGCGGTTCACCAGTATCGCCGCGACATAGAAGAAAAGCACGCGGATGGTGAGGATGCTGTACCCTTCGGGCGTGATTTCCGATTCCTGCAATGCGGGCCACAGCAATGACAAATAGGCCAGCGACGCGGCCGTGGTCCAGGCCAGCGCGGCGATGGGGCCGAAGTAAATGGCCGCGCTCAGCACCGGCAAGAAATAAATCGGATAGTAGTTGCTGTTGATTCCGATGTCGCCGGTGTGATCGAGCAGCAGGGTGGCGAGCAAAATCTTGACGAGGACGCTGTACGCAGGCCCGCGTTTCGGCAAACGCGCGATCACCCAGCCCTCGAAAAGCTGGTAGACGACAATCGCCAGGAGAATGACTTGTTTGTGGATTTCGTTGACGGGAGGGAGGATCGCCAGGCCGCCCAGGAAGACCAGCCAGATCACGTCAATCCAACTCAGGCGGAGGTCACGGATTGCCGATCGTTCGCGGTCCAGCATTTGGTCAGGCTCCGGCAAAGTCTAACACGAGTGCGAGGGTGCATATTATGGCGACGAAAATCAGATGGGAGTGCGGGGGAAGTCTTACTGCACGCGCTGGGGGCGCGATTCGGTGTCGACCAGGGCCTCGAAGATCGCCAGCACGTGGCGGCGGTATTCGACCATGCGGGTGAAGACATCGCGCATGGTAGGCTCGCGCTCGGCCTCGCGATGCCACTTCAGCAGAACCGCTTGCGGCACCTCGATATCCCGGCGAAGCTCCGCCGCCGAGTGTCCCCTCAGGAACAGCCCGTAAAAGAAAGCCGCTTCCCGCTGCGGGTAGTCGAAATCGTGCAGCGTGTCTTCGGCCGGGCTGGCCGCGGGTGCGATCGTGATGTCGGTCTCAGTCTGCATTTGCGTCACAAGACAGAAAGGGCAGTTTACCGGAAGATTCCCCGCCGTCAAGTAGTTCGGATGTACAGGACATCCTCTCCGCCAATCCCAACCTCATCCACGGCGTTGCCGGCAGCTTTCCAGAAGTCCACAGATGCGGAAAATGCTGCGGAGGATTCTTCGCCAATTTCAAATAGGAATCCGCCCGTGGCCGTTCCGCACGCCTGCGGATTCGGCGTTCTTGAGATTAATGATGATTCGTTTGGGTTTAGCCGAGCTGTCCGGGCCTTCCGGGGTGGCGCGCGGTGCGCACAAATTCACGTAGCGCGGAGACGTTAGGTCCGTAGGCCCCGATTCGAGCAGCGTCGACGGGCAGGCCCAGCCGTTCGGCGGCTTCCACATTGATGCCGGCGTCATCGAGTTCCGAGAGGCTAAAACCAATGGCTGGAAGCACGCGCTTGGTTCCGCTCGGATAGACAGGGCGCGGAGGACGGTGCCGCTGCCAAGGCCGGTTTGCGATTGCGAAGAACTGGTGCCAATCGTTCTTGTCCCACATCGCTCGCTCCCGCGTCTTCGGGACTTAGGACGCTCTAGGCATGAGATGCGCCAACTACCCTTGTGGTCGCTTCCCGGCGCCCGCCTCAACATGACGGCCCATGCAATTGAGGCCCACAATGGCCAGATGTCCGGTATACGTCATATCCCCGCGAGGTCCAGCATAGACTCGCGAATGTTTCTGACGCGTGACGAAAAAGCAATTATTGCGTAGGATCGCGCCGGGTACTGGGAAGCCCAGCCGCTGCGTCACGGCAAGTGAATTGATCCAGTGTGGGAAATGGCTTCGGACGGCTGCTATAATCAAACGATTCGACCGCCCGCTGGGGAAACTGTGCAAACCTCGAAACTCGTCATCGTCGTTCACTATCACGAAATCTGGCTGAAGGGCGGGAACCGCCGTTTCTTCCTGAGCAAGCTGCACATGGCGCTGAAGCGCGCGCTGGAAGGCTTGCCGGTGGAGCGCATTCTGCGGCCGGGCGACCGCCTGCTGATCGAATTCGGCGAAGGCGCTTCGGCCGAGGAAGCCATCGCGCGGATCGAGCGCGTCTTCGGCGTGGCGTTTTATGCGATGGCGCGCGTGGTGCCGCGCGAAGGCGCCGACGATATGGCGTCTCTGGGCCGCGCGGCGTGGGAAGAAATTCGCGGCGAAAAATTTTCGTCGTTCGCCGTGCGGGCCAAGCGCAGCGACAAATCGTTTCCCCATCGCTCACTGGACATCGAAGTGTCGGTGGGAAAATATCTGGCCGACCAGTTGCGCGCCGAGGGCCGCGACGTTCGCGTCAAGCTGAAAGACCCCGAACTGACCTGCCGCGTCGAAATCCCGCCGGGTCCTTCGCTGCTGGTTTACGCGCGAAAAATTCCCGGCGCGGGAGGGTTGCCGCCCAATACGGCCGGGCGCATGGCGTGCCTGCTTTCCGGCGGATTCGATTCCGCGGTGGCCGCGCACAAAATGATGAAGCGCGGCGCGCATTTGAGCTTCGTGCACTTCTGGGGAGGCGGGGCGCGGCCGGGCGAGTCTTCGGTGCACGTGGCGCGGGAACTGGTGCGGCAGGCTGGTGCCGTGGCAATTTTCCGCGAAGTTGTACCTGGTGCCGTTTGAGCCCGTCGCAGCGCGAAATTGTGGCGCGCGCGCCAGAGAAATTCCGCATTCTTCTATATCGCCGCATGATGCTGCGCATCGCCGAGCGCATCGCGCGCTCGAATCGCGCGCTCGGACTGGTCACCGGCGACAGTCTGGCCCAGGTGGCCTCGCAAACGGCGCATAACATGGCCGCCGTGGGCGCCGCCACCCGCATGCCGCTATACCGCCCGCTGGTCGGCGACGACAAAATTGAAATCATGGCCGCCGCGCAAAAAATCGGAACCCATGACATTTCCGCCGAACCGTTCCACGACTGCTGCCCGATCTTCATGCCGCGCAACCCCGCGCTGCACGCCTCCATCGAGGAACTCGACGAAGCGGAAAAGGCGCTGGACATCGAAGCCTTGATCCGACAAGCGATCGACAGCGATGGCTATCGAACGGTACAGATATGGCGGCGGGCGGGTCGAAAAAGTGGAGTCGTTTAGGTCGGCGACGGCGTGAAGTATCGTTTTTATGTATTGCAAATGCAAGGATGATTTTTAGATTATGAATCGTTCGAGCGTGTCGCCCTTAGCTTTGAAGGTGCTCCTGGGCCTTTCCGTCATTGCATTTCTTGCGAGCGTCCGCGCTATTGGGAATCCTGATTTCAGATACAGGTTTTTGCGAAACTCACGCTTCCTGGAAGAGGGAACTAGAATTACAGTATTGTCTGCATTGCTATCCACGCTGTGGTGGGCAGAAATGAGCGCCTTCCTGGTTGTCCAAGTTCTTCGGATTCATTCGGAAAAGCTAGAGGGATTCTTTGGACCCCTTGCCGCTTGCACTCTGTTGGCAGGTCTCTCCGTCACCTATTATGAGTGGCGCCGCCACAAACGATCCAATTATTAGTCCAATTCCTAAATCGCTCCCAACCACTTGACCGGAAAACGCGAGGCGAGGGAATTGGCCAAGCGTTCGTCCGCGGTAATCAATTGCGAATTCGTTTGCACAGCGAGGGCGACGTAGAGGCTGTCATATACGCTTCGTCCATGAGCCGTGGCGATTTGGAACGCGCCGCTCAACAAATTCAGAGTCGGAAACGTTGGGAAATCGTATTGAGTTAGGGCAGCCAACGCAGCTTCCGCCGAAACTTTCGGCAAGCGGCCCGTTCGAACCGCCTTCCATGCCACGCTTGCGCATTCGACCCAGAACAAATCGGGAACGAGCAAACGGACATCTTCTTTTGTGTACCGGGCAAGCAGGGTCTGCGCTTCGTCCGTCAGTGTTTCGCCGGCCGCCGGCAGGAACCACTTCACGGCGACGCTAGCATCCACCACAAACTGGTTCACCGTTCGCGATCCTCACGGATCATCTCTTCCGCCGACGGGAAAACTTGCCCTTCGGGTGTCGGCGTCGACCGAATCTGAAGTAGTTTTTTCATTAGATCTTTCCGTCTCTTCAATTCCTGCTCAGTGGGGATATTTTCCTCTAGCAACGCCAGCACTTCGGCCGCAATCGAGCGGCGGCGGGCCTTGGCGCGGCTGCGGAGGGCTTCGTAAAGGTCGTCGGGTACATTTTCGACGTATAGCGTGGCCATAGGATTCTCCTAGGAAAATCATAGGATAATCCAAGGCCCATGGCAATGAAATTCGCAGTCAAAGAAAAAACCGGGGAGTCCGCATGGGCGGACTCCCCGGTTTCGTTTTCAATCTTGATTGTGGAAAGCTGCTACCAGCGCCCGCCGCCTCCGCCACCACGGTCACCGCCGCGATCGCCACGGTCCCGACCGCCACCGCCTCCGCGCCCGCCACCGCCACCTGGCCGTCCACCACCTCCACCGCCGGGTCGCCCGCCACCACCACCGCCGTATCCACCGCGCCCTCCGCCGCCTCCACCGCCGCCGGGACGTCCACCGCCTCCGCCGCCACCTTCACGAGGAGGACGCGCTTCGTTGACGACAATGTTGCGGCCCATGAAATCGTGGCCGTTCAATCCTTGCACGGCGCGGTCGGCTTCTTCGTCGTTATTGATCTCGACAAATCCGAACCCGCGCGGTTGCCCCGAGAAACGGTCGCGCACCAGCGTGACATTTGCCGCGGTGACTCCCGTCTGAGTAAATAAAGCACTGACCTGCTCTTCCGTGGCCTGGAACGGAAGATTGCCAACGTAAAGTTTTTTCAACGAGAGACTCCTTCTGGCCGCGGCGGTACGGAACCACGGAACCGGGGACTGAATAGGGCAGGTCAAGATCGGGAGCTCCGGGCCGGGACCCGAGTCAAACCGACAAGAGACGCGCTTCAGCTCCGGGCGAATCTTGCTCTAAATTTGCACGTGCGTCAACAAAAAGAAAGGAGCGTAACTGATTGTGAAATAGACGCGGGCAGCTATTCCGGGCCGGGCGAGGACCCTGCGAACTCAATGATTTTTGATGGTAGGATGCACCACACCAAGGAGGAACACACCCTTCGATGCGCGGCTTGATGATGGATTTTCCGCTGACGGTGCCGGCGATGTTGGAGCGCGCGGGCCGAATTTTCGGCAAGGTTGAAATCGTGACGCGGCGGCCGGACCGCTCTCTCTCCCGCACCACCTGGGGCGATGTGTACCGGCGATCACGGCGCCTGGCCGGCGCCCTCACCGGAATGGGCCTGGGCCGCGGAGACCGCGTGGCCACGCTGCTGTGGAATCAATCCGAACACGTGGAAGCGTACTTCGGAGTTCCGATTGCCGGGGGCGTTTTGCATACGCTCAATCTGCGGCTGCATCCCGACGAAATCACGTTCATCGCCAACCACGCGGAAGACAGGTTCCTGATCGTCGACGATGTGCTGTTGCCCGTGTACGAGAAATTTCGCGACCGCGTAAAATTCGAGCGCGTGATCGTCGTGCCGTTCGGCGGAGGCGCGACGCCGGCGGATCTTTTGGGCTACGAAGAATTGTTGTCGCGGGCCGGCGACGATTTTATTTATCCGCAGCTGGACGAAAACGAAGCGCGCGGCAATGTGTTACACCTCGGGGACAACGGGCCGCTCGAAGGGCGTCGTCTATTCGCACCGCGCGCTGGCGCTGCATTCCATGAGTTGCTGCGGCGCCGATTCCTTTGGTCTTTCGATGAGCGATACGATCATGCCGGTCACGTCCCTATTTCACGCCAACGGCTGGGGCATTCCCTTCAGCGCGGCCATGGCCGGAGCAAAGGTCGTGCTGCCCGGGCCATTCGCCGATGCCGAGGGCCTGCTCGACCTGATGGTGCAGGAGCGCGTGACCATAACCACCGGCGTGCCGACGATCTGGTTCGGGGCGCTGGAAGCGCTCGACAAATTTCCCGGGCGATGGAAATTCAACTGGCCGGTGCGAATGATCCTGGGAGGTGCGCCGACCTCCGAAGCGCTGATGCGCGGATTCGACCGGCACGGGATTACCGTGAACTGTTCCTGGGGCATGACGGAAACCACGCCAGTGGGGACCGGCACGCGTCTGCGGCCTTACATGAACCAATGGAACGACGATGACATATACGCGCAACGACTGAAACCCGGCATGCCTGCTGCATTTGTGGAAATGCGCGTCATGCGGCCGGACGGCACCGAAGCCCCGCACGACGGCTCCAGCATCGGCGAAATCGAAGTCCGCGGCCCATGGGTGGCCGCCTCCTATTACCGCATGCCGGAAGAGGCGCAGAAATGGTCGCCCGACGGCTGGCTGCGCACCGGCGACATGGGCCACATCGACGAGCACGGCTACATGAAACTAGTCGACCGCAGCAAGGACTTGATCAAATCCGGAGGCGAATGGATCAGTTCGGTGGATCTGGAAAACGCGCTGATGGGGCATCCCTCGGTGAAGGAAGCCGCCGTGATCGGCGTGCCGCACCCGAAATGGCAGGAACGCCCGCTCGCAGTGGTGGTGCTGAATGAGGGCGCGAATGCGGACGCCGCGGAATTGCGCGAATTTTTGTCCGCGAAATTCGCGAAGTGGCAGTTGCCCGACGGGTTTGTGTACGCCAGGGAAATTCCGCGCACGTCGGTGGGAAAATTCCGGAAGATGGCCCTGCGCGAGCAATTTATGGACTGGAAGTGGGAAGCGTAATTGCACTGATTTTAGATTGTATAGCTCTATCCGCAGCGGCGGGACCGCGGGTTTTCCCCACCGGTCTACTGCTCACAATTTCGCCACGCCCCAATCCTGACTTTCTGCTTCAATAACTCGTGATTTAAGACACAGCCATAATGCCTCGGCGTATGGTTCAATTCATCTAGCGATTGAGTATTCCGACATGCTCAACTCCGAATTAGAAAGAAAGATGCGTACCGAAGGAGATTTAAAGTGAAAAGACAAGTTGAACTGAAATTTACCACTATTATAGTTCTGGCTGCCCTTTTACTTGTGGTTGCCGCCTGGCCGATTCTTGCGCAAACCAAAACGCCCGCGAAATCAAGTCCGATGTACGACCCGGCAACCGAAGTAACCATGAATGGCTCGGTTGAAGGCGTGAACCAACTCAAAGGGCCGGGGGGTTGGGCAGGCACACATCTGACCCTCAAGTCGGATACCGGGACCATCGACGTTCACCTCGGTCCGTCATGGTTCCTGACCCAAAACAAGGTTTCCCTCAAGAAAGGCGATCAGATCGAAGTCACCGGCTCCAAAGTGAAATTCAATAACAATGATGCATTGATCGCTCGCGAGCTGAAGAAAGATGGAACGACAATTACGTTGCGCAATGCCCAGGGCATCCCGGCGTGGTCGCGGGGCCGTCGGCAAAACTGAAATGCCATTTGCAAGTCCTCAACCCTTAAGCTTGAGCTTCGGAGTCCGGTCCGGTGACGGGCAAAGTAACTGCGTATATTGGGCGAAGGCCAGGAGACAGTTCACTTACGTGCGGTAGCTGGCGTTGATGTGGACGTACTCGGCGGTAAAATCGCAGGTCCACATGCGCGCCGTGCCGCGGCCATGATGCAGATCCACAACGATGGGAATATTTTTTTCGATCAGGCGCGCGTGCGCGGCGCCCTCGTCGAGCGGCAACGCAACGGAGTAGGATTTTCCTTTCGGCGGGCCGTACATTTTCATTCCGCCAAGCCAGATTTCGGCGTGATCGGGATTGAACGGGACACCCGCGCGGCCGGCGGCGGCAAGGATGCGTCCCCAGTTGGGATCGGCTCCGGCGATCGCGGTTTTTACGAGCGACGATAGCGCGATCGTTTCCGCGACTTTCTTCGCCGCGGCGTCGTTGGGGGCGCCGCGCACCTCGATTTCGACCACATGCGTCGCGCCTTCGCCATCTTCCACGATGCCGAGCGCCAGGGACTTGCAGACATGTTCCAGCGCGGCGACAAATTTTGCGTAGTCCGCGCCCTTCGCCTGCGTAATTTGTTTTGCTCCGCTCGCGCCGTTGGCTAGGACGAGCAACGTATCGTTCGTCGAAGAGTCTCCATCCACGGTGATGCTATTGAACGTGCGCGCAACGACTTCGCGCAAGGCGTTGATCCAGCACGCGCGGCGCCACAGCAGCATCGGTGACGACGAATGCTAGCATTGTGGCCATGTTGGGGTGGATCATGCCCGCGCCCTTGGCGCATCCGGCGAGGTGAACGGTTTTTCCGCCGAGGGTGCACATTGCGGTCGCATTGTTTCGGGCGCGTGTCCGTAGTCATGATCGCGCGCGTCAAGTCCGTCAAATGCTTTCGGCGAGAATTCCAGCGTGCTGGTGAGCTCCGGCACGGCGACCGAGGATGCGTTCGACGGGCAGCGGCACGCCGATGACTCCTGTCGAGCAGACGACGACCTGGTTTTCGCGGCAACCCAGAGATTCCGCGACGCGGTCGGCGGTGGAACGGGACGCGATCATCCCGCCGGGACCCACCGAGCAGTTTGCATTTCCGGAATTGACGATGACCGCGCGCATGGACTCAGCCGACTCGCGGACGTGCTTGCGCGAGAGAACCACGGGCGGCGCCTGCACCAGATTTTGCGTGAATACGGCCGCAGCGGAAGCCGGCGTGTCCGAAACGATCAGCGCGACGTCCAGCGAGCCGGTATGGCCGCGCTTCTTCAAGCCGCACGACGCGGAGGCAAAACGAAACCCGCGCGGCAAGGCGCGGGAGGATGGAAGTTCGCTCATTTTTTGTCCTTAGTAAAACATTTCGCGCCAGCCGCGGCGGCCGGGATACACGGCGGCCTACAAAACCGAAAGCGCCTTTCCCGCGCCGTTCAAAACGGGCAGCACATCGCGCTCGGGGCAGACGACCGCGACGGTGGCCACCAGGTCGCAGCGGCTCTCCTTGGGGCAGGTGACACAGTCGCGCTCGATTTTTTCGGGCACGGTCTGCCGCGGGCCGGAAACAAATCCGTAGCGCGAGAAAAATTCGGGACGGTGCGTGACCGCGAACAGGCGCGCGATTTTTCTGCGCCGCGCGGTGTCCATGGCCGCCTTCATCAGGCGGTCGCCGACGTTGCGGCCCTGCCCGCGCGCGTCCGGAGCGACGGCCAGCGACCGGATTTCGGCGAGGTCCGGGCCGTAGGGTTCGAGCGCCACGCAGCCGAGAATTTTTTCCTGTCCATCGCGCTTTTCCACGAGCACCAGGAAGCGCGCGATGTGTTCGCGGATTTCCGCCTCGGTGCGAGGGAGCAGCAAACCTTCTCCCGCATAGTGCGCGATCACGCGGTGCACCCCGGCCGCATCGCTCATCCGAGCAGTTCGCGCCCTCATGATTTTTCCTCGAGCGCCGCCAGGCGCAGATTCGCGGCGGCCACGGCTTCGCGGACACGCGCGGGCGCGGTCCCGCCCTGCACGTCGGGACCCGCCAGCGCGGATTCGAGCTTCAGCGCATCGTAAAAATCCGCAGCGAAGAGCGGAGAAAATTTCTGCAGCGTTTCGAGCGGCAGAGTGGAGAACGACGTTCCGGTGCGCTCGGCTTCGCGCACAATCTGGCCGGTAATTTCATGTGCCTGGCGGAAGGGCGCGCCGCGCCGCACCAGATAATGTGCGGCTTCGGTTGCCAGCAGCGCGGGGTCGGAAGCCGCTTCGCGCATGCGCGCTTCGTTCGGCCGCGTCGCGGCCACCGCGCCCGCGGCGATCGTGAGCATGGCCACGGCCTGATCGTGCGCGGCGAACACAGGTTCCTTGTCTTCCTGCAGGTCGCGCTGGTAGCTCGACGGCAGGCCCTTGAGCGTGGTGAGCAGGGTATTCAGGGACGCGGTGACGCGCCCGGTTTTGCCGCGCAAGAGTTCCCACGCGTCGGGATTTTTTTTCTGCGGCATCAGGCTGCTGCCCGTGGAAAATTCGTCGGGCAGTACGATGAATCCGAATTCCTGCGACGCGAACAGCACAAAATCCTCGGCCAGGCGCGAAAGATGCGTGGCGATCACGGACAGCGCGTAAAGATAGTCCAGCGCGAAGTCGCGGTCGCTGGCCGCGTCCAGGCTGTTGGCCGTGGGGCGTGCGAAACCCAGTTCGCGCGCGATGGCGCCGCGATCGACGTCCAGCGCGCAACCCGCGAGCGCGCCCGAGCCCATCGGGCAGGCGTCCGCCGTGGCGGCCGCCGCTGCAAGGCGCTCGGTGTCGCGGAAAAAAGCTTCGGCGTGCGCCAGCAAAAAATGAGAAAACAGAATCGGCTGCGCATGCTGCATGTGCGTCATGCCGGGCATCGGTATTCCGAGTACTCGTTCGGCTTGCGTCACCAGAGCGCCGATCAGGCGCGTGACGGCCGCGCGCGTTTCGCGCACGGCTTCTTTCACGAACATGCGGAAGTCGGTGGCGACTAGTTCGTTACGGCTGCGGCCGGTGTGCAGCTTGAAGCCCAGTGGCCCGAGATATTCGACCAACGCAGTTTCGACAAAGTGATGCACGTCCTCGGCCGGCGAAGCGTCAAGCCATGCGGGATCGCTGGCCGCGCGCTCCGCGATTTTGTCGAGCGCCGTGAGCGTTTCGCGCATTTCCTCGATGGAAAGAATTCCCGCCGAAACCAGCGCGCCCGCCCACACCCGGTCGACGGCCAGCTCAAACGGCAGCAGGCGGCGATCGAAGGAGAACGACCGTTGAAACTGGTAAAAGACCTCGTCGGGCGCGCGGTCAAACCGCCCGCCCCACAATTTGTCCGAGGTCTTTTCTTTTTCTTTAGGCGCGGCGCTCACTTTACTTTCGCTTCCTCCGGTATGGTCACGGGCAGAGCGTACAAATTAATGAAGCCTTCGGCGTCCTTCGGGTTATAGCCGGTCATGGCAAAGCTGGCCAGGCCCTTGCGATAGAGGGAATAGGGCGAAACGCGCTTGGTGGTCGTGACGTTGCCCTTGAAAAGCTTCAAGCCCACCGTGCCGGTGACGCGCTTTTGCGCTTCGGTGAAATACGCGTCGAGCGCTTCGCGCTGAGGCGTGAACCACGCGCCGTAGTAAACCAGTTCGGCGTAGCGCAGCGAGAGCATTTCCGAATAGTGAGCGGTCTCGCGATCGAGGCACAGCGTTTCCAGCTCGCGATGCGCGGTCACCAGCAGCGTGCCACCGGGAGTTTCGTACGCCCCGCGCGACTTGATGCCGACCAGGCGATTTTCCACCAGGTCGATGCGGCCCACGCCGTGCGTCGCCGCGATCTTGTTCAGTTCATCGAGCAGCGCGATCGCGGAACACTTCTTGCCGTTCACGGAGACCGGCGTGCCGCCTTCAAATCCAATCTCGACCACTTCCGGCTTGTTCGGCGCCTTTTCCGGCGAGGTGATCCACTGCCACATGGCTTCGTCCGGCTCGTTCGCGGGATCCTCAAGCACGCCGCCTTCGTGGCTCAGGTGCCAAATGTTGCGGTCGCGCGAATAAATGTTGGCCTTGGTCTGCTCGATCGGCACGTTGTGCGCCTTGGCGTAGGCGATGGCGTCCTCGCGCGAATTGATGGTCCACTCGCGCCACGGCGCGATGATTTTTACTTTCGGCGCGATGGCTTTGTACGCGAGCTCGAAGCGAACCTGGTCGTTGCCCTTGCCCGTGCAGCCATGGGCCACGGCATCGGCTCCAACTTCAAGCGCAATTTCCGCCTGGCGCTTGGCGATCACCGGCCGCGCCATGGACGTGCCCAGCAGATACTTGTGTTCGTAGACCGCGCCGGCGCGTAGCGTCGGCCAGATGTATTCGGTCAGGAATTCCTCGCGCAGATCCTCGATGGTCGCGGAACTCGCGCCCGTGGCCAGCGCTTTTTTCTTCGCGGCTTTCAAATCTTCCTGCTGGCCGACGTCGCCGACCATGGCGATCACTTCGCAGCCGTATGTTTCCTTCAGCCAGGGAATAATGATCGACGTATCAAGTCCGCCTGAATAGGCGAGAACTACTTTCTTTGGCACCGGTTTTCCTTTCAGCTTAGGAGCGTTAAGAGGATTGCTTTCTGCACGTGCAGGCGGTTTTCCGCTTCGTCAAACACGATGGATCGCGGCGATTCCATGACCTCATCGGTCACTTCGGAACCGCGATGCGCGGGAAGACAGTGGAGGAACAATGCGTCCGGCGCGGCCTGGGACATTAATTTGGCATTGACCTGATAGGGCGCGAAAATCCTTGCGCGCGCTTCGGTTTCGCTTTCCTGGCCCATGCTGGCCCAGACGTCCGTATACACGGCTTGCGCGCCGGAGACCGCTTCTTCCGGCGAGCGGAACAATTCGATCGTGCCTGAAGTTTCCGCCGCATCGCGCCGCGCGGCCGCCACGATCTTTGCGTCCGGCTCGTAGCCCTCGGGCGTCGCGATGCGCACGTGCGCGCCCACGCGCGCGCCCGCCACCATCAGCGAGTGGCAAACGTTGTTGCCGTCGCCCACGTAGGCGAATTTCAATCCACGCGCCGATCCGAATTTTTCCTCGAGCGTGAAAAAATCGCACAGCGTCTGGCACGGATGATAGATGTCGGAAAGTGCGTTGATCACCGGTACGCTCGCGTGCGCCGCCAGCATTTCCAGTCCCTGCTGCGAAAATACGCGGGCCACAATCCCGTGCACCCAGCGCGAAAGACAGCGGCCGACGTCGGGAATCGATTCGCGGTCGCCCAAATGCGTATCGGCGTGATCGAGGTAAACGGCCGTGCCGCCCAGGCTGGTGATGCCTACTTCAAACGTGACCCGAGTGCGCAGCGACGGTTTTTCAAAAATCATGGCCAGATGCCGGCCGGATAGAGCCGTCTTGTAGCGGTCAGGATGCGCCTTGACGTCCGTGGCCAGGCGGAACAATTCCCGAACTTGCGCCGCATTCCATTCCGTGCCGGTAAGCAAGTCATCGGAAGACAAGTTCACGGCTTGGGCCTGCGCATTCATCATTACCTCGCGGCCGCAAGCGTCAACGCAGCGGCGGTGGCGGAGGGTCTGGGCTCTACTTGGAGCCCAGCCGAATAAGGTGCGGCCGGCGATTTGGCGGGCCGTTCGGTCTTTGCGAGCACCGATTCGATCTTGGAAAGCCCTTCCTTCACCTGCTGGGCGGTCAAAATGAACGGCGGCAGCAAGCGCAGGATGTGTTCGTGCGTGCAGTTGATGAGCAAACCTTGTTTGAGCGCTTCGGCAACATACGGAGCGCCGTCAACGGTCAAATCCAGGCCGAGCATGAGGCCTTCGCCACGCACTTCCTTGATGAAATCGAATTTCGCGGCCAGTTTCTGCAGCCCCGCTTTCAGTTCCGCGCCGCGCGCTCGCACGTTGGCAAGAAGGTGCTTCTTCTCGACCGTATCGAGAAATGTCAGCCCTGTGGCGCACGTCAGCGGCCCTCCGCCAAACGTGGAGCCATGCAGGCCGGGCGAAAACGACGCGGCAAATTCCTCGCGCGCCAGGAAAGCCCCCAGCGGCAATCCGCCCGCCAGCGGTTTCGCCACCACGACGATGTCGGGCAGCCCGCTCAGACGCTGGTACGCAAATTCGCGCCCCGTGCGGCCCAGGCCGCACTGAATTTCATCGGCAACCAACGCGGCGCCGTGCATTGTTGCAAGCTCCCGCGCGCGCTTCCAGAACGTGTCACTGACGGGATAAATTCCGCCCTCGCCCTGGATGGGTTCGATGAAGATCGCGCACACGTCGTCCGTGAATTTGGATTCCAGGTCCGCGACGTCATTCATGCGGATAAAATCCACGCCCGGCACCAGCGGCTCAAACGGCTCCCGGTATTTCACCGGGTGGGTGAGCGAGAGGGCGCCAAACGTGCGCCCGTGAAAGGAATGCTCCAGCGCCAGAAAACGCGTCTTGGTGGCGCCGCCGGGCTTTTGCTTTGCGGCGATGCGCGCCAGTTTCATGGCGCCTTCGACGGCCTCCGAACCGCTGTTGGTGAAAAACACGCGGTCCATGTGCGACCATTTCGCCAGCTTTGCCGCGAGCGGCCCCTGAAACGGGTTATGGAACAGATTGGAGACGTGCACCGCGCGTCCCGCCTCCCGCCGGATCGTTTTCACCAGGTCCGGATGGGAATATCCGAGAGCGTTGACGGCGATGCCGCCCAGGAAATCGAGATACTTCTTCCCGTTTTGATCGAACACGTAGCAGCCACGCCCGTGCGTGAAGATCATGTCCGAGCGCTTGTAGGTGTTCATCAAATGCTGCGAAACATCGCGCAGGACGGACTTCTGCGCAGCGCCGGCGGAAGCGGTTTTCTTCGCTTTCGATTTTGTAGCCTTCGATTTCATCGCGCCGCTCTTTTTCACCGTGCTGCTCTTCACCGTGCCACCCCGGCGGCGCTGGCGGGAAACTCAGGCGTGACGCGCGTGCCCGGAAACCGCGAGCCGTTGGCCGCGGCCAGCAGGCCCTTGGGTACAGAGCCGCCGACAATGCGCACCTGGGAAACGCCGGCGGAGAGTGCCCGCTTGCACGCTTCCAGCTTCAGGATCATTCCGCCGGAAACTTTGTTCTGCCGGATCAAATCCTCGGCATCGCCGGTCGAAACCACCTTGATCACCTTCGTTCCGTCCAGCACTCCGGCCACGTCGGTGAGATAAATCAGCCGGTCTGCATGAATGTATTCGGCGCAGGCGGCGGCCATGTGGTCGGCATTGATGTTGTACAACTCTCCATCCGCGCCCAAACCAAGGCAGGACGCCACGGGCACGATGCCCGCCTTCCAGAACGATTCCAGAAATTCCAGATTCGCGCCCGTCAGGTAGCCGACAAAACCCAGGCCGCCGATCACTTCGTCGTGCATCATGGGCTCGGCCAGGAAACAGCTGGAGTCGGAGGCGCAAATGCCCACGGCGGGCTGCCCCGCGGCGGAAATCGCTCCGGCCAGGCGCTTGTTGAGCAGGCCGCCGAGGACCATGACGGCAACGTCTCGGGTATCGCGATCAGTCACGCGCAGCCCGTTGATGAACTTGCTTTCAATGCCCATGCGCTTCAGCGTGGCGGTGAAAATTTTTCCTCCGCCATGCACCACTAGGATTTCGTGGCCCTGGTGGGCGAGCTGCGCCACCTGCCGCGCCAGCGTTTCCATCGCCGCCGCGTCATCGAGTAATGCTCCCGCAACTTTAACGACCATTCTCATCTGAGTCCCGTAGCCTCCGGAATGCCCAGCATCGCATTCATGTTCTGCACAGCCTGGCCCGCGGCGCCCTTGCCCAAATTATCCAGACAGCTCACCACCGCGAGGCGCCGCCCCGCGGGATCGAGTGCAAATCCGATATCGCAAAAATTCGTGTGCGCCACGTGCTGCAGCTCGGGCAGCGTCCCGGCCGGCCAGATGCGCATCATCGGGCGGCCGGCGTAGAACTTGCGGTACAGCGCCTCGACCTCGGCCGCCGTGTGCGGCTCGGCAAACCACACGTAAAGAGTGGATAGAATGCCGCGCGCGACGGGCAGCAAATGCGTGGTGAAGACGATGTCTTCGCCCGCGATACCCGTGTGATCGGTCACTTCCGGCGTGTGCCGGTGCGAGAACAATCCGTAGGCGCGCAGGTTTTCATCCACTTCGACAAAGTGCAGCTCGCGCTTGGGTTCCTTGCCGGCTCCGGTGGCGCCCGATTTGCAATCGCAGACGATCCCGCGTTCCCGCGCGATCCAGCCTGATTCCACCAGCGGCCGCAACCCCAGAATCACGCTGGTCGGGTAGCAGCCGGGATTTGCGACTAGGCGCGCGCCCGGAAGCTGATCGGCATACAGTTCCGGCAAGCCGTAGACGGCTTCCGCGGCCAATTCCTTGGGCGGCGCCGGCAATTTGTACCACTGCGCGAATGTTTCCGGATTGTGGAATCGGAACGCCCCGCTCAAATCCACCACGCGCAGGCCCGCGTTAAGCAGCTGCGGCACCATTTCCAGCGAAGCTTCGTGGGGCGTCGCCAGAAACACGGTGCCCGCGCCGCTCGACGCGATCGCATCGACCGAAAACGTCTTGCAGGGCGCTTCGCCCCAGCCGCGCAGCCGTGGAAAGATGTCCGTCAGGCACTTCACGTGCGCGGACGAGGAACTCTCGCGCATGTAGAAAGTCGGTTTTTGAATTTTCGGGTGCCGGAGAAGGAGCTGGGCCAGCTCGAAGCCTGCGTAGCCCGTTGCTCCGACCACGGCAACCCGTTGCGGGTCGCTCATCGGAGCAGATCCTCCATGCGTTTCTGGACGGCGATGCGCGCCTGTTTCGAGGGCGTGATCACCAGTACGGTGTCGTCCCCGGCGATGGTGCCGGCGACTTCCTTGAATTTTTCAGCGTCGAGCGCCGCGGCCAGCGGCTGCGCGCCCGAGGGCGGCGTCTTCAGCACCAGCAGGTTGAACGCCGGGCGCAGATCAACGAGAAACTCCCGCAAGGCGCGGCCGAGCGGCGGCAGAGGCGCGGCAGCTTCCTCGCCGTTGGTCAGAGGCTTGTATCCCGCCGAGGTCTTCACCAGCTTGAGCTCGTTCATATCCCGCGAAAGCGTGGCCTGGGTCACGCGGACCTTTACGTGGGACAGCCGTTTCCTGAGCTCATCCTGGCTCGAGATCGGTTCGCTCGAGACGAGCTTCAGGATCTGCCCTTGCCGGAACCGTTTATGTGCGTTCAATGCCATATGCGTTTAAGAATATACAGGCAACTGCATAATTATGCGTACGATATCGGGTGTCTGTCAATCCATTTTTTGAATATTTTCAGATTTCCATTCGAAGCGTTTCTTCTCAGGACAACTTTTCGCTTTGTGCGCGCATTTGACGCGCGGCGGCGCGCGCCGTAAGATTTCGCCGGCTGAACAAATGGCGCGCAAACAATTTATTTGCGGGAAATTTCCGCTGGCGGTGATTCTCTCCGCCGCGGCGTGCTTCTCGGGCTGCGGGCGCAACCAGACCGCGCCGCTTTCCGAAGGCGGCGAAAATTCGCCCTCTGCCGCGGCCGCGAAACCCGCGGAACTTCCCCTCGACCAGCAAACCGAGCAAAAACTCGACCCGCTGACGAAGGATGACGTCGATCTCTACCTGAAAATCATGCGGGCGGCCGCCGAACGCGTGAAAAATCCCGCTCCGGCAGACCGAGTGGCTCTGGAGGAAGCGAAGAAGATCGTTGACAGCGGCGCCGCTGGCCGCGCACCCACTCCGGACGGCGTAAAAACCCTGGAGCGCGCGACCCTGGTGGCGATTACCATGGATCAAATAATCGCCGAAGATATGAAGGTGGATGGACGAACGTATCGCGGCATCGCCGATGCCGTCGAATCGGTCATTCCGAATCCGGCCGTCGCGAAAACCTCCGGGGATGGCGCCGCAGCAGCGCCGGACCATGCGCCAACGCCGCTCGAGAAACGATTGAGCGACGTGAACGCCGCCAATGCGAAGTTCCTGGCGCCTTACCGCGAAGAGATTCAAGACCTGGTCGGCGTCGTGCGCAATCCGGCGAATCTGCCTAAGTAAGTTTGTGTTGTGGTTTCGAGGATAGGTGGCGGATGCGCCCAGGTTTGCCCCCCACCCCCGACGCCGTCATTCCGAGCGAAGCGAGGAATCCCTCCTCGGTTTGGACTCAAGAGAAAGAGGGATTCCTCGCTTCGCTCGGAATGACGGCGCTTTTATTATTTCCGCAGCCCGGGCGCATTGTACGGCCTGCATGAAGGCAGGGTGAATACCCGGACTGCGCGATTCCCTAAACCTGCGAATACGCCGTGGGCGTCAGGATCAGGTTGGTGATGTTGGAAACGATGGGCTCGAACGCGTACTTGGGCTGCGTCGAATACGCCTTCCAGTCGTCGGAGGCGCGGAACGCGGCCCACTGTTTGTCGCGCGTGGCCAGGCTGTCAAAGCACAGCATGTAGGTGAGGCTCGGCAGGCGCGGGCCGATCAGCGTCTCGCTATAAAAAACCTGCTCGAAGCCGTTCTTGGCGAAGATGTCCGCCTCGCCCGACTGCATCATCTCGACCTTGCGGCGGTGATCCTGATCGGTGGCGCCTTCATAGATGCGCAACTCGAATACGCGCGGGCCGTGCGTGGCGGCCGCGGCCGGCACGATCAGTTTCGGCCACTTCTCGAACGCCTGCAGGAACGTGCTCGACATGCGGTCAAACGCGGGCTCCTTGGCCGGAGCGTTCAGGAACGCCGCGCCGGCCTTTACGTAGTCCGCGTCCTGCCCCAGGCGCGTTTCCACCGTGGCGAGCGCTTCCGCCGACGTGCCAGGCATCAATACATATATGGATGGCGTATCCGGCCCGATCGTAAGATCGAATACTCCCACCGGGCCAATGCCCATGCGCGTCAGCGCCGGAATCAGGGCCTCGCGGAAAAAATCGTCGCACAGCTTTCTCTGCGGCCCGCTGTTGATGTGATACCTGCGCAGCTGGTAGAACTCCCGGCCTTTTCCGGCCATGTTTCCTTGCGCGGCTTCCAGGGCGCCGCCCGGCGCGGTGACTGCCAGGGCCGATGCCGCGAGCGATGACGCCAAAAATTTTCGTCGTTCCATGGAAATCCTCCCGTGCGAGCATGCGATCCGTTTTCTCGCGCGCTTTTCCGAGTATCCTCACACAATTCGGAATGGGTGTCTATTGTCGCGCTTTAGTAGGACAGGCTTCAGCCTGTCGCTTTTGCCGCCGCTGAGCAAAGTCAAACCTTACAGGCTGAAGCCTGTCCTACTGAAAACGTGCTCCCAGGCAATTTGATCCACTCCCCGGATTTGCGGCTTCACATCGGTGCGCGCGGGCTGGCACAATGGTGGTTGCCCGATTGTTTTGAGTAGCACAGGCACTCTTGCCTGTGTGGTTTTTGCAATCGCGGTTAAATTGGTATCGCAATTTGTGGCCCACAAAGCCGCACAGGCAAGAGTGCCTGTGCTACAAAAACCCATGACCACGCGCCAGCAAAAAGCGGCGATCCTCATTGTCGAAGACGAAGCCAAGATGCGGCGGCTGCTCGAGCTGCAACTGGGCGAAGAAGGTTTTCTGGTGCACTCGGCGGCTGACGCGGAAACCGGGCTGCAACTCCTGGTGCGCGAAAAGCCGGACCTGGTCGTCACCGATCTGCGCCTGCCGGGAATGAGCGGCCTCGAGTTCCTGCAGGCCGTAAAGCGCGTGAACGCCGCGCTGCCCGTGGTGATCATGACGGCGCACGGCACGGTCGAAGCCGCGGTCGAAGCCATGAAGATCGGCGCGAGCGACTTCGTCACC
The DNA here is from genome assembly GCA_963779275.1 of Terriglobia bacterium. Taxonomy (GTDB): domain Bacteria; phylum Acidobacteriota; class Terriglobia; order Acidiferrales; family UBA7541; genus Palsa-360. Next base: position 355,833 of record CAVZXL010000005.1, read on the forward strand.
AAACCGTTCTCGCTCGACGAACTCGTTCTGATCATCCGCAAGGAACTCGATTCGCACCGGCTGCGCGAGGAAAACCGATCCCTGCGCGAACAACTGGGGCACCGCTACGCCTACGCCAACATCATCGCGCACAGCGACAAAATGCAAGCCGTGCTGGCGCTCGTCGAGCGCGTCGCGCCGACCAACTCCACCGTACTGATCGGCGGCGAAAGCGGCGTGGGAAAAGATCTGATCGCGCGCGCCATTCACGAACATTCGCAGCGCTCCGCCGGTCCTTTTATTAAAATCAACAGCACCGCCATTCCGGAAAATTTGCTGGAAAGCGAACTGTTCGGATACGAGAAAGGCGCGTTTTCCGGCGCCGCCGGCACGAAACCCGGAAAATTCGAGTTGGCCGACAAAGGCACGCTGTTTCTCGATGAAATCGGCGACGTCCCCGCGGCGATTCAGGTGAAGTTGCTGCGTGTGCTGCAGGACCGCGAATTCGAGCGCCTGGGCGGCACGAAAACGCACAAAGTGGACGTGCGCCTGGTCGCCGCCACCAACCGCGACCTGCGCGCCGCGCTCGAGGAAGGCACTTTCCGGGAGGATTTGTATTACCGGTTGAATGTGGTGGCCATTGACATCCCCCCGCTGCGCGACCACAAGGAAGACATCCCCGCCCTCGCCAATTTTTTCCTGGAACGCTATGCGAAGGATTCGTCAAAATCCGTCGCCAGCATCACGCCCCAGGCTATGAGCAAGCTGATGGAGTATCACTGGCCCGGCAACGTCCGCGAACTGCAGAACATCATCGAGCGCGGCGTGACACTTTCCAATGGTAATACGCTCGATGTCGCCGACATCTATCTCGACGACCCCGCCAAGCGCGCAACTTCCGGCACGCCGCACGTCCTGCCCCCCGGCATGACCCTCGAACAGTGGGAAGACGAAACCATCCGCGAAGCCCTGCGCCGCGCCAATGGCAATAAGAGCCAGGCCGCGCGAGCCCTCGGCCTTTCGCGCAATGCGCTGCGCTACCGCCTCTCGAAATTGGGTGTGGCGGATCCTGCCGAAGAACAATAGGAATCTAAATCTTGCAATCTGATGCCGGGTGGTTGAAATCCACCACTCGCTGCTTGAGAACCACCAGAAATTCAGTGGGGCCGCGTAAGCACCTGTCGACCAATCCTCTATAAACAATTGCAAACAAGTGGGTTGCATTAAACCCGAAACGCGCCCAGTTTGGCACCACTCCTGCAATCATCTGAGACTAGTGAGCATGAGTGCAGGCTCTTGCAGGTGCAGGAGGCAAGGTATGAAGCGCTATCGAGGAAATCTGACAACGGTTCTTCTGGCGGGAGCATTGTTCCTGGGAATGGGCGCGACTCTGGGCGCGCAGCAGGGGCCGCCGGATTCGCAGCAGCCCATGGAAATTCCCCCGCAACAGTATCCATCGCAACAGGGCGGGCCGCAGCAGGGGCAAAGCGACGCGGGCGCCGGACGCGTGAGTTTTATTCATGGCGATTTTTCGACGCAGCACGATGGTTCCAGCGACTGGGCGGCAGCCACGCTGAATACGCCCGTGGTGAATGGAGATCATCTTTCCACGGGAAAAAATTCGCGGGCCGAAATTCAGCTCGATCATGCCAATACGCTGCGCATGTCTGAAGAATCAACGGCCAACGTCGTGAATCTTTCGCGCTCGCAGATTCAAGTGCAGGTAGGACAAGGCCTGGTGAATTATGATGTCCTGGGGAACAGCGACGCAAACATCGAGATCGATGCGCCGAATGTGGCGGTGCACCCGCAGGCCAGCGAAGGCAGCTATCGCATCCAGGTCAATTCCGACGGCGAAACGATTGTCGACGTGCGCAAAGGCTCGGCGGAAATTTCCACGCCGCAGGGCAGCACGCGCGTGGACCGCGACCAGCGCATCACCATCGAGGGCAACGCGGACAACGCGCAATACCAGGTTTCCGGTGCCCCCGGCAGGGACGATTGGGACAAGTGGAACGCCGACCGCAACCGCAACATCGAAAGCGCGCAAAGCTGGCAGCACACTAATCCTTATTATACCGGCAGCCAGGACCTGGACGCCTACGGCCACTGGAACAATGTCCCCGATTACGGCGACGTGTGGTTTCCCTCCGCCGATGCAGGCTGGGCGCCGTACCGCGATGGCCGCTGGGTGTATGAACCTTATTATGGATGGACCTGGGTTTCCTACGAACCCTGGGGCTGGGCGCCATACCACTATGGCCGCTGGTTCGTTTACGGAGGCAACTGGGGCTGGTGGCCGGGACCTGTTTACGGCGGGTACCAGCCGATTTGGGCGCCGGCGTATGTTTCATTCTTCGGATTCGGCGGAGGAGGCTGGAACGTTGGATTCGGATTCGGCGGCGGTTTCGGCAACGTGGGCTGGCTGCCTTGCGGGCCGGGCGACCGGTTCTACCCGTGGTATGGCCGTGGTTTTAACCGCGTGAACGTGGTCAACTTCAACAACTTTCACAACGAGCGCGGCGGATTCGAGCCGCTGCGCGGAGGGCCGCACGGGTACTCGAACGTGGATCGCGCCTTCAGCGATGCTCGCGTGCGTAATGGAATCAGCTCGATGCGCGGCGATCAATTCGGGCGCGGCGCGGTGCCCCGGCAGCAGTCGAGGTTTGACTCCAACTCGCTGCGCCAGGCCAATTTCGTGACCGGTGGAAATCCGGTGTCGCCGTCGCCAGAGAGTTTCCGTTCCACGGACCGGCAAGTGAATTCCAAGGCGATCCCGAATCGCGCAAACAGCAACCAGCGTTTCTATAGCAGCAACGCGCGGCAAGGCGGCTCGGCCCAGGCGGAACGTTCGCAGGGCGGCTTCAACCGCGGAGGCGCTCCTAACAACGCGCAGGCGCCGCAGAATTCGTCGCGGCCCGGCTTCCGCAGCTTTGGCTCAAACAATTCGGGCAACGTAAATTCCGGAAACCGCCAGGGCGGATTCGATTCCAGAGGAAATCAGCCGCAGCAGAACATGGCGCGGCCCGGCTCAAACCAATCGGGGCAAGGTTCCCATAATTTCGGGTCCAACAATTCCGGCAACGTGAACCGCGGCCCGGCTCCCGGAGAAACAAGCAGACAACCGCAGCAAAATATGCAGAGCCAACCGCGCGGGACCGCTGCTCCGCCGCAGCAGCAATCTTCGCGGCCGGGATGGCGTCCGTTCACTCCGCCGTCTAACCAATCGCAACCCAGCGGCGGCAGAAGCTATGAAGGACAGGGCGCAGGACCATCGCGTCAGGGATATTCGCAGCCGGCGCAATCGCCACGGCAATATCAGAACAATCCGCAATATCAAAACAATTCGCGGCAAAGCTCCGGTACTTATGGGTACAACCGGCCCTCACTCACCATGCAGCAGCCGGTGGTAAGGCCGCGGGGCGAAACGTATTCTCCCCCACCCTCCGTGCGTAGCGCCCCGAGCGGCGGCTACGGAGGCGGTGGCTACCGCGGCGGACCGTCCGGTGGCGGATATGGTGGCGGCGGATATCGCGGCGGGCAATCGGGTGGCGGCTCACGCGGAGGGAATTCGGGTGGCGGATCGGGCGGAAGGTCGTCGTCATCCGGCGGCGGCAATTCAGGATCCGGACATAACCACCGCTAACGGTCTTCAGTCTGTTCATGGCTCACCTCACTCACCGTCAGGAGACTCCGCAAGGAGTCTCCTGTCCTCCCTCCGGCCGGGGATGAAGCACGAGGGTGATCATGACCAGCATACGATTTTCGGCGCGCAGCAATTGAACGGTGCGCTGTCAGGTACGGCGCAGGATTTCAAACTAGGAGTATGATGTAAGGGAAACCTCCAGCCCTCAAGAGCGCGCACGCAGAAGGGACTGCCCACAATGCGAAAATCCATTTCCACTTTCCTGTTCCTGATTCTTTCCGCCGGTTTTTTCCTCGCTTTCTCGACAGCCGCGATGGCCGATGACGATCCGCCCGGAAGAGTCGCGCGGCTCAACTATATCCAGGGATCGGTGTCTTTCCAGCCGGCCGGCGAAAGCGACTGGGTGCAGGCTAATCCTAATCGCCCGCTGACCACGGGCGACAATCTGTGGACCGACCGGAATTCCCGCGGCGAACTGCACATCGATAGCACCGTTGTGCGTCTTTCGAGCGAGACAGGCATCACCTTTCTGAATCTCGATGACCGCACCGTGCAAATTCAGCTGGCCGAAGGAACGCTCAGCGTGCACGTGCGCAGGCTCGATGGGGGCGATGCGTTCGAGATCGATACGCCCAACCTTGCGTTTACCTTAGAGCGGCCGGGTGAATACCGCGTGGACGTCGATCCCAATGGCAATACCACCGTTGTGACCGTGCGCGATGGCGAGGGCGACGTCACCGGAGGAGGCAGTGAATTTCACCTTGATTCCGGCGATCGCGACGTCTTTTCCGGCACCGATTCACTGACGTACGACGGCGGAAACGCCGGGCGCATGGATGATTTCGACCAGTGGGGCGCCTCCCGCGACGACCGCGAAGAGCGCGCCGAATCGTCGCGCTACGTTTCGCGCGACGTCATCGGGTATGAAGACCTCGACGAGTACGGCGATTGGAGAAGCGTTCCCGATTACGGATATGTTTGGTTTCCGTCCCGCGTTGCGCCCGGCTGGGCGCCCTATCGCTTCGGCCATTGGGTCTGGATCGAGCCGTGGGGCTGGACCTGGGTGGAAGACGAACCCTGGGGTTTTGCTCCATTTCATTATGGACGATGGGCCGTGTACGGAGGAGGCTGGTGCTGGGTTCCCGGCCCCGTTGTGGTGCGGCCGGTATATTCGCCGGCGCTGGTGGTTTTTGTCGGCGGGCCGAGGTTCGGCGTTTCGCTTTCGATTGGCGGGGGAGGCGGAGTGGGTTGGTTTCCGCTGGGCCCGCGCGAGGTGTACGTGCCGCCGTACCGGACGAGCGTGCGCTACGTGCAAAACGTGAATATCACAAACACCACGGTGAACGTGGTGAACGTCACCAACATTTACAACAACCGGGATGTTTCGCGAGTCACGTACATGCACCGGGAAAACGCCGGGGCGGTCACGGTCGTTTCACGCGACACCTTCGTGAACGCGCGAGCTGTGGGCGGGGCTGCTGCCCGCGTGGATCCGCGGCAGCTGCATGACGCCGAAATCCAGCGCGGCGTCGCCGTGGCTCCAGTGCGCCAGAGCGTGGTGGGATCCGGGGCGATAGCCACGGTCAGGCCTCCGCAAGCGGCGATGAACCGGCAGGTGGTCGTGAAGCAGGCGCCGGCTCCTCCCCCCGTATCCTTCCAAAGAAGGCAACAGGTGCTGTCCGCGCAGCCCGGAAGCGCGCCGACGCAGCAACAGATGGACCGCATCCGCGCCCAACAGGCGCAGCAACAACCCGCCGTGAAAATCGCTCCCCCAGTGCAGCCGAATGTGAACCAGCCTGCGACGGGCCGCTTCCCGACGCAGCAGCAGAACGATTCAAGGCGCGGGCAGCAAGGGCAACAGCAGCCGCCGGCGAATTCCGCGCAACCGAGCCAGCCAAACGCAAATCAACCCCAGCCCGGCCGCGAACCGACGCAGCCACAATCGGACCAAAGGCGCGGGCAGCAAGGGCAGCAGGCGCAACAGCCACCCCCAGCGATTTCCGCTCAGCCAAGCCAGCCAAACGCGAATCAACCGCAGCCGGGCCGCGCCCCGACGCAGCCGCAGAACGATTCAAGACGCGGGCAGCAAGTGCAACAGCAGCCCCCAGCGATTTCCGCTCAGCCAAGCCAGCCAAACGCGAATCAACCGCATCCCGACGCAGCCGCAGAACGATTCAAGACGCGGGCAGCAAGTGCAACAGCAGCCGCCGGCGATTTCCACTCAGCCGAATCAGCCAAACACAAATCAGCAGCAGCCAGGCCGCGTACCAGCGCAGGCTCAGACGGACCAAAGGCGCGGGCAGCAGCAGCCTCCCGTGGTCTATGCTCCTCCGGCACGCGTCAATCAGGACACTTATCACCCGCATCAATTTGAAAAGCCACCGGCTGCCGCTCCCGCAAAGCCCCAAACCGAGCAGCCAAAAGCGAAGGATGAGGGACAGCAACGCGGGCAGGATTCCAAAAAATCCGGTGGGGACGAGCAGGACCGAAGGCAGCGCTAGCGTTCGCCGGCAAGGAAATCAGGCGCGCCGCCAAATCCGAGCTTCCTGGATTTGGCGGCGCGCCACTTCTTATTTCTTGTCGGGTTTTGGAGTTCCCGCGCCGGCTGCGGGAGTTTTTGAAGTGTCCGCCTTCTTGGTCACCACGATGTTTTCCAAGTGGACGTCATTCCCGTTCACCACGATGTCCGCCTTGATCTGATCTTCCGGCGATAGCGGATCGAGGGCGTCGGCGCTCTTGACGTCATATCCCATGGTCATGGCCGACATGAAATCGGGAATGTCGGCGCCGTCCACGGTCACCTGCAGCTTTGCTTTGTCGATGGAAACCACGCGGCCGGTGAGCGCATAGCGCTTTGGCCCCTGTGTTGGCTGCGCCGGCTGTTCCGCCGCGGGCTTCGGCGAACTGCAACCGGCAGCGCCGATCGACAGAAAAACAGGCGCAAGCAAAAAGAGTCCGAGAAATATTTTTGCGGCATCGAATTTATTGCGGATTGGCACGTGAGCCTCCAAATTGCATCGTTTCTCCGGGTTCCACCGGGATGGGAATCGTTTACAGGATACAGAAGAAACACGCAACTCTGAACTGCAATCCTGATTCACTTTCATGGGGAATTCTTTCCATCAGGCCGTCGGGTTATGGTAAGACCAGCAGTGGGTGGTGCGCCGCAATGGATGAAAAAGTGGAAATGATACTGCGAAGAACCCAGCTCTTCGCGAGCCTCACCGAACAGGAGATGCGCGCTCTGGCCGCGCGAGTAAGCCGGAAGAGCTTTCCACAGGGCGCGCTGCTGTTCGGCGAAGGCGATTCGTGCACGGGGCTGTTTCTGGTGGCCCTGGGGCGAGTTCGCATATTCAAATTATCGCCAGCGGGCCGCGAACAAGTCCTCTCCGTGGAAGGTCCGGGAAGTTCTTTCGCGGAGCTTCCGGTATTTGACGGTGGAAATTATCCGGCGTCGGCCTCCGCGCTGGAGGACGCCGAAGTGCTTTTCATCTCGCGCAAGGACTTCCAGAATTTCTGCCGCGAGCATCCGGAGGTGGCGCTCAAGGTGCTCGCAGTCGTTGGTTCGCGATTGCGGCGCCTGGTCGGGATCATCGAAGACTTGTCGTTCACGACGGTGAGGCACCGCTTGATCGCGCTGATCCTGCGGCTGGCTCAGGCCGGCGGAACGTCCTCGAAAGATGGCGTCCTCGTGGAGCTGACCAAGACCCATCAGGATCTGGCCGCGGAATTAGGCACCGTGCGGGAAATCGTTTCGCGCAATCTGGGCCGGCTGCAAGCCGAAGGATTCCTGGAAGTGGATGGCCGCAGCATTACCGTGAAAGACATTTTCGGCCTGAAACGCGAACAGGCCTCTTCCGAGTAACCTCTTTCCTTTCAGACGCCTCCAGCTATAGTGACTTTAGTCACTGCCTGCCGCCAGCCTGCCGTTCAGAATGCGAATCGTGACGGGAGGCTCCATGAGTTTCAATAGCGAAAACAAAGTTAAGGAAATAGCGCTTTCCAATCCGGCGGCCAGGCAGGTGCTCGAAGGCACCGGCGCGGACCATTGCTGCGGCGGCGAAAAATCGCTCCACCAAGCGTGCCTGCATGCGGATGTCCCGCCCGAAGAAATTTTGAAACGGCTGCAGGAAAACTCCAAGCACGTAAAAGCCGGCGAAGAAAACTGGACGTCGGCGCCCCTGAGCGATTTGACCAACCACATTCGGGAGAGGCACCACCGCTACGTTCGCGATTTTATCGCTCGCGTGCAACCGCTGCTCGCGAAAGTGATCGCCAAGTGGGGGAATAATCACGCCGAACTTGCGGAGATCCAGAATTTTTTCGGCGAAGTCAGCCGGGAAATGACCATGCACATGCGGAAGGAGGAGCAAGTCCTCTTCCCGTACATCGAAGCGGTCGAACGCGCGGCCGGCGGGAATGGTTCTGTCGAGCCGCCTTTTTTCCAAACGGTGCGAAATCCGATTCAAGCCATGATGAGAGAGCACGACGACGCGGGAGAATTGGTCCGGCAAATTCGCGCAGCCAGTTCGGAATACGCCGCTCCGGCCGATGCTTGCACAAGTTATAAAGCGCTGTACCAGGAATTGCGGGAATTTGAAGCGGATCTTCGCCAGCACGTGCATCTGGAAAATGACATCCTGTTTCCGCGCGCGGTGGAGATGGAAGCCACGGTGGCCTAGAGGGGAATGCCATGTCTATTTCAATCGAAGCTCCAGTAGTAGCCGCCCATAGCGAGGGGCATCCCCCGCTCACTCCCGCGCAGATCATGCAAATTGCGCGCGAGCGCGAAGTTTCGGTTTCGCGCCTGCTGATGGCCTTCATCAGCTCCGGGCTGGTGTTCATGCTGCTCCCGGGCACTTTCCTGGGAGTGTGGAATCTGCTGCGGATCAGCGGAAGCGAGAGCGCCGGATCGGTTTCGCCAGCGTGGTTGCAGGCGCACGGCCACGCGCAGGTGTTTGGATGGATCGGCAGTTTTATTCTGGGCATCGGTTTTTATTCGATTCCGAAAATGCGGGGCGCGGCAAAGCCCGCCTTCGGCCCCGCCTGGCTGTGCTGGGCCATGTGGACCATCGGAGTGACAGCGCGATGGGCCGCGAACGTCTACCTTTGGCAATGGCGGATCGTGCTTCCTGTCTCGGGCATTCTCGAACTTGCGGCGTTCCTGATTTTCTTCCGGGCGGTTTCACAGCACCGGCCTGAAGGTCCGGGCAAGACGCGGTTAGAGCCTTGGATTTACGTGGTGGTGAGCGCGGCGCTTGGGTTCCTGCTGCTGCTGATCGCAAACCTGGCGGCGTGCGTCTACCTTGCGTTGCGCGGCGCAACCCCGGCCCTGTCCCATGTTCTCGACCAGAGGTTTCTCACGCTGGCCACATGGGGATTTCTGGTGCCGTTTGTATGGGGATTCAGCACCCGATGGATGCCGGTGTTTCTCGGCCTCAAGCCGGTCCGCTCGCGGCTGCTGTTGAGCGCCGTTGCCGTGAATGTTGCCGGCGTCGTTCTGACACTGGCAGGCTGGGGCGCGAAAGCCACCGCGCTGTTTGTGGTGGCGGCGGCCCTGGCGATCGCCGCGATTCGCATGTTTGAACCGGCGCAACAGGAAGCGAAAACTCGCGGCGTGCACCGGAGTTTCCCGTTCTTCGTGCGCGTGGCCTACGGTTGGCTCTTGATCGGAGCATTGCTGGGTGTGGCCGCGGCGTTGTGGGATTCATCGGGCGGAATCTGGGGCGCCTCGCGGCACGCTCTGACGGTCGGATTCATCGCCGTGATGGTCTTTTGCGTCGGCCAGCGCATTCTGCCCGCGTTCGCCGGCATGCGCCAGTTGTGGAGCAACGACCTGATGTTCGCCGGTCTCGCCCTCCTCACCTTCGGGTGCACCCTCCGGGTCTCCAGCGAAATTCTCGCCTATCAGGGAATTGCCAATTGGGCCTGGTCCTTACTGCCTTTTTCGGCGATGTTCGAATTGGCGGGGATCACGGCCTTCGCCATCAACATTCTCGGAACATTCCTGCTCGAGCCGAGCCACGCGCAGAAACAGGCGATCGTCGTGGAAATCCGTTAGTGACTCCGGCGCGTGATTCCAGGATTCCCCCATTTGCCGGAATGCGGGAGCTGGCGTAAACTTCCGTTAACTCAAATCGCCGTGAAGCGCGGCCAGTTCCCCGGTAGCTCAACGGTAGAGCATTCGGCTGTTAACCGAAGGGTTGCAAGTTCGAATCTTGCCCGGGGAGCCATTCTTCCTCTTTAGCTGCATTGCTTTACGCAGTGCTTGCCGACAACTCACTTTGGGTGCAGTTGGGTGCAACATCGGTTTGAATGGGTGAAGCCTTAGCCGAAAGCTCGAAGCCGAATCCCACTTCTGCTGCTACTTTCTTGCGGAACGCCACGTCTTCCTTCAACTTGCTGTAATCGTCCGTGACGCTTTTGTTTGCGTGGCCGAGCCAAAAGCGAATCAAGTCTTCTGGCGCTCCCTGCTTCCTCAACCAAGTTGCCCGAAACCGCCTGAACGCGTGGGCACCCGATTTCGGCAGATTCAATCCTTCAAGAAGGGGATGCAAAGAAAGTCTCAGAACGTTCGACTGCAATAATGGATTTCCGGTCTTCGAGCAAAACAGCAAACCCGAAGTCCTGTCATCCACGAACGTCTTGAGCATTGCGGAAATGGAAGGATGCAAATCAATATCCCGAAGCCCGTTATCGGTCTTCAAGAATGGTTGGATGAATCCATTCCATGCCTTCTGCCGGATTTGCAACGTAGAGAAGTCGTCCGCAATGTGCTTTTCTATTTCAATTCCGAGCGCTTCTCCAATTCGCATTCCGGTGGCACCAAGCAGAACGTAGAGCATTTGTTCTCTTCCCTTGGAGCCACCTGCGATTGCGGTCATCATCTCGCTAGTGTGGGTAGGTTGCCTTTGGTTTTTTACCTCTGGCAAGTCGATGAAGTCGATGAATTCGTGGTTCCAAGTCCTGGGATAGATTTTCTCTCCGTCCTCGTTGACAAGAGACGCCACGATCATCTTGACGACTTGGATCACGTTGTTAACCATCTTGGGTGACAAGCCAGCTTCCATCATCTTGGTTACAATGCCTCTAACAGCGAGATTATTGACCGATGAAAGAGACAGAAGCCCGCTGCGGTCGCTGGTGTAATCGGCTTCCGTTTGCGTGTCTGCACGTGATTCAACCACCATTCAGCTTGCGTGCGGAACGTCGTACCTTTGTTGAATGCTTCGACCTTGTTGAAATGTTCCTCGGTATCCGCTCCGCTTGTATTGATGATTTCCTTCCGCTTCCTGAGACGCTCCAGCTTGGATAGAGCGCCGGGACCTGAGACAGGGCAAATTGGAATGCTCTTGTATGCCCTTTTCTCCTGTCCTGGCACATCAATCCGAAACCGGACGTGATACCAACCACCTTTCTTCTCCTCATAGCCAGTCTGACAAGAACGACGGCGCATACTCTTTCTCCCTGGCCGTCCATCTGGTGTCGCGGGCTGAAAAGTACTCTTGGTCGAGCCTATTTGCAAGGCTTGTGCTTCGGTTCGGGTTGTCGCGTCTTTTGCCACGTGAATCCAATGTTTTGCTGCTTGCTATTGCTGGGGATCGCTCCCATGCCTTGGAGTTTGGTCGCACAGAAACCGGGCGAGCAGGATCAGCAACACGACGACGCCAGCGATTGCTAGCGCCCCGACTACTGTGATTTTCATTCCTTCGTTTTCCATGACACGACCTCCCGGCATTGCTTAGCAGGGCAGCGAAATCCCTGAAGGCTTCCGTCAAATCGGCTGGTCTTGACCAGTCCCGGCTCGATCCAGAACGGGCATCCGCACGCACGACATTTGAGATAGAATCGACGCTCCATTTCGAGAAGCCGCGCCCATAGGTCTTCAACTTCCACGCGGTCGAGCAACCTACCGAATGCAGCGATCCCCAATGGGCCTCTAACGAAGAGTTGAATCCCGCAGGGATCGCACGTTATGTATGGTTTCCTCTTCTTGGTGAGTTTTACTTCACGGAGTTGTGCGCAAACTGGGCACGGAAACATCTTTTTATCGTTTAATTCAAACATCAATTGAACCTCCCTTCCCTTGAATTAATCTTCCCCAAGAAGATCATAAACCTCATATTAAAAACGACTTAGGAGAAGGTGGACCACAATCATTTCGAAGGCGATAAACTTCCGTATAATTAAGCGCGTATATGGCCATTCTTACGTATAATTAAATTGCATTCCCGGGAGGTTTACGCAAAAATGCCAAAACGTCAGAAGCAAGTTCAAAGGGTTGAAAACGCTATTGACACGTTTTCCAGGAAAAGGGGGAGAGGAAGGCCGCAGCGTATCCCACGGTCTTGGGTCATTGGCCGCGCAGATAATTATCGAATCAATTTGGGTTACGTGTGGCCGAAACTGCGCGATCCACTAATGGCAGCGGAAACAGAGGTACAGATCATCGCGGCGTTTGAAAATTACGGTCAGTCCTATGCGGCAAACTTTGTCCCACAGCAGGCCCAAGACATCCTAGCTTTGATCCATGATCCTAGTTTTCCCGAGAGACCAAAGGCGCAGATCGGCTTTTTAGCGGATTCCCTCGCAGGCAGACCAAATGTAGGATTTCGTACGTCTCGCGACATTTGTGTTAAGGAACGGGCCAAACAGCGCGCCAAATCGCCGCACAAAATCATTCGTAAAGAGTTCTATGTCGAATGCGAGTGTGGCTACAAAGGTCCGGCCCGTGACGACGCTTGCCGAAAATGCGGCGCGGGAATTCCTATCAGCTTGGGTACGCTGTGGGGCAATCTGGGGTCGTTTTAGATTTCGCCACGTGACGTAACGAACGTACGTAACGTTAGGAGTGTATTGCTCCCCGCTAAAACTGGACACTTCATTTAGGTAGAATCAGGGCCTCCAAAACAGGAGGCAACATGGGCAGGAAACCGCGTGTCGATCGATCCCCTGAAGAGAAGTGGCAGATCGTGCAAGAAGGCATCAAGAGCGGGAACGTCTCGGAGACGTGTTGGCGTCACGGGATCGCTCCGAATCTGTACTATCGCTGGAAGGATGAAGCGGAACAGGGAGCGAAGGCAGCGCTTGGGGGGAGAAGCGCTGCCGCCGCCGAAACCGAGAAAGACCATCGCATCCGTCAGCTGGAACGGACGCTGGGGCGGAAGGCGTTGGAGATTGAAATCCTAAAAAACGTCGTGGGGGAGTGAGCTGTGGTGCGGCTCACTCCCAGGCACGAGAGATGGTGAGGCAGGGTTACACAGCCACGTTGGTAGCAGCGACCTTGGCCATTAGCCGGTCGAGTTTGTATTACCGGAAGAAGCGACGCGGCAGCCGGGCCGACCGAACTTACGATGAGCAGATCGTCATGGCGTGCGGCGAGAAGCTATGCTGGGGGTATCGTCGCGTGGCTTGGTGGTTGCAGCGGAAGGAAGGGCTTCGCGTGAATCGCAAGCGTGTGCTGCGGGTGATGCGCGAACGTGGTTTGCTGGTGCGCTCGCGTCGTCTGCGAGCACGACGCAAGAAAGAATGGGGCCGCGTGGAAGCTGCTGAACCGAATCAGATCTGGCAAACGGACATGACGAAAATCTGGGCAGGGCCAGCAGTGGGCTGGGCGTATCTGGTGTGCGTGATCGACTGCTGCACGCGGGAGATCGTGGGCTGGAATCTCTCGCATCGCTGCCGAACCGAAGACGCGTTGACAGCGGTCGAGCAAGCGGTGCTGGCACGGCTGCCCGAGGGCAGCCGTGCGGCCAGCGTGATCCTGACCACGGACAACGGAACGCAATTCACTTCGTCGCGGTTTATGGAAACACTCGGACGGCTCGGCATCACACACCGGCGGACGGCGTATCATCACCCGGAAGGCAACAGCTACATCGAACGGTTCCATCGAAGCTTGAAAGAGGAGGAAGTGTGGCCAGCGGAATATCGCAGCGTGCAGGAAGCGCGAGAGTCGATCGGTCGCTGGATACGGGAGTACAATCACGACCGCCCGCATCGCGGGGTAGGAAATCGTACCCCGCACGAGGCGTTTTTGAGTTTCGTAGCTGTACTAAAAAACGAGGCCCTGACTGTCTAAATTAGCGGGGAGCAATACAGGAGAGAGCTTTCAGTGTACCTTGTCGCTGAAATCCCATACCTAAGCCAGGCAATCGTGATCTTATCCGTCAGGGTCAAATCTTGAAGTGTCTGCTCGATTTCTTGAAGCAGCCCACCGCTACCGTTAGCCTTTCACAAATCCCCTCTAAGACCCCGCCGCATGTGATTGATTTTTACGCTTCGCAAATCGCATTTCTCAACTTTGAAAGATCACCAGTTTGTTGAAACGTCCGAGGTGGAAGCAGGGCGGCCTTTATGCGCTCACCTAGTGGCAAGTGGGTGAAGAACAAATTTTCCCACGGAAGACTTGCCCAAGCACCGGAACCGGATTGTCCGCTTTGTTTGCAATGTCCGGGGTGATGGAATTGCTTCGCATCCAACTTCACGACCTGGGGGAATATTCGCGAATTTCGATGGATCTCTGTTCACCCCTCTAGTTCTGCTTTCAGAACTACACACACTCGATATCTTTTCTACAGGCATGTAACAATTTACTTGTCACAACATACTTGACTTATGTATTTACCATAGTGTATTACATCGCCGTTGAACGATTGTGTTCCTTCTGGTCGGATCACCAAGATTCTTCAATTTTCTCGGATCAGATTCTGGAAGCGAGTTAATTTTTGGGCGAAATCAAGCACTCGGGGGGGGGGGGGGGGCGTATGCGCTCTGTGCAATTCGGTCCGTTGCTTCTAGTCCTGCTGTTTAATTGTTCAAGTTGGGCTCGTCAATCTCCAACAACGGCAACTCAACCCCCATCGACATCACCCCAACAATCTCTTTCTGTAGCAACTTCGGCGACTGTGACGAATGATCCTCAGGCTGTCAACTTAGTAAATCAAGTTCTTTCCGCTTCTGGGGGCGCGGCGGCAATCACGGCGATCACAGACTACAAGGCCACTGGAAATATAACGTATCACCTGGGCACCGACCCTGACATCCAGGGCACTGTTGCCATCCGAGGAAATGGGCTGGGCCAACTTCGGACGGATTCAACACTTCCTACCGGAGTTCGTTCAATGGTTATAAACGGGCTGATCTCTGAAAGAACAGAGGACGGGACGGTTCGGCAGTTTCAATCCCAGGCTCCAATCCTTCCATCCCGCCTGTTTCTGCCCTATTTGCCGTTGGCGGCTATAGTCAACGGTCACGGTTACAGCCTATCGAGCAAGGGCTTAGTCGAAATAGACGGTCGTTCCCTCCAGGATGTTCAGGTTCAACTGGTTCTTCCCGGCCCGGTTGATACAAACAGTCCATTCCGAAAGGCCACGACCATGGATTTGTTTATTGACCCTTCTAGTTTTCAGGTGGTTATGATGCAGGACGTTGTTAACAATCTCTTGGTTCGCAGGGTTCGGTATTCGAATTACAGAATTGCAAATGGTCTTCTTGTGCTATTCACAATAAGTGAAGAAGTTGATGGTCAGCCGAAGTCATTGATTCAGTTAAACCAAATACAGTTCAGCACAGGCTTGCAGGATTCAGATTTCCAACTATAGAGGGCTGAAATGAAGTTTGTAGTGAAAAGTGTCTTCCAGCTGATAACTGAGGAGAGAAGCAATGGCCTGCACTTCAGACACAGTAACGGTGCAAATCCGGTTGACCTACGCTTTCCGATCTTATTTTCGGTCCCGGATCCGATTTGGATTGCTCCTTGGATTGGCATGCCTTCTCGGCCCTGCTGTCGCTACCATACAAGGGCAGGCAGTTGACCCTCTTGAAGGCATCGGAATACCCACGTTCCCGACACAACTGCCGGTGGAAAGCGGGTACATCAATCCAGCAAACGGAAATCTTCGTTTGGAAATTTCATTGGGCGCCCTTGTTGAACGCGGAGGGCGACGACGGTCGATTGCGATTAGTTATGACAGTGGTTTTTGGGATCAATCTCCTACGCCAGGCTATTTTACAAGTTGGTCGCCAAACGGCCCGCTTCGGACCATTGATTGGCAAGGAGGATGGCATTTTTCTGATTCTGCCTTTCCAGGGCCGGGTGCCACATTCAATTCGGTAAATAGCAGTGGCAATCCCTGCAGGTACGACGGATTACCCAAATGGATAACTTACAACGCGGTTGTTTGGACTGATCAGAGTGGTTCGACGCACTCATTCCCGATACAAACCAAACAGGGGATCACGGACCAGTGTTGGGACTATAGCTCTGTGAGTGTCCCAAGTGGAGATGGTTTCGCGTTGGATGGATCTGGCTATCACATGTACGTTATAAATTTCACTAGTGTGACCGTCTACGCACCTGATGGTACACAAATAGGAAGGCCGACTGACTCGAACGGAAATTTTACTTCGCAGGTGAATTATTACTCTCCTGTGATTGACACCCTTGGAAGAACAATCGTATCAAGCGCCACGAATGGAAATGTTACGACCTATAGTGTGATGAACGAAACAGGGGGCACGAGCACATACACAAGCACATCTACGACAATCAATGTCTCGACAAACTTCCATTCCGCAGGCTCTGACCTGATGGAGTTTTTGTACCAGGCGAGTGAGAGAGTTTATAGCACAACCTCCGACTGAACAGGGTTTGCGAATGGCGGACCGCAGGGAGCCGTGGGCGACCGGAGAGCTGACATTCGCGGCGCCAATGCCGCCAGCGCCGGCGGCCTATAGCCTAGCGCTGAGTGTGGCCGGATGGTGTTGTATTCCACACGCCACTTCTCGATCACCACCTGCGCTTCCTTCGTAAGCGTCATGTTTGAACCGTGTGGACGAAGTGTGAGTAATTAAGGATGCTGCCGGTTGTGGACACATCGCTAAGTGTCCACGAGGGATACGTGGACACATCCGAGCAGATGACCGTTGCGGCCGCCAACCAGGTAAAAAAGAGGCAGAAAAGATCGGTCGAAGAAAAGCGACGAATCGTCGAAGAGACGTTAGCTGCCGGGGCGTCGGTAGCACGCGTGGCGCGGCGGCATGCCGTGAACGCCAATCAGGTTTTTTACTGGCGCAAGAAGTATCGCGAAGGACGGCTAGGTAAGGGCCCGTCCAGTAAGCTCCTACCTGTAACTTTGTCCTTGTCAGAAAGCACGTGCAGTAAACCTGCGTCTTGGTCATCCACGGTCGGGTCGCTGGAGATCAAGCTTGGCAAAGGGACGATTCGCGTAGCCGGGAACGTGGACGTGGTGGTGTTGCGTACGGCCATCGAGAGTTTGCTGGGATGATCGGGCTGGCGACGGGAACGCAGATTTGGATCGTGGCGGGAGTGACGGACATGCGGCGCGGATTTGTGGGGCTGAGCGGGATGGTGCAGACGGCGCTGGAGCAGAATCCGTTTTCCGGGCAAGTGTTTGTGTTTCGCGGCAAGCGCGGCGATCTGATCAAAATTCTCTGGTGGGATGGCGATGGTTTGTGCTTGTTCGCCAAGCGTCTGGAGCGCGGACGGTTTCTATGGCCGCAAGCGGCGAACGGAACGGTTTCGTTGACGCCCGCGCAGTTGTCCATGCTCTTGGAAGGGATCGACTGGCGGCGACCGGTGCGCAGTTACGCGCCGCAGATGGCGGTGTGAGCGAAATAATTTTAATTATCCCGCACATGTTTATTTTGCTGTAACAAAAGTCTGCTAGATTCACGGCAATGGTTGCCGCGCATCGCACTCTCCCCGATCTCGACGCACTTCAACCCAGCGAATTAAAAGCACTGATCCTCTCGCAGCAGGAAAAAATCGTTTCCCAGCACGAACAACTCCTGTCGAAAGACGAGCAGCTGCAATCGCGCGACAACGAGATCGAGCATTTGAAGCTGCTGATCGCCAAGCTGCGGCGGATGCAGTTCGGGCGCAAATCGGAGAAGCTGGATCGTCAGATCGAGCAACTGGAGTTGCGGCTGGACGAATTGCAGGCGACGCAAACGGAAAATGCAACTGGCTCGCACACACCGGCAGTGGCCGCGCCCATTGCAAACGTCGCGGCGAAAGCAGCACGGAAGCCGCTGCCCGAGCACTTGCCGCGCGAAGTGCGGAAGTATCTGCCGAAGCAGGAAGCCTGTCCGGACTGTGGCGGCAAGCTTCGCCTTCTGGGCGAAGATGTTTCGGAAATTCTGGAGTACGTGCCGGCGCGATTCAAGGTGATCCGTCAGGTTCGACCGAAGTTGGCTTGCGCGTGTTGCGAACGGATCGTGCAAGCACAAGCGCCGAGCCGTCCGATCGAGCGCGGCATGGCCGGACCGGGCCTGTTGGCGCACGTGTTGGTGTCGAAATACTGCGACCACTTGCCACTGTATCGGCAGTCGGAGATATACGCGCGGGAAGGCGTGGAGTTGGAACGGTCGACGCTGGCGGACTGGGTGGGCGGGACGAGCCAGTTGCTTGCCCCGCTAGTGGAGGCGTTGCGGCGTCACGTGCTGAGCGCGAACAAGCTGCACGCCGACGACACGCCGGTCCCTGTGCTGGCGCCAGGAAATGGAAAAACTAAAACCGGACGGCTCTGGACCTACGTGCGAGACGACCGTCCCGCGGGAGACGCAACACCCGCGGCGGTGTGGTTCGCCTACTCGCCGGATCGCAAGGGCGAGCATCCTCGGGCGCATCTCGGTAATTTTACGGGAACGCTGCAGGCGGATGGTTACGCGGGGTTCGATGCGGTGTACGAAACCGGGCGCATTCAGGAAGCGGCCTGCTGGGCGCATGTGCGCAGAAAGTTTTACGATCTGCACGTCGCGCATCGTTCGCCGGTCGCAGCCGAAGCGATGGAACGTATCGCCGCACTGTATGCCATCGAAAAAGAAATTCGCGGCCACCCTGCCGACGAACGGCGCGAGGTCCGCGGGACCAGGGCGCGGCCTTTGCTGGACTCGCTGAAACAATGGCTCGAAGAAACGTTAGGAAAACTGTCGCGCAAATCCGACACGGCGCTGGCGGTACGTTACGCGCTCTCGCGCTGGGATGCGCTGCTGCGCTACTGCGACGATGGCCGCATCGAGGTTGACAACAACGCCGCTGAGCGCTCCCTGCGCACCGTCGCACTCGGCCGTAAGAACTACTTGTTCGCCGGCTCCGATGCCGGCGGCGAGCGCGCCGCCGCGATCTACAGTCTGATCGGCAGCGCCAAACTCAACGGTCTCGATTCCGAAGCGTATCTCCGCAACGTGCTGTCCCGCATCGCCGATCATCCGATCAACCGCATCGAGGAGCTGCTGCCATGGAACGTCGCCACAAGCCTGCCGCCGGCAATACACCAAGCGGCGTAAAAAAAGACGCCGCCAAGAAAATGGACGGTACAGGCAGCCCTTGGCAGTTACCCCACATCGCGGAACTGATCCAAGACGGCGAAATCACGGTCGGCGTGGTCCGCCCAGTCGGATGCGTAGCCGTGGCCAGCGATGGAGACGCCACCTTGGCTATGCTGGTGCGTCGAAAAGGCGAGACCTTGGCCCAGTTGCTCACCCGCCTCGACCTGGCCATCGCCAAGGCTTACGACGAAGAGATCTTTACAGACGAGATCAATTCCTAATCCGCAAACTCGTACCTGCCATGGCCGTCGAAACACTCCGTCAAGATGTAGTCACCGGACGCTTACCTTCCTTCAACGAATAGAAGATCTCTCCGTTCAGGCACTCGTCTCGTAGCTTCCCGTTGAAACTTTCGCAGTACCCGTTCTCCCACGGACTGCCGGGTTCGATGTACAGCGGGCCCGTCCCCACGTGACTCAGCCACTTCCGCAGCTCCTTGGCCACGAACTCGGGTCCATTGTCGGACCGAATGTGCTCCGGGAATTCCTCGCCACACCATCACATCCGCCAGCGTTTCGATCACTTCGTATGCTTCCCAGCCTTCTGGCCACGCGGATCGCCAGGCATTCCCGCGTGTATTCGTCGATCAGCACCAGCAGCCGCAGCGTCCTGCCGTCGTGCGTCATGCGCGCTCACGAAATCATAGCTCCACACGTGATTGGCACGCTCCGGCCGCAGCCGCACACACGATCCATCGTTCAGCCACAACCGTCCTCGTGGCCTCTGTTTCTGCGGCACTTTCAGCCCCTCCCGCCGCCAGATCCGCTGCACTCGATCCTTGCCCACTTGCCAGCCGGCTTCCCGCAACTCCACCGTGATCCGCCGGTAGCCATAACGCCCATACTCACTGGCCAGCGCGATGATCGCCTCGCGTCAGCGCATCCTCGTCCGCTTCGCTGCGATCGGCTCGTAGCGTTGTGTCCCTCTCCACTGCCCCAGCAGCCGGCAGGCATGCCGCTCCGTCACCCGATAGCTTCTCCGGGCATGCTCTGACCGCGCCACGCCGCCGCTCAGGGCTTAGAAGTTTCCCTCCGCTACGTCCTTCAGAATTTGCTTCTCCAGAGACAGCTCCGCCACCAGCCGCTTCAGCTTGCGCGTTCTCCCTCTCCAGTTCCTTGAGCCGTTTGGCTTGATCCAGCTTCAACCCGCCGTATTCCTTCCGCCAGCGGTAGTAGGTCTGCACGGTGATTTCGGCTTCCTTGCAGGCTTGCGGCGTGGTCTTTCCGTTGGCGATCTCCACTTCAATCTGCCGCAGCAGCGTCACGATCTGCTCCGGCTTGTATCTCTTCATCGGCATGACCAGTCTTCCTCCAGGTGAATTCTCTCTCACTTCACCTGGTACAAAAAACCCCGGTCAGGTCACTACCTTCGGGGTTTTTGAAGTCTGGCGATGGGCCACATTCCGAGAAGACGTGCCGGTTCAACCGGTCGATGCAACACCATCTGATATAAATCTTTTTCTATGAGGTGGTGTTTATGACATTTAGGAGGCGCTTCAAGCTCTCTGAGCATCAGCGGAACGACATGTGGCGCCGCTGGAAGGCGGGGCAGTCCTTGCATGAAATTGGGCGGGCCTTCAGCAAAGATCATGTGTCGATTCAATTTATGTTGGCGCAGCATGGCGGGATCGCTCCAACGGCGCGGCAACGCTCAGCGCTGACACTTACGCTGTCGGAGCGAGAAAACATTTCACGGGGGATTGCTTGCGGCGCGTCGATTCGCGAAATAGCCAGAGGATTGCAGCGGGCGGTGTCGACGGTGAGCCGAGAGGTCGCCCGCCATGGCGGGCGACCTCTGTATCGAGCAACGGATGCCGATCAGCAAGCCTGGGACTCGGCCTTGCGGCCCAAGCGGTGCCTTCTTGCCCTGCACGTGAAGTTGCAAGAGGTCGTTGCGGGTAAACTCATCCTGGACTGGTCGCCGGAACAAGTTTCCGGATGGCTGAAGAGTGAGTATCCCGAGGACGAGAGCATGCGCGTGTCGCACGAAACGATTTACCGCAGCCTGTTCATTCAAGCGCGCGGAGTGCTAAAAAAAGAGCTGATTCAGCATCTACGCTTCAAGCGGCGAATTCGCCGCTCGCGGCACGCGCGGGATAGCGGACATCACAAAGGTCAAATCGTCGACGCCATTTCGATTCGAGAAAGACCCGCAGAAATCGAGGACCGCGCCGTCCCCGGACATTGGGAAGGCGATCTCATCGGCGGCACGAAGAACAGTCACATCGCCACGCTTGTGGAACGACATTCGCGTTTTGTCATGCTGGTCAGAGTGCCCAGCAAAGATACGGCGACCGTGGTCGCCGCACTGAGCCAGCACATTGGGAAGCTGCCTGCAACTTTGCGACGCTCGTTGACCTGGGATCGCGGGCTGGAGATGGCCCAGCACAAAAGCTTCACAGTGGACACGGAAGTGAAAGTCTACTTCTGCGATCCGCAGAGCCCGTGGCAGCGCGGCTCGAACGAAAACACAAACGGGCTTTTGCGTCAGTACTTCCCGAAACGAACAGACTTGTCAGTCTATTCTCAAGAAGAACTCGACGAGGTGGCGCTCAAATTAAATCAGCGTCCGAGAAAAACTTTGGGGTTTCAAACTCCAGCAGATACACTGCAAGCAAGTGTTGCAATGACCCATTGAGACCGCCCCGTTTATCAGATGGGATGAGAAGTCGTCTTCTCGGAATATGGCTTGGGCGTTAAGAAACGGATTTTCACCTATCGATTACTTCTTTTGCTTTGGCAAAGGAGGGTCATGCCCCGCATTCGAGGCGGGAGAATCGCTTGCTGGAAATGATTCCTTAGAAGCTTCCTCGACAGGGTCGTCTGTAATGACTTGGGGCTGCAACTCGGGTTCAGGTTTTTTGTCCGATGCACGTTTGGTGCGAGGCTTGGCCATGACCTGCCCTTGCTCGCATTCTTCCTTGTTCTGGGCAACCTGTCAACCGCGCACTAGCCAACGGATGCGCTCAGCATCATCTACAAGTCGCAATTCAATCCCCACATCCAGAGAAGCCGTTTTCTCGGAATGTGGAATTTCCTGCCGGGGCTGTCTGGGCCAGTTTCCGAGAAGACCGGCGGTCTCAATGGGTCAGTGCAACACTTGCTGGAAGTCTTCTTTTAAGAGTCTACAAGGCTGATTTCGGATGTGGGCGTCAATTCAAACAAAAGCAAAGCCCTGTTTAGGTTTTGATTGAATCTTGCTGTACAGATGGATTCTCGACGGGAAGAGTTGTTAGATCAATGGGTTATAAGGTGTTGCATCGACCGGTTGAACCGGCACGTCTTATCGGAATGTGGCCCAGGACCATTTCCTTCGGGCACTTAAACGGTGCCGACATTGAAGTAGGACCAATTCTTCGGCTTGAACCATGCGAAAAGGGGTTTCCGAGGCGAATTCGAAACGACATTGCTGTAGAATGATGCCCATACCTTGACTCACTTTGAGCTGGATCGTTGCTTTCTAAAGCTCATAGGAAATTCGAACCTAAAGGTTCGCAAATCGTACAAGTCGAGGAGCCAAATCTTTGGCACTCAAGCATTTCTGAAATCCCATTCTCACGTTTTGCTTCCAAAAAATCACAGTGTCGTGTAAGCCTAAAGGACAAGGCGAAGTTTTATGTTCCCCGATACGGTAGAGTTAGAGTGCGAGCGCTGATAAGCGCCAGAGCGAACTGCACAGACAGGAAACAAAGCCTTCAAATGACGAATGGAACGAGTGACGCCGCGAGGAAGCAGGCA
Organism: Terriglobia bacterium; assembly: GCA_963779275.1. Taxonomy (GTDB): domain Bacteria; phylum Acidobacteriota; class Terriglobia; order Acidiferrales; family UBA7541; genus Palsa-360. Next base: position 378,549 of record CAVZXL010000005.1, read on the forward strand.
GCTGTCATCTGTCTACTAGTGTTGGCGGCGATCGCATTATACCTTTGTTACTTAATCGCCAGACGGTTCCTTGGCCCCGTCTCGATTGCGGTTATGTTGGCGATTGTCTTTTATCCGCTCCACGCGAGAATACAGCTCCTGTTTCACCGCCCCAGCGTGGCTGCCGCGCTTTCGACTACCTTGGTGCTTCTGATCGTAACGATACCGGTCGTGCTTTTGGGAATATCCGTTAGCGGAGAACTCCGTGCGGTGGTTCAAACGCTCCGTGAACAGAGTAGGCCACAGGGAGGCTTGAGTCCGTACCTTGCACAATGGGGCGAGAGTCTGCTGAATCGTCTCGGGAATTATGTGGATCTCTCGCAGATCGATCCGCAAGCGGCATTATTGAGCTGGGCGGAGCAGGCAAGCCGTTACCTGCTTTCGCTTGGCGCGGCCGCTGTAACCAACCTGCTTTCTTTTGTCCTGGATACGATTGTCGTCTTCTTCAGCCTCTTTTTTTTCTTTCGAGAAGGAAAAAGTATCCGCCAGGGACTTTTGGCAATGCTCCCGCTGTATCCCGATCAGGCGGAAAAGCTTTTTGCCGGAATCAGCGAAACCATGATTGCCAACCTATATGGCGGCCTTGCCGTGGGCGCAGCGCAGGGTATCTTAACGGGCCTGTCATTTTGGGCATTGGGGTTGGCGGCTCCGATGCTATGGGCTTTGATTACCTGTCTGGCGTCATTGGTCCCGGTGGTTGGGTCCGCTCTGGTGTGGGGTCCGGCCTCGATTCTCCTTATCCTCAGCGGGCATTGGGTGAAGGCGCTGATTCTTGTCATTTGGGGTGGCGCCGTGGTGGGACAGGTTGATGTGGTGGTCAGGCCCTATGTGGTCAGCGCGCGAGTAAAGGTGCATACCCTTCTCGTTTTTTTCGCGTTGCTCGGGGGAGTTGAGGCGTTTGGCATCATAGGAATTTTTGTTGGTCCCGTCATCCTTTCGGTCATGCTGGCGGTCGTGGCCATGCTGAAGAGCACGGATTTTTCATGGCAATCAAAATCCGAAAGCGCGCAAAGCGTTTCCCTCAATGACAAGCCAGGTCAATAACATCGCGATTCGCGGTCTTACCCAGCAACAAGCTGCCGCTCGGCTTGGGGCCGATGGACCAAATGAGTTGCCATCGTCCAAGCCACGCAGTTTTCTGGCGATCGCATGGGAAGTCCTGCGTGAACCCATGATCTTGCTCCTCGTCGCAGCCGGTGCGATCTATCTGATTTTGGGCGAACCCCGCGATTCGTTCGTCCTGCTGATTTCGATCTTTGCGATTCTCGGGATCGACCTTTACCAACAAAACAAGACGGAACGAGCGTTGGAGGCACTGCGTGATCTTTCCAGCCCGCGAGCCCTCGTGATTCGCGATGGGCTCCAAACGCGAATCGCGGGGCGGGACGTGGTCCGAGGCGATATCGTCATTCTCACCGAAGGCGATCGCGTGCCGGCGGATGGTGTTGTTCTTTCTTGTGTCAGCTTATCCATCGACGAGTCGCTGTTGACCGGTGAATCGGTTCCCGTTCGGAAGTCTCAGGGAGACATAGGCCTGGGCATGGCCCGGCCCGGCGGCGATGAACTCCCGTTCGTTTATTCCGGAACCTTAGTTGTGCAAGGGCACGGGGTCGCCGAAATCAAAGAGACAGGATCGCGAACTGAGTTGGGCCGGGTTGGCAAAGCCCTTCAGACGATTGAACCGGAGGTAAGTCACCTCAAGAAAGAAACGAAACGCGTTGTGGGCATCATGGCGGTACTCGGTCTTGCAATATGCGCTTTGGTGGCGCTTATCTACGGTCTATCAAGCGGTAGTTGGCTAAGTGGAATCCTCGTAGGGATCACCGTCGCCATGTCGTTGCTGCCGGAAGAATTCGCCGTGGTACTGACAGTGTTTCTTGCTCTGGGAGCTTGGCGGATTTCACGGAGGAATGTATTGACACGGCGCGCAAGCGCAATTGAAACACTCGGATCCGCCACTGTTTTATGCGTGGACAAAACCGGCACTATCACACAGAACCAGATGTCGGTCAAAAAGCTCTTTGCCGCCGGCCAAGTTCGGGAACTCGATCCTTCCGGCGGCCCTCCTCTTAGCGGCGGCATATCCGAACTTCTCGAATTTGGAATTCTGGCCAGCCAGCGAGATGGTTTTGATCCCATGGACCATGCACTACAACAAACTGGCAAACACCACTTAACCACGACCGAACAACTGCACGAGGCATGGAGTTGACGCGGGAATACCCGCTCTCCCCAAAGCTATTGGCCGTGACCCGCGTTTGGCAATCACCCGCGCAAAATGGCCGGATTGTAGCCGTGAAAGGCGCTCTCGGGGCCGTGGCCGAATTGTGCCGCATTTCAGGATCGCAATTCGAGGAGATAAAAAACCAGGCGGAGGCGATGGCGTCGGAAGGATTGCGAATCCTGGCGGTGGCCAGGGCCGATTTTGGGAACGGTGTCTTGCCGGCGGATCCCCACGAATTCGGATTCAAGTTCCTCGGCTTGGTTGGATTGGCTGATCCCGTGCGTCCTGGGATCGCAAATGCGGTGCGAGAATGCTATGCGGCGGGAATCCGAGTTGTGATGATCACCGGGGACTTTGCCGGAACAGCACAGAGTATTGCGCGCCAGATTCAACTGCAAGAGAGTGAACGCGCGCTTACCGGTCCGGAACTGGATCGCATGGATGAAGCAACGTTGCGCCGCGAAGTCAGGTCCGTCAACATCTTCGCGCGTGTTGTACCCGAACAAAAATTACGATTGATTGAGGCGCTTAAGGCTAACGGCGACATTGTTGCCATGACGGGAGATGGCGTAAACGATGCGCCGGCACTGAAGGCCGCGCACATCGGCATAGCCATGGGCGCTCGCGGCACCGATGTCGCGCGCGAAGCCGCCGACCTTGTGCTTCTTGACGATGCTTTTCCATCCATCGTGCAGGCGGTCCGTCTGGGACGGAGAATCTTTGACAATCTCAAGAAGGCAATGGCTTATGTCATGGCGGTCCACGTGCCGATTGCGGGCCTCGCTTTGGTTCCGGTTCTGCTCAAATGGCCGCTTGTCATGCTGCCCCTCCATGTGGTTTTCCTGGAACTAGTCATTGACCCGGCCTGTTCGGTCGCTTTTGAAGCGGAGCCGGAGGAATCAGACGTGATGCAGCGGCCGCCACGCAACCCAAAGCAACCGCTTTTTGACCGGCGAACGTTGATTCTCAGCCTTCTGCAAGGCGCCAGTGTGCTGCTTGTGGTGCTCGGCGTCTTTGCGGCTGCAATGTATCGTGGGGAAACGGAAACCCATGTCCGCGCTCTCACCTTTACGACTCTCATCATCGCGAATCTGGCTTTGATCCTTACGAACCGCTCTTGGACCCGGACTATCCTGAATATGTGGCGATCCCCGAATCCTGCCTTGTGGTGGGTAGTACTAGGGGCTGCGAGCTTCCTCGGCGTGGCCATCTACGTGCCGTCGATGCAGATGTTGTTCCGCTTTTCAAGGCTGCACACATCCGATATAGCGCTGTGTCTGATGGCGGGCATGTTTAGCATCGCGTGGTTCGAAGCTCTGAAGATGTTAGGGCGCCTGCAACGGTTTCGCGCGGTGTGAGATTACAAGAGCGCGCGAGAATGGAAGGCGCACGGAAGCAAAGTAGGGCGTGGCGTTGGCGGAGTTGATCGGGTCGCGGATGAACGGGCTCTGCCCTTCATGGGTCGGCGGCGTCATGTAGGTGTCATGCGAATTGGGGCAAATCACGGCAAATTGCGAACAAGAACTGAAAAGAGAAGGTCAATATGAGTTGCCCCCGTTTGGGTACAGATGTGTGCAACCTCAGTTCGTTTGCGGCTAACCATCCGGCAACGAAATCCGGTACCTCCCGGGCACGCCGGTGTCTACTGAAAGGACACGACCATTCTCTTGTTGGTTCACTTGCCAAAAACTTCTTTCAGCAAGCTGGTGGTCCGCGCCACGGGGTCTTTCCTGATCTTCTTTTCTTCCTGACCCAGTGTATAGAACAACCCATCGAGCGCTTTGGAGACCACGTATTGCGTGACGTCGAGGCTGGGGCTTTTCAGGAATGGAATGCTCTGGGCTTGCCCGAGGAGCGCGTTGTACTGTTGCGTTACGCTGTTCTCATTCATGGTCTTCACCACCACGGGGCGAAATGCGGCCGTCAGTTGTGTGCTGGTTTTGTTTTTGAAATAGTCCGTTGCGGCCGTGTCGCCTCCGGAGAGGATTTTGCGGGCATCGTCGAAGCTCATCGCCAGGATGGCGTCGACGAAAATTTTCTTGGCGGCGGGCGCGGCAGCTTCGGCGGAGCGGTTCATGCTGAGAATGAATCCGTCCACCTTCGGGCCGTAACCAATGGCGCGGAGACCCTTTTCGACCGGGCGCAGGTTATTCGGCATGAGGATCTTGATGGCGGCGTTACCGAAGTACCCGTCACGCTGGCTGGTGAGTTTGACGGCGTTGTTCGCGCCGACCTGGAGGGCTTCTTTTAGCCCAGAGGCGATCTTGGAATCGCTCAGCGCGGTGCGGGATCCCAGCCCCAAACGTTTCGCAATTTCATCGGCCTGTGCCGGGATGAGGATCGAGGTCCCGCCGTCCGGCCTCAGGATGTCTGCTGCCGGGCGATCTCCACTGTTCAGCGCGATCCGATCCGCGGAAATGCCGGGACTCAACAGAACTGTGGCGGCAATAACCAACGTTAGTTTTTTCATTTTTCCCTTTCTTTGCGGCTGCAAACCATAGCGGTCTTTTCGCGCCAGTTATTTCGGCGGCGTCTGTTGCTGTTGCTTCTTCTTGCCAAAGATGTCGATCAGTTGTTGCACAGGATTGGGCTGTTGCTGGTCTTGCTGCGGCTGGGTTTGTGGCTGAGTCTGCGTCTGTGTTTGCGGTTGAGTCCCGCCCTTTTGGCCCAGCAGGCCTCCCAGAATTCCAGCCGCGCCGCCCGAGGGAGTGGTGAGACTCGGCACCAAGCCTTTCAGTTTCATCTGCGCCACCTTTTGCAGGTCGGGCATAAATTTTGGGCTCTCGAATGTTCCGGTCACGATCGCGGGAATCACCAACTCTCCCTGATTGTTGGAAAGCGCGGTGCTCATATACCCTCCGATTCCCGTTCCGCCCGCGCGTGTGCTGAAATCCTTGGAGAGCACGGCGGTAACGCGCAGGTCCAGCGCCTCGTTTACCAAATTTGTGGTTCCGGCTACACCGACGTTTCCGATGTCCAGCGCCGCCAGCAGATTGCTGGTTTGAGCAAAACCGTTTTTCAAAGCGATGTCGCCGGTCATGCGCAAAATGTTGGTGAATCCCTGGTCCTTTTCGCCCGGTTTAAGGAACCCTCCAATCGAGGCCAGCTGGTACCCGATGTCGCTGCCCGAGTAACGCATGTTGTTGAAGTTCAGATTCAGCGTGCCGTTCAGGGCTTTCACAACGTCAGCGGACGTCATGGTCTGGAGCGGGCCCGCGGCATGCAGGTCCATTTTGAGCGTGCCGGCGCCGCTGATTTTATCGAGGCCGGTGATGCCGTACGCCTTGGCCATCGACAGAACATCGGAAAGCGCAGCGCTGGGGGCCCGAAGTGTGGCATCCACCAGCGGCGACTTCGATAGATATTGCCGCATGGAGAATTGCGCAGCGAGTGTGGTGCCGCCCGAAGTCAGATTGAAATTGTCGGAATGCATTTCGGTCGGCGTGAAGGCCAGGTTGATTGACTTCATGGAGACCGGTTGCGGGATGCTTTTCCCGCTGATCTGAACGTCGTGGCCGGAAATCGTTCCACTCATCGCTGGTTTGTCCGTCGTGCCCGTCGCATGCAGATCGGCGCTGAGCGTTCCCTTAGCCGTGATCTCGTCCAGTCCGGTAACGCCATACGCCTTGGCCATCGAGAGCACTTCGGGGAGGGCGGCACTGGGGGCGCGGATGGTGGCATCCACCTGGGGCGACTTCGATTGATATTGCCGCAGGGAGAATTGAGCAACGACCGTGGTGCCGCCTGAAGTCACGTTGAAACTGTCGGAATGGATCTCAGCGGGATTGAAGGCGAGGTTGACGGATCTTATGCTGACCGGCTGGACAATTGTTTTCCCGCTGATCTGGAGGTCGCGGCCGGAGACTGTTCCGCTCAGCGCCGGTTTGTCGGCCGGCCCGCGGGCCTGCACGTCGGCGTTCATAGGTTCCGACAATCGTGGTTCCCGGCGCAAGAGCCATGCCCGAGGCTGCGGCCAAGTTTGCCGGCTTCCGAGATTGAAACGTTGTCCGCTCTTACGCGGAGATCCACCTGGGCGGGGCTTGGGGCAGCGTTAACAGTGCCGCTGACGAGAATCGGCATGGTTCCGAGCTTGATGGTCGTGTTGCGGATGGTGATCAAATTGGCCTGCAGATCATCCGTGACGTCGTAGTCCGCCGAAATCGGATAACCCAGGTCGAGGCCATGTACTTTCGCGTTCTGCAGATTTATCTGGCCGCTCGCGGACAGCTTCCCGGATTCACTGACAATTTTTGTTTGGCCTGAGAGCACCCCATCCGAATTCACAAGCGCGGGTGAATCAAGAAACTTCGCCAGCCCGGCGATTCCCACCTGCTGGATCTCAAGAGTGCCCTGGAAAGGCGTCGAGGCGGGCTGGCCTTGCATGATGGGCCCGGCTTGGCCATCAAGGCGGACCTTCTGGGTCCCCGGGCCCGGCAAATTGGCGGCCACGTTGATGGAAAAGGGCGTGTTGGAAGAAAAATTCAGTACGTTTAAATCAATGTGGTCGTATACCGCCCTGGGCGTCTTGCTCTGCAGATCGGTAACGGCTACTTGCCCATTGGCAATCGAAAGTTTGCCCAGCGAAAATTGCTGGCCTGCCGCTGAAGGCTGAGGAGCGCCTGGACTTGCCGGTTGCGAAGGCCCGCCCGGCGGGGACAACTGCCCTTCCGGAGCGTTGGGTGCGGAAGATCCTCCCAGCGAGGAAAAATTCCATACGCCTTGCTGGTTCTCAATGAGTTCGACGTCCGGACGCTGTAAGTTCAGGGAATTGATTTCGAGCGCGCCTTTCAGCAGCGGAAGAAGGCTTACGGAAACGTCCAGCTGCTGCGTCTGCACAAACGGTTTCTCCGCGCTGAAATTGGAATCGTCCGCGATGGCCAGACTCTGCACGCTGAATCGAGGAGGGAACAGGTTCAGACGCATGTCGCCGAGAGTGACTTTGCGCCCTAATTTTTGTTCCAACTGAGATTGAATGGCGCCGTGGTAGCGGTTCACGTTGAAGGTCAACACAAACACCAGCAGCGCCCGCGATGGCGATTCCAATGATAATTCCAATTACAACGAAGAGGCGGCGCATGGGAAACCTCTCATCCGATTCGGGCCGGCATCGACCTGCGAATCCAAAACTACGTATATAGCAGCCGGGGAGCAAGGACAGTGATTGACATCACACCCCGACGTGTGTTCAATCGCTGGTAGAAGATCTATGCTCGGAGGCTCCGAACACACCCGGTTGCTGGCGCATAGGAAAGAAAATCAACCTAGGAGAAGATCCATGACGATCCGGAAACAGATTCTTCGAGTGGCGGCGCTTGCCGCCTTCAGCGTGTTGTTCATCGCAACGATGGGGATGGCGCAGGCGACTCCCCCCGCCAAATCCAGCACCAAATCCACGGCTGCTCCGAGCAAGGCCCCTGCGGCGGCTCCGAGCGGGGATTTGCTGGACTTGAATACCGCAACCAAAGACCAGCTGCAGGCCTTGCCGGGCATCGGAACCGCCTACTCGCAGAAGATCATTGACGGCCGGCCGTACAAGGCGAAAACGGAACTGGTTCAGAAAAAGATCATTCCCCAGGCGACCTACGACAAGATCGCAAAGCTGGTGATTGCGAAGCAGCCGAAGAAATAGGGAGGCTGAACGGTTTGAAAATCATCAGCCTGATTTCTTCGCGCTGGGCCGTGCGATCGACGGCAGCGATTTGCTGTTCGGGGGGCGTATGAGGCCGCTTTCCCTCCGAAAGTCACCGCTGCCGTCCACTTATGCCTGGTGACTTTCACGAGAGCATCGAAGCAGCTGCCGGGAGGACCTATGTGGTGCAAAGCGAGTTTCGAGCCAGCGGGATCGAGGCGTTGGCTGGCGGCCTTCCTGGCGTGTTGCCTGGTGGCGGGGCCTGGACTGGCAGCGGGAACCGCGCCGGAGCTGCCCGATCCGGGAAATCCTCGGATGACCCGCGACCAGCAATCGCAGCTTGGGCTGCAAGCGGCGGGCGAAGTGTACAAGCAAATGCCCGTGCTGCCGGACTCGAGCCGCGAGACGCAGTATATCCAGAAGCTGGGCAAGCGCCTGGCAGCCACGATCCCCCCGGAGCGCTCCTGGCCGTTTGAATTTCACGTCATCGCTCAGAAGGAAATCAACGCGTTTGCCCTGCCGGGCGGGGCGATGTTCGTGAACATCGGAACGATTCAGGCGGCGGACAACGAAGCAGAGCTCGCGGGCGTAATGGCGCACGAGATGTCCCACGTGTACATGCAGCATTCGGCCAAGCAGCAGGAAAAGTCATCGTTTCTTGGCGGGCTTGCCGGAATTGTCGGCGGACTTGCGGGAAATTTGGGCGGAGTTTGGGGGACTCTGGCGCAAAGCGGAATCCAGTTTGGCGCGGGCACGCTGATGTTGAAATATTCCAGGGGGGACGAGTCGCAGGCGGACGCGGTGGGCGCCATCATCTTGTGGAAGGCGAACTATAACCCGGTGGCGCTGGCGGATTTCTTCGAGAAGATCGCGGCGCAGGGGGGTTCGGGGCCGCAATTCTTGAGCGACCACCCGAACCCCGGGAATCGCCGCGTCGCAATCGAGCAGGAAATTGCGAATTGGCCGGCGCGCAAGTACGCGCGCGACAACCCGGAATTTGCCGCCGTGCGCAAGGACGCTGTGAACGTGCATGCGTATACCGCGCAGGAGATTGCGGACGGGGCCAAGAGCGGACAATGGGTCGCGGAGAACCAGAAGAATGGCGCCGTGTTTGCGAGAGCGGCCGCCAGCGTCCCGGCAACCGCGACAACGCCGAGCCAGCAGTCTGTGGTAAGCGTGCCGGCGGCGCCGATCACGGACGTGCAGCCGAGCTCGATTTTCCAGCAAACGGAACTGAGTGCGTTGAAGATCGTGCGCCCGGAGAACTGGGAAGTCATGCGGGGGGAGCAGGGTTCGGTGACGATCGCGCCGCGCCCGGGGGTGTCCGGAAATGCCGTCGCGTACGGCGTGGTGATCCAGGCAATCCAAGGGCCGGGCACGAACATGAGCGTGCAGCAGACGACCGCCGCGATCGTGAAGAATCTCGAAAGCGGCGACAGCAAAATGAAGCAGAGTAGCGATATTCATTCAATCAACGTGAACGGCGCCGCCGCGGGATCGGTGGAGCTTGAGACGCTGTCCATGATGCCCGATGAGTCGGGCAAGGCGCAGGGAGAGCGCGACTGGCTGGTGGCCGTGCCGCGCGGGGACGGAAGCGCCATCATGATCGTGTTCGTTTCGACGCAGAAATATTTTGAGCAGATGAGGCCGACATTCGAGAAAATGCTGGGGAGTGTGCAATTTTAAATGGCGCGCCGGACGATCGTTTGCCCACTCTCCGTTCCAGTGTAATTGTTCTTAAGGATCCACCGCCATGACCCCTAACGCTATCGCAAAGGAAAGTTGCAGCAGCAGCGTGACTCGCTACTGAACAATGGGCACGAGCGCCCCTCCGGCCGGGCGCCATTTTCCATCTTCTTTCACGAAGATGCGGAGGACGCGGCAGTCCGTGCCGATAAGCTTTCCATCGGGGCCCATGCTCTTGAGGTTGGTATGATCGGTCGCGAACGCGACGTTTCCGTACACGGCCATGAGGTGGAAATCGTCCGGATGAGGCCCGACTCCGGGGGCGGGATGCGCGGCGCGTTGCGCGGCGATCATTCCGGCCTTGACGGTAACTTGCCCTTTGTTGGAAATCTCAAAAAACTGGTCGGTCCAGTAATGGCTGCGAAACTCGATGCACTCCTGGTAGTCCTTGTGATAGGGCGTGGCGCCAGCGCTGCACAGCCACTGCTGATCGGCGTCCCATAGTTCCTTCTCCAGGTCCGCATTTTTGGCGCTCTTGGCATCGGCCATCGGGGCGGCGGCTTTCATGGCCGATTCCTGGCCGCCGGCGGTGAAGGAAACGGCGGTAAACAGCATCAAGAAGAGCGTGAAGAGTTTTGTCACGGCAAATCTCCTTTTTCAATATTTGCTGAATTCCATGCGGTTCATTGAACCGAAGGCGGGGATCGCCGCGGCCGCAGGGCAGCCCAGAGTTTGCGCGCCACGCCCCGGTCCATCCGCTCCTGCAGAGGGCCCCATAACAGCCAAACCAATCCCGCGAGGATCACCAGCGCCATCGCCCAGCGCATGGCGATCGCGAGCAAACCGACATTCACGGCCGGCCAAGCGAACCTGTATTGGCTCAGGACGCTGGCGCGATCGGCCATCCAGTGCCATGCCGTGTGCGCCACCAGCGCCGAAACGACGATCGTGCCAACGCGTTCGGCGACCACGTACCGGAACAACAAATCCAACGCGGGAATGAACAGCGCGAGCATGAGCAGTTGCCCAAGCTCGACGCCGATGTTGAACGACAGCAGCGACGCCAGCATGTGCGACCCCGCGAACTGCAGTGTTTCGCGGAGAGCGAACGAGAAGCCGAATCCGTGAACCAGGCCGAACCCGAAGGCCACCATCCATCTCCGCTGGACGCTGGTGACGCCCACGATATTTTCCAGCGCCATGTACAGGATGGAAACCGCGATCAGCGTTTCGATCAGGGGAGGAAACCACAACATATTTGGCGCGAGGTTATAGGCGGACGCTATCAGCGTAATCGAGTGCGCCACGGTGAACGCGGTCACCACCGGAATCAGCGCGCGAAATTTCCGGAACGGAATGACCAGGCAGAACAGGAACAGCAAATGGTCGGTGCCGCTCAGGATGTGAAAAAATCCCAAGTCGATAAACCGCAGGGCTGCCTGGCGCCAGCTGGGATCCAGATGCACCAGGCCGGGGTCGCCGATGAACTCAAACGCGCGCACCGCGCCCCCCGGCGGCTGAAACCGCAGAACGATGACGACGTGTTCGCCCAGCCGGCCAAGGCCCGGATGAATCGAGAACCGGGCCTGGTCGGATTGAATCGGGTAATCGAAATGAATGTCGAGCTCCACCTGGTCCCAATACACCTGGGTGCTGCTCGGCAGCCGGGGGCCGGTGATGTGCGCCAGCGCGTCTTCATAGGAGGTGAAAGACCGGTCCGATTCCAGCGAGATGCGGGTCTGGACCACCTGCGGATTCGGAAGCCGGGTATCGCCCTCGTATACCTCAATGGAATTGCCGACCCAGAGGGTCGCCGCCTCGCTCAGTTGTGTATCGATGTGGTCCAGGTCGAGGTAGCCCGGTCCTCGGACCGGAAATTCGACGTCGCGCATGGCCTTCAGCGGGACGCGGACAAGCAGATTCAGGTGTTGGCCGACCGGTTTGGCGATGATTTGAGCGGTTACATCCACCGGGATGTCATGAGCCGTCGCACCCTGGCACACAAGCAGAAACACCGCCGAAAAGGCACAGCAAATGACAAGGGCCCTGGAAAGCTTGAAAGGCATAACCGCGAGAGTAACCGCATTGCGAAGCGTCTGACAAGCAAAAAGGCATGGTCGGCAAAATGCAACTAGTGTATGCTGCCGACAAAGATTTCAGATGAATTTCAGACGGGTCGCCCTGCCGGATCCGCTAGAATTACGTGTTATTTAAAAGCGGAGGTCTCATCGTGAAGCGCAAGCTCTTGATTGGTGCGGTGCTGTTGGCCGTGGTTGTCTCGCTGGCCGTCGGATCGGTCGTGCTGGAGAAGAAGGCCGCGGTGCAAGCGGCCGGCGTGCAGGCGCCCATGTTTGAAGTGGACCCCATGTGGCCAAAGCCGCTGCCGAATCACTGGGTGATCGGCATGACGATCGGCGTTTCGGTGGACGCCCAGGACAACGTGTGGATCATTCACCGGGGCGGTTCGCTCGAAGCCAAGGAATCGTACGGCGACTGGAATCCACCGGGCGCGGATTGCTGCAAAGTCGCGCCGCCGGTCCTGGAATTCGATAAGGCCGGCAATCTGATCGGGCACTGGGGCGGCCCCGGCAAGGGCTACAACTGGCCCAACTCCAATCACGGGATTACGGTCGACTATAAGGGCAACGTGTGGATCGGCGGGAACGGCCGCGTGGTGGACCCCAAGCTGCAGGATACCGGCGCCAGCTATGTGGCGGAAGGAAACGTCCCGGGCGCGTTTGCCGACAATCAAATCCTGAAGTTCACGCAAGACGGAAAATTCCTGATGCAGATCGGGAAACCCTTCGGGAGCAAGGGCAGCAACGACGTGGAAAACTTGAAGGGCCCGGCTAAGATTTTCGTCGATCCGAAAACCAATGAGTTGTATGTGGCCGACGGATACGGCAACAAGCGCGTAATCGTGTTCGACGCGGACACCGGCAAGTACAAGCGGCACTGGGGCGCCTACGGGCACAAGCCGGACGACACCGATCCTGGAAATTACAACCCGGACGCTCCGATCGACCAGCAATTCCGCAGCCCGGTGCACTGCGCGCAACTCTCGAACGATAATCTGCTCTACGTTTGCGACCGCGTGAACGACCGCATCCAGGTCTTCAAACCGGACGGCACGTTCGTCAAGGAACAAATCATCGAAAAGAGAACTCTCGGCGACGGAGCCGTTTGGGACATCGCTTTCTCGAAGGATCCGGAGCAGAAATTCATCTATCTCGCTGACGGAGCCAATGAGAAAATCCACATCCTGCTGCGCGACACGCTGCAGGAAGTGACGAACTTTGGCGACGGCGGACGCGGGCCCGGCCAATTCTACGCGGTGCACAGCATCGCCACCGATTCCAAAGGCAATATCTACACCACGGAAACCTACCGTGGACAGCGCCTGCAGAAATTCGTCTACAAAGGATTGGGGCCGGTCACGAAAATGGAGCAGGGCGTGCTCTGGCCAAAGAAGTAAGCCATGGATTCTGAGTAGTTCCCGATGAACGGGCCGGCTTTAGACTGGTTTTGAATTTTCGGGTGCCGCACCCTTGCGCTTTTCAAGGGTGCGGGTTTTTATGTCCGTCAATTCGGATTTTCATTTGTGGCGCCCGCGTGAAGGCGGGTCCCGGGCAAGAATTGCCTGACATTTCCCGTGCCCGCTGGCTTGAAGTTTAGGAGATATGATGCGTAAGTCGCTGCGTTTTCTGTTCCTCCCCGTGATGGCCTTGTCCTGCTCCATGGCCTGGGCGCAACCCGGCAAGTCATTGAACGTTTATTTTATTGACGTGGAGGGCGGCCAGTCCACGCTGTTCGTGACGCCGTCCGGTCAGTCGCTGCTGGTCGACACCGGCTGGGCGGGAGGGCGCGATGCGGACCGCATCGTCGCCGTCGCCAAGCAGGCGGGCCTCACTCAGATCGACTACCTCGTGCTCACGCATTATCACGGCGACCACGCCGGCGGCCTCGTCGATCTCTCTAAGCGCTTCCCGATCAAGACGTTCGTCGACCATGGGCAGCCCATGGAAGAGACACGCAACGTGCCCCAGACGTTTAACTCCTACGTCCCGGTGCGCGATAAAGGCCAGCACATCCTGGCCGAACTCGGCGCGCGCCTGCCCATCAAGGGCGCGGACTTCACGGTCGTTTCCGCCGCCGCCCAGACCATTACCAAGGCATTGCCCGGCGCGGGAGCCGCGAATCCCCTGTGCGCCGATTCTCAATCAAAGGACGAAGCGAAGGACGACCTGCTTGCCGGCGAAAATAAACAATCGGTGGGCATGGTCATCTCCCTGGGAAAATTCCGCATGGTGGATTTCGGCGACCTGACCTGGAATAAGGAACACGACCTGGTCTGCCCGAACAATCTCGTCGGCACAATCGACCTGTATCTGGTGAGCCATCACGGCCAGGACATCTCCAGCAATCCCGTCATGGAGCACGCATTGCATCCGCGCGTGGCCGTGATGAACAACGGCGCGAAGAAGGGCGGAGCGGTCGCGACCTTCGACACGCTGAAGAGCTCGCCCGGCCTCGAAGACCTCTGGCAGCTGCACTACGCCGAGGATGCCGGGGACCACAATATGTCCAAGGATTTCATCGCCAACCTGGGCACGGGCGGCACGCTCCAGACCGGAGTCCCGGACGAAGGAACGGTCTATACCATCCACGTGGAAGCCCGGCCCGATGGAAGTTTCACGGTCACGAACACGCGCAACGGCAAGCAAAAGGAATACGGGCCGCACAAATAGCCGGCCAAGTAGCAACGAATTTAGCTTTCTCAATTTGACAGGGGGAAATACTCATATGAAATACGTCTGGGCGTTGGTCTTGTGCGCGCTGGCTTGTCTTCCGATGCCGGTTCGGGCGCAGGAGGAGAAACGCGCGCCGAACACCGGTACTGCCGCTCTGGAAAAAGAGCTGTTTCAAGTGGAGCTGAAATGGATGAAAGCCGAATTCGATAAGAAAACATCCGGCCCGGACAGCATGGGAGAGATGTGGACCGACGATTTCTTCGACATCCTGCCGGGCGGAAAAGTTGTCAACAAGCAGCAGATGATGGACCAGATGGTCCACACCGACCGGCAACCCGGCACGGGTGCGTTCCCGGATCATTTCAAGTTGCGCGCCGTGTACGGAAACGTGGCGCTGGCGAGCGATCACACGGTTATCAAGGGCGTGGATGCCAACGGCAAGATCGTCGTGGTGCGGGAAATGGGCGTGCTGCGGATGTTTGTGAAGGAAAATGGGAAGTGGCGGGTGGCTGGAGCGGGATTGGTTCCCATCGTGCCGGCACCCGGCGCGGCTCCGGCGACGAGCGCGAAGTAACGGAGCGAATGGGCCTGGATTTTGTGAGGGATATCGGCTAAGCAGCAGAAAGAAAGGAACGATATGAATCGCAAATTCGCTGTCGGCGTGGCATTCACCGGCCTGGTTGTGGCTCTGGGAATTGGATCGGCGGCACTGGAAAAGAAGGCCCGGGTCGAAGCCGCCGCGGTTCAGGCGCCCATGTTTGAAGTGGACCCACTGTGGCCGAAGCCCCTGCCAAACCATTGGCTGATGGGGATGACCATCGGCGTTTCGGTCGATGCCCAGGACAACATCTGGATCATCCATCGCCAGGGCTCGCTCGAACCCGGCGAGCGCCACGCGACCACGAATCCTCCCATCGCCATGTGTTGCGCACCGGCTCCGCCAGTTCTGGAATTCGATCAGGCGGGCAACCTGCTGCACCACTGGGGCGGGCCTGGCAAGGGATACGATTGGCCGGATTCCAACCACGGAATTACGATCGACTACAAAGGCAACGTGTGGATCGGCGGCAACGGCCGCGGCAAGGCTGCCGCGCCACCGGCCGGCGGCGCTCCGGACGAATCGGCTGCGTCCGCAACGGCTTCCTACCTGGACAATCAGGTTTTGAAATTTACGCAGGACGGCCAGTTCCTGATGCAGATCGGCAAGCCGCACAGCAGCAAAGGCAGCCTGGACACCGAGAATCTGCGCCTGCCGGCGAAAACGTTCATCGACAAGCAGACCAACGAAGTGTACGTCGCCGACGGCTACGGCAATCACCGCGTAATCGTGTACGACGCGGACACCGGCGCGTTCAAGCGGCTTTGGGGCGCCTACGGCCACAAGCCCGATGACACCGACATGGGCAATTACGATCCGGACGCGCCCCCACCGCAGCAGTTTCGCAACCCCGTGCATTGCGCCGACATGTCCGTCGACCGCCTGGTGTACGTCTGCGACCGCGTGAACGACCGCATCCAGGTCTTCAAACCGGACGGCACGTTCGTGAAGGAAGGCTTCGTCGCCAAGCGCACGCTGGGCTCCGGCTCGGCCTGGGACATCGCCTTCTCGAAGGACCCGCAGCAAAAATATATTTATCTGGCGGACGGGGAAAACGACCGCATTCACATCCTGCTGCGAGACACGCTGGAAGTGCTGACCACGTTTGGAGAGGGCGGACGCCAGCCGGGAGAATTTTACGGCCCGCACAGCATCGCCACCGATTCCAAAGGCAACATCTACGTGACCGAAACGTATCGCGGGCAGCGCGTCCAGAAGTTCGTTTACAAGGGTTTGGGGCCGGTCACCAAGGAAGATCAGGGTGTTCTGTGGCCGACCAAGAAATAGCCGGAGATCGCGGCGCTGCAAGATTTCTAATTCCATGGAGGAGTTTGTAATGACGAAATTTCGCGTGCTTTTTGTGTTGGCCCTGATGGCCGTGGCGTCGTTCGCCCACGCCCAGGATGCCTCAATGAAGAAGGGCGACAAGGCCTGGACGGATCTGGAAACGCATCTCGCGGACGTCAACAATTACTGGGTCTGCGCGCACAAATACCACAAGGATCACGCGATGGATTGCGTTAACTCCAAAAATGCGATCTGGCCCGACACGTTTTTTGAAATCAGCCGCCAGGGCGAAGTCACCGACAAGCAGGAAATGGTGAAGCGGCAGACCGCCACGGCCAAGGCCCATCCGGTTTCACCGGGTGATGCCGGACCCAATCCTCAGGATTTCAAGCTGATGGCCGTCTACGGCAACGTCGCGATGGCCACCGATCACACCGTGTTCAAGGCCGCCGACGCTAGCGGCAAAATCGCGGTGACCGACGAAGCCAACGTGCTACGGATTTTCGTGAAGCTGAACGGCAAGTGGGTGCCCGCGGGCGCAGCTCTAGTCCCGGAAATAAAGTAAGGATCGCCTGAAGCGTGGACGGCAAAAGGCCGGAGCGTTCCGCGTGGTACAATTCTGTCTGGTCTTCAAGAGGAGCAACTCATGCGCAATCGAGGCAACCGCGGCGATCATAGACGGCTGGGACGCAACGACTGGCATTCCAGAGCCGCCGAGTTCCATGACCTGGCAGCGCACGCGCACCGCGTCGCCGCCACGCATCACGAGCAGGGAGATCACCAGACCGGGCACGAGCTTTCCAGGCACGCCATGGAATATTCCGCCAAGGCCTACAAGTACGCGCAGGAAGCCCACCAGGAATCGGGGAAGTCTTCCCCAGCAGCCTCCGATAAAAAGAAGTAAGTTCCCCTCCCCACGCTACGCCGCCGTTTTCTCGGCGGGTGCCGCACCCTTGTGATTTTCAAGGGTGCGGGTTTTCCTATCCCCTCCATGATTTTTCCCTGTAATGATGACGTTTGCCTCGGCCCGGTTTGAGTAGGACAGGCACTCTTGCCTGTCCGGTTTAAATCCCCGTTACCGTGCACAAAACCAGACAGGCAAGAGTGCCTGTCCTACTGAAATCCATTTTGCATCGCCACAGTTTGCGGCCGAAGCTTTGGCCGCCCCCGTGCATCTGATATGCTTTGGCCGCTTCGCGCCGCCCATGTCCACACTTCAGCCGGAAGAAAAACTCGAACGAGGCCTCGGCCTGAGCGAAGCCGTCGCTCTGAATATGAACGCGATGGTGGGCATCGGCCCGTTCATTGTGATTCCGCTGGTGATTCAGGCCATGGGAGGCCCGCAGTGCCTGCTAGCCTGGGTGGCGGGCGCCGTTCTTTCGCTGCTGGACGGTGCCGTGTGGGCGGAACTGGGCGCGGCCATGCCCCGCGCCGGAGGCACCTACGCGTTTCTGCGCGAGGCCTACGGTCCTGGGCGCGGCGGACGGCTCATGTCCTTCCTCTACATCTGGCAGACGCTGATTCAGGCGCCGCTGGTGGTGGCTTCGGGCGCGATCGGATTTTCGCAATACCTCACGTATCTGGTGCCTCTCGGAAAATATCAGCAGAAGGCGGTTTCCGCGGCGCTGGTCATTATCTTGATCGTCCTGCTGTACAGGAAGATTTCCGTGGTCGGCCTGATTTCAAAATTTCTGTGGATTGGCGTGGTCGGCACGATGCTGTGGATGATCTGGGGAGGCGCGACGCATTTTTCGGCGAAGATGGCGTTTGATTTCCCGCCGGGAGCGTGGAACTGGTCGTGGCTGTTTTTCGCGGGGCTGGGCTCGGCGTCGGTGAACACGGTGTACACCTACCTGGGCTACTACCACATCTGCAATCTGGGCGCGGAGATTCGCCAGCCCGAGCGCGTGATCCCGCGCACGATCCTGATTTCGATCGCGGGGATCGCCGTGCTGTATCTTGCGATGCAGACGAGCATCCTGGGCGTGGTGCCGTGGCGCGAGGCCCGCAATTCGCAATTCATCGTGAGCTTGTTCGTCGAGCGGCTGTACGGCACGCGCGCCGCCGCGTTCGCTACGATCATGATTCTGTGGATCGCCTTCGCGTCGCTGTTCACCACGCTGCTCAGCTATTCCCGCGTGCCATTTGCCGCAGCCGTCGACGGAAATTTCTTTCCGGTCTTCGCGCGCGTGCATCCCACAAAGCATTTTCCGCACGTATCTTTCCTTTTCCTGGGAATTGCGTCGCTGCTGTTCAGCGTGCTGTTCAGGCTTTCCACCGTGATCACCGGCATCCTCGCGATGCGCGTGATCGTCCAGTTCATCGGCCAGGGCGTCGGAGTCATGCTATTGCGCCGCCGCTGGCCTCCCAGCCGCCTTCCCTTTAAGATGTGGCTTTATCCGTTGCCGGCGGTTCTCTCGATTTTTTGCTGGATTGGCATTTTTGTCTCAACCGGCTGGAAGTTTGCCCTGGGAGGGCTTGTCGTGATTGTTTTGGGAATTTTCACGTATATGATTCAGGCGCGCTATCGCCGAGTCTGGCCGTTCGGCGCGGCCGTGGAGGCGCAACCATGAAAAGGAAACGTTGGCTGGCATGCGCGGCGCTCTTCGTCTGCGCGGCGCTTCCCGTCGTCACTCGCGTAAGAGCGCAGCAGGCCAACGTCGCCCCCGGCCGCGGCCAGAGCGTCGCGGACACTCTCGAATCCATCCACAAAGCTCGCGTGGTAACGCGCGTGGTGTTCATCGTTGCCCATCCCGACGACGAAGCTTCCACGCTGCTGACCTATCTTCCCCACGCGCTGGGCACGGACACCACGCTGCTCACCCTGAACCGCGGCGAGGGCGGACAGAACGCCATCGGACCCGAGCAGGGCGCGCAACTCGGTATACTGCGCAGCTCCGAGCTTTCGGCGGCCATGAATGTCGAAGGGCCGCGCCTGTATTTCACGCGCGTGGTCGATTTCGGATTTTCAAAAACGCTGGAAGAAACGATCGAGAAATGGCAGGGCGCCGAACTCGAGGACATGGTGCGCGTGATTCGCACGGTGCGTCCGCAAATCGTCATCAACGGCTGGGGCGGCCAGAAAACCGGCCACGGCAATCATCAGGATTCCGGGTACCAGACGCCGAAAGCGGTCGAGGCCGCCGCCGATCCCACGAAGTATCCCGATCAGATCGCCGAAGGATTGAAACCGTGGCGCGCGGAAATGGTTCTGGATCCCGTGCGCCCGATGGGCCCGGGACAGGAAAAAGTGGACTACACCGGATCGTGGGTCGTTCCCGCCGACGATATTTCTCCGATCTGGGGACAAAGCTATCGCGATATTTCCATGGAAGGTTACCTGCATCACCGCTCGCAGGGCGTCACGCCGTTTCTGAATTCTCCTTTTGTGCGGCGCCCGTACGGGCTGAAGCGCTCGACCGGCGGCGCGCCTTCTCCCTCCGATTTCGAGCAGCCGATCACTTCGCTGGCAGGCTTGATTCCCGTGCCCGCGGCGGAGCCGCTTGCGGCCGCCGATCGCGCGCTCGACCAGGCGCGCATGGCCGCGGAAAAACTCGACTGGCCCGGCGCGGTTCGATCCATCGCAGAAGCGGGCAAACAGATCGACTCGATCGAAGATCAGGTGAAAAAATCGCAGGATGCCCGCGCGGCGAATGCGGTTTGGGAACTCGATCAGGTTCGCGGGCGAATCGATCATGCTCTTTCCGATGCCGCGGCGATCAAGATCGTCTCGAATTCCGATCGCAGCGAGCTGGTCGCCGGCGAAGGGTTCCATGTGCGCGCCGAAGTGATTCACCGGACCGGCGCTCCGGCCACTTTCTCGAAGCCGGAATTAACGTTGCCCTCCGGATGGAGTATCACAAAGCAGGAAGAGAAAGACGGCTCGATCAATTTCAGCGTCATGGTACCGGCCGGAGCGGTGACGCCGCACACGCCCGGCGATTTCATCTACCCGTTTCCGCCGCCGCTGGTGAGAGCGCGCACACGCGTCGAGGTCGAAGGCTATTCGTTTGATTTCACCGCGCCGGTGGAAAGCCTTCACGCCACCACCGTCAGCGTCCTGAGTTACCCGTTGCGGCTGGTTCCTCCGGTCGCGCTCACCCCGGAGCCCGAACAATACGTGGTCGTCGATTCACGGCCGCAAAAACAATTCGATATCTTCGCGCGCGTGCATTCGTTTGCGGAGTCGCCGTCGAAAGTCACCGTGGGAGTGAACGTGCCATCCGGATGGAATGCGCCGTCGCCCGAATCAGTGGAATTTACCGGCGCGGGCGACCGCCTGGTGCACCTGACGGTCATGCCTCCGGCAAAAATCGCCGAGGGAAATTACGAATTGAAAACTTACGCGAAACGCGGCGCGGAAACATACGAGACTTCGCTCGAGCCCCTGCCTTCGCTGCCGACGTATCTGTGGAGCGCGCCTGCCAACGTGCCCGTGCATGCCTTCGCCATCAACGTGCCGGATCGTCTGCGCGTCGGCTACATCGCCGCCGATAATGACGCCATCCCGGAATCGTTGCGCCGCCTGGGCGTCGACGTCCAGATGCTGGACTCCAACGCGCTCGCGTTCGGCAACCTCAGCCAGTTTGACGCCATCGTGCTCGGCCTGCGCGCCTACGAATTGCGCGCCGACGTCGTCGCCTCCAACTCGCGCCTGCTCGACTACGCGGCCGGCGGCGGCACGCTCATCGTTCAGGACCAGCGCCCGCCGATCTGGGACGCACTCAAGCCCGCTCCGTTCCCCGCGACCATGGGCCAGGGACCGCGCATTACGGATGAAAACGCCGCCGTCACCTTTACCGATCCGGCTAGCCCGCTCCTGAATTTTCCCAACAAAATTACCGCGCACGATTTCGACAACTGGGTGCAGGAGCGCGGCCTCTATTTCTGGGAAAAGTGGGATGAGAAATATCACACCGTCCTCTCCATGCACGATCCCGGAGAGAAAGATCTCCTCGGCAGCCTGCTGTGGGTGCGCACGGGAAAAGGCACCTATATTTACACGGGGCTTTCGTTCTCGCGCCAGTTGCCGGAGGGGAATGCCGGCGCATTTCGGTTGTTCGTGAATCTGCTGAGCCAGTCGCGAAACATTGCAAGATAGAAGAAGGGCTTGTGCGGCAGGCTGTGTGGAGGTGGCTTTTCGGGTGCCGCACCCTTCACGTGTTTCGTGAAGGGTGCGGGTTTAGATCCGATTCAAACCGAGAATCAATTCTGACGCATGCTCGACTTTTGATGTTCATGAGCCGCGCCAGCCGCTACTTCTTCGGCGGATACTTGTCGATCGACTTCTTGACCATGTCGTCGATCTTGCCTTCGAGCTTGGCGGGATCGGTTTTTTCGTCGCTGGCTACGCCGCGCCAGACCAGAGAGCGCGTTGTGGGATCGCGCAGGTCGATGACCAGCGTGCCTTCGGCGTAGGGAACACGCACGGCGCGCGTGCCCAATCCATACCATCCCGCGGGATACGTCTCGACCTCCACTTTGCGGGCCTGCCCGAACGTGTACCGCACATTTAGATCGGCGTCACCGGTCGCTTGCGTCAGGCCTTTCGACGTCAGGCGTTGTTCGATGTCGGCTTCGATCTGTTTCTTAACCAGATTGCTGTTGAGCGCGGGATTCCTGCTGTTCAACTCGCCGCCGCGGATGGCGAAGGTCTTGAATTTACTGAAATCGGCGCCCTTGTCGAATTCCACGGTGACTTTCTGCGCCAGCGCGGCGTGAGCGCCGAGCAACACAGCAGCGCCAGCTTGAGCGCGCCAGAGGCCATGCGCCGAAGCGATTCCGATTCCCGAGCGGGATGAAAAAGGTCAGCCATGATCCACCTCAATTCAGCGAAATCAAAATAACGTAGCGGATGCTAGCACCAGCCGCAATAGACTACAACACCAGTCCCGCCGAAGTGTTGCGCGGAAACACACCCTCGGGAAGATGCGAAAGCAGTTTCCCGAGATTAGGCCGAGTAATACTCTCGCCAAGTCCAGGCGCATATGTATAATCTCTGCTGGGAGCTTAGTTTCAAAGTAAAGTAACTCCTGATAAATGCCACTCTTCTTGCTATACTTGCTTACTGGCTGTGCTGCAGCAGTCCAAATCCTCAGCTTGGCCCTATTCATCGTCTGGGGCAGGCCAGTCTCTCCTCTGGAGATGGTAGCGCTGCTAGGATCTATCACACTAGTTGTGTTGGCATTCTATGGGTTGTTTCGACCTCAACGTGCGGCACGGGTCGGAATGCTCGTGTCGGCCGGAATGTTCACCTATTACGGACCTGCGGTATATGCGGCCTCTAGAAACATAATCTTGCTAGGTAGCGAGTATCCAACTCAATTGTTTGTTCCGCCCACCCTATTGCTGTTGACAGTGGCTTATTCCCTGAAGGCGACGATGACACCTAAGACGGACGAGGCGCGTGTCGGATTCGGAAAATTGTGGACATTATTGCTAACCGTGACCGCTGTGGTCGTATCTGCATTCATTAGTGTCGAAGGCCCTACGCCGGATGATTTCTTTGAGCCTCGAAAAATCATTACTCTTCCAATGTCGTGGACCGAAGTTCCCAAGTCCGTGTATATAGCGAACAATTACATTAAGTTAGAGACTGGTTGCTTCAATAGTGTTTACGCCTCATGCGCTTGCGGAATGGAGTTCAGAGTCACCACATCCCCCGAGTTCATCGACTATATTCGGTCGTTTGATGGTCGCAGAGTTCCCGTTAAATATGAGGTCTTTTATGGTTCCAATGGTGAGGCCATTTCAGCGAACTTGGTAAGCGTAGGAAAGTGGCCGCGTAAGAGATTCAACGAAAACGAGTATGGACCTAGCGTCAGCACAGTGGGACCGTCGGAATCTCGTAATCCGCAGGACTGCTTTGTGCCGTTGCGGAAGCAACCCTGAGAGTTCGCACGTAGTCTTGCTTGCAACTCCTGTGAAGTCCTCTCATTGCAATCACGCTCGGAGCAAGGGCTACAAAGCGGGCGGCTGTGTCGCCGCCCGCTCCCGCGCCATCGCCAGCGCCTTCCGCAAAACGCGCGTCGCCGCCACGGTCAAATTAAATTTCACGAGTTCCTCTTCGCGCGCCCAGGCAAAATCCAGCGCGTCGCTGCCCGCGGCCAGGGTTCCTCCGCGCATCTCGCACAGATAATCTAGGATCACGAAATGATACTGCGGCCGCGCGGCGTCTCCCGGCGAGCCATCGGCGTTGGGAGGTGCCGGAAAAATGCGCTCGAACACTTCGATCAGCTCAACCACGCTCACTTCGAGCCCGGTTTCCTCGGCCAGCTCGCGGACCACGCCTTGCGCCAGCGTTTCCCCAACCTCCAGCATGCCGCCGGGGATGGACCATTCGCCCTGCAGCGGCGGCCCGCCGCGGCGGATCAGCAGCGCGCGCTCTTCGTGGACCACTACGCCGCCCACTCCCACCAGGGGATGTTCCGGGTATTCTCGTTTGGGTGTCATCGCAATTTTGGCTGCTTCCCTCCCGGGCCTCTTCGCGTTATATAATACGTCAGCTTGACGCGGGTTCCGATTCCGGCGGTTTCCCTTTCACCCACGTGGAAGCGAAGCGCCGCACACTGGAAAAAAATCCCGCACCCGATCCCAAGGAGGGTTTCCCCGTGGTCCGGTGTCCCAAATGCGCCACTGAAGTGGACGTTGACGAAGACGAAGTCGAGGAAGGCGAAATCCTGGCCTGCCCCGAGTGCGAAACGGAAATGGAAGTCGTGCAGATTCATCCCGTCAAGGTCAATGCCATCTCGGAAGATGAAGATGACGAGGACGAAGAGGGCGAGGAATCCGACGATGACGACGACCTGGACGAGGATGACGACGAGGAAGAGGACGAAGAGGAAATTTGATCCTCCCGCAGGCGGGCATCGAAATTCACCTGTCGCGCTTCGCATTCAGGCAACGCCCGTACCCGGCTTCGGAATCTTGCGGCATCCCTTCCCCCTTGTCGGCCATCTTACTGGTATGTGGCGGATGACTCTCCTGCTGGCTTTGGCCTGGTCATCGGGGGTGATCCCGACTCCCGCGGCGCCCGCAAGCGCCCAGAGCTCCAGCAAGACCCACGCTCACGATTTCGTCATTTTTGCCACGGTGTTTACGTCCCAAGGGTTTGCCTTGCCGGGCGCGCGCGTTCGCGTTCGCCGCGCGGACGAGAAAAAATTTCGCTGGGAGGCGATGTCGGATCATCAAGGCGAACTCGGCATTCGCGTCCAGCAAGACGCCGAGTACGAACTAACGGTGGAAGCGCGCGGCTTTCAACCGCAAACGCGGAAAATCGATGCCCGGGAAGGCGATCGCGAGGATCTGACGCTCCGCATGGAGCCGCTCGCGGCGGGAGGAAAACCATGAAGACGTCCGGGAAACTCGCTCTGGCCACGGTGCTGGTGATGGCCATGGCCGCGGGCATGCTGTATGCGCAAGGGCAATTCCAAGGGCAAGGATTCCGAATTGCGGACGGTCCGCGGCACGGTGATCGACAAGGACGAGACCCCCGTGGATTCCGCCGTGGTGTACCTGAAGAACATGCACACGCAGGATATCATCACGCACCTTTCCGCCAGCGACGGCCAGTTCCGCTTCAGCGGCCTGGACCTCAATGTCGATTACGAGATTCATGCGGAGCACGAGGGGTGGACGTCCAATTCGCGCTCGATTTCCAACTTCGATACGCGCAAGGAATTCGTCCTCACATTGAAGCTGGATCACAAAAAAAGCGGGAAATAACCCCAATTTCATGGCACCTCCCTGCGATCAGCCGAAATCGTAGTTCTCTACGGTTCCGCCGCCGCAAATTCTCGATCCCAAGACGCCAATTTGCAGTAACATCTTCCTGCGCAGAGGCCGCTCAGGCTGCGCTGCTGTCAATCCGGATTCGCGCGACCTGCTCGCCGATCCGCGATATTTTTCGGGAGGACTCACATGGCGATTCAATTCACTTTGAATGGCAAGCCGCAATCGGTGGACGTCAATCCCAACATGCCGCTGCTTTGGGTTCTGCGGGACACTCTGGGCATGACCGGAACGAAATTCGGCTGCGGCATTTCCCTGTGCGGCGCGTGCACCGTGCACATCGATGGCGACGCCACGCGCTCCTGCATCACGCCGATATCCTCGGTGGCGGGAAAGAAGGTCACAACCATCGAGGGCCTTTCTCCCGACCGCAGCCATCCGGTGCAGCGCGCCTGGATCGAAGTGGACGTCCCGCAATGCGGCTATTGCCAGTCGGGACAGATCATGACCACCGCCGCGCTTCTGGAAAAGAATGCGCAGCCCACCGACGCCGAAATCGATGACGCCCTGAAGGGAAACATCTGCCGCTGCGGCACCTACCAGCGCATCCGCGAAGCCGTTCACCTGGCGGCGAAACTCCAGGGCGCTCCGGCGAAGAAGGCCGCGCACCTGGAAGATGGAGAACCCATCGAGCAAGCGCTGGCCGCCGAAGAAGCGCAAGTGGGAGGCGCGCTATGAGCGCCGGAACGATCGGGAAAATCGGACGCCGGGGATTCCTGAAGACGGGTGCGGCCGGGGCGGCCGGCCTGGTCGTCGGATTTTATTTGCCCGGGCGCTTCGAGGCCCTTGCGGCATCGCCCGCCGGCGCGGCGCCGGCGTCGCTGAACGCCTGGATGCTCATTTCTCCCGACAACACCGTCAAGATCATGATCGACAAGTCGGAAATGGGGCAGGGCATTCTGACCGCTTTGTGCATGATCGCCGCCGAAGAGCTGGATTGCGATTGGAAAAAAATTCGCACCGAGTTCGCTCCCGCGGCCAAGGAATATTTCAATCCCGCGTTTGGAATGCAGGGCACGGGCGGCAGTTCCAGCGTGCGTTCCTCCTGGGACCCGATGCGCAAGGCCGGAGCGGCGGCGCGCGACATGCTGCTGCAGGCCGCGGCCGCAAAGTGGGGCGTCGACAAATCCGCTTGCCGCGCGGAAAACGGCGTGATTTTCCACGACGCCACGAAACGCAAACTCACCTATGGCAGCGTGGCGGAGGCGGCGTCGAAACTTCCCGTTCCGCAAGATGTGCCGCTCAAGGATCCGAAACAGTACCGCATCATCGGAAAAGGGATGAAGCGCCTGGACACGCCGGACAAAGTAAACGGCCGCGCCGAGTTCGGCCTGGACGTGCGCCGTCCGGGAATGGTTTACGCGGTCGTGCAGCGCTGCCCGGTGTTCGGCGGAAAAGTCGCCAGCTTTGACCCGGCCAAGGCCAAGGCTGTCCCCGGCGTCAAGAATGTGGTCCAGATTTCCAGCGGCATTGCCGTGGTGGCCGACAACACCTGGACGGCCATGCAGGGGCGGCGAGCCCTCGACGTGAAATGGGACGAAGGACCGAACGCCGGCGTCTCCAGCGAAAGCATCAGCAAACTTTTTGCCGAACGCACGATGCAGCCGGGCGCGGAAGCGCGCAAGGAAGGCGACGCCGCTGCGGCGCTTTCCGGCGCGACGCAGAAACTCGAAGCTGTGTACGAGGCGCCCTACCTGGCTCACGCCACCATGGAGCCGCTGAATTGCACCGCCGACGTGCGCGCCGACCGCGTGGATGTGTGGGCGCCCACGCAATTTCAAACAGTCGCGCAGGCCACCTCCGCCAAAATTTGCGGATTGCAGCCGGAGGCTGCGTTCATCCACACGACCTATCTGGGCGGCGGCTTCGGGCGAAAAGCCGGCGTCGATTTTGTGAGCGAAGCCGTGGAAATTTCAAAGGCCGTCGGCGCGCCCGTGAAACTGACGTGGTCGCGCGAAGACGACACGCAGCACGATTTTTACCGCCCCGCATCTTACGCGCGCATGTCCGGAGCGATTGGCGCGAACGGCTGGCCCGTCGCGTGGACCACGCGCATCGCCTGCCCTTCGATCATGGAAGCGTGGTTTCCCGGCAGCACCAAGAACAATCTCGATCCCACCAGCGTCGAAGGCGTCGCGAATCTTCCCTATTCGATTCCCAACATTCTGGTGGATTACGTGCGCACCGAACCCGGCATCCCCGTCGGCTTCTGGCGCTCGGTGGGAAGTTCGCAAAACGGATTTTTCAGCGAATGTTTCATGGACGAGCTGGCGACGGCCGCGAAAAAGGATCCGTACGAGTTCCGCCGCCATTTATTGGACAAGTCCCCGCGCCATCTCGCCGTCCTGGACCTGGCCGCGAAAAAAGCCAGGTGGGATAGCCCGCTGCCCGCGGGCCATTACCGCGGAATCGCGGTGCTGTTCGCATTTGAGAGTTATGCCGCGCAGGTCATCGAAATTTCAGTGGACCGCAAGGCAAAAACATTGAAAGTTCACCGCGTGGTTTGCGCCGTGGACGTCGGCCAGGTTGTGAACCCGACCACGATCGTGGCGCAGAGCGAGAGCGCGGTCGTGTATGGGCTTTCGTCGGCGCTGTACGGCAACATCACCATTGACGGCGGCCGCGTGAAGGAGTCCAGCTTCAACAACTATCCGGTCTTGCGCTTGAATGAGATGCCCGCCATCGAAGTCTACATCGTGCCCAGCACGGAAAAGCCGACCGGCGCGGGCGAGCTCTCCGTGCCTCCCGTCGTTCCGGCATTGTGCAACGCAATTTTCGCCGCTACCGGCAAGCGCATCCGCCGAATGCCGATTCAGCCCGAAGATTTGGCTTGAGGGCACCCGCGGCTTTTTGAGGTTATGGTTCTTCCGTGAGCAATTCAGAGAAGATCAAATGCCACGTCCACGGCTGGCAAGAACAAGCCTTCGTCTGCCAGCACATTGCTCAGTCCCTGCACACTGGAATTCCAGTTGGGTTTCACTGGCCGTCCGAACAAACTGACTCCGCCAGACGCGTGGTGCTCGGTCTGTGAAGAAGCTCGGATTGAGGCGGGAGGCGACTGGACCCCTGAAGTCGAAGAGAAGCTTGGGATCAAGCTGCTTTGTGGCGCATGCTATGACAGTGCAAAATCTATTTGGTCCAATGGCCGCAGATTATTCAGTAAAATCTGAAGACCCCGCTGCCTTGACCGTCTTCCAAACCATCTGTTAGCGTAGATCACTCCATGGACACCATTCACATCACAATGCCGGACGGCGCAATCCGCGAAGTGCCGCGAGGCACGACGGCCGCGGAGATCGCGCAGCAAATTTCACCGCGCCTGGCGAAAGAAGCGTTGGTCGCGCGAATCCAACCTCTGCGAGGCCCCGCCGGGGCGAGTTCCGCCGCATCCGCAGGCTCTGCTCCGGATGCGGCGCCTGAAGCGCAACTGGACGCCGCGGGCAACGGCGAAGGTTTCCTGGTCGATTTGCGCGCGCCGATCGATGACGACGTGCGGCTCTCGATCCTCACGCCGAAAAATCCCGAAGCGATTCAGGTGCTGCGCCATTCGGCCGCGCATTTGCTCGCCGCGGCCGTGCTGGAACTGTTTCCCAACGTGAAGCTGGGCATCGGCCCGCCGATCGACACCGGATTTTTCTACGATTTCGTGCGCGAAGAGCCCTTCACTCCGGACGATCTGGCGCGCATCGAGAAAAAAATGCGGGAGCTCGCCGCGCAAGACATCCCCAACGAACGGAAAATGCTTCCGAAGCCGGAAGCGATCGAGCTCTACCGCAAGTGGAACCAGGGCTTCAAGTGCGAGCTGGTCGAGGAGCGCGCCATCGATCCGATGGTGTCGTTTTACACCACCGGAAAATTCATCGATTTCTGCCGCGGCCCGCACATCCCTTCGACCGGGCGCATTCGCGCTTTCAAATTGATGAGCGTCGCAGGTGCCTACTGGAAAGGACAGGAAGGCAACCCGCAGATGCAGCGCATCTACGGCGCCTGTTTTTACACGCAGCAGGAGCTGGACGACCATCTCCACCGGCTCGAAGAGGCCAAGCGGCGCGATCATCGCCGCCTGGGTGCCGAACTCGACCTGTTTTCCGTTCAGGAAGAGGCCGGGCCGGGACTGATCTTCTGGCATCCCAAGGGCGCACTGATCCGGAAGCAGATGGAAGACTGGCTGCGCGAGGAATTGCTGCGCCGCGGTTACGACCTGGTAGTCACGCCGCACATCATGCGCCTGGATTTGTGGAAGACCAGCGGCCACGCGGGTTTTTATAAAGAAAACATGTTCGGCCCGGTGGAGGTCGAGAAAACCGACTACCAGCTGAAGCCCATGAATTGCCCGGGCCATATCCTGATTTACAAATCGCGCCTGCGGAGTTACCGCGAGCTTCCCGTGCGCCTCGCCGAGCTTGGCACGGTGTACCGCTACGAACGCTCCGGCGTGCTGCATGGCCTGCTGCGCGTGCGCGGCTTCACGCAGGACGACGCGCACATTTTCTGCATGCCGGAGCAGATCGAGGCCGAGGTCGAGGCCTGCATCGATTTCGCCTACGCCGTGATGAAGACGTTCGGCTTCGACAAGTACGTGGTCGAGCTCTCCGACTGGGACGCGAAGCATCCGGAAAATTACGCGGGCTCTGCGGCGGATTGGAATCGAGCAACGTCAGCGCTGCAAAACACGCTGACCAAGATGAACATCCCCTTCAAGCGCATCGAGGGCGAAGCCGCGTTCTACGGCCCGAAAATCGACGTGAAACTGATCGACGCGATCGGCCGCCCGTGGCAGCTCACCACCGTGCAATTCGATTTCAATTTGCCCGGGCGATTCGGCCTGGAATATGTGGGCGAAGACGGCAATCGCCACCAGCCCCTGATGGTGCATCGCGCGCTATGGGGCTCGGTCGAGCGCTTCTTCGGCATCCTGATCGAGCATTACGCGGGCGCGTTTCCCGTGTGGCTCGCTCCAGTGCAGGCGGAAGTGCTGCCGCTCAGCGAAAAATTCTCGGAGTACGCGAAAAAAATCACCGCCGCGTTGAAGGATGCCGGATTCCGCGCGCACCTGGACGACCGAAACGAAAAATTGCAGGCGAAAATCCGCGACGCGCAGATGCAGAAAATTCCCTACATGCTGATTGTAGGCGGCAAGGAAGCCGAGGCAGGAACTGTTTCGGTGAGGCACCAGAGCAAGGGCGACCTGGGCCCTCGCCCACTCGAGGAATTTCTCTCCGATTTGCGCAAGCAGGTAGATACGCGCGCGATTTGAACGCCGGTGGCACAGGCTGCAGCCTGTGTGGTTTAAATCATGCAGGAATGAAATCTAAATCGCACAGGCTCAAGCCTGTGCCACTTCCACCTTCCGATACGCGCACCACACACCCCACCCGGAAATCGCGGCACCTGCCAGCAGCGTTCCTGCAATAATCCACAGCGCGCCCGCCGAAACTCCGGCTTTGGATAGAAACACCCACCACTTGTCGAATCCCTGCCCGATCGGCGCGGGCATGGATGTGGCGGCGTAATGCAGCAGCAGATGCCCGTGTAAGTCCAGCGGTGAAAAACCCATCCGGTAGATGTATTGCGAGTCGTAGTAGCCCCCAGCCACGTCGGCTTCCAGAAAACTGGTCGCCATGCCCAGGACCTGCACAATGAATCCGATCGAGAAAACGCCGATCGCGAGGCGCCGTACGTTGCGGGATGCGCCATCGAGGGCCGGGCCGATGCCGAGCCCCAGCAGCGCCAGCGCGGGTACCAGATATCGCGGCCCGTAGGAATATCCGCCCTCCCATTGCGTGTACGTCGCAAAGAAAAGCAAATACACAACGGGCGTCGCCGCGGCGACCACCGCAAGCCCGCGATCACAGCGCCAGAGGCGCGGCAGGCCCATCATGGCCAGCAGAATCGGTGGCGAAAAAAGAAAAATCGATTTTCCCGGGGAGAGCAAAAATCCCAGCAGGCCCGTGTAGAGCGGCGTCTCGAACGTATTCAGGGCCTTTCCGCCTTCGGCCGCCACGGGATAACCAAACTCGAACGCGCTGCCGTGCAGATACGCGTTGCGCCATAGCAAGAGGGCAACGCCGATTCCGGCGGCCACGACGATCGTGGTCGCAGCGCTCCATTGTTTTTTCTTGTCGCGCGCCAGTACAGCCGCGAGAAACACTGGCACGGCGATGACATGTGTCGGCCTGACCCACACGGCCGCCCCGAGCAGCAAACCCGCGGCCAGCGCACGCCACAGGGGAATCGGTGTTTCCGGAGCTTCCAAAAACAATACAGCAGCAGCGCCAAGCAGCAGCGCCGCCGCCAGTGGTTCCGAGAAAAGCCACCCCGAATAAGCGACAATCGGCGTGGCCAGAGCCAATATGGCCGCCGCCGCAAGAGCAGTCTTCGCCGCGATCCCAAACCGCAGAAAAATAGAGAGCGCCAGGGCCACGGCCAGCGCCGAAAACAAGGCGCTTTCTCCGGTCAAAAAGAAGTCGCTCACGACGTCGCGCGCCCCAGCCGCCACTCCCGGCAGATGCCGCGCCACGAATTGTCCCGCGGCGTACCAAGGCAGCAGGGCCACGGCCTGCCCCGGAGGATATGGCGATTGGGGACGCCCGAACCGGTCGAATGTCCCGTAAAACATGTTTGCACTGACGGCCTGAGGGATCGCCGTGGTGCCGTGCCGCGCGAGGCTTTCCACCTGGAAATCCGCCGAGACTTCGTCCATCGTGCGCACGCGGCCGGTGGAAAGCAGAAAATACAAGAACGCCAGGAAGACCAGCAGCGAAATCACCAGCGCGCGGCGACTTGCAGCGGTGCTGATGGCCGGTGATGGGTAAGATTCCAATTTCGGCGCAGTTGTGGACATGGCGCGAGGGTCGCGATCAAATTAGACCATGCCCGGCGACCTTGGTAGAGAAACACTTGCCGTGCCCGTTCGTTCCCCGCAACGCGGTGGGAGGTCGGTTTTAGTAGGACAGGCACTCTTGCCTGTCCTACTAACGCTTCGCTATTCCCTGGCAATCTCCTCGTGCTATACTATGTAACCCGTCCTCTTTTTAGCGCGTCTAGCTATCCGCGGATGGGGTGGAGAAGCGGTTCGCGTCGCCGGCTGGTTTTCCGGCGGGACGTTATTTTTGGAGGTGGGTTTATCGCTGAACGGAGTTTTCGGCAGGCCGACCGGATTCGCGTGAACGATCGCATCCGGGCGCGTGAAATTCGTGTGGTGGATGAAGACGGCGGACAATTGGGTGTGATGCCGCCGTTTGAGGCGATCAAGCTTGCCCGCGAGAAGGGTCTGGACCTGGTGGAGATCTCGCCGACCGCCGACCCTCCGGTTTGCAAGATCACCGATTACGGCAAATACCTCTACCAGACCAACAAGAAATTGCACGAGCAGCGAAAGCATCAGAAGGGTTCGCAGCTCAAGGAAGTAAAGTTCCGGCCGGCCACCGCGGAACACGACTATCAGGTTCGCAAGAACCAGATCATTAAGTTTCTTGGTGAAGGCCACAAAGTCAAGGCCATGATCTTCCATCGCGGCCGCGAAATGGCGCACCAGGAAGTGGGCCGCGCAAAGATGAACCGGTTGCTGCAGGAAATCGCCGAGCATGCGCTGGTCGAAATCGGGCCGCGTATGGAAGCCAACATCATGATGGCGCTTCTGGCGCCCAAGCGCGGCGGCGGCGCTCCCGGCAAGCAGGGTGGCGCCCCGGCGGGCGGGCAAGCCTGATATCAGGAAAAGAATTCGAGAGAGGAAACGATTCGTGGCAAAAAAGGTAAAAAAGCTCAAGTTGAAGACGCACCGCGGAGCCGCCAAACGCTTCAAGATCACGTCCACCGGAAAAATCATGCGCATGCATTCCGGAAAGCGGCACCTGCTGGGCACCAAGAAAGCCAACCGTATGCGCCGGCTGAAAAAGATGGGCCAGGTTCACGCCGCGGACGCGAAAAACGTCCACAAGATGTTGCCGTACGGGTAGTATGGCCCCGGCAGTATTCGCCAGTGTTCAATGTAATGATTGTTCATTGGTTGTAGTTCAGGGGCCCTGGTTGAAGGGTTGTGGGTCAAGGCTTTGGCCCTGACATAAAGTTTCGGAAATAAGGGGGCTTTAGCCCCTGGCTCTTTGCTGTGCCAGGCAGAGCGCAACCCGCCACGGTGGGCCTGTCGGCCAGCGGTTCGGCCGTAATCAATAAACTAGGCTGGACCAATGCTCACGCAACGTTCGCCCAAAATGGGGACGCCGCGTTGAGCTTCTAAACACGCCGTGGAGACGCTTTCGCTTTCCGATCGCGACGGGTACCCCTGCGCGGGGTTCCTCGCGATGTTTCGGATGGCTTTGCGCCTCCGCACAGGAGAGAAATACCATGGCTCGAGTTAAACGCGGAACAAAACGCCGCGCGCGCCGCAAAAAGATTTTGCGCCGCACAAAGGGTTTTTTCCTCACAAAGTCCAAGCTCTATCAATCCGCTCAGGAAGCGGTGAATCGCGCGGAGCGCTTTTCCTTCCGCGACCGCCGCGTGCGCAAACGCCAGTTCCGCAAGCTGTGGATCCAGCGCATCGGCGCGGCCGCACGCAATGCCGGAATGTCCTACAGCACCTTGATGCACGGCCTGAAGGCCGCGGGCGTCGAGATCGACCGCAAAATGCTGTCCGACATCGCCGTGAAGGATGCCCCCGCGTTCACGCAGCTGGCCGAGCAGGCCAAGGCGTCGCTGGCAACGGCGAAAACCAAGGCGTAGCTGCGTTTGGCTTTTGTAGCCCGCCTCTTCAGAGGCGGGGTCTTTTGATGCCGCAATGAATACCCCGGGTCTAAAGACCCGGGCTACAGCAATGCCGTTTCCGGCATTGCACGGAGTATTTACTGCGCAATGGACCAGAATTCCCCTTCTTCAGGACAATCGTTGAAGCAGCTCGGCGACCTGGCCCCCGGCCAGGTGCCGCAACGCTTCGCGGAACTGCGCGCACAGTTTGACCGGGACGCCGCCGGCGCAAACGACGAAAACTCCTGGAAATCCCTGCGCGATGCCTGGGCTGGACGAAAGTCCGGCGTGCTGGCGCAAGTGGCCGACACGTGGCTGAAGCCGGCGAAGCCGGACCTGAAGCGCGCGGTCGGGCAGGCGCTCAACGAACTGAAGGCGTACGTCGAGGCGGCGCTGGAAACGCGGCGCCTGGCAATCGAAGCGGCGGCCGATCAGGCGTCTCTCGAGCGGGAACGCGAGGACCTGTCGCTTCCCGGCGTACTCCGCGCGCTCGGCACACGTCATCCGCTGCGGCAAACCTTCGAGGAAATTGAAAAAATTTTCCTCTCACTCGGATACTCCGTGGTCGCCGGGCCGGAGATGGAAACTCCCTACTACAACTTCGAGGCGCTCAATATTCCCGAACATCATCCGGCGCGTGA
Organism: Terriglobia bacterium; assembly: GCA_963779275.1. Classification (GTDB taxonomy): domain Bacteria; phylum Acidobacteriota; class Terriglobia; order Acidiferrales; family UBA7541; genus Palsa-360. The sequence continues at coordinate 412,933 of CAVZXL010000005.1, forward strand.
CAACATGGACACCTTCTACATGTCCACGCCGCCCGGCGCCGCGCCGCTGCTTCTGCGCACGCACACTTCGCCCATGCAGGTCCGCACCATGGAAAAGCAGCAGCCCCCGGTGCGCATCATTGTGCCCGGCAAGGTCTATCGCCGCGACAATCCCGACGCCACCCATGGCTTTATTTTTCACCAGATCGAAGGCCTGGCCGTCGATACCGACATCACTTTTTGCGATTTTGCCGGCACGGTCGAATATTTCGTGCGCGAATTTCTCGGCCCCAAAGTGAAAACGCGCCTGCGCCCGAGCTATTTTCCCTTCACCGAGCCTTCCGTGGAAGTGGACGCCACCTGCGTATTTTGCGGCGGCAAGGGCTGCAATGTCTGCAAGCAATCGGGATGGATCGAGCTGTTCGGCGCGGGCATGGTCGATCCAGCGGTCTACGGCTTTGTGAATTACGACGCGAAGCGTCTCTCGGGTTTCGCCTTCGGCCTGGGCGTCGAGCGGCTGACGCAACTCAAATACAACGTCAACGATTTGCAGCTGTATTACCAGAACGATGTGCGGTTCTTGCGGCAGTTTGCATAACGGTTTGTGGGTCGGAGCTTTAGTTCCGACATGTTGACGGAAGAGAATGGGCTTTAGCCCCTGGCTCTTTGTTGCGGATAGCCAGCGGCTAAAGCCGCTTTCCTTAGAGGCTTAATGTCACGTCTGAAGCCGTGACCCACAAACCTTTTCGCACCCATGATCGGCATGCCCGCGCATGGGACGCGAAAAGCTTGGACGGTTGCGATCAACGATGAAAGTTCTCTACAACTGGCTCAAAGAATTCGTCGCGCTGGAAGCGACGCCGGAAGCGCTGCGCGCGCGGCTCTCTCTTTCCGGCACGGCCATCGAAGCGCTGGAGGACACTCCCGCGGGCCCGATGCTCGACGCCGAGCTGACCTCGAACCGCGCGGATTGCCTGGGCCACTACGGCATCGCGCGCGAAGCCGCGGCCTTGTACCGGCTTCCGCTGGAAACTGTGGCAGCGTACCCTCGCGAACTGGCCGAGCCCGCTTCTTCGGTGACCCGCGTCGATATCGAATCTCCCGAACTGTGCGGCCGCTATACGGCGCGCGTGCTGCGGGGCGTGAAGGTGGGTCCATCGCCCATCTGGCTGCGCGAGCGCCTGGAATCGCTGGGCCAGGCGTCGATCAACAACATCGTGGACGCAACTAACTACGTGATGCTCGAACTGGGACATCCAATGCACGCCTTCGACCTGGATTTGCTGAACGAGGGCCGCATCGTGGTGCGGCGCGCGCGCGCCGGAGAAAAAATGCGCACGCTGGATGGAATCGAGCGCGCATTGACCGCGGAGATGTGCGTGATTGCGGACGCCTCGCGCGCCGTGGCCATCGCCGGAGTGATGGGCGGCGCCGACTCGGAAATTCGCTCGGCCACGCGCACGATCCTACTGGAATCCGCGTGGTTCGATCCCATTTCGATTCGTCGCACGTCGAAGATCCTGGGCTTGCGCACGGAAGCCTCCATGCGTTTTGAGCGTGGCGCCGACCTGGAATGGGCGGATCGGGCATCTCGGCGCTGCGCCGAGTTGATTCAAAAATTGACGGGCGCCGAACTTCTGGCCGGCGCCGTCGACGTCTATCCGGCGCGCACGCCGGCGCCGGAGATTGAGTTGACGCGCAAGGAATTGCTGCGCGTGATGGGCGCGGACGTTCCCGACTCGGAAATCGAGGCCATTCTCTCCGCGTTGGGCTTCGCTCCCGTGCGGGCGGACGCGACACAGGATACCGCTGAATCGCTGCAGGCCGCGTGGACGTGCCGCCGGCCGTCCTGGCGCGGAGACGTGACGCGCGAAATCGACCTGATCGAGGAAGTCGCGCGTCTCTATGGGATCGAAAAATTTCCCGCGCGCCTGCCCGCGGCAAAGCTCCCCGCGGCGCGCCTGGAATACGCCGAAGCTGAGGATCGTTTGCGCGAACGGCTGATCGGCCTGGGATATCAGGAAATCATTACCATTCCGATCGTCGAAGAAGCAACCGACGCGTTGTTTCGCGCCGAAAATGCCGCGCCCGCGCGCATTGCGAACCCGCTGGCCGAGGATGCGTCGGTGATGCGCTCGACCGGCGCGGTGACCATGGCCGCAACCCTCGAATGGAATCTAAATCACGGGCAGCGCAACGTTCGCTTATTTGAATTTGGCAAGACCTACGGCTGGAACGGTTCCGAACCGGTCGAAACCCGCGTGCTGACGCTCGGCGCGACGGGTCTGGCGCGCGAAAAAAACGTCGCCGACGGCGAGCGCGCATTCGGCTTCGCCGATCTGAAAGGCGATCTCGACCAAATCGGGCGCCTCGCCGGCGGATTTTTGTGGAAGACCGGCGGCCCCGATTGGCTGCATCCGGCCCACGCAGGCATGATCCTGCTGCAGGAAGAGGGCGCGGCCACGCGCGCGGCGGGAATTGCCGGGCAAGTGTCGCGGCGCGTTTCCGATCGCTTCAAGCTGCGGCAGGACGCCTACATCGCGGAGTTGGAACTTGCGCCGTTGTGCGCGGGCTACAAAGCGGCGCGCGCGGCGTTGCGTTACAAACCGCTGTCGCGTTTTCCGGCGGTCGAGCGCGATTTTTCCCTCGTGCTTGCCGATGGCACGCCGTTTTCGGCCGTCGCCCACGCCATCCGCTCCCTGGAAATCGCGGAAGTTTCCGCGATCGACGCGGTGGACGTGTTTCGCGGCAAGAACCTGCCCTCGGGAAAATTCTCCCTGCTGGTGCGCGTGACGTTCGAGAGCCGCCAGGCCACGCTCACCGAAGCGCAATTGACCAATTTTTCCTCGCGAATTCTTGCGGCCCTGGAACAGAAACTCGGCGCTACTCTTCGCGCGTAGCCGCGTTCACACCGTAGGGGCACGGCAATGCCGTGCCCCTACTTTTACCGCACCGAGTTTCGTGCATGCTAGCCCTTGCCTCGCACTTCGGAAAATCGCAGAATAGGCGGGTGCGGGTTCCCACTGGAGCCCGACAGAACCGGTCCAGCCGGGAGCGTATTTCATGTCGAACCGCGTGAAGGTGGAGATTTACGGCCAGAGCTATACGTTGAGCGGAGATGTGGACGAGGCCTACGTCCAGAAACTGGCGCGTTACGTGGACGAAAAGATGCGCGCCGTTGCCGCGGCCACGCAAACGGTGGACTCGGTGCGCGTGGCGGTCCTGGCGGCCATGGCCCTGGCTGACGAACTCCATACCCGCGAAAACGATACCGGCCACCGCGACGACGCCCTGCGCGAGCGCGCCCAGCAGTGCCTGACCATCCTCGAACGCGCCCTGAAGCAAACCGCGTAACACCGTTACTTTTCGGCCCAATGCAACGGGCAACGCTTTACGCGCGTCTCACATCCAGTTATGATTCCAAGGGTTATCCGGCCCTCGTCTGGAATCATGGAACAACCTGTGCCAAAAGCGATTCGCATTTTCGGTGTTTGTCTGGCGCTGGTCGCGCTGGTGGCCTTTTCCACCGGAGTGGTCAGCGACTGGAATCACCACGATTCCACGAACGACGCCCGCTGCCCGTACTGCCACCTGAGCCATCAGGCGGCCGGGCAAACGGAAAATAGTCAATGCACGGCCGTGCTGAATCCGATTGATTCGCTGCCGCTGCCGGAAGATTCGACGCTGTTTGCATCACTGGTAACATCGAATACCTCTCCCCGCGCACCCCCTGCTGCGTAATTTACCCGCTTGAGCGCCGGCTGCCATTTGCGCCGGCCAATTTGAAACCCAGTCTATCCGGTCCCTTGTGGCGTCTCGACGCTCTGCATTCTTCGGGATCGTTCCTCAAAGGCCTCGACCATTCCTGATTCTGGACGGCTCCCCGTCTGAATTCAGGACGGGCCAGCGGAGCCCGAATCCGAGCAGGAGAGAAATCATGGATACGAAGTACAGGGCGCAAAAATTTTGGCCCTTCGTGGCAATCGGCGTTCTGGCGCTGTTCGCGCCATTCCGGGCGAAGGCCCAGGCTCCAGCTCAGTCATCGCCTCAAGCTCCGGCACTTGCCACGCACGTCACGCTCGATCAGGCAATCGATCTTGCGCTCAAGCACAATCACTCGCTGCAGGCGGCGCGCACGCTGATCCTGCAGAATCAGGCGCAGGAGATCACGGCCAATCTGCGGCCCAATCCCGTGGGCCTCATTGACGAACAGTATTTGCCGTTCTTCTCGCCCAGCGCATTCACGCACGATTACGTGGATACGAACGCGGTCTTCGACCTGGGATTTTCCTACCTGATCGAACGCGGCAAGAAACGCCAGCGGCGCCTGGAGGCCGCGCGCGACCAAACCTCGGTCACCACCGCGACGGTGACGGACGACGAGCGCGCGTTGACCGCCAATGTCGCCCAGCAATTCATCGCCGCGCTGCTCGCTAAGGCCAATCTCGAATTGGCGCAGCAGGACTTGACCGGTTTCCAGCAGACCGTGGACATCAGCCAGTCGTCGTTCCAGGCCGGAGCCCTGAGCGAAGGCGACCTGCTGAAGATCAAATTGCAGCTCCTGCAATTCCAGATGGATCTTTCGTCCGCCAAGCTGGCCCAGGTGCAGGCGCTGGCGAGCCTGCGGCAACTCATCGGATTCGACGCCATTCCGGAAGTTTACGCAGTCGACGGCGACCTCGCTTATGAAAACCTGCATCTGAATCTGGACGATTTGAAGGCGCTGGCGCTGCGCACGCGGCCCGACCTTCGCGCCGCAGTGCTCGGCGTGCAGGCGGCGCAAAGCCAGTTCGCACTGGCCAAAGCCAATGGCAAGCAGGATCTGGGCGTGACGTTCACCTACAACCATCTCGGCGGCGTCAATACCGGCTCGCTCTTCTTCAACATGCCCATTCCCATTTTTGACCGCAACCAGGGCGAAATCGCACGGACCCGCTATGCCATCGCGCAATCGCAGGAGCTTTCCAGCGAACAATCCTCCATCGCGCTCACCGACGTCGCCAATTCGTATGAATCCGTTCGCACCAGCGATGAAGTCGTGCAGCTTTTCAAGGGCGGCTATCTGAAGCAGGCCGAGGATTCGCGCGACATCAGCCTTTACGCCTACCAGCGCGGCGCCGCCAGCCTGCTCGATTTTCTGGACGCCGAACGCAGTTACCGCTCTACCGAGCTTGCCTACCGGCAAGCCCTTGCACAGTACATGTCATCGCTCGAGCAATTGCGCCAGGCCGTGGGCACCAGGAGTTTGCCATGAACATGAAAAATAAATTGTGGACCGGAACTCAGGCCCGGCTGCACCGGCGCCGTGTGAGTTGCTTTGGGGCGCTGGCCGCCACGTTGGCGCTCGCCGGTTGCGGCGGCGCGGGGGAACAGGCGAGCAAGATGACGTCGTTCTCCACCACCGAGAGCGCAGCGAGCAAAGCGGAACTATTCACGCTACCGGCCGATCAGATGGCGCACATCCAGGTCTTCACCGTCGCTGCGGCGCCGATGGTGCGCACGCTGCGCCTCTCCGGCGCGGTGGCCTACAACAGTTTCCTGACCACTCCGGTGATCACCCAAGTGGGCGGGCCGGTGAGCCGCATCGTGGCCGCGCCCGGCGAGCACGTGACCAAAGGCCAGCCTTTGCTGTACGTCGCCAGCCCCGACTACTCGCAAATGCGCTCCGCCTACATCAAGGCGCGGGACGCCTTCCAGCTTTCCGACAAATCTTTCAAGCGCGCGCAGGACTTGCTGGCGCACAAAGCCATCGCGCAGGCGGAGGTCGATCAGGCCGAATCCAACCGCACGCAGGCCGAGGCCGATTTGCAATCCAGCGAGCAGGCCATTCGCGTTCTGGGCATTGCAAATCCCGAAAGCATCCTGACCGCTGCTCCTTCCGCGGAATTGCCGCTGGCGGCGCCGGTGGCGGGAGAAGTGGTGGAACGGCTCTGCTCGGCGGGGCAATTGCTCCAGGCCGGCGGGACGCAGTGCTTCACGATTTCGGACATGAGCAGCGTGTGGGTGCTGGTCAATGTCTACCAGAATGACATCGCTTATGTGCATGTCGGCGAAGACGTGACCATCGAAAACGAAACCTTTCCGGGCGTGGTGCGCGGCAAGATTCAGTACGTCGCCCCATCGCTCGATCCCACCACCAGAACCCTGCAGGCGCGCATCGAGGCCTCCAATCCGGGTGAGCGCCTCAGGAAAGACATGTACGTGACCGCGGAAGTTCGCGCCGGCGTGGTGCCCAACGCGCTGCTGGTTCCCGACGCCGCCGTGCTGCGCGACGATCAAAACATGCCCTACGTGTACCTGGAAACAGGCAACGCGCAGTTCGCACGGCGCATGGTCAGCGTCGGCGAAAGCCAAACGGGAAAAACTCAGATTCTGAGCGGCCTGCAGGCGGGCGACAAAATTGTCGGAGACGGCAGCCTGTTCCTGCAATTTCAGAATTCGCTGCAACGTTGAGCCGGGGGCAAAAGAAAACATGATCCATCATTTCGTCCAATTCGCTCTCCGCCAGCGTTTCCTGGTTCTGATGCTGGTCCTGTTTGTGGTCATTGCCGGCGCGCTTTCCTTCCAGCGCATGCCGGTGGACGCCTATCCGGACCTTTCCCCGCCGATGGTGGAGATAATCACCCAGTGGCCCGGCCACGCCGCCGAGGAAATCGAGCGACTGGTCACCCTGCCGATTGAAGTAGAAATGAACGGCGTGCCGCACCTGGAAGTGGTGCGTTCGATTTCGCTCTACGGACTTTCCGACGTCCGGATGACGTTCCAGGAAAGCACGGACGACTACTTTGCGCGTCAAGTTGTGTTCGAACGGCTGGCGGGACGTGCAATTGCCCTCGGGCGTGACGCCGGGAATGTCGCCGCTGTTCAGCCCGTCGGGACTGGTCTATCGCTACGTCCTCGAAAGCCCGGATCGCAGCCCGCAGGAACTGAAGACGATCGAGGATTGGGTCGTCGAGCGGGCCTACAAATCCGTGCCGGGCGTGGCCGACGATTCCGGATTCGGCGGCACGACCATGCAATATCAGGTGCTGCTCGATCCCGCAAAGATTTACAGCTATCACGTCACCCTGCCGCAGGTGCTGGCGGCTTTGACCGCGAACAACGCCAACGCGGGCGGCGGATTTTATTCGCAAGGCTCGCAGTTCTTCTACGTGCGCGGGCTGGGCCTGGTCACCAAGACGGAGGACATTGGAAACATCGTCGTCGGAAACAACAACGGCGTCCCCGTGCGCATCCGCGACATCGGCGAAGTAACCATCGGAAGCGCGCCGCGCCTGGGAGAATTCGGATTCCAGAAAAATGACGACGCCGTCGAAGGCGTGATCCTCATGCTCCGCGGAGAGCAAACGCAAAACGTTTTGGTCGGAGTGGAAAAGAAGACGGAGCAGCTGAACCACGGCATCCTGCCGCCAGACGTGAAAGTCCGGCCCTATTACGACCGCAGCGACCTGGTGCGGCTCACGATCGACACCGTCGAACACAACATGCTTGTGGGCATGACGCTGGTTCTGATCGTGCTGATCTTTTTCCTGGTCAGCCTTCGCGCCGCGATTATCGTCGCCCTGACCATTCCGCTCAGCCTGCTCTTCGCATTCATTCTGCTGCACGGCCGCGGCGTCCCCGCCAACCTGCTCTCCATCGGCGCGATCGATTTCGGGATCATCATCGACGGCACCGTCGTGATGATGGAAAACATCTTCCGGGAACTCACCGAGCGCCACGGGCAAGAGTACAACCTGCATGAGGTCATCACGGCGGCGGCGCGCGACGTCGACCGGCCCATTTTCTATTCTGTCGCCGTGATCCTGGCCGGATATCTCCCGATCTATGCGCTGACCGGCCCCTCCGGAAAATTGTTCCTGCCCATGGCCGAGACGATGGCGTATGCCCTGCTGGGTTCCTTGCTGTTCACGCTCACCCTGGTTCCCGTGCTCGCCTCCTACTGGTTTAAGAACGGCGTCAAAGAAATCGTGAATCGCCCATACGAATGGGTGAAGCGTGTGTACGCCGGTCAGCTGGATTGGTGCCTGGACCATCCGAAAACAACGATGATCGCCGCGACGCTCATTTTTGGCGCCTCGCTGCTTCTGGTGCCCTACATCGGCGGTGAGTTCATGCCGCACCTGGATGAGGGCGCACTGTGGGTACGCGCCACCATGCCGTACACAATTTCGTACGAGGAGTCCGCGAAGTTCGCGCCCCAGGTACGCAATATCCTGATGGCTTATCCGATGGTGACGCAAGTCGGATCGGAACTTGGGCGCCCGGACGACGGCACCGACCCCACCGGATTTTTCAATTGTGAATTCTACGTGGGGTTAAGGCCGTACAAGGACAGCGCGTGGTCCCAGGGCTCGATTCACAACAAAGCGGAGCTGACCGCGGACCTGCAGAAGAAGCTCGACGCCTATCCCGGCGTCATTTTCAACTTCACGCAACCCGCCGAGGACGCCGTGGACGAGGCGTTGACGGGGCTCAAGAGCGCTCTGGCCGTGAAAATCTATGGCCAGGACTTACAGGTACTCGAGGACAAAGCGGTCGAAATCAAGCGCGTTCTTTCGCAAGTGCCAGGCTTCACCGAGTTGACCGTGGTGCGCGAGTTGGGCCAGCCCAGCGTGCAAATCGACGTGGACCGCGAAAAAATCGCGCGCTACGGCATCAATGTTTCCGATGTCGAGGGCGTCATCGAAGCGGGCGTCGGCGGCCAGGCGGCCACGCAGGTAATTCAGGGAGAACGCCTGTTCGACTTGGTCGTGCGCATGAAACCCGAATACCGGTCCAGCACGCGGGAAATCGGCAATCTCCTGGTACCCACGCCGTCCGGCCAGCAAGTGCCGATCTCCGAACTTGCCACGATTCATCAGGGAAACGGCGCTTCATTCATTTATCGCGAAAATAATTCCCGTTACATCGGCGTGCAATTCAGCATCGAAGGGCGCGACATGACGCGGGCGATTGACGAAGCGCAGGCAGCGGTGCGCAAGTCGGTGGCGCTGCCGCTGGGCTACACGCTCGATTGGGGCGGCGAGTACAGCGAGTACGTGGCCGCGCGCGCGCAGTTCACGATCATCGGGCCTCTCGCGATTCTGCTGATTTTCATGATTCTGTTCGCGCTCTACGGAAATTTCAAATTCCCGGTAATCGTGATGATCGGAGTCGCCTTGACCCAACCGGTGGGCGCCTTGCTCGCCTTGAAACTGACCCACACCACATTCAGCGTAAGCTCCGTCTTGGGCATGCTGGCTTTGATGGGCGTGTCGGTGGAAACCGCCGTCATTCTGGTGTCCTACATCAACAAATTGCGGATCGAGAATCACGATATTCGCTCGGCGACGCGCGAGGCGTCCTTGTTGCGATTGCGCCCGATCATGATGACCGCCCTGGTGGCCTGCCTCGGCCTGCTCCCGGCCGCGCTTTCCACCGGAATCGGCTCGGACACGCAAAAACCGTTCGCCATCGTAGTCGTCGCGGGATTGATTTCGCGGCTATTCCTGGGATTCTTCGTCAATCCCGTCCTATACGAAATGGTGGCGAAGGATGGCGACGTATTGCAGGTGTAATAGAGCAAACACACTGTATCTACAGGTTCTGAAGGTTGCTGTACGATTAACTCGGTTTTTTGATGGGTTCCGCGTTGCTCGCATGAACATGCGTAAGACAATTCGTGTATTGGCCGTTACTTTTGCCGCCCTCGCTCTGCTGGCATTCTCGACGACGGTTGTAAGCGACTGGGATTGCCACTCTGCCGCGGACGACACGCAATGTCCCTACTGCCACCTGACCCACCAGGCGCCTGCTCCGGAACCGGAGATCGCTCAAAACATTTCTTTGCTCGAGCCGGTTGGTTCCCTGCCTTTGCCGCCGGATGCGAGTCCAGTCGCGGCCCCTGTCCTTTCTGAAACGCCTCCGCGCGCTCCCCCGGTCGCATAAACAAATAGATTTCTCCCTGATTCAACAGCTGTTGCGCTGCTCTCATACCTGGAGAGAGAGCAGCGCACACGTCCATTTCCATTTGGGCGGCCAGCCTCTCGTAGTGCCAACACGTTCCCCTCGGGGGCAGAGGAGAAAATGAAATGACTTTCCGCAGATTTGCAATGCTAGCATTCGGCTTGATTCTGATTTTGTGCGCACCATCCGGCTGGGCGCAATCGTCCGGGACAGTCAGCGGCGTGGTGAAGGATCCTTCCGGCGGCGTTTTGGCCAATGCCACGGTTGATATCTCGGATCCGGTTAGCGGCTATTCCCGCGAAACCGCGACCGGCGCAGTCGGAGATTTTCGGTTTACCAATATCCCGTTCAATCCGTATCACCTGTCTGTAACGGCAAAAGGATTCGCGCAGTTTTCTCAGGACGTGGAAGTGCGCTCGGTGGTTCCCGTGTCGCTGGACATAAGCCTGAAACTGAGCACCTCGACGGAAAACATCACCGTGGAAGCCAGCGGCGCGGACCTGGTGGAAACCGAGCCGACCCCTCACACCGACATGGACCGCGATCTGTTCGATAAGCTGCCGCTGGAGAGCCAATCTTCCTCCGTCAGCTCCCTTGTGACGCTTGCCTCGCCTGGCGTCGTGGCCGATTCCAACGGGCTGTTCCACGGGTTGGGCGATCATGCGGAAAATTCGTTTTCCGTGGACGGCCAGCCCATCACGGACCAGCAGAGCAAGGTTTTCTCCAACCAGATCCCGGTGGATTCGATCCAGTCCATGGAAGTCATCTCCGGCGCGCCGCCCGCGGAGTTCGGGGACAAAACCAGCTTGATCATCAAGGTCACCACGCGCTCCGGCGTTGGGGAAACTAAGCCCACCGGCAGCGTAACTTCGTCGTACGGCACTTTTGGCTCGGTGGATACCAGCGCGAACCTCGCCATTGGAGGCGCGAAGTGGGGAAATTTTGTTTCGCTAAGCGGGCTGAACACTTCGCGCTTCCTCGACCCGCCTGAATTCCAGGCGTTCCACGATAAAGGGAATGAAGAAAACGGTTTTGACCGCTTCGATATTCAGCCGAACCAGGCGGATTCCCTGCACTTTAACTTCGGCTTCACCCGTTCCTGGTTCCAGACGCCGAATTCCTACGACGCGCAGTTTCATCCCTGCAATCCGACGGATACGTGCAATCTTGCAGGCACCGTCTCAGTCAATCCCGTTACCGGCGCGCCTCTCAGTCCCTCGGATCAGCGGTCGCAAATCAAAACCTTCAACATTGCGCCGACCTATACGCACCTGTTCGGCACCACTGCCGTATTGACGGTCGGCGGCTTCGTGAGGCGCGACCAGTACAATTACTATCCGAGCGCCGACCCATTCTCGGATTTCAGCACTTTCCTGCAAAGCTCGACCGCCGGCGAAAATCGGACTCTCACCAACGCCGGTGTTCACGCCGACATTTCTTACGTAAAGGGCGCGCACAATCTTAAGGCCGGCGTCACGTTTCAGCACACGTTCCTTACCGAGAACGACGCGATCGGTATCGTCGACCCGGCCTTCTTCGGTCCCGGCACCTGCCCGAATTCAGCCAACCCCGCATGCCCGTACGACCTGACGCAAGCCGGAACCTTGTTCCATTTTCACGGCCATACGGACATCAAGGAAATTGGTTTCTTCCTTCAGGATACAATTACGAAAGGAAATTGGTCCTTCAATCTTGGCGTGCGCGAAGACCTCTACCGCGGCATTTCGAGCGCTACGCAGACCGAGCCTCGCGCCGGCATCTCCTACAACGTGAAGCCGACGAATACGGTTCTGCGTGTCTCCTATGCCCGCCTTCTGGAGACTCCCTTCAACGAAAATCTGGTCGTGGCCAGCGCAGGCGATGCGCAGGGTGTCTTTGCCAGCGTTCTCGGCACGCCCGGCCCCGTGCCCCCCGGTCAGCGCAACGATTTCCACGCGGGTTTCGAGCAGGCCTTCGGCAAGCACCTGGTGATCGATGCCGACTACATGTGGAAGTACACGCATAATGCGTACGATTTCAGCGTGCTCTTCAACACGCCGATCACCTACCCGATTGCGTGGCAAAGATCCAAGATCAACGGGCCCTCATTCCGCGTGAGTTTTCCGGATTATCACGGCATCTCGGCATTCTTTACCGCCAGCAACGTCGCGGCGCGCTTCTTCAATCCGCAAGTCGGCGGTCTGGGCACGGACTTGACGACCGTGGGCGCGTTCCGCATCGACCATGATCAAAAATTTCAGCAGACTACGCACATCCAGTATCAGCCGCGGCCCAACTTGCCCTGGATCGGCTTCAACTGGCGGTACGACAACGGCCTTGTCGCCGGCGCCGTGCCCTGCTTCAACGATACCGACCCGAACAGCAGCTGCGGTCCGATTTCCTTCCGCGTCGCCGGAGTTCCCTACGTAAATCTAAGCGCCCTATCTCCGGATCAGCAGGCGCAGGCGGGCCTCACGTGCAACGGTGTTGCCGCAACTCTGGCCGCGGCATTCGCTTCCTGCCCGGCGGCTCAGTTCGGCTCCACGCGCGTGGTGATCCCGGCGCCCGGCACGGAGGACGACGACCACAATCCCCCGCGCATTGCTCCGCGAAACCTGTTCGATCTGGCCTTCGGGGACGACAACCTGTTCCACGGCGACCGTTACAAATGGAGTGCCCGGTTTACCGTGGTCAACCTGGCCAACAAAGTTGCCCTTTATAATTTCCTGTCCACTTTTAGTGGAACCCATTTCGTCACGCCGCGCACGCTGACGGCCGAGTTGGGCTTTCACTTCTAGGCAGGATTCAATTGAGGTCCTATTGCCGGAATTCGCAACGATACTTTGTGTGCGCAAAGGCGTGTTGCAGTCCGGAACCATTCGCTAGCGGCTCGACAGCGCCCATCTGGCGAATTTGCTAGAATGAAACCTTGGAGTTGGCCTGCAACGCAGGTGCTTGGCGCGAAGATCTTTTGAACCAATACTGGATCTCCGGGAGCCCGTGTCAGACGGCTGGTGTGCATGGCCCGCGGTGGACTTCGGTCCACGGCGGGAAAGCCTAAAGGCCGGCGCAGGGTTCCCACCTTATACAGGAGGTTCAGGATCTAGCTCCACACGGCGAAGTGGACCTCTCCATTTTTTGTGATTGCCCATATCGCAAGGGCCCGCAGCCCGGCGAAATAAACCTATGAAAATTCTATTTATCGGCGACATCGTGGGATCGCTCGGGCGGGACATTGTCGCCGACCGGCTGGCGGACATCGTCCAGGCTCGGCAAATCGACCTGGTGATCGCCAACGGAGAAAATTCGGCTTCCGGCTTCGGCATCACGCCCCGGCTTGCCGAACAGATCTTTTCTGCCGGGGTTGAGGTGATTACCGGCGGAAATCACATCTGGGACCGCAAGGAAATCCTGGAATATATCCCGCAGCATCCCCGGCTGTTGCGTCCGGCGAATTTCCCGGATGTCAATCCCGGCAGCGGGCTCTATGTGGGCGAGGCGCGCAATGGTGTGCCTTATGCCGTGCTGGACTTGCAGGGACGCGTGTTCATGGCCTCAAATGATTGCCCCTTCCGGGCAGCCGATCGGGAGCTTGCCCGCATCCCATCGGACGTCCGCGTGATCTTTGTGGACATTCACGCGGAAACTACGAGCGAAAAGATTTCCATGGGTTGGTATTTGGACGGGCGCGTTTCGGCCGTGATCGGTACGCACACGCACGTGGCCACTGCGGACGAGCACGTGCTGCCCGGGGGAACCGCGTTTCAGACCGACGTGGGCATGACCGGGCCGCATAACGGCGTCATTGGCATGGATAAGGCCGCGGTGTTGCGCCGGTTTTTGGACGGCCAGCCGACGCGCTTTGAAGTCGCTTCCGGCGACGTCCAGATGAATACCGCGCTCGTGGACGTGGACGAAACCACCGGCCGCGCCAGGGGAATCGAACGCCTGCGCTTCCGGATCGACTGAGGCAAAGCGATCATGCGGCGTGTGTCAACGGTTTGGATTTCATTTCTCTTGGGCGCGGCACTCGCGGCAAGTGTTCCGCTTTCCGCGCACGCGCAGGAACAATTTCAATTCGAGAGCGATTTGATGGCCAGGCGCCGCGTGTTCGATTCCGTGGGCGCCGGCTTTCGCGCCATCCGCCTCGGGCCAAACGGGAATTACTACATTCTTACGGCGCCCGCTCCGGCCGTGGTGATTTACGATTCCGCTGGAAAGCGCGTGGGGCAAGTTCCCGGAGAATCCGCCGTGGCCGCCAAAGGCGCGGCGCTGGTATACGGTGAATCGTTTGATGTGGATCGCGAAGGACGCGTCGCCGTCGCTGATCGCGGCGCAAACGCCGTGAAAATTTATGCGCCGAATGGCTCTCTGGCCGCTACAATTTCCGTTCCCGCGCCGGTTTCGATTGTGTTTCTGACCGGCGGCGAAATTGCCGTCACGCGCGCCGGAGGAGAGCATCTGGTCACCGTCTACGATCTGGCGGGAAACGTGATCCGCGACTTCGGCGATCGCGAGGAAATTGCCGACCAGGCCGACATCAATAATCAGGTCAATTTCGGCCACCTCGCCGCCGATGACGCAGGCAATTCCTACTTCGCGTTCGATTACTTGCCCGAGCCGACTGTCCGCAAATTCGATCACCAGGGATATCTCTCCATGGAGATTTCCCTGATGACGCTGGAATTTCAGCCCGCGGCGCAAGCCGCGCGCAAGGCCATCGCGCGCTCGGAGACCGGGGTTCCCTCGCTGCATCGCATCATCAGCGCGGTGGGCGTCGATCCCCAATCGCAGGACGTCTGGCTTGCGCTCGGCACGCTTCTCATCCATTTCGATAAGGAAGGCCAGCGAATCGCGAGCTTCCGGACGTTTACCTCCGGCGGCTCGCGCCTGGAACCCACCATGATCCTGGTCGAGCCCGACCGCCTGTTGATCGGCGCGGACCCCCAAGGCACCTACGAATTTCCGAAGCCGGCCAAGCTGCCCCAGTGAATTTTACTGATTTTTAATATACGGAAAGTGACTTCCAGCCATATCCCAGGCTCCGGATCCGCGCACCTGTTCCCGTACAGAATTCTCCCTATGGCAGCTAAGTAGTAAACCTGATGGCCTGCCGTTTTTTCCGGTTTTTCGAAGTGCACAAATGTGGTGCAGGTCAAAATGGGCACGATAAATGCCTGGATGGGACAAATCCACGGACGGATAGCTGTTTGTAGTATAAATGCATTGATTTGTTGGAGTTGCGTGCTTGTGGAAAAACTGTGAATCTTCTGTGGAGGTCTCGGCCGCGCCGGAAATTTCCCCTTGCCGCGCAGCCTCCGTTCAGCGAGAATCCAGCCTCGTCTTAGGAAGTCCAGTCAAGAAACTGGCACCCCCTGTGGACGCCGTGACGCGAAGAGGGTGATGCGATACCGGGAGGGAGTGGTCCTTGATCCCCAACGGTAAAGGGGAACTTGAGTCACGGGGTCAACCCAGAAACTGACTGCGTTCGCATAAGTCTGTCGCCACTTAAGTTATCCACAGCTTTTCCACATCTGTGGAAATAAGCTGATGGTCATTTTCTCGCTCTTTTTGAGGTTTTTTCTAGGCATGAATTCTTGGGAAAAAATACTGCAACACATGGAGAGGCGGGTCAACCCGCACAGTTTCTCCACATGGTTTCGCCCCACGCGGCAGGAAGGCAGCGAGAACGGAAGACTGGTGGTTCGCGTGCCCTCGCGTGTCTTCCGCAAGCGCCTCACGGAAACCTATGGCGAGCTCCTGCAGGCCGTGCTGGTGGAAGTGGGGATGAACGATACGCACCTGGAGTTTCTTTGCACGGAGAATGACCCCTTGCCTTCCGGAAGTCCCATAAAACAGACGCGGCTCGATTTCGATTCTGTCGATCATCAACTGAACCCGCGCTACATGTTCGAATCGTTCGTGGTGGGCGCCTCCAATCAGTTCGCGCACGCCGCCGCCCAGGCCGTGGCCGAGGCACCCTCGAAAGCCTATAACCCGCTGTTTCTCTATGGCGGTGTGGGCATGGGCAAAACGCATTTGATGCAGGCCGTCGGACACTTGATCAAGAAACGCAATCCGGCATGCCGCCTCACCTACATCAGCGCCGAAAAATTCACCAACGAAGTGATCAACTCGCTGCGCTTCGACCGCATGATCAGTTTCCGCGACCGCTTCCGCTCGGTGGACGTCTTGCTGGTGGACGACATCCAGTTCATCGCCGGCAAGGAACGCACGCAGGAAGAATTTTTTCACACCTTCAACGCGCTGTACGACCTGCAGCGGCAAATCATCGTAAGTTCCGATTGCCCGCCCAAGGAAATTTCCGCGATTGAAGAACGCCTGCGCTCGCGCTTTGAGTGGGGACTGATCGCGGACATTCAGCCACCCGACCTGGAAACGAAAATCGCCATCCTGCAGAAAAAAGCGGAGTCCGAGCGCGTCCAGATCCCCGATGACGTCGCCGAATACATCGCCCGCGCGATTAAATCGAATGTGCGCGAACTCGAAGGCGCCTTGACGCGACTGGTGGCTTACGCTTCACTGACGGGCTCGATCCTGAACCTGGTCACCGCGCAGCAGGTGCTTCGCAACATCATCGCCACGCAGGAAAAGCGCATCACCATCGACCTGATCCAGAAGAAAGTCGGCGAGCAGTTCGGCTTGCGCGAGGCGGATTTGAAAGTGCGCTCCAATACCAAGGCCATCGCCTTCCCCCGGCAGATCGCCATGTACCTGGTGAAGCAGCTCACCTCGGCCTCGCTCCCGGAAATCGGCCGGCAATTCGGCGGCAAGCACCATACCACCGTCTTGCACTCCATCAACAAGATCGACGCCCTGCGCCGTAGCGACAAGGATTTGAACCGTACGATCAACAAATTGATGGATTCGTTCGGGTAGACGAATTTTCCATCCCGGATTTTCGCAAACGCCTCGGCTCCTGCCGGGGCGTTTGCATTGCAGTAGGACAGGCTTCAGACTGTCTGCCTTTCGTCCACTCAAAATTAGACCCAAACAGGCTGAAGCTTTTTCTACTAAACCCCTGTTGAAATCATGCGACGGAAGCTGTGCGGTATCTGTGCAATTTCTTGTTTGTCTGTGGATGATTTTTTCCGCAAACCCTGCGGTGGCGTGATATGGGGTTCCTTTTCCGAGTAATCCTCAAACTGGCCGGCTGCGCTTGCACAGCCCAACTCACGCGTAATCATCATCCACCACCCTTTTCCTCATTTCCACAGCGACGGCTACTACTACTATCTTTATACATCTCTTAAAACAGGTTACAGTAGCCCTTCGCAGTAGTAGTCTTGCAATTGCCTGTCGGCGGAGGAAATCTCGCAATGGAATTCAGCGTAAAGAAATTCGACCTGCTCGATGAGTTGAACCTGACGCAGGGAGTCGTCGAACGAAAGACGACCATTCCGATTCTCGGTAACCTCCTGGTCGAAGCCTCCGGCAATCGCGTGTCGCTGACCGCCACCGATCTCGAGCTTTCCATCCACACCTCCTGCGAAGCGAAAGTGAAGAAGGAAGGCTCCGGAACGATCCCCGCGAAGAAACTCATCGAGCTCGTGAAGCTGCTGCCGGAAGGCGAGATTCGCTTCAAACTCCTGGAGAATCATTGGATACAGATCCTCGCCGACCGCAAGACCTACAAAATGGTCGGCATGGCCAAGGACAATTTTCCGGCCATTCCCGCGTTCCCGCATCCCCTGGTAAAAATCCCGGCGAAGATTCTCTCCTCGTTGATCGCCAAGACGGCGTTCGCCATTTCCAATGAGGAGTCGCGCTACACCCTGAACGGCGCGCTGCTGCTGCTGAAGCCGGACACCATCACCATGGTGGCCACCGACGGCCACCGCCTGGCCGTCGCCGAGATCGATCACAAATTCGCGGGCCTCACCCGGGAAGTGCGCCCCCTGGTTCCGAAGAAGGCGCTGACAGAAGTGCAGCGCCTGGCAATCGAGGCCGGAGAAGATGGCGAAATCGAGTTCGCGCTCGACGAAAGCCATCTTTTCTTCCGCGTCGGCGAACGCCTACTGATCTCGCGCATGCTCACCGGGCAATTCCCGAATTACGAAGCCGTGCTGCCCCGCGAAAACAACAAACACGTGGTCATCGAACGCGGCGAACTGAACGACGCCGTGCGCCGCGTCGCGCAACTTGCCGACACGCGTTCGCACGCCGTGAAACTTTCCGTCACAAAAGAAGGCATCGAAATTTCCGCATCCAGCCCTGAATATGGCGAAGCAAAAGAGACGCTGGAAAAAGAATACAAAGGCGAGCCGCTGGCCATCGGCTTCAACGCGCAATACATGCTGGATTTTCTCGCCGCCGCCTCCGAAGGACCGATCAGCCTGGAATTAAAAGATGAACAGTCCGCCGGGCAAATGCGCCCCCTCACCGATGAGGCTTACCGCTACCGCTACGTGATCATGCCGATGCGAATTTGACCGAACAATTGTTCAAAAATCATAGTGGGTCATGGGCTGTTCCACCCCTGCGAGTCTTTATTTATCTCTACAAAATACAATAGCTATATTATTGAAAATAAACAATATATACACAAATACTCGCAATGGTTTTCCTTGAGAAAATCACCCCCTTGCGGTATACTTCCAATTGTTCAGACGTTCCAATTTTATAAGCTTTTTCTCCAGTACGGCACGTCGGCCAGGCTGGCAGCGCCCCTGAATTTATGCCCACTCCAGACCCTTTTCCGCGCAAGCGGCTAGGGCCAGCAGGCGGGACGCTACGCGCCTGGAGGAAAGAAGTCTTCGCCACGTCCGCTTCCGCTCAGCTGGAATCCGGACGGGATGGAGCAGGAACCCTACGAGTCCCGGCACGGATTTCCGGCCAGGGATCAAAGGGTAAGGCGGCGGTCGATCCGACCGGATGGGGGTTTTACCTGTTTAATTTGAGTTTTCAAGCGAAGGCCCGGTACAGCTGGGCGCGAGCTCTATGTAGAGCGCGCGGAGCGCATCCGCAGGAGTATGAATTTAATTTTGGTGCCAGGAACTTCTTTCTCTTTTTAATTCTGCAGGAGCACGCACAACATGGCTGAAAAAGCAGCGGCAGCAGGCAGCGAATCAGGACACCGATATGACGCGGCGTCGATCAAAGTCCTTGGCGGGCTGGAGGCGGTGCGCAAGCGCCCGGCCATGTACATCGGCTCAACGGGCGAGCAGGGCCTGCACCACCTGGTCTGGGAAGTGGTGGACAATTCGGTGGACGAGGCGCTGGCCGGCTATTGCGACGAGATCAACGTCGAAGTGCACGAGGACAACAGCGTCACGGTGACCGACAATGGCCGCGGAATTCCCGTGGATATGCATGCGACCGAGAAGCGCCCCGCCGCGGAGGTCGTGATGACCGTGCTGCACGCCGGCGGAAAATTCGACAGTGACACTTACAAGGTTTCCGGCGGACTGCATGGCGTGGGTGTCTCCGTGGTGAACGCGCTTTCCGACAAGCTGGAGCTGGAAATCTGGCGCGACGGCGAGGTCTGGGAGCAATCCTACGAGGAAGGCAAGCCGAAGACAAAGCTCAAGGTCACCGGAAAGACGCGCAAGACCGGCACGAAAATCACGTTTCATCCCGATCCTTCCATCTTCGAAGGCCACAAATACAGTTACGATATCCTGGCGCAGCGGTTGCGCGAACTCGCCTTCCTGAACAAGGGCCTGAAAATCACGCTCACCGACGAGCGCAGCGATAAATCCGCCGAGTTCCGCTTCTCCGGCGGCATCGCCGAATTCGTCAAGCATCTGAACAAGGGCAAGACGGTCCTGCACGATTCCCCGGTCTACATGGAAGGCAAGAAAGACACCGTGGAAATCGAAATCGCGCTGCAATACAACGACACCTACACGGAAAATATTTTTGCGTTCGCCAATACCATCAACACGGTGGACGGCGGCACGCACCTTTCCGGCTTTCGCTCGGCGCTCACGCGCACCATTAATAATTTCGCGTCCTCCGCGGGAATGCTGAAGGAGCAGAAGGACGAAGTCACCATTACCGGCGATGACGTGCGCGAAGGACTGGTCGCCGTGGTCTCCGTGAAGCTCCCGCAGCCTCAATTCGAGGGCCAGACCAAGGGAAAACTCAACAGCGACATCAAAGGGCCTGTCGAGCAGCTCATCAACGAGCGCCTGGGCGAATATTTCGACAAGCACACCACCGTGGCGCGCCGCATCGTCGGCAAGTGCATTGACGCCGCACGCGCGCGGGAAGCGGCGCGCAAGGCGCGCGAGTTAACCCGGCGCAAGTCGGCCATGGATTCCAGCGGCCTGCCCGGCAAGCTGGCCGATTGCCAGGAGCGCGATCCCGCGCGTTGCGAACTCTTCATCGTCGAGGGAGAGTCCGCAGGCGGCTCGGCCAAAGGCGGGCGCGACCGCAAATACCAGGCGATCCTGCCGCTCAAGGGAAAAATTCTCAACGTGGAAAAAGCGCGCTACGACAAGATGCTCGGCCACGAGGAAATCCGCTGCATCATCACCGCGCTCGGCTGCGGCATCGGCAAGGACGATTTCGACCCGTCGAAGCTACGCTATCACAAAATCATTCTGATGACCGACGCGGACGTCGACGGTAGCCACATCCGCACGCTGCTGCTCACATTTTTCTTCCGCCACATGACTGAACTGATCAAGCGCGAGCACATCTACATCGCGCAACCGCCGCTGTACCGCGTGAAACGCGGCAAGTCCGACCGCTACATCCGCGACGAAGACGATTTCAATCATGAATTGATGACCCGCGCGACCGAGGACCACGTGGTGAAGCCCAAGGAAGGCGGCGTCCTGCAGGGCGCGGCGCTCACAAAATTCCTGCTGAACGTGCAGGAATACACCCTGGCCGCGGCCAAGATGTCGCGCAGGCTGCGCGAGCCGGTGCTGGTGGAACTGCTGGCCACGTGCGACCTGGAAAAGAAAGCGGATTTCGAGGACAAGAAAGCCCTCGAAAAACTGGCCAAGGCCATCGATAAGTCGAAGCTCGACCTGGACGCGAAAATTTCATACGACGAGGAGCACAGCCTCTACGACCTGGTGATTCCAGGCACCGCGGCGCACCCTGGCGACAAGAAAATCAACTGGGCGTTCGCATCCACGCCCGAATACAAGCGTCTGCGCGCTTCCGCCAAGTTGATCGCCGAGCTCGACAAGCCACCCTTCACCGTGACGCGCAATGGCGACAAAATCGTGAAGGAAAAAGTGTCGGATGTGCTCGCCTACGTCCTGGACGACGCCAAAAAAGATTTCACCATCACCCGGTTCAAGGGCCTTGGCGAAATGAATCCCGAGCAGCTCTGGGAAACCACCATGAACGCCGAGACGCGCACGCTGCTCAAGGTGCGCCTGGACGATGCCGCGGCCGCCGAGGAAATTTTCTCGACGCTGATGGGCGAAAACGTGGAGAGCCGTAGAAAATTCATCGAGGAAAACGCGCTGGAAGTGGTGAATTTGGATATTTAGATTTGGGCATGTTCAGCGGGGTTGCTGGAAGTCAGGCACATACCATAACCGATGTTCATTCAAATCAGTTGGACGACATTGCCGGGGTTGCGGGGGCTTGCGTGCTCGGATTTTCGCGCGACGCTGACATCGGCGCCAGACAATAAGAATGGCGTGGCGGTGGAATGTGGGAGTGAAGCCAGGTGCGCCGCACTGGTCGCGGAACTTGAGGCGCATTTCGGTCCGCAGCGATTCTTGAATGCCTCGGCGGCGTTTGACGGGGTAAAGGATTACGTCGCGCGAAGAGCTCTGGAAATATTGTGAAAAGCACGAAAACGCCGGCGAGGGGCAGACTCTGCAATTCTGCCGATATCCGCCGGAGCAATGAATGGATTGTTTATGGCGCCGCCGTTCCGGCGGCAGGTTTTGACATGTCGAAATTCCAGCAACCAAGGATTGGGTGATGGCAGACGAACCTAAACAAGCGCACATGATTCCGGTCGAAATCGAGGCCGAGATGAAGAAGTCGTACCTCGATTACGCCATGAGCGTGATCGTGGCGCGCGCGATTCCGGACGTGCGCGACGGCCTGAAGCCCGTGCAGCGGCGCATCCTGGTCGCGATGAACGACCTGGGCCTGGCCTCGAATCGCGGCTACCGCAAGTGCGCGAAAATCTGCGGCGACACTTCGGGCAACTATCATCCGCACGGCGAAGCAGTCATCTACCCCACGCTGGTGCGCCTGGCGCAGGCGTTCAACATGCGCTACCCGCTGATCGACGGCCAGGGAAATTACGGCTCCGTCGACGGCGATCCCCCGGCGGCCATGCGGTACACCGAAGCGCGCCTGGCGAAAATCAGCGAGGAAATTCTCGCCGACCTCGAAAAAGAAACCGTCGATTTCGTTCCGAACTTCGACCAGACGCGCGAAGAGCCCGTGGTGCTCCCATCGAGAGTTCCGAACCTGCTGGTGAACGGAGCAAGCGGCATTGCCGTCGGCATGGCCACCAACATCCCGCCGCACAACCTGGGCGAAATCATCGACGCCACCATACTGCTGATCGAAAAGCCGGACGCCACGCTCAAGGAAGTGATGAAGCTGGTGCCCGGGCCGGACTTCCCGACTGCCGGATACATTTCCGGCAACGAAGGAATCGTCAACGCCTACAAGATGGGGCGCGGCAGCTTCATCATGCGCGCCAAGGCCGCCATCGAAGCCATGGGGAAGGACCGCGAGAGCATCGTCATCACCGAAATCCCCTACCAGGTCAACAAGGCCCGCCTGATCGAGCGCATCGCGGAACTCGTGCAGACGAAAAAAATCGAAGGTATCTCCGACGTGCGCGACGAATCCGACCGCGAGGGCATGCGCATCGTCATCGAAGTGAAGCGCGGCGAAGAGCCGAAAATCATCCTGAACCACTTGTTCAAGCTCACCCAGATGCAGGAATCGTTCGGCATGATCCTGCTGGCCATCGTCAACGGGCAGCCGCGCGAGTTGGGCCTGCTGCCGCTGCTGAAGCTGTTCATCGAGCACCGCATCGAAGTGGTGCGCCGCCGCACGCAATTCGAGTTGCGCAAGGCCGAAGCGCGGGAACACATCCTGGTCGGCTACCACATCGCCCTCGATCACGTCGACAGCGTCATCAAAATCATCCGCGGTTCCTCCAGCCGGGCCAACGCGCGCGAGAATTTGCACGATTTCTTTGACAACAAGGAAATCAAAATCCAGAACGCCAGCGGGAAGACGGAGACGCTCAAGGGCGTCAAGCTCGACCGGAGAAAATACGGTCTGATCGAAGACACGGTCCGGCTAGCAGCCGTTCCCGGCGAGACCGGCACGGGGCTGAGCTTTGCCCAGATCGACGCCATTCTGGAATTGCAGTTGCACCGGCTGACGCGCCTCTCGGTGGATGAAATTCTGAAGGAATTGGCCGAAATTCGCGATTTGATCGCCGAGCTGAAATCCATCCTGGCGAGCGAGAAGAAACTGAAGTCCGTGATTATCGCAGAGTTGCGCGAAATCCAGAAAGGCTACGCCGATCCGCGCCGCACCGAGATTGTCGAGAGCGTCGAGGAAATCAAACTCGAGGACTTGATCGCCAACGTGGAGATGGCCATCACCGTCAGCCACGCGGGCTATATCAAGCGCACGCCGGTCGATGTCTACCGGCACCAGTCGCGCGGCGGCAAGGGCCGCATCGGCGCGAAAACGCGCGAGGAAGATTTCGTCGAATATTTGTTCGTGGCCTCGGCGCACAGCTACATTTTGCTGTTCAGCTCCAAGGGCCGCGTGTACTGGCTTAAAGTCTACGAAATTCCGGAGGCCGCGGCGGCTACGCGCGGCAAGGCCATTTCCAACCTGGTGAAATTCCAGGAGGACGAACACCTGACGGCCGTCGTCGCGGCAACCAACCTCGAGCAGGAAGGCACATTCATTTTCCTGGCGACGCGCAACGGCACGGTGAAGAAAACTGCACTCAATGAATTCTCGAATCCGCGCTCGACCGGCATCATCGCCATCAATCTGGAAAAAGACGACGAGTTGATCGGCGCGCACCTCACCGACGGCAAGCAGATGATTTTCCTGGCGAGCCACGACGGTCAGGCGAATTTGTTCCGCGAAACCGAAGTACGCTCGATGGGCCGCAACGCCGGCGGCGTGAACGGCATGGACCTGGCCAAGGGCGACTACCTGGTGGGCATGGAACCCGTGCAGCCTGATTTTGAAATCATCAAGAAGGAAGCCAAATCCGACACGACCAACCTTGACGAGATCGAGAATGAAGCGATCAAGGATTCGCTTACCTCCCTGATGCTTACCGTTTCCGAAAAAGGATTCGGCAAGCGCACTCCGCTGGCCGAGTATCGCATCACGTCGCGCGGCGGCAAGGGCGTCATCAACCTGAAGTCCACCGACCGCAACGGCCCGGTGGTCGCTGCCTTGCAGGTCACCGAGGAATCCGACGTCATGATCATCACCGAGTACGGCAAGGTGATCCGCGTCCACGCCAACGAAATCCGAGAGGCCGGCCGCTCGACGCAAGGCGTGCGCCTGCTGCGCCTTGAGGATGGCGACAAGATCGCCGCCGCCGCATCGATCCTGGAAGAAAACGGCGTCGAAGAGGAAAAGAAGTAGAGCAACTCGGCGGGGCAAATTAACATGACAGGGATGGGCGCTTTCGCCGAGCCACTACAACCGATCTTCACCGCGCATCTTTTCCCAAAGCTGGAAGGGAAACTGATCGAGCTTCTGCGCTCGCTCTCGCCGTCGGATTGGGAAAAGCAGACCCTCGCTCCGCGATGGAAAGTGAAGGACGTGGCGGCGCATCTTCTCGATACGCAAGTCCGCAAGCTCATCGCCGCCCGTCAGGGCTACAAATCCGAAAATTCAAAGAAGCTGTCTTCCGATAAACTGCTCGATCTGATCAATTTCCTCAACGCGGAAGGCGTTCGCAAGTACAGCCAATTACCTCCACTGGAATTGATTTCAAAAATGGAAGCGGCATCGAAAGAAAGCGCTGAATATCATCAGTCGCTCGATCCTTTTGCGCCGGCGATGTTTCCCGTCAGCTGGGCGGGCGAGGAAGATTCACCCAACTGGTTCGATACGGCGCGCGAACTCACTGAGCGCTGGCACCATCAGCAGCAGATTCGCATGGCCGTGAACCAGCCGGGAATCATGACGCGCGAATTTTATTACCCCGTTCTCGACACGTTCCTGCGCGCGCTGCCGCACGCTTACCGCGACGTGCCCGCGCGGGCCGGAGCGCTGGCGCAATTTCACATTTCCGGCGAATGCGGCGGAAGCTGGCATCTGTTCCGCGAAGACGGCGCATGGGCGCTGATTGCTTCTCCCATCGGAGAAATAATTTCCGAAACAACCATCCCCCAGGAAATTGCCTGGCGCATTTTTACCAAGGGAATCAAACGGGAAGAAGTCGAGGCGCAAGTCCGCGCAACGGGAGACGCCAAAATCGCTCTGCACGTTCTTGGGATGATCTCAATCGTTGGATAGCCGCAAAAATCGCGATTACTGTGCTTCCAGATAATATCCGGGCCGCGTGCGGACTTTTACTCCACGGCGATCCACGATAATTCTGATTTCATGGTAGCCGGGCTGGTCGGATTTTGTCGGCTCGTAGGTCAAGGTGTATTGCGCATTGAGGTCGCCGCCGACCGCGGCCACGGCATTCTCGATGCTGCGGCCGCGAAACGTAGACTGGAACATTCCTCCGGTGGCGGCCGTCGCGACCTCCAGCGGTTCACTGATCACCACACCCGCGGCGTTCCGCACAGCCAATTCGGCCAACGCCCCCACGTCCACGTTGCCAGCGTGTTGCTCGACGCTCGTAGGCGTCTGCGCGGTTCCGGGAATCGGCGGCATGGCGAAGGTGCCCGGAGGCGTGGCGGAAACCGGACCCGCCTGCTGATCGTCATTGCGCGCCACGGCCGCCGTGGTGGAAAGCCCCACGCTGTAAATCACCACGTTAGCCAGCTGCGCCTGGCGCAGCACCTCGCCGAATTTTTCATTGCTGCCGACGTCCCTGGATTCACCTACGGCGATGATCACGCGGCGGCGCCCCGCGGGCTGCGCGCGCAGCAGGCCCACGGCGTCGGACAACGCATCGTATAATCGCGCCGTGGTGTCTCCCGCCTTCAAGTTTGTAATCGCCTTTTCGATATCTTCCTGATTCGCCGTGAAGGGCTGCAGGCGCTGCACTTCCTTGTCGTAGCCGATCACCGCGGCCTTGCCCGACGCGCCCACCACGGTTTGCGTGAAGACCACCGCGGATTTCCGCACCGCCGGCAGCAGCGGCGCGACGCGCGAGCTGGTCTCCACCACCAGCACCGTGGAAAGCGGTTCCCCGGCCAGGTCGAACGACTCGATCGTCTGTTTGACCTTGTTATCGAGGATCGTGAAATTTTCTTTTTGCAGATCCAGGATCACCCTGTTCTTGGAGTCGCGAACCGCTACCGGAGCATTCACCACCTGGACCTTTACGCGAATGCCGGACTCGGGGCCCGTCGTCCCCGGCTTTTGCTGCGGCGCCTCGGCGGTCCTGAAAACGGCCGGGCCCTGCGGTTCTTGCGCCCACGCGGGGGCCGTGGCCGTCAAGGTCATCGCCATAAGCAAAGTGAGCGAGGCAAGGAATGCGGGCTTCCGCGTCGTGGTGTCAGTTAGCTCGATCGAGATTGAGTATGCGTTCACCAAGCGACCCCGGCCTGCGCACTCGGAAGACGATTCTACGGGCTGGATGAATGCCAATGAGGATTCTAATTTCCTTCCAGGTAATATCCCGGGCGTGTGCGGACGTTCACTCCCGCGCGATCGACGGTGACATTGATCCGATGATAGCCGGGATCGCCGGATTTTGCGGGCTGGTAGCTCAGCGTGTACTGGGCGTTGAGTTCGCCGCCGATGGAATCGATGGCATTTTCGATGGTGCGGTCGCGAAACGTGGATTGAAACATTCCACCGGTAGCGGTGGCCGCAACTTCCAGCGGACGATCCTTCACCACCGCCTTGCCATTCCGTACGGCCCATTCGGCCAGCGCCGTCAAGTCGATGTTTCCGGCCTTTTGTTCCTCGCTGGTGGGAGTCTGCGCCGTGCCGGGCGCTGGCGGCGCGCCAAATGTGCCGGGAGGCGTAGCCGGATGCGGGGCAGACGGACTCTGATCAGAGCGGAACGCCGCGGCCGCGGAGGAAAGCCCAACGCTGTAGATCACTATATTGGAGAGTTGAGCCTGGCGCAGCACCTCGCCCAGTGCTTCCTCGCTGCCTGTATCCTGCGCCTCTCCCACGACAATTAGCACGCGGCGGCGCTGCGCGGGTTGGCGGCGGAGCAGGCCCACGGCGTTGGACATGGCGTCGTACAATTTCGCCCCGCTGTTTCCTGTTTTCAAAGTTGTGATGGCCTTTTCGATCCAGTCGTGATTCGCGGTGAAGGGTTGGAGGCGCTGGATACCGTTGTCGTAGCCCATCACGGCGGCGACGCCCGACGGACCAATCACCGTTTGCGTGAATACAATCGCGGACTTTCGCACGGCGGGAAGCAGCGCCGCCACGCGCGAACTGCTCTCCAAGAGCAGCACCACCGAGAGCGGCTCCCCGCCAAGGTCGAACGAATCGATCGTCTGATCCACTCCGTTATCGGTCACATGAAAATTTTCCTTGCGCAGATCCAGGACCAGTTCGTTTTTGGAATCGCGCACCGTAACCGGAGTATTTACTGACTGCACCTTCACGCGGATAGCGTTATCCGGGGCTTTCTGGATGGCAACGCCGGGCTTCGGCGCGATGGGTCCTTGCGTTTGCTGGGCCCGCGCACCAATGGCGCCCCAACCGCTGAATGCGGCAAGCACGGTCAATCCCGGCACGAGCATTCGTCTCAAATTCATGCCTCCAGTCTACTCCACTTGGAGGCCGGATTGCTCCCGCGAGTTGGCCGCGCCCGACGGTGCTTCAACGGAACCTGCCGAGCGCGTGCCGCTGGTGTTTGGTCCTTGCGGTTGCGTAGAATTAAAAATCGCATTGCATTCAGAAGGTCCGCCGCGGCGGGCCCGAACCCCATGCACGTGGAGGTTTCATGAGCCGTAAGCGCCATCCCAGGGAAATCGATCCGCCCTATCGCGATCCGCTTTTCATGGAGAGCCTGCCGGCGCGCCCCGTGCGCATCATTACCGAATACATCGACCCGCTGGAGCGCCTGCGCCGCGAGAAAGTCGGCGACACGATCGTGATGTTCGGTTCAGCGCGCATCCGCTCGCGCGAGCAGACGCTGGCGCACCTGCACAAACTTCGCAAGGAGAAGCGGCGCCACGCCACGCTTGAATACCGCGCATCATTGCGCGACGCGAAATCTGCCCTGGAGATGTCCCGCTATTACGAAGAGGCCCGCGAGCTTTCCCGGCGGATTACCTCCTGGGCGATGTCGCTGGGGGACCATCCGCGGCGCTTCGTGATCTGTTCGGGAGGCGGCCCCGGAATCATGGAGGCGGCCAACCTCGGCGCCGCCGAAGCCGGAGGAAAATCCATCGGCCTGAGCATCCAATTGCCGCACGAGCAGCGGCCCAACGACTACATCAGCCCCGAGCTGAGTTTCATGTTCCACTATTTTTTCATGCGCAAACTGTGGTTCGCGCAGCTCGCCAAGGCCCTGATCGTATTTCCCGGCGGCTTCGGCACCATGGACGAACTTTGGGAAATGCTCACCCTGATGCAAACCGGCAAATTGCAGCGCCGCAATCTGATCCTGATCTACGGCCGCAAATATTGGGACCGCGTGCTCGACTGGAAACATATGATGCGCTGCGGCACGATCAGCAAGCATGAATACGACTTGCTTGAGTTTGCAGACACCGTGGACGAAGCTTTCGCTCGTGTACGGGACGGCCTCGAAAAACATCATCTGGAACCGGACACGCTGCTGCAGTAGCCTGCCGCGAGGTTCTCGGAAAATCCGATTGAAGGATGCTGTCGGCATCGGACAACCTGCCGGGCGTTTTACACGCTCTAACTTAGGGTACAGGAAAGGCCCCGGACCAGCCCCGGGCCAGCCCGGGCAGCGAAAGTACCACGGAGGTGCCCTATGGTCTGGACAAAAACGCTCAAGCACACGGGACTTGCTACGGTTCTGGCAGGCGGAATTTTGCTTCTGGGGGGCGCAACCACGGCCCGTGCGGACAATTACGACAGTTGCCGCAGGAACGTCGATAAATGGGAGGACCGGCTGGAGCGGGATACCCATCGTTTTGGCGAATACAGCAAGCAGGTAAACCACGACCGCCACGAATTGGGTGAAGCGCGCGAGAATTGCGAGCGGAAATTCGGCAATCAATGGCGCGATCGCAACGATTACGACCACGATGGCGATCGCCGCTGACGCGACGGCAATCTCCGCGGCTTGGAACAAAGAAACGGGCCGGCTACAAAGGCCGGCCCGTTTTTGTTTTTCCTTGAAACTCTCTGCGCGAATTTAATTCGAAGACGTAACCAGTTCTTCGGAAAACACGCTTTCAAACCGCCGCTTCTCGTCCTGGTCGTGCAGCATGACTACCGGAGCGATTCGCAGCGAATGGCGGCAAGCGCGGCACGCGGCCATCTCGCCCTGCAAGTCCTGCAAAAACCCATCGGTAAAGTGGTATTGATCGTGGGTGCGCCGCGCCGCTTTCATCCCGCGCTCTCCGCAGTAAGGACAGTTGTATTCCACCGTATCTTCCTGAGGATCCCGGCCCAGCGCGGCCCAACCCGTATAACGAACTCCAACCGCCTCTTTCGAATGAAGACTCATGACCTGTATACCTTCCCTGTTCCGTCGAGTTCCGCGGTTCACTTTCCCCTGCGGGTAAACCGAGCAGCGTGAAAGCGGATCCCGTACCCAATCAGCAAATATGAATATGTGATGCGCGAAAGTCACAAAATGGTGCATTCTGCGCAAAATTCGCAACTCTATCGATATTGAATGGGTTAGCTTGTTGGCGCGCCTTGGACAGCCTTGCCTGGCGCTCTCGGGAACTTCGCGCCTCGCACGGTGTCCAATCTACCGAGGGCGCGCTCCTCATCATCCCTGCGAATGGCGGCGTCCCGGGCAAACCGGGACGCCGCCGGAATCGGGCGCGGGTCTGCCAAGGCGGGCCCGCTAATTACGGGTGTGGGCTCTACTTGGAGCCCATCTAATGACAGGTGTGGGCTCAAATATGAGTTCACCCAATGAAGGAGCGTCCATGCAACCAGACAAGCTAGAGAACGAACCTGTATCCGCAGTCCCTCAAAATTTGCTCGATCGCTGCCTGGTCGACGGCGACGCGGCGGTGCTTTCCAGCGGACGGCGCCGGCGCCGCAAGGCGCTCGGAATTTCGTTTGCCATCGAAACCGCCGCATTGGCCTTGCTGATCGTCGTCCCGATCCTCACCAGCGTCGCCCAGCCAAAGCTTTCGCAGCCGGCCCCCGGCGTGTATTTGTTCGGTCCGAGGCACCAACCTGTCGGCGAAGTGCGCCCCCACGCTCCGCACCCGGCAATCCGCGACGACAACACCATTCGATATGATGTGGGCCAAGTCCTCCAGCCGCGAAACCCAATGATGGAAGGTGGCGGGGGACCTCAAAATATCGACTCTTATGTTTCAGGTGAGGAGCAGCCCGACCTTGGTGGTCCAGCCATTGGCAACATCCAACTGCCAAGCTTGCCTCCGCAGACCACAATCCGAAAACCGGATGATAATCGTCCCGTGAAACTGAGCGAAGGTGTTGTGCAGGCGCAAATGATCTCGCGCATCGAGCCCCGCTATCCGCCACTCGCTCAGCAAATCAAACTACAAGGCGCGGTCGTCCTGCACGCGATCATCTCCCGCGACGGCAACATCACCGCGCTCGACGTGCTGAGCGGCCATCCTCTGCTGGTAAAGGCCGCGCTGGATGCCGTCCGGCAATGGCGCTACCGGCCCACGCTGCTCAACGGCGAGCCGGTGGAAGTCGAAACCACGATTACGGTGATTTTTCGGTTGCAGCAGTAGTGCTGCCAATAAAAACAGAAAAGGGCCGAAGGATTCGGGCGCGGGCTCTACTTGGAGCCCGCACGGAATTCGGTGCTCCGGCCCTTGCGATCCCCGGCGCGGCCCCTCCTCAAGCCCGCCGGGAGAGTCCGTGTGAGAATCTGGCCTTGTTCCCACGTAGCGCCCGTCCGCCGCGGCGGACGGGCGCTACATGAACCTGCTCAGATTCACAAGCCCTGCGGCAATCTAGAAACGGAAGACCACGCCTGCCGAATACCGGAAATTGTTCCAGTTCACTTGATTGGTCGATGTGGGGATGCGCGTCAACAGATAGTCGATCTGGCCGAGGCGAATCCCGACGTGGCGCGTGCGCATTCCAATCCAGGCCCGCTCCCGGGCTGAACGCAAACGTGTAGTGCGTATTCAAGGTTTGGTTGAATCCGGGATTGGTGCGTACGACTCCGGCAAGCGCCTGCACGAAGGGAGAAAGACTGGAGCGTTGGAAGAGTGCAATTTTGGGTCCGGCCAGAAATGTCATGGCAGTCGCGTCAACGTCGGTGAGGCCAATCTTGCTGGCATGGATGCCTCCCACTTCGCCAACCAGGCTGCCCCAGCTGGTGAGATTCAACGCGATAGAACCCACGCCGCCATTGGCATTGAATGCCGAGGCCGAAACGCCGGGGCCGGTATGAACGTAGGAATATCCCGCGAACAGATCCACTCTCGGAACATCTTGTGCCGCCGCGCCAACGCTCGCCAGACACACCAATCCCAGAACGCATAAAAGTTTACGCATGTTTCGTATCTCCTCTTGATTTATGAATTTTGGATCCCGCGAACCGCCGCGGATCCCTGATGAACGAAACGGAGAACCCCACCCTGAGGGATCCCAAATCGCTCGAAACAAGCGACTTCTGTTCGAACGGGAATTAAGATGCACCATTTTGGTGCAACGGTTGCCCGGGGGAAAAAGAATTTACAGGAGGGGTTCGCCGGCGTAACGCGCGATGGCTTCGCGCGCGGCGTCGCGCACGCGCACGATTTCCTGCCAGTTCGACGCGTCGGATTGCGGAATAATCGCCGGGCAGATTGTGATGGTGATATTGCCGCGCCGCGGCAGCACGGTGCCGTCGCGCAGCGCGCGGCGCGTCCCGGCAAGCGCTACCGGCACGATCGGACGGCCCGCGGCGACGGCTGTCTTGAACGCGCCCAGATGAAAATCGCGCAAGCCCGCCTGCGCGGTGAATGTTCCTTCCGGAAAAATAAAAACGGATTCGCCGTCGCGCAACGCCTGCTCGATCTGCTGCGCCTGCCGCAGACGCGCCTCCGGATTTTCCCGCTCGAAGGAGAAATGCCCGAGATTGCGCAGAAAAGTGCCGATGAACGGCATCGAACCCACTTCGCGCTTCGCCACGAAATGATAATCCGTGCCCAGAGCGGCCATCAGCACCAGCACATCCGCGAAGCTGGCGTGATTGGAGACGAACATCCGCGGCACATTTTCCCGCAATAGCTCGCGGCCATCGACACGCACGCGCCAGCCCGCCAGCTTCAGATAGGTTCGCAGCGTCGCCGTCGTGATGCGCCTCGCGGATTTTCGCGAAGGAAAAATCAGCACGAAAAGCCACGCGGGGAAAAGCACCACGCCGAATACCACCAGGGCGTAACACCCGTAGGCAATTTCAACCGCGCGGCGCACCGCAGCCCCAATTCGCTCCGCGGCGGACGCCGCAGCCAGCCGCGCGATCTGCATCCAGGCTGGGGGCGCGCCTGCGCCCAGCGTGCCCGCAAGAAACCGCTGCTTGGTTGTCGTCGCGCCGCAGTTTTCCGCTGGAAGTTTTCGGAATGGCGTTCGGCGCGACCACTTCCACCACGTCCGGCGGCAGGCCGATCATGGACGTCACCTGCGCCGTGATGGCCTGCGCGATCCGCGCGCGCGCCCGCCGCTTCTCTCTCTCTCGATTCCGCAACGATTACCAGCCGTTCGGTGCCGGTTGCGGGATTTGCCGCTCCGAACGCGACCACGCAGCCCTTGCGCACGCCCGTAACGCGCGCCACGCCGTCTTCGATTTCGTGCGGGTACAGATTGTGTCCCGCATGAATGATGATGTCTTTCACGCGGCCGGTAATGTAAATCTCGCCATCGGCGCGGTACGCGCGGTCGCCGGAGTTGATCCAGCCCGCGGCTGCACTCTGCGGAAACAACGCCGCCGTAGCCGCTTCGTTCCGGTAATAACCTTGCGTGGCGGAAGGTCCGCGAAACCACAGCTGTCCTTCCACGCGGTCCCCGGCATCCTCCCCTTGCTCATTCGCGATGCGCACTTCATGCCCGGAAAGAGGAACGCCGACGGAGACGAATGAGATCACGTCCGGATCATCATCCGTAGCACCAGGCAGAAGCGGGCACCGCGCGTCCCGCCTGCGCGAACGCCGCGCGTTCCAGGCGGTCCACGCGCGGGCCGCGGCCCAGCGGCGGAATCGTGACGGCCAAGGACGATTCCGCCAGACCGTACACCGGCAAAAATGCTTCGCGGCGGAATCCGCAGCGGGCAAAGCGCGCGGCAAAACGTTCGAGCGTCGCGGGCAGCACGGGCTCGGCGCCGTTCAACGCCGCTCGCCAGGAGCTCAGGTCGAGTTGCTGCAACTCTTCGTCGGAAATTTTCGCGGCGGCCAGTTCGTAGGCAAAATTCGGCGCCCCGCCGAGCGTGGCGTGGTAACGATCGAACGCGCGCAGCCAGCGACCGGCCGCGAAAGAAACGCCAGCGGCGAAAGCACCACCACGGGAATGCCGAAATACAGCGGCATCAGCCACGCCCCGATCAGGCCCATGTCGTGATACAGCGGCAGCCAGCTCACGCCCACATCGTCCGAACGCAGCGCAAGCGCCGCGCCGATCGCGCGCACGTTGGCCAGCAGGTTGGCATGCGTCAGCATCACGCCCTTGGGATTGCCCGTGGAGCCGGAGGTGTATTGCAGCAGGGCCAGATCGTCCGCGCGCGAGTGCAATTCCGTGCCCAGCGGAACCGGGGCGCGCGACGCGATCAGGGCCTCGGCGGTAGCCACGGCTTCGAGCGACGCCACGCGAGGCTTCAACATCCTGGCCACGGCGGCCGCTTCCTTGAACGTCACCAGCAGCCGCGCTCCGGCATTGGCCAGGATTGCCGCCTGCCGCTCCGCGTATTCCGCGATGCGATCCGCGCGGAACGGCGGATAAATCGGCACCGGCGTCGCTCCGGCCAGCAGCACGCCCGCGAAGATCAGGAAAAAATCGCGCGACGTCGGCAGCATCAGCGCCACGCGGTCGCCGTGGCCGATTCCGCGCTTGGCCAGGTCCGCCGCCACGCGCTCGGCGCCCTTCGAGCAGTTCGCCAAACGTGAGGGTCGGGCTTTCGCCTTCGTCCTCAAAAAAAATCAGGTGCGTTCGGGAAGCGTCGTCGCGTCCGCGCAGGCGCAGCACTTCCTGGAACGTCGCCGCGGCGGGAAATCCCTGGCGCAATTTCATGGGATGGCTTGAGGGAAACATCGCCGGCGATTGCAGTTCGCGGCGCGCGAATCCGCCGCGGATTTCCCCGCGGAGCCCGCCAGCGCGTCGATCAGGTCCTGCACCGTCTCGGCTTCGGCCAGAACGCGCTCGTCCAGATGCGCGCCGAACGCTTTTTCCAGCCGCACCAGCAATTCCACGCGTTCCAGGCTGCCGAGGCCCAACTCGCGGTCCAGGTGCGCGGCCGGCCCGACCAGAGTGAGCGCTGACTGGTGGCCCAATTCGGAGACGAGCGCACGCACGATCGCGAGCAACCGTTCCTGGTCTTCGACCGCGTCAAATTGCCGAACGGGAGACGCCATGAACGGTTCCCCAGTGTTCGCGAGCAGATTGGAAGGGCTTATCTGTG
This sequence comes from Terriglobia bacterium, assembly GCA_963779275.1. GTDB lineage: Bacteria > Acidobacteriota > Terriglobia > Acidiferrales > UBA7541 > Palsa-360. The sequence goes on from CAVZXL010000005.1 coordinate 447,680, forward strand.
CGTAGGCTAGCACGCGGGCGAGCGGCGGTTCAATAGTTTCAGGTGGTCAGTGCGAAATTTCTGCAAGTCTTTATGGATCAATCATGGTCCAGCTAGTAGAGGGCACGGCAATGCCGTGCCCCTACAAGTGGGCCTTGCATTGCTGTATGCGGAATCCCCATGCGCCGTCATTCGAACCCGTTTTGGGTGAGGAATCCCTCTTCTTTGGCGCTAGACCAGGAGGGATTCCTCACCCGCAGGAGCGTTCGGAATGACGAGGTTTTGAGGTTTCGCAAGGAAATTTCAGATTTTTCCGCAGCCTGCTAGACTGTCGCGGATTAAAGCGCTGCGTGAGGAGCAAAAAAGGAGATTTGGGATGGGAGTCGTAAATCCATTAACGAAAGAACAGGCCGCGCCGGACGTGCACGGAGCATTCGATAAGCTTTCCGCGCGATCGGGCAAAGTGCCCAACATGTTCGCGGCCATGGCGCACCGTCCGGCCGTGCTGAACGCGTTTCTTCCGCTGTACGCGGCCATCGTCAATCAGGGCACGGTCGAGGCGAAATACAAGGAACTCGCCTACCTGCGCGCCTCGATGGTCAACGGATGCGAGTACTGCACGCGCGCGCATATCGCTTCGTCCAAGCGCGCGGGAGTCACCCCCGAACAAGCCGCGGCGCTGCCGCATTTCCAGCGCAGCCCGCTCTTCGATGAAAAGGAAAAAGCCACCATCCTGTACGCCGACCGCTTGACACGCGGCGCTGCGGGGATCCGCGCGCCGGAACTTCAGGAATTGAGCAAGTATTACGACGAAGGACAGATCGTCGAGTTGACGATGGTCGTGTGCATGGCGAATTTCACCAATCGCTTCAATGATGCGCTGGAAAATATTCCCGACCTGGGGGTGTGAGGAGCATCGGTAATAGGTCAGTTTGAACTCAGGGCAGTGCGAAATACTGCCCGCCCAAAAATCGGGCGGCCTCTACAAGACCATTCGTGGCGGTGAAGGCACGATTATTTCAGACTGACCCACTACAGAAGTATCGGGTGAGGTTTCCAGCCCGTTGCGACGGCGTAGACTGTGCAGTTTGCAAAAGAATTAATTGCATGTCATTCCGAGCGAAGCGAGGAATCTCTCCGGGGTTGAAAATAAAGCGCAGGAGGGATTCCTCACTTCGTTCGGAATGACAAATCTCTGTACTTGCCGGCTCATTGCCCGGTAAGGAAAAGTTTCGCGAGAATGAGGGGCGGGGACGGCTCGCCCCGATAGAATCGACCGGGGCGAGCAGGCCCAAATGCTCAGCTCGGACGGTTACCTGGGGCGCCCGGAGGGACGACCCGAAGGACGGTAACTGCCCAGCGAGCGAGGACGCATCCGCATGCGCGGGGCAAGCGGAGGCGGTACGTTGTGCAGCGGCGCGCTACAGTTGCTGCAGAATTCTCCGCCGGAATCGCCCGCGCGCAGCCAGTGGCCTCGCGCCGCGCATTCCGGATTGATGCATTGCACAGTCCAACCGGGCAAATACTGCACGATTTTTCCCCCTCATTGCGAACAACGCGCAATCTTTTTCCGATCCGGCTCCCCCTGTTTCTGCGAACCGGAAAATCATCGGGAAAAGTTGCCAGAATTTTGCGCTTCGGCTCTTGTGGCGTCAAGAGCAAAGATACAATTCCTAGTGGTGCGGTTGCAGAGCGGCGCATCCGGCCCGGCGCGGTTCGCGCTTTCCCTCCGCCTTACCCCCTGGAAATTTCGCGCTCCCTCGATATCTCGGCAAATCTACGTTCGCCCTTTACAACCTTTCCCTGGTTGCCCACAATCTGTGCTTCCGGTGAAGGGATGCGGCGCAAACTTCTGGGAATGTTCATGAACGGATTCCAATCCGCGCGAGGACGCGCGACGCGCAGGACGCATTTTCGATGAGAGGCCTCGCTGAAACTTGCCTGGTTGCGCTGCTGCTGGCTGCGGCGGCGCCGTCTTTGCGCGCCCAGCAATCGCCCGCGCCCGCCGCGCCGGACAAACCGTTTCCAGCAGGGGCGCAGGGCACTGCCGGCCCCGCTCCGGCAGCCCATCCGTTGCCGGTGCACCGGTTCTGGGACCGCGAAAACGATTTGTTGTTCGCCGCCGTGGGAGCGGGGCGAGCCCTTGACTATGCTTCGACCCTGAACCTTCGCCGCCGTGGCATCGACGAAGTCTTTTTGACCAACTCGATCGTGGACAATCATCCCCTGTTCGGCGGAATCGAAGCGGCCGCCACGGCGGCATCCATTGGCGTCTCGTACCTGTTCCATGCCACCGGGCATCACCGCCTGGAGCGCTGGACTTCGGCCGTCCATTTTGGCGTGGCCACCGGGGGAGCCATACGCAACTACGCGCTCAAGACGCCGCATCCCGGTTGAGCGGAGCGCCGTGCCGCACTTGCGCGGGCTCGCCGGGTTGGATCATACTCCGCGCACCGCGCCGGGAATTTTTTCAAGCAAGCGCCGCCAGGGAAATGCGGAAACCTGGTTCGCGGATCGCGCCCGATGGAGCGCGAGACAGGCTCGCGGCTAAAGCCCAGCCTTGCCGGGGGCCGCGAGCCACAAAGCTCATATATGAAACTGCTCGGACGAAATCATCGAAATTCCTGGATTGCGTTTCTTCTCTTGCTGGCCGCTGGCCTCGCCGCTGCCGGGGCGATCCACGCGCAGCAGCCTCCAACACCTGCCGTTTCGCAGCCTGCCGCCGCACCCGCACCTTCCGTGCCGCCGCAATCCAGCCAGGTGCAAGGCTACACGCTCTCGCCCGCGCAGGAAGCTCAGGCCGTGGCCTACGCTCGAGCACGGCACGAGCTTTATTTCTTCGACGTCGCCTACGGCGTGCTTGTGCTGGTCCTGTTGCTGCTGCTGCGCGTGGCGCCTGCATTTCGCAATCTGGGGGCGCGGGTCGGCGGCGGCAGCTTTGTGCAGACTCTGGTGTTTGCGCCGCTGCTGCTGCTGACCATCGACGTTCTCAGCCTGCCCACCGCGATCTGGGGCCATCGGCTGGCCGTGAAGTATCAGCTATCGATTCAAGGATGGGGATCCTGGATTGGGGATTGGGCCAAGGCCGAAGTCCTGGAAGTAACGATCGGCGTGCTGGTGATCTGGATCCTGTACGCGGCGATTCGCGAGAGTCCGCGCCGCTGGTGGCTGTATTTCTGGCTGGTGTCCATCCCGATGATCGTTCTGGGCGCGGTGGCCGAGCCGCTGGTCGAGCCGTGGTTCTACAAATTCGAGCCGCTGGCAAATTCGCAGCCGCAACTTGCCGCACGCATCGAGGCCATGACCGTCCGCGCCGGCGTTCAGATTCCCGAGAGCCGCATTTTTGAGATGAACGCCAGCGCAAAACTGAAAGCGCTGAACGCGTACGTTTCCGGCCTTGGCGGCACGAAACGCGTCGTCGTCTGGGACACCACCATCCGGCGCATGGCCGAGGATGAAGTTCTGTTCGTTACCGGCCACGAAATGGGCCACTACGTCCTGGGGCATGTATTTGACGGGATTTTGTTTTCCTGCGGCGTGCTGCTGGCGTTCCTGTTTGCAGCGTTTCGCCTGCTGCACTGGATGCTGGCCCGCTGGGGAGAAACCTGGGCCATCCGCGGCGCGGACGATCTGGCCAGCCTGCCCGTGCTGATCCTGCTGCTTTCGGCGTTCGGTTTCCTGTTCACTCCCGCCACGAACGCCTATTCCCGGCACCTCGAGCATCAAGCCGACCAGTATGGGCTGGAAGTGATTCACGGAATGGTGCCGGACGCGCCGGTGGTCGCGGCGCACAGCTTTCAGATTCTGGGTGAAGTGGATCTGGAAGAGCCGAATCCTTCGACCGCGGTGAAAATCTGGTTCTACAATCATCCGCCGCTCGATGAGCGCATGCGCTTCGCGCAGACTTACGATCCGTGGTCTCACGGCCGCGCGCCAGAATTTGTTACGGGCCCCAAGTAGCGCGCGCCGGTTCTTGTAGGGCAGACACTCTTGTCTGTCCGGTTTAGAGTAGCAACGTCGCGCACCAAAACCGGACAGGCAAGAGTGCCCGTCCTACAACAATCAGATCGCAAGCAATATGCAGCACTGCCAAAAGGAGAATCGCTGTGAAAAATCGAATCAGAACCACCGTGCTGCTTCTCTCCGCGATCCTGACCATCGCGGCAATTTCCGCCCGGGCGCAGGAAGCGGCCGCGACCGCAACGCTCGCCACGCCATCCGATCCCGCGACCCCGGCGCAGGGACACCCTTCCGGGGGCGGCGCCGTGCGCGGCTGGCTGTTCCCGCACAACTGGCTGCGCGGGTACACGGACTTTGAAGTCGCGGCGCCGCACAATGAGCCCGACCTGGGCCGCTGTTCGCAATCGCAAGCCGTGATCATCGCCGCAGGCGGCGCCAATTCCCCCTGCAACGCCTACGCGCGCTACCTGATCGGCGGCTACCTGGAAATCCAGCCGTTCGGGAAGACCTTCCTGCGTCATGCGTTCGTATTTTTCACGCCCACATTTTCCTTCGGCAACAACGTGCCGCAATTTAAGTACACGGCGTCCATGGCGGGAATCGCCTTTGAGCGTTCGGTCGGCCTGGGAATCACGCTGCCCAAAAATTTTGAGATTCGCGTAACCCAGCATCAGGTGGACTGGCTCGGCAAGTACAAAAGCAACGTCGGCGGTCCCGACGGGCTGGACCTTGGCACTGCCGGCCCTTATGGGCTGTACGCAACGGTCGGCGCGCGCTGGTACTTCGGCGGCTACGGCCGCGAGCGCGAAGGCCGGTAGCGCGCGTTCATGGCGCAAATCGAAACTTCGGTGGAGATCGCGGCTCCCGCTGAACTTGTGTTCGCGTTTTTCGTGCCGCAGCGAATGGCTTACTGGTACGGCGCGGACATGGAAGCGTGTCTGGAAGTGCAGGGCGGCGCGCCGGATTTCGCCGTCTCGCAGAAAGTGCGCGTCACGGGGCGCCTGGGAAAGCGCGAAGTGTCGCACACCGCCGTGGTGACGGCGCTGCAGCAGGCGCGCCTATTCGAATGGCGTTTCGAAGACCGCTACGGCGTGAAAGGCTTGGAGCGCTGGGAGATCGAACGGCTGGACGCGCGGTCTCCGGAGCGCGCGTCGAAAACGACGGTGCGGATGCGCAGCGCGTACACCATGCCCGGCCTGCTGGGCAAGGCCATGGACCGGCTTGTGACGCGCCACGCGGTCGCCAGGCGCAACCAGGACTATCTGGCGCGGCTCAAGCGTTATGCCGAACACGGCGAGCCGGAATAATTTCATGACCTTCGAACAAAACCCGGAACCGCAAGCGAACCCGCGATCGCCGCTCGCCCCTCCAAGCGGCGCGCTCGACGGACCGAAGGCCATCTTCTGGAACGAAAAAGAGCTTCGAGCCGGGTGGCGACTGCTCATTTACCTGTTGCTTTTTGTTACTTTCGCTTCCGCTGGAATTTATCTGACGATTGCGCTTCATTTCCCGCAAGTCATGCGGGGAAACATTACGGCCCCGGCCATGCTGGTGCAAGAGGGCGTGGGAGCTCTCACTGCGATGGCGGCGGCCGCAATCATGGGAGCGCTCGAACAACGGGATTTCGGCGTCTACGGACTTCCCGGCGCGAAGGCGTTTGGCGAACCATTCTGGCATGGCGTGGTGTGGGGAATCGCCATGATCGCGGCGATGATTTTTCTGATTCGCGTGTTCGGCGGGTTTTCTTTCGGAGAGATGGCCCTGCACGGGGGCGCCGTGTGGCGCTACGCGCTGCTCTGGGCGCTGGTATTTCTGTGCGTGGGTTTCTTCGAGGAATTTCTATTTCGCGGCTACACCCAATTCACTCTCGCCAGCGGACTGGAATTCTGGCCCGCTGCCGCGATGCTATCGGCGTCGTTCGGCGCGCTGCACCTCGGCAACGGAGGCGAAGACAAGGTCGGCGCCGTAAGCGTATTTGTAATGGGCATGTTCTTCTGCCTGACGCTGCGGCGCACCGGAAATTTGTGGTTCGCCGTGGGACTGCACGCGTCGTTCGATTGGGGCGAAACATTTTTGTTTTCGGTGCCCAATAGCGGCATCGTCGCGCCGGGCCATTTGCTGAATTCCTCGTTCCACGGCCCCGCGTGGCTCACCGGCGGCACGGTGGGGCCCGAAGGCAGCGTGATGGCGTTCGCGGTGCTGGCGATCACGGCGGTGATTTTCAGCCGGGTGTATCCGGCGAGGGAAGATCAAAAATAGGACAGGCTTCAGCCTGTCGCTTTTGATTTTCGCCATCGATCGCCAAACCTGACAGGCTGAAGCCTGTATTACTAAAACCCCTGCACCATTTTCAATTCGCCACCAGGCTCACGCCGTCATTCCGAGCCTGCTGTTGGCGAGGAATCCCTCCTGGGTTCGTGCGCGCACACAAAGAATGAGGGATTCCTCGGGCCAAAGGCGGGCCCTCGGAATGACGGCGATGGAAGTGGGCCGATCAGGTATGCATCGATCGACCATGCGAAAAAAACTATTCCACAATCACGCGAAGGAATTTCTTTTTTCCGGCGCGCAGCAGAAAATCGCGCGGCTGCGTGAGGTCGACGTCTTTCTTCACGTCGGAAATGCGTTCGCCGTCGAGTTCCACGCCGCCCTGTTTCACCAACCGGTCCGCTTCGCTGCGCGAGGGCACGAGCTGCAGCTCGACCAGCAGCGCGGTGAGGCGTTTCGCCGGGCCAGCCGGAATCTTGCGCGCGGGCGCTTCGTCCGGCGCTTCGCGGTCGCGGAACACGCGCTGAAATTCGGCGGCGGCTTTTTCTCCGGCCTCGGCGCCATGAAATCCGGCGATAATTTCCCGCGCCAGCGACATCTTCACGTCCATCGGATGGATCGCGCCGGATTTTACTTTCGCGGCGAGCGCCGCGATTTCCTCCGGCGTGTGGTCGGTCACCAGGTCGAAGTATGGCCACATCATTTCGTCCGAGACCGACATCAGTTTGCCGAACATCGTCGACGGCGGTTCGGTGATGCCCACGTAATTGCCCAGCGACTTCGACATTTTGCGCTGGCCGTCCAGGCCCACCAGGATCGGCATGGTCAGCGCCACTTGCGACGGCTGGCCGTACTCGCGCTGAATTTCGCGGCCCACCAGCAGATTGAATTTCTGCTCGGTGGCGCCCAGCTCGACGTCGGCTTCGAGCGCGACCGAATCGTAGGCCTGCAGCAGCGGGTAGAGAAGTTCGTGGATCGAAATGGGCAGATTGCCCGCCAGGCGCGAGCGAAAATCCTCGCGTTCGAGCATGCGCGCCAGGCGGTAACGCGCGCACAGGCGAATCATGTCGTGCCCGGTCAGCTTTCCGAGCCATTCGGAGTTGTAACGCACCTCCGTATTTTCCCGGTGAAGGATTTTGTAGACCTGTTCGAGGTAGGTCTTCGCGTTGGCGTCCACCTGTTCGCGCGTCAGCGGCGGGCGCGTTTCCGATTGCCCGGTGGGATCGCCCACCATGGCCGTGAAATCGCCGACCAGAAAAATCGCCGTATGGCCCAGGTCCTGAAAATGTTTCAGCTTGCGCAGCACTACGGTATGGCCCAGGTGCAGGTCGGGCGCGGTGGGGTCCACGCCCAGCTTCACGCGCAAGGGCGTTCCGGTTTTGAACGAAGATTCGAGCTTCGCCTTTAAATCTTCCTCGCGAATAATCTCCGCCGCGCCCTTGCGCAGGTAGGCGATTTGCTCGTCCACTGGCTGGAACTGTTTTTTCGTTGTCATGATGGATTCGCGAGCTTGATCAAGCGGCGCCCTTCGATGCGGTATCGGCCCGAGAGAACCAGGCGCACGGCTTCGGCGTAAATGCGGTGCTCCTCGGTGAGAATGCGCGCGGAAAGCGATTCGTCCGTGTCGTCGTCGCGGACCGGGACTACCGCCTGCACCAGGATCGGCCCGGCGTCCAGCGTTTCGTCCACCAGATGCACCGTGCAGCCGCTGAATTGCACGCCGTATTCCAGCGCTTGCCGCTGCGCCTCGAGGCCGGGAAACGAAGGCAGCAGCGACGGATGAATATTCAGAATCCGCCGCGGAAACGCGGCCACAAAATAAGGAGAAAGCAGCCGCATGAATCCCGCCAGGCACACCAGGTCCACGTTCGCCTTTCGTAGTTCGGCTACGACGAGCGTGTCGTAGGCCTCGCGCGGCAGGCCCTTCGAGGGTATCGCCTTCGTCGCAATCCCGCGCGCCGCGGCGCGCACCAGGCCGGGAGCGTCTTCCCGATTGCTGATCACGATGGCAATTTCCGCGCCGGGAATGCGCCCGGCCGCAATCTGATCGGCCAGCGCCTCAAAATTCGATCCTCGCCCGGACAGCAGCACTCCAATGCGTTGCGGCATAAGCAAAAGACGTTAGCATAACCGCGCGGCGCATCCAACCGGGGCTTTACCGTGGATCGCGCCGATTCCTCCGAGACTTAATCTCTTGAGAATGTGCCGCTTCCGGGCAGTACCCAGACCCGTCCCTCAGAACAGGTGATTCCATTCTCCTTTCAGACTAGTCTAGTATTCTACAAAGTGACAATTTTACGCGTGGTCCGTGTGCCCCGTGCAAGAATCGGGTTTGCAAAGGGGACGGGAATATCCGAGCGCTACGCCGACGGTGATTTACACATGGAAATGACTTTTCAGCCGCCAATTCTTCGTGTTGTTCTACTTCCCGCATTGGTGTTCGCGATGTGGGGGTGCGCCGGCTCGACTTCCAAATCGACAACCACGAATCCGGACGCCCCGGCGATCACGGCGCAGCCCGCGAACGTGTCGGTCACCATCGGGCAGACCGCGACGTTTTCCGTCGTGGCGACAGGCACCGCGCCGCTAATCTACCAGTGGCAGAAAAATACCGTGAGCATCGCGGGCGCGACGTCCGCCAGCTACACCACACCGGCGACCACTTCGGCTGACAACGGCGCGGCCTTCCGCGTCGTCGTCACCAACTCCGTGAACAGCGTCACCAGCAATTCCGCGACGCTGATTGTTAACGCCGTCGTGGCCGTAAGCACCGACGTCACCACGTTTCACAATGACAATTTCCGCACCGGGCAAAATCTCACCGAAACCAAATTGACGCCGGCAAACGTCAACTCGCAGACTTTCGGCCTGCTGCGAAATCTTTCCGTTGACGGCAAAGTGGACGCGGAGCCTCTTTACCTGGCGCAACTTTCGGTGAATGGGGCTGCGCATAACGTTGTAATTGCCGTGACCGAACACGACTCGGTCTACGCGTTCGATTCCGATACCGGAGCGCAGTTGTGGAAAGATTCCCTGCTTGGCTTGGGCGAGACCACCAGCGACGCACGCAATTGCGGCCAGGTTTCTCCCGAGATCGGCATCACGTCGACTCCGGTGATCGACCGCGCGGCCGGCCCGCACGGGACGATTTACGTGGTTGCCATGTCCAAGAATGGATCGACGTATTTCCAGCGTCTGCACGCCCTCGACGCCGCCACCGGCGCCGAATTGCTCGGCGGGCCCGTGACCGTGCAGGCCGCATACTCCGGCACGGGCGCGAACAGTTCGGGAGGGAGAGTTATTTTCGATCCCAAGCAATACAAAGAGCGGGCAGGCCTGCTCCTGCTGAATGGCGTGATTTATACGAGCTGGGCGTCGCATTGCGACATCGATCCGTACACCGCCTGGATCATCGGCTACAATGCGGCGACGCTGGCGCAAACCAGCGTGCTCAATCTCACTCCGAACGGCAACGAAGGCTCCATCTGGCAGAGCGGCGGCGGACTGGCGGCCGATGCGCAGGGCAGCATCTATGCCCTGATCGCCAACGGCACATTTGAAACCACGCTCGATACCAACGGATTTCCCAACAAGCAGGATTACGGCAACGCGTTCGTGAAAGTTTCCACCACCAACGGCGCGCTGCAGCTCGCCGATTACTTCAACATGTCGAACACAACGAACGAATCGAATACGGACGCCGACCTGGGTTCCGGAGGCGCGATGGTCCTGCCCGATACTACCTTTGGCACGGGCGGCACGCTGCACCTGGCCGTGGGCGCGGGAAAAGACGGGCATATTTACGTGGTGGACCGGAATAATCTGGGGAAGTTCAGCGCGTCGGCAAACAATGTGTACCAGGATCTGTCGGGCGCGCTGCCGAACGGAGTGTGGGGCGTACCCGCGTATTTCAACAACACGGTCTATTTCTGCGACCAGAACGATACGCTGAAATCCTTTGCCATCGCCAACGGCAAACTTTCCACCACGCCCGCGCACACGGCTGCTTCATTCACGTATCCCGGAGTGCAGCCCAGCATTTCCGCCATCGGAAGCTCCAACGGGATTGTCTGGGCGATTGAAAATAGCGGCACCGCGGTCCTGCATGCGTTTTCGGCCGGCGATCTTACGCAGGAGTTGTACAACAGCAACCAGGCCGCCGGCGGCCGCGACCACTTCGGCAGCGGCAACAAATTCATCACGCCGATGATCGCCGACGGAAAAGTGTTTGCCGCGACGACCAACAGCGTGGCCGTCTTCGGCCTGCTGCCCTAGCCCGCGCCGCGAACGCCTATAGCGTTCCCCAGAAAGCAAACGTCACCGCTCCCATCAGAAACAGGAACGACACCGCGTAATTCCACTTAATCGTTTCGCCGAGATAGAACCATGCGAAGACCACGAACACGCAGAGCGTAATCGTTTCCTGAATGATCTTCAGTTGAAACGCCGTGAATTCGCCGTATCCGATGCGGTTTGCCGGAACCTGAAAACAATATTCCAGGAACGCGATCATCCAGCTCACCACGATGGCGGTGATCAGCGGCGCGTTGCGGTGTTTCAAGTGGCCGTACCACGCGATGGTCATGAAAACATTGGAACAGATGAGAAGAAGTATGGTTGTCATGGCGCGGAAATCGTATCACGGCGGCAAAAGGGATTGAATCGGCGCGCCCGAGGGGAATTACGATCTCCGCACGACCAGCGTCCCTGCAATCATGTCGTGCAGGGCCTGCTTTTTTTCCGTGAATCCGGCCATGACGTACGTGAAGATGCCAAACGGAACCAATGCAAGAAGAAATTTAGCAAAGAAGCGGCCGCTGGCTTTGCCAAACGACATGCGCTGGCCTTCCAGATCGCTTACGCGCAAGGACATCGCCAACTTGCCGAATGTCGCTTGCCGTCCGGAGCTTTCCATTCCCGCGAAGTATAACCATTGCATGAGCATCAGAATTAACCATGAGAGCATGATGCCAAGAAAAAGAGGCGCCATAAGAGCGAAGGCAGCGCGCGGATCCTTAACCCCATTCATTCGCGCGAACAAGGCAAGACCGCCAAACATTGACAAAATAGCGATCAGCACGATCCAGAACGGGATTGCCAAAATCAGTCCGTCGATGAAATACGCCACAAATCGAAGCCAGAATCCCGCATAAGACGTAGGCCTGGAAACATTCCCTACCGAGGGAGAAGCCGGTGCGCTCTGCGCGACGGGCCCGGCAAGTCTGACCTCCTGTCCACAGCCCTGGCAAAACTGGTTGCCCTCCGGGACATTTTGACCACAGCGTGTGCAGAACATTTTTGCCTCGCTCTCGGCTGCGCGGCGGCAGCGTCATTGCGCGGAAGGATGCTGCTTTATATCCCGGTCGCTCCCTCAGGTCAACCAATCGCGCGGATTTTAGTAGGACAGGCATCCGCCGCGGCGGATGCCTGTCCTACTTTTCATGTCTTGCTAATCGAATCGAAGCAGGGATATATTCGGCAAATGAGCGAGGCGAAGAGAAAACGAAAAGACAATCGCGAGTTGCAGGACCTCATTTCCATCGGCCCTGCTATGGTTCGCGATTTTCAATTGCTGGGTGTCGATACCGTGGCGCAACTGGCGCGGCAGAATCCAGTGACGCTTTACGAAAAACTTTGCCGGATCACCGGTCAGCGCCAGGATCCCTGCGTGCTGGACACGTTCCGCGCAGGCGTCGCGCAGGCCCGCAATCCGCGCTTGCCGGCGGAGCAATGCCAGTGGTGGTTTTGGAGCCGGCGGCGTCAAGCGGGGTTTTAGTAGCACAGCCACTCCTGGCTGTGTGGTTTTGTGGCCGTAGTTGAATGTGCGGCGTTTGTGTGGTCTAGCAAATCACACAGCCAGGAGTGGCTGTGCTACTAAAATCTAAAACGGTAATTTCCCGGTGTACAGCACTTGCGGCTTGCGCGGATCGGCGCGGCGCACCTGGCCGATGCGATAGAACTTCTCGCGGCGGCGTTTCAATTCCGTTTCCACGGCTTTGTGATGCTCCACCGGCAGCACCAGGATCATTCCCACGCCCATGTTAAACGTCTGCAGCAGTTCGTCGCGCTCGAGCTTTCCGAGGCCCGCGAGGTAGGAAAAAATCGGCGGCACGGGCCAGGAGCCCAACTCGATTTCCGCCTGCGCGCCTCGAGGAAGCACTCGGGGCAAATTTCCGGTGATGCCTCCCCCGGTAATGTGCGCCATGCCGGAAAGCCAGCCGCTGGCGACCGTGTGCTTCAGCATGGGCCAGTAGCAGCGGTGCGGGCGGAGCAGTTCCGCGCCGATTTTATTGCTGATTTCCGCGACGTAGGTTTCCGGCTGCAGGCCCGCGTGGTCGAAGACCAATTTGCGCGCCAGCGAGTACCCGTTGGTGTGCAGGCCGGTCGAAGGAAGCGCCAGCAGCAGATCGCCGGGCTTCACCGCACTCGTTTTTTTCACGCTGGCGCGTTCCGTCACGCCGACAATGAAGCCCGCCAGATCGTATTCCCCCGGCGCATAGAAGCCGGGCATTTCGGCGGTTTCGCCGCCGATCAGCGCGCATCCGGCGGCGTGGCAGGCGCGCGCCATGCCTTCGACCACCTGTTCGACAATGTTGGGATCCATCTTGCCCATGGCCAGGTAGTCGAGGAAAAAAAGAGGTTCCGCGCCGAGCGTCAGAATATCGTTGACGCAGTGATTCACCAGGTCACCGCCCACGGTCGAATGGATGCCCGCGGCCATGGCGACTTTCAGCTTGGTGCCCACGCCGTCGGCGCTCGAGACCAATACCGGCTCTTTCCATTTTTTATCCAGCGCGAACAATCCGCCGAACGAGCCGATTCCGCCGATCACTCCCGGCGTAAAGGTGCGCGAAGCCAGGCGCCGGATGCGCTGCTTGGCCTGGTCGGCGAGCGAGATATTCACACCGGCTTCCGCGTAGTCCATGAATGTGAGCTCTTTCTATGATGACGGCGGGAAACGCGCGGCGCGCTCCCGCGGATTGGAATCGAATCTAAAACACTTTGAAGATACGGCGCCAGCGCACGATGCTCGGGTGTAAGAAAACACTCAGGTACGTGGTCATGCGGTCGCGGACATGTCCCGGATCCCAGGCCTCGCCTGGCGCGTTAATGGACATATACACCAGGATCGGCGTGCCGATAATATTTTCGTTGGGCACGAATCCCCAGTACCGGCTGTCATAGGAATCGTCCCGGTTGTCGCCCATCATGAAATATTCGTGCGCGGGAACCGTCACCGGGCCGTAGTTGTCGGTCGGGTTGGGCGGCGCCGCACGATAGGGTTCGTCAAGCGCTTTGCCGTTGATGTACACCACGCCTTCGCGGATTTCCAGGTTGTCTCCGGGCAAGCCGATCAGGCGCTTGATGTAATCTGGCTTTTCGGGCAGCGGCGCGACGAACACGACGATCTGCTGGCGATGCGGCTCGCGCCACAGGCGCTCGTGCAGCGGCGTCATGGGCACTTCCGCGTTGTAGCCGAAGCGGCTCATCAGCAGGTGATCGCCGACCAGCAGAGTTTTCTCCATCGACCCCGAGGGAATCACGCGCGCCTGCACGATCGTTCCGGTAATGAACAAAAACGCCAGGATGACCCACACCCAGGACATGACCTCGCGCAGGATGATCCTGCCCAAGTACAGCTTTGCTTCGGACTGCACCCCGTGTGCACTCTCGGGGGAGCCATCCGGATTTTGAATTATTTCTTGGCCACTCATGTTCTCACCGCGCATCTTGCCATTCGTCTCACCGCTCATTGGGTACCGCCTGTATTTCCACCACCGGCAATTCCTCGGCCTCAGCCGCGCGCGGATCGAGTTCGGTCTGCGCGCCATCCACCGGGTAGACGCCCGTGTAGCACGACGTACAAAAGGTGCCGCGCGTGTCTCCCACCGCGCGGCGCAAATTTTCCAGCGAAACGTAGCCCAGCGTGTCCGCGCCCAGATACCGCCGGATTTCCTCAATCGAGCGCTGGCGCGGATCGAGCTTTCCATCGAACGCATCGAACTCTTCTTGCGTGAGCCGCGGGCGCCCGCGGGATTCATCGGCCGCGATCAATTCCTCGCGCGTGGGCGTATCCACGCCGTAGTAGCACGGCGAAATGGTCGGCGGGCAGCTGATGCGCATGTGGACTTCAGAGGCGCCGGCCTCGCGCACCAGGCGCACGATCTTCCGGCTGGTGGTGCCGCGCACGATGGAATCGTCCACCAGCACCACGCGCTTGCCCTTCAGCAATATGGGCACGGGATTCAGTTTCAGCTTCACGCCGAAATCGCGGATGGCCTGTTGCGGTTCGATAAACGTGCGGCCCACGTAATGATTGCGGATCAGGCCCATGCGAAACGGGATGCCGGACTCCTGCGAGTAGCCCACCGCCGCCGGAACTCCGGAATCGGGAACGGGCACGACCACGTCCGCCGGAACGCCGTGCTCGCGCGCCAGCATGCGGCCCAGCATCTCGCGGCTTTCTTCCACAACGCGGCCGAAGACCAGGCTGTCGGGGCGCGCGAAATAGACGTGCTCAAAAATGCAGTGCTGCAGCGGTTTTTCCTGCGCGAATTGCAGCGATTCGATTCCCGTGCGCGTGATGCGCAGCATTTCGCCGGGCGCGATGTCGCGAATATAGGTGGCGCCGATCAGATCGAACGCGCACGTTTCCGAAGCAACTACCCAGGCGCCGTCCAGTTGCCCGAGCGCCAGCGGCCGGAAGCCGCGCGGATCGCGCAGCGCGTACATTTCGTCGCGCGTCAGCACCAGCAGCGAATACGCGCCTTCCACTTGATTCAGCGCATCGGCAAGCGCGCCGGAAAGATTTCGCGCCTGGCTGCGCGCAATCAGGTGCACGATCACTTCCGTGTCGCTGGTGGTTTGGAAGATCGAGCCGCGATGCTCGAGCGTGCGGCGCCATTTGCCGGCGCTCGGTAGGTTGCCGTTGTGGCCCAGGGCGAGCTTTCCCTTGTTGCAGTCGATGACGATCGGCTGCGCGTTCATCAGCGAAGTGTCGCCCGCCGTCGAATAGCGCGTGTGGCCCAGCGCCGCGTCGCCCGGAAGCCGCGCCAGCACCTCAGGCTGAAAAATATCCGCCACCAGGCCCATGCTTTTTTCCAGATGCAGTTCGCGCCCGTCGCTCGAAACGATGCCGGCGGATTCCTGCCCGCGATGCTGCAGCGCGTACAGGCCCAGATACGCCATCTTCGCGGCTTCCGGATGGCCGAAGACGCCCATCACGCCGCAATGGTCGTGAAACCTGTCGTTTTCGATCTGGATGAGACCGCTCATTTAACCTTTCAGAGATGATCCGTGTTCAGGAGCTTTTCCAAAGCTCCGTTCCAGGCATCAGCGAGAGAGGGGGTTTCGGCGCTGACCACTGTCCTGCCATTTAGTTCGATGCGGAATTCGCCGCGGGCGACTCGGCCAACTTCCTGCACAGCCACCTCATATTGTGCCGCAATCCGGCGCACAGCGGCAAGATTTTCGGGAGTAACCGATACGACGGCGCGTGCGCCGCGTTCGCCGAACAGCGTCACCTCGTCGGGCTCGTTACTTGTGAGCGAAATGCGCGCCGAGAGGCCGCCGCTCGCGAAGCAGGATTCCGCCAGCGTCACGGCCACGCCGCCGTCGCTGACGTCGTGCGCGGATTGCAGTTGGCCTTCGCCTGCTAGCGCGACGAGTAGCGCGATCAGCCCTTTTTCCGCCGCGAGGTCGACTGCTGGCGGTACGCCGGCCACAACACCTTGTATTGTGCGCGCGTATTCAGAGGAAGAAAATTCACGGGCGTGTGCGAATGCTCCGAATTCTGCCGGCGCATCTGCAAGCGTTCCTCCGATGCGCGCCACTTTCCCGCCGCCCACGGTGACTCCCCAAAATCCGCCGGGGTGACCATCCAACACCAAAATCACATCGCCTTCCGCGCGAAACGCCATGCCCAGCGCCCGCGAAGCGTCTTCGATAATTCCCAAAACACCGAGCACCGGCGTTGGATCGATCGAGCGGCCAAGCGTCTCGTTGTAGAAACTGACATTGCCGCCAGTGATGGGAATTTCCAGCGCCGTGCAAGCCGCGGCGATGCCGTCAATCGCGCGGCTGAATTGCCACATCACTTCCGGTTTTTCCGGACTGCCGAAATTCAGGCAGTTGGTCGCCGCCCACGGTTTCGCGCCCGAGCACGCGACGTTGCGCGCGGCCTCGGCCACGGCGAGTTGCGCCCCCACGAATGGATCGAGGCGGCACCAGCGGCCGTTGCCGTCGCTCGCCAGGGCCAGCGCGCGCTTGGTGCCCTTCACGCGTACCACCGCCGCATCGCCCGCGCCCGGGCCTTCCAGCGTGTTTGTGCGCACCATGTAATCGTATTGCTCCCAGATCCAGTGCTTCGACGCGATCGCCGGAGCCGCCAGCAATTTCCGGAAATTTTCGGTGAGGTTCGCGCCCGCCGCGCCGAATTCAACGAGGCGCTCGTTAGTAACGGGGGCAGGCGCCGCCAGCGGACGCTGGTAGACTGGCCCTTCTTCTGCGAGAGGATGCGCGGGAATTTCCGCCGCGATTTTTCCGTGATGCAGCACGCGCACCAGGCCGTCTTCGGTGACGCGCCCGATTTCCACGGCGTCGAGGCCCCACTTGGCGAACACGCTGAGCACTTCCTGTTCGCGGCCGCGCTCGGCCACCAGCAGCATGCGCTCTTGCGATTCGCTCAGCATCATTTCGTAGGGAGTCATCCCCGGCTCGCGCTGCGGCACGCGAGCTAATTCAATTTCAATGCCCAGGCCGCCGCGCGACGCCATCTCGCACGAGGAACTGGTCAGCCCCGCCGCGCCCATGTCCTGAATCGCGACGATCGCGCCCGTTTGCATCGCTTCCAGGCACGCTTCCAGCAACAGCTTTTCCATGAACGGGTCGCCCACCTGCACGTTGGGCCGCTTCTGCTGCGATTCCTCGGTGAATTCGGCGGAAGCTAGCAGCGACGCGCCGTGAATGCCGTCGCGCCCGGTTTTCGCGCCTACATAAATCACGGGATTGCCCGCGCCGCGCGCCTTTGCGAAAAACAGATCTTCTTTTTTCGCGATGCCGAGCGCCAGAACATTTACCAGAGGATTGGCGGAATAGCCCGGCTCGAATTGCACTTCGCCGCCGACCGTGGGCACGCCAAAACAATTTCCGTAATGCGCGATGCCGCGCACCACGCCGTCGAGGATGCGCCGATTGCGCGCCGCGGTTTCTTCGTCCACAGCGCCAGGGCTAATCGGCCCGAAGCGCAGTGAATCGAGCACGGCGATGGGCCGCGCGCCCATCGTGAAAATATCGCGCAGGATTCCGCCCACGCCGGTCGCCGCGCCCTGAAAGGGCTCGACGTAACTCGGGTGGTTGTGCGACTCCATCTTGAACGCGGCGGTAAGGCCGTCGCCGATATCCACGACGCCCGCGTTTTCACCGGGCCCTTGCAGCACTTGCGGCCCGCGTGTCGGCAGGCGCCGCAGATGCACCTTGCTCGATTTGTAGGAGCAGTGCTCGCTCCACATCACGCTGAAGATGCCGAGTTCGGTGAAATTCGGATCGCGCCCGAGAATTTTTTGGATGCGCGCGTATTCCTCGGCGGTGAGGCCGTGCTCGGCCGCCAGTTCAAGCGTTACTTTAATTTCGGTGTCGAGCATGTTTTCGTTCGAAATGCATCCTGGTAGCGCCGGCGTCCTGCCGGGAGTCTTTCGAATTATAATCGCAGCAAAAGATTGCCGGCGAGACGCCAGCGCTACAAAACACTGTGATTACGCCGAAACGCTGGCCCGCCGCGTGAGCGATTCGATCAGCGAGCGAAAAATCACCAGGCCATCGTCCGAGCCGAGCGCCACTTCCACGGCGCGCTCCGGGTGCGGCATCAGGCCCACGACGTTACGCCCGCGATTGCAAATGCCGGCGATGTTCGCCAGCGAGCCGTTCGGATTCGCCGCTGCGTCCTCGCGACCGTCGGGCGTCGTGTAGCGAAACACAATCTGCCGATGGCGCTCAAGTTCCGCGAGCGTCGCTTCATCGCAAAAATAATTTCCGTCGCCGTGCGCGATGGGAATTTGCAGCACCTGGCCGGGTTTGGCCGCGGCGGTAAACGGCGTGTCGGTGGTTTCCACGCGAATGTGCACCTGCCGGCAGACAAACCGCATCCCGGCATTGCGCTGCAGCACGCCCGGCAGCAACCCTGCCTCGCACAGGATTTGAAATCCGTTGCAGATTCCCAGGACCAGACCGCCGGCGCGCGCGAATTTTTCCACCGCCCGCATCACCGGAGAAAAACGCGCAATCGCTCCGGTCCGCAGGTAATCGCCGTAGGAAAATCCGCCGGGAAGCACGATCGCGTCAAAGCCAGAAACGTTTTCGGATTGATGCCACAGGAATTCGACGGGTTGATGGAGGACATGCCCGAGCGCATGATACGCGTCGTGGTCGCAATTCGAGCCCGGAAACACGACCACGCCAAATTTCATCGCCTGGAGTCTCCCCTCCGACAGATTTTATCACAGCGCGCGGGGATATTTGCGGCCGCCTCGAAGTTGCCGAGATTTGTTTCGGAGCCGCCCTCGATGGTTCGCATCCGGATTCAAACCGAGCGGGAAGCGGGCACACACCAAGCGATCACTGCAAACGCTACTCGAAACCGGCCGGTTTGGATTCCACAACCGGAGCGTGAAGGAAGCCCTCTAGTCCGCGCTTGCAGCCTGAGCCGCCGGTTGGCCGGACATTTGTGCCTTCATCTTCTGCTGCATTTCCTTCGGCGTGGGCTGCGCAATGTGCGTGGCGACCATCCACATGTAGCCCTCGGGATCGATCAGCGTTCCGGTGCGGTCGCCCCAGAACATGTCCTTCACCTCTCCCTTGAGCGTGGCCCCGAGCTTGACGGCTTTCGCAACCGTCTTGTCCACTTTCTCCGTCAGCAGATATAAAGACGTCGGCGAGGAGCCAATCGCCTTCGCGCCGCGCGCGCCCATCTGCGGCATTTCCGGCCCCAACATGAGTGTTGTGCCGCGCAGCGTAAGCTCGGCGTGAATAGCCTTGCCGTCCGGGCCGTTCATGATTCCGCGTTTGGCAAACCCGAATGCTTTCTGATAAAAGGCGGCTGCCGCTTTCACGTCGGTCACCGTCAGCATCGCCGTTACCGCGCCATACTGCTTCTTGTTGAGTGGATCGACTTTCTTGGCCATGGCACTCCTTTTTTTGAGGCGAGTCTTTGAGCTGAATTTCGGAGGAAATTGCTCCTGCTGTTCCGCTCGCGGATAGCTCCGCGTCGGGGGTCAAGGGTACTTCAATCAGAAACGTCCGGTCAACTTGCGAGTCGGTAACTATACACCTCTCTCCGGCGCCCCTGGGCCCGGAGAGATCGTGCGGAAAATCCAGGGGAATTCGTGCGGTGGAATCTTAACGTGTTTTCAAGGAAAGCAATTCCTGGCCGGAAGTTGGCGCAAAATTCCAATCTTCGGGCGGATCGCCCACCGGCCAGAATTGAGGAGCGGGGCTCTTGAATTCCACGCCGATGTGCGTCAGGCCGCCATTGGCCGGCGTGGAATACACGACACGAGCCGCCTGGTCGTCCCAGGTGGTCGGGTTCATCAGCAGGACCTCCTGCCCCAGCTCGACTTTTGCGCACAGGATCAGAAGGGCCCCATGCGCATTGAAGGAAACGGTGAAGGCCTCTTCCTTGAAGGGTTTTCGCTTTGCAGATTCTCCGCAGACAAAAACCGGAAGGCCTCGGGACAGCCGCTGACTGCGTCGATTCGCGGAATTAGGCGTCAGAGCCATGGTTGGGTTCCTCTAGGAATCCAACTCCAATATAGTCTTGGCGGATGGCCTTTGGGGCGCCATGCCAGGAAATGTTTCCATCGGACAAACTGCACTTCCGGACAGTTTCCTTGGACGACAGCATGTTAAGTGCTTAATGAAAGAATTGATTTCGGAAAGTTGTCGTCGGAATGCGCATCGGCTCAAGGCAAGGGGGACGCACGCTCAAACTGGCTCCCGTCACCGGGCACAACTCCAGCAATAAGCATTTGAAAGAAGTTCTTGGATCGTCCCGAGAGGGACACTGGACAAAACTACTAGTGTCCAGAAACGCGCTTCGGCAACAACTGTCCCGGGCGGCGATGGAAGGCGAGATAGGCCAACACCATCACGAACGCCGACCCCAGGCCCACCGCAGCCGAGTCGAGGCCCAGGCCCAGTATCCCGGCGCCGAGCATAATCATGCCCAGCACGGCGAGACTTGCGCCTGCGTAAACTTCCAGAACGAGATCACCGATCACGAAGGAAATAGCACCCACAACGAGGCCCCAGTTCACCCAAACAGACATGGTTCGGTCCCTCCCTGGGAAAGTGGGCGCAGAATAGCACCAGTTAAGGTGGGGAGCAACAGTTTCATTCTGGCACGGGGTACGAAATGGTTATCCTATGAATAATTGGTAATTATTGAAGGCCGATTGGTGGCACAGGCTTCAGCCTGTGCGGTTTAAATCTCGCGCAAGCAGGTTCTAAACCGCACAGGCTGAAGCCTGTGCCACTACTTCTTCTTGCGGGAATTTTTGCGCTTTGCTTTCTTGCGGCTTCGCGATTTCGCGGGTTTTGCGGCTGACGCCATCTCGCGACGTCGCATCTCGGCCCATCCGAGTTTGTTGACTTGCTGGCCGCGGGCGAGCCCGAGGGCATCGGGCGGCACGTTCTTGGTGATCACCGATCCAGCTCCCACATACGCGCCGTCGCCGATGCGCACAGGGGCGACCAGCGCGGTGTCGCTGCCGATAAAGACGCGTTTGCCGATCGTGGTGGGATTCTTGTTCACGCCGTCGTAGTTGCAGGTGATCGTGCCCGCTCCAATATTGGTGCCGCTGCCGACGCGCGCGTCGCCCAGATAGGTCAGGTGCATGGATTTCACGCCCTCGCCAAGGACGCTCCTCTTTACTTCCACAAAATTGCCGACGCGCGCGTTCTCTTCCAGGCGCGCGCCGTCGCGCAGATGCGCGAACGGGCCCACCTGCACGCCGCGCGAGAGGTGGCTTGCGGTTACGATTGAATAGGGCTTGACCAGCACGTTGTCTTCGAGCACGGCATCGGAAAGGATGCTGCCGGCGCGCACCGTGCAATTCGCGCCGACGCGCGTTTTGCCGAGCAGTTGCACGCCGGGTTCGATGCGCGTGTCCGCGCCGATCGTCACTTCCGGATCGATCAGCACGGTCTCCGGCAATTCCAGCGTGACGCCCGCGTCCATCACGGCGGCGCGCTTGCGGCGGCGGAAGACAGCGTCCACGGCGGCCAGATCGGCGCGGGTGTTGCATCCCAGGACTTCATCGGGATCGGCGGCCAGGACTGCCTGCACGTTTTCGCCCTTCTGGCGCAACACCGCGATGGCATCGGTCAGGTAAAGCTCCTTGTGCACGTTCTGCGGCTTGAGCGACGCCAGGCATGGCCATAATTTGTCGAGCGAAAAACAGTAAATGCTGGAATTGATTTCATGGATTGCTCGCTGCTCCGCGGAAAGCGCGGAATCTTCTACGATGGCGGACACCGAGCCATCATCGCGCCGCACGATGCGGCCGTATCCGGAGGGATTTTCGATTTCGGCGGAAAGAATGGTCGCTGCGGCGCCGGATTCGCGGTGCGCCGCGGCCAGAGCGGCGAGCGTTTCGGTGCGGATGAGCGGCGCATCGCCCGGCAGCAAAATCGCGAACTTCACACGTGCGGGAATGGCGCGCCGCGCCACTTGCATGGCGTGCCCGGTGCCGCGTTGCGGCTGCTGGAGAGCTGTCTTGACGTCCAGCGGCGCGACCGCAGCGGTCACATCCTCGGCCTGATGGCCAACGACCGCAATAATTTCCCGTGTCTTCAGCGGCTGGCAGGCGCGCACGACGTGCTCAACCAGGGGACGTCCACCGGCCCTATGCAGCACCTTGGCCAGCGAGGATTTCAGGCGCGTGCCCTTGCCCGCGGCAAGGATGACGATTGCGATGTCAGGGTTAGCCATGCCGATATTGTCAGCGGTTCGCGCCGGTTTGACAATCCGGCGCAAGACGGAGCGATGCGAAAGGAACACTTAATCCAACAGGCACAGGCGGATTGCGTCTCGTCGCGGAATTAATCCCCGGCCGGGGCCGAGGCCTCTATCGCGTGAGTGGGCCGAGGCTCTGCGGGGGCTTCGTCGTAGGTCTCGGTCCACAATGTTGGATCGGCCAAGAGTCGCGTAACAAGCTGGGTATGCAGCGCGTGGCCGGCTTTGTAGGCTTCGACGCGCGCCAGCAGCGGCCGCCCCACCAGCGCCAAATCGCCAATCAGGTCCAGCGCCTTGTGCCGGCCGAATTCATCCGGGAATCGCAGCGGGCCGTTCATCACCCCGTTTTCATTCAGAACGATGGCGTTATCAAGCGAGCCGCCGCGAATCAGTCCCATGCGGCGCAGGCCTTCAAAATCCTGCACGAAACCAAAAGTCCTGGCCGGAGCGAGCATCTGGCTGAAAGATTCGCGCCCCACGCGCATCTCGACTTCCTGCGCGCCCACCGCTGGATTCGCGTATTCCACATAGCAACGAACTTGAAAATCATCCGCCGGATAGATCCCGATGCGGCGGCCTCCATCGCTGAATTCCAGGGGCTTCACCACCTTCAGGTAACGCCGCCGTTTGCGCAACCGGCGAATTCCGGCCTGGCCCAGCATCTCAATGAACGGCTGCGACGACCCATCCAGGATGGGCAATTCCAGCGCATCCAGCTCGATATAGACATTGTCCACGCCGCAGGAGTACAGCGCCGCCAACAGGTGTTCGGTCGTGGAAAGCAGCACGCCCTTTTTCATCAGGCTCGTTGCGTAACTGACCCGGGCGACGTTGCGGACGTGAGCTTCAATCTCGAAGTCATCCAGATCCACTCGCCGGAAGACAATTCCGGTGTTCGCAGGCGCTGGCACCAGCCGCAGCTGAGACTTCACCGCAGTGTGAAGCCCGACTCCGTTGGTGGAAACCGGTTTTTCAATCGTGGTTTGGTAGGTCATGGAAAGAATATATGGTAGCACCCGATGGGCCTTCCAATAAAGAGATTAGGCCAATTAAATCAGATAGTTGCAGACAATTGGTAAATAGTGTGTGGTAAAAAAGACACAAAACAGCAAGATTGCGTGGCCAAACTGCACCAATTTGCCACAGTCGAGATTAGGTTAGAGCAATCCCCGAGGTTTCATGTTGGCAATTTGCATGTGGTCGCGTGCCCGCTTTTCGACTGCGTCGGGACAAGTTCCGGCAGGGGCTACATTGGCCAAATCCAGACATGCGCACGGACCAATGCTTGTGTCCTCTCCCGGCAAAGCCTAAAATGAGCGGCTGAGACATTTCAAATGGCGTCACCTTTCCATATCGTTTCCAATTCCGTCCCGGTCCCGGGTGCAGGGTCTTCGGTGGACCCGGCCGCGCATCCTCGCCCGGACTGGCTGCGCGTGAAGTTTTTCAACGGTCCGAATTACCAGGAACTGAAACGGATCATGCGCACGCTCGGTTTGAACACTGTGTGCGAAAGCGCGCGCTGCCCCAACATGGGCGAGTGCTGGGAGAATCGCACGGCGACGTTCATGATTTTGGGAAATATCTGCACGCGGGCGTGCGGGTTTTGCGCCGTGCCCTCGGGAAAACCCGCGGCGCCTCCGGACGAGCTTGAGCCGGAGCGAGTGGCCGAAGCCGCCGAGCGCATGGGTTTGCGTTATGCCGTCGTAACGTCCGTGAATCGCGACGATCAGCCTGACGGAGGCGCGGCGATTTTTGCCCGCACGATCCGCGAAATTCACGCGCGCATTCCGGCCTGCAAGGTGGAAGTCCTGATTCCCGATTTTCGCGGGGACTGGCGAGCTCTGGAAACCGTGATTGCCGCGCGGCCAGAAGTTTTGAACCACAATACGGAAACGGTGCCGCGCTTGTATCACGAGGTGCGCAAGGGCGCGATCTACGGCAGGTCGCTGGAACTCTTGCGCCGCGCGAAACGGCTGGCTCCGGAGATGCCCACGAAAACCGGGCTGATGCTGGGCCTGGGGGAAACGCGCGAGGAAGTCCTCGCGGCGATGCATGACCTGGCCGCGCAAGGCACCAACATCCTGACGCTGGGGCAGTACATGCAGCCCACGCGCGAGCATCTTCCCGTCGTGCGCTTTGTGCATCCCGATGAATTCGCGGAATACAAAACGCTGGGCGAACGGATGGGTTTCGCGCACGTCGAATCGGGTCCCCTGGTGCGGTCCTCGTATCATGCCTTCGAGCAGGAAGCCGCCGCGCACGTTTAGTACGGTTCCCTCCTTCTTTTCTAGCAGCCCGCTTTTCTAGCAGCCCGGCAAAAATCCAAGAGGGATTCCTCGCTTCGCTCGGAATGACGACGTAAACCAAGAACAAAAAATCAGGCCGAGACCTTTCGCCATGGTTCGCTCCGCATCCATCAACGAAATGGCGTAAAATTCTTCTCTGCAATGTTGTTATCGAGGAAAAATCAAATGAGAACCCCACGGATTTGCGCCGTTCCACTGTTTGCGTTTGCGATTTTTGTTTTCGTGATTGGCGAAGTCTCGCCCGCCTCCACGCAGAGCGCCGCCCCCGTTACTGGCGCGGACGTTTATCAAAAACGGTGCGCGAAATGCCACGACGAAGGTGTCTCGCGCGCTCCGGCCAGGCAAGTTTTGCAGACCATGTCCGCGGCGCGAATCCTGCGCACACTCGATTTCGGCCTGATGATGGCCGTGGCCTATCCCATGAAGCGCGAGGAGCGAGTGGCCGTCGCCAATTTTCTGGGAACCCCGGGAGACGATGCACAGCTGGCACCGAAAAATCCCTGCTCGGCGGGCATGCAGCCTCTTTCGGCGGCCTCAGCGCCAAACTGGGCGGGATGGAGCCCGGATCCTTCCAACACGCGCTACCAGGGCACCGGGCAGGCGGGACTCGGGATAGCGCAAGTCCGGCGCCTCAAATTGAAATGGACCTATGGGTTTGCGGGCGATGTCACGTCATTTGCTGCGCCGACTGTTTTGAACGGAACGCTATTCGTCGGCAGCGCCGGAGGCATGGTTCAGGCGCTCGACGCAAAAACCGGCTGCGTGCACTGGACGTTTCAGGCGAACGGTCCGGTGCGCGCGGCGATGTTGCCGGTTCGCAACGGTTCCTCGTATTCGCTCGTGTTTGGCGATTTGATCGGCTGGGTCTACGCGCTCGACGCGAAATCCGGGAAGCTGGTTTGGAAAAAGCGGCTGGAGGAACACGAAGCCACGCGGCTGACAGGATCGGCCGTGTCGTTAGGGGATATTGCTTTTATTCCGGCTGCGTCATGGGAAGAAACGCGTTCCACCGATCCGCAATACGAGTGCTGCACGTTTCGCGGCAGCGTCACGGCGCTGCGCGTGCGCGATGGTTCCCAGGTTTGGAAATCGTACCTGGTGGATGCGCCCCGCAAAACCGGCGTCAACGGCGTAGGGGTGGCGCAGTGGGGGCCTTCCGGCGCTCCGGTCTGGTCGTCTCCGACCATCGATACAAAGAGAGGCCTGCTGTACGTCACCACCGGCGACAATTATTCGGTCCCCGCAACGTCCACCAGCGACGCCGTGATAGCGCTTGACCTGAAAACAGGGCGCATCGTCTGGACGCAACAAGCGTTGGCGAACGATGCGTATACTTCCGCTTGCCGCACGAAGGGCGTCAATTGCCCATCGACCAACGGCCCGGATTACGATTTCGGATCCTCGGCTTTGCTGGTTCGCGCACCCAACGGAAAAGAAATCCTGGTGGCCGGGCAAAAATCCGGCATGGTCCACGCTTACGATCCCGATGCGAAAGGAAAACTTCTCTGGGAGACGCGCGTCGGCACGGGCGGCATTAACGGCGGCGTGCAATGGGGCATGGCCAGCGACGGACAAAAAGTCTATGCGGCCGTTTCCGACGTGACCGCCGTCATGAACACGGCCGGCCCGGTCGGCGGAGCAACGTTTGATCCCGTGAAAGGCGGCGGCCTGACGGCGCTGCATCTGGAGGATGGCGCAAAAGCGTGGTTTGCTCCCAGTCATCCGTGTGATCCGCCGAAGCCCGGATGCAGCCCCGGCCAGTCAGCCGCGCTCACCTTGATTCCCGGCGTGATATTTTCTCCATCGCTCGACGGGCACGTTCGCGCGTTCAGCACCGAGGACGGCGAAGTGGTGTGGGATTTCGACACGGCGAAGTCCTACGATACGGTAAACGGAGTGCCCGGCAACGGCGGATCGATCGACGGCGCGGGCCCGGTGATCGCCGGCGGAATGGTCTTCGTCAATTCCGGATATCCGCGCAACGGCGGAATGCCCGGCAATGTGCTGCTGGCGTTTGGGCCGGAGTAGGACAGGCTTCAGCCTGTCCTACCAAAGCAAAACCATATAAATCCGTATTGACCTGCCATTTCTAATTATATATAAGTGTACCTTTGGAGGCGTCCATGCATTCCGAAGAACTGCTCAACCCGCGCGATGCCGCGCGCGCCCTGGGCATCAGCTATCCCACGCTGAAGCAGTGGATCTATAAGAAGAAGCTTCGCAGCGTGCAGACGGCCGGAGGGCACCACCGCATTCCCGCGTCGGAAATCGAGCGTTATTTGCCGCGCACGGAAGAAAAAGACGTTTTTGCGGGGCGTCGCGGCTTTCGCCGCATCAGCGGGCGAAACCAGCTGGTCGGGCGGATCGTGGAGGTCCGCTACAGCGGATTGCTGGCCCAGATAAAACTTTCGATCGGGGGGCAGCGCATCTCGTCCATCATCACGGCGGATGCCGCGCGCGAAATGCGTCTGGCGAAGGGCCAGACTGCAGCGGCTCTGATCAAATCCACCGAAGTCATGATCGTGCGCGTGTGAGTCGGCCCGCGGAAACATGAGACTAATTCTCAAGATTGCGTGTATTTTTCTCACTGTGCCGGCGTGGGCTGCGCCGATATTTGCCGGGGGCGCAGCGCGGGACACGCAAAAACCGTGCGGAGCGATCACCGTTGCCGCCGCGTCGGACCTGACCGATGCCATGAAGGAAATCGCGGCGAATTACGAGAAGGCCACGGGTTGCGGTGTCCGCGTCAGCACGGGGTCTTCCGGGAATTTTCTTACACAAATTGAAAACGGTGCGCCATTCGACGTTTTCTTCTCTGCCGATATTGCCTATCCGAAAAAACTTGAATCCGAAGGGCTGGCAACGCCGGGAAGCACGGTTCTTTATGCCGTGGGGAAAATCGTGCTGTGGGTACGCAAGGATTCCCGGCTGGACATCGGCAAAGGGCTCGGCGTGTTGCGCGATCCTTCCGTACGCAAGATCGCCATCGCCAATCCTCAGCATGCGCCCTATGGACGCGCGGCCGAGCAGGCGCTTCGCGGCGCAGGCGTTTATGACGCCGCAAAAGACCGGCTCGTGCTGGGAGAAAACATTTCACAGGCCGCGCAATTCGCCGAATCCGGAAACGCCGATGCCGGCATTCTTGCGCTCTCCCTGGCGCAATCGCCGCCTCTAAAAGACGAGGGGCGTTACACGGCGATTCCCGAAGCTCTGTACTCGCCGATCCAGCAGGGCGCCGTGATTCCACATGCCGCGCCAAATCCGCAAGGAGCGCAGGCGTTTCTCGATTACGTGAAGACGGCAGCGGTCGTTGCGCTGCTCGCGCGATACGGATTCGCACCGCCGGAGAATGAAAAAAAGTGAACTGGCAGGCGATCGCGCTTTCGCTGAGGCTCGCCGTCTGCGTCGCGGCGATTCTGCTGGTCGCGGGCATGCCAATCGCCTACTGGGTGACGTTCTCGCGATGGCGCTGGAAATTCGTGGTCGAGGCCATCGTCGCGCTGCCGATCGTTTTGCCTCCCACCGTGCTCGGCTATTACCTTCTCGTGAGTCTGGGCCCGCGAAATCTTCCCGGCAGGATTTGGCAATCGTTGTTCGGGCACACGCTGCCGTTTACGTTCGGCGGCTTGCTGGTCGCGTCCGTGCTCTACAGCCTGCCGTTCGCGGTGCAGCCGTTTTCCGCCGGGTTTGAATCGGTGGATCGCAGATTGATCGAAGCGGCGTGGACGCTGGGTGCTTCGCGCCTGGCCACTTTTTTTCGCGTGATCCTGCCGCTATCCGCTGCCGGAGCGGTTACCGGCGTGGTGCTGAGCTTCGCGCACACCATTGGCGAATTCGGCGTGGTGCTGATGGTGGGAGGAAACATTCCCGGCGTGACGCGCACTATTTCCATCGACATCTACGATCAAGCGCAGGCCGGGAATTACGCCGCGGCGAATCGCACGGCACTGCTGCTTCTGCTGTTTTCGTTCGTAGTTCTTTCCGTCATTTATGGGACGAACCGGCGCGCGCTGAGTCTGTGGAGGAAGCCGTGAAGGGGGCGCTGGTAGGACAGACTTCAGGCTGTCGATTTTTGGCATGTCGCTAAAACGAAACCCGACAGGCTGAAGCCTGTCCTACTGGCGCGCGAATAAACATCATGTCACTCGAAGTCGCGATTGAAAAACAGGTGCAGGACTTCCGGCTGTCGGTGGAATTCAAGGCGGACGGCGCGCCGCTCGGCCTGCTGGGTTCGTCGGGATCGGGCAAGACCATGACCTTGCGCGCGATCGCGGGCCTGGAGACGCCGGACCGCGGCAGGATCGTGCTCCATGGTCGCGTGCTGTTCGATTCCGACGAACGCATCAACGTGCCGGCGCGTGCGCGCCGCATCGGCCTGCTGTTCCAGAATTTTGCGTTGTTCCCGCATCTAACCGTCGCGGAAAATATTACGTTCGGCCTGCGGCGGTTGACGGCGGAGGAACGCAACCGCCGCGTGACCACGCAACTTGCGGCCGCGCATCTGGAAGGCTTGGAAGACCGCTACCCCGCGACGCTTTCTGGCGGCGAGCAGCAGCGCGTGGCGCTGGCGCGCGCACTCGCGATCGAGCCGGCGGCGCTCTTGCTCGATGAGCCGTTTTCCGCGCTGGATACGCACCTGCGCAGCGCGCTCGAGCGCCACCTTCGCGAGACGCTGGCGCACTACGGCGGATCGACGCTGTTCGTCAGCCACAATCTCGAGGAGGCCTACCGCGTTTGCGGGGAACTTGCGGTCCTTGCCCAGGGACGCACCGTGGTGCAGGGGCCGAAGGAAGAAATCTTTCGGCATCCTCCGACGCTGGAGGTCGCGCGCCTCACCGGTTGCAAGAATTATTCGCGCGCGCGCCGCGCCGCCGACGGCTCGATCGAAGCGCTCGATTGGGACTGCAAGCTTCGCGTGACTCAACCGTTCGCCCAATTTCCCGCGCATGTGGCCATCCGCGCGCATCACGTGCGCGTGCGTCCCGCGGGAGAATTCAAAGCCGAGCGCCGTGAAAATATTTTTCCCTGCCGCCTTGTAGCAATGACTGAAACGCCGTTTCGCGTCACGCTCGACCTGCGCGTGATTGGAAATATCCGGGGAATTGCCGAAGCAGCGCCCGCAAGCGCCACGGATTTTCAGATTCAGGCCGAAGTATTCAAGCAGGAGTGGGAAGCGTTCCACGATCTGCCGCAACCCTGGCTGGTGGAGCTTGCGCCCGAGCGCGTATTTCTGCTGCCGGATTGAAAATACAAGACAACGAGGGACGAACTTCAGTGGCACAGGCTTCAGCCTGCGCGCTTTTCTTCTTCGACTATGGCGCATCGCGCACAGGCTGATGCCTGTGCCACCAAACACCATTTCGCATCGTGAGGAAACTCAAAACTCCAAATGCAACCGCACGCCGGGAACAATCACCGGCCCGCGATCGCGATTGTACCCGGGATGATCGATGTACTGCGCGTTAAGCGAAGCGAATATTCCGCGCCAGACATGCAGCGCGTAGTACGCCTCCACGATATCTTCGCGCGCGTAATTCAGATTCCCGTCTCCCAGCAGGAAGCCGATACCGCCTAGTTTCAGATATTCCTGATGGTCGCGCGAAATTCCGTTGGAGACGAAGGCGATCCCTGCGCGGTCAAACTTTCTTCGCGAGCCGAACCCTTTCGCGCCCATGCCAAATTGAATTGTGTCGTCGACTTCCGTATAGGCGTACGACTCGTGCTGCCCTTCGTTCCATCCCCAGCGCGCGAAGACGCCCGCCCACGTATTGATCGGCTGCTCGAGATTGGCGCCAAATCCGTACTTGGTTGCCGTCTGCAGCGGGTGAGCGGTGATATCCGGCGCGGGCGTCAGCCCGGCCAGGAAATTGGCGACGGCCACACGATAACTTCCCATGTTGGCCTGGTTCGAGAAAGCAAGCAGGCGAAGGACGCCCTCGTGACGCGGCACCACGGCGCCGTGCAATTCGAGTTCGACATTTTCCGAGTGAGCGCGCCCAAGATCCGCGTCCAGATTGATGCCGTTAGCGACCTTGGGCATCAAGGCCTCCGCGAAGCCGCGCGTGTCGGCCGCGTAATCGTAAGCGCCGTTATCGTCCACGGTCCAGTTCAGGAATTGGAAATTGCTGTCGGTCGCGTAACTGTTCGCGTCGAAAAAATCCACGATGCTGAATTTGCCGAAACGGATTTCCAGCCGCCGTTCCGGGAGTTCGGTGAATAGCGAAAAAAGATTCCGCTCCGCGGCAACCTTTTTATGGCCGAGCGGGATCACCTGGTGCCACATCAGCCGGGCAATGTAAGGCGCTTTGCTGAGTTGCGGGTTCCGGACCACATCCAGATTTGTAAAACCCGCCAGGCCAAGCGCTTCACCGATCCCGTGGCCTCCGGTTTCCTGAACGTCCAGCAAGACCTCCGACGTATCGCCGATTTCCAGCCCCGTCAGCAGCGTCACCACCCGGGAACTGGCGTCCTGCGTCTGGGGCGACAGGCTATTCAATCCTTGGTAGGGAGAATGAAAATTCGGGTGCCACTGGGAGATGAAATTCGCCTGGCCTGAAATCCAGAAACGGCTCGAATTGGAGTGCGGGAACATCGTCGGCGTTTCTTCCGGAGAAGCATCTCCGGGAGCGGGAGCACTTTTCGCCGTCGATGGATCGGAAGGCGCGCTTTGGCCGCGCACTGGGCGCGCCGTGGCAAAAAACACGCACAGCGCGCTCAAGAATAGGAATCCGAATTTGGCAGCCGATCGGTGCATTTTCAATCTTCCCGCGATTTCCGCAACCTCAAAGTAAATCATGGTTGGTCGCAGCCTCGCCGTGAATAGACGGTGAAATTTAACGGAGAGCGCGCCGGGACGCGCTCCCCCGGCAAGCCGCGAATCAGTCCTCGGAATGCGAAGCCAGGGCTTCGCCGCGGAGAGCGGCCAGGTCCTCCTCGTGAATTTGGACTCTGGATTCAAAGATGGTCATGTGCGGATCGATCCACACGCGGATGAGCGGCGCATCGTCGCCATCGTGCGCGCGAATCCAGACGCAGTATAGGCCCTGCGGCGGCAACATTTTCTTGAACATACTGGTCAGCTTCTTCATTGCTTCCTCCATCGAATGCACGGGCGTTCTCGCCGGGTCGCAAACGCCCGGTCCGGGGCCAGTTGTTCAAGCGGGGAGGAATTCCTCGACGATTCGGCGGAGACCCGCTCGCTCAGCGGTTTTCCATGAGAGCGAGCGGAAAAAACGGGAAGCAGGGTGTGCTATGCTCGCTGCGCGTGGAGGCCCGGGAGGCGTCTGGAACCCGGAGGTTCCGGTTCTTGCACTGGAATTTCCATGCGTCCGGTTTTCCTTTCGGGGCCTTGTCGTACGCCCCAGACTGGGATACCATACCCCCATAGGGTAGTCAACCAAAATGTCGCATTTATCGAGAGAAAAGCTGGACCTGGTCAACCGCACCAAGAAGATCGTGGGGCAGCTCGAGGGCGTCGAGCGCGCCCTGGGCCAGGACGAGCCCTGTTCAGACGTTTTGCAGCGCCTGGCCGCTGCGCGCGGCGCCATCAACAGCCTGATGGGCGAACTGATGGAGGACCACATCCGCAATCACATGCCGCGGAAAACAAAATCCGCCGAGGAAGCCGCCGACGACCTGATTGAGATTGTGCGAACGTATCTGAAATAAATCTCACGGGGGAAACTTCCTGGGCGGGGTTGCTACCGGGCCGCGGCCGGGCCGATGGTGCCATTCAGTTTCGCCAGTTCGCGCGCGAATTTCGGGTTGGCTGGGAATTCGGCGACCAGCTGCTCGAATTGCACTCGCGCCAGATGGAATTGTTTTTCGCGCATGGCCGCCAGGCCCAGCGTCAGCTTCGCGTACGGGCGCAGGTAATGGCCGCTGGCGGCGGTCATTTCCAGTTGCTGCATGCCCAGCACGCGGTCTCCGCGGAATCCCCCAAAACGGAGGAAAAAGCGCTTGTAGGAGGGTAGGCAGCCCATGATGTAGTTCGTTTTGCCCAGCGCGACATAGGCGTCGGTGGCGCTGGGCGCCACGGCCAACAGATTTTTCGCGACGCCATCGGCTTCGCGAATCAAGCGCAAGGTTTCCATCTGTTTTTTCTCGACCAGGCTGGAGTAGTCGGCCTGCAAACCCGTGGCAATGGTCAGTGCGAATAGCGCGTCCGCGTTATTGGGATCCGATTTCAGGCGCGCGCGAGCAAGTTCCTGCGCGCGTTGAATGGCGCCGTTGAAATCGTCGCGGGTTTGCGGGTCGGGCGGGCCGTCGATGCCGCCGAGCAGGCGGTTATCATCGAGAAAAAATTCCGAGGTCAGCACTCCCTTGCGGTCGAATTCCTGAAATAAATAACTCGCCGCTTCGGCCGCCGGTCCCAGCGCCTCTTCCGGGTGCCGATGTTCCCAGGATTGAAACACACCGCGCGCTTCCGGAAATTTCAGTTCGTATAGCAGGCGAAATCCCGCGTCGATTTCCGGCTGGCTGGAGAGCCGGATGGGGCCGATCGTCGCAGCCTGCGGTAACGACTGCGCCCGAGTCGGCAGGGTGGTTCCTGCCAGCGCAACCGCGAAGAAAAGTAGGCATGCGGCGCGAGCCGCGCTCCGATTCCGGAAGATGTTCATGTCCCTAGTTTAGATGCAAATGGTGAATCGGAGGCGGGTATTGGGGAAACAAGAATTTTGGCGGGTTGGGAAGCTCGCTCACGTACCCGATTTCTCGGGGCCGTCGTCCCCGCAGCGTAGCACCCAACCCACTGTGACAACGATCGTGACATCCGGAGACGTGTGTCTCAATGGGCCGGTTGATTCATATTTTTGAGTACCCGGGTTGTAGTACCGGGTAGTTTGGGCTTATATCTATGATAAAGGGAGACTTGTTGGGGCGTAGAGCTGCTGTTTCGGGCGCTCTTGAGCGGCCTTTTAGCGGCAGATCGCGTCCCAAGCCGCTATTCGACCACCGCGATTTTGTTGGTTGTGGAGAGCGGCATCCATAGGCGGCCGCGCGCGTCGCGCGCGATGTTGCGGACCGAAGAGTCGGGGGTGGGCATCGGGAAAGTGGTGAAGATCTCGGCGCCCGGATTGAAACGCACTAGTTTGTTCGCGCCGCTCTCCTCGTACCAGATTTTTCCGGTGGAATCGAGTGCGATGCCGTAGGGCTCGGAATTTTTCCCGGACGGACTGTCCCACATCTTGAATTTCTTGTCGGCCAGAGTCAGGCTTCCCAGGCGCCCACCGCCGGAATCGGTGAAGTAAATCACGCCACGTGCCGCGACCAGCCGCCGCGGGTGCACGTTGGAACCGGGCGGGGTGTACTCGGTAACCGCGTCCGTTTTCGGATCCATCCGGCCTAGTTTTTGCCCGGTAAGTTCGCAAAACCACAAGCCTCCATCCTCGGCGGAAACCATTCCGTAGGGATGTGCATTCTGCGTGGGCACGCTGAACTCGGCGATTTTTCCCGTTTCAACGTCGAGCCGCCCGATCAGGTTGGAATCCTGCGAGGTGAACCACAGTCCTTCGTCCGGACCGAACACGGGCGTGTGCGGATCTTTCGCGCTTGGCGGCGTGAATTCGGTGATTGCGCCGGACTTGGCGTCCAAGCGGCCGATTTTTCCGGCGTAATTTTCAGTGAACCAGATGTTGCCGCCGGCGTCCGAGACCAGCCCATGCGGCCCGGAATCCGCGGTCGGCACTTTGTAGAGCTTCCATTGCTGCGTGTCGGGATTGAAGCGCGCGATGTGGCCGCTCTCTTGCAGCGTGAACCAGACATTGCCCGCGGGATCAACGGCCGGATCGTGCGGCAGCGCGCCGGAAACCGGAACATCCCACGTGCGCATGGTGCCCTTCAGTTCGACGGCGGCCGCGACCGGGGGCGGCTTGAACGTAAGCCGCAACTTCACGTTCGCCTCGCTGCCGGGCCGCACTATCACGTTGTGTTCCCACTCCGACCACGCGTCGCCGGCTGAGGCGCGCAATTCGTAGAGGCCGGCGCGCAGAGGATCGATGCGGAAATGTCCACGCGCGTCGCTGTGCAAGACATGCGGCGTGCTGCCGTCGGCCGCTTGCCACAAAATCTGCGCCCCAACGACCGGCGCGCCCTTGGCGTTGACGACCTCTCCGGTCAAGCTGCCCGGCTTGGCCGGCGCCACTTTCGGGTATTGCGCATACAAACCTGAGGACACAAGTACAGCGGCGCACAGAACGATGATCGACTTTAGACACGCGCGCAGCATTGCATGCCGCCTCCCGGAGAGCCTAACACTAATTTTACATTGGGTAACGCCCCGCGGCTCTGCCGGCTCGGCGCAATGAGGCGCGAATGATACGGGGTGCCTTGGATAGCGGACACCCCGCATCGTATTGGCGACCTTGAAAGCGCACCGAGAATCTACAGGGTAACTCCCATGGCCGGGTCCTCGACCATTTTGTCGACTTGCGCCTGTGCCACTCCGCTCTTCTTATCCAGATCTTCCTTCTCTGATTGGAGTTTTTCGAAGCGCGTTTACTGATCGGATAGCTGCTGGGTGCAGCGATGCGTCAGTACTTTTTCTTCCTGGCGTTATTTTGCGGAGAGTTCGCGGCCGGGTGTCTCGGCGGAAGTATTGTTCAACTCGGCGCGGATGATTTCGATGGATTGCGACGGGGGGCCGACGTGGCGGTAGCGGGAGACTTCCGTGCGCTCGTGGACGTCGAATCCGAAGAGGAATTTTCTGCCATCCACGTCATAGGTGTAGAGGGTCGGAAGCCACACGCCCGGGGCCACTTCCGACTGTTCCAGCACGAAGTGGCCTCCGCGATAAATCTTTCCGGCAATTCCAGCGCCGAACGAGATATCGCTGGTGATGTCGCCCTCCAGGCGAGCGAATTGCGCCTGGGATTCATCCACCCAAAGCGTGGCGTGCGCGTGGCCGAACGCCGCGGCAAAGCGGCTGGTGGGAACGTAGGCGGGGTCGGGATCGAGCAAAATTTTATCGAGCGTGCGCGCACCATTCGGCGCGCTGGGGTCCGGGCGCGTCTCCCGGCCCGCCCATTTCAGGCGAAAGGCGTGGGCGGCGGAGTCCACCAGGTCGGACCGCTCGTGCTGGCGCTTTTCAAACTTGATCATGTCCTGGTTGTAGCGGTCGTTGGGATGGTTGGCGATGGCGAGAGCGTCGACGGCAATCTGCAGCCAGTGGCGGTAAATTTCCGGCGAGACCGGGACTCTGTTTTCCGTGAGCGGCAACTTCATGACGCCGGTTCCGGATGGGAGAACGCGGTCGGTGCGGTCGGTGATCACCGCGGCGCTCCCGTCGGGCTTGCGCGTGATCACGCGCTCGACGCGCTCGTATTCCACCAGCGCGCGGTCGTTGCGATGCTGATTCTCGACGGCCTTGGCAATCAAGGACTGGAGTTGTGCGGCCGTGGGCGCGGGGTTTGCTTCGATGATGGTGCGCTGCGCCCCGTCCAGGGCGCGCGCGGGCGGCGCCGCAAGCCACAGCGCCACCGCGAGCATCGCGGTTCCCAGCGCCACTATGTAGTTTGCGCGAATCATCGTTTGTCGGCCGGCGCGGAAAGCGTTCCGGCCCGCAAGGCTGTACCAAATTGGATTCTACGGCGAATCGCGCGGTTGCACCTCATGTTTCGTAAGTGGGCACATCCGCATAGCGCAGGTTGAGTTTTTGCCGGGAAGGACTTTCGGAAGGAATTCAACACAATCTCAGCACCCATATATCGTGCTCATGGGTGTTGAGATTATGAAATTTTGCAATGAAGAAACGCGACGCGTCAGCCCTTGCTGAAACCTGGCGCGGGGCGCAATTCCGGGCGCGGAGCTTGCTTGGGTTCCGCGCCGGGCAGAGGTTGCGGCGGCTGCGAAGGAGGCGTGGGACGGACCTTCTCCGGCAGCGGCTTGTTTTCCAGCAGGAGCTTCAATTCGGTGGCGTCCAGGACTTCGCGGTCGAGCAGCGCCTGGGCGATGCGCTCGAGCGTCTCCTTGTTGTTATCCAGGAGGCTGTACGCATTGTTGTAGGCGCTGGTGACGATGCGATGCACTTCCTGGTCGATGTGCACGGCGGTGTCTTCGGAAAAGTCGCGGTGCTGCGCGATTTCGCGGCCCAGGAAAATCGCTTCTTCTTTTTTGCCGAAGGCCAGAGGACCGAGCGAGCTCATGCCCCAGTCGCAAACCATCTTGCGGGCAATGTCGGTGGCGCGTTCGATGTCGTTGCCGGCGCCGGTGGTGATGTGGCCGAGGAAAATCTCCTCGGCGGTGCGGCCGCCCATCAGAACGGTGAGCGTTCCTTCGAGATACGTCTTGGTGTAAGTGTGCTTGTCGTCGATCGGAAGCTGCATCGTCAGGCCGAGCGCCATGCCGCGAGGAATGATGGTGACCTTGTGCAGCGGATCGGTGCCCGGAGTCATGGCCGCCACCAGCGCGTGGCCCGCTTCGTGGTACGCGGTGTTTTTCTTTTCCTCTTCGGACAGAATCATGGACCTGCGCTCGACGCCCATCAGGACTTTGTCCTTCGACATTTCGAAATCGACCATGAAGACGAGCTTGCGTCCCTGGCGCGCGGCCCACAGAGCGGCTTCGTTCACCAGGTTGGCCAGATCGGCGCCGGAAAAGCCAGGAGTGCCGCGGGCGATGACGGAGAGATCGACGTCTTCCGAGAGCGGAACTTTTCGCGTGTGCACGCGGAGAATTTCCTCGCGGCCCTTGATGTCCGGACGAGCCACAACCACGCGGCGGTCGAATCGCCCGGGGCGCAGCAGCGCCGGATCGAGTACGTCGGGCCGGTTGGTCGCGGCGATCAGGATGACGCCTTCGTTCGATTCAAAGCCGTCCATTTCGACCAGCAGGGCGTTGAGCGTTTGCTCGCGCTCGTCATGTCCGCCGCCAAGGCCTGCGCCACGATGCCGGCCGACCGCGTCGATTTCATCGATGAAGATGATGCAGGGCGCGTTCTTCTTGCCCTGCTCGAACAGATCGCGCACGCGGCTGGCGCCGACGCCCACGAACATTTCGACGAAATCCGAGCCGGAAATCGAGAAGAACGGAACGTTCGCTTCTCCGGCAATGGCTCGCGCCAGCAGGGTTTTCCCCGTTCCCGGAGGGCCCACCAGCAGAACGCCCTTGGGAATACGCCCGCCCAGTTTCTGGAACTTTTGCGGGTCTTTCAGGAACTCGATAATTTCCTGCAGCTCTTCCTTCGCTTCATCCGTGCCGGCAACATCCTTGAACGTGGCCTTCTTCTGTTGCGCCGTCAGCAGCCGCGCGCGCGATTTGCCGAAACTCATGGCCTTGTTTCCGCCGGCCTGCATCTGGCGCATCATGAAGATCCAGAACGCCACCAGCAAAAGTAGCGGCGCCGCGTTCACCAAAAATGTGATCCAGTCCCCGCGCGTGACTTCCTTGACGTTGATCAGGACCTGCTTGTCCCGCAGTGTCTTGGCCAGGTCGGGAGCAGATTCCTTGAAAATCGTGGTGCGGAATTTCTTGGAGGGCTCGCGCCATTCGCCTTCCACTTCGTAGCTGTTGGGCGAAAGGTACAGCGTAACTTCCTTGACGTTCCCGCGCTCCACCTGCGCCATGAACTCGCTGTAGCTGGGTTCTTCCTCGCGCGCCGACTGGCCGCTCTTCGAGACCAGCGTCCAGAGCAGCACGCCCAGCATGATAATGAACAGCCAAAACATGATGGTTTTTAATGTCGAACTCGGGTTCACGACTTTACCTCACCTGCCGGATATTTCCGGCGCGCGACGCGCGGGCTAGTGTTGCGCGTTAACATCCAGAATGCTGATGAATTCACCTGGTATTCAAACCCACGTTTGCCGCCAATAACTTAGATGCATCCCACGGGCCAAAGTTACCATTGATTCGCGCCGTGTCCCGCCCCAGGACTTGGGAGTCCGTCACTCTTCAGGCGCCTCAGGCAGGTCCTCTTCGGCAATCAATAGGCCCATGCGGGTCCCCGGATGCGGCGCAAATTCCTCGGCGACAGGATATCCGGAGGCCCAAACCAATTGCCCTGCGCTGGTCAGCACGGGCCAAGCCGCGCGTGCGTCCCGAGGAACACGGGACTCCAGAAACAGGCGTTTCAGCTTTCGTGCACGCCGGTGTCCGCGAGGACGGTACGAATCGCCCGGGCGCCAACTCCGAAGAGTCAACGGCCAGCGGAGCCGTTCAAAATCGAGTGCACCCCTGTGCTGGATAGTTTCGCCCGAGCCTGTGGGCCAGTCAATCACTTTCAAATCAAACCGCCGCCTGATTTCCGCTACGACAATACAGGACATGTGCGAGGGCCCCGGCGGGGCGATGGCATATTCGAATTCGCGGTCTTCGTGCCCATTCTCAGCGCCCGATTTCGCAGCGGCCGAATCGCGAGCCGCGGAAAATTCCAAGCGGTCGAAGACATGCCGGACGACGATTCCGGGAAGCTCGATGCGCGCGCCGCTCTGGGATTTCTCGGCCAAGTCCAGCACATCCTGAACATGCCGCGCGGTCAGGTTGCTGCGGCTGCCCTGCAATTCGGCGACAATCCTGCGAACCAGGCGCCGGGTGAGAGCCATCGTCGAGGATGGCGGCAAACCCTGGGCGCGTCCCGCGTCGGCGCGAGTCAGCCCGGGCAGCGGCGAAAGCAAATCGCCGATCTTCAGTGAGATGATTCTCGCGGAATCGCGTGAGGAGAGCGCCTCGAATCGTTCCTGCTCCAGAGATTGCCAAAAAGATTCTTCCTCGCGGGCATGGCCGGCCAGGCGCGCCAGGCGATTCACGGCGTGAGGCTCGAAATCGTTGCGCAGCACGGAGAGCAGCTGGTGCCGGATCCGCGAGCGCATGCGGGAGGTGTCCTGGTTGGTGGAATCTTCCCGCCATGCGCGGCCGAGGCCGCGGAGATACTCGCGCAACTCGCCGCGTCCTGTCTCCAGCAGCGGGCGGATCACGCGCCCGGACACGGGATAGATTCCCGCAAGGCCCGTGAGGCCGGTTCCGCGCAACATGTGCGCCAGCACAGTTTCGGCCTGATCATCGGCCGTGTGCGCCACGGCGATGCTGTTCAATCCCCGCTCGGCGGCAACCGAAGCAAAGAACTGGTAGCGAAGCCGCCGCGCGGCGTCCTCCAGATTCCAGCCGTTGCGCCGCGCCTCGCCGGCCACGTCCGCGCGGCCCGGAACAAATTCCAAGTGAAATTCCGCCGCCAGATCCTTCACGAAGCGCTCGTCATCATCGGCTTCGGCGCCGCGAAGCTGATGGTGAAAATGGACGATCTCAACGCCGATTCCAAGTTTGGCGCGCAGTTCGTGCAGCAGCAGGAGCAACGCGACCGAATCCGCGCCGCCCGATACGCCCACGCCGATCCGGTCTCCCGGCCGAATCATCGCGTGGCGGCGAATGGATTCCAGCATTCGTTTTGGAAGATCGCGAATCATCGAAAAAACCGCGCGGAGCGGAATCCCATGTCTGCATGGTAGCAACTGAGGTGTGGGATGCACAAATCAGGCGCCGCATCCGGGGGAGGGAGAGGAGAACGGCCAAGTCGAACAGGAATTAATGGCTTGCCTGCTGTGCCATCATCATGCGGGAGTACTTGATGCGCCGGTCCAGCGCAACCGCGGCCACGTACGCGCACCCGCCGCGTTCGGTTTCAATCCACTGCGAAGCCGAGGGAGCGGCCACGCTCAGAATCGCGCGGGCCAGGCCGAGCATGTTGAAATAGGCCGAAAGCGCGCGAACCTGGGTGGAATCCCCTCCCGGTTCGGGACACAACTCCAGCAATTGCATCAGGCGCTCGAATTGATCTCCTCCCACGGTCCGGGACGTGATGCCGGAAATTTCTAGCGCCTGCTCGGAAAGTTCGCACTTCCGCGACGCCGCGATCACCGAATGGCAGTAGGAGACAAAGAACTCAAGCAGCGTCAGGAATGAGATCACGAAGATCAATGCGGTGATCATTGATTGGGGGCGAGCACCCTCGCGGTTTCCATGCGCGCCTCTTCCGGAACCTTCATAAACGAATAGGCCCAGGAAACCGGCAGCCAGATAGCGATCAATTGGAAATACTGCCAGATGAAGCTGTTGGGATACATATTCTTCAGCGCGTAGGTGCCGGCAAACGCGCTGAAGTAGACGCCCAACGCCAGGACCAACTGCATCAAGCGCGTCCTGTTTTCCCGCAATTTCATCATCGCGCCCCAGAGCAGGTAGGTGAGCACGACCCCTACGAAATACAGATTCTGGGAAAGCTCGTTTGCAAACCGTGTGATCAATTTGTCGCTGGAAGAGGCCACCATGTGATACGAGATCAGGGCCGTTCCTCCCAGCAGAAGCATCGCGCCGCCGCGCACCATCTTGCTCACGCCCATTTCCGAAAAGACGTGCGAATAAAAGCTCATCAGCACGAAAAACAGAAAGATGGTCAGCACAGCGTCGGAATAATAGTAAAAATAAGCGTAGGCGTTGGACGTGAATCCAGCAGTGGCCAGGACCAGATAGCGCCCCGCGCTGGTGGCCAGCGACGCCAACAGATATAGCACAATCGTGAAATGTTGGGTGAACGCGCGCTTCTTCAGAAGGATTGCGACACAGGAAAGCTCAACGAGGAAAACCGTGATCCAGATCAGGTAGTCGACTGGGCCCAGCATAAGAACTGTAGCCTCCGCGTGAACCCAGTCGATTGCCTGGAATCACGCCTTAATAAATGCCACCGCCGCCGCCCTTGAGCGGGGGAATCGGTCCACCGCCATTGCGCGGAGGAATCGGTCCACCGCCATTACGCGGAGGAATTGGCCCACCGCCGTTTGCCAAAACACCGCTGCTGATACTCTGCGGAGGAATCGGTCCGCCGCCATTACGCGGGGGGATCGGTCCACCACCATTACGCGGAGGAATCGGCCCACCGCCGTTCGCCCAAATCGCAGGCGCCGAGAGACCTGAGGCAGAAAGCGTCGCGGCGTTTGCAGCCACGATGTTCCGAAGCCCCATGGCTCCAGTCAACACAAGCAACACCAGAGCGACTACCGTTAGACACTTGGACATATACGTCCTCCGGACGGAAACTAACCCGAAGGGAGTATATGTACTTATGTTCCAAAAAGGAACAAAATTGTTACCGTGTGTCTAAACGATAAACACCTCTGGGCAATCGCCCTGCGAGCTTCAAAAACTGCCCGCATCCGTTTCGGATTGGCCTTCACTTCGGCCACCGCTGGCTACCCGCTGAATCTATACCTTCCTGATCCCAAGCGGAGCAGCTGCGATTGCTTTGTCCACGTGTAGAGTAAGATTTAGGGCCGGCGAGGTCAACGGTACATCAGTACTACTAGGACCCGCATTGGAAGTCTTTTCCTCTCAACGAGATTGCCGGGAATTCCCCAGATCGGGGGTGATTTGCAGATTGCCTGGCTCCATTTGAGATAGTGGCGAACGTCTCCATTTGCGGCCCGCGCGGTTTCCCCGCTTGACAGTAGTCCGAGCGGCTCCTTAGGATAGGAAGCTTCATTTTTAGCCGGCGTAGCTCAGGGGTAGAGCGAGGGTCTCATAATCCCTAGGTCGTGAGTTCGAGTCTCACCGCCGGCACCACTTGATCTTTGGTAGCGCGGCGCAAACCAGACGGCCGGACGGCGCGGGTATCTCCAAAAAGTCCGAGAGGAAAATTTGCCGCCCAGCAAGCACGCGGCATGGCACGGGCGCGATGGAATTTATTTGATCACACAGTTTTTTCCACAGGGAGCCGACATTGGCAAAAATGACGGGTGGCGAATTTGTCGCGAAATTTCTGAACGCGCAGGGAGTGGGCGCGATTTTCTTCGTTCCCACGATGCTGAGCCGAGCGCTTGCGGCCATGGACGACATGCCCATCAAGCGCGTCCTGACGCACGGTGAAAAAGCCGCCGCGTACATGGCCGATGGATACGCGCGCGCCTCGAAACGCCCCGGAATCTGCGCGGCGCAGGCCGTGGGCGCGGCGAATCTTGCGGCGGGTTTGCGCGACGCATACATGGCGCACAGCCCGGTAATCGCGTTGACCGGAGGAAGATTCGGCCACCAGAAGTACAAAGTGAATTATCAGGAATGCGACGATTACCCCACGTTCCGGCAGATGACCAAGGCGAATTTTGAGGTCGACACCGCGGGACGGTTGCCAGACCTGCTGCGGCAGGCGTTTCGCGAGGCGACATCCGGCACACCCGGTCCGGTGAATCTGCTGATCGCGGGGAAAGAAGGCGATATCGAGGCGGACTCGGCGGACATGGAATTAATCGCCGAGGAGATTTACACGCGCGTGCCGGCGCATCGGCCGGCGCCGGAAGCGGCGCACGTGGCCGAGGCGCTGCGCCTGCTGAAAGCGGCCGAGCGGCCCGTGATCGTCGTGGGCGGCGGCGCGCGGTGGTCCGGCGCGGGCGCGGAAGTTTTGAAGCTCGCGGAAAAACTTTCTATTCCCGTGGCGGCTTCGCTCAACGCGTTTTCGTTGGTGCCGGACAATCATCCGCTGTACATCGGCGTTCCGGGGACCTATTCGCGCTCCTGCACGAACAAACTGATGCGCCGCGCGGATCTTATCCTTTACGTCGGCAGCCAGACTAGCGGGCAGGTCACGCACTTCTGGAAATTTCCGACGGCTGGGACTCCGGTGATCCAGATCGGAATCGATCCGAGCGATCTGGGGCGAAATTATCCGAATAAAGTCTCGCTTGCTGGGCGACGCGAAAATAACTGTGCAATTAATGAATCAGGCCGCCGTCGCCGATGCGTCTCACGCCGCGCGTATCGCGCCGTGGGTCGCCGACGCCAAAGCGGCGGTGAAGGAATGGCGCGCGGAAGTGGCGTCTTTCCGCGATTCCAGTGCCGTGCCCATGCGCCCCGAGCGCATCCTGGAGGAAGTCGGAAGCTGGTTGCCGAACGACGCCATCGTCGTGTGCGACACGGGCCACGCCGGAATGTGGTGCGCGCAGCAATTGTGGATCGACGATGAAAAATCCTGGGATTTCATTCGCGCGTCCGGTTCCCTGGGCTGGTCTTTCCCCGCATCGCTGGGCGCGAAAGTCGCGATGCCCAAAAAACCGGTGGTCTGCTTCACC
The DNA here is from genome assembly GCA_963779275.1 of Terriglobia bacterium. Taxonomy (GTDB): domain Bacteria; phylum Acidobacteriota; class Terriglobia; order Acidiferrales; family UBA7541; genus Palsa-360. The sequence goes on from CAVZXL010000005.1 coordinate 491,245, forward strand.
GGCGACGGCGGCTTCTGGTACCACATACAGGAACTGGAAACCGCGGTGCGCTGCGGAATTCCCACGGTCACGGTGGTCAACAACAACGACGCCCTGAATCAGGAAACCATGATCTTCGATCACGCCTATGGAGGAAAGCAGTCGGCCAAGGCGGGCGAAATGTGGCATTTCTCGAAGGTCGACTTTTCCGCGGTGGCCGAAAAAATGGGCGCGCTGGGGATTCGCGTCACACAAGCCCACCGAACTCCGCTCCGCCCTGGATCGTGCTATTTCCAGCGGCCGGCCCGCGGTGGTGGAAGTGCTGAGCGATATTCAAGCGCTGGCGCCGAATCCGTGGGAAGGGTAGCTGGATTCTCTCGGCCACTACTCGTCACGGCTGAAAAATCAAGTCACCGGAAATCATCATCCTATAAACAAGCGGGCTTTCCAATCTGATGGCCGGCCAGGGGCTAAAGCCCTGTTTTTCCAAATCCCTTGATGTCGCGGCTAAAGCCGCGACCCACAAAACATATTTGGGGAGGACTTGCGGGAAGATTTCCGCGGCTGCGAAATTCCGCCGCTACTTGTTGTCCGGCAGCGTGAACACGTACAGCGCGTTGCCGTTTGCCGGATAGTGGACGTCGGGCAGGATGGTGCGCGGGACATTTCGCGGGCTGCCTCCGCCGAGGCCCGTGGTGACCGCGACGTATTGTTTTCCGCCGATGCTGAACGTTACGGGAAAACCCTGCACCGAAGTGCCCAGGCGCGTTTGCCAGATGGTTTTGCCGGTATTGATGTCGACGGCGCGGAAGGTTCGGTTCAGATCGCCGACAAACGCGATGCCTCCGGCGGTGGATAGCACGGCGGTGAGGAACGACGGCCGCTGCTGCACGTTCCAGATTTCCTTCATCGTCTTCACATCGAATGCCGCGAGCCGGCCCACGTTGCCGTCCGAGCCGGGCATTTCGTAAAAGCGGCGGTCGCCCATCGTGCCGCCCGAGCCTTCGGTGAATTCCACTTTTCGTCCGGACATTTCCATGCAGCTCTGGCTGAGCGGAATGATCAGGCGCTCGGTGGCGGGATCGTAGCTCATCGCCTGCCAGTTGTGTCCGCCTTCGGTGCTGGGGCACACGGGCGTCCATTTGCCGATTTCCTGCTCGAGGATGTCGGGGCGGTAGGTCAGTTCGCCGGTCTTATGATTGATGTTGAAAATATTTTGAAAAATCGTTTCCTTGGCGTCGATAAATTCGCCGGTTTTGCGGTCGAGTTTCCAGAGGATGCCGGTCTTGCCGATGGTGAAGAGCGTTTTGCGGTCGCCGATATCGACCAGCACGCGCTCGTACACTTCGTCCATGTCCAGCGTTTCGCCGGCCACGTGCTGGAAATACCACGCGAGCTTTCCGTCGTTGGGATGCAGCGCGAGCGTCGAACTGGAGTAGAGCGCCGCGCCTTTTGTGCCGCGGCTCACCTGCATCCACGGCTTGGCCTGCGCCACGCCCCAGTAGGTCAGATCGAGTTCCGGATCGTAGCTGCCGGTGATCCAGGTTTCCGCGCCCACGCGCAGCATGTTCGGCAGATCGCCCCAGGAATCGCCGCCCGGTTCGCCAGCGCGCGCCAGCGTGTTGAAGCGCCAGAGCAATTTTCCGGTTGCCGGATCGAACGCGCTGATGAAGCAGCCCTGGTCTTTTTCCTGCGACTTGTAGCGGTCGCATCCGTTCTCGCCTTGAATTACCTGGCCGTGAATCACGATGGGTCCGCTCGAAGCGCCATAACCTTTCGCGGTGTCGCCGGTGGTGGTTTCCCAAACGGTCTTGCCGGTGCGCGCGTCCAGCGCGAAAAGATGCGCGTCGGTGGTGGCCGCGAATACTTTGTCCTGGTAGATGGCCATGTTGCGCATGGCGCCGGTGCCGCCGGGAACGTTTCGCGGCGGGCGCAGATGATTTTCCCAGATCAGGTCGCCGGTGCGCGCGTCCAGCGCCTGCAGAATGTTGTCGGTGTTGACCAGGTAGATGATTCCGTTGTGGACCAGCGGCGTCGGCTCGTTCGCTGCCTGGCTGTCATTCATGCTCCAGGTCCACGCCAGCTGCAGTTCCTTCACGTTGTCGCGATTGATTTGCGCGAGCGCGCTGTGATTCCATCCCTGATAGCCGCCGCGCACGATCAGCCAGTCGGCGGGATCGGGCTTGAGCAGCATCGCGTCGGTGACTGGCACGTAGTTTTTCACTTCGCCCGTGACGGTGAGGCCGAGGCGCACGTTGCCGTTTCGCGCGGGGGCGCCTGCTTCGGCCGCAGGCGTGGCTCCCGCGGCTTGCGCCGGTGACGCCGGCGCATCGCCCGTGGCCACCGCGCCGATCGGCACCATCGTCTCGGCCGTGAGCGCCTGAGTTCCGGGAGTGGCGCCGTTCGCCTGCAAAATAAAAGCAGCCAGGTTGACGGCTTCCTGATCGCTGAGCGAGCCGGGACTGCTGAGCGGCATGCTGGTGCGGATTTTCGTCACCAGGTCGCGCGTCGAGCGATTGCGCCAGGTGTTTATGAAATTGGCTCCGGCCAGCGGCAGCGCTTCAAACGAGCCTTTCATGTTGGCCAGGTGGCAGGCGACGCAGGTGGATTGATAGAGAGCGCGCCCGTCGGTGGCCTGCTGGGCGGTGAAGGGTCCGGTCCGCGCCGGCTGTTGCGCGGCGGCGATGGCGAGCCGATGCCAACACCGCCGATGCGCCGCAAGGCGAAAATTCCGGAGGATTTCGTTCGACGGATATTCATAGTTTTCAATAGAATTTCATTTTGCCTTTAGTGGCGCAGGCTTGAGCCTGTGGGTTTTGGTCGCACTCAGGTCGATCTCGCCCTCACCAAACCCCACAGGCTGAAGCCTGCGCCACAAAAATCCTGCGCTCACTCTGCCATAGCACCCGGTATTCCAACTATGGCAGCAACCAACCCCACAAATTTCCGTCCGGCGCGCGCTCGGATTGGATTTGCACGTAGAGGCGCCCGCCCTTGAGATCCGCGATCTGGTCAGGAGTCAATTCCAGCGAGCCGCCGACCTCGCCCTTGTCGGCTTTCGTGACGCTCAAGTCCAGGCCCGCAATCGCGGGGCCCGGAATTCCCTTCGGTGCGCGGTGAATTTGCGCCGTCGTTGCGGCCGAGCGCAGTCCCGCAAACGTTCCCTGAATGGTGAGTTGTTTTCCGGAAAGCGTGGCGGTGAGCGAACCCGATCCCGCGATCGTGGCCATCATCGATAAATCGATGGGCACGGGAGAAAGGCGCGCCTTGAATGTTTCTTTCTTCGCGCCGTCTTGCTGCGCGCCGGCAATGCCAGGCAGCAGCATAGCCGCGGCCGCAAGAAATACCACGAGGCATGCCCACCGGGCCGCTTGCTCATGGTTTTTCTCACGCACAGCTCCCGCCCGCCAAAATTCCAAATTTGAATCGCAAGTTTCGGCAGATCATACGTGCAAGGGTCGTATCAGCGCAAGCGCTGGCCGCCGCGCGATTCGCAGCCCGGGTCGTCCCAGCAAATTCGGCTTGGGCGATTCCCGGATCCGCGGCCGCCTATCCCGCGACATATTACTGTAATGTAACTTAACAGGTGAAAAGCGGAATAAGAGACTACACGGCACTTTGGCGCGGCAAGCCAATCGGCGCGACAGCCGCGCTCCTTAATTCCGAAAGAAAACAAAGGAGACAATCCATGCCACAAACACAACCCAGGCGACTCGTCTCGACCAAGTATTCAAAAGAAAGATACGCACACCCATTTTATCTCCCGTCCCCCCAATCGGCGCGCCAGCCGATCAACGGCCAGACCCGCATGACGGATTGGAGCAAACTGCAGCTCGGGCTCATCCCTCCCATCAAGAACAACGGGACGATGACGCTGGATGACTTGGTTGGCGCGGATGGAGTGAAGGAGATTGAGCAGGTGGGCGAGATTCGGTTCCACGCCCTTGGGGATAGCGGAGTGGGCCAAGCAACCGAGGCCGAAAACGTCGCGGAAGAAATGGCCACGGATTTCAAGCCGGGCGCGGGCGGCTTGAATCCGGCCTTCCTGTTTCATCTCGGCGACGTGATCTATGGCCCGGACAAGGCGGCCCACTACGCGGACCGCTTCTATCGGCCTTACCGTCATTATCCGGGCAAGGCCATTGCCATCCCGGGCAATCACGACGGAGAAGAAAAAAGCTCCGTGGATAGCCCATCGCTCAAGGATTTTCTGGCAAATTTTTGCGCTTCGAAAGCAGTGGTCCCGCCGCAGGCAGCCGGCAGCGGAATTTACCGCGAAACGATGACCCAGCCCGGCGTCTACTGGATGCTGGATGCGCCGTTCGTGAGAATCATCGGCCTGTATTCGAACCGCCTGGAAAACCCGGGCTATCTGGAAGGAATTTCGGGCGGCAAGGAGGATTCTTCGCAGATTGACTGGCTCAATAAAACGCTGGCGACGATTTCTCGAAGGCGCAGGATTCGGCCTGTGGGTTTTCGTTGCCGCAAGAACGATTGTGCTCGATCTAAACCCCGCAGGCTGAAGCCTGCGCCACTAAACCAGTGTGAAGGTGTGAACGCTAGCGCCCGGCGACATTTCCGGGGCGCAGAATGCGAGTCTGTTAGGCGTGAATTGAAGGATGAACCTGGCCTTGTTCGATTTCATACCGCATCACCGCGAGCGTCCGGTACACGGCGTGCACAAATTTTCCGTACGGCGCGGTGAGGAACAGCGCGGCGATGAATGCGAGATGCAGCACCAGCAAAATACCCATCGACGAAGTCTCGCGATAGACGAGTGTGAACATGCCGGTGAGCGCGACCATGCCAAGCGTGATGAGGAACACATAGTCCATCCCCGGCGCGCCCGCTCCTGCGGGGTCTGGATCGCTCTGAAGCTTGAACCAGATCAGGCCGCCGGTTCCGATAATCAGCGCCACGCCGCCCACGCGCCGAAAATCACGGGCGCACTGCCCAGCGCATACGGCGGCATCAGATGAAGAAGATCCTGGTAGATAAATGCCAGCGTTGTCGAAATGAAATCGCAGGTGAGTCCCCAGAACGTCAGTGAGTGGTAGACGCGCCGCACAGCGGACGGCTTTTCGCCGGGATAGAAGCATCCCGGGCCGCCACCTTTGAGATAGCGCAGGCCGAGGACCGCTCCCGCGGCCGTGGCGAATGCTTTGAATCCTCCCGGCTGCTGCAGCACGGTACGCGTTTCCGACCAGAACTGCGCGCCGCCGCGCAGCCACACCGCGATCCCGTATAAAAACAGGATGAGCCCGCCGGCGACCATCGCGAAATAGGGCACAACTTCGTAAAACGCTCCCGGCCCCAAGTGCGCCGCGAACAAACGTGCCGGACGGAATCAGGGCCAGGGAAAGAATCGCCACCACCGCAATCGCCGCCGCGGCCAGGAAAGCGGTTACGCCGCGATTTTTAAACGCGCGGCCGAGAAATCCCGGCCAGCTCAATCGCTCGTACGTTTCGATGCGCGCCTCGGCCAGGATTTTCGGAATGTTGATGGCGAATTCATGCGGCGGCGTATACATGCAGGCGTAGTAGCATGCGCGGCAGTCATGGCAGAGATTGGAAAGATAAAAAACGTCGCCGCGCTGGAAATCGCGCCGCGTTTCGATCGCGCGAAACACCGGGCAGTAGCCCTCGCAGTAGCGGCACGCGTTGCAGATGATCAGCTGGCGATTGGCTTCCTCGAACACGTCAAGCCCGGGCATTCGACGCCGCCTCTCTCCCGGCGATCCGCCCGAACACCGAGCCGATCGTCAGGCCGAATCCCCCGAGGTACCCCTTCGTCAAAATATTTCCGGACATGATTTCTCCCGCCGCATGCACGTTCGCGAATGGCCGGCCGGATTGATCCAGCACGCGCGCGCATTCATCCACCGCGACTCCCATGTAGGTGAACGTGATTCCCGGACGAAGCGGCAACCCGTAAAACGGCGCGCGGTCGATCGGCAGCGCCCAGTTGCTTTTCGGCGGCGTCAGGCCCTGCGTGCCCACGCCGTCCAGGCGCTCCATGTGGATCTCCGTGTTAGCGGCCGCCGCGCGATTGTATTCCGTGACCGTTTCCACAAACGTGCGCGCGTCGAGGCCCAGCTGCGGCGCAAGCGCTTCGAGCGTGTCGGCCTTGTAGGGCTTGAACATCGGCGGCAGAAACCGGTCAATCGCCTTTGCATCCACGATGCCGTAGGCGATTTGTCCCGGCTGTCCCGCGATCAGCGTTCCCCAGATCGCGTAGCGCTTGGGCCAGATGTCCTGGCCTTCGTCGTAGAATCGGCGCGCGTCCCGGTTCACCACGATGCCGAACGGGACCACGTCGAGCCGCGTCACGATCCCGCCGTCGAATTTCGGCGCGCGCGCATCGACGGCGATGGCGTGAAACCCTTTGGGGTCGCCCATCGATTTCGCCCCGCACTTCATGAGCGCGGCCAGCAGTTGGCCGTCGTTGTAAGCGGAGCCGCGAATAATGAAATTATCGGCGGCGTCGCCCCAGTGCCGCTTGAGCCATTCGATATTCGCTTCGTATCCTCCGGCGGCAACCGCCACGGCGCCGCCGCGGATGATTTCTCCCGCGCCGCCATTCGCACTCGCAAGCCGCACGGCTTCAAACCGGTTGTTCTCGATGACGAGCTCTTCGACCCGGGCGTTGTAGCGCACCTCGATGCCCATGCGCGCCGCCTCGCGGTAATACGTGTTGAGCATGGCCTTGCCGCCGCCCAGAAACCAGCGGTTCGTGCGCCCCAGGTGCAGCGTTCCGGCCAGCGGTTGCTGCCAGTGCACGCCGTGCCCGCTCATCCACGCGGGCAGCAGGCTCGATTCGCGCACCGCGAGCTTTGCCAAGATCGAGATTGGCGGGGCCTCCGGTTACCCCGATCAAATCCTGCAGGTGTTCCTCTTCCAAGTAAGGCCCGGAAAAAAATTGGTCGGCGGCGGCGTGCGTGCAACGGATGTTTCGCGTGTGCCGGGTGTTTCCCCCGCGCTCATTTTCCGGTGAACGCTCCAGCACCAGCACGCGAGCCCCGGCCTCGCGCGCGGAAATCGCCGCGCACAGCGCCGCGTTGCCGCCTCCTACCACGATAACGTCGTAGTTCTTCGACGCCTGATTCTCCAAAAATATTTCCTCCGACTGAATTTGGCACGTGCGATTAGAAAGTATACCCCAGCGCCAAGTCGGCGGCTTCGGTCCCTCTGCAGCATGACTTCGAGAATTTGTACTCGCCGGGCACTTGCTTTCCGGTGTATCGGAGATTGTCTTTTGAGCGAGACCGGAGCGCAGTCCCGGCTTGACACTCGAATACGCCGGGGATATGGTTCGCACACGATTGCACGCAAGGCCGGAAATCCTCCAAGGGTCGAACAGTCAGGCACCATCGGGCAAATTCGCGCACGGCAGGATTTTCATCCGGGAGGTGTCCCATGCATAGAAACTTGAGAGCGCCGCTGGGCTTGCTGGTTGGTTTGCTGCTGTGCAGCGTCACGGCGTTCGCGCACCATGGCGGTTCCGAATACGACACGAAGAATCTGATGACGCTGAAGGGCACGGTAACGGAATTTCATTGGGCCAATCCGCATTGCCAGGTTTTTGTTGACGTGAAGGACAATTCGGGCAAAGTTGTCAACTGGGCCATCGAGACGCTCGCTCCCGCGGTCTTGAAACGCGCGGGCTGGAGCAAGGAGACGCTGCAAACCGGGGATCAGATCTCGATCACGTTCGCTCCCAGCGTGCGGGGCACGCCGTGGGAATGATTCGCAAGGTCGTGCTTCCCAGCGGCAAGGAGCTTACGGGCGGCTCGATCGGCGAATTGCCGTCGCAATAGCTTGCCGCGCGACCGCGCCAAGAAAAAACCGGACCGCGAAAGGAGTTTCGAGATGCGAAATTTCGTCGGGCGTTTGATCGCCTTGCTGGCCAGCGGTGCTCGTGTTCTCTCTGATGGCGATCGCGCAGACTGCGCCACCTTCGCACGCGGCCATGCCCGGCGCGAAGTCCGGAGCATTCGACCCGCACGATTTCTCCGGCGTTTGGAATCCGGCGCCCGGCATGCAACCTAAGGGCGAGGTTCATCCGCTCGATCTGGGTGGACACCCGGATCCGTTGCCGCCATTCAATGACGCGGGACGCGCAAAATACCTGGCCAACAAGAAATTCATCGATGCCGGAGACGTGTTGGATTGCGATCCGTACGGCACGGCGCGGAATTTTTTTACTCCGCGGCCGTTTGAAAATATTTATGCGCGCGACCGGCTCCTGCAGCACTTTGAGTATTACGACAACTGGCGCGAGATCTGGACGGACAAGCGCGATTTTCCCGACGATCTGGAGCCGGACTTCATGGGCTACTCGATCGGGAAGTGGGAGGGCGACGTCTTCGTCGTCGAGTCGCGCGGCTACAACGGCAAACAGTTTCTCACCTGGCAGGGTTTCCCGATTACCGAATCCATGCACCAGACCGAACGCTGGCAGCGCGTGGACCACGACACGCTGAAGATCGTGTTCACGTTCGACGATCCCGCGGTCTACGCCAAGCCATGGAACATCACCTATTTTTACAAGCTGACGAATTGGACGCTGGACGCGCACCCGTGCACGATTTCGGAACTCAAGAAATACGATGAGGACGTGAACCATCGCGACAACCTTCCGGGGCGCGATTACAAGCCGAAAAATTAGCGCGGATGAGGCTACTGCCGAAAAAATGCTTTTTCCGTCATTCCGAACGGAGTGAGGAATCCCTCCCGGATTTGAAGCGCAAAAGAAAGAGGAATTCCTCGGCAAAAAACATGCCTCGGAATGACGGCATTTTGTTTGTTGTGATTTGGAGAGCGGCGTGATCGACCGGCGAATGTTTCTGGGGCTGCGGCACGCTTGCCGCCGCGGGGCTCCTCACCAGCGGTGCGCTGAGCAGCGCGCTCCGCGCCGAAGGCGCCGTGCCAAGTCCCATCGTGCCCACCACCGCGGGGAAAATACGCGGCCTCCGCTTGAACAGCGTTTACGCCTTCAAGGGCATTCCGTATGGTGATTCAACTGAAGGCGCGCGGCGGTTTCTTCCTCCGGCGAATCCACGGCCATGGACCGGCGTGCGCGAGACGATGAAGTTGGGACACCGGTCGCCGCATGGACCATCGACGCTGATTCCCGAAGTGGCGACCATGGACCGGGACGAGCCGGTGGGCGAAGACTGCCTGGTCTTGAACGTGTGGACGCCGGGCCTGGGCGGCGCGGGCAAACGGCCCGTCATGGTCTACGTGCATGGCGGCGGATACGTGACCGGTTCTGGCGGCTACATCATGTACGACGGCGCGAATCTGGCGCGCAAGCACGACGTCGTCCTGATCACACTCAATCACCGCCTCAACGTGTTTGGCTATCTGTATCTCGCTGAACTTGGCGGCGAGAAATATACGAACGCGAGCAACGTGGGAATGCTCGACCTGGTCCTGGCGCTCGAATGGGTGCGGGACAACGTTTCGGCTTTTGGCGGCGACCCGGGCAACGTGACACTGTTCGGACAATCCGGCGGCGCGGGGAAGATCAGCGCGCTGATGGCCATGCCCGCGGCCAAGGGACTTTTTCATCGCGCCATTGTGGAGAGCGGATCGGCGGTGAAGGGGAAAACCCGCGGCGAAGCCACCGCGTGGGCGGAAAACTTTTTGCAATGGCTGGGCCTGAAAGCGGGGCAGATCGACGAGCTTCAGAAATTGCCTGCCGAACAGTTGGTGGCGGCTATGGGAAGCGGCGGGGGGAATGCGTTGCTCGCGCTCGGTCCGGTGGTCGACGGGCGAACGCTGCCCGCGAACCCGTTCGATCCCTCGGCGCCGCAAATTTCGGCGAGCGTTCCGCTGCTGACCGGCACGGTCGAAACGGAAGTTGCGTTTAACAAAACTCAGGGGCTCGATCCGATCGACGACGCAACTTTGCGCGCGCACGTGAGGCGAATTCTGCACGCGAGTGACGCCGAAGCGAATCGCCTGATCGTCGTGTATCGCAAAGGGCGCCCTGGCATCGGCAACATCTATGTGGAACTGATTTTGGCTTCGGACGCAATCTTCCGCGCAGGCGTGCTGACGCAGGCCGAACGCAAGGCGGCGCAATCTGCGGCGCCGGTCTTCCTGTATTACTTCACCTGGAGATCGCCGGTGCGCGGCGGAAAGCTGAAGGCCTTTCATACACTGGAGCTTCCGTTCGTTTTCGATAATGTCGATCTGGACGAAGCGATGACCGGAACCGCGCAGGAACGCTATCTGCTTGCCGAGAGAATGAGCAGCGCCTGGGTGGCGTTTGCGCGCAGCGGCGATCCCAACCACAAGGGTTTGCCGAATTGGCCGGCATTCAACAACACGCAGCGCGCTACCATGATCTTCAACAATGAATGCAGAGTCCTCAATAATCCGAACGGAGAAGAGCGGGTCGCCTTGCAATCCGTACAGCCTGCAACCTAATTCCAAAAAAACTGGCAGCAGCTCTTGTGGCGCAGGCTTCAGCCTGCGCGGTTTAGATCTGACATGCGCAAAATTAAAACCGCACAGGCTGAAGCCTGCGCCACCAAATTCCCCAGGAAAATCGCAGGCGCGTTGCGAATGATTTCAGTACAATGTTCGATCGCATGAGCGCGGTCGGGCGACATGGAATGGAACAAGGAGGAAGGGATGGCGGGAGCGGGGCAATCGGCGCGTAAGTTGACCATGGACGACATTCGCGCGGCGGCGGAGCGGCTGAAGAACTGGGGGCGCTGGGGAGCGAACGACGAAATCGGCACCCTCAACTTCACGAGGCCGGAGGACATTGTGGCGGCGGCGCAACTGGTGCGCAAAGGTCGCGTGATTTCCCTCGCGCTACCCTACGATCAAAACGGGCCGCAGGGTGGAAAGTCCAAATATCCGGCGATGGGCCGGTTTAATCCCGTGCACCTGATGCTGCGCACCGGGACAGACGCGTATTCAGGCGTGCTGGACAGCCGCAAGATTCGCGGCTCGGACGACGTGATTATCATGCCGACCCAAGCCGGCACGCAGTGGGACGGCCTGGGGCATATTTTTTACGGCGACCACATGTGGAACGGATACGATTGCCGCATGGTGACTTCGGCGGGCGCGCAGAAATGCGGCATCGAAAAAACTGCCGAGCGCATGGTGGGCCGCGGCGTGCTCTTCGATATTCCGCGCATGCTGGGGATGGAATATTTACCGGACTCGTTCGCCGTGACCAACGATCTGCTCGACCAGGCCGAGCGGCATTTCGGCGCGAAGGTGGGGCGCGGCGATTACCTGATCGTGCGCACGGGACAAATGGAAGCGATGCTCTCGGCGAAAACGTGGGACGGCTATTCGGGCGGCGACGCACCGGGGCTGGCGTTTGAGACGCTGGACTGGCTGCACGCCAGGCAGGTGGCGGCGATTGCCACTGACACCTGGGGCGCCGAAGTGCGGCCCAACGAATCGGACGACGCCAATCAGCCCTGGCACTGGATTTCCATTCCGATCATGGGGCTTACGGTGGGCGAGATTTTCTTTTTGAAGGAGCTGGCGAAGGATTGCGCCGAGGACAAACGCTACGAGTTCATGTTTGTGGCGCCGGCGCTGCCGGTGACGGGCGCGGTGGCTTCGCCGGTGAATCCGCTGGCGATCAAGTAAGCGCACAAGGAAAAGCAAAGGCAAAGGCTTTAACACAGAGGACACAGAGGGGCACAGAGAAAAGCGGAGAAAACCAAAGGAAAAACAAACTTTGGGGATTTTAGAAGTATCTGCATGGCGTTTTTCTTCCTTTCCCTGCGTTCTCTACGCCCTCTGTGTTGAAATCTTTTTAAGTTGTATGCGCAAGGCGCGACCAACCCTAAAAGGACAAAACCGAAATGAGCACCCCTGACGGGAATTCCGGGAATACGATGACGGTTTCACGCGCGCTGGCGAAAATGATGCGCGCATACGGCGCCGAATATGCATTTACGCTGACCGGTGCGCCGCAAAATCCGCACATCGATCTGCAGAATCATGAAGGTGTAAAAGTGGTTCTGGGGCGCAGCGAGCGCTCGGTGCTGGCCATGGCCGATGCCTACGCGCGCGTGACCGGAAAACCCACGTTTGGGCTCGTGCAGTTCGGCCCGGGCGCGACGTACCTGCCCGCCTCGATCATCGACGCCTTCTGGGCGTCCAGCCCGCTCATTTCCATCAGCGGCTCGACCACCACGAACACCCGTTACCGCTACGAGTATCAGGAACTCGAACAGACTTCGATGTTTTCTTCGTTTACGAAGTGGGCCGGAGACCTGCCGGAGCCCGACCGCATTGCCGACGTCGTGCGCACGGCGGTGCGCGCGGCCGTGAGCGGGATGCCCGGGCCCACGTATCTGGGCATCCCGGCGAACTGGTTCGGCAAGCCCCTCACGATCACGCCCGATATTTACGCGGAGCCCGCGTTCCTGAAAACCCCTGCGTGCCGCGTCGCGCCGATGGCGCCGGACGTCGAGCGCGCCATTAAGTTGGTATCCGCCGCGGAAAAACCGGTGTTGATTGCCGGCGGCGGCGTGATGCTCTCCGGCGCCTGGGCGGAGTTGACCGCTCTGGCCGAAGCGCTGAACATTCCCGTGGTGACGACCATGGCCGGAAAAGGAAGCATCGCCGACACGCATCCGCTGTCGGTGGGAGCCTGCGGGCGCTACTCGCGCAAGGTGGCCAACGAGACGCTGGGCTCTGCGGATTTTGTCCTGGCGGTCGGAACCAAGCTGAGTTCGATGGGCACCAACATTTTCCAATACCCGCGCAAGGGCACGACCATCGCGCACTTCGATCTCGATCCCAATTCCCTGGGACGCACCTACCGCGAAGAGTTGTCGGCTGTTGGCGACGCGCGCGAGGCGCTGGTGATGCTGCGCGAAGCGGCGAATGCCGCGAAAGTGAACGGCAGCCACTGGGCGTCATGGACCAAGCAGGTGCAAGGATCGGTGGCGGCGTGGCTGGTGGATCTGGAACGCGAATCGCGCGAGCCCATGTACGAGGGGCGGCTCAATCCCTATCACATCATGCGCCTCATCGATCAGCACGTCGGCCCGGACGACATGGTTGTGGCCGACACCGGCTACATGGCGGCGTGGGCGTCGACCGTGCTGCAGCAGAAGAAGGCCGGTCGCAACACGCTGCGCGCGGCGGGCTCGCTGGGCTGGGCGTTTCCCGCGGCCTTCGGCGCGAAGCTTGCCGTGGGACCGAAGCGCCGCGTGTTCGGACTCAACGGCGACGGCGGCGCGGGCTATCACTTCACGGAACTCGAGACCGCATTGCGCATGAAGACACCCGTCACGCACATCGTGCTCAACAATTGCTCATTGGCCTTCGAGTACCACGTGCAGAAATACGTGCATGAAGAGATGTGCCCGGAAGCGAGCGAATTTCTCGACGTGCAGTTTGCCGACGTCGCGCGCGCGTTTGGAGCCTTCGGCGAACGCGTCACCACTCCCGAGCAATTCATTCCGGCGCTGCGTCGCGCGGAGGAATCCGGCAAGGCCGCTGTTGTGGAAGTGGCTATCAGCCGCGAATTGCCTCCGCCGGTGACGCGCTATGAAGCGGCGGGACTTCGCAAGGTCTGACGCGGCGAATTAGATAGTCGTTTGTAGGGGCACGGCATTGCCGTGCCCCTACATCCTGACCCCGGCCTCGCAATTCATCCAATTCTGCGCTTGGGATAGATCTCCCCGCTTTTGCCGATTTTCCATCGCTTCGGAACTCGCTATGGAAGTCCTCCCGATATCGAAGTAACCTAGTTGGTGCCCGGACCGACTAGATCGTTGGCAACAAGGCAGGTGCATCGTGAGAAGTCGCGGCAAAATGCTCTACGCTCTTTCCTTCGGACTTCTGCTGGCATGCGCCGGAATGCTGTACGCGCAGGGCTCTTCGAGCCGCTCGCTGATAGTCAACGGCAAGCCAGCGGGCACGGTCGTGCAGTTCGGCGGGCATTCTTACATCGATCTGGAAACCGTCGTGCAGATCACAAACGGTACGGTCACCATTGAAGCGAATCGCGTCCTGCTCAGCATCGCGGGACTCGAGGCGGGTTCTGCCGGGGAATCTCGACCGGCCGCGCCGCCGCCTCCGGCGGGATTGTCGCGTGAATTCGCGCGCCAGGCGATTGCGGAATTGGCGGAAATGCGGGAATGGCGGGGAGCCATAGGCACGATCCTGACGTACGGCGTCCCCGTGGTCGGCACCTGGCCGCAGGATTACCGGGACCGCGTGGGCGCGGACCTGAATCAGCTGAGCGTGGCCGCGACAACTGCTTCCGATCGCGATGCGATGCAACTGCTCAGTAACGAATATGGGAATCTCACGCGGTGGGCCGAAGCAACGGTGGCCACTCGCAATTCCCTGAACGCCACTAAGACCGTAAATCCCAACGCCATGCAAAACGATCCGGACCTGAAGAAGATATCCGATTGCAGCCAGTTTTTGAGCTCCATGCTCGTCAGCGGCGTGTACGCCGACGATCCCAGCTGCCATTGAAGTTGACCCTTCCCCGGGATTCTCAATCCTGTCATTCGTGCAAGGTTGCACGCATTTCGTAGCGCCGGCGTCCTGCCGGCAGTCTTTTCCGATCCTGCAAAGCGCAAAACTGCCGGCGAGACGCCAGCGCTGCCTGGCGCCACTCGCCATGGGTTTGATGTGGTTTGGCCCCGGGAACCCGAATCCCCAAGGGCAAATCCAGGCTAGTGCATATTTCCAGCGGTAATGTATATTGAAAACCTGTTTGTCATCCGGGCAGGGATCGATTCAGGAAATCCATTCGCGCAGGATGCGCCAGGAAATTTTCCGGCGAGCGCAAGGTTCGCATTCCGCACTCGCCGCAAGAAGAATCAAACGGAAAGGAATATCTGAGATGAGCGCAACGCCGAAGACTCCGGGCGCGAGCGAAGGTGCGGCGGGAGCAAAAGCCGTGCCGGTTTCGGATGCGGCCTGGAAATGCATGGAGGGCGCCATAGACGCGCAGGTGCACGTGGCGCCGGACGTGATCGAGCGGCGCATCGACGACCTGGACCTGGCGAAAGAATTTCTGGCGCACGGGATGAAGGGGTTCGTGCTGAAGTCGCATTATTTTCCGACCGCCGAGCGCGCGCACGTGGTCACCAAAGCGGTGCCGGGAATTTTCGCCTACGGCGCCATCACGCTGAATCATTCGGTGGGCGGGCTCAACCCCGTGGCGCTCGAACTTGCCGGACGCTCCGGCTGCAAGATGGTGTGGTTTCCGACCGTGGATGCAGCCAACGAAACGGCCGGGCGGCTGGACGGGCCCAACGTAAAGCTTCCCTTCTGGGCGAAGATCCAGCGTGAACTTGCGGCAACTGGAATCGCGCCACCGCCGCTCACCGTGCTCGATGCCGCGGGAAAAATTTCGGCGGCCGTGCGGCGCTGCATCGAGCTGATCGCCAAGCACAACATGATCCTGGCGACGGGGCACTTGGGCCGCGTGGAAATTTTCGAGCTGGTAAAGACCGCGCGGGAAATGGGAACGCAAAGAGTCCTGGTCACGCACGCGGAATTTCCCTCGCAGAATCTTTCCGCCGATGAGCAACGGCAGCTGGCGGACATGGGCGCGTTCATCGAACATTGCTTCACTACCATGCATACGGGAAAAGCGCCCTGGGACGGCGTGCTCGAGGCCATCCGCAAGGTGGGTCACGAGCGCTGCGTCTGCTCGACCGACCTTGGGCAGACGATCAATCCTCCGGTCGCCGACGGGTTTGCGATGTTCGCGCAGAAGCTTTTGGACGGCGGCTTCAGCGTCGAGCAGATCCGGTGCATGACGGTGACGAATCCGGCCGCGCTGCTGCAATAATTTTGGGAGAAAATCCAGCCATGAAGCCAAGAATCGTAAAAAATATCGGCCGGCCCGACCCGGCGCTGGCCGCGAAACTTCGCGAGTTCGGCACAGCCACGGTGCATGAAGCGCAGGGCCGCACGGGCTTGATGCTGCCGTATATGCGGCCGATTTATCCGGCTGCGCGCATCGGGGCTCCTGCGGTGACCGCCGTCTGCCACCCGGGCGATAACCTGATGATTCATGCCGCGATCGAAGTGTGCCGGCCGGGAGACGTGCTGGTGGTTACGACGCTGGCCGATTCCACCGACGGAATGTTCGGCGAATTGCTGGCCACGTCTTGCCAGGCCCACGGAATTGCGGGCGTGGTCCTTCATGCCGGATGCCGCGACGTTGCGGACCTGACCGCGATGCAATTCCCGGTCTTTTCGCGCGCCATTTCCGCCATGGGCACGGTGAAGGAAACGCCCGGCTGGGTGAATATCGACGTGGTTTGCGCTGGAGCGATCGTGCATCCGGGCGACATCGTCGTGGGCGACGTGGACGGGATTGTGGTCGTGCCGCGGCAGGACGCGGAAGAAGTGGTTCGCGCCTGTGAGGCGCGCCTGGCCAAGGAAGCCAAGAACCGCGAGCGTTTGCGCGCCGGCGAACTTGGCTTGAATATGTACGGCCTGCGGGAAAAACTTAAAAATCTGGGCGTCGAGTGGGTGGACAAGTAGCACAGCCACTTCTGGCTGTGCGGGTTTTGCGATCGCGCTTGAATCGATACCGGACGTGTGGTCTAAAAAACCACACAGCCAGAAGTGGCTGTGCTACTTAAAGCGCATCCAGCCGAGCGGCAAGCTCTCCTGCAATTCTTTCCTGTTGAAATAATCGGATTGCTGCAATGCCCGCGGCGCCTGCGTCGAGGCACGCGCGCGCGTTTTCCAATGTGATGCCGCCAATGGCCAGGACGGGAATTTTCACCGCCGCGCACACTTCGCGCAAACGCTCGATCCCCTGCGGCGGGCCGAAGGCCGCCTTGGACGGGGTGGCGAACACTGGGCCGAAGAAGACATAGTCCGCGCCGCCACGTTCCGCCGCGCGAGCGGCATCCAGCGAATGGCAGGAAACGCCGATCAGAAAATCGGTCCTGCCTGACGCGCGCCGCCACCCGGCCACGGCTTCGAGCGGCAAGGATTTTTCTCCCAGATGAACTCCGCCCGCGTTCGCGGCCAGCGCAACGTCCAGGCGGTCGTTCACCAGGATCCGCGCGCCCGCCGTTTTCGTGTCTTCCACCGCCAGGCGCACCAGTTCAGCCAGTTCACGCGCCTCCAGATCCTTTTCGCGGATCTGGATCCATGCGACCCCGGCCGCGGCGGCGTTTCGGACGGCTTCGCGCAAATTTTGGAAGGAAGATTTCGCGGATGCGGCGGTGGAAGATTGCGCGCGGTCCAGGGCGCGCCGGTCGGTCACGTAGCAGAGCAGCGGCTTAGGTGTGAGGGGCAACGGAATCCGCGTGTCCCCGCAGCATGCTTCCGGCAAGCAGAATATCCAGGGCGCCCAGGCCGGTGACGGCGCCGCGCACGGAAGGATGCAGCAGAATGGGAATCAAAGAAGGATACTTATCGAGAAAAAAATTATGGTCCCAATATCCGAGCCAGGGAACAAGAAGCAAGAGGACTCCGAGCAGAAATACATCGAGGCTCAGCAACACGTGCAGAAAAGATTTCATTCGGCGTGCGTTTAGCGGCCCTTCCCGAGAAGGGCGATGCGTTCGGAAACATCACGATAATCGATGTTCATCGCGTAGACCTGGGAAAAACTGTTGTATGCCGCTGTCCGCTCGCCGGCCAGTTCCTGCGCCACTCCCAAATCGTACCGCAGCGCGAGAATGGATTCCTGATCCAAGCCCGGTGTTTTCAGGGCCCGCTCGTACCAGATTGCGGCGATCGCCGGCTGTCCCTTCTCCATGAACGCCAGGCCCAACAGCGTACTACATTGCATGGCGTAACGAAATGCCGGCCCCTTGTCCGCCGCCTGCGCGACTTTCTGGAATTCGCTGATGGCTTCCTCGAGCAAACCCATTTCGCGGTAGGCGATTCCCAGATTGTAGTGCGTCTCGAGATCTTCGTCGTCTTTGTTCAGCTCGCCGAGCTCGGCGCGAAATTCCTCAAACAGGTCGCCCAGAGGCCCTTCCGTCGTGGAGTCGCGCCCGCGCGAAGACGGCGCGGCTCCTCCATTGGAGGGGGTGGAATGCAATGCGGGAGCGGTGTTCAACGAAGAGGGTTGCGGCGCCGCGCGATTTGCCGCTTGCGGCATTTCCGGCGGGAGGCCCAGGTGTGCGGTCGCTGACTCCATGTCCGCGGCCAGGCCCGCGAGCATGGCGTCCCCGGACAGCGCTTCATTTTCGGCGGCTCCGGAAAGTGTAACGGGCTGGAGCTCGAGATCGAAGGCAGCAACTGCTTCGGGGGCTTCCTCTTGCTGTTCTTGTTGCTGTCCTTCCGGAATACTTTGCGCCACTGCCGCGGGAATTGCCTGTGGCGCCGCGGCCGGGCCGCTGGGCATCTCCTGCTCGATCGCTTCCTCCAACTGCTCCGAAAGGGCTGCCCATTCGTCCGACAAATCGACTTCGTGCACAGCCGATTCCACGGGCATGGGAATGCCCATGGGTGGCGCGGCTGGTGGTTCGGCATGGGCGGGTGCTTCCTCCGCCACGGGTTCGTCGAGTTCCGCCTCAATCGTCGGGACGGCAAATTCCTCCGGGGCGCTTGCGGCGGGTTCAGCGGGAATGGCCGCGACCCCTGCCGGAGCGATGCCCGCGGCCTTCTGAAACCGTTTTCGAAACTCCGCGTAGCGCTCGGCGGCGGCGCGGTCCGAACGTTCCAGGGCAATTTGTTCCAGTGTCGAGGCAAGCTCGGCGGTGCGGCGATCGTTGCCTGCGCCCACCGAGAGATCCAGAAGCCGCTCGAGAATGGGCCCATGCCGGGGAGCGCGCTCCAGGGCCGACTCCAGCAGGTCAATGGCTTTTTGCGTCAGGCCGTAGCTGGAAAACAGATCGACGTCGGTCAGGGCTTGCGTGATGTACCGCTGCGTTTCTTCTTCCAGCGCCGGTTCGGAAGATGTGGCTGCCGCGGGCGCGGGCTCCGCAGCGGTCGGATCGACTTTTACCGGCGGCGCAATCCCTCCGGCTGCCGGGTCGAAACCCGTTTTGGCGCACAAGCGCATGAATTTGCGGCGCGTGGTCTCGTCTTCCGGCGTGCGTTCCAGAAGCTGCTGGTAAGTGGCAACGGCCTTCGCGTCGTTTCCAGCCGCCTCGTAGGCTTGCGCAAGCTGCGCGAGCGCATCCGGAAGCCGGAACGAATCGCTGGCCCGGCCGTATAAATCCACCAGCCATTCCAGGGGTTCGATCTGGTCGGGGCGTTTTTCCGCGAGGCGGGAGATGGATTGCGCAAGGGCTTCATGCTCGCCCGAATCGATCATGGCGTCGCGGACCAGCGCCAGGATGTTCCGCGCGCGGTCGAGGTCACCCGATTCGAGCAGGGCATTGGCGACGCGATGCGCCACCGCATAGTGCTTCGGTTCCCGCGCAAAAACGCGTTCGGCAAGCCCGGCGGCTTTGTCCGCCTGGCCGCTTCCCAGATATTGTTCCAGCAGCATCGCCGTCATTTCGCCGCCCGCATCCTGGTCCGGCAGCGATTCCAGAAGACTCGCGGCGTCGCCGCTCTTTCCGGAAGCGGAAAGGGCGCGCACCTTCAGCAGGAAAGTCGCCTGGTGCGCGGGATCGAGCTGCAAAATGCGGTCGGCCAGGCGGATCGCTTCCGCGTGATCGCCCTGATCGAGGACGCGCTGCATGGCGCTGTGGAAAGTTTCGATGGCCTCTTTCTTCTGGCCCATCGAGAGATGCAGTTCCGCCAGGCGCGTTTGCACGCGAAGATTATCGGGTTCGGCTTCCAGCAATTTTCGTCAGCAGGATCGCGGCCTGCGGCTGGCGTCCCGCTTTGAGGTGCACCTCCGCGAGTTGCAGATAAATGGGCCGCGCCTCGCTCAGCACTCCCTGCTGGACGTAAAGTTCCGCCAGGCGCTCCATCGGGCGACTTTCTTCGGGCGCCAGTTTGGCGACTTTTTTGTAGATGGCGATGGCCTTGGTCGTGAACCCATCATTCATGAAAATTTTTGCGAGCCGCTCGAAATATTCCAGAGCCTGAAAAGTTTCCCCCTGCCGGACGAACAAATCGCCCAGAGTCATCAGGGTGACCTGATCCTTGGGTTCGTTTTTCAGAATTTGCTGGTATTCGGCGATGGCCTGAGGGAGTTTTCCCTGCTGAAGATATTTCTGCGCCGCGTCGAGATGCTTTGACTTGTTATAGGCCATCTTCAGATGCTCTCGGCACTGTCCTCGGCCGTCAGGGGCGGAGTCGGGCAGTGGACATTACCGCGACCGTTTCTGTCGCGGCCCGTCCAGACCGGTACCAGGCGCCTATCCGGGCAGACGAGCCCTGCGGGCTGCACAGAGAACCGCACGGGAAGGTGCACAATTTACGCTAGCACGCCCGAAAAACCGAAGTCAACGCAACGCATTGAAAAGCGTTCGAGGCAGTAATCATCCTCTTTGGCGGGCTTTAATTCCCTCATCTGCGGCGGGGGTATCCGCCAAGGCGGACGGCGTCCCTCCCGCTGAAACATCGCCAAAATGTCTGAAATCAGGAGTTTCCCCAGGAGGAAAGCGGCAGGCTGGTTTGCGTCGCTCCGGCGGCCCAGCAGGCGGCCTCGCGGACCGGGGCAAACGAAAACCGGTGATGCGGCGAAGGTCCATGTGAGCGCAGGGCGGCCAGATGAACGGGGGTGGCGTAGCCTTTGTGCTGCGCCAGGCCGTACTGCGGATAAATTAAATCCCATTCCATCATCATGCGGTCGCGTTCCACTTTTGCGATGATCGACGCCGCGGCAATCGACACCGAAAGCGAATCGCCGTGAATCAGCGATTTCTGCTCGACCATCACATCCAGCTGCATGGCATCGAGCAGAAGATAATCGGGAGAAATCTTCAGTTGCCCGAGGGCCTGAGTCATGGCCTGGCGGCTGGCTTGATAAATATTCCAGGCGTCGATGCGGCGCGCGTCGACATCCGCGATGGCCCACGCCAGGGCGTGTTCGCGAATACGCAGCGCCAGCACCTCGCGGCGTTCGGCGGGAAGTTTTTTGGAATCGTCCAGGCCGACAATGCGGCGCTTCGGATCAAGGATGACAGCCGCGGCCACCACCGGGCCAAACAGGGAGCCTCGCCCGACTTCGTCCAGGCCGGCAATTCTTTGCCAGCCGCACTTGCGCGCTTCGCGTTCGTAACGGGACGAGCACCGCTTGGGCATCGCCGCGAATTCTAGCACGGTCTTTCTTCATTTCGGCACATGGCAGCGCAAAACCAAATTGACATGCGCGCGATGGACGTGGGACACTCCGGCCAACTTGAGGTTCTCCATGAAAATCAGATTTTTCCTGGCGTTGGTTGCGGGCCTTTTCGCGGTATCCGTTCCTCTGCTCGCGCACCACGGCGCTTCCATCTACGAATCCGAGAAATTGACGACCTTGAAGGGAACCGTGGCGGAATACAAATTCATGAATCCGCACACCGAGTTGTCCATCGACGTGAAGGACGGCTCCGGCAAAAACCAGCGATGGAGCACCGAGGCGGCCAGCTTGGTCACCATGTCCCGGATGGGCTGGACCAAGGACCTGTTCAAACCTGGAGACCAGATTACGGTCACCGGCAATATCGCGAAAAACGGGACCTACGCGATGCGCCTGCGAACCGTCCTGGCTCCCAACGGCAAACTCTACACCATCGATCGCGGCGAAGATTACGCAGGCCAGTAGCGAGGCGTTCCATCGGCGCTACGAATTCTTGAAGGAGCTTAACCATGCGGTATCGCAGGATCGGCGCGATCTTTGCGGCTGTCTTTCTGCTGGCTTGCTTGTTCGTTTGGCTGCACCGCGCCGGCGGGAAATCGGGAATCGTTACAGCGCAGACAGCACCCAAGGTGCCGGACATTTCCGGAGTCTGGCGGCGCTCGCGGCGCCCGCCGGATAACGCCCGCAAATACACGATTTTTGAGCTGGCCATGTCCATCACGACCGACGAGCCTTCCATGACGCCGTGGGGCACGGCCCGGTTCAAAGCCAATAGACCGAACTTCGGCCCACGCGCCGTTCCCCTATCGCAGACCAACGACCCGGCGATGAAATGTTTTCCGCCCGGCGTGCCGCGCATCTATCTGATGCGCGCCGAACCGGTGGAAATCATGCAAGTCCCGGGACGCGTGGTCATGCTGTTTGAATACGATCACCTCGTGCGGCAGATTTACACGGACGGGCGCCCGCACGCCCAGGATCCGCCGCCATCGTGGATGGGTGACGCCATCGGCCACTGGGAAGGCGACACGCTGGTCATCGACACGGTGGGATTCAACGACATCAGCTGGCTCGATAACGTGGGCCACCCGCACAGCGACCAGTTGCACGTCATCGAACGCGTGCGCCGCGTCGACCACGACACCTTGACCATAGATACGACCATCGACGATCCCAAAACTTACACGAAGTCCTGGGGCGGGCACGCCACTCTGGAATTAAAGCCCGATTGGAATCTGGGGGAAATGGTCTGCGAGGACGATATCAACTTCAACGATTTGCAGAAAAAATCGGAGGGAAATAAATAGCGCGGCGGGACATTTGCCCGCCGCGCGCGAAGCTGTTGCACGGAGGAGTTACGACTGCTTTTCTTCCGCCGCGGTTTCCGGAGTTTCGACGCGATCCACGCGCTGCAAGCGGGCGGCCTTGCCCTTCAGCCCGCGCAGATAATAGAGCTTGGCGCGGCGCACGCGGCCCTGCCGCAAAACCTCGATCGAACTGATCGACGGCGAATTCACTGGGAACACGCGCTCGATGCCCACTCCGAAACTTACACGGCGGACGGTGAAGCTCGCTCCCGTCGATTTTCCACGCTTCTTGATGATCACGCCTTCAAACGGCTGGATGCGCTCTTTTTCCCCTTCGCCTTCTTTCAAGCGAACGTGGATGCGCACGGTATCGCCCGCGCGCAGCGCAGGCAGGTCTTTCCGCACTTGTGCTTCCTGGAACTTCTCAATGACGCGATTCATGGCTCAGATTCCCGGCAGACCCACTCAGGTGGGGTCAGCACTGCTAAAGGCAAACGCCAATTGTAGCGGAAATGAGGGGTATCCGCTACGAATTTTTCCATGCCCCGGCGCCTGTACGGGGTAGATCCTGCGCCGCCTCGCGGTTCGTCATGCCGCGTTCGATAAACGCATGGCCAATACACCGGTCAACCACATAAATGGGGCGGGCCTTAATTTCCTCATAAATGCGCCCAATATACTCTCCAACGATGCCAAGGAAAAACAGGACCGTGCCCGAAAGAAACGTCATCACCACGATCAGCGCCGCGAACCCCCGCACCGTCTGATTCAGGAACAGCTTCTTGTAGATTGTATCCACGGCGTAGACGATTGATATGGCGATGGCCGAGGCGCCCAGCACCGATGCCGCGCGGATCGGCACGATGGAAAACGCAAAAATTCCGTCGGCGGCGAATTTCAGGCGCTTCAGCGCGCTGTACTTGCTCTCGCCGGAGTGGCGCTCGGAGCGTTCCACGACGATGCCCGTCTGGCGGAATCCCACCCAGCTCCGCATCCCCCGCAGGTAACGATGGTGCTCGGTCATTTCCCGGAGTTGCCGGACCACGCGGCGCGACATCAACCCGCAATCCCCCGCGTCCAGCGGGAGCTTGATATTCGAAAGCTGGGACATCACTCGATAAAAAAGAAAGAAGCACAGACGCAACCACCACACTTCCTTGCGCCCTTTGCGCTGCGCGTAAACCACGTCGTATCCCGCGTAAAATTGTTCCACGAACTCCGGGATGATTTCCGGCGGGTCCTGCAGGTCGCCATCGATTACGATTACGGCGTCGCCTGTCCCGTAGTCCAAAGCGGCGGTCAGGGCGGCCTGGTGCCCAAAATTCCGCGAGAGAGAAATCACCTTTATGCGGGGATCCCGCGAAGCTGCGTCCTCGAGAATTTCCAGTGTTCGATCGGTGCTTCCATCATCCACGATCACGATTTCGTGCGGTCCACCCGGGAGAGAATCCAGCACATTCCCCACCCGAAGAATTGTTTCGGGCAATACGGATTCCTCATTGTGGACCGGAATCAGTACCGAAAGGCGCGCAGGAACACCTTCCGTTCTTCGCCGTCTTTCTATCGGTTGGTCGGTCATTCGTGGCTTCTCATTTGGCTGGCGGCCTCTGCGTTCAGATCCGGTCTTTGCTGTTTTTTCCCGCCCGCTTGAAGGCGGAGGCTGCATCGGCTAATTCCATCGCGAACCTGACGTCATTCGACCTGAAGACAGCGTATCGGTCCCGCGCAGTCACCACAAGCCGCTGTGCCCTTCGAGGTAACGTATTTTTCAAACGCGCGTGACGCGCAGCGGGTGTGGGGCGACTTCCGTCGATCCTCTGGGTACGCGCGACGCATCAACGCAGCAGGGAGGAAGCGTGCTCCGCGGCGGCCGACTGCGGCGGCTCATCCGGGCTTGGGTAGGGGAGCAATCGGGAACGCGATTTGTCGGGATCCAACAGCCAAACCCGGCGTGCGTGGAAATACTGAATGAGCTCCTGGTTCTCCACCGCATTCATATCGCGCGCCCAGACGACCTTCGATCCGTCGATGTCGCTGGTGTTAAAGACCCACTCGTCGTGAACGCTGTGCCAGGGTTCATAGCGGACTATGACCAGTTGCTGGCCAGGCATTTGCGCAAGCTGATCGGCGATCTGCACGCGGTCCACATTTCCGATGTGCACCGAATACCAGGAATGAGGCCAATCCTGTGTGATGTAATGCCCGGTCCCGACCTGCAGGGCTCCCAGCACCAGGGAAACGGCGCACAGAACGGGCACGGCGCGCATGGCCAGCAGGCCAATCGGCCGGCGATGACGGCCCCATATGCGAACATAACGCATCGCCTGAACAATGAAACACAGGAAGACGCAGGTAAGCGGAGCCGCGTAGTGCGGAGCGTACTGCACTTCCAGGAACAAACCGATAAGGGTTACCCCCGCCACCACGGACAAAAACCGCAGCCGCGTCAGAAACACGTTCCGAAATCCGCCCATGAATAGCGCCATCAACAACGGAAGCCCGAGCGCGGCTCCAAAATAAAACGACGAGAGCCTCTTGATTTTGGTCCAGGTGACCGTGGCAAAGCCGCCCGCGGTTTGCACCGCTTGGTATTGCGGCAATTGGAAGTTGAGGTAGAAATCTTGAAACACCTTGAAACGATAAGCAGGAATGGGCCGTACGGACTGCCACGGAAAGTAGGGGACGGGATTCATGGTGCTCATATTGACGTCATATCCCGTATGCAGCGGATTGCCGGTGACTCGCCAGTTGTAGTAACCCATTGCCGCGAGCGTCAGGCCCATGAGTAGCGCCAAAGGCAAAACGATTCGCCTCAACGATTCTGATAAGGCCGGTCCCTGCCGGCTAGCCATCCAGATGAGGAGCCCAACGGCAACCGGAAGGCTGAGCACAAAGCCTTCGTACGGGCGGACGTTTGCGAGGATCGCGAGTCCCAATCCCATGACGAAAACATCGAACAGCCGCACCCGTTTTTTGATTCTCGGAAAAGCCCCGAGCACCAATGCGCCCCCGGTTGCGGCAATCGCTCCGCCCCAGTACGAATCGGACCAGTAGTTGAACACCGCGAACCGCAGCACCACCAATGCGCCGCCGAGAAGGGCCCACTTCGGGGGAAGCCAGCCCTGCAGCATCCAGCATACGGCGCCGCACATCAGTCCGATACTCAGCCAGACGCCGACAAATGGATGGCCCCCGATTAATTTCCCCGCGGCCAGGACCAGTCCCTGCATGGGCGGGATGATTCCCGTGTAGGTCGGATGCTGCAGCACGTGAAATGTCTCCAGGTGCGCGGCCATCGGATGGGCCGGATTGGTTAACCGAAAATGAGCGAACGTATCCCCCATCAGCAGGTCTTCGAATTCATCATGGATGGAGGGCACCGGAACCGGCAGGATCGGCAGCACAATGGCGCGCGCCGCCAGGGCAGCCGCGCCGGTAAGGATCACCGCAAGGCGCCGCCGCAGCGCAAAACGCGCGACCCCGCGCTCCCATTGAGCAAAGCGAGCCGATCCAAGGCGCGGGAAGAAATACGATATGCCAACCGCGAAGAAAACCAGGTAGGTCTCCACCACCTCAACCTGGTGCCCTCGGATAAATGTGGATAAGAAAAAAGACATCGGTGTCCTGCAATAAACGGGCAAGAAATCCAGAATAACGGGTGTGTCCTTGCAAATGCATCGTAGCAGTGACGCAAATTGATTGGAATCTTCGCGCTGCGACGTGGCGCAAAAGAGTTATCCCGTTGGCGAGATGGCCGCTATTTCGGAAGGGCCGGCAAGCCATGAAAACGATTGCAGTGCACAAGCGGACACGCGTTTCTGCCCGGGCGCAGTTGAATGTTCATGGTTATGGTAGAAATCATGCGAGCGTGTTGTTGCGTAATTTGCTCGACGGAGCTGCAACCTTGGAACAGTGCGCCTTCCGATTGCCGGGCGGGTTCATCGCCGTAGCGTGACTTCCTCTTCCGCACATTCGGCCAGCTTCAAGAACCGCCTGGCAGCGGCATCTTTATTGACCCCGGTATTCTTGCTGCTGGCACTCTTTGTCGTGCGGTACATACGGCAAGAGAACTTCATCTACTATTGGGACTACGCCCAGTATCACGACTACTACGTGGAACTGGGCACGCGGTTCGCGGCGAATCCGTTTCGTGCGCTGGACGTCGTTCTGCGGTCGGTGCGGCAGCAGGATTACAATTTGCTGCCGACATTGTTCCTACTTCCCCTCCGCCTCGTACTTGGACCGGGTAGACTGGCTTACATCCTGTCGATGACGGTGATTTTTGTTTTGCCGTCGACCTTGATTTTTTCGCTCCTTGTAAAGAAATTAAGAGGCGGCAATAAAGTTCATGCTGCATATGAAGACATAGGGCTTACGGTGATTTCAGTATTGGCTCTGGCCACGCTGCCGCAACTGTGGATCCCTGTATTGCTCGGTTACATCGATGTGGGTGGACTCATCATCATTTTTGCCGTGCTCCTGCTGTATTTTCGTGCGGACTTTGCGAAGCAGAATTTCTGGAATCTGATTTCCATCGCTCTTCTTCTGAGCCTTTTGATCTTGTACCGGAGGTGGTACGCCTATTGGGTGGTGGGTTTCTTTGGGGCGCTCGCGGTGAGCGAGGGTATGCGATTCGCGCGAGACGCGGAACGCCGCGCGCAATGGAAGGTCGTCGTCAAGAACGCGTTGGCCTTGGGCGTCGTCTCTATTCTTTTGATCTTTCTCATTGCCACTCCCATCGCGTGGAGAATGCTGACGACGGACTACCGGGACATCTATTCCGCCTATCGGTCGAGTCACCCGTTTGCTCAAAACTTTGCGGCGCTCGGCAGCCATTTCGGACTGCTAACGCTCATCCTGGCGGGGCTTGGAATTGTGTTCTCCGGAATGCGCGCCGGGAGGCGTCCTCTCGTCTATTTCCTTTGCGTTCAGTTTGTCATCGCCTTCGCGCTTTTTACGCGAACGCAAAACTTCGTCGTTCATGCTGGAACGGACGAATTCGGGGGGCAACATATCTATTGGGCGCTTGCCACCATTGCGCTTTTCCTGGCGCTTTTCGTGCAAGATGTTTTCCTGCGGGCCAGGACCGGAACCGGCAAGGCGGCAGTCCTCGTTGTTTTCCTGATCGTGTCCGCCGCCAATTTTTCCGCGACCTTTCTGCCCGGCGCAAATTCGCTTCTCGGCCCCGTGGAATTTGCCCTGCCGCGAGTGAGGCAATATCCGATGGTGCGGACGGATCTGGACCAGGTGCGCGCTCTGCTCGACGCGTTGACCGACATCACCAGGGATTCGGAATCCACCATTTACATTCTCGCGAGTTCTTATCGATTGAATTCCAGCATTGTGCACGAAGCCTGCATGCACCTGGATCCGGCCCACGGCGAGCTGGCGCACAAGATTGCCGCCACGAACGATGTGGATAAGAGAGACGGCTTCCCGATTCCATTTCTGATGGCGCGCTACGTCGTGTTAACTATTCCGACTGCCTATCACCTCGCTCCGCAAGACCAACGCGTGATCGGAGTCCTTGCCGATCAACTTGTGAAGGGCGAAGGGATAGGCGAATTCTATAAAAAGATAGATTTCGTTTTCCGGTTGGAAGATGGCAGCAGCGTCGTCATCTACAAGAAAGTCCGGCCACTGGATCCGGCCGACGTGAAAAGTCTATCCGATAAATTTCTTGAATTTTATCCAAATTATAAGGAGCTGTTTGTAATTTCGCCGGACGTGATTCGGCAAGTCAGCGCGCTATAGATTCAGTGAAATCTTTAAGCCCAGGCCTGGCGCAAAACAGTTATCCCGTTGACGAAAGGGATAAGAAATTGGAAAGCCGCGGGTAGCCGGCAAAACGATTGCAGTGCACAAGGCGGCACTGATTTCCAGCGTCGAGGATAGAAGGCCAATTGAGATGCGCGAGCCAAGAGGCATCTCGGAAATTCCGGACAATAACATGGATCATCCGCCATCCGCGCCGCCACATCGCCCACAGAGCCTCGCGCAGTTTGCCGCTATGATCGGGCGGAGGGGACTGACTGGTGTGAAGTCGATCTACGGCGATACAGGCGCTGCCCATAGGCGGTCAATCGCTTTGGCCATGTTTGTAGTCTGGCTTGGTGTTGTTTCTTTTCTTGCATGGACGCATCTGGTTTGGCGCGATGAAGTGAGGTCGCTATCGAAAGCCCTGCAGGGAGACTCTGTATTCGCCATGCTTAAGGAGCTTCGCGGGGAGGGTCATCCTGCGGTTTGGTACTTGCTTCTTCGCGCAGCGCATACGTTGGTTCCGCGTCCTGAGGCTCTGCTGGTTGTTTCCATCGTTGTCGCAGCCGTTGCAGCGCTGATTCTCGTGCTACGTGCCCCCTTCAGTCTGCCGCTTCTGGCTCTGATTTTGATTTCGCGCTTTTTTATGTACGAGTATTCCGTCATGGCCCGCAACTACGGAATTAGCATGCTGCTTCTCTTCCTGTTCGCAGCTTTGTACGAGCGACATCGCGATAGAGATTGTTGGCTGGGAGTGCTGTTGTTTTTGCTGGCTAACTGTAACGTGCATTCTGTACTGCTCGTAGGCGGGCTCCTGCTCTTTTGGTTTGTGGACATACTCTGCGGCGAAGCCAGCAACAAAGCGCGAAATATCCGTATGTTTCTCTACAACGCGGCCCTGGCGGCCATTGGCGTCGTGACCTGCTTCATAACGGTTTTCCCGACGGTGAGCGATACGATCGTGATTCACCCCGGCAATGTCACATTTGAGGCTGCAATTCAGGGAATGTTATTGCCTTGGCTGGAGTTGGACTTCTGGGGTCTTCCGGGCGCTGACAAGTTGGCGAGGCTAACGCTGATCGGCATGCCGTTGACGATGGTCAATTTTCTAATCTTATGCGGCAGCACTCTGGGATTGATTCGACGGACGGGCGCCTTCCTTGCCGCATTGACAACTCTGATTGGGTTGTCCCTCATCTTTGTATTCCTCAGCCCCGGATTCTATCGTCATCTAGCCCTGTGGTTTGTGTTTTTAATCTGTATGTACTGGCTTGCAGCGTCCGGAAATGTGCAAAAGGAGCCTCTTTTGCCTGTCCGACTGAAGCCGTTCGTCGGTCGGCTGTCAACCGCAGGCACGGCGCTGTTTGTGTTGGTTCTGCTTCTGCAGTCGTGGTACAGCGCCCAAAAGATCTTCGCAATTGTGATCGCTCCAGCCGCGGCGCTGGACAACCGCAACAATAATTTGAGATCGGTTCTCGCAGGGTACCCGGAACTCAAGCAAGCCGTCATCGTCGCAGATCCCGAATTTCTTTTGGAGACCCTGCCCTACTATGTCTCAAACCCAACCTACCTCATGCGAGAGCAACGGTATGGGAACGTAGTCCATTTCACGCACACAGCTCAACTGGATCTCAGCCTCGGCGATGTCCTGACCGATGTGCGGCGGCTCCGACAGGAGACAGGCAACCCGGTCGTAATCCTGCTGTCACATCAAATTGATCCTTCATCACCTATGAAGGTATATAGGGAGGCATATAACTGGACCTTTACGATTACGCCCGAGCAAGCGCGTGCATTTCAATTGTCAACCCGCCTTCTCGAACACCTAGTGCCGGCGGAAACTTCCGAAGCATACTACGTATATGCTATGGACGAATGAGGTGGATGGGCTCGCGACGGCTAATGCCATTCCCGGTTTCGTTCGCCCGTGCAGCCCACAAACTTGCTTGTTACACGCGCCCGCGCGTCTTCCTCGGTCCATGCGAGCCTTTTGTCACTTCTCCGATCTTTCGTGCGGCATGCACGCCGGAAACTCTCCCCCTTTCTTGAAAGGCTCCATTCAGATAGTTCCGCTGAGAACCATGAAATTCACTGCGATGCGAAACGCCAATCCCTCGATGGCGCAAATCTGATAGGATGCTCTTTATTTCATCGGGCCGCGTGTTCTTCCACTCAAAATCGGTAAACTCCCTGTGCAGAAACTAGACTGGATCCTGCTTGCGATCTGCCTTGGCCCGATCTTGCCGAAGCCGGGGCTTGGCGAGTTCCTTTTTGCGCGGATCGAGCGGGCCTTCGCGCGCTTTGCGCAAAATAGGAAAGCCGCCATCGCCGCAATCGGCGGCGTCACGATCCTCGCGCGTCTCGCTCTGCTGCCCTGGATGCCGGTGCCGCAGCCGAAAGTCCATGACGAATTCAGTTATCTGCTCGCGGCGGACACGTTTGCGCACGGGCGCCTGGCGAACCCGCCACACCCGATGTGGATCTTCTTCGAAACGTTTCACGTGATCCAGCATCCGACGTACGCGTCCATGTATCCGCCGGCGCAGGGAATGGCACTGGCGCTGGGAAAACTTCTCGGCAATCCGTGGATCGGCGTGCTGCTCAGCGTTGCTGCCATGTGCATGGCCATGACCTGGATGCTGCAGGGATGGATGCCGCCGGAATGGGCGCTGCTCGGGGGCGTGCTGGTGTGGCTACGCGTCGGCCTGTTCAGTTATTGGATGAACAGCTACTGGGGCGGCGCCGTGGCCGCGACGGGCGCGGCGCTGGCGCTTGGTGCGCTGCCCCGAATCTGGGAGAGCCGGCACACGCGGGACGCCGTCATTTTTGGCTTGGGCGCGGGAATCCTGGCGGCGAGCCGTCCGGTGGAAGGCGCGATCTTTTTTCTTCCATTCGGAGCCGCGCTCCTGTGGTGGGTGCTGCGGCGGGAAAAATCCGAACGGGGCGCGTGCGCGAAACGCCTGCTCTTGCCACTCGCGGCAATTCTCGCGTGCGTGGTGGGATTTGTCGCTTGCTACAACTGGCGCGTCGCCGGGAGTCCGCTGATTTTTCCTCACTTCATCGAGGGGCGCCTGATCCGCACGGCGGTTTTTCTGTGGCAGCATGACAAGCCACCGATTTCCTACTCCAATCCGCAGTTCGACGATTTCTATCACAATTTTTTGCCCGGCCTGTATCAAGCCAGCTGGCCGGCGGCCGAAGGGCAACTCGAGTGGAAACTCACCGACCTCTGGCAATTTTTTCTCGGTCCGGCGCTCACGATTCCGTTTCTGGCATTACCCTGGCTGTTGAAGGACCCCCGCAACCGATTATTGCTGTTCCAGGCCATGCTTTCTTTTTTCGCGCTATGGATGGTTGTCTACTACCATGTGCACTACGCCGCGCCGTTGATGGCCACGCTCGTTGTTCTGATGATGCAAGGGATGCGTGCCGTGCACGGGGTGAATTTATGGGGACACGCCATTGGCGCGGCGCTTACGCGGCTCATCGTACTTTTCTCCGTTTTCATCGGGCCGGTCTATTTCGCGCACATGGTCACGGCTGAAACGAATCCCATCCGCCATTGGCTGCACGGGCATTCCTCGTTGCTGATGATTGCAATGGTGGCGGCGCTGGTGGTGATGAGAATCGCATCCTGGCTCGCGCCGCAACTCCGTGTCCGATCCTCCTGGCTGATCGCATCGTGCGAATTCCTGTTGCTTGCCGGATTGGCGCTGCAGATTTGCGTGAACCAGAGATCCTCGTATCCCGACGACTACGCATTCGTGGATGACCTCGGCCAGCCGTTTCGCAAACCGGTCGAACAGCAACTGGCCGCGCTTCCCGGCGAACATCTCGTCCTGGTGCGCTACGCAAAGGATCACAACTCGGGCGAGGAATACGTTTACAACGAAGCGGACATCGACCACGCCAGGACCGTGTGGGCGCGGGAAATTCCCGGCATGGACCTCAGCCCGTTGTTCCGCTATTTCAGCAATCGCGATGTGTGGATTTACGAACCCGAGGACGATGATTCCGTCGTGCGCCCGTACAGGGCACGGAGCAATGCCCCGTAAACTCGTTCGGAACTAAAATCGAAAAAACCGTTGCGCATTCCGCGCTAGCGAGCCGGATAAAACGATGCATCGAACGTGAATTGGCGCCCCACGCAGGCCCAATTGCTGGCGTCGCGGCGGTCTCCGGAGCCGGTATACCGCGCCTCCTGCGGAAACGGACATAGCGGGCGCGAAAATTCGACCGCGCCGTTCGACATGTGAGAAGCCACAATTTTTTCTGGCGCTGCGCCCTGTTCCACCCACTGGTCCAGTGCGCCCACGGCGTCGAAATTGTCCGGGCCCGGTCCGCCGGAACAGTGTCCCATCCCCGGGACCATGAACAGGCGCGCCGACTGCTGCGCTTGCTGGAGCGCCGCATCGAAACTCAGATGCTTTTCCTTTCCAATCGCTTCCACCAGCGCGCCGTAATAGTCGATGGTGTTGTACGGAGAGATGCCGGGATCGGCCCAGCCGTGATAGATGAGCAGCTTGCCGCCGCGCGCGGTGAAGGCGGCGATGTCGATGCTGGTGTGCTGCAGAAACGGAAATTTCTTTTCTGCGGCCTCGATGATGCTCGAGGGATCGATCGCGTGAAAATTGGTTTGCGGATTCTCCAGCACTCCCAAAGAATAAAATTTGTCAGCGGCCACAAAGGGTTGCGGCCCGTTGATCCCGAAGACCTGCCAGCCGACGGCTCCGGCGCCGGCCGGCCCTTCGCTTCCTCGTGCAAGGCCGGGCCAAATCGTCCGCTTGCTGCGTGGATCCACCAAGCCAGCGTAGACCTTCGCCACCGCGTCGACTTGCGCCGTGCTCAAGCAGGTGGCCGCGTTCTGACCCGCCTTGCACAGCAGTTGCGCGGGAACGAAGGTGCACGCGCGCGGATCCTCGCTCAGGAAACCGTCGGCGACGCCGTGCTCTCCGCCACATTGTTTCAGCACCGCCGCCGTAATTAGCGCAAGAGTTTGTTTGGGAAGATTGGCGGCCGGATCGTTCGACGCCGCTTGAAAATTCCAGATGTGCGCCGCGCGCAGGCGCGTGGGAAATATTTGCGGCGCTCCCGCGACGATGCCGTCGTAATCCGCGGGATACAGTTGCGCTTCCCCAAATCCCTGACCGCCTCCCGTGGAGCATCCGTTGAAGTAGGAACGCCGCGCCGCTTTGCCGTAGAACTGCGCCACCACGGCCTTCGCCGTGACCGTCATTTCATGAATCGCGCGGTAGCCGTAGTCCTTTTCCCGCTCGACCACCGGCAGCCATGAGTCATCGCTGATAACGTGGCCCGTGTCGGTGCTGACCGAGGCGTATCCCTTCTCCACGGCTGTGGCCAGCGCGCCGTAACTGATGATGCCCGCGAGTCCTCCGTTCCCGACGCCTTGCATTTTTTGGTTCCACTGCTGCGATGGCATCCAAACTTCGATCTTGATGTCCGAGACCGGAGTGGGTTTCAGAGTGGCCGCCACGCGGCAAAAAGAGGGCAGGCCGTGAATCGCCGTTCCTCCGCCAGGCGGTGTGAAATCGCCCGCCACGGTTCCCGCGAAGGTGATGGTCGTGTTCGGCAACGATCGCAATGCGATGCTATTCGCGAGGCTCGTACAGGAATCCACTGGGGCGGGCATTGTGCTCACCGCCACAGCGGCGATCGCTATAGTCACAAGGAGAATCGTTACGGGAAGAGCATTGCGGAAGACGGCTCATGGCAACTCCATTGCGCGGGATGGTACCACGGGCGCAGTGCGGCGCCGCCGAAATGTGAGAGTGGCGCAGGTTTGAGTAGCACAGCCACTCTTGGCTGCGTGGGTTTGTAGACCCTACGTGCGCTATCGATGTAAGTTCAATTGCAAAAACCACACAGCCAAGAGTGGCTGTGCTACCCGACTTCCGCAACAGCCCGTTGAGCCTACGCCAAAGAAGACCGCGCTGCGAGCGCGGCGAGGACGCGTTCCGGGATCATGGGGATGTCGCGCAGGCGCGCACCGGTGGCATCGAAGATCGCATTGCCGATAGCCGCGGGGATGGGCACCAGCGACGCTTCTCCCGCGCCCAGAAAATCGAGCTCTGGCCGGTCGATCAGCACAATTTCGATTTCCGGGATGTCTTCGTACCGGATCACCGGATAGCCCATCCAGTCGAGGCTGTTCACGCCGCGCTCGTCGAATTGCACTTCCTCCAGCAGCGTGCGGCTCACTCCCTGGATCACGTTTCCTTGAATCTGGTTCTCTACGCCATTCGGATTGGCGATGAGGCCGCAGTCATGCGCCACAACGACGCGCTTCACCTTCACTTTTCCGCTGGTTTTGTCCACCTCGACTTCGGCGACGGCGGCAATCATGCTGTCTTCCCGGTTGGAAACGGCCACGCCTCTTCCCTCGGCGATCGAACCGCTCGACGCCGGCGCGGGCGAAGCGCGTTCCTTCCATCCGGCTTTTTTCGTGGCCGCCAGAAGAGCCTCGATTTTCCTTTGGTCAGTTCCAAAGTGTCGCAGGCGGAATTGGACGGCATCGATTCCGAGTTGCGCGGCAATTTCGTCCATGAAGGTTTCGCTTCCGAAACATCTTCCCGCCGAACCGGGGGCGCGCAGATTGTTCGTACGCAGCGGCGTCATGAGATTTTGCACCCAGGGAACGACGGGCGACGAAATCTTCCGGTTCGCGACGTGGTACAAATCGCCGCCACTGGAAATTCCCGGCACCACACCGGAACCTGTGCCGGTCGAGCCCGGCCCCTGCGGCATGATTCCCGTTTGACGGGAAGCCAGGTTGGGATAATCGGGAGCGGCGGTCCAAGGAATGCTCCGATCTTCGAATTCCCAAGCCGCGATATTTCCCGCAGCGTCCACGCCCGCGCGCACGATCAGCAACTGCGGCGGCCCTTTAGGCTCCCAGGCGTGCTCATCCGCGCGAGTCCACTGCACGCGCACGGGCTTGCCCACGGCGCGAGACAATACGGCGGCGTCTTCCGCCACATCGTCGGCGCACAGGCGGCCGTAACAGCCCAGCCCCTTCCACATACACGATGCGCACACTTTTTTCCGGGAGGCGCAGCAGTTTGGCGACTTCCTTCCGCGTCCGGAAGGGCGCTTGCGTGCCGGTCCAGATCGTGGCTTGATCCGGGCGCACGTCCGCGACCGCGCACGACGGGCCGAGCATGCCATGCATTTGGAAAGGCCACCGGTAGGTTGCCGCAAACGTCTTGCTCGCCGAGGCAAACGCGCCTTCCAGGTTTCCCTCGTTCACGACGACCTGATCGTCGTAGCTCTTTGAATTTTTCAGATACGCGAAAACCGCGTCGCGATCCGCGGGCAATTTTACTTCGGGATCCGACCAGGAGACTTTCAACGCCTCTGCTGCGCGAATCGCGCTCCATTCCGAGGCCGCCACGACTCCCAGGAAACTGCCCTCCCGCACCACGCGCACGATTCCGGGAATGTCCGCAATGGAATGTTCGTCCACCGCCAGCGGCTTTGCGTCCGCCACCGGCGGGCGAATCACGCGGCCGTGGAGCATTCCGGGAACACTCACGTCGATCGAGTAGACAAACTCGCCCGTAAATTTCGCCGGCAGATCGACGCGCGGCACCGAAGTTCCCACGATCTTGTAGCTGCTGCGATTCTTGGCCGGAATCTCCGCCGCCACTTTTAATTCCGCGCCGCTTCCGGACGCCGTGATTTTTATGTCGAAGCGCCGTCCTCCGATGAGATCGCCATAGGAAACTTTTTTCGCCGGGTTGCCGGTAACGCTCACCACGCCATCCAAGACTTCCAGCTTTTCCGTCGGAGCGCCGAGACGCGCGGAAGCCAGGTTCAACAGCGCGCGCCGCCCGGCGGCCGCAGCCTGCCGCAGTTGCGGCCCGGCCTTGTGCAGGGTCCTGCTGCCCGAGGTTTGCGACTGGTCGATGGTATTTCCGGTGTCTCCCGTTTTCATGCGGATCCGGTCGAAGGGGACGTCGAGCTCTTCCGCGACCACCTGCGACAGGGCCGTGAGCACGCCGGTTCCCAAATCGACTTTGCTGGTAAAAACCGTGACGCTTTCATCGCGCGCGACGGCCAGCCACGAATCGAGCGAGGTCACTTCCGGTCCGGCCCGGCCGCGGTTCTCCCTGGCCCGCCGCTTCCGAAAGGATGCGGGATCCAAACAGATTGAAACTTACGATCAGCAGACCCGTGCCCTTGGCAAATTGTCTGCGAGAAATCGACTTGCTCCCCACTTGGCTCTCTCCCCGACGCAAGCTCCGACCGCTCCGTATAAATAGAGTTTACAGCACAATGGAACGGATTTTTGCAGCCTGCGCTGCTCAAGCCGCCGGGTGTAGACTAACGCGGCTCCCTCAGTTTCAGAAGGAAAGAGGCGAAGACATGCGTTTGTTGCTCATGGCATTGCTTTTTGCGCAATTGCACACGGCAAGCCCTCTGCTCGAAAACGATTTCGTGCAAGTGTTCCGAAACACCGCGCCGTGCGCGGCGGCTGCGCCATCCTGCGGCGACCGCGTTTTTCTCGCGCTGGGCCCAATGGAATTGAACGGACAAAAGATGGAGCGAGGCGATATTCGCGTATTCAAAACGGGAGAGCGCTATTCCGCGCCCAAAAGCGGCGAGTACCTCGAAGTGGCCATCAAACCCGCGCACCCAAGAGTGGCCGCCCCGGCCGCCGGAACGCCTCCGCCGCCGGGCAACAAGGTTTTGTACGACGCAAAGGATTTCACCGTGTTTGAAGAAAGAATGCAGCCGGGCGAGAAGAGCGTCGCGCACAGCCACAACCAGCGCGTGGCGGTCTTCCTGAATCGGACATTTGTGCAGCAGTGGACCGGCGGCAACGAGGAAACCCGGGAACTCGTTCCGGACACCGTCTCCTTCCGTCCAGCGGTCGTCCACATCGTCGAAGGACGTCGGCGAAATTCCCATTCGCAATATTCTGATTGAATTCAAGCCTTGAATTGTAAGCGTGGGCCGGATCGCCGCGTTGCGCTGCCCATAATTTTCACGCGCGGGAAATCCGGGAACGCACTCGACACGATTCTCATTCGAAAGAGCCGCTACAATACTTTTTCCGTGGGGGCCGCGAACGCATACCGCTCCATTATTTCCACCAACTGCTGCGGCCGAATCGGTTTGGTGATGTAGTCGTCCATTCCGGCCTCCAGGCAGCGTTCCATGTCTCCCACCATGGCATGTGCGGTCATCGCTATGATGGGGATGTGCTTTCCGCTCTTGCGTTCGTCCTTCCGAATGGCTTGCGTCGCCTGCAGACCGTCCATTCCGGGCATTTGCACATCCATCAAGACCAGATCGAACGTTTGCGTTTCAAGCGTCTCCAGAGCCTCCACGCCATTTCCCGCCACAGCTACCTCATGCCCCCTCTTCTCCAGCAGCCGCATTGCCAGTACCTGGTTTGTGCGGTTATCTTCGACGAGGAGGATTCTTAGCCGCCCCCTGTCTTCACGCAGGGAATGGACCGTAACCAGAGTGGAATTCGCTTCGACGCGGGACTTCGATCCAACCACGGCGTTAATGGCATCCAGAAGATCCGACCGCTTCACTGGTTTGGTCAAGTAGCCCTTGACTCCCAATTCCCGGCATCTGGCTCCATCCCCCCGGTAGCCTGCCGACGTCAGCAGGATGACATCGGGCGCGGGCAATCGCGCATCTTGTTTGATTTTCTCAACAACCGTGAAGCCGTCCATCTCCGGCATCTGGACGTCCAGCAACATCAAGGGGAAAGGATTTTGTTCGGCGCTCGCCCGCTCCAGAATCGCAAGCGCTTCCGGCCCGCTTTCAGCCAGCGTGGGTCTCATGTGCCAGGCCAGAAGTATTTCCTCAAAAATGCGGCGGTTGGTGGCGTTGTCGTCCACCACCAGGGCGCGGAGGCCGTGCAGGGCGTCCGCCACCGAAGGCGCATACTTCCTGGACGAAAATTTTTGAAAGCGAAATGGGATGGTGAAGTGAAATGTACTGCCCCGACCGAGCTCGCTTTCCACCCACATCCTTCCGCCCATCTTTTGGACCAGTCTGGAGGAAATCGCCAGGCCCAGGCCCGTGCCGCCATATTTCCGCGTCGTCGAACTGTCGGTTTGCGTGAACGCCTCAAAGATGAGCTGCTGTTTTTCGGGCGGGATTCCGATCCCCGTATCCTTGACGCCAAAATGAAGCACGGCGCCGTCCTCGGATTCCTCCTGCACCTCGCCGGTGATCACGACCTCGCCCTCGGAGGTGAATTTCATGGCGTTCCCGATGAGATTGGCCACCACTTGCCGGAAGCGCATCGGATCGCCCTGCAATCCTTCGGGCACATCGGGAAGGACATGGCAGGCGAGCTCGATGCCCTTTTGCTGCGCGTGCAGGCCTAGCGCCTTCAGGGTGTTATCCAGGGTGTCGCGCAGGAAAAAGTCGATGGTTTCAAAATCCAGCTTTCCGGCTTCGATCTTGGAAAAGTCCAGAATATCGTTTAACAGCGACAGCAGCGAATCGGCCGAATTCTTCACGATCCCCAGCATCTCGGTCTGCTCCTGGGTGAGCGGGGTTTCCAGGACCAGATCCGTCATGCCGATAATTCCGTTCATGGGAGTCCGGATCTCATGGCTCATGTTGGCCAGAAATTCGCTCTTGGCGCGGTTCGCGGCTTCGGCGGCTTCCTTCGATTCCAGCAACCCCGCCTCGAATTGTTTGCGCAGCGTAATATCCCGATTCACGCCCACGATTCCAATGATCTCGCCCTGGTCGTTGGTCAACGGAACCTTGGTCATCTGGATCCAATGCGTATTGCCTTCGGCATCCACTTCGCTGCGCTCGCCCTCCACGACGGGTTTGACGGCTTTCATCACTTCCAGATCGATGGCATGAAGCGCGGTGGCGGGCCCTTTGGGAAACAAGTCGAAGGCCGATTTTCCAATCAATGATTCGGTGGATTCCAGTCCGTGGAGTTTGGCGAACGCCTTGTTCAACAGCAGGTACTTTCCGTCGCAATCCTTCACCAGGATGCCGTCCGGGATGTTGTCCACCACCGTTCTGAGCAGGTTGCGCTCAAAGGCCAACTTTTGCATCACTTCAACGTGCGCGGAAAACAGCCGATCCAGTTTGCGCGTCAGATAGTATGAACAACAGACGACGCCGATCGTTCCCGCGGCAATCGAGGTAGCCCGGTACTCCCATGATTTCAGATGTAGAAAGAAATGATGCTGCAGCGAGACCGATGCGGTGAGGCCCGCCATGGCAGCCAAAGTCATCCAGGCGAGTGATTTCCTTCCGAAATTCCGTTCCGCTGTCTCGGTTTTGGGTTCCAGGCCGGTCGGCCCAGGGCGATTCGTTTTTCCCGCCGTGCTTTTTGAGCCCATGAAGCTCCATTCGGGATTTATGCTTGGTTCCCGCCAGGCTGGAGTCATCCGCCAACATTTTCGCCGCCGGGAAAGTAGCACACTGCGTTTCATTTACGGGCAATGAGTGCGTACGTGCAAGTTCAGCCCGATCCTATTTGTTATCGGCGAAAATGACCCGAGACTTTAATCAGCGCGAGTCCTGGGGGTAATCTGCTAAGTCGTGCCTGCACGGGTGGTTGCCAGCAAATCCGGGCGATTTCGCCGCGTCTTCTCCAGCGCCTTTTCCTGGCGCCATCGGCGAATTTGTTCGTGGTTGCCGCCCAGCAAAATCTCGGGAACCGGCCAGCCGCGGAACTCGGCCGGGCGCGTGTAGTGGGGAAAGTCGAGAAGGAGGTGCCTGTTGTCTGGTGACCGGTAACTGGTGGGGGGAGTCGACTCTCCGGCGAGGGGTCCCACGGCGCTGAAGGATTCATTGACGGCAGAATCTTCGTTACCTAGCGCTCCGGGTATCAATCGCGTGACCGCGTCCAGGACCATGGCCGCCGGAAGTTCGCCGCCGGAAAGCACAAAATCGCCGATCGAGAGTTCGTCGGTGGCCAGGTGCTCGGCGACGCGCTCGTCGACGCCTTCGTACCGGCCGCAGAGCAGAACGATCCGATCGAGAGAGGCCAGCCGGCGCGCCGTGTCCTGCCGAAAAAGCTTTCCCGATGCGGAAAGAAGGACAATGGCCGTGCCGCCCGCGCGTGTTTCGATTTCCTTTGGAGGAAATTCTCCGCCCAGCAGGGATTCCACTGCTTCAAACAGCGGCTCCGGTTTCAGCACCATGCCTTCGCCGCCGCCGAAGGGGCGGTCGTCCACGGTGCGATGGCGGTCGTGCGTGAAGGCGCGCAGATCGTGCACATGCACATCCACCAGCCGTGCTTCGCGCGCCCGCCGCACGATCCCGTAGTCCAGCGGGCCGGTGAAAAATTCAGGGAAAATGGTGACGAGGTCAAACTGCATGGCAGGCACAGTGTACCGCAGCGGGACTCAGCCGCGATTCAAATCGCGCAATCCTTCGGGCAGCGTGACGTCGATTCGTTTTGCACGCACGTCAATCCGCGTGCAAAATTCCGCGGCCAGCGGCACCAGCACTTCTCCGTCGCCCGTCTGCACGGCTAGCAGTGGGACACCGCCTGGAAATTCCACATCGCGGACGGCGCCCATCGCCGATGCCGCGCCTTGCTCCCACACTTCGCATCCGATCAAGTCGCCGACGAAATAATTTCCGGCGTCGAGCTTGGCGCGCTGCTCGAGCGGCACCTGCACCTCGAATCCGCGCAGCGGCTCCGCCGCTTCGATGCTGTCGATGCCCGCGAAATGGAAAATGGCCTGGCCGCCGCGGCTGGGCGAAAGCCAGCACTTGCGCACGGCGATGCGGCGCGGAGTTCCGCGTCCATTGTCGAGCCACACTTCGCGCAGGGCGGGTAAACGTTCGGGAAAATCGGTGAGGATTTCGGCGGCCACCTCGCCGCGCAGGCCGCGAGGACGCAAAATTCGAGCCAAGGTAACGCCGTTGAATGGTTCCGCGGACACTACTATTCGAGGATTTCCAGCGTGAGGCGCTTCTTGAGCTTCATGCCCGCCGCGCCCAGGATCGTGCGCATGGACTTCGCCGTGCGCCCCTGCCGGCCGATGACTTTGCCCAAATCTTCCGGATGCACGTGCAACTCCAGCACGGTCACCTGCTCGCCTTCCACGGCTCGAACCTGGACTTGTTCGGGATGATCAACCAGCGCCTTCGCAATCGCTTCCACAAGTTCTTTCATGAGGCCCTCCCACACTCGCATGCGCGGAATCAGCTCGATTTTTCACTTGTACGGATCCCGTGGGCCAGTCGGGATCCCTCCCGAGCTTCCGCGATTTTGGCGAGCGGGAACTCAGGCGATCTTTTGGGCTGTCAGAAAACTTCGGACCGTGTCGCTCGGCTGTGCGCCGCATCCCAGCCAATACTTGATGCGCTCTGTTTCCAGCGTGATTGCCGCCGGGTTCTTGAGCGGGTCGTAGGTTCCCACGACCTCGACAGTCCTGCCATTGCGGGGTTTGCGTTTGTCCAGCACCACAATGCGATAAAACGGGTGTTTCTTCTTTCCAATCCTAGCGAGGCGAATTGCCAGCACGATACACTTCCTCCTGGCAATCAGTATATCCGGTTCCTGGAATTTGCGATAGCCTCCAGGCAGCCATGGCCCCTGACTAGCCCGGTTAGTAGAGATGCGCCGCCAAGGCCAAGGTTTGCCCGGACATCGGTCAGATATCGCCATTGTTGCAACTCGTAGGTGCATCCGCCGAGGCGGACCGTGCCCCTGCAGACCACCCGTGGAATCAATCATTGCCCCCGTTGGATTTTGCAAGTCCCGGAGGGACGGCATAACGTAGCCCACCGCGGAAGCGGTGGGAATCAACGGGAAAACGAATCAGCCCCGTAGGGGCGGCATAATGTTCAACGATCAACATTGTGTCGCCCCTACGGGGCTAATCTCTTATCCTTACACTAAACCCACCGCTTCCGCAGTGGGCTACGTTGTTTCGTCCCTACGGGACTTTGGTCTTTGGTCCTTAGCTTTGTCCCCGCACAATCAGTTTGGCGCGCGAAAATCGGGTTTATTTCGCGCGGGAAACTTCTAGGACGCCCCGGGGAGCTTCATGCCCTTGAGCCGGCCCGAGGTGGCCAGCGAGCCGTACTGCTTCATCATGGTGCCGCATCTGCAGGTATTGCTTCAGGACCTGATTGACTTCCTGCACCGAGGTGCCGCTGCCGCGCGCGATGCGCTTGCGGCGCTTGCCGTCGATCAGGCCGTGGTCGTTGCGTTCGGAGTTGGTCATCGAGTTGATGACCGCCTCGATGCGCTTCAGGCGCGATTCGTCGATCTGCACGTCCTTTGGCATATTCGCCAGCGGCCCTACTTTGGGCAGCATGCCGAGCACCTGCTCCAGCGGGCCCATCTTGCGGACCTGCCGCAACTGGTCGCGAAAATCCTCGAGCGTGAATTCGTTGCGGCGCAGCTTGCGGGCAAGTTCGGCGGCTTGCTTGGCGTCCACGGTCTGCTCGGCGCGCTCGATCAGCGACAGAACGTCGCCCATGCCCAGGACGCGCGAAACGATGCGCTCGGGATAAAACGCGTCCAGCGCGTCGTATTTTTCGCCCGTGCCCACGAACTTTACCGGCGCGCCCGTCACCTTGCCGATCGAAAGCGCCGCGCCGCCGCGCGCGTCGCCGTCCAGCTTGGTCGAGCACCACGCCGGATAAGCCCAGCCTCTTGTGAAATTCGCCTGCCGAGCGCACCGCGTCCTGCCCGATCATGGCGTCGGCCACAAACAGGATTTCCACCGGCGCGAGTTCCCGCTTCAGCGTGCCCAACTCTTCCATCAGCGTGTCGTCGATGTGCAGGCGGCCGGCGGTATCCACCAGGATCACGTCGCAGGCGGAAAGTTTTGCCTCGCGGATCGCGCCGCGCGTAATTTCCAGCGGCTTGTCGGTTCCCGTGCCGGGCCAGCATGGCACGTTCACCGCTTTCGCCACCTGCGCCAGCTGTTCGCGCGCCGCGGGGCGGTAAACGTCGGTTGAAACCACAATCGGCCGATGTCCGTGCGCGGCCAGCCATTTGGCGAGTTTGCCCGTCGTTGTCGTTTTGCCGGAGCCTTGCAGACCCACAATCATCCACACCGAAGGCGGGCGCGAAGCGAACAGCGGCTTGGCATGCTTGCCCAGCAGCAGCGCCAGTTCGTCGCGCACAATCTTGATGACTTGCTGGTCGGGAGAAAGTTGCAGCAGGACTTCCGAGCCCAGCGCCTTCTCGCGGATGTGCGTGAGCAGCTCGTCGGCCACGCCCACGTTGACGTCGCCTTCCAGCAGCGCTTCGCGGATTCCCGCCAGCGCTTCGTCCACGTGCTCCTGCGTGAGTTTCCCCTGCCCGCGCAGGTTCTTGAAAACTCGCTGCAGCTTGTCTGTCAGATTCTCAAACATCGGTTCTGGTCCCCGCGAATCGCGGCGCGAATTTCCGCCGTCTTTTCTCGCCGCCTATTCTAGCAGGGTGCTGACGGACTTGCCGTCGGAAGGTTTGCGTAGCACAGCCACTCCTGGCTGTGTGGGTTTTGCGATCGTGAGCTTAATCGAAGCGTGCGAACTGTGAATCTGCAAAAACCACACAGCCAGGAGTGGCTGTGCTACTCGATCCTGCCCGAAGTCGTGTCTCGTCGCAGCGATGGGGGCAAATGGGCAGAGAGACGGCGTCGACGGATGCGGAAGAAAATCATCCGCCAAAGCGGGAAAAAGGCATGGAGTATTCCTCCATGCCTCCTCCGTCATGTATGTAAGCAAATTGCGAATGAAATAAGACGCGTCGAAAATTTCGTGGCTAGTGGCTGTCGCCGTCGTGGTCGACGTCGTTGGACGCCGGAGCCTTGGTGTTATTCGCCAGCGCTTGCTGCGCGGCGCTGCTGATGTTGACTTTATCCTGCGGGACTGCGTTCTGGGTCGTGGGAGCCGGGGTCTTGGGCGCTTGCGTGGTGGCCTGGCTGGTGGAAGTATAAGCATTCACTGCGTGAACAGCCTGAATCGAATTGCTCATCGTTAGTACACCTCAATCCACTCATCGGCGAAAGGTGAAGTTACTTTAGCCTCGGGCAAAAAAACTTTTCCCGCGCCCTGTTCCACACTGAAACAGAAAAGGCCCGCCGATCCCAACTGGCGGGCCCTTCCGCATCGAGTTTCTTTAGACTGCCTCCTTCCAGCACCGAAAAAAGTCACATGCCGTCATTCCGAACGCGCGGAGCGAGGAATCCCTCCTGTTTAGATGCCAGAAAGGAGGGATTCCGAAGACTCCAGATCCCGCTTACTTCTTCGCGGCCGCCGCGGCAAACCGCGCCTGCATCTCGCGCGTGAGGTGCGGCACGATCCCGATGATGCGTTCGATCAGCATCAACTGCCCCCGGTGATGCATTTCATGCTCCTTCACCGAGAG
The DNA here is from genome assembly GCA_963779275.1 of Terriglobia bacterium. Classification (GTDB taxonomy): domain Bacteria; phylum Acidobacteriota; class Terriglobia; order Acidiferrales; family UBA7541; genus Palsa-360. The sequence continues at coordinate 535,814 of CAVZXL010000005.1, forward strand.
AATCATGTCGAAACGCGACCGGGTCGCCGGATTGGCTCCCGGGGGCATTTGCACCGCTTCCGAAAGGAAACTCTCGTCGAGGCCTTCCACCCAGGTGGCCCACTTCTCGCCATTGGCGGTCAGCAACTGAATCGTTTCGGCCTTGCTCCGGGGCGCTTTCTCCTCAGCCGACAATTTCTGCATCAACGCCGGAAAATCGAACCCCGCCAGCGTGGTCCTCTTTTCCTGCGCGTGAATCTGGTATTGAAAATTGAAGCTCACCGCGATGTGCGCCAGCAACTCGCCGACGCTTCGCGTGTCCGGCGCCGCCCGGAAACTGTACTTGTCTTCCGGGATGTCATTCGCAATGGCCAGCGTATTCTTGCGAACCGTGCGAAAACTTGCCGCGAGTTCCTTGCCTCCGTAGTAAGTCAAGCGATCCTCCTGTGGATTGGCAGAAATATCTGCTCTGAAATTTGTGAATCGGAAAGGAAGTGCATTCTAGCACAGCTGTGAAAAAACGAGTGAAGAGGTGGTCGGGAACTGGTTGGCATAAGTTTTTGGATTGCAGGGCCGCCGTTACCGCTCGATGCGGTGGTCGTGCGCTTTTTCTTGTTTCTGGTTCTCTAGCTCGCTTGTTTGGTCTGCTCGCTTGCTCCGACTGAATTATCCACCGGCTGGATCTTTTGCAGCTTGCCCAGGCGGATCCAATGCTGGAGGTTATAGGTGAAGCAGGCCCACAGAATTTCGATTTCCACCTTGACCAAACCGCGCACGTGAAATTGCCGTAGCCCCAGTTTGCTTTTGATCCAGGCATGGCAAAATTCCACGACCCGCCCTCGGAGGCGGTACTGCGCTTGCGCTTCTTCGCTGGCCATCTTTTTCCGAAAAGTAAGAATGGCACCGTTTTCTATTTGCCTCATGAGTCCGCGGCCGCCGCTGTGATTTTCCGGGCAGCACTCCGGCTTTGCGGATGCAAGCTTGACAGTCGCTGATCTTTGCCTCGTAACAATAGGCCACCAGACCTCGCTTCTTCTTGCTGTGATAACGCCCTTGCGGGCGCAGCAGCTTGCCTTCCGGGCAAACATAGCAATTGCTCTCTGGCTGATACAGGAATGCACTCGGCGGAAGACGGTTCGGCGCGGTGGCTCCGCTTTCCATTTCCTCGCGCCCCATGCTTCCCAGAAAATCAATCTCTCTTCCGGCTAATTTTTCAATGTTGTCTCGCGTGGTGTAGCCGCCATCGGCCACGATCTGCTGCGGTTTTTTCTCCAGCCGCTGTTCGATACGATCCACCGCAGGCAACAACTGCGCGCTGTCGTTGGCCTCTTGCGTCACCGCCACGCCCACGATCAGCCCGTGCGCCGCGTCCGCCGAAATCTGCGCGTTGTAGCTCAGCGATAATCCCCCATCCGAGTGGTGCATGACTCTTGCTTGCGGATCGCTGGTGCTCACCCGCACCTCGTTCTTGGCTTTTTCTCCGCTCTTGCGCTCCTGCAACTTTTGCAATTCTTCCAATGCATTCTCCAGCCGCTCTTGCTGCTCGCGCCGCGCACGAGCCTGCGCTTGTTTCATCTTCGGACTGGCCTCTTCGTTTCATGGGTCGCCCATCTGCTCGACGCGCTGCCGCGCCCGCTCCAGATGCTCCCGAATCGTTCCTTCCCGTTGATAACTTCGCGTGCTCGCCAACGCTTTGATCTTCGTCCCATCTTGCATCACCTGTTCCAGAGTGATCAGTCCCTCTTTGCTGAGCGCCGCCAGAACCTGTGTGAACAACTCATCCAATTCTTTTTGTCTCTCCACACGAAAATCCGCCAGCGTGTGGTAGTTCACTTCCTGCAGCCCCGTCAGCCACTGGAATGCCGGATCGAACTCGCAACGCCGCGCCACTTCCCGCGCCGATCCAATCCCCTGGCTGTAGGCATACACCCACAAACAGATCAAAAGTTGCGGATCGAACGCCGGACGCCCGCCTTGTTCGGCGTTGCTCTCAATGGCTTGATAAAACGCCTTAAGATCCAAACGCCCCACTAAGTCCCAGATCGCCCGCGCCGCATGGTCCTCTCCAATCAACTTCTCCACTTCCACAGCACGCCAGCTCATCTGCTGCCGGTTTACAAATCGGATCAACGGTTGCTTCACGGATGGATTTTCTTGGCTCATGCCGCGAGAGTACGGCATTCTTTTCTTTTTGCAAGACCTGAATGGAAGGTTTTTTCACAGCTTCAGTGGGAAGCACGTCGCTATGGGTGACTTTAATGGAGACGGCAATATCGATGCGGTCATTGGGCTCGCCCCAGACGATGGTGTCACCATTGCCTACGGTCGTGGAGATGGCACGTTTTATGTTCAAGACTTTCTAGATATCCCCACCGCCGTCAGTGGATCTGGTTATGCTAGCTCCGGGGCAGCCGTCGTGGCTGATTTTAACGGCGACGGTCGACCCGACATTCTAACTCCCGTGAATGGCAGTCCGGAGTTGCTGTTGTACACGAATGACGGCCACGGGGGTTTTCAGACTTCTTTTTTTGCTGCCTCAGGCGCTGTGGCTCCCGTTGCTCCCGTTAACCGGATCGCTGTGGCTGATTTTAATAAAGATGGGAAACCAGATATAGCGGTGCTGGCTTGCGGGTGCAACACTGGGACCGGCAACGCGGTAATCGTGTTAACCTATTAACGACATGGAATCTGCGGCCCAGTTTTGAGCGATTGTGTAAGTGGAATTTGCAATCTTGGGCTACCCCGAATAGAATGCGTGCGTATTTTCTTCGATTCTCTGATCGCGAAATGATCGGCTCATCTTTTTCCCTTTTCCAAGTGCCAAAAAATAAACCGTGAAATCGGTGCACGAGAAGGAGTGGTCCCTTTTTCGCGTGCATATAGGCTATCCCGCCCCCTCCTTGACCCTCACCGCGCCCTCGACTACACTACACGTTTGACTTAGTCCGTTTCTGGGGACCGAGAGGGAGAATTCTTTGCCGAAACGCACCTTTCAACCAAAAGTGCGCCGCCGCCATAAAACGCACGGCTTTCGCACGCGCATGAAGACCGCGGGAGGCCGTAAAGTTTTGGCCGCTCGCCGCAAAAAGGGACGTCATCGTCTCACGCCTATTTAGAGACCCGGAAGGACCGCGGCAGGGTTTTCCTCGTGCCGTGCGCCTGTTGAAGCGCGCCGAATATGAAGCCGTGTATGGCGCGGGTCAACGCCGCTCGAGCCCTCAGTTCGCTGTATTTTTCCGCTCGCAGCTAGCGATTCCGCGCGAGGCCCCGGGGAACCAGGCTGCCGGGCCCGACCGCGCCAGCCGCTTCGGCATCAGCGTCAAGAAAGCTCTGGGCGGGGCGGTGGTGCGCAACCGCATTCGCCGGCGCATCCGCGAAATCCTGCGGCGCAACAGGACGGAGATTCCAACGGGATGGGACATTGTGATTCATCCGCGCAGTTCGGTGGCCGTGGCGCCCTTCGCGCCTCTGGCGGCGGAACTGGTGCGCCTGCTGCGCGGCTTGCGGCCGAAGACTTGAGCCGCGGCGCGCGCGCGCTGCTCTTTTTGCTCGGCGTTTACCAATCTTTTTTTTCCGCGCTCATGCCCAGCGCCTGCAAGTTCTATCCCTCCTGTTCGCACTATGCGGCCGATGCGGTGCGCATGCACGGAGCGCGGCGTGGCGCGTGGCTGGCCGTGCGGCGCGTGGCCCGCTGCCATCCGTTCACGCGGGGCGGCGTGGACCTGGTGCCGGAACCCGCCGATTTTCCGCGGAGCGAAGCACGCGCTACCCATGAAGTGTTTAGATCATTCAGACAACGATCATTCCAACAACGATCATTCCAGCAGCGAGGCCGGTTCGTGAGCGAGCGCAAGGAAATGTCGACCGAGACCCGCTCGCTGATCGCGGCCGTGCTTTGCCTGCTGGTCATCGCGGCGTGGTCCCTGATTTACAAGCCGCCGCAACCTGCTCCTGCTCCGACCAATCCGAATCCCGCGGCCGTCAATCAAGTGAAGCCCGCGCCGGCGGCTCCGGCCATGCCCAGCGCAAAGGCCGGCCGCTCCGGCCGCTCCCGCTACCATTCGCGCGGCGGGCCAGGAAAGCTCCATCGTGATCGAGAGCGATCTCTACCGCGTGGAGATTTCCAATCGCGGCGCCGTGGTGCACAGCTGGCAGCTCAAGAAATTTACCGACGACAATACGCCGCCCGCGCACGCTCGATCTGGTTCACGCCGACGCCGCGCAACAGTCCGGAAGCTGGCCGCTCGCGCTTGCGCTGGACGATCCCGACCAGGAATCGGCCGTCAATAACGGGCTGTTTGAAATTGCTTCGTCCGGCAGCGTGCCCAGCCCGGGAGCCGTGCTGCATGCGCCCGCGGACATCACGCTGGCCTGGAGCGACGGCCACCTGGAAGTCACCAAGCATTTGAAATTCAACGAGAGCTACATCGTGTCGGTGGAAACGTCGGCGAGTTTCGACGGAAAACCGCTGCGGGCCGCCATCGGCTGGGCCGGCGGATTCGGCGATGCCACCGCCTACCGCGCCGCTCTGCAGACGCAAGTGTTCAACAGCGCCGCCGGCAAGCTCAATACGCTGGCCGCGAAAAATCTGGGCAAGTCGGGCCAGACCACCGTGCGCGCCGCCGTGCCCGGATCGTTTGATTTTGTCGGGATCGAAGACCTCTATTTCGCCGCGGCGTTTATGCCGCCGTTCACCGCGCATGGCGACGTGGCGGAAACGCCCATTTCTCTTGAGGGATGGACCCTGCCGCACAGCACCACCATCGACGGAAAAACCGAAACCGAAAGCGTGCCGCAAATGGCCGCCGGCACGGGCGCGGCCGGTCCGCTGAATCTTCGCATCTACGTTGGCCCCAAGAGCATCGACGGATTAAAAGCGGTTCGCCCGCCGCTGAACGGGCTGGTCCAGTTCGGCTGGTGGGGATTCATCGCCGAGCCTTTGTTTTATTCGCTGCGCTGGATGCACCAGTACATCACCAACTACGGCTGGGCCATCGTTGCGATCACCATCGCCATCAACATGGTGATGTTCCCGCTCAAAGTGAAGAGCATGCGCGCTATGCTGAAAATGCAGAAAGTGGCGCCGGAAGTTAAAGCCATTCAGGAGCGCTACAAGAAATATTCGATGCGCGATCCCCGCAAGGCCGAGATGAATAAGGAAGTCATGGCCGTGTATTCGCGCGAAGGGATCAATCCGCTCGGCAGTTGCTGGCCCACGCTGATTCAGATGCCCATCTGGTTCGGCCTGTACCGCATGCTGGCGTACACCATCGAGCTGCGCCACGCGCCCTGGCTCGGATGGATTCACGATCTTTCGGCTCGCGATCCCTATTATATTTTGCCGGCGGTGATGGCCATCTCCATGTACTTCATGCAGAAGATGACGCCCACGCCCGGCATGGATCCGGCCCAGGCCAAGATGATGGGCTTGACGCCCTTGATCTTCGGCGGAATGTTTGCATTTTCACCGAGCGGCCTGGCGTTATATATTCTGACTAGTAATATGGTCGGAATCGGGCAGCAGTGGTATCTCTACCGGACCACGCCGCCTCCGCCGAAACCGTCGCGCGGCCCCGGGAAAAAGAAATAAGATGCACGGCAATCAGGAGTATCGATGACGCCGGTGTCTCACCCGAAAGTTGTCGTTGATGGAAAGCTGGATCACGCCGCGGCCACGGCTGAGTTGCGCCGCTGCCTGGATACGATCTTGCGCAAAGGGCCGCTTCGAGCTTTCCTACGAAATTCGCACCACCAAACCCGCTCCCACGCCAGACCTGGAAAACCCCGAAATCCTTGTCGTGTTCAAAGGGCGTCATCTGGATTTGCTGCTCGAGCACAACGCCGACCTGCTCAAGGCTTTTGAACATATCGCCCTTCGCTGGTTGTGGCTCGATCCCCAGTTCTATAGCCGCATCCGTTTCGACGCGGGCGATTACCGCGCCGCGCGCATCGAGGAATTGAAGCTTTCCGCGCGCGTGGCCGCCGATCGCGTCCGCGAATCGCATGCGCCGTTCCGCTTCAATGCCATGTCCGCGCGCGAACGCCGCATCCTGCATCTGGTTTTGAAGGAAGAAGCCGGCAGTGCGCACCGCGAGTGAAGGTGCCGGCGAAGAACGCCAAGTGGTTGTTTACCCCGCCGAATAAGGGACTCTCCCGCCGATGCTATTCCGGTCTTCTTAAATCCGTGTGAAATTACATTTCCCGCGGGATCAAAAATAATCTGAAATGTAAAACCCGGTGCGTTGGCGCGCGATTCCGTTCCCTGGCCGGTCGAGCGAGGATCATCATTCCAGTTTTGGAAGTTCTGCCGAAAGAAACGCACGTCGGTGACTTCCGCCACCGTATTTCCGCGAACCCGCTGCACCTGCCAGACCGGAAATCGCGCGAACCATAGATAGACTTGCACATCGCGCAGGGTTTTCGCTTCCGCGACATATCGATTCGAGTCGGCTGCGGCGTAAAGTTCCGTGCTTTCCAGTTTCCCGCTCGGGAGGTGGAATGTAGTGCGCCACACGCCTTCGGGCGTGGTGACCACGCCAGCCCAATGCGTCAAGGTCGGCGGCAGCGGCAGCGCGCCCACACTTTGCACCTGCAAATGGTGCGAGGCCGCAAACTCTGAGGTTTCGGCGAGCGCCCTCCGGTGAGCCCAGGCGGCGCATGCCAGGTACGGCACAGAGCACGGCCATCGCCGCGCGCGACCAATTCGCTCTCTTCCAGCGAAATCCCGCTCCGCGAATTCGCGGAGCAAAAAACAGGACTGCCAATTTTGCGCTGGCAACTCCCGCGACCCACATCGGAAATCCGAATCCCGATGCCGCCGCAAATCCATAGACTCCCAATACGCCCGCGGACAGAGCGATCCACGTGATCACTGCGCGCCGCGCGAATTTTGCGGGATCGCGATAGCACCAGGCGGCCAGTTGCGGCGCCAGAGCAATCGCGCTGAACGTAAAATCAATGATAAACATCCAGTCCCATGCCACGCGCGAATAATTCAGCGGGCTCCATGTCATCGTCCCGAAACTCGTGGCCACGTCGAGAAAGACGTGAGAGAGAAGCCCAACGGCGTAGATTCCGGCCAGCTTTGCAAATGGCGGCGTTTCCCATCGCAACCGCCGCGCCAGCGGCTGCGATACCGCCGCCAGCAGCAGCGCCCACAATGGCAGCATCACCAAGGAATGCGTGATGTTGCGGTGCCACTCCATGATCGCGAGCGGATTTCTCGCCAGAGGTCCCGCGAAGACATCGATGTCAGGGAAGATTGAACCGAGCGTGCAGGCCACAATGGCGGCCTTCGCCGTGGGGGAGCTCAGTGCTGTGGATCTTGCACCGGAGCGAATGTCGGCGGGCTCATCGTTTCCGCCAAAAAAGGCCTTCCCGGCCAAGGCTCCCACAATTCCATGCGTGATGGTGTCCATCGTGACTGGTTTTTTGGGAATCTTGTGAAATCAGGTCAAGCTGGATTCTAACTGGCGAGATGGAAATCTTTCAACGCCGCAAAAAACTCGATTCATGAGTCAGGGTCGATCACAGAACTGATTTTGCAATTTCCGGCGCTAGCGCTCCCCGATTCCTAGGACTGTTGCGAAGCGCGGATCGGGATAGTCAGGGGCTTGGTGGATTCCGATGCCGCCAGCATGTGGCAGCGCCCATCAAAAATTCCTCCGGGCTCGATCATGAGGCACGGGGTGTGGATTTCGCCGGTGACAACGCCCTTTGCCTGGATCTCGACTCTCCCTTTGGCAAAGATCACTCCGTCGAACTTGCCGGCGATGACCACGTGATTGCCTTCGATTTGGCCTTCGACGCGAGCGCCTTCTCCCAGGATCAGGCTGTGGCTGGACAATAGATTGCCCTTCATCTGAGCGTCAATGCGGAATACGCCCGAGGCTTCCAGGGTTCCTTCAAAGTGGACGCCCTTATCGAGAAATCCGGTAAACTCGCGGCTTTCCGAATCCTTGCCTTGTCCTTTGGATCGCCACTGCATCGGGAGAACCCCCAGACTGCTTGAAAGCTATCCGGCAGATCGTCAAATTCTACAATGTCTTTCGGAATTCCGGACCCTAAAAAAAAGGCGTAGTGACGTGCCTTGTACTTGGCCGCGTCGCATTGGATAGGGTGAAAACCAACGGGCTTATAAACTACATATATAGTATTATGCCATCAACCGTTCGTATAACCCATTCAGCTGTTCTTCGTCATAGAACTCTAAGGCCAATTCCCCCGCGCGTCCTTTGGCAGGCATTCGTAGCGTTACTCGCGTGCCGATGTGTTTCTGCAAATCGTCGATGGCCGCTTGACGGTTCGGATCCTGCGTTTCGATCAGAGCCTGGTGCTCACGCCCGCGGGCCCGGCGCGTGGCCATTTTTTCCAGCTGCCTGACCGTCAGCTTTCCGCGAGACGCTTTTTGCGCCAATTCCATTCGTAATTTAGGGTCCGCTATCGCCAGCAGCGCGCGGCCATGTCCGGCCGTCATCTTTCCTTCTTCGATCCACTCGAGGAACGTTTCATCCAGCGCAAGAAGACGCACGGAGTTCGCGACGGTTGCGCGGTCCTTGCCCGTGCGCCCCGCCACTTCATCCTGCGTCAGGTGGAATTGATCCATTAGGCGCTCGAATGCGCGCGCCTGCTCGATGGGATTCAGATCTTCGCGCTGGATGTTCTCGACAAGCGTGAGTTCCAGAGCCTGCTCGTCGCCAACCTCCCGCAGCACCACGGGCACGCGAAGAAGTTGCGCGCGCTGCGCGGCGCGCCAGCGGCGCTCTCCTGCGATGAGCTGATACCGCGCGCCAATTTTTCGTACCACGAGAGGTTGAATAATTCCACTCGACCGGATGGATTGCGCCAGTTCCTCAAGGGCCGTTTCCACGAAGCGTGTCCGCGGCTGGTACGGGCTGGGGTCCAGCAAATCGATATCGATTTGGAGCGGGCCTCCGGTTACGGTTGGCGCCAACGCAGGCGCTGCGGCAGCAGCCTGGCCTGGCGCGGTTGCTGGTGGGTTCGGCTGAAGCGGTGCCGCCTCAGTATCACGAATCAGGGCTCCCAGCCCCCTTCCCAATGCGTTTCTCGCCACTGGAGATGACCTCCTTTGAAAGGTTGATGTAGGCTTCTGCGCCTTTACTATGAATGTCGTAGAAGTGGATCGGCTTGCCGTGGCTCGGCGCTTCGGCCAGACGCACATTTCTGGGGATTACGGACTGAAATACCTGAGCTCCAAAGAAGCTTCGCAGGTCCGAAGCTACCTGTCGCGAGAGCGTGGTTCTTTCGTCATACATTGTCAAAACAATTCCTTCGATCGCCAAGTCCGGGTTCAGTGTCCTTCTGATTTTCATCAGCGTGTCCAGGAGTTCGGACACGCCCTCAAGCGCAAGATATTCGCACTGGATGGGAACAAGCACAGAATCAGCGGCCGTCAACGCATTAAGTGTGAGGAGGCCCAGTGCAGGAGGACAATCCATGATGATGTAATTGTAGTTGTCCTTGATCTGCTGCAGCAACTTCTTCAGTTGGTATTCCCTGTTCTCTGCGCTGACCAGTTCGACCTCTGCGCCGACCAGGTTCTTGTCGGCTGGAATGAGATCGAGCCCTTCTACTTGCGTCTTGATTATGATTTTTTCCAGAGGTTCGCCAAGGATCAGTGCCTGATACAAAGTTCGTCTCGCCGGATCCTTCGGAAAACCGATACCGGACGTAGTATTTCCCTGCGGGTCGCAGTCGATGAGCAAGGTTCGCTGCTCGGAGATTGCCAGCGATGCGGCAAGATTAATTGCGGTTGTGGTCTTGCCGACTCCGCCCTTTTGATTGGTAACGGCAATAATTCGGCCCAAATGCGTATCCTCGCGGGCCAGAAGTTAACACATCAAGCGCTGATTGTGCAAATTGTTTCACGTGGAACAATCGGATCACTTGATTTTTTTAGATTTCAATTTTGGACGAGGGGCATGAGACCCACCGAAGTTCCGTCAAAGATGGGATGTATCGCAGGAATACGGGTGCAAAATGAAAGCGGAGCAGTCAGCAGATGAATTGTTCCACGTGGAACAATTGCATTCTTTCCGGCTAGCGTTTCCAGGGATCGTCAGTGGCCCTCGCCAATATACCGCCCAACAAGAATAAATCTGCGCTGCGATTCCGGAATGCGCGCAGGCGGGTTCCAGATCCAGCCCTTGGAATTGGTGATAGCCGTGATGTCCTCGCCACCTACCCACAGCAGCAGGTGCCCGCGGCGCGACAGGGCTGTTCTGGACCAGCGAAGCATCGCGGGAAAGCCCCCGACGGCCCGCGCGGTAATAAAGTTCGCGAAATCGCTTCCCGGACGTATTTCCTCGTATCGCTGCGGAAGAACATCCGTATCCGTCAATTCCAGAGTTCGTATCACCTCAGCGAGAAAGGCGCACTTTTTTTTGTTCGACTCAACAAGGGCCACTTGAATGTGGGGGGAAAAAATCTTCAAGGCCAGGCCAGGAAAACCGGCTCCGGAACCAATGTCGACCAGCCGACCGTTTTCCACAGGCAGGAGCGAAGCGGCAAACATGGATTCGCCAAAATGCCGGCCGACGATCTCGACCGGATCCGTTACGGTCGTCAGGCTAGTCAGCCGGTTCCACTTCAGCAGCAATTGCACATACTGCTCCACTTTTGCGGATTGCTCGTCCGAAAGAGTAATTCCAAAGGGCGCCAAGGCGGCCAGAACTTGCTGGTGTGTTAGACCCGAATCTTCTGCTTTCGACATGGCCGTCAGGCTTTCCTGAGCAATCTGGGGACATAGAGACCCACAAGCAAATCCACGCCGGCATGAGCGACGATGGAAGGTAACAAGGAGCCACTCCAAATGCGCAATCCAGCGAAAATCATACCAACTACAAATGTAGTTATAATTCCCCGTCTACCCTGATAGAAATGCGCGATGGCAAACCAGAGAGAGGACACGCCGCTCGCAAGAAACGTCGTTCCAGCCGCGCCGGCAAACACTCTTGCGAACACTGCCAGGACAAATCCGCGATACAGGAATTCTTCGGAAAGTCCCGCCGTGCAGGCCAGCGCCGCGAACAGCGAAGCTTCGGGCCAGGTCCGCGGCATGATCTTCTCGGTGATACGAAAAAGCGCTCCCCGCTTTTCCACGGGAAGCTGGACCATTTTTCGCAATCCGGCGATCTGGCTGGCGCACAATAGCAAAGTCGCGCCGCAAGTTACCCAGGCCGCCAGCCACGGGTCAGAGATCGCCAGGCCCAATTCCGCGTGGCTCATTCCTCGGGCGTGCGCTCTCCAGAAGACCAGCCCCGCGATTGCCCATTGAAAAAGGATGGTGGAGGCGTAGAGCGAAAGCCGGCCGGAAGAGCCCAGATCCGCCATCTTCATCAGGCGTCCCACGCGGACCGTTCCGCGCCAGGGAATCAGGACGCCAAGCGCCGCCAGGATCAGGGCAAAGTCCCATGGAATCGACGCGAGGGTCACAGCGGGGAATAGAACCACGTTTTCATGGGTGGACGCAAGGATGGGAGGGCAATCAGGCGGCCGTGCGGGAAGCCCGGCGCGGCGGAGGATTCTGTTCCAGCGCCAGACGCATAATGCGTTCCGCTTCGACAGGCTCGGGCGGGCACGCGATGTAGTCGAAAGCCCCGGCGCTCAGGGCCCGAATATAGGCATCCCAATCGGCAAGGTGAGAAAGCACAATAACCGGAACGCCTCCGGTTGCAGTGGACAGGACGCGAATGGCAGTGCGAAGATTGCAATCCGGCAGTTCATCGTCGCAGAGCACGAATTGAAATACCTGGCGTTCCACCAAGGCCCGAGCATCCGTCAGAGAGGTGGACAGAAGATACGGCAGGCCAACACGCCGCACAATCTCGATCGCTTTATCGCTTTGCGCAGGTTCTGAACAAACGATCAACACGGGAGCGGTGTTCCGCATCGCTCACCTCCAGAGCGTGCAAGTATCCAAGTCTATCGAGAGGAAACTCCCCATGTGCCGGATTATACGCTCCGGCGCGCATGCCGCAAGAACTTCCCGCGATTCTCCTTGGAATACTCATGCGGATCATTTCATTCACTAAAGATTCCTTGCCGTGCAGCCGGTTCGGAGAAACGCTGGGCTAGGAAGGCGGGCGCGGTCCGTGGCAGTATTTACTGGCCGGGTGATGGAAAGCGGCCGAGAGATGAAAGGACCAAAGGATACGCGAAAAATCGGGCTGGCTCGCGCATTGTCCAAGCTGGGATTTTGCTCGCGCTCACAAGCCGCGGAGTTGATTCGCGCCGGCCGCGTGCAGCTCAACGGCGCGCCGCGCAAGGATCCTGAAACACCGGTGCATTTGCATTCCGATCGCATTTGCGTGGACAACCATACTGTTTCGGCGGCGCAAAAAATCTATCTGCTTCTGAACAAACCACGCGGCGTGGTGACCACGGCCTCGGACGAGAAAGGCCGCGGCACAGTCTATTCCTGCCTGCCGGAATCCTTGCCGTGGGTCGGGCCGGTGGGCCGGCTGGATAAAGCAAGCGAGGGATTGCTGCTGCTCACAAACGATTCCGAATGGGCCGCCCGCCTATCCGATCCGGCGACGCATCTGGACAAGACGTATCACGTGCAGGTGGGCGGGGTGGCGGACGAATCGCTGGCGGCCACGCTGGTCAGAGGCGTACAAGCCGGCACGCCGGCGGGCGCGCGATCCAGGATGCACGAAAGCGCGCGGGAAACTCTGCGTGCAAAACGCGCATCTGTGTTGCGCTCCGGCGAGCGTAATGCGTGGCTGGAGATCGTGCTCGATGAAGGGAAAAACCGCCAGATCCGGCGGATGCTGGAAGCGTTGGGGATCGAAGTCTTGCGATTGGTGCGCGTCGCCGTCGGCCCGCTGCAACTGGGGGCAATCGCTAAAGGGAAATTCCGTGCGCTCACCGTGGAAGAGAAGCGCGCGCTCGATCATGCCGCACTGGCTTCCGGGACGCAGCGCGCGAGCCGTGAAGGCCGCTAAGCGTCAGCTCGAAACCTCAACCTCGGCTGCGTCCAATGCCTGACGCACATATCCAATCAGCGCCACGCGACTAAACGGCTTCGCAAGAGGCTCGATGTTCGCGGGCAAGTCCGCCTGCAAAGCAGGATCGCGTCCGGCATTGCCGGTCATGAACAGGACGCGGATGCCCGGCCGCAATTCAACCATTTGCCGGGCCAACGTGGGGCCGCCCATTCTTGGCATGGCCACATCGGTAAGCAAGAGATGAATGGGTTGGGCGAATGTTCGCGCCACTTCCAGCGCCTGGACACCGTCGCGAGCCGTCAGCACCTTGTAGCCGTTCTCGCTCAGGGCTGCGGCGGTCAAATTCAAGAGCGCTTCTTCATCCTCGACCAGCAGAATCGTATCGTCCCTCTTGGAAGATTCTCTTCGCACCGGATCGGGAGACGGCGCCACCCCGGAACTTTCCGCCTGAGGCAGATAAATTTTGAATCGGGAGCCCTTTCCCTGTTTCGATTCGACGCCCACAACGCCGCCACTCTGTTTCACGACGCCGTAAACGGTCGCCAGTCCCAGCCCCGTGCCTTTTCCGGGAGGTTTTGTGGTGAAAAACGGCTCGAAGATGTGGCGCTGCGTGGACAGGTCCATCCCGGTTCCCGTATCGCTCACCGTAAGGAGAATGTGAGGGCCGGGGCGGAGAAACGGCAAGCCGCGGGCAAGGGTTTCGTCCAGAAACGTGTTGGAGGTTTCGATCACCAGGCTTCCGCCCTCGGGCATGGCATCGCGCGCATTCACGGCCAGATTCACGATCACCTGTTCAATCTGGCTCTGATCGGCTTTTACGCGCCCCAACTGCGAATCGAGCCGGGTGGTCAGCTCGATATCCACCCCAATCAGGCGGCGCAGCATTTTGCCCATGTCGAGCACGACGGCGTTCAAGTCCAGGACCTTGGGCTGGAGAACCTGCTGGCGGCTGAAGGCCAGCAATTGATGAGTCAAAGAGGCGGCGCGCTCGCCGGCCTTGCGAATTTGCTCGGCGCTTTTGCGCAGAGGATCTTCCGGAGGCAACTGGTGCTCGAGCGATTCGCTGTAGCCGATGATGACGCCGAGCAGATTGTTGAAATCGTGCGCGATGCCACCCGACAAACGTCCCACGGCTTCCATCTTCTGGGCCTGGCGGAGCTGTTCGTCGCGCTGGCGGAGCATTTGTTCGGCCAGCTTGCGCTCGGTAATGTCGCGGCTGACCACTACAATCTTTTCGATTTCACCCGAGTGATTTCGCACCGGGCTGGCGTTGGATTCCAGGGTTCGCCATTCGCCGTCCTTTTGCCGGAAGCGATACTCCTGGCGGGGCGCCGAACCTTTTTCAAACGTTTCGAGGCGCACGATGTGGATGGATTCGCGGTCATCGGGGTGAATTTGTTCGTCGATCGGGGTGCCCAGCAGTTCGTCGCTGGAATAGCCAAAAATCTTGGTGTATCCGGGGCTGCTGTACAGGCGGCGCCCATCCGGATCGATCACGGCGATCAGGTCGTCGGCGTTTTCCGTGATTAGCCGGAACATTTCTTCCTGCTCGGTCAATTGCCGGCGTATGCGGTGGATCTGCAGCTGCTGGTAGATCGTGTAGAGATCAAACAAGAAGACCAGCGCAAACAATCCCCGCAGAGAATCGCGGAACGTGAAAGAAACTTGCGGGTCGGATTGTGCAAACAGGTACGAAAAAGAAGCCATTCCCACCGTGAGCAGCAGCGTGATCATTATGGCCGACGCCCACAGCCACCACTGCCGCCTTTCGGCATGGCGTATCCGCGCCCAGACAGATACCTCGTGGGGTGCCCGCAGGGAGCCCGCGATACCGGCAGTGGCCATGACACTATGGCACCATACCAGTTCGACACAGGGCAATAGTACTTGCAGGGCTATTGCCCAAGTGCAATATCACGTCCTGGAAACATGGTTGCTTTTGCGCCGCTTCAGGCGGCTATTTTCCGATGGCAGGTTTTCTGGGTGATTATCTAAGCCAAAAGGAACTGGGGGAGGCGAACTCTAGACCCATTCCCCTGCGCGCAACACCGGTTCGGAATCGCCCGCCGCGGTGATGCCGTCAACGTCAATACGATTCGATCCGATCATCCAGTCGACGTGAATCAGGCTTTCGTTTGCGCCGCGCGCCGCCAGTTGCTCCGGAGTAAGGGTGTCGCCATCCTTCAGGCATGTGCTGTAGGCCTGCCCCAGGGCAATGTGGCAGGCGGCGTTCTCGTCGAACAGCGTGTTCATGAAGAGCAGCCCGCTCGAGGAAATCGGCGATGAGTGCGGCACCAGGGAAACCTCGCCGAGCCGCCGCGCTCCTTCGTCGGTCTCGATCATCCGCTGCAGCACCTGGTTGCCCCGCGCGGCACGCGCATCCACAATTTTCCCGGCCTGAAACCGCACGGAAATTTCTTCGATCAGCGTGCCCTGGTAGGAAAGCGGCTTGGTGCTGGTCACGTATCCCTCCACGCGATCTTTGTGCGGCGTGGTGAATATTTCTTCGGTCGGCATATTCGGAATGCAGTACCTGCCATTGCCCGCCGTTGTGCCTCCGCCCAGCCACAGGTGATCGTCGGCAAGGCCCACGCGGAGATCCGTGCCGGGCCCGCGAAAATGCAGGGCGGAGTAGCGCCTCTGGTTCATCCGTCCGGCGCGTGCATGCAGATTTGCGTCATGTTCTTTCCAGGCAGCGACCGGATCGGCCTGGTCCGCGCGCGACGCCGCGAAAATCGCGTCCCAGAGCCGGGATAGCGCCTGGTCCTGCGGCAGATTGGGGAACACCGCGGAGGCCCACGCGGGAGTGGCGCAAGCGACGATGGTCCAGTTTATCTCATGCCGTGTAATCAGTTCCAGCGCCGGGCGGTAGGCTTTCGACATGGCGCGATTCGCGCGGCTCACTTTTTCCGGATCTTCTTTTGACAATAACGAAGGATTATTCCCCGTGATTGCCAGCCGCGCCGCACCGCTGCGGAACGCCTGGGCCATGCCCTCGTAGAGCCACGATGCGGCGGTGTCGAAACTTGCTTCGGACCCGTACCGATAGCGAAGCAGCGACGACTCTTCGTCCGTAAATAAAGTGGTGACCAGGGAGGCGCTGGCCTTGTAGGCATGCTCGGTAATGCGTTGCGCCAGTGACACCGCGTCCAGCGTGCAAGTCATCACCAGCTCTTGTCCCGGCGCGAGTCCCAGTCCGGCGTGCACCGCGACTGCGGCCAGGCGATCGAGATTTTGTGCAAATCCGGATGTTGCGGCGGATTGCTCTTTGAAAGTCGATGTGGTCGGATTCATGGACGTAATTATCACGCGAGGCTCGGTGCGTTGGCAATGCGCGGGAGCCCAAGAAGACACTCCGTGAAATGGAACGTTTGCGGCACTGATGCAAGAAGTGCAAAGCCGGGCCGATGCCTCGCGGCGTGGCACGATACTGTCTGGCCGTTTTCTCGCCCGATTTGCAATTTTGCGAACCGCTTCAGTTTTCTACTTTACTCAATGCAACAGGGCGGTTCGTTTTCCGAAGTACGCGATCCCGCACCGGCGGGATGCCGCGTTTCGCCTCGAATCGGTTTTCGCCTCGCAGCCACTCCGAGAGCGGCCGCGTGCCGATCCGCAGCTGCGCGCGTCGGAGCATGGAACTCAGAAACCGGACTTCAGCCACCAGGTTTCTTTCCGCATGTCCCCGCGCCTCGCGCTTTACAATAATCTGGCCCCGGCTGGCCCAGAGCAGTCCCCACTTCGCGGGAAGGTCCTTCACCTGGATCAATTCGGCCGGGCAAAGATAGTAGCGGCGCTGGCCCATCCCCGCGCGCGGATTCTTCCGCACGGTCTTCACCGCGTCCTTCAAGAAATCCGACCGGGTCAATTTGCACTCGATAAGCACCGAGCCCGCTCCCGGGGCCCATCCGATCACATCGGGGTTTTCATCCGCGGGCGTGGCAAACTCGTACAGCACCACCGAGCATTGTCTGCTCAGCCACCGCACACCCATCGCAACTAAAGTTGAATGCCGCACGCGCTCTCAGGATTGTTGCACACTAAAGAGCCAAAATATCGGACCGCCATGGGAGAAATTTCCCATAATTAGATATTGGCTCCAAGTGGTAACGTAACCGGCAGTGCGGGACAGATGGCGATTTATTGGCACCGGCATGCGGCGGCCGCGCGCCTGAGCGGCAATGCAAGAGAGCACGCGATTCGAGCGGTTTGGAATCTAAGAACTAAAGTTCAACGGAAGGCGATTGGAAAATGGAAATCAAAAGAAACGGTTCGCAATCTTCTGTTAAAGGCCCGTCGGATTGGTTCACCGGCGTCGTGCGCATCGATCCGCTTTTTCAGGCGCCCGATCCAGCACGGGTTCAAGGCGCCAGCGTGACTTTCGAGCCGGGCGCGCGGACCGCATGGCACACGCATCCACTTGGTCAGACTCTTATCGTCACGGCCGGCTGCGGCAGGGTCCAGCGTGAGGGCGGGCCGATCGAGGAGATTCGTCCGGGCGACGTGGTGTGGTTTTCGCCCGGCGAGAAGCATTGGCACGGCGCCGCGCCGGCCACGGCCGTGACGCACATCGCCATTCAGGAAAAGCTCGATGGTAAAGTTGTCGATTGGATGGAACACGTCAGTGACGAGCAATACCGGGCCGGCAAATAAAAATTAAAGGAATCGAATGACGAATAATATCGAAGGGAAAATTGTTGTCATTACGGGCGCGAGCAGCGGCCTGGGCGAAGCGACAGCCCGGTTTCTCTCCGCGCAAGGCGCCGCCGTTGTCCTGGGAGCGCGGCGCGTGGACCGCATACGAGCCTTGGCGGACCAGCTGACCGGCAGCGGCGGTCAGGCGCTCGCCATAAAAACAGACGTGACCCATCGCGGCGAGGTCCAGGCGCTGGTGGACGCAGCCGTGCAGACTTACGGCCGGATCGACGTCATGATCAACAACGCCGGGCTCATGCCGCAGTCGCCGCTGGAGCGGCTCAAAGTCGACGAATGGGACCGGATGATCGACGTCAACCTCAAGGGCGTGCTGTACGGAATTGCCGCGGCGTTGCCGTATATGAAGCAGCGGAAATCCGGGCATATCATCAACGTTTCATCCGTTGCCGGGCATAAAATCCGCGCCGGCGGCGCGGTTTATTCCGCGACCAAGACCGCTGTGCGAGTCATCTCCGAAGGGCTGCGCCAGGAAGTGAAGCCCTACAACATCCGCACAACGGTGATCTCGCCGGGCGCCGTTGAAAGCGAATTGGTGGATAGCATCACGGAGCCGGACATCGCCGCGAATATCCGCAAAGTGTATGAACTCGCGGTTCCGGCCGAATCCTTCGCGCGAGCGGTCGCCTTCGCCATGAGCCAGCCGGAGGACGTCGACGTAAATGAGATCCTGTACCGGCCCACGCGGCAAGAATTTTGAATTCGCCCTGGCCGTTTCGCACGCGCGGCTGGCTGGCACGCGGGCGCGGCGCTTTTTGGCGTCGGGGCGGCAGCGCTGCTCTTGCTTTTCATCGGCATCCATAACGCCTGGGACGCCGTCACTTACCACATTTTTGTTGTCAGGAAACGGCAAGAGAACGAAGCTGGGCCGCGGCTGAAAGGCTATCTTTCGCGGCGAGCCTGCCCGTGCACCCGCGCCGCAGTAGATTCGTGGAGGAAGAAAGTTGGTGGACGTGACAGGGTTCGAACCTGCGACCCCCTGCTTGCAAAGCAGGTGCTCTCCCAGCTGAGCTACACGCCCACAGTTGATGCTGGCTTAATTCTAAAGCATTTCCGCGCGCGCCGGAATCTATTCCTTTGTGTTTTGGTCCTGCGGAGTGAACCCTGCCATCGAAGCGGCGGGCCGCGCGCTTTTCCAATTTTTTCCGATCGAAAAAGCAATGTTGCAAAATTGCGGGCGCAACCTGCAAGCTGTTGCGCATGCCGGAGCTGCCGGATATTGCCGCCTACATCAGCGCCCTGGAACCGCGCATCGTGGGCCAGCGGCTTGAGCGCATGCGGCTTGCCAGCCCTTTTCTGCTTCGCACCGTGCAGCCGCCGCTTGCGGATATTGAGGGGCGCACCGTGCGCGAACTGCGGCGAATCGGGAAGCGCATCGCTATCGGCGTGGATGGCGGCCTCTGGCTGGTGCTGCACTTGATGATTGCCGGGCGGCTGCATTGGCGGCCGGCGGGGGCGAAGCTTTCGGGGCGCCAGAATCTGGCGGCGTTCGATTTTCCCGGCGGCTCGCTCGTGCTCACCGAAGCCGGCTCCAAGCGCCGCGCGTCTTTGCATGTGCTCGCGGGAGAGGATGGCTTGCGTTCAGTCGACCCCGGAGGGATTGAGATTTTTGAGAGCGATTTGGAGGCGTTTCGCGCCGCGCTTACGGCTGAAAACCGCACGCTCAAGAGGGCCCTCACCGATCCTCGCCTGGTCAGCGGCATCGGCAACGCGTATTCGGACGAGATTCTGCACGCGGCGCGGCTTTCGCCGATCGCGCTTACGCGCAAGCTTCAGCCGGACGAGTGGGAAAGGCTGTACTCTGCGACGCGCCAGACCCTGCGGCTCTGGATCGACCGGCTGGGTGCGGAGGCGGCGGCCAAATTTCCGGAAAAGGTGACCGCGTTTCGCAAAGAGATGGCCGTCCACGGCCGGTACGGACAGCCTTGTCCCAGGTGCGGAGAAAAAATTCAGCGGATTCGCTACGCGGACAATGAAACCAACTACTGCGCCCGGTGCCAGACGGGCGGGAAAGTGCTCGCCGATCGCGGATTGTCGCGGCTATTGGGATCGGATTGGCCGCGGACGCTGGAGGAACTTGAGGCGCTCAAGCGCCGGTAGCCAGTAGATGGTCGCTGGCGACAATCGAACTTTATGAATTGCAGGTCGGCTCATCCGTATGGGCGTATGACTTCGTGGGGGATCGAACGCAAGAAAATCAAAACCCGCCGCTTGAGCAAGAATTATCTAACTCGCGGCTGACCAGTTAGATCTTTTTCAAGTACTTTTGGACATTTTTAGCCACGTGGGCCTTTGCCCACACCTTCCGAAGGACTCCTTCGATATCTGGCGAGAAATCCACCACAACGATCGGATGGGCGGGATGGCAAGCAAAACAGTCTGGCCGGATGGTAGCATCAACCGCTTTTCCTACGGCAAGCGAAAACTCGATACCCGAAACATAGAACAAGAAGTTGTGCCACTTCTTATTGGAGCCTCGATACGGATTATGAAATGAAATCTGTTGAGCCGAGGGAGGCAGAACACCAATCGTCAGGGCTGCATGGTCGGGGAATCCCGTTTCACCTCGTAGAAATGTTCTAATTGCCTCCGCGTAGATTCCTAAGTCGATCATGGTTTCAGTCCTAGTGCCGCTCCAAGAATGAACTGCCGCTTTCCAAAATACTCCCATTGAAAAGTGAATTAGTTTGTCGCAGTGAATCTCAGGATTCCTAACTGCGGCGTAGGCAGCAGCATCCCCATCTATGATATCTGGTGGAAACTTTGTGAGAAGATCACAAAATGGGAACGGTCCCTTGTACTGCGAAAGTAGTGGTAAGAGCCACATTTCGCCACCCTTATTCAGGGAATCCTCGCACTCGCGGCAAAGGAGATAATCTTGAAGTTGCCGATCGCTCTCAATAACGAGAGCTGAAGAAATCGAGATCGCATGCCCACCCGGAGGACGACAGTATTCGTACATCCTCGCGGGCATCAAATGGCTCGAAACGACATCTTTCGTTTTGAGGCAGAGCGGGCATTTCTGAATCGGCATATTCTTACCTTTCGGTTGGCAGATGGAGCCCCAATTGTACGCTCAAAGAAAGCCATGCAATACGGCGGCTGGTCTTTCGTCCCAGGGGTGAAAGTTGGAGCCTTGCTCACTGGGCGTGCGGGCCAGCCTTTGAGATGGATTTGATTTTCCGGGTGGCGGACCCTTTGGCTTCTAAGGGTCCTGGTTTTGTGTCCATCTCCGTATCAAGTGACAGCAGACAGGCAAGAGTGTCTGTCCTAGCAAGCCCTGCAGTCATCAGAGAAAAGCCCCCCAACTCCGCATTGACTCCCACCCCTAACCCCACATATAATCAACGTTTCCGATTTGCACCTGGAGGGGCGATGTACGCCGTCATTCGAAGTGGAGCAAAGCAGTACCGGGTAACGCCCGGGGACACGGTCAAGGTCGAAACCTTGCCGGGTAAGGTGGGCGGGAAGATCACGTTTGAAGACGTGCTTGCCGTGGGCACCGATGAAAAGAAGCTTTTGACCGGGGCGGACGCCGCGAAGGCGAAGGTCGTGGGCAAGATCGTGGCGCAGGGCCGTCATCCGAAGATTACGGTCCTCAAGTTTAAGACTGGTGGCCAGTACAAGATTACCCGCGGACACCGGCAAAACTATACGGCCGTGCAAGTCAGCGGCATCGAACTCTAAGAGTTCGAGAGGGAATTTCCATGGCACATAAAAAGGGCGGCGGCTCGTCCGTAAACGGCCGCAATTCTCAGGGACAGCGGCTGGGCGTCAAGCGGTTTGGCGGCGAAGTGGTCCATGCGGGAACGATTTTGATTCGCCAGCGCGGCACGCGTCACAAGCCCGGGGTGAACGTGGCTCGCGCGCAAGGACGATACGCTCTTCGCGCTCATCAACGGCGTGGTCCTGTTTCAGGACAAAGGCCAGGACGGGCGGTTCATCAGCGTGATCCCGGCCGAGCAAGCGGCTGCGGCAAAGACCGAACCTGCCGCTTAGCCACGGGATTCGTCAGGCTCGAACTGGAGACGGTCCAGCGGAAATCCGGGTTCGATGTGCAACCCGCCGGAAATCGAAGGCGTCCCGACCGGGTCGGGGCGCCTTTTTTGTTTTAGCCCTGAGTCCCGGAATGGGGAAGACAGGGTCACCCCGCATCCCTCGATTCCGGAACAATTGTTTTCTTCCAGCGCCCGCCGTGCAAATTGGCCCGGCGCTGTCGTATTCTTAATTACGGTGGGCTCCAAGTAGAGCCCACACCCGAATTGCAGTATTTGCGGAAATGGAACTCACGTGTTTGTCGACGAAGCAAAAATTTATGTGAAGGCGGGCGACGGCGGCAACGGATGCGTCGCGTTTCGCCGCGAGAAATTCGTGCCGCGCGGCGGACCCTCGGGCGGCGACGGCGGCCATGGCGGCAGCATTTATCTGGAAGCGAACCCGCACGACAACACGCTGCTGCGCTACCGCTACAACCGCGAATTCAAAGCGGACCGCGGGCGGCACGGCGAAGGCTCGAACTGCACGGGGCACGCGGGCGCGGATATGATTCTTGCTCGTTCCGGTGGGCACCGTGGTCACCGATCAGAATACAGGCGAACAAATCGCGGATTTGACCAAGCCGGGCCAGCGCGTGCTGCTCGCGCAGGGCGGACGCGGCGGGCGCGGCAACCAGCATTTCGCCAAGCCCTGGCATCAGGCGCCGCGCGAATCGGAGGAAGGAACGCCCGGCCAGGAACGCAATCTGCGATTTGAGTTAAAGCTGCTGGCCGATATCGGACTGGTTGGATTTCCCAACGCGGGCAAGTCCACGCTGATCTCGCGAATTTCCGCCGCGCATCCGAAGATTGCCGATTATCCGTTCACGACGCTCGAACCGAGCCTCGGCGTGGTTTCCGCCGACAGCAATCTCGGAAAACCTTCGGAGCGAACCGGCGGGCGCACGTTCGTGGTCACCGATTTGCCCGGCTTGATCGAAGGCGCGCATACCGGTGTGGGCCTCGGCATCCGGTTTCTGAAGCATATCGAGCGCACGCGCCTGATCGCGCACTTGATCGACACCAGCGATTTTTCCGACCGCGATCCCGTGCATGATTTTGAAATCATTACCGGCGAACTGGCGGCGTTCAGCGAAAAGCTGGCCGAGAAGCCCATGATCGTCGTGGCCACGAAACTTGACGCCACCTCGGATCGCGCGCGCCTGGAAAAATTGCGCGAATTCTGCGCCGCGCGCGGGCTGGAGTTTTACGCCATCTCGTCCGCTTCCGGCGAAGGCATTCCGCAACTGGTGCGCGGCATGGCCGACGCGCTCGATCGCCTGGCTCCCGCGGAAATGCCGCAGCAGGAAGATTCCGAAGACGCGGCGGGCGACTCAACATCCACCGAGAATGAGTCCGAAGCCTCCGCTCACCCAGGCGGCTGTTCCTCGAACGGAGGAGCGTTGAGCATCGCTCCGCCGCAGAAGCACAGCGCTCCAAATGAACCCGCGCGCGAGCGCCGCATTGCGCTCTTCGGCGGCACCTTCGATCCCATTCACATCGGACACCTGGCGGTGGCGCGCGCCGCCGAACGCCGGTTCCATCTCGACGAAATTCATTTCATTCCCACGGGCCGCCCGCCGCACAAGCATCGCGGCGGCATGGCTTCGTACGCGGACCGCTACGCCATGGTGGCGCTGGCGTGCGCCGATCACCCGCGTTTTATCGCCTCGCTGGCGGAATCCGGTGCGGGAAATTCCGGGAAGGAAACATTTTATTCCGTGGATACGGTCCGGCATTTCAAGCAGAAATTCCAGGGCGCCGGCGTGCATTTATATTTCCTGCTGGGCGCGGATTCGTTTCTGGATATTCCGACCTGGAAAGATTACGAAACGCTGCTGGGGCTGTGCGATTTTATCGTGGCCAGCCGGCCCGGTTTCAAATCCGATACGCTGCGGCTGGTGATTCCGCCGGAACTCTTCGCGCGGCGCGGGGCGGCGCACGCCCCGCTCGATCCGCGCGCCATCGCGCTGCGCCGGACGGCGATTTATGTGCTCGACACGGTTTCCAGCCATGTTTCGGCGACCGAAGTACGCCACCGCCTTGATTCCAATGAGTCAATTCATGGACTTGTGCCCCCGCGCGTCGAGGAATACATTAACAAGCAGGCTCTTTACCGGTGACGCCAAAAAAGGATTTACTACAAATCGAACTTCGCGCCGCCATCGAGGCCGCGCAGGAAAAGCAGGCGGCGGAAGTGACGCTGCTCGATCTGCGGGGACTTCCCGCGTTCACCAATTATTTCCTTCTGTGCACGGGTTTCAGCCCCAGGCAAGTCGAGGCCATCTGCGACGAAATCGAGCGAAAACTTAAGGAACTCGGAACGCGCCTGCTGCACCGCGAAGGCAAATCGGGCGGCGACTGGATGCTGCTCGATTTCGGCGGCCTGATTGTGCACGTGTTCACCGAACACGCGCGGCGATTTTACGATCTGGAGCGGCTGTGGCGCGCCGCGCGGCGCATCGAATTTGACGATTCCCATGAAAGCAGCCGCTACCCCGACGCAGCCGAGGCCGAAGGATGAGCGAGGCGCGAATGGCCTGGATCGCGGAAGATCCAGCGTCCAAGGCCGTGGTGGAACTTGCGCGCAAGGTCGCGGACACCTCCACGACGCTGCTGATCACCGGCGAAAGCGGCACGGGCAAGGACCATCTGGCCCGGCTGATCCACGAACTTGGTCCGCGGCGCGACGCGCCCTATCTGAAAATCGATTGCGCGAGCCTGCCGCAGGAGCTGGTCGAATCCGAATTGTTCGGCCACGAGCGCGGCGCGTTCACCGGAGCGGTCGAACGCAAGCTCGGGCGGCTGGAAATGGCGCAGGGCGGCACGATCGTGCTCGACGAAGTGGCCGCGCTTTCTCCCGCGACGCAGTCGAAACTGCTGCGCGTGCTCGAGGAGCGGCAGTTCGAGCGCCTGGGCGGCACGGAAACGATCACCATTCAGGCGCGACTGATCGCGCTGACGAATTCCGACCTGCCGCGACTTGTGGCCGAAGGACAATTCCGCGAGGATTTATTTTTTCGCCTGAGCGTGCTGACGATTCCTGTGCCGGCGCTGCGTGCGCGTCCCGCCGATATTCTGCCGATGGCCGACGCGCTGCTGGAACGCGCGTCGCGCGTGCACGGTCGCGGCGGCATGGCGTTCTCCGAGCCTGTGCGGCACATGCTGGCAGCCTACGCGTGGCCCGGCAACGTGCGCGAGCTGAAAAATTCCATCGAGCGCGCGCTGGTGTTTTCCTCCGGCCCGTCGCTTGCGCCGCGGGATTTTCCCGAATCCGTGCAATTCGCGGATACCGGCCTGGGGGTTGCGCTGAGGTCGCTCGAGGAAATGGAACGCGACGCCATTCGCGCCACGCTCGAGGCCACGCACTACAAGATCGGAAAGAGCGCCTCGATCCTGGGCATCAGCCGCAAGACCCTGCTCGACAAACGGAAGAAGTACGGATTGAATTAGTAGCACAGCCACTCCTGGCTGTGTGGTTTTTGCAAGTGATGTGAGGTTAGGGGCAGGCGTGTGGTCCACAAAACCACACAGCCAGGAGTGGCTGTGCTACTTTTTTTACGAACCCCCCATCCATGAAAATCCACCTTGTCATGCTCGGAAAAACGCGGCGTCCGGAGATTCGGAGCCTTGCTGGACGATTACGCGGCGCGCATCGGCAGATTTGCGGAAGTGCAATTCACCGAATTGCGCGAGGATTCGGCGGCAGCGCTGCGCAAGTTCACCATTGATCCCGCCGCAACCGTGGTCCTGCTGGATGACGCCGGGAAGAACCGGACCTCGCAGCAATTCGCCAAGTGGCTGGGAGAAACGCGCGACCGCGGCGCGCGGGAAATCGTGTTTCTATGCGGCGGCGCGGAAGGTTTTCCGGAATCGCTTCGCAAGCGCGCCACGCAGACGCTCTCGCTATCTTCCTTCACTTTTTCCCACGAACTGGCCCGCGCCATGCTCGCTGAGCAAATCTACCGCGCCTTCACGATGCTCGCCGGATTTCCTTACGCGAAGTGAGCCACGTATTTGCCAACAGAAAGGAGATGTTCAAGCAGCGGCATGCAATGTGTTCGTCATGGTCTTGAATGCGACGAACTCGTCCGCGAGATACGACGCTTCTTTGCCGCATCCGCGGCACCGGACGATAGCGATGGGGGAATGAAATTCCTTGCGGGCTCCCTCCGATGGTCCCCAGTGACTTGAAACCTGCAGCGGAGTTAATATTCCGCAGCGCAAACATACGACTCCGGTAACATGCTCTTCCAGTTCCTCGATCATGGCTGGCCCCCCGAAGATGAAATCCCGCCGGTGTGTTGAATCGTAAACCCGGGTTGAACTCGACGTATACGGACCCTGCATGAAATTGCTTTACACAAACAATCTTACTCCTCGTCAAGCAGGCGAAAACGTGACGGGGGTCACGTTCCTGGGTGATAGCCGGTCCTTACGGCAACGTTTCTTCTCCGATGTCACTGATTACGAAGTAGTTAGAGGGAGTGAAATATATCCTTTCCGGTTCCTGCCCAGGCGTAATCCTGGCGTAACAATAAAGGCGTACCGTGGCTTGACTCGCGGAGCGCGCAACTCCGGCTCATGATTTTGATGATTTTCGGCGTTCGGGCAGACAAGGATCGCGTTTGGAAAATTATTCTTCTGGACGAGGCAGGCGATGAAAAAACCCGTGCGCAAGGCTGCAACGCGCGCAAAAAAACCACGAAAGACAATTCAATTTCTTCAGAAGCCAACTTGCGCGACCTGCCGTAAAGCCCGCCGCTTCCTCGAAAACCGCGGTTACCGCCTGAATGTGCGCGACCTGACCAAGAATCGCCTGACCTCCACCGAACTCCAGAAATTAATCGGAACGCACGACCATCAGGAATTCCTGAACCCGCGCAGCGAGATCTATCGCAAGAAGAAAATGAAGGAGCATCCTCCGTCCCGGCGCGAAGCCGTGGGCATGATGGCCATGAATCCGGATCTGATCCGGCGCCCGGTCATCGTTGCCGGCGGGCAATTGGTCATCGGATACGACGAAAATGGAATGATCCGGATCCGATAGCGCAGCGGCTCTGTTTGGACTCCTTGCCGCTGCGGCTTCGTCTTGCGTCTTCGTTCGCGAGCGCGAAGTAGCTTGCATCAGGCGGGGTTTCGGAACGCCAGCCCACACAGGTTCCGCCATGGGACGCAGGGCCACATCAGGGCATGCAAGGATTGTCACTCGCGCACTATTCCAGCCCTGATGGAATCGAGATTCCTCCAACACAACCAAATTTTCGGGTGTAGAATCGAATTGATGTAAGGCATGAACGGATTCCCTCCCCGAGAATTCGTCCGGCGGTCTTGCGCGGTGGTTGCGGAGGCCCTGACATGAAATATCCAAGGTTCTCGAATCTCACTTCCATCATTTTTGCAATTCTGTTTGTGTTCTCGGCCATCCCTGCGTTTGCGCAACGCGGTGGTGGCGGCGGTTTCCACGGCGGTGGTGGCGGCTTTCATGGTGGTGGAGGAGGCTTCCGGTCCGGCGGCGGCTTCGGCGGGGGATCCTTTCATGGTGGAGGTTTTCGCGGGGGTTCCTCTTCGGGCCCGCGCATGGGCGCTGGCTTTTCGCGTCCCGCGCAAAGCGCACCCATGCGGTCCGGCGGCGGATCCTTGGCAAAGTCCGGAGGAAGGAATTCCGCCCGCAGTTTTTCTAACCCGGGGAATGTAAACCCGCGGATGGGCAATTCAGCCTCCGCTCCGTCGGCCGTCGCTGATGGGCGGTGGCATTCGTTTGGCAATGCCGCAGGGAGCAGACCCGGTTTGGGCGCAGCTCCGCAAGCGCAGGCTCCCAGCAACGCCGGAAACGGCTTCCGCGTTTTCCCCGGCAACCGGCCCGTGGAGGGAGTCGGTTCGGTCAGGAGCTTCTCCGGCCAGGGGAACCAGGTTTGGGAAAACGCGTCGGTGCCGCGCAATGTGGTTTCCTCGTCTCGCGCGCTGTCGAATGTTCGCGCCTCGTTTGGAAATTCCCGCATGGGCGCCACCGGATTGCGTTCGGGGTCCGTGTTATCGGCGAGTTCGCGATTAGCGGGAGGATCCGTGTTCGGCAACCGCGTGTACTCTGGCGGATTGGGCTCGAACCGGGGCGCGGTTTTCGGCAACCGTCTTGCGTTCGGCGACTCGCGCTTCCGATTCCGAGGCGGCAACCGCTGGGGATGCTGGAACTGCGGATTCGGAGGGGGCTTTGGCTTCGGCTGGGGGCCCGGCTGGGGGTTCGGCTGGCCCTGGTTTGGATATTCGTACTGGGACCCATTCTATTGGGGTGGTTTGACGTGGGGCTGGCCCGGCTACGGTTATTACGGTTATCCGGCCGGCTATCCTTACGACGGATACGATTACAACAATACGAGCGATAATTCCTCCTACGTGGAGCCGGCGGACAATTATGTTCCTCCGGATTCCACTCCTTCGGCAGGGCCGGTGGAGCAAAGCACGCCGCAAACCTATAGCGTCGCCAATGGCGCCGTGCCGGTTTTGCTTTATCTGAAAAACGGCTCGGTATTTTCGGCGCGCGATTACTGGTATTCGGAGGATCAGATTCACTATGTCCTCACCAACGGGCGCGAAGGCGTGTTTGACGCGGACCAGCTCGACCTGCAGCGCACAATCGATGAAAATGCCAAGAGCGGCGTGAAATTTGTGGTGAAATCGGATGCGAACGGCGCGGTGCCGGCGCCCTAAGGTGTCACCGCTCCGCTTGGTTATTCAGGGACGGGCGTTTCGAGCCGCGAGAGTCAGATATTGCCGATAATTCTCGTCGATTCCTCCGGGCTCGGCACCATCTATATTCGTTTCCCTTCCAATTGGTCGTGAGAATCCGTCGCGGACTTATTTTAGACGCTGACCTAGAAGCATGAACCCTCGGCCAGGTTTTTGCCCGCCTGAAGTCGGGCGCTACAAGGTCGTCTTGCAGGCCTGTCCGGGGATAGGGTCAACGTGAAAGGAGAGAACCCCCTGGAATGCTGGCGGAAACTATGAAAGGGGCGGTCCGTTAGGATTCGCCCCTCCCATTGAGCCCAGCCTGTCGGAGGTAAGCTGGGCTTTGTTGTCTTGATGTGTGAAACATAACCCAGGTTTCAACAAAAAGTTGCGAGGGTGAGGAAATTATTTGATTAAGTAACCCCCCTTGCCCTGGCCCTCCACATGGACCCCGCCGGGAGCAAAGCAGCGTACCCCCCCGATTTGCGACTTCTCTTCGCCTTTTCAGGAGAGAGCGCATACAATGGCGGTTCCAATGCCTCATCAGGAAAACCCACGAGAGCCTGTCACCGAAGCTGACGTTCTGGCGCACTTGTCGAGGTCCCGCCGGCCGCAGAGCCTCCGTGAAATTGCCGCCGCTCTGGACCTGCGCCATTCCGGACGCCGCGCACTGGTCAAGCTCGCCCGGAAGATGAAAAAACGCGGCGAGATTCACGAGTATCCCAACGGGCGCGTCGGGCTGCCCAAGGAAAAACAAGGCGCGGAATTCGCGCAACCCCCGAGGCACAAAGGTGCGCCCGAGCGCCACGCTTCGCAGGGCCGCACCGAGTCCCGCCCAGCGCCGCGCCCGGAAGCAAATCAACTGACCGGGCGATTGGTGGCGCATCGCGACGGCTACGGCTTCGTCGTGCCCGATACGCCGCGCAAGGATCTGGAGGGCGACCTGTTCATCGGGCGCGACTCGATGGGCGACGCCATGCATGGCGACCACGTCCTGGCGAGCATCGAGCGCCGCAGCCGTTTCGCCGATAGAGCCGGCCGCGCCGAGGGGCGCATCCTGCGCGTGATCAACCGCGCGCACGACACGGTCGTCGGATTGTTTCGTTACGGCTCCCGTGGCAATACGGTTGCGCCTTACGAATCGCGCTTGCTGCAGGAAATTATTATTCCGCCGGGCGACGAGTTAACGCCCGAGTTGCAAGGCAAGCTGGGACAGCATCCGCCCAGGCGAGGTGTTCGGTTGCCGGAGCTCGACGGCGCGGTGGTCAATGTGGAGCTGACGCGATTTCCGCGCGGCGGCGTGGCCGCGGCCGGACGCGTCATTGAAATTCTCGGGCGGCCGGGCGACTTCGGCGTGGACGTCGAAATTCTGATTCGCAAGCATCATCTTCCGCACGAATTTGCGGCGGAAGTTCTGACCGAGGCGGGCGCCGCGGCGCATCCGGTGGGGGACGCGGACCGCGCGGGGCGGCGCGATTTCCGGCATTTGCCGATTGTCACCATCGACGGGGAAACGGCGCGGGATTTCGATGACGCGGTTTACGTCCGGCGCATGGAAAACGGCAACTGGGAATTGCAAGTGCATATCGCGGACGTCTCGCACTACGTGCGGCGGGGATCGGCCTTGGATCGCGAGGCGCGGCTGCGCGGCACGTCGGTCTATTTTCCGAATCGCGCCGTGCCCATGCTGCCCGAGGAATTATCGAACGGGATTTGCTCGCTCAATCCGCGGGAAGACCGGCTGGTGATGAGCGCGATCCTCGAACTGGACGCGAACGGAGAAATCGTGGCGTCGGAATTCGCGCGCGGCGTGATCCGTTCCGCGGAACGCATGACCTATACGGCGGTCAACGCCGTGCTGCAGGGCGATCCGGTCGCGACGTCGGATTACGCGCATCTGGCGCAGCATTTCCGCGACATGCGCGACCTCGCGCTGATTCTGAATGCGCGGCGCGCGCGCCTGGGCTCGATCGATTTCGATTTGCCCGAGCCGGTGATTGAATTCGATCCCAATGGGCAAATGATCGGCGTGGTCCGCAGCGAGCGCAATATCGCACACCGCCTGATCGAGGAATTCATGCTGACGGCGAACCAGGGAGTGGCACGCTACCTCGAGGGCCGCGGCATCGGCTCGCTGCACCGCGTGCACGAAAAGCCCGACCCCAAGAAAATTCTGGAATTCGAGGCCATGGCGCAGACGTTCGGGTATTCGCTGGGCGTGGAAAATCTTGCCGAGCGCCGCGTGGCCGTGAAACACGGCAGCTCGCATTCACAGAGATTCGACCGCGGCGCGCGGCACGGCCGCGCCGGGCGAGGCCGCGAAAAGCCCATGACCGTTTCGCTGCCGGGCACGCTCGATATCGCCATCCGTCCGGAGCATTACCAGCGCCTGGCCGAAAAAATTGCGGGAAAACCCGAGGAGCGCATCATGTCTTTCCTGATGCTGCGCTCGCTGAAGCAGGCTCGCTACTCGGCCGACGCGCTGGGCCATTTCGCGCTGGCTTTTGACCAGTACACGCATTTCACTTCGCCGATTCGGCGGTATCCCGACCTGATCGTGCACCGCGTGCTGAAGTGGGCGCTCGACAATCCGGAATCGAAGCCTGCCGCGCTGCAAGCGCCGCATTCTGGGGCGCCGTCGAAAAAAGAAGAACCCACGTTCGGTCCCTACCGCCGCGGCGAACTGGACGCCATCGCCCTGGAAACGTCCGAGACCGAGCGCCGCGCTGAAACCGCCGAGCGCGAACTGATGGCCTGGAAAACCGCGCAGTTCATGGAACAGCACCTGGGCGAGGAGTACGACGCGCTGATTATCTCCGTACAGAAATTCGGTTTCTTCGTCGAGTTGACCGAGCTGTTCGTCGAAGGCATCGTGCCCATCGACCGCATCCAGGAACTCACCGGCCAGCACGTCTTCTACCGCGAGCAGGATCACGCCATCGTCAGCGGCAGCGGAGGAGGGGGCCGCGGGAGCCAGGGGCATCGCGGCGGCGCGCACGAGGCCGGCGCGGGAAAAGGCCAGAAGAAAAAATCCGGCCGTGGAACTCCGCAGGGAAACCAAATCTGGAAACTCGGCGACCGCATCCGAGTGCGCGCCGAGCGCATCGATCCCGTCCGCCGCCGCGTGGAGTTTTCGCCGCTTGCCTGAGTAGGACAGGCTTCAACCTGTCGCTTTTCGCCTTGCTGCCCTGCAAGGCCGGCAGGCCGAAGCCTGTCCTACCTCAGCGACTCGAATACTCCCGATTCCTAATTCTTATCGAATTTCAACGCAAGCTCGAGCTGGCGGATTGCTTCATCGGTAGCCTTGACTGCTTCCACGCGGTGCCCGCCAAAATCGTGAGCGGCATTTTCCATGTGCGCCTTCGCCCTTCTCAGAGCGCCGATGGCCTCGCGGATTTCTGGGTGAGGTTCGGGAGCAGCGGCGGGTTCGGCATTTGGTTGAGCAGCCGCTCCCGGGACCGCCGCGGATGCAGACGTCCTGGGCGCCGCCGGGGTCGGCGACGAC
Organism: Terriglobia bacterium; assembly: GCA_963779275.1. Lineage (GTDB taxonomy): Bacteria > Acidobacteriota > Terriglobia > Acidiferrales > UBA7541 > Palsa-360. The sequence continues at coordinate 567,739 of CAVZXL010000005.1, forward strand.
AAACTGAGCGCCAGCGCGAAGGCCACGACGGTGAACAGGCTCAGGATTGTTATTTTCATTGTTCCCTCCTTGAAATTGAAGATTTTCGCTCAGTCTCCCGATATAGACTGAAACGCAAGCATTCTAACGCTGACTGGCTGCGCGCCAGATATAGAAATCTTACTGATGCCCGTAGAGTAATTCCCCGTTCCCGAGTTCCAAGCAAATGTCGAGCTTGCGTGTCACGAGAACCTCCCACGTGCTCTCAGTCGCCAACTTTTCTTGACTCGAATTCGCAATTGCAATATCGTCTCCCCAAGGTTTTAGCGGAAAATCAAATTCCGAGATCGGAGGCAAGTCATGCATCGCACCATCCTTGTTTCCATTGGTTTATTCCTTGCGGCCTCGAGCCTTGCCCAAACGAAGGCGCCGTCCAAGAAGGCGGCGGCACCTGCGATGGCTACAGTCGTCCCGTCAGGGTCGGAAAAATGGGGAGACATCCCGGCGGCAGCCATGGTCGGCACTCCGTCCGTGGATATGGGCGGAAAAATACAACTTGCCGTGGTGCAAGGGAATCCCATGGCGGCGGGTCAGCCATACACGCTGCGCCTTTCCTGCACCGACGGCACGAAGATCGCCCCGCACTGGCATCCCACCACGGAAAACGTGACCGTCGTTAAAGGCACCTTTGCAATCGGCATGGGATCGAAATGGGATTCCGCCGCGTTGAAAGAGCTGCCCGTGGGAAGTTTCGCTTCGGCGCCGGCCCGGATGCGTCACTTTGCAACCTGCAAAGGGGACTCGGTTGTTCAGGTTCATGGTCTCGGTCCTTTCGTGGTCAACTTCGTGGAACCCGATAAACCAAAGTCCGGAAATTAGCATTTTCAACAGTTCATATCATTTCGTATCATTGGCCGAACCCGGAGGGAACCCATGGCAGCTCGCATCTGTCCGCACTGCAAGACTGAACTGACCGCCGCGAATGTTGTGGCGTACACCAACGGCGTCGATTGCCCGAAGTGCGGCACTCGGCTGGAAGTGGCCTCGGGCTCGCGGGAGATTTCGACTCTGGCTGGCCTGGCCGCCGGGGCCATTGCCTGGCGTCTGGCAAGCGGCTCGATGACGGACCTAGGAGAAGTGCTGCCGACGCTGTACGCGTTTCTGGCATTCGGGATCGTTTCGCCGTTGGCCATGATGCTTACGGCGAATCTGCGCAACGCCCCCGCGCTGCCTGTTCCTGAGCCGGCCCATGCAGGCGGTGGGCATGCGGCGGCAGTCCACGACGGAGGGGACCACGGCCCGCATCACTAGAGGCCAAGCTTGGATTATCCCCGCGCGTCGGCCCAATGAGAAAATTTCCGGTGGTAGGTACAACTTGTAGCGGAGGTGCCCGGCCAGGGCTGATACTCCCTTATCCCGCGCATTTGCAACAGATAGGTCACTTTAGTACTAATCCGACTGACCCCATCGTACTATTGTCTGCGAGCGAACCTCCCTCGCCATACTACGTTCATGGCACGGTATTCAGCTTTGCTAGGCCGGAGGATCGAGGTGACGTATCGCGCGGGAGACATCATCCTGCCCGCGACCGGCAACCTTGCCGCCGACTCCGGCAAATCCATTTTCCTCGAAGAGAGCTACAAGCAGAAGACTGGCGTGAAAACTTTCCGCTGGGAGATACCCTACCCCTGCATCGTGCAGTTGAGTGAATGCCCCGAAATTCCCCGGCCCTCCGCCTCGGTAAAAGAGCCGAGGGAAGCTGGCGCCGAATCCGCGCCAAGCGCCGCCACGCTGGAATTCAAGAAGAATCTCGCCTAGTCCCTTTTCGCCCCGCCATTCAGGCAACCCACTCGCGAAAAATACGGAAATCCTTCGCTGCTAAGTCAAAAGCGATTTTCAGCCAGTTTTTCAGCCAACTCCTGTAAACTTTGCGTCTTGCGATTTTTTGCGGAGATTATTTCTTCGGGAGGATTTTTCATATGAAGCCATCTGTCGGACTGATTGGGCTGGGCCTGATGGGCCGCCCCATGGCGGCGAATTTGTTGAAGGCGGGACACGCGGTAACCGTGTGGAATCGCACGGCCTCGCGCGCGGATGAACTGGTGGCGCAGGGTGCGAAACGCGCCGCGACGCCGCGCGAACTTGCCGCCGCGTGCGACGTGACCCTGACGATCGTGAGCGATCCGCCTGCGCTGGAGTCGGTTCTGTGGGGCGAGCAAGGCGTGTTCTCAGGATTGCGCCGGGGCAGCGCGCTGATCGAATCGAGCACGGTCAGCCCGGGTCTGGAAAAGCGCGCGGCTGCGTCCGCGGCGGCGCTGGGCGCCGACTTTCTGGAAGCTCCCGTGACCGGAGGAACCTGGGGCGCGGAAAAGGGCGAACTGGTATTCATGGTAGGCGGCGAAGAAGCGACGCTGAAGCGCCTCGAACCCGTGCTTGGCGTGATGGGCAAGCGCTGGTTTCACCTGGGCCCGGTGGGCGCGGGGCAGACCGTGAAACTCGCGATGAACTTGCTGCTGGACCTGGAGGTCGAGGCGCTGGCCGAAGCCCTCGCGCTGGTTACGCGCGCCGGAGTTGCCGGCGAGAAGCTTGTGGAAGTGATGCAATCCAGCATGGGCCGCTCCGGCGTGCTCGACGTCAAAGCGCCCAACATGCTCAAGGGCGAATACAAGCCCAGCTTTCCGCTGCGCCTGATGCACAAGGACGTGGGCCTGGCGCTCGATCTTGCCAATCAGCTGGGCGTGCCGTTGCCGGCAGCCGCCGCCGCGCGCGAGGTGTTGAGCGCCGTCAAGGGAGCGGCAACCGAGGACGTGGATTTTTCCGCGCTGGCGAGTTTCTGGCAGAAGAAGTAGGACAGGCTTCAGCCTGTCGGTTTTGGGTTGTTTGTGGTGCGGGAAAAAGAGACAGGCTGAAGCCTGTTCTACGGATTCGCATCCGGCGGCAGGAAACACATCGGCAAATCGCGCGACGTGCGCAGGCCCGCGGGCGCGTCGAGGATCGCGGGAATGCAATTCACCACAACCGATGCGGTGGCGATATCGCCATGCGTGCCGCCGGGAATGGTGAGCGAGAGGTTGGGATTGCCAACGATTTCCACCGTGTCGGCGGGATCGGTTGCGCCGACGAACATCTGCAATTCCATGTAGATTTTTTCCTTGCCGCCCGCGTAGCCGTGCGCGATCTGGTGCACGCCGGCGACTTGTCCGGCGGCGACTTCCAGAAACGGCGTCTTCACGCGTTCGCGCGCGACCACCGGCTCGATTGTTTCCGTGATTTCGTCCACGGCCAGTCCCAGGGCGTCTGAAACCATGGCCACCGATTCCGGCAGGCCGTGATGCTTGATGGCCCCCGTGGCCACCTGCGCGCGAAATTCCTCGACACTCATTCCCGCGCCCACTTTTTTCTGCAGCGGCAGGCGGCGTTTCGATGCGTCCACGATGCGCACCGCGCGCGCCGATTCGATTTCCTGCGACGCGGCGCTCAGCGTGATCAGCAGCTTATCCATCACGAAGCCCGGGTTGATGCCCGTGCCGATCAGCGCGACGCCCCAGGTCTTGGCTTCGGCGTCAAGTTTCGCCGCAAGTTCGGGATATTTCCGGTAGGGGTAGGCGAGTTCCTCGCACGTCGAAACCACGCACGCTTCTGCCGCCAGGCACGCCATCAGTTGATCCATCACTTTCGGCAGTTGCGTGGACGTCGAATGGATCACCACGTCGGCCGATTCGCCTAGCATCTCCGCGGCGTCGCTTGTGACCGGCACGCCCCAGGGCGCATCGGGCGAGCCGAGCAGGTCGCCAAGATCTTGCCCCGCCTTTGCCGGATCGGAATCGATGGCGCCGATGATCTCGATGGATTGCTTTTCCCGCATCAGGCGCACGATTGCCGCCCCGATCGGGCCGACGCCGTACTGGATGGCGCGAATTTTCTTTTTCACTGTGGACTCCGTCGCTGCCCGTTCATGATGGTTGCCGGCCCGGCCCGGCGGGGGCGGCGGCTTGCGCGATTGCCAATTTTGGAGCGAGTACGATAAAGCAATCGCGCGCCGCGTTCAACAGGATTCGGCGCAAATATGCCGGCGAAGTGAGGGCGCACTTGTCCGCCCTCCTATCAGGGCGGATAATATCGGTGGCGCGGAACCACGCCGGAGGTCTTCATGGCAATGGCAAAACTCTCGGAACAGGAAATCGCGGCGGGATTGCGAAATCTGCCTGGGTGGAGCGTGGCGAACGGCAATCTGCATCGCGTGTTTGAATTCAAGGATTTCTCCGCGGCCTTCGGATTCATGACCCGCGTGGCCATCGCCGCCGAAAAAATGGACCATCATCCGGATTGGTCGAACTCCTGGAATAAAGTCACCGTGGACCTGTGCACGCACAGCGCCGGCGGGCTGACCAAGAACGATTTCGATTTGGCCGCCGCGATGCAGAAAATCTTCGGCGCATGAGAATCAGGTGTCCATTCATTCCAGGTGGCACAGGCTACAGCCAGTGCTCCGCGGGTATACCGCGAATAAACCAAGATCGCACAGCCTGAAGCGCTGTGCCCCCTGTGTTCTCCCTCAGCGTTTTCTCTCTTACAATTTTGATAGAATGTTTAGCGTTTGCACGCCGCGAAGGGAAACCATTCGCGCGAACAGGGGATGCCGTCAGCGATGCCGGAAGCCACGGTCCAAAAGAGTGCCGATGACGAACGCGTTTTTGAAGGATATCGGCGCTGGGGTTATCTTGCGGCGAATCTCGATCCTCTTGGTTTTCTCGCTCCCTATCACCATCCCGAATTGATTCTCGACGGCGCCGCGGCGGCCTCCGCGCGCAAATTTTATTGCGGCTCGATCGGCGCGGAATTCGTGCACATCGACGACACCGCGCGCCGCCGGTGGATCGCCGAGCGCCTCGAATCGGACGCGCCGCAGCCCGACCGCGCTTTCCTTCTCGAACGCCTGATCCGCGCCGATTTATTCGAGCAGGTGCTGCAGGCGCGATACCTGGGCAGTAAGCGATTTTCGCTCGAGGGCGTCACGGCGCTGATTCCGCTGCTTGACCGCGTGCTGGCCGAAGCGGCGCGCGCCGGCTGCGAGCAGATCATGCTTGGCATGAGCCATCGCGGACGCCTGAACGTGATGGCGCATATCGCGGGGCAGCGCGAGGCGGATATTTTCGCGGGATTCGAGGACGTGGACCCGCGCAGCGTGCTGGGCAGCGGCGACGTGAAGTACCACGTCGGCGCGACCGGACAATATCGCACGCCCGACGGGCGCAAACTCAGCGTGCATCTCGCTTCCAATCCGAGCCATCTTGAGGCCGTCGATCCCGTGGTCATCGGCCGCGCGCGGGCCAAGCAGGCGCGCATCGGTGGCGCGAGCCGATTCATCAAAGTTCTTCCGATTGTCCTGCATGGCGATGCGGCGTTCGCGGGCCAGGGCGTGTGGGCTGAAACGCTCAATCTCGCCGAGCTAAAAGCCTATTCGGTCGGCGGCACAATTCATGTGATCGTCAATAATCTGCTCGGTTTTACCACCGAGCCCACCGACCTGCATTCCTCGCGCTTTGCTTCCTCGCTGGCCAAGCGGCAGGCGGTTCCCATTTTCCATGTGAACGGCGAAGATCCGGAGGCGGTGGTGCGCGCCGGGCAGATCGCGGTCGAATACCGAAACGCGTTTGGAAGCGACGTGGTCGTCGACGTCATCGGGTACCGGCGCCACGGCCACAGCGAAGTGGACGATCCGACCATCACGCAGCCGCGCCTGTACGCGAAAATCAAGGATCACCCGCCGCTCTGGCAGATTTACGCGAAGCGGATCGGCATGGACGCGTCGGCGAACGTTGCGGCGGTCCGCAACGAACTGGAAACCGCGCACAAGGCCGCGAGCGAAATGCAGAAAAAGCCGCGCCTGCGGCGGCTTCCGGCGTACTGGTCGCCGTACAAGCGCGGGCGTTACGACAGCGCCTATGAAGTGGACACCGGCGTCGACGCCGCGCGCCTCGCCGAGGTGACCGGCAAATTAACGAGCTATCCGGCGGATTTTGCGATTCACCCGAAGGTGAAGAAGCTGCTCGAGCAGCGCTCGGAAATGGGGCACGGAAAGCGCGCCGTGGATTACGGCATGGCCGAGGCGCTCGCGTTTGGCTCGCTGCTGCTTGCGGGCACGCCGCTGCGGTTTACCGGGCAGGATTCGCGCCGCGGCACATTCAATCAGCGCCACGCCGCGCTGGTCGATACCGTCACGGAAAAACAATATTTGCCGCTCGAACATCTGGCCGTGGACCAGGCGCGATGCGAAATTTTCAATTCCACGTTATCCGAAGCCGGCGTGCTCGGTTTTGAATATGGCTACAGCCGCGACTATCCGGAAGCGCTGGTGCTGTGGGAAGCGCAGTTTGGAGATTTCGCGAACTGCGCGCAGATCATCATCGACCAGTTCATCAGCTCGGGCGAGGACAAGTGGGACCTGCCTTCCGGCGTGGTGATGCTCCTGCCGCATGGGTATGAAGGCCAGGGGCCGGAACATTCCAGCGCGCGCATCGAGCGCTACCTGCAGCTGGCGGCCGAGGACAATATTCAGGTTTGCCAGCCCTCGAGCGCCGCGCAATATTTTCAGCTTCTGCGCCGGCAGGCGTTGCGGCATTGGAGAAAGCCGCTGGTTGTGTTCACGCCGAAGAGCATGCTGCGGCATCCCGACGCGTCTTCGCCGATCGAGGATTTTGCCCGCCCGCGTTTTGAGTGGGTGGTGCCCGACCGGGAGATCGCATCCGCGCAGCGCATCCTGATTTGCAGCGGGAAGATCGGCCACGAATTGCGCAACGAACGAAAACAGCGCGGCGACACGGAAACGGCAATCCTGTTTCTGGACCAGCTGTATCCGTTTCCCAAAAACGAATTGCGCGCGGAAGTGGCGCGGCATCCGAACGCGCGCGAAATTGTGTGGGTGCAGGAAGAGCCCGCCAATATGGGCGCGCTGTCTTACGTTTTGCCGCGCATTGCGCACTACATTCAGGGAATTCCGGTGCGCTCGGTGAAGCGCTCGGCCAGCGCGAGCCCCGCGACGGGTTCGGCAAAGGCGCACGAAATGGAGCAGAAGACGCTGATCACGCTGGCGTTTACGACGGGCCAGGCGAACTGATCAAAGGCGATTGAGCGCGTTCGCAAGTGCCTGGCGGTAAATTCGCGGTGAAGGAAGGTCGATTTGCGATTGCGCAATGCTTGAAATCGAGAACTCAGATGGAAGATGGATAGTGTTCGTGCTGGCGGCCGTGAGTTGTGCCGCGGTCTCTGTCTCCGCGCAGCAAGACGCGCCCGTGGACGTCGCCGTCCCTAAGGAAGGCGATTATGTTACGAAGAATTTCAAAGTCTCCGACGGGCAGACGCTTCCGGAAGTCCGCCTGCATTACACGACCATCGGCGCGCCGCAGCGCGATGCCGCCGGACACGTCACCAATGCGGTGTTGATTCTCCACGGCACCAATCGCGCCGGGCGCGTTTGGCTCACGCCCACCTTCGCCGGTGTGCTCTTCGGCCCCGGCCAGTTGCTCGACGCCTCGAAATATTATTTGATCCTTCCCGACCAGTTCGGCGCCGGCATGGGCAAATCCAGCAAGCCCAGCGACGGCCTGCGCGCCAAATTTCCGCATTACGATTACTCGGACATGGTGCGCGCCTCGCAGATCCTGTTGAAGGATGGATTGCAGGTCGATCATTTGCACCTGTTCATCGGGGCGTCGATGGGCTGCATGGAAGGCTTCATGTGGGGAGAATCGAATCCCACCGATATGGACGCGATGCTTCTGCTCTCCTGCCTGCCCATCGAAGTCGCCAGCCGCAACCGCATGGTTCGCAAAATTATGGTGGACGATATCCGCAACGATCCCGGATGGAACAACGGCAACTACACGCAGCAACCCTATGGATTGCGCGCCGCGCTCGGGCACCTGCTGGTCGTGGGAAGCGTTCCGACCTACTGGCAGAAGATTTATCCCACCGCCGCGGCGGCCGACAAATACGTGAACGATTACATCGATTCCAACATGAAGACGACGGACGCGAACGATTTCATGTACCAGTATGATGCGTCGCGCAATTACGACGCGTCGAAGGATCTCGATAAAATTCAGGCCAAGGTCCTGCTCATCAATCCGCGGGAGGATTTCTGGAATCCCGCCGAACTTGGCATCGCGGAAAAGGAAATCAAGAAAGTGAAGAACGGGAAATTTGTGCTCCTGCCCTTTTCAGACGATTCGCGCGGGCACTACACATTTTTCCAGGCCAAGGTCTGGCAGAGCCATCTTGGCGGAATTCATGAAGACGTTGAAGTAGGACAGGATTCAGCCTGTCGCTTTTGACCTTCTCATTCCGGCGACCAACCCGACAGGCTGAAGCCTGTCCTACTCAAACTGTTTGCGAAACGCCGCAAATTGTTTCTTTAAGTCCGCCACTTCGTTTTGAAGTTCAGAGACTTGATTCTCCAGGCGCGCAATGCGGTCGCCGCCGGAAACGGCCGGAGGCGAGGGTTGCGATTCCGATTCCGGCTCGGCCTTCCAGGCCTCCACGTCTTCCGAGAGCAGCTGCGCGTAGCGCGCCTCTTTCGTGCCGGGCTGGCGGGGAAGCAGCGCCGCGAGCGGCGGCTCGCGCTTCATCAGGCGCTGCAGCGTGGAGTGCACCACGCCCAAATCCTCAAACTTGTGCATGCGATCGGCGCGGCTGCGAAGCTCTCCGGGCGTTTGCGGGCCGCGCAACAGCAATTCGCACAAAAGAGCGGTTTCGTGGCGCGTAAAATTGTAAGCTTCCTGCAGACGGTGCTCGTACTTGGTGACGCGGCTGACCATGTTGTCGGCGGGTCCCGCGAGGCCCTCTTTTTGCAGGCGCTGCAGGGCTTGCTTGACGGCGTCTTCGTCCAGAGTCATGAACGGATCGCGATTGGATTTCTGGTTGCACGCGTTGACCAGCGCGTTGAGCGAAAGCGGATAATATTCGGGCGTGGTGAGTTCCTTTTCGATCAGCGATCCGAGGACCCGGGCTTCGACCGTGCTCAAGATGGGATTCATCGCGGAAAATCATAACGTAGCGAGCGCTCGATCCCAATGAAGAGATCGGTCGCGTGCATCCAGGTAGACAAGAGAGTTCGCACGCGTTAACGTAGTTTGCTTCGAACATGCCAAATCAAATCGTCAAGCGCCGCTCGCGCGGCTTCATCTGTGTGAATGCGCATCCGGAAGGATGCCGCAAGAACGTCGAACGCTGGATCGATGGCGTGCGCGGGAAAATTCCCGGGGGGCAGCGCACCCCGAAGAACGTGCTGGTCATCGGCGCGTCGACCGGGTACGGGCTGGCGTCGCGCGTTGCCGCCGCCTGGGGTTGTGGAGCGAAAACCCTTGGCGTGTTTTTCGAGCGGCCGCCGGAAGGCGACAAGGTCGCGACGGCGGGTTACTACAACACCGTGGCGCTGCATGAGTCCGCCAAACAGGATGGAATCTTTGCAGCCAGCATCAATGGCGACGCATTTTCCGACGACATCAAGCGCGAGGCGTGCGAGGTGCTTCGCAGCCGGATGGGCCCGGTGGACCTGGTGATTTATTCGCTGGCGTCGCCGAAGCGCACCGATCCGCGGACAGGCGTGGTGCACAATTCGGTATTGAAACCGGTAGGGCAGGCTTATACCAACCGCACCATCGAGCTCGATTCCGAAAAAGTGGTGAACGTCACGCTGCAGCCCGCGAATGAAAATGAGGTTGCCGACACGGTCGCCGTCATGGGCGGAGACGACTGGCGGCGCTGGATGGAAATGCTGCTCGAGGAAAAACTGCTCGCGGAAGGCGCGCGCACGCTGGCCTATTCCTATATCGGCCCGGAAATCACCTGGCCCATCTACCGTGACGGCACGATCGGGCAGGCGAAAAAGGACCTGGAGCGCGTCGCAACCGATTTGGACGCCGCACTTGCCAATCAACTCGGCGGAAACGCCTGGGTTTCGGTCAACAAGGCGGTGGTGACGCAAGCCTCCGCGGCGATTCCCGTCGTGCCGCTGTATCTGAGCCTGCTGCCGATGATCATGAAGAAGAAAAATCTGGAAGAAGGCCCGCTGGAACAGATACGGAGGATGTTCACCGATTTTCTTTGCGCGGCGCAGCCGATGAAACTCGATGAATCGCGGCGCCTGCGCCTGGATGACCGCGAAATGCGCGCCGATGTGCAGGCCGAAGTGGCCGCGCTTTGGCCGCAGGTGGCCACGGAAAATTTGCGGCAGATTACCGATTTCGCGGGTTTCCAACGCGAATTCCGCGGATTGTTCGGGTTTGAGGTGGAAGGTGTAGACTATGAGCAGCCCACGGAGACCGATCTGAAGTGGTGATATCGCGCCACGTGGACGCACCGGGCGAGGACCAATGTACTTAACCGAATTCGACTCCCATGCGCGCCATCGTGCTTTTCTTCGTTGTTTTCGGATTGAACGTTATCCCCGCGTTTGCCCCGCCGACCTGGATGGTGTTTTCCTACATTGGTTTCCGTTTTGTTACGACAAATAACATTGCTTCACTGGCGCTGATCGGCGCGGCAGCCGCCACGCTGGGGCGATTGGCGCTTTCCAAAATGGCGCGCGTCATCGTCCGGCAGAGAATCCTCTCCGAAAGCACGCGAAATAATATCGATTCCATCCGCGAGTATCTCGAACCGCGGCGTAAATTGACGTTTGGAGTGTTTCTTTTCTACGCTTTCTCGCCGTTCCCGTCGAACTATCTTTTCATCGCTTATGGGCTCACGACGATGGAGTTCCGCAAGATCGCGGCGCCTTTTTTTCTCGGCCGCTCCATCAGTTACACCTTCTGGGGACTTACGGCTTCAAGCGTGGCGAGCGAGAATGGATTTTGAATCGACGAACAATCTTTCCTATTTCAGCCTGTTTTTTGTGGCCACGCAGATCCTGTTGCTTTCGCTGCTCTACGTGTTCGCGCGGGTGGACTGGCGGGCGTTGCTGGGGGAGAGAAAACTTCGATGGCTGGCCAAGGTCCCGGCGCGCCCGCCGGATTCCTCTGGGAAATCCTGCTAGTGAAAATCGAGTCTCGCGGGCGCCGCGATTCAGTTCTCCGCTCCGTAATTTATCGAGTTCCCGATTCGTCGAATCCATGATCTTGGCCGCCGATTCCGGTGTAATCAAGCCATCATGGACCGCCTGTTCAATCGAACTTCGTTCCGCCGCCAGCAGGCGCATTCGGGCCGTGATCATTTCCGCTTCTTTCCGGGCGGAGTCTTTCAAATATAGATCAGAAAGGTCCGAATCCACCTTATCCAGCCGGCCCTCGAGATCCCGGCGCAGAACTTCGTAGACAATGCGAGAGACGGCGCCCGTCTTTAGCAAATCTTCCAACTCGGCGCGCGCGTCGGAGATAGCGATTTGCTCGACTCGAGCCACGGCGTAGTCGTCTTCTTTGGGAGAAACGATTTTCAGAATCCGGACCAGTGGTTTGATCGTAAGCCCTTGGACAATGATCGAAAAAGCCACAACGCCAAAGGTCAGCACAAGAATGTGCGGACGATCCGGAAAACCGCGGTCAAGGCTCAACACCAGCGCCAAGGAAAGCGATCCATGCAAACCGCCCCAGACCAGCACATGCTGCCAGCGCAGCGATATTTTTTCGGCGAACCGATTGGCAATCGGGATGGTGCCGTACACGCATACGATGCGTCCCAACAGGACCGCTCCCACGGCTAGAAGAATTTCAGGCCAGTAGCGAATCAAATCGGTCACGCGCACTTCGATCCCGATCAGTAGGAACACAATCGAATTGATAATGAAGGCGGCATATTCCCAGAAGGACCAGAGCGCCAGACGGGTCCTCGCGCTCATCCCGGTTTTGGCGCCCATGTTCCCGACGGCAATGCCCGCAACCACGGTGGCAATCACGCCGGACAGATGCAAGTGAGAAGCGATCAAGTAAGAGCTGTAGGCAAGGATTGTCGTCAGCGTGATTTCGATTTGAGGGTCATCAATTTTCGAAGTAATCGCGCTCACCAGATAGCTGAGTCCGAAGCCGACGGCTCCGCCGCCAATCACGGCCAACAGGAATTCTCCAACCCCGGCGACGATGTGCACTTCGCGCGTCAGGATGGCCGCTACGAAGATCTGGAAGAGCACAGCCGCGGTTCCGTCATTTAGCAAACTTTCGGCTTCCACCAACAGTGTCAAGCGCCTGGTAACCGCCAGGTCCTTGAAGATGCTGAGCACGGAAATTGGATCGGTTGCGGAAATGGCCGCGCCGAAAAGCAGCGCCGTGAGAAGCGGCAGGCCGATCACCCAGTGCAGCACGTAACTGGTAACCAACGTGGCCGCCAAAGTCCCGAGATTGGCCAAGACCAGGATGGGGGTGAGATTATTCCTGCAACTGCTCAAAATTTATTTTTACGCTCCCTTCAAACAGCAGGGCCGGAAGAAAGATGAAAAGGATGACTTCCGGAGTCAGCCAATCAGGGCGCTGGCCGGCATAAAACCGGTCGAGAATCGGAGAGCTGATGGAGCCTAAAGCAAGCCCCCCAAGGACGAGCGCAACCATATAGGGGATTCGGAGCCGCATGGCAATTACGGCGACGCCGGAGGCGATCATCAGCAACCAGATCAGGAACTCGATGGGAAAGTTGACCCGTCATAAAGGCCTGTCTTCCATTCGCCGACGAACAGCGCTGGAATGTTCGGTATTGTACCCGTAAAGGAAAGTAAATCCGCGAATTTCGGTTTGTGAGGATGGATCGCAGAGCAGATCAGCGGCAGGTTACTCTGAAATCCGCAGCCACTGAGAGGGTGCGCGTTCGACTTCTCTCTTTCCTGAGGCCGCCCGCGGTTTGCGCACGACGGCACGTTTCTTCCGCTCGGATGATGGGCTCTTTTGCGCGGAATGCTTTCTTGTTTTCATGGACAGGTGGCGATTGTCAACTCCGGAATCGAACCCCCGAGCTGTGACGTGTTCTTCAATCGGGCATACAAATGAAAGGTCAAAACGCCGCGGCCCGCGCGGAACCACCGGTTGAATTCCGCAACAAGGCCGCGGCTGAATGACCCACGCGGGTCTCGCCATGATGGCGGTCATAGCGAGACTCGGCCCCGCGTGAAACTCAATTAGAGAGCGACGGCTCCGCGCTCCTGATTCCGGATGCGGATAACTTCCTCCACTTTGTATAGGAAGATTTTTCCGTCGCCGATCTTGCCGGTGGAAGCGGTCTTGAGAATCGCCTTGACGGCGGAGTCGACCAGTTCGTCGGATACAACAATTTCCAGTTTCACCTTTGGCACAAGGTCGACGGTGTATTCCCGGCCCTTGTAGACTTCGGTGTGCCCTTTTTGCCGGCCATGTCCGCGCACATCGCTGATGGTCATGCCGCCGATGCCCAGCTCGGTCAGGACACTTTTGACTGCTTCAAACTTTGACGGCTGAATGATCACTTCTAATTTTGTCATCATGTTTTCTTATCCTCTTGTCTTTCCTAGCGGATTCGAATCTCAGGTCTCTCTCACCATGTCTCGATCTTTTCCTGGTGCGTGCACCAGATAGAGCCAATAGCTGCAGTGCTTAGGCCCGTCCTTCACCGTGTCTTCCGTTTGTGCTTTGGCGCTGATTCCGGGAAGACACGGCGCAGGGAAAACAGCTTCGGGCGCCCCTGCACGAAGGTTCCGATTCAAGGCGCCCAGGTGCTTAATCGCCGTGCGCTGGTGCTGTTGCTTTCACGGGTGAACCGACCGGTTGTTGGTGTGCAGCCAGGCCCTTGGGGGACCCGAGTGCGGTAATCACGTATTCGGGGTAGGCCGGGATGCCATGTTCGTGCAAGTCCATGCCGTAGAGTTCGGCCTCCGCCGGCAGGCGCAGGGTTCCGGTTGCGTTGACCGCGAGCATGACGACCATCGCTACCGCAAACGTCGCCAGCGGTAATGACAGCACTGCCGATGATCTGCGCGACCAGCACCTGTGTTCCGCCGCCGTAGAAGAGGCCCTTCAGCGGGGCGCTGTTGTCGGGAGCGAGCGGTCCTGTCGCGCCGAATTGCCCGGAGGCAAACAGCCCGAGAGAGATGGTTCCCCAGATGCCGCAAAAGCCGTGAACCGGAACCGCTCCGATGGGATCATCAATCCGCAGATATTCCAGCAGGTCGACTCCCAGAATGACCAGGACACCGGCGATGCCGCCAAGCAGGACTGCGCCCGTCGGGGTGACCCAATAGCAGGGGCAAGTGATGGCGACGAGTCCGGCAAGGAATCCGTTCGTCGTATAGCCCGCGTCCCACTTCTTGGTCATGATGTAGCCGTAAATGATGGAGGTGAGTCCGGCCGCGCATGCGGCGAGCGTGGTGTTCGTGGCGACGCGGCCGATGCCAACAAAGTCCATGGCCGAAAGCGTGCTGCCCGGATTGAAGCCGTACCAGCCGAACCACAGGATGAGTCCGCCGCTGACGGCGATGGTCAAATCATGCGGCAGCATGGGAGTGCCGCCATCGCGCTTGAATGTGCGGCCGAGGCGTGGGCCCGAGAACAATGGACCCGGCCAAGGCGATGAATCCGCCGATGGTGTGGACGACCGTGGAGCCGGCGAAGTCGTGAAAGCCCATTCCCAAGCCGGGCCAGAAATGTCCGTCGCTGCCCATGATAAGCCAGCCAGCCGTCCGGACCCCAGGCCCAGTGGCCGATGATCGGGTAAATGAAACCAGTGACGCAAATGCTGTAAAGGAGGTCGCCGACGAAGCCGGTGCGGCCGATCATCGCGCCGGAGGTGATGGTCGAGCAGGTATCGGCGAAGGCGAATTGGAAGATCCAAACGGCCAGGAACGCGACGCCCGTGGTTTCATAAGTTGCCGGAGCGTTTTGCAGGAAGAACCAGTGGTAGCCGATGAAACCATTGCCGTGCGCGAACATGAAGGCAAAGCCGACGGCGTAGAACAGAATGCCGCAAAGGCAGGTGTCCACCACGCATTCGACAAGCACGTTCACCGTCTCGCGCGACCGGCAGAAGCCCGCTTCCAGCATGGTGAACCCGACTTGCATACCGAACACCAGGAACGCGGCGATCAGCGTCCACGCGGTGTTTACCGGATTGACGATGTCATTTCCCTTGAGATCGGGATCGGCCGCGTAGACATGGCTGAAGAGCAGCCCGGTCACGCAGGCCATAATCAGCAGGACGGCTCCCACGCCGATGACCTTGCCGGCGAGCAGCGTCCCTCCAAACTTGCGCCATTCCGGTTTTTGAAGCCGGAGGCGGAGCCTGGAAAATTTCTCCGATAACGTAAGTCGTTTTTCAAATCCACGCATGTCAGACATTAGTTTCTCTCCTTGTGATTTAGTAAGGATCTCTTTCGCCAAGCGCCGACGCCGGCGAACCCTACACCATTGGGAAACCGACAAGCCGGGAGATCTTACGAGCCGCCAAAAAATCTCCCGTCTGCCAACACCATTGCGGATAAATTCAAATTGCCCCGGAGAATTACTTTTCTACTGCCACAGCCGAAACTTCTTCCGCCCTAAGATCCATGGCCGGGATCTGCGGCCGCATCGCCGCAAGGTTTCCGTCCTCAAGCCAGAATTGAAGGCCAAGCAACTTCGCTCTCATGGCCACGGAATGAAAATGACGTGTGGCCAACTGCTCTGGAGCGACCGTACCGGAGATAATCAATTCGAGATCGCCGTCGCTGCCGGGCCGAAAGACCCGCAGAACGCCCGCTTGCGCGTCCGGCAGCAACCGGAACAACAATTCGCGAATGGCGATGGCGTCTTCCAGCGCCTGCGCCGATGCATGGCGCTCGCCCACGGATGGCGCCAGATCCATGTCCCAGGGATCGGCGGGCCGCGCCACCCAGTCGCATTCGACCGTTTCGCCGTACAGTTCCAAACGCAGCAGCCGCAGCGGAGCGCGCGAGAGTTCGCCGAAGCGCAGCTGAATCCGCAGGCCGCGAACGAAATTTGAAATGTCCCACAACTGCCGCATTCCCTCTCCTCATTGCGCCGTTCGGAAACCGGGTACAGACACCAAGCCATAGACAGGAACAGGCGTCGCTTAAGATCGGGGGAAATACACAGACCCGGTCCAGCGCCGTTCAGGACTTGCCTATTGGCTCGTCGTCGAGCGTTATGTAGCTATTGGTTGGACACGGCGTCGTGTCCGAGAACAACTAGAATGCTGCGAGGTTCGCGGTGTCGGCGCTCCGCTTCGTCGTCGAAGCGGAACATTGGGAACGACGGTGCGACCCTTTCAAATTCCCGTGCAGTCTGCAACTCCTCCGGAAAACAGTCAAATTCAAACTTTCAATTGCAACCATTCGCCGCCGAATCCGCTTACTGCGCGCCGCGCTTCAGTTCGTCATTTAAAATGACGGACTCGGCAATTTCCTTCATGGACTTGCGCATTTGCTGGCTCTGCCGCTGCAAGGTGCGATAGGCCTCGTCTTCCGTGATTCCCATCCCGCGCTGCAAAATGCCCTTGGCGCGCTCCACCAGCTTGCGGGTTTCCAGCTGGCCGGAAAGGGCGGACTTTTCGTTTTCCAGCTTCTGTCTCTCGAGTTTGTTCTCCTGCAGCTCGGTAATCTTCTTTTCAAGTTCCGCGGTGCGTTCGGCCACGCGCGCTTCCAGGTGATCGCGCGCCTCCAGCAGGGCCTCTTCGCTCTTCTTTTTCGAGGAACTCACCCAGCTGGCCGCCAGGGCGCAAGCCACGAAGGCCGCGAAATAAGCGGTGTTGGTCGCATTGATGGCGAAGGAATGAAACGGGGGAACAAAGTAATAGTCCACGGTCAAAGTGGAAAGAAGGACCGCGAACAATCCGGCCCCGGTGCCGCCAACCCAAGCGCTGGTCATCACCGCCGCAAAGAACAGGAACAAAAAAGGATACGGGAAAAGCCGTTGCAAAAACAAGCTCGAGACAAGGGCCGCCAGGACGCACGCCGCGGCGATCCCATAGCGCTGTATCATCGCTGCCATTCGCACGCTGAACCAACGGTTTCGCCCGAGAGACGCAGGCACCACAAAGTTTCCCAGGCTCATAGCCGCTTCCTTTCTTTATGGAATCTTTATATAGCTTGCAGCGGCGGCCGCGCGGGGACAACCTCAAAGAACGGATGGCTGGGATTTGAGAAGATTATTCTCTCGATGCATCAGATGGAACGCCGCAGGCGGACGTTCCATACCGGGTGTCAATTTGGGGAAAGTGAAGCTACCGGGGAAGAAAATCCTCGGTATGGGTGATGAATTCCGGGTAGGCCCCGGCGCCGAGTTCGTGCAGATCCAGGCCCTGGCGCTCGCCTTCCACAGATACCCGGCAGGGGTATATGCGGTTCAGCAGCCAGTTCAGCCCGTAGGTGAGCGGCAATACGAATCCCAAAAGGGTGGCCACGCCAATCACCTGGGCCAGCAATTGCCCCGAGGCGCTTTCCGCAACAGAGGAAACGGCGGCGGCATTCAGCGCCGGGACCGGAAACCGAGCGAATAGCCCAGCAGCCAGCAGCCCCCACAGTCCGCCAATGGCGTGCACGGAAATCGCGCCGCCCGGGTCATCCACTTCCAGTTTCAACTCCAGCCATTCAATGCAGAAAGTTACCGCCGCCCCCGCAATCGAGCCGATCACCACGGCTTCGGCCGGGACCACGAACGCGCAGCCGGAGCTGCTGGCCACCAACCCCGCGATCCAGCCATTTGCGGTGAGCGAGGCGTCGGGCTTGCCGAAGCGGACATTCGTGATGAAGGCCGCGGTCAGGGCTGCTGCTGCTCCGGCCAGCAACGTATTCATCGCGATCAACGCCGATCCGGAAGGTTCGCCTCCGGCAAACAGGATCGCGCCGGCGCAATTGAGCCCCAGCCATCCGACCAAGGCCAGTAGGCAGCCGAACAGAATCAGGACCGCGTTGTGTCCGGGAATCGCTGGCGCCATTCCGTCCGCGGAATATTTTCCGCGCCGGGGGCCCAGAATCCAAGTGATGGACAACGCCGTGAGGCCCCCCAAAACGTGGATTGTGCCGGCCCCGCCAACGTCAAGAAAGCCGTGTCCCAGTCCGTAATTCGCGCCCAGTTGCGCGAGCCATCCGCCTCCCCAGACCCAGTGCGCGAAAAGCGGATAGGTCCAGCCGGCCAGAATTGCGGTCGAAATGCCGCTGGCGCGAAGCCGCCAGCGGTCCGCGCCGCTGCCCAGCGGAATCATGGCTGTGAGTCCCACGCAGAACACTTGCAGCAACGCTGACAAGAATGCGGGAGAACCATCCGACGCCAGCTTGCGGAAGAAGAAAGGTTCCGCGGCAATCCAATTCCACTGCTTGCCGGACAGGGTCAATGCGTGAAACGGGCCCCCAGCAAATCCTTCCCAGCCGAATCCAAACGCAAAGTAAACCAGCCCGGCGACGGAGAGAGTCGAAAGCGATGCCATCATGATGTGCGCGGCGCTGTGCGAACGTCCCAACCCAGTGTTAATCAGCGCCAATCCAGCCGCGGCCAGCGGCGTCAGAAAAATGAAGAAGAGGCAGGCGACGGTGGCAATTTCGGTGAGTGCGGGCGTGGTCATGAGAACTACCTTTTTTCCTCTCGCGGAATCAAATGGGACCGGAAGGCCAGGACTAACCCGAGCGCTTCAACGGCGACTCCCGTAAACACAAACGCGCCGCGCGCGCTCGACGACCCCAGCAACACGATCGAGGCAAGCACAAGAAACCAGCCGGAAATTAAAAGCAAAAAGCCCACAAACTTCATCCGCAACGCCCCTGTTCCGAGAAATGGATTGCGCTCTGGAATTCGCGACGCTGGCTAAAATATCACAATCGCGCCCGGATCAAGCGCACCGATCTATGCAAAGCTGCGCGCCATTTGAAAAAATTGTCGCCCAAGCGGGCGCGGCAGGCCCGCAAGATTTATATGCATGGGATAAGAGAACTGAATGGGTCCGGCGGGCCCCCTGCAAGCGCCGCAGGCCACTACGAAATGAATCGTCCGCGGAATGGGCATAGAGCTGGCGCGTAACTACCTATTTACAAATAACTTACGAATAATTGATGAGAAGCAGGCGAAGGAACGAAACGGCGTTTTCCGGATGCCGGGCTTCGCAAACAATGCTTTTCACGACGTGTTTCAGGGCATCGGAATCGGTGATTTGGGTCATCGAAACGTTGCATTTTACTAGTCTCCTTCAC
Organism: Terriglobia bacterium; assembly: GCA_963779275.1. Taxonomy (GTDB): domain Bacteria; phylum Acidobacteriota; class Terriglobia; order Acidiferrales; family UBA7541; genus Palsa-360. Next base: position 586,844 of record CAVZXL010000005.1, read on the forward strand.
CCTTCTAGTATCACGGGCCTCGGCATTGATCGGCTCCGTACGGCGGGTTTGTGATCGGAAGTAAAGAATAAATAAAGGAGATTTCATGGCGGAAAACACCGGCGAAGTAAAAATGACACCAACCTTAGGATTGACCGGGTTGACGATGAACGCTATGGCGCTCATCGCTCCCGGCGCTTTCCTTTGGCTTACGTTCTATATTCAAGCGACAACCGGCGCGACGGGCCCGGCGATGTGGCTGGGCATCGTAGTCGCCCTGCTGCTTTGTCTGGCCACGGCGGTTTGTTATGCCGAATTGGCGAAGTTGTATCCGGGGACCGGCAGTTCTTATTATTTCGCGGAGCAGTCGTTCCTGAACCACGAAAAGGCCTGGAAGTACGCCCGGCTCTCGAAATTCATTGTCGGCTGGGGCTCGCACCTGTATTACTGGATATACCCCGGTGTGATGGTGGGCGTCACGGGCATCTTCGTCGGATACGTGGTCGGCACATTATGGCCGAACACGATGAGCTCGTCGAATCCCGGCCCGGTGTTTATGGGCTTGGTGGCCGTGGTGTTCTCCTTCGGTGTGGCCTACATCGCGCACCGCGGGGTCAACGGCTCGACCGGCGTCAGCATCGCGATCAACGTCATTCAGATTTCCGCGTTGCTGGTGTTCTCCGTCATGGCGCTGGGCTATCGCATGAACCATCCGCCCGGAAGCGTTGCTTTCCAGTTCGATTCGACCAGCGGCGAAGCGTATTCCTATGAATTTGCCACGACCAGCCAGATGGTGAACGGAACGGCAACCGATGTGATCACCCGGGATGCCAATATGGTTCCGCAGCCCAAGCTCGACGCCAGCGGAAAACCCGTGCCGTACCACATCGACTACCCCTATTACGATTCCAACGGCGGTTTTTTGACTCATCCCGATGCAAAATCCGTCATTGCCCCGCACAAGTGGGGATGGGTTTTTGTGCAGGCGACCGTCGCGATCTTGATCCTTGTCGGATTTGAATCGGTGACAGCCATGGGCGGTGAAGCGAAGAACGCGAAACGTGATATCCCCATCGCGGTCATTCTTTCGCTGCTCATCCAGGGAGCCTTCTGCTACCTGATTGAGTATTTCTGCGCCAGTTACTTCTTAAATAGCGGTTACACCATGCAAAGCGCGGCTGGCTCGGCGGCGCCAATCGGCGACATGATGATCATGGTCGGCGACGCCGTCTTCGGCCAGGGACATGGCCGGGCGTTCATGCTGGCTGAGGCGGTAACTGTATTTCTCGCCTTGATCGGCACGACCCTGTCCTGCATCAACACCGGCGCGCGCGTCACCTATGCCATGGGCAAGGACAACGAGGTGCCGGAACACTTCGGCATGCTGCATGCCAAGAACCTCAGCCCGCACCGCGCCATCTGGACGCTGGCCATCATTTCAGCGGTCATCGGATGCATCGGTGTAACCATGGCCTTCGGCGACGCTGGAGCTCCGCAGGATGCCACCATCCAGGCCTTGCCCCACAACATCTTCTCGAGTTTTGGGTATACCACTCACGATAAGATGGCGGCACTGCCTAATTCTTTGCTCACCGTAACCCTGGCCTCCAACTTCGGCACGTTCCTTCTCTACGGCCTGAGTTGCGTCATCTGCCTGGTTGCTTACCACAATCACCCCAATTTCAAAGTCGTGCGCCATCTCCTGATTCCCGTATTCGGATTAGTGGCGAATTTAGGATGCATGGCGTTCTACTTAATCGGGCCGTTCATGGGTTACGGGACGGCGAAAGAGCCACTGCTCGCCTTGGGAATCGCGCTGGTTTGGGCGATTTACGGAGGGATTTACTTTCTCCGCGCCAGCAAGGCTACTGGACGCTCCACGCTGGTCGCCAGCCGCAGCTAACGCGGAAGGCAGTAGGTGGTAAGATATGGGAATAGCGCAGCTAGCTCGGAAATTCGGACAGGCAATTTTGCCTGTCCGAATTTCTGTGTCTGGATTGGCAGTGAGCCAGTTGGATGTCGAGGATAGTTTTCGTCCCCGCATCCCGCCGCCGCGCTTCAATGAGACATCGTCTCATCTTTCTATGCTGGAACTAGAGTTTGCCGAGCGAACAGACGTCGGACGAGTTCGCGAACACAATGAGGATTATCACGGCCACGTGGCCCCTGCGACTCCCGCGCGGACGCGCACGCATGGCTGGCTGTTTGTCCTGGCGGATGGAGTAGGCGGGCACGAACAGGGAGAAGTGGCGTCGCGGGCCGCCGTGGAAAGCATGATGGCGGGCTTCGAGCAGGCCAGGGATGGAGAGGCACACGCCGCGTTGCTGCCCCGTTTGGTTCAACAGGCCAATGCGGCCGTTCTGAACGCGGCCCACGATGGCGGCAGTGCTGCGACGGGCATGGCCACCACGCTGGTGGCTTGCGCCTTGCGCTTCGACCGCGTCACGGTCGCTCACGTTGGCGATTCACGCTGCTACTTGATCCGCAACGGCCAGGCCGTGCAGATCACGCGCGATCATACCGTCGCCAACGAACAGATTCGCCTGGGCCTGGTCTCCTCGCAGGAGGCGGATGAAGGTTCGACGCGCCATATTCTCAGCCGCTCGCTGGGGACCGAGATGATTGCGAATGTGGAGACCAACGATCATCAGATTTTTGCCGAGGACGTTCTTCTGTTGTGTTGCGACGGCTTGCATGGCGCGGTGACTGCTTCGGAAATGGCCGCGCTATGCGGGCACGGGCAGGACCTGCATGTTGCGGCGGAAAAATTGGTCGCGCTTGCGAATGACCGGGGCGGCAACGATAATATCAGCGTTCAACTGGTGCGCATCCGCGACGTCGAGCGCATGGGCATGTACCGCGGGCGCCCGTATAAGTTATACTGACCCGCTTGCTGAACCTGATCCCGTACTGTGACCCCGCTCCTCAATGAGTGAACCCCACGTTGGAGACCAACTCGACCATTACCGCATTGATGCCCTGGCGGCTAGAAGCGGCATGGCCTCTATTTTTCGCGGCACCGATCTGAAAGACGGACGTTCCGTCGCCATCAAAGTCCCGCATCAGGAGATGGAAGCCGATCCGGTTTTGTTCGACCGGTTTAACCGCGAGGAAGAAATCGGCAAGAAGCTGGATCACCCCGGCGTCGTGAAAGTTCTCCAGGACGAAGATCGCAGCCGGCGCTACATGGTGATGGAATGGGTGGATGGCCGCCTGCTTCGCCAGATTCTGAACGAGCAAAAGAAATTTCCTCCCGAGCGCGCCATCCGCATCACCCTCGGCCTCTGCGACGCCCTCGATTACGTCCACAGCCAGGGCGTGGTGCACCGCGACCTGAAGCCCGAAAACATCATGGTCGATAAGGACGACAACATCAAACTGATCGACTTTGGCATCGCCGCCAACGCCGGATCGCGCCGCCTCACCTTCGCCAAATTGACTCAGGCCATGGGCACGCCCGATTACATTTCTCCCGAGCAGGTGAAGGGCAAACGCGGAGATGCGCGCAGCGACGTATATTCGCTCGGCGTGATGTTCTACGAAATGCTCACCGGGAAGGTGCCGTTTACCGGACCGAATCCCTTCGTCATCATGAACGAGCGGCTGCTGAACCATCCCATCCCGCCGCGCGAAGTCGATCCGACGATTTCTCCCGAACTGCAGGAAATTATTTACCGCGCGCTGGAGCGCGAACCAGCCAAGCGCTATCCGAACGCTCACGAATTCGCCACGGATCTGCGGCATCCGGAAAAAGTGGGCGTCGCCGACCGCGCGGAATTGAGCCAGTGGAAGCAAAGGCGCTCGCCCATCTGGCGGCGAGTCCTTTTTTACGTCGCGCTGGCGCTGATTCCGATTATCGTCTTTGCCCTGATGCTGTTCATCGCCCGTCATTCGTGACTTTTCCGACCACAGGTAGGACAGACTTCAGCCTGTCGGTTTTGTGCCCGGACTACGAGGGGAAACCCGCGAGCGAACCCCGACAGGCTAAAGCCTGTCCTACCTCGATGTATACTGATTGCTTCCGTTTTGCCGGGAATTGCGGGAGTGCGTGACCGTCCATGAAAATCGAAGAATTTGAACAGAGGCTTCGCGACCGGGTGCTCATCGCCGATGGGGCCATGGGGTCGCTGCTGTACGAAACCCTCGGGCCGCAGCGCTGCGTCGACGAACTGAACGCCACGCGCGCCGAGGAAGTTTTCCGCATCCATATGTCTTACCTGGAAGCGGGCGCGCACGTCATCGAAACCAACACCTTCGGCGCCAACCGCAACAAACTCGCCCCGTTCGGCCTGGAAGACCGCGTCGTCGAATTCAATCACCGCGGCGTGAAGATCGCCCGCGAGGCCCGCGAAGCCGCCAAGCACGATGTCCTGATCGCCGGATCCATCGGTCCGCTCGGCGTGGTGCGCCAGGTCCGCGAGATTCCCGCCGTCGAGGTCCGCGAAATTTTCCGCGAGCAGGCCGAGGCTCTCGAGGAACGCGGCGTGGATTTCTTTGTCCTGGAAACTTTCGGGGATTCCGGCGAATTGATCGCGGCCATCGAAGCGATCCGCGGGTTTTCCCAGCTTCCGATCGTCGCCGAGCTCACGTACTCCGAAGAAGGAACCACCTTCGGCGGCACGCGCCCGCGCGACGCCTGGAAGCTTTTGCGAAATCGCGGCATCCAGGCCATCGGCGCAAATTGTTCGGTGGGACCGCAGGACCACTTGCGCCTCCTGCAGGAATTGAGCGAAGTGGCCGACTCATTTCCGATGAGCGCCATGCCCAACGTGGGTTTCCCGCAGCGCGTGGGCGATCGCATTGTTTACCCGAAATCTTCGCCTGAATACTTCGACCTGTTCGCTCGCGAAGCCGTGGTCCTGGGCGCGCGCATTCTGGGCGGATGCTGCGGCACCTCTCCCGAACACATTCGCGCGATGGTTCGCGCGGTCCAGGGCAAACAACCTATGCACGGCGCCCGAGTGGCGGCAGCCGTGGAAGCCGCACCAGAGGCGCATCCCGTTGCGGCGCGCGAACCGGAAAGCGCGCTGTGGCGAAAAATACAAGCGCAGAAATTTGTGATCTCCGTGGAAATCGATCCGCCCAAGGGCACTTCCATCGATCGCGTGCTTGAACAGGTGCGCAACGTCATGGCTTCCGGACAAGTCGACGCGATTGACGTCAATAGCGGCGCGCTGGCGCGTGTAGGCATGGATGCTCTTTCGCTTTCCGGAGCACTCGAGGCGCGCGGCATCGAAACCATCCCGCATCTCACCACGCGCGACGCCAATCTGATCGGTTTGCAGGCCATGCTTCTGGGCGCCTGGACGGTGGGCGGCGTGCGCAACGTCCTGGCCGTCACCGGCGACCCGCCGTCGCTCGGCAGTTATCCCGAATCGTTCGGCGTCTACGAAGTCGATTCCATTGGCCTGGTGAAGGTCATGGCCCGCCTCAATCAGGGCACCGACTGGGCCGGAAAAAATCTGGGCGGCGCAACCAATTTCACCATCGGCGTCGCCGTGAATCCCCTGGCCGAGGATCTGGACGCGGAGATCCGCAGGTTTCAGGCGAAAGTGGAAGCCGGGGCGCATTTCGCCATGACCCAACCCATTTTCGATCCGGATCACTGGGAGGAGTTTCTGAAGCGCATGGGCGGGAAATCGCCGATCCCCATCCTCGTGGGCCTGTGGCCGCTGAGCAGTTACAAGCAGGCGTTGCGCCTGCACAACGAAGTGCCGGGCATCGTGATTCCGGACGCGCTGCTGAAGCAGTTGGAAATGGCCGGAGGCTCGGCGCGAGATCACGGCTTCGCCCTGGCGCGGCGCCTGCTCGATTGGGCCCGGGGAGCGCGCAGTTCAGGCATCGCAGGCGCATACCTGATTCCTCCGTTCAAGCGGTACGAGGAAATTCTCGATTTGTTCTCATAGCCGGGACCTTCGACGTTGGCGTTTCATAAGCAAGCCCAGCCTGATGTTTCACCGGCTGGACCCTGCCGAGAGCTTGCCCAAAGCTGGAGATTCGGGCCGGACCGGAAACACACCGTCGTGATCCAGTGGCTGCTGCACTGCGTCTTCTAGATCTCCCAGTGCTCGCTGCGCACGGCCTAGGGCATCCAGTCGCGCCTTGGCCAAAATCGAGAGTTGAATCTGGACCCCATCCAAACTCAGCCGGGAATCCGCGCCCGCCCGAATGGATTGCGCGATTATTTGCTCTTGAGTTTCCTGGAATTGATAAAGCAATTGAGCCTCCGCAACTTCCTTCACCGCCGCGGTGTAGACGCCGAACGCGCGTTCGCTTTTGGCGATCACTTGGGTCTGAGTTTGCAGGAACGCAGCTGCCGCTTCCTCGCGGCGGCCTTCGGCCTCGGCGATGGGCCCCTGATTTCGATTGAAGACGGGCAGCGAGGCCGAGAATCCTACGGTAAAGAAATTGTTTTTTTCCTCATAGGTGTACCCCGGTCCGATGTTGAAATTTGGATATTGCTTGGCAATTTCCGAGTGCAAGGCCGCTTCAGCGGCCGCATATTGAGCCAGGGAACGGCGAATATCCAGTCGATTGAGCACGGCGTCCCGCCGGACTTGATCCACCGAAAGCGATTCGGGAGGTGGTGGCGTGTCCATTTCAGGCCAGGATAATTCTGCTCTATCGAGCCCATTAACGGGAACGCCAATGGCGGCCGCCAGTGCGGCCCGGGCGTCGGCGGCCTGGCCCTCGGCCCCTCGCGCCGCCACTTGTGTTTTTGAGGCCTCAATGCGCGCAAGGTCCACATCCAGCTTTGTTATTTCTCCGGCCGATAATACTTGATCCAGGATAGCGACTCGATCCTCGCGAATCTTCTCTTCCGATTGCAGCAATTCTAAATTTCGCGAGGCAACCAGATAATTCAGCAGTGCGAGCCGCACGGCCATTACGACATTCCATGCGGAATCGGCAAGATCAAATTGCGCCGCTTGATCCAGGTTCCGGGCGATTTGAACGCGCTGCCCTCGTTTGCCCGCGGTCTCGACCAGAAACAAAAGATCTTGGGTCAGCAAAAAGGGAGCCGGGACGCCGGGCACGATATCAAACGTTGGGTTGGGGCGGGCACTGGCGGTCACTATGCCGGCCTTGGCGGTGGCGAGCCGCGCCCGAGCCAGATCCAGCGTGGGATTGAAATACAAAGCAGCAAGCGAAAGTGTTTGCAGGTCCCAACTCTTCGGTGGCCAGGGGGGAGCCGTATGGCCCAGATTATTTTCCTCAAATGACCGCAGGCCCGGATCGGCCAGACTCCGCGATTCAAACTGGGAGGCTGTTTTGCTCGCATCGATCGGAGCCGGCGCGTATCGCTGTGCAGCACACCCTGACAGCATGCAAATCACGGCAATAGGAACAATTCTTTTCACGATGGAGGTCACCGAATTTCTCCCCGTAGATCGCGCTTTCATGCCAAAGCTAACGTCCGGCAAATACCACCCCAGGCTCAAGCTTCAGCACCGGGCGGGCGCTGATCGCTGCGGCCGCGGCGCTGACCAATAAGACCATCAAGCTCCCAAACACCGGCGTGAACCACATCATGCGAAACGGATAGTCAAATTCCACGATTGCAATCTGACCAACGATGGCGCACAACCCGAGGCCAAGCCCCGTGCCCAGAAGCGCGCACAGTCCTGACTGCACAAAAATCATGGTCAGCAGCAGCCGGGAATTCGCGCCCATGGCCTTGAGCACGGCATACTGCCTCAAGCTGTCTGTCGTGAACATGTACAGCATGACTCCCGTGACACCGAATCCCACCAGCATGGCGATAGAAACCATCGAAGCCATGTCGCCGACGTCTTCCGAGTTGATTAGCAGCCATGAGACCGTGTCCGCCTTGAAATCGTCCGAGGACCGCGCTCTCAGACCGGTTTGTGCTTCGATGCGCGCAGCCAGTCCCCGCGGCGAAACACCAGGCGCAGCCTTGACCAGCATAAACGTCATCTTGTGGCGCTCCGGAAGTAGTATGCGTGACGCATTCGAGAGCGTGGTGTACATCAGAGGCTGCGGCGGATAGCGAGGCAGGGCCTTCGCGCGCGCCCTGACGACAATGTTCTGGTCATTTACGAGTAGCTGGTCCCCTGCGGCCAACTCGCGTGTGGGTACATTGAGGTGCGTTTGTCCGTTGGGCCATTGATCGGCCGCCGAGACAGGAGTTTCGAGTTTTCCATCGGTGCCGCCCGGGTCGACTACGACCGCGTCCGGGGTCCTCAGCACCGTAGAGGAAACGCCGTCCCGAAGCGGAGGAAGCCCAATTAACGTGGCGTCATCCACGCCGATTAATTGAAATGACTGAAATCTTCCGTTAGGAAAGCGTGCATCCGCCGTGGCCAGTGTCAATGGCACGCCGGACGCTACGCCGTCAACACTGCGGACGCGAGACACCGCCGAATCGGGGATATTCGTCGTCAGCTGGGTGGACTCCACCGCCGGGTCCATCACCCATACGTCCGCGGCGGGATTTTCGGCGATGAGCGCAAAACCTCGCGTCAAAAAGCCGCACAAATAAGAACCGGCGAACGTGACCAGGAACGAAGTGAAGGCTATGCCGATGAGCAATCCCACATACTTCGCGCGGTCTCCCAGAAGCATCTTTACCGCAACTCGCAGCATGCTAAGGTCTCCTCGCGTGGACTGGGTGCGCCATGCGTTTTCCGGTTGATGCATCGCCACACGGTTCTGCCCCGTGTTGCGGACTCGTAGCCGTTCCGCCAGCGGGAGCCGCTTCGATAAACACGTCCATCAACTGGCCGACATAGAGAGACAGTGAGGCAGGGTCGAAGCTATAAATCACCTGTAAGACCCGCGTATCCGTGCGCTGTGTGGTATCGCCGGTAAGTGTCACTTTGGGGATGATATCGGGGTCGGTCCGCACGTACTGCAGCGCAGTTTTTATCTGCGAGTTACCGCGCACCGAAGCCAATGCCGGCGCGCAGGGTTGGAATCTCCAGGCATCGTTCTCATCAATGTCGACGCGCACGTGCAACCGGGTGTCATCCCCCAGCAGCATCAATGGCGTGCTAAGAGCCCCACTTTGGGCGAATTCGCCCAAGCGAGTTTTCATTTGAAGCACTCGGCCTGAAATGGGAGCGCGAATCGTCCGGAGTTCCACCTCGCGCTTGATCTGCTCGACCTGGGCTTTGGCCGACGCAATCTGAGCGTTGACCTGCTCCACCTGAGTTTTGGCTGAATCCAGGTTCGCTTGACCAATCCCTACGTCGAATTTCCTGTTGGCCATTTCCTCGGCGGTGATTGACACTCCGGGCTCCAGGTTCCCTCCCACTTTTAGCCGGTACTCTGCTTTCGCCAGGAGTGCTTCCATCTCCTTCACTTTGGCGTCCGCCGGCGCGATCTGGGCTTGCATCTCACTGACTTTGGCGTTCGCCGGAAGGAGTTGCGCCTGCAGATCGCGAGAATCGACATTGAACAGGGGGGCTCCGCGCTTCACCAGGTCTCCCCATTTCACATAGACGGCCGTCACCAGGCCGGGGACCGGCGTGCCGACGGCAATGTTTTCGGTGCTGGCCTCGACGATCCCCGGCCCGAAAATGTATGAAGCGAATGGCGGATTGGCCTGCGGGACGGAGGCTTGCGCGGTCGAGGCGGCACGGTTATCTCTGAGGACCATGGCGACGGTGACGCAAATGCCGGCAATCGCGAGCAAAACGAGAACATACTTGCGAATCATTGCGGACGCTCCTTATGGTTGCCATCGATGATCTCGATGATTTTTCCGTCGTCCATGCGGGCGATGCGGTCGGCAAATTCGAAAATGCGCGGATCGTGAGTCACGACGATGAGCGCACGGTCCGGACTTCTGGCAACGTTCCGCAATAGTTCCATCATCTCGCGGCCGGTCACGTGATCGAGATTGCTTGTCGGCTCATCGCAAACGATCAGCTTCGGTTCATGCACCAGGGCTCGTGCGATTGCCACACGTTGCTGCTGGCCTCCGCTCAGCTTTCCCGGAAGCGCGTCCAGTCGCGAGCCGAGACGAACTGCCTCCAGCATTTCTTCCGCGCGGCTTTCGGCGCCATGGCGCGGCATGCCGTTAATCAGTAGCGGAACGGAAACATTTTCAACCGCGTTTAACGCCGGCAGCAGGTTGAAGAGCTGGAATACAAAACCGATCGACTGGCCGCGAAAGCGTGCCCGCTCCATTTGCCCCATGGTATGGAAATTTCGCCCGAGTACATCGCATTGGCCGGAATCCTGGTCCAGAATTCCCGCGATGACCGAAAGAAGAGTAGTCTTTCCGCAACCGGACGGGCCAACTACCATAAGCAGTTCGCCGCACCGCACGTCGAGGTCGATCCCTTGCAGAGCCATCACGCTTGCATCACCCGCTCCGTATGTTTTGGTCAGGCCCCGGCAACGAACCGCAACATCGTGGTTCGGCTCCGCACTATGGAATGCGTTTTCCATGATTTTCCCCAGCACTTTTAAAAATATGGATTTCCATCAATCGCCTGACGCCGATTTGTCATCCCCATGTGAACGGACGGCGGCCAGACCCTATAAAAGACGTTGCTTTAGAATTTTGGGCGCAGTTCTAGATACGCAGGCTAAGCGGAGGACTTCCCTGAGCGGGAATCAACGTTGCGGAAGGGGTCAGACCAAGCGCGGCGTTCAGCGCATATTGAAGGGCGAAACGGATCTTTGACACCAAGGGCTGGGAGGAAAGTGTAATGATGAGTCGTGCCAGCACAAAGGCCGCCCCAATGCAAAGGGCCAGGACAACCAGCGGGTACTCCGTATCGTGCCCGGTTTGCAAGACATGATCCCATTGATCAAACATATCGAGCAGGGGGCACACGACGCAGATCGCCAGGGAAATCACGCTGATTATGAGTGAGGCCCTCGCTCTCATGTACTGAACTGTACTCCAAATCCTTGCGAGAGGTCAATGGAACGAGAAATGCGCGATTTGCCCGGTTCAAGCCGGGATGCGAGAATGTAGGTACGGTCAAAACGCCCTCCCTCCGGTAAACTACGTGGGAGAAAATTTGGAATCAACTTTTGAGCCGTAAGGCGAGCGTCGATGCGGTTTGCCCGGTTCCCGACCCGCACGGCGCGCAGAGGAAACTGCCCTTGGACCCCAGAGCCTCACGAATCGCCGCGTTGAAGAATCTCCTTAGGGAGAGGATCGTCATTCTGGACGGCGCCATGGGCACAATGCTCCAGGCGCAGCAGTTGGACGAGGCCACATTTCGCGGCGAGCAATTCGCGAAGCACCCGAAGGACCTGCGCGGCAATTTCGATATTCTGAACATCACGCAGCCGCACATCGTGCAGGCCGTGCAACGCGCGTATCTCGAGGCCGGCGCGGACATCATCAAGACCAACACGTTCAACTCCAACGCGATATCCGCGCTCGATTACGGCCTCGAACATCACATTCATGAAATGAATTTCACGGGCGCGAAAATCGCGCGGCAAGTCGCCGACGAATTTGAAGCCGCGCACCCCGGCGCGCATCGCCTGGTCGCCGGATCGATGGGGCCGACCAACCGGACCGCGTCGATGTCGCAGGACGTCAGCAGCCCCGCTTCGCGCGGCGTCACGTTCGACAAATTGCGCGACGTTTATTACGAACAGGCGAAGGGCCTGGTGGAAGGCGGCGCCGATCTCCTGCTGGTCGAAACCGTTTTCGACACGCTCAACGCCAAAGCCGCGCTGTTCGCCATCGACGAATATTTCCAGTCCTCCGGGCAGCGCGTCCCTATCATGCTCTCGGTCACCATCGTCGACCAGAGCGGGCGCACGCTTTCCGGCCAGACGGTCGAAGCGTTTTGGATTTCCGTTTCGCACGCGGATCTGCTGAGCGTGGGCATCAACTGCGCTCTCGGCGCGAAACAGATGCGGCCCTACGTCGAAGAGCTGTCACGCCTTGCGCCGATTCCTATCAGCTGCCATCCGAACGCGGGGCTTCCGAATGCATTCGGCGGATTCGACGAGACGCCGGAACGCATGGCCGCCGATTTGCGCGACTTCGCATCCAACGGCTGGCTGAACATTGCAGGCGGCTGTTGCGGCACCACGCCCGCGCACATTCGCGCGATTGCCGACGCCGTGCGCGGCCTTGCGCCGCACGTCTTATCGAAGCCCGAACGCTACACGCGGTTCAGCGGCCTGGAGCCGCTCGTGCTGCGTCCGGACTCGCGCTTCGTCAACATCGGCGAACGCACCAACGTCACCGGGTCGCCGAAGTTTTCCAAGCTGATTCTCGCCGGGCAGTACGAAGAGGCGCTGGCCGTGGCCCGTCAGCAGGTCGAAAACGGCGCGCAAATCATCGACATCAACATGGACGAAGCCATGCTCGATTCCGAGCACGCCATGACCACGTTCCTGCACCACATCGCCGCCGAGCCGGACATCGCCCGCGTGCCGATCATGATCGACAGCTCGAACTGGAAAGTGATCGAAGCGGGGCTGAAATGCATCCAGGGCCGCGGCATCGTCAATTCCGTCAGTTTGAAGGAAGGCGAAGACGCCTTTCGCGAGCGCGCGCGGCTGATCCGGCGCTACGGCGCGGCCATGGTGGTCATGGCCTTTGACGAAAAAGGCCAGGCGGATTCGCTCGCTCGCAAAATCGAAGTCTGCCGGCGGTCGTACAAAATTCTCACGGAGGAAGCCGGCGTCGCTCCGGAAGAAATTATTTTCGATCCGAACATTCTGACCGTGGCGACCGGAATCGAGGAGCACAACAATTACGCCGTCGATTTCATCGAGGCCGCGCGGCTGATCAAGGCGACGCTTCCCGGCGTGAAGGTCAGTGGCGGCGTAAGCAACATTTCCTTCTCCTTCCGCGGGCAAAACGTGGTGCGAGAGGCCATGCACTCCGCGTTTTTGTTTCGTGCAATTCAGGCCGGCCTGGACATGGCCATCGTGAACGCGGGACAACTCGCGATTTACGAAGAGATTCCGAAAGATTTGCTGACTCTTGTCGAAGACGTCTTGCTGAACCGGCGGCCGGACTCGACCGAGCGCCTGCTGGCATTCACCGAAACCGTGAAGGCCAGGGAAAAAGGCCCGGCCGAGGAAGATTTGTGGCGCGCGGGCACGATCGAGGAGCGCCTCACGCACGCATTGGTGAAGGGCATCGCGGACTACATCGAGGAAGATACGGAAGAGGCGCGCCAAAAATACGGCAAGCCGCTCGCGGTGATCGAAGGCCCGATGATGAGCGCGATGAACGTGGTCGGCGATCTGTTCGGCTCCGGGCGGATGTTTCTGCCGCAGGTGGTGAAGAGCGCGCGCGTGATGAAAAAGGCGGTGGCCTACCTGCAGCCGTACCTGGAAGCGGAAAAGCAGGCCGGCGGCGGCTCGTTCGTCAAGGGACGCATCGTCATGGCCACGGTGAAGGGCGACGTCCACGACATCGGAAAGAATATCGTGGGCGTGGTGCTCGGCTGCAACAACTACGACGTGATCGATCTGGGCGTGATGGTGCCCGCTGAAAAGATTTTGCAGACGGCGCGGGAAACCAACGCCGACCTGATCGGCCTGAGCGGGCTGATCACGCCTTCGCTTGAAGAAATGGTGCACGTGGCGAAGGAAATGGAGCGCCAGGAGTTCCGCGTGCCGCTGCTGATCGGCGGCGCCACCACCAGCCGCACGCACACGGCCGTGAAAATCGCGCCTGCCTATCGCGTCGGCGTCGTGCACGTGCAGGACGCGTCGCGCGCCGTGGGCGTGATGAGCAGCCTGGTGAGCGCGGAGTTGAAAAATAATTTCCTGGAGGAAAACCGGGGAGAACAGGACCGGGCGCGGGAAAAACATCTGTCGCGCAAGGCGCAGCCGCTGCTTTCGCTGGCCGAGGCGCGCGGAAAAAAGCCCGTTTACGATTGGTCCGCCTACGAGCCGCCGCGCCCGTCGTTTCTGGGCACGCGCGTCTACAATCCCGTGCCGCTCGAGGAAATCGTTCCGTACATCGATTGGACGCCATTTTTTCATGCCTGGGAGTTGCGCGGAATTTATCCGAAGATTTTCGAGCAGGAAAACGTGGGGCCCAAGGCGAAGGAGTTGTTCGACGACGCCCAGAAACTTCTCGAACGCATCGTGCGCGAAAAATTGCTGGAGGCGCGAGCCGTGATCGGATTTTTCCCGGCGAGCAGCGTCCAGGAAGACATCGAAGTCTACGCGGACGAGTCACGCCACCTGCTCACCACAATCCACACTCTTCGACAGCAACAGGCGCGCGAGAACAAAGAACCCAGCTATGCCGTTGCCGATTTCATCGCGCCGCGCGAAACCGGCCGAATGGATTATCTCGGCGCGTTCGCCGTCACCGCCGGGCTTCGCATCGAATCGCTGGTCGCGAAATTCGAGAAAGATAACGACGACTACAATGCGCTGATGTCCAAGGCGCTGGCGGATCGCCTGGCGGAAGCCCTCGCCGAACTGATGCATCAGCGCGCGCGCATCGAGTGGGGCTACGGCCGGGATGAAAATCTGAGCCATGCGGACCTGGTCCGCGAGCGCTACCGCGGCATACGCCCCGCGCCGGGATATCCCGCGCTGCCGGATCACACGGAAAAGCGCCTGCTCTTCGATCTGCTGTGCGCGGAAAAAAACACGGGCATCACGCTGACGGAAAATTTCGCCATGCAACCGGCCGCGTCGGTGAGCGGATTTTATTTTTCGCATCCCGAATCGAAATATTTCGCCGTCGGAAAAATCGATCGCGACCAGGTCGAGGATTACGCCCGCCGCAAGGGCCTCGATTTGCGCACTGCTGAGCGCTGGCTCAGCCCGAACCTGAATTACGATCCGGACGCCGCGTAAATTGTGACTGGTGACCATGACTTGCGTGGTGCTTGCCGTGCCCCATTTCGGCGCGCTGTAGGGTTGCGAAGAGTCCCCTAGCGGAAGCAAACTTGCATTTGCCACAACTGCCTTCCCCAGGTTGTGTCTTCTGATCGTAAAGGCGCGATTTCCAGCCAGGGCGTGGGCCACCCTCTTTACCGTGGATTACTGCATGTGACGTCTCTGGGCTTAGTTACGATCGATTCTTACTGCTATTCCACCCGGAGCAACATGCCGCCCCCCGACCGCAGTTTGACTTCGCCGCGAGTCGCAGCCAGCACGATTTCCCCCTTTGGATCGGTTCGCCCTGCGTGCACGATTCTGATTTCGTCGGTTCCGTACGAGCCGCACGCGTCAGAGGAGAAGACCCAAAACGCCGCCGGCACTGCTTCGCCGTCCACTTGCCCGCGGCATCCGCGATCGGAATTCGGACTTGGAGGGGCGAGAATTCCATTCGCGACCTGCTTGCCTACTATCCGTGCGCCGGACGCAACGACGCCACCGGTCCGATAGACAGTTTCACCGCCGACCTGCTCGGTGGCATAGTCCGACGGCGGCGTGCCCCGGTCGGGGCCCATCGGGGGAATGCCTGCCTGTTCGACTTCCATCATTGTCGCCACAGCGCGTAGATTCGTTTGAATCGGGGCAATTTTGTCGTCCAGAGTGATTGTTTTCCATCGCAGCGCGACTTGGCCGCCTTGGGTGGCGGTAGCCCGAGTTACACCGACCACTTCGCCCGCTAGTTTCGCGCCGCGATGTATCTCCGCGCCTGATTGGAGCGGAACGTTCTGCATCACCGTTGCCGAAATTTTGTCGCGGGGTTTGCTCTTCGCTGAGGAAATTGTCGAATCCAGACGGACAGGCAGAATCGTTCCAGTGGGAACCGTGGTGGCTGCCATCGCGGGGGTCGACCCGGCAGCGAGCACGGCGATCAGGATGACCCAACAATGCTTCCTGTTTGTGAACTTCATGCTCGTGACTTCCTCTCTACTCGTCCCCGCGGCGCGCGAACTCAGCTCACGCAAATTGTCGCGCGGGCGAGGTTTGGCCACAAGCGGCCAGACGCCCGGGTAACCGGGGCGGGCGGCACTGGAGGTGAGAAATCTCACTCTCTATAAGGTGGGATGATCTGAAGGGGGAAAAGCTGCGGGGAGGCGAGAAAAACGCCTCCCCGACTGTAGAGGGACGTTATGGGATGTAGTAACGAAGCGAAGTGAACACCATATTTTCGTTCCCGCTGGGAGTGCAATTCGGATTCGTACTCGATGTGCACACACCAGTGGAGCCAAGACCAGTCCATGTGTTGAGCTTTACGTAGGAGTACTGCAGCCCCATTTTAAATGTTCCGTACGGGCCCGTGTAGAAGCTGTACCAAAGCCCGGCGGTGCCTTCGATGACATCCTTAATGTTGCCGCTGCAATTGGACAGCGAACCGGGTGCATATCCGCCGGAGCCGGGCCCAGGTTCCGTCCAGCAACCGGCGTTGTTGAAGCCGATAGCGCCGTAGCCTTCGTTCGGGATGAGCACTGTCGGCGTACCGGAAATGAACTGAGTCCGAGCCGCGTATTCCTCGCCAGCGTGGAAATAAACATCCCACTTCTTGTCGTGGATCGCCAGCGTAGCCAAACCCTGATAGCTG
This sequence comes from Terriglobia bacterium, assembly GCA_963779275.1. Lineage (GTDB taxonomy): Bacteria > Acidobacteriota > Terriglobia > Acidiferrales > UBA7541 > Palsa-360. Next base: position 603,264 of record CAVZXL010000005.1, read on the forward strand.
CGGATCGGAGCGAGAGTTCCATCGGGCCGCAGAGTTGCGTCTGGAGCCGCACCGGCGCTCCCGTAACGGCCGACGCCATCTCCGACCAGGGCGTGAAGACCAAAATTAACTTTGCCTTTGTCAAACGGGAACCAGGCATTGGCGCCGCCGCCGCCTCCAAAAGTTTTAGAGTTGGATGGCGCTACTCCCGTCGGGAAAATGCGGTCCCGGAATGTGCTCGCCAGACCGAAGACCTCGTAATGGCCAAATCCGGGTTCGAATGCAGCCTTGACTACAAAGTCTGGCGTCATGCTGAAGGAGTAGTTCGCGGTCGGATTGTAGAGGCCGCCGCCGTTGCCGGCCGCGCCCACGATAAACGGCGCGGTCGTGCCCCCAACCTTGAATGTTGTCTGAGGTTCTTCGACCGAGAAGCCCAGCCACACTTTGTTATTGAAGTTCTGAACAAACCGCACTCCGTATTGGCGGGCCCAGCTGAAGCCGACCGAGTACTGTGCGTCGATGGTTTCCGGCAGAATTTCGGTGCGGTTGTCGAGACCTTTCGCCGTTTGCGTGACCAGTGACCACATCTGGCCGCCGGTGAGTGTAAAGCCGCTACTGAATGCGGCCTGCCCCCAGAATTGCCGCTGACGCAGGGTGTAGCTGTTGCTCTGGTTGTCGTTCGACGTTGTCCCGGCCGAAAGGAAGTCAGCCTCATAGTACCCGCCGAGCTTGACGTTGTGGGCCGCTCCCTGGACCAGCATGGCGATTCGCGACTGGCGGCCGCTGGCGTTGAATTCTCCCACGTTGTATTGCGAGCTCCCTGGCAGTGGAGTCGAGGTGAAGGGGGTGTTGACGTCCGCGCTCAGTGCGCGCTGCCGCCACACCGACTCTGCCGCGAAAAACCCGCCCGGCGTGAAGGTCACACCCTTAAATTTCCAGGAGGTTGGTTGGTCAGTGCCATTAGTGTCGGTCTGGGCGGTTGGTGCGGCGGATTTCGCCTCAGCCGGTGTCACCTTCGATGCGTTCGCCGGACCGATTCCCGGAGAGGCAACCGTTTCCGGCGCGGGTGCAGAGGCCGCGGCTGGCTGAGCGGGAGATGGGCTCATTTTTTCTTCCAGTTCCTTCATCTTGCCTTCCGCCGCCTTCAGTGCCGCGCGCTGCGCTTCCAGCTCGGCGCGTTGTTCTTCCACCAGGCTGCGAAGTTCCTGCATCTCACTCTCGATGGGCGTGCTTTCCGGCTTCACCGCCACCGGCTTATCCGGCGCGGCTGCGGCGCTGGTAACGGCCGCGGGCGTTTCATCCTTGCCGGCCTCGCCGGCGTTCTTCGCCAATAGTGGCGACGCCGCAAGTCCCAAGCTCAACAACACTGCTGCGAATACTCGCATTCCATCCCTCCTCAACAAGTTTTGAGACATAACCTTCTTTCGCTCCCTGAATTCCAATTGAAAGATTGCCATTCATTCTTCCGGTCCCTACCACAAGATCACCCTTTCGCAGTGATCCCTTCCCCACCGGATGCAGCCCCATTGCTCGTTGCATCCCCCCATGCTCCGGACCACACAACCCGTCAAGAAAAACCTCCAGCCCGTCCCGGGTAATGTTTCCCGTGCTTCTCTGGGTTCGGTGACACTATCGGCGCGGGCTTAACGGCCTGTGAGAGGAATGTTAATTCTATGTTACAAGTTCAGAAGTGGCTGCATTTTCAACAAAATAAGCAGTTCGATTCTTGGCGTTGACTCTGGCCGTGCATCGGGCATAGATTGATCGCCCGAGGAATAAAAATGAGATCAACCAAATTTCTGTGGTGCGGCGCGACCCTATTTCTTGCGGGTGGGCTCTTTGCGCAGGCGCCGGCCATGATCACCATGGACCAGGAACCTCACCACCATCTTTCGCTTAAGAATGATTACGTGAAAGTCTTCCGAGTGGAGGTCGCGCCGGGAGATTCTATCCGGATGCACAGCCACGACCATGACACCATCGCGATTGCCATCGGCGATCAGATGGTCACCGTCGGATATCCGGACAAGCCGGCCGTCCACCAAAAGAATCCTGACGGCCAATTGCGGCTGCAGAAAACCGGATACGTGCATTCCACAGGCGTCGATCCCGGGGCCGCGTATCACACCGTGGCTGTCGAGTTGATCCAGCCGCAAGGCAATCCGCGCAACCTCTGCGCCGCCGTCATGGCCGGGCAGCCGCTGAATTGCCCTACGCCCACGGCCGGGGCTGCTTCCGAAAAATTTGCCGGCGAGCCGGAATTTCAATCCGACGAAACGCTCGTTCAGTTGGCCCGCGTACCTGCCGGTCAGAAATTGACCATTGGAGACCTAAAATGCTTCGAGTTGATCGTGGCCTTGGACCCGGGCACCCTTTCCGCTGGAGCCGGAGGGCCGAAGGATCAAGCGCTGCACCCCGGGGATTTTGTCTGGTTCGTGAATGGAGGGCCGTCGCACACATTCACGAATAATGGCAAGACCGAAGCGCGAATCGTTAAATTCCAGTTCACTCCGATCGATCCGAACGGTAAACGGCTCTAAGTCGCGGTTTTCGTGGCGCTGGGATTTGCTGCGTTTCAGCCAACGCATCTCGCGGGATGAATTGGGTTTGCCGTCATGCGGACGGCTTGATTCGGCTCGTTCGTTCCAATATCAATCCGCGCGGAGAACGGACCCCGGCCGCGAGCTCGCGGCAGCCCTGGTCCCAGCTGGAAAACTCAGCAAGCGTCTCCCGGCGGAAGCGCCGTAGGAATTCCATGTCAGGCAATGGGCGAGGCATGCGCTTCGAGCGATTTGCTCGATTCGGCGACGCCGCGATCAATAGTCGGCTGCCAGTCGGAATGCGGGACCGGCGAAGCCTGCGCCGATTGATAGCACCGCAGCGCATCGGCGGGGCGGTTGAGGCGCTTCAAATACATGCGCCCGGCGGCCATCTGCGCCAGCAGTCCCTGTTTTTCCGCGGGATAGGCCAGCGCCAAGGCATTGTATTCCCCGGCGGCGCGATCCGCGTCTGGCTGCGTTTCCAGTTGCCGGCAAAGATCGAGCCAAAGTGACGCGCCCAACTTCTCTCCCCCGGCATTCTTGAAATCCTGAAAGGTAAGCAACGCCGCCTCGGGATCGTTGGCCTTCAGTTCCAGTCCCACGATTTTTTCCAGTGCGTCGCGATGCGCGGGCAAATCGTCTTTCTTCCAATAAATATTTTGAAGCATCCGGTAGGCGTCGATGGAATCCGGTTTTTCCTGCACAAGTTTTTTTAAGGTAGAGAGCGCCGCATCCAACTGTCCCGCTTCCGTCTGCTCGCTAGCCTGATCCAGCAACGGGTGGCTGACCCACGAGATCTTGTCCTGAATTCCTTTTTCCGCCATTTGTTCGAGCCCGGATTTTTGCACCGCCAAAGCAATTCCCGCGCCGAAGACGAATCCCCCGATGTGCGCCCAGTGCGCCACGCCCGAGGCCTGCCCGAATACCGTTCCGTAGAAAATCTCCAAGGCCAACCACAGCGGGAGCAGCCAGTAGGCCGCCATTTTGAACCGGTAAAAGCGGTACATCAGCAGCCAGCCCATTTCAATTTTAGTCGTGGGAAAACGGACCAGAAATGCGCCCATGAGTCCCGAAATCGCCCCAGAAGCGCCGATGGTCGGCGTGAGACTTCCGGAATTCGCCATGGCATGTACTTGCAGCGCAAGGATTCCAGCGACCATATAAAACGCGGGATAAATCATCCTGCCCCAGGTGTCTTCCAGAACCGCTCCGGCAAGCCACAGAAACCACATGTTGCCGATCAAGTGCAGCCAGCCGCCGTGCAGAAAGTTGGCGGTCACCAGGCTCAGCGCGGTTTGATGCGCGGGGATGAACGCGTACTTGTTGACCAGCGAGGTCTCCGATAATTCTTCATAACGCTTGGAAAGTGAGTCCATCTCCTCCTGCAGGGCCTCGGGATGCTCATCGGCCGACATGCGGACCCTGGCATCCCAGGCATCATGCACGTCGCGGCTCGGATTGGACGCTTCCTTCCAGAGGCTCGGGTTTTTCGTTTGGACCGTGGCAATGAAATCCTGCGTTTTCCCTTCCACCTTCATGTCCGGATGCATCGCGGCAAGCAAGATCAGGTGCACCCTTGTTTCGCCCAGTTCCGGGGCCTCGCGGTCCATTGTCCAGTGGGTGCCCAGGAAGATCACAACGTTGAGTGCGATGATCCCGATGGTAATCACCGGCCATCGGCGCCCCTGCATGTTTTCATGGCGAAGCGGGATCAGCATGGCGAGGCCTCCCTCAGAGGCGGAAAATTGTGACGTTCCAGGGTGGTGTCTCTGAGATAAGTGTAGGGGTGCTAGGGGCAGCAAACCCCGGACATTTTATGGCACGAATGGGAATCAGTTACAGCTTACGGTTTGGACACGAAGAACGGGTCAAATTGGCCGATTGGCCGGTCTGAAATGATCCCCTAACACTAACAAGAAGATAGAGTTGCGAAGATTTTTGGCCGAAGCTGTGTTCGGTCGAGGGATGGCCTTACAGAGGCCTTTCCCTCCCATGCAATTTGGGAAGGAAAGGGCAGTTTTCGGTGCTACGACCAGCCCTCTTCACATATTCAAATAGTGCCGGGAAATCTCTCCCAGGGTTTTCGCTCCGGCCAGGCGCATGGTGAACTGGAGTTCGCCTTTGAGATGTTCGTGGACCGTTTGCACGCCCATCCAGCCGCCCAGCGCGAGGCCATACATGATCGGCCGGGCAATGGCCACGGCGTTTGCCCCGAGCGCCAGAGCTTTGAAGACGTCCTGCCCGCGGCGAATGCCGCCGTCAATGAGGATGGTAATTCGTCCGCCGACGGCATCCACGATTCGCGGCAGGACCGTGATTGATGCCGGTGTGTCGTCGAGGTTGCGTCCGCCATGGTTGGAGACCTGAATCCCGGCGCAGCCGTGATCGACGGCCATCGCAGCCAGTTCCGGCGACAGCACGCCTTTCAGGATCACCGGCAGCCCGCTTACCTTCTGGATAAAGGCAACGTCTTCCCAGCCCAGATCGGGTTTGAACGGGCGCGTGCCCCGGGCCCGCGGTTCGGGGAAGTTTCCCTGCGGGAGCGGATTCACAAAATGGTTTCGGCGGTCTGTCTCGCGGTTGCCGTTGCTGACGCCGTCGATGGTGAGAACGATGGCCAGATATCCCGCCGCTTTGGCGCGCTGCAGTAATTCCCGGGCGACGCCCGGGTCATCCGGAAAGTAAAGCTGAAACCATTTCGGCCCGGGACTGGCCTTGGCGATTTGTTCCATGGTCAATGTGGATTGCGAGGGCACTTCGAACAGCGTGCCCGCGGCGTCGGTGCCCTTCGCCGTACCTGCTTCGGCGGTGACGTGCGCCATGCCGTGCCCGCCCATTACGCTGGTGATAATGGGCATGGCGATTTTCGAGCCCAGCAGCGTAATGGACATGTCGGCGTCTTTGTAGCCGTTGAGATAGCGAGGAACAATCGTCAGCCGCTTGTACGCCGCTTCGTTTTCGCGCCTGGTCCATTCGTCGCCCGCCGCGCTGGAAATGTATCCGAAGCCGCCAGAGGGAATTACTTTTTGCGCCAGGCCTTCCAACTCACGAAGATTGATGAGATCGATTTTCTTGATTTCCGTGGGCGCATCGTACCCGGCAACGGAAACACTGGGAGTGGGCATCTGCGGAGTCGCGGCCTCGGGAGCCGCGGGAGGCGCAGGTTGCCCCAGCAAAGGCGCGGCCGCGCCTAGCGTCGCAGCGGCAGCAGTGACAGACAGGAAATCACGGCGTTTTTGATCCATAAATCCCTCCTCATTCTTTCTCTGTGAACTCTGTGTTCTCTGTGTTAAAGGTTTCGCTCTTCCGCGACGAAGGCAAATGCCATCTGCGCGCGCTGTCCGGTTAGTGCGACGCCATCTGGCTCAACGCCGGCGGTGGCGTCACCACCGCCGTCATCTTGCGAATCATTCCATCGCTTTTGCTCATGATATAAATCTCGCCGTCGCCGCCCAATGAAAGCCGTACATCCGCGCGGCCTCCGCCGTAGGGGACGCCGTAGGGATCGATCGTGCCCTGCAGAAACGTCTTGCCTCGCCAGCCTCCCGTGGTCGCCGCCGCTCCCGGCAGCACGCCTTTCGGAGAATCCGCATTGGCGACGCCGTCCCTGTGAGCGTAGGTCTCGGCCACGATGTCATACATCCGGCGCTGCACCGGGTTCTGGGCCGATTGATCGAACGGGCTCTTGTACATCACCTGAATTTCGTGAATCGCCGCCTGCTTGCCGCGCATGCTCCGCGACGCAATCATTTCGTTCAGATCGGTATAAAAAATCCGGCCCGTGGTCAGGTCCGTGAAAATATATTTGCCCACCATCTGCGGCATCAGCTTGCCGCGATACACGAAGCCGCTTCCGATCGCGTCGCCTTCCTGGTGGCTGTAGGTCGCCACCGGATAAATCGGCGCGACCGGTTTTTCCAATCCTTCCACGGTGAGCAGATCGGTCTCCGGAAACGGAACCTGTGGGTGCACCTGCGTTCCGGTTTTTCCGCCGCCGGTGACGATCATTATTTCGTTTCCTTCGCGCTCGCCGTAGCCGTAATTTCCGCCCCTGGTGACGAAATTAATCTCTTCCCAGGAATGCAGGCCGATGTCATTCACCAACAGCAGGTTGCTCGCCGGATCCCAATCCATGCGGTGCGGATTGCGGAATCCGTATGCGAAGATTTCAGGCCTCGCTCCGGCAACGGAAAGAAACGGATTCGGATCAGGGCCGGTGCTGGGGATGCGATATCTGCCGTTCTCGCTGAGCTTGTCCTTTGGGCGCAGCGCCAGGTTCGGAGTGATGCGAAGGATCTTCCCCGGCAGCGCGTTCAGCGACTGAGGAATGACATGAATTGCCCCGGGGGTTTCCCCCGATCCGCCGTCGCCCAGTGAAACGTAGAGATTCTCATAATCCGCGCTGCCGGGTTTGGCCAGCGGATTGAATACAACGTCGTCCATGGGGTGGATCAGGGTGCTGAATCCGACGCGCAGGATTTCCCGCGCCGTTCCCTCGAACGTAGAATTTTTAATGTTCGTATCGGTCCATTCCACCAGCACTGATTCGTTCATGAAATCGCCGACGGGAGGCTTCGTAACCGCAGTTGGCGCGTAGCCATCCAGATTCAGGCCTGACGTGTGCGCGTTGGTGGGCATCACGGCGCCCGGCTTGGACGGGTCTTCGGAGTGCACGGTATAGAATTTGCCGTTTTTCCCATAATTGGGATCGAAGGCGATTGCTTGTATTCCCGTGGTCAGACGATCCGTGCTGTACCGGGGAAAAATTTCCGTAAATGTAATGTACGGAGTGAATTTCTTGGTGGCTTTGTCCAGGATGTAGACATTGCCGTTCATGTCCGCGACGAAAAACCGCGTGGACGCAAGCGGAGCGTCCGCCGGCTCCGAGCGCATGGAAACGATGCGCGCCAGTTGCCCGTGATAATCGATCGGCGGCGGATAGGGCTGGCCCATCAGCTGGCTCGACATCGGGGGCGCCGCATAATCCTCGATCAAAATCGCGGTGCCGTCTTTTCCGACTTCCGATGCGGCAGGATATTGCAGCGGATACTGCGCCCAAACCGCGGGCAGGGCGAGCAGCAGCCCGGCCGCGAAAATAACCCCGAAATAAAAGTTAGTTTGCCGCCCGATCTTTCCCGGTACGCGTGGCATGGTAATGGTCTCCTCGTTCCGATCATCGCGCAGTCCGGCGCGCGCCTCTGCAAAACACTGGCATCATGGGCGCGCCGGAATGCAGCGAAGTAAAATGGCCTGTGCGCGAAGAGTATAATACGAGTGCTTTCCAAATGATTGCGGAAACCGGTGCGTGCGGTCTGCGAATGTAAACCGCTACCGTGCCGGGTGAAATTTTAGTACAATGGGTCTCGCTGGGCTGCATCCCGAAGTCAGGGAGCGGCACCGGAGGCGGTTATGAGCGTGGTTCCTTCCCTAGGCAACGGCAAGATCACTGTGCCGGGCATTCTGCAACGCAAATCCAGTACCCATTCGCAAGATCCCGCACCGCAAAAAATTACGTGCCTCACTGCGTATGACTATCCCACCGCGCGGCTGCTCGACGAAGCCGGCGTGGATATTCTGCTGGTGGGCGATTCGCTGGCGATGGTCGTGCTTGGCTATGAAAGCACGCTGCCGGTCACGATGGAGGAGATGCTGCATTGCACGCGCGCGGTGCGCCGCGGCACGCGTCGCTCGCTGCTGGTGGCGGACATGCCCTACGGCAGTTATCACGACGATCCGATGCAGGCCGTGCGCAACGCCGTGCGCTTCGTGAAGGAAGCGGGCGCCGAGGCCGTCAAGCTCGAGGGTGGCGAGCGCCGCCTGGACTTGATCTCTCGACTGGTGGATGCGGAGATTCCCGTCATGGGGCACATCGGCCTGACGCCGCAATCGGTCAACGCTTTCGGCGGATTCCGCGTGCAGGGCAAAACAGAAGAAGCCGGAGAACAAATCCTGCGCGACGCTCGCGCAGTGGAGGCCGCAGGGGCGTTCTCCATCGTGCTCGAATCCATTCCACGGGAGCTTGCGTCGCGCATCACCGCTGAACTGAAAATTCCCACGATCGGTATCGGCGCGGGCCCCGATTGCGACGGCCAGGTTCTGGTGATTCACGACATGCTGGGCATGAGTTTCGGCCACAGGCCGAAATTCGCGCGGCGCTACGCTGAAGTCGGCGAACAGATTTCCCGCGCGGCGGCCGAATATTGCCGCGACGTGCAGCAGGGAACGTTTCCCTCCGACGGCGAATCGTACCATTTGACCGCGGAGCATCGCGCAGAGCCCGTGGCGCGCCGCTGACTTTAGTGGCACAGGCTTCAGCCTGTGGGGTTTAGTTGCTGCAAGATTGTTTTCGGACGCGCCAAACCCCACAGGCTGAAGCCTGTGCCACCAAACCCTTCGAGATTGCTTGGTTTGTTTTGATGGAATAAAGAGATCTGCGCGCGAAACTTTGTGGCAAGAAAATCTTTGTGCAAGTCGAAAACAATTCTTGGGAGGAATAATGGTAACGCCTGAACTGCTTCGCACTTTGTTCCAGTACAACCTGTGGGCCGATCTGCGCTTGCTGGACGCCTGCTCCTCGCTCACCAGCGAACAATTCACGCGCAATCTCGGATCGAGTTTCAGTTCCGTGCGCGACACCGTCGCGCACCTGTACGGCGCCGAATGGGTGTGGAACGAGCGCATCCAGGGCCGTTCGCCGACGGCTCTTGTTCCCGGCACGATGTTCCCGGACCTGGCCTCTGTGCGCGCAAAGCTCGAAGAGATGGATCGCTACTACATTGACTACGTTTCCAAACTCTCGCAACAGGATCTGGACCGCGTGATCCACTACAAAAGTTTTACGGGTGACGCGTTTTCCAATCCGCTCTGGCAAACCCTGCATCAACTAACCAACCACGCGTCCTATCACCGCGGGCAGGTGACCACCATGTTGCGACAACTCGGCGTGAAGGCCGTCTCCACCGATCTGATTGGCTACTATCGCGAACAAGCCGCGGCCGCGCGCGCCTGATGTTTCAAAAGCTGCGAATACCGATATCACAATTACTCCTTGTGGGTCGCGGCTTCAGCCGCGACATCAACCGGCGAGGAAGAACTGGGCTTTAGCCCCTGAATCGGCAACTGCATTTCGGATCACGAAACCCATAAGTCAGGCTGGAGCTCATTGGAAACCATTCACACCATCGAATGGATGAAGCAGGTGTCCCGCGAGGCGCGCCTCGAAGGGCGCGTCTCCGGCTTCGTGCCCACCATGGGCGCGCTGCATGATGGGCACTTGTCGCTGGTCCGCGCGGCCCTGGCCGAATGCCGGCCGGTGATCGCATCCATTTTTGTGAACCCCACGCAGTTCGGCGCCAACGAAGATTTGCAGAAATATCCGCGCACGATGGAAGATGATCGCAGGAAGCTGGAAGATGCCGGAGTCGATTATCTGTTTGTACCGGAAGCCGCGGAGATCTACCCGCCGGGTTTTCGCACCTGGGTCAATGTCGAGGGGCTGTCGGAGCGCCTCGAAGGAAAGTCTCGCCCCGGACATTTTCGCGGAGTCACGACGGTGGTGCTGAAACTTCTGGAAATCGTTCAGCCGATGAAAGCGTATTTCGGACGCAAGGACGCGCAGCAGGCGCGCATCATCCGGCAGATGGCGAGCGATCTGCACCTGGACACGGAAATTGTCGTGTGTCCCATCGTGCGCGCGGCGGACGGGCTGGCGATGTCTTCGCGCAACGCGTACCTCCAACCGGACGAGCGTCGCGCCGCGACGGTGCTCTATCGCGCGCTGGACGGCGCGCGGCAATCGATAGCGCGCGGCGAACGCGACGCGCTGCGGCTGACAGCGGCTATCCGCGAAACGCTTCGCGCCGAGCCTCTTGCGGATATTGATTATGTGCAACTCGTTGACGCGGAAACGCTTGAACCCGTGACACGCTTGCGCGGCGCGTGTCTCGGCTTGCTCGCTGTGAAAATCGGGGCGACGCGCCTGATTGACAATCTCTTGATCGAAGAACGCGGCGGGGAGTTTTACATAAAGCTCTAGACGGCGGATAGTTGGTTGTCAGTCTGTCTTGCGCTTCTCTCGTATTTCCCACCCGAATTCTCTGGCCATCCTACGTATCATGCGCTTCTGTAGCTCGATAATCCTGTCAGGTTCATCAACTTGACCGATGACTTTCTTAAATTTGTCTACAGTCTTTTTGTCGATGATCTTAATTCGAACCTCGTCACCAGTGTGAAGTGGGCGACGAACCCATCTTACATATAACTTCTTGGACGCAAGCAAGCCAACGATGTCGATATCAGTCTTGTTTTTCTCTGATAGGTAAGTAATAACCGCCGAAATGTAGCCCTCTTTGCCAATCCCTGCTGAAGTTAGCCGTCTTCCATTGAGAAATATTTCAAAGGTGAGCATCGCGCAAGTGTACTCGATGATTGATGCGTTTTAAACTGGCCCAAAGCGAAGTGCCGAGGATTCCCACAAATCGGTTGTACGGAAAGAGTATGGCGATCCGGTTTTACTGTAGAGCTTTCAACGCCTCGACGACTTCCGCGGCGTGGCCCTTGGATTTGGCCGTCTCCCAGACTTTCTCGACCTTGCCGTCCGGGCCGATCAGCACGGTGCTGCGCACGATTCCCAGAAATGTTTTTCCCAGAAAACTTTTCATTCGGCGCGCGCCGTAGGCTTCGATCGCCATGAATTCCGGATCGCTCAGCAGCGGGAAATTTAGTTTCTGCTTGGCTTTGAATTTCGCCTGTGATTCAACCGTATCCGCACTGCAGCCCAAGACGATGGCGTTCAGTTTATCCAGCTCCGGTTTGACTTCCCGGAATTCAATGGCTTCGATCGTGCATCCGGGCGTGCTGGCCTTGGGATAAAAATAGAGCGCGACGTGCTTGCCGCGCAGGTCCGCCAGGGCAATGTCGCGGCCGTCATCGGCCTTCAGGCGGAACGGCGGTGCAGGGTCCCCAACCTTCAACATAAAAATCTCCTTTGGGTTCGCGGTCAGGAGAGCAATCGCTTCAGCGTGTCGTTCACGGTTTGCGGATTGGCCTGGCCGCGCGACGCGCGCATCACCTGGCCCACGAAAAATTTGAATACGCCTTCGTTTCCCGCGCGGTATTTCGCGAGATTTTCGGGATTCTTCTCGATTACTTCGCGGCACAAACGTTCAACTTCCCCTGCGTCATTGATTTGGGAAAGTCCCTCTTCTTCCATTATTTTCGCAGCAGGCTTCCCAGTCTCCAACATCTTTGGAAATACCTTCTTAGCCACTGCAACGGTGATTTTTCCTTCTTGAATGCCAAGGAGGAGCTCAGCAAGGATCCAGTCGATCGGTCTGACTTCTGACCGTAATACTTCAGTTTGAATCCAATTGGCTGCAAGCTTCGCAGGCCCACCCTTACCGACGACAGCCTCGAAATAATCCGCCAGCTCGCGCGTGGAGGTAAGCACTTCGGCGTCGTACGGCGTAATTCCGTAGTCGCGGACAAAGCGCTTGCGCCGGGCGTCCGGAAGCTCGGGCATCGCGGCGGCGATTTCATCGCGCCACGCCGCGCTCACGCGCAACGGGAGCAAATCAGGCTCAGGAAAATAGCGGTAATCGTGCGCGAATTCCTTCGAGCGCATCGTTTCCGTACGCCCCTCGGCCACGTTCCACAGCCGCGTCTCCTGCGCTATTTTTCCGCCGGCTTCGAGAACCGAAATTTGCCGTTCGATCTCGTATTCCAAGGCCTTCTGCAGGTAGCGGAAGGAATTCAGGTTTTTCACTTCCGCCTTGGTGCCGAATTTTTCCGCGCCGCGCAGGCGCACGCTGATGTTGGCATCGCACCGCAGCGAACCTTCCTCCATGTTGCAGTCGCTCACTTCGGTGAAGAGCATCACCTGCTTGAGCGCCGTCAGATACGCGTGCGCTTCGGTCGGTGAGCGCAGGTCGGGTTCGGAAACGATTTCGGCCAGCGGCGTGCCTCCGCGGTTGTAGTCCACGTAGCTTTTTTCCGCGGAGTCGGGGAAACCTTCATGCAGATTTTTCGCCGCGTCGTCTTCCAGATGCAGACGCGTGATCCCGATGCGCTTGATCTGGCCGTCGTGCTCGATTTCCAGCCACCCGGCGGTAGCCAGCGGCAGCTCGTACATCGAAATCTGATAACCCTTCGGCAAGTCGGGATAGAAATAATTTTTGCGTGCAAAGCGCGAGCTTTCCTGCACGTGCAGATTCAGCGCCAGCGACGCGCGAATGCCCAGTTCCACCGCGTGCTTGTTGAGCACCGGAAGCGCGCCGGGCATGCCGAGGCACACCGGGCAAGTGTTGGAATTGGGCGGATCGCCGAATTTGGTGGAGCACGCGCAGAAGGCTTTGGTGGCGGTCTTCAGTTGTACGTGCACTTCCAGGCCAATCACCGGCTCGTACTTGGCCATGATTTCCGGTGAGACGCTTAACTCGTTCTGTGCCAGCTTCGCCATGGGAGTCGCAGATTATATCACCCGAGGCGCTCGCCGTGCAGGGCCCGTGGCGATCGGCCCGCCGGGCCGCATTAGCTCATTGTTGTCATGCATTTAGGGCCTCAGTTGTCCGTCAGGACAACTTTGTGGATCGCCCAGAGAGATATTTCGCCAAATCCTGTGTTCAATGATATGAATAGGGCCGTTCCCGGGTAAATCACTACCCAGGAAATACCGCAGCTTGATTTGCGAACGATGAAGTTCACAAGTCAAGCGCCTGCATGGAGGGGCAGATCATGCGAATGCCGATGAAATCTCGAAATCTTGTCCTGCTGTTCGTTCTTTTCCTCATTCCAGCCGCGTCGTTTGCGCAAGTGGCTGTTTCGATTCGAGTCGGTCCGCCGGCCCTGCCGGTTTACGCGCAGCCCCCTTGTCCCGGGGACGGGTATCTCTGGACGCCCGGCTACTGGGCCTATGGCGTCTCCGATTATTACTGGGTTCCGGGCGTGTGGGTTATGCCGCCGCGAGTGGGCGTGCTCTGGACGCCGGGCTACTGGGGTTTCGCGGGCGGACTTTACGGTTGGCACGCGGGCTACTGGGGCCCGCACGTCGGGTTCTACGGAGGCATTAATTACGGATTCGGATATGGCGGGGTGGGCTTCTGGGGCGGGCGCTGGGCCGGTGAACGTTTCGAGTACAACACCGCCGTGGTCAACGTGAACCGGACCGTTGTCCGAAACGTTTATGAGGACCGCACCGTCATCAACAGCACGACGGTCAATAACAATCATTACAGTTTTAATGGCCAAGGCGGATCGACGGCCCGGCCCAATGCGGGCGAACAAGCCGCCGAACACGAAAATCACTTCCAGCCGACGTCCAATCAAATGTCACACGAACACGACGCCGGGCAGGACCACAGCCAGTTTGCCTCCGAAAATCACGGCCATCCGGGCACCATGGCCATGGACTCGGTCAACGGACGCCGCTACAACCAGCAAGGACGCATCGCCAACGGCATTTCCTCCGGGCAAATGACCGCCGGAGAAACCAAGAAGGTCGAGGGGCGCGAAGCGAATCTGAACAAGGAAATTCATAATGACCGCGCCGCCAACGGCGGCACGCTGACGCCGCAGGAACGCCGCCAGGTGAACGGCCAGCAGAATAATCTGAGCCGGTCGATCTACGACGATAAACACAACGGGAACACCGCCCAATACGGCAATAACGAAGTGGGCGCGCGCCGCGACCTGCAGCAGCAGCGCATCGCCAACGGCGTCGCCAGCGGCCAAATGTCTCCTTCCGAAGCCGCCAAGGCCGAGGGACGCGAGCAGAACATCAACCGCCACGTCGCCGCTGACCGCCAGGCCAACGGCGGAAAACTGACGCCGCAGGAAAAGCAAAACATCAACCGAAGGCAGAATGGCGCCAGCCGCCAGATTCACGGGGAAAAGCACAACGAAAGAACCGCACCGCGCTAATTCCGCAGTACGGCCTCGCCAGTTTCGCCTGCCGAGGCGGTCATCTTGCGTTCGTAGGGGCACGGCGGTGCCGCGCCCCTACGATTTTCCGAGTCGGGACTTACCGTCATGAACGAGCCTCACTCATGTCGCGTGGTGTATTTCACGCCGATGCGGAACTCCCTGCCCAACGCGGGATATCCGTAGGCGTCCTGATACTGTTTGTCTGCAAGGTTGGCGATGCGCCCATAAACGCTGAAGCCGCGGGACACTCGATAGGAAGCTGCGAGATCGAATCGCGCGTAACCGGGATTTATAATTTGTCCCGGGTAATTATAGTCAAAGCGCTCGCCGGTGAAATATCCGCTGAGGTTCCAGTTCATCCGTAGGAACGCGGCATTCAGCATCGCATTTCCGGAATTCACGGGGCGGCGCAGCAGGCGGCTGCCGGGAATGTAATTGGGGTCGAGATTGACGGGGTCGGTGGGCGCGGAAAGCGTGCGCGTGGAATCGTACGTGTAATTGGCGCTCGCGCTCAGCCAATGCGTGATGCGCGCCTCGCCGGAAAAATTGGCGCCGCGAGCGCGCGCGAGGTTGGTGTTAAAAAATGTTCCGCAAAACGTTACCGGGTCGGATTGAAAGCTGATGATGTCCCGGAAGCGGCTGTCGAAATAATCCACCGTCACACGCAAACGGTCGGAAGCGAGCTTTTGCTCGACGCCTGCGTGCACCGTCCGGCTCCGCTCCGGAGACAGGTTCGGATTCCCCGTGAAGCAGGGATCGGTGCCGAAGGTCTGATCGAACCTTGGCTCCACAATGCCCTGGCCGTAGGAAGCGCGCAGGCGCGTATCGCCAAACACACCCTGGGCGATTCTCAGAGCGTAGGATGCACCCGCGCGGGGAACCACGCGGGTTCCGAAATCGGCGTTGTCGTCCGCGCGCACGCCGGCGCTGAGCGTCAGCCGCGCCGCCGGCTGCCAGCGCGCGTCGAGAAAGCCCGCCTGGTTATTGCGCCGCGCATGAAATCCGATGTAGCTGATGAATCCGTTTTCCACTTCGTATTCGTAGCCGGCCGTGATTCCCAATTCCTTGACGAGATAAGTGGATTGCCCCGCGAATCGGGAACGGTTGTATTGATAGAGTGTATCGCCGAACGAGCCATGATTGAGTTCGCGGAAGTAGAACTCCGTGCCGTTTAACTGGTGATGCCAGTGGGGGCCGGTGGTGAACTCGGTATGGAGATTGGCTGTGAAATTGTGCAGGCCGATGCTATCGGTGGGGCTGGCGGGCAGCAACAGCGTCTGGCCGGGAGTGCCGGCGGCGCTGACGTTGTCGCGCAGGGAAAGGCCCGCTTTCGCTGTATCGGAAAAACGCCAGCCGAAATTTCCGGAGAGGGTGCGGTTGCGAAACGCGTCGTTCACGCCCTGTCCCGCGGTTTCCTGATCGGATACGCCAGCGGAATAATCGAATTTGTTGAGCAAACCGGAAAGCTCGGCGCCGCCGCGGCCGCTGGCGAAATTCCCTCCGTCGGCGAATGCGGTGAACTCCGGAATGCGCGATGTGCCGCGGCGCGTGAAAATCTGAATCACACCGTCCATGGCGTCCGAACCGTACAGCGCGCTTTCGGCTCCGTGAACGATTTCGATCTTATCGATGTTGTCCGGCGTGAAATCGGAAAAATCGATGAACCCGCCGGGTGTATTGAGCGGCGCGCCGTCCACCAGCACTTTCGTGTAATTTGAGTTGCCGCCATCGAGAAACAGCGAAGCCGAGCCGCCTTCCGGGCCCGTGCGTCCCAGGCTGAATCCCGGAAGCGTGGCCAGTAAATCTGGAAGAGACGTTGCGCCGCGCTGGTCGATTTCTTCGCGCGTGAGAATCGTAGCCGGCGCGGGAGAGGATTCGGCGTCGAGCGGCAGAGTCTGCGCGGTGACGACCACTTTCGAGGAGAGAGGTTCGAGCGCCATGCGGACCGGCAGGTCGCGCGTTTCTCCCGCGGCAATGAAAATGTCCTCGGCCACTGGCGTGAACGAATCGTGCGAAATGGTCACGCGATAATGGCTGGCCGGAAGGGCGAGAGTGAATGTGCCGTCGCTGGCGGAAACGCCGCGAACTGCTTCGCCGGATGGAGGAATCGATTCGGCGGTGATTCGCGCTCCGGCAATTACCGCGCCGTGCGGGTCGGCGACGACGCCGGTGAGTTTTCCCGTGGTTTGGTTTTGAGCGGCGGCGAAAGAAACAAACAAGAACAGGCTTGCAACAACGAAGAAGCTGCGAAGAAGCAAGACACGAACCGAAAAACGCATCTGGAGCCTCCTCTCCCGACTCGCGCGGGAGGCAAAGGTTGTCCGCGTGTCCGGGATCGTTTCCGGCTTTCGCGGTTGCAGGCTCCGTCGGTCTCCTGGCTCGGCGGCAATGCGCCGCGCGGCCTTCCCGCCCCGAGCGATCGGGGCAGTGGCACGCGCGGAATTTCTTCCGCCTTACAGTCGCGCGGCGGCGACGGGTTTGCACCGTCTTCCCGGCACGGAGTCTGCGGTGATTATGGCGGAGCGGCGGCGTCTCCGTCTGGCGGAGGCGCCGCCGTTCCGGGTGAACGAACTCGCGGAGCGCTGGCAAAGGCGCGCGCCGCATGAAAATTTCTTTACGTCGCGTTCTCGCCGCGCCGGGCGCGCAAATTCACGCGCGGCCTTCCTGCAGGGCCGACCTCGACGTCGAGCGGCGCTTCAAATACTTGCTCCAGCAAGTCTCTCTGATACACGGCGGCAGGCGTGCCCACGCGCAGGCACCGCCCGTGCTGCAGCAGCACCACCTGGTCCGCGAACTCGGCGGCCAGCGCCAATTCGTGCGTCACGACCACCACCGCGTAGCGATTTTCCTGCGCCAGTTGCCGCAGCCGTTCCAGCAATTCCACCTGCGCGCCGATATCCAGATGCAGCGTGGGTTCGTCCAGCAGGATCAGCCGCGGCTGCTGCGACAATGCGCGCGCCAGAATCACGCGCTGCTTTTCTCCCCCGGATAGTTCGCCGATGGTGCGCCCCGCAAGGTGATCGGCGCCAACCTGCGCCAGCGCGTTGTGCGCGATCTCGATATCTTCCTTGGTTGCGAATCGTAGCGCGCGCCCGTAGGGATACCGGCCTTGCAGCACAAAATCTCCGGCCAGCGCCGGATACACCACGGGACTTTCCTGATGCACCACGGCGATGCGCTGGGCTCGCGTGCGCACATCGAGCCGGCTGGTTTCCTCGCCGTCCAGTTCCACGCGTCCGGAAAGCGGCGCGATCGTTCCCGAAATCATTCGCAGCAGCGTGGATTTTCCGCTGGCATTGGGGCCAAGGATGGCCACCAGTTCGCGCTCGTGCGCCTGAAAGCTGGTCGCGGTGAGCGTAAATGTGGGCGCTGCATCCCCTTCCGGGGAGTACGCGTAGCTGGCCTGCTCGACGTTGAGACGCGCCGTTTGCGCTCCGTTTGGCGAAATATCGCGCTCGCCGGCCGCACGCGTCGATGTGTCAGAAGAACTCACCGCATCCCTCGTCGCAACAAATAGATAAACACTGGCGCGCCCGCCATGGCCGTCATCGCGCCCACAGGCAATTCCGTCGGCGCCACCACCGTGCGCGCCAGCGTATCGGCCAGCACGATCGCGATGGCCCCGCAAAACGCCGAAGCCGGAATCAGTATCCGGTAATCCGACCCAAAAATCCGGCGCACGGCGTGCGGCACGAGCAATCCGACGTAACCGATCTGCCCGCTGGCGGAAACGGCTAGCGCGGTCAGCAACGACGCCGAAACGTAGACAACCAGCTTCACGCGCGTGGCTTCCACACCCAGATGAATCGCTTCCCGTTCTCCCGTCAGCAAAAGATTCAAATCCGCCGACGTCGAATAAATCGCGCCGATCCCGACAAGCAGCCCACCCATGAAAATCCATTGCAGGCTCGCCGGCACGGGCGTCGAAAGGTCCCCCATCATCCAGAAGACCGCGCCGCGCAGGTCGCGCCCGGCAATCGTGGTCATCAGAAACATGATGATCGCCGAGAGAAACGAGGCCGAGATCACCCCGCCGAGAAGAAGCGTCGTGCTGTCGAGTTCCCCCTGGCGCCGTCCAAGATAATAAACCGCGGCGATCGTCGCCATCGCTCCCACAAACGCTCCCAGCGGCGTAACAAACGGAAGTTGCGGCGCGAAAATCAATGCGAGGATGGACCCCAACGCGGCGCCGCTGGATACACCCAGCACGAAAGGATCGGCCAGAGGGTTTCGCAAAAGCGCCTGAAAGCTTGCGCCGGAAACCGAAAGCGCTGCACCTACCAGAATCCCCAGCATGATGCGCGGCAGCCGCAAATCGAAAACGATGAGCCGGTACTCCGAGGGCAGCTGATCGCTCTGCCCGATGGCCACGCGTCCCAGATTCAGGACCAGATCGAGAACGGAAATCGGCACTGCGCCCAGCTTCAGGGCGAGCACAACGCAGGCCAGGAGCACCGCGGCCAAACCGCAGCAGACCCACAGCACGCGCCGTCCGGTCAGCGGGCGCATGCGCACGCCTCCTCGGGAGTCGCTTGCGAATTCGCGGAGGGCACGGCGCTCGCCGCAAACGCTTCCGGATGGAGCGCTCGTGCGAGTTGCTCGATGGCGTCCATGATCCGCGGCACGGGGCGAATCACGGCCTCGCTGACGATCGCGATTCTTCCTTGGCGCAGCGCGTCCAGATCGCGCCAGCCGGGGCGCGAGCGCAGCGCGCTGATTTCCTCGCGCGTATCATTGGTGTGCTCGCCCACAAACACAAGGTACTCCGGCTGCAAACGGATCATTTCTTCCAGGTTGATTCGCGGCCATTCCTCGTCGGTCTCCGCCACGGAGCGCGCGCCGGCGTGCCGCATCGCGTCCGCCACAAATGTGCCTCGCCCGATGGAAATCAGCGGATTGGTCCACACCACGAGCAGCGCGCGGCGCGCCGGAGTGCCTGCCAGCCGCCGGTCCAGATCGGAAATCCGCCCGCGAAGATCGCCGGCCAGCGCCGCCGCGTTCTTCTCCGCTCCCAGGACGTCCCCGATGCGCTCGACCGACGCGATCATCTCATCCACCGAGTGTGGGTCGGTGATATACACCGGCAAGCCCAGGCGGTCCAGAGCGTCCACGGTTTCGCGGCGGTTGATGGACGTCGCCAGGATCAGGTCCGGGCGGAGCTTCACGACTTCTTCCAGATTCGGATTTACCGGCCCGCCCACGTGCGGCTTCTTCGTCGCTTCCGGAGGAAAATCGCAATAGTCCGTATCCCCGGCCAGATGCTTTTCTTGCTTCAAAGCGAAAACGATCTCGGTGAGATTGGGAGCCAGCGAAACAATACGGCCAATTTGCGCCGGAACATTCACGCGCCGCCCGGTTTCGTCGGTGAATGTGCGCATTTCCTTGGCGCCGGCGGGGGATTCACCCTGCGCATCGTTCGCACGCGCCAGTACGCAGCAGCCTCCAATTAGCAAGCACCCGGCAATGATTCCCGCAAAGACTGAAGCGATGCCGCGCTTGGGATAACTCGCGCGCGTCTCGTTGCACGGGGCCGCTATGATCTTCAATTTCACTTTTTTGGTCTATCCGTCAATAAAAAAGCCCCACGAGAGAGTGGGGCGCACAACCGCACCCTTTCTCGCGAAGGGTGACGGCAAATGGCGGCCTGGGAGGGTGTCCTGACTTACGGCGTTTCGCCGATCACAGTGGCGGGACCGTGGCCGATTCTAACGGCCTTCCCCACTTCCCAAACCTTCAAGATTGTCGAACGAAAGTCTAAGGCTCGCCGCTCGCGCTGTCAACCAAGGCCGCGCGGCGCTTCTCGTAGGACAGACACTCTTGTCTGTCCCTGGCGCCGCGGAGCTCAACTGCAATGAAATTTAGTGGCATTAGCAATCGCTGCATCATCCGCAGGGACAGGCAAGAGTGCCTGTCCTACCAACCCCTCACCGATTGTTATTCTTCTCTGCGTAGTGCAACATGTCCCCCAAAGCGCCGGTCTATTCCGGCGGCGTGGCGGCGCGCGGCAGCTGCCGGCAAGGAGGTTTGCAATGGGACGGCCTTCGTTCGGCGGGATCTGCATGGCCCTGATTCCATTCCTCGCGATGTGCTTTTCCGTCTCCGCCTGGGACCGCGTTTATCCCATGATCCTCGGCTTGCCCTTCAATTTGTTCTGGCTGCTCTTGTGGATCGTGCTTACGTCGGTGTGCATGTTGGGCGTGTATAGACTGGAAGCGCCGCGCATCGCCAAGGCTGACAGTCGCCGCCAAAAAGAAAGCCGCGCCGAATGAGCCCCACCGCGATTGCGCTGGCAATCATACTTTTTATCGTCGCGCTGGGCTCGGCCATCGGCTTCTACGCCGGCACGCGCCACAAGATGAGCCTGGAACAGTGGACCGTGGGCAGCCGAGGATTCGGATCGGTGCTCATGTGGCTGCTGATGGCGGGCGAAACGTACACCACATTTTCATTTCTCGGCGCCAGCGGCTGGGCGTATTCCCGCGGCGGCCCGGCGCTGTACATTTTGGCCTACTTGTCACTAGCGTATGTTGTCTCGTTTTTCATATTGCCGCCCATCTGGGAATTGGGCCGTGAACACGGCCTTCAGACGCAGCCTGATTTTTTCCTGGCGAGGTACCGCAGCAAATACCTGACTGCATTTGTGGCGCTGGTCGGTGTCGCGTTCATGATTCCGTACCTGCAAATCCAGTTGACTGGACTCGGAATCATCGTCGAAGTCGCAAGTTTCGGCGGAGTCGGCCGCACGCGCGCGATGATTCTCGGGGTCGTGCTTCTCTCCGGGTTCGTTTTTGTCAGCGGCATACGCGCGGTGGCCTGGGTCAGCGTCCTGAAAGATTTTTTGATGGTCTTCGCGGCCGTCTCGATCGGCATTTACGTGCCGCACCTGTACTTCGGCGGAATTGGTCCAATGTTCGCCGAACTGGCGCGCGCCAAACCCGCGCACCTGGTGATGCCCGGCGCCACAACCAACCTGGGCCACACCTGGTACATTTCGACCGTTTTGTTGACTGCATTCGGAGGCTTCATGTGGCCTCATTCCTTTGGAGCCTCGTTCACGGCCAGAAGCGCCGACGTGCTGCGCCGCAATGCCGTCGTCATGCCGCTCTACACCATTACTCTCGCGTTCATATTTTTCATCGGGTTCACCGCATTCCTGGTAATCCCCGGCCTTACGAATGGCGATCTTTCCCTGCTGACTCTTGTGCGCCAGGCGCTGCCGCCGTGGATGCTCGGTGTGGTCGGAGGGGCAGGCGCTCTCACGGCTATGGTGCCTGCGTCCATCCTCATCCTCACCGCTTCAACATTATTCGCAAAAAATCTTTACCGCCCGATTTTCGCGCCCGCGATGACGGACGATCAAGTGGCGCGGCTCGCCCGGATCATGGTCGTCGCGCTCAGCCTGATCTGTCTATATTTCGCAATCTATAGCTCCACAACGCTGGTTTCGCTGCTGCTCCTGGGCTATGCCGGAGTAACGCAATTTTTTCCCGGAGTCGTTTTGGGTCTTTTTTGGAAGCGCGTCACGATGGCCGGAGTTTTCTGCGGCCTGATAGCCGGGGTAGCGTGCACTGCGGTTCTGATCCTCAGCAACAGGGATCCATTGGGCGGCTGGAACGCCGGGTTCCTTGCTCTGTGCCTGAATAGCGCCGTGGCCGTGCTGATAAGCCTGCTTGTGCCCGAAAAATCTGCCGCGACCGCGGAAGAATTTTCGATGCTCGCCTAGGACATCCCGTAGCATACATCCTTAATCAATTTGAAGAATTAATAACGCTGCGCGGCACAGATGTTGGTGGCACAGGCTTCAGCCTGTGCGGTTTAGATGTTGCAGGCGCGAAAACCGCACAGGCTGAAGCCTGTGCCACCAGGCTCGTCCCCAGGCGCATCAAAATTTAAATTATTCCAGAAAATCACGTCCGCGAAAATGCGCCCTGGTCCGGTTCCACCGCCCAGTGCACGTCGTCGATCCACCAGCGGCCGTCTGTGCGAATCAGCAGAAACCGCGCGCGGTAATCCTTGTCATCGGCGCCGCGCAGATATATCTCCAGCGAAACTCCCGGCCCTGATTTCGCCGGCTCTTCCGAACGCAGCACTTCGCCGTGAAACATTCGCCAGTGCGTGACGATCAACTCGTGCCACACCTCGAACGAAACCTGCCCGCGATACCGCGTGGAAAACATATCGTACGCTGGACGCAACTCGCCGCGGTCCAGCGCCAAAAGCTGCGCGCGCACGATTTCCTGCGGCCCCGAGGAAAACGGCCCGAACGGGGCATCGACGCGAACCAAAATCCAGGCCGTCAGAATAAACGCGGCCAATGTGAGCGACAGCAATAGAAGAAGATTGTTCAGGAAGCTGCGCCGGCGCGTCTCCACATCCACGGGAAAATCGGCGGCCCGCGCTTCGAGTACACCCGCTTCCTCCGCGGCGCCACGAGCGGCTATCGGCTCGCCGGCGGACAACTCCGTTGACGCGCCATCAGATTCCGCCGCCGGTTCCGAGGAAAGTGGATCGGGAATGAAATTCAGATCGTCCATGTGATTTCTGCGCGCGGCGGGGGTGCGCGTAAAGCTGACTTACCGATTCTTCCACTGTGGCTTGCGTTTTTCAAGCAGCGCGCGCAGGCCCTCCTGCGAATCCTCGAGGCGGTACAGTTCATTGAGAAAGATGCTCATCGAATTGCGCAGCGCGTCCCGCAGCGACATCCCCATTCCGCCAAGCACGGCCTTTTTGGCCATGCCCAGCACCGCGCCGGACTGCGCGGAAATTTTGCTGATCAGTTCGTTCACCGCGGTTTGCAGCTGCGCCTCGGGAACCAGGCGGTTCACCAGGCCCAGATCGCGTGCGCGTTCGGCGGTGATCGCTTCGCCGGTCAATATGAGTTCCAGCGCGCGTTTCGGGCCGATGATATGCGGAAACATCGTGGAAGCCAGCGGCGGGAACATTCCAATGGTAATCTCCGGCAGCGCAAAGCGCGCCCGCGGCGTGGCAATCACCAGATCGCCGTACGCCACCAGTTCCGCGCCTCCCCCGATCGCAGGGCCATCCACCACTACCAATACCGGTTGCGGGGCCTCCACCATGGCGATGCACGCGGCATGAAACGCGTCCAGCATGGAGAATGCGCGTTCCGCCGTGTACTCGCCGATATCCACGCCTCCGGAAAACACTTTCCCCGCCGCGTCCAGCACGATCAGCTTGACCGCGCCCATTTCCGCGACGTTTCCAACGCCGTCGGCGAGTTCGCGCAGCATGGTTTCATTTAATAAATTGTGTTCGGGATGATGCAGCGTGAGCCGCGCCACCGGGCCTTCCACGCGGTAGCGGACCAATTCAAACCGCTCAGGATTTCGCCTCGGCGCTTTGGCGTAAACTTCTTCGGACTCGACCAGATCTGCCATTTTTTGCCCTGCCAAATGCTAGCACAGAGGGAAGAAGTTCAGAGTCGAGAGTCGAGAGTTGACAGTAAAGAGTAATGGTTTGGCCCGCGGTTCGCCAGCGGCCCGCCGCTTTTGACTCTCAACTCTCGACTCTGAACCGTCGACTGCCCTTGCAATTTGGTTCGCTCGAATAAGAGTCGGGTGTATAAGTGTACTTATCTGTTGGGCGCTCAATTCACGATCGGAGAACACACGCAGTGCGAAAAATTCTGATTGTAATGCTGTTGGCAGGTTCGCTGGCCGGGACTCTTCCGGCGCAAACGGTAAGCAAGGAAAAAGCCGAAGCCGTGAAGAAAGAAATCATGGCTATCGAAGACGACAAAGTGGCGGGCCTTCTTCGCGGCGGCTCCGAGCCCGTCGATTGGATCGTCAAATACGACGCCGAGGATATCGCCCAGACCAACATTGACGGCAGCACGCCCACCAAAGCCCAGGTGGAAGACGGCCTGCAACCCGGCTTTTTCAAAATGCACTCGATGAAGCAGGATGGGCACCGCTTCCGCGTGTATGACAACGGAAACGTCGCAGTCGTCACCTACCACGCCCTCGGCGTCCTCGAGCGCAACGGCAAAGTCACTCCGCGGGAAAGCAATTTCTCCGATGTCTGGGTGAAGCAGAACGGCGCCTGGCTCCGCGTGCTGCATGAGGAACGGGAAATGGCGAAACAACCCGCGTCCGCGCCGGCTCATTAGCCCGCCTTTGTCATATGAGAAGGAGCAAATCCCCAATTCGGAGCACGATTACCTACGAAACTGCGAATAAGGAAGGGTAGACCGTAGGGGCACGGCAATGCCGTGCCCCTACGGTTGCGACAACAGGCTTGCGATTTTTGACCATTTACGGAGATTAAAAATGATTCAGCCATGCAAGATTGCGACACATTTTTTTAAACTCGGCAAACACGCCTGCTTTTTTCTGCTCTGCCTGATTCTGGGCGCAGCGAGCGCCACGCATGCGCAAGATGTCACGACGACGCGCATCGAACACGCAGACAAAGAACCGCAGAATTGGCTCACCTTCTACGGGAATTACAAGGGATGGAGCTACAGTCCACTGAACCAGATCACGCGCGAAAACGTGAAGCGCATCGTTCCGGTCTGGGCATTCCCCGCCGGCTTTCCTTCGGGCGCCGCGGGACTCCGCCCCGGCCTGGAAGCAGCGCCGCTGGTTGTCGACGGCGTACTTTACCTGGAAGGCATGCAGAACAACGTCTATGCAGTCGACGCGGCCTCCGGCCGCACGCTCTGGACGTACGAATATAAATGGCCCGAAGTAAAAACCTTCAGCATCCGCGGCGCCCGCGGCCTGGCTTACGGAGACGGCCGCATCTACATGGGCACGCAAAATAATCACCTGGTGGCGCTTGATGCCAAGACCGGCGCGGAAGTCTGGAACATCCATATCGAGGAAAATTCCGAATGCGAGTGCCGCATCACCGAGGCTCCCCTTTATGTGAAAGGAAAGGTGTTCATCGGAAACGCCGGCTCGGGCTATCAGGCCTTGCGCGGCCACATCAACGCCTATGACGCGAAGTCCGGCACGCTGGTCTGGCACTTCGAAGTGATTCCCGCTCCCGGTGAACCCGGCGCCGAAACCTGGGCCGGCGCAGAAGACAATTATTGGAAAACCGGTGGCGGCGGCACATGGTTCACCGGCACCTACGACGCGGATATGAATCTGCTCTACTGGGGCACGGGAGATCCCACGCCCATTGACGGAAAGCTGCGTCCCGGCCCCAATCTCTACACCGCTTCGCTGCTGGCGCTCGATGTGGACACAGGGAAGATGAAATGGTATTTCCAGGAAACGCCGCACGACCTTTACGACTACGACTCGGCCGCCGAGCCCATCATCGTGGACATGGACGTGGCCGGACACAAACGCCAGGTCATCATTCACCCGACTAAGAACGGCTACACCTATGTGTATGACCGGGAAACCGGCAAATTCCTCCACTCGTTTCCATATTCAGCTCCCAACTGGAACAAAGGCATCGACGATAAAGGAAATCCCATCGACCCCATCGTTCCCAAAGAGCAGAAAGATTATCTGGTCTGTCCGAGCATCCACACGGGAGGGCGCGGTATTCAACACTCGGCGTACAGTCCGCGCACCGGATGGTGGTACACGTCCGACTTTGAACTTTGCAGCCACTTCATCAATGGCGGGGACAAAGGGGACGAACTAAATCCAAAAGTTCCCCCCAACATCAGCGCCTACGATCCGGCGACAGGCAAGAAGGAGTGGACCTTCAACACCCGGTACTACAACATGTCGTCTCTGCTGGCGACAGCTGGCGACCTGATTTTTGGCGGCGATCTGGACGGAGATGTTTTCGCGCTGGACGCACGCACTGGCCAGAAACTCTGGTCCTTCAACACCGGCGGCCGCATCGCCTCCGCCGCGGTCAGCTACTCGGTCAATGGCCGGCAATATATTGCCATCGGGTCCGGCGGCGGTTCCGAGACCGAAGGCCGCCTCTCCAAGTATTACCCCGACGCGCATATCGTCCAGCCAGCGTCCACGCTGTTTGTCTTCGCGCTGCCGGAAAAGTAGACGCACGCAATGTGCCCTCTCCGTCCCAAAATGCGGGACGGAGAGGCCTCTACAAGATCCAAATCGATTCGCGCATCCGGTTTTGTAGAGGCCGGCCGCTTATTTGGGCGGGCCGCTTTACGTTCCGAGCGAATGCCGGGGTTAAACACCCGGGCGCTCCTCATGATCCGCGGGTTTTTGCTCTCAACTCTTAACTGTTAACTCTCGACTTCCTCTTAAGGTATTCTAACCGCATGCATGAACTGGGATATTTTCGCGAACATCTGGACGAATTCGAGCAAATGGCGGCGAACCGCGGCGTAACCATCGATTTTGCCGCCTTCCGCGCGCTGGATCAGGAGCGCCGCGAGCGCATCACCGCCGCCGAGCGCCTGAAGGCCGAGCGCAATAAAGCCAGCGAGGAAATCGCGCGGCGCAAGAAAGCCGGCGAAGACGCCACGGAGCTGCTTGCGCAAATGAAACAAGTCTCGGACGAAATCAAACGAGCTGATGAACGCACCACCGTCCTGGACGCGCAACTGGCCGACTTCATGCTCACCGTGCCCAATCGCCCGCACAATTCCGTGTCGGTGGGGCACGATGCATCCGCAAACATCGAGGTGCGCCGCTGGGGCGCGCCGCCCAAGTTCGATTTCAAGCCGCGCCCGCACTGGGAAATTGCCGAAGGCGCCGGAATCATCGACTTCCAGCGCGCCACGAAAATCGCCGGCACGCGATTCGCGGTGTATCGCGGACTGGGCGCGCGCCTGGAACGCGCGCTGGCCTCATTTTTTCTCGATACCCATGCCGAAAACGGATACACGGAAATTCTTCCGCCCTTCCTGGTAAATACCGGAGCGCTCACCGGAGTCGGCCAGTTGCCGAAATTTGCCGCGGATATGTTTCACCTCGAAGGCACCGACCTGTGGCTCACGCCGACGGCGGAAGTCGAACTCACCAGTCTCTACCGCGAGGAAACGCTCGACGCTGAACGGCTGCCCATCAAACTCTGCGCCTGGACGGCTTGCTTCCGCTCCGAGGCCGGAGCCGCCGGAAAGGACACGCGCGGCCTGAAGCGCCAGCACCAATTCCAGAAAGTTGAGATGTTCAAGTTCACGCGCCCGGAAGACAGTTACGAGGAACTTGAATCGCTGGTTGCCAACGCCGAACTGCTCCTGCAGAAACTCGGCCTGCACTACCGCGTAATGCAGTTGTGCACCGGAGACATGGGCTTTGCTTCCTCAAAAACATACGACATCGAAGTGTGGCTCCCCTCGGCCAACGAATTCATGGAAATTTCATCGTGCTCGAATACCGAAGCGTTCCAGGCGCGCCGCTCCGGCATCCGGTTCAAGTCCAAAGGCGGGAAGAGCGAATTTGTGCACACGCTGAACGGTTCCGGGCTCGCCGTAGGGCGCACCTGGCTCGCCATCGTCGAAAATTACCAGCAGGCTGACGGCTCCGTCGTGATCCCGGAGCCGCTCCGCGCTTATGTCGGCGCCGATTGCATCCCGCCACTGTCTTAACTGTGTGCGAACGACTCCACCACATCGTCATTCCGAACGAAGTGAGGAATCTCTCTGGGGCATCGATCCAAGAGGGATTCCTCACTTCGTTCGGAATGACGCGCACTAGGGTGTCTCTTCAGCACGCGGAGTAAGGGCGTGGCGACCCCTGCCGAGTGGTGATCCAGGACTCTTGCTCAGATTATTGGGCTGGAGGGCGCAAATCGCGTCTTTGGCTCTGGTCTAAGTCATTCATTATAAGCATATTAAATCCACCACCCCACCTCGCTCGCCCTCCGGGCGTGTTTCCCGAGCATCTTCCCCCAAAATATCCCCGTTCTTTGGTTGACACCGCTTTTCCCGGTTGACTACACTCGGTTTATTGCGCGATCAGCAACCGCGCACTATGCATCCTGGTAAATCTTTCTGAGCATTTCGGCCGGATCGGTTTTCAGAAATCATGCTAGGCTGGCGACTTTTCCGGGAGCGCGCGCGGCAATCCCGGAGTCGTGAATCTCAAGGAGCGAAACGTCCATGGCGACGGTGGTGAAAGCGGTTCCCCAACCTGTTCTCCCGCGGATGGCCCCGCGCGAAGATCTGAACCCGTTCCGCATCGCCCAGATCCAGTTCGACATGGCCGCGGAATACCTGAAACTCGATCCCGGCCTGCGCCAGATTCTGCGCACCCCCAAGCGCGTGATGGAAGTTGCGGTCCCCGTAAAGCTGGACAACGGCACGACCAAAGTTTTTACCGGATTTCGCGTGCAGCACAACGTGGCGCGCGGCCCGGCCAAGGGCGGTCTCCGCTATCACCCCAATGTCACGCTCGATGAAGTGAAGGCGCTGGCCGCTTGGATGACCTGGAAAACGGCTACCGTAAATCTGCCGTACGGCGGCGCCAAGGGCGGAATCATTTGCGACCCCAAGCGCATGTCTAAGGGCGAGCTCGAGCGCATGACGCGCCGCTACGCCGCCGAAATTCAGCCCATCATCGGCCCTGAAATCGATATTCCCGCGCCGGACGTCTACACCGACGCGCAGACCATGGCTTGGATCATGGACACTTACTCGATGACCGTGGGCCACGCTTCGCCCGGCGTCGTCACCGGCAAGCCCGTTTCGATCGGCGGCTCCGAAGGACGCACCGACGCGACCGGGCGCGGAGTGCTCTTCGTCGTCGAGGAAGCTTGCAAGGTAAAAAAGATTTCCCTGCGCGGCTCAACCGTCGCCATCCAGGGATTCGGCAACGTGGGTTCGGCCGTGGCGCGCCTGTTCGCCGAGAAGAAAGCGAAGATCGTCGCCATCAGCGATTCCCGCGGCGGCGTTCACAATCCGCGCGGAATCGACCCGATGCGCGCCCTGCGTTACAAGGAACGTTCCGGCACCGTGGTGGGCATGCCCGGAGCGTCGCGCATCTCGAACGACGAACTGCTCGCCCTGAAATGCGATATCCTGGTTCCTGCGGCCCTCGAAAACGTCATCACCCTGCACAATGCCGAACAGATCAAGGCCAAAATCGTGGCTGAAGCTGCCAACGGCCCCACGACGCCGCACGCCGACGAAATACTTTCGCGTAAAGGCGTGTTTGTCGTTCCGGACATTCTGGCCAATGCGGGCGGCGTCACCGTCAGCTATTTCGAGTGGGCGCAGGATTTGCAGGGATTTTTCTGGCAGGCGCAGGAAGTGAATTCCAAGCTCGAATTCGTGATGCGCCGCGCTTTTAATGACGTCTACGAATCGATGCGCAAGTATCACGTGTATCCCCGCGCGGCCGCCTACATCCTCGCCGTGGGCCGCGTCGCCGAAGCCGCGACCGTCCGCGGAATGTTTCCCTAGAAATCCCGGCGGATCGCGATCGCGCCGCTCGCTCAATAGTTCGTTCCCAACAACCCCTGCATGAAAAATTGTATTGCGCGCGGCGTTTGACGCGCGTACATTTCGACTTGCCGGCTCGCGCGTTTCATTTGCGCAGCCGGCCCATTTTTCTTTAGACGTGTTCCGGCGCGGAGGGCGCGAAGAATTGTCCAATCATGTGAATGCAGCTCCGCCGGTCGTGCTCTCGATCGCGGGATTCGATCCTTCCGCCGGCGCGGGCGTCGCCGCGGACTTGAAAACTTTTTCCGCGCATAATTGTTACGGAGTGGCCGCGATCACGGCCATGACGGTGCAATCCACGCAGGGCGTAAAATCCGTGCACGACACTCCCGCGGCGGAATTGCGCGCGCAACTCGACGCGCTGCTGGAAGACATCAAGATCGCCGCCATCAAGATCGGCATGCTGGGGCATCGCGGAAACGCCGTGGTCGTGGCGGATTTTCTGGATCGCGCCGGAGTCGCGCATGTGGTTCTCGATCCCGTGATGAAATCGACATCCGGCGACAAGGATTTGATCGACGCCGGCGGAATCCGGTTCCTCGCCGAAGAATTAATGAAGCGCGCGACAGTGGTCACGCCGAATATCGCGGAAGCGGAAATTCTTTCGGGCATGGCCATCAAGGATCATGCCGCCATGGAAGCCGCCGCCCGCAAGATCGTCGAGCGCGGCGCTCGCGCCGTCGTCGTCAAGGGCGGGCACATGGACAAGGCCATCGACGTCCTGTTTGATGGCGCCGAAATGCTGACGCTCGGCGGCGAACACCTCAAGATCCGAAAATACGCACGGCTCGGGATGCACGTTCGCTTCGGCCATCGCCGCGCAACTTGCCTGCGGGCGCCCCCTGCGCGAGGCCGTCCTGCTCGCCAAAGCCTACGTCACCAAGGCCATTGAAAAAGGATTCTCCATCGGCAAGGGTCCCGGCCCGCTCGATCATTTCTACCGCGTGCACCAGGAACCTCCGGCGCGCGGCGTCCACGAAGTTCCGCAGCACGGCATGCACCCCGCCGCCGAACCCGGCGCGCACTAAGAACGAAATTGCCACAGACGCAACGGAGTCTCAGAGAAAAATGAGGAACAATGATTGTCTCAGTTTTCTGCTCCGTTCTCTGTGTCGTCAGTGGCTTGCGATTATCTCTTGGTAGACGATGCGCCCGGCGACGATCGTTGCCATCGGCGCCCCGCGAAATTCGCGCCCATCAAACGGCGAATTGCGCGATTTGCTGGCGGATTCTTCCGCGCGGAACGTCCATTTGTGTTCGGTGGAAAAAATCGTGAGGTCGCCCGGCTCATTTTCCGCGATGCGCCGCTGCATTCCGAGCACGCGCGCGGGGCCGGACGTGAACAGCTCGACCATCCGCATCAGCGAAATCTTTCCCGCATGAACTAGTTCGAGCCCCAGCCCGAGCGCCGTTTCAAATCCGGTGATCCCGAAGGGCGCCTTGTCGAATTCTACGTCCTTGAGCGCGGGTTCGTGCGGCGCGTGATCGGTGGCGATCGCGTCCACGGCGCCGTCGGCAAGCCCGGCGATCAGCGCGTCGCGGTCTTCGCGCGAAGCCAGCGGCGGATTCATCTTGTAGCGCGAATCGTACTGCACGTCCTCATCGATCAGCGTGAAATGGTGCGGCGTCACTTCGCACGTCACCGGAAGGCCGTTCGCTTTCGCCGCGCGCACCAGATCGAGCGAAGCGCGCGCCGAAAGATGCGCGATGTGCAGCCGGCAGTGCGTCAGTTCGCCGACTTGCACGTCCCGCGCCACGCAAAGCGATTCGGTGGCGGCGGGCATCCCGCGCAGTCCCAGGCGCACGGATTGTTTTCCCTCGCGCATCACAGCTCCCGCAAACAGGGACTTATCCTCGCAATGATCGATCACCGGCAAACCCAGTTCGCGGCAATATTCCATCACCGACCGCAACAATTTCGCATTCGCGATCGGATGGCCGTCGTCGGACACCGCGACGATTCCCGCCTGCTTCATCGCCGCAATTTCCGCAATCGCTTCGCCTTTGCTGCCGACCGACGCCGCGCCGATGGGCCATACGCGCACAGGCGAAACGACTGCCGCGCGCTCCACAATTGACCGCGTCACCGACGCATTGTCGTTCACGGGCGCGTATTCGGCATCGGGCACACGGCCGTGAATCCGCCGCGCGCCGCAGCCCGCGTTCCCGTCTCGATCGTTTCCGAGGATTCGCCGCCCGGCTCGCGCAGATGGCAATGCAAATCGATAAAGCCCGGCGCGACGATCATTCCCTTGGCGTCGAAAATCTCGGCGCCCTGCGCCTGAGTCGCAAGTTGCCCGTGCGGCGCGAGCCCGATGATGCGATCTCCATCCAGCAAAATATCGCGCGGCGCATCCGAGCGCCGGCGCGGGATCGAGCACCCGTCCATTGCTAATCAGCAGCATGAGAAGATTCCTTTTCCGAGGGCGTATCCGTCGCCGCGCCGATCATCAGGAACAGCAGCGCCATGCGCACGGCCACTCCGTTTGTGACTTGCTCGAGCACGCAGGATTGCGGCCCATCGGCGACGGCGGGATCGATTTCCAGGCCGCGAATCATGGGTCCGGGATGCAGCACCAGCGCGCCGGGCTTCGCCGCCGCAAACGTTCCGGCGTGAGTTGGTACTGCAGCACGTATTCATCGATGCGAGAGCGACGGCTCGTGCAGGCGTTCCTGCTGCACACGCAGTGTCAAGACGACGTCCGCGTCTTTCAGCGCCTCCGACAATGCGCGTCACTCGGCGTATGGAGGTTCCCGGCCGGGCCGAGGTATTCCAGTTCGCGCGGCAGCCACATCGCCGGGCCGCACAGCGTGAAGCGGCATCCGAATTTCGACAGCAGGTGAATATTCGAGCGCGCCACGCGGCTGTGCAGGATATCGCCGAGGATCGTGACGTTCAGCCCTTCGAGCGTCCCGATGCGGTCGCGAATGGTCAGAGCATCGAGCAGCGCCTGCGTAGGGATGTTCGTGCGTGCCGTCGCCCGGCGTTGATCACCGGAAGAGGCAGATGCCGCGTGACAAATTCCGGAGCGCCCGAGGAACTATGTCGCATTACGATACAATCGGGCCTCATCGCATCGAGCGTGCGCACCGTGTCCAGCAGCGATTCCCCTTTTTTCAAGCTGGACGATTCGGCCTGCAGATTCATCTGGTCCGCGCCCAGCCGCGAAGCCGCAGTCGCAAAGCTGATGCGCGTCCGCGTGGACGGCTCGAAAAACGCCAGCGCCACGGTTTTTCCGCGCAAGGTGGCCAGTTTTTTCAGTGGATGGCGCTGGATTTCCTGAAAGGGTTTCGACTGGTCGAGTAGAAATACGATTTCTTCGGCGCTGAGCGGTTCTATGCCGAGCATGTGGCCGAAGCGAAATGACACAACTGTCCTCAGAATTTCTTCGCCGGCGCAGGTATGCTTCACGCCGGGTTCAGGGAACGCGCTCGACAAGCATCACGCGCTCTTCCCCGATCAATCTCATTCAGGCGAACTTCGATGATTTCCGATGTCGCTGGTCTGCACCGTGCGGCCGATGAAAGTGGCCTCGACGGGCAGTTCGCGATGCCCGCGGTCGATCAGCACGCACAGGCGAACGCGCTTCGGACGGCCCAGGTCAAACAATCCATTCATCGCGGCGCGAATCGTGCGGCCCGTGTAGAGAACGTCGTCGACCACAACCAGGTCCTTGTCGTCCACCGTAAATGGAATGTCGCTCGATTGCAGCACGGGTTGCGCGGCCACTTTCGACAGATCGTCGCGATACAAAGTGATGTCCAGCGTTCCCACCGGCACGTCGACGCCGTCGATTCCCCGCATGGCCTGCGCGATTCGATTCGCCAGGGGCACGCCGCGCCGGCGGATTCCGATCAGCGCCAGATTCGCCGTGCCACCGCTTTTTTCGACAATCTCATGCGCCAGCCGCTGCACCGTGCGATCGATTTCGGTCGCGGTCATCAATTGATTTTTTTCCACCATTCGCATCGGTCGAACATGCTAGCACAGAGAATGGCTGTCCCGAAGCGCGTTGTGTGCGCTTCTACCGTGATGCGCCCCGATTTTTCCACAGTCGCGGCGGGCTTATCCGCGCCCGCGCGTGCTAGAATCGCGCCCGTGACCGTTTCCGCCGCCGTGGATCTCTCCGTCGAAGTCGGCGCTTTGCGCCTCTCCAATCCCGTCCTGGCCGCCAGCGGCACGTTTCGGCTACGGCGTCGAATTTGCGCCCTTGCTGGACCTCAACCGCCTGGGCGGGATCGTCGTCAAAGGCCTTTCTCTCGAACCCATGGCCGGCGCCGCTTCTCCCCGATTGTGCGAGACGCCCTCCGGTATGCTCAACGCCGTGGGACTTCAAAATATCGGCGTCCGCGCCTTCGTGGCGGAGAAGCTCCCGGCACTACGGGCCTATCGCACGGCAATCGTCGCCAACGTGTTCGGGTACTCGGTCGACGAGTACGTCGGCGTGATCCGGATTCTGGAAGAAGCGGAAGGCATGGCGGGCTACGAACTGAATATCTCCTGCCCGAATACGGCTCATGGTGGTCTGCAATTCGGCAGCGATCCTCAAATGGTTTCGGAAGTAGTTGGCGCCGTGCGTCGCGCGGCCAACCGCCCTTTGTGGGTGAAACTCTCGCCGAATGTTACAGATATCGCCCTGATCGCCCGGGCGGCCGAGGAGGCCGGCGCCGACGCCCTGACCGTCGCGAACACCTATCAAGCCATGAGCGTGGACATACAAACACGAAAATCGAGGCTCGGCAGGACGACAGGAGGTCTCTCAGGCCCAGCCATTAAGCCGATCACGATGCGTCTGGTGTATGAAGCCAGCAGATCCGTCAAGATTCCGATCATTGGGCTCGGCGGGGTTGAAACGCCCGAGGACGTCCTGGAATATATGATCGTCGGCGCCACGGCCGTCCAGGTGGGGACAGCCAGCTTTACGCACGCCGGACGCTTGTCAGAGGATTGTAAAGGGGCTGGAAATCGCTTGTGGAAAGTATAAGATCAATGCAATCAATATGTTAATTGGGTCGATTCAGGTCGATTCTGCTTGATCCGTTCGGAGGGTCGTGTTAGCCTTTATAAGGAATTGGTCCTCAGGGGGACGATATGCGTAGGCGACTTTTCATGATTTGGGCCGCCCTTCGCTGGTTGCCATTGATGTTCTTGATGGCACAGGGCCTGGAAGCTCCACTGGTTGCACACACCAGCCAACCTCTTAAACCGATTCGAGTTTGGTCCGGCAAGGCCACTTGGTACGGTGCCAAGTTTCAGGGCCGCAAGACCGCCAGCGGCGAGAAATACGACATGTATGCGTCTACTGGCGCCAGCCCCAACCTCCCGTTTGGTTCACTGATACGCGTTTCCAACCCCAAGACTCATGCGGCCCAGCTCGTAAGGATCAACGACCGAGGCCCATTCATCGACGACCGGGAATTGGACCTCTCCTACCTGGTGGCCTGCCGCTTGGGAATTCAGGACCGCGGAGTTACACGCCTGAAAATCGAGCTTCTAGAGGTGCCGAAACGTCCCTGATGGAAAAAGCCCGGCAAAAGTTGATCGTTGCACTCGATTTCCCTTCCTTGGAACCCGCCCTTGTGCTTTCCCAATCCCTGGCCCACCTTGTTGGCATGTTTAAGATAAATATACATTTATTCACGGCTGCAGGGCCCGCGGCCGTCGAGAAACTGCGCCAGCTCGGCCCGGAAATCTTCCTGGACTTAAAATTCCACGACATCCCCAATACAGTCTCCGGAGCTGTCTCCAGCGCCTTCGCCCTGCCCGGTGTACGGCTGCTCAATATTCACACGCTTGGGGGCATGGAAATGATGCGCGCGGCGGCCCATGTGAGAGACGCCTCCAAACTTCCAAATGCTCAGCGGCCAAGGGTACTTGGCGTAACGATTCTCACCAGCATGGATAACGCAGCCCTGAAGACGGTTGGAGTCGAAGGCCCTGCATCGAAACGCGTGGTCAGCCTTGCGCGGCTTGCGAAGAAGGCAGGGCTGGACGGGGTAGTGGCGTCCCCTCAGGAAGCGCGCGCGATTCGCCGGGCCTGCGGCAAGGAGTTCCTGATCGTGGTCCCGGGTGTCCGGCCAGCGGTCGCGGGAGGCTCGGGGAAAGCGGCGAAGCGGCCGAAAGACGATCAATCCCGGATTGCAACCCCTGCCGAAGCCATCCGCGATGGAGCGGATTTCCTGGTCGTAGGCAGGCCGATTACTGCGGCGCCTGATCCCGTTGCCGCGGCGCACGCCATCGTGGATGAAATTGGTTCCGCTCTTCCCTGAATTTGGCGATACTTCCCGCCCGGAAAAAGGGTTCCAGGGCGTGTAGCTGGACAGGCACTCTTGCCGATCCTAACTACAACCCTGACCTCAGGGTTTAGAACCGCAACTGGATGTTTTCTGATTAGCGGAAACCGAAGGGCGAACGTGGT
The DNA here is from genome assembly GCA_963779275.1 of Terriglobia bacterium. Lineage (GTDB taxonomy): Bacteria > Acidobacteriota > Terriglobia > Acidiferrales > UBA7541 > Palsa-360. The sequence goes on from CAVZXL010000005.1 coordinate 639,473, forward strand.
ATACTTTGGTTGTTGAGACTCAGGGAGTACCCGCCGATTCAGCGGGATCCGGCTCAAAAGGCAGGTACCTTATGGGAGAATTCAGCCCATTTCATTGGCTGGTTGTGCTGGCCATCGTAGTCCTTTTGTTCGGTGGCAAGAAGATCCCGGAAGTGATGCGCGGCTTGGGTGAAGGGATCCGCAGTTTCAAGGAAGGCATGCACGGCGCGGGGCAACCCCCGGCGCAAACAACGCAAGTGTCTCCTCCCGCTGCACCCACCTCCGCTCCGGCGGCCGAGGAAAAGAAGTAGTTTTTTCAAAGTTGCCCCGGTAAAATTCAGACATCGGGGCGGTCCACGGGACTGCCCTTTTTGCTTTCCGGTTATTGCTGCTCCAGCCAGCCGAGTTCGCGAAGCAACGCGTAAAGTCTGGCCAGCGGCAATCCCACCACGTTGAAGTAACACCCATCGATTCGGGAAATGTAGCGGCCCGCAATGCCTTGAATTCCGTATGCCCCGGCCTTGTCCATCGGCTCGCCGCTGGCGACGTAGGCTGCGATTTCGCCGCGCTCGAGCGGTGAAAACGTCACCGACGTAGTTTCGACGGCGTCGCGCGTACGCGCCGTCCGGCAATCGCACGAGAAATATTCCCGTGAGCACGCGATGCGCGCGTCCGCCCAGAGCGGCCAGCATTTCCCGTGCGTGTGCGGCGTCGCGAGGTTTGCCGAGGATTTCGCCATCCAGTTCAACGGTAGTATCCGCCCCAACGACGATGCAATCCCCCGCGTCGGTGGCAATTTGTTCGGCAGCGGCGCGGGCCTTGGCCTGGGCCAGCCGCGCGACCATGGCCTGCGCGGACTCGCCCGGCGAACGCTGCTTCCTCGATCTGTGTCGCACGGATTTCAAACGCGATGCCCGCATCGCGCAAGACTTCCGCGCGGCGTGGGGAGCAGGAGGCCAAAATAATTTTCATATCCATAACGGTAGGACAGGCTTCAGGCGCCGTGTCTCGGGTTGGTTGGTGAAAGACCAACCTCGATGCAACTAAAATCGACAGGCTGAAGCCTGTCCTACCAAACTACAACACCACCGATTCGGTGTACTCGCCGAAGACACGCCGCATGGCGTCGGAAATTTCTCCGACTGTCGCGAATGCCTCCGCAGCATCGGCAATGGCCGGCATCAGATTTTCTCCGGAACGCGCGCGGCGCTCGACTTCCTCGACCTTTGCGGCGGCCCGCGCGGAATTGCGGCGCGCGCGCAATGCCGCACGCGCTCCACCTGCGCGCGCTCAATGTCCGGATCGATGCGCAGCGTGGGGATGGCGATTTCCTTTTCCGCGACGAATTGATTCACGCCGACGACGATTTGCTCGCCGCGCTCGATCGCGCGCTGGTATTCGTACGCCGCCTTCTGGATCTCGCCCTGGACGTATCCGGTTTCGATGGCGCGCAGCATTCCGCCAAGCGCATCGATTTTGGCAATGTAATTCCTCGCGCGGGATTCAATTTCGTCCGTCAATTTTTCGATGGCGTAAGAGCCTCCGGCCGGGTCCACGGTATTGGCCACGCCGGTTTCGTGCGCGATGATCTGCTGGGTGCGCAGCGCCAGCAGCGCGGCATCCTCGGTGGGCAGCGCCAGCGCTTCGTCCATCGAGTTGGTGTGCAGGGATTGGCAGCCGCCCAGGACTGCGCCGAGCGCCTGGATCGCGACGCGCACGATATTATTTTCCGGCTGCTGCGCGGTGAGCGAACTTCCCGCCGTCTGCGCGTGGAAGCGCAGCATCATCGAAGCCGGGTTTCGCGCGCCGAATCGCTCGCGCATCAGATGCGCCCACAGGCGGCGCGCGGCGCGATATTTGGCAATTTCCTCGAGCAGATCGTTGTGCGCGTTGAAGAAAAAGGAAAGCCGCGGCGCGAATTCATCGACGGCTTGCCCGGCGGCGATCGCCGCGTCCACATACGCGATGGCGTCGGCCAGCGTGAATGCGATTTCCTGCGCGGCGGTCGACCCGGCTTCGCGAATGTGGTATCCCGGAAATCGAAATCGTATTCCACGCCGGCAATTCCGTGCGGCACCACGCAAATAAGATCTGTAACGATGCGCATCGCCGGTCGCGGCGGATAGATATACGTGCCGCGCGCGATGTACTCCTTCAAAATATCGTTCTGCACCGTCCCGGCAAGCTTCTCCAGATTCGCGCCCTGCTTTTTCGCGACGGCCACGTACAGCGCGAGCAAAATCGCGGCCGTCGAATTGATGGTCATCGAAGTCGAGACGCGTTCCAGCGGAATACTGTCGAACAGCGTTTCCATGTCCTCGAGCGAATCGATGGCTACGCCGACCTTGCCGACTTCTCCGGCCGAGCGCGAGGATGATCGGAATCGAGGCCGATTTGCGTGGGCAGATCGAACGCGACGGACAATCCGTTTGCCCTTTCGCCAGCAAATACCGATAGCGTTCATTGGACTGCGCCGCGGTGCCGAATCCCGCATACTGCCGCATGGTCCACAGTCGCCCGCGATACATGGTCGGGTAAATGCCGCGCGTGTAGGGAAATTCGCCGGGAACGCCGATGGATGGTTCGCCGCTGGACTTCGGCGTCTCCGCTGCCAGATCTTCTTGCGTGAACACGGCTTTCAGCGGAATGCCGCCGAGCGTGGCGAATTGCTTTTTGCGTTCCCCGATGCCAGCGGAGGCTTCTTGACAATTGTTCGCGACCGGGCATAATCTCGAGGAAGGCTCATCGCACACGCCGCGAATCGCGGAAGGATATGATGCCGAAACAGAATCATAAGCACCCCATATCCCGCGCTCAAGCCCACCATCCACTGGCCCGCGCCGCGGTGCCAGGCGCGCCATGCGGAATTGGATCGCGGAAACCGCGATCAGGAAGAAGAGCGTGCCGGTGACTTCATGAAACAGTTCGCGGGCCGCGCGCCAGAGCACGCGCAGCGAGTGCCGCACCGTTGCAAACATCCCCATGGGTTGCGTTGCCACACTGGAATTCTAGTACAAAACACCCCCGCCCTCAGCCGCGAACCGCACCATGGGCGGATTGGACACGCGCGGCTGCCGGCAGGGACTTGTTTCCAGCGTCGGCTGCGCCATACAATTCGAGCAGGGGCAATTTGCCTGAGGGAGGCGTCGTGCAACTGGACAATCATCTGAAACAACTGCTGCGCGAGCTGGGCCATGCAATCAACGATACCGTGTCGGAATCTCCGCGCATCACCGAAGCGATTTCCGAAGTGCGCGCCGCCGGCTTCGATATCGTGTTGAAGCTGGACGCGACTATCGGCCTGGCGCGCCGCGACAATGAGGACTCGAAAATCACTCCCAACGACCAGCGATTCCTCGAATCCCTGCACATTCAAGTGGACCAGGAAATCCTGCAGGAAGAGCGCGAAACTCCCAAGCTGGAAATGACGCCGCAGGATCTGCGATTTCCTGAAATCGCTGAAAATTTCACACTTGATGACGCGAAATAATAAATTTGCGCATGCTGGCTGACTAGCCGCGTTGGCCTTTTGCGCACGCGCTGATCTCCGCGCACGCGCAAGGCATCAACACTCCCGCCATCACCATGAAGAGCGCACCGCCTTCCGTCGAAGCCGATCAAGACGCGTTTTGAAGTCCTGCACATGTTGCCGAATTCGATCCAGGTCAGAAGCCTGGCCAACGGCCTGGAAATTCACACGTTCATCTACTCCGATCAGATCATGACAGCATGCAGAAATTTTTCGACCAGGGCGGATTCCAGTACGGGGACAAAGTCGAAATCTGGTACATGCAGGGCACCGAAATCGCTTTGAAAATCAAGGGCAAGGCTTCCAAGCCTCTCTGATCCCCGCCGTCAATCCCGGGGGATCCTCATGATCCGTCCTCCCGCTGTCGCCGGCCGATTTTATCCCGACGATCCCGCGCGCCTCGGCGAAACGCTCGATTCCTTGCTCGCCCCTCCTGCTTCCGAAAAGGAAATCGTCAAAAAAATTGTCGCGCGGGCGTGCATCGTGCCTCACGCCGGATACATGTATTCGGGCGCCATTGCCGGGGAAGTCTTTCGCCGCATCGAAATTTCTGCGCGAGTGATTCTGATCGGTCCGCGCCATTTTCCGCGCGGCGCGCCGCTGGCAATTGTCTCCGAGGGCGCCTGGCAAACGCCTTTAGGGTTGGCGCCGATCGATTCTCCGCTAGCGAACAAAATCGCGAGCGCTTGCCCGTTGCTGCTCGAAGACGACGTGGCGCACAGCGGCCGAGCATTCGCTCGAAGTGCAGCTGCCGTTCCTTCAGCGGCTCGTTCCGGCTTTTTCGTTCGTTCCCATCGTGATCGCTTCCGTGTCCTGGGACAATCTGGAATCGCTGGGGCGCGGGCTCGCGGAAGTCATGCGCTCGGAGCGCGATCCGGTCCTGTTGATCGCCAGTTCGGACATGAATCATTACGAAAGCGACGCCGTGACGCGAGTGAAGGACCGCAAAGCAATCGACCGCATCCTGGCGCTCGACCCGCGCGGCCTTTACGACACGGTGCGCCGCGAGGAGATCTCCATGTGCGGATACGGCGCGGCCGTGGCCATGCTCACCGCCATGCGCGATTTGGGCGCGACTCGCGCCGAGTTGCTGCGCTACGCGACTTCGGGAGAGGTGAACGGAGATTTGAGTGAAGTGGTCGGCTATGCGGGAATAGTGATTCGGTAAAGTAGCACAGCCACTCTTGGCTGTGCGGTTTTTGGGAACGCTGTCGAATGAATGGCGTATGCGCGCTCTACAAAACCACACAGCCAAGAGTGGCTGTGCTATCGGACCCAGTCATCGCCGCTGGTCGGATTTCGGTTCCGGGGGAGCCGTTGGGCGCGCGACGGAGCCAAGCTGGTTTTGCATGTGGGGCGCCGCAGGAGGCGGAGTTGCCGATGATGGTGCGGCGGGCTGAGGCGGAGCCACCGGGCGCGCTGGCGCTGCCGCGGGAGGCACCGGGTTTCCTCTCAATTGTTGCCCGGGCGCAATCGGCGTAGGCACAGCCGGCTGCGCGCTAGTGCGCGGCACGGCGCCAAGCGGGGTCATTGGCGGCCGAACCGGCTGAATTCCGCTCGCGGGCAGATTCGTGCGCGCGCCGGGAGCCGTGGGATACGCGGGGGGCAGGAGCACGCGCTTCGTTCGCGAATCCATCGCGCCCGTCGGCGGGATGGCCACTCGTGGAATCTCATTCTGCGTGCTGGGCCTGGGCAAGACCCCCGCGCGAGATCTGTTTTCGTTTTCCGCTGCGCCGGTCCCATCGCGATTGATGAATGTGTGCGTGGCGCGGTCGAAGACAATCGACGAGTTCCGATCCCCGACCGGCACCGGCGGATGAATCGCGGCCGGATTCGCAGAGCGCCGCGCCATACTTGACGGGCGAGAGGCGAATTCCTGCGGCGGCTCTTTGACGGGCGCTGCGCCAGCGAGCGCCTTTCCCGACAAGATTTCGTTCGCGCTATTCGCGGCCTGCGAGGATCGGCCCGGCCTGGTGTACACGCCGTTTGCAAGATTCGCCGGAACGCCGTCGCGATCGTTCGGACTTTTCGCCACCCAGCCCACTTGATTGCCCGCGCGCACCCAGTTCACGCGCGCCGGTTCCCAATGGCGAAGTCCTCCGGGCCCTCCCGGAATCCAGACCCAGCCCAGCGTGGGCGATAGTTGCCAGGTTCCAAAATGATAGGGCATCCATCCCCAGGGCTCGTTGCTTACCCATATCCATCCGAGGTGCGCGTCGAGAATCCAGATTCCGTTCAGGTAGGGCGCCCAACTAATCCCGGCGCGAAACGGGCGCCAGGAAATTCCCAGGCCCGGAAGATTGATCCATGTGCCGTAAAGGGCGAGGTCCGACAATCCGTAATAGTTGGGCGAGCTGATGTAACTGAGCGTATTTTTATTGCCGGAGCGAATGATTTCGCCTTCTTCGGTGACCCACTGGTCGAACGCGTCCGGTTCCGGGAGACGGCCAACGCTGAAATCCTGAAGATCGCTTTCGTGGACCGCGACGCTTTGCCCTTTTTCCAATTGCGTTGAGCCGCGCGCAGTGCTCACCGTAACCGTTCCGAGCAGCGCCTGGACCGCCGCTCCGTCCCGGAACGCATCGGCACGAAATTCAGCCCGCTCGGTAATCGCGACGTCCAGCGTGGGAGTTGTGACGCGGAAGGAATCCTGGCTGGTGGGGTTGGCGTAAAAAGTCCCCGCGCCTTCGGTCAAATTCAGTTCGGTCGCGCGGCCTCCCTCGCCGGAAAAGCTGAGCTGCGCGAATAGCAGCGTGGAATTTTCCGCGAGGTACGACGTTGCTCCATTCTCGAATTCGACTTCAGCGAGGCCGTCCTGCGTGGCCAGCGTGTCGCCCTCCTGTAAGGGCAGATTGACCAGCGCTTCTTCCCAGACATCGCTGCCCGCGTGCAACACCTGGACTTGCCCCTCTACGCGGCTCACGCGAACCACGCGGACCGAATCGTAATCCTGGGCGCGCAGTACGGGCAAAAGGGACAAGATCAACGCGACCACGAAGAGGATGCCTGACGGGAACTTCAAATGATTTTTCATGGACACCTGGCCGTGCCACCCACTAACAAATTAGATGCGCCAATCAGGATTCGCGGCTCAGGGAAGTTTCCAGAAGAGGGCCGTCGTGTCCAATTGAAATCAGTGCCCGCGGGAATTGCGAATATTCTCCGCGATCGCCCGGGCTCGCGTCCGGGCAATATCCACGAAGTGGGAATCGGCGGCGATCTGGTCAAGCACGGCGAGGAAACGCTCGGGTTCGGGGAGCAGCCTGTGGTCCATGTCCGATTCAAACTGCATCAAGGCGTCGTTCACGCCCAGGCGGTCGTATTTGACGTTGCGCACCAGCAGCGTCAGGTCGCCCTGCTGCCGGGCCAGGCCCTCGAAGATCTGCATGAGCTGATTTGCCGGCGTATTGAGCGTGTAATTAAAAGTCGTCTCGTGCACTTCGCCGCCACGCTCGTAGCGGAACGTCTTCTCGCCGAGGTTGGCGATTTTTTTATGGATATCCAGGCTGGCAATGTCGAAATTGTTCAAGCCCGCGGCAAGCTCCAGGATTTTTTGCCGCACCGGCGCGCCCACTTCAAAGGTTTCGGGATTGGGGTCTTCTTCCAGCTGACGAATTTCAAACGTCGCCCTGCCCGGCTCGGTGATTTTTATTTCGATGAATTCCGGCGTGCTGCCCTTGAAAACTCGGCGATAGGAGATGGTGACCGGGCCCGGGTCCGCATGGAGTGCGGGAACCAGGAGCAGGGCACACAGCAGGGAAAGCAGCAGCCCGGAGTGGAAATTGTTCCGTGTCATCGCAACTGTGAGATGCGCGAAAGGTCGTTGCGGCTGCGCGCGCTACGTGGGGAAGGCGCGGGGGAATCGTTCACCGAAGTCTGCCCGGCGGCGCGAATCGAGCCGCGCGAACTCCCTGCATCGAGCCGCGCGTGAAATTGCGCCGCCTGAATGTGGCACAGCGCCACGGCCAGAGCGTCGGCGGCGTCGGCGGGCTCGGGTGTTTCGCTCATATTCAGCAGCGCGCGAACCATCAACTGCATCTGCTGCTTGTCCGCGTTCCCGTAGCCCGCGACCGAAGACTTCACTTCGCGGGGCGAGTAGCTGCACACTGGAATGTCCCGCTGCGCCGCGGCCAGCAGCACCACGCCGCGAACTTCCGCCAGTCGCAGCGCCGTTTTGATGTTGAGAGCGGTGAACACGGATTCCACGGCCATGCCGTGGGGCTGAAACTCCTCGATCAATTCAGCGAGCATCGTGTGGATCTCGCGGAGTCGCTCGGGAAAATGTTCGGGCCCCTTGCGCGTGGCGCGCAGCGCGCCGAAGCGGAGCATGCGGCAGCGCCGCCCGTCGCTTTCCACGACGCCATAACCGGTGGCGCCGGCCGCGGCCGGATCGACGCCCAGCACGCGGAAGAATTTGCCATTCATTGCGGAGGATTGCGGCACGGCACTGAGTGTACGGCGGTGGAGACCGCGCGGCCACAATTTTTTAGGAGGCGTGTGCGGGGGCTTTGAGTAGGACAGGCTTTAGCCTGTCGGGTTAGATTTTGCACGTGCAATCTTTCAACCCGACAGGCTGAAGCCTGTCCTACCCAAATACAATCCGGAACTATTCCTCAGCCATCACGGCTTGAATTTCTTTTTCGTCGATATCGAAGTTGGCGTACACCTTCTGAATATCGTCGTGCTCCTCGAGCGCTTCCATCAGGCGCAACATCTGTCCCGCCTGAGTTCCGGTGAGCTTCACGTAATTCTGCGGCACCCAGCCGACCTCGGCCGAATCCGGGGTGATTCCCGCCTTGACCAGTGCTTCGCGCACAGGCTCAAACATTTCGGGCGGGGTCAGCACTTCCCAGGCCTCGCCGTCGTCGCGCAAATCCTCGGCGCCGGCATCGAGCACGATGGAAAGCATCTTGTCCTCGTCGGCCTTTTCCTTGGACACGACGATGTCGCCCTTGCGGTGGAACATCCATCCCACCGCGCCAGTTTCGGCCAGGTTGCCGCCGTTTTTGTTCATGATGTGGCGGATTTCACTGACCACGCGGTTGCGATTGGTGGAGACCACTTCAATGATGATGCCCACGCCAGCGGGGCCATAGCCCTCGAATTTCACTTCCTCGTACTGCTCGCCTTCCAGCGTCCCGGTGCCGCGCGCCACGGCGCGTTCAATGTTGTCGCTGGGCATGTTCTCGTTCTTGGCGGCCAGGATGGCGGTGCGCAGCCGCGGGTTGGAATTCGGATCGCCGCCGCCCACGCGCGCGGCAATCGTGATTTCGCGAATCACTTTGGTGAAGGCGCGCCCGCGCTTGGCGTCGGTAGCCGCCTTCTTGTGCTTGATGGTTGCCCACTTAGAGTGCCCAGACATGGTAATCGCCTCTTAGGAAACGAGTTGGGGGACTAATCCCTGCTTATTGCCGGGATAGTTTAGCATAGCGTTTGCGGAATCGGAATAAAACGAACAAAGTGCTGAGGCCGGTCGTGTGATAGCAAGCCACTCTAAAATCACGCCCCCTACTCATAAAACTGCGGCGATTTCTTCAGCTTCGCAAACCCGATGATGTCGTGCTGGATCCAAAGCTGCGAATTCGTCTTCTTCAGGAAGGCGTCGATTACTTTTCGGCTCGCGCGGGTTTGGTCCTGATTGAACTCGAACGTCGGGACGCGATCGAGCCTCATTTCCGCCGGATAGTGGTAGAGGTCGCCGGACAGCACGACGCCGCCGGTCTTGGGCAGCTTCAAGTACAAAACCTGGTGGCCCTGCGTGTGGCCGGGCGCGGACTTGAGGATGACGCTGCCGTCGCCGAAGACGTCGTATTCGTCGTCCTTCAGCAAGATCGTCTTGCTTTTCTCCAACGCCGAAAACGTCGAGGGTTGCAGCGTGCCGGCAGGTTTCCCGCCAAACATCGCGTCGCGGTCGAGCGGGCGAGCCAGCCATGTAGCCGCGGCGAATTCGTTGGCGTTCCCGGTGTGATCGTAGTGGTAGTGCGAAAGCGCCAGATAATTAATGTCGGATGGCGCGTAGCCGATTTCCGCCAGCTGCCCGCGCAACGATTTGCCAAGTTCCGCGTCGCGCGTACTACCGTCCGGTAGAGATATGTGATGGGACATCATTTTCCCGTTCGGCGTCCAGGAATCGTCGGGAACCGCGCCGGTATCCCAGATCAGAGTTCCCTTGGGATGCGCGATCAGAAAGCAGGCCATGGACATGTCCGAGGTCGTGACGTCTTCGTTTTTCAGATTGAAGCGGCCCATGTCCGCGTTGTGCAGCACGCCGCAGTCGAAGACGTACAGCCGGAGCGAGGTCGGGGTTTTGGCTTTGCGCGCCACTGGCGCAGAGGCCTGCGCGCCGCCATTTGTCGGAGTTGCAATCAGCATTGCCGCGGCCGCTACAGCCAGAATAAATCGGATCACATTGCGCTTCATCATAGCGAAACCTCGTCTTCTCGTTTGTAGGCAGAATTTCCGGCCCGGGATTTGTGCGGCATTGTATACCGGCTTGGCGATAACAAGGTCTAGGTTTTAGTGGCACGGGCTTTAGCCTGTGCGATTTAGACATTACACGAACAATGACCTAACAGGCTGAAGCCTGCGCCACCAAGAACCTAAATCACGCCCATTTCTCGCGACAATTGCTCGGCTTCCTCGATCAGCGCGCCCAGGCTGCCCATGATGCCGTCCTTCCAGAAGGCCTCATTGCGCGCGTCGAGGCCGAACGGTGCGAGCAATTCCACAACGTTCTTGGTCGAGCCGGAGCGCAGCAGGTCCAGATACAGCGGCTCGAAAACCGCGCCCAGCCGCACACGCTGCGCGTACAAGCTCTGCGTCAGCAGTTCGCCGAAGGCATAGCCGTACACGTAAAACGGGCTGTGAAAATGCGGCACATATGCCCACAAGCGGTCGCAGTTTTCGTACGTGAATACTTCGCCTTCCTTGCCGTAAAGTTCCTGCGCGGTTCCCAGCCAAATGGCGTTCAATTCCTCGACCGAAAGTTTTTTTGGCGCGGCCCACGCTGAATACGAAGCATCCATGCCGTGCAGCCGGCGCTCGAAATTCGAGAAGCCGATCTGGCGAACGACGGTGTTGATCGTGCTGTCGATTTTTTCCATGATCAGCGCCAACAGCGAATTCTTGTCGCCGGAGCGGACCAAGCGATCCTTCAAAAATGTAAACGTGGTCATCTCACCGAATACGGAAGCGGTTTCGCAGTAGGCGATCGGCGCGTGGTACATCAGCGGCCCCTGGGCTTCGCCGGCCAGGATGCCGTGCACGCCGTGGCCCAGTTCGTGCGCCAGCGTCATCACGTCCCTGTTCGAGCCCAGGTAATTCAGCAGCGTGAAGGACACCGGCTTTCCGCCCGGCAGCACGTGCGAGGAATTAAACGCGCCGCTGCGTTTTTCTTTCGCCACGGGCACGTCGATGCGCCGGTCGGCAAAAAAACTCTTCACGATTCCCGTGAGCGTGGGGCTGAAACTCTCGTACGAAGTCTTAACGATATTCGCGGCCTCGTCGAACGGAATCTTGGACGTATCGGCAAATGGCATGGGGGCGTTGCGGTCGCTCCAGCGAAGCAGCGGAAGCCCCAGATGACGCGCCTTCAATTGGTAATAGCGCCGCGTCAGGGGTCCGCCGACGTTGGTCACGGATTTGTGCAAGACATCGACGACGGAATCGGGAATGCGATTCGATTTGTTGCGCACATCCATGGGGTGCGCGTAGCCGCGTTCCTTATCTTCCACCGCTTTCAACCCGGCGACCATGTACAGCGTCTGCGCCGCATATTTCGCGAACGGGCCGGCCAAGCCGTCGTTCACGCACTTCAGGGCCTCGGCGCGCTCGACAGCATCTTTCGATTCGCTGAGCAGGTGCAGCACCTGGGTAAGATTTCTAAGCTCGCCGCGAAACGCAAAATTCAGGTCGGCTTCCACCTCGTCGAAAAAATCGGCCCAGGCGCTGGAATCGAACGGCGAGCGCTTGGTAAGGGCGGCCTCGACCGGCTCGATCAGGAAGTGCGGCTTGAAGGTGCGGATATGCTCGATCCACGGGCGATGCTTGGCCACCACCGGATGAGCGGCATAAAACGTCTGGAGCGTCTCGTCCGCGAGCTGGACCAATTCCAGTTCAAAAAAGGTGAGGTGCTCGCCGCGCACCGCGCTCATTTCGCGCTGAAAGGCGGCGTGCCTGGCCTTGATCGCGGCGTTGGTCAGGTCGGTGGTCTCGCGCAGGAACAGGTACGAGGCGAGCTTGCCGCTGAGCATCTCGATTTCGATAAAGTCGCGGATGGCGCCGTGCAGGCGCTCGGCCAGCTTGCCTTTATAGGAGGCTGAGAAATGAGTGGCCATGGACGCGAGGCTCGCCAGGTCGGCATCGAGCTGCGGGTCGGCGATGTCCGAGTACAGAATGCTGAGGTCCCAGCGGACGCTGCTGGCTTTTTCGTCGGTCATTTCGGTTGTATTTGCCATTTTTTGGATCGGAGCTCCAGTTTTTGGTTCCTGCTTATTCAAGCTTCAAAGAATGTCAGTGTCCTTCGCTCTGCATGCCGAACAGTGCCCAGTACCGGCCTGCTATTGTACCCCGGGCCGCTCATGTCCATATCCGCCCACATGTTTCCCGGTGTCCTGCCAGGGCCCGGGGGGATTGATGTCTGATTCGGCGCAATCTGTTGTGCCGGGGTGGATTTTGGCATGTATGGCGCTTACAATGAGGAATTCAAGGCTAGTCCAAGCCATGCCAACACTGACAGCGTGCAGCGAACACGGATGCAAAGGGCCGGTGCCACACTCGCTCGATTCCGTGCATCTCTGCGTGCTGCACTTCACCCTGAAAATCGAAAAAGAATGCGCGGAAATGCGGCGCGAGACCGTCTACGGCAAGACGCCGCACGCCCGCCAGGTCGAAATCATACGCTACATCGCCGAGACGGGCGAAATGCTGGCCCGCGCCTCCACCAGCGGCTTGACCCTGGCCGACGAAATGAAAGCCCGCATCCTCAATACCTTCCTGACGCTGATGAACCTGCGCGAAAACCTGGACCGCGCCGCCCTGCGCCATCCCATCGGCCGCACCGGCTCCTAGCTGCCGCGTTCCTCCCTGCCATGAAACGCCATCCCAGCCTGCACCCCCTGAGCCAGCACCACCATTTCGCTCTGATTCAGGCGCTGGCGATGCGGCGCGCCGCCGAAGCGCCGGAGGAAGAGCGCGCGGCGGCGGTCGAGCGGCAGGCGGATAAATTCGTCAAGTTCTGGCACAAGAACGGCCATATTCATTTTCGCGAAGAGGAAGAAGTGCTGCTGCCGGCGTATGCGCGGCACACGCGGCTCGATCAGGATGCGGGCGTGATGCGCCTGCTCGCCGATCACGCCGAGATTCGCGCGGCCGTGAAGGACTTTGAGCGGCAGTTGGCGGAGAAAATTCCGATTGAACCCGACGAAATAGGCCGCGTCGGGAAGTTGCTTCACGACCATGTGCGCCTGGAAGAAAACGAAGTGTTTCCGCGCATTGAAAAAATACTTGGGGAGAAGAATCTCAACTCGATGGGCCGCGGGCTGACGCGCCTGCATTCCAAACACGAAGTTTGCGAGATTTAGGCCACTCTGGCTGAACAATCTTCGGAGCAACTCAAAACATTGTCATTCCGCGACACGCTTTTTGCCGAGGAACCCCTCTTTCTTTTGCACTAAAACCCGGAGAGATTCCTCACTTCGTTCGGAATAACAACTTAAAATACTTATTCCCATCTTCCGTAGGCTGCGCTGTCGTACCCGGCCCGATGCCTTACGTCCCGATATACCGCGCATAGAGCGACCGCGCCACGCCGGTGTCGCGCGTGCCTTTGATGATGGCGCGGCCGTCGGCGAACACGGTCATCTCGTAGGGCGGAACGCGGAAGCGCAGCAGAAAACCATTCTCGCGCACATCGGCGACGGTGCGCGCGATACGCTTTCCGAGCGCGGAAAGATCGAGCTGGCGCCGGCGTTCATGGATCTGCACCGAATCGCGGCCGCACATGGTCAGATGCGGCTGCTCGTCACCCTCGAGATACCGGAAATCATGATGCACGCAGGCGCGGCACCCGGGATTTCGCGCCACGCGCACGGATTGAAAACGTCCCGTCCACACGTCAAACGAAAGCAAACGCCCGCCCGCCAATTCCGTTTTGCCCACAAGCAGCTTAATGGCTTCAGCGGCTTCGATCGACGCAATCACGCCCGCGGCTGCGCCGATCACGCCGATGGTGTCGCAGGTGTCTTCCGCGCCCGACAGCACTCGCGATCCAATTTCGCCTTCGGCCGCGCCGCCGGATTCCAGCGCGCAGGCCAGGCACGCCGTTTCTCCCGGGCGTACGGTCAGCGTCACGCCGTAGCTGGCCACAACGGCGGCGTAAATCCACGGCACATGCAGATGGATGGCGACGTCGTTCAGCAGGAAGCGCGTCTCGAAATTATCCGTGCCGTCCAGAATCAGCGGAAACCCTCGCAGCAATACCTCGGCATTTTTCGGGCTCACGTCGGCCACGATGCCTTCGACCGACACGCCGGAATTGATGGCGCGCAGGCGGCGCTCCGCGGCCACGGCCTTGGGCAGCACTTCCGCGGCGTCCGATTCCTCGAACAGGGTTTGCCGCTGCAGGTTCGAGGACTCCACAAAATCGCGGTCCACTATGCGTAATTTTCCGACGCCCGCTCGAACCAGCAGATTGGCGAGCGATGTTCCCAGTGCCCCGCAGCCCACGATCACGGCCGAAGAATCGAGCAGGCGCTGTTGTCCCGCCTCGCCGATTTCGCCGAACAGAATTTGCCGGGAGTACCGTTCGTGCGTCTTTGGATCCATGTGGCCGGCCTGGCCCCTTTTTTTCCTTGAGTTAGGACAGGCGTCAGACTGTCGGGTTTTGGTCCGCGTGACTCACAATTTTAGACCCGACAGGCTGAAGCCTGTTCTACCGACCATCATATCCCCGCCGCCGTCGTCCCGGAAATCGAGTGTAATTTTCCCCGTTTTGACCAGATTTTGCTCCCAGACAGGCAACCGGGCTGTGCTACGCTGGTTCTGTTGTGAAAAGTGATGCGAAGCGAACAACGCCTCTTTGTACGGTTCGCCGTCTGGCTAGCGGCGTTCTGCTGGTTCTGCGCAGGGCCTGCCGCCGCGCAGAGCAATCCGTCGGATGAGCCGCCGCAGGTCGTCGCCGTGCGCGTGGTCACTGAATCCGGCGCCGTTCTGGAACAGAATCCACCACAGCTGACGCTCCAGCCCGGCCAGCCGTTCACGATGGAAAAAGAGAGCGCGAGTCTTCGCGAGCTGTTCCGATCGGGCCGTTATGCGGACCTGCGCGCCGAATTGAGCGATGTGCCAGGCGGAGTGCGGCTGGATTTTGTGGTCCGCCAGAATTTCTACATCAACCGGGTGGAAATCGAAGGGCTACGCGAACCGCCAAGCGAGGTCCTGGCATTGTCGTCGCTGCGCTTGAACGTGGGCGAAACGTTCCGCGAAAGCGACATGAAGGACGCGGTGGACCGGCTTCGCCAGACGTTCGAGGATGACGGTCAATATCAGCCCATGATCACCTACGAAACCACGCCCTATCCCGAAACGCTCGCGATGGACATCGTCGTGCGCGTCACTCCGGGCCCGCGCGCCCGTATCGGCGCCATCACCATTCAAAACCAGACCCAATTTTCCGACACTGAACTCCGCGGACGACTAAGGCTTAAGGAAGGCGGCGAGATTACCTCCGACCGACTGAATCGCGCGGCCGATCGCGAACGGAAATGGATGGCAGACAAGAATTATCTCGGCGCGCGCGTCACTATTCATCGCGGCGCCTATGACGCAAAGTCGAACCGCGTTCCGCTCGACGTTACTTTGTACGCCGGGCTGGAAGTTCGCTTGGCCGTGGACGGCGCGAAGGTTCCCATGCGCACGCTGCGCAAACTGGTGCCCATCTATCAGGAAGGGGCTGTGGACGAAGACCTGCTGCAGGAGGGCCGCCGGGCGTTGCGGGAATATTTCGAACGCGCGGGCTATTTTGACGCCAAGGTGACCTACACGTCCGCGGATTCCACTCCGGAAGTAGTGGGCAAAGCGGCGCAGCGCCCTTCCCGGACAGTCACTTTCCACGTTGATCGAGGCGACGTCCATCGCCTGGTGGGAGTCGCTTTCAATGGCAATCGATATTTCAACTCGGACCTTTTGATCGGCCGGTTGAAGATTCAACCTGCCGCGTACGCCTCCCCCGGGCGGTATTCGGACGCGCTGCTGCAGGACGACACGGCTTCGATTCGCACGCTGTACGATGCCAACGGTTTTCCGGACGTGGAAGTGCACAGCCAGCTCATCGACAATTACCGGGACCACCACGGGGATCTGTTTGTGCAGTTCCAAATTACCGAAGGCCAGCAGGCGCGAGTCGCCGATGTGATTATCGACGGAAACCAGCAACTCAGCATGGACGAACTGCTCGGCGTTATCGGTTCCTCCGCGGGACAGCCATATTCCGAATTCAACGTTTCCTCCGATCGCGACAATATTCTGGCCCTCTACTACGACCAGGGATTTTCGCAAGCGCGGTTTTCCGCCGACGTCGAAAAAGTGCCTCCGGCAAAGCCGGAAGCGCCGCCTCGCGTGCGCCTGATGTATCACGTTACCGAAGGGCCGCAGGTGCGCGTTGCTCGCGTGCTGCTGAGCGGCTACGAACACACCCGCCCCGGTGTAATCTCGCGCCAGGTGGGCATTCGCGCCGGAGAACCGCTGAGCGAAGGCGCGGTCGTGGAGACGCAGAGGAAACTTTACAACCTGGGAATATTCAGCCGCGTTACGGTCGCGCCGCAGAATCCGGAGGGAGAGAGCACGGAGAAGACCATGGTGGTGATGGTGGACGAGGCCAAGCGCTACACCGTGGCCTACGGCCTGGGTCTGGAGGCGCAGCGCCTGGGCAGCGGCGCGACCAGCACGTCGCTCAGCTTCGCTCCGCGCATCACCCTGGAGCTGACCAAGGCCAATCTCACCGGGCGCGCCGACGCGCTCTCTTTCAAGGTGCGGGCGAGCACCATCCAGGGACGCGCCCTGCTGGCGTACACGGCACCGAACTATTTTGCATCGCCGAATTTCAGCCTGCAATTATCCACGTTTTACGAGACGGCGCGCGACATCCAAACCTTCGATTCCAGGCGCGCGGAAGGTTCCGTGCGCCTGGCCCAGACTCTTTCTCCTACCAGTACCTTGCTCTACCGGTACGCCTTCCGGCACGTTGTCGCCAGCAATCTGAAAATCGACGCCGAATTGATTCCTCTCTTCAGCCAGAATACGAGGGTTTCCGAATTCGGCGTGGCCTGGCTGCGGGACCGCCGCAACAGCGCTTCCGACGCGAGTCGCGGCGATTTTGAAAATGTGGACATCAGCCTGGCGATGAAATCGATCGGTTCGTCGGCAAATTTCCTTCGCGTGTATTTGCAAAACTCGACTTACCATCCCATCGGCCGCCGCCTGGTCTTTGCGCGATCCACCCGTTTTGGAATTCAGACTCCGTACGGCAACTCCGTTTCCAGCGATATCCCGCTGCCCGAGCGGTTCTTCGCCGGAGGCGGCACGTCGTTGCGTGGATTCGGATTGAACCAGGCCGGCCCGCGAGATCCGATCACGGGATTTCCGATCGGCGGGCAAGCGATGCTGGTGTTTAACCAGGACTTGCGTTTCCCGATGCACTTGCCCCTGATTGGTGACCGCCTGGGCGGCGCACTGTTCTACGATGCCGGAAACGTTTTCTCGAACGTACGCCAAATTACGCTGCGCTCAGCTCCCGCTCTTCCCGTGATCGGCTCGGCGGCCGGCGGAAATGGCCAGCCGACCACGGCGTGCCTGGTGAATTGCGGCAACGAACTTAATTATTTTTCGCACACCGTGGGATTCGAGATTCGCTACGGCACGCCCATCGGCCCGGTGGCGTTGGACCTCGGCTATCAGCTGAACCCGGCGCGTTTCCTGGTGCCGGTGACCGTGAATGGCAATCCCGGCGTGGGGCTGTCGCGGCTTCCGGCGTTTCAATTCTTCATCAATCTGGGGACGACGTTCTGATGTGGCGCGCGATCTTTATTTTCGGGGTTCTTGTGGCAGCGGGCTTTACGGCGCGCGCCAGCGGAGCCTCGCCGGCGCCGCAGTCGGGGCGCGTCGTGGACCGCATCTTGGCGCGAATCGAGGGCGACATCATCCTACAAAGCCAGGTGCGCGAACTCGGCGCGTTCCAACAGTTGATCGAGGGCCGCAGCGAAACCGACAGCCAACTGCTTTCCGAGCTGATCGAACAGTGGATGGTCCAAACCGAAGCCTCGGCGTCTCATTTTCCGGATCCGGCGAAGACGGAAGTCGATCGTGAATTAAGCCGGCTCACCGCGAGTTTCGCAAGCCCCGCTGCATATTCGGCAAAGCTCCGCGAGCTGGGACTTTCCGCGGAGCAAGTGCGGCTGTTGCTGGCGCGGCAGATTTATATTGAGCGTTATCTCGATTATAAATTCCGCCCCACGGTGCAAATCGAGGCCGCCGACATCAATGCGTATTACAAGAATGAATTGCTGCCGGAGATGGCCAAGCAAAATCAGCTCCCTCCCCGCCAGGCGGACGTCGAGGAGCAGATTCGCGAAGTGCTTGTGCAGCGCGGAATTTCCAGCCTCACCGCGAAATGGCTGGACGAAACAAAATCGCGTTTGAAGATTGAGCAGGCGCCCTCGGGCGTCAAGCCGTGAGGGTCGATCGAAATTGAATGGTATGAGGGGCGCGAAGCGAAAATTCGGATTGAAGCACGGGCTGGGGCTCGCCTTCGGACTGGCGATCCTTGCCGGGTTGGCCATTGGTTATTTGATCACCAGCGGGCTTGCGGACCTGTGGGCGCGCCGCACGATCGTGGCGCAATTGGAACAGGCCACGGGCGCGCGCGTTGAGCTCGGCCGGTTTCATTTTGGGTGGCGGGCGCTTACCGCGCGGTTCGATGGCCTTACACTGCACGGACGAGAGGCGCAGGGCGCTCCGCCCCTGTTCCACGCCGACCGTCTGCAATTCGATATTCACGTGGATTCCATCTGGAGCCGGAAGATTTCCCTTGGGAATCTGGAAATGTCGCATTTCTCGGTGGACGTCCGCGTCGCCAAGGACGGCTCGACAAATATCCCGGGACCTCAAATTGCGGCGAGCCCAGGCAAATTACCGGTGCAGGGTTTGATCGACCTGAAAATCGCGCATCTGCGCCTGGAAGACGGCGAAATCGCCTGGAACGACGTTCGCACGCCGTTGTCCGCGAAGGGCGGAAAATTCGAATTCTCCATGGACTACGCCGCCGATGGCGTGGGGCCGGTTTATCTTGGGCAAACCAGCTGGCAGCAATGCGAAATTTCGGCCCTGAAGTTTTTGCCCTTTGTTTCGAACGTCTCCGCGCGATTCGCTCTCCGCGCCGATTCCTTTTCGCTGACGCAGTTGCAATGGAAAACGCTGCATAGCGAAGTCGATGCGCAGGCAAATCTCGCCAGTTTTTCGCAGCCCGCGTGGGATTTCAAGTATCGCGCTCAGATTCGTCTCGAGGATCTCTGGTCGATCTTGCGGCAGAAGGACGTTCCTCCCGGGCGCATGGAATTTGCGGGAGATGGCCGGCTGGCCGGGGACCAGTGGATCGCCAACGGCCGATTCACGGCCGATCCAGTCACCTTGAAATATGTCTGGTTCCATCCTGGCATTCTTTCCGCCCACGGCAGCTATCATCTCGACCCTCGCGCGCTCGACTTGCCCGATTTTGAAGCGCTGCTTCTCGGCGGGACCGTCTCCGGGCACGTGCGCATGGGCCTTCCCAAGCTCGATTTCACGGCCGAGACAAAAGTCCGCGGATTCCAATTGCGCCAGGCGCTTGCCGCCGAGGATAACCGCGGCTTGCCCATCATTCCCCTGCATTGGTCCAGCAGCATGGACATAGACGCCACCACAACCTGGGTGGCCAATTTCCAGCACGTCGATTCGCGCGGACGTTCCGTCTGGACTCCGCCGGATTCTCCCGCGCCCGGCCAGATTCCCACCGCGGCGCAATTCGCATTTCATTTCGACATGGATCGCAAATTGTTCGCACTCGAGCCCGGCGAAATCACCACACCCACCAGCCGGATTCAATTCCAGGGCGGCCTGAGCATGGTCGATTCCTCGATTGAAATGACCCTCGACACGAACGACCTATCCCCGTGGGATGATTTTATCAATCGACTGCGGGGCCTCGACGCGCACCCGGAAATCATTACCGGCCAATTTCATTGGCAAGGACGCCTGACGGGCCCGCTCGATGATCCCATTTTTGAAGGCTACGCTAAAGGCACCGACGCCCGGTACGGCGAGCTCTATTGGGACGAAATCGAAACCCAACTTACCTATTCATCGGATCAGTTGCACCTGGAGCGCGGCCGGGCGCGCAGGGGCAAATCTTCCGCCGAGTTGGAACTGCTGCTCGCCCTCGACAATTGGGGCTTCGCTCCCGATAGCGAATGGAACTTTGATGTCAACCTGGTCGGCGCCGACACCGATGACTTGCAGCACTTGATTGGCACGTCCTATCCCGCCCGCGGCATACTCACCGGCCAATTTCACGGCAAAGGAACGCGATCCAAGCCTGAATTTTCGGGCCTGTTTGATTTGTCCGGCGCCACGGCCGGATCCTGGCAATTTGACCGCGCGCGTGGGCAGCTCTTCCTGGGCGATAACGAAGTGCGCATCACCAATGCCGAAGTGCGCCTGCCGGCGCATGCTCCGGGCGAACCCGCCGGCCTGCTGACCGGGAATTTCAACTTCAATATGGGAACAAAAGAGGTGGCCTTTGACGTCACCGGCGCGTCGATTCCCCTCGAAGCCATCAAGCAAATTCAGACCGAGCGCCTCCCAGTGGGGGGCCGCCTCAATCTGCAGGCGTGGGGGAAAGGTCCTCTGCGGTCGCCTGAAGTGAACGCCACCATGCGATTGATCGATCTGAAGCTGGGCAAGGACGTCGTGGGCAGCTTTGACGCAAAGGCGGTTTCCGACGGCCGCCATTTGACCGCGACGATCGATTCGGCCATGACCACGGGCCGGCTGAGCGGCAAAATAGACGTCACCATGGGCGGCGATTACCCCGTTACCGCCGAGGCCACCGCAGAGCGGATTGACTTCGACCCATTCCTGATGTCCGCGATGCACCTGTCAAAATTGAACGGCCACAGCCTGGTGGACGGCCACTTCGCGATCGCGGGGTTTGGCTCAAAGGCGGAAACCATGGCGGTGGAAGCGAACCTTTCGCGCATCACATTCGATTTTCAAAAAATAAAGTTGGAAAATGCCGGGCCTGTGCGCCTGACTTATCACCAGGATGAAGTGCGCGTCGAACCTGCGAGCTTCAAGGGAACCGACACGGACTTTCTGGTGAGCGGCTCGGCGCGGTTTTCCGGCGACCGCGCGCTCAATCTGCGGCTCGATGGCGCGGTCAGCCTGCAACTGCTCGCGGGATTTGTGCCGCAACTGGAAGCCGGGGGCCACGCGCAAATCAATGCGGCGGTCGCCGGAACGCTAGCCACGCCGCGCTTCAACGGAAAGGTCCACATTGAAGGAGCATCGTTTCGTTACGGGGATTTCCCTGCGGGCTTGAGCAACATGACCGGCGACTTCAATTTCGACGCGGCGCGGATGGTGTTTGAAAACGTGGTCGCGGAAAGCGGCGGAGGCCATCTCAACCTGGGCGGGACGCTGACGTATGGCGAGGGGCCGCTCACCTACACGGTCAACGCGCGGTCCGATCAGGTTCGCATTCGTTACCCGGTGGGCATGAGTTGGCTGGTGGCCGGCAATCTGCGCTTCTCCGGCAACGATCAGTCGGCCACGCTTTCCGGGCGCATCGTAGTGGATCGCCTGCTCATGGCTGAAGGATTTGACCTGGCCGGATTCATGGTTTCATCCAAGGAGCCGGTGAACGGGCCCAGCACGACGTCGCCGTTTCTGCGGAATCTGCAATTTGACGTGCAGGGAGAATCCAGCCCCGATTCGCGCATGGAGTGGAGCGGAGCGCGCCTGCAGACCGATGCGAGCCTGCGCTTGCGCGGCACCTGGGAGCATCCCATTCTGCTGGGCCACATTCACCTGCTGAGCGGCGAGATGAATTTCCGCGGCAACCAGTACACCATTGCCCGCGGCGACATCAATTTTGCCAATCCGTTCCGCCTCGATCCGGTCTTGAACGTCGAAGCCACCACGACCATCCGGCAGTACGAAGTCACGCTGGATTTCACCGGTCCCGCGAGCCGCCTGACTCTCGCGTACCGTTCCGATCCGCCGCTGCCTTCGACAGACATCATCGAACTGCTGGCCCTGGGGCAGACCACCGAGGAAAACACGGCGCGCAGCGCGACCGGGCAAAATCCCGGCGCGGGCGCCTCGACCCTGCTTTCCGAAGCCATCTCCAGCCAGCTTGGCGGCCGCATCGAACGCCTGTTCGGGATCAGCCATTTCCGTGTCGGCCCATCGGTCGCCAACCTAAACACGCAGCAGAACTCGATTGCCAGCGTAACCATCGAGCAGCAGGTTTCGCGCGGCCTGGTCATCACTTACATCACGGACGTCACCACGACGCAGTACCAAGTGATCCAGATCGAATACACGATCAACCGCGAATTTTCCGTGCTGGCGCTGCGCGATGAGAATGGTACGTTTGGCCTGGACGTGGTCCGCAAGACGCGGTTTAAGTAATTTATTCGCCTGCCGGCTGCGGGGGGGCATCCGCCTGGGCGAATCGAAGCGGATGCCCTTATGGAGATACCGCTGACGTGCATCACCACGACACGCGCGCTGCGGATTCAGGCGGGCGAAAAAATTGTTCGTGCTATCTTCACCAGCGGGGGAAAAATGAGAAGGACCGCGAAGAACCGCTTCGGTTGGGGCGCAGCCTGGATGATTCTGACGCTGCTTTTGGCAGCCGGCCCGGCCGCCGCTCAAAAAAATAAAAACAAGAAGGCGCCCGCGCCCGCGCCCGATGCCAACGCGCCATCCGATCTTCGGCCCGTTCTGCCTCCCGCGCCGGATTCGCAGGCGGTGGACCAGGCCGTGGGAGAGATGCTGGGATACTGGCAGATCGGGGACATCGATTCGCTGCACAAGTACTATGCCGATGACGTGGTCATGGTGAGCGGCGCCTGGGAGCCGCCGGTGATCGGCTGGGACAATTTTGTGAAAGCGTACCAGGCGCAGCGGGCCGGAGTGACGGGCACGCGCATCGACCGGTCCAACACCTACATTAAGGTGAACGGCGCTTCCGCCTGGGCGACCTATCAATTCTTATACACGGTAGTCGCGCCCGATGGCAAGATCGTCCAGTTTCGCGGGCACACAACTCTGGTGCTGAATAAAGCGGGAGAACGCTGGGTGATTGCCGTGAATCACTCGTCAATCGTGGACTCCAGCACTTCCGGCCCGTCCAGTCCGGCGGTCTCAGCGCCGCCGGGCGACCATTAGAAGCTCTTGAAGCCCTGGTACATCCAGACGCTGGCGCTGGCAAGCAGAAGCACCGCCGATAGCACCGCCAAAGCGATAATCGGCTTGGTCAGGCGCACACTGCGCGCGATGATCGCCTGCTGTTCCTGGTAATGATGCTGTTCGGCGGCGTCGATGAAAATCTGGTCATCTTCCCTGGACGAAAGCGTTCCCCGATAAATTACCAGGACCGCCAGGACCGCGGTAATTACACCCCACGAAATCATAAGGAGCGTTAGGGCCAGTGATTGAGGATTTCCCATGATTTCCCTCCCTGCTGGAACGGCAATGGTTGGAAAGGGGTCTGAACCACGTGCCGCTCTTGAACGGCATGATCTTACATTATCTATAGCACAAACCAGGTCGGGTGGGGCGAAAAGGTCAATGGGCGTCGGGCCGCGGGGGAAATCGCACCCCCCAGAAATCGCCCAAGGGTCCGAGGGACTCGATCCCGGTTTCCCAAAGCTCGCCGTCCTCCGAAGCCTTCACCCAAACTACACGAAACCTGGCCGTGCGCTGCGAAAAACTGTTAATGAGATCCAGTTCCGCGCCAATTTCAAGTTTCCGGGACATTCGCACCATGGCTCCCAGAACACCAACTACTCCGGTATGCGTTTCTTCTTCCAGCAGGCTACCATCGGCCCCTGTGGTAAGAACCTTTACCGGAACACTCATGCGCACGCGCCGGTCTTGCCGGCGCTTTTCAAACTGCGGTGGCTCGTCCAAGCAACCTTCCACTTAAGAACAACTTAAATGCGGCATAGACTATGTCATCCAGATCGGTGCTGTCAATTAGAAGATAATAAGATATGAACTTATTGTACTAGAGTGAAACATCCTGCGGGGTCTTCCACGGTCAACGTTCGGATTCGATTCCAGCAGGCCGGGGGACTCAGTACCGATGAACCGCCGGGTCCGATCAGGAGGGCTTGCCCCTAAACCTTCAGTGGCCGAACAACAAATTCGGACTTCCGCAGACCCGGCGTCCCACCAAATTGGGAGGCGGTTTTTCGCCTGCGTTGACAAACCTGTCGATGGACGGGCACAATGAATTTGCCTCGCAATAAACGCTGATGTGCCCGAATGGCGGAATTGGCAGACGCGCTAGCTTCAGGAGCTAGTTCTCGCAAGGGAGTGGAGGTTCGAGTCCTCTTTCGGGCACCAATAATACGGTGACTGGTGATTGGTGACTAGTGACCGGTGATTTGTACGAACCTGCAGGGGATTACATTCCGCGGGATCGCCTCTTTTCTTTCTAGAACCTCCGAATGATGCTACTTTCTACGAGGCTGCCGAATCTGCAGTGGGAAATCCATGCCCGAGCAATTTGTGTTTCGCGATCTGCGCGACTTGCTGGCCAAGGCCAACGAGGAAAAATCCGGCGATCAACTGGCCGGAGTTGCCGCGCGGTCCGAGCGCGAGCGCGTGGCCGCAAAGAGGAAACTTGCGGACATCTCCCTCGCGGAAGTCGCTGCCCACCCACTGATCGATCCCGACGAGGATGACGTCAGCCGCTTGCTCCTGGAAACGTTCGACCGGGAACGGTTTCGGCGGATCGAGAGCCTGACCGTCGGCGAGTTCCGCGAATTCCTGCTGGACGACGCCACCACCGAAGAACACCTTCAACAAATCCAATGGGCCATCGTTCCGGAAATTGCCGCGGCCGCCGCGAAGGTCATGAGCAACAAGGACCTGGTGCTGGCCGCCGCCAAAATCCGGAATGTGACGCGCTGCCGCAACACAATGGGCGAGCGCGGCGTGCTGGGAATTCGCATTCAGCCGAATCATCCGGTCGACGATATCGGCGGAATTCTGCTGGCCGCATTCGAGGGACTGCTTTATGGGTGCGGCGATGCCGTAATCGGCGTGAACCCGGCGTCGGATTCGGTGGAAACCACGGACGCAATTTTGCACGCCCTTGATCGGCTCATTGACGCGTACGCCGCGCCGACGCAAGCGTGCTGCCTGGCTCACATCACCACGCAGCTTGAGGCCCTGCGCCGCGGCGCGCCAGTCGATCTGCTCTTCCAATCCATCGCCGGGACCCAGGCGGCGAACCGGAGCTTCGGCGTGACTCTCGAAATGCTGCGCGAGGGGCGCGAGGAAGTGATCGAGCACCATTCCCGGCGCGATGTCGACTGGAAGGGCGCGAACGTGATGTATTTCGAGACCGGCCAGGGAAGCGCCCTCTCCGCCGGCGGGCATCACGGAATCGACCAAGTAACGCTCGAGGCCCGCGCCTACGGCGTGGCGCGCGTGTTCCAGCCATTTCTGGTAAATAGCGTGGTGGGATTTATAGGCCCGGAATATTTGTACGACGAGCGGCAAATTATCCGCGCCGGCCTCGAGGATCACTTCATGGGCAAACTCCTCGGTCTCCCCATGGGCTGCGACGTTTGCTACACGAACCACGCGGAGGCCGATCAAAATTCCGCCGATAATCTGTTGCTGCTGCTGGCTGCGGCCGGCTGCAACTATTTCATGGGTGTACCCTTGTCGGACGACGTGATGTTGAACTACCAGTCGACCAGCTACCACGACGCGTTGGCCGCGCGAAGATTGTTTCATCTGCGGCCCGCGCCGGAATTTCTCGTGTGGCTCGAGTCGCTGGGAATTTTTAGGGACGCGCAGCCGGCGATGCTCGATGCCGCTGCGCGGGGCCGGCTGATGCGCGGACTCGAATCCTCGCTGGGAGAAAACGTCTAGATGCCGGAAGACATGGATTCCTTTCTCGCGCGCGGCTTCCCCGACCTGCTGCGCAAGATTCACGAGCGTACGCCCGCGCGTATTTTTCTGGGCCGCGCCGGAGCGGCCTACCGCACAGGAGCGCAGCTGGATCTTCGCGAAGCCCACGCCGCCGCGCGCGATGCCGTTCGCGCCGAATTTAAAGTGGAATCCGCGTTTGGCGCGGAGTTCGTGAAGCGCTGGAATCTGTTCGAGGTTACCACCGAAGCGCGGTCCAAACAGGAGTATCTCGTTCAGCCGGACCTGGGGCGCAGGCTTCAGGAAGGGTCCCGCCAGGAACTCGTAAAACCCTGCCCGCAAGGCGCCGACCTGCAGATTGCCATCGGCGACGGCCTTTCGGTGACGGCGGTTTCCGCGCAAGTCCCTGCGCTGTTGCCGCTGCTGCACGACGGGGCGCGAGCGCGTGGCTGGACGATCGGCCAAACCTTTGCGATTCGCCACTGCCGCGTGGGAATTCTGAATGAAATTGGGGAACTGCTTGCGCCGAAAGTAGCGGTCCTGCTGATCGGCGAGCGCCCGGGCCTGGCCACTGCGGAAAGCTTGTCCGCATACATGGCGTACCAGCCCAGCGCGGCGCACACTGACGCGAACCGGAACCTGATCTCGAATATTCATTCGCGCGGACTGAGCGCGGAAGCCGCGGCCGGCCGGATTCTGAATCTTGCGGCGCAGATGATGGCATCGGGATTCAGCGGATTCCGCATCCGTGAGCAGTTGCCGGCGGCGCCGGGACATCCAGCGATTCCGTAACTCGGTAGGACAGACACTCTTGTCTGTCCGGTTTAGATGCTCGTTGGTGCGCGAAAAAGCGGACAGACAAGAGTGTCTCTCCTACGAAATTCAGTTTCTTCGCGCCGCTGAATACCGGATGTATAATTTCCGACTGTGAGGTGCTTATGAGCACTGCCGCGTTGAAAGTGAACGGCAGGGTGCACACGGTAGACGTGGACCCGAAATGTCCCCTCCTGTACGTCCTGCGTGACAATCTGGAATTGACCAACCCGCGGTTCGGCTGCGGCGTGGGCCAATGCGGCGCGTGCACCGTGCTGGTGGATAATCGCGCCGTGCGGTCGTGCCAGTTGACCGTGGCGAATGTTGTGGGAAGGGAAATCGTCACGCTGGAAGGTCTGGAGACCAACGGGAAGCCGCATCCGGTGCAGGCGGCGTTCATCGCCGAGCAGACGTTTCAGTGCGGCTACTGCCTGAACGGCTGGGTGCTAACGGCCAAGGCTCTGCTCGATAAGAATCCTCATCCCACGGACGCGGAAATGCGCCACAGCTTTGAAAGCTTGGTCTGCCGGTGCGGCAGCCACGTCGGCATCTTCGCCGCGGTCCGGCGCGCGTCCGAATCCGCGAAAAGGAGCGCCTGATCATGCCTCCGAAAATCGTGGCTCCCAAACTGCAAATCTCGCGAAGAGAGTTTGTGAAGGACGCCGGAGGGCTGCTCATCGGTTTCAGCCTGGCCGATTCAGGAATCGTTCCGCGCGCCCTGGCCGCGTTGCCGGCGGAAACCATTACCGCGCCTTCTCCCAGCCGTCTGGATTCCTGGTTGCACATCGATAAGGAAGGACTGGTGCACGTCTTTACCGGCAAGGCGGAAATCGGAATGGGGGTGGGCACGGCCTACGCGCAGATCGTGGCCGAGGAACTGGACGTGCCCCTGAATCACGTGGTCATGGTTATGGGCGATACGTCCGTGACCACCAATCAGGGCGGAGTCGGAGGCAGCACCTCGATCATGCTGGGCGCGAAACCCCTGCGCAACGCTTCGGCCAACGCGCGCTATATGCTGCTGCACATGGCTGCGCAGCGCCTCGGCGTTCCCGCCGATCAGCTCGAGGTAAAAGACGGCGTGGTGCGCGTGAAGGGCGACGCGTCAAAAAGCGTTTCGTACGCGGAGCTTGCCGGGGCGGGCGACCTGAACGATACGCTGAAAGTTTCGGGCGAAGGATTTGCCCTGAACGTTCAGGGCGCGGGAAAGCCGAAAGACCCTTCGGAATATACGATCGTCGGAAAGCCGGTGCCGCGCGAAGATCTTCCGCCGAAAATTCTCGGGCATTTCAAATATGTCACCGATGTACGCGTGCCGGGGATGTCGCATGGCCGAGTGATCCGCCCGTCGGGAGTCGGCTCCACGTTTGTGAGCGTGGATGAAACCGCGGCCAAGGCCGTTCCCGGATTCGTGAAGACTGTCGTGAAGGGGAATTTTGTCGGCGTGGTCGCCGAAAATGAATGGGCCGCGATTCAGGCCGCGAATGCTCTTCGTGTCACCTGGACCGAGCCGAAGCAAGCCTTTCCCGAGCAGCAGGATTTGTACTCGCACATGCGTTCGGCGGCCGTGAAAGCCAGCAGGGAAACCCTGAAACGCGGAGACGTGGACGCCGCTCTGGCAAGCGCCGCGAAAAAAGTGGAAGCGAGCTACGAGTTTCCGTTCCAGTCGCACGCCACCATGGGCCCGGGCTGCGCGGTCGCCGACGTTCGGGCCGGGGGCATCACCACGATTTGGTCCGGCGGGCAAAAGCCGCATGAATTGCAGAAGGGTTACGCGGAGCTGCTGCGCGTTCCTGTCGATACGGTGCGCGTCGTCTGGGTGGAAGATGCAGGCTCGTACGGCCGCCCCGGATTTGAGGACACGGGCGCCGATGCCGTGCTGCTGTCCGAGGCCGCCGGCAAACCTGTGCGCGTGCAGTGGATGCGCGAGGACATGACCGCGTGGGGCACCAAGGGCCCCGCCGTAATCTGCGATCTGGCCGCGGCCCTGGACGCGCAAGGCGAAGCCACAGCGGTGCGATTTACTTCGCGCGCGTTTTCCGGCGGCGAAACGCATTTTCGCCCCGGCGACGCGGGAAATTATCTGGGAGCGCAGTTGACCGGGATTCCGAACACCACGGGCGTCGATGAATTTGCGCAATGGGGCGCGGAATCGGCGCCGTACTCATTTCAAAATATTCACGCCATGGCGCACGTGGTGCCCGCTTTTTATGACAGTGCCTCGCCGCTGCGCACCACTCATTTACGCGACCCCGAAGGCCCGGCCACGTCCTTCGCCACCGAATCGTTCATGGACGAAATCGCCGCAGCTACCGGCGCCGATCCCCTCGAATTCCGTTTCAAGCATCTGGATGACGCGCGCGCGAAAGCCGTCTTGACCGCCGCGGCGCAAAAGGCCGGATGGGATACTCGCCCGTCCCCGAAAAAAGCGGCGCCGAGCGGCGACATCGCTACTGGCCGCGGGATCGGCCTCAGCACGCGTAATGGCACGTACGTCGGAACTGTGGCCGAGGTCGAAGTGAACCGCAAGACCGGCGCGGTGCGCGTAACGCGCTTTGTCTGTGCCCACGACTGCGGCCTGATCATCAATCCCGAAGCGCTGCGCACCACCATCGAAGCCAACTTGATCCAATCGATCAGTCGCAGCCTGAAAGAAGAAGTAACCTTCAACCGCACTAGCGTGACCAGCGTGGACTGGGTCACCTATCCCGTCGCCCGCGCCTCGGACGTTCCCGACCGCGTCGACGTGATTTTGATCAATCATCCGGAACTTCCCTCGAGTGGCGCGGGTGAACCCTCTAGCCGCGCCATCGCCGCGGCCATTGCCAATGCAGTCTTCGATGCGACCGGAGCGCGCGTGCGGCAGGCGCCGCTTACGCCAGCTAGGGTCAAAGCGGCGCTGGATGCGCTGCGATCTGTATAGGTAGGACAGGCATCAACCTGTCTGGTTTTGAATTGCGCTAACTGCGAAAGGTTGAAGCCTGTCCTAACTAGTATCCTCACACGGTTGTGTGGCAGCTAAAACAAAACGCCCCGGCTAGCCAGGGCGTTTTGTTCCTTGCGCGATGCGATTGATCTTTCCGCGTGCAGTCTCACCGCCAGTACCGCTTCAGAGCCGCACGTTCCTTCTCGCCCGCTCATCCTATGCCGAGTCTTGGCCGGGACGAGCGGACAAAATACCAACTCAAGGCTTTGGAACGCTGTTGATCGTCTTCAGAAT
This sequence comes from Terriglobia bacterium, assembly GCA_963779275.1. Lineage (GTDB taxonomy): Bacteria > Acidobacteriota > Terriglobia > Acidiferrales > UBA7541 > Palsa-360. Next base: position 669,217 of record CAVZXL010000005.1, read on the forward strand.
GCGCGATGCGACCTGGTAGGGATCGCCTTCCGAGTTCGGGCGGCGATCTTCGAGGTAGCCCTTGTACCCGTTCTTGATGAAGTTCACCGGCATGCGGATCGAAGCGCCGCGATCGGAGAGGCCGTAGCTGAACTTGTCGATGGCTTGCGTTTCATGCAGGCCGGTCAAGCGCAGGTGGTTATCCGGGCCGTAAACATCGATGTGCGCGGCGATATTGTCGTAAAACGCCTTCATCAGGGCCTCGAAATAGGCTTTGCCGCCCACTTCGCGCATGTACTTGGTCGAGAAGTTGGTGTGCATGCCGGATCCGTTCCAGTCTCCCTTGATCGGTTTGCAGTACAGGACAAAATCCACTTCGTATTTCTCGCACAAGCGCATCATCAGGAAGCGGGCGGTCCAGGTATCGTCCGCGGCCTTGGCCGAGCCTTTGGCGAAGATCTGGAATTCCCACTGACCTTTGGCGACTTCCGCGTTGATGCCCTCATGATTGATCCCGGCGGCAAGGCACAGTTCCAAGTGTTCCTCGACGATTTGGCGCGCTACATTGCCCATGTATTTGTAGCCGACGCCGCAGTAGTAAGGACCCTGTGGCCCGGGATAGCCCTCTTTCGGGAAGCCGAGAGGACGCCCGTCTTTGTAGAGGAAATATTCCTGCTCGAAACCAATCCACAAGTCGGGGTCGTTTTCGATGGTGGCGCGCATATTGGTCGGGTGCGGGGTGCCGTCCGGATGCATGACCTCGCTCAGGACGATATAGCCATTGTTGCGGCTGGCATCGGGGTACAGAGCGACAGGCTTTAGAATACAATCCGAGCTTTTGCCCTCTGCCTGCATGGTGGAACTTCCGTCAAATCCCCAGAGAGGCAGATCGGCAAGCGTGGGTGGCTTTTCAAAGGACTTGATCGTAGTTTTGCCGCGCAGTTCAGGTACGGGCTTTCTGCCGTCAAGCCAGATATATTCGAGTTTATATTTCGTCATGGCGTCTGGTGAATCTCCTTAATAAAAACTAAAGATTAAGTTCCTGGGCAGCGCTAAGCGGACCTAAACCCCCGTTCAGCGAACGTGCAGAGTATCGCGAGGTTTCCCGCGCGTCAAATCGAAGATATCTTTCGGCTGGTTTTCATTTTGTGATCCGGGGGTGACCCGGCGCCACGGCTCCCTCCTATTGAAAACCCCTCCATTCCAGACGGAAATTATCTTTAAAAATCTCTGCGGACCGCATGAAGATTGGCGAACGTGGCGGTTGGGGACGCGGGCTGGGCGAGAGTCTAAAGGAATCCTAAGGGAAGCATAAAGAATTAGTTATGCTGAGCATAAAAAATATCGTCCCAGGTCCGCTTGACGCTCCAATCCAGTTTCGATACATTCGCGCCATCCGTTGCTGGTGGGCCTTCATTCCAATCACTTAGTCCCATAAGGAGAGCGAATGGACCCCAAAGGCGTGCTTGCATTTGCAGCGAAAAACAACGCGAAAATCCTGGATCTTCGGTTCATCGATGTCCCGGGTATCTGGCAGCACGTCAGCTACCCAATCGACGAACTATCCGAGGATTCCTTCAAGGAAGGATTCGGATTCGACGCCAGCTCGATTCGGGGATGGGCCTCGATTCATGAGTCCGACATGCTTCTGATTCCGGATCCCGACGCGGCGTTCATGGATCCGTTCCGCAGTGAGCCAACGCTGGTGATGATCGGGGATGCCACCGATCCGCTGTCCCACAAACCCTATCACCGCGACCCGCGCCACGTCGCGAAACGCGCGGAGGCCTACCTGGCTTCCACGGGTCTCGCCGACAAGGCGTTTTTCGGCGCCGAAGCGGAATTTTTTATCTTCGACAGCATTCGTTTTGACTCGGCTCCGCAGCACGGTTTCTATTTCATCGATTCCAACGAAGGCAAGTGGAACTCCGGCCGCGAAGGCGACGGCGCCGGCGGGCCGAACCTCGGTTACCGCACCCGTTACAAGGAAGGCTATTTTCCGGTGCCGCCCAGCGATCACTATCAGGACCTGCGCACGGAGATGGTCTTGAAAATGATCTCCATCGGCATGGACGTCGAGTGCCATCACCACGAAGTGGCCACGGCCGGGCAGGCAGAAATCGATTTGCGGTTCAACACGCTGCTCAATTCCGCCGACAACATGATGAAGTACAAATACATCATCAAGAATGTGGCCGCGAAAGCCGGAAAGAGCGTCACATTCATGCCCAAGCCGATTTTTTCCGACAATGGCTCGGGCATGCACACTCACCAGTCGTTGTGGAAGAAGAACAAACCTCTTTTTGCTGGGGACGGCTACGCGGGCCTATCGCAAATGGCGCTGCACTATGCCGGCGGCTTGCTCAAGCACGCCCGCGCCCTCTCCGCCATCATCGCTCCCGGCACGAACTCCTACAAACGCCTGGTGCCCGGCTACGAGGCTCCTGTCAACCTGGCTTACTCAAAGCGCAACCGATCAGCCGCGGTCCGCATTCCGGTGTATTCGGAAAGCCCCAAGGCCAAGCGCCTCGAGTTCCGCCCGCCCGATCCCTCGTGCAATCCGTATCTGGCGTTCTCGGCCATGCTCATGGCAGGCCTCGACGGCATCAAGCACAAGATCGATCCCGGCGACCCGCTCGATGCGGACATCTTCGACCTTAGCGCCGAGGAAGCCGCGAAAATTCCGTCGATGCCCGGCTCGCTGGACGAAGCCCTCGGCGAACTCGCCAGCGACCACAAGTTCCTGACCGAAGGCGGGGTCTTCACCGAGGACTACATCGAACTCTGGATCAACTACAAGAAGAAGAACGAAGCGGACGCCGTGCGCATGCGCCCGCACCCGTACGAGTTCCATCTCTATTATGATATCTAGTCCTAACCGATTGATTCTACAGATGCTTGATAGTACCGCCGTACTATTGGCATAAAATTGGCATACTGATATGGTGGGGGTCGTGGAGGCGACCATGACCCCGACCATCACCCGCACAGCGAAAGTGATTGTCCGGCATTCCGCAGATTGCAAGGATCTCAAGCGCGGCACTGAGTGGCGACGATGTAATTGTCCGAAGGCGCTGCTCGTGTACAACGGCGAGACCAAATCTAATCGTCGCCTATCCGCAAAGACCCGGTCGTGGCAAAAGGCCGAGCAGTTCGCGCAGGAATACCTCGACTCATTCGATCCCGAGAAACAAGAACTGAAAAAATTCAGGGCCGCGAAAGAGCGTGCGCAGGTCCGCATCGAAGAGGCTGTTGCTCTGTACCTCGCGGACATGGTCACTCGACTCGGCGACAATGGAACAGTGCGCATGGCTCGGTCGTTGTTTGGGCACGTTGACCCCGAGACGAAGGCGGTCAACTCTAACGGTCGTCTATTCGATTGGCTCGATACTCTGCTCCCTTCGGATCGTCCAACTTACATTTCGGAGTTTGATCCGGCCTTGGTGACCGCCTGGCGCAATTCGTGGAAATTTGGAAGCGATCTCACCGCCGCAAATCGCTGGTCAATGGTTAAAGGGTTCTTCACTTTTTGCGAGTCCCAGGGTTGGATTCAGGATTCACCGGCAAGAAAACTTAAGCGCCTGAGCGTCGACAAGGGTAACCGGACCGCAATTTTTACGGACGAGCAATACGCGGAAATCTTGGACGCGGTTGCAATCTACGAGCCAGACAACGTTCCCGAGGTCACCCGCAAGAACTGGCAGCAACGTTTGACGACGTTCGTTGAGTTGCTGCGCTGGTCAGGGATGGCTTTGATCGACGCCATTCAATTTCGGCCTGAATCCGTCGACGCGGACGGCGTCCTTCGGTATCGGCGGCAGAAAACGGGCGAACTTGCGACCATGGCCTTACCGGAAAGCCTGGTCGCTCAGTTACGCAACGTTCCGCTGGAACGCGATTCAGTCGATCCATCGCAGCCGTTCAGGTCAAAGGAGTCGGCTTCAAATTCCGATGCGCGCAAGTGGCAGCATCGACTCGGGCAGTTGTTTTCCCTTGCAGGAATCGAATCCGTCCGGACCGAGCGCGGGACAATCCGCAAGCCACACGCTCACATGTTCCGCGATACGTTCGCAGTTTGGAACCTGCGTCATGGTGCGAAGCTGCATACGGTTTCGAAGATGCTCGGACATAGCAAGACTACGACGACGGAGCGCGCATATCTACCCTGGGTGAAGGAGCTTGAGGAAGCCCATATTGCCGACGCGCGGAAAGCTCTCGCGAACGGCACCCAAAGGTCACGAAGGGCAAAAAGGTCCTGCAACTTAGCAACCGATAAAACCCCTTGATTCGACCGGGGCAATTGTATATACTAACTAATAGATGGGTAGTTGACAAAGGCCACCATACCTTTCGTAACCGTCTCGGAAGATCAAGATTCTACTGTTGGGACCGCGACCGCCCAGAAAGCGACCCCCGCGCTGCCCGCACTTGGACAGTAGACGCCCACCGTTACCGGGGCACACGGGTATACCGAGCGTGACCCGCCTTACCACTTTTGCTCAAAGTGGTGTCCCATGTCAGCATTTGAAAAGCATTACACCTCTATTGAGGTTGCGAAGTTATGGAAATTGTCCGACGACACCGTGCGTGCGCTTTTCAAGAACGTACCCGGTGTGTTGAAGATTGTCCGGCCAGAAACCCGCAACAAACGCGGTTATACCTCATATCGAATCCCTGAAAGCGTGGTTCAAAAAATTCACGCAGAAATGCGGAGGGCCGCATGACCGTCTACGTCAACCGAGGTGTCACGCAATGTGACGCATCGTGGCACATTCGCAACGGGTGGTTGCCCCTCGCGATTTACAACAAGATCTGCGCTATCACCTATAACAAAATCGCCGGGACGTACGGAACCTACTTCGCGTCAGGCCGGGCATTGGCGGATTTCTACGGCGCGGATGAGGATCACGTGACAAAAGTGTTGCGCACACTTCGAAAAGCCAAGTGGCTACAGATCGTTGGCTACGGGCCGGGGGCAGTGATTGAAGAGGGTGATGTTGAACGCAGCGTAAAGAGCAATTGCTACAAGCCAAAAAATTATCATCCCCTTCAGCACCATGAATGGGCGGAGAACCACCCTGGAAAATGTTTTGAGAAAGAGCAAATGGTATGGGACTGCGAGGACCACGATAGCTTGGCACGCCGGCTTTGGAAAGCCAGTCTCGGCAAGACCACGTGGTACGCGAACATGCTCGCGGGACTTCGGTCGTCTGGTATGACCGATGACGAAATAGTGCAGGTGTGGGAGACGCTCATTCAAAGTCTCCCAACAATTCCTGTGACCTCGCGCGACTGGCGGCGACTGGCACGGAAGTTCATACACGAAGTACAAATCTGCAAGCTGGTGGCGAGGTGAAATAAAATCCTCAAAGCCAAAACCACCCCCAAAAACAACAGGTCCCAGTCAGTGTTGCAGAACGGGCGGCAATCCGTGTTGCAGAACGGACGACAGTCAGTGTTCCAACACTGACGAGACCGTGTTGCAGAACGGACCTAGTATTTGAATTTAGTTTTGAGAGAAGATTTGAAGACATAGAACAGATACCGGGTTCCCGTGTGTTTTTGTTGTTCTCTTTATATCTCATAAAAGCAAAGGCGGCAGCTATGGGTAAGTCAAAAACAGTCCAGCGACCCGTCGCACTCGTGCGAGTTCATGAAGGAGACATACGATGTCAAGTAAACAGCAAGTGAAAGCCCTGGAAGTCGGGAAAGCCATGAATGAGTTTCTCGCGACCGAACCGACCGAGGGCGACGTGCGCGACATTTTGGAATTGATGGTGATGCCGTTCAGCAAAAGTTCTGATCGGCAACAATTCCTCAGTACCGTACGAGAAGCGGGCCTTGCAATGTACAACGCCTCTACTTTTCGTCGCGGATAACGTGCACCGTGAATCCTGCGCGACAAACCCGGCCCCGGCATATACCCGAGTGCCTGCCCGATGACGTGACCGACATTGAATGGACCCCTGTTGCGGTCGCTCGAGCAGAATTGAAACACTGGAACGCGAGCGAATTGCAGGCGCGTTGGCGCAGGTGGCGCAGGGTCAAGGACGAACTCGACCGCGAATGGCTAGCTGCACAAAATGCGCGCGTCGCAGAAATCGCACTCGACATCGACCGCGACCGACAGCGCACGCGACTCGACGATGAAGAAGCCAAACGTCGCGAGTACCTAGCGACCGACGCGCGCGAGAATCAGAAGTGGGCCGATGCAGTCAGCGCAGCAATGGGCCGCGCGGTGAACCGCGAGAAACGCAAACTGCAACGCGACATCGACAAATTCAATGCTCAGATTCGCGCGGGATTAAAGCGCAGGTTCCGGCCTGCCCCGTTGCATTTCCCTGGTGCATTGTGAGTATCAAACAAGCTGTCGAACAATTTCGCATCGTAGAGAAGCGCGGTGACCGTTTGCCGCTATTTGAACTCGCCCAGGTGTACCAGGAGCTAAGACTTCTCGCGAAGGGATATTCCCTGAAGATGCGGCCCTTGCACGACACCGCGAAACGTGAGCGACGCGCTGCACGATTACGACAATGACGACCGCAGTACAACCGACGATCCCGAACATCGAGCTATCCGCCTACCAGATTGCTGCGCGCAAAATTCCAGGCTTCGCACGCAATTCAATCAAGGGTGACGGACCATTCGCCATCAAAATCCTTTGCCCGACTCACCGCGGATTGCTGCTGTTTGAAACGCACAGCAAGCGCGACCACGCCATGCACCGACTCGACCTGCTCGACGACGCGTGCGAGGGTCGGCATTTCCGCATCGACCTGGACGCTGAATGACGATCATTCGCGCAGTCATCGACAAACTCGACGTTGTGGTCATCACCGATCATGGGCGCTTCCGGTGTGGCCCTGACGGATTCATTCACGGGCCGAACGTTTTCCCTGGTGCACCGCGACACCAAATCACGCCAACGATTTATTGGGAATGGATGGAGCGCAAGGGCGATTGGACTTATTGCCCACCCGAGCGCGTCAGGTTAGAGAAACCGTGGCTCGACGTACCCGCTGACTGGCGCGCGAACCTCGACGCAATCTTCAAGGCTTCACGAGAGACTGGAAACTTCAATCGTTAGGCCTTCGGTACCATTGCCCGCCTATTGCTGTTCCAGTAACCTCGACGCATGACCAAAGCCAAACAACGCGAGCAAAACCTGCGGATCAAAGTTTTCACCATGTTGGCAACGACGAGAAACCGCATTGCCAGTGCGAGGGTTGCATGGTTGACGAACTCGATTTCTTGACCTGCGACCACGTCAACGGCGACGGTCACGCACACCGCGAACTGCACAAGCTGGGAACTGGTGCTGGGCGACTGTGGCGGTGGGTTCTCAAACACCCTGAGGAGCGCGCCCAGTTTCAAGTGCTCTGCTGCAACTGCAATCACAGCAAAGGTACTGGCAAGCACTGCAAACTGTTCGGTCAGTCACACGTTGCTGAACCGCGACGCATTCCCATCGTGAAGTATGATCCGACGCTGCCGACCCTCGAAGCATAGTCCCCCCCGGTTTCCCACATTCCGATAAGGCCGTTTATCAGGCGGAATCGCTCGCCAAGCGCACCACAGTTGCGAAACTTCCTTGATTCTTGGACCACTTCGCCGTTTTCCGAAGTAGAATCTGCTTCGTACTACGTTACTGTCATAACTGCCATATCTGAAACGCAAAACGCCAGGAGGACAGCTTGCAATGCCAGTAGCTCCCGACGCTCCGGCAGTTGCCTATAAGTTTGCCTGGGACGCCCTGTTAGCTATTGCTCTCTTCGATCTTGTAGTCGGTCTTGTGCTCCGCTGGCCGACTCGACGTTTGGTTCGTGTAACGCGCTACGATCCACCCAATGGAATCTCACCCGCTGCCGCCGCTTTCATGGACAAAGGTGGCCAATGCGAGCGACCGTTTGCAGCCGCCCTTATATCACTCGCCACGAAAGGTTATGTGCAGATTCAACAAACAGCGGACTGGGTCACTCTGGAAAAACTTAGGACCGCCGACGTGCTGCTTCCTCCAGAAGAGTCCGTTGTTCTTTTCTCGCTCTTCCCGGGGTGATATCAATACCTATACGTTCAGCGGCAAAGATAGCGACAGACTCTCTGCGGCATACAGAAATTTCCGGGCTATTCTCCGTGACACTGTAACGGCGGAACTGGTGTCAAGTCATGTCGTGGTCTGGCTTCTCGGGCTTACATGTTCACTCGTTGTACTTGTGTTAGTCGCTATGTCCATGCCTGAACTCGGAAACGGCTTGCCGTTGGGATCGGTTGGTTTTCGAGGCATTTTGATCTTTTTCGGCGGCTCTTGCTTCATTGCGGCGCTGCGGGTATGGCCTGCAACATTGCTAAAACTCATGTCATTCATGCCGGGAGGTCGTCGCCCGAAACGCCCCCTTACCTGGAATGACGGAATTTCTGTCCTGCTAACTGTCTACTCGTTGACTGGTTTTATGTTTGTGGCGGTCTTGACGTCCACCAAATTCGCATTGCTTGTCGCAGCTGTTGTTGCGGTAAATGTTTTCTCACGCTTTTTCTTAAATGCGCCGACGATCTCCGGTCGAAAGGCTCTCACCGAATTGCGGGCGTTTCGTGAATTTCTTTCTCGTGCCGACTCGGATCGACTAGATCATTGCGAACGAGCCGGGGAAGTCTCCCCAAACGCTTGAACCATACGTCGCGTATGCAGTAGCGTTAGGCGTCGAACATGGATGGGGTGACGAGTTTGCAGGAAACGTTCTCGAATTGCTTCAGGTCAACCAAGCGTACAGCGCACCCGTGGGACTTCATGTCCCTGACAACAGTTCCACTGATTTAAAACTCTTTGACCGAAATAAATAGTCCTCCGACATTGGGAAGAGCCAAACTCACAATGGCCAAGTCCCGTGAAGTCGGGCGGTCTCAATGGGTCAGCGCAACACTTGCTTGCAGTTTATCTGCCGGGGTTTGAAATCCCAAAGTTTTTCTTGGACGTTGATTTAACAGCAGGGCGACTTTGTCGAGGTCTTCTTGGGAATACACTGACAAGTCGGTTCGTTTAGGGAAGTACTGCCGTAACAGGCCGTTGGTATTTTCGTTCGAGCCGCGCTGCCACGGACTTTGCGGATCACAGAAGTAAACTTTCATGTCCGTGTCCACCGTGAAACTTTTGTGCTGGGCCATTTCCAGTCCACGATCCCAGGTCAACGAGCGACGCAAAGTTGCAGGCAGCTTCCCAATGTGTTGGCTCAGAGCGGCGACCACGGTCGCCGTGTCTTTGCTGGGCACTTTAATCAGCATGACAAAACGCGACTGACGCTCCACGAGCGTCGCGATGTGGCTGTTCTTCGTGCCTCCCAACAGATCACCTTCCCAATGACCGGGAACGGCGCGATCTTCGATCTCCGCGGGCCGTTCTCGAATCGAAATGGCGTCGACGATTTGACCCATGCGATGCCCGGTATCGCGTGCGTGCCGCGAGCGGCGAATTCGCCGCTGGAAGCGAAGGTGCGCAATCAGCTCTTTTTTAAGCACTCCCCGCGCTTGAATGAACAGACTGCGGTAAATCGTTTCGTGAGACACGCGCATGCTCTCGTCCTCGGGATACTGAGTCTTCAGCCATCCGGAAACTTGTTCCGGCGACCAGTCCAGGATGAGTTTACCCGCAACGACTTCTTGCAGCTTCACGTGAATGGCGAGAAGGCAGCGCTTGGGCCGCAAGGCCGACTCCCAAGCTTTCCGATCAGCATTACTGGCTCGATACTCGGGTCGCCCGCCATGGCGGGCGACCTCTCGGCTCACCGTCGACACCGCCCGCTGCAATCCTCGGGCTATTTCACGAATCGACGATCCGCAAGCAATCCCCTGTGAAATGTTTTCCCGTTCCGCCAGCGTAAGTGTCAGCGGTGAGCGTCGCCGCGCGGTTGGAGAGATCCCGCCATGCTGCGCCAACATAAATTGAATCGACACATGATCTTTGCTGAAGGCCCGTCCAATCTCATGCAACGACTGTCCCAACTTCCAGCGCCTCCACATGTCATTCCGCTGCTGCTCAGAAAGCTTTACCCGTCGCCCCAATGTCATAAACACCACCTTGTAGAAAAAAAGATTTATATCAGATGGTGTTGCATTGACCGGTTGAGCTGGCACGTCTTACCGGAATGTGGCCCTTCACCCCTTCCCCAATAGCCCGGTTCCCGCGGCAGCGTCTCCAGCCAGCGCACATCGACACAGAACCCATAGTCACAGGTCACCCAGCAATTACAGACGTCCTACAGCGACCGCAGGAGCGAAATTAGTGTGTGAACCCTCACGAATGAAACCATCACCGATGCAGTGAGTTACAGCGCATGTCGCGATGCACGATTTGAACGCATTCGTTGGCCCGCGCTAAGTGCTGCGGTTGGAAAGTGGTAGTGGGTCTCCGATTTAGGCCATCAATATCCCTGCAATCGCACGCGCAGTCTCACGCATACACAATCGGTTCAGGGCGGAATTAAAAAGGGTCATTCGCGCGATTTGCGCGGTCATTGCGACCGGATTCGCGCGGGTTCAGGTCGTCTTCATGGTCGCTTCAAACCACCCGTAACACCGATCCGATGTATTGCGGGAAACCGCAGGTAAAGGGTTCCACCCACACAAAATTCTTACGATCTTCCGTGACTGCATACACGGAACCCTGGTGCTCTCGATGTCTGACTCCCTCGGGCGGGCGTTGAGGGCGCCTACCTAATTTTTCCATGGAGCAACGACGTTGGCGATGCCAAGAAAGAGCGTAGCGCAACACGAACTTGAAGGAACGAAACCGCACTATGACATAGGTCCGACCGGACGCCAAAGTCACATCGCGGGCGGCAAGCCGAAATGTCCAAAGTACCTGACTGGTGACGCGCGCAAAAAGTTCAAAGCACTGAGTCGCGAACTGGTCGCGCGTCGAGCCGCGACACCTGGGGACAGCGAACTGATTGCTTTATACGCGACACTTTGGGAACGATGGCGAATTGCTGACGATCACGTGAAGGCCGAGGGTGCCGTTATCGAGAAGCAGTATTTCAGCCGCGACGGACAACCGTACACTCGCGATGTCAAAAACCCGTGGCTTGAGGTTGCACAAACCTGCGAGAAACAAATGTTGGCGTGCCTCGAAAAACTCGGGTTGTCGGTCGCGACTCGCGACAAAGCGAAACCGACCGCGCCACCAGCACCGAGGGAAGAGGAATTGATACCCGGCTCGATGGCCTGGATATACGCAGAGCAAGCACGCGAAGCCAGGGAACTCAAACCGATCCCGTTCGTGAAACCTAGCGACATGGTCGCTGATGAAACTGACCCCGAACCCGACCCCGAACCCGAAGGAGAACCCGATGCTTTTGCAAATGGAATTTGATTTGGTGATTGCTGCGGGCATCAACGCGGGCAAGCTGTCGCCCGAAACGGTGTACGAATTGGCAGGGAAAATTATCCGTGATCAAGAAATCAGCGTTTTAGCTGTGAAAGAAATGGACGCGAGTCGAGAGTTGCGCCGACAATCAAGCGAAACCGCTTGAAGATCGTTACAGCGTAAAGATCATGAGAGCATTGACCGAAAGCGAACGAGCTGCATTGCGCTGCGCGGATCGGCGCAACACCGACCGGACCGACCGCGCAATTTGGAGCGCAACGCGCAGAGGTTCGGTGATGCCCACTGAACCAAACACCCTATATGTGCGCTGCGAACATTTTCCCAAGTCAACAAAGAGTGACCTGATGCGGTTCCTTGACGAAGCGGGAATCACTTATGCATTTGTGTGTTGGATGCAGGGGAAAAATTATGCATTCGTGAAATTTGACCTGGCGTTCGACATGGAGCACGCGCGCAACACGATCAACGATGCGTTGTTTTGCGGTAAAGAGATCGGTGCTTGGCGGTAAACCCCTCACACCGCAGTGAGTCATCAGAACGAAATCCCTATCCAGGGTTAAGGAGAACGCATGAAAGTCAAGCTAGCAAACGGCAAGGGTGAAGTATTCAATTTGGAAAACAACACCGCGCGCGTGTTGATCGCCGCAGGGACGTTGGTCGAGTACGTCGCACCCACCAAACCTCCGCGAGTTGGAATCACCTCTTGGAAAGCCGTTATTAAACCCGGCGTCTGGTTTGAAAAAGAATCCTACGTTGAACCGACACCGACAATCGTTGCGAACTGTCCGACATGCGGTGGCGCTGTGACGCTAACAGGAAAGACGGTCCACAAAACAGCGCGTTTTCGTCACTGCGGTCTCGACGAGTGTGTACCCGCTGACATCGCGAGAGAGTACGAGGGTTTGTACGAATCGTTGAAGCAGGAAGAAAAAGAGCGCAGCGACAGAGCGCAGGTCAAGGTACCGCATTTTGTAAATAAATTTTGAGGACAACCATGAGCAACGACAAAAACTTTGAACGACGCATTCTTTTGACGAGCGAACTGCGCACGTCGAAACAAATCGAAGGCCTCGACGACGACAACGATGACGAAGAACGTTCGATCAGCGGTTACGCGGCGCGCTACAACAGGTTGTCGGGTGACCTGGGGGGATTTCGTGAGTGCATCGCCCCTGGTGCCTTCCGCGACATCGTGAAGTCGGGTGCTGATGTGGTGGCACTTTTCAACCATGTCTCCTAATCTCGTTTTGGGTCGAGTGTCGAAAGGTACGTTGAAGCTGACCGACGACGCGAACGGTCTGCACTTCGCATGTTCACTACCGAACAACGTCAACAGGACGCGACCTGCATGAATCGATCAAGCGCGGTGACGTGGCCGGGTGCAGTTTCAGCTTTGTTCTAAGTGACGACGATCAAGATTGGAACGAAGCATCTGACCCCGACGACAGAAGTCAGAAGTTTATGTTCGTCAGAACGATCAAGGGCTTTCCGCAAGATCGTCGATGTCGGCCCCGTGGTGTTCCCCGCGTATGAAAGCACCTCAGTTTCAGCACGGTCGGCACTGGTGCACGCAGGTCAACGTCACCGACGTCATTATCCCGAAGGATTTCAGTGAAGCGGCAGCGAACGCGCACAACGAACGCGTGCGTCAGTCGTCGCGAATTGCTGACACAAGTTTTGGCGTAAAGCGAGTTCGCCGCGAGGTACGCGAACACAAAAACCACGAACGGAGAAATACGATGTCCAAATTCAAAGATTTGATGGCACTCATGGAAGAGGCAAGTACCTTGACCATGAAAGAAAACATGACCCGAACGGAACAGCGACGTTTGGATGTTTTGCTTGCGTCGATGGCCGCAGTGAAGGCGGGCGTGTCCTTGTCCGACATTCAACGCGAGCAGTTGAACGAAATGGAGAAGCGAAACGGGCTTCCCATCACGGACTGGAAACAGAAGCGCACGACCGCGTTGTCCAAGAAACAGGAAAAGCGCGCGCGTGAGTTTCAAGCGATTGTGCACCAGGGTATTGAGTCGCGCGATTCGTCCGAGGGTGACATCAAAGCGCAGGTCGGAACTTTTGCGGGTATCGGTTCGTTCGTGCCTGTCGAGTTCTACAACAAGTTGTTTCGCGCGATGAAGTGGATCGACCCTCTCTTTGAAATTGCCACCGTCATCACGACGCAGCACGGTCGCGCGATTGCTGTTCCAACCCTGGGTGACATCGAAAACGTTGCGGTACCCGTGGGAGAAAACAGCTTCCAGGAAGCAAACGGTCATGACCTGTCCAAACCTAGTCACGTCTCCCTCGGTGCTTTCAGTTTTCGCACACCGTTGTTTCGTCTGAGTCTTGAAGCATTCGATGATTTGGAAACGTCGCTAACCGCGCGCGGGTTGTTTGAAACGTTCGCGAGTGACCGCGTGGCTCGTGGCTTCGGCAAACTTGCAATCAATGGCACTGGCGATGGCGTGACCGGGATCAAGGGCATCGTGAAAATCCTCAGTGACTCCGGGTCAAGTACCTGTTATCGCGACAGGTTCAGGCAACGAACACCGGAACGGCATGGAAACGGGTGCGAACACCATCGGCTCCAACGGACATTGCGAATGCTTATTTCGCGGTGAGCCAAGCGTATCGGAAATCACCTTCGTGCGGCTGGCTCTTGAACGACAACACCCTGAAATACTTGTCGTCCATTCTCGACAAGATGGGTCGACCCTTGGTCAACATGGTCGACGGTATCCCGACGATTTTGGGCAAGCCCGTGTTCAACTCACCCAGTCAATGCCTGACCTCGGTGCGCTCGCAACATCCCGGTCATCTTCGGTGACTTCTCATACGTCGTCGTGCGCAACGCGGTCGACCCAATGACCAGGGTTCAGGTGTTCACGCAGGCACCAGGGTCTCATTGAGCAAGGCGAGAGTCGGACTCCGGTTTTTCAGTCGCCACGATGTCAACATTGCGTTCAACGACTGGAACAACTCCCCGGCTCCGTTTTCGTTTATTCAAAATCACAGCTAAATTTCGACTGTTGTTCCTTGGCAAGTGTGTGGCCGACTCTCATAAGGTCGGCCATTTGCTTTATGTGTCGCGTCACACTCACGTGCGTTTTATCATGACCTCAACTGTCGCAGTGACTCGCGTGTGCGCCTGGGCCGATTGACCCCGCGTTATACTTCGATGATTTGGGCCAATTCGCAAGCAAAAAGTTCAAGATTGTTAGTGCGGAAAGCGGTCATCACCTTCGGTGATGCAAAGTATATACGCGTTCACGCACGCGTGCTTGTTCGGTGCAAGCGTTGGCTCCCACCGTGGGCCTTCAACGATGAACAGTTGAGGGCTGTTATTCTTCATCGCGGGTGGTCATACGTTCACGGTGACTCAAGCGATGCCACGCGACATCAGCTTTGGCGGAAGTGAAACGTCAGGTGGATGAGCACTTCGCAAAAGTTATGTCGCGCGTAGTGGGGCAGACCAGGAAGCAAACAATGGGCTATCCATGAAGCGCACGTGCGCTCAGTAGAAGAAAGCGGGCGGTTATCTTAGAACTCTTGGGTGCTGTAGTTGTACAAATCATTGCGTGTTGGTCGTGACTCGGTCGCGGTCGCAGTTGATCTCGGAATTAGACCACCTTGGGTGAGACAAATCGTTGGGCGTGCAAATGAGGCCGCTATTGCACTGGGATTTGAAACGTACGCACCCGCAAAGACTAAGGGTCGACACCGCAAGCGCATTGAAGGAGTTGAGTCATGATTGCCGGATTCCGCTCCCCGATTATCCGAGCAAGAAGAAGAGGATTGCTAATTTGAAGAAAGTTGCACTCGACAAGGAGGGTGCCAGGTTCTTCTCTTCGATGATTAAGGAATAAAAACACGCGCATAGGGGAGAGGTTAGGTACAATCGCAACCTGTTGGGAAGCATGCGTTTAATGTTACTTTTCCCTGCGACAAATGTGAGGGGGGACGGATGGAATGCGCAGAGTAGGCAGGCGCATGATCAAGCGAATCACATTAAGGGCTACAAATCTCTAAAGGATTTAGAAGTGGTTTGGCACCGCTGACTGTACTCATCGGACCGAACGCGGCAGGGAAAAGCAACTTCCTTGACGCACTGCAACTTCTCTCGAGGATCACAACAAGTCGGACATTAAAAGAGGCTTTTGAATCTCCTTACCGTGGTAGCCATTGGAGTCTTTTTCGTTTCCAGAGGGAGGGATCGAAGCTCTTCTCGACCAGGATTCAGCTATTTTCTCAATAGAGACTGACGTTGAACTCTCGGCCACTGCGATCAAAGATGTGAATCAACAAATCTTTCAGATGAAAAGTGGAAAGTCGGAGGATTCTGAAGTGGCACTCATTCAGGGAAGAACTACATCACAGAAGGAACCTTAGGTATCGCATTGAGGTTGAAATCCTTCCGCGATCAGGTCTGCTCAGGGTTGCGAACGAGTATTTGGCTCCGCTTGGCGCAAGGGGACAACCTATCGAACAGCCGCACATACTTGGAAAGAATCAGCCAGCGAATCCATTTACGAATGGAAGGGCAGTCCCATCCCGCATATTTCGAACGCGGCCTCGACCACTCGATCATTTCTAAACCGCATTATCCTCCTCACTTTCCACACCTAACAGCTCTAAAAAGAGAAATGGAGAGCTGGCTCTTTTTTATACTTCGAACCGCGTGAAAGAATGCGCGCGGTAACGGCAGTCAAAGAGGTCCGCCACATTGGTCTGATGGGGGAAGAGCTGGCGCGTATCTAAACACTCTAAAAAATCTCGCTCCTCGGCAATTTGAAGCAGTTCAAAAAGCACTCCGAACAATTATCCCTTCGATCACAGGGATAGTACCTGAAGTGAATAAGATGGGAGAGGTAGAATTGAGCCTTTTGGAAAGAGGTATTGCGGTTCCTGCAAGGGTTGTGTCGAGGGTACTCTCAGAATCTTAGGCCTTCTTGCGCTCAGCGGTGTTGAGCAGGCTCCCGCTCTGATCGGATTCGAGGAACGGAGAACGGAATCCACCCTCGCGAATTGGTGCTATAGCCGAGCTACTGAGAGACACCACGACATCCCGCGAAACTCAGTTAATCGTGACTACGCATTCACCCATCCTTCTTGACCTCATACCCGATGACTCCTTGTTCGTGTGCCACAAGGTGGAGAGAGCGACTCTCATCGAGCCGTTTACTTCCTGGGGACCACTAGGTAGGAGATCGGGGATCGATAATGCGTTAGATGAAGGCGAACCGCGCCTACCAGTTTCCGACCGCATGCTCCGTGGTGACTTTGATGCCTAACGTGGTTCTCTTTGGGGAGGACACATTCCACGAGGACTTTCTTAGTATTTTGGTACAGCGACTTTCGGAAGAATACCGCGTGCAAGTGTCCATACGACCCTACAGCGTCCGAGGTGAGCTTACCCGGATGCATTATGAACTGGGCGGTTCCTCCATGATTTAGCAAGTGACAATGAGGTCCTTCCCGACGCCATTATTGCGGCCACAGATGCCAATTGCGTGGGATACGTTGAACGAAGGGGAGTCTTAGAAAGAGTGCTGAGAAACATTCCTCAATTCGAGTATTTGATGATTATGCGATCCCCGACCCCCATATTGAACGATGGATGATGATGGACGGAAATGCTTTCCGAACCGTATTGGGTAGGGGCTGCGTTCTGCCCGCGCTGAAGTGTGAACGGGGGCACACGAGGCTCTTCTTTCCAATGAGATTGCTCGGTCTGGAATACGAGCTCCGCTCGGCGGTCGAGAGTACGTAAACGACGTCGTCCAACAAATGGACTTGCATCATGCCGGAGTGAACGAAGCTTCCTTCGGGCACTTATTGACAGATCTCAGGGCGTTCTTTAACAGATGGCGGCAGTTAAATTGAACTTCGATTTGCATCTTCCCAATCTTTCTCATTATGTGCGGTTCACGGTTACTGTCCTATACTAGGCGGCCAGGAAGAACCGAATGGAAATCCCTCCAGAAGTCGCGGCAAAGATTTCGCAACGGCAGCAGTATGCCTGGAGATAGGCCGATCAAGCTCCCTGGTCGGTCACGACGTCATTAGACAACGCGAAAAGACTGCTTAAGAATGTACAGTTTTTCCATTGGGTTGTAGAAGATCTAGTTTTCTTCGACGGTATGTATCGTAAGTGGCGAATATGAAGGTACCGCTAAATTGTTTGGAAATACGGGGCAGTTGCTTTTTGAATTGTCATTTCAAGGCCAAACCGAAGATTTCTACCCACGATGGGCAACACGAGGACCCTCCGCTCAGAGTGCAGTGAACGCGTTTATTGAAGGGCCCTGGATTGAGCAGTTCCTCTCATATTGTAGGAATTGAAAAAGAGCCAGGACATCGAAGCTGAAGAACACAGGAATGCCACAGAACAAAGATCCGTTGAGGATTTGACGAATCTGAAGAACAAGTTTGGGTTTCCCTGATCTTGCGTGCAGTCAAGTCCTATGGAACTTTGAGGTCCAGTTCCGCTGCAGATCCCTGCACAGGTAGATGCAAGGCAACTTGAGTTTGTGCAGTCCGTGGCCCACTAGCACGTAGGCCCAACTGGGAAGTGAAGCATTGCACACCCATTGATGACCTGATGGTAGGGGAATTAGTTCACCAGTAATGCGGTATTCGAAGTCCGCGGGGTGCGTCATGTTCTCAGCTAATCTCGTTTATTGCATCCAGTCTAAGCCGACCTCGCGCGGATTTTGGCATAAATTTGGCATACCGGGTGCGTGTTCGGTTCCTCGGTTAATAAAAACACAGAATCAGTAAGTACGCGGCGAAGGTGTTCCATCTCTACTACGATATCTAAAAATCGAGCCGGGAAAGCAGCCGCGTTCGATCGACAATCCTCATCCCAACGCAAGACGCCTCGATTCCATTGGGGCGTTTTCGTTTCGCAGCGGCTCATTCATCGATTCGCGCGCGTTGTGCTTCCGTGGTGATGCGTTTCCCTTCCGAACGTGACGCAATTTACGCGCGGCCCCGCTTTCCATGTTGACATAATGCGCATGGCGCAAGATGATTTGAGTGAACCGCGCATCGCAAGGTGAAATCGCTATCGAGGCAGGACGGCGCGAAGCGCGGAATTCCGCCCGTTTTAGAACCGCAAGAAGAGAAATTCGTACCACGTGAATTGCAATTCGGGAGAGTGGCAATGAAAAACGCAACGGTCGGATTCCTGGGAGTAGCCGCGCTGATGATGGCCGCCTTCCCCTCGGCGTGGGCCCAGACTGCGAAGCCCAGGCCGCTGCCGGCAGGCGCCTACGCAAAAAATGTCGAGTTTGTCAGCTTCACCGATGTCGGCGGACATATCCCGTTCAAGATGTCGATCCAGCAGGCGAACGGGCACTGGTACATGTACGTGGGCGCCCAGAACGACCGGGGATGGGCCGTCCTGGATATTACCAATCCCGCCGATCCATCCGTGCTCAACTGGATTCCCGGCCCCAAGAATACACGCACCGTACAGGTAGACATTGCCGACGGAAAGATGATCACTGGGCTGGAGCGGTCGCAGGGAGGCGGCGACACCGATGCCACAAAACCGTGGGATGACGGCGTGCTGATCTGGAGTCTGGCCGATCCCGTGCATCCGTCGCTGCTCGGCCAGTACCATACTGGCGGGCTCGGCACGCATCGCAACGGCTACTACGGCGGGAAATACATGTACCTGGCGGCGGGCGCGAATGGCTACTCCGGAAATATTTTTGAGATCGTGGACATTTCCGATCCCGCCCATCCGGTTGAAGTGTCGCGCTGGGCGCTCCCGGAACTGAAGTTGGCGGACCCGAACGCGCTCAATACCGCCTGGCCTCACGGTCACGGGCTGCACGGACCTCCTGTGATCGTGGACAATCTCGCCTACCTTGGATTTGACAATAAGATGGTAATTCTAGACATCAGCGACGTGCGCAATCCCAAGGAGGTCAGCGAACTTTCGTTTGATCCTCCCTACCATCTGCTCTTCGCGGTTCATACGGTGCTGCCGTTCCCGAGCCGGAAAATCGTGGAGACTAACTCCGAAGGGGGCTGCGAGGATGGACCCAGCCAGGCTTCCCTGATCGACGTCGCGGATCCGTCAAAACCAAGGATCCTTTCGTTCTTTCCCGTTCCCGTGCCGCCTCCCGGCGCGCCGTACCACGATTTTTGCGAGCGCAGCGGAGGTTTCGGCGCGCACAACGTGAACATGCTGTTCCACAATCCCAACATCGATCATTCGGACAACATCATCTACATGACTTACACCAACGCGGGTTTGCGCGTTTACGACATCGCCGATGCCCGACTGCCGAAGGAGATCGGTTACTTCGTCCCTCCCAATACGACCAAGAAGGAACTCATGGGCCCGCACGGCGAAGTGCCCGTTTCCAATGGCGCCGAGGTCGTGGTGGATACCCGCGGCTACATCTATATGTCCGACCGCAGCCAGGGAATTTGGATTCTTCGGTACACAGGCCCGAAGCCGGGTCCCGCAATCCCTGTTCACCCGGCCAAGTGAGCAAATCTGTGAGAGGCCGGGAGGCCGTCGCAGGCCTCCCGCTCTTTAAGTGCCGTGGTCGCAACGCCTGAAAGCGCGAATTCCGCCGCGCTGACATATTTCATTCTGACGTTTGTGGGATGCTGATACACGGATCAGAGAATTCCACTTAGACCAACTCTCCGAAGTATTCCCGAAATAAGCTTAGCGCTCCCATCTCCGGTAAACTCGGCGAGGAGTTGGCCCGGATGCCTTCGGGCTCGGAAGGGCGCCGCTTCCAGCCACCGGGCAAGAGTACTGCATAGTATCTAGAGATTGATATAACGCATCGCCTATATAAAGGGTCACAAATCACAATTCCATGTGACACAGATCACTGCATTCATGCCTATGAAGATGAGAAAACTTCCGCATTGTCCTGAGGTCTTGCGGGGTCAAACGGCATCGCTGGGATAGTTGCAGCGGTCAAATATTGGGTAGGGGATGCCGGGTGATGTTTACTTTCCGTTTTGTCGCCGCTCGTAGGGCGATAAGAGAATCTGGGACCCAAAGTCGATCCAATCAAAGCGGACCTGTGCAGAGCAGCCAGCAAGACAGGCGGTTTCGAGGCTGGAAAAAGGCCGGAGAATCCCCGAAATCGGAATTAGGAGTCCGAGAGGAACGGCGTGGACTGCAACAACCAGAGCCTGATGGCTATCGCGGGACAGATCACCATCACTTCAGCGAAGTCCCGGCAGATTTAATTGGCGTTGAAGCTGATTTTCTAAAGCTCAAGAATGCGCCCTCGCGAGGTTTGCCATCACGGGGGCGCGTTCTTCGTCGGGGCGGCGCAAGTCGCTCCGTGGACCATCGAGGAAATACAAGGTTGTCGCATTCAAAGAAGAAGCGTAATCTGTGCTTATCGGTGGGTGCTGCGAAGCTCAATATCTAAATTAGATTGCCCCAGATACAATACGAAGGAGGAATCTCAATGAAAGCGGTTAGTCGCAATATCGTTGTCGGAGCGGTGGTCTGCGCTGCGTTCGGTGTCATGACGTTGATACAGTTCTCGAGCGCCGGGAAGGTCAGCGCGGCGCAGAAGCAGTCGGGTATGTGGGTCGATCCAGCAAACCCGAGTGACGAATTGGTGGACGGCCCGTACCGGGTCGACCCGAATTGGCCCAAACCCCTGGCGACACTGTTTCCGGAGGAAAAAGGCTGGACGTGGGGCGCCGTGCAGGGCATCTTCGCCCAGAACCCGGATCGTATCTACGTGGCGATGCGCGGCGAACTGCCCGACGTAGCCAAGATCAAGCCTCAATACGCCGAACTCCAGAACGATTTGGGCATGACAGTGCATTTGCAGGTCCCCGGAACCGGAATGTACGCGCGCAACGCGTCCGTGGGTCCCTACGCCAGCCCGGGCGAAGCCTCCGACGACTATATGGGCATTGACGGAAAGGACTTCCGCTGGAAACACATCATCACGGTATTCGACGGCCAGGGAAATGTGAAAGAGGCGTGGACCCAGTGGGATTCGCTGTTCAAGCCGGACGACCCGAACAAGCTCTCCCAGGGCCGCGTTCATAAAATTCTCATCAACCCGTATGACCCGGAAAAGCGCGTGTGGGCCATCGACGACGGCCACGAAGTCATCCGCATCTTCAGCAACGACGGCAAGAAACTCCTCCAGACGATCGGCACGTTGAACACCACGACCGAGCGGAACGCGAAGATGACCGGCAATACCGGCCGCCCGTCGTATATCCAGAAGACCGGCCCTGCCAGCGAGACCTTCGGCCGTCAGACCGACATCGCCTGGCTGCCGGACGGAACCTTCTTCGTCACCGACGGGTATGAGGAAACACGCGTCGTGAAATTCGACAAGAACGGCAAATTCCTGATGGCCTGGGGCGAGCGGGGCGAGCAGGGCGGCCATGAAATGCGGCCGAACTACTTCAATACCGTTCACGGCATCGCCATCGACGCTCAGCGCCGGATCTACGTCAACGACCGCAGCAACCGCCGTATTCAGATCTTTGATGAGAACGGCAAGTTCCTCAACCAGTGGTACCTCGGCGATGGACCTGCCGCGACGTATCACATCCTCATGGCCGCCGACCAGCACCTGTGGGCGTCCGACGGTCATGGGAACTTCAAGTTCTACAAGTTCGACCTGGAAGGCAGGCTGCTGTACTCCTGGGGCACGATGACCCCGGCGCCAGGCGGACTGTGGGGCACGCACCAGTTCAGCGTGGATCAGAACAACGACCTGTTCACCGCGGAAGTGTGGGGCGGCCGTCCGCAGAAGTTTGTCCCCCGCAAGGGCGCCGACCCGGCGTTGCTTGTGGGCCAGCCGATTCGTGCAGCCTGGAAGGAATAACGCACCGCGGATAACACGGAGGCCGGGAGAAGGAAACCTCTCCCGGCCTTTTTCTTTCGATACAAGCGTGCCCGGCGGCGCAGTTCCGCGCGGCGATGATATTGCGGGTTCGAGGTTGGCCGCGTGATATCATCCCGCCAAGAATGTCGAATGCACATCTGAATACGACACGTTGCGAGGGAGGATTGCGGATGCCGTGGGCTGAATGGCGAATAGGGAGCCGCTTTCATTTTCGGAATGGCGCGTACTGGCTTGCAATGCTGTTGACCGTGATTGCGGGCGCTCGCGTGGCCGCGGCGCAGGATTCGATGGCCGCGCGGATCGAGCACTCGGGCAATGAGCCGCAGAATTGGCTCACCTACTACGGAAATTACGCCGCGTGGAGCTACAGTCCCTTACAGCAGATCAGCCGGGACAATGTGAAGCAGCTCGTTCCGGTCTGGGCGTTTCCCGCGGGCATTCCCACCAATCCGTCGCTCCGTATGGGGCTCGAGGCGGCGCCGCTGGTCGTGGACGGCGTGCTTTATCTGGTGGGCATGCAAAACAATGTGTATGCGATCGATGCGGTTACGGGGAAGTCGATCTGGACCTATGTTCATCCTTGGACGGAAAACGCCGTGTATCCCAGCAACAAAGGCGCGCGTGGCCTCGCGGTTGGGGATGGGCTGGTGTACATGGCCTCGCAGGACGATCACATCGTCGCCCTCGATGCCAAAACCGGCAAAGTGGCGTGGAATGTAACCACGGATGACGTGTTTAAATGCCGATGTTCGCTTACCTCGGCTCCGCTCTACGTGAAAGGCAAAGTGATCACCGGCGTGGCCGGCGGAGACGGGCCGTTTCGCGGTTACCTCAAGGCCTTGGATGCGAAGACGGGCAAGCTCCTCTGGCAATTCAACACCATTCCCGAGCCCGGCGAACCTGGATCGGAAACCTGGATTGGAGACTCGTGGAAAACCGGCGGCGTAGCCACGTGGCTGCAGGGCTCCTACGATCCGGAATTAAACGTTCTCTATTGGGGAACCGGAAACGCTTTTCCGGATCTGGTCGGAGAAGGCCGGCAGGGCAGCAATCTCTACGGTGCATCGCTGCTAGCGCTCGATGCCGACACCGGAAAAATGAAATGGTATTACCAGGAAACGCCGCACGATGTGTACGATTTCGACTCCAACCCGGAGCCGGTTTTGCTCGATGCAACACTGGGCGGACGCGCGCGGAAGCTGGTTCTGCACTCCACCAAAGGCGGATATGCATACATGCTGGATCGCGAGACGGGCAAGTTCATTATGGCGTTTCCATTCGCGGACACCGTGAATTGGTCGGGTGGCCTCGACAAGGAAGGCAAACCCATCGAGGCGCTGATTCCGTCGGATAAGAACGCCGACCACCTGACTTGTCCGGGCACTGCCGGCGCGCGCAATTTCAATCATTCAGCCTACAGCCCGCGCACCGGCTGGTGGTATACCTCGTCCACGGAGCTGTGCAACCACATGACGCCTCCGAAAAACCCCTTGGGCGATCAGAATTTGCGCGTAGGGCGCGTCATCAATCCAGATTCTCCGCCGCACATCAGCGCGTTCGATCCGCTGACGGGCAAAAGGCAGTGGGAATTTGCCACGAAATATTTTAATCAGTCTTCGCTGCTGGCGACCGCCGGGGATTTGATTTTTGGCGGCGACCTGGAAGGCGATGCGTTCGCGCTCGATGCGAAGACGGGAAAGAAACTCTGGTCGTTCAATACCGGAGCGCGCATCGTCGCGCCGCCCGTCAGTTTCTCGGTGAACGGGCGGCAGTTTGTGGCCATCGCCACCGGCGGGGGCGCCGTGATCGATGGTCAAGTCTCGACCTACTATCCTGAAACCAAGGACCGCCTGCCGCAGCCCGCTGCCACGCTCTTTGTTTTTGCGCTGCCCGAGAAGTAGTGACCAGGTGATTGACCATTCCATGCGCGCATTTTTCCGCGGGCCAACACAGGAGAATTTCCATGCAGATAACTAAGGCCGATTTCTGGGGAGCGATCGCCCTGGCGTTCGTGACGTTTCTGCCGGTTTCGGCTCAGCGCGCCAAGCCCATGCCGCTTCCTAAAGGCTCGTTCGGCAAAAACGTGGAACTCATCGGATACACCGACGTAAACGGCCACATTCCGTTCAAGATGTCGATCCAGGAGGTGAACGGGCGCTGGTATTTGTACTCGGCCAGCTTGTACGATCGAGGCTGGAGCGTCATCGATGTTACGAACCCCTCCGACCCGACTGTTTTGAACTGGATTCCCGGCCCCAAGAATACCTTCACTGTGCAAGTGGATATCGCCGACGGCAAGATGATTACCGCGCTGGAGCGGTCGCAGTTTGGCGGCGACACGGATCACAGCAAGCCCTGGGATGACGGTGTGCTGATCTGGAGCCTGGCGGATCCCGTTCACCCCACGCTGCTGGGCCAGTACAAGACCGGCGGGCTGGGCACGCATCGCGACGGCTACTATGGCGGCCGCTACGTCCATCTGGCGGCGGCCATGAACGGATATGCTGGAAACATCTATGTGATCATCGATATCAACGATCCCGCGCATCCCGTGGAAGTCTCGCGATGGGCACTGCCCGATCAGAAACTGGCTGACCCGAACGCTCTCAATACCGCTTTCCCCCACGGCGCCGGCCTGCACGGGCCTCCCGTGGTCATCGATAACCTGGCCTATCTCCCGTACGGAAAAAAATTCGTCATTCTCGACATCAGCGACATAAAAAATCCCAAGGAAGTCAGCGAAATCACGTTCGATCCTCCATACGATCTGGGTCTTGCCGTACACACGGTGCTGCCGTTTCCAAAAAGGAAAATTGTCGAAACCAATTCCGAACCTTTTGGCGGATGCGATACCCAGAGTCCCAGCCAGGTTTCGCTGATCGATGTCGCCAATCCCGCCAAGCCGCACATTCTTTCCTTTTTGCCGGAGCCCACGGCTCCGCCGGATGCGCCGTACAAGGATTTCTGCGCGAAGGGCGGCAGCTTCGGATCACACAACGTGAACATGCTGTTTCATAACCCGTTCGTCGATGATTCGGACAATATTTTGTACCTGACCTATTTCAGCGCGGGCTTGCGGATTTACGATATTTCCGACGCTCACGAGCCTCGCGAGATTGGTTTTTATATTCCGCCCGATCCCTTGAAGAAAGGAAATGGAATCCCCGGGGACCGGAAACCCGTCTCGACCGCGGCGGACGTGCTGGTCGACAAGCGGGGATACATTTATCTCTCGGACTCAACGCAAGGTATTTCCGTATTGCGCTACACGGGCCCGAAGCCGGGGCCGTCGCTGCCGCTGCATTAGAAACGTACGATCGTACGGGACGCACGTCCGGATCGCAAATTTCAGTTTCGCTGGAGCGGGATCTAATTCAGGAGGGGTCATGGGAAGGAAATCGCTGATCGCTTTTCTATGCGCCGTTTGTGTTTCATTATTCGTCCCGCCCGTGCCGGCTCAGGACCTCGGGCCGCACTTCACGAAGATCAAGGATGGAATCTACGTTCAGACCGCGAAATCCACGCCCCAGGCGAACTCCAACGGCAGCATCGTGGTGACCTCGGATGGCGTCGTGCTGATCGACACGGGACAGACCGCCATCGACAGCCGGGAGATTGCCGATGCGGTGAAAAAACTCACGCCGCAGCCGGTGCGGTTCATCATCGATACGGAAACGCATCCTGACCATTCGTACGGGCATTTTCTTTTCTCGCCTCCCGCCGTGATCATCAATGCCGAAGGCGCCGGCGCGGAAATGAAACAGTCCTTCGATGCGAAGCGCATGAGCGACCAGGAAAATCAATCGCCGGAAATGAAGGCGGCGCTGCAGGGCTTCCGGCTGATTCCGCCGCAAATCGAATACGGCAACAAGATGACGTTGCGGGTGGGCGAGCGCACGTTCGAGCTGTTCAATCTGGGAACGACGCACAGCCTGGCCAATACCGCCGTCTGGCTCCCAAGCGAGCGAGTTCTGTTCGCCGCATCGGTGGCCGTGGAAGACCAGATCAATACCATCCGCCCTCATACCAACATTCCCGACATGCTCGCCATGATGAAGATGATGAAGGCGCTTAACGCCGAGGTCGTGATTCCCGGGCATGGCGCTCCCACAACCAATAAAATTTTCGATTTTTATACGGGTTTTCTGGAAACACTGTTGCAGCGCGTCGGGAAATTAATGAACGAGGGCAAGACGCTCGATCAGATCAAGGCGGAACTGCGCATGCCCGAATATGAAAATCTCGCCGGAGCCAAGGAACGCATTCCCAACACCGCGGAAGCAGCGTATCGGGCGATCAAGGGCGGATATTCGGTCGACACGAAATAAGCGGCGGTGACCGCCCATTAAGAACGCCGCAGCGCCTCCGACCGGTGCGCCCGGAGCCGGACAGTCGGGTTCGCTCGCGATTTCGCCCGGGCAAAGGCCAAATTGCGAGTTTCAATCGGTTGGCTGTTTCCTGCATTTTGCATATACTAGCTGTGCCGTTTCACGGGTATTTCCCGCGCATATTCTTGCTTTGCATGTCTGTCGGGCGAGCACTGGGAAGCGGGAGATCTATTTGTCGCAACCATTTTCGCCTGGCGGGAGTCTATAAGCCTGCTCAGGCTCTTGATGTAAATTCCCAGGAGGTTCGATCGTGCGCTCAGTAATCAAGTTCGCGGGTTTGCTGGCGGCTGTTCTCTGTGCCAGCGCTGTTTGGGCAAACAATCCAGGCGTTATTCAGGGAGTTGTGAAGAGCGCAGCCGGTCAGCCGGTCTCTGGAGCATATGTAAAAGTGACGGACCCTGATAAGGGCCTTACGATCATGGTCGTTTCCCAGGAGCAGGGGCGTTACACCGTCAAGAATCTGCCCGCGGGCAAATACGCTGCGCAGGCCATAGGCGGGGAGTTTCAAAGTGACAAGATGCCCGTGGACGTCACCGGGGCCAAGCCGGCCATGGCCGATCTTTCCCTGAGCAATCAGCGCGCTCCGGCGTTGGCACCGGGATGGCCGGGCACACCGGGAGTTGTTGGCGGCGGTGAAGAGTGGAGCAAGAATCCCGTGCCCGATCTGCCGGAAGGGCCTGGAGCGGACATCGCTCTTGCCAAGTGCGGACAGTGCCACGCGCCCAGTTGGTTTTTGAGCTTTCGCGGAGAGCGCGACAATTGGGCGGCGCTGATCGATTCCATGCGTTCGAATATTGCCGCCAATCATGCGGCCAAGGATTTTACCGAAGCCGAACTCAAAACCCTGACTGACTATTTCGCAGCCCACTTCTCCCGGCCACGCCCCGATGAGAACAGCCGTTTGCCGAGAACCCTGGCGAAGGGAATCGAAACCAAATACGTCGTGGTGGATTACAAGATTCCCAGAATCGAAGCCGAATCGCACGAGATGACGGTCGACGCCCGTGGAAACGGAGTGGTCGGCGAACGAAACAGCGGCCTGGTGGGCCTGCTGAACCCGGACACTTACGAATTCAAGGAATTTACTCCGCCGGCGGCCGCTTCGCCCAGGGTCCGCATCGGCGCCATCAGCAAAGGCCGCGGCGATACTGTCTGGATGCTCGACGGCGGTCCCAACCGGCGCTGGATGGAATTGAACACCGTGACCGGAGTGTTCCGCTCCTTCCCCGTGCCCGCGGACATCAAGGGATCGGGAAACGGCAACACCATTCGCCAGCATCCGAATGGAACCGTGTGGGTTGCCAGCGGCGGCGGTAACGGCATGGTCGGCCTGGATCCGGCGACCGGCAAGTTCACGCTTTATCCGGCGCCGGACGGCATTAAATCCGGCAAGAGCGTTGGGCCCTACGGCTTCGCGGTCGATGGCGGCGGCAGCATCTGGTTTGCGGAATACGCCAATAACGGCGTGGGCCGCCTGGATCCGGAAACCGGGAAAATCGATGAATACAAGTCGCCGATTCCGGGATCCGTACCCCGAAAAGTAGGCTTCGACAATCACGGAGACATCTGGATCGCGCTGCACGAAACCGGGCAACTCTGGAAGATCGACTACAAAAATCCGTCGGACATGAAAACGTTCATGCCACCGGGAGATCACCTGGGCACCTATTCTCCATGCGGCGACTTGAAGAATGGCTACATCTGGGTCAGTTTGCAGAGCGTCGACAAAGTCGCGCGCTTCGATCCCAAGACGGAGAATTGGGTTGAGTTTCCAGTCCCCTATCCGGAAACTGATCTTCGCCGCATTGAGATCGACCAGGCGCATCCGAATCGCGTTTGGTGGACTGGGACGCTGTCAGGCCATTTCGGTTATGTAGAGGTTCTGGACAAGTAGACTGTCTTCCAGAATCGCGGTAGAACAATCCTGCGGAAGCGCGCCGAAGTTTGGCGCGCTTCACGCTATTTGGGGCTGTCGTTGCGCGCCCTTGAATGACATTTCAGGTACATTCACTCATTCCTAAAGATACTTTGTAAATATGTTACATGCAGGATTTGGCGCGAGCTCAGGCAGCGCCCGCAGCCAAATACCGCGCCCAATTGAGCCATCATTTCCTTGTCTCGCGAGAAACATTGCGCTAGGCTATGAATTGATTCGGTGCCGCAAGCATGGGTGGCTGCACTTTCCAATTCGGACCAGACACAATTTGAGGAAGAGAGGCAATATGTCATCGGCCTTGCGATGGATGCGTGTCGTGACTGTGAGTCTACTTTTTGTCGGGGTGTTCGGCACGGCGGTACACCTGTACGGACAATTCCCAGGTGTGCCGCAAGCGCGATGGTCGAAGGCTGCGTTATTTCCCGAGCCGGAAGAGGAACTTTACGGAGTATCCGCAAACGGGAAGATGTATGTCATGGGCGGTTATGGTGAGAACGGCGATCCCATCGGGATGTTGTGGGAATACGATCCCGCGACCGACAAGTGGACCAAGAAGACGTCCATGCCCGTCCGTGCGCACCACGCGGCGCTCGCCGAATACCACGGCAAGATCTATGTGTTTGGCGGGTACAAGCTCCTGCCCGTTCCCGGCCAGCCCGGGGGAGGCGGATGGGAGCCCATCGACAATGCCTGGGAATACGATCCCGCAAACGATTCCTGGAAAGCTCTCGCACCACTGCCTGGCAAACGGGGCTCGCCCGTTGCGGTCCAAGTGAACGGCCAAATTTATGTAATCGGCGGCGCCATTCCTGAGCCCGGAACAAAAGAAGTCGCGGTGTTCCCTAGCCGCGCTGCTCGTTCGGTGGGCACGAACCAGGCCTACAATCCGGAAACGAATAAATGGATAGAGCGCAGCCCGATGCCAACCCCGCGAAACCACGCGTTTGCCGGCGCTGTAAACGGTAAGATCTACGTTATTGGCGGGCGCCTCACCAGCCCCTTCATCACCGTGGCGAGTAATCTGGACGTGGTCGAGGAGTACGATCCTGTGACCGATACCTGGGGCGGTTCGGGAGCACGCACACCGATGCCCACGGCCCGCAGCGGCGGGGGCTGGGCCACCTACAACGGGAAGATCTACGTTGCAGGCGGGGAAATCCAGACACGGCAGATGCTGGCCGCTTTCCGGGCTCTGGAGGCTTACGATCCTGCCACCAATACCTGGGCCATCCTTCAATCCATTCCCCTTCCGCGGCACGGCGTAGCGACGGCGGTCTTGGGCAACAAAATCCACTTCGTCAGCGGGAAGATCACGTCCGGCGGGTATGGCGACCCTGGTGTCGAGCTAAAGACAGGATCGCATGATGTATTGGAGATTCCCGGCAATTAGAACGCCGGCACCCGCGTGCCAAGTCCATCGTCCATGCAGAGAGGAAAGATCATGATGTCGCCAAGAAACTATTGGATTCGCGGAATCGTCCCTGCCGCGCTCTTGTTTTTGATTTTCACGGGAAATGCGCGAGCGCAGGGTCATTGGGTAAACCTCGCGAAATTTCCCGAGCCGGCCCAGGAGATTGTCGGTACCGCGGGAGACGGAAAGGTCTATGTGTTCGGCGGCTTGGCCGCTGGGAACAATACAGCTCCCAAAGGGCTGTCATGGGTATACGACACCGCCACCGACAAGTGGACCAAGCGGAAACCCATGCCGCTCCCCGCGCACCATCTTGCGGTCACCGAATACCGCGGCAAGGCGTACGTGTTCGGCGGCGGGGCGCAACTGGAACCAAACGGCCCGAACTGGGTGCCGATCAACAATGCCTGGGAATATGATCCAGCCAAGGACTCCTGGAGGGCCCTGGCACCCATGCCTACCGCGCGCGGCGGAGCCGTCGCGGCGGAAGTCGGCGGCAAGATTTATGTGATTGGTGGCGCCTCGGTTCATCCCGGCGCGAAAATAGTGGGGCTGAGCGCCACAACTCCGCACCGCTCGCTGGGAACAAATGAGGTCTACGATCCGGAAACGAACACCTGGCAGACTCGCAGTCCCATGCCCACCTCGCGCAACCACGCTGCGGTTGGCGTGGTCAACGGCAAGATCTATGTGCTTGGCGGACGGCTCGGCGCTGTCTTCGTCAACGCCAGCCCGACCGACGTTGTCGAAGAGTACGATCCCGCCACCGACAGCTGGAGTTTTGCCAAAGCGCGCATGCCCAACCCCCGGAGCGGTACCGCCTACGGATCCTATGGCGGCAAGATCTATGTGGCCGGCGGTGAGTACCTGGATAACCAGATCGTCGGCGTCTATCGCGACCTGCAGGCCTACGATCCCGCCAAAGATGAGTGGACCATGCTTCCTCCCATGAACACCCCAAGACACGGCCTGGTCGGCGGAATTTCCGGAAACCGTTTCTACGTGGTCAGCGGCCATTTGCAGTCCGGAAACATTTATGGCGATCCGATGGACTCCGATGAAACCAACGCATTCGATTTCGGCGGCAAGTAGAGGAACGAGTAGAAGGAGAGGGCACATGGCCCCGGCCATACAGCGTGTTTTTGCGGCGGTTGCCGCGGCAGCAATATTTCTCGGTGGCGCCCCCGGCGCGTGGGCGCAAGCGCAAAACCAGCAAGGGCCCCCGCCTTCGCCTGGCCGGTGGGGAAGGCTTGCTCCGCTTCCGGAAAAGTCGGAGGAATTTTCCTTTGGCGACGTGAACGGGAAGATCTACCTGTTCGGCGGCCTTCCGGAAGGCACCAAGGCCCCGCTGGGCCTGGTGCAGGAGTACGATCCCGCGACCGACAAATGGACCAAGAAAAAGAATATGCCCCTGGCGATACACCACGCCGCGGTCGCCGCCTATCAAGGCAAGCTCTATCTGTTCGGCGGGCAGATACAGCCGGCGCCCGGCGGCCCGACGCAGGTGCCAATCAACAATACGTGGGAGTACGATCCGGCCGCGGATTCGTGGAAGGCGCTGGCTCCCATGCCGACCATTCGCACCTCGCCATCCGCAGCCGAAGTGGGAGGCAAGATTTACGTAATCGGCGGGGCGTCGGTTCATCCGGGCATGAAAGTGGTTTCGCTCAGCCCCACCGTCCCGCATCGCGCTCTGGACACCAACGAAGTGTACGATCCCGCCACCAATACGTGGGAAACGCGCATGACCATGCCGACGGCTCGAAGCCACACGGCCATCGGAGTGGTGAACGGAAAGATTTATGTGATCGGCGGCAGAGTCGGCTCAGCCAACGTGACCTCCGGCAGCAATACCAACGTCGTGGAAGTATACGATCCCTCACACGACACCTGGGGCGCGGCGGGCCTGCGCATGCCGACGGCGCGCAGCGGGCACGGCTGGGCCACTTACAAAGGGAAGATTTACGTAGCCGGCGGCGAGATCTACGATTCGCACGTGTTTGCCACCATCCGCGCGGTCGAAGCGTATGATCCGGCCACGAATACCTGGACCATACTTCCCACGATGCCCACCGCGCGGCATGGCGTGAACGTGGCGGCAATCGGCAACCGGCTGTACGTGATCGGCGGACACATCGCCAGCGACGGCGCCGCGGGTGAAGCGGCCAATAGCGATGCGAACGAAGTGTACGAGTTTCCTGACAAGTAGCTCGAACCGAGAATGTTTTTGAGGAGGAATTCCATGAGGCCGGGGACAATTTTTTCGGCAATTCGATCGTCGCGCGGAGCCGCGATCGCCATTTTGATCGCGCTTGCTCTTGGCGCGACCGCGCAGGTGTATGCGCAATTTCCAGGCGTGCCGCAAGGCAAGTGGACCAAGGCCGCGCCATTCCCTCAGCCGGAAGAGGAACTCTACGGCGTCGCCGCGAACAACAAGATGTACGTGTTCGGCGGCTTCGGCGCCGGAAAACCTGTCGGCATGTTGTGGGAATATGACCCCACAACGGATAAGTGGACCAAGAAGGCCACCGTGCCGCGCCCGGTGCACCATTCCGCGCTGGCGGAATACCACGGCAAAATCTTTATGTTCGGCGGGTATGTCTACAATCAGGACCCTAATATCCAGGGCGGAGGTTGGGAGCCCGTTGACAATTGTTGGGAATACGATCCCGCCACCGATACCTGGAAGGCTCTGGCGCCTCTGCCGGAGAAGCGCGGCTCTGCGATCGCCGAGGAAATCGGCGGCCAGATTTACGTGATCGGCGGCGCCATCCCGGAACCCGGCACGAAGGAGGTCGCCATACGACCCTCGCGCGCGGCCCGGTCGGTGGGCACGAACGAAGCGTACGATCCGGAAACGAATAAGTGGATGACTCGCAGCCCCATGCCCACCGCGCGCAATCACGCCTTCGCGGGCGCGGTGAACGGCAAGATCTACGTCATTGGCGGCCGCCTTACCAGCCCGTTCATCACCGTGGCCAGCAATCTGGACGTGGTCGAGGAATACGATCCGGTCACGAACACATGGGACGGTTCGGGAGCGCGCACGCCAATGCCCACGCCACGCAGCGGCGGAGGCTGGGCGACTTACAACGGCAAGATCTACGTCGCCGGCGGCGAAATCCAGACGCGTCAATTATTGGGAGCGTTTCGTGCGCTGGAAGCTTACGAACCGGCCACCAACTCCTGGTCCATCCTGCAATCCATGCCCATTCCGCGGCACGGCGTCGCGACGGCCGTGGTGAACGGCAAGATTCACTTCGTCAGCGGGCACGTCACGTCGGGCGGAGCGCCGGACGTAAACGTCTCCACCGGATCGCATGACGTCTACGATCCGAATTTAGGGGATGAGCGCGGCGATTCTACGCGGATGTTTTTAATCGCGGGAAGAGTTCGAGAGAATTGTCGCGCTCGATCGCGCGCATATCTCCCGCGCTGAGCCCGAAATCGGTCAACCCCTTCGCATCGGTCTCCGCCGTGGCGAACGGATAATCCGTTCCAAACAAAATATGCGACATCGGCACGAGCTTGGTGAAAGCGGCCAGCGTGTACGGGCTGACCGCTTGCGCTGTGTCGTAGTAAAACTTCTGAAGTTCGTATATCACCCCGCGCGGCAATTTCTGCGCCATGTCGGGCCGATTTCCTCCGCTGAAACGTCCGGTGATGTAGGGCATCGTGCCGCCGCCGTGCGACCAGATGAAGCGAATGTCCGGGCAGCGTGCCGCGGTGCCGCTGAACAGCACGCTCGCGATGGTGTACGTCGTGTCGTTCACCAGCGTGATTCCCAGGCCCGCACCGTCCGGAAGCAGGTTGATGCAGCATTCGGCGCGGAACGGGTGCGTGTAGACCACAGCTTTGCGCCGGTTCAGCTCGTCCATCACCGGCGCGAACGCCGGATCGCCGAGATATTTTCCCGCATAGCTGGTCATGAAGCAGACGCCGTCGGCCTTCAGCGTGTCGAGGCTGTATTCGATCTCGCGCAGCGACGCGTCGATATCGGGCATCGGCAAAATCGCGAAAAGACCGAAGCGGCCCGGATAATCGGCCATCAGCCGCGCGCCGTATTCGTTGGTTTCGCGCGCCAGTTTGCGCGCCTCGTCGCCATCGCCGAACCACACGCCCGGCTCGCTGATCGAAGCTATTGACGTGGCCACTCCGCCCTTGTCCATCGCTTCGATCGCTTTCGCCGGAGTCCATTCCATCAGCGGGCGCTGGCCCGTCTTCCTGGCGGTGATTGCGGAAATAAATCCAGGGGAGGAGAAGTGGTAGTGGACGTCGATGCGGCGCGGCTTAGCGGCCGTCTGCGCTTGCGCGAAAGCCGCCGCTCCCGGGATCAGCGAAGTGGCGCCGAGCGCGGCAAGCCGGGCTAGAAATTCGCGGCGCGGCACGGACGGGAAACTTTCCGGGGCGAATTTATTTTCGACGCCGGAAATGTTCCCGACGCTCGTGAGCGCCGGCACGTGGCCTGCGAAGTTCATCCCGCCTCGCTTCATCCTGAATTTACTGGACATGGATTTGCTCCTTTTTTACCGCAAGATCGCCGCGCAACTCCAAAAATCGGAACAGACTCGCCTGCTGCAACTCTCATCGCCCCGAAAAATCAAAAACCTCGTTGGCGTCGCTGTTGGCGCCCTCGCCTCCGATGAATCCGCCCTGCAGGTGTCCGCCGATGACGTAGAGGCGGTTATTTACTACCGCGACGTTCACGCCATGCCGCGCCGTCGGCATCGTGGGCAACACCGTCCACTGATTGGTTGCGGGCTCGTACGCTTCCACGGCGCGTATCGCGCCAACGATGTGCGCATCGTATTCCTGGCCACCGGCAATATAAATGCGATCCTGAAACGTCGCCCAGCCCATGCCGCTGCGCGCGATGGGCATGCGCAGGCCCGCCCCGCCCCAGCTATCGGACGCCGGATCGTACTGTTCGACCACGTCGGTGTCGCTGCCGGACGCAAGATAGGCCGCGGCAAGCCTTCCGCCGATGACGAAAATCTTGCCGTTCACGACCGCGATGGCCGCGTGGTTTCGCGCGGTGGGCATGGGGCTGCGCTCCTCCCACTTGTTTGTTGCGGGATCGTATGCTTCGTTCGTGTCGAGCGCGCGATGCGGCACGGACGGCGAAAGCGAGACGATCTTGTGTCCCGGATGCACCGAGGCACCGCCGATGACGTAGATCTTTCCGCCGTATTCCACGGCCGACGCCGCCATGCGGCTGGTCGGCATCGGTGCCAGCGATTTCCACGAATCCGCCGCCGGGTCGTACTCCCACGCGTTGTTGGTTGGGAATTGGTTGGGGCCGCCCGCAACCGGCTGCACCGCGCCGCCGATGACGTAGATTTTTCCCCGATACTCGGCGATTGCGGCGTGATGCGTGGCGACGGGCATGGGTTTCTTCTGGACCCATTTATCCGCCGCAGGATCGTATTCCTGCACCAGGCCACGCGGCGATCCGATGTCACCCACCGGATTTCCGCCGATCAGATACATCTTGCCGTTCGCCGCGACGCAGGAGAACTCCTCGGACGTTTCGGGCAAAGGCGAGGCCTTCGTCCATCGCCCCTGCGCGCGCGCCGCAGGCGTCGACATCAGCAAGCTTGACGCCGCAATAAAAAGCACGGCGAGCGCGCCATGCATTCCGGGCAGTCTGGATCTGTTTGCCATCACTCTGCTTTCCCGAAAACTATTTTCCCGTAAATTCCAGCGCATCCGTCGCGGATGAGGCAAGCGCGGTTCCGCCGATCGAAGCGGATTGCATCTGCCCGCTGATCAGATAAAGGCGGTTTCCGAGCACCGCCACGGCCGGAGCGTTCCGCGGCACCGGCAGCGGAGCAAGCATCGTCCAGGCGTTGGCAGCGGGATCGTAGGCCTGCAGGTCCCGGAATGCCCCCACCACCTGGCTGTTCAGGTATTCGCCGCCGGCCACATAGATCTTGCCGCCATAGGATCCATAGGCGACCCCGCTGCGCGCGGTGGGCATGCGCGCCTTCGCCACGCCCCAGCTGTCGATCGCGGGATCGTATTCCTCCACGATGTCGGTGGCGCTGGCGTTGACAAACACCGAGCCGACTCGCCCGCCGATCACATAGATCTTGCCGTTGACCGCGCCGACCGACGCATGGTTTCGCGCGGTGGGCATGGGGCTGCGCGATTCCCACTTGTTCGTCGCGGGATCGTACATTTCGTTGGTCGCCAGCGAGCGGTGCGGGCCCGTGGGCGTCAGCGAAACAATCTTCGCGCCCGGATGCACGGAAGCGCCGCCCATCACATATATTTTTCCGCCGACGACCGCGGCGACCGCGGAGCCTCGCGCGGTGGGCATCGGCGCAAGCGCTTTCCACGTGTCCTTCGCCGGGTCGTATTCCCAGGAATTATCGAGTGGAACCCAGTTTCCCCCCGCGGGATCGGGCTGCGCTCCTCCGCCGAACAGATAAATCTTTCCGCGATACTCGACGGCCGCGACGTGATGCGCGGGAACCGGCATCTGTTTCTTTTTGGTCCAATTGTCGGCCGCGGGATCGTATTCGTAGACCAGACCCTTGACGGACGTGCCCAGAAGCCCGCCGAAGACGTAGACTTTGCCGCTGGCCGCCGCGCCGATGAGCTCGGGGCATGGATCGGGAAACGGGGCGAGCTTCAGCCAGTGTTCCTGCGCGCGCGCACTCGCACTCCAGGACAGAATGCCGGCCGCAGCGAGGAAGGCCGCAAGCATTCGTCGTCTGGACAACTGCATGTTGCCTCTCCCCCTGCGAATAAGATGCGCTTTCTTTCCGTGGAAAACAATTCCCGCCGTATAGAACAACGGGGCGGCTTTCGCCGCCCCGTTGGGTTTCCTTATTTTCAGACAGTCGATCCGGTAAAGACGACTTTTACCTAGAACGATACCCGCAACGCCAGTTGAATCTGGCGCGCGGTGGTTGCGGTTTGTGTGATCTGCCCATAGTTACCGGTGTGAGTAACCACACTGCTGTCCGCGCAGAACGTAGCTCCCACCTGAGGGCAAGGGATATTGGTATTGGACAAGCCGGCGGCATTGGTCCCGTTGAAGGCGACCATTCCCGTGTTGACGAAGCCAAAATTCGCCCGGTTCAGCAGATTGAAGAACTCCGCCCGGAACTGGACATTGCCTTCCTCGCCCAATAGTCCAAGCTTCGTGTCTTTGACCAGGGAGAAGTCCCACTCCCCCAGTCCGGGGTTCCGCAACAGCCCGCGTGGAGCGTTGCCGAGATGTCCGAGCTGAGGCACGCCGAACATACTGACGTCGAACCAATGGTTCGGATCGCCGGTGATGACCTTGCTCGCGTCGTATGGATTGACACCGTTTACTGGTGAGCTGGACGTATTGATACTCGTTACCGAGGAAGCATTTTGGGACACGATACCGCTGAAAGAGCGGTCGTTGTTCACGATCGGCACAAACGGATTGCCTCCCTGGATGGACACGATGTTGCCGATCCACCAGCCGTTCGTCACCTTCGATAGGAATCCCTCGGAATGCAAACCCGGCAGATGGTAAATCACGTTCATGTGCGCGGACTTCGAAATGTCGAAGCAGGACGGCGCATAGTCGAGCCCCAGGTTGAAGGGATTGTGGCCGAAATTGGCCTGGGCAGGTCCCCCGCAGTCATCGTTAAACCGCGTGCCTTCCGTGGTGTCGGTGGACCGGCTCCACGTGAATGCCCCCTGGAAAATCAAGCCGCGACTCAGGTGTTTGGTCACATTCACCTGTAAGGAGTGGTACCAGGAACTCGCCGCGTTGGTAAAAAACAGTGCGCTGGTAAAGAACGGGTTAACCCGGCACGGAGCAGCCAGTGCTGCCCCTGTGAACGCCCCTGGAACCCCGGTGATGGGATCGATGGGAATGACACTGTTGCCGCACCCGGCCTGCCCCGAGGGTACGTCGTAGGTAGCCACCGTGTTCGGCGGCAGAACGCCGTTCACGAGATTGTTCGGCTTAACCGGGTTGCCTTCCATTCCCGTGTAGAGATTCAGGCCGCGGCGGCCGACATACGACACCGAAAGCGCGACGCCCAAGGGTAGCTGCTGCTCGACGGTCATGTTGTATTGCAGCGAGTGCGGCGACTTATCCTGATAGTCGCCCAATTGCAGGGACCTCCCCGCGGGTATGCCCTTCGACTGAAGCAGTGGCAGGAGAGGCAGGGTGATATGTGTGTTCCCAACGGCGGTGGTATTTGCCACGAACGGCAGAACACCGGTTGAGTTTTGCGTCAGCAGCGCGCCGATGTTGCCCACGTCGTAGTAGATACCGAGACCGCTGCGAACCGACGTTTTCCCATTGCCGAACACATCCCAAGCCAGGCCGATTCTGGGGCTCCAGTTTTTATACGTCGAATTCTGCCAGATCCCGTTCGGAACCAGACTGGGATTGAGCGATGTCCTGATGTCCACGATGGTGGACTGCCGGTTGAACATCTCGGTAATCGGCGTCATGAACTCGTACCGCAAGCCGAGGTTCAGAGTCAACCGGGAGGTCATGCGGTAGTCATCCTGTCCATAAAAGCCGAAGGTGTACCAGGTGTGATCGCGGTCCAGAAAACCCGAGTTGCCAAACTGCGAACTGAGCTGGTTGCAGGGTAACGTGGGACTGCATGACGGATCGGAAGCGCCTGTACCCGGCGTCACGACGTTGAAATTCGACGCCGTGTCGCTCATGAAAGTCCCGATGCCAGCGTAATTGATCGCCCCGAAGATGGACTTAGACTGCAGGTGGGGTTGGTTCATGCGCGTGCCCAGGAAGCCGAACTGGAAGGAGTGCTTTCCATGGGTGTAATACACGTCCTCGTCCAGCGTCCACACGTTGTTGAAATGGTAGTTGGGGAACGTGCCCGGGGGCGTCAGAGCGGTGATGCCCGATCCTGGGCTGAAGCCCATGGTGAACAAGCCCGGCACACCCGACCAGATGCAAACTGCACCCGGCGCATAGTTACAGGTGCTCGTGTTGTCATGCAGGAAGAAGTTGGGGTTCATCGGGGTGTTCGCTTCAGCGAAACTGTTGAGATAGATCATGCGGCTAAACGACAAGCGGAACGAGTTGAGCACGGTGGGCGAAAAAACGTGGTTCTCGCCCAGGGTAACGTACTGGTTGCGGCTGCGGCCGATATTCGAGTACTGCGGATATCCGGGGCCGGTGTCCTGCAAGGACAAGTTGCCGCCCAGATAGGGGGTGTGGATGACGCCGTCGTCGAGGGTGTAGCGGCCGAAGAAGCTGTCGCTATCCGAAAACGTGTGGTCCATGCGGAGTTGCGCATAATCATCCCGGGCGCGGCTGAAACCATTGAAGGTATTGTTCGATGCGCCTGTTTCGTTGGCGAATGGAAACTGCCCGATCCAGGGCTGGACGACCGGGTCGACAGTGACAACCTGGCCGGCGGTAAATCCCGAGTTGCATGCGTGGGCATTAATCAATTGCCAAGGTCCACCCGCCAGCGGCCCCTGTAGAATCTGCTGGTTCGCGGCCGAAACACCTGCAGCGGTGGCTGCAGTTGTCGCGATGGTAGTGAGCGGTCCGCCTCCGATAATGACGTTTTGAGCGCCATTGGTGACGAAATGGCAGTCCGCATTCATCGTTGTATTCTGAATCGTGTCCCCCTGCGCCACGCGGACGCCTTCATAGACCAGGAAGAAGAATGTTTTGTCCTTCTGGATGGGTCCGCCGAGCGAGGCTCCGAAGTTGTTGCGCTTGAATTGGGGCAACCGCTGCAGATTGCCACTGGCATCGGTCAAAATGTGATTCGCTGCGTTGGGCTGCGGGTCGAAGAAGTTCCGCGCATCCAAGTGATTGTTTCGCAGGTAGTCGAATGCCGATCCGTGCCATGTGTTGGTGCCGCTCTTGCTGACGATGACCATCTGACTGCCCATCAGCAATCCGTACTCCGCGCTGAACATGCTGGTGACGACTTTGTATTCCTTGATGCCGTCCACGCCCAGCGTTGCGCCGGTAATCGAGGAAGGCCCGGTGCCGTTCTTGGTCACGGTCACAGCGCCATCGAGCATGTAGTTATTCGATCGCGGGGGCGCGCCGTTGCTGCTGTACCAGAGGCCGGCATCTCCCAAGCCCGAGTGAGTGGTCTGAATAATGCCTGGCGAAAGCAGCGTCAGATCCGTATAGTTGCGGCCATTCATGGGGAGTTCGGAAATTGTCTGGTCGTTAATCAGGTTGCCCAGCGAACTGGTGGTCGTATTGATGATCGGGGCTTCCCCGGTCACTGTGACTTCTTGCGTCGAAGAGCCCACTTCCATGGTGGGGTTCACGACGATTTCAGAGGCCACGTTCAGGACCAGCGACATCTGCGTCACGGTCTTGAACCCGTCTTTCTCGGCCTTCAGCGTGTAATTGCCGGGTTTCAGGCCGGGCACGCGATAGGCGCCGTCATCACCGGTGTTGGCGGTGCGCGTCTCGTTGGTGTCGGCGTTCGTCACGGTAATCTTTGCAGCCGGCACAGTGCCGCCCGAGGCGTCTCTGACTGTGCCGAGAATGGAGCCTGATTCCTGCGCGGATGCCGGAACGGCCATCCATCCCAAAATCAGCGCGAAAAGCATCACTCCTGCCCATATACGACATTTTCCACTTGAAATATTTTCGAACATGCTAGCTCCTCTCGTTGCCCGGATACCCAACGACAACCCATTTGAAGTGTTCACTTCTTCCCCCCTTACACCCAACCCAATGAACCCTGGAAATTTCACGATTCCCACGCCGGAAAAGATTTTGCTGGAAGAATTTTTCACTGCGGCCGGAATTGCTTTGGTTATGGAGCACACTCGTGCCCCGGTTGCAACTGACCCTGCATCGAGTAGCAGGAGAATCTTTGCGCAATCCACGAAATTCATGCGCATACACTTTCACCTGAACGACTTTAAGGAAGCGATTTTTTCCGATAAGTAAAAAAAGCTGTCAACACACCCACCGACGTTCTCTATGCATAAATTTGTAGCAATAAAGGGGAACACGTGTCAATCGGAATCCTCCAGAAAGCGATCGAAGATACGTATCTGGAACGACATAGGCATGGTGTCTGCAAACATTTCGCGCATAGCTTGACGATCTCGATTCCTCGAGATCGTCAAGCGAGTGTGCGCCAGCATCAATTGCCGCTGGGAGGGGTCACTTCCGGGGCCTTCACCACGCCCTCGAGCGCTTTGTTCAGCAACTCCACCGGCACGACGGCTTTGCCGTGCGATGGAGCAAGCTGCTGCGGATCAAGGTGCAGCCTTTTCAGATTGTCGCCGAGCGCCGCGTAGTAGGGCGTAACGACGCCTGGGGGCGGGTCGTTGGGGCGCGGCTCGCCAAACTGGTTGAAGATATCGGTGATGAACAGGATTTTTTCTTTCGGCAGGTAAGACATCAGCAGATTAGCGGTGTGTCCGGCGCCCGGGACCGTGTAGATTTCCAAACTGCGGTCTCCATCGGTCAGAACATACTTATTCTTAACCCATATGAATTTCGCCGGCTTTGGGTTCTGGGAAAGGCGGTCGGGTTCCAGGGTGTGGGGATTTTTCAAAACCATCTGTTCGTAGAATTTCTTGTTCATTTCGTGCGTGAGGATGATGGAACCTTCGGCCACATACGCGCGCAGGCCCGCGGCGTGATCGGAATGGTGATGGCTGTTGACGTGGTAGCGGATGGGCTTGCCCGGAACCAGGCGCTTCACTTCCTCCATATTGGCGAGGGCGCGGGCCTCGGTCACCGACGATTCGATGATGACCACGTAATCCTTGAATTCCACGGCCATGCTGTTGGGGTCGGGCGTGCCGGCCAGATACCAGACGCCGTCGGCGATCTTTTGCGATTCCACGTACGTAGCCGCCGGCGCGGCGCGCGGCAATTCGATATTCGCCGGGGCGTTCGGCTGGACGTCGCTGACGGTCAGATCAA
Source organism: Terriglobia bacterium (assembly GCA_963779275.1). GTDB lineage: Bacteria > Acidobacteriota > Terriglobia > Acidiferrales > UBA7541 > Palsa-360. The sequence continues at coordinate 711,075 of CAVZXL010000005.1, forward strand.
GCACCGGAAAAACGCCGTCCTTCTGAAAAATCTTCATGGGGAATTTCACGCCGCCGAAATCTTTGTAGTCGGAGTAGTCCGTCTCGATCAGCGTGTCGCCAAGGATCGGATTGGGCATCCAGGTTTCGACTTTTTCCAGCAGGTTATCGCCGTCGACGTACCCGTTCACTTTGTATTTGTCCCTCACGGTGAAGGAGATGACGGTCATGCGCTTGCCTTTGACGGTCATGGATTTCATCGCCGGATTTGAGGCCATCGCCGCCTTCACCCAACCCTGCGGCGTCAGCGCCACGGCTCCGCCGCCCCAGGGCGAATTCTCGGTTGAGAGCGTCACGCCGCGCGCGGGCCTGTACAGAGGTTGCCCTCCTCCGCCGCGCGGCGGGTTCTCAAATTGCGTCCGGACCATCTCTTCCCGCGAGATGCTCTTTCCAAAATCCACCACGCGCGTGTATTTCGCATAAAACCTCGGGTACGGGCCATTCGGAAGATAGCTCTGGCCAAACTGCGAGTAGATCCCGCTGCCGGAATACTGGATCGTATTCAGGCCGGATGCCCCGATGGTTCGCGAGACGTCGTCCAGCACGCTTTTTGCATCTTTTGGCACGCCGGTGCCGGCGCACAAGGTCAATAACGCAACAACGGGTACCCATTTCTTCCACATAGCTGCTTTCCCCCTGATGCCTGGAGTTGAAAAACGGACGGAATGTCCGTGGAGCGGCCAGACAAGACGCCCGTTACACGCGGCCAGAAATGATTCGCCCGCTCGTATCTATATTATTCCGCGGAACCTTTGCCGCCCAGCACTTCGACGTATCCGATGTGGTTGGAAGTGTCGCCGCCCCACCAGACGCGGTTCGGATTGCTGGGATCGAGTTCGATCCGGCGCATGTCGGATTCGGCGTTCGGCACGGAGAATTCGACGAACGTTCCGCTCTTGGGATCGAAGCGGGTGATTTTGTCAGCCGCCTGTTCGCTGCACCATACCCGGCCGCGGGGATCGCCCACGGCGTCATACGGCGCGGCGTTTTCGGTGGGAGGATTGAAGATCGTCATCTTGCCGGTTTCGTAGTCGATCTTCATGAGCTTGCCGGATTCGTGCAGGCCCACCCAGATATTTCCCTCGGTATCCGAGCCCATTCTGCGGGGAATCGAATTCGGCAGGGGCGGCTCCCACTCATCGATCTTTCCCGTCTCCGGATCGAGCCGTCCGATGCGGCTGGGATCGCGCTCGGCAAACCACACTCGCCCGTCCCCGGAAATGGCCATGCCGTATCCCTGCGCGCTCTTTTTTGTTTTTACCCAATAAGGAATGGGATAGGAGACGAACTTTCCGGTGGCCGGATCCAAACCGATGACAAGGGAGTTGCCCGCTGCCCAAATTCTTCCAGTCTTATCGGCGATGATCGTATTAGAGCCCACCGCGCCCTGGATCGAATCGGGAACCGGAAAGACGCTGAATTTACCGGTCTTAGTATCGTAGCTTACCCAACGGCGATTGTGGCTGACGTCCTGAACCCAGATTCTGTCGCCGTCCTGTCCGATGGCGCTGGAAATGCGCGTTTTCACTTTTCCGGCGGGCAATTCGATTTCCGTAAATGTGAATGTTTTTGGGTCGAATTTGGCGATGCAGCAGCCGTTGCGTTCGGCGACCCAGGCGTTGCCGCGCGGATCCACGGTGACGTCATGCGGGTCTCGCTCCGGGTCCCTGGGAAGCTCGTAATCCATGGCCACATAGTTGGCGGCCGCGCCCTGCACCAGAGTCCTGGGCAGGCGGCTGTTGGCATCCGGCCGCTCATTGGCCATTCCCGGCGCGCCGGAGTAATTTTTCGTGAGGTAATTGACCACCGCGGCTTTTTCCTGGTCGGAGACTTCCTGCATGCCGAGGTCGGCAATGTATTCGCGCATGCGGTCGACCGTCGATTCCCACTTGGCGCGGTCAAAGCGAAGCAGCACGATGCGCTCGGTCTCGTGGCATTGCCTGCACTTCTCCAGGACGATCTGCTTGCCTTCGCCTTCCGCCAGTGGCGTCTGCGGTTCATGCATCCACATCTCGACGCCGCCCACTTTGCCGGGCCTGCCCGGCCATCCATTCGCCAACTGCGCCGGCTGAGGAGAGGAAAGCGACAGATCGGCCTTCGCCGGTTTGCCGGCCGACACCTCCACGGCCACCGGCGCGCTCTGGAAACCGTTGCCGATTCCCTGTACGACGTATTTTCCGGGAGGAAGATTCCTGGCGGAGTAGCGGCCCTGCGGCTGGCTGATGACCATGAATGTCAGGCGCAATTCGGCGTCGTGAAGTTTTACATAAGCGCCGGGCAATGACTGGCCGGAGGCGCTTTTGACCACGCCCTCGACAACTCCGGTCCCGTCCGCCCTCGCAGGCACTGGAGCGCGGAGCAATACGAATGCGGCAACGATTATGGCGAAAATTGCGGAAAGCGAGCGGTTACCCATTGGCTGGATCCTCAGTACCCCATCCGGGGCGATGCGTCGATTGGGAACATCAGCTCTCACCCAATCCAAAAAACTTCGCCGGAGTATATGATAGCCGCGCGCTGGTGTCACGCGGGATTCTGGATGTCGGCGTCTCGGAAAACAGAACGCGGCGTTAGGCAGCGCTGCCGCGCAGCGCGCGCAATACGCGCTCCGGCGTGAATGGGACCTCGCGCAGACGCACTCCCACGGCATCGAAGATCGCGTTGGCAATCGCCGCGCCGGTGGCGATCGACGCCGCTTCTCCCGCGCCCATCGGCTGCATGGCCGGCTGGTTGATGAGTACGATGTCTACATCCGGAACTTCGTCGAATTTGATGATCGGATAGCTCTGCCAATTCAGGTTCTTCACGCCCGCGGAATCGAAATCGACCTCTTCCATCAGCGCGCGGCTCGCGCCCTGAATCACGTTGCCTTCGATCTGATTTCTGAGCCCGTCGGGATTCACAATGATGCCGCAATCGTGCGCCACTGTGACTTTCTTCACCGCCACTTTGCCGGTGGATTTGTCCACTTCAATCTCCGCCACCTGGGCGACCACCGTTCCTGCCATCCCCGACAACGCCAGGCCGCGTCCCGTGACGACGTTGCCTCCGCCACCGCGCTGTGGCGACGGACGGGCCTGCCATTGCGTCTTGCCCGCGACGGCGCGCAAGACATCGACAACGCGCTTGCTTTCGCCGCCGCTGAGGTGGCGCAGTCGAAATTCCAGCGGATCGGCGCCGGCCGCGGCCGCCATCTCGTCCATCTGCGATTCGGTGGCGAAACACCGGGCCTGGCTGTACGGTGCGCGGAGGTTGCACGTGCGCAGAGGGTTCGCACTCATGATCCACGGAATGCCCGATACCACGGCCTTGCGGTCCTCGAAATTGTAGGCCGCGCCGTCGTTTCCGCCCAGGAACACGCCGTTTTCATCCGGCCGGATGCCGGTCTGGCGCGAGGCAAGCATCGGGGAAAGCCGCGCGTCAGTCCATGGCAGCGTGCGTTCCGCATAATCCCAGGCGACCACTTTTCCCTGCGCGTCCAGGCCGCTGCGTATGGAAATTAACTGCGGCGGGCCTTTCGGCTCCCAGCCGTGCTCGTCCTCGCGCATCCACTGCACTCGCACCGGCCTTCCCGTTGCGCGCGACATCAGCGCTGCGTCCTCGGGCGCGTCGTCCGGTTCCAGGCGCCCGTAGCAGCCCGAGCCTTCCGTGTAGATGAAGTGAACATTTTGTTCGGGCAGCCCCAGAAGCCGCGCGACGCCGTTCCGCGTGATGAACGGCGCTTGCGAGCCCGACCAGATCGTGGCCTTATCTCCCCGCACGTCGGCGACGGCGCATGACGGCCCGATCATGGCGTGCATCTGGAACGGCCACAGATACGTGTTGTCGAATTTCTTCGCGGCCTGCTGCAAGGCGCCGGCTGCGTTTCCCTTCTCTGTGCCCGCCCGATCCGCAAAGCTCTTCGTGTTCTTTAGATATTCGTACATCGCCGCGGGGCCCGAGGGAAATTGCTTGGCCGGCGCGGACCAGGTGACCTTTAGCGTTTTCGCAGCCTGAATCGCCGCCCACTCGGTCTCCGCTGCCACGCCCACGAAGGAACCCTCCCGCACAACCTTCACGATTCCTGGGATTTGTTTTATCGAGGATTCGTCCACGCTGGTCGGCGCTGAGTTTATGACCGGCGGGCGCACCACGCGGCCGTGCAGCATGCCAGGAATGCGCACGTCGGCGGAATACGTAAATTCACCGGTAAATTTTGGAGGAAGATCAAAGCGCGGCACCGGTGTGCCGACGATCTTGTAGTCCTTGGGATCTTTTGGTTTGATTTCGGGCGCGACTTTCAGATCCCACTGCTCGCCGCTTGCGGAAATTTTCGTCTCAAAACGTTTTCCACCCACCAGCTCAGCATAGGAGACTTTTTCCGCGGTTCCGGCGGCGCTGACAATCCCGCTATTCACAACAAGCTGCTCCGCGGGTACGCCTAGTTTTGCCGAAGCGCGCTGGAGCAGTTCGCGCCGTGCGGCCGCAGCTGCCTGCCTCATCTGAGGTCCCCCGCGCTCCAGCGTCCGGCTGGCCGATGTGCGGCCCTGGTCAACGGATTTTTCGGTGTCGCCGATCTCCATGTGAATTTTCGAGACCGGGACGTCGAGTTCTTCCGCGACGATTTGCCCCAGAGCCGTGCCTGTGCCGGTGCCAAGATCGACTTTGCTGGTGAATACGCTGACTGTATCGTCCGGCGCGATAGCGATCCAGGAATCGAGTTCATTGGAGGGAAGTCCGCCCGCATTTGAAATCGGCGTGCCGCCCTGCACTCCTTGCGCCAGCAGACTTGACGCCGGCCCGAGCAAATTGAAGCCTACGATGAACGCGCCCGAGCCCTTCAGAAGATCCCTGCGGGAAATCGTCTTGATCGTCATCGTGGACAAATCCCTTCTACGGCGTCTGTTTGCACGCCAAGACAATCCGGGCCGCGCCACCGTGCAGCGAGGCAACATTCACCCCACCGGTTCGTCTCTGCCTGGCAGGGACGCATCGGCGGAACAGCCGACACCTGTTCAGAAAACATCATAATCCTAAAACAGCTGAAATAGTCCTTGACCCTTAAAATACCGACTCCTAAAATAAATCCAAGCGGAGTGTTTGCAAGCATTCCTCTTTTAAGTCATTGCCAAAATGAAATTTGGATCCCATTCCAAGGACCGAGAGGTTCCGATGCGGGCATCAAGGATATTTCTCTCCATAGTTGCGGCTACGGCTGTTTTCCTATTTCGCCCCGTGATTTCAAGGTCGGACACAGCCAAGAGCGAAGCTTCGGAATCGCTCCGCGGACAAGTTGCTTCAGCCGAAGAGGGCGCCATGGAGGGAGTCCTCGTCAGCGCCAAGAAAGCGGGCTCGACGATCTCTGTGACCGTGGTGAGCGATGAACACGGGCATTACCGCTTCCCCGCGGGCAGGCTGGAGCCCGGGCATTACGCGCTGCGCATTCGCGCGGGCGGATACGACCTGGACAGCCCGGCTTCAGTCGACATTCCGGCTGAAAAAGGCGCGACCGCTGACATCAAACTGCGCAAGACCGCCAACCTGGCTTCGCAACTCACGAATACCGATTGGCTCAATAGTTTTCCCGGAACCCTGGAGCAAAAAGCTTCGATCCAAAACTGCACCCATTGCCATACCCTGGAGCGGATCGTGCGGTCGACTCACGATGCGGATGAATTCATGGGAGTGCTGGATCGGATGGCGCACCACACGCCGGAATCGTTTCCTCTGATGGTGCAGCCGGCCGCCCCCGGGCGTCTGGGCGGCGGTGAAATGGGCACCGGCCAGGAGGCACAGCTTCAAGCCACCCGGCAAAAGCAGGCCGACTATCTTGCCTCCCTGGACCTGAGCTCCACGGATCAATGGACGTATCCTCTGAAGATTGCGCCGCGGCCAAAGGGCAAAGCCACCCAGGTGATCATCACCGAATACGATCTGCCCAAGCGGACGCGGCAGCCGCATGACGTGGTCGTCGATTCCGAAGGCACGGCCTGGTACGCCAGCTTCGGGGAAGCGATTCTGGGCAAGCTCGATCCCAAGACGGGCAAGATCACCGAGTATCCCATGCCCGTGCTGAAGCCCGGCCACATCATCGGAAATCTGGATTTGGAATTCGACGAAGACCAGAACCTGTGGATCGCCATGACCTTCCAGGGAGCGGTCGCCAAGTTCGACCGCAAAACCGAACAATTCAAGATCTACAAGCTTCCACCGGAATTGGACGGCGATTACCGTGAACTCACCTTCGCGAGCCCGGATCACAGCAAGGTGGACGGCAAAGTGTGGGTCAACGATTCCGGAACGTGGACGATCCTGCGGCTGGACATTGCCACCGGAAAATTTGAAACCTTCGAGCCGTTTGCCGTGCCGCGGCCCAACATTTATCAGATCGCTTCCGACGCCCAGAACAATCTCTACTTCACGGTGATGGGGCGCGAGCACATTGGAAGGATCAATGCAAAAACGGGCAAGGTCGAGACGTTTCCAACGCCCACTCCCAAATCGGCGCCGCGCCGCGGATCGTTCGACGCCCAGGGACGCTTCTGGTTCGGGGAAAATCGCGGAAACAAGATCGGCGTGTTTGACCCGAAGACCAACGATATTCAGGAATGGGCCACTCCGGCGTTTTACCTGCCTTATGACGTAACCGCCGATAAGCATGGCGACGCCTGGGCCGTCACCGAATTCAGCGACACCGTATTGCGTCTGAATTCCAAGACCGGACAGATGACCGGCTACCTGATGCCCCGCGAAACGAACATGCGCCGCGCGTTCGTGGACGATTCCGGCGACCAGGTAAAATTCTGGGTGGGCAACACGCACTTGGCCGGCATTATTCGCGTCGAGCCGCTCGACGGACCGGCGGTCGCGTCAGCAAGCAAGTAGATTAGCAATTATCGTAACCAACTAAGGCAAGAAGCATCAAAACGCCCCGATCCAATCGGGGCGTTTTGTTTTAGCGGCAACGAAGTCATGCGTTTGCAGAATTTTTCTTCTTGCCGGCTTCGTCGGGCGCGGCATAGCGTCCCAGCAAGAAATCTCAGCTTGCCCCTGATGGGATTCTAGTTTTCCCTATCGCGAAACGGGCGGCTTGGGAACCAGGCGGAAGAGCGCCTGAGCGTTGCGATCGAGGATGTCTTCCATTTGCGCGGGTGTCAGTCTTGTGCCGGGATCCTTCACGTAGTCCACGCATTGCTGGTAGATTTCGCCGGTTTCGTAGGGATAATCGCTGCCGAGCAGGAGGCGGTCGTGGCCCAGAGACTCGCAGGCCACGCGCAATGCGGGCGCGTAGGCATGGGAGACGGTGTCATACCACAAGCGCTTGACCGTGAGGCTGGGTTTTTCCGCGTCGGCCGGAAGAAACAGCATCCGTTGGTTATTGATCCGGTTCATCAGCAGACTGATGTCGCCGCCCAGATGAGGCACGATGATGCGCACGCGCGGGAAGCGCTTGGGGATCTGCTTTGCCAGAAGATGCCCGACCAGCATGGTGTCCTCAACCTCGGCTCCGATGGGCCAGGTGAGGCCGTATTGTTCCACCAGCGATGAGCACGCGCCCAGGCCGTGCGGATGGAAAAATAAAATCGTGCCGCGGCGGTTCATTTCCTCCCAGAAGGGATCGAACATCGGATCGGCCACCGACCGCGTGAGCACCGATGTGCCCATGGTGACGCCGACCATGCCCAGCGTATCGAGACCGCGGGCCATCTCCTTGAGGGCCTCGTCCACGTGGGGCAACGGGGTGCTCACGTAGGCGACAAAGCGGTCGGGGTAGCGGCGCACGAATTCCGCGTAGGCGTCATTAATGAAGCGGCAGGCGGTCACCGCGGATTCCTTTTTTTCAAAATAGGGAAGCTGCGGAGCGGGCGAGAGCACCTGCACCTTTACTCCGGCGCGATCCATCATCTGGAAGCGTGCCTCGAGTTCGTCGGGATTTCCGCTGCCCTTCACGATGCGCGCGATGCGCGTGCCGGTTGCGCTGCCGCCCATGCCGTCAAGCATATCGAGATAATTATCGGGATAGATATGGCCATGGATGTCGATGCGGAATTTTTCGGGCGCGTGGAAGCGTCCAGCGGCGGCTGCGCGGCGACTGCGTCCAGGCCCACGAGGGAATTGCCAGCCGCCAGGGCAGCCGCCGCGCCGCCGGCCGCTTTCAGGAAATTTCGGCGATCGAGAGATGTGGATTCTGGTTTTGCCATGTTTCCCCCAAAGATTTGAATTTCGTTCGCGCGCACCGCGCGGTTCCAGCCGGACGGCCCGATGGACGCGATTTCAAGAGTATGGCTTGGAAAAAGTTCAGCGATACGCCTTCGCATCAAACCGATTCGGCCCCGGCCAATTTCACCCTGCCACGGACCATGCGCAATAGTACGACACTCGGCTTGCACGGCGCACCGAAAAGTAGGCGCGCTCCCCAGGGGCGTTCCTCTGAAACAGAGACACGCCGGAAAGAACCTAACGTACAATATCCCATTCTTCCTAGTTCCCAGGAGACGCTAGTGGAAACGCCGGAAACGATTGCCGGGCAGAATCCTGCGCGCACGAAACCGCGGCTCACGCGCAATCAGGTGCGCAGCTTCTGGGCCGCCTGGGGCGGTTGGAGCATGGACGGAATGGATTCGTTCATCTATTCCCTCGTGCTCGTTCCGGCTCTCACTGAACTTCTGCCGCGCTCCGGAATTCCGGCCACCACCGCCAACGTCGGCTACTACGGCGGACTTTTCTTCACGCTGTTCCTGATCGGCTACGGCACGGCGCTGGTCTGGGGACCGATCGCGGACCGCTTCGGCCGCGTGCGCACCATGATGTTCAGCATTTTCTGCTTTTCGCTATTCACGCTGCTGGCCGCGTTTGCCACGGGCATCTGGAGCCTCGCGGTATTTCGATTCATGGCGGGAGTCGGAATCGGCGGCGAATGGTCTATCGGCGCCGCGCTGGTTTCCGAGGATTGGCCCGAGGAGCGGCGCACCATGGGCGCGGCGCTGATGCACACGGGCTACTACATCGGATTTTTCCTTGCCGGCATCGCCAACATTTTTATCGGCAGCCGTTACGGATGGCGATACATGTTCGCGCTGGGCGGCGTTCCGGCGCTGCTGATCGGATTGATCCGCAACAATGTGGAGGAGCCGGCGCGCTGGGAGAACAAGGTGCAGGAACTTGGCGGGACTTGGGCCATGCACCGCGCGTTCCTGAAACTTTTTTCTCCGCAATACCGCCGCAGGACGATTGTGAATTGCATGTATCTGATCGTCTCTCTCGCCGGCTTGTGGGCGGGATCGGTATATGCGCCAACGGCGATGACCTATATCGCGGAGAGGGCCGGGAAAACGGCCGCGGAGAGCGCGCGTTACGCCTCTTATTCGACCGCGCTGCTCGGTATTACGACCGTCCTTGCGGCGCTGATCGTGCCCTTTATCGCGGACTGGGTGGGGCGCCGCGCCACGCTGGCGATTTTTTACGTGATCATGATGTTCGCGATCTGGCTGGCGTTCGCGCGCGTGTTTTACATGCAGCAGAACGCCATCGCGTGGTTCCTGGTGTGTTCGGTGCTGCTCGGCTTGGGGGGTGCGAATTTCATCGTGTATTCGTTCTGGCTGCCGGAGCAGTACGGCACCGAATGCCGCGCCAGCGCATTCGCTTTCATCACCAACCTCGGACGTTTCTTCGCCGCCGGGTTCACGTTCCTGGTGGGAGCGGGAATCCGGCACTTCCAGACCTTCGGAATTCCCGTGGCCATGATGGCGCTCGCGTTCATCGTGGGACTCGCGTCTGGTGCCGTTCGGAGAGGAAACCAAGGGCAAGAGTCTTCCAGCTTGAGGTTTCGTAGCGGCGGCGTCCCGCCGTCGCTACCAAAGACGCGAGCCCGGCAGGGAAATTAGTCTCCTTGTTACGCGACGATGGATGTTCGAAAGACCCGTGGCGGCAGGTCGCGCGCTAAGGTTCCACACTCTTCGCCACGGCCGCTTCGGGAACTGCGCTGGTCCCCTTGCTCGGCAGCGGCATGGCAATGAGTCCCGCCGCCATTAGCGCGGCTAGAAAAGCCAGCGTGGCGCTACCGTAGAACACCATCGTCCAGGTTCCCGTTCTTTCAAACAGCAGTGCCGCGATCCATCCCGCCATGATGGCGGCCACCCCCTTGGAGCTATAGAGAAAACTGTAGTTGGAACTGGCATTTCGTCCGCCAAAAAAATCGGCCGACGCCGCGGGGAATATTGAATAAATCTCGCCGTATGTGAAAAACACGATTGTGAGGCAGGCAATAAATCCGAACGGAGAGTGGCGCCCCACGCGCAGAACGCTCACCAGTGAAATTGCCTGCAGCAAGAATGCGATGATCATTGTTCGCTCACGACCGATATGGTCGGAGACCCATCCCCAGAAGATGCGCCCACCTCCGTTCGCGATCGGGGTAATCGTAAGCGCGAGTGTTATCACTGCGACCCGGCCGATGCCCAGTGTATCGGCCACCGAGCCCACTTGCGCCACCACCATCAGGCCGCCGATTCCCATCATCAGCATCATTGCGTAGAGCACGTAAAATTGCATGGTCCGCAGCATTTCAAACGAAGTGAACTGTTCCGCATGGCTGCGCAACTTGAACCGGCTCACTTTCTTCTTTCCCGCGATTTGGGGGTCGTTCGGATCCGGATTAATCAGCAATTGCGCGGCGAAGAGAATCACCAGCCCGATCGCGATTCCCGTGTAAAGGAAAGCGGCCCGGTAATCCTCCACGCGAATCACATAGGCCATGGGTTTCACGAAAAGCGCGGCGCCGGACCCGAATCCCGCGGCAATCAGTCCCGAGGTAAGCCCCAATTTGTCCGGGAACCACTTCAGTCCCACGGTTGTGGCCCCGCCGTATACCACGGAGGCTCCAATTCCCGCAACTGAATACAGCACATACAATTCAGGGAGTGTTTTCGCGTATCCCAATCCCGCCCAGCCGATTCCGCAAAGCAACCCGGCGGCGGAAACCAGCGCGCGGGGGCCAATGCGATCCATGACCCAGCCCGACAGGGGCATCATCCAAGTTTCAAAGGCGATGAAGAGAGTGAATCCCAACTGGACTTCTGAAAGTTTCCAGCCCGTGGCGGCGATAATCGGTTTTACAAAAAGAGCCCACGCATACTGCAGGTTCGCGATCATGATCATCGCGACCACCGCGGCAATTAACCGAACCCAACGGTTCATCTTGGACCGATCCTTTCCGAATCGCATTGCCCGCAGCATTGCCGATAATCGACGGCCAATCGCGGACAGCCCCGCAAAAATGACATACGTCGGATGTTCCGGCGCTGAGCGCAGGAATTTCCCGAAATACTCGGGACAACATATTGCTCTACAATTGCTGGGCGACGCCGTATCGTATCAGATTTTCGGTGACTTATTGCCTGGCCTTGTCATGAGATGGCATTTGGTGGCACAGGCTTCAGCCTGTGCATTTTGTGGATGCACGGGAACCAAAACCGCACAGGCAGAAGCCTGTGCCACTAAATGCCCGCGAAGTCAGGCCGCGAGCCACTTGTGAGAATTGCGGGCTGGGACAATAATGGATGAAGGTCGCCAGCGGCAAGAGCCTGCGCGGGAAGGAATTCAATGAGAGCCTTGAGCAACCTGAGGAAAATGTTCCGTACGAAATTCACCGCGATCGCGGCACTGGCTGTGGCCTGCGTGATTTTCATGGCCGCCACAGCGCGCGCCGATGAGATCAAGGTCGCCACGTCCGGCGGATTCACGGCCGCTTACCAGGAACTGGCTCCTGAATATGAAAGCGCCACGCACAACAAGCTGGTGACCGTGTTCGGGCCGTCGATGGGAAGCACGCACGACGCTATTCCCAACCGCCTCGAACGCGGCGAGGAAATCGATGTCGTGATCCTGGCCGGGCCCGCGTTGGCCGAACTCGTCAAGCAAGGTAAAGTCCGCGCCGATAGCCGCGTCGACCTGGTCAAATCCTACATCGCCCTGGCCGTCAAGGCCGGAGCGCCCCACCCGGACATCAGTTCGGTGGACGCGCTGAAGCGCACATTGCTCGCGGCAAAATCCATCGCCTATTCTGACAGCGCCAGCGGCGTTTATCTTTCCACCGAATTATTTCCAAAGCTGGGAATCGCCGACCAAATCAAGGATAAATCGAAAATGATCCCGGCCATCCCGGTTGGCGGTGTCGTCGCCAGCGGGGAATTCGAGATCGGCTTCCAGCAGATCAGCGAGTTGAAACCCGTGAAGGGCATCGACATTGTGGCGCCGCTGCCGCTAGGCGCGCAGCGGATCACGCTATTTTCGGCCGCCATTACCACAACATCAAAACATTCCGAAGCGGCCAATGCGCTGATCCAGTGGCTGGCGTCGCCCGCGGCTTACGCGGCGATCCGGAAAAGCGGCCTGGAGCCGGTGAAGCCCGAGTAGCACAGCCATCTTTTGGCTGTGCGGGTTCTTGTCACGCCTCACGTGCGTTGCTGATTTGCCTTGGATTGGCGGAATCGCACAGCCCGGCGTGGCTGTGCTACTCAAGCACCTCTCCAATCCATCTTTATTTCGCCACCTTGTAAATCAACTCGCCAGCACAATTCAGATCAAACCTCGCTGCGAAATAAAATCCGGGTCCAACCTCACTTCAATTCGTTCTTCACCACCTTGCCGCCCTTCATCACAAACTTGACTCGCTTCATTTCGGAAATGTCTTTCAGCGGATCTCCGGAAACAGCAACCAGATCGGCGTACTTGCCTTTTTCGAGCGAGCCGATGCTGTCCTGCCATCCCATGGCTTCGGCGTCCACCAGGGTGGCGGCCTGCAGCACTTTGTTCGCAGCCATGCCGTGATCTACCAGCCATTGAAATTCGGTCCACTGGTCGCCGTGGGCGTACGGGTCGCCGTCGACTCCGCTGCCGAACAGCATGGTGACGCCCATGGAGAGTCCCTTTTGAAAATTCTTCGCGAAGATCGACGGCAGATCGTATTTTCCGCCGGTATCCTTGCGGTCGCTCGCGACGATTTCCGGCAGCGAGTAGCGATACCCGGTCACGTCCCAATAGATTCCTTTCTGTTTCATCATGGCCAGCTCGGATTCATCGAGCGCCTGGCCGTGCTCGATGGTGTCGACTCCTGCCAGCACGGAATACTTGAGTCCGTCGCCGCCATACGCGTGCGACGCGACACGGCGGTGGTGACAGGTGCGCTTCATCAACCATCGCCTGCACTTCTTCCAGCGTGAGCATGGGTTCCACGTACAATTCGCCCGTAGCGCTGAACGAATATCCGCCCGCCGGAAATATCTTGATCAAGTCCGCGCCGTAGCGAACCTGGTCGCGAACCGCCGCGCGCGCTTCGACGGGTCCGGTGATCGTCTGTTGCCCGCCGGTCAGATTAATTCCTGGCACACCGATGTAATTGGAACCGGCGCCGCCGATCCCGCGCGTCGAAACCTGCATCCGGGGGCCTTCGATAATTCCCTTATTGATGGCGTTGCGGATGTCCACGTCGCCGTAGCCTTCACCGTGCGTGGCGCAGTCGCGCGCCGCCGTGAATCCCGCGCGCAGATCGACAAGCGCGTCCTTGACGGCCATGATGGTCCAGGCCTCTTTCGAGGTATTGACGCGTTGTCCGGCCGAAAGACTTTCATAGACGTGGGTATGCGCATCGATGAGGCCGGGCATAACCGAAGCGTTGCTGAGGTCGATTACCTGCGCCCCTGCCGGAATCTTCACCTGATCCTCGGGCCCGACTTCGACAATCCGTTCGCCCTGGATCAGCACCACTTGTTTGTTGAGAAACTGTCCCGTCTTACTGTCAAACATCCGCCCGGCGCGCACAGCGACCTGCGGCGCAGCTTGGGAATGAAGCGATGCGGCTATTCCGATGAGTACAAAGCAAAGGCCAAGCAGCGAATTCTTCCGAATCATCCGATCCTCCGGTTCATTTTCAACTTTTACACAGAAGTGGCGCGCCCGGAGAG
>CAVZXL010000006.1:0-600710 GCA_963779275.1 Terriglobia bacterium
AGAATTGGGACGATCGGTTCGGATACGGCTGTTGCATCAGGTCTGCGCGCCAACGTTCAGCTGTGGCAACGACCATTCCCTCACAGGCATGGCCCCCAACACGGGCTTGCCAAGCGCTGTGACGATCAGGCGAACAGCTACAGCCGTCCCACCGACCAATGCTTCGTCGAATGGGACCGCAACCTCATCTACGCGGGCACGACAACGGGGCTGTACATCCTGTCGACTCCGGCGCTCGGCAAGCCCGTGTTGGGGGCCATGCCTGTGAGGGAATGGTCGTTGCCACAGCTGAACGTTGGCGCGCAGACCTGATGCAACAGCCGTATCCGGACCCGATCGTCCGATTCTTGAGGGAATACCACTCCGGCGGTGTTACCGAGGCGGATCGTCTCGCGTGCTCTTCACCGTGTTGCAGTCTCGGCGGCTTCGCCATTCTGGAAAATGTAGTTCAGATCTACGACCTCTACCGGCAGGGTGGCCTGCGCAGAGCCGACTACGAATACGAACTTGGCTTGGGTTTTGCGGACTTCGTCTTCAAATATTTCGACGTCTACAAGAAAAAAGTATCCTTGGAGGGCGGCGAGGCGACGCTCATGCTCTTTCACATGAGGTCGCTCTCGCAGGAAGGCAATCTAATCGGCATTCCGGCCGGCGGAGATTATTGGGAAATCCGGGCGGAACTGTTTCAGAAGAATCCGTGGCTCAATCGTGGTTGCGTTTTCCTGAGCCATAAAGTAGGGAACTGGCCCGAAGATGACCGGAATGCGAGCCGCCACTGCATTCTGCACACCCCATCTAGCGGTTCGCATGTTACGGCCAAGCCCATCGACTGCGTGTTCTACACGTGTAACAAGCCGTTTGAAGCGCGAGTGCCCACCGAGGAACAATCCGCAAATTGGTTCCGCCTGCTCGCTACGCATTTCCCGAACAGCTTGGAACGATTTGAAACGCTGATTCACGGCGATACGGCGGACAAATGAATGGACGTAAGTGATTGGACAGCTTCCGCTATGTCTTGTGGGTCGCGGCTTCAGCCGCGACATCAAGACATGAGGAAAGACCGGGCTTTAGCCCCTGGCCTGCTATCAAGTTTGACTGCCCAATCATTTATGAAATAACTTTCAGTCCTAATGATTCGGAATTTTTCAAATTTGGAAATCTCCCTCGGAGCATCTGGGACAGCACCATCATTTCGTGAAACCCGGGAGGTCCGGTAACCGGGTATCATTGTTTCCATGGCTTTCATGCGCATCGCCTTCGATACCGGCGGCACGTTTACCGATAGCGTTTACCTCCGCGACGGGCGCATCGAAATTCTGAAAATTCCTTCCACCCCGCGAAATCCGGCGGAAGCGATTTCCCACGCCTTGGCGCAAATCACGCACGAAAGCAGGGAAGGTTTTGCACTCGACCTTGCATGCGGCACCACCGTCGGGACAAACGCGTTGCTGCAAAGGCAAGGCGGCCGCGTCGCACTCGTCACCACGGCGGGGTTCGAGGACGTTCTCGAAATTGGACGCCAGGCCAGAACCAAACTCTACAATCTCTTCGTCGAAAAGCAGGCGCCCCTGGTGCCTAGCGAGCGCCGCTTTGGTTTGCCCGAGCGGCTCGACTCCGATGGCCGTCCACTGGTGTCCCCTTCGCGGAACGATATCGCCCGCGCCGTCCGCGCCGTAGTCAGCAGCGGAGCCGAGTCGGTTGCGGTTTGCTTCCTGTTTTCCTTCGTAAATCCGGAGCATGAGCGGGCAATTGCCCGCGCGCTATCTAAAGCGGGACTTGAAGTTTCCATCTCGCACCGGATTCTTCCCGAGCATCGCGAGTTCGAACGCACCTCGACGACTGTCGTCAACGCTTACCTGGTTCCGGTCATGAGCAAATATCTGGCGGAAATCGAAAGCAGCGCCCGGTCGTGGTCCCGCAGCTGCCTCCAGCCGCGCCACAAGTTCAAGACATCTCGCCGGCAAAATCCCAGTGCAAGCGGCGCCCGCGTTCGAATCATGCAATCGAGCGGCGGCATTTTGTCCGCCCGCGCCGCCGCCCGTGAGCCGGTTCGAACGATCCTTTCCGGTCCCGCCGGAGGCATACTTGGCGCGCAGTACGTGGCCGAACTGGCCGGCATCGGCCGCATCATCACATTTGACATGGGCGGCACGTCCACCGACGTTGCGCTCCTGGAAGGCGGGCGCTCGGGCGCGCTCGCGACCACCAGCGAAACGATCGTGTCGGACGTGCCGGTGGCCGTGCCCATGCTCGATATTCACACCGTCGGCGCCGGCGGCGGTTCCATCGCGCGATATGACCGCGCCGGAGCCCTCCGCGTCGGCCCTGAGAGCGCCGGGGCCGATCCTGGACCGATATGTTACGGACGCGGCAAAAAGCCCACTGTGACCGACGCAAACCTCATTCTTGGGCGGATTCCGGAGTCCGGCCTGCTTGGCGGAACGTTTGAATTGGACGCGACCCGCGCCCGCCAGATCATGAATGGCGAAAAGGGACCGGCAGCCTCGGTGGAGCAGTTCGCGCAGGGGATCGTGGACGTCGCCAATGCTGTCATGGAAAAGGCCATCCGCGTGATCTCGGTCGAGCGCGGACACGACCCGCGCGATTACACCCTGGTCGCGTTCGGCGGCGCGGGCGCGCTGCACGCCTGCGACTTGGCTTCCGCGCTGGATATTCCCCGCGTGCTGGTACCCTGCATTCCCGGAGCGCTTTCAGCGCTAGGGATTCTGCGCGCGGACGTGACCAAGGATCTATCGCGAACCATTCGCCTGGAAATTCGAAACGCCGCCGCAACTCGTCCTGCGCTCGAGCGCGCGTTCTCGAACTTGCAGCGCGAAGGGTTGAAACAAATGCTTGAGGAAGGTTTCGCGGGAAACGAAATCCAAATCGACCGCACGCTGGACATGCGCTACTCCGGCCAGTCGTACGAGTTGTCGGTCCCATACTCGCGGAATTACGTCGCGGCGTTCCACCGGGCTCACGAACAGCGCTACGGCTATGCGGATCGTGCGCGCCCCTGCGAAGTCGTCAACGTGCGCTCGCGCTTTACCGGACGCACGCCGAAACCAGGTCTCCCCAAGGTGAAGCAGGGAGGCGCGAGCGCGCGCGGGGCGCTCATTTCCATGGCCCGCGCATGGTTCGCAGACCGCCGCGTGCCGGTTCCCGTTTACGCTCGCGAAAAATTGCTGGCAGGGAATTGCATCGCGGGTCCCGCCATCGTCACGGAGTACAGTGCGACGTCGCTGATCCCTCCCGGGTGGACTGGCCGCGTCGATGTTCACGGAAATATTCTTCTGGAGCGGCGGAGATGAGTGTCGATCCGGTTCGCTTGGAAATCTTCAAGAATCTCTTTCACTCGGTGGCCGAGGAGATGGGCGCGGGGCTGCGCCGGTCGGCGTTTTCTCCCAACATTAAGGAGCGGCGGGACTATTCTTGCGCCGTATTTGACGCCGCCGGCGACGTCCTGGCCATGGGCGACCACATGCCTGTTCACCTCGGCTCGATGCCCATGTCGGTGACGGCCGCGTTGCGTGCGATGCAGCTGGATCCGGGCGACGTCGCCATTCTGAACGATCCCTACGCCGGAGGCACGCATCTGCCCGATCTGACGATGGTGATGCCGGTGTATGCCGCTCGCCGTTCGCGGCCGCCTTTCTACATCGCCAACCGCGCGCATCACGCGGACATTGGCGGCGCGAACGCGGGCTCCATGGGAATGTCGCGCGAGATCTTTCAGGAAGGCCTGCGCGTTCCTCCCGTAAAAATCATGCAGCGCGGCCGCGTGGCGCCGGACGTGATGTCCCTGATTCTGGCCAACGTGCGCACCCCGCGGGAACGCGAAGGGGACTTGACCGCGCAGATTGCGGCGTGCCGCATCGGCGAGCGGCGATTGCTGGATCTGGTCTCGAAATACGGCGAGCGCGACGTGACCTCCTATGGGCGGCACCTGCTCGACTATTCCGCCCGCATGATGGCTGCGACGCTCGAGGCAATTCCCAACGGAATTTTTCGCGCCGAGGATTTCCTGGACGATGACGGCGTCACGTCCGGCAGGCAACGCATCTCCGTCGCGATACGCATTCGCGGCAAAAGCGCCGAAGTGGATTTTTCGGGAAGCGCTCCGCAATGTTCCGGCAGCGTCAACGCCGTTGAGGCCATTACCTGGTCGGCGGTGTTTTACGTGTTTCGCTGCCTGCTCGACGAACAGGTGCCGGCCACGTCTGGGCTGATGCGCTCGATCCGGGTCATCGCTCCGGAAGGAACAATCGTAAACGCGCGCCCTCCGGCCGCGGTCGCCGGAGGGAATGTGGAGACCTCGCAGCGCATTGTGGACACGCTGCTGCTGGCATTGTCCCGCGCGATTCCTTCCCGGATTTCGGCTGCCAGCCAGGGAACCATGAATAATCTGAGTTTTGGTGGAAATGACGCGCGGCGCGGCTCAGAAAAACCCTTTGCCTATTACGAGACGATTGCAGGAGGCACGGGAGGCGCCCCGGGATCGCCGGGCGCCGGCGCCACGCAGAGCCACATGACCAACACTCTCAACACGCCCACCGAGGTTCTCGAACACGCCTATCCCGTTCGCGTCCGCAGCTACGCGCTGCGTAGCGGCTCCAAAGGGGGTGGAAGATTTTCCGGCGGCGACGGCATCGTTCGCGAAATCGAATTCCTCAGCGACGTTCAAGTCGGGATCCTTTCGGACAGAAGGGAATTCCCGCCCTACGGTTTGTCGGGAGGGAAACCCGGCAAAGCCGGCAGGAATGAGTTGATCGTCGAGGGTCGAACGCGGATATTGCCGTCGAAATGCACGTTCTACGCACGGGCCGGCGCTGTGATCCGAATTGAAACACCGGGAGGCGGCGGTTGGGGATTTACAGCCACGAAGAAACAGCCCGGAAAAAGAAAAAGCCCCAAGGCGCCGTCGCCTTGAGGCTTTTGAGAAAACGAAAAAGGTGTCGCTAGAACTCCACGGCTTCGGTTTTTTCCAGGGGAGAGGGCATCTGCAGCCGCGCTTTCGCCAGCGACTTGATGAGTGCGTCTTCCATGGTTTCCGGGGAGGTATTTCGCGCGGTGGCGAGTTCGCTGACGAGGAGGAATTTGGCCCGTTCCAGCATTTTCTTTTCGCGGAACGAAAGAGGCTTGGTGCGGCTAAGCGATACCAGGCTCTTTAATACCGCGGCTACTTCGATCAGAGCGCCGGTTCGCATGCGTTCGGAATTTTCCTTGAACCGGTGTTTCCAGTCGTGATGCGAATTGGGCTTGCCCTTTTCCAGAAAGGTCAACACTTTCAGAGTTTCTCCGTTTCGAATCACGGGCCGCAACCCAACCGAGATCGCGTTGGTGGCAGGAACCATGACTTTCAACCCGCTGGAGAAAATCTTGAGCATGTAGTACTTTTCTGTCCTTCCGTTCAGAACCCCGAAATTAATCTGTTCGATGATCCCTACGCCGTGGTTCGGGTAGACGACTTTGTCACCCATCTTATAATCCATGGTCGGAAGCCCCCTAAGAGGAAAACTTGAACTAGTTTGGATTACGGGAGTGTCAAAGTCAACATATTTCTTCTAGAATCAGCAAGTTAAGGATGATTTTGATTTGAGAATGGTCATTGAATTGCATGCGAAGTTTTACGTCCTTTTTACATTTTTACACTCTTTGCCAGTGTCCCTCACGCGTTCTTATGCCCTGATTTTCCACCATTTACGCTAGAATACACTTCCCCATGCGAATTCTGGCCATCGATACCAGCACGCGAACCGGAAGCGTTGCGCTGCTTCAGGACGGCATTGTTCTTGCCGAAATTTCCGGGCACGAAGAAACACCCTATTCCTCGCGCCTCTTCCGGGATCTGGAAGCCCTGAAGCGAGACGCGCCGTTCTCGTTTGACCAGATCGACGTGTTTGCGGTTGCTTCGGGCCCAGGGTCGTTCACGGGGCTGCGCATTGGGCTGACTGCGGTCAAGGCCTGGGCCGAAATTCATGGCAAGCCGATCGCGGCCATCAGCGGGCTGGAGGCGATTGCCGCGCAGTCGCAGGCGGACAGAGAGGGCCAGCCGGCGGAGACGCAGATTCTGGCGCCCTTTTTCGATGCCCGCCGGGGGCAATTGTTTGGGTGCATATACCGGCGCTTGGCGGGCAATGCAAACGCGCTGGAAGCCTTGAGCGAAGAGTCCATTGTTTCTCCCCAGGAGTTCATCGGGCTAGTGGAGGGGAGCGTCCGCTTGGGCCGGACGACCATTGTCACGCCGGTTCCCGGCCTGCTTCCTTACGGTCTGATTCAGGAGTCTCTGCCGGGTGTTGCAATCGAAGTCGTGTCGGCGGCGCTGGCTCCGGCGGTTGGCCGGTTGGGATTTGAACGGGCCAAGCGCGGCGACTTGGTCGACCCGCTGCATCTGGATGCGAATTACGTTCGCAGATCGGACGCGGAGGCGGCCTGGAGCGATTCGTAATGGGTTCCGGCAGTGAGCCTGCTAAGGGTTCTTCGATTATTTCCGTTCGCGGAATGATTCCTCCCGATGTCCTAGCCGTATTCTCCATTCTGCAGGAAAGTCCGGAAGCCTCGCGGTGGTCCGAAAGAAGCCTTCTAGAATCGGTAGCTCAAGGAGGGACATGGGTAGCGGAAGTGGAGGGCGGCGTGGCCGGGTTTCTGATCGGGCGCGTGGCTGCGGACGAATTCGAGATCCTGAACATGGCCGTGGCGAGGGACCATCGCCGATGCGGAATTGGCGGCCAACTGTTGAGCCATGCCTTGCAGCATGCGCGAATATCCGGCGCAGGGCGAGCGTATCTGGAGGTGCGAGCTTCCAACCAGGCGGCGATTGGCCTCTATGAAAGGCATGGATTTGCGGGCGGCGGGCGGCGCGAACGGTACTACCAGCACCCGCCAGAGGACGCGCTGCTTTTCACTTTGGAATGGAAATCAACAGAAGAGTAAATTTTGTTGATTTTCTCTTGGCGGGCGTTTTGCTTTGTGCTAGGTTGCAATCAGGATGTGTACCCCATTCACAAATCGGATCGATCGGGAGGCAGGCAATGCCCACCTTGACTCGGCAGACACGCGAGCAGCTACTGACATATGACCAGGAGTTTCAAAAACTCGTAGAGCAGCACACGCAATACGAAGAGCAGCTACTGCAACTCTCGCACTCCTCCTACCTGAATCTGGAAGACCTGCAGCGGGAAGTTACCCTAAAAAAATTGAAACTGCGCGTCAAGGACGCGATGGAGCGCTACATCGCCAGCCGGTTGAATTCCGGCGCCTAGACGAACTTCACCCCGCGAATTGGCCGGGTCTTTCGGTCTAACAAGTAAGCTGTGCCCGCCTCTCTGTGCGGGTCGAGGTAAAGCTCTCACTGCGCGTATCGCACTGGAAATCATTCTATAAACGGGGCGGTCTCAACGGGTCAATGCAACACTTGCTTGCAGTCTATCTGCCGGAGTTTGAAATCCCAAAGTTTTTCTGGGACGCTGATTTAAACGCAGCGCCACCTCATCGAGTTCTTATTGAGAATGCACGGACAAGTCTGTTCGTTTAGGGAAGTACTGACGCAACAGGCCATTGGTGTTTTCGTTCGAGCCGCGCTGCCACGGGCTCTGTGGATCGCAGAAGTAGACTTTCACTTCCGTGTCCACCGTGAAGCTTTTGTGCTGGGCCATCTCCAGCCCGCGATCCCAGGTCAACGAGCGCCGCAAAGTTGCGGGCAGCTTGCGAACGTGTTGGCTCAGCGCAGCGACCACTGTAGCCGTATCTTTGCCGGACACTTTCACCAACATGGTAAATCGCGAGTGACGTTCCACCAGAGTGGCGATGTGGCTGTTCTTGGTGCCGCCGATGAGATCGCCTTCCCAATGGCCGGGGATGGCGCGGTCTTCGATCTCTGCGGGTCTTTCTCGAATGGAAATAGCGTCGACGATTTGTCCCTTGTGGTGTCCGCTATCCCGCGCGTGCCGCGAGCGGCGAATTCGCCGCTGGAATCGTAGATGCTGAATCAGCTCCTTTTTCAGCACTCCGCGCGCTTGAATGAACAGGCTGCGATAAATGGTTTCGTGCGACACGCGCATCCTCTCATCCTCGGGATACTGGGTTTTCAGCCATCCGGAAATCTGTTCCGGCGACCAGTCCAGGATGAGTTTACCCGCAACGATCTCTTGCAGCTGTACGTGGATGGCAAGAAGACACCGCTTGGGCCGCAAGGCCGACTCCCAAGCTTGCCGATCGGCTTCATTGGCTCGATAGAGAGGTCGCCCGCCATGGCGGGCGACCTCTCGGCTCACCGTCGAAACAGCCCGCTGCAGACCTTTGGCGATCTCCCGAATCGACGAGCCGCAAGCGATTCCTCGAGAAATGTTTTCTCGCTCCCCCAGCGTCAGCGTGAGCGGCGAGCGCCGCCGCGCTGCCGGAGCAATTCCGCCATGCTGCGCCAATATAAATTGAATGGACACATGGTCTTTGCCGAAGACTCGTCCAATCTCATGCAACGACTGTCCCGCCTTCCAGCGGCTCCACATGTCGTTCCGTTGCTGCTCAGAAAGCTTGAACCGCCGCCTAAATGCGCATAAACACCACCTTACAGAGAAAAGATTTATACCAGATGGTGTTGCATCGACCGGTTGAGCCGGCAGGTTTTATCGGTAACTGGCCCATTCCACTGGCAGAAGACGATGAGCGCTTTCTGGAGTCGAAAAGCGTAGCGTAGGCGGGCATGTGAACAGAGTCGGATGGCCTCTCGACTCCGGGACATTCGCGAATTGAGATAGAATGATTGCGCACTGGGCAGGTGCGCGCCGGTTGCCTCCTGCCAAGGACCCCCATGGTTAAGGACGGTTACAAATTCGCCGCGGTACCGCTGTTGTTGGCCGTGGTTGCGGCGGGTCTTCACTGGAATTGGCTGAGCGGCATATTCCTTTTGCTGGGCCTGTTTGTCCTCTTCTTTTTTCGCGATCCGCAACGTACGCCGCCTGCCGACCCGGAAACGATCGTCTCTCCGGCCGATGGCCGCGTGATGCTGGTGGTCGATGAATCGATGGGCGGCATTCCCGGACGCAGGATCAGCGTGTTTCTCTCGATTTTCGACGTGCACGTGAACCGCTCGCCGGTGGCCGGAAAAATCACGGCCATCGAGTACCGCACCGGAAAATTCTACGCCGCCATGCGCGGCAGGGCCTCGGCGGAGAACGAACAGAATACGTTCCATGTCGCCACTGAGCATGGGGAAGTGGTCTTCAAGCAGATCGCCGGGTGGGTGGCGCGGCGGATCCTGTGCTGGAAAAAGGTGGGCGACACCGTGATGCGGGGCGAGCGCGTAGGTATGATACGCTTCGGATCGCGCATGGATATCTGGCTTCCGGATCGGGTTGAAATTCTGGTTCGTCCCGGGCAGCATGTAGCGGCGGGCTCCAGCCCCCTGGCGCGGTGGAAATGAGCGACTTCGAACAGCAGGAACTTGGATTTCCCGGAACCCGGCGGCCGAACCTGAAACTGCGGCGGGGAATCTACCTATTGCCCAGTTCCATGACCGTGGCCAACATGCTTTGCGGCTTTTACGCCGTCATGGCCACGCTGAAGGGCGGGGGCACGGACCTGGATAACGCGGCCAGGGCCATCGGCATCGCAATTCTGTTCGATTCCTTCGACGGATTTGTGGCGCGGGCCACCGGAACCAGCAGCGAATTCGGCAAGCAGTTCGATTCGCTCGCCGATATGGTCAGCTTCGGGATTGCTCCGGCGGCGCTGGCGTTTGCCTGGGGCGTACGCGGAATTTCGGAGACCGATTTTCTGGACATCCGGCGTCTGCATGAGATCGGATGGTGGGTGGCGCTGTCGTTCGTGATTTGCTGCGCGTGGCGGCTGGCGCGATTCAACATTCAGGGCATGGCGCCGGGCAGCGGATCGAAATATTTCGTGGGGCTGCCGTGTCCGGCGGCGGCCGGGTTGATCGCGGCGACCGTCCACGCCATAAAATCTCCGATCGAAGACTGGCGCTGGTCGATCTTATGGATGCTGATCGTGGTCGGCGACGCGGCGCTGATGTCGAGCACGGTGCGCTACCGCAGCTTCAAGGAAATGCCCATGGCGCGGCGCAGGCCGTCGCTGCTGATCGTTCTGATCGGCCTGCTGATCGGGTTGATCGTGATGAATTCCGAAGTGGTGTTGATGCTGATCGCGACCGTTTTTGTGGTAAGCGGGCTGACGCTGCACGTGGTGCGCATGGTTCGCCATCGCCTGGTATCGAATCCAGCCAAAACCTCATGACCTCTCCCAAGGAAGCGGCCCAGCAAACAGCTCGCCCGGCTACGCGCGTCGCCATCGCCGGCGCATCCTCGCTCATCGGCAAGGAATTGAAAATTGTGCTGGAGGAATCGAATTTTCCGGCGGTGGAAATTCGCCTGCTGGACGAGGAACTTGCCGCCGGCACGCTGACCGAACTTGCGGGCGAGCCGGCGGTGATCGAGACGGTGAACGAGGAAAGCTTCGAGCGGATCCGCATGGCGTTTTTTGCGGGGTCGCCGGGATTTTCCATCGCGCACGGAATGCAGGCGCGGAATTCCGGCGCCGTGGTGATCGATTTGAGCGGCGGGATGGCCGCCGATCCGGGCGCGAAATTGTGGATCCCGGAACTGGATGCGGTGCTTGCGCCTCCCGCGAGCAGCGTTTCGCCCGGGGAACCGCAGAGCCTATTTCTGGTGCCCTCGGTTCCCGCGGATGTGGCGATTTCGATGTCCGCTGCGTTTGCTCCGCTGGGCCTCGCGCGTCTGGCGCTGACTTTTTTGCAGCCGGCGTCGGAACGCGGAGCCGCTGGCGATCGAGGAACTGGAAAGCCAGGTCGTCAATCTGCTGTCCTTCCAGCCGATTTCCAAAACCGTGTTTGACGCGCAGATTGGATTTAACATGCTGGCAAATTACGGTCCGGAAAGCGCCGAGGATTTGGGCGAGGCGCGGGCGAGAATTGTTGGCGAGGTGCGAAGGTATCTGGCCGGGCGGATTCCGATGCCCGCAATTTCGCTGGTGCAGGCGCCTGTATTTCATTCGCACACGTTTACGGCGTTCGCGGAATTTCAGAGTGCTCCCGCGCTGGACGCAGTGGTGAAAAGTCTGGAAGCGGCGGGATTGAAAGTGACTCCGGCGAACGAGGAAGCGCCGTCGAACGTGAACGTGGTGGGCGAGGGCCGCCCGGTAGTGGGGCAGCCGCAGCGCGACGCGTTGATCGAAAACGGCGTGTGGCTGTGGGGCGCGGCGGACAATCTGCGCGTTCCGGCCGTGACGGCAGTGGCGATTGCGGAGAAGTTGCTTGTTTCGTGAGAGCAAATCCGGCTTGCAGCGGCGGATGCCGGCCGCGAGCGAAACTTGATTTCAGGTTGCTAAGATTTGAACTTCCAGATGGCATCCCGCGAAGACAGCGGTTCACGCGGCGATGCAGATCTCCGGATTTGCAAAATATAACATGGGCATTCACGATGCACTTGTTTATCTAATTTCAAATTTCAAATTTGAAATTCTGAAACTACTCGCTCGCGTTCCTTTCCAATTGCTTGGCAAAAATCGTCTCTGTGCCTTTGTGTCTCCGTGGCCATTCTGCTTTCCGCGTGCGGCTACCGCGTGGCTGGGACAGTCTTCTCGACTTCCTGCCGGGCTGAAAGTGATTGCCGTGCCCACGATTGAGAACCGCACGAACCGCTACCGCATCGAGCAGGTGATGACCGAAGCGGTGGTGCACGAATTTCTGGCGCGCACGAAATACCGGATCGTGACGACCGAAGGACGGACGCGGACGCCGTGCTGCACGCGGAAATCGACAGCTTCGACGCCACTCCGGTGGTGTTCGACACCACGCCGGGGCCGAACTCCACGCCGGTGCCGAACGTGAACGCCACCACCACCAGCGCGACCACCATGCTGGTTTCCCTGCACATGAAGGTGTCGGCTCGAGGAGCGGGAAACCAAGCAAGTGCTGTACAAGAACGACAATTATTTGTTTCGCGAGCCGTACGAGCTGTCGACCGATCCGACGAAATTTTTCGACGAGCAAGGGCCGGCGATGGGGCGAATGTCGCGCGATTTCGCTTCGCGCCTGGTCGCCGACATCGTGGAGAATTTCTGATGCCGGGCGTGATCGCCAAACGAATTGCTGGCGCGGCTGGCGAAGGGGAAGCCGGTTCCGGGAATTCTGCTGCTCGGTGGCGACGGATACCTGCGTGAATCTGTGCCGGCGGAAAATCGCGGATGCGTACGTGCCGGAAGGAATTCCCGCGACTGGGGCATCAAGCGATTTTCGGCCGATGAGGACGAATTTGTCCGGAATTCTGGGCCAGGCGCAGACGCTGCCCATGCTGGCGTCGCAGCAGGTGATTTTCGTTTCGGGCGTGGAAGCCTGGGAGCGGCTGGGGGAGGAATCGCGCGACGCGCTGGTCAAGCAGCTTAGCCGAATATTTCGCCGATCCCGCGCCGTTTTCCGTTCTGGTGCTGGAGGCGGCCGCGCTGGACCAGAGAATGCGCCTGGCAAAAATCTTGATGGAGAAAACGCTGACCGTGTCGGTGGCGCTTTCCGAGAAGCCGGAAGAAAGAATTCCACTGGCCGTGCCCATGAGTTTGGAGATGGCGCGCGAGTCTGGGAGTGGAACTCGAGCGCGAGGCCGCGGAAGAGCTGTGCGAAATGCTCGACGGGGAACTGGCGGCGATCCGCACGGAGATCGAAAAGCTGGCCGACGTATGCCGGCGACCGGAAGAAAATCACGCGCGCGGACGTCGATCTGCTGGTGGTGTCGGAGAAAAAATACGAGGTCTGGGACCTGGCCGACATGCTGGCGTCGCGCCGAGCCGGCGCAGGCGCTGGAATTTCTGGATAGCCTGTTGCGCAACGGCGAGCAGGCGGTGGCGCTGCTCGGCGGACTGGCCTGGATGTACCGCAAGCTGCTGGAGGCGCAGGAATTGCCGAAGGGAGTTTACGGCGGCCAGGCGGCGGGGATGCTGCAAATGCGCAAGGAACAGGCGGAGCTTGCGATGCGCGAGTGCCGGAAATTTCCGAAAGCGCGGCTGGCGAAAGGGCTGGAAGCGTTGTACGAGGCCGATAGCCGGTTGAAATCGGGCGGCTGGAGCCAGCGCGCGGTGATGGAATTTCTGGTGGCGCAACTGGCGAGGGATGTTTCGGCGTAGATCGGCAATTCATCCAGCCGCGTTTGGTTTATTCCGAGAGTCTGAAAGCGTTGGGGAAATGTGGCGGCTGTTTTGGTAGCACAGGCTTCAGCCTGTGGGGGTTGGTTGCGGCAAGATCGTTTTTGCGCGCACGAAACCCCACAGGCTGAAGCCTGTGTTACTTAAAAACAAACCGCCCGGAATGGCTTCCGGGCGGTTTGAAAAACTCAAAAATTAAATGGGGAAGAAGCCTGTCTAGGCTTTGGCCGCGGCTTGCAAGCCGTTGATGGCCAGGCTGAGGCGCGATTTGTAGCGGTTGCCGGTGTTTTCCTCCAGCACGCCCTTGCTGATGGCCTTGTCGATGGCGGAAAGCGTGGGGCTGGAGAAGATTTTTCGCCGCCGACTTCGCGTCTTTTGCGGCGATGGCCGTGCGCAATTGCTTCATCGCGGAACGCACGCGGGTGGTGTTCGCGCGATTGATGGCCGCGCGCTTGTGCGATTGCTTGGCCCGCTTCAGTACCGATGGTTTTCGCTTCTTTACTTTTGTTGCCGCACCTTGCGCCATTCAATTCTCCTAGTTTTTCGCCGGCTTCGTTCGACTCGTGCCATGCGGAGCCGCTTCCGATTCGATGGATTCGATGGAAATACACTAGCGGAGCGGGTTGTCTTTGTCAACGAAGGTCCCGATCGTAGCGAATGGCTTGCGCGGCCTGGTAGGACGGGCTTTGGGCTGTCGGGTTTTCGGTGGGCGACACAATCCAAAACCGACAGGCTGAAGCCTGTCCTACTGGGGCGCCGCGCACTTATTGCACTTGCGAGCGGATGCGCGGGTGCACGGAAGGCGGTCCGTTGTATAGTACGGCGCATCCGGGTATTGGAGAAACTGCACATGTCAACGAAACGAATTTTTGCCGGGCTGATGCAACTCGCCATCCTCATGTTGGCCTGCTGCTGGGAAATTCCGCCACGTTCGCGCAAGGCAAGTGGGAGAAGCTGGCGCCGTTTCCCGAGCCGGCGGAGGAAATTCTGGGCGCGGCGGCGGGCGGGAAAATGTACGTCTTCGCCGGGCTGATCCCGCTGTGGAAACCGATGGGGCTGGTGTACGAGTACGATCCGGCCACCGATCATTGGACGAAGAAGAAGCCCATGGCGCTGCCTTCGCACCACGTGGCGCTCACCGAATATCACGGAAAAATTTATGCCTTTGGCGGATTCGTGTATCCGCAATCGGGGCCGCCGGCCTGGGTGCCCATCAATAATTCATGGGAATACGATCCCGCGGCCGATACCTGGAAGGCGCTGGCGCCGATGCCGACGAAGCGCGGTTCGCCGGTGGCGGCCGTGGTGGGCGATAAAATCTATGTGATCGGCGGCGCGGGAAATATTCCCGGGTCGTCGGAGACGAAGATCGATCAAACCACGCCGCAGATGGTTTTTGGCACGGTCGAAGAGTACGATCCCGGAGAAAAATACGTGGCGCGAGCGGAGCCCCATGCCCACGCCGCGCAATCACACGGCGGCCGGCGCAATTAACGGGAAGATTTATGTGGTTGGCGGCAGGGTGGGGGCCGCATTCATCGGGCTGGCGTCGGATATTTCCGTGGTCGAGGAATACGATCCGGCGACCGACAAGTGGAGCGCGCCGCGTTCGCGCATGCCGACCGCGCGCAGCGCCCTGGGCGCGGGAGTTTTTGGCGGGCGCATGTACGTTGCCGGCGGAGAATTTCAGGACCCGCACATGATGGCGACGTTCCGCGCGCTGGAAGCGTACGATCCGGCGAGCAATTCGTGGTCGATCCTGCCGTCGATGCCGGTGAGCAGGCATGGCCTTGCGGCCGGAGTGATCGGCAATCGGCTGATTCTGGTGGGCGGCGATGTGCAGTCTTCGGGGACGGGGATTGCGGCTTCGACCAGTGAAGTGGATGCGTTTGTGTTTTCCCGATGGCCAAAAGTGAATTGCTGTTTTCGTAGGACAGGCACTCTTGCCTGTCCGGTTTAGACCGGCGATATTGCACACCAAACCGGACAGACAAGAGTGTCTGTCCTACCATTTCTTGACCCCCACGTTCCTTTCGAGTACGCTTTCCTTGTTGGTTCCTCTCTGAAGTACGGAGGTGTTTACCCCATCGGTTGGTTGCAGTGTGCAGAAGAAACCTTCCGAATCATCCATGAGACGCACGGTACAAATTGCCGGCGGGCTGGAATCGCTGTTCGGCACGCTGGACGAAAACGTCAAACTGCTGGAATCCGCGCTGCACGTCACCACTCAGTTGCAGGACGACCACCTTGCCATTGAAGGCGAGGCCCCGCAAGTCGAACGCGCTGTCCGCATTACTCAATGAATATAACCAGTTGGTCCGCGAAGGGCGCCGCATGAGCCATGGCGACGTCAAGGCCATGATTCGCGTGGCCACGCAGGATCACAAGACCACGCTGAAGCAGGTCCTGGAGCCGGGCGCGCCGTCGCGGCCGCGCATTTTCGGCAAGAAAAGCGTCACGCCCAAAAGCCCGAATCAGCGCGCGTACATGGAAGCGGTCGAAAAACACGACATGACGTTTGCCGTGGGTCCGGGCGGGACGGGGAAAACGTATCTGGCCGTGGCCATGGCCGTTTCGGCGCTGCTCACCAAGCAGGT
The DNA here is from genome assembly GCA_963779275.1 of Terriglobia bacterium. Lineage (GTDB taxonomy): Bacteria > Acidobacteriota > Terriglobia > Acidiferrales > UBA7541 > Palsa-360. Next base: position 15,765 of record CAVZXL010000006.1, read on the forward strand.
GGACCGCATTATTCTGGCGCGGCCCGCGGTGGAAGCCGGCGAGCGGCTGGGATTTCTTCCCGGCACGCTGCAGCAGAAGATCGATCCTTACATGCGTCCGCTGTACGACGCGCTGTACGACATGCTGGACGCGGACAAACTGGAACGCTTTCTGGAAAAGGGAATCGTGGAGGTTGCGCCGCTGGCGTTCATGCGCGGGCGCACGCTGAACGATTCGTTCGTGATTCTGGACGAGGCGCAGAACACGACCAGCGAGCAGATGAAAATGTTTTTGACGCGCCTGGGATTCAATTCCAAGGCGGTGGTGACCGGCGACGTGACGCAAATCGATTTGCCCGGCGGGGCGGCGGTCCGGGCTGGTCGAGGCGCTGGAAGTGGTGGGGCGCATCGAGGGGATCGCGTTTATCCGGTTCGATGAGCGCGACGTGGTGCGGCACAATCTGGTGCAGCAGATCATCAAGGCTTACGAAGAGTTTGGGGCGGCCGAGGCGCGGAAGAGGCGGGTATGCCGCGGCGTGGCAAGAAAGTTGAGCCTTCGCCGGCGGAAGTAAAAGCGAAAAGCAAAAGCGAAAAGCTTTAACACAGAGAACACAGAGGGCACGGAGAATGGGGAGACGCTCGGGACGAGCTTTTCGTTTGCGCTGAACGCCCAGGCTGTCTTCGAGGCGACGAAGTCCGCAGTTAAATCGCAAAAATTGAAATGATCGTCAATCGCCAGCGCCGCGTGCCGGTGGCCATGCAACCCCTGGAGGAATTCTACGAGCGCGCGCGGCTGGAAATGAAGTTTCCGCCGGAATCGGTCACCGTGCAATTCATCGGCGACGACGCCATGGCGCGGTTGAACAAGACCTTTCGCCACAAACGCGGACCCACCGATGTGCTTTCCTTTCCCGCCAACGGCAGCAAGCCAAACGCAAAATCGGAATACGTGGGAGACATTGCCATTTCTCCGGCCACGGCGCGGCGCAACGCGCGGCGGTTTGCGCGGCCGCTTGCCGACGAACTGCGCATCCTGATCCTGCACGGCATGATTCATCTGGCGGGATACGATCACGAAACCGATCACGGCGAAATGGACCGGCTGGAGCGCCGATTGCGGCGCCGATTGGGAATCGGCTAACCCATGATGACGTTTGTCTATTTCCTCGGAGTATCCCTGCTGGGCGTGGGCCTGGTGATTTTTTCCTATATCGACCGGATCTACCGGGAGCTGGGGCGCGTCACCACCGGGCGGGTGCGCGAGCATCTGGAACTGTTCGAGGCGGAGATCGAGCCGCATTTTCACATCGAACGGACGCGGGGCGCCACGGGATTTCGATTGCTGGCGAATTTGTGGCTCGTCGCTGGTGACGTGGGAGACGGCGCGCGGCGTGATCGTGTTCGTCCCGGGGACGTGGGACGCGCTGCTGCAGGCGCTGATTTACGTGCTGGTGGAAGTGCTCCTGCTCTCGCAGTTCATTCCCGATTTTCTGCTGGCGCGGACCAAGGGGCGCTGGCTGATCCGCCTGGCGTTGGTCGATTCGCGCGTTTTTGTGGATCGTCTGGCCGTTTCGCATGGTCTTGCAGGCGGCGATCTCGCTGGCGCATATTTCGGACGACGCCGGCGTCGACACCGAGGCCGCGCAACAGGAGGGAATCGAAGCGCTGGTGGATGCGGCCGAGCAGGAAGGCATTCTCGAGCGGGACGAAGCGCAGATGATCGAGCAGGTGGTCGAGTTCAGCGACAAACGCGTGCTGGAATTCATGACGCCGCGGCCCGACGTGGTGGCCATTGCGGCCGGCGCGACCGTCGAGCACTTCGCAAGAACTCTTGATCGAGACGAAATTTTCGCGCGTGCCCGTGTATGAAGAAAATCTCGACGACGCCTTCGGCGTGGCCTTCGCCCGCGATCTGCTGCAGGTACCGGAAGAAGAGGCGCGCCGCAGGACGGTGCGCGAAATGGCGCGCCCGGCGATGTTCGTGCCGGAAACCAAGCACGGGTCGGACCTGCTGAAGGAAATGCAGCGGCGAAATCAGCAGATGGCCATCGTGGTGGACGAGCACGGATCGGTCGCCGGGATCGTGACGATCGAGGACCTGGTCGAGGAAATTATCGGCGAAATCGGCGAGGACGACCGCGTGCCGTCGCCGGATGCGGTGCGCGAGCCCGACGGCAGCCTGGTGCTGCGCGGCAGCGTGTCGGTCGAAAAAGTGCAGGAACTGTTCGGCGTCGAGTGGGAAGTGTCGGGAGAAGAATCGGCGACGACCATTGCCGGCCTCTTGAATCACGTTGCCGGGCACGTGCCTGCGTCCGGGGAGAAAGTGGAGTATGGCGGGCTGCGGTTTGAGATTCTGGAGGCCAATCAGAGGAAGGTGCTGCGGGTGAGGGCGCGGCGGTTGGCGGCTACAGTGGTTCCCGCGGATTGAGAGGCAAAAGCAAAGCAAACAAGGCAAGAGTAACACAGAGAACACAGAGGGCACAGAGGAAGAAAGGAAGAGGAGGGAAAGGAATTATAGGAAGTCGTGGAAAAATCTCTGACGCGATTGGAATGGGATTGATAGCGTTCAATTACTCGAAGCCGGAAAGTCACTCCGCTCCCGATGTCTTAGTCTCAACGCTTCATTTCCGAAGAGGGAAAGCATTTCTCTTCTCGCTTTTCTCTGTGCTCTCTGTGTTCTCTGTGTTAAAGCCTTTGCCTTTACTTTTGACTTCCCCTCGTCAACCTAGCTGATCAGCTTCGCGATGAGGAACGCCGCGCCCGCCGCAAGGCCGCCGGTGACGACGGTCTGCAGGCCGCCCTTGAACGGGTTGATGCCCGTGAAGCGGCCTTTGATGAATCCAAATACCGTGAGAGCCAGCAGCGTGACTCCCACCGACCAATACAATCCCGTCTGCACGTTGGAAAGCAGGATATACGGCGCAAGCGGAATCATTCCGCCGACGATGTAAGACATGCGCAATGGTCAGCGCGCTGATGCGCGCGCGCTTGGGTTCCGGCTCTTCCAGGCCCAGCTCGAACCGCATCATGAAATCGACCCAGGCCTTTTGGTTTCCGGTAATCGCCTTCACCACAGGCGCCATTTCGGCCTCGGTCAATCCGTAATCGCGGAAAACCTTGGCGACTTCCTCGACTTCGATGTCGCGCAATTCGACGGTCTCGCGAATTTCGCGCTCGCGCTCGGAATTGTAGTGTTCGATGTCGGTGCGCGCGGCGAGGTAGCCGCCCAGGCCCATGGCGATCGATCCGGCGGCAATTTCCGCAAGACCCGCGGTGACCACCAGCGCCGAGGCGTGAGGATTCGTGGCCAGCGCGCCGGAAATGCCGGCGGCCAGGGCGAAGGGAACCGTCAGGCCGTCGGACATGCCGATGACGACGTCGCGCACGGATGCGGTGGCTGTGAAGTGGTGCTCGATATGGGGTGTTGCTGGCATCAGGTTTTCTCCAACCGCTCGAATACGGGCTACGGTCAACGCGTTGATGTGTTTCCACGGGCCGCGGGGTATCATAAACAAATGGCTGAAGAATTCAAATCCGGTTTTGTGGCGATCGTGGGACGCCCCAACGCGGGAAAATCGACGCTGGTAAATAAACTGGTCGGGGAAAAAGTGGCGATCGTTACGTCGAAGCCGCAGACCACGCGCAACCGGATTCACGGGATCGTGAACCGGCCGAATGCGCAGGTGGTGTTGATCGATACGCCGGGACTGCACCGGCCCGATTCCGCGCTGGGCAAGCAGATGATGGGGGAAGTGGACGCGGCGATCGATGCGGTGGACGTGCTGGCGCTGATCCTGGATGCGAGCGAAGAGATGGGGCAGGGAGTGCAAAGGGCGCTGGAACGCGTGAGCCGCTTTGAAGGGACGCGCATCCTGCTGCTGAACAAAATCGACCGCATCCCGCAGGGACGAATTGCTGCCGCTGATCGAAAAGGCGGCGAAACTGGGGGAGTTCGCGGAGATCATTCCGATTTCGGCGCTGAAGGGCGAAGGCGTCGAGCGCGTGCTGGAGAAATTCATCGAATATCTTCCTGTCGGGCCGCCGCAATTTCCTGCCGACCAATATACCGACCAGCCGGAACGGTTTCTGGCGGGGGAAATTGTGCGGGAAAAGGCCATGGCGGCGACCACGCAGGAGGTTCCGCACGCCGTCGCGGTGCTGGTGGATTCGTTCGAGGAAGCGCCGGACATTATCCGCATTCGCGCCACGATTTATGTGGAGAAGGAAGGGCAAAAGGGAATTCTGATCGGGAACAAGGGGAGCGCGCTGAAGAAAATCGGGACGGAGGCGCGCAAGGAACTCGAGACGATTCTGGGGACGAAGATTTTTCTGGGGTTGTTCGTGAAGGTGCAGAAGGATTGGCGCGACAACGCGCAACTGGTGCGGCAGATGGATTGGCAATGGCAGCTGGAGCGGATGACGAAGGAATGAGTAGGTAGCACAGCCACTTCTGGCTGTGTGATTTTTGCAGATCGCGCGCTGAACTTCGATAGCGTTGGTGTGGCTGCACAAAACCACACAGGCAAGAGTGCCTGTGCTACTTACTCTTCGGCCGTAATTCCCAGCGTGCGCATGCGGCGGTAGAGGTGGCTGCGTTCCAGGCCCAGGGCCTCGGCGGTGCGCGTCATGTGCCACTGATTTTCTTCCAGCTTGCGCAGGATGAATTCGCGTTCGTAGGAATCGCGCGCCTGGTGCAGCGTGGCGTTGGGCTGCTGGGCCATGCGCGAGCTGGCGCGGAACAGTTCGGGCGGAAGATGCAGCGGCTCGATCTTTTCCTGCGGCACCACGATCATCAGGCGCTCGATCAGGTTGCGCAATTCGCGGACGTTTCCCGGCCAGTGGTAGCGCAGCATCACGCCGATGGCGGCTTCGCTCAGCTCTTTCGGTTTGCGGCCGTAGGCGGCGGCAAATTCGGCCATGAAATGGCGCGCCAGCACCGGAACATCCTCGAGGCGTTCGCGCAGCGGCGGAAGGTTGAAGGGGATGACGTTGAGGCGGTAGAAAAGATCCTCGCGGAAACTGCCGTGCGCGATTTCTTCTTCCAGTACTTTGTTGGTTGCGGCGATCACGCGCACGTCGACCGAAATCGTCTGATTGGAGCCGACCGGCTCGAATTTCTGTTCCTCGAGCACGCGCAGCACTTTGGACTGCGTGCGCAGGCTCATGTCCGCGATTTCGTCGAGGAACAGCGTGCCGCCGTCGGCCTTCTCGAATTTCCCCACTTTATTTTCCGTGGCGCCGGTGAAGCTGCCCTTGACGTGCCCGAACAGCTCGGATTCGATCAGTTCTTCGGGAATCGCGGCGCAATTCACTTCGACGAACGCCTGATCGCTGCGCAGGCTTGCGGCGTGCAGCGAGCGCGCGACGAGTTCCTTGCCCGTGCCGCTCTCTCCATAAATTAAAACGCGGCCGTGCGTGGGAGCCGTGAGCGTGATCTGCTGCCGCAGGGCGCGCATCGGGACGGAATCTCCGTACAGCTGCGTCTTTCCGCCAAGTTCCTCGCGCAGGCGGCGGTTTTCCTGGCCGAGGCGATGCACTTCGAGGGCGTTCTTGATGACCAGAATAATTTTTTCCAGCGAAAGCGGCTTTTCGATGAAATCGAACGCGCCGAGCTTGGTGGCGCGCACGGCGGTTTCGATGCTCGCGTGTCCCGAGATCATGACCACCATCGGATCGAGGCCGCTCTTGCGGATGCGCTCGAGCGTTTCCAGGCCGTCGATTCCGTCCAGCCACACGTCGAGCAGAACCAGGTCGATCGAGCGCTGATCGAGCTGCGCGAGGCATTCCTCGCCCGAGGCGACCGAAGTGGCTTCGTAGCCTTCCTCGGTAAGGATGGACGTGAGCGCTTCGCGAATCCCTTGCTCGTCGTCCACGATGAGAATGGAATTTGGCATGAGGGTCCGAGGTTACCCGATCCGACTGGAGAGCGGGCACGGCGGCGACCTCCGTCATGGGGAGTTGCAGGATGAATCTGGCGCCGACCGGATGATTATCTTCCACGCGGATGGAACCGTTGTGTTCGGCCATGATGCGGCTGGCGATGGCCAGGCCCAGGCCCGTGCCGCGGTCCTTGGTCGAGAAATGCGGCAGGAAGAGCATGTCCTTATCCTGCGGGGAAATTCCGTGGCCGCTGTCGGCGACGATGATTTCGATGGTTTCGCGATCGCTGTTGAAGCGCGTGCGCAGCAGCAGTTCCTTCACCGAGGAGCCTTCCATGGATTCGGCGGCGTTGTCGATCAGATTGACGATCACGCGGCGCAGCAGTTCGCCATCGGCGCGGATCGCGGGCAAATCCGGCGCCAGGTCCGTGCGGACCAGGATGCCTTCGAGGCGGCCCTCGAACACGGCCAGGGCTTCGGTGACGATCTCGTTGGGGGACGCGGAAGAAAGTTTCGCGGTGGGGAATCGCGCGAACTGGGAAAATTCTCCGACCAGCGATTCCAGCGCGGAGACTTCGCGCTCGATCAGGCTGGAGCATTCGCCGACCAGGCGCACCAGGTCGGGCGGATCGTTCTTCGAGGGATTGGCGCGGTTGCGCTCGAGGTAGCGCGACAATCGCTGCGAGGAAAGCTGGATCGGCGTCAGCGGATTCTTGATTTCGTGCGCGATGCGCTGCGCGACTTCCTGCCAGGCCGCGGCCTTTTGCGCGCGCAGCAGGTCGGTCAAATCGTCCACGACCACCACGTAGCCGCGGTTGGAGCGGCGCGGGCCGAGCGAACTGACCGTCACGGCCGCGTGCAGCAGGCGTCCGGAGGCCGCAAATTCGAGTTCCTGCGTGGCGGTGCCCAGGCGCAGCGACCTGCGCATCAGAATGTGAACGGCGCGCGCGCCTTCCTCACCCAGCAATTGCGCGAAGGAAACGGCCTGCTTGGAGCTTTCGCCGAACATGCGCACCGCGGCGGGATTGACGCGGCGAACCGCTTCGGTCTCATCGACGGAGATCACGCCGGTGGGAATATTTTCGAGAATGGTTTCCATCAGCGTGCGGCGGCGCTCGAGTTCCTGGACGGCCTGCTGCAGGTTTTGGGTGAAGACGTCGATCTGGCGGCGGCTGTCGCCGAGCTGCTCGGTCATGCGGTTGAAGGATAGGACCAGCGTTTCCAGTTCGTCCTTGGCCTGCACGTTGACGCGCGTCTCGTAATTGCCCTCGATGATTTCCTGCGTGGCCTGCGCCAGCGCCTGAATGGGCACGGTGACCTGCTTGGAGAGGAAAAACGCGGCCCACGTCGCCGCGAACATCAGCAGGATCGTGAAGAGCAGAAGCGTCGCCAGCAATTGATTCTTGTAGGTGCGCAGGCGCTGGCGCTGCAGGCCGTAGGCCGTGGTTTGGGCGTTGATTTCCGTCAGGCGATTTTGAAAATCGTCGGGCACATTTCGCCCGGCAAGCAGAAAACCGTTCGCCGTCGGCGCGCGGCCCGCCAGGAAAAGCTTTCCGTCATATTGCCAGAGCTCGGCGCCGCCGGGCGACTGGCGAACCTGGACGGGCAGATCGGGTTGCGAAGCCGCGGCGGAACCCGCGGGGCGAGGCGGAAATTTGAAATCGGGATTGGCGGCGACCGCGACAGGTTGTCCGCTGGCGCTCAATTCCCAGGCAAGATCGGCGCCGCGCTCAAAGGTCTGGTCGAAGGCGTGAATGGTGTCCTTCGCGGCGTTCGCGGTCATGGCCGGGCGCAACTTCCTTGGCGATTTCCGACATGCGCGCGGCGTCGGCGCGGCTCATCTGATCGACCAGTTCGCGGCTGGATTGCGTGGCGATTTCCAGCGGGCGCGGAAACCAGAGCACGAGCGTGCGGTTCAGCAGGGCGTAACTCACAAAAAACAAAAAGACGACGGGCAGGAAGGAGACGCCAATCGCTCCCAGAACCATTTTCGTTTTGAAGCGCGAGCCGGGCTTGTGCGCGACGCGTTCCGCTCCCAGGCGCACCAGGCTGCGAATCAGGATCGAAGTGAAAACCAGGAGCGCGGCGACGATGAACGTGGACAGCGCGTACAGGATCGCCTGATCCAGATCGGGCGGCTGGTAGGGAAGCGTCAGCGAGCCCAGCGTAAAGACCGCCGCCAGGAGCAGGACGATGGCCACGCCGCCGACGGCAAGAAATAGGCGCGATTTGCGGCTGGTGCTCACGCCGATGCCTCGGACCGGGAAAGGGCGGATGGGATTCGGCGCGAGCAATTGCAAAAGTGGCGAATCCGCCGGCAGCAAGTGCGACAAGCGGGCATTCGCGCGCAGCGCGGAGCGCTCTTGCGGCACCAGTTTTTTCCCGTGTTCACGATCAGCGCGTGAAATTCGTTGAGCAGGGGAGGATGCGCGGGCAGCGCCTCCTCGAATATGCGCGCGCACGCCTTCATAATCCGGCTTGCCGCCGAGCAATCCGTGCCGGCCGAAAATTCTGTGCGTGTAGGCGTCCACCACGAATACGGGATGATTCCCCGGCATAGAGCAGGATCGAGTCCGCGGTTTCGGGCCCGATGCCATGCACGGACAAAAGTTTTTCGCGCAGCTCCGCAGTCGGCGTCCGGAACATGCGTTGCAGCGAACCGCCGTATTCGGCCTGCAGAAATCGCACAAACGATTTCAATTTTTTCGCTTTTTGGCGGAAATATCCGGACGGCCGCACCAGCGAAGCCAGGCGCGCGGGCGCAACCTTAAGGATGGCCGAAGGGGTAAGCATTTTCGCCGCGCGCAGATTCTCCATCGCTCTTTCGACGTTTGCCCAAGCGGTACTCTGGGTCAGGATCGCCCCCACAATGACCTCAAACGGCGTTTTGGCCGGCCACCAGTGCATCGGGCCAAGCGCGCCGGACATAGCTTCATAGTAGCGCATCAGGTCGCCGGATTGCAGGCTGGTTGCGATGCGGCTTGCCGTTTTTGCGCTGTCGCGCAGGGCGGCGGCTCACCGGATTGGCGCCGGTCCCATTGCAATGGGTAGCCATGGGTTCGATTTGGAAGATAACGGCGGACGTACCCGGAGTCAAGGCGCGGAGACCTTGCAACGTGTTCCGCAATGGTTCAGCCACCTGTACGGAAGTACAGGTGGCAAGTAGTGTGCTGCGTATTGTCCGTTACAGTACGACAGGCAAAAATGGGGCCATAGCCTGCGCAAGCGATCTGCTACTTTAAGATTTCCGGGAGTGTCCATGCCCCGGGGAGTCCTCGTCGTATGTCGTCCCGGCTAGGCGAAATACTGATCAAAGAAAGTTTGATCACGTCCGACCAGCTCCGCCAGGCCCTGGAACACCAGAAGGCCAACGGCGGAAGGTTGGGGACGTGCCTGATGAAGCTCGGGTTCATCAGCGACGACGAAATTACCGGTGTGCTTTCCCGCCAGTACGGCGTTCCCTCCATCAATTTAAAGTATTACGAAGTGGATGCGTCCGTCATCAAGCTGATTCCGCAGGATACCGCGATCCGCTACCAGATTGTGCCGCTATCGCGCGTGGGCTCCACGCTGACGATCGCGATGACCGATCCCACCAACGTCTTCGCCATGGACGACATCAAGTTCATGACCGGATTCAACGTGGAACCGGTCGTGGCTTCCGAGACGGCCATCAGCGAGGCCATCACCAAGTTCTACGGCGAGGCGCAGAGCGAGGAAGAACTCAGCAAGGTGATGAAGGATCTCGCCGGCGACGAAGGCGGAGACCTGGAACTGGCGGCCGAAGAGCAGGAAATGAACCTGGCCGAGCTGGAGCGCGCGGCCGAGGAAGCGCCCATCATCAAGCTGGTGAACCTGTTCTTGACCGACGCGGTCAAGCGCGGCGCCAGCGACATCCACATCGAGCCTTACGAAAAGGAAATCCGCGTACGGTTCCGCATCGACGGCATTCTGCAGACGGTGATGAACCCGCCGATGAAACTGCGCGACGCCATCATCAGCCGCGTCAAGATCATGGCCAAGCTGGACATCAGCGAAAAGCGGCTGCCGCAAGACGGCCGCATCATGATCAAGTACCGCAAGGAAGGCAAGATCAAGGACCTGGACTTCCGCGTTTCGACGATCCCCACGCTGTACGGCGAAAAGATCGTCATGCGCTTGCTGGACAAGGAAAACCTGCGCCTGGACATGACCAAGCTGGGGTTCGAGCAGGAATCGCTGACCAAATTCGAGAAGGCGATTTTGCGCCCCTACGGGATGGTTCTGGTGACCGGGCCGACCGGGTCGGGCAAGACCAATACGCTGTATTCGTCCATCGCGCGGTTGAACACGCCGGAAACCAACATCATGACGGCCGAGGATCCGGTCGAGTTCCAATTGGGCGGCGTCAACCAGGTCCAGATGAAGGACCAGATCGGATTGAATTTCGCCGCCGCGCTGCGCGCTTTTCTGCGGCAGGACCCCAACATCATTCTGGTCGGCGAAATTCGCGACTTTGAAACGGCGGAAATCGCGGTGAAAGCGGCGCTCACCGGGCACCTGGTGCTTTCCACGCTGCACACCAACGACGCCCCGTCGACCATCAGCCGCTTGATGAACATGGGCATCGAGCCATTTCTGGTGGCCACGTCGGTGAACCTGATCTGCGCGCAGCGACTGGTCCGCAGGATTTGCGTGAATTGCAAGGAGCCGCACAACATGCCCGAGCAGGCCATGCTGGACGCGGGGTACACGCCGGAGGAGATCAAGACCACGACGGTCTCCATCGGGAAGGGCTGCGGCGTTTGCAACAAGACCGGGTACAAGGGGCGCGTCGGCCTCTACGAAGTGATGGAGATCAACGACGAATTGCGGGAACTGATTCTGGTGGGCGCTTCGGCGCTGGAACTGAAGAAGAAGGCCATCGAGCAGGGAATGATCATGCTGCGCAGGAGCGGCTTGATCAAGGTGGCGTCTGGGACTCACGACGATCGAGGAAGTGGTTCGCGAAACCGTGCTGTAGGGAAGGGAAAACAATGTCTGGAATCACGCTGAGCGAATTGCTGAAAAAGATGATCGAACTGGGCGGCAGCGACCTGCACATCACCACCAACAGCGCGCCGCGCGTGCGCGTGCACGGCAAGCTCAAGCCCATGGATATGGCTCCCCTGACCGCCGCCGACACCAAGGCGCTGGCCTACAGCGTGCTTACCGACGCGCAGAAACACCGCTTCGAGGAAAACCTCGAGCTGGACTTCTCCTTCGGATTGAAAAATCTGGCGCGCTTCCGCGGCAACCTGTTCCAGCAGCGCGGCGCGGTCGGCGCCGTTTTCCGGACCATTCCGTGGGAGATCAAGAATTTCGACGCGCTCGGCCTTCCGGCGGTGGCGAAGGTGCTGTGCGACAAGCCGCGCGGGCTGGTGCTGGTCACCGGGCCGACCGGCTCGGGCAAGTCCACGACGCTGGCGGCGATGCTCGACAAGATCAACACCGAACGCGAAGAGCACATGATCACGATCGAGGATCCCATCGAGTTTCTGCACAACCACAAGCGATGCCTGGTGAACCAGCGCGAGGTCCATTCGGACACGCACTCGTTCGCCAACTCGCTGCGCGCGGCCCTGCGCGAGGACCCGGACGTGGTCCTGATCGGCGAAATGCGCGACCTGGAAACGATCGAGTCGGCGCTGCGCATCGCGGAAACCGGCCACTTGACCTTCGCCACGCTGCACACCAATTCGGCGATTTCGACCATCAACAGAATCGTGGACGTCTTTCCCTTCCTACCAGCAGCCGCAAATTCGCGCGCAGCTTTCCATGGTGCTGGAGGGAATCCTTTGCCAGTCGCTTTTGCCGCGCGTGGACGGGCGCGGGCGCGCCATGGTCATGGAAGTTCTGGTCCCCAACGCGGCCATTCGCAACCTGATCCGCGAGGACAAGATTCACCAGATTTATTCGGCCATGCAGACCGGCACGGGCACCAGCGGAATGCAAACATTCAACCAGAGCCTGGCCAACGCCTATTTCGGGAAGTTAATCACTTTGGAAATCGCGCTTTCACGGTCGTCCAATCCGGAGGAGTTGCAGGATATGATTAACCGGGGAGTGACCTCGCCTGCTTCTCGCGGGCCTGCACCGGTTCGGCGGTAGTTGCAGTAAGCGGGCTGCGTTTGTTGCCCGCGGCAAGTATCAATCTGCCCTCCCGCGCGAGTTTCAGCCCGGGGATCGGGCATGGGGATATCTGAGGAGGGATAGAACGATGCCGGTTTTCACTTATCGCGGAACCAATCGAGCCGGGACCACTGTAACCGGCGAGCAAGCGGCCCAGAGCAAGACGGAACTGGTCAATACGCTCAAGCGCCAGCAGATCAACGTGACCAAAATGTCCGAAAAGGGCAAGGAGTTCAACCTGCCCACGTTCGGCGGCGGCGTCGATTCCAAGGAACTCGCCGTTTTTACCCGCCAATTCTCGGTGATGATCGACGCCGGTTTGCCTCTGGTGCAGTGCCTGGAAATTCTCGCCGGCCAGCAGGAAAACAAGATGTTCCAGAAGGTGCTCACCGGCACGCGCGCCGCCGTCGAAGGCGGATCGACGCTTTCGGCTTCCATGCGGCCGTACGACAAGGTGTTCGACTCGCTGTACGTCAACCTGGTCGAGGCCGGAGAGACGGGCGGTATTCTGGACACCATTCTGCAGCGGCTTTCCTCCTACATTGAAAAGAACGTGAAGCTGAAGCGCGCCGTGAAATCCGCGCTGGTCTATCCGGTGGCCGTGTTGCTGGTCGCCGCCGGCGTCATCGTTTTGCTGCTGTGGAAGGTGGTTCCGATTTTCGCGACGTTGTTCCTGGGCTTGGGCGTGGACTCTGCCGCTGCCCACGCGAATCGTCATCGGCCTGAGTAATTTTGTGGGCAGTATTTTCGGATTCATGATCCTGGTGGCGTTTATCGGAGCGGTGATCGGCCTGAAAGTCTGGTACGGGACTCCCACGGGCAGAATGGCCATTGACCGCATGCTGCTGAAACTGCCGCTGATGGGCATCCTGCTGCGAAAGATCGCGGTCGCCCGGTTTACGCGCACCCTGGGAACGCTGATCTCCAGCGGCGTGCCCATCCTGGAAGGATTGGACATCACGGCGCGAACCGCGGGCAACGCGGTGATCGAAAAAGCGCTGCTGCAAGTCCGCAAGGGACTGGAACAGGGGCGCAACCTTTCCGATCCGCTGAAGGATACCGACGTTTTCCCCGGCATGGTCACGCAGATGATCGGCGTCGGAGAACAGACCGGCGCGATGGACGCCATGCTGCAGAAGATCGCCGACTTCTACGAAGACGAAGTGGACGCCGCGGTCAAGGACCTGTTGTCCGCCCTCGAGCCCATGATGATCGTGTTCCTGGGCGTGGTGGTCGGCGGCATCGTCATTTCGATGTACTTGCCGCTGTTCACCCTGATCGGCCAGTTGAGCAACTCGCACTAGGCACGCAAAAATCTCGCGTCCGGGGGCGGTTCGCGCAGAGCCGCCCCGCAACTCTTTCTGGATTCAGCCTGAGCGGCATTTTCAAAATCGGAACGGCCTTCGGCCGACTCGTTCGCCTCGAATGGACTTGACACAAAATGTCGCTGCCTGGCTCGGATGGCTGTCGCGCGTCCGGTTTTTCCTGATCACGCTGCTGCTCGCGCTGGTCCTGGTTCTCGGCAAAGACCAGCCAGCTTGCGGTTTCCACCCGCCTGTTTATTCCCCTGATCATTCTCTGGTACACGCTGGCAATCGTCTACACGATCCTGATGCGCTGGATGCCGGTGGCGTCCTGGCACGGCCCCATGCAGATGGTGTTCGATCTTTTGCTGGTGACCTGCCTGATTTATCTGACCGGGACGCAGGACAGCTACTTCATCTGGCTGTACCCGCTGGCGATCATCGTGGCGAGCATCCTGTTTTCGCGCGAGGCCACCTTCATCGTCGCGGGCCTGAGCTTCGTCCTGCTCGGCGGGCTGACCGAACTGATTTACTACAATATTTTGCCGCGCATGCAGGTCGAAGTTCCCAGCAGCCGGCAATTGCAGACCTGGATTTTCAGCAATCTGTTTTATTTCCTGGCCGTCGCCTATCTCTCCAGCCTGCTGGCGCAAAGCCTGCGGCGGCAGGGCGCCGAACTGGAAGTGAAACGCGGGGAATTGCAGGACCTGCAGGCCTTCAACGAAGACATCATTCATTCCATGCGCGGCGGATTGCTGACCACCGATCTCGAGGGCCACATCCTGCTGCTGAACCGGACCGGCGAAGAGATTACCGGATACAAGTTTCGCGACGTCCGCGGCGCGCTGCTGCAGGATTTGTGGCCCGTGTTCTGGCTGCCCGGCGAAGCGACCGCGGACGGCAAACTTCCGCAGCGCCAGGAAATTGAATTTCTCACGCCCGAGGGGCAGCAGCGCTTCATCGGAATTTCCGCGTCGCCCTTGCGCACCGGCGAGCGCCGCACCACCGGATACGTTTTCAATTTCCAGGACCTCACCAGCCTGAAGCTTCTGGAGCAGGAAGTGGCCACCAAGGAACGCATGGCGGCGCTGGGCCGGCTGTCGGCGGCCATCGCGCACGAAATCCGCCAGCCGCTTACCGCCATGGCCGGGGCCGTGAAGGAGTTGGGGCGCCTGGTGCCGCTGCAGGAGGACGAACAGCATCTGGTCGGCATCGTCAGCCGCGAATCCGAGCGCCTGAACAGAATCATCACCGAATTTCTCAATTACTCGCGCGAAAAAACCTACGATTTCTCGGAGGAGGACGTCAGCAGCCTGCTGGACGAAACGCTGACGCTGCTGGAGCGCAACCCGCAGGTCGACGAGCAGGTTCCGCATCGAACGCACATTCACCGGCTCGGAAGTGCGCGCGCGCGTGGACCGCAACCGCATCAAGCAGGTGTTCTGGAATCTTGTCGGACAACGCGCTGCGCGCCATGCCCAATGGCGGCGTTTTGTCCGTCTCGCTCGAAGTGGTCCCGTTCTGGGTGCGCATCCGCTTCCGCGATACCGGCGCGGGCATCGATCCCAAGCACACCGCGAAAATTTTCGAGCCGCTGCAATCGAATTTCGCGGGCGGCACCGGCCTGGGCCTGGCCATCGTGTACCAGATCGTGCAGGCGCACAGCGGGCGCATTGCCGTGGTTTCCGAAAAGGACCAGGGCGCGGAGTTTACCGTGGAACTGCCGCGCGTGGCGTGACGGTTTTGGTGGACAGGCTTCAGCCTGTCGCTTTTGACTTTGAGATCAAAACAGCACAGGCTGAAGCCTGTGCCACCAGGAATGCCGTGCTAGCCGGAAGGAAACAGTTTTTCATGGCCCACATTCTGATTGTCGACGACGAGCGCTCCATCTGCGAACTGCTGGAGATCACCTTTCGCAAGGAAGGCCATCGCGTCGAAGTGGCCATGAACGGGGAAACGGCCCGGCGCAAATTCGAGTCCAGCATTTTCGACATCGTGATTTCCGACATCCGCATGCCGGACACCACCGGCGTCGAGCTGCTGCAATTCTGCAAGGAAATTTCTCCCTCCAGCTATTTTCTGCTGATCACCGGACTGCCCACGCTGGAAACCGCCATCGCCGCGATCAATTCCGGCGCCGACCGCTACGTCATCAAGGACCACGAACTGGTCGACCAGTTGCGCCGCGCCGTCCGCCAGGTGGACGAGACACTGAAACTGAAGGACGAAGCCGGATACCTGCGCCGCGAACTGCGCCGCCTCACCGGCCTCGACAACATCATCGGCCACAGCGCCGGACATGCGCGCCGTCTTCGACATGATCATGACCATCGCGCCGCAAACCAGCCGCGTCCTGATCACCGGCGAAACCGGCACCGGAAAAGAGCTGGTGGCGCGCGCGATCCACGAAAATAGTTCCCGCAGCCTGAAGCCCTTCATCACCATCAATTGCGGCGCGTTTCCCGAAACGCTGCTTGAATCCGAATTATTCGGATACGTAAAAGGCGCGTTCACCGGCGCGAATGAAAACCGCGAGGGCTTATTCAAGGCCGCCAATGGAGGCACGCTGTTTCTGGACGAAATCGGAAACATGAGCCAGACCATGCAGGTGAAACTGTTCCGCGTGCTGCAGGAAGGCAAGGTTCGCCCGGTCGGATCGAACGAGGAAACCGATATCGACGTCCGCGTGATCACCGCGACGAACAAGGATCTGGAAAAGGCCATTGCCGCCGGAGAGTTTCGCGAGGATTTGTTTTATCGCTTGAGCGTGATCCCCATTCATTTGCCCGCGCTGCGCGAGCGCAGGGAAGATATTCCGCTGCTGGCGCGCTCGTTCCTGGAGCGCTTCCGCAAGACCATGGAAAAGCAGGTCGAGGGCATAAGCCCCGAAGCCATGAGCCTGCTCGAAGCCTACGAGTGGCCCGGCAACGTCCGCGAACTGGAAAACACGATGGAGCGTTCGGTGGCGCTCGAAACCGGGCACGACGATTTCCGCTGCCGTCCTGCCCGGAAAAAATCCGCAACCCTGGGCGCCGGGAATCGCTTCGGAAGACGCCGGGTTCGAGAATGGCTCCGCGCACATTCCGGAAGCCGGGATCGACCTCGAAAAACATATTCAGGATCTGGAGAAGGCATACATCTTGTCGGCGCTAAAAACCTGCGACGGCGTTGGGACGCGCGCGGCGGAATTGCTGAAGATGAGTTACCGGTCGTTCCGGCATTATTCCAAGAAATATAATATTCGGTAGAACCGAATTTAGCTGCGTGGGGCTGCAAAGAAAATGCGGGATCAATTGTGCAACGAAAGCAACCCACCCGACCATGATCGAAACAACATTCCACTATCGGTCCGAGCTTCTGAGGGAACGGAAATCAGGGTGCCTGCATCGAAAATGGTACAGGCAGGATATGGCTACATTTTGCGATCTCGATCTCCGGAACGCTGAGGGGCAGTACCGAAGGGGCTATCATTTTGGAGAATGGTTCATGATTCGTCACTTTCGAAGGCAGGGATATCAAGTGCTTCCGCCGAAGTATTTGCATGCAGACGCGCGAGAGGGCGCGGCAGAAAGCGACGGAAGTTCTTGGTAAGCCGGCCGTGGAATTTCTCGTGCGGAAAAGGCGATTTGCCGGCGAATTGCGGAAATCTCCCCGTCCCGATTTGATGGTCTTCAAAACGAATCCGAAGGAATTGTTCTTCGTCGAGGTGAAGAGGGATGACGATAGGCTAAGTGCTGCGCAGAGGCGATTCTTCCCAATGATTGAGAAAAGGCTGAGTTGCAAAGTACGAATCGTGCATCTCAAGCCGCTTCCTTAGCCAGGCACCCGGAAGTTAGCCTCGGCGAGAGATTTTCTTAGGCCGTGAAGGAATGCAGGTTACGCGGAGATTCACCTTCTCGCCGCGTTCATAGGTGGCCGCTTGCTGAAGCGCCTCCTTTAAGTCATCGAAAATGTTTACCTTGATTTCTTCGCCATGCTCAACATCTTACACCGCGGCATCTCTGGATTTGGATCGTCGCCCTCAAGTTAACCCATTCTATAAGTGTAACGACACGGCTATGACGCGCGGCGTAAAGTCGGGCAGGCTTCAGCCTGTTGGTTTTGCGCGATCTTGCAACCCGAAACCCGACAGGCTGAAGCTGTCCTACTCGGGCGCCATCAAGTCGTTGGTATCGGCCCCACAGGTGTCACCGCAGGGGATCGCCGCGCAAATTTCCCGCGCAGCAGGGCAATCGTCTGCCCCACGCCGTAGGCGGCGAGCACCATCATGATCGGATCCATCGGGAACCGGTAGCGCAGGGAAGCGTGCGTCAGGTAAAAGACGGCCGGAAAAATCAGCAGGACCATGGCATAGGGAAACGCATCGTCGCGCCCCGCGCGGTAGGCGAATAGCGCGCCGGCGAATGTGAACAGCGACAGCAGCACATTCAGGATCATGAACAGCTTCAGGTAATACGGGCTGTAGGACCAGGAATCGATGGGGCTGTCGCTCACGGCCAGCCAGTTGTTGATGAACCGGTGAAACGAGAACTGCAGCGTATCGAGCGGATGCGTGCGGATGAAGGCGAAGGCCTCCCGCTGCTTTTCGGCCATGTAGGCGATTTCGCCCATGCGCTTGTATTTCAGGGCTTCCTGAAGATTGTCATTGGGGTGCAGCCAGGGCGTCCACGAATCCGGAACGTCGGGATTGTTCCCGAGCCACAATTCCAGGCCGAAATTCGAGCGCAGGACGATGAATTTGCCGAACACGCGGTAATTGCGCACGGTCCAGGGAACCAGCGCGATGGCAAACACCAGAATCGCGGCCGAGGAAAACTTGATCCACGGCGCGCCGTCGATGCGCGAATTCCACACGACCCAGCCCACCAGGAACGGAAACAGCGAAAGCACCGAGGGATTGATGAGCACGCCGACGGCCCAGAGCGCTCCATAGCCGGCCCAGGACCACACCGTCTGCGCCTCATGCATGGAGAGCGTGGCCCAGAAAATCAGCGCCAGAAAAAGCGCGGTCATCGAAGTGTCCCAGATCCACGTCAGCGGGAAGAACAGGGAAGTCGGCAGAAACACCCAAAACCAGGAGGACCACACGGCCACGGCTTCGCCGAACGATCTTCGGGCAATGCTGTAGATGGGGATGATGGTCAGCGCGGCAAACGCGTAGTTCAGCGTCTGAATAATCATGCGCGACAAATCGGTGTAGGTTCCCCAAATCTTGAAAATCCCGGCGACCATGTAAGGATAGATCGGCGTGAACCACACGGTAGGCCCGGAATCGACCATGCGCAGGGGAGAGGAAAATCCCTCGCCCGCGGCGATGGCCCGCGCCACGCGCCCCAGTTCATAGCCATAGGGCAGAAAATCCTTCACCGCCAGCGGGGCCACCTCCCAGGCGTGATAGAGCAGCAGCATCCGCGCCGCAAAGGCAAACGCCACGATGAAAACGGGGGAACGGAGAAGGCGATGGAAAAGTTGGCCCATTGGAACCGGCAATCGCTCCTGAACGGCGATGGAATCCGCGAGACAATCAAGTTTATGGGCTGCCCTGCGCCCGCGCAATTGGAACTGCGAGTTCTGCAGCCTGCGCATGTCCTTTTAGTTAGCAAGCGGTGCACGGGACGTCCGGATGGGAAACGTTTGTGCTCAGTGCTGTAGCGCGCCAGGGCCTCGACACCCAACTCGCAAAGTCCGGCGCGCGCCGAAGGCATGACGAGGCCTTCCGCCAATCCGAACTCACCCCGCGATCGAGCGTCCCTAGTTCGGTGAAAGTCCGGCGAAGAACTTCGTTGGCGCGAGCACTGTCCCGGAATGCCGTCGTTTGAGATTCGGCAAACCGTCAAGCCGTGCCGTCGAAGTCTGCATCTGCTTTTCTCCTCACTTGGCCGCGCCATGAAGGCAACGGGGAACCCTCAAAGCATTGGAAAAACTAGACCCAGGACGACCGTTTCGGGACGCCAAGTTCTGGCTCTCGCCAGCGACAAAGTTTGTCACATCAGGGGGTTCAAGGGCCGAAAACAGGGCCTGCCGGAGCCCGGTCACGGCCCGCGCCAAGAACATAATAAACTGTTTATAATCAATGCAGTATGGTGATTGTGTCGGTGTTGTTACCCGCCTCCGCCCCCCTTGGCATCGCAGTTGCTCCTATGAGGGCGTTCCCCGGTACGGGACACAAAAAGATTTCTGGCTATTAAAAAAGAGGAGCAAACAACAAAATGCGGAATAAACAGAAGGGTTTCTCACTTATCGAATTGCTGATCGTGGTTGCGATCATTCTGATCATCGCGGCGATCGCTATCCCGAACCTGCTGCGTTCGAAGATGGCGGCCAACGAAGCGTCGGCGGTCGGTTCGCTGCGCACGATCAATACGGCTTCGGTGGCGTTTTCCACCACCTACGGCAACTATCCCACCGCGCTTGCCGATTTGGCCACGGGTTCGTCTGTGTCCTCGACGTCGGCGGACCTGATTGACACGGTTCTGGCCAGCGGCGTCAAGAGCGGCTACACGTTCGCGTATGGTTCGGCTACGCCGTATCAGCAATACTCCCTGACGGCCGCCCCCACAACGGTTAACGTCACCGGTCAGCGCTACTTCTACACCGACCAGTCGGGCGTGATCCGCGCAAACACTGCCGGCGCCGCAACTTCCGCCAGCACGCCGATCAGCTAAGCGGTCCGAATCCATCTAACTGAGGGGAGGAAGCTTCACGGTTCCTCCCCTTTTTCTCTTAGCAGAGCATGTAGCGGCAAAAAGTTCCAGGCAGTGGGCAAGGCGAGAGGTGAGTATGTTGGGGCGGCAAAATCAAACGGGTGCAGTGAAGTCGGAGCGGTCCAACGCGGGGTTCTCCCTCATCGAACTTCTGATCGTGGTGGCAGTGATCCTGATCATCGCGGCAATCGCCATCCCGAATTTCATCCGGTCGAAAATGATGGCCAACGAGGCGGCAGCGGTTCAGAACTCGCGCAACGTCACCACCGCCGAAGTGGTTTACTCCACCACCTACGGCATCGGTTTTTCGCCGAATCTGACGTCGCTCTCAGGCAACTCGGCCGTCGTGGACCAGAACAACGCGGGGCTCATCGATAGCGTACTGGCGGCCGGCGCCAAGAGCGGATATTCGTTTACTTACAGCCATCCTGACGCAAGACGCCCTCGGGCATGTTACCGGATACTCGCTCAACGCGGATCCACTGACCACCAGCACCGGCACGCGTCACTTTTATACGGACCAGACTTCCGTGATCCGCGCGAATGAAACCACCACCGCCGGACCCTCGGATCCCGCCACTTCAGTAGTCGCCGGTTTCGCATTCCGGGCGCTTGCACCCCAGGTTCCTCCCCCGGCCGCAGGCCTGATACACTGGGGAAGTGAAATCCAGAGCATCCCTCGCGGTGGCCGCTTTTCTCGGACTGGCCGCCTCTTTTGTTTTTTCTCCCCGCATGGAACTTTCCGCGCAGCAATCCTCGGTTTCCGCGGCGCAGTTGACGCGCCTGCTGGAAGAACACTACCGCCATCTGAAAACTCTCCGCGCCCTGTTCCTGGAGCGCTACAGCGAAGGCCCAAAACAGTCGCGCGTCGAATCCGGCACCGTGTATTTCCGCCGGCCCGGGCAAATGCGCTGGGAGTACGAATCGCCGGAAAAGAAATTATTCCTGGCGGACGGAAAAACCATCTGGTTTTACGTGCCCTACGATCACACGGTCACCAAAGCCCCGGCCAGGGAAAGCACGGACTGGCGCGCCCCGCTCGCGCTGCTTACGGGAAAAGTGGAGCTTTCGCGATTGTGCAGGACCGTGGAACTGGCCGATCAGCCGGGGCTTCCTCCCGGCCATTCCGTGCTGCGCTGCCTTCCCAAGGGCGAGCAAAAGGCAGCGGCGCGGGAGCGCTCGCCCGATGCCGCGACAGATCCGGCCGCGGCGGAGGATTTCACCGAAGTCCTGCTCGAGGTGGATTCCTCCTCCGGGGAACTTGCGCGGATTGAGATTCGCCAGCCGGGCGGCGTGGAGCTGGAATATCGTTTCGGAAACTGGCAGACGGATATCCCGCTGTCGCCGGACTTGTTCCGTTTTGAGGTTCCGCGGGGAGTGGCGATCGTCGACGGATCGGCGCTGGCGGCTCCGCGAAGTGAGCAGGTTGCGCTTGAGGAATCGAGCCGGCGCAGCCGATCTTGAGCCCGGCCAGCTGGAACCGCGGCCCCGGCGCGTCTCCCGCACGCCGTAAATACCCAAGTCGATAGGCAAAAGAGATACTAACTGTTTGAGATGCACCGTCCAGGTGCGCTGATTTTCTCCCTTTTCCCGATGCTAGACTGATTCAGGTCTTGGGAGGCCAGGCCATATGGCGGCAACGGAATCATCCGGAGCGGTGCTGAATCCGAAGGGTAAAACCACGCCCGAATCGTATTACCTGCGAATCGTCCTGCTGATCACCGCGGTCACCTACCTGGGCTCGATCAAATTCGATTTCGTTTCCGACGACTATTCGCAGATTGTTTCCAACCCGTTCGTGAAGGCATGGCGTTACGCGCCGCAATATTTTTCCGGATCGGTGTGGCGGCAATTGGTTCCACCGACGCCGGGAGGCACCTACCGGCCGCTGATGCTGTTGTGGACGCGCCTGAACTACGCGATTTTTGCGGACCGTTCCCTCGCGCTGGCACACCATCGCCGTCGTGCTGCACGTGCTGGCGACCTGGCTGGTGTTTGCGATGGTCAGGAAGATGACCGGGAAATTTACCCTCGCCTGGCTCACGGCGCTGCTGTTCGGCGTGCACCCGGTGCACCATGAAGTGGTGGCCTGGGTGTGGGGCGCGGGCGAATCGTTCTTCGCGGTTTTATTTCTGGCGGCGTTTCTTGGCGTATTTGCAATCGCTGGAGAAATCAAAAGCGGTGTGGATGAGCGTCTCGTGCGTGCTGTACGCCTTGGGCCTGCTCAGCAATGGATCGGCGATCGTGCTGCCCGTGATGGTGTTTGCCCATGGCTGGATTTCCGGCGGCGCGGGTGAAGGGCAGGAGCGCGCCGGCGCCGCCCTGCGCCTGAAGCGCGCCTGGCGTTCCGCCGTCGTGTACACGCCGGTTGCCGCGGTCTACCTTTTCATTCGATATAAGGTCGCGGCGGGGCAAAGCCAGCCCATGGCGATGGCCTCGCTTTCCAATTGGCTGCTTACGCTGCCCTCGGTACTGTTTTTCTATGCCAGGAACTGGTTTTTTCCAGCGCGGCTTTCCGGGTTTTACGATCTGTACTATCAATCGCATTTGAGCTGGGCGCACGTCGTCGCGCCCGCGGTGATCGTCGTGGCGCTGGGCGGCGGTGTTTGGTGCCTCGCGGAAATGGCTTGGCAGCCGGGAAGTTTCGCTGGCCGCCGCCTGGATTGTGGTGCCGCTGCTTCCGGCGCTGGCCTTCGTACTGTTTCCGCCGGATGAACTGGTGCACGACCGGTATTTTTACGTTCCCAGCATTGGAGCGTCGCTGCTGGTGGCGCTGTTGCTCGAACGGGCGCTGCGTTCGCCGCGGCAGGAGTTCGGACAGCCGCTGCGTTTGCTGGCGGGCGCGCTGGCCCTGGCGCTGGGCCTGGCCGCGTGCACGGTTTGGACATCGAGCTTCTGGAAAAACGAGAACACCTTCTTCACCCGCGCGCATGAGCTTGCTCCCGCCAATTCCGCCGCCGCAAGCGGCCTGAGCGAACAATATATCGATGAAAGGGAGTTCGATCAGGCCGAAGCGCTGCTGCAATCGGCCGGGGAGAATGGCGGCGGCGATTCGCGATTCTTGCTGAACCTGGGCCGCGCGCAATACCTGCAAAAACAGTACGTGAGCGCGGAAAAAAATATCCGCCACTCGATCGCCGTGGGCCCATACGCGGGAGAGCCCTACGTTTACCTCGGCATGATCCAGCTCAAACAGGATCATCCGCATGACGCGCTGGCCAACTTGCAGCGCGCCGTGGAAATCAATCCCGAAGAGCCGCATTTCCGTACCAGCTACGGCATCGTCCTCGAGGTGAACGGCGATTGCGCCGCCGCCATGACCCAGTTTGAAGCCGCGCTGGCGCTGAATCCCGGAGACGGCCTGACGCAACGCGAAATCTTTCGCTGCCGCGCTGGCGCTGCGGCGGCCGGGTCGCCGAGCGCTCCGGCTAAACCGTGAAGAGCATCGCCTGAAGTTTCAGGACTGTTGCCGGAGCAACGCGAGACCCGATTTTCATCTCTAACTCATGGAGTGGCAATCCATCATTGAAGATCGGGTGGTAACTTTGTGGCAGGGTTCCGTTTCAGGCCCCGAGCCCGGATTTGAAACAGGGCGAACTTCACCAGGGGCTTCGCACGAATGCCCGGCAAGAGGTACCTAGCTGTACATACAAGGGGTTGCGCGGCTTCTAGAACCAGAATGGTTGCGGTACACTCAAAACATGGCTGAGTTTCAATGCAAGGTCGCCGATTCCACCGGGAAGGTTTACTCCCATGTCGAGGCGGCGGAGTCCATCGATGAGGCTCGCCAGAAGCTGACCGACCGCGGGCTATTCGTCTACCAGGTGAGCCCGCGCGCCGGGGATGCTGGGCGAAGCGTTCGGACCGCGCCGCGAGAAAACGATCGACGGCAACGATTTCCTGGTCTTCAATCAGCAGTTCAACACGCTGATCAAGGCTGGCATACCGATTTTGCGCGCGCTGGACCTGCTGGCGGAGCGCGCGGCGGCCGAAAAGTTGCGGCCCGTGCTGGGCGAGGTTCGCCGGATGGTTCGGGAAGGCAGTCCACTGTCGGAAGCGCTGGAAAAACAAGGCGTGTTTCCAAAGGTCTACACGGTTTCGGTTCTGGCGGGAGAAAAAAGCGGCAATTTGTCCGGCGTGCTGGATTATTACGTCGCCTATCAGAGAGTCACGACCGGATTAAAGAAGAAATTGATTTCGACGCTGATTTATCCGGTGATTCTGGTTTGCGCGTCGGTGTT
Source organism: Terriglobia bacterium (assembly GCA_963779275.1). GTDB lineage: Bacteria > Acidobacteriota > Terriglobia > Acidiferrales > UBA7541 > Palsa-360. The sequence goes on from CAVZXL010000006.1 coordinate 40,022, forward strand.
GATCGTGAGCTACCTGGTCGGCTCCGTGATTCCCAAGTTCGCGCAGCTCTATAGCGATTTGAACATTAATCTTCCGGAGGCCACCCGGATCCTGCTGGCCGTGACCGTTACCTACCGGTCCTTCCTGCTGGGCGCGGTTGGCCTGGTGGTGATTTTCGCCGTTGGCGCGTTCGCCTACTCCCGGTCGGATCAGGGAGGATTGGCGATCGAGCGCTTGCGCATGAAGCTGCCGCTGGTCGGCGACACGCTGACAAAGTTTCAATTTGCGCAATTTTGCAGGACGCTCTCCACGCTGCTGGCGGGCGGCACGCCCCTGGTGCAGGCCATGGAAACCGCGGGCGGGGCCATCAAGGGCCGACTGGTTTCCGGCGCCATCGCGAAAGGCGCGCAACTCGTGCGGGAAGGGCAATCGCTGCACAACGGCCTGGAATCCACGGGATTGGTGCCGGATCTGGCGCTGGACATGATCGAAGTGGGCGAGGCCAGCGGAGCATTGGCGCCGATGCTCGGAAGCGTCGCCGAATTTTACGAAGAAGAAGTGAATAACCAACTGACGAATTTGATCGCCCTGGTGGAACCCGCCATCCTCGTATTTCATGGCGGTTTTGATCCTTTTCATTCTGCTGGCGCTGTATCTTCCGATGTTTTCGATGTCCATCGGCAGTCAGGGACAGGGATAATCAGCCATGAGCACAACCGATCAGAATATAGCCACAATCGCCGATCCGCAGAGCGAACGGGAGAAGTCCCGGCGCCTGGCGGAACGCTACCGTTGCCCGTTCGTCGATTTGCTGGAGCAGCGCATCGATCCGGAATTGTTCCGCAGCATTCCCGCGGACCTGATGTTCCGGTTCAACTTCGTGCCCATCGAGGCGCAGAACGGCGCGCTGGTCATCGCCGTTGCCGAACCCAGCCAGGTGCTGCTCAGCGACGAATTGCCGCTGCTGCTGGGAAAGAAATTGATTCTGAAAGTCGCGACGCCGACGCAGATCGGCGATCTGCTGAAGCGCACCGAGCAGTCCCAGCGCGTGCTGGACCAGGCCACCGAAGCGTTCACGCTGACCGTGGTCGAGGAAGAAGAGGAAAGCGACGCCAATATTTCCGCCGACAGCCTGACGCGGGAATCGGCCGTCAGCCCGGTGGTCCGCCTGGTGGACACGGTGATCTTCACGGCCCTGGAGCGCCGCGCCTCGGACATCCACATCGAAGCGCGCGACATCGAAGTCGCCGTCAAGTACCGCATCGACGGCGTGCTGGTCTACGCCATGGCGCCGATCTCCAAGGACTGGCTCTCGACGATTATTTCCCGCATAAAAGTAATGAGCGAACTGGACATCGCCGAGCGGCGCGTGCCGCAGGACGGCCGCTTCCGCGTGCGCTACAAGGGCCGCTTCGTCGATTTCCGCGTTTCCATCATGCCCTCCAGCCACGGCGAAGACGCCGTGCTGCGCGTCCTGGACAAGGAAACGCTGTCGGAAAAATTCTCACAACCTGAGCCTGGACGTGGTCGGGTTTCTCGCAAGAGGAAATGCGCAAGTTCCGCCGCTATATCCGCGAGCCCTACGGCATGGTGCTGGTCACCGGGCCGACCGGCTCGGGAAAAACCACCACGCTGTACGCGGCCATCAACGAAATCAAGAGCGACGAAGACAAGATCATCACCATCGAGGACCCGGTCGAATACCAGGTCCGCGGAATCACGCAGATTCCGGTGAACGAGAAAAAGGGCCTGACCTTCGCGCGCGGCTTGCGCTCCATCCTGCGCCACGACCCGGACAAAATCATGGTCGGCGAAATTCGCGACAACGAAACCGCGCAGATCGCCATCCAGTCGGCGCTCACCGGGCACCTGGTGTTCACCACGGTGCACGCCAACAACGTCACCGACGTCATCGGGCGCTTCATCAACATGGGCGTCGAGCCGTATAATTTCGTTTCCGCGCTGAACTGCATCCTGGCGCAGCGCCTGGTGCGCGTGGTTTGCGTGCATTGCAAGAAGGTCGTACGCTATTCCCCGGAAACGCTGCGCGCCTCGGGCCTGGATCCGGCGGAATGGGCCAACGTGCAATTCGTGGAGGGCGCGGGCTGCCTGGAATGTTCCGGCACGGGCTTCCATGGCCGCAGCGCGATTTCCGAACTGCTGGATTTGTCCGACCACATCCGGGAGATGATCATCAGCCGGCGGCCGACTTCGGAGATCAAGCGCGTGGCGCAGGCCGAAGGCATGACGTTCCTGCGGGACTCCGCGCTGGCCAAAGTGCGCGAGGGCATCACGACGCTGAAGGAAATCAACAAGGTGACGTTTATTGAGTAGCCGCAACAGCATCCGCCAGGGAATCTACCAAAGCCAGATCGTCCGGCGCATGGCGCGCTGGCTGGACGCCATTCCTCACCCGCTGATCGCCTGCGAGATCGCGGCCGAGTACGTGGCCGCGGCGCGCTGGGCGCGCACCGGGCTGGCGCTGGAAGGTTACGCGGTCGAGCCGTTGCATCCGGGTTCGATTACGCCGACGGCGGCCGAGTCCAATCTGGTCGACGCCGAAGGTGTGCGCTCCGCGGTCGGCCGCGTGTTCTCGCGCCTGCGCGTGAAGGACGAGGAAGTGGCGCTGCTGGTTCCCGACGCCGTCATCCGCGTGTTCGTCCTGCATTTCGACGAATTTCCCAGGAAGAGCGAGGAAGCCCTTCCGATGCTGAAGTGGCGGCTGAAGAAGAGCGTGCCGTTCGAGGCCGAAGAAACGCTGATCTCCTACATGCGGCAATCGCCGAAAGAAAACGGCGTGGATATTGTCACCGGCCTGGCGCGCCTTCGCATCGTCCGCGAGTACGAGGCGCTGATGGAATCGGTGGGCATGTCGCCGGGCGTGGTCATGAGTTCGACGCTGGCGGCGCTGCCGCTGCTTTCCGACGGCAAGCCCGCGCTGCTGGCCCGCGTGGCCGGCACCACGCTCACCACGGCCATCGTTCGGGAGGGAGTCTTGTGCGGTTACCGCTGCATCACGCTGCCGGCCGACGGCCCGCATCTGACGCCGCAGGCGCTGCTGGACGAGGTGTATCCCCTGGCCGCGTATTATCAGGATACCTGGAGCGAGGGAATCGCGCAGGTGCATCTGGCCGGGCTTGGCAGATCGCACCGGTGAATTTATCGAGCCCATGGAAGGCGAACTGGGATGCCCGGTGGGGGAACTGCTGACGGCAGCGTCGGCCGAAGGGCGGGTCCGCGAGGATGAACGTCCGCTGGCCGAGCGCGGACTGGAAGCGCTGATCGGCTGGACGATGAATCGCGGGGCGTAAGAAATCTGTGCGACAATCTGGATGTCGCTCACACGGCATCGCCCGGCTTCAGGCGGGCGATGTAAGATTCGCCTGAGAGTGAATTCGCACCAGGCAATGCAAACCGGCAAGAGGAAGGAAACGCGGGCTTCATGAAGGTTCGGCTAAATCTCTCCACCTCTCCCCTGGTCAGCAACCGGCGGTTCACGCTGTGGACCTCCGTCATCGGAGGCCTGGCCCTCATATTCCTGCTGGTGCTTTCGCAGCGCGCCTATTCCATCTGGAGCAGCGACAGAAACTTTCGCGCCCGGCAGGGCGGCCTGGAAGCGCAGGTGACCACGCTGGAGCGCCAGCGGCAAAGCCTGGCCACTTTTTTTGAGGGCGCCGACAACGTGAAGCGCCGCCAGCGCGCCGCTTACCTGAACTCGCTGATCCAGCAGCGCGCCTTTCCCTGGATCAAAATTTTCATGGACCTGGAACAGATTCTTCCCGACGGCGCGCGCGTGGTCAGCATCGAGCCCAAGCTGGTCGGCGACGACGTGCAGTTGAAAGTCCTGGTCGGGCGCGGCCAGCGACGAAAGTAAATTGAAATTCCTGAAGGCGCTGGAGAAATCCGCGCAATTTTCGCACATCCAGCTGCTCAGCGAGACGCGTCCCGTGCGCCCCGAGCAGTCCGACCGCGTCATGCTCGAGCTGCAGGCGCAGTATTCGGTGATATGAGATGAGACCCGCGCTGGAACACCGGAATAAAATCGTCCGCTGGTCGCTGGCCGGCGTGCTGGCGGCGGACCTCGTTCTGCTCGGCGTGAACTGGAATCTCAGCCGTTCGCCGCACGTGCAGCCCGGCGACATCAACCGGCTGGCCATGCTCGAAAAATCCTACCGCGCCGACAACGCGCGCCTGGAACGCTTCCGCACCGAATTGCCCGCGGATGAAAAACAGTGGGACGATTTCTTCACCACGCATTTCCAGCCGGCCGGGCAGGGCTACTCGGCGATCAGCGAGGATCTGGGGAAATTGTCGCAGTCTTCTGGCCTGCAGTCCGATACGATTAATTTCCGCCAGCACGATCCGGACGCGCGCGGCCTGATGGAGCTTGAGATTTCCACGGCCGTCGAGGGAGATTACGACAGCCTGGTGCAGTTCCTGAACAAGCTCGAGCATTCCGACAATTTTTACGTGCTGGATGGCCTTTCGCTCACCTCCACCACCGGCGGCGGAAAGCTGCGCCTGAATTTGCAGCTGCGCACCTATTTCCGCACCAGTTGAAGCGGACCGGCCGCCATGGGCGTGAGTCCGCGCGTAAGCATAAATTGACATGAAACGGCAAACACAATTGATCGTCCTCGGCGTGCTGTTCGCGGTGCTGCTCGTGGTCGCCTACTATGCGTACCCTCGCAACGACGCGGCGCCCGGACACGGCCCCAGCCGTCACGTTCAACGACCGGTTCACTCCGCTCAACGTGGATAATCCCGCGCTGCGCATGGATATTCTGAAGCGTTTTCTGGCCCTGGAATACAAAGGCGTCCACCGGAATATTTTCAGCGCTTCGGCGCCTCCGCCTCCGCGGCCGGTCGTTGCTCAGAAGCCGCCCGAGATTACCTACACCGCCGGTTCCCACCGGTCCTCCTCCGCTCACCGTGGACGCGAAATATTTCGGCTATGTCAGCGACATGAACGGCAGCCATCGCAAGGCTTTCTTCGCCACCGCGAACAACGAGGACGTGATTATCGCCGGTGAAGGCGACACGTTCCTCGGGCGTTTCCGCGTGGACCGCCTGACCAGCACCTCGGCCGACGTGGAAGAGGTTTCCTCCGGGCGCCACACCACGATGGCGCTGGAACAGCCCGGCCCTAACGGCTAATCGCATGCCGAATTCAAGACCGCCAAATGCGCCGCCGCACGCAAGCCGGATACAGCCTGCTCATGGTCGTGTTTATGGTGGCCACGGTTTTGATCTTTGCGGCCGTGGCCGCGCCCAATCTGCTGACCCAGGGACGCCGCGAACGCGAGACGGAAATGGTGTGGCGCGGCGAGCAGTACGAGCGCGCCATCGGCCTCTATTACCAAAAATTTGGAAAGTATCCCACCAAGGTCGACGATCTGGTCAAGCAGACCAACGGCGTGCGCTTTCTCCGCCAGGCCTACACCGACCCCATGAACAAGGAAGACGGGTCGTGGAGATTCATTTACGTCGGTCCCAACGGAGAATTGATCGGCAGCGTCAACCAAACCAATTTGGTTCAGGGTTTGATGCCCCAGTCTACCGGCGTCGGGGGCCCTGGTTCATTTTTTGGCGGGTCGCAAACGTCCTCCGGTTCATCGGCCACGACATTCGGCGCGGGCGGACAGCCCGGCGGAGCCGGCTCCGCCGGCGCGACGCCCACGCCAACCCCCGGCGTCCCGGCGCCCAATTCCCAGGGATCGCAGCCGCAGCCTCTGGGCGGCGCGGTGCTCGGCGGGAACATCATCGGCGTGGGCAGCAAGGTCAAGCAAGATTCGATGCGCGTCTACCTGGGCGAAGACAACTACCAGAAGTGGGAATTCATCTGGAATCCGAATTTGCAGGGGGCGGGCATCCCGGCGGCGACTCCGCTGAATCCGGGTGCGCCAGGAGTGGTTCCGCCCGGAACGACGCCTCCGCTAACAACTCCTCCAACCGACGGCACGCCTCCGCCCGCGACGACTCCTCCGCCGGCGCAGTAATCAGACAGTGCGACTTCTGATCAATCGCCGTCATTCGGTGTCCTGCTCCTGCGAAATCCGCTCGATTCTTTGTGCGGGCGTTTCGTACGACGTTCCCACGTAGCAGATTCGCAAATCAGCCGGCAGGACGCGGCGTTCGGAATGACGGATCGGTGTTTGTGGAGAGCGTAGAACGTATTGCGCAGGTTCTCAGCGGAGCCAATCGCGTCACTCGATCTTTCTCACGGATCAGGCTATTGCAGCGAAACAATCGGATGGAGCGGCCCGCCTGCCGAGCGGCGGTATTTTTCGGTTACGCGGCGGATATAATTTTGCGTCTCGCGGTAGGGAGGAGCGGCGCCGAATTGGGTGACGCGTTCGGGCCCCGCATTGTAGGCGGCCAGAGCGAGCGCCAGGTCGCCGTTGAAGCGCAGCAGCAATTCCTTCAGGTAACGCGTGCCGGCGTCGATATTTTGCGCGGGATCGAACACGTTGGTGACGCCGAAGCGCGCCGCCGTTTCCGGCCTCAATTGCATCAATCCGCGCGCCGATTTCCAGGAAACCGCGTTGGGATTGAAATTGGATTCGACGGCAATCACGCTGGCGACCAGTTCCGGAGCCACGCCGTGCGCGCGCGCCGAGGCCGCGACAAAATCGGCGTAGGGAATGTCGAGCGGTTTCACTTTCACCGGCAGAAAAGTATCTTCCGGGTCGATCCGCACCAGCGCTTCCGCGGGAATTTCCAGCGTTCCTCCGGCCATCGTCAGCCGGACGGTGCCGCCCAGTTGCTCGTACCCCGTGATGTGAATGCGCTGGCCGGACTGCAGGACCGCGTATTCGGCGCGCGCGTCCGGCGCCAGCGACGCAAGCAGCGCAAGGGCGAGCGACAGCCCATCCGGCCGAAAATCGTGTTTGGAATCCGGCTCACGTCACACCGCTCCCAGCGCGTAGGCCTCGATCGCCGCGGCCACGCCGCCTTCGCCGTTGGTGAGCGTCTCGCGCCAGCCCAGCGATTTCAGTTCCGGCACGCTATTGCCCATGACCACGGGAAGCCCCGCGTAGTGCAGCATTTCGAGATCGTTGTGGTTGTCGCCGATGGCCATGACGTCCTCGCGCGACCATCCCCGCCGCCGCACCCACTCGGCCAGCGTCGACCCCTTCGAGCAGCCCGGAGGAATCACGTCCACCATTCCAAAATCGCGATTCTGGTAAATGGTCGCGGCGAGCGAAAATTCGGAAGAAAACGGTGACCCGGAGAGCAGCGATTCCACGGTCTTGGCCCGCTCCACCGATCCGGTGAACATGATTTGGATCGGGTCCTCGGTAAGGCAGTCTGCCAGCGGAGACATCTGGGAGATGAATTCGCGGTTGCGCGCGAAATAGGGGCCGCGCAGGGGATCGTCCCAGTCGATGCGTTCAAAAATCAGCTGGTTTTCGCGCGGCCGGTCAAAGCAGACCGAGGGCATTTCCCGGTATTCGGAAGTCGCGTCCAGCACGCGCCGCGCCACGGCTCGCGGCAGCACGCGCAACATCTGTGTTTCTCCCGCGCTCGATTTCACCAGCGCGCCGTTGTTCACGATCATGGTCAGAGGGCAGGGAAATTGCCTTGCGATGGGCATGGCGAAGTCATACCGCCGCCCGGTCACCAGCGCGATTTCAATCCCGCGCGCGGAGGCCTCCGCCACGGCCCGCCGGTTGCTCTCGGGCAGCCGCGAGTGGTCGTCCAGCAGTGTGCCGTCGATATCCAGCGCGATCAGGCGTACAGGCATCTACATATTTTACCGTGATGTCCCCGTCCGGCAGCCAGTTTCCTGAAGTACAGGTGTGTTTCCGGGGCATCAGGAACCGGACCGGAAGAGGTGGAATAGTTTCGTTACAAACAGAAGGAGATTCGGGCTCGGGAACATGGGCCACCACGCGATCCGAGGGGCCGCTTTCATGCCCACGCGCATCCATCGAGGTCACACAGTAGGCGTAGGTTCGTCCGGCTTCCACGGTCGTATCCTGGAATTGGGTCTCGGTCAGCGGCTTTGGATTCAGCTTCACGGCGACCGGCCCGGGCAGGGAATCGCGGAACACGTTGTAGCCCGCCACGCGCGAAGCCGGCCCGGGCGTCCAGGAAACCGTAACCGAATGCGGCTCGGCATGCGGCTTCGACTTCGGCGTCCCGGCGCGAGCCGCCGCATCCGCGCAGAGCAGAATGAGCGCCAGGAACAGGAATCCGGCATGCCGAAGAATTGTTCGGTCGTGGAGAATCGTTTTTCATGGAATCGGCAGCGAGTGATTATACACGCCCAAGTAGCACAGCCACTCCTGGCTGTGCTGGTTTGTCGGATCGTGCACACAGCGTATAATCCCGGTGTAACTGCGAGTACGAAAATCACACAGCCAGGAGTGGCTGTGCTACTTGGAAATCTTGGTGGAGGCTACGGGAATCGAACCCGTGTCTGTTCGTTGCGAACGAACTATTCTCCCGCTGAACTAAGCCCCCAAAACTGTGGTTGAGATTTTAGCAGGGCGCGGCGCGGATTCCAAACGCACCGCGCCGAAAGATTCAAGGAAGTTAGATTGAGTTGCGGAAATCTACTGCTGCTGCACGCCGGTCCCGCCGGAGCGCTGCGCGATAATCTTGCGCGCATTGTCGTACAGAGCGCGCGCCTGCGGCAGAGATTCGAGGGCCTTCTGGAGTTGCGCGTCGTCTTCCAGGTCGACCTTGTAGCCTTCGGTCAGGCCGAACACGGAAATGAACGCTTCTTTCTTGATCTCGCGCTTGATCCAGGAAAGATTGTCGGCAATGTCGCCGTCCGTGTAGGGAATCTTTTCCTTGTTCAGATATTTCGTGAAGGTCTTCATCACGTTGTCATCGGCCACAAAATCCTTGGTCACTTCCGGCTTCGATCCCAGGAAATAGGTGGTGAATCCGCCGACGCCGCCCTGGTAGGCGAAGAACACGTTGCGGCGCAGCAGCGATTCCTGGAACGGATCGAGCTTGGCGGGCTCGACCGGCACGTCCGGCGTGATCCCGCCGCCGCCGGTAACCTGGCGCCCGCTATCGGTCAGCTTCACTTCGGTGGGCGCGGGATTCTTGTGGTTGTAGAGATAGTCGTACAGGGAAGTGTCTTTGTAATCGCGCTGGATCAGGCGGCCGCTGGGCGTGTAATACCGCGCCGTGGTCAGCGCCAGGCCCGTGTTCTCGCTCAGGCCGGACACGGTCTGCACCAGGCCCTTGCCGAAACTCTGCTCGCCGACGACCAGCCCGCGATCGTGATCCTGGATCGCGCCCGTAACGATTTCCGAAGCCGAGGCCGATCCGCCGTTAACGATCACGACCAGCGGCACGGTCACGCCGCGATTGCCGCGCACGGCATAATAGCGGCGTTCCTGCGACGCGCGCCCGTGGTGCGAGACGATCAGCTGGTTCTTGTCCAGGAACATGTCGGAAACCGCCACGGCTTCATTCAACAGGCCGCCGGGATTTCCGCGCAAGTCCAGCACCAGCCCGTCGAGCTTGGTCGCATCCAGTTGCTTGAGCGCCTCGGAAAGCTCGGGGTCGGTGGTCTCATTAAATCCGGAAAGCTTGATGTAGCCGATGTCCGGCTTCAGCAGGAAACGCAATATCCACCGAGCGCTTGGGAATTTCGTCGCGCGTCACCGTGAAATTCAGGTTGTCGTCATATCCCACGCGCTGCATGGTGATATGGACCACCGTGCCTTTGGGGCCCTTTCAGCATGTCGGCGACTTCCGAGGTGCTCAGGCCTTCGGCGCTCTTGCCGTCCACCGCAAAAATTTTGTCTCCCGGACGAATCCCGGCGCGAAACGCGGGCGCGCCCGGCATGGGCGCGAGCACATAGGTGAAAGTATCCTTGGGAACGATGGTCATGCCCACGCCGTAATAGCGGCCGCGCTGGTCTTCGCGCAGGTTGGCGTAGGCGCGGGGATCGAAGAAACTGGAGTGCGGGTCAAGCACGCGCAGCATTCCGGGGATCGCGCCCGAATACAGCGCATGGTCGGGGTCCACCGGCGTGGCGTAATTCTTCTGGACCACGGAAAGCACGCGCGTGAAGGACTTTACCGAGTCCTCCAGCGTATTGACGTCCGAGGACGTTGCGCGGACCGAGGGCCATAAATCCCGCCCAGCACCGCGGAGACGACCAAAACCGTTACGACGAGCAGCGCTCCACGCCTCTCACCCTGCATCTCGTCCTCGCTTTCCCGTGCCATACCACAATTCCCGATAGTATAGCATAGAGCCTGAATTGACACCCCCTGCGGCTGTCCACTATGATTCCACCTGAGCATCACCAGCCTGAGAACGAGGGCGGTTCCGTGGATTTTTCTGCAGGATCGCTGAAACTATCCGAGTTTGAACCAAAAAGGCATAGAGTACTGCCCATGTTAAGCTTTCCGCATCTGGTCGTCCTTTTCGTCATTGCCCTGGTGATTTTCGGGCCCCAGAAGCTGCCGGAATTGGCGCGCATGTTGGGCAAGGCGACCGCGGAATTCCGCAAAATGACCAACGATTTCCGGTATGCCCTGGAAGACGAAGTGCGGGAACTGGAGCGCCAGACCCGCATTCGCGAGGAAGAGGCTGCCGCCGCGGCGCGCGCCGCGCAGCCCGCCGCGTTGCCAGCTCCGGTCCGCGCTCCGGAAGGCGCCGTGGAGCGCGGCGCCCCGGCCATGCAGGAATTGGGGCACGTCTTGCCCGGAGGCGCGCAGCACCGCGTCCAACTCCGGAAACCGCTCCCGAAACGCCGCAGCACGCCGTGACCGCTCCGGACGAGAAACCCTCTGATGACCACACCGCAGTCTGACCCGTCCACCATCGCGCCCGAGCAGGAGCCGGGCGGCAAGATGTCGTTTTTCGAGCACCTGGTCGATCTGCGCAAGCGCCTGATCAATTCGGCGGCGGCCATCGCCATCGGCGCCTTCATCGGCGTCAGCGTCTCGCAAAAAGTGATCGGCTTCATTTCGCGCCCCATGCAGGAGGCGCTGCGCCGGCAGCATCTGGACGACAAGCTGATCTATACCAGCCCGGCCGGACTCATCAACATCATCATCACGTTCGGAATTTACATCGGAGTCGTGCTGGCCGCGCCATACGTTTTGTACCAGGTATGGCTGTTTATCGCGCCCGGCCTGTACAAGCACGAACGCAAGGCCGTGACCACGTTTATTTTTTCCTCCCTCTTTTTGTTCCTGGCGGGCATTTCGTTCGGCTACTTCATCATGCTGCCGTACATGCTGGATTTCCTGACCAGCTTTCAGGGCCCGTTCAAGCCGCTGATCAGCATCAACGAGTATTTCGATTTTATTTTTATCGTGCTGCTCGGCCTGGGCGTGATTTTTGAATTGCCCGTGCTGATTTTCTTTCTGGCGCTGTTCAATATCGTGACGCCGAAATTCCTGTGGAAGAATCTGCGCTACGCCATCCTGATCATCGCGGTCATCGCCGCGATCGTCACGCCCACGCCGGACGCCACCACCATGCTGGTATTCATGGCGCCCATGGTCGTCCTCTATTTCGTCGGGATCGGCGTCGCGGCCATGGTGGTGCGCAATAAAGCCAAGCAGGCGGCCGTCGCCAATCAGGGGGCGCGCTAACGCGATATGCGAAAAGTTCGAGCGAGCCTCGGCGTGGTAATCGCGGCGATTTTATTTCTCGCCGCCTGCGGGCATTCCTCGCCCGTCGACCGATGCGGCGCAGGGCGCCTCGGCTGCGCCGCCGGCCCTGCCTTTCCGCCCGCTCCGCCCGCCGACACCACCGGGGGATTTGACGGCGCGCGCGCCTACAAGCACGTCGAGCAGCTCGTGGCCATCGGCCCGCACTCGGCCGGCACCGAAGGCATTCGCCGCGCGCAGGCTTACATCATCGGGCAACTAAAAAGCTTCGGCTGCGCCGTGGAAGAGCAGGATTTTCACGCCGACACCCCGTCGGCGACGTGGCCATGAAAAACATCGTGGCCAAGGCGCCGTCCACCAGCCCGAACATCGTCATCTACGCCTCGCACTACGATTCCAAGCGCCTCGATAATTTTGTCGGCGCAAATGACGGCGGATCGAGCACGGGCGTTTTGCTCGAACTGGCGCGTTTGCTCTGCGCGCGCAAAAACGGCGTGGCCGTCTGGCTGGTCTTTCTTCGACGGCGAGGAAGCCTTCAATTTCAATTGGGTCGGATCCCGACCACACCTACGGCAGCGGAGAAATGGCTGCGCGGCTCGCGCTTATCCGGCGAACTGCATCGCGTGAAGGCTCTGATCCTGGTGGACATGGTCGGCCCCACCAATCCGCTCTTCCGCCGCGAATCGAATTCCACGCCCTGGCTGACCGAATTGGTCTGGTCCACCGCCGCGCGCCTGGGATACGGCAAAATTTTCGACAACAGCATGAACGCCATCGAGGACGATCACATCCCGTTCCTGCAGCGCGACGTCCCGTCCACCGACATCATCGATTTCGAGAGCCCGGTGATGGAGTACTGGCACAACACCAAGGACACGCTCGATAAAGTCGATCCGCGCACGCTGGCGGTCACCGGCCACGTGCTGATTGCAACGGTTCCTGAACTGGAGAAGAAGTTCAAGTAGGACAGGCTTCAGCCTGTCGGGTTTCGGTTATGTCCGCGAAAAAAACGACAGGCTGAAGCCTGTCTTACAAAATGCTGCGCTTCACCGAAACAACCCCAGAATCACACTGCAGTAAAAAATCCAATTCACCACGAACATGAGGGCGTAACCGAGCGTGGTATTAAACCGGTGCAGCAGCGACGCCTGCATCCAGTTCGCGATCACCACGCCCGGCAGGCCGAACACCCCGGCCCAGATTCCCGGCCCCGAGTGCAGCCCGTACGTGCGCGCGATGAACGCCAGAGCGACCGTCCAGGCGATCGCCAGACGCCAGCGCCGATAAAATAATTTTCAAGAAAACTCCACGACCAGCATACCGCAAAGAACAGTTATCGTACCGAAACTAGATTGGACGGCGGCCCAGTTCGCCGGGGGCGATTGTAGCAGACAGACACTCTTGTCTGTCCGGTTTTAATTGGCGCCCCGACGAAACCAAAACCGGACAGACAAGAGTGTCTGTCCTACAAAGGCATCGCCTCGCTCGCATCAATCGAACAACCCTAGTTTTCCGTCGGCCCGCCGCGTCAACTGTGTTACATTTTTAATTCGCGATTAATGCGACCCAAATGAAAAAAATCAATGTGCGAGCGGCAAAAGGGAAGTACGACGTACTCGTCGGCCGAGGCGCGCTTGGCCAATTGCCGCGCGTGACGTTGCCAAGCTTGGAGGGGAAAACGCCGTGTTCGTGATTTCCTCGCCGCGCGTCTGGCGCCACTGTGGCGCGCGCATGGAAAAAATCCTGGGCGCCGCCCGCCGAAAAACGATTTTGATGGACGATGCCGAAACGGCGAAAAATCTCTCCACCGTGGAGCGCGCCTGCCGCGATCTGGTCCGCGCCGGAGCCGACCGCCGCGCGCTGGTCGTCGCCGTGGGCGGCGGAGTCGTCGGCGACGTTGCCGGATACGTCGCGGCAAGTTACGCGCGCGGCATCGGCCTGATCCATATCCCCACGACCGTGGTCGCGCAGGTCGATAGCGCGCTTCGGCGGAAAGACGGGCGTTAATCTTCCGGAAGGGAAGAACCTGGTCGGCGCGTTTTACCCGCCGCAAGCCGTCCTGGCCGATCCGGAGCTGCTCGCCACGCTTCCCGCGCGCGAATTCCGCTCCGGAATTTATGAAATTATCAAATACGGCGTGATCGGCGACGTAAAGCTGTTTCAATTTCTGGAACGAAAGATGGAGAATCTGTTGCGCCGCGATCCCGCCGCCCTGCAATTTGTGATCGAGCGCTCCGTCGCGCAAAAAGCGCGCGTCGTTTCCGAGGACGAACACGAATCCGGCTTGCGCGAGATTCTGAATTACGGCCATACGTTCGCCCACGCCCTGGAAAGCGTGACGCGCTACCGCAAATATCTGCACGGCGAAGCCGTGGGCTGGGGCATGATCGCCGCCGCAAAACTGGCCGTGGCCGAAGGCATGTTTTCGGCGCGTGATGCGGAACGCGTGGTGCGATTGACTCGCTCGGTCGGCCCGCTGCCCGCGTGGCCTGCCGTGCCGCCCTGCGCGCCTGGCCGCACGCCATGCAAGCCGACAAGAAAACGCGCGCCGGCCGCCTGCGTTTCGTCCTGCCCGAACGGATCGGCAAAGTCCGCTGCGGCGTCGAGGTTTTCCCGGAAAATCTTCTGCGCATATTGCGCGAATGCGCCGCCCCGCAATTCGCAATGCGGCGCCGCGCGGGCCGCGCGCAATGACGCCGGCATCCAGCGCGGCCTCCCCGGAACCCGCCCCGAGGGCGTCAGCGACGAGCGCGAGGCCGCCGCGCACGTCCGCGAAATGTTCGGCCGCATCGCTCCGCGATACGACCTGCTGAATCATCTTCTATCGCTCGACATCGATAAAATGTGGCGCCGCCGCGTCGCAAAGCAATTCAGCGCGATCCTGCGCGATCCGCAAGCGCGCGTTCTCGACCTTTGCTGCGGCACCGGCGACCTTGCCTTTGCGTTTCGCAAGCAAGCGCCGCAAGGCGCGCAAATCACCGGCTCCGATTTTGTGCCGGAAATGCTGGTTCGCGCCCGCGCCAAGGCCTCGGCGTCGGGCGCAGAACGTGGAATTCGTCGAAGCCGACGCGCTGGCGCTGCCGTTCGACGACGCAAGTTTCGATCTGGTCTCCTGCGCGTTCGGTTTCCGCAACCTGGCGAACTATGAGCGCGGCCTGCAGGAAATTCACCGCGTGCTCAAGCCCGGCGGCGCGGTCGCGATTCTGGAATTTGCCGAGCCTCGCGGAAAAATCTTCGGCGCGCTCTACCGCTTCTATTTCCGCAATGTCCTGCCGCGCCTGGGGGGTTGGATTTCCGGCAACGCCTCGGCCTACTCGTATTTGCCGAGATCGGTGAGCAAATTTCCGTCTCCGGAATCATTGCAGCGGGAATTTCAACGCGCGGGATTTTCGGATGTTCAATTCAATCGCTGGACAGGCGGAATCGTGACGCTGCATACGGGGCGCAAGTAGGACAAGCTGTCAATCTGCAAAGTATTTGAGTGGTCACATCAGCGAGCTGAAACCCGACAGGCTGAAGCCGGCGACTTTTGATTCCGGCGCCTTCCGGTTCGGCATGACGGCAGAAGGGCGCGAGCGTCCCGAAATCTAATTCTCCAGCCCCAGCAACCGAATCTTATTCAGCAGCGTTTTGTAGGAAACTCCCAACTGTTCCGCCGCGCGCGTCTTGTTCCACTTGCAGGCCTTCAGCGCCGATTCGATCTTGAACCGCTCGACATGGTCCACCGCGCGCGTGGCGACTTCCTGCAGCGTGCCGCCCCAATCGAACGAATCGCCCAGCATCCCGTCGGGCATGTGCCCATCGGGAGGGCGCGGGGCGGGGAGTTGCAGGTCCTGCGCGTCGATCGTGTCGGTATCCGAGAGGATGGCGGCGCGTTCAATCGTGTTTTGCAGTTCGCGGACGTTTCCCGGCCAGGCGTAGCTGCGCAGGGCCGCGCTGGCTCCGGCCGCGAATTTCAAATTCGGTTTGCGAAATTCCCGGCGAAAGCGGTCCAGAAAATGTTCGGCGAGCGTCAGCACGTCGTCGCCGCGCTCGCTGAGCGGAGGAATCGTGATGGGCACGGCGGCGATGCGGAAATACAAATCCTCGCGAAACGTTTTTGCCGCCACGGCTTCGCGCAAGTCCTTGTTCGTGGCCGCCAGGATGCGCACGTCGATATCCACCAGTTGCGTTCCGCCGACGCGCTCGAAACTTCGTTCTTCCAGCACGCGCAACAGTTTTGCCTGCGTCGGCATGCGGCAGTTCCGCGATTTCATCCAGGAAAATCGTGCCGCGATTGGCCAGTTCCATCTTTCCCGACCTTGCGCGAACCGGCGCCTGTGTACGCGCCGCGCTCGTGGCCGAACAGTTCGTTCTCGACCAGACCCTCGGGAATCGCCGCGCAATTCAGCGCCACGAAAGGATGCTGCCGCCGGGGAGAAAGATGGTGAATGGCGCGCGCGAAAAGTTCCTTGCCCGTGCCGCTCTGTCCCAGCAGCAGCACGGTGGAATCGGTGGCCGCCACGCGCTGCACCTGGTGCGTGGCCTCCTGCATGGACTTGTGCTCGCCCACGATGCGCGGAAAACCGTATCGCTCGGTGTATTCCTCGCGCAGCAAAAGATTTTCGCGCTGCAGTTCCTGCTGCTCGGTGGCCCGCGCGACCAGCAGATTCAAGTGCTCCAGGTCCACGGGCTTCTGAATGAAGTCGTACGCGCCTTCCTTCATGGCCGTCACGGCCTCTTCCACCGAACCGTAGGCGGTGATCAGAATGACGGGAATGGTGGGATCGGCCGCCTTGGTTTCGCGCAGCACGTCCAGGCCGGAGCATCCGGGCAATTTCAAATCGGTGAGCACCAGAAGATACCGCCGCGCCTTGACCTTGGCCACCGCCGAGGATCCGTCCGGCGCTTCGTCCACCGTGTGCCCGGCGCGCTCCAGCGCCTTGCGCAGCATGGCGCGCAGTTCATGTTTGTCTTCTACAAGAAGAAGGGGTTCCATCAAATAACTTCTACCATGATTTCAGCGCGTGCAGCGGACGGCCGCGAAGCCGTGTGCGGAGTTCGCTATCGGGCGGGTGAGTGAACAATTTGGAGTTGTGAAACAATGCGCGAAAGTGCGGAGATCGCGGTGCATTTCGTGGGGCCGGCGTCTCGCCGGCGGGTTTAGATTTTCGTTGTGGAAGCAGAAAACCGCTGGCGAGACGCCGGCGCCACGAAAAAGCGCATGACCGCAATCGAATTGTCCCGGATGAAAATCGGCAGCAGGGAAGGATCGCCTATGGCTGCCGCGCCCAACCCGGCATCGCCGCCCGCCTGGCGCAGCGCGTCTTCCAGGTCCGAGAGATCCTGCTTGTCCTTGGCCACAGCCGCGGTCTTGTCGTCGATATTTTGCTTGGTGTCGGTCAGATCCTTGCGGTCGAACTGTTCCTTCATCGCCGTGTTCGGGTCGCTGTAATACTGCTGCTGTTTCAAGTTGTACTCGCGCTGCAGGATGTCGAGTTCCTTGGAATCGGCCGCGAGTTACTTGTTGGCGTCGGCGAATTGTTTGCGCCAGTAGGCTTCGTCCTTCACCACCGGTTTTTCGGCTTTCGCTGTTTGATCCGCGGCGGGTTTGGCCTGATCCGGCGGCCGGGGCGGGTTCCTGCCCGACGACGTTTATGGTTCCGTTCAGGCTGCCCAGATTGTCGTTGTCGATGACCATCTTGGGTTTCGGCGCGGTCTTCTTCTCGGCCTGCGCCTTGCGTGCGGCGTCGGCGACGCTATCCTGGGGCGTGCGGGCGCTCAGGCCGCGGGAAGCACACCAGTGCGCTTGCCAGTGCCGCGAAAATAAATGCCTTTGTATTCATAGTCTTTGGCCGCCTTTCGGAGAGAATCCGGCGGAACTATTACCCTGCGACCCTATTTTAGATGCGCGCGTCGGCCGAATCAATCACCCTGACGGCCTCGCGTACAAAGGGTAACCATACGATGAATTCGGCCCCGCCTTCGGCCTGGTTGCGCGCTTCGATCGTGCCCCCATGCTGTACCAGGATCTTTTGCACCACGGCAAGGCCCAAGCCCCGTGCCGTTGGTTTTGGTGGTGTAAAAAGGCACAAAAATCTTGCTCATGGCCTCGGGCGGAATCCCCGGCCCGTTATCGGAAATCGAGATTCGCTGGCCCTGCAGCGTCCCGGAATGGTCGACGTCGCCCCGGATAATCACGCGGCCTCCCGCCGGGATTTTCGGAAACGGCCTCGGCGGCGTTGCGCGCAAGGTTCAACAGCGCCTGATAGAGCAGCGCGTCGTCGCCCGAAACCTGCGCGAACTCTCCCATGGCCGTGATCGGAACTCCCGGCACGGTTTCCGCGACTTCGGCCAGCACCCGGTCGATCATGGGCCGCAGTTCGACTTGTTCGTCGGCCAGTTGCAGCGGGCGGGCGAATTTCAGGAATTCGGTTACCACGTGCGTCAGGGCGCGCGTCTGCTGCAGGATTTTGTCGCCGTGCTCGCGCAATTCCGTTCCGGATTCGGCCTCGCTGCGGATCATCTGCGCGTAGCCGGAAATCGTGGCCAGCGCGTTCTTGAATTCGTGCGCGATGCCGGCGGAAAGCTCGCCGAGCGCGGCCAGATTTTCCTTCATCTGAATCTGTTTTTGCAGCGCGGCAAGTTCGGTAAGGTCGCTCAACAGGCAAATCGCGCCGGTGACTTCGGTGTCGTCGCCCAGGATCGGCGAAATCGTGACGCCCAGTTGCCGCAATTCGTGCGACGGCGTGATGTATTCCACTTCTTCGCGGCGGAACGTCCGCCCCTGCGCCAGGCACCCGGCAATCAGTTGCGTCAGGCGCGAGTCGGCTCCCAGCACTTCATTGTAGCGACGGTAAGACCAGCGCCTTGACGCCCAGCGCCAGTTCGGCGGCGGGATTCGCGCTGGTGACCAGTCCGGCGGAGTTGACCAGCAGCAATCCGGCGGGCATGTTGCGCGTCACGGCTTCGCTGAGCCGCTCGGTTTGCTTGGCGCGTTCGCGCTCGGCCTTGTGCAGGGCCTCGAGTTCTTTTTCCTGTTCTTTTAATTTCTGGATTACCGCCTGCATCGAAGCGGTCACGAACGCGGTGGGATTGTCGGTGCGCGGCGTGGACGCGGAAAGGGAATCGGCGTTCTTGGAGCCGCCGCGGTACATCCGCCGCGCCGCGAACACCGCCAGCACTCCTCCGGCGAGAATGATCACGAACAAAACGCCGGACAATATCCCGAGCATTCCCAGGCCCGGCGCAGCCGACGCGGCTAGAATTCCGATTTCCACGATTTATTTCACCGCCAGAAGCGATTGATACCAGTGCAGCGCGGGCGTCCCGAAAAACAGAACCAGCAGCGCCCCCGCTCCAAGAAATGTACCAAACGGCAGCTCGTAATCGCGCCCCTTCTTCGTGAGCGCGATCAAAAGGATACCGATGACGCTGCCCAGCAGCGACCCGGCCAGCACCGTCATCATCGTACGCTTCAGTCCCAGAAATGCGCCCACTGCCGCCATCATTTTCACGTCGCCCAGGCCCATGCCTTCGCGCCCGCGCAGCCGGAAATACCCTTCGGCCACCAGCCAAAGCAGTCCGCTTCCGGCGAGCGCCCCCAGGCAGCCATCGGCGAATGACAAGGACTCTATCCGGGGGAGGAAATTCAAACCAGCGATTGGCCAGCCACAGCGCGGTTCCGTCAAACGGCTTGGTGATCAGGGTGAAGAGCAGGCCCGGCGCCGAAGCCGAATAAATTCACTTCGTCCGGCAGAATGCGTTCGCGCACGTCCGTGATGGTCAGCACCACGAGCAGCGCGGAGAACACCTGCCACTTCAACGCATCCACCGTAACGCCAAACACGAAGTAGCACGCCAGAAACAGCAGCCCGGTGAGCAATTCCACCGCCGGGATACATGGCCGAAATCTTCGTTTTGCAGTTGCGGCATTTTCCGCGCAGGATCAGCCAGCTGAGCACCGGAATATTGTCGTACGGCGCGATCCCTTTGCCGCATTTCGGGCAGCTCGACGCGGGCAGAACGATCGATTTATCCGCGGGAATCCGCAGAATGCAGACGTTCAGAAAACTCCCGATCGACCAGGCCGAGCAAAAACACACCAAGAGGGATCACCTGCTGAATGTGCCATAGACGAAACGCCGCGACAATGCTCGCCATGGCTCGCGTGAAGCAATCAGGCAACAGGGATTGGCCTTTGTAGGACAGACACTCTTGTCTGTCCGGTTTTGCGCGCGCGGGACGAAAATCAAAACCGGACAGACAAGAGTGTCTGTCCTACTCAGGCTGGTTTGACACCCATCCCCCCGCCTCTTATATTGAATTTCTACAGAATATGTCCTGGCTGGAACAAAAGATTCGCCATTACGAGCATGCCCGGTGGACCATGGACGACAACCGGCGCGTGTTTCCCTTCGCCTGGGGCCTGGAACATATCGGCGGCCGCGCCGACGAACCCGACCCGCGCGGCTTCCTGAACGCCTGGGTCGAAAATACACTGGCGCACAGCGACGAATGGTTCGCCGCCACACCCGCCGGCGACTACGTCCTGCATCCTCCCGAAAACGGCGGCTCCGGCGGCCGCGTGCTCACCTTCACCAGCCAGATCGTTTCGCCATGGCCGAAAAATAATCTGGTGCACGCGCGATTTTTCCGCGCGCGCGCCACGGGTCCGGCCGTCGTCCTGCTTGCCCAACTGGAATGCGAAGTGGGAAGGGCAGGTGAATCTTTGCCGCTGGCTGAACAAGCTGGGCATTTCGGTTCTGCGCCTTTCGCTGCCGTATCACGATCGCCGCGTCGCTCCCGGGCACGAGCGCGCGGATCAACTGGTGGGCTCGAACATCGGCCTCACGCTGCAGGCCACGCGCCAGGCCATCACGGACACGCGCCGCTGCCTGCGCTGGCTGGAGCAGCAGGGATACACGCGCCTCGGCCTTGTGGGCACCAGCATCGGCTCGGCCGTCGGCTCAATCACGCATGGCGCACGATCCCGCCGTGCGCGCCGGAGGATTTCTGCACGTCTCCACGTATTTTTCGGACGCCGTCCGCACGGGCATGACCACCATGCACGTGTGGGAAGGCCTGCGCACTCACGTCACCGAAGACGAACTCCGCCGCTGGTGGACGCCCATCAGCCCCGTACCCTACATGGACCGCCTGCGCGATTCCGGGCAGCGCCTGCTGATGATCAGCGGCCGCTACGATCCGACCTTCTGGTTTGAATTTACCGACGAAATGTTTCGCACCCTGCGGAAGAAAGGGAATTCGCCTCGAGACGATGGTCCTTCCCTGCGGCCACTACTCGCTGGAACTCGCCCCGTTCGCGTTTCCCGCCGGTCTAAAATTGGGATTATTTTTGTTTCAGGCGCTTGGGTAACGTTTCCTTCCACGAGGCACGTTGTCATTCCGAACCCGCTCCTGCGGGTGAGGAATCTCCTTCAATTTTAAATCGCAGAGAGATTCCTCGGGCAGAGAACCGCCGCTCGGAATGACACGAAAAGTGGACGGTGGAGCGGCCTCCGGTGCATGGCTTCAGCCTGTGGGGGTGATTGCGGGTATGTTCGACCTCGTGCGACCAAACCCACAGGCAGAAGCCTGTGCTACTCGGCTTGTCCCGCTTTGCTGTCCAGAATGCTCCGGTACTTCTCCGCCAGCGCCTTGGGCTTGCCGTTGCTCCCGCAGACCACGTGAATGGTTTCTCCGCTCGCCAGCAACTCGCCCGTTTCATCCGCAGAATTTCATACCCGAAATGAATCGTCCGCCGCTTCACCTCAATCACGCGCGTGCGAACGCGCAGCAGATCGTCATACCGCGCCGGCCGCCGGTAACGGCACTTGGATTCGGCGACCACGATCATGCTGTCGTCCTCGATTTCCATGCGCTTGTAATCGATCCCCAGGTTGCGCATGTATTCCACGCGCCCAATCTCAAAATAAATGTAGTAATTGCCGTAGTAGACCACGCCCATCTTGTCGGTTTCGGCGTAGCGCACGCGAACCAGAGTGTCGAAAGTTTTGCTCATCGGGAAGGGAATTGTAGCAGAACGGCGGCGCGCGCCGGACAGGCGGGCATTGCGGCTACTTGGCTTTCCAGTGGGGCGCGCGTTTTTCCAGAAAAGCCGCCAGCCCTTCGCGGAAATCGTCCGTCGAGCGCATTTGCGCGCTTTCCGCGATGGCCAGATCCAGTTCACGGTCCAGTTCCGGCGCGGCGCAATCGCGCAGCAGTTTTTTCGTCTTGAGCAGGCTCAGCGGGCTGCACGCGAGCAGGTCCCTGGCGATCCGGAGCGCCGCGTCCATCAGTTCCGCCGCGGGAGCGATTTCGTTGACCAGGCCGAGAGCTCAGCGCCTCGGCGGCATCGACGATCCTGCCCGTCAGCAGCAGGTCGCGCGCGTGCTTCTCGCCCGATTTGCCGCGTCAGAAACACGGACACAATCGCAGGAATGAATCCGATGCGCACTTCCGGGTATCCGAATTTCGCTTCCGGCGCGGCGATCGTGAAATCGCACAGCGTCGCCAGGCCGCATCCCCCGGCGACGGCCGCCCCGTTGACGGCGGCAATCGTAGGCTTCGGAAAACTCCAGATTCGCCGGTAGAGCCGCGCCGTGCGCCGCGAATCTTCCAGATGCTCGGTAGGCGATTGCTTCGCGAGGGCTTTCAGCGCGTCCAGATCCATCCCCGCGCAAAATGCCTTGCCCGCTCCGGTCAGGATCACGATGCGCGCAGGATTCGCCTCGGCCTCGGCAAACGCGGCCAGCAGGTCCGCGATCATCGCGGCGGAAATGGCGTTGCGCTTATCCGGCCGGTTCAGCGTGACCGTAGCGATCTCGCCGGAAAATTCGAGTTGGAGCGTGGAAGGCATTTCAAGTAGGACAGGCTTCAGCCTGTCTGCTTTTAATTTAAATCCCGAAGCGAAGACCAAAATCAAACCCGACAGGCTGAAAGCCCGTCCTACTGCACTTGCTCCTTCGGCCCGTGCGCGTACTTCGCGCGAATCTCCTCGGTCATGGCCACGGCCGCGCCCAGCGACTCCATGCGAATCCCGGCATCCACTCCGAGCGCGGTCAGCGCCGAAACAATCGTCTCCGTCGCGATATTTCCCGACCAGCGCGTCTCCCGCAAACGGGCAGCCGCCGAGTCCGGTCAGCGCGCCATCAAATCGCCGGCAACCCGCCTGGTACGCCGCCAAAACTTTTTCCGCGGCCTCCGCGGGATGGCCGTGCAGATGCACGCCGATCTCGACCCCGGCCACGCCTGCTTCACCGCACTATACAACTCGCCCACTTGTTCGGGCGTGGCGTTGCCCACGGTATCGGCCAGGGAAACGGTTCGCACGCCGATATCCTTCAGCCACACCAAGGCATCTTCGACAATTTCCGGTCCCCACGGCTCTTCATAAGGATTGCCGAACGCCATGGAAATATAAATCACCAATCCGTGGCCGGAAGCCTTCGTGGCCTTTCTTAAATGCTTCGACAACGGCGCGGGATTCGCCGCGGCTCATGTTGGCATTGGCGCGCCGAAAATACGCGGAAATGGAATAGGGATATCCGAGCGTCGTCACGCCCGGCGTCGCCAGCGCCCGCTGCATCCCTTGCTCGTTCACCACGATGCCGATGATTTCCGGCGGCGCCTTGTCCGCGGGCAGTCCGGCCATGAATCCGCGCATCACGTCTTCGCTGTCGGCCATTTGCTTCACGTGTTTCGGCGAAACAAAACTGACGGCGTCGATATGCTTGAATCCCGCTGCCGGCAAGCGCCAGCAGATAATTCACCTTTTCTTCCGTGGGAATAATTTCGGCAAGTCCTTGCCACGCGTCTCGCGGGCATTCGATGAGCGTTACGTCGCTCAGGCAAATGAGGTCCTTTTCAATCGAGAGTTGATCATTAAGTTTGCAAGAACGCCTGTTTTGAATTCTTTGACTTCAGGATTCAGCGCTGCCGCTTCCAGCGCCCAGATCAGCGCCTCCCGCGTTTGCGCCGGATCGATAATGGCGTCCACCCACAGGCGGGCCGCGGCATAGCGCGGGTCGGTCTGGTGCTCGTACGTGGCACGCGTGGATTCGTACAGTTCTTTTCGCTCCGCGTCGGAAAGCTTCTTGCCTGCGCGCTCCAGTTGCTTGATCTTGATTTCGACCAGCGTGGAGGCCGCCGCGTCGCCGCTCATCACGGCAAATCGCGCCGTCGGCCAGGCGAACAGGAATCGCGGGTCGTAGGCTTTGCCGCACATGGCGTAGTTTCCCGCGCCGAAAGCTTCCGCCGCAGATCACCGCGATTTTCGGCACCACGCTGTTCGATACCGCGTTCACCATTTTCGCGCCGGCGCGGATAATTCCGCTCCACTCCGCTTCCTTGCCGACCATGAACCCGTTCACGTCATGCAGAAAAATCAGCGGCACCAGATTCTGGTTGCAGTCCAGGATGAACCGCGCCGCTTTTTCCGCCGATTCGGTGTAAATCACGCCGCCAAACTCGATGCGCCGCTCTCCGGTCGCCGCGTCGATGGTCGGCACATGCTTCTTATTGTTGGCGACGATCCCCACGGCCCAGCCGCCGATGCGCGCGTAGCCGCACAGCACGGTCTTGCCGTATTCCGCGCGGTACTCCTCAAACTTGCTGCCGTCCACGATGCGCGCGATGATTTCGTGCATGTCGTATTGCTTGGCCGGATCGGACGAAAATATTCCGTAAATATCCTCCGGCGGAAACGCAGGATTCTCGGAATCCTTGTAATCGAATCGCGCGGCGAGCAGGATGGCCCATCTTGTCGACCAGCGCGCGAATGCGTTCCAGGCAGGAGTCGTCGTCCGGCTCGCGAAAATCGACCGTGCCGCTGATTTCCGCGTGCATTTTCGCGCCGCCCAGCTCCTCGGCCGAAACTTTCTGGCCGATCGCGGCCTGCACCAGCGCCGGCCCCGCGAGAAACAGCCCGGAACCCTCGGTCATCAGAATTTTGTCGCACATCACCGGCAGGTACGCGCCGCCCGCGACGCACATCCCCATGATCGCGGTGATTTGCGGAATGCCCATCGCGCTCATGACGGCGTTGTTGCGAAACACGCGCCCGAAATCGTCGGTGTCCGGAAACACGTCTTCCTGCAGCGGCAGAAACACGCCCGCCGAATCGACCAGGTAAATCGTGGGAATATGATTGTCGATGGAAATATTCTGCGCGCGAATGACTTTTTTCGCCGTAAGAGGGAAGAACGCACCGGCTTTCACCGTGGCGTCGTTGGCGATGATCATCACCAGCCGCCCGCAGATCCTCGCGAGGCCGGTAATCGTGCCCGCCGCCGGGGCGCCGCCCCATTCCTCGTACATTTCGTGCGCGGCGTAAATTCCCAGTTCAAAAAACGAAGTGTGCGGATCGATCAGCTTGGCGATGCGTTCGCGCGCGGTCAGGCGGCCCTTTTTGTGCTGCGATTCGATGGCTTTGGCGCCGCCGCCCTGGTGAATCCCGGTTTCCTGATTCTTGATCTCCGCGACCAGATCGATCATGCGGCGCGTATTCTTCTCGAAGTCCGGCGAGTTGCGTTTGATCTTGGTTTCCAGAACGGAACTCGTCAAGTGCGGCTCCTTGAAAAATTATTCGCGGCATCCCATCAAACGGCGAAGCGACAGTATAAGCTGAATTCCAGCAGATGTGCAGGCGCATGAATACAAATGCGTATATGCCGTCCTCCATGTTTCGGCACAACGCTGTTCAAACGTCATTCCGAACCCGCTCCTGCGGGCCAGGAATCTCTCTTCGGTTTAGATTAAAAGAAAGAGGCATTCCTCGGCAAGAATCATGCCTCGGAATGACAATCTTATTGGTATTTAGGCCCCCGCCGGCCAAGAATCGAACCTCGACCGGATTTCCTGCCGGAATCGTTCCAGAACTTATCGTATAGTCTTTCGAGGATTCAGGAAGCCTTATCCAGCGCTTCCTGCGTCTCATACGGGGTAGGGAATCGCGAAGGAGAACAGGAATGACTTGCGCCTTTTTCAGCCGCTTGTTGCTCATGGGTCTTTCGGCCGCCGTCGCGGCCGTGTCCGTCTCCGGACAAACCACCGAAAAGAAAACGCCGCCGAAAAAAGCGCCCGCGAAGACCGAATCGCCCGCCGCCGCGCCCATGGAGGGCCTGCCCACGATTAAATTCGAGAAATACACGCTCCCGAACGGCCTGGTCGTAATTCTCTCCGAGGACCATCGCCTGCCGCTGGTCTCAACGAACATCTGGTATCACGTCGGCCCGGCGAACGAACTCCCGGGCCGCACAGGATTCGCGCACCTGTTCGAGCACATGATGTTCGAGGGCTCCAAGCACGTTCCCGGCAATGATCACATCAAGTATCTGGAAGCGGCGGGCGCCTCCGACATCAACGGCACCACCGATTTCGACCGCACCAATTATTTCGAGACGCTTCCCTCGAACCAGTTGGAACTCGCTCTGTGGCTCGAATCCGACCGCATGGGCTATCTGCCCGACAAACTCGATCAGGCCAGCCTGACCAACCAGCAGGACGTGGTGCGCAACGAGCGCCGCCAGAGCATCGAGAACACCCCCTACGGCATCGTCGAGGAATCCGTCTTCCACGAACTCTATCCCAAGGGCCATCCCGTATTACGCGGACGTGATGGGCTCGCACGCCGACATCCAGGCCGCGAAACTCGAGGACGTGCGCAATTTCTTCAAGCTCTACTACGCGCCGAACAACGCCAGCCTCGCGATCGTCGGCGATTTCGATCCGGCGCAAGCAAAGCAACTCGTCGAAAAATATTTCGGCCCGCTCAAGCGCGGCGCTCCCGTTCCGAAAATCGCCGCCGTCACGCCGCCCATCACCGCCGAGCGCCGCATGGTGATCCACGATCAGGTGGAATTGCCGCGCGTCTACATGGCCTGGCTCACGTCTCCCATTTTCAAGCCCGGTGACGCCGACGCCGATCTGGCCTCGGACATTCTGGGCGGCGGCAAATCCAGCCGCCTGTACAAGAAACTCGTCTACGAAAAGCAGATCGCGCTGGACGTGAGCGCCTCGCAGAATTCGCTGATCCTCGGCTCGATGTTTGAAATCGAGGTCACCGCGCGCCCCGGACACACCGCCCAGGAAATGGAAAAAGCGATTGACGAGGAACTCGCCGCTTTCCGCAAGGACGGCCCCACCGCGGCGGAACTCGAACGCGCGCGCAATGGCGTCGAGACGCGCATGATCCAGGGCCTCGAACGCCTCGGCGGTTTCGGCGGCGTCGCCGACCGCTTGAATGAATACAATCACTACCTCGGGAATCCGGGCTACTTCGCCGAGGACGTGGCGCGCTACCAGAAGGCCAGCATCGCGTCGATCCGCACGTTCGCCCAAACGCAACTGAAGCCCACCGCGCGCGTCGTCGTCTACGGAATTCCCGGCAAGCCGGACCTGGGCCCCGATGTCCCCACTCCGAAGACTCTAGCAAAAGGAAAAAGCACCGGCGGGGAAGCGGTGAACGTGGATGCCCCCTGGCGCGCGTCCGCTCCGGAAGCGGTCCGCCGCGCGCGCCGTGAAATTGCCGGTCCCTGAAATTTTCAAGCTCTCGAATGGATTGACCGTGATGTACAACTACCGTCCCAACCTGCCCGTGGTGGCCGCGAATCTCGTGTTCACGACCGGCAGTTCCGCCAATCCGGTGGACAAGCCCGGCCTGGCCAGCTTCACGGCAAACATGCTGCAGCAGGGAACCGCGACGCGCAACGCCACGCAGATCGCCGATGAAGCCGCTCTGCTGGGCACATCGCTTTCTTCCGGCTCGAGCATGGACGGGTCCAATGTCGGAATCAGCTCGCTCACCAAAAACTTTTCCGGCGCGCTCGACCTGATGGCCGACGTCGTCCTGCATCCCACATTTCCGCCCGAGGAAATCGAGCGGCGCCGCGCCTCGCGCCTGGCGGCCTTCGCCGACGACCGCAGCGATCCGAACGTAATCGTGGTTCGCACGGGAGTTGCCGCGCTGTTCGGCCCCAAATCACCATTCGGATACGACAACAATGGAAACGAAGCGTCCATCAAGGCGATGACGCGGGACGATCTGGTGAATTTCTGGAAGACCAACTACGTTCCGAACAACGCGGCCCTGGTCGTGGCCGGAGATATTCCCATCGATCAAGCTCAAAGCGCTGGCCGAAAGCAAATTTTCCGCCTGGAAACCGGGCGACATCCCGCCCGGTTCCAATGGCGATATCCAGCCGACAACGGCGAAGATCGTGATTGTCGACCGCCCCGGCGCGCAGCAGACCATGGTTCGCCTGGAACAAATGGGCGTCGCGCGCAACACTCCCGATTATCCCGGCGATGGAAGTGATGAACTCCGAACTCGGCGGCCTGTTTTCCAGCCGCATCAATCTGAATCTGCGCGAGGAGCACGGCTACACCTACGGCGCAAGTTCTTTCTTCATCTACCGCCGTTCGCTCGGATATTTTCTGACCGGCGGCGGCATCCGCACCGATGCCACCGGCCCCGCCGTTTCGGAAATTCTGAAGGAACTCCACCGCATGATTGACACGCCGATGACCGCCTGCGGAACTGAGCCTGGCCAAGGATTCGCAGTCGCGTTCCTTGCCCGGCATGTTTGAATCGAGTTTCGGCGCCGCCGGCGCTCTTTCCGAAATCTTCATGTACAACCTGCCGTCCGATTATTTCGCGAAATTGCCGGACCGACTGAACGCCGTGACCGTCGGACGACGCCCAGGCGGCCGCCAAAAAATATCTGCACCCCGACCAGATGATCCTGATCTGCGTCGGCGACCGCGCCAAGATCGAGCCGCAACTCCTGAAACTCGACCTGGGCGCCGTGGAAATCCGCGACGCCGACGGAAACGTGGTTCGGTAGTGCAAGCATATTCGTAAGTTAGGTGGCACAGGCTTCAGCCTGTGGGTTTTTGTGCCCGGCACAATCGATCGTGCTTGGAACGAACGCGCACAGGCTGAAGCCTGCGCCACTAAAATTCCAGTCACCGGCGATTTTCGAATTCGTCTCAGCGCTGGAAATCAATTCACTTGGCGTGGTGAAAACGCTGTTTATTGGGACTTCTGCCGCCGCGCTCTTCCGAACAAAATCGACGATATCCTGCGTGGATGTTCCCGGAAGAAAAATCTCCGCGATGCCGGCCTTCTTCAGTGCCGGAATATCCGCCGCGGGAATCGTGCCGCCCAGCAGCACCGTCACGTCGTCCATCCCTTTTTCGCGCAGCAGATTCATCAGTTGCGGCGCGAGCGTATTGTGCGCGCCCGAAAGAATCGACAGTCCGATCACGTCGACATCCTCCTGCAGCGCCGCCGAAGCAATCATCTCCGGAGTCTGCCGCAGCCCCGTATAGATCACTTCCATTCCCGCATCGCGCAGCGCCCGCGCAATAATCTTCGCCCCCCGGTCATGCCCGTCCAGCCCCGGCTTGGCAATCAGCACCCGAATCCTCTTCTCAGGCATTTCTCTGTGCCCTCTGTGTTCGACCGTTTCCTGTTCAACAATAGACTGCGTCGCGCGTTCATTCAAGAATCCTCGACAGGAGCTACGTCACCGCCGCCTCCTCATGCGTCCCAAACACCTCCTGCAGCGCGGCGCAAATTTCCCCCAGCGTCGCATACGCCTTCACCGCGTCGTAAATCAGCGGCATCAGGTTCTCGGTCCCTTCCGCGGCTTTGCGCAGCGCCGCAAGGCTGCGGCTCCACCGCATCTGCGGAACGTTCGGCGCGCAGATTTCCGCAATCGCTCGGACTTGGCTCCGCCGCACCGATTCGTCGATCTGCAAAGTCTCAAGTGGTTTCTCTTCGCCGGTGAATTCATTCACTCCGACAATGATCTTTTCCTTGCGGTCCACGGCCATCTGGTAGCGATAGGACGCGTCGGCGATTTCCCGCTGCGGATATCCGCGCTCGATCGCCGGAATCATCCCGCCCATGGCGTCGATCTTCCGGATGTACTCCAAGGCGCCCGCTTCGACTTCGTTGGTCAGCGTTTCCAGAAAATACGACCCGCCGAGCGGATCGGCGACGCTCGTGACGCCGCTTTCATGCGCCAGGATCTGCTGCGTGCGCAGCGCAAGCGTCGCCGCAAATTCGGTGGGCAGCGCCCAGGCTTCGTCCAGCGAATTGGTGTGCAGGGACTGCGCCCCGCCCATCACCGCGGCCAGCGCCTGCAGCGCCGTGCGCACCACGTTGTTGTACGGCTGCTGCGCGGTGAGCGAGCACCCCGCGGTCTGCGCATGGAATCGCAGCGCCCACGAGCGCGGCAGATTTCGCCCCGAACCGCTCGGTCATCACCTGGTGCCAGATGCGCCGCGCGGCGCGGTACTTGGCGATCTCCTCGAAGAAATCGTTGTGCGCATTGAAGAAAAACGAAAGCCGCGGCGCGAATTCGTCGACGTCGAGCCCGCGTGCGATCCCCACTCCACATACTCGATCCCGTCGCGCAGCGTGAACGCCAACTCCTGAATCGCGGTCGACCCGGCCTCGCGAATGTGATACCCGCTGATCGAAATCGCATTGAATTTCGGCGTGTGCCGCGCGCCGAATTCAAACGTGTCGATCACCAGCCGCATCGACGGCTTCGGCGGATAGATGTATTCCTTCTGCGCGATGTATTCCTTCAGGATGTCGTTTTGCAGCGTCCCGTTGAGGCTTGCCCAATCCACGCCCTGCTTTTCGGCCACCGCCAGATACATCGCCCAAATGATCGCGGCCGGGGAATTGATGGTCATGGACGTGGAAACGCCGCCCAGCGGAATCCGGTCGAAGAGCAATTCCATGTCCGCCAGCGAACTGATGGCCACGCCGCATTTTCCCACTTCGCCCTCGGCCAGCGCGTGGTCCGAGTCATAGCCCATCAGCGTGGGCAGATCGAACGCGACGGAAAGTCCCGTCTGCCCTTGCGAAAGCAGATAGCGAAATCTCTGGTTGGTATCTTCCGCCGACCCAAACCCCGCGAATTGACGCATCGTCCACAGCCGGCTGCGGTACATCGACGGATGAATGCCGCGCGTGTACGGGGGCTCGCCGGGCAAGACCCAAATCGCGAGCGGGATCCCATCCGGACAAGATCTTCCGGCGTGTACAAGCGCCGCACGGGATGATTGGAAACGGTGGTGAATTCGCCCCGCCGCTCGGCCGGTTGGCCGGCATCGGTGCGCCGCGGTCGTTTCTTCGCGTTGGGAGGACATGCGTCAGCAGGCTGCGCGTCGAGACTCGATAAAAGGGAATCGCGCCACGACTGCGATCTGATTCTAGGCGAAGCACGCAGGCAGAACAAGAAAGTTCAGCGGACGAAGAAGCAAGAAATCTGCAATCGGAGCGAAAAAGTCGATGCAGGGAAATGTTGCAGTGAAGGCCGCGTGCAGCATTTGCGGCCGCAGGGGCACGGCTACGCCTGCCGCCTACCACCTGCGTACTTACTGCCCGTTCCCCGCGCCCGCAGGCTGGTTGGAAAGCAGCAAAACTTCATCCGCCTGCTTGCCGGGATTGACGACAAGTTGTCCGTTGGACGCCGTGCCCGGAATCAGCGTGTCTTTCGGAGTTTTCCCGGCCTTGGCGTCGGCGATCGTGATGTTGTAGACCTCCAGCGTGCGCGCCATGGCGCGGTCAAAATTGACTTTGCCCTCGGCAAGGTTGACGCGCGCGCGAACTTCCGCCGACTTCGCGGCCGCCAGCGTGTTCTGGTCGGACACGATATTGAACAGGGTGGAAGCGCCCACCTGATATTTTTTCTGCTCCGCGTCGAGCGTCTGCTGATCGAGGTCGCGCGTCTGGCTGGCTGCGGCCAGCGTGACGCGCGCCTGCTCCAGAATGATTTGCGCGTTGTGCACGTCGATGGCGGCATTATTCACGATTTGCCGGTACCGCGCTTCGTCCATGCCGTTCGTTCAAGAGCGCCGTGACGTTGTTGGCCTGCGCCGCGCGATTGCGGATTGGAATCGTCAGGCTGATCTGCGCGTTGTATTCCGGATACACGCCGGTAAACATGTCGCCCGAGCGACGATGCCAGTCCGGTCACGATCGGTGGCGGCAGGCGTGCACGGAGTAGGAGTGCAGGTAGGCGTGCGATTGCCTGCAAGCCCTTCCGTCGCATATTCGCCGGAAAGAGTCAGAACCGGGAGCAGCGCATTCTTCGTGACGCGCACGTTGATGTCGTCTCCCTTGAGCGCGATCCCCGACTGCAAAACGTCGGGCCGCTTGGTGACCGCTTCCTTCACCAGATCTTCCAGCGGAATCTTTTCGACTTCGGGCGGAGCCTCGTTGGCCGTATCGGTAGGGATAATTTCCACGTCGCGCAGGGCCGGAGAGTTCGGATCCTTGGAAATCAGGTTCAACAGCGTGAGCTGGTCCTGCAGCACGGTGGTCTGGGCGACGATCAGAGCCTGGTTCGCGGTGGCGACCTGCGCTTCGGCCTGGACGATTTCCAGCGGCGCCAGCGTGCCGACATCGACCTGCTTCTTGTTGTCGCTGTAAGTCTTGTTCGCCAGTTCGATTTCCTGATTGGCCACGTCCACGTTGCCGCGCGCAAATACCAGTTCCCAATACGCGTTTCGCCACTGCCGTGATCGAGGTGATCACCTGCTGCTGAAAGGTCTGGTCGGCGATGTTCTTATTCAGCTTTGCGATGCGGATGAAATGTTCATTGGCCAGCAATCCAAACCCGTTCAGCAGTTGCTGGCTGCCCACGAAGATGAAGTTGGACTGCACGACGGGATCGAAAAAGCCCGCTAACGCTCGTCGTGGAAGTGCGCGTGTTGTTGAAACGTTGCGGAAAAAGCCGTGCCCGTGTGAAACCCCTGGCTATAGGTCAGATCGCCGATGGCTGCATGCGTGCCCAGCGTGGAAAAGGTTCCCACCGAGGCGCTTCCGCCAACTCCCGCGGTAATCGGGTTATTCACGGGGATGGATCGCGAATCCAGGCTGAAGGTGGAGGTGACCTGCGGGTCGAAATTCATGCGCAGGGATATTGCCCAGAGCCGGAAATGGTTCCGCCGCCGGCGCGCGCCGCTCAGCGTGCGCAGAATATTGGCCTCGGCCAGCCAGGGAGCGTACCGCTGGATGGAGATGTCCAGGTTATTCTGCAGCGCCAGGTCGATCGCCTCCTGCAGGCTGATGGTGAGCTTGCCGTCCTTGATCATCTGCTCGAGGCTCGGCGAATTCACCAGCACAGGCTCCGGAACCGGCGTGGGAACATAGGGCGCGAAGATGTGCGGGAACAGCCGCTTGCCCTGGGTATAGTTCTGATTCGATACCTGGATGGTGCGGCCCGTCGCCTGCGCATTGGGCTGCGCCGGCGGCGCCGGTCCGGTCTGCTGCTGGGCCAGCGCCGGGGAAACAGGCGCCAGGACCAATAAGTATTGCCAGGCATGCGGCAAGCGGCACACGACAGAGACTTCCGATCATGGTAAGTTTTCCTCTCCGTCCAGAAATTCAGTATATTTGATTCGGCGATGTGATGGCGTAAGAGAGCTAAGAGATTTAAACGTCCGCCGGGGCCGAATTGTTTCAACTATTTTCCCCGCGCCCGCGGCGGTTTTCCGGCCTCAGCAGTGCGTCCGGCGAGTGCAAGTCACATCACGCCCATTAACCTGCACATAACTCATGGTTTCGCCGTTGCTCACCCGGCCGGCTCGCCGGCGCGCTCCCGTATTGGACGCGAGAAACCCCCGCAGGTCAAGAGCCCGCCTCGGATTCAGCCGGGCCGGCAATCTCGCGTGTGCGCTTGGATTCAGTGGTCTGCGATGCCAGCGCCCGGCCGCCGCGGCGGACGGTGCGAGATTGGCAAGATCGATGTCCATGCACATTTCCCCGCGCCCCCGCCCCTGCGCCTCCATCCTTGACATTCGTTTAGTGGGCCGATAGTCTTGGCCCGCCATGAGGCCAGACGCCATTACCCAAATCCTGGAATCGGTAGGCGCCATCCGCCAGGGACATTTCGAGCTGACTTCCGGCCTGCACAGCGGCACCTACGTGCAGTGCGCGCTGGTCCTGCAGTATCCCAAATACGCCGAGCAGTTGGGCCGCGCCCTGGCCGCCGAATTCATGGACCTGCGCGTCGATTGCGTCGCTTCGCCCGCGCTGGGCGGAGTCATCCTGGGCCATGAAGTGGCCCGCGCCATTCCTCCGGACTCCCACGGCAAGCCCGTCCGCGCGATTTTTGTCGAGCGCGACGCCACCGGCCAGCTGACCTTGCGCCGCGGATTTCGCGTCGAGCCCGACGAACACGTCCTGGTCATCGAAGACGTCTGGACCACCGGCGGCTCCACGTGCGAAACCATCCGCGTCCTCGAGGAAGCCGGCGCCCGCGTGGTCGCCGCCGGCGCGCTCATCGACCGCAGCGGCGGCTCGATCGAATTGCCCGTCCGCACCGAAGCCCTCATCGACCTCAAAATCGAAAGCTACGAAGCCTCCGACTGCCCCCTCTGCCACAACGGCGGCGTAGCCATAAAGCCCGGCAGCCGCTTCGCCCGTTCCAATCCCTGATCTTAATCTCCATCCCGCTTGGAATTCGTTTCTCAGCCCCCGCCGCTCTCATGCGATAATCCCCGGACACCACAATGCGCAACATCAAACTCACGCTCGCCTACGACGGCACCGATTTCAGCGGCTGGCAAATCCAGCCCGGCCAGACCACCGTTCAGGGCACGCTGGCCGCACGTGCTGGAAAAGCTGACGCAGGAGCCCAGATCCTCCATCCACGGCGCGGGCCGCACCGACGCCGGCGTGCACGCCGCCGGGCAAGTCGCGAATTTCAAGACCGAATCGCCTTTGTGCCCCGAGGATTTTCAGCGCGCCTGCAACGCGCTGCTGCCGCCGTCGATTCGCGTGATCGCCTCGGACGAGGCCGCGCCCGACTTTCACTCCCGCTGGAACGCGACGGCCAAGACCTATCGCTACCGGATTTTTCGCGGCCGCATCGTTCCGCCTTTCATCTGGCGATACGTTCACCAGGATTCCAGCCCGCTGGATTTCGCGGCCATGGCCGAAGCCGCGCGCCAATTTGAGGGCGAGCACGATTTCACCACGTTCGCCGCATCCACCGGATCCGAAGAAGACGACCGCGAGCGCATCACCACGCGCACCATTTTTCGCTCCGAACTGTTGCGGTGCGCGGAGCAAGCATCGATGACCGTCATCGGACGAGGAATGGGTCTACGTCGTCCGCGGAAAATCGTTCCTCCGCTACATGGTCCGAAAAATGGTAGGGACGCTGATGGAAGTCGGCCGCGGAAAACTAACCCCGGCGACATCCCCGCGCTGCTGGCAATGCGCGACCGCTCCAAATCCGGCCCCACCATGCCCCCGCAAGGCCTTGTGCATGGCTAGACGGTGGAATACGAACCATCGCAGGCAGAGCAATCACGGGAAGGAAGACGCTTGTTCCGGCGGCGGGCCAATAGCATATCTTATGCGTCGTCGCGACGAAGTCTTTCTTGGTTCCGCGGGAATGGTTCGAGTAAGATACGCCAAGAGATCGCCTAGCACTAACCGGAGAGGGGAACTCGATCATGGCTGAGGAAACAGCACCGCAAGGCACGGCGCCTGCCGCTCCGCCGCCCGCGCCGCCCGCGGCTGCGGCGCTCCCCGCGCCCGTCGAAGCCGCGCCGCAGGAAGCGAAG
Organism: Terriglobia bacterium; assembly: GCA_963779275.1. Classification (GTDB taxonomy): domain Bacteria; phylum Acidobacteriota; class Terriglobia; order Acidiferrales; family UBA7541; genus Palsa-360. The sequence continues at coordinate 75,183 of CAVZXL010000006.1, forward strand.
CTCAAGGTGCGCAAACCGAAGCAGCGCTCCTGCGACGAAAAAGACGCCAAGGGAAAACTCTGCGGCGGACATCTCAAGCGCTGGTACGATTATCCCAAGGACGTGGAAGCGCGCATCGGCAAGGATGCCGAAATTTACCGCTGCGAATTCTGCAAGACCCTGTACAAGCCCGACCCGAAACAATTGCCGCACAGTTCTCACGTTGCGGAATATTAGCCGCTGTTGCAGGACTCCATGAACGGACGACGGCCTGATCTACGACTGGAACACGGCGGGAGATTTTCTTTTCCCGCCCGGCCGCAAGATCACCCTGGATGACGAGACCCTGCGCGACGGCCTGCAAAATCCCTCCGTTCACAACCCCACGATCGCCGAAAAAATTGAAATTCTGCATCTGATGGAAGATCTGGGAATCGAAAGCGCCAACATCGGCTTGCCGGCCGCCGGCCCGCGCGCCTATGCCGACGCCGAGGCGCTGGCCGTGGAAATCGCCTCGCTCGCGCATGAAGATTCGCCCGAACTGCGCGGCGCGCACCGTCGAAGACGATATCCGCCCCGTCGCCAAAATTTCCCAGCGCGCGGGAATTGCCGTCGAAGTGGGAATGTTTCTCGGCTCCAGCCCCATCCGCCGCCTGGTCGAGGGTTGGTCGGTCGATTTCCTGCTGCGCACCACCGAAAACGCCGTGCGCTTCGGCGTCGCGCAGGGATCTGCCGGTGATGTACGTAACCGAGGACACCACGCGCACCGACGCCGCCACCGTCGAGGCGCTGTACTCGGCGGCCATCCGCTGCGGCGCGCAAGCCATCGTGCTGTGCGATACCGTGGGCCACGCCACTCCCATGGGCGCCTACAACCTGGTGAAATTCGCGCGCGAAAAAATCGTCGCTCCCTCCGGCGCATCCATCCGCGTCGATTGGCACGGCCATTGCGACCGCGGCCTGGCCATCGCCAATTCCTTCGCCGCGATTGCCGCCGGCGCCGACCAGATTCAGTCCGTGGCCAATTCCCTCGGCGAGCGCGTCGGCAACACGCCCACCGAATTGATGCTGGTCAATATGCAGCTGCTGGGCATGATCGACCGCGATCTCTCGAAGCTGCGGCAATTTTCCGAAACCGTCGCGCGCGCCACGCACACCGTCATTCCCCCGAACTATCCCGTCGTGGGCCGCGACGCTTTTCGCACCGCCACCGGCGTGCACGCCGCGGCCTTGATCAAGGCGCAGCGCATGGGCGACGCCGCCCTGGCCGACGCGCGTCTACAGCGGCGTCCCCGCATCGCTGTTCGGCCTGGAACAAATTATCGAAGTCGGCCCGATGAGCGGCAAATCCAACGTCCTGCACTGGATGGGCCGCCACGGCATTCCCCCCAGCGACGAAATCGCGCAGCGCGTCCTCGACGCCGCAAAACTCGCCTCCGCCATATTGACCGATGAAGAACTCTTCGCCCTATGCAGGCAGCCTTCTCCCCGATAAACTAAAAGCTGTCTCCGAGAGCAGCTAGCGATCGCGGTTTCACCGCGCACGGATTCGATTTGCGACAGCTCTTGCCGGTCTGAATCCGGTTTGCAAGCAGACCTGCCGTCGGACGCGGGCGACGAAATCGAAACCGGACAGACAAGAGTGTCTGTCCTACGCAAGCCGAACCAAGGAAACTGCGTCAGCTTCAAACGTGAGATTGAACGATTGACCCGCGCGGCGGAATGGTGGACACTGGCAGGCCCGCGGCAAACGGAGTTGCGAACGCCGCGGCTGAGTGGGCCGTGAAGCGCATTCTTCTATTTTTCACAGTTGGGATCGCATTGACTTCGTTTCTGCAGAATTTCGCGCGAAAGACCTCGGCGGCGCCGGCGCAGGAAGATCCTCGCGTCGCGCACGTGCTGGACATTCTGCGCGCCGACGTTCCGGCCATCACCGAGGAACAGATTCGCATCACGGAAATTCCCGCTCCGCCGTTCCAGGAAGCGGCTCGCGCCGCCTACATGAAGACCCTGCTCGCCGCGCGCCGGCCTGCGCGTCAGCGTCGATTCCACCGGCAACGTCATCGGCGAATTCCCGGGAACTTCGCCCGAAATCGTCATGCTCACCGCGCACATGGACACCGTCTTTCCCCCGGGCACCGACGTGCGCGTGAAGCGCGAAGGCGGCCGTTTGCTCGCGCCGGGAATCTCGGACAACGGCACGGGCCTGGCCGCGCTGGTCGCCCTGGCCAGGGCGTTTCGCGACGCCAAGATCAAGACCAACAAAACCATATTATTCGTCGCCGACGTGGGAGAAGAAGGGGAAGGGAACCTTCGCGGAATTCGCGCCCTGGTCGACGCCTACAAAAAAAATCTCAAATACGTCATCGCCCTGGACGGCTCCGCCACCGAATACGTCACCAACGCCGCGCTGGCCTCGCGCCGCGTGGAAATTACCATCGCCGGACCCGGCGGCCACAGCTGGTCCGACTTCGGCGTGCCCAATCCGATCCACGCGCTGGGCCGCGGCATTTCCCGCTTCGTCTCCGCCCGCGTTCCCGAATCTCCCAGGACCAGCTTCAACATTGGCGAAATCCAGGGCGGCACGTCGGTGAATTCCATTCCCATGAGCGCGCAGATGAAAGTCGATTTGCGCTCGGAGTCCGAAGCGGAACTCACCAAGCTGGAAGGGATTCTGCGCGATTCGATGCGCGCCGGAATCGATGAGGAAATGTCCGCCGCCCGCGAACGCGGCATGGCCGGCAGCGCCACGCTGCTGGATTTGAAAATCAGCGTCCTGGGCGTGCGCCCGTCCGGGGAAATTGCCGACGATTCGCCTCTTCTGCAAGCGCTGCTGGCCGCCGACAAGCGCCTGGGAAACAGGTCGCGGATGGAGCGGTCCTCGACCGACGCCAACATTCCGCTGTCGGTCGGCATCGCGGCAATTTCCATCGGAGCCGGAGGGCGCAGCGGCGGCGCGCACACTCTGGAAGAATGGTTTGACCCCACAGGCCGCGATCTCGGCCTGCACCGTGTCGCCCTGACGACGCTGGCGTCGCCGGCCTGGAGCCGTAAGCCCGCCTCGGCCAGCGGATCGACCTGATATGGGTAGCACAGCCACTCTTGGCTGTGTGCTTTTGTGGGCAAAACACGCATCGCCAATCTAAATTCGGTCGCAAAAAGCAAACAGCCAGGAGTGGCTGTGCTACTGGATTATTCGCAACCAATCTTTTTACGCCGCGGTTTTTGCCCGAGTTACCTCAAGCCGTGCAGCCTACTGCTCGTTCCGAATTTCCACCGCCTGAATTTCCCCGTCCCACGTTTTCCCCGAAGCCAGCAAATAACTGACCCGCGCCGTGCGCCCCCGCAGCATCCCGCAAGTCGGATTCTTCACGGGCGTCTTCAACCCAGCGAACGTAACCGCGACGTTCCCCACGTCGTCGGCATGAAGATGCATCACAATCGTCTGCGCCTTCAGCGTGATCTGAATTTGCGGCGCGCTCGCGCAGACCACTTCCGCGATGTTGCCCACCATGGAATACACGCGCGGCGCCGCGTTTGAGAGCGCCGGCGGGGGAGGAGCAGCCGCCGTTACGGGCGCGGCAGCCGCCGCCGCGGCAGGTTTGTCTTCGGGCTCGGTCTTCCGCTCGATCCGCAGCCCCAAATCGCCGGCCGATTTCGGCGCGGCATTCCCCAGCGATTCCTGCGCGGCACCCGCAACTGCGCTGGCGCCGCACGTCCCGCAACGTTCGCCGAAGATTCGGTCGATTCACTGTGCCGGCTGCGCCAGCCGCGCCTCTGCGCGCTTCCTCGCCGCTCGCCAGTCGATCCTGAATCGCCGCAACCTGCGATTGGTAGCCGGTGTCTCCGGGAGCCAGCGACGCCGCCCGCTGCGCGTCCGCCAGGGCCTTGCGCAAGGTTTCCGGCCGGCTGGCGTACAGCGACGCCAGGATAATTCCAGGTGAGAGCGAAATCGGGATTCAGCGACGCCGATTTCTCGAAAGCCTCCACCGCGCCCACCGGAACTCCCACAAACCCACCGCGCGCCAGCGCGCCAGCCCCTGCCCGTAATAGCGTAAGCCCGTCGTTCGGATCCAGTTGCAGCGCCTTGGCGAAATGTTTGTCCGCCTCGTCCAGCTGTTTTCGCCGCAGCGCCAGAAATCCCAGGCTCTGCTCGGCCAGCGCGATCGAGGGATCGGCCATCAGCGCATTCTCCAATTTGTCTTGTGCGTCATCGTTGCGTCCGCGGTTGGCCCAAAAATCCCCGATGCGCGCGTCCAGCTCAGCCGCCGAAAGCTGGCGTGCCGCGCCGCCCGCGTCTCCGCCTTCCGCCGTGGCCACGTCGGTGGGCTGCCCGTTGACCTGCCGGACGTAGCCTTCCAGCCGGCTCTGCAATTGATTCAGGTCGCCGAACGCCTGGCGTGCCGATTGCACCGCGTCGCCGCCTTTTTCCACTAGTTCCACGTACCGGTCCAGAGATTTCTCCGAAATCGTCTGCGGATCTGCGAGCAGAAAATGCACGAGCGCCCGCGATTCCGCGTAGAACACGGTGCGTTTATCTCCGCCCGAGTCGATAGGCCGAGCCGCGATCCACCTTCAGCACGATATCCAGCGGCAGCAGCGGGCTTTCAAACAGCACGCTCAGGTCGTCCGGATCGGGCCGCCCGAGCCGCGCGCCTTTGTCCGTAAGCTCCATGCTTCCAGTACACGTTTTCAAAGCCCTCCGCGAGCCACGGAGGCAGATTGCGATAGCTGAGTTTCAGGATCAGCCGCGCGTAGTCGCGGTAAATTTCCTCGTACGGCACGTGGCCGGAAACATTGGTGCGGATGGCGATGAATATTTTTTCCGCGCCGGGAATAAACTGGCCGTTGGGCTGCTCGTGGTGCTTGTCGGCGGGAAATTCGGGAAATAGTTTGGTGAACCCCTGGGCGTCGCGCGCGGCCAGGATCTGAATGGGCAGGCCGGCGCCGGAGCGCGAGCGCGGCATGGTCGCCTGGATGACGCGCCGCAACTGGTCGAAATCGTGCAGCACTTTGCGCGCGCCGCTTTCCCCGCCGTCGCTATCGACCACGAATTGCGGCGTGCGAATTTCCACCCAGATGTCGGGCTTTTCCTTTTTCTCCTTGGTTTTTTTGTCCTTGTCGTCGGCGCGCGCCGCGGGCAGGAAAGCGCCCGCCAGAATCGGCAGCGCAAGCAGCATGGCCAGCAGTGCGAAGAGGGCGAAGCGTCACATTCGTAAGATTCAGCAATTCGGTCTTTCCCCGGAAAGCGGTTGTTAGGACAGACATTCTTGTCTGTCCGGTTTTAATGCGCGGCGTCGCTGCATCTAAAACCGGACAGACAAGAGTGTCTGTCCTACAAAGCTCAATGTGCGATTCCTCCGCCCACAAGCAGGTTGCCTTTGCCTGGCGCGCTCACTAAACTCAGTCTATCGATGAGACGCGCGCCGCGCCAATCCGGTTTTGCAATTCGGTTCCATCCCCTCGTCAGCCGCGATGCGCACCCCGTGAGCACTCGATTCAAAGCCCATTGCGCATTGCTGGCCTGCTCCCTGCTTTGGGGCGCCACCTTCGTCATCGTGAAAAATGCCCTGGCCGATATTTCCGTTTTCGCCTACCTGGCCGCGCGATTCATCCTCGGCGCGCTCCCCATGGCCTGGATTTACCGCTCGGACCTGCGCAAATTATCGCCCGGCGACATTCGCGCCGGCCTGATCGTGGGCCTGTGCATGGCCGGGGGATACGCCTTTCAGACGGCGGGCATCGCCCGGACCTCGCCCTCCAAGGCCGCGTTCATCACCGGATTCAGCGTGGTCCTGATCCCCGTTTTTCTCGCCATCTTCTGGCGCAGAAAAATAAACGCCTGGGCCTGGGGCGGGGCATTGGCTTCTTTCGCGGGCCTCTACTTCCTCACCGTGCCCCGCCAGGGAATCGGCGACCTCAATCGCGGCGATCTGCTGGTGATGGGCTGCGCGGTTCTGTACGCGCTGCAGATTATTTTCATCGAACGCTACAGCGCCACGCACTCGCTGGCCGGATTGAGTTTCCTGCAGGTCGCCGTGACGGCTTCGCTTTCCTTGTTGGCCGTGCCCATCCTGAATGTGACTGGGCTTGGAAACGTTCCACATCCGCTTCACATCCCAGATGTGGACCGGCGTTCTGCTCACCGCGTTTTTCACTACTTCGCTGGCCTATCCGCTCCTGGTTTGGGCGCAGCGCCACACCACGGCCACGAATACGGCGCTGATACTTGCCAGCGAACCGGTATTTGCCGCCATCACTTCCTATGTCATGGTGCATGAACGACTGGGGACGCGCGCGCTTACGGGTGCGGGACTGATCCTGGCGGGAATTCTGCTGGCGGAATTGATGGGGCGTGTCCCGGCTGCTGCAAATAATTCGATCAATGCATGAGTTAGGACAGGCTGAAGCCTGTCCTACTGAATCGTCAAACGGATTTTAGCAATATCAATGCTTCGGAAAATACTTCGCGTCCACGGCTTCGTACATCGTGGCGCCGGGATGCCTGGCCTTCTCGAACGCGTCAATGTTCGCGGCGTACTTCAGCGTCAGCCCGATGTCGTCCAGCCCTTCCAGCAGCACGTGCTTGCGGAACGGATCGATCTCGAATTTGATATTTCAATCCCGCGGCATCGCTCACGGTCTGATTGGGCAGATCGGCGGTCAGCGAATAGCCTTCCTGGGCTTCGGCGCGCTTGAATAGTTCGTCGATCTGCGCTTCCGGCAGCGTCACCGGCAAAATGCCGTTCTTGAAACAATTGTTGTAGAAAATATCGGCGTAGCTCGGAGCGATCAGCACGCGAAACCCGTAATCGGCGACGGCCCAGGGAGCGTGCTCGCGGCTCGATCCGCACCCGAAATTTGCGCGCGCCATCATCACCGACGCGCCCTTATACCGCGGCCAGTTCAAAATAAATTCCGGGTTCGGTTTTTCCCCCGGCAGGTAGCGCCAGTCGTAGAACAGCACGCGCCCGAATCCCTGCCGCGTCTGCGCCTTCAGAAATTGCTTCGGCACCATCTGGTCGGTATCCACATTGACCCGATCCAGCGGAAGAACCATCCCAGTATGTGTTGAAAACGGCTGCATGTTTTTTCTCCTGTGGCGATGCCGCATCCGTAGGGGCACGGCATTGCCGTGCCCCTACATCGGTCCATGGCGCCCGTTACTCCGGCGCTTCCACATTCCACTCGCGAATATCCACGAAATGCCCTTCAATCGCCGCAGCCGCCGCCATGATCGGGCTGACCAGATGCGTCCGGCTATCCTTCCCCTGCCGCCCCTCGAAATTCCGGTTCGAGGTGCTCGCCGCGCGCTCGCCCGGAGGCAGCACGTCCGGATTCATCGCAATGCACATGCTGCATCCTGCGTCGCGCCATTCAAATCCCGCGTCGCGTGAAAATTTTGTCCAGTCCTTCGGCCTCGGCCTTGGCCTTGATGGTCATCGACCCGGGCACCACCAACGCTCCCTTGAGATTCTTGGAAATGTGTTTTCCGGCCACCACGCGCGCCGCCGCCCGAAGATCGTTCAGCCGGGAATTGGTGCACGATCCGATGAACACGCGGTCGACGGGAATATCCACCACGCGCCGTTCCCGGCTTGAGCCCCATGTATTCCAGCGCGCGCGCCACCGCTTTCTGATCGTCCGGATCGCGGTAAGAAGCGGGATCGGGCACGCGTCCCGTAACTCCCGAAACCATTCCCGGATTCGTGCCCCAGGTCACCTGAGGCGCAAGCGTGTTCGCGTCGAGTTCCACCGCGGCGTCAAATTTAGCGCCGGGATCGGTCGCCAGGCTCTTCCAGCGTTCCACGGCCTCCTGAAACTCTTTTCCGCGCGGAACATAAGGACGCCCCTCCATGTACGCGAAAGTCGTCTCGTCCGGAGCGATCATTCCGGCGCGCGCGCCGCCTTCGATGGACATGTTGCATACCGTCATGCGCCCGTCCATGGACAGCCCGCGAATGGCTTCGCCCGAATACTCGACCACGTGGCTGGTCCCGCCCGCGATCCCGATTTTTCCGATGATGGCCAGAATGATGTCTTTCGCCGAGACGCCCTTGCCGCGCTTTCCGTTGACGACGATGTGCATGGTCTTGGATTCATATTGCGACAGGCACTGCGTGGCCAGCACGTGCTCCACTTCGCTGGTGCCGATGCCGAAGGCCAGCGTGCCGAACGCGCCGTGCGTGGACGTGTGGCTGTCGCCGCAAACAATCGTCTGCCCAGGCTGCGTGATGCCCAGTTCCGGCCCGATCACGTGCACAATCCCCTGGTTGTGGCTGAACATGTCGAACAGCGTGATCCCGAACTCGCGGCAATTGCGCTCCAGGGCGTCAAACTGCCCGGTCGCGGCCTCGTCCATGATCGGCAAATTGCGGTTCTTGGTCGGCACCGAATGGTCCATCACCGCGAACGCCAGATCCGGCCGGCGCACTTTCCGTCCGGCCGCTTTGATCCCGGCAAACGCCTGCGGGGAAGTGCCCTCATGCACCAGGTGGCGGTCGATATAAATCAGCGAAGGCTCGCCCGGCGCTTCGCGGACCAGGTGCGATTCCCAGATCTTGCGGTACATTGTGCGTGCAGTCATAAGTTTTGCGTCCTAGAGATTCCGCGGGCTCCTGCAGAGTCCGTGCTTGTTTTCAACGGGATCAAATTGGATCCGATATCCGAGTTTAGCAGGCCGAGAAAATTCCGCAACCCGCCGATAGCCCGATGTTCTACAGCTTGCTGCGCATCAAGGAATGCCGTCATTCCGACCGAAGTGCCGCTCTTCCCACTCCACCAACATGTCGTCATTCCGAACGAAGTGAGGAATCCCTCTTGGTTTGGCGCAAACCATCGGAGCGATTCCTCACTTCGTTCGGAATGACGACGCATAACACTGGTCCGTGTACAACCAATCGCACACGACGCCGAAATGCTGGTGACGGGCCCACAACCCATTTCACGACGCCGACCAGGCCAAATCAAATTTATAATACTTGTGACTGCTATAAAGCCCGATTATAAGCCGCGCAAAGCGCCGGGACCTCGAATTGCTCCCGGCAACCCGGAGAGTTGGCTCACTCGAATACATGCCCCGCGGATCAGCGTGCGCAATCGGCGGTAGTGGTATAATGCCGGGTAATTTGGGCCGCAAGGCTTGGCATAGAGGAGTGCACGATTATGGGTATGCAACTGCGGGAATTCGCCGTCTGGGCGCGCAATCGAAAAATCGTCGCGACACTGCTGATGACCGTGACGCTGGCCGTCGGCATGCTCATCGGCACGGTGATCTCCGGCCGCGTGGGTGCCTCGCATCCCGCCGCGGGCGTGGGCGGCACGCCGCTGGCCATCCCCGACCCCGTGCAGTTGTCCAACGCCTTCGCTTCGATCGTGAATAAGGTCCAGCCCGCGGTGGTCAACATCTCCACCACGCAAGTGATCGAAGGCCACGGCAAGGGCAAGGGCAGCGCGCAACCGCATGACCGCGATGAAATGGGCCCGCAGGGCCCGCAGGACGATCAGCAGCAGCCCTTCCAGGATTTCTTCAACCGCTTCTTCGATTTCCCCGAGCAGGGTCCGACCGCCGAGCGCAGCCTGGGCTCCGGCGTGATCGTCGACAAAAAGGGCTTCATTCTGACCAATCATCACGTGGTGGATCAGGCCACGAAAATTCAGGTTTATCTCAATGGCGAACAAACAGCCTACACGGCCAAAGTCGTGGGCTCGGACGAGGAAACCGACCTTGCCGTCTTGAAAATTGAAGTGGGCCGCGATTTGCCCGCCGCCAAGCTCGGCAATTCCGACGGCGTCCAGGTGGGCGATTGGGCCCTGGCCATCGGCAACCCCTTCGGCTTCCTGCAGGGCAGCGTCACCGCCGGAATCATCAGCGCCAAGGACCGCGGAAACGTCGGCCAGCAATTCCAGCGCTTCATCCAGACCGACGCGGCCATCAACCCCGGAAATTCCGGCGGCCCGCTGGTGGACATGGCCGGCCAGGTAATCGGCATCAACACCGCCATCATTACCGGCGGCCACGGAAACGAAGGCGTGGGATTCGCGCTGCCTTCCAATACCGCCATCGGCGTCTATAACCAGATTATCTCCAACGGAAAAGTGACGCGCGGCTCCATCGGCGTGAGCTTCACCGAAGCGCAGGGCAGCAATCCCATCGTGCTCAAGGAACTCGGCGCGCCCTACGGAATCGTGCTGCAGCGCGTCGAACCCGGAAGCCCGGCCGAAAAAGCGGGCCTGCAATCGGGCGACGTCATCACCAGCGTGAACGGCAAGCCGGTTCATAACGGAAACGATCTGGTGAATCCGATCGCCACCACGCCCATCGGCAGCACCGTCCGCGTCACTTATGTTCGCGACAAAAAAGAACATGACGCCTCGCTGACCGTCGCCGACCGCACCAAAATTTTCCCGGATCGCGCCGGCGCCGGTGGCGGTAGCGACAACGGCCCCACTCCGGCCGAGTTCGGCCTGCGCCTGGAAGACCTGGGCTCGGACCGCGCCAAGCGCGCCGGCTACGAAAACATGAAGGGCGTGCTGGTCACCGAAGTCGACCCGCAAGCTTTGCCGAAGACATCGGTTTCGGCCGCGGCGACGTCATCACCGAGGTGAACCACGTCCCGGTCAATTCGGTCGCCGAATACCGCCGCAACGTTTCCGGCCTGAAACCCGGACAGGATGTTTTGTTCAAGGTCCTGCGCCGCACCGGCAGCGATCAATTTGACACCGTATACCTGGCCGGCGCGGTTCCGGCTCCGGAGCAATAGCTTTCAGAGGAATCTGCGTAGGGGCATCGGCACTGCACATGCCCCTAGCTTCGAGCACCGTCGAATCATCAAATGAGAAAAAGAATCCTGCTGAGTTTCTTGGTGCCGCGCTCCTGCAACTGCCGTCTCCAGATCTGTTGCATGGCGCGCGCAACCCTTCCGCGGCGCAGACCACCTCGAAAACGCGTCGTCGAAATCGAAAAAGAGAAAGAAGACGGCCGCCAAACCCAAGGGCCAAAAAGCCCCGACCGCCGATCGCATCAAGGAAATCCAGACCGCTCTGCAAAAAGACGGCTCCTACCAGGGCGAGCCCAACGGCAGATGGGACGACGCCACCGTCGAAGCCATGAAAAAATTCCAGGACAAGAACGGCATCTCCCCGACCGGAAAAATCGACGCACTTACGCTGGAAAAACTCGGCCTGGGTTCCGACACCGCCGGCAAGGGAGCTCCTGTCCCCGCCGCTTCGTCCTCTCACCGGCCCCGGCGACGGCTCCCGCGCCCAGTACCACTCAGCAATAGGCTCTGCGCGCATGGTTTGACGCCTCCATACCGCTCTGCTACATTGAATTGCCGCGCGGAAATTTTCCGCCCTGACGCGAATTGCGCGAGCAACCATCCGTTTTGCATGGCCTCGAATTTTCCCGGGAGGCACGATGACCACAAGCGCCGTTTCCAGAATCCACAAAAATTTCATCAACGGGGAATGGGTCGAAGCTCGCCAGGGGCGCACGTTTGAAAATCGCAACCCGGCAAACACTTCCGAACTGATCGCAATTTTTCCGTCCTCAACGCACGAGGACGTGAACAACGCCGTCGAAGCCGCCAAGGCCGCCTTCGCCAAGTGGCGCCTGTTTCCCGCGCCGCGCCGCGCCGAAATTTTATATCGCGCCGCCGAAACCCTCGTGAAGCGCAAGGAAGACCTGGCCCGCGACATGACCCGCGAAATGGGAAAGCCCCTGTCCGAAACGCGCGGCGACGTCCAGGAAGCCATCGACATGACCTACTACATGGCCGGAGAAGGCCGCCGCCTTTTCGGCCAGACGGTCCCCTCCGAGCTTCCCAATAAATTCGCGATGTCCGTGCGCGATCCGCTCGGCGTCGTGGGCATGATCACGCCCTGGAATTTTCCGATGGCCATCCCGTCGTGGAAAATCATGCCCGCGCTGATCTGCGGCAATACAGTGGTCATCAAGCCCGCCGAGGACACGCCGCTCTCCACCTACAACCTGGTGCAAATCCTGATCGAAGCGGGCTTGCCGCCCGGCGTCGTCAACATCGTCAACGGCATGGGCCCCGACGCCGGAGCGCCGCTGGTGACGCATCCCGATGTTTCCGCCGTAAGTTTTACGGGATCGACCGAAACCGGCCGCATCGTGAATCAGGCCTGCGCGCCCACTTTCAAGCCCTGCCACCTGGAAATGGGCGGCAAGAACATCATCATCGTGATGGACGACGCGAATCTCGACCTGGCCGTGGAAGGCGCCGTCTGGGGCGGGTTCGGAACCAGCGGCCAGCGCTGCACCGCCGCCAGCCGCGTCGCCGTTCACGCCAAAGTGCACAGGGAATTTCTCGACCGCTTCGCCGCGCGCGTGAAATCGCTCAAGATCGGCGACGGCCTCGATCCCGGCACCGACGTCGGCCCCGTGGTCAATGAAACGCAGCTCGAGACGGTGATGAAATACGTTGAAATCGGCAAGAACGAGGGCGCAAAAATCGTCGCCGGCGGCCACCGCGCCCAGACCAACGGCCTTTCCGGCGGCTGGTTCCACGAGCCCACCATTTTCTCCGACGTCGACCCGCGAATGCGCATCGCGCAGGAGGAAATTTTCGGCCCCGTCGTCGCCGTCCTTCCATTCTCCTCGTTCGACGAGGCCATCGAGATCGCCAACAACGTGAAGTACGGCCTCTCCGCGTCCATCTACACGCGCAACGTCAACCAGGCCTATCGCGCCATGCGCGACCTGCAAACCGGCATCGTCTACGTAAACGCCCCGACCATCGGCGCGGAAATTCAGCTCCCCTTCGGCGGCACAAAAGGCACCGGCAACGGCCACCGCGAAGCAGGCACCGCCGCCATCGATTTCTATTCCGAATGGAAAACCCTCTACGTCGACTATTCCGACCGCCTGCAGCGCGCCCAAATCGACGCCGGCGATTTGGATTGAGTTTTCAACCTGATGAACAGGTATTCCACGGACTGAACAAAACCCATTGCTATGGCGCACGGGTTTCACAATTGCTCTAGCCCGCCTCTTCAGAGGCGGGGCGTTTCTGTATGGCGGCGACAAATCTGTCCTAGAGCGCCTTCCGCGCATCCAGTTTGACGAGAACCGCTTCTCGGCATAAAATCGTTTCAGGCATGTTAAGATTCGGCGAGTAGTGGATCTATGGGTCATCCTGCCCCACATAACGAACGCAACCGGCAAATTCTGGCGGCGATAGTCCGCGCCTACATTGAATCGGGCGAGCCCGTTTCCTCGCGCATGATTTCGCGCCGCCACGTTCAATCGCTCAGCCCCGCGACCATCCGCAACGTCATGTCGGACCTGGAAGAAGGCGGTTTTCTCTACCAGCCGCACACCTCCGCCGGACGCGTTCCCACGGCCACGGCCTACCGCTTTTTCGCGCAGCAGGTGGCCGCGCAAGCGACGCTCAGCCAGGAAGACGAAGACTGGATTCGCGGAGAATTTGCCGCCGCCACCACGCCCGAGGAAATCGCCGAGCGCGCCGGACGCATCCTCGCCGAAGTTTCGCGCGGCCTGGGAATTGTGGTTTCGCCTCCCATCGCGAAATCCGTCCTGGAGCACGTGCGCTTTGTCCTGCTGCCGGATGGCCGCGTCGTGGTCGTCCTGGTTTCCACCGGCGGCAACACGCGCGACAAAATTATCCGCACCGAGCGCGCCTTTACGCAGCCTGACCTCGACCGCACCGCCGATTATCTGAACCGCCATTACGTGGGCCGCACGCTGGAAGCGATCCGCGCGGATTTGCTCAGCCGCCTGGCCCTGGAGCAGGAGCGCTACGACCTGCTCGCCCGCGACGCCCTCGCGCTGTGCGATCCGGGAATGCTCGAGCAAGGCTCCACGCAGCGCGTCTTCATCGAAGGCGCCGCGCAGATGGCCGGAGCCCCTGAATTTTCCGACCAGGCGCAGTTGCGCGAAGTCCTGGTCGCCATCGAGGAAAAGCACAAACTGATCGCTCTGCTTGCCGGATGCATCGATACGCCCGACCCGGTGCACGTGCAGATCGGCGTGCAGGGAATCGACCCGGCCGGCGAGCATCTCGCGCTGATCAGCGCGCCGTATTCCTATCAGGATCAATCCCTCGGCACGCGTGGGAGTTCTCGGCCCCATGCGCATGCACTATGAACGCGCGATCACGGCGGTGGCATTCGTCGCGCGCGCCTTCAGCGAAACACTGGATCGGAGTTAACGCCCTTGGCAGAACCGAAACGCGAAGAAGAAGGAATTTTTTCCATCGACGACGGCCGCGGCGAACCGCGGCGCCGCCGATCCCGTTTCCGACGACCCGCGCTGCGGGAACCGAAACGGGGATCGCCGCAGAACTCGCCAAGCTGCGCGCCGAAAAAGAGGAATTGCTGCAGACCCTGGTCCGCCGCCAGGCCGATTTTGAAAATTTCAAGAAGCGCACCGAGCGCGACCGCCACGAAGAAGGCCGCCGCGGCGTCGAGCGCCTGATCCTGGACCTGATCCCCGTGCTCGACGCCTTCGACCGCGCCCTGCAAGGCCACGACGATCCTTCCTACGAGGAATATCGCAAGGGCGTCATCCTGATCCGCAAGCAATTGTGGGACTCGCTCACGCGCCATGGCCTGCAGCGCGTCGAAGCCGCCGGAAAAATGTTCGACCCGCACTTGCACCAGGCCATCGAGCGCGTGGAATCCTCGGAATATCCCGACGGTTTTGTCGTGGATGTGTTTCAGGACGGGTATCAGTTTCACGGACGAGTTCTGCGGCCCGCGATCGTAAGAGTCGCCGTGCATCCGGGCGGTGTTCCGGCATTCCAATACAGAAGGGAACTAAAGCCTTTCGGCCTAAACCAGACGATGAGCCAGAAACGAGACTGCTACGAAATTCTGGGCGTCGAGCGCTCCGCCAGCGCCGATGAAATCAAATCCGCCTACCGCAAATCGGCGTTGAAGTGGCATCCGGACCGCAATCCCCAGAAAAAACAGGAAGCGGAAGAAAAATTCCGCGAGGCTACCGAAGCCTACTCGATCCTTTCCGATCCGCAAAAGCGCGCCGCCTACGACCGCTTCGGCTATCAGGGCATTTCGCGCGGCGGCTTCGATGGCGGCGTCAATCAAACAATCTTCGACGAGTTTCAGGACATCTTCGGCGATTTCTTCGGCTTCGAGGATATTTTCGGAGGCCGCCGCGCGCGCAACCGCTCGCAGCGCGGCGCCGACCTGCGCTATGACATGAAACTGAGCTTCGAGGAGGGCGCTTCCGGCGTGAACACGAAAATCCGCCTCCCGCGCCTGGAGTTCTGCGAAAGCTGCAACGGCACCGGCGCAAAGGCCGGCACCGGAGTCACCGCCTGCTCCGCGTGCGGCGGCCGCGGACAGGTTCACTACCAGCAGGGTTTCTTCACCATCTCCCGCACCTGCCCCGAATGCCGCGGCGCCGGACAAATCGTCCGCGAATCCTGCCCCGACTGCAAAGGCCAGGGCCGCGTCGAGCGCAGCAAGACCATCGACCTGCGCATTCCCCCCGGCGTCGATTCCAATACGCGCCTGCGCGTCCCCGGCGAAGGCGACCCCGGCGAAAACGGCGGCCCTCCCGGAGATTTGTACGTCGTGCTCGAAGTCAAAGCGCATCCGTATTTCGAGCGCCGCAACGCCGACCTGTATTGCACCGTGCCGGTCTCCATCGTGCAGGCCGCCCTGGGCACCGAAATTCGCGTGCAAGGTCTGAACGGGGAAGAGACCGTCAAAATTCCCGAAGGCACGCAAACCGGCGAAATCGTGCGCCTGAAGGGCAAAGGCCTCCCCGATCCCCACGGCGGCGGCAAAGGCGACCTCTACGTGAACATCCACGTAGTCGTCCCCACCAAACTGACGCGCGACCAGCGCCGCCTGTTCGAGCAATTGGGCGCGACGCTCCCCGTCGAAAATCGCCCCGCCCAGCGCGATTCCTCTTTGTTTGAAAAAGTGAAGGATATTTTCGGGTAGGACAGACACTCTTGTCTGTCCCAGCGGCGCCAGCCGCTGGCTTTTAATTCGCGCGAGCACCGCTCGAATTCCGCCAACCCCGGACAGACAAGAGTGTCTGTCCTACCTAACCCATGCTACAATCTTGTCACCAATAATGACATATTCCGCAAGGCATTTGCCGCACTGGGACCCCGGAGATCGCACGATGTTCGTCACCTGGCGCCTCTACGGGTCGCTGCCCGCCGGCGTAATCGAGCGCCTGGCGCGGCGCCCACCAACCCGCCAGGCAAATATTTCCTGGACGTAGATCGCGTACTTGACCGCGCTGCCGCGGGTGCCAGCTGGCTAAAAGACAGACAAATCGCTGATAGCGTTATGGCCGCCATCCAAAGAGGGAGAAAAGAAACTCCGTCATTATTCGCTGCAGGCATTTGTCATCATGCCAAATCACGTGCATCTCCTGATCGATCCCGTCCTGCCGATTCGACGAATCACACAGAGCTTAAAGGGAGTCACCGCACGCGAAGCCAACGCAATCGCTCAATCGCACAGGCCTGCCCTTCTGGCAGGACGAATCCTTCGACCATTGGGTCCGCAACGGCACACAACTCGAACGGATCCGCACGTACATTGAAAATAATCCGGTGGCTGCGAAATTAGTGAAGAAAACCAAGGATTGGCCCTGGTCAAGCGCATCAAAGTCGTTGTAGGACAGACACTCTTGTCTGTCCGGTTTTGGGCTGGCTACTTTGTTGCTCGATCGAATAAAAGCCAGCGGCTGGCGCCGCTCGGGACAGACAAGAGTGTCTGTCCTACCTAACCCCCAGCGCCGTCATAAACACCTCGCGAAACCTCAACGAATCCGCGTCCACCGCCACCTGCGCATTCGCTCTGCCCTTTTTGACCTCGACCGTCCGCCCCTGTTCCCCCGGCTTGTCGCTGATCTCGATGGCCTTAGGCCGAAACGTCGCTGCCGCCGGGTTCACCAGCACTACCGCGGCCAGCGGATCCCACGCAAAATAAAATTCCTGCCGGATCAACTCGCGGTTGGTCGCCAGCACCTGCGCCACAAACCGCGCCAGCGGCGCCGATGCCCGTGCCTGGAATTGTTCCAGCAGCGCCATGTCGATCGGCACGCGCTGCGTCGCGTCAAGCGGCACCAGCCGAATGGCCGCGCCCGAACCAAAAACAATTTTCGCCGCCACCGGATCGATAAACATGTTCCACTCGGACGCCGTGTTATCCGTCTTATACACGCCCCCGTCGCCCAAATTTCCCGGCACGCCGACCGCCCCGCCCATGATCACGATCTGCCGCACCGCGCGCGCCGCCCGCGGCGCGCTCTGGAAAGCCGCCCCAAGATTCGTCATCGGCCCCAGTTCCAGAATCTGCACGGGCCGCGCGGCGTCGCCCAGGCGCTTGGAAAGAAATTCTTCGGCGGAACGCGATTCGGCCGCGCGATGCGCATCCGGCAGCGTAACGCCCGGAAGTTCGTCGGAGGCGCGCCGCCACTCCTCGGGAAATTCCACATTTCCGGAAAGCGGCGTTTCCCGGCCTAGAAAAACCGGCACGTCCCTCCGCCCGGCAAGCTCGAGCAACCGCAAAACGTTGCGCCCGCCGGCCGGCACGTGCGCCATTCCGTTCGCGATGGTGATGGCCTCCACGTGAAAATCCGGCCGAGAAAGCAAGAAAAGCGATGGCGATCAGGTCGTCGCTGCCGGCGTCGGTATCGATGATCACGGTGCGTACTGGGGCAACCCGGCGCGGCGCCGTCTGCCCGCCCAGCAGGATCGGGAAGACCAAAGACAATAGCGCCGGAAGTAGAGCGTGGGCGAACTTTCCGCAGAGGGCGCAGGGCGGCCGGCGTCGCGATCGCATCGGATTGATATAACATAAGAGCTTATGCGGCGGCGATTCTTTGTCGATGGATTTGAGGAGAGTTCCGCGGCGCTCACGGGCGACGCGGCGCATCATCTGGCGCGCGTGCTGCGCGCCGAGCCGGGGCAGCTCTACGAACTCAGCGATGGCGAATCGCTGTGGCTCGCCGAAACCGAATCCGTGGGCCGCGACGAGATTCGTTTCTCGCTCGTCGAGCGGCTTCCGGTTCACGCCGCGCCGTTGCGCATCGCGCTGCTGCTGGCCATCGTGAAATTCGACCGCATGGAATGGGCCATGGAAAAAGCCACCGAACTCGGCGTCGATGAAATTGTCCCGCTCGCCGCCGACCGCAGCGAGCACGGCTTGATTGCCGCGGCTCCCAAACGCGCCGAGCGCTGGAAAAAAATCCTGGCCGAATCGGCGCAGCAGTCCCGCCGCCTGCGCATCCCGCATCTCGACGAAGCCGCCAAGCCCCGCGCCGCTTTCGCTGCCGCACACGCGCAGGTCCGCCTGCTGCTCTCGGAGCGCCCCGGCGCAACGCCCATGCGGGATCTGCTGGAGCCCGCAGCGATTCAGTCCTCGACCCATTCCTCATCCGAATCTGCCGCGCCGCCGTCCGGCCCGACCCGCGTCGCCATCGCCATCGGCCCCGAAGGCGGCTGGACCGATTCGCGGAATTTTCCGCCGCCGCGGCTTCCGGATTTTCCGAAGCCGCCCTGGGCGCCAACATCCTGCGCACGGAAACAGCCGTGTGCGCCGCGCTGGCCGCGGTGCAATACGCGTTCGGCGCATTTCGCCCGGCCGCCGGCTCCGAAATTTCGCAAAGCGATACGCGGAAGGAACCCACGTGAGCCACCGGACCCGTAAAACATCCAACGCGAAACCCGCTCCGTCAAGCCACAAGCCGAGCCCGCGCCCGCTGCATGGAACGCGAATCTGTACGACGCCAAGCACGATTTCGTCTGGAAATACGGTTCCGACGTGGTCTCACTTCTCGCCCCGCAACCCGGCGAACGCATCCTGGACCTGGGTTGCGGCACCGGCCACCTGTCCGCGCAAATCGCCGAGTCCGGCGCGCGCGTGGTCGGCGTCGACCGGTCGCCGGAAATGATTCAGGCGGCGCGCCAGGCGTACCCCAAACTGAAATTTGAAGTCGCCGACGCAAGGGAATTGAAGTTCGAGCGGAAATTCGACGCCGTGTTTTCCAACGCCGTCCTTCACTGGATTCGCGAACCGGTGCGCGTGATTCAGGGAGTGCGCCGCGCGCTGGTTCCCGGCGGCCGCTTCGTGGCCGAATTCGGCGGCAAGGGAAACGTCGCAAGCATCAAGCAGGCGCTTCGAAGAATCGCTCCGCCAGGTGCGCCCGTCCGCCGCGGGAGAAGTGAATCCCTGGTATTACCCCAGCGTCGCCGAATACGCCGCGCTGCTCGAGGAAAATGGTTTCGAGGTCCGCTTCATCACGCTCTTCGACCGCCCCACGGGCCTTGCCGACGGCGAAGCCGGATTGCGAAACTGGATCGCGATGTTTTGTACGGCCTACCTCGATGGCCTGGACGCCGCGCAGCGCGAAAGTTTCCTGCGCAAGGTCGAAGACACCCTGCGCCCCGAACTCTTCCGTGACGGCCAATGGTGGGCCGATTACCGCCGCCTGCGCCTGGTGGCGTTTGTGTAGCACAGCCACTCCTGGCTGTGTGATTTTGCAGCCTGACGCAGACCTCGGTCGCGGATGCGCGCAGAAAATCACACAGCCAGGAGTGGCTGTGCTACTCGATCTTTGCGACGCTATGAGTCTTGTTTGAACAAAATCGCGCCACGAAACCTCCCCCGCTTGCTTCCGGTGGCGCGCCGCCAACCAGCATGGTATAAATGTCAGGTACCCTTCGTAAGAACCATGGAGCCGAACCCTGAACTAACCCCCGCTGTCGCGCCGGAAGCGACGCCGCCCTTGCGCCGCGAACTTCGGAGTTGGGGACGCGACCTCGTCATCGCCCTCAGCCTCGCCGTCGTCATCATCATTTTTTTCTATCAGCCCGTAAAAGTCGAAGGCACCAGCATGACTCCCGCTGATCTCCGACCAGGAGCGCATCTTCATCAACAAGTTCGTCTACCGCTTTGAACCGATTGCCCGTGGCGACGTCGTCGTTTTCTGGTATCCTCTCGACCGGTCGAAATCGTTCATCAAGCGCGTCGTCGGTTTGCCCGGCGACACGGTGGAGATTCGCGAAGGGCAGGTCTTCGTCAACGGCAAATATCTGCCCGAGCCGTACGTCCCGCCCGAGTCCGCGGACATGAATAATTTTTCGCCCACGACGCATTCCCAAGGGCGAATATTTCGTGATGGGCGATCACCGCATCAGCTCGAACGATTCGCGCATCTTCGGCCCGGTGCCTCGCAATTTTATTTACGGCAAGGCGGTTTTCGCATATTGGCCGGTCGATCACTTCGGTTCGATCCCGGTCCTGGACGAATCGGAAAAATAAGCCAGGGCTCCTGCTGGAGCCAAATTTAGCAGCGGGTGCGGGCACTTCTTGTTTACCCTGATTCAACATGGGCAGCCCGCCTGGGAGAAGTCCACTGACAGTATCGTCTGAACGAACCGGAACTCTTGCACTGGAAGACGGAAGAGTATTTCACGGACGCGCCGCCGGAGCCATCACGCGGCGCGGCGGCGAAGTCGTTTTCAATACCAGCCTCACCGGATATCAGGAAGTTTTCACCGACCCAGCTACGCGGGCCAGATCGTCTGCCTGACGTATCCGCACATCGGAAACGTCGGCACGAATCTCGACGACGAGGAATCGCCCGCGCCGCACATCGAATCGCTGGTCGTGCGCGAATTTTCCGCCATCTCCTCGAACTGGCGCTCGAGCGAATCGACGCAAGCCTACCTGACGCGCCACAATATTCCCGTCCTCTGGGACGTGGACACGCGCGCCCTGGTGCGCCACATCCGCAAGCAAGGCGCCCTGCGCGGCGTCCTGGCGACCGACGGAACTCCCGCCGAAGCTCTCATCGCCGAGGCGCGCGCGCTGCCCTCGATGGCGGGCCAGGAACTTGCCAGCCGCGTCTCGTCCGAAAAACAATACGCGTGGGACAAAGGTTCGATCGAACTGACTGCGTCCCCCTGGCATGAAGTCCATGGGCGAAGCGCAGCCGGATGGCGAGGCCGCGAAATTTCGCGTGGTGGCCTACGATTACGGCATCAAGCAGAACATTCTCCGCCTCCTGGTCGATCACAATTGCGAAGTCATGGTCGTCCCCGCGAAAACTTCAGCCGAAGACGCGCTGTCGCTCAAGCCCGACGGCGTCTTTCTCTCAAACGGCCCGGGCGATCCCGAACCCGCCACCTACGCCGTTGAATCGATTCGCAATCTGCTGGGCAAAGTCCCGGTCTTCGGAATCTGCCTGGGCCACCAGCTCTGCGGTCTGGCGCTGGGCGGAAAAACTTTCAAATTGCGCTTCGGCCATCACGGCTCGAATCATCCGGTGAAAAATCTTCTCACCGAGCAGGTCGAAATCACCGCGCAGAATCACGGTTTCTGCGTCGATCCCGATTCGCTCCCGTCGAGCGACGTCGAAATCACGCACGTAAACTTGAACGACCACACCAACGAAGGCCTGCGGCACCGCACCCTGCCGCTATTTTCCGTCCAGTATCACCCCGAGGCTTCGCCCGGGCCTCACGATTCCCATTATTTGTTCCGCCAGTTCACCGAGACGATGAAGCATTGGAAATTGTCCGACACTTTGCGGCGCGGACAGACGAGGGCTCAGTAACTTCATGCCGAAGCGCACAGACATCAAAAAAATCATGATCATCGGCTCCGGCCCCATCGTCATCGGCCAGGCCTGCGAATTCGATTATTCCGGCACGCAAGCCTGCAAGGCCCTGCGCAGCGAAGGCTACGAAGTCGTCCTGGTGAATTCCAACCCCGCGACGATCATGACCGACCCGGAAATCGCCGACCGCACCTACGTCGAGCCTTTGACCAAGGAATATCTCGAAAAAATTATCGAAATCGAGCGCCCGCAAGCGCTGCTTCCCACCGTCGGCGGCCAGACCGGCTTGAATCTCGCCGTCGAGCTGGCCGAAAGCGGCGTCCTGGAAAAATACGGCGTCGAACTCATCGGCGCGTCGCTGCGCGCCATCAAAGTCGCCGAAGACCGCCTCTGGTTCAAGGACGCCATCCGCAAAGTCGGCCTCGATGTTCCGGCCTCCGCGCTCGATCAACAACGCGCAGGACGGCCTGAAACTCGCCGACCAGCTCGGCTATCCCGTCGTCATCCGCCCATCGTTCACCCTCGGCGGCACCGGCGGATCGATCGCCTACAATCGCGAGGAATTTTCCGAAGCGATTTCCCACGCGCTCGACGCCAGCCCGGTGCACGAAGCCCTGGTCGAGGAATCCGTCCTCGGCTGGAAGGAATACGAGCTCGAAGTGATGCGCGATTTTCGCGACAACTTCGTGGTCATCTGCTCGATCGAAAATTTCGACCCCATGGGCGTGCACACCGGCGACTCCATCACCGTCGCCCCGGCGCAAACCCTCACCGACAAGGAATACCAGCGCATGCGCGACGCCGCCGCCGCGATCATCCGCGAAGTGGGCGTCGAAACCGGAGGATCGAACATCCAGTTCGCCATCGATCCCGCCACCGGCCGCATGATCGTCATCGAAATGAATCCGCGCGTCTCGCGCAGCTCCGCGCTGGCCTCGAAAGCCACGGGTTTCCCGATCGCCAAGATCGCCGCGCTGCTGGCCGTGGGCATGACGCTCGACGAAATTCCCAACGACATCACCAAAAAAACGCCGTCGTGCTTCGAGCCCACCATCGACTACGTCGTCGTGAAAATTCCGAAGTGGCAGTTCGAGAAATTTGCCGGCGCCGATTCCACGCTCGGCACGCAGATGAAATCCGTCGGCGAAGTCATGGCCATCGGCCGCACATTCAAGGAAGCGCTGCAGAAGGGCATTCGTTCGCTGGAGCCGAGCTCCCCTGGCGCGCGCCCGCCGATACTCCCGTCTCGCTGCTGCGCGAAAAAATCGCCACGCCGCGCCCGGACCGCATTCACTGGCTGTTCGTGGCCCTGGAACGCGGCCTTTCGTCCAAGGAAGTCATCGAACTCACCAAGATCGATCCGTGGTTCATCCAGCAGATGCAGGAAATCGTGGCCGTGAACCGCCGCCTCGCCGCGGTCACGGTGGAAACCGTGCCCGAAGATCTGCTGCGCGAAGCCAAGCGCATGGGCACCAGCGACGAACAGCTCGCGCAATGTGGAAAACAACTTCGGCGGCCATCCGCCACCGCCGCACCAAGGCGCACATCGCGCCCGTCTTCAAGCGCGTCGATACCTGCGCCGCCGAATTCGAATCCTTCACTCCGTACATGTATTCCACGTACGAAGACGAGGACGAATCCGAGCCGACCAACAAGCAGAAAATCGCCATCCTGGGCAGCGGCCCCAACCGCATCGGGCAGGGAATCGAATTCGATTACTGCTGCTGCCACGCTTCCTTTGCGCTGCGCGAAGATGGCTACGAAACGATCATGATCAATTGCAATCCCGAGACGGTCTCGACCGATTACGACACTTCCGACCGCCTCTACTTCGAGCCGCTCACGCTCGAAGACGTTCTCTCCGTGGTCGACCGCGAAAAGCCGCAAGGCGTAATCGTGCAATTCGGCGGCCAAACCCCGCTGAACCTGGCGCTGGAACTGAAGCGAAACGGCGTGCCCATCATCGGCACCGCTCCGGAATCGATCGATCTCGCCGAAGACCGCCGCCGCTTCGGCCGCCTGCTCGACGAACTGAAAATTCCGCAGCCGAAAAACGGCACCGCGCTCGTCCCCGAGGAAGCCGCGCGCGTCGCCAGCGAAATCGGTTTCCCGGTTCTCGTCCGCCCCAGCTACGTTCTCGGCGGACGCGCCATGGTCATCGCCTACGACCTGAACACCGTGCAGGAATACGTCGCGCAGGCCGCGCTGATGGGCCCCGCGCGCCCCGTGCTCATCGATCAATTTCTCGAAGAAGCCACCGAAGTGGACGTCGACGCCCTCGCCGACGGCGACGACGTGGTCATCGGCGGCGTGATGGAGCACATCGAAGAAGCCGGCGTGCACTCGGGCGATTCCTCCTGCGTGCTGCCCCCGGTAAGTTTGTCGCCCTCGGTGCTGGCGCGCATCCGCGATTACACGCATCGCCTGGCGAAGGCCCTGCAGGTCGTCGGCCTGATGAACGTGCAGTACGCCATCCAGCGCGACACCGTTTACGTTCTCGAAGTGAACCCGCGCGCCTCGCGCACCGTTCCCTACGTCAGCAAAGCCACCGGCGTGCCGCTGGCCAAGGTCGCCGCGCGCCTGATGGCCGGAAAAAAACTGCGCGACATGAATCTCCCCACGGTCGTCACCGACGGCGTCGCGGAAATTGCCGTGCGCGATTATTACGCCGTGAAATCTCCCGTCTTTCCGTTCAATAAATTCCGCGGCGTGGATACCATCCTCGGCCCCGAAATGCGCTCCACCGGCGAAGTCATGGGCATCTCCAAGAATTTCGGCCAGGCCTTCGCCAAGGCGCAGCTTGCCGCCGGACAGCGCCTGCCGCGCAAGGGCTCGATTTTCCTCAGCGTCAGCGACCACGACAAGCGGCACTTCGCGCCGCTCGCCAAGGAATTGCACGCCCTCGGCTTCCGCCTGATCGCCACGCGCGGCACCGCCGCGGCCCTGGAAGCCGCCGGCGTCCCCGCCGAACCCGTCTACAAAGTCAACGAAGGCCGCCCCAACATCGTCGACCTGGTGAAAACCGGCAAAGTCGACATGGTCATCAACACGCCGCTCGGCCGCGAATCCTTCTACGACGAAAAATCCATCCGCCGCGCCGCGATCCGCTACAACATCCCGTGCATCACCACGCTTTCCGCCGCCAACGCCGCCGCGCGCGGCATCCGCGCCCTGGTCGAGCAGTCGCTGGAAGTCTCTCCGCTGCAGACGCTGCACCTGAAAAAAGCCGCCGCCCCGCAACTCCCGCTCGGCGATTGAAGTGGCACAGGCTTCAGCCTGTGCGCTTTTCCGAACACCAGCGATCCTAGAACCGCACAGCAGCTGAAGCGCTGTGCCACTCTGCACTGTGCATCCCACTACGCACGTCGCCCGGGCTGCGCTGGACGATCAGTTCACGCCCCTCGAGCCTGGGCGGCCGCGGTTGAAGAATGCCAATCTGGCAGAGGAACAGTCAGTCGCGGCACTTGCTCCAGCACCGATCACGGCCTGAATCCAATCAGTCCTCACCTCATCTAAAATAAACCGGCAAGTGCGCGTTGCCGGATTTCCGCCCGGACGGTATGATGGAGATTCCCATGGAGTGTCACAGCATCCCTGCAGGCGAACTGCCCGGCGCCACGCTCCTGTACACCACCTTTCTCAACGATTTTTCCCGCGTCTCCGAATTTTATTCCCATCCCCCCAATTGGACCGGCATCCAGCAGGCCGCCGCCGAAATTCGCATGGAAGACTCCCTGCGCCGCGGCGTCGTCGATGTCCTGCGCGCGCAAAACCGCGCCCTCGGCGCGGACCAGCACACCGAACGCAATCTCGACCGCCTGCGCGACGGCGCCGTCGCCGTCGTCACCGGCCAGCAGGTCGGCCTGTTCGGCGGACCCGCCTACTGCGTCTACAAAGCCCTCACGGCGATCCACGCCGCCCGCGAACTAACCGAAAAAGGCACCGACGCCGTCCCCGTTTTCTGGCTTGCCACCGAAGACCACGACCTCGCCGAAGTAAACCACAACTATTTTCTCAAAACGCGGCGGCGCCGAGCGTTTCGATCTTGCCCCCGAAGGCATCCCCGACCGCCGCGTCGGCGAAATTCGATTCGGCGAAGCCGCTGCGCGAACTTTCTTCCCGCGCCGCCGCCTTGCTTGAGGGTCCATCGTCCGAGGAAGTCGGCCGCTGGCTCGCCGAAAGTTACGCCGCCGGAAGAAACTTTCGGTTCCGCGTTCGGCAAACTCATGACGCGGATTTTCGCGGGTAGGGGATTGATCTTTCTCGATCCGCTTTCGCCGGACCTGCATCGATTTTCGGCCCCCACCATGCATCGCGCCCTCCGCGAGCACAAAGCTCCTGGCGCAGGAACTCGTCGCGCGTTCCGCGGCGCTGGAAAAGGCGGGCTATCACGCCCAAGTAAAAGTCACCGACCAAAGCACGTTGCTCTTCCGCATCGTCGACGGCCAGCGCCTCGCGCTGCGCTCGTCCGAAGGCGGATTCATGGCCGGCGCGAAATAGGAATCGGAAGCGGACACGCTGCGAGCCCTCGAACTGCATCCCGAGCGAATTCAGCCCCAGCGCGCTCTTGCGCCCGGTCATTCAGGATACGCTTGCTCCCAACGGCCGCCTACGTCGGCGGCGCCGCCGAAATCGCCTACCAGGCGCAGACTTCCGTCGTCTACCAGCGCCTGCTCGGCAGGGCCCCCGCCATTTTGCCGCGCGCCGGTTTCACGCTGGTGCCCGCGCACGTCGCCAATCTGCTGAAAAAATATAATCTGCAAATCCAGGACGTCTTCGCGGGCCGCCACCGCCTGCACGCGAAAATGGAATCGGAAGCCTTGCCCCGCGCGCTCACCGCGCAATTCGAGCAAGGCGAGAAAACAATAAAAGACATGCTCGACGACCTGCGCGAACCGCTCTCCAAACTCGACCAGACCCTGATCGGCGCCCTCGACACCGCTTCCGAAAAAATGCTCTACCAATTCAACGGCCTGCGCAGCCAAGGCCGGACGCGCCGAAGGTTTCCGCTCCGGCGTCCTCAACACCCACGAAAACGAAATCGCCGCCGCGCTCCTCCCCAACAACGCCCTGCAGGAGCGCTCGCTTTCGCTGCTCCCGTTCCTGGCCTCCGAGGGCCGCGAACTCCTGGACAACCTCGACCTCTGCATCAAAATCGGTACCGGCGAACACTGCGTCGTCGATTTGTAATCCAGCCTCAAGTAAGTGCGTAAACACAATTGTCTTTTTCGCGTGGATATTACGAACAGGGAATTGCCCCTTTATTTTGGCGTGGTACTATGCCCCTCAGGAAGATTATATTTTCAGCCTACGACCGGAGGATAGCGGGATGAAACTCACCCCTGGCAAGCGCAAGGGTTTGGAAGCAGTCGCCGATTCGCGCGGAGTGATCGCCGCGGCCGCGATGGATCAACGCGGCTCGCTGATGAGCGCCATCGCCAAGGACAAAGGCATCGACAAAAAAGCCGTCACCAAGGAAATGATGTCCGAATTCAAGGAAGCCGTGGTGCGCGTCCTCACCCCGCACGCCAGCGCCATCCTGCTCGATCCCGAATACGGCCTTTCCGCCGCCAAGCAGCGCGCCAAGAACGCCGGACTCCTGCTCGCCTACGAAAACAGCGGCTATGACAACACGCGCCCCGGCCGCCTGCCCGACCTGCTCGACCACTACTCGGTCCGCCGCATCGCCGCCGAAGGCGCCGACTGCGTCAAAATTCTCCTCTACTACACGCCCTTCGATTCCGCCGAAATCAACGACATCAAGCACGCCTGGGTCGAGCGCATCGGCGCCGAATGCGTCGCCGCCGACATTCCTTTCTTCCTCGAATTCGTCGGCTACCAGGAAGGCGTAGACGAAAAAGGCCTGGAGTTCGCCAAAAAGAAACCCGAAGTCGTCCGCGCCAGCATGGAGGAATTCAGCAAGCCGCAATACGCCGTCGACGTCCTCAAAGTCGAAGTCCCCGTAACCATGGCCTTCGTCAAGGGCACCAGTTCCTGCAAGGGCGATTCCGCCTACACGCGCGACGAAGCCAAGGAACATTTCCGCAAGGCCGCCGCCGCCGCGAAAAAACCCTTCATCTATCTTTCCGCAGGCGTCAGCAACGAAACCTTCACCGAAACCCTCGACCTGGCCTCGGAAACCGGCGTCAACTTCTCCGGCGTCCTCTGCGGCCGCGCCACCTGGAAAGACGCCATCCCCGTCTACGGCAAGCACGGCGTAAAAGCCCTGGAAGACTGGCTCAACGATCAGGGCGTGAAAAACATCAAAAACGTCAACGGCCGCCTGACCGCCGCCAAGCCCTGGTTTTCCTTCTACGGCGCCACGTCGGCCTCAGCCCTGGGCTAAGTTAAAACTTTTCCCAAAAGACGAGCGCCGCCGTTGTAGGACAGACACTCTTGTCTGTCCGGTTTGACGTGCGCGTACGAGAATCTAAACCGGACAGACAAGAGTGTCTGTCCTACTCAACCCCTTCCTATGCTACTGTTTTCCATTGCGGCGCTCGTAACAGCCCCCGCAAAACACAACCATGAACGCCGGCATCTACGTCCAGGTCCCGTTCTGCCAGACCAAGTGCACCTACTGCAACTTCCACACCGGTGTGTTCTCTCACGATCTCTACGCGCCATACGCCGACGCCGTAGCCCGCGAAATCGCCGATTACCCCCGCCTGCTGCGCGAAAATAAAATCCAGGAAATTCCGCAAACGCCTGGTCGACACCGCCTACGTAGGCGGCGGCACTCCCAGCCTGCTCGATCCCAACGCCCTGACGCGCAATCCTCGATGCCGATCCGCGCGCGGTTCCAATACAAATTGGAGGAAGTCACGCTCGAAGCCGATCCCGAAACCATCACCCCGGAAAAAGCCTCCGCCTGGCTCGCAGCCGGATTCGACCGCATCAGCATGGGCGTGCAATCCTTCCACGACACCGAACTCAAAGCCGCCGGCCGCATGCACCGCCGCGAGGATATTTTCAACGCCATGCGCATCCTGCGCGCCGCCGGTTTCCAGAAAATCAGCGCCGACCTGATCGCGGGATTGCCGCACCAGACCGCCGCGACCTGGCACGATTCCGTCGGGGAATTCTGGCCCTGCGCCCCGAACACATTTCCATCTACCTGATGGAAATCGACGAAGCCAGCCGCCTGGGCCTCGAAGTCCTGAACAGCGGCACAAAATATTCCGCCGCCGCCCTACCCACCGACGATGCCATGGCCGGATTCTACGAGCGCGCCTGCGCCGCAACTGGCCGCCGCCGGATACGTCGCACTACGAAATCTCCAACTGGTCGTTGCCCGGCTTCGAGTCGCTCCACAACCTGAAATACTGGCGCCGCGCGCCCTATTTCGGCTTCGGCGCAGGCGCCCATTCCTTCAACGGCGCGCAGCGCTGGGCCAACGCCCACGATCCCGCCGCCTACGCGGCCACGATCTCCCAGGGCCGATTCGCCGTCGAGCAACTGCAAACCGTAACCCGCGAACAAGCCATCGAGGAAGAATTATTCCTCGGCCTGCGCCAACTCGCCGGCATCGATCTGGCGGAAATCGAGTCCAAATACGGCACGCAATCTCGGCCCGCGCGTGGAAGAATTGCGCGCCCAGGGCCTGCTCGAATGGCACGCCGGCCTGCTGCGCCTCGCTCCCGGCCGCCTCGCGGTTTCCAACGAAGTATTTGTCAATCTTTTGGAATAAGTAAAGGTTCGACACAAAATGTCGGAGCAAAACGTCGGAGCAAAACATATGCCCAATAAGATTTCTGGCGGCCACCACGCGAGTTTCCGGCCAAATCCGAAACGATTGGCTCCATCTGATGAATCGCAACAGTCCCAACCAAGCCGGCATTCCCCGGCGCTGAAAGCGCCGGAGTTGACTAGCCCAGGGCAACGCCCTGGGTACCGTAAACAACCGGATGTAGTGCGCCCTGAAGGGGCGCAGGGGCCTTCCGCCCCTTCAGGGCGGGCGATATCTCGCGAGAACATTTCCCGGGGCGTTACCCCGGACTTTTTTCCTCCGCGCCGTTGGCGCGCAAATCGGCCCTTGAAATATCTCGGCGCATCGTTTTTTGCTGCGACTATTTTGCTTAGCCCCATCGCCCGCGCGCAAACGCCCGCATCGCCAAAACGCGCTCCCGGAACAAAATCCGCAATTGCCGCGCCTCCCACCCCCGCCGAAGCCGAACGCTTCATCGCCCGCGCCGAATCCCGCCTCCTCGACCTCTGGATCAAGAGCGCCCGCGCCTCCTGGGTCGCCGCCAACTTCATCACCGAGGACACCGAAGGCATCTCCGCCGACGCCGACCAGGCCGTAAAAGCCGCCACCTCCGAACTGGCCACCGAAGCCAAGCGCTACGAAAAACTCCAGCTCCCTCCCGACGTGGCCCGCAAATTCAAGCTCCTGAAACTCTCCGTCGACATCCCCTCGCCTGCGCGATCCCGCCGAGCAGGCCGAACTCGCAAAAATTCTCGCCTCGCTCCCCTCCGACTACGGCAAGGGCACCTGGTGCCCCGACGACAAAAAAGAAAATTGCAAGCAATTGCCCGACATCGAAAAAATTCTCGCCACCAGCCGCGATCCAAAAGAACTTATTGAACGCCTGGGCAGGCTGGCACTCGATCGCACCTCCCATGCGCCAGCGCTACACCCGCATGGTGCGAGCTCGCCAACAAAGGCGCGCAGGAAATGGGCTTCGCCGACGTCGGCGCGATGTGGCGCTCCAATTACGACATGCCCCCCGACGATTTCGCCAAGGAAATGGACCGCCTCTGGCTGCAAGTCCGCCCGCTCTACGTCTCCCTGCACGCCTACGTCCGCTGGAAGCTCGCCGAAAAATACGGCAAGGACGTGGTCGCCGAAGACCAGCCCATCCCCGCGCACCTGCTCGGCAACATGTGGTCGCAGGACTGGAACAACATCTACCCGCTGCTCGCTCCCGCCGACGCCGCCCCCGGCCCGGACGTTTCCGCCGCCCTGCGCGCCAAAAAAATCGACGCGCTGCGCATGGTCCACTACGGCGAAGGATTTTTCATCTCCCTCGGCTTCGATCCGCTGCCCTCCACGTTCTGGACACGCTCGCTCTTCACCAAGCCGCGCGACCGCGACGTCGTCTGCCACGCCAGCGCCTGGAGCCTCGATTTCAAGGACGACCTGCGCGTGAAACTTTGCCTCGATCAAACCGCCGAGGATTTCACCACCGTCCACCACGAACTCGGCCACAATTTCTACCAGCGCGCCTACAACACGCTCCCCCCGCTTTTCCAGAGCGGCGCCAACGACGGCTTCCACGAAGCCATCGGCGACACCATCGCCCTCTCCGTCACTCCCGAGTACCTCAAACAAATCGGCCTGATCGATTCCGTCCCGCCTGCCTCGGCCGACATCGGCATCCTGCTCGACCGCGCCCTCGACAAAGTCGCGTTCCTCCCCTTCGGCCTTCTGGTCGACCAGTGGCGCTGGAAAGTTTTCTCCGGCGAAATCAAGCCCGCCGAGTACAACAAGACCTGGTGGGAACTGCGCCGCAAATACCAGGGCGTCGCGCCCCCCATGCCGAACGCACCGAAAATGATTTCGATCCCGGCGCGAAATTCCACGTCGCCGCCAACGTCCCCTACTCCCGCTATTTCCTGGCCACCATCCTGCAATTTCAGTTTCATCGCGCCCTGTGCAAGGAAGCCGGCTACACCGGCCCCCTCAATCGCTGCTCGATCTACGCCAACAAAGCCGCCGGCGCCAAATTCGCGAAAATGCTGGCCCTGGGCCAAAGCCGCCCCTGGCCCGACGCCCTCGAAGCCCTGACCGGCCAGCGCCAGATGGACGCCACCGCCATGCTCGACTATTTCGCCCCCCTGAAAAAATGGCTCGACGAACAAAACGCCGCCCACAAGATGGGTTGGAATTAAGTAGCACAGCCACTCTCAGCTGTGTGGTTTTTGCGATCGTCGTCTAAAGGGCGACAATCGTATACCCACCAAAACCGCACAGGCCAGGAGTGGCTGTTCTACCAAGACCTCCCGTGCGTCTTCGGAACCTCTCTCCAACAGTCGCGAAAAGCCCGCCATTCCCCCTATGGTATAAACAAACTGAGCGCGACTTGACCGCTCCCCCGAGGCGCCGTGGATTTCTCCTTCACCGACGAACAACAGCACCTGCGCCGCAGCGTCCGCGAATTCGCCGAATCCGAAATCCTCCCGCACGTCATGGAATGGGACGAAGTCTCGCATTTTCCCTCTGAATTAATTCCGAAGCTCGCCGAAATGGGCCTGCTTGGCGTGATCTTTCCCGAGGAATACGGCGGCGCGCGGCCTCGGCTACATCGAATACGCCACGGTGATCGAGGAACTCGCCCGCGTCGACGGCTCCATCGGCCTGATCGTCGCGGCCCACAATTCGCTCTGCACCAATCACATTTATAAATTCGGCAGCGAAGACCAGCGCAAAAAATACGTCGTCCCGTTCGCGCAAGGAAAAAAACTCGGCTGCTGGTCCCTGACCGAACCCGGCGCGGGCTCCGACGCCGGAGGCACGCGCACGGTCGCCGCCCGCAAAGACGGCAACTGGATCCTGAACGGCGCGAAAACCTTCACCACCAACGGCCACTACGCCGACGTCTGCGTGGCCATGGCCGTCACCGACAAGGCCAAAGGCGCAAAAGGCATCTCCGCCTTCATCGTCGAAAAAGGGAATCCCGGATTCCGCCCCGGCAAAAAAGAAAACAAGCTCGGCATGCGCGCCAGCGATACCTCCGAAGTCGTCTTCAGCGACTGCCAGGTGCCCGGAAGCAAATCTCCTGGGCGCCGAAGGCCGCGGTTTCGTCAACACCCTGCAAGTCCTCGACGGCGGCCGCATCTCCATCGCCGCGCTCGCCCTGGGCATGGCGCAAGGCGCCTACGAAGCCGCCGTAAAATACGCCAAGCAAAGAAAACAATTCGGAAAAACCATCAGCGAATTCCAGGCCATTCAGTTCAAGCTCGCCGACATGGCCACCGAAATCGACGCCGCTCGCTGGCTGGTCTACCGCGCCGCATGGCTCGCCGACCAGAAAGGCCCGCGCTTCACCAAGGAATCCAGCATGGCCAAACTCTACGCCAGCGAAGTCGGCGTGCGCGTAGCCAACGAAGCCGTCCAAATCTTCGGCGGCTACGGTTTCGTAAAGGATTACCCCGTCGAAAAGTTCTACCGCGACTCCAAACTCTGCACCATCGGCGAAGGCACCAGCGAAATCCAGCGCATGGTCATCGCCCGCCAGATCCTCGACACTAAGTAGCACAGCCACTCCTGGCTGTGTGATTTTGTGAGGCCACGGTTAATCAGGAATCCAAAATAATCGCAAAAACCACACAGCCAGGAGTGGCAGTGCTACAACGCGTCACCCACGCGTTCAGGTAGGACAGGCTTCAGCCTGTCGGTTTTCTGCCCAGTGCCGCCCAACAAATGCGACAGGCTTAAAGCTTGCCCTACTCACCCCCCGTTTTTCATCAACGCAATTCCATGTTAACTTGTGAACTCCTGTGAATCCTGCGCCCTCAACCGCGCCCGTCGACGTCGAAGCTTGGGCCGAACAAATCCGCAACGGAGACATCCGCGCCGTCTCCCGCGCCATCACCGCCGTCGAAGCCCACGACCCGCAATCCGAAGACCTCCTCCGCGCGCTTTTCCCGCACACCGGCCGCGCCTTCATCGTGGGAATCACCGGCGCCCCCGGCACCGGCAAGAGCACGCTGGTCGACCGCCTCGCCACCCACTACCGCAAGCACGAAAAACAAGTCGGCATCATCGCCGTCGATCCCACCAGCCCCTACACCGGCGGCGCGATCCTCGGCGACCGCATCCGCATGCAGGGCCACGCCTCTGACTCCGGAATTTTCATCCGCTCGATGGCCACGCGCGGCTTCCTCGGCGGCCTCGCTCGCGCCACCGGCGAAGTGGCCATGGTCCTGGACGCGTCCGGAAAAGATTTTATTCTGGTCGAGACCGTCGGCGTCGGGCAGGATGAAGTCGACATCGTCCGCCTGGCGGATTGCACTCTGGTCCTTCTGGTTCCGGGCCTCGGCGACGACGTCCAAAATATGAAAGCCGGCCTGATGGAAATTGCGGACATTTTCGTTCTAAATAAATCCGACCGCGAGGGCGCCGACCGCGTCGAGGCCGAACTCGAAGCCATGCTCCACCTGGCCCCGGACGCGCGAAGGTTGGAAGCCCAGAATGATCCGCACCGTGGCCACCGAAAATAAGGGCGTCGACGAATTGGCCTCGGCCATCGACCAGTATCGCGAACAAACGCGCAAGGATGCAGCGCAGCAAGGCAAGAAACTCGAACACTGGAAGCGCCGTCTCCTGGCCCTGGCCGAAGACCTGTTTCTGCGCCGCTTAATATCAGGCGGCGCAGGCGAAGCCGCGCTCGACGCTCTGGCCGCCGAAGTGGCCGCACGAAAAAAAGACCCCTACGCCGCGGCCCGCGAACTTCTCGCGCACGCGGAAAAATCCTGGGAGAGGAAATGAAACTAGGCGACCTCGAATTCTGGCTCATCACCGACGGAACTTTCCGCCTCGATGGCGGCGCGATGTTCGGCGTCATCCCAAAGCCCATGTGGGAGCGCGTTGCGCCTCCCGACGAGCGCAACCGCATCCTCATGGCCATGAATTCGCTGCTGATTCGCACGGCGGGAAAATGGATCCTGATCGAGACCGGAGCAGGCGACAAGTGGGACGCCAAGCGCACGCAAATTTATTCCTTCGATGACGCCCCGCGCCTTCCCGACAAGCTGGTCACCCACGGCGTCCCGCCCGATAAGATCGACATCGTCATCAACACGCACCTTCATTTCGACCACTGCGGCTGGAACACGCGCATCGTCAACGGGGAAGCGATCCCTCTGTTTCCCAACGCGCGCTACATCGTCCAGCGCGCCGAATTCGAGCACGCCCAGTCGCCCACCGACCGCGACCGCGCCAGCTATTTCCTCGAAAACTACATGCCCATGCAAAAATCCGGCCAGTGGCAATTGCTCGAGGGCGACACCGAAGTGGTTCCCGGACTCGAATTGATACGCGTCCCCGGCCACAACCGCGACATGATGTGCGTGCGCCTCACCGGCGGCGGCAAGACCGTCTTCTTCACCGCGGACCTGATCCCCACAGCCGCGCACGTTCCATATCCCTGGATCATGGGTTACGATCTCTACCCGCTCACGACTTTGGAGAATAAACAGAAATGGATTCCGCAAGCGGTGCGCGGCGAATGGCTGGTCATTTTCGGCCACGAAGCCCGCACGCCCTGCGGCTACCTCACCGAACAAAAAGGCAAATTCGTCCTCGAACCCGTACAATTGGACGCCTAATCATTTTTTACAAGGACTGATTCATGGCCAAAAAGAAACAACCGGCAAAGCACAGCGCAAGCAAGGACGCGGTCACCATCGGCATCATCGGCGGCAGCGGTCTGTACACCATGCCCGGCCTTGCCCAGACTCGCGAGGTTCGCGTCAAGACTCCGTTCGGCGATCCCAGCGACGCCCTCGTCGTCGGAACCCTCGAAGGCAAGCGCGTCGCCTTTCTCGCGCGCCACGCGCGCGGCCACCGCTTCACGCCCACGGAAATTAATTACCGCGCCAACATTCACGCCATGAAACAGCTCGGCGTGGAAAGAATCATTTCCGTCAGCGCCGTCGGTTCGTTGCAGGAAGATTTGAAGCCGCTCGATTTCCTGATCCCCGATCAGTTCTTCGACCGCACGCGCCACCGCATCTCTACATTCTTCGGCGGAGGCGTCGTCGCCCACGTCGGCTTCGATAAGCCGGTCTGCGGCCACCTCGCCGGAGTCCTCGGCGCCGCCTGCGACCTGGCCAAAGTAAAAGTCCATCGCGGCGGCACCTACATCTGCATGGAGGGCCCGCAATTTTCCACCCTCGCCGAGGCCCACGTCCACCGCCAGATGCGCTTCGAAGTCATCGGCATGACCAACGTCACCGAAGCCAAACTCGCCCGCGAAGCCGAAATCTGTTACGCCACCGTCGCCATGATCACCGACTACGACTGCTGGCACCCCGAGCACTCGTCCGTCACGCTCGACGAAATCATCTCCAATCTGAATAAGAACACGGAAAACGCCCAGAACGTCCTGCGCGAAGCGGTGCGCTCGATGCCCGCCGAACGCGCCTGCCGCTGCGGGTCGGCCCTGGCTCACGCCATCGTCACCGATCCCAAGGTGATCCCCGCCGCGGCACGCAAACGCCTCAACGTCATTGCTGGAAAATATCTGAATCCGGGAGCGCGCTGAACATGTCCTTACTCGTGGTCGGATCGGTAGCCTTCGACGCAGTCGAAACTCCTCACGGAAAGGTGGACCGCATGTTGGGCGGCGCCGCGACGTATTTTTCCGTCGCCGCCAGCTTTTTCACGCACGTGAATCTGGTGGGCATCGTCGGCACCGATTTCACCGAGCATGACGCCTCCATTTTCAAGGGTCGCAAAGTCGACACCCTGGGCCTGGAGCGCGCCGACGGAAAAACTTTTTTCTGGGCCGGCAAGTACAGCGAAAACATGAACGACCGCACCACGCTCGCTACCGAGCTGAACGTCTTCGCCGAATTCAAACCAAAATTGCCTGGCCCTTACCAATCCTCCGAGTACGTTTTCCTGGCGAACATCGATCCCACGCTGCAGCGCTCCGTCCTGCACCAGGTCACAAAGCGCCCCAAGGTCGTCGCTCTCGACACCATGAATTACTGGATCGAGCGCACCCCCAAGGAACTTCGCGAAACGCTGAAACACACCGACATCCTGATGATCAACGACTCCGAAACGCGCCAGCTATCCAATGAGCACAATCTTTTACGCGCCGCGCGCCACATTTTCACGCTCGGTCCCAAAGCCCTGGTCATCAAGCGCGGCGAATACGGCGCCATGCTCGTTCACCAGAACCGCACCTTCCACGTTCCGGCGTTCCCCCTGGAACAAGTCCACGATCCCACCGGTGCCGGCGACACCTTCGCCGGAGGCTTTATGGGCTACCTCGCCAGCGTCCCGCGCGCCGGCGACGCGGAACTCCGCCGGGCCATGGTCTACGGCTCCGTCATGGGCAGTTTCACCGTCGAGAAATTCGGCCTGGACCGCCTGCGCACCTTAAAACGCGCGGAAATCGCCGCCCGCGCCAAGCATTTCCAAAAAATGACCCACTTTGCGCTTTAGGGCCGGTTGCCAAAAAACAATAAAAACCGACATTCCGAACCCGTTCCGGCGGGTGAGGAATCCCTCTCGGGTTTGACCCCGGAAAAAGAGAGGTCCACCGGTTCGCGGCATTCCTCGGAATGGCACTGTTTGGATTTTTTCCGCAAACTGTTAGTAGCCAGGGCAACAGCAGGCAGTTCGGTCATCCGTCCCAATCGCTTGCGCGTTGTATAATCCAGTTTCGTTTCCCGCTCCCATGCCCAAAGCTCACAAGCCGCCAGCGCTCGTCCCGGGAAGCACCATCGCCGTCGTCGCTCCCGCCAGTTCCGCCAAACCGGAACGCATCCGCCGCGGCTGCGAAAATCTCACGCAGCTCGACTATCGCGTGGTGGACCATCCGGAAAAGCGCAACCCGGAAGGATATTTTTCCGCCCCGTTGAAATCGCGCCTGGCGGAATTGCAGAGCGCGCTGACCCGCCCGGATGTCCGGGGCGTCTTCTGCACGCGCGGCGGATACGGCAGCGCGGAAATTCTCGAAGGCCTGAAGACCGCCCGCATGAAACGCCCGAAAATATTTTGCGGCTTCAGCGATCTCACCTCGGTCCACATTTTTCTGTGGCAGAAACTCCGCTGGGTCACCTTCTACGGCCCGCTGGTCGCCGGAGGCTTTGACGCCGGAGCCAACGCCACCGGCGGCTACGATCCCGACACCTTCATGTGCTCGATGACCGCCACCAACAGCGGCTGGTCCGCTCCTCTGCGCGGCGAAACGCTCGTGCGCGGCACCGTCCACCGGAACCCTGCTCGGCGGCTGCATCACCCTGATCGAAACTTCGCTCGGTACTGCTTGGGAACTTGACACTCGCGGCAGTATCCTTGTCCTGGAGGACCGCGGCGTGAAACCTTACCAGCTCGACCGCATGTTGCTGCACCTCAGGCAAGCCGGAAAATTCAACGCGCGTGAAGGGAATCGTCCTCGGCGAATTTCCCGAGTCCGAGCCGCCTGAGGGCAGCACGGTCACCATTGCCGACGTCTGCAAACGCATCCTCGCCCCGCTGCGCATTCCCATTGTCTACGGCGCTCCAGTTGGCCACACGCTGCGCCCCATGCTCACGCTCCCGCTGGGCGTTTCCGCCCGCCTCCACGCCACCGGCGAAGGACAATTGCAAATTCTCGAACCGGCGGTGCGCCCGTGACTAGAACCTTGTCCAAGCCCTTGCATTTTCACCTTTCCGGAATCGGCGGCGCGGCCATGGCTCCGCTCGCTGGAATGCTCGCCGAGAGCGGCCATCGCGTCACCGGCTCGGACGCCGGCGTCTATCCTCCCGCCTCCACACTGCTCGAAGGCCTGGGCATTCGCTGGACCAACGGTTTCTCGGAATCCAATCTCGATCCCGCGCCCGACATCGTCGTCCTCGGCAACGCGCTCTCACGCGGCAATCCCGAAGTCGAAGCCGTTCTCGACCGCAACATTGCGTACCGCTCGCTGCCCCAGACGCTCGAGGAATTTTTTCTCCCCGGCCACGATTCGCTGATCGTCACCGGCACGCACGGCAAGACCACCACCACGTCCATGCTCTCCTGGATCCTCCACTACGCCGGGCGCCGCCCGAATTTCCTCATCGGCGGAGTCGCCGAAAATTTTGGCCGCAGCTTCGGCCTCGGCGGCGGTGGCGAATTTGTCCTCGAAGGCGACGAGTACGATTCCGCATTCTTCGACAAGGCCCCGAAATTTCTGCACTACCATCCGCGCGAGGCGATCATCACGTCGCTCGAATTCGATCACGCCGATATCTACACCGATCTCGCCGCCATCGAACTCCAGTTCCGCCGCATGGTGAACCTGGTCCCGCGCAGCGGCCGCATTGTCGCCTGGGGCGAAAGCGAAACCGTGCGCGGCGTCGTGGCAAAAGCATTTTGCCCCGTCGAAACCTATGGCTTCGAGCCCGGCGCCGACTGGCTCGCCGGAGACGTCGAATTCACCGAAGGCGAAACGCGTTTCCGCGTCTCTTATCGCGGAGCGGAAGTCGCCCGCATCAGGATGCAACTCGCTGGACGGCACAATGTTTTGAACGCGCTCTCCGCCATCGCCATCGCCCACGGCCGCGGCGTCCAGCGCGAAGCCCTCGAAGGCGCACTTGCCGAATTCCAGGGCGTTCTGCGCCGCCTGGAAGTAAAAGGCGAAACCTCCGGCGTCCTCGTGGTCGACGATTTCGCTCACCACCCAACGGCCATCCGCGTCACCATCGACGCCGCGCGCCATCGCTGGCCCGGACGCCGTCTCTGGGCCGTCTTTGAGCCGCGCTCCAACACCATGCGCCGCCGCGTCTTTGAATCCGATCTCGCCGCTTCGCTCGCCACCGCTGACGCCACCGTCCTCGGCGCCGTCAATCGCGCCAACCTGCTCGGCGATGAAGAACGATTGTCTCCCGGCCGCGTCCTGCAATCTGTCCGCTCCGCCGGAAAAAAAGCCGAAGGTTTCGACACCGCCGAAGAAATCGCCGAATTTCTCGCAACCGAAACGCGCATCGGCGACCTCGTCCTGGTCATGTCCAACGGCAGCTTCGACGGTCTCTGCGGCAAACTCCTCGGAAAACTCCAGGAACGCACCGCGCCGGCAGGGAAGTCCAACGGATGATTCCGGGCGCGCGAAGCACTCGTTGGATGGTGGTGTTTGTGGCGCTGTTCTTTGCTCGCCCCGCGCACGCCACCATCGATTACACCGTCTCCATCGCCCACCCCGACCGCCACATTTTCACCGTCACCATGCGCGTCCCCAATGCGCGAAATCCCCTGACCGTCCAGATGCCCGCCTGGGACGCCCTGTACCAAATCCGCGATTTTTCCTCGCACATGCTGCAAGTCACCGCGCGCGATCAGGACAATCACGCCCTCCCGCTGGTCAAACTCGACAAGCAAACCTGGCAAGTTCCCGCCACCGGCACAGTCACCATCTCCTATCCCATTTACTGGGACGAGCCCGGTCCCTTCGCCACGCAGCTCAACGCCGACCACGCCTTTCTCAACCTCGCCACGCTCTTGCTCTACGTTCCCGATCGCCGCGCCGAAGACACGCGCATAAAATTCGAGAGCGTCCCTGAACCGTGGCGCGTCGCCATTGAACTGGATCCCGCCGAAAAATCCGGCGCGGCCGGAAACACCGCCTTCGTCGCTCCCAGTTATGACGCCCTGGTCGACGCCCCCGTGGAAATCGGCGTGTTCGAGGAGTCCCGCATCGTGGCCGGTGGCCGCCCCATCCGCATTGTCGTTCACGGCGATGCAGGCGACCGCATGCGCCTTTCCGACACCCTCAAGCGCATCGTGGACTATGAAGTTTCCCTGATGGGCGGCGCTCCTTTCCGCGAATACATGTTCCTGCTTCACGTCGGCCAGAATTTCGGCGGCGGCGGAATGGAGCACTCCAACTGCACGGCCATCTCCGCGGACATCCCCGCGCAGATCGCCGCGTATTCGGCGCACGAATTTTTTCATGCCTGGAACGTGAAGCGCATCCGCCCGCAATCGCTTGAGCCGGTCGATCGCACGCGCGAGATGTATACCCGTTCGCTGTGGTTCGCCGAGGGCGTCACTAATACCTACGGGGCCTACACCCTGGAACGCACCGGACTCTGGTCCACCCAGCAGTTCTACGCCGATCTCGCCGGGCAGATCAACGAACTCGAATCGCGTCCCGCGCACCGCTGGCAAAGCGTCGAGCAATCCAGCCTGGACGCCTGGTACGAAAAATATCCCCTCTATAACCGCCCCGAGGAGAGCATCTCCTACTACAACAAGGGCGAACTCGTGGGACTGGCTCTGGACATCACCCTGCGCGACCGCACCGATAACCGCGCCAGCCTCGACGACGTCCTGCGCACTCTGAACGTCGAATTCGCCCAGCGCGGCCGCTTCTACGACGATAGCGAAGGCATCCGCGCCGTGGCCGAGCAGGTCATCCGCGAAAAATCTCCCGGCGCCGCCGCCGACCTCAAGGATTTTTTCGCGCAATACGTTTCCGGCGCCGCGGAAATTCCGTTTTCGAGTATTCTGGAGCGCGCCGGTCTCGCCATTCGTGACGCCGCGCAGCATCGCGCTTCCCTCGGTTTTGTGGTCGCGCGCGATTCCTGCGGCGTCTTGTCGGTCGATTCACTTGACCCGGAAAGCGCGGCCGCGCAATCGGGTTTGCTCGATGGAGACGCGTTGCTTCGTTTGAATGGCGAAGCGATTCCGCGTTCGCCCGACCGCTGGCTGCGCGACCGGCAGCCCGGCGAGCGAGTCACCTTGAGAGTCAGAAGGGGCGGGGAAGAACGCGAATTTTCGTTTCCCCTGGGGCGAATGACCGACGGAATTTACCAGATTTCGGAAATCCAGGACGCCACCGACAAACAGCGCCGCATCCGCAACGGCATCCTGCACGGCTGGACCGACTCCTCCAGATGATTCGCACAACGATTGTCGCCGTCTTCCTGAGCCTGTACACCCTCGTGCTGGGCCCGCCACTCATTCTATTCACGCTGGCCACCAAGTCGGCCGACCTGATGTATTGGGTGGGCGTCAAGGGCGTCGCATTCATTACCCGCGTCGCGGGCATGCGCGTCCAGGTCGAAGGCCGCGAAAATATTCCTGCTGGCGTGTGCATGTTCGCCGCCAATCACACCAGCAACGCCGACGCCGCCGCCATCGTCCGCGCCATCCCGCGCCGCCTCGCAATCTTCGGCCGGAAATCACTGTTCGATATTCCCATCGTCGGCCTGGCCTTCCGCCTCGCCAAATTCGTCCCCGTCGACCGGGGCAATCGCGACGCCGCCCTGGCCAGCGTCAAGCAGGCCGTCGAATACATGAAGACCGGATCGTCCTTCCTGGTTTATCCCGAGGGAACGCGCAGCGCCGACGGCCGCCTCTCGCGTTTCAAAAAAGGTTCCTTCGTCATGGCCATCGAAGCCGGAGTCCCCGTCGTTCCGGTCACCTGCGCGGGCGCTCACCGCATCATGAAAAAAAAATCCCTGATCATCCACCCCGGAAAAGTCACCGTACGCTTCGGCAAGCCCATCGACGCCTCCGCCTACACCATCGAGCAGCGCGACGATCTCGCCAAAGTAGTCCACGACGCCATCGCCGCCGAACTCCCCGAAGACCAAAAGCCCGCGATATAGTGTTTCGTGGCGGCACAGGCTTCAGCCTGTGTGGTTTTAATTTCCATTCGCCCAGAAGACGCACAGGCTGAAGCCTGTGCCACCAACCCTATTTCCCAGCACCTTTCCTCTCTTCCATCTCCGCCGCCAGATGCCGCACCGTCCTCTGCATCTCCGGCAGCCTCTTCATCGCCGCAATCACCTTCAACCACAATTTATTTTCCATCACCGGCGACCCCGACCGCACCGCGCCCGCCGGCACATCCAGATGCATCCCGCTCTGCGAAGTAATAATCGCCCCATCCCCGATATCCAGGTGCCCCGCCGACCCCACTTGCCCCGCCAGAATCGCCCGGTTCCCCACGCGCGTCGATCCCGCAAGCCCCACCTGCCCGCACAAAATGGCATCCTCCCCGATTTCGCACGCATGACCCACCAGCACCAGGTCGTCGATCTTCGCTCCCCGCCGGATCCGCGTTTCCCCCGCCGTCGCCCGGTCGATGCACGAATTCGCCTGGATCTCCACGTCGTCCTCGATCACCACCGGCCCGGTCTGCATGATCTTGTGCCACCGCCCATCCGATCTCTTCGCAAACCCGAACCCGTCCCCGCCAATCACCGCGCCATTCTGCAAAATTACGCGATTGCCGATGGTGCACCCCTCGCGCACCACCGTTTGCGAATGCGCCAGAAAATCGTCCCCGATATTCGTACTTCGATAAATCGTCACCAGGCTGTGCAGGACGCAATTGCGCCCGATCGTCACGCCCTCATCCACAAAACAGTGCGGCCCGATATGCGTTCCCTCGCCGATCTTCGCCGACTTGGCCACCACGGCCGTGGGATGAATCCCCGGCAAGTACGCCGGCGCCTCATTAAAAAACTCGATCGTCCGCGCGAAATCCAGATACGGATTTTGCGACCGCAGCGCGGCAATCGGCGGCAATTCCGGATCGCGATGCACCACGGCCTTATCGTCCACCAGCACCGCCGTGGCATGCGTCTTCGCCAGCTCCCGCATATACCTGGGATTGGTCAGAAACGTAACCTGCCCGGCGCGCGCCTCCTCGATCCCCGCGGTTCCGTGAATTTCCGCCTCCGCGTCGCCTTCCAGCCTGCATCCAAGCCGCGAAGCCAGTTCGCCGAGTTTCATTTGTAAGTCTCCTTGATAGGGAAGTGCGGCATGGCGAAGCAAAGACCGCAGCCCAGTTGCTCACTGTACAACATTCGAGGTTGCGGTTGAAATTTGAACCAGGCGAGAGAAGAAAGACTACTCCGCAAAAAGTCCCGGCTGCGCCTCCGGCGCCGCCTGCGGTTTCCGCCGCGCAATGCCCACCACCCCCATCACCGTCATCTCCACTAGCGCGCTCCGCGGAATAAATATCTTGATGGTCGTCCCATGCAGGTCCGGCGGAGTAATCTGCACGCCGCGATCCAGCAGCGAAAGCAGGTCGTTGGGCACCACGCCCTCGATCGTGTCTTCATCCCTGAATTTCAGCCGCACCCACAATCCATCCAGCTTCGGCCGCGACAGAAAAGTCTTCCGCTCCGGCTCATAATCGTCCGCGAATTCCCGCACAAAATAGATGCCGCGCACGTCCTCCACCGCGAAATTCGCGGTGCTCTCCCTCCGGGGTCAGCAGATCCAGCGTATCCGCACTGCCAAGCCTTGCCGGGTTCAGGTACCCGCGAGGGCGGTCCGGTCGTGCAGAAGTACCACCACCTTCTTGTGCGTCGAAGCTGGGGCGCGTAGTTTCACGGGAGTAAAGTCGCGGCACAGGCCTTGCGAGTCGCGTCCAGGTATGTTATGTTAAGCGGTCTTTTGCTGTCAAGTGTATACTTTTCAATGCTTTAGATAGAGGCTGGCTCAGGGGGCCTCGATTTTTGACTGAAATCGCTACCCATAAGAGGCAGATTCTCAAGTCTGCCTCCGTCATCAGCGTCATTACGGTCGTCAGTCGAATTCTCGGTTACGTCCGCGATCAGCGTTTGACCCTTGCTGCTGGGCACCACGGGCATCGCCGATTCCTTCGTCCTGGCTTACCGCATTCCCAACATCCTTCGCCGCCTGGTCGGTGAAGGCTCCATGACCGCCTCGTTCATCCCGGTCTTCACCGATTACATGCGCAATCGCACCCGCCAGGAGACCTGGACCTTCGCCAACCGTCTCTTCTGGACCTTTTCCGTCGTCCTCGCCGCCTCACCGTTCTCGGCGTCATTTTTTCTCCCCTGGCCGTGCGCCTGTTTTCCATGTTCGGCAAGCACCAGGTGCAGGTCGAAGCCGTTTACCTGAACCGGCTGATGTTCCCCTACATCCTGTTCATCGGCATGGCCGCCATGGCCATGGCCATCCTGAACTGCTTTCACATCTTCGGCATGCCGGCGGCCACGCCCATCCTGCTGAATATCTCCTTCATCGTCTTTTCCACGGCGGCCGTGTGGAGGCATTTCTCCAGTCCCGCCGCGGCGCTGGCCGTGGGCGTGCTGATTGGCGGGATATTCCAATTTTTCCTGCAGGTGCCGCAATTGGTGCACCGGGGAATGGATTTCCAGTTCGGCGTTTCCTTTACGGACCCGGGAGTGCGCCGCGTGGCGCGCCTGATGGTCCCGGGCTTCGTGGGCATCGGCGTGGCGCA
Source organism: Terriglobia bacterium (assembly GCA_963779275.1). Taxonomy (GTDB): domain Bacteria; phylum Acidobacteriota; class Terriglobia; order Acidiferrales; family UBA7541; genus Palsa-360. The sequence continues at coordinate 119,692 of CAVZXL010000006.1, forward strand.
GATCAATCTGCTGGTGGACACGATTTTTGCGAACGCCAAGGTCATGCCCGATGGCAGCCTGGTTTCGCTCTACGTGGCCGACCGCGTCACCGAACTGGTTCTGGGCGGCTATGCCATCGCCATCGCCACCACCATTCTGCCCATGATGTCGCACCAGGCTTCGGCGGGCGATCATGAGGGCATGAAGAAGACCTTCACGTTTTCGCTGCGCATCGTTTCGTTCATCACCATTCCGGCCATGGTCGGCCTGGTGATTCTGCGCGAGCCCATCGTGCAGGTCCTGTTCCAGCACGGCCTGTTCGTCGCCGAATCCACGCGCCTGACCGCGCGCGCTTTGCTGTATTATTCGATGGGGCTTCCCGCGTTTGCCGCGGTGAAACTGATCGTGCCGGCGTTTTATTCGACGCAGGATACGCGCACCCCGGTGCGCGTCGCGGTGTTCACGCTTCTGGTCAACATTTTGCTCAACGTGATTTTTCTCTTTTATTTTTTCGCGAAGTTCAAGAACGGCGGCCCGGCCCTGGCCAGCGCCCTGGCCGGCTATTTCAATGTTGCCGTTCTATTCGTGATTTTCCGCTTGCGCTTCGGGCGCCTGGGAACCCGGGATGTCCTGCTTCTCGATCGGAAAGATCGCCCTGTGCGCCGCGATCATGGGCGCTCGTGTGCTGGAGCAGCGTTGCAATATTCGCAGTTTGACATGATCCAGTTTTTTCTCCCGCGCCTGGCCGTCTTCGTGGCCTTGATCGTCTCCGCGACGCTCACCTATCTCGGCCTCGCCTGGCTGCTGCGCTGCGATGAACTCAGCGAGGTCTACGGCATCGCCTTTCACAGGGACGCCGCGCAGGCCGGAAAGACGGGGTTGACCGGTTAGCCATGATGGATACGACCATTCATGTCTTTCTCAGCTACCTGCGCGTCGAAAAGGGCCTGGCGCAGAATACCATCCTCGCCTACGGCCGCGACCTGCGCCGCTTCCAGCGCCTTTCTCGCCAAACGCGGCAAAGCACGACCCCGCCAAGGTCAACCGCGACGACATCGTCGATTTTCTTTCCCACCTCTACAAGGAAAAACTCGACAGCCGCTCGGTGGCCCGCTACCTGGTTTCTCTGCGCAGTTTTTACAAATACATGATGATGGAGGAACAGGTTCTCGTCGGATCCCACCGAAAACCTGGAATCCCCCAAGATCCGCCAGAGCCTTCCCACCTACCTGCGCGTCGACGAAGTCGACCGCCTGCTCGCCGCTCCCGATCTGCAGACTCCCATCGGCCTGCGCGACCGCGCCATGCTCGAAGTTTTCTATTCCACCGGGCTGCGCGTCTCCGAAGTCCTCAACCTGCGCCTTTCCGACATCGATATGCGCATGGGATGCGTTCGCTGCATCGGAAAAGGGAATAAGGAGCGCCTGGTTCCCATCGGCCGCAAGGCCATCGAGGCGGTGGAGCAATACCTGGCATTGTCGCGCCCGCAGTTTGCGCGCCCCGGCAGCCCTCCTCCGCACAATCAGGTTCTGTTTCTGACGCAGCATCGGCCGCCGGCTGAGCCGCATCAGCATCTGGAAGATCATGCACGATTACGGAGTCCGGCTGGGTTTGCGCGGACGCCTGACTCCGCATAAACTGCGCCACAGTTTTGCCACGCACCTGCTGGAACGGGGCGCGGACCTGCGTTCGGTCCAGCTCATGCTGGGCCATGCGGATATTGCCACGACTCAGATTTACACGCACGTGGTCGAGGAGCGCTTGAAGCAAATTTACAAAGCGCATCACCCGCGCGCGTGAAGGCCAACAATCAATTCACGGAAAAATTTCCGTGGCGTCAAAAATTTAACCGGGTGCGGAGGCGCAACTCCTTTCCATGAACGCCTCCCGCCGAGGACGGATTTCGCATGCCTGATTACATGTACCAGCTGGAAAGCCGGCTCTCCGCCGATCAGTGGGCGGCGCTGCTTCGCATTCAGGAGCTCTCCGCCGCCGGAGAAACCAACCTCTATCTCGTCGGCGGCGCCGTCCGCGATCTGATCTCCGGGATGCCCATCCGCGACCTGGACTTCGCCGTCGAGGGAAATCCCGCGCGCATGATCCGCGAACTCGAAAAGGGCGGCGCGCAAATCGCCGCCGAAAATGAAGCCTTGCGCAGCGTCGAACTCATTCTCGCCGGCGACGTCGAAGCCAGCATCGCCGCCGCGCGCGAGGATGTCTACGCCCGCCCCGGCGCCAAAAGCGAAGTCCGCTTTTCCACCATCATGGAGGATCTCCGCCGCCGCGATTTCTCCATCAACGCCATCGCCATCTCCCTGAACGCCAACTCCCGCGGCCTGCTGCTCGATCCCACCAACGGCCTGGCCGATCTCGAGCGCCGCGAAATTCGCGCCCTTTCCATCCATAGCTTCACCAACCAGCCCGTGCGCCTGCTGCGCGCCAAGCGCTACGAGGCGCGCATGGATTTCAAAATGGATTCGCGCACCGCCGAGTGGTTCAAGCTGGCCATGGAGCGCGAGCTTGCAGCGAAACCATCTCTCCCGAGGATGCCGGAAGCGAGCTTCGCCAGGCCGCCCGCGAGGAAAAGCCCGTCGCCGTCCTCAAGGCCTGGGAATCCGCCGGCCTCATGGAAGTTCTGCACCCGCAGCTCGCCCGGCGTCATCCCGATTACGAAGCCATCCAGCGCGTCACGCGCGTCCGCGACGACATGGTGTCGGCCGGATTCCGCCCGCGCCTGTTCGCTCCCGTGGCCTCGGCCATCGTCGGCCGCCTCAAGGATCGCGAACGCTCCGCCGTCCTCGGCCGCATGTCCCTGCGCTCCGCCGAACTGCACGCCGTGCAGCAACTCGAGCCCGAAGCCCTGAAGATCGCGAAAATTCTTTCCGGCCCCAAGACCGCTTCCATTCCCGATGCCTATGCGTTCCTGGAAAAAACGCCGCTCGATCTGCAGGCCTATCATCCTGGCCGAATCCTCCAACGCCAAGGCCGTCTCCAAAATTCGCGCCTATCTGAATAAGTGGAAGCCCCTGCGCCAGGGCTTGCCCGGCAGTCGCCGTGGAACTGGAAGCCATCGGCCTCGAACACGGCCCCAAATTCGACAAAGTGATCGAAGATTTCTTCCGCGCCCAACTCATGGGCCGCGCCCGCAAGCCCGAGGATCACGCCAAGATTCTCCGCAAACTGGCAGGCATCAAGGAACCCCCGAAAAAAGTGGAAGAAAAGAAGAAACCGGAAAAGGGAAAGAAGAAAGGAGACCCCGGCTCCGCCCCCGAAACCCCAGCGCCCGCGGAATCCGGCAAGGGAAAACCCGCGCCGCCAACCGGCGCCTGCCGCGGGCAAAGCCAAGCCGCGTCGCAAAAGCCCACGTCCCGGCCAAGCCAAGCAAAAGCGAAAGCGCCAAATCCAAAGAGCTCCGAAAAAAAAGTAGCCCGCAATGAGAAAGTAATTCCGCGCATTGCCACTCCAGTAGGACAGGCTTCAGCCTGTCGGGTTTAATTTTCCGACAAGCCAGAAATCTTGCCGCCAGGCTGAAGCCTGTCCGCACGCAAAATGCCAATATCCCCCCGTAGCTAAAATTCCCCCGCGCGATTAGAATACCCTCCGGCATGGAAACTCCCAGATTCGTTCATCTTCATCTGCACACCGATTACAGTCTCCTGGACGGCGCCTGCGATCTGGAAGAAGTTGTCGACGAAGCCGCCCGCCGCAAAATGCCCGCCGTCGCCGTCACCGACCACGGCAACCTGTTCGCCGCCGAATCCTTCTACCACGACCGCGAAAACCCGCGGCGTAAAGCCCATCATCGGCTGCGAAGTCTACGTCGCCAAGGGCAGCCGCCACGATCGCGGCGAAAACTCCACGCGCGACGCCGCCAGCGGCCCTTCGCAGGCCGAACCCGGCCAGCGCGGCAACAATCACCTCGTCCTGCTCTGCGAAAACGCCGAAGGCTACCGCAATCTCGTCAAGCTGGTCTCCGCCGGCTTTCTCGAAGGTTTTTATTACAAGCCGCGAATCGATTACGACCTGCTCGCAAAACACAGCGCCGGGCTGATCGCTCTCTCCGCCTGCCTGCGCGGCGCCGTCACCGAAAATCTGGTCGAGGAGCGCCCCGACCGAGGCCCGCGAAGCCGCCTACCGCCTGCGCGATATTTTCGGCAAAGGAAATTTCTTCCTCGAAATTCAGGATCAGGGCCTGGACATCGACAAGCGCGTCAATCCGCAGATCGTCGCGCTCTCGCAAGGAAACCGGAATTCCCCTGGTCGCCACCAACGATTGCCATTACCTGAAACATTCCGACGCCCACGCCCAGGAAGTCTTGCTCTGCATCCAGACCGGCAAGACCATGAGCGACACGCACCGCATGAAATTCGCCACCGACCAGTTCTTTTTCAAGACCGCCGAGGAAATGGCGCAGGTCTTCGGTGAACTTCCCGACGCCCTCGAGCGCACCGTGTGCCATCGCCGACCGCTGCAACGTAAAAATCGAAGCGGTGAAAAATTCCTTCCCGGATTTTCAGGTTCCCGAAGGCCACACGGTCGACACTTATTTCGCCGCCGTCGCTCGCGAAGGGTTTCGCCGCGCGCGTGCCCGATCCTGGAAGCGCGCGCCAAGGCCGGCCTGCTCCGCAAAACCCTGCGCCGAATACGAAACGCGCCTCGCCGAATGAAATCCGCATGATCCAGCAGATGAAGTACGCCGGATATTTCCTGATCGTCTGGGATTTCATGCGCCACGCCCGCTCGCAGGGAATTCCCGTGGGCCCGGGCCGCGGTTCCGCCGCCGGCAGCCTGGTCAGCTACGCCCTGCAAATTACCGACGTCGATCCCATGCAATACGATCTGCTGTTCGAGCGCTTCCTGAATCCCGAACGCGTCTCCATGCCCGATATCGACATCGATTTCTGCATGCGGCGCCGCGGCGAAGTCATCGATTACGTCACCGCAAAATACGGCCGCTCGAACGTCGCGCAGATCATCACCTTCGGCACCATGGCCGCCAAAGCCGCCCTCAAGGACGTCGGCCGCGCCATGGACCTGCCCTACGGCGAAGTCGACCGCATCGCCAAACTCATTCCCGCGCAGCTCAACATCACCCTGGACGAAGCGCTAAAGCAGTCGCCGCAGCTCAAGGCGCAGATCGAAAGCGACGCGCGCTACAAGGACATGATGGAAGTCGCCAAGCGCCTCGAAGGCCTCGCGCGCCACGCCTCCACGCACGCCGCCGGCGTCGTCATTTCTCCCGAGCCGCTCACCAACATCGTTCCGCTCTACAAGTCGAACCGGGAAGAAATCACCACGCAGTACGACATGAAGGGCCTCGAGCACATCGGCCTGCTCAAAATGGATTTCCTCGGCCTCACCACGCTCACCGTCCTGGACGACGCCGTGCGCATGGTCGAGCAGAATCGCAACGTCCACGTCGATCTCGGCACGCTCCCGCTCGACGACGAGGCGACCTACAAGCTTTTCGCTCGCGGCGAAACCACCGCCATCTTCCAGTTTGAGTCCCACGGCATGCGCGACATCCTCCGCCGCTACCAGCCCACGCGCCTGGAAGATCTCACCGCCCTCAACGCCCTCTACCGCCCCGGCCCCATCCAGGGCGGCATGATCGACGATTTCATCAATCGCAAGCACGGAAAAAAGAAAGTCACCTACGATCTTCCCGAGCTCAAGGAAATTCTCGAGGAAACCTACGGCGTCATCCTCTATCAGGAACAGGTGATGCAGATCGCCAACCGCCTCCCCGGTTTTTCCCTCGGCGAAGCCGACATCCTGCGCCGCGCCATGGGCAAAAAGAACCACGCCGAAATGGCCGCCCAAAAGGAAAAATTCCTGGCCGGTTGCGCCGTCCGCAAAGTGAACGCGAAAAAAGCCGAGAAGATTTTCGACCTCATGGCCGAATTCGCCGGATACGGTTTCAACAAATCGCATTCCTGCGCCTACGCGCTGCTCGCGTATCAGACCGCCTACCTGAAAACGCATTACCCGGTCGAATTCATGGCCGCGCTGCTCACCTCGGAAACCGGCAACACCGAAAAAGTCGTCAAGTACATCAACGAATCCCGCGGCATGGGCATCACCGTCCTCCCTCCGGACGTCAATTCCAGCGACCTCGATTTCACTCCCGTCGGCGAAGCCATCCGCTTCGGTTTGCGCGCCATCAAAAACGTCGGCGAAAATACCGTGAAGGGAATTCTCGAAGCCCGCGCCGAACTCGGCCGCTTCTCCTCCATCTACCAATTCTGCGACCACATCGATCCGCGCCTGATCAACAAGCGCGTCCTCGAAAGCCTCATCAAGTCCGGCGCCATGGATTCGATCGGCGCCCGCCGCTCCCAGATGTATGCCGTCATCGACCGCGCCATGGAGCGCGCCCAGCGCCGCCAGCGCGAAAAAGCCTCCGGCCAGCACGGCCTGTTCGGCGGCGCCGCTGCCGCGCCCGAGCCCCTCGATGAACCTTTGCCCGACCTCGAAGAATGGCCCGAGCACGAAATGCTCGCGTCGGAATACGCCACCGTCGGCTTCTACATTTCCGGCCACCCGCTGGCAAAATTCGCCGCGCGCCTGGCCGAATTGAAAGCCGTCGATCTCGCCTCGGTCGAAGGCCGCCGCAACGGCGAAGAGATCGCCGTCGCCGGAATCGTCATCGCCCAGCGCAGCATGCGTTCCCGCAAAGGCGACCGCTGGGGCATCCTCACCCTGCAGGACACCACCGGCGTCCTCGAAGTCCTCGCGTTTCCCGGAATCCTACGGCCGCCTCGAAGCCGTCTTCAAGAGCAACGCCCCGCTGATTCTGAAAGGCCGCGTCAACGTCGAGGAAGCCGGCACGCGCCTGGCCGTGATGGAAGCCCGCAAGCTCGAAGACATGGGCCAGCGCCTCCCCGGCGTCATGCGCGTCCGCGTCGATATGTCCGCGCTCGATTCCGCAAAACTCGACGAACTGAAGGAATTGTTTTCCAGCAAGCCCGGCTCCTGCTCGGTGGCCTTCGACCTGATTTCCCCCGACGGGGAAGTAGCCACCCTGCGCGCCGACCAGCGCGTCAAGCCCGACCAGGACCTGGTCCGCGAAGTCTGCCGCCTCTGCGGCGAAAACGCAGTGCAATTGGAAGCGCGCAGCTAATTGAATTTGCCAGTACGATACGGCCAGGCCATGCCGTCGGCCATGCGCGGCCAAGTGTACCGCAACACGCAGCGAAATGTGGGGCACGGCACGCCGTGCCTCGTGTCGCGACACCGCAACCTGTAAGCACGATGACTTATAACTCAAGACACGCCGAATCAAATCCCGCCGCCGCGAGAAAGTTCTAGTGGCGCAGGCTTCAGCCTGCTGAAGCCCGAATAAGTCGCCACTGATGCACGCCTGCGCCGCTATATGCAAACCATGAAGCGCCCCTCGCAAAACGACGAAATCGAAAAACTCCGCCGCGAGGTCGAAGACCTCCAGCGCCTCGCGCGCCCCGAAATCCCCGCCGCCGACGTCGAGCGCCTGCGCACCGAAGTCACCCAGTTGCGCCACGAATTCTACGAACACCTCGGCCCCTGGCAGCGCACCCTGCTGGCGCGCCATCCCCAGCGCCCTTACCTGGTGGATTACATCCGCCTGCTCTTCGAGGACTTCCACGAACTCCACGGCGACCGCGCCTACGGCGACGACGCCGCCATGATCGCCGGTTTCGCCAAATATCACGGCCGCCCCGTCGCCATCATCGGCCAGCAAAAGGGCCGTGACACCAAGCAGCGCGTCGCCCTCAACTTCGGCCAGGCCAAGCCCGAAGGCTATCGCAAAGCCCTGCGCGTCATGCAGCTCGCCGGAAAATTCGGCCGCCCCATTTTCACTTTCATCGACACCCCCGGCGCCTATCCCGGCATTGACGCCGAGGAACGCGGCCAGGCCGAAGCCATCGCCCGCAACCTGCGCGAAATGGCGCGCCTCCCGGTTCCCATCGTCGTCACCATCACCGGAGAAGGCGGCTCCGGCGGCGCGCTCGCCATCGCCGTCGGCGATCGCATTCACATGCTCGAAAATTCCGTCTATTCCGTCATCTCTCCCGAAGGCTGCGCCTCCATCCTCTGGCGCGATGCCGCCAAGGCCGAAACCGCCGCCGAAGCCCTCAAGATCACCGCCCGCGACCTCAACGAACTCGGCATCATCGACGAAATTATTTCCGAGCCCGAAGGCGGCGCGCACATGGACCCCGAAGCCGCCGCCCAACTCCTCGACCGCGTCCTCGACCGCACCCTGCGCGACCTCCTCGCCTTGCCGCGCACAGAACTCCTCGAACGCCGCTACCTCAAATTCCGCCGCATGGGCCTTTTCTTCGAATCCATCCGCAGCTGAACGCATTCCTCTCGAACCGCGTATCGTGTTTGGGCTTGCCTCGCCGGGCTTTGCCGCTTTGCGGATCGCCTCATCCACGCGTTAATCCAAGCGAAGCGAGCATCCCCCAATCTGCGAAATCACCCCTAAATTCGCGTCATTCCGAACCCGCTCCTGCGGGTGCGGTGTCCCGTCTTCCGTTTAGACGCATAGCGGAGAATCGCTCCATCGATCCCAGCCGCTGCAATCCGCAAATCGCCTCTGCCCATGCCCCCCATCCGCCATTGCTGCATTCGCACCATCTCCCCGCATCCTCGTTGTTGCACCACACCATCTCGTCTAGTCTGTTTGAACGGAGACGGGGCCATGCCAAAGCAGACGGACGCGCAGGTGACTGAAATTTCCGCGGGAAATGGGACGAGTCAGGTCTTTCGCCCCTATGAACGTCTGGTGGAAATCAAGATCCTCGGGAAGACCTTCCAGGTCCCCGAAAAAAACACCATTCTTCGCTGCTTCCAATACATCAGCCCGGAAACCATCCCCTACGGCCGCTTCTGCTGGAATCAGGATTGCCAGTATTGCCGCGTGGTCGGCAAAATGGTGGACGACGACACCTCCCGCGAAATGCTCAGCTGCAAATTCCTGGTCAGCGCCGGCATGGAAATCACCGAAATCAGCCCCGAACTCAAGTATTGCCTCCAGCGAAAACTCGGTAAATAATCGCGCCCAATCACGCCCAATAACCGCGCAAAAGCGTGCGAGGTTCCCCATTTGCCTGAGCCCGTCCAGTGCCCGTCCAATGTTCCGTCCGAATGCCCTGCCAGATCCTTGCAGGGCACGGCTTCAGCCGTGCCGTCAAGCGCGGAAATTTAAAGCGGCTTCAGCCGCTGGCGCGCTGAATTGGCGCTCTCACGCCCGCTCCCGTTCACTCCACGAAATTTTTCTCAATCCACCCTGCGCCGCAACTTTTCCCCGCCCCGCGTGTTCAACCCCTTGTAACACCATCGATTTGCTCAAGTCCGCGGCCTGACTTCCTCCCCTGGAACCCCCGGGCCGCAGGGTTTGCGCAGGGAAGGGCGCTCCGCCCCCGATTGCGGCGCGCCCTTCATTATCGCCCCGTCACAACTGCTGTAGCCCGCCTCTTCAGAGGCGGGGCTTTTCCGCGCCGCCGCAAAACTCACTCCCTCGCGCAATTTCGTCCTTCTCGCGTTTCCCGTACCGTTCCCGCATCCCGTTTGCTGTACGATAATCTGCGCACATGCAAACTCCCGCGAATCCGATCCTCTGCGACGGCTGCGCCCGCCCGGCATCCCCCGCTCACATCGCCGAACGCCTCGCCCGCCTGGAACGCGCCACGCGCTTCCGCCCCGTGCACATCAACGTCCTCTTCGTGGCCTTTGCGCCCACGCCGCAGCCCGAAGACGATTTTTACGGCCCGCCGCAATCCAACGCTTTATTCGACTCGCTCATGGACGCCCTCGATATCGCGCCTGCATGCCGCGGATCCCTCCGGCCATCCTGGCCGAATTCCAGCGCAAGGGTTACTACCTGTCTTATCTGTCGGAATGTGCGATCCCCGAAGAACCCGGCGGAAGCGGAGGCCGCGATCTCCGCGCTCAGCCCCGCGCTCGTCCGCCGCATCCGTTTCAACTACAAGCCCAAACACATCGTTCTGCTCGGCGCGGCCCTCGCGCCACTGATCGAACTCCTGGAAGAATCCGGCCTCGCGCCCACTCTTGCTTCTCGACCGCGGCAGCCCGTTGTCCTTGCCCGTGACACCCGCCCTGTCCCCGGGGCAGGTTTCCGCACTGCCCTGCGAACAGCGTTATCGACTGGCGCAACATCCGAAAATCGACTTTCGGATTATGATAGAATGCAGTCTAATCAGGCTTAGAGCATTTTGCGTGGCAGGGGGAGCATCGTGAAAGCGAAATCGAAATTTGCGATCGGGGCGGGAATTATTGTCATTGCGATCTCCTGCCTGGCCTATGTGGGCGCGCAGCAAAGCAAGACCTACTACCACACCATTTCGGAAATCCCCACGCTGAGCGGCTCCGCGCTGCATCAGCGCCTGCGCGTCGGCGGCGACGTCAAGACCGGATCGATCCAGCATTATTCCGGCCGCACCGATTTTGTCCTGATCGAGCAGGGAAAAGGCATGCCGGTCAGCTACGTCGGCACCGATCCGCTTCCCGACACGTTTAAGGACGGCGCGCAATGCCTGGTCGAAGGCAAAGTGCAGCCCGACGGCCGCTTTGTCGCCGAGACCGTTCAGGCCAAATGCGCGTCCAAATACGAGGCCGCTCCCGGCCAATCGCAACCCTCGAACGGAGCGCCCGCCGCGTATCCGGATGGCAAGGGCTAGAGGCCGTCTTAACGAATGTAGCTCGTGGATCGTGTAGTCCGGATTTTGTGGGTCGTGGCTTCAGCCGCGACGTAAGCGTAGAACGAATGCAACGGCTTTAGCCGCTGGAGTACTTGAATAACGCAAGGTCCAAAGGATTATTTGATTAGCAGGTTGATATTAGAGCCGCGTGAATTTCACGGAAATTGCCCGCGGGCTGAGTCGCACAGCATCAGGGGCTTGAGCAGCAATTAACCCGGCCGGAATCGAGGATTTGAGTTGGATATATTCGGCTCTTACGCGCTGCTCCTGGCGTTTGCTTTCGCGGTGTACGCCATCGCCGGCGGCATTGCCGCGATCGTTACTCGTCGTCCGCTGCTCATCAAATCCGCGCGCAATGCGGGATTCGCCGTCTGCGTTCTCATCTGGATGGGAACCGCCAGCCTGATCTACCTTTTTTACACAGACAATTACGCGATGGCCTACGTGGCCGCGCACAGCAATCATAACCTTGCCCCTTATTATAAATTTTCCGCACTCTGGTCCGGACAGGAAGGCTCCTTGCTCTTCTGGAGCTTTCTGCTTTCCATTTACGTCTTTTCCGTTCTCTTCACCTACCGGGGCAAGCATCCCGAGTTGATGCCCTACGTGGGCGTGGTCATGGCCGGCGTCCAGATTTTTTTCCTCACGATGAATAATTTCATCGCCAGCCCCTTCCGCGTCTTCGCCGCCAGCGGCCCCGGCGGCATCATGCACCTGGTGACGCGCCCCGACGGCAGCGGCCTCAATCCGCTGCTGCAATATCCGGAAATGGCCATTCATCCTCCCACGCTCTATTCCGGCTACACCGGATTCACGATTCCGTTTGCGTTCGCTCTGGCCGCGCTGCTCGGCCGTTATCCCGGGAGAAAGTGGATCCACCTGACGCGCCGCTGGACCATGATCGCCTGGGCTTTCCAGTCCGCCGGCATCCTGCTCGGCGCGCACTGGGCCTACGCCGTCCTCGGCTGGGGCGGATACTGGGGCTGGGATCCGGTTGAAAACGCTTCGCTGATGCCGTGGCTCACGGGAACCGCCTTCCTTCATTCCGTAATCATGCAGGAAAAGCGTGGCATGATGCGCGTGTGGAACGTCTGGCTGGTCTTCCTCACGTTCATGCTCTGCATCCTGGGCACTTCCTTGACGCGCAGCGGCGCCGTCAATTCCGTGCACGCATTCGCCGAATCCAATATCGGCCATTGGTTCTGGGGATTTTTGCTGCTGATCATCATCGTGTGCCTTGCGGCCTATTTCAAAAATCGCGATTATCTGCGCAGCGACAACCAACTCGATTCCATGCTCTCGCGCGAATCCAGCTTCCTGTTCAACAACCTGATCCTGCTGGTCGCCTGCGTCGCGGTTCTGGCCGGAACGCTCTTCCCGGTGCTCTCCGAAGCGGTTCGCGGATCGAAAATCAGCGTCGGCCCTCCGTTTTTTAATCGCGTGAATATCCCGATCGCCATGTTTCTGCTTTTCCTTACCGGAGTCGGCCCGCTCCTGGCCTGGCGCAAGACTTCCGTCGAAAGCCTGAAAAAGAATTTCGGCATGCCTCTGATCGGCGGGTGCATTGCCGCGGCCATCGCCGTTGCTATGGGATTGCGCGAATTTTACGTCGGACTGTGCCTGCTGCTCGGCGTGTTCGTCACGCTCACGATCCTGGCCGAATTCTATCGCGGTGCCCGCGTGATCTCCGCGCGCACCGGATCCAATTTGCTTTTCTCAGCCTCGCAGCTCACCATGCGCAACACGCGCCGTTACGGCGGCTACGTCGTCCACTTCGGCATGGTCCTGGTGTTCATCGGCATCTCCGGAACCGCTTTCAATCAGGACAAGCAGATGGACATGAAGGCCGGATCGGTCATGACCATCGGGCCGTACGCCTTGCACCTGCAGAATTTCGATTCCGACCAGCAGCCCAACTATTCTTCCGAGCGCGCCACCATCGACGTCGACAAAGACGGCCGCTCGGTCATGATGCTTTATCCCACGCGCCGTTTTTATCCGTCGAACCAGGAATCGGGCACCATGGTGGCCATCTCCTCGACACTCCGCGAAGATTTGTACGTCGTCTATGCCGGCACCAATCCCGACACGAATCTGCCCGTGATTCATGCGTACCTTAATCCGCTGGTGAAGTGGATTTGGCTCGGCGGCGTTATCGTCGTCCTCGGAACGATTCTCGCGCTCATCCCCAATCGCCAGGCGGTCATGGTGATGTCCGCCGCGCCCGCACCGGCGCATCGTCCTTGCCGGGAGGCGCGCAGCCCGCGCGCGCATCGTATTCCGCGCGCTCAAAGCTTCCGGAGAATCATGACTAAGCGCCGACAACCTCGCCTTGGTGTGCGCCGCCTTCGTGGCGCTGGCTTCGGCCCTGGTCCCCCTGCGCGTGGACGCCCAAAAAACCGATCGCGCCAAGTCCCTCGGCACGCAACTCATGTGCATGTGCGGCTGCGGGCAGATTCTCACCCAGTGCAATCACATCAACTGCCCGTCGTCCGGACCCATGCTCAAGGAACTCGACGCCCACGTCGAAAAGGGCGAGGCCGACAACCTGATCATTCAGGATTTCGTCCAGGAATACGGCGAAAAAGTTCTCGAGCTCGCCGCCCTCCACGGGATTCAACAGCATCGCATGGTACATTCCCGGCGTGGCCTTTGTCCTGGGTCTGGCCATCGTCATCGTTCTGATCCGGTTGTGGCGTCAGCGCGATATCGCGCGCCTCGCGTCGGCATCCTCGGCCCCGGTCAGCGCCGCCACCGCGTCATCCACAATGGATGAAATCCAGCGCCGTCGCGCCCGCGAGCAAGCCGATCGCGACACGGAGGAATTGTGATTCCTCATCGACCTTCGCCGCCATCGTCATGCCGGACGCCATCATGCTTTCCGCGTGCCTGGTGCTCACCCTGGCCTCCTCATTTTCGTTTTCTGGATCGAGCCCGACCCGGGAGATTCCGCGCCCCGCCGCTCGCAACTCGACCAGTTGATGGAGCGCCGCGATTCGATCTACGATAATTTGCGCGACCTCAAATTCGAGAACCGCGCCGGCAAGTACGCCGAACAGGATTACGAGCAGATGCGCGACTCCCTGGAAAACGAGGCCGCCGAAGTCCTTTTGGAAATCGAACGCGTAACCGGAAACCAGGCCCCGATCCCGCGCCGCGACGCGCCGGTCATCGGCCCGGCGCGCCTGAACGGCCTGTAAGTAGCACAGCCACTCCTGGCTGTGTGCTTTTGTAACTCGAACTGAGGACGCCACTTGCTGATGAAGACTTGGGAAAATTGGAAAAATTGCAAAAACCGGATAGCCTTGCGTCAAATCGCTCTGCTGCTGTGCCTGTGCCTCGCGGCCGCAACCGCGCAAGCCGGCACCGTCTCCGGCGTCGTCCACAACGGCACCAACGGCAACAAGCCCGCCGCCGACGTGGACGTCCTGCTGATCCAGCTCATGGGCGGCATGCAGGTCGTCGCCAACACCAAGACCGACGCGCACGGCGCCTATCATTTCGATAATCCCGCCATCGGCACCGGCCCCATGCTCATCCGCGCCGTCTACCGCGGCGTCTTTTTCCATCAGCCGCTCACTCCCGGCACCACTACCGTGGACGTCACCGTCTTCGAGCCGACCACCAACGCCTCCGCCATCCAGGTCCCGCTGCGCCTGCTGGTCTTCCAGCCCAATGGCGAAAAGCTGATAGTCGGCGAAGAGTATTCCATCACCAACAACTCGAATCCTCCGGCCGCGTATTTCAAGCAGGACGGCAATTTCGAGTTCACCATCCCCGCCGGCGCCGAACTCGATGAGGTATCCACCTTCGGCCCCTCCGGCATGCCCGTGCGCCAGGGCACCATCGACAAGGGCAAAGGGAAGTACTCGATCGCCTACGCCTTTCAGCCGGGTCAAAACGGCGTGCGCATTTCCTACACCTATCCGTACGCCGGCAACGCCGCGTCCATCAAGGAATCCTCCACCTACGACGCCGGCGCGCGTCCTGCTCGTGATTCCGCCCACCATGCAGATTTCCAGCGCCGGATTCACCGCCGCGGGCCAGGAGCAGGGCTTCAACGTTTTCTCCAAGGAATCCTTTAAGAAGGGAATGGGCTTCGACATTTCCGTCTCCGGAACCGCGCCGCCTCCCTCCGATGCTTCCGCCGGAGCAGGAGCGGCGGAGGACAGGGCGCGCCGCAGGACGAAGCCAACGGCCACGAAGCCGGCGCCACCATCGAAACTTCTCCCGCGCGCATCGGCGACGAAAAATGGATTCTGCTCGGCGGCCTCGGCGCAATCTTCGCCGTGGGCGTGGCCTTGCTCTGGCGCAAACCGGTTCCCATCGAAGCTCCCGTGCCGCGCGCAGAACGCCGCCCCCAAAGGCCGCAAGGCCCAGCGCGCCGCGCAGCAAGCCCAGGCCAAACAGGCAGCGCCCGCGCCTCCTCCTCCGCCTGCGCCTCCGGTCGAGCAAGTCACAGCAAGAAGTAAACGCGAATCTCGATTCGCTGAAAGATACCCTGCTGCGCATCGAGCTGCGCCGCCAGGCCGGCACCATCTCCGATGCGGAGTACGCGCTGGAGCGAGGTCGCGCCGAACAACTCCTGCGCGATCTGGTCCAGGGCTGAGCCGTCGCGCGTGTCCACAGCGCCCGCATCTTCCCCGAACGTTGGCCCGAACGGCGGCCCGCACAGCGGCGCCGGCAGCGGATTAAAAATCCTGTTCACCGGCATCGAAAAACGCTACGGCATGCGCCTCGCCCTGCGCGGCGTCTCCCTGGAAATTTCCGCCGGAGAATGCGTCGCCCTGGTCGGCCACAACGGCTCGGGAAAAACCACGCTCCTCAAAATCGCCGCCCAGCTTTCCCGCCCCTCGCGCGGCACGCTCGCCTACTACGAGCGCGATTCCGCCCTCTCCGCCGATCGCATCAAAAGCCGCATCGGCATGGTCGGCCATCACACCCTGGTCTATGACGAATTGACCGCCGAGGAAAATCTGGTTTTCTTCGCCAAACTTTTTTCGCTTGCCGATCCCGTCGCACGCGCCCGCCAGGCGCTCGAACCCGTCGGCCTCGCCAATCGCGCCGGTGACATGGTCCGCACTTTTTCCCGCGGCATGCGCCAGCGCATGGGCATCGCCCGCGCGCTTCTGGCCAATCCCGGCTTGCTCCTGCTCGATGAGCCCGCCGCCGGCCTCGATCCCGAAGGCCAGCAGTGGCTCGGCGAAACCCTCGAGCGCCTGCACGCCTCCGGCTGCACCATCGTCATGAGCACGCACGGCCGCAACGAAACCCAGGCCTCGGTCACCCGCGCCATCCGCCTGCAGGGCGGCAAAATCACGCACGATTCCGGCCCCGGCGGCGACCCCAATCAGGTCCTGGTCATGGCCGCCGTCCGCGATGCCGAGCAGGGAAGCGAGTCATGAGCATCGCTCGCGCCGCCGGCATCATCCTTGCCAAGGAACTCCGCACCGAGTTCCGCTCCCGCGAATTGCTCGGCACCACGCTCGTCTTCGTCCTGATCGTCATCGTCCTGTTCAGCTTCACGTTCAATCCAACGTCGGAAGAATCGCGCCGATTCGGCCCCGGCCTGCTGTGGCTCGCGTTTCTTTTCGCCGGATCCCTGATGCTGCAGCCATCTTTCTTGCGCGAGCAGACCAACGACACCCTCGCCGCCCTGCGCCTGGCCCCCATTGACCCCTTCAGCATCCTGGCCGGAAAGATGGCCGCGAATTTCCTGTTCCTCCTGCTGGTCGAGGTGATCCTGCTGCCCGTGTTCGCGGTCCTCTACAACACCGCGATTCTTCCCGTCCTGCCGCAACTGCTCCTGGTCCTGGCCCTCGGCACGGTCGGCCTGGCCACCACCGGCACGGTTTTTTCCGCCGTCGTCCTCGCAGGCGCGCTTGCGCGAATTGCTCTGCCGCTGCTGCTGCTCCCGGTCCTGGCGCCCGTCCTGATCGCCAGCACCGAAGCCACCATCGGCATCCTGCGTGACCCTTCCGGACTTGTCCTGGTGTGGATGACGTTCCTAACGTCCTTCGATGTGGTATTTTTGACGGCGGCATGGCTGGTCGGCGAATATCTCCTGGAGGAGTGAAATGGCAACCGAAGCGCAATCGCAAATCCCGTCCGGCCCGGCAATCTCCCTGCCGTCGATCCTGCTTGTGTTTCTGCTGCTCGCCGCGGCCAGTTACGCCGCGCTGATCTGGGCTCCGACCGAAGCCACCATGGGCCTGATCCAGCGCATTTTTTATTTCCACGTCGCCAGCGCCTGGTCCGGCTTCATTTCCTTCATCATGGTCTTCATCGGCAGCGTCGCCTACCTGCGCACGCGCGCCTTGAAATGGGACTGGCTCGCCGTGGCCTCCGCCGAAGTCGGCGTCGCGTTCTTCACCATCGTCCTGGTCACCGGCCCCATCTGGGCCAAGCCCGTCTGGGGCATCTGGTGGACCTGGGACGCGCGCCTCACTTCCTCGTTCCTGTTGTGGGTCCTGTTCGTCAGTTACCTCATCCTGCGCACCCTGCTCGATGAGCCCGAGCGCCGCGCCCTGGTCTCGGCCGTATTCGGAATTTTCGCCGCGCTCGATATTCCCCTGGTCTATTTTTCGATCTGGTGGTTCCGCACGCAGCATCCGCAGCCCGTCATCGGCGATGGCGGTTCGCTCGCCCCGCGCATGGGCTGGGCGCTGCTGCTGTGCTGGGCCGCGACGCTCGGCGTCATGACCGTCCTGATCCGCGTCCGCTACCGCCTCGAAGCGATGCGCTCGGAAGTCGATGGCTATCGCATGGATGTCTCGCGAAATAGTTGAAGCGGATTCTGCGGCGTGCGAGGGACGCATGACCTTCGTTGCGCGTAAAGGGAGAGATGGAATGAAGAATCTGAATTTTTGGTGGCTGCCTACATCGCGATCTGGTTGGTCTTCTGCGGGTATCTGTTCTCCGTGGCCCGCCGCATGGCCAGCCTGCAGGACGACATCCGCCGCCTGAAACGCGACGGGAAGTAAGGATGGCGGCCACGGCTGCAGCGGCTCAATTGTTATGTGGGAGAGAGGCATTTTGCCCAAATCGCGAAAACCCTAAACTGTCATTCCGAACTCGCTCCTGCGGGTGAGGAATTCCTCTTCGATCGACAGTTAGGACAGGGAATGCGGGCGGCAAATGTTCTGACGCACGGAAGGAAAGCGAGACGCGCTAGTGAGCGAAAAGAAAAAAATCGCCGTCGTCTTATTTCAGCTCGGCGGCCCCGACTCCGCCTCCGCCGTCGAGCCCTTCCTCTACAACCTGTTCTGCGATCCCGACATCATCGATTTCTTCGGCGCCTGGTTCGCCCGCCGCCCCCTCGCCCGTTACATCGCCAGAAAACGCGCCGGCGTCGTCCGCGAGCACTATGACGACATCGGCGGATATTCCCCCATCCGCCTGCTCACCGAGCGCCAGGCCCGCGCCCTGGAAAAGGCCCTCGCCCCGCAACTCGACGCCAAATGTTTCATCGCCATGCGCTATTGGAATCCACTCACCGCCGAGGCCGCCGCCGAAGTCAACGCCTGGAACGCCCCCGAACTGGTTCTGCTGCCGCTCTACCCGCAATACTCCTTCGCCACCACGTCCAGCAGCCTCAAGGAATGGCAGCGCGTCTACCGCCCCAACGGAAGCGCTCCGCAAAACGCACACCATCGAAAATTTTTACAGTCACCCGCTCTACATCCAGGCCGTCGCCGAAAAAATCGCCCTCTCGCTCACTCACTTTGACCATCCCGGAAAGCGCGCACATCGTTTTCAGCGCGCACGGGCTCCCCCTCAGCCTCATCGAGCGCGGCGATCCCTACGCCCGCCAGATGGAAGAAACCGTTCGCCTGGTCATGCAGCAGGGAGGCTGGAAAAATCGCGCACCTCCTCTGCTACCAGAGCAAAGTCGGCCGCCGCAAATGGCTGTCGCCCTCGCTGGTCGAAACCATCGACCGCCTCGCCCGCGCCGGCGAAAAAAATCTCCTCGTCGTTCCCGTCGCCTTCGTCACCGAGCACATCGAAACCCTCCACGAAATCAACATCGAAGCCCGCGAGCAGGCCCACAAAGCCGGCGTCGAACAATTTGAGATGATGCCCGCCGTCGGAGATTCCCCCGCTTTCATCTCCGCCCTCGCCGACCTGGTGCTTCAAGTCCTTGAAACAGACCCGCGACAAGAGCCTGACTTCCATCCTTCGCACGAAAAATCCTCTTCTCGCACGGAAATCACTTCCCTCAAAAATTTTACTCCAAAACGGGAATTGCCTTGACAGAATGGGCCTCGCGGAAATATAAGAGTCGTGTTCCCGGGCCAATTAATTTTTCTCGATTCATAACTTATATCGAGAGGTTACGTATCGGAATTATGGCCGATCCCAAGGACGGAACTACCCCGGCGCCCCAGGCACCCAAAGCAGCGGCACCGCCAGCAGCACCCCCGGCAGCCAAAGCCCGCGGCAAAAGCCAAAGCCGATAGCGGAGACCCTCCCGATCCCATGCGGCGACGTGTGATCTGGGGCATGATCTACGGCTACCTGGGCATTAACCTGCTCATGTTCCTGCGCTTCTTTTTCCCGCGCGCCCTGTACGAGCCCAACACTATTTTCAATATCGGTTATCCGGCCGATTTTTCCTTGGGCATCGATCAGCGCTACTTGATGACCAATCGCGTGTGGATCATCCGCGAGCCCGACCGCATCTTCGTCATCTTCGCCCGCTGCACCCATCTGGGCTGCACGCCGGAATGGAAAGGCGCGGAAAATAAATTCAAGTGCCCCTGCCACGGCAGCGGCTATGACAGCGAAGGCGTGAACTTCGAAGGCCCGGCGCCGCGGCCCATGGACCGCGCGCACGTCGATCTCGATCCGACCGGCAAGCTGATCGTCGACACCAGCCGCCTGTACATGGACGATCCGCGCGCCGGCGTCAACCAATTCAACGATCCCGGCGCCTATTTGCCGGTGTAAAGAATTCTGTTGCGCAGGCTCTCTTGGAGCCCGTCGTGGATAGAAGCGGGTTGGATTGGGTGGCCCGCCGAAAATTCCAGTACCGCATTTGGGTTTGTTCCTCAAGACTTGGGACACTCTCGGGGGAGCTAGGGATGGCCGAATCGAACGGCGAAAACAACGGCGCAAAAGAAGAGCACAGGTTTGCTCGACCGTGTCCGCCAGGACGTCACGGAGCTCAAGGAAACCTTCAAGGAAAAGGGCAAGGAAGAACTTGAGGGCCTGAAAGAGCCCGAAAAGTCGCAGCTCTTCCGCTCCGTTTTCCGCGTCAAGCATGACGAAACGCCGCGCAACCGCGCGCTCTCGGTCCTGTCCAACGTTTTCTTTCACCTGCATCCCGCGAAGGTCAATCGCGACGCCGTAAAATACAAATACACCTGGGGCATGGGCGGCATCACCTTCTACCTGTTCATCGTCCTCACCTTCACCGGCGTTCTGCTGATGTTCTATTACCACCCGAGCAAAGTGCAGGCCTTCCGCGACATTCTTGTATCTGGAAAACGACGTGCCCTTCGGCAAGCTCCTGCGCAACATGCACCGCTGGGCCGCGCACTTGATGATCATCGCCGTCTGGCTGCACATGTTCCGCGTGTTCCTCACCGGCTCCTACAAGCGCCCGCGCGAATTCAACTGGTGCATCGGCGTTCTCCTGATGGTCTTGACGCTTGCTGCTCTCGTTCACCGGTTACCTGCTGCCGGACGATCAACTCGGCTTCTGGGCCGTCACCGTCGGCACCAACATGGCCCGCGCCACTCCCTTGTTAGGCACCGAAGGCCCGTTCGGCGCGCTGCTGGGCATGACGCCCTATAACGACGTCCGCTTCGCCCTGCTCGGCGGCTCCATCGTCGACGCCAACGCCTTGCTGCGCGCTTACATCTGGCATTGCATCGCCATTCCGCTGATCGCCAGCATCTTCATGGCCCTGCATTTCTGGCGCGTCCGCAAGGATGGCGGCATCTCCGGCCCCGCGCCGGTCATGCTCGAATCGGAAATCAAGGAAGAGAAGGGCCACCGCCCGGTCGTGCTCCGCCCGAGCGGTTTGCAATAAGTAAATTTGTTTTGCGCGGGCTGATTGGTTGCCCGCCGGAATAAAGCAATGGCCGATCCAAAGCCCTTGCCCGTCATTCCGAACGAAGTGAGGAATCCCTCTGGGGGTTTGAGGCCGATATGAACTGGCATCAGATCTGGGAAGTCGCATCCGCGCCCGACAACGTGCCCATCGTGGCGCTGCTGTTCCTGATTCCGTTCTACACCTGGTACGCCTTCCACCAGGCCCTTGAGAACGACGCCCTGATCGACAAGCTCTCCGCCGATCCCGCCCTCGCCAAGACCGAATATCGCAAGACCGAGCCGTGGAATCCCAAGTGGGAAAAGGAAGTCCACACCTGGCCGTACCTGATGCGCATCGAACTGGTCGCCGCCGTCCTGGTCACCGTCCTGCTCATGGTCTGGTCCATCACGCTCAACGCTCCCCTCGAGGAGCCTTCCAATCCCAACGTCACCATGAATCCTGCCAAAGGCCCCGTGGTATTTCCTGGGCCTGCAGGAAATGCTCGTCTATTTCGATCCCTGGATCGCGGGCGTAATCATGCCGACGCTCATCATTGTCGGCTTGATGGTCATACCCTATATTGACGCCAATCCCCTGGGCAACGGCTACTACACCTACAAGCAGCGCAAATTCGCGATCTGGACATTCCTGTTCGGCTTCATCGGCCTGTGGGTGTTGATGATTGTCATCGGCACATTCATCCGCGGCCCGGGATGGATGTGGTTCTGGCCGGGCCAAACCTGGGATGCGCAGCGCGTCGAGTTCGCCGTGAACCGCAACCTCGACCAGATTTTCGGCGTGAACGGTTCGTGGATCGCTCACCTGATGCCGGCGGCGAACGAGGCCTATGCGCCCATCCTGGCCCGCATCATTTTCGGCGTTTTCCCGCTGATCCTGTATTTCCTGGTGGCCGGATATTTTTCGCACCGCCTCCTGCTGCTCACGGATTTCAGCCGGAAAATTTTCAAGCGCATGACTCTCTTGCAGATGGTCACGACCGAACTGTTCCTCGTCCTGATGCTGAGTCTGCCGATCAAAATCATTTTGCGCCTGGTATTCCGCATCAAGTACGTCTGGGTGACGCCATGGTTCAGTATTTAGGGCAGGTCATAGGATGTAGGTTGAATTCAGGCTGTTCGGTTCCAGGTTTTTTTTAGGGTTTAATCTTTTAAGATTTTAGTTCATTCCGAGCGAAGCGAGGAATCCCTCCGCGGTTTCCGCCGCAGACGAAGCGGCAACGTTCTCGGAAGCTCTCGTCTCGGAATCGACGTAAAGCACGCGCGGGCCGCGTTCTGTTGCCCTGTAATCCAAAGGGCGGCCCGCTGGAAAGAAAAGGAGACCTGGGGTGCCTGAGCTTCTTCCGGATGATCCAGTCACAACCAAGCCCATGGCCGGGCTTGTCCTGATTTCCGTTTTTCTCCTGATGCTGACCGTGTCCTGGTCGCTCTACGACGAATTCTTCGGCCTCCGCCCGTGGCGCAGCTACCAGACTGAATTCTCCAAGGTCTATTCCTCCTATCTGGAGAAGCAATACACCCAGCGCAAGGCCGACGAGCAGAAATTCTACGCCACGCCGCAATACTTGAAACTCACCGCGGACATCAAGGCCGCCACCGACGCCGCGCGCACCCAGGACCGCCAGATCGGCGACCAGATCGACTTGCTCGACCGCCAGCGCGCCGCCATGACCGATTCCTTCCAGAATTCCCGCGGCCTGGTCGGCTCGCTCACCTATCAACTCGAGCAGATCGACGAAAAGGACAAGAGCGCAAAAGATTCCAAGCTCAAGGAATTGAACGAGGCCAAAGCCCAGACCTACGACGTCGCGTGGCCGGTCGAAGGCAACAAGATCGAAGCGCCGCAAATTCAATTACGAACAGCTCAACGGTCTCTTCACCTCGATCATGACCTCCAAGGCGAAACTGGTCGCCCAGCGCGGCGAAGTCGACCAGCCCGCCAAGGACGCCCAGGACAAGCTCAACGAATACGTGAAGGAAAATCTCCCCGGCCTCGCTTCCAAAGATTTGTACACGCTTAGGCCAGAGCATCAAGGGCCTCGACATTCACCTGCGCCAGGTCAACGTGAATCCCAGCGGCGCATCGCTTAACAATCTCGGCGGCACCGGCCTGGTCGATCGCTGCCAGTCCTGCCATCTCG
This sequence comes from Terriglobia bacterium, assembly GCA_963779275.1. GTDB lineage: Bacteria > Acidobacteriota > Terriglobia > Acidiferrales > UBA7541 > Palsa-360. Next base: position 142,577 of record CAVZXL010000006.1, read on the forward strand.
GCACCGATCCGCTCCTGGTTCCCGTCACCATGACGCTGACCAAAGCCGACCTCGGCCTCGCCAAGAGCACCGACGCGCCCTTCACCAGCCATCCCGATCCAGGACATGATGAAATATCATCCCCTGGAAAAATTCGGCTGCTCGCCCTGCCACGGCGGAAACGGCCGCGCCCTCGACACGGTCGAAAAAGCCCACGGCCGCTACGAGCACTGGCTCTGGCCCTTGTATTACAAGGAAAATTACGACGCCGGCTGCCAGCAGTGCCACGCCGCCGACATGGTCACCGAGCACGCGCCCGTCCTGAATACCGCGAAAAAACTCTATCGCGAAAAGGGCTGCATCGGCTGCCACCGCTTCCAGGGCTTTGACAATCAGGACGAACAACTGGTCTCCGCGCGCCAGGCCATCACGCAACTGGAAAATCAGAAACAGGACAATCGCCTGCAGATCGCCGCGCTCAACAAGAAGGGCGACACCGCCACCGACAACGCCGCGGCCAACGCCTACTACGCGGAGGCCACCAACCTGACCGTCACCACGTCGGGAATGGACGCGCAAATCGAATCGCTCGAACAGCGCTCCCACAACCTCCTGCAGGAAATCAAAAAAGTCGGCCCGGACCTGAAAGAAGTCCGGATGAAGATTCACAAGGAATGGATTCCGTATTGGCTGAAAAATACGCACACATTCCGCCCGACCACGAAAATGCCGCAGTTCCGTTTGCAGGACGACGAGATCCAGGCCATCGCCGCCTACATCTGGCAATCCGCCATCACTGGTCCGGAACTTCCCAAGCAGGCCCCCGGCAACGCCGCGCACGGAAAAGAACTTTTCGAGCAGCGCGGCTGCGAAGCCTGCCACTCGATCGGCGAAGGCGCCAACATGGTCGGCGGAGATTTCGCCGCCAATCTTTCCCGCGTCGGCGAAAAAGATAATTACGATTATCTGGTCCGCTGGATTCTGAATCCTCGCGTGCGCACGCGCCCCTACAGCCCGTTCGAGCACAAGGATCTGGGCCCGGAAGATTACGCCAAGCACGATCTCCCCTTCGTGTTTGACCTCGATCATTCGCGCTCGCCCAACGACGGCCACGAACTCGTCGTCGAGCAGCCCACGGTCATGCCCAGCCTGCGCCTCACCGTGGACGACGCGCGCGACATCGCCAGCTACCTCGAAACCCAGAAGCACGCCGACGCCAGCTACGATCCCGCGCCGTTCATGGACGATCCGAAGCTGAAGGCCCACGGCAAGGAACTGATCCAGCACTACGGCTGCGCCGGATGCCATGAAATTTCCGGCATGGAAGACGAAGGCCGCATCGGCACCGAACTCACCAACGAAGGCAGCAAGCCCATCGAGCGCCTCGATTTCGCTCTCTACACCGAAGACGCCAAGCTCGGCATCCTTCCCGACGGCAAAAAATCGCCGCGCGGACCGTGGTATGACTTGAAGGGCTTCTTCGAGAACAAGCTCACCGCCCCCGACGTCTTCGATCACGGCAAATACAAACCGGATCCGATGGACCGCCTGCGCATGCCCAAGCCGAATGTCACCAAGGAAGACATCGACGCCTTGACCACATTCCTGCTCGGCTCCACCGATCCGTCGCTTCCGCCCGAGTACATGTACAAGCCCGCCGACCAGCGCGCCGCCATCCAAAAGGGCTGGTGGATCGTCACGAAATACAATTGCATCGGCTGCCACCAGATCGGCATCGGCCAGAAATCCGTCCTCATGGGCCTGCCGCAATTCCAGGGAGAGAACAAACAGAATCTCCCGCCCGTCCTCACCAGCGAAGGCGCGCGCGTCAATCCCGAATGGCTCAAGGGTTTTCTCGCCAACCCGGCCCTGAGCACCACGGACGTCAACCGCAACGGCATCCGCTCGTACCTGCAAGTGCGCATGCCCACATTCTTCCTGTCCGACGACGAAATTCGCACTCTGGTCCTGTTCTTTGAAGCCATGTCCAGCCAGCCGCAGCCGTTCATCCCGCAGAAGCTGACGCCGGTAACCACGGCCGAAAAAGAAATGGCCCGCCAGCTCTTCACCAGCACGGCCGCGCCGTGCCTGAAGTGCCACGCCACCGGCGACCCGACGCACGACAAAACGGCCATCGCTCCGAATTTCCTTTTCGCCAAGGAGCGCCTGCAGCCGGCATGGACCGAACGCTGGATCACCAACCCGGCCTTGATCGCTCCGGGCACTGCCATGCCCTCCGGCCTGTTCAACCGCGATGGCGATCGCTGGGTTTTCTCCGGCCCGCTCCCCGCCAGCTTCCACGGATACATGGGCGACCAGGCCAACCTCCTGGTCCGCTACATGTTTGAATTGACACCGGAGGAACAACGGTCTCTGATAGGCCGCATGCCCTCAGGCGGCGGCTCCGGCGGCGCAGGGAAGTAGGGAATCGCCGTAAGTAGCACAGGCACTCTTGCCTGTGTGCCTTTGTGAAAGTAAGAGAATCAAACGCACCATTTCCCCAGTCAGGTAAGACGATCCTAGGAACCCAGGTACCACGGAAGCGGTGAAGCAACAGCTAACCACAAGCCCCGTAGGGGCGACACAGATATCGAACCGAAAATGCACGACCCAAGACCGAATTTTAGTACTCTAGCCACAGGAGGAACTGTTTCGTGAAGATAACCAGATTGGGCATGTACTCGCTGGCACTCGGCGCATTCGCCCTGGCGATCACCGGTTGCGGCGGAAAAAAGACGAATCGACCGAAGCCCCCGCATCCGGCCCCCGCGGCCAGCGCGCCCGCCGGAAAGACGGTTGACCCGGCTACGGCCGGCGAACTCACCGGCACCGTGAAACTCGACGGCACGCCGCCGAAAATGAAAACCATCAGCACCGCCGCCGAACCCGCCTGCGGCAAGACCCGCACCACGCCCTTGACCAGCGAGGAAGTCGTCACCGGCGACGGCGGCTCGCTCGCCAACGTCGTGGTCTACATCAAGAGCGGCCTGGAAGGCTATTCGTTCCCCGCGCCCTCCGACGCCCGTGAAATTTACGCAAGAGGGATGCCAGTATCATCCCCACGTCGCCGGAATGATGGTCGCCCAGAATGTGGACGTCATCAACAGTGACCAGACCACGCACAACATTCATCCCATTCCCATGGAAAACCGCGAGTGGAATGAATCGCAGCCTCCCGGCGCCGCTCCCATCGAGAAATCCTTCGCCCGCGAAGAGGTCGCCATCCCGGTCAAGTGCAACGTCCACCCATGGATGAAGGCCTACATGGCCGTGCTCCCCAACCCCTATTTCCAGGTGACCGACAAGGACGGCAAGTTCGACCTGAAAAATCTGCCCCCCGGCACCTACACGGTCGTCGCCTGGCATGAACTCTACAAGACCGATCCACAGACGATCACGATCGGCCCCAAAGAATCCAAGACCGTGACCTTCACGTTCAAGGCCACCGCTTCGGGCGACTAAGCGAGACTGGTAGCCGTCTCTAGCATCAGTCATTCCGTAGCGGAGCGAGGAATCCCTCTGTCCTTGCGGCAGCGAACGCGGGATTCCTCACTCGCGCGAGCAGGTTCGGAATACTCAGTAGTATCGTATACAATAAGCACCCGCCAGGAGGCGGCTGCGGGCTAGCATGAGCCCGCCTGTAGAATATCCACCGTGTACAATCCCAGCATCCATCGCTACGCGGTCGTCACGGCCTGCTGCACGTTCCTGCTGCTCATCGCCGGAGCCCTGGTCACGTCCAACGACGCCGGCCTCTCCATCCCGGACTGGCCCCTGGCCTACGGCTCGCTCACCCCTCCCATGGTCGGCGGCATCCGCTACGAATTCACGCACCGCGTAATTGCCACCTGCATTGGCATCCTGACCATCGGACTCGCCGTCTGGCTATGGAGGGCCGAAAAGCGCGGTTGGATGCGCTGGATGGGCGTTGCGGCCCTTGGCGGGGTCATTGCGCAGGGGATCCTCGGCGGCATGACCGTCCGCATGTTCCAGCCTCCGCCGGTTTCCGCCGCGCACGCCACGCTCGCCCAACTGTTTTTCTCCACCGTCGTGGCCATCGCCGTCTTCACCAGCCCCTGGTGGAGCAGGGAACTGCCCGCCCTGGAAGACCCGAAAAATCCCCGCCCGTGCGTTCCCTGGTCGTCTGGACCGCCGTCGCCGTTTTCCTGCAGCTCATCCTGGGCGCGGCCTTCCGCCACAAGGCTTTCGGAATAATTCCGCATCTGATTGGCGCCGTTATTGTTACAATACTGATCTTTATGACGGCAGGGGCCCTGAAGCGGCGCTTTCCGACATGTGCCGGCGCTGCGCAGGTGCGCCAAAATCCTGCACATCCTGATCGGAGTGCAGCTTCTTCTCGGCGGCGGGGCCTACTGGTCGCAGAATTTATGCCGCGCAATTTCCCGCAGCCGATCGCCGTCATGGTGGCGCTCACCGTGATTCACACGGTCACCGGCGCCTTGGTGCTGGCGGCAACATTGGTGACATCTTTAATTACGTTATCGCCTGGTGAGCGCCGCAAAGCTCGCCGGCGAATCCATCGGGACCACGGAGCAAGTCGCGCAATGAGAAATTCCGTGGCCACAACCAGTGCGGTGCAATTCGGAGACCAGCCGCCCGGCGCTTTATCTGGCGCTCACAAAACCGGACGTCTCTTTTCTCGTCGTCATGACCACCGTCGCCGGATACGCCCTCGGCACGCGCGGCCCGCTCGACTGGATGCGCATGGCCCACACCGTCTTCGGCACCACGCTCATCGCCGCGGGCACCTCCGCCCTCAACCATTATTTCGAGCGCGACACCGACGCCCTCATGCGCCGCACCGCTTCCCGGCCTCTGCCCTCGGGCCAGTTGAACCCGCGCGAAGCCTTCTGGCTTCGGCATCAGCCTCATCGTCATCGGCACTCTGTACCTGGCGCTCGCCACCAACGCGCTCGCCACGCTCCTGGGCATCGCCACTTCGGTCGCCTATCTCTGCGCCTACACGCCGCTCAAGCGAAAAACCACTCTGGCCACATTGATCGGCGCGTTCCCCGGAGCCGTCCCTCCGCTGATCGGCTGGGCCGCCGCGCGCGGCACGATCGGCCTGGACGCCTGGATTCTTTTCGCCATTTTATTTTTGTGGCAGTTCCCCCACTTTGACGCCATCGCCTGGGTCTACCGCGAAGACTACGCCCGCGCCGGAATCAAAATGCTTCCGGCCGTGGACCGCGAGGGAACGCGCACCTTCCGCGAAATTCTACTGACCGCCGCGCTGCTCGTGCCGGTCAGCCTGCTGCCCGGCGCTTACCGGACTTGCCGGCGCGCACTATTTTTTCAGCGCGCTGGTCTTGGGAATCATGCTCGTCGAAGTTTGTCTTGTGGGCCGCCGCGTCGAAAACAAACATTCGCGCCAAGTGGCTCATGCACGCGACCGTGCTTCACCTGCCGGTGTTGTTGGGTCTGCTCATCTACGATAAATTCACCCGGTAATTTTCATCGCCGTCGGGACGGCCGCGAGAGTCTATGAACGGAAAAGAAAATCCGATCGAGTTGCTGGTAATCTGCGCGGTGGTGCTCGTCCTGTCGCTCCTGGGCATTCTCGGGGGCTTTTCCAAGGGCCTGTTCGGCAACATGGACGGCATCCTGATCCTCGGCATCTGCCTGATGATGGCCCTGATCGCCGCCATCCTCCTCCTTGTCCTTGCGAAGGAGCAGGGCTGGCTAGGCAAAAAATCACCGGCGAAAGCGCGAGCAACACGCCGCGCCGCCGCGAAGTAGCACAGCCACTCCTGGCTATGTGCGTTTTCTGCAAATGCAACTGGCTCCCCGACGCAGCCGTGGCCTCTGCAAAATCGTGCAGCGAGCCCTTGCGTCGTGCGTTCTCGGAAAATTAAATGCCCGGTCGGCTTGTCTTTTACGCGCGCGTTTAAATGTTGCCGAAAAACCAAAAGAGCCGTCATTCCGAGGCGTGCATTTCGCCGAGGAATCCCTCTTTCATTTGCGATTCAATCGAAGGCGGCCTTTTCCGCGGCCTAGGCAGCCGCAAACAAGGAAGTGCACCCGTGATCTCCCATCCCGCCCTCAACGCCATCCTCAACGGCTCGAGCGGCGTCTTCGTCACCGCCGGCTACGTCATGATCCGCAGCAAGCGCGTCCTCGCGCACAAGACCTGCATGCTGGCCGCCACGGCCACGTCCACCGCCTTCCTGATCTCCTACCTCATCTACCATTACGATCTCTACGTCTCCGGCGCAGGCACCGTCCATTTCCCCGGCACCGGCGCCCCGCGTTACGCCTACCTCACCATGCTCACCACGCACACCATCCTTGCCGCCGTCATCGTCCCGCTGGTCATCATCTCCCTCGTCCGCGCCTTCCGCGGAAATTTCCCCGCCCACAAAAAAATCGCCCGCTGGACGCTCCCCTCTGGGCCTACGTCTCCGTCACCGGCGTCCTCATCTACTGTCCTCTACCAGGTCTACGCGGCTCACTGATGATTCTCGTCCTCGGAATTCGTGCCGTTGCATCGCAAAGCAAATTCCGCCTCTCGGGCTGGCGCAAATCTTCCACCGTCCCGCTGCATTCCCCCACGACGCGCGCAGCGCGCCAAGTAGCACAGCCACTCCTGGCTGTGTGCCTTTTCAAGCCTCCACTCCCGCGCCCCTTACCGCCCGCAATCCCAATTTCCGCAATCCCGCCCCCCCTCGTGCTACATCTCTTGCCCGCCAAAACCAATGAATAGCGTCCCCCAATCCGCCGAATCCGCCACGCCGCCGCGCCCAAAGCGCCCATGGCCAAGAAATGGCTCATCGCCATCCTGGTCCTCACCTTCGCCTTCGTCCTGATGCCTTTCCTGCTCTGGTACATGACCACCTTCACCCGCCCGCTCACCGACGCCGACCTCGGCGCCTATTTCTCCGATTCCATCCATCCCCGCCGCGCGCAGCACGCCCTTTCTCAAATCGCCGACCGCATGATGAGCCCGAATCCCGCCGTCCGCGAATCCGCCAAACCCTGGTATCCCGAAGTCATAAAATTTTCCCGGCAGGGAAGCGATGAATTGCGCGTCACCTCCGCCTGGGTCATGGGCCAGGACAACGCCTCCCCGGAATTCCACGCCGCCTTGCTGAAATTGCTCGCCGACCCCAATCCCATGGTCGCCCGCAACGCCGCACTGTCCCTGGTCCGCTTCGCCGATCCCGCCGGCCACGACGTAATCACCGCCATGCTCGCCCCCTACGCCATGCCCGCGCCCGTTTCCGGCGCCCTGGCCACGCGCCTGAAACCCGGCGACGTCATCAACCCCGGCACCCTGGTCGGCCACATCTCCGTCAACGGCCAAACCACCGAAATCCGCTCGCAAGTCCCCGGCACGATCCTCGAATGGACTTCCCCCGACAACGCCGCCGTCGAAACCGGCAAACCCATCCTCCTGGTCGACCCCAGCCCAGAAATGGTCTGGGAATCCCTCCGAGCCCTTTACCTGATCGGCCACAAAGGACGATCTCCCCGCCGTAAATCGCTACGTGCGCGGCGTCGATGGCATGCCGCAGCAAGTCCAGCAACAGGCCGTTCTAACGGCCCGCGAGATTTCTTCCCGCAGCGAAGCGAAGTAATTTCCCCAAACGGCATTGACGCTGAGAAAGTAAAAAGTGTCCTGTTACGGATGATCTCTACTCGGACCGCTGGCGATGGATTACCTGCAAATCATTTCTTCGGGGGAATGGTTCAATCGAAATTTCCAGGCGCTGAAAGCGCCGCCGGTGACAAGCCCGGGGCAACGCCCGGGTTCCCAACAACCTTTGCGTTGCGCCCTAAGAGGGCGCAGGGGCTTCCCGCCTTTTCATGCCGAACAAAATCGATTCAAACTAATTTTGGTGGGGTATCATTCGGAATTAAAAATCAGACAAAACCAACTGCGGAGGGCCGTTTTATTTTTCCGCGAATCGCAAGTCGCGATTCACATTCTTCAAAACGGCAACGCCCCCTCATTCGCCTCAAACTCCGCCAGCGGCACCATGTCAATCGCATCCCACGGGCACCCTTCCAGAAACGCCCCGTCCGGCCCCTTGCTCGTGCACAATTTGCACCCGATGCACAGCAGCGGATCGACAATGATCCGCCCGAACGGCGGATGATCTTCGTCCGGCGACCAGTACATGCAATCCGCCACCGGGCAGTACTCCACGCACGCCGGCGACCCCGAGCATCCCGTGCAGGATTCATTAATCACCGCAAGAATATGCGGCTTGCGTTTTCGCTGTGTGGTCGTGCCGGAAGAGATCGGAGAGTGCTTGACGACGGTGCCTGCCTGATATTCCTCAATGCTGGGAGCCGTGTAAGCCAACGCAAACCTCCACGAGTGAACTTGTTGTACGCGTATTCTTACCGACCGCACAAAACTTGTCAATAATTCTCCACCCGTTGTAGTGTCTGTTCCATGATTCGAGTCGCACGGGCGAAGACGCGAAGTTGAAAAGCTTCATCGTTTCCCTGCCGAGCGCCCGAAGAAATTGTCACTTCCGAGCGAGTGCGTTTCAGTTTATGCTTTTGTTTTTCTCTTATTTATTTTCCCAACGCAGTCAGGAATCTCTCCGTGTTCTCGCAGTCGAGCCGCTAGTAGATTCCTCAGTATCCGCAGCGCGGACCAAGGCACGACGACAATCGCACCGACCCGAAGTCATCGCACAAGATGAAACAACACATCCGGAGGACGCCATGACAAACTCACGCCGCCATTTCCTGAAAGGCTCATCCCTCGCCCTGCTGGGAGCCGCCGCCGGATGCGGCCGAAAGCAATGCAAAACCCCGCCGAATTCCCCCCCGGCGCTCCCCCCGCCTTCGGCACCTCACCCGCCGCGGCCCCGAAGTCTCTTCCTCCACATTCGCGGCCGCCGAAAAACTCGTCCAGGTGGAACTCACCGCCCACGAACTCGACCAGGCCGCCGCCAGCTGGCGCGCCAACATGGCCGCCCTCTACGAACTCCGCGCCGGCCCGCGCAAATTCTCACTCGAATTCGCCAGCCGCTCCGTACTCGCGCTGGGATCCAGTTCTCCCCGGCGAAAATCCCGGCCCCGCAAAAGATCATTTCTCCCTAAAAAAAATCGACCCCGGCCCTCTCCCCGCCAGCGACGCAGACATCGCCTTCGCCCCGGTCACGCATCTCTCCCGCTGGATCGAACAGCGAAAACTCACCTCCGTCCGCCTCACGCAAATCTATCTCGACCGCATCCAGAAATTCGATTCCAAACTGCGCTGCGTCATCACTCTCTATGCGCGACTCCGCCCTCGCCCAGGCCAAACAAGCCGACAATGAAATCGCCGCCGGAAAATATCGCGGCCCCCTGCACGGCATTCCCTGGGGCGCAAAGGATCTCCTCGACACCGCCGGAATCCCCACCACCTACGGCGCCGAGCCCTTCCGCAATCGCGTCCCCACGCGGATGCTGCCGTCGTCAAGCGCCTGCACGATGCCGGCGCCATCCTGCTCGCCAAGCTCAGCATGGGCGCACTCGCCCTGAACGATATCTGGTTCGGCGGCCAAACCATGAATCCGTGGCTGCTCGAAGAGGGAGCGTCGGGCTCCAGCGCCGGCCCCGGCGCCGCGACCGCTGCGGGCCTGGTCGCTTTCGCCATCGGCAGCGAAACCGGCGGCAGCATCGTCAGCCCCTCCATGCGCTGCGGCATCACCGGACTGCGCCCCACCTACGGCCGCGTCCCGCGCACCGGAGCCATGACCCTCTGCTGGTCGCTCGACAAACTCGGCCCCATGACGCGCACCGTCACCGACGCCATGCTGGTCCTGAACGCGATCTCCGGCCCTGATCCCGGAGACTTTCCAGCGTCCCCAGCAAACTCGATTTCGACGCCGAAGCAACGGTGAAGGGAATTCGCGTGGGTTATTTTCCGTCTTGGATGAAGGAGCCGCCCGCGACCGACGTCGATCGCGCCGCGCTCGAAGCCCTGAAGAAAGCCGGCATGGTTCCCGTCGAAGTCGCCATCCCCGATTGGCCCTACGATTCGCTGGACTTCATTCTCTTCGCCGAATCCGCCGCCGCATTCGAGGAACTTACCCTGACCCACGGCGTCGACCAGTTGAAAATGCAGGTTTCCGACGCCTGGCCCAATCTTTTCCGCCAGTCCCGTTTCCTCTCCGCCGTCGATCTGGTTCAAGCCGACCGTTTCCGCCGCAAAGTCGCCATGGAAATGTCCCGCGTCTTCCATGACGTCGACATGCTCCTGGTCCCCTCGTTGCGCGACGAAATGCTCACCATCGACAACCACACCGGCCACCCCTCGCTCACCCTCCGCGCCGGTTTCGTCCAAGTCTCCACCGCCCGCTCCGACTGGGCCCCCGACCCCGCTCATCCTCTCCCGGTCTTCTCCCCGCCGCGCCGCGTCCCCCACGGCATCACCCTGATCGGCCGCCTTTTCGACGAAGGCAAACTGGCCGCCGCCGCCCTCGCCCTGGAAAATATCTTCGCCGTAAGCGGCGAGCGCCCGCCCGGTTTCTGATCCAGGACGCGTTTTCCATTCTTTCGCGCTCCCGGGATCGCGTCTTGCGTGGATGCTGGAATTTTACAGATCTTGTTGGATCGATCGGTTGACTGTGGCACTGATCACTGCATCCATTGCCAGAGGACTTGCGGTTACATTCGTCGCAAGTCGGGAACAATTGGTCTCACAACGGTGTCTTTGATACGTGAGCTATCCATGAAGCGACGCATCCTGTTTGGCTTGTATATTGCCATCGCATGGGGGCAGCCGCTACGAGCTGCAAATCCAGGCGATATTGGCTTCGTCTTGCGCTTGACCGGCAACGTCAGTTCTTTTCACCTGGGCGAGCCGATTGAGTTTGAAATATCCTACGCCAGCAACGCCGAACAGAAATACCTAACCACCTCGATCAGCCCAATACCTGAGACGGACTCAGTCACGGTGCGGATCGACCCGGCGGAAGGTACCCTGGATCCACGTTCTTCGCGAACATGCTGGGGAGGATTTGCTGCATCCATCCTCAGCAGCGGGCCGCGTTATCTCACGCCCAAACCCATTACCGAGCGTGCGGATTTGACCATGTGGTATCGGTTTCAAAAGTCAGGCCATTACTCTCTCACCGTCACTAGCCGCATGGTTTCTCGCCTCGATGATTTGGAGCAAGGCTCGGGCCGGGAAGTCCTCACTCTCGAATCCAACCCCATCGAGTTCGATATTCTGCCGCCTGATCCAGCTTGGGAGGCCGAGGTACTCCAAACGATTTTGGCCCAACTGGATGCCGCAAAATATCCGGGAGATCGCGCAACAGCCATATATCGCCTGGCTTTGCTCGAGACCCCCGACGCGGCTCGCGCACTCGTCGGACTCTATTTATCGAGTTCGGATGGGGAAAGGAATTCATTCTCCAACGCCCTGTCTCAATCCTCGCATTTGGACGTGATGATCCCCCCATTGGAGGCAGCGCTATCCGATCCCGCGGTTAGCCCATCCGGTGTGGTGGACCTGCTCGCGCAATTAAAAGTTCGAAACCAATTGGGCGCAATTCCAATGCTTTCGGGCGATCCCGCGTCGCAGGAGAAATTGCAGACGGAATGTAAGGAGCGCCGCAAGCTCTATGATCAGTATCGGACCGCTGAAAATGCGGTGATCCTCTCGCGTATCCAGCATCAAGCCGGGGGCCAACAGCCGGCGGCGCTCTATGAAGCTTGGTGGATCATCGAAAATCAGGAGGCTCAGGATGGGCATTATGCCTCGCCCGCCCAGGCTTCGGAGACCTTAACGCAACTCCGCCAAAGCGTCCTGAACGCTGCGGAGCAACTCGGTTCCGATCAACGGACGCAGTTCGCAACTTCTCAATGGACAATCTTACCGCGTGAGCAACTCTTGCCAATCATTCGTAATCTGGCCCTGGGGCACCGCTTCGATGCCGAAAAGCTTTGGTGTGAAGGTTGGCCCCGGGATTGCTCCTCGGAAATCTTGTCGGATGCTCTTCAGCCCGGCACTGAAATCCGGTCCGCCCACGTTCTTCTGGTTCCGGAATCGGAGCACCCCGAAATGGATTCCGCACTGCGGGAACTCCTGGCGGGCCCAGGGATCCTGGAAATCTCCGCACAAAGCCAGCGTACCGCGGCCCTTGTTTTGCGAGCAGGCACCAGCGCATTACTCCCCGCGGTGGAGGATGCTATTTCGCGTTTGATCGCGAATCATCGGTCCAATTCCGAAGCTGACGCATACCTGGTGGGCTATCTGTTCAGATTGTCTCCGGAAAAAGCCCGAGGGCATTTGAGCGAAATGCTGCAGGATGAAAAATGCGGCGATCAGTTATTTCGCCTATTGAACACTGCCCGATATTCCGACGATCTGATTCCTGTCGCCGTCAAGGCTCTGAACTCTTCCAACCTCGGTGCGGCTGCGATGGCGGCTTTGTTTTTGGGCATTCACGGATCGGCTCAGGTGGAAGACGCGCTATGGCAGCGGCTCGATTCGTTTTGGCTTCTCTGGCACGATCGCCGCGGAGAACTGCGAAATATTCTCGTGCCCGGATCGTCAAAAAGCGAATTGCAAAGTCCCCTCTTGGAGCAGAGCCTGGCTTCGGCGCTCTCGCACGCGGCAAACTGGAAACTGTCGCAGCCGGAAGTGGACCGATTGCGCGCTGGCTGCCTCACGCAGCAATGCCGTGACATTGCCGATCGCAAAACGTGGATGGGATTGTAAACAGACTCCTCACCGGGCCGGCGCAATCCGCGACTTCTCCGGGATCGCCGCCGCATCGCACATTTTCTTGAAATCTCCGTAACTCCCCCAGGTAAACGTCACCTTCGCTCGTTCTTTTGGATCATGCGGATCGGGATGAAATCCTCTTTCCCATCCCCCCGTATCCTCCATCACGAGTTCCGCCCCGTGCCATCTGCCGTACAGATCGAAATACCGCCGGTTTTGTGCATTGATTTGAAAGTAGTGTCTGGCATCCAGAAGCCGAAGGCTCGTCTGATTCCCGTCGGTATTCAAGTAGGTGCCATAAATCGTGCCGCTCAGATCCAGCCGCTGCGTTACTCCCTGCGCCGAACACAGCCACCCGTTCCCGCGCAATCCGCCCGTGGGTCGCTGCCCGTTCAATCGCAACCGCGACATGCTTCTGAAGTTTGGATAAAAAAAGATGTACAGCGGATAAGCGTCGCCCGACTCAGTTCGCAGGATTCCAACCCCTTGCCACGACGCCGCAGTCCACCGCCCGCCGATATGATAGGCCCACGGAGCCAGCAGGGCAGTCACAGCAAGCACAATCACGGCCCCGAACACCAGCCCGCCCAAACAACCCAATCGCCGCAGCGGTCGAAAAGCCATGCGGAATTATAAATCGAAAAGCGCAAAACGATTGTCCATTTGTAAAGCCTGCAGGCTCATGATTCCTGCCACGATTGATTAGGCTCAGGTCTCAATAAATCCTCTTCTTGGAATTTGGCATTTGCGCTCGTGAGGAACCGCGGAGCCTCCAGCAATCTCGTACTTTCCGTCTCGGCTGCCGGCGCTCGCGCCAAATTCGTTGAACTCATTGCAGGGGCGGCGTACGATGCCCGAGCCACTCATCCAAACCGTTAATTCACCGTTCGTGAGGGAGGCGTATCTACATGGGACTCAAGCTCGATCGGCGAAAATTTCTGGCAGTCGCAGGCGCCGGAGCCGCAACAATTTCATTCTCTGAGTTAAACCCGCTCCATGCGCAGAAGGCAGAAGGGAATCCGCAAAAGATGAAACCGGAACTGGCCAACGTGAAAGCGCTTGTCTTCGATACCTTCGGCACCGTCGTGGACTGGCGTAATTCTGTGATCGCCGAGGGTAACGCCTGGGGCAAGGCCAAAGGCCTGAACATCAACTGGGCGGAGTTCGCCGACCGCTGGCGCCTCGGATATCACCCTGCCATGGAAAAGGTCCGCAAGGCCGAAATCCCTTGGACCAGACTCGACGACCTGCATCGCATGATCTTGGACGATTTGCTGAAAGAATTCAAAATTGAAGGCCTTACCGAGGAAGAAAAAGTTTCTTGGAATCACGTTTGGCGCCGCTTCAAACCCTGGCCTGACTCCGTCGAGGGCCTTACGCGGCTGAAAAAGAAATACACAATCGCGCCGCTCTCGAACGGCAATATCGCCCTGATGACCAGCCTTGCCAAATTTGGCGGTTTGCCGTGGGACGCTATTCTGGGAGCCGAACTGCCCCGGCACTACAAACCGGACAGGGAAGTATACGTCTCCGCCTACTACTATCTTGATCTTAAGCCCGAAGAGGTAATGATGTGCGCGGCGCACACCGCCGATTTGCAGGCCGCTCGCAGCACTGGTCTCCGCACTGGATTCATCCATCGGCCTACCGAATACGGAAATGGACACGTGCGCGTCCCGGACGCGGCTCAACCCGGAGATTTCGACGTAGTCTCCGAGAGCATGATCGACCTGGCCCGGCGAATGGGGGCGTAACCCCGGCAGTGACTAAGCAAGCGCCCCAATCACCGCCTTCGTAAATTCCTGCGTACTCGCCATGCCCCCCACGTCCCGCGTCGTGTGCTTCCCCTCGCGATACACCTTATCCAGCGCCCCCGAAATGCGCCGCGACGCTTCCGTCTCGCCCAAATAATTCAACATCATCGCCGAAGACATCACCAGCGCCGTTGGATTCGCGATCCCTTTGCCCACAATGTCCGGCGCCGTCCCGTGCACGGCCTCAAACAGCGCCGCCTCATCGCCGATATTTCCGCTGGGCACTACGCCCAGCCCTCCCACCAGCCCCGCTGCCAGATCGCTCACCACGTCTCCATACAGATTCGGCAGCAGCAGCATGTCAAACTGCGCCGGATTCATCACTAGCTGCATGCACGTGTTATCCACAATCATTTCCCGGTATTCGATGTCCGGATATTCCTTGGCCACGGCCCGAATCGAATTCAAAAACAGCCCGTCCGACAGCTTCATGATATTGGCCTTGTGAATCGCGTGGATTTTCTTGCGCCCGTTCTTGCGCGCATAGGTGAACGCAAACCGCGCAATCCTCGTCGACGCGTGCTCCGTAATAATCTTCAGGCTCTCGACCACTCCCGGAATCACCGTGTGCTCGAGCCCCGCGTAAAGATCCTCCGTATTCTCCCGCACGATCACCAAATCCACCCCGGCCCACCGCGAAGAAACCCCGGCCACATTGCGCACCGGCCGAAGATTGGCGTACAAATCCAGTTCCTTGCGCAGCGCCACGTTGATGCTCGGCGCGCCCTCGGCCACGGCCGTAGCCATCGGCCCCTTCAGCGCCACATGCGTTCGCCGCACCGACGCCACCGCCTGCTCGCGCGGAAATTCTCCCACCCGCTTCCCATCCTCCAGCGGCGCGGAAAACACCTCCCACTCCACCGACACTCCCGCGGCCTCAATAATCTGCCGCGCGGCCTCCGCAACCTCAGGCCCGATCCCATCCCCAGGAAGAAGCGTAATCGTATGTGTCATGGTCGAAGTATCTTAGGTGAAATCCGTCCCTTTGTCGAAAGCGCGAGTTCCGCGAATTTCGACGGCGGAAATACCCCTTGAGATCTTCTCCCCCGGGCAATGCGCTGAATGCGTTGAACCTTTCCTCCCGCCTGCGCATCAAACTATTTGTAAGTCGGGAACAAGCTGAAACCTGAAATGGGGTGGCTTGCATCCTGTGGTACAATTGCCTTGTAACAAATCTCGCCCTAACCGGCAGGGAGTGTAAATACTGAAATGATTACAGTTACTCCAGTGGCGACCACCAAAGTAAAAGAGATTATGAGCCAGCAGAATCCCTCGCCCATCGCCTTGCGCGTCGCGGTCGTTGGCGGAGGCTGCTCCGGCTTCAGCTACCACATGGCTTTTGAGAATGCGGAGAATCCCACCGACAACATTTACGAATTCGACGGCCTCAAAGTCCTGGTCGACCAGATGAGCGAAATGTATCTCGAGGGCGTTTCCATCGACTACATCGAGACGCTCGAAGGCGCCGGCTTCAAGTTCAACAACCCCAACGTTAAGAGCACCTGCGGCTGCGGCAGCTCCTTCAGCGTCTAACCAGGCGCCGACCCTTGCTCAAATCACATGTCTTGCCAAAAGGGCCTTCGCGATCATCCGCGAAGGCCCATTTTTTTATGCACCTTCCCCTGAAAAACCATCATGGGCCGGCACGATCCTGACTTGAATAAGCTTTGTGGGTCGCGGCTTCAGCCGCGACATCAACCAGCCAAAAAAAAGGGGCATTAGCCCCTGGCGCGCCCCGCTAAAGAACAAGTGACCTCATTGCAATACACCCACATGCCCCGTATTCTATAAGCCGCCCATGAAGATCGCGCTCGCGCAATTAAATCCCACCGTCGGCGACTTCGCCGGAAATTCCGCCAAAATTTTGGAATTTGCCCAACGCGCCCAGCAACGCGGCGCCGACCTCGCCGTATTTTCCGAACTCTGCCTTTGCGGTTATTTGCCCCTCGACCTGATCGAGCGCCCCCAGTTCATGGAACGAAACGAAAGGGAACTGGCCTGCCTCGCGAGCCGCCTGCCCATCCCCGCGATCGTCGGGTATGCCGCCCGCGCCACGGGCCACACGGGCAAAGCCGCCGCCAACGCCGCTGCACTTCTCGCCAACGGAGCCGTCCAATTCGTTCAGCACAAAATGCTGCTGCCCACCTACGACGTCTTCGACGAATCCCGCTATTTCCAGCCCGCCGCCTCCCAGGACATCTTCCTTTTTCAAGGCCGCAAACTCGGCATCACCATCTGCGAAGATATCTGGAACGACAAAACGTTCTGGGCCAACCCGCTCTATGAACGCGATCCCGTCGCCGAACTCGTCTCCAAAGGCGCATCGATCCTCATCAACATTTCAGGCTCTCCCTACACGATCGGCAAGCGCTCCCTGCGCCTGGACATGCTCCGCGCCCTGGCCAAAAATCACGCCCGCCCCGTAATCTACGTCAACCAAGTCGGCGGCAACGACAGCCTCGTCTTCGACGGCGACAGCGTCGTCGTCCTCCCCGATGGCCGCATCGCCGCACAGTCCACATCGTTCACCGAAGACCTGGTAATTTTCGATACGGAAACGAATACGGGAGACTTGCACCAGGAGCCGGCCGACGAACTTGACCCTCGCCCTCCAGGCCCTGGTCTGCGGCACGCGCGATTACGTCCGCAAATCGGGATTTCAAAAAGTTGTCGTCGGGTTAAGCGGAGGCATCGATTCTTCCGTCGTGGCCGCCATCGCCGTCGCCGCCCTGGGCCCGGAAAATGTCCTCGGCGTCTCCATGCCCGGCCCGTATTCCTCCGAGGGCAGCCGCGCGGACGCAAAACAGCTGGCGAAGAATCTGGGAATCGAATTTCTGACCTTGCCCATCACGACGGTCTTCGAATCCTACAAAGCAGCCTTGGCCGGCGCCTTCCAGGGCCGCCCCCAGGACGTCACCGAAGAAAATCTCCAGGCCCGCGTCCGCGGAAATTTCCTTATGGCCTTGTCCAACAAATTCGGCTCCATGGTCCTGAGCACCGGAAATAAATCCGAAATGGCGGTAGGCTATTGCACACTCTACGGAGACATGGCCGGAGGCCTGGCCTTGCTCTCGGACGTCCCCAAAACCATGGTCTACGCCATCGCCGACTTGATCAATCGCGAAAGGGAACTGATCCCCGCAGCTTCCATCACCAAGCCGCCTTCCGCCGAACTGCGCCCCAATCAAACTGACCAGGATTCCCTGCCGCCCTATGACGTCCTGGACCGCATCCTGAAGGCCTATATCGAGGACGTAAAAAGCCCCGAGCGAAATCGCAGCCCTTTACGGCTACAATCTCGACCTGGTCCGCTCCATCGCCCGTAAAGTGGATCAAAACGAATACAAGCGCCGCCAGGCCCCGCCAGGACTGAAAATAACGTCCCGCGCGTTCGGCCTGGGCCGCCCGTTCCCAATCGTTCAAAAATTTACCCCTTGAGAGGACTTCCGGCGTGCTCGCAAATCGAACTTTCGCAACAACAATCCTTTTCCTGTCTCTGACGGTATTCGCGCATCGCACCCCCGCGCAGACCACTCCAGAGAAAACCCCCGCAAATCCCCCCAAAGCCCGCCGCTTCCTCGGCCACAAAGCCGGATTCCCTAGAGGCCCGCCTTGAGAGCTATCTAAGAAACCTCTACGCCTGGGGCCCAGCCTTCGAGATGAAAATCGGAACCTCCAAACCGTCCCTGATCCCCGACCTCCTGGAAGTCCCCGTAACCGTCGGTAGCGCACGGCCAGTCCGACACCGCCACCGTCTACATCGATAAGACCGGAAAATTCCTGGTCCGCGGCGAACTCACCGACATGACCGTCGACCCCTTCGCCGACATCCGCTCCAAACTCCACCCCGGCAACTCCCCCTCGATCGGCCCCGAAAACGCCAAAATCACCCTGATCGAATTCGCCGACTTCGAGTGCCCCTCCTGCCGCGCCCTAGACCTAATCCTCCGCGACTTCATCGCCAACAACCCCGATGTCCGCCTGGTCTACAAAAATTTCCCCCTAACCGACATCCACCCCTGGGCCATGACCGCCGCCATCGCCGCCCAATGCACCTACCAACAAAACCCCGCCGCCTTCTGGAAAATGCACAACGCCATCTTCGACGCCCAAGACGTAATCAGCCCCTCAAATGTATGGGATAAAATGACAGACTTAGCGACTCAACTAGGCCTAAACATGCCCTCATTCCAATCCTGCATGTCCGACCCCGCCACCAAATCTCAAATAGAAGAAACGCAAAAAGAAGGCCACGCCCTAAACATCACAGCCACCCCCACAACCTTCATAAACGCCCGCCGCATAGTAGGCCCAGACCAATCCCTCCTCGAACAATACCTCAAATTCATAAAACTTCCAATATAAACATAATATTCCTTATCGGACTATGTGTGTCAAGGGGTAATTCCCGCGAAAACGTTGCAATTCTGTTGGTGCAAGAATGGGTCGATTTAGGTGGTTCGCAGTAGGGACAGGAAGCGATCCGAGGGAATGTATTTGGTTTAGAAAGAGCGCTATCGATTGGCTCTTGTACTTTGTGGTTGACGTAAAGTGATGGTCGCCAGGATGGGTTGGTGGCCACTTTGAAATCAATGATGGCCTGTCCGTCTTGAAGTTCATTTTAGGGATAGGGCTCCACAATTTCTGATCGTATGGGCCTAGCTCGTACTGAGCAGGAGTCGGTCTTTGCCCGCGCGGCCTTGTCTTAAGAGCAGGATCCAAACGAGCTTTCCCGATGGACATGCGGATCCGAAACCTTCATTCCGGGAGTTTGGATGCAACGGCAATTGCGTTTTGATTGATTGGTTGATACTTGGATTTCTGGAAAGCTTGCAAAAAGGGGGAGTATTCTTTTCCGCTTCGGCTCGCACTGCACATTGGAGACGAAGTAGGAACTGTGTGAAGGTTTTGACCGCATGTTGCAGTGCAATGGAGCTGCTGCGGATATATAAGACGCACGGATCAGCGGCGCGCGGCGGCGGTTGCCGCGGCGCCCAGGGCGATGCCTATGGCGAACCACTTGGTTTCACGCTTCAGGCGCACCCAGAAGGAGCCGCCGTGGGCAGCGTTTATGGCCGCGTCGCGTTCTTTGCTGAAAGCGGCGGAGCGGAGTTTTTCGTCTTCCAGGTCTTTTTCCGTGGCTGCGCTTTGAAGAGAAGAGACGCGGCAATCCTGCAACTCGTCGTAGAAGGGTTTGAGGTCGGGTTGCGGAATGGAAATGGTTGCGGGGAGATCGTCGGCCGGTTTGGCGGATGGTGTGAGGTCGGGGATGCGAATGGAAATAGGAAGCGGCAGAGGTGGCAGGACTGACGGGATAGCGGCTGCGACTTGTTGTGGAGTTTGCACTTTCCGCTTTTGGGCGGAGATGAAGGCAAGTGCGGCAGCGAGTTGAGTATCGCGTTGTTTTTCGTGGGCGGCAGACTGCTGGATCGCAGATTTTTGCGTGGCTAGCGTGGCGGCAAGTTGAGCGGTGTCGTGGCGCGCCGTTCGCCAAGCATCGGCGAGCAAGGCGATAGCCAGAAAGGCTGCGGCGAGCAAAATGCGATGCACAGTGGTAGTTGGCATGGCGTGCGACCGGCAGGGCAGTTCCCTGCCGCTTGCGGACTTTTCAGCGAGCGAAGAATGTCAAATTTGAAATTTGAGATTTAAAATTAGGAACACTGGATTTCGCATTCGATGTTTCGTTTTCAGCTGCTCGGAAAGATGGAATGTTCCGAGCCTCGCGGCGCTAGACGACTGGTTTTGAGGAGTAATTGCGGGTTCGGACCAGGACTTCAGCGGAGTAATTCGCGTTGGCGCCGCCGTTCCAGGCTTGCAGGGCTGCTGCGACGTCACCCTTGGCGCGGGCCAGGCGCTTGGCAAGTATTTTGCAACCAAAATCGATGCCCGTTACCGGATCGCAAAGTTCGGCGAGCGAGGCCTGTTTGAATCCGGATTCGCGCGCCACCTGTCCCATCACTTGCATCAGGCCCCAGGACATGGCTCGCGTGTAGGCTTCAGTGGCGCTGAATTTTCCTGCCGTGTACAGCGGCGCGATGTAGCGCGAAAGAAATCCCGGTTCGTAACGCACGGCCCAGGGGTTCCAGGCGGATTCCTGCTCGATCACGGCGCAAACCAGGGCCGGATCGATGCCGTTGGACGCGGCGATGCGCCGTGCGAGGTCGATGAGTTCGGGTTCGACGATGTCGGACATGGGGGGGTTCGTGAATCGCAATTTGTGATTCGTGAAAAGCAAGAACTGCGGAATCAGCCAGAGATGCGCATGGATCGGCGCTGATCAGAGCAAATCAAAAATGGGAAATGCTTCTTCGCCTGTTTCTTTCACTGCGTCGAAATTCCTGGCTTCGTCAGCGTTTATCTGTGTCCCTCTGTGGTTTCCAAGCCGTGCTTCGGCTTCCAGTTACCGCCTGCGCTCCTGGCCGTTGAGTTCCAGGAATTGCACGGGCGGCGGCTCCTTGAGTTCCAGGCCCATGCGGCCGGCGATCTGCCGCAGCGCGTGGTAGAGGTGCGGCAAGTGGTTGATAGCCATGTCGCGGATGAAGGCGCGGCGGATTTCGTCGTCGCGTGTGCGGCGATGGAGCCATCGGAGGAAAATGAAAAACTGAACGCAGGTGGAGAAAGCGACGACGATCCAGTAGGGGTTCATGTTTGTGGGTGGGGCGCGGAATTTAAAAGTAAGCTGGACAGACTTTCTCGGCTGCCCGATTTACATTTGCTTTGCCGATCGCCAAAATCGGACAGGCAAGAGTGCTTGTCCTACTTATCCATTGAAACCAAAAGAAAGCCCGCCGGGACCGAATCCCATCTGGAGGTTGCTCGATCTGGAATTCTGGACTTGCGCGTTCAGCAGCGACGCCGGGATGCCGAGCGTTCTGCCCAGCAGCGAAGTGTCCGTGCCGTACAAGCCGGAAAGTCCGGAGAGGCCGGAAAGAGTGTCCGAGCGGGCGGCGTTGCCGAAAGCGATTTGATTTTGTTGGGAAAGATTGGCCTGCTGCTGCCCCCGCGTGCGCGCCAGAGAGTCGATCAATTCGCCGTAGCCGGCGGAATTGCGCGTTCGAGCCGCTCGCGTGGAGGCATTCTGGGCGAGGGCGTTGAACGCGGACGAAAGCGCTCCCTGCGAAGCGTTGGTGATGGCCGATTTTTCGGCGTCCGTGAATCCGGGATTGGCCACCAGATTCTGGTAGCCGGTCGCGGCCTGCGAGCCAAGGCCCTGGCCCGTGGAATAAAGCTGCTGGTTCATCGCGTTTTGTTGCGCGAGTTGCTGGTCAATCTGCGGTCGCCGGCACGTCCTGGCTGAGCAGCGAAATGAACGACAACCCGAACGCCTGATACAGGTTGGTCACAAACTGGTACCGCGGCATTTCCGCTGCCGCGCTGTCATCGTAAATTTTCGATTCGTACGGCAGGTGCCAGGTCATGTCCTGCGGATTCCACCAGGCATATTGCAAGCCTTGCCAGAACAGCCGCGCTTGCCGGATTCGCCGGATTTCGTTTCGACGCGCGACAATTCCCTCCTGCCGGTACTGCACTTCCAGCTCGCGCAGCGCGTTCACCAGGTCCGGACGCAACTGCTCCAGCCGTTCGTTGTTCGGCCCCAAATTCAGGTGCCGCAGCGTTTCCGCCAGCCCCTCGGGAATCGCCGGCCGGTTCCCGTCCTGCGGCGCCACACGCCCGTCGTTCGGCAAATCCTGCCCGTTGCTGGCCGAGTCCGCCGTTTGCACGCCCAGAATCGCTTCGTCGCTCATATCTGTCCGCTGATTTGTCATGGTTTTCAGTAAGACAGGCTTCAGCCTGTCTGATTTTCTGCTTGCTAGGAAAAAAGCTCATCCGGAGCGGCATATTGTTGAATTTGTGTTACTGTACGCCGCAAAGGAGGCCCTCCCCATGCATGGAATAATCTGGTGGATCGTAGTAGGCCTGATCGCCGGCTGGCTGGCCGGAAAAGTAATGAAGGGCGGCGGCTTCGGCGTGCTGATGGACATCATCCTCGGCATCGTTGGCGCAATGATCGGAGGCTGGCTCTTCGGCATGCTTGGAATCTTCCCCGGCGGCGGCCTGATCGGCTCGATCCTGGTCGCATTCGTAGGCGCCGTGATTTTGTTGTGGCTTGTGCGGCTAATCAAAAAAGCTTAGCGGAAATAAACAAACAACAGAATGCCGCGCCATGTTCGGGCGGTTAAAGATCGCAGATCAGAAGTCGGTGACGATATTCTGTGCAGATTCTTTGCGCGACGCTTTCACACCGGCAATCGGCGCAGGGGTGTGCTATTTCTCCGCCACACCCTTCCCCGCCGCCATTTCCCTCTCCCGCGCAATCTGCGTCCAGGTCCGCCGCCGCACCGCCGTCATGGCCACTCCGCCGCGCCGCGCATCATCGTCCAGCTAAATCGGAGGAAATCCCGCCGTCCTCAGCAGCGAATTCACCAGCGCGCGGTTCTCCCCTCGCAGTCGCTCCACTTCCTGCTCCAGCGAGCGCACATAGCGCGACCGCAATTGCAGCGCCAGCCACGAAATCATTGATTGCCACATATGATTGTTGGTGGCACAGGCTTCAGCCTGTGCGGTTTATTGCCAGCATGATCGCAAACCCGCACAGGCTGAAGCCTGTGCCACTTAGCCCCTTGCGCCTATTCCCTCGATCCGTTATCGTTGGCACTAATCGTGCCTTTCTACGTCCGCACTCTGCCGCATTGGCAGCCACCGGGAAAAGATATTTTCATTACCTGGCGTCTGCATGGCTCCTTGCCGGCCGCATACAGATTTTCTGAACACTCCGGTTCAGCCGGAGAGCGATTCCGAAGCTACGACCGCGTCTTGGACTGCGCTGCTACCGGCCCACGCTGGCTCAACCAACCACTAATTGCCAAATGCGTGATAACTGCGCTACATGAAAGCCAGGAACAGAAATTGTTCCGCCTGCACGCCTATGTCTTGATGGCCAACCACATTCACCTTTTGCTGGAGCCGCTAACCCCAATCCCTCACATTACACATTTGATCAAAGGATCTACGGCACGCAAGGCGAACCGCATCCTTGGCCTTACAGGAAAACGATTCTGGCAGGATGAATCGTTCGATCATTGGATTCGCGGCACGTCACAGTGGCAGCGCATCCGAGCATACATTGTGCGAAATCCCGTAGTTGCGGGGTTTGTAGAAAAGCCAGAGCGGTGGCCGTGGTCGAGCGCCTCGCGCCCTATATCATAACCACTCGGCAGAATGCTGTTGGTGGCACAGGCTCAAGCCTGTGCCACCAATGTCTTTATCCCTTGATCTCCTAGAACTCACCACCCTTGCGGCCGCCATCTCCGCGGCAGCACCGGCGCCACCCTCCGCGTTTCCTCCGCCGAAAATTTCTTCAGCCAGATCGCTCGCGAAGTGGGATCGACGGCCGTGACGCGTTCGGCCGCCACCACATCGGCGGGCGCGCGCCCCGGATCGAGCGCCGATTTCAATCCATACCGCGCGGCATCCGAAGGATCGTCGCCATCGCACTTCAGCGTATCTTCCACGTTCGCCGGATCGCGCGTCAGCGTCGGCAAATTCTCGATCAGCCGCGTGCAATTCTCCGCGATCACCCAGTGATCCGCTTCCAGCGCCTGGTACATCAGCATCCATCCGCCCACGCGATCGTTGTCGGCCGGAGTCGGACGCGGCAGGCTCGCGGCTGCCAGCCCGTCGCCCAGTTGTTCGGCGATCGAAGCGTCCGCCGTACGCTGCGCGAACGCATCGGGAGAAAGAAACACATCGCGAATGCGTTCGGTCGCGCCCAGGCGATCCACGCTGCGTTCGGCGATGGCCGCAGCCAGCATGCGCGGCGAAAGATGGTTCTGCACAAACTCGCGATAGGTCACTACGCTGCCGTCGGCGCGCGTCGCGTGCCAGTAGACCGCGCTGGGATGCTCGAATCCCCAGTCGATCGAAATCCACCGCGGCGTCCACGGCTCCAGCTGCACCTGCTCGGCGCGCACGGTGTGCCGCTCGGGCTTGAACACATCGAAATACTGCCCCGCGTAGACGTCCCACTCGCCGTCCAGAAATGCGCGCCGCAGAGCCTCCGGCAATTGCCCAAGTGTTTTGCGATACTGCGTGTCCTTATCGAAGAGCGGATTGTCTGCGATCGTCGCGTGAATAAATTCGTAGTCGCGAGGGTCATACTGATCGGACCTGTCCATCCCCGGGGCCGGCACGCAATCCACCCACAGCGCCTTCACCCACGCGTGCCCGATGTTGCCGGGATTGGTCGCGCCGGCCATGCACGGCCGCGCGTCTTTCATGTGGCAGCGGTTCCTGCTGGTAAGAAACTGCCATTGCTTCAGCGTGAAGTGCGTCAGTTCATCGACGCCGATAAAAAGATATTCGGCGCCCTGGTAGCGGTAGACATCGTTCTCGGTGTCGCAATACGCAAAGCGCGTGGTCGACCCGTTCAGCCAGGTCACGATGTGCTTGGCTTCATTGTATCTTTCGTACAACTCGCGCGGCACGTCCCGCCGGAAATACGTGATCAGCGAAGCTTCCAGTTCCGGAAACGTCCTCCGCAGCAGCAGCGTATCGACGCCCGGATGCAGGTGCGCCTGGTAGATCGCTTCGTAGAGCAGCGCCTTCGTTTTTCCCGGCCCCGCCGCCCCGCCGAAAAGCCGGTACTTCGCATCCGATTCGTGAAATTCTCTCTGGCGGTCAAAGGGCTCGTACTGGAATTTCTTGCAGAATTTGTCAAAGTCGCGAATGCAATTCTTCGCCTTCGATTTGTCGGGTTTCTTCCCCATGGCCGTGGAATCCGCAGATGGACACAGATAAACACTGATAAAGCCGAATCAACAAAATCCAAACCATGAAGAGAGGGTTCTTGGTTGTTTTGCCTTTATCCGTGTTCATCTGTGTGTATCCGTGGATAATTCCTGGAATTTAGGCTCCCCGCATTTTCTTGCCGATGTAAAACGCGGCCGCCCCGCCGATGATGCACAGCCCGATCGCATAGTGGTGCACGCTGAGAATCGCGCCGGCGATGAGCGCGCCGATCCCCGCGAGTTGCACGTACTGCCCCAGCGCCTGCATCTGCGGCGTAAGTGGCGTTCCTGATGTAATTGCCATGATTCCTCCCATAGTCCAGATCCGAGCCAAATCCAACCCCCAGCTTAAAACGCTCTTCCGTTCTCTGTGCCCCTCTGTGTTCTCTGTGTTAAAGCTTTTGGTTTTTTCTACTCAATCGCAGCACCCCATCAGCCCCAGCGTGCTCGTTCCGCCGCGAAACACATACGCGCCCATTTCCCATCCCCCGCCGGTATTCTGATTGAACAGCCCCACGCTCCCCGGCCACAAATCCCCGGAAAAAAGCCCCATCTGGTACGTGGATCCAAGGTTCACGCCCGCATCG
Organism: Terriglobia bacterium; assembly: GCA_963779275.1. Lineage (GTDB taxonomy): Bacteria > Acidobacteriota > Terriglobia > Acidiferrales > UBA7541 > Palsa-360. The sequence goes on from CAVZXL010000006.1 coordinate 168,444, forward strand.
ATCGCCGGTGACGCCCTCAGCAACGTGTAATCTCCGCCCGCCGAAAGCGCCGCTCCATTCGTCAGCAAAGGATCCGACGAAATCGAGTGCGCATCCTGCGAACTTGCCGTCTTCCAATTCGCAAAGTTGTACGCCGTCCCGCCCCAGTTAAATGGCGTCCCCGGCGCCGAAAAATAATCGTTGTAGTCGTAGGCCGTGCTGGTTTCCGAGGACGCGTCGACCGAAGCGTACCCGCCGGTCCAGAAAATATTATTTTTTACCAGCGCGCCCGTCGAAGTGGACGCCTGCGTCACCACCGGATTCGCCACGCCAGGGCCGTACACCGTGTTGTTGTAAATCACGCTGCCCACGCTTCCGGTCAGCAGAAAACCTTCGCCTCCGGTCGTGCTCGAACTCGACGCCGAAATATCCAGCAGGTTGCTCCAGAACGCGATGGACGCGCCCGTGCCCAGCCCCGAATTTCCTCCGCTGCCCACATCCACGCCCCACTCGAAATTTCCGTAGATGTAGCTGTGCGACACTGTCAGCGACGTCCCCGAATCGCCCACCAGCACGCCGTACCCGTGCCCGTTGAACGTATTGGACCGGAACGGCCCCGCGGTGCTGTAAATCAGGCAGCTGTCGATCGTGTTGTTTGCCGCGCCGCCGTGCGCCACCACCACGCTCCACACGCTGCCCGTAAACACGTAGGCCTCGCGCATGTACGTGTCGTTATAAAACGTGGAATTCTGAATCAGGTTCCCCGAATTTCCCGCGCCGTAAATGCACAGCGGCGAAGTGCCGTACGAATTGTAGGCCGTGATATTCGTAACCAGATTGCTGGTCGCGCCCGTATACACGCACACCGGATGGCGAAACGTGTCATGAAACGCGGCGTTGCGAACGATCGAGTGGCTGCCGGTCAGGTAAATTCCGCCGAGCGTGGCGCTCGATGTGTTGTAGGTTTCGGCCTGGTCGAGCGAATCGAAAATCAGCCAGGATTGCCCGTTGTCCCAGGTCGTGAAGCTCGGACTCGACGCGGTCACGTACGAATACGTCTTGCCGTTGGTGGCCACATTCGAGTTGTCCGAAGCGTGGATGTACAGAAACGTCCCGTCGTAAAACCAGGACCCCGGCGTCTGATCCACCGACAGCGGATTCAGCACCAACTGCAGCAGGTTGCCGTTTTCCCACGCCGCCACCGGCGCCGATCCCAGCGCCTGGTAATACGTGTACTGCGTGGTGTTGATCGCCACGATGTTCTTGATGACGATGTTGCCGCCGGTCGAATACCCGCTCACCGTGGTGCTCTGCGACTGGTCGGGCCCCGAGAAATTCGACCACAGCGTTTCGTGGTTATTGGTGTAGTACTCGACGTTGCGCGCCGTCGTGTAAATCGTCACCATCTGGTCCACGGCATTGTTCAGGCTGTACGAAAATTGATCCGACGTCACCGTCATGCCCGCCGGCACGATTACGCCGTTATTTCCGCCACCCCAGGTGATCCGCGTGATCGCGCTGGTGTTCGGCGCGGTTGTCGCCGGGCCGATGCCGGCTCCGGTAATGTCCAACGCGGCCGTGGGCGACGCCGTGACGCTGATGGTGATCAGCGCTGCGGAATTAGTGATGTCCAGGTGCGAAACTTGCTCGCGCCAGTTGCGCGTCGCGCTGTCCGTGCTCGATGTCAGCGAATCCGGCGGCGTGAATATCGACGTCGTCGTATTCGGCGCCAGCGTATATCCGCTGGTGTTCAGGAAACGTCGAACCCTTGACGATCGGATTGGCCCCGCTGCCGTACGCGCCAAACATGATCGGCGATCCGCTCGATCCGCTTGACGGCGCAACCAGCGAAGTGCCGTACCAAGCGTCGCCGCGATTGAACAAAATCGAATCGCCCGCGGAAAATGTCGATGCATTTATTTTCGCAATCGTCTGCCACGCCGAACTCGGCGATGTCCCGCTATTGGAGTCGCTGCCCGCGGCCGCAACGTAATAAGTCGTCGCCCGAGCGGAAACCGCCGGCAAGCATCACCATCAAGCGTGGTGAGCTCGCGAAGCACCTGAAGCCCGAAATCTGGTGGCGCAGGTTTTGGTGGCACAGGCTTCAGCCTGTGCGGTTTTACTTTGCCGGCGTCGCAAAGGCGCACAGGCTAAAGCCCGTGCCTACCAAAAATCTCTACTGCACCACATAGCTGATGCCGCCCGATACCTGCCCCGATCCCGAATTGAACAGGCAGAGATTGTCCGCGCTGGTTCCCTCAACTCCCACGGCCGCGCCGCCATTGCCGAGAGCGATCCCGCCATTGGCCATAAAACTCCAGCCCGTCGCTGCGGTCGCGCCGCCAAACCCGCTCACACCCGCCGTGCCGGTGCCGCAAACCGTTCCGGTTCCCTCCACCAGCGCCACGCTGGTTGCCGCGGCCACCACCACGTGAATCGAGCAAACATAAATTTTCTTCGACGATGTTCCCGCCACCAATTGCGTGTTCGCCGTCTGATTGATGCTGGCAAACAGTTTCGTCTGCGCCTGGCACGGATCCAACGTACTCGCGCCCGCTTGCCCCGTGGCAAATTGCCCTTGAGCTGCAGCAGCCGACGCATACAAAGCCGACATGGCGACGAGCATCGCGCCCGCGCAACCAATGCGGCCCTGCAATAAATTTCCCGGATGGGCAACCAGACGCGGGCTTCAGCCGCGCGCCCGCATTCACGCCGCCGCTCGCCCGCGGAGACGCATCCAAAGCAGCCCCCAAAAGAGCGACCGCGACACCCAACAGCGCCGCGCCAAAAATCCACCACTTGCTCTTACCCCCGCGTCGCTCGACAAATTTCCCGCCTGTGCCGGAATCGCCGCCAGCCGCCCCCGCGCTCAACTCTCCCCGCGAAGGCCTCCGCGTCAAATCCAGCAGCCCACGCAGCACTCCAAATTCCACCGCCACCGCCGCCGCTTCGTCCGCACGCACATCGCCCGTCACCGGCACCACAATCCGCAATTCGCGCTCGGAATGCACCACGCCGCCCGGACGATCCACCATCACCGGAGCCGCCGCGAGTTGCGTCACGTGCCGCAATATCGCCCCCTCCAATTCCCCGTCCACCGAATCGAAATGAATATTCCCAGTAGGACAGGCTTCAGCCTGTCTGCCTTTCGCATCCTCGCCATCATTCAATCCGCCATGAGCGATTCCCGCGACACGCAGCTCAGCCCTCTCGCTTCCCGAATTCTCCTCCTCCGAAAAAAAGGCGGGAGAGGAAGCGCCGCCATCGAATGACGACGCCTCCCCGTGGATCGCAGGTTGGCCGTGCGTGGACGAACCCGGCTGTGAGGTGGGCAAGTCCGCCGAAGCTCCCGCTTTCGGAGGCGTCAGCGGAATTCAGGGGTTGAGCAGCCGGGGCAAGACGGGTGTGGGCTGTACTTGCAGCCCACGAATTAGAAGTCTGGGCTGTACTTGCAGCCCACGAATTAGAAGTCTGGGCTGTACTTGCAGCCCACGAATCAGAAGTCTGGGCTGTACTTGCTTCTCCAGGCGAAGGACGAGGAGCCCGCGAAATCGAAGTCACGCCTTCACTGAATTTCCGCGCTATCGAAGGCGCGCCGCCACCTTCCGCTCCAGGCGCGATGCCACTTGCGGACGCGGCAGTCTCAATCGTGATCGCAAATCCCAAATGCGGCGCTTGCGTCACCACTTCGGCCGGCAGAAATTCCGTCACCGCAAATCCCGCCAGACGCAGCAGGTGCCGCGTCGCCCGCGCGCAATTGTTTTCGCCAATAATCTTGATTCGCATATTTTCCGTGGAAATGAAGAACAAGCAATGGGAATCCACGGATGCACACAGATGAACACCGATAAAAGCAAAACGTGGAAAGTCCATAAAGCCAATCCACGCAGGCCTATCAGGATCGTTATTTAGCTCTTATCAGTGTTTATCTGTGTTCATCTGTGGATTAAGCTTTCCGTTACTATCTGACGAAGGTGAGCTGCGCCGGCCCGGTGCCGCTGGCCGCTTGCAGATAAGCGATGGTGTCGCCGGCGAAAAATCGCGTGCCCGATCCGGCATCTTGCACGCCGGCGGAATGCCGCGGCACGGAAATCGTCTCGATGCTCCCGGCCGGAATGGTGTCCTGCGTGGTCGCGTCTCCGGAATCGGTGCGGATCAGCAGATTCACCGGCGCCGAATTCTTGATGGCCACGCCCATGCAGTCAATCGGCGCGACAATCGCGGTCCACGACACTGTGTCCACCGTCAATTGTTTCTTCACGTAATTTGGATTCGAGGCCATGGCGGCAAAGTGATCCCCATCACAGACGTGCGGCTATCATTCGTTTATCGTGTTGTTTAAGTAGGAGGCCCGCATGAAAGACAAACCGAACCGATTCGTTTTCATAGGCAGTCTCGAGCATCGCGGCGGAAAGAAACTGTCGCACCACGGCGTCGAGTTCTCCCACAAAGTCCGCGAAGTGCGCAAGCACCCCACCGCAGGCTTCCGCGGAAGGAAGGCGATGAGGAAGCAGTGACTAAAAGCCATCTCATAGATAGGCTTTGTGGGTTGCGGCTTCAGCCGCGACATCGGGACGCCGAGGAAACCAGGGCTTTAGCCCCGGGCGGGCTTTACGGTGCAAGTGGAAACATGCGAAGGAACTGTGGAGACTTCCTTGATCGTGCCTAAGATCTCCGGTGTCGGCATCGCCTCAATGAAATCCAAGGCTTGCGCTTGTCACCAATCACAATTCGCCAGTCAACAGTCTGTGCTTCCCTACGGCAACATCTTCGCCGTCAGCGACGCCCCGCCCGTCGAACTCACCAGCTTGATCCGCAGAAATTTTGCGCGGACCCCGGTGACCGTGCGGGCTTCTCCGGCAGTTGCCGTGGACGTGTCCAGGTCGCCATACTCCGCGTCCACGTCCGCCGCCGCTCCCTGCAGACGGATGTTGACCGCCGACGGAGCGGTGCCAAAAATGGTTTGCCAGCGCACGGCGTGCGTCTGGTCGGCCAGGCCGCTGGGTTCGGGAATCGCGAATTGCGCGCCGGCCGTGTTGGCCGAGGGAAACGCTTCGGCATTGAAACTGTATCCGACGTCGCCGGGGAACAACGAAAGTGGCGGCGTGCTGTTGCTATAGGCGGGCATGAGGCCTCCTGAAGATTTTGCGAAGAAACGAAGAAAGATGAGAAAAACGAGGACAAGAAAGACGACAAGAGAAATGATCGGAATCGGCTTACAGCGTAGACTTGCAACCCGCGGATTAATCGCGGACACCGGCACAAGGCAGCACCTTGTCCCGGCTGCGGGGCGTGTCTATTTCACGTCTGAGGCCCCCGGCCAATGCCCCAAAAACACCAACGCCCGCCACGAGATGCCGGGCGGGCCAGGTCAGGTTTGAGTCAGACTGTGCTTCTGCAAGAAGGAGAGTACCATAAATCGTTTTTATTTGTCAATGCTTTTCTATAAATATTTTTCCGAACTCAAGGAGATCGCCATGAGAACCAAACTCTACTTCGCCGCCCTGCTCTTCGGCTCCCTGTTTCTTCTCGCCGGCGCGAATGCCCAGCCCACCCAAAATATTGACAAGGACCAGCTTCCCCCCGACTTCGTGCCCACCGGCAAGCAAATGTTCACGCAATACTGCGCCGCCTGCCACGGCGCCGACGCCAAGGGCAACGGCCCCGCTCGGGCCGCTCTCAAAATTCCCGCGGCCAATCTCACCACGCTGGCCAAGCGCCACGGCGGAACTTTTCCCTACGACTACGTCACCAAAGTCCTGCAATTCGGCCCCGGCTTCGCCACGCACGGCTCTTCCGACATGCCCACCTGGGGCCCGATCTTCCGCTACATGGACAACTACAACAATGCCGCCGTCCAGAAGCGCATCAAGAATTTGTGCGACTATTTGAATTCCCTGCAGGAAAAATGATTTGCGCGAATCCGCCGCGGATTCTGTATCGCCCTCGGTGGCGTCTCCATGCTTTCCTTGCTGGAGAAGAGTTCCCGTCCTCCGCCGATTTCGCCGAGGGCCTGTCGTAGGCTTCAGTTCTTGAAGCTCAAGGGAGCCAAACCTCCGATCAGGCGGACCGTTGCATTGAAGTCGAAACCCCGGCCTCATGGAATCCCGTCCCTCTCAAACCAGGTCATCGACGGGGTCTGCTTTCCCTTTGATTTTTTGCAAGCCTCATATAGAATCTGCCCGCCGGTGTCGCGCCCCGCATGCGCGAGACGCCGGGGCGCCGTGCCGGCGAGTCGGAGCGCAAAATCCGGCACGGCGCGCTCAATCTGCTCTCGTGCGCTCGAATCCAAAAAACAAACGTGCAACCTTGCGCCGCGCTTCGCGTCTTGCCACACACGCAGTGTTCGTTCTTCGTTCCGGCTGGCCCGCCGCATTTCAAATTTAAAATTTCAAATTTGAAATGCTCTTTCCCCGGCGCGCTCTCGCTACGACGCTTTTTCCGACATTTCCCGAAAATATTTCGACGGCGGAAACACTCCCGAATTCGCCAGCTCGCGCCCCACACTCGTGCGAATCTCTTCCGCCCAGTCCGCCCAGGTAATTTCGCTGATTCCCAGATGCCTCCGCGCCGCCTGATAATCCGCGCCCCCCAGGTAGTACACGCGAAACATCGCCATGCGGCTTGCCCTGAACGCCCCAGTAGGACAGGCTTTAGCCTGTCGCTCTTCGCACCGCCTGCCAACCCCCCCTCGCGCAGCGCCCACGCGTCGCCCGCTTTCTGGTCTCCGTGGCCCGCCCGCCCCCAGCGCCCTTTCCCCCGCCCGCGCAAAATCCGCAACGTACTCGGCCAGCCGCGGCATGCGATCCGGATGCCACAAATATTTTCCGGAAGACTCCAGACTCAGTGTCGGGATCTTCGTGTCGATCACCTCGCGCGCCGCCTGGTACACATCATGACAAACATCAAATGCAAACGTCGCTAGCATGGTCTCTCCTCCACACTTCTTGACGTGCACTTCCGCAGCCAGATCGATCAATTCAAATTAAAATCTCAGCCGGCTTCCACGCGCCGCACGCGCATCACGGCGATCGCTTGACCACTCCCGCCTCGCATCTCGCTGCCGGATCCGCTCCAGCGCCTCCGGCTTCACCCGCACCGGCCCCAGCGACGACGGCCCCTGCCCCACGCGCAACTCGCGCTCCAGCAATTCAGCTTTGCCACGAAACGCATTCCCGGACGGCGCATACGCCGCCACGCTTCTCGTCCCCGCCCCATTCCGATTTCCTCCCGCTCTTCCACTCCGCGCCGTTCGCTCTGTCCCGCCCGCGGATTCCGCGGATCCGCTGCTCAGTCCGCGCGAAATACCCACCGGCCCGGTGCGCGCACCCTCCCCCGCATTTTCCCCGCAACGAATTTCACTTTCGTCGCACGATTTCTGGATGCGCTGCAGCCCAGACACTTCGCATTCCAACCACGAAGTCCCTTCGCACTCGCATTCCTGCTATCGCTTTCATGAATACTTTTCAGGATTTCCTCGAATGGGATATTTGCCTGGGAATTTGAATTTGAATCTAAGTGGTCTTTTGCATTCGGTTTTGGAATTGCATTTAGGTTCCCTTTTGCTGTCGCAGTCGATGCCGCGTTGCAGTTGCATTCGCTGAAGCGTTGCATTCTATGATTTGACCTATTGGAATCTAAACCTGAAAAAAGACTCTGGCAATACTATCCACCGCATCTGCCACGCGTTCCCCCGCGCGCCCCGCCGCCCACCCCACCCTTGTTCCCATTCCCATCCTGATTCAAACTCAAATCCAAATCCAAACCCAAATCCTGTGCGTGAGTCTCCTCAACCCCACCCTTGAGCGCGCTCCACCCGCGGCGCCCATCCCCCTCGCCCTTTCTCACCTCCGTTACTTTATCGATCTCGCCCGTCCCCTCGATGCTTCATGCAAGCCCCGCTCCCCGCACTCACGAACCCTCGTCCTCGCTCATCTCGTTTCAAATCTGAAATTCCAAATTTCAAATCCTTCCGAACGTGACGGCCCTCCAACCCATCTTCCGGCCCGTGCAAGTGTTCACCGCCCGCCCCCACTGCCTCGGCCCTTCCGCGCTCTTTCAAATTTGAAATTTCAGATTTGAATTGCTCTTCCTCCCGCGCTGCCCCCACCAAAAATCCCCCGCCCGGTGACGCCGCGCGCCCTCGCGCAAATCGCGCCACATATTCGGCCAGCAACTGTTTCGGCACCGGAGGCGCCAGCCGTTCCAGCCGCATTCGCCAGGACGGCGGCGGCAATCTCCCCGGAACATCGCTCCCGGTCCAGTGCCCGTAGCGCTTCCCGTCCTGCTCCCACACAAACAGCAATCCCTTTTCCTGAAATTCTCCGAAGACCTGCTCGAGCCGCTCGATCGTAAGATTGCGCCGGATCGCCGCCACGCGCCCCCAGATCACGCGCAAGTTGGTCAGCTCGAAGCACCCCGACGGATCCGCTAGACCGTAAAGCCACGCATATTCCGCTTGCGCCCACTCCGCGCACGCCGCGATCTTGTCCGATCCCCACATCGCATCGAAATCAATCACCCGCTTCGGCATATTGCGCCTCCGATCGGCCCGCTTATCTTCGCTCTCACATCGACAATGTTTTCCCCGCTCCGAATTCCATTGCGCAGAAATCCATCCACGCCTGCTCAGTCGCACCGCACTACAAGCCATCTCACAAATAGGCTTTGTGGGTCGCGGCTTCAGCCGCGACAGCTTGGTGCTTGAAAAGCAGGGCTTTAGAGTCTGTGTGAGAACCGACAAATCTTTGTGGGTCGTGGCTTCAGCCACGACATCACATATGGAAAATCAGTACGGCTCAGCCGCTGTCGTTCTGATTTTGCAGTTCTCACACAGACTCTTCAGCCCCTGGCGGGCCATACGGCGCGAATACCCGATCATTTATGACACCAGCATCTAATTACTCGGCTCCCACCCAAACCGGCTTATCCCTTCACCCGCGCGCACCGGCCAGCTCTACCAACCAAAGCCAATCCCCACGCTCGAACTTCTCGCGCGGATTTCTCATATCTCGCACGCGCGCCGTCCCGTTGCCCTCACCGGAAAAACTCGCAAGACTTGGCGCGCCCTTTCCTCGCTCCATGCGATACTCCCAAACGCATTCGCCGCGTCCGTCCGCGCAGGACCGCGCCGTCGTCGCGCCTTCGCGGTGCCGCTTGGCCACTTCGTACCCTCCATTTTCCAATTTGCGCAAGTGCCGCAATTGCGCCGAAATCGACGCCTCCCCATATCGGGTCAATGCCCGCAGTTCCCCCAGCGTCAGCCACGTATCGCAGTCCGCCGCGGCCAGCATTACATCTCGAATAATTTCTCGCTGCGACCGCAGCCGCCTGGCATCGTATATCCCCGCTGTTCACACCCGCGCTCTGGTGGATTTTCTCCGCCAACGGCGAAGCCGATCCGGGCGCGCGCCCCGCCCGCCTGTCCCGCCGAAGTTTTCTCCCGCCTCTCGCCGTATGGAAAAACATTCGTTCTTGCTTCCATCGATTCCTCCTTCGCCCGTCTCTCGACCGCGCTCGCCTTTTCTGTCATGCTGTTTGTCATGCTGGGGGCGTATAGTTCGTGACACTGCAGAATTTTCCCGCGCGCGCCGGCCTCTCTTCCGGGCATGCCGTGCCGTCCGGCTGGCCATGCACTCTGGCGAAAATGCCCGCGCGCGCGGGAAAATTCTGCATCACACGGAGCACCTCATGACTCCTGTACGCGTCCGATAATGTGCCTGTCCGCTTTTCCACATCAAAAAAACGCTCCTTCCGCAACTCTCGACCCCGCATTCTGTTTAGTCATGATTCAAATCCCATTTTTTCGTTTTCACTTTGACTTACTCGCAGGTCCGCATTTCAGCTCATTTTCGATTCTCTGCCCCGCACACGCTCCATCCCTCGCCTCGTCTCATAATGTCGTGCTTCACTCCCAGCCGCCGATTCCTTCATTTTTCAAGATCTGAATTTATCGGTCCTTCCCTTTTCCTTCGTAAGATCGCCGCCGTTTGGCGAATTTGCATCCGCATAATTCTCGGCTGCCAGATACGTCAGCGGCTTTCCGACTTAATTTGCAGCCCACAAATAATTCCAGGCACCCTCTTGCCCGGCCGTCGCACGACTTAAAATGCCTCGCTCGCCCCCCAGCAAATCGGCGCCTTAAACAGCGCCGCACCCCGCTCCCCAGGGCACCCTTCGCGCAACAGTTACCCTTTCAATTCGCAATCGAAGCTGCATCTTACTTGTTTTCAGTACCCTTTCTTCAAGCCGGCCGGCTCGGCAACTAAAAAAACAGTAGACACGAATAATGACAGTTGGTTACAGTGCACTTATAAGCAACGGGCCAAAGCTTTCGGCCCAGCCTCAGTACCGGAGCACAACTATGGCTTTACCCAGAATCGTTCCACCGCTGGAGTACCTGCGACAAGCATCGCCAGCTTCCCTGCAAAGCTTCGAGCTCAGCCGCCTCAATCACGCCGCGAATTTGCGCCGTGAAATCAGCGCCCTGATCGACCAATGGATCCAGGAGTCTTCCGAGGCCATGCTCGCTCGCTGGATGCTCGATCAGCGAAACTCTCTCCACGACCCGCACATTCCCGCCTCCGACCTTTTCAATCTTTCCTCGACCCAGCAACTGGCGCGCCTTCCAGCGCTCCGGCGATTACCACAAACATCGTTCCCTCCCCCCCCGTTTCGCAGATTCGCGCCATCCCATCTCCAATTCCTTAGAAAACACCCCCCAAAAACGCCGGTCCACCGCCTGACTCATAACCAGAAAGTCCCCCGTCTCCCCGTCACATCCGTCCCTAAAATGTTCCCGGCCATTCAATCCAAGCCCTCACATCTGCCAACTGGAGCCCCATTCCTGATGCCCCCCGCATCCACAACGTGCACTGTCTCAGGCATTTGATCGTTCTACTTTCCCCCAATCCCTTACACAAGCCCTCACATAGAACATCTGCAAAGCCCATATCCACAAACTACGCCCTCAACTTTCAGCAACCGAAAAAGTGTCACTCTACTTGCTAGCTACTATTATTAACTCTCGATCCATTTTATATAGTATATATATTATTTAATAAGATAGCGTATCGTTATGTTCTTCGGGCGTGTTATAGCTTATGTGGTACTACCCTCTCAGTAATGCCACAGGCGCATGAAAACGCATTGAATTTGTGAAGAAATCAACAGCTGGAATCACATTGCTTCGTTCAGAGCTGTGCTGACCATGGAATCGTTGATGCAGGTGGGAGGATTCGAAACATTGAGGGCCAAGTGGTGACGTTTGTGTATTGCTCCCCTCTAAAGCTGGCCGGCTCGTTTAGGCTGAAATAGGGCCGTCCAAACAGGAGGCAACATGAATAGGAAACCGCATGTGGATCGATCTTCGGTAGCGAAGACGCCGATCGTACAGAAAGACATGAAGAGCAGGAAGATTTCGGAGACATGTCGGCGTCGCGGAATCGCTCCGAATATTTCTATTGATGGAACGATGAAGCGGAACAACGAGCCAATGCAGCGCGTGGGGGAAGAAGCGCTTCCGCCGCAGAAACCGAAAAAGACCGACGCATCCGATAGTTGGCGCGAACGGTGGGGGCGAAAGTCGCTGGAAATCGAAAACTAAAAAGCGTCGTTCGATAGTAAGTTGTGGCGCGGCTGACTCTCAGGCGCGAGAGATCGTGACGCAGGGCTACATGGCTACACTGGTGGCGAATATGCAGGCGATCAGCCGATCGAGCTTGGATTGCAGGAAGAAGTCGCGAGGCTGCCGGACCGATCGAACTTACGATGAACAGACCGTCGAAGCGTTCGGAGAGAAGCTGGGGTTTGGCTATCGGCGAGTGGCCTGGTGGTCGCGACTGCGGCGAGGGGTGCTCGTGAATCGCAAGCGTGTGTTACGGGTGATGGGCGGACGCGAGCTATTGGTGCGTTTCGGCGTCTGCGAGCACGACGCAAGAAAGAGTAGGGCCGCGTGGAAGCTGATGAACCGAATCAGATCCGGCAATCGGAGATGAGCAAGATCCGGGCGGGGCCAGCGATAGGCTGAGCCTATCAAGTGTGCGCGATCGAATGCTGCACACGGGCGATCGTGTTATGGAAAATCTCGTGTCGCTGCCGAACCGAATGCGGGCGGCGGTTGAGCGAGTTGTGCTGGTGCGATTGCTTGAGGGTAATCGCACGGCCCAGGTGACACTGACCACCGACCAGGAACGCAGTTCACTTCCTGGCGGTCATGAGACGCTCAACCGATTGATCGTTACGCATCTGGGAACGGCGTATCATTACCCGGAAGGCAGCAGCCACATTGAACGGCTCCTTCATCGTCTAAGGGAAGAGGAGGTCTGGACGGCGGAATGTCGCAAAACGCAGAAAGCGCGGGAGTCGATCTGTCACTGGATCGAAGAATACGTTCACGGCCGGCCTCATCACGGTGTAGGAAATCGAACTGCGTACGAGGCGTTTTAATAATCCGAACTGATTAAAACAGGGCATCCCGATCAGACTAGCGCAAGTTCAACTGGAGACATTATCCACAACTTGCCGTTGCGGATGCTTGGACCCCGAATTCTATGAACGTGACCTGCTTACAAACGTGGCCTGAAAAAAGATCACAAACGACACCACCAGCCAGCACTTCCATGATCACGAGGTCGAAACGAGACGTGAATCGTAAGCAAGAACTCCCATTGATACGATTTCAGAATACTCAAGCGACATGCAAGCGACGCTTGCGGCCCGATGGCTCCGCGCGCCTCCACTCTTGATCGGTGCCCTGGAATAACGCAAGAAAATTGCCACGATAGGAGGATCGAGAATTGAAGTTGCATGATCCGGCAGGGATGCGCGTCAGGCGAACCTGCTCGAAATCGCGGCAAGCAAGCGCGCTGACAAGAACTAAGAAGCGGACGTGATTTTCTCCAAAAGCTTTTCCTTGCGATAGATTAACGCGTTGATATTGGAGGTGGCGAGTTCGAATCCGTGGCCGTGCGTGATGGCATCGGTGGGACACGCCTCCACGCAATAGCCGCAAAAAATGCAGCGCGAATAGTCGATATTGTAGACGCGCGCATAGCGTTCGCCAGCGGAAATGCGTTGCGTATCGGTGTTCTCGGCAGCCTCGATGTAAATGCACCGCGCGGGACAAGCAGCGGCGCATAGGAAGCAGCCAACGCACTTTTCCAGGCCGTTTTCGTCCCTGTGGAGAACATGAATTCCGCGATAGCGGGCCTGAAAATGGACGGGCTCTTCCGGATAATTTTCCGTGACGGTTTTCCGCAGCATGTTGCGGAAGGTCACGCTAAAACCCTTCACCAGTGTGACAATCGTTTCGCTAGCTTCCTTGATCATCGATGCCATCGTTAGCCAGTCTAACAAAGTCGCGGTTTCGCGGCAAATCGGACGAATGCGGAGAGTAACTTCGTCCGCCAAGGTCGTCACTGCCGCGAGGGTATCTCGGTGCGGCGAGGACTCTCAATTCGCGCATTCTTAATCTGTCAAAGCAGGGCGTTCGGCGTCAGATTCGACGCGGCGGATACCAGTCCGCCGAGACCGAATTGCCTAATCAGCGCCGCCTTGCATTCTTCCGCCAGTAATCGCGGCGATGATCTGCTTGCCGTGGAAACGTCCATTCTCGATGAAGATTTCGCTGGTGTGATTTCCGCCGATGACCACTCCCGCCACATAAATGCCAGGGACGTTGCTTTCGTGAGTTTGCGGGTTCATCGACGGCTTGTTCGTTTCCGGGTCCAGCGAGATGCCCATGGATCGCAGGAACTCAAAATCCGGATGGTACCCGGTAAGCGCAAACACCTGATCGGCCGGCAAAACTTTTTCGCCGGCGTGATTGGAAACCACGACGCGCCCCGGCTCAATCCGCTTCACCTCGGTATTAAAGAGCGCATGAATCTGACCGGCCTTGATGCGATTCTCGATATCCGGCCGCACCCAATATTTGATCGTGGACCCAAGCTCATTCTTACGGACGAACCATCGTGACGTTCACGCCGGTGCGGTACATATCCAGCGCCGCTTCCGCGGCCGAATTTTTCCCGCCGATTACCACAACATTTCGCCGCCAATACGGATGCGGTTCGGTGTAGTAATGAGAAACGTGCGGCAAATCTTCGCCGGGCACGCCTAGGCGGTTGGGCAAGTCATAGTAGCCGGTCGCCACGGCAATCTTCTTCGCGGCAAATTGCGCCACGATTCCCTGCTCGTCGCGGGTATGCACCACAAAATGCCCGTCCGAACCCTCGACGCTCTCGACGCGATGCCCCAGGCGCAAATCCAAGCCATAGTGCTCGACGCACTTGCGGTAATACTTCAGGGCGTCGGTGCGCGTGGGTTTCTCGGCCGCGCAAGTCAGCGGCAAGTCGCCGATTTCCAGCAGCTCCGGCGTGGTGAAAAAGACCATATTCACCGGATAATGATAGAGAGAGTTGCACAGGCAGCCCTTGTCGATCACCAGGGGCCGCATCCCCGCGCGTTTGGCTTCGATGGCGCAAGCCAGGCCCGTGGGTCCCGCCCCGATGCAAATCAGATCGTAGGTGCTCACGAAGAGAGTTTGCCTTGGCGACAAATTCTTTTGCAACTCTCCGGTCCCGCCTTCACCAGGGCCTCACGTGGTTGTAACCAAATTTTTACAATGTGCGCGTATAATCTTTTGCGGGAGAAACCCTCGTGGCGACGCGTACGGTACCGGCGACAGACCCCATCTCGAACGAGCCGGCGGAGGCTCCCGGTGAAAATTCGCAGCTTCTGGAGCCCGCGCGCGCCTATCCCGGCGCTCTGATCGTCGTGGAAGGCATCGACGGCTCGGGCAAAAGCACGCAGCTGTACCTTCTGAAACGCTGGCTGGAAATCGGCGGTTACCGCCTGCACTTCACGGAATGGAATTCCTCTCCCCTGGTCAAATCGGCGACGCGCCGCGGAAAGCAGCGCCGTCTGCTCACTCCCACCACATTTTCACTGCTGCATGCCGCCGATTTTGCCGACCGCTGCGAGCGCCAGATCCTGCCCTCTGCTGCATAGCGGATACCTGGTCCTGGCCGACCGCTACATCTACACAGCGTTTGCCCGCGACGTCGCCCGCAATTGTTCCCCGCGCTGGCTGCGCAATCTCTACCGCTTCGCCCCCGTTCCGGACATCACTTTTTACTTTCGCGCGCCCCTCGACGTCGCCGTTAACCGCATCATGAGCGGCCGCCCCAAACTCAAGTACTACGAAGCCGGAATGGACCTAAATCTCTCGCTCGACCGCGCCGAAAGCTTCCGCATTTTCCAGGGCCGCATCCTCGCTCAATACGACGAAATGATCGAGTCCGACCATTTCGTGGTCATGGACGGCACTCTTCCCGTAAATAAATTGCAGAAACAGATGCGCCAATTCGTGAAATCGCGCATCGATCTTTCGCGGTTCCGCCGAAAAAAGCCGCCCGGAGGGCCCGATGAGCGCGGCAAATACGAACCGGAAGAAAAGCCGCACCAAGCTTGGCGTCGCTCCGGCCGGCGCGTCTTCGCGCAATTATGGTCTGCCCCTGCCCGGATTGAACGGCGAGGAGTTCGGCGGCTCGCTGATCGTGATCGAAGGCATGGACGGTTCGGGCCGCTCGACGCAAATCGCTCTGCTCACCGAGTGGCTGGAATCCGAGGGCTTCGCCGTCGAAACCATGGGTTTGCGCCGCTCCGGCCTGGTCGCGAAAGACATCGACGCCCTGCTCGCCGAAAACACCATCACCCGCATGACGCTCACGCTTATGTACGCCACCGATTTCTACGACCAGCTCGAGCACCGCATCATTCCCGCTCTGCGTTCGGATTTTGTTGTTCTCGCCGACCGATACTTTTATACTCTGATTGCCCGGGCAGCTGTGCGCGGCATCGAGCGCGACTACCTGCACGGGCTTTACGAAATGGCTTTGCGCCCCGATCTCACGTTCTGGCTCAACGTCCGCCCCGAAGCGGCCTTTGAACGCGAGTTTCGCAAGTCGCACGCCATCAGCTACTGGGAATCGGGACGCGATCTGTCTCTTTCCGACGATTTGTACCAGTCGTTCATCATGTATCAGGCCAAGATCAAGAAAGAATTTGAAGCCCTTTCCGAACGCCAGGGTTTCCTGGCGATGGACGGCGAAGCCAGCGTGGCCGCGGTGAACGCGGAATTGCGCAAGCGCATCGCCGCGCATCTCGGCATTCAACGAACTCATTACCGGCCTTCCGCTGCGTTGGCCTCCCTGTGGCGCTGAGACTATCCCAACCCATCCACCTGGCCGCGATTGACGCCGGCTCAAATGCCTTCCGGTTAATCATCGCCAGTGTCCGTTCCACCGATGAATGGGAAATCGTCGATTCCGTGCGCGCTCCCGGTGCGCCTCGGCCATTCCGCATTCACCGCCGGAAAATTCGATCGCAAAACTTTGCGCGACGCCACCGAAGCCTTCCGCCAGTTCCGCAGGCTCATGGACCGCCACGGCGTGATCGCCTACCGCGCCGTGGCCACCAGCGCCGCTCGCGAAGCCCGCAACCGCCACGTCCTCGTCGAACGCATCCGCCATCAGGCGAAAATCAATCTGGAGATTATCTCCGGCGACGAAGAGGCGCGCCTGGTGCGCGTCGCCACACTGCGCGCCCTGCGCAATTTCGATCCGCCGCGCTTCATCCTCGATCTGGGCGGCGGCAGCCTGGAACTGAATGAATTGACCCGCGGAGTTTTGCAAAAAAGCGTCGGATTGCCCTTGGGCACGGTTCGCTTGATGGAAACGTTCCACGCCCAGGGCGCGATTCACGAACAAACCGCGAACGACATTCGCCTGCACGTGATGTCCGTGCTCGAAAGCGCCATGGGCGCCCGCCCAGCCCTGGCAACCTCGCTCGCCGTCGCCTGCGGAGGCAATGCCGAGACCCTCGCCGCGCTCGCCTCAGGTCCAAAAACCGGCGGGCTTCCCACACTGAATCCCAGGTTGCTGCGTGACCGCGTCTAGCAAATCCTTCAGCTCGACGTCGAGGGCCGAATGAAGGCCTTCGGCGTTCGCCGCGACCGCGCCGAAGTAATGGGCGTCGCCGGCGTGGTCCTGGTGACCGTGGCTCGCTGGCTGCGCCTGCGCCAAATGATCATCCCGCGCGTTGGCGTGCGCGAAGGCCTGCTCTACGAACTCGCTGGCGCCCAAATGGCTCCAGCCTCGCCCTCACCCGAGCAGAGAACGCAGGCGCAAGTCATGCTCGCCGGAGCCGAATCTTTCGCTTGCCGCCTGCGCTGCGATCTCAAGCACGCCGAGCAGGTTCGTCTCCTGGCCCTCCAGCTTTTTGACAAGCTCTGGCCCTATCATCACCTTGATTTTGAGTCGCGCACGATTCTCGAAGCTTCGGCCATCCTCCACGATTCCGGCGAGCTTATCAATCGCAAGGGGCACCATCGCCACGGCGAATATCTGGTCTGGAACGCAAAAATTTCCGGCCTTCGCGGCTGGGCCAAAAACATGACCGCCTGCCTGGTCCGCTATCACAACAAGAAATCCGAGCCTAGCGCCAAGCACAAAGTCTTCGCCTCGCTCGACCCCAAGCACCGCAAGACGGCGCGCATCCTTTCCGGTTTGCTTCGCCTGGCCGAGCGCCTCGAAAGCGATCACCGCCAGGCCATCGCCCGCCTCAGCCTCGAAGGCGGCCCCCGCGAAGTCCGCATCCACGTCGAATTGCGCGACAATTCCCGCCTGAACCTCGCCGGCATCGAGCGCAAGGCCCGCCTGCTCGAAAAAGAACTGAATCTGCGCCTGACGTTTCACCGTGTCCTGGTCATCGAAAAAGCGAGGGTCGCCTGATGATGCATCTCTACCTGGTCCGCCACGGCATCGCCATGGACCGTGATGACCCCAAGTGCCCTCCCGACACCGAGCGCCCCCTCACGCCCAAGGGAATGAAGCGCACGCACGCGGCCGCGCTCGGCCTGCGTGCTCTGAAGATCCATCCCGACGCGATTCTCACCAGCCCATGGCTGCGTGCCCTCCAAACCGCCGAGATTTTTTCCGAAGTCCTGGCCTTCTCCTCCAAAAAAATCGTGCAGCTTGACGCCCTGAAAGGCACCAGCTCCCCCGCCGAACTTTTTCGTGAATTGGAAAAATTGCGCGCAAAAACGGTCCTGTGCTTCGGCCACGAGCCCCACCTGCACCTGGTCGTCGGCCAGGTCCTGCACACCGGAGCAAAAATCACGGAACTAAAAAAAGCCGGCGTAGCCTGCCTCGACCTGGACCGCATCTCCCCGCCCCAAGGCCAACTGATCGCGCTATATCCGCCGGGCACACTGCGCCTGCTGGGCAAATAGCGGTTAGTCCCCTACGGCCTCGCCTCAAACACCAAATTAAACGGCGTCTGCGTCGCCCTCCGAAATCTCGTAAACCCTCCCGCCGTTACCACTGCCCGAATATTCTTCTCCCCCGCCTGCGCTCCCAGCGCCGCCCCCACTTCCTGCGACAGCGACGCAGGCACGCACAGCATGGTCGACGCCGAATACATGATTCGTCCGATCGGGTTGTGATTTGCTTCCGGCGTATCTTCCGCGTACGGCTCCACGATCATCCAGGTCCCATCGGCCTTCAGCGCAGACCGCACATGCGCCGACGCCCCGGCCGGATCCCCCATATCGTGTAGGCAATCGAAAAATGTCACGAAATCGTAGTCCTTCCCCGGAAAATTCTTCGCCGAAGCCACCTCGAATTGAATGCGCTCTCCCACCCCGGCCTTCTGCGCCGTCTCCCGCGCCATCTCGATCGACCGGGCGTGGTAATCGAATCCAAAAAATGTGGATTTCGGATAGTTCTTGGCCATCAGAATCGTCGACGACCCAAGCCCGCACCCCACGTCCGCCACCTTGGCCCCGCGCTGCAGCTTTTCCTCCACACCATCGAGAGCCGGAATCCAGCTGGCAACCAGGTTGGCATTGTAATTCGGCCGGAAAAATCGTTCCGTCCCATGAAACAAGTCATGATGGTGCTCGTGCCAGCCCACTCCGTTGCCCGTACGGAACGCCTCTTCGATCTTCGGCACGTCATGAAAGCACGCCGAAAGAATCTGAAACGCTCCCGGCAGGTACACCGGACTATCCTCCACTGCCATCGCCATCGACTGCTCCGGCGGCAACGTGTACGCCTTCGTCGCCGCGTCATACGTCACGTATCCGGCCGCCGCGTTCGCGTTCAGCCATTCCCGCACGTATCGCTCGCGCAACCCGGTCCGCGCCGCAAGGTCCGCCGAATTCACCGGCTTGCTGTCGGCCATCGCCTTGTATAGCCCCACGCGATCCCCAAGCAAAATCATGAGAGCGTGCATTGCCGCCCCCATATCGCCCACGGCCTTCCCCATAAACGCGTTCAGCTTGGCTTCATCGAATTGTGGTGTTGGGACTGCTGTGCTCATGGTTGCTTACCTCCGGAGAGAATTTCTCGGATCGTACAGCAATCATGGCACGAGCGCAACCAGATGGACGGCAGATGAACGCTTGCGGCACTTCACAATCGCGGTTCAAGCAGCAACTGCAACTCCCCCACAAACCCCTCCAACTCCTCCACCCTCTCCCCCGTCGCCTCCACCCTCTGCTTCTTCCACACAAACCACGATTTCCCCCGATCCCCAATCCGTACCGTCAGATTCCCCTCCATCAGCACACACGGCTCCCCATACACCCGAAACCCACCGCCCGGCACCGGATCCAGCAGCGCCGCGCAGCCCCCCTTCCGCACCCCCACCATCGCCGCATACAGCGGAAACGCCACCGGCACAAACCCCCGCGCCAGCAACCCCTCCAGAATTTCAATCTGCCGCCGAGTCAGCTCTTCCATGAACCTTCCGATTCCCATTCTCAAATTTCAAATCTGAAAATTCAAATCAGTCCCAAGGCACAGCGCAAGCGCGCCAAGCCTGAACACGTAATCGCCTTCTACTTTTGCTGGGATAAGAGTTTTGCAGGACGGTCTAAGTAGGACAGGCTTCAGCCTGTCGGTTTTGACTTCTGCCACCACTCCAAAAATCAAAAGCAAGACAGGCTGAAGCCTGTCCTACCGACCCCTCAAGCCACCGCCGGTTTGCTCGCTGCCCGGAGCCCCGACGCATTCTCTTCCTGCTCCAGCGCCTCAATCAGCCCGCGCAACGTATCGATCAATTCATGCCGCGAAACATTGCTCTTGCGAAACTGAATCCGCAGCCGGAACGCCTCATTCTCCGGCCGGAAATTAAAAATAAACGGCTGCGGACGCGGCCCTGAGTTCTTTTCTTCCTGCCGTTCCCGCCGCGCCTCGTCCCGAGTCAACCCCGCCTGCGCGATCCGCTGGATGGCCTCCAGCATCTTCTTCTCGGTCGGCTGCCGCGCAACCTGCAGCAGCAGCGACTTCGACACGATCCCGCTCTCGATGCACAGCTTGCGCAGCGCCTCGGGAATCACCCGCAGCGACATCGTTTCCGTCACCGACGACCGCGCCTTGGCGATCTTCTTGGAAATATCGTCGTGCGTGTAATCGAAATGCTCGGCCAGCCGCTGCAACCCGTCGGCCTCTTCAAACGGCGTCAGGTCCTTGCGCTGCAAATTCTCGATTAGAGCCAGTTCCAGCGTCTCGGCGTCGTCCGCGATCTTCTCGATGCACGGCACTTCCCGCAGTCCCGCCGCCCGCGAAGCGTGGTACCGCCGCTCGCCCGAAATAATGTGGTAGCAGTCGTCGTGCGGCACGAACCGCACCAGCAGCGGCTCCAGCACGCCCTTCTCTTTGATCGAGTCGGTGAGTTCCCGCAAATCGCCGAACATCTTCCGGGGCTGGTCGGGGTTGGGCCTGATCTTGTCGACCGGTATCATGCGCCCCACCGCGGCGCCGCTGAAACTGGTCAGCTGTTCTACGTAGTGCGCGTCATGCCGCATCTTCAGCGTGACGGGCAATCCGATCCTCTTCGACACGTTGGATAACCTCCAGGGCGAGCTTGCCGTAATCCTTCGCGCCAGGCGACTTCGGCGCGAAGGTCATGATTGTTTCCTTGTAGGCTGGGCTCTCCTCCAGGCGCACGTTCTTCCCGATGCGCGTCTTAAACAGCACCGAGCCGAATACCGAACGAATCTGCTCGTGCGTGTCGCGGGAGATGTTTGTTCGCTTGTCGTACAGCGTGATCACCACGCCCAGCACCTTGAGCGCGGGATTGGGGCGCGCACGAATCCGCTCATACGTCTCCAGCAGATCGTCGGTGCCCTCGATCGCAAAATAAGCCGCCTGAATCGGCACCAACAGGTGCGTGGACGCCACCATCGCGTTCACCGTCAGTATCCCCAGCGCCGGCGGCGTATCGATCACAATATAGTCGTAATCCTTCACCACCGGCGCCAGCGCGTCCTTGAGCTTAAACGGCGCGTCAAACTGCCCCGATAGCTGCTGCTCCAGCTTCGCCAGCGCCAGCCGCGCCGGCGCCACAAACAGAAACGGATCCTTCGTCGGCCGGATCACGCTCGCCATCTCCGCGCGATGATCCCCCAGCACGTCGAACATCGACGCCTGCACCTCGGCCAGATCGAAAAACGTGATGCTCGTATTCGATTGCGGATCCAGATCGATGAGAAGCGTCTTCTTCTTGCGTTGGGCGATAGCGGCAGCAAGATTAATGGCGGTGGTGGTTTTTCCCACGCCGCCCTTCTGATTGGCGATGGTCAGGATGGCGGTCATAAACTGCCCGGCCGCAGCCGGGCACAATTCCTCCCTGGGCGGCAACTTCCCTTCGCGAAAATGCGGAAACGCCCCCAGTCCTCAGCGCACGCCCAAATCTACTCGCCCTCTCGTATGAGTGCAAGGAAAAAAGAGGTTTACGCCTGTGAATTGGTAGGACAGGCTTCAAGCCTGTCGCTTTTGATCCTCACCACCGAAGAAAATCGACCAGACAAATCAATTTGCCAACCTCTTCCCACCTCGTCATTCCGACAAAAGCGAGGAATCCCTCTTCGATTGCAACCGAGAATCAGAGGGCGGGTGGCCCAGGCTGTATTTTTTCTCGACGCGATTTCACGGGCGGATAATAACATCGCCACAGGTCGACATCGACGCGCAATTGTGGGCTGGCGGGTGCCCCGTCCTTGACGCCTTTTCAAGGCGGGTCTTGGTTTGATTCACAGTATCGAGATGAGGATGACATGGAAAAGAACCTCACCCTTGCGCAAACCGCAAGGACGGGGCACCCGCAAATTCCAGACCTAAGCCTGGGCCACCCGCCCTGATATGATAATTGAAGACAAAGGGCATAGGCGCGAGTGCTCGGGTGAACCGTTCATCTCTTCACCCACATTCCGATAAGACCGGTGGTCTCAATGGGTCGATGCAACACTTGTTCGCAATCTATCCTCCGGAGTCTCAAATCCCAAAGTTTTTCGTGGACGCTGATTTAAACGCAGCGCTACTTTGTCGAGTTCGGATTGGGAATGGACAGACAAGTCCGTTCTTTTAGGGAAATACTGGCGCAGCAGCCCATTGGTATTTTCGTTGCTGCCGCGCTGCCAAGGGCTCTGCGGATCGCAGAAGTAAACTTTCACGTTCGTGGCCACCGTGAAGCTCTTGTGTTTGGCCATCTCCAGTCCGCGATCCCAGGTCAATGAGCGTCGCAAGGATGCTGGTAGCCGACGAACGTGCCGGCCCAGGGCGGCGACCACCGTAGCCGTATCTTTGCTGGACACCTTCACCAGCATGGTGAAACGCGAGTGACGTTCCACCAGCGTTGCGATGTGGCTGTTCTTGGTACCGCCAATGAGATCGCCCTCCCAATGGCCGGGGATGGCGCGGTCCTCGATTTCCGCGGGCCTTTCTCGAATGGAAATAGCATCCACGATTTGACCACTGCGGTGTCCGCTGTCACGGGAGTGCCGCGAGTGGCGGATACGCCGCTTGGATCGAAGATGCTGCATAAGCTCTTCCTTTAGCACTCCGCGCGCTTGAATGAACAGGCTGCGATAAATGGTTTCGTGCGACACGCGCATACTCCCGTCATCGGGATACTAGATCTTCAGCCATCCGGAAATCTGCTGTGGCGACCAGTCCAGAACCAGTCTACCCGCAACGATCTCCTGCAACTTGCTATGGATGGCCAGAAGACACAGTTTAGGCCGCAACGCCGACCGCCAGGCCTGCTGATCAGCTGCACTGGCTCGATAGAGAGGTCGCCCGCCATGGCGGGCGACCTCTCGACTCACCGTCGACACCGCCCGCTGTAGCCCGTAGCAATCTCACGAATCGAGAAACCGGAAGCGATCCCTCGAGAGATATCCTCCCGCTCCGGCAGCGTAAGCGTAAGCACCGAGCGCCGACGGGCGGCCGGAACAATCCCTCCGTGCTGCGCCAACATAAACTGAATGGAAACATGGTCCTTGCTGAAGGCACGACCAATTTCATGCAACGACTCTCCCGCCTTCCAACGGCGCCACATGTCGGTTCGCAGGTTCGCGGAAAGCTTCAGTCGTCTCGCTTGCACCATAAACACCACCTTTAGTGAAAAGATTTATACCAGATGGTGTTGCATCGACCGGTTGAGGCGGCACCGTTTATCAGGACTTGGGATTGCGCGTAGAATGGCAAACTCAGGAACGAGGCGTTAGGACAGCCATAATAAACTGCCCGGAGGTTAGGCATGAGCAACGCCAAGGACGCTTTTAGATCCTGGTTGGATGCTTATGGTCAGGCGTGGGGGAGCCGCAATCCCGAAGCGTCGGCCGCACTCTTCGCTGAAAACGGCACCTATCAAGTCACCCCATTTCTCGAACCTATGTCCGGGATAAAAGCCATATTCGAGTATTGGTCAGAGGTGTCCCGAACTGAAGAAAGTATCAAATTCGGGTACGAGATTTTGGTTGCAAGCGCTGAGCTAAACATCGCCAGATGGTCGGTGTCGTTTGTTCGCGTGCCGCCAGGGTTGCAAACTCAGCTTGATGGAATCTTCCTGATTGTTCTAGATGAGGAAGGACGCTGCAAATCATTGCGGGAATGGTGGCACAAGCAGCAAATATGAATTTGATGTGGCTTCTCATAAAGCGGGGAATGCAGATTGCCAGTTGCCGATGAGACCGTTTCTCAGGCGGAACCGCTTGAAGTGTGCCTATCAGGGCGTTCCAACGAAACGTTATGGTCTACAGACTGTGAGCTTACTTAACTTAACGGAAGGACTAATATCTGCGTGGGCTTGCCGGCGGCGCCCTTTCAACCCGGGCCGGGACAATCCCCCATCATGCGCGAGGATACATTCGCATCTCAGCCCGGAAGGCCTCAAGAGAAAATCCGCAACCGTTTAAATCCGAATCCCATCCGGGCCGAGCGCTAACCGTACTTGAGCTCGGTGCTCTGTCCGACCTCGATAATATAACCGTCAGGATCGCGGATGTAGCAGCGGATCTCGCCGTACTTGGCAATCGGTTCCGTGAGGAACTCGGCTCCTCGACTTTTCCATAATTCATAGCACGCTTGAATATCCGCAACGCGGAAATTCATAAAGCTGTTGATGTGATTCGGGTCGGGGACGCTGAGCGTTACCGTCGGCTTATCCGGGGTCGGCCCGCCCCCAACGTTCAGAATCATCCAGATATTCGCAAGCTGAAGGTACCCAGGCGCGTTGCCGTCACCCAGGCTCAGAATGCGAGCGCCGAAGACCTGTTCGTAGTAGCGAGCGGATCGCTCGATGTCGGCGACGGTGAGAAAATGTGCGATGCTGATCCCCTCTCGCGGGGGCATCTCATAGCTCTTCTGCTCGATTTGTACGCTGCTCATTGACGACGCCTCTCAATACATTGCTCATTCACTGATTCTATTTCTTTCGTATTCATACCTGCATGACGATAGCCAGCGAAGTATATGATCTTTTTCATATTTGAGCCAAGTCCCGATAAGTCGTGCCGCCTCAACCGGTCGATGCAACACCTTCTAATCAGTTGATCAGAAAATACTTCCCATCGAGTATCAATCTGTGTTCCAGTACTCAATCAGCACCTAAACAGGGCTTCGTTTTGTTTGAATTAACGTCCGTGAACGAAATTAGCCTCGTAGACGCCTACAAAAAGACTTTGACCAAGTGTTGCATCGACCGGTTGAGCCGGTACGTCTTATCGGAATGTGGGAAATCGTGATTCCCAGTTGACGAGAACCCCGTTTCTCAGGACTTGGCTATGAACGCCGCTGTCCCCGTTAGAATCTCTTGCTGAATGAGCTGAGCGTCAATACTCCCAAGAAGAATAAACTCTCGCGTGGCTCCCGATGCGAGGCGAAGGCGAATCCGACCGGAATGTGGAATACCACCATGCCCCATTTTTTTCCGTAGATGATCTCGGCGGTCAATATTTCAGAACGAGGTATGACAAAACCTCCATTCAAATCAGCGAGTTTTTGGACCGCTTCACGGCTGTGCATCAAGTCTGGATCACTCAGCATTACCACATACGGTTGAAAATACTTCTTGTCCCAGTTTGTGACTATTCCTTCGGCCTTCCATCCTTACAAAGCCTCTGGCGAGATAAAGACAACAAAGGTGCGATTCAATATCAGCCAGTAATATTCCATGGCAACAAACCCAACCAGCTTCGATCGGGTATCGTTAGGAGCGGGAATGGATTCGAGGATTGCCTCACTTGGAGCGGCTGCTTGCAGCTTAAAAAATGTGTAAATAAATTGACCACAAAACCATACCATTCCAACGATTGCGGTAAACCTCACGCTCAGTTGCCAATCAAAATTCCATTTGTCATCAAATAGTCCGTTAAGAACGACTCTGAAAACGATCAGCACAAATATGCTAACAGAGAGCACGACAGCACTACGTGCCGCAATAATTGCCGCTCGTCGTATTTGGGAGGAGTATTCGGACATGGCAGCGGTATTAAAGCCTAACATCGAACGACTGTCCACACCGGCCAAGTCCTGAGAAGTTCTATAAAGGGAGAAGTCAAGAAAAAACACATCCCCTGTGGCCGGAATTTTTCTTGCTTCCCAGCCCACGTGATCGAGCGAGATCTGTTCTGAGCCGCCGCGCCATGGGCTCGGTTGCTGGGGCACGGTAGCCCCGCGGTTTGGGTTTTCTCTACCAGCGGTTTTCATCGCTTCTTCGCGACGAAGCCTGTCAGTTCTGAAACCAGCAAAGCAGAACGGTGGTCAAGTGGCGACCATAGTTCTATCTGGGACTCGTGGCCCATAGCTTTTTCGGGTTATCCGAGAGGGCCTAGGGTCGTCTGTGAGACTGATGTGCCCGAGGGCACACAGCGCCTAACTTCTCAGCTGAGACTCGCTCTCGAACCCGAGTGTCTCGAGAACCCGACGGCCACCGCCAGAGGAAATCCCCAGGATGGAGCGGATTCGGTCAGAGACACTCAAGCTGTTTGTGGTTTCAGATGCTGGGCGTCGAAGCACACTCCTTTCTTCCACACGATCAACACGATGGTGGCAATCTTCCTGGCCAAGGTCAGACGCGCCATCTCCGGCCGGATGCCCTTGGCCAACAAGGCGGCGTAGAACTCCTGGAACGGACCGGGCTTGGTGGCGGCGACGATCGCCGCGCCCTTGAACAGATTCTTCAGATCGTGATTGCGATTTTGATTCAGCCCACGAATCAGATACGGGCTTCTTGGACTCGTTGCAGTTGCCCTTCCACATAGCGGTGATCGGCACTGCTGTAGGTCTCAATGCCCAAACCGCTGAAAGTCCACAGCTGTCGCTTGGTGCGAAACCGATGCGGTGTCTGCAGAATGCCCAGCAACACGGCCGCTCGGATCGGACCGATCGAGGGAATCTGGCAGAGCAGTTTCCACGCCTGGTGTTTCTTGCTTTCCTCCAACAGCTCGCGCCGAACTTCCCGACGCAATGACCTCAGCGCGTCCAGTTGCTGGTAGTAAAACTCGGCCCGGCGGCGCACCCCCGGCTCGGTGATTTTCGCCAGCCACTCCGCACGATGCCGCGGCGCATAGACCTGCTTGCCGGTACAAGGAATGCCCCAACTGCGATAGATCGCCTTCACCCGGGACATAACCCGTCCGAGATCTTTGGTGATGGTCAGATAACTGCGCACCAGTTCTTTCAGGCTTCGCAGGCCGTGCTCGCCGTGATAGACGGGATTGAGATGATTGAGGCGCAGCAGCTCGGCCAACCGGCGCGCGTCGATCTTGTCACTCTTGTTGCCTTCTTTCATGGAGGCATTCTTTCGCGGATCGCACACCACTAATCTGGTGACATGCGGTTTCAGCAGGTCGTACAACCAGGCGGCCCAGGTTCCTTCTTCAAACGTGACCTGCAAATCTCCGCGCAGCCCATCGAAAAACTGCAGAATCATGCTGGCTTTGGTCTCGATCACGCATTCCATCACGATCTTTCCCGCACCATTCCTCACCGCAATCGAAATGCTTTCCTTGTGCACATCCATGCCGATATACTTTTTGCTATCCATTGAGGGCGTTCCTTTCTGTAGGGGATTGAGCCGAACACTCAAAACCCTACTCCAAAAGGGGCGCCCTTTTATATTGCGTCGTCTTATCGGAATGTGGCCGATATCGATTGGACGAGTAGCGGCCAGTCCGTCTAAGATATTCGGCAAGCAAGTACTAGTGGCTGGCATGAGTGATTATCGGCGCCAATGGGATGAATACAAACGGCTCAAGAGCCGTTATATACGCGTGTCGGGGCTGGTATTGCTCTTGCTCGCCGTCTTTGTTATCGATTTCGTGCTGCGCCAGAGATGCAATACCGCCTCTCTTTGTATTTGTAATATTTCTCCCAGCGGTCTTGATTGCCGTGTATGTCCAAAACGAGTTCTTCGCTTTCTGTTGCCCCAAGTGTGGGAATCCGTTCGATAGCAAATTCCGCATGAACATCTTCAGATTCAGATTGTTTGCACGTCGCTGTATGCACTGCGGACTACCAGTTTATTCAGACTGAACCCAATCCCAAGTCCCGATAAGTCGTGCCGGTTCAACCGGTCGATGCAACACCATCTGATATAAATCTTTTTCTATGAGGTGGTGTTTATGACATTTAGGAGGCGCTTCAAGCTCTCTGAGCATCAGCGGAACGACATGTGGCGCCGCTGGAAGGCGGGGCAGTCCTTGCATGAAATTGGGCGGGCCTTCAGCAAAGATCATGTGTCGATTCAATTTATGTTGGCGCAGCATGGCGGGATCGCTCCAACGGCGCGGCAACGCTCAGCGCTGACACTTACGCTGTCGGAGCGAGAAAACATTTCACGGGGGATTGCTTGCGGCGCGTCGATTCGCGAAATAGCCAGAGGATTGCAGCGGGCGGTGTCGACGGTGAGCCGAGAGGTCGCCCGCCATGGCGGGCGACCTCTGTATCGAGCAACGGATGCCGATCAGCAAGCCTGGGACTCGGCCTTGCGGCCCAAGCGATGCCTTCTTGCCCTGCACGTGAAGTTGCAAGAGGTCGTTGCGGGTAAACTCATCCTGGACTGGTCGCCGGAACAAGTTTCCGGATGGCTGAAGAGTGAGTATCCCGAGGACGAGAGCATGCGCGTGTCGCACGAAACGATTTACCGCAGCCTGTTCATTCAAGCGCGCGGAGTGCTGAAAAAAGAGCTGATTCAGCATCTACGCTTCAAGCGGCGAATTCGCCGCTCGCGGCACGCGCGGGATAGCGGACATCACAAAGGTCAAATCGTCGACGCCATTTCGATTCGAGAAAGACCCGCAGAAATCGAGGACCGCGCCGTCCCCGGACATTGGGAAGGCGATCTCATCGGCGGCACGAAGAACAGTCACATCGCCACGCTTGTGGAACGTCATTCGCGTTTTGTCATGCTGGTCAGAGTGCCCAGCAAAGATACGGCGACCGTGGTCGCCGCACTGAGCCAGCACATTGGGAAGCTGCCTGCAACCTTGCGACGCTCGTTGACCTGGGATCGCGGGCTGGAGATGGCCCAGCACAAAAGCTTCACAGTGGACACGGAAGTGAAAGTCTACTTCTGCGATCCGCAGAGCCCGTGGCAGCGCGGCTCGAACGAAAACACAAACGGGCTTTTGCGTCAGTACTTCCCGAAACGAACAGACTTGTCAGTCTATTCTCAAGAAGAACTCGACGAGGTGGCGCTCAAATTAAATCAGCGTCCGAGAAAAACTTTGGGGTTTCAAACTCCAGCAGATACACTGCAAGCAAGTGTTGCAATGACCCATTGAGACCGCCCGTCTTCTCGGAATGTGGCCCAACCGCCGCTCCACTCATCACGCCCAATACGCGCTTCGCGGGAGTCAAGTTGATGTATCAAGACCGCCCATCTAGGCCCTGGGCCGGGTGGCCCACTCTTTGTGATCTTCAAAGGGTGGGAGGTTTAGATCAGAGGACAACCGAAATCGCACGAGGAAAGACCGCAAATACCAAACCTTGCAACAGCTGCATGGATTGCGCACCCAACGTACCAGCTCTCAAACCCCGCGACGTAAAAATCTACGCCGCTCCCACCCAATTCCTCCGCTCCACAAACGTAGGCGGCTCATAAGTCTTCCCCGCCGCCAGCCGCTTCTCCTCCCGCCGCGTCGCCCACAACAAAACCGGCCCCAGCGAAGCCGCTGTAACCCGCGCCACCACCGGAAATTCCTTCTCCACTTCGCGCCGCAGCCTGTGAATCTGCTCGCTCACACCCCGATTCACTTTCCTGAACTCCCGCTCCATCGCCCAAAGCGCCGCGTTGTACGCGCTGCTGAGCTTCTTCCCCTGCTCCTTGAACCGCGCGCGCACGCGCGGGTCGGGATGATCCTTGTACCGCTGAAAACCCTGCAGCATCGTCTGGCACATGCGGTACAAACTCGGCCCGTTGCGCTCGAAGTCCCGCCAGAACGCCCAATCCAGAAATATTTTGGAGTCGTTGCGGGAAATCGCCGCGTGCTGAAAATTAAATTTGTCCTGCCCGTGAATATCCGCTAGATCGATATTCGGCAGCATGCGCCCCGCATCGGTCATTTCCTGATAGCAGCGGCGTCCCCGGCACCGGCGTATACAGCATGAACTGGTGAAAATCCGTCTGGTACCCCACCGCCGTCTCGATTTCCTCCCCGATATTTTCCGGCGTGTGATGCTCCAGGCCAATAATCGTCGACCCCTGCACGCGAATCCCATGTTCCCGCAACTCGCGCGTCAGCTGCCCGATGTCCGTCCCGTTCAACTTGCGATAGCCGGCGCGCGGAGATTCCAGCCCCATCCACACCCACGAAACGCCTAGCTCCACCAGCTCCAGCATCGTGTACTTGCGAATCGCGTTCGCCGACGAAAACACCGAAAGCTCCCAACTCTTCCCCGCCTGCTTCATCCGTTCCAGCAGCCGCATCGCCCGCGGCTTGTGCAGCAGAAAATTTTCGTCCATCACAAAAAACGAATTCACCTTCAGCTCAGCTTCGATCCGGCACATCACCTCAAACAACTGGTCCCCCGTCTCGTAAAAATTAATAAACTTCCCCTTCCCGCCGAAAAACGCCGACGTCGTGCAGAAGTTGCAGCCCATCGGGCATCCCACCGACGGAATAATCGTCGCCGCCGTCCCGCCCTTCCGCTGCGGCAGCCGCACTCCCATAATCCGCGTCTGCAACCCGGAAACAATCGCCGGATGATGAATCGGCGCGCTCTCGTCTTCCCCCAGGTACCGCCGCATCCACGAAATCCCTTCCCCGCGCACGATATGGTCCGCGTCAATCATCGTTTCGAGGCCCGGCAGCGCCGCCACGTGCCCGCCTACCACGATCGCCGACCCCGGAGAAAGTTCCCGCACCATCCGGCACATCTCCCGCACCTTCCCCACGTTCGGGATAATCCCGCTGATCCCCACGATGTCGTACCGGTTCGCGGTCAGTTCCCGCGCAAACTTTTCCCGCGTCGGAAAATCCAGCACCGTGCACGGCGCCGAAATATTCTCCTGGATCATCATGATCCCCCACGACCGGTGAAACATCCGCAGCGAAAAACTCCCCTGCGCCCGCGTCACCTGGTTGTGGTACAGCTCCATCGGATTAATCGCCCGGCTCCCGAATTCGTCGTCCCGCGCATACGGCCCGAACACCGAACTCAGCAATACACGAGCGCGATTTCCTTTAGGATGTTTTTCCATAGCCCCCAGAATAATTTCCCGCCCACGCTAAATCAGTGACCTGCGGCACATTACAAAACTATTACACACGGAGGATTCCCAAACGCAGGACAACAGGCTTTTCACCCTGAGCGCGCGAAGGGCAGCCTGTCTTCTTTTAACTTTTCCAATTGAAACGAAAATCAAAGCCAAGCAAGGCTCACAGCCCGCCCCCAACCACCGTCATTCCGAGCGAAGCGAGGAATCCCTCTTCGATTACTACCTTGGGAATGTAGGAATGAAGGACACTTCAGCGGAGAACGCGCCCCAAGAAGGCGATTCCTGGGTCTCTCCGCAACCCCCAATGCCTGTTTTTTGATTTTTGCGAATGGAAGGAAAGTCAAAACCGGACAGGCAAGAGTGCATGTCCTACTACAACCTACATCTTGTATCGCCCGAGGTCCTCGTCCGAAAGCCCCTCAAGCCACTTCCGCAATTCCTCGCTCGTGGATTTTTCCGAAATCGCCGTTGGAGATCTTCGAGCTCTTCAACACTTCGTCTTCCACAAAAATCGGGCAATCCACGCGCAACGCCAGCGCCAGCGCGTCGCTCGGCCGCGAATCGATCGACATGATCTCCCCGTTCCGCTCCACCCAGATCAGCGCGTAAAACGTGTCGTCCTTCAAATCGTTCACGACCACTTTCTGCACGCGCACTTCCAGCCCCAAAAACACGTTCCGCAGCAGATCGTGCGTCATCGGCCGAGGCGTCTGCACCTTCTCAATTTCCAGCGCAATCGCGTTGGCCTCGTAAATCCCCACCCAGATCGGCAGAACCGCCGTCCCCTGCGCATCCTTCAGCACCACAATCGGCATGTTCGTGACGGGATCCATCATGAGTCCGCGGATTTTCATCTCAACTTCCATGGGAACCTCCTCGGACCGGGTGTGGGCTACGCTTGTAGCCCACGGTGATGAAAGATGGAGCTGTGGCCTCGAAACACAAATCAAACAACGTGCTCGCCCACCAAACTATTCGGAGCCGCGCGCGTCACTCGCACCTGCACGTATTGTCCCAAAAGCCCCGGCTGCGGCGAAGAGAAATTTAAAATCCGGTTGCTGGAACTGCGACCCGACCACTGCCCCTCTTTGCGCGACGCCCCATCCACCAGCACTTCAAACTCCGTGCCGATCAGCGCATCGTTCCGCCGGATCTGAATTTCCCGCTGCCGCTCCTGCACCAGCGCCAGCCGCCGTCCCTTCTCTTCCTCGGGAATCGCGTCGCTCATGTGCTGCGCGTCCGTATTCGGCCGCGGAGAATACTGAAACGCGTACACCCCGTCATACTGCGCAATATCCAGCAGCGAAATCGTCTCTTCCAGATCTTTCTCGGTCTCCCCCGGAAATCCCACGATGATGTCGGACGTCAGACTAATCTCCCGCCGCGCCCCGCGAATCATCGCGATCTTCTCCAGATACTCCTCGCGCGTATACGTCCGCCGCATCTCTCGCAAAATCCGCGTCGATCCCGACTGCACAGGCAAATGCACGTGATCGCAAAGCTCCGGCACCGCATCCAGCGCATCCACAATATCCTGCCCAAAATCCCGCGGATGCGACGTCGTAAACCGCACGCGCCGAATCCCCTTCACGCCCGCCACCGCCACCAGCAATTCCGCGAAACTCATCCGCTTCGGCGAGGAATCCTGGTACGAGTTCACCGTCTGCCCCAGCAGTTGAATTTCCGAATACCCCGCGTCCGCCAGTTGGCGCACTTCCTTCAGAATCGAATCGCTCGCCCGGCTGCGCTCCGGCCCCCGCGTAAACGGCACCACGCAATACGAGCACGACTTGTCGCACCCTTCGATAATCGTCAGGTAAGCGCGAAACGGATTGTCCCGCCGCGTGATTTCCGTCTCGAACGTTTCGTCCGTATCCTTATCCAGCCCCATCACCCGCCGGTTCCCGCCCTCGATCTCCGCGATCAGTTCCGGCAGCTTGCTGTACGAAGCCGACCCGCACACCAGGCTCACCCAAGGCGCGCGCTCGAAAATCTCCTCGCCCTCCTGCTGCGCCACGCACCCCAGCACGCCGATAATCTTGTTGTGATCCGGATGCTTGCGATACGTCCCCAGCCGCGAAAAAACTTTCTGCGCCGCCTTCTCCCGGATGCTGCACGTGTTGTAGAGCACCAACTTCGCCGCGTCCACGCTCTCCATCTGCCGGTACCCGCGCCCCAGCAGCACGCCCGCCACTTTCTCCGAGTCGTGATCATTCATCTGGCAGCCAAACGTCTCGATGTAAAACGTTTTCGCGCCAGGCGCACCCGCCGCAATCGCACCCCCGCCCGCTTCCGGCTCCGCGCAGCAGCCCGTCAAATCGTCTAGTCGCACATCAATGGATTGCGGCATCGAATCTCATCCAAATACTAACACAAGAGATTGAAGCCCATGCCCAGCCCGCCGCAGTGTCTCTTCCTTGCTATCTCGCCTCCTCGCTCTCTCGGTGCCCTCTGTGCTAAAGCCTTAAAAGGTTCAAATCCCAAAATCGCCGGCTCCCCGCTGCGAGCAACCCGCCCGAACTGGCAATACATCGTAATACGATGTATTATGCTGCCCGGGTACAATCAAGCACCCGTGCGCCCGTAATCGTTTGACCCCATTTTGACCGTGTGCTAGCGTCCTTCTGGGGATTTCGATCGAGCTTTTTCTGAGGGGGGCGACAATTCCACTACTTGGGACTTGGCTGTTTCAGAGCCAGCTTGGCACATTACTGCAGCAGACGGGGTGGATCGCCCGCGTTGTTCTCGCCATGCTGCTGCTTTTCTCCCTTTTTTCCTGGGCGCTCATTTTTCAGAAACTTTCCATGTTTTCCCGCATGAACAAGCAGACCGCTCTCTTCCTGCGAATCTTTCGCTCTAATCGCATTCTTCCCGACCCTCGCCAGATGGGCACGGGCGGCTCTCCCCTTGAACCCGTTTACGCCGCGGGGTATCGCGAAATTGAAAGCCAGACGCGCACCGGAACTCCCCTCGGCCGCGTCACCAGCCCGAATTCCGTGGCCGTCAGCATGCAACTGGCCGCCGGCGAGGAAGTCCGCAAAGCCGAAAAATTCATGCCCTGGCTCGCCACCACCGGATCGGTCACTCCCTTCATCGGTTTGTTCGGCACCGTCTGGGGCGTAATGGACGCATTCACCGGACTCGGCGCCGCCGGCTCCGCCAGTCTTCGCGCTGTCGCCCCCGGCATCGCCGAAGCCCTGATCACCACCGCCGCCGGCCTTTTCACCGCCGTCCCCGCCGTGATCGCCTACAACCATTTCCTGCACAACATCAAGGATCTGGGCACGCGCCTGGACAGCTTCACCCTGGAAGTTTCCGCCCTGGTCGAAAAACTGTACCCCGGCAACAAAGCGTGAGAGCAGCGCAAAAAACTTAACCGAAAGGCTTTTACACAGAGAACACAGAGGCCACAGAGAAAAGATGAGAAGATTAAAATCAGGGAAAAGAATCCAAAACGATTCCGCCTTTCTCTCTTTTCTTGCTCTGTACCCTCTGTGTTCTCTGTGTTCTCTGTGTTAAAGCCTTAGCTTTTTAAATCGATGGAGTCGCGCAACTCGAAGTAAGACGCAAACCATGCCCCAACTCTCTCGCCAAACCGGCACCTCTCTAGCGGACATCAACATCGTCCCCTTCGTCGACGTCATGCTCGTCCTGCTCGTGATCTTCATGATCACCGCCCCCATCCTGCAATCCGGCATCGAAGTCGACGTCCCCAAAACCAAAACCGTCAAGGAAATCTCCGAATCGCGCATCGTCGTCTCCATTGACCGCGCCCAGCGCATCTACATCGGCGAGGACGCCGTCAACATTCACGAACTCGGCAACAAGGTCCACGCCCAAATCCACAATCCCCAGGGCGATACCGTCTACCTGCGCTGCGACAAAACCGTTCCCTTCGGTTCTTTCGCCCTCGTCGTTGACACTTTGCGCCAATCCGGCATCTCAAATATCAGCGTCGTCACCGAACCGCTCGACGACACGCCCCACTGACGCCATGTCCTATGCCCCTGCACATCCCGGCGCGAACAACCTCAAGAAACCTTTCCTGTGGTCTGTCTTTCTTCACGTCCTGCTGTTCAGCTCGATGCTTTTTTCCGCCATCTTTTCCAGAAGCGGCGATACCTGGGGCGGCCCCGGCGGCGGCAATTCCGTTGCGGTCGGCCTGGTCGGCAGCCTTCCCGGAGTAAATCTGCCGCGCCCCGAAGCCGTAACCCAAAGCCGCGTGGTCGACACCAGCAAAGGCCTCTACAAATCCGAGCCGCAGCCCAAGCCCAAGGCCGAAGAACCCGACGTAAAAAAGATTCCCGAGTTCACCAAGGAAAAAGCGCCCCACTACGTCACGCGCCCTTCCAAAATTCTCGAAGATCAGACGCCCCCCCCGACCAACGCCGTCCCCTACGGCGGTGGCGGCGCTCCGGCCATGCCCTACTCCTCCACATTCAACATGAACGGCCCGACGCAAGGTGGCATGGGTTTTTCCGGCCCCGGCGGCGGCGATTTCACCGGAAAATTTCCCAGCTACGTCGACGGCGTGCGCAACCGCATCAGCAGCAATTGGCTGCAATCCACGGTCGACCCCACGGTTCGCTGGGCGCCCCGCGCGCAATTCACCTTTCAAGTTCTGCGCGACGGCACCGTCGCCAACGTCCAGATGACCCAGTCCAGCGGCAACCGCTCGGTCGATAATTCCGCCCTGCGCGCCATTCTGAGCTCCAGCCCGATGTCGCCCCTGCCTTCGGGCTACCCCGGCAACAGCGTCACCGTCGAATTCTGGTTCGAGTTTCGGAGGTAATATCTTTGCCGATGAAAATATTTTCCGCGTTCGCGCACAAAAAGTAAGATCACGATTGGCTCGTCCCGAACGTCCAATAGAAGGCCAATGAGAAAATTCCGAATTCTTTATCAGTGTTTATCAGTGTTCATCTGTGGATTAATTCTTAGTTCTTTCCGCCACGACCGGCCTCAGCCCAGGACTGGTTCCGCACCGGAACCGGCCTGGGCGTTTCCAAGGCTCGCGTCGCAGTCGCCGATTTTGCTCCCAAGTCGCCTGCCGCACAGCCCCTGGCCGCGGAATTCGCAGACGTCGTCCGCAACGACCTCGACTACAGCGGCATCCTCGACCTCGTCAGCAAGAGTTACAACCCCTTGCAGACCCCCGCCACTCCCGCGGAAGTCGACTTCAAAGCCTGGTCGGACGCCCCTGCTTCCGCGCAACTCTTGGCCTTCGGCGCCCTCTCCGCCGACGCCACCACCCTCGAAATTTCCGCTTGGCTCAACGACGTGCGCAACGCTTCCCTCCCGCCCGTCATCGGAAAGGTATATCGCGGCGCGCCCACCGACGTTCAGGTCCGCGCCTTCGCCCACCAGTTTGCCGATGAAATCATCGGCAAACTTTCCGGCGGCTTGCCGGGCGTTGCCGCCACGCAGATTGCGTTCGTCAGCAACCGCACCGGCAACAAGGAAATCTGGGTCATGGATTACGACGGCGAAAACCAGCATCCGTTGACGCAAATCCACACCATCTCGCTCACGCCGCGTTGGTCGCCCGATGCCACGCGCATCGCTTTCACCTGTTACGCCCAGCCCGGCAGCGGCAGCGTCTTCACCGCTCAGATTTGCGTCTACTCCACCGCCTCCAACCACTTGATCTCCTGGCCAAGGTTCCAGGGCACCAATTCCTCACCGGCCTGGTCCCCGGACGGATCGCAAATCATGTTCATGTCCAGCATGTACGGCAACCCGGAGTTGTTCGTCACCGACGCCTCCGGCGCGCGCCCCAAACGCCTCACCTATTCCAACGGCGCCAACACTTCGCCCTCGTACAATCCCAAGACCGGGCAGCAAGTCGCCTTCGTCAGCGATCGCGGCGGAATTCCGCAGCTCTACACCATGAACGCCGACGGCACCAGCCAGACCAAAGTCGATTTGGCGGACAAGGGCTACGTCATCGACCCGGCCTGGTCCCCCAACGGCCAGCTGCTGGCCTTCAGTTGGCGCCGCCCCAACGGAAATTACGATCTCTACATCATGGAAATTGTCACGCATCAACTGGTGGAATTGACTCGCGATGCCGGCCGCAACGAACGCCCCAGCTGGGCCCCCGACGGCCGCCATCTCGTCTTTGAATCCACCAGAACCGGTACGCGCCAGATTTGGTCCATGCTCGCGGACGGAACCTCCGCCCGGCAACTGACCAAGCAGGGACAAAATGAGTCTCCGAACTGGTCGCCAAAATAATTGGGTGTGTTGGCGGCTCCGGCTCAGGAGATTGGATCTAAAAAAGTGTGCACTCGAAATGAATACTTACTTGGGTTGCTTTCCTAACTGCTTAAAGGAGGATTGAAGAACGATGTGGAACCGTACGCACGTCCAGGGCTCTGTTCGCTACCTTGATCGCTTTCGCTGCTCTGGGCGCGGCTTGCCACAAAAAGCCACCCCAACAGCAGCTCCACCCCCACCACCCCCTGCGGCTGAACCCCCTGCTCGACCGACGGTAAATCTGCAGGCGTCGCCAACATTCATTCAGCGAGGACAATCCTCAACCTTGACATGGTCCTCGACCAACGCCACATCGCTCACCCTGTCGCCCGGAATCGGCCAGGTCGCCTCGGAGGGCACACAAACCGTGTCGCCCACCGAAGCCACCACCTACACGATCACGGCCACCGGTCCCGGCGGATCCGCCGACGCCAGCGTTCGCGTTTCCGTCAACGCTCCTCCTCCTCCGGCTCCCGCGGCTCACCAGCCCACCTTGCAGGAACTTTTCGACAAGGAAGTGAAGGACGCCTACTTTGATTACGACAAGGCCGACATCCGCGCCGATGCCCGCGACGCTCTTTCGGCCACGGCTCAATTCCTGCGCTCCTATCCGCAAATGAAAATCGTCGTCGAAGGCCATTGCGACGAGCGCGGATCCACCGAATACAACCTCGCCCTGGGCGACCGCCGCGCCGCGGCAGCCAAGCAGTTCCTGGTTTCCCTCGGCATCCCCGCCGACCGCCTCGAAACGGTCAGCTACGGCAAGGAGCGTCCGTTCTGCAGCGCCTCCACCGAGGAGTGTTACCAGCAAAACCGCCGCGCCCACTTCGTCATGGGCAAATAGGCGGGAAACTGGGAATTGTCTTAATTTGAAGAACCGTCGGATTTCGGAGGTCGGGGCTTCAGCCCCGACGAAAAATATCGCCATACGTGGGCTTTAGAGTCTGTGTGAGAATCCTCGAATCTTCGTAGGGCACGGCTTCAGCCGTGCCGTAAAGTTCGTAGGATCAGTTCGGCTTTAGCCGCTGGCGCATTTAGATTGCGGTTCTCACACAGACTCTTGCCCCTGAAGGTAGGGGCTAGAGCCCGCGACAGACCAGGCGCTAACGTCCGAATTGAAGCTCGGACCTCCGACCACTTGAGGAAATTTCAAATTAGGTCAGAACCGAAAACTGCCTGTGGGTCTTGAGTACGTGCGGCAATTTTGTAATCCTTGTGGGTCGTGGCTTCAGCCACGACTTCCAGACCGCCACGGAATCCGGCTTTAGCCGCTGGCGCCTTGGATGCAACGTTGCCGCACGACCCCATGGATCGATCTGAAAAAATAATTCGTCGCGGCCCCGGTGCCTCGAACAAATCTTTATCGTTGTCACTTATTGGCCGCGCCCCGGGTTTGCACTACAATACGTCTCAGTTGCGAGGGGCCCCAGCCCTCGCGGGCATCGGCCTTGTTTTTTCGGTCCGCGCGCGACCAAACAGGTGCGGCCCGCCACAGAGGCGCCGGCTCTACTGAGCAAAAGGAGGATCACGTTGCGAACGCGTTTGGTTTTATTTTTCGGTGCAGCCATGTTCGCGGGAGCCCTGGGCGGCGCCCTGCTCGGACCTGCGCCCGCTGGCGCCGTGGCCCGCGAAATCATCGAACTGCAAACAGGCGTCAACCAGCTCATCCAGGGCCAGCAAGCCATGCAAACCGCCATCACGCAAAACGCCGCCGTGCAGCAAACCCTGATCCAGCAATCACTCGACGCCGTCAGCAAGCTCAACGTCGGCATGGCCGCGGTCCAAAAAAATACCCAGGATTTCTCCGCCGCTTCCGGCGCGCGCCTGGACACCATGGGCACTCAAGTCCAGGGCCTCTCCGATAACGTCGCCGACCTGCAGGCCCGCCTCGGCAAACTCGACCAGAAACTCACCGACGTCCAGAACACATTGCAGAGCGTCGATTCCAAGCTGGCATCTCCCGCTCCAGCGGGCCCCGGCCCGGTACCTCCGCCACATCGCCCCCGCTGGCGGCCCCGCCCCCGGCCCGGGCGCCGGCATGCCCGCCGCATCCAATCCAGTGGCCTCCGCCGCGCCTCCCGCTTCCGCCGACGTCCTGTATTCCAACGGCCTGCGCGACATCAACGGCAAGCACTACGAACTGGCCACCCAGGAATTTCAGGATTACATGAAATTCTACGGCGATACCGACCTCGCCTCCAACGCCCAGTTCTACCTCGGTGAAATCGCCTACATGCAAAACCAATATCAACTGGCCCTGGACTACTACAACAAAGTCGTCGAAAAATATCCCAAGAAGTTTCAAGACCGCCTCGGCCCGCATGAGAAAAGGCTTCTGCCTCGCTGAACTCGGCCAAAAAACCGCCGCCGTCCGCGAACTCCGCGCCGTAGTCCACAACTACCCCGGCACCGAAGAAGCCAAGCGCAGCGCCGCAAAATTAAAAGAACTGGGCGCAACGGCAGGATAATGTAGCGTGATTTGTGATTCGTGATTCGTGATTCGTGCCTAGTGCCGGTGACTGGTGACTGTGCCTGGTGACTTATGAAATTCCCTTCCCATTCAGTACCAAGCTCCATTTTCTTGCTCTTCTCTGTGCCCTCTGTGTTCTTCCCTCGGTGTACTCTGTGTTAATCTTTTTCCGTCTGCCATAAACTCACAAATCGCCGTCCGCACAATGGTCACGAATAATGACACCCTGATTTCGACCCGCAACGCCCTCTCCGATTTGCGCGCCCACGCTTCGCCGTGTTATCTTCCTCCCACAACTGGAGAAAACCGATGTCCGTAAATAGAGTGATCTTAGTGGGACGATTGGGTAAGGATCCTGAAACCCGCTACACCGGCGGAGGCCAGGCCGTCTGCCATTTCTCGCTCGCCACCGACGAAACCTACAAAGACCGCTCCGGCGAACGCCAAAAACGCACCGAATGGCACAGGATCACCGTCTGGGGCAAGCAAGCCGAGATAGCCCAGCAGTATCTGAAAAAGGGCTCGCAAATCTACCTGGAAGGCAGCATCCGAACTCAAGCGAATATACCGATAAAGAAGGGCAAAAGCGAACCAGCTTTGAAATCAACTGCCAGCAATTTCCGCATGCTCGGCTCGCGCACCGATTCCATGGGCGCAGGCGGCGCATCCCGCGCCGCATCCGCCCCTTCCGGAGGTTTCGCCGGAGATTACGACCGTGAGTCCCCCGCGCCTTCGCAACCAGACGACCAATCCGGCCCCGAAGTCACCGACGAAGATATTCCGTTCTAACTAGTAGGACAGGCTTCAGCCTGTCTTGCTTTTGACTTCGGCTGCACCCTCAAAAATCAAGACGCGACAGCCCGATCACCTGTCCCACTCACTCAATTAAAAAAACCTACTCATACCGCAGCGCCTCAATCGGATCCAACTGCGCCGCCTTATGCGCCGGATAATACCCGAAAACCACCCCCACCAGCGTCGAAAAAATCACCGCCGCAATCACAGCCTTCCCCGAAATCAGCGTCGGCCATTGCAATAAATTCGCGATCAGCATCGACCCGATCAGCCCGAAACAAATTCCTATCGCCCCGCCCATCATGCTAAGCGTCACCGCCTCCACCAGAAACTGCATGCCGGACATCCTTCTCCGTCGCCCCCACCGCCATGCGCACGCCGATCTCCCGCGTCCGTCTCGGTCACCGACACCAGCATGATGTTCATGATTCCGATCCCGCCCACCACCAGCGATACCGACGCGATCCCTCCCAGCAGCATGGTCATCGTCGATTGCGTCTGATTCTGCAGGTCCGCGATATCCGCCTGCGTGCGGATCATGAAGTCGTCGTCGCCGCCCGCGCGGATTCGGTGCCGCTCGCGCAGCAGGCTGGTAATCGGCGCCACCGCAGCCACCGACGCTTCCTGCGACACCGCCGACGCCGCAATAAACTGCAGCCAGGTGATCCCCGAAATCTTCCGCTGCACCGTCGTGTACGGCGCGAAGATCACGTCGTCCTGGTCCTGCCCGGTAACGTTCTGCCCTTTGGATTCCAGCACACCATCCACGCGGAACGGCAGGTTCCCAATGCGCATCGTTTGCCCAATTGGGTTTTCGCTCCCGAACAGAATTCTTGCGACCGTCGTCCCAATCACGCAAACGTTCGCCGCCAGATCCACTTCCTGATCGCTGAACACCGACCCCGCCTGCACCGGCCACGTCCGGATATCGAAATAGTTCGGCGTGGTTCCGGTAATTTGTGTGCTCCAGTTCTGGTTCCCATATACCACCTGCTGCCGGCTGGTAAGTGCCGGCGCGGCCTGCTTGATCAGCGGAATCTCCGCCAGGATCGCGTTCATGTCGTCCACCGTTAGCGTTTTCACGCCGCCATATCCCTGCCGCACGCCCCCCGCCCGGTTGCTCCCCGCCGCGATGAACACCGCATTGGTTCCCATCGCCTGAATCCCCTGCTGCACGATGTATTGCGCCCCCTGCCCGATGCTCACCACCGCAATCACCGCCCCCACGCCAATAACGATCCCCAGCATGGTCAGCGCCGACCGCATCTTGTTCCGCGCCAGCGCCCGCAGCGCCAGCCGAAATGTATTCATGAAATCCATTTTGTTACCCCGCCGATCTGCTCAAAAAAAACAAAGCCCCGTCATTTCAAGGCAGTTTTTGCCGAGGAATCCCTCTTTCTTTTCTTGGCATCCATACCGAAGAGAAATTCCTCTTTGTCATCTCGCTACGCCTGCGGCAACGCGGACTTTGCCTCAGCCGCCGCTTTTTCCGCGGCGGCATCTTCCACCGCATCCTCCGCCGCCTGCTCTTCCGCCGTCGGCATCGTCTTCAACACTTCCCGCGCGATCAACCGGTCCTCCACCAACATATCCCGCTTCAACTTCCCGTCCCGAAATTCCAGGTTGCGCTTGGTGAATTGCGCGATGTCCGGCTCGTGCGTCACCAGCACGATCGTCAGACCCTGCTCGTCATTCAGCGTCTGCAGAATTTCCATGATCTCGATCGACGTCCGGCTGTCCAGGTTCCCCGTCGGCTCGTCCGCCAGCAAAATCGCCGGCTGGTTCACCAGCCCTCGCGCAATCGCCACGCGCTGCTGCTGCCCGCCCGATAGCTGCGACGGGTGATGCCCCGCCCGGTCGGCCAGCCCCACCTGCGCAGCGACTCCATCGCCCGCCGCGTCCGCTCTTCCGGCTTGATCCCGGCATACACGGTCGGCAATTCCACATTCTCCAGCGCCGAAGTCCGCGAAAGCAGGTTGAATTGCTGAAACACGAATCCCAATTTCTTATTCCGTATCCGCGCCAGTTCGTCCTTGGACATTCCCGAAACATCCACGCCATCCAGAAAATATCTTCCCTTGGTCGGACGGTCCAGGCACCCCAGAATATTCATCACCGTCGATTTTCCCGACCCCGACGGCCCCATCACCGCCACGAATTCCCCCGCGCTCACCTCCAGCGAAACCCCGCGCAGCGCCTGCACCTGAATCTCCCCCAAGTCATAAATCTTATAAACATTCTCCAGGCGAATGACGGGCTCGCCCTTGGCAGGATCTTTGTCGGTGTCCACTGCAGGTAGAATTTGTTCGGCCATGTCTGTCTTTTTCAGCAACCGTCACTCGCCAATTCAGCAAGCCCCGCTCCCCATGTCAAGGCCTAATTCTCACCATTTCCAGCACCCCCGCTCGCCAATTCAAGTCCTATTTCTTGCCGCTTCAGCAAATGCCGCTCGTCACCTCGTTCGCAATCTTTGTGGGTCGCGGCTTCAGCCGCGACATCCGGATGCCGCGAAAACTGGGCTTTAGCCCCTGGCCCGCGGCTCACACTCCGCGCGCGAACAGGTGTCGGACCAATTCTAGAATCTACGCGGCGTCCCCGCGGCAGGCCCCGCAGTCCCCGCCACCGGATTCGCGATCTTCGCCGCCGCCGTCTTGTTCACCGACTGCCCGATCACCAGATCGTCCGACGGCTGCAAATTCCCCTTGATCATCGCCGTAAACGTGAAATCGGTCACCCCACCCCCACCTGCACCGGCTCCAGCGTCTTGTCCGCCAGCAGTTTCCATACAATCGCCGAATCCTCGCGCTGGCTGTTCGCCGCCCGCACCCGCTCCCGCGCCCTCCGCCGCTGCCGCCCCGGCGCCGTCCTGCCACTCCCGCCCTGCCCCGCCCTGTCCTCCAGCCTTGCCGCGCCAGCGCCACCACCGCGGCGCCGCCCCCGCAGCTGCCCCCGCTCCCGGACCCGCCCGCCGTCGCCGCCCCGCCTTGTCCTGCCGCAGCTCCGCCCGCCGGAGCGCTCGTCGCCGCCATGCGTCCCGCCGCCGTCGCCCCGCCGTTCGCGATCCCATATTTCGCATACAGCTTCTGCCGGTCGCTATCGCTCATGTCCGGCTTGAACCGCAACGCCCCATTCGGAATTTTCACCACGTTGTTCGCCCACGCCACCGGAATCGAAACGTACGCCGTCATTCCCGGAAACAGCCGCACGTCCGGATTATCGAATTCGATGGTCGTGTTGTACGTCACCACATTCTGAATCGTCGCCGCGTTCATGCGCACCTGCGACACGTGCCCGTAAAACGTCTCCCGCGGAAACGTGTCCACGCGAAACGTCGCCTGCGCCCCCACCTGAATCCGCCCCACGTCCGCCTCGTCCGTGTTCGTATACACCAGCATATGCGTCAGGTCCTGCCCGATGCTGAACAGATTCGGCGCCTGCAAACTGGCCGCCACCGGCTGCCCCACGTTCACCGTCCGGTTGATCACCGTCCCGTCGATCGGCGCCCGGATCGTGCAATAGCTCAGCTGCAGTTTGGCCGAAGCCACCGCCGCCTTTTTCATCAGCAGTTGCGCCTTGGCCTGATCGCGCTGCGCGACGCGTCGCCGCCAATTGCGCTTCGGACTGTTTTTCCTGCGCTTCCGCGGCATGCTCGCTGGCCACGGCCGTGTCATAGTTCGCCTGCGCATCGTCCATCTGCTGTGCGGAGAAAACGCCCTGATCCGCCAGTGATTTTATTCGCGTGAGCTGCGTTCCCATATCCACGGTTCCCGCGTGAGCCTTGGCCACGTTGGCCTTCATCGTTCCCACATTGGCGCGGGCCGTCTCAATCTGCGCTTCCAGATTCGCTACGTTGGCCACGGCATTCTGGTAATCCGCCTGGGACTGCGCGAGCTGATTCTGAAACGGGACGGGATCGATCTCCGCGAGGATGTCGCCCTTTTTTACCTTGGAGTTGAAATCCACATTGATGGCCACCACGTTGCCCGACACCACCGATCCCACCGGTACCGTATTGACCGGATTAATCGTTCCCGTGGCCTGCACCACCTGCGAAATGTCTCCCTGCTCGACCTTCGCCGTGAAGTACTGCGCCGTCGCCCGCGCCCCCACCGTGACGTATCCCACATACAGCAGCAACACTACCGGCGGCGCGGCCAGCAACGCCCGGTGCATCATCGACCGCAGCCACAGTTCCTTCATTTTTTCGATGAGGCGTCCCATGCGTGTTGCCTCCCAGCTTCCGCCGCGAATTCCCGGCTCACTATAA
This sequence comes from Terriglobia bacterium, assembly GCA_963779275.1. Lineage (GTDB taxonomy): Bacteria > Acidobacteriota > Terriglobia > Acidiferrales > UBA7541 > Palsa-360. The sequence continues at coordinate 213,287 of CAVZXL010000006.1, forward strand.
ACTACGCCGCGAACGTTCCTGAAGTTTCACTATTTGGGGATGAGAAGGCATCGGTCGGCAAAATCGACGTTCCCAAGCAGTCTCGCCGGCAGCACTCCGAGGGCTTGCCGGGATTTCCACAACAGGGCCGGATTTTCCGTGGAAGGGCCAGCTTCAGACCCCGTGCGAGAACCCTGGAATCTTTGTAGGGCACGGCTTCAGCCGTGCCGTAATGCTTCCAAAATCAGTACGGCTTTAGCCGCTGGCGTTTTGATTCGCGCGTTTCTCACGGACTCTTCAGCCCGGCAGGAATGTAGTTCTTGAATTCGTCGTTAGCCGCTGAAGTTTCGGGTGCCGCCGCCGCGCCACGCATCCTAATGCCCTTGCTCAGCCTGCCGCCTGCGCCGATCCTCGTCCATCTGCCGCAGAAGATCTTCAAACTTCGGCCGCTGATCCGCCGTCAGCACTTCGCGGATCCGTTGCCGCCCTTCATGCCGAACGCGCTCGTATTCCGGGTCGAATTTGTCGTGCAACTCGGCGTAATGCGCCCGCGTGTCGCTGATAATGGCTTGAATCTGCGTTTGCTGTTCGGGAGTCAAATTCAGGTCCCGCGTAAACATCGCCATGGTGTTCGCCGGAGTATGCGCCGTGGCCTGCGCGCGCGCCGCTTGCACTCGCGCCGTCACCACATAAATCCCCACCCCGCCCAGCGCGATCCCCAGCACGAAGACCACCAGCACCAGCAGGATTGCTTTGCGATTTCCGTTGTTACCTTCCATTGGACCTCTCCGCCAGCGATTGCAATACCTCTTCGTTGCTCACCGGGTCCTGCGGCGGCTGCGGCAAATCGCTTGCGCTGATTTCCGTCGGGCTCGGCGCCGGCGCCGCCTTCCGTCCCGGCGCCAGCGCCACCAGATATGCCGACAGCGCGAACAGCGCCACCGCCGCGGTCAGCGCCAGCCGCGATGCCAGCAGTTCCAGCGGCCTCCAGAACGCCGCCGGCGATTCCGCGCGCGCCTTCTCTTCCCGGATTCTCGCCATCACCCCGGGCAGAAACGCCGCGCCCGCCTCGCCCGCCGGCTCCAGCGCCTCGCGCAACAATTCCCCTGCCAGCCGCGAATCGTCCAGCGCCGCGCGGCAATCCTCGCACTCGCCCAGGTGCCGCTGCAGCTCGATATCGGACACGCCGTCCAGATAATCCTCCAGACGCGCTTCCCGGTCCCGGCAGCCCCTTCGAAGATTTCGTTTTGTTAAACAATTTTTTCGCTCCTTCCCTGCCGCAGCCCTTCCCGAGGAGCCGGCCGCGTTTGCATGCGCTTCCGGTACGTCTCCACCAGGCGGCCTCGCGCTCGAAACAGCCGCACCTTCACCGTGTTCACGTTCAGGCCCAGGACCTCCCCGATTTCTTCCACCGAAAATCCTTCCACTTCCTTCATCACCAGCATCATCTGGTCTTTTTCGTCCAGTTGCCCCAGCAGCCGCTCAATCGTCTGCCGGTGCTCCACCTGCCGCGACGCGTCCTCGCGATGCTGCGACGCCCCGAAGCTGTGCTCCGGCGCCGCATCCATCTTCCTCACCTGTTCTTCGCTCATGTCCGATTCGTACACCAGTCGCCGCACTTTCTTCTTCCGCAGGTAATCCCAGCACTCGTTCACCGCTATCTTGTACAGCCACGTCCCGAACGCCGAGCGCATGTCAAATCGCCGGATCGAGAAATAAGCTTTAGCGAACGCCTGCTGCGCCACGTCCTCCACGTCCTCGCTGCCCCGCAGGATCCGCCCGATCACCGCCAGCACCCGGTGCTGGTGTATCCGCACCAGATCCTCGTACGCCGCGACGTCGCCCTTCTGCACACGCCGGACCAGCGCCTTCTCGTTTTCCGCCGGCGTCAACGCCTCTTTTCCCTTGCCGGCTTTCGGCCCGCGCAATAGCTCCGAATTTGTGACGTTGGCCATCGTTTTCCGGTTTCAGGGCGTTACGTATAAATCAACTTTTCCCCTTGCACGCCACTATAACATTATGGAACAATGCCGACATGATTATTGGCGATCGGCTTCGCGCCTTGCGCGAAGAAAAAAAGTTTTCCCAAGGGGACATCGAAAAGCGCACCGGACTGCTTCGTTGCTATATCTCCCGCGTCGAAAATGGCCATACCGTTCCGGCCATCGAAACGCTCGAGAAAATGGCGCGCGCCCTGGAAGTCCCACTTTATCAACTTTTCTATGACGGCGAAGAACCGCCCGAACTCCCCAACCTGCCGAAGCGCAAAAGCGCCGACGACATCGTTTGGGGCAGTTCCGGGAAAGAGGCGCGTCTCCTGAACAAGTTCCGCAGGCTGATGGGTCGCATCGAAGAACCCGACCGTCGGCTCCTGCTCTACATGGCTCAGAAGATGGCCACCCGCTAAGTCCAGCGGTTTCCCGAGTTCCTCGGGACGGCGTTTTCCGGCATACCGGCGGATTGGCCCGGGCATCACTTCGAGCGATCTTGAACTTGCCAGTGATTCGACCCGGGCCATCGCCACCTTCCCTACACTCCACTTCGCTTCGCACCCCGCCCTGTTTCAAAGCGGCCTCGCCGCCTTCACCATTCTCTGTCTTTCCTTCCCTACACCCTACTCCCACTCAATCGTGCTCGGCGGCTTCGAGCTCACATCGTACACCACACGGTTTATCCCGCTCACTTCATTTACGATCCGCGTCGACATCCGCTCCAGCACCTCGGCCGGCAGCCGCGTCCAGTCCGCCGTCATCGCATCTTCCGAATCCACCACGCGCACCACGATCGTGTACCCGTAGCTCCGCTCGTCGCCCATCACACCCACGCTTCGCACCGGCAGCAGCACCGCAAACGCCTGCCACACCTTCTCATACAGCCCCGCGCGCCGGATTTCCTCCACCACGATCGCGTCCGCATCCCGCAGCGGCGCCAGCCGTTCCTCGGTCACTTCCCCCAGCAATCGCACCGCGAGTCCCGGCCCGGGAAACGGATGCTTGGTAAGCATCTCCTCCGGCAGCCCCAATTCGCGCCCGATGGACCGCACTTCATCCTTGAACAACTCGCGCAGCGGTTCGATCAGCGCAAACGGCAAATCCTTCGGCAGCCCGCCCACATTGTGGTGCGTCTTGATCGTCTGCGAAGGCCCGCGCACCGCCACCGACTCGATCACGTCCGGGTACAGCGTCCCCTGCACCAGAAACGCCGCGCGATCGGGCCCGGTCGCCAGCTGCCTCGCCTGCCGGTCGAACACGGAAATAAATTCCGCCCCAATCCGCTTCCGCTTGTCCTCCGGCTCGGTCACTCCCTTTAGACGCTCCAGAAACTCCTGCGACGCGTCCACGCCCATCACTTTCAGCCCCATGCGGTCGCGCAGCAGTTCCAGCGTCTCGCGAAACTCATCCTTCCGCAGCAATCCGTTATTCACAAAAATATTCGTCAGCCGGTCCCCGATGGCCCGGTGCACCAGCACCGCCGCCACCGCCGAATCCACTCCCCCGCTCAGCGCGCAAATCGCCCGCGCATCGCCCACCTGCTTGCGAATCGATTCCACGGTCTCGGCGATAAACGCCGCCCCGCTCCACAGCGGCTTCGCGTGGCAAATATCGAAAACAAAATTCCGCAAAATTTCCGACCCGCAGTCCGTATGCCGCACCTCGGGATGAAACTGCACTGCGTACAATTTCCGCGCCGTATCCTCCGCCGCCGATACCGCGTTCCCCGTTTCCCCCGTCACCTGAAACCCCGCCGGCAGCGCCCGCACATGATCCCCGTGGCTGTTCCAGATCCGCAGCTTGTGCGGCAGACCCGCAAACAGCGCCGACCCGTTCTTCACCACCAATTCCGCCCGCCCATACTCCCGCCGGTCGGCCCGCTCCACGCTTCCCCCCAGCACATGCGTCATCCACTGCAAGCCATAACAAATCCCCAGCACTGGCACGCCCAGCCGACAACACTCCCACATCGCACGCCGGCGCCCCCGCGTCATACACCGAGTTCGGCCCCCCCGACAGCACCACCCCCGCCGGCTCGAATTTCCGTATCTGTTCAATCGAAGCCGTGCAAGGCAATATCGCGCTGAACACCTGCTGCTCGCGGATCCGCCGCGCAATCAATTGCGTATACTGCCCCCCAAAATCCAGCACCACAATCCCGCCGCGCTCGCTCATCGTCTCCTCATCGCTTCCCCTTCGCTCTTCCAACAATCCCCGCCACTGCTCATTGCCAATTTCACCCAATCTCAATCCACCAATTCCCGGACCGCCACGAAGCGCAGCGCCCCGACTCCTTGCCTCCTGCCTCCTGCCTCGTGCCCTGAATTCCCCTCACCCCACCACCACATTCACCAGCTTATCCGGCACCGCAATAATCTTCACGATCTTCTGCCCCTCCAGCAGTTTCGCGATCTTCGCATCGCCCAGCGCCCGCTCCGCCAGCTCCTCCCGGTCCAGCCCGGCCTCGACCGAAACTTTCCCCTTTACCCGCCCGTTCATCTGCACAACAATTTCCACTTCCTCTTCTGCCGCCAGCTCCGCCACAAACTCCGGCCATCCCGCCCGCGCCAGCGTTTCCCCCGTGTGCCCAAGCATCTCCCACAAGCTCCTCCGCCAGATGCGGCACCATCGGCGCCATCATCTGCGTCAGCAGCTCGAACACTTTCCGCGCCTCTTCCGGCCGTACGCCCTCTTCCAGCGGCTCCGCCTTGTGAATCTCATTCACCAACTCCATCAGCAGCGCCACCGCGCTGTTAAAATGCCATCGCGTCTCGAAATCGTGCGTCACCCGCCGCAGCACCTGGTGCGCCTTGCGCAGCAGCGCCTTCTCCTTCGCCGAGGCCTCCGCGAACTCCTGCCCCGGGGCCACGCTGGTCCTCGCCGTATTCATCCACTCCGCGTGCCTCGACACCAGCTTGTGCACCCGCTGCAAAAATCGTGCACACCCCTCGATCGCCTGCTCGCTCCACTCCAAATCTTTTTCCGGGGGCGCCGCGAACAGCGTGTACAAACGTCCCGTATCGCACCCGAACTTCACCGCCATGTCCTCGGCCCCCACCACATTTCCCTTGGACTTCGACATGGCCGTGCCGCCCTTCAGCACCAGCCCCTGCGTGAACAGGCGCTTCACCGGCTCGTTATGATTCACCATTCCCAGGTCGCGCATCACCTTGCAGAAAAACCGCGTGTACAGCAAATGCAGAATCGCGTGCACGATCCCGCCGATATACTGATCCACCGGCAGCCAATACTTCGCCAGCTCCGGATCGAACGGCCGCCTTATCGTTGTGCGCGTCCGCGTACCGGTAGAAATACCACGATGAATCCACGAACGTGTCCATCGTGTCCGTCTCCCGCCGCGCCGCTCCGCCGCACTTCGGGCACTTCACGTTCACGAATTCCGCCACGCTCGCCAGCGGCGATTGCCCTACACCGGAAAATTTCGCCATCGCCGGTAGCACCACCGGCAAATCCGCGTCCGGCACCGGCACCATCCCGCATGCGTCGCAATAAATCACCGGGATCGGCGTCCCCCAGTACCGCTGCCGCGAAATCCCCCAGTCCTTCAGCCGAAAAATAATCTCGCCCTTCCCAAACCCGCGCGCCTCGGCATCCGCCGTCATGATTTCGTTCGCTTTTTCCGAAGTGAATCCCGTGTACGGCCCCGAGTTCACCGATTTCCCGTACTCCGTAAACGCACCCGTCAGCGTCGCCGCGCGTAAACGGTTCGCCCTCGCTCGGCTGCACGACGATCGGAATCGCCAGCTTATACTTCACCGCAAATTCAAAGTCGCGCTCGTCGTGCGCCGGCACGCACATCACCGCGCCCGTTCCGTACCCCATCAGCACAAAATTCCCCACCCAAATCGGAATCTTTTCCCCATTAAACGGATTCACAGCATATTGCCCGACGAAAAATCCTTCCTTCTCCGCCTTCTCGATGTCCGCCGTCTTCAGCGAAGCCTGCCGCAGTTTTTGCAGCGTCGCAGCGTGCAGCGTATTCGCGCCCGCGTTCTCGAGAAGCTTGTCGACCAGCGGATGATTCGGCGCCAGGATCAGCGCCGACGCCCCGTAAATCGTGTCCACGCGCGTGGTAAACACTTCGATCGACGTCCGCGCCATTCCCTCGACCGCAAACCGCACCCGCGTCCCGCGCGATTTCCCGATCCAGTTCCGCTGCATGGTGACGACCCGCTCGGGCCACCCGTCCTCCAGCTGCTTTCAGCGTCTCCAGCAGTTCATCGGCATATTGCGTGATCCGGAAAAACCATTGCTCGATGTCCTTCGCCTCAACCGGCGTATCCTCATGTCGCCAGCAGCACCCGTTCACCACCTGCTCGTTCGCCAGCACCGTCGCGCACTTCGGGCACCAGTTCACCCGGCTGCGTTTTCGATACGCGATCCCCTTTTCCAGCATCCGCAGAAAAAACCACTGGTTCCACTGGTAATATTCCGGCTCGCAAGTCGAAATTTCCCGCCGCCAGTCGTAGCTGAATCCGAACCGCCGCATCACCCGCTTGAACGACTCGATATTCGTCAGCGTCCACTCGCGCGGATGAATCCCCCGCTGGATCGCCGCATTCTCCGCCGGCAGCCCAAACGCGTCCCACCCCATCGGATGAATCACGAGAAATCCGCGCATCCTCCGGTACCGGGCCACCACGTCGCCAATAGTGTAATTCCGCATGTGCCCCATGTGCATCGTCCCCGAAGGGTACGGCAGCATCTCCAGCACGTAATATTTCGGCTTCGACGGATCCGCGTCCGCCTCAAACGCGCGCTCCGCCTCCCATCGCCCCTGCCACTTCGCCTCAATCGCCTGTGGATCGTATTCCGCCACGTTATCCGCCCGCTCCCAGGGAACTCGATTGCTCGTTCCCGGATTTCAAATTTATAAATTCAATTGCCCATCCGGAATCAGGCGCTTCCAAATCTTCATTCCTGTTTCGTAATTTCAAATTTGAAATTTCACGCTTTCGTCTTCTTCTTTCCCTTCCGCGCCTTCCCCTTTCCCTTCACCGCCGCAACTTTCTTCCCCGGCGTCCTGGGCGCTTTCTGCGCCTTCCGAGTCTGCCCCGCCTTATTCGCAATTGGTTTTCGCTCCCCCCGCGTCATCGAAAACCCTGCCTCCGCCTTCGGTGCATGTTCCTCATCGACCCCCACCAGTTCCCACAGCGCCCGCACATTCCTCCGGTCGTCCCCCGGCTTATCAATCGGCGTCTCCAAGATAAACGCGCGCCCGGCCAGCGCCCCCGGCCCCAGACGCGGATGATTCAATATCCTCCCAAGCGCCTTCCGCCCGATCTTCCCGTCCCCGATATTCTCGTGCCGGTCCACGCGCGACCCCAACGCCGTCTTCGAGTCGTTCACGTGCAGCACAAATACGCGCGTCAGCCCCACGGTTCGATCCATCAAATCGAGGGTCTTCTCCAGCCCTTCTTCACTCGCAATATCAAACCCCGCCTCAAACGTGTGCGCCGTATCCAAACACACGCCCATCGGCAAATCCTTCGTCGCCTCCAAAATCGCCTGTATCTCCTCGAACCGCGACCCCACCGCCGACCCCATCCCCGAAGTATTCTCCACCAGAATCCGCAGCCCCCCAAATTTCATTCCTCGCGCCGCCTGCCGCATCCCGTCCGCAATATCCTCGATGGCCTGCGACATTGGCGCGCCCATCGCCGCCCCCGGATGCGCCACCAGAAAATCCGCGCCCAGCGACACCCCTCGGACCAGCTCGTCGTGAAACGCCTGAATCGACCGCGTGCGCATCACGCGATCCGGTGAAGCCAGATTGATCAGATAATTGTCGTGAATAACCAGCGGCCCCAGCCCCAGCCCCGCGCGCCGTTCGCGAAATCGCGCCGCATCCGCCTCCGCAATCCGCGTCCCTCCACGCGGCCACATCCGCGGACTCGCCGAAAATATCTGCAGCGCATTCGCCCCCAGCTTCGCCGCCGCATCCAGCGACGAGGCAATATCCCCCGCAATCGATGTATGAATCCCAATGCGAAAGCTGCCGTCCTGCCAGGAAGGCGGCCGTGGAATAGCTACAGGTTCAGGGCGATATTCGTCGTCTACGTCGTAGGGGAGTTCCGCGCCGTGCAATGGGTCAGCCATGCCCTCAGTAAACCGCAAAGTGTGCGATAAGCACACCATTCTATCGGGTTCACCGCCAAGCGGCAATCACATCCGCGCCAGTGCGCACCCTTGCGCTGTTATATGCCTCACACAAGATGAGATCATAGTATGATCCCGTCAATCTGGAGGTCCATTTCATGTCAGCCATGGGGGGTTTGGGGACTTTTATTGATAAGCCACTAACTCAAACCGGTGTGGCACTGGTCCTAACTATAGTAGGGAGCATAGTACCCTCAAAGATTGCCTTGCTGGTCGCTGGGCTTATCTTTCTTCTTGCTGCTTTCAGAGAAGGTTGGCTCAAAGGGCCGAAATGGTATAGATCGCTCGGTCGAGTCGTAGCGACCTCTGCAATCATCACAATAGCGCTTAGTTCGGTTTGGATTGTTGCGTGGCGATTAAGAGAAGTACGGATCGGCTCTCCGACAACGCAAAATCCCCCGGCGGAATCTCATAAAGCAATCGACACAGAATATGGCAGCCGTCAAGGGAACAAACAGGCAAAAAATCACCGAATCGTTCACCAACTCTGAAGCAATCTGGAAAAGATAACACCCAAATCGGATCAATAACTACAGGACCGTGCAGTAATGTACAAGTGGGAGGGAGCAAAAATTCGGCAACAACAAATTGCGAAACTCCAGATCGACAGCTAACCAAAGCGCAGATTAAGGAATTGACCGAAAAGTTGCGAAAACTTTCTAGTCGGCAAGATATTTCACCAATTCCAATATCCTTAGTCGAACCCGACAGAGAGAGCAAAGCGTACGCTGAGGAGATAGCCAGCGTGTTCGACTCTATCCCATTGCCAATCGTCCGCAATTTTGGTTCTGCGAACTCTATCGCTTACAATCGGGAACGTCTTTCAAATGGTGTGATGTGCATGGGAGATTCTCCTCTCGCCGATGCGATTGTCGAAGCAATGCAGGTAATTAATTGTAGAAAGATTGGAAATAGCAGCATTGTGATCGGAAATCCAGCCGAAATTGTGATTGGGAAACCATGAAATTTACGCCGCTGACTCCTCTTTCAAACTCATCGAGATAAGCATCGAGGTGCTTCTCAGAGGCTTTTTGCCTGTCCGAACTCGAAGTGTTCCCCACCCACCGCTCGCTCAAGATCGAATCTGCACCAAATCTCCGCTCTTCCCCTTAGGCGCGCTTCCCGTAGAATCCCACCGCCCCGGCCGCGCCGCCCGCGCCCGAATCCGATTCACCATCAGCCCAACCTTCACCGACGCCGCAATAAAATGATCGATCTTCACCGGCCCCGCCACCTTGATCGACCGGATCCAGTGCAGCCCGCTGCTCACCGAGCACCCGCACTGCGAACAATCCGGCGTCCCGCCAAACACGCACGGCTCCACGCGCGTCTCAAAATCCGCCGAGTAATTCGCCGACATCTTCGCAAACACGCAATCGTCCGGATTCTTCGGCGGATGCAGCAGCGCCTCGCCAATGCCCTTGTTGAACAAAAGTTTGGGATACCGCAACGCCAGCGCCGGCAACTCCCGCGCCAGCGTTTCGCGATCTGCCTGCGCCAGCATTTCGCGGCTTTCTTCCCCGATTTGCGGCGTATACACGCTCACCCAAATGCGATCCACTTCCGGCCGCCCGCTCCAAAACCGCACGTATTCCTCCAGGTACCCCGCGCGCTCCAGCATCGGCCGCGTAATCACCCAATGCACATTAATCTCGCGCCCCTCGATATTCTTCAAAATCCGCTCGTAAGTCGCCGGCTTGCGCCGCACATCATGATCTTCCGCCAATCCATCGACAGACACCGCCACGCGCACCCGCGGCAACTCCATCCACTCCTCGGGAATCGCAATCACGCCGCTCGTCACCACCAGCGTAAACACGCCCATCTTGCTCAGCGCCGGCAGAATCCGCCCCAACTCCCGATGCCGCACCATCGGCTCCCCGCCCACAAGCGATACGTGCAGCGGCTTGTGCTTGCGAACCAGCCCCAGCACTCCCTCCACCAGATCGTCCCCGCGCAGATCATTCAACTCGCTGAGCGTAACTCCCCCGCCCAGATGCGAATCCCCATACGCATAACATCCCGGGCAGCTCAGCGGACACTCCCGCGTAATCTCAATGGAAAGCATGGGAGCGTTGCCAGTCAGGATTCTTCCCCACGCGGCGAACAACTCGCGTGGTCGGATGCTTGGATTCGGTGTCGTGGGGGCCATGTCGGTTGGATGCTTGGAGGTGCAAGCGGGCTGTATTTGTTTTTCAAATGCGCCAGGTTAGGAATTTTTCATGTTCAGCCTGTATTCCCTACCCAAATCGGCATAAGTGTTTTGGGCTTTAGCGCAAGTTTTAGTACTGTCCAAATCTGAAATTTCCCAGGGTAGTCGGAGGTCCGAGCTTCAGCTCGGACATTCAAGCTTGTTTTCTATGGGCATCAGCCCTGAAGCTCCAGGCGTTAACCCCCCCTTTCAAATTTCAAATTTGAGATTCATTCCTCGCCTGACCCAACCATGCTTTTCCCCAGGGCTGAATCCCCGGCCTCCGAAATCCGACGGCTTTTCAAATTAAGGTAATAAAATACGTGACTGACCATCCCCGCTCCGCCCCAATCGAGTTGTTGCGCGGCGCACCTGTGCATCGGCGCATGATGCGCTTTACCATGCCCTACCCTCCCAAGGTCACGACTTGACCGAGACGCACCTCGCCTGCCCTGACCACCGTGCCGTATACGCCGGCGCGATTCTCGTTCAGACGAGCAACGGTCTTCATCACTTCAGAATCTCGCTCGGCTGTGTCTGGGTCGAGATTAACCATAACGCATCGCTCATCCCTCATAATAACCCTGAGCGCTGCCCCACTGTTCCCTTCACCAAACATCAATGTCCGGCCCACCCATCTGTCTTCCTCAAACGGCTCAGCACTATCGGTTTCGATCACAACGTTTGGTCGAAATCTGCGAAAGTCAACCTCTCGGCCTGATTCGCGCTCGACGCAATGCACTGTGCCGAGGCCAATTACCGAAATACAGGCTTCGTCGAAGATGCCATGATTGAGTTTCATCAATTCGACATCACTGCCATACCGGCTCGAAAGTTCCTTCCGTAATTCGTCGCTTCCGAGTTCGTACTCTTTCCCGTCCGGCGCACAAACGTGCGTTGGGAGCAGCTCGGCAGTGTTTCTGTCGAGCCCGAATGGTTTATAGAGGAGCAACTGCGGTAATTTGCTCGCTGTCAGCCAAGGGAACCCACTTTTGTCAGTGACTCGCCGAAACGCTAACCTGCGATCGCCCTCAATGCCATGCCAACCCAGCCTTGCAACATCTAGTAATTCACCGGCCATAGATTTAACTGGGTAACGAAAGATGGCACTAATTCGTCCTAGTTCCATATGACTCCAAATCGTGGTTAGTCATCTATAGTACTGCCCAAATTAGGACACCGCCCAAATTTTGCTTGGCTAAACGAAGTTGCAAACCACAGGCCTCAGCGCGGGCACTTCGATTGCCGGGCAATCTTCGCTCGGCCTTCTGTTTCCCCTCCGCCTCCCCGCTCCTCTGTGGCAGAATCGTTCCCTGAAAATGGCGCGCCGCCTAAATTACCGCCTGCTCTTCGTCGCCGTGCTGATCCTGGCCTCGGCCACGGTCGAAATCGCCCGCGAATACCGCCCGTCCTTCCTCCGACCGGACCTCCGCCTCTACGCCTACGTCGGCAATTCCGGCGACGGCACCGTTTCCGTCATCGACCTGATCCGCATGGGAAACATCGCCACCATCCCGGTCGGCGGCGCACCCTCCGGCCTGCGCGCAAATCCCGTTCTCAAACAAGTCTGGGGCGTCTCCACCGAAGGCGGCTACGCCTTCGTCATCGACGCGCCCACCGGCGCGCGTTGCCGCGCGCATTCCCGTCGGCATCTCCCCCTTCGCCGTGGATTTCTCCCAGGACGGCGCCCGCGCCTTCGTCGCCGCTTCCGGATCGGCCACCCTCGTGCCATCGACTGCCGCACCGGGCAAATCCTCGCCCGCGCCCGCACCGGCCGCCACCCCTGGCTCGCGCGCGTCACCCCCGACGGCAAACAAGTCCTCGTCCCCAATCGCGAAGATTCCACCCTGCAGGTTTTCGACTCCACCACGCTCGCTTTGCTCGCCACCATCCCCGTCGCCAGCCATCCCGAGCAGATCGCCGTCCTCCCCGACAGCTCCGGAGCCTTCGTCTCCGCAGCCGGCTCCAGCGAAATCTCCTCCGTCGACCTCCGCCGCCGCGTCCTGGTCGCCAACCTGCGCCTCCCCGGCACTCCCTCCGCGCTGCTGATCAAGCCCGACGGCGGCGAACTCTACGTCAACGTCCCCGCCTCCCACGGCCTGGAAATCGTCGACACCTGGCGAACCGAAGTCTCCGATTCCATGGTCCTCGGCTCCTCTCCCACCAGCGCCGCCATGCTCGGCAACGCCGATCTGGTCTACGTCTCCGACTCCACCGCCAACAGCGTCACCCCCATCGAAATGGCCACCCGCCACCTCCTCCCCCCCATCCTCACCGGCCGCCACCCCGGCCCCTGCGCCCTCGACCCCAGCGGCGACCTCCTCCTGGTCGCCAACGAAGATTCCGCCGACCTCGCCGTAATCCGCGTCCGCACACAAAGCCTCATCACCATGATCCCGGTCGGCACCCGCCCCACCTCTCTCGCCATTAAATTGTTTTGATTTTTGCTTCAGAAACGACTGGCCATCATTGAGCCCGCGGAAGGATTCTAGACCCGAACTCGAATTACGCACCCCACCCAAACCACTCTTCCCCCAACTGAATCTCCATCATCCCCTCTTCCGGCAGCAGATCCACCGGCAGCCCGCCCTCCCACAGCGCCACTCCCAGCGAAATCGATTTCCGGTCTCCCAGCAAAAACATTTCCTTCGCCACCGACACTTCCAGAATTTTGTCGCACGCCACTTTCACGATCTCATCCGGCCCCAGCAAACACAGGTCGCGCGATTCCACCAGGTACCCCTTCACGCGCCCTTCCTCCAGGCGAACCACAACGCGCAACTCCTGCTCGGCCCGCAGCGTGATCCGGAATTCGGCGTCGTGCATTTCCGCCAGCGCCCCCGGAAACATATCCACTCGCAAATAAAATTCCTTCTCGCTGAATCCGTACCGGATTTCGTGCAGCAGGTTCAGCCGCCCGTGCATCGCGCTGCTGCGGTGGTCGGAAGAATACAGCCCCGCCCCCATCCACTCGAAATACGTCGTTTCCCGCCCGTCGATTTTCACCTTCAGACTTCGCCGAAGGCGGCAGAATCAGCGCGCGCTCCGGCTGCCGCTTGATCGGCCCCGCCAGCACATCCGGCGCTTCCGCTCCCAGCGACACGTACACCTCGGTCAACAATTTCCGGTAAAACGCGTCGAACTCCGCGTCGTTCGCCGAACTGTGTTCCGGCCCGTACCACCAGCACCAGTCGCTGCCCTCGGCCGCCAGCACCGCTTCGTAAGACGCCGCCAACTGCTTCGCCGTCGGCGCCTTCGGAAATCCCTTGGCCGCGTTGTCCGCCTGCTGCTGGTAAGAAATCGCGCGCCCGGTTCAAATGTTCCCAGGCCGTCACGTCTTCGCCCGACCCGATCCACACGTCGAAATTCGCGCTGATCCACGACGCCGGAAAAATTCCGTTATTCCGCGGAATATCCCCGGCCATGGCCGCCGCTTCGCTCGCCGTCATCGCCGTGATGTCCGGATCGTTGTCGATCCGCCGGTAAAACTGCCGCAGAAATTCGCGCCCGTTCCCCGGAAAATATTCCCACGCGTTTTCCCCGTCCAGAATCAGCGAAACCGTCAGCGGCCTCCCGATCGAAACGCGTTCCCCGATCGCGCGGATTCTCTGATACAGATCCTCCGCCGCCGCCCCCGCATCCATCCGGCTGTACACAAATCCCACCAGGTCCGACAAATAATGATCGCGGAAAAATCCCACCATCTCCCTGCCGCCCGCCCGCACCCGCAGCGGCGAATACAGCTTGTCCGCGTTGTCCGGCACTCCTGCCGCGTCGCGCCCGAATCCCGCGCTCAGCGTCCGCCCCAGCACGCCCTCATCGGTCGCAAACCACTTGAATCCCAGCTCTGCCGCGATCCCCAGCGCCTGCTCGGATACCGATCCCTCCGACGGCCACAGCCCTTCCGGCAGTTTCCCAAACACGCGCTCGTGATACTTCCGCGCGCGCACCAGTTGCTCCCGCGCATCCTCCGGATGCCGAAACGCCGGCGCCGGCAGCGGCGTCCCCGGATTCGAGATCCGCGCAATGTCCGTATCGCACAGCAGCGGCAAGATCGGGTGGTAAAACGGCGTCGCCGAAATTTCAATCTGCCCCGTCGCCGCCGCTTTCCGGTACTCCGGCAGCACGCGCCCCAGCAGTTCGATATTCTTTTCGCGCCAGCTGCTGCTTGTCCTGCTCGGTGAAGTCCGCGCCCTTGCGCGCCAGCCGCGACACCACCGGATCGCTCGCCAGATATTCCTCGTCCATCCACGCCAGCTGCGAAAGCACCTGCAAATCGCGCCAGTCCCGCTCGCCAAACGATTGCTTCGCCCGCTCCCCGCCCTGCGAACTCACCCACGAATGCAATTCGATGTACCGCGGCCACCGCGCCAGCAAGTGGTCGTAATTCAACTGAAACGCCCGCGTCAGAATTTCCGATTTATCTTCCGCCGAAAGCTGCCCGGCCGGCCGGAACGCCGCCGTGTACCACGTCTCGTCGAATTTCCCGCTGGCATACTCCTCCAGCTGCGCGCACAGCGAAGGCACCATGTTGAACGTCGCGTGCACCCGCGGAAATTCCTCGATCACCCGCACCATTCCCCAGTAATCCTTCAGCGCGTGAAGCCGCGTCCACGGCAGCACGTACCGTCCCGTCGTAGGGTCGCGATACTGCGGCTGGTGCATGTGCCACAGCATCATCAGGTGCACGCGATTCATGCGCGCACCGCCCCCATTGCCGGATTTCGCACGCGTGCTAGAATGTGCCCTGTCCGCAATGCGACTCATCGACCGATACATCTGCCGGCAGATTTTTTCCCACGCGCTTCTGGGACTCGGCATTTTTTCCTTCGTTTTTTTCGTCCCGCAGCTCGTCCGCCTGATGGACCTGATCGTGCGCCACCCGGCTTCCTGGTCCACCATCGGCATTTTATTTCTCTCCACGTTTCCCGCGATTCTCAGCTTCACTCTGCCCATCGGCGTTCTGGTCGGCGTGCTCATCGCCCTCGGCCGCCTGTCCGCCGATAGCGAACTCATCGCCATGAGCGCCCTGGGCATGGGCCGCCGCCGCTTGATGGTTCCCGTCGGAATCCTCGCCGTCGGCGCGACTCTGCTCACCTTCGTCATGACCCTTTGGCTTGGCCCGCTTTCCGTGCGCACCTTCCGCAACATCGAAGACCAGCTTGCGCGCCGGACAGGCTTCCAACCAGGTCGCCCCTCGCGTCTTCGATGAGAGGTTCCCGCACATGGTCCTCTACATCAACGACATCGATTCGGCTTCCACACATTGGAAGGGGGTTTTCCTGGCCGGGACCGACAGCAAGGACGTTTCCCGGCTGACTCTCGCCGAAGAAGCGATTGTAATTGCCGACCCCAAAGAGGGCAAGCTGGAGTTACACCTGCGTAACGGAAGCGTTCATGAATTCTCGCCCAGCGATCCGGGGCGCTATTCCATCTCTTCGTTTGGCCAGCGCGATCTCCCCGTCGAAATCAAGGGCAGCGAAGTCGACCGCGCCGCCGAGCCCGGCATCCCCGGCCGCACCATGACCGCTCTCTGGCGCGAACGCTCCACCCAGCCCGACGTCCGCGTCGAGATTCAGCGCCGCATCTCCTTTCCCTTCGCCTGCATTTCCTTCGCCCTGCTGGCCATGCCCCTCGGCGCGCGCCCCCGCCGCGGCGGCCGCGCCGCCGGATTCCTCATCACCCTGCTCCTGGTCAGCGGCTATTACCTGCTGTTCACGCTGGGCGCGGGACTTGCCCGCCAGGGCACCATCCCCGTCTGGGCCGGCATCTGGGCCGCCAATTTTTTCACCGCCGGCTTGGGACTGTTCCTGCTTCCCCGCCTCGAGCGCATGCCCGGCAGCAGCCGTTCCGCCGCCGTCTTTTCCTGGATCGCCTCCTGGCGCATCTGGAAATTATTTCACCGCGAGCCCACCATCGCTCCTCCAGCAAAAAACGGCGCCCCGCCCCCCCGGACGCTTCCCCTCAAAAACGAAAAAAGCGCGCAGGCATCCCGCAACTGCTGGACATGTACGTCATGCGCAGCTTTTTCTATTATTTTATCCTGCTCACCGTCGGCTTCATTCTCCTGTTTGAAGTCTTCACGTTTTTCGATCTGCTCGACGACATCGCCCACCACCGCACCGGCCTGCTCGACGTCGTCACCTATTTCATCTATCTCGCCAGTTACCTGTTCTACCAACTCGCCCCGCTGGCCGCCCTGGTCGCCGTGCTCATCACCCTCGGCATCATGACCAAGAACAACGAACTGGTCGCCTTCAAGGCCGGAGGCATCAGCCTCTACCGCATCTCCCTCCCGCTCCTGCTCGCCGGCCTTTTCCTCGCCGGCGGCCTCGTCCTGCTCGACGACACCTATCTCCCCTACGCCAACCAGCGCCAGGACGCCCTGCGCAACGAAATCAAGGGCCGCCCCGCGCAGACCTACTACAATCCCAATCGCCAGTGGATCTTCGGCGAAAACGCCAAAGTCTACAATTACGAACTCTTCGATCCCGACCGCGAATTATTCGGAGGCTTAAACGTCTTCGAGGTTAACCCAGCCACCTTCGAGATTCGCCGCCGCATCTTCGCCGCGCGCGCCCACTGGGACACCCAGCAGGGCCTCTGGATTCTGGAATCCGGTTGGGTCCGCGATTTCGACCACGGCAAGGTCACTCGCTTCGAGCCCTTCCTGGCCAACGCCCTCCAGGAACTCAACGAGCCCCCCTCCTACTTCAACCGCGAAGTCCGCCAGTCCTACCAAATGACTTGGTGGGAGCTAAAACGCTACATCGGAGAATTGAGCCAGGCCGGATTCGACGTCGCCCGCCTTTCCGTCCAACTCCAAAAGAAAATTTCCTTCCCCCTGATCGCCCCCATCATCATCTTGCTGGCAATCCCTTTCTCCATCCTGGTGGGCACCCGCGGCGCAGTCGGCGGCCTCGCCCTCGGCGTAGGCATCGCCATCGTCTATTGGGCCGCCTCCGCCCTCACCGAAGCCATGGGCGCCGTAGGCCAACTCCCCCCCTCATGGCCGGCTGGGCCCCCGACACCATCTTCGCCTTCCTCGGCCTCTACTTTTATCTAAAGATGCCGACGTAAGCCCCGCGACCGCCGCCCGGAGACATTTGAACGGCAACTAGGGGCATCTCATAAATATGGACGGCAACTAGGAGTCATCTCACAATTACGTCTTGTGGGTCGCGCCTTCAAGCCGCTGGCGCCATTGTCGACGGCGACTTACCGAGAATCCCGTTTCTTAGGGCTAATCCGAGCTAGACGAGCGAACTCGTTTGTTTGATGTATCTGCTCAAATGAAATGTCCGAACGCAACCGCGGTTTGCACGATTCCCCTGTGGCAAATCCTTACTCAAGTATTTGTGACGGTAATTCTTGTTTGCGCCCTGTGTGCGGGGCAGGACGAAGCGAGTCTTTACCTCATTAATAAGAGTCCCAGCGGGTGGGTATGTCTCCCTAGTAAAGAAACAATACTGGAGGGCGACAAGAAGATCGTCGAACTGGACCACAAACACTACGTCGTCCTACCTATCGAGCCGGGCCATCACATCTTCCAGCTGAAACATATGCCAATGGCTATAGGCAGTCCGCCGAAGGTTGAACTCGACGTCCTTCCCGGCCAGACTTATTACCTTGTAACTAACAACATTTTCGCTGTCGAGGCATGTGTAAGAACGCTAAAGAAGGCTTCCAAGGAGGAGGCTGAAAAACTTATCACGAAAATGCAACCGCAGCCGGCCAATACGCCACGACCTTAGAAGAACGGATCAGACCCCAGCATGTCGCAGGGAGCGATCTGAAACTAGAGGTCCGTACCGCTATCTTGGCTCCACCGCCGGCTGCGCAGCAAACCTTAGAATCCCAAGGGCAGATAATGCGCCAGATTAACCATCCTGGAGCCGACAATGACGAAATATATGATTCCCGCAGCTATGGCTATGGCTGATTTCCATAGCGGCATATCCTCCAGCCATCCCGTAAGCTTCAGACGGAACGCCTGAAATCCATCGAAGGCGCTATGCAAGTCATTGGCCTCACGCATGCAGAAGACGAAGAGCCCTGAAAGCACCAGTGTTATCCACAGGAGAAACAAGGTTTCTACTGCGTAGTGAACGAGCGTGAGGAATCTCAGTGGCACCGCGTTTCCTCCTCCGAGGTCATGGACAAACTCTCCTGATACGCTTCCCGGCAATTTTCTCTTCAAAGAAAGTGTGGAGCAATGGTTCGCAAGAGCTAACTTCAAACACCAAAGGTAATGGTACTAGCCAGTTGGCCGGGAGCAAAAACCGATCCAGAGATGTGTTCGCGCTATTTTCCACGGCATCCGTACTTTAAGGATAGATAGGGAGTTGCTTACTTGCTTCTACGGGGGGTTCTATCGCTGGAGATAAGCCAGTCTGCACTTTCGAACTTGTTCAATATAGAACAGACCCGAGTGTGTCAAATGAGGTTCAATGCAAAAGGCTGATCAACGCCCTGGGAAAGTGTAGCTCACCGCAACTCTGAGTTTCGATCGACGACGTTTTGACGGCAAACCGTGGAGAAAAAACGTGTTTCACTTAATTTGGTATATTTTCATCGGGCTACTTTCGGGAGTTATCGCGAAATCGGTCATGCACGTGCACATAACGCTCTTCTGGACGATCGCACTCGGCATCATCGGATCAATCCTTGGGGGTGCCGTTACCCACATGTTTTCGCGCCCGGCAAACGAACGTTATCACCCCGCCGGCCTGATTTTTTCCACGTTGGGCGCGATCCTGGTTCTCTTCATTTGCTATAAGCTGAACATTCATTTTCCCACGCCTAACCTCGCATTCCGGTAGGACCGCCCCGAAAACACCGCAGTCTCGGCAGCAACCGCCGTCACAGCTTCTGCCCGTTGGGCCACATTCCGAGAACGCCGCCTGTCAGGCCGAATCTGGTTACTAAGGGTTAGAACCAGCGATTCTGAGACGTGATACCATTTGCCATTAAAGAAGGGAGCGCCTTGTGATCCCCCTGATTACGTTTGTTTGCGCGTTGATACGCGCTGATTATTGCAATTATGAATGGGACAGCTAAAGGCAACCGGCCACCGCTTTGGATTGCCGTCGCCCTGCTCGCAATCGGCCTAATGCTTCCTTGGCTCATTGGCATGTTGATACGGTAACGTGACTTCAGGAACTCCTTTGGCTGGCTACATGCCGAGAACCCCTGCCGCCTCAACCGGTCGATGCAACACCATCTAATCAATAGATCCAGCAATACTTCCCCATGAGGTTCGACCTGTACGGCAGGACTCAATCAGAACCTAAACAGGGCTTTTGTTTTGATTGCATTGACGCCCGCGACCGAAATCAGCCTCGTAGACTCCTACAGGATGGCTTTGAGCAAGTGTTGCATCGACCCATTGAGACCACCCCGTTTACCGGGAGTTGGGTTCACCATGTCAAGTACACCCACGCGGTTACAACTCTTTCCTCATGAGACTGATGAAGGGCGGTGAGATTCCCGCCCCTCTTCAAAAAAAAATGGCCCTTCGGCTTTAGGCTGCAGCGGCAGCAACCTTGTGCGAGGTGGTGTTAGAAACGTTGTAGGATTCCAGCACAGGTGTACCATCAATCACGTTCGCGAGGATGCTCATCAGGCGCGGATAGGTTTCACGGCCGTACGCTTCCGCGAATTCCGGCCCATCCCACAAAGTGATGACGAAGGCTTCCTGTCCAGACGGCGAAACGAAGGCCGTAAGATCCCGGAACCCCTTCTGTTGTCGAATGACGGGGATGACTTCCTTTTCCTCTTTCTCGGTGAATTGAGCAACGCTGTTCGGTTTCAGATGCATGGATACTCTGCGTGCAAACATATCAGTCTCCTTGGTGTTTCATGGGCAAGGATGATTCAGATAAATTTCCAACTGTTAGGTCAGCTGGAAAAGCCCCCCAGTCCGTGAACCACGATCCGTTAATTAACATGGAATTTGTGAATAGGCAGTGACCAGCGGCATGCATCAATGTGACCGCTGATACCGAGAAGAACAAACCAAGGTCCTAAAGACGTTCAGCCCGAGATGCGTCCCTCGCCAACTCCCGATAACTCGTCTTCTCGAAATGTGGCTTCTCCGCTTTTAACCTGGATTCCCACATTCCGAAAACTCCGTTTCCGCCCAATCCCCGGGTCGCGAGCAGACGAAACAGTCACCTTAACCCCGTGATTGCGTTTCACCCGAACTTCCACCGAGATCGCGGCCATGGACCAACTCGCGCGAGAATGCATGGTTGGCCGAAGACTCAGCGGTCTTCACCCTGCCCTGACTGTCAGCATAAAGCCGAATTGTCACAATCCGCCAATCCTTGGCCCTGGTCGGAAAGATGGCGTTTCCCACATCTATTTTGAACTCGACGCGCTCCTCCCTTCTATCGACTCTCCGCGCCCCTGAAGCCTTTCGTGGAGCCCTTATTTCGCTTGACTCCCACAGTAGTATAAGATCGGCAACGGCGCGCTGGATCGCTTTAGGTCGGACGCTTGGAAGCAATGAGAAATAAGGAAAAATAATAAGGAGAACTAACGATGAAATTGGCGAGAGCGGCTTTGCTTATCATCCTGGCGTCGGCCCCGGCCTGGGCCCAAGTCAATGTGGGCGAACAGAAACCCGAAGCCAGCGTGCCCTTCACCATGACCACGGTGAACACCTTTGAATTGCCCTGGCGGATTGCCTTCCTGCCCGATGGCCGCATGTTGATCACCGAAAAGGTCGGCCCCGTTTGGCTGGTGTCCCCGCAGGGACAAAAGATCGCAATGGTGACCAATACTCCGCCAGTCTATTGGCAGGGCCAGAACGGCATGTTGGGCGTCTTCGTCTCGCCCCATTACGCCACCGACCAGAGTATTTATCTCACCTATGCCGAGCCCGGTGACTATGGCGGCGGCCTGGCATTGGCCCGCGCCAAACTCACCGCCACCGACACCTCGGCGAAACTGGAAAACTTCGAGGTCCTCTGGCGCCAGATGCCCAAGGGCAAGGGCGGCCAGGAAGGCGCGCAGATCGCTTTCTCGCGCGATGGCCAGTATCTGTTCCTCACGGTCGGCGACCGCCAGCGCTTCACCCCCGCACAGGATCCAAACCAGCCCGAAGGCAAGATCCTGCGCCTCACACTGGACGGCAAACCGGCTCCCGGCAATCCCTTTTTCGACCAGAAAGGCGCTGCCACCATTCCCCTGATCGATCCCCCCAAGGACACCGAAGCCGCCAAAAACGCGCCGGTGGTAAGCACCTATACATTTCCCGGCCCCAACCTGACACCGGCGGAAACCTGGACCAGCGGCCACCGCACGCCCTACGGCATGGCGTTTTCGCCCACCGGCGAATTGTGGGAGGTCGAGCACGGCCCCCGCGGTGGCGACGAGCTGAACCTGATCGAGAAGGGCAGGAATTATGGCTGGCCTGTCGTCTCCTTCGGCCAGAACTACAATGGCGTGCCCATTCCGAGTCACACCACGCAGCCCGACTTTGCGATGCCGGTGCTCTATTGGGTCCCGGTGATCGCGCCGGGCAATCTAATGTTCTACACCGGCACCCAGACCTTCCCGCAGTGGAATGGCAGCGGCTTCGTCAGCGGCCTGTCCACCATGTCCCTCGTCCGCATCCTCTTTGACGGCCACGGCGGCGCAAAAACCGCCGAGCGCTGGCAAGTCGGCCACCGTATCCGCGATATCGAAGAAGCCCCCGATGGCTCCCTATGGATGCTGGAAGACGCCAATCCCGGCGCCCTGATCCATGTAACACCCAAGTAATCCCTTCGCATTAGCCAACAAGAATCAAAAAGGGCCGGAGCGATCCGGCCCTTTTGCTTTTCCAGTCACCTTTTCCGTCACCTCACGTTTCAGGACGTTCAGATGGAAAGTAAATGTCGACTGGAGTCAGCGGGAGACTTCAACGAATCGAAATATCGGCGCTAGTAAAAGTGCGTGGAAAATCCCTCGAAGTCTGGTTGCCTCAATGCGTCGTTGCAACACGTGCTCAAGGCCTTAGTCTACGAGGCTGTTTTCGCTCGCGGACGTCAATGCAATCAGAAACGAAAGCCCTACTTAGGTCCTTATCGAGTTCCGCTGTGCAGGTCGAACCTCATGAGGAAGTATTGCTGGGACTATTGCAAGGAGGGTGTTGAACCGACCGGTTGATCCGGCAAGTCTGATCGGAATGTGGAAACCAATTGCCGACAGTCGTATTTCCGGGGAGATGCTCGATCTTATTTGATATTGGGTTTGTATGGTCCGCGCTGGGCCGCAGGGCAGGATTTGCCTTCGTGTCCCTTGGCCCTGTGATGCTTGATTTCGACATAAAGGGTCTCACGTCGTTCCTGCACCGATCGCTCGCGCTTGCTGACTATGTAACCAAGCGGGACTGAGGGTATTCAGGTTGTTGTTCAAAGCGATGAGCTCATTCACAAGATCGTCTTTCACTTTGCACTTGTTTTCCGATGTCATGTGGTCAAACCTCTCTTCCGGGTAATACTCATTATGGCTTGAGGTTCTTCTTTGTTTCCTTCTTGGCTGTCTTCATTGCGGATTTCTGCTCCTCCGCGGCTGCGCGTATGTCCTTCGCATCATGGGTTGCGAACAGAGCGTTAAATTTGTCGCGGGCAAGTTCAGCAGCGTTCAATCTATATTTCCTTTTTGGTTCAAAATGAAAGGCTGACCAGTGTGACCGGCTTCTATTGTGCGCGAAGCATGGTTAAACTACAGAGGTGGTTTTGCCCGAGGCGTTCGGATTAACACTAACAAGAAGCTAATCAGTACACGATCTGGTAGCCAATACTCGATGAGATGCGGACTGAGCCCCCCGGGTTGCAGGTTAAACCTGGAACATCCCCCTGCTTCCATTGGCTATCCGCGAGCCTTTGAACAGAGTAGTCGCAAGCGCGCCCAAAGCCGAAACACCCTGAATAAATCGTGTTGCCGTTTATTTGACCGCCTTGTAGCCTCTAAAGTATACCGAACGCTTGAAATGCTGTACCCGGAGTCCTGCGTCTCAATGATGTCCTTGCCGAAATGGCTATTCAAACAATTCTGCCAGCATCCTCGAACGATGATGCGCAGGCGTGAGGGCCGAATGGGACTTGAGTGCACATCCTGCTTTCGTTGGCTACCGATTCGATCCAATGAATCAAAGGAAGTCCTTCCTCATAAGCCGTAATGTCCCCCTTGCTGAGTGTCGGCCCACATTCCGATATCCCCTGCCGCCTCAACCGGTCGATGCAACACCATCTGCGATAAATCTCTTCACTAAGGGTGGTGTTTATGGCGCAAGCGGGACGGGTGAGACTTTTCGCGAACGCTCGCTCATCATAGAGAGCGGATGAAAGGAGCATGTTCCATTCGGCATCCGCCGGTTCCCTACCCGCTGCAAAAAACATAGACCTTGACAAAATATCATATTAGATATATTCCAATTACCTTATGGACGCCCAGGCGATTATACGGTCCTTGGAGGACAGCGGGCTGCGTTGCACCCCGCAGCGCTACGCCGTCATGGCCTTCTTGATGGAATCCAACCGGCATCCCACCGCAGCGGAAATCTTCCAGGCCGTGAATCGCGTGGATCCGCGCTCTTCCAGGGCTACGACTTATAATAATTTGCGCGATTTGGTGCACGCGGGTTTGGTGCGTGAAGTTGCCGTCGAGGGCCGCGCCGCCCGATTTGATGCGAAAGGCATGCGGCATCACCATTTCATCTGCGACCGCTGTGGCAATGTGGAGGACATGGAGTGGTACAACGTGCCCAGGCCGGCTTCCCGCACTCTCGGCAAGCGGATTCTTCGCGAATGCGAGCTTATTTTCCGCGGCCTCTGCACCAGGTGCGCTCCGCGGCGCGCTTCCCGTTAATCTTCAATGGCGCGTCAGCAATCGCGGCGGTGATTGCGCGAATCGGGACCCGGAAATAAATTTGAAGTTTGTAACGGTTTCTTACTAATTCGACGAAAGGTGAACACATGGACAAAGAACTTACCAACTCAGCGGGGGCGCCAACTGAATCCAAGTGCCCGTTTCCTCATGGAATCACCGCGCACACGAACCGTGACTGGTGGCCGAAACAGTTGGACCTTCAGATTCTCCACCAGCACTCCGCCCTGTCGAATCCGATGGGCAAGGAGTTCGACTACGCCAAGGAATTCAAGAGTCTCGACCTGAATGCCGTGATCAAGGACCTTCATGCCTTGATGACGGACTCGCAGGATTGGTGGCCGGCCGATTTTGGCCACTACGGGGGGTTGTTCATTCGCATGGCGTGGCACAGCGCAGGCACGTATCGCATCGGCGACGGCCGCGGCGGTGCCGGAGCAGGCCAGCAGCGCTTCGCGCCCCTCAACAGTTGGCCGGACAACGTCAACCTCGACAAGGCGCGCCGGCTGCTCTGGCCGATCAAGCAAAAGTACGGCCGGAAGATCTCCTGGGCCGACCTGATGATTCTCGCGGGCAACGTCGCCCTCGAGTCGATGGGCTTCAAGACCTTCGGTTTTGGCGGCGGGCGCGCGGATGTTTGGGAACCCGAAGAGGACGTCTTCTGGGGCCCGGAAGGCAAGTGGCTTGGCGATGAGCGCTACACCGGCGACCGGGATCTTGAGAATCCGCTCGCTGCCGTGCAAATGGGTCTGATCTACGTGAATCCGGAAGGGCCGAACGGCAAGCCGGATCCCATCGCGGCGGCCAAGGATATTCGCGAAACATTTCTCCGTATGGCCATGAACGACGAAGAAACGGTTGCACTGATCGCCGGCGGGCATACCTTTGGCAAAACACACGGCGCTGGCGACGCGGCACTGGTGGGCCCGGAGCCGGAATCCGCCGGCATCGAGGAGCAGGGCCTCGGCTGGAAGAGCAAGTTTCGCTCCGGCAAGGGTGGCGACGCCATCGGCAGCGGCTTGGAAGTCATTTGGACCACCACGCCGACCAAATGGAGCAACAATTTCTTCACCAACTTGTTCAGCTACGAATGGGAACTGACCAAGAGCCCGGCCGGTGCGCATCAGTGGAGACCGAAGAATGGCGCAGGCGCGGGTACCGTGCCGGATGCGCACGATCCGTCAAAACGTCAAGCGCCATCCATGCTAACCACTGACCTCGCGCTGCGGTTCGACCCTGCTTACGAGAAGATCTCACGGCGTTTCTACGAGCATCCGGATCAGTTCGCGGATGCGTTTGCCCGGGCGTGGTTCAAGCTCACGCACCGTGACATGGGCCCGATTGCCCGTTATCTCGGCCCACTCGTTCCGAAGGAAACGCTTTCGTGGCAAGACCCGATCCCCGCTGTGAATCATCCGCTGATCGGGGCGGCGGACATTGCCACCCTGAAGACGAAAATCGTCGCGTCAGGGCTTTCCGTCTCCGAGCTGGTGTCGACGGCTTGGGCTTCGGCGTCAACCTTCCGCGGCTCTGACAAGCGCGGTGGAGCGAACGGCGCGCGCATTCGTCTGGCGCCGCAAAAGGACTGGGCAGTGAACCAGCCGGCACAATTGGCGAAGGTGCTGCAGAAGCTCGAAGCGATCCAGAAGGAGTTCAACACTGCACAGACCGGCGGGAAGAAGGTTGCGCTGGCGGACCTGATCGTTCTCGGCGGTTGTGCGGCGATCGAGAAAGCCGCAAAGGACGCGGGACACAGCCTGGAAGTTCCCTTCACGCCGGGGCGCATGGACGCGTCGCAAGAGCAAACCGACGTCGATTCCTTCGCGCCGCTCGAACCGAAAGTAGATGGATTCCGTAACTATGTCAGTGGCAAGCCGCGCCTATCGGCTGAGGAGCTATTGGTGGATCGGGCGCAATTGCTGAAGCTGACGGCGCCGGAGATGACGGTTCTCGTCGGTGGCCTGCGCGTCCTCGGTGCGAATGCCGGGAAGTCGGCTCATGGCGTCTTTACCAAGCGGCCGGAAACGCTGACGAACGACTTCTTCGTCAACTTGCTCGACATGCGCACGCAATGGCTGCCGGCCCCTGGCTCGGAAGACGTCTATGAGGGGCGCGACCGGAAGACGAACGAGGTCAAGTGGACCGGCACCCGTGTCGACCTGATCTTCGGCTCGAACTCCCAGTTGCGTGCTCTCGCGGAAGTTTACGCGTGCGCCGATTCCAAGGAGAGGTTCGTGAAAGACTTCGTCGCGGCGTGGACCAAAGTGATGAACCACGATCGCTTCGACCTCGCCTGATTTCGGCGAAAAGGAAAGTTGCCACTTCGTGTTGTTGCCTTTGTTTGCATCGGTAAAACCGAAGTGGTCGCTCTTCCCGGCTTGCGGGGGCGGATCGCGCCCCCCAAGCCGCCTTTAGCAATAGGCCCAACAATTTCATACGGACCGGGTTTGTCACCCTTGCGGGCGCCCGCGCAGCTTCCGCGATCTCCTTCATCAAATGGAATCTCTCCCCACCCCCTCACTTCTGCGTCACCAGCCTCAACCTCACCGTAAACGCCCGGCTCTGCCCTCCCGACTCCTCCAAAAAATTCGGTGCATCCACATCATTCACCACCGTGTCCGGATTGTTGTGCCCCGTCGCATTCACCGCCGTCAGCCGCGCCGCCCACTCGTGCCCCCGAAATTTGAATCGCTTCTCCAGCCCCAGATTCAAGCTGAAATATCCCGGAAACCGCCATCTGTTCGCCCCCCCACCAATTGCTGCTGCTCGTTCACCACGCTGAATGGAAACCCCGTGCGGTACTCCGCAAACCCGCTCAGCAGCAGTCCCCAGAACGGCACCGGCGTCCACCCCGAAGATACAATCCGGTTCGGCGCATCCCACAACAGCGGCCCTCCCTGCTGCGGCGC
The DNA here is from genome assembly GCA_963779275.1 of Terriglobia bacterium. Taxonomy (GTDB): domain Bacteria; phylum Acidobacteriota; class Terriglobia; order Acidiferrales; family UBA7541; genus Palsa-360. The sequence goes on from CAVZXL010000006.1 coordinate 240,415, forward strand.
CAGAATCAGTTGCGCCAGGTTCGGATCCAGCACTTCATTCGAGCTCGCTCGCGACCTCGTGTAATCCACCTCAATCTGCGTCTTCTCGCCAAACGCCCGCCGCACCCACGCTTCCCCCGCGATGTACCGGTCGTTGCGATTGTTCTGCAGCAGCAGCGTCACCTGCTGCGGCTGGTCCGGACTTGCGTTTCCCACGCAAACCCGTCCCGCGATTCCCGCAGCAGGAATGACGCTCCGAAAAATGTTTGATCGAAGAATTTTCTCGTCCCACTCGGCCGTCGCGTTATAGGTCCGCGGCTCCTCCAGCCCGCCCAACGGCGTAACGAACCTCGTCACCGTCGGCGGCCCCAGCGCCACCAGTCCCGTCGCATCGTAAAACGTGTCGCTGCGCTGCTGGTCCAGCCCCTGCGCCAGAATCGCCAGATTCAGCGGCTGGTAGTGCTCTCCCCACGCCAGCGTGAATTTCGTCCGCCCGTCTCCCTTCGGCATCCAGTTCATGGCAATGCGCGGCTCGAAAATTTGTTTGTGGATTAATCGGTCCCAGTCCAGGCGCACGCCCGCCGAAAGCGCCACCTGTTTCACCGGCCTCCACAAGTCCTGCGCGTATCCGCCGGCCTGCGCATTGGTTTCGTCAAACGCCGCGTTCCCGCTGAACGTGGCGCGGTCCGAACAGCGTCCCGTCCGCCCTATGAAAATCGATTTCGCTCCGCGATGCTTGCTGCGAAAAATCACGATCGCCACGTTCCACCCGCCGAAATCGTGTGGGTTCCCAGCCCCTCCAGCGGCCGCGTGGTCATGTCCCCGATCAACTGCACCCGCCGCGACTTCTGCGCCAGCGTCTGAAAATAATTCCCGGACGCCGAGGACGGCTGCACCACGTACGGCGCCGTTCCCAGCGGGTTCGTATTGTTGTGCCCCGTGTCCAGCGCCGCCCCCAGCGTCAACAGCGTCCGCCCCGCCCAGATCTGGTCCTTCACCGACACGAAATACCGCCGCGACTGATTGTTCGTCGTCGTCGATAGCGGCGTCAGTGGCCCCAGCCCCAGCGCCGGATCGCTCAACTGGTTAAACAAAAAGCTCCCCTGCAGAATGTTGTTCGCCGAAAGGTTCGCCTGCAACCGGATCAGGTTGTCGCCCGCCCACTGCGAGTCCGTATTCTGTCCTCGCGGCAACTCTTGCACCAGCCGGAACGTATGCTCGATCGTCATCGCGTCCGAAAACCAGATTTTCCCCTTCTTGATCGGCCCGGAAAACGTCACCCGCGGATACCAGTTCCCGAAATGTGTCCCCTGCTGAAAACTGACATCCGGAATGAAATTCGTGATCCCGAACCGCACCCGGTCGTCCCCCGATTGCGTGTCCAGCGACAATATCCCCGCCCCTGCGTGTGCATATTGCGCCCCATACCCTCCCGTCTCAATCGTCACCGCCCTTACCGAATCCACATTCACTCGCGAATTGAACGCCCCGGTCGCCGGATCGTTGATCTCAAAACCATCAAGTAATACTTCCGTTTGTCCCTGCCGTGCCCCAGCCACATGAAGTTTTCCATTAGAATCCGCCATAACCTGCGGAATAACCCTCAAGCTTTGCTGGAGGTCGTGGCTCGCCGCCACAGGCGCATTCAATATCTCATGTTGTACTAGAGATTCCTGGTGACTCGTCGTCTCCGGATCGATCTCCACCGGCGACGATTGCACATCAAGTTTTGTTGAATTTCCGTTTCATGATTCACCGTCACCGAAATCTCGTTGCTTCCCGGCGAAAGATCCACTTCCCGCCCGCTGATCCGGAAGAATCCCGGTTTGGACACCGACATCGACCATCTTGAGCCTGCTGAGTTTCCCGATTTCAAATCGCCCTGCCGCGTCGCTGAACACGGTAACTGAGTTTCCCGAATCCGGCGCAAACACCAGCTCCACGCGCGCCACCGGCTGCCCATTCTCATCGACCACCTGCCCGCGAAGCTCCGCCGTGCCCCCAGACGTCTGCCCTTGGGCATTCGCCTCTGAGGGAGACCTAACCTTCGCCGGCATTCCCAGCGAAGCAGGAGTCAGTGCCAGAGCACACTCCCCTTTCCCCGTCATTCCGAGCGAAGCGAGGAATCCCTCTTCGATCGAATCTATGCAGGAAATGGGCTTCCCCGGCAGAAAACATGCCTCGGAATGGCATTTCTCTAGAATTCTGCCGGCCCGAAGCGACGGCAAAAGCGCAAATACCAGCAAGAACCGCCGCCGCAGTGGCCTTCCATGAAATTTCGTTTCGTACTCTCTCCTGACCGCGAACGTGAATGAACGGCCGCCCGATTTTAACCCGAACCACCGCAAACGGACGATCTCCTGGGAAAATGTGCGCTGAAATTCAAAATTTTCAGACGAAGGAATGCCGCAGGCGGATATTCAGTGGAAACGATTTCAGTCCCGGCCTTCCACGGCCGTGACCAGCGACCGGATCTTCTGAATCACCAGGTCGATGCCCACTCCGTTATATCCGCCCTCGGGGATGATGACGTCGGCGTACCGTTTGGAAGGCTCGATGAATTCCTGGTGCATGGGCCGCACCGTGGCCAGATACTGCTGCACCACCGATTCCACGGTCCTGCCCCGCTCGCGGATGTCTCGCTGCATCCGCCGGATGAACCGCACGTCCGCGTCGGTATCCACAAAAATCTTGATGTCCATCAATTCGCGCAGCGCCGGCGGCTCGAAAACCAGAATCCCCTCGACGATGATCGCCGGATGCGGCTCCAGGCGCGCCGTAAACGCCTGCCGCTTGTGCTGCGCAGAAATCGTACACCGGCCGCTCGACCGCCATCCCCGCGCGAAGCTGCCGCACGTGCTCGACCAGCAGCGGCCCATCGAACGAATCCGGATGGTCGAAATTCTGCTGCGCCCGTTTTTCCAGCGGAAGGTTCGGAAAATCCTTGTAGTAATGGTCCTGCTGCAGCACCAGCACGTTCCCGCGGGCAGCACGGAAATAATTCGCTCCGTGATCGTGGTCTTCCCCGATCCCGTCCCCCCGCAAATTCCAATCACCAACCCTTGCGCCACGCGCACCTCGGAACGGCGTCCCGCAAATTTGTTTTCGAAAAAGTTTAGTCGGCGGGCCGACTTTTCGCCCAATCCGACAGGCCGACCCTTTACGTCAACCAGGCGACCGACAATTTTTTCGGCCCGGACCGCCTCCCGCCACTAAATTTCAAGCGATACCTTCAATCGTCGTTCTGAATCATTGTGAACCCGTGAATCGCTGTGAATCTGCGAATCGTTGTTAATCGTTGTGGGTCGCGGCTTCAGCCGCGACATTCAACCGCCCAAAAACAGGGCTTTAGCCCCTGGCCGTTCGCCGACATCTACTTCTTCTTCCCCTTCTTCGCCTTCTCCTCGATCACCGCCTGCGCCGCCGCCAGCCGCGCCACCGGCACGCGGAACGGCGACGCGCTCACGTAATTCATCCCCACCCGATGGCAGAACTTCACGCTCGCCGCGTCCCCGCCGTGCTCCCCGCAGATTCCGATCTTCAGCTTCGGCCGCGTCTTCCGTCCCTTTTCAATCCCCATCCGGATCAGCATCCCCACGCCTTTCTCGTCCATCGTCTGGAACGGATCGTTCGCAAAAATTCCCGCCTTCTTTTCGTCCACGTAGTCCGGCAGGAACCTTCCCGCGTCGTCCCTCGACAGCCCCATGGTCATCTGCGTCAGGTCGTTGGTCCCGAACGAAAAGAATTCGGCCACCTCCGCAATCTCATCCGCCAGCAGCGCCGCCCGCGGAATCTCGATCATGGTCCCAACCAGATATTCAACTTTTACTTTAGTTTCCTTGATCACTTCCTGCGCCACTCGATTGGTGGCATCCACCAAAATTTTAAGTTCCTTGCGATCCATCGCCAGCGGAATCATGATCTCAGGTATTACTTTAATTTTCTGCTTCTTGCATTCCACCGCTGCTTCAAGTATCGCTCGAACCTGCATCTCAAGTATTTCCGGATAGGTGATCGCCAGCCGGCATCCCCGGTGCCCCAGCATGGGATTGGCTTCATGTAATTGTTCAACTCGCCGGATCACGACCTCCACGTCAACGCCAATTTTCTTTGCCAGTTCCTCCTGCTTTTCCCGCTCGTGCGGCACAAACTCGTGCAGCGGAGGATCGATCAGCCGGATGGTGACCGGAAACCCGTCCATGGCCTTAAAGATTCCGGAAAAATCCCGCCGCTGGTATGGCAGCAGCTTGTCCAGCGCCTTTCTCCTGGCCGCCGGGGTTTCCGCGATGATCATTTCCTGGATGGCCAGCTGCCGCTCGACGCTCTTCTCCGGAAATTCGAAATCTTTGAAGAACATGTGCTCGGTGCGCGTCAGCCCGATTCCCTCGGCGCCCATCTCGCGGGCCTTGCGCGCATCGTGCGGCGTATCCGCATTCGTGCGCACGCCAATCTTGCGCACTTTGTCCGCCCAGCCCATCAGCGTGGAAAACGCCTTCGGCAACTCCGGACGTGGATAAGCGTTGACTTGGCCTTCGTAGACGATTCCCTCGTTGCCGTCCAGCGTCACCCAGTCGCCCTCACGTATTACTCTTGCCGTTGGCGCGCGCGATTCTTCGATTCGTACTCCACATCCAGATTCTCGCAGCCGACGATGCAGCACTTGCCCCAGCCGCGCGCCACCACCGCCGCGTGACTGGTCTTGCCGCCCGTCGCGGTCACGATCCCCTGGGCCACGAACATCCCGCCCACATCCTCCGGGCTGGTTTCGCGCCGGATGAGAATCACCTTCTCGCCCTTGGCCGCCATGGCCTCGGCCTCTTCGGCCGTAAATACAGCCTTGCCAAACGCGGCGCCCGGCACGGCATTGATGCCCTGATGCGATTTTTCGCTTCGCCAGTTCGGCCTTCGGAACCGAGGGATCGACAATCGGGAAAAATAGCCGGTCGATATCCTCTTCTTTAATGCGGTCGATCGCTTCTTCCTTGGTGATCAGTCCTTCGTTGGCCATGTCCACCGCGATCTGAAACGTCGCCGCCGGCGTGCGCTTGCCGACGCGCGTCTGCAGCATGTAGAGCGTGCCCTCTTCGACCGTGAACTCCATGTCCTGCATGTCGCGGTAATGTTTTTCCAGCAGCTTCCGCACTTTTTCCAGCTGCGGATACACCTTCGGCATGTGCTTGGCCATTTCGCTCAGGTGCATCGGCGTGCGGAATCCCGGCGACCACGTCTTCTCCCTGCGCGTTGATCAGGAAATCGCCATAGAAAGTCTTCCCGCCGGTCGATGGGTCGCGCGTAAAGCACACGCCGGTGCCGGAAGTTTCTCCCAGGTTGCCGAACACCATCTGCACCACGTTCACGGCCGTGCCCAGCAGCCCGGTAATGCGCTCCACGCGCCGGTAGGTCACCGCCTTTTCCGCCATCCAGGAACCGAACACCGCGCCGATTGCGCCCCACAGCTGCTCTTCCGGATCCTCCGGAAATTCCTTGCCCGTCTTCTTCTTGAAGTGCTCCTTGTATTCGCCAACCAGTTCCCGCCAGCCCTCTGCCGGCACTTGCGTGTCGTCCTTCACGCCGCGGCGCGTTTTCATGGCCCGCAATTTTTCTTCAAGTTCTTCTTTAGATAGCCCGATCACCACCGTCGAGTACATCTGAACAAACCGCCGGTAAGCGTCCCACGCGAACCGGTCGTTGTTCGAGTTCCGGCCAGGGCCTCGACCGACTTGCTGTTCAGCCCGAGGTTCAAGATCGTTTCCATCATCCCCGGCATCGACCGCGCCGACCCCGAGCGCACGCTCACCAGCAGCGGATCTTTCGCATCGCCCAGCTTCTTTCCGGTGGCTTTTTCCAGGCGCGCCAGATTCTTTTTCACTTCCGCCGCCAGGGTCTTCGGGTAAGTCTGCTTGTGCTTCAGGTAGTAGTCGCAGCATTCGGTGGAAATGGTGAAGCCGCGCCGGCACCGGCAGGCCGATGCGGGTCATTTCCGCCAGGCCCGCGCCCTTGCCGCCCAGGATTTCCTTCATGGTCCCGTCGCCTTCCGCTTTTCCCGCGCCAAAAAAGTATACGTATTTCACGACAGTCGTCTCCTTGAGATTGTTGCGATAAGTTTGAGTGCCGTTCCTTGTCGGCCCGCCGACAAAACTCATCCCCGCCAACACTTCAAGCAATACTTAATAACTACTTCCCCGCCTCCGCCGCTGCAATCTCCGAAAAATCCGCGATCGTCGAAAATTCCGACAGCAATCCAGACAGCAGCGTCAGCCTGTTCTTGCGCACATTTTCATCTTCGGCCATTACCATTACTTCTTCAAAGAATCTATCCACCTCCGGGCGCAGCCCCGCAATCTTCTGCAGCGCTTCCCGGTAGCGGCTCTCCCTCTTATGGCGGTCCGCCTCTTTTGCCACTTCCGCCGCTCGCTGGTGCAGGCTGCAGCTCGGCGTCCTCCGTAAACAGGTCCGGGCGCACCGCCGGAAGCTTCCAGCCCGCCGCCGGGCCGGCCTTGTCCAGTATCTTGCGGATGCGCTTGAAGGACACGGCCAGCGGCTCGAAATTCTTCGTTTTGCGGATGGCCTTGACGGCTTCGATGCGCCGTACCGCGTCGACGAGGTCGTCCGCCCCGGCCGCAAACCCCGCGTTGATTTCGTCGTAAGCCAGGCCTGCCGCGCTCCTTCAGCACAAACCGCGCTCGGTCGAGCAGGAATTCCAGGACCTGCTTTTCGACTTCAGGTGAAACTGGAATTTTGCGCGCCGAACTTTCCAGCGTTCGAGCCGACTTCGCGATCATCAGGGAAAGCGATACCGGCAATTTGGTTTCAACCAATATCTTAACGATGCCCATGGCCGCGCGGCGCAAAGCGAAAGGATCACTTGAACCTGAAGGAACCAGTCCCACGGCAAAACATCCGACCAGCGAATCCATCTTGTCGGCCAGGGCCAAGCGCCTGCCCGGTCAGGTTTCGCGGGATGGGATCGTCGAGGCCGGCAGGCTTGTACTGGTCGTAGACGGCCCAGGCAACTTCTTCAGGTTCTCCTTGAGCTTTTGCGTACAGCCCTCCAACCACTCCTTGAAGTTCGGTGAACTCGCGAACCATGTCCGTGACCAGGTCGCACTTGGCCAGTTCCGCGGCGCGGTCGGCGGCGCCGACGCTCGCCTGCGGGATGCCGCTGGCAAACCACTGCTCGGCAAGCCACCGGGCCAGCGCTCGAACGCGTTCGACTTTTTCTCCATAGCTTCCGAGCTTGGCCTGGTAGGTGACGGCGTTCAATTTGGGCAGATAGTCGGCGAGCCGACATTTCTGATCCGTCTCCCAGAAAAACCGCGCATCCGCAAACCGCGCCCGCAACACCCGCTCGTGTCCCGCCCGAATCAATCCCGCGCGGTCCTTATCCAGATTAATAATGGCCAGGAAGTGCGGCGCCAGCGACCCGTCCTTCTTCTCCAAACCGCAAATATTTCTGGTGTCCGCGCATCACTGTAAGCAGGATTTCGTCTGGCAATTCCAGATAGGCCGGATCGAATCCTCCGATGATCGCCGAAGGATATTCGTTCAAATAGGTCACCAGGTCCAGCAAATGCGCGTCTGCATGAATGCGCAAGCCCTTTCCGCCGGCGAGTTTGCCGAGTTCCGCTTCGATCTTCTTCCGGCGCTCCTCGGGCCGCACCAGCACGAAATTCGCGCGCAACTTCTGAATATAGTCCTTGGCCGACAGCACCGGGATCTTCGACTTCCCCAGGAAACGATGCCCTGCCGTGCAATTCCCCGCTTTGGCGTCGCCCAGCGTGAATTGCAACGGCTTTCCCGCCCAGCAGGGCCACCACCCAGCGGATCGGGCGGATGAACCGCAGACCGTCGGCGCCGGTCCAGTACATACTCCGCGGCCAGGTGATCTCGGCCACCGCGCGCGGCAGAAAATCTTCCAGAATTTCCGTCGCCGGCTTTCCCTTGATCACCTGCTTCGCCGAAAGGTATTCGCCCTTCGGCGTATTCACCATCGTAAATTTGGCGACCGGGATGCCCGACCTTCTGCGCGAAGCTTTCGGCCGCGCGCGTCGGTTTTCCCGCGGGGTCATAGGCCACGGACTTTGGCGGGCCGGTCAGTTCCCTGACCTCGTCCGGTTGCCGGTCACGAATGCTTGCGCACGATGCCGCCAGCCGCCGAGGCGCTCCGAGAGTTTCCACGGGAGCTTCGAGTAATAGATTATAGGTCTTCAGATATTTCTCAAGTATTGCTTGAAGTTCTTTCACGGCTCCCGGAAGCATCCCCGCCGGAATTTCCTCGCAGCCAATTTCAAACAGAAAATCCGTCGTGCCCTTCATCGGGAGGCCCCTGTCATTTCGCTGGCTTTTTCCGTTTGCATGCCGGACGTTTGTTGTTGCGAGAGGAATCCGGCGGCGGTACGGCAGGCGATCTGGCGCACGCGGCCGATCAACTGGGCGCGCTCGGTGGTGGAAATCACGCCCCGGGAATCGAGCAGGTTAAACAGGTGCGAGCATTTCAGGCAGTGGTCGTAGGCGGCGAGCAGCGGAAAGCGCGGGTCGCGCTGCCTCTCCCTGCGCCTTGTAGCGTTCGAGGAGTTGCGTGGCTTCCTTCTCATGCAGTTCGAAGAGCTTGCGCGTGACTACCGGGTCGGCATATTCGAAATTGTAGGCCGAAAATTCCTGTTCTTCGAGCAGCCTGACCTCGCCGTACGAGCGGTCATCCGACCAGCGCACGTCGTAAACGCTATCGACGCCCTGCAGGTAGGCGCAGATGCGGTCCAGTCCATAAGTCAGTTCGACCGGCACCGGATCGAGGTCAATGCCGCCGCTCTGCTGGAAGTAGGTGAACTGCGTAATTTCCAGGCCGTCGAGCAGCACTTGCCAGCCGATGCCCCAGGCGCCGAGCGTGGGCGACTCCCAGTTGTCTTCCTCAAAGCGCACGTCATGATCGGCGAGGCGCAGCCCGATGGCGGCCAGGCTCTGCAGATAGAGGTCCTGAACGTCGGCCGGTGCCGGCTTCAGAATGATCTGGAGTTGGTGGTGCTTGAAGAGGCGGTTCGGATTTTCGCCATAGCGACCGTCGGCGGGCCGACGAGACGGCTGCACGTAGGCCACCCGGTAGGGCTTCGGGCCCAAGCACGCGAAGGAAAGTTTCCGGGTGCATGGTGCCGGCGCCCACTTCCACGTCATAGGGCTGCTGGATCACGCAGCCGCGATCGCCCCAATATTTTTGCAACTGAAGGATGAGGTTTTGGAACGTCGGGCCTTTACTTCGCAATCTTAATCGTTAATTCTTTAGATTCGATTTCAACGGATCCACTCTCTCTCCGTAAATAAGATTTTCCTTGAGATTAATTTCTTCTCGATGTGGTGCTCCAAAACATCTAAACCATAACTTAAGATTTCCTTGGACGCTCTCAGGCGCCGGATTTTCCTTCAATAATCGCTCCAAGAGTTCCGGAAAGCGCCGTCCGTCCAACTAAAAGTGATTCTTTAGATATTTGTTTCATCCAACCGTCCCGGCAATCCGAGCAACAAAGCTCAGGGTTTCCTGGAGACTGTGTACAAACTCTCCTGCTCGACCAGCCTGCCGCACCGCGAGCAGCGGTCCAAGGGCCCGAGCCAGCCGCCGAGCGCTTGCCGTCCACAAACAAAAATAAGCCAGGACGGCCGGCGACGGCCCATGGGCGCGAATGGCGCGGGCGGTCAGCAGGATCAGCCGAAACTGCGGATCGGCCGGCTCCTTTTCGCCCAGCACGGCCTCGGTAATCTCGCTGACCAGGGCCATGGCGACGCCGGCGGAGTAGTCGGCCTGCACGTCCATGAAGGACTCGATCAGCTCGCACTGGTTGATGCGAACCAGGTCCCGTGTTTTCGCGCTCGAAATACCAGATGCGGATATAGGAAAGCAGTTCGAGCGTCGAGCCGAAGCGGCTCTTGGTGAGCCGCGCTCCGCGGGCCACGCCTTTGACGCGGCCGGACTGGCGGTCAAGAAAACTGACCACGCGGTCGCCTTCACCCAGCGGAAAACTGCGCAGGACGATCGCTTCCGACTCCTTGACTGGCATCTCTAGTGTGTCGGCGCGCCGACCGACCGGGAATCACACGCAAGCAGAATCGCGCGACGAAATCTTGAATTCGTTACTTACCACACCAGCGAAAGCGAATCAATTAAGAACCGCGAAATATTTCGCAATTCCCGTCAATTCAATCACCGCTCGCGCATTTTCGCGCCCGCAAACCTTGCGACACGCGGCTTGCGGGCGCTCTCCATAATATGTTTACTCGCGCGCCGGCATCGAAAAATTATCGGACGCGCCTGCGTCGCATTTCCCTTGCGTCCTGCGTGTTTTTTCGTACAGTGTCTGGGTGGCGAAACTTCTCCCTATCGTCGATATCGTCGGCGTCGGCCTGAACGCCACCGACACCGTCATCCGCCTGCCGCACTTCCCCGCCTTCAACTCCAAGGTCGAATTCCGCGTCTCGGAAGTGCTTCCCGGCGGCCAGGTGGCCAGCGCCGTGATCGCTTGCGCGCGCTGGGGACTGAAGGCGCGCTACGCCGGAAAGATCGGCGACGATCGCCGCGGCGGACTTGCAGCGCCGGGAAATGAAACGCGCCGGGGTCGAGGCGCACTGGAGCGCGGTCGCAATTGCCAGAGCCAGTCGTCCTTTATTCTGGTGGACGAGCAGACCGGCGAGCGCACCGTCCTGTGGAAGCGGGATGCTCGCCTGGAACTGCTGCCCCGGGAACTGCGGAAGGAGTGGATCGTCCGGTCCAGGCTGCTTCATGTGGACGGCCACGACTGCCGGGCGGCGGCGACGGCCGCGCGGTGGGCTCGGCAGGCGAAAATTCCGGTAACGGCGGACCTGGACAACCTCTATCCGGGAGTGGAAGCGTTACTTGAACATGTGGATTACGCCATTACTTCCCGGGATTTTCCCGGGCGGCTGTTCCGGAGAGAACGATCTGTTCATGTCCCTGCCCAAACTGGCGGCGAGGTTCGGGTGCCGGCTCGCGGCGGCGACCTTGGGAGAGGATGGGGTGCTGGCCTGGGACGGGACGAAGTTCCACTACTCCCCGGCCTTTGAGATCAAGCCAGTGGATACGACCGGGGCGGGCGATATTTTTCACGGCGCGTTTGCCTATGGCATGGTGCGCGGCATCCAACTGCCGGACCTGCTGCGATTTTGCTGCGCGGCGGCGGGGCTTTCGTGCCTGGGACCGGGCGCGCGCGGGGGGATTGCGCCGCTGAAGAAGATCGAGCAGTTCGTGCGCAGGGGCGCGCGCAGGCCGGCCGCCTTCACCGAGGATCAGCTGACGGCGGCCGCGAGGGGGGCCAGATGATTCCCCTTCGCGTGGACATCGTGAGGATGCGGGCGGCGGTCATCACCGTTCTGCTGATTGTGGCCAACACGCTGGCATTTTTCTATGAGCTGACGCTATCGCCCAAGGCGGGAAACAAATTCATCTTCACGTTCGGGCTGACGCCGTCGCATGTAGAGCTGTTGTTCACCAAGCACGGGGCTTCGCTCGGGCAGACGATCCTGCCTCTCTTCACCAGCATGTTTCTGCATGGCGGGTGGATGCACCTGCTGGGGAACATGCTGTTCCTGTGGGTGTTTGGAGGCAGCGTGGAGGAGGCGCTGGGGCATTTTCAATATCTCATCTTCTACTTGATATGCGGAATCGGGTCGGCGATGGTGCACACGGCGCTTCAACTGGGGCTCGAAGATTCCCACGGTGGGGGCCAGCGGAGCGATTTCGGGGATCATGGGGGCGTTCATCGTGCTGTATCCGAGGTCGCGGGTGACGACGCTGATTCCGGCGCTGTTTCTTTTCTTTACGATTCGCATTCCGGCGTTTTTGATGCTGGGGTACTGGTTCTTCATCCAGTTCTTTAGCGGGGTGGCGTCGCTGGGGATGACCGATCAGGGGGGCGTGGCTTGGTGGGCGCACGTGGGGGGATTTTTGCTGGGGGCGATTCTGGTGGTGGGGGAAAGGCCGAAAAGAAGGGCTGCGGCTTACACGGGTTGAGGAATGGGGTAGTGGCAGAGACCTTAGCCTGCGAGAAATTATTGCAAGGGAAAATCAAAACCGCATAGGCTGAAGCCTGTGCCACTTGGGCGGGCTTGCTTCATGCACGGGCGGCAACGTATTCCGCGAGCCAGTCGCCGGCTTCTTTTGTTCCTAGATTCCCACCGATATCGCGCGTCGTTTGATTCTCGCGGACGGAGGCGCGGACGGCGTCGCGCAGCAGGTTCGCGGCGGCATTCATGCCTAGATGATCGAGCATCAGGGCGCTGGACAGGACGGAGCCGGCGGGATTGGCCAGATTTTTTCCGGCGATATTGGGGGCCGAGCCGTGCACCGGCTCAAACAGCGAGACTTGGCCAGGGTGGATGTTGCCGGAGGGCGCAAGGCCCAGGCCGCCGGCGAGCTGCGATCCGAGATCGCTCAGGATATCTCCGAATAAATTGCAGGTGACGATCACGTCGAATTGCGTAGGGTCGCGGACCAGTTCCATGGCCAGCGCGTCAACGTAGAGGTGTCGCGATTCGATGTCCGGGTAGTCCCCTTTTACTTCCTTAAAAATGCGCAGCCAGAGTTCGTGGCCGAAGGTAAGGGCGTTGGATTTGTCGCTCATGCAGACGCGGAGCAGCTTGCGCGCGCGGGCAAATTCAAAGGCGTAGCGGATGATGCGTTCGACGCCGCGGCGGGTGTTGACGTCTTCCTGGATGGCGACTTCGTGCGGGGTGCCGCGCTGGAAATGGCCGCCGGCGCCGACGTAGAGGCCTTCGGTGTTTTCGCGGACAACGGTGAAATGGACGTCGCTTGCGGCGCGATTGCGCAGCGGGGTGAGGGCGTCGTCGAGGAGTTCGACCGGACGAAGGTTTACGTAGAGGTCGAGTTTGGCGCGCAGGCCCAGCAAAATATCGGCGGCGTGTTGATTGGAGGGGACGCGGGGATCGCCTACCGCGCCGAACAGGATGGCGTCGAAATCGCGGTGAAACATTTCGACGGCGCCAGCGGGGAGCGAGGTGCCGTCGCGCAGGTAGCGGTCGGCGCCCCAATCGAATTCGGTGAATTGAAGTGATTGGCGCGAGGAAGCGGCGGCGCGGAGGACTTTTACGGCTTCGCGCGTGACTTCGACGCCGATGCCGTCGCCGGGGATCACGGCGATGCGTTTGGGATGCGCGGGATTTTCGGTGCGCGGCATGTGGATGCGAGTTTCTCCAGAAGAATTCGGGGGCAACGCTAACATGGGAGGTGGATGCGGTCAACGAGGGCGGTAGGGGTGGTCGAATTGAGTAGGACAGGCACTCTTGCCTGTCCGGGGTTGATACGCTGATGCACTGGCGGAAAAGCAGACAGGCAAGAGTGTCTGTCCTACTTAAACCATCGTCTCGACTGTGAAATTAAGGATTACTTTAAGATTTCTTTTCTGGCGGAGAGGCGTTCGATGCGGTCAAGGCGCGGGGTGTAGCCGATGCCGGGGCCTCGGGGACTCGGATGGTGCCTACGGGGGAAACTTCAACTTCTGGTTCAATTACATCTTCGGTCCAGTAGCGGCGGCTGGCGGTTACGTCGCCGGGCAGGGTGAAATTTTCCAGGGTGGAGAGGGCGATATTGTGGGCGCGGCCGATGCCGGATTCGAGCATGCCGCCGCACCAGACGGGGATCTGGCGGGACTCGCAGAGGTCGTGAATTTGTTTTGAAGGGGTGTAGCCGCCGACGCGGCCGAGCTTGATGTTGATGATGCGGCAGGCGCCGAGGTCGATGGCGGCGCGGGCGTGCTCGAGGGTGTGGATGCATTCGTCGAGGCAGATGGGGGTCTCCAGTTTGCGCTGGAGTTCGGCGTGGCTGTAGAGGTCGTCCCAGCCGAGGGGCTGCTCGATCATCATGAGGTAGTAGGCTTCCAGGCGCTTCAGGTGCGGCCAATCCTGCAGGCGGTAAGCGGAGTTGGCGTCGACCATCAGGCGGATGCGCGGAAAACGCTGGCGCAGGGCTTCGACGGGCTCGATGTCCTTGCCGGGCTTGATTTTTATTTTGATGCGCTGGTATCCGGCGGCGAGTTCGCGCTCGACGGTGGAAATTAATTCTTCAAGCGTTGGTTTAATGCCGATGGAAACGCCGCAGGGGATTTCGTCGCGCACGCCGCCGAGAAGTTTCCAGAGCGGCAGATTTTTCTGGCGGGCTTCGGCGTCCCAGACGGCGGCTTCGATCGCGGCCTTGGCCATGTTGTGGCCGCGAATGGGGGAGAGGATGTCCCAGATTTCGGATGCGGAATTGAATTCGCGATCTTTGAGCAGGGGCCAGATGAAATCGCGGAGGATGTGCCAGGCGGTCTCGACTGTTTCGGGGGCGTAGAAGGGGCCCTCGCCGGCGACGGATTCGCCCCAGCCGGAGACGCCGTCGGACTTGGCTTCGACCAGTAGCATGCGGCGGTCGGTGAGGCGTCCGAAACTGGTTTCAAACGGAGTGACCAGGGGCATGCGGATTTCGCGCAGCGTGATGTTTTCAATTTTCACGAGGTCTTCCAGGGTTCAAGGATGTAATCGACGCCGGATTTGCCGGGGGCGACGGCCGTGGCGGCGTAACCTTTGCCGAGCCACTGCAGGAATTCGGCGCGCAATTCGAGATTGGATGTTTACTGCCGCGGGCGGATCGACTGCCTTCAGCACGTCGAGCGTGGCGGGGACGGTGATGCGCACGGCTTTTTTTGAAAAAGCGGGTGTGGCGCGCTTGCCGGCCAGGACGCGGAGGACGCGCGGGGAGCGCAGGTGCCATTCGGCGACCAGGCGATCGGTGGGAATCCCGGCATGGAGGGGGCTGGTGGTGATGCCGTAGGCATTGGGAAGATATCGGCGGGCGATGGCGCCGAGACGCATGAAGTTAAAGTAAGCGTTCTTGGTGATGAGCGGGTCGAAGGTCCACTCGATGCGCTGGATGCCGCGGGAGAGGGCGTCTTCGCGCTGGAAGCGTTTGAGGCGGCGGCCGATGCCGCGATCCCAGTAATCGCTGAGGACAGCGGTCATGTGAGAGTGGAGGAACGGTTTTCGGTCGCGCCAACCGGCGATGGCCATGGTGAAGCCGATCAATTGTTTGTCGTGGAATGCGCCGATGACCTGGCCACCGGTCTCGGCGGCGACGACGAATAAGGGGATGGGGACGACGTCCACTTCGGCGGATTGCCAGACGTTTCGCTCGACCTGGACGCAGGCCTCGAATTCCTCGATGCCGTGGCAGTGTCGGATCAGGATGCCGTTGCGCATCTCGCCGTGTGGATGGAGCGTGCGTTTCTTTATTATTCTTCCCTGCGCCTTCATGATTGGCTCACGGGTTCGGCGGGGGACTTCGATTTTATTTTTGCGGATTCCCAGAGGGCTTCAAGTTCTACCTTAGAAAGCTGAGAAAGACTCAAACCCGACTGGAGAGCGGCTTTTTCCATTAATTGAAAGCGTGACTTGAACTTTCGATTGGATTTCTTAAGTGCTACTTCAGGGTCAAACTTCAAGAAACGCGCGAGGTTCACGGCGACGAAGAGGATGTCGCCGATTTCCTCTTCGGCATCTTCCCGGATTGGCGGCTTGGCATTTGAACTGGTGGATGGATCGAGGGCCGCGCGGAGTTCTGAGGTCTCCTCCTGCATTTTGTCGAAAATACCGTCGACGGATTCCCAGTCGA
Source organism: Terriglobia bacterium (assembly GCA_963779275.1). GTDB lineage: Bacteria > Acidobacteriota > Terriglobia > Acidiferrales > UBA7541 > Palsa-360. The sequence goes on from CAVZXL010000006.1 coordinate 256,058, forward strand.
AGCCGACTTGGGCGGCGCGACGCGTGAGTTGGTAGGCTTCGAGCAAGGCGGGGAGGCTGCGAGGGACGCCGTCCAGGGCGGAGGGAGCGGCGGGCTTTTCCGCGGGAGTTGTTCCGGAAGCCGACGCTTTTTCCTGAGCTTTGAGCTGGGCCCAGTTTTTCAGGACTTCGGCGGGGGTATCGGCTTTCACGTTGCCGAAGACGTGGGGGTGGCGGCGGATCATTTTGTCGTGGATGCCGGTGATGACGGTGGAGATGTCGAACTTGCCGGCCTCCAGGGCCAGGTCGGCGTGGAATAGAATTTGGAGGAGGAGGTCGCCGAGTTCCTCTGAGAGTTCGCGCGGGTCGCCCGTTTCGAGGGCGTCGAGGACTTCGTAGGTTTCTTCGATCAGGAAGGTTTTTAGCGTGGCGTGAGTTTGCTGACGGTCCCAGGGGCAGCCGCCGGGGGCGCGGAGGCGGGCCTGGACGTCGACCAGGGCTTGGAAGAGGTCGCCGACGGGCAAGCGGATTGATTTATGCGCGGTTGATTTTCTTGCCGGGGGATGTCGGCGCGCAGACTTGGGAATTCCCTGCTTGGGGCGCGCGGGACGGGCCGATTTCTTTTTTTTCTTTGATTTTTTAGGGGGCAAGGGGGGGCGGTCGGCTCCTGAATTTTGATGAATGCGCGAAGAAAAACTGTACGGCACGCGTGGAGAATTCACAAGGGGGAAGCTGAAGGAGACGGTTAGTTTGCGGGCTTCAAATAGGTTGGGATGCGGAGGCACTCACGATTTTGGATCTGGGTCGGGTTTAGAAAACCACACAGCCAGGAGTGGCTGTGCTACTTGTAAACGATCGGGCACGCGCATGTGTGGCCCGCCAGGGCCTAAAGCCCTGTTTTTGGGCGGTCTGATGTCGCGGCTGAAGCCGCGATCCACAAGACGTTTTTATGAGATGGCTTTCAGAGTTGCGAACGCTAGAGATGTGAACACTTGTTCGGGTGCGCGGGGGGGTGCTAAACTGCTGGGTCTACGCGAATGAATTGAGGATGGGTTGAGGGAGAAGCCGTTGTCCGAATCCAAACACGACGAAACGTTCAAGGTGGTTGACCGGCGGCTGTTCACGGCCGAGGGAGAACTGCGCAAGGAAGTGGCCGAGCAGCAGGACCGGGAGCAGGAAGCGGCGGCGAATGCGAGCGCGGCTACCGCGGCTCGCAATGCGGCGGCGGCACCGGCCGCTGCGGCTCCGGGGCCGAAGCTTGTATCCGGGGGCGCGCCTGCGGCGAGTTTGCCGGCCGAGATGACGCAGGCGGAAACGCCGAAGCGATCGGCGGCGTTTGAGAATCTGGTGCGGTCGCTGGGACAGAATGCAGCCATGCTGCTGGGCGGATACGCGGACCCGCGCACCGGGCAGCCGATGTTGGATCTGGAAGGCGCGCGCGAGATGATCGATATGCTGGACACGCTGCGCGAGAAGACGATTGGAAACCTTGCCCCCGAAGAAGACAATCTGCTGGTGGACGTGCTGGGAAATTTGAAACTGGCATACATGGAAATGACTAAAGCCGCCACGGCTGCCGCGCTCAAAGAACAGGCCAAGTCCCGGCCGTAACCGAGGGTCTCTCCTGCCCGCCACACCCCATTCCGTACTCGAACTGACCGTGCTCGGCTCAGGCACTTCCATGGGAGTGCCGACGCTCGCCTGCCATTGCCGCGTGTGCACCTCGCGCGACCCGCGGGACAATCGATTGCGTCCTTCCCTGCTGCTGGTACACCAGGGAGGGACGGTGGTGATCGACACCACGCCCGATTTCCGGGCGCAAGCGCTGCGCGTGGGCCTGGAACGGCTGGACGCGGTGCTTTTCACACACGCACATGCCGACCACATTCTGGGATTCGACGACATACGGCCGTTCAATATGCGGCAGAGAGCGGCGCTGCCGGTGTACGCGTCAGCCGAGACGCTGGCGACGTTGAAGCGGACGTTCGCGTATGTGTTCGACGGGCTTCCGGCGATCAGCACAATTCCGCAGGTGACACTGCATGAGATTGAAGGGCCGTTCGAGGTGATCGGCGTGCGCGTGGTGCCGATCCCGGCGCGGCACGGGGATATTGGAGTGCTGGGATTTCGCTTTGGGGCGGCGGCGTATCTTACGGATTTCAGCGTGCTGCCGGAATCGTCGAAGCCGCTGCTGGAGGGGCTCGACGATCTGGTGCTGGACGCGCTGCGCGACGCGCCGCATCCGATGCACCAGACGGTGGAGCAGGCGCTGGGACTGGTGCGGGAACTGAAACCGCGGCGGGCGTGGTTCACGCACATCGCGCACGAATTGCCGCACGCGGAAACAAATCAAAGGCTGATCGACATGGGATTTGCGAATGTCGCGCTGGCGTACGACGGACTTCATTTCGAGGTGGCGCTCTGATGGGGATGGCGGTGCTGCATTCGACCGAAGAGTGGGCGGCGCGATTTGGGGCGGGCGCGCGCGCGGCGATTTCGGTGGGAAATTTTGACGGATTGCATCTGGGTCACCGGAAGATTCTGAAGCTGCTGGTGGAACGCGCGCGTGCGAACGGGCAGCGCTCGGTGGCGATTACGTTCGATCCGCATCCGCTGCGCGTGCTGCGGCCGGAAATTGCGCCAGCGATGATTCAGACGATGGAGCAGAGGTTGGCGGGGATGGAGGAAATGGGACTGGACGCGGCGCTGGTGCTGCGGTTCGATCGCGTGCTGTCGCAGGTTTCGCCCGAGGAGTTCATGGATCGGATTCTGGTGCGGGGGCTTTCGGCCGGAACGATTCTGGTGGGAGAGAATTTTTGTTTTGGGTACCGCGGGGCCGGGAACGTGAAATTGCTCGGCGAGTACGGGAAGACGCACGGGTTTGCGGTGGAGATTGTGGCGCCGGTGGAGGTGGAGGGGCGCGTGGTGTCGAGCACTTCGGTGCGGAATGCGATTTTGAGCGGGAATGTGGGGGAGGCGTTTTCGCTGCTGGGGCGGGCGTTTTCGCTGACGGGAGAGATCCTAGCGGGTGCGGGGCGCGGGCGGACGATTCTGGTGCCTACGCTGAATCTGGTTCCTGAGCAGGAGTTGCTGCCGAAGCTGGGGGTGTATGCGACGGAATCGGTGGTGGGCGGAATGAAATATTTTTCGATAACGAATGTGGGGACGCGGCCGACGTTTGACGGGCGCGGAGTGACGGTAGAGAGCCATTTGTTTGAGTTTGGGGAGATGGTGACGGGCGGGCGGATGGAAGTGCGTTTTTGCGCGCGGATCCGCGATGAAAGAAAGTTTGCGGGGGCGGAGGAGTTGCGAGAGCAGATTGGGAGGGATATTGCGACGGCGAGGGAATATTTTGCGGGGAGCAAGGCGGTGAAGTGAAGTCGGGGAAGTAAACGGGAATCCCACATTCCAGAAAACGGCTTCTCGGGTCCTGAGTCGAACGACCCTCTGCTATTCTGCCGGGCTTGCTGGAAATGCGGATTACACTGTTAATTCTGTATTGGAGGCCGGCCGGTGTCGCCGCCTGTAGGCGTGGAGTTTTCCCGAATCCCTGGCGGGAACGCCGTTCCGGCCAGGGGATGGACGTAGCTCTAAGGAAATTCTTCTATCGAGCGTTACCGATAAGCTTGACGAATTCGTCGTTTGAACCGACTCGCTGCCCCACGATCGAGACATGCTGAGCGACATCGAGCTCCAGCTTCTTCATATTTAGATTCAGCGTTCGCATGCCGGCAGTCGGAGGAGCTGGTTTTGCACCCGGTTCGGGCGGCACATAGAGATCCGCGTTTATCAGGATCTTCTCTTTCGGGAGATAGACCATCAGCATGTCAGCAGAATGATTGCCTCGGGCCAACGATGGACCGGGGATCTTGAGGTAACTCTCTCCCACATCGTAGGCCATGTCCTGCACATGCCAGATCTGCATCTGGCGCTCGTCATCGCTGACGACGTATTTGCCGATCATTGTCGTGCCGCCCACCGTCTCAATCGGAGGAGGCCGGCGGCTGATCATGTACATCGGGTTAAATATCGTCATCCGATCGGGGTCCAGCGTTCTTGGAAACGGACTGAACAGGATTCCAACATAGTAGTCTCGGTTCGTCTGGTGGGTTACGACCGTGGTTCCCTGGGAGAAATACGTGCGGAGACCACCGGCATAGGCCATGTGGTGATTTGTATTGACCACATACTGAATCATTTTACTAGGGACGAGTTTATGAACTTCGTCGATGACCGCCAGCGAGCGCGCCTCGTTCTGCGGCGCTTCGACGACCGCAACGAAGTCCTTGAACTCGACCAGGACGCTGTTCATGGGCCCGCCGCCAATCAGCCAGACATGGTCGGCAAGCTTCTGCGTTTCCACCTTGACGGGATCGAGCTTTGTCGTCCGCACCACGTCCGGAACCGGAATCTTATTCACAACCACGTTGGGTTGAACGTCTTTTATGTAGACTTGAAAATAATTTTCGGCGGTATTGATCCTGGGATCGCCCTGATGGACATGGATTAACCCTGGAAACATCACGCCGTTGTAATCCTTGTATTGTGTGTAGCGCATTTCATAGGGCATGTCGCCATAGACAGGGTTGGCAATCCAGGTGCCAGTGAATTCGACGAGATTCTTATCGTTGATTGTGCCGTTGACCCTGTACTTTCCATAGTGGAAGGAGACGATCGTCACCCACTGGCCGAACATCGAGAGGCCGAAGTCCGATGGACCCACGATGGGTTGGGTGATGGCGGTCGCATCAGAGGCGGCCAACGCCGCCTTTATGAATCCGTGTGGAGAGAGCACCATCTCGAGCTGGCGCACGTCGGCGTAGGGCATGCCATCGAGATACAGGCGCGTGAAAGGCACCGGGGTATCACCTTTCATGTCCCATGCGTAATTGCCGCTCAGAATGTTTGTGACGTGAGTCTCCGGCACTGGAGCGTAGCCGTTCGTTGGGTAGCTTCCCTGCTTTTGGTTGTAGTCCACGCGCATGTACTTGGCGTCGAAGTCGATCGTGCGCGTGAAGTCGGAAACCTCAAAATGCGGCCAGTCCGTCGTCAGATCGTACTGCTCGCCCACTTTGGATAAAAAGCCATCGGCGGTGAATGAGATCGACTTGAGGTTCGTAGTGCCCATGGCCTTGGCAGCAGCCTCCAAGGCCTTCCGGGCATCCACAACCTGGGCGGACGTCGCTCTGGCGCCTAGAGTAAGGAGCGCGACAAGAAGAACCGCAAGAAACCGAAGGTTTCGTGTCATTTACCTCTCCTCAAGCGGAGTAGAAAATCGATGTACGTGCAAGCCAGATCTGCTGGCCAGATTGTATGGGGCCACCGGATTGCTCTCCAAGCGAATTTATTGTTGCACTGCCTGTGAATCAATCGTCGGGGCGGTGTCCCAATCAAAGTGAATGATTCACCATCCGCGCTGCGTGCCAAGCCCCGACAGGGGTTATCGGAATGCGAAAATCAGGCCAGACGGAATCCAACGTCCGGGTGCTGCCATAGGGGTGCTTCTTGTGTCATTTTCCGCTATTCAGTGAATGCCTCTGATTTCTTGGCTTCATTCTCATCTTTAAATTCACGGTTTTCTGCATTTTTCGCAATAGCCGCCGATTTCTGTGCGGGAGAGGGTGATTTCGATGTTGCAGTCTTTTTCGATTTGTTTTTTTAATTTTTCGTAGAGTTCGGACTCGAATTCGCGGACTTTGCCGCATTTCAGGCAGGCGACGTGGATGTGGTCGCGGGGGCCGTGGCTTTCGTAGAAGTGCTGGTCGCCGCGGAGGTGGAGCAGGTCGAGTTCGTCGATGAGGCCGTTGCGTTTCAGGAGATCGAGGGTGCGGTAGACGGTGACTTTGTGGACGCGGGGGTCGAGTTTCTGGGCGCGTTCGAGGATGGCTCCGGCGTCGAGGTGGCGCTCGGCGCTGTCCATCACGGAGAGGAGGATTTTACGCTGGCGGGTGAGGCGGACGCCGCGTTTTTCCAGGGCTTCCTGGAGGCGGCCGGGGCGGTCGTGGGCGTTGATGCGTTCGCCGGCGGAGACTCGATGTGCGGTGGTGGGCATGGTTGATGTTTTGATGCGCTAGAAGAGTGCGTTGTATTTTTTAAATTCAAATCCGCCAGCGGCTGAAGCCGCTTTTTTTCATTCTTAATGGCACAGCTGAAGCCCTGCCCTACAAGGATTTAGCCGCTTCTACGGGAACTTTTCTGAGATCGCGAGATTCATTTTTCTCGGGACCGGAGAAAAGCGACAGGCTGAAGCCTGTCCTACTTACGCCGGTGGGCGGCTGAAGGCGCTGCCGCACAAGGAGCGACTAGGATTTTTTGCGGCGGGAAACTCGCATGCAAGACCGTAATTCCCTGCTGCGCTGATGCTTGTTGGCGCGTCACGTGCGGCTGGATCCGTCAGCTTCGATTGCGAAAGGAACACAGACAGGAGTGGCTGTGCTACATACGGCGCTACCTGTGCGGGATCAGGCGCAAAACGTCATTGTACATAACGATGGCGAAGACGAGCAACAGGAAGACCATGCTGACGGTGACGAAGCGCTCTTTAACGCGGACGCTGAGGTCGCGGCGCATGGTGCCTTCGATGAAGAGCATCAGGATGTGGCCGCCGTCGAGGGGCGGGATGGGCAAGAGATTCAGGACGGCGAGGTTGACGCCGATCATGGCCATGAGGGAAAGGAGTTCGGCGATTCCCTGGCGGGCGGCGCGGCCGGATTCCTTGGCGATGCCGAGCGGGCCTTCGAGTTGTTTCAGGGACATGTGGCCGCGGAAGAGTTCGACGACGACGAAGACAATTTGACGGGCCATGAGGGCGTTCATGCCGACGGATTCGACGATGGCGGGGCCGAAGGAGAGGCGGCGGTCGACCAGTTCTCCGGTGCGCATGACGCCGATTTGCCAACGCGGCTGGCCGCTCCCGGTGCTGACGTCGGCGGGGCGGACGGTGAGGTGCAAGGTACGGTCGCCGCGCTGGACTTCGAGATCGAGGGGGGCGCCCTGAGTTTTTTCGACGATGGGAGGAAATTCGGCGCCGTTGGCGAGAGTGGTCCCGTTGACTTTCAGGATTTCATCGCCGGCCTGCAGGCCGCTGCGGTCAGCGGGAGTGCCGGGGCTGACGGCGGCGATCAGGAGGCGGTCGGTGGGATAACCGAAAACGTCCTCGACCGAGGGACTGGCGGCGACGGAGGTGGAAATTTTCTGGCCGTTGCGGTCCACGACAAGAGAAATGGTGTGGCCGGGAAGGTGGACATCAATTCGAGCTGGGCGCGATCCCAGGTGGGATCGCTGACGCCGTTGACTTCGACGATGTGGTCACCGGGGGCGAGTCCCGCTTTTTGCGCGGAGGAATTTTCCAGGACTCCGGCGAGGACCATGGTGCGGTCAAGGAAGGCGGGCTGCTTGCTGCCGCGCATGTAGATTCCGGCGACCAGGAGAACGGACAAGACGATGTTCATGGTGGGGCCGGCGAGGGCGATCAGGACGCGCTGCCAGCGGGGCTTGGAGAGGAATTCGTCGGGATCGCCTTTGCGGTCTTCCAGCGGATTATCGCCGGCCATTTTGACGTAGCCGCCCAGGGGGAGGCCGCTGATGCGGTAGTCGGTGTCGCCGCGCTTCCAGCCCCAGAGGCGGGGGCCGAAGCCGATGGAGAAAATTTCGACGCGGACGCCGAAGGATTTGGCGACGATGAAATGTCCCCATTCGTGGACGAGGACCATGACGCCGAGGACGATTGCTACGGAGCCAGCCATGACTAGAAAATCCGACACGTTCTTCTCCTAAGGGCTCAAGCTAATGCGAAATGCGCCAGGGGCTAAAGCCCCTTTTGTTGAATCTATTATGTCGCGGCTGAAGCCGCGACCCACAAAGATTCACAGATATCGGCTCCTGCTCTTCGCGGAACGTTGAGTGCAAGTATCTCGCACTCTCAAAACCATCGCCACGGCGATTACACTGCTGCCGCTTTGGCCGGAAACTTGGCGATTTCTTCGCGGGCCATTCGGCGGGCTTCGGCGTCGGCGGCGAGGACGTCGGCGATCGCCGCCAATTTTATGCGCGGCGTGCGCGCCAGGACGCGCTCGATCACTTCGGCGATGCCCGGGAAAGGCATGCGGCGGTCGAGAAAAGCTTCGACGGCCACTTCATCGGCGGCGTTGAAAGCGCAGGGATACGCGCCCTTCTTTTTCAGCGCTTCGCGGGCCAGGCGCAGGCACGGAAAACGCCGCGTCGAGACGTTCGCGAAATCGAGGCGGCGCAATTTGGCCAAGTCCAAGGCTATATCCTTAGATGCGGCCCGCTCCGGGTAGGTTAGCGCATATTGGATGGGCATGCGCATATCCGGTGGGCCGAGTTGCGCCAAGATGGACCCATCCACGTATTCGACCATGGAGTGCACGGTGGATTGCGGGTGGATGACGACGTCGATCTGGTCGGGGCGCATGTCGAAAAGCCAGTGGGCTTCGATGACTTCAAAGCCTTTGTTGACGAGCGTAGCGGAATCGATGGTGATGCGTTTTCCCATGCGCCAGTTGGGATGGGCGAGGGCCTGCTCGGGCGTGGCCGCGGCCATTTCGGCGAGAGGAGTTTTGCGGAACGGGCCGCCGGAAGCGGTGAGGATCAGGCGCTTGACTTCGGCGGGGCGGCCGGCGCGCAGGCATTGGTGGATGGCGTTGTGCTCGCTATCGACGGGGAGCAGTTCGACGTTAGCCTCGCGCGCGGCGGCCATGACGAGTTCGCCGGCGGCGACCAGGACTTCCTTATTGGAAAGGGCGACCTGCTTCCCTGCTTTGACGGCCGCGTAGGTGGCTTCGAGGCCGACTACGCCTACGGCGGCGGAAACCAGGACGGCGGCGGCGGGATGCGTGGCTACGGCGATGAGGCCCGCGGGGCCGTGCTGGATTTCGGGCAATTTTTCGAGGCCTGGCGGCGCGGAGGCGCGCGGCGAGATCCGTGGCAAGAGTGGCGGTGGCCACGGAGACGAGTTCGGGGCGGTGGCGCGCGATCTGGCGCGTCAATTCGTCGAGATTGTTTCCGGCGGCCAGGGCCACGACGGAGAAGCGGTCGGGCATGGATTCGATGACGGCGAGGGTTTGCTTGCCGATCGAGCCCGTGGAGCCGAGGATGGAAATTTGTTTCAAGCTGGGCGCTCCAATTTTGCATTGCCAGCGGCTAAAGCCGCTTTGAACTTGCGCACTTTACGGCGCTGCTGAAGCCGCGCGCCTACAAAGATTCGGAAAATTTCACGCACAATTCTAATGGGCTGCACCACGCAGCCGGAACTTATTTGCCCCGGGCTACAATTAAATCCTTTTTCCGCTTTCGGATCATGTAGCGCCCGTCACACCTGTGCAACCTCAAAACTTTCGAACTACGACCCACTCGAAATAGTACCAGACTGCGGGGGCGGCGAAGATCAGGGCGTCGATGCGGTCGTAGATTCCGCCGTGTCCCGGGATGATTGTGCCGGAATCCTTGACGCCTGCGCTGCGCTTGAAGGCGGATTTGAACAGATCGCCGATTTGGCCGGCCACGCTGCCGAGAGCCGCCATGGCCAGCATGTGCGCGGGCTGGATGCGCGTCCAGTAACCGAAACAGTGCGCCGACGAGCAAGGCGGCGAGCAGATTGGCGATGGCGCCTTCCCAAGTTTTGTTGGGGCTGAGCTGGGGAGCATAGTTTCATGCGGCCAAAACCGCGTCCGGCGAAATAGGCGGCGGTGTCGCCGACCCAAACCAGGACCAGGGTGAACAGCAGGAGGCGCGGGCCGGAGACGTCGACGCCGTGGAGGCGGACGACGGCGCTGAACGGGAGGACGATGACCAAGAGTCCCGCGACGCTGACGGTGACCGAGGACAAGGATTCGGCCAGAGGGCGGCGGCTGCCGAGAACGATGATGGCCAGGCCCAGCAGGAATAAGAACAGGATCAGGTCGAGCGAGAGGTGCGGAGAGCGGGCCTGGTAGAGCAGATCTCCGAGATTGGTGATGCTGGCGGCCTGCGAGGCGGTCCATTGCTCGGCCAGGATGCCGAGGGCGGCGAGGCAGGTCCAGAAGCGATAGGCTTGAAATCCGAGGCGCGCGGCCATATCAAAAAATTCGGTGAGGGCGCGCAACGGCGACCAGCGCGGCGACGGCGGCGACGACCCAGGTGGGCGCCCACCAAACGGCGGCGACGACCAAGGGGATGAGGATCGAGGCCGTCAGGACGCGCAGTTTTGTTCCGGAGATCATTGAGCTCCTTCCTTGGTGCCGGGCATGGGCGTGCAGCGGGGTGAATCGGGGCGCTGCGCGGCCTTTGGAACGTTTAGAAAAAACTTGCCATGGGGGCACGGATTTTCGCGACACGGGCCGATTTTTGTGCGCGATTTTGCGGGCCAAATGCATGCTACCGGTTTCGGGTCGATTGCAAAAAGCACACAGGTAAGAGTGCCTGTGCTACTTGGACCCATTCTGCGTTTACTTTCGCGCAAGATGGGGAGGAATAGGTTTGAGAATAAATCGGGGTGTGCCGGGATAGGAAACTTTTTTTCGCAAGGGAGCGGCACGGTCAGGCCGTGATTTTCTGGCGCGAATCGGAGAGGCCGCCGTAGCGGCGTTCGCGCTTCTGGAAATCGAGCAGGGCCTCGTAGAGCTGGGCGCGGGTGAAATCGGGCCAGAGAGTTTCGGTGACATAAATTTCGGCATAGGCGATTTGCCAGAGCAGGAAATTGGAGACGCGCATTTCGCCGCTGGTGCGGATGAGCAGGTCGGGATCGGGCAGGCCGGCGGTGTAGAGATTTTGGGAAATCATGTCTTCGTCGACGACGGCGCTGGCGAGGCCGTTGTGGCGGGCGTGGTCGAGGATGCGGTTGAAGGCGTCGACGAGTTCGGCGCGGCCGCCGTAGTTCAGGGCCACGGCGAGTTTCATGCCGGTGTTGGCGGCGGTCTGGGCCATGGCGCGCTCGACATCGTTGCGGACGGCTTCTGGCAACTGGTCCGGGCGGCCGATGATCAGCAGGCGGATGTTGTTGCGCTGGATGACGGGAAGTTCGCGGCGGAGGTAATCGCGAAGCAGGCGCATGAGGAAATCGATTTCGGCCTTGGGGCGGCGCCAATTTTCCATGGAAAACGCGTAGAGAGTGAGCGCGGGGATGTGGAGCCGCGCGCAGGTTTCGATGATGGTGCGGGCGGACTGGACGCCGGCGCGATGTCCGGCGACGCGGGGCAAGTGGCGCTTGCGCGCCCAGCGGCCGTTGCCGTCCATGATGACGGCGATGTGCTGCGGGAGACGGTCACCGTCGAGTTCGCGGACCAGACGTTCTTCCGCGAGGTTCGAGGGTTTCAGGGATTCCGGTACGTTCACGCGAATATTCCCGCGAATTCCGAGCGGCGAATTGAAGGCCGATTGCCCACAGTTCACAAAAGCTAACATACAGGATCACAGCGCGCAACACACCGGGGATAACCGTTGCGTCAAATTGAGGAGAATAAAAGTTCACGCGGGAAATTTGCGGGAGGGTTGAAAAAAATCCGGCTCGCCCGGACGGAACTACTGGCGAGCCGGGAAGTTTTTCTGAGAGCGGGACTCACTCGGGATCAGAGTCACCTGAAATAATGCGGCCGGAGACCGGGTCCAGGATGAGTTTGGAATCGGGGTCGCGGTGCTGGCGGCCGTCGAAATCGAACATGCCGAACAGCGAGCCGGCGACGGCGTCGGTGGAGGCGTTGCCGACGCGGCCGAGGTTCCAATTGTCCTCGATGAAGCGGAGTGCGAAAGGAAAGCGTTCATCTTTGTTATATGGGGGAAGGCAGGCTCGATTACATGAATTTTTTTCTGGAACAATTGTTTCCTTGAAGCGGAGCGAACGCGCGGCGCCAGCGGCTGAGACGGCGCCTTACAAAGGTTGGGCAGTTCTCATGCGAAGTCTGAAGGGGCGGCGACTCCCTGCGCCCTTTCAGGGCGCAACACAATCCATAGGGCGCGAAACCCGGGGCGATGCCCCGGGCTGGTCACCATCGGCGCTTTCAGCGCCGGGAGAGAATGTCTTGGATCAAACAGGCGTGGCACTTTTCGGCGTCGAAAGATCGTGAATTGGATCAATCGGACATCACCGCTTTAGACGCCGGAGGGAAAAGGTTTGAATCAGCCTTGGAGCTCCGCAGGTATTGTTCCTCCGCTCTCATCTCATTTGAGAGAAGGGTTCTAGCCGGCGCCGGGGAGAGCGTTGGGGTGGAGGATGGTGACGTAGACCAGGACGAGGGTGAGGATGATGACGGCGGCGGCGGTGACCCAGCCGACGACGTTCATGGTGCGGTTGTTGACGTAGTCGCCCATGAGGTCGCGGCGGTTGACCAGCAGGAGCATGAAGACGAGAACGACCGGGAGCCAGACGCCGTTGCCGACTTGCGAAAGAATGAGAATTTTTTCGAGCGGGGCGCGCGGGATGAGGATGACGGCGGCGCCGACGACGATCATTCCGGTGTAGAGGCTGTAGAAGATGGGGGCCTCGTTGAACTTGTTGTCGATGCCAGCTTCAAAGCCCATGCCCTCGCAGATGACGTGGGCGGTGGAGAGCGGGAGGATGGAAGCGGCGAACAGGGACGCGTTCAGCAGACCGAAGGCGAAAAGCATGCCAGCCCATTTTCCGGCGAGCGGAACCAGGGCCTGGGCGGCGTCTCCGGCGTCGTTGATGACGTGGTGGCCGGAAACGTAGAGCGTGGCGCCGGTGCAGACGATGATAAAGAAAACGATGGCCATGCAACTGATGCTGCCGACCAGGACGTCGGCACGGGCCTGCTTGTACTGGCGGGCGCAGGACGCGCTTTTCGACGAAGCCGGCCTGCAGGTAGAAAAATTGCCAAGGGGCGATGGTCGTGCCGATCAGGGCGGTCAGCATGAGCAAATAGCCGCCATCCATGTGCAAGGTTGGAATCACGGTATCGTGAGCGGCCGCCAGCCAATCGGGTTTGGCAAGGAACGCTGAAGCAACATAGGAGAGATAGAGCACGCAGGCGGCGAGAAATATTTTTTCGACCTGCCTGGAAGTGCCGCGCAGCACCAGAAGCCAAACGGCGATAGCAGCCAGGGGCACGGAAATGTATTTGGAGATTCCGAAAATCTGCATGGAGGCGGCGACGCCGGCAAATTCGGCGGCGACGTTTCCCATGTCAACGACCAAGCCGGCGAGAATGACGAAGAACGTGGGGCGAAAACCGAACTCCTCGCGAATCAGGTCGGAAAGGCCCTTGCCGGTGACCACGCCCATGCGGGCGCACATTTCCTCGGTGACGTAGAGGGCGATGGTCATGGGGATGAGCGACCAGAGCAAGGCGTAGCCGTACATGGCTCCGGCCTGGGCGTAGACGGAGATGCCGCCGGCGTCGTTATCGACATTGGAGGTGATGACGCCGGGGCCGACGACGGCGAGAAACAAGAGCAGGCGGCGGCGCCAGAAGCGGGTGCGCTTGTTGAAGTCGGACAGGCGCTCGCGCCAAGGCTCGACCCAACCCGGGATGAGCTTCCAGCGAACGACGGGAGCCTGCGGCTCCGCCGGCTGTTTTTCTTGTTCGGGTTTGCCGAGTACAGCCACGTTCTGGACCTTTCCATGGCGGGTTCCAAGTAGAGCCCGCACCCGTCTTGGCGGGTTGGAGGTGCGGCCCGCGTTTATTTCAATCGGATTGCCTGGTGCGGCGCGGGTTGCGAAATGCGCCAGCGGCTAAAGCCGCTTTTTGTTTCTTGGTTTGATGTCGCGGCTAAGGCCGCGACGCACGAGACGGACTTCGCTCATGGCGCATTACATCTTCTACTAGCGATGGCGCAGGCGCGAGACAACGTCATCGACTTCGATGGCTCCCATGGGACGACCGTCTTGGTCGACTACGGCCAGGCTGTGCAGGTTGTATTTGTCGAAAATTTCGAAGATTTCCTTTTCTTCGGCGTCGGGCGGGACGCTGAGCAAGGGTTCGGATTTCAGGGCCTCCATGGGTTCGTTGGAGGGGGCGAAGAGCAGGCGTCCGACGGCGACGGCGCCGGAAAATTTGGCGTCTTCGTTGATCAGGAAAACGGTGTCGAGCTGCTCGAGGTTGACGTCTTTTTCGTGGATCCAGTCGACGACTTCGTCGCGGGTGGCTTTTTCGCCGACGAAAATAAAATCGGTGTTCATCATGCCGCCGGCGGAATTTTCGTCAAATTTGAGGAGTTCGCGGACTTCGCGGGCTTCCTCGCCGGGCATTTCGCGCAGGACTTCGCGCGAGCTTTCGGGAGTAAGGTCGGCGAGAACGTCGGCGGCCTGGTCGGGGTCCATTTCCTCGAGGATGTCGGCGGCCTTTTCCGGATTGAGGCCTTCGACGATCTGGGTGGTGAGGCGCTTGTCGAGTTCGGCCAGGGCCTCGGCGGCGGTTTCTTCGTCGAGGGAAGCGATGATGGACTGGCGCTGGACCGGGGAAAGATCTTCCATGATGTCGGCCAGGTCGGCCGGGATGCATGCGCTCGAGTTTCTGGTGCGTGATGCGGAGCTTGACGCGGCGCAGGGGGTCGGGCTCGATCAGGTTGACGAATTCCCAGGGAATGACGCGAGTGGGAAGCTTGGTGGCCAGGCTGCGCACCAGATTGGGCGAAGCGATGCCGTGGAGCAGGCGGCGGGCGGCGCCGGTGAGGCCGACGTCGACTTGTGTGACGCGGAGTTCGACGTTGCCGTTGGTGCGGTGCTCGGAGAGATCGATGTCATTTACGCGGACGACTTTGCGGCCGCTGGTGTCGATGATCTGCTGGTCGAGCAGATCCTTGCGCAGGGAGAGCCAGCCCTCGTTGGGTTCGTAATGTTCGAGCTGCTTTTCGAGGACGTTGAGGCGAATGACGCCGGGGGCGACAAAAGCGAGAGTATCGTAGCGCGCGACGAACGGAAGGTATTTGCCGCGGCCGAGGAGAACGCGGGCGACGCGGTTGGGCTGGTCGGCGGGCTCGATGAAAAGTTCGGTGACGTGGCCGACGAAATGGCCGTCGCGGTCGTAGGCTTCCCCGCCCAACAGATCGGTTGCGTGCAGCATTTCGCCTCCCTTCGCGCGGCGGGTTCAGGGTGCTGGCCGCGGGGTCAAACAGAAATTTCAAATATGGAGACACAGGCCGAGTATTCCAAGCCGGGAAACGCACCGGGGCACGGAAACGCCAACAGTTCACGGTATCTCTATTGATGATTGAAACCCGGAGGCTTGAAACCCGCCAGCAGGGCGCCGCCCGGCCGCGGGATGGGGGAAATTCCCGGCTACCCGAGGTCGATGCGGCTCCGTGTCCAAATGGGGCGGTCCAAGCGGGCCAGACCTGAGGGCCGGGCCGACTGGAAACGCCGGGACACCAATCGCTTGCTACTAGGGAAAGGCTCCAGCTCTTCAGATTCGCTCATGGCCACGCAAAAATACTCCAGACCACTAGGTAAACGGTGTTGAAAATTTTGTCAAGGAGAGAATGCAGGTTTACGCGATTTTTTTGGGAGGGAAATATCGGGAGGTAAAGGAAGTAAAGGAGGTGGAGGAACTAAAGGAACGGAAAAGCAGTGCCGCGGCGGGGAGCGCGGGGGGGAGTTTTATTCCTTTGCTTCCTCTATTTCCTCTGTTTCCTTAACCTCTCTTTTTGCGGGTCGCTCGACAGGAGCGAAGAGTACGGGGTATAAACTTTCTGTAGCCGCGCGGCGGGTTTTCGTTGCGCGGACTTCACGCGGCGCATCTGCCGGGACCCTAAGGAAAAAGACAAGATCGGCGCGTGAATAGTGCGCTGCAAAACTGCATGAGTGAACCAGCCACGCCGCTGATGCGGCAATATCAAGGGATCAAGACGCGTTATCCGCACGCGCTGGTGTTGTTCCGCCTGGGCGATTTTTACGAATTATTTTATGAGGATGCGATTGCGGCGTCGCGCGAACTATCCATCACGCTGACATCGCGGAATCGGGAGAAGGGCGAGCCGGTGCCGATGTGCGGAGTTCCCTACCATGCGGCCGAGGGGTATATCGCAAGACTGCTGCGCGCGGGATACAAGATCGCGGTTTGCGACCAGATGGAATTGCCGGGGCCGGGGAAAAAACTGGTGCGGCGCGAAGTGGTGCGGGTGATCACGCCTGGGACGGTGACCAGCACCAATGTTCTCGAGCCGAAGGAAAACAGTTATCTGGCGGCGCTGGCGCGGGGGGCGTCGGGGACGCCGGTAGGGCTGGCGTATGCTGACGTGACCACGGGTGAATTTCTGGTCACGGAATTCAGCGGGGCGGACGCGGAAGAGAAATTGCGGGATGAATTGCAGCGGGTGAAGCCGCGGGAAATTCTGCTGCCGCGACAGGCGGGACTTTTCTCCGGCGGCGCGGGGCGACGCGGATGGCGGGCATGCTTTAGGAGCGCGCGGGGAGATGCGCGACGCGGTGGAGACGCGGATCGAGGAGTGGGTGTTTCGCGCGGACTACGCCGAGCGGATGTTGCGCGAACAGTTTGGGGTGGCGACGCTTGACGGGTTTGGGCTTGCGGGGCATCCGCAGGCGGTGTCGGCGGCGGGAGCGCTGGTGCACTATTTGCGCGAGACTTCGGCGAAAGGGCCGGAAAACAGCAACCATTTTGAAACGGCGCTGGGGCACATGGACCGCGTGCGGTATTACGAGCAGGCGGACGCGCTGGTGCTGGACGCGGTGACGGTGCGGAACCTGGAGCTGGTGGCGCCGATTTTTGCCGAGGATGCGGGGCGCGGGAATGCTCCGACGCTGCTTACGGCGCTGGACGAGACGGCGACGGGGATGGGGGCGCGGCTGCTGCGGCAGTGGATTTTGCGGCCGCAGGTGAATCGCGAGGAGATTGATGCGCGGCTTGCGGCGGTGGAAGAATTGAAAACGCACACGGTGCTGCGCGAGGAGATCCGTCACAACCTTTCCGGCGTGCAGGATTTGGAACGGCTCGCGGGGCGCGTGACGCTGGGCGTGGCTTCGCCGCGGGATTTGCTGGGATTGCGGCAGTCGCTGACGCGGATTCCGCTGGTGCGGAAGTATCTGGAGAATTGCACTTCGGCGCGGCTTGCGGCGCTGCACGAGCAGATGGACGCGCTCACCGACGTGCGGGAACGGATTGAAGCGGCGCTGGCGGACGATCCTCCGGCGCTGGCTTCGGATCCGGGAGTGATCCGGCGGGGGTATCACGAGGAACTGGACCGGCTGCGCGACCTTTCGCAGCACAGCAAGCAGATTATCGCGGCGATGGAAGAGCGCGAACGCAAGCGCACGGGGATTGGTTCGCTGAAGATTCGGTTTAATCAAGTGTTCGGGTACTACATCGAGGTGACAAAACCCAATTTGCATCTGGTGCCGGCGGATTTTGAGCGCAAGCAGACGCTGGTGAACGCGGAGCGGTTCACGGCGCCGGAATTGCGGGAGTACGAGCGTCAGGTGCTCGACGCGGACGAAAAAATCGCGGAAATCGAGCGGCGGCTGTTCGCGGAACTGCGGATGTGGATCGGGGAGCAGGCGGCGCGGTTGCGGCGAACGGCGTCGGCGGTGGCGCAACTGGACGTGCTGGGAAATTTTGCGCGGCTGGCGGCTTCGCGGAATTACGTGCGGCCGGAATTCGCGAACGACAACCAGATGATGATCGTCGCGGGGCGGCATCCGGTGATCGAGCAGCTGCTTGCAGCAGCGCGGTGAGCGGTTTGTGCCCAACGATTTGTATCTGGATGACGCGGGGCAGCAGATTTTGCTGATCACCGGGCCGAACATGGGCGGCAAGTCCACTTACTTGCGGCAGGCGGCGTTGATTGTGCTGATGGCGCAGATGGGATCGTTCGTGCCAGCCAGCCAGGCGCGGCTGCCGGTGAGCGACCGGATTTTTACGCGCATCGGGGCGTCGGATAATCTGGCGCGTGGGCGGTCGACGTTCCTGGTGGAGATGACGGAGGTCGCGGCGATATTGAACACGGCGACGCCCGCAAGCCTGGTGCTGCTGGATGAAGTGGGGCGCGGGACGGCGACGTTCGACGGGCTGTCCATCGCGTGGGCGGTGGTGGAACATCTTTCGAGCGAAACGAAATCGCGGACGTTGTTTGCCACGCACTATCACGAGTTGACCGAGCTTGCGGACCTGCTGCCAGGGATCAAGAATGTGCATGTGTCGGCGCGGGAGACGTCGACGGGGATTGTATTTTTGAAGCGCGTGGAGACGGGAAGCGCGGACAAGAGTTATGGGATTGAGGTGGCGCGGATGGCGGGGCTGCCCGCGGGCGTGATCGCGCGGGCGCGCGAGGTGCTCGAGAGGCATGAGCAGGCGGAGCATCAGTTGAGCGAGCGGCTGACGCCGGGCGTTGCGGCTCCGGGAGAAACGCCGCCGGAGCAGCAGGCGCTGTTCACGCCGCTGGATCGCAAGGTGCTGGAGGCGCTGCGCGAGGCGGACCTGGATAATATGAAGCCGATTGATGCGCTGAATTTGCTGGCGGAGATGAAGAAGCAGATTTTATGAAGAATGCTGGTAAAAAAGGCGTTCTGGCGCTGGGGATCATGTCCGGCACTTCGGCGGATGGGATCGATGTGGCGCTGGTGCGGGTTTCGGGGCGGCGGGTGGTGCTGGAGAATTTTGCGGCGATTCCCTTTTCTTCGCGGGTGCGCGAGGCGATTTTGCGGGTGGGGGAAGGGCGCGCGGTGACGACGGGGGAGATCAGCCAACTGAATTTTCTGCTGGGGAAGATATTTGGGGAGGCGGCGCTGGCGGCGTTGCGGAAATTTCGAGTTTCGCCGGGGCGCGTCGAGGTGATTGGGTCGCACGGACAGACGGTGTTTCATCAGGGGATTGCGGCGCGATTTTGCGGCGAGCGCGTGGCGTCGACCTTGCAGATTGGGGAGCCCTCGGTGATTGCGGGGGTTGACGGGAATTACGACGGTGGGGGATTTTCGTCCGGCGGATATGGCGGCGGGCGGGCAAGGGGCGCCGCTGGTGCCGTTTGTGGATTATTTGATGTATCGCAACGGGCGAGTGGGGCGCGCGGCGTTAAACATCGGGGGGATCGCTAATATTACGGCGATTCCGGCGGGCGCGGGGATTGAGGATGTGTTTGCGTTCGATACCGGACCGGGGAACATGGTGATGGACGCGCTGGTGCGGCGGTTCACGCAAGGCCAGAAAACATTTGACCGCAATGCGGAGATGGCGCGGCGCGGAGACGCTGCTGCCCGGGCTGCTGGAACAATTGCTGCGCGATCCTTTTTTGAAGAAGGGACCGCCGAAGACGGCGGGACGCGAGCAGTACGGGGAGAAATTTGTGGGCGCGTTACTGGCTCACCGGGAGGCGCGAGGCGCGAAGGCGGAAGACCTGGTGCGGACGGCGACTATTTTCACGGCGCTGTCGATTCTGGATGCGGTGCATCGGTTTGTGTCGCCGAGGGCGAAGATTTCCGAATTGATTGTTTCCGGGGGAGGCGCGCGCAATCCGCTGCTGATGGCGCAGATTGCGAATCGGGGTTGCGTGGAGTGCGGGTGCGCGAATCGGGCGAATTCGGAGTTCCGGGGACGCGAAGGAAGCGTTTGCGTTTGCGGTGCTGGCGTATCAAACGCTGCGGCGGCGGGCCGGGAATGTGCCGGGAGTAACGGGGGCGAAGAGGGCGGTGGTGCTGGGCAAGGTGTGTTATGCGGGGTGAGGGGGGAGGAGGAGGAAGTAAAGAAAGTGGAAAATCGGAAATTTCGAACGCGCGGATTCGGGCTTCGAGGCGAGGTTTCTTCTACTTGTTCTCTGAAGCTTTTTCCACAGATTTTCAACTTCCCTTCCTTGCTTTTCTTTCTTTCCTGCCATTGATTCCCTTGCTTCTGTTGCTTCCTCAATCCCCTTTTATCGCAGACGGCCGGGCCATCGGGCGACGATCCACCTTTTACGTTGCTTTTTCCTTCACTTCTTTTCCTTCCTTGCTTTCCTTTACTTTCCTTCTCTTGATATTGCGCTTTCCTCCTGCTCGCGCGGGGTTGCGACGCAGCCTGGGGTGGTTACTTTTTTGATTGAGTCGATGCCGACGAATCTGGATCCGCGGATCGGGACGGACGGGCAATCGGAAGGATTGACGGGCTGCTGTTCGATAGCCTGGTGGAACTGGATGAGCAGCAGGATTCCGCATGGGGATTTGGCGGAGCGGTGGGAGACGCCGGATGCGTTGACGTATGTGTTTCATTTGCGGCCGGGCGTGAAATTTCACGATGGGCGGGTGCTTACTTCGGCGGATGTGAAGTATACGTTTGATTCGATTCTGAACCGGAGCGTGACTTCGCCCAAGCGCGGGGCGTACGTGCTGATTAAATCGATCGAGACGCCCGATCCGGCGACGGTGATTTTTCACATGAGCGAGGCGGACGGCGGATTTTTGTTGGATATTTGCCGGCCTGCGATCGGGATCGTGCCGGCGGGTTCGGGGAGTGAATTTGCGAGTCATCCCGTGGGGACGGGGCCGTTCCGGTTTGTGAACGCGCGGCAGGACGATCACGTGATGGTGGAGAGGAACGACGATTATTTTCGCGAGCCGGCGAAATTATCGCGGGTGAATTTTCGCGTGGTGCCGGAGGCGATTGTGCGCGCGCTGGAGTTGCGCAAGGGGACGGCGGATCTGGAGCTGACTTCGCTGACGCCGGACATGATTCCGGTATTGCAATCGCAGCCAGGGATCGAGGTGACCGAGCAGCCGGGGAATAATTATTCGTACATTGTTTTTAATTTTGACGATCCGGCGCTGGCCAAGCGCGAGGTGCGGCAGGCGCTGGCGCTGGCCACGAACCGGCAGGAAATTATCCGGTACCTGCTGCGGGGGCAGGCGCGGGAGGCGGACGGGCCGCTGCCGCCGAACACCTGGGCGTACCAGCCGGGCATCGAGCATTTCGGGTACGATCCGCGCGGGCGAGGAGTTGTTGGATGCGGCGGGATATCCGCGCGTCGCGTCAGCAGGGCGGGATGAGATTCGAAGCGTGACGATGAAAACCTCGACGGAGGAATCGACGCGGCTTCTGGGCACGGCGCTGCAGGAGCAATGGCGCGCGGTGGGCGTGGACCTGGAATTGAAACCGATGGAGATTGCGACTTTGTTTTCGGATCTGACGCGCGGAAGTTTTCAGATGTCGACGCTGAAGTGGATCGGGGTGAACAGCGATCCGGAGTTTTTCGAGTTTGTGTTCAGCTCGAAGAGGATTCCGCCGCTGGGGGCAAATCGCGGGCGGTACCGGAACGCGGGGCTGGATGCGCTGATGGACCGGGCGCGGAACGAGACGGATGTGGAGAAACGCAGGAAGCTTTTTAGCGAAATTCAGAAAGAGGTGGCGGAAGACGCGCCGTACGTGAGTCTGTGGTATCAGGACAATATTTGCGTGCACCGGGAGAGGGTGCGAAACGTGCGGGTATCGCCGACCGGGGATTATGATTTTTTGCGTGGGGTCGAGGCTGATTGAAGGTCTTTGAGGGCGGGCTTTGGTTCGTGCGAACGTTGCCTGCTTTCCCATTTGAACGGCACAGGCAGAAGCCTGTGCCACCACGGAATGTTCCTTCCTTGGTTACTGAATTTTTGTTTCCTTAATTGTTAGCGGCCGTGATTTTGGGGGCTGCGGGACTTGGATTCGCTTTTCATTTCGTAGAGGGCGCGGTCGGCGTATTCGAGGAGGTGCTGGACGGTGTTGCCGCATTGGGGGAAGGTGGCGATGCCGATGCTGAGGCTGAGGCGGGGGGCTTCCTGTTCGGCGGAGAGGCAGTGGCGGATGCGGTCGGCGACTTGCTGGGCGGCGAATTCTTTTGTTTCGGGGAGGACGAGGGCGAATTCGTCGCCGCCGTAGCGGGCGGCGGTGTCGATGGAGCGGCAATTGAGGCGGAGGATGGAAGAGACGCGGCAGAGGGCCTGGCTGCCGGAGAGGTGGCCGTAGCGGTCGTTGATGCGCTTGAGGCCGTCGAGGTCCATGAGGAGGACGGAGAAGGAACGGTTGGTGCGGCCGGAGCGTTCGAGTTCGGATTGCAGGACGTCGACCAGGCGGCGGTAATTGGCGAGGCCGGTGAGGCTGTCGCTGATGGCGAGGATGCGGACCTGGCGGAAGATTTGCACGTTGTCGACGAGCGTGGCGACGAGGAGGATCAGGTAGCTGAGGGTGTTGAGCAGGACGGCGCCGCCGGCGGGGGCGTCCAGCAGGTGCGCGGATTGCGAGGCGATCAGGTGTCCGGCGGCGTTGAGTCCGGCGACCCAGACCAGGACGGCGTCAAAGGCGAGGCGGGGGCTGTCGGTCTTGCGGCTCAGGACGAAGGCGGCGGCGAGAAAGACAGCGGCGGGAAGCAGGTCCCAGACGCGCGGGATGGCGCTGTGCGGGCGAATCGTGGGCTCGCCCGGGAAAGATCAGGATGACGATGGTGATCAGGCAGAGAGTGGCGACGATCGTGGAGAGTACGGCCAGGATATTTTTTTTGGGGCCGCGCGGCCAGGGGAGATGTTTGTCGATGGCGTAGGCGGCGAGAAAAAGCAGGCCGAGAAGAGTCTGGCCCATCATCCAGGAGAGCGGGATGCGAAGCTGATCGGCGGTGATGGCGAAGGCGTGGTAGAACTCGAAGATCGCGCCCAGATGGATGATGCCGGTGATGCCGAAGGTGAGGCCGAGCAGGAGCGAGACGCGGTTTCCGGTGCCGTGATCGCGAACCAGGACGTTTGCGGCGATGGTGAAGCAGAGCAGTGCGGCGATAATTTCGGCGGCGGACCAGGCGAGCGGATTGAGAACGATGTTGAGCTGGCGCAGGAAGTGGCCGAGTGCGATGAAGGCGACGCAAGCGGAGGCGACGACCCACACACTGCGTGCGGCCCGCCTGGCCAGCGATAACGCTTCGGCTTCTCCCATAGGTTCTTAGATGGTTAGATGCGATTATCGGATGTTTTTCGTGCCGAAACAGGTGTCCAAAAGAGCAGAAAAGGGACAGGGGGTGGGGCTGGACTTTTTGGGGGGTTGGGGGGGGCGAGCAATTTGAATTTATCTTTGCAAGCAGTTGGCACTCAGACTCGAAAACCAGCCAGGGGCTAAAGCCCATTTTCCTTCGCGTTTTGTTGTCGCGGCTGAAGCCGCGACCCACAAAACCAATTCGTGAAACAGCGGCTTGATACTCTAACTGCGGTCGCCGGCGGTTTTTTTGCTTTGCTGAAAGGGCGGAAAAACGCCGGCGGGACGCCGGCGCTACCATACCTTCGCGGTGCTATTTGGGGATGGGTTCTTTGTTGGAAGTGCAGCAGAGGGCGAGGGGCTGGAAGGCGTCGCGGAGGAGTTCGGTGTATTTGCGGCGGTCGTAGCCGAACCAGCCGTCCCAGAGGGCGTAGGCGCGGACGCGGTCGTTGGGGACGCGGTTGCGGGCGTCGGTGATGATGTATTCGACGGTCTGGCCGGGGCGGAGGCGGACGCCGCTGCCGAGCAATTGTTGGGCGGCGATGGCGGTTTGGTTGGCTTTGCTGTATTCGCGGGGCTCGCGGGTGAGGCGCTTGCTGACGATCAGGTCCTCGATGGCGACGCTGCCGTCGGCGATGGATTCCTCGTAGCGGCGGAGGAGTTCGCGGGCTTCTTCGAGTTTGGCGGCGTAGCCGGGGAAATCGCGGGCTTCGGCGACGATGTCGAGGGCTTCCTGCTGCATGCGGGCGATGAGGGGCGGAGTGTCATGGCGGCGGAGTTCGAGGCCGCGGACTTTCAGGGCGCCGTCTTCGGCGACGGCGAAGAAGCGGTTGGGGACGGGGACGTCGGCGAACTGGCGCGAGGGGAGGAAGACGACGTAACGGTAGACGGCTTCGATGGCGAGCGGGAGGCCGGTGCGCGCGGCGATTTCCTCGGTGAGGGATTCAAAATCGTCGCGCGTGGCTCCGGGTTTGCGGACGTAGAGCGAGTCGACCAGGGCGTGGAGGATTTCGTAGCCGCGGTCCTCGGCGAGTTCCTTGGCGACGAGGAGAGTTTCGCGGGCGACGGCGTTGATGGCTTCGTGGGCCTCGATTTTTCCGAAGCGGGCGTTTTTGTAGCCGGTATAGCCGAAGCAGCAGACCAGGAGCCATTTGAGGGCGTCGCGCTGGAGTTTGAAGCGCGCGGCGTGCTCTTTTTCGGAATCGTGCAGGCGCTGTTTCAGTTCAGTGCGCTTGGCGATGAGGCGCTCGACGACGCGGCTGGTGATGCCGCGGCGTTTTTGGCAGACGCGGTAGCCGAGTTCGGGGACGCGGGGGGCGTCGGGGCAGCAGGGGCAGTTGATGGTTTCGGGGGAGATGTTGAAACGCGCCATGATGCTGGGATATTCGCTGACGAAATCGAGTTCGGCGACGTTGGCATGGAAACCGATTTTGGGAGTGAAGACCAGGCCGCCACGGTCGGCGAGCAGGAGTTCGTCGGGGGGCTTGGGATCCTCGGGCTCGGCTTTTTGTTCGGGGATGAGGACGCCGTCGCGCCAGGCGAGTTCCATCTGCATGTAGGAGATGCCGGTGCCGGTGGAGGTGCGGGAGCAATATTGCACGGGGAGCTTGGTGACGCGGGCGAGTTCCCAGAGTCCGGAGAGATCGCATTTATCGGCGATGAAGGAATTCTGGGTGTCGACGTGGAGGCGGCCGCAGAGGGTGATGGCGCTGTTTTTGAACAGGATGCGGCCGTAGCTCATGAAGCTGCGGGCGCGGCTTTGGTGGACGGCGGCGTCGGGATCGCGATTGAGCGTGAGGGGCAGGCGCAGGCGCGCGGCCTGTTCGATGAGGCGCGGGAGGATGGTGGCGTCGCCCCAGTCGCTGAGGATGAGGTCGGGATCGTGGCGGGCGAGCAGGTGCTGGAAGGCGACGGCGGCGGGCTCGCCGGATTCGTCGAGCTCGAATTCGCGGCCGGCGACTTCGATTTCGAGCGAGGCGCCTTGTCCGAAAGCGGCGCCGTGCGTGGGATCGATGCGGCGGTGTCCGCCGAGGCGGATGCGCAGGATTTCCAGCGGAGGGAGTTCGTAGTCGAGGGCCCATTCGGTGTCGCGGCATTCGAGGGCGAGGACGCGGCTTGCGGCGTCGATTTCGACGTCGACGCGGGCGAGCGGGAAAATGTTGCGCTGCCAGCAGTATTTGGAAGCGAGCATGAGGTCGCTGTTGTAGAGGCGCAGCGAGGGGTCGAACTGGCGCACCCAGCGCGTCCAAGAAGAGTATTCGCTGGGGTGGGAGATTTGGATTTCTAGGACAGGGCGGCCCGGCATCGCCCAAGAAAGCGGGGCTATGGCGGGTGGGTGTTGTGGATCGATGTGGTGCGGGGTTTTCACAGCCCGCCGTAGCCCCGTTGTTTGGGGCGAAGGCGGGCTGCCACAGGTCGATTCGCTCGGTGTGGCGGCAGGAGAGCGCGTGGGGCTGGCGGGCGATGGCTTCGCGCAGGCGGCGCAGAACGGGGTCCGGGCCGGAGGCGTAGAAGACGGGCGCGAAGCGGTCAATCAGTTGGCGGCGTTTCTGGTTCGGGTCGATCAGCCAGAGGTTCATCCCGTGGGGGCTCGGGTAGAGATCGAAAATCCAGCCATGCAGTTGTGTCCGGGTGCTGGTGCTTATGGCGCTGGCGACCGGGGTTGGGCTGGCAATTCGCGTCGGGTGGCTGGCCGGGGTCTGGCCGGGGATGCGCGGCGGGGTGATCATTTTGATCAGGGATTCCAGGGACATCGAGTTGCTCCAGAGTTTTTTCCGGTGGGCTGCAAGCTTCACCGAGAACGTTCTGCAAAAAAGCGGCGTCCGTGGGGAGGGCCGGGGAGTGCACGACGCGTTCCAGGACGTCGAGGCGTTTTTCGTGGTCGAGGGCGATGGAGAGCAGGATGGCTTCCATGGGGTTGTCGCTGGCCTGATAGGTGGCGGCCTGGGTGTAGGAGCGGACGCGGCGGAACAGGCGGTCGAAATATTCCTGGTCCTCGCGGCGCAGGGCTCGGCGGAATTTCGACCAGCGCGCGATGGCGTCGTCGATCAGCTGGCGGAATGTGGGAAGCGTGCGGCCCATGGAGGTTTGTGATTCGAGATTTCACATTTGAAATTTGAGATTTGAACGGAGCCTAGAATCCCTGTTACCTGCAACCCGCTACCTGTTACCCATCACCTGCAACCTGTCACCTATTACCTGTTACCTGTGTCCGTCAACAGCAACCTGTCTTCCCTCTTCTCGCCCGTCAGGCGCAGTTGGGCGGTGTCGGCATCCAGGGCGAAACGCCAGAGTTCGCTCGCTTGCGCGGCGAGTTGCGCGAACATTTTTTTTCTTGTGGGCTCCAAGTAGAGCCCGGGGCGGGGCGGGGATTCAAAGGATGTGGCGTCGGAAAAGACGGCGACGGCCAGGGGCAAGGGGGCTAGCGCGCGCAGGGCGCGCAGGGCGTGGGCGAAGGTTACGGCGGCGGCGCGCTCGCGGATGTCCTGGTCGAAGTAGAGGTCGGGGAGCGCGGTGACGATCAGTGCGTCGGCGGCGAAATTTTCCAGCAGGCGCGGGACGCGGGCCAAGAGTTCGGTCAGCTGAAAACAGGTGAAGGCGCGGGCCACGCGGATGGCGCGGTTGAAATCGGCCGGAGCGACGCCCCGCTGGCGGGCCAGGCGCGCGATCAGCAGCGGATCGAAGCGGTTGGCGCCGTCCAGGCACAGCACCTGCTTGCCTTCGGCCAGCAGGCGCGGCAGAAAATAATGGAACAGGCGCGGGGTCTCCGGGCGGCCGTAAAACAGGGCCAGGCCGCGCGGCGGCAACGCCCAGGGGCGCGGCGCGGAAGGCGGTGCGGGCAAATTTTGCAGGGGTGGCGGGGGCGCGGCGTGCCGTTCACGGAGAACGTTCCCGGTGAACCGTGCCCCTACGGATGCCGCGGCGTTCGATCCGGGAGGGACGGAGATGGCGAGACCTCTCCGAGTCGCTGTCGGGGAACGGCGAGTGGCCAGTGCAGCCGGGATGGGGTCTGACGCCATGGTTATGGGCGCGCTCCTCGGGGGTGCGTCTCGATCGGAGTCCACTATAGGCGAATAAAAAGCGAATATCAAGGGCGGTGTTTTGGTGGTAGCGGGCTGGTTTTCGATAGGCCGTTTATCGGGCTGAATACGCTGTTCGCGCACCGGAGCGCTTGAAATAAAGAAGGGCCGGATATCCCAGTATCCGGCCCCGCTCCTTGTTGTGAGGAACTGATTGGGATTCTATTTAACTTGCGGGTCAAGAATGTTCTGTGACACCCGTCACAGGTCTTAGTGATTGTTGTCCCGAAGTGCTCGATACGCCCGGGTTGGGTCGTGGGAATCGGGCTAAATTCCCGGTATCCGAGAAGATCAGGACCTATCCGGGTTCGAATTCGCGAGCCTCTATATCAGAGCGCGTTAAGAAACGCGATCAGATCAGCCCTCTCTTGAGCAGTAAAACCTACGTTGAAACGTTTTTCGTAGAAAGTGAGGACATCCGCCAGGCTTCCGGCAGAGCCATTGTGAAAATAAGGCGCGCGGCTGGCAAGTCCGCGAAGAACGGGACCCTTGAATTTTCCAATGTCCGCCCATTTCCCGGTAATGAGCGCGCGCCCCGGATCAGTAGTCTTCACGGTTTCCATGGTGGTGCTGTTTTTCAAGGTGAAAACCGGAAGGTAGTTGACATCCAACGGACTCGTCGGGTCTGCGACACCGATGTTCAATGGCACAGAAACAGAATGGTCTCCCACGTTGGGCGTGTCATGACAAGTTCCGCATGTGCCCGAAAACGATGCCGGGAGCCCGGCCACATCGTTTATTCCCCCGACGCCAGAAATGGTAATCGGTTTCGAATTGAACAGCGCTTGCCCGCGAGCGATGCTTGCTCGCCGGCCAAGCGAATTCGTCCAAGCGTCATACAAATTGAAGATATCGGGGTTGAAGGGCGCGGGGGTGGGATTGAAATTGAAGCTCGACGGAAAGGAATCGTTGATGCCAATAAAGAATTGCTGCGAGGCGAGGGCTACGGGGCCGCCGGATGCTCCGTCATTATTCAGAAAGCCGGCAAAGTAGTCGAATGCTTGGGCTGTTCGCAAGGATGTCTCGAAGTCCACGATGTCTTGCACCTGAGCCGGCGTGGGAATCGCGCCTTGCGCGTGTCCGGTGGTAGCGTCGATGGCCTGGTGAGCCAAGTCTGCCAGCAAGGCAGAGTCAGGGTCGGGGTAGGTGATCTTCTCCGTGCTCGGTGGCGTAGACTCGCGGCCATCGAGCATGAGGGTGCTGAGGAACTTCAGGTTTGTCGATGGCAGCGGACGGCGGTACATCGAAAGTGTGGAGGGGTCTGAGCATCCGTAGGGATTACTGACATCTTCCACGGTGAATTCCGCGCCAGCAGGCACAGACAAGGAAACTCGAATCAGGCCCCTGCTCAGCAGCAAACTGTAGGCTTTACGCCGCCCTTCCATTGTCGAGGTATCGATGTTGTGGTCGCAGTTCGAGCCGTCGTTGGTTCGGAAGATAGGATCCAAACCTCGGGTCAGAAGGAAACGCAATTGGAGTTCGACGGCGGAAACGCTCCAGCCTTCCGCGGGCCGGTGGCAGGAGGCGCAGGACCGTCCATTGGTTCCGAGCGATTGGAAAAACGCCCCAGTCAAACTAATCGGAGCATTATGGATGTTGTATGTCTCCAGAAACCCGCTACCGTTCGGAAACGGGGTATTGTTGGGCAGCGATTGCGCGCCTGTACTCAACCCCGCGATCAGTCCCATGATAAGTACGGCGATAATCTTGAGCTTCATCGTGTTCTTCCTTTCGTTTTTGCGGTCGGAATGCTCGCATCGCGCCAATTACACTTAAGAAACCGGCATTCCATTGCGGGAACGATTTTCAGGGACGTGGCGTGCGAATATATAGGAAGGAGTGCTATAAACTAGGCCCTAAAAGAGCTATGCAACATTTCACACATTCCGCTTAAGGATGCCCCATGGGTCTACAGGATCGCCCGATGCGACCAAAAGATGTTGCCGAGTGCGCCGGTATCATAGCGGCGCATCCGGTGATCGGGCTGCGGTATGGAAGTGCGATCTCGGATTTGGGTCCGGCTTGGCTCCGCCTGCTCGGATGCGAAGCCATAAACGCCATGGTCATCGAGGAAGTCGACGGATCCCATGCCACGATTTGTTTCGTGGGGGTAAGCGTATTTGTCGGCGACGAGTTCGTGCGCAAATTAAAGACCCCGCCGCAATTCTGGTTTGGACCAGAGCTGGCAGGACGAATCGTGCGAGGAGATTCTCCGCTGCTTTCCGACAGGCAGGTCCGAGAGGCAAACTCCAATGGCGGGTTGAACTCGCTCACATGGGAAGGGTGCATTCGCCCGGGATTTGAGTCACACACCGAACTTCATCGCAAGATTGTCAGCGTGTTTATTCAGGAGCATCGCGGTTACCTTTGTAAGGAGGCGATATCCTCTCAGATCGAGAGTGCGGAGCGACTGCAGTGGGTGTTCCAAACCGGCGGCCTGCTATGGGACACAAAGCATGGCCGTTACATTGAGCCCCTGGAGAAACATCCGAAGGAAATCATAAGCGAACCCCACATTCTCGGCGTTACGAGGGAGATAGAGCACAACAGGCCCGGCACATGGGTCGGCGCCCTTTTCGACTATCATCCGCCTAAACTCGGCTTTAGCCGGAGCGAACAGAGGCTGTTGCTTTCAGCCCTCCACGGAGGGACGGACCAAGAGTTGGCCGACCATTTGGGGGTTTCGGTTTCTACAGTCAAGAACATGTGGCGCTCGATTTATAATCGAACGGGCTCGTGTTTGCCGGAACTATTTCTAGATCAATCGCAGGGAGCTGCCAGAATCTCCGAGCGTGGGAAGGAAAAAAAGCGCCCCCTTCTGTCTTACCTCCGCGATCATCCCGAAGAGCTGCGGCCAGTATCGCGAAAGCACATGCAGCAAGCTGCCGCGCAACAGGGTCTCTCACGCAAATACAGGCGTGCGTGAAAAGCTAACTTTAAAATCCACACCCATTTCCAATCATCTTGCTCGTCGCCGTAACGGATGCGCGGAATGGCTTTCCCCGCTAACACGTACGAGACAAGGTGCTTCTCGGAATGTATGGCCCAAGGGCGATTTCCAGCTGCGATGGTTTTTGATTGTGGAGCAAGCGCCGGAGGGCCGGTTTTCCCCGGAAGAAGCGGGTGCTCAGGTGCGGCGCGCGGCGAGCTGGAAATTTCCAAACCTCGCCGCGCGATGTGTGGTCCTTCTGTTCAGCCTTACTGAATTGCAACCACGTGAAAGCCCTGGGGGGCTGTAGGCAGCGAGGACGAAGATCCGGTCAGTTGGATCGCTCCCCTGTCCCAGACGCCGTCGGCTCCGCGGGTTGTTCCGAACATGTCGACGTTGTAGGGAGAGGCGAGAGTGACGCCGGCCGGGGTATCGGCCAGGAGCTGAAAATTACCTGCGGCAGCGTTGACGAATGGGGCCGCCGGCAGCGTGGAGGAATGAGCTTCGATCTGAGTGACGGTCAGGGTATCTCCGGCGCCAACCGAGGCCGTTGAATCGTTAAAGACGGCATCATAGTCGGAATCGGCGGGCGCGTCCTGGGCGCAAACGGCGCTGTTCCAGTAGACGTTATTGCGGGCCTGGCTGCCCGACGTCCAATCGTTGGGGCTGTTGGGGCGGAAAACGCAGTAGCCGTTCACGTTGGCAATGGTGTTGTTGTAGAAAAACAGAGGCCCGGTGGGCGCCTGGGCCTGGATGACGCTCGGAAATGCGCCGTTAAAAGCGTCATGGAACACATTGCCGTAGACAAAAAGCGAACCTCCCGACGTCCAGGACATCAGGCCTTCGGTGTTCCAGTTGTACCATTCGTTGTAGCGGAAGGTGATGTTGGAGTTGCCGGCGTATTGCACCATGTTGGGGTGGCCGGCGCTGCTGCCGCTGGCCACGTTGTCGTAGAATTTCGTGTGTTCAAAAATAACCCCCGTGGATAGGTCGAGCCACACGTTGTTGTTGGCGCCATGGATGCGGCAGTTCGTGATGAGGATATTTCCCGTAGCCATTCTGACCATGACAGCGGCGTCGTAGGAAGCATGAGTGAATGTCGCGGCGCCGGCCGGACCAGCAAAGTCGATGTTGGTGAAGGTGATATCGTGGTTCGATCCCGTACCGTTATTTCCGGGGAACGTGCCAAGGTCGAGGGCGGATTGGCCGGGCGTCGTGTTGTTGGTAGGGCTCAAGCCCGAGATATTGGAGGTTCTGAGGCTGATGCCGCTATCAACGCGGCCATCCCAGTATGTAAAATTGCCCATGCTGGAACTATTGAAGCAAAGGACGTCACCGGCGCTGCAGTTGGAAGCGGTGTTATTGGCCGTCGTGTTGGTGACGATGACCTGGGAATCGAAGGAAGCGTTCCAGCCTGCGGCGGCAACGGGGACGGCATCGGTGGCGAGGACGCGCTTGATCGAGATCAGGTTGCCCGCAGTGCCGCTGGCGCCGGGGATGATGGGACTGTTGGCATAGGTTCCGCCGGCGAGCCAGATAGTGTCGCCTGGTTTGACCGAGGACCAGGCGATCGAGGAAATGTTAAAGGCATTATTCCAGTCGGTTCCCGTCTTGGCTCCCGCGCCACCCGGTCTGACATACCAGTTAGCGCCGGCGGTTGCCGGAGCCGCGAAAACCAGATTCACGAACCCTTGGCAAAGCAGCAGAAGTAGAAACCCCCGCCAGACATTTCTGCATTTCATCTTGATTACGTCTCCAGCCTTAGCGGCCAGGCTCACTGCACGGGAGCCAAATGGTCCACGCCTGCATCCAGGTGCGCGAGCGCCGCAAAATCAATTCAAATCCTTGTTTGTCAGAGCCGCAGACAGACGGCCTGAACACTGCTAGCTTGTGCTCCAAGTCCGATGAGGGCCACCGTCTGAAAGGACAGATTTAGGACACCTGGCAATGCTGTCCAAGGGGACAGGCGGGGTGCTGGTGACGGAACGTTCATGAGGAGTTGGCATAGGCGGGAGATAGAAGTAATTGCCGGGCACGCCGGAGCGGAGCGAATTGCGAGAGCCATGAGAGTGTTGGAGTATACTTACTTTGCCGTAATTCCCCGTTTGCCGGAATCCGAAACCGAGACAGGCAGTTGGAGGCGAGATGAAAAAGCGTTGCTTCATCGTCACGGTGATTGCGCTACTTTCGGCCGCCGTTTGCTTTGCGCAGAACGACAGGCCCGGGCCCGATCCGGTTCAGCGCGCAGTCACGCAGGCACGAAATGCGGGGCGACTGGAGGATGCGGAGAAGCTGCTGCGAGACGCGATTCAGGATTTGCAGGAACGGGATCCGAAGAGTCCGCGCCTGTCCTCCTATCTTAAACAGCTTTCCAGCCTCGCAGGGCGGCGCGGGGACAAGGCCGAGGCTGCCGCACTGTTGCAACAGGCCTACGAACTCGACGTCAGCGCCTTCGGTGCTCGCGACCTGCGAACGACCGTGGACATCGGGAATATGGCGTGGGGCGCGCACGGCGCGGGCGACGACCAGAGGGCCGAGCAATTGTTTAACCAGGCGCTCGAAATCGTGCACTCGAACGAGCCGAATCTGCGAACGGTGAACGACGCGGGGCTGGCGGCAGGACTCGTGGGAACGGTGCTTTCGTATTACACGGTCGAGAAGAGGTGGGTCGAGGCTGAAGGTCTGATGCCTGAAGAAACGAAACTGTGCGAGATGATTCCCGCTGAGTTCCGCGGAGGGTATGGAAATTGCGGAAACCTGCCCGGACTTCTTGCCGAAATTTACCGCGGCGAAGGCAGGGCGGTCGAGGGCGGAGAATTCCGAAACCCGGTCTTCCCTGCCGACCTGGAAGCATTGAACGCAAGCGCGGGTAAATTCATGGATGACGGACTTTATCCCTCGGCGGAAGAGGCATACAGCAGCGCCATCGCTCTCGCCCGGAAGTTGGACGCCGATCCGCAAAGCAGGTTCAACGGCAGCCTGACGATCAGGGAAATCGAATTGCTCGGGCAGCTCTACGAGAAAGAAGGCGCCAAAGACAAAGCGGAACAGACGTACCTGAGTGTGCAGGCAATGAACGAAGAACGCGCGGGAACCGAGCCCGGCAAGATGGGCTTCGTCACGGCGCTGAACCCAGTCAGCCTGATTTCTCTGTACCAGAACGAGGGTCGATTCAGGGACGCGGAAATGGTGTTAGCGCATGTGATCGAACTGCAGGTGAAATATCTCGGCGAGAAGCATCGCGCAGTGGTGAATACGCTCACGACGCTTGCAGGCGTCTACGAACAGGAAGGACAAAAGGATCCGGCGCAGTACGGGCAGGCCCGCGCTACGTACGAACGCGCTCTCTCGATTCAGGCATCCATGGTCGGAGCACAGCACCCGCAGCTCCTTCCCCTGTTGCGGCAATACGCCCAGCTGCTTGGGACGATGCATGACACTGCAAAAGCAGCTGAAGTGCAAAAGAGAATAGACGCCATCTCCGCGGCTGCCCCGGGTCAACCGCAATAGTCCGGCGCATTTTCGCGAAAAAGTTTGGGATCGGATCGAAGATGAGAGGAAATACAAAAATTCGAAAGTATGTGAAAACCGGATGCTGACTGGTGACATGAGCGCGCACGGGAATGGATCGGAACAGAATCTATTGATATCAAAGACGAACTATCAAAGGAACTACCTCGATCCGATTTCAATGCGTGAGGTCACAAGTCGACAAGGCCGTTTCACAGATGGGATGAGAAGGCCGGTCTCCAGCGGGATGCAATACGCTCCCAATGGTCGACGCGCTCGAAGCGCAAACGAAAAGGAGACCGGCTATGAAAAAGACTATCACTGTGCAGGCATTCAAGAGCGAAATTTTCAAGGAGCAAAAGCTGACGATCGGTCTGGATCTGGGCGATCGCTGGTCGTTTTACTGTGTTTTGGATGAAGCAGGCCAAGTGATTTTGGAACAGAAGCTGGCGACGACACGGGAAGCGATGAAGCAGACCTTTGGAAAGATACCGCGAAGTCTCATTGCACTGGAGACAGGAACACATTCTCCGTGGGTAAGCCGGTTGCTCGCTGAGTTGGGACACGAAGTGATCGTGGCGCACGCACAAAAGGTGCAATTGATTACCAAGAGCAATCGAAAAGATGATCGGCACGATGCTCGGACACTGGCACGGCTGGCGCGAATCGATCCCGTGCTATTGGGACCGGTGCGGCATCGCAGTGCGAAAGCGCAACTGCACCTGACAGTGATCCGGGCACGAGCGGAACTAGTGAGTGCTCGAACAGCCTTGGTGAACGCAGCACGGGGGTTGGTGAAATCTTATGGGGAACGACTGCCCCGGTGTGGCACGTATCAGGTGACCCGGGAGTTGTCCGCTGCATTGAGCACAGAATTGCAGGATGTTCTGGATCCGCTGCTCAAAGAAATCGAATCGCTGAACGAGCGCGTCAAGCAATACGACGAGCGGATGGAGAAAATCGCCAAGGACGTGTACCCGGAAGTGTCCTTGCTCAAGCAGGTGAAGGGCGTGGGAACACAGATCGCTCTGACCTATGTCCTGACGATCGAAGACCCGTATCGGTTTGCGAAGAGTCGCCAGGTAGGCTGTTTTCTGGGGTTACGACCTGGCCGCAGGAACTCTGGAGAGAGCGAACCACAGAAAGGCATCAGCAAAGAAGGAGACCGGTATCTGCGCACGATGATGGTGCAGGGAGCGCACTACATTCTGGGGCCGTTCGGGCAGGACAGCGATTTGCGGCGATGGGGATTGAAGCTCTCCGAGCGAGGAGGGAAAAATGCCAAGAAGCGAGCCGTCGTGGCCGTGGCTCGGAAGCTGGCGGTACTGCTGCATCGGTTGTGGGTAAGGGGAGAGGTGTACGAACCACTGCGCAATAGCCAGAAAGCGATGCAGGAAGTGGCCTAGCGAGTTGCAATCCGAGGAGCCGAGCTCAACCGCCGAGTCCAGGTGACTGCGACTAAGTCCTGGGGCCCAACTCTCACCGAATCGGTGGGAACAGAGGTCGATTCACAGGTAGCAGCACCACTGAAACGAGAACACCCAACTTGCACCGAGCGAATATCGCTCACAAAAGAGTGCGGATGGAAGGATGGCGACAGAGGCGGCCCGGTTCTCAGGAAGACCACTCGACAATCAAAGGCAACTGCAAAACCAACTTGACACTAACCGGCCTTCTCATGGAAGGACTTGGCCAGTATTCGATGTGCGAATGATGTGGAAAGGATAATGGTCTCCCTTTGCGAACATCCAAAATGGGAAGCCCGCTTATCGCGACAGGGCCTATATACGTAATTCGAGCAGGGCCTACACTGCTGGCGAGTTCGTTGTGTCGAGGATCGGAGAAGCGTACGATGTGTGATCGAGAGGTCCAAATCGGCAATCTCGGATCAAGAGTCAGGTCATTTCTTGTGTCATTCTTCGTCGGTACTACGTCATGCCAATCGATTATGTAATCGATCACGAACGGCGTCTCGTCACGGCCAAGGGACATGGCATCTTGACCCATGAAGACGTCATCGGGTATCAACGGGACGTCTGGTCACGCCCCGAAGTGAATGGCTACAATGAATTGGTGGACATGAGTCAAGTCGAGCGAATTGCCTTGCAGTCCATTGAGCGCGTACAAGAGTTGGCGAAATTCTCTGCGGGGATGGACGCTGGCTCGTCGGCATCACGGTTTGCCATAGTTGCGCCGACGGGGGAAGCCTTCGGGCTGGGGCGTATGTACCAGACCTACCGCAGCCTAGACGACCGGAGCACAAAGGAAGTCGGCGTCTTCCGGTCGCTGGACGAAGCCTTGGCATTTCTGAGCGACGCAGGTCCTTCTGGTACCGAGGGGAATAGTTGATTTGGATTTGTCCGGGCTTTTAAGTATGGCCCGTTTCTGCTCACCTGCACGGAATCAATCTGGTCTGTGACGAAATGTCACGATGCTGTAATCCAACGCCCGACGAGTCTGCTTTTTGGAAAATGACATTCTTCCTCACGACGGGATTCCGGGCCACATTCCGATAACGCCGGCGGTCTCAATGGGTCGATGCAACACTTGCTCGAAGCCTTCTCTTAGGGGCCTACGAAGCTGATTTCGTTCGCGCGCGCCAATTCTGACAAAACAAAGCCCTGTTTAGGTTCTGATTGACTGCTGTAGGACAGATAGATCCTCAAGGGGAAGTATTGCTGGATCTATCGATTAGAGGGTGTTGCATCGACCGGTTGAGCCGGCACCGTTTATCGGGCGTTGACTTTCGGACGACTGATTCCGAAGTGGTCATCGAACGTCGTGACGGCAGCTTTAACCTCAGAGTCGGAGAGGTCTCCACCGTCTCCGTTTGCCGCGTGCCAATATCGCGCCTTCGTCATGAATTGGCGCGATTGCTCTGAGTTTCGCTCTTCATCTTCAAGCAAAGCGAGCCGCACATATGTGTTACTCAATTCGTACTTTTGAGCCCGGTCCGGCTTTGACTTTTCAATTTCTTCCAATAAACCGGCATAGCCCAAGAGTGCAGCTCTTGCATGGTCAAAATCGGCGTGAGCGTATTCGTCCTGCGAGAAGTCACGAAGTGTCGAAGGCGCAGTGATGGTCCTCGTTTCACCGAAGTCTTCGAGGAGGCCAATCCGTTGCCGGTATCCGGCCAAGAGCCCAACTGAGAGTCCAACGAGAAGCGCCGCGAGATAAGTGAGTTTAGCCCCAGGAGTCATTTTGTACCTTCACGGCTTTGTGGTTTCAGTCGCCAGAGGTCGAGTTCGCGTTCCGCCACTGCCCGCAGCGTGTCCTCTGAGTAGTCTTGCCAACCGAGCGATTGATACAAAGACTGCGCCGACCGCATGTGGCTGGCAGCCCGCTCCCGGTTCTTGCTCTGCTCATCAACGATGGCTGCAACAACGTGGGCAAGTCCAAGATTCATTGTGAAAACCGGCTTCGCTTATGCAGTCTTGAGTCCCTGACCGAAATCTTCGAATTGCGAGACCCGCTCTGACAGACCTTGTTTGAGCTTGTCATCGTTAATGCTGGCGAGAAAGGTTAACCGAAAAAAAGCGATCGCCTCCAATTCATCGAGGACATTTTCCACATGTGCATGTTCCGCAGAGGCTAGGCTTCCCAAACTACGGCGCCGTGCCGACCGGTAGCGAGATACAGCCACCCTCGCACCGGGCACAGAGCCCAGCCACGCACTCAAGGCCAGGATCAAGAGGGCCACACTAAACCAAACGCCGAAACGCCGGTCTTTCATGGCAGGCATTCTGTGATTGATCCTGTCTCAATTGCAACTAGATTGAGTCGCCCGGGCGAAAACTACTGGCCAGCGCCTGATAAGTCCGGGGCGGCGTGGTTGGGCAAGAAGGCTCGCGGGAATTTCACGTCTACCTATGGTACTTCCGGTGAAGCCTTAGCCCTTGTCTCGTTGGAGGATCGTCAGGTTGCCGAAATATTAGCCTGGGCGCTGTCGGAAAATCAGATCAGGAGAAAACGAATTCGCGCGTGCACCGCTTCTCGCTCACAGATCCAGGTTCACAAACAGGTTTACGGCATTAGGCCAATTGAGAGGCGTGTTATCTTTTTGATGATTATTGTCGGGGCCGATCACTGTCGCGGCTTATGAGTGAGGTGTGCCGGATGAACCCCAGCCAGAAGAACGTCCGCGATTCCTGGCACCAGATGTCGAAGGCACGCTCTGCGCTGGAGGCAAGAGCGCCAGTATCAGGGTCCTCCACGCCGGTTCCGCGTGCAATGAGTTTGAGCCGTAAGCCTTGAGCCTACGCCAACAACCCCCTATCGCGGCGAAAGCGTCAGCTTATGCGCCGCCTGCTTCTCGACCGCCGGGCGCGTGAACGGCAGGTTAAAGTAGGCTCCGTCTGCGAGCTTCTCCCGCGCATTCCCGTAATACGGGCTTCCGGGCTGCGCAGATTCTCCGGGCGCGTTGGTCGCCATCGTCTTGTCCACGTCCGCTAAATCGATGATGCGCCGGAAGTTCGCGCCGGTGGCGTTGACGTCGTTGAACCCTCCCGGCCGCTCGACCGGCTTCAGACTGAACTGGTCGATGAACATGTGCTGCAGCGGGCTCTGGTTGATGCGGCCGTATCGCCACTGCGACGGGTCGGAGCCCCAGTCCTTCGTCACACGCTCCAGCGCCGCTAACAAGCCTTGCTCGACGAGCGCACGCTGCTCAGGGCCTGCCTGGGCTGCCACCGCTTTTCGGCCGGCGTCCGTTGTCGTCCATCGGACGTAGATCGCACCGGGCGTCGTATCCTTCGTGAGGATCCGATCCCACCCTTCGATCATGGCGCGTGCTTTCTCGGCGTCGGGATTCTTGGCCGTCCATCCCTTGAAGAGCGGCGCGTCGCGCTCGGCATGTAGCGAGTAGCTGTCCTGCTGGATACGCTCCATGTCCTCGATTGTGAACGGTTTGTGCTCTGCAATCTGCTTGTCGAGCAGCTGGCGGATTCGCGTGATGCGGGCGATATCGACATCCCTCGTGGTGTTGTAGAAGACCGGCCGCCCCTTGTAGCCCTGCGGGTGGGTGTTGTTGTTGGCGGTCGCGATGTAGCCGCGCGCCGGGTTGTACTCGCGCGGGAGGTCGCTCCGGAACCCCTTCCACTCGTACTTCCCTGTCCCGGGGACGGGAAGCCGCCCGGTCCATCCGTCGCGGTCGGGCGCAAGGCCAGAGACCTGCAGGGCGATGTTCCCCTTCTTGTCGCCGCAGATCAAATTGTGCGACGGCAGCTTCCAGGCCATGGCGCGATCGAAGAAGTCCTCGCAGCTGGTCGCTTGCGCAAGCCTTAAGCTGCCCTTGAGCGGCGCGGTGCCTGGCTCCTGGTCCGCGGACCTGGCGGCGAACGCGATGTGCCGCGCCTGGTCCTCGTAAAACACCGGACCGTGCTTCGAGAACTTCAGCTCCACCACCCGAGGCTTGTCCTCACCCTTGACCTTGATCTCCTCGTGGATGATCTTCATCGGCACCCAGATGTCGTTGAATTTCGTCTCGTTCGGATTGGCCGGGTCGGTCTGCTCGACGTACGTGTCGACCTCGTCGACGCCAGCGAAGGTCACACCCCACGCCATGTTCTCGTTGTTGCCGAGGTCCACGCCGACAAACGGTGGCTCGCCGCCGCCGATCACGTGCCACCCCGGCGCATCCAGATGCACGAAGTACCGCAGCGAAGGCATCAAGATTGCGCGATGCGGATCGTTCGAGACGATGGGAATGCCGCTCGCCGTGAGCTTGCCGCTGACCACCCAGTTGTTGCTGCCGTCCATGTCCTGCAGCTCGGGCATCAGACGCGCCGCCTGCTTGGCTGGCACGAGCGAACGGTACGGCTCGACGATCTCAGGTGACGGCAGCTTTCCAGGCGAGAACGGGTCGTCATCGCCTTTTTTTGCGGCCGCCAACGCCTCTTCCGTGATCCAGTTCAGGTCGAGACCCTCGGGTACTTTCAAGTCGTCATACGGATCCGGGGCCGTGCGTCGGTTTGCTTCCTCGGCCCCGAACTTCTTCACGTTCAGCGCGAGCTGAAGCTCGGCGGCCGGAGCTGCGCTCGTGCTGTCGATGCCGAGTTCCGCCCAACGCAGCGTCACCGTTTTCGCCGTCCATGGCTCCGGCTTGATACCGGTCAGCTTGAATTCGACGGGCAAGTTGTCGGCATGGGAGGCGATGTACGCGTTGTGGCCGTTGGCCCATGCCGTGAACAGGCGTTCCGCGTCGGGGTGATAGCTCGTCCACTCTTTCGCGTCCCACGGGCCCCGGAACATCATCAGGCGCGCGCGCACGTCGTTGTCGAAGGCCTTCGGGCCGAAGATCTCCGCGAGCCGCCCCTCACGCCAGCGGCGCCACAGCTCCAGCTGCCAGAGGCGATCCTGCGCCATCACATACCCCTGCGCGAAGAACAGGTCGTCGTCGTTCTGCGCAAAGATATGTGGAATACCCTGCTGGTCGCGGATGATGTCCACCGGCTGTTTCAACCCGGGAACCTTCAGGTTTCCATCGATGGTCGCCAGCGACTGGCGCGCCAGTTCGTCGAGCGACGCTGGCGCCGACGCGCCCTGCACCGCGCGCTGCGAACAAGCCGCGGTGAACGAGACGAGGACGGCCAAACACAGGACACATACATGAGTACGGGGCAGAGACATCAGACCCTCCTGATAGTTGGTCGGATTCTAGGCGGGTTTTCCACCAATGACAAGGGAGTTTGCGAAAGACCGCGCACGGACTGTGGGCAATGCGGAAGTTATCCTCGGACGATACTTGCTCGCCCATGAGTGAGAATTGTCTTGGGAAATTTTCGCATCACGCGTGAAGCACCCGATCGCTGATCGGCCAGGTCCTATGAAGTCAGGTTATCGTCATCTGGGACTTGCAGAGTTCCCACATGACGGTAAGTCCGTTTATGAGGACTTGGCACTCCATTAGGAATCTACTGCCGATAGTCACGAGAGCGGGACGTAAAATGTTATCTTTCTTACACCATGCTTTTGCCGCTTATTGCCTTCGTGATGGGTTGCGTAGTCTTCAATGTCGCGGGATCGGTTGTCCTTAGCCGACTTCCCCAGTTGCCACCGACTCGACCCAATCGTTTTGTGTTTGTCATTGGTGCATTCCCCGGCGCTGCCGCGCTTGGGTATCTTCACGAAATGGTCTTTGCGGATTCACAGCATGAATTGCACAGGGTCGCAGCCGTGCTTGGGTTCTTTGCTGCAATGGGCGTGGGAGTGATTCTTGGCGGAACCACGCTAGTCTGGATCAAAACACAACTAACTAAGCGCATCCGGTAATAGTCCATTATTCTGATTGGCTCCGGCCATATTCCGATAATCCCGGTGGTCTCAATGGGTCGATGAATGCAACACGACGGGCGACGGCAGCGGGCGGTGCGGGAAGGGATCGTGGCCGGGCTGAGCTCGCGGAACTATCGGCGGGCGGTGCAGAGCGTGCTCGATGGCTATGGGATCGAGAAATCCAGCGTGAGCCGCCAGTTCGTGCAGGCCAGCGCGGCACAACTGAAAAAACTGTACGAGAAAAGACTGGAGGAACTCGATCTGGTGGCGATCTTGGTTGACGGGATTCATCTCGGCAAACAGGTGTTGAGTGGTGGCGCTGGGCATCGAAAGCAGCGGGAAAAAACAGGTGTTGGGACTCTGGCAAGGGGCAACGGAGAACACCACCGTGGTCAAGGAACTGCTCGAAGACTTGGTGGCACGCGGGCTTGCTCCAGAGCAGACGCTACTTGTTCGTGATCGACGGGGCCAAGGCTCTGCGCGCGGGGATCGAACGAGTGTTCGGCGGGCGCGCCGAAGTGCAGCGCTGCCAGATTCACAAGCGGCGGAACGTGAAAGAGCATTTGCCGAAGAGCGCCCAGGGGGATACGGACCGAAGAATCCGCAACGCCTACGCGATGACCGGATATGCGGAGGCCAAAGCGGAACTCGGAAAGATCCTCCGGCAACCAACACTTGCTCAAAGCCTTTTTCTTGGGGCCTGGGAGGCTGATTTCGTTCACGAGCGCCAATTCAAACAAAACAAAAGCCCTGTTTATGTTCTGAATGAGTTCTGTCCTACAAGTCGAACCTCAAGGAGAAGTACTGCTGGATCTATCGGTTAGATGGTGTTGCATCGACCGGTTGAGCTGGCACCGTTTATCAGGACTCGGTCTGACAGCCAGGCTTCCAGCAGCTCGCTGAAAGTCGATAGTTTACTATTCCATGTAGACTCCCGACCCGAGGATATAGGTATCCTGGCCTGATTGAACCTTCCGCACATAGGCCTGCTTACGCGCAGGCGTATTATCTCCGGGCTTGTACCAATAATACTCCACCCAGCCACTGCCATCTTTCATTGCAACGGCGATGTACTCCTGGACCAGGGCCTTCCCCTTCACGTCCTTCATGTCGATGAGGTTCTTTCCTTCCAAGCTGGGTTGCGCGGGATTCACCAACTCGGTGCCATTAGGGGTGTTAATGAAGACATAGGTGTCCATAAAGACAAAGGGACCAGTCTTGTCGCGCAGCTTGCCAAAGGCTTCCTTCCCCTTGTCTGCGACGAGAATGGCCGCATGATTCACGACATCCTCGATGAACGCCTTGTCCATCTGCATGTTATAGATCCCACATCCGATGACGTATTGCCTCCCGGAAGGAAAAGTAACCCGCTTCAAGAAGGTGGACTTCCAGGTCGGGAAGATATCTCCGGGTTCCGGGTACATGTAGTGGACCCATCCCTCACCCGAAGGACTGTCGGCCGCATCGAGGATCATCTTGC
Source organism: Terriglobia bacterium (assembly GCA_963779275.1). Classification (GTDB taxonomy): domain Bacteria; phylum Acidobacteriota; class Terriglobia; order Acidiferrales; family UBA7541; genus Palsa-360. The sequence goes on from CAVZXL010000006.1 coordinate 298,162, forward strand.
CAATAGGCCTTCCCAGGATGTCCTTCATGCCGCTCACATTCTGCCCCTCCCCTGTGGGGTCCGCGGCATGGAAAACTCTGGTGCCGTCCATGCTCCAGACAAAGAAGTAGGTATCATCGCGGAACCAATCGGATCCCTTCTTTCGAAATTCGGGATAAGCGTTTTCGCCTTGCTCTTCCAGAACGGTTGCTCCTTTCCGGACAAGTGTCATCAGTTCCGGGGCGCTCATCTTCTTGGCGACCGAGACGGCCTTAGGTGCATCGGCCAGGTAGACTCCACAACCTACTAGCACCCATTGGTCTCCCATCTTCGCCTTGCTCACGTACGTAGACTTCTGCGTGGAAACGCTTTCTCCCGGCTTTGGCCACATATAGTCGACCCATCCGGAACCACTGGTTTGCACCACCTTGAGCATCTCCCGGATCAGCTGCTTGCCTTGGGTGTCTTTCACGTCCAAAATATTGCGTCCCTCCAGGTTCGGGAATGCTGGGTTGACAAGATCGACGCCACCCGGGTCGATAACGAAAATGTAAGCGTCTTTCGCAATAAAGCGACCTGTAAGGTCGTGAAAGAGGGGAAAAGCCGCCTCGCCATTCTTCTCGATTTGTGCGACGGCGTCGTTTACCGCATCCTGGACAAACGCCCTTTCCATGCGGTCGTTGTACATGCCGGCGCCGACCACGTAGCCCTTGCCGGACGGTGCCGCCACAAGCCGCACGTAGGTGCTCTTCCAGCGGGGAAGAAATCCGCCTGGTACCGGCCATTCGTAGTGGTACCAGCCTTCCGGTTTACTGGGGATCGTCATTGCGGCATCAATGAGCCCACGGATGATCGGTTTCCCGTTGATATCTTTCAGATCCAGCTCGTTCTTGCCTTCCATCGCTTGATCTGGATGGACAAGCATGTTTCCTTTGGGATCCAGCACAAAGATATACGACTCTCCCTGCCGCCAGCGGCTGCCGGAAACACGGAAATCGTTAAACGCCGCTTCCCCTTTTGTGCGGATCAGCTTGGACGCGTCGTTCACCAAAGCAACAAGTTCGCGAGTCTCCTCGTGTTGGTACACCTGGCCGGAATTGGCGGTAATGCTCTGCGCGTTGCCGTTAAACGCTCCCATTAAAATCAGTGGGGCTAGACTCAAAAGAGAAACAACTCTTGACGTGTGCATTTCAGATTCTCCTTGCGTCGCAGGTGTTGTCTTCAAGCGCAAACGAATATTGGTTGATCCGGTATCGCAAAAGATGTGCGCTTAATCACTGATCAACGTATCGTATACATCTGCATCAGCGTGACGGAGATCACTGCGATCATTTCGTGCGTGCCTGAACATAAAGCATCAATATGCGCCAGCACGTTGTGCCGCAATGGTTGAGAGGGGGCTTATGTTTGCTCAGATTGTAACTACACCTTTGAAGACTGGCACTAGGTTGGAATATACCAAAGTAGTTGGGGATCGCATTATCCCGCTGCGTCGCACCCACAAAGGATTTCTGGATCTAATTTGCCTGGTTACTTCCGACGGCAAGACTAGTTTCGGAATCAGCTTCTGGGATAGCAAAGAAAATGCAGAGGCTTACGGTCGTTCCAGCCTTAGCGAGGTAATGAAGGCTCTGGAACCCGTGGTTGCTGGGCCCGCTGAGGTACAACTGTGCGAGGTGACCAACTCCACGGCCCACAAGATTGCGGCGGCTGTCACTGCCTGAGTAGCGGATTCGTTTTGAGACGAAGGAAACGTTACAAGGTAACGAAATTCAAACGCGCTTTCCACTAGACATCACAATGCTCTTTGGAGGGTTTTATGAAGGTACTACTAGCCATCGATGACTCGAAGTTTTCCAAAGCGGCTACGCAAGCGCTGATCGCACAAGCAAAACCCGAGAGAACTGAGGTACAAGTCCTGCACGTAATTGAATCGTTTGTCTACCTCGAAGATTGGAAGCCTGTGATCCAGAAACTAAGGAAGAAGGGCAAAGTGCTCCTTGGGCAAACGGCACAAGCACTGCGTACCGCGGGCTTTAAGGTGGCGACAACTACGGAGGAAGGCAACCCGAAATCCGTCATTGTTGATTTTGCTGCAAAATGGCCTGCCGACCTTATTGTCATGGGCTCGCACGGGGACAAGGGATTTGACCGGTTCCTCCTGGGCAGTGTTTCCGAGAGCGTCGTGCGCCACGCGCCTTGTTCAGTACAAGTCGTACGAATTCCAAAACAGTGAGGGACACATCTCGTAATGGTTATTGGTGAATGCGATGTGCAGGGATTAGGTTCAATTTTGCGCGGCTAGTGGCTAGTTGACATCGATGAATGCGACGAGGAGCATCCCACCCCAAAGATGCCTTAACTAACTGTAGGTACCTCGGCCAGCCCTATCAATAGGAGCATGTTGGGTTGGGCACACCCTGATAAGGCGTGCCGGCTCAACCGGTCGATGCAACACCCTCTAATCGATAGATCCAGCAATACTTCCCCTTGAGAATCCATCTGTACGGCAGCAGTCAATCAGAACCTAAACAGGGCTTTTGTTTTGATTACATTGACGCCCGCAAGCGAAATCAGCCTCGTAGACTCTACAGGGTGGCTTTGAGCAAGTGTTGCATCGACCCTTTGAGACGACCCCCTTTATCGGGACTTGGCCGCCGTAGCCTCTCGATCCCCTTTGATTCGCAATGTCTTGAGGATCATTTGGGAGGAAGGCGCACGATTTCCACCGAACAGTGGGCATGACGCAGGACCGCCTCTGACACACTTCCGAGCAGGAATCGCTCCAGTCCTTTTCGTCCGTGAGAGCCAAGAACAATCAAATCGGCACCCCACGCTTCGGCATCGTCGATGATTGCGATTCTCGGGTCGCCTTGTATTACGGCTGTCGTTACGTTGACGCCAGCAGCACGCAATGCGTCCGCGGTCTTCGCGACAAGTGCTTTCGCCTCCTCCGGCTCTCTTGGGGGTATATATTCAGCCATTTCCGGGGCCATCAATAGCGCTGGCGGATCGGCCGCATGAAGCGCACGTACTTCAAGACCTTCCAGCCGGTGACGCGCGATCACCGCCTGTGCGGCTGCCTCGGAAAACTTGGAATCATCGACTGCGAGCAGAATTTTCATGTCCCTCTCCGATCAGGGACGCCCATCTGATTCTCATTCGGGCGGCACCTTCACCTCACTGTACACCCGCAATCGAGCCAAGTCCCGAGAAGTCGTGCCGGCTCAACCGGTCGATGCAACACCATCTGGTATAAATCTTTTCTCTGTAAGGTGGTGTTTATGGCATTTAGGCGGCGGTTCAAGCTTTCTGAGCAGCAACGGAACGACATGTGGAGCCGCTGGAAGGCGGGACAGTCGTTGCATGAAATTGGACGAGTCTTCGGCAAAGACCATGTGTCCATTCAGTTTATATTGGCGCAGCATGGCGGAATTGCTCCGGCAGCGCGGCGGCGCTCGCCGCTCACGCTGACGCTGGGGGAGCGAGAAGACATCTCTCGAGGAATCGCTTGCGGCTCATCGATTCGTGAGATCGCCAAAGGTCTGCAGCGGGCTGTTTCGACGGTGAGCCGAGAGGTCGCCCGCCATGGCGGGCGACCTCTCTATCGAGCCAATGAAGCCGATCGGCAAGCTTGGGAGTCGGCCTTGCGGCCCAAGCGGTGTCTTCTTGCCATCCACGTACAGCTGCAAGAGATCGTTGCGGGTAAACTCATCCTGGACTGGTCGCCGGAACAGATTTCCGGATGGCTGAAGACCCAGTATCCCGAGGATGAGAGCATGCGCGTGTCGCACGAAACCATTTATCGCAGCCTGTTCATTCAAGCGCGCGGAGTGCTGAAAAAAGAGCTGATTCAGCATCTTCGATTCCAGCGGCGAATTCGCCGCTCGCGGCACGCGCGGGATAGCGGACACCACAAGGGACAAATCGTCGACGCTATTTCCATTCGAGAAAGACCCGCAGAGATCGAAGACCGCGCCATCCCCGGCCATTGGGAAGGCGATCTCATCGGCGGCACCAAGAACAGCCACATCGCCACTCTGGTGGAACGTCATTCGCGATTTACCATGTTGGTGAAAGTGTCCGGCAAAGATACGGCTACAGTGGTCGCTGCACTGAGCCAACACGTTCGCAAGCTGCCCGCAACTTTGCGGCGCTCGTTGACCTGGGATCGCGGGCTGGAGATGGCCCAGCACAAAAGCTTCACGGTGGACACGGAAGTGAAAGTCTACTTCTGCGATCCACAGAGCCCGTGGCAGCGCGGCTCGAACGAAAACACCAATGGCCTGTTGCGTCAGTACTTCCCTAAACGAACAGACTTGTCCGTGCTATTCTCAAGAAGAACTCGATGAGGTGGCGCTGCGTTTAAATCAGCGTCCCAGAAAAACTTTGGGATTTCAAACTCCGGCAGATAGACTGCAAGCAAGTGTTGCATTGACCCATTGAGACCGCCCGTCTTCTCGGAATGCGGGTTTTGTGGCCTTATGGGGTTAAATCCCACATTCAGGTAACTCCGTTTAAGGAGGCCTGGCTTTAATCCATGGCAAAGGCCTGGGCACGCGGGCTAAACCTGGTCGAATGCGAAATTCGGAACCAATGAACAGGACGAGCAGTTTTGAGGTCCGTCGATTACGGCACGGGAGGGGCGCTTTCGTTTGGGTGTGCAGGGCGGGCGACGGGATTTATTCGCGGCGGCCGAAGGTGTACATCAAGCTGAGCGACGTGCGCAAGTTGGTCTGGCCCTTGATGGAGACGGTGGAATCGAAGTAGGAGGTGCGCAGGTACTCTACTTCGGGACGGAGCGACAGCGCGCGCGAGATGCGGAATTGAAAACCCGCGCCACCGGCCCAAGCGAAATGGTTCACGTACCCGCGGACCAGGGTGCCGTCGCTCTCGAAGTTTACTCCGGTGACTCGGGCGCCGCCCGCGAGCAACTGCGCATGGATGGAGAAACCGGGGCGGCGAACCGGATAGAAAACCGGGCCGGCCATGTAGGTCAAGATGTCGGCGACGCGGCCGGTTTGAAATGCGTCGGTGGAACGGGAATAGGCGGCTTCGAGTTTCGCGCCGAAGTGAGAGTTCAGGTCGGCGCTGGCCGAAAGCAGGACGCCGAACATGGCCAGATTACCCTGCGAGGGGACGTCGGACTTCATGTAGGTGTAGCCGATTCCCTCTTCAATTACCGGCGCGACGCCGGCGATCACGGTCCCTTGCGCGCGCGCCTGCGACGCGAGTCCCAGCGCGACCACCAGGAGGCAAAGTTTGAACGTCGTTTTCATAAGTTGGGCGCCTCTTCTTGTTGTGCAGCCACTGCCGTTTTCTTTCGGGCAAATTTGTCCGCGGCTAGCCCATGAAGCCGAGATTGCTGGCCGGGAAATTCGCCAGGTTCGGGAAAATGGATGCCAGATTCGCCGTACTGACGCCGAACCAGGTGGCCAGCGTCGCCGCGTATTGGTCGAGGGCGGTGGTGGGAATCCAGCGGCCATTCTGGTCGGCGTCGTCGGGGCCGCCCAGCGCGAGTGTCGGGAACGTGCCGTAGATCGCGTTGCCCTTCACGGCGCCGCCGAGAATGAATTGGTGGCTGCCCCAGGCGTGGTCGGAACCACCGTTGGAGCCGGGTTCCATGGTGCGGCTGAACTCGGAAAGCGTGAAGGTGGTGACATTGTTGGCGACTCCGAGTTCCTGAGTGGCCTGGTAGAACGACGACATGCCCTGGCTGACGGCCGAGAGCAACTGGACCTGCTGGGGCAATTGGTCCGCATGGGTGTCGAATCCGCCGATGGAGACGAAGAAAATCTGGCGTTTCACGCCCAAGGCACTTTGCGCGGCGATCACTTGCGCCACCTGCTGCAATTGCTGGCCGAGATCATTGACCGGGAATTTTGTCTGCAATGGGCTGATGCTTTTCAGCGCGTCGGAAAGGACCTGTGCGAACTGCACCGCGTGCCCGGTGACCGAGTTCGCCGCCTGGACCATGGACAAGCCGCTGTCGAAGGTCAGCAACTGCTGCGTGGCGGTGTAGCGGGCCTGGGACGCCGCCGAGGTATCGAATCCCTGCAAGCCGGGCGGCTGGCCGGGGTCCATCGAGAAAGGCCTGGTGCTGATGCCGGTGCAGAAAACGGGATTGCCGGAGATCGAGAGAATCGGCGGAAACTGCGCGGAGGCGTTGAACGTCTGGACGTTGTCGGCGACTTTGCCGGCCCAGCCGGAGACGGGTATTCCGGAGAGCTGCGCGCTCTGCCACTGGTTCTGCTGGTCGGAGTGCGAGAAAAGATTTTCCGGGAGATTTTTGAACGCGCGGTAAGCGGCTTGCGTGGTGGGCTGCACCAGGGTTCCGACGTTCGCGAGAATCGCCAAAGATTTTTGATTGTTGAAGAACCCCTGCATCTCCGGGATGCTCGGGTGCAGGCCGTAGGTCGATTGCCCGTTGATTTGCAGCGGGAGCAACTCGGCTTGCGGGAGCGCGAGGACGCTGCGGGTTTGCAAATACTGGGTGTAGCGCGAATCCATCGGCACCAGGACGTTATTGCTGTCATTTCCGCCGAACATGAAAATGCATACCAGGGCCTTGTAATCCGTGGCGGCTTGCGCCAGCGCGCTGACCAGGCCGAATTTGCTGAGCCCGCCCAGCAGGCTCGCGCCCGCCGCCGAACAGCACGCCAATCGCAGCAAATCTCTTCGTGTGTGCGGTGTCATCTCTCGCTCCTTGTGATTAGTGCTGCGCCTGGTACATGGACGACGAAATGTACAGATAAATTGCCGCCTGCGCCTGGGCCGTCAGGTTGGCGGGATCGACGGCGGCGATGGCGGTGAGAATCGTTTGCTTCATTTGAGCCGGCGTGCTGCCGTGCAGGAACAGGGTGTCGAGCCATGCGACCATCTGGTCGGAAGTGCCGGCGTTGATCACGGGGCTGAAATCCAGCCGGGTGTGCTGTCCGAGCGAACTGTAGACGGCCGCATTAATGAAGTTCATGCGGGCCAGGCTCGTGTTGGTGTCGAAGATGGCGAACTCGGGGCCATTCAGAGTGGTGCCCGCGATGGGATTGACGGGCGGGAAGAAATTGAACACCGTCGCTGGATTAAAAATGCTCTGGCCCATGCCGAGGCCCCAACCGCCCAAGCCTGCGGCGTCGGTCTTTGCGTGGAAAGCGCGGGCAAGACTTGCGATCAGGACTACGGGTTCACGCAGCTTGCCGTCGTTCACGTCCACGGTCGCGGGGTTGTCGCCGCGGCGCGCTTCCTGATCGAGCAGGATCGCCGCGATCATCGCCTGCATGTCGCCGCGCTTGCCCGAGCCGTAGCTGTTGAATGTGCCGGTGTCGAATGCGGTGGCAACGCGCTGCACGTACGCAGGGCTGGGATTACTGGTGACCAGGTGCTCGATCATCTGCCTGGCCACGAACGGCGCCACGTTCGGATGATTGAAGATGATCCCCAGGGCCGAGGCCAAATCCTGTTCCGCGGTCTGGCCCGCCGGAATCGATTGTCCGAGAATCGTCTTTGGTCCGGTATCGTGCAACGATTCCACGGCCACCATGGGACCGCCGAAGAATTCGCGGATTGTGATTTTGCGGCGGCTTGCCCGGGGTCGGCGGATAAGTCCAGCCGGTGAAGGCGCGGCCCAGGTCCATGACGTCGTTTTGCGTGTAGGCCGGAATCGGATTTCCAGTGCTGTCCAGTACGGGGGTTCCGTCCGGATTCAACTGGTTCAAACCCAGGCAGAACAACTGCATGATTTCGCGGGCGTAATTTTCGTTGGCGTGCTCGCCGGGGGGCGGCGCGTCATTGTTGACCATGTTCAGGAAATTTCCCATTGCCGGGGTCAAGGTCACATCGGTCATCACGTTCAGGTAATTTCCGAGGGCGTCTTTGCCGAGCGTGCGCAGGTAATTGGTGTAGCCCAGCGGGTCGTTCACGGTGTTTCCGCTCACGACCCAAAGTTCGTTGAGCGCCAGAGCAGTGCGCATGCGCAATTGATCGCCGCCGGCGATGGCGTTCAGGAAGAACGTTTGCTGGACATTATTGACGCTGTCATTCGGGCGCGGGTCGGGATAAGGCGTGACGGCCGAAGAGAACTGGTTCTGCAGGTAGTTGTCAAAGCCGGTTTCCTGGACTTGATTGAGGTTCTCCATGTCCGGACCGAAGGAAGACTCTTCCAGAAAACGGACGGCGGCGGCCGGGCTCACGGGCGAGCCCGAAGTGGTCACGGTGACATTCAGGGAGTTGGAGGTTCCGCCGCCGGGCGCGGGGTTCGTCACTTTCACGGGGACGGTGCCGACCTGTGTGCTGGACGCGCTGCCGATGGCGGTAATCATGGTCGGAGTCACATAGGTGACCTGCAACGGCTGTCCGCCAAAGGTCGCCGAGGACGTGCTCACAAAACCGGTGCCATTCAGCGTGATCTGGAAAGAGCCGAGTCCCAAGGTCGAAGGAGTGATTGAAGTGAGCGTCGGAACCGGATTGATGAGCGTCACGGTGGCACTGTCGGACTTCGCGGGATTGGCATTGCTGGTGGCGGTGACGGTGACGCTTCCGAGGCCCAGAATGTTGTCCGGCGCGGTGTAATTACCCGAGAAGTCGATCCTGCCGACGGAGGTGTTTCCGAAATTCACGCCATTCACCGCCCAGGTGACGCTCAAATCGATGGAACCAGTCACGGTGGCCTGGAATTGCTGGACGTTTCCGGCGCCAAGCGTGGCGGTTTTCGGAGAAATCGTGACGGTGATATTGGAGTTCGGGCCGACCACCTGCACGTTGAACGGAGCGGAAGTCGAGCCGCCCGGATCGGGATTGACGACGGTGACCGGCACGGTGCCTACCTGGGCCAGCGTGGGAGTGCCCACGGCGGCCAATTCCGTGGGCGCAATGTAAGTGGTGCTGAGCGGGACGCTGCCGAGGTTCACGATGGAGCCGGGAGTGAAGCCGGTTCCACTGACGATCAATTCAAATTGCATGTTGGCGGTGAGCGTCATGGGCGTCACGCTGGTGATTACCGGAATGGCATTTTCGAGAGTTACGGTGGCACTCGCCGAGCGCGTGGGATCCTCGACGCTGGTGGCGGTGACCGTGACGGTGTTCGGGACCGGCAAAACGAGAGGCGCGGTGAACATGCCATTTGCGGCGATGGTGCCGGTGGTGGAGTTGCCGCCGGCCACGCCGTTTACCGTCCAGGTGACGCTCGGGTCCAGAGCTCCGGTGACCGTGGCCGTGAAGGCTTGCTGGTTGGCGGTGCGCACCATGGCCGTTGCCGGCGCGACGACCACGGCGACTCCGCCTTTGACGACGAGGTTCAGAGCCGTGGAAGTACTCGCGCCGGGGTCAGGGTTATGGACGGTGATGGTCTGCGTTCCGGCTTGCGCGGGCGTCGCCGTGCCCGCTGCGGTGAGTTGCGTCGATGAAACATAAGCCGTCATCAGCGCGGTTGTTCCCATATAGACGACCGCGCCTTGCGCAAAGTGGGAGCCGTTCAGGGTAAGCAGGAACGGGCCCTGGGGAATGCTCATGGGCGTCAGGGTGATCAATTGCGGTACTGGATTATTCAGCGTGGCGGTAGCGTTCCCGAGCTTTCTGATGTTGGAGGTTTCGACCGCGCTGATGGTGATGGAATTGGGCGCCGGGGGAAATTCCGGCGCGGTGTATATTCCGGTGGCGTCAATGGTCCCGAGGGTCGCGTTCCGCCGGCAATTCCGTTGATGGACCAGTTTACGGCCGGCTTTGATCCGTCACCTGTTTTCGCGGCGAACTGCTGCTGCGCCACACCTGGGATGGACGTGCCGGACGGTGTCACGGTCAATGCCGTCAGTCCGGGTCCAACTGCCGCTCCCGGGCCGCCCGGCAGAATTGCCTGGGCGCACCCGCTCAGCATTATGACCGCAGCCAGCATCACCAGCGCGAAACGCTTCACGGCTCCTCCCGTGTCACTTCCCAACCTGGCTGCAGCACACCCTACGCGCGAAAATCGCGTCGGGCATATCGAACTGCGGTGAGGTTGATTGCGGAAGAGTACAAGGGCTAGTCGAATGGAACTACTGGACGCAGGGTCAGATTCAGAGCAACTGTTCTGGAGGTCCTGTACGGGTGGAATTGTGCATGTGATTTTGAATTGGGTGAGGGGATGATGAAATACGGGCGTTTCTCCAGGTGCAGCGACAATACTGGCCGGAAGCCTCTCGAGCAAACATCTGGACGACCCGATTAGCAGCTATCTCATAAATGGTCGGGCACGCGCACCGGACGGCCCGCCAGGGGCTAAAGCCCTGTTTTTCAAGGCTACCTAATGTCGCGGCTGAAGCCGCGACCCACAACAGCTATTTTTTATGAGATGTCCTGGCTCTGTTGACATCCTCGTTACGACAATGAAAATTCGAGATACAAGATCGGTTGAAATTGTTGTTTGCTACCGAGACAGGAGGTGCGATGGCCGAAGTCGGACTCCTGCCGTTTGCTCGCATCGCCCTGCAGGTCTGCCGGGCGGTGCTTCCGCGTTACCGAAGCCGTTTCAGCAAGCACCAGTTCACGCAACCGCAATTGCTGGCCATTCTCTGCCTGATGCGTTACGAGGACTGGACCTTTCGCGAAGCCGAAGTGCGGCTGGGCGAGCATCGCGAATTGCGCCAGGCGCTGGGGCTGGTGAGCGTTCCCGATTTCACGACTCTGTATCGCTTTCTGCAACGTTTGGACGACCAGGTCATCGACCGCGCGGTCGGCGAGACAGTGCGTCGGCTGCGCGGCACGCGCAGAAAAGGACGGCGGCGAGCCCGCGTTGCGGTCGATGCGACGGGCTTGGCGCAGGGAGCGGTCAGCACATTCTTTGTGCGGCGCATGCATCATCACGGGCAGAAACCGCTGCCGTGGCGGCACTGGCTGAAGTGGGTAGTCGTGGTGGATCTGGATCAGCAATTTGTGTTGTCGCAAATCGCGCGACGCGGTCCGTGGAACGATTGTGCGAATTTGCCAGCGGTCGTCCAAGCCGCTTCCGAGCAGACGCGCATCGGGCTGGTGTTGGCCGACGCCGAGTTCGACAGCGAGAGGAACCACATCTACATCCGGCAACAACTCGGGGCGCGCAGTGTGATCCCCGCCAAACGTGGAAAGAAAACCTGGCACATCCATGGGGTGCGCGCCGAAATGCGGCGGACATTTCCGCGACGGCTCTACCGACGCCGATCCCTGATCGAGAGCCTTTTCAGTTCGGTAAAGCGCAAGCTCTCGGCTCGTGCGCCGGGCCGCTCGCTGCGCACGCAAAAGCGTCAAGCTCTGCTGCTCGGATTGAGTTTCAATCTGTACCGCCTGAGGCATCGCTAACCTTTCTTGAGGATGTCAACAGAGCCAGATGGCTTCTAGTTGGAGGTGCGCGATTCATCTTGATTCCGTGGGGGAAAGGATTACCATTCGCAGCAGGAAGACAATCGGCTGTCGGAGTCGGACTCCCTCATTGGGTAAAATCATGCGCAAACGGAACAGCCTCACACCGAAACTGGATCGCCGGGGGCTTGCCATGATTGCCAGCTGGAAACTAATCGCTTTTTGTGTTTTGGCGCTGGCTTTTTCGGCTCTGCCGATCCATGCGCAACAAAAAACCAGGGCGGACATAGGACCGAGTAGCGGCCCGGTCTGCACCACAGGGGCAGACTGCAATACCCCGCTGCTAGGGGATATTCCACCGCTTTTGAAGCCTGAAATTGCCGACGACGAGAAATGTTTACCGTGGAACCTTTCCGCAATGCGAGATGCCACATCGAGCGTTACGAAGCTGAAGGTTCCGTCGAAGGCCAGGGGCGAGTATGAAAAGGCATGTACTGCGTCTCAAAAGAAGAAGTTTGAAGAAGCCGAGCTGCACTTACACCGCGCAATTGAGAGGTTTAAGGATTATTCGGCAGCGTGGGTAATGTTAGGGGTGGTTCTGGACGAGCAGCATAAGTTGCAGGAAGCCCGCGATGCTTGTTCCCATGCCACAACCATCGATGGGAAATACCTGGCGGCATATCTTTGCGCGGCGGAGTTTTCAGCCCGGAATCAGGAATGGGAGCGGCTATTGGACCTGGCGAACGCCGCCCTGGGCATCAATTCGGAAAATAATGGCTATGCGTATTACTACCGGGCGATGGCTTACTTTTCGCTGAACAAACTTGGGGATGCGCGGAAGAGCGCTTTGCAAGCGGCGGAGATCGATGCAAGTCATAATTACCTGCCTCTTTATATCCTGTTAGCTCAGATCTACAACGCCCAGGGTGACAAGGCTGCCGCCGTGGCCCAGTTGCGGGAAGTCCTGAAACGGCACAACGATCCGGCAGGCGAAGATGTAGCCAGGAAGTATCTTGCGAAGCTGGAGTCGGCGGAAACGACTACGCCTGCTCAGAAATCAGGGATCGCAAGCACGGGTGGGGCGTCCGAAGCGGTCACGGATAGGCTTTCCGAATGGACGATTGCTTCCATGGGTGGACTAAGAACGGCGAACGAGACCTGGCTTCCGGAGGACATCGATTACGCCGTGCCGCCGGTCGATTCCGGGGCGGCCTGCTCGCTGCCGGCAGTTCTGGAAGGCGCAGGGCAAAGAATCGTGGAACTGGTTCACAACGTGGATCGATTTACGGCCACGGAAATGCTGTTGCACCAGGCGGTGGATCATTCCGGCCACATGGGGCCTCCGATCACTGCGAAATTTAATTATTTGGTGTCCTACACCGAAAATGCTGCCGGCTATCAACACGTGGATGAGTTCCGGAATGGGAGCCTTTCGCTCGAGCCATTCCCGAACCACATCGCGACGCTCGGCACGCCGAGCCTGATCCTGATTTTTCACCCGCGATACGCCAGCAATTTCAAGATGGAGTGCGAAGGGCTGGGGAAATGGCATGGAGAGCCGGCGTGGCAAGTCCGGTTTGAGCAACGCGCGGACCGCCCCAATCTTACTTACTCGTTTACTGTAAATCGCGCGACCTACAATGTGAATTTGCGTGGCAGGGCCTGGATTCTTGCGGGTTCGTACCAGGTGGCGCGGTTGGAAACGGACCTGGAGCAGCCCATCCCCGGAGATTCGGCTTCGGCTGGACCACCAAAGCGTGGAGTATCGCCCTGTGGAATTGTCCACGAATCATCTGCAACTGTGGCTGCCCTCAAGCACCGAGCTGTACATGGATTTTCAAGGGCGCCGTTTTTACAGAAAACACTTTTTTACGGATTTCAAATTATTTTCGGTGGGCACGGATTATCAGATTACCAATCCCAAGGACGCCGCCCAGAGGAGTAGATTCGCGGAACGGGCGCGGGGCAAATGCCGTAATTTGGCGAATGTCGGGCGCCGGGTTATCATCTGGCTGAGATAAGGCTAGATGACGGACGTAGTGCTCGACAACTCGCGGCAGCTCGAGTGGCCGATGGAGCACCATCCATTCGGTTGCTCCGACAATACTTTCCCTTAGTAAGGATCCGCTTTCGCATGTCCTCTCCTGAAAACCTCATTTTTGCGTAATTCTCCGCGCGCGGGTAGCGCCTGCACAAGAACGCCTAAAGGGAGTGCGACAAATGCCGAAGTAAGAGATTCGGGAGAAGACTACCCGTGTCGGCATTGCTGCAGAGCACGCAGACGATCATTCAGGAAGTTTCCACGCGGGAAGAAATTGCCGAGTGGGGCGGAGCACGCGGCGGTGCGTGGAATTGGACGGGTTGCGGGGGATGGCGGCACTGTTTGCGGTGCTGTGGCATTACACGGATCGGGCGAAGCGGTTGAGCTGGCGGTGAGTTTTTTCCGCCATGCGGTGGCGATTTCTCCGGCAGGGATGGACATGTTTTTTGTGCTGTCGGGATTTCTGATCGGGGGAATCCTGCTGAAGACAAAGGGGTCGCCGGGATATTACAAGACGTTTTACATGCGGCGGCTGCACCGGATCATTCCCATTTATTACTTGTGGATCGCGGTGTTTGGAGTGGTGTCGATATTTGTGCCGGCGATCCGGCAGGGCTTGCCGTAGGGCTACACGATGCCGGTGGCGCTGGCGCTGTATTTTTTGTTTCTGCAGAATTTTGTGCCGGCGATTTTGCGTGTGATCTGGCTGGAAGCGACGTGGTCGCTTGCGGTGGAGGAGCATTTTTATCTGTTCATGCCGGCAATCATGCGGCGGTTCAGTTTGAAACATTTGGTGCAGGGGTTGGTGGCGGTGGTGGTGCTTTCTCCGCCGCTGCGCGCGATTTTGTCGTTCGTTTTTAAGAGGGACGGCGGGGATTGGGGATGGTGGGTGGTGTATGGGTGGACGATTTGCCGGGTGGATGCGCTGGCGCTGGGGGTGTTGCTTTCGATTGCGTGGGCGAATGCGGGGGCGCGGGCGTGGATGGGGAGAGGGTGAGGTGGGTTTACGCGGCGATGGGGGCGCTGCTGGTGACGAGCGTGGGGTTCGAGGCGCTGAGTGCGTATCAGGTGCGGTACACGCAGGCGATTACGGACGGGTTTGGGCGGACGTCGCTGGAACTATTTTCGCTGTGCCTGGTGGTGATCGCGCTGGTGAATCAGGGGAAAGCGAGTGTGGGGTTTATGAGGTGGGGGTGGTTGCGAGAGATCGGGAAGATCAGTTATTGCGTGTATTTGACGCATTGGGGAATTTTTTGGGCAGTGCTGCATTTCGGGTTTCATACGCGTGCGGGGGTGAGTTTGCGGGCGGATATGCTGGGGGGCGCGGTGGGGCTGGCGTTGACGCTGGCGGTGGGGGAAATTTCGTGGAGATATTTTGAGGGGCCGCTGTCGAAGCGGGGGCATCGGTATTCGTATTGAGAATTGGCGGGGCGGGACGAATTGTAGCAATGTGTCGCCCCGACGGGGCTTGGCGAATTGTGGGAACGGATTCCCACCACTGCCGTGGTGGGCTACGTTTGTGTCGTCCCTACGGGACTTTTCTGGGGGCGGAGAAATAATCCAAACATTATGGGGGGCGCTGGGATTGTTGGGTGCACTGCGAGCGGGTGGCGGGCAATTCTTTTTCGGAATGCGCGTGGCGGAATCGGACATCCGGGACCGGAATGCCGGGCCCTCTTGCACCGGGGCAAGCGGGACGCCGGCGCTACTATATTCAAATTTTGGGGGCGGGAAACAGCGACGGCTGGGACGGGGGGGTGTCGGCGATTTGGTTGAGTTGGGGATAGGTTTCGCGGAGGGGTTCGGGGACTTTTACTTTGGAGGCGGTGAGGAGGCGGATGAGTTGGAGGGCGTTGACGACGGCTTTGCCCTGGAAGTGATTGTTGGCGACGACGAAGGTGGAATCGCCGGACTGGGCGAGGTGTTGGATGCGTGCGGCCCAGGGTTCAAGTTCGGATTCGGAGTAGAGGTAGTTGTAGCGCTCGGAGGGGGGCATCGCGGGATCGTCGCTGAACCAGGAATCGTAGCGACGGCCGTGGAGGCGGACGTAGGCGACGCGGCGCGGTGGAGCGTTCGCTGGGTTTGAGGGAGCGGCCGATGACGGGTTGATCGATGTTGCAGAAGCCGACGCTGCGGTCGTGGAGCAGGGCGTAGAAGGCAGGGATCGTTCCAGGTGGCGTGGCGGACTTCGACGACCAGCGGGTAGTCGGCAAACTGTTTCGCGAGTTTTTTCAGGTGCGCGGTGTTTTCCGGGGTGCGGTGAAAAGAGAATGGAAACTGGAGCAGGACGGCGCCGAGTTTTCCGGCATCGCGCAGAACGTCGAAACCGGCGCGGACGGCGCGGTCGTCATCGGGTGCAGGCGGAGGATTCGTGGGTGAATTTCTGCCAGAGTTTCGCGGTAAACAGGAAGCGCGGGTTGGGCGAGACGCGGGCGATCCACTGGCGGCAATGCTCGGGGCGCAGCGGATGGTAGAAGGAAGTGTTGATTTCGATGGTGTCGAAAAATTCGGAGAGATAGGCGGCTTCGTGGAAGCCGCGGGGCTTGCGCGCGGGGTAGACGATGCCGGCCCAGTCGGGGTAGGACCAGCCGGCGGGGCCGACGCGGATCGTGCCGGGAGCTTCCCTTTCGATTTGTCTGGGCGATTCGGGCATGTGGATCAGGAATATTGTCCGCCTTTGCGACAGCATTGAAGTTACCTCACTTTTTGGGGCTGAGCGCTCTAAAGATCCGAGGGTCCAGGAGTAAAGCCCATGCTTTTCCGGCGGTGATGCCGCGGCTAGAAACCGCGAACCACAAACCGTGGCGGGGTTGCCGGGGAGAAACCCTTGCGGCTCGGGAGAGGGAGTCGGTGAGTCGGCGGGGAGGAATGCGGCCTTTCGGGGAGTTGCGAATTTTTTGTTTTTTTGTTTCAGTAAAATTCCGTTTGAAGGGGGCGCTACGGAAACCGGGTCGGAGTTTACCCATTCGCAGCGGGGGTGAAACTGTTTTCGCGCGGGCGGGGCGTTGCGTGTATTTTGTTTCTGCGAAGCAGGAGGGAGATCCTGCGCGCAAACATAACCTATGAGCCGAATTTTTGAAGCGTTGAGAAATGCGCAACTGGCGCGCGAAGGAAAGCTGCCGCCGAAACCGCCGAGCAAGGATGCGGTGGAGGTGCCGGACCGGCGGCGGGCGCGGCGGTGGTCGCTGGACATTCCGGTGTACGTGTACGGGCGGGAGCGAACAAGGAACCGTTTCATGAAGAGGCGCACACGCTGCACGTGAATGCGAACGGGGCGTTGCTGCTATTGAGCGTGCCGGTGCGCAAGGGGCAGAAGCTGCATCTCACCAACACGCTCACGCAGCAGGAACAGGATTGCCAGGTGGTGTATCTGGGGACGCGGCGGAGCAGGACGGTTGAGGCTGGGGTGGCGTTTCCGGAAACCAATCCGGGGTTTTGGCAGGTTCATCCGGGGCCGGAGGACGAGCCGGCGGCGTGAGGTTTTTGCGATTGAGGGTTGTTTCCGCAGGATCGGACTACATTCCATGCAGGAAATTCCCAAGGTTTGAGACGGCGGACGAAACGAATTTGAAATTTCAGATTTGAAATGAAGCCATCTCATAAATGGGCGGGGTTTCAGCTCGGTGGGCCGTCTGGGGCTGAAGAGTCTGCGTGAGAACTACAATGCAAAGGCGTCAGCGCCTAAAGGCGACCTGAGTTTGAGGACTTTTCGGCACGGGCTGAAGCCGTGCCCTACAAAGATTATGGGGTTCTCGCACGGAGACTCTAAGGCCCGTGTCAATCAGGACTGCGGATGTCGCGGCGGAAGGCGGGACCCACAAAGATAAATTTCGAGACGGTTTAATTCAGGTTTGAGATTTGAGATTCCTAACTTTGAAATTGGAGATTCGAGAATGCAGATTTGAATTTGAAATTTTCAAAACGAGATTTGAAGTCCGTGATTATGAATGACATTTGCATTGTTTCTGTAATGGCGTCAGGAAAGCTTGCCTGTGTAGAGGGCCATGCCTACGGCGGCGTCCATTTGGATGCGGTCGAGGGCGCGGATTTCGGCGCGGGTGTGGATGCCACCGGCGGCGGTGATGGGGAGGAGGGTGGCGGCGCGGAGTTTGCGGAACCAGGGCAAATTTGTGCCGCGCATGGTGCCTTCGGCGTCGACGTAAGTGCAGAGGAAGGCGGAGGCGTATTTTTCGAGTTCGGCGATGACTTCGTCGGGGCGGAGGCGGAGTTTTTCCTGCCAGCCGCGGACCAGGATTTTGCCGCGTTCGGTGTCCAGGGCGATCATGACGCGGCGGCGGCCGATTTTTTTGGTGAGGCGCGCAAGGAATGCGGCGTTAATGTTGCCGTCCTTGAAGGCGGCGCTGCCGACGATGATTTTATCGGCGCCGTAGGATGCGATTTTCGCGGCCTGGGCCACGGTGCGGATGCCTCCGCCGACGCGGACGCGCATTTTGCGTTTTTTGGCGGCGGCGCAGAGGCCGCGGACGAGTTTGGCGTTGCTTCCCTTTCGCATGGCGGCGTCCAGGTCGATGACGTGGATGAGGGGGTATTTGCCGAAGCGGTCGAGGAGGCCGAAGACGTCGTCGACGGCGAGTTTGCGTTCGCGGCCGTGGACGAGTTGGACGGCGCGGCCGTCTTGCAGGTCGATGCAGGGGATCATCATGGGATTGTTTGGGTGCCTTTCTTTTTTGCTCTGCGTCTTTGGTCGTGGTTTCGCTGCTGGTCGAGTTTAAACCGCACAGGCTGAAGCCTGTGCCACCTTGGGCGGCCGTGGGCGGGTGCCTGGGTTTCCAGGGAACCATTATTGTTATTGAGATTGTTGCTTTTCGTTTGCTGATTTCCTGCGCTGAAATCTAAAACGATGAGGGATTCCTCAACCGGAGGAGCGGGTTCGGAATGACTGTTGGGTTCGTCGGGCGGAAAATCATATTTTTGGGACCCGTCAGGCGGTTTGGCGGACGGAGATGCCGTGGTCGCCTAGAAATTTTTTTAGGTCGCCGAGGCCGTGGATGCTGTCGTGGAAGATGGAGGCGGCGAGGGCGGCGTCGGCGCAGCCTTCCTTGAATACTTCCAGGAAAGTTTCCGGGGTGTCGGCGCCGCCGGAGGCGATGACGGGGACGGTGACGGCTCGGGAGATTGCGGCGGTGAGCGGGCAATCGAAGCCGGAGCGCGTGCCGTCTTTGTCCATGGAGGTGATCAGGATTTCTCCGGCGCCGGCGGCTACGCCTTTTCGCGCCCATTCTACGGCGTCGATTCCGGTGGCGACGCTGCCGCCGCGGACGAAGGCTTCCCAGTGGTCGCCGACGCGCTTGGCGTCGATGGCGAGAACGACGGCTTGGGAGCCGAATTCGGCGGCGAGCGCGGTGAGCAAATCCGGATTGCGAATCGCGGCGGTGTTTACGGTGAGTTTATCGGCTCCGGCGCGGAGGATGGCGCGGCCGTCGTCGACGTTGGCGACGCCGCCGCCGGCGGTGAGCGGGATGGCGAGTTCGGCGGCGACGCGGCGAATGGTTTCGAGGAACGTGGGGCGATGATCGCGCGACGCGGCGATGTCGAGGACGACGAGTTCGTCGGCGCCTTCGATGTTGTAGCGAGCGGCGAGGGCGGCGGGGTCACCGGCATCGCGCAGGTTGACGAAGTTGACGCCTTTGACGACGCGTTCGCCGTCGGTATCGAGGCACGGGATGATGCGGTGGGCGAGGCTCATTGTTTTTGTTCCTGCGAAATGCGCGCGGACTTCACGAAATTGGAAAGGACGACTGGCGCCGACCGGGCCGGATTTTTCCGGGTGGAACTGCGTGGCGAAGACGTTGCCCTTTTCGAGGACGGCGACGAACGAAGCGCTGTGATCGCACATGGCGACGGCGGCTTCTCCGGCGTCGAGGGCGGCGTAGGAGTGCGCGAAATAAAAGTAGGCGTCCTGCGGCACGCCTTCGAGCAGGCGGCTGGGGCGGACGCGGCGCAACTGGTTCCAGCCCATGTGCGGGAGGCGATCGGTGGGCGGAAGGGCCGATACGTTTTGCGGGAAAGAGGCTGAGGCCCGCGTCTCCGGGGGCTTCATCGCTGGTGGCGAACATGGCTTGCAGGCCGAGGCAGATGCCCATGAGCGGAACTCCGCGGGAAACGGCATCGCGCAACGGCTCGATGAGTTTGCGCTCGGCGAGCGAGCGCATGAGTGCGCCGAAATGGCCGACGCCGGGGAGAATGAGTGCGTCGCCCGAGGCGAGGGCTTCGGGAGTGGAGGCGCGCTGGGAGGCCACGCCGAGGCGGGCGAGGGCGCGCTCGACCGACGGAAGATTTCCGGCTCCGTATTCGACCAGTGCGATGTTCATAGCAGGCCTTTCGTGCTGGGCAGCACGCGCATGAGTTGGCGGTCGCGGGTGGCGGCGAAACGCAGCGCTCGTGCAAATGCTTTGAAAATTGCCTCGACCTGGTGATGCGACGAGCGGCCGTAAAGCAATTTCAAGTGGACGTTCGCGCCGGCGGCTTGCGCGAAGCCGCCGAAGAAATCCTCCAGCAGTTCGGTTTGCAGGCCTCCGACGTATTTTGCGGAGAATTTCCATTTGCAGACCAGGTGCGGGCGTCCGCTGAAATCGATGGCGGCGGCCGCGAGGGTTTCGTCCATGGGCATGAGGAAATATCCGGCGCGCAGGATGCCGCGCTTGGAGCCGAGGGCTTTTTTGACGGCCTCGCCGAGGACGATGCCGGTGTCTTCGACGGTGTGGTGCTGGTCGACGTCGAGGTCGCCGCGGGCGGTGAGTTCCAGGTCCATGGCGCCGTGGCGGGCGACCAGGGTGAGCATGTGATCGAGGAACGGGATGCCGGTGGAAATTTTGGCGCGGCCCTGGCCGTCGAGGTTCAGGGCGATGGCGATGTCGGTTTCGGTGGTGGTGCGGCGCAGTTTGGCTTTTCTCATATTTTTCCTAAAGACTATTTCAGAAATGAGCGGGCCTTCAAACTGGAACGGCCGCCAGGGGCTAAAGCCCCTTTTTTCCTTGGCTTATTGTCGCGGCTGAAGCCGCGACCCACAAAACTTGTTTTTGAGATGGCTTTCAGTCTATTTCCCCTGATTATTCTCATGCCCAGAATTTCTCCAGGTCGCGAACGCTGTGCAGGATTTCGACGGCTCCGAGTTCGCGGAGATTTTTGGCGCGCGCGGAATGGGCGTCGCTGCCGTGGGGGAGGACGCCGAGAAACGGGACGCGGGCGCGTTTGGCGGAAAGCGCGTCGTCGATGTTGTCGCCTAGATAGAGAGCTTCGCGCGAGGGCAAGCCGTTCAGAAGCAGCTTCAGGCCTTCGGGATCGGGCTTGCCTTTTTTCACGTCGTCCATGGTGACGGCGCGGCGGAAGATGCGCTCGGCGTGCGTGCCCTGCGAGAGTGTGTTTCAGTTCGCGGCGCGTGCGGCCGGTGAACAGGGCGAGCTCGGCGCGCCTGGACCATTTTTCCAGGCGGTTGTGCGTGACCAGCCATTTTTCGCGGGTCACGTTTCCGGGGTGCGTCTTTGTGCCCCAGTAGAATTTCATGAACTGCGCTTTCACCTTTTCGTAGGGCACCGGTTTACCGAGCGACGCGATCCAGTCGGTGGAGAGGCGCCAGTCGTCGTTGTAGCCGGAAAGATTCTTCCAGTCGTGGATCTGGGTGAAGGTCGGGCGGTGCCCGGTGAAGAAATGGACGGTGTCGATGATGGACTTGTGGAACGAGCCGTGGACGTCGACCAGGACGCTGTCCACATCGAAAATGACGAGTTTGGGAGAAAACTTCACAGGATGCCTTTCATGGCGCGCAACAGCTTGCGGGTATCGGCGCGCGTGCCGGCGCTGATGCGCACGAAACCTTCGCGGGGAAAATCTTTTCGTTCGCGGATGAGAATTCCCTCTCGTTCCAGGGCTTTTACCAGGCGATGGGCGCGGGGGCCGAAATCGGCGAGGATGAAATTGGCGCCGCTGGGATAGATTCGCGCGCCGAATTGTTGCAGGCCTTGTTCGAGGAGCGCGCGGCTCAGCAGGATTTCGCTGGTGTAGTTTTGCGCGAAACGTTTGTCGGCGACGGCGGCTTCGGCGGCGACCAGGGCGGCGGTGTTTACGGGATAGGGAGAGCAGGCGCCGCGCATGACGGCGAGGAGTTCGGGATTCCCGAACAGGACGCCGACGCGCAGGGCGGCGAGGCCGGAGGATTTGGAGAAAGTGCGCGCGACCAGCAAATTCGGATAGCGGCGAATCCAGGGGAGAATCGTCTCGCCGGAAAAATCGAAATAGGCTTCGTCGACCAGGACGAGCGTGCGGGCGGCGGCGTTGAGAATGCGGCGCAAATCGTTTTTCGGGACGACGGTGCCGGTGGGATTATTGGGCGTGGCGATGAAGAGCACGCGCGGGGCGATTTCCGCGGGGCGGCGCAGGAATTCGATGGCCGCATCCACGGGGAAACGCATTTCTTCGTCATAGCGCACGGCGTTGACGCGCGCGCCGGCGAGTTCGGCGAAGAAGCGGTACATGTCGAAGGTGGGCTCGACGATGAGAACCGAGTCGCCATCTTCGATGAAGGTGTCGGCGATCAGGTGCAGGGCGTCGTCGATGCCGTTGGTGAGGTGCATTTGCGCGGGGCGGACGCGGAAGAATCGCGCGAGGCGTTTCGTTGTCTCCTGATACTCGGGATAGATGGCCATCTGCTCGGCGGTGATGCGCGAGAGCGCGCGCAGGACGGCGGGAGAACATCCGACGGTATTCTCGTTGAAGTCGAGGCGAAGTTTTTTGGCGCGGCCTTCCTTGGGCGCGTTGTAGGGCGCGAGGCCGAGGACGGCTTTGCGGACGGGAATTTTCAAATTTTTTGGGGCGTTCATTTGCGCACCTCGACGGCGCGGGCGTGCGCCTCCAGACCCTCGGCGCGGGCCATGGCGGAAACGACCGGGGCGAGGCGCAGGAGTCCGGCGCGGGAGATTTCCTGGGTGCTGGAACATTTCACGAAATCCAGAACGCCGAGGCCGCCGCGCGTGCGCGCCCAGCCGGAGGTGGGGAGGACGTGATTGGTGCCGCTGGCGTAGTCGCCGATGGGCTGCGCGCTCCAGGGGCCGAGGAAGACGCTGCCGGCTTCCGACAATTTTTCGGCCAGGGATTTGTCCGCGCGCGGGATGCTCAGGTGCTCGGGGGCGACGCGATTGGAGAAACGGATGGCGGCGTCGAGCGATGGCGCGACCAGGATGAGGCTGGCCTGGACCAGGGATTTCCAGGCGGGATTTGTGCCGGGCAAATCCTTCAATTGTTTTTCGACTTCGGCGGCGATTTCTTTTGCGAGACGCGCCGAGGGAGTGACCAGCAGGGCGACGGCGTCGGGATCGTGCTCGGCTTGGGCCAGGATGTCGGCGGCGATGTAGCGCGGGTTGCCGCCGGTGGCGAGGATGAGAACTTCGGTGGGGCCGGCGGGCATGTCGATGGCGCAATCGTTCGAGACCAGGCGCTTGGCGGCGGTGACGTAGCGGTTGCCGGGGCCGCAGATTTTGTCGACGCGCGGGATCGATTGGGTGCCGTAGGCGAATGCGGCGATGGCTTGGGCGCCGCCGATGCGGGCGATTTCCGTGACGCCGAGAATTTCTGCGGCGGCGAGCAGCGCGGGGCTGGGCTTGGGGCAAGCGACGACGATGCGCTTGACGCCGGCGACTTGCGCGGGGATGGCCGTCATGAGCAGCGTGGAAAAAAGAGAAAAGCGGCCGCCGGGAATGTAGCAGCCGATGGTTTCGAGCGGCGTGACGCGCTGGCCGACGCGGACGCCGGGCTCGACGGTGATGGTCCAGGGGCGCGGGAGTTGCTGCTCGGCTACGCGGCGGATATTTTTGGCGGCGTGCTCGATAGCCTGGAGCAATTCGCGCGCGACGGAATTGCGCGCGGCGCGGATTTCGGCGCGGGTGATCCAGAGGGTGTTGGGCGTGAGGCGCAGGGAGTCGAGTTTTTTGGCCCAGCGGAAAAGGGCGGCGTCGCCATTTTTGCGGACGTCGGCGACGATGGCGGCGGCGATGCGCTCGGCGGAGGCGTCGTGGGAGGAGCGGCGGGCGAAGAAGTTCGCGGCGACGGCGGGGGTTAGGTTTTGGATGCGCATTTGTTTGGCGGCTTTCGGCTGTTGTTATTCCTTAAAAGCATTTCCCAATTTTGCGGCTCTTCGATTGCGATCGGCACGCCAGGGGCTAAAGCGCCTTTTTCCCTACGCTTAAATGTCGCGGCTGAAGCCGCGACCCACAAAGATTACGGCGACATCCATGCGATGCTGAGTCGTGCTGCTGTTTCGGCAGCCAGTGCTACGGGCGAGGAGTTTCGCTCTGGTGCACGCTAAACCCAGAAGAGATTCCTCGCTTCGCTCGGAATGACAACTTAAAACTTAAATACAAAACAAATTCATATCACGACGCCGCAGCATGGATTCTGCGGTATTGCTTGCGGCAAGGCCTTATTCAACGGGCGCTTCGTTCAGATCGGAATGCCGGCTCTCTTTGCGCCGAAGCAAGAGAGATTCCTCACTTCGCTCGGAATGACAACTAAAAGCAAAGAGCAAAGGCACAAAACTTCACAGGACGATCTTATTCAGCGGGTATTCGACAATTCCCTGGGCGCCGGCCGCTTTCAGGCGCGGGATGATGGTGCGCACGATATTTTCGTCGATGATGGTGTTGACGGCGATCCAGTCGGGATCGCTCAGGGTCGAGACCGTCGGATTTTTGAGCGCGGGCAGCACGCCGAGGACGGCGGCGAGCTGGGCTTTGCGCACGTTGAGCATGATGCCGACTTTGGTGTAGGCGGCGATGGCGCCGGAGAGCAGGAGCGCGAGATTGGAAATTTTTTCTTTTTTCCAGGGGTCGGCGACGGCCGAATTGTTGGCGATGAGCACGGTGCGCGATTCGAGGACGGTGTCGACGATGCGCAGGCGGTTGGCGCGGAGGGAGGAGCCGGTTTCGGTAACTTCGACGATGGCGTCGGCAAGCTGCGGGACCTTTACTTCGGTGGCGCCCCAGGAAAATTCGACGCGGGCGGTGACGGCGTTGCGCTCGAGATATTTTTTGGTGAGATTGACGACTTCGGTGGCGATTACTTTGCCCTTCGAGGTCCTTGACGGATTCGATGGGGCCGTCGTCGGGGACGGCGAGGACCCAGCGGACGGGGGCGAGGCTTTGTTTGGAGTAGAGCAGTTCGCAGATTTCGGAGACGCTGGCGCCGGTTTCCTGGACCCAGTCGCGGCCGGTGATTCCGGCGTCGAGCGCGCCGGTCTCGACGTAGCGGGCCATTTCCTGGGCGCGGACGAGCATGCAGTTGATTTCGGGATCGTCGACGCCGGGAAAATAGCTGCGCGTGTTGATGGAAATGCGCCAGCCGGCCTTGGCGAAAAGCGCCACGGTGGCGTCCTGCAGGCTGCCTTTGGGAATGCCGAGGCGAAGTACGCTCATCAGCGGGCATCCTTTCCGTAGACGGCGTTGGGATCGAAGGCGCGCTCGGCGATGACTTTGGAATCGCCGGCCTTGGAAATTTGGCGGAAGAAACAGGAGCGGTAGCCCTCGTGGCAGACGCCGGGGCCGACGGGGTCGACGCGGATCAGGAGGCTGTCGACGTCGCAATCGACGAGGATTTGTTTGACGCGGAGGACGTGGCCGCTCTGCTCGCCCTTGCGCCAGAGTTTATTGCGCGAGCGGCTGAAGAAGGTGACTTCCCCGCTGGACTGCGTGGCGGCGTAGGCTTCGGCGTTCATGAAGCCGAGCATGAGGACTTCGCCGGAGGCGGCGTCCTGAATGACGGCGGGGAGCAAGCCGTCGAGTTTTTGGAAATCGAGATCCATCGAATGTTCCTTTCACCCTAGGGCAAAATATTATGTGCACAAATAAAAAGCCCGCCGGCGCTAACCGCGCCAGCGGGCCTATGAGTGCGAATTTCGAAGCGCTACTCAAGCCTCCGCGGACACGGTCGTGCGCCGTGATGATGATGGTGACCGTGGTGTTGCGCGGAGTTTGGCATCGCGGGAAAGAATATACAAGAGGAGGGTGGCGTGCGTCAAGGGAGAGAAAGAGAATCTCAAATTTGATATTTCAGATTTGAGATTTGAAACGAAACGCGCTCAATAACAGGCAGGCCGACGCCTGGCAGGCCGCCAGCGGCTAAAGCCGCATGGGATTCGCGCTTTTCGGCACGGCTGAAGCCGGCCCTGCCATGATTTTTTCGGTGCTCGCACATATTTTTCAGATTTTTGGGAAAGCATCTTCGCTTCATGGGAAGGGGGGACTTCAGATTTGAAATTTCGGATTTGAAAGGGGCTTCGACAGGAGAAGCATTGGGGGTGGAGGGACAGGATGGGCTGCGGATTTGAGGGAGCCCGTGGGTGAATGTGGGACGGACAAGATTGTCTATCTTGCGCGACATTGCTAAGGGTGACGGGGACAGGCAAGAGTGCCTGTCCTATTGAATTCGGGGCATGGTACGCTTTCGCGAGGAGCGTGACAGGGTGATCTGCTACTTCCCTTCCCGCGACCGGGGATTTTTCAGGAGAGGAATGCGATGCACTCCAAAATGTTCAGCGATATGTTTGTTCTGGGCGTGCCGGTGGCGGAGAAGATTTTGCGGCCGGTGATTATTTATTTTTTCCTGGTGGTGGGATTGCGGCTGGCGGGAAAGCGGGAGCTGGCGCAGCTGAATCCGTTTGACCTGGTGGTGCTGCTGACGCTATCCAACACGGTGCAGAACGCGATTATCGGGGACGACAATACGGTTACGGGCGGGATTCTGGGGGCGGCGACGCTGCTGCTGGTGAATTTTTTGGTGGTGCGGTTCCTGTACCGGCACGAAAAGTTGGACCGGGTGGTGGAGGGCGACTCGACGGTGCTGCTGGAGCACGGGAAAATTTTGGAAGGCAATCTGAGGAAGGAATTGCTGACGGTGCAGGAGCTGGAAGCGGCCGCGCACAAGCAAGGGCTGGCAAGCCTCGCCGAAGTGGACAAAGCCATTCTCGATCCGAGCGGGGTGATTTGCTTTATCGCGAAAAAACCGGCGCCGGAAGAAAACCGCCACCGGGAATTGATGGCGCGGATCGATCAGTTGGGGCGCGAAATTGCGCAGTTGCGGCTGGGGCAAGCGCCGCCGGCGGCTTGAAGAAATTTCGCGGGGATCAGTGCAGCAGAAGGCCGGTGACGGCGACGCAGAGTCCTGCGAGCGTCGAAACGATGCCGATATACCAGAAGATGCGCTTGCGCGTGAGAAGGGCTAGAGAGGAAATCACCAGGGCGATTTCCAGGAAGACTTCGCCGAGATCAAAACGGTCGGCCTTGGTTCCGGCCCCGGCGGATTCCTTTTCTAGATCCTTGGCCTGCTCTTCGATTTCGGCCTGGTCATTATTGGCCTTGCCGGCTTCTTCCTTGTACTTGTCCACTATCTTTTCTTCGGCGGCCTTATCCTTGAATTCGCCGAGCGAGAGCAGGTCGATTCCCATTTCGTAATTGTGGCGGCGGATGTTTTTGGCCTGATAGTAGGCCCACTGGTCGGTGGCGCGGGCTTGCATGAGGACTTCCTCGGTGTGCGCGCGGTGGCCGAGCAGGGATACGATCGCGACGAGAACGGCGACGATGGCCATGGTGACGGAAATGGGGGCGAGGGAGTTGTCTTCGCGGCCGTGTTCGGCGTTTTCGTGGAGTTCGCTTAGTTCGTCGGGCATTTTTTGCTTTCCTCCGATGAGAATATTTGCGTTGCCGGTGATTCCGGTGCCGGATTGCGGCGCCGGCGTTTTGCCGCGTGGTTTTGCGTATTGTCCGGGATGCAAAAAATCGCCGGCGGGACGCCGGCGGTACGACAAGATATCAGCGCGCGTCTGATGTTTGATCCTTGTATGTACTCACATTGGCCGTAAACCTTTAACTGGATGCGGCCGCCAGGGATTCGCGGAATGCGGCGAGGGTGCGGTCGATATCGGCGGCGGTGTGCGCGGCGGAGACGAACATGGCCTCGAATTGCGAGGGGGCGATGAAGATGCCGCGCTCCAGCATGGACTGGAAGAAAGTGGCGAAGCGATTGGTGTCGCATTTCTTGGCGTCCGCGTAATTTTTTATGGGTTCGGGAGAAAAGAAGAGGGTGAGCAGCGAACCTACGCGTGCGGCGGTGGCGGGGGCGACTGCTTCGCGCAGCGCTTCGGAGATTCCGTCGCCGAGGCGTTTGGAGAGGGCTTCGAGCGAATCATAAAAGCCGGGGGCGGCGAGCAGATCGAGGGAGGCGATGCCGGCGCTCATGGCCAGGGGATTTCCGGAAAGAGTGCCGGCCTGGTAGACGGGGCCGAGCGGGGCGACCTGGTCCATGAGGTCGCGGCGGCCTCCGTAGGCGGCGACGGGGAGGCCTGCGCCGATAATTTTTCCGAGCGTGGTGAGATCGGGCGTGATGCCGAAGAGGGTTTGCGCGCCGCCGTAGCAGACGCGGAAGCCGGTGATGACTTCGTCGAAGATCAGGAGCGCGCCGTGACGCGTAGTGAGATCGCGGAGGGCTTTCAGAAATCCTTCCGCGGGGGGACCAGGCCCATGTTGGCGGCGATGGGTTCGACGATGACGGCGGCGATTTTATTCGGATTTTCGGCGAATAATTTTTCCACTGCCGCGGCGTCGTTGTAGGGCGCGTTCAGGGTGAGCGCGGCGAGGGCTTGGGGGACGCCGGGGCAGGCGGCGATGCCGAGCGTGGCAAGGCCCGAACCGGCTTCGGAGAGGAAGCTATCGGAGTGGCCGTGATAGCAGCCGTCGAATTTGATGATGAGGTCGCGACCGGTGGCGGCGCGGGCCAGGCGCACGGCGCTCATGGTGGCTTCGGTGCCGGAACTGACGAATCGGACTTTTTCGCAGGACGGGAGGGCGCGGCGGATGCGCGTGGCGAGTTCGACTTCGAGTTCGGTGGGCATGCCGTAGCTGGTGCCGCGGCGGGCCTGGGCGGCGATGGCTTCGACGATTTTGGGATGCGCGTGGCCGAGGATGAGTGCGCCCCAGGAGCAGACGTAGTCGATGTATTCGTTTTCGTCGGCGTCCCAGAGGCGCGCGGCTGCGGCGCGGTCGACGACGATGGGTTCGCCGCCGACGGCGCGGAAGGCGCGGACGGGGCTGTTGACGCCGCCGACGAGGACGTCGAGGGCGCGGCGGAAGATTTCCTGGGAATGGGGGCGGTTCAGTTTTTTTGTTTTGGAGAGTTCATGGGAATCCGGCGGAAAGAATGGTAGCAGGTTATGGGGGGAAGAAAAAAGGTGGTGTTGCGGAGCGGGCGCTGAGGCTCATTTTTCTCGAGGTCTACTTCGCTGAAGGCGACGTAAAACGATTTCGGCGCGGTGCGGGCGGCGAACCAAGAGGGATTCCTCACTTCATTCGGAATGACAACGTACAAGTTATGTTCACAAATTATTTCAATTCAACCATTGTTAAGCCAGCGGGCGGCGTCCTTGGCGTGGTAGGTGAGGATGATGCTGGCGCCGGCGCGGTGGATGGCGGTGAGGATTTCAAGGGCGATGCGTTTTTCGTCGATCCAGCCGTTTGCGGCGGCGGCTTTGACCATGGCGAATTCGCCGCTGACGTTGTAGGCGCCGACGGGGACGCTGAAGGTTTCGCGCACGCGCTGGATGATGTCGAGATAGGCGAGGGCGGGTTTGACCATGACCATGTCGGCGCCTTCGGCGAGGTCGAGTTCGACTTCGCGCAGGGCTTCGCGGGCGTTGGCGGGATCCATTTGATAGCCGCGGCGGTCGCCGAATTGCGGGGCGGATTCGGCGGCTTCGCGGAAGGGGCCGTAGAAGCCGGAGCAGTACTTGGCGGCGTAGCTCATGATGGCGATGTCCTCGAAGTCGGCGGCGTCGAGGGCCTTGCGGATGGCGCCGACGCGGCCATCCATCATGTCGGAGGGCGCGATGATGTCGGCTCCGGCGCGCGCGTGGGAAACGGATTCGGCGGCGAGGAGCTCGAGGGTGGGGTCGTTCTTCACTTCCCCGTTTTCGACGATGCCGCAGTGGCCGTGGTCGGTGTATTCGCACAGGCAGACGTCGGTCATGACCAGGAGATTGAGTTTTGCTTTGCGGACGGCTTCGACGGCGCGCTGGACGACGCCGTCGTCGGCGTAGGCCTCGGTGCCGCGTGCGTCTTTGTGTTCGGGAATGCCGAAGAGGATGATGCCGGGGATGCCGAGCTGTTCGACTTCGCGGCATTCCTCGAGGAACATGTCGACGGATTGCTGGGCGACGCCGGGCATGGAGGAAATGGGATTGCGGACTTTGCTGCCGGGGCAGACGAACATCGGGTAGATGAAGCCGTGGGTGGACAGGCGGTTTTCGCGAGCCAGGGAGCGGATGGCTTCGTTGCGCCGCAGGCGGCGCGGGCGTGTGATCGGGAAACTCATAGGGACCTCGCTTGAGATGCTCTCCTAAGTTGGAGGAAGAACTTAGATGATAACGGAAGTGCGTGAATTTTCAATTCAAAGCGGCAGGGGCTGAGGCCCCGTTTCTCTCGTTCATTTTTGTCGCGGCTGAAGCAGCGACCCACAAGGCAGATCCATACCACTTTCCTGCGGCTCAAACCGCAATCCACAAGGCGGATCCCTACAACGGCACCTCTTTTCGCGGGCCTCAGATTCGGGCGCGGCCTGGCTGGGATTCCGGTTTTGCGGAAAAATAATTTTGGATGGCGGCGGCCATGGAATCGGCGGTGGCTTCAGGGGCCTGAATCGCCACGGGCAAGCCCGCGTTTCGCAGGGCCGCGGCGGTCAGGGGACCCACGGCGGCGAGGGCGGCTTTCGCGGCCAGGCGGGAGAGAGCTTCGGCGCCGAGTTCGCCGCGGAGGTTTTCCACGGCAGAAGGGCTGAAAAAGGATACGACATCGACGTGGGCGTCGCGCACGGCCTGACATGATGGCGGGCTCGGCAGCGCCGACGCCGCCGGTATGATAGGCCATCACTTCGGTGACTTCGGCGCCGGCGGATGGCAGCGCGTCGGGCAATTCGCGTCCGGCGTGGTCGCTGCGCGGGAGCAGGACTCGCTTGCCGCGTGAGCGATGCGCTCAATTCGCGGGCGAGAGCGGTTCCGAGAAATTCCTTTGCCACATAATCGATTTTCAGTCCTTCGCCGGCCGCGGCGCTGGCCGTCGCGGGACCGACCGCGGCGCAGAGCGGCTTTGCGCTTGCGCCCAGAGGGACGCCGAGTTTTCGGCAGCGGGCGGCGAAAAAACGGACGGCGTTGGCGCTGGTGAATAAGATCCAGTCGAACGATTCGAGGGCTTGGATGGCGCGATCGAGTTCGGCGGTGTCGGCGGGTTCGGAAAAACTTACGGCGGGAAGCAGCAGGACGACGGCGCCCATGCTTTCCAGGCGGTCTTTCAGGCCGCGTGCCTGCTCGATGGCGCGGGTGACCACGATGCGTTTTCCGTCGAGGGGTTTTGCGGGGTTCATGCGGGCGTCCCGCGGGATTCGCGAGCGAGCAGGGCGGCCGCGCCGCGCTCGCGCAATTTTTTTGCGACGCGTGCGCCGATGGCTTCGGCTTCTGTTCGGGCGCGCCTGAATCTTTTTCCGATGATGCGCTTGCGAGCCGTCGGGAGAGAGGACGGCGACGTCGAGCGCGAGTTTTCCGTTTTCCATGCGGCCCCAGGCGCCGATCGAAACCTGGCAGCCGCCTTCCAGGCCGGCGAGGGCGGCGCGCTCGGCGGTGACGGCGGCGCGCGTTTCGGCGTGATTGAGTTGCGCGAGCACGCGCAGAGTTTCAGAGTCCGCGGCGCGGGATTCGATGCCGATGGCGCCTTGTCCGGCGGCGGGAAGGCTGATCTCCTGCGGGAGGACCTGCGTGATGTGGGCGCTCAGGCCGAGGCGGTCGAGGCCGGCTTTGGCGAGGATGATGGCGTCGTAATCGCCGCGTTTTAGTTTTTCGATGCGGGTGTCGACGTTGCCGCGAAGTTCGAGCATGCGCAAATCGTTTCGGGCGTGGAGGAGTTGCGATTGGCGGCGCAGGCTGCTGGTGCCGACGCGCGCGCCTTTGGGAAGCGATTCGAGCGTCGCTCCGGAGGTGGAGAGCAGGGCGTCGCGGACGTCTTCGCGTTTGCAGATGGCGGCGAGCGTGAGGCCCGCGGGCATTTCCGTGGGGACGTCCTTCATGCTGTGGACGGCGAAATCGACGCGGAGGTCGAGGAGGGCGTCTTCGAGTTCCTTGATGAAAACGCCTTTGGCGCCCATCTGGCTGAAGCTGGAAGTTTGATTTTTGTCGCCGGAGGTTTTGATGATGACGAGTTCGGTTTCGACGCCTGCGGCGTGAAGGGCGCGGCGATGCTTTTCGCCTGCCACAGGGCCAGGGCGCTGCCGCGGGTTCCGATGCGCAGCGGCTTCAAGGCTTCTCCCGATGGAGGCGGAAGAGATCGCGAAGGGCGTCGAGGTTCTGGAGTTTTCTGCGCAGTTCGGGGACGCCGCGGAGTTTTTCGGCGGGATCGAGGACGACGCGCTCGGTGAAATCCTTGAGCATGTCGGAAATTTGGGCGCGATCGGCGTCGGAAAGATTGGGCATGGCGGCGAGGCGCTCCTTGAGGAAGGCGTCGCGCTCGGCGGCGAGTTTGGCGCGCAATTCGCCGAGGACGGCGCCGGTGGTGGCTCCGGCCTGCCAATGCAGGAATTTTTCGATTTGTTCCTCGATGATGGATTCGGCGCGAGGGACTTCGGCCTGGCGCGCTTTTTTATTTTGCTCGACGATTTCGGTGAGGTCGTCGACGTTATAGAGATACGTGTTGTAGAGATTGCCGGCGTCGGGGGCGACGTTGCGCGGGACGCCGAGGTCGATCATGAGCAGGGCGCGATTGCCGCGGGCAGCCATGGCGCGATCGAGAATCGAGCGGGTGAGGATGGGCTCGGGGCTGGAGACGGAGGTGACGATCAGGTCGGGCCAGTCGAGCGATGCGGTGAGATTTTCCCAGGGAACGACTTCTCCGCCAAAGCGTTTCGCGAGGTCGGCGGCGTGACTCGGCGGTGCGGTTGATGACGCGCAGTTGCTTGATGCCGCGGTCGCACAGATGGCGCACGACTTGTTCGCTGGTGGCGCCGGCGCCGACGATGAGGGCGCGATGATTGTTGAGCTTGCCGAAGATGCGCTCGGCGAGTTTGACTCCGGCGAAGGCGACGGAGACGGGGCGCGTGCCGATTTCGGTTTCGTTGCGGACGCGCTTGCCGACTTCGAGGGCGCCCTGGAACATGCGGTTGAGGACGGGTCCGGTTTCGCCGTGATCGAGGGCGATCTGATAGGCGTCGCGGACCTGGCCGAGGATTTCGGCTTCGCCGAGGAG
Source organism: Terriglobia bacterium (assembly GCA_963779275.1). Lineage (GTDB taxonomy): Bacteria > Acidobacteriota > Terriglobia > Acidiferrales > UBA7541 > Palsa-360. The sequence goes on from CAVZXL010000006.1 coordinate 330,766, forward strand.
CATGGAATCGAGTCCGGCGGCGACGCGGAACAGATGGCGGACGGCGTGGGCGTCGCGATGGCGGTAGAGCGAGCCGTCCAGTTCGCTGGGGGACATCTGGTGATAGGAGGAGAGGAAGAGTTCCACGGCCGCGGCGGTGTCGGCGGACTGCTCGACGGGAACGCCGTAGAGTTCGCTGCGGTTGCAGGTGGAGAGGACCATGGTTTCTTCGAGGATGCCGCGGGAGCGGAGCTGTTCGGCGGCTTCGCGGGCCTGTTCGGAGCTGAAGGCGACGCGTTCGCGCAGCTCGACGGTGGCGGTGCGGTGGCTTAGTCCGATGAGAACGATTTCCATGGGTGGTGCGTCGTGCGCGTTTTCCTTTTTGAGTGCGAATTCCTTTTATGGCCGGCATTGCGAATCCGGAGAGGAATCGCCTCCTGCGGCGCGATCGAAGAGGGATTCCTCGGCGAAAAACATGCCTCGGAATGACGAGCCTTAAATTTTGCGCGACATTTTTAAAATCTGCGAAACTCTACTCCTTAAAAATACCTGTGAAAATGGGACAGGTACCGGTTCACGATGCTGTAACTGAAAATCACGAACGCGAAATTAAAAATGCAGAGCATGGAGGCGCGCGCGCCACGCCAGGTGGCGGTGCGCGCCACCAGCGTGTAGGCCACGTAGAGCGCCAGGATCAGGACCGTGACGATGACCTTGGGATCGCCATCCCAGTATTGGCCCTCGAGGCGGTGGGCCCAGATCAGGCCGGCGGTCATGCCGAGCGGCCAGGGAGACGCACCCGATGAGGACGCTGCTGCGGGTCATGCGCTCGAGGACGTCAAGCGCGGGAAAACGCCAGCCGACGATGCCGAGTTTTTTTCCGCGCAGGCGGCGGTTCTGCCAAAGAAAAATAATGCTGAGGACGAAGGAAATGGCGAAGGCCGAATAGGCCAGAATGTTGAGCGTGACGTGAAAGGCGAAGAGCGGGCCCTGCGCGGGCGGGGCCTTGATCTCGCGGGCTTCGGGCAGGTGCGCGAGCATGAAGACGACCAGGACGATCGGCAGGACGAAGGGGCCGACCGAACGGCGGCGGTGCAGGGCTTCGAGGCCAAGATAGGTGGCCGCTAGAAGCCACGCGAACAGCGAGAGCGAACCGAACAGGTCGTCATAGGGCACGGCGTGGATCTGGCGGGACCTTTCGAGCAGGGCCACGTAATGCAGGCCGAGGGCGGCGATCAGGCAGGCGGTGGCGCCGATGCCCGCGGGGCGCGAGGGTTCGCGGAGGTTCCAGATATAGAGCGCCAGGCTTGCGGCGTAGAAGAGCAGGGTCGCCAGTACGTAGGGGTTCGTCATACGATTCGATTCAAGATACCGCACTTAAAGCTTTACACGCACGAGGGCACAGAGAAAACAGAGCAAGACGTATGGTAACTGACACGGTTCGTTTGCCAAGCCCTGTTTTGTTATAGCTATCGGCACAGAGTGAAGGTGACTATACGCAGTGGGGCACGGGAGATCCCCGAAAAGCAATGAGCAGGTACCTGACAAGGACATAACCGGCTCTGCCACTCCGCGGCTACTGTTCCGAACACTATAGCGAAATTCGGCAACCATAGAATGCAGCAGACACATGGGAGCGGCGAACCATGCAGGTTCGGCGCAGTTTTGCTATGATGAAACGGCGGTCGGATCGCGATGAACCCATTGACACAAGCCGTGGACAAGAAATCGCTGTTTTTGCGCGCGTGCCGGTGCGAGCCGGTGGAGCGCGTGCCGGTGTGGATTATGCGGCAGGCGGGGCGATACCTGCCGGAATACCGCGCGGTGCGCGAAAAGCATAATTTTCTGGAAGTTTGCCGGACGCCGGAGCTGGCCATTGAAGTTTCGCTGCAGCCGCACCGGATTCTGGGCGTGGACGCGGTGATTGTGTTCTCGGATATTTTGATAACGGCCGGGGCGATGGGATTGCCGTTTGAGCTGACCGACAAGGGGCCGCTGATTATTTCGCCGCTGCGCACGGCCGCGCAGATTCAGGAGCTTTCGACTTTCGATCCGGAGCGGGAAACGCGATTTTTGATGGATGCGATTCGCGGGCTGGTGAAGGAACTGGGACCGAAGGTTCCGGTGCTGGGATTTGCGGCGGCGCCGTGGACGCTGGCGTGTTACATGATCGAGGGGCACGGGAAGGACGGATTCCCTGCCGCGAAGACGTTGCTGTATACGGAACCGGAATTATTTCGCGCGCTGCTGGATCGGATTGCGCGGGCGACGGCGGGGTACTTGCGGGCGCAGATTGCGGCGGGGGCTTCGGCGGTGCAGCTGTTCGATACCTGGGTGGGAGAGTTGACGGCCGAGCAATATCGCGAATTTGCGCTGCCGGCGACGCAACTGCTGATCGAGGAAATTCACGCGGGCGATACGCCGGTGATTCTGTACTCGAAGGCGTCGGGGCATTTGCTGACGGCGGCGGCCGAATCGGGAGCGAATGTATTGAGCGTGGACTGGCGCATGGACCTGGCGGCGGTGCGCGAATTGGTGGGGCCGGGGATCGCGCTGCAGGGGAACGTGGATCCGTGCGTGCTGCTGGGGCCGGAAAAAGCGGTGCGGCGCGCGGCTTACGCGGCCGTGGAACACACCGGCGGGATCGGGCACATTTTGAATCTGGGGCACGGGATTTTGCAGCAGACTCCGGTGGAAAATGCGCGCGCGTTTGTCGAGGCCGGGCAAAGCGCGGCGGTGGCGGAGAATGTGCGCCTGGAAGGGGCGCGGTAATTTTCGCTATGAGCGATTCCAGCCTGCATCTGCAATTGAACCGGGAACGCTTCGAGATTTCCGAAGAGTTCCTGGAAAAATACAACCGGCCGGGGCCGCGGTACACGAGTTACCCGACGGCGCCGGTGTGGCAGGATAATTTCGGGCCGGACGATCTGGAGCAATATTACGCGACGGCCGACGCGGCGCGGACTCCGGTGTCGCTGTACATGCATCTTCCCTTCTGCGAAAGCCTGTGCCTGTTTTGCGCGTGCAACGTGGTGATCACGAAGGATCACAGCGTTGCGCCGCCGTACATCGAGACGCTGGAGCGGGAGATCGAGCACGTCAGCCGGTTTGTGTCGCGCGAACGGCCGGTGGTGCAGTTTCACTGGGGCGGCGGGACGCCGACGTATCTGATGCCCGGGCAGATGGAACAGCTTTTCGGGTTTACGGCCGAGCGGTTTAAATTTGCGCCGGACGCGGAGATCGGGATCGAGATCGATCCGCGGGTGACGACGCAGGCGCACCTGGAATCGCTGCGCAAGTTGGGATTCAACCGGCTGAGCATGGGGATTCAGGATTTTCATCCGGAAGTGCAGCAGGCGATTCACCGGGTGCAGCCGCTGGAGATGACGCGCGGACCTGATTCAATCGGCGCGGAAACTGGGATTCGACAGCATCAACGTGGATTTGATTTACGGATTGCCGCTGCAGACGGCGGAGCGGTTCGCGCACACGGTGCAGCAGGTGGTGGCGCTGGCGCCGGATCGCGTGGCCATGTTCAGCTACGCGCACGTGCCGTGGCTGCGCAAGCAGCAGGGGGCGCTGGCGACGCGGCTGCCCGAGGGGATGGAAAAATTCCACATTTTCCGCGCCGGACTGGAACATTTTCTGGGCGCGGGATACCAGTACATCGGCATGGATCATTTTGCGCGGCCCGACGATGAACTGGCCGTGGCGCAGCGACGGCGCACGCTGCACCGGAATTTTCAAGGGTACACGACCAAGGCGGGAGCGGACCTGTACGGCATGGGCGTCAGCGCGATCAGCAGCGTGGGCGCTTGCTACGCGCAGAACGACCGAGACGTGGCGCGCTACCGCGAACTCGTGGAGAAACGCGGGCTGGCCACGGTGCGCGGATACCGCTGCACGAACGAGGATTTGCTGCGGCGCGCGGTGATCAACCGGATCCTCTGCCACGGACTGCTGCGCAAGAGCGAAATCGCGCGCGAGTTCGGCATCGACTTCGACCAGACGTTCGCTCCGGAGCTTGCCCGGCTGGTTCCATTCGTGAACGACGGCTTGCTCGACATGGAAGGCGACATTATTCAGACTTCCCTGCTGGGAAGGATTTTTATCCGCAATATCGCCATGGTGTTCGATCCGTACCTGGAACAGCAGAAACTCGACAGCCGCCCGCTGTTTTCGAAGACACTCTGAAAACGATCGAGGATTCGTGTCCATTGCCGCGCCGTCCCCATTTGCCGCAGTCGTAATTGGCGGAGGAATTTCCGGCCTGGCGTGCGCTTACCGACTGCAGCAGGCGGGGATTCCGGCGCGCGTGCTGGAGGCGGGAGCGCGGCCGGGCGGACTGATCGCCACGAAAGAGAAAGATGGATTTCAGTTTGAGCTGGGGCCGCAGAGTTTTCTTTCCACCGAACCACTGCTGCAACTGATCGAATCGCTCGGGCTGAACGATCAACTGCTGCACGCGGACCGGCGCGCGCCGCGCTACATTTTGAGCGGCGGCAAGCTGGTGCGCGCGCCGCTTGCTCCGCAATCGCTGCTGACCACTCCCCTGCTGGGACCCACAACGAAATGGAAAATTTTCACGGAAATGACGCGGCACACGGCTCCGCCCGAGGGCGACGAATCGGTGGCGGCGTTTGTGCGGCGTAAATTTGGGGCCGAACTGCTGGAAAAACTGGTGGCGCCGTTTGTTTCGGGGGTGTATGCGGGCGATCCGGAACAATTGAGTTTGCGGGCGTCGTTTCCGAAGCTGTACGTAGTTCGAGAAGGAATACGGCAGCGTGATGAAGGGGGCGATGAAATCGCGGGAGGGCAAGGGAAAGCCGCGTGCGGGGCTGTGTTCGTTTCGCGGGGGGATGGAAACGCTGCCGCGGGCGATCGCGGGGCGGCTGGAGAATCTGTTGCTGGCGGAATCGAGCGTGACCGCGCTGCAACGAGGCAAGGCCAACGGAAAGCCGTGGTTTGAGATTGAGTTTACGCGGGGGAATCACCGCGAGACGATTGCGGCGAACGCGGTGATCGTGGCGACGCCGACGAATGCGGCGGGCGAAATTCTGAAACATCTTTCCGGAGCAATTTCCGGCGGCGTTTGGGCGCATCGAATATGCGCCGGTGGCGGTGGTGTCGGCGGGGTACCGTCGCGAACAGATTCAGCATCCGGTGAGCGGGTTCGGGTTTCTCGTGCCGCGGGCGGAAAAATTGCGCGTGCTGGGGACGGTGTGGAATTCGTCGCTGTTTCCGGGGCGGTGTCCGGACGGGAAGGTGAGTTTCACGAGTTTTGCGGGGGGCGCGACCGATCCGGGGCTGCTGGATTTGCGCGATGAGGAGATTGTGGAGCTGATTTGCGGCGAGGTGGCGGGGGTGCTGGGGATTTCGGGGGCGCCGGCGATTGCGCGGGTGCAGCGGTATGCGCGGGCGCTGCCGCAATATAATCTGGGGCATTCGGCGAACGTGGCGGCGCTTTCGGGGCTGGCTGCTTCGGTGCCCGGATTATTTTTGGCGGGAAATTATTTGTCGGGGCCGTCGATCGGGGCATGCGTGGAGCAGGCGAATTTGACGGCGGATGCGGCGCGGGTGTATTTGGCGTCGATTGGGGCGGTAGGGGGCGGGGGCTGTGGCGCACGCGTGAGTGCAGTTTTGGCCGACGCGCTTGTCATTCGAGATTGTGAATGGACTTACATTTAAACCCGCAATCTTGGTAGGCGCAAGCGTGCGGCTGATCGGCCGTAAGTTAGCCCAAGTGGACCAGAATTGTGCACGGGAAATAGCCTATCCGTAAGCATCGCTGTTAGCTGGACCTTGTCAGTGTGGTGATCTGCCTCTCCATGAAGCCTGCAGTCCAATGGCAGGCTGGGCACCGAACCGAGTCCATGGGGCGGAAGGCTGGAAACGCCCTCGCTCGTTAATACGGGCTGGAAAGTCAGAAACTATCCGGCGGAGGAAAAGTGTTTTTCTTGACTTTTCCTTTTATAGAACTTATCAGGCACTGACAGCGGATCCGATGTAGAATTGGAAAAATGAGGCGCTCTGAACTGTTCAGTGGGCGTGGCAAGAAAGCATATTTGCTCTGCTTCCCCCTTCTTTGCTTCATTAACCGCGCCTTTCCTGAGACTCAGGAAGCAACCACGCTTCGTGCAAGGCCAATCGTCACTCATTCCAGCGTGCACACGCAAGTTTTGGCATGTTCCTCTAAAGCATTACATACTCGAACGGGTATGTGCACGCTTGCCAGCATCATTTCACTTGAGCCCTACAGGGCGCTCGCAGCCGATTCGACACTTAACTACACGAATGCGTCGGTTGCGCAGCTTATCGAAGACCTTGTCAACATCGACGCCCAAACTCCCGGTCTTCACAGCACGGCTTCGGTTCGCGCATTCATTGCGGATAATTCGCCTGCCGAATTTGCTGGTGGCGTGGTTGGTTCTGTTGCTCCCAAAGACTTTCCACAGATGATAGAACTGGTTCGTCGCGGTGTTAGCTCCCTCCCGCTACTCATCAAGCACCTCGATGACAAGCGACCGACCAAGCTCACAGTTGGAGGAGATTTCTTCACGTTCGCATATTTCAGTGATGAATACGAACCCAAAACACCGGCTTCCCGAGGGCGGCATGCTCACCTCGAAAAGAATTTTGACGGGAAGTACACGGTCAGAGTGGGCGATGTGTGCTACGCGCTTATCGGCCAGATTGTTAATCGTAATCTACTTCCAATCCGTTACCAGCCCACTGCGGGCCTCGTGGTCAACTCTCCCATTGAGGCTCCCGTTCTCATCCAGGAAGTGGAGCGAGATTGGGGTGACACTGACGGCAAGGAACACTTGGCATCATTGCTGACAGATGCGGGCGCGGGCAGAAACTTGTGGGAATACGGGCCTGCCCTTCGTCGCCTCCGGTTTTATTATCCAGACGAGTATCGTCAGCAGACGGCCGGGGCACTGAAAAAACAGATTAGAACATTTGAGTCAAGTGAGACGAAATAAGAATGGACGGTTTAACAAGTCACTGCAGCCAACGCGGGATGTCCGATCCAGTTCCGCTTCGCGCCTCACGTGCGAAGATGACAGCCGGTACGATTGCATCAATTAGTCCCAGTGCCTGATAAACGGTGCCGGCTCAACCGGTCGAACGAACAACGATCAGTATTTCGGCGCCCCGCGCCCTGCAGGTGCGTTCGGGTCGGGCCTGAGTTCGAGCGGGAAAAGTTCGAACAGTGCGTTCATGGCAGTCACGGCCTTGGTGTGTTCGGCCATAAGCTTATCGGCGTCGGGCGTATTGGAGCTCATGTCCGATACTTTCTGAAATGCCGCAACGGCTGCCTTCAGCCTTGTTTCGACCTTCGCCTTGAAAGCGGCGGGCTCGTCTTTGATGGCCGTCCGCACGGCATCGGCAGATTCCGTGTACTCCTTGAACTCGCGCGGTATGCGCGGGAAGTTCTTGGCGGTGATTTGCCTCTTGAAGTCGTTGGACACTTGGACAAGAAGTTTGAGTCCAGTTTTCACATCGTCGGGCGATTTCAGTTGGGCCGCCACCGTGGATGCCGAAAGCAGCGCAAATCCTATGGTCATGAGAACGGCCGCAATTCTTACAGATTTCATATTGGTTCTCCCTAGTGGTTTGTGAAACGCTTACTTCGTGACATGCAAGATCCCGCGCATGTCCTCCGGATGAGTCGAACACAAGAACGGATAGTCGCCGGGCGAGGGCGCAGTAAACTGTGTCATCACGGTCTCGCCCTTGTCGCACAACGGGGTCGCGGTAATGACACGCGGATCGTCTTTCGAAACGACGCCGTCGTTGGCCGAGAGGTCCTTGCTTAGCGCCTCCAGTTGATTCGCATGGGTCAGCAGCCAATTATGGCGCACGGTCACGAGGCGGCCCGCATGGTGGAACGTGAGGCGAACCAGAGCGCCGGCCGGACAGGTCAGAGTGTTGGGCCGGAATGCGATGAAGTCACCGTCCGTTTCGATGTGGAGATCGACAACCTGTTGTTCAGACGTCCGCCGGCGGCCACATCCCACGAGGATCAATAGAAGTGCGAACGATGCGAAAGATAAGCGCCGTCGCGCAAGAGGCGCGCTACGACGTGTGGGACATGTTCGGAATTGCATTCCGGGGATATTACTGCGGATAGATGGCGGACACAACTGCGTGAGAACTGGGCAGCAAAAAGCGATTTAGCTGCCCCAAAACCCGAGAAACGGTGCCGCCTCAACCGGCCGAAGAAATCACCAATCGCAGTTTAATGGCTTCATGGAAAAAGCGATAGGATTCAGCGCACCACAAAATATGAGTCCTTATACGGCACCTTGCGATATAGGTTTTTGAGTTAGCACTTTCAGTGTGTGGGTGAGAACCACGATTCAAAGGCGCCAGCGGCTGAAGCCGGATTGACCTGTCTGCACTTGGGTTGTTGCTGAAGCCACGACCCACAAAGATTTTGAAGTTCTCACGCACACTTTTTTAGGGCGCACGGCGGAGTATGGAATGGGAAACCCGGGCGTTGTCCCGGGAGGGTCACCTACTGCGCTTTGAGAGCCTGCAATGGTAGACTGCGGCGGACTTTGGGAGAATCGTTGTGGTTGGAATTTCCGGTTCTACATAGTCGGGATATTTATGAGGTGAGTTCTAGTAAGATGTGGCGCGGTGGAGGGTTCGGCTGTTGCGGCATCATCCAAACGGCCCGATTCTGCGTATTACAGCAGAGCGGAAAAGGAACAGCAAATTGCTTCTTGCGGTGGTTCAACCCTGGCCTGAGGGCAAGCAGCCCGGCGACGGCGAGCTGATGGAGCGCGTCCTGCGGCGCGACGCCAGCGCGCTGGAGACGCTGTACGACCGCTACGGGCGCCCCGTCTATTCCCTCGTTTTGCGAATTTCGCAGCAGCCCGCCTCGGCCGAGGAAATCGTGCAGGATGTTTTTTTGCAGCTGTGGAAGAGCGCGGACCGGTTTGAGGCGTCGCGGGGGGCGCTGGCGCCGTGGCTGTTTACGATGGCGCGGAACCGGGCGCTGGATTTTCTGCGATTGAAGAGCGAGAAGCAGCGGCGGCGGGAGGATTCGCAGGAGGAGGATTTTCCGGAGCCGGCGATTGCGCGGCCGGATGCGGAGGGAGCGATTGATCTGTCGCGGCGGGCGGAGAAGGTGCGCGCGCTGATGAGTTCCCTGCCCGAGGCGCAGCGGAGGGCGATTGAGCTGGCGTTTTTCGAGGGGATGTCGCACAGCGAAATAGCCGCGAGCATGGGCGAGGCGCTGGGAACGGTGAAAAGCTGGATCCGAGGCGGATTGCTGCGGCTGCGGGAATCGCTGGAGGAGGCAGGTTCGTGATGGATTGCGAACAACTCGCTGCGTTGTACGAGGAATACGCGCTGGGCGTGCTGGAAGGCGAGGAGCGCGCGGAAATGGAGGCGCACCTGGCGCGGCGGTGCGAGCGGTGCACGGCCGGAGTGGCGAAGGCGCGCTGGGTGGTTTCGCAGCTGGCGCTGGCGGCGCCGGACGCGGCGCCTCCGGCGGGGTTGCGCGGGAAGATCATGGAGCCGGTGAGGCTTTCGGCGGAGGCGGCGCGCGCGGTTACTCCGCTGGTGAAGACCGCGGCGAAGCGGGAGATGTTTCCGGCGTGGGCCTGGGTTGCGGCGGCGGCGCTGGCGCTGGTGACGGGGTATGCGATTCGTCAGATGGGAAATCAGAATTCGCAGCTGGCGGCGCTGCAGAAGCAGATGAAGCTGGCGATTGCGCAGAATGTGGCGCTGCAAAATCAGCTGGACGAAAGCCGGATGGTGGCGTCGGTGATGCTGTCGCCGGATTCGATGCCGCTGAAACTGATGCCCATGGATAAGAACATGCCGATGGTGCACGCTTACTTGCATCCGCACATGGGCGTGGCGATTACGGCGGATCAGATGCCGTCGATGCCGGCGGCGCGGACGCTGCAGCTTTGGTTTGTGCCGAAAAAAGGGTCGCCGATGAGCGTGGCGATTTTTCATCCGGATGCGAACGGGATGATCGCGCTGGTGGCGCCGGTGAATATGCCGGTGACGGAGATTGCGGCGCTGGCGGTGACCGAGGAGCCGGCGGGGGGGAGTCCGCAGCCGACGGCGTCGCCGGCGTGGGGGGCGCAGATGAATTAGGGGGCTGGCGGGGTTGCTTTCGCGGCGTTTGCCGTGGGATATCGGCGGAAGTGAGTGTGATCTGCAAAAGCACACAGCCAGGAGTGGCTGTGCTGCTTATCGCTGGGCGCGGGTGTGACGCGCGGAGGATCATGGCGAGTGCTAATCAAAAACCTGGGGCAATTGTGGAACCTGCCATGCGCGTTATTCCGGGTGGGTGGTTTTTGATGGGTACGCCTGATGACGTGGCTGCGGGGCGGGACGATGAGAGGCCTGCGCATCGGGTGTGGGTTGACTCGTTTGAGATGGCTGCGTTTCAGACGACCAATGAGGAGTACGCTGTGTTCTTGTCTGCCGCTCAGACATGCTTCCCCGGCCTGGTGGGGCGATTCGATTTTTCAATCATCCGAGCCAACCGGTGGTGGGGGTTTCGTGGTTTGACGCGGCTGCGTATTGCGAGTGGCTGAGGGGGCGTCACGGGAAAACGGTACCGGCTTGCCTAGCGAAGCGGAATGGGAGCGGGCGGCGCGCGGGGGCGCGGAGGACACGCTTTATCCATGGGGGAATATTCCGCCGGGAGAGCTTCCGGACTATGCGCGGCGGTGGAAGACCGGGCCGGAAGCGGTGGGGATGTATGCGGCGAACACAAATGGGCTGTTACAACCTGGGGACAACGTGCACGAGTGGTGCTCGGACTGGTATGACGCGGGATATTACGGCGTGTCGGCGGAGCGGAATCCGCGGGGGCCGGAATCGGGGGAGCCGGCGGGCGTCGCGGGGAGGGTCGTGGCGGCACCATATTAAGGTGACGCGGACGGCGGCGCGGTCGAGTATTCCGCCGGAGTTCAAGTATGCGGATTATGGGTTTCGTGTGGCGGGGGGAATGATTGAGAGTTGAAATGGGAAATTCTGGATTCCTGAAGCTATCCCAAAAATGATCGGGCACACGCAACGCATGGGCCGCCATGGGCAAAAGGTCTGTTTGTCCAGGCGTCCTGAAGTCGCGGCTGAAGCCGCGACCCACAAAACGTATTTTGAGATGATTCCAGCCAAAATTAATTGCGGATAAGTCCCGCAGGCGGCGCGAAATGGAGCCACGGGCGAACACCGGAGAAACAAAAGGAGGCTCGGTCGGACATCGCCGAACTATTGCGCCTGCGCATCGAAGAAAGCAGTGAGGAGCGAGCAACTCACCCAACGAATCCTTGGTCAGACGCGCGACGGCGAAGTTCAGCAAAGCCTGTTGAGCCTCCCGGCGAAGCGTTGCGGCGAGTTTTTATTTCGCCTGCGAGCGATTCGATATACTTGTTCAGATTGAAGATGCGTTGTTTGACCGAGGCGTCGTCGCCCAGCGACTTGAAGACCGCGCCCCAGACCGGCATGTCCTTGGACCCGTGCGATTTGGCGTCCCGCGGTCCGGTCAGAATGATTTGTGAAACGTAGTCTGAGGGATACTTGCCGTCGTGATTCTTGGCCAGCAAGGTCAAGTTCGCCGGAGGAATCTTGAGTTCGGTTGCCAAAGGGCCATCGCCCTTGGCGTCTTTTCCATGGCAAACCGCGCAATAGGTGTTGAACATTTCCACGCCGGAAGAGGCGTTGGTCCTCGGCGCGGTCGACTTCTTGACTCCTGGGGTGGGCTCCTGGGCCATGGCCAGGGACGCGCTGAAAAACAACAGTGTAATCAACAGCACAGCACCCGAGATGGTTCGGCTGATCATGATGCACTCTCCATTTTTCGAATTTGAAGGTCTCCGCAACAAAACGGGCCACCACAAATCAAAATCGTAAAAATCGACATCACCCGGGAAAGACTGTGTGACAATACCCTACGCCTGCCAGGCCCCAACCTTCAATAGTTGATTTATACTTTGGATTGAGCGCGGGCGATGTGACATATCGCACAGTTCTTTGTGATTGTCGTCACAAGCGGAAGATCGGCCTCGGAAGCGCGGACACTACGGATTTCTTGGAGATGAATTGCCCAGGTTATCAATCAAGTACAAGGAAGAATCTTCGGGACTTGGTAACTAATGGGCAAAGCCTTGCGGGAAACGCGCCGGCAAGCAAACGAGACTTCCCTTCCATCCTCGAAATTTCCTGCTCAGCAAAGACTGGTGCCGGAGGAGGGAGTCGAACCCACACGGCCTTGCGACCAACGGATTTTGAGTCCGCCGCGTCTGCCATTCCGCCACTCCGGCACTGCGGTTTTTACTTTATCCTACCGAACCACTTGCCGCAACCATGGTGGTCCTGCCGCAAAACCTTGCCCGGGGGGCGTTCTCTGACTACACTCGGCGGGAAGCGGGCGAACGCGCGATGGGCGTGACGGCGCTTCCGACACATGAGCAGAGATTCCCAAAACGCAGCGGCCGAAAAAACAGGGACGGCACCGGTCGGAATTGCGGCGCAAAGCGCGGCTGGCGCCGCGTCGAGCGAGAAGCCCGCGAATTGGCGATGGGGATTCTGGAGCCTGATCGTCATGCAGTTTCAGGGGGCGTTTAACGATAACACGCTGAAATTCCTGGTCATTTACCTGGTTGTCGAACGCAATTTTTCCGACACGGTGCGCGACCAGTTCATTCTGCTGGTGGGGGCGCTGTTTGCGCTGCCGTTTATTTTCTTTTCGCTTGCGGGGGGATACCTTGCGGACCGGCACAGCAAGCGCTCGGTGGCCATCGGGCTGAAGGTGGTTGAAATCGGGGTGATGATTTTCGCGCTGGCGGGGCTGGCGCGGGGGAACCTGACGATGGAGGCCGGCGGGGTGTTCCTGATCAGCACGCTGGGGGCGCTGTTTGGGCCGTCGAAATACGGGCTGCTGCCCGAATTGCTGCCGGCGAAGGAACTCTCGTGGGGAAACGGAGTGATCGAGCTGGGAACGTTTCTGGCGGCGATTACGGCGACGATGGCGGCGGGATTTCTGGCGGTGGCGTTTCGCGGGCGGCAGGTTTGGTCCGGAGCGATTCTGCTGGGGCTGACCCTGGCGGGGATCGCGCCGAGCGTGGGGATATCGCGAGTGGCGGTAGCGGACCCGGAGAGGAAGTTCCGGTTTAATCCGTTCGCGGATCTGGCGGGACAACTGCGGATTATTAAGGGCGATCGAATGTTGGGGTGGGCGGTGGTGGGCAACACGTACCTATGGTTTCTGGCGGCGCTGCTGCAGTTTGTGATCGTGGTGTACGGGCACGATGTGCTGCACGTGAATGAGACGCAGATCAGTTACCTGCAGGCCGCGGTAGGGATTGGGATTGGAGTGGGCAGCCTGCTGGCAGGATACGTGTCGTTCGGGGAGATTGAGTACGGGCTGGTGCCGCTGGGGGCGCTGGGGATGACGGTGTTTGGATTTCTGGTGTCGCGGCCGGGGCTGGGGCTGTGGGGGGTGCGGAGCGATCTGGCGCTGCTGGGATTTTTTGGAGGGTTTTACGCGGTGCCGCTGAACGCGCTGATCCAGCACCAGCCGGCGCCGGAACATAAGGGAGGAGTGATCGCGGCGGCGAATCTGCTGTCGTTTTGCGGGATATTTTTTGCCGCCGGATTGTATTTCGCGCTGGCCTCGTACGCGCATCTGGACGCCGCGCAGATATTTCTGGCGGGGGCGGGGATGACGCTGGCGGCGACGTTTTATTCGGTGTTTTTGCTGCCCGATTCCCTGCACCGGCTGAGGCGATGGGCTTTGGCGGTGTTTGCAGGGCGCGACATCGGTCAGGATGCAAATTCTTGAAGTGAGATTGCGGCGGGGGGCTTTTCTGAGCGGAACGTCTGGTGTTCGGGGTTTAGAGCGAAGAGGGATTCCTCGGCGAAAGACGCGTCTCGGAACGACGGGAAAAGAAAGCTATTCGGAAGCCAGTTCAGGATCGACGAAAAGCGCTGCTGAATCAGGCGAGAAGTGAATCTCAGATTTGAGATTGAAATTTGAAAGAGGCTGTAGGACCTGAAGCTTCAGGAGCTAAAGAGCGTGTGTGAGAACTGCAATTCATAGGCGCCAGCGGCTAAAGCCGGATTGATTTTGCGCGCTCTTCGGCACGGCTGAAGCCGTGCCCTACAAGGATCCGGAAGGTTTCACACAGACTCTGAAAGTGCGGAGGGAGCCCTCGCACCCCTTCAGGGCGCACCACAATCGGCGGATCCATACCGAGGGCATTGCCCTGGGCTAGCAACCACCGGCGCTTTCAGCGCCGAGAGATTGCGCAGCGGCCAAATCTTGCGAGACGAACCCGGGAGTAAGCTTCGCGATATTCCCGCGCGGCTGGAAACTCGCCGGGCAATTGATTTCACTCCAAATTAGTCCAGGCAATCGAGAGTTGGCGGGTATCCTCGACCCGCGTCGCATCACAAGAAGCCATCTCAGAAATATGCTTCGTGGGTCGCGGCTTCATCCGCGACATCAAAACTCGAAGAATACCAGGGCTCTAGAGTCTGTGTGAGAACTAGTTTTTGTGGCCACAAATTGGAAGAGACGTCTCCCCTTCCACAATATATTGTGGTCAAAGCATGCAAAAACCGAGTACTCACCCACAGTCTCTAGCCCCTGGCTGGCGATCTAGTGTAAGTGCCCGATCATTTGTGAGATAACTTCTAAAAAACCGAAAACTTCACGTGCAGGAATTTCTTGGGGTCCTTGCGGAAATCTCCCATCAGCAGGCGCATGTCTCCGGTGAGGCCGGAAAGGTTGTCGTAGAGTTTGGGGTCGGTGAAAAATTTGCCGACTGTGGTTTCGTTGGAATTGAGTTTGGCGGTGGCGGCGGAAAGATTTTCGCCGACCTGGCGGTACTGGGTGATAGAGCGAATCGTCGGTGGCGAGTTTGCCGAGGGTGCCTTTACCGGCGCGGACGTCCTGGATGACCGCGTTGCCGTTGTCGAGGAAACTTTTGGCGCTGTCGTGAAACTCGGAGCTGTAGACGAGCTTGCCAAGGGTGCCTTTCTGATCCTGCACGGCAGCGAGAACGGTGTCGAGGCGGCCGGCGATGGAGTTTACGCGGTTATACATTTCGTCGTTGACGATCAACTGGCCGAGCGTGCCCTTGCCCGCCTGGAGGTCGGTGGTGACGCGGTCGACGTTTTGCAGGGAGCTGTCGAGATGCTTGTAGGCGTCCTCATCGACCAGGAATTTGCCGAGCGAGCCGCGGCCTTGCTTGATGCCGGTGAGAAGGTCGCTGGCCTGCTTGGTGATGGCGTTGAGATTGGTGAGCAGGTCGGCGCTGCGGTCGACGACTTCCTTGAGGGCGTTTTCCTCTCGGCCGGGAATTTCCTCATCGTTGCGCAAGGAGCGGCCGACGAACCCGCGATTAATGTCGACGTAGCGATTGCCGAGGAGGCCCTCGGTGACCAGGCCGGCCGTGGAATCGGTGCGGATGTAATCCTCGAAGGATTTCTGGATGCGCATATCGACTTCGATGCTGTGGTTTTTCACGACCGGCTCGCCGGGCTTGAGCGTGGCCATGCCGATGCGCTCGACGTTGCCGACTTCGACGCCGTCGACGCGGACCGGGGCGCCGACGGTGAGGCCGTCGACCTCAGGAAGCAAAGTGCGCAGGCGGTATTTGGCGCCGAGGGCGCCGGCGCCGCCGGTGACGTAAAAAATGACCACGATCAACAGGATGGTGGCGGCCAGAACGAACAGTCCGACGCGCAGTTCGCTCCAGGTCAATTGCTTCTGATGTGCCATCGGTGCGCCTCCTCACGAATTGGGGAACATGCTAACCGCTATTAAAGATTAAAGCAAAAAACGCCGCAAATAATCGTCGTGCGATTCCCGGATGACTTGCGGGCTGCCCTCGAAATAAACTTTTCCGCCGCGCAGGACGAGGAAGTTGGTGGCCGCGCCGGCCTTGCGGGAATTGCCGTTGTGCGAGACGGGCACGACGCGGCCGGTGGCGCCGTCAAAACGAAAGTTGGCCAGGCCGAAGGCATCCTGCAGGCGGTGCGTGGCCAGCAAGGAAGTGACGCCCTGCGTATCGCGCAAGCGAAGGATGAGGGTGATGATCGTTTGCGAGGTAACCGGGTCGAGGCCCGCGGTGGGGGAATCGTAGAGGACCACCTGCGGGCGGCTGACCAGCGCGCGGGCGATGGAAACGCGGCGCTTCATGCCGCCGGAAAGTTCCGCCGGCAATTTTTCCAGGGTGTCTTCCATCTCGACGAAGCGCAGCGATTCCAGGACGCGCGGAGCGATTTCTTCCTCGCTGACGTGTTCCTCGCGCAAGGCGTAGGCCACGTTGTCGGCCACGGTGAGCGAATCGAAGAGAGCGCCTTCCTGAAACACGAAACCGATTTGGCGGCGGAAGGCGAGCAAGTTCCTTTTCGGACAATGAGCCGAGGTCGCGGCCCAACATGCGGACGGAGCCGGATTCGGGGCGGAGCAATCCGGCGGCCAGTTTGAGGGTGAGTGTTTTTCCCGTGCCGCTTTCGCCGATCAGGACTTTGGTTTCCTGCGGCGCCACGGTGAAGGAGAGGCCGCTGAGGACGTCGCCTTTATCGAAGCCGATGCTTACATCTTGGAAGGAGAGGACGGGCTCGATGGGCGTGTCCAAACTCATTAGGGAATGGAGCGCGCGCGGCATTGCCGGGCCGGCGGCGGGCGCTCCGAGGATTATAGATGGAAACGGGGCGCGGGCGGAAACCGATTGCGGGAATTGCTGGAAAGTCACAGGGGCACCGACGAAATGTTGGGCGACGGCCTCGGCATGGAAAATGCCGTGTTTTTTTTCGGCGACGGCGCAAAGGGCACCTGCGCCCTTTCAGGGCGCATTGCGGATGAAATGCGAGACCCAGAGCGTTGCCCTGGGCTAGTCACCAACGGCGCTTTCAGCGCCGGGAGAGCGCGGGCTGGATACGACGGGCTCGGGGCTTTCAGAAAGAGGTGCAAGCCATTTGGCCAGGAGTAATTTCGTAAATTACGGGCCCCGAATTCCCATCTTCCGTCAGCGGCTAAACAGGCTGTGGAAAAAGTCCGTTCTCGGCGAAATTAGGAGCAATTCGGGTGATTCAAAATTATCGCCCGAAAAAGATCTTGGATCCTGGGTCAACTGTACGCGATTTATTTTGGGCACTTTTTGCCAAGAGGATTTCTTTTCGCAGCCTGTAAAGCCGCGCTTAGCTTTTGTGCGGCGATGTCGAGGCTTGAAACCGCCTGTAGCCTGCTGCGCTTATGTCGTGGCTAAAGCCACGACCCACAAAACATATTTGCGAGATCGATGTTAAAAAACGTGGCCGGCGAAGAACAGCATTAGTTTGGTGAGGAAGAAATTGGTGATGAGGATGAAGACGGAGGAGGTGACGACGGCCTGGGTGGTGGCGCGGCCGACGCCTTGCGTGCCGCCCTTCACGTTGAGGCCCTGGTAGCAGCCGACGGTGGAAAGGATGAGGCCGAAAACGATGGGTTTGCTGAGGCCCTGCATGAGGTCGGAAAATTCCAGGATGTCGAGGGCGCGGGTCCAGAAGGTCACGGCGTTGAGGCGCAGGGTGAAGGCCGAGACCAGGTAGCCGCCGATCAGGCCGAGCAGGTCGGCGAGGGCGGTGAGCAGGGGCAGCATGAGGGTGGTGGCGATGACGCGCGGAGTGACCAGCTTGCGGATGGGGTCGGTGCCCATGGCGCGCATGGCGTCCACCTGCTCGGTGACGAGCATGGAGCCGAGTTCGGATGCGATGCCGGAGGAATTTCGTCCGGCGACGAGCAGGCCGGTGATGGATGGGCCGAGTTCCCTGACCAGGGCGAGGGAAACGACGTCGGCGGTGAGCGCGGTTTGGCCGAAGCGCTCGAATTGCGCCGCGGTTTGCAGGACCATGACCGCGCCGATGAAGAAACCGGTGAGCAGAACGATGGGCAAGGAGCCGACGCCGATGATGTCCATCTGCTCGAGCACATCGGACATGTAATACGGCGGGCTGAACATGCAGGCGATGGAACGCGCCGAAAGCAGGGTGTATTCCTGAACGTGCAGCAGACGGCGCTTCAAGCCTCCGGAGATGGCGTCGGCCACGGAAATTTGGCTGGGTGCGAGGGAGTTGGGATCGGTGGTGGCCATCGTTCGCCGGGGGGCGCCCCCCGTATGCGCGGCAAGCGCTAGGACAGCGTACTGGTCATGGGTGGGGACGTCAAGCTTCGAGAATGCGGAGGGAGCAGGGGCGGGGATTAAAAGCCAGATTCGGAACAAAGGGCTTATCTGGGGGCTTAGCTGGACTAAATTGAGGCTTGCGTGGCAATCCGGCCAGGTGTACGAATCAATTGTGACAATACCAGCGAAGATTTTGCTCGGCCTACTGGTCTTCTCGACCGCCAAACCTTGTAGCGCGCAATGTAATTCACGCTCACCGCTTTCGCGCCACGTAAGCCAATTTCATATCGGAACGACGAGCGTTCTGAATGCGTTACTCTGGCTGGGACGCGACAATCAGGTTTGTTTCGGAATCGAATATTCCGGCCCGGAACTGAACAACATGATTCAAATCGATGAGAGACAAACTACAGTCGGAGAAGTAGTGAGGAAGATTTTGGGGGCCAATAACGCCTACCGAGTGTTTGTTTCGGAAGGTATCATTCTCATTCGTAAGAAAGGAGTGAATCCGCCAATTTGGCTCAATCACAGGTTGCGCGAATTCAATCTGGCCAGAATCGAACTTATGGCTGCAAGTGACCAGCTGACGGGGAGCTTGGAACTGGACTTGGACAGAACCAAACAAGGCTTCCAGGGAGGCGGGCTCACGACTATTGAACCCCCTGATGAAGTCGGTCCATTCTCTGAGCACGGAAAAACAGTCGAGCAATTGCTCACCAGAATAACGGCGTCGTCACGCGGTGCGAGTTGGTTTCCGAATAGCGATCTCCTTGCCACATCGTTCCCTTCAAGATTAAATCGGTTTTGGACGCTGGTCAGTTACAGCTACAGCAATCCGCTTAGGCGTCCGCAGTGACGACGGAGATAGGTCCCGATAAGCGGGTCGGTCTCCATGGGTCGACGCAACACTAGCAGCCTTTGGCCAAAAGCCGCATTTCAATGCGGGAATTTTTGGGGATTGGCCTAGTCCCGGCAAATTCTCGGAAGGGGCTCGGGGCCTGCGTTTGGTGGAAATCGGGAGGCTCGGGTGCTAGAATCGGCGACCATTCCGCGAACAAACTGGCGAGAAATTAGGCGCTGAGCCGGGAATTTTTGGTGCGCAGCCGGAGTTGCGGGAGAGAACTGCAACGTTGAAAAAATCGTGGCCGGATCGGAGCGAGGTGCCCCGATTCGCCGCGGCGGCTCCGGTGCGGGCACCGGATTTCCCGCCGAGTGCAAGATGGCAAGGAATCTGGTAGCGTCCTCAATTGAAGAACGACCAGATTTCGGAGGTCGGGACTTCAGCCCCGACGGAAAGCATCGCTGGAAAGGGGTTTTAACCCCTGAAGCTTCAGGGGCTAAAGCCCACAACAAACAAAGCGTGAATGTCCGAGCTGAAGCTCGGACCTCCGGCTACCCTAAGAAATTTCAAATTAGGACAGCGCCAGGAATCTGAATATGAGGACTGCGACACCACAACCATGGTCATAGACATTCATCCGCACATCATTTCGGCCGATACCGGACGGTATCCGAACGCTCCAGTGGGGGGGCACAAATCGGACTGGTCGCGGGAAAGACCTGTGAGCGTGGAACAGATGATTGTGGCGATGGATCAGGCGGGGATTGCGAAATCGGCACTGGTGCAGGCTTCCACTTGTTACGGACACGATAATTCGTATATTGCGGACGCAGTGGCGGCTCATCCGGAGCGATTCACGGGCGTATTTTCGGTGGACGTGCTGGCGCCGGACGCGCCGGAGAAAATCCGGCATTGGGTGGGGCGCAATCTGACTGGAATGCGTTTGTTCACGGCGGGAAGCACGATGCCGAATCAGGCGGACTGGGTGGACGATCCGCGGTCGTTTCCGGGGTGGGAATGCTGCAGCGACCTGGGGCTCCCGGTTTGCATGCAGATGACGATGAAGGCGATTCCGCAGCTCATTCGGATGCTGGAACGATTTCCGAAGGTGCGCGTGGTGTTGGATCATTTGGCTAAGCCAACTCTGTCGGATGGACCGCCTTACAACGGCGCGACGGATGTCTTTAGACTGGCGGAATACAAGAACCTGTACTTGAAACTGACCCCACGGACGGTCGCGGAAGCGCAAAACGGGAAGGCCACGCACGCGACATTCTTTTCGATGCTGGTATCGAAATTCGGGGCTTCGCGGATCGCCTGGGGATCGAACTACCCGGCATCGGAAGGAACGCTGCCGGAACTGCTGAAGGTTTCGCAATCGGCGTTGTCGGTGCTGGCGGGAGAAGATCGCGAATGGATTTTCGCAAAGACCGCGCAAACACTTTATCCGGCCCTGGCGGACAAATAGAAGGGCCAACTGAATGGAGCAGATGCAAACCGCGCTGAAGCTGCACACGCTGCTCGCAAGCTATGCCAACACGGCTGCGTTAAAAGAAGGCGATGTCCGCTCCCCTGTCGTTCAATTTGAATTCGAAGACGTGAAGGTCGCGAACACCAGGTTTAAGGCGCTGGTGCGCGAGGCGAAGTTCGATTTGGGGGAGCTTGCGATCGTTACGTACCTGCAGGCGAAAACCTACGGGAAGCCTTATGTTCTGATGCCGGCCGTGGTGGTGGCGCGCGGGCAGCACCACACGATTTTGTACAACGCGGAGCGGGGGCATCTTTCACCCGACGATCTTGTTGGGAAACGTGTGGGTGTTCGGGCATACACCCAGACGACGGGGACGTGGGTGCGAGGCGTGCTGGAAGAGGAGTATGGCGTGGACAATCGGCGCGTGCGCTGGGTGACGTTTGAGGATCCGCATCTGGCTGAGTACCGCGACCCGAGTTGGGTGGAGCGCGCGCCTGCCGGCAAGGAATTGCTGCAAATGCTGCTGGACGGCGAACTGGACGCGGCAATTTTCGGCAGCCAGATGCCGGAGGGCGCTGCGCTGAAGCCGCTGATACCGGACGCGGAAATGGCGGCGCGGAATTGGGCCGCGAAACACGGCGGGGTTCCGATTAACCACATGATGGTGATCCGGGAATCGATTGCCAAAGCGCGGCCGGATGTTGTGCGCGAGATTTATCGCATGTTGAAGGAGAGCGCGGCCGCAGGGCCCCCGAAAGGAACGGGCGCGCTGCGATTTGGGTTCGAGGCGGTGCGCAAATCGCTGGAAACGATTGTGCGATATTCCGAAAGCCAGGGATTGATTCCGCGGGGGTTTTCGGTGGACGAATTATTTAACGATGTGACACGCTCGCTCGACTAGAATTTATATATGAGCGGCGCTCAAAGTCGACGGGCGGCCAGGGGCTAAAGCCCTTTTTTTCGGGTCCGTGAATGTCGCGGCTGAAGCCGCGACCCACAAAACTAGTTTTTGCGGCGGCTTCTAAATGCATTCCATGTATAGACCAACCACAAAGCCCGATGCGCCAGAAATCGGCCAAGTCCGCGAGAATCGGCGCGGGCGGGCCTGGTACAAACATCTTTCCTTTCAGATCCTGATTGCGATGGTGCTGGGAATAATTGTGGGACATGCGTGGCCGGAACGCGCCGATACGTGGAAGCCGCTGGGCGACCTGTTCATCAAGCTGGTGCGAATGCTGGTTGCGCCGATTATTTTTTGCACGGTGGTGCACGGCATTGCAAGCGTGGGCGAAGCGAAGAAGGTCGGGCGCGTTGCGGTGAAATCGCTGATTTATTTTGAAGTGGTGACGACCATCGCGCTGGTACTAGCGCTTGTGCTGGTCAACGTGTGGGCGCCTGGCGCGGGGATGCACGTGGATTTGAAGACTCTGGCGGATACGGCGGTGAAGGCGCCGGCAAAACCGATCACGTTCGGGCAGTTTTTGCTGAACCTGGTGCCGGCGAGCGCGGTGGGAGCGTTTGCCGAAGGCGAAGTGATTCCGGTGTTGTTCTTTTCGTTGCTGTTTGCGTTTGGGCTGCTGGCGCTGGGGTCGAAGGGCAAGCCGCTGGTGGACGGGATACATTCGATCATGCAGGTGTTGTTCAAGATGATCGGTTTTGTGATGTACGTGGCGCCGGTGGGAGCGTTTGGGGCGATCGCGTTCACGGTGGGGAAATTCGGGCTCGGTTCCCTACTGGCTCTGGGAAAACTGGTTTCGGAGTTTTATGCGTGCTGCCTGCTGTTCGTGGCGATAGTGCTTGCGCCGATCGCATACGCGGCGGGCGTGAATATTTTGCGATTGATACGGTATCTTGCGGCGGAACTGATGATCGTGGCGGGAACAAGTTCCGGGGAAACAGTGTTTCCTAATGTGTTCGCGAAACTGAGGCGGCTGGGGGTGGAGGAATCGATCGTGGCGCTGGTGCTGCCGACCGGATACTCGTTCAATCACGACGGAACGTGCCTGTACTGGTCGACGGTTTCGGTGTTTCTGGCGCAGGCGGTGGGGATTCATTTGACGATTGGGCAGCAGTTGGCGCTGCTGGCGACGATGTTGTTTACGTCGAAAGGCGGGGCGGGGGTGGCGGGATCGGCGATTGTGATTCTGGCGACGACGCTATCAGCGACGAACGTGGTGCCGGTCGCCGCGGTTGGGCTGATTCTGGGGGTGCATAGTTTGCTGTCGTCGGTGTTTGTGCCGGTGAATGTGCTGGGAAATTCGATTGCGACGATTGTGATTGGGCGGACGGAGGGGGCGGTGGATTTGGGGACGCTGCAGGCGGAGTTGCGGAGAGGGGCGGAGGAGACGGGGGAAGAGGCGGCGGTTTAGGGGTGTGTAGGTTGTTTGCAAATTGAACAGATTTTGGGACAGAGGCGGGATAGGGGTAGAAAATCAACATGGCCGTACCGATGCTCCATCTAAAAATTCTCGCCATTGGCTTGCCTGTATTTTTTGCAGGATTCATTCTCACCATGCTCATGGATTTGGCTCCATCCGGTGGGCATGGTTACGTATTGATTTCCTCGTTTTCCATGCTACTGCTTGGCGGGCTGGCGACCGTTGTGGCGGCGGGAATCTGGGCCTGGAGATCGCGCCCGGTTGAAGCGCTTCTGGCTGCGGGGTCGATCGGTGTTATGACGCTAGTATTAGCGTGGTTCGGTGCCGCGGGCGGATTCGGAGATCTGAATCCCCATTTAAATCCTGGCACATTTGGTTCGCTAATGTTTTTGTTTCTGACGATGATCGCGGTTTGCGAATTGTTTGTATTGATCGCATTGATTGCGTTTGGGCGACAACTTGTGTCGCGCCGGCACAATTCGGAAATGGCGAGAAATCCTCCCAAATCTTGAGGAATGATCTTCGCGGTACCCGCCCTCCCTCCATTCAGAACGCCAGCGGGTATAAAGCTCACGGAGAATGCATGTGTTCGGACAGGCGCTATTTCCTGGCCGAGCTGGTGCGCGGGGACTTGAATCTAACCCACACAGGCAAGAGTGCCTTTGCTACTTAAGGGCGAATGTTTCGCGGCTTTACGAGGTGTGCTTGGTGCGAAAGAATGCAGAGCCTTTGATGTTTCGGTTTGTCACACAGGGAGAGTCGCACGGTCAGGCGCTGATTGCGTGGGTCAGCGGAGTGCCTGCGGGTGCGTCTATCGACTTTGAGTTCATCCAGGGGGGCCTGCTCCCACATCTGGACCCGTGACGCCTGCCAGGCCGCACGGGGGAAATGGAACCGGGAACACAAGGTCATCGCCCGGTGAGGACTTGAATCGCTACGCCTTTTTGGCCTTCCTTATAACTGTCCACTCGCACAATTCTTCCAACCTCTTCCGTACTCATTTGGTCATCTGGATCGAAGTTACGGATCACACATACAGTCATGCCCGGAAGATAATGAGTGGAAGAGGTCAAAAAATAAAGACCGCACCTCGATACATTGTGAGTCGTGCAAATCTCCGGGGGATGATCCGTTTCTGGGATGCGGATCAGCCAGCGCTGTGCCACCCTCGCACGTAGTTCGCGGCGCTGTTCCTTTACGGTTGGTTTCATATCCCCTCGTTTCAATTGTCTCGCCGCATCCTTTCCGTGCTGAATCTGCTAAGGCACAGTTTTGACTTTTCAATGTTCCGAAATCACGGCCTTAGAGTGTTCTCTTTAGCGTCGGGATGACTGGGTGACCAATCCTCGGGCGGGAAAATCACACCCCAAAATTTAGGGTTGGGTTGAGTAAAATCCACACCCACATCGAATTTCCCGTCCCCTAAGGGATGAACGAATGCCACTGTGGCATTTTGGCTTTCCTGGGTAGCTGGGTTTTGTAGCTGCAATTCCTGGGCAAGAGGGACTTCCCAGGGCAATCGCACCAGCGCCCCGTGCGGGCTGATTACGATCGTAACCGTGTCGGCGGCGAAGCGGCCCTGCTTTTGGACGAAGCACTCAACATGGATCGGGATATGCAGGGGGAGTCGCTGGCTGCGGCGGGTGTTTTGAATCCCACTACTCGAACCGGCTGTCAGGATTGCCTCGCCATCTTCTGCGCCATGAAAAGCAATAACTTCCTGTTGGTCTCGTCTGTTTTGCTTAACAATCGCCGGAACTTCGCCAGCATACGAGCATCTTTTCCAGAATCGCCCCAGGCCAATTCACCTGCTGTCTTACGTTTCAATAGATTGGGCAGCTTGGGCGGCTCTTCTCCCTCGTAAAAGAGTTGGTACATCGGAACTTCAAGGGCGCGGGCAAACTTCTCCAGCGTTTCCACAGCGGGAACTGTGTGTCCGTTTTCCACACGCGAAATGTAGCATCTAAGCAGTCCAGTCCTTTTCTCGATTTCACCTTGAGAGAACTTTTTTTCTTCGCGCAACGCCCGCAAGCGCTCTCCGATTATCAATGGTCTCCTCCGATTGAAATTAAACCAACAAAACGATGTGGACTTTGAGGAGGGTAACTTACGATTTACTGACTTCAAATACCGAGTAATACGTCAGTGGAACTACGTCCCAGAGGTCCGCGGGGTTTGATGCGCAAATGACTCTGGTCCGACTGATTGGTTGGCTCACCAGGCAGAGCCGCATGTGGCCCAAAACGTTAGATCGTAAGGATGTGATTCCGAATGGCATAGTGAATTAATTGGGCGGTTGAAGTCGCTTGAATCTTAAGCATCAGTCTGGCCCTGTAGGTCTCAACTGTCCTGACACTGATGGCAAGGACTGCAGAAATTTCCTTGTTAGATTTGCCTTCAGCGACGAGTCGAATTACTTCTCGCTCCCGGCAAGACAGGTGTACAAGTCCGCCTCGATTTGGTCCGGAAGGCTGGCGGCCTGTCACTGACGTGGCTTCGTTGTCTAGCGTATCAGGGGGAACGCTGGGTATTGAAGGTGGCGCGATTTCAATCACGAAACATCCAACTTGGGCGACACGTCCCCTATCGTCTATGAGGGGGACAAAATTTTGAATCCAGCGGCCCACACCGGGACGCTTGGGCAATTGCCCAGTGACCTCGATATTGGGTAAAGGCCGGCCGGTGACAAAAACTTCTTCCCAGAGGGGTACCACCTTCTCGGCGAGACTCCCAAGGATTTCGTGGGAAAAACGACCCAAATGCGCTTCGACCGGGATATTGTGAATTTCGGCTACACTTTTATTGAGGGCCTTATAACGCATGCGTCGGTCGCAAATGACGACACCAATCTTCGAGTCATTCAACGCGGCATGCAACTTCTGATGAGGGAAGTAGGTGGAAATTAGCGCAAGACCTCTTGGCTGAGCATCTCGTGATTTCATAAGTCCTCGCACTTGGTTATTGCAATTATCCCTAAAACTACGCACATGACCCATGCCGTTCCGCTCATGATTGCAACATCGTCAAATGATATTCCACAACCAAATCCATCCGCCGGACCTCTGGTTGGGTCGATCAAAATCGTCCTTAAATCACGCCTTTCCCGCCCACGGCGGTCAACGCCAAAGGCCTAGGCAAATTGAATTGATTCAACTTTGATCCAGCTCCCCAGGGGATTCCCTAGCGCCTCCGACAGCTCAATTACGCTATGCACAACACAAAGGTTCCTGGGTGCCACATACTGAATTATTGAAAACAATATAAGATAATTATTAAAGAGCATTCAAGTGAAAATTATTTCCAAAGTTTCAGATACCCTGAGCAGGTTCCGCTTGATGATGGGCCTCGCGGAAACTGGCCGGCACCCGAGAGTCTCTGGAGATTCCCCATTACACTTGCTTTCCCGGCTTTACGCGCCGTGCCGGGTCCGATAGAATGCGGTGCCTTCGATGTTTCGCTTCGTCACAGCGGGAGAGTCGCACGGTCAGGCGCTGATTGCGTGGGTCAGCGGAGTGCCCGCGGGTGTGCCTATCGACTTTGAGTTCATGCAGGGGGAGTTGCACCGGCGGCAATTGGGGTACGGGCGCGGCGGGCGGCAGAAGATCGAGAAAGACCGGGTGGAGGCGATTTCCGGGATCCGGCATGGGCAGACGATTGGGGCGCCGATCGCGCTGCGGATTGAAAATCGGGACTGGGCCAACTGGGAAAAGGCCATGGCGGTGGAGAATGTGCCGGGGACGGAAGATTTGCGGCGGCCGCTTACGGCTCCGCGGCCGGGACATGCGGACCTGGCCGGGGGCATGAAATTCAATACTCACGATGCGCGAAATATTTTGGAGCGCGCGTCGGCACGGGAAACGGCGGCGCGGGTGGCGGCGGGGGCCATCGCGAAATTATTTTTGAGGCAGTTCGATTGCCAGGTGTTGAGCCACGTGATTTCGGTGGGCAAGGCGAGGCTGGAGCGGAGCGCTTCGTGGAGCGAGATTCAGGCGATCTGCGCGAATCTGGATTCGCCGCTGCGGTGCGTGGATGCGGCGGTGGAAGAAAAGATGAAGGGCGAAGTGGATGTGGTGCACCGGGCGGGAAACACGGTGGGGGGAATTTTCGAGGTGGTCGCGCACAATGTGGTGACCGGGCCTGGGGACGCACGCGCAGTGGGATGAAAAGCTGGACGCGCGGCTGGCGCAGGCGGTGATGTCAATCCAGGCGGTGAAGGGCGTGGAGATTGGCGCGGGGATCGCGGCGGCGACGTTCGTATGGATCGGAAGTGATGGACGAGATTGGATACGACGCGGCGGGCAAGCGGTTCACGCGAGCGACGAATCGCGCGGGAGGGCTCGAGGGCGGGATTACGAATGGCGAGGACGTGGTGGTGCGCGGGTATTTGAAGCCGATCTCGACGCTGCGGACTCCGCTGGGGACGGTGGACATGGTGAGCAAGCAGGCGATTTCGGCGGCGTACGAACGGTCGGATGTGTGCGTGGTGCCGGCGGGCGGCGTGGCGGGGGAAGCGATGGTATCGGTGGTGCTGGCGGGGGCGATGATTGAGAAATTTGGCGGGGATTCGCTGGCGGAGACGCGGCGGAATTTTGAGGGGTATGCGAGGCAACTGAAAGAGTTCTAATCCACAGATGAACACAGATAAACACTGATGAAATCAAGAATCCAAACACCGCAGGGTTCTGGAAATTTCAGGTCTTTATCAGATTGTGGATCTGTGTGCATCTGTGGATTCCATCGGGTGAAGCGCTGAGATGATTTATCCAATTACAAATATGGCGAGGCTGTGCTGGAGTCGATCGACCAAGGCGGTGGAGAAGTTTGACGAGGAACTGGCGAAGCTTTGCGAGGACATGTTCGAGTCGATGTACGCGGCGCAGGGCGTTGGGCTGGCGGCGACGCAGATCGGGCTGTCGAAAAATCTGGCGGTGATCGATGTGAGCGTGGGGAAAAATCCGGAGGCGCGGCTGGTGCTGGCCAATCCGGAGATTATCAGCGTCGAAGGGGACCAGCGCGAAGAGGAAGGGTGCCTGTCGCTGCCGGGGTTTCGCGGGAACGTGCTGCGTCCGGCGTACGTGACGGTGCGCGCGCAGAACGTGAAGGGGGAAACGTATGAGATGCGCGGCGAAGGGCTGCTGGCGCGCGCGTTTTGCCACGAGATCGACCATTTGAACGGGATTTTGTTTATTCAGCATTTGAGCATGCTGAAGCGGGATTTGATCAAGCGGCGGATTCGGAAATTGAAGAAGACGGGGGAGTGGTAGGGGGGGTTGTAGCACAGCCACTCTTGGCTGTGTGGGGTTTGCGATGACAAGGGCAATGGTGGTGGGCGTGGGGGTTACAAAAGCACACAGCCAAGAGTGGCTGTGCTACTTGGGGGGCTGCATGGGTAGCATGGAGATTGTGCGACGATTCCGGAAAGTTTTTAATTTGAACCGATCCCAGGGGCGCGTTGTGGCCGGGATTCTCTCTGGTTTGAATTGAAACCGCGGACGGATTCCTAGGGCCGCAAAACGGCCCTCGGAATGACGACAGAAGTATTCCAATTCAGATCGTGGAAGTTTTCAATTGCGGATTTAGTTTGTGACTCGTTACTGCTTTGGTTGTCTGATGGCTCCTCATGCGCATTATTTTTTGCGGCACGCCTGAATTCGCGGTTCCCTCTTTGCGCGCGCTTGCCGCACATGCTGAATTTTCGGTCGAGGCGGTGATCACGCAGCCGGACCGGCCGAGCGGGCGCGGCGGGCATGTTAGCAGTTCTCCGGTGAAGGAAGCGGCGCTCGCCGCGGGGATGCACGTTTACCAGCCTGAATCGATCAAATCGGAATCGTCGGCAGGATTTTTTGAAACGCATCGCGCCGGATGCGGTGGTGATTATCGCTTACGGGCAGATCGTGCCGGGGCGGCTACTGGGGATTCCGCGCCTCGGGTGGATTAATGTGCATGGGTCGCTGCTGCCGAAGTATCGCGGGGCGGCGCCGATTCACTGGGCCATTGCCAACGGCGAGACGCGTGACAGGGCTGACAACCATGCAGATTGACGCGGGGATGGATACGGGGCCGATTCTGCTGCAGCGGGAAATCGGGATTGGGGCGGACGAGACTTCGCCAGAATTATCGGCGCGGATGAGGGAGGCGGGGGCGGAGTTGATTGTCGATTCCCTTCTGAAATTCGATCGCGGGGAGATCGTGCCCGTGGCGCAGGATTCGGCGAATGTTTCGTACGCGCCGATTTTGAAGAAGGAAGACGGGAGGATCGATTGGGGGCGGACGGCGCGGGAGATTTACAACCGGATGCGTGGGTTCACGCCGTGGCCGGGGGCGTTTACGACGTTTCGCGGGCAGACGTGCCATGTGTGGGGGCGGCCTGCGGATGGCGCGATTGCGGGGGGCGGCGTTGCGCCGGGGGAGATTGTTTTCCTGGGCAAGGAAATGCAGGTGGGATGCGGCGAGGGGACGCGGTTGCGGGTTGAGTTTGTGCAGGTGGAGGGGCGCAAGCGGAATCAGCGCGCAGGAATTTGCGAATGGGGCGCGGATCACGCTTGCCGACCGGTTTATCTAGAATTGAGTCAATTTGACTGCCTCGATGCCTCGGCACTGACAGCATAACCGCATGAAAGCCCGGTGTAGCGCCCTGGGATTTGTGAGGCATTCATTGTGCCGCGCGTTTCAAAAGCGTACCGATCCAGCTTACCAATCCCTGGCAATTTCCATGGATTGATCTGATCGACGCAAGCTCAGTGAAAGGGCTTCCCCCAAACCTGACTAAGGATTCAATTCCGAATTGTAGACATTAGTTACTTAAAGTATATTAACCCTGACTTAGAAAACATCCATGGATGGAGCGGATATGTTTCCATGAAGCCAAGGGTCCGAATACAGCGAGTGTGGCATTTCTTAGCCAAGGCAGGCCTGGCCGGAGCACTATTCGTTTGTGCCTCTTGCGGAAGCGGAAACACGAGCGGAGGCGACTTCGGAGGTAGCGGCACGCTACTGCCTGACACTCCGTTTCTGACAGCCATTTCGCCCACTAGCGCGACGGCGCAAAGTGCATCCGTCGGTTTGACGCTACATGGGTCGAATTTCGAGAATAATGCAATTGTGCAGTTTAATGGTACGGCGATTCCGTCTTCATGGGTGAGTTCTACCTTGATGACGGCCGCCGTCCCGTCCAGCGATGTGGCCACGGCAGGAATCGCAAAGGTGACCGTAACCAACCCAACGCCGGGAGGTGGCACGTCAACTGCACAGGCCTTCACGGTTGTCGCTGCGCCCGTCTCTGCAACCTGGGTGAGAACAGTTACGGGGATTTCCGTACCGCAAGACATCGTGTGGGACGCCGCCCATGGAATGCTCTACGTTTCGGTTGGACCTACTGACACGGCCGCTCCCAACACGATCATCGCGCTCAATCCGGTGACTGGCACCGCAGCCAAGACTGTTGCAGCCGGAAACAACCCTGATCTACTTACGATTTCTTCCGATTCTTCCTATTTGTGGGCTGGCTTGGATGGGGATAATGCGGTGCAGCGTTTCCTTCTGCCCGGACTGACCAAGGATATTTCCTTTCCATTGCCTTTGGATTGGGGCGGCAACCCGCAACAGGCGGTCAGTCTCCAGGCGGCTCCGGTGAGCCCGCATGCACTCGCGCTGGTTGCCGGCCATTGGTCCTATTCTCCACTCGGTGATGGAGTCCACATTTATGACGACGCTACGGAACGCCCAATCTCTGTGCCTGGCTGGGGGCCGTTCGGCGGACCAATGATCGATTGGATCCAATGGGGAGCTAACGATTCGACAATCTACGGCAATCAATACACGACCGCCGATGCAGGTGGAGTCGCGACTATGAAAGTAACGTCGTCGGGAGTTTCCTTCGCTGCTTACAATGGCGGACAAATAGGCCCTGGATACACTCAATACGACAGCAATAAAGGATTGTTATACTCCACTGGATCGTATTTCTTCGGCAGGACTTTCAATCCAGTAGATGGCGGTGTCGCTGGGACGTTTCGCCTTCCTGAACTCGGCAGAATGGCCTGCACCGCGGACTCTTCCCTCGACCGGTATTACTGTATTGATGCACACGCCCTCGCTGGCAGCTTGTTCCAGTTTGAGTTGCTGGTCCTCGATTTGAATACGTATGCGCTTCTCGATCGAGTTAACTTCGGCGCGACTGCGGGGGAACCGTTGTCGCCCATCACGGGGGCCCCTTGGCATCTGGTTCGTTGGGGCAATGCCGGGCTGGCGCTAAATACCGAGACTGATGGGTACTACGGAAACGGTGGCGCGTTTCTGATTGATGGATCGGTTGTAAATCCGAATGCCGCTCCCGATGTATCGACGGGCGCTCCCGTGCGATCTTTTTCCTGGATGAGGTCCTTGGCACCGCAGCAGGCATCCGCTGGGAGCGGGGCCGTGACTTTGACGATCAACGGGAATCATTTCACACCGAACAGCGCCGCCTGCTGGAATTGTAACTCTCTCCAGTTCCAGTTCCTGCCGACAACCTATGTGAGTCCGGAGCAAATAAGCGTCACAATCCCGGCGAACCTGCTGACCAGCCCAACGACGCTCCCGATCAGCGTTTTCGATTCCGATTCAGGCCTTTTTTCGACTAACTCCCTGACCTTCAGTGTGATGTCCGCTTCCAGCAGCAATACGAAGGTAACGGCTGTCGATCTAGCGGGCTTTGCCATGGCATGGGATCCACATAGCGCATTGCTCTATGTGGGCACTGCAAATTTTGATGGCGCATATCCCAATTCGATTGTAGCGGTAGACGCGGAAACCGGCTCCGTTGTGAAGTCACAGACCGTCGGCTCGGATCCTGATTTGGTAAGCGTCAGCACGAATGGGCAGTACATTTATGCAGCGTTCGCCGGCGCAACCACGATGACACAGCTCCAACTCCCGAATTTGGGATCTCAGCGGACGTGGACGTTGACCAGCCCCGGATCGTCGGCTGCGTATACGGCAGGGGATATGAGAACGGCGCCGGTAAGCCCTAATACAACTGCCATAACCCTATTTGACCTGCAAAGCTTCCCGTGGGAAATAGGCGGTGTTGTCATCTATGACGATAACATGCAGAGGGCCGATTTCATAAATGGATGGGGGCCCGGGCTATATCCTCCCACGGCTTACGATACCCTGGCGTGGGGGCCGTCCGACCAGGTCCTGACGGGTGCTTGTTCGTCTGGTTGTCTTTCAAATACGCCGGTGAGCCCGTTGTACAAATTCCAGATTACTCCGTCGGGCGCGGCGCTGGTTGGTGCGGGGACCTCCGCGTTCAACCAGGGTGAAATTCACTCGGATTTTGTGACCGGACTTATTTACTCCGACGATGGCTATGTCGCAGACCCCAACACACAGGCAATCGTTGGAACATACAGCGCCTCTGGTCTAGTAGCTCCAGATTCTTCCTTAAATCGCACGTTCATCCTGGGGCAAACGGTGGCGCAGGCTAACACAAACAACTTCACGATCGAGTCATTTGACGAAAAGGCGTACACCCCTGTGTCCTCAATTACAGTCGATAATATCGTCGGCGCTCCCATTGAATGTGTGCGTTGGGGAAATTCGGGACTCGCCGTACTGACGATAAACGGGGGCAGTGGTTCGCAAGGTATGCTCTATTTGATTCAGGACACAACCTTCGTCAGCAGCGCACGGGCCGCTGCTTCTGAATTTTCAAAACCGCAGGAAACAGTGCAGCAGCGCTGGAAGCGCCTTTCGAAGGCGGATATTCTGAAGA
Source organism: Terriglobia bacterium (assembly GCA_963779275.1). GTDB lineage: Bacteria > Acidobacteriota > Terriglobia > Acidiferrales > UBA7541 > Palsa-360. The sequence goes on from CAVZXL010000006.1 coordinate 363,344, forward strand.
CGTCGCAAGCGGGAGTAGCCGCAAGACAACCTTGAGCACAGGGAATGACCCAGCCCTGTTATGGGCTAGCCCCTTATCAGTAAGATTGCCGAACTCTTATCCTTAAGTTAAGTAAGATGCCCATTTCTCAAAGCGTTGTTACTGCCATGGCAAAAAGCAGGGCGCGCCGAATCCCTCATCTCAAATAAGGCCAATCAGTCCCGCACCAGCAATGGGAAGGCGAGGATGATGGCAAGAATCGAGAGAATCGCGGCGCTCAGCGAGAAGATTGCCGGAGCCGTGCCATGAATGAGAGAGGCCGCAAGCCAGGAGTGCGGCCAGGAACCAGCCAGGTACGATATGGCCAGCGTTTGAATTGCGGACCAATCCCAAATGAACCACGCTGCGAAGGCTGCGCAGAGGATGCTGGCGGAAATAATTTCGGTCCACTCGAATACTTCCTGAGTGCGTTCCGCTTTTGCCTGTTTTTCGGAAAGCTGGGCGCGCCACCAGATGCGGGCGGGGTCGGCCAGCGGGGGGGCATTTGCGGAAGTTTTCGCCAGGGATTGCATCCAGCGCGCGGTGCGCGCCAGTTCCCGGCAAGTGGGGCAGGCTGCGATGTGTGTGGTGATGGACTCCTCCCAAATTCCTGCGCGGACGGCTTTGAGAATATTTGCTTCTTGCGGGCAGCCTCGCTGACTCATGTTCCCTCCCGGGGATCGGTGTTTTGTTTGCCGAGCAATGCGGCTAATTTTTTGCGGGCGCGAAACAGTAGGACGCGGACGCTTTTTTCCTTCAGGTGCAGGGCCACGGCGATTTCGCGGTGGTCAAAGCCCTCGACGTAGGCCAGCCAGAGTAACGATTGCTCCTGAGTTTTGAGTTGCGCGAAGACACGCATTTCGTCACCGGCGCTTTCCGGCTTTACGTACGCTTCCCTGCCGAAATTCCAGAGGAGGCTCCAGCGGCGTTCGCGCTTGAGTTTGCGCCAATGGTCGGAAATCAAGGTGCTTGCGATGCGGTAGAGATAGGCTTTGCAGTGGGACTGATCCATCGCGGGCAGATCGGCGCGCAGGAAACGGTAGAAGGCTTCCTGCAGGAGATCGTCGGCCAGGGCGGCATCGCCTGACGTCCTGCGAATGTAGGACCAGAGACGGGGCGCGGTCTGCGTGTAGAACGCGGAGAAGGCGGCTTCATCCATGGGTGCGGGCGCGGTCGGATTGCTCCAGGGCCGCGGGCGAGGATTGCGCAAACGCGGCGAGCAGGTCGAGCTTGGACGCGTTGTGGTTTCCGGTCAAGGGGCGCAGCCTACACTTAGGAAGCCGGCGTGTTTTCCGGGCTTGGCTGGTTGGCCGAATTCTGTTTCCGGGCGAGGCGATAGCAGGCCCAGGAAGAGATCAGGTATCCGGCGCCCACGGCCAGAAGGATCACGCCGGGGATGAGCAGATCTTTCTTCATCCAGGATAATGCCGTCAAGGCCAAACCGAGCATGGATGAGTACAATGCCGAATCGCAGCGGGCGTTCCCGGGTATCGGCGCGCTGGGACCATAGCTCGTCAAAAAAGCGCTGGCTGCCTTTGCTTTCGAGGAAATCGGCAAACTCGCGGCCGGGGACTGAATTTGTCGAGGAGTTGCTTGTGAAAATCGGCTTTGATGCGCAGGCGGGCCTGGCGTTGGCGCATGGCAAGCCAGGCGATGGCCACGATCATGGCGAACAGGGAGAGAGGAACGAGGATGCCGACAAGGCCGTTGGCGGGATTGTGACGGACCGCTTCCAGGGCGATCTGCTGATTGAACTGGTCGTCGGACATGGAACCGGAAGTGGTGGTGACGGCCTGCAACAGGGAATGGGCTGCGGGGATACTTGCGAAGATTAGACTGGCCAGCATGATTCCTCCTGGGCTTGGTGATTAAGAATTGTCCGCGGGTGTGAGTCTAAACCGCGGAGGGATTCCTCGCTTCGCTCGGAATGACGGCGCGCTAAAATTTCAGTATGCGGAGCGGCGAGTGGTTCGTTGAAATCTTTCACCAATGTAATAACGCATTTGAGGCGCGGGAGGTTAACAGGCGAGAGAGGGAAATCTTCGATGCGATTTCCCTTCCATGGCGCATTGTGGTTCCATATTCAGCGATGAGTGTTTCGATTGCGCGGAAAATTGCGTTTGAGGTGCTGCTGCGGGTCGCGGCGCAGGGGGCGTATGCGGACGAGGCGCTGCGTGGCGGCCTTGACTGCTTCGGTGAGCCGCGAGGACGCGGGGCTGGCGACCGAATTGACGTTTGGGGTGCTGCGGTGGCAGCGGCTGCTGGATTTCCGGATTGACCGGCATCTGGCGAAGGCGAACAAGGCGCTGGACGCGGAGGTGCGGATCGCGCTTCGGCTGGGGGCATATCAGCTATTTTTTCTGCGGCGCGTTCCGGCGCGAGCGGCGGTGCACGAATCGGTAGAGCTGGTAAAGGTGGCGCGGAAGCGCTCGGCGGCGCCGTTTGTGAACGCGGTGCTGCGCAAGGCGGCCAAGGAGCCGAGTACGCAATTGTCGCCCAGCGACGCAGTGGCGGCGCTGCTGCCGGGCGATCTTCCCCTTGCCGAACGCCTGGGCATTCAGTACTCGCATCCCTCGTGGCTGGTGGAGCGATGGCTGCGGGCGTTTGGGGAGGCGCGTACGGAAATTCTTCTCGCGGCCAATAATCGCGTGCCTGCTCTCGCCGGATACATCGCCGCGCCGGAGCATCGGGAGGAAGTGCTTTCGGCGTTGGAAAAATCGGGGTGCGAGGTGCAGGGCGGGCGGCTGCTGCGGGATGCGTTGATTCTGGAGGGTGGGAATCCATCGGAGACGGAAATTGCGCGGCGCGGGTGGCTGGCCGATCCAGGATGAGGCTTCGCAGGCCGTGGCGCGACTGGTGGGCGTGGATGCGCGGGAATTCTGTGCTCGATGTGTGCGCGGCGCCGGGGGGAAAAACGTTGCGGCTGGCGCTGGATGCGGGGCCGAGCGGGCACGTGACGGCCGCGGATTTGCATGCGCACCGGATACGGGCGATGGGCGAGCGGTTTGAGCGCGCGGGGATACGGAACGTCGAGACGCTGGTGCTGGATGCTGCGCAGCCGCTGCCGTTCCAGAAAAAATTCGACCGGATTTTGGTGGATGCGCCATGCTCGGGGACGGGGACGCTCGCGCGGCATCCGGAAATTCGGTGGCGGCTTCGGGCGGAAGATCTTGCGGACTTGCATGCGCGGCAGGTGCTGTTGCTGCGGAACGCGCTGGGGCATCTGGCGGCGGGAGGGCGGCTGGTGTATTCGACTTGTTCGCTGGAGCGGGAGGAAAACGAAGAAGTGATCGGTGAGGCGCTGGCGGGATTGGGGGACGCGTTTCAAGTGGAGAGCGCACGGGGAGCGATTGGAGAGTTGTTGCGGGAATCGGTGAGCGTGGATCAGGTTGTGGGGGCGGACGGATTTTTCCGGACGTTTCCGGGGGAGCAGGAGACGGACGGGTTTTTCGGGGGGGTTCTGCAGCACGCGCGAGAAGATTCAAGGACTTAACAGCAAAGATTTAACACAGAGGGCACGGAGGGAGGACACAGAGGGCACAGAGAAAATCCTGAGAAGTTCAAGAAGCGTCTTGATAGAGGGAATTTTGTCCTGCCTCCTTGCTTCCTTCTGCTTCCCTGCGTCTTTGCTTGTTGCCTTCTACTCCCTGCTTTCTCATTCGTGTTTTTCATTCCTTTGGCTTTGCCCTCTGTGTCCTCTGTGTTAAAGGGTTTTTCCGGCCGATCTTGGAAGGCGGGTGCGCGCATGTTAGATTGAGCGCAGGAGCACAATGACATTCCGCGAGCGCATTGAATGGTTGTTTCGCATGGGGCTGCTGGTGTTTGTGCTGGCCGCGGCGGCGTTTTTGAGCGCGGTGATGGCCATGCGGTTTGCGATTCAGGGGCGGCAGGTGGACATGCCGAACCTGGTGGGGAAATCGTCGGCGGACGCGCAGGCGATATTGCAGGGGCGCGGGCTGCAATTGAAGGTCGTGGACCGGGTGTACAGCAATTTTCCGGTGAATACGGTGGCGCGGCAGACTCCTCCGGCGGGGGAAGCGATGAAAATTTCGCAGGACGCGCACGTGGTGCTGAGCCTGGGGCCGCAGAACGTGACGATACCGGCGCTGACGGGGGAATCGCTGCGGGTGGCGCGGATTCAACTGCTGCAGGTGGGGTTGCAACTGGGAGAGGTCACGTCGTATTCCAACGCGGCGACTGCGTTTGACGGAGTGTTGCAGCAGGATCCGCCCTTCGGGGCCAAGGCGACCAGCCCGCGCGTGGACTTGCTGGTGGCTGAACCGGCTCCGCCGGCGGCGTTCGTGATGCCATGGCTGGTGGGGATGCCGCTGGGGGATGCTGAGCGGCTGCTGGCGTCGGGAGGAATTAAGATTTCCAAGACTACGATTGTTGCCTCGCCGCAATGGCCGAAGGGGGACGTGTTCGAGCAGACGCCGGAGGCGGGGTCGAAGATCACGGCGGACACGGCGATTGATGTGATGGTGGCGCAGTAGGTGGGACAGACACTCTTGTCTGTCCGGCGGTTGAGCGGAGGGGACGCCTGCGGATGGAAAGGCCAGCGGCTTGCGCCGCTGGGACAGACAGGAGTGTCTGTCCTACTAAAAGCTGCGGCGCGGGGGCGATTCTGGTAAGATGGGCGCGGAGAACTTGTGAATTTTCCGGTAGAAATCGCTCCTTCCATTCTGGCCGCTAACTTCGCATCGCTGGGAGAAGGAATCGCCGCCGTCGAACGCGGCGGGGCGGGGATGCTGCATGTCGACGTGATGGACGGGCATTTTGTGCCGAACATTTCGATCGGCGTGCCGGTGGTGGCATCGCTGCGCAAGGCAACCCGCATGACCCTGGACGTGCATCTGATGATCGAAAGCCCGGAGGCGTATATTCCGGCGTTCGCCGAGGCGGGGGCGGACATGATTTCGGTGCACGAGGAAGCGACTCCACATCTGGACCGGGCGCTTTCGCTGATCCGGGAACACGGGTGCAAGCCGGGAGCGGTGATCAATCCGGCGACGCCGGTGGCGGCGCTATCGGAAGTGTTCGGGATCGTGGATCACGTGCTGGTGATGTCGGTGAATCCGGGATTCGGCGGACAGAAATTTATTCGCGGAGCGCTGGGGAAAATTCGCGAGCTAAAACGAATTCGCGAGAGTTATAATCATTCCTTCCGGATCGAGGTGGATGGGGGAGTCGGTCCGGATAACGTGGGCGAACTCGTGCGAGCCGGCGCGGAAATTCTGGTTGCCGGCACATCCATCTTCCATACCCCCGATATCGCCGAAGCGGTCCGGTCGTTGAAGCAGTTGGCCGGAGGAGCGCTGGCGCAAAAAGCATGAGGCAAACCTGGTGAAACAACGCCGCGCAGTCTGGGTTCTGATAGTCACGGCATCGCTGTTGGGTGGCTGCCTTGGGAAGAAAAACGCCGCGCCGGTCGCGGGCACTTCGGCCGAGCCCGACAAGGTGCTTTACACGAAGGCGATCGACGACCTGAAGCACGGGCGGTACGGGGTGGGGCGCCTGGCGCTGCAAACGCTGATCAATACGTATCCGGACAGCGAATACCTGGCCAAGGCGAAACTGGCCATCGCGGATTCCTATTATAAGGAAGGCGGGACCGCGGGGCTGAAGCAATCCATCGTGGAATATTCGGACTTCCGGACGTTCTTCCCCTTCCTGGACGAAGCCGCGTACGCGCAAATGCAAATCGCCATGGCGCATTACCGGCAGATGGAAAAACCGGACCGCGACCATGCCGAAGCCGTGCAGGCCGAAGCGGAATTCCAAACCTTTCTGGAAAAGTATCCGAACAGCACTTTGCGTCCGGTGGCCGAGCAGCGGCTGCGCGAGACGCAGGAAGTGCTGGCGGAGGGAAATTTCCTGGTGGCGCGGTTTTATTTTATGCGGGAAGGCTATAAAGCGGCCGGGGCGCGCCTGATTGAATTGACCAACCGCTATCCGCTGTACAGCCAGGCCGACGAAGCGAACTGGATGCTGGGGCAGATTTACGAGAAGTCGGAACACAACGAAATCGCGGCGCGGTATTACAGCCGAATCGTGAAGGATTATCCGCTGTCGCACCTGGTCGCGGACTCGAAAAACAAGCTGACGAAATTCGGAGTGCCGATTCCTCCGGCCGATCCGGCTGCGGTGGCGCGGATGCAGAAGGATGAAGCCGACGCCGCAAGCTCGCGGCCCGGAATCATCACGCGGTCCACGAGTTTCCTGAAAACGCGCCCGGATGTTTCGACGGCGGCACATGCCGGGGCGCCCACGATGACACCGGCGAGCGAGTCGGGCGACGAAACACTGAGTTTCGGTCCGCAGCAGACACCCGCGGGGATGAGCGTGGGAGGCGGCGAAAATACGGCGACGGTGGAAACCATTACGCCGGGCAGCGCGAATTCATTGGCCAGCCAGGCTCCTGCCGCGAACGCGTCCGATGCGGCGCCGGCGTCCGACGCAACACCCGCGCCTGCCGACGCGGCTCCGGCGGCGGCGACTCCGGCGGCACCCGCCGACAAGAGCCAGGAATCCACCAGCAAGAAAAAGAAGGGGATTCACAAAGTACTTCCCTTCTAAGTTCTCCCGCGTGTGTGGAAGAATTGGGCGGTGTTGGTCCATCCCGATTCAATCCGAGGAAAAATCCAAGAATCGAATTTCGCGAGGGAAAGAGAAAGCTGCGTCTGGGGAGTGTGTGTGAAAGCTGGAATTCTAGGGCCCCAGCGGCTGAAGCCGGTTGAGTGTTATTGGCTTACGGCACGGTTGAAACCGTGCCCTACAAAGATTTTGGCGGTCTCACGCAGGCACGGAACCTGTCCTAAAGGGTAGCCTAGTGCCTTCCGACACATGGGGGCCCGGTCTTTATTGACTCACTTAGGTTCGGATGTTACGAATAGCAGAGGGCGATGGTGTCCCTGTAAGGATTAGTACGCAGAAGCGGGTCTGCTGTTGCGTGGAATGTTGCGTGTGAAGCGCGGCAGCGGGCGGGTAAAAGAAACGGGCTCAGTTTATTACGCGAAACGCCCCGACCGCGCGGCCGAGAAGAGCGCGCGGGCAATCCTACCCAGGGGAAATTCGGAGGACGTGACGTGGCAAAGATTTTAGTAGCCGACGACAACAGCAACGTCCAGAAGACGGTGGCGCTCGCGCTGGCGGAACTTGGTGTGGAAGTGGTGTCGGTGAGCAACGGCGAAGCGGCCGTGCGCAAGCTGGGGGAAATGACACCCGATCTGGTGCTGGCCGATATTTTCATGCCCGTGCGCAACGGCTACGAAGTGTGCGAGTACGTCAAAAAAGATTCGCGATTCAAGCAAGTCCCCGTGGTGCTGCTGGTGGGCGCGTTCGATCCGCTGGATGAACGCGAGGCGCAGCGCGTGGGGGCCGACGGGATATTGAAAAAACCGTTTGTGCCGCCCGACCCGCTGATCGCCATGGTCAAATCCCTGTTGGACCGGACGATGGGCGACCGGCTGGTGGCGGTGGCGGCCTCGAAACCGGCGGCGGTGGCATCAAAATCCGTGGCCGTGACCGAGGCGCCCGCGCCCGAGCCGCAGAATGCGGAAGAACCAGACGAGCCCGAGCCGCTGCGGCCCGTTAGCAGCGCGGCGTTTGAGGACGGCGACCGGCCGGTGGCTTTTGGGCAGTTGCTGGATTCTCCGGAGCGCAATTCCGGCGGGTCCGGCGCTTCCGGCACGGAATTGCTCGAACCCGTGGACGACGATCAGATATTGACCAGCCAGCGGGACGCCACGCTGGGCGACCCAATTTTCTGGCGCAACGATTCTCCCGAACCGGAAGCCGAACCGGCGCAAGAGGAAGACAGCTCCGCAAGCCTGGACATGCACAACTGGAGCCCGACGGAAAATTCGCTGTCGCAGCGCGAGGATACCGAACTGCTGCAGCCCATCGAGCCGCTGGAACTGGTGCGAGACGGCCAGGAAGAGCCTTCCGGGAGTGTTGTCGAGTCCGGTTCGATATTGCTGGACCAGGCTTCGCAGGCATCGCTCACGGTGCAGCCCGGAAAAGCCGAAGAACTTGCGGCCAATCCGATCGAGTGGATGGCTAGCGTTCCTCCGCCACAGGCGGAAGAGCCAGTGGAGCCTTCGCCCGGCTGGGACGAGCCCATTCCGGACGCGCAGGATTCGATTGATGTTGAGCCGGCCGCGGCGGCGGAAATTCTTTCGCCTGCGGTGATCGTGCCGGAGCCGGAACCGGAAAAGGCGGAGATCGCCGCGCCAGTTCCGGTTGTGGTTTCGGTGCAGCCCGCGGAAAAAGCAGCCGGCAAGACCGCCGGAACCGGTGAGCACGCCGGAGGCAAGCAAGACGCAGCCTTCGCTTGCTCCAGCGGTGACGAATGCGCGCGCGAGCAAAGCGTCGCGGCCAAACAGAATGTCGGAAGATACGGCGCGGTCGATTCCCAAGCATGATTGGGAAGACCTGGCGGCCATGCTGCATGCCAGCCATAGCGCGGCGGATGCGGAACTGGATGCCGCAGAGCGTGCCGGGCGGCCGGTTGGAACGGCGCCGGTGGTTGAACCGGCGGCAAACGGGCCGACGAATTCAAAAGTAGCCCCTGCATCGAGCGTCACGCCGGTGGCGGCGGCTGCACCGAAATCGGGTGCGGAGACGGTTGCGCCGACATCCACGATGCAGCCGGCGCTGGAAGCGGTCGAGGTTAAGAATTTACTGGCGGCTCCCGCCGCGCCGGTAAAGCCTTCGTCGCCGGATCCTGTTTTGGTGGAAGCCGTGGTGCAGAAGGTGCTGGACAAGATGCGGCCGCAGGTGGTGGAGATTATTACCAAGGAATTTTTGCGGCCAATTGTGGAAGCGCTGGTGCACCGGGAAATCAAGAAGCAGTAGGACGTCTCGTCTTTCCTCTGCTTCGCGCAGAGCTCCCCGTTCGATCAGGTATTTGGTAACACAGGTATCCGCACGCGGTTGTCGACCACACATTTCTCTGTGATTCCACTGCGTTGTCAAAAGGCACACAGGCAAGAGTGTCTGTACTACTTAAGGCCAGCCAACGCGATTGCCATGCGGTTGCGGGCAACTCCGCCTGTGCGGTGAGAAATTCAAGCTAGATCGCGGGGCATTTGACCGTCGCGCGAGCGTCCGTATAGTAATTCATCCGATGAACGGGTGAAGGCAGAGGTCGCGGCCTGACAGGACCGGGTTCCTAACATTATGGCAAGAGAAATTCCCAAGGCTTACGAGCCGCAACTGATCGAGCAGCGCTGGGCGAAACGCTGGGCGGAGGAGAAATTGTTCCGCGCGGACGTGAACGCGCCGGGGCCGGTGTTTTCGATCGTGATTCCGCCGCCGAACGTTACCGGGTCGCTGCACATCGGGCACATGCTGGATCACACGGAGATCGATATCCTGACGCGGTGGCGGCGCATGCAGGGATACAACACGCTGTACCTGCCGGGAACCGATCATGCGGGGATATCGACGCAGCGCGTGGTGGTGCGGCAACTGGCGGCTCAGGGGATCAGCTATCGCGACCTGGGTCGAGAGGCATTCGAGAAAAAAGTGTGGGAGTGGAAGGAAGAATCGGGCGGAACGATTACGCGGCAGATGCTGCAGCTGGGAGAAAGCTGCGACTGGACGCGCGAACGGTTCACGCTTTCGCCGGAATTGTCGCGGGCGGTGACCGAAGTGTTCGTGCGGTTGTACGAGGACGGGCTGATTTATCGCGGGCATTACATCGTGAACTGGTGCCCGCAATGCCGCACGGCGATCAGCGACCTGGAAACCGTGCACGAGGAGAGGCAGGGACATCTCTGGCACGTGCGGTATCCGGTGGCGGGGTCGAATGAGACCGTTGTGGTGGCCACGACGCGGCCGGAAACGATGCTGGGGGATACGGCCGTGGCCGTGCATCCGAGCGATCCGCGGTACCAGCACCTGATCGGCAAGAAGCTGCTGTTGCCGCTGATGAATCGCGAGATTCCCATCGTGGACGATTTCGTGGTGGATCGCGAATTCGGGACTGGCGCGGTGAAGGTGACGCCGGCGCACGATCCGAACGACTTCGAGATCGGGCGGCGGCACAATTTGCCGGAAATCGACGTGATGACCGACGACGCGAAGATGAGCGCGGCGGCGGGGGTGTATGCGGGGCTGGACCGGTTTGAGGCGCGCAAGCGCGTGGTGGCGGACCTGGAAGCGGGCGGGTTTCTGGAAAAAATCGTGGACCACACGCACGCGGTGGGAACGTGCGACCGGTGCGGGACGATCATCGAGCCGCGGGCCTCGACGCAGTGGTTCGTGAAGATGAAGCCGCTGGCCGAGCCGGCCATTGCGGCGGTCGAGCGCGGCGACGTGGAGATCGTGCCGGAAAACCGGCGCACGGAATACTTCGAGTGGATGCGGAACATTCGCGACTGGTGCATCTCGCGGCAGCTGTGGTGGGGGCACCGCATTCCGGCGTGGTATTGCGACGGGTGCAAGGAAATTATCGTGGCGCGGCAGACTCCGGCGAAATGCGCGAAGTGCGGATCGGCGAAGCTGACGCAGGATCCGGATGTGCTGGAAACCTGGTTCAGCTCGGCGCTGTGGCCGTTTTCGACCATGGGCTGGCCGGACGAAACGCCGGATTACAAAAAATATTATCCGACCAGCTTGCTGATCACCGGGTACGACATTTTATTTTTCTGGGTCGCGCGGATGATCATGATGGGGCTGAAATTTACCGGGCAGGTTCCCTTCCGGCAGGTGTGTTTGCATTCGCTGGTGCGCAACGCCGAGGGACAGAAGATGTCCAAGTCCAAGGGGACGGGCATCGATCCGGTGGCGCTGAACGAAAAATTCGGGACGGACGCGATGCGGTTTACGCTCGCGAGCATGGCGGCGCCGGGGACCGACATTGTGCTGTCCGAAGAGCGGATTCTGAGCTATCGCGCGTTTGCCAATAAGATCTGGAACGCGGCGCGATTTGTGTTTATGAATCTGGATAAGTATGAGGCGTCGGGAGGGGAGACGCTGGAAGCGCTGGCGTCGCCCGACGCGCGTTCTGGGGCGCCTTACGGCGTCAACGGGCAAGTGGCGCTGGCGGACCGCTGGATATTTTCGCGGCTGGCGCGGGCGACCGCGCAGGTGAACGATGCGCTCGAGCACTTCCGGTTTCATGAGGCGGCGCACGTGGTCTACCATTTTTTCTGGGGAGATTTTTGCGACTGGTACATCGAGTGGGTGAAGCCAGAGTTGACATCTTCCGATCGCGCGAAGGCGACGGCGACGTGGAAGAATCTGTTCGCGGCGCTGGAAAGCGCGCTGCGGCTGCTGCATCCGTTCATGCCGTTTATTACCGAGGAGCTGTGGCATCAGTTGCCGCAGCGCGATGGCGCGCGATCGATCGCGCTCGACCGGTTTCCGGAGCCTCATGCGGAACGTATCGATGCGGCGGCCGAGGAACAGATTGCACTGGTGCAGGAAATCATTACGGCTGCGCGAAATTTGCGCGCGGAGATGAAACTCGACCAGAAAACGAAACTGCCGGCCGAGCTGGCCGCGGCCACGGCGGCGGTGCGAGCCACGGTCGAAAACAGCCTGGATACGATCTTGCGTCTGGCGAATCTCTCTTCCCTTTCGTTTGGGAAATCGCCGTTCGATTCGACCAAGGGCGCCATTCGGTCGACGAAGGATTTCGAGCTGTTTATTGCGTACGAGGCGGGCGTTGACGCACCGGCGGAAATCGCTCGGTTGAAAAAAGAGCTGGAGCAGCTGGCGAAGAATATCGCTTCCAACCGGCTGCGGTTCGAGGACCAGACGTTTCGCAGCCGCGCGCCCGAGCATATCGTCAAGGGGCTGGAGAAGACGATTGCCGAGCGGGAAGCGGAGTTTGAGAAGCTGAAAGAGCGGCTCGCGCAGCTTGAAAGAAATTCGGGGGCATCGGTCTGAAACGCAAGTCTGAGTGTTTCGCGCTGGTTTTGGTGGCACAGGGTTCACCCTGTGCGGGGTTTGCGGGCCGGCGACCAAAACCGCACAAGCTGAAGCCTGTGCCACCAAGTTCTGAGCCTTCATGAAACAACCTAGTCTTCCCGGGTCGACGGACCGGCGCATCGACGCGCTGCTGGCGCTTCTCGCGGATAACGCGATGATTGTGATCAGCGGGGCGAAAATTGCGCGGGAAATTGGGGTTACGCGGTCGACGGTGTGGCGGTGGATCGAGAAACTGCGCGGCGCTGGGGGTGCACGTCAAGGGGCATCCGGGTTCGGGCTACCAGATCGAAAGGGTGCCGGACATTCTGGCGCCAAAAATTTTGCGCAAGAGGTTGCCGCCGGGGGCCTTTGGAAAACGGATTCATCATTTTTTCAAGACGGATTCGACCAATGCGGTGGCGATGACGCTCGGCGAGCAGGGCGAGCCGCACGGGACCGTTGTGATTGCCGAGGAACAGACGGCGGGGCGCGGGCGCGCCGGGCACACCTGGCACTCGGAAAAAACGAACGGGATTTACATGACGGTGCTGCTGCGTCCGGCGATCGCGCCGCAACAGGCGCCGCTGATCACGCTGGTGGCGGGGCTCGCGGTGCGCGAGGCCATCATCGAGGAAACCGGGATCACGCCAGACCTGCGCTGGCCGAACGATCTGCTGTTCGGGAAGAAAAAATTCTGCGGGATTCTGACGGAGATGAACGCGGAGCAGGATCGAATCCATTTTGTGGCGGTGGGAATCGGGATCAACGTGAATCACGAGCGCGTGCCGGAGGCGTTGTCCAAGATCGCGACGTCGCTGCGGATGGAAACCAGGCGCGTGCATTCGCGGGTGGAGATTGTGGCGCGGTTGCTGCGGCACCTGGACTCCTACTACAATCGATTTCTGAGCGAAGGGCCGGAAGCGATCGTGGCGCGGTTTTCGGAAGTTTCCAGTTTCGCGCGAGGGAAACGCGTGCGCATCGAATCGGCGGGGGAAACTTACACGGGCACAACCGACGGGCTGGAACCGGGAGGCCTGCTGCGCGTGCGGCGGGACGACGGGCGCGTTTTGCCGGTGATTGCCGGGACTCTGAGCGAGGCGGATTAATGCTGCTGGCGCTGGACGTGGGAAACACGAACACGGTGCTGGGATTTTTCCAGGAGGCCGAACTGGTGGCGCACTGGCGGCTGACGACGGCGCGCGACCAGACCGTGGACGAATACGGAATTTTGACGCGCGATCTTTTTACGCTGGCGGGGATCGATCCGGGCGCGGTGCACAACGTCATCATCAGCTCGGTGGTGCCGCCGCTCAATTCCACGCTGGCTGAGATGTCCGAGCGGTATTTTCACGTGAAGGCGCTATTCATCGAGCCGGGCGTGAAAACCGGGATGCCGGTGCTGTACGACAATCCGCAGGAAGTGGGCGCGGACCGGATCGTGAACAGCGTGGCCGCGTTCGCCAAGTACGGCGGGCCGTGCATCGTGGTGGATTTCGGGACGGCGATTAATTTCGACGTGGTGTCCGAGCGCGGCGAATACATGGGCGGGGTGCTGGCGCCGGGGATGGGAATTTCGGCGGAGGCGCTTTTTTCGCGGGCGGCTCGATTGTTTCGCGTGGAGATCAAGGACCCGGGAAAAATTATCGGGACGAACACGATGCAATCGCTGCAGGCGGGGCTGTATTACGGGTATGCGGACATGGTGGACGGGCTGGTGGAGCGGATCAAAAGCGTCGTCGGGGCGAAGGCGCGCGTGATTGCCACGGGCGGACAAGCGCCGCTGATTGCGCGCGCTTCCAAGCACATTGAGATTGTGGACGAATTTCTGACGCTGGAAGGATTGCGCATCGTGTGGGAACGCAATCACGCGGCGAAACGCGCCGCGCCGGCGAGCGCAGGAAAAACGATCACTCAAGTTCCCCCGATGCAAGCGCGAAAGCCCCGGCCTTGAATTCTCCGGACCCGATCCTGCAATCCGCCAAGCCGATGGGCGAATTCAACTACTTCAATTACTTCACCGAGATCGAGGAATATTTCTGGCAGAAGCGCGGGGCGCATCTGCTGGTGTCGCCGCTGGACTGGGCGATTGTCGAGACCTGGCAGAAGGCGGGGATTTCGCTGCCGGCGGTGCTGCGGGGGATCGACCGGGCGTTTGAGAGTTATGCGCGTTCGCGGCGCGCGGCCGGCGGGCGGCAACTGAAGAGCCTGGCGTATTGCGTGGACGCGGTGCTGGAAGCGGCGGACGAAGAGAAAGAGACCGCGGCGGGCACGGGGCCGGTGGCCGGTGCGGCGAAGACCTCAGGGGCGGCGGAAACTTTTTCACGCAGCGAGCTGCGCGCGTTTTTATCGCGCAATGGCGAGAAGATCGCGGCGCAGGCTGCCGCGCTGCGCGCGACGCAGCCGGAAACGGCCGCGCGGCTGGAAGAAGCGCGCGCGCGGATCGCGGAATTTCTTTCGCTCATTGATTCGCCCGCGCCGCTGGATCTGGAAGACCTGGAACGCAAGCTCACGGTGACCGAGGAAAAACTGACGGCCGTATTGACGTCCAGCGCGCCGGAGGAATTTCTGGTGGATGTGCGGCGGGAGCTTGACCGGCAGCTTGCGCCTTACCGGCGAAAAATGAATGCGGCGCAGCTTTCGCAGCTGGAGCGGCAATACATGCAGAAACGACTGTGGGAGAGATATAATCTTCCCCGCCTGAGTTTGTTCTACATGTCTTGAAGTTGCCTTCGAGAGAATTGGGATATTCGGGGGATTTGCATCGGTCGCCTTCAGGCGGACACTCCGATTGCTGGATATGGCTCTTCTCGTAAGATTCGAACAAACCGTCTTATGCTTGGCCGGTCCCGAGTTCGACGTGCGGCCAGGGGCTAAAGCCCTTGAATATAGGATGCTGGATGTCGCGGCTGAAGCCGCGACCCACAAACATTTTTGGCCCTCAAACTTTATTTTTGAAAAACTATCTTTGAAAGAGTTTTTGGTCCTCGACTGAAACAAATCGTACGTCCCGCATCGGAAAGCGACTACACATGGAAGTGAGAATCGAAAAATTAGTTTATGGCGGCGACGGACTGGGCCACCAGGACGGCGCGACGGTGTTTGTGCCGCTGGTGCTGCCGGGGGAACTGGTTCGAATCGAGACGGTTTCGCGGAAGAAAAAATTCGTTCGCGGGCGGCTGGGAGAGGTCGTGGAAGCCTCGCCGGAGCGCATTGCGGCTCCGTGCCCGCATTTTGGGCGGTGCGGTGGGTGCCAATACCAGCACATCCCGTACGAGGCGCAGGTTCGGTTTAAAACGGAAATTTTGCGCGAGACGCTGGGGCGCACGGGGCGGATTCAATGGACCGGGCCGATCGGGACGCATGCCTCGCCGCCGTTTGGGTACCGCAACCGCGCGCAATGGAAACTGCGCGGGAAGCAGGACGTCGGCCGCGGGCCCGGGAAATTCCGGGATCGGATATTTCGAAGCGGGGAGCACGCGACTGGTGGGCGTGGACCAGTGCACGATTCTTTCGCCGCGGCTGGCGGAGACGCTCGACAGGTTGCGGGCGCTATTGGGAAAGAGCAATGTGTTGGCGGCCATCGACGAGATTGAAGCGTTTGGCGATTCGGCGGGGGAAAAAGTACTGCTCAATCTTTCGGCCGAAAAGCTGAGCGAATCGGCCGAATCGATCGCCAAGGCGTTGCGGGAAGAGATTCCGTTTCGCGGAATCGATCCTGGTGCAGGACCGCAAGGCGGACACATTTGAGCTGTCGGGGCCGGGTTATCTGACGTATTCGGCGGGCGGGGCGCAATTTCGCGTGGGGCACTTGTCGTTTTTTCAGGTGAACCGGTTTTTGGTGGATGCGCTGGTGGAGGCGGTGCTGGGGGATAGCCGCGGGCGGCTGGCGCTGGATTTGTTTGCGGGCGTGGGGCTGTTTACGGTGCCGCTGACGTCGCGATTTGAACGGGTGATCGGGGTGGAGGCGAATCTGGCCGCGTCTAAAGACCTGGAGATCAATCTGCAAGCGAGCGGGGGGAAATCCCCTGCCGCGCGCAATGTGACGGCGGAGGCGTTTCTTTTGCACTGGCATGAGACGCCGGACCTGGTGGTGCTGGATCCGCCGCGTGCGGGGATCGAGCCGGAACTGCTGGAGCGGCTGAAGAAACTTCATCCCTGGCGCGTGAATTATTTGTCGTGCGATCCGGCGACGCTGGCGCGCGATCTGGCGGGGCTGGTGGGGACGGCGGAAGCTCCCGGGCCGTATGAGATCCGGGACATTAATCTATTTGACATTTTCCCACAAACCTATCATATGGAGGTGTTGGTGCGGCTCAAGCGGCGCACATGAAGCTTCCCTCACTCTGGCCGGTCGGATTTTTCGCGGGAGGAATTCTCCTCTTCAGCCAATTCGGCGTGCGCGCGCATTTCTCTCCCCTTGTATTTTTGCTTTCCGTGGCAGGCCTGCTGATTGCGGCGTTCGTATTGCTGCGTTTGGATCAGGTATGGGCGGCGATGATTCTGAGCGCGGCGATCTGGACATGTCTCGGTTTTGCGGCATTGGGGCTGGAGCGCGCGTCCGTGCCCGGCAATCTTGCCAGTGCACTGATCGAAAACGGAAAATTGGACGGGAGCGCGGCGTTGCGGTGGCGCGGGCGTTTGCGCAGCGATCCGATGGCCGTGCCGTGGGGCACGCGATACGAAATTATTCTGGACGAGGTCGAGTCGGGCGCGGGGGTGACTGCGGTGAGCGGAGGGTTGCGGCTCACCGCGTATCAGGAGGAGCCGAGTGGGAGCGATTCCCTTCCCGCTCGCGCGGGGGATCGCGTGGAGGCGCTGGTGCACGCGCTGCCGATCCGCAATTTTGGAAATCCGGGGAGTTTCGATCAGCGGGCGTATCTTGCGCTGCAAGGGATCGAGCTGCAGGGGTCGCTGCGGAATGTGCAGTTGCTCACAATCCTCGACAGGCGCACGCATTTGACGATTTCCGACCGGCTGGCGCGCGCGCGCGGGCGGCTGTTGAATTCGTTGAATGAATTTTTTCCGTCGCGCCCGGATGAAGCGGCGCTGGCGCGCGCGATGCTGCTGGGGGATCGCAGCTTTGTGGAGCATGATCGCGCGGTGGAGTATCAGCAGACCGGGGTGTATCACGTGCTGGTGCTGGCGGGGCTGCATGTGGGGGCGCTCATCGCGTTTTTCATCTGGGCGGGACGGCGGCTGCGCATCGGGCTGCTTTTCGAGAACAGTCGTTACGCTGATCGCGCTGGCGTCCTACGTGGGGATTGTGGAGGACCGGCCGCCGGTTCTGCGCGCCGCTCTGATGGCCGCGGTTTACCTGTGCGGCGCAACTTTTTTACCGGCGCATGGATTTGGTCAACACGGCGGCTCTTTCCGCGCTGGTGATTTTGATTGCGAGGCCTTCGGAAATCAGGGACGCGAGTCTTCCTGTTGTCGTATGCGGCGATCGGGATCATCGGGGCGGTCGCGGCGTGCCATGGATCGAGCAGACCAGCGAGCCCTATCTGCACGGGCTGAGGCATTTGACGGACGTGACGCGTGACATGCGTCTTATGCGCCGCGCGTGATTCAGTTTCGGATCGAAATGCGCGCCGCGGGTGATTGGCTTTCGCGGCGGCTGCCCGGATTTGCATCGCGATTGGGGCCGGGGCTGCTGGCCTCTCCGTGCCGCGCGAGCCTGTTTTTCTGGGAATTGATGGTGATTTCCGCGATCCTGCAACTGGGGATGCTCCCGCCGCTGGCTTATTATTTTCATCGCGTGACGCTGGCCGGGCCATTCGCGAATATTCCGGCCGTGCTGTTGACGGGACTGGCCGTGCCGATTGGATTTTTCACGCTGGCGCTTTCGTTTATTTCCCGGCCGCATTGCGGGAATTCTGGCGAAGGCGCTGGGACTGCTGCTGGCCGCGCTGAATGCATCGGTGGATTGGTTTGCGCACTGGCAGCGGGCCAGCTACCGGATTCCGGAGCCGCCGCTGCTGGTGATTGCGATTTTTGTGGGGCTGGCGATTGCGCTCTCGGCGACGATCCGGATGCGGCAAAGCGGGTGGTGGCAGGTAGGGGCGCTGATTCCGCTGGTTGCGGCGGCGGCGGTGATTGCGACGCATCCGTTTGCGCCGCGGCTATCGGGGAAAAATCTGGAAGCTGACCGTGCTGGACGTGGGACAGGGGGACAGCCTGTTTGTGTCGTATCCGGATGGGCGCACGATGCTGGTGGATGGCGGGGGCGATCCGGGAAATTTTCATAAGGGGGGATGCACTCGGGAGTGGACGTGGGAGAAGACGTGGTGTCGCCGTATTTGTGGTCGCGAGGGATTCAGCGGATCGATGTGGTGGCGCTGACCCATGCGCACCTGGATCATCTGGGCGGGCTTCCCGCGGTGCTGGAAAATTTTCAGGTGCGGGAACTTTGGGTGGGACGCGACATTGAAATCGATGCTTACCGGCAGCTGATTGCTCTGGCCCGGGAACGCGGAGTGGTGGTGCGGCATCTGGAACGCGGCGATTCGTTTCAGCGCGAGGAAATCAGCGGGGGCGGTTTTATCGCCGGAGGATTTGAACGATTCGCCGGTGGTGAAAAACGACGATTCGCTGGTGCTGCGGCTGGCGGACGGGTCGGAATCGATGCTGCTGGCGGGAGACATGGAACGGCCGTCGGAGCGGCGAATTCTGGCGGAAAATCAGGCGCTGAGCGTGAGTTTTTTGAAGGTGGCGCATCACGGGAGCAAGACGTCCACGATCGAGGAGTTTTTGAAGGCGGCGCATCCGGCGTACGCGGCGATATCGGTGGGGCGGGATAATGGTTTCGGGCATCCTTCGCCGGAGGTGGTGGAACGGCTGGAGGCGGCGGGGGTGCGGGTGTTCCGGACGGACCGGGACGGTGCGATTACGGCGACGACGGATGGGCGGACGATGAGGGTGAGCGCGTTTTTGCATGCGGGGCAGTAGCGGAGTTCTTGAGGGTGATTCCCACGAGGCGGAGAACATAGGCTTTGCAAATTGCGGCAGACGACGATTGGGAACAGGTCTTGGTAGCACGGCCATCCGCTGCATGGACCTGCGCGATTTTGGCAGACGTGTTGAATCGGTGGCATACGGGTGGTTTAGAAAACCACACAGCCAAGAGTGGCTGTGCTACTCAAATTCTTTCGCAGTGCGCTCACCTTTGGAAATTTTGCCTATGAGCGATTAAAACCGACAGGCTGAAAAGCCTGCCTACGGAATGTCAACGCCGTAAGCTTTTCCGCAATCTTAAAGTTTGTCCTACATTATCGACGGACGAGCATGATGGCGGTGAGAATCAGCATGGCGATGGCCAGGCCGATGGCGGCTTCGTATTCGCGATTTTTTCGGTATTGCTGCCAGGAAAAATGTTCTCCGTTTGATGGGGCGGGAGTGAGGCGGGGCCAGAAGGCGGGGACGCGGGAGGCGTAGGCCAGAAACGCGGAGCCGTAAAGGGTTTCGAGTTCGCCCTGCTCGCGGCGGATGACCACGGGATAGAAGACGGCGAGGTAGGCGGCGAGCAAGGCGGCGGAAATCCAGGAATGGCTGGCTACGGAAAAGCCGGCGGCGAACAGGACGCTGCCGAAATACAGGGGATTTCGCGTGAAGGCGTAGGGGCCGGAGGTGGCGAGCCGTTCGTGTTTGCGAAGTGTCCGGCGGCATAGCCGCGCACCAGCAGGCCGAGGAGCGCGATGGCCACGCCGCACACGAGCCAGCGCCATTGGGGGCGGGCGAAATAGAACGCGGCGATTCCGATGGGATATCCGACGCGGACGCGCCAGCGAATCCAGAAATTTGTGCCGTTGCTCACGCTTGAGGCCTCAGGCAATTTTCGACCGCGGCCAAAACCTGGTCCACGCCGATGCGCAACATGGACGGGGAAAACGAGGCGCGGCGCTTGTAGCTGATTTCCTCGGGGCGGGCCTGGGTCAGGACAATCGCGCCGGGCACAAACGGGCCGTTGCGCGCGGGATCGGTGGGGCCGTAGAGGCCCACGACCGGCGTGCCCAGGGCCGCCGCCAAATGCAGCGGGCCGGAATCGGCGGCGAGCAAACATTTTGCGTGCGCCAGAAGTCCCATCAATTCCTCGATCGTGGTTTTCACGATTTCCGGGCGCGCGGGAGCGGCGGCGCGGCAAACTTGCTCGGCAATCGATTTTTCGCCGGGACCATGGATGACGACCACGCGCAAGTCATTCCTCTTCTCAAATTCCCGGCAAAATTCGCCGTAGCGATCGGGCGGCCAGCACTTGGCTCCCCAGCTTCCCGCGGGGCCGACGACGATGTACGGGCCGATGCCGCGCTCCTGCAAGCGCGCGCGGATCGAGGCCGCGCCTCCGGCCGGGAACGCGCAGCGGATACTCGGGCGCGGGCGGGCGCGAGGCTCCGGCGGCTTCGGCCAGGGAATAATTCAATTCCGCGACGTGCCGGCCGACGGGGGCGACGCGCTCGGAATACAGCAGGGCGGCGCCGGGTTCGCGCGCCCAGGAGCGTTCAAAACCGATTCTGCGCGGCGCGCCGGAAAGCGCGGCAAGGACCGAGGATTTGTAGAGCCCCTGAAAATCGATGGCGCAGGTGTAGCGATTGCGGCGCAGGCGCTGCACGCATTCGGTCGCTCCCCACAGCGAACGGCGATCAAACGGGATGACTTCGTCGAGCGCCGGGCTGCCTTCGAGCACCGGCGCCCATTTGCGCTCGACCACCCAGTCGATGCGGGCGTTGCGGTGGGCGGCGCGCAAGGCGGCCACGGCCGGAAGCGTGTGCAGGATGTCGCCCAGCGCGGTGAGGCGCACGACCAGGAATCGCTCCGCGCGCCTTCCAGCCGAATTTTCACTCATGGGCGGGCCGCAAACCGCCGGCGTCATTTACGATGAGACGAACCGCGTCCCTTAGATTGTCGGCCACGGCGTCGGGTTGTCTGGGCCATTTTTCGCGATGCAGTTCGTACTCTCCCTTGCCGTAACCGGTCATGACCAGGATGCCGCGTCCGCCGGCGCGGTGGGCCATTTCGACGTCGGCGTAGCGGTCGCCGACCACCCAGGAGCCGGCCAGGTCGAGGCCATGCTCGCGCGCGGCGCGGTCGAGCAGGCCGGGATTCGGTTTGCGGCATTCGCAGGCGTCTTCCTTTCGGTGCGGGCAAAAATAAATGGCGTCGATCCAGGCGCCGCCGGAGGCGAGTTCGGCGATCATTTTTTTGTGAATCTGGTGGACCAGGGTTTCCGGGAAAAATATTCCGGGAAATGCCGGATTGATTGGTGATGACGACGACGGGAACCTGGGCCTCGTTCAGGCGGCGGATGGATTCGGCGGCGTAGGGGAAGATTTTCAGGCGGTCGATGTGGTTGACGTAGCCCATTTCCTCGCAGATGGTGCCGTCGCGGTCGAGGAAGACGGCGCGGCGGAGCAGATTTTTCTCAGGCATCGGGCGCGCCTCCGGAGGGAGGATCGTTTGCGGCGCGGCGCAGGGAACGCGCGGCGGAAAAAACGGAATCGACCGCGATGCGCGTCATGCAGCGATGATCCACCGGGCAGCGGCGGAGGAAGCACGGGCTGCAGGAAGGCGCTTCGCGGATCAGGGTAAATTGTGGCGTCACAGGAGCAGTGCCCTCCGGGTCGGTGGAGCCGAAAATGCCGATAACGGGGAGGCCCGCGGCCGCAGCCACGTGCATGGCCCCGGAATCGTTACCGATAAAAATAGAGCAGGCGGAAAACAGAGCCGCAAGCTCGCGCATCGAAGTCTCGCCCACCAGGGAAATGGCGCGGCCCTTCATGCCAGAAAGAATTCGCGCGGCAATTTCTTTCTCATTGGGCGTACCAAAAAATATCACATCGGCGGCGCAATCCGAAATCAGGCGGTCGGCGAGCGCGGCGAATCGCTCGGGACGGCCAGCATTTTGCGGCGCCGTAGGAGGCGCCGGGGGCGATGGCGCAGCGCCAGGAGCCGGGCCTTGCGCCGGCTTTGCGCAGTGCGGATTCGGCGGCGGCGACGGCATCTTGCGGGATGTCCAGGCGGATCGGGGCGATCGGAAGTTCGCGGCGGGGTCTCGATCCAGGCGGCGCGGCGCAGCAGTTCCAGGTAGTAGTGCGATTCGTGCCGGGGAATTTCGCCGGGCTTGGGCACAGGCGATCGATTTTGTGAGGAGCGGTCCGCGGGCGTCGCGCGCGTAGCCGATGCGCTGGGGGATTGCGGCGCGCCAGGCGAGCCATGCGGCCTCAAATGCGTTTTGAAAGAGAACGGCGGCGTCGAATTTTTCGCGGCGCAATTCGCGGATGAGCGCTTCCCTGCCGAGCCAGCCGCGATGGCGGGCGCGATGATCGTATTCGAGGACGCGGTCGGCGAACCGCTGGCCGGCGAGCAGCAGCGGCAACGGCGGGGCGCGCCAGAATTGAGATTTCATCACCGGGGCGCGAGGCGCGGAGGGCCTGAGCGCGGGGATGCACATGACCGCGTCACCCACCCAGTTTGGCGCGCGCACCAGAATTTTCATTGGTTGCGATCCCGGCTGATTGCGATGGATGACGTCCAAAAGAGCATCCCAGGAAATTCGTCGGGAAGGTGAAACGAAATGCGGGCAGCAGTAAACCGGGAGCGCGGTGAATTGGACGTGGCGGAGATTCCAGACGTCTTTTTCCGTGCAGAGCAGCGCATCGGCGCCGGCAGGCCTGCGCCGCCTTTTCCAATCTCGGCCGCTTCCTGCGCGGTGTAGACGTGATGATCGGGGAAGCTGCGCTCGGCGGCGATCTGAAATTCCCAGGCGCGCAAATCTCCGAAGAAGGCGGGGGGATTTCCGATTGCGCAAAAGGCCAGGAAACGGGCGCGCGGCCAATCCGCGGGGGGCAAGGCGACATCCAGACGAGGGACGCGGAGGACGCTGAGCGAGATTCGTGGCCGCGTAAAAGATTGGGGCACTGGGTGTGGCGGCGGATGATGGCTTCGATGGCCGGGGCGGGCGCCTGGACGCTGCGCGTGATGACGACGAGGTCGGCGCGGCGCAAGGCGGAAACCGGTTCGCGGAGGCGGCCCGAGGGGAGCGTGCGGCCGCCGCCGAAGGGATCGGTGGCGTCGAGCAGGACGATGTCGGCGTCGCGCGCAAGTTTGCGGTGCTGGAAACCGTCGTCGAGGACGAACCAGTCGACGCCGTGGCGGGCGAGGGTTTCGCCGTTTTTGTAGCGGTCGGGGCCGACGCCGAGTTGCACGCGGCCGGCAAGGCGGTCGCGCAGGAGAGCGACTTCGTCGCTTTGCGGGACGCCCGGCGTGGCGGATTCACCATTTGCGGTCGCGTGTTTGGTTCGCGTCCAACGTGCCGCGATAGCCGCGCGTCAGGATCGCGGCGTGCTTGCCTTGCTGGGCGAGGCGTTCGGCGATCCACAGCACCATTGGAGTTTTTCCCGTGCCGCCGGCGGTAAGGTTTCCGACGCTGATGACGGTTCCGGGAAGTTTACGCGCGCGGAAAATTCCGCGGGCGTAGCACCAGGAGCGCGCGCGGGACACGATCGAGTACAGGACGGAAACCGGCCACAGCAGGACGAGCCATCCCGAGGAGCGCTTCATGGCAGGCCTCCGGAGCGCGTCGAGGATTTTTTCCAGGTGGCGTCAAGGACGCGCTCGGTCGCGCCTCGATTGCGAGCGACCAGATCCTTGGCGGCGGCGCCCATGCGCGCGGCGCGTCTGGGGATCGCGGAGCAGAACGCGCCAGGCTTCGCCCAGTTCTTGCGGGGTGGAGACGCGGATGGAAGCGCCGGCGAGGAGGAATGCGGCGGCCATTTCGCGGAAATTATCCATGAAGGGGCCGAAGACCGGGGGCTTTGCCGAATGCGGCCGGCTCGAGAATATTGTGGCCGCCGACGGGGACGAGCGATCCGCCGACGAATACGGCGTCGGCAAGGCGGTAGAGGGCGGCAAGTTCGCCGAGGCTGTCGAGGAGGAAGATGCTTCCGGGATTTGCGAGTGCGGCGGCGGAGGTCGCCGTTCAAGGAGATTTCGCTGCGGCGCAACAGCACGCGGCCCGATTGCGAAATGATCGCCGCTGCATTGTCGAATTGATCGGGCTTGCGCGGGGCGAGGATCAGGAGCGCGCCGGGAAATTCCTTTTCGACGGCGGCGAAGGCGGCGAGGACCATTGGATTCTTCGCCGGCCATGACGCTGCCGGCGATCAGGACGGGTGCGCGATTGGCGCGCGCGAGTTCGGCGGCCAGCCATGAGGAGAGAGCGTTGGCGGGCGGCGCTGCGAGATCGTATTTCAGATTGCCGGTTACGAGGACGCGGTCCTGGGGAGCGCCGAGGGCGAGCAGGCGCGCGGCGTCTTCCTCGCCCTGCATGAGAAGAGCGAGGCATCGTGCAGGATTTTTTTCAGAAAGCCGCGCAGCAGGCCGCCCGAGTAGGAGAGGGCGCGGAGAAAACCGGCGTAAGAGCGCGGGGAGAGCCGGCCATTGACGAAAATTACCGGGACGGCTGCGCGGCGGCACTCGACGCAGGAAATTGGGCCAGATTTCGGTTTCGACGATGAGCACGGCGGAGGGCTGCGCCGCGCGCAGGGCGCGGCGCACGGGGCCGGTCCAATCGAGGGGGAAATAGAAAATCGCGTCGGCGAAATTCATGCGCTCGCGGGCCAGCTTTTGGCCGGTCGCGGTGGTTGTTGAAACGACCAGGCGGTGGTTGCGGGTAGCCGCTCTTTCAGCTGCTTGGCGAGCGGGAGCGCGGCGAGGACTTCGCCGACGGAGACGGCGTGGAGCCAGATGGTTTTTCGCGGCGGCTGCGCCGGGGAATTTTCGCGAAGGCCTGGCGGGAAATTTCCAGGCGAGGCGTTCGGGAAGATTGTCGAGGCGCTTGCCGCGCAGGAGGCCGCGGATCAGAAAATACGGCGAGAGCAGGAGGATGCCCGCGGCGGTGAGTAGGCTGTAGAGCAAATACATTCCGAAGGTCCTTTGATCGGGCGCAATGCCGGTGGCACGGGCTTCATGCCGTGCCCGCGGTGTTTCGATCGAGCTGCGGTCCTAATCGCACAGGCTGAAGCCTGCGTCACCGAGGCGAGCTTCACGCTACACAATCCCGAGAATGCGCCGGCCCGCGGCGGCAAAGCGGATATTATAGGGTCGGCGCGGGTCCTGTGATACTAATTGTGGGCGAACCCGGGTGCGGAACCTGCATCCTAGAAAAACCAGATGCTCTTGCGGATCATGGCGGTTCTGCTGGTTCTCCCTCTCGGCGCTGCCGCGCAAAGCGCGCCGGCGGACCCGCCGACATCTGCGCACGCGCGATGCGCACCAGGATCTGACGATCGTTGCCGATCCGTACGTTACGGCCGAACGGTATACGGCGCCATTCGGGAAGAATTCGCCGTTTGGCGCGGGGATCGCGGCGATTGACGTGTATTTCCAGAACGATGGCAATGCGCCGATTCGCCTGGATCTGAATACGATCCGGCTGGTGGTTTCGCTGCCGGGGGTGGAGCGGCAGCAACTTGAGCCGCTTTCTCCGGAGGAGGTTGCGGACCGGACGCTGCTGAAGGCGGAGGCCAATCCGAAGCTGCGCCGGCCGTTTCCGTTTCCCAATCGGCGGCAGCGGCAACGGGAAAAGCAAGGCGTGGAACGAAATGGACACGCTGCTGAGGTCGGTGGCGGTTTCCAGCGACATTTTGCCGCCTCATGCGACGACGCATGGATTTCTGTTCTTCGATGTGAACCACGACTTTAATGCCATCCGCTACACGCACCTGTATATTCCGGATTTGTGGTTCATGACGGACAAGAAGGCGCTGTTCTTTTTTGAGATCGATCTGGGGGCGGGGCGGTAGCGGGCGCTTCCATTCTGCTGGTTCATGCCACTCTGGCGGCCGAAATTCAAAACTTAACACAGAGAACACTGAGAAAGGCCACAGAGAGACACAGAGAAGAGGCATAGACGCTGAATTTGCTGAAGGGTCGCGCGTCGGATAGAATGGTTGCTTTCATACGGGCCCACTCCCCAACATGACACTCCTTGACGAATTGAATTCCGGGCAACGCGACGCTGCGACGGCTATTGAAGGACCTGTGCTGATACTGGCAGGGGCCGGGACGGGAAAAACGCGCGCGATCACGTACCGGATCGCGCACCTGATCGATCAGGGCGTGGCGGGCAGCGCGATTCTCGCGGTGACGTTCACGAACAAGGCCGCGGGGCAGATGAAGGAACGCGTGCGCGACCTGCTGGTGCGCAAGGGGCTGGCGTTTGACGATCCGTGGATCGGGACGTTTCATTCTTTTTCGGCGTGGCTGCTGCGGCGCGAGGCTCCGCGGCTGGGGCTGCCGCGCGATTTCAAGATTTACGACGCGGACGATCAGACGGCAGCGGTGAAGCTGGCGCTGGAACAGATCAACGTCAAGGATCCGGGCGAGAAGATCCGCGGGCTGCTGGAACGCATCAGCTTCGCGAAGAATCACGCGCTGACTCCGGCGCAGGTGGCGAGCGAAGCGGCGCGGCGCGAACGATCCGCTGGGCGTGACGGCGTCGAAAGTGTACGAGGCGTACGAGAAAATTCTGCGCAAGGCGGGCGCGCTGGATTTCGACGACCTGCTGCTGCGCGCGGTGCAGGCGCTGCGGGAATTTCCGGAGGCGCGGGCGAACTGGCAGAAGCGTTTCCGGTACATTCACGTGGACGAATATCAGGACACCAACCGGGTGCAATACGATTTGCTGCGGCTGCTGGTGGGCGAATCGCGGAATTTGTGCGTGGTGGGCGACGAGGACCAATCGATTTACCGGTGGCGCGGCGCGGATATCGGGAACATTTTGCGGTTTGACGAGGATTATCCGGGGGCGCGCGTGGTGCGGCTGGAGGAAAATTACCGGTCGACTCAAAAGATCCTGGACGCGGCGGCGGGCGTGGTGGCGAACAACAAGAGGCGGCTGGGAAAATTCCTGAAGACCACGAAGGGCGCGGGAACGACGCTGGGATTTTTCGAGGCGCGCGACTCCAAGGGCAGAGGCCGAGTACGTGGGCGACCGGATCCGCGTGCTGCACGCGGACGATCCGGCTGCGCACGTGGCGATCCTGTACCGGACGAATTCGCAATCGCGGGCGTTTGAAGAGGCGTTGCGGGCGCGCGGGATGCGCTACCGGATGCTGGGCGGATTTTCGTTTTACCAGCGCGCGGAAGTGAAGGACGCATTGGCGTACGCGCGGCTGGCGATTTTTCCGGACGACGACATCGCGTTTTTGCGGGTGATCAACACGCCGCCGCGCGGGATCGGCAAGACCACCGTGGATTCGCTTTCGGCGATCGCGCGGGAGCAGGACGCTTCGCTGTGGGTGGCGCTGGGGAAATTGCTGGAAGGGGCGTCTTCCGGGCGGGCCATCGCGCCGCTGAAGGATTTCCGGATACTGATCGAGGGTTTGCAGCAGGAAGCGCGCCACGGCCGCGCCGGCGGAATTGCTGACGTCGATTTTGAACCGCAGCGGGTACATGGACATGCTGGTGCAGCGCGATTCGAGCGAGGATACCGCGCGCGCGGACAACCTGAACGAACTGGTGAACGCCATGGCCGAGGGCGCTGAGCGCGGGGAGACGCTGACGGATTTTCTGGACCGCGCCGCGCTGGTGAGCGATTCGGATAATTTCGATGAGGATGCGCTGATCACGCTGATGACGCTGCACAGCGCGAAGGGGCTGGAGTTCGAGCACGTGTTTTTGACGGGGATGGAGGAAGGAATTTTTCCGCACAGCCGGTCGCAGAACGACAACGAGGAACTGGAAGAGGAGCGGCGGCTGTGCTACGTGGGGATGACGCGGGCCAAGGACACGCTGACGCTGACGCGCGCGGTGTACCGGCGGATTTACGGGTCCGAGCGGCTGACCGGGATCGATGCCCTCGCGTTTTCTGGCGGAAATTCCGGGG
Source organism: Terriglobia bacterium (assembly GCA_963779275.1). Taxonomy (GTDB): domain Bacteria; phylum Acidobacteriota; class Terriglobia; order Acidiferrales; family UBA7541; genus Palsa-360. The sequence goes on from CAVZXL010000006.1 coordinate 391,158, forward strand.
GAATTGATTGAGACGGCGGCGGGTTCGCTGGCCGATGCGGGGGAAACGCGGCGGTATGAGCCGGACCCGGAATATTCGTATTCGGAGGAAGAGTTCACGCGGCGGATGCGGCAAGGCCAACGCGCCCGCGAGGCACGTCCAGCGCGACAGCTACCCGGACGCGGTCGTCCAGTTCACCGCGCGCGAGCCGGGGGGCTTCGGCGAATCCGCTCATCGGGCAGCGCGTGCGCCACCGACGTACGGGGCGGGGACGATCATCGGGGTCGAGGGCGAGGACGAGGACCGGAAATTTACGGTGCGGTTTTCGGATCATGGGACGAAGAAGCTGGTGGAGCGGTATGCGAATTTGACCTGGGCGTAGACGCGGCCGTGGACTCCACAGATGGACACAGATGAACACGTGATTAGACAAGATCATGAAAACCGGGGCATAAGTACGCGAAAACGATTCTCCCTTCTGATTGCTCCCGCATGTGGATAGAAGCCATCTTCTAACTGATCGGGCGCACGCACCGTATGGGCCGCCAGGGGCTAAAGCCCTGCTTTTCCAGGTGTCCTGATGTCGCGGCTGAAGCCGCGACCCACAAAGCCTATTTATGAGATATTTGTGAGATGGCTTCTGGAAATTCCAGAACCTGCGATTGAAAGAAAAATTTCCTTACGAACTTGCGGGTAACGCAGGTTTCGATCTGCGAAGTTCAGGCCCCCCTGAACGAAGACACGCAGGATCAACAGTCTGCGGAAAAACTAAAACACTGTCATTCCGTTCAGAGTGAACTCTCACGGTGAACCGAGGCGAGCTCTTCGCCGAGGAATCTCTCATTCATTTGACTTTAAAACCAAGAGAGATTCCTCGGGCCGCATACCAGCCCTCGGAATAACAACATAAAGGACTTTTTCCGCAGCCTGTCAAGCATATGTAACCAAAATCCATGGCCGCAATTTTTCCCGAACATTATCGGAGGCGAACCAATCGTTGATTTGCTGCACCGCGGGAACTGCGAGTCAACTCTTTACGAATTCGGTGGGGGCGGGAACCAGGCCGGCGATGTAGATGCGCAGGCGGCGCTTGGAGACGGCGGAGACGTTGACGAACTGGATGCCCATGCCTACTTCTTTTTCGACGTGGCGGACGATGCCGTCGAGGGTGATGTCCTGGCCGCCGGCTCTGAAGGTGAAGGCGAGTTCGGAGCCGACGGGGAGGGGGTCCGGGTCGGCGACAAAAACGCCTTCGAGGCTGAAATCGCGGACTTCGGCAGCTTGCGCCCCGTAACTGATTTGGCTTCCCGGTTTGGCTTGAAACCGGGGGGTTGCGCGCCTATCGGCTGGGGAGTCATGTCAGATCGCACCTTGAAATCATGGAGTACGGAGCATCCCCGCGAGAGGGATACTTTCCAAGTATACGGGCGGCGTGACGGGCGTGGGGAAAGCGGGCAAGTGGAGGGGTGTGTCTTATCGAAAATGTGCGGGGGGTGCGTCATGCGGGGGGCACGGGATGCATTGCATGGGACGCGATCCGCGCGCCAGCGGCTAAACAGTTTGTCCGCAAGCTGTAAAGCGGCAGTTGGGCGCCAGACCTCATGGCGGGTTGATTCGGCGGTTGGAAGCGCGGGCGCAATTTGCCTAAAGCCGGGGCCTGCCGGGGCCGATATGGTCAAATATCACCGAAATCGGCAAGATGGGCGTTGCGGAATCTCGATCGGAGAGCGCATGAGAATCAGGGCAAAAATCAATCTGCTGATTTTCGGGGCTGTGTCGATCACGATGGCGGCGGTGGGGTTTGCGACGGTCGAAGGGGCGAGGCGCGAAGCGGACTACGATTCCCTGCTCTCGCATGAAGTGGCCCAGGCCGCGCAAGGGACTTCGTCCAGCGCGCATGAATCGATGAAGGCCGCGCAGCAGCTGGCGGAAATGTCCACGCAACTGCGGGCGCTGTTGGATCAGTTCAAATTGAACGATGGACATCGCGGCGATTGGCGGCGTAACGCGCTTGGGATGCGCCTCTCGATGAACGGCTGTCCGGGGCTCAGCACATCGGACTACCGAAAGCCCGGTTTTTCGATTCACCGCGCTTCCATCTGCTTGGTGCAGGTTTGCCCGCACTCCTGCTGCGCGGGCCAGAGCGAGCATTCGCCGATCCGGAGACGATCCAGGACGCGGTAGCCGTCGCTGTTGATTTTTCCGGCGGACAATCCAACCAAGGCCTGCTTGGCGGTTTCCGGCAGGTCATGAACTTTGATCCGCGAGCATTTGTCGAAGAACCAACTCCGTGGAGGACGATCCGGGTTCCGTAATAAAATCCCATGACAGCCATCAGCATAACGATTGTGACACCAACCATTTCAGCCTCCATCATGACAAATAAGATCTATTGCTAAGAACTGTGCGAGCCGTCAAGAACATTCCTCGACGCAGCGCGGCGATCCCCGCAACAAAGTCAGAGTACTTGGGGTTTCGGTTGGCGGGCTACTGGCCGGAGGGATAGTTCATGAAGAAAATACAGATGTAATTAACAAGCAGAGTGGGAAATGGGGCGGCGTGATTCAAAGTGTTTCAAAGTGGAACTTTTTTGGGGATTGGGCAGGGCGGGACGAAAGGGCGACGGGGCCTTGCGCCCTTTCAGGGCGCATCGCAATGGGGGGGGTTGGAAACCCAAGGCGTTGCCCCGGGCTGGTCTCCGTCAGCGCTTTCAGCGCCGCAGGACAGCGAATGGGCGGAGCGAGGGAGATTTCAGATTTGAGATTTCAGATTTCAGATTTCAGGTTTCAGATTTGGGAGGTGAGAGGTGAGAGGTCAATGGGGATTTTTGAAAGGTGAAAGGTGAAAGTTCAATTTGAAATCTGAAATTTCAGATTTGAAATTGAGTATCTGCGTTTTCCGCCTCTGCAAGCTTGGGTGGGATGGGCTTTACTTCAATTTGTTTTGCTTCGTTTTGTTTTTATTTGATGTTGTTTTCCTTGCCTTGCTTGACGTAGGCGATTTGCGAAGCGATGTGGGATTTGCTGTGGACGGCTTTTTTCTTGGCCAGGTGGGCGAACATCTGGATGCCGAAGCCGCCGTCGAGGTCGTTGGCGATTCTCTGTTTCCAGGGGCGGCGGACGATTTGGGTGGTGAGGCGGCGGGTGGTGCGGGGCTGGGTCATGATGTGGTCGGCTAGTGTATAGGCGCGGTCGAGGAGTTGGCCGCGGGGGACGATTTCGTTGATCAGGCCGTATTCGAGGGCTTTTTTCGCGTCGATGGCCTGGCCGGTGAGCAGGGCGTAGGCGCCGCGCTTCACGCCCAAGAAGTTCGAGGAAGCAGCTGTGGATGCCGTCGCCGGGGACCGAACCGATGTCGTAGTGGAGATCGAAAATAATGGCGTCTTCGGCGGCGATGGTGATGTCGCACATCAGGCAGATTTCGGTGTGGAAGCCGGGGCCGTTGAGGACGCCGATGGTGGGGATTTCCAGGTCGTTGACCAGCGAGCTGACGTTGATGCGGCCGTCCTTGTAGGCGTATTCGTAGGCCCAGTGCTGCAGGTCTTCTTCCTCGAGTTTGAAGCCTTCGGGATCGGCGTCCATCATGAAGTCGTTGCCGGAGCCGGTGAAGATCATGACTTCGTTTTCCGGGTCGGCGCCGATGGTTTTGAAGAGCTGGCCGACGGAGCGGTGATTTTCGACGCTGAGCTGGATGGGGCCGCCCCGTGTGTGGGCCTGCGCGAGGATGACGCCGTCGGGGCGGCGGTCCAGTTTGTAGTGCTGCTGGAAGCGTTCCTTGTATTCCTCGAATTTGGGGGTGGGGACGAAATCGACCAGGGACATGTGTGATTCTCCTTTTATTTGGTTCAATCAGCTATGTGCAGAAAGTGCGTTTGTCGCGCACGGCGTCTCGCACGGCGGATTTGCATTTACGTTAACGCGAAAAAAACCGCCGGCGGGACGCCGGCGCCCCAGAACCGGGTTACGATTTTGTTTTCAGGCCGGCGTTGCGCGCGATTACTTGCGTCATGCTGGACCAGTCCTTCTCTCCCTGGCCTTGGGCAAGGGCGGCGAGCAGATGGTCATGGACCAAGCTGGCAAGCGGCATGGGCGCGGCGCATTCCTCGGCGGCGGCCAGGGCCAGGCGAACGTCCTTGAGGCCCAGCTTCAGGGCGAAATCCGGCCGGGTCGAATCTTTCCTCGGCGACGATGCGGCCGTACAGGGCGAGGATCGGGGAGCCGAGCAAAGCGTTCATGGGCTCGAGGAAAGCCTGCGGGGCGACGCCCGCTTTACGCAGGGTGGCGTAGGCTTCTCCGAAGGCTTCGATCATGCCGATGATCATGAAATTGCCGCAAAGTTTGGCGACGTTGGCTTGCCAGGGCTCGGGGCCGACGACGAAAGATGCGCGGCCGATGGCGTCGAACAGCGGGCGGCAGCGGTCGATGAGTTCGGCGGGACCGGCGGCGAGCACGACCAATTGTTTTGCTTCGGCGTGTTCGGGGCGGCCGAAGACGGGGACGCTGAGATAGGCCTGATTGCGCTGGGCGTGTTCGGCGGTCAATCTTGCGGGCGAGCGCGACGCTGATGGTGCTGTGGGAGACGATGGATGGCTCCGGGCGTGCATGGCCGAAGCGATGCCATTGGGGCCGAAGACGATCTGCTTCGACGGCGGGATCGTCGGCGACCATGGTCATGATGACTTCGGCGTCGCGGCAGGCGTCGGCGGGAGTAGTCGCACACGCGCGCGCCTTCGGCGGCGAGGGGCTGGGCTTTTTCGCGGCTGCGGTTGTAGACCGACAAGGAGTGGCCGGCGCGGAGCAAGATTGCGGGACATGCCGATGCCCATGCGTCCGAGACCCAGGAATGCAATTTTCATATGAGCCAGCATAGCGAGTCCGTGCGACGGAGCCAAGGGGTTTTCATTTTCAGGTGATTGGGCATGGCCGAGCAGCACAGACATTCTTGTGTGTGTGGTTTTGTAGACTACCGGTATGACAGCGATTCACTTACGATTGCAGAAAACCGCACAGCCAAGAGTGGCTGTGCTACGGCAGGGCTGCGCGGGCGGCGCTGCGGCGGGCGGCCCATTTGAGCGCGCGGTAGACCGGATAGCTCGCGGCGAGGACGAGGAAAGTGAGCGGGGTGTTTTCGCGGTCGCTGGCGAGCGCGCCGATCAGGAAGACGATGGAGGCGGCGAGGGCCAGCGAGGTGGTCCAGGGATAGCCCTAGGCGCGGTGCGGGCGGTCCTTTTCGGGCATGCGGCGGCGCAGCACGAACAGCGAGACGAACGACAGCGCGTAATCGGCGACGAAAAAGGACGCCAGGATCGCCGCCACGCGCTCAAAGCTGAACATCGCAAAGCACAGGCCCACGGCGGTGGAAAGCCAGAGCGAAGGCGCGGGAATTCCGCCGGCGTTGACGCGCGCAAAGAACGGAAAGAAAAGGCCGTCGCGGCTCATGGCGTAAAGCGCGCGCGAAGTGGCCATTTCCATGGCGTTGACGCTGCTCAGCAGGCCCACGACGACCACGACGCGAATGAAGTTGTCGCCCGCCGGCGCCGAGGACGCGGCGCGCGGCAATGCCCATCGCGAAATCGCTGCCGGCAAATTCGCGCACCGATACCAGGTGCACGACGGCGGCGTTCACCAGGAAATAGATGGCCAGGACGGAAATGACGGTGCCGAAAATCGCGCGCGGAATGTCCCGGCCGGGATTGTGAACTTCTCCGCCGAAGTAGACCACGCCGTACCAGCCGTCGTAGGTGTAGATCACCGCCTGCAGCGCGACAATGAAGGACACGAACAGCGGCCAGCCCGCAGGCACGGCGGCTCGCGAGGCCACGGCGGTTACGGGCGTCGCGCTGTGCGAAGAAGCAGACCGCGACGACCGCCAGAAACAGCACGGCCTTCAAGAATCGTGGTCAGGTCCTGCACGCCGCTGCCGACTTTCATGCTTTTCCATTGCAGCAGGGCGAACAGCAAAATCACGCCGGCGGCGAGCGGCCGCACGTGGCCGTGCGCCGCGGGAATCATATCGCTGGTGTATTCGCCGAAGACGATCGAGACGGCGGCAAAACTTCCGGCCGTGGAGATCCAATCGCTCCAGCCGACGATGAATCCGGCGTAATCGCCCAGCGCGGCCCGCGCGAAATTGTATTGCCCGCCGCTTTGCGGCAGCAGCGCGCCCAGTTCGGCAAACTGCAGCGCCCCGAGCGACATGTAGATTCCGCCCGCGGCCCACGCGGCGAAATAGAGCCAGGTGGAAGGCAGCAGAGCCGGCGATTTCGCCCGGGGTGCGCACGATTCCGGCGCCAATCGTGTTGCCGATGGCCACGGCGACGCCGAAGCCGACGCCCAGCGTGGTGATCAGGCGGCCGCGGCCGGCGTGGTTTGCAGGAGCGGGAGTGGATGTTGTGGCCATGGGGCTCGCCGCCAAACGACTTCGATCGCTTCAATATTGCATGAAACGAAAATCCATCATAGCCGAGAGCGTTTTCGGCGCAAGCGGAAGTTGGCAGGGGCGTTCTGGAGGGCGCTCGCGGCGGCAAGGCGAGGCAGGTTTGCCGATCGTGAATGGGGCGCGTTTCTTCCTTTGGCTGGCCGTCGGTGTTATGGTCTACTTCTGATAGAGTTGCAGGCGGAGTACGCCGCGGGGAACCGTTGTGGGGCATGGAATGCAGATGGGGATGCAGAAGCGGATGCCGTTGCTAGCTCGCCGAATGTTCGCGCTTCCCTTTGCAGCGGCCGTCGCCGCCGGCGCGGGCGCGTTTCTTTCGCTTTTCGCGTTTCCGTCCCCGGCGCGCGCCTGGGGCGCGAATGCCGAGCGCCTGGTGGCCAGCAAGGCCGTGGAAACTCTTCCTCCGGACATCCGCGGATTTTTCGAGGCCAACCGCGATTTTCTGAGCCGCCATGTTACGGATCCGCTGGACCTGCTGGCCAAAAGCCCGCAGACCGAGCGCCGCAATCACTATCTCTATCTGGACCATTACGGAAAATTTCCGTTCGACGCTCTGCCGCAGGATTACAAAACGGCGGTCGGCGAAATTCTCCAAAGCGAAGCTGGAGGCGTCCGGGGTTTTGCCCTGGCAGATCGGCGTGTACAGCCAGAAGCTGACGGCGGCGATGCGCAACCACGACTGGGAGGAAGCGCGGCTGGACGCGGCGACGCTGGCGGCGTACGTGGCGCAGGCCCACGATCCATTTCATACCACGGAGAATTTCGACGGGCATCTATCCGAACCAGACGGGAGTGGATTCCAGATTCGGGTCGAATCTGGTCGACCGGTTTTCCACGTTTTTCCCGATGCGGCCCAACGACGCGAGTTTTTCTGCGCGACCCCACCGACCATGCGTTTGACGCATTGCATGTCGGCGCACGCTTCGCTCGAGAGCATCCTGCTCGCGGACCGGCGCGCGCGCGAAGGGCTGAGCGATTTTACGGACGACTATTACGACCGGTTTTACAATCTGACCGGAGCGATCCTGATCCGGCAACTATCGGATGCCGCGAGCGACGTGGGCTCCTACTGGCTCACGGCGTGGATCAATGCGGGACGTCCGCAGCTTCCTCCGCAATAATCAATCCTCATATGAATAAGCCCGAAAGCGAAAGATTCTGGAACGCGCTGCCGAAAGCCGAGCTGCACGTGCATCTGGAAGGCTCGATCGCGCCATCGACGGTGGTGGAACTGGCGGCGCGGCACGGCGTGCAGCTTACGGAGCAGGAGGCTGCGGCGCGCTACGCGCCCGGGGACTTCGCGCAATTCATCGAGTCGTTTATCTGGGTGACGTCGTTTCTGCGCGGGCCGGAGGATTACGCGCTGATCGCGCGGCGATTCGCGGAATCGATGAAGCGGCAAAACGTGCTGTACGCCGAGGTGACACTTTCGATCGGGATCATGTTCCGGCGCAATCAGGATCCGGCCGCCAATTATGCGGCGCTGCGGGATGCGGCGGCCGAGGTGCCGGGGGTTCGCCTGGCGTGGATTTTCGACGCGGTGCGGCAGTGGGGCGCGGCGCCGGCGATGGAGGTGGCGCGGATTGCCGCGGAGTTGCGTTCGCCGGACATCATCGCGTACGGGATCGGCGGGGATGAGCTGGGCTTGCCGACCAGCGATCTTCGCGGCGTGTATGAATTTGTGGCCGGCCAGGGAATGCACCGACTGATTCATGCGGGGGAAATTGGCGGGCCGGAACTGGTGCGCGAGGCGGTGGAGATGCTGGGGGCGGAGCGGATCGGCCACGGCATCGGCGTGATGCGCGACGAACGCACCATGGATTTTCTGGCGGCGCGCGGGATTCCGCTGGAAGTTTGCCCCACGAGCAATCTGCGCACCGGGGCGCTGGCGCGGCAACTGGGGCAGCAGACGGCGGGATACGAACAGCATCCGCTGCCGCTCGTTTTTCCGGCGCGGGCTTCCGGTCACGCTGTCCAGCGACGACCCGGCGATGTTTGAAACGTCGGTGAGCGAGGAGTATGCGCACGTGAATCGCATGGGGCTGACGCGGATGGATATGGTTCGGCTGGCGGAGGCGAGTTTTCAGTATGCGTTTCTTGCGCCCGAGGCGAGGAGCGCGCTGCTGGAGCAATTTCATTCCGGCGTGTCGGCGCTCGGGTTGGTATAATGGCGGGCATGAAAGCACATGTCTGGGTAATGCCGAAACGCACGGTGCTCGACCCGCAGGGGCAGGCCATTCAGCACGCGCTGGCTTCGCTGGGGTTTGCGGAAGTGAAGGATGTGCGGCAGGGAAAATTTTTTGTACTGGAATTGAATGGGGCGACGCGCGAGGCGGCCGAGAAACAGGTGGAGCGGATGGCGCGGGAGATACTGGCGAATCCGGTGATTGAGGAGTTTCGGTACGAGATTGTGGAGTAGGGCAGGGTTCCGTAGACAGCCACTCTGTCTGTGCGATTTTGTAGATCGCTTAATCGCGCTTGATTTCATTTGATCGCAAAAACCACACAGCCAAGAGTGGCTGTGCTACTCAAACATCCCTCCGAAGAGGTCCTTAAATACCCATTGTGGGTCTGTTAATTTCAGGAAACATACACGATTCCGCCTCCAAAACTAGGGTTTCGGTTGTGCTAATCTTTTTAGGCAGGCTTCCGTGTCTGACGCCTAGCTCGGATACTCGGAGAGTGACCCGTGTGCGGAATTGTCGGCTATATCGGGCCTAAAAAAGTGGTGCCCCTGATTCTGGACGGCTTGCGCCGGCTGGAATATCGCGGCTATGACTCGGCGGGCATCGCCGTGGTCGATCGCGACGGAAAAGTCGAAATCCGCCGGGCTCCGGGAAAACTGCACAATCTGGAAGAAGTGATCCGGCACTCGCCGATCGACGGCACGTACGGGATCGGGCACACGCGCTGGGCGACGCACGGGCGGCCGACGGAAGAAAACGCGCATCCGCACCGCGACTGCACGGGGCAGATCGTGGTGGTGCACAACGGGATCGTGGAAAATTACGTGGACCTGAAGCGGCAACTGGAAAAAGAGGGCCACAAGTTCGTCACCGAAACCGACACGGAAATCATCGCGCACCTGGTGGAAAAGCACATGAAGGAAGGCGGGCCGCTCGAGGACGCCGTGCGAAAAACCGTGCGGCAGCTGACGGGCGTGTATTCCATCGCCATTCTTTCGGCCGCGGATCCCAACAAGATTGTGGCCGCGCGCACCGGGCCGCCGTCGGTGATCGGGCTGGGAGACGGCGAATATTTCGTGGCCAGCGACATTCCGGCGATTCTGGCGCATACGCGCGACATGTTCTTTCTGGCCGACGGCGACATCGCCGTGCTGACGCCGCAGGGCGTGCGCGTGATGGACCTGGACGGCAACACCATCCAGCGCGCCGTGCAGCACATTACCTGGGACCCGATCATGGCCGAAAAGGGCGGGTTCAAGCATTTCATGCAGAAGGAAATCTTCGAGCAGCCGCGCGCGGTGCGCGACACGTTGCTGGCGAGCGTGGCCATGGATTCGGGAAAAGTATTCCTGGATAAGATGGACATCACGGAGGCGGATTTCCGGGAATTCACCAACATCAAGATCGTGGCCTGCGGCACCAGCTGGCACGCGGGGCAAACCGGGAAGTTCATGATCGAGAAGCTGGCGCGGATTCCCGTCGAGGTGGATTACGGCAGCGAGTTCCGCTACCGCGACCCCATCATCGGCCCGAACACGCTGACGGTGTGCATCAGCCAGTCGGGGGAAACGGCGGACACGCTGGCGGCGCAGCGCGAGGCGAAGCAAAAAGGGTCGAAGACACTGGCCATTTGCAACGTGTTCGGATCGATGATCACGCGCGAGGCGGCGGGGACGATTCTGACGCACGCGGGGCCGGAAATCGGCGTGGCCTCGACGAAAGCGTTTACCGGGCAATTGACGGCGCTGATGCTGCTGGCGATGTACCTGGGGCAGGTGCGCGGGACGCTGAACGAAGATTGCTCGCGGATGCTCCTGCAGGAATTCATGCGCATCCCGCACAAGATGGAGACGGTGCTGCGCGCGGATGAGGGCGGCACGTATGAAATCGCTGGCGCGGCAGTTCTTCCGGCACACGAATTTTCTGTACCTGGGGCGGGGCGTGCACTTCCCTATCGCGCTCGAAGGCGCGCTGAAGCTGAAGGAAATTTCCTACATTCACGCCGAGGGATATCCGGCCGGAGAAATGAAACACGGGCCGAACGCGCTGATCGACGAGAATCTGCCGGTGGTAATGCTGGCGACGCGCGACGAGCACGATCCGGAAGTCGATGACGCGGTACGAGAAAAGCGTTTCCAACATCAAGGAAGTGAAGGCGCGCGACGGCATCGTGATTTCGGTGGTCACCGAGGGCGATCAACTGGCGCGGGAGGCTTCCGATCACGTGATTGTCGTGCCGCCGACGATCGAACTGCTGGCGCCGCTGCTTGAGGTGCTGCCGCTGCAACTGCTGGCCTACCATATCGCGGTGCGGCGCGGATGCGACGTGGACCAGCCGCGCAACCTGGCGAAATCGGTTACGGTGGAGTAGCACAGGCACTTTGCCTGTGCGATTTTGGCCATCGTGGTTAGCGCTGTGACACACGCATAACCTGCAAACCCACACAGCCAAGAGTGGCTGTGCTACCTGGATTCTGCAACTCCAGCCCTACGTACTTCACCAGCGGGGCATTCTTCGCATAGAATGTCGTCTACTGTGCGACGACGCCGCTACCAACTGATCGCTTCCCTGCTGATTCTTTTTGCAGGCACCGGCGCGCGCGCGCAGGCTCCCGCGCAGGCTGCGCCGGCAAAAGCGGCGCCATCCTCAAAAATCGCGGCGATCACGGTTTCCGGAGCGATGAAGATTCCCGCCGACCAGATTGTGTCGGCGAGCGGGCTGAAGGCCGGGGACGTCGTCACCGTGGAACAGATTAAAGGGGCCGCGGATCGGCTGGCGGCGCTGGGGATTTTTTCGGCGGTGAATTACCGTTATTCGGCAAAGGGCGACGCCATCGCCCTGGAATTTCAGGTCACGGAAGCTCCAACGTATCCGCTGTCGTTCGATAATTTTCCCTGGCTCACGGACGCGGAAATCGGCGAGGCCATTCGCGGCGAGCGTGGGGCTGTTTACGGGGGAATCGCCGGGGGACGGCGCGATGGTGGATCAGATCACCGAAGTGCTGGAAAAACTGCTGGCCTCGAAAAACATCAAGGGCGACGGTGTCGCATCAGTTGCTGGCGCAGGCGGCCGGCGACGGGATGATGATGCAGTTCAGCGTGGAGGGCCCGGCGTTGCGGGTGCAATCCGTGAAGTTCGGCGATGCGCTGGCGAGCGGATTCCGAGCGGCTGAAGGACCGCATTTCGGACTTGAAGGGGCAACCGTACTCGCGGTTCGCCATTGAACTGTTTGAGAACGAGCAGATCCGGCCGCTGTACTCGGCCAAGGGTTTTCTGCGCGCGCAAATCGGGCCGCCCATGGCGCATTTGACGGCCGATGAAAGCGATCCCGCGAAGTCCGCGGTGGACGTGCAGATTCCGATCACGCCCGGCGCGGCCTACACCTGGAAGGGGGCTACCTGGCAGGGGAGTTCGCTCTTCCCTTCCGCGCTGCTCGATGGAACGATGCAAATGAAGGCGGGAGAGATCGCGGACGGGATGAAGATCGAGAATGGCTGGCACGAAATCCAGATGGAATACGGGCGGCACGGATACCTGGATTTGAAACTGTCGGAAAAAGCGCAGTACGACGACGCCGCGCATCAGGTTTCCTATCAGGTGGAATTCGTGGAAGGGCCGCAGTACCGCATGGGAGAGATGGTGATCACCGGGCTGTCGGTGGAAGCGGAAAAGCGGCTGCGGCGGAATTGGCAGATCGCGACGGGGGACGTTTTCAACAACGGATATTTTGAAGGGCTGGCGCGGGAACTGGTGAAGCCGGCCGCGAGCGTGTTTGGGGAATTGCCGGTGCACTATGAGACGTTTGGGCACTGGCTGCGGCCGGATACGGAGAAGCAACGGTGGATGTGTTGCTCGATTTCAAGTAGGTTGCTTCATAAAGAAGGCCTGCCGTCTCCGACCGCGGGAAGGCCTGCCGGGGCGCGCGATAGCCGTCTTTCAAGATCCAATCCTGCCATCTCTGTCCCGTAAAGCACGTGATCCTCTACAAAACGCAGATGAGATTCGTTCCACGGAAATTCCGCCGCGCGCGGTATATTTTCTGCAGTTTCCGCGAAATCGAGCTACAATCCGGAATTATGCGATGGCAATCAGTGGTATTGGCAATTCTGTTGACGCTCGGGCTGCGGGAAGCGGCTGGGGCGCAGCAAACGCGGAGCGCGCCAAAACGGGCGCGAAACCGGCGCGCTAAATCCGAGAAGAAAGCGCCGGCGGCACAGCCCTCCGGCGAGATTCCAATGCCGCGCCGGCGGCGGACGCGGCGCAGGCGGGCGCGCCCGATCCGGACGCCGAATTGCAGCTTGCCGTGCAGCAGGCGGGCGGCGACAACGCGGCGCTGGTGAAAAATCTGGAAGCGTTTCTGGTGAAGTATCCGGATTCGCCGCGGCGCACGGCGATTTACCGCGCGCTGGCGCAATCGGACATGCAGGCGCACGACACGAAAGGGGCGCTCGAGTACGCCGAAAAAGTGATCGCCATCCAGCCCGAGGACAGCCAGACGATGTACCTGGCGGCGATGATCCTGGAAAAAATGCCGGACGACGCCAGCCAGGCGCACGGCATCGATTACGACACGCGGCTGATCGAGCGCGTGGCCAAGGCGGACCCGGAATCGCGGCCGCAGCAGATGACGCTGGACGACTGGCAGGCGGGGCGCAAGAAATTCACGACCGAGTTGTACGTGTTGCGCGGGCGCATGGAGCGGAACCTGCACAAGAACGACGACGCGGTGAAGGATCTGACGACCGCATACCAGATGCATCCCACGGCCGACGCCGCGATGACGCCTGGGAGAAATCGCGGAACAGGACAAGCGCACGGACGAAGCCATCCGGCAGTACGCCGCCGCGTTCATGCTGGCCGGAGACGATCCGGACACCTCGGCTGCGACCGAGAACGCCATGCGGCTGCGCATGGGAAATCTCTGGCGGTTCACGCACAACTCGAACGCCGGGCTGGGAGACATGCTGCTGCACGGCGTTCGACGCGAACAAGCTGGCGGCAAAGGCCGAAGCAGCCCGAGGCCGACGGCCTATAACAAGGGCGTCAGCGACCCGCTGCAATTCAGCATGAGGCAGGTGGATGGAAAAGGCGCGATGAAGCTGGCCGACAATCGCGGGAAAATCGTGATTCTGAATTTCTGGACGACCTGGTGCGCCTACTGCCGCGTGATGGAAACGCAGTTGGGCGAGGTGCGCGCGAAATTCGCGGGGCGCGACGACGTGGTGACGCTGGCCATCAACGCGGACGAGGATGGGGCGCTCGCCGCGCCGTTCCTGCCGGAGCAACAGGTTGCAGGGACGCTGCTGTTTGCCGACGGCGTGGACCAGGCGCTGCATGTGGAATCGATTCCGACGATTATGGTGCTGGACCGCGGCGGGAAGATCGCTTATCGGGCGCAGGGATACGCGCCGGATGGGTTCGCGGCGGGCGTTTCCGAAGGCCATTGGGACGGCGCAGAGGCGGTCGGCTCGACTTGGCGATGTAGCGCCAGCTAGGCGGCATGGCGTGTTACTTGCCCGCCTGAAGGCGGGCGCTACATGATTAATCCCTGAAAACGAAGGTAGCCAGAAGAGATTGACTGAGGCAGAATTGTGCGCATGAAAAATACAATTATTGCGGCAACGGCAATTTTAGCGGTGAGTTTACTGATGGCGGCGGGCGCGCGCGCGCAGCAAACTCCGGCGGCGGATCCTGCTCCGGCGACAACGCCCAAGGCGACGCCGGCGGCGAAGGCTCCGGCGGCGAAGGCGCCTGCGGGGTCCGCTTCGACCGGTCTGGGAAAGCGCCGGCGGCGAGCGGCGAAATCTCCGGCGGCGAAAGGCTCCGCGGGCGATGACGCTCGATACGCCAAAGGCCAAGAGCAGCTACGCCATCGGGTTGAATATCGGGAAAGGCATGGGAACGGAGTTCGGTGGAAGTGGATACGGACGTGTTCATGCAGGGATTGAAGGATGGCCTCTCCGGGGGCAAGGCGCTGATGACGGACGAAGAGGTGAAGGCGAACTGGACCAACTGCAGGCGCATTTGCGTCAGGTGGCGGAGGAGAAGGCGAAGGAACTGGGAGACGCGAATAAGAAAGAGGGCGAGGAATTTCTGGCGGCGAACAAAGCGAAGGAAGGAGTGGTCACGCTGCCCGACGGGTTGCAGTACAAGATTCTGACGGCGGGAACGGGGCCGAAGCCCGCGCGCCACGGACATGGTGGTGTGCAATTACCGGGGCACGCTGATTAACGGAACGGAATTTGACAGCTCTTACAAGCGCGGGCAGCCAGCGACGTTTGCGGTGAACCAAGTGATCCGAGGGTGGTCGGAAGCGGTGCAGCTGATGCCGGTGGGATCGAAGTGGCAGATTTTTATTCCGAGCGAGATGGCTTATGGGCCGCGCGGGGCGGGACCGGATATTGGGCCGAATGCCACGCTGATTTTTGAGGTGGAGCTGCTTTCGATTCAGGCGAAGCCTGCGGCGGCGGCTCCGGCGGCGCCTGCGGGCCGGCTGTGCCGACTGGGCAGCCGTCAGCAGGGGCCGGATCTGAGGTTCAAGTTTGGCGGCTTCTATGTCGACACGGCCAGCGGCTTAAGCCGCAAAACACTTATGCGTCCCTCGGCACGGCTGAATCCGTGCCCTACAAAGATTCGGGTGTTCCCTCACGCTTCGAGTGTCAAACTCCGGAGCCTCATGCGCGGCCGCAAATCGCGAGTTTGATTCAGAACGATACAGTAACAGTACGTCCGGGCGATTGATTCCAGCCATGGCTCCGCGTATCATGGATTGGTAGGAGCGTGGCCTAAATGCACTCCAGTACACGGTTTTCCCCTTCTCTGAAGCGCGTTTTGATCGCTGCGTTTTTTTTGGTTTTGGGTGTGCCCTCTCTCCGCGCAGCGGATCCTGAAATTTTTCCCCTTTCGCAAGTCAAGCCCGGAATGAAGGGCGAAGCCCTGACGATTTTTGCCGGGGACCAGGTGGAGAAATTCGATCTGGTGGTGATCGGCGTGATGCCGAATTTCCTGGCGCCGAAGGAATCGATCATTCTGGTGCAACTGCTAGGCCCCAAAGTGGAACATACGGGCGTGGTGGCCGGGATGAGCGGAAGCCCCGTTTACATTGACGGGAAGCTTGCGGGAGCGCTCTCGCTGAAGCTGGGCTTGTTTGCCAAGGAACCTCTGGCGGGAGTCACGCCGATTGAAAACATGCTGAGCCTGCCCAAGGGGCAGCCGCCTGCGATCCGCACCGGGAACTACGCCGGACGATGGCGTGGCGGAAAACACGGCGGCGTGGCCGCAGGCGGGCGCGAAGTTTGAATTGCCGCAGGAATGGGCGGCGCGGTCGGGACTGAGCGGCGGAAATTTCCTGACAGCCGATCGATTCGCCGCTGGTATTTTCGGGATTCAGCGGGGCGGCGATCCGGCAGTACGCGAGCGCGTTTGCCGGATTCGGGATGATGGCGGCGCAGGGCGGAACGGCCGAGGCGCGGCCGGACGACCGGGACATCAAGCCCGGGGACATGGTGAGCGCGGTGCTGATGGAAGGCGATCTGTCGCTGAATGCATCGTGCACGGTGACGACGATCGTGGATGGGCGCGTGTACGTGTGCGGGCACCCGCTTTTCGGATTCGGGTCGGTGGCCATGCCCATGGCGCGCGGGCGCGTGCTGACCACGCTGAGCTCGGATCTGGAATCGACCAAGATCGTGAATGCCGGCGGGACGATCGGATCGTTCAGCCAGGACCGCGTGACGGCCGTGGTGGGAAGCCTGGGAGCGGCGCCGAAATTGATTCCCATCGACATGACGCGTGGCGACGCCGGACGGCGATCAGCATCTATCGTTCCGGATGATGTCGAACCCGAAAATTACGCCGCTGCTGATGGGGCTTGCGGCGCTCAACGGCCTGGTGCAAAACGCGGTGTACGGCGAAGGGACGACGCTGCATCTTTCCGGCGGAATCGAAATCGCCGGGCACTCGACGGTGACGCTGGAAAATTATTTCGCGCCGACCGATTCGTTTATTCCGGATGGAAGCTCGGTGGCCGGGGCGGTGGAAAACGTGTTCCAGAGAATTTTCGCCAACCCGTATGAAACGGCGGATATCCAGCGCGTGTCGCTGCGCATGGAGGCGCTGCCGGAGCGGCGCCAGACGACGATCGAAGGGGCGTGGCTGGATAAGACCGAGGCCGGGCCGGGCGACACGGTAACCGTGAAAGTGCAGATGCGGCCGTACCGGGGCTCTCCGGTGATTCGCGACGTGCGCATTACGATTCCACCGCAGGCCACGCGCGGGACGTCGATGCAGATTCTGGCCAGCGATTCGATGACGTTGAACCGCATGAACTTTGTGTCCGGTTCGCAGACGCGGCTGCAGAGCCTGGAGCAGATGATCTCGGTATTGAACCGCGAGCGGCGCAACAACCGGCTGTACGTGACGCTGCTGGATCCATCGCCCACCATGGTGGTGCAGGACAAGGTGATGCCCAACGTGCCGGCATCGCAGATTAATCTTCTGGACCAGCGCGGCGGCCCGGCCAGCTCGCTTGTGGTTCGGGAATCGGCCGCCGGAGAATGGTCCGTGCCGCTCGATCAGATCGTGCAAGGATCCACAACCATTACGATTCAAATCAAGTAAGCGGCCGCGCGCCGCGTGGCTATTGGCCCCTGAGGATTGCGCAAGAGAACTTGAATTTCGGCGCGCCAGCGGCTAAAGCCGTATTGATTTTGCGGCCTTTACGGCACGGCTGAAGCCGTGCCCTACAAGGATTTTGAAGTTTTCACGCGCACTCCGAGGAGTCACATGGCGATTTTTTGTTTGCACGGCCGCGAAGATCGCGGCGTAAAGAATGCGGCAAGGGTTCGCGCGGCTGGCCGTCCTCGGATTGATGCTGGCGGCAGCGGCCGCGCCGGCGCTGGCCGAGCACACGCGCTGGTGGCGGCAGGAAACGTTCGAGGATTTCGACAAAGGGACGCCAAGGGCGTGGCGCTGCGCAGCGACGGAAAATTGTTTCTGGCTCCGCGATTCGCGGAATTCGCCGACGCGAATCTCGCGTATCTGCTGGCGTTGCGCGCGGACGCCAAGGGAAATCTGTACGCGGCGGGCGGCTCGAACGCGAAGGTGCTGCGGCTGGACGCGGGCGGCAAGGCGACCAGCGTATTTGAATCGCAGGAGCTTGCGGCGCAGGCGCTGGCGCTGGATGCGGCCGGAAACTTGTTCGTGGGGACTTCTCCGGACGGAAAAGTGTACAAGGTGACGCCGGGCGGGCAATCTTCGGTTTTCTTCGACCCGAAGACGAAATACATCTGGGACCTGGCCGTGGACAAGGATGGAACCGTGTACGTGGCCACCGGGGATACGGGAAAGATTTTCGTGGTGACGCCGGACGGCAAGGGACAGGTTTTTTATTCCAGCGGGGAGACGCACATCCGTTCGCTGGCGCTGGACGGCAAGGGGAACGTGCTTGCCGGGACCGAGCCGAGCGGGCGGGTGTTGCGCATCTCCAAGGGAGCGAATCCGCGCGCGTTTGTCCTGTACGAGACGTCGAAGCGCGAAATTACGGCGCTGCTGGAGGATGCGTCGGGCAATCTGTATGTTTCGGCCGTAGGCGAGAAGACCGCCGCGGCGCCGCTTCCGGCACGGCCGCAGGTGACGGAGACGCAACCCGCGCAAAGCTTCACGATGACCGTGGTGCCGCAGGGAACACGGCGGGCGCCGTGCCGCTGGGGCAGCCCGGAGGTTTCACTCCCTTCCCTACCGTGAATTCCAGCTCGGTGTACAAAATTTCGGCGGACGGTTCGCCGGACGAACTTTGGAGTTCGCGCGACCAGGTGGTGTACGCGCTGGCGCTGCTGCCAAATGGAAAATTGATATTCGGGACGGGCAATGACGGCGCGGTGGTGGAGCTGGAGGGCAATCATATCTATTCGCGGCTGGTGAAGGCGGTGTCGCACCAGATTACGTCGATCGCGCCGGGGCCGGGCGGGAAAGTGTTTCTGGCCGCGGCCAATCCGGGAAAAGTTTTTTCGCTGGGGCCGGACAACGAACCGGAAGGAACGTTTGAATCGCAGCCGTTCGACGCGCATATTTTTTCGCGCTGGGGACGCATGCAGTGGTGGGGCGAAAATGCCGCCGGAGGCAAGGGCGCGGGCGGGGCGCGCATGGAGTTTTATGCGCGCTCGGGAAACACATCCAATCCGGAAAGCGACTGGAGCGCGTGGAGCGGACCGTACACGAACATGAACTCGGATAAGATCGATTGCCCCGCCGGCGCGGTTCGTGCAATGGAAAGCGGCGCTGCATGGCGGGGCGCGGGACTGGCTCCGGAGGTGGATTGGGTGAGCGTCGCATACCTGCCGAAAAATGTCGCTCCGGACGTGACGT
Organism: Terriglobia bacterium; assembly: GCA_963779275.1. GTDB lineage: Bacteria > Acidobacteriota > Terriglobia > Acidiferrales > UBA7541 > Palsa-360. Next base: position 410,124 of record CAVZXL010000006.1, read on the forward strand.
CCATTGCGCTGCAAGTTCCCGGAGTGCGCGTGCAGGGCACGGCCATTCCGATGGCGGGCATGGGCGGGGGGACTCCGGTGCAACTGCGCATGCCGCAGCCGCCGGCTCCGGCGTCGTCCGGCAATTCGGCATTTGCGGCGGCGCAATCGGCGATGGCGACGGCGTCCGCGGCGCCGGCGCATTTCGACCCGGTGCCGCAGGGATCGTCGCAAAAGGGCTACGAATCGGTCCTGTGGACCGCCGAGGACGCGAACGACGACCCGCTCGAATACGCGATCTATTTTCGCGGGGAAAATGAAAGCAATTGGAAACTGCTGAAGGATCACCTGGATTCCAAGTTCTATTCGTGGGACACGACCACGATGCCGGATGGGGCCTATTACCTGAAGATCGTGGCCAGCGACGCGCCGGGGAATCCCGCGGGCGAAGGGCTGACGGCGGAGCGCGAGTCCGACCGGTTCGTGGTGGACAACACGCCGCCGGCGATTTCCCAGCTGACGGCCGAGCCGGCGGCGGCGGGAGCGGTGCGTGTGAGGTTTCAGGCGAACGCGGCGGGGAGCTTCGTGACGCGCGCGCAGTACAGCGTGGATGCGGGCGAGTGGATGCTGGTGTCTCCGGCCGGAGGGTTGAGCGACGAGCCGCGGGAGAATTACGATTTCGCGCTGCCAAAAGATCGCGCCGGGTGAGCACACCATCACGGTGCGCGTCTTCGATCAGTTTGAGAACACCTCCAGTTCCAAGGCCACGATTCGAGTTCCCGGCAGCGGAAACTGAATCGCGGCCGTTGGAGCGGAAGCACGGACCGAAGGTTTCAGCTGGTCCAACGCTCCCCAGCGGAAACCTTCGCTTCGTAACGCTCGATATGCAACCCGATGCCGGACTTTCCGCCCGCCTGCAGATTCGGGCGGACATGAACCACGCGGGCCACGCACCGCACGTCGGCCGAGGATTTTCCGGAAAGCTCTTGCGGCATCCGCAGGGAAACTTCGAGCGGCATGCCCACCTTGAGAGGAACCGCCGTCTCAAAATAGAGTCCCCGTTGTGAAATGTTTTCCGACTCTGCGGTTTGTTCGGCAGAATTTGCGATGTTGAGTGCCCGAAACCGCAGGGGCACCCGGACATTCACGCGCGTATCGATACGACGTTCGCTGGAACTCATGGTTTCCTCCCCGCTCGCAGGAATGCGCGCGGCTTGATAAAGTAGGAAGGGGTGAAAGCGATTGTAAGCGCGACGCGCGGCAAGCGCAAGAGAAATGAAGGAATTTTTCGAGGGCCGAACCAACCCGGGGCAAGCTGTGCCATAATGCACCGTCTTAAGAGGTTTCTCATTGAGCGATTCCAGCGTCCATCCTTTCACGGGCCCCGACCTGCAGGCGATCCGCGAAGCGCACCGGCGCATTTCCCCGTACATCGAGCGCACGCAAGTGATGATTTCCTACCCGCTGGATGAAATGGCGGGGATGCTGCTGTTTTTCAAGTGCGAAAATTTGCAGCTGTCGGGATCGTTCAAGATTCGCGGGCGCGGCGAACGCGGTGTTTTCGCTGAGCGAGGCGGAAGCGGCGCGGGGCGTGGTGACGCATTCGTCGGGAAACCACGGGGCGGCGCTGGCGCTGGCGGCGCAATTGCGCGGGATCCGGTCGTGGGTGGTGATGCCGCGAAACGCGCCGAAGGTGAAGGTTCGCGCGGTGGAAGCGTACGGCGCGGAAATCACGTTTTGCGAGCCCACGCTGGAGGCGCGCGAAGCCGCGGCCGCGAAGCTGTTGCAGGAAACCGGGGCGAGCCTGATTCATCCGTACGACGACGACCGCGTGATCGCCGGGCAAGGCACGGCGGCGCTGGAGTTTCTCGAGGAAATTCCGGACCTGGACATGATTTGCACGGCGGTATCGGGCGGCGGATTGCTTTCGGGGACGGCCATCGCGGCGAAATCGCTGCGGCCGGAAATTCAGGTGGCGGGCTGCGAGCCGGCCAACGCGGACGATGCGCGCAGGTCGCTGGCGTCCGGGCACATCGAGCCGGCTTCGCCCACTGTTCACGATCGCGGACGGATTGCGCGCGACGCTTTCGCCGCGCACGTTCGCGATTTTGCAGGAGCGCGTGGACCACATCTATCCGGTGACGGAAGCGGAAATCCTGCATTCGATGCAGCTGATCACGGAGCACTTGCGATGCACGGTCGAGCCGTCGGGGGCGGTCGCGGCTTCTCCGGCGCTGCACCGGCAGATTTCAGGGGATTCCGAGGACATGCGCATCGGGATAATTCTTTCGGGCGGGAATCTGGATGCGGACGCGGTGGGGTTGAAGTAAGTGCGGAGGATGCCGGCGTGAGTGATTGGATGCGTGGCGCTTCGCGGATGAATTTTGGTTGAATGGGGATTTAACCCGACAGGCTGAAGCCTGTCCTACTTAAGTCACGATCAGGGTGATGAGCACGGGTTGTGCGGGAACTCCGGCGGCGCTGCCGTTACGGTGATGGTGTAGGTTCCGGGCGGAGTGCCGCTGGAGTTACCGTCTGCGTGCCGCTTCCTGCAGCCGCATCCTGCCGCAACGAATGACAATCCACAACACAAGCGAACCGAGCGGAACCAGCGAAAGCCGAGACGTTTGCGCTGCGCTTGCCGCCGCGGCGAGGATCGCCAGGGAAACGAGCAGAGCCATCAATGGCGCCGAGCCACGGACGGGTGTGCCAACGCGTGTCCCGCGGGGAGAGCGGAAATGCGGCGGAGCGCGAGGACGTGGTGATGATGAGCGGGGCGGTGGAATTCGGCGGGACGGAGAGGTGCTGCAGGAGGCACCTGCCGGAAGGCCGGAGCAGGACAATGCGGCGAGCGCTGTCGCCGGGATTCCCGATCATGAAGGTTGCCGAGGCACCGGCAGCGACGGTCTGCGAAGTGGGCGAGGAACTGAGCACCGACTGCCCCGAGGAGAATAAAGTCCTGCACCGCATCCGGGTCGATTCCGTTTCCTGCAGAAAGCGTGATCGCGTAACTCGGGGCCGATCCCATCGCCGGCGTGCCGCTGAGCACGCCGGTGGCGGGTCGAAGGAAACTCCCGCGGGCAAGATCACCGCTTCCGAAATTGCCGGGGCCGGCGTGCCGGTGGCGGTCACACGGAAAGATCCCGAATCATTCAAGGGAAAAGTGGCGCTGGCGGCGCTGGTGATGGCCGGGGCTCACCACAAACAGGGTGAATTGCTGAACGGCGTCAGAGCCACGCCGTTGTGCGCGGTGAACGTGAGATGGTACGCGCCGCCGGAACCCGGGGGGCCGGCGTACCATAAAGATCTGGCCGAACGAATCATAGGTGACGCCGTTCGAGAGTGCCCGGATATCGAGAACGGACGGCGAAGGAAATCCCTGGGCGTCGAGTGCAAAGAATGCCGGCGTGCCGACCACGAAGTACCGCACTCGAAGGATTCCCGAAGGACGCGGCCTTGTTCGCAGTCAGCGTGAAATGCTGCGTGGCGGGAGGCCCGACGCCGTTGAAAGCGGAGATGGTGATCGGGATAGATGCCCTGGGAACCGAAGCCGGGGTACCCGGTTAACTCTCCGGTAATGGCGTTGAGCCGAACACCACCAGGAAGCGGATCCGGACTCGGAAAACGTGGGGGCCGGCGAGCCCGTGGCTTTAAACGTGAATTTTCCCTCCACCCCCAAAATGTAGGTGGCGGCGTTGGGGCTGGTAATGGCCGGGGCGGCGGGGGCCAGGGGCGCATGGGTGACGTTCAGAACGGTTTTGCCGCCGGCCTGTGCGGCGGGGGGCACGCCTGCGCGCGGGGCCGTAGGGAGCAACCAAGATGTAGTAGATGGCGCCAACGTTAGTTGTAAATGTAAGTAATGCGTTGGTATATTCCCCCGAAGAGACGTCGTCATTGCAGGCCACGTTGGTGAGGTTTCCGGGCGCGCCGGTCCAGACCGAAAGCGTGGTGTCGTAGGAACTCCCCAGCGTGGAGACCGTGACGAGGGCGTTGCCGGTGGAAGTGAACGTCCACCAGACCGTCCTGGTATCCGGATTCGCACTTCCCGAAACACAGGGGGGAACCGGATCGGTGGGTTCGGAGGTCGCGGCTGAATTGTCGACCGCGGCGGAAAATTGCTGCTGGTGATCACGGTTGCGTTGGCGATGTTGTCGTTTACCGGGGGCGAGGAAGTCACCGTAAAGGGCAGCGCGTGGCGGACTGCGCTGCCCGGGGCGAATTCGCGGTGACGGAAACGAACGTGGAAGTGAACGGAGGCTGCGCGCCGGGGATTCCGGCGGTGCTGGTGCCGTAGGCGACGAGGTTGCGGGAGATTGTGGCCTTGATCGTGGTGGATGTGCCGCCGGGTTGCATGGTGACGCCCGCGGTGGATCCATTCCATAGGATCTGCGCGTCTGGCGGCGAAGTTATTCCGGAGGCGGTCAAGCGTAAAATCGCCCGAGCCCGCGGCGATGGACGTGGGGGAGATCGAGGCGAGCACGGGAGCCGATCCGGCCGCGGCGGCGCTGGCCGACGACCAGGAATTGACCAGGTTGGTGGCATCGATCGTGCCCAGGCCGCTGGCGCGGTCATAGCCAAGACCCGCCTAGAAGCCGGTAGAGATCCATCCAGGCAATCAACGATTGAAAGACACAAGGGCTGGCGTTATTTCCGGAAGCGAGATGTCATGAAATACGGGTGGAGCGATCGAGGCGAGCGGATACAGAAGGTAATTCACGTTTCCCTGCCCCGCAGAGCCGGTCTTCTGGTTCACCAGGGCCAGAATTCCGGCAAAGGCGGGAGCGCCGAAAGAAGTGCCGCCGTAGGCCGAGAGGCCGGGATTGCCGGCGGAAATGCGGAAGCCATTCTGACAGCCGGGGGTGAGCGGGCCATTCGGGGTGAGCTGAATTTCCGTGCAAATCAGGTAGGGATCGTGCAGGCGGAAGCGTTGAGGGAAATATCGGGAACGTCGCGGGCGCCGTCGTTCGGAACGCCCAGGTGTCGGCCTGCCAGGAAGGCTTTCCGAAGACGGAGCTGGAGCCGCCTCCGCCGGCGTTAAATCCGTTCAGGACGGACTGTCGTTCCAGGCACGATTTCGGGGATATAGGAGAGGGCCGAGGAAAGCACGTCGCTGCTGAGGCGGCGTGCCAGTAGACGCCGTTGCCCTCGTTGAATTCGGTGCCGCCGACGGCGGTGACATAGGGAAGGCTGGCGGGAAAATCAACGCTGAGGCCGAATTTCGCGGGGAAATTTGGCGGGTTACGGAGCCATCGCAGTCGGTGGCGCCGGAATCGCCGGCGGAGGAAACGATGGTGATTCCCTGCGCGTTGGCTTGCTGGGCGAGATAGGCGAGGGTCTGAATTTCGCCGGGCGGATGGAGCGCCTCGCAACTGCCGTAGCTGATGCTGATGATAGGGGCAAGATTCTGACTGATGGCGTATTGCAGCGCGTCCATAACGCCGCTGCCGGAATAGACGAAGAGGATCGAGGCACCGGGGGCGACTGCTCCCGACCACTCGATGTCCAGGCTGGATTCCTGCACGTCGCCGTTGACGATGCCGGGATTGGGAGACGACGGCACGAGGATGGTTTGCGGAGCGTTTGGCAGGCAGGCCGGAATAGAGAGCGAAACGCGGCGATGTCGCCGAGGACTATCAGGGATTGGCCGACGACGGCGATTTTTTGGCCCGTGCCGTCGATAGGCGGAGAGGAAGCAGTACAGCGGGTTGAGATCGTAGATGGTGGCAAAATCGGCGGGGGTGATGTAAGTCGTGCCGGTGAGGCTCGAAGTGAAGTCCGGCTGCACGGGCGCGTTTGCGATTTTGCTGGGGACGGCGCGCGGCTGCAGCCGGACACTATTGAGGCCGCGAAATCCGGCGACGAGTCCGGCAGCGCGGCCGGGACGGACGGCTCGGAGGAATTCGCGAAAAAATTTTGGCCTTTCGCTTCGTAGTTGTGAATCTCGGTGTGAAATGCGGCGCTTACGTCGTGCGGCGGTGCCTTCAAATACGAGAAAATTTCCGCTCGCCGGAATTTCCACGACGGTGAGACCCATCGATTGCAGCCAGGCGGCGACTTTGGCGAGGTCGGAGGGAGCGAAGCCGAAGCGGTCGCCGAATTGTTGCGGGGAAAGCCACTGATGGAAACTGGGGGATGCGGGGTTCTGCTGCGCGGCGAGCAAGCGCGTCGCAGATCGGCCTGCTGCGAGGGCGTGGGCTGGAACATGAGGGTGACGCGCTGGAGCTTGAGCGAAGGATCGGCGGGGCCGCGATCGTTTTGCGGGAGTGCCCAGGGATGGAGGGTTCCGCGGGTCGGGCTGAGTTGGGGCTGGTCGATGGAGTGTGCGCGATGCGCTGCTGGGGAAGGCTGGTTTGCGAGCGGGCGATGACGAGGGATGAGGTAGGAAGAGGGCGGCAGCCGCAAGACGGCGGAGGAGATATTTCGTGCGGCCCGGCATGCCGTGAGGGGATGCACGCGATGCGCCACTTGGAGGCGAGTTGGTGATGTGATTCAGGGCGGCTTGGGAGGCGGGTCAATCGCGTAGGCAAGTTATTACTAAGGGTCAGATTTGCATTCGGTTGCTGGATGTTTTGAACCGGGACTTGCGCGGCTCGGGGAGGAACGAAACGGCGGCTGGGAGTTGCGGGTTTTTGGCGGCGAGTATCGAGATGGGAACGCTGGGAACGCTGGCGCTTCGATTTGGACCTGGCGGGCAATCCATTTTGCAGCGTCAGCGGCTAAAGCCGCATCTCTTTTGTCCGGTTTACGGCAGGCTGAAGCCGTGCTCTACAAAGATGCGGGGAGGGTGCGGAAAATGCGAACATTTCACGGACACAACGGAGTGTCGAGAATCGGAACGTCCCGATCATCTTCTTCCGCTCCGTCTTCTTCCGCTACGTCTTGCAAAGCTGTCCGATAAGTCTGGCGAACCCGCTGCGCTATTGCACGATGATCGTGATGGGCGATTGCTGCGCGGCGCCGCCGGCCGGGGTCGCGGTTACGGTAATGGTGTAGGTGCCGACGGTGGTGCCTGGGTTGATGTTTCCTGTGCCACCGCCATTGTCGCTGGTGCAGCTGGTTGCGGCAAACATGACGGCGCACAGCGCCATGCCGAGCAGAACCATGCCGCGGCGCTTGCGTCCGCGAGACTGAGGAGCGAGAGGCAAGCGATCGTGGCGAAAGATTCGGCGATGAGCAGCCAATTGGGATTGCGCGGGCGGCGCGAGGGATTCGACGAAAATTTTTGCAGCGGCGGTGGTGTTGACGGTGAGCGTGGCGCTGCCGGTTTGAGATCCGGAGGACAAAGTGATGGTGTTTGGGGCGGTGAAGTTCGAGCCCGGGAGCGCCGAAGGCGCACGTTGGCGGATCGGAGGCGCTGGGCGGGGCGCTGGTGATGCCGCAGGTCAGGGTGACGGCGCCGGCAAAGCTGTTTGCACCGGTCACGGTGATCAGGCACGATCCGGACTGGCCTGGAGTCGGAGATAGTGATGGTCGAGTGGAGCAGGCGGGATTAACGTTGATGCCGGACGAGCCGACGGTGACGGTCACGGCGGGCGAGGTGGCGCTGGCGGCGTAGTTGGCGTCGCCATTGATATTTCGCGGTGATGGAATTGGAGCCGTTGGCGAGCGTGGACGTGGACAGAGTGGCAGTCGATTGAGCAAAGTGACGTTCGAACCCAGTACGCCACTGACTGTAACGGGGTTGCCAAAAGGCGTTGCATTCGACGAAAAACTGCACAGTTCCGGTGGGTTCCTGCGAGGCGTTGGCCACGGCGTTGCTCTGCGTGGCGGCACGGTCGCGGTCAGCAGAACGTTGGCTCCGGACGCAATGGTGGTCGGGATTGGCGGCGACGGAGGTTGTTGTCGTTGCCTTAGTGACTGTAACCGTGATCGTCGAGTTGCTTGCCGCGAAGCTGTTGTCGCCAACATAGGTGGCCTTGATCGTGTGAGTGCCGACGGGAAGCTGGATGGGTTGATCTTCGAAAAATCCGAAGCTATTCAGCGTGAAAGTGCCGCCATCCAGTGGAGTCGTTACACCGCTGACGGTATCGGTGAGCGAGATCCTCCGGCGGGAGGTGCGCCGAATTACGGGGGATTGCAAGGACGTTTGGAGCGAGTTCGTATCCGAGACGGCCACGCAGAGGATATAGGGCGATCCATAGACTACGGAGGAAGTCGAGCGTGCAGGGCGTGTTCACCGACAATCCCGAGGGTTGTCCGGCTTGGTTCCGGGTTGACGGTGACTGTCGTGGCCGAGGAATCGCTGCCCAGGAAGGTTCCATCGCCCTGGTAGTGGGCTTTGAGCGGATAGGTTCCGCCGGGGAGAAACACGGTGCTGGCGGTCACGGCGCCGTTATTCAGCGTGAAGAAGTCGGCGCCGCCGCCAACGATGCCGTTTGCCGACCAGCGAAATGTCGCCGGTCGGGGTTCCGGTTGCGAGCGAGACTGGAGCGACGGTAACGGCAAAGGGCACGGCCGTGCCATGCGTCACACTGACCGGATTTCCGCCGTTGAGTGTGAGAGACGTCGTAGTGCCCTTGGTGATGGCAGTGCTCCAATTGGTTAACGAGATTGGAGACGTTGACCGAGCCGAGGCCGGTGGTTTCAGGTCATAGCCTGCCGCGGCGGTGAAGCCTGTTTCATCGGGAATATTGGTGTTGCCGACGGTTATATCGTTAAAAATGCACGCGGCGGCCGGCGGGGCGGACGGAAGGTGCTCGATCCGTTGCAGGAGGTGCCGGCGGTCTGCTGGGTGTGGGCGAGATTGTAGAGGGTGATGTTCGCGATTCCGACCCTGCCAACTTTTTGCACGACCAGTGCCATGATTCCGCCGAAGGATTGCACGGATGCGGAAGTGCCGCTGAAGATGAAGAAGCTCTGGCTGCTTCCGCTGCACGAAGCGTCCAGGCACACGATGTAACCGTCGTGATCGGCGGCGGTCAAGCGCCACGTCGGGAAGGAAGCGCGAGTTGGCGGCGGGAATGCCGTTGACGCCGGTTTGCCAAGGCGGCTTCGGCGAAGATCGTGCTCTGCCCTCCTCCGCTGGACCAGAGGCCAGCCGAAGTAGCGCCACATTGCCGACGGTGCAGCTTTCGTTCCAGACATTTTCGGGAATGTAGGATTTTGCGGAGTGCCGCCGTTAGCCCTGGCGAGTATTCCAATAGGTGCTGGCATTTGCCGTGTCATTGAACATCGTGCCGCCGACGGCCATGGTGTACCAGGTGGAGGCCAGGATGTTGACCGACGCGGCGTGGAGGCAGGCGGAACGCTGGGATCGTCACAGCTGTCCGGGCCGCCATCGCCGGAAGCGACAAGGAAGGTGATTCCCTGCGCGGCGGCTTGCTCGGCAAGGCCGGAAAAAAAACCGGCGCTTCCCGAGAAGAATGCCTCGCACGCGCTGAAGCTTTCGGTCATGACGTCGGCCAGATTGTTGTTCGACGATGTAGACGGCCGAAAGGTCGGTGCCCTGAGTGGAATTGGTATCTTCGGAAACGACCAGATCGACGGTGGCCGCGGGAGCGACGGCGCCGGACCAGGTCGCGTCCAGAACGGCTTCGCCTTCGTGTGCCGGAAACGATGCCGGGATCGGGGCCGTTCAAAATAATTTGCGGCAGGTTGCGCGGTGGAAGGCCAAACAGGCTGCGGAAATCGGAAACGTCCTGGACGTGAATGTTCGAGTCGGCGATGACGCCGATGGTGGCGCCGGCGCCGGTCATGGTCGCCGGGTGTGACATTGTAGATGGTGTTGAAATCGGCGGGACCCAGGCCGTGAGTGCCTCCGATAAATTGACTTGCGGTTTTTCACCGGCCTTGAACGTCACGGGCACTTGGCGCGGCGGCGCGGGACCGACGCGGGCTTGGCGCGAAAATCATGAAGCGAGACGAAGCCGGAAATCACCGGCGCGAGGGCGGCGGGAATTTGCGGGTCGCTGGCATTGGCCCAGTGCGATTCTCCGTTCACGATGTACTGGTGAATGGGCGCGTGCAGGGCGGTTTCGACCTGGGAAGCGGTGCCGGAAAATTCGATGGTGGTGCGGCCGCGGGAAACGTTGATGGATTGAAAGCCGAAGGACGCAAGCCAGGAGGTAACGGCCTGGATGTCGGCGTCGGCGGGGCCGAATTGCTGGCCGAACTGGTCGGGCGTGAGCCACTTGTGAAAATTGGGGGACGCGGCGGTCTGCTGCTGGACGAGCAAATCCTGCAGGGCGGATTCCTGCTCGGGGCTGCGCTTCAGGACCAGCATGATGCGGTTCATGGGCAGACCGGCGGGGGCGGCGCCGCGGTCGAATTGCGCGCGGGCCAGAGGATGCGTGTTGCCGGTGAGCGCCGTCATTTGGGACGAGTTCACGCGATCGGTGACCCGCGGCGCGGACGGGAATCGTTTGCGCGAAAACGCCGAGCGGGGCGCAAAGCGCGAGCGCGGCGGCGAGGATCGCGGCGCGGCGGAAATGGGCCGGGGCGCGGCGAGGATTCGCCGGGCGGCTTCGGGCTTAGCGATAGTGCGGCATGCCCGCCCACGGAATGGGCGCACTGCTGGAAAGATGACGTTATTCACGATTCCCTCTGGCCACGCTAGGATGATGACAGACCCCAACCCCAAGGACCCCAAAATCGAAAGACTGGTTGCGCACAACACGAGGCAAGACCGCCCCCTATCAGTTCCGTTGGATGCAGAAAATGGTTCCGGGTTTTCTCGGAAAATCGAAGTATGACAGGCTGCACCCCACGCACTTACAAGGGTAGGCGGCAATCCGCCGGAATTCCATCCAGAAGGAATGGCACGTACCCTTTTAGTTACCTCGAAGGAAAGGCGTGGTTCGGCATTGCGGGCTGGGGCGCTGCCGGGCGAATTCCGACGGACCGTCAGAGACCGGAGGATTTCCAGTTCTCGGGCGGAAAGGAGATTTGCCAGAACTTGGGCGAGGGCGCGACAAATTCCAGAGGAATCAGGTAGCCCTCGGCGGATTCGCGCGGGGCGCGCGTGACGCGGACCTCGATGCGTTCTCCGGTGCGTTCGTTGCGCATTTCGAGCCGGGTTTCGGCGTCGAACGAGCGCGGGCACAGGACCATGGCGCCGTGAATGTTGACGGCGACGGTGAAGGCGTCGGCTTTGACTTTTTGGCCCAACATGGTGGCTTCCAGCGCGACCGGGACGCGGATGATGACGCGCTGGCTGCGGCGGCGTTCTTCTCCGGCCATCAAGGCCGTTGCGCGGTCCGCCGACAATTCTTTAGGTGGCGTCACAGTTCCACTCCCCAGAATCCCATTTGCGGGTTAATCAATTCGATCCCCAGTTCCCAGCCTTCGGAGCCTTGGTTGCCGCGCCAGACGATGACGGCCGGATTGGATTGCTTGCTCACTAAATTCGTTACTTGGATCTGCTGCTTGACACGCGAAGATCGTGGCGCAGAACGACGAGACATCCGTAGGGCCCGACGACGCGCGTTTGCGTTTCTCCGCGGTGCGGTTCTCCGGCCGATTCCCATTCCACGGAAACCGGAACGCGCGAATTAAACGCACACCGCGGCGCTTTTCACTGCCGTCGCGCGGAGCAGAATCCGCAACCGTGACCTTGACTCTTCCCGGAATGGTCGGTGCGCGCTGTGGCTCGAAATTCCACCATTGCAAAACCCCTCAGTGGACGAAGAAACCCTCTTGTGGAAAAACCTAAGAAGGCACTCCTCGCCTGACAATCATGCTAGGAGGGCGCGGCGGCAGGGTCAATGGTACGGCGGGACAGGTATGGGACAAGCGAAGAGCGACTGTACTCGGCGGCGTAAGCGGCGTTGCGATTTGCGCATCGGCGCTCGAAATTTTGCCCGGCAATGGCTATGATGTGTCGGCTTTCATACCCACACTACATCGCGAGGAGAAACCATGAGCACATTGCGCACGGAGAAATTGACGCTGCAGGTTGGGGACGGCACGTCCATGGACGCCTATGCGGCGATGCCCGCCGAAGGCGGCAAAGCTGCCGGGACTTCTCGTGTTTCAGGAAGCGTTTGGGGTGAACGCGCACATTCGGGACGTGACCGAGCGGTTCGCGCGGCAAGGATACGTGGCCATCGCGCCGGAACTGTTTCACCGGACGGCGCCGGGCTTTGACGGGTCGTACACGGATTTTCCTTCGGTGATGCCGCACCTGCAGGCGCTGACGCCGGACGGGCTGATTGCGGATGCGCGCGCGGCGTTCGACTGGCTGCAGAAGAATCCGCGCGTGCTGCCCGAGGCCACGGCCTGCGTGGGATATTGCATGGGCGGGCGGACGTCGTTCCTGGCGAATTCGGCGCTGCCGCTGAAGGCGGCGATTTCGTATTACGGCGGAGGGATCGCGCCGGGGCTGCTGCCGCGCGCGGAGCAACAGCACGGGCCCATGCTGTTTTTCTGGGGCGTGCAGGACGCGCACATTCCGGCGGAGCAGGTTCGCGCGGTTACCGACGCGATGAAGGCGGCGAAGAAGACGTTACGTGAACGTGGAATTCTCGGACGCCGACCACGGATTCTTCCGCGACGTGACCAGCGCGCTACCGGGAAGCGCCCGCGAAGATGTCTTGGGATTTGGCGCTGCGGTTTTTGGCGAGCTATATCAAGTGACTGGAGACTAGTGACTGCTGACAGAGTGGAACACGGATGCAACACGGATGAACACGGAGAAGACATGGTAAAGACTGAAACTCGCAATGAACAGGTAGATAAGTCGGAGTAGAGGAATCGTTTGCTCGCATTGTTGAGTTTTTTCCCTATTCACCGTGTCATCCGTGTTACCTGTTGATTCAATGGACGGAGGAACTATGGACGAGCGGATGATGGATGTGCTGGCGATTAAGGAAGTGGTGGAGAACTGGGCGGTGTGGAGGGATTCGGGGGATTGGGAGCGGTTTCGCACGGTGTGGCATGAAGAAGGGGTGATGATGGCGACGTGGTTTCAGGGGACGTTCGAGGAATTCATTCGCGTAAATCAGGAGGGGTGGAAGCGCGGGGTGAGCATTTTGCATTTGCTGGGAGGGACGTCGGTGGAAGTGGCGGGGACGAGGGCGATTGCGCAGACGAAGATGACGATTTCGCAGCGCGCGATGGTGCATGACGTCTTGGTGGACGTGCTGTGCACGGGGCGGTTTTACGATTTTTTCGAGAAGCGCGGCGGGCGCTGGGCGATTGTGCTGCGGCGGCTGTTTTATGAGAAGGACCGGATGGATCCGGTCGATCCGTCGGCCACGGTGAGGCTGGATGCCGAAGATTCTCGGTCAGTTTCCGGAGGGCTACCGGCATCTGGCGTATTTGCAGTCGAGCTTGGGGTTTAAGGTGAAGACGGACATGCCTGGACTGCAAGGGGGCGGAGGCGGAGGCGCTTTATGCGAAGGGGAGAGAGTGGCTGGCGGGAATCACACTTCCTGGGCCTTCTTGATCAGGGCGCGGGGGGAATAGGCGTTGGCTTTGTACTGGCTGAACATGCGATGGGTGTTGAAGAAACTGGCGTTGAGGGAGATGCAGGAGCGCATGACTTCGGCGTAGGCTTCGGGGGCGCGGTAGAACATGGGAATGATCTGGTGCTCGAGTTTATCGTAGAGCGAGGCGCTTTCGGCGGCGGATTCGTCGCCGTCTACTTTTGGTGTCGTAGCCGATGGCCCATCCGGTGACGCCTTCGACGCAGCCTTCGACCCACCAGCCGTCGAGAACGCTGAGGCTGGGGATGCCGTTGAGGGCGGCTTTCATGCCGCTGGTGCCGGAAGCTTCCTGCGGGCGCTGCGGAGTGTTCAGCCAGAGATCGACGCCCGAGATGATGAATTTCGCCAGGGCCATGTTGTAATTTTCCAGGTAGACAATCTTGATGCAGTCCTTGAGACCCGCGGCGGCCTGAATGACGCGCTGGATCAGGGCCTTGCCGCCGCCGTCATGCGGGTGGGCTTTTCCGGCGTACAGGATCTGGATGGGGCCGGCCGAGGCGGCGATGGATTTCAGGCGATCGATATCCTTGAACAGCAAATCGGCGCGCTTGTAGGTGGCGGCGCGGCGTGCGAAGCCGATGGTGAGAACGGATTCATCGAGCAGGACTCCGCTGCGCTTTTGGACTTCCTTGATGAGCGCGGCTTTGGCCAGGCAATGCGCCTTGCGAATTTCGTCGAGCGGAATGCCGACGGCGTAGCGCATGTAGGCGTTGTCGCGGCGCCATTCGGGAATCTGGCGGTCGAACAGATCGTGAAACGGGGGCGAAGCCCAGGTGGCGGCGTGCACGCCGTTGGTGATGGCGTGAATGGGAAATTGAGGGAACATGTTCTGGGAAACTTCGCCGTGGCGCATGGCGACGCCGTTGACGTAGCGGGAAAAATGAATGGCCAGGTCGGTCATGTTGAGGGCGTTGGCGTTGGCAAAGCCGGACTGCTGCAGCAGGTCTGTTCTGCTTTCGCCGAGGATCTGGCGAACCATGTCCCAGGGGAAGCGGTCATGGCCGGCTTCGACCGGGGTGTGCGTGGTGAACACGCAGCGGCGGCGGACGACTTCCACGTCGGCCTCGACGGGAACGGTGTACTTGCGAAGCTTGAGGGTTTCTTCAAGCAGGGCGAGGGTGAGAAACGCGGCATGGCCCTCATTCATGTGGTAGCTATTGATCCCTTTGATGCCCAGGGTGCGCAGCAGATTCACTCCGCCCATTCCCAGCAGGACTTCCTGGCAGATGCGGTAGCGCTGGTCGCCGCCGTAGAGCGTGTCGGTGAGAGTGCGGTCGTAGTCCGAGTTTTCGGGCAGGTCGGTATCGAGCAGATAGACGGGAACGATGAACCCGGAAAGTCCGTGCACGCTGTAACGCCACGCGCGCACGTGGACTTCGCGATTTTCGATCTGGACCGTAAAGGTGCTCGGGGCCGCTTGGAGAACGGTTTCCGGATCCCAGGGGTCGGACTCCTCGGTCTGATTGCCGTCGGCGTCCAGCCGCTGGCGGAAATAGCCTTTGCGATGCGCCAGGGTGATGGCGACGATGGGCAATTCCAGGTCGGCCGCGGAGCGAAGCATGTCGCCCGCCAGAATTCCCAGGCCTCCGCCATAGGAAGGAATGGCCTGATCCAAGGCAATTTCCATGGAAAAGTAGGCAATCCTCGAAGTGCTCTTTTCAGTCACCATGGCAAAATCATAGCACCGGAGCGGGGTTCACAGGGTCATGCGAACTGCAAGGTAGTTTCGTAACCTGCATGGGTTGCAGGGGCGTGAAGGGCGGGATGAAAACTGGATGGAATTCGCGCGAGGCGGCCCGGGATGGCGGCGGTAGGGGCGGAGTAATGTCTGGACGGGTGAGGAATTGATTGAGAAAATGCGCGGATGATCCTGGAAGTAGCGACGCTTACGGTGCGGCCGGGGCAGGAAGCGGCGTTTGAGGAGGCCATGAAAATGGCGCGCCCGCTGATCGAGGCTTCTCCGGGATTTCTCGGGATGAATCTTCGCAGGTGCGTGGAAACGCCGAACCGGTATTTGTTGTCGGTGTCGTGGGGGGCGGTGGAGGATCACACCGTGGGGTTTCGGGAATCGGACCGGTATCGGAGGTGGCGTGAATTGTTGCACCATTTTTACGATCCGTTTCCGACGGTGGAGCATTACGGCGAGGCGATAGAGCTTTGAGTGCGGGATGAGCATCCGAGCTGCGGCGACGGGTGACAAGGAAACAATTTCATCAGGGCCATCGGGAGGCGGCAATGCGTCACGCGATATTGGGAGCGGGCGGGGTGGGCGGGTTGATCGGGGTGGCGCTGGCAACGGCTGGAGAGTCGGTGACTCTGGTCGTGCGGCCCGGGACGATGAAGGACTATCCGGCCGAGGTGTCGCTGCAAAATTCCGCGGGAACATTCCGCGCGCATGTGGAATGCGCCGAGAGCGTGGCGCAGGCGTACGACGTGCTGTGGATCGCGGTGAAGGCCACGCAACTGGAGGCGGCGTTGCGCAGCGTGGCGGTGAAGCCGGAGGAAATTGGGGCGGTGGTGCCGCTGCTGAATGGGATCGACCACGTGGCGCTGCTGCGCGCCAGGTTCGGGCACGACCGCGTGGTTCCGGCGGCGATACGCGTGGAGGTGGAGCGCGTGGCGCCGGGGAAATTTTTGGTCGGGTCGATGGCGTGTGCGGCTAAATGTGTCCTCGATCGGCGAAAGCCGGCTGGCGCCGGCGTTGGAGAAATTGAGGCAGTTCGGCCTGAAGTGTCAGTTCGATGCGGATGAAAACAAACTTTTGTGGAGCAAGCTGGTGGTGCTCGCGCCGCTGGCGCTGACGACCACGGCCTCGGCGATGACCGTTGGCGAAGTATGCCGCGCTCCCAAGTGGAGAGAGAGATTGGACGCAACGGCTGCGCGAGGCCTGCGCGGTAAGCACCGCGGCCGGAACACCGTTCGATGCCAACGACATCATCGCGATTTTCGACAAAGTTCCCCCGGACACGCGCAGTTCGATGCAGAAGGACGTGGCGGCGGGAAATCCGCCGGAACTGGACGGCATCGCCGGGCCCATTCTGCGCGGGGCGCAGGAATTCGGGTTGGATGCGCCGGTCACACGGGAACTGGTGGAAATGATTCGGGGGAAATCGACGGCGTCGAACTGGGGCTGATTTTTGGATTTGATTTGATGTGACGTTTGAAAATTGAGCCCCGGAGGAACGGCACAGGGTTAGCATTGTGCCGCCCCTCCGGGGCTCTGGTTTTTCCCGGATTGTTCCCACCGCTTCCGCGGTGGGCTACGTTGTGCCGTCCCTACGGGACTTTCGAACACTAAGAACTCACCGAAATAATCAAGCACAATCGCAATTTTGCGAGCATTGACTCCAACTGCTAGCGGCCGGACAGGGCGGCTTTGGCCTGCTCGGGGTGCAGCAGGGGGACGGCGACCAGGTGTTCGGCCAGGAACCAGACTTGCAATTCGTTGGAGCGGATGATGTCGCTGACGAGGAGATCGTTGGTGCCGTCGTCGCCGACTTCGGTGGCCTGGCGGGCCATGGCGCGTGCTTCCTTCAAGATAAATTCGTGGGCTTCGAGCAGGCGTGAAATCTGGACGGGGACTTCTTCCCTGCCACGGGGAGGACGAGGAATGATGGTGGTTTCGGCCACGTCGGCGGCCATGGCGATGCTGACGCCGCCGAGCAATTGGATGCGCTCGGCGATGGTGTCCACCAGTTCGTCCTGTTCGCCGTGGTGCTTGTCGAAGAGAAGGTGGAGCTGATAGAAGGTGACTCCGGCCACTTGCCAGTGATGCTTTTTGTACATGTCGCGAAGGGTCATGGTGTCGGCGAGGATCTGGTTGAGATTGTTGACGCTGGTCTCGCAGGCGGTTTCGTCCAGGGCGATTGGCAACTTGGCGATCTTACCGTAAGGTTGAATTTCCCTGGCGTGCTGGTGAAGGATGGGCTTGGCGCGCTGCGATCCTTCTTCAAGCTGATTGATACGAGTGCGGGTATCTTCTTTTTTGGGGCTCATGGCGAGGTCTCCTTCGGTGGCGTGGCGTAATGAAGCCGTTCCAGCTATACGCCCTTCCGCGTGGGACTGTCAAGCGGGAGGCCGGCCTGGGAAGAATAAGCAAATGCCACAGAGGCACAGAGGAAGACAAAGAAGGTTTCTTTGTCTTCCTCTGTGCCTTTGTGGCTGAATTCTTGCCTCGGTTAGTTCGGCATGAGAACGGTGTCGATGACGTGGATGACGCCGTTGGACTGGTAGACGTTGGAGATGGTGACCTTGGACATGCCGCCCTTTTCGTCGGTGAGGATGAGGTCCTTGCCCTGCATGCTGGCCCAGAGTTTGCCTCCGCTGACGGTGTTGAATACGGCCTTGCCGTGGCCGGACTTGATGGCGGCGGCGATTTCCTTGCTGCCGAGGCGGCCGGCGACCACGTGGTAGGTGAGGATCTTGGTCAGTGTGGCCTTGTTATCGGTCATAAGCAAAGTGTCGACCGTGCCGGAGGGCAGCTTGGCGAAGGCCTCGTTGGTGGGAGCGAATACGGTGAACGGGCCCGGGCCCTCGAGCGTGTCGACAAGCCCGGCGGCATTTACGGCTGCGACCAGCGTGGTGTGATCCTCGGAATTGACCGCGTTTTGAATGATATTTTTGGTGGGAAACATTTCATGTCCGCCCACCATGGGATTGGTCGCCGCAAACATCGCGGACGCCGCCGCCAGCGCCAGAACACACAACTTCGCCATCTTTTTCATTTCTTGTTTCCTCTTTTCGTTTTTAAGTTTGGCCTTGCAACCAGTAGTACGGGGCGGGCGCGGGATTGGATGTGCGGGTGAAAGATTTCGCAATCGGCGCGGTTAACGCCGGGAGGGCCGAAAACGTTATACCAGTGAACATGGAATGGAAATCGCCGGCAGCGGCCCAGCCGGGGAGTTGGGCGAAATGCGATTTCGGGCCAATTTGGATGCCTACCAAATTGAGTCTTTTCCAATTTCGCTAACCATTTGAATATGTTGGCGTCGAACCAGCAAACACCCTGTGTCCGGGGCCGATGGAGGAAATCAGCAGCCATGAAAATAAAATGGACCGCCTTGATTGTATTGGCCCTGCTGGCAACGAATGCCTGGGCGCACCCGCGCAAAGGGCACATGCTGTATTTTTCGCTGCCCATCCTGGTGAACGGAGTGCAGGTGCCCGCGGGGATTTATCAGGTGTCGCTGGAGACGCACGATTCGACGGCGCTGGTGACGATCTCAAAGGACGGGAAATTCGTGGCGGGCGCCAAAGGCAACTGGGTGAAGCAAGGCGAGAAATTCACGGACAACGCGGTGCTGTTGCGCGTAAATTCGGACGGGTCGAGGTCGCTGGTGGAACTGCGGCTTTCGGGCACGAAGGAAACGATTGTGTTCTCCGACCCGATTATTCGCGTGGATTCTCTGAAGTCCGCGCATCCCAAATCCAGCGACGATTAAGAAAAACTTTGCGTTCCGGGAGTACCGACGATTGCCTTGTTCCGCTTTGAGTAGGACAGGCACTCTTGCCTGTCCGGTTTAGATTCTCAACGATGAGCATCAAAACCGGACAGACAAGAGTGTCTGTCCTATTGAAATCTCTTCCTTACTTGATTCACTATCAAAATTTGCAAACGGAATTATGGCGGTCCGCTTGTGGCCGGGAAATGCTTGTGATAGGGTGTCGCCAATTAGCGATGGCCTGATTCTGCGAACCACGGCTGGCGTAATGTTCCGGCCTGGAAATGCTTTCCGGCGATTGGCACGGCTGCGGCCGAGTGGCGCGAGGCGATCTCACGGGATCGATTTCCCGCTGCAAACAAGGTCGAGGCGTACATCCTCAATTGGCAAGGGAGAGACACGTGAAAAAATTCCAGCCGCTACTTCGCAGTACTCGCGCTTTCCGTTTTTGGATCGATTCTGGCGCTGGCGCAGCAGCCGGGGGCGCAGGCTCCGCCGCAGCCAATGAGTTTTTTCATCACCAGCCAAGGTTCGGGACATGGCGCCAATCTTGGGGGCCTGGCCGGAGCGGACCGCATTTGCCAGACGCTGGCGGCCGCCGTGGGGAGCACAAAAACCTGGCACGCTTATATGAGCACGCAAGGACCGAACGCGGTGAATGCCCGGGACCGCATTGGAGCGGGGCCCTGGTACAACGCCAAGGGCGAAAAAATCGCCAACGGGCTTGCCGACCTGCATGGGGACACGGCGGAACTGGCGCGGCTGGGAAACAATCTGGTGAAACTATCGGCGCTGACCGAGAAGGGCGAAGTGAATAACGGGCGCGGCGACAATCCGAACCGTCACGACATGCTGACCGGATCAACGACCGACGGCAGGGCCTACACCGATGGCGCCGACCACACTTGCAACAACTATACGAGCGAAACCACCGGTACTGTGCAGCTGGGGCACTCCGACCGCAACGGGGCCGGAAATACATCCTGGAATTCGGCGCACCCGAGCCGAGGCTGCAGCCAGGACAATCTGGTGAGCACGGGCGGGGCGGGGCTATTTTATTGTTTTGCGATTAATTGAGCGTGGCAGGTGGCCGTGCCCGGCGGGACTGGCTTACTTATTAGTTCCCTTGCACGGATTAGAACTTTTCTGATATAACGTGCGCGTTAGACGACAGAGGCGGGGTTCCATATCTTCCAATGGAGACTAGCCCACCCGCCTCTGTTTTCTACGCTTCTGTTCGGCCCGCTGGGATATTGCTCGCGCACCGCGCTCCGCAGTTACCGGTGAAAGAATCCCGACGTAGACGGCTTTGCCGATGATGTGTCCGTCCATCGCTTTCATGCACGTCGGCGCGCGAGGCGTCCGGACCCAGATCCAGCGTGTTATCGAGGACGTACAACTCGAAGGTGTAGTGGTGCGGCTTTCCCGGAGGCGGGCAGGGGCCCTGGTAACCGTTCACGCCGCGAATGTTTTTGCCCTGGATGGCGCCATTGTCCATTTTCGGAGCGGCCGGAACGTTCTCGAGGAGGCTTGTGGCCGTGGCGGGAATGTTCCACACGATCCAGTGGGTGACGTCGGACATGCCCTTGTTGGGATGCGCGTCAGGATCATGAAAAATCAGGGTGAAGCTGGCGGCGCCCTTGGGAGTGTTGGTCCACTGCAGGGCCGGGGAGACCGCGGCGGGCGTTGCCGAACAGGAGTACTTGACGGGGATATCGGCGCCGTCGGCGTAGCCGGGACTGCTGAACAGGAATTGAGGCGCCGGAGGCGCGGCCTGCGGCGCGGCCTGTTGGCGCGGCGGCAGGGATCATGCCCGCGGCCGCCAAGAGCGCGAGGGCTTGTAGAGATTGCGTGACGCTGATTCTCATTCTGAAATTCCTCCCTTTTTCGATGCCCGGATCTTCTGAAAAGTCGAATTTCGCGTATTCCGGCTCGTAGAGTTAGTATTACAGTTTGCGGAGAGTTGCAAGCGAGATATCTTGCGTGCGGAAAATGGAAATGATTGAAACGCGCGGCGGGATTTTCTACTCTAAGGCAAATGGGAGCAATTTCTTGGAGGTGTTATGCGCGCGAAAACACTATTTACGATTGGCGCGATGTCATGTGCGATGCTTGCGGCGCCGGTCGCAGGCCAGGCCCAGACGGGTGGGCGCGCGGCCATCGTGCTGCCCGATGGCGACGTGAAGCCGCTGGTGCAGTCGGCCTGCTCGGTTTGCCACAGCCTCGGGAACATCACCAATTCGGGTCACACGAGGGAGGACTGGAAGACGACGATGTCCATGATGCTGAACGTGGGCGCGGCCGTGCCGCCGGATAAAGTGGACGCGGTGTTGGATTACTTGAGCACGAATTTTCCGGAGAAGCCGGCGCCGCCGGCGGTGCTGATTCCCGGGCCGGTCGATGTCTCATTCCAGGAATGGAAGCTGCCGACGCCCGGGACGCGGCCGCACGATCCGCTGGCCGGGCCCGACGGCTCGATCTGGTTCACCGGGCACATGGCCAACGTGCTGGGGCACATCGATCCGAAGACCGGGCGACATCAAGCAATACCATCCGGATACGCCGATGTCCGGGCCACACGGGCTGGTGATGGATAAGCAGGGGAACATCTGGTTCACGGCTAATTTTAAGGCGTACATTGGAAAATTCGAGCCTGCGACTGGGAAGTTCACGGAATATCCGCTGGATCCGGACGCGCGCGATCCGCATACGCCGCTGTTCGATCAAAACGGAATTTTGTGGTTCACGGTGCAAGGTGCGGACATGGTGGGGCGGCTGGACCCGAAAACGGGCGAAGCGAAAACCGAGCTCGTGCCCACGCCGAAAGCGAATCCCTACGGCATGGTGATCACGACGAAGGGCATTCCGTATTTTGTGGAGTTCGGCGCGAATAAGATCGCCAGCATCGATCCCGAGACCATGGCGATTCATGAATACGAATCTGCCGAATGCGGATGCGCGGCCGCGGCGCGTCGCCATTACTTCGGACGACGTTTTGTACTACGCCGATTATGGGCGCGGGTATCTCGGCGAGTTCGACGCGAAGACCGGGAAGTTCGTGAAGGAGTGGCCATCGCCGGGCGGGCCCAAATCGCGGCCTTACGGGATCACGATCGTGAACGGGATCGTGTGGTACAGCGAATCGGCGGTGAAGCCGAATACGCTGGTGCGGTTCGATCCCAAGACGGAGAAGTTTCAAACGTGGGCGATTCCGGCCGGCGGAGGCGTGGTGCGGAATATGACGCACTTTCCGGACGGGAAACTGGCGATCACCGAGAGCGGGGAGAATGTGGTGGCGCTGGTGACGGTGAAGAATCCGGGGACGGCGAAGTAGGAAGGCCGAAGGGCGGTTCTGTCCTTTGGAGGTCAGCGCTTCAGTTCGCACGTTTGGGCTGTGTAGAAATGGGAGCTTTAGCCACTGGAGCTTCAGGGGTTAAAACCCCTTGTTGAATAGTGCGTTTCGTCAGGGCTGAAGAGTCTGTGTGAGAACTGCAAAATAGAACGCCAGCGGCTGAAGCCGTACTGATTTTGAGATGTTACGTCGTGGCTAAAGCCACGACCCACAAGGATTTTCCGGTTCTCACAAGACTCTGAAGCCCCGACCTTCGAAAACGCAATTCGGCCGAACACGTAATTCATTCCACCCTCGTACACAAACTAAATCTCAAGATCTCTACTTCGCTGCTTTTGGCGATATCCGCCGCGGCGCGCTGGGTGGTTCCCTTCCCTGTCAGATAGAAATAGCCGACGCGGTTGTTGGCCTGGGAGCCCCACCACATGCGGCCTTCGGCGTCCTGGAAGAAATCTCTCATGCCGTTTTCGGAGAACAGGAAGGGATAGGTGATGAGCTTCCCTGTCGCCGGATCCATTTCCGTGACGGTGTCCATTTCCAGCGAGGAAATCCAGAGGTGGCCTGTGTTCTTGTCGATCTCCAGGGCGTAGGGGCTGGGGCGGCCGCCGGGGAGCGGGTATTCCTTGAAGGTTTCGGTTTTGGGATCGAAGCGGCCGATTTTTCCGGCTTCGTATTCGCAGAACCAGATGTTGCCCTGGGCGTCGATTTTCAGGCGGCGCGGCCAGGAGCTGGGAGTGGGCTGCGCGTACTTGGTGATTTTTCCGGTCTTGGCGTCGACCTTGCCGATCTTGCCGTCCTTGGTGAATTCCGAAAACCACACGTTTTCGTCCTTATCGAGGGCGATGCCGTAGGCGCTGGGGACTTCGGCGAAATCGGTGTAGGTTTCGGTTTCGGGATCGAAGCGGGATAAGGGCGATCCCGTGGACCACACCATTCCCTTGGAATCGACCACGATGGTGTGGCGCGTGCCGCGGCTCTTTTCCGGGTAGCGCGTGATTTTATGCGTGACAGGATCCATTTTGCCGAGCGTGTCGGTGGCCTGCTCGGAAAACCAGATCGAGTTGTCGGGAGCGATGACGACGGCGTGGTTGGAGGCCTGGTCCACGTTGGGAATCGCGTATTCGGTGAATTTGTCCGGTCTTGGGATCGAGCTTGGAAAACCAGTGGCCGCGGTATTCCCAGATCCAGACGTTGCCGTCGCGCAAGGGACGCGCCGAGCCAGGGAAACGGTTGTTGCCAGGGAGTTCGTAGCTCACGTAGACGATTTTCATGGCGTCGTCCGTGTAGGGCGCGGGCTTGACCGATTCGTATTTGGGCATTTCGGCGGGAGAGCGAGGCAGCGCGAGAGTCCGGGCCGAAATATTTCGTGAGGTAGGCGGTGACGGTGTCGCGGTCTTCCTCGGAGAACGGACCGATCAGGTAGCCGAAGGTGGTGCGCATGTAATTGACGCGGTCGCGCCAGCCGACATCGTCGCGCGTTTGTGCGGCCATGCGGCTCTGGAAACCGTGGCAACTGAAGCAGCGCGTGGTCAGCAGATCCTTGCCGCGGCCATCGGGGAGAATTTGCGCGCCCTGGTAGATGGAGATGTCGGTCCAGTGGACGGTTCCCTTCTCCAGTGCGATGTCGAAGGAAGCGTTCTGGTCGGCGGAGAGTTCGATGCCGGTGCGGGGCTCGAAGCGGTATCCGACGGCGCGGACTTTCAATTGGTATTGGCCTTCGGGGAGATTTTCGACGCGGTAGGCGCCGTCCCGGGTCGAAAGGACGTTCACGGTGATGCGGGAATCGAGATTTTGGGCTTCGACGAAAGCGCCCATGAAGGGCTTGCCGTCGGGGCCTTTGACGGTGCCGGAGATGGTGGCGGCCTTGGAGAATGGCGCGAGGGAAAGTATAAATCCCGCCAGGATCAGGATTGTTTTTTGTGGGCGCATGGATTCTCCTTGTAACAATGTTGCGCTGGTTTGACGAGTTGCCTTGGGCTCAAGTAGCACGGGCACTCTTGCCTGTGTGAATTTTGCAAATGTGGCTACTTTGTCGGCGCACCTGCGGCGCACAAAATCACACAGGCAAAAGTGCCTGTGCTACGTAAGGCCATACGGACTGACATGTTCGCGAACACTTATGTTGTCAGCGCGGCTTTGACGCGCTCGGGCGTGAACGGAATCTGGCGGATGCGCACGCCGGTGGCGTCGAAGATGGCGTTGCCGATGGCGGCGGCGACGGTGGTGATGGCGGTTTCGCCGGCGCCGGTGGCTTCCTCGTCGGGGCGGTCGAGCAGGACAACGTCAACCTTGGGGACGTCGAAGCCGAGCGGCAGACTGTGATAGGTTCGCCAGTCAACCGAGGTGACATTCTGGTCGTCCCAGGTGACTTCTTCGCCAAGGGCGCGGCTCATGCCTTGCAGGGCGCCGCCTTCGCATTGGTTGCGCAGGCCGTCGGGATTGGAGATCGGGCCGGCGTCGGTGGAGACGACGATGTGTTTCACGGTGATTTTTCCGGTGGCGGTGTCGACGGCGACTTCGGCGACCAGGGCGGCGTAGCCGTTGTCGCCTTCGTAGGCGACGCAGGAAATTCCGCGGCCGGTGACCACGCCGGTTTTCTTTGCACGCGGGCTGGGCGAGGGGCGCGCATCCCAATTCGCGGTTTTCGCGGCGGCCTTCACTGCGTCGCTTAATCGGGAATTGCTGAGGTGGCGCAAACGGAAAGCGACCGGGTCGGCTCCCGCCTTGGCTGCGAGTTCGTCCATGAAAGACTCGTGGGCGAAGGTATTTTGCAGGCGCTGCGGGGAACGCAACGGGCCGGTCCAGAAATACGATTTCGTATTGTGAATGATGGAGCGTTCGGATTTGATCGTGCCGGTTCCGTGCGCTGTGCCGTTTATCTGTCCGGCCATGTAGGAAACCACACTATTGCCGTTGTTGCTGTACCTTTCGGGCTCAGGGGCGTTGGCTCGAGGACGGAATTCATCGGGCTCAAATCCCGCGAGCAATCCGGTGATGACGTTTCCCGGCTTGTTGTAGCCCGGGCGATTGCCGAGGACCGGAGACCAGGCTTCGTGATCCCATGCGGTGATATTTCCCTGGGCGTCGAGGCCGGCGCGCTCGTCCATGACGAAAGCAAAGCCGTAATTCTCCCAGGCCATTTCGTCCTTGCGGGAAAGCTGCACGCGCACCGGTTTGCCGACGGCTTGCGACATCAGGGCGGCGTCAAAGGTGACGGCATCGGCTCCGTTGATTCCATAGCAGCCCGAGCCGCGGCGGTAGATCACGCGGATGTTCGCGGGTTTTAGTCCAAGCAGCAGGGACAACGAGCCGCGTTGGTGCCAGACACCCTGCGTCGGCGACCAGATGGTGGCCTTGTCGGCCTGCACATCGGCGACGGCGCAGGAACTGCCCACCGAGCCGTGCATCTGGTAGGGATGATAGTAGGTGGCCTTGACCACGGTCGAAGAATCGGCGAGTTTCTGCTCGACGTCCTTCGAGTTTACCGACAGGGTGTCACGGGTCGGCTTTTGATTCCGCAAATAATCGTAGAAGGTGTCGTGGTTGGGCAGAGCGGGGCCGGGAGTCCAATTGACTTTCAACTGACTGGCGATTTGTACGGCCTGCCAGGGCTTTTCCGCGACCACGCCGACAAAATTCTTGCGCACGACAATTTTTACCAGGCCGGGCATTCCCGCGACCGAGCTTTCGTCCACGTTCACGAGCGTCGCGCCAACTGATGACGGGCGCACCACTCTGCCATGCAGCATGCCGGGAACGCTCACGTTGTGAACATACAAGAACCGGCCCGTAGCCATTTCCGGCATGTCCGGCCGGGGGATGGGCTTGCCGAGAATGGTCCATTCGCTGGCGGGTTTTCTCGGAGCGTTGGTATCCACTTTAATGTTGAATTTATTTCCGGCAACCAATTCTCCGTATCCGATTTTTTTCGCGGGGTCGGCCTTCGAGCGGATCTCGCCATTGATGGCGGTAAGCTGGTCGGCGGGCAGATTCAGTTTTGCGGAAGCCATTTGCAATAGAGCCTGGCGCGCGGTGGCCGCAGCGCCGGCCAGATTGTTGCGATTGAAATTGGCGGGGCTCGACTGGCTGCCGGAGGTGACGCCCTGGTCGGGAGTCATGGAAGTGTCGGCCATGACGAGATTGACGCGGTTTAACGGGACGCAGAGTTCCTCGGCGACCAGCTGGGTCTGGGCGGTGGACATGCCCTGGCCAAGTTCTTCTTTTCCGGTGTAGGCGGTGACGCTGCCGTCTGAATTGATGGCGATCCAGGAATCGACTTGATTGGCGGGCGGAGCGTCGGGCGCGGCGTCGGCGCCGCCGAACTGGGCGCGTGCGGTTTGCGGGGCGAGCAAGTCGCCCATGCTGAAGGTTACGATCAAGGCGCCAGTTCCCTGCAAAAATGAGCGGCGGGAAAATCCGGCGCTTTGCAAGGCTAGCTGCGCGTCAGGAGTCAGCGAATTTTCGTTCTTCTTTTTACGAGATGGAGTTTTCATCGGGCCATCTCCTGTTTCGCGCGGCCGATGGCGCGCAACATGCGCGTGTGCGTGAAGCAGCGGCAGAGCACGCGCGACATCGCTTCCTGAATCTGTTTTTCGCTGGCTTTCGGATTCTTATCGAGCAAGGCTTTGGCGGTGAGTATCACGCCGTTAAGGCAAAATCCGCATTGCGCGGCCTGCTCTTCGATAAAGGCTTTCTGGATGGCGTGCGGCTTTTCGATGGTGCCCAGGCCTTCGAGGGTCGTGATTTCCACGCCCTGCACGGTCTCGACCGGAGTGATGCAGGAGCGGACCGCTTGGCCGCGGACGAGCACGGTGCAGGCCCCGCACTGGCCGAGGCCGCAGCCGAATTTTGGGCCGCGCAATTGCAGGTCGTCGCTCAGGGCGTACAGGAGCGGCGTGGTGGGATCCAGATCCAGTGTGTGAGTGCTGCCGTTGACTTTCAAGGTGATGGCGCTCATATGCCCAGAGGTTATTGCGAACGCGGCGATTCGTCAAGGACGGCAATGCTTTCCCGGCGCGACACACGCAAGTGGCAAACGGTCAATCATTCCCCGCGCCATGAAATGAAATCCGGGCTTCCTGCGCGTTACGAATCAGGATACGATTTGATCGATTCGGCAGAACTCACGATGAAACTCGACAAAATCTATACGCGCACGGGGGATGAGGGACAGACGTCGCTGGGCGACGGCTCGCGCCTGCCCAAATTTCACCTGCGTGTCTCGGCGTACGGAGAGGTGGACGAAGCAAATTGCGCGATTGGAGTGGCGCGCGTGCACGTGAGCGAACCCGGGATTTTGAAGGTGTTGAATCGCATTCAGAACGATCTGTTCGACGCTGGTGCGGATTTGTGCGTGCCGGAGCGGCAGGGAGCGGGTTCGGGATCGCTGCGCATCACGGAAGAGCAAGTCACGTGGATCGAGAACACGATCGATTTGTACAACGTCGATCTTGCGCCGCTCGACAGTTTTGTGCTGCCCGGGGGCAGCGCGGCTTCGGCGTATTTGCATCTTGCGCGAACGGTGACGCGGCGGGCGGAGCGGGAGATTGTGCGGCTGGCCGCGGAGGGGAATGTAAACCCCGCCGTGATCCGGTATGTCAACCGGCTGTCGGATCTTTTGTTTGTGCTGGCGCGGTATTTGAATGATAAGGGAAAGCAGGACGTGCGCTGGCAAGCCGGGATTGCACCGGTGAAAGATTTGAGTGCCGGCGGCGAAATTTTGACGCGTCCGCGGCTGAACGGGCTGCGAGATAGCACAGCCGCTCCTGGCTGTGTGCGGTTTGCAGGGCGGGATACGTCGTCGATCACGGATCATGATTGCAAAAACCACACAGCCAAGAGTGGCTGTGCTACTTAAACCTGCCCGCCATCTGCTCTATGGACAGTGACGTACTGCACTTCGGTACAGTTTTTCAATAAGGACACACATCTTTAAGGTTTTCGGGGGCAAGGCTCCTCCAGTGGTAGTTTGGATGAACGGGGGCCGAGGACGAATTGCGTGTCGCCAGACGGAAAAATGTCGTCGTCTCCGGCCAGCGGCGATTACAGCCCGCGTCCGTTTGTTGGACCCGTTTGTTGGAGGAGATTGGTGCATTTCCGGGGACCAGACGCAAGCGAAAGCGCTGGTCGCGGCTTTGATTCGGCGCGTCTGCTGGTTGCCGTGCTCGCGGTGTTTGCCGGGCTGCTTTTCATTTCCAGCAATGCGCAGGCGCAGATTTCGCCTGGGCCGCTTTCCAAGGCTCACGAATCGCTGAATGGTGCGACGCAGTGCACTTCCTGCCACCAGTTCGGGACCAGCACGCCGACGTTCAAGTGTCTGGAATGCCATAAGGAAATTGCGGGGGCTTTGTCGGCGAAAGCAGGTTACCACGCGCAACTGGGGATGCAGAATCCGAACGGCAGGGATTGCGTGCGGTGCCACCTGGAACATAACGGCGCGGATTTTGCGCTGATCCATTGGGATCCGCCGCAGAAGCAATTCGATCACAAGCTGACCGGATATCCGCTGGTGGATAAGCACGCGGGAGTCGCCTGCGAGAAATGCCACACGCCGGCGCACATGATTCCCGCGGTGCGCGCGCTGATCCGGGATAAGGACCTGACGCGTTCGTTCTTCGGGCTGTCGAAGGATTGCGTCAGCTGCCACCAGGATCCGCACAAGGGGCAACTCGGGCCGGATTGCACCAGTTGCCACAATATCGTGGACTGGAAACAGGCGAACCAGTTCGACCATTCCAAGACGAAATATCCGCTGACCGGGCTGCACGCGAAAGTGGCCTGCGAGAAGTGCCACTTCCCTTCCGGGCCGGAGAAAGACCGTAAAGTACAAGGGGCTGAAGTTCGATACCTGCACGGACATGCCACACCGACCCGCACAAGGGCGCGTTCAAGGCGGCATGCGAATCCTGCCACACGACCAGCGGGTGGAAGATCATCAACAGCAGCAATCTGTCGTCGCAATTCGATCATTCCAAAACAAAGTATCCTTTGCTTGGAATGCACGCGAAGGTGAGCTTGCACGGATTGCCACGCCAAGGGCGATTTCAAGAAGCCGCTGGAATTCGGGACGTGCGCGGTGTGCCATACGCCGGATCCGCACAAGGGGCAGTTCCAGGCGCGAGCCAGCAAGGGCGAATGCGCGGAATGCCACAAAGTAGACGGATGGAAGCCTTCGCTATTCGGAGTGAAGGAGCACGCGACCTCGAAATATCCGCTGGAAGGAAAACACGCGGCGGTGGCCTGCGACAAGTGCCACACGCCGGCGGGCAAGGACACGATTTACAAGGTGAAATTCGAGGCCTGCATGGATTGCCATAAGGACGAGCATGACAAGCAGTTCGCGGCCGCGCCTTATCAGAACCGGTGCGAGGATTGCCACACGGTGAAGGATTTCCACCGGTCGACCTTCACGATCGCCAAGCACCGGAACACGCGCTTTGCGCTGACCGGAGCGCATGCGGCGGTTGCGTGCGCGGATTGCCACAAGGCCGGGCTGGGCGGGCGCACGGACAAAATCCTGCCGTTCCATTTCGAGGACCGCAGCCTGCACGGCGTGCCACACCGATCCGCACAAGGGCGAATTCAAGGATCGCATGGCGCTGAAGCGCGCGAACGGAACGCCACTGGGATGCGAGGCCTGCCACAACGTGAAATCATGGATTGAAATCACGGGCTTCGACCACTCGAAGACGAAATTCGATCTGGTGGGAGCGCATCGCGTGGTGGCCTGCAACGATTGCCATA
This sequence comes from Terriglobia bacterium, assembly GCA_963779275.1. Taxonomy (GTDB): domain Bacteria; phylum Acidobacteriota; class Terriglobia; order Acidiferrales; family UBA7541; genus Palsa-360. The sequence continues at coordinate 440,062 of CAVZXL010000006.1, forward strand.
AGCCGATTGCCGGCACGAAAGACATTCAGTTCAAGGGCACGCCGCAAAATTGCGACGCCTGCCATACCGACGCGCACGGAGGGCAGTTCGCGGCCAAGAACGGCGTGACGCCCTGCGCGGATTGCCATACCTCTCAACGCTGGACCCCTTCCACGTTCGATCACGACAAGCGCACGCAATTCCCTCTCACCGGCGGGCACGAAAATGTGGGCTGCGCGCAGTGCCACTCCCTGGAACGCGAAATTCAGGGAAAACTGGTGCTGTTCTATAAGCCCACGTCGAAGGCCTGCGCGGATTGCCATGGACCGAACGTGCCGCGGCTGAATTAGGAGGCGCTCCTATTAACGGCAGTGGTATAGCCATTGTCGCCAAATGGCAACCCGATTGGATGTTGACGCATCCATTGCTGGCAAGCCTGCGTTTTGCTGTCGGAGCTCCGCTTACCCCCCTAAGCGGATGAGGGACCTGATCCATATACTGCCCCTCAGGCCAGTAGATGACCGTATTGGCGGAGGCGGTAAAGTTCTATTGCGCTCATCGAGCATAACTTGCGCGAGATCAACGACGTGAGGGCGCAAGGATTAGAGCTTACGTAAGGCGTTGAGGGGCGAACTATTTTCCGAGTGTTCCAAGTAGGTAGCCGGCTGGCGCTGATTCTCCTGGCGCTGGCATTTGTGCGACCGGCCGATGCCCAGAAGCAGCCCAGCCGCAGTCCGCACGGCCCCTTGAACATCCCCTGCGAGAACTGCCACACCAGCACGAGCTGGGCGCCGATCCGCGCGGTTCCCGAATTCAATCACGATTCCACGCGTTACCCGCTGCGCGGCATGCACGAAAAAGTGCGCTGCACGGAGTGCCACACCAAGCCGGTCTTCACCAACGTGGGCAAGAATTGCGCGGACTGCCACGCGGATATTCACCGCGGGCAGATGGGCGCCAACTGCGCCGCAGTGCCACACGCCCTCGGGCTGGAATGTATCCGATGCAGTCGATCAAGAATCACTTCAACCGGTTTCCGCTGCTGGGCGCGCACGCGGTGGTGCAGTGCGACCTGTGCCATAAGAACGCGGCGGTCGGGCAATTTACCGGGCTCTCGACGGCCTGCGCGTCATGCCACCTGACGGATTTCCAGAAGACCGTGAATCCCAACCACGTGGCGGCGAAATTCTCGACCACTTGCGAGACCTGCCACACGACGTTCGATACCTGGCTGAACGCCAGCTTTGACCACGCCATCACGGGTTTCCTGCTGACCAACGGGCACGCCAACGTGCCGTGCGCTTCCTGCCACATCAACAACAACTACAATCTGACGATTGCGCCCACCGATTGCGGAAATTCGCAGTGCCATTTGACCACCTGGCAGACGACCACCAATCCCGTGCATCCCTCGGCCGGAGCCGCGTTTGCCGCCGCGAATTGCAGCACCTGCCACAACACGGTGAGCTGGACGACGGCGACGTTCGATCACAGCACGACCGGATTCCTGCTGACCAACGGGCATGCCAACGTGGCCTGCGCGTCCTGCCACATCAACAACAATTACACTCTGACGATCGCGCCGACCGATTGCGGAAATTCGCAGTGCCATCTTGACCACCTGGCAAGCAGACGAATAATCCGGTGCACTCGACTTCGGGAACGGCGTTCGCCGCGGCGAATTGCGCGACCTGCCACACGACGGTGAGCTGGACGACGGCGGCGTTCGATCACAGCGCGACCGGGTTCACGCTGACCGGGACGCACATGTCTCCGACGCCGACGGCCTGCGTCGCCTGCCACATCAACAACAACTACACGCTGAGTTCGACGGATTGCTACGGGTGCCATCACGGCGGCGTTCCAGAGCACGACGACGCTGGGCGGGAACGTGCCGAACCACGTTACGGCCGGGTTCCCGACCACGGCGGCGCAATGCGCCACGTGCCATCCGATCACGACCTGGGCGGCGGGAATTTTCGATCACAGCACGACGGGGTTCCCGCTGACCAACGGGCACGCGGCGGTGGCCTGCAATCTGTGCCACATCAACAGCAACTACGCGTTGACGATCGCTCCGACCGATTGCGGAAATTCGCAGTGCCACTTGACTACCTGGCAGCAGACCAATAATCCGGTGCACTCGACCTCGGGCGCGGCATTCGCGGCGGCGAATTGCTCCACATGCCATACGACGGCGGGATGGACGGCGGCGGCATTCGATCACAGCATTACGGGATTTGCGCTGACCGGGACGCACATCGTCGCCGATGCCGACGCCCTGCGCTTCGTGCCATGTCAATAACAACTACACACTGAATTCGGCGGACTGCTACGGGTGCCACTCGGCCGCGTTCCAGGGCACGACGACGATCGGCGGAAACGTTCCGAATCACGTCACGGCCGGATTCCCGACCACGGCTTCGGCCTGCGCCACCTGCCACCCGATTACGACCTGGTCAGCGGGCGTGTTTGACCACAGCTCGACCGGGTTCCCGCTGACCAACGGGCACGCGGGCGTGGCCTGCGCCTTGTGCCACATCAACAACAACTACGCTTTGACGATTGCGCCGACCGACTGCGGAAATTCGCAATGCCACTTGACGACCTGGCAGCAGACCAATAATCCGGTGCACTCGACATCGGGCGCGGCATTCGCGGCGGCGAATTGCTCGACTTGCCATACGACGGCGGGTGGACGCGGCGTCATTCGACCACAGCGTGACCGGATTTGCGCTGACCGGGACGCACATGTCGTCCGACGCCGACGCCCTGCGCTTCGTGCCATATGAACAACAACTACACGCTGAATTCGACGGATTGTTACGGGTGCCACTCGGCCGCGTTCCAGAGCACGACGACGATGGGCGGGAACGTTCCGAACCACGTTACCGCCGGGTTCCCGACCACGGCTGCGCATGCGCCTCCTGCCATCCGATTACGACCTGGGCGGCGGGCGTGTTCGATCACGCTCCGACCGGATTCCCGCTGACCAACAGCCATGCGACCGTGGCCTGCAATCTGTGCCACATCAACAACAACTATGCGCTGAACATCGCGCCGACCGATTGCGGAAATTCCGGATGCCACTTGAAGACCTACGGCGTGGCAGCAGGGACCAACGCATCCGGTGCACTCCACGGCGGGCCGGCCTTCGCGGCTGCGAACTGCAACACGTGCCACACGACGGTGAGCTGGACGACGGCGACGTTCGATCACAGCACGACGGGATTCGCGCTTGATGGGAACGCACTCGTCACCGATGCCGACGGCATGCGTTGCCTGCCATGTGAACAACAATTACACGCTGAATTCGGCGGATTGTTACGGGTGCCATTCGGCCGTGTTCCAGGGAACGGCGACGATCGGCGGCAACGTGCCGAACCACGTTGCGGCCGGATTCCCGACCACGGCTGCGGCGCAGTGCGCATCGTGCCACCCGATTACGACCTGGTCGGCGGGCGTGTTCAATCACGCCTCGACCGGCTTCCCGCTGACCAACAGCCATGCGACCGTGGCGTGCACTCTGTGCCACATCAATAACAACTACGCGCTGAACATCGCGCCGACCGATTGCGGAAATTCCGGCTGCCACTTGAACACCAATAGGTGGCAGCAGACCAACGCGCCGCCGCACTCCGCGGCCGGGCCCACGTTCGCGGCGGCGAATTGCAATAACTGCCACACGACGGTGAGCTGGACGACGGCGACGTTTGACCACAGCACGACGGGATTCGCGCTGACCGGAATGCACGTTTCGCCGACGCCGACGCCGTGCGCCTCGTGCCACGTGAACAATAATTACGCGCTGAATTCGACGGCCTGCTACGGCTGCCACACGGCGGATTGGAACAGCACCGCGACGCTGGGCGGCACGATCCCGAACCACATTACGGCGGGCTTCCCGACCGATTGCTCGATCTGCCATTCGACGGCGAATTGGACGACATCGACATTCAATCACGCGACGACGACGTTCCCGCTGACCGGGGCGCACACTACCGTGGCCTGCGCGTCGTGCCACGTGAACAGCAACTACAGCGGGACGCTCCCGACCGATTGCTACAGCTGCCACACGGCGGCGTGGCAGAGCACGACGACGCTGGGCGGGTCGGTGCCGAACCACATCACGCTGGGATATCCGACGACATGCGCTTCCTGCCACACGACAACGTCGTGGCTGGGCGCGACGTTTAACCACAACGCCACCGGATTCCCGCTGACCGGCGCGCATGTCACGGTGGCCTGCAATTTTGCCATACCACAACGGCTGCGCCGCCGACCGATTGCTACAGTTGCCACACGGCGCAATGGCAGAGCACGGCCACGATGGGCGGAAATATTCCGGACCATACCGGCAACGGATTCCCGCCGGCCAGCACGTGCTCGACATGCCACACGACCACGAATTGGACGACGGCAACGTTCAATCACACGTGGTGGAGAATTCCGCACCAGGGAGCGACTTGCGCCACGTGCCATCAGACTCCCGGGCTGGCGACGAATTTTGCGACTTTCAATTGCACGAACGGGTGCCATGCACGCCGGAATCGAGCTGGGTGAGGGACTCCGGGCGAGCAGAACGCGGGAAATTACGGGCCGATGACCTGCACGGTTTCGGGATGCCACCCGAATGGCTAATGGAATGGGGAACCGGGGGAAGAAAGAATTGCACTGACGGATTGTAAGTTGCGTGGTGGCTGATGGGTATTGCTCTGCTGCCCTTGGCGGATGCGCGCGCCGCACAAGAATGGCCAGAACCAGTCTGCTCCGGCTTATGCGGCGCTGGCCTGGCCGGCGCGCCGCAGGAGACATGCGCAGGGCGCCGGCTTCCGCACGGCGCGGCTGGCGCGAACGCTTCGTCACCCGCGCAAATTCCCGTGACGGACAAGTGCATTTTCCACGTGAAGTATGTTTCCGAAGGCGCGGTGTATCTGGATGCCGGGCGCAATGCGAAGCTCGAGGAAGGCATGGTCCTGCACGTGGTTCACGCCGATCCGGACGGCGGGAACGACGGATGCGGTGCGATTTCAGGGCAAGGAATCGCTTGCCGATGTGCGCATCTTTTCGGTGGCCGACACGTCCAGCGCCGCGGAAATCGTTACCTCGCGCGAAGATCTCACGGTGGGCGACATCGCTTATCTGGATATCCAGAGCGTGCACCTGCGGGAGACCAAGAGCGACGCGGCGGAATCGGAAAATTATCCGGTGGTCATGACGTTTTCCTACGGCGATCCGCTGGATGAAGAGGTCCGCGCGGCCAAGGCTTCGGTGGTGGCGCCGCCGATTGAAAATCAGATTCGCGGGCGATTGGGGTTTGACGTGGGCAAGTCTGTCCGAGCCCGGCGGAATCAGCCACGCGGCAAGTGGGCCTGCTGGTGCAAGCCGACATGAGCCGCATCGGCGGCACGCATTGGAATTTGACGGGCTACTGGCGCGGGATTGTTGAACACGGAATCGACGGGCAGCGCGGGCGGAACTTCTCCCGCGACGCTGAACGATTTGATGAACCGCACGTACCATCTGGGGCTGTATTACCAGAATCCGGATTCGGTGGTGACCATGGGCGTCGGGCGATTGTTCCTGCCTTACGCGCCGAGCCTGAGCACGATCGACGGCGGCTACTTCGGCTACAAATTTTCGCAGCACATGACGGCGGGCGTGTTTGGCGGATCGACGCCGGACCCGACGTCGTGGAGCTACAACCCGAACCAGCGGATCGCCGGGAACGTTCGTGAACTATGAGGCGGGGGATTTCGACCACGCGAGAGTCTCAGCAGCACGGCGGGGCTGGCGATGACCACGATCGGCGTGGCACGCGGCGCGGCAATTCGCCTTCTTCGAGAACACGTTTTCGCTGGGGCGCAAATTTTCCTTCTACAATTCCCTGCAGGCCGATAACGGGCGGACCGCGCTGCAGGGCGCCACGTACACGACGGGAATCACGCAGAGCTTCAGCAGCGTGCGGTTTTCGCCCATCTCGCTGCTGACCTTCGATCTGAATCACAATTACCTGCGGAATTTGCCGACATTCGATCCGGCGCTGATCAGCACCGGGCTGCTCGATCAGTTTCTGTTTCAGGGGCTGAGCGGAGGAGTGACGGTGTCGCTTCCCTATCGCATCTCGGTTTCCACCGACGTGGGGCGGAGCAAGAGCAGCACGGATACGGCCAATTCCTGGAATCAGATGTACGGGCTGACGTTCGGGGAGATCCGCAACACCGGGCTGCATCTGGATTTGCGGTACACGAAATTCAACAGCTCGTTCGGGCAGGGCAACTACGAGTTCGTTTCGCTTTCGCGGAGCATCACCGAACGGCTGCACCTGGCCGTGCAGGGCGGGACGCAGCATCTGGTTTCCAGCTTCAGCGCGGACACCAACACACGCTTCGTGACCGGGACGGCGGATTGGGCGATCGGCTCGCGCTACTTTTTGGAAGGCTTGTACACATGGAATACGGGAACGAACATGAGCTACCGGCAGATGGATTTGACGTTCGGCTACCGCTTCGGAGGGTTCCGCAAATGAGCATGCGCCTCCTGCAAACTTCGGGATCGACACGGTCCTCCGCGCTGTCCGCATGGTGGCACGCGGCGGCGCTGGCGGCTGCATTCGCGCTCGCGGCGGGTTCCGCCGCCGCCCAGACTGCGGAAACGTTCCGGCGGACAGCACCGCTGCCATCCGCGGCTCCCGCTGCACCTGCCGCCCCGGCGCCAGACATTCTGGCGCGGACGCGCAAGCACGTGCAGGAATATTTCGATCAGTTTTCCAACCTGACCTGCAAGGAAACGGTCACGCAACTGGTGTTGAACGGAAGCGGCCGAACGCTCTACCGGGAAAACTCGGCATACGATTATCAATTTGAAACCAGCGACCAGAATGGGTCATGGAAATTTCTGGAGACGCGGTCTTCGCGCAACAGCGGCGTTCCGCGATCCGGCGCGCACGCTGCTGGTGACTTCGGGGTTTGCCAGCCTGCTGCTGGTGGCGCATCCCATGTACGAGGCCAGCTACACTTTCGAGGCCGACGGCTCGGAAGCGATTAGCGGAATTTCTTACCAGCGGATCCGGTTCACGCCGATTGCCGGGACTTCCTCTCCGGCGACGCTGCGGCTGCGCGGGAAGAATTATCCCCTGCCTTTGTCGGGCACGCTGTGGATCGATCCGCAATCGGGCGGGATCGTGAAGCTGGAGGCGAAGGTGGATTCGGGCTTGACCGACATCGGGCTTGCGGGCATGCGCAGCGAAGTTTATTTCGCGCAACATGCATTCAAGGGACTGCAGCGCGCCGTGTGGGTTCCGGAATCGGCGACCATCGACGTGCAAACCCCGCGCCAGCACTGGCGCAACCTGCACCGCTTCACCGATTACAAGAGATTCGACGTGGACGTTCACGAGGAGATAGGAAAAGAACAATGAGCCAATCAGCGACCGATACAAAATGCCATTTTCAACAAGGCGGAGTCCGCGGAAAAGGAGCCATCGGAAGCGGCTGCTGGCCGGATGGATCGCGGCCGCGCTGTTTGTCGGCGGATTCCTGATCTACGGATTCAACTACTACATTCTCCCTCGACCGAGCGGCCGTTTTCGCCCAAGCACGCCTTGCTGCGCCCCAGCGGCACGATTGGCGTGAACCTGGGGATGTTCGGCGTACTGATGTTTTTCATTATTTTCCTGTACCCGCTGCGCAAGCGGTGGGGCTGGCTGGGAAAGCAGGGAAATTCGCGCCACTGGCTGGATTTCCACGTGATCCTGGGAACGGCGGCGCCGCTGGTGATCGCGCTGCATTCTTCGTTTAAATTTGGCGGGATCGCCGGGAATGGCTTTCTGGATCATGACGGCGGTGACGCTGAGCGGATTCATCGGGCGCTACCTGTATTCGCAAATTCCGAGAAGCTTGAACGCCGCGGAACTTTCGATCAAGGAAATCCAGGAAGCGGAAGTCAAGCTGCGCTGGGCCGCGGAAGAGCGGCACGACAAGATCGGCATCGACCTGATCGACCTGTTCGCGCTGCCGACGGCGGCGCAGGTGGCCAGCATATCGGTCGTGTCGGCGATCGGCTGGATGATGTGGCTGGATTTGAAGCGGCCGTTGCAGGTGTCGTGGCTGCGGCTGCGCGCGGGAGGGTTCGGCGGGTGGGTCGGGTCCCTGTTCGGACTGCTGCGGACGAGCAACACCGATCTGGAAAACGCCATATTCAATGCGCGGCGGCAGGCTTCGCTGCACAAGCGCGTGCTGTTTCTCTCCCAGACCAAGACGGTTTTCAATTTGTGGCACGTGGTGCACCGGCCGTTCAGTTATTCTTTTGCTCTGCTGGCCATCATCCACATTGTGGTGGCACTGGGGATGGGATATAGATAAAGCGATGATCGGCCGGAGGCCGCAGCGTCCTGGAAGAAATTCCAGCGGATCGCGAAAGGAAATTTGCATGAAGCGCACGCCGCTATTTATCGTTCTGTTCGGATGTTTGCTGCTGTTCGCGGGCTGCAAGAAACAGGAGAGCGACGCGGACGCCATCCGTGCGGGGATCAACACGCACCTGAGCGGCTTGAAGACCATCAACCTGAGCGCCATGGACATGATCGTGAACAGTTTCTCGATTCAGGGAAACAAGGCGCAGGCGTCGGTGGAATTCCGTCCCAAGACCGGCGCGCCGGCCGGTGCGGGCATGCAGATCAATTACACCCTGGAAAAGCAGAACGGCGTCTGGGTGGTGCAGAACACGCAGCCCGCGGGGGGAGCGATCCAGCATCCGGCGCCGGGCTCGGATCCGCACGCGACGATGACGCCGGGGCCGTCGGGGCGCCGGGGCAAATGCCGGATTTTAACGATTTGGTCGGGAGGTTCGGGCGCGGCCGGGGCATCGGGTCCGTCGGGAGGGACGCTGCCGGCGGGGCATCCTCCGGTGAATACGCAAGGGAGTTCCAGCGCGCAGGGGCCTTCGTATAGTTCGCAGATAATTATTTTTCGCGCTTCGAAGTCTGCTTGCCGGGAGAACCGTGAGACGAAAGCCTCGTCACGTCGTCGGCGGACGGGCTGCAACGCAGATTTCGCTCATTTCTTCCCTGCCGCTTTTTCCAGCGAATCGAGTTCACGGACAAGTTGTTCGGCCTGGTCGCGTATTTTGCGGACCTGGTCGGCGAGGGCGGAGATGTCTTGGCCGTGTCGGCGGGAGGCGGGCCTGTGCGGACGCGGCAGCGCGGGAGTTTGGGACGGCGGCAAAGGGCCGCCGGTCAATTCGGCCAGGGCTTGGTCGAAGGTGTCGCGGTAGATCAGGCGGTCGCCCATGGCCAGGACTACTTTCTTCAGTTGCGGCATTTTTGCTTCGGTGGCCTGGATGTAGATCGACTCGACGTATAGAAAATCCGCCGGTAACGGGAAGAGCGACGATGTTGCCGCGCAGCACGTGCGAACCCTGTTGATTCCAGAGCGTGAGGTCCTTTGCGATGTTCTGATCCTGGTCGATGCGCGAATCGATCTGCATGGGGCCGTACATCAATTGCTGTTTGGAAAGCTGATAGAAAATCAACTCGCCCAGGTGGTCGCCGTCGCAGCGCGCGGCCATCCAGCCGATCAGATTATCTTTTGCGCGCGGGGTGAACGGAAGAATCAGCAGGAATTCCGGCTCTTTTTCTCCGGGCAAAGTCGCCACGACGTAGGTGGGCTGCATCGACTCCGGCTGCCCGGACTGGCTGACCAGATTGCGGGCGATGTCCCAGATGTCTTCCTTATTGTAAAAGACCTGGGGATCGCGCATGTGAAAGCTGCGGTAGGCCTGCGCCTGCGCGGTGAAGAGCGCCTCGGGATAGCGGGCATGGCGGCGCAGGTCGGCGGGCATTTCGGAATACGCAAGGAACAAATTTGGAAACAGGCGCTGGTAGGCCTGGATGATCGGATCGCTGGGATCGTAGACGTACAGCGAAACTTTTCCCGTGTAGGCGTCCACCGTGGCCTTCACGGCGTTGCGAATATAGTTTGCGCCGTCCTCGAGGCCTGCCACCGGCAAGGTTGCGGAATACGGGTGCGAGAGCGACGTGGTGTAGCCGTCCACCATCCAGACCAAGCGGCCGTCATCGGTGATGACCAGGTAAGGGTCCTGATCCCACTGCAGGAATCCCGCCAGATGCTGCAAGCGGTCCTCGACTTTTCTGTGAATCATCATGCGGCTCTCGCCGGTAAGATAGCCGGTGAAAACGATGTTGGGCTCGCCCTGGGAAATGGCCGCGGCCAGCTTGACCAGGAAAGAGCCGACGGGAAAACCTCCGGAGCCCTGATAGGTGGAATATTTGTTCTGGTCGCCGGAGGGATAATCGAATTCCTCGCGCGCGGTATGGACGAACACGGGATCCTGCGTTTTGTCGCCGAAATAAATTTCCGGGCGCGTGAGTTGAAAGCCGGGCGCCTTGATTTCCGGGGGTGCGTTTTCGATCAGCAGGACCGGAAGGCCGTCGGGAGTGATCTTGTTGACTTCGGAAAGGACGGCGCCGAAACCGTGGGTATAAATAAAATGCGGGTTGATCCAGCTCTGGCTGGCCTCGGCGGACAGCTGGGTGACGTCAATCTCGCGCGGTGAGAGCAGAACTTGCTTGATGTGTCCGTTGGGAAAGTAGCGGTCCACGTCCGTGGTGGGAAATGTGTAATACGGACGCAGGGCCTGGATCTGGGTGATGGTGGAATCGTAGGCGCGAAGGTCCCAGAGGCGGACGTTGTCGAGCAGCGTGGCGTCCTGCACCGGGTTCACGGTTCCCTGCCCGGTTGCAGGGAACGGAGTTTCCTTCGAGTTGCGGTCCAGGCCGAACGCCATCGAAGTCGCTTCGATGTGGCGCTCGATGTAGGGGCGCTCGATGGAAATTTCATTGGGGCGGACGTAAACGGCCTGCACGATTCCGGGCACCGCCAGTTGCAAAACAAAAAAGCCGGAGACGAGGATGACGGCTTGCTTGTATCTGCGGATCCAGACCAGAGGGAGCGCGCCCAGCGTGACGAAAATCAGGAGCCAGCGCAGGGGCAGGGTGACTTTTTCGTCGACGTAGTCCGCGCCGGTCATGAAGGCGTGCCCGTTCAGCAGCAGTTCGTAATTGCCCAGGTAAATCCAGGCGGCAAAACCGGCGAGCAGGATCACGCCGAGGATGCGCGTGAAGCCGGCGCGGGATGCGCCCGGGAGAAGCAAAGTGCCCGGCCCGAGCACGAGCGTCTTGCCGCGTTCGTCCATCAGCTGGCCGTAGCGAAAACGTTCGGCCAGTTGCCAGCCGCGCGCGGTGGCCCAGAAAAGCAGCGCGCAAAGGATGGCCAGAAAAAACGCAAATCCAAGGACCTGGCTGTAGAACGGAAGATCGAACAGATAAAACGGCAGGGGGCGCGAGAAGACCTGATCTTTCCAGGCGCCGGCCGGCGCGGACATGCCGCGCGAACCGAAATAGCGCATCACCGTCCAGTAGTCGATCGATCCGTTGGAAAACAGAACGGCGACGACGGCCAGCCCGACCGGAACCAACCGCGAGTAGAGGCGATAATCCTGACGGCGAATCCCGGCGAAGTGAAGGCCGCGCGCGTGAGCGACCCAAAGGGCAACGAAGGCCACCAGCGATCCGGCGGCCGCAGGCGCGATGCTGTACCAGAGCATTCCGACCCAAGTGCTCACCTGGCCGAGTTCCTTCCACCAGTTGTATTCGATAACGAAATCGGCGAGCGTGCCGGAGGCCCAGAGAAGAAAGGCGATCAGGGCGGAGAATACGATCAAGTTGCGAATCTGCGAAGGGCGCATAAAGGGCGATTTCCCGATCGAGAGCAATCGCGCCGCTTCGAAAACGGAAAATCATGCGGTGAGCGGCGCGGGATTGCGGCGGATGATGACCGTAGGGGATCGTACCACAGGGATTGGGTAGCATAGGCACTCTTGGCTGTGCGATTTTTGGGGACGCGGTTACAGGGTGACGCGGGTGCGGGCTAGTAAACCACACAGGCAAGAGCGCTTGTGCTACTGGTGCGCGAGGACGGATTGCTTGGCTTCGGTGCTGCTTTCCGAGGTCATGTCGCGCAAGCCTATCTGGATGCCGACTTTCTTGAGGAAGGCCGTGGGAGGTTCGCCGCCGGCAAAGATCCATACGTAATCGTTGGGAATTTCCTGGACCGCGCCATTCACTTCGAGCAGGACGGATTTTTCCTTGAATTCGACGGGTATGGAATTGAAAACGATTTTCAATTTTCCGGTGCGCGCATTTTCGGCCACGCGCTTTTCGTTGCGGTCTTTCAGGCGCGTGAACGCTTCCTTGCGGTAGGAGAGCGTGACCTTGTTGCCGACCTGGTGGGCCAGGCCCATGGCGGCTTCGATGGCGCTGTCGCCTCCGCCTACCACGAGGATATTTTTGTTCACGTAGTGGTCGGCTTCGATCAGGCGGTACATCACCTTGGGCAATTCCTCTCCCTTGACGCCGAGTTTGCGCGGGCTGCCGCCCTTGCCCAGCGCCAGGACCACGGAGAGTGCGCGATATTCGGATTTGGGAGTGGTGACGGTAAAGATTCCGTCCTCGCCCTTTTTTATGTCGATTACTTTTTCGCCCTGGCGGAATTTGAAATCGACTTTGCCCAGGACTTCGGCCCAGATCGCGAGCAGGTCTTCCTTGGAAAGCTCGGTCTTCTTGAATTTTCCGTAGATGGGGAGTTCCACCGGGCTGGTCAGCACAAGTTTCTGGCGCGGATATTTGGAGACGGTGCCGCCGATTTCGCCTTCGTCCAGGGTCAGATATTTCAGCTTCTTCTCGATGGCCCGCAGCGACGCGCTGATGCCTCCGGGACCCGCGCCGACGATCAGGACATCGAGCACGTCGGGCGGAATTTTGGGGCTGCGAAGGCGAGGAAGTTTCGCCGCGATGGTATCGAGGCAATCGCGTCCCTGATTGATGGCGTTCTTGATCAAGGCCAGGCCGCCAAGTTCGCCGACGATGTACATGTTGGAAACGCTGGTTTCATATTGCGGAGTGAGCTGGGGCATGTCGCGGCCCATGCTGGGGCTGGACATGACCATGGTGATGGCGCCCACCGGGCAAACTTCCGCGCACAGGCTGTGGCCGATGCACTTGTAGCCGTTGACGATTACGGCTTGCCCGGCGAGCATGGCCAGGACGTCGCCCTCGGGACAAACCGTGGTGCAGGTGGCGCAGCCGATGCAGTAGGTGGTGTCGATGTGAGGATGCTGCGCCTGAGGGCCGTCGGAGCGCAATTTTCCTTTTTGCGCGGCCTGTTTGGCCATCTCGTGCATCTTCTTCTGCGCATTCAAATATCTGCGGACGAAGATAACCGTAATAATGAGGGCGATGAGCAAGCCCACGAGATTATTCATGACCATATTTTCTCACCAAAGTGACTGATGGATGCAAAGACCCTGGCGTGCTGTGCCGTGACTGCAACGCAAGGGCACAGGCCAATGACGGGCGCCAAGGAACCTCGGGGTGAAGGCGGGAAATCTTCGATGCGCGCGCTGCCCATCCCTCACTAGGATGGCAGCGCGCGCGAACAAGTTGCCGGCTGAATGCTCCGGGCGAGCCGATGGGTCAGAGCGTGGTGTAGACGAGGTGAACGAAAGTGTCGCCCTTTATCAGGCCCTTGCCCCAGACCGGGTCCAGGTCGTCAAAAGGCTTGGCGGCGATGGCTTCGGGCAACGTTTTCTTTGCGGATTTCAGTTTCTGCACGCGGTCGCGCGCGGTGCGCATCATGTCCCGGAATTTCGTGAGGTCGGATTTATTGCCGAGCGGGCCGTGGCCGGGAACGATCTTGGTGTCGTTATCGACCATGGCCAACATGCGCGTGGCTCCGGCGATCATGCCGCCGATACTGCCGCCGGTCCCGCCGTCGATGTAGCAGTAGGTGCCGTTAAAAAAAACGTCGCCCATGTGCAGGACATTCGCTTTCTGGAAATGGACGTAGATGTCGGAATCGGTGTGCGCCGGGGACATGTGGCCGAGCGTCAGGTGCTCGCCGTTGAAATGCATTTGGTAGGATTCCTTGAACGTGTGCGCCGGGAGGGCGTCGGCGGGTGAGGGCTCCAGCTGCAGATTCAGAACGTCGAGCAGGTGGGTTTCGGACAAGCGTTTGCGCGTGTTTTCCTGGGCGATCAAGGTCGCGCCGGCGGCGTGCACGTTGATGTTGTTGTCGGTATGGTCCCAATGCCAGTGCGTGTCGATGGCGAATTTCAGCGGGGCCTTGCCCATGTCGTCGAGAGTTTTCTTGAAGCGGTCCCAGGCGAGCTGGGTGAAGGTATCGATGAGAAGCTTGCCGTCTGGTCCGTTCGAGACGACTACGTTTCCGCCGGGTCCGGTGAGCAGCGTGAGCGTGTCGGAAAGTTTCGTGGGCTCGATCGGAACGTTGGCGAATCGAGCGCGGGCCATGACCACGGTGTCCGGCGGGGCCGCGGCGGCCTGCTGCGGGAATGCCGCGGCGAGGGACCCGGGGAAAAGTTGCGCCAGCAGGGATCCGCCGGCGAACATTCCGGCTGTCCGCAGCATCTGGCGCCGGGAGAACAATCTCACGTTGTTTTCGGAAACCATGGAATACCTCGCTCCTGTGGGCTTGGGAAACGGGTCGCACACGGAACTATAGCAGACTCGGCGATGGGCGAGGCAAGCTCGGTGACGCTGAAACGGGCAGCCTTTCACAGTGGGGCTTCGCTGGATATACTCAAGGGCCTGTACTACGAGGAGAAATTCATGGATCCATTCGAGTCCTTCAAAGCGGCACAGAAAAAAGGGTGGGCGCATTTCGCTCCGCTGGAAATGCAGACGACTCCGTGCGCGGCGCGGCTGGTGAAGCGCGCGGGGGTGCGGGCGGGACAAAACGTGCTGGACGTGTGCTGCGGCACGGGCGTGGTGTCGGTGACGGCGGCGCGGGCTGGGCGCGCGAGTGACCGGGCTGGATCTGACGCCGGAACTGCTGCAGCGGGCGCGGGAAAATGCGCGCATCGCGAATCTCGAAATCGACTGGCACGAAGGCGACGTGGAGAAGCTGCCGTTCGCGGACGCGGCGTTTGACGTGGTCATGAGCCAGTTCGGGCACATCTTCGCTCCGCGGCCGGAAGTTGCCATCGCCGAGATGCTGCGCGTGCTGAAGCCTGGAGGGACCATTGCATTTTCCACCTGGCCGCCGGAACTTTTTGTGGGCCGCATGTTCGCGCTGACGTCCAGCTATATGCCGCCTCCGCCGCCGGGCGTTGCGCCGCCGCCGCAATGGGGCGACCCGAATATCGTGCGGCAAAGGCTGGGCGAGGCGGTGAAGGATATTTTGTTCGATCGCGCGGTGATGCAGGTGTTCGCGCTCAGCCCGGCGCACCACCGGGCGGTGAGCGAGCGGGCGGCAGGGCCCATGGTGCGGCTGGTCGCGGAATTGTCGGCGAGCGACCCGGCAGAAGCTGGCCGAGTTTCGCGGGCGGTATGACGCGATTGCGGCGGAATATTTTGAGGATAATATTCTGCGGCAGGATTATTTGATTACGCGGGCGACCAAGGCGTGAAGTTGCATCCCCCGATCACCTATCAGAGGACCGGAGATTTGAGATTGGGGATTGAAAATTGAATATTTTGGGTTCACGGGTCGCATCGAAGAGGGATTCCTCGGCGAAAAGCGCGCCTCGGAATGACGGCGTATTTCTCTATTTGAAATCCTTGCGCATGAGGAGTGCATGGCCGACTTCGAAAAACTTACCAGTGAAACGGTTCGCGAGGCGGGCGGCAAGGGAATTTTGATTTTGCCGGTGGGCTCGGTGGAGCAACATGGGCCGCACCTGCCGCTGACCGTGGACACGGAAATTCCCGTGCGCGTGGCGGGGCTGCTGGCGCAGCGGGTGAACGGATTTGTGGCGCCGGCGATTTGTTACGGGGCGCGATCGTTGCCGCAGAGCGGAGGGAGTCCGGACCTGGCCGGGACGGTGCATGTTCGCGGGAGCGTGCTGACGGAATACGTAAAGGATGTGATCGGCGGGTACCTCGCGTCGGGGTTTCGCTCGATTGTGGTTCTCAACGGGCACTACGAAAATGAAAGTTTTCTGTTTGAGGCGCTGGAACTTTGCCGCGAGGAAGGAAAGCTGGAGGGAGCGAAGGTAATCGCGCTGAGCTGGTGGAGCCTGGTGCCGGACGCGGTGCTGGATAAACTGTTTGGCGGGAAATTTCCCGGGTGGCACGCGGAACACGCGAGCGCCTGCGAAACTTCCCTGCTGCTGCACCTCCGAAAAGATCTTGTGGGGCCGGCGCGCGTGGATAATGCGGCGCCTCCGCGGGCGGGAATTTATTTATTTCCGGTTGCGCCTTCGCGGGTTTCCAATCGCGGCGTGCTGGGGAGCACTTCGAATTCGTCCGCGGAGATCGGCGCCGCGCTGTATGAGGAAATTTGCCGCCAATTGGAAACGCTGGTGCGCGAGCACATGGGCAGCGCTAGGGGAGAATATCGCGAGAACCACGGCGGATATAGCTTTTTCATTCATTTTTCCAGAGAGCGAGGGACGACATTGTAGCGCACTGCGGGCGGCGGGTATGGTATGGTGAGAAACGCCGCCGTGCGCGGCTGCGACACTGTCGCCCACGGGTGCAGATCAACGAAACGCCGGCGGGACGTTGGCGCCCCACCACGCCCGCCACAAGATGCGCTCAGCGGACGAGGGATTTTCGACATTTTTCGGAAACGAGCTACTCTTTCGTGCGGCGAACGATTCCGCCAGAAGGCAGAGCAGCTCGAAAGCGATGTTGGCTCCGGCCAGGGCTGTGCCTCCGGATGGGTCGAAGGGGGGCGAGACTTCGACCATGTCCGCGCCTACCAGATTCAAGTGGCGCAAGCCGCGAAGCAGGCGAAGGACCTCGCGCGAGGTCAGGCCGGCAAATTCGGGGGTTCCGGTGCCGGGTGCGAACGCGGGGTCGAGGGCGTCGATATCGAAGCTGATGTAGGTGGGACCCTCTCCGGCGACGCGGCGCGCTTCGCGGATCACGGCGTCCACGCCAAGGTCTTCAAACTCCTCGATCGGGATGATGCGCATGCCCTGCGCGAGCGGCCAGTCGCGCTCCTCGGCGGAATAAGTCGATCCGCGGATTCCGATCTGCACCACGCGTTTGGGGTCCAGAAGATTTTCCTCAACGGCCCTGCGGAACGGCGTGCCGTGCGTGTATTTCAAGCCTCCGAAATAGGTGTCGACCGTATCAGAGTGCGCGTCAAAATGAATCATCCCTACGGGGCCTTTGGCCGCGACGGCTCTCAGGATCGGCAGCGAACACAGATGATCGCCTCCAATCGATAAGGGAACGGCGCCGGCGTCCACAAGCTGCTTGAAAAAAGTGTGGATGCTTTCCAGCGACCGGTTCAGGTCAATCGGATTTACCGGGGCGTCGCCGACGTCGGCCACGCGGCACAATTCATAGGGCGAGATTTTGGTGACCGAATGAACGCGCTTGATCAGGCTGGACATTTCGCGGACTTGACGCGGGCCATGGCGAGGACCTGGGCGGTTGGTGGTGCCGCCGTCCCAGGGGACTCCGGCAATGGCGATGTCCACTTCGCGCGGATCGGTGACTACGGGAAGGCGCATGAAGGTCGAGTGGCCGGCAAAACGTGGAGTCACGCCCGAATCGACGGGCTCGTATCGGCGAATGGTCATGCTTGAAGGTCCGATGCAATTTTATTTCTAGGCAATTTTCGATACTTCCCTTCCGTCGCCGTGCATGGCGCGCGGCGCGGGCTGCACGCCGATTTTGCTCCGAAAAGCAGGAACATCCTACCGCACGGAGCGCCATTGGAAAACCTCGGGTCGCAACGCGGCAATCGTGCGGCGTGGAGGCCTGAAATAATGGTGTAGAATTGCACGGAGCGTGAAACCAAGATGAGCTCCCGCGCTCGACGGGTCGATGCAAACAGGCGCGCCAAACGGGATCCCGAATTACCGGAGGACGAAGTGAGAATGAGCCGAAGTCATACCATGCAGGGCGCCCTGGCGGCGATTGTTTTGTTTGCCTTCTGCGGGGTTTATCCGGCCGCGGCGGCGCGGAAGCCCGGCGCGGCGGCCGGCGACGCGGCTGCCAACACGGGTCGCGACGATCTTCAGCTCTCTTACAAAATCGATCACTACCTGGAGGTGGCGGACAGCGGCGCGGCGCGCGGCGAAGATATTTACTGGCACAAATGCTGGGCGTGCCACAACAAATACCAGCAGGCAGCTCCGCAACTGGAAGGCTTGTTTCAGATGTCGACTCTGATTACGGGCGTGGCCGTCAACGATGAGACCGTGGCGGCGCATATCAAGAAGGGCGGGCCGGGGATGCCGTCGTTTGGCACCACGTTGTCAGACGCCGACGTGGCCGACGTGGTCAGTTATCTGCACAGCGGAAAATGCTGCGTCGAGGGCGAATCTCTTCCCGCCAATCCGAGGTACCGCGCGGAAACCAACAAATGGAATGTGCCCACAGGACTTTCCGGAGGAGCGAAAGGGACGGTGCGAGTGGCGAGCGGGGACTCGCCCGAGGGCATTATGGTGCAGCTTATCGCGCCGAGCGGCGTGCGGACGACAGTCTACACGGATGAAAATGGGAATTATGAATTTCCAAGGATGCCGGACGGCGCCGCGTATACCTTGCGCATCGCGAATCCGCTGGAATTCAAGCCGTATGCGCGCGACGCGGTGCGCATTGACGGCGCCACCAAATTGGATGACATCGTGCTGGAGCGGATTACCAAGAGCCAGATGCTGCCGGCCACGCCGGAAATCGAAGCGCAACTGAGCGGCGATGAGCTGCTGTGGAATCTTCCGGGGACGACCGAGGAAAAAGATGCGCTGCACCAGACATGCGCGCTGGGGTGCCACTCGTTCCAGCAGATTTTCAAGAACCGGTATGACCGGCGCAGCTGGGCGACGCTGGTTTCGCGGATGCTGCACCGGGGCGGCGGACCACTGATTAACGATCCGCTCGAGCCGGTTACTCCGGCGCAGTCGGCCGTCGATCAGATCCTGATCAATTGGCTGGCCAAGGTCCGCGGGCCGGACGCCACAGATGGCCCGTTGCGGGCGTTTCCACGGCTCACGGGAGAATCGAATCGCGTGGTGATCACGGAATTCGAGCTGCCACGGTCGATGCAAAGCGCGCACGACGTGTATGGGGACTCAAAAGGCAACGTCTGGTACACGAGCCATCTGAACCGCTACTTCGGGAAACTGGACACGCACACGGGCATCGTCACGGAATACCAGACTCCGCTGACCGAGGGCGGGCAGCCGGGCACGCACCATGTGTATGTGGGGAAAAATGGAGAAGTATTGTTGTCGGAACCGTGGTCGCACAAGCTGCTGAAGCTCGATCCGAAATCCGGACAGATGAAGGAAGTGTTCGTGGAGGCGCCTTTCCCGATCAATTCGGCGGGCATGGCGGATTTCGATCTCACCCCGGACGGATTTGTATGGGCCAGCATGGGCGGCGGATACAGCGCCGAAAAGATCGATCCCGCGACCGGGAAAATCGTGCAGAAGTTTCCGATGAAGGTGCCCTTCAGTTACGACGGCATCATTTCGCAGGACGGAAATTACTGGGCCGGAGGAGCGATTTCCGGGCCGAATGGAAATTCGGCGGAACTGCTGGATATTCGCACCGGGAAGATGCTGAATCTGGATTCCGGATACAGGGCTTCGGCCGCTCGGCGGGGCGGATTCGATTCTTTCGGAAACGCGTGGTTCGGCGGGGAAAACGGAACGATCGTTGAGTTGGATGCCGAGGCTAAGCGCATCCGCGAATTTACGCCTCCCGGGCCGATGGAGCCCTATAACGATTTGTATTCGGCCGAGGCGGACAAGAACGGCGAAGTGTGGGCCGGCGAATTGCACGGCCGGTATTTTTTGCGGTTCAATCCGAAGACCAGCCAGTGGACGCAATATGCGATGCCGGAGCCGTATGCGCACTCGCGCGCGCTCTGGGTGGATAAGACCACCACGCCGACCACGGTGTGGTACGCCGATTACAGCACGGGACGCATCGTAAGGATTCAGCCGTTTGAATAGAACTTTCACGGCTCTCACAGAAGTGTAAATCTGCACGACCCATCGCAGCATAAAAATCCGGGCCGGACTGCCACTCGAATGCTGGCAAGCCGGCCCGGATTTGACGATTACCATTTTCGATCCGTGAGCCGACGACGACGGAAGCTACTTTCCGACGAGCGTGCCGTTCACGTCGATGTTGCCGACCACGACGAGGCCGCCGGCGGAAGCCGGGTCCGCGCTGGCCGGCACATCCATGATCAGCGTTATGGTGGAGGCCACGTCTCCGGGAACAAGAGTCGGAGAGGATTGAATGGCCGGATCGGTCAGGTTGAACCGCACGCGATTCCATCCTACGGCCGGTGCGGCGGTGGTTGTGCCCTTCGTGCAGCCTGCGAGGGTGTGCGTCGCTCCGAGCGTGGTTACGATCACAAAGCGAGGCGAGGTTGCAGTGCACTGGCCGCCCACGCGGTAGTCGTAGCCAAGTTCGGTGAGCGATGCATCGACGTTGCGGATGATGGCGCCTGCCTCTGTGCCCGAAGGCGCCGTGGCAGCCTTCGAGAGCACTAGGCCCGGGTCACCGGTATTCGTGGATGTGCCGGTGGGAAGGCCCAGCCAATTTACCCAGACGGCTGCGAGGGTTCTGGAGAATGTGGGGTCGACGAGGAAGGGCGCGGCGTGCGGCGTGGTTCCGCCGGCGCCGCAATCGTCATCGCAACCGCGAAGTGAAGTGACGTTCAGGGTTATGGGGATGCTTGTTGTGCTTCCGCCCGTTGCGGTGACGTGAATTGTGCCGGAAAACCTTCCCGCGGACAGGCCGGCCGGATTCACGGAAACCGCGATCGTTCCCGGAGCGGTGCCGGAAGCGGGGGTCTCCGTGAGCCATGCGCCGCCGGAAGCTGTGGTCGTGTAGGCAAGCGGGCCACTGCTGGAGGCGAGCGTGAGATTTTGCGAGGGTGGAATCGCGCCGCCGATTTGCGCGTTGAACGTGAGCAGCGACGGCGTCACGGTCAACGGACTGGTGCCGGTTGCCGCGCCCACCGTGAGACTCACGTTGGTCGTATGAGTCAGGCTGCCGGAAGTTCCGGTGATGGTTAATCCAACGGTTAGACTGGCTGCAGTGCTGCTGGCGGAAAGCGTGAGCGTGCTGGTTCCCGCGCTGCTAATGGGACTGAAGGATGCCGTGACTCCGGCCGGCAAACCAGGGGGCGCGAAGCTCACCGTGGCGGGGCTAAAGCCGCCGGATGGAGCGATGGTAATCGTGCTCGTACCGCTGGAGCCCGGTGAAATGGTCAGGCTGCCGGGAGAGGCCGAGAGTGTGAAGTTGGGTGCTGCTGCGGCAGTGACCGTGAGACTAACGGTCGTCGTGTGAGTCAGGCTACCGGAGGTTCCCGTGATCGTGACCGTGGAGGTTCCGGCCACGGCCGCGCTGCTGGCGGAAAGCGTGAGTTTATTGCCGGCGAACGATGCGGAGACGCCGGAGGGCAGGCCGGACGCAGACAGGGCCACGCTTCCAGTGAATCCGTTTTGCGGAGTTGTGGAGATCGTGCTGGTGGCACTCGCGCCCTGCGCGATGGTGAGACTGTTTGGCGAGGCCGAAAGAGTGAAATTGGGGACGGCAGCCGCGTTCACGGTTACGTTCATGGATGCGGTGTGGGTTAGGCTGCCGGAGGTTCCGGTGAGGGTGACTGGGAAAGTTCCAGTGGCGGCCGCGCTGGTGGCAGTAAGCGTCAGCGTGGAAGTGCCGGTGATGCTGGAAGGACTGAAGGTGACGCCGCTCGGCAGGCCGGAAGCGGAAAGAGCGATGGCGCCGGAAAAACCGTTTGCGGGAGTGACGGTGAGGGTGCTGGTTCCGGTGCTTCCTGTCGAGAGCGTCGCGGCGGTTGCCGAGAGGCTGAAATCAGGCGTTGGCGCCACGCTCGCGCTGGTCAACGTGAATTGCGACTGGTAGATGCCGTTGCCGCTGGTTGTTGTGCCCGGACTGCCGGCGGCGAGGCCGGTCAGGAAGAAAGTAACGTTGCCTGCATTGGTAGCGGGAGGAGTCCAGGTAAAGGACCACGTTGATGAGGAAAAACTGCTGGCTTCGATGTCCATTCCGGCGACGGTACTACCGGTGCCAGCCGTGAACGCTCCGGCCTGGGTGGAAACGTTGCTGGCCAGGCGCGCGGTGAGGATAAACGAGAAGATGGCGTGCGTGGGATCGGTAACCTTAACCGTTAAGGTTTGCGCCACCCCTGGCGTATAGGTTGTGCCGGAGGGAAATGTGATTGTTGCGCCGCCGCCGGAAAGAGCGGACCCGCTATGACAACCGGCGCAGGTGTTAGTGGCAGGAGAGGTGACGCTGCTCGATGTGAAGGAAGGAAGCGCGAAGGCCACGGGCGCTTGGAATTGCGCGCCAATAAAAATAAGCACGGTGAGAATACCGAAAAAAAGAAAAAATAACGCGGGACGACCTCGTCTCACTGGAATACCCCCTCAGGCGGAATTTAGCTGGGTAGTTCGCGGAGTCGAATTCGCACAGCCGACGCAAACAATTGCTTCGGGATCCCCTTACTCACGAAGTCATGCGGCCGAGTGGAATCACTTCACGGTGTGTACATTAGATTCTGAGCCGATGGGCAATCTACTGGTCGTGAGTCCAGTGAAAGGACGCACTCTTTCTTGCGGAAGTACAGGCCGGAAAATGACCGAAAGTAGACAAGAAAAGGCAAATCCCCACGAATGTTCTGATCAAACACGCCATCCATCGTGGGACAGCTTTCCGCGTTATAAGAAATTATTTGAGGCGGAGTCTAGGCGATTGGTCTGCGCTTTCGAGATGAATCCTATAAGTGATCTCGAAAAGAAAGTCTTCTTTTGGAATTATGAGTTATAACTTGTGGCAAGGCTATTCGAAGCCTTGCCCGGATCGACGCTACGCCCGCGTCACCATCGCAGGACGCCAGCCTACCACAAAGAAGGGGGCCGACATTGCAATCCGCACCATAGATATACTTTATATATAGTTGCAACTTAAGATATATACCGGTCCGCCGATCTAGCGATACAATTTACCAGACAACCTCTTCTGTTCCACCCGAAAAGCCAGCCATCACCAACTGCGAAAAAATGAGCCTAGAATACTTCCGATTAGTACATCTCATTCCATTTCAATTCAACGTGCACTACGTGCTCAACGTGCACGGCGTGCACGAATCACTCATTCGGGCGGATTGTAGCGCCGGGGAAATCGCGATTCACAATCTTCACGGTCCTTTTCAGTGGGTTCTTCGTATTCGCTTTCCTCCCCAGCGTATGCTTCCGTTATCAATGCATTACAGTCGGCGCACTGATTTGTTTCTCCACGCTGAAGCTGCAACTTGTTCTCACAAGCCAATCGGTGGATTCGCTTTCGGACTTCCGCTGTAAGCAGAATACCCCTCCCCCCGGAATCGATCCGACGCGGCATGAATTCTAGATCGCGAAGTTTGTTTCCCATCGCACGCGCCGAAATCACAAACCATTCACCTCGGCTTTCAAGAATCGAATTGGCCACAGCCGCTACTTCTCCCGCGTGGATGGATTGCTTCTTCTTATGGCATAGTGCGAGCAATGCTTCCGATACAATCTCCTGCATATCCCAGGAGGAATCCTCTATAAACTGTTCATCCTTCTTCTTCAGGAGCTGAATTACATTCGCCTGCCGGACCGAATCACCCACCACACACGCACCCAGACAGCGGGCCAATTCATTCACAACGGATGTCAACGGAGTTGCGTCAAATGTCGAGTTCATTACTTGCGTATAGTTTTGCAGCCGGTACATAAGGAGTTTTGACTGGAATTCATCAGCAATTTTTTGCTGAGCATCTTGGCCTAAGACTTCTAGCGGAGTAGGACTATCTGTCACTGGAATTTCAACTGCATTCCAACCTAGTATCGCACTATTCGGGAGCTCTTCACTACAAATCACCGTCGCGCAACGTGTCGAGACAAGTTTACCTCTCGCCGGAATATATCCTTGGGTACGGGTGGCTCGAATAATTCTTAGGAATTGCGGACTATAATCACATCGTTCAATGAAAAGAGAGGGTGAGAAGTCCATTGGTAGCGAGCAAAGTGAAACAAGGCTGATCTCACTCAGCAACAAAGCATGTCGGTAAAAGCAAGACAAGACGTGGAAAAGACGCTGGCCTTGAGGCCCCGGGGGACCACTGATGACAAGTGCCACTGGAAAATTGGTGGCGTCCATAAACCAGCTTGCGAGCACCGAATGGGCAGCAAGCAAGACATAATTGTCTGCCAAATTTGTATACTTTTTGACGATCCCGCAGATCTCGTCCAGTAGCTGGCTCGTTGATCCAAATGAATCGGCACGAGATGGAAATCGGATAGCTCGCCGAAATGTGGGATCCAGGTCCTGGGGTTCATACGTGATTTTCTGGAGTTCAGCCTCAGAGCCTAATTCTATTTTCTGGTCTATCTGCACGTAAGGTTTAATGTAAGCGTTTTGTTCCTTCCACAATAGAAGATTGAATTGACCGCCATGGTCTGCCACAAGCTCGATCATTCCATTCTTAAAGACAGCACCACACGTCTTGCGGTTCGGAGTTTGCTCCAAGATAGTCCACCTTCAGGAAAGCGCCAGAGGCAAGAACCGCGTCAACGGCAACTTTCAAGCTGAGATTTCCATCTTCGCGGCGCTTCGGCCTTTGGCCTGCCCTGCCGATGAGGGTCGGCATTGCCCCCCAAATAGAACCCGGCTAACAGGGTCCAATGAAAACGATATCAAGCAGAACACTTGAAGACAACTACCCGCACCGACTAGATGTCCATTCAGTACATACATCACTCATATTATATTTATAAGCACATATGCCTGCGGGTGATGAAGACGCCGCAGATAACATGACGGAAGATGGATGTCATGGGCATTCAGCCGCTGCGTACTCACAATTTATAGCAAATCTTTGCGGGACCTACTTTCTCAAGTCGGCAAAGTGAGCTAAGAAAGACGAACTCACTAAATGATTCACTCAACAATAGAGGCATTTCATTTCCCCGCAGCTGCGGCCATCGACGACACACCCAAATTCCCGTCTGTGATGCCGGAGATTATAGACCGCATAAGAGATGTCAACTCTCCAGTCGGCGAAATAGCTCACCTCATCACCTATGAGATTGCACGTACCATCGTAGTAATGCAGTCATCGATCGCAAGGTGCGGTCCAAGGTCACAAATGAATTCATATATGCGACAGATAAGAGCACTTCAGGCGCTTTTCGGGCAGCTGGTCGAGTCCCACACCCGCGCGAGATGCGATGAGTTGAATCTGGATGGGCCCAAATTCACATTTGTTTTCGGTGAGATTGTGAACTGCTTTACGGAGGCACTTGAGAAGACAATAAGAAAACCTGAGAAAGATTTCCTCAATAAAACCATAATGATGCAATTCCGAGACTGCCTGGCTCAACGAGACGAAGATATACGACGCAAGTTAGCTAAGATGTAGCTGCGTCGTTATTCATGCCATTAGACACGCGTCACAAAACTGCTACGATAAGTATGGTTCTAGCAAAAACCCGGAAGACGTGGCCAGTCGGTGCTATCGCGATGACCGCGGAAATGCAGTGTTCTTAGCATCGTCTCAAGTCCGTCCAATATCCGTGCGGCTAGCCTACGGGTGCCAGCGGTCACATCGATGTATGACGCCGGTCACTACGCCTGCATGGCTGCCATCGTAAAGTTCGCACGGATGATGGATGGACGCCACGGTTTGGGGCCGTGGCTATTGATGCGGTTCTTAAGGACTTCCCCAACGCATCCGCTGAAAACCATCCATCTCTGGCAGCGGTCAGAGAGGCGAAGCCGATAGAGCAGTATACCGACTTTCGACGCACCGACCACCACCCCGGTTTGAGTGCGCCCACCACTGGCCGCTGCTCTTTTCCTGTTCATCTCGGCGTACAGACGGTGACAAGATGAGATACGTTGGACGAACACCTGATTTATCACTCCTCATTTGCACTGTCTGCGGGGAATGGTTCGAATTGCCATGGGATACTGACGTAGATGTGTGCGTAGATTGCAGCATTCAATCCATCGAACAAGTTACGAAATTGCTTTCCGACGTGGAGTTCTTCCAATCAGCAGGTCTCAGCTAAGGCCACAAATAGTGCGTTTTATCCATGAGCTACAATTTGGGGCAGCCAAGTTGGGGCTGTGATATCCAAACTGCATTTTTGATCTTACCCTGCGACCTGGGGACTCAGTCCGCATCTAACTAAAGAGTTGCTTCCAGACAAATAATGGGACGTGGGCGGTTGGTACCAACACGACTAACCGGTATTGCATACCAAGTCCGCTACGGAATGCGCATTGTAGGGGAGGCTTTTCAACGAGGCCGGGGAGTGCCACAAATGCAGTGGGCCAAGTGCTCAGTGCGTTTCCCTGATGCCGGGCGAGTCCCTGACGGAAACTATTTCCTCTATACCGATGACGGCAAGGTTCATCAATTAAAGTCCATCGACGGTAAGTGGCACTGCTTGGCTATGGCCGCCTAATTGGCCAGACAGTGTTCTGATGAGCTTTCCGTTGGTATTAGTCTGAACACCGTCCGAAGTCACCCCTTTGGTCTTCAGAACGCTCCGCGCACAATAGAAATGCAATACAGTGCTGGCCCCGTTACTCTAGGTCAGCATTTAATTTCAAATCAAAAAGGAAGTACACGTTGAACGCTATTGAACTTGCTCGCAACAAATTTAACGCTTTGTTCGCAGCCTACGATGCCAAAGATATGCACGCAGCCGAACAGCATATGAAGCCCGCATTGAAGATAGTCAAGAAGACAGATAAAAAGTGACCCTGCGATGTTGCAAATGCGGAAGACTGACGCGCAAGTTCACACAAGTCTGCGAGCGCTGTGGTCATAGGTTCTGCAAGCTGTGCAAAGGTGCGAAGGCAGTGTAGATGGGGCGCCCTATCAAACCGCCTTCCGCTTCGCCATCTTCTGCGCCATGAAAAGCAACGTTTTTAGGTCAGCTTCTTTTATGCGGCTGAAAAGCCTGCAGAACTTCGCCAGCATTCGAGCATCTTTGCCATTGTTACCCCATGCCGTGTCGGCACCGGTTTTGTGGTTCGGCAGATTCGGCAGCTTGGGCGGCTCCTCGCCCTCATAGAACAGTTGGTACATCGGGACTTCGAGTGCGCGGGCGAATTTCTCAAGCGTCTCGACGGCAGGAACGGTGTGGTTGTTTTCTACCCGTGAGACGTAACACCGGAGCAGTCCCGTCTTTTCCTCAATATCGCCTTGGGAAAAGTTCTTTTGTTCACGTAAGGCACGCAAACGGTCGCCGATAATCATATTTGTCAAAGCCTCCGACTTGAACTTCTTGGACGGTTGAATTATCAACAAATCAGGAAAACGGGTGGAAGCGCAACAATACTCCAGTCTGTTGCGGCGTCAAAGGAATTGTTGCCGAAATTGTCCCCGGTTTAGTTGAAAGCGGCGGCTCTCGACTTCGAGCACCTTACGCGACCTGTTCCTGCTGAGTCAATGACGGATTCAGTTTGCGCTGCAACATATCCAGTTCCCGATAGCCTTTCACTCGCCGGAATTTCTTTTCTGCTTCCAGCAGCCCCGTGGCTGTCCAGCGCAACGCGTGGTCCCCGGCCCGCCAGCGTTTCACGTTGCGGGCCACTTTTTCCACAATCGAAAAGCAAGACTCGATCGGATTGGTCGAAGCCAGCGTTTGCCGCAACAACCGTCCCACGCCCAGCCGGTGCACCGTCAGCGTTTCTTCCAGCCCTTCTTCCAGGCTGTGCGCTGCGCTGGGGTTGATGCGCTCCAGTTGCCGGAAAATTTTCCCGAGTTCCGCCTTGGCATCCGCGTAGTTGATCATCGCGTAGGCATTGCGGATTCTCCGGTCGGTATCGGCTTGCGCCCCCTTTGGCAAATGCTCTTTCACGTTTCGCCGCTTGTGAATCTGGCAGCGCTGTACTTCGGCCGGGCTGCCGAACACTCGTTCGACCCCCGCTCGCAGCGCTTTCGCTCCATCGATCACGAACAAATAGCGCCGCTCGGTGCTCAACCCACGCGCCACCAAGTCCTCCAGCAGTTCCTTTACCACCGTGGTGTTTTCCGTCGCGCCCTGCCACAGCCCCAAGACATGCTTTTCCCCGCTGTTTTCGATGCCCAGCGCCACCACCAGCACCTGCTTGCCAAGCTGAATCCCGTCGATCAAGATCGCCACCAGATCCAGACCTTCCAGTTTTTTCTCGCACAGTTCTTGCAACTGCGCCGCGCTGGCTGCCACAAACTCCCGACTCACGCTGGACTTCTCGATCCCGTAACCCTCCACCACGCTTTGCACGGCTCGGCGATAGTTGCGCGACGTCAGCCCCGCGACGATTCCTTCCCGCACCGCTCGCTGCCGCCGCCCGTCGTGCTGCAGGCGCGTGTAACTGTCCAGTTCCACTTCCTGACCTTGTCGTGTGCGCACCCTTGGTCGCTCGATGGCCACTTTCCGCCCGGCAAACACTACATAGCCAGGCTGACTCCCCCAGCGCACCGCACCCGACTCGGGCCCTGGTCGATGCGACGGCCCCACGCGCCAAGTCACCTCGTTTTCCAAAATCGCGCCAATGACCCGCAGCCCGGCCTCTCCGGTCAACTGCTCGACTTCGGCTTGCATCTCCTCCCACACCTCGACCATTGGCAGCGGCACTTCCACCACCATCTCGCCCTTGCCGATGACTTCGAATTTCTGCTTGGACTTGCTTTGCTTTCCCTGATAGGTTTTCTTCACAGCGGCTCTCCTCTCAAAGTAGAGTTTGCAACCCGAACTCTATCCGAGTTCGGGTCGAGAGCCGCTGCTTCCTGTCTCAAGTTTCAACTAAGCGCGGGGCAATTTCCGCGCGTTCACACAAGTATGGATAGAGCGCCGTGGTTTAAACCGAGCTCCAGAGTGAGTGAAATCACACTCCATGCGGCGTGAACTGAGAGCATGTATCCGCCCACCACGACGTCGTTGCTGATAAGCCTTCCGGCGCCCACACCACTATGAAATTGAATATGAAGGACTTCCCCACTACTAGATGCTCGCTCTTACCCGGTGGTATAATGAATTGTTGAACGTGGTGAATGGTCCTCGGCTAACCATATTAATGCAGTCGAGGATGGGTCTTGGGTAAAGGAAATTAACGACCCACCTGAGATCAATGACTCGGGCCGTATTGAGGCGCGGATGAGGTTCAGCATAGCAAGCCCCGCATAGCTCATTCCGCTCGGAGTAGCTCCGGAAAAACAAAAAAACGACACCGGGGATAGGTGTGTCTGCCCTGGCAGCCTAGGTGTGTTTTGACGCGAAGATTCAGAGACGTCAGCAGTGCTCCGGCGCGTGTGCCAGCAATCTTCGTTTCTCAGCGAGGGGCTTTGTGGGGCGATACCACTTTGAAAAGTGATGCCATCGATGGCTGTGCAGATATGGGAGAGGCTCTCAGCCGCCTCCTTGACCTTCTGAAGGATACTAAGACATACCGAAAACACGCTTTCTACGAATCAGCATCGTCCCTGTACGAGGAAATGGCCTTCGCTTTGGAACGCTCCTGGAAAGGTATCGAGGATATCCTGGAGGACCTGCCAGAATGAACGTAATCCTGTGCTAGCGAAAGACGCTCTCGAAGAATTCGGAAACACCGAGCTTAGATTGGAACTCGCTTCAATTCCGCGCATGGAATGATATTTGCCTTCAAAGGACGGATCATGGACACAATGCCTCAACAGACTGTAACTGAGTTCGCCACGAGGGAAAGCGTAATCCGCGCGTTCGTTCAACGACATGCTGAATGGATTGCTCACAAACTGGAATGTCGAATCGATGAAACGGTTCTGTTGGAATTGGACTTCCCTATCGTGCAACTAGCCTCGAGGCAAATTCTTTCCGAAGTTCCCTTACTTCGGTTCCAGACAGCGGTGATGCAAAAACTGAAGAAGCTTACCGAATCCGTCGAACTTCCCCCCAACATTTTCCCAGCATTTCGAATCTACCCAGCTCAGAATTCCAGCGGGCTATTTAGAAATCGAAAGCAGGTCCTGGAAGTTCGCTGGGAAGACTGTCCTGCCTTGATTCGGCTTCGCGGCCTATCACAGCCCGTGATCCTTGCCGGCATCCCCGTGACACCCGTAGAGAAACCAGGCGATGTCTGTGACTGCGCGATTGTCCGGCGAGAGGTAGCACCCAAGTTTCTGCGCCTCATTCAGAAAATAACTGCACGCAGCCGTGAGTCTCGCTGGTGCGTGTATGGTGATGGCGTTCGAAGCATCCGGACTTCAGGTTGGGATGATTTAGTCTTAAGCGAGACTGTGTTGAATCTCGTGCGAAATGATTTTCAATCCTTTCTCGATCGCGAGGAGTGGTTCCGAAATAACCGCTTGCCCTTTCGGAGAGGATATCTTCTCCATGGACCACCCGGCAATGGGAAGACGAGTCTCATCCGCGCCATGCTCAACACGAGTGGTTTGAATGGTTATTCGATCAGGTTGTTCCAAGAACAAACCGATGATGCTCATTTGGAAAGAATGTTCCGAATGGCGGCGGGCTCTGCGCCCTCGCTGGTAGTGATTGAAGATATTGACCGCGCATTCCCGCGCAGTGCCCTCATCCGGAGTGCGGTGCAAGGTCAGTTTACAACAACTTCTGAACTGTCTTGACGGGGTTGATTCACAGGATGGAGTTATCGTGGTCGCAACGGCTAACGATCCGACGGTCCTAGATTCGGCAATCCTGCGACGTCCAGGCCGATTTGACCGAGTTGTGGCACTCCCCGCGCCGGATCGGCGACTCCGGTTCCAATACTTCAGTCAAGTTCAATCCACATTTGGAAGATGAGGCTCTTTGCCGTGCAGTTGAAGACTCAGATGGCTTGTCATTTGCGCAACTGACAAGAAGCTTATATCCTTGCAGGCCAGACCGCATTTGACCGGAACACGAATGTCACTGGCAATGACCTCGTGGAGGGGATCCGTGTTCTCCGAGGCGGAATGACTCTCGTGTCGGACCACAAACCGAAGGCTGGATTTGTTGAATCATCGTTTCGGGAGCCGGAAATAAATGCCCCCACGACAACTTTCAACGTTTAAATTGCCTTCATGCGTCACGATTGAGACGCTATCCAAGGTATGCGAAAGTTCCAACCGGTAAAATGAAGCTCGCAAGTCGTTTCCGGGACCTACCCCCAAGATTCCGAAATCATGAAACGCACCCAAAATACCCCGAGCCACCTGTCTCGTAATTCCCGGTGACTGTGCGCATCTCTTGGCGGCGAGTCAGAATCAAAAGGGTTTGCCAGTAAATCCAGCTAAGGCAGGACTGTGATGACAAAAAGTGGCGTTGGCAAAAGTCGAAAATCAAGAGATCTGTCGAAAAATGTCCAGGTTTGAATTTCTCGGTTTTCTTTCGGGGGATTGAGCTGTTGGGTTTTGGTGTAAGCAATGCCAAATGGCGGCCTGGCTAAATGTAATTGATCACTTTCGGCGAATCCTCTTTTGGTCTCGCTTTGTTTGGTTCTTCTCAGGCGCAGGTGAGGTATTTCTAATCAACGCTAACGCTTTCTCGAATTCCCGATTGAGCGCTTTTTCAGCGACTGCAGATTCCCGCTCCCCGCGAGCTATACGACTGATGTACGAAACGTCACATCCAACATTGCGGGCGACGCGAGCATATAGTCCTCGCGATAGCGAAACCATCTTGGAGACTGGGAGTGGCTCTTTCATGCGCGCCCTCCTATTTGATTCAACAAGTTCGGATTCACAGAGCATTCCCTTGTAACTATGACATGAACCGTGTCACCCATCCAAGAGTCCTCCCTAAGACGTCTCAATAGTGAGGCATGCATCTTGACTCGTTTATGAATTAGAGGTATATACGTATTTGGCATAGTTATATTGTGAAAATACATAGCACGCGCAAACCGCTTCGACTAAAGTGTGATGCCCCCATCGAGATTTACTGGGGCTCATCCATCTTACTGGGTCGCGTTCGAGATATGAGCGCCTCTGGATTATTTATAGAGACTCCGACTCCATTGTAGATGGGGGCAACATTTTCAGCCAGCCTGATGTTCCACCCTCCACTTCAGATTAATTGCACGGTCCGGCGAATTGAACCCACTCGCGGAATGGGGGTCCACGTGACGTTTATGGACTCAGAGACTAGCCAACGTTTTGCCAAAGAGCTAGATGAACAAGGTAGGACAGGTTAAAGAAACCCATTATGGGCAGAAGTAAAGGTTCAGACGCCTCGCACCTGCTCCGCAACCTTCCTAAATTGCGATAACTTACAGCGGTATATCCGGGTCCAGTCATGAGTCTTTTAGAGAAATGCGGAATCTGCCCTTACGATCTACTCTCGGGAGGATAGCCAAAGCTCTGGAGCAGACCCTTTGG
Organism: Terriglobia bacterium; assembly: GCA_963779275.1. Taxonomy (GTDB): domain Bacteria; phylum Acidobacteriota; class Terriglobia; order Acidiferrales; family UBA7541; genus Palsa-360. The sequence continues at coordinate 472,461 of CAVZXL010000006.1, forward strand.
CTATCTCACGAATCGACGAACCGAAAACGATTCCTCGTGAGATGTCCTCTCGCTCCGCCAGTGTGAGTGTTACCAGCGAACGCCGACGGGCGGCAGGAGCAATCCCGCCGTAATGCGACAACATAAACTGAATGGAAACATGGTCCTTGCTGAAGGCACGACCAATTTCATGCAACGACTCTGCCGCCTTCCAGCGGCTCCACATGTCGTTCCGCTGGTTCGCGGAAAGCTTCACTCGTCTTCTTACCGTCATGAACACCACCTTTAGAGAAAAGATTTATAGCAGATGGTGTTGCATCGACCGGTTGAGGCGGCAGGACTTATCGGAATGTGGGCAACGGAGGAGCCGCTTTCTGGTGAGGTTCAGCGCTCTAAGGGCTGCTCGGAATGGTGGAAATGTTTTCTGCCGAACTGCTCAACCTGCACCCACTCCCGGCGCAGTCCCTGTGCTGCGTGGGCCGTGCCAGGTCTGGTCCAAGCCAACGCGCTATACAGGCCCCGATCCAACAGAAACAGAATCAAAATCACCACGGTAACGACTGCGAAACCGATGGAGAACAACAGAAACGCCGCCAGCATCTCCTGTACATAGTAAAATTGCATGGCCGCCAGCGCCACCAGAACTCCCGCCAATAGCCCCACCTTCGGCATCTTGTATCTCATTCCAGTCTTCCTACCCACGTTCAGTATTGCACGCGCACGAAGCGGACTATGTGACGTGGGACACTGTTAGTCGTGCCAATGGCAAACCGCCGCTTCTGAGAAAATGACAGGGGCAAAGTGTAACACCGAAACATGTTCCCAAGTCTTGATAAACGGGGCGGTCTCAATGGGTCAGTGCAACACTTGCTTGCAGTTTATCTGCCGGAGTTTGAAATCCCAACGTTTTTTCTTGGACGCTGGTTTAGTTTGAGTGCCACCTGGTCGAGTTCTTCCTGGGAATGCACTGACAAGTCTGTTCGTTTAGGGAAGTACTGACGCAACAGGCCATTTGTGTTTTCGTTCGAGCCGCGTTGCCACGGGCTTTGCGGATCGCAGAAGTAGACTTTCACTTCCGTGTCCACCGTGAAACTTTTGTGCTGGGCCATTTCCAACCCGCGATCCCAGGTCAACGAACGTCGCAAAGCTGCGGGCAGCTTACCAACATGCTGGGTCAGCGCGGCGACCACGGTCGCCGTATCTTTGCTGGGCACTTTGATCAGCATGACAAATCGCGAATGACGCTCCACGAGCGTCGCGATGTGACTGTTCTTGGTGCCGCCGGTGAGGTCGCCTTCCCAATGTCCGGGAATCGCGCGGTCCTCGATTTCTACGGGTCTTTCTCGAATCGAAATGGCGTCGACGATTTGGCCCTTGTGGTGTCCGCTATCCCGCGCGTGCCGCGAGCGGCGAATTCGCCGCTGGAAGCGAAGGTGCTGAATTAGCTCCTTTTTCAGCACTCCACGCGCTTGAATGAACAGGCTGCGATAAATCGTTTCGTGCGACACGCGCATGCCCTCGTCCTCGGGATACTCACTCTTCAGCCACCCGGAAACTTGTTCCGGCGACCAGTCCAGGATGAGTTTACTCGCGACGATCTCTTGCAGCTTCACGTGAATGGCCAGAAGGCAGCGCTTGGGCCGTAAGGCCGACTCCCAAGCTTGCTGATCGGCGTCCGTTGCTCGATATAGAGGTCGCCCGCCATGGCGGGCGACCTCTCGGCTCACCGTCGACACCGCCCGCTGCAACCCCGTGGCTATTTCACGAATCGACGAGCCGCAAGCGATTCCCCGAGAAATGTTTTCCCGCTCCTCCAGTGTAAGCCTCAGCGGCGAGCGCCGCCGCGCCGCAGGAGCAATCCCGCCATGCTGTGCCAACATAAATTGAATGGACACATGATCCTTGCCGAAGACTCGCCCAATCTCATGCAACGACTGTCCCGCCTTCCAGCGGCTCCACATGTCGTTCCTCTGCTGCTCAGAAAGCTTTACCCGCCGCCTAAATGCCATAAACACCACCTTATAGAGACAAGATTTATAGCAGATGGTGTTGCATTGACCGGTTGAGCCGGCACCGTTTCACAGATGGGATGAGAAGGCCGGTCTCCAGCGGGATGCGATACGCTCCCAATGGTCGACGCGCTCGAAGCGCAAACGAAAAGGAGACCGGCTATGAAAAAGACTATCACTGTGCAGGCATTCAAGAGCGAAATTTTCAAGGAGCAAAAACTGACGATCGGTCTGGATCTGGGCGATCGCTGGTCGTTTTACTGTGTTTTGGATGAAGCAGGCCAAGTGATTTTGGAACAGAAGCTGGCGACGACACGGGAAGCGATGAAGCAGACCTTTGGAAAGATACCGCGAAGTCTCATTGCACTGGAGACAGGAACACATTCTCCGTGGGTAAGCCGGTTGCTCGCTGAGTTGGGACACGAAGTGATCGTGGCGCACGCACAAAAGGTGCAATTGATTACCAAGAGCAATCGAAAAGATGATCGGCACGATGCTCGGACACTGGCACGGCTGGCGCGAATCGATCCCGTGCTATTGGGACCGGTGCGGCATCGCAGTGCGAAAGCGCAACTCCACCTGACAGTGATCCGGGCACGAGCGGAACTAGTGAGTGCTCGAACAGCCTTGGTGAACGCAGCACGGGGGTTGGTGAAATCTTATGGGGAACGACTGCCCCGGTGTGGCACGTATCAGGTGAGCCGGGAGTTGTCCGCTGCATTGAGCACAGAATTGCAGGATGTTCTGGATCCGCTGCTCAAAGAAATCGAATCGCTGAACGAGCGCGTCAAGCAATACGACGAGCGGGTGGAGAAAATCGCCAAGGACGTGTACCCGGAAGTGTCCTTGCTCAAGCAGGTGAAGGGCGTGGGAACACAGATCGCTCTGACCTATGTCCTGACGATCGAAGACCCGTATCGGTTTGCGAAGAGTCGCCAGGTAGGCTGTTTTCTGGGGTTACGACCTGGCCGCAGGAACTCTGGGGAGAGCGAACCACAGAAAGGCATCAGCAAAGAAGGAGACCGGTATCTGCGCACGATGATGGTGCAGGGAGCGCACTACATTCTGGGGCCGTTCGGGCAGGACAGCGATTTGCGGCGATGGGGATTGAAGCTCTCCGAGCGAGGAGGGAAAAATGCCAAGAAGCGAGCCGTCGTGGCCGTGGCTCGGAAGCTGGCGGTACTGCTGCATCGGTTGTGGGTAAGGGGAGAGGTGTACGAACCACTGCGCAATAGCCAGAAAGCGATGCAGGAAGTGGCCTAGCGAGTTGCAATCCGAGGAGCCGAGCTCAACCGCCGAGTCCAGGTGACTGCGACTAAGTCCTGGGGCCCAACTCTCACCGAATCGGTGGGAACAGAGGTCGATTCACAGGTAGCAGCACCACTGAAACGAGAACACCCAACTTGCACCGAGCGAATATCGCTCACAAAAGAGTGCGGATGGAAGGATGGCGACAGAGGCGGCCCGGTTCTCAGGAAGACCACTCGACAATCAAAGGCAACTGCAAAACCAACTTGACACTAACCGGCCTTCTCATGGAAGGACTTGGCCATTTGAGGTGGATTTTCAGTAGAGGTAAGCTAAGACTGTGTCATGTTTTCCGATAAAGTCGGGAGTAGAATACAGTCTTCATGAATTGAGAATCCCTCAGCACCTTTTTGTAATTAGAGCCAGGAGAGGACAATGAGTATCATCCGAAGCGCGTTTCGCTTTTTTCTGCTCGCTTTTTCAGCAATTCTGTTTTCGGGCGCTGCCTCCACGATTGCGGCTCAGACAGGCTGGCAGAACTCCAATCCTTGCGAAAGTGACTCGTCTGGGTCCGCCTTATCGCCGGAAGTCGCCGCGACGCCGGATGCGAACCGGCCGGCGGGGACGCACGGTCTGATGCGCGTCGATGACGGGCTGATCGTGTACGACTCCAACCAGAATGTATGTTGGCTGGCGGACGCTAACCCCGCCGGAAACCCCGTGGTACGCGCCGCGGTGAAGCTCTCGCAGTACAACTCCGACAGCACGCTGCCGGTCATCAATCCCGACGGAACCATGAATTGGGAGACGGCACTCAACTGGGTCAACGCGCTGAACAACTACAACAACGGTCGCGGCTGGCTGGGTCACAACAACTGGCAGCTTCCGAGCAATCCCGCCGTGGACTTGACCTGCTCCGCTGTCAAGACTGACAACTTCGGGGCGCAATGCACCGGTAGCGGGATGGGCAATCTTTATAACGTCGGCCTCGCCGAGACGTTTCCCAATAGCGTAGTGCCCCGATTTCTCAATTTCGTCTGGCCATTCATCAACCTGCAGCCAGGACTCTACTGGGCCGCCGATCCCGGTCCGAACAACAGCGGAGAATTCACGTTTTCGTTCAATACCGGCATCAGGGGCGCGAACACCACGAAATACAATTTCTTCCACGTGCTGCCCATGACCACTGACGTGCTCGGCCCACTGCCGCCGGGCAGGGGGGTGCTGCCTTACCTGAGCGGGCCTGGCGCGGGCAAGGCCGTGTACGACACGCAGACTGGCCTTTCGTGGCCGCTCGACGCGAATCTGCCGGCCTTCGACAATTTCGGCGTGACCGGTACTATCCAGATCATCGCGGACCAAAACGGTCAGACCAACGGCGGCACGATCACCGCTCCCCTGGTGGATAAGGACGGCACGACTTACCTGTCCTTCCAGGGCCAGCAGCAACCCTGCTTTAGCGGCGCCTTCACGACGAGCGGACTCACTAGCCAGTGGATTCTCTCGATGGCCGCGAGCAGTTACGCGGGATCCAAGAATTGGCAACTTCCTTGCCACGACGATCTACAGAAGCTCTACGACGACCTGACCATCGTTAAGGGCGACGTGCGGCTGGAATGGCCGTTCCCGGTAGGCCCGTTTTGGCGCCTGCAACCCGGTTTTTACTGGGGCTGCGTCCGCGTCCCCCAGATCAGCAACAACGGTGACTGCGACTACACGCAGAGCGCACCCGGTGGCCTTGAGTGGAGCTTCGATTTCGACGATGGATTCGTGGGCACCGACGAGACCACAAAGGAGTTCTACGTGATGGTGTACTTTCTCGCTCCTTGAAGTCCGCCGAGAAATTCTTCGAACAGCCGCACCACAGAGGAACGCTGCAGAATGAGCACGAAATACGTGTGGCGCCCGAAGCGCTTGGCCAAGTCCTGAGAAGTCTTCTCGGAATGTGGCCCAGGCCAGAAAGCATCGAAGCAGAAATTTCTTCCAAAATGATGGTGGTATCATAAACGGCAGTCCCGAACGGTCAGAAACACCATGCCACCTTTTGCAAACAATAAGCCACTGACAGATGCCGAGTTGGATCATCTCGCACGTTTCTTGGAGGATTGCAATGGCGGCAAGGCTATGAACATAGAGGAACTCGATGGTTTTTTCGCTGCCCTGATTGCCGGTCCAGAAACCGTGGCACCAAGCGAATACATGCCGGAGATTTTCGGGAGCGAAAAATCGGAGACGCGTCAATTTGAGAGTCTCGAAGAGGCTAATGAAATCCTGGGGCTCCTGATGCGCCACTGGAATGATATCGCTGGGACGCTCTCAAGGCGTGAAGTGCATATGCCAGTGATAATCGAGGATGAGAATGGAATCGGGCTCGGCAATGACTGGGCTCGCGGTTTCATCCAAGGGACACGACTGCGCCAAGATGGCTGGGCCGAGTTGCTGGCCGATGAAGCCCACGGCGGATGCATGATTCCTATGTTAATGCTTTACCACGAGCACGACGAAGATCCGACCATGCGTCCAAAGCCAATTCGTACAGGGCAACGCGAGAAAGTGATTGAATCGATGGCGATTGGCCTTGTCGGGGCATATCGGCACTTTAGGCAACAGAGGAAACCCAACGCCAGCATTCCTAGACCCCACCTTCCGTACATGAGCAACAAGATTGGAAGGAATGACCCATGTCCGTGCGGTTCTGGCAAGAAATATAAGCGTTGCTGTGGCGACGCGACCATCCACTAGGCTCACGAGATGAGGCCGTAATGAAACTGCGGAAGCATGCCCCGGTTCCGAAGATTGAGACCGATCTGGCAAGAATCCAACAGCTTTCACAAGAGCACGACGACGAAAACTGGGAATTCCGGTCGTGGCTAAAGCAGTACGCTCCAGATAACGTCGATGGCATTGTCAAGACCTTGAGCCAGAAATACTTCGCCCTCATCGACTGCACGCAGTGCGCAAATTGCTGCCGATCATTGCAAGCGGAATTCAAGAACAATGAGCTTCACGTTATTGCAAAAACGCTTGGCCAATCGCTAGAAGCATTCCAGAAACAATCTATGTCAGAAGGCAAGGTGAATCCGCCCTGCCCAATGCTTAATGGAAAGCTCTGTTCCATTTACGAGAATAGGCCAGACGTTTGCAAGTCGTTTCCTCACCTAGAACAAGCAGAGTTCACATCCAGACTGATAGGCGTGATTAACAACGTGGCCGTTTGTCCAATCGCTTTCAACGCGTTTGAGGAACTAAAAGCAAAACTTGCATGGCGACGCACCTAGTGTGGCAAGATGCGTGGTGCTGCGCGAAATAAATGCAATCTTGTAATGTGCTCCGGGAAGGACGGAGGTCCGTACCAGAATCCACTTTTTCGATTGTCCTTATCGGAATGTGGCCTTTCAGCTGCGACGGAAGAGGAGCCTCCGATCCACAACCGATCACCAATCGAAAAGACAAGAATTGTGAACGCTAGTAGAACGTTCGTGTCTATAAAATTGCTCCGAGGGTCGTGGTGCCCCAATGCCAATTCCTGAGAAGTCCGCTTGTCGTCATGTGGGAATTCCTGATTCCCAGTTGACGATAAGCCCGTTCGTGCCTATCCGTTTAGCTCCACTCGGTACAACTGCTTGTATGTGGTGGGTTGCTGCTGGCTACCCAGTCCGAGAAGCGTCTGGAAGGCGGCCATCGGTGTTCGCCTGCGATTGAACCGAAAAACGAACTCGTCCAGGTAGGCTTGAAGATGGGCGTGGCCGACGCCGTGATGGGTGCCACGAAGCCAGGTCTTGAGGTTCCCAAAGACACGATGGATGCGCGGCAGAATCTGGGTCGACCTTCGACGGTCGCCCTGCGTGTGCGGTCGGTGCCGGTAACCCGGCTTCGGCAGGGGGTCGTAGCCTCCCCAGCCGTCAGTGACTACGATCGCTCCCGCAACCACATTCGTTCTCACGAAGCCGGTCAGAGACCGGGCCGAGACGTCGGGAACCACTTGGAGGCGTGCCCTTCCGGAAGCCTCGCCCCTAACCTCTACCGCGCCCACAACGATCGCCTTGTCAAGGACGTGGCGCCCCCCACGTAGGCCCACTTCGCGCCCGCCGATGTAGGTCTCATCCACCTCGACCTTGTCCTTGAGAGGCTCCCGATCCGGGTGCACCATGGCGCGACGAAGCTTCTGCAGCATGGCCCAGGCCGTCTCGTATCGGCGGAGTCCCAACTGCCGCTGGAGTTGGAGCGCTGAGAAGCCCGGGGTCTGAGTCGAGACCAAGTAGGCGGCCCAGAACCACTGCGTCAGAGGGACTCTGGTTCGGAGGTGTCGTGCCTGCACGCTCGACACCGCCACAAGAGACGGGTTGGTAGTTCGAGGGCCTCGCCCTGCTGGCACCGTGGACACTGGAAGCCCTCGGGCCATCGGCTACGCGCAAGGTACTGGCGACACGCGGCCTCATCGCTAAAGAGCCTTCTAAACTCGTGCAATGACCGAGGATACTCTGGGCGCATCGCCCGACACTATCCCTTGAGGCCTGTGGAGTCAACCGGATAGGCACAAGCCCGTTTATCAGGCGCCCGTGTGCCATTTCAAGTTTGATTGCCATGATGATGGAAACGGCGTAGGATGCCCCGGTCAAAAGATCCCGGCAATTTTCTTCCTTCGAAGGACTGCGAGATGCACAGAACGGTTCGCTCAATCGCAAATTGCATATTCCTGTTTGCATTCTGTGTAAATGCATCCGCACAGCGTGAGTCAGTTGTACCCTGCGACGTACACATACCTCTCGTGGTGACCCTTCCAGACAATTCGCTGGTTAGGGCCTTGGACGTCTCGGATTTAACAATTCTGCTCGGTGGATCGAGGGCTTCAGCGGAAAGCTTGGTGGTCGATAGTGGTACGAAGCGCGTTGTCTTGATTATCGATGCAAGTTCTAGCGTGCCTGAAGATGAGTGGAATCTTCAAACTTCAATGGCCAGCGAGTTTGTCGGGTACGCGAGACAGGGTGACGAATTTTCGCTTTTGATAGTTGGAGAAGATGCGGCCGCAAGTGAGTGGATGTCCAGCGCCACTGCGAGAGACCAATTGCAGAAATTCAGGTCATCTCGCCCGCGTCTTCCTGAGTCAACTGAACCGATTTATGATGCAATACTCGCCTCCGTGAAGCGGTTAGACCCTCCACGGTTTGGCGATTCCATATTCATCTTCGGACACAACGACGATAGAGGTAGCAAGAATAAGCCCGACGAGATTCGTGAACTGCTCGTCAGACGGCAATTGAGATTATTCGGTATGACATTTGCTGACCCTTTGGCTGGGAAGCTACCGCCCGGTTTCGACCCTAACAAGCCATTACCTCCCAGTTTCGCTCCCTCGACCTTAGAGCGAATGACGCTCGCAACCGGAAATTACTTTTCCTTTCACCAGATCGTGGCGCTGAACCACCCGGGACAATTAGCGCTTTTTAAGGCGTTCCTGGGGGATTTGTATGCACGAGTTGCCGAACCGTATTGCTTGGTGTTAACGCTGGCGGCCATCAGATCGGAGACGAAACTTGAAATCGAAGTGACGAACTCCCACGCGCGAACGATTCGATCCAACGGCACGTTTTACTCTCACTCCGTTTATCCGTGCACGAACCCAAGCCGATAGTTCAATCGCGACCGGAAATATACATTAACCAATGACCAGTCAGAAACCGAAATGCGGATAGCGCCTGATAAGTCGTCCTATCGTCATGTGGGACTTACCCGATTCCCAGATACCGATAAGGCCCCGTTTATCAGATGGGATGAGAAGGCCGGTCTCCAGCGGGATGCGATACGCTCCCAATGGTCGACGCGCTCGAAGCGCAAACGAAAAGGAGACCGGCTATGAAAAAGACTATCACTGTGCAGGCATTCAAGAGCGAAATTCTCAAGGAGCAAAAGCTGACGATCGGCCTGGATCTGGGAGACCGCTGGTCGTTCTACTGTGTTTTGGATGAAGCAGGCCAAGTCGATTTTGGAACAAAAACTGCCGACGACGCCGGAGGCGATGAAGCAGACCTTTGGAAAGATACCGCGAAGTCTCATCGCACTGGAGACAGGAACACATTCCCCCTGGGTAAGCCGGCTGCTCACTGAGTTGGGACACGAAGTGATCGTGGCGCACGCACAAAAGGTGCAATTGATCACCAAGAGCAATCGAAAAGATGACCGGCACGATGCTCGGACACTGGCACGACTGGCGCGAATCGATCCCGCGCTATTGGGACCGGTGCGGCATCGCAGTGTGCAAGCGCAACTCCACCTGACGGTGATCCGGGCACGAGCGGAACTAGTGAGTGCTCGAACAGCCTTGGTGAACGCAGCACGGGGGCTGGTGAAATCTTATGGGGAACGACTGCCCAGGTGTGGCACGTATCAGGTGAGCCGGGAGTTGGCCGCTGCATTGAGCCCAGAATTGCGGGATGTTCTGGAGCCGCTGCTCAAAGAAATCGAATCGCTGAACGAGCGCGTCAAGCAATACGATGAACGGATGGAGAAAATCGCCAAGGAAGTGTACCCGGAAGTGGCCTTGCTCAAGCAGGTGAAGGGCGTGGGAACACAGATCGCTCTGACCTATGTCCTGACGATCGAGGACCCGTATCGGTTTGCGAAGAGTCGCCAGGTAGGCTGTTTTCTGGGGTTACGACCTGGCCGCAGGAACTCTGGGGAGAGCGAACCACAGAAAGGCATCAGCAAAGAAGGAGACCGGTATCTGCGCACGATGATGGTGCAGGGAGCGCACTACATTCTGGGGCCTTTTGGGCAGGACAGTGATTTGCGGAGATGGGGATGAAGCTTGCGAGCGAGGAGGGAAAAATGCCAAGAAGCGAGCCGTCGTGGCCGTGGCTCGAAAACTGGCGGTACTGCTGCATCGGTTGTGGGTAGGGGGAGAGGTGTACGAACCACTGCGCAATAGCCAGAAAGCGATGCGGGAAGTGGCCTAGAGAGTTGCGATCCGAGGAGCCGAGCTCAACCGCCGAGTCCAGGTGACTGCGACTAAGTCCTGGGGCCCAACTCTCACCGAATCGGTGGGAACAGAGGTCGATTACAGGTAGCAGCACCCACTGAAACGAGAACACCCAACTTGCACCGAGCGAAAATCGCTCACCAAAGAGTGCGGATGGAAGGATGGCGACAGAGGCGGCCCGGTTCTGAGGAAGACCACTCGACAAGCAAAGGCAACTACAAAACCGACTTGACACTAACCGGCCTTCTCATGGAAGGACTTGGCCGCACCCGCAGGTTGCAGTGCGAAAACATTGCAGCCGGGCGGCCAACCTTCTCGTGCGCAACGTTTGGGAATTAACTAGACTGGCCGCCCAGGAGTTCCTTCGGGTCGCGACCTTCCGAACCGTTCGCTATCGTCTGCCTATTTCGTCTGCATTGCCTTTATGTAGTCAGTTAGGTTGGATATTCGCAGATTGACCACGCGTGAGTCCCGCTGCGAAATCGCCTTGAATAGGGGGCCCCAGATAGGCATGTCCTTCGTACCATGCGCGGCTTCCACCACACCCATATCAATGACGGACCGCACATGATGAGCGGGGAATTTCCCACCATTTTTCTTAGCCAGCAGGGTCAAGTCGGGAGGCGGAGTCTTAAGTGCTGCGGCGGCCGGACCATCGCCTTTTCCTGTTTGTCCATGGCAATCGGCGCAATACTCTTTATACATTTCATCGCCGGAATCAGCAGCCGTTGGATTAAGTCGGACTTTAGTCTTCGTCTCTTGAGCTCCAGTGATGCCCACAGAAAAGAGCAACGCAGTTAACACCATGCTCATGCGAGTCATCGAGCCGGACATATATTTGTCCTTCCTGAATTCTTAGCCTGTTGCCTGCACTCGACTTTACCGCTAATCCAGTCCTGTGAGAAGCGGGATAAGAATAGCGTTGGTGTCTTGCGGAATGTGCCTTTTGACCTGAATAGGCCCAAATTCCCACATTCCGATAACCCCTGCCAGCTCAACCGGTCGATGCAATACCATCTATTCGGTTAATCTGAAAATACTTCCCCTAGAGAATCGATCTGTACAGCCACACTCAATCAGAACCTAAACAGGGCTTTATTTTGTTTGAATTCACACCCGCAAACGAAATCAGCCTCGTAGACTCCTACAAGAAGACTTTGAGCAAGTGTTGCATCGACCCGTTGAGACCGCCCCGTTTATCAGGATGTGCCGGCGACCGTGCCACCATTGTTCTTTCGGGTTCGACGGACCAATCATTTGAAAACGCTCGTTAAAGTCATCAACTGGAGTGATATAGGTCACATACATCCTTCTGCAAAAGTGGTTTGCTTTAGGCACTTAGAGAGACGGCTCTCCATGCGGCTTGGAATTTGAAGGAGGCACGTATGGAATTACTGATTGTAATAATCGACGGCGGCGTATTGGCTGCTCTCGTCGTGCTCGCGATGTTGGCAGCATATTTGCTGCAGCACGTTATCCATGGAATTCGAGTCTACTTCAGGTTTCGGGGGAGCAGGCTAGTGACCTGCCCTGAGACGCACCAGGCGGCGATGGTTGAAGTGGATGCCAAGTCTATGGGTATGCAAGCGATTTTGGGCAGCCCTTGCCTGCGGCTCAGTGAATGCTCGCGCTGGCCGATGCGGGAAGACTGCGGGCAAGACTGCTTGAGTCAGATCGAAGCTCGCCCGGCAGAATTCAAGTTTATCGCAGCCTGCAGGGCTTCGTAATCAGCCCTCAACGGCGCGTCGGCGTGAAACGGTCATTTGATTTGTTGTCCGGATTGAAGTAGGCGATAGCTTGTGTGCCCGGAACGTAATCCCGAACGTAAACAGATCAGTTCCCACATTCCGATAACCCCGTTTCACAGATGGGATGAGAAGGCCGGTCTCCAGCGGGATGCGATACGCTCCCAATGGTCGACGCGCTCGAAGCGCAAACGAAAAGGAGACCGGCTATGAAAAAGACTATCACTGTGCAGGCATTCAAGAGCGAAATTTTCAAGGAGCAAAAACTGACGATCGGTCTGGATCTGGGCGATCGCTGGTCGTTTTACTGTGTTTTGGATGAAGCAGGCCAAGTGATTTTGGAACAGAAGCTGGCGACGACACGGGAAGCGATGAAGCAGACCTTTGGAAAGATACCGCGAAGTCTCATTGCACTGGAGACAGGAACACATTCTCCGTGGGTAAGCCGGTTGCTCGCTGAGTTGGGACACGAAGTGATCGTGGCGCACGCACAAAAGGTGCAATTGATTACCAAGAGCAATCGAAAAGATGATCGGCACGATGCTCGGACACTGGCACGGCTGGCGCGAATCGATCCCGTGCTATTGGGACCGGTGCGGCATCGCAGTGCGAAAGCGCAACTGCACCTGACAGTGATCCGGGCACGAGCGGAACTAGTGAGTGCTCGAACAGCCTTGGTGAACGCAGCACGGGGGTTGGTGAAATCTTATGGGGAACGACTGCCCCGGTGTGGCACGTATCAGGTGACCCGGGAGTTGTCCGCTGCATTGAGCACGGAATTGCAGGATGTTCTGGATCCGCTGCTCAAAGAAATCGAATCGCTGAACGAGCGCGTCAAGCAATACGACGAGCGGGTGGAGAAAATCGCCAAGGACGTGTACCCGGAAGTGGCCTTGCTCAAGCAGGTGAAGGGCGTGGGAACACAGATCGCTCTGACCTATGTCCTGACGATCGAAGACCCGTATCGGTTTGCGAAGAGTCGCCAGGTAGGCTGTTTTGTGAGCGATACGTGAAGTGCAGGGGCTATGGGTTGGGAGGAACGGGAATTCCCAGAGCGGCGCACCGGGCGATATGAGTTTGTTTCCAACGGTCGGGAAGCCAAGCGTCGAGGTCATTTGCCGGCCAGGACGGGAGATTCATCAGCAGTTGCATGAAGTAGAGTTGCGGATCCATGTCATGCCGGCGGCAGCTGCTGGTCAAGCTGGCCAGGATCGCTGCGGTTCGTCCGCCGCGCGGGTTGCCAACGAAGAGGGAGTTTTTGCGGTTCAGGACCACGCGCTTCATCTCCCGTTCGCTTACATTATTATCGATGGGCACCGCGCCATCGGTGGTGAACACGGTCAGCTCCTCCCATTGGCCAAGCGTGTAGTTCACGGCTTCCGCCATGGGATGCTTCGGCAGCAACTGTTCTTTCCAGGTCAGCAGCTTGTCGTCGTAGTTCCGCCAGCACCGGCACCGACTGCGTCTGCCGCAACGCTAGTCTCTCGGCCACGGACACATCCTTGGCCTGTTTTTCCACTGCAAACAGTCCGGCCGATCAAATCCACGGCCTCGCGCGCGATCTCCGGCGCCGATTTCTCCGCCTCCACGAACTTCCGCCTCGCATGCGACCAACATCCAGCGCGCGTGATGGCGTTGCCAGCCACCACTCCGTTGTAGCCTCCATAGGCATCCGCCAGCAAAACTTCGGTGTAGTCTTTCAGAAATTCTTTCGGCCCCTCTCGCCCGCGGTTCAACGTGAAGTCGAACACGTTGTACGGATTCGCTTCATCGCCTACGTACACCCACATGCGTGCCGACTGCGTCTGCCCCGGTCCCAGCATCGGAAAGACCGTGTCGTCGGTGGCCACCACATGCGACTGCCTGACCCGTTCCGCCATCCGCCGGTACAACGGCTCGACCACATCCGCTACATCTCCGCACCACACCGATTGCGTGGCTCGGGAAATCTCAAAGCCTTGCCGCTCGAAAATATCTTCCAGCCGATACAGCGGGAGGTAATCAGCAAAATTTGCTGGTAACAATGAAAGCCAGCAGTCCCGGGCCGGCAAAGCCCTTCTCGATCGCTGTCTCCGCTTTGGCCGCTGCCTCGATCTGCGGATTTTCGCCGCTTCGTTCGCAATGGGAGCAGGCATACTTCTTGCGGACATGCTGCGAGCGTTCGAAATGTCCGGGGAGGTATTCGATCTGCCAGCTCTCCTCGCTGCCGATCTCTTGGCGCTGCTCGCCGCAGCACGAACAGGGTCGTTGTTCTGCGGTCAGCTCATAGACGTGTGTGCTGACCGGAAGATGGTCGAAATTCGCTAAAGCCCGCCGCCCTTTGCGCCGCTGTACGCGTCGCAATTCCGGCACTGGCTTCTCCTTGCGGAAGATCTCTCCAGGTAAGGGTTTTTGTTCCAGTTCTTCGGCAAACTCGAGCAGCACCTGCGCCAGCTCGATTCTCGCTCAAACGATCTGCCCGCGGCCCGTAGGTCGCCTTCTTGTAGCGCAACAGCTCTTTCTGCAGTCGCAGATTTTCCAAATACAGTTCGTCGGCACGCTTGCGCTGTTCTTCGGCCCGTGTCTCCAGACGCTCGCGCTCCTGCCACAACGAACGCAGCATGGCCTTCAGTGCTTCTTTATCGTCAGGCAAGTTGGTCAAGAAATTCTCGACGGTGGGCATATCTGCTTAGACGTAGCAGCAGAAACTTGGTTGCTCACACGATGATTATTTTATGCGTTGTTTTTATTTTTTGTGCGGTCAGCTTTTTCTTATTCGCTGCTTCGCACAGCGCGTTCGTAGCGCGGCACGCGCTTCAGCTTCGAAACATCGATCCCATCCAGAATCATCGCCAGCTCGCTGGCACGCAATTCCACCGATCGCGCGCCCTGTTCCACTCGCGGCAGTTTGAAAACCCCAAGTTCCAGCCGCTTGTACCACAGTACGAAGCCGTCCCGGTCCCATACCAGAATCTTCAACCGATCGCCGCGCCGCGAACGGAACACAAACAGATGGCCACTTTGCGGGTTCTCCCCAATGACCGCTCTCACCCGTTCCGCCAGCCGATCGAATCCACAGCGCATATCCGTCGCTTCGCTGGCCATCCAGATCCGCGCTCCCTGCGCGCGATCCATCGCCTGCAAACTTGGCAGCCCGATCACCCCGCTGCCTCCACCACCGCCAGCAACGCCCGCACATGTTCCGCATCGAATCCTCGCCCCACCACCAGGCTCCGGCCATTCTGCAGCCGGATTTCAACGCGCGAGTCCCCGGCCGCCTTTGGCGCAGCCCTCCGCCAGTTGCACTTCCAGGAATTTCGCCGCGGGGTCTTCGCGCAGCCGTTTCTTCCACACGAAGAAATGACGGCCGGCACAAACCACGCTCACGGCAGAACGCCGTCACGCTCTGTCCGCTACGCGCCTGCTCGGAAATCAGCCTTCGCCACTTCGTCCACGCTTTCTTTCGTTGTCGCTTGGTCATGTCGCAACTTTGCAATGCGACGACGAATCTTTACAAGATGGGGTTCGCGTAGCGCTCACGATTGATGTCACAGAGATGCGTGCCACCCTCAGGTAGTATTGAGGCGAAATTACGCATTACACTTAACGACGGTCGGAATGGCACAACGTTCTCAAACAAGCGGTATTGGATCTGCATCAAACGAGCAATCCCACGAAACTGTTGGCGATCCTAGCAGACCGTTTGAATCCGCAGGATTAAGCCTTGAAGAAGTCGAACTGCGCAGGAAGCACTACGGCCCAAATTTACTGTCGTGCCGGCCACACCTACCGCTTTGGCGCCGCCTTCTGTCTCAATTCATCCATTTCTTCGCGGTTATGCTCTGGATCGCTGGCGGTATGGCGATTTTGGCCGGTATGCCACAACTCGGATACGCAATTTTCATTGTCATTGTGCTCAACGGGTTGTTCTCTTTCTTACAGGAATATCGTGCGGAAAAGGCCGGCGAGCGGCTTCGCGATTTGCTACCGCAACGCGTGATGGTAAGGCGGGAAGGAAAGATGCAGACCATCGACGCGATAGAATTGGTACCCGATGATGTGGTTGTTTTGAATGCTGGAGACCGCATCTCGGCGGATATGCGATTAACCAATGTCCATGGCCTGTCCATTGATACATCCACGCTGACCGGAGAGAGCGTCCCCACGAGTCCAGAAACGGGAGAAAACATTTTTGCCGGTACATTTGCGGTCGAAGGTGAAGCAACAGGAATTGTCACCAGTACTGGAAATTCAACCCGGCTGGCCCAGATCGCACAGATGACGGTGGTGGGGCGGCGTCCACCTAGCCCTCTTGCGCTTGAACTGGACCGGCTTGTCCGTATTATCGCGCTGGTGGCCGTGGCTGTTGGCTCCACGTTTCTGGTCATCGCGTTACTCGTGGGAATCCGACTTTCTGATGGCTTTCTCTTTGCGATTGGGGTAACAGTCGCTCTGGTCCCCGAAGGCCTGCTCCCGACAGTCACACTTTCACTTGCCATAGGCGCCCAGAGAATGGCGGCGCGTGGCGCTCTGGTACGGCGCCTGGAGTCGGTTGAGACACTGGGCTCAACGACCTTCATCTGTACGGATAAGACGGGAACGCTTACCCAGAACGAAATGTCCGTCGTTGAAGTGTGGACGCCAAAAGGACGGGCATCTATTGAAGGACGGGGTTATGACCCGACAGGCTCAGTTCATGCCGAGCCCGAGCTGCTGCCGTTACTCAAGGAACTCGCTTCGGCGGCGGCCCTCTACTCAAATGGCAGAGCTGTCTTACGTGAGGGGCGTTGGGTCGCTCAGGGTAATCCTCTTGAAGTCGCCCTCAATGTCTTTGCTCGCCGCCTCACTGTCAATGTGCAAGCCGAAGAAGAGGCTTCGCCATCTGCGCGCCGGTTCCCCTTCGACCCTCGGCGTCGGAGAATGTCGGTCATTATGGGAAACAGGGCAATTGTGAGAGGAGCACCAGAAGCTGTCCTTGATCGCTGCAAAGAAATCGGGGATGCGGAACAGGTCGTGTCGCAAATGGCCGAGCGTGGCTTGCGTGTCATTGTGATTGCTGTGCGTGATCTCGATGGTATGGAAGCCCCCGAAACACCCGATGCATTTGAGGTTGAACTGACCCTGCTTGGGCTCGTTGGTATCGAAGATCCACCGAGATTGGGCGTTGCGGATTCCATTGCCGCTTGTCGGCGTGCGGGAATCCGCGTAGCAATGGTTACAGGGGACCATCCGGGAACCGCACGTGCTATTGCCCACGAAGTAGGATTGTGGACTTCCGATAAGCTTGCGATCGAGGGGAAAGACCTCCCTCAGGATGAAGAAATCCTGGGCGCACTGGTAGATCGTGACGGAATTGTCGTCAGCCGTGTTTCACCAGAAGAAAAGCTTCGGATTGGCCGTGCGCTGCGCAAGCGCGGACACGTAGTGGCAATGACCGGCGACGGTGTCAATGATGCTCCCGCGCTGCACCAAGCAGACATTGGCATAGCAATGGGTCTCTCCGGGACGGATGTGGCACGCGAGGCCGCAGATCTTGTGTTGCTCGATGACAATTTCGCAACCATCGTTGCGGCCATAGAGCAAGGCCGAACCACATTTGCCAATGCGAGGCGATTCCTCACTTACCATCTGGGAGACAATATTGCCGAGTTGACTCCTTTCGTTGTATGGGCCCTTTCGGGTGGACGCTTTCCCTTGGCGCTCGGCGTTTTGCAGGTACTCTGCTTGGACATTGGGACCGACATTCTCCCTGCCGTGGCTTTGGGAGCTGAACCATCCAGCCCAAGGGCTCTCGCCCAACCTCCGCTCGGGCGCCACCTCGTGGATATGTCTTTATTGTTTAGAGCTTTTGGTGTTCTTGGGCTAACGGAATCCATCGTCGAGATGGTCACATTTCTTGCGTCGCTTTTATTTGCCGGATGGAGGCCAGGATTGGCCTTCCCATCGGGATATGCGCTTCTTTCTGCCTCAGGCGCTGCTTTCACCGCGGTCGTTGCTGGCCAGATGGCGAGTGCCTTTGCCTGCCGCAGTGCCAGCCTATGGCCAGGAAAACTAGGTTGGTTTTCGAATCGATACCTAGTGATTGCCATATTCTGCGAAGCCGCGTTGCTAATTGGTTCTCTATATATTTCTCCACTTGCGAAAGTACTGGGGCAAGCTGCACCTAATACGGCTGGCTACTTTACGGCTCTGCTGGCGATTCCGGCAGTCCTGGCCGCAGATGCGGTCCAGAAGCGATGGAAGGGGCGATAATAAGCGCGAAGGCTTGTCGAGCAACTATTCCCACATCCCAACTATGGGGATGCCATTTCTATTATGTGGGAGCAATCTTTAGCTCCTCTATTCTTCATTGGTCCTGATAAACGGGGCGTTATCGGAATGTGGGAATTTAGCAAATCCGTCACAACAAGAAGCGATTTATCGAGAGTTGAACTGAGATGGTCTCGGCCAACCGTCACTTATGTAGCGTATTGGGCGCTAAAAAAGAAGCCTTTGCAATCGGCGGTGGAAATGGACTTGAAAGGCGGTTTTGGCCGCCCGCAGCAGTTCGCTCTTCCGTGCGCGGAGCGTGGCTGCGCAGGATCTGTTTGATCTTGCTCCACATCGGCTCGATGGGATTGAAGTCCGGCGAATACGGCGGCAGATACAGCAACCGCGCGCCGACGGCTTCGAGGGCTTCGCGGACTCCCCGGATTTTGTGCGTCGCCAGATTGTCCAGGATCACCACGTCGCCGGGGCGCAGGGTGGGGGCCAGCCCTTGCTGCACCCAGGCCAAAAACATCTCGCCGTTCATGGGGCCTCCAAACAAGCCAAGGGGCGCAAGGACCCTCCAGGCGGATGCCGGAGATCAGCGTGCTGGTCTGATAGTGCCCGTGCGGGATGCGGGCCAGCAGTCTTTGCCCGCCCAGGGCGCGGCCCCGCAGGCGCGTCATCTTGGTGTTGGCTCCGCTTTCGTCCACAAACACCAGCCGGCCACGTGGTTCGGCGCGCCAACTGCTCATGCCAGCGCGCCCTTTTTTCGGCCACGTCGGGCCGGTCTTGTTCGGCGGCGGCCAGAGTTTTTTTTAAACTTCCAACCCAGCCGCCGCAGCCAGAGATCGATCGTGGAAGTACGGAAGGGGCGGTCCATGCGCGCGCCCAACTCGGCCAGCGTGGCGTCGGGCTGCTCGGCTAAGAGTTCGTGCAGACGTTGTTTCCGCTCTTCGGTGAGCAGCGTCTTGCGTCCACACCAATGCGTCCGGGGCTCCAGCGTGCCGCGCTGCCGAAACTGCTGGCGCACGCGGCGCACCGCCGCCACGCAGAAGCCGGAAAACTGCGCGATCTCCCGCGTGCTCTTGCCGCGTTCGTAGAGTTCGAGAATGCGCTTGCGGATGGGAATAGGTATGGCTCGCATAGCCCACACTCTGCCACAAAATTTCGCTCTTGGCAAGCTACATTATTTAAGTCTCGCGCCGCGCTTAATCCTGCCGACCTTCTCTTGATTTAGGCCGACCAAGTCCGACTCAGTCAACCATCCATCCCGCATTAGTACTGAGAAAATCAGGATCAAACCCGAATAGCTGTAGCGATTGATTCGATCCACTGTTTTTCGCTGTTCGGAGAGGTACTCTTGAACTCGCCAAATGTCGGATGGGGCGGTCACTTTCTCCACCACGCGCTTCACTTCTGCGGTGATCGCTGCGCAGTGCCGCTCGAATGCTTTATCAAAAGCTCTTCGTGCCGTTTTCTTCTCCGCCGCAGTCCAGGTTAACTCGCAGGCGAGTTGCCTAGTGGGTTCCATCGACGATCCATCCCTTTATGGAAGAGGCCTGCGCGTCCAGGCATGTCATCGCGATCATAATCCGCTCGAATTCCCGCATCAACCAGAGAAACACCTGTATCTGAATGTGGCCCTGAGGTCGCATTCTTGGGCGGCGGTCCCGAGGCCGCTGACTCATGAAGAAAAAGCCATACCGCATCATCGCAGGGTGCAGCGGCATCAACGATTCGGTCGTCCCCACGGCAAACAATCAAACCACGGGCGATCACGTTTTCAAGAAATCCCGGCAAGGGTACGGATACCTTCTCGTGGAAGCTTCCAACACGAAACTTAGCGCCACAATGTTCACCGTTGACCCAACCACGCAACAGAAGTCGCTATTCGACAGTATTACCGTCGACCTGACTCACGGCACGGTAAGCTAATTCAAGCCAACCGGCCTTCGCGGTGGTATCATCCGACCCTGCGCACCAGTCGCGAACAAAACCCAGCCTACAAGATCTTGCGTTGCGCGAAGTGAAATAAAAATCGATCCGTATAATCCGGCCCTGCGATTTGGTTTTTCGATCCATTCCAATGGAGGTACCGCAATGAGCCACCGCATCAAAGCTACTGATTTCGGACTAGGCGCTTTGCGTAAGAAGCAGCCACACGGGAAAGTTGGACCTGCGCCCCCAAAGTGGCCGAGTTATACAGGGAACTCCGAGTTCGTTGGGACGAGCCCGAGCGGACGAGTAACTCTGTACGTTGACCCGACGCTTGGCAATCCAGCTCTGCAGAACGCGCAGGACCTCATCGGCGATGGCGACCGCGTGGTGAGCGCCAACGACGCACTCTTTGGCACCACCGGCGGACCCGTGAGCGTCATTATTTTCGCCTTGGGCGGAGTGACCGACGGCACCGGCGGAGCCGACCACATGGGCTGCGATTACACAGTTGGCGCCGCAATCGAGGTCTGCGCATCGTTTGGTAACTCTGCTCGGGTGTCCGCGCTGTTTGAAGCCGAACTGAGCGAGTGCTCGATGGGCGGAAACCTCTGCGGCGTTAGTACGGGGGAAGCACTTTCACGCTGGTGTGCGGCAGTAATCGGCAACAACGCCCTCTCCGACTTTGCTACTGCTCCCCAGTGGGCCCAGGGCGGAATGCCGGACTTCGTCAACAAGACCGACCCAACCGACCAAAACCCGGACAGCACCGGATGCGGCATGGCATTCATATCCTGGCTGCTGAGCCAAAGCTTCACCTTGGACAAAATCGCCCAAACGATAGTCTCTTTGAAAGACGCCGGAACGCTGGCGCAGCTCTACGCCAGCCTCACCTCGAAACCGGCCTCTCAGGCCTTGCCCGCATTTCTCGCCGCTGTGAAGGCCCTCAAGGACGGTGTGACCTCCGATGACCCGTTCGGCAGAGGAGTTCAGCCCGGCCAAATAACACACGTGACCCCTTTGACGGCCGCATTGGCCGCCAAAATCTTCAGCTCGATCGTCACCGACGTCACCGCCGGAAAGCCTACCCACCACATCGTTGCCAGCGTTCAAAAACTCCTAGGCCCAGGACCAAAATCACCCAATCAACACCCGAAGAAACGCAGGAAATCTCGGCGCTAGCAGACCGCAAGGCTCCTCGGCAACGCCAGGCACCAAATTCTTGGCACCACGCGTGTGGCCTTTGCAGTACTCCCGAATGGTGCGGGGAACCTGTCTCGGGACTTGGCCGCAATGCGATGTAGAGTTTCACCTGTCGTGCGGGAATGTCCCAAAAAATTCCGACTCAACGCAAATTCGTATGGAATAACCGGAGACGTCCTCCACCCGACAACGCCTGAACATCGATGAAATTCCGCGCACTGAAGGAATTATTGCAAATTTATTTGAAGACGCCCCCGTCCCACTGATTGAATTCAGCCTTGCCAGCTCTAGTGAATCGTGACTTTCTGCACATTCCACAGGACCGCAGAGCCTAGGTAGAGAAGGTTGGCGGACGGGCAAGTGATTTCGTGGACTAGGCGGCCATTGTCGTCCTCCCCGCGACCCAGACTGGTCTGCGCCCAGCCGAGCACCTTTCCATCCAAACTCAATTTGTAGATTTTGCCCGTGGTTCCGTCGGCGCTGAACAGATATTGAGGAGAGCCCGGGCTTACGCAGATGCCCCACGGCGAACCCATCCCGGTGTAGGTTTTCTTATAGTTTAAGCCACTGTCATAAACCTGGATGCGGCTGTTATTGCGGTCGGCAACGTAAATGGTGTCCTGGGCGTCTGCGGCGATGCTATGCGGAATCCTGAATTGATCCTGGCCTGTGCCGTAGGTTCCCACTTCCTTCAGCCAATGGCCGCCCGGCGTGATCTTGACGATCCGCGAGTTGCCGTAGCCGTCGGAGACATAAACATTGCCCTGCGAATCCCAGGTCAAATCGGTTGGACGGTTGAATGTGCCGATTGTTCCGTTCGGATGTGGGTCCCTAGGCCGCCCTCCAGAATTGTTGAAGCCCGTGCCCCCGTGTTCGAGGAATTCCTCGAGGTAATCGATGGCTTCCGGCGTCCGGCCAAACTCCGCCTTAGGCACGGCCTGCGGATTAAACTTGATGATCATGCCGGAGCCCTCGTCTTCCATCCATACGTTATCGTTTTTATCAACGCGGACGGAGTGCGCGAACGACGCGGCATAATTATGGGGACCCCATTGTTTAACATATTTCATGTTTTGGTCGAACTCGAACAGCATGGCGGCCGTTCCCCCGCGGGAAATTCCCTGAGGGTTCGTGCGCGAGTATACAAACAGGTGACCTTTTGAATTTGTAGAAACCCCCACCGTTTCGCCCATCGTCATGTCGGGGATGAGGAGGTCAAGGAATTCGTCAGTGATCTGCATCTTTGGAATGGTTTTTTCAAGCTCCGTTTGTTGGGCAATCTGCTCCTTGGTGGAAATCTGAGCTTGGGCCTGCTGCGGCAAGAGCAAGCCTGTGACACTCACCGCGCCAAGCAAAAGAAATGAAGAGAGCATGCGGAATCGCTTCATGTAGTGAACTCTCCTTTTCGAAATGAACGTCCGACCGGGACATGCCCGGGCGGTTTTACATTGCAAACCGAACGGATTAGCCAAACGTTTGGTCTTCATCCGGATTGTCCGATGGATGCTTTTGGCTCGTGTATCGTAGGCTTCGCCTGCCTTGGATATAACGAATTTGCCTCCAGAGCAAGCCGTTCTAGAATTGGATAGGGTTCGGAACTAGAGAGAAGATGGCCGACCCACCTCCCTTCAATCCCGCCGTAGGCGGTACAGCATCGGAGCGATACTTAATGGAATTGCGCAAATGATCGTTCCTATCCCTCCGGGGTTACCCGTGAATCCCCTTGCATCTGTTCGAACAAGTTATATCGGTCATGGGGCATGACAATATAACCATCCCCGGCGGGCCAGTGCCTGAGAAACGGGGTGGTCTCAATGGGTCAATGCAACACTTGCTCAAAGTCTTCTATTAAGAGTGTACAAGGCTGATTTCGTTTGCGGGCGTCAATTCAAACAAAACAAAGCCCTGTCAAAACTGGATAGCCAGTCATGGCGGATATCTTCCGAACGACAGTTACAGCCGAACGGCTCCATCACGCCTGCGATTAGAGAAATCCATCCTATTCGGCCGCTTTAGAGAATATGTGTCTCCTATCGCCCTTGACTGTGATCCAAGTCACAGATGGGACGGCGATGCGCGATACAAAGTGTCTGCATCAGCTTAGCGTATGTAAGATTCGGAGGCCGACTAATAAGAAGCAAAACCATTCCCAAACAATTCTCGCCATTGCCATTGTTCTTTGTTTGTTGATAGCAATTACGGAATTCTATCAAGTGCGCGGATTCGTTGCACGCTCACGGACCATCGTCGCACTTGGGATAAGGGCGGTCATTGATTCGTATGCTGAAGCATCTCAGGTTTAATAGTGTCGCATCGGCTACTTTGGCGTGGCCGTCTGAAAAAGATAGGGACGTCGAAGCATGAGCAAACAAACACGTGTCAGCCACCAGATCTATAGCCTTCTGCCCACGGAAATCGAGGGGTTCGATTCCTTGGCGGAGCTCGCCCTGGACATGCGCTGGTCATGGAATCATGCCACCGACAGAGTGTGGCGCGCGCTTGATCCTGTGCTGTGGGAACTCACGCAAAATCCCTGGGTTGTCCTGCAGACGGTCTCGCGGGACCAACTCGAGCGCGTGCTGGCTGATCCAACTTTTCGCAAAAATATTGATGACCTGCTAGCAGCGAAACTTCAGGCAGCGACCACGCCCGCATGGTTTCAGGAAGTTCACCCGCAGTCTCCCCTGACCTGCGTCGCGTATTTCTGCATGGAATTCATGTTGAGCGAAGCGCTCCCGATCTACTCAGGTGGACTTGGCAATGTGGCTGGCGATCAGCTCAAAGCCGCCAGCGATTTGGGAGTGCCGGTAGTCGGAGTGGGATTGCTTTACCAACAAGGCTATTTTCGTCAGGTGATTGACAAGAATGGAGCGCAGCAGGCTCTTTACCCGTACAACGACCCCGGACAGTTGCCAATCACGCCATTGCGCCAGCCGAACGGTGAATGGTTGCGGTTGGAAATCGCCCTACCCGGATTCTCAGTTTGGTTGCGCGCCTGGCAAGTCGAGGCAGGAAGAGTCAAGCTCTACCTGCTGGATAGCAATGACGCGGCGAATTATCCCGCCCATCGGGGGATCACCAGCGAGTTGTATGGCGGCGGGCCGGAATTGCGCCTCATGCAAGAAATGCTTTTGGGGATTGGCGGCTGGCGGTTGCTCGGCGCGCTGGGCATCAAGCCGGAAGTGTGTCACTTGAATGAGGGACATGCGGCCTTCGCTGTGTTGGAGCGTGCCCGAAGCTTTATGGAAGAAACCGGGCAGCCTTTCGAGGTTGCGCTGGCCGTCACGCGAGCGGGAAACCTCTTCACCACACACACGCCGGTCACAGCCGGCTTTGATCTTTTCGCTCCGGCTCTCATCGAACATTACCTGGGAGGGTATACACAGAAAAGGCTAGGCATAACTCTCCGCGATTTGTTGGCCCTGGGCCGTCAAAATCCGAACGACTCGTCGGAGAGTTTCAACATGGCCTATCTGGCAATCCGTGGAAGCGGAGCGGTGAATGGCGTGAGTCGATTGCATGGGAAAGTTAGTCGGCACCTCTTTGAGCCTCTTTTCCCCCATTGGCCGGAGGACGAAGTGCCGGTCGGACACGTGACCAACGGAGTCCACATGCCGACCTGGGACTCGGCGGCAGCCGACGATCTCTGGACGGAGGCCTGTGGGAAAGACCGCTGGCTAGGCACGACGGAAAACCTGGAGCAGAACATTCGACGCCTCTCCGACGCCAGGCTCTGGCAATTCCGCGCCGCTGGCAGCAAGTCTCTTGTTGAATACGCTCGCGAGAGATTGTCCGGACAACTGGCAGCCTCCGGCGCGTCGCCCGAGGCGATTGACGGAGCGAAACATCTTTTTGATCCCAATGCACTGACACTGGGTTTTGCGCGTCGCTTCGCGACCTACAAGAGGCCGAACTTGCTGCTGCATGACCCCGAGCGTCTCCTTCGTCTTTTAACTAATCCGAAGTATCCGGTGCAACTCATTATCGCCGGAAAAGCGCATCCCGCGGACCAGGCGGGGCAGGACCTGATCCACGAATGGATGCGTTTCATCCGGCGACCCGAAACACGATTCCACGCGATCTTCCTCGGTGATTACGACATGCATTTGACCGAGCACATGGTGCAGGGCGTGGATGTCTGGATCAACACACCACGTCGACCCTGGGAGGCTTGCGGGACGAGCGGAATGAAAGTGCTCGTCAATGGCGGCATCAATCTTTCGGAGTTAGATGGTTGGTGGGCGGAAGCATACGCACCTGGAGCAGGGTGGGCTCTGGGGGACGGGCGGGAGCATGGTGACAATCCGGCCTGGGACGCTGCCGAAGCCGAGGCCCTCTACGACCTGCTTGAGCGGGAGGTGATCCCGGAGTTTTATAACCGCGACCAACACGGCATTCCCACGACCTGGGTGGCGCGGATGCGGGAAAGCATGGCGCAGTTATCCCCGCGCTTCTCCGCCCACCGCACGGTGCGAGAATACACCGAGCAACACTACCTTCCGGCTGCTACCGCTTACCATTTGCGAATTGCCAATAAAAGTGCAATCGGCAGGCAAATGGTCGATTGGCAGCACAGTCTGGAACAGAAATGGGCCACGCTACGCTTCGGCGAATTGAAGGTTGAGACTCGTGGCGAACAGAACGTATTTGAGGTCCAGGTCTGTCTCAATGACCTCGACCCCAACGCAGTGCGGGTAGAGCTTTACGCCGACGGCGTTATGGGCAGTGCTCCCGTGCGGCAAGAGATGAAGCGCGTTCGCCAACTGGCCGGCACATCGGGCGACTACGTTTACGGTGCGACTGTGTCTGTGGGCCGCCCGCCAGCGGACTATACGGCGCGAGTCATACCGAACTACGATAGCGTTGCAATTCCTCTGGAAGCTGCTCAAATACTTTGGCAGCCTCGGTAATTTGACTCGTCAATCTCTCAACCAGGCCAAGACGATACTGCATACAGCAAAGGCATGAATGGAAATTTCAAAGAAGACAGGAAACACACCTCAGCATCAAAGTAACGTCCCTGATAGAAACGGGGCGCAGTATTCCGTTCAACTATTGGAAAAGGCGCGTGCCGATACCGATACCGTCCTGAAGGAGCTTGGATCGCAACTGGGCGGCCTTAGCGAGGCGGAAGCCGATTCCCGCTTGAAACAGGTCGGCACGAACGAGATTGCCCGAGAAAAGCGTCAATCGGCCCTGATGCGCCTATTGGGTGACTTCAAGAATCCATTGGTTCTCCTGCTCCTGGCGCTGGGCGTGCTTTCCTTTCTAACCGGTGACCTGCGGGCGACTGTGGTCATTTTTGTGATGTTGGTTCTGGGCGTGGTGTTACGTTTCTTCCAGGAGATGCGCGCCGACAACGCGGCCGAGAAGCTGAAAGCGATGGTCAGCAACACGGCGACGTTGGTGCGAGGCGGCAAGGAAGAAGAAGTATCGATCAAGATGGTGGTGCCTGGCGATATCGTCCGTCTGGCAGCCGGCGATATGGTGCCGGCTGATGTGCGCGTCCTTTCCGCGAAAGACCTGTTCTTGAATCAAGCGGCCCTCACCGGCGAAGCTTTGCCTGTGGAGAAGAAAGCCACTCCGGCGGCGGCAGACGTTCAGAACCCGCTGGAGCTCCCCAACATCTGCTTCCTGGGCTCCAACGTGGAGAGCGGTTCCGCGACGGCAGTGGCCATCTGTACTGGGAACCGAACCTACTTTGGATCGCTGGCCGCAAATATCGTCGGGCAACGCCAGTTGACAAGCTTCGACAAGGGCGTCAACAAGTTCACCTGGCTGATGATCCGCTTCATCGCCGTGATGGTTCCGGCCGTCTTCCTGATCAACGGGCTGAGTAGGCACAACTGGCTGGAAGCGTTCCTGTTCGCCATGGCAGTGGCAGTCGGGCTGACCCCCGAAATGCTGCCCATGATCGTGACCGTTAATCTGTCCAAAGGCGCCCTGGCAATGGCCCGCAAGAAAGTAATCGTCAAACGCCTTAACGTCCATCCAGAACTTCGGGGCGATGGACGTGCTGTGTACCGACAAGACCGGCACGCTCACCCAGGGCAAGATCGTACTCGAAAAGCATCTGGACGTGCACGGCGATCCCAGCGAGAAGGTGCTGCAATACGGCTACCTGAACAGCTACCACCATACCGGACTGAAGAACCTGCTCGATGAAGCGATCCTCAACCACGAGGAGCTGGAAGAACGCCTAAAAGCGAAAGAGAAGTACCGCAAGATCGACGAGATCCCTTTCGACTTCGTGAGGCGCCGGATGTCGGTGGTTGTGGAAGATGAAACCGGGCTGAACACACTGATCTGTAAGGGCGCGGTGGAAGAAGTGATGAGCGTGTGTACCCGCGTGGAAGTCAAAGGGGAGGTCATCGAGGTTCTGCCCGAGCACGATGCCAAACGCCGGCAACTGGCGGACGATCTGAACGGTCAGGGCTTCCGGGTGATTGCCCTGGCTTACAAGCAGATGCCCGGCGCCTCGGATGAGCTGGTTTACTCGGTCAAGGATGAGTCAGATCTGATCCTGCTCGGTTTCTTGGCCTTCCTCGATCCGCCAAAGGACACTGCTACGGAGGCGTTGAAGCGCCTTCACAGCTTGAGCGTGGACGTCAAGGTCCTGACCGGCGATAACGAGATCATCACCGCCCACATCTGCAAGGAAGTGGGGATGCCGGTAGAGCATCTCTTGCTCGGTTCTCAGATCGAGACGATGAGCGAGACGGAGCTGGCCGAAGCCGCAGGCATCCGCCAGCGTCTTTGCCAGGCTGGTCCCGGCTCACAAGGAGCGCATCATTCGTGCACTCCAGAGCAAGGGCCATGTGTTGGGGTTCATGGGCGACGGCATCAACGACGCCCCGGCCTTGAAGGCCGCCGATGTGGGCATCTCGGTGAACAGCGCGGTGGACATCGCCAAGGAGTCATCCGATATCATCCTGCTGGAAAACAGCCTGCTGGTACTGGAGCAGGGTGTACTGGAAGGCCGGCGGGTGTTCGGCAACATCGTCAAGTACATAAAGATGGCTGCCAGTTCGAACTTCGGCAACATGTTCAGCGTCGTGGGGGCCAGTGCGTTCCTGCCCTTCCTCCCCATGTTGCCCATCCAGGTGCTGACCAACAATCTCCTGTACGACTTCTCGCAGACCACCATTCCCACCGACCAGGTAGATGCCGACTGGTTGACCAAGCCGCGCCAATGGACGATCGGCAAGATCCAGCGTTTCATTCTGTTTATCGGGCCGATTAGCTCGATCTTCGATTATTTGACGTTCTTCATGATGCTGTACATTTTCAACTGCTGGCATAACCCCGCCCTATTCCACACCGGCTGGTTCGTGGAGTCGCTCTTCACCCAGACGTTAATCATCCATGTCATTCGCACCAACAAAATTCCTTTTATCGAAAGCCGGGCTAGTTGGCCGCTCATCCTCACTTCCGTGATCATCGTCGCGGCCGGCGCTTGGCTGACGGTTTCGCCCCTGGCGAACACGCTCGGGTTTGTCCCGCTCCCACCTCTGTACTGGCTGTTTCTGGCCATCATGCTGCTGGGCTACGCGCTTCTGACACAGCTGGTTAAGACCTGGTTTATTCGCAGGTTTGGCGAGTGATGGCGGGCCTTGTGGGAACGCATTCCTTACGGAAGAAATCACGCCAGGGCATTGAGTGAATATGACACGAATCAAGAATTGGGGTCCCAAGAGGCAAGCTAGCGCACACCTGAGTGAGTTGGTTCATTTGAGAATGAGATAGGCTCTTGCTCTTTCGATGCCCCGGCCTGCGTATTTGGGTACAGGATTGCCGACCACATTTTCCCGGCCAATCACTCGAACAGGAGAAATGGAAGAGACTTGCCCGTTGAGCGAAGCTAGGTGAGACTCATCAACGGTTCTCCCGTGCACTGCACCATGAACTTTGAGGAGGTTTCATGCCTCGCTGTACTTATCGGCCCTTGCTCCCTCTTCTGTTGATTCTAGTTGTCGCTTTACCCATCGCCGGCCAGCAGACGCCTGAATCCACATCTCCTGCGAAACTGGACTCTAACCGCGCGACATCGGCCTCTAACCATGTGGGTCGCCCGAAGATCGGCGTGGCGCTCGAAGGCGGCGGCGCGCTGGGTCTCGCCCACATTGGCGTCTTGCAGTGGTTTGAAGATCATCATATTCCGATCGACTACATTGCGGGAACAAGCATGGGAGGGCTCGTGGGAGGCCTTTATGCGAGCGGCAAGAGCCCCGAGCAGCTTCGTAAACTCACCCTGCAACAGAATTGGGACATCATCATCGGTGGCCGCGAGCAATATCAGGAACTCTCCTTTCGGCGAAAAGAAGATCTCCGCGCTTATCCCAACTCCCTGATCGCGGGCCTGAAGCACGGTCTCGCCTTGCCCGCCGGCCTCAACGCTGGACAAGAAATCAGCCTCTTGATTGATCACGAGACGCTACCGTATTCGCGGATTAATTCGTTCGATCAGCTGCCAATTCCCTTCCGTTGTGTTGCGACCGATCTTGTTTCGGGTAAGGAAATTGTTTTCCAGGATGGCTCGCTCGCCAAAGCGATGCGCGCCACCATGTCCATTCCCGGACTTTTTTCGCCAGTTCGCGATGGGGAAAAGGTGTATGTCGACGGCGGACTCCTCGGAAATCTTCCTACGGACGTCGTGCGAAAGATGGGCGCAGATATCGTCATCGCGATTCATATTGAGAAAGCTCCAGTAAAACCCGAGGATCTCGAATCTCTTTTCAACGTGTTCAAGCGTTCCATGGACGTGGTCATCGGCGAAAACGAAATCCGAGGCCTCTCCGGTGCGGACTTGATCGTGAACGTCAATCTGCGCGACTTCACGTCCCTGGACTATCCAAAAGCAAAGGCAATCATGGATAAGGGAGAAAGCGCCTCACAAGAAAAAATGCGCATCTTGATGCCTTATTCACTCAATGACGCGGAGTGGAAAAGCTATCTTGAGGCGCGCGTCGCACGGAAACAATCTCTCGTCCCCATCCCTCGGTTCGTTCGTGTGGAAGGCACGAGTCCGGAGGGACAGAAACAGCTTGAGCATTCCCTGAAATCTCTAGTTGATAACCCAATTGATCAACAATCGCTCGAAACAATTCTCAACCGCCTCACGGGCATTGGCAGATACGATTCCGCTGGTTACCAGATGGGGGAAGAAAACGGACAGGCGGGTCTCATCGTCACCGTCCACGAAAAGAATTACGCGCCGCCCGCTGTTCAATTCGGCTTTGAAATGGACGGCTCTGAAAGCGACAACGCTAACTTCACACTGGCTTCTCGGCTGACCTTGATGGACATCGCCGGATTCCGCTCCGAATGGCGCACGGATATTCTTTTTGGCAACACTTATGGCGTCGCTAGCGAGCTGTACCGCCCGTTCACCGCATCCAGTAAATGGTTCCTTTCGCCGCACGCGGACGCCGACGAAACAGTTTTCTACATCTACCGCAAGAACGATCCTCTCGCCAACTACCATGTGGCTCATGCCCATATCGGCGGTGATCTTGGCTATGGATTCGGCCGCTATGCCGAGGTTAAAGCCGGATATGAGGTGGGATACCTGGATACTCGCTTGCGGCTGGGGACTCCGCAATTTTCTTCTGTCGAAGGCCACACAGAAGATTTCAAATTCCATTTTCTGATCGATCATACCGACGACCCCGTGTTACCGCGCCACGGCTTCGGCGCAGAATCGACGTTTCGCTGGTTTGAGTCCAGTCCGGGAGCAACCGGGCAGTTCCCCGCCATGCAGCTGAATGTTCGCTATTTTCAGCCGATCACGCAGCCCGCTTCACTGTTTGTTGCCGCGGAAGGTGGCTCAACGTTTGGCTACCAAGGCACTGGCATCCCTCAATTCTTCCTTGGCGGGCCTTTGCGCCTCAGCGCGTACGGTACAAATGAGCTGTTCGGAAATCAGTACTACACTTTCCGCATGGGCTATCTGCACGAGATTGCTTCGATGCCGCCGTTTCTAGGCAAGAAGGTCTATGCCGTCGGCTTTTACGAATTCGGCAAAATGTACGGCTTCGCGGATCAAAGCAAATTCCCGAATGATGGCGCCGCAGGCGTCATCGCACAGACGGCGTTTGGCCCGTTCTTCATTGGAGGAAGCGTCGGCGATTCGGGCCACCAGAAATGGTTTTTCCAGCTCGGCCGCGTGTTCTGACAATTGCAGCGTCAGTTAGTCAAAGTGGAGAAATCAATTGTTCACTGCTTCCGAAAGCTCAGGAAAAACATAGATGGCGGATCGTTCGGGTAGTCCTTAATGGATTTGCAATTGCGGGCATGTCCACGGCGCTAGACTGAAGGTGAGTAGCATCCCTTGATGTAGACACCGTTCTGGGCGAAGTCGGCTACGAACGGAAAAAAGTTCGCGAAAGAAGTAATATGCTCGCTTTAAACAAAAGGAATCTGACAAACTTAACTGCCTGTTCCCCAAGCGTTCCCTTTTGAAGTCACAACCCCGTAGTAATTCAATAAGTTCGCTTTGGATGGCGATGGTCCTTTCATCTACTGCCCGGACGCTTCGGGAACTTTACGCTGTCTATGTCTTCTCCAATCAGTTACGAGCAACCGGCAGGTCAGGACTGATAACCGCTGGGTAGTAAACCCAAAACCAAAGAGCTTGAAAATTTGCTAGCTACGGCGGTAATCCGTCCTGGACTTTAGAATTTGGAAAGGCCCGAACTAGCGTGCAGACTCGGCACTTTCCCTATTCTGACGAATCGAAATCCACTGCTTTACGTCCTCTAATTCAACCTGTTCCATCCGTGAATCCTCAGGATTGCGCGCAATCGTATGACGCAACTTGGCAGCCAAATCCTCCAATTCCGCTAGACTTATCCCATCTAGAACAGCCATGGCTTTTATTTTAATCTAGGTATTTCGTACGGCCAATACTCTCATCGGAGTGTCAGTTGAAATCGAGTTTCTTGGACGACCTTTAAAACAACGGGAATTGCTAAAGCTTGCCTACAGTTTCGAGCAGGCAACCTGTGCGGGCAAACCGCCAGAATCGGCCCCCGCCGGTCTCAATAGGAGTATGCAGGAAACGAAAGCCTCCGCAGAATCATAGCCTTCACCTTCCCAGCCTAGGTTTGCTCGTAGACTGGATTCTTCATCCCGAACCTCCTGCGCTTGGCTGTGAGAATACTCTACCTGTCCGGAATGCCTATTGGCAGCTACATCGTGGCGTGCGGAGAGAAACTGGGGTAGGGCTATCGGAACACATCATCGAATACCGATCCCCCAATGGCAAGTAGTATGAATCGATCAATGGCATCCAGATCTTTCGAGTTGAAGTGGACTTGGAGATGATTCCTCAAATGCACTGAAAGATTGGCCCATTCTTCCTTTGACGCTCCACTGCGCTCGAAAGTGCTTTGTTCTGGAATTGACCTGCGATGTACCTCTCGCATGTGGTCCCACAATTCTCTTTGCGAAGCGTACCAATTATTACATTCGCAACATACGATTCGAGCCATCTCTGGTTGTGCCATACGAGTTCACCTCCTGAATCCTCGATCGCTTCGGCCCCAGCATATCCCCCTCCTTCAACGGTTCTTATGTAGCGTTTCCTCCCGATGAAAGATGTGACCTAGATCACTTTTCGATTTATTGCGCCGCATTGCTCCATTGTGGTCAACGGAGGCACTAACGACGCAGCCCGCGACCAATCAAACCAGTCCCCCATTGGAAGCTGTTCCTTCTCCACCGCGAGCGTAGATCTTGTCTAATTTTCCATATTCCATAACTTTTCTCGCAACGCTTGCCAAATCGAGAAATATTTGGGTGTCGAAGGGATTATTTTTTCTTGGTTCGCGGCTTGTTTAAATTCAGAATTACCTTCATAGCCCCACGTGATTGTGCCTACTTCTTCGAAAGTTCACCTTTGAAATGACTTTCGACCTCATCGTGACTGAGCGGGTTTCTTGCGTTGGTTAATATTACCGAATAGACGACTTCATTCCCTGCAAGCTGCGCGCTAATAAACGCCCCATCCTCCAACAGTTCTTGGTAGGTGAACTTCACTCTTCTCCCGTCTTCAAGTGTCTTGATCCACTCTTCGTCTAGCATTTTGGCTTAAAGCTTATCTGACAGGCCATCATCAAAATCGTAGCACAATTGGCAGCCCTAGAGGCCAAGTCCCGTGAAGTTCTGTAAATGGAAAAGCTGGATTGCTGGTGCTTTAACCTGGCGTTTGATCCGTGCAGGCGAAACGTTCTGACTTCTTCACATAATCCGAATCAAAATCGAGCAATCTTTCGAAGGGAAATGCTCCGGGAAACCTCGCTTGCCACCAAGACTTCCCTGCTTGGTGCCTGCCGCTTCCAGTTGGGGCAAGCCGGAAGCGCTATTCGCGACTCGGCTAGGACTGACCGGTCAGCTGGAGAAAATTAGTTTCCCTCGAACTCAGCGGAAAGTTTGTACCAGGCCGGTTGGTCTCCGGAAGGCGGCTCGTCAAACGTAGCTGCCAGTTTGTACCAACCAGATTTATTGCCAGCATCGACCCGCACAACGCGACCCGCGCTGGATATGTGGACATCTTTGCCTCCCAGCCCAGCACCCAACAATGTAACCTCTACCTCGATTAATTCACCCGGTTCAATCCGTCGAGGCATGGGGAAACAGACTCCTGCTTTACTGATATTCAGCGTCAGCAAAGATAAGGGGGTTGGTTCAATTTTGCCTGCCACAGCCGTCAATCGGAGTGGCAACCAAGCGATGAACCGACGATAGCGTCTGCGTTCGGGCATCGACGTTATTTCTTGCTATCCGCGCACGAACGATAGATGCTGTTTTCAAGAAACAAACAGGCGTTGCTTGTGGAGAGATAGCTCTCTTCGGACTTCTAGAAGAGAAAGTATGCTAGAAGACCTAAAGACTAACATCTGTTCACAATTGCTCACCCACACATCTAATTACCGCATTGACCGAGGTTTAGAATAAGGGGCGAAGTGCATCAGACACCTGAACGCGCTCAAGGATTTGTTAGCTGGGGCGATGCGGATGGCAATGCCCCACTTACCGTCTTTGCGTCCGTTTACCCGCACCACATCCCCGATTTCTTCCAGATTAGCTAGGGTCGTTTGGTTGAAAATTGCGCGTCACATGGATCTTTGTCTCGAAATTAAAGCTCCAGGTAGTGCCTTGCCTGTGTCAGAAAATAGAGTCCATCTCGCGATATGTGCAAGGTAGCTCCAATTTCCTCAGGGTACTTCGCGCCGACGGGTCGAACACGGATGGGCACCGAGATCTTCGCCCGCGGAACATGTCTCCGTTGACGTGCAACAGGACGTAACCGGTCCTACCCGCCAGGCGTCTAACACAGTAATCTATAGAATCCGGTATACAATTGTGTCTACTCTGATTGACATGGTAAATGTAAAACACATGACCAGTTCTCCGATGAACTTGAAAGCAGATGAACGCCACCCGGCGTGGCTTCTTGCTCCCATAGCGCTAGCAATCATGAGTGCGCTGGCCTCGGGCTGCGCCAAACCGCAGGCCGCGCCACCAGGGCGCCCGCCGGCGTCGGTAACGGTCGGCAAGGTCAGCCAAAAGACGATGCCGGTGGAAGTCGTGGCGGTGGGCAACGTGGAGGCGATCTCCACGGTTTCGATCCGCGCGCAGGTGGCGGGAGAGGTGAAGGAAGTTCATTTCAAGGAGGGGGATTTCGTCGCCAAGGGACAGCCGTTGCTGACGATCGATCCCCGTCCTTATGAGGCGGCGCTGGCGCAGGCCAAGGCGGCGCTGGCCCGGGACAAGGCCACGGGCGTTTACAACCGGCAGCAGGCCGAGCGGTACAACACGCTATTCGAGCAAGGAGTCGTTCCCAAGCAACAGGTGGACTCGTTTGCGAGCGCGGCCGATGCGTCCGATGCGGTGCTGAACGCCGATGAAGCCGCGGTGAAGACCGCGGAACTCAATTTGGAATATTGCCGGATCAATTCGCCGATCGACGGGCGGACCGGCACGATCATGGTGAAGCCGGGAAACTTGGTGAAGGTGGCGGACGTGCCCATCGTGGTGATCAACCAGGTGAATCCGATTTATGTGAATTTCACGGTACCGCAGCAGTACTGGCCCGACATCAAGGAGCACGTGGACCGGGGCGCGCTGCACGTGATGGCCACCATTCCCCAGGATACTGGACAACTGATGCAAGGCACGTTGACGTTCGTGGACAACGTGGTGGATCCCACGACGGGCACGATCCACTTGCGCGCTACATTCCAAAATTCGCAAAATCGTCTCTGGCCCGGCCTGTACGTGAACGTACTGCTCACGCTTTCCGAACAACCCAACGCCAAGGTTGTGCCCGCGCACTCGATCATCACGACCCAGCAGGGTTCCTACGTATACGTCGTGAAGGCGAACAATACGGTCGAGCAGCGAACCGTGGTGCCCGGCAGGACCATTGACGACGACACCGTGGTGGACAAGGGCCTGCAGGTAGGCGAGACGATCGTCACCGACGGCCAGGTCAATCTGATACCCGGCGCAAAAGTGGAGATCAAGAACAGCGAGCGCCGGACCGGCCAGATGAAAAGTCGGCCGCCCGCGAACCAGCAGGCGGAATCGAAGGAGCATCCGTCGTCGGATGCCGCGGCGGGCAAGCCGGCCCGCCCCACAGTGCAATAGCGGGCACCGACCGAATTTCACAGGAGAATGGCATGAGCATTCCTGAACGGTTCATTCAGCGGCCGATCGCAACCACGCTGGTCATGATGGCTATCCTGCTGTTCGGGATAGCCAGTTACCGCGTACTGCCTGTGAGCGATCTACCGAACGTGGATTACCCGACCATCAACGTGAATGCCGGCCTGCCGGGAGCGAATCCGGACACGATGGCCGCGGCGGTTGCGCTGCCGCTGGAAAAACAGTTCTCGAACATCGCGGGCCTGGATTCGATGGTGTCCTCGAACCGGATGGGCGCGACTTCGATCGTGCTGACATTCAGCCTGGATCGCAATCTGGACGGCGCTGCCGAGGACGTGCAGGCTGCCATATCGCAAGCAGCCCGGCAGTTGCCGGCGAATATGCCAGCTCCGCCCTCTTATTCCAGGCAAAATCCGGCCGATTATCCAGTGCTGTTGATCGGGCTCACCACGGACACTTTGAAGCTGTCCACGCTGGATGAGTACGCCGAGACCATGATCGCCCCCACGGTCTCCACCGTGAACGGTGTTGCGTTGGTGCAGATTTACGGACAATTCAAATATTCCCCGCACATTCAATTGGATCCGCAGGCACTGGCCACGCGGCGCATCGGGATTGACGACGTGCAGAACGCACTCGCCAGCGGAAATGTAAACCTCCCGACAGGCACGCTCTGGGGAGCGCAACGCGCGCCGACCGTGCAAACCCAGGGGCAGCTTTTCTCCGCGGCTGATTACGCCAATTTGATCGTGGCTTACCGGAACGGATCCCCGGTCCGGCTTAGCGATTTGGGGCGTGTCATCGACAGCGTTCAAAACGACAAGAACCTCAACTTCTACTACGACGCGGATTCGCCCAAAGGGCAAGATCGCTATCCCGATGGCTGTTTTCAAACAGCCCGGGACGAACGCCGTGCAAGTGGTGGATGGAATCAAGGCCATGCTCCCGCGCCTGCAGGCGGCGCTGCCTCCGTCAGTGACCATGCGCGTGCTGTTCGATCGTTCCATCACCATTCGCAATTCGGTGAATGACGTGAAGTTTACCCTGGAACTCGCGCTCTTCCTGGTGATCATGGTCATCTTCCTGTTCCTGCGGAATATATCGGCGACCACGATTCCGAGCCTGGCCCTGCCGTTCACGCTGGTGGGCACCTTTGCGGTGATGTATCTGGGCGGATATTCGCTGGATAACCTCTCGCTGATGGCCCTCACGCTTTCGGTAGGCTTCGTGGTGGACGACGCCATCGTGATGCTGGAAAACATTGTGCGTCACATGGAGCATGGCGAAAGCGCGATGGAGGCCGCTGTCAACGGCTCAGGAGAGATCGGCTTCACGATCCTTTCGATGACGCTGTCGCTTTCTGCTGTGTTCATCCCGATCCTGTTCATGGGAGGAGTTCTCGGCCGGCTGCTGCACGAATTCGCCGTGACGATCATGGCGGCCATTCTGATCTCCGGATTCGTGTCGCTGACGCTCACGCCCATGCTCTGCAGCCGGTTTCTGAAGCCCATGCATAATGTGAAGCATGGAAGCCTCTACAACTTTTTCGAAAAAATGCAGGTGGGGCTGGAACGAGGATACGACCGGGGACTTCAGGTTGTGCTCCGGCACAAGCTGGCCACCATGCTGGTCGCGGCTGCCTTGGTGGTCGGCACGTATTATCTGGGCGTCATCATTCCGAAGGGGTTTCTGCCGAGCGAGGACATCGATCAGATCAACGGGACCACCGAAGCCATTGAAGGGATCTCGTTCGACGCCATGCGGGACCACCAGAAGCAAATCGGCGAGATTGTGGCGCAGGATCCGAATGTCGAATATGTATTGTCCGTGATCGGCATGGGCGGCAGAACCTTCAACCAGGGAGGTCTTAATATTCACTTGAAGTCGCGCGAGCAGCGGCCCGCAGGTGGACCAGGTGATCAATGAGTTGCGCCCCAAACTCGCTGCCGTGCCCGGCATGACCACCTATCTGAGGAACGATCCCCCGATCCGCATCGGCGGCATGCAGAGCAAGGCACTGTACCAGTTCACGATCCAAAGCCCGAGCACCACGGAGTTGTACGCTGCCGCTCAGGGATTCACGGCGAAGATGCGCGAACTGCCCGGGCTTATGGACGTCAGCAGCGATCTGCAGATCCGGAATCCGCAGATCAACGTGGACATCGACCGCGATGCGGCCTCGTCCCTTGGCGTGACCGTGAACCAAATCGAGGACGCGCTGTATTCCGCCTACGGGCAGCGGCAGATTTCCACGATTTTCGCGCCCAATAACCAGTATTGGGTGATCCTGGAACTGGAACCGGAATATCAGCGAGACGCCAACAAGCTTGCGTCGCTGTACGTGCACTCCTCGGCGGCGTCGGGCGGACAACTGGTGCCGCTCAGCGCGGTGGCAAAACTGACTCCCACGCTGGGTCCGCTTTCGGTAAACCATCTGGGGCAACTCCCTGCCGTCACGATTTCATTCAACCTCAAGTCGGGCACCTCGATCGGAGATGCCGTAAACGAAATCAATGACCTGGCCAGGCAGTCTCTGCCGCCGACCACGACGACCACGTTCCAGGGAAATGCGCAGGCGTTTCAGTCTTCCCTGTCAGGTCTCGGCTTGCTTGCTGGTGATGGCCGTTCTGGTGATTTACATCATCCTGGGCATACTGTACGAAAGCTTCCTGCATCCCATCACGATTCTATCCGGATTGCCTTCGGCTGGATTTGGCGCGCTATTATCGCTTTACGTGTTCCATTTCGCCGCGACGAAGGGATGGGTTTCTCCGCTTTGGGATATGAACCTGGACATCTACGGCTTTGTGGGAATCATCATGCTGATCGGGATCGTGAAGAAGAACGCGATCATGATGATCGACTTTGCGATCGAGGCGCAGCGCAAGCAGGGATTGACTCCGGCCGAGGCGATCTACAAAGGGTGCCTGGTGCGTTTCCGCCCGATTATGATGACGACGATGGCGGCACTGATGGGCACGCTGCCGATCGCGCTGGGACTTGGCGCCGGCGGAGAAACGCGGCGGCCTCTGGGCGTGTCGGTGGTGGGCGGGCTGGCGTTTTCGCAAATCGTGACGCTCTTCCTCACGCCGGTATTTTACATTTACATGGAAGATGCAAAGCTGTGGGGCGCGCGGGTATTCGGCCGCAAGCGGCCCGACGAACCGGAAAGCGGATTCTTCCACGCCAGGTCCTCTTCCCTCCGGCCCGGTCGGCGCTCCGATCGCGCGCTCGGCGGACGCTCCCGATCTTACGGGCAGGCAATCGCCGGATCGCGGCTAGAGGTCGCGGTTTTTGAGGCCGGAGATTTGCCCCGGCTTAGAAATTCTTCCGCTCGCCCGTGGAGTTCCCTTTTGCGAAACTTCGGGCCGCCCTTATTCCCCGCCATTTGTGTTAGCATCCGGCCAAGAGGCCTGCCATGAAATCCAGACTGCTGACGTTTTATTGGATGCGCGTCTGCGAAACTGCCGCGCGCCCCAAGGGTACTTGGGCTGGCTGGAACGTTACCTTACAAATTGGACCGCGAAACTCG
Source organism: Terriglobia bacterium (assembly GCA_963779275.1). Taxonomy (GTDB): domain Bacteria; phylum Acidobacteriota; class Terriglobia; order Acidiferrales; family UBA7541; genus Palsa-360. The sequence goes on from CAVZXL010000006.1 coordinate 511,986, forward strand.
CGGGAGGACAATCATGCACATGGATGAAATGCACCCGCTCGCATTTTACCGAGGTTTCCGCATCGCGGCGGCGCGCTATAAGCCGGCCGGCATGGCGGCGTTGCACACGTTAACCGTGCTCATTGTATTGGCGATTTGCGGTGCCCCGGCCGGGGCCGCCGACTGCGCCGGGCTCGCCGGTCTGGCCCTGAAGGACACGACAATCACATCGGCGACCGTGGTTCCCGCGGCGGGCGCGGTTCCGGAATACTGCAAGGTTCTGGGACACATTCATAATCTTCCGCAATCCACGATTCAATTTGAAGTCTCGCTGCCAACAACGAAATGGAACGGAAAATATTTTGTCGCGGGCGGCGGCGGATACAACGGCGTGATCCCCAGGCTCACGCAGGCGCTCACCGAGGGGTACGCCGCGGCGGGCTCCGATACGGGGCATGAAGCAAAGGACGCGAACTGGGCCTTCAACAACCTGGACGCGCAGAATAATTACGCCTACCTGGCGACGCACGTGGTTACCCTGATCGGGAAACAGATTCTTCGCGCATTCTACGCTCAGCACGAGCGGCGATCCTATTTCGTGGGCTGCTCGAACGGCGGGAAGATGGCGCTGGCGGAAATTCAGCGGTATCCCGACGATTTCGACGCGGCCATCGCGGGCGATCCGGTAATCGACCGGACCAGGCTCATGATGCAATACGTGTGGAACGCCCAGGCCCTGGCAGCCCGCCCCGATTCCGCCAGCCAAGATTCCAGTGATCGAAAAGGCCACGATGAACGCGTGCCGGGAGAGCGGCGGCGCCATCAACGGTCTGCTGATGACTCCCGGCCGGTGCAAGTTCGATCCGAAGACGATAGTCTGCGCGTCCGGCGACGGCCCCAACTGCCTGACGGCGGGCCAGGCGCAAGCTCTGCAAAAGATGCTGAGCGGGCCGGTGAGCGCCTCGGGAACTGAGCTTCATCCCGGGTTTGTCCCAGGGCATGAAGACGACTATCGAGGCTTTCCTCACCGGAGACGGGACCGATGCCGCCAAACCGGCGTCTACCTGGAATCTGGCGGACATATTCATGAGGCAGTTCGTCTTCGGCCCGGAGTTCGATCTGGTGAAGCAATTCCACTTTGACGCGTCGTTGGCGGCTCTGGTGCCTCTGTCCGCAGCTCAGGACAATTCCAACCCGGATCTATCCGAGTTCAAGGCGCATGGCGGAAAATTGATCCTATACCACGGTTGGGCGGATCACTCCATTACGCCGCTGCGGACCATCGAGTACTACGAAGACGTGATCGAAACCATGGGCAAGGAGCGCGCGGAAGAACAGGGCGAGCCAAACGCCTACGCAGTAATGGATTTCGCGCGGTTGTTCATGGTGCCGGGCATGCACCATTGCGGCAGTGGGCCCGGGCCGAACGTGTTCGGCGGAGCAAACCAGGGCCTTTCGCCGCAACTCGACGCGCAGCATGACGTGGTGATGGCTCTGGACCATTGGGTGGAAGACGGGGTCGCGCCTGAAAAAATCGTGGCCTCTCACCTGACCAACGGAACAGTGGACCGCACGCTGCCGCTGTGCCCGTATCCTCAGGCGCCGATTTTCAACGGCTCCGGAGACGCCAACCTGGCCGAGAACTATCATTGCGAAGACCGGAGCTACCACTGGGCGATCGCCGGGGTACAAAATACGAGGAAGGCGCAAGCCGCCGGCCGGAAAGCGCCCCACCCGATGACTTGGTCCGGGTCCAGCTGACCAGTCTCGGAATACCGGACGCATCAGGGCAACTGGGAAGGTGGCTCCCAGGACAGTCATTCTTGCAAATTGCACCGGAATGAGGCATATAGGAATCGCAGGCTGTTCGGTCTCCCCCTCTCTCCTGCTAGCGCTCGATCGACGTTCGCCATTGGAGGCAAGATGCCCAAGAAGAAAAAGAAGCCCACCCGCAAAGCCAAAAAGAAAACAGCTCGGCCGGCAAAAAAAGCGCGCGTCAAGGCCCCAGCCCGGAAGAAGAAACCTGCAAAGAAACCGAGCCGGGCGAGCGGCGGCGTCACGGTCGAATTCGCGGAGATCGATGTGATTACGGGAATCGAGGACGAATCCATCGACGACACGGAATCGTCCGTGGCCGATCCCCTGGACGAGCACTTCCCGCCGGATTACGGAGGCAGTGAGTAGGAATCCGAATCCGCGGCGAGGAGTGAACGGGCGCGCGTCATACATAATTTCTGCAGCCTAAAACGGATCTCTGAGTCGAAAACTCAGCGATCTGAAGAGCATCTTCGTGCGTAAATTCGTGAGTCGGCGCGCGTCATGCAGCGGAGAAATTCCCCCGAAAATTCCGGCAAGAAATCTCCGGATGTTCATCGCCCGGTATGACAATAAGGACACCGCAAAATATCGACGGACGGCAATGGGCCATGAAAGTCGACCTGGCATTCCAGGCGCAAACGATTGTTTTTAGGGATCTTGCTTGGCGCCGGAACCTCGCCTTTTTGGAGCTTTGGCGGTAAATATTGCAATCTGGTTCAGGCCGGTAGCGGGATCAGGCACGCCAATCGAGCTGAGAAGAAAATTATGGGCTGCAAGGAACTTCGACGCCGGGTCGGTCGCGGGAATCCAGATGGAAACGAAGTATGTGCCGGGTGAAAACGCGGGAGTCAAGAGCGACTCTTGAAATTTGACGGGTTTGCCGGGATCGAGCTTGGTAAAATCCACATGCGGCAGGGGCCTGCGAACGTGGTTTTGGCCCTTCGCGTCGTCAATCGCCAGGTAGACGGTGCGGTGGTCCACGATCTTGCTTCCGCTGTCATTCAAGAATGTCAATTCAACGCGCATCTGGCCTTCATCCCATGTATTAAATGAAATGACTGCGCGATTCAGCACGATTCGTGGCGCGGTCCTGCGGTCGGCGGCGTCCGGCAAGGTTGCCGTGTAGGCGCAGGTGATTGTGAGTTCCTTCGTGCCCGTAGTTGAGCATTGCGGGGCTGGGATGGAATCTTGCGGCACGTCCGGGTCGATGGGCGCAGCCAATTCACGAGCGGGCGCCGGCGCGAATAGCAGCGATTGTGCAACCGTGAGAACCGTTATGGCCATTCTCGTGTTCATCGAGGGTTTTCAGTTTACAACCGCCTAGGGGCGGCATTGGAAATTTTGTGGCAAACCAATGCGGAATATTAACCTCTCCTACGGTAGTTTCATAGCAGGGGGGCATCGTTTTCGGACGACGAAGCCACAGCGACCGGTTGTCGACCGGCTTACTGGCAATCTTGTATCGCGCACTACACAATGCGGAAGAATGGGGCGACGGTATCGTTAATTCGCGGGCGGCGGCGATTTTTTCTGTCCGAAGGAGCGCACATAGTTCACAAGATCCCAAATTTGCGTGGGCGTGGCGCGCTTGCCTTCTGGCGGCATCCCGGCCTTCCCGTTTGAGATGATGTCAAACAATTCCCCGTCGGTAAATTTTTTCATCGCTGCTTCGTCGCGATAATCCGGCGGGGTCAGCTTCATGCTCACGGCCAGTTCGCCTTTGCCGTCGCCCTCTTGCCCGTGGCACATGACGCAGTCCACGGTGAAAATCTTTTTCGCTTCCGCCAGCGAATTTGCACTGGGTGTAATCGGATTCTTACGATTTACAACCTCCGGCGCAGCCTTTTGATCGGCCGCTGGTTTTCCCGGGTCTTCCTTTGATCCTTGCGCGCGGTATGCGGCCGGAAGAAACGTACAAATAGCCAGGACTGCCAGATATCTCCACATGGAATCCTCCGATTCTTACGTTTCATCGCCAGCGGCTGGAACTGTTGCCCATGGCGGCGGGACTGGCAGGCCGAACGATGTCTGTCAATTCCAATGAACCTACATGCTAGCGGTTCCGACGCGGTTGCCTGCCCTCCGATTTGATCCCATTATATTCCGAAATCATGGAGTCCACTAATTTCTTTTCCCCTGGCAGCGATCAGCTTCGCTCGGCACGCATGGGCCTCCTACCACTCAGGCCGAAACAGCCGCTGGATGTTATACACTTGCGCGCAAGGCCTCGCCGCCGGTTCCCGGCGGGACAATTCGATCTTCTGGTTCGATTCGCGGACGGCGGGTCGCGCTCCGCACGGAGGGTAAATGACGATGAAAAGACGCGATTCCCTCTCGGGAATGGCCGCAGCCGGCGCAGCTGCTGCCGCTACAATGTGACGTGTCGAACGGTATTAGTGGCGTCGAGCAATATTCGGTATTTTACGGACTTCGCCAGATCAGGAAGGCGTCAATCCTTGGGATTCGTGGCAAAAATGGAGACTTCGGGCGCAAAGCCGCGGTCGTCCATCTCCAGCATGGATTTCACCACGTAGGCGATGTCTTCGGCGCGAAGTTTGGTGGCATTTTCTTTTTGCGGCAACCCGGCGGTGGGATAGAAATTTGTGAGCACTTCGCTGGGATTGACCAGAAACACGCGGACGTTGTATTGACGAAGCTCCGACCGCCAGCATTCCGTCATGCCGCGCAGGGCGAATTTGCTGCCATAGTAGGCCGTGCCTTTGGGAGCGCCGCGCAGAGCGGCTGTCGAGGCGATGTTCACGATATTTCCGCGCTGCCGCTTCACAAAATGCCGGGCGGCTTCGCGTGCCATCAGCATCGCGCCGGTAACGTTGGTGGCAAAAGTGGCTTCGAAATCCTTTCGCTCGAAATCCACCAGATTTTTGAAGACGCCGCTGCCGGCATTGTTCACCAGGATATCCACGTCGCCGAATTTCGCCAGCACTTCGCGGTACGTCCGCTCGACATCGGCCTCGACGGCCACATCCGCATGAATCGGATGTACTCCGAGTTCCCGCGCCGTTTCCGTCAGCTTGCGCTGGTCGCGGCCGGTGATGGCCACACGCGCGCCGCTGGCGGCCAGCGTTTGGGCGACGGCGCGACCAATGCCGCTGCTGCCGCCGGAGATTAAGGCCACTGCGTTTTTCAGGTTCATCTTCTTCCCTCCCCTGAGTGGATTGCCTTAGGATATTGCCACAAGAGGATGGGGACGTCACGCCCTGGGAAGCGGGCGCGGCCACCCGGTCCGCTTGCAGGCGGCTGTTATTCCCATTTCTCCTGAAGCCTGGATTGGTTTTCAGAGCAAACCCAGCACAAACTTACTATGCCGGATCTATTGTCACTTCTTAGGCGATGCGGACGTGAATAAATCGGTTCTCCGTCGGTTCAAAATCCTGACGAGTATCCTTTAGCGCGGCGCGACCGGCAGAGCAAACGCCGTAAAGGAAAGTCCCGTCGTGGTAACGACCCATTGGCGGCCGTCGAGCATGTAGGTGACGGCGGCTGAACCCCAGATCGGAGCGCCCGTCTCAAATTTCCACAATTCTTTTCCGCTCTCCGCTTCAAAGGCATGGAAATAACCTTCGTTGTCGCCGGTAAAAATAAGCCCAGAAGCCGTGGACATCACTCCGCCAGTCAGATCGAGGGAAACGGTGGAGGGGTACGCGCGGTACTTGTGTTCCCAGCGGCGCTGGCCGGTGGTCGGATCGATCGCGCGCAGCACGGAAAACTGATCGTGTCCTTCAACCAGTGTTCGTCCGCCGCTCGGGACCCGCACGCCCATGGCGATCGGTTCGGTGGGCTTCACGCCCTCCCAGGTGGCACAGGTCTCGTGAGCCGTCAAAAAAAATAATCCGCTGCCGGGATCGAACGTGGGCGGCTGAAAATTCGTGCCGCCATGATTGTCCGGGAGGCATTTGTCGGCCGTGCCCTTGTTGTCAAGAACGATTGGGCGGCCATCCTTGTCAAGCTCCTTGGCCCAGTTCGATCCCTCGATGAATGTCTTGCCGACCAGGAGTTTGCCCGTTTCACGGTCAAGCGTGTAGAAAAAGCCGTTGCGGTTGGCAACCATGATCACTTTGTGAGGCTGGCCGGCGATCTTCAGGTCGGCTTGCACGGGGACGTGCGCCGAGTCCCAGTCGTGGACGTCATGCGGCGTGAACTGGAAATGCCACTTCAGTTTTCCGGTGTCGAGGTCGAGCGCGACGAGCGAGCAGGTGTAGAGGTTGTCGCCCTCGCGATCGTCGCCATAGTAATCGGGGTTTGGATTTCCCGTGCCGTAGTAGACAAGGTTGAGCGCCGGGTCGTAACTCCCCGTGTTCCAGACGGCGCCGCCGCCGCGCTCGGCCACTGCCACATTCGGCCAGGAGTCGGCGCCCGGCTGGCCGGGCATTGGGAATCGTGTCAAAGTGCCATATGGGTTCCCCGGTTTGCGCATCGTAGGCGTTGATGTAGCCGCGGCTGGAAAAATCTCCTCCAGCCACGCCGATGATCACTTTATTTTTGATGACCAGCGGCGCCGCCGTGATGGCGTTGGCTTTCTTGAGGTCGCCGACGGCCACGTCCCAGATGACTTCGCCGGTCATCCGATTGAGCGCGATCAGATGCGCATCGAGCGTACCCATGTACAGGCGATCGCCGAGAATGCCGAATCCGCGATTGACCGGGCCGCAACACACCGAAGCCGAAAAATTCGCGGGCAGCCTGCGGCGGTAACTCCAGATCGGGCGGCCCGTGCGGCCGTCCAGCGCCCAGGCGGTATCGTTGTTTCCGGTCACGTAGAGAATTCCGTCGACTACGAGCGGCGTGTTTTCAATGCCGCGCCCGGCCATGCCCGGGATATCGGTTTGAAAAATCCACTGCGGGACAAGGCCCCCGACATTCTGCGGCGTCAATTGTTTGAGCGGGCTGTGCCGCTGGCCGGTGTAATCCCCGGAAAACGTCAGCCAGCGCGAGGGGTTCTTCAACCCGTCGAGCAAGTCCTGATTCGTAATCGGGGACGTGGGAGCGTTCTGCTGCTGGGCGTTTGCCAGCACACCCGACAGGAGAGCCAGCACGGTAACTACGAAAATTCGGCGCATCCTCATGGACGTGCTCCTTCTGAATTCTGCGTTTACTTTGGGTATATGTCTCGCGCATCGTACTCTTCTCCTGTCGCCGATACAACGGGTTCTATAGCGCCCGCACATCGACAGCCGTAGCATTGCATTCGGAGACGACGGGATGTAACTTTTAAGCGCTCCAGATATTGAAACTGAATTTGCGAAGCAAACTGGCTCGGTTGCGATGTGCCGTACCGCTTCCCACGAAGGATGCCTTTGTGCAATTTGACGAAAAAGCGCTGCGCCATCTTGAGGTGACTTATCGCGCACCCGAGGTCGCGGCCCAGCGGCGAATTTTGCTGGAAACCCTGGCGGCGCGTACCGGGGAATGCGCGCTCGACATCGGATGCGGGCCGGGGTTTGTGTCGGAGGAACTGGCGCGGGCCGTAGGTCCGGGCGGCGCGGTCCATGCTATGGATAATAGCGAAAGTTCGGTGGAGATGACCCGCCAGCGCTGCGCCGGATTCGGCAACGTGCAGTGTCAGATCGCGGATGCGACCCAGCTTCCCTACCCCGACAATTTTTTCGATCTCGCGGTCTCAACGCAGGTGTACGAATTTGTTCGCGACATCCGGACCGCATTGTCCGAACTGCACCGCGTGTTGCGGCCGGGAGGCCGCGCGGCGATTATCGATACCGATTGGCACACGATCCTGTGGCATTCGGCCGATCCCGCCCGAATGGCCCGCATCTTGCGGGCCTGGGACGAACATCTAGCGCACGCGGAACTGCCTCGCACGCTCGGTCCGCTATTGCGCGGCGCTGGATTTTCCGTGCGCGAGTGCAAAGCGGTTTCGTACCTCGACACAGAATTCAAGCCGGAAGGCTACAGCTATAACATGACCAAGACAATTCGCGGATTCGTGCGGGACCGCCAGGGGATCACGAAGCAGGAAGCGGAGGCCTGGGCCGATGAACAACGGGAACTTGCTCAGGCGGGCGCATATTTTTTCAATCTCAACCGGTATTTATTTTTAGCCGAGAAGAAGTGAAGTTGCCGATTTCAGTGGCGCGCGCTCCAGCCCGTGCGTTTTGGGCCAACTTGCTCACAAATCCAAAGGCTGACACCTGCGCGGCCTGGAATCACGAACTCTTAGCCGCCGGAAAACTCGGTCGCCGCGCCACCATGACGCAGAGGAAAGCGATCAACGCCAATACCGCAGCGGTATAAAATGCGGCCCCATAGTTTCTGTACCTATCGAAAAGCACTCCTCCGATGGTTGGTCCAAGAATCCCGGCGAATCCCCACGCGGTAAAGACCAGGCCGTAGTTTGTACCGGCATGCCTTGTGCCGTAGAAATCAGCGATCGTTGCAGGATTCACGGAGGCTTGTGTGCCGTAGCAGAAGTACACAATGAAGATCAGAATGTAAAGTCCCGCGACGCGCGAGCCGACCCAGTACAATGCGGGCATGGCGACCGTAGAGATCATGAGTACCACGCGCAGTGTGTTGAGCCTGCCCAAATGATCGGAAATCCAACCAGCAAAGATTCGACCGGAAACGTTCCCGGACGCGCCTACGACCAATCCCAACGTTGCGATCGTGGCGCTCGCGATTCCCTGGTTATTGGCAAATGGAATGAGCTGGCTGATGACCATCAATCCAGCGGTGGAACCCAGGCCGAAGCCGAGCCATAAAAGATAAAACGCGGGAGTGCGCAAAACTTCGTTGGGAGTAAATTGATGGCGAACGACGGGAACGCGGAAAACGGAAGCGTCATCCGCCGATGGCTTGACCGGCAGCGGGTTTTTCATCAGGAACGCTCCGGTCATGGTCATGGCCAGAAAAATTGCACTGAGGATCATGCAGGAAACGCGCCAGCCAAAATGGGGGAACAACACCAGATTGGCGAACGTGCCGAATATCGCCGAACCGCCGCCGTAACCCGCGAGCGCCAGCCCGATTGCCAAACCGGTTTTGTCGGGAAACCATTTGGCCATCACCGGAACAACAGTCCCATAGCCGAAACCGTTCCCTATTCCTCCGAGCACACCGTAAAACAAGTACAAATAATACAAATTGGACGTATACGAGAAAAAAAAGAAGCCCAACATAATCATCATGCTTCCGGTTACGGAAACCCAGAAGGGGCCGAAGCGGTCTTGCAATCTTCCGGCGAGTAGCAGCGAAGCGGCAAACATCACAACAGCCAATGTAAAGACCGTGGAAGTCTGCGCGCGCTTCCAGCCAAACTCTTTTTCCAGCGGGGCGACAAATACGCTCCAGGCATAGAGCGTACCCAGGGCGAGGGTCATCAGGAGGCCGCCGATCAAGCGCCACCAGCGGCTGATCTCAGCGCGCTCTCCGCTTGCGGCAGAAGACGGAGCGCTCGATCGCGGTAAAGTGTCGCTGTGCGGAACTGTAGCCGTCATGGGCTCTCTTCGGATCAAGATTTCAGCGGTTCGATTTTAGGACCTTTCACGGTTTCGGGAACGTGGCCGCGCCGGTAAATCATTACGGTTCGTTTGAACTCGATGACCACGGTGCCATCTTGCTTAAAACCCGTGGTCTTGAAACGCACGATGCCCACGTTTGGCCTGGATTTCGATTCTCTTTTTTCGAGGACTTCGCTTTGCGAGTAGAGGGTGTCGCCCTCAAAAAGAGGATTGGGCAAGCGCACTTCGTCCCAGCCAAGATTGGCCATCGCATTTTGAGAGATGTCGGCGACCGACTGGCCCGTGACGACCGCAAGCGTGAACGTGGAATCGACCAGAGGCTTTCCGAATTCAGTCTTCGCGGCGTAGGCGCTATCGAAGTGGATGGGATTGGTATTCATTGTGAGAAGAGTGAACCAGATATTGTCCGTGGCCAGGACCGTGCGGCCCAGAGAATGACGGTAGATGTCTCCAACCACGAAGTCTTCAAAGACCCGGCCGGCGCGGCCATCGATAATTGCCATAATCACCTTCCTAACTTTTGTTCCGAAGTTAAATCACGCCTTCGTCCCGCCAACCGGCAATGGTTTCCGGATCAAAGCCCAATTCGCCCAGGATCGTGCCGGTATGCTGCCCCAGCGCCGGAATTTCATTCATGGCGACATCCACATTTTCCATGGTGACCGGAGGAAGAAGAGCCGGCAGGCGGCCGACCGGCGAATCCACCTCGCTCCATCGTTTTCTGGCCGCGAGCTGCGGATGAACCACAAATTCCTGCACAGTATTCATCCGTGCGTTCGCAATTTGCGCCGTTTCAAGCCGGGCGATGATGTCTGCCGCGGTCAGCTTCCCAAACACTTCGTGCATCGCTTGATCGAGTTGAGGACGATTCTGTACCCTCTTGGCGTTGGAGTCAAAACGAGGGTCGGAGGAAAACTGGGGGAGCTGCAATACCACTTCACAAAATCTCTTCCATTCGCGCTCGTTCTGGAGGCCGAGGTACACCGTTTTGTTGTCTCCGGCTTGCACGGGGCCGTACGGAGCGATGGTAGCGTGGCTCGCGCCGGACCTCGGCGGGGCCGAACCTCCGAAGGTGAAGTACGCTGGATAGCTCATCCATTCGGCGAGCGAATCGAAAAGAGAGGTCTGCAGAGCGACGCCTTCGCCGGTGCGGGCGCGGACCAGCAAAGCCGTGAGAATTCCGGAATAGGCATACATGCCGCAGGAAATGTCGGCGATGGAAATGCCGACTTTGGAAGGCGATTGTTCCGTGCCGGTGATGGAAATCAACCCAGCCTCAGCCTGGATCAGCAGGTCGTACGCTTTTTTGTCGCGGTACGGCCCGGAAGATCCGTATCCGGAAAGATCGCAGACGATAAGGCGCGGATATTTCTTGCGGAGTTCGGCGGTGCCTAAGCCTAGGCGCTCCGTCGCTCCGGGCGCAAGGTTCTGGACAAATACATCGGCTTTCGCAAGCAGGCGGTCCAATATCAGCTTGGCCTCGGCGCGCTTGAGATCCAGCGTAAGAGATTCCTTGGAACGATTGAGCCATACAAAGTGGCTGGACATTCCGCGGACGGTGGAATCGTATCCGCGCGCGAAATCGCCCACTGCAGGACGCTCGACTTTGATGATGCGAGCGCCCAGATCGGCCAGCTGCCGCGTGGCAAACGGCGCGGCGACGGCCTGCTCCAGCGATACCACCGTGATTCCCTCGAGCGGCAGCATCAATAGGACCTGGGCAGGCCTAGGACGTGCTCGGCCAGATAGCTCAGAATGAGGTTCGTCGAAATGGGCGCCACCTGATACAGCCGCGTTTCGCGGAATTTGCGTTCGATGTCGTATTCCTCCGCAAAGCCGAATCCACCGTGAGTTTGCACCGCGACGTTGGCCAGTTCCCAGGAGACATCAGCTGCCAACAGTTTGGAAATATTCGCTTCGGAGCCGCATGGCTTGCCGCTGTCGAACAGGCCGGACGCGCGCCTGACCATCAGGCGCGCAGCCTCCAGATTGGCGTAAGCGCGGGCAATCGGAAATTGAATGCCCTGATTTTTTCCGATCGGCCGCGCAAAAACCACGCGCTCATTCGCGTAGCGGCAAGTGCGTTCCAGGAACCAGTGCGCATCGCCCAAACATTCCGAGGCAATCAGAATTCGCTCGGCATTCAGGCTGTCCAGCAGATAGCGGAATCCCTGACCTTCTTCCCCCACCAGATTTTCGACGGGAACTTCGAGATTGTCGAAAAACAGTTCGGTGGTCGCGTGATTCATCATTGTGCGGATGGGCCGGATCTTGAGTCCATGGCCCACGGCCTCGCGAAGATCCACCAGGATGGTGGAGAGGCCTTCGGTGCGCTTCTTCACCTGGTCAACGGGCGTGGTGCGGGCGATCAGGAGCATCAGGTCGGAATGCTCGGCGCGCGAAATCCAGATTTTCTGGCCGTTGATCACATAGCGGTCGCCCTTTCGGACGGCCATGGTTTTCAGCTGGGTGGTATCGGTGCCGGTATTCGGTTCGGTGACGCCGAAGGCCTGGAGGCGAACGGAACCATCGGCCACTTTCGGCAGATATTTCCGCTTCTGCGCTTCCGAACCATGCCGCAACAACGTGCCCATGATGTACATCTGCGCGTGGCACGCGGCGGCATTCCCGCCGCAATGATGAATTTCTTCCAGAATGATCGAAGCCTCGGTAACGCCCAGACCCGCGCCGCCGTATTCCTCTGGTATCAGTGTGGCCATGTATCCGGCCTGCGTGAGGGCCTGGACAAAGGCTTCGGGGTAGGCGCGCTTTTCGTCGAGTTCGCGCCAATAGGGATCCGGAAAATCGCGGCACAATTCGCGTATGGAAGATTTCAGGTCCAGATGCGTTTCGTCGTGCGAGTTGTTCGTCGTATTCAACGGAAAACCTCGCCCTGTTCCGGGCAGTAGCGTAAACTTTCGCTTATAAACTCTTAAATCGTTTCTATGCACAAAAGCAATAGAGCAAGATCACAAAAACGCGATTGTGGAGTATCTTAACCAAAATCGGGAGTTCGCGGGATGGAGAATGCATTGGAGCCCATAACTCGGAACATCGTTCACTTTTTGCAGTCGCTGAGCCACAAGGATCTCGGCAGCGAGGTTGCCGAGCAGTGCAAGCGGCTGCTTCTGGACTATTTGGGCGTTGCGATCGCCGGGTCGCAGACCGAATCCTCGCGGGCGGTTTACCGGATGCTAACGCATTTGCCTGCGTCGGGTTTCTGCACCGTGTTTGGGGCGGGCCTGCAAACATCGGCGGAACACGCGGCGCTGGCGAACGGGACTTCGGCGCACAGCGTGGAACTGGACGACACGCATCAGGCGGGCTCCATCCATCTGGGTGTCGTGATGTTTTCGACGGCGATCGCATTGAGCGAAATCCTGCCGGATATCGACAGCAATCGATTTTTCGCCGCCGTGGTCGCGGGATATGAAATCGCCGCGCGCCTGGGCACCGCGTTACAGCCAAAATATCATTATGAGTTGGGGTTTCATCCGACCGCGACCTGCGGCGTGTTCGGCGCGGCGATCACCGCGGCCAAACTGCTGCAACTAGACGAAGAGCAGACGCTTTCCGCCGTGGGAATTGCCGGTAGCATGGCTGCGGGATCGCTGGAATTTCTGGCGGATGGCGCATGGACCAAACGCCTGCATCCGGGACTTGCCGCGCAAAACGGAATTTTGGCGGCGAGGCTCGCCGCAGCTGGATTTCGCGGGCCTGGGACGATTCTGGAAGGCCGTGACGGATTTCTTTCCGCGTACTCGCGGAAGTCGAAGCCCGAGATTGTGACTCAGGATTTGGGAAAAACATTTGAAATCATGAAGACAGCGATCAAACCTCACGCCTGCTGCCGGTATATGCAGGCTCCCATTGACGGGTTGATTGAACTCGTCATAACACATGACATTCGTCCAGAGCAGGTCGCGCGTGTGGAAGTCGCCGTCCTCGAGGCCGGATGGCCGCTGGTCTGCGAGCCTCGCGAGCGAAAGTATGCGCCAGCCAACAGCGTGGACTCGCAATTTTCAATGCCATTCGGAGCCGCGATTGCATTGATTGATCGCGCCGCGGGCCTGGATCAATTCAATGGCGATAGCATCCACTCGCCGGAGGTCAAGAGTTTAATGGGCAAGGTCGTACTGACGAAAGACATCCGCATCGAGAAGAATTTTCCTGCCGAGTGGGCTTCCAACGTTCAAATTCACTTGACGAACGGGAAGCAGTTTGAAAAGTTTGTCCGATTTCCGAAAGGGCGATCCGGAGAACCCGATTACGTGGGAAGAATTGTCGGCAAAGTTCGGATCCCTGGCCATGGGTGTGCTTTCTCGGGACCGCTGTAAAGAAATCAACAGATTGGTGGGCGAGATTCAGCCCTCGTCCGATCTTCGGCAGATCTGGAAACTGGCGGCTCTTTCCGCCCCAGCGGCCAGCGGATCGAATTAAGGTGATTCCTATTTCATGATGGAAGGCAATGTGGCCGGAGGTTGCGCCCGCGCTTGCAGGAACGCGTAGATGTCGGCGAGTTCCTGGTCCGTCACAACTTTGGCCGTGTAAGGCGGCATCTCCCGAGTGGGCTTGCGGACGTAAGCAGTGAAATAGTCGAACGGCACGGGATTGGGGCCGATGCGGGGTCCGCCCATCGTGGTGCCCTGCCCTTCACGGCCGTGACATTCGTAGCAGCCATCCTTGTTGAAAATCTTCTTTCCTGCTTCGACGTTCCCCGCCGGCGCCGCGCCTGGATTGGAAGCCTGCGGGGCATTCTGCGATCGCGCGCTCATGGGACTGAAGATCAACGCCACTGCCAGCGCACCGAGAGTAATGGGGCTGCAAATACGAGACATTTTCATGCGCACTCCTTAGCGCGGTTGCGTTACGACGTCAAGTAGAGCCGGTTCGCCGCGTTTGACCACGGCGATCGCGCGCTTCAAGGCCGGCGCGAGATCCTTCGGATCGGTAATCGGGCCTTCAGCGTACACGCCCATGCTCTGCGCGAGTTTCGAGAAATCCAGAGTGGGGTCCTCGAATTTGGTACCGATTCCAACGCGGTCGATGCCGCGATTGTGCCGGTTAGCCATCCGCTGCACATGCATAAGCTCTTCGTGGTAGGCGCGATTATTGTGCATGACGCTCAGGATCGGAATGCGATGATGCGCAGCCGTCCAGAGAACTGCCGGGGCGAACAACAAATCGCCGTCGTCCTGAATGCTGACCGAAAACCGGCCGTACTTGCGGTTGGCGAGCGCCGCGCCCACCGACGCGGGCGCGTTGTATCCGATTCCCCCGCCACCCTGGGTGCCGATATATTGATAGTGCTTGTCGAAAGGCCACAGCCGCAACGGCCACCAACTGAAATGACGGAGAACCGAGACCAGCGACCAGTCCTCGTCCTTGATCTGCGCCCACAACTCGGCGCAGACGCGTGCCGTGCTGATGGGACTCGCGTCCCAGGCGTACAACGCATCGTTGCGAGCTTCGTCCAGCGCTTTCTGGTGCGCCGCGGCGAGCTTGGTTCCGCGATCCTGCAACGCGCGCTTGCGGTCGGCAGTGATCTGACGTTTCACTTCTTCGATCAAATACGGCATCGTCGCTTCTGCGTCCGCGGCCATCGATAGGTCGGTGCCGGTGTAGCGGTAAAAATCCTGGTAATTGGCTTTGATATTTAGATCGCCGGTGCTGATGCTGATTATTTTTGCGCCGCTTTTGGTAATCGGACGCGAGCTGCGGTGTACCTGGTCGTGAAACAAGTTCACGGCGCTCCACAGATCGGGAGCCTCAAGACCCACGACCAAGTCTGCATTGGAGACGACGGCGGCGCGGCGGGAAGATTGGTTCAGTGGATGCCGCGTGGGGAAATTCATTCGTCCGGCCTGGTCGATCACAGGCGCCTGGAGCAATTCGGCAAGCTCGACAAGGTGATCGATTCCGGCCTGCGTGCGCGCGGCGCGGTCGGCGACGAACACAGGATTTTCGGCCTGCAACAGCATGCGCGCGGCTTCGGCTACGGCGCCGGAATCGCCCGCCGGAGGAGTCGATAGCGCGAGTTTCGGAATGCTCTGGCTGGTTCCCTCCTGGATGGGATTTTCCTGGAGTTCGCTATCGGCGACAAGCAGCACCGGCCCCATCGGCGGCGTCATCGCGATTTTGTAGGCGCGCACGGCGGACTCGGCAAAGTGCGGCAGAGAAATCGGCAAGTCGTCCCACTTGGTGTAGTCGCGGACCATCGCTGCGGCGTCCTGCACGCTGTGGGGCCATTCCCCGTAGGCGGAGTCGCGCTTGGTGGCGTCGATGACGTTGGCGACAATCATGTATATCGGAACGCGGTCGCAGTACGCGTTGTAGATGGCCATGGAGGCGTGCTGCAATCCTACGGTGCCGTGCGCGAAGATGCACAGCGGCTTGCCTTCCACTTTGGCGTAGCCGTGGCCCATGGCTACCGAGGACTCTTCGTGACAGCAAGAGATTAGTTCGGGATTTTTGTTGCCGCCGTAGTTGATTACGGATTCGTGAAGCGCCCGAAAACTGGAGCCTGCGACGCAGCAAACATAATCGAAGCCGAGATTTTTCAGGACGTCGACCATGAAGTCCGAACCGGAGCGGTCCAGGGTCAGGACTTCAGATTCCGGGGCCGGATCGGTTTCAATCAATGGGGGCAATAGAGGCATCGCAGCGGGGGGTTGCGACGCGGCCGGGGCGCCTGGCGTTGCATGCAGGGCTTCGGCAGGGGCCGCCAGCGTTGCGGCTCCGGCGGCCACGCTCTTCAGAAAATTCCGGCGGCCTACCGCCGGTTTTTTGGGTTTCGTCATGGATTTAATCTCCACATCTGGTGCGATTCCTCACTGCGCCCGGCAAGGCTAATAAACATTTTCTCATGGCGCATACGCGGTCTGAGCAAAATCAAAAACTACTCACCGCCTTGTGCGTGCTTGCCCTCTCGCGCAGGTTCCAGCCGCGCCTTAATCCAGGGCATGACAATTTCTTCGCTGATTCTGGCATTCGGCCACTCCTGCGAACGCCCTGTGTGTCCACCGTCGGGATTGACCCATGACCATTTTACCGCGCCGCCCGATTGCATCAGCAGGTAAAGATCGGAGATCGGCACCTGGCTGTCTTTCTCGCCATTCAGCACGAGCATCGGGGCGGACGGCCGGCCAAGAAATCCCTGGGATCTTCAGCGACAATCGCGGCCCGTAGGCATAAAACTCATCCAGGGACTTGACGCCATAGATCGCGGCGCGCGCGGCGAAAAGATCGAATAGGTATTCGGGCGTGCCGAGCGATTCCTTCTGCCATTCCGCCGTGTAGTAGTCATGCACCGGCCCGCCCTGCACGACCGCGCCGCGCAGACGATCCTTCTCCGTGTAAGCGATGTTCGCCGCCCAGTGGCCGCCATAGCTTACGCCCCAGGCGACGATGCGCTTGCTGTCCACGTCGGGCCGCGTGGCCAGATAATCGAGCACACGCGAGAAAATGCGCTCCGAGCCCACGTCGGCCTTCACCGGAGACTCCCCGGTGCCGGGCATATCCACGGCGATCACGCCGATGCCCGCGCGGAAAAGCGAATCGCGTCCTTGAATTTCATCTTCCTTGCGCGAATCGGTTCCGTTGATCATCAGGATCATCGGCGCAGGACGCGCATCCTTCGGCAGCCGGATGTATCCGGCAATTTCCTTGCCTTCAAAAGGAATGCCCACGATTTCAATTGGAGGATCGAGGAACCGCCCGTAATTGCGAAACGCCGCCAGCGCGTTCTGATAGGCCTTTTGCTTGCCCGGCGAATTCGGGACGGGCCAGCGGGCGGCAGTGTAGTAGCGGAAGGCCCAGAAGTAATCGTCGCGCGCCGCGGCCGTGTTTTTGTCGGCCTCTTCGGACTTGGCGCGCTTGTCGTAGCGCTCGGCGACGGCGCTCCACGCGGCGGCCCACTCGTCACGGTCCAGGCTGTGGATGTTCGAGAGGGCTTCGCGCGCGTCCTCGGATTTGAGGCCGCCTACCGGGCTGAGATTTTTGTCCACGCGCCGCTGCGTCTCCTGCTTGAGCTCTTCCCATGTGCGCGTGGGAGCCATTTGCGCTGCGGCCGTAAGAGTGCCGGCCAGTACGACCGCGAGCAAAATCGCGATTTGGCGCAGCCCGGACCTGCGAAGGAATCGATTCATCGGATTTCTCCTCGATTGTTGGTGAATCATGACACAGCTTCCAGCCACCCGGTAACGCAAGATACCACGCTTCGGTCCCGGGGCAACGGCTGAAAAAAAAGGCCGGTCTTGTGAAGACCGGCCCCTATGCTTTTAGACCTCGGCGGTTACCAGATGAGTTTCAAACCCAACTGGATCGAGCGGTTCGCGCCCGTGCCGAGCACGGGGTTTGGAGATGCTTGGTCGGGAGTATTGCAGCCGCAGCCGAAGGTAGCGGGCGCCGAAGGATCGTTGAAGCCGGCGCCGGCGGGGCCCGTAGGATTGTAAAGGTTCGGGTGGTTGAGGACATTAAAGAACTCCGCGCGGAATTGCGCGGTGAGGCGTTCCTTAAATTTTTCGTCCTTAACGATGGAAACGTCCCAGTTCTTGAAACCAGCGCCGCGGAAGATGCCACGGCCGGCGTTGCCAAGAGTGCCCAACGCTGGTGGAGTCAGAATGGTGCCGCCCTGCATGTAGCACCCGCCGACCGTAGTCAGCGCGGCAGACGCATTGGGTCCATAAGCCGCCGCGGCAGCCGTGCAAGCCGCCGGGATGCTCGTGCCATTCCCGCATAGAGTGTCCCCGAAACAGGGGATTGCCTGAGGTCCGGATTTGAAGCCGCTAGGTGAACCGGTGATATTCCAGAATTGTCCGTAGGAGTCGAGTTCCGTCACTTGACCTGTTCCGCTGAAATCGTTGGTTAGGTCTTGCGCGGTCCACGGGGAGCCACCCTGCAAGGTCACAACGGAATTGAGTTGCCAGCCTTGAAGCAGTTGCCCGGGAGATTTCATCCCGGGGATGGCATAGGTGGTCGTGATGGTTACGCGATGGCGAATATCGAAGTCGCTGTTCCCGTACATGCTGGCCGGGTGCGCGCTATCGATGGGCAGGAAGTTGGAGCCGAAATTGGCGGAAGCGTTGTCGAGTGCGTGGGCGTAGGTGTAACCGACCAGGAACGACAGGCCATGCGCCGGACGCTGGGTAAGGGTCACGTGCAAGCCGTTGTAGTTAGACTTGTCGATGTTGGACAAGCGGTCAATCTGGGCCAGGTATGGGAATTTGCTGTAATACGGCCGGGCCTTTTGCTCCGCTGCGGAAGAAGCCGCCGAGGGGTCGCCCGCCGCCAGCTGACCGGCTGTGAACCCGGCGCCCAAGGCCGGCTGGTTGATGTTCGCGAATCCAAGGAAACCTGTACCGTGGTTGCCGACGTAGGTCACTTCCAGGGACATATCATTGGTGATGGCGCGTTGAATGCCAAGTGACCAGGTGCCCACATAGGGCGTACGCATATTGGGGTCCAGGGCTTCCGTGTTGCAAGGAGCGGGATCCGTGACTGGATTGATCGAACCTGCGGGAGTAAACGTCAGGCCGTCGCCGCACTGCAACCCAAATACGCTGGCCGGGAAAATGGTGCCGCAAGCCGTGGTGCCACCGCTCACGCAAGCAGTGGTTTGCGCTTGCCAGCCAGTGGAGAGTGCGGTGCCGGAGACGTTTTCCGTGATGACGCCCATGTTGCCCGGGCCACCCCTGATCGTTTGAGTGCTAGTCCCGCTTACGCATGGATTCGTGGAACAGAAAAATTGTTTCGCGCCCGTTGGGACCTGGTTTAGGCCAAGCTGGTTGCCAACGGCGATAAACACGCTATAGGGCAATTGCTCATACATGACGCTGCCGCCCCCGCGGACGACGGTTTTCCCGTTGCCCTGGACGTCCCAGGCGAAACCCACGCGAGGTGAGATATTCTTGTGGTTGCCATGGTAGGCCGAAGTCTCTCCGAAGCCAACCTGAACAAGGCCGGTCGGCGAATTCGGATCGAAGTTGCCGAGTTGATTGTCGCGATCCTTCAAAACGGTCTGGAGTTCGTAGCGGACACCGAGGTTAACGGTAAGCCGCGGCAGGACATGCCAGTCGTCCTGCATGAATGCGGCGATAGCCCTGGTTGCTGAGGTGGCGCTCCGGGTTGCCGACGAGGATAGCGGATAAGGTCCCGCTGTTGCGCACGGTGCCGGTCAGGAATTGCTGCAAGGTCTTGAACCGGATGCTGCCTTTGCCATTCGCGGTGACAAACACGTCGGCGGTGTTGCTGATAATTTCCCCGCCGAATTTGAAGGCGTGTTTTCCGCTCAAGATCGAGACGTGATCGATAATGTCCAGTGCGCCGGTCGGCCCGGGGTGCTTGGGCCAGTTGCCGCCGAGGCGGAAGTTCGTCGCCGAGAAGGGATTGATGCGGATGAAGGGGAACCCGAAAAACCTCGGATCGGTTACGCCCGTATTGATGCCATAGGCCAGCGGATTCACATTGGCATCGACCGAATCGTATGTCTGGTGAAAATAGGAGTAACCGGCTCGAGCTTCATTGACGACGGTCGAATTCGGGGTCCAGGTCCATGCACCAGAGCCCACTTGCACGCGTCCATAGAGATTGGACATCCAGGGAGAGTTGCTCGACCCGGGAAGCCCGACCTGATAGGCGCCGTCATTCCAGATGCCGCCGCCCCGGCCGTTGAAATACATGCCGGAAAGCGAATGCTTGTCGTTGACGTGGTAATCGACCTTTGCCACGCCGTTCTTCTGTGAATTCGTGCTCACCAGGCCTAAAGGAAGAGGTGCCGTGGTGGTGTTTGTCGGAAACAGGGATTCGCTGGAGCCCGGAGTGAAATTCGTGGGCTTCACTGAGCAGTCCGGATTCAGGCCGGCGAGCTGCCGACTAAGCGCGGTGACGTTCGCGTAGCCTACGACATTGCAGGCATCCACCAGGCTCAATCCCGGGTTCGCACCACCTGGAGTAGTGACTGTCAGAGGGGGAGTCAACAAGAGCGTGCTCCCCACGTTGTAGTCCTGGCCTTCGTAGTTGACGAAGTAGAAAAGCTTGTCCTTCTTGATCGCGCCGCCAAGGCTGGCGCCGTATTGCTCCAGGCCCACCGGGGCCTTGCTGCAGATCGAAGGTGTGGCAACGCAAGCCGGCTGATTTGCCTGGTTGAAAAAATTTCGCGCATCCAAACCGGTTTCGCGGCCGAAAGCGAAAGCGGTGCCGTGAATGGTGTTGGTGCCGGACTTGATGCCCGCGTCAACGATGGCGCCGGGCTTCCAGCCGAATTCCGCCTTCGGGTTCTGCTCGGTATTGAATTCCTGGATCGCGTCGATGGGCAAGGAGGTGGACGCATCGCCCGCGGGGATGACCGCGTTCAGAACGCTGGATCCGGTATAGGGATCGTCTTCGCGGACGCCGTCAAGCAGATAGCCGATGTCTTCGGGGCGCGTACCGTTGGCGGAGCGCGCGGCGCTGCCGCCGCCCGGGTAGACCGTCATGCCGGGGCGCAGCGTGAGCAGGTTAATGTAGTTGCGGCCATTCAATGGGAGATCGTTGATGGTCTGGTTGCTGAGCGTGCCGCCGAGCGTCGCGTTCGTGGTTTCCACCAGCGGAGGAGCCTCGGTGATGGTGATCGTCTGGCTCACTTCGCCGGGCTGCAGGGACAAGTCCACGCGAATTTCTTTTCCTACTTGCAGCAGGACGTTCTGCTGCTCGACCTTCTTGAAGCCCTTGGCCTCCGCGCGAATCGTATAGGTGCCGGGAAGCAGGTTCGGCGCGTTATAAATGCCGGCATCGTCCGTGGTCAGGGTCCGATTGAGGTTGCGTTGGGTATCGACGACCGTAACGGTTGCGCCGGAGATGGCGCCGCCGGATTGATCCATAATCGTTCCCGTGATACGCCCTTCATTTCCCTGAGAGAAAGCGGGAAAACAAACCAAAAACACACCCATAACAAGGGACAATGCGCGAACGGCCCACAGCATTTGTGCACACACCGGCACGGCTGACCGCGAATTTCTTGAAATCATTTACCCCCCCCCAGAAATAGACTCCAACCCCAATTCATTGCCCGGGACCGGAATGAGCCCGCCAAAAGTCAAAACGACGCGAATTAGAAGCTGGCAAGGACCGAGCCCCGTTGCTATGGCCCATGCGTTTATCACTGCGCGCTGATTGTTGTCAAGATTATTGTGAACCTGGGAATAATGGCGGGTCAGTATTCCGGACAAAAGTTACCCGGAATTCCGGGCCGTCTCTTTGCCCCTGCGGCCTTGAACTCATCGCGGGACCCACACGGCCTTAGGAATTGTTCGGTGGCGGCTTACGGATTGGGAGGAGTACGCGTGGGGCGATCCGCCGAAGCGGCGCGAGGCTCGGGGAACTCGGCTTCATGGAACGTGCTGATCATCCAGCGGCCGTCTTTCCTGGTCAAGGTAGCGATCATAAGGCCCTTGCGCGGAGGGACCTCGGAGCCGTCTGCCGCTTTCGTTCCGGTAATGGTTGTGTCGGCGTCGACGGTCGCAATGTCGGGCGTGAAAAAGCGAATGCTTCTGACGATATCAGTGCGATGCGAGTCTTTCAGATTGCCGGCAAACAGCGACACGAACCACGCCTCGATGTCCTTGCGGCCGCGGCGGTGCACGCCGCGCATGTTGGTGAAATCGCCGTCCTCGGCAAAGGTCATGGCCGTGGCATGAGCGTCATGGCGCGAAAAACTTTCGTAGAAATCGGTGAAGACCTGTTTGATCGCGGCCGAATCTCCCTCGGAAGCCGCCGGCGAGTTCTGAGCCGGAAACGCGGGCAGCAAAAAAAAGAGGTCAAGGATCATCGACAAGATCGAGAACCCACGAAGCAAGCGCATAGCGCACTCCCTGCCGTGTCAGACAAATGGATGAACGGCGAACTACAATTCGTGGCGCAATCTTACGACAATTTCCTTTTAACCGGGCTGTTTTCGAGATTACCGATCACCTTACGGTGACCTTACCGATCGTCTTGCCGATGATCTGACCGATCATGAGGTCACCTGCCGCGACCCGCACAAATCCAATTGACAAAACTTCCGTTCAGCATAAGCTCTGGGGCAGTTGAGAAGTTCTCACCTAAAAGCAATTGCACCGGGAGGACGAAATGAGCGGAATGACGAGGCGCGGGTTTGTCAAAGGCGCGGCGCTTGCTCCCCTGGCGCTCAGTTCGCTGAATGCCGCGGCGCAAAACACCTCCCCTTCGGATCGTTTCGACATCGTCATAGCGGGCGCCGGGCACAACAGCCTGGTCACCGCGGCGTATCTGGCGAAAGCCGGCTTTCGCTGCATGATCCTGGAGGGGCGCCCAACTGTGGGCGGCGGAGTCAAGTCGGCGCAATTTACCCTGCGCGGATTTATCCACGATACTTGCTCGTCCGCGCACAACGGTATGCAGGAGAATCCCTTAATTAAGAATAAGGAAATTAATCTGGAGGATTACGGCCTGGAGTATATCTTCCCCGACCCGGTCTTCCACATGCCGTTTCTCGACGGCGCCTACATCACGCAATGGCGCGACCCGGAGCGCACGCGCGCGGAATTCGCCAAGATTTCCAAGAAAGACGGCGACACCTACTGGCGGATGTGGAAGGAATCTGAAAATATCAGGCCCACGGAAAAATACTGGCAACGGCGCCTGGCCATGTCCCATTGGGAAATTATCCGAGACAGTTTTGAGGACAATCATTGCCGCGCCTTCATGCTGGCATGCCCTTGGTCGCAGCAGCCGGCACAGTTCCCAATGACCGGACGAATCGCGTACTCCGCCTTCAACCAGCAGCGCCACAGCCGTCCGCTGCCCAAGGGAGGCTCGGGAAAGCTATCGGAGGCGCTGGCGCGCTATATCGAAGCCCACGACGGCGTGATTCATACTGGCAAGCCGGTAACGCGATTGCTGATCGAAAGCGGCAAGTGCGTTGGCGTCGAGTGCGCGGACGGAAGCACGTATCGCGCCGAGAAGGCTGTCGTGTCGACCATCCACATCAAGCATCTGGTAGATATGGCGCCGCACGAATTGTGGGGCGCGGATTTCATCGACGGCGTAAGCACCTGGCAGGCGGAATTCCAGATGATGAGCACCAATTACGCCACCACCGAACCCATCAAGTATCCCACCGCGGATGGCCCGCTCTCGCCGGTGCATTCGGAATTGCTCGGCAGCCCCGAACGCGCGCTGCGCTTCGCGTACGACTACGCCATCGGCGCGGTGAATCTGGACGAGCCGCCCGTGCACATCATTCAGACCACGGTCGCCGATCCGACTCGCGCTCCCGAAGGAATGCACACGATCAAGGTTGTGGGCTATCACCCGTATGATTTGAAGGAAGGCCCGAAGCACTGGGACAACATCAAGGAAGAAGTCGCCGATGCGACCTTGAAGTACATTCAACGCTACGCGCCGAATTTGACCAACGACAAAATTCTCGAACGCGAGGTCATGAGCCCGCTCGATCTGGAGCGCATGAATCCGCACAACTGGCATGGCAGTTGCCACGCCGGCGGATCGGGGCCATCGCAATTGGGCGCCATGAGGCCGATGCCCGGCTGGGCCAATTACCGCATGCCGATTCCCGGGCTCTATCAGACGGGCGGGACAACAGCTCCCGGAGGCTCGGTGACGGGCATGCCCGGACGCAACGCCGCTGCGGTCTTGCTCAAGGATCTGGGCACCAGCATCGAAGAAGTGGCCAGCAGGAAAGAATCCAAAAAATCATGAATTGCATTTTGCCGTGCGGGCTTATCTACCGAGGAGGGTCTTCTTTGTTGACGAGCGCGAGATTTCCGATTGCCGCATTGGCTGCCGGTTTTCTTCTGGCGATGACAGTGCCGCTGTGGACCGCAAGAGCCGGGCAGTCCGCCATGCCGGCGGGTGTGCAGCAAGATGTTCCCGGCAACCCGGCTCCGCACGACGCGCCGGAACAGCCGGTTCCCTACAGTCACAAGACGCACCTGGCGCTTGGCCTGCAATGCGCGGGCTGCCACACCAATCCCGCGCCGGGAAAACTAATGACGTACCCTGCGACGGCGACCTGCATGTCCTGCCATCATGCGATTGCCAAGAAGAAGGCCACGATCAAAAAACTTGCCGCCTATGCCAGTTCTGGGCAGCCTGTGCCCTGGGTTCGAGTCTATCAAGTGCTTCCCGGCGTGAACTGGACGCACCGCAAACACCTGGATGCTGGAATTAAATGTGAGACCTGCCACGGGCAGGTGCCTGAGATGGCAACAATGTCCGAAGCGACCAGCGTGACAACCATGGGAGTTTGCCTGCATTGTCATACGCTGCACAACGCGCCAACGGTGTGCGCCACCTGTCACCTGTGGCCGTAGGTCGAAGGGATCTGGAATGAAATTTAAATCGGCTCTGTTTTTCGTGGCCCTGGCAGCCGGCTCCTCATGGCTGGCTGTGGTTTCAGGACAGGGGAAGACCGTTCCTGCCCAGCCACGGAACATCGTGATTTTCGTTTCCGACGGACTGCGCAGCGCCTCGGTGAATGCTGAGGAGGCGCCAACCTATTATTCGGTTCGCACCCAAGGCGTCTACTTCGCGAACAGCCACTCGCTGTTTCCCACGTTTACGACGGCCAATGCCTCGGCCATTGCCACGGGACATTACCTGGGGGATACCGGGGACTTCAGCAATACGATTTTCACCGGACAGCCGGAATATTGGGGCGGCGCGTTCGGCAAGCCTCCTGGAACGTTTACTCCTTACCTCGAAAATGACGCCGCACTGGCCGATTTGAATTCTCAATTCCAAGAAAACTACCTGAACGAGGAGACCCTGATCGGCGCCGCGCGCGCGCACGGCTTCAACACAGCGGCCATCGGAAAAATGGGGCCCGCGGCGATTCAGGACGTGAGCCAATTGAGCGAGGTTGGCGGCCGGTTCGCGGTGCCGCAAACCGTGATTATTGACGATGGCACGGGCACTCCGGACGGGGCGCCTCTTTCGCCGGAAGTAGCCGCCGCATTGATCGGAGCTGGGCTCCCGACAACCACGCCTGTGCGCAATCAGCCCACGGGGAATAATGTCACTCCCGGAACGAAGGATTCAAACTACAAACAGCAGTCTTTTTTTGCGGATGCAACGACTCGATCGGTCCTGCCGATGTTCAAGAAGAGCGGAAAACCGTTCGTGTTGCTCTACTGGTCGCGCGATCCGGACGGAACGCAGCATTTCCAGGGCGACAGTTTGAACACGCTTGTACCCGGGATAAACGGCCCCACTTCCAAAGCCGGACTGAGGAACGCCGACAACAATCTAAAGCAAATTCTGGACTATATTCGCGCCGATCCGCAACTGGCCGCAAACACGGACATTTTTTTGACCGCTGATCACGGTTTCGCCACGATCAGCAAACACGACATCGATGCCACAGGCCACGTCACGGCGAGCTACGCAGCCACGCAGACCTATAGAGATAGCCGGGGCCGCCAGGAGGTCAACGCCGGATTCCTGCCGCAGGGTTTTCTGGCCATCGATCTCGCGCATGCGCTGGGTCTTCCGCTCTTTGATCCAAGCAGCCAGATTGCGGGCCCCGACGGCAAAAAAGTTTTTGAGCCGGTGGACCCCACCATTGCGCAGCAACTCCCCACCGTGCGCCAGTACCCTGCCGCGGGCAATGGCCTGATTGGCGGCACGGGGCGAATCGCGGAGCACACCGACGCCAAAGTCGTGGTCGCCGCGAATGGCGGATCGGATCTGGTCTATCTGCCCACTCGCGATCCTGAGTTGCTCCGCAAACTGGTGGAAATCCTGGCCGAGCAGGATTACGTGGATGGAATCTTCGTAAACGACGAATACGGGAGCGTGCCGGGAGCTCTGCCCTCCAGCGACGTCAGGCTGGTGGGCTCATCGCCGCTTCCCTCGCCGACGATTGCGGTGACGTTCAAGACGTTTTCCACGGATCCGAAAAATCCTGTCATGACCGGAGTACAAATTTCAGACTACAATTTGCAGCAAGGCCAGGGCATGCACGGCAGCTTTGGACGCGCCAACACGTTCAATTTCATGGCTGCCATCGGCCCCGATTTCAAAAAGCATTTCGTGGACCCAGCGCCGATCAGCAATGCGGATATTGCGCCGACGCTCGCGCGCATTCTGGGATTCACAATTCCCAGCAACGGCAAGCTGCAAGGGAGAGTAATACGGGAAGCTCTGGCGCGAGGCCCATCTTCGGTTTCGTTCAAACACCGAACGAAGATTTCCGCGAATTCGGGTAACGGCAGGAAGACCATCCTGATGTATCAGCAAGCGGGCGGGCAGGTTTATTTTGACCAGGCATGCTTCAAGAGCGTGCCCGGAAAGAATTCACACGCGATTTGTCCCTAGCAGAGGGCCGGTGTCCCTCGGCAACTTTTTCCGCGATCCATGGAATCGAATTCCGCCTACTTCCCCGCGGGGGAGTGCAGGACGAGCTTCTGCACGCGCCAATTGGAAATCTCTCCCGCCAGAATCTGATTGTCGGTGCGGCAGTCGAGTTCGTGCACGGCCATGAATTCCTTCAGCTGCTTTCCGCCGCGTGCCGAATTTTCCCAGGATGCGGCCGTCCAGCTCCATTTTGTAGATTTCGCCGCCGTCATTCATATCGGTCGTGCCGGTCGAATTGGAGCTGTAAAGATATTGATGCTGGCCGGGAGTAATGCAAATCGCCCATGGCGAGCCGACGTTGATGTACCCGGTCTTGAAGTTTCCGTCGTTGTCGAAAACGCTCAGCCTCTTGTTGGCGCGGTCGCCGACATACACGTTGCCCTCATGATCGACCTGGATCGAGTGCACGTCCTCGAATTGACCGGGGCCGTGGCCTCTGGACCCGAAGGCCTTCAGGAAATTGCCGTTCTTATCCAGCTTCACCACGCGCTTGTTGTTGTATCCGTCGGAGACAAAAATATTTCCGTCCTTGTCCCAGGCCACGTCGGTTTCCCGATTGAACATGACGAACGGGCCTGTATTGAACCCTCTCCGCCGCCACCGCCCGGAGCCGGGGGTGGTACGTGTTCACCGGTCTTCTGCTCAAGCAGCAACTCCTGTTCAATCGCTCCGCCAGACCTTCCGCCAGCCGACTGCCCCTCGGCAACCGGGCCGGGAATTCCCGCAAAATCCTCGGGCTTGCGTCCGATGGTCATCAGGACTTTCCCCTCGGGGCTGTACTTGACGATCATGTTCGAGCCTTCATCCACCATCCAGATGTTGTCCTCGGGATCGACGCGCACGGTGTGCGCAAAGGCCAGCGCGTAGGTGCCTTTCCCGATTTCGCGAAGGAAATTTCCGTTTTGATCGAACTCGTAGAGCCGCGCGGCGGCGCCGCGCCCGAACTGGCGCGAAGTCCCGACCGAATACGAGAGGATGCCGTCGCGGGTGTAGACGAAGACGTGCCCCTTCGAGTTGGTGGCCACGCCGACGGCCTCGCCCATGACCACATTGTCGGGCAACTTCAAAAAGTTGGGCACGGAATCAAACGGGATTTCCGGGATGGAAATCTGGGCGAACAGCGGGCTCGCCAGCAAGACCAGGATTGCTGCCAGGAACAATTCCGAAGAGCGTCGCATCAGAGCCTCCACAAATAATTTTGACTCGTCTCGCAAAGGGCGCCGCGCTTTTTCCCGGACGGGGCGCTTCCCTTCACCACCGGTTGGCTGCGGGCGTCACTTCACTGTCAGTTTCTGCACGCGCCAATTCAGAAGCTCGCCGACCAGAAGTTCGTTATCGCTCGTGCAATTCATTTCATGGATCCAGCCGAACTGCTTCAACTGCTTTCCAGCGGCGCCGAATTTGCCCAGGATGTGCCCGTCCAGATCGAGTTTGTAGATGGGTCCCGCGGCATCCGAACTATAGAGATATTGTTTCGGCCCGGGCGTGATGCAGATGGCCCAGGGAGCGCCAACGCCTGTCCACACGGCGCGCAACACCAGGTTGCTGTCAAAGACCTGGATGCGGCTGTTCCCGCGATCGCCGACATAGACATTTCCCAGCCGGTCGGTCGCGATCGTGTGCGGCGTGCTGAACTGGCCGGGTTCCTTGCCCTTCACGCTGCTGCCGACGGCCTTGATGAACCGGCCATCCTTGTCGTATTTCACGACGCGGGCGTTTCCGTAGCCGTCGGAGACGAAAATGTTTCCGGCGGGATCCCAGGCAACGTCGGTCTCGCGGCTGAAAGCGTAGGGCTGCGCCGGGCGCGGCGTTTCGCCGGGGAGCAGCGGATGGTAGTTGAAGCCGCCGGGAATGTCGCCTTCGGCGGATTCCGGCCTGCGGCCCATGGTCATGATCACTTTGCCGGCCGGGCTGAATTTAACGATCATGTTCGAGCCTTCGTCCACGGCCCACAGGTTGTCCTGAGAATCGACGCGCACGGTGTGCGCAAAAGCGAAGGCATAATTGCGCGGGCTGATCTCACGCAAGAAAGTTTCCTTCGGCGTCGAATTCAAACAACTGCGTCTCGCCGCTGCGCGTGAAGACAAAAATGTGCCCCTTGGAATTCTGCGCAACGCCAGCCGCCTCGCCCAGATACACGTCGGCGGGAAGCTTCAGGAAGTTGGGCGCGGAGTCAAACGAAATTTCGGGCAGGCTCTGGGCGAACAGGGGGAAGGAAAAAAAGGAAAGCGCCAGAACCAGGATAAGTTCTATTCCACGTCGCATGGAAACCTCCAAGGATTTTCAAAATCTCGGGGCCCGGATGCTGAGTGACTTCGCCTGTATTGCCGCTGAAATGTTTTCCGCCGTTTATCGCTCCCGCCGCGCCATCCGCGGGCCGCATGCCTGCGTTTTAACGCGCCGCGAAGAAGATCGGGCCGGAAGAATTGGAAGCGTTTACGATGCTGGACTGCGGCGGCGCAACGCACCCGGACATCGACCTTTCAACTACCGAGTCCGTTATGCGTTGCGCCATGTCGCAGGCTTCTTTAGTTTCATTTCATCAGACGATAACAGTTTTTACTGCTCGCCCGCGTTTCCTATAGAACAGCACTACCAGATCATTTTCAACGCCAACTGAATCTGGCGATTGGGAACCTGCACAGAAGTCAGTTGGCCGAACGTGGGATCTAACGTCCCAAACTGATCAAGGAACGGGTTGAGGTTACTCGAAGGCGAGAAGTTCGCATGATTGAACGCGTTGAACATCTCAGCGCGGAATTGCACGTTGAATGTCTCCGAAATCTTGCGAACATAATTGTTCTTGAACACGGAGAAATTCACATCGACCAATCCCGGTCCGACGATCGTGTCGCGCCCCAGATTGCCGCGAATATTGGGGCAAACGTTTGAGGCGAACCCCGCGCGCGTGTTGTCGCAGACAGACGCGTTCGAAGTCGTGATTGGCACGAGCCCCAAGCAACTGCCCTTGATGTAGATAAGCGTGTTGCGGTAATTGGGAGCAACAAGACCTTGCGGCGAGCAACCTGCATTGACGTTCGGCGGTTGGTTAGTAAGTTGAAGTTCACCACCCAGGTCCACCGCGTTATTGAAAGCGGTGAGAGAGGCGGATTCAGGAACGCCATCAGCCACTGTAACGATGGCGCCCAACTGCCATCCGCCCAGCGCCCGTTCCCCAAATGCGCCAAGTGTTTTTGGTGTCGGCACATTCCAAAGGCCGTTGACGACGAAATTTCGGCGAACATCGAAATCCGAAAGGCCCTTATTTAGCCTCATGTCGTACCAAGGCTCGCTCACGATGTCCAGTTGGAATGTATCTCCGGCTGTGCTACCGGACGAGTCATCAATGCTCTTGCTCCAAGTGAATGCCGCAGTCACTTGGAATCCGTGACTCAAGCGTTTATCCACTTTGACCTGCATGGCGTTGTACCACGACCTGGATTGCCACGCGGTGAGAAACATTCCATTAGCGGTCGTTGGGTTCAAGAGACGATTGTTTTGCTGACTGGGCGTCAAATGGGAGTCCAGAGTATAGAGATTCCCACCCGTCGGTGAACTTGCAGCGGCTGTTACGCAAGCGCCGTACGCAGCAGAAAGTTGTGCAGGTGTCGATCCCATTCCCCCAGGGCACCCAGGCCACACATAACCCACACCAGATACGAGTTGTGGAACAACAGTGTTGATCGTATCCGCTTGAAACGGGTTATGCAGAGCATGCGAACCGGAATAGCCAACCAACACCGAGAGACTCGGGGTTAATTGCCTTTGAATATTCAAGTTGTATTGGTAGACGTAATTGCGCTTCGGAGTTGGCTCGACGTACATCCAACTCCTCGACAGCGGACTGAGGTTTTGAACCGAAGTGAGAGACGGGATCACGAATGGCCATTCGCCCTGAGCATTTGCCGCTGTACCGGCAGCAATTGAGGGCGGGGATGACTGGAATCCGCCGGAGGTTGGACCCAACGGGGCGTAAGTCTGGCGCCACGGTGCCGATGAATTGTTGTTCAGGATCAACTCGTAGGGAAGAGGTAGGGCGTCAAATATCCCAAAACCGCCTCGAACAGACGTCTTACCGCTATGGAACGGATCCCAAGCAAAACCAATCCGCGGCTCGAAGTTCTTAAGCGTGGGATTGTGTGTGAAAAACACATGACTTAGAACAGATGTCGGATCGGCGGTAGCGCAAGCCGGTGGTCCTCCCCCGCACGGAAGCGGCGTCGTGGGCGTAGGCATGTCTGCAACTTTGCCGTATTTCTCCGTCGGGATGGTGGACATCTCATACCGTAGCCCCAAGTTCAGCGTGAGGCTTGGCCGGATCCGCCAGTCATCTTGGAAATAAACACCGAAGATTTTGTCGCGAAGGTAATGCTTCTTGACGAATGAAAGGTCTACGGTTCGGGTTGCGCTGAGTGGCTGGTTGGTCAAAAGATTCACAAACGCACCGCAGGATGCATCATAATGCTGCCCGTTCGTGTCTCCTGGTGAGAACCCTGGTTTCAGGCAACCTGCTTCAGCCGCTGTCGGCCTCTGGAGCCCTGTCGCTACATTATAGGTCCCTCTGGCCGAGAACGTGCCGCTCCCGTTTCCACCTGCCAATGGCGTGTATCCGTCAACCTGTTGTGCCAACACGGAGAAACCGAACTTGAACCCATGGTTTCCGTGGGTATAAAAGGCATCATCATACAACTGCCTGATCTGCCCCCAGAAGTCCTGGATCGAAGCAGCATAATTCTTCCCACCCGGTAAAGTAGTTACGCCAGTACTTGTCAATGCGATTTGGGAGGAGAAGAAGCCTGGTAGTTGAGCGAGGGATGGGTCCTGAGCAGCCGGGTTATTCGCGATAGGGCTGTTGCCGCCATTATTGCTCGTTCGGTCCAACCCTCCTCGCACGGTATTCGTGAATGAAGTGCTAAACACATGGGTTTCCTCCACAATGATGCCCTGCCGGTAGGAGGTGAACCCTTGCTGCACATCGTTGAAAGTCAGGGGGCTATTGAAGTCCGAAGTGTCCCGCAGGTACGTCGCGAAAATGCTATCGCTATCAGAGAACCTGTAGTCTCCCCGGAATGTGACGAAATTTTCACCAGCTCCGCGATGTCCCAGGAATGGGGCATGAGCCGTATTGGCATTTACAGCTGAACCGCTCGGATGGGGATACAACGCCAGATATTTTTGGATTGTGGGATCGATTGATGCCACGGTTACCGTGGATGTGCATCCCGGGGTGCCTGTCGGGCAGGAGAGGTTGGCAATCGTCCCGTTACGAACGGCATCGGAAATCGTGATGTTCGAACTGATCGGGATCCCAGAGGCCAAGCGCACTCCCTCATAGTCTCCAAACAAGAAGGCTTTGTCTCTGAGGACTTTCCATCCCGCGGCCGCCCCGAACTGGTTTTGCTTCAAGGGGTTCTTGCCCAGACCGCCGGCATTGGCGAAGAAATCGGTTGCATCGAGCTTGTCGTTGCGGAGGAAGTCAAAAGCGGTGCCGTGAAATGAGTTGGTGCCGGATTTGGTGATCGCGTTGATCACGCCGCCGGAAGTGAAACCGTACTCAGCGGAATAGTTGCTGGTGAGGACGGTAAATTCCTGAATCGCGTCCACGCCCAGGTTCTTGCCCAAGACGCTGCCGGGACCGGCATTGGAATAGTCGTTCATGATGGCGCCATCGAGGCGGTAGCTGTTCTGAGTCGGCCGTCCTCCGCCGATGCTCAACTGGTCGCCGAAGCCGCGCCCGCCGCCGCCACCGACGTGCGTGACGTCCAGATGCGTGCGGGATTCGACGACGCTCGGCTGCAAAGTTGCCAGAGACGCCCAGTCGCGTCCATTCAGAGGCAACTCGCGCATCGTTGTGGAGGTGACCTGGTCGCTTATGGTGGACGAGGTCAGCTCGATTTGCGGAGCGACCGTGGAGATCTCGACGGTTTGCGATACGTCGCCGACCGTCAACTCAACATTCAGGTCCTGTTTTGATCCGACGGTGAGCGTGACTTTGGACACAGCCGTCTTGAATCCGGCGGCGGACACGCTAACTTCATAGTCCGAGGGATTCAGGTTGGGCGCGGTATACAAACCGGAAGAGTTGGTTACGGTTTCAACCGTATTGTTTGTTCCGAGATTTTTGATGGCCACTTTTGCGCCGACCACCACGCCGCCCTGCGCGTCGGTGATGAGGCCGGACAAAGTCGCGCCAGCGACTTGCGCGCGCGCAGGAACAGAAACACTCACACAAAGAGCCAAACACCAATACAAAAAGCAGGCACCTGAACGCTTTTTGGTTCATAGCCCGATCCTCCGATTCCCCGTTTAGGGACAAATCTGGCTTGTTTATATGCGACTATCCGACTGAGGGCCCGGCGCTTCTAACGCACGAACGTCACACATCCCCGTATTTCCAGTGAAATAACCAAGACCATCTCGGGAGAAAACGTGATTGTTGGGTGCTGTGTAGCACACACGTTTATTCGTGTCAATGATTTAATACTTTTATGCGGCAGCAAGGGGAGGAGATCTGGATTTGGAAGGGTGAAAAATTTCAGGTTTTGCCAACTGCGCGAGGTCGGATGGATACCGAGCCCATTGTCCTGGCGCAGCGGGAACGAGACCGATGGAAAACGGGGCGAAAAGAAAAACCCGAGCGATTGCAAGAATAGAAACGGCGCGCGGCGGAAGATGGTAATCCGCCGCGCGCCGCTGAGTTTCAGTTGTTGCGCTACTCTTCGAGGAGTATCAGTCAACTCCTGTTTCGAAGTTGCTAGGCCCTCACGAGCTACCAAACCACCTTCAAGGAAAACTGGATTTCCCTCATCGGTGTCTGCGTCTGTTGATCAATCACGCCGAAGCCATCAACCTGAAGGGGATCCATCTGGTCGAGATTGTCCGTCGGAGCCGGCAGGTTCACGCGGTTGAAGATATTGAAGAGGTCCGCGCGGAACTGAACGTTGAAGTTTTCCGAAATCTTTCGGATGTGATTGTTTTTGATAAAGGACATATCGAAGTTAACCAGTCCCGGCCCAATGATCGAGTTCCGCGGCAAGTTGCCCAAGAGATTGACGCAGGTGAGCGGGTTCAAGCCCGCCGCGGCAAGCGACATTCCCAATATCGCCGTGGGATTGGTATTGCAATTGGCAGTCCAAAAACTCTGGCTGGGCGCAACCGGATAAGTAAAGCAGGAGGGCTTCAAATACTGGAGATTTCCGGGTTGAACGGCGTTCTTGGAAGTGCAACCCGGCGCCAGGGACAATACATCCATTGGCTCCGAGTTGTTCTGCCCCAGCGGGTCGGCCGATAGTCCACCCATAGGCCACATAGGGACTCCATCACTGATGGTCATCAATCCGCCAGCGCTCCACCCTCGGGCTATCCATCCTGCCGGTCCATTGAAGGCCGCCGGTGTCGGAATTTGATACAGCCAATTGACTGACAAATTTCGGCTAATGTTGAAGTCCGACAGTCCTTTGACGATCCTCAAATCCCACCAGGGAGTGGCAGCGGTTGGATTCGACGAATAGTTGTCGCCCGCGAAGCTGCCGGACGATGTATCCGTCGAATTCTGCCAGGTATAGGAGACCTCGAACTGCAGACCGTGGCTCATCTTCTTCTCAAAATTGACCTGCAGTGACTTGTACCAGGATTGGGACATGAACGCAGTCGAAAGCAAGAGCCCGGGAACATACGGGTTAACCATCGTATTCGGTACTATCCCGGTGGGCGGAGTAGTTGGAATGCCCGTGGGACAGCCCCCTGCAGGAAACAGCCAGCCGGCCGACGTGTTCGACGGAAAGCACGTATTGAGCGTGTCGGTCTGGAACGGATTGTGAAGTCCTCGCGATCCTGCATAGGCAACCATGATCGATGTGTTCGGCGTGATTTGCCTTTGCACGTTAGCGTTCCATTGCATCACGTAATTGCGCTTGGGGTTGGGATCGGTGTACTGCCATCTGCCTGTTGTCGTGAGCTGAGCGCCCGTCCCGATCGCTGCAAGTCCCTTGATGAAGGAACCTTGGGGGATTGGGCAATCCGGCGTCGTGCAGAGCCCAGGGTGAGGGTTGGTGACATCAACCTCTGCACCGGCTGGAGAGGCTTGCAGCGCGTTCAGCCCAAACATGAACGGCAAAGGCATGACATCGAACATCCCAAATCCGCCGCGAATGGAGGTCTTGCCGGTATTGAACGGATCCCAGGAAAAACCGATTCTGGGTTCGAAGTTCTTGAGTGTCGGGTTCGAATTAAAAACCGAATTCCGGAGCCCGGCACACGTGGAAGCAACCGGCAGACCATTGATATCTTCCGAGCAATTGCCGGGGTTGGACCAAAGATTCGGCAGGAGGATAAATTTGCCGTTGGTCTCGTATGGAATCGTGGACATTTCATACCGCAAACCATAGTTAACGGTGAGGTTGGGACGCATTTTCCAATCGTCCTGCACATATGCGCCGAAAATGGAGCTGCGGTTGTAGTGCTTTGTATTCCCGGCGGTAAAGGGAGGAACAGTAGGCTCCCGAACTGTATCGGGGATATTCTGAAGAAAGTTCGAGACAACACCGAACCCTACGCTGCCATTTCCATTACCATTGAGAAGGTCGGTGTGATTCCGAATATACTCCACGCCAAATTTCATGGTGTGGTTACCCATCGTATGGGTAACGTCGTCGAACACCTGATAGTTTTGGACCCAGTCACTGAATCCGCCTTGAGGGCTAAAGCCTCCGAAGGAGGTCAGGCCGGTGACACCCGCACCGCCGCCACCTTGTCCGGCGAGTCCGGGGCCGTTGGTCGTGGAGATAATGCCAAACGATTTGTCATTCGCCGCCGCAAGAGAAAACGATAGACCGGGGTTGGTCACGATGGATTGCGCATATCCAAACCGGATGCTGTTGACCGTGGCAGGGCTAAAGATATGGGCTTCTTCCAGCGATGCGGCTTGGTTAGGAAGGACGTATCCTGTCTTTTGATTGTCGAACGCATTTGGCTTGGACCAAGAAGAATGGTCGCGATAATAACTGGAATTCACGCTGTCCTTGTCCGAGACTTTGTAATCAGCGCGAAGCGTGAAGTAGTTATCGGTAACCCCCTGCACGCCTCCATAGGCGTTGGTACAAATGTTGGAAGGACTGCAATCCACTTGAGGCAGCGGATCAAGAGCGTCAATATATGCCTTGACAGTGTTATCAACACAGACGGATGCGGCGGGATCCAGCTTTGTCATATTTGCAAATGGGCATGGCCCCACTAGCGGGGTCCCGCCACTCAAAATTCCCTTCCTCGCGTTCAACGACAGAACCTTAGCAGTGACCGGGACGCCCTTGCTTTGACGCAAGCCTTCATAATCGCCAAACAGGAAGAGTCTGTCTTTCAGGATCTTCCACCCGCCGGAACCTCCAAACTGATTGCGAACGAACGGCGGGTTGTTCGATTCCGGAGTGGAGCCCGGCGCAAAAAGGTAAGACGGAACATTCGAGTCGAAGACTTTGTTCCGGAAGAACTCGTAGAGGCTGCCATGGAAGGAGTTCGTGCCGGACTTGGTAATGGCGTTGATGACCCCACCGGAAGTGAAGCCGTATTCCGCCGAGTAGTTCGCGGTCAAGACCGAGAATTCCTGAATCGCGTCCACACCGACGCTGGCACCCAATACGTTCCCAGGACCGGCGTTGGAGTAGTCATTCACGATAATTCCGTTCAGACGGTAAACGTTCTGCGTGGGCCGGTTTCCGTCCACGGTCATCTGATTGCCTAACCCGCGCAAATTGCCGCCGGGCTGGGTGACTTGCTCGTGAACGCGCACTTGGACGACGCCGGGTTGCAGCGTGGCAAGCTGGGCCCAGTCGCGGCCATTCAAGGGGAGTTCCACGATCTGCTGGCTTTCCACGTTGCCGCTGATTGTGGCGTTTGTCAGCTCAATGATGGGGGCCGCGCCAGTGACTTCCACGGTCTGCGACACCTCGCCGACAACCAGGGCAAGGTTCATGGTCTGCTGGGAGCCGACGGTGAGCGTCACTTTGGTGACCGCGGTGCGGAATCCCGTTGCGGACACGGACACATCGTAATTCGCGGGGAGGATGTTGACCAAGGTATAGGCACCCAGGTTGTTGGTGGTGGTTTCCGATGACACTCCGGTGGCGGCATTCTTGGCGGTGACTTTGGCCCCGACTACAGCGGCGCCCTGCGCGTCAGTAATTGTGCCGGACAGCGTAGCTCCGGCGACTTGCGCGTAAGTAGGAAGGGATAAAACCAGGCAAAGGCAAAAAACCACAACAAAAGGCAGGAACCTCGACGATTTCGGGTCCATAAACCAATCCTCCTGATCACTTTTTCTTAAATTTGCAGGTCCAGCAACGCGTAGTCACACACACTCCTACGTCACCCTGGTGCTGACGCGCGAACGACGCAAACCCATACCCCGACGTGGTTCTTATATTCCTCTTCGATTACGCTCTACACAGAGGAAACCCTGACTGTTGGGTGGGATGTAGCACAGGCACGCGGCCCTGTCAACCATTTACTGAAAAAACCTTCGATTTGCCCGGATTTTCTTGCTTGCCAAGAAATTCTGTGATACACCCCAAGCCAAATTCATCCGGTGCGAGGGGCTGCTTGAGCTCTCATTCGGTTTTTCCGCCCTGACGCAGCAGATTTGCCCGGTGATTCCCGGTCAAAGCCGGCCGGCATTCGTCTTGTGAGGTTCTTATGAAACCCATTGCGCTGCTGTTGGTGCTGTATGCGGCTCCTTTCCTGTTCGCGCAAGAAAGTGCGAAGGCGCCCGAAATTTCCTTCCGAGTGGTCAAGGATTTCTTCCAGATTCCGAATGACATGTTCATGGCGGAGGCTGTAGGCGTGGCCCTCGATTCCAAGGGACACATTTTCATTCTTAACCGGGGAAACCATCCGGTGCTGGAATTCAACGCGGACGGCTCGTTCGTGACCACGTTTGGCGAAGGCTCCCCCCTTTTCACCACGCCGCACAGCATCCGGTTTGATTCGCAGGACAACCTTTGGTACGTCAACTCGGCCGCCAATCTGGTGGTGAAGTTCGATCCGAAGAGAAGGGTCGAGCAAGCTCTGGGGCGCCGCGAGGAACCCTGGGTGTACATGACGCACGGGATCGAGCGGGCCATCCCTCCTCCGGCGAGTTTTTATCAACCAACGGACACGGTCGTCGGGCCGGACGGAAGCACCTACGTCACCGACGGCTACGGCAACTCCCGCGTCGTAAAATTCACGCATGAAGGCACACTGACAAAATATTGGGGCGACCGCGGCACCAAGCCCGGACAATTCAATACCCCGCACAGCATTGTCATGGATGCGAATTCAACGCTGTACGTGGCCGACCGGCAGAATGATCGCATCCAGGTGTTCGATACCGACGGGAATTTGAAGACGGTCTGGAACCTGGATGGGCCCGCGTGGTCGCTGTGCATCACGCCGGGTCCCCGGCAGGTTCTATTCGTTGGGAGCGTGGGGCGCGTTTACAAACTGGACCTGGAAGGGCACGTCCTGGGAAAATTCGGGAAACTCGGGCGTCTGCCCGGCTGGTTTGATTCCATTCACGCGCTGGCTTGCCCGGACGAGAAGACCGTCTACCTGGCAAACGAATTCAGCTATCGCTTCGATAAAGTAGTGCTGCAGTAGAGCGTCTGGGACAGGCATTCTTGCCTACGCGTTTCAGTTTTCGCAAGGCACAGAGGACAGGCAAGAGTGCCTGTCCTAAAACAACCAAGGAGGCTGCATGAAGCGCTTTGCACTTTTTCTGGCATTGTTCGTGGCAGTTCCGGCAGCAATGTGGGCCCAGCAGTCCGCTCCGGAAATTCCGTTTGATTCCGTGCCGAATTTATTGAAACTTCCCAAGGACTTGTATCTTGGCGAAGCATCCGGCGTGGCGGTCAATTCCAAGGGACATATATTTGTCTTCTCGCGCGGAAATTCGACGGGTCCCGCGTATGCCGCCTCGGCGGCACAACTTCTGGAATTTGGCCCCGATGGGACGTTTATCCGTGAGATCGGCCACAACCTGTACGCGTGGTCGTTCGCTCACACCGTGAGAGTCGACAAAGAAGACAACGTTTGGGCCGCGGACAAGGGCTCGGACATGGTGATCAAGTTCAATCCCGCGGGTCAAGTGACGATGGTGTTCGGCCGCAAGCAGGAAGCTTCCGATGAAGGAACCGAACCGCTGAAGCATCCGCGCCCCCCGCTGCCGCCGGTTGACGGAATGTTTCGCCAAGTGACGGATGTGGCCTGGAACGCCGCGGGCGACACATTCATCAGCGACGGCTACATCAACTCGCGCGTCGGCAAGGTGGACAAGCATGGCCGGTGGCTGAAATCCTTCGGCGAGCCTGGCGACGGGCCCGGACAACTGAACACTCCGCACGGCATCGCGACCGATGCCCAGGGAAATGTGTACGTGGCCAATCGCGGCGATTCCCGCATCGAGGTCTACGATGGAGAGGGAAATTATCTGCGCGAGATTAAAATCAATGTGCCGTTTGATTATGACAAGGAAGTGGCCGCGATCGGGCCTAAACCGACTCTCGGCGGCACCGATATGTATGCACGGCAGCTAGGGCCGGGATCTCCGTGGTCGGTCTGCATCACGCCCGGCCCCAATCAAGTGCTCTATGCTTCCGACGCATTTCCCGGCCGCGTTTACAAGCTCAGCCTGGATGGAAAAGTTCTGGGCTGGCTGGGCTCATCCGGCAAGGAACTCAAGCAATTTGGCTGGATTCACGAAATTGCGTGCCCGTCGGAGAACGTAGTGTACGTTGCGGAACTGTTGAACTGGCGCGTGCAAAAGCTGATTCTGCATCCGAAGAAATAGGCCGGACTGTTCAGAAATCCGCGTTGAGGCAAACGCGTATGGCATGAATGCGGATGTAGGTTGGCAGGGGCATCCGCCGCGGCTGATGCCCCTGCATTCAACCCCTGGGCCACTCGGGATGCCTTACTTCCGCTGGACTTACTTATCCGCCGCCACGCTTGTTCTATGCTGACGTGGACGGTTTTCTCGTACCGACAAGCGACTGCGTGACTCCAATCCATGGTCCCCGGCGTGCGCCCGTAGCGTCCAAGCACGCCAAGAACTTTCCCGGCCAGATCCAGCTTGTAGATCTTCCCCACATTGGGAGGAATTTGAAACGGACAGGCCCTCGATTTCACCGCTTTCTCGATCTTCCCGCTCGCCCTGCAACCAACGAGGGGCCGCCAATCCCGTTCCTGGTCCAAATCCAGCCTGAGCAGAAGAGTTTCCAACATTTACTACTTAATAATATAACATCATTCCAATTCCCGTTTCGAGGAGAGCAACGGGGAGACTGGTGTCTGCCAGCAATAGTGGAAAATCTTTTCCCCAGAGGCACTGAATTGGAACAAAAGGACAAAATAATTCTGTCACATTGCAATTCCCTACCCTGAAGTGTTCCCTTATGGATAAATTCCTGCCAACCATCAGATTTTAAAGGTTTTAATTAAACGCAGAAACGTCTCAAGGCGCCTTATTGGCCCACTAAATGCTTTCCCTTCAATTGCTGCTGGTCCACCGTTTGTTCAAATGATGTGTTTTCAAGGCTTTCCAACTGCAATCGATGATTCGACTTTATTATTTGAAGGCTCGAAGAGCGCAAACGAGACGCAACCGCCGGTCGGGTGGGTCTGTTCGCCGCAAGTATCTTTACTCTGTCGCTCTTCTATTGGTGGTGGGACTGATCGGGTGCGCCGGCGGAGGGAGCCAATCTACTACGAGCCCTCCTCCTACTTCTGCACCCAGTATTGCCAGCCCCAGCAGTGCAGGCTTCGCGCTGGGTGCAGCGAGTTCTTTTGTTGTTGTGGCGTCGGGAAACCCGGCGCCATCATTCACCGAGTCGGGCGCGTTGCCTGGCGGCGTCACGTTCACGGACAACGGAAATGGGACCGCGACGTTGGCTTGGACAACCGCGACGAGTGCGCCAGGGATTTATCACATTACAATTACGGCGCACAACGGAGTCGGCTCGGACGCCACGCAATCGTTCACGCTCACAATTAACCAAGCCGCTGCGATTACCAGCGCAAACAACTCCGCGTTCATCGCCGGTTCCTCCGGATCCTTTACCGTAAGCGCCAGCGGGTTCCCAACACCGGCGTTGTCGCGGACCGGAACGCTTCCTCCTGGCGTTTCTTTCACCGATAATGGCAACGGTTCGGCGACTCTTTCCGGCACGCCCGGAGCGGCCAGCGGCGGCAACTACAATTTTACGCTTACTGCGCACAACGGCGTGGGCGCGGACGCGACGCAAAATTTCACGCTGAGCGTGAAACAGGCTGCGGCCATTACCAGCCCCGCGGCCTCGTCGACGGCGTCCTTCGCCGTGGGCGCCGCCGGAACGCTCGCGATTACGTCCACAGGAATGCCCACTCCCAAACTGACCAGCA
The DNA here is from genome assembly GCA_963779275.1 of Terriglobia bacterium. GTDB lineage: Bacteria > Acidobacteriota > Terriglobia > Acidiferrales > UBA7541 > Palsa-360. The sequence goes on from CAVZXL010000006.1 coordinate 553,064, forward strand.
GTGGGATGCCTTCGGCAGTAACGTTGACCGACCATGGCGATGGGACCGGCATGCTGGGCGGAACTCCCGCCTCCGGAACCGTTGGATCCTACACGGTGACCATCACCGCGCAGAACGGCGTGGGCGCGGACGCGACGCAGACCATCACACTTCAGGTGAACAAGGCCACGCCCACCATCTCCTGGGCAACTCCCGCAGCCATCTCATATGGAACCGCGCTCAGCGCCGCGCAGCTGAATGCCACGGCCAGCGTCCCGGGAAATTTCGTCTACAGCCCAGCCGCGGGAACGGTGCCCAGCGCCGGCACGCAAAATATTTCGGCGGCGTTCACGCCCACCGATACGGCCGACTACAACGCGGCATCGGCGAACGTCACTCTGACGATCAACAAAGCAACAGCCACAGTGTCTCTCGGCAATCTCGCGCAGACATATGACGGCGCTCCGAAATCGGCGTCGGTTTCCACTACTCCGACCGGCGTATCGGTCACGCTGTCTTATTCCGGAATTAACGGCACCTCCTACGGCCCTTCGGCGACTGCGCCCACGAGCGCCGGGACCTATTCCGTCGCCGCGACGATCAATGATCCCAACTATTCCGGCAGCGCTTCGGGCACGCTGCAGGTAAACAAAACCGCGCCCACCATCACCTGGAGCAGTCCTGCAGCCATCATCTACGGCACAGCGCTCGGCGCCGCGCAACTGAACGCCACGGCAAATGTCCCCGGCACCTTGGTCTACGCGCCGACGTTGGGAACGGTGCCAATCGCAGGAAATCAGAATCTTTCCGTCGCATTCACGCCTACCGACACGACCGACTACACTACAGCCACGGCGAATGTCCTGCTCAGCGTCAATCAGGCGGCGGCAACAGTTGCGATGGGCAATCTGTCGCAAACGTATGACGGGAGCGCGAAGGCGGTCACAACCACGACGACTCCTGCCGCCCTGGGCGTCACACTCTCTTACTCGGGCACAGGCGGCACTATTTACGGGCCTTCGGCCACGGCGCCAGCCGGCGCCGGGACGTATTTCGTAACAGCGTCGGTGAATGATCCCAATTATTCCGGAAGCGGCTCCGGAACTCTTATGGTGAACAAGGCTACACCCTCGGTCACCTGGGCAACTCCGGCGGCCATCACATTCGGGGCCGCGCTGGGCGGCGCGCAACTCAACGCCGCGGCGAATGTTCCTGGAAGTTTCGTCTACAATCCGGTCGCCGGAACCGTGCCCAATGCCGGCAGCCAAAATCTTTCCGTCACATTTACGCCGACCGACGGCGTCGATTACACCACGGCCACCGCAAGTGTCACCCTCACCGTGAATAAGGCAGCGCCTGCGGTTACCTGGCCCGCGCCTGCGGCAATCACGTACGGCACGACGGTCAGCGCCTCGCAACTCAATGCAACTGCAAATGTCCCTGGAAGTTTTGCCTACAATCCAGTCGCGGGAACTGTCCTCGGCGCGGGAAATCAAAATCTCTCGGCAACGTTCACGCCAAGCGACGCTACCGACTACACGACGGCCGCGGCGAACGTCACCCTCCTCGTCAACAAGGCCGCACCCGCAATCATCTGGGCTGCACCCGCGGCCATTACTTACGGCTCCGTGCTCAGCGCAACACAACTCAACGCCACGGCGAATATTCCCGGAAGTTTCACTTACAATCCGGCCGCAGGAACCGTGCTCAATGCGGGTGGTCAAAGCCTTTCACTGGCGTTTACGCCGGCCGACACGACCGACTACACGACAGCCAATACAAGCGTCCCGCTCATCGTAAATCAAGCGGCGGCAACGGTGGCGCTCGGGAATCTTGCGCAAACGTATGACGGCGCTCCCAAGGCTGCCACCGCCACTACGACTCCTTCCGGTTTGGGCGTCACGTTTTCTTACTCGGGGATTAGTGGCACCATCTACGGTCCATCGGCCACGGCTCCCACCGGCGCCGGAACGTACTCCGTAAATGGAGCGGTGAATGATCCCAACTATACCGGCGGCGGTTCCGGCACGCTCACGGTGAACAAGGCTACTCCCGCCATCACATGGGCAACTCCCGCAGCCATCGCGTACGGCGTTGCGCTGGGCGCTGCGCAGCTCAATGCCACCGCGAATGTCCCGGGTAATTTCGTTTACAATCCGGTCGCGGGAACCGTCCTCGGCGCAGGAATTCAGAACCTCGCGGTGACATTCTCACCGGCCGATACAGCCGACTACAACACTTCCTCGGCAAATGTCACGCTCACGGTCAACAAAGCGGCAGCCTCCGTGGCGCTCGGGAATCTTACGCAGACGTACGACGGCACACCTAAAGCAGCTTCTGCTTCAACTACTCCTTCGAGCCTGGCCATCGCGATCTCTTACTCCGGCGCTGGCGGAACCGTCTATGGGCCCTCGGCAACGGCTCCTACTGCGGCCGGAACCTACACAGTGACTGCCGCGATCAACGACGCGAACTACACCGGCAACGCTTCCAGCACGTTGACGGTAAGCAAGGCTGCGCCGTCCGTCATCTGGGCGACTCCCCCAGCCATCACATACGGCACGTCGTTGGGCGCTGCACAGCTCAATGCCACAGCCAGCGTTCCTGGGAGCTTTGTATACAATCCCGCCGCGGGAACTGTGCCGGGTGCGGGCAATCAGAATCTCTCGGCAACATTCACGCCGAGCGATACCGCCGATTACACGGCGGCCACGGCGAGCGCGACCCTCACGGTTAATAAAGCAACGCCCGCGATCACGTGGGCGACGCCGGAAGTCATCACGTTTGGCACGGCGCTCAGTGCGGCGCAACTCAATGCCACAGCGAACGTCCCGGGAAATCTTGTTTACAATCCGATTGCGGGAACTGTCCTCAACTCCGGCAGCCAAAATCTCTCGGTGACATTCACACCGACCGACACTGGTAACTACATGGCGGCCTCGGCAAGCGTGACGCTCACCGTAAATAAAGCGGCTGCCACCGTGTCGATTGGGAATCTCACGCAGACCTTTGACGGCTCGGCGAAAGCGGTCTCGGCCACGACCGTTCCTTCGAGCCTGGGCCTCACGTTCTCTTATCTGGGGATCAGCGGCACGACGTACGGGCCTTCGGCAACGGCTCCGGTCGGCGCCGGGTCCTACTCCGTTACTGCAACGGTCAGCGACGCGAATTATTCCGGAGTCAATTCGGCGACGCTCACGGTGACCAAGGCCACGCCATCGGTCACTTGGGCAACGCCCGCTGCCATCACCGTCGGTACAGCGCTCAGCGGCACGCAACTTAACGCCTCGGCCAGCGTGCCGGGAACATTCGTCTATTCGCCGCCATCTGGCACGGTTCTTCCCGCAGGCTCGCAGAGTCTCTCGGTGACATTCACACCGACCGATACTGCGGACTACAACACTGCGACCGCCACGGTGACACTGACCGTGGTGCAAGCCGCCGCGATCACCACCGCAAATACCACCGCCTTCACGGTTGGCACACTTGGCTCGTTCACGATTACGGCTTCAGGCATTCCCGTGCCATCGCTGGCCAGGAGCGGAACCCTGCCCTCGGGCGTAACCTTCACCGACAACGGCAATGGCATCGCGGCTCTCGCAGGAACGCCGACCGCTGGCACTGGCGGAAGCTACTTTGTAACGGTCACCGCGCATAACGGCGTGGGCGCGGACGCCGTCCAGACTTTCATCCTTGTCGTGAACCAGGCGGCCACGATTACCAGCGCCCCAAGCGTCGCATTCGCGGAGGGCGCACCCGGTGTGTTCGCGGTAATGGCAACGGGAAATCCGAATCCCGTTATTTCGGAGAGCGGCGCGCTCCCCGCGGGCGTTGCGTTCACATCCGCCAACGGAACCTTGAGCGGCGCGCCCAGCACGGGCACCGCCGGAAGCTATCCGCTGACATTCACGGCGCATAACGGCATCGGCGCGGACTCCACGCAAAGTTTTGTTTTGAATGTGGACCTTACACCCGCGATCAGCACGCAGCCGGCAAACCAATCCGTGACCTTGGGCCATGCAGCGACGTTCAACGTTGCGGCGACCGGCACAACCCCGCTGAATTTTCAGTGGAGAAAAAACGGCGCGACGATTGCCAACGCCACTTCATCCACCTACACAACGCCCGCGACAACGGCTGCGGACAACGGCGCGTCATTTGACGTGGTGGTGAGCAATGCGGTGGGAAGCGCAACGAGCGCTCCGGCGACCCTGGCTGTGAACACACCGCCGGTGATCACCAGCTTTACCCAGAGCCAGGCCGTAACCGCGGGCCAGACGGCGACCTTCATGGTTGCGGTGACCGGCACAGCGCCCTTGCAATTCATATGGTACAAGAACAACGTAGCCATTCCGAATGCAACGCTTTCCAGCTACACGACGCCTCCGACAACCATCGCGGACGATGGCGATCAATTCATCGTCACGGTTGGCAACTCTTTTGGAATCTATACCAGCCCTGCCATGCAGTTGACGGTAAATCCGGCTCATGCCATCGATGTGGTCACCTACCACAACGATAACTCACGCACCGGACAAAATCTCGCGGAAACGTTTCTGATGCCGGGCAACGTAAATTCCACGACCTTCGGCAAACTCAATCAATTCCCTGTCGACGGACGCGTCGACGCGCAACCCCTTTATCTCTCGAATGTCACCATCCCGAATAAGGGCACACACAATGTCTTGTACGTGGCGACCGAGCACGACACCGTCTATGCCTTCGACGCCATTTCGGGCGCACGGCTCTGGGCTAAATCATTGTTGGGCGGCGGAGAAACTCCCAGCGATCCGCGAGGCTGTGATCAAGTCTCGCCGGAAATCGGCATTACTTCCACGCCGGTGATCGACCGCGGACGCGGCTCGATTTACGTCATCGCCATGTCCAAGAATGGATCTGGAAACTATTTCCAGCGGCTGCATGCTCTGGATATCACTACCGGCACCGAGTTGCTCAGCGGCCCCAGAACGATTCAGGCGACGTATCCCGGGACTGGAGACAACAGCAATGGAACCAATGTGGTGTTCGACCCGGCGCAATATAAGGAGCGCGCCGCGCTGCTGATGCTGAACGGCGTGGTGTACACGGCATGGGCGTCGCACTGCGATTTCAGGCCCTACACCGGCTGGGTCATGGGCTACGACGCGTCCACGCTGGCGCAAACCAGCGTGCTCAACATCACGCCGAATGGCAACGCGGGCGCGATCTGGATGAGCGGCGCGGGGCTGGCCGCGGACGAATCTGGAAACATCTATCTGCTGGCCGGGAACGGTACCTTCGATGCTACGCTCAACGCCAATGGGTTCCCCAGCCAGGGCGACTACGGCAACGCATTCCTGAAACTTTCGACTTCAGGCGGGCTCCAGGTGGCCGATTATTTTGAAATGTCGAATCAAAGCTCGGAAAATGCGAGTGACGTGGACCTGGGCTCAGGCGGAGCCCTGGTGCTGCCGAATCTGGTCGACGCAAAAGGAAACACGCAACAACTGGTCGTGGGAGCAGGCAAGGATCAGAACATTTATGTCGTAAGCCGGAACTCCATGGGGAAATTCAATTCCGGCGCGAACAATATCTATCAGCAGATTACCGGAATCTTTCCGGGTAGCGCTCCCGCGGGAATTTATTCCTCGCCCGCTTACTTCAACAATACGGTTTATTTCGGATCGGTCGGAAACCCGATCATGGCCTTCGGCGTTTCGGCTGCGGAACTCACATCCACGCCCACCAGCCAGACGATCAATTCCTTCGCATACCCCGGAGCGACACCGGGCATTTCCGCAAACGGCACGGCGAACGCAATCCTGTGGGCCGTGGAGAATAACAGCACGGCCGCGGTGCTGCACGCGTACGATGCGACCAACCTTGCGAACGAACTCTACAACTCGAATCAGGCCAGCGGAGGCCGCGATCAATTCGGCGTGGGCAACAAGTTCGTCACGCCAACAATAGCAAACGGTAACGTGTACGTCGGCACGCCGAACAGCGTGGCGGTCTTCGGTCTACTGCCAAGTTACACTTCCACTTTGACGCTGCCATCGATCACGACGCAGCCCGCCAGCCTGACGGTGAATGCGGGCCAGACCGCGACGTTTACCGTAGCGGCAACCGGATCCGCGCCATTGAGCTATCAGTGGCAGAGCAACGGATCCAGTATCAGCGGCGCGACATCTTCCTCCTACACCAAGCCGGTCACGACCGCGCTGGACTCCGGAACGCGATTCACCGTGGTGGTCAGCAACATCGCCGGGAGCACCACCAGCAACGCCGCGACCCTCACGGTCAATTTTCCTCCTTCGATCGCCACTCCGCCCTCGAATCTGACCGTGCTGGCGGGCGAGACAGCGACTTTCTCGGCGAACGCAACCGCAATTCCGGCGCCGACCTATCAATGGCAGCTGAATGGCGTGGATATCCCTGGAGCGACAGGGCCGACGTACACGACCCCGGTTACGTCTCTTGCGGACAACGGAGAACAATTCACGGTTCGCGCGACAAACGCCTTGGGATCGCAGTTGAGCTCCGCTGCCACACTGACCGTGGTGGCGCATCCATCGCCGGAAGTCTATTACGTGGACGCCGATGCCGGCCTCGATTCCAACAGCGGGCTTGCCAAGAATGCGCCGTGGCAGCACGCGCCTGGAATGGCGACGTGTTCTTCCAACTGCAGTTTGATTGCTCTCGCCAGCGGCGACCAAGTCGTCCTGAAAGGCGGAGCCACATGGAACAGCGCCAACTTCCCGATGGTTGTTATCTGGTCCGGCGCCCCGGGAAATCCGATCACCTTCGGCGTGGACCCGACGTGGTTCAAGGGCGTCGCGTGGGCTCGGCCTGTCTTCGATCTGACCAATGGTGTGTGGAACGTGGCCCCGGTCCTGGCGAATGCCGTCAACAACGTGGTCTTTGACAATCTCGAGATCGGGAATGAGGAGGTAGGGCAGAAATATAAATGGCCGCCGCGAAGCGCCATATCGGTTAACGGCGGCGCCAACGTCACGATTCAGAATTGTTCGATTCACGGCTGGAGCATTCAGAATCCCGTCGTCGACAGCGATTTCGATCCCACGGGAGGAATTGCGTTCTACAACGGATCCACGGGCGGGGTCGTTCGCAATTGCGTGCTGGATGCGAACCCGGAGGCCGATTCGGGCGTCGGGATTTACGGGGGCGCGGTGATTCAGAAAAACATCATCAAGAACATGCCGAATGGAATCCAGGTTGTGGATCCGGGTACCGACGTCAGCGGCAATCAGATTTTCAATGTGACGTATTCCGCGGACCCCGATAAGCAACAGAACGGGATTCTTGTCCATGGCGGCGGAAATGTCCACGACAACATCGTGCACGATGTGGTGCCCGGAGCCTTCGCCGTTTACCTCGAATCCGCATGGTCCGGCGCCGGCAACACGCAATCGGTTTTCAACAACTTGGTCTGGAATGCGGGTGACAATGCCGGCGTGACTGTCGATCCGGACGCGCTGGCGTTTAAATTGCAATCGAACCAGGGCATTTACGACAATACGCTATCGGCGGGCGCAGCGCCGTGCGTGAGCGTGATGGCGCGCAATTTTTCGCCGACCAATCTGGCGGTCGAGAACAACCACTGCATTTCCAATTTGCCCGCAAGCCAGGCGTGGTGCTGGTTCGTTGCGGGCGCGAATAACGATTGCGGTCCCGTCTTGAACCTCACATTCGGAAACAACGTGTTGATGGCGAGTTCGACGGCGGCGTCCGAAGGCTATTCCGTTGCCAATAGTTTCCAACCTTCCGCTGCGAATAAAGATACGGTTGGCGCCGGGTTGAATCTGACTTCCTTCTGCGGATCAATATCCACTTCCCTGTGCACCGACCGCTTGGGAGTGGCGCGCCCGGCAGGTTCTACGGCGTGGGACGCGGGCGCCTACATGTTCCAGTCCGTGCCGGGAGGTTTGCCACCTTCGATCACGCTGCAACCGGTGGATGCAGCCGTTACGGCTGGGCAGACGGCAACGTTCAGCGTAGTGGCCACAGGCACGGGGCCGCTCAACTTCACCTGGTATAAGAACGGCACTGCAATTCCGGGCGCCACGTCCGCAACATACGCGACGCCCGCTACGGCCGCCACGGACAATGCCGCGCAGTTTGCCGTTGTGGTCGGCAGCACACTGGGAAGCGTAACGAGCAGCGCCGCAACGCTCTCGGTCGACGCCACCAAGGGCCAGCTTGTCGCCAGCACATCCAACTTGAGCTTCGGAATTGTGAACATCGGAAGCAGCAGCACGATAGGCGTCACGCTGACGAACCCGACAATTTCTTACGTCACGATTTTGAGCGTCGTGATTTCGGGCCCGGGCTTCGATGCCAGCGATCTTCCAACCGGATATATTGTACCGCCGGGAGGTTCCCTGCTGCTGAATGTGGGATTCACCCCGTCCAGCGCCGGAAATGCGGCAGGGACTCTGGAGGTTTCAAGTGACGCGTCGATTACGCCCATCACGGTCAATCTTTCCGGCGCCGCGCTGCAGCCTGTCGCGCATGCGGTTACATTGGCCTGGGATGCGGCATCATCTGTGGCTGGTTACCACGTTTACCGGAGCACGGTGTTCGGCGGGCCGTTCACAAAACTGAATTTTGCGACGGACACGAGCACGACATATACCGACTCGACGCCGATGGCCGGCGGCACCTACTACTATGTGGTTACCTCGGTCGATGTGACCGGCGTGGAAAGCCTGTATTCGGATCAAGTGACCGTCGTCGTCCCTGTTCCGTAGTCAAGCTCTCCATGCATGCGCCGGTCCTGGGGCGCTGGGCAATTTTTCTTCGCGGCCGCAGTTCTCCCTTTTTTTCATTTCCCGGCAATCCCTCTTCGCATGGCATGTCCGTTCGATTGCGGCGGTTCAGAATGCCAAGTTGGAACAATCGGCTTGGTGTACCCAGCAGCGAATCTAGAACAAGCTATCTTCTGGGCAGGGTTTCGGTACAATCGGAATCATCGGCTGACACTGGACCGATCGGCGCTGACTGGAATGATGGGTTTCGCTGGGGAAGATGGTTGCATCCTTAAGATTTGGAAAAGCCCAGGCATGAAGACAATCTCACCGCATCGATCCGACAAAATATCCCAACATACGGTTGAGCCAGGAAATGGCGGACGAAGATGCCGAAGCACTTCATTCTGCAGCGCGCGCATATTGAGCAATTACTCCGCGCGCTGAAGACACGAGAATTCCGGGTCATCGGCCCTACCGTCCGCGACGGTGCCATCGTCTATGACGACCTGCATTCAACCGACGATCTCCCCGTGGGCTGGACAGACGAACAAGAGGGCGGCACGTACCGGCTGAAGAAACGCGCCGATGCGGCGTTATTCGGCTACGTGGTCGGCCCGCATTCCTGGAAACAATTTCTTCACCCCCCGGCCGTGCGCTTGTGGCAGGCGAACCGTACCGGCAACAACATTCAAATCGAAGAAGAAAAGCACGCGGCACCCAGAATGGCTTTCATCGGCGTGCGCGCCTGCGAATTGCATGCCATTTCGATCCAGGACAAAGTGTTTCTTGGCGGATCCTTTGTCGATCCGTTGTACAAGGCGCGCCGCGACGGCGCGTTCCTTGTGGCCGTGAATTGCGGCCAGGCTGGAAACACGTGTTTCTGCGCATCGATGAACGCGGGGCCGAAGGCTGCGTCCGGATTTGACCTGGCGCTCACCGAAGTAATCGAGGGCTCCGAGCATTATTTCGTGGCCGAGGCCGGAACGCCGCTCGGCGTGGAAATCCTTCAGGAAATCGAGCACCGGCCCGCGAAAGCTATCGAAGTGGAAAAGGCCGGCAACATTCACGAGAAAACAGCGCGGCAGATGGGCCGGAGCGTGGACACCATCGGCATCAAGGATCTTCTGTACGGAAATATGGAACACCCTCGCTGGGACCATGTGGCGTCGCGGTGCCTGGCGTGCAGCAATTGCACCATGGTCTGCCCCACCTGTTTTTGCACCACGGTCGAGGACGTCACCGACCTGAAAGGCGACCACGCCGAGCGCTGGCAAAAGTGGGACTCGTGTTTCACGGCGGATTTTTCGTACATTCACGGCGGCAGCATTCGCAGCTCCATAAAGAGCCGCTATCGCCAGTGGATGACGCACAAGCTGGCTAGCTGGATCGACCAGTTCGGAAGTTCCGGATGCGTGGGTTGCGGGCGCTGCATCACCTGGTGCCCCGTGGCCATCGATCTTACGGAAGAAGTCCGCGAGATCCGCGCCACCGACCTTCGGACAAAATCCACCGCGAAGGAGACTGACGATGGAAACACTGGAACGAATCCTCGCTGAACATCCGTTTTCGCGGGACCTGCAGAAGCCGTACGCCGAACTCCTGACGGGATGCGCGGCCAATGTGCGATTTGAGGCCGGCGAATTTCTCTTCCGCGAAGGCGATGAGGCCAACCTATTTTATCTGATCCGGCACGGCGTCGTGTCAGTTGAAATTTTTGCAGGTCCTTCCGGGCAAACGACTATTACCACAATCGGTGAAGGCGAGGTCCTCGGTTGGTCCTGGCTGTTCCCACCGTACCGGTGGAAATTCGACGCGCGGGCCGTGGAACTGACCCGGGCGATCGCCCTGGATGGAAAATGTCTAAGAGCCAAGTGCGAAGCGGACCACGATCTGGGTTACGAACTTCTGAAACGTTTCGCTTACATGGTGGAGCAGAGGCTGGATGCCACGCGGCTGCAATTACTGAACATCTATGAATCTCATGCCTGAAAACGAAGTAATTCCCGCCGCTCCGCATCCGATGGCGCCAGTGCCCTTGCGTGTCCAACGGGTGCGCCGCGAGACGCGCGACACTTTTACGTTGGAGCTCGAATCCTTACATGGTGCCGGCCGCGCTCCTTTTCTCGCCGGGCAATTCAATATGCTTTACGTTTTCGGTGTGGGAGAAGTTCCCATGTCCATCACGGGAGACCCGGCGGACCAAAATACAATTGTTCACACCACCCGAAGCGTCGGCATGGTCTCAGCGGCCATCGGCAAGCTCAAGCGCGGCGACATGGTCGGCATTCGAGGCCCCTTCGGCACTCCGTGGCCGATGGAAGAGGCTGCCGGCAAAGACGTGGTCGTGGTCGCGGGCGGCATCGGGCTCGCGCCGCTGCGGCCAGTGATCTACCATCTGCTTGCCGATCGCGCAAAATACGGCAAGGTCGCCTTGATCTACGGCACGCGTACTCCGGCCGATATTTTGTATCCGAAGGAACTCGCGAAGTGGCGATCCCGGCTAGATTTCCGCGTCGCGGTCACGGTCGATCGGGCTCCAGCCGCATGGCGAGGCTCGGTCGGCGTTGTCACCACACTGATTCCCAAGGTTTCCTTCGACCCCCGGCGAACCATCGCCATGGTCTGCGGCCCGGAAGTGATGATGCGGTTCGTGGCTCGCGAGCTGGAAGTTCGCGGTGTGGAGAAAAACCAGATTTACATTTCCATGGAACGGAACATGAAATGCGCGGTGGGCTTTTGCGGACACTGCCAGCTGGGTCCGCAATTCATTTGCAAGGACGGCGCGGTATTCCGTTACGATCGGATGGCGCCGCTGCTGGGGATACGCGAGCTGTAAAATGAAGCGAACCGGGAAACCCAAACTTGCGGTATGGAAATTCGCCTCCTGCGACGGCTGCCAGCTCAGCCTGCTCGATTGCGAGGACGAACTGCTGGCCGTAGCCGGCGAAATTGAAATTGCGAATTTTCCGGAAGCCTCGAGGAAGATCGTGAAGGGCCCGTACGATTTGTCCCTGGTCGAAGGCTCGATCACCACGCCCCATGACGAAGTCCGCATTCACGAAGTACGGCGCGCCTCGAAATTCCTGGTCACCATTGGCGCGTGCGCCACGGCCGGCGGAATTCAAGCCCTGCGAAATTTCAAGGACGTGAAGGAATTCATCTCTATCGTCTACGCCCACCCGGAATACATCTCGACGCTCAACAAGTCTACGCCCATTGCCGACCACGTGAAGGTGGATTTCGAGCTGCGCGGGTGCCCCATCAATAAGGACCAACTCCTCGAAGTGATCCGCGCCTATCTGCACGGGAAAAAGCCGAACACACCGGCCTACAGCGTGTGCATGGAATGCAAACGGCGCGGAACGGTCTGCGTGATGGTCGCGCATGGCACGCCGTGCCTCGGGCCCATCACCCATGACGGGTGCGGCGCGATTTGCCCCTCCTACGATCGAGGCTGCTACGGATGCTTCGGTCCCAAGGAAACGCCGAACACGGATTCACTGGCCGCGCGGTTCACCCAACTTGGCGCGACCAATCAGGACATCGTGCACGTTCTTCGGAATTTCAACGCTTGGGCAGATCCATTCCGCAGGGAAAGCGAGGCCCATGAAAAAAAAGCCCACAAAAACAAGGACGATTCGCGTTGACGCCCTGACGCGCGTGGAGGGTGAAGGCGGGCTCTATGTGAAGATGCAGGGCGACGCAGTTGTCGACGTGAAGCTAAAGATTTTCGAGCCGCCGCGTTTCTTTGAGGCGCTTTTGCGCGGCCGCGGCTGCGAGGAAGCGGCGGGGATCACGTCGCGCATCTGCGGCATCTGCCCGATCGCCTACCAGATGAGCACCGTCCATGCGGTCGAAGACGCGCTCGGCGTCAAGGTGGACGGACAATTGCGCGAACTGCGGCGGCTGATCTATTGCGGCGAATGGATCGAAAGCCACACCCTGCATGTCTATCTGCTGCATGCTCCCGATTTCCTGGGCTATCCCGACGCCATCCAGATGGCGAAAGACCATCCCGACATCCTGCAACGCGGCCTGAAACTGAAAAAAGCCGGCAACGAAATCATTCGTCTTCTGGGAGGACGGGAAATCCATCCGATCAATATCCGTGTCGGCGGATTTTACAAAGCGCCGTCAAAGAAATCTCTTCGCGCCCTCGCGGAACAGTTGAAATGGGCTCGCGACGCCGCCCTGGAAACGGTCCGCTGGGCGGCGAGCCTGCCTTTCTCGGAATTCGAGCAGGACTTCCTGTTTGTGGCCCTGCGCCACGAAACCGAATATCCCTTCAACGAAGGGAGAATCGTTTCCAACCGGGGGCTGGACATTCCCGTTCGCGAATACGAACAACTTTTTTCGGAAGAGCACGTTGCGCATTCCACCGCGTTGCACTCGTCGCTCCAGGATCACGGCTCCTATTTTGTCGGCCCCCTCGCCCGCTACACATTGAATTTTGACCGTCTGCCGCCCATGGTCCAGGAAGCGGCGCTGGGTGCGGGCCTGCACCGCGCCTGCAGGAATCCATTCCAAAGCATTATCGTCCGAAGCGTGGAAATCCTGTATGCATGCGACGAGGCGCTGCGCATCATCGAGCAATACGAAATGCCGGAAAAACCGGCGGTGGAATATAGTATGAAAGCGGGCACCGGAACCGCGTGCACGGAAGCGCCACGCGGAATTTTGTATCACCGCTTCAGATTTGACGACCACGGCGCCATTCTGGACGCGAAAATCGTTCCGCCCACCTCGCAGAACCAGAAAGTTATCGAAAGCGATCTACGGCAATTCGTTCCCAGGAATATTTCTCTGCCCGAGGAAGAACTCCGGCGGCGGTGCGAGCAAGTGGTACGCAATTATGACCCGTGCATTTCCTGCTCGACTCACTTCCTCAAGCTGCATGTGGAACGTGTTTAGGCCATGGGAGCGATGACGAACCATGCAGCGCGAGTCAAAAAGAAGAGGCGGAAGTCGGGCGGCTTACCGCATGCGGCCGCGCATGACTCGGTGCTCGTCATCGGCCTGGGCAATCCGCTCCGCGGAGACGACGCGGCCGGCAGGATTGTCGCGGCTCGCGTGAAACGCAAAAATCACCGTTTCCTTCGCGTGGCGGAAGCTTCGGGTAAAGGCGCCGATCTCTTGGAGTTGTGGGCGGGCTCCGGCAAGGTCATCGTAGTGGACGCGGTCGATTCGGGCGGCAAAACGAGGAATGATTCACCGATTTGATGCAAGCCAACAGGCATTGCCGGTGCGATTTGGAGGGAGTTCGACGCATGCGATTGGCCTGGGCGAGGCCGTGGAACTGGCGCGCGCCTTGAACCAGCTTCCGTCGCGCTTAATCGTCTACGGGATCGAGGGAAGACAATTCGATATGGGAAGCAAAGCTTCCGCCGCAGTGAAGAGGCTAGTTCCGCGCGTGGTCGATTGTATAGTCGAAGAGGCTCGAAAGCTTTTGGCTGCACCGCCCTCAGCCTGCGAGGTTTAGCCGGCTGCGGATGCGCGGGTTACACCGTCACATTTTTGAGTGACATGCATCACAGACGGGACGACGCCGTGGCCCGAAACTCGTGCCCAAAGCTAACGCGTAAGAATCCTGGCCTGAACTCAGGAGAACGTCCATGTGCCTCGCCATACCGGGCAAAATACTGACAGCGGAAAACGTGAACGGCATTCGCATCGGACGCGTTCAATTCGGCGGCATCACGCGCGATACCTGCCTGGACTTTGTTCCGGAGGCGGTGGTGGGAGACTATGTCATCGTCCACGTGGGCTTCGCGATCAGCCGCGTCGACGCCGAAGAGGCCGAAAAAAGTTACGAATTGCTGGAATCCATGGGCCTGCTTCAAGAGGAATTGGGGCCCGAAACGGAAAACTCCTGAAGGGGCAGCCTTGAAATACATCGACGAATATCGCGACGGCACGATCGCCCGCGGGCTGGCTGCGGAAATTGCGCGCCGCGTGACGCGCCCCTGGGTCCTGATGGAAATCTGCGGCGGACAGACGCATACCTTGATGCGTTTCGGTATCGACGAAATGCTGCCCGCCGGAATCGAGATGGTGCACGGCCCCGGATGCCCCGTGTGCGTAACCTCGCTCGAGACCATCGACAAAGCGATTGAGATCGCCTCGCGCCCGGGCGTCACTCTGGTTTCCTACGGGGACATGCTGCGCGTGCCGGGATCGCACACCGACCTGTTTCACGTTCGTGCGAATGGCGGCGATGTGCGCATCGTCTACTCCCCCACCGAAGCGCTGAAAATCGCGCGCGCCAACCCCGAGCGCTACATCGTGTTTTTTGCCGTCGGATTTGAAACCACGGCCCCCGCCAACGCCATGGCCGTCTGGCTGGCGAAGCGCGAAGGGCTCAAGAATTTTTCGATGCTGGCGTCGCATGTGCTCGTGCCGCCCGCCATGCGCGCGCTGTTAAGTTCGCCGCGCAATCGCGTGCAGGGATTTATCGGGCCGGGCCACGTTTGCACCGTCATGGGCTATCGCGAGTACGATGACCTCATCCGGGAATTCCGCGTTCCCATCGTCGTCGGCGGATTCGAGCCGGTGGATCTGCTGGAAGCAATCCTGATGCTGGTCACGCAACTCGAGCAGGGGCGCGCGGAAGTCGAAAATCAGTATGTCCGCTCGGTTTGCTACGAGGGCAATCTGCCCGCGCAGAAAATCCTTGCCGAAGTGTTCGAGGTCTGCGACCGCAAGTGGCGCGGCATCGGCGGAATCCCGGAAAGCGGCCTGAATATTCGGGAGGCGTACGCGGATTTTGATGCCGACAAGATTTTCCGGACGCAAACGGTCACGGCGGACGAATCTCCCGACTGCATCAGCGCCGAAGTGCTGCAGGGATTGAAGAAGCCGGTGGACTGCGCGGCGTTTGCCGTGCGCTGCACGCCGGAAAATCCGTTGGGCGCGCCGATGGTGTCGTCCGAAGGCGCGTGCGCCGCGTATTACCGCTACCGGCGTCATGCGGTAGCGGGACCCGGGGGCCGGTGATGGCCGAAGAAATAAAACTCGAAGCTGGATTCACGTGCCCCGTGCCGATCGCGGCGCGCGACGCCGTGCTGCTCGGCCACGGCAGCGGCGGCAAGATGAGCGCAGACCTGCTGCGCGACCTTCTCCTCCCCGCGTTCCAGAATCCCATCCTCGCGCGGCAGGACGATCAGGCCATCGTGGACATCAACGGCCTGCGCCTGGCCTTTACGACAGATTCTTTTGTGGTGAAGCCGTTGTTTTTCCCCGGAGGCAACATCGGTTCGCTGGCCGTGAACGGAACTGTCAACGACCTTGCCATGGGCGGCGCGGCGCCATTGTTCCTTAGTTTGGCGTTCATCTTGGAAGAAGGCCTGCCGATGGACGTGCTGCGCAAAATCATCGGATCTGTCAGCGATGCGGCGGCCCGCGCGGGCGTGCAGATCGTCACCGGCGACACGAAAGTGGTGGAAAAAGGCAGCGGGGATGGTTTGTTCGTAAACACTTCCGGTATCGGGCTTGTCCCCGAGGGCGTGCGGCTTTCCGCCAACCAGGCGAGGCCGGGAGATTGCGTGATTCTCAGCGGCTCGATCGGAGATCATGGAATCACAATTCTTTCGCAGCGGGAAGGCTTGGCGTTTGAAAGCCCGATCGAAAGCGACACCGCGGCGCTGCACACCCTGGTGGCCGAGATGCTGGGCGCGACGAACGAAATCCGGTGCCTGCGCGATCCGACGCGCGGCGGCCTTTCCAGTTCATTGAACGAAATTGCCGCGTGTTCCCGTGTTGGCATCGAGCTGCAGGAAAGCGCCATCCCCATCCGCGAGGAAGTACAAGGCGCATGCGAAATGCTGGGGCTCGACCCGATGTACGTCGCGAACGAAGGAAAACTTGTGGCTATCGCCGGCCCAGCTGATGCTGAGGTACTGCTTGCAACAATGCGCCGGAACCCGCTGGGCCGCGACGCGCAGATGATCGGAACAATTACGGACTCGCATCCCGGCATGGTGACGATGCGCACGCGCCTGGGCACTTCGCGAATCGTGGACCTGCTGGCCGGAGATCAGCTGCCTCGCATCTGTTAGGTGACGCTCTCGATGCACGAAATGGGAATTGCCAATTCGATTCTCGAGGCGGTCCGCACCGAGGCGCGGCGTTTCCCGGACGGCCACATTTGTAAGGTGGGTGTGCGCATCGGAGAACTGGCCGGCGTGAACCCGGACTCGATGAGCTTCTGCTTCGAGGCCCTGGTGCGCGAAACCGATCTCGAGCCTCTGGCGATCGACATCGAGTATTGCTCGCGGCGCCACCAGTGCCGCGGCTGCCAGGCCGTTTTTCCGGCGCCGATCGAGGGAGCGCCGTGCCCCGCCTGCGGCGGGACCGAATCTCAATTCGTCGCCGGAGATGAGTTGGAACTTTCATATTTGGAGGTCGAAGATGGAACGAGTGCCCCTGGAACGTAAAGTCCTGAACGAAAACGGGCGCGTCGCGGAAGAGTTGCGAGGGCGTTTCGCAGAACACGGCGTCCTCTGCCTGAACCTGATCAGCTCTCCGGGCTCGGGCAAAACCACGCTCCTGGAGCGCACGCTCGAAAGTTTCGCTCCCGGCGAGCGCGTGGCGGTGCTGACCGGCGACATCCAGACCGACAACGACGCGCAGCGACTGGCGCGCTTCGGCTTCCCCGTCAAGCAAATCACCACGGGAGGAACGTGCCATCTCGACGCGCGCATGATCGAGAAAGCGCTTGCCGACTGGCGCCTGGAAGACATCGACCTGCTGATTATCGAAAATGTGGGAAATCTTGTTTGCCCGTCCAGCTATGACCTTGGGGAGGCCGCGAAAATCGTCGTCCTGAGCGTGACCGAAGGTGAAGAGAAACCGCTGAAGTATCCCTCCATCTTCTTCAAGTCCGAATTGATGGTCCTGAACAAGATCGATCTGCTCCCGTACGTGCCTTTTCAGGTTGCGCTGGCCGAGGAGAATGCACGCCGGATTCATGCCGGAATCGAAATTGTCCGGGTCAGTTGCCTGAAGCAGGGCGGCCTGGACGAATGGCTCGGCTGGTTGAGCCGGAAACGCGCAGCGGCGCGTACGCCCGCGGCTTCGGCCACGATGCAAACGTGACATGCAGATTCGCAGAGAGATCCGGGTTACGGGGATCGTGCAGGGCGTCGGTTTCCGCCCTTATGTCTTCCGCCTGGCGACCGAACGCGGCCTGACCGGCACGATCAGCAACACTCCCGCGGGCGTCACCATCGAGATTCAGGGCCCGGCCGATTTCGTCGAAGATTTTTCCGCGCGGTTGCCTGTCGCCGCGCCTCCTCTCGCGCGGATCACCAGCCTCGCAATCCAGGAACTTCCCTGCAACGGAGAATCTGAATTCAGGATTATCGGCAGCCATACGGGCGAAGCGGTTCGCGCGCTGATCTCGCCCGATGTGGCTATTTGCGACGATTGCCTTGCGGAGCTATTCGATCCGGGCGATCGCCGGCACCTCTACCCTTTTATTAACTGCACCAATTGCGGCCCGCGCTTCACGATTGTCCGCGACATTCCCTACGACCGCCCGCGCACTTCCATGTCTGTTTTCCCCATGTGCGCAGAATGCCTCCTGGAATATGAAAATCCCCGCGACCGCCGATTCCACGCGCAGCCGAACGCCTGCTGGAAATGCGGCCCACAGCTGGAGCTATGGGATTCGCAGGGCCAGAATGTCGGGTGCTCCGATCCCGTAGCGGAAGCAGTCGCGCGCCTGCGCAGCGAAGAGATCGTTGCCATAAAAGGTCTGGGCGGGTTTCACCTCGCCGTGGACGCCACAAATTCCGTGGCCGTGGAACTTCTCCGGCAGCGCAAGCATCGTTTCGGGAAGCCCTTGGCCGTTATGGTGCCGAACCTGAATACGGCGGAGACCTTTTGCGAAATTGACGACGCCGCCGAAGGATGCGCTGACCTCCCGCCAGCGACCCATTGTTTTGCTTCCCAAAAAACCAGGGTCCGCGATCTCCAATGCGGTCGCCCCCGGCCAGCACGACCTGGGCATATTTCTTCCCTACACGCCGCTGCATCATTTGCTTTTCGCGGCGGGGCATTTCCCCGCCCTGGTCATGACCAGCGGAAACCTGAGCGAAGAGCCGATTGCCATTGACAATCGCGAGGCCGCCGCACGCCTGTCCGGAACCGCGGATGCATACCTGGTGCACAATCGCGAAATCCTGTTGCGCTGCGACGATTCGGTGGTCAAGCCCATCGCGGGGCGCGTCCGGCAATTCCGCCGCTCGCGCGGCTACGTTCCCGCGCCTCTGGATCTGCACAAGGAGGTTCCGTCGATCCTCGCGGTCGGAGGCGAATTGAAAAATACGATTTGTCTGACGCGCGGCCGCGAAGCGTTTCTTAGCCAGCACATCGGCGACCTGGAAAACGCGGAGAGCCTCCATTTCTTTCACGAAGCGGTGGAGCATTTGCAAAGGATCCTCGAAATCCGCCCTGAAATTATCGCCTACGATTTGCATCCCGGCTATTTTTCGACGCAATGGGCGCTGAAACAAACCGGCGTGCGACTTGCAGGCGTGCAGCACCACCACGCGCACATCGCCAGCTGCATGGCGGAACATGGCATCGAAGGGAAAGTGATCGGATTCGCGCTCGACGGAACCGGCTACGGCTCCGATGGTGCGGTGTGGGGCGGCGAAGCGCTGGTCGCCGGCTATGCCGGCTTCGAGCGCGCCGGCCATTTTGAATATGTCCCTCTTCCCGGAGGGGCCGCGGCGATTCGCGAGCCATGGCGAATGGGTGTCAGCTATTTGGCGCATACTTTTGGCGGAGATTTCCGCGGCCTGGGAATTCCCTTCACCGAGAAACTTTCGCGGGGAAAAACCGAAACGATGCTCCGCATGATGGAACGCCGGGTGAATTCCCCGCTCACTTCGAGTTGCGGAAGGCTGTTCGATGGCGTAGCAGCTGTGATCGGCTTACGTGAGGTAGTCGATTACGAAGCGCAGGCTGCCATGGAGTTGGAGTCCGCCGCGCTGGCTGCGCCGAGGGACGAAAGCGCCTATCCATTCTCATTGTTCCGCGAGGGTAACACCTGGCAGATCGGCGTCCGACCAGTGTTCGAGGCCATTGTCGATGACCTGAGAAAACACACGCCCGTGGAGACAATCTCCCTGCAGTTTCACAACGGCCTGGCCGACATCCTTTCCAGGCTGGCCGGATATCTCCGGGATGAATACTCCCTGCGACGAATCTGCCTGAGCGGCGGCACGTTTCAAAATGGCTTTCTGCTGACCTCCTTGGTGCAGAAGCTTGAGGCAAATGGTTTTGAGGTATTCGCTCATACTCAAGTTCCAGCCGGAGACGGCGGTCTTAGCTTGGGTCAGGCCTTGGTCGCATCCTCCCTACTGCAAAATTAATTCCCTGCCGAGGCAAGCTAGCTTCCCCCATCTCCGGGACATGTTTCAGATTGAAATGTTCAACGGTCACACGAAAGCGTGAGGTTTGTCACAGACGCGGCATCCACCTGAGAGGAAGCTTGCGATTGGATACTCCACGCGCAATTTGGCCCCGGCCAGAAACTTTGCGTTCAGGGGGATGACGTGAACAAACCATTCTCTCCTGCTTCAACCTACGATGTTCTCCGCCAGCACGGCATCGATCGTAGAGACTTCTTGCAGTTTTGCGTTACCACGGCCGCAGCCATGGGGCTCGATGCGGTCATGGTGCCGCAAGTAGTATCCGCACTGGAGACCAAACCGCGCATCCCGGTCATCTGGCTCCACGGCCTGGAATGCACCTGCTGCAGCGAATCCTTTATCCGGTCGTCTCACCCCATCGCCCAGGACATTGTCCTCAACATGATCTCCCTGGACTACGACGATACGCTGCAGGCCGCCGCCGGCTTCCAGGTGGAGGAGATTCGCCAGAAGCTGATCAAGGAACATCCCGGCGGGTACCTGTTGGCCGTTGAGGGCAACGCTCCCACCGCGGACGGCGGCGTGTATTGCACCGTGGGCGGCGACACTTTCCTGAATGTCCTGACCGAAACGGCAGAACACGCCAAGGCCATCATCGCCTGGGGATCGTGCGCATCGAACGGCTGCGTGCAAGCGGCGCACCCGAATCCCACAGGCGCCAAGCCCATTCACGAGTTGATCTCCGGCAAGCCGATCATCAACGTTCCCGGCTGCCCGCCGATCGCCGAAGTCATGACGGGCGTGCTGACCTACATTCTCACGTTCGACGCCCTGCCGGAGCTTGACCGCATCGGCCGGCCCAAAATGTTTTACGGCCAGCGCATTCACGACAAGTGTTACCGGCGCGCGTTCTTCGATGCGGGCCAATTCGTCGAGGCTTGGGATGACGAAGGCGCGCGCAAGGGCTGGTGCCTGTACAAAATGGGGTGCCGCGGCCCAACGACCTACAACTCTTGCTCCAATATGAAGTGGAACGGCGGCGTTTCCTTCCCAATAGGGTCCGGCCACGGATGCATCGGCTGCAGCGAGGCCAATTTCTGGGACAACGGCCCCTTTTATCAAAGGCTTTCGAGCGTCGTGGTGCCGGGAATCGACGCGACGCCGGACAAGATTGGTGCAGTGTTGGGAGTGGCCACGGCCATAGGCGTCGGGGCGCACCTGACGGCCACGGTTGCGCACCGGTTGTCGCACAAGCCGGTCACGGACAAAGACCAGCCGACCGCCGACAAGAGCGAGTAGAGGTGATTCATGAGCACTCGAGTCGTTGTCGATCCGGTGACCCGCATCGAAGGGCATCTCCGCATCGAAGCCATCCTGAACGACAGCAACCACGTGGGAGACGCCATCTCTTCCGGAACCATGTGGCGCGGGATCGAGGTGATCCTGCGTGACCGCGATCCACGCGACGCCTGGGCGTTTTGCGAACGCATCTGCGGCGTCTGCACCACCGTTCACGCGCTGGCTTCGGTGCGCTGCGTCGAAAACGCTCTCGGCATTCGCGTCCCGAAAAACGCCGAAACCATCCGCAACATCATGTTTCTTACCCAGATGGTGCAGGATCACGTGATTCATTTTTATCACCTGCACGCGCTGGATTGGGTCGACATCGTCTCCGCCCTCAAAGCCGACCCTGACAAAACGGCCGCACTGGCGCAGAAAGTTTCTCCATCGTTTCCTCTTTCAAGCCCCGGTTATTTCCGGGACATCGCCGCCACGCTGAAAAAATATGTCGACTCCGGCCAGTTGGGCATTTTCCAGAACGCCTATTGGGGGCACCCGGCTTACAAGCTTCCGCACGAAGCCAATCTCATGGCCGTCGCGCACTACCTCGAAGCTCTCAAGTGGCAGAAGGAGGTCGTCAAGATCCACACGATTTTCGGCGGCAAGAATCCGCATCCGAATTATCTGGTCGGCGGGATTGCCGCGGCCGTCTCCATGCAAAGCGACAACGCCATCAACATGGAACGCCTGAACTTCATCAAGGATTTGATCGACGGCGCCACGCAAATCGTCGAACAAATGTACATTCCGGATCTGCTTGCGATCGCTTCCTTCTACCCGGAATGGACGCAAATCGGCGCGGGTTTGGGCAATTTCCTTGTGTACGGCGACATTCCGCAAAATGGAATCAGCGATGTTTCCAAGTTCCGGTTCCCGCGCGGGGCCATTCTCAATAAGAATTTGAGCGAGGTGCTTTCGGTTGATCCGACCGATGCCAGCCAGGTGCAAGAGGAGATCGCGCATTCCTGGTACGAGTATTCCGATGGCAAGACTTCCCTCCATCCCTGGGAAGGAGAAACTTCCCCCAAGTACACCGGACCCAAGCCGCCGTACAAGCAGCTCGATGAGAACGCGAAGTATTCCTGGCTCAAGTCGCCGCGCTGGAAAGGCAACGCCATGGAAGTCGGGCCGCTCGCCAGGATGCTGGTCGGGTATGCGAGCGGCAACACGGAGTTCAAGGACGTTGTCACCGAAGCGCTCGGTGCGTTGAAAGTTCCTGCCACGGCGCTGTTTTCCACGCTCGGGCGGACTGCCGCGCGCGGCTTGGAAACGCGCCTCGCGGTTCGCTGGTTGATGGATGAATATAACCAGCTCGTTGCGAATCTCAAGGCCGGCGACTCGGCCACCGCGGACACGTCCAAGTGGGATCCATCATCCTGGCCGGCGGAGGCCAAGGGATACGGCTTCACGGAAGCTCCGCGCGGCGCGCTGTGCCATTGGATTCACATCAAGGACGCGAAAATTGCCAACTACCAGATCGTGGTTCCCTCCACCTGGAACGCTTCGCCGAAAGACGGCAAGGGGCAGCGCGGCGCTTACGAATCTGCTCTGATCGGCACGCCCATGGCGGATCCGCAGCGGCCCCTGGAAATACTGCGCACGATCCACTCGTTTGATCCATGCCTGGCTTGCGCCTCGCACGTGTTGGGCCCGGACGGCCGAACGTTGTCCGAAGTCGTCATCGTTCCCTAGGAGACTGCCATGGCGAACGTCGTTCGATTATTCGATCCGAAGCAACTCGAGGGTCACCCGGAGAGATTCTTTCGCCAGGCATATGTCTGGGAACTCCCTGTGCGCTTGACGCACTGGGTCACCGGCATTTCCATCGTCGTCCTCTTCCTTACGGGCCTTTACATCGGCCATCCCATCCTCGCGCCCGCGGGGGAGCCAACGAACAGCTTTGTCATGGGACGCGTTCGCGAAGTGCATTTCGCAGCCGCGTTGATATTCACCATCAGTTTTCTGTTCCGCATCTACTGGTTCTGGGTCGGAAACAATTATGCCCGCTCGGGTTTTCCTTATATTTGGCGCGCCGCCTGGTGGCGCGAGGTCATGGGAGAAGCGATCGAATATCTAAAACTCAGGCGGGGCCGTGCCTACCTGGGTCACAATGCCCTCGGTGGGGCTTCCTACACATTCTTCATCGTTCTGCTGGGATGGTTTGAAATCTTCACGGGCCTGGCCCTGTATTCGGAAGTTAATCCCGGCGGCACGCTGGATCGTCTGTTCGGCTGGGTGATTCCGTTGCTCGGCGGATCTTACAAGACACACATGTATCACCATCTGGTGGCGTGGGCGTTCCCCATTTTCGTTTTGATGCATGTTTATGTTGTGCTCTATGACGCGGTCACACTGGGCAACGGTCTAATCGGTTCCATGATATCGGGCCACAAGTTCTACCAGCGGGAAGACGTGCAAAATGAGAAATAAACCCGGCGATTTCGTACAAGATCGTCCGCCATTTCTTGTTCTGGGTTTGGGGAATACTCTGCTTGGTGACGACGGCGTCGGCCCCGCCTTGATCGATCGATTGTCACAGGAAGACAATCGATGGAGTGACCGACTCGAATTTCTCGATGGCGGCACGCAGGGCTTGGCATTGCTCGGCCACCTGAGCGGCCGCGAAGCCGTTATCATCGTGGATGCCCTGGCCATGGGCCGGCCTCCGGGGACAACCAGAATTCTAAATGTTTCTGAAGTGTTTCAAATAGGCGTCCGCCGCGCCGGCACGTCTCACGAGGGCAATGTCGGCGAACTGCTTGCAGTCGCCGAACTGTTGGACGAACTTCCGGATCAAGTATTCGTCGTCGGCATTGAACCGCAGAACATGGCCACCGGCTACGGCCTTTCCATGTCCGCCCGTAATGCCCTGCCGGCCGCGGCCAATCTAGTCAGAGAACTCCTTGCCGAGTTGACTTGCCCGTCGCTGCTGAAGATTCCGTCGCAAATCTCCACAATGGATCGGTGCGATGGCGAAGAGACTTCGGAAAAGTCCGCCTGACCTGTCCTATTTGTCCCTTCCAACATTTCAAAAGGTGTGCAGGAAACTTCAGAGAAGAACAAGCCCGCGGCGAATGCCGATCGAGACAGCTTCCGTGCGGCTCCCCGCGCCAAGCTTTCCCAAAATCGCCGCGACGTGGAATTTGGCCGTGTGCTCGGAGATGGCCAATCGCGCGGCGATTTGCTTATTCGCCAGTCCGCTGGCGAGCATTTGCAGGACTTCGCTTTCGCGAGGCGTAAGCGGCTCGGCAAGTTCCGCCAAAGAGCGCGATGCCGCGTGCGCCGTCGGAAACATGGCGCCGACTACCGCGGAATGCACGACCACCAACCCCGCCGCAGCGGCTTCCAGCGCCACAACGATTTGCTCGGCCGGCAAATCACCGGGGAGTACCGCACGAACTCCCGCCCGCATCGCTCCGGACAGCGTTACCGGATCGCTGTGTCCGGAAAGAATCACGACGGCGGCTTCGGACGCAATTTGCGACGCGGCAACCGATTCGACAACGCCATCCAACAATTCGGCGGCCGCATCGATGAGCACAACGTCCGCTTGCACATCCGCCCACTGGCCGGAAAGCGACTCCAGGTCGGGGGCGCTGCCCACAACTTCGATCTCGCGCGACCCGAGCAGACCTTGCAAGCCCATGCGCGCGAGCGAAGAGGCGGCGACGATGAAGATGCGAATCACGCTGCCACCGAACTCCTTGGCGAATTCGGAACGCCCAACTGCACGGTCACGCGGCGTACCTGTGAGTAATTTCCGCGCAGGAATTTCAAGCGCAGCAAACGCGGGCCAACGACTTCCAGGACTTGCGAGAGATCGTCAGGCGACGAGAACACTTTTTGTTCCGTCCCCAGCAAAATATCGCCCGGCAACAAGGATGCCAGAAACGCCGGCCCTCCCGGTTCCACTTCAAGAATCACCAGGCCGAACTTGTGCCGGATATCCCGCGCGGCGCCCAACCGCGGAATTCGCACGGGATGGATGGTTACGCCAAGCCATGCCACAGAAGGACCCGCGGAAAGAAAGTCCAGAACGATTTTGCTTGGGACGGCAAGCGCGAGGCCGCCCGCAACCATCGTGTTGATCCCGATCACGCGGCCCCGGGCGTCAGCGAGCGGCCCGCCGGAATTCCCCGGCGCCAGCCGAACATCCGCCTGCACCCACGATCGCGATCCGAGCCCGGCCAGCGGACCCACGGCGTGAATCACGCCAGTCGTTAGCGCTCCGACAAAACCCAGCGGATTGCCGATGGCGATGGCAAGTTCTCCGGGCCGAACGGTTGAGGAATCAGCGATCACGGCTGCGGGTAGATTCGTCGCGCCGATGCGAAGCGCGGCAAGGTCGCTGTGCGAATCGCGCGACTCGACCTCGGCTGGAAATTCACGGCCATCCCAGAGTTGCACGCCCATACGCCGGCTCCGCGCGACGTGCGCATTGGTGATGATGATCCCGTCGCCCGACCAGATCACGCCGGAACCTCCGCCGCGACTTCCCTCCTGGATGAGAACGGTAGAGCGCCGCAGCTTTTCCGCAATCTCGCCGAATCCCGTCACGCTCATCTCAGTCGCCTCCGTGAGGACGTTCCGCTACCACAATGCTCCCCTCGTGAATCGCGCCGCCACGAACGAATTTCAGCGGCAATTGTTTGCCGATCGTATCCCCGCCAAGATGCAACTGAATATCTTCCAGCCGCGTAACCGCCTCTCCGGCGAGCGAAACGATGATGTCGCCAATGACCATGCCCGCCTTGTCCGCCGATCCCCCGGGATGCACATCCATCACAATCGCCGCGGTCTTTTCATTCCACGGAAGCTTTTCGCGAAGCGCCTCCGGCAATCGTACGGGCTGCAACCCAACGCCAAGATATCCCCGCGGTATATGCCCCTTCTGCAGCAGGATATCCGCCGCTGCATTGACAGCAGCAACGGGCACGGCGATGGCCCCAAATCGAGCAAAGCGCGGCGTCGCCATCCCCACCGTCTTCCCGTGCGCATCAATCACAACCCCGCCGACAGCAGTGGGTTGCAAGCCCGCGTCGAGCCTGATGTATGGGATGAGCGACGCGCTCGTCCAGGTTCGGCGTTCTCGCGCGACCAGGCAGACCACTCCGAGTGCAGCCACAGGCCCGCTGGCGCGCGTGCGCCCAACCACCAGAGTAATGCTCCCGGGTTTCACCGCGTCCGCATCGCCAAATTCCGTCAACGCCACCGTGGCTGCAGCACATTTCAATACCGCAACATCCGTTGACGGATCGCGGCCAGCCAGCGTGGCCGGCACAACTCGCCCATCCGGCAGCGTCACCTGAATTTCCTCATCCCGGCGCAGTGCGTGTTCCGACGTGACAATCACTCCGGACCGCCAAACGATCCCGCTGGACGACCCGCGCCTTTCCGTATGAATAGCCACCACGCTGCCGGCGGCGCGTTCGGTCGCCTGCGCCATTGCATTGGAAAGCTCAATCAATTCCGTAGACATGTTCGACCCTCCGAGGAAAACATGCCACAAGATGCGGCGCGCCTACATCCGCCGATCGGCTAGGCCGGGCCCTGGACAAATGGCTAGGAAAGAACTCCCTGCCGGCCTATTTCTAATTAAAGGAGCGGTGCGCTCAGCCAGGCTGGTACATGTCGGCAAACTCTAACAGACGAACGAAGAAAGACTTAAATCGGGCCGGGTGGCCCGGGTTTTGTTGTTGAACTTTGCGTGCCCCAGTCTTCGGTTTTTGAAGGCTGGAGTTTTTTACTTTAAATCGTTCATCGGAAAACGCACATCGCTCTAAGCAGCAACCTACGTTTCTCAAAAAGGAGTCAATCGAAGGATTTAATCCCCGATCGCGTTGAACGATGTTACTCCCATCGAATTTCTCATTGCACGTTTATGGCAACATTTGTCGTTTTTGAAACGCCGCCTGAGGTCGCCGTTACCGTAACGCTCGACGCTCCCTTTGGCGTGGACATCTGAGCTGTCGTGCAGCCCACCAGGCCGGCCGAAGCGATCAGGAGCAATCCCAGCGTTAGAAATACCGGGCGTGCTCGCAATGTCGCGGTCCGATTTTGCTTTGTGAACCAGAGCATTGCGATGCCCGCCAGCGCCGTCACCGGAATCCATGGCGCGAATGGCGTCTGGGGATCACGCCGCCGGGAAGACGGAGGCAGACTGGCCGTGGTCGTGATTGTCAGCACGGTCGAAGAGCCGCTTGGGCTGCCTTTCGTAATGGTCGCGGGATTCAGTGAGCAACCCGCGCCGGAAAGTCCAGCGGGTAGAGCGCAAGTGAAGGTCACATCCGCGGGCAAAGCAATCGCCGGAGTGGTTGTCACATTCAACGTCAAAGTGGCCGGCGTGCCTGCCGTCACCGACAGGGTGCCGGAAGTGCCTGGCGTCACCGTAAAGTCCGTGACATTAAACGATGCATTCCCTGAGGTACCGCCCCCTGGCGCGGGGTTGGTCACGGTCACATTGAAGGTGCCTGTCGCCGCGATATCCCCCGCCGTGATTGCAGCCGTGACTTGCGTTGCACTCACAAACGTAGTGGCCTTGGCTGCCCCGTTGAAGTTCACAACCGAGGATGAATTGAGGTTCGTGCCGTTCACCGTGAGCGTGAAGGACGTGCCTCCCTTTATGGCGCCGGTCGGTGAAAGTGTGGTCACCGTTGGCACAGGGTTATTCGCTGTGAACGACGCATTGCCCGAAGTTCCTCCTCCCGGAGCCGGGTTTGTCACTGTCACATTGAATGTTCCCGCCGTGGCGATATCCGCCGGCGTGATCGAGGCCGTTACTTGCGTTGCGGACACGAAAGTCGTCGTCTTGGCATTTCCGTTGAAGTTCACCACCGACGTAGCGACAAAGTTGGTTCCGTTGACGGTCAGTGTGAATGCCGCTCCCCCTGCCGTCCCGCTCGCTGGTGAAACCGTAGTGATCGTGGGAAGAGGATTATTCACGGTAAATGTTTGCGCGGCCGATGGCCCAGTCGTCGGAGCCGGGTTCGTCACCGTCACGTTGAACGTTCCCGCCGTGGCGATGTCCCCTGCCGTGATCGCCGCTGTGACCTGGGTTGCACTCACAAATGTGGTCGCTCGCGAGACGCCGTTGAAGCTGAGCGTCGCGCCCGTCAGGAAGCCGGTCCCGTTTACGGTCAATGTGAACGCTGCTCCGCCCACGGTCGCACTCGTGGGTGAAAACGTGGTGATCGTCGGGACCGGGTTGTTCACGATGAATGAGGAATTCCCCGAAGTCCCGCCGCCCGGCGCCGGGTTGGTCACCGTCACGTTAAATGTTCCGGCCGCGGCAATGTCCGGCGCTGTGATCGCCGCTGTCAACTGGGTTGCGCTCACAAAAGTGGTCGTCCGGGCCGCTCCGTTGAAATTCACCACCGAGGTGGAAACGAAATTGGTGCCGTTCACCGTCAGCGTAAATGCCGCTCCGCCCTTGGCTGCGCTCGTGGGCGAAAGAGTGGTGATGGTTGGGACCGGGTTATTCACGGTAAACGTTGAGTTCCCTGACGTGCCGCCTCCCGGAGTGGGATTGGTCACCGTCACGTTGAATGTTCCGGCCGTTGCGATATCCGCAGCCGCGATGGACGCCGTGACTTGTGTCGCGCTCACCAGCGTAGTCGTCTTCGCCGTTCCATTAAATTTCACCACCGACGAAGCATTGAAATTCGTGCCGTTGACCGTCAGCGTGAATGCGGCTCCCCCCGCCAACCCGCTTGCGGGCGAAAGCGTGGTGATCGTCGGCACCGGATTATTCACGGTAAATTGCGAACTCCCCGACATGCCGCCGCCTGGCGCCGGATTGGTCACCGTCACATTGAAGGTTCCAGCCGCCGCAATATCCGCCGCCGTAATGGATGCCGTGACCTGCGTCGCGCTTACAATCGCCGTGGTCTTTGCGGCTCCATTGAAATTCACTACCGACGATGAATTGAAGTTCGTGCCATTCACCGTCAGCGTGAATGCGGCTCCACCCGCCAACCCGCTTGTGGGCGAGAGCGTGGTGATCGTCGGGAGCGGATTGTTTACGGTAAACGGTGAACTCCCGGACGCGCCGCCGCCGGGGCTCGGGTTAGTCACGATCACATTGAACGTGCCGGCCGCGGCAATGTCGGCCGCCGTAATCGGCGCCGTGACCTGCGTCGCGCTCACAAACGTGGTCGTCTTGGCCGCGCCGTTGAAACTAACCGTCGCTCCGGAAACGAAGTTCGTTCCGTTCACGGTCAGCGTAAATGCCGCTCCGCCCGCTGTTGCGCTCGATGGTGACAGCGTAGCGATCGCCGGGGCCGGGTTATTCACAGCGAATGGAGAAATACCCGACGTGCCGCCGCCCGGCGCCGGATTGGTTACCGTCACATTAAAGGTTCCCGCCGCGGCGATGTCCGGCGCCGTGATCGCCGCCGTCACCTGGGTTGCGCTCACGAACGTGGTGGCCCGCGCCGCTCCGTTGAAGTTCACCACGGAACCGGAAACAAAGTTCGACCCATTCACCGTCAGCGTAAACGCGGCGCCGCCGGCCAGCGTGCTGGCAGGCGAAAGCGTCGTGATCGCCGGGACGGGATTGTTAATCGTAAACGTCTGAGCCGTGGATGTGCCGCCGCCCGGCGCCGGGTTGGTCACCGACACATTCACGGTGCCCGCTGCGGTCACCTGGCCCGCCGGAATCGTGATGGTCAGCGTTGCTCCCCCGTTGGTCGCCACTCCTCCGGTATCCGCAATCGCGCCGAAATTCACGATGGAGCCGGCCACGAAATTCGTTCCGGTCAGAGTCAGGTTCACGGCCTGGCCAACCAGCCCGCTGGTCGGGCTGATCGTGGTGAGCGTCGGCACAGGATTCGGCACGCTCGAAATCGTAAAGACAACATTCGTGGTTGTGCCGCCGCCCGGTGCGGGGTTCGTTACCGTCACATTCCCGGATCCCACGGTCGTGATGTCGGTCGACGGAATGGTTGCGGTCAGCTGCGTCGCACTGACAAACGTGGTCGTCCGCGCCGAAGCATTGAAATTCACCACGGAGGTTGGGACAAAGTTGGTTCCGTTCACGGTCAGCGTGAAGCCGGCGCCGCCCGCGGTGGCCCCATTCGGGCTGAGCGAAGTGATTGTCGGCACCGGATTATTCACGGTAAAGGAAGCATTCCCCGACGTGCCGCCGCCCGGAGCCGGGTTGGTCACCGTCACGTTGAATGTTCCCGCCGTGGCGATGTCTCCCGTCGTGATCGCCGCCGTCACTTGCGTAGCGCTCACAAAGGTTGTCGTCCGGGCCGCTCCGTTGAAGTTCACCACGGAGGTGGAAATAAAATTGGTCCCGTTGACGGTCAGCGTAAATGCCGCGCCGCCCCTGGTCGCGCTCGATGGGTGAAAGAGTGGTGATTGTCGGTACCGGATTATTCACGGCAAACGGCGAACTCGCCGATGTCCCGCCTCCCGGAGCCGGGTTGGTCACCGTCACGTTGAACGTTCCCGTCGCGGCGATGTCCGCCGCGGCAATTGACGCCGTCACCTGCGTCGCGCTCACAAACGTCGTCGTCTTCGCCGCTCCATTGAAATTCACCACCGCGCCGGAAACGAAGTTCGTCCCGTTCACCGTCAACGTGAAGCCCGCGCCGCCCACGATCGCGCTCGAAGGCGAAAGCGTGGTGATCGTCGGAGCCGGATTGTTTACGGTAAACGTTGCATTTCCCGACGTGCCGCCGCCCGGAGCCGGGTTCGTCACAGTCACATTGAACGTTCCCGCCGTGGCGATGTCCGCCGCCGTGATCGCGGCCGTCACCTGCGTTGCGCTCACAAACGTCGTGGTCCGCGCCGATCCGTTGAAGTTCACCACCGAGGTGGAAACGAAATTGGTGCCGTTTACTGTCAGCGTGAACGCCGCTCCACCCTTGGTCGCGCTCGTGGGAGAGACCGTGGTGATCGTCGGCCCAGGGTTATTCACGGTAAACGGCGAAGTCCCCGACGTGCCGCCTCCCGGAGCCGGGTTGGTCACCGTCACGTTGAAAGTTCCCGCCGTGGCAATGTCCCCCGCCGTGATCGCCGCCGTCACCTGCGTCGCGCTCACAAAAGTCGTCGTCTTCGCCGCTCCGTTGAAATTCACCACCGACGAAGAATTGAAATTCGTGCCGTTCACGGTCAAAGTGAACGCCACTCCGCCTGCCGTCGTACTCGCTGGCGATAGCGTCGTGATCGTTGGCAACGGATTGTTC
Source organism: Terriglobia bacterium (assembly GCA_963779275.1). Taxonomy (GTDB): domain Bacteria; phylum Acidobacteriota; class Terriglobia; order Acidiferrales; family UBA7541; genus Palsa-360. The sequence continues at coordinate 584,705 of CAVZXL010000006.1, forward strand.
ACGGTAAACGGCGAATTCCCGGACGTGCCGCCGCCCGGAGCCGGGTTGGTCACCGTCACGTTGAAGGTTCCCGCCGTGGCGATGTCCGCCGCCAGGATCGTCGCCGTCACCTGCGTCGCGCTCACAAACGTCGTCGTCTTCGCCGTTCCATTAAAATTCACTACCGCGCCGGAGACGAAGTTCGTCCCGTTCACGGTCAGCGTGAATCCGGCGCCGCCCGCCACCGCGCTCGTTGGTGAAAGCGTGGTAATCGTCGGAGGCGGATTGGTGACCGAGAAGTTTACAGATGCCGACGTGCCTCCGCCCGGAGCGGGGTTGGTCACCGACACCGGGAATGTTCCAAAAGCGGCGAGGTCCCCGGTCGTAATCTGGATGGTCACCTGCGTGGCGCTGACAAACGTCGTCGTGCGCGTCGCGCCGTTATAATTTACGACCGAAGAATGATTAAAGTTGGTGCCATTCACCGTCAATGTGAAGGCTGCGCCGTTCACGACCCCTCCCGCGGGCGAAAGCGTGGTGATCGTAGGCACAGGGTTGTTCACGGTAAACGTCGCATTTCCAGACGTGCCGCCGCCCGGAGCCGGGTTGGTTACCGTCACGTTGAACGTTCCCGCCGCCGCGATGTCCGGCGCTGTGATCGCCGCCGTAATCTGAGTGGCGCTCACAAAGGTCGTCGTCTTGGCCGCTCCGTTGAAATTCACCACCGAACCGGAAACAAAGTTCGTCCCATTCACCGTCAGCGTGAAAGGCGGTCCGCCTGCGGTGGCGCTGGTGGGCGAAATCGTGGTGATGGTCGGCGACGGGAAAGTAACCGTTGTCGGATCGGTTGCCGTCTTCCCTGTCGTGCCGGTATCGCCGGCGGTCGTAACGCTAACGGAATTGATGGGCGTGCCGGCGGCTGCCGGCGGCCACGTTCACGACCAAATTGAACGCACTGGTGCCGCCGTTGGGCGCGATCGCGGCCGAACTGGTGCAGGTGACGGTCTGGGACGGTGCAACGCACGACCACACGCCTGAATTGGTATTGCTGTTAAACGCCATTCCAGTGGGCAGCGTATCGGTGACCGTGGTTGTGCCGGTGGTGGGGGAGCCGCCGCTGTTGGTCACGGTGATCGTATAAGTTCCGGTCTGGCCGATGGTGAAGTTCCCCGTATGCACTTTCCCGATGGTTACATCCGGAGCGATGCCCGTGCCGTTCAGCGTGACGGTATGTGGACTACCCGCATCGCCCGGGCCGTCGGTGATCGTCAGCGTCCCCGTCCGGGCGCCCGTGGCCGTCGGCGTGAAGATGATATTGACTGTGCAGGTGCCTCCGTTTTGCGGAACATTTGCGCCATTGGTGCACGAATTTGTCCCCAATTGGAAGTCTCCCGTAACGGTTGGGGTGGCGGAGACCGAAACTGCGGCAGAAGTCCCATTGGTGAGCGTGACCAATTGCGGCGAACTGGACGTGCTGAGCAACTGAGCGGTAAAAGTCAGCGTAGTCGGGCTGGCGAAGACCGTGGGATTGGATCCCGCGCCGGACAGAGTGATGGCGATGGTTCCGCTTGCGCCAAAATGCACCGTCGCCGTTGAAGGATTTGTGAGTCGCGGTGGGCGAAAACTTGATGTAAATCACACACGTGCCGGTAAACGCTCCCACTGCTTTGCCCGAAACACAGGCGTTGGGGCCGGTATCGTTGGAGTACGGGCCCGATGGCGGTGCAGGAGTACTGTAGGTAACCCCATTGAATACTACTGCCGCATTCGTGGTATTCGAGAACAGAATGCCTTGCGTCACTGATGCACCGATATTGGTCTGCGGGAATGACAGGTTGTTGGTTTCCACGGTGACGCTGCCGGCATTTGCTGTCCCGGCCAAGGTAACCGTCTGCGTGCCGCTCGGGAAAGCATTGTCCTTAATCGTCAGAGTCGCGCTTCGCGCGCTGCCCGGCGTTAGCTGAGAGGGAGTAAAGTTAATCGGAATCACGCAACTCACGCCCGGCTGCATGAACGCGAACTGGCAGTTCGTGCTGAAATTGCCCACCGCCAGGGCGAAGTCGTTCGCATTCGGTCCGGTGATCGTGGGCAAGCCAGAAAAGCTGAGAATGTCGGTTCCCGTGTTTTGCACCAAGACGTTGATGATTTGGCTTTGCGTGTTCACGTTCTGCCCTGGGAAGGTCACCGGATTCGGAGAAATCGAAACTGCAGGCGCGGTAGCCGTACCATTGAGATTCACGACGATCGATCCCGGAGTCGCCCCGACCGTGTAATTCACCGTAAATTGGGCGGTCAGATTGGACCCTGGCGCGGTCGGATTAAAATTCAGGAAATACTCGCAGGTGTTGCCGGGCGTGCCCGTGGCGGTCAGGATCGAGCAGGTGTTGAAGCTGAACGAAAAGGCGCTATTGCCCGTGATGGCGCTCGTCCCTGTGATGGTGACCGTGGAACTGGACCCATTTCCAATCGTAACCGTGGGACCCGCATTCGTCCCCACCGATCCGGAAACGTTCACGGGATTCGGAGTGGCGGCGACGGCATTGCTTCCAGTGCCCTTTACCGCGACCAAGAATGGACTGTTGGGCGCGCCACTGTAGGAAAGAACAATGTTATTCGTTTCCGCCCCATTTACCGTCGGCGCGAAGACCACATCGAACGTACAACTGCTGCCAGCCTGGAGAGTGCCCGCGCACGTATTGCTCGTCACCGTGAAATCTCCCGCGGTTTGCGGAGCAACGCTGGAAAATGTCACTGTCCCCGGATTATTGTTCGTGACGGAAATATTCGTAAATCGGGTGAACACCTGCCCATAGTCAACCGTCGTACCAATCGCCGCAGTTCCAAAATCGAGCGGCGGCGTTGGAGACACTGTAAAACCTCCGCTCACCACCTTTCCATTGAGGCCGGAAAAACCGGAGCCGGTGATCCCATTACCGAGATTCGCGGAAATCGTCAAGTTGCCATTGTAATTTCCGAGAGCGCTCGGAGCCGTGAATGTTAACGCGACTACGCAAGTACCCGCCGGGGAGATGACGGCGCCGATCGTGCAGGTCGTCCCGGTAGAGACAATGGCGAAGTTGGAAGTTGAATTCTCGGAAAGCCGAATGCTCGTAAGGGTTGCGGGGCCGCTTCCCGTGTTGGTCAACGTAGCCGTTAATGGCGGAGTTGTGGTGGTACCCGGCAACTGGGTAAACGTAACGCTATTCATGGATATTGCGCCTTGGTTTACGCCCGCGCCTTGAATGGTTACGGTATGCAACCCGCCAACGCTATCTGTCAGGGTCACCGTATTGCTAAACTCGCCGACTGCAGTAGGCTTGAAGGTCACCGCAACCGAACACATGCCACCCTGTGGAAGCACTGTGGTCACAATAGGAGTAGAAGTTGGGACCGGCGCGCACGTGCTGCCCGCACCAGTCACGAGCGCGAACGGCGGCGCATTCGTGGCGATGGCTGGATTTGGCGTGCCCGTACTTGTAGTGATCGTGGTTGGGGTAGCTCCCCCGTTTGTCAGGTAGAAGGATGCGGTTACCGTCGGTTGAGTAAGACCTGCCCCGACCAGCGGCACGTTACCAAAATCGACCACGGCCGGTGTGACAGAGATGGTATCCGATCCGGGCACACCCGTCCCGGTCAGCGTAAGCGTCCGCGGACTTCCGGGCCCATTGTCCGTAATCGTGACGGTCGCGGTGCGAGCGCCCAGCGCGCCGGGGGTGAAAGTCAGGTCAATATAGCAATTTCCGCCCCCCTTCACGATGCCGGCATTGCACGTGCTGCTGGCTAATTTTGCGAAATCGCCGGCGTTTGTCCCGGTTGGACCCGAAACAGACGAGATCGTCAGATCGGTTTTCATCACATTCTGGAGCAGCACTCGATGCGTTGGCGAGAGCAGGTTCTGGATCTGGCTGCCAAATGCCAGCGAAGCTGGGAATACGACCGGACCGGGAATTCCCGTACCCGTCAGTGACAGCGTCAACGGAGTATTCGGAGGCGCGCCGGTATAATTGAACGTAGCAGTGGCCGTCCGTACTCCAACCGCCGAAGGTGTGAAGCTTCCACTCAAAAAACAGTACGAGTTGGCCGGGACGATTCCGTCGGCGGAGCAATCGTTTCCAGTCGGCGAACTGCCGAGCTGCACCGTCCAATCCTGCGGGTTGGCGCCGCTCAGGACAATGCTGTTCACCGTGATCGGGTTTACGGTCCCGTTATAGAGGATATCGCCGGCGGCCGCGCTTTCGGTGACTCCGACGTATTCGTTCGCAGCAGTGATGGAATTCACATACAAAGTGACGCCGGTTTCTCCGGCGCCCATGACGTTTACGGTCTGTGAGCCGGTCAGCGTGCCATTCCAGTTGAATTGATACGTCGCTGTCCGTCCATCGATCGCGCTGGCAGCCGTAGGTTTGAAGAATACGTCCAGGTAACAGGTGGTGCCCGCCGGGAGAACCAAACCATTGACGCACGTGCTGGCATTGGCATCGACCGGGAAATCTCCCGGGTTGGTCCCGCCCGGAACAATACTCGTCAAAGTAATGCTGCCACCCGAGCCGTTGGTCAAAGTGAAGTTGTTGTCCGGCGAGGATGTATTCACGATCCATCCCCCGTACTCAATTGAAGGCGGAGATACGAGGACTTTGGCCACGCCCGTGCCGCTCAGCGTCACGGTTTGCGGACTCCCCACGGCGTTGTCATTGATCAGGAGATTGCCGCTGTACGCTTGCGCCGCGGTTGGAGTAAACGTGACCTCGAGAAAGCAACTCTGATTCGGCCCGACACTCGCGCAGGTATTCAGCGCAAGGGTAAATGCCGAGGCGTTGGCCCCGGTAAATTGCACACTGCCAACGTTCAACGGTGCGCCGCCGGTATTCGTGATTTGTACGAGGTTCGTGGAACCGACGTTCAGCGGGACGCTGGTTCCAAAATTGAGGCTATTTGTGCTCAAGTTCACTTCGGGCACCGCCCCGAACCCGGTGAGATTCAGGACCGTGGTGCTCGTCGGCGTGCTGTTGATGGTGAGTTGCGCCGTACGAAGATCTTGCAGTGTGGGAGCGAACCTAATGTTCACCAAGCACGATGCGCCGGCCAAGAGCGCCAACCCGTTGGAGCACGTGGTCCCCGCGGTTTGCACGGTAAAGTCGCCCGCGTTTGCGCCAGTAAAAGAAAACGAATTGATCGTCACGCTGGAAGCAGTGTTGTTGCTCAAGGTGACCGACTCGGTCCCGAATCCTCCGGTTCCCGTGACTCCCGACCCGACCCCCACATTGTGAAAATTGTACACGGGCGGAAAGAAATTCAGAGCGGATGGCGCCGCGGACGGTGAAATCTTGGCGACGAATGCATTGCCGGAAGAAGATCCCAGCTGGCCGTCAAACGGGCTCGTCGCCACACCGGAAGAACTCAGCACCGGAAAATTGGGCGACGTGGTGGTGCCAGTGATATACGCATTTCCAATGGAGTCCGTCGCGATCCCGCGCCCCTGGTCGGTCTGAACTCCTCCCAGGTACGTGGAGTAGGTCAGAACGCTTCCATCGGATTTCAATTCGGTTACAAACGCGTTTGTGCTCGTGACGCCTCCCAGCGCCGATTGCAGCGGATTGGAGAGGGGGAAATTGAGCGAAGTTGTGCTGCCGGCAATAAAAACGTTGGGCGGATTGGCCCCGTCCAGCGATATGCCATATCCGATGTCCGTGCCGTTCCCGCCGACGTAAGTCGAATAGTTGAGCACGGTAAAGTCGCCTTGCAGTTTCGTGACAAAAGCGTCCGTGGCCCCCGCGTTCGTTGCGCCTGAGTAGGGTACGCCCGCAAACGTTCCAGACATTGGATTCTTGGTCGGAAAGGAGTTCGTTCCTGACCCGGTCGACGCCGTCTCCCCGGTGACATACACGTTGGGCGGAGTTGCATTATCAATCGCAATGCCCCAGCCCTCATCGGTTCCGGTGCCGCCCAAGTACGTGGAAGCAGCCAAAGACAGTGTTGAACTGGACGTATTGAAGCTCAGTTTGCTGACGAATACATCGGAGGAGCTGCCATTGAGCGCGGCCTGGAAAGGTGCGGGAGAAGACTGCACGGGAAAATTGGTCGACGTCGTCTGTCCCGTGATGTACGCGTTTCCAGCGGCATCCGCTACGATTGCATTCCCGACATCATTTCCATCGCCGCCCAGATAGGTCGAGTAGATCGGCTGGCCTTGGGGATTGAACTTGGCGACAATTGCGTTCGACTCAAAGGCAAATGAAGAATTCAACGTCGCCTGCAGGGGATTTACGGTGGGGAAATTTTTGGAAGTTGTGTTGCCTACTACGTAAGCGTTGCCGGCGGAATCCGCAAAAAGACCCTGGATGACGTTAACATCATTTTCATTCCGGCCGCCAAAGTACGTCGAATACAGTAATGTTCCATCGCTGGCCAATCCGGCGACAAAGCCGGTACTCTCAAAACTCGTAACTCCATTCCCGGGGGTCGCCTGAAACGGGTTCAACAACGGAAAATCTGTGTCCGTCGTCACTCCGCCGACGTATGCGTTTCCGGTGCTATCGACGCCAATTCCATTCCCGACGTCCGAAAAACCAGTGGTCCCGCGAAGCAGCGTCGAATACAGAATGACATTCCCGGTGGGATCGAATTTGGTTACGAAGGCGGCAGGGGTTGATTGCGCAACGGGGCCGTTCAATGCGGCGCCTGGAAAATCCGACGAACCGGCCTGGCCTGTTACGTACACATCACCAGACGCATCGATGGCTACTGCATTCCCGGAATCCGATCCGGCAAGAGTGCTCCCCCCGAGATACGTCGAATAAATAAGAATCGGATCGATAACGAGGGGATCGCGCGTATCATATTTTCCAATTGCGAAACCCACGTGATTCTTGTCGCGCAGATCGTACCGGCCGGAAACTTCGCGACGAACTCCCTTCACTACTTGATAGACGACCGGACGCAGTAATTGCACGCTTCCCGCTCTCGTCGCCAGCACCAAATTCCCTTGTGCGTCGATGCGGCTTCCAATTGCGCCCTCGATCTCGAATTCGATGGCGCGAGGGTCCGCGCCAGGCGCCACCACGTAATCGGATTCCAGTTGCCTGCGATTTCCGTAATAGGTCAAATCCACGCCAGGATACACGCCTTGATAGTTTACCCGTCCAAATTGCCGGACGCCGGTGCGCCACTTGCTCGGATCGTTTCCCACGTAATAATTGATTTTGCCCGGCAGTTGATCCGAGCCTGAAATTTGTGCAGCAGGGTTTGCACCCAGCATCTTCAGCCAGAGAACCGCGCCCTCGGGCTGGTTGCTTGAAGGATCAGCCCCCCCGGTTCCGGCGTCCGGGCAATTTCCACCGGGGCGTCCGCTCAGGCCTGTACAGCCGTGACGCGTCGCCGGGTTCCCTAGAGTCAGCACCGCCTCGTCAGCCGTGAGGAATAGATTGTAGTTCGCCGCGCGAGACAAATATTTGACGCGCCCATCCGTCTGCCCGCGATTCTCTTCAAAGGACAGCGGCAACTGCGCAAAGGAAGCCCGAGCCGCCTGCAGGGCCGCAGGCGATGCGGAAGCAGGCGCGACATGCCTGTTCGGCTGTGTTTTCGGGGTGGGCTGAGTCGATTGCGCTGATGCGCCGGCTGCAAAACAGAATGAGAGCGTAGATACGAGTAGCGCTCTTCTCATGGCTGGGCCTCCATGGACGCGTGTTTCTTCGAATTTTCAATCAATTTACCGGGGAAGCTTTCTAGCTTCTCCGGCCGAGGGGTCAGCTCTTGGATCCGCGTCGAACATCCTAACCGGCCGAAAAGCAACCGGCGCGCGCTGTTTTCCACTTTTTCTGACGGAGTGCGAGGGGGAACCCCGACAGCAAGACGACCCCAAAGCAGGGTGTCTATATCATAGAAAACACATGAAAATAAAGACCCAGTACTAATGGGCAATGCTAGAGACATTCTTTTGAGCTTTAGTCGTGACGGAGGGTCGGACAAATATCGCCTTCTTGTATCGTCTTCTTGCCTTGCAGGAGGGAGGCCCATCTAAAGCGGCGTGCGCGGCACTGTTTATCAGGGATGCAGAAATTTCGACTTCAGGATGGGGTGATTCCCGCCAATCGTCGCGGCCACGATGTCCGGAACGGCGTCCAGCCCGTTCCCGCTATTCGTGAAGATCACAACACCGCTTCCCGTCTTGCGGGACGCGATTACAAAAGATTGAAATCCGGGGTTATTTTCGCGGTGAAAAAAGAATAGATCATCCCCGCTTTTTTCCAGGCCAAAACCTTGCCCCCAGGAGAGTTGGGAGGCGGCCTCGACCGAAACAGTAGGGCTCAGCATCAGGGACACCGCAGATTCGTGCTCCCGCTGAGCCGGCGCGGAGGCCAGGAGCATGGCTATGAATTGCGCGTAATCCCGGATGGTTGCATAAAATGTCGCGGTAGCAGCCGGCCGCAGATATCGATGAGTCTCCACGAGTGCGCCGGAACGGTCATATCCCTTGGCAATTGCGCTTTCGTAATCTGAACGCCAAATGAAGCCGCTATGGGCCATCCTGGCCGGTACCAGGACGCTTCGCGCCAGAAATTCTCCAAAAACCTCACCAGTAACGCGCTCTACAACATTCTGCAAATAAAGATAGCCTTCGTTGGAATACAGCCACTTCTGGCCGGGGGCAAAACTCAGCTGCAAATGTTGGTTTCGAGCCCAGTCCGGCATCCCCGACGTGTGATTCATGATGCGGACAGCATTAATTTGGTTGAACTGCGCATCGTATAGCGATTCCGTGGATTCCGAGGAGGAAGTAGGGTCCAAACGCCGAACGTATGGAAGAGGAAGAAGGGCAGGAAGCGGCGATCCCGGGTTGAAATGTCCCTGCGCCGCGAGTCGGAGAACGGCATACGCGTATAGAGGTTCTCCAAGCGGCCCTGCTTCAAAAACCGTCCTGTCGGTAACAGGGTCTCCGGATTTCAGGTCGCGCACTCCGAAGACCTGGATGTCGCGCAACTGCCCATGTTCAATCACAGCGATGGCCAGACCGGGAATCCTATATTTAGCCGCAACTTGCGACAAAACCCCTTGCACTAGAGTAAAAGAGGCTGGTTCCGATGACCGGTTATCCTGAGCAGCGGAGTCGCTTCCCGCTAACACGCAGGAAAGCAGAAAACAAATTGCCGCATATTGCTTGAAGCGTGGAGTGGTACGGTGTGATCCCATGCGTTTTCCCGCGGTGGAGAGAATAACAAATTAAAATACCCACGCGCCATGCAAATAGCACTGCTCTTCTGGACAATCTCATTGAGAGCCATTTCATTCCAACTAAATAAATAGGACAGCACGCCTTCAAGCACGCCTTCAAGCACGCCTCCCGGCGCACAGCGCGACAACCTTATTCACTCTTCCGTAATACAAGAATTCATGAATTTCACGCAACGACGCGGGGAATCGTGGGGCTACATCTCGCAATATTGAAGTACCGTCAACTCCACAAAGATGCCAGCGATCTCAGCAAATAATAAGGGGGCTTCGAGGTTTAGCCTCTCAGTGCTCATGTTTGCGGGGGAGTGCAACGCTGCGAGGCAGACAGTTCTCGTCCTGCTGTACAGGATCGAGTTAATCCGGGGATTAATTGAAAAGGAAAAGGGATGGCCGGTGCGCAGCCATCCCTTTTCCAAGGTTTCATTCGGCTCTTCGAGCTTTCGTGCCCGACTAGAAGACAACCTTCAGCGCCAACTGAATCTGGCGGGATGAGGTTGACGTCGTCGTAATCTGCCCGACGTTTCCGAGCGGGTTATTTGCAGCAGCGCCGTTTGGAGATTGGATGTTACCGCCCAAGGAGGAATTTTGGGTATTCGCCGGCGAATTGTTAAACGCCGTTGTGCCCGCAAATGTAACGTTAGTGGGCGGCCCAAAATTTGCGCGGTTCAACAAGTTGAAGATCTCCATGCGGAATTCCAGGCTCCCTTGTTCACCCAGGAATCCAAGCTTGGTGTCTTTGTTGATTGAGAAGTTCCAGGTTCCGACACCCGGCCCGCGGAGGATATCGCGTGGCGAGTTGCCGATTTGTCCGAGCGGCGCTTCCCCAAACATTAATGGATTGAACCAATGGTTGGGGTCGCCGGTAACCACCGTTTTCGGGTCGTAGGGGATGAAATTGTACGTGCATGTGTTCGTAGTGCATCCAGAGACCGGGGACGAATTGGTGCCGACAGAAAGGGTTTCGGTGCTGCTAGTGGTATTCAAGGACACGGGCGTCTGATTGCTCTGGGTAATTACGCCGCTAAACGACCGGTCCAGCCCAACGAGCGGCGTGAACGGGAATCCTTGCACTGCGGTAACGATGTTTCCTATCCACCAGCCGTTGACCATCTTCGAGACAAACCCTTCAGACTTGAAGTCCGGCAAGTGATACAGGACGCTCAAGTGCATCGACTGGGGCACGTCAGAACACGATGGCCCTTTGTCCAGTTTCAAATTGAACGGAACAGGACCGACTGCCGTCCCGAACGCGCCGTTGCCGCAATCGGTGTTGTACATTTGGCCCGCCGTCGTGTCGAGGGACCGGCTATAGGTGTAGGCGCCCTGGAAATCCAAACCATGGCTGAGGTGCTTGGTCACCACGACCTGAAGAGAGTTGTACCAGGAATTCGAGGGTGAGGTGATGAACAGCGTGCTAGTCGAGATAAGGATTCATTCTGCATGGATACGGACTGCCCGTAGTCCCGTTCGCATTAATCGTAGTGGTGGGGGTTATGGGATTGCCGCCGTTGACACCCGGGAGGATCAGTGGCTGTGTCACGCCATTGATAGAGGTAAGGGCATTGTTCTGGCACTGAACCTCACCATTATTCACGTTATATGTCGGCATGGTATTGGGCGGGTAACTTCCCATTCACGAGATTGGTCGGCACCACAGGGTTCCCCTCGACCAGCGCGAATAGGTTAATGCCGCGGTTGCCGACGTACGAGACGGAAAGGCCAAGCCCGAGTGGAAGCTGCTGCTCCACGGTGAGGTTATATTGCAGCGAATGGGGGTTCTTGAGATTCGGGTCATTCATCTGCAGGGCATGTCCGAACTGTGCGGACGCGAAGTTACTCGGTCAGGCCCCCATTTACGTCAACAAACGGAATCGTGTAGGCCTTGGCCGATTGGGCCACTTGAGTCTGAGCGGCAAAGGGCGGAACGCCGTTGGCGGCCTGGGTCAGCAAGGAACCGATATTGGCGATATCCCAATAAATGCCGAAGCCGCCGCGGACAGCTGTCTTCCCGTTACCGAAGGTATCCCAGGCAAAGCCGACTCGCGGGCTGAAATTTCTGTGCGTCCAGTTGTGGTTGAAGATGGACCCGACGGTGTAGGTCTGGGATCCGCCCTGCAGGTCGGCAATCGTGGAACTCCGGCCGTAAAGTTCGTGCGGAATGGTATTGAACTCGTACCGCAAACCGAGGTTTAACGTCAGCCTCGAGGTAACGCGATAGTCGTCTCCGCCATAGAAACCAAAGGTCTTGAACATGTAGTCCTTGTCCAGGTAATTGCCCTGGAAAGGCGAGTTCAGCACGCCGTTGGTGGCAAAACCCGGAACCGGCGTCACGGTCAGGTAGCTCGTCGTGAGGCCCTTCATCCAATTCGAAATGCTGTTCCCTGAATTCGTGCTTCCGTAGGCGCCCTTCTGCATGATCGAAGGTTCCTGGAAATTGTTCATCAGGATTCCAAACTTGAACCCATGCTTGCCGTGGTTCACGTACACGTCATCCGCAAGAGTCCAGACATTTTGCGGATGGTATGTGGGAAAGGTGGTATTGAAGGAAAGCGTGGTCACGCCCCCGCCGGGCGCAAGCCCTCCGTTAAATCTTCCCGGGAGGTACGACCAGATACAAACGGGATTCGTCGGTGAGAAGCACGTGCTGCCCGGGCGTATTCGCTGTATCGATCATGTCGAAATCCGGATTGAGGCCGGCAACACGATTGATTCCCGGGTATCCAGCGAAATTGGTCCGGCTAAAGGAGAGCCGGAACTGATTGAGTACGTCGGCCGAAAAGATATGATTTTCGCCAACGGTGAAATATTGATTTCTGCTTCTTCCGATGGAGTAGAACTGCGGAAAAGCGGCTCCGGTATCGGAAGCGGACAGTGAAGCGTAGGGCGTCGTCAGAAGATTATCATCCAGCGTGTACCGCGCGAAGAGTGTGTCGTTCTCCGAAATATTCTGGTCCACCCGAAGCTGCCCATAGTCCTCCCGGACATGGGAGTGACCGGGAAACGTGTAATTGGAATTCGAACCGGGTTCGTTGGGGAAGGGGAATTGCCCAATCCATGGCGTGACCATCGGATTCACTTGCGTGGCCAGCCGCTGCATTCCCGCATGCCGTATCGAACCGTAATCGGTCCAGTTAACCGGGTCCGAAGTATGGTTGGGCTCAAGCCCGTGAAACCAGATGGGACCGTGACAACTGGAGTAAGCGCTCCGCCCCCATCGATGACTGGACCGCCTGGGGTATCCAAAAAATGGCATGCGGCGGGAAGCGTGGTCGTTTGAATCGCGTCCTGCTGGGCCTGGCGGAGACCTTCATACACCAGAAAGAAAAACGTCTTGTCCTTCCGGATGGGCCCGCCGGCGGCGGCGCCAAAATTATTGCGTTGGAAGGGCGAGATGCGGTGGCCTCCCAAATTAGCAGGCTGCGGTTCAAAGAAATTCCGCGCATCCAGGTGATTGTTCCGCAAGTACTCGAACACGTCGCCGTGCCACTGGTTCGTGCCGCCCTTGCTGACGATGACCATTTGGCTGCCCATGGTCATCCCGTATTCGGCGCCAAACATGCTCGTGACGATCTTGTATTCCTTGATTCCGTCCACGCCGAGTGTGGTGCCGGAGATCGAGTTCGGCCCCGTACCGTACTGGTTCCCAATCTGCGCGCCATCAATCGTGAAATTGTTCGAGCGGGGCGGCATCCCGTTGCTGCTGAACCAGGTTCCGGAGGAACCGGACCCGCCACCTGAAGGGCTGGTGTTGATTTGGATGCCCGGTTGGATGAGCGTCAAGTCAATGTAGTTTCTGCCGTTAAGCGGGAGCTCCGAGACCTTCCGGTCGTCCACCAGGCTTCCCAGCGTGCTGGTAGTTGTATTCACGATAGGGGCTTCTCCGGTGACGGTCACCTCCTGCGTCGATGCGCCCACCTCCAACACGGGGTTGACGACCAGTTGGGCGGCCACGTCCAAAGTTAAACCCGGTTGTGTCGACGACTTGAATCCTTCCTTTTCAACCCTGACCGAATAATGTCCCGGGCGAAGACCCGAAACACGATAGGCGCCATCGTCGCCCGTCGTCGACCTGGCGTGAATCGTTCGTGTCCGTGTTCGTGATCGTGATCTTTTGCGTTTCCCACGACTCCGCCGGAGAAATCCTTTACTGTTCCGAGGATCGTCCCCGTTTCTTGCGCATGACTTGGTACGACCACCAGAGTCGTCAAGACGGTAACCACCAATACTGCAAATATCACCCAGGACTTTCTCGCCTTCATCACACCCTCCCCTCGTTGTCCAAGACATGGAATTCAGGAAGTATCTCCGGCTAAGCTAATCGCTTGTGGTGCGAATACACCCGATTTATTGCTAAGTCAATAGAAATTGTTTTTCGTCACCTCTTCCGGCCGGAAGCGGAGCCCAAGACAATCCTGAGCGTGGCCTTCAGTGGTATGATTTCGGTCGTGGCTCGATTTCATCCCCGCGCCTGGTAGGAACGAACACTATATCGAGTGCCAGAGTGTCGGGGAGCGACGGAAGCGAATCATGAAGATCAAATCACGCAAGCTCCTTCCAATCATGGTCGGGTGGCTCGCGTTTTGCAGTCCGATCCTCGCGCACCACGGCAATGCGGCGTATGACGAATCTCATCCGCTCACGCTCAAAGGGAAGGTCACGCAGTTCAAGTGGGCCAACCCTCACACCCTGATTTATTTCGATACCAGCGGCGAAAAGGGCGGCGTCGTGCATTGGGTGGTGGAAACACTGAGCCCCACCAAGTTAGCCCGTGCGGGTTGGACGCAAGACGCCCTGAAGGCGGGTGACGAAGTCACAATCGTTTTGAGTCCGGCCAAAGATGGGCAGCCGGTTGGTTTCTTGCAGAGAATCAAGTTTGCCGATGGCAGACAGCTGGGAATGCTGGAGCATCCTCAGTAGAAAATCAGATGTGCCGTCGCGAACGGCGTTCACCCCACAAACCGCACCAAACCGCGTGGCCCCGCCTTCAAGGCTTTTTTGCCGGGCCATTCGCCGGAACGCCGGTTGGCGGGAGGGCATGCGGAAGCAGGAATCCGTGGAGCGCCGCGTTGGCCGCGAAGTAATGACCCACAACATCCCCATTATTATTAATACTCTCCGAAAATGTTCCCAGGTTTCCGTTTTTCGCCGCGCCTGGAGCGTCGAACGTGCTGTACGTACCGTCGCGGCGGCGGATAAAGCCGTGAACAACTCCCACCGTATCTCCGTAATACCCGGCGATGTCACCGGCTTCGTTAATGCTCAGGGCCGCCGCCACAGGACGCACAATATATCCTTCGTCATCGGCATGCGGCGCGTTGTCGGTAATGCTGCCGGGCGGATCGAATTTGACAATGGTTCCGTCCTTGTGGCGGAGAAACGCATAAGTTCCGTCTTTCGGGCCAGCATGATAGTACCCAACGATGTCTCCCTTTGAATTGATCCCCATGGGAACCGTACCTTTGCCTTCGGTTGCGCTGGCGCCGGGGACATCGAACGTCGAGAACGTGCCGTCGGCGCGGCGGACGAAGCCATGCAGTGCGTTGTTGACATCCCCGTAGTATCCCGTAATTTCTCCAATGCTGTTGATGCTCTCCGGAGCCGTATTCGCGCTGCCCGGGGGGTCGAACGTGACAATGCGTCTGTCCTTGCGCGCCAGAAAACCATGCACCCTGTCGTAAGAGACGTAATTTCCCGTGAATTCGCCTTGGCTGTTATTCTGCCGCGCCACCGTTCCCTTGCTGCCCGCCGGGTCGAAACGGACCGTCGTGCCATCTCCGCTACGTACAAATCCGTGGCGCACGCCATTTGGATCCGTAAAGTAGTACCCGGCAACCTCGCCTTCGTTGTTGATGCTTTGCGGAAATGTGCCCAGCGTGGCCTTCTTACTTGCGCCGGGCGCTTCAAACGTGTCAAATGCGCCGTTCTTGTGACGCACGAAGCCATGGAGAACGCTTGTGGAGTCCTTGTAATAACCCGTGATTTCACCTGCGTCATTGATACTTTGCGGAGTTGTGCCTTGTCCTGCGCTCGCCCCTGCGCCCGGGGCGTCAAACGTGACGATGGACTTCGAGACCGAGGATACACTGCGTGTTTGGCCCCAAACCAGGCCGGATAGAAAGCATGGGAGTGCCAGCCCGAGTATCCAACGACGGTTTCCTGTCATGTTTGTTCCCGTGTGTCTTTAGAATAGCGCGCCCAGAACGACGCGACTTTCACTCGCGGAATCAACTGCAGACGCGCCGCCCAGCAGAAAAACTCTACGTTTGCATCTCGGTCGTGTCAAGCAAATGACGGCCAATACGATGGTGGTAGCCGCGAAATCGTAGTGATTATGCCAGCGTTCAATTTGGATGATCTATAGGAGTTCTCGAACAAATGTGTCTATTAGCCGCTACAGCCGATGCTTCCCTTTGGCATGCGGTGATCCTAAAGAAAACGCAACGGGTGCAAGAGGACGAGATCGAAGATCGGATGTCGCGGCCAGATATGGTGGTGATTAGTTTTTGGCAATCTTGCTAGATTGCAACTGTGAACAAAAGCATTCTGTGCTTAAACGCTTAAATAGTCCCCAGTATAACCACTCGGATGAGAATCGGACGCGGACGGCGCTAGAGAAGGCGACGGAGTCTGCCGAAGTCGTGGTCGCGAAACAGCAACCTGTAAACTTTGCGGTCATGCAAAGATAAACGGTTAGGGGTGTTACGTCGAGTTCATCCATAGTTCATCTGTAGTTGCGGGTTATTCAACACAAAAGGCTTCCGAGTGATTTCGGAAGCCTTCTATTTTCAATCAAGAATTT
>CAVZXL010000007.1:0-642659 GCA_963779275.1 Terriglobia bacterium
AATCTCTCCGGGCGCACCACTCTTCTGTTTTCACTCTTTGGAAGATCACATCGAAGGGCTTTCTGTAGGTCGGATAGACACTTACGGCATCAACAGCGCAGTTCGAAAGTACGATTCTAAGCAGTTTGGCTTTTTCCGCTGAATTTTGCTTAAGGTACAAAGAATGAGCCTTGTTCGCCAGTTCTAAAATCCTGATGCTGTTCAATATGCGATCCGGCTGACTTTGCTCAAATCCTTGCAAAGCGATCAGGACCTGTTGTTCTTCGGTCTGCCACTCGATTGCTTTCCTGGTCCAAAGCTCCTCTGAGATCTTGCCGTCCAGCTTGTCCGTATAGGCTTGATCCATCCGATTGCGCACTGAGGCCAAGCGCTGCTGCAATCGCTCGCCCTGTTGCTTCCTAACCGCTTCCGCGTTGCCTTTATCGCTGAGTAGGGAAGCTTCGAGCTGGGTAAGTATGTTGTCTGGAATGTGAATATCCTTCAAAATCTTGCCCAAACGGTCGCCGATTTCCTCCTCGCGGAAGTACGGCAGCTCGCACGGGCCGCGATGCCCAGTACACCTGTAATAGGTATAGCGATTCTTTTTGATTTCAGCCGTTATTCTGCACTTGTCGTACGCACAGTGAAGCATCCCCGAGAACGCAAATTGATGCTTCCCGTATTTAGGCCGATTATGCCCCTGAAAAACGTCTTGGACTTGTTGGAAAAGTTGACTGGAAACAAGCGGAGGATGTGTCCCCTTGTACGTCTTTCCCTCCCAAATAAACAAGCCGGTGTAAAAGGGGTTCTTGAGCGTTTTTTGCAGATGGCCCTTGGCATAAACACGGCCAAATTCCACAGCGATTGCTTTGCCCAAAGACGAAAGAGAATGCGTGCCCGTAGCGTAAAGCTCGAAGATCTTACATGCGATTGGTGCCTTTTCAGAATCAACCTCAATCGTGCGTTCCAGCTTATTGTTCCGATAGCCGATAGGGGGACGGCTTGGATAGATCCCTTGTTCGGCTTTTTCCCGCATTCCCTTGCAAACTTCCTCGCGTAAATTGTCGATATAGTTCCTCGCCATCAAAACTTGGATTCCGTGCATGAATTTGGCTTGGGATTTTGAATCCTTGTTGATAATTTGCCCTTCTTTCGCAAGGTGAATTTCGACCCCCAAATCTTCCAAAGTGAGATAATCGCGAAAATTGCGATAAAGGCGGTCCGTCTTTTCTACAATTACGGTGCGACACTGAGGATTCTGGCGAAGAAATGCCACCATTTCGCCAAACTGCTCTCGACCAGCACACTTGGCCGTTTCCACGTCTACGAATTCCCGTACTATCCGGAAGCCGGTCCTGGGTGCGTATTCCATAAGCGTTTTGCGTTGTGCGGGGATCGAATATCCTTCGCGCTCCTGATCTTTACTTGAAACACGTGCGTAACTGACAGATTCTTTCATTTGTCCGATTCCTCTCGCTTGGAACTTGCGATTGCCGCGAGTTCAACTTGCACCGTTTTAATTTCCGCGTCAACTAATTCAATTGCATTTTCTACATTTGAATCGGGAAAAATTAACGGACGTTTAAAAACTAAATCTCGTCTTTGTAACTTCAATTGTTCCAAGCGGTTAAGAAGTGCAATGCCATACGATGCGCTTTGTCCACTTGAAGAAATTAAAATCCCATCTCTGGCTAATTTACGCAAACGTGAGATTCCTAGTTTTCCGCGCACGAAAAGTTGAATTCCGCATGAATTACAAATGCAATATGGCTTTTTTGTTTTTGAAATGAGGATTGGGATGGCCGCTCCACAAAGAGGGCAGGGGAACTCTTTCCCGATGAGTTCGGGGAAGCCAGTCCACAAAGGGTCCAACGTTACGTTAACATTGCCAGTCTGGTTCTCGGAATCTAATTTACCCATTTTTCTTTTGCCCTTTCTTGCAGAACTGATTCAAGCATGGGCGTTCCTTCAGCCCGAGCTTCGCGCTCACTAATGCCAGGTCTACCTTGATTTCAGTTCCCATGACTAGATTTCTTCCCTTCCCATTTCGCAATTAACTCGAAGAATTCACGGACCGCTGCGATCTGCTCGACCGTTAGAAGTTTAAGTGGTGCTACGCATTTCTCTGAGCAGCCCGAAGATTCCGACTGGCTACCCAGCGTTGCCAGAACCGAGTTGTGCTCGAAATCGCTCATAAATAGAAAAAGCCAACCAATGTCTTTCATTGGCTGGCTCTGACCTCTTGACCTGACTTGCTGGCTAGAGGACTCGCTGGCTAATTGCGAAGATCTCTTACCTTGTATTTTGAGGACTCCCTGTGGGCCGATTTAGAAGTAGCTTCCCCTGCTTCGTCTTCACCAGGACATACTGTTTGCTTCCTTCCGGGGAGCGCAATTGGACCATTACCGGGAAATCTTCGGGCTTGAGTTCAAGTATCTTCATGATTGCCTCGACTATCCTTGACCCTTGTTTATTTGGGGGCTAGATTGCCCCTGACACATATTATAAATGTGATTCGAGGTGCGGCCCGTGAAGCACAAATCCAAGAGAGCGCGACCTTCCGCGCAATCCAGGGCGAAAACGCGAGAAATTCCGCACAATTCCCGACCTACCGTCCCCAAATATTCCGCACAATTGGCCAAGCGCGCCAGAAGGCCAAAATCACTCTTGACAGCTTCTGAAAAGAAGCGAGGACCAAAGCCAAAAATTCGGGTTTCAGAGGTTGTTAACCGCGCCTACGATTTGCGATTGACGTTCGATATAGCTGGCAAGCAGTTAAACTGGTCCAAAGTTCTGGCAGCTCAGTCAATAGAAGAAGTAGAGACAGCCTTTGGGCAGATGAACGAGGGTTGTCGAAGAAAGTTCTTATACAAACCTGAGTTGATTCTGAGGTGCCTGAAAGATCCCAAGTTTCCGATACAGAACCGGAAAGCCCAGGAGGAATTCATTGCCGATTCGCTGGCTGGTGATGGCCGAATTTCAATTCGTCGCTCTCGGGATATTTGCGGAGAAGACCGGACCAAGCGGAAACGGCAAGGCAAGATTCTTCGCAGGGAGTTCTACATCGTGTGTTCATGCGGCTATGAAGGTCCCGCCCGCTTTGATGCCTGTCCGGATTGTGGGGCCGAAGTCTCCTACCTAGATTTCGCAACAGGCTTCACTTTTGGAGGCTACAGGTAAGGAGTGTTTTCTTGTCGATCCCTTGGCAGGCAAAAACCTAATTGTTATTTCCGGAGACAGCCACGCTACATGGGATACCCTGGAAAGGGCGATTCACCACTCCAGAAATGATCACCCTTCTGGAGTGGTGACGCGAGGTTCATGATCACCGCGACTTATTTGTTGATGGTTAAGGTCGCGACGGCCGGGGTGGTTTTGCTGCCGTAGCTGGTCTGCGTGGCACTGGCAGGCTGCGAGCTGATACAGGTCGTGTAGTCTGCGGTCACGTTCACCGTGATCGTACAGGAGCCATTAATCGGGATCGAGGCCCCCGTCCCCAAGATCACCTTGGTGCTGCCTTTGGTGGCTGTGAGGGTCCCTCCGATGCAGGTGGTGCTGGCGTTGGGGGTCGAGGCTATCACCACGCCGCTGGGCAAGTAGTCAGTGAGCGGCGAGGTCAGTTTGGCCGCACTGCCGTTATGGTTGTTTAATGTAATGGTAAGAGCCGAGACCCCGCCAGTTTTGATGGTAGCCGGGCTGAGGGACTTGCTCAGCGTCGGTGCGACAATCACGGGGACGGAAGTAACAGTCCCTTTAGAGTTACGCGATTCCCTTCATGCCTTTCAAGTCTAGCCAGCGAGTTTCACCTGGAGGTGACCGGTGGCCGCTGCCGGAAATACTTAATCTCTAATCGAACTCGTGAGAACAAAAAATGAAGCGGCTTGCGACGTTCGTCGCGAGCCGCTTCGGTTAATTAGATTCCTGTTCCACTTAGGCTTACGGTTATCGTGCCACCGTTGCTGGAAGATATGGTTAACGTTGTGGTTATGAGACCAAGAGTCTTCCCCGGCAGGAAATTTCCAGTGATCGTGCAGGACGAGCCGGCCGCCAACGTCGTACCGCAGGTGCCGCTGGTCCCCGGGAAGTGCGTCTGATCCGGGTCGTAAATGGCCAGATTCTTGAGTGTTGCGGTCCCGGTGTTGCTAATCGTGATTGGCCCTGGTGCGCTTTTCCAGCCGCGCTTTACGTTTCCGAAATTGATGGAAGTCGGCGACGCGGCCAGAACGGCTACGCCCGTAGGCGGGACCGATGAGCCGGTGACTGTTAACGTTGCGACCGCCTTGGAGGTGTTGCTGCCGTTGCTGGTCTGCAACGCGCCGACAGGCAGAGTATTGGTCGCGATGGCTGGTGTGGTCTGGCCGCCGTAACTGGTCCATGAGGAACTGGCAGTTTGCGAGCTGATGCAGGTTTGATAGTCTGCAGTGACATTCACCGTGATCGTACAGGAGCCATTACTCGGGATCGAGGCTCCCGTCCCCAATATTACCTTGGTGCTGCCTTGGGTGGCTGTGAGCGTCCCGCCGAAGCAAGTGGTGCTGGCGTTTGGGGTCGAGGCTATTACCACGCCGCTGGGCAAGTTGTCGGTGAGCGGCGAGGTCAATGTGGCCACACTGCCGTTGGGATTGTTTAATGTAATGGTAAGGACCGAGACCCCACCCGTTTTGATGGTAGCCGGGCTGAAAGACTTGCTCAGCGTCGGTGCGGTGGTCGAGGTGGAGGTGACGATTAAGGTCGCGGAGGCTGCGAGGGTGTTGCTCCCCAAGTTGGTTTGCAACGCACCAGCGGGAAGCGTATTGATGTAGCTGCCGCCATTTTTCGCGGTTACATTTACCGTCACCGTACAAGAACCATTGGCCGGGATCGAGCCGCCCGTCATGCTCACCATCGAAGTGCCGGAAGTGAGCCATGCCCTCAGTTTTGCCGGAATTCTGAACGCGACTGTTTGCAGCCTTGGTTGTCCAAAAGACCGGTGCATATTGAAGCCACTAAGCGGTGCGATGCAGGTGGAGCTCACGCTGCCGACGACCTTGACGCCGCTTGGCAAATAGTCGCTAAGCGCCGCAGTCAGTTTGGCGATCGTGTTGTTGGGATTGGTCAACGTGATGGTAAGAGTGGAGACGCCACCCGGAGAAATTGTGCTCGGGCTGAACGACTTGCTTAGCGAGGGACCGCTGATCACGGGGACGACGGTCAGGGTCGCGATGGCCGGAGCTCCATTGTTGCCGTTGTTGGTCTGCAGAGCGCCAGCAGGCAGCGAGTTAAAGAAGCTCCCCGCGTCTGGGGCAGTCACAGGTACCGTCACCGTGCAGGAGGCGTTGGCCGGAATCGAACCTCCCGCCAGGGTCACCGTTGAGCTACCGAGGACAGCCGTAAGCGTCCCGCCGACGCAGGTTTTTGTGGCAGCGCCTGCGATCACCACGCCGCTGGGTAATGTGTCCGTGAGCGGTGCAGAGAGGGTTGCGATGGGACCAACATTGCTCAGAGTAATGGTGAGGGTCGAGTTACCTCCCGCACTGATGGTGGCGGGGCCGAAGGTTTTGCCAAGCGTCACGGACGTGGGGGAAATAACGGTCAGGGTTGCAATGGCTGGTGCGGCGTTGTTGCCATTATTAGTCTGCAAAGCGCCGGCGGCTATCGAGTTAATGTAGTTACCCCCGCTCGACGCGCTCACGGGCACGGTTATCGTGCAAGAGCTACCGATGGGGATTACTGCACTCGCCCCTAACGTCACCGTTGAGCTGCCGAGGACAGCCGTAAGCGTCCCGCCGACGCAGGTTTTTGTGGCAGCGCCTGCGATCACCACGCCGCTGGGCAATGTGTCGATAAGCGCCGCGGACAATGTAGAGACGGTGGTTCCAGCGTTAATCAAGGTGATCGTAAGGGTTGAATTACCAGGTGCGTTGATTGTGGCCGGATCGAAGGCCTTGCTGAGCGTAGGCGCGGCCGACCCACCCACGGAAACCGGAGCGACGGTCAGAGTCGCGACGGCCGGGGCAGCGTTATTGCCGTTGTTGGTGTGCAAAGCGCCTATGATCAGTGAATTGATGTAGCTGCCTTGGCTAGGCGCGTTCACCGACACCGTTATTGTGCAAGAGCTGCCGTTGGGGATTACTGCTCCTATGCCTAAGGTTACCGTCGAGCCCCCATCGGGGGCGGTAAGAGTCCCGCCGACGCAGGTAGTTGCGGCGCCGCTGCCAGCAATCACCACTCCAGTGGGCAATATATCGACCAGAGACGCAGTCAGCGTCGCATTTGTGGCGTCCGCGTTACTCAGGGTAATGGTAAGTGTCGAGTTATCACCGGCATTGATTGCGGCTGGATTAAAGTTCTTGCCAACCGTCGGTGTGATAACCGTGGGAGCAATTACGGTTAAGGTCGCAACTGCCGGGGCGGCATTGTTGCCATTGCTGGTCTTCAAGGAAGCTGCGGCTATCGAGTTGATGTAGCTGCCTCCGTCAGCCGCGGTCACGGGTACAGTCACCGTGCAGGAACCGGTGTGCGGGATCACTGCACCCGTCCCTAACGTCACAGTTGAACTTCCCGTGACTGCCGTAAGTGTACCGCCGCTGCAGGTGGTGTTGCTGCTGCCGTCGATTAGTACGCCGCTGGGCAATGTGTCGATGAGTGGAGCAGTCAATGTGGCATCCGTGGCGTCCGCGTTGCTCAAGGTGATGGTGAGTGTCGAGTTACCACCCGCGTTGATTGTCGTTGGGCTGAAGGCCTTGCCGACCGTGGGTGGGATTGGAGTGACTGGTGGCACGGCGCATGCGGTGATGGATACGATATTGGAATCCAGTGTTACTGCGCCATTTCGCGCCAGGGCCCTTCCCGCCAAAGTTGCATTGGTAGTAAGACTAATGCTGGTGAGAGCAAGAATATTTCCCACAAAAGTTGTGCTCGTACCGATAGTCGCGGAGCTGCCGATCTGCCAGAAGACGTTGCATTGTTGGGCGCCATTGATCAGCACCACGGAGGCGTTGCTGCCTGTAATGAAGGTGCTTCCTGTCTTGAACACCCAGACCGCACTCGGGTTGCCCTGGGCGTTGAGAGTGAGCGCACCTGTCAACGAACCTGAGGACGAGAAACAATAAACACCCGGCACGAGTGTCTGCCCAACGAGATCCGTCGGAACACCAAAGGTAGTAGTGCAGGCCTGACCTGCCAGATTGTTATACGCAGTAGTTGTATCGCTCTGAGCCTGAAGCGCGACCGCATCAGCTGCATGTATCGTTCCTGCGACCACGGTCCCAGGAGGAAAACCGGTGACCGCTGTACCCGGGTCGACACCCAAGTCCCCAGTTATGACGGTAGGACCTGTATTAGTTACCGTCGAACTGCCCAGTACCGCGAAGTTCTGCGCCGTGCCCATTGGTGGTGCGACCTGGGCCAATGCTGCGTGGAATGGTGCCACTATAAATAGTGCGGTAAGCATTACGATGGGGGTAAGTCTTGCAAACAAACCTCTAGACGTCCGCATTCGAACCGTTAAACTCTTCATCGCATCTCCCTTTTGGGCAACAATAGAGTGTGAGTAACATTGGACTAAACCGTCTCGCGGTAGGCGGTACGTCGCGAAAACACTGATCTGACCTGAGCGCTTCGTGACAAAATCGTGGGATACGTGGGTACCCGCCCATTCCGGACTGTCAGAGCGCGCGCGGTCAGACTCCCAGGCGGGGATGCCGAGAAGCTTAGACTGCGTGTAAAGCTGCTTCGCCATACCTCGTGCGACTTAGCGTGAAAGCCAATTTACTGGGAGCATAAGTGAGCGTCAACCTACCGAATTGGACTGGATCGGACACTTTCGGACGAATTGTTTCGAGTGTCGATTGCCTTGGTGAGGAAAGATTGGTCTGGGCGGGCTTGGTGGCTTAGCGACTCCTTGCAGATGACGCGGCGGCCGCTGGGGAGTTCGAGCCAGTGGATCCAGCGGTGATCCATCCAGTAGTAGATCGTAGAGCGGCTGACTCCAGTGAGTGTTACGGTCCATCGGATCGGGAGAAATTGCGTTTCTTTCTTGCAATGCTCGCAGAAGAAGTGCGCCGATGGCAGAGTGCTCACAGTAATACCTCCGCACTGCCGGAGGGCAGCGAAGTTATCTCGCGTAGATCAGCCTCTTGAGAATTAAGATAAGGGCGGCTGAAAAGTGCTCCCGTCCTTTCAATGGCGAAGCGGGGGGAATCGCTTCTTTTCACGGCTTCCGATAAGAGAAAGATATCTCGCTGAGTCCGGAATGACGGGCTCGGCAAGTTTCCCAACGAACTCTTACCCTGAATTTCCGATTTGGACTTCAGCATATCGGGGACGGGTTGCTCGACCAAATTCGGAGATAGCTCTGTATACATCTGCTTACTGAATTTGTCTTCCCCCAAACAGGGGAGAATCGCTTATTAACGCAAGTGTAAAAACAAACACAACTAGTGCCTTACAAAAATGATTGGGTATAAAATATAATGATAAGGTGACTTTTGTTTGCTTTCCTCTTTCATTCGCACTAACTGACTTTGTGCGGCAGACCGACAGGGGAGTTGTTTGCATGAAACGCAGTTTATCGCGCAGGGGCAAGAAGCCTGCGCTATCTCGGGACTTCTTCGAGCGACTTGCCACTAAGCGGCACGCGCTTGATGTGCTTGCCGTCGGCGTCATCACACTCGATGCCGAAGCCAACGCAATTTTCATGAACGAGGAAGCCACGGCCATTCTGAAAATGAATGATGGGCTTTCAATCGCCCATGGACGGCTAGCGCTGACTCACACCGCCGACACGCGGGAGTTATTGAGTGCTCTGAAACAGGCCTGTCGAAAAGACGCCAACAGCACATTCCGCACATTCCGCATCTCGCGGCCTTCCGGTAGGCAAGCATATCAGTGTGTTGTGAGCCTACTGGATGGTGAGCTGAAGCTTCAGTATTCACAGAGTGCGGTTGCGATGATTTTTCTGACCGATCCAGAGAGATTCGGCGGTTGTCGGGCGCTATTTGTGGCCCTTTACAGTTTGACACCCAAAGAAGCGCACCTCGCGGAACTTATGGCGCAGGGTGAATCAATTGCACGAGCTAGTGAAAGGATGGGGATCATGACATCCACAGCGCGTTCACACTTGAAACACTTGATGCTAAAGGTCGGCGCCAAACGCCAAGCCGAACTTATTTCCGTGCTCTTGAAGGCCCCGCCTGTTCGCTACCCCACTGGAAACCCAATCAGTAATGCTCCAGGGCTGTGCCTGAAAGTATAAGGATATGGCGAAAAACATTATGAAGACTTACATCTAT
Organism: Terriglobia bacterium; assembly: GCA_963779275.1. Lineage (GTDB taxonomy): Bacteria > Acidobacteriota > Terriglobia > Acidiferrales > UBA7541 > Palsa-360. The sequence continues at coordinate 9,252 of CAVZXL010000007.1, forward strand.
TGCGTTCAGCTGCCAACGGCCCCGTATCCCGCAGCAATAGCTCAACAGGCTCTGATAGATGGTTGGGAATGCTTGGAGATAGGGTTGAAATCTAGCAACATCACAATTCAAGGTAACCAATCAGGATTGCACTTTACGCTATGTCATCTTGCAGTTGCTGAACTCGATAAATCTAGCAACTCTCTGCGATAACCGGAACTCAGGAAAGATCTACAAGCTCATTCCCAGATGGTAGTCGAACTGTTGCAAACTTGATACAAAGTCGCCGAGAAAAGTTCTAAAATCGTCCCCTTGGGCGCACCATTTCTCCATGTACTTCGTATATGTACTGCGGAGCGAGACCCCAGGGCATCACTCCGTAGGGCACACCTCGGATTTGACCCAGCGCCTCTGCCAGCACAACAACGGAATTACAATATCCACGAAGAATCGCGGCCCGTGGATTTTGATCCATCTTGAGAAGTTTGCAGCCAAAGCGGAAGCCATGCGCCGCGCGTGAATCTTAAAGACAGCGCAAGGGCGCGGAACCCAAACCCCACGCCCTTGCAGCCAACGAATCCCCGCCATCCCTCCATCGGACTTAAACGATTGTGTCATACGTCACAAAATCAAGTGATGCTCCTCACAGCCGCCGCGCGCGAACACCGTTAGAAAAGATGTAGTTCAGAAGCGTGAAAGCAGGCAATCCAATGAACGCCGTCAGGGGAGGGTCATCCGCGATAGCCAGCGCAGTGCTTGCCATGGCGATTCTCCTGGCAAGCGCGGCCCGTTTGGACGCTCAGGGACAGTCCGGCCCCATCCCGCCGCCACCAGGGCACCGCGTCCCTCCGCCCCCGCCTGGTCCAGGCGAGCAAAAGATTCCCGCCCCGGCCATTTCGGTGGAAACCGCGCTCGTGGGTCTCGATGTCCTGGTGACCGACGAAGACGGTTTGATCCTTGCGGGGCTGAAGAAGGAAAACTTCCGCATCCTGGATGAGGGCACGCCGCAAACGGTTACCACTTTTGAGCCAACGGGCGCGCCGATCACCATCGTCATGCTCCTGGAAAACAGCGGCAGCTCCTAAGATTATTTCGCCTACAAGGCCGCTACCTGGGGATCGGCGTTCCTCGATCACCTGGAGCAAAAGGACTATCTCGCCCTGGTTACCTATGACATGAAGCCGAGCGTTCGTGTCGATTTCACGCGAAATCGAGCCGCCGTCCAGGAGGCGCTCAGCATGTTGGCCTACCCTCAATTTCACGAGGCCAACCTGTTCGACGCCCTCATCGACACCCTGGATCGCCTCAAGCGCGTGAAGGGCAAGACCTCAATCTTGCTCATCGGCACCGGGGCCAACACCATGAGCAGCACCAGCCTCAATGACGTGCTAAAGCGAATCAAGGGCAGCGACGCCACAATCTTTTCCGTTGGAGTGGCGGAAGCCGAATATCTGCAGTCCGAAGCGCAGCTCTCCGGCGGCGGTTCGCTTTCCTACATCCAGGCAAAAAATCAACTGCAGACATTCGCGAAACTCAGCGGCGGCATGGCGTGGTTCCCCCGTTTCGAGGGCGAAATTCCCGATATCTTCAGGAACGTCGCCACGTTTCTTCGCAGCCAGTACAGGATCGGTTTCTCCCCGCCGAATCTCGTGCACGACGGCAAATACCACAAGATCAAAATCGAAATCGTGCGGCCGGACGGGACCCCAATGATCGTCACGACTCCCAAGGGCAAGAAACAGAAGCCGGTGGTCTACACGCGCGAAGGGTATACCGCGCCGCTCAGTCCTGGCCGCAAGTGAAAAGTTTCACGAAGTGCGTTCACGGGGCCATTCGGCGGCCCCCAGCCAGGAAAAGACGAAAAGAGAAGAGAACCGATGACGAGAAAAGAGACCAGAAAAGCTAAGAAAGGAGCCGAAATGAAAAACCTATTCCGGAAGTCGCTCGCAATTCTCCTTTGCCCCGTGCTGGCCTTGCTGCCGACCCTGGCCGAAGGTGTGGCCTATGCGCAGCAAACTCCAGTTCGGTCGGCGCAGACGCTCACGCTGCGCGAGTACCTGAATAAATCGTACATGGAACTTTTCGATCTGGCGCCAAAGCTGGAGTTCAGCGCCTCCGAAATCGAATCGCAGCGGAACTCGCTCAAGAACGGAAAAGATCTCTGCGTGGGCCGTTTCAAGGCGCATTCCAAGCAGTACGGCGGTCAGATTGATACCGCTCGCAAGGATCTCAAGAAAAATACGGGGACGCTCAGCGAGGAGCAACGCAAGCAAGTCCACTGCACCATTCAAAACCTCGACCTACTCAGGAGCGAAGCAGATATCCTCTCCGGACAGGCCATTCCCACGGCCTATGACAACCTGGGCGCGAAACTGGACGTCATCGAGCAGTGGCCCGCTCAGTACAAACAAATCCAGCAGGAACTTGCCAGCGGCTCGTACCACTCGCGGCGATGGGGAGACGTAAAGGACATCGGATTCCGCGAGATCGAGCCCAATCAGCAGGACGACATCAAGCGCGGCGCACAAGCCGTAGAGGAACTGAAACGCCTCGGCCTTATGCCGCCCGAAGTCGAGGACAAGGCCATCCAGCAATACGTCCGAATGGTCGGCGAGCGCATCGCGAAGCACTCCGACCTGAAGATTCCCCTGCACATCACCGTGCTGCAATCCCGTGAAATCAACGCGTTCGCGCTGCCCGGCGGGTACTTGTTTATCGAGCGCGGCCTGCTGGATGCCACCGACGACGAGTCCGAACTGGCCGGCGTCATCGCTCATGAAATCTCGCACGTTACGGCCCGGCACGAAACAAGCTCATGAAACGCGCGACCATCGCCAGCATTCTTTTCCAGGCAGCGCAAATTGCCGCCATCGTCCTGACCGGCGGCGTGGCAGGCATCGGCATGTATTACGCCTTGCAGTACGGATTTTTCGGTCTGGGCCTGGTTCTCAACCTCAAATTGCTGGGCGTCAGCCGCGACTATGAACTCGAATCGGACCAGCTCGGCGTCCAGTACGCCTGGAGCGCCGGATACGATCCCAGCGGCTTCATCCGTTTCTTCGACAAAATGGCCACAAAGAAAGGCTACGTCAACGGCGTAAGCTGGTTCCGCACCCACCCGCCTTTCTACCAGAGAATGGTCCAGACCCAGCGCGAGATCACCTTCCTCGAAGCAAAGCCGGACGCCATCGTGCAGACGTCCGCATACGAGCAAATGAAAAAGGAACTTGCGCCCATCACGGCCAAGGCCGAGCAGGAAGAGGTCGGAAAGCCCAGCCTCCTGCTGACCAAGGAAGAAGGCTGCGCCCCGCCCAAGAAACTCGAATATAAATCGGAGCAGCCGGTCGAGGAGTTGTGCGCTGTGCCTATTCAGACGTTGCCCGCGCCGGGGAAGTGAGGATGGAGTGGTTAGCCCTGTACTTGACTCAGAATTTTCTGGTAACCCGTCCTTCGTTCTTGGAAGGGCGGGCTCCGGGGGAAGGCGCGGGTTTCGCGGTTGAATTTTGGGTGCCCCGTCCTTCGCCTTCTGAAGGGCGGGGTTCTTGACTTGGTTCTCTATCTATCGGCCGGTTGACTCTGGCTTCGACTTAGAATTCTCGCGTGCGTCGCCTTGGTTTTGCAATTGAATTTCGGGTGCCCCGTGCTTCGTCTTCCGAAGGGCGGAGCTTTTGACTTGCTACTCAATCCTTGCATTAGCGCATGGTATCGATGCGAATCAGTCCGGCTTCCTTCTTCGCATAGAATGAAAAACTGCTCCAGGGCCAGTCCCTCGGATGCGCGACTAATTTTCTCTTCATTGGATTCATGTGCATGTAGTGCAGCTTCTCGACGAACTTCGTCTGACTCCAAACATTGAAATCGTAGAAGCGGGGCTGCCAGAATTGCGGCAAGAGATCGGGTGCGTGCCGGAAGGGAAGTCTGAGTTGCCGGGAGGGCATTCTCTTGCGCGGCTCGTGCCGGAGCTCCGTGACACGCGCTGCTTCAACACCTGCATGACGGTGGAGGGAGTGCCTTCCGCTGGTTCGCCGATCAGGAGGTGAATGTGCTCAGGCATGACGACGTAGCCCACCAACGCAAACCCGTGGCTGTCGCGAACTTCGCCCAGAATCTCCACAAACAAGTTCTTCGCACGCGCTGAGGCAAACAGCGGCAGTCGTCTGTAGCAACTGCACGTGATGAAGTGGAGGTGAGCCAGTCCGTATCGGCGCCGCAAGCCTTTAGGCATGGCAGATCGAACCAAAAGCCCCGCCCTTGAAAACCGTCAAGGACGGGGCACCCCAAGTTCAGAATCTTAACTCAGAGTGGACTTATGGGAGTAGTATTAGATGATAGAGTAGATGAGGTTGAGTGGATTGCAAAAGGGCGGGCCACCCGCCCTTTGGGTAGACTGTGCAGCAAGGAGTTATGCATGAACTATGCTGCTGCCTCGGTACTTCTGGGGCCCTCGCTCGACACGCTCACCCGCTTTAGCTTGTGGGCAACCATCATCGGAGTTGTCGGAGCCTGGATCGGGCTCGTGGTACTCATCTGGCAAACCGTCATTTCCAGGACCGCCGCCAGCGCCGCCAAGGCGAGTGCGGATGCCGCGATTAGTACCGAACGTGCTTGGACTATGATTGACCTTGAGCATGTCCCAGGTGTTGGGCCCATCTTGCACAATACGTCCATTGAGCAAGGCAGGCCTGAGCACCATTCCATCTTGGCCAGGGTACGGTGCGTCTGCAGTAATCAAGGGAAGACGCCAGCCAAAATACTTCAAAAACGAGCTGCTTTGATCCTCGTTACAGCCGAGAATCCGTTGCCTATTGAGCCTAATTTGGAAATAGAGGTTCAAGACCCCGTACCCCAGTATCTACAAACTAGGGACAAATCCAAGCGGGATTGGACACTTTCTGCTGAAGGCAGAGAAGAGTTGGGAACCATGATCGTTGTTTATGGAATTGTGAAATATACGCACATGTTCTCGAACCAGGAAGTCTACAGTACTTTCGGATACAGGATTACCGTGAACGGAGAGTTTGAACACCTCACCGGATACCCAAAATACAACGAGAACACCTAGCCGCGGAGGAGGAGCCGCATCTCATCCGCGACGGATAAAACAGAGACTGGTGGCGGGTGGCACAACCTTTCTGTTTGATTTTTCGGGTGGCCGCTCCTTGGTGACTTTCGAAGGGGCGGAGGGGTTGGCGGGGGGTGGCCCACGCTTCCACATTTCTTCTGTTGACGACCGAACACGGTTGGATGATACCACTGCAGTACGTCGACACCAGTGAAGTGGTTTAGGTCTTTCGGGTGGCCGACCCTTTCGGTTTTAACGGGTCGGGGTTTTGACTTCTCTTCTGTCTCACGAAAAGCAAACTCATACGTCAATACGGAATTCTCTTTCTGTTAACTTTTTGCCGCCGGGATTATGCCATCCGCCATTCCCCGCAATCATCGCGTCCGCCTGTTTCGGCCCCCAACTCCCGCGCTTGTAAGGAATCGCCCGGTGATGCTTCTTCAGGACCGCATCCACCACGGCCCAGGCCGCTTCCACGGCGTCTTCGCGGGTGAAGAGCGCGCCGTCGCCGGCCATGGCGTCGCCCAGCAGGCGCTGGTAAGGGGTTTCCTCGCCAAGCAATTCCTCGCATAGCAGCAGTTCGCGCTGGTCGCCAACGAAATCTTTTCCGGCGCGCTTGACGCGGGCGGCGAGTGCGACGTCGCATCCGGGGGAGAGTTGGAAACGCACATAGTTGGCGCGGCCGGTGGCGGGCGAGGAATCGGCGAAAAGTTTTTGCGGCGGCGGCTTTCAGCTCCACCAGAATTTCCGTGAAATTCGCGGGCAGAAATTTTCCGGAGCGCAGGTACCACGGCACGCCTTGCCAGCGCCAGGAATCGATGAACAGGCGCAGGGCGCAGTACGTTTCGACGTCGGAATTGCGGGCCACGTCCGGCTCCTTGCGGTAGCCGTCGTACTGGCCGCGCACTACGTCGTCCGGCTTCAGCGGGCGCATGGCCTGGAAAACTTTGGCTTTTTCGGTTTGCAAGGCGCCAAAGTCGCGGCCGGCGGGCGGCTCCATGGCCAGCAGCGCGACGATCTGGAACAGGTGGTTTTCGATCACGTCGCGCAGGCAGCCGGCGGTTTCGTAAAATCCGCCGCGGCCCTTCACGCCGAAATTTTCCGCCAGCGTGATCTGCACGCTGGCCACGTAGTTGCGATTCCAGATCGGCTCCAGGAAGGAATTGGCGAACCGGAAATAGAGGATGTTCATGATCGCCTCTTTTCCCAGGAAGTGGTCGATGCGGAAAATCGAATCTTCGGGAAACACCGAGCGCGCCACTTTGTTCAGTTCCTTCGCCGAAGCCAGGTCGCGCCCAAACGGTTTTTCGACGATCACGCGCGCGTTTTCGGCCAGGCCCGCGGCGCCCAGGCCCTTGATCACGGTTTCAAACAGCGAGGGCGGAATGGCCAGGTAATGCGCCGGTCGGCGGGATTTTCCCAGCGCTTTTTTCAAAGCCGCAAACGTGGCTGGATCCTTGTAGTCGCCATTCACGTACGTGAGCCGCGAGAGCAACTGCGCGAGGGCGCGCTTGTCGTCGATTCCGCCGGTGCGCTTGATGCTGTCGGTCACGCGGCGATGCAGGCGGTCGAGACTCCACTTCGGAAAGGCCACGCCGATCACCGGGACCTTGAGCTCGCCGCGCTTCACCATCGCGTAGAGCGCCGGAAAAATCATTTTGTGGGCCAGATCGCCCGTCGCACCGAAAACCACCAGCGCATCCGAAGGGGTTTCCTTCATCCAGCGCCTCCTTTTTGGGCAGCGGGCTTTTGCGCGCGCCGCGCGCGATTCCTTACACTCGATGGCAAATTATTTTCCGACTTCGAGCAATTCCACATCAAAAATCAGCGTCGCTTTGGGGGGAATCACGCCGCCCGCGCCGCTATCCCCATAGCCCAGCGCCGGCGGAATCCGCAATTGCCGTTTGCCGCCCGCCTTCATTCCCGCCACGCCTTCGTCCCAGCCCGGAATCACCTGGCCCGCTCCCAGCGTAAACACGAATGGCTTGCCGTGATCGAGCGAGCTATCGAATTTTTCGCCGGTGGTCAGCCAGCCGGAGTAGTGGACGCTGACGGGTTTTCCCGGGACGGCCGTATCGCCGCTTCCGGTGACAACGTCCCAATACTGCAGGCCCGAAGCCGTGGTCGTCGGCGCGCCAGTCACTTTTGCGGGGCTGGACGGGCTCGCAGCGCCCGCCTGGCCGGGAGCGCCTGATTTTTCGGAGCTGCCGCAGCCGGTCGCAAATCCGAGACCCGCGAAAATAGCGAAAAGCAGAACTAATTTTTGTCTGAACATTTGTCTCGTCAAATTTCTCAGTTTTATCAAGGGATCCTCGCGCGCCAAATCATATCTCAATGGCGGCCACGGACGAAGATGGTTGTGCGCCGGGTAGAGTCCTAATTTGAAGAACGGCCAGATTTCGGAGGTCGGGGCTTCAGCCCCGACGAAACGTATCGCTGGATAAGGGGTTTTAACCCCTGAAGCTTCAGGGGCTGAAGCCCACCATAAACAAAGCGTGAATGTCCGAGCTGAAGCTCGGACCTCCGACTAATCTAGGAAATTTCAAATTAGGACAGCAACGTGCGCCGCGCCGCCGGCCAATTCAAGAATTTCCCCTCTGTTTCGAACAAGCGGGACCCAACATGATGCCCTTGCGCCCCCCGTCTCCGATTCCCGAATGCCGGCGGTTTCCGGTTCCATTTGGGACCCTGCCTGGAATCACACGGGAAAGTGACGGCCGTCACGGCCCTTTCCGATCTTCCGGCGGAAAATAAACTTGATGAGGCAGCCCATGATCTTTCAAGATCGATCGGAAGCCGGCCGCGCCCTGGCCCATCGGCTCATGTCCTACAAACACAGGAGCGACGTAATCGTGCTGGGCATTCCGCGCGGAGGCGTCCCGGTTGCCTTTGAAGTGGCCGCGCAACTCCACGCTCCGCTGGATGTTTTTGTGGTGCGCAAGCTGGGAGTCCCGGGCCACGAGGAGCTGGGATTCGGCGCGATTGCCACGGGGGGAATGCGCTTTCTCGATTCTGAAATCGTGGAAGCGGTGGGAATTTCGGCCCGAGGCGATTGAAGAAGTCACGGCCGCGGAAACACGGGAATTGCAGAGGCGCGAGCGCGCCTATCGCGGCGGGCGAAGCCCGCTGAGCGTCGAGGGCAAGACAGTGATTCTGGTGGATGACGGGATCGCCACGGGATCGAGCATGCAGGTTGCGATCACGGCGCTGCGCGCCATGCAAGCGTCCCAAATCGTGGTAGCCGTGCCGGTCGCGCCGGTTTCCACTTGCCGCCGCCTCAGGCCTCAGCTGGACGATCTGGTCTGCGTGCAGATGCCGACATTCTTTCACGCCATCGGCGAATTTTACGAGGATTTCTCGCAAGTGTCGGACGAGGAAGTAACGGATCTGCTTCACCGCAACGCGCAAGAGCCGGCAAACAATTCCATTTGAGAGACGGTTCGCCGGCAACGGCAGGAGAGGTCTCATGGTTGTCCACGCAACGAAAAGACGAACTGGCAGCGAGCGCGAAGTTTCTATCGGGTTAACCAAGGTCACGCTGCGCGGGACGTTGTGCGTTCCCAAAGACGCGTCCGGCATCGCTATTTTCGCCCACGGAAGCGGCAGCAGCCGGCTGAGCCCGCGCAATCGCTACGTCGCGGCGGAGCTGCAATCCCAGAGCGTCGGCACGCTGCTGTTCGATTTGCTCACGCCGGAGGAAGAAGCCTTTGACGATAGGACAGGGCAATTGCGCTTCGATATTCGTCTGCTGGCCAAGCGCCTCGTCAACGTGACCCACTGGGTCGAGAGCGAATCGGAGTCATTCGGTCTGCGTCTCGGTTACTTCGGCGCCAGCACGGGCGCCGCCGCAGCGCTGGCGGCCGCTGCCCAGCTTCCCGACGCAATTTCAGCGGTCGTTTCCCGCGGTGGCAGGCCCGATCTTGCGGGTGAGGCGCTGCGTTTGGTGCAAGCGCCCACGCTGCTGATCGTGGGCGGCAATGACGAGCCCGTGCTCTCCTGGAACCGCATCGCGCTCAACGATCTCGGCTGCCGGGACAAGCGGCTCGAAATTATTCCCGGCGCCACGCATCTGTTTGAGGAAGAAGAGGCGCTCGCGCAAGTGGCGGAACTTGCAGCGTCGTGGTTTGCCGGCCACTTTTCGTTGCCCGAACAACTCGGAAGGCGGCGAGGCAACAGGAGGAAGGCCATGATCATCAAAAAAAGAGGCGGCTATCAAGTGGTTTCCAGCAAGGGCAGGAATCTGGGAGGGCCGTACAAGACTCTGGACGAGGCGAAGAAGCGGCTCCGACAAGTGGAGTTTTTCAAACACCGGAAAGGTTAGGCGGAAAGCAGGAGATTACTGTTCAAGACGGCCGCTGCCGAGAAGGGAAACCGGGAGCTTGAAGAACATTTTCGGCGAAGGAGTTCCGCTATTTCGTGTATAATATCAAAGTTGTATCCAGCGCCTCCGATCGTGACGCGAGTCACGCGAGGATGCGAAATCCGGCGCTGTTGCGGGAAGCTGTTCTCCCGCAAGAGGCTATGATTGCGGGTGATCGGTGACGCTGAAAAAAATCGCATTGCGCGCGCTTTTTGCTTCTGTTTTGACGCTTGGGTTTTATTCCACCACATTCCAGACCGCGAAGGCCGAGATCGGTCCGCAACGCGTCTACCGGCTGCGGCTGTTCGAGACGCACACCCTCGAGCGCATCGACATCGTATACAGGATGGGCGACGTTTATATTCCCGATGCCGTCAATCGTTTGGACCAATTCCTGCGCGATCACCGCACCGGAGATGAGCGGGAACTCGATCCGCGCCTGTTCGATTTGCTTCACGATTTGACCGCGTCGGTCGGCAAGAGCGACGCGGAAATCAACATCGTGTGCGGCTATCGCACCCCGTGGAGCAATGAATTTCTGCGCCGCACCACTTCGGGCGTCGCTTCCCATAGCCAGCACATGGAAGGCAAAGCCATCGACATTCGCATCCCCGGAGTTCCCACCTTGCAATTGCGCAACGCCGCCCTGGCGCTGCACCGCGGGGGAGTGGGCTTTTATCCGAAATCTCAATTCGTTCACGTGGATGTGGGCCGCATTCGCTGGTGGTAAAGGGCAATGGGAATCCCTAGGTTCGTGAGCCTCTAGTTGCGGTCAATGTAGCCCTGCGTTAACGCGCGTTCCAGTTCCGCATCGTACCCGTAGATATCGTTGTAGAAATCGACTTCGCCATTTTCCTGGGCAACGGCTGTGCCGTATAGAATCAGCACCGGCACGGGATTCTGGATTTTTACTTCCATCCTTTCCTCGCCGTTCATGGCGTCGTGGATCTTTTCCACCGTCCATTCTGGATCGTCCCTCAGAACCCATGCAGCCAGCGTTACTGCGTCTTCCACGCGGATGCACCCGTGGCTGAAATCCCGCCGCGATCTGGAAAACAAAGACTTGGCCGGCGTGTCATGCATGTAAACGTCGTATTGATTCGGGAACTCGAATTTTATGAGTCCCAGTGCGTTGTCCGGTCCCGGTTTTTGGCGGATGGCCAGCTTTCCCGACCGGAGTTTTTCCAGGAGGTCGTCATCCATCGCGCCATCGCTGATCACGTTTCCGCGGCGGTCCACGATTTCGTAGGCATTTTGCTCAAGGTAGGAGGAATCTTTCTCAATATCCGGCACAAGCTCATGTTGCTGAATGCTGAGCGGCACATTCCAATAAGGCCGGAAGATTACCGACCGCATCAGGCTCGCAAAAACGGGAGTCTTGTGCTGATACGCCCGGCCGACAACCACTTTCATGGAAAAGGCCGCCTTATACTCTTCGTTCGCGGCGTAGACGCGAAACGCGGGAATATTTACGACGATCGGCGGCCGCGCAAACGCATGCGGCAACCATCGCCACCGCTCCAGGGTGAGCTGGAGTTGCATCACGCGCTGCTGCGAGCGGGGTATTGAGCTGCTTGACCGTGGGCGCATCGATTTGGCCGCTCGGATCGAGCCCGTGGCGCTGCTGAAAATGTTTCACCGCGCCGACAAGTTCGCCGCCATAAATCGTTTCTGGGGACGTAGGCTGATCCTGCTCCGGAAGATCTCCCAAGAGGCGCAACAGTTTCGCCAGCCGGGGCGCGCCGGCGTAATTCTCGCCCGGGCCGGACCGGCTTGGCCGGCGCGGCCAGGCGTTCGCCGTCGTCCTGGCGCGCAAATTCCAGATAAATGTTGAGCGCGGTTCTGGTCCGGCGATACGCCGGAAATGGCGGCTCGATCGTTTCGACGACCGCGCTGATGTCGCGGGCCTCAACCATATCTTGCCGCAGGAATTCGGACAGGTCGAAATCATGCCCGTCGATATCGAGCCCGAAGTGGTATTGGCGCGGATTGATACGGCCGATGTGCAGGTCCGAGACGTATCTCATGGCCGCAACCGTCAAATCGAAATCGAACCGGACAAGATCGGTCCTCGCGACGCCGGTTGTTCCAGCGCGGCGGCCGCGTCCGCTCCATGCGGGGCCATCGTAATCCTCGGCTCTGAGTCCTTTGGTTTCCGCGCTCTCCAGTAACAGCAGGATCGCCTGCGCCTGGGGAGTTGGCCTGGAATCCCGTATCCACGGCAACGTGTTGGGGAACGCCGCGTAAAATTCCTTCAGTTCCGTCCGAAATTTCTCGGACCCGGGAGGCCGAAATTCGGGAAGCGACGGTCGCATTCAGAAGATCATGCAAAAAAGCCGCGCCGTTCGCCGCTGAGCGGTTGATGTCCGGAATCGGCCGCGGCCTTTGCAGTGCCGAGGATTGAGCCCGATCCCGGAACCTTGCCCGAGCCCCGCTCGCAGCCGACGGCCAACAGAATTACGAGCCCTAAGTAGCAGACCCGCTGAATGTGGAAACGTTTGACCCCACCTTGTCCCTGGAAAAATGTTGAACTTATCCGCGTTGTGTGACTCTTTCCCAGCCCTTGTCGCAAGGCCCCAAGCCGAATTCTGCGGTTCTCCGCTATTTTACTATGAGCTGCGTCCCGCATTCGCTAATCGTTACAAAACCGGTCCAAACACGCGGCATACACGCCGAACCGGTGGGCCTGAATCACCCGGCTTTCACCAGCACCTTCTCGCCGAGGCGTTTTTCAGAAGCCGCCACGCGCAAAGCCGTCTTGATGGCCGTATCGGGATTCAGCGAGATCGAGTCGATGCCCTGCGTCACCAGCCATTCGGCGAATTCCGGAAAATCCGAAGGCGCCTGCCCGCAAATGCCGATGGGCTTCTTCGCCTCCTGCGCCGAGCGGATCGCGAGCGCAATCATTCTGAGCACCGCTTCATTGTTTTCGTCGAACAGATGAGCCACGGTAGCCGAGTCGCGGTCCAGCCCCAGCGTAAGCTGCGTCAGGTCGTTTGAACCGATGGAATACCCGTCAAAGATCTTCAGGAACTCGTCGGCTAGGATGACGTTGGCGGGGATTTCGCACATGGCGTAGATTTCCAGTCCGTTGTCGCCTTGCCGCAACCCGTGCAGGGCCATCTGCGCGATCACGTTTTTCGCTTCCTCGACGGTGCGGCAGAAGGGAATCATCGCTTTCAGATTCGTCAGGCCCATGGCGTTGCGTACGCGCGCCAGCGCCGCGCATTCCAGAGCAAAGCCCGCCGCGTAGCGCGGGTCGTAATAGCGCGATGCTCCGCGAAATCCGATCATGGGGTTTTCTTCCGCAGGTTCAAACTCCGCGCCGCCCAGCAATCGCACATACTCATTGGTCTTGAAGTCGCTCATGCGCACGATCACCGGCTTGGGATAAAACGCCGCGGCAATTCTGGCCACGCCTTCGCTCAGCCGCCGAATGAAAAACTCCTTGGGATCCTCTCCCGCGATCCGGCTGCGAATTTCATTCACGGCCTTTGCGTCTTTCAGATTCGGGAACTGTGCGAGCGCCATCGGGTGGATGCCGATGTGGTTGGTGATGATGAACTCCATGCGCGCCAGGCCCACGCCCTGATTCGGGATCGCGGCCAGATGAAACGCCTGGTCCGGATCGCCCAGGATCAGCATGACCTTGGTGCGCGTTGTGGGAACCGCATTCGCTTCCACATGTTCGATTTCAAACGGCAAACACCCATCGTACACATGGCCGTCGCTGCCTTCCGCGCAGCAGACTGTTACTTCCCGGCCGGTCGTAAGGACCTGCGTCGCGTCGCCGGTTCCCACAATGCACGGGATCCCAAACTCGCGGGAAACGATCGCGGCATGTGCTGTGCGTCCCCCTTGATCGGTAATGATCGCGGCCACCCGCCGCATCACCGGCTCCCAATCCGGATCCGTATTCCGAGCGACCAGTACTTCCCCTTGCTGCACTTCTTGCAATTTGCTCACGTCCAGAACCACATGAGCGCGGCCCGCCCCGATCTTTTCTCCCACTGCCTGGCCCACGACGAGTGGGATGCCGGGCTTTCCCTTCAAGTGATACACCTCCGCAGTGGCCAGCAGGCTTTTCGCGGAGTGCACGGTTTCCGGGCGCGCTTGCACGATAAACATCTCCCCGCTCAAGCCGTCCTTCGCCCATTCGATATCCATCGGCTGCGGGTGCCCCGCGATTTCCGAATAGTGCTGTTCGATAATGCAGGCCCAGCGCGCCAGTTGCAGAACCTCCGCGTCCGTAAGGCAATATCGTGCGCGATCCTGCGCGGAAGTCGCTTCGCTGCGCGTCGAGCGCGTGCCGGCGGCGTAAACCATGCGGACTTCCTTCGAGCCCAGTTGCCGCCCGACGATGGATTCGTATCCTGCCAGCAGCGTCGGTTTGAAGACCAGCCATTCGTCCGGCGTAACCACGCCCTGCACGACAAGTTCTCCCAAACCGTATGAGCCGGTGATGGTCACCACGTCGCGAAAACCCGATTCGGTGTCCAGCGTAAAAATCACGCCGGACGATGCCAGGTCCGACCTCACCATGGGCATCACCCCGACCGAAAGCGCCACTTTCAGTTGCGAGTAGCCCTGCCGTGCTCGATAGCTGATGGCGCGGTCCGTGAATAGCGAGGCAAAGCATTGGTGCACGGCGCGCAGCAGCGCCTCTTCGCCGCGCACGTTCAGAAAAGTCTCGGCTGCGCCCGCGAACGACGCTTCCGGCAAGTCTTCCGCGCTGGCCGAGGACCTCACCGCCAGTTCGGCCTCGCGCCCCAATCGTCCCGCCAGCGCTCGATAGGACTCGCGAACAGCGGATTGAAGGTCTTCGGGCAACGCCGTTTCCAGAATCTTTCCCCGCGCCTCATGGCCTTTTGCCGCAAGCTGCTCCAGATTCTCGGGATCCAGATTCGAGAAAATCTCCTCGAGTTTTCCGCGCAACCCCTGCTCTTCCAGAAGGCGCCAGTAGCCATCGGTAGTAATGGCGAATCCATCGAGGACGCCCAACCCCCTTTGTTTTCAATGCGCGGAACATCTCTCCAAGCGAGGCGTTCTTGCCTCCCACGCGCGCCACGTCTCCCATGCGAATTTCCGAAAAATTAACGGTAAGAATCGGTTTCATCGCGTCCTCCAGCTGTTACAAACTCTTCTTGACCGCGCGCTATATCATTCTCCGTCACTACCGTCAGCCAGTATGTGAGCCCCAACGTCGTTGTATGTGACGTGAAGCACATACGCCGGGGCCCCTGTTGGATGCAGAATATGTCGTGGGATATATGTGGTGCGGCTTCCGCGAATCGAGGCGACTTTGCGGGTGAATTCAGCATCACTCGACATATGGGCGCTCGGCCCTGATATGGAAGCGGAAAGGGGAACATCGTGAACACACGAAACTTCAGGCGGGTGACCTTTTGCATCTCGCTCCTCGGAATCGGATTCGCTCTCGCATCCTGGGCGTCTCCGCAGACTCCTGCTGCCGGGACCGTCCCGGTATCCACGGTCGTGTCCGTAGAGGCCAAGTACGGAAAAGAAGTGCCCGAGATCCAGCGCCAGGACGTGCGCGCATTCCTGAGCGGCAAGCGCGCCACCGTCACCGATTGGGTTCCTTTGCGCGGAGACAAGGCGGGACTTGAGCTGTTCATCCTCATCGACGAGTCGGTCGACCAAAATGTCGCGCTGCAATTCGACGACCTGCGCCGGTTCATGTCCGCGCAACCTTCAACCACAACGTTAGGTGTCGGCTACATGCGGAACGGGACCGTGGAAATTGCCCAGAATTTAACCCCCGATCACGCACTGGCCGGCAAGGCCCTGCGCCTGACTCCCGGCGAAGGCATGGCCATGGGAAGTCCCTATCTGTCGCTCTCGGACCTGGCCAAGCGCTGGCCGGAAAGCCCGAATCGCCACGCAGTGCTGATGATTTCCAACGGAATCGACCAGTGGCAATCCGGCTTCGATCCTCCGTACCTGGACGCGGCCGTGCAGCGCGCGCAGCGAGCCGGAATTCAGGTGTACGCCATTTATGCTCCGGGAATAGGGCACTACGCCCACAGCATGTTTCGGATCAATTGGGGGCAAAACAACCTCTCGCAGCTGGCCGAACAAACCGGAGGCGAATCATACGTTCAGGGCCTGATGCCGGCGGTTTCGTTCAGCCCCTATCTGGACCAGTTTGCGGAGCGCTTGAATCACCAGTATAGGATCACGCTTGCGGCCAATCCCGGAAAGAATGCGAACTATCAAGCCATCCGGCTGGGAACGGAAGTGCGTGGTGCGGAGCTCATCACCGTGGATAGGATCTACGTTCCAGGCGCGAAATAGTGTGCCGGCGCATTAATAGAAATCACACGCTGAGGACAGGGACATGCGATTCGCGAATAATCCCATAGCCGGTGGCCCGCAAGCGGCCGTGGGATGGGCGGCCGATCACCAGCACATCCGCCTTGATTTGCCTTCCCACCTGGTCCAGAACCTTCGCTGCGTCGCCGCTTTCGATAATGACTTCGGCCTTCGTGCTCGCGTCCCGTTGCAGCTTCGCGATGGACTGGGTTGAGGAGCTCGCAAGTTTCTGCTTCCAATCGGGACCAAAGTCGAATCCGTCGGGTCCATACACTTCCGCCTGCGGAGTGATATGCGCGAGCGTGAGGCGGGCGCCAAATTGGCTCGCTAGTTGCGCGGCCCATTCCAGTGTTTTGCGGCTGTGCGCGTCCAGGTCGATCCCGCAAAGAACATTGCGGATGGCGAACTCTCGCTTGGGCTCTTCCTCCAGATGCGCGCCGGTCCACACCGGGCATTCGCTGTCGTGCAGCACTTTGGCCGTGACCGAACCCAGAAGAAAGCGCCGGAAAGTGCCATATCCGTGTGTTGGCATCGCGATCAAGCCCGTTTTTTCGTCACGGGCGGTTTGCACAATGGTCGTGGCCGGGTCGCCCTCGATCAGCACCCGCTTCACGGACAGCCCCTCCAGTTCCGGCCCTAATAAGGAATCCAGACTTTTCTGGGCGGTTCGGAGAAGTTCGTTGTATAGATCGCCTAAATTCGAGGGCACGTAGCCGCCTTCGATCATGCCGGCGGAATAGCTCAGAGGCGTTACAACGTGCAGCATCACGATTTCAGATTGGAAGTGGCGCGCGAGCATCGCAGCTTGATGCGCCACGGTCTTCGAGGCGTCCTGAAAATCGACGGGAAGAAGAATCTTCTGCACGCTCCACATACCGCACCTCCAGGTAGATCGGGCCATGCCGCCCGGGGATGCTTTGGCGGCCATGGCCCCGATTTCACGCCTTCAAACTAACCCGGGAAATTTGTCAACGCCGTGACGCAGCCACCATACGATTGTGTTTCCGATCACATCGTCCGCCAAATCAGGCCGGGCGTATATTTGCACGCAAAAGAGGCCAACTTTAGGCCGAAGCCTTTGCCGCCGAGTTGAGGAATTTTTCGATCCGGTCCAGCACCTGCATGGCGCGTGAAACATTGCGCGACGCTTGCGTTGGGCTCGCGCTTTTCTTTTATCGCGGCGAAAAACTCGCGGTCCTGCAGCTCGATCCCGTTCATCGACACGTCCACCTGGGACAGGTCGATCCTGTTTCCATCCCCGTCTTCCAGGTCGTCGTAGCGCGCGACGTACGTGCCGTTGTCGCAGATGTACCGGAAAAACGTGCCCAGCGGGCCTTTGTTATTGAACGATAATGAGAGCGTCAAGATTTTTCCCGACGGCGTCTTCAGCACGATGCCCATGTCCATCGCGATTTTTAGTTCCGGATGCATCGGTCCCTGCACGGCATAACACTCGGAAACTAGCTCGCCCGTCTGATATTGAAACAGATCCACCGTGTGGCAGGCGTGGTGCCACAGCAGGTGATCGGTCCAGCTTCTCGGTTTTCCCGCCGCGTTCATGTTCGTGCGCCGGAAGAAATACGTCTGCACGTTCATTTGCTGAATCTTCAGCCCTTCGGCCTTGATTTTTTTGTGAACGTATTGGTGGCTGGGATTGAATCGCCGCGTGTGCCCGCCCATGCAGATGACGCCGGTTTCTTTTTGCGTTTGCACCAGGCGCTCGGAATCGGTCAGCGTGTCCGCGATCGGAATCTCGATTTCCACGTGCTTGCCGGCGCGCATGCATTGCACGCCCTGCTCCGCGTGCATTCCCGTGGGCGTCGCCAGAATCATCGCTTCCAGGCCCGACTGCTTCAGGCTTTCCGCGAGATTTCCGGTCCAGTGAGGGATTTTATATTTCCGCGCCACTTCCTCGGTGGCGGCCTGGTTTCCGCCGGTCAGTGTGATCACCTCGATGCCCGGTATCTTGGCCAGCGCGTCCAGATGCTTCTGGCCGAATGCGCCTTGTCCCGCGACTCCCACTTTCATAAACTTTTCCCCGCACAATGAATTTTTCGAATCTTGGCGTGACCGCCTCGTTTATTGCTCTTATACCGCGTTCACAATCACCTGCCCGCGCCGCACCACCGCCTTGTTCCATAGCGCCTGCCGCCCGGTACGTTTCACGCCGTCGCTATCCTCGAAATCGAATTTCCCGTCGCGCAGCTCGAAGATGCTGATGTCGGCTTCACTGCCGGGCCGCAGGGAGCCGATCTGCACGCCGTAATCGAACACCCGCGCCGCGTTGGCCGTCACCATCCCGATCGCCTTTTCCAGCGGAATGCCCAGCGCAAGGAATTTTCCCACCATCGTCGGCAAGTCGAACACGCGCCGTTCCACGGTCACAGCGGTCAGGTCCGTGCTGATCGTGTCGGGCAGGAAATCCTGCTGCAGGCACTTCTCGGCCACGTCGAAGCTCAAATGCGTTTGCCCCTGCGCGGGATCGAAAATCACGCCGCGCGCGCGGGCTTCTTTCGCTTCCGGAATGATTTTTCCGTTGGCGTCCAGAATGCCGTGCGTGTGGTTGTTGTAGCAGTGCGTGAACACGTCGCCCTTGCGTAGGAGATTCAAAATGTCCGGCAGCGGGGAATAGGGCTCGTCGATATGTACCATGACCGGCAGTCCGGCGATTTTCCCGGCTTCGATCGCGCGCCGCAGCCCCTCCATGTCGTTCGCGCCCGTGATGGCCTTGCTCAACTGGATTTTAATTCCCACGGCGACGGGCCTGTTGTCGACGGCCATCTTGGCGGTCAGCTTGGGATCGACCCAGGACAAGATTCGCCATGCCGCCGTCGAACATCATGGTTCCGATGGCGTTGATATGAACCAGCGCGGCGATCCGCGTAGTCGACGCATTGATGATGTACTTCCGGAAATTCGGAAACGCCACGTACCCGGCCGAGCCCGCATCCACCATGGTGGTCACGCCGCGCCCCAGGCAGGAGCGGTCCGCGTTCATGCCGATCCCCAGGCCGTCGTAACAGTGCGCATGAATGTCGATAAATCCCGGCGTGACGATCCGATCCTTGGCCGCGACGATTTTCGCGGCGCGGTCCTTGGCGATGTTTTTGGAGACTTCCAGAATCTTGCCCTGGTGGATGGCCACGTCCATCGCCCCGTTCAGATTTTGTCCCGGATCGATGACCGTGCCGCCTTCGATCAGCAGGTCGAACTTGTCGGCCGGATTCTGCTGCGGCGCGGGATCGCCTGCCGCAGCGCTTAACGCGGCGCCCGGAGCCAGCAGCGCGGCTCCTCCGGTCAGAACAAACTTCGAAAAATCGCGTCGATTCATGGTCTGGTTACCTTCTTTGCTGGAAATGGGTTGATTGCTGCGGCTCGCCTGCTGCCTGCGCCACCGGCCCGAGTGTAATCTACCGCCTTGCACGGATCAATCTCATAGGGCTAAGAGGCATCCCTCCTTAGAGTTCGCAGGGGTCAGAATTTCGGACGGTGATTCGGCACAATATTGAGATTGAATTGGTTTTATGGGTGTGCGACGATTTGGCGCAGTTGCCTTATGAAAATTCCTGGTACGATCTAATCGAAACCGAGCCCGCAAAAATGGAATTTATTTTCGAGAGGCGGCAATGAGAATTGGGGCGCTGATATTGATTTGTGCGCTGGCCGCGTTTCCCCTGGCGATCAGCGCTCAGCAGGCCAAACCCGATTCTGCCGCCGCAACTGCCGCGCCAATGCCCGCCATATTGAACGACACGCAGATGTTAGGGCGCCGCCTGTTTCAGCAGCGCTGCGCCGTGTGCCACACCGAATCGACTCCGGGAGCGAATCGCTACGGCCCCATTTTGTACAAAGAGCTGATCGCAGGCAACGAAGACGCCATGCGCGAATTTATTACCAACGGATCGAAGGGGAAAATGCCCGGTTTCAAATACGGCCTGGCAGCCGCGGAAATCGACGCGATTGTGGAATACTTGAAGACCGTGTCGCGTCCCGTAAAGCGCAACACGCCGGCCTCGGGCGACACAAACGTGATGGATTAAATCCCGGGTGCGGGCTCTACTTGGAGCCCGCAGTGAATAAGATCGAATCCGTTTGAGCGGGAGGAGCCATGAAATTCGCGCGTCGAACATTCAGATTGGCCACGATTGCATTTGCTCTGGCGGCGCTGGCCTTGGCGCCATACGCCACAAAGGGAATTCACGCGGCGCCAAACGGCGCGCTGCTCACCGGCACGATCCAATCCGCTTCGGGCGAGAATTTGGGCGGTGTGACCGTCTCCGCCAAAATGGCCGGGCGGAGCATCACCACAACGGTCTTCACCGATCAGCAGGGCAACTACTATTTTCCCGCCATGGACGCCGGAAAATACCAGGTCTGGGCCCAGGCCGACACGTTTGAGACCGCCCGCGCCGACGTCGATCTCACCGCCACCCTGCACCAGAATTTCACGCTGAAACCGCTGCAGGATTTCGAGCGCCAACTCACCGGAGACCAGATCCTCGCGTCCTTGCCCGAGGCCACGCCGGAAGACCGCCGCATGAAGCGTCTGTTCCGCAACACCTGCACCAGTTGCCACCAGCCCAATTACATCCTGCAGAACCGCTTTGACGCCGACGGCTGGATTGCCATCATGAATGCTATGCGCGATTTCACCGTCAGCGGAAACTACAATGGCGAAGACTCCCCGCCCCAGCCGATCATCGAATATTTCAAGCCGGAATTGGCGGCCTATCTCGCCAAAGTCCGCGGGCCGGGTCCCTCCGCCATGAATTTCAAGGTCCGCCCGCGCCCCACGGGAGAAGCCGCGCGCGTGGTCTTCACCGAATACGACGTTCCCCTGGACCAAAGCATCGGCTACGACACCCAATATCCCACCAACAATGGCAGCGACTGGTCGCTCGGAACTCCCTCTGCACTCAACGGCAGCCACGGCGTGCATGACGCGCAGGCCGATTTCAACGGAAACATCTGGTACTCGAATAACGTTTCCAGCCGCGCGATTTCCGTCGGCCGAATCGACGCGAAGACCGGCGAAGTCCGCTACATCAAGATCCCCGACGCCCGCGGCAATGCCGCCGTGGGCCACGGAATCGTCCGGGACGCGCAGGGAATTCTCTGGTTCAACATCAACATGAACGGCACGGCGCAAAACGCTCTCGGACGCCTGGATCCGGTCACTGAGAAAGTCGAAGTCTTCACCACGCCGAAAGGAATGACTCCCCCGACTCAGGTCGCCACCAGCCTCGATGTCGACGGCAAGGGAAAAATCTGGGTGACGTCGGGAACCGGCGCGCTGCGCTTCGATCCCGAGACGCGCCAGTTCACCGAATTCAAGTCCAAGTCCTACATGACTGCCGACGGCGAAGGCATGACCTACGGACTTACCGGCGACAGCCAGGGCAACGGTTGGTGGGGCGAAATGAATGTCGACATCGTCGGCCACAGCGATATCGAAACCGGCAGGTCCATGGAAGTCCGCCTGCCTCCGGTGCCGGGGCAAAAAGAGATGTACTCGCCCGAACAGCAAAAAGTTTTTTCCATGAGCGGCTCTTCGTTCGATGCCGGCGTCCCCTGGACCGAGGGCCCGCGCCGCATGGGCGCGGATAAAACCGGCGACACCGTCTGGGTCTGCGACTGGTGGGGCGGCAACCTTGCCAAAATCGACATCCGCACGGAAAAAGCGACGATCGTGCCCTTGCCAAATCCCGAAACGCAGCAGCCCTACCAGGCGCAAATCGACAGCCACCATAACGTCTGGACGAACCTGATGAATGCCGACGAAGTTCTGCGCTTCGATCCCGCCACATCGAAATGGACCGAGTTCCAGCTCCCCACGCTTGGCGCCGAGACCCGCTACTTCTCTCTGCTGGAGCGCAACGGCGCGATGCAGGTCATCGTCCCCTATTCCCGGACGCGCAAAGTGGCTCGCATGACCTTCCGCACTCCCGAGGAATTGCAGGCCCTGAAAAAGCAGGTCGAGGAGCGCCAACAGGCCCGCGCGCAATAACGGAATTGCGAATTCCCCGGATTACTTTCTGCAATCTTGCCCCGCGCAGGTTCGCGCTATAATGCCCGGGCGGCCGGCGTGGTCTGGAACTCCGATGTTCTCGTACCTCGCCCGCCTTTCATCCTGAAACATGCGGGCCTCTCGAATTGCGGGCAGGCCAACCGGGCCGTTCGCAAACCCCCTACCAGGATGTAGGACAGCGGCGCGACATCCGATTTTTGCGATGCACGATTTACGCGCGGACATTCAAGGACTCGTTCACCGATGCCCACAATCAAGAAGCTGCTGGCCCTGAACCGCGGCGAAATCGCCATCCGCATTCTCCGCGCCGCAAACGAACTGAAAATTCGCACCGTCGCCGTGTACTCGGACGAAGATCGCCTGAGCCTGCACCGCTTCAAGGCCGACGAAGCCTACCTGATCGGCGAAGGCAAAGGGCCCGTGCAGGCGTATCTCGACGTCGACGGGATCGTGTCGCTAGCCAAGGAGCGCGGCGTCGACGCCATTCATCCCGGCTACGGTTTTCTTTCCGAAAATCCGGCGCTGCCTCGCGCCTGCGAAGTCATGGGCATCACCTTCATCGGCCCCAGCGCGGATTTGCTGGACCTGCTGGGCGATAAGACGGCTGCGCGGAAACTCGCGCAGAAAGCGGGACTCCCCGTAATCCCCGGCACCGAAGAACCCGTAACGAAAAACGACGACGCCCAGAGCCATCGCGGACAAAATCGGATATCCGCTGATGGTGAAGGCGGCATTCGGCGGCGGCGGGCGCGGCATGCGCGTGGTGCCAAATGCGCAGGCGCTGCAGTCGGGCCTGCAGGAAGCGCGCGCGGAAGCGGGCGCGTCGTTTGGCAACGACGCCGTGTTTCTGGAGCGGTACATCCGCCGCGCGCGCCACATCGAAGTGCAAATCCTGGCCGACCGCCACGGAAACGTTCTGCATCTGCACGAACGCGACTGCTCGGTGCAGCGCAGAAATCAGAAAGTAGTGGAAGTCGCCCCGGCCGTGAATCTCGACCACAAGATTCGCACCGGACTGTGCAACGCCGCCGTGGCCCTGGCGCGCGAATCGAAATATTACAGCGCGGCCACCGTCGAATTCCTGGTCGATGCCGATTCGGGCGAATGGTATTTCATCGAAGTGAACCCGCGCGTGCAGGTCGAGCACACCGTCACCGAAATGGTGACGGGAATCGACATCGTGCAATCGCAGATTCAGATCGCGCAAGGCTTCGAGCTGCATGGCCCGGAGATGAATCTGCCGCACCAAAAAGATATTTCGCTGCACGGCTACGCGCTGCAGTGCCGCGTCACGACCGAAGATCCCGCGAACGGATTCCTTCCGGACTACGGAAAAATTCAAACCTACCGCTCTCCCGCCGGATTCGGCATTCGCCTGGACGGAGCTTCCGCCTACGGCGGCGCGGTCATCACGCCGTATTACGATTCGCTGCTGGTGAAGGTCACCGCCTGGGGCCGCGAATTTCCGCAAGCCTGCCGCCGCATGGACCGCTGCCTGCGCGAATTCCGCATCCGCGGCGTGAAGACCAACATCCCGTTCCTGGTGAACGTCGTGAACCACGAACGATTCCAGGCCGGCGGCGTGACCACTTCCTTCCTCGCCGAAACTCCCGAGCTTTTTCAGTTCGCGCCGCTGAAAGACCGCGCCACGCGCCTGCTGAATTATCTCGGCGAAGTGATCGTGAACGGAAATCCCGAGGTCGCCGGAAAGCCCAGGCCGCAGTCGATCCGCCCCGCGCCCATCCCGGAGCACATCCCGGGCAAGCCGCCCGAGGGCACCAAGCAGTTGCTGGAAAAACTCGGCCCGGAAAAATTCGCGGAGTGGACGCGCTCGCAGAAGCGCCTGCTGATCACGGACACGACGTTCCGCGACGCGCACCAATCCCTGATGGCCACGCGCGTGCGCACCTACGACATGGCCGCGATCTCCAATTTCGTCGCCCACAGGCTCTCGGGCCTCTACAGCCTGGAAATGTGGGGCGGCGCGACGTTTGACGTGGCGTTGCGTTTTCTTCTGGAAGATCCCTGGACGCGCCTGCGCTTGCTCCGCGAAGCCATTCCCAATATCTGTTTTCAGATGCTGTTCCGCGCGTCAAACGGCGTCGGCTATTCGGCCTATCCGGATAATGCGGTCGAGGCCTTCATCCTGGAGTCCGCCGCGCAGGGCATCGACATCTTCCGCGTTTTCGACGCGCTCAATTGGCTGCCGAATATGAAGCAGTCGATCGAATCCATCCGCAAAACGAACAAGGTTTGCGAGGCTTCCATCTGTTACACCGGCGACATTCTCGATCCCAGGCGCGAAAAATATCCGCTGCAATATTACATTCGCCTCGGCAAAGAACTGGAAAAGATGGGCGCGCACATCCTGTGCATCAAGGACATGGCCGGCGTGTGCAGGCCGTACGCCGCCGAGCGCCTGTTCACCGCCCTAAGCGAGGAAGTGGGCCTGCCCCTGCATTTCCACACGCATGACACCAGCGGCTTGAACGCAGCCTCGATCTTGAAAGCCGCCGAGGCCGGCGTGGACGCCGCCGATGGCGCCATCGCTTCGATGAGCGGCACAACCAGCCAGCCGAATCTGAATTCCGTGGTCGCCGCGCTTCAGCACACGGAAAGAGACACCGGGCTCGACCTCGACGCGCTGAACGCCTGCGCCGACTATTGGGAAACCGTGCGCACGTGGTATCGCCCCTTCGACAACGCGCCTCCGGCCGGCACCGCGGAAGTCTACATCCACGAAATGCCCGGCGGGCAATACACCAATCTCCGCGAGCAGGCAGAATCCATGGGCCTCGGCGCGCGCTGGCAGGAACTTGCGCACACCTACGCGGAAGTGAATTTCGCGTTCGGCGACATCGTCAAAGTCACGCCCTCGAGCAAAGTCGTCGGCGACATGGCGATTTTCCTGGTCAGCCACGACATGACGGTGAAAGATCTGGAACGCCTCGGCCCGGACCACAACCTGACGCTGCCGAATTCCGTCGTGGAAATGTTTGCCGGCGCTCTCGGAGAGCCCGAGGGCGGCTGGCCGCCGAAAATTCAATCCGTAATTTTACGCGGAGCCAAGCCGCAATCCGGCCGGCCGGGCGAGCACCTTGCCCCCGTCGATTTTCCGAAGACCCGGTCGGATGTTGAAACGAAAATCCAGCAGAGAATTTCCGGCACCGACCTGATGAGTTATTTGATGTACCCGGAAGTGTTCCTGAAATTCGCCAAAGCGCGCTCGGCCTACGGCGAACTCGAAAGCCTGCCCACGCCCCAATTCTTTTACGGACTGGACCGCGGCCAGGAAATCGCCGTCGAGCTCGAGCCGGGAAAAACGCTGGTCGTGAAATTGCTCACGGTGAGCGACCCGCATCCGGACGGCACGCGCACCATCTTTTTTGAGTTGAACGGACAGCCGCGCGAAGCCGAGGTCCGCGACCATTCCCTGCAAGCCACCGTTCAGGTGCGCCCCAAAGCCGATCCCGCCGATGCCCGGCCAGGTAGGCTCGCCCATTCCCGGCGCGATCTCCAGCATCGTCGTGGAACTGGGCGAACAGGTGAAAAAAGGCGACCGCCTCCTGGTCCTCGAAGCCATGAAGATGCAATCCACCGTGTATGCTCCCGTCGACGGAAAAGTCACGAAGAAACTGGCGAGCGTCGGCGACAAAGTCGAGGCGAAAGATCTGTTGCTCGTGATTGAGTAGTTTCATCTCGAGATGCCCTTCGAGCAGTCGTTCCTCGGGCAGACTTTAGTAGCACAGCCACTTCTGGCTGT
This sequence comes from Terriglobia bacterium, assembly GCA_963779275.1. Taxonomy (GTDB): domain Bacteria; phylum Acidobacteriota; class Terriglobia; order Acidiferrales; family UBA7541; genus Palsa-360. The sequence continues at coordinate 34,777 of CAVZXL010000007.1, forward strand.
GCGGTTTTGTAGACTGTGGTAGGGCCACCGGACTGGTTGTGATCGCCAAAACCACACAGCCAGAAGTGGCTGTGCTACCCGGCTTCCTTGCGCAATTCACCGGAACATGGAATAAGTATCGTCCTCGAGTTCATCCGATCTGGAGCGCGCTTTCATGAAATATGACGCCATCATCATCGGTTCCGGGCAAGCGGGAAATCCGCTGATCCAGCGTCTCGCCGACCTCGGTTGGCGCGTCGCGCTGGCCGAAAAATCCCATCTCGGTGGCACGTGCATCAACACCGGCTGCACGCCCACCAAAGTCATGGTTCATCGAGCGCAAATCGCCTACTATGCGCGAAACGCGGCCCACTGGGGCGTGCGCGCCGAAAATGTAGCCGCCGATCTCCCCTCGATCGTCGCGCAGAAAGACAAAGTCGTCCTGGATTTCCGCACACGAAAACAAGAACAAATGGATCGCCGCGAAACCATTAAAATATACAAAGGTCATGCGCGTTTCACCGGCCCGCACCAGGTGCGCGTCGGCGACGATCTGTTGGAATCGGAAAAGATTTTCATCAACACCGGCGGCCGCCCGCGCATCCCGAAAATTCCCGGCTTGGAATCGGTCAAATTTCTGACCAACGAAACCATCATGGACCTGGCTGAAATCCCCGAGCACCTGATCGTGCTGGGCGGAGGATACATCGGCCTGGAATTCGGCCAGATGTTCCGCCGATTCGGCAGCCGCGTGACCGTGATTCACAATTCGGGGCAGATCGTTCCGCGCGAGGATCCTGAAGTCGCCACCGAACTCCAGAAAATCCTGGAGGCGGAAGGCCTGGCGTTTCACCTGGACGCGCAAGCGACCCGTGCGGAACAAAATGGAAGTGAAATTTCAATTTCCGTCGAAGGCCTCCACGGCTCCTCGCGCATCGCTGGTTCGCATCTGCTGGTGGCCATCGGCCGGGTGCCCAATACGGACGATCTCGGCCTCGATGCCGCCGGGAATCGAAACCGACAAATTCGGTTTCATCAAAGTAAATCACCGGCTGGAGACGAACGTGCCCGGCGTATGGGCGCTCGGCGACGTGAAGGGCGGCCCGGCATTCACGCACATTTCCTACAACGATTTTCAAATCGTGGACGCCAACCTCACGCAGGGAAAAAATTATTCGACCGCGAACCGCATCGTTCCCTACTGCGTGTTCACCGATCCGCAGCTGGGCGGCGTGGGCATGACGGAAAAGGAAGCGCGCAGCGGCGGGCTACAAACTGAAAATCGGCAAAATTCCCATGGAATGGGTGGCGCGCGCCATCGAGCGCGACGAAACGCGCGGCATGATGAAGATTGTCGTTGACGCCATGAACGACCGCATCCTGGGCGCGTCGATTCTGTCCGTCGAAGGCGGCGAAATCGTCCACGTCCTCTATACCCTGATGCTCGGAAAGCTTCCGTACACGGTGTTGCAGGGCGCCGTCTACATTCATCCCACGCTGGCCGAGGGATTTTTCACTTTGCTCGATCACGTCAAGCCAGTGGACTGAACCCGATGCCCTCCGGCGCAAAACAAAACCAGTTGCGCAGTGCATTGCGCATCAGAAGGCTGCGCCGCTCGGACTTGCCCGCCGATACGCTGGCCCTCGCGCGCTACCTCATCGGCAAGACTCTGGTGCGCGAAGTTGCCGCATGGCCGCCTTGCCGGACGCATCGTCGAGACCGAAGCCTATCCGGTAGGCGACGCCGCGGGACACGCCTTCGGCGGGAAGACGCCCAGCCGCCATTCCTTGTTTCTTCCTCACGGGCACGCCTACGTGTATTTCACTTACGGCTCCAGTTTCATGATGAACGTTTCCAGCGAAGAGCCCGGCGTGGGCGCGGGAGTCCTGATCCGCGCGCTCGAGCCGCTCGAAGGCATCGCGTTCATGGAGCGCAGACGCCGCACGAAACGCCTGCTCGATCTAACGCGCGGCCCGGGACGCCTGGCGCAGGCGTTTCAGATCGACAAGCGCCTCAACGGGCTCCCTCTTTGGTCCAGCGAGGAAATTATGGCTGGGCGATGCGGTCCGCGCCGCCCGGGCCGGTCGGAGAGAGCGTGCGCATCGGCATCAATAGGGAAGTGGATCGGCTGTACCGATTTTATGAGCGCGGAAACCCATTTGTCAGCGGCCTCAAACGCATGAGGGAATAGAACCGGCGTTCCCTGCATCGTGGCGCCGGCGCCACGAAAATCGTAGTTTCCTTCGACGCCATAGGACTCCCTTGCTTGACGGCTGTGATACAAATCAGAATGGCATGGAAGATCGGGTCAAGAATATTATAATGCCGGGCCTTATGAGAAATCTCCGGCGAACAGGAGGACGAAATGGCGGCAAACGGTTGCGCGCACGTCAAGGAAATCCGCAAAGTGACGCCCAGCGGAACCGGATGCAAGGAATGCCTGGAAATGGGCGACACCTGGGTCCATCTCCGGCTATGCCTGATTTGCGGCCATGTGGGCTGCTGCGATTCGTCCAAGAACAAGCACGCCACCAAACATTTTCACCGCTCAAAGCATCCCATCGTGCAATCGATCGAGCCGGGCGAGGACTGGCGTTGGTGCTACGTCGACCAGATGATTTTGGAGTAGCCGCCGGATCGTCTCGATGCGTAAAAAATTTCTGTGCCATGTCATTCCGGGGGCCGGTGGATGGCTCGAGGAATCTCTCCCGCTTTTGAAATCAAAAGAATGAGAGATTCCTCGGCAAAAGGCATGCTTCGGAATACAACGCTTGATTTGTTCGACCGGAAAGTGAGGAACCGCAAAATGTCCTCGAACAAGCCAGTCCTGGAATCCCCGGAAGCCTGGCCCGCGCTTCCTCTGGCTGCCTGGGCCGATACCTGCGACACCTTGCACATGTGGACGCAGATCGCCGGAAAGGTTCGCCTCGCCCTTTCCCCGCACGTGAATCATTGGTGGCAGGTCCCGCTGTACGTGAGCGCCCGGGGACTGACCACTTCTCCCATTCCCTATGGCGATGTCATCTTTGAAATCGAATTCGACTTCATCGATCACCTGCTTCGCGTCACCACAAATCGCGCTGAAAATCAAAACCATGCGCCTGTACCCGCGCACGGTCGCGGATTTCTACGCGGAGTTTATGGCGTTGCTTCGTTCCCTCAAAATTGAAGTAAAAATCTGGCCCATGCCCGTGGAAGTCCCGAACCCGATTCGCTTCGACCAGGACACGACGCACGCTTCCTACGATCCTGCGTACGCCAACGCTTTCTGGCGGATCCTGGTGACCGCCGATTGCATATTCAAGGAGTTCCGGTCGCGCTTCATCGGCAAAGTCAGCCCGGTGCATTTCTTCTGGGGCAGCTTCGATCTTGCCGTGACGCGATTTTCCGGACGCCTCGCGCCCGCAGCGCGAGGGCGCGGACAAAATCACGCGCGAGGCGTATTCGCACGAAGTCAGCAGCGTGGGCTTCTGGCCCGGCGGCGGAGACATTCAAGGGCGCGGCTTTCTATTCGTACGCCGCCCCGCAACCCGCCGGTTTTGGCGAACGCGCCGTCCGTCCGGCAAAGGCGTTCTACCACACGCAGATGGGCGAATTCTTATTGATGTATGACGACGTGCGCGCATCCGAATCCCCTCGAAACATTTGCTGGAATTCTGCCAAAGCACTTATGACGCGGCCGCCGGATCTTGGACATTGGGACCGCCGCGCCCTGGAGCGGTAATCCCCGGCTCAAGCGCCTTCGTGGCGCCGGCGCCACGAAAATCTGAACGGTTCTCCGTGAGAATTTTTGCCCTGGAACCATTCGGAACTGCCTCCAAATCGTCTGCCGTATCGCTCGTTTCCTGAATAGGCTCAGGCCACGCCTTCCTGCGGTATTCGCCGGATTTTTACGGTATGCTTAATAAGGAAGAAGGCGGTATTGGCCGGGTCAAGCGGCTAAGCCGTCTTCCAGAAAAGGGCATTTTCCACGGCCGGTCCAGCTGGTGGAAAATGTTCGAGAGCATCGGTTGCCGTAACCGGCCCCAGAGGCTAAGCCAGTGCCGTCTACGTCGTCACCGGGAGATTCCTGCCGCATGCCGCGTATGGAAACGACTGATCGGAATTCTCGCGATGTTGTGCGCCTGCGCTCTCCCCGCCGCCGCGCAGCAGGACCGCGGAGAATTGCAGATCGACGTCCACGATCCGCAGGGAGCGATTCTCAGCGCTTCCGGCGAACTGGTCAGCGAAGGCAATCAATTCCACCTGAATTTTCAGACCGGAGACGACGGCCGGTACGTCGCACAAGGCCTGGCCTTCGGCGTTTACCGCATCCGCCTGAATCACGCGGGATTTTCTCCCGCCACGCAAATCGTCGAAATTCGTTCGGTCGTGCCGCGCCGTTTGTCGGTGACCCTCGGATTGCAGCCCGTCGAAACGCAGATGGAAATCAGCGAACCGGCACGCTGGTCGATACCACCAGCACCAGCGCCGTTTACACCATCGGCGCTCAGACCATCAGCGAAGAGATGCCTTCGCAGCCCGGGCGCGCCGTTTTAAACTCGGTGGACGCCCAGCCGGGCTGGCTCTACGAAGCGAACGGCGTTCTGCATCCGCGCGGCTCCGAATATGACGTCCAATTCGTGGTCGACGGCATGCCACTGACCGAAAATCGCTCGCCGGCCTTCGCCCCTCCGCTCGATTCCAGCGATGTCGATTCCATGCGCGTGATGACCGCCGGATTTCCCGCCGAGTACGGCAGAAAACTCGGCGGCGTGGTCGAGGTGACGTCCCCCAAGAACAATCCCCCAGGGCTTGCACGGCGAACTCGACGCCGATGGCGGCAGCTTCTCGACCGGCGCGCTAAATGCCACGCTGTTTTATTCCCGCGGAGGAAATCGATTTTCGATCAGCGGCGACGGCTTCCATACCGATCGCTACCTGGACCCTCCGGTGCTCGGCAATTACACGAATCTCGGCAACGCCGGCGGATTTTCAGCGTCCTACGAACACGATTTCTCAAATGGCGACCGGCTCTTCTCCACGTTCAATCAGCACGCCGTGCGCTACCTGGTTCCGAACGAACTCGTCCAGCAGCAGGCCGGGCAGCGCCAGGACGCGGCGCAGAAGGAGACCGCCGGCCAGGTCCACTTCACGCACATTATTTCCAAGGACGTGGTGTTCGACGCGGCCGCCAGCGTGCGCGACGCCGCGGCTCTGCTCACCTCGAATGCGAATCGACTCCGGTGAATAGTTTCGCAGGATCGCGGCTACCGCGAAGGATACCTGCGCGCCGATCTCGCCGGCCGCCACGGCATTCACGAATGGAAGATCGGCGCGGATGGAATTTTCAATCCCGTGCAGGAAACGCTGCAGTACCAGATCACCGATCCCACGCAATTCGATCCCGGCACAGTCCTGGCCCCGCCGCCGTTTTCCGACCGCCGCTGGGATGTCGAATCTTCCGCTTACGCCGAGGATCAGATCAAGCTGGGAAAATGGAATGTGAGCGCCGGGCTGCGTTTTGACCAGTACAAATTTGCCGTCAGCGAATCGGCCTGGAGTCCGCGCATCAGCGTCTCGCGGTATATTTCTTCGCTGCACCTGCTCGTTCATGGTTCCTACGACCGCGTCTTTCAGACTCCCGCCCTGGAGAATTTGCTGCTGGCCAGTTCCCCGAAGGCGCAGGCGTTCAGCGGCCTGGTGCTGCAGCTTCCCGTGCAGCCGGCGCGCGCGAATTATTTCGAGGCGGGATTCACGGAATCGTTCGGCGGAAAATTCCGCATCGAAGGCAACGTGTTCCGCCGCGATTTTCATAATTTTTCCGATGACAATGTTCTGCTCGATACCGGCATCAGTTTTCCCATCGCTTTTTCGACCGCGGAAATTTTCGGCGAGGAAATTCAAGTGGCTCTTCCGCGCTGGGGACGCTTTTCGGGATTCGTCAGCTACGCGAACCAGGTGGGAACCGGCCAGGGCCCCATCACCGGCGGATTGTTTCTCGGCTCCCAGATCGCGGGCATCGCGGACACCAGCAAATTCCCCATTTCGCAGGACCAGCGCAACACCGCCCGCGCCCGCGTGCGTTTTCAGGCCGCGCTCGCATTTGTGGTTTGCTGCCTCCGCCGGATTCGGCAGCGGATTGCCGGTGAGATCTGGATGACTCCTTCGACTTACAACGATGCGCTGGCGCAATACGGCGCCGCGATTTTGAATCAGGTGAATTTCGGCGCCGGCCGCGTGCGCCAGAATTTTTCGCTCGATGCCTCCGCCGGCGCGACGCTATATCACAAGGAAGCCCGGGAAATTTCGTTTCAGCTGGAAGTCAACAATCTCACCAACCGTTTGAATGTCCTGAATTTTGCCAGCCTGTTTTCCGGCACCGCCATTGCCGCGCCGCGCAGCGCCAGCGCCCGCCTGAAACTGGCGTTCTGACGCCAGTAGCACAGCCACTCCTTGGCTGTGTGGTCCCTGCAAGCGAATTGACTGTGCAAGGCTATGTGTGGCCGACAAATCCGATCACATGCCAGGATTGCGCTGTGCTACTTGAAATTCCCAGCACAGCCAGCCCGCTCGTAGCGGGCTCGGTAGACCTCGAAGAGTGGCTGTGCTCCTCGATTTGACAGCCCGTTCGCCGCGGCATTACGATCAGAAAGACCCCATGACTAACCGCAAAATCACCCGTGCAGATCGACTCGCATGGCGCATGCCCGCCCCTTTCCGCCTGGCGCAAATTCGGGCTCGTCTCCGCGATTCGCGCTTCTTGCCGCGGCCGTCGGCCATCGCCGCGGATTCCGCCGATCCCGCGCGCTACATCGCCGACGTCAAGGCGCTCACCACTCCCGCGATGGAAGGCCGCGGCGCGGGGACCAAGGGGATCGTCCGAGCCTCCGACATGATCGAGCAGCGCTATCGCTCGCTCGGCCTGCAGCCCGCCGGCGCCAAGGGATATTTCCAGCCATTCAACGGTGATCACCGGAGCGAAGTTAAAGGGAACCAATCGCCTGGAAGTGGAAAACGGCGCATCCAAACAGCGAATTGAAACTGAATCAGGATTTTGTTCCCTTCAGTTTTTCGTCCTCCGGGAGAAATCGCGGGCCCCGTCGTCTTCGCCGGATTCGGCGCCACCGCTCCGGAATTCGGCTACGACGACTACGCGCACCTCGACGTGAAGGACAAGATCGTCGTGATCCTGCGCTACGAGCCTGCCGGTTTTGCGGCGAAAACTCCGCACGGCGGCCTGACCGAACATTCGCAGTTGATCACGAAGGCGATCAACGCGCGCAATCACGGCGCCAAGGCCGTCATCCTCGTAAACGGAAAACTGGGCGACGGCGAAGAGGACGCGCTGACACGGTTTGGCAGCGTGAACGGCCCGGAAAACGCCGGCATCGTGATTGTGCAGGTGAAAAACGACGCGGCGAACGCGTGGTTTGCCGCCGCGGGGAAGACTCTGCAGGGCGCGCAAGATCAGATCAATTCATCCACGGCCCGGCTTCGTTCGCGTTTCCCGAAAAGCTGCGCATCTCGCTCGACCGTCAACGTGGAGAGCACGCGCGCCACGGTCAATAACGTGCTCGCCTACCTGCCGGGAAAATCCGACGAATACATTATCATCGGCGCGCATTACGATCACCTCGGTTACGGCAACGTCGATTCGCTGGCGCCCTCGCAAATCGGCAAGGTTCATCCCGGCGCGGACGACAACGCTTCCGGCACGGCCGGCGTGCTGGAACTCGCGCGGCTTTTTGCGCCAATGAAGGGAAAACTTCCGCGCGGCATCCTGTTCTGCTCGTTCGCGGGCGAAGAACTCGGCCTGCTCGGCTCCGCGCAATGGGTGAAGCAGCCCGACGCTTCCGCTGGAAAAAGCCGTGGCCATGATCAACATGGACATGATCGGCCGCATCAAGGACGGCAAAGTGTACGTCGGCGGAGTGGGAACCGGCGCGACGTTCAAGAATCTGCTGGAGGACGAAAAGAAAAAGGAAAAAGAGGTGTCGCCGTTCACGTTCGAGTATTCCGAAGGGGGATACGGCGCCAGCGATCATACTTCGTTCGTCACCAAAAAAATTCCCGTGCTTTTCTTTTTCTCGGGCTTGCATTCGGATTACCACAAGCCTTCCGACACCTGGGAGAAAATCGACGCGACGGACGCGGCCAAGCTGCTCGATTTCGTGGACGACGTTGCCATGAAACTGGATTCCGAGGCGCAACGTGTGGCGTTTGTCTCGGTCGCGGAGGACCAGCAGGCCGGGCAAGCCTCCAGCGGAGGCGGCGGAGGGTACGGCCCCTACTTCGGATCTGTCCCCGATTTCGGGCAGGAAACCGACGGCGTCAAATTTTCCGATATTCGTCCCGGATCGCCCGCGGCGAAAGCCGGATTCAAGGCCGGCGACGTCCTGGTCCAGTTCGGCGCCATGCCCATCCACAATCTGTATGATTTCACCGACGCGCTCCGCCGCAGCAAGGTGGGCGATGTGGTCGACGTGAAAGTGATGCGGGACGGCAAGCCCATTACAGCCTCCGTGAAACTGGAACAACGAAAATAGCTCGAGGGAAAACCATGCCTGGAACAAAAATCCTGCGCCCCGCTATTTTTCTTTCGTTGCTTGCCGCGTCGGCGTCCCTGGTGGCGTACTCGCAAGCCCCCGGCGGCGCGAACGCCACCAAATCGCCGCCCGAATCTCTCACCGTGCCGGGCGAAAATCATCTGCGCAACGTCCGCCAGCTCACCTTCGGCGGCACAAACGCCGAAGCCTATTTTTCCGCCGACGACAAATCCCTGATCTTCATGCACTCGGGCGAAGGCGTTGCCTGCGACCAGATGTACACCATGCCCATTGACACGCCCGACGGCAAACCCGCCGTCCCCAAACTTGTCAGCACGGGCAAGGGAAGAACCACCTGCGGCTATTTTTTCCCCGCCGGCAATCGCATCCTGTTTTCCTCGACGCACGAAACCAGCCCCGAGTGCCCGCCGCGGCCCGATTACTCGCACGGCTACGTCTGGCCGATTTACAACTCCTACCAGATTTACACCGCCAATCCCGACGGCAGCGGCCTGCGCCGCCTCACCAATTCCCCCGGCAGCTACAACGCGGAATCCACCATCAGCCGCGACGGCAAAAAAATCGTCTTCACCTCCACGCGCAACGGCGACCTCGACATCTACACCATGAACGCCGACGGCACGGACGTCCGCCAGTTAACGCACGAACTCGGCTACGACGGCGGCGCTTTCTTTTCCTACGACGGCAAAAAAATCGTCTACCGCTCCGAGCAGCCCAAAACGCCCGAAGCCATCGCCGACTACAAAGACCTGCTCTCGCGCGGCCTGATCCGTCCCGGCAACCTGGAAATCTGGGTGATGGACGCCGACGGCAGCCACAAGCGCCAGGTCACGCACAACGGCGCCGCGAATTTCGCTCCGTATTTTTTGCCCGACGGCAAGCGCATCATTTTCGCCTCGAACTTGGAGAACCAGAAAGACCCCAGCGGCTTCGACCTCTACCTCATCAACGAAGACGGCACCGGCCTGGAACAAATCACCTATCACCCCGATTTCGACGCCTTTCCGATGTTCTCCTCCGACGGCAAGCGCCTCGTGTGGGCTTCCAACCGCAACGGCAAAGCCCCGCACGAAACGAATATTTTTATTGCCGATTGGGTGGAGTGAGGGCGGCGGACGCCTTTCGTCACGCAAACTTCACAGAATTCGGAATCAATCCAGTAGAACAGCCACTCTTGGCTGTGCGATTTTGCGATTGTGTTCGAATCGGCGGCGTCCCACTCGGCTTTCAAAACCGCACAGCCAAGAGTGGCTGTGCTACAAAAACCAGCATGAAGTGGGCTTTCGAAGGAAGCCTCCTCAGTGTGCGCGGCATTTGGAACTCCAAGAACCGCGAACACGCTGGTGAAACCAGGGCGATTGATTTCCCCTAGTTTGTAAAGTCTACAAAAAAAACGGCGCCCCGATTGCTCGGGGCGCCGCTGGTTTTTGGATCGATCAAAACTGCCGGTTAGAACTCGAACTTCGCGCCGATTTGCAACTGGCGCGCGCCGTAGAGCGAGCCGGAGGTTGTGGTTGGGCTGCCAAAGGTGGCGGAAGGAGTGAAGCATCCATTGGTGTGTCCCACGCACGCACCCGTGCCGGGAGCCACGTAATTGAATGCCGTCGTATTGGCCGCGCTGGTGATTGTGCTATTGATCAAGTTGAATGCATCGATCGTGAAATTGAAACGGTACTTTTCGTGGAAAGAAATCCCACGGCCCAGACGGAAATCGACGTTCGTGAAGCTGGGGAGAATGACAGGATTGCGCGGCAGCCATGACGCGCGTCCACCGGTCGGGCCGGCGAACGTGCTGATCTCGGCTCCAGTCATACCCCCGTCACCGGGGAGCTGTTTCAAATTTGGGCCACCTGCCGGATTTGGCGGTGTTATGACGGAGGTTCCGATGTTCGCTTGATAGGGTTGGCCTGTGGCCGAGGTGACGATTCCAGAAAGCGTCCATCCATTGGCCAATTGCCGGGCTACGGCGTTGGAAAGATTCTTTCCGTATGTGGGCTCCCAAACGACGCTGCCGACGAACCTGTGGCGTTGATCGAGATCGGACAGTGAATAGTCCTGCTTCAGGTTGTACGGGTCCAGCACGGCATCGGTGCCAAAGAAAGTCCCGTTCGTGCCGGAGGTTTGGCCGTTGTCGAGTGCCTTGCTGTAGGTGTAGTTGAAGACAAACTCCACGTCATGGCTCATCGGCTTGCGAAGAGTGAGCACCAGCCCGTTGTACCAGGAGTTGATAATGCTGTACTGGTTCAGGATCGCGCCCGTGCCGGAGTCGAGCCGCTTGGTGTAAAACGGAACGGTTGCCGTCGTGGCAAGGCCCCGGCGGAATTGAGCACATCATACGTCACGATGGGATACGCCATTTGTGGGATCGACGTTCGCATCATAGCTGGCGGGCAAATGCAGTCCGCGCGTCAGCAGGTATGTGGCGGAAAAGGACATCCGGCCAGGCAATTGGCGTTCGATGGTCAATTCCGCTTCATGCGCGACAGGGTTGACGAAGTCCGGAACCATTCCGTGCGCCGCCGCCGAGTTCGAGGGCAGGCCTCCGGCGGGAAGAGCGACCACCGGTGTAAGAGCGCCCGCGAATGGAGCCGCCAAAGCGGGCCCCGGCGGAGTGAAGAACACGTTGGGGAAATGTGGGTCCGCACGTCGTAGGCAAGCATCCGGCAAAGGTCTGCTGGAAGACGCCATTTTCAACGCGCAGCGCATAGTAGGTGCTGTTGGAGGTCTTGCCGTAGAACATTCCGTACCCGCCGCGAAGGACCGTATTCTTGGCAAATTGCCAGGCAAAGCCGATTCTTGGCGCGATGTTGTTCTTGTCGATGTTCAGCGTCGAGGTGTAAAGAGTCAGCAACGGCGAAGCCGTATTCGGCTGTGGTGGGGCGGGAACATGCTGTAGGTCATAGCGAACGCCGAGATTCAGAGTCAGACTTGGCCGCACCTTCCAGGTATCTTCCAGATATGCGGCGAAGTCGTCGTTATAAAAATCATCCTTTCCGACGTGCGTGATCGGATCGTTGACCTGGGTGAAGCTGGACCAGTGTTTCCCCGTCAACGTATCGCCGACATTCGCCCCAAAAGTATCTGCCGCCCACAAACAAAATGTCTGATTGGCGGCCGATTTGCCGGCGCAGGCGGCGAGGCCAGCGGGAACGTACTGGGGTCGGTGGTGGACCAGGAGTACCAGGGATCGTGGCAACGCTTGTGCCGTTGTAGGAATAATTTCCATCGCCCTGGAACAGGTTGACCAGCAGTTCGTGGATCAGGTTCACGTCCACGCCCATCTTGATGACATGCGTTCCCTTCACGATCGAGAAATTGTCGGAGAACTGAAGCCGGTGCTCGTCCGGGAAAGCCGGGCGGGGCAGAGCGGAGGTTTCGCCATAGGATGCGATGTTCAGCAGGGAAACCGAAGGGCCCGGCCCGTTGGTGCTGTCGAACTCGAAATCGCGTCCCCATTGAAAGCGGAATTCATTGACCTTGTTTGTGGAGATCGTCGAATTCCAGTTTGCGATAAAGAATCGTTCATGCGTTCCGCCGCTGTCCGTTCTGGGTTACGCCGCCGTTGTTCACAGTCGGCGCGGTATTGTAGCCGTCGGGTTCCCCCCAGTTTTGCCAGTTGAAGACGGCGCTCAAGTGGTTGTTCTGATTCAACTGGTAATCGAGCTTCCCCAGGAAGACATCCTGCTTGAGGTTTCTTGGGAATGCCCCGAGCAGCGAACCGGTGATGAAGTTTTCGGCGCTGGTGCACTGCGCCGGTAGTAAGCGCGTTTGGACAGGCGAACCCGTTGATCGCCGCAGTTCGTTGTGGTGGACGTATAAAGAATCGGATTCACCTTCCGGAATCCGTCATAGGTGCCGAAGAAGAAGAGCTTATCCTTCATGATCGGCGCGCCCACGCTGCCGCCATACTGGTTCTGCTGGTGCACGGTCTGCGTAAAGATGCCCCTGGATTTTCCCAGAGGGTCCAACGCGTTCAACGAGGGGTAGCGCAAATTCCAGAAGAGATCGCCGTGCAGGTCGTTGGTGCCGGAGCGGGTCACGGCGTTCACCATGCCGCCCGCGGCCTGGCCAAATTCCGCGCTGTAGTTGCTGGCGCCGACTTCAAATTCCTTGATCGAATCGGGGCTATAGACATAAGTGACGATGATGGCGCGGCCGCGCGCCTCGGAGAAGAACGCCTGCGTGTTGTTCGCTCCGTCCACGGAGTTGTTGTTGTACAGGCCGGAAATCCCGCGGAAGCTGCTCAGGCCGCTGGTTCCATCAGTGGTCACGGCGGGAGTCAGTAGCACGAAATTTTCCCAGCGGCGGGCGACCAGCGGCAAGCCTTCCACCTGGTTCTGGCTCACGGTTTGGGATTGTTCCGTCTTCTCAGTATCCAGTACCGGCGCTTCCGTAGTCACGGTGATGGCGCTTTGCTGTCCGGCCAGCGGCAACTGGGCGTCGATGGTCACTTTCTCGCCGACGTGGACGACCACCTGTTTCGTGACCACCGACTGAAAGCCATCCTTGCTGGCCGTCACTTCATAATTTCCCGGTTGCAGGAACGGCGCATTGTAAATCCCGGAACCATTCGTGGTCTGCGGTGTTTCGATACCTGTGTCGGTATTTTTTATGACGACATTTGCGCCGTCCACCGCGAGCCCCTTCGGGTCGGTTACGGTGCCGGCAATCGTGCCGGTGGCGCTTTGGGCGAACGCGGCCCCTGAGAATCCGACTAGCAGCAACAGTACTGCGAGCCCCACAAAACCTAAACGCACACAAATACTCAATGAATGTTTCATGCTTCTCACACCCCCTCTTTCGTCTACCCGGCAAGGCCGTTCACCCCCAAACTCTGCTCCCGGCCTACAGGTAGTGCCCAAAATGGTAGTCCAACACATCCTATTGTGCAAATTCGTATTTTTTGTTACTCCGATTTGAAAATAAAGTGAACGTATGGCTGTCTTTGACGTCGAAAGGAAGACTATTTTCGCCGCCACGGCCGGCTCGGTCTGTTCGGGATGGCGTGAATCTTCCCTAGCCTTAAGGTAGTGCGGTCAATTTGAAAAAAACGGCCAGATCTCGGAGGTCCGGGGATGCAGCCGGGACGAAAAGGCTTCTAAAAAACGCGGACTCAAGCCCATGAATGGTTTAGGGGCTAGAGGCCGCAACGAACGAAGCGTGAATGTCTGGGCTGAAGCTCGGACCTTCGGCTACTGCCAAGAGATTTCAAATCAAGGCAGCATCCAGCCTTGCCGGCGATACAATGGGCATCCGCGCGGTGCTATACTCCCGCTGATTGCCGCCCCGGAAATGACTGGGCGGCACCCCTACAAGGAGCCTCGCATGTACCGAAGTGACGTCGTCGGCAGCCTCTTGCGCCCCAATTACCTGAAGCAAGCCCGCGAACAGTTCGAGGCGGGAGATTTGACCGACGTGGAGTTCAAGCGCATCGAGGACCGCTCGGTGAACGAGGCCATCGAACTCCAGCTTCGCACCGGAATCGACGTCCTGACCGACGGAGAAATGCGCCGGTACGCCTTCTGGGGACATCTGACCGACGCCGTCGAGGGGTTTGACAAGTACGGAGGGTGGTCCATTCCATTTCGCAACGAGCAGGGGGAAGAAGTCAGCCAGCCGCGGCCCGTGGTCGTGTCGAAGATGCGCCGCAAGCGGCCGATGTGCGCGGAGGAATTCACCTACCTGCGCGCGCGGACCGATCATCCGGCCAAGGCCACGTTCATCAGCGCGCAGCAGGCCGCCGCGTATTATGACGCCGCGAAATCCAGCGCCGCCTATCCCACCGTGGACGCATTTTTGGCCGACCTGGTCGATTTGCTGCGCGACGAAGTGGCGGAACTGGTCCGCCTGGGATGCACCTACATCCAAATCGATTCGCCGCAGTACGCCGCGCTCATCGACGCGGGGTTCCGCGAAGGTTACCGCAAGCGCGGCAGCGATCCCGACCGCCTGCTCGACCTTTCCATCGAGATGGACAACGCCGTGATTGGCGGCCACCACGGAATCACCTTCGGCCTGCACCTGTGCCGGGGAAACAACCAGAGCAAGTTCTACGCTTCGGGAGATTACGCCCCCATCACGAAAGTTTTTCAGAAGACCAAATTTCAGCGATTTCTTCTTGAGTTTGACGACGATCGCTCGGGAGGATTCGAACCGCTGGCCAAGGTGCCGCAGGACAGAACCGTGGTGTTGGGCCTGGTGAGTTCGAAGAAACCGGCGCTGGAAAGCAAGGACGAGCTCAAACGCCGGATTCATGAGGCAGAGAGGTTCCTGCCGCTCGAACGCCTCGCCCTGAGCCCGCAATGCGGCTTTGCGTCCACTTGGGAAGGCAATCTGGTTACGCAGGCCGACCAGGAAGCCAAGCTGCGGCTGGTGGCGGAAACCGCGCGCGAAGTTTGGGGCAAGAGCTAGAATTCACATCGCATGATGGGTCTCGGTTCGAACTCGCAGGCGGCCGTCAGGGGCTGAAGCCCGCTCAGATGAAGCGACTGGATGTCGCGGCTGAAGCCGCGACCCACAAAGATACGCACGATGAGACAACCTCTGGTGACGCAAGCCATTCGAAACTTCAGGAGAAATCCGCAGCATTGAACCTTCCGCCGGGACCCAAGGGCTATCCCCTGTTCGGAAACGTGTTTGAGCCGCGCGGCGACGCCGTCGGCTATTTCACCAGATGCGTGCGCGAATACGGGGACGTGGTATTTCTGCGCTTTCTGGGCGTGCCGATGTGTTTTGTGAACCGGCCGGAATTTGTCGAATCCGTGCTGGTCACGCAGAGCTCGAATTTTGAAAAATCGAAAGACTACCGCGCGCTGCGGCGCGTGCTGGGCAACGGGCTGCTGACCAGCGAAGGCGAATTCTGGCGGCGGCAGCGGAAGCTGGTCCAGCCGGCGTTTCACCAGCAGCGCATCGCGGCCTACGCCGAAGTCATGGTGGAGTTTACGCAGCGCATGCTGGCGTCCTGGCGGGACGGGCAGGAACTGGACGTCCACGAAGCCATGATGCGGCTGACGCTGGACATCGTGGCCAAGACGCTGTTCGATACCGATGTGTCTCAGGAAGCGGGGGACGTCACGGCGGCGCTCGACGTCCTGATGGGCAAATTCATGCGGCAGGCGGGGTTTGCGTTTCTGCTGCCCAAGTTCGTTCCCATTCCCACCACCAGCCGTTTGCAGCGCGCCGTGAAGCAGCTCGACAAAGTGATCTACGGAATCATCCGGCAGCGCCGCGCCGGCGGGCAGATGTCCGGCGACCTGCTGAGCGTGATGCTGCAGGCGCAGGACGACGAAGGCATGGGCATGACCGACCTGCAGCTGCACGACGAAGTCATGACGCTGTTTCTGGCCGGCCACGAAACCACGGCGAACGTGCTGACCTGGACGTGGCTGCTGCTCGGGCGGCATCCCGAGGCCGCCGAAAAATTGCGCCGGGAATTGCCCGCCGTGCTTGGCGGAAGGACGCCCACGCCCGCCGATCTCCCGCGGCTGGTTTACACGGACATGGTGCTGCGCGAGGCGATGCGCCTGTATCCTCCGGTGTGGATTATCGGGCGGCGGGCGCTGGCGGCGTTTCGCCTGGGCGAATACGAGTTGCCGGCGGGCACGAATGTGTTGATCTCGCAGCTTATCCTGCACAAGGACGCGAGATATTTTCCCGATCCGGGCGCATTCGATCCGGAGCGATGGAGCGCAAACGATCCGCGCAACAGCGCGCTGCCGCGATTCGCTTATTTTCCGTTCGGCGGCGGGCCCCGGGTGTGCATCGGGGCGGGATTCGCGATGATGGAGGCGGTGCTGCTGCTGGCGACGATCGCGCAGCAATTTCAGGTGGATCTGGTGCCGGGGCAGAAGATTGAGATGCTGCCGTCGGTGACGCTGCGGCCGAAGAGCGGGATCCGCGTGACGGTGAAGCGGCGGTGAGTCAGTAGCACAGGCACTCTTGCCTGTGTGGGTTTGTTGCGATTGCATACGTTAGCCGGTTTGCGACTGGTCCAGCAAACCCACACAGGCAAGAGTGCCTGTGCTACTGGAACCCGACCGAATCGACTTTTTCGTTAACGGCGCATCCGCGGCGGACTTCGAAGATTCCATGAAAAACCCTCATGTGCCATTCCGAACGTAGTGAGGAATCTCTTGGGGTTAAATCGAAAGGGATTCCTCACTTCGCTCGGAATGACGGGGTGATTCTAGATTTCTGAGATGGAGTCCGATGCCGCGGCGATCGAGCGGCCGGGGACCAGATAATTCACCACATAGTCGCGCACGGCGTCTTCCAGCGGAGTGATCGGCCGGTCATAGCCGGTGGCGAGCAATTTGCCGGATGTCGGCTTGCGTCGAGTACTGGTATTTTTCGCGGATGGATTCGGGCATGTCGATGTATTCGATGCGGGGCGGTCGGCCGAGCGCGGCGAAGACGGCGCGGGCCAGTTCGTTCCAGGTGTGCATTTTTCCGGAGCCGATGTTGAAGATTCCATTCGCGCCGGCATTCGCGGCCAGGTGCAGCGTCATGGCCACGGCGTCCTTGACGTAGAGGAAATCGCGGCGCTGCTCGCCGTCCTGGAAATCGGGGCGGTGGCTCTTGAACAGATGAATCACGCCGGTTTCCAGCGCCTGCGCGTAGCTCTTGCAGACCACGCTGCGCATGTCGCCCTTGTGATTTTCATTGGGGCCGAACACGTTGAAATATTTCAGCGCCGCGATTTTGTCCAGCCAGCCGTGCTTCCAGGCGTGCAGGTCCATCCAGTGTTTGGACAGGCCGTAAAGATTCAGCGGGCGCAGCCGTTCGAGTTGCGCGGGTCGGTGTCGTCCATGCCCGCTTTGCCGTCGCCGTAGGTGGCGGCGGAAGAGGCGTACACAAAACGCACGCCTTTGCCGAGGGCCCATTCGGCGAGCTTGCGCGAATACTCGAAATTATTTTCGCGCAGGTATTTTTCATTCGTTTCGGTGGTGGAGGAGCACGCGCCGAGATGAAAAATGCAGTCGATCTGTCCGAGCGAGCCGGACTTGAGCCATCCGGGCAGGTCGGAAGGATCCACGTAGTCGGTAAATTGCAATCCCGAGAGATTAAAGTGTTTTTTGACGGGCGGCTGGTAATCCGCGATCACGATCCGGGTGCAACCCCGCCGGTTGAGTTCCCAGACGAGAACGCTGCCGATAAATCCGGCGCCGCCGGTGACGATTACGCTCCGGTCTTTCCAGTTTTCTTTTGTCGAGGACATAAGCGCACACAAGGGTGCCACGGGGAAACGATCTAAGCAATCTCAGCTTGCGCCAGGGAAAGCTCTAGCTGAAGACTGCGGAGCAGGGCGACTCCCGGATCAGGAGCTGCCAGGCATCGGGCGCCTCACGGATTGAAATGCAGAATCCTGACTAAACGGCGACCGGGGGTTCGGTGTCCGGTGTGCGGGAAAAAATCCAGTTCATGGCTTCGTCGAGGGTGCGAAAGACGCGGATCCCGGTTTCGCCGGCAATATCGCGGTGGATTTCAAACATTCCGCCAGGCCGTATTGAAGGTCGTCCTGGACGACGAATGCGCGCCGCGAATCAGACGAAAAAACGTTCTTCTGAGCCAGGCGGCGGACGTCCTCGGATGTAATCTCGATCTCGGTAATGCCGCTGAAGTCCAGAAGCTGAGAATACGTCGGGTCAAATTCAGGATCCTTCAAAATGCGTTCCTGATGGCCCATCAAATCCGCCGCGGTGAGCATGCCTTTCCCGGAACTGAATACGGCCTTGCGGTCTTTGTCTATTACATAGAATGCGGGCATGTTTGGCAGCGGCTCCTGGAAGGGAATCCTAACCAAAACGTTAGATCATGGGTGGCGAATTTGCAAGGCGGCATATCCATTGAGGAATCCGGCGGGCATTCCTGATACGTCCCATTGCGCCGTTGCGGAAACTTAGCCTCCGCATCCCTTCCACGGAGTGCGAAACAATTTTGGGCGGGGGAGTAAACTACCCCGAATAGTTGCCGATAGCGAATATATGGATGAAATGAGGAGAGAGCCGCAGAACCGCAGTGATGACATTGGTCGAAGCGATGTGGGAAGACGAAACCGGGACTGCCCGCATTGCATCAGCGACGATGCAGGACCGGTCCGCGTGGGGGAATTTCTATCCGGATCGGTAGTGCAATCAATGTAGGCTCAAAATTAACGATAAAGTCGTTTAGAGAGCAATTCTCGGGCGTGGTTACCCACTGCCACTCTGTTGGCAAGGGATATATTCTTGGGAATTAAGCTGGACCCTGCCAGCGAAGCCCGACCCAGAATCGCCAGCCGAAACATAAGCGGGCACGGGCAATCGAGACTCAGTGATGTTCCAATCGCTGAGTCCAGCGTCCTGATTCCTCGTGGAGTGTTCAATTCTCACTTCCGGGACGCGGAATGATGGAAACAATATGCTCTTCCACGGATTGTTATGGCAGCGAAGGCGCCGTTCAAATCGTGACCTGCGTGCCATCGAACTTGGTGAAGCAGAATCCGGAGAACGGTTCGCTGAACGTCTGGCGCATGTCTTTCAACATGCTGATAGTGGCAAGCTCGCCGAGCAGATTCGATTCGTTGGCGTCGCTGCGCCAGTGCACGCCGGCAATGTTGCGTCCCTGCGAAACGTTGGAGACGACCTTGTTCAGTTCGCCGCCGACGGTCATGGGCGGTTCTCCCGAGGGCGCGACATACGGAATCAGGGTCTGACCGCCATCGGCCGGATTCGGCACGACTGGATTCTTGATCAGCTGTTGGTCGTCGAACAAGGCCTTGAGCATGGTCACGCAGGCGCCGGCGACGGTGGCGTGTCCGGAACCGTAGGAAGTGTGATTGGGCGAGCCCTCGGGGAAGGCCATGGGCAGCAGGTTCGTGCCGTACTTGCTGAAAACATTGCCCAGCACGGCCGAAACGTTCAACAGATCTCCATGGATCGGATAGTTCCGCAATCCGAGGCGCTTGACCTCGACGCGCCCGCCAAATTCCTCGGGCCGCAAGCGCCGGTGCACCAGCCACTTCTGATACCAGACGTCTTTCAAAGCCCGCGTGGCCGGCTCGCACGCCAGCGTCAGGACCGCCGGGCCGCCGAAGGTTCCGAAGCCAACCTGCGCCAGCGATCCATTCGGATCGACCAGCGTGTTGCGCGGGCGGCCCGCGCCGCCGTCATAAATGCGCCCGTAGGGATTGCCGGGGTTGGCGTAATATCCGTTGCCGAGCAGGTTGATGCAGGAAACGAAATAGGCTTCGAACAGCGCGTCGATGTTCACGTAATGGGTGAGATCGCGGCCGTTCCGGCAATAGGCCCAGCCGGAGGTCGGAATCGGCGGGGTGTTCACTCCGTTTTGAACGGAAAGCCAACTGCTGAAATCGGTCATGTAATCGACGCCCGGGGCGACGGTGATCATTCGCGTGTCGATGCGCATGGATCCGAAATTGCACGGTTGCAGCAGGAATTGCGAGATATACGGACCGACCGTGCATCCGGGATAGGCGTCGCGGAACAAGGTTTTCGTGGTGACCGCGCCGCCCTCTTTCGGGCCGCGAAAGTCCGACATTTTCGTCAAGTCCGCGGCCGCGGACTGCGCCAGGGCGCTGGAATCGTAGTCGGCGAAATTCGTATCGCGCAGCAGCGCCATCCAGTACAGTTCTCGGCCTCGCCCGCTTCCTGCGCGCTGGCGAATTTTGGAGCGGGGCGCAGTTTCAACTGGTGCGAGTCGGTGCCTTCCAGATCGAAGGCGTATCCGGAGCCGGGATTCACCAGGCGGCGCTGCAAGGAAGGGTCGGACGAGCCGAAGTGGCCGTTCAGGGCCAGGGCCTCGAAGTCCGCGAACCGGCCGGTGGAGATCGCGGCGATCATGGCCTGATAGGCCGCGGGATCGACTTCGCCGGTGGTGGGATCGTGCTTCAGGTTCTTGGAATAATTTCCGATCTTGTGCGGATAGAGGGCTTCGTCGCCATTGTCCTGGTGATCGGGGATGCGCACGTTGCTTTCGCGCTCGGCGACTTCCTGGCGGATTCGTTCCGAGGATTCGGCGCGGGCGCGGCCGCCCTGCGGGCCGATATCGTCGGCGTAAACTTTGGCGCCGGAAAGAAATGAAATTGCGGGCAGCGACGCGGCGATTCCCGCGGAGGCGCCCAGGGTGTTAAGGAATGCGCGGCGGTCGGTACGAATCTTCTGTTTCTTCGGCTTCAAAAAATCCTCCCTGAAAATTCCTGAACTTGGCGGGTATGGTGCAAGGATATCGAAAACATTTTGGTAACTGTTTTCAATAATGGAAATAGGGAGCGATGTGGGTAACTGTACGGAAGGACAGGTGGGGACCGGGACCTGTACTAAAGGACAGGTAGGGTACAGGGCGGCGCACGGGACCAGTGGCGGGGCCGATGTGCCCAAGGGTGGTGGTGTCATTGGTTCCGCGTCGTCCCGCGCGCAACTTCTTTCGTTGTGTCATTCCGCGCGAAGCGATGGAATCCCTCTTTGCTCTGAGTCGCCTGGAAACGGAGGGATTGCTCGCTTCGCTCTGAATGATGAACGTTTGATATTTGCTAAGTCAAATGACAACAGTGCCCGCTCAGGGGAGCGCCTTGAGGTTTCCCATGGGCTGGGCTAGAGTAGCCGCTTCTTGTGCGCGAGCGGGACGGGCGCTCCTGCCTGTTCTGCTTTATTGCGCGTCGCCAACTTAAAACCGGACAGGCAAGAAGCCTGTCCTACTGGGTCGGAGGTGGTATTCAGTGCATGGTCACGGGCAGGAGCATCTGAAAGTTCTGTTGCGCAGCAGCGCCATACAGAAACGCGTTCGCGAGATGGGCGCGCAGATTTCCAAGGATTACAAGGGGCAGCGCGTCCATCTGATCGGGGTGCTCAAGGGCGCGGCGATATTTTTGTCCGATCTGGTACGCCAGGTTCGCGTCGAGGTGTCGCTGGACTTCATGTCCGTTTCCAGTTACGGGCACGGCAGCCAGACGTCCGGGCAGGTGCGGTTGAACAAGGATCTGGACACCAGCATCGAAGGGCTGAACGTGATTGTGGTCGAGGACATTCTGGATACGGGGCTGACGCTGGGATACTTGCTGCGCGTGCTGCAGCAGCGCAAGCCGGCTTCGCTGAAGATCGCCGCTCTGCTGGATAAGCCGGAGCGCCGCATCAAGAAGGACGTGAAGGCGGACTACGTGGGATTTCAGATTCCCAACGAATTCGTGGTGGGGTATGGGTTGGATTACGCGGAGAGGTATCGGAATTTGAAGGACGTTTGCATTCTCTCGCTGCCTCCGAATTAGAATTAGGCCTGCATTTATAATCGCGTGGGATCGGTTTTGGTGGCACAGGCTTCAGCCTGTGCGATTTTTGTTCCGGGCAGGCTAAACCGCACAGGCTGAAGCCTGTGCCATCAGAATCGGCGCCGTAGGCGTACGCGCGGATTACCCTCAAATATGAAACCTGTCATTACAGCCGCGGACCTGGAGCGCGTCGCGCAAAACGGAGAAGTGTCCGTTACGGCGGAGACACTGATTACGCCGCTGGCGCGCGAGATGGCCGAGCAGCGCGGGATTACGTTTCGCATGGCCGGCGCGCAACCGGGCGGTGCTTCGGCCGCGCCAGGGGCGGCATCGGTGCCTGCCGCTGCGGAATCATCCGGGCGCATCGTGGCGATTGGCGCGGACCATGGCGGATTTGAATTGAAGGAACAATTGAAAGGCTATCTTCGCGATTGGGGCTACCAGTTTCTCGATCTGGGGACCAGCAGCGCGGAGGCCGTGGACTATCCGGACTTTGCCGAAGCCGTTGGGAACGCGGTGGCGCGCGGCGACGCGTGGCTCGGCGTGGCGCTGGATAGCGCGGGGATCGGGAGTTCGATAGCCGCCAACAAGGTGCCGGGAGTGCGCGCGGCGCTATGCTATGATCGCGCGACGGCGCGCAATTCCCGCGAGCACAACGACGCCAACGTGCTCACGCTGGGCGCGAAACTGATTTCGCAGGAGGCCGCGCGGGAAATTCTCGCGGTCTGGCTGGCGACTCCGTTTGCGGGAGGGCGGCACCAGAGGCGCGTGGACAAGATTGCGGGCATCGAGGCGCGGCATACGAAGAAGTGAGACGGCTGTCACAAGGAATATTTGTCATAAATTCAACTAGCTGCCGGCCGCTCCCTGGTCCAAAACCTGCGCGAGGTTTTCGGAATCTTTGTGGGTCGCGGCTTCAGCCACGACTTAACCACAGCAATACCGAAGCGGCTTTAGCCGCTGGCGCGGCGGAATGGCAGCTCTCACTTGCACACGCCAGGGGCTAAAGCCCGCACTCGCCGGCAGTCTTATGTCGCGGCTGAAGCCGCGACCCACAAAGAGAGATGGCCGGCCAGTCGATTGACGCGATGATTTGAAAAGACAGGCTATAAGGCTGAACCCATGGATCCGAGCGAGTTTGAACAAGTCGTCCGCATGGTCACCGAAGAGGTGGTGCGCTATCTGAGCGTGCCGGGCAGGCTGCCGGCGGGCGGGGCCGGGCGCGACGACGAAATCTGTCCCGATTGCGACCTGAATTGCGCCGAGAAATGCGCGCGCAAGACGCGCGCCGTGGTCGAGGCGGGGGCCGACCGAATTTCCTGCGGGCCTACCGTGGTGCAGCTGGACGCGGGCTTTGCCGGGCTGATCGATCACACGCTGCTCAAGCCGGAAGCTTCCCGCGACGAAATCAAAAAATTGTGCGAGGAAGCGGCGCGGTTCGGGTTTGCGTCGGTGTGCGTGAATCCGTGGAACGTGCCGCTGGCGGCGGAATGTCTGCGCGGCACAAAAGTCAAAGTGTGCACGGTGGTGGGATTTCCGCTGGGCGCCACGCTTCCGCAGGTGAAAATTCAGGAAGCCGAAGAGTCCATCAAATTGGGCGCGCAGGAAATCGACATGGTCATCAATATCGGCGCGCTGAAATCCGGGCAGGACGACGCGGTGGAATCGGACATCCGCGGCGTGGTCGAGGCGAGCCATCGCGGCGGGGCGATCTGCAAAGTGATTTTCGAGACGGCGCTGCTCACGGTCGAGGAAAAAGTGCGCGCCTCGCTGGCCTCCAAGAAGGCGGGCGCGGATTTCGTGAAGACCTCGACCGGATTCAGTACCGCCGGGGCCACGGCCGAGGATGTGGCGCTGATGCGCGCGATTGTGGGCTCGGAAATGGGAGTGAAGGCCGCGGGCGGCGTGCGCAGCCTGGACGACCTGAAGAAAATGGTCTGCGCCGGGGCCACGCGCATCGGGGCCAGCGCCAGCGTGAAAATCATGGAACAGGCGGCGGGGCAGGCGGCGGCTCCCGCGGCGGCTTCATCGGCGCAGGGTGGATCGCAGTATTGACGGGCCGTATCGCAACTTAGCCTTTATTTCTTACATCAACCAATCAGGAATGCAGGCTTTTTGCGGCGCCTGTGTCTCGCCGGCGCCACAAGCAAAGCGTCTCACCTGTTTTTCACGGGGCCGTAATCGCCACCTGCTATACTAAATGACTCTTGGGGAGCCGCGCCCGGGTGAGCACGAGCAAGGCGCGGCGCGAAGCGAATCAAACACTATGGATCCGGTACAGGCACAATCGCCGCTCAATATGCCCGCGGAGGTTCTCGCGACGCTGGTCGAACTCAGCGAGGAGATCAATTCCTCGCTGAACCTCGACGAAGTGTTGCAGAAAACCGCGACGATCGTGAAGCGCCTGATCGATTATGAAATTTTCGGCGTGATGCTGCTGGACGACAGCACGCAGCGGCTGTATCACCGCTTCACCATCGGATACGGGGAAGAAGCCAGCAAGGATTGGCAGATTCCCATGGGGCAGGGAATTACGGGGACGGCGGCGGCGACCGGGCGCGCGGTTCGCGTGGCCGACGTCCGCGAAGATCCGCGGTACATCAACATCATCGATTCGGTGCGGTCCGAGCTGGTGGTGCCGCTGGTGGTGAAGGGGCAATCGATCGGGGTGCTCGACATTCAGAGCACGCAGGTGGATTACTTCACGCGCGAGCAGCAAAGCATCCTGACGCTGATGGCCAGCCGGCTGGCCATCGCCATCGAAAACGCGCGGCTGTTTGAGCGCGTGCGCACGCAGGCCGATACGCTGCTGGTGCTGAACGAAGTGGGCAGCGAGGCCAATTCCATCCTGCAGGTGGAGGAACTGCTGCGGCGGGCCGCGGAACTGGTCAAGCGCGTGATCGATTACCAGATTCTGGGAATTTTGCTGTACGACCCGAAGACCAATCATTTTCGCCACCGGCTGGACGTGAAATACGGGCAGAGCGCGCAGGGAAAATTGCGCGTGACCGCCAACGAAGGAATCGTCGGCGCGGCGGTTTCCGCCGGGCGTCCCGTGCGCGTCGCGGACGTAACGCTGGATTCGCGCTACATCATGGTGAATCCGGAGACGCGCTCGGAACTCGCGATTCCCATGATTCACAAGGGCAAAGTGGTGGGCGTGCTGGACCTGGAAAGTCCGCAAACTAATTATTTCACCGAAGACCACGTGCAGACGCTGATGATTCTGGCGGCGCATCTGGCAGTGTCGCTGGAAAACGCGCGGCTCTACGAGCAAGTGGCGCGCGACGAAGCGCGCATGGAACGCGAACTCACCGCCGCGCAGCGCCTGCAGAACGCGCTGCTGCGTCCGGTGCCCGAGGTCGATTTCGGGCTGGACATCACGGCGCGGATTCTTTCGGCGCGCGAAGTTTGCGGAGACTTGTACGATTTTCTTTCCTACGGCACGCAGCAGGTGGGCATCGCGCTGGGCGACGTCAGCGGGAAGGGAACCGCGGCGGCGTTGTATGGCGCGGTGGCCACGGGCATTCTGCGCAGCCTTTCTCCGCACAAGCTGCAGCCTTCGGAACTTCTGCTGCAGCTCAATAAATTGGTGTGCGACCGGCGCGTCGATGGGCGCTACATGACGATTTGTTTCGCCACCTGGCAGAAGGCGCGCCATAAGCTGCGCGTGGCCAATGCCGGGCAGACGCAGCCGCTGCTGTGGAAAGACGGCCGCGTCGAGCAGTTGAACTCTACGGGTTTTCCCATCGGAATTTTCGACGATGCCACATACGACGAATGGAGCGTCCGGCTGGACCCCGGCGATATTTTGCTGTTCTATTCGGACGGAATTACGGAAGCGAGCAACCGCGAGGGAAAATTTTTTGGCGGCGAGCGCCTGAAAGCGCTGCTGGCGGCCAACACGCATCTCTCCTCGGCCGAACTGGCCGACCGGATCCTCGAGGAAGTCCAGGAATACACGCAAGGGGGCGCCATCACCGACGATCGAACACTGGTGGTGATGAAGGTCAAGTGAGCGCGGCGTCCTCTCCATCGCGAAGTTCGCAAGTCACGGGTGTGGTCGATCCCGTTCGCTATACGGACGGATTTTCGTATCGCGGGTCGCGGCTTTATTGCGAAGGCGTGTCGATGGAAGAAATCGCGGAGCGAGTGGGAACGCCCGCGTACGTGTACAGCCGCGCGAGCATCGAGCAGGCCTACCGGCGGCTGGACCGCGCGTTCGGAAAACTTCCGCACACGATCTGCTACGCGATGAAGGCCAATTCCAATCTGGGGATTCTGCGCGTTTTTGCGGCGCTGGGCAGCGGTTTCGACATTGTTTCGGGCGGGGAACTGTATCGCCTGCAGCGCATCGGCGTGGCGGGCAACCGGATTGTTTTTTCGGGAGTGGGGAAATCGCGCGAGGAAATTCGCGAAGCGCTGCGCGCGCGCATTCTGCTGTTCAACGTGGAATCGGCGGCGGAACTGGATCTGCTGGCGGCGGAGGCGTCGCGGCTGCGCGTGCGCGCCGCGGCTTCGATCCGCGTGAATCCGGACGTCGCGGCTGGCGGGCACCCGCACATTTCCACCGGGCATCACCGCCATAAATTCGGCATCGACTGGGAAACGGCGAGAAAACTGTACCTGGCGCACCGTGATTCGCGCTGGATCGAGTGGCAGGGAATCAGCGCGCACATCGGTTCGCAGATACTGACGCTGGCGCCTTACCGCCGCGCGGTGTCGCGGCTGGCGGGATTTTTTCGCGAGCTTGGCCGCGCGGGAATTGCGCTGCGGTATCTGGATTGCGGCGGCGGCCTGGGGATTCGTTACACGGCGGAGCAGCCGCTGGATAAGGCCGCGTACGCCGCGGAGTTGGCGCGCATCGTGCGTCCGCTGGGATGCCACCTGCTGATCGAGCCCGGGCGATCGCTGGTGGGCCCCGCGGGCGTGATCCTGATGCGCGTGCTGTACACCAAGGAAAATCGCGGGAAGGATTTTGTGATCGTGGACGCGGCGATGAACGATTTCATGCGGCCTGCGCTGTACGGGGCGACGCATCCGGTCACGCGCGCGCGGCGCGTTTCGGGGACACTTGTTCGCGCCGATGTCGTCGGGCCGGTGTGCGAATCGGGCGACTGTTTCCTGCAGGATTGGCCGCTGGGGAAGACGGCATCGGGCGATTTGCTGGTGCTGTGGGGAACCGGCGCGTATGGGTTTGCGCAGGCGTCGAATTACAATTCGCGGACGCGGCCCGCGGAAGTGCTGGTCAGCGGGCGGCGCATGCAGTCGATCCGGCGGCGGGAGACGCGCGCGGACTTGGTTCGCGGGGAATAGGAAAGCCAAGGCGCTGGGACCACGGATGCACACGGATGAACACGGAGGATTGAAGAACAAAGCGATAAACTGAATTTGAAATCTCAAATTTCAAATCTTGAAATTCAAGTCTGACCCTCATCCTTGCTTCTCAAATTCTAAATCTCAGCTCGCAGCTTCAAATCTCAACCTCTACAAACCTCAATCTCAACCTACAATCTCATCTCAACCTACAACCGCACAGGAATTGTTTTATCAGTGTTGATCCGTGTTCATCTGTGGTGCAAATTCGCGGTTTACCGTTCGCCCCACTTCAGTTTGTTGCGCAGGATTTCGAAATAGGATTTCCTGGAGGGGCGTACCAGGCGCAGTTTTTCCGCGGCTTTGGCGACGCGAATGTGGTCGCCTTTCGCCAGTTCGATTCCCACTTGTCCGTCGAGGGTGAGAAATACGGCGTCGTCCTCGGCGCGGAAATCGATTTCGATTTTGACGGAGTCGGGGACGACCAGCGGGCGGTTGGTCAGCGTGTGCGGGCAAATCGGCGTGATCACAAAAGCTTCGACGATGGGATAGACGATGGGGCCGCCGGCGGCCAGCGAGTAGGCGGTGGAGCCGGTGGGGGTCGAGAGGATCAGATCCGTCGGCTTTGTAGGTGGTGACGTATTCGCTCGTTGACGCGCAATTCCAGATCCATGATGCGCGCCAGCGCCGCTTTGTTCAGCACCGCGTCGTTCAGCGCGATCTGCCGGCGAACCACGCTGCCCTCGCGGACGATTTCCGCCTGCAGCATGACGCGCTCGCTGATGCGGTGCTTGCCGGAAAAAATTTCGTCGAGGATCGAGTAAAGTTCGTCGAGCGATACGGTGGTCAGAAAGCCGAGGCCGCCGAGATTGACGGCCAGGATCGGGACTTTTCGCGGCGCGGCCTGGCGGGCGGCGGAAAGCAGCGTGCCGTCGCCGCCGAGCACGATCAGCAGGTCGGCGCATCCGGGAAGATCCTCGCGGCGCAGCGTTTCTCCGGCGAGCGAGCCGATGCATTCTCCGGTCTCGGTGTCGCAGAGGACTTTCGCGCCATGGTCGTGCAGCCAGGCGATGAGCGGCGGCACCACGCGCGAGAGATCTTCCCGGCGGGGCCGCGCGATAATTCCGACGGTGCGAATCGGTTTGGCTTCAGGTGGCATATGTTTTCGGCGGAATCTACTCTAGCATTTATCGCCGGGATTGTTCGGCGCAATTCCGCGGGGCGTCGTCCAAAGGTGTGCGCGAGGGAATTTGTGTTCGTAGCGCCGGCGTCCCCGCGTTTCTCGACAGCCGGCCGGACGCTACGAAAATGCGGATGCTTCATCCGGTGCTTCGCCCGGGCGTGCAGGAAAAATTCCTGATTGCCTTCGGCGCCGGCCAATTTGCTGGGGCGCGCGTCGCCGACGGTAAGTCCGGCTGCGATCGCAGCTTCGCGCACGCGCTCGATCGCTTTTTGGTGCAGCGCGGCGTCGCGCACGATGCCGCCCGCGCCGATATCCTGGCGGTCGAGTTCAAATTGCGGCTTGACCAGGATCAGATATTCCGCGGCGGGTCCGGCCGCGGCCACCACGGCGGGGAGCACCTTGGCCGCGGAGATAAAAGAAACATCCAGAGTCACCAGGTCCGCGGGCTCGGGAATTTGTCCGGGGCGAAGATTTCGGGCGTTTTCCTTGAGCTGAATTACGCGCGGGTCCTGCTGCACGCGCCAGGCCATTTGCTGGGGCGTCACGTCGACCGCATAGACGCGGCGCGCACCATGCTGCAGCAGGCAGTCGGTGAAGCCGCCGGTGGAGGAGCCGATATCGAGGCAAGTTTTGCCCGCGGGGTCGACGCCGAAATCCTCGAGCGCGCCTTCCAGCTTGAATCCGGCGCGGCTGGCGTATTTTGCGGAGGCTCCGCTGACTTCGATGTGCGCGTCGGCGGAGATTTGGGCTCCCGCTTTTTCGCTGCGGGCGCCGTTTACGCGGACTTCTCCAGCCAGGATCATGGCCTGCGCTTTTTCGCGGGATTCGGCGAGGCCGCGTTCGACGACCAGGAGGTCGAGCCGTTTTTTTTCGGATTTTGGTTTGGAGGGCACGGGGATCCCAAAATTCCGCTACGCAAAGCGATCATTGTCGCTTGGCAATCTTACATGAAAAGCCGATCGCTCTGGATGATGCGCGACACTTTCATTCGGCGCGCGCAGTAGCGGGACGACTTATCGTAGCCCACCGCGGAACGGTGGGAGGCAGCACGAAATTTTCAGCCCCGTAGGGGCGGCACAAAGTGAACATTGTGCCGCCCCTACGGGGCTCGACCTTTCTGCCATTACCTATTCCCCGCCGCTCCCGCGGTGGGCTACGTTGTGCCGTCCCTCCGGGACTTGTCCCGAAGCAAAGAGCGATCTTGCGCTCTCCGGGACTTGTGCCGAGGCAAGGAGCGATTTTGCGCCTCCGGAATAAGCTCCTAAGCGCGGCGATGGACGATGAGTTCGGCTAGTTCCTTCAGGCGCGCGGCGCGCGGGCCGTAGGGCGCGAGCTCCGCCATGGCGCGGGCTTCGAGTTCGGCGGCGAACTGGCGCGATTTTTCCAGGCCGTACAGCGCGGGATAGGTTGCTTTTTTTTGCGCGGCGTCTTTTCCCGCCGTCTTTCCCAGTGTCGCGGAGGTTTCTTCGACGTCGAGGATATCGTCGACCACCTGGAAGGCCCAGCCGATAGTTTCGCCGAAGCGGCGCAGGCGCGCGACATTTTCATCGTCGGCGCCGCCGGCGAGGGCGCCCGAGACGACGGAGGCGCGAATCAGCGCCGCGGTTTTCGAGCGGTGGATGTATTCGAGTTCCTTCGGCTGGATGTCGCGGCCTTCGGCTTCGAGGTCGGCGACCTGTCCTCCTACCATGCCGTCCACGGTGCCTGCGGACGCGGCGACGTGAGAGAGAATGGCCACGCGGCGCGCCGGATCGACCGGCGCGTTCGCCAGGGTTTCAAACGCCAGCGTCAGCAGCGCGTCGCCAGCGAGGATGGCGGTGGCCTCGCCGAATTTTTTGTGGCAGGTGGGCTTGCCGCGGCGCAGATCGTCGTTGTCCAGGGCGGGCAGGTCGTCGTGGATCAGCGAGTAGGTGTGGATGAATTCGAGCGCGCACGCCACAGGCAGAACCGGCGCGAGATCGGGCGAGAAAATTCGCGCGGCCTCGAGGCACAGAATCGGGCGGACGCGCTTGCCTCCGGCCTGCACGCTGTAGCGCATGGCGGCGTGAATCGACGCGGGCATCGCGCCTTCCGCGGGCATCAGCCGGTCCAGGGCGGCATCCACCGCGGCGCGGTCTTCTTCGAAAAATGTGGGAAGGTTCATCAGATGCGGGGTGGCTCGGACGCGCTCTCGAAAGGCGGCCGGCTAGGAATCTTCCTCGGCTTCGGGATCGAATGGCTCCGCGGCCATTTCGCCGCCCGCTTTCTTGAGCAGGATTTCCACTTTGCCCTCGGCCTGTTCCAGATATTTCTGGCAATCGCGCGAGAGCTGCACGCCCTCTTCAAACAGCTTCATGGCGTCGTCGAGCGACAGATTCGCATTTTCGAGTTTGCCGACGATTTCTTCCAGGCGCGCCAGGGCGAACTCGAAATCCGGCTTCTTGCCGGCGTCCTGCCCTTTTGTGGATGCTGGATTCACGGTCGCCATGTCTCGGTCGCCAAACCGCCGCGCGGATCGCGAAAATCGGGCGGCGGACGGAGGCCACATTCTAATGCACGCGCGAGAAGGGAAACAACCGGTTTGTGACGGATGTGGCAGCAGGCTTCCAGCCTGTGCGCGGCTTGCAGTCGTAGAAAATCAAAACCGCACAGGCTGAAGCCTGTGCCACCGTGCTTGCGGGCGTGTGCCTGAGTGCAAAATGCCCGCCTGAAGGCGGGCGCTACAAAAGACCGCCGGGGCTGCTAGAATTGGGCGCCAGGGGTCCTCTTGGATTGATCGCGCTGCGACTACTCGGATTGTTCGCGCTGGTGGCCGTGAACGGATTTTTTGCCGCGGTGGAATTTTCGCTGGTGGCGGTGCGGCATTCGCGCGTGCGGCAACTGGTGCAGCAGGGGCGGGGAAGCGCGAAGATCGTTTTGGAATTGATCGGGCGGCTGGATCGCGTGGTCTCCGGAGTGCAGGTGGGCATGACGCATGACGAGTCTGGGCCTGGGCGCGCTGGGGGAATCGACGCTCGCCGCGCTGCTGAGCCCGGCGCTGGCAAATATTCCGGGACGGCATACCGTGGTGCTGGTGCACGCGATTTCGCTCGCGGTGGCGTTTCTTCTGCTGACGATCCTGCACGTGGTGCTGGGCGAACTGGTGCCGAAGAGCATCAGCCTGCAGCGCGCGGGAGTTGTCGCGTTGCTGGTGGCGCGGCCGTTTCAGTGGTATCTCGACGTGTTCAATCCGGCCATCAGTCTGCTCGACGGAACCAGCCGCTGGATTCTTGAGCGGGCTGGGGTTTTCCGGAGGGCCCAGCCACACGCAAGTGCACTCAGCCGAGGAATTGCAGATTCAAATCCAGCAGGCGCGTGAACGAGGCATAGTGGGCGCGGAAGAAGAGAAATTTATCGTGGGCGCGATTGAGCTGGACCGCATGCAGGCGCGCGAACTGATGGTGCCGCGCCCCGACGTGCACTCGGTGACGGCCGACGCCACGCTCGACGACGTGATGCGCGTGTTCGTGACCACGCAGCGCTCGCGCCTGCCGGTGTTTGAGGGCGCAAGCGAACATGTCCTCGGCTACATTCACATCAAGGATATCGTGTGGGTGCTGCTCGACCGGGAACGCCGCGCGCGAGGAAGGATGGTCCGCTCCGGAATTTAATGTGCGGCGTTTGCTGCATGAAATCGTGATTGTGCCGGAGACCAAGCCCGCCAATGAGTTGCTGCTCGAATTGCGAATGCGCCACGGCTGGATGGCGATGGTGGTGGACGAATTCGGCACGATCCTGGGGCTGATCACGCTCGAGGATATTCTGGAACAAATGGTCGGAGAAATTCACGACGAATACGACGTGGTGCAGAGGCCGCTGATCGTCGGCCAGGGCGCCGAAACGGCCATGATTTTCGACGCGTCGCTGGGCATCCGCGATCTGGAATCGCAATACAACATTATGCTGCCGGAGGATCCTTCCTACGCCACCGTGGGGGGATTTGCTCTGGCGCAACTCGGGTTCATTCCCAAGGGCGGCGAAAATTTCGAGTTTGACGGATACCGCTTCACCATCGTGGAAATGGACCGGCGGCGCGTGGCGCGCGTGAAAATTCAGCGGCTCAAGCAGGCCGGCGAAGTCGCGCCTGCCGCGCCCGGCGCGAATGCCGTCGCCGAGAATGCGCGGAAGACCGAATGATCCGGCACATTTTTCTGCGCGTTGTATACACGCTGCCGGCGCTGTGGCTGATCCTCACGATGGTGTTTCTGCTGATTCACATCGTGCCGGGCGATCCCGTGCTGCAAATGCTGGGGCAGGACGCGCGCGCCGAAGACCTCGCGCAGCTTCGCCATTCGCTGGGCCTGGACCAGCCGATCGGCGTGCAGTACGCGCATTACCTCGAGGGTCTGGCGCGAGGCGATTGGGGGCGCTCGATCCGGTTTTCCGGCCCGGTGCGTCCGATTGTGCTGGAGCGGTTTCCCGCAACGCTGGAATTGTCGCTGGCCGCGCTGCTGGTTTGCATCGCGATCGCCATTCCCGCGGGAGTATTTTCCGCGTGGCGCCGCGGCAGCCGCGCCGACCGCGCGACTTCCTTTTTCACGCTGCTGGGACTCTCCGTGCCCAATTTCGCGCTGGGGCCTGTGCTGATTCTTGTTTTTTCGGTGGAAATCGGATGGTTGCCGGTGTCGGGACGCGGAGGCGTCAGCCATTTGATCCTGCCGGCGGCCACGCTGGGCGCGGCGCTGGCGGCGATTTTGACGCGCATGGTTCGCGGGTCGATGATCGAGGAACTTTCCAGCGACTACGTGCGCACGGCGCGCGCGAAGGGAATCCCGGAAACGTCGGTGCTGTTCCGGCACGCGTTTCCGAACGCGTTGATTCCGGTCATCACCATCGTGGGTTTGCAGTTTGGTTCGCTGCTGGCCGGAACGATTATTACGGAATCGATTTTTTCCTGGCCGGGAATCGGAAGGCTGGCGGTGCAGGCGATTTCGGCGCGGGACTATCCGCTGCTGCAAGGGTGCATTCTGGTGATTGCGGTGTCGTATGTGGCCGTGAATTTGCTGACGGATTTGGTTTATGCCGTGGTGGATCCGCGGGTGCGGTTGCAATAAGAGGCGGGCTACAGCAGCGGTTACCGCTGCCGGGAAATTATGAAATCGACATCGCAGATTCGGCAATTTCTTCGCACCAGCGGGCTGGGGCGATGGGGGCTCGCGGTGAGCGTGCTGCTGATTCTTGTGGCGCTGCTGGCGCCGTGGATTGCGCCGCGGAATCCCGCAGCGCAAAGTTTGCCGGAGCGTTTGCTGCCGCCGAGCGCGCACCACTGGATGGGGACCGATGAACTGGGGCGCGATGTTCTTTCGCGCACGATGTACGGCGCGCGCGTTTCGCTGCTGGTCGGGGTGTCGGTGGTGCTGGGCGCGGGAATTGTGGGACTGGCGCTCGGGTCGCTCGCGGGATATTTCGGCGGCGCATTCGATCGCTTCGTCAACATCGTGCTGATCAATTCGTTTCTCTCCTTTCCGGGGATTCTGCTGGCGATTGCGTTTGCGGCGTTTCTGGGGCCGGGACTCGATAAGGTGATTTTTGCGCTGACGATTACCGGATGGGCGGGGTACGCGCGGCTGGCGCGCGCGCAGGTGCTCAAGGTTCGCGAAATGGAATTTATTTTGGCGGCGAAATCGCTGGGTGCTTCGCACGCGCGCATTTTGCTGCGGCATTTGCTGCCGAACACGCTGCAGCCTGTGTTGATTCAGGCCACGATCGGAATGGCGGGGGCGATTCTTTCGGAATCGACGCTGAGTTTTCTGGGGCTGGGCGTGATCGCGCCGACGCCCAGCTGGGGCGCGATGCTCAACGACGCGCGCAATCATTTGTTTGACGCGCCGCACCTGGTGCTGTTTCCCGCGCTGGGGATCATGGCGGCGGTGCTGGCGTTCAATTTGTTGGGGGATGCGCTGCGCGACTGGCTCGATCCGCGCACGCGCGCGTTTCTGATGACGATGGATTTGCCGCGGTGAAGGGTTTGGTGGCACAGGCTTCAGCCTGTGCGAAGTTGACGCGCACGACAATCAAAACCGACAGGCTGAAGCCTGTTCCACCAAAACCTGTGCGGCTGGAATCTGTTACGTAGCCGGGCAAGCTTAGGCAAGATCGAGCGTGACTTCCGCGCCGCGGTTTGCGCCCAGGGTGCGCGCGGCGTTGCCGCGATTCACGGCAATTTCCAGGAAACCCGCGGAGCCAAACAGCGCGACCGGTTCTCCGGGCGCGCCCTGTCCGAATGTCTGCACCATTTTCCTGACTTCTTTTCCGTTCACCGTGAGTTTGATTTCGCCGGAAGCCGCCATTGCGGCCGGAACGTCTTCGGCGGTGAGATTGGTCATCAGGTTGCCGAACGCATCCACGCGCAATACGACGCCTTTGATCGATTGCCCGGAGGGCTTCGCTTTCGGCATGGTGAAGCGCACGTAATCGGTGATTTCCTCGCCGAAGGCTTCGGTCTGAAAGGCTTTGGCGAGCCACGCGGCGGTGGGCGCGAAGATGTCGCGGCCGTGAAATGTGGGGCTGACGGGATTCAGGAAATAATGCTCCGACGAAATGTGGCGCACGGTGCAGGATTCGCGCTCGTAGATCAGGGAGAGGACGCCGTTATCGGGCGCGACGAAATATTGTTTTTCCGCGCTCACCAGAAGAGGGCGGCGCTGGGTGCCGACTCCGGGATCGACCACGATCACGTGAATGGTGCGCG
Organism: Terriglobia bacterium; assembly: GCA_963779275.1. GTDB lineage: Bacteria > Acidobacteriota > Terriglobia > Acidiferrales > UBA7541 > Palsa-360. Next base: position 69,775 of record CAVZXL010000007.1, read on the forward strand.
GCGGAAAATAGCGGTAGGTATTCGCGATCGAAAGCGCGCCGTCGAGAATATCGTAGGGCGCGACGCCGTGATTGACGTCCACGATGCGGGCGGCGGGATTGATATTGAGGATGACGCCCTTCATGGAGCCGACCAGATGGTCGCTCGTGCCGAAATCGGTGGTGAGAGTGATGATGGGGTCGGACAAAATGTCTCCCGTTCCGGGTCGCGCGGGAAATTTTTGGAGCGAAAACAGCCGATCGCTGGTCCTTTTGGAAGGTATCGGAGGGGGACACGCGTGTCAAGGCGAGGTGCCCGAGTGGCTACGGTGCGAGATAGCGATGTTGCAGAAGTAGGGGCACGGCAATGCCGTGCCCCTACAGCCGAAGCGGAAGCGTATCCAAGCAGAGAATCCAGACCCTGAGATTGTTGCGGAAGGCCCAATTGCCCGGCTTGACGCTAGGACGTATAATGAAAAGTTTAGACAGGCGTCGCGGACGGCGCTGGGGGCAGGGTCGCGTGTCGAACAGGCAGGAGAGCAGGTGTGGAACGGGGGAAGGGCGGCGCGGGAGTGGACATCCCGGAGCAGGAAGCGATTCGTGTGCGCGGTGCGCGCGTGCACAATTTGAAAAACATCAGCTTCGATATTCCGCATAACGCGATCACACTGGTTACGGGAGTTTCCGGGTCGGGCAAGTCGAGCCTGGCGTTTGACACGATTTACGCGGAAGGGCAGCGGCGGTACATCGAATCGCTTTCGGCCTACGCGCGGCAGTTTCTGGAGCGCATCGAAAAGCCCGAAGTGGACGAGATTACGGGCATCGCTCCGGCCATCGCCATCAAGCAGAAGAATTCGACGCGCAACCCGCGCTCGACGGTGGCCACGGCCACGGAAATTTACGATTACCTGCGGCTGCTGTACGCGCGCGCGGGGCGCACGTTTTGCACCAATTGCGGCCACGAAGTTCGCAAGGACACGATGGACGAAATCGCCGCGCGCGTGCTGGCGCTGCCGCAGGGGCGGCGATTTTACGTGCTCTACCGGCTGGAATTTGCCGCGCCGCAGCCGGCGGTTGCAACACGCAAGGCCGCGCCGAAGAAAGCCGCGAAGGTTTCGCCCGAAGCCGTCAAATTGGCTCTCGGCGCGTTGCAGCGGCGCGGATTTCAGCGGCTTTATCAGGCGGGGCGCGTGCACGAATTTTCCTCGCCGGAAACGCTGCTGGATGTGGATTTTTCGCAGCCCGTTTACGTCGTCGTGGACCGGCTGTCGATCGACGGCGAGATGCGTTCGCGGCTGGTGGATTCGGTGGAAATTTGCTACCGCGAGGGGCGCGGGGAGACGATCCTCGAATTCGTGCCGGAAACTCCGGGCGGCGCGGCCGAACGCATGGTGTTCAACGAGCGCTTCGAGTGCAAGACCTGCGGCGTCGCGTATCAGGAACCCGAACCGCGCCTGTTTTCCTTCAACAATCCGTACGGGGCCTGCCCGCGCTGCCAGGGTTTCGGGAACACCGTCGATTTCGACATCAATCTGGTGATTCCCGACCGGGGCAAATCGCTGAACGAAGGCGCGATCCAGCCGTGGACCAAGCCGAGATACCGGACGCTGCTGGCGGAGATGAAAAAAATCGCGCGCGCGAACAACGTTCCGCTGGATGTTCCGTTCCGCAATCTGACCGCGGCGCAGCAGGATCTGGTGATCGAAGGCGATGCGAAATCCGGCTATCACGGCGTGAACGGATTTTTTCAGTGGCTGGAACGGAAGAAATACAAACTGCACGTGCGCGTGTTTCTGAGCCGTTACCGAGGGTATGCGGTTTGTCCGGAATGCCACGGGGCGCGGCTGCGCGCGGAAGCGCGCGCGGTGCGCGTTTCCGGAAAATCGATTACGGAAGTTTGCGCGATGACCGTGGCCGAAGCCCGGACATTCGTGGACAACCTGGAACTGAGCGCGGAGCAGGCCGCCATCGCCGACAAGATTCTCGAGGAAATCCGGCAGCGCCTGTTGTTTCTCGACGAAGTAGGCCTGGAATATCTTGTCGCTGGACCGGCTGGCGTCGACGCTTTCCGGTGGCGAAGCGCAGCGCATTCAGCTTGCGACTTCACTGGGATCGCATCTGGTGGGCGCGCTGTACGTGCTGGATGAGCCCTCGATCGGCTTGCACCCGCGCGACACGCACCGGCTGATCGACATCCTGAAAAGTTTGCGCGACCTGGGCAACACGATTCTGGTTGTGGAGCACGATCCCGACACGATTGCCGCGGCCGACTACGTGATCGATCTCGGTCCGGGAGCGGGCGAGCATGGCGGGGAACTGCTGTTCATCGGCCCGCGCGCCGATTTGTTGAAGAGCAGCGAGTCGCTCACCGCGCGGTATTTGAACGGCGAGCTGCGCATTCCCGTCCCCACCGTGCGGCGCAAACCGAGCGGCCGGTTCCTGCGGATTTACGGCGCCCGCGCGCACAATCTGAAAAATGTCGATCTGATGATTCCGCTGCGCATGCTCGTGGCGATTACGGGCGTGTCCGGGTCGGGCAAATCCACGCTCGTGCATGATGTGATTTATAAGGCGCTGGCGGCGCGGCGCGCGGGCGGGACGTTCAAGGAATTGTGCGACCGCATCGAGGGCGATCAATTCATTGAAAACGTGGTACTGGTCGACCAGTCGCCGATCGGGCGGACGCCGCGGTCCAATCCCTCGACTTACATGAAAGCGTTTGACGCGATCCGCGAAGTGTTTGCGGCGACGCCGGAAGCGAGGAAGCGCGGCTACTCGGCGGGCCATTTTTCGTTCAACATTCCGGGCGGGCGCTGCGAGGCGTGCCAGGGCGAAGGAACGGTCACGGTGGAAATGCAGTTTCTGGCGGACGTCGAGCTGATCTGCGAGGAATGCCGCGGCACGCGATTCAAGAGCGGCGTGCTCGAAGTGCGCTACCGCGAAAAAAATGTGCACGAAGTGCTGCAGCTGACGGTCCGCGAGGCGCTGGTGTTTTTTGCGGGCGTCCCGAAAATCACGTCGAAGCTCAGGATTCTGGATGAAGTGGGGCTCGGCTACCTGCGCCTGGGACAATCGGCCACGACGCTTTCCGGCGGCGAGGCGCAACGCCTGAAGCTGGCCGCGCATCTCACCACGCAGGCAAACGAGGGCGTCTTGTACATTTTCGACGAACCCACGACCGGATCTGCATTTCGACGACATTCAGAAACTGCTGACCGCGTTCCGGAAACTGATCGACACCGGGGCCTCCATCCTGGTCATCGAGCACAATCTGGACATCATGAAATCGGCGGACTGGATCATCGATCTGGGACCGGAGGGCGGAGATCGGGGCGGGCGCGTGGTGGCCACGGGAACGCCGGAGCAGGTGGCGCGAAATTCAAATTCGTTTACAGGAAAATATCTGGCGGAGGCGCTCAACGCGCAATCGATTCAGGGGAATCACAAGCAGGCGGCTGAAAAATCCGCCCGGCCGCAAAAATCGCAAAAATGAAGCACCATCGAAATGGCAAGCCGGTTTCGATTCTCCGCGCATGGATGTTCGCGTGGCTTTTGGTGAGTGTTGTGTCATTGCACGCGCAATTCCAGTCCCCGCCGCCGCGAAAAGCAACTTCCAAACCCGCCGCGCCCAGTTCACCGAGCAAGGAAGATCCGCTGGCGCCTCTGCTGCGCCAGGGAGGCGAAGCGATCGATAAAATGGATTTTGCCGCGGCGCTGGATCCGCTGCAAAAATATATCGCCGAGCGGCCGGACGATTCCTACGCGCATTTCCAGCTGGGATACGCCTACGCCGGGATTGAAACGCGCCGAGGAAGCCGAAAGCGGAATTTTCGCGCGCGGTGGCGCTGGACCCGAAGCTGGCGGCGGGTTATTTGAATCTGGGACTGGTGCTGATGGACGGGGACCCGGCGGCGGCGGCGGAAGCGTTTGGCCACGCGGTCGAATTGCAGCCTTCGGAAAGCCGGCCGCGATTCCTGCAGGGATTGTCGCTGGAACATGCCGGCAAAATCCCGGCGGCCATCAAACTATATCGCAGCGCGCTGGCGCTGGACCCCGCCTCGACTATGAAATTCATTTCGCGCTGGGCCGCGCGCTGCTCGAATCCAAAGACCCGTCAGGCGCGGAAACGGAATTCAGAGGAGCGCTGGCGCAGCGCGCCGACTCCGCGCCGGCCCGCCTGGGCCTGGCGAACGCGCTGCAGAATCAAAAAAAGTACGAAGCCGCGAGCAGCGCGTTCGCCGAATACCTGAAGCTGAAGCCGGAGGACCGGGGCGCGCATTTCGACCGCGCATTCGCGCTTCTCAATCTCGACCGCTTGGACGATGCGCTCGCCGAACTCGATCTTGCGGACAAGGGCGCTTCTCCCACTCCCGAATCGCTGAAAATGCGCGGCGAGATTTATATGCAGCAAATGAAATGGAAAGAAGCGAGGGAGACGCTGACGCAAGCGCTGAGACTTTCGTCGAACGACGCGGAAACAGCCTACTGGCTGGGCCACGTGGATTTTGAGTTGCGCGATTATCCGGCGGCCATCGGAATTTTAAGCCAGGTCTACGACAAGAATCCGCAGTCGGCCGATGCATTGCGCGAATTGGCGAGCGCGTTGTTTCTGCATGAAGAGTACGCGGCGGCGCTGGGCGCGATGGACCGGTTGGACAAAATGGAAACCCCCAAGGCGGGTTCCTGGTTTGTTCGCGCGATCTGTTACGATAAACTTTCCCGCAAGGCCGAGGCCGTCGATGCGTACCAGAAGTTTCTGGACCAGGATAACGGGCAGCATGACAACCAGGATATCGAGGCGCAGCATCGAATGGTTGCGCTGCAGAAAGAGCTCGCGAAATCCGGGAAGAACGGGAAAAAGTGAGGTAAAGAGCCACTCGGCCATGGGAAAAATCGCGTCCTCCATGCTTCTGCTGCTGGCCCTTTGCCCGCTTCTGGTTGCGCAGGATCCGCTGGCGGCGGCGCTGGCGCAGTATCAGCATGAGACCGATGCGGTGCGCAAGGCGCGCGAACTGGCGAAATTCGGCGGCGACCAGGTCGAACTGGCGAAGAAACAATTGAAATCGGGGGATGAGGTCGGTTCGCTGCATACGCTGGAACAGTACCGGGATGAAGTCCGGGAAACGGTCGCTGCGCTGAAGGCCTCGGGCATCGACGCGGAGAAAAAGCCCGCGGGATTCAAGGAGCTTCAGATCAGCCTGCGGGAAACGGTGCGGCGCATGGACGATTTGATTTTCACGCTGCCGGTGGACAAGCGGCCATTTTTCCGCGAAGTGCGCACGGATCTGGTGACGTCGCAAAACGATCTGATCGACGCGCTCTTCCCCAGAGAGGCCGGTCAAAAATCGAAGAAGCCGAATTCGTGAGGAGTTCGATGCGGGCGATCACCACAACCGGGGCGCTTTTCCTGCTCGCGGCCATGCTCGGGGCCGCGCCCGCGGCGATGTCCGCCGCCCCGCAAAAAAAGGAATATCTGAGCGATGCGGAGGCGGACAAGATCCGCGACGCGGGATTCTCCGGGCCGCGGATCGTGCTGTTCGCGAATTTCGCGGCCGACCGCATCAAGAAACTCCAATACGAGTTCGCGCATATCGATCCCGCGGACGATAAGCGCACCGACCGCCTCAACTCCCTGATCAATGGCTATGCCGGCTGCATCGACGATGCGGCCGACCTGGTCGACCTGGGCATCGAACGGCAGCAGGACATTCGCGAGGGCGTGAAAGTGCTGCAGGCGCGGCTGAAGGAATTTTTGCCGTACTTGCAGGACCTCTCGGCGAACGGCCCGGAACGCGAGACGTATAAGGACAATCTGGACGACGCCATCGAAGCCACGCAGGACGCCGTCAAGGAAGTGGAGAAAGCCGCGAAGGAAATGGCGCCGCCTCCGGTGCGCCGCAAACCATCGTGAACCTTTTCGCCGGAATCCTCGCCGAGCCGCAACGCGCTTCTACGCTTCCGGGAGGCGACCGCATTTTTCAGCGCATCTTTACGCGCCTGGGATGCCAGGGGCGCCCGCCCGCATTCCACGTGGAGCTGTATCCGTACGCGAATCTGGCGCACACCATGCGGCTGCGGAACGACGTGGCCCGCGTGCGGCTTTCCGATATTTTGCGCGACGCTCCGCTGCCGGTGATCGAGGCCGCCGCGGCCATTCTGCTGGCGCAGATGTACCGCCGCCGTGTGCCAAGCGAGTTGCGCGATGTCTACCGGCAATATGCGCTGGCGCATTCCACGCGGCAGCACATCGCGCGCGTTCGCCGCAAGCGCGCGCGCCGCATCGCGCACAGCCCGGGCGGCGCCTCGCACGATCTCGGGCCCATGTTTGAGGCGCTCAACCAGGAATATTTCGGCGGGCTGCTTCCGCGGCCGCGCATCGGCTGGAGCAAGCGGCGCGTGGACTTCCCAGTTCGGATGTTTCGATCCTTCGCTCAATCAGATCGTGATGAACAGGCGGCTGGATTCTCCGGAAGTGCCTGCGTACGCCGTGGAATTGATCCTGTATCACGAGATGCTGCACGTGAAGCATCCGCTGCGCGCCGCCGCGTGCGGCTTGCAGGCGCATTCGCCTGAATTCCGCGCCGAGGAAAAGACGGTTCCGGGAGTACGCGCGGGCGCGGAAATTTCTGGAGCATTTCCGTTGATGGAAATTGTCGGGGGTGCGAGTAGGAAGGCTTCAGCCTGTCGGTTTTCGGCCGGGGTGATAACGGGAAAACCGACAGGCTGAAGCCTGTTCTACTGGTGCTCCGGCCCAAAAATGAACGAGAAAATTTGAAAGGCGCGGATTAACGCGCGGCGGCCTTGGAGGATTCTTTGCCGATTTTTTCTTCCAGCAGGGAAATGCGTTTCTGGATTTTCTTGGCGTCCTCTGCCGTGGGAAGAATTTCCAGGTATTTTTTGTAGGATCGATGGCGCTGGAGTATGCGCCTTTCTTTTCGTACGCCTCGCCCAGAGCTTTCCAGGGTTTTGCCAGCGAGGGCTCGTAATGGGCCGCTTCCGCGAATCGTTCGATCGCCGCGTCGATATTTCCAGCCTTCAGATAAAACGTGCCAACGTCCATGCTGCGCTCGGCGTGCAGCGGGTCGAAGACAGGTTCGGAGGGAGGCGAACGCGTCGGGGGCGTCGGTGGATGGAGGCGGAGGCGGCGTTGAGGGATCGATCGGCTGCGCGGTGGGCGCAGCGGCCGGAGGAGGCGGAGGAGGAGCGGAAGTGTCCACCGGTGCCGCAGCCGGGCGCATCGGGCGGCGGAGGCGGGGGCGCTTGGACGGGTCAATCTGCTGCGCGCTCAGCGGACGAGCTCCCGCCAGCAGCAAGGCGCATATGAGGAGGTGTTTCACCATTTTCAAAGCATTCTCGGCGTTTTCTCAAGGCAATTTCAGGTTTCGCGCAGAGTAAGATTCACTTTGCTATCATGGATGTTGCCCCTGGGCGCGCGGGCTGGCGCGTTCTTATTCTACTCCTGCGATGGACCTCGCACAAAAAGCCGATCTTCTCCCGACCGATGCGGGCGTGTACCTGTTCAAGGACGTGCTCGGCACGATTCTGTATGTGGGCAAGTCGCGATCGCTGCGGAATCGCGTGAAATCGTATTTTCTGGAATCCCGCTGGACCGATGCGAAGACCGGATCGCTGGTGCGCGAGATCGCGGACATCGACTACATCGTGGTGGACAATGAGCGCGAAGCCCTGGCGCTGGAAAACAGCCTGATCAAGCAGAACAAGCCGAAATTCAATGTTTTATTGCGCGACGACAAGACGTATCCCTACATTCGCTACACGGCTTTCGAGAAATATCCGCGCGTGTATGTGACGCGCCGCCTGGTGAAGGACGGCTCGCTTTATTTCGGGCCGTATTTCCCGCACAGCCTGGCATACCGGATCGTCCACTTCATCCACAAGACGTTTCGCGTGCCGTCCTGCACGGTGGACTTGACGCGCGCGCACCCGCGTCCTTGCCTGCAGTATTACATTCGCCGCTGCCACGGGCCGTGCGTGCCGGGGCTGACCACGGACGACAAATACGCCGAGGCCGTTCGCGACACGCGCATGTTCCTGGAAGGTCGCCGCGGGGACCTGATGAAGAGCCTGGAATCGCGCATGCTCGATGCTTCCGAGTCCGAGCAGTACGAGCAGGCCGCGTCCTATCGCGACCTGCTGCGCACGCTGGCGGAGATCGAGGAACGCCAGAAGATCGCCGCCGCCGAAGGCGACGACATCGACGTGCTCGCCTGGCACGCCGAGCCTCCGCTGGTGGCCGTGAATCTGTTTCACCTGCGCGGAGGCCGCGTGGTGGACCGGCGCGATTTTTACTGGGAAGACCTCGACGAATTCGAGCCCGCGGAATTCTTGTCCTCGCTGCTGAAGCAGCTTTATCTGGACGCGGCGTATCTGCCGCGCGCCATTCACATCCCCATGGACTTCGAGGATCGCGAACTGCTCGAAGAGATTCTGAGCGAACGCGCGGCGCACCTGGAGCCGCCGCGCAGCCGCGTGGAAATCCTGATGCCGCAGCGCGGGGCGAAGCATGCGTTCCTGGAACTGGTCGAGAAGAACGCGCGGCATTCCTTCGAGCAGCGATTTCGCGTGATGAAGCCCTCATCGAAAGCGATTGTCGAAGCGCTGGAGCAGGCGCTGGGATTGCCGGAGCCTCCGCGGCGGATTGAGAGCTTCGACATCTCCCACCTGCAAGGCTCGGATGTGGTTGCGTCCATGGTGGTGTGGGAAGACGGCCGGATGAAGAAATCGGACTATCGCAAGTTCATTATTCAAGGGCGAATGGGGCAACGACGATTTCGCCAGCATGGGGGAAGTCATCGAGCGGCGATACCACCGCTTGCAGATGGAAAAGAAGCCGTTCCCCAGCCTGATCCTGATCGATGGCGGCCTGGGGCAACTTCACGCGGCGGCGGCGTCGCTGGAAAAGCTGGAAGTAATCAATCAGGCTGTCGCCAGCATCGCTAAGCAGGAGGAAATCATTTATGTGCTGGGGCAGGAAGATCAGCCGGTGCGGCTGGAGCATCATTCCCCAATCCTGCATTTGATCCAGCAGATTCGCGACGAAACGCACCGCTTTGCGGTGGGCTTTCACCGGCAGCGGCGCGCCAAGCGCGTCATCCAGACGGGCCTGGAGAACATTCCCGGGGTCGGCCCGCGCACCGCGCAAAAATTGTTGCAGCGGTTCGGGAGCATCGCGCAATTGCGGTCGGCAAGCGTCGAGCAAATCGCCCGGGTCGTATCCGGCCCTTGGCCGAGCGCGTTTCCGCGCGCCTGGCGGGGGCGTCCGGAGCCGAGTTGCCAGGACCGAAATCGCCCTGATTGCTTCTGCCATGACCCTGTGCTACTTTCGAGGCAGGAAACCGAGTGCGGGCTCCGCGAGTTAATCCTGAAACCAGAAGGGGAGCCTGCCGCAAAGGAGTAGGCCATGGCAGACAACGCTGGATCCAAGATCAGTTTTTTCCTGGTAGGTTTGGGAATCGGGGCATTGGTGGGAATCCTGTTCGCGCCGAAGTCGGGCGAGGAAACGCGCGAGTATCTATCGCAGAAGGCCGACGAAGGCCGCGAATACGCGCAGCGCAAAGCGCGCGAACTTCGGGAACGCGCCGACGATCTGATGGAGCGCAGCAAGACCGTGGCGGTTCGCCAGAAGGATTCGATTTCCGCGGCGGTCGATGCCGGCCGCGAAGCGTATCAGAAAGCAAAAGCGCAGTAGCCGCGTCGAGGGGAATGCATGGACCGCTGGATGCAGTTTTTTGTAATTCTGACCTCGCATTGCCGTGGTGTTGCAGGCGATCGTGCTGATCGCCCTGTTCCTCCAGATCCGGCGGACGGCCGCGCGCGTCGAGCAAACCGTGTCTGAAATCAACACGCGGATCGCGCCGATTCTTTCGCGTGTGCAAATCCTGGTCGAGGACGTCTCGCCGCGGATTTCGGGCATCGTTGCGGACGCCTCCGAGTTGACGCGGATGGCGCGAGGGCAGGCGCAGAAGGTGGATCGCATCCTGAGCGAGACACTGGAACGTGTGCGCATGCAGCTGATCCACATCGATCAAATCCTGACCGGCGCGATGGAAACCGTGGAAGAGGCGGGAGCGCGGCTCAGGGAAACTGTCTGGGGACCCGTTGTGAAGGCCACCGCGCTGGTTCGCGGAATCCAGGCTGGACTAGAATTTTTCCGCTCTGCACGGCAGGGGCGGGAACCCGTGGAACAACCTAGCGAACAGCAGGACGAAGGAATGTTTATTTAGCCTGCCTGGGAATCCTGCTTGACCCGAAATTCTCACATTTGATGGTGTGTACGCAACTCGTGCGCCGGCTGGTGGCACAGGCTTCAGCCTGTGCGGTTTTGATCCTCCGTTGCAAAGAAGTGCGCACAGGCTGAAGCCTGTGCCACCAAATGCCGCTTCGCCTTCCGGGCAATTACCGGATCCAGCCGCCGCCCAGGACTACGTCTTGCGAATAAAATACGGCGGCTTGTCCGGGGGTGATGGCGCGCTGCGGCTCGTCGAATTTGACGCGCGCGGTCGTGCCGGTCACAGGCTCGATTGTGGCTGCGGAGGGTTCGTGGCGGTGGCGAATCTTCACGGCGGCGCGCACGGGCGCTTCCAGAGTTTCCACTGAGATCCAGTTGATGTTGCGCACTTCGCAGGTGTCTGAACGCAGCTCGGCGTCGTCGCCGACGATCACGCGGTTTGCCGCGCGGTCCAGTTCAACCACATACAGCGGCCGCCCGGCGGCGATGCCCAGGCCCTTGCGCTGACCTAAAGTGTAGTGGTGCACGCCGCGGTGGCGGCCGATCACTTCTCCCGACGTGGTGACGAGTTCGCCCTCTTCCTCGGGCGAGCGATTCGCCGCGCTCGCCCAGGTATGCGTCGATAAACTTGACGTAATTTCCAGACGGCACGAAGCAAATTTCCTGGCTTTCAGGCTTTTCGGCGACGGGCAGCGCGGCGCGGCGCGCGATTTCGCGCACAGCGGACTTATCCAGTTCGCCGAGAGGAAAATCGGTGCGCGACATCTGTTCCTGCGTGAGGCCGAAAAGAAAATACGTCTGGTCTTTCGCGGAGTCCACGGCGCGCAGCAGTTCGTAACGCCCGGTGGAGTCATTGCGGCGAATGCGGGCGTAGTGGCCGGTGGCCAGGCGGTCAGCGCCGATTTGCCGCGAGGTCGCCAGCAGGGGATCGAACTTCACATGGTTATTGCACTGGGTGCAGGGAATCGGCGTGCGGCCCGCGAGGTATTCCTCGACGAATGGGCGCACCACGGTGTCCTCGAATCGCTGCTCGTAATTCACCACGTAATGCGGCATGCCCAGGTGCTGGGCCACGCGCTTGGCGTCGTAAACATCGTCGAGCGAGCAGCAGCGCTGGCCGTGCGAGCCGCTGCGGTCCAGTTCCGGCAAGCGGCGCTGATTCCAAAGCTGCATGGTCAGGCCGACGACGGGAGAGCCCTGCTCGACCAGAATCGCGGCGACGGCGGAGCTATCCACGCCGCCGCTCATGGCGACGGCGGTCATCGGGCCGGGATTGGGTGTCGAGTACATCTTATTAGTATAACGTCAAATCAGGCGACCGCAGGCTTCTTATAGGTGGGAGAAAGCAGGCGCAGGCGCTCGATCACGGCGGGGATCGTTTCGAGCGCAAAATCGATTTCCTGCTGGGTATTCTGGTGACCCAGGCTCATGCGCAGCGTGGCGCGCGCGTCTTCCGGAGGCAGGCCAATCGCGGTCAGAACGTGCGACGGTTCGACGGCGCCTGAAGAGCACGCCGCGCCGGTGGAGCATGCGATGCCCTTGAGGTCCAGGGCGATGACCATGGCTTCGCCCTCGATAAATGGAAACGTCATGTTTGTCGTGTTGGGCATGCGCGGCGCTCGCGCGCCGTTTACCCAGCAATGCGGAACGCGCTCCAGCAGACCCTTTTCCAGGCGGTCCCGCAAGGCGCCAATACGCGCGGCTTCTTCTTGCATGTTTTTCAGCGCGAGTTCGGCCGCTTTTCCCATGCCGGCGATGGCGGCGACGTCTTCGGTTCCTGGGCGGCGGTCGCGCTCGGAATGGCCGCCGTGCAACAACGGTTTCAGCTGCGTTCCTTTGCGGACGTACAGCGCGCCCACGCCTTTCGGGCCGTAAAACTTATGAGCCGCAATGGAAAGCAGGTGGACGCCGAGGCGCGTGACGTCGATGGGAATTTTTCCGGCGGCCTGGACGGCATCGGTGTGGTAGACGATGCCATTCTCGGCGGCGATTTTGCCGATTTCTTCGATGGGCTCAATCGTTCCCAATTCGTTGTTCGCGAGCATCAAGGTGATGAGCGCGGTGCCCGGGCGGATCGCTCGGCGAACGTCTTCCGGATTGATGAGGCCGTCGCGATCGACGGGCAGGAAGGTGACGTCCACGCCGCGTTTCGCAAGCTCCTTGCACGAATCCAGGACGGCGACGTGTTCGATGGAGGAGGTGATCACGTGGCGACCGGGTTCCGGAGCGCTTCCCAGAACGCCAAAGATAGCCTGATTGTTGGATTCGGTGCCGCCGCTGGAAAACGTGATTTCCGACGCGTGCGCGCCGAGCAGGGCAGCCACGGACGAACGGGCGCGTTCGACGGCTCCTCGCGCATCTTGCCCGAACGCGTGGATCGAGCTGGCGTTGCCGTAGGCTTCGCCGAAATACGGCAACATGGCGGCGAGAACTTCCGGGGCCACCGGCGTGGTCGCGTTGTGGTCGAGATACACGCGCTTCATTTGCTGATTTCCCATGAGCGGAAAACGAAAAATTGGTGAACCCATTGAGAATACCGTTCGCGCACGGGGCGGTCAAGGCAAGGGCATTCCTGGTTAGGGCTTGTAGCCAATCTGAGGCCCTGCTTCACAATTCCTCCGGTTTGCCCGAGACAAAGCGGGTTGTATACTTTTCGCCGAGGCAGGGCTATGGGAGCATTTGAGCGAATCATCTGGATCGTGCTGGACAGCGTGGGGATTGGTGAACTTCCGGACGCGGCGGACTACGACGACGTGGGGCGCAATACGCTGGGGCACATCGCGAAATCGCGGCCACTTGCGCTGCCGAATCTGGTCCGGCTCGGGCTTGCCAACATCGCGCCGCTCGATCATCTGACGCTTTCGGCTAATCCGGAAGGGTGCTACGGCAAGGGAGCAACGCATTCGCCGGGGAAGGACACGACGACCGGGCATTGGGAGATGGCGGGGATCTGGCTGCCGCAGGCGTTTCCCGTGTACAAGCAAGGTTTTCCGCGTGAATTGATCGAGCAGTTTGAGCGAGCCATTGGGCGCAAGACGATCGGGAACAAACCCGCCTCTGGGACGGAAATCATCAAGGAACTGGGCGAGGAGCACGTTCGCACGGGATTTCCGATCGTTTACACGTCGGGCGACAGCGTTTTTCAGATCGCCGCGCACGAGGACGTGATTCCAATCGCCGAGCTGTACTGGATGTGTGAAATTGCGAGGAAAATGCTGGACGGGCCGCACAAGGTAGGGCGCGTGATCGCACGGCCGTTTACCGGCACGGCGGGAAATTTCCGGCGCACCGAGCGGCGGCACGATTATGCCGTCGAGCCGCCGCGGCCGATGCTGATGGATGTGCTGGTCGAGCGCAAGGTGCCGATTTTCGGCATCGGGAAGATACACGACATTTACAACGGGCGCGGCATCGACCGGTACGTCACCACGCGGAACAACGCGGACGGGATGCAGAAACTGCACGCCACTCTGGGCGAGCAGAAATCGGGGCTTGTGTTTGCGAATCTGGTCGATTTTGACATGCTCTACGGGCACCGGAAGGATGTGGAGGGGTTTGCGAAGTCTCTCGAGGAATTCGATATGCTGCTTGCGCCGCTGCTTGCGGAGCTGGCGCCGCGCGATCTGCTGATGATCACCGCCGATCATGGCTGCGATCCGGATCCGGCGTGGCCGACGACGGATCATTCGCGGGAATATGTGCCGATCGTGACGTACAGCCCGGGAGGGAAGCGCGGCGTCAATCTTGGGGTGCGCGACACACTGGCGGACATGGGGCAGACCATCGCCGAGAATTTCGGCGGGGTGATTCCGCATGGGAAAAGTTTTCTGGCGATGATTTCGGGGGGTTAGGCTGGAATTTAGGAGTCGGCTTGGTTTTTGTGGCGCAGGCTGTTCAGCTTGCGGGTGTTGGTTCGAGAGAGAGCGATCCTGCTGCAACCAGACCCGACAGGCTGAGGCCTGTCCTACCAGAGCGCAATCTACTCCGATTTAGATCTTGAGAGAAAAGTTCGCCATGAATCACGAGTCACAAATTACGGCTCATAATTCCCATTAATTTCCGGAGGCTGGGGTGCGCGGGGCGTAGTATCCGGAGCGCGTGCGGACGCTGAGTTTTCCCATGCCGCGCGGTGGAATTACGTCGACGGCTACAGTGCGGAAAGAACCGTCGCGCGCCGCGTTGGTCGGATAATAGGCCAGGGTGTATTGGTTGCGGAGGTCGCGAGCGATCTGCGTGCAGATGGCTTCGGTGTCGTCCGCGCTTTCGGGGAAGAAGGCAAGTCCGCCGGTGGCGTTGGCCAGTCTGGCTTAGCGCTGTGCGGGCGCGTTTCATGGCCCGGTGATCGTGCTTGATGTCGTCGTCGCTGAACACGCCGACGGCGTAGATGAGTGCGTTGCTGCGCTGGGCCTGCTCGACGGTCTGTTCCAGTGTGTGGCGGCTGGCGTTGTCCTCGCCGTCGGTGACCACAAGGATTACTTTTTTATCGCGCGTGCCTTTTCGCAGGTGATCGAGCGAGCCGATCACGGCGTCGAACAGGGCCGTGCTGCCGCGCGCGTCGATGCGTTCCAGCGCGGTCTTCATTTCGGCCAGGTCGCTGGTGAAGTCGTGCTCGGTATCAAGGTAATAGTCGTCGTTAAAATTGACGACAAAGCCTTCGTCCTGCGGATTGGAAGTCTTGATGAAGGTCATGGCCGCGGCGTTGACCTGCGGGCGCTTGGCGCGCATGCTGCCGCTGTTGTCCACCACCAGGCCGAAGCTTACGGGCACGTCTTCCTGCTTGAAGACGGAAAGCTTTTGCTCGACTTTGTCCTCGAAGACCCGGAAATTTTCTTCCTTCAGGCCCGGAACAAACGCGCTGCGGTCATTCAGCACGGAGGCGTGCAGGACGACCATGTTGACCGCCGTCTTGATCTTGTAAGTATCCGGCGCAGGCTCCTGCGGGGGAGCGGGCGGCGGCGGCCGGTTTGCTGGAAGGCGAAATGGGCGCGTCCTGCTGGGCCAATGCCACGGTCGCCAGGCACACACCGGCACAGGACAGAAACAGGGCGAGCAGAAAAGGCGTCAGGCGGCTACTGCGCCGGAGCGTAGTACCCCGTCTTCGCGTAGACGTTGAGGGGAGGGAGCCCTCTGGGAGGGCGCAGCTTGACTTTGATTTTTCGCCAAGTGCCGTTGTGCGTTGCGTTGCTTGGTTTGTATCCCACGACATATTGATTCCTCAGCTCCATTCCGATTTTGGCGGCGATATCGGGAAGTTCGCCAATGTTGCCGACCGGGAAGGTACGGCCTCCGGTCATTTCGGTCATTTCGGCAAGCAGCGAGGGGCCGTTCAATTCTTCACTGGTTCTGGATCGAACGCCGATATCGTCGTAGATACCGATGGCGTAGAGCTGGCAGTCGGCCTCTTTTAAAAAGTTGCGAACATCGTTCTCGCTGTACCGACTATGATTATCCCCTCCATCCGATATGATGAGCAAGGCCCGTTTGGCGTTATGTGCACCCCTCATCTGGCTGAGGCCCAGATAGACGGCATCGAGCAGCGCGGTGCGTCCCCTGGAGGCGGTGAACATCATGCGGTTCTGCAACTCTTCCACGCTGCTGGTGAATCCACTGGTCAATTCGGCGCGATCATTGAAACTCACCAGGAAAAACTGGTCGAGGGGGTTTGCGGTGCGCATGAATTGCACTGCGGCCTGGCGCGCCTTGTCGACTTTGTCCGACATGCTGCCGCTCATATCGAAAATCAGGCCGATGGAGACGGGGACGTCTTCGCTGGACATGGTGACGACTTCCTGCTCGACGCCGTCTTCGTAGACGCGGAAGTTTTCCTTGTCCAGGCCAGTGACCAGGCGGTTGAGGGGGTCGGTAACGGTAACGTTAACCAGGGCCAGGTTGACGTCGACCTTGATTCCTTGTCCGGGTTTTATTTTCAGTTCGTCGGGCTGCTTTGGGGGAGAAACGGGGCCCTTGTCCTGGCTGTAGACGGTGGCCGCAAAGAGGGCGCACACAACAAGGGCGAGTGCGCGTACGCAATTAGAATTTCGCGCTGCCATCACCGCGTTGCCTGCCTTTGCCGGCGCTGCCCGGGCGGTTGAGGCGGTTCCGACTCCGAACCTGAGTCCATTCTACCATTCGCTCAATCCGGCGCAAGACCCCCGATAGCGATGTGACAATTCATTTACTTTTGGCGACGCATCGGAAATTGCAATGCCCGCGGTCCTCGCCAAGCCATGGCCCGGTGCGGCGATGTTTTGCGGCTTGTGATAGCATCTGGAACATCCCGGCGCGCATATAGCTGATCGGCGCGGCGGGAAAAAACTTTATGGCCATCGCCGTCATCCCCGCTCGCTACGCCGCCACGCGCTTGCCGGGCAAGCCTCTGGTATCGCTCGCGGGAAAATCGATGATCGAGCGGGTGTGGGAGCGCACGCGCCGTGCGAAAAAAATATCGCGCGTGATCATCGCCACCGACGACGAACGCATCCTGCAGGCCGCCGCGGCGTTTGGAGGGGAAGCGGCCATGACCAGGTCCGAGCATCGCTCCGGCACCGAACGGGTCGCCGAAGTAGCCGCCGGAATGGCGCGCGAGAGCGCGGAAATTTTCGTGAACGTGCAGGGGGATGAGCCGCTGATCGAACCGGATGCGATTGACGCGGCGGTCGAAGCGATCGAATCGGACGAAAGCGTGCAGATTTCGACGCTCATGGTGCCCATCGCCAAGCCGGCCGACATCATGGACCCCAATATCGTGAAGGTGGTCCTGGATTTCGACGGGAACGCGCTTTATTTTTCGCGCGCGCCGATTCCCTGGGTGCGCGACCGCAATTCTCCGGTGCACGTGCAGCACATGAAACATCTCGGGCTGTATGCGTTTCGCGGCGCGGCGCTGCTGGAATTTCCGACGCTGCCGCTGGGAGACCTGGAGCGCATCGAGCAGCTCGAGCAGTTGCGCTGGATGGAGAACGGGTACAAGATCCGCGTCGCGGAAACCACGCACGATTCGGTGAGCGTGGATGTGCCGGAAGATGTCGCGCGGGTGGAGCAGTTGCTGCGCGAAGCGAAATCCGCGTAGGCGCCTCAGTTTTCCTTAAAAATCCAAATTAAAAATTAGAACTGCCGGAAGAGAGAGCCGCTTGCCGGGAGTCCCGCGTCGATGCGAATCAGGATGATTTGTTGCGCGGGGAGAGTTTCCGGGGAATTGATTACATATACGGCGTAATTGCGCGTCTGGTTCAAGGGGCTGGGCAGAGTCAGGGTGAGCGTGCCGCGCTCGGCCGACGAGGACGCGGCGTATGCGCCGGTCAGGGCTACGGCGGGAGAAAGCGTGCCGCCGGCGTTGAGGTCGACGGCGCCGGATGAGACGATTCCCGCGCCGCTGGCCGCCAGCTCTCCTGTGGCGACTTCGACCGAAGAGCCGGAAAGACCGCTGGTGGCAAGCGCGTAGTTGCCCGCGAGCAGGGCTTGCGAAAATGCCGCTGCTTGCTGCTGCGCGAGGATGCCGTCGCTGGTTGGATGAATCGCATCGGTTTCCTGGAAGACGGCGCTGCCCGCCGGTCCAAGATAAAACACGTACGTTCGGCCCCCGGTAAAGGAAGCGGTGCCCCGGCCGTTGGCTGCGACGGTGTATGTCCCGTTGAATGCGGCGTTCGCGGTCAGCGTTCCGCTGGAGTTTTCATCCAGCACGCCGGTGGAGAGGTTGCCGTTGCCGTCGGCGGAGAAACTGCCGGCCGAGGCAAACGTGCCGCCCGAGGCGGGGTTAGCGAGCAGAAAGGCGAAGTTTCCGTTGAGCGAAGCGGCGTTGAACGTGGCATTGGGAGTCTGCTGAGAAGTCACGCCCGCAACCTGCTGGGAAGTGTCGGTGCCGACGAATACGGCCGAGCCGCGCGAAACGACGTAAAAGCTGAGATGGAAGGTCGTGCCGGAAGTGACCAGCGTGGCGGTTCCCCGGCCGGTGCCGGAACTCACGGAATATGCGCCGCCGGTGATGGAGACTTGCGGAGTGGCCACGCCGGCGACATTCGAGTCCATCAGGCCGCCGGAGATTTTGCCCGCGCCATTGGCAGTGAATTCGCCGATTTGCGAAAAACCGTTCGCTCCTTGCACTCCGGCGAAATCGAACACATAGGTTCCGGCGAGAGCCGCGGGGCCGAACGCGGTGACGTCCTGCGCAACTGCTTGTCCGCTGGCGGTGCCGGTATTGTCAAATCCCGTGATCTGCAATTGCTTGCCATTCACGAGGACAAAATTAAAGTTGGAGGGAGAGTGCCCATCGGCGAATTGCAAACTGCCGCGCCCGTCGGATGCGACGCTGTAGGTGCCGACGAAGGACAATCCCGGAGTCACTCCGGAAGTTTCGTTGATGTCTTCCAGTCCACCGGTCAAACCTCCCGAGCCGTTCGCGGTAAAACTACCTGCGCGGAAGAAAGCGCCGGACGCATTCCGGCCCGACACGGAGAACGCAAACTGCCCCTGCAAGGAGGACGTGGTGTATCCGGCAATCGTCACCGAGGCGCTGGCCAGGGAGAGAGGAAAATCGCGGGAAATGGCGGAGACGATGACGCTCGAACCCAAAGGCGGCGTTTGGGGAGCGGTGTAAACGCCGTTCGCATCAATCGTACCAAGCGTGGCATTGCCGCCCAGGATCGGGTTCGTTCCCACGGCCCCCACGTACCAATCCACATTCGTGGTAGCGGCGCCGGTCACGGTCGAGGTAAAGGTTTTTGTGTTGGCCACTCCCGAAGGCATGGTCCAGGAAGTGGGAGAGATCGTGACGACCGGAGGAGGCGTGATGGTCACCGAGGAACTGGCGGAGACGTTCGTATCCTCGAATGCCGTGGCGGAGACGGTGACGGTTGAGGGCGAGGGAGCGGCGTTTGGAGCGTGGTAAAGTCCGCTCGAATCGATCCTCCCCACCGTGTCGTTTCCCCCGGTAACGTTATTCACTTTCCAGATGAGGATCGTATTCGTGCCTCCGGAAGCGTTGCCAAAAAATTGCGTGGAGGAAACGACGTTCACGGAGATGGTGACCGGCGAAATGGTCACGGAAATTCCGGTCACCGGGTCGGTGCACGAGGAAGAGGAAGAGGAACTGGAAGTCGTGGCGCCCGTGGTGGTGCAGGTGATTGCCGTGCTGGCGGCGGGCGTGCCGTGACACGAGGCCATGCCGATGGCGCCAACGAGCAGTGCAATCAGGGAGAGACGTTTCACCGCGCGGACCCTCTTCCGGGTTTGTGGCGTGCTCCGCGGGGACCGCGATTTCAGGGATGTTCGGCTCGTGTGCTTCACTCTCAACCCATCTCTCCAAAGCGCGAAATTATTTTTCAATTTTCTTCCAGCGGGCTCCAAGTAGAGCCCGCACCCTTGCCGCGGCGGCGTCCTGGGGCGATGCGCGCCGCGCACGGATCGCATTCGGCGCGGCCATTCGCTAGAATTGCTGAAAGAGCGAGCCGAGGGCAACGCCCGTGGAATCCGTGCCCATCACAAACAGCTGCGTCGGGCTTATCTGATACAAAACGAAATTCCTGGCAGATGGGCCCGCGGAATTCAGAACCAATGTCGCGCGGCTGCCCGCGGCCATCGTGCCCGATGTGAGCGCGATCGTTTGCGTGACGCCGGGATTGCTGGGATCGGAATTATTGACGTCCAGCGAGCCGAACAATCCGCCGGCGTTCGCCACCAGGCTTCCGGTGCTGCCCACGTTGAATTGTCCCAGCAGTTCTTCTCTTTTGGCGTTGGGGCCCGCCGCATTGGTTCCGGCCAGGCTGAGCGCGAAACTGCTCAGCGGTTCCAGCGCGACCGCTCCGCTCTGCGGCCGGACCAGAAACCCGTGGCCGACGATCCCCGCAGTCGTTTCCTGTACGATCGCGGAGGACGGAGAAATCATGTAGAAGACATAGGAGTGGCTCGCCGGGCTGCCGAGGGACAGCGTGCCTCGTCCGCAGAAGCCCGCGGTGGAATCGATGTTGTACGCGCCTGCAAGAGAAGTTCCCGAGGAAACGACCCCGGCATTATTTTCGTCATTCGATCCCGCGGCGGCCGTTCCCGCGCCGTTGGCCGTGAACGCGATCAAATCAGTGACGCTGCCGCTGGAACTTTTGCCGTTGGTTTGCAGAATGGCGGAGCCGTTAAGCGAGTTCGTGCCCCAGGTGCAGGAGGATGTTTGCTGCTTTACCGCGTCGCCCGCCACCACAGCATTGCCGTCGGACTCGATGAATTCGGCGCGGCTGGCCGAAACGATATAAATGGTAAACGCCAGATTCGGGAAGGTCGGGTCGTTGGTATTCACCGTTGCCGTGCCCTGGCCGCTGGAGTTGATTGAATATGTGGACGTGCCGAGAATTTGCTTCTGGCTGAGGTTTCCACCGTTGTTGATGTCCAGGATTCCGGGAATCGTGGAAATTACGGAGGGGCTGATCGAGCCGATGCTGTTGGCGCTGAACTCTCCCACCATCGACAGCTGCGTGGCGCCGGTCAGGATTCCGGAGAAATCGAACGAATAGGCTCCGCTCAAACCTGCCGTCTTAAATACGGTCGTGTCCTGCAGCAGCATCTGACCGCTGGCGGTTCGCGCCGCAATATTGGAACCGGGCGGGCTGAACTCCTCAATCTGGACCTGTTGCGCAGAAATCACGACGACCCTGAAGAAGACAGTGGCGGCTGACGCCGAGCAAGTGCTGGCATTCGTGTCTTCGCAAAACTGCATGACGCCCCGGCCATCGGCCCCGATGTTGTAGCTTCCTATAAAGTTGTGCTGCGTTGCGCCGCCCTGTCCCACTTCATTGTAGGTCTCAAGGCCGCCGCTGATATTTCCAGCGCCCGCGGTGAAGCGGCCCGCGCGCGCGAAAAACGTGTTCGTCGAGATGACTCTGCCATTGGTGGAAAATGCGTAGGCGCCCTGCAGGGAAGCGTTTCCAAAGGCCAAAGTTACCGGCACGCAAAACGTTTGCTTGGAGTCGGCCTGCGAGACCGCAGTCAGCGCGATCGCGCCACCGGGTGGCGGGATGAGTGGCGCCACATAATTGCCCTGGTTGCTCATCTGGCCGTATGGGAAAGTGTTCTGTCCATTTGCGACCACCAGGCCGTTGGCAAATCCAAGGAAGGTAATCGATTCGGACGCATTGCTGGCGGTAGCGGGCGTCGTTAGTACGAAAGTGGTGGCGGAGGTGACGCTGGCAATGGTGTCGTTAGCGGGTATGCCGCCACCGGAAACGTGCATGCCCACGTTCGCCGCCGAGACCGTGCCCGTCGAAAGGGTGATAGTCGCGCTGCCGCTCGCCGTGGATCCCACGGGCGACGAGATCGAACTGCATGAGGGACTGTTGTTGATGAACCAATTGACGCCGATTCCCGTGCCGCTGGAAAACGTGGCGGAAAACAACTGCTGACCGCTGGCGATCACGGTCGCGCTGGCCGGGGAAATGCCGGTAATGGTGGCGGGAGGCGTGATGGTCAGGTTGGACGTGGCGGTAAGGCTGGTTTGCGCCTGCGCGACGGCTGTAATCACGACCACATTATTGGTGGGCGGGGTAGACGGCGCGGTATACAAGCCGTTGGAGTCGATCGATCCGGTGGTCGCGAGGTTTCCGCCGATCACGCCGGCCACTTCCCAGTTCACCAGGGTGCTGCTCAAGTTCGTAATGGTCGCGGTAAATTGGACGGTGCCATTGACGCTCACGGTGGTTGCGGCCGCGGTGATGGAGATGGTCGGCGCCGAAGACGTGGTGGAACTCCCGCAGGAATTCAGCGCGGCCAGCGCTGGTAGCAGCGCGACAATCAGCAATAATCGTGGCAGGAATAATCGTGGCCAGCGCGCCTTCCGGAGATGAAGATCGATTTTCGAATGAAACACTAGAAGTCCCCCCGCCTATTCTTCGGCGGGCTCCAAGTAGAGCCCGCACCCGGCTTCGGCGCGCTCCAATCAGAGCCCGCACCCCTCACGACGATCATCTTCCCATTGCAAGCCCTCGAAAAATAAGGGCGTTGATGCCGGGCTCCCCATTCTGCTTCGTGAAAAGCAGGCGGAACTTGAGCCCGATGCCTTCCGGTAATGCCGCTTCAAATCCGCACACTAGCAACACCCTGGGCTAGCTGGCGCTAGGATGCTGGATAGATTCAATTCCCCCGCGTGGCATAGATGCGCAATCGCATCATTGTGTCGCCTGCACTGTGCGGAGTGAAACATTAGATCGTTCACCCGGCTTAAAGTCAAAAGAAATTTGAGATTCTTCGGACCGCTTGGGCCGAGTTCTGAGGTTTACGTGCCCGCTTCCGCCGATTCGTGGGAAATCCGCACTAGGATTGCGGCAATCGGAAGGCCAGCAACTCGCCCGGGTAATCTCGGCCGCTGATGGCGACGACGATGTACTGCTGGCCGTTGATCATGTAGGTCATTGGCGAGCCGGTCTGCGGTGCGGGCATGTAGACGGCGCCGACTTCGTTACCGGTGGCTTTGTCGTAAGCGCGCAGCATGGCGCCCCGGGCGCCGGAAGGCGTGGTAAAGAAGCCGGCTTCGCCGGCGATGACTAGGGTTTTGGTCGTGAGCACGCCGATGATACCCGCGCGGCCCGTGCGCGGAATCGTGAGGCCTTTGAGCGCGGGATTATTGCGGACGTTGTCAGGCGTCTCTCCGTGCGCGATCTGCCAGACGATTTCGCCGCGATCCAGGTTGATGGCCGAAATGCGGCCGTAGGGCGGCTTCAATAGGGGCATGCCCTCGATCGTCAAGCCGGGGCCGCCGCCCTCTCCTCCGGGAATTGGCGCGGGAGCGGCAGCCGGCGCGGGGACCGGTGGCGCGCCCATGGGCCGTCCATTGCGAGGCGTTGCTCCAGCGGTTCCCTGGACGTACTCCATGTCCGAAATATTTGCACCGGGAGTTGGGACCAGGCCCAAGAGCGCGATCGCGGTTTGCGAAAACAAATACACAGTATGCGTTTCGGGATCGTACGATCCGCCCGGCCAGTTCGCTCCTCCGGTGGCGCCCGGTGAAAAAATCGTGGCCAGCGGGCCGCCGACCTTGCTCACCGATGGCGGCGTGAACAGCGGGCCGACGCGATATTTTTCGATGAGCTTCTCGGCTTCGGCGTGAAGATCCGGCGTAAAGTTGATCAGGTTGTCGCTGGAAACGCCCTGATTGTCGAAGGCGGGCGGCTTTGTGGGAAAAGGCTGCGTGGGCGAGTACCATTCGCCGGGCACGTCTCCCTGAGGCACGGGCTTCTCGACGATGGGCCAGATTGGCTCTCCGGTTTCGCGGTTGAACACGTACAGGAAGGACTGCTTGGTGGGTTGCGCCAGGGCCTTTACGGTTTTTCCATTGATGGTGATGTCCGCGAGGATCGGAGCGCAGGGGATGTCCATATCCCACAGGCCGTGGTGCACGAGCTGGTAGTGCCATTTTCGTTTGCCCGTCTGTAAATCCACGGCGACGATGCTTTCGCCGAACAATCCCTTGCCCGGGCGGTCCCCTCCGAAATAATCGCCGGTGGGAAGTTCGACGGGCAAATAGACGAGGCCGAGATCTTCATCCACGGAAATTTGCCCCCAGACGCCGGTATTTCCAGTGTAGGCGAGCGAATCTTTTTCCCAAGTGTCGCTGCCATATTCGCCGGGGAGAGGAATGGTGTGGAATATCCAAAGGCGCTTGCCCGTGCGCACGTCGAATCCGCGGACGTAGCCTTTTACGTTCTTCTTGCTTTTGGGAACTCCGCCGGTCAGGTGCGCCGCGCCGACGATCACTACATTCTTGGCTACCACGGGCGTCGAGTGCAGGCCCACTTCTCCTGTGATCAGGTCGATGTCCTGATCGTCGTCCAGTTTCAGATCGACGGCGCCATCCTTGCCGAAGCCGGGAACGCGGTTGCCGGTATGGGCATCGAGCGCGATAAGCCGGTAGCCGGGCGTGACGTACAGAATGCGTTCTTCTTTTCCGTCGGTCCAGTAGGCCAGGCCATGGCCCGAGAGTTGTCTCGGAGCGCTGGCGCCGCGCGCTCCTTCATTTTCGCTGTGCATCCATAACATCTCGCCCGTGGCCGCATCCAGGGCCACGACCGCGCGGCGCGATCCGCCCGTCGTGTAGAGCACGCCGTGAATCATCAGCGGCGTCGACTCGAATTGAAATTCCGGACGCGGGCCCAGCGAATCCGTCTTGAATCGCCAGGCCAGTTGGAGCTTGTTGAAATTGGCGGCGTTGATTTGATCGAGCGGCGCGTAGCGGGTGCTGGCGAGGTCTCCGCCGTAGGTGGTCCATTCGCCGTTTTTCGCGCCGGTCTGCGCGCTGGCGGGGAGGGTTGCCAGGAATAGAGCAGACATCAGAGTTGTTGCCGTGATCCATCGAGGATGCGTTTGCATCGGACTCCTCCAGACATCAGACGGGGCAGACGCTGCCCGCGGTTGCAGCTATTATTTCCGCTAAATATCAAGATGGCGCTTCAAATCGTATACGGCGGTTTATCCCAGCAGCGGTGCGGTGTCAACGGGTTTCAGTAGGACAGACACTCTTGTCCGTCCGAGTTTTGTTTTTGGCGAGGAAAACCTAAACCCGGACAGACAAGAGTGTCTGTCCTACAACGGCGGGGCGGAAGCAAAACCGCGGCGCATTGACATCAATGTCCGTTACCCGTAGAATGCGTTGTACGCCAACATCTTCCTGGAGGTTTTACCAGTTCCATAACCCGTAAAATTTATTTTGCGGATGGAACTGAGCGGATGGGGCCGAAGTATATTTTTGTTACCGGTGGCGTTGTATCTTCCCTTGGCAAAGGCGTGGCAGCGGCGTCGATTGGCTGCCTGCTCGAAAGCCGAGGTCTCCGAGTTACCCTCCAAAAGTGCGATCCTTATTTGAACGTGGATCCGGGCACGATGAGCCCGTATCAGCACGGCGAAGTGTACGTCACCGACGATGGCGCGGAGACGGACCTGGACCTGGGACACTACGAACGGTTCACCAACGCCAAGCTCACACGCGATAACAACTGGACCACTGGAAGAATCTACGAATCGATCATCTCGAAAGAGCGGCGCGGGGATTATCTCGGCAAAACCGTGCAGGTGATCCCGCACGTGACCGACGAAATCAAGGCTGCGTTCCGCAAGATCGCCACCGATACCGACGTGGTGATCGTGGAAATCGGCGGCACGGTCGGGGACATCGAATCGCTTCCGTTTCTGGAGGCGGTTCGCCAGTTTCGCCTGGAAGTAGGGCCGGAAAATTCCGTGCTTGTGCATGTGACGCTCGTGCCGTTCATTCCCACGGCCGGCGAACTGAAAACCAAGCCGACGCAGCACTCCGTAAAGGAATTGCTATCGATCGGAATTCAGCCGGATTTGCTGCTGTGCCGCAGCGACCGCTACCTGCCGCAGGATTTGAAAAGTAAAATCGCGCTGTTCTGCAACATGGCCGAATCGCGCGTCATCTCCATGCGCGACATGGACACGATTTACGGCGTGCCGGTAGCGCTGGCCGACGAAGGCCTGGATGACGAGATACTGCGGTTGCTGCATTTGCAGGCCTACGAGCGGGATATGAAGGCATGGCTCGAACTGCTCGACCGCGTGCGCAATCCGCAGGGCGAAGTGCGCATCGCAGTGGTTGGGAAATATGTGCAGCTCGAGGACGCATACAAAAGTTTGCGCGAAGCGCTGGTGCACGCGGGCCTGGCGCACAAGCGGCGCACGGTGATCGAGTGGGTGGAAGCCGAAGACCTCGATTCGCCGGAGACGGCGGCGGCGCGACTGGGCCACGCGGACGGCATCCTGGTGCCCGGCGGATTCGGCAAGCGCGGGATTCAGGGAATGGTCTACGCGATCCAGTACGCGCGGACGCAAAAAATTCCATTCTTCGGGATTTGCCTGGGCATGCAGTGCGCGACGATTGAATACGCGCGCGATGTTTCCAAACTTGCCGGAGCCGACAGCACCGAATTCGATCCGCAAACGCCGCACCGCGTGATCTACAAATTGCGTGAATTGCTGGGTGTGGACGAAATGGGCGGCACCATGCGCCTGGGCGCGTGGCCCTGCAAGATCGAAAAAGATTCCACGGCGTTTCGCGCCTACGGCACTACCGACATTAGCGAACGCCACCGGCACCGCTACGAATTCAACTGCGAATACGAAAAGACGCTGACCGGCGCGGGATTCCGCATTACCGGGCGCTCCCCGGACGGCAAGTACGTGGAAATCGTCGAGGCGCCGGAGCATCCGTGGTTTCTGGGATGCCAGTTTCATCCGGAATTTAAATCGAAGCCGCTCGCGCCGCATCCGCTGTTCCACGCGTTCGTCGGCGCGGCGCTGGCGCATCAGCAAAGCGGCAGCGGCGCTGCCGGCGGGAAAACCAACGCCGCGTCCATGGCCGCCAAGCCTTCGCCGTCGAATTAGCCGGGTGTAAGACGGCACTTCCCGCCATTGCAAAACTTCACTGTCCCGCATAGGCTATGAAACGCCGTCACGGTTCACCCGAAAATTGACATGCAAACCGCGCGAGAAATCTCGATTGGAAGAATTCGCATCGGTGGGAACCAGCCGCTGGTGCTGATCGCCGGGCCTTGTGTGATCGAAAGCGAGAAACACGCGCTGATGATGGCCGAGCATCTGGTGGATGTTGCCGCGCACGCCAAGGTGCCGTTCATTTTCAAAGCATCCTACGACAAAGCGAATCGCTCCTCTGAACAATCCTACCGGGGGCCCGGACTTACCGAAGGGTTGCGCATCCTGAAAAAAATCAAGGAATCGTTTTTCGTTCCCATTTTGACCGATATTCATGAGGTGTCTCATGCCGCGCCGGTCGCGGAAGTCGCCGACGTGCTGCAGATTCCCGCGTTTCTTTCGCGGCAGACGGATCTGCTGTTCGCTGCGGGAAAAACCGGGCGCGTGGTGAATTTGAAGAAGGGACAATTTCTTTCGCCCTGGGAAATGTCCAACGCGGTGGAAAAAGTGAACAAGGCAGGGAATGATCGCGTGATTCTCACCGAGCGCGGCGCTTCCTTCGGGTACCAGAATCTGGTGGTGGATATGCGCTCGTTTCCGATTCTGCGCAAGACGGGATGTCCGGTGATATTCGACGTCACGCACTCGGTGCAGTTGCCGGGGGGCGCTGGAAAATCGAGCGGAGGCCAACCGGAATTCATCGAGCCTCTGGCGCGCGCGGGAACCGCGGTGGGAGTGGACGGAGTGTTTCTGGAGGTTCACGAAAATCCCGCGAAAGCGCTTTCCGACGGCACCAACGCCTTGCCGCTGTCCGAACTTCCCGGGTTGCTGGGCAAACTGAAACAGATCAGCGCGCTGGTCCGCAGCTGGAGCGTGCAGTGAGTCACGAGACAGCAAAACGCGTGCTGCGCATCGAAGCCGAGGCCATCGGCGAGCTGGCCCAGCGGCTGGACAAGCATTTCGAGCAGGCCGTCGATCTGCTGATGTCCTGCAAGGGACGCGTGGTGGTCACCGGCATGGGAAAGTCAGGGCTGATCGGGCGGAAAATCGCAGCCACATTTTCCAGCACCGGCACGCCCGCGATCTTTATGCATCCGGCCGAAGCCGTGCACGGCGATTTGGGCATGCTGATGCGCGACGACGTGGCGCTGGCGGTCAGCTACGGCGGCGAGACCGAAGAAATCATCGCGCTGCTGGAAACGATCAAGCGGCTGGGACTGCGCATGATTGCGCTCACCGGGAATCCGCGATCGACTATTGCGATGGCGAGCGACGTGGTGGTGGACGTCAGCGTGAAGGAAGAAGCGTGCTCGCTGAATCTGGCGCCCACGGCTTCCACGACTGCGGCCATGGCCATGGGCGACGCACTGGCAATTACGCTGCTCGACCGCAGGGGATTTAGCCCGCGAGATTTTGCCGCGCTGCATCCGGGCGGGCGTCTGGGCAAGAAACTTTTGCGAGTGGAAGATTTGATGCACGCAGGAGAATCCTTGCCGCGCGTGGGTGTATCGGCGAAGATGCCGGACGTCATTTACGAGATCAGCAAGAAGAGCCTGGGGATGACCACGGTGGTCGACGCGGAGGGCCGGTTGGCTGGAATTTTAACCGACGGCGATTTGCGGCGCTTGATGCAGCAGCGCGGCGCGGCGGCGATTGACCTGGTGGTCGGCGACTGCATGACGAAGAATCCGCAGACGATTTCTCCGGGCGAACTGGCCGGCAGCGCGCTGCGCATGATGGAAGAGCGAAAGATTACTTCGCTGGTGGCGATCGATGCCGGGGGGAAACCGGTCGGTGTGGTGCACTTGCACGATCTGTGGACGCTGGAACTTTTCTAATTTTCTGCACGTCATTTCCGCATGTGATGCGAGGCGGCTCAGGTGGCGCAAAAATCAAAGCAAAACAAAACAGGGAAAATATCGCCGGGCCTTGCGGCGCGCGCGAAAAAAATTCGCGTGCTGCTCTTTGACGTCGACGGCGTGTTAACCGACGGGCGCATCTGGCTGCTTTCGCGGCGGGACGGCACGGCGAGCGAAATCAAGGGGTTCAGCGCGTACGACGGCGCGGGGTTGAAACTGGCGCGGGCCGCCGGGCTGCGCACCGGGCTGATCACCGGGCGGGAATCGAGCGCCGTTTCACAGCGCGCGCGGGAATGCGAAATTGAGTTTGTGTATCAGCACAAGGCGACAAAGATCGAATCGTACGAAGAGATTTTGCGGCTCACGGGCGCGGACGAAAGGGAAGTCGCCTACGTGGGCGACGACCTTCCCGACCTGTCGGTTTTGAAGCGCGTCGGCCTGGCGGTGGCCGTGGCCAATGCCGCACCGGAAGTGAAGCACGCGGCGCATTATGTCACTTCACGGTCCGGCGGCGACGGCGCGGTGCGCGAAGTGATCGAAATCATCGTGAAGGCGCAGGGAAAATGGGCGGAAAGGTCGCAAGACGCGAAGGCTTAACGTGAACTTCCGGCCAGCCACTCTGCGGAGTCGCGATTTATCCCTCTGAAATCAGGCGAAGCGACTGTGGACGGTTTTGGTAGCACAGCCACTCCTGGCTGTGTGGTTTTGTAGACCACACGTACGCCACCGATTCAATTACATTTGCAAAGACCACACAGGCAAGAGTGCCTGTGCTACTTGAAGGCTAAAACCAACGGGGCGCTCGCCTTGGCGAGCGCCCCGCGGTGCATTCGTTGCTGCCGGCAATCGAGAGCTTTGCCAAAATCACAAGAGCCTAATCGATTGCGGTTGGTTTGACTCCCGTGTAGTAGAGGACGACGTAGGCCTTCATGGTGCCGTCGGGCTGAGGCAGGCCGTCGACTTCCACAGGGGTGCCGGTGATCAGGTTCGTGGTAACGGCGGACTGGCCGGCCGAGGTGGTGATGTCTTCGGGGGTGACGGTCACGGTCATGCCGGTTCGAGAGATCTGGTAGACCAGTGTCGCCGATCCCGCGACCGTGCTCATGTTGACGGTCACGGCTTTCGCCCCTAGTGGCACGGTGATAGTAATAGTGCCGTTGGGGCTGCCGTTACTGAAGCCCTGCGCGGTGGTCGCCAGTTGGATCGGAGTGGGGATCAGGACGGTCCAGGGCGCTGACCAGCCGTTGGGAGCGGCGGTGTCGCCCCACTTGGCGTAGGTTTCGCCGGACGCGGTGATCGGAAGCGCGGTGCCGCCAAAGCTGACGGTGGTGCCGCCGGTGGCATTGATGAAATCGTTGATGGCGTTGGCGTCGGTCCCTCCGGCCGCGTCGCTATCAACGATCGTGGGGAAAGTAAAATTCCACCACTTGAAGCCAGTGATCGCGTTGCCGGAAATCGGATCCTTGCCGTTAGCGGTGCCCGGAGCAATGTAGGGCAGGGTGACGACGTAGCTGTCCCGGACCGTTGGGAAATTGCGCGTGTAGGTGAAGCCATTCAGGTTCGCGGCGGAAATCTCGCCATCGTAGCGGGCGATTTCGACATCCACGGTGCTGGCGACCAAAGGCGCTGCCAATGGATCGACGACGCTGGCGTGAACCTTGAAGCCGCGCTCGATGTTCGTGAGGAAAGAAGTTCCCTGGCCGATCTGCGTGGTCCCGGAAAAGAACAGCGTGTTGGCGTCCACCGACAAATGAACGGGGAGTCCGTCCTCATTTTCCACGTCGAGGACGTTCGTGGTGGTGTTCACATGCAGTACGTGGCCTTCGGGGCTGACGTAGATAGCGCCAAAGGTGGTGGCGGACCAGGTGCGGACTGCGGTGAGAGTGCCGCCTGTTTGGAAGCGGGCCGTCACGCGAACGAATTTGCCGGCGGCCAAGGCCGACGCCACGGTGGCATAGGTGTTGACCGTCTGGTGGGTCTTGGCGTCCACGTCATAAAAAATTGTTCCGTTGGTGGAGTCCGGGAAAATTGTGAAGGAGTGCGTAGTCGAGATAACGCTTTCCGAACTTGGGGTAGCGGCGGCCGGCTCCATCGGGAAATCGCGGGTGATGGTTAGCGATCCGTCCGAATTCACGGAAGTCACGGTGCCGTAGATGTCGCGCAGCAGGAATTTGGTAATGTCCGGAATGGGATGATGGTGCACCGGGCCTCTAAAATTGATCCCCCAGACAGCCCCTCCGGTTCCCATGTGCCCCACGAGGAAAGCGGGATGGGAAAGGTCGAACTCGATGTCGAGGTCGGTGGATCCGTTGGCCGTTACCACCAGTGAAGAAGCAAAGGTTACGTTTACAATCGCGGTCAAGCTCCCCGAAATGCCCGACGTGCCCTGCACTTGAATTTGACTTGAGGGCACGCTCGTCGATGCGCCGCACAGAGCAAGCAATCCTGCGGAAGGATCTGCCGAGGTAGTCAGCTGAATATCGGTCGGGTTGGCGCTGATGGTGATCACGGCGCCGGTATAGGTGCCGGCCGGCACGGAGGCGTTTTCCAGAAGATCGCCGAGCTGGTCGAGTTGCACCAGGTTGATCATTGGAGCGGGCGTCGGCGCGGTGTACACGGTTACGTTGCTTCCGCCGCCATGCGGCACGAATGCGATGGAAAGGACCTTCACGCCGATGGTGGCCCAGTCTTCGGTCGAAGCGTCGCTAACCATCATGGCGACGGTGCCGTTCTGAGTTCCACCGGTGATGCCCGAGGAAGTGGAGTTCGAGCTGCAGCCGGCCAGCAAGAGCGGCACGGCGGCTAATATCAAACCAAGAGTCAGGCGCGCATTTCTGGAAATCATTAGCGTTTCCCTCCAAGAGAAGAACATTTGCGTTCTCTGCGAAACGGGCTTCGTAGCCGCGCTTGAGATACGCCCCCCATCAGAAGCATCCCCGATTCTCAGTTAGAAACCCGGGGGCTGAAAATTAGTTGCGCGGAGCGGAGTGGAAGCGCGGATTATTGTCGAAAGAATATCGGGCGAGACACGGAAATTTGGCACTGCAATTGCTTTGGCGGGGTTGATGAATTTGGGAAAAGGTGGAATATTTTTTCCACCGCGCCGCGGGCGTTTGGGAGAGCGCCAAAGTGCCGTCAGTCCGAGACGCACTACTTGGCGAGGAATCTGCTTCGTCCTCCTCGCAAAAAATCTCAGAGGGATTCCTCACTTCGTTCGGAATGACGAATCGCGGGGAGGATTGCGCTAAATTAATTTGGAGGATTCGCGACAGGTTTGAGCGGAAACACGCGGGCCGCGAAGTTGGTCTACGCATAGGCCAGAACCACGGCGCCGGCAAAGATGAAGGCTCCGCCGACATAGTGGTGCCAGGTCAGGTGCTCGCGCAGAAAAATCGCGGCCATGGCGATGGCGATGACCACGCTGAGCTTGTCGATGGGAGCTACGCGGGAAACCTGTCCGAGTTGCAGGGCCCGAAAATAGCAAAGCCAGGAGAGTCCCGTGGCGATTCCCGAGAGAATCAGGAAGATCCAGGTGCGCCGGGCGATCTGGGAGAATGGCTGGTGATCGGTGACTAGCGCGATGGACCACGCAAAGATTAAAATTACGACCGTGCGGATCGCGGTGGCCATATTGGAATCGATTTCCTGCACGCCAACTTTGGCAAGCACCGCCGTGACGCCCGCGAAGAATGCGGACAACAACGCCCATATCAACCAGCTCATCGCGTCTAGACCTCCAGGCCCATTGTAATCGCTATGGCCGGCGCAGTCTCGAACGCGAAACCGCGTCGCCAAAAAGCAGGAAGCCGTGGCGGCATCGCGGCCACGGCTTCCTGGAAATTCAAGCCAATCGTCTGGCACTACTTGTGGAAGAACCTCGAAACGTGGTCCGGACTACAGGCTTGGTCAATCCTTCCAGGACACGTATTCCGGTTTGCCGATGAGCTTCGTGGGATCCGCGCCCTGCATGGGCCGGAACTTCTGCACGCGCCCCGCGGAGACTTCAGCAACGTACAGATTACCTTCCTGGTCCACCGAGAATTGGTGCACGCCCCAGAACGCTCCCGGAGCATCGCCCTGGTAACCAAAGGAATACTGGAATTTTCCATTCAGGTCCCACTTGATCATCTTCCAGGTGCCGGAATCCGCGGCCCACAAATACTTGTGGTCGGCCCCGATGTAAATGCTGTAGACGTGGGACGGCGGATCGCCCGTACGCCACTCATCGAGATATTTGCCGTTTTCATCGAACACCTGAATGCGGTGATTTTCGCGGTCGTTCACGAACACGCGTCGCGTGACCGGGTCCACGGCGATGCCGTGCACGCTGTTGAAGTAGCCGGGGCGGGTTTCCTTCCCCAGATCGCCCTTCTTGCCCCAATCGAGCAGAAATTCGCCATTCTTGTCGAACTTCGCGACGCGCGTGCCGTTGTAGCCATCGGCCACAAACATGGTGCCGTCGGGCAGCCACGCCAGGAACGTCGGCCGGTTGAAATGTTTTGCGTCGGCGCCCGGCTCGTTGGCTGTGCCGAGGGTCAGGACAATTTTCTTTCCGTCGTTGGTGAATTCATAGATCTGGCAGCGCGCGTCTTCCACCACCCAGACATGCTTTTCCGGATCGTACGGGTTGATATAGACAGCGTGCGGCCGTTTGAACATTTTGTCCCATTGCGAAAGATTCTCGACGATATTTCCTTCGCGATCCAGGATCAGAAAGACGTGCTCCCAGCGGTAGTCGATACCATCCTTGCCCAGGAATCCCGGCCCGCCGGGGGTTTCGCCGGTGCCGCCTTCGCCGGGCGCGGCCGCAACCGGACCCTGCGACGCGTTGCGCATGGGCGCCTGATTCACGGGGAAGGAAAGACTCGGCCCGAATTGCGGAATGGGCGTATTCTTCATGCGCGTCAAAGCCGGCAACTCGCCGCGTTCCACAACGTAAATGCGGTTTGGATTTTCCGCGAAGATGCCTTCCGGCGATCCCCAAGTCCATTTTTCATGGCCCGGCAACGCGGTCAGCGGCTTGGGCCAGTCTCGAACGACTTCATATTGTCCGCTCTGCTCCTGTCCGCCCTTCTCGGGCAGGCGCGCGGCCGCGTCCGAGGACTGCGGCTGGCCCTGCACCTGCGCCAATTTATTGCCGAACAGGAAGAGCAACAGGAAACAAGAAACAAATGTAACTGCTACTGCAGTTCGTTTGTGCATCGATTTCCTCCAAACGTATGAATGCTGGTCTCCGATCCATCAATACCCACGGCTTCCAGTCTCAGGCGAGGCGTTTCTCTTGAGGTCCCTTGTTGCCCGGAATCTTAATGAGTATTGTCCAGTTGCCCTTACCCTACACCCGCCCCCGGCCGCACGCAATGCTTCCGCCGGCAATTTGGAGGCGGATCGAT
This sequence comes from Terriglobia bacterium, assembly GCA_963779275.1. Classification (GTDB taxonomy): domain Bacteria; phylum Acidobacteriota; class Terriglobia; order Acidiferrales; family UBA7541; genus Palsa-360. The sequence goes on from CAVZXL010000007.1 coordinate 103,670, forward strand.
TCCTGCGACTCCAAGATCGCGAACGGAGATTGAAACGCGGCTTGAAAGTCCGGGTGTAGGTATCGGGGAGGGCGAGAAACGAATGAGAGCTGGAAGCGGAAATTCCTTGCCGAGCGCTCTACCGGGCGCCGGGAATGTTTACGCGGATTTTGTAGACGCCGGTGCGGGCCGCGATGTACAGAGTTTTGTAGTCGGCGCCGCCGAATACGAGGTTGGCGACCAGTTCGGGGACCAGAATTGTGCCGAGGTGTTTGCCTTCCGGAGAAATGATCCACACGCCGCGGGGGCCGGACTCGTACACGTTTCCTTGCGCGTCCACTTTCATGCCGTCGGTGATGCCGGGGGCGGTGTCCGAGCTCATGTCGATAAACATCCGGCTGTTGGTAAGGGTGTCGTCGGGCTGCACGTCATAGCTGCGGACGTATTTGTTCCCGCTGCCGTTGGCGTACAGATATTTTTCATCGGGGGAAAAGGCCAGGCCATTGGGCGTGGCGATGTCCTTGATGGCCAGCGTCACCTTACCGTCCTTCCACATGTAGATTGCGGAAAAATCCAGTTCCTTTCCCGGATCTTTGTCGCGGCCGCGCAGCCCGCCGAAGCTGTCGGTGAAATAAATCGCGCCGTCTTTTTTCACGGCCAGGTCGTTGGTGCCGCCGAATCGTTTGCCGTCGTAGCGTTCGGCCAGAATGGTGCGCTTGCCGTCCTTCTCGATGCGGTCGAGGGAGCGGCCGCTCCAGGTGGCGATCAGCAGGCGGCCCTGGCGGTCGAGCGCCAGGCCGTTCGATCCGATCATGAAGAAGGTGTCCTTGCGATTGGGGTCGGGCTGAAGCATGCCCACGCGCCAGATGTCGTATCCGGTGTAGCCGCTGTGGTCGAGGTAGAGGGAGACCTGGCCTTCGGGTGTTAATTTATAGATGACGTTCGCGTACATGTCGCTCAGCAGCAGGTAGCTGTTCTTGCCTTTGTCGACCCACACGATGCCTTCGGTAAATCCGAAATCGCCTTTCACCATGTCGAGTTTGGCGTCGGGCGAGACGATCGCGTCGAGCGAGGGGTCGAGCTTGATGACGGGCGTTGTGTCGGGCGACTGGGCGCGCGAGAAGCCCGCACAAGAGAAAACAAGGAACGCGGCGAGCAGGTTGAATTTCTTCACTTTTTTCCTCGACCAGACAAAAATGCGTCGCGCAAGAAGTCACGCGGTGCGAAATCATGATCCCCGGGCTTGAATGAAGTCAAGGAGAATTGGGTTTTTAGGGCTGACACTTTTGTCTGTCCGCTGCGATATAGCTGGGCAAAAAGCGGACAGACAAGAGTGCCTGTCCTACAAGAGGCGCGCGGCCGGTAACAGGAACATGGGCGTGGGGCTTTGCGCTTTTCGGCTGACGTACCAGCAGGGCGAATAGCCTTCATGAGGAAACAGGGAATGAACGCAGGGCTCGGTCATCATCGGCGACTGCGCGTCGAGGGCGTATTCGACGCGGTTGCCTTTCTGGGGAATGGCGAGCAAGTGCGGATACGTAATCGCGTCGAACGGGTCTCCCTGGGTGTGCGCGGCCATGCGGTGGCGGACGGAGAAATAGTCGTACGCGTAAGCCGCAGCGAGCAGCACGGCGGCGGCGATCAATACTCGTTGCAGCAGGAGACGCATTCGGGGGGCTCGTGTGTACGCGAGAGCATTCGACTATTTGGATGAGTATAGGTGATCGCTCGTTGCACCGCCAAAAAAAACAGGGGCACCCGCCTAGGCGGATGCCCCTTGGTGTGGATGGATGACCGTCCCGCGAAGGGCGGCCGGCTTACTTGGTTATGCCGATGAACATGGTGTTGCCCTGGCGGTTGACGAGCAGCAGGACGTCCGAGCCAGCCTTGCGGATCGCCGCTTCCGCCTGCGCGACATTCTTCACCGGTTCATGATTGACTTCCTGAATCACGTCTCCGCGGCGCAAGCCGGACGTCGCGACCGGACTCGACGGAGCGATATCCGTAACTACCACGCCGGTTGTGGACGCGGGCAATTGCAGTTGCTTCGCCGTGTCCATGTCGAGGTTCTGCAGAGTCACTCCTTCGAGCGCGCCTTCAGAACCCGCTTCCTCGGTCTTGGCTTGTTCCTGCGGTGCGGGCAAAGTGCCCAGGGTTACGGTTGCGTCAGTGGGTGTGCCGTTTCGCAGCAGTTTCAGCTTCACGGTGGAATCGGGATTCATCATCGAGATGCTCATGCGCAAGGTGCGGCTGTCAGGCACCTGCTTGCCATTGAGTTCGGTGATGACGTCACCTCGTTGGATTCCGCTCTTTTTGGCCGGGCCGTTGGGGCTGACGTCTCCTACCAGAACGCCCTGCATGTCCTTGAGGCCCATGGCCTTGGCAATCGCCGGAGTGACGTCCTGGATCATGATTCCCAGATACGCCCGGTTGACCTTGCCGTGATCCAGGATCTGTCCCATCACCTGGCGGGCGAGATTCACGGGAACAGCAAATCCGATGCCCTCATTGCCGCCCGAGCCGTGAGAAAGGATGGCCGTGTTGATTCCGATGAGTTCGCCGCGATCGTTCACCAGCGCGCCGCCGGAATTGCCGGGATTGATGGGCGCATCGGTTTGAATGAAGTCTTCGTAGTCTTCGATGCCCAGATTGCCTCGGTTCATGGCGCTGACGATGCCCATGGTGACGGTTTGGCCGACGCCGAAGGGATCGCCGATGGCCAGCGCGTAGTCACCGACCTCGACCTTGGAGGAGTCGCCGATGGTGATGGCGTGGAAATCGTTTCCATCGACTTTCAGAACGGCGATGTCCGTCTTCGGATCGGTGCCCACGACTTTGGCTTTCAACTGGCGCTTGTCGGAGAGAGTGACGCGAACGTCGGTGGCGCCGTCAATCACGTGATTGTTGGTGAGAATATAGCCATCGGGGCTGACGATGACGCCGGAACCCAGGCTGTCTTCGCGCTGGTCTCGCGGTCTCTGCGGCCGTCCGTCCGGACCCATGCCCGGAAACTGTTGCCCGAAAAATTGCTGGAAGAACGGGGGAATCTCGTCCTGCTCACCGGAAGATTGATTCGACGCTTTGACGACTTTCGACGAGGAAATATTCACGACGTCCGGCAGGACGCCCTTCACGACCGGAGCAAATCCGGTTTTGCTGGGTCCTTCGGCAGGGTCCGCCAGCTTCAGTGCGGCATGCAAGCCGGGGGAAAACAAATTCTGACTGGCGCGAGCCATGCCAAGTCCCGCGACTCCTACGAGAAGAAGCGCCGCAACGACGATCGCTTGCGGCCTTCTCCAAAACGGCCTGGAATTCATAGTTTCTCCTTCACCACGATGCAAAAGTTCGATGCGCTGGCCCCAATGAGCCAGTCACGTGTTACATGCAATAAGACGGCTGAAGGGGCGGATGGTTAGCCGGGCCTGGCGCCGCGAGGTAGCGGGATAAGTGGTTTCCCTCCGGCTGAAACTATTGAAAACGAGCAGGATGGAGATTAGGAACCGAAGGCTGCGGAGTCTGTGTGAGAACTGCAAAATCAGAGTGCCAGCGGCTGAAGCCGTACTGATTTTGCAGATGTTACGTAGTGGCTAAAGCCACGACCCACAAAGATTTTCCGGTTCCCACACAGATTCTTAAGCCAGCGCTACAAAGAACGTCCCGCGGCGGCGCCGGAGGACCAGGCCCATTGGAAATTGAAGCCGCCGAGCTGGCCGGTGACATCGACCACTTCGCCGATGAAGAATAATCCCGGAACGTTTCGGGTTTCCATCGTCTTGCCCGATAGTTCGTCTGTGTCGACGCCCCCGGCGGTGACTTCCGCTTTCTCGTACCCTTCCGTGCCTGCGGGTTCGATCTCCCACTCGTGAGCTTGGCGTTCCAGTTGATCCAGCGACTGGTTCGTCCAGTCTTTGGGTGCGTGCAGATCGATCCAGCGCGTGGCCAGGCGCTTGGGGAGAATGGCCTGCAGAGCGGTTTTTGCCGCGGCGATATTCCTGGCCTTGGCCTGGCGAAGCGCGGCGCAAGCTTCGCGATCCGGCGCCAGGTCGAGATGAATTGGACGTTCGGGCTCCCAATACGAGGAAATTTGCAGGATGGCCGGGCCGCTCAGGCCGCGATGTGTGATCAGCATCTTTTCCCGGAAGGATTGCCGGCCAGTCGTGGCGATGACTTCCGCGGAGACTCCCGCCAGATCGCAGTATTCGGCGCGTTCCTTCTCCCCGAGTATCAAAGGGACCAGCGCGGGCCTGGTGGGCCGAATATTAAGGTCAAATTGCCGCGCCAGGTCGTATCCCAGCGAGGTCGCTCCCAATTTCGGAATCGATAGCCCGCCGGTGGCCACCACCAGGGCCGGGGCGTGGAACTCGGTGGAATCGGAACGCACGATAAATCCGTCCGTGCGGCGGACGTCACGCAGGTTGCAGTTCGGGATGATTTGCACACCCGCGGCCTGGCATTCGGTTTCCAGCATCCGGACGATGTCGCGTGCGGACCGGTCGCAGAACAACTGCCCAAGAGTTTTCTCATGATAGGGAATGCCGTGTTTTTCGACCAGGGCGATGAAATCCGACGGCGTGAACCGTGCCAGCGCCGATTTCGCGAAGTGCGGATTGGAGGAGAGAAAATTTCCGGGATGGCAATACAGATTCGTGAAATTGCAGCGGCCGCCGCCGGAAATTAAAATCTTCTTACCTGGCTGTTCGGCGCGTTCGAGAACGGCGACGCGCCGCCCGCGCTTACCGGCTTCGATCGCGCATAGCAATCCTGCCGCCCCGGCTCCCAAAATTAATGCGTCGAATTTTAGGATGGTATCGGTCAATGAGATTCGGCCGGACGGGCAAGCGCCAATTATGGCATCGAAAGGCTGCGGGCTCTACTTCCGCGCCCGGATAAACAAATGAGGAGGCTGGCCGGCCCCTGTTGCGCGCCAACCTGAAACCCGGTGTGAAACTGTTCCACCCCTAGTCGCGAAATCCAGCCAAATGCTATAGCGCAAATAGAATTTGTCGATTGGACAATCGGAGGGGCGCGAGCGAAAGTAGCTTCGGCCGTCTCTGGTTGACCCGATTGCAACCGAGGGCTCGAACTTCGATGTTCGGTTGGCTTCAACCAGACCACGGATTGAATGCGAAAGGCCGCGGACCGCGCCGTCTCCGAAATGTTAAGGATAAAAAGGAGAACAGGCGTGAATCGATTCCACGGAGTTTTAGCAGGCGCAATCGCAATTTTGGCCATGACCGGAGCGAGCAATTTTTCGAGCGCAGCCTACGCGCAGGAAACCGCGCAAGGAGAGTTTCAGCTGTCTCAAACGACCCATTGGGAAAAGGCGATATTGCCCGAGGGCAAGTATTTTTACTCAGTGGAAGCCGGTCCTTCGCCGGCGGTGGTGCGCGTGTGGCAAGTAGGGGGCGGCTTTTCCGGGGTATTCCTGCCGAAATCCCATGTGCGGGAAAATTCCCAGAGGCAAACGGAACTTGTGCTGCACCATGTGGGAGACGGGATATACGTCTCGTCCTTTCACGTGCGCGGGCTGAAAGCCGAGCTGGAATTTTCCACTCCCGAAAAAAATGAGGATGCCGGAAACGCGGGAGCCGGGCATGAGCCGGAAACGGCGGCCCCGGCCAGCGAGAATCCGGGATTGTTCAAGATCGTCAATCCCGGCCGGCTGAATCTGTCGGTTGCCGGCGCGGAAAAAGTGTACTTGAACGCGTGCCAATTGATCGAAGCGCAATTCAACCGCGGCGAGCAGTTGCGGCCGCAGATCATCCTGCACCTGGGAGCGATTGCGGATGAAGTGCGCTATCCGAATAACGAGATCATGCTGAAGAAGTGGGACGAATTTCGATTCGCGCAAGCGGTGGTGGAAATCGCCCTGCACGACCTGGTTTCTTCCGAAGAAAGAATGAAACTCAGCGACGCGGCCGTGAGCCTGGCCAACACCACGGTCAGCGTTTACGATTTAAAAAACTGCAGGAACTGAGGGGACCCCATGGTGCAACCAGCTTCCGGACCCAAACGCGCGGAAGAGGATCTTTCCGCTGCGCGGCAATCCTCTTCGTTGGGAGCCGAGTTGCACGTCTTACCATTGGAAGAAATCGGAAATCTTGCGGCCGCGGGCGGCAAGCCCGCGGAAACCCTCATGAATGTAGTTGCGCTGATCGCCAAGCGGTTTCAGACCGATGTGTGCTCGGCGTACCTGCTGGAACCTGACCGCGCCAACCTGATCCTGGCCGCCACGCTCGGGCTGCGCCCGCAGTGCGTGGGCACCTTGCGAATGGGCCTGCACGAAGGGCTGGCGGGCATGGTGGCTGAACAAGTGCAGCCCGTGGCCGTGGAGCAGGTGAAAAACCACCCGCGCTACAAGTATTTCAGCGACGCGGGCGAAGAGGATTACCAGTCGTTTCTGGGCGTGCCGCTGATTGAAAGCGGGGTCCTGCAGGGAGTCCTGGTCGTGCAGACGCGCGAGGCGCGAGCGTTCCAGGACGGGGAAATTCGCATGTTGACCGAAGCGGCGGCGCAGCTGTCTCCGGTGATCAGCGAAGCGCGCACGCTGGATCGCTTCGTTGCGCCGGTGCAAGAAAGGTTGTGGTCGCTGGCGCGCAATTTGTGGTGGAGCTGGGACAACGACTCCACCAGTTTGTTCCACGATCTCGATCCCCTGCGCTGGCGGCAGCTCAATCACAATCCGATTGCCCTGCTCAACGAGATGCCCCTGGCGCGGATCGAAAGCCGCGCGCGCGAACTGGTCATGCACGGGCGCATCAACTACGCCTACCGCCGGCAGCGGGAATATCTGCACGCGGATCGCACCTGGGGAGCGCGGCACGCCGGTATTCTGCGGCCGCGTCCAGTGGCTTATTTCTCGGCCGAATTTGGATTGCACGAATCGATCCCCGTATATTCCGGCGGATTGGGCGTCCTCGCCGGAGACCACATCAAGAGCGCGTCCGATCTGGGGATTCCGCTGGTGGGAATCGGATTGTTTTACGGCCAGGGATACTTCCGCCAGCGATTGGATAAAAACGGGTGGCAGGAAGAGGAATATCTGCAGACCGACGTGACGCAAATGCCCATGGAGCCCGCGATTGGCGCCAAGGGCGAGCCGGTGACGGTGCAGATCGAAACGCGCAGCGGGTCGATCCGCGCCCGGGTGTGGCGTGTGAAAGTGGGGCGCTGCGCACTGCTGCTGCTCGATTCCAACGTGGAGGGAAACGCGCCGGAAGACCGGGAACTTACTTCGCGCTTGTATGGCGGCGACGGCCGCGTGCGCATCCGCCAGGAATTGTTGCTGGGGGTGGGAGGATTCCGCGCGCTGCGGGCCATGGGCATTACGCCCAGCGTTCTGCACCTGAACGAAGGGCACAGCGGATTTGCGGTGCTGGAAGCGATTCGCTGCCGCATGGAGGAAGAAGGGCTGAATTTCGATCAGGCCGTGCCGCGCGTGTGCCGCGAAGTGGTATTCACCACGCATACGCCGGTGCCCGCGGGGCACGACCGCTTCGATGCCGGGCTGATGGAAGAGCATCTGGGGCCCTTGCGGGATTCGCTGGGCCTTTCGCATGAGCGGCTGATGTTTCTGGGACGGGAAAATCCGGCCGACAACAACGAATCGTTTTGCATGACAGTGCTGGGCCTGAAACTGTCTCGGCGCGCCAACGCCGTATCGGCGCTGCACGGTGAAGTGTCCCGCGCAATGTGGACCGGGCTGTACCCCGAAAGGTCCGAGGAAGCGGTGCCCATACGGCACATCACCAATGGCGTCCACGTGCCCACGTGGCTGGCGCCGCAAATGTTCCGTCTCTATGACCGCCACTTGGGAACGGGCTGGCACGAGCACAGCGGGGAACCCCAAATCTGGGAAGGCATCGAGAACGTGGACGACGGAGAATTGTGGGAAACGCATCTCAGCCTGAAATCGCGGCTGCTCGAATTTGTGCGCATGCGCGCCATGGAACAGGCCGAGCGCCGCGGGGAGCCTCCTAAAGTTTTGCAGAGCCTGGGGCGATTGCTGAGTCCGGACGCGCTGACCATCGGGTTTGCGCGCCGCTTTGCCACCTATAAGAGGGCCAACCTGATTCTGAAAGACATCGAAATGTTGGCCACCATGGTGAACGATCCGAAACGCCCGGTGCAGTTTGTGTTCGCCGGGAAAGCGCATCCGCACGATACTCCCGGCAAGCAAGTGCTGCAGCAGATCGCGGAACTGCGGCGCGACAAACAGTTCGCCAATAAATTCGTGTTCATCGAGGACTACGACATCAACGTCGGCCGCCATTTCGTGCAGGGCGTGGACGTGTGGCTGAATAATCCACGGCGCCCCCTGGAGGCTTCCGGCACCAGCGGCCAGAAAGTGGTGCTCAACGGCGGGCTGAACCTTTCGGTCCCGGATGGATGGTGGGCCGAGGCCTATGATGGGCTGAACGGATTCGCGATCGGGACCGGAAGAACGCACACCAACATGGACGTCCACGACACGCGCGACGGCGACGATTTGTACCGCGTGCTGCTGGAGGAAGTGATTCCGCTGTATTACCAGCGCGACCGCGACGGACTGCCGCGCGGCTGGATTAAGCGCATGAAGCGCACCATTCGCACGCTGGGCTGGAGATTCAACGCCGACCGCATGGTCATGGACTATGTGCGTAAATGCTATGTTCCGGCGGCGGGCGGGCAATCCAGCGATATGCGCGCCACGGGCGTGTGAACCGGCATGGGCCGCTAAATTGCTGCAAGGCCGCGCTGCGGCCTTCACCGATTGCTGAAATCTTCTCCCCGAAATCCGCGTGTGCTTGGCGTCACGCACATCTGATCCACGCGTCACAGCATTGCACCGCCGCTCCGTTTATGCTCTGGTCAGGTTGAGGGAGGGTGAAAGGAGGGCGTCATGGTCAGGCAAGACTTTCTTTTCATGGCGTTACTCATGATGGGCCTCTTCTTTCTCATGCATTGGGGAGGTACCCACCACTTCCGACACTAATCAGCAAGAGCGCGTTATTGCTTGAAAGGCAATAGCGCGAAGGGGAGAAAGTAAAGGGATCCGCGGCAGCCGGGGGGTTGAGGCACCCGCCGATGGGCGAAATTTAGCCTATGGCTGGATTCGTGCCGGCAAACCGGGCTGCCGCGTCATTCCCGATGTATACTTAGCCGCGAATGGGGAATCGCAATCGCAGACTAGGTTGCGATCGAGGCTAATAATGAAATTCTTTTCGAGTTGGCGGTTTGTTACGATTGCTCTGGTAGGCGCCGGGCTGCTTTCCGGCGGTGTGGTTGGGGCGCAGGCAAAACCGCCCGCGCAGAATCAGAAAGAGTACGAGCGGCTGATTTATTCCGTAAAAGGGCCGGACCTGTATCGCGCGCACTGCGCGGCCTGCCATGGCGCTGAGGGGAAAGGAAACGGGCCGCTCGCACCTGCGCTGAAAACGCTTCCCGCCGACCTGACCGTGCTTTCCCGGAACAATAAAGGGGAATTCCCTGCAAACCGCGTGCGCAAGTTTGTTTCCGGCGACCAGATTTCCGCTTCCCATGGCTCGCGCGAAATGCCGGTTTGGGGCCCGATCTTTCACCAGATCGAGGAAGACCAGGATTTTGGCAATGTGCGGTTGGAGAATCTGGTGAAGTATCTGGAATCCATCCAGCAGAAATGATCGGGCGCGGCTGCGAAATGCGCGAGTCTTTCGATTTTCTCTGCAATTTCCGATTCCCCGTTACATGAACTAGTGAGAGCCGCAGGTTACTTAGCGCCGGAGTCCGCAGGCAAGGCCTCGGGAGCGTCGGCCGGTGCGGGGCCCACGCGCTCGACGATCACGTGCTGGATGTGCACAGGCGTGAGCGGCGTATCGCCCGGATCGCGCGGCACGGCCGCGATCGCTTTCACCACATCCGCGTTTTCGCACTGTCCCCAGATCGTATACTTTCCATTCAAAGAAGGCGACGCCCCCTGAGTGATGAAGAAATGCGTGTCGTTGGTGTCCGGCCCGCTATTGGCCATGGCCAGGCGGCCGGGCGTATCGAACTTGAGCGACGGCGCGATTTCACTTTTGTAGGGAAAGCCCGGGCCCTCGGGATGTCCCACGCCGGTACCCAGCAAATCGCCGCCCTGAATAATGGCGCCGGGAATCACGCGGTCAAAGATGAGGCCGTCGAAGAATTTTCCGCGCATCATCTGTTTGGTTTCCGGATGCACGTAGGAAATTTTCCCAATCGCCAGGCCCACCATGGTGTGCACGGTGACCGGCGCTTCCGCCTCGAATAATTTGCAGGAAATTTTCCCCTTGTCGGTTTCCATCGTCCAGTAGAGGCCGGGTTTGCGTTTGTCGGCGGGAGAGGCGGGCGATCCCGCTGCATCGGGCAGCGGAGCGATGGCGGAGAGCGCCGCGATGATCGCTGCGGCGAGAATCACGCGGGAAGCGCGTCCGCGAGTGTGCGTCTTCATGGGGTTTTCCTTGTAGGTGCTTGATGTTCTCTGCATGAAAATCCGTATTGCGAAACACAGAGAGAACTGAGTATCACAGAGGACGGCGGAGAAAATCAAAAGGACTTTGCGGGGCGGGGAAGTAGCACAGGCACTCTTGCCTGTGTGGTCTTGTAGCCTGTACATACAGCGCGTGCTCAACCGCGATCGCAAGACCACACAGGCAAGAGTGCCTGTGCTACTAAGACCCGCACCCGGCCGGTCGATTCCACGGATGATTTGGACTTGACAAGGGGGCCGGAGGAGTGTATTTAACCATTAGGTTAAATACACCATGACCCCAGACCCACTGAGCGCCACCTTTGCCGCGCTGGCCGATCCCACGCGGCGCGCCATCCTGGCGCGCCTGGCATCGGGCGAGGTTTCGGTCACGGAGTTGGCCGAGCCGTTCGAGATGAGTTTGCCGGCGGTGTCCAAGCACCTCAAGGTGCTTGAGCGCGCGGGGCTGATCGCGCGCGGGCGCGAGGCGCAATGGCGGCCCTGCCGTCTGGAACCGGCGCGCCTCAAGGATGTGTCCGACTGGGTGGAAGAATACCGGGAAATCTGGGAGCAGCGACTGGATCGCCTGGGCGAATACCTGCGCGAATTGAAGGAAAAGGAGAAGAAACATGGCCGCAAGAAGCACACCCGTTGAAGATTTCGTCATCTCGCGCGTTTTCGACGCGCCGCGGGAACTGGTGTGGAAAGCGCTCACCGATCCGGAACACATGAAGAATTGGTGGGGCCCGAAGGGGTTTACGGTACGTTTTTCCAGGATGGAATTCCGGCCGGGCGGGACGTATCACTACTGCATGAAGTCTCCGGACGGCCACGACATGTGGGGAAAATTTGTTTACCGCGAAATCGTCGCGCCCGAGCGAATCGTGTTCATCAATTCATTTTCCGACGAGCACGGCGGACTGACGCGCCATCCCATGAGCCCTACCTGGCCGCTGGAAATGCTGTCAACGTTTACCCTCACCGAGCAGGGCGGCAAGACCACGTTCACGATCCGCTGGAGTCCGCTGAACGCTTCCGCCGCCGAGCGCAAGACGTTTGACGAAGGTCGCGGCGGCATGCAGCAGGGCTGGGGCGGAACGCTGGATCAGCTCAAGGAATATCTGGCGAAGGTCTGAGTGGCGGGCATCGTCCGGCTACTTAGCAGGGTGGGGTTGTTCGGCCCAGCGATCGCGGATCGCGGCAAGAAACGTTTCCTTGTCCTTGCGCATTTGCTGGATGAGCGGCTGGTTGCCGGTTTCTTCATGAGCGGCCGCCCAGAGAACCATTTCGGTGAGGACCGGAGCGAGATCGATGCCTTTCGGCGTCAGGCGGTAGATGCGCTTGCGCGCGTCGGAAGGGTCGCGATGGGTGGAGACGATGCCGTGGGCTTGCAGCCTGCGCAATCGGTCGGCCAGGATGTTCGTGGCGATCCCCTCGTGGGAATCCAGGAACTCATGGAAAGAGCGGAAACCGCGCAGCATCATGTCGCGGACGATGAGCAGCGACCAGCGGTCGCCCAGCATTTCGACCGAAGCATTCAGCGGACACCCCGAGCGCCTGCGCGGAATCTTCTTTTTTCGGGGCATGGCAGACAGTATCATTTTTTACTTGCAAAGTGCAAGTGATATTGGCATGCTATCGCCGTTCGACAGGCAGGGCCGGCATTCGGGCAGCGGACGATGCACTTGAAACTGGCGCCACATTCCCGTGGCGCCGCCTTACGGGCCTCTGGCGGACGAGAAATAATTTCTTATGCGCGTGCAAGATTTTGGGAATGCCGATTCGAGGAGGAATGCATGTTCACGATCGCTGCCATTGTGGTGGTCCTATTGATTGCCGGTGTTCTGGGCCTTGCGGCAAGCAAGCCGGCCACGTTCCGAGTGGAGCGCAGCCACGAGCATTCAGGCTACGCCGGAAAAGATTTTTCCGCTGATTAACGATTTCCACGGCTGGACTTCCTGGTCGCCCTGGGAAAAGATCGATCCGGCGATGAAGCGGACCTACGGCGGCGCGGAAAAGGGGAAAGGCGCGGTCTACGAGTGGGAAGGAAACAAGAAGATAGGCAAGGGCCGCATGGAAATAACGGAGGCCAATCCGCCCGGCAAGGTCACCATTAAGCTGGATTTCCTCAAGCCGTTTGAGGGCCACAACACGGCTGAATTCACGATGCAGCCCAAAGGCAATGCGACGGAGGTCACCTGGGCGATGTACGGCCCCAACCGGTTTCTTTCCAAACTGTTTCATGTATTCATGAACATGGACAATCTGATCGGCAAGCAGTTCGCGCAGGGCCTGGCAAATCTGAAAGGGATTGCCGAGAAGTAAGCCCGGGAGCATTTATGCAAGCGGCGAATGAAGTCTCGAAAAAGAGCCTGTGGGCTGGGTGGATTATTACTGCGCTGGTCGCTTTGTTACTTGTATTCGACGGCGTGACGAAGGTGATGCAATCGGCCTTTGTAATGGAAGCGACTGCCAAGACCGGATTTCCCTTGCACCTGATTTTTCCCATCGGAGTCGTATTGCTTGCCTGTACCGCGATTTATTTGATTCCGCGGACTTCGATTCTTGGCGCCATCCTGCTGACGGGTTACCTTGGTGGCGCGGTGGTGACCAATCTTCGCGACGGATTCCCATTTTTCAGCGTTGTTTTGTTTCCGGTTTATTTCGGGGTCTTGGTCTGGGCGGGAGTTTACTTGCGCGATGCGCGGCTGCGCGCGCTGATTCCGCTGCGAAGTTAACGTCCTGAAGACAATACAGCACAAGCCTCAACAGGATCCCATTAGGGTGGCGTTTTTCAAATACCGGGAAGGAGAGGACAAATGAGTGGAGTTCGATTGCTGGTGGGCACAAAAAAGGGCGCGTTTGTCATGACCTCGGACGGCAAGCGCGAAAAGTGGGACATCAGCGGCCCGCACTTTGGCGGCTGGGAAATTTATCATATGAAGGGATCGCCGGCGGATCCGAACCGGATTTACGCCTCGCAAACGAGCGGTTGGTTCGGGCAGGTGATCCAGCGGTCGAACGACGGCGGCAAGACCTGGGAGCCGGTAGGAAACAAATTTGTCTACGATGGCGTGCCCGGCACGCACCAGTGGTATGACGGCACTCCGCATCCGTGGGAATTCAAACGCGTCTGGCACCTGGAGCCGTCGCTGAACGATCCGGACACGGTCTACGCCGGCGTCGAGGACGCGGCGATGTTCCGCACGACCGATGGCGGGCAAAACTGGGAAGAACTTTCCGGCCTGCGCGGACACGGCACCGGCCCGCGCTGGCAGCCGGGCGCCGGAGGCATGTGCCTGCACACGATTCTGTTGGACCAGAATGTTCCGGGGCGGATGTTCATCGCCATCTCGGCCGCGGGCGCGTTCCGCACCGATGACGCGGGAAAAACCTGGAAGCCGATCAATCAGGGACTCAACTCGAAATTCCTTCCCGACCCGACCGCCGAGGTCGGCCACTGCGTGCACCGCATCGCGACGCACAAGGCGCGCCCCGGCGTGCTGTTCATGCAGAAACACTGGGACGTGATGCGCAGCGATAATGCCGGCGATTTGTGGACAGAAGTCAGCGGCAATCTGCCCACCGATTTCGGTTTTGTGATCGACGTTCACGCGCACGAGCCGGAAACTATTTACGTCGTGCCGATCAAGAGCGATTCGGAACATTATCCGCTCGAAGGAAAACTGAGCGTGTACCGCAGCCGCACGGGCGGGAACGAGTGGCAGGAACTCACCAAGGGCCTGCCGCAGCGCGACTGTTACGTGAATGTGTTGCGCGATGCGATGGCCGTCGATTCGCTCGACAAGTGCGGCGTGTATTTCGGCACCACGGGCGGGCAGGTGTACTGTTCGGCCGACGCGGGGGATTCGTGGTCTGCAGTGGTGCAGAATCTGCCGGGGGTGCTTTCGGTCGAGGTGCAGACGCTGCCGTGAGCATGGCGACGATTCGCGTCGAGCTTCCCGCGCATTTGCGGACGCTGGCGCGCGTCGGCGCCGAGATCCGCGTGGAGGTTCCGCTCAACGCCGAGGGCCGCGTGACGCAACGCACGATTCTCGATGCGCTGGAAGCGCGTTATCCCATGCTGTGCGGCACGATGCGCGACCACGTGACGCACCAGCGCCGGGCGTTCCTGCGATTTTTCGCCTGCGCGGAAGACCTGTCGCATGAATCGCCGGACGCGCCGCTCCCCGAGGAAGTTGCCTCCGGGAAGGAACCGTTCCTGATCGTCGGCGCCATCGCCGGCGGGTGATTCATGCATTCGTAGCACAGCCACTCTTGGCTGTGTGATTTTTGAATTCGCGCTGGCGTCATGTGCGTGACCGCGATCTAAAAAAACCGCACAGCCAAGAGGGGTTGTGCTACTGGGCTTCGCTATCGGTGAAGCGGTGGCCTATAAGGATTGAACGGTTCTCGCAACGCTTGCCGCAGCCCGCCCCGTCTGTCCTGAGCGACAGAGAGGGATCAGAGACGTGGATTTTCTTACTGATCGCGTGGAGCAAAAACTGATGCAAAAAATCACACCATTCCTGTGGTTCAACAACAACGCCGAAGAAGCCGCGAATTTTTATGTCTCAATTTTTAAGAATGCCAAGATCGGGCGCGTTACCCGCTACGGAGACGCCGGACCGGGCCCGAAGGGCACTGCCATGTCCGTGACCTTCACGCTTGACGGCCAGGAATTTTACGCGCTGAACGGCGGCCCAAAATTTTCGTTCACCCCTGCCATTTCGCTGTTCGTGAATTGCGAGACCCAGGAGGAAGTGGACGATCTGTGGGAAAAACTTTCCGCGGGCGGCAGAACAGACCGCTGCGGCTGGCTGCAGGATAAATATGGCCTCTCCTGGCAAATCATTCCTACCGCTTTGGGCCAGTTGCTGGGAGACAAAGATCCCGCGAAGGCAAAACGGGTGATGCAGGCCATGCTGCAAATGACGAAAATTGAAATCAGCGGCTTACGACAGGCCTGCGACCAGGGCAATTGACCGCGTGCCCGTCGCCTGGGGATGAATCCCCGCGAAATGGGAAAGGATTTTTCTGGCCTCTTCGCAAATCCGCCCAAGCTTCGACGAGTCGACGCTTCTCATTTTTTACGAATGGTCCATGAAGCGTGGAACGTTTGCATGAATGTCTGGAACCGCTTGGGTCCAGGGCAATGATCCATTTTCCGGGCACTCCTGCCCCGGAAAGATGAAAAGTAAGAGATGTCTAATAGTGAACAGTATTGGCCGGCCTCATTGCGGCTCAATGATAGAGCCTGTGGAAGCGCATGGAATTGTGCCTGGGCATGCACTGTTCTATTCGATCGGAAGTTGTGCGCAGGCTGGGAATGTCTTGATCCTAGCCGGCAGGAGCGCCATGATGAGTGCAAATCCCAAAGGGAAGCTCGATTCGCGTCGGCTTCCGCGGGGGGCCAAGGAAGAACGTGCCGCGAAACTGCAATTGGTCCAAGCCGCCTTTGCGCTCGATGAACTTTTCGATGTCATCAAAAATTACACGCCGCCGCGGCATTCGAAATCTCGCGGTGAAAAGGCGCAATCCGGCGCGCGCCCTGCCAGGAATGTGTAACCCGATCACGCCGGATCGATGTATCCCCAGCATTCTCCCGCAACGAATTATGGAAGTTCCGCGACGATGGAATGGGTTCCTCGCGACAGGCTGGAGAACCGAAATCGAGTGCGGGAAGGGCTGCCCTCGCGTGAGACGGCAGATGGCTGGAACCCATCTGGCTCTGTTGACATCCTCAAGAAAGGTTAGCGATGCCTCAGGCGGTACAGATTGAAACTCAATCCGAGCAGCAGAGCTTGACGCTTTTGCGTGCGCAGCGAGCGGCCCGGCGCACGAGCCGAGAGCTTGCGCTTTACCGAACTGAAAAGGCTCTCGATCAGGGATCGGCGTCGGTAGAGCCGTCGCGGAAATGTCCGCCGCATTTCGGCGCGCACCCCATGGATGTGCCAGGTTTTCTTTCCACGTTTGGCGGGGATCACACTGCGCGCCCCGAGTTGTTGCCGGATGTAGATGTGGTTCCTCTCGCTGTCGAACTCGGCGTCGGCCAACACCAGCCCGATGCGCGTCTGCTCGGAAGCGGCTTGGACGACCGCTGGCAAATTCGCACAATCGTTCCACGGACCGCGTCGCGCGATTTGCGACAACACAAATTGCTGATCCAGATCCACCACGACTACCCACTTCAGCCAGTGCCGCCACGGCAGCGGTTTCTGCCCGTGATGATGCATGCGCCGCACAAAGAATGTGCTGACCGCTCCCTGCGCCAAGCCCGTCGCATCGACCGCAACGCGGGCTCGCCGCCGTCCTTTTCTGCGCGTGCCGCGCAGCCGACGCACTGTCTCGCCGACCGCGCGGTCGATGACCTGGTCGTCCAAACGTTGCAGAAAGCGATACAGAGTCGTGAAATCGGGAACGCTCACCAGCCCCAGCGCCTGGCGCAATTCGCGATGCTCGCCCAGCCGCACTTCGGCTTCGCGAAAGGTCCAGTCCTCGTAACGCATCAGGCAGAGAATGGCCAGCAATTGCGGTTGCGTGAACTGGTGCTTGCTGAAACGGCTTCGGTAACGCGGAAGCACCGCCCGGCAGACCTGCAGGGCGATGCGAGCAAACGGCAGGAGTCCGACTTCGGCCATCGCACCTCCTGTCTCGGTAGCAAACAACAATTTCAACCGATCTTGTATCTCGAATTTTCATTGTCGTAACGAGGATGTCAACAGAGCCAGATGATTTCTGGAGAAGGGAGCGGGACATGAAACGCGAGAAGCAGACGAATTCCCGCCTCAGCGGTTTCCAATCGGGAGCCAGCCTGGGTGGCAGGGTCACGCACTACCGCAACAAAGAAAACATTTACAAGCAAGGCGCGCCTGCGTATTCCCTGTTTTATATTCAAGATGGCGGCGTGCGGCTCACCACGCGAACCAAGCACCAGCCGTCGGCGGTTACCGCCATTCTGGGGGTTGGCGATTTCTTCGGCGAGCTTTGCCTGGCCGGCTTTCCGTTGCGCGTGTCCACCGCGGTCGCGTTGACGGCCAGTTCTATACGGACCATTCAGAAGGAAAAAATGCTTAAATTGCTTCGGGAAAAAGACAACAAGACGTCCAATTCCCTGGTGGCCTATCTGTTGAATAGCATCAAGGATTATAAAGACCACATTTCGCAATTATTGATTTTGTCTGCCGAACAAAGGCTCGCTCGCGTCCTTCTGCGGCTCGCGCATTTGGATAAGGACGGCCCGCGGACCGTGGAGATTCCCGTGCTGAGTCATGAAGTTCTGGCGGAAATGGTAGGGACCACGCGCCCGCGAGTCAACCTGTTCATGAACCGATTCCGCAAGCTGGGATACATCGACTACGACAGCGGATTAGAAGTGCGCCAATCGTTGCGAAAGGTTCTGCTGCGCCGCTAGCAGGTCTCCTCAAGCGATTCCTTCCCACAGGATATGCCAAGGCTGCGGCGGTTTTGAGGAACAGAGCTGCTCCGGACGGGGTGTGCGATATTGAACAGCTCGCATGAGCCAGCCCGAGTATCGTTAATAAGTTCGCGGGCGCGCGCACCTGTCATCCCTTCAGGAAATTCCAAATGAAGCCCGTAATCCTACTCGTCGGCAAAAATGGTCTGGTTGGACGCCAGTTAGCCAGGTTTTTGCCCGGCGTTGGCCATGTGATTGCCATGGGCCGGCAGCAGTTGGACGTGACCAATCCCGACGAGATTCGGCGGGTGATGCGTGCCGTGCGTCCCCAAATCATTGTGAATGCCACGGCCTATAAGGCGCTGGATCAGGCTGAGTCGGATCCAGCTTCCGCTCGCGCCGTGAATGCCGATGCACCGCGATGGCTGGCCGAGGAAGCCAAGAAGATCGGCGCCGGTTTGGTCCATTACTCGACCGATTGCGTCTTCGATGGAACCAAACCCGCCCCGTATCTCGAAGACGATCCGCACAACCCCATCAATGTGTACGGGCAAACAAAGCTGGAGGGGGAACTCGCCGTCCTGCGATCCGGCGTGCCCCATCTGATTTTTCGAGTGGCGCGGGTGTATGGGAGAGAAGCAGGAAACTTCCTGACCACAGTCCTGAGACTATCGAGGCAACGGGAAGAATTGAAGATGGTATGCGACCAGATCGGCTCGCCGACCTGGAACCGCGAGATCGCCCGTCGCACAACGGACGTCCTGGCACAATTGGTTCGCGGGGCAGACGGGTCCGACGTGTTTGGCGGAGCGAGCGGCGTCTACAACATGGCGACGTCCGGAGAGACCAGTTGGTCGGGTTTCGCGAGTGCGATTCTGGAAGAAGCAGCGGAGTCCCGGCCAGGCAAGAAGTGGTTTCAAACCGCCACCCAAAATCTCCCGCTGTCCCCCTGCCGGATCCTTCCCATTACAACGGCAGAGTTCCCAACGCCGGCGCGCCGCCCGGCCAATTCGGTCCTTTGCGGCGCCCGCCTGGCAAGGACGTTCCAAATCCAGATGCCTGATTGGCGAGCTCAGCTGCACAATTTCTTTGCCGCGTAGAAATAGGGCCTGCCAGATGCCGCGCCTCGAACGGGCTGCCAAAGGGATTCCTCCGCTATCCCGCTGAAACCCCGGACGTGATTCGAGTTCGTTGGCGCGTTGGGAAGCGGCATGCCGCTTGGCGCGTAGTGTTCAAAATTGGACAGTCAGCATTTCCCCTCCCATGTTACTTTTAATTATGAGGCCGTTTGTAGCTACGCGTGTATCCGCCAAGATTCCTCCCGCGCCTCGAAAAGCGATTGCGAGAATCTCTGCTTCCAAAAAACAATCCATTCCCGCTTTGCAGGTTCCGCAAGGAAAAGTTGTCGCGTTTCTCGAACGCGACACCATCTTCAAGCAAGGCGAGCCCGCGAGAAACGCTTACTACATCCAGGAAGGCGTGGTGAAGCTTTCCGTAATCAACAATGCCGGACGGGAAGCCGTGGTAGCCATCCTGGGAACTGGTAATTTTTTTGGTGAGGGATGCATTGCAGGGCAGTCCCGATCCCTCACGACAGCCACCGCAATCACGCCCTGTACCATCCTCATCATCGAGAAAGGCGAAGTGGTTCGTCTACTCCACGAGGGGCACGAATTCCTTGACCACTTCCTCGAGTATATCTTGGCCCGACACATCCGCATGGAAGGGGATTTGGCCGATCAGCTTTTTAACCTCAGTGAGAAACGCCTGGCGCGCACATTGCTGCTGCTCGCGCTTGCAGGCGCTCGCGGCCAGCCGCAGAAGGTGGTTCCCAAATTATCGCAGGAAACCCTGGCAGAAATGATCGGGACAACGCGCTCTCGCGTCAATTTCTTCATGAATAAGTTCCGGAAACTGGGTCTAATTCAATATTCCAACGGCGAGATTCGCATCAACGAGTCCCTCCTGGGTATTGTCATCCAGGATTGAAATATCCTTTGCGAGAACTGGGGGCAGTTCGGCGATCGCGTCTTCAAGCCCGTTATTCCCGGATACAAATTCCTGCCCATGCCTCACGCTGCTCGGTGAAACTCCAGCCGCCCCCTCGTCGGCATGCTTCCAATGCCGCGAAACAAAGATATACTGCTCCTCATTCTGGAATCGAGGAGAATCACTGATGCGGAATGCGATACAAAAATGCCGAATTCGTTTCCTGCCTGCGATCGTTCTGGTGTTCTCGCTTTTGAATTTGCCCGTGTTGCTGCATGCCGAAACATCGAACCGCCAGGCCGACGTGGTCAAGACTTCGCAAGGAGACTTGAAGATCATGCCGGTATACCATGGCAGCGTGATGTTTGAATTCGGCGGGAAGATCATTTATGTCGATCCGTGGAGCCAGGGAGATTTCACGGGCCTTCCGCCGGCGGACATGATCGTGATCACGCACACGCATCGCGATCACCTGGACCTCACCCTGGTCAACCAGGTGAAGAAGCCGGAGACCGTCATTGTCGGGCCTGCCGCCGTGATCGATACGCTGAACTGCTTTCCGGCATGCGGGCGGGCGGAAATTGTCGGCGATTCGGAAAAGAAAACGGTGATGGGCATCGGGTTTGAAGGCGTGCCGATGTACAACCTGGTGCAAGGTTCGGCGCCGGGGATGCCGTATCACCATAAGGGAATCGGAAGCGGATACATTTTGAGTTTTGGCGATACGCGCGTTTATCTTTCGGGCGACACGGAGTGCACTCCGGAAATGAAGGCGCTGAAAAATATTTCGGTGGCGTTCCTGGCGATGAACCCTCCGCGAACCGGGTCCAAGGTGGAGATGGCGGGATGCGCGAAGGTGTTCAAGCCGAGGATCGTGTATCCGTATCATTATCGCGGATCGAATCTGGGGGAGTTTGCCGCAGCGCTGAAGGATACGCCGGGCGTCGAGGTCCGCATTCGGAAGCTGGAGGGGGAGCAGTAGGGGTTGTCGCGGCGGAAAAATCCAAATCTTTAAACACAGAGAACGCAGAGTTCACAGAGAGAGCCGAGTGCGCCGGATCGCCCGCGACGCACGGGGCAAGCCGTGCGCGATGCTAGCAGCGCTTCGCGAGGCCAAACGCCTTCGCCAGCAATTTGTAGGAATGGACCCTTGCCTGATGGTCGTGGATCACGGTGAGGATCATCAATTCTTCCACCTGTAATTTGCCGGCCATTTCTTCCAGCGTGCCGCGGGCTTTTTCGGGGTCGCCCACGATGTAGCGGGGCCATTCGCTTGAGTCCCACGGCAGCGGATCGGCGTCTTCGCCCAGGGTTTCCAATTCCGCCAGAGCTTCTTCGGGTGTGGGCACGGGGCGGCGCGGGCCGCCGAGGCGGATGCGGCGAATCAGCAATTTCGTGCTGGCCGCCAGGCGCTCGGCTTCGGCCTGGGTATCGGCGCATACCACGCCCAGCGTCAGGATGGCGCGGGGCTCACTCAAAAATTTCGACGGCCGGAAATGCGCGCGGTACTCGCCGAGCGCCTCCACGGTTTGTTCGGGGCCGATGAAATGCGCGAAGGCGTAGGGGAGTCCGTACCGCGCGGACACAGCCGCGCTCCACGCGCTCGAACCAAGCAGCCACACATCGGGCGCCCCCGGCATATCCGGCGAAACCTTGATCCGGCTGAAGGGATGCTCGGGCGGAAAATCGCGATGAAGAAACGCCAAAAGTTCGGTGAGCTGCTCGGGGAAATCGTCCGCCTGCAGGCGCTTGCTGCGGTCGCGTTGCAGTGCAAACGCTTCCAGGCCGCCGCTTCCCGGCGCGCGTCCTAGGCCAAGGTCAATGCGTCCTGGATACATCGCGTGGAGCATGCGGAACACCTCGGCGACTTTCAGAGGGCTGTAATGCGGGAGCAACACGCCGCCCGAACCTACGCGAATTCCGGAAGTTTCCGCGGCTACACGTGTAATCAGAATTTCGGGCGCCGGGCTGGCCAGGGTTTCAATGGCGTGATGCTCGGCGATCCAGTAGCGCTCGTAGCCCGACGCGTCTGCCGCGCGCGCCAGTTGGATGGTGTTGCGCAGCGCATCGGCCGGGGTTGATCCCGCGGGAACGGGCGACTGGTCCAGGACGGAAAGTTTCATCGCTTCCTTTCGCTTCGGCTCCATTATTCGATTCGCGTCTGATGCCGATAGAAATACAGAGTGCAATAGCGGATTTCCGTCATGTTACAATTGGACCTTCAATGTGGCACGATTCGTGACAAATGATCTTTCATGCATCGGGTTCTCTCTCCGGTGAGATGCATTCCGGAGCTCATCCCGGTCCAATCGGGGATACGGAACCAGATGTTAACGAATTCTCGGGAGCCCGATCCGATCAATTCCATCGGAGCCTCGCCAGGATTGCCGGCCCAGGACGATCTTCTCAAATTTCGGATCGCCATGACGGCCTTTGTTGCCCCAGCGATCGGGGAAAACCTGAAAATGCCTTCGGCCTGCGATCCGGCAAACCAATCCGTGCTGGGACCGCATCCTAAAGAACGCGCGCGGGGTTGACGAGCCGGACACTCGACCCGAACTTCGCGGACTGGCCGCGCGAGGAACCATTTACTCTTATGGTGATTGGAAAGCGGTCATTCATCATCCGTGAGAAATTCCTACGGCCGCCGATTGCACTATTAAGTCAAAATCAAGCTGGAGCATTGCTTGCCGGGTCCCGCCGATGTATATTGGCAACCCGATTGAACCCAAGTAAAAAAGCTTCGGCTTAGAAGGAACTCTCGCAGAGTTGGGAAATGACGGGTCTGCGGGCACTCACGAATGATTGAATCGAAGTTTTCATGTTTTTGGGACGGGCCGGGCTTCAGCCGGAATTATCTGACTGGAGTTTCACTTCACGGGCATACTAATCGATCCAGGGAAGCGCTGGATTTTATTCCGCAACTGGCGCAGAGATGTCCGATGCTGCATGCGGCCCTGGAAAAGCAGTGCAAACGATCCACCATCCCCGTCGATTTCACCAAGGCTTTTTGGACTCCGCCGCTGACTCCCATGCGCGCATATGAAACCGAGAGAGATCAGGTCGAGGAAGTGCTGGGACTTGGCAGCCTGGTCTCGCTAACCGATCATGACAATATCGACGCGCCCATGCAGTTGCGAACCGTGGCGGAAACGTCGCAGATTCCACTGGCGTTGGAGTGGAGCGTTCCGTTCCGCGGCACGACGTTTCATATCGGAGTGCACAATCTGCCGCCAGCCAGAGCGCAATCGATTGTGGCCGAACTCAATGCCTGCACGCGAAATCCGGCCGAACGGCGCATCGTCGAACTTCTCGCCATGCTCGATCAGATTCCCGATGTGCTCGTCGTCTTCAATCATCCGCTCTGGAACCAATCCTGCACCGGTAAGGCGCGCGACGCCGAAATCCTTAACGAATTCCTGCGTCAAACGTCGAAATTTCTGCACGCCTTTGAATTCAACGCCACGCGCTCTTCCAAAGAGAACAAGAGGGTCATTCAACTGGCCGAGCGCTGGAACCGGCCGCTGGTTTCCGGCGGAGACCGCCACGGTTGCGAACCGAGCGGCGCGCTGAACCTGACGCGCAGCGAAACGTTTTCCGAATTTGTGGACGAGATTCGCCGCGGCCAGCGCAGCCATATGCTCCTGATGCCGCAGTACGCCGAGCCGGCCGTCATCCGCACGATCCGCACGCTGCTCGACGTCATCCGCGAATATCCCGAATACCCGGACGGCTCGCGCCGCTGGGATAATCGCATCTATCATCCCGACGCCGTCGGCGGCGCCGACCGGCCGATCTCCGCGCTTTGGAAGGCTCCTCCCGCGTACGTCGATCGGACGTTTGCCTGCATCCGTATTCTGGAAAACGCGGCAGTGCAGCGGGTTTTGCGGCGCATCTACCGCGGCGGCGGGAATTCGTACGCGCCTTCGCAGGTCTCTTCGGAGGCTGTCTCGTGATGAGGGAAAGTCCACGGGTGGCGCTTTTCCCGTGCGTGTATCACGAGGTGGACGGGGTAGCCAGCACCAGCAAACAATTTGAATCCTTCGCCCGGCGCCGCGAGCTTCCGTTACTCATGGTTCATGCCGGGCCGCGGGATGCAGTGTCCTCGGCCGGGTCGGTGACGCACATCGAACTGCGCCGCAGCCGCCTGAAATTCCCGATCGACCGCGCCCATTATTACGATCTGCTTTTTTGGCGGCATTACCGCAAACTGGAAGCTCACGTTCGGGACTTTCGCCCCGACCTGGTGCAGATCACCGGGCCCAGCGACGTTGGCATGCTGGGCGCCCTGGTGGCTCACCGCCTGAAGATTCCGCTAGCAGCCACCTGGCAAACCAACGTGCATCAATACGCGCGGAGCCGCGCGGCGGCACTGGTGACCTTTCTTCCGGAAGACGTCGCCGGGAAATTGCTGGATGCTGTGCAGCGCGCGAGCTTTCGCGCCACGGCGCGTTTCTACCGGATCCCGCGGCTGCTGTTCGCGCCAAATCAGGAAATGATCCAGGCGCTGGAAACGGCCACGGGCAAACCGTGCTACATGATGTCGCACGCTGTGGATACCGAGTCCTTCAGTCCCGAGTTTCGCACCAGGCAGGGAGGTGCGTTCCGCATCGGGTACGTCGGAAGGCTCACCGCGGAAAAAAATGTGCGCATGCTGGCGCGGCTCGAACAAGCTTTGCTGGCCATGGGCCACCGGGATTTTCAGATCGTGGTTGTGGGACAGGGCGCGGAAGAGAAATGGCTGCGCGAACATCTGCAACATGCGGAATTCACCGGGCTGCTGACCGGACGCGAGCTGTCCCAGGCTTTCGCGAATCTCGACCTGCTGGCGTTCCCGTCCGAGACCGATACGTTCGGCCTGGTTGTGCTGGAAGCGTTTGCTTCGGGCGTGCCCGCGGTGGTTACCGCCAGCGGCGGGCCGAAATTTACGGTGCGCCACGGACATACCGGATATGTGGCGAACACGGTCGATGAATTTGCGTCCTACACATCCGAGCTGATGTCCCGCGCCGATCTGCGCTCCGCAATGGGCGCCGCGGCGCGCGAACAGGCCCTGGCCACTTCCTGGGACCGCATCTTTGAAGGCATGTACGAGGCGTACCAACGCGGATTGTTCCCGGCCGCGGTCGCCGAACACACTGTTTTCGATACCGCCACAACCTGACGGAAATGCCCACCCGGGCTTTCCGTAGCCGTGATACCTTTAAAAAATGAGATCCTTGCCCATTTCCGAAAGTGTGCCTTCCATGACGACGCGGAAATTTATTTTTCCCGCGGGCGTTTTCGCTCTGATCGCGTGCCTGTTGTTACCGGCAAAGCCTTCCTTTGCGCAGGATGCGCCGCAAACACCGGCGCATGCGCGGCTGACTCTGCCGGAGGTCGTGGAACGCCTCACGGAAAGAAACGCCGAGCGCGCCGCGGAGCTTTCCGGTTATCGCAGCGAGCGCACTTACCAGATCGACTACAAAGGCATTCCCAGCCCCATGCACGCCGAGATGGTTGTGGATTTGAATTTCCACGCGCCCTCCACCGAGGATTTCAAGGTGGTCTCCCAGAGCGGATCCAAGCTGTTGATCGATCTGGTGCTGAAGCGGCTGCTGGATACCGAGCGCGAATCACATGACGACAAGAATCGCGACGGCGTCCAGATCACCGGGCGGAATTACAATTTCACGATGCTCGATTCGCAGGATGTCGTGGACGGGTGCTCCTACGTTCTGGGCGTCGAGCCGAAAGTGCCCAGCAAGTTTCTATTTCGCGGGCGCATCTGGGTGGATGACAAGGATTTTGCGGTGTGCCGGATCGAAGCCGAGCCAGCCAAGAATCCTTCGTTCTGGATCAAGAAGACCGAGATCCATCACTCGTTCATGAAGGTGGGAGATTTCTGGCTTCCGGCGCAGAATACTTCGGTTTCGCACATCCGCCTGGATGGCCGCGCAACCTTGACCATCAAGTACGGAAACTACGAAGTCCAGACGACGCACGCGCTCAACATGCATACTCCCCAGCCGTGACGTTACGGCCGCCCCGCAGCTCACACCACGCAGTATCCGGTAGCGTTTTTCACTGCTGAAAATGAACTTGGAAAACCCGTCGAGGGGATTTCAGTGGCACGGATTTTGCATGCTGCGGAAGAAGTGGAGTAGCACAGCCACTCCTGGCTGTGTGATTTTGTGGACCACACGTATGTTGCCGATATGCCTACGATTGCAAAATTCACACAGCCAGGAGTGGCTGTGCTACCCAGAGCCACTCCGTATCGAATTTTTTTGCCTGAGATCAGCCCTTCACAGTTTCCGCAGCCGCGTTTCTTCCCGCGATGCGGCCCTGCACGGAGCATCTCGCCAGACCATGCAGGCTGAATCCGCCGGCCGATTCGCCGCCGCAATACAAGCCTGGGATCACGTTGCCGTTCAAGTCCACCACCTGGCACTTCGCGTTGATCCTCAGCCCGGAGCGCGTGTCATGGATCACGGGCGTGGCCCACGCGGCGTGGAAGGGCGGCGTCTGAATCTTGTATTTCGGCGCAGGCTTTGCGAAGTCCGCGTCCTTGCCCGCATCCACGAACGAGTTGTAGCGCGTCACGGATTCCTGCAACGCATCGGGCGGCATCGGAACGCGCTGGTATTTGTTCGCGATCTTGCCCGCGAGTTCCGCGATCGTATCGGCCGAATAGAAATACCCGCGCGCGGTGTCCACGTACGGCGGCGTGACTTTCCATCCTTCGCGCGTTACCGCGTCGGAATCGAAGACCGCCCAGATCGGGCCGCCTCCGCCATGTGTGTCGCCGATTCCGGCCATGGCCGCGTTCAGAAAATTCGACGGCGAATACTTTAGATTCGCGGCGTTGAGGTAGCTGTCCGGCACATAGGGCTTGATCGAGTTGTAGTTGTTCGCCGGGAACTGGCCTGCGGTCTCATCGTAAAATCGCCGGCCGATCAGGTTCACCAGAATCACGTTCTGATAATCCTTCACAAACAGGCCGGAGGCGCCGGCCTTCGGAAAAATGGGGCTATCGGGCTGCCAGGAAAGATTCACGTAGCCGTACTGGCATCCAATCCAGCCTGCCTTGGTGACATTCTGGCCGAACTCTCCGGATTGATTGAACGCGCCCCAGAGCGATGCGCCAATGGCCATGGCGGCGATTTCCCCGCTGGCATCCTGAAAAGACCACGGCTCGCCGGCCACCTGATATTCTTCGGTGAGGCGTGGATCGAAGATTCTGCGGAAATTCACGTTGCTGCTGTGCCCGCCCGTGCCGATGATCACGCCTTTGCGCGCCCGGATGTTCACGGTTTTTCCCTGGCTCGACGCCGAAATTCCCAAAACCCTGCCTGAGTTGGGATTCTCGCGGACGATGCCGGTCATTTTGTGTTCCAGCAGAATCTGTACTCCCAACTTTCTTGCGGTGGCTTCGAGCGGACGAATCAAGCCCACGCCGGAAGATGTGATGGCCCCTTTGTCGGGAGGAAGAGGGCCGCCATTCTGCGGGAGCGCCCAGCCGAGCGGCGCGGCATGGCTTTCGCGCGGCGCGGAGTTGCCGCAGGCGTGTCCGCCTTGCGTGTCCGGCGCTTTTTCCACGAAGGTGACGCCGTGCGCGACCAGCCACTCGTAGGTCTTGGCGCTTTCGTCGGCAAAGGCGCGGATGATTTCCTTGTCGTTGTAACGATAATCGGGAAACCCGTTGGGCTCGACTACGGACCAATCCGTCAGGTCCGAAAATAAAATATCGGGAGAGTCGACCACTCCGTATTTTTTCTGGCGGCTGGTGCCGCCGCCCAGGGCGACGTTTCCGCCGCTCAAGATCGCATGTCCGCCGACGTCCGTATTCGCTTCGATCAGGATCACCGATGCTCCGCCCTCGACGGCCTGAATCGCCGCGGGAAGTCCCGTGGCTCCCGCGCCGATGACCACGACGTCCGCTTCTTTATCCCAGTGCGCGGGGCGCCCCTCGGCCTTCATGGTTTCCACGCCCAGTCCGGTCAGCGCCGCCGCTCCGGCTCCGGTAGCCGTGGTTCTGATGAAATCGCGGCGGGAAAAGCGATCTTGTTCCGGATTCTTTCGTTTCATTCGGAGTCACCCATAATGGCGAATTTGAGATTGCTCTTGGGCAAGAACATATGCCGGGTGCCGCCCGGTGTCAACGTGGGATCGCGTTGCTTGCCCAAGTATCTTGCTGCGTTTCGCTATACATTTGTGCTGTGCGAATTTTGGAAAGACGCTTAGGATAAACGCGTGACCCGGGCTTGCAGGCAGACTTCAGCAGGACGTGATAGAGCTGCCACTGCAGGTCGCGGGCGACAACCGGAAGAGGGCGAACGCATGTGGACACGGCGAAGGGTTCTGGGATTGTTTGGATTGGCTGTCTTCCTCAGCCCAATCTGTTACGGCGCTTCCATCACCGGAACCGTGAAAGGCGCCGACGGCTCCCCGTTCCAGGGCGCGTTTGTCGAGGCGCAGAACTCGAAAACCAAAATCACGACCATCGTGCTTTCCGACAGCCAGGGCCGATACCGGGTGCCCGATCTCGCGGCCGGAGATTACCGCCTGCAAATCCGCGCCGTGGGCTTTCGCGCCGATCCCAAGGTGGGCATCGCTCTCACTGCCGATCAAACCGCTTCGTACGATTTTTCGCTTGAGAAGTTTATTGTCCGCTGGAATGAAATTTCCCAATACCAGGCGGCGCAGCTCTGGCCTCCGGCAAAAGGCAAGGACCTGATTTTCGGCCACTGCAACATCTGCCATCAATTTCAGAGCCGCATGGCATCGGTCCGCCGGGATTTGGACGGCTGGAAAGACCGCGTTGCGTATATGCGGGACGCCATGGGTTTCAGTATTTTCCTGGGCCCGCATTTCAGCGATCAGGACGCCGAGGAAGTCGCCACCTATCTGACCAGCCTATTTGGCCCCGAATCCGTGCTGCCGAAATCGGCGGCCGATGCGCCCGGATACGAGAAAACCCTTCGGCCTTACAGCAGCGAGGCCATGAATATTGTGTACGTGGAGTACGAAATGCCGGCCCCGAGCCGCATGCCGTTCAGCGCCGCTCCCGACAAGAACGGTTTTCTGTGGATCCCCGATTTCGGCGTGGCCAACATGATCACCCGGCTCGATCCGAAAACGGGCGAGATGAAAGATTTCTCCATTCCCAACGTCGGGACCGGAGGAGTGCATTCGGCCGTGCCCGCGGCCGATGGTTCGGTGTGGCTCGCCGAGCAAGGTCCGAACAAAATCGGCCGGTGGGATCCCGCGACGCAGCAGATCACGGAATATCAGGATGCGTATCTGCCCGGGAAAGAGGGAACCGAAGACGGCGGATCGAAGCACACTATTCGCATGGATCCCAGCGGAAAAGTGTGGGCCAGCGGAGTCCCGCTGACGCGCTTCGATCCGGAGACCCGGAAATTCGCGCGCTTCGTCGAAGGCGAATATGCGTACGACGTCAAACCGGATAAGAACGGCGACGCGTGGTTCACCAGCCCGTTTGCGGGCAAGATCGGCAAGGTGGACGGAAAAACATTGCAGGTTTCGCGATGGAGCACGCCGACGCCGGACTCTCATCCCCGTCGCATGGAAATCGGGCCGGACGGAATGATCTATACCGGAGAATATCAGACGGGGAAAATTGCGCGGTTCGATCCGAAAACGCAAACGTTCAAGGAATTTCCGCTGCCTGGGCCGGACCCTTCTCCGTACGCGCTGGGTTTCGATGCGGATGGCTACCTTTGGTACGACTCGCACAATATGGGTGAAATTGGCCGGTTCGATCCAAAAACCGGGGACGTGATCGAATATCCGTTTCCGCACACTGAGCTGGCCATGCGCGAATTTTTCCGCGATGCGCAGGGAAGAATGTGGTACGGCACCGCGCCCAACAATAAAGTCGGCTATTTTTATCTGGCGGGGAAGAGCGTTGCTGCCGGATCGGGCGGAAAATAGCGCGCGCTTATACCGCGAGCAAATACCAGTAGGACAGGCTTCAGCCTTTTATGTTTTCGTCGACGGCAAGATTGATGACGCCGGCACTAAACCCCGACAGGCTGAAGCCTGTCCTACTTAAGTCCTCCTAGTGATCCGCGGGGAGCGGCTGCAGCGGCGTCTTTCCGCCAGCAGCAGGTTCCTCGGCGGCGTTGGCCAGCATGGCTACCGACGCGTACGTTCCGCTGACCATCAACAAGTCGACCACCTGCTGTTCGGAGAAAATTTCGCGCGCACGCTTGAACGTGGCGTCGCTGACGGCATGTTTGGTCGCAGCTTCCATGCACAGATCGTAGACCACCGCTTCGTCGGGTTGCATGTTTGCCGGCCGCCGGCCTTCCTTGAGATCGTTGGCCACCGACTCGGAAAGTCCCGCCTTGATCGCCAGAGGATAATGCGCGACCCATTCGATCTGTGAAGTCCACAGCCGCCCCTGGATCAGGATGGCGAACTCATTGAGTTTGCGCGGCACGGTGGTGTTGAAGCGCAGATAATCGAGCAGCTTGAGCAGGCGGTCGGCCATCATGGGGCTGCGGAGCATGGGATTGTAGGGGCCGCTGATTCCTACGCTGGAAACTTTCAGGATGTAATCGGCCACCGGGCGCTGCTGTTCGTTGAGATCTTCCACTTTCAGCTGGGGAAATCGCGGCTCCTTCTGCGCCGAAAACGCCACGGGCGTTGAAATGACGAGCGTGGCCACGGCTCCAGCCAGCGTTACGCTCATGATGAACAGGGCCAACACTTTCATGGATGTTTCCTCCTGGGATTTGCTTGTAAGATTCTTGCGGCGATTCCGCTGGGTCTAACTTGCCTTCCCGCCGCTGGCGGGTCAAGCGAATAACCGGATCATTTTATTTCCACAATCTCGATGGCCACGCGGTCCGGACCCTCGATCATGGCCGCACGCGTCGAGCCCCAGGGGTGAATTTCTTCGAGGAACTTGACCCCTTCGCTTTTCAAGCGCTCGACCGTGGCCGGCAAGTCCGCCACACTCACGGCCCAATGATCCACGACGTAGCCACGCGGGCTGGCCAGCCCGCCGCCCGGCCACGGCCGGATCAGAATGTCGATGTCGCCGAAGCGCACGTTGCCGGACGGCTCGCGAACAAATCCCGGAAATTTGTAGAAGGAGGGCCACGTCGGCGCCGAGTAGCGCTGTTTGCAGTCGGCGCCGGGAGGCGCAGTTGTAACGTTTGGCGGGATGGTCGCGCCCATGTGCGCGACGTACCACTGCATTGCGCACAGCGGGTGCTCGTGGAACATGTGCACGTGATTGAAGCGTTCCGGTTCGCCCGGCGCGCCTTGCGCGTTCTCGATCATCGCGTCGTCCGGGCCGCGCAGGTAGCCGAAGCCGCCTTTGTGCGTCGGCTGCATTTCTTTGCCGCGCATTTCCAGAATCTGCTCCTGCGTGGGAAGCCCCGGCAGCACATCGCTGGACATATCCACGAGCTTGCCGTCGGCGGCGTCCCACATCTGCGCGATCTTCAAGCCCTTGGCGCGGAAGTCGTGGTCGTATTTTTGAGAGTCGGGAGTGTTCCAGCCGAAATGCCAGATCGAATCCTGCGGAGCGTTCAGCTCCGTCCTGGGCGGAGCGCTCACCTTCGTAAACAGCAGATAGACGTTGCCGGTTTTGACGGCCTCATAGCCGTTGAACGTCGTTCGCGAAGTCGTTGCTGGATAGGGCCGCAGGTAATAGTCGGCCGCGGCTTTGGGGTCCACCGAATTCAAGTGCACGTGATGAAAATGCATCGGCGCGATTGCCGGCGCCTGGGCTGGGGCCGCCGCGGGCGGCTGTGCGAGAACGGTGCGATGCGGAAGAGAATATGCTGCCAAAGAAATCGCGGCCAGCAGGACAATCCACGCACTCAGTTTTTTCATAGTCCCACGGAATATACCAAATTTAACGAGCACTGGCTTCGCCAAGGAGACAAAATCAAATCCGGCAAGCTCCCGAATCTCTTTCCGCTACTTCGCTCCTGCGCAGGCAAAATTCGCAGCGTCGTTCACGCTGCCCGAACCCTTGTACGTTGCGACCTGCGGGTAGGGGCACACCGGGCGGCTGCGCTCGACACCTAGCCGAGGATCATCGTCCTTGAACTTCGTGGCAATAAGCATGGCGGGTGCAATCCCCTGGTCCACCCAGCGGTCGAGCGCGCCGATGATGTCATTTTCGGGGTCGTTCTTTTTATATCCTTTTTGACCAAGACCGCCGAAAGTGTTCGGCCCGGGTCCTCCGTTACAGTGATACAGGCCTGGCATCATGAACAGGCGAACAAATGCGCCGGTTGCCTCGCCATTCTTTTGGCGGACGTCATTGAAGTACTGCACGGTTCGCACCGGCGGCGTCGAATGATCCGCCCAGCCGTTGTAAAGAATCAATTTCCCGCCATGAGCCTTGAATCCGGATAAGTCCGTGCTGTCGGCGTCCTGATCTTTCTCAAACGGAATCAACGATTCTGGATTCTTGTCATAATCGAAGTCCCGGACCGAATCGAATTTCGGGCCAAAGACGATCCAGCGCATGAAACTGTCCATATACATAAAATCGCTGGAGGGATACCCGTGCATCGTCCCGACGCCGGTGATGTAATACGGATAGTCGCCTTCATGCCCCGGCGAGTATCCGACATACAACCGCTTCCCGGCGGAATTTACCGGACCGCTGAGAATCTTTTGCCACGCCGTCACTTGTTTTGGGGTCAGGCAATTGGGACCGTCCGCTCCCGCGCACGTTAAAACCTTCGGATCGAACTCGCATTTATCGGGACGGTCAATCAAGCCGTCGGCGAGGCCATCCTTGGCGTCGCACGCGGCCAGGGTGGCTCTTTCCATCGCGGGAATTTTGTACGGGGGAATCTCCGAACCTAGAAGAGCGTGCTGCGTCCAATCAAACATCATCATCGCCTTGGTTCGGTCGACCACGGCGCCTCCAGCAACCACACCGTCAAAATCGTCCGGATACCGCTGTACTTCCATGAGCGCCATCTTTCCGCCGTTGGAGCAGCCGCAAAAATAAGAACGCCGCGCCGGCGTTCCGTAATAGGCCTTGACGACTTCCTTTGCCAGCAGCGCCACCAGATGAGTGGCGCGATGCGCGTAATTCACTTGGGACTGCGGATTGTTGTACATCGCCGACGCATCCCAGTGGAAGCCGCGATGTCCGGTGTCCGAACCGGCCGCGGCGTAATCCCTCGCCAGTGCGTCGTTGAGTTCCGGAACCGATCCGTTATACCCGCCTCCGCCAACGTAGAAGAATTTGTTGTTCCACGCCTTGGTGGGGAGCGCCACCTCAAACAGAATCACAGTCTCGAGCCCGCCCTGCACACGGCAGTACTCCGGCACTTCTCCTTTCGCCGCAATGATAGTGGCTTCGGTAATGACCGTGTCCTGCAGTTTCAGTCCGAGCAGTTTCGAGCAATCCGCCGCGGCTGCCGGAGCGGCCGGAAGGCGAAGCGGTAGCAGCAGCACTGCGGCAAGGCCCGCGAGCAATATGCTTCGCTGCCTGAATGATCTTGCACATGCTGGTAAAAAGCCGGCGTTTCGCCGGCGCGGTTCGAGGCTCTTCATCATGTTCGTCTCCGACGAAGTGTCCTTGGCACGGCCGATATATATGTGCAGCGTAACTCGCATTGTTGCTGCTTCATGTTTCCGAGCGCACCGTGCAAAGTTCCGCTGGATGGTTGGGACACTTACGTTCCCATTCACGTATGTGGGCAACTTACTCCCGTGCGCAGCGTCGCGTCAACTTGAAGAGTTTTCGCGAGCTGTCTTTACCTTGTTTTAACGCCCAGGGGCGTCTCAATTAACGTAAGATGTCGCCGCGCATCCTCAATCTGAAAGAGCGCGGACGGAACAGGAGAGCCACCGTGGACGAATATAGATACTTGCTGCCGGAACGCGATTTGCCGAAGAGTTGGTACAACGTCGTTCCCGGATCTGCCGCAGCCGATGTCGCCTCCCTTGCATCCGGGAACGGGACAGCCGGTGAGCCCCGCCGATCTGGAGGCGATCTTTCCGCACGCCTTGATCGAGCAGGAAGTTTCCGCGCAGCCGCGCATCGCGATCCCCGATCCGGTCCTCGACATACTACGGCTCTGGAGGCCCACGCCGCTGCACCGCGCCCGCCGCCTCGAAAAGGCGCTGGGAACTCCGGCCAAAATTTTCTACAAGAATGAATCGGTCTCTCCGGCGGGCAGTCACAAGCTGAATACGTCCATCGCCCAGGCGTATTACAACAAGGCGCAGGGCATCAAGCGGCTCGCCACCGAGACTGGAGCCGGGCAGTGGGGCAGCGCACTTTCGTTTGCCTGCCAGGTGTTCGGGCTCGAATGCTTTGTGTACATGGTGAAATGCAGTTATTTCCAGAAACCGCATCGCCGCACGCTGATGGAATGCTGGGGAGCGAACTGCATTCCTTCGCCGAGCGACCGGACCATCGCCGGCCGCAAAATTCTGGCCGAGGATCCGGACTGCCCCGGGAGCCTGGGAATCGCCATCAGCGAGGCGGTCGAGGACGCCGCTCTGCGTAAAGATACGAATTACGCCCTCGGTAGCGTCCTGAATCACGTTCTGCTGCACCAGACGGTGATCGGGCAGGAAGCCCTGGCGCAACTGAACCTCGCCGAAGCTTTTCCGGATGTGGTCATCGGTTGCTGCGGAGGCGGCAGCAATTTTGCGGGGATCGCGTTCCCGTTTGTGCCGCTGAAAGCGGGCGGAAAGCAGATTCGCCTGGTGGCGGTGGAACCCGCGGCGTGCCCGACGATGACCAAGGGCGTCTATGCGTACGATTTCGGGGACAAGAGCGGCATGACGCCACTGTTGAAAATGGATACGCTCGGCCACGATTTTATTCCTCCGGGAATTCACGCGGGAGGCCTGCGCTATCACGGCATGGCGCCGCTGGTCAGCCTGCTGCATCGCGCGGGAGTGGTCGAGGCGGTGAGCTACACGCAATTGAAGTGCTTTGAGGCGGCGGTACAGTTCGCGAAGAGCGAAGGTATCATCGTGGCGCCGGAAACTTCGCACGCGGTGTGCTGCGCGATTGACGAAGCCCGCAAAGCCAAAGGAGGAAGGGAAGGAAAAAACCATCCTTTTCAACCTGAGCGGTCACGGTCACTTCGATATGGCCGCGTATGAAAAATATTTCGCGGGGGAGCTCACCGATTACGAATATCCCGCCGAAAAGGTTCGGGAAGCGCTGGCGCATTTGCCGCGGACGTAGTCATTGTTGATTCGATCGCGCCCGCCGCGCCTTCGATATGCTCGGCCGCTTCTCCGGTGCGGCATTGCCCCGGTCCGCAATGAGTTTTCGATCTTGTGTTTCGCCCGATTATTTGAAAATCCCCAGGTCGATGGCCGCGGCCATGGCCTGATAGCCCGCGTCATTTGGATGCAGGTGATCGCAGGAATCGTACGCGGCAAGATATTTTTTCGGATCGTTCGGATCGCGCGTCGCGGCGTCAAAATCTATCACTCCGTCGAATGCTTTGCCGGTGCGGATCCACTGGTTAACCGCTTCGCGTTTGGCCTCGCCTTCGGTGGTGTAATACGGCGCGCCATAAAACGGAGTCATCGTGGCGCCGATGATTTTCACGCCCTTCGTGTGGGCTGCGTCGACGAGTTGCTTGTACCCGGCGATGATATCTTCCGCGGTAGGCGTCGGATTGGTGCGGGCGTTTCCGATGTCATTGATGCCTTCGAGCACCACGATGTGCGTTACGCCAGGCTGCGAGAGCCCGTCGCGCTCAAATCGCGCC
This sequence comes from Terriglobia bacterium, assembly GCA_963779275.1. Classification (GTDB taxonomy): domain Bacteria; phylum Acidobacteriota; class Terriglobia; order Acidiferrales; family UBA7541; genus Palsa-360. The sequence continues at coordinate 139,236 of CAVZXL010000007.1, forward strand.
AGCGCATTGATCCCCGCCTGATAAGCGCCCTCGCTCAGCACGCGATTGCCGGCGATCCCCGCGTTCATCAACCCGATTTTCACGGGAGACGCCTGGGAAAACATCCGCCGCACGAGTTGATCGGGCCAGCGATTGTTCGTATCCGGAGAGGAGCGAGTGCCGTCCGTGATGGAATCGCCGAACGTCACCAGGCCGCCGACCGATTCCGGCGCCTGGACCTCGACGCGAAAGATCACGAACCAATTCTGCATCGTGGCCACGGCCGGCAGTTTCACCGCGCCCGCGTAATTGCCGGTCTCTGAAACGTAATTGGTCTGAAACGCGGCGGCATGCATGGTGAGCGGCGCCGGCGTGTCGGTATTGCCGGGCAGGTACAGATCGATGGCCAGGTCCGACATCTGCGGAACCGATAAACTTACGGGATCGCTGTACATCACGGCGTAAGCGGGAATTGTGATTGTGGATTTACCGCTGAAGGTCAGCAGGCGATCCGAGGCGGGCTCGATCGCCGCGCCTTTGTCGCGCAGCGCGATGTGAGCCGCGCCGATTAGCAGCGGAGCGCTTCCGTATGCATTGCTGAGCACCACGCGGACACTAGAGCCGCCGATGCTGGTGTGCACGATCTGCCGCAGCGTCTGATTGTTGAAGTGCAGAAACGTGAGTGGCGCCGGAGGCGCAGCAGGGCACTGGTTTGGTTGAAACGGCGGCAGGGCGGGAACCGCCAGCGGAGGCGTCTGCGGGCGGCCTACTTCGGAATTGGACCACGTGCCCACCCAGTGTTCGCCGCTCGCGCGTTGTGCCGGCCTTGCCGGATGGATCGTCAAAAACCAAAAAGGGACCAAAACGAACGCGGCAAAAATAAATCGCCGTGGCAAACTTTGCCTGAAGTGTTCTTGTCCGTTCTTCATGTTCGCCTCGATCCCCCGCGCGGATTCCGCTGGGCCGGCTCATATATTTCTCCGGCGTTATTTCTGCAGCAGGAACCTCTGCACTCGCTCGCCGTTGAACACCTCGCCGGTATACAGGTCGCCCTTCGAGTTGGTTGCTTCCATGTGCACGCCGAAGAACTGGCCGGCGTTCTGGCCCATGCTTCCCAATGTGCCCACCACCTTGCCGGTCTTCCGGTCGAGGAACCAGACGTGATTGTTGGTGAGATCGGAAATATAGAGCAGCCTTTGCTCCTTGTCGTTCGAGAACATCACGCCGCCGGTCGAGCCGCCCACGCCGGTCCCTTCGGCCATTTTTATTTCCTGCTTGAAATTTCCCTGCTTGTCGGTGACGTGTATCCGGTTGCCCGCGCGGTCGGCCGCATACACCAGGCCGTCGACCGAGAAATTAAAAGTCAGGTGGCCGACGAATTCCTTGGCCATGGGCCCGTTCGGGGTGTAGGCGTGGTCGGCGGGAGCGATACTGATTTCCGAGAGCTTGTGTCCGTAGGCGCCCCATCCGCGCTTGAACTCGAACTTGTCCAGCGAGAAGACCATCACGCGTCCGCCGAAGGCGTTGTCCGCGATGTAAATCTCGTTGGCCGCATCGTCCGTGCGAATCTCTTCGATTCCGCCCACGATCATCGGCGTAGTCGGAGGATATTTGGCAATGAAGGCAGACCGCGCCAGTCCCGCCGCTGTTCCCGCTCCATCCCCGCGTGGGCCGCGCGGGGTGCCCGGTATCGTGAGGAATCCGGCAATCGGGCCGGCGCTGCCCTCACCCGGAGCGCGCACCGGAAGGGTCGGCTCTGTGAATGGCTTTCCATCGGGCGTTTCGGGCACGTGCGGCACAGCCATCAGCATCTTTCCGGTTTTGGGATCGTATTTGCGGACATCGTTCTGCCCGAGGTAGACAAAGCCTTTTGCGTCGACAGCCATGCCGTGCCCTTGCGGCGCATCGAACGAGCCGATGACGTCGCCATCCTTATAGCCGGGGCCATCATGCCCGGCGATGTGGATCATCGACGGAGGATGCACGCAACAATCGGCGATCGGAGGATTCAGTTCCGCTTCGACCTCAATGGACGTCAGATCGTTTGGGCGATCGTACACCCAAACGTTATCGTCCTTGTCCACGGCGAGTCCCGTCACGCCGCCCATCTTCCACTTGTTCGGCAGAGGCTTGGGCCAGCTGACATCGACATTGAACTTGGGAGCGGCTTGATTCTGCGCGGCTGGTCCACTCGCCAGGAAAAACATGAAAACGACGCCGAGTGCTCCTGCGCAAATCCATTTGCACGTTGCCATAGTGATCCCATCCTTTATGAAAAGAATTCATCCATCCCCGGTACTGTTGCGGGGAGTCTATTCTGCCAAGTGCGGAACGTCAACTTGTGGCGCGAGACGCCCGCGGTTCGGTCCTTAATATTGAAATGCAAAAATCCGTGCAGCGCCAGCGAACGCACCAGCCAATATCCCGGCTCAGGATGAACAAACTATGAGGTCCCTTTCAGGCGGGAGCGGTTGTGCCTGTCTCTTGTGCGCGACTAGAAAAAATGATTAGCTACCGGGTCGCGGCACAGACGCGACACCAACTATGAACATCACACCGATTCGACATGTCGATCTGCAAGCGATGGCCAGGCAGGAAATGCTGGCGAACGGCTTTGAGCCCGAATTTCCTCCCCAGGTTCAGCAACAGTTGGCGGAGTTGAGCGCGCATCCCCCTCAAGTTGCGCCGGGGGCCGCTATCCGCGATCTGCGCAATCTGTTCTGGTCTTCGATTGACAACGATACTTCGCGGGACCTTGATCAGATTGAATTCGCCGAGCGGTTGCCGAATGGAGAAACGAAGATCCTGGTGGGAATCGCGGATGTGGATTGTTTCGCCGGAAAAAGCTCTCCGATTGATGTTCACGCAGGGAAAGAAACGACAACTGTTTACACTGGCGTCAGGAATTTTCCCATGCTGCCGGAGCAGCTATCGACCGGTGCCAGTTCGTTGCTGGAATCGGGCGACAAGCTGGGGATCGTGATCGAGTTTGTCGTGGGCATCGATGGAGTCGTCCATTCCGGCAGCGTCTACCAGGCCGTCGTCCGGAACAGGGCGCAGCTCACGTACAACGGCGTGGGCGGGTGGTTGGAGAATCTGTCGGAAGCGCCCGATAAAGTGGCCGCTTCCACGGAACTGCAATCGCAGCTCAAGTTGCAGGACGAGGCTGCGCAAGCGCTCAAGAACGAACGGTATCGCCACGGGGCGCTGAACATCGAGACGATTGAGACTCACCCTTTGATACTGAACGAAAAGATTGTGGACCTTGTGAAGCAGGAGAAGAACCGCGCGACCGAACTGATTGAAGATTTCATGATCGCCGCCAATGAAGTCGTGGCCCGCATGCTCGATGGCAACAAAGTGTCGTCGATCCGGCGCGTGGTAAAGACCCCGGAACGCTGGCCCCGCATCGTGGAACTGGCGGCGAAGCAAGGCGGCCAACTTCCCGCCGTTCCCGATTCCAAAGCGCTCAATGATTTTCTGATCCAGCGCAAGGCCGCCGATCCCGATCACTTTGCCGACCTGTCGCTCGCGGTCATCAAGCTGATGGGACCCGGCGAGTATGTCCTGGAGCGCCCGGGAGACCCGGAACAGGGCCACTTCGGGCTTGCCGTGCAGGACTACACGCACTCCACGGCTCCCAATCGCCGCTTCGCGGATCTGGTTACGCAAAGGCTGATCAAAGCCGTGCTCGCAAGCAAGCCCGCTCCGTACTCAGACGACGAACTCGCCGCCATCGCGCTCAACTGCACACAAAAGGAAGATGCGGCGCGAAAGGTGGAAAGAGAAATGTCGAAGCGCATCGCCGCGGTGGCGATGAGCGGTAGGATTGGCGAAGTGTTCGATGCAATCGTAACGGGAGTGACTCCGCACGGAACTTTCGTTCGCGTGTTGAAGCCCGCCATAGAAGGTTTGTTGGCGCAGGGGCAACAGGGCAGCCGATGTTGGCGACAGGCTCCGCGTAAAGCTGATTCGCGCGGACGTTCAACGGGGATTTATCGATTTTGCCCGCGACTAGGTTCGCGCGATCTTGAAACGGCAGCGTTGCGAATTCTCGCTGGATATCCAATCCGAATGTCTCGCGAGCGGGAACCTCAGCCCGCCACCTGTCCCTCCGGACAGGTCTACAAAAGGGAACGCTCGTAATCCTTTCTCCGCTCTCCTTGTTGGCCATGCCCTAGACTGTAAGAACCAGCCAGAGAGCAGAACAAAGTGCATCTCCTTGATTCCATACTCGCGTTTGCCGCAATCATGCTGATTGCCAGCTTGATGGTTACAGCCGGCACTCAGTTGGTCATTAGTGTCCTCGGTCTGCGCGGCGCCAACCTGCGCAGGAGCCTTTCCGACCTGTTTGAAAACGCGTGTGACGATACAGACGCCAAGCGCTACGGCAAAGTCATTGCCCGCAGGGTCTTGCGTCACCCGCTGCTTTCCGGGTCCGTGTTTTCCCGCTTCGGCATCCGATTGGACGAACTTCCATTCGTGCCGGCCGACGCAGCGGGAAAACTCCGCTGGGTGGGCAGCGGAATCCCGTTTCAACCCTGGCTATTGGGCGCGCTGAGCGGCTTCTTCCTTTGGCCCGTCACGAAGGCGGCCATCGAGCGCCTGTCGTCCGTGGATATTTGTGCACTCTCCAGCATTGTTGCTACCTACGTGCCCTTCTTAAGTTTTTGCGCGCATCCCTGGCGCACCGGCGCCATTGCCGGTGCAATCCTGGGAGGGCTCATCAGCCGCTGGCGGCTGGCCACATCAGTTCGCGCCGATGAACTTGTCTTCGTCCTGGAGAAACTTTCGACGCCTCCGGGCGGTTCCTTGCCGGATCCCGCGCAGCGGGCGATGCTCGTAATCGCCGGCGAGGCGCAGAGCGGACCACGCAACAAAATGAATTCAACGGCCGCGGAGTTTGCCAAATTTGTGCGGGAATTGCCGGAGAACGCCGAAGACGACATGGCCTTTCGCCGCGGAGAAGCCAGGCAGACAGGTTTCGGATGAAATCGAACCGCGTCTGGATGGGGTGAAATCCTGGTTTAATCACACCATGGAGAGGGCCTCGCAACGGTTCACTCTGCAAGCCCGCGTGATTACCGTTGTTCTTTCCCTGGCGCTCGTCTTTGCCGCGCATCTGGATGCCATCCGTTTATTCCGGATGCTCTCTTCCGATGCGCAGGTGCGAACCCAGTTGACCGGCAGCGCGGATGCCATCATGAAACAGGCCGGGCAAATTTCGCGGACACGTGACGATGGCGCAGGCAGGGAAGTTGTGCCCGACCTCTATCGCAAGGCCATGGTGGATGTTTTGCAATCAGTTCCGGTCGGCGTGGAGCAGACAAAATCCAAGTCGCGCCATTCCTCGCGCCAAGCCGCTTCGCCGGCGGCAACTGCTTCACAGGTTGTAACCGGAGGAAATCCAGCGGAATCGTCGGAAGGCGTGCAGGCAGCCACTCAAGCGCCCGCTGACGGTGCACTCGTCCCGCCTGGAATTCAGTCCGCATCGGAAACTCCCGCAAAAGAACCAGGGCACAGGTCTTCCAAGTCATCGAAAGCGAAGCCGCAGGCAACCGAAGTCGCAAAATCCGCGCCGACGCCCGCCGAGGATCGGGCCACGATGGAGGCGAAAGCGCGGGCCAGCAAAGCGCTGGTAACCACACCAGGGTTTGCCAGCAGGGAAGACGCAGTTTCCTGGCTTCGCGGCACGTTGAATTCGGATCCTGCCGTCGAAAATTTGGTGGCGAATTACGAACAGGCGGTCAACGCCCAGCTTGGGAGCGATGCCGACAAGTTGCTCGACCATTCCGCTTCCCTGCGGCACGATCTCGCGAGCTCGGAGTTGCAGTTGTTCCCTGAAAAATGGCCGGGCTGGAAACCGGCCGGCAACGAACTGCCAGGCATCCTGGTTTCCTTGGCGCTGCTTATTCTGGGGGCTCCGGTCTGTTTCAATCTGTTGAAGACCGTTGCGAGTCTTCGGCCACTGCAGTCGACAAGCGCGAGCATTCCCCCGGATCGGCGAATCCGGCGTGAAGACCGGCGATATCCGCATTTGCGAGAGCAAGCAAGGCCCCCGGCAAAAGCGCAAGTGAAAGCGCCGGAAAAAACGGAGGACGAGCGGGAGCCCGCGGCGTCCACGCACATCGACAGCCTCCTGTAGACGCCGAACATCGAGCGCTCGCGACGGCGAGCGCATCTCACATCATTCGCGGCATTCCCTGACGCAGTCGTATTTTCCAGGTCGCCGATGGCGCTGGCCACTTTGCGGCTGATGGTTTCCAGATTGGACAGCAGTTCGATGCGCGCGCGCCGGCGGATGATCTGTTCATTGCTGAGCGCGTAACCCAGCAGGCCGCAGGATTCGGCCAGGCTGACCAGCATGATGTCGCGCGTTTCGGGAATCGTATCGGAGAGAATGGCATCGGCCAGACGCAAGCGGACGTCCCGCTGCGGGCGGTTGTCGGCCATCGGGAAGCTCTCGACGTCGATGATCCACAGGCGCTTGGATTTTTCGTGCCTCAGGATCCCCTGGCGGATGAGCGAGGCGAGCGCTTCGCCCTCCAGATCGTCGCGCCGGGAAAATATCTCCTCGATCCAGTCCCGCACCGAGGTGATGTCGCCGCGCTGGGACATGGCGGAGAGAACGCGGTCCAGCGTGGGGCTGCCCGTCGGGCTTCGATCGAGGATGTGAATCTGCTCCGTATCGGTATCGATCTTGCGAGCCAGCGCCAAGTCGAAGAACACCGCGCCGACCAGTGCGTAGGCGGTGCCGTATGGCCGCGTGGAACGCAGCGCGCCGGTTTTCTCGTCCACCGCGAGCAGGACCACTTCTTCCAGCATCGTCAACAAGGGAGTTCTCCTTGGATGCGCAACAGGCGATGGAGGCCCGTGGTTTCAAACACTTCCTGAACAAACTTAGTCAGACCGCAGATGGCGAACTCGGAGCCGCGAGTTTGCGCGGCGCGTGCGGCTTGCAACACCGAGCGCAGGCTGGCGCTCGAAATGTACGTCAGCGCGCTGAAATCGGCGGCGACCCGGGGATTTTCCTGCACGGCCGATCGCAGCGCCGCTTCCAGGGCGTCGGCCGCTTCGCCGTCCGCGCGGCCCGCAACGGCGACGATCTTCCAGTCGCCCCGCGTCTCCTCAGTCACCTGAATCATGTTTGCCTCGGACTTCCTATTTCCTGTAATCCCCGCCGGTGCGGCCGCTGCCGCAAGCCAGGCCGCGGTCCGGCCGAGATTGTACTACCGAAAGATTCCGCACGATAGGCAAGAGCCGGCGAGGCCAAAAAACATGCATGCGGGTGTTCCGCGCGGGGAAGAGCGGCCCTCCCGAAGGGACGAAACTAAAACCTTTCCCGGAGAATTTGTGCCACACTTGCGTTAATTTGAGTTTCTGGCTGGCTTGACCAAGTATCGCGATAATTAGGGTCTTGGGAACGTCGGCCAGTTCGACGACCGATTACAAAAAGGAGTCCCTGATGCGACGGTTCTTGCTTTCGACAATTTTCATGTGCTTTGGTTTCGGGGTCTTTCGGCGGCTCAGCAAAGGCGCAGACGTTTCCCTACGACCACATCCATGTGAACGTGCCCGATCCGGCGGCGGCCGCCAATTGGTACGAAAATACTTCGGCGGCCGCCGGATCACGGAGGCGCCGGACAGGCTGATGTTCGGAGCACGCGGTTCTTGTTTCTTCAAAAGGCGGACGCAAAGCCGAGCAGCGGCAGCGCCATCGACCACATAGGCTTCTCGTTCGCGGACCTCGACGCGAAGATGAAGGAATTCGAAGCGGCGGGCGTCAAGATCGTCACGCCGGCGCGCGACGTCCCGGGACTCTTCAAGCTTGCGTTCGTCGAAGACCCATGGGGCACGCGCATCGAAGTCGTGCAGGATCCGGAACGGCTCGGGCTGCACCACGTCCATATGCGTGGACCGGACCCGGAAGAGGTTTTCAGCTGGCTGCAGGCGAAGTTCGGCGGACAGCGCACGAAGCTCAAAGGGCGGATCGACGCCATCAAGTACAGCGCGCCGGGTTTCAGCGACATGTGGATCCTCGTGCAGAAGGGCGACGCGGAGCCAAGCGAAGGGCACGCGATCGACCACATCGGCTGGCGCTCCGCGGGCGCCGCTGACGAAGACGATCGACGACCTGCGCGCCAAAGGCGTGACTGTCTTGTCCGAACCAACCCCGCTGGCGCTTCCGAACGGTTTCGCGCTCAATTACTCCTATGTGGCCGGACCGGCCGGCGCGAAGATCGAACTCGTCGAACGGCCCGGACTCAAGCCCGGCGAGTAATTCATTCTTGCCTGGTATTCACAAGGGGCAAATCCGGGCGTGCACCGAAGCTCTCGAACATCTCATTGGCGCGCTGGCTCACATCGAGCCCGTCCAATTTCAAGTCCCGCACTGTCCGGTGAATTCCAGGCCGCGGCCCGCCCGCGCGCGCCCGAGTTCGCTTGTGTCGATGCCTGGAGAAGCGTATTATGCGCCCAGCGTAGGTCTCCAATCGACGATTCCTGGAGTTTTTTCATGTCAAATTCAGAGGCCAAATTTCAAGGCTCTCCCGCAAGCCCGTCCGGCGCAGACACCACGGCCACGGCCTTGTTCAGTCTGCTGGGCAGGATTCTGATCACCGTGGTTTTCTTCGTCTCCGTGCCGGCTCACTTCGGGCCCGTGGATCTTCGATACGCCATGGCTGCGGGCGTGCCGATGGCAAAATTTGTGGTTCCGGCCACGGGGCTGCTGGCGCTGATCGGGTCGATCAGCGTGTTGCTGGGCTATCGAGCGAAGCTGGGCGCGTGGCTTCTGGTGCTGTTTCTGGTGCCCGTCACCCTGACCATGCACCAATTCTGGAACGCAAAGGACGCGATGATGGGCCAGCTTCAGATGGGCATGTTCATCCGGAATCTTGCCATCGTCGGCGGCGCTCTGATGATCAGCCAGTTTGGGCCCGGCCCCTGGAGCCTGGACGCGCTCCGCAATTCTCGTCGTTCCTAAACATGTTGAAAATTTGTGGATCCGTTTCTTGAATTGCGGACTGCAAGCCGGCCGCTTCAGTTGCCCACGGGAAGTCAATCAAACTGGATAAGGAGCTCTCGATATGCGCACAGCGATCATTTTCTTTCTCGGACTTGCCCTGGGAGCGGCCCTGGCGACGAAATCACAGGAAACCAAGGTCGCCGGAATCAACGGTGTCAATCACATCGGGATCAGCGTGGATAATTTCGATGAGTCCGTCGCGTTCTATGAGCAGAAGATGGGTTTTCGGGAGGTCGACCGTCTGCGCAACGATAAAGGGGAGACCACGCTGGTATTTGTCCAGGTGAGCCGCGACACGTTTCTGGAACTGGCGCCGTCCAATGCCAATCGCCCCGCGGGGTTCACGCATTTCGGCGTGAATGTGGACAGCGCCAGCGCCGCCGCCGGCGCATTGAAGGAGCGCGGCGTAACCGTGGCGGATCCTCGCAACGTCGGAACGCAATGGACCATCGCGAGCGTAACCGCTCCCGGCGGGCGAATCGAATTGACAGAGCTTGGCCCGGAATCCTCTTTGGGCAAGGCGACCAGCAGCTGGAAATAGGCCGGAGGCAAATGCCGGCGACTTGCCTGGAAGCGCGGCGCCGCCCTACGATCTTTGAGAAAACCCGCGGCTGGATCTAGATCAAGAACGGATCGGGAATAGCACGCGCAAATCAGCCGCCGAATTTACGGGCATCTGCACGCGGGACGGCTGCTGCTCCGTTTGTTTTGTTATTGACATGGCATTGCGCTACAATATAACAAGTTTCAGGCCCCACATTCAATCGGGAGGAACCCATGCAGAGGAAGATGTTCGCAGGGATAGCCTTGGCTGCGGTCGCGTGTCTCTTGGTGTCGCAACCCATGTTCGCGCATCACGGTGCCGCCGGGTACGACATGGATAAAGTAGTAACCCTCAAGGGCACCATCACCAGTTTCGAGTGGACCAATCCCCACAGCCAGATTTATTTCGATGTCAAAGACGACAAGGGAAATGTCGCGCATTGGGTCGCCGAGACCGAACCTCCCGCTGTGATGCTGGAACACGGTTGGGTCCGCAGGTCCCTGAATCCGGGCGATCAGGTCACGGTCTATTGCTTTGCCGCCAAGAATGGGGCGACGACGTCGATTCTTCAGAAGGTAGTCATGGCCGATGGCAAGGAGCTTGTTGCGCGCGGCGGTCCCAGCGGCAGCGCTCCCAGCGGCGGCACTCCCTACGGTAAATGAACTGGTCCGGGGTCTCGTGGACCATCGCTCGATCAAACTAGGCAATTTGCAGGCTCAATTCGGCAACCTGAAGGCGGGGCGAAATCCACTAGGAGGATTCCCGAGGATGCGTATGAAGATTCGTACTCGCTTCCTGTTATCCGCAATTGCATGGATGGCCGTGGCGTCCTTTTCGATCGGTGCTGCACGCGCAAGCGGCAGCACCTGGAACGGTCATGAACCAGGGCCAGATGAAGTCCGCCAAGATCCCGGATCTTTCCGGCGACTGGGTCGCCGATCCCAAGCGTGGCGGCATCGGCCAGAGCTTGAGCGCTGCCGACCCCGGCGGCCATATGAAGGGCAAGGAGCCGGACATTGCCTACCAGCCCTGGGCCCTTGAGAAGACAATGTCCGAGGTTTCCAGCACGGCCCCGGGAGGCGACTACGCCAAGACCACCGACCCCCAGGTGAAATTCTGCGATCCTCCGGGCGTCGGCAAGATTCTCATGTGGCCGGCCAAATCCTACATCCTGCAAACTCCCAACATCGTTTACATCCTTTATGAATTCGGACCTTTCTGGCGGCCCGTGTTCATGAACCGGAAGCATCCGGACGATGCCGACTCCACCTGGTGGGGCGACTCCATCGGATGGTACGAGAACGGGGATACTTTGGTAGTGGACACCAACGGGTTCAACGGCAAGACCTGGCTGGATCAAATGGGCCACCCCACCACGGAAAAGCTTCACACCGTCGAGCGCTACAAGCGAATCGACGCCGACAGCATGGAACTGGAAATTACCATTGACGATCCCGGGGCGTACACCAAACCCTGGACCACACACAGGTATTACAAGATCTCCACGACGGGTTCCTTCTACGGCTGGGTCTGCACCATCCAGGACGAGCAGCACTTCTACGAAAACCTGGGCGCACCCGCGTTCACGGACCCGACGAAAGTTCCAAAGCCGGCGGCGCCTGTCACACATTAATTGAGGCGCCTGGCGCTGTATTGCAGGCAATTTGGGATTAGGAAGAGGGGGCTGCGTGAGGGTCCGATGACGGGCCCACACGGCGGCCCCTTTTCCTTTATCAAGAGCGTGTGATTAGAATTTTCTTCCCCCCTCTTGTCCAGTTTCCTTATTCTCACAATCTGATCGGCAAGGAATCAAATCGCGTTTGAGTAGGCACAGACACTCTTGTCTGTCCGGTTTTAATTCTCGTTAGCGTGCACAAAACCGGACAGGCAAGAGTGCCTGTCCTACTGAAACCCGCCTGCCGTAAAGTGCTCGATGCTCAAGGGGCTGAAGGCCGCTTCAAATTGGCACTTCAATGTCACGCCTGAGACTGAGACCCACAAAGACTAATTTCGATGACTTGTGGGCATCTCGCAGGTCGTCCTTGAGTCAGAAGGCCTTTCAGGGCGGTCGGAGAGAGCGGAATAGAGCCGAAAGCGACTGAGGCGGGCAGAGGAAAACTATTGAGCCACGCCCTCCCTCTCAGGGAAGGCGCGGCTCAGGAAATTGCGGAGGACCTAGAACGCGAACCGGCCGCTGATCTGGAATTGGCGCGATGTGGTGACCGTGGCGTATGGGTTGTTGAAATTGATCGCGCCGAAGTTGCCGACTGTCGAGCCCGTCGCGCCAAACACATTCAAGGAAGTCGGCACGGAGAAGTTAGCCCGGTTGAAAGCGTTAAACATGTCTGCCGAGAACGTGAGCGTCTTTCCTTCGGTAACAGGTATCGTCTTCCGCAGGCTCAAGTCCGTATTGATGGTGCTCGGTCCTCGGAAGACCAGAGGACCAACATTTCCGAGGTAACCTGGCACAGGTATCGCGAAGCAGGCCGTGTTGATATCCACGAGGGTCCCGTTGAAGTTATGAGCCCAACAGCTCCCTGCGGAGTTGGATTTGGGCAGTTGGGATTTGGAGCGGCCCAATCCGGACGGTCTCCCCCCGGTGCTCCCGTTGGCCCCGCGGCGGCAACGTACCGCGCATTATCGGTACCGGACGTAACCGTGAACGGAATTCCCGAGGAGACCAGGGTTTGGCTGCTGAGCTGCCAACCGGTCACGGCGGTCCTGAGCGGACGAGAACTCAGGTTCTTTCCCCAGTGCGTTTCGTAGGTGAGGGTCAAGGTTCGCCGATTGCGTGGAAAGGTAGGAGCAACGTCCACGGCCCGCCCAATGCTGGGTAATGAGCGGGAATGCGGCCGATCCGCCATTGGTATACTGGCCGGGAAGGTTATCGCCCGAATCCGCGATGCACTCCGCAAAAGTGTAATTGAACCGCGCGAATAGACCCGGCGATACGGGGCGCTGCAGCACAACCTGCAACGCATTGTAAAGGAATTACCGTCCGTAATGTTGCCGGTAATGGCGTTGCTCCAATTGGGGTTGTTGTAGCACGGTCCGGCGGCAAGGTCTGCCCGCCTGGAAGCACGCAATTCGTCGCGTATGGCGCGAGATTACAGGACACCCGCCAGGAGCTGCAAGAGCGAGATTCACGTTCTGTGGCCCGACCCGATGGCCGATTTGCGGTGTTAAGCGAGCCTGCCCAGTAGTAGCACGTGATCCCGCCAGGTGTCGTGCAGTTTGGGTTTACGACCGAGCCTGGAATCGGGACTCCGTTGACCATCGGCAATTGGCCCGGTACCTCAATTGTGGTCTGGTTAAAGTCCTGATAGGAGAACGTCCGGCCCTGATGACGTCCCTGAGATCCCACGTAGGCTACCAGGACCGTCAGTTGTCCCGGCAGTTCTTGTTGGATCGTCAGGTTGTAGGCGTATTTGGTCGGAGTCTTGAAATACGGAAACTCTGCGCCGCCATAGGTTTCCCGAGTGAAGATGCTTCCTGCATTATTCTTGAGGAAGAGATTCAAATTGCTATTCGAACAATTTGCTGAACACCCCGTAGCGCTGAATGTAGTGCCCGGCTGATTGTTGAAGGGGAAAGATAATCTGGCCAGGCAGTGAGACCGCCACTGTAAATGGCGGTTGTGAAGCAAGGGAAGGGTACCAGTAGTCGTCTTCCATTTCCGCGAAGAAGACGCCGGCACCGGCGCGAACGCTCGTCTTGCCCTTCCCAAAGGGATCCCAGTTAATGCCAACCCGTGGCGCAAAATTGTTTTTCGGAGGATGGTACCAGGGCGCTCCCACCGTTGGCGTTGCGCAGTTGTAAGCCGTGCAAGTCGCGCCGAACAGGTTCGAAATACGGTTGGCCTCTTCCGAGGGTGCAGTAGCGTATTCCCAGCGCAGGCCGTAGGTAACAGTCAGGTTCGGCTTTGCCTTGTACGTGTCCTCAGCGTAGACGCCATAGGACATCAGGCGCATGCCGCGCGCGAATGTGGAATTGTAGGTCTGGCCGTTCAACGGGTCCGTATAATTCTGAACCCACCAGAGGAAGCTCGCCGCGTTGGAGTTTTGCAGGAACGCAGACAAATTCGCGTAGCTGATCGCCCCACGGGGGGTGGACATGTAGTTCTCGATGTTGTCGTACCACCTCTTGACCTGGGCGCCGATCTGGAACGCGTGCTTTCCGCGCAGGATGTTCACGTCGTCGCTGAAGTTCATGGACGTGTAGCCGATGTAGCGCGGAACATAGTTGAATCCCAGCGCGGGCGCGCCGATATTCGTTACCCCCGGGATCGTAATCGCAGGAATTTGCGGAAAAGGACTCTGGTGAACGATATTGGGATTCGCGTTCACATAGAGCCGCGGGTCGATTGCCGCGGATGTGTAGATGTCCAGGTTTCCAGCATAGTTGATGCGCTGGACGCCGCCACGGAAAGTATTGACGATGGTGGGAGAGAAAATGTGGGTTTCCTGCAGTGAAAAGACCTGGCGCCGCATATAGACGTCATCCGCCGTAATGGCCAGCTGCGTGGGCTCAAATTCGGTGGACTGGTCGATGTTGTAACTGGCCGACATGGAATCTTTGGCGCTGAGACTGTGGTCCACCTTGATCACGCCATAATTCTCACGAACAGCCTGGTTCGGAGTGCTGTTGAAGTTACATGTCGAACCCGCGCCAACCGTCGTGTACCTATCGGAACCGTCAGGGTTTTTGTCGTTGCATGCTGGTATTAACGGAGTTCTTGAGTCAACACCCCCGCCAGCCGCTGTGGCCCCGAAAAAGATTTGTTGGATTATCGAAGCAGCCGACGTTCTGCCAGCCAGGCTTGGGACTGGCGCCACAAATGAGGCAGCCGCGTCCGAGCGCAGCGATTCATAATCCGCGAAAAAGAAGGTTTTATCCTTGATGATCGGTCCACCGATTTGCCCGCCATACTGGTGCCGGTGAAGCGGCGGAATAGTGGGGCCGTCGAAGAAGTTGCGCGCATCGAAAGCGCTGTTGCGGTAATACTCAAACAGCGTCCCGTGGAAGTTGTTGGTTCCCGACTTGAACGTCGTGCTGGTGATCCCGCCCGACAACTCGCCATATTCCACCGGCGGATTTTCGCTGATGACTTTAAACTCCTTCACCGCGTCCGCGCCCATAAGGATATTGCTGGCCAGGCTGACAGGCGAAGTGCGGAACGTCCAGGTCAGGTCGATTCCTTCCTGAAGGAACCGGTTGTTGGCAACGCGGTCCCCGCCCACCGAAACCTGTTTTCCAAACGAACTCGTAAATGTCTGTTGAACGCCGGGCTGAATTACCGACAGTTGCTGCAGGTCGCGCGCGTTCAGGGGAATGATCTTGATCAGGTCCTGGCTCATGACCTGGGAGACGTCCGTGCTCGTTGTCTCAACTGTGGGAATCGATTCGGTCACGGTGATGGCCTGGTTCGTGGTGCCGACTTCCAGGTGCAGGTCGGCGCGGGTCTCGGTTCCGACGTTCACGACGACATTCTGCACTTGGGCCGCATTGAAGCCTTCGGCCTTCACCTGCACGCTATACCGGCCGGGCAGAAGTGAAGGAACGCGGTATAAGCCGTCCGAAGTGCCTGTGGTTGTGCGTACGACGCCCGTGTCCTGGTTCGTAACCGAAATTTCCGCATTGGGAACCACGGCGCCGGAAGGATCCAGCACGGTCCCGCTGATCGTTCCGGTAACTGTCTGTGCCTGGACATGAAACGCAGAAACTGCCGACAGGGTAATTGCCGCAAGAACAATTGCGCGCAGAACTACGGGCCGAAGAGCGGGTTTACTCAGCATGTTCCCCCCCTTACTAGGCTTGTCAGTTCAAATTTTGAATTTCGGTGGATGGCCCAATCTGGCCGGGATATCACCACAGGCCCAAAAAGTTGTCAAGGAGAAAGTGGCAGGGAGGAAAAAATCATCGAGCTGAATCCGGCATCTGCAGGGCCCGGAATCGCGATCGCGCGGAAGGGAGCTTGATTGCCGCGGGGCAAAATTTGTTTACTCCCACGCGGAGCATGTGCTATAGAGTTCGGAAAATTTTCGGAGCAGAATCGCTTTCACCAAATTTCAACTTTTCCGAATGAGGCCCCACATGCGCATCGGATCCTTCGCCGCGTTCGTCCTGGCAGGCGCCCTGCTTCTGGTTTCCAGTCCTGTGCTCGCGCACCACGGTGCGGCGGGCTATGACATGGATAAGGACACCGTGGTGAAGGGAACCATCACGCAGTTTGAGTGGACCAATCCGCACGGGCGAATCTCACTGACCGTCGCGGATGCGAGCGGCGGCACCCAGGAATGGGTGGTCGAGTGCGGGCCCCCGAGCAGGCTCGTGGAAATCGGCTGGACGCGGCATTCGCTGAGCGCCGGGGACCACGTGACGCTGCACATCCATGGGGCAAAAAACGGCGCGCCTCGCGGTATCTTGATCAAAGTGGTGCTTGAGAACGGGCAGGAACTCGAGAATCGCGCATGAACGCCGGGAGGAATGCCAAAATGCGCGACCACCAGGGGTTTTCCACCTGCGTGTTAATTGCCGCGTTGATCGTTGCACCAAATCTCTCCGCACAGATTGCGGCGCCCTCGGCGACTCCCAAAAATCAAGCAAGCGATCACGTGGACCTTTCCGGTGTCTGGGGAAATCTCGGAGGATCGGTTCCGGCCGCCGGTGCGGAACAGCCTAAGGGGCCGTACATGCTGAGTCCCAAAGGGACAATGCAGGACGCCGGAACGCCGGCCGACGGCGTGCCCTATCAACCCTGGGCCATGAAGAAACTGCTCGCGGAACGACCGCCCAGCGGGCCCCGCGCAACCTTCGACAGCTCCACGGACCCGAACATCCTGTACTGCGAGTTGTACGGAGTTCCGCGGATTTACAACAGCCCTTCCAAATTTAAATTTGTGCAGACTCCCGAAGCCGTCTACATCCTGTATGAGTATGGTGTCGTGTGGCGCGTGGTTTGGCTGAACCGCAAGCATTCGGACGATCCCGATCCCTTATACATGGGAGAGTCGATTGGCTGGTATGAAGGCAAAGATACGTTCGTCGTGGACGCGATTGGATTCAACGACAAGACCTGGCTGGATTCGACGGGCCGGCCGCACTCGGAAAAACTGCACGTGATCGAACGATTCCGGCGAGTGAGCCAGGACAAATTGGAGTTGGGAATCACGATTGACGACCCGGTCGCGTACACCGCTTCGTGGAGCTATCCGACCAGAACCGTGGCCGCAGCAAAGGATTTTGCCAGGGAAGTGTGGCCTTGTTCGGTCCGCGAGAATAACGAATTTAACGAGTCCGTGGAAAAACCCACCACGACGCCGGCGAAAAAATAGCGGCTCGTCTACCCTTCCGAATACATGCCGGGCGTTCCTCTAAAGTTGAAGGGAACATTTTTTACTTGAATCTACTTGCGGGCTATGAAGTTGGCCCAATCGTTCATGCCATAGGTTTTGCCCGGAGGGAGCACGAGCAGGTTCTGCACCAACTGAAATCCGTTTGGCAGCGTCACGTCAACCAGGAGTCCGGCCGCGGAAAAATCCTTAGCTGGCCGGAAAGAAAGTGAGATCACGTCGCCGGTGTGAAGCGATTGGCGCGTCCACCCATGTTCCAGCAGGGCTTCGGGCGGGTGCATTTCCACGCTCCAGTGCTGGACGTTGTGCTTATCATCGCTTACATCAAAATGAATTTTGCAATGGGGATTGACCCAGTCCCACTGGGTTACGGTCACGTTTTTCGCAACGACTGTTCTGGAATAGTCGTACGCCGCCACGCCGTGGTGCGCCAGCGCCGCGTGGGAAATTCCGAGCACCAGCAACAACAAACGACACGATACTGCAAATGTTGGGAAAAATCGCCGCAGGCGGTCCACTTGCACACCCTCGCTGGTTTGCAAATTACACCGTGACCGAAGAGGTGTCAAGATTACCGGGCAGCCACTTATTGGCGAATCGCACGAGGAACCGCTCGGCAGCATTTCGTTGCACCCATCAGGACATTCATGGCCACTGTGTCTCGCACATGAACGATTCACGTTGAATTCAGTGGATCGAACACGTATGCTGCCCGCCACGATACCGGTCAGCGCCTCGACTTCTCAGGAAAGGAAGCATTCATGCGCAATGGCATTCGGTTGGTGCGAATTTGTTGTGCTGTCGTTGGGATTGCTTTCGGTTTTTCGATTGTCGCAGCGGCGCAGCAACCCGCCGGTCCCAAAGTGAAGACCGCCAAGCAGCAGTTCAAGAATATCCAGGTTCTCAAAACGTTGCCGGCGAATCAGTTGGTGCCGGCCATGCACCTGATCGAGGGCGACCTCGGAGTGACATGCGGTTATTGCCACGTCGTGGACAAGTGGGAAAAAGACGACGTGCCCCAGAAAAAAACCGCGCGCAAGATGATGACCATGATGCTCGCCCTCAATAAGAATAATTTTGAGGGCAAGCAAATGGTGACCTGCTACACCTGCCATCATGGCAATCCGGATCCGGTCGCTACCCTGCCGCTTCCGCCGACCAGCGTCACGTTTCCCAAGTACGATCCCGAATGGCATCCTGCCAAGCCGAATTTTCCGCCGGCGGATCAAATCATCGACAATTATATCCAGGCACTGGGCGGCGAGCAGGCGCTCCGCAAAATCACCAGCCGCGTGATCACCGCGGCTCGCACGATCCCCGCGGGCCCCGGTGGCACCTCCGAGGTTCCGGCGCAAGGCCAGATTTATCTGAAAGCGCCGAACCTCAGGCTGAGCGTCGCAACCACGGACAAGGCCACGATCGAAGACGGATTTGACGGCGCGGTCGCGTGGACGCAGAACGCGCGAGGCGAGGTCAATCCGCTTTTGCCCGTCCAGCAGCCGCGCGCCAAGCGCGAAGCGAACTTCTACGAACCTTTGGAGTTGAAAGGGGCGTACGAGAAGCTGGAGGTTCGCGCCGTGGAGAAGGTGAACAACCGCGATGCCTTTGTGGTCGTCGGCACTCCGGCAGGAGATTCGCCCGAGACTTTGTACTTCGATACGCAGACCGGGCTCCTGGTGAAGAAAATCACGACGCTGCCGAATGTGGTGGGCGCCAGTCCCTACGAAGTGGAATACGACGATTACCGCGATACGGGCAGCGGCGTCAAATTTCCCTTCCTGATTCGCTCGATCCCGGCGAATCCGCTTGGCGCGGTTGTTTCGCGCACCACGATTCGGGTGGAGAAAGTTCAGGACAATGTGCCCATCGACGACGGCAAGTTCGTGAAGCCGCAATCGAAACCCGCGCCGCCGCCCACTCCTCCGCCCGCGCCTGCAAAGTAAGGCTTGTTTTCCGTCCAATCAAAACAAAACGCCGCGGGCTGACCGACGCCCGCGGTGTTTTGTTTTCATCGCGCTTACCGCAAAGGATTACAGATCTACTTCATCGATGATGTTGTCTGGGCGCCGGCATCGTAAACGATTCTTCCGCCCACCATCGTGATCACCGGCTTGATTTCCTTGATTTGGTCCGCGGGAACCGTCAGGTAATCGCGGTCGAGAACCAGCAAATCGGCCAGCTTGCCCGGCTGAATCGAACCCAGATTATCTTCCTGAAAAACCAGGAAGGAGTTGTTGCGAGTGTAAGCGATCAAAGCATCCTCGCGGCTGATCGTCCCGCGAATGACCTTCATGCCGCCCACCATCTTCCCGGTCACCGCGAATCCCAGCGTGAAAAACGGGCGGTACTGGTTGGCCGCGCTGCCATCGCTTCCAAATCCCCAGACGATCCCGCTGTCCTGGATGGTCTTCAGATTTGGCATGTCGAAAGCCTGGTCGCCGTAAATTTCGTGAAAAATTCCTCCGTTGATGACCGTCCAGGGATGCACGGCGGCATACATGTTCAGTTTTTTCATGCGGTCGAGTTCCGCTTCATTGAGCTGCGTGACATGGGCAAACACCCAGCGCAGGTTGTGAATGGGGTATTCCTTGTTGACTGCCTCAACCTGATCCAGAAACGCATCAATCGTGTTCGTCAGCGACACGTGGACGTGCAAGGGAAGTCCTGACTTGGCGACTTCCATCACAATCCTGCGCCATTGGACCAGGTCCTCCGGCTTGGGATTGGATTTCACTAAAAACATCGGATCGCTGAGCGGGCCGTAGACGCCTTCTCCAAAGAAAATCTGATCAATGTACTCGTCGCCCTGAAACAACTTGATCTTGCTAATCTGCGGCAGATTCTTGTCGACTTGCTCCGGAGTGTTGCCGCCCACGCCATCGATGCAGTACACGCGGACGTTCAGCTGATTCTGGCTTTCCCATTTGCGATACATCGTGAGTAAATCGGGATCGCAACCCGGAACGCCGAATGAGGTGAGTCCCGCGCGGTTCATATCCTTGATCAACGCCAGGCTGCTGGCCTCGACCTGATCGGCAGGAACTTTCGGCAGTTTGGCCACAATCGGGCGAACCGCAGGCATATCGCTTCCCACCAGTCCCGTGGGGCTCCCGGCGGCATCGCGCTTTATCGATCCCTTCAACAAGTCGGCAGGGTCGGCCGCATTCCCGTTGATTCCCAGCGCTTGCATGCCGCGGGTATTGAGAAATGTCTGGTAGTAAGATTCCTGCAGAGCCACGGGATTGTTCGGGGCGACTTTATCCAGTTCCTCGCGCGTGAAGGGTTTCGGGTCGTCCGCGAACTGCTGGTGCGCCCACCCGCCGATGGTATAGATCCATTCCCCCGGGCCCACGGATTTCGCGCGCGCACTCAGCATCCCGAGCGCCTGCTTGCGCGATTCGATTCCGTCGAGGCGCAGTTCCCGCGACCAAGTGGTCCCCGCGCGCAACAGGTGCATGTGGTTGTCGATCAGCCCGGGAATCACGGATTTTCCCTTGAGATCGATTTTCCTGGTGTTGGGGCCGGCGAGCGCGCCGATTTCCTGATTGCCGCCCACCGCCACGATACGCTCCCCGCGAACGGCAATCGCCTGCGCGATGCTAAACCGCTGATCGACGGTAATGATTTTTCCGTTGGATAGAATCAGATCGGGCGCGGCCTGCTGTGCGCGCAAAATTCCTGCGGCAAATGTGCTTGCGAGAAGCGCACCGAACGCGATCGTTTTCCGGGCAAACCGATGCATGGCTTCCTCCCAGGATGGGCTGGACGGGCGGAAGCATTCCGCCGTTTGGCCCACCTAAATTGTAAGTTCGGGTCCGCGTTACCAGTTCGCGGAGCATACACCATGTGGGCCGGGCTTGGACACCGGATGGTTTGCCTGGTAATGGGTCAGTTTGAACTCAGGGCAGTGCGAAAAACTGCCCGCCCAAAGATCGGGCGGCCTCTACAAGACCATTCGTGGCGGTGAGTTCCGGTTTTGTAGAGGCCTCTGCGTCCCGCGCATTTCGGGACGCAGAGGGCACATTTTATTTCAGACTAACCCACTACCGTTTGCTTTGTCCAAGTGCGGATTCCGCTTTCACCGAAATTCAATTCGTGCTGGAAAGCAGGGACCCCCTCCCAACGGCGTGGATGCCGTCGTTACAGAGCATCGCCTGATAGGTTTGGATGGCCCGGTAGTGTAGGTGCATATCCTTAAGATATCCGGAAATATCCGACTGTCCCGCAGATCCATTCGCGGGATCGCGCCATTTTATTTCCCATTGAATTCATCCCCGGTGTTACCGGTTTGGAATACTTTACGATTCGGTTTTGTTGAGATTTAAGATATCCACTGCTAATTTACGTGAACCTGACGCAGGAACACCTCTCCGCGGCCAGCGATGGCCGGGGGTTCTCTTGGGCTGAAGTCAAGGATGCGGAAGCGCATCGAGCGCAGCCCTGGAGGATCAGAGGTCCATGTCGTCATGTCATCTTCTTTTTCGTACTCCTGCATTCAATCATTCCCTGAAGCGCTGGCTCCTGCTGGGCGCGGCTGCGACCGCATTCCTCGCGTTATTTTCGCGCGACGTTCGCGCCGCCAATAATCCGGTGCCGTTCGTGGCGGAGGCGGACTGGATGTGCTGTTTCGCTGGCATTTTGCGGTGCGCATTGTGCAAGCGGACTATCTGTTGACGCGCTTTGACAGCGTCGCCGGATCGCCGGCGACGTAAAACCATGTCCGCATCTCCGCGGGAGTCGCGGTGCGCTTCGGCGGCCGCTAGCCAATCCAACTCCCTGAATAATCCGAGCAAACGCGTGCCTCCCCATGGGAGGCAATTCAAACAAATAGAGGAATGGATTCACTGGAGCAAGTAAATGGAGCGGGCGATGGGAATCGAACCCACGTCCGAAGCTTGGGAAGCTTCTATACTGCCATTGTACGACGCCCGCTCTGGACCCTACGCTAGCAAACCTGCTGGAAGCTTGCAAGAATTCTTCGCCCTGCCATTCGTGTTAAAGTGTCGCGTTGTGTTGTAGGACAGACACTCTTGTCTGTTCCCGCGGGGGGCTAGAACCCGCGTGCGTCCGACGCGTTACATGCGAATACAAAATCTGCGAACTTGAATTTGTTTCTTATTCGCCGATGCTTGGTGGCGTGGCTGAAGGGACAGACAAGAGTGTCTGTCCTACACGGAGGATGGTTTGGCGTACAAAGACTTGCGCGAATTTATCGCGAAGCTGGAAAAAGAAGGCGAGCTGCACCGCATTGCCGCGGAAGTCGATCCGGTCCTGGAAATTACCGAGATTACCGACCGCGTCACGCGCGCGGGCGGTCCCGCGCTGCTGTTTGAGCGCCCCAAAGGGTCGCGCGTTCCGCTGCTCATCAATATGCTGGGCAGCGAACGGCGCATGAATCTGGCGCTGGATGTTTCCGACGTCGATGAAGTGGGCGCCCGCATCCGCGGTTTTCTCGACATGCAATCGCCGTCGGGGCTGCTCGACAAGCTCAAGATGCTGCCGAAACTCGCCGAGCTCGGTTCGTTCTTTCCGAAGTCGGTGAAGAATGGACCGTGCAAGGAAGTTATCCGGCGTGAAAATATCTCCCTATTTCATTTTCCCATCCTGCAGTGCTGGCCCAAGGACGCGGGGCGGTTCATCACCTGGCCGCTGGTGTTCACGCGCAATCCGGAAACAGGGAAGCGCAACGTCGGCGTCTACCGCATGCAGGTCTATGACGAGCGCACCACTGGCATGCACTGGCAGACGCAAAAGCACGGCGCGGAACATTTTCGCCGCGCCCGCGCCGCCAATCCCGATGGGCGCATCGACGTGGCCGTGGCCATCGGATCCGATCCCATGACGTGCCTCTCTGGCATTCTGCCGATTCCTCCGGATCTGGACGAGATGATGTTCGCCGGATTCCTTCGCCGCGAGCCGGTGGAGATGGTTCGCTGCGAGACTTCCGAATTGGAAGTTCCCGCCAACGCGGAAATCGTCCTGGAAGGCTACGTGGATTTGAAGGAGATGCGCACGGAAGGGCCCTTCGGCGACCACACCGGATTTTATTCGCTTGAGGGGGAGTTTCCGGTTTTTCACGTTACCTGCATCACGCACCGGCGCGATCCCATATACCTGACTACAATCGTCGGGCCTCCGCCGCAGGAAGATTTTTTCATGGGGCACGCGGTTGAGCGCGTCTTTCTTCCGGTCATGAAAATGCAGTATCCGGAAATCGTGGACGTGGCCATGCCCGCCGAGGGCGTGTTTCACAACCTGATGATCGTTTCCATTCGCAAGTCCTATCCCGGGCACGCGCGAAAAATCATGCATGCCATCTGGTCGCTGGGGCAGGCCATGTTCACCAAGGTGGTGGTGGTCGTGGATCAGGATGTTAACGTGCAAAATTTCAGCGAGGTGGCGTGGAAATCGCTTTGCGCGATTGATCCGCAAAGAGATATCGAGTTTGCTATGGGTCCCGCAGACACCCTGGACCACGCCTCGCGCATCCAGGATTACGGCTCGAAGATGGGAATCGACGCCACGCGAAAATGGGAGAGCGAAGGATTCCGGCGTCCTTGGCCCGACGAAATTGTCATGGACGCGGAGACCAAAAAACGCATCGACACAATTTGGCAATCGCTTGGCCTGAAACGCCAATAGAAAACCCGCCGAAAAGTGTCTGCAAAGCCCATACTAGTAATGGTAGTCCTAGTATTACTAAACCACTGCAAATTGTGCTTTTTGCCCTTTTCCTGTCCGCACGTTCAGCCGCCTAACCCGTATTCTTCACAACAACTTCCGAATCCCATTGCTTGACACTCCGGGTGTGGGATGCCAAATTCGATTCGCGCGGCACACTCTGCAAGCTTCGAGGCGTGATCGCCGCATCGGGTTTCTGTGGCCGTATGGGGCCCAAGTTTGGAAATCAAGTTTGGAATTACAGATGGAAGACTTAGCGCGGGTCGCCCGAATTGTGCGTCCTCATGGCCGGATTGCAGGGTCGCGCTAGGGTAAACGTCCAGGGACGGCGGGAAGAGTACGGATCATGGGCTCGGGTAGCAGATTGAATTCAGACCGGATGGAATCCTGAATGTCTTTCCGGGCGGGTCGGCCGGGCGGAATGCAATGAGCGGGCGTTAGGGACTGCTAGAGGGGTTTCGACATGTTTGGTGGCTCAAAACAAAAAGCTCTGGTGGGTTTGGACATCGGCTCCAGCTCGATCAAAGCCGTCGAGTTGAAGAGCACCAAGCAGGGCTATGAACTGGTGAGTTTTGGCCTGGAGCCGCTGGCGCAGGATACGGTGGTGGATGGCGCCATCATGGACGCCCCGCTGGTTGCGGGCGCGATCAGCAACATTTTCGAGACGCAAAAAATAAAAACCCGCAACGTGGCCACCGCGGTATCGGGCCATTCGGTGATCGTGAAGCGCGTTCCACTGCCCATGATGACCGAGGAAGAGCTGTACGATCGCGTGCAATCCGAGGCCAGCCAGCACATTCCCTTCGACATCGCCGACGTGAACCTGGACTATCAACTGCTCGAATCCGTGGATTCGCAGATGGACGTCCTGCTGGTGGCCGTGAAGAAAGACAAAATCCTGAATCACACCAACGTGCTGGCGCAGGCCGGAAAAAATTCGACCGTCGTGGATATCGATGCCTTCGCGCTGCAGAACTGCTTCGAGGTCAATTACGACCCCGATCCCGGCCAGACCATCGCGCTGCTCAATATCGGCGCCAGCGTCATGAACATCAACATCGTGCGCGGCGGAATTCCGCTGTTTACGCGCGACGTTTCCGTCGGCGGCAACCAGTACACCGACGCCTTGCAAAAGGAACTCGACCTCAGCTTCGAGGATGCCGAACGCCTGAAACAGGGCGAGAACATCGCCGGCGTGGCCGAGGAACATCGCGGCACGATCCTGCGTTCGGTCACCGACATTCTGGTTCTGGAAATCCAGAAGACATTCGACTTTTTCCGCGCCACGGCCACCGGCGAAAGCATCCAGAAAATCGTGGTGGCCGGCGGCAGTTCCCGCGTTCCCGGACTGATGGACGTTTTGCGGGAAGAATTCGCCGTTCCGGTCGAGGAGATGTACCCGTTCCGCAAGATCGTGATCAATCCGGGGCGGCACAACGAGGATCAGATTCGCGAGTTGGCCCCGCGCCTGGCGATTGCCGTAGGTCTGGCGCTCAGGAGTTTTGACGAACCATGATTCGCATCAACCTACTGGGCAGAACGCGACCCAAAGCCACGCGCACCGCGGTGCCGATTGAAGCGACGCTGCAGTACGTGCTGCTGGCCATCGCGCTGGTTGCAAGCACCGGGATTCTGTACGGCCACTATCTGCTGATGGATCGCGAGAATAAATCGGTCCTCGCGCACATCCAGAAGCAGACGGGCGAAAAAGCGCGCCTGGAGCAACTGAAATTGCAGGTGGATAACTTCGAGAAGCAGAAAGCGATCCTGCAGCAGAGGATTTCGGTGATCGAGCAGCTGCAAAGAAATCGCACCGGCGGCCAGGAATTTCTGGACGCCATCGCCAACACCGTGAGCCGCACCGATACGCTCTGGCTGACTTCGGTCGATCGCAAGGGCGATGCACTGACCATCAACGGATCGGCCGGTTCGATCAACGCGGTGGCCAATTACATCACGCAGCTGAAGCGTTCCGGCTACTTTCAGAACGTGGAAATCAAGGAATCGCATCAGGACGAGAGCAACAAAGCGGTGGAGATCTTTGCGTTCAGTTTGACGGCTCAGTTCGGGCTGCCGCAACAGGCCGGCGCCCCGGCACCCGCCACCGCCAGTCCGGCGGCCGGCGCGCCAGCCGCAGCCGCGCCGGCGCGCAAGCCGGGGAATCTCTAGGGGGATCGATGGCGATTTCGTTTCGCGAATATCCATGGTACCTCCAGGCGCTGGTCTTCTTCGCCCTCGCGCTGGTGATTATCGGAGCCGGCGAATATGTGCCCGTGTTTCCCGTGGCCAGCTTGCGCAGCGAGCTGGAGACCAATCACACGCGCGATTCGGATTTGAATCGCCAGGTATCGCAACTCCAGGTGTACGAGCGGCGTAACGCGGAATTCAAGCTGGAAATGGCGGCGCTGGAAAAGCAGCTGGATACGCTGAAGACCATCGTGCCGGAGGAAAAGGAACTCGACGAGTTCATGCGGCTGCTGCAGGAATCGGCCGCGGCTTCGGGCATTTCCATCCGGAGGCTAACCGCGCAGGCCGTCGTGCCGAAGGATTATCACTACGAGTTGCCGTTTGAGATCGAAGTGGACGGCCCGTATTTCAGTATCGAGGATTTCTTTTCCAGGCTCAGCCGGTTGTCACGCATCATCAACGTGGGCGACCTGACGTTCAGCGGTCTTTCCGACGCAAAGGGCGCGAGGTTCCCCGTGCGTCCCGGAACTTCGGTCACCGGCAAGTGCCTGGTAACGACTTTCTTCAGCAAGCCCGGGGATACCGGAACGGCTCCGGCTGCGAAGAATCCACCCGCCAAGAAGTAGGCGGAAACGAGACGAGGATGCGGGCAGTACTTTTACGCGGAACGTTCCGGCAGTGCCGGAACGGGCGGCCCGCCGGAAAACATTGACTATGCGATTCGCAAAGTTCTCGCGAACACTGTTGCCGCTGGCGCTGCCGGTGGTCCTTGCGACCTGCGCGTTCGCCCAGGAACATCCGAACGTGTCGCCGAATTCGGTCCGCGATCAGTTGATGCGCGCTCCCGCCGGTTCTCAGCCCGCGGCCCAGGCGCCCGCTCCGGCCTCCGAGCCGATCCAGAATACGGCCAAGAAGGCTCCCGCGAAGGCAAAAACGCCGGACACCGCCCCACCGGCCGCGGCGAAAGCGCCGCAAAAAACTCCGCCGGCCGCGGCAAAAGCTCCGGCGAAGACTCCGCCGGCTGCGGCCAAAGCTCCAGCAGCGGAAAAACCCGGAGCGAAAACTGCGTCCGCAAAGCCTGCGGCCACCCCAGACGCAAAGCCGGCCGCGGTGACGCCGGCCCCGGAAAAAACTACGGTAGCGCGGCGCGATCCGTTTGAAGCGCTGCTGAACAAGGCGCAGGCGGCCAACGCGGCGCCCGAGAACCTCCCGCCGGGCAAAGCCGGATTGGTGGTCGGCTCGCTGCACATCGACGGCATCGTTCGCGGGTCGGGCGGAATGATCGCCATCGTTTCCAATCCGCAGAAGCGCGTGTACTTCCTGCGGGAAGGCGACAAATTGTACGACGGCTCGGTCGATAAGATTACGCTCGAAGCCATATCGTTCCACGAGTTTGGCAAAGACGCATTTGGAAAGCCTCTCGAACGTCAGGTGACCAAGCGACTTTACCCAAGTCCAGGAGAACAGCAATGAAGATCAAATCGCCGGCCTTCGGGTTCGGTAGCCTGCTGCTGGTGGGCGCCGCGGTGTTCGCGGCTCTGCCGGCGAACGCGCAGGGCGCCCCGCAAGCGGCCGTGAACACAACGGCGCAGCCGGCGTCGATTTCGGAAGTTGCGGTGGATCGCGCTGGTCAACTGACGACCGTCCGAATCAGCGGCACTGGGGATCTGCGCTACCAATCCTCGCGCCTGGATTCGCCGCCACGGCTGGTCCTGGATTTTTCCGCCGCGCAACTGGCTCACGGGCTCAGGAAGATTTCCAGCGCGTATGCGCCGGTCGTTGCCGTTCGCCTTGGCCAGCCCGTTCCCGGCAAATCGCGAGTGGTGATCGATCTTTCCCAGCCGGTCTCCTTCACCGATCAAAGCGACGCCTCCAGCGTCACGATTTCGTTTGCCGCTACGGCGACTCTGGTGGCGCCGGCCGCTTTTCATCCGTCGCACATGCCGGTGCAACACAAGCTGGTATCGGCGCGCGCTCCTGAAATGCCGCTTCCGGCTTCGCTGACGGGAAGCAACCTGGGATTCGCGCGTCCCGCCAATGCTCCGGCGGCGCCCCAGCCGCAGGATTCCACCACGGCTCCGCAGACGGCCGCAGCCGTTTCGGCCGGCAAGAAATACACGGGCGACCCCATATCCGTAAACTTGAAGGACGTGGACCTGAAGGATTTCTTCCGGCTCATTCACGAAATCAGCGGGCTGAACGTGGTTCTGGATCCATCCGTGCATGGAACGGTCACGCTGGTTCTGGACGAAGTTCCCTGGGATCAGGGGCTGGATATCGTGCTGCGCAACAACGGCCTGACCAAGGAAATCGACGGCAACGTGCTGCGCATCGCCACGCAGGATACCCTGAAGCATGAAGCGGACCAGCGCCGCGACCTGATCAAAGCGGAAGCCGAAGCCATCGAGATGG
Source organism: Terriglobia bacterium (assembly GCA_963779275.1). Classification (GTDB taxonomy): domain Bacteria; phylum Acidobacteriota; class Terriglobia; order Acidiferrales; family UBA7541; genus Palsa-360. Next base: position 167,416 of record CAVZXL010000007.1, read on the forward strand.
TCACCGTCACGCGCGTTCTCAGCTACGCCCAGGCCGACAAGATGACGACTACGATCAAGAAGTTCCTGACCACTCGCGGCGATGTCTACGCCGATGTCCGGTCGAACACCTTGATCATTCGCGATATTCCTTCGTCGATTCCCAAGATCGACGACTTGCTGCGCCAGCTGGACCGGAAATCGCAGCAGGTGGAAATCGACGCCCGCGTGGTGCAGGCCTCGCGCTCGTTCGCGCGCGAAGTGGGCACGCAGTTCGGGTTTTCCACACCGCTCAACGCCACAGGCAACACGGCCCTTGGGGGCCTGGTCGGGAACACCACCATGCTGAGCCCTGTGCTCCACTCGATTGTCGCGCCCTTCTCCGTATCATCGGGCACGGGTGGTTCCATCCCTCTGGTTACCAATCTGGGCGCGACGGCTCCCACCAGCGGCCTGACGATTGCCACGCAAGGGCATAATTACGCCATCGACTTTATCCTGAGCTTGATGGAAAGCCGCGGCGTTGGAAAAGTGCTCTCGGAGCCGAGAGGCGTTACCCAAAACAACGAGAAGCTGACTGTCAAGCAAGGTACACAGATTCCGATTCAGACCAATATCAATAACACGATAGCCGTGCAATATATCGACGCCGTTTTGAAGCTGGAAGTGACTCCTCAAATTACCGCGGAAGGCACGATTTTCCTGGATGTGACGGTCGAGAACACCCAAATCGACCAGGGCATTGCGCGAATCCAAGGGACTCCCGCGCTGGACACGCAATCGACCCAGACCAAAGTGCTCATCAACGACGGCGGGACGATTGTTATTGGCGGAGTTGTTATCAGCAATCAAAATACCAGCGTCGACCAGGTCCCGCTGCTCGGCAGCCTGCCGATCATGGGGAATCTCTTTAAACACACGACGGTCAATGTTTCCACACAGGAATTGCTCTTCTTCCTGACGCCCCGCATTTTGCCGGGCTAATTTCCGCCGGGTGCGGGCTTTCGCTTGGAGCTCGCCGAGGAAACGATAGTGACTCGGGAGGGGACCTCGGTCTCCTCCCATTATTTTATGCAGACCACGACTTCGGCCAGGCTCAAACGGCTCCGGCATTCGCTCGAAGCGCACGGCGTCAGCGCTCTGCTGGAAACCCATCTGCCCAACGTCTATTACTTGAGCGGATTCAGCGGAGACTCGGGCGCGCTGCTGGTGGATTCCACCTCCGCCACGCTGTTTACCGACGGCAGGTTCACGATTCAGGCCAAGGAAGAGTCTCCCGGAATCCGCACGCGGATTCATCGCGGCCCGATTTTGGAAGCAGTGGGCGACCATCTCCGGAAAAAGGGACGCAGCCGCGTGGCGGTGTCTCCTTCCAGGGTCACGCTTGCGGGCTGGAAAGCCCTGAAGAAGGCCGCCGGATCGTCCGTAAAATGGACTGGCGTCGACGGCTTGGTGGACCAGCTTCGCGCGGTCAAGGATCCGTTTGAAATTGACTGCCTGCGCGACTCGGCGCGCCTGGGTTCCGAGGTCATGGAGGAAACGATCCGCCAGATCCGGCCCGGCGTCACCGAACTGGAAATTGCCGCGGAGATCGGCTACCGCATGCGCCGCAAAGGGGCTTCCGGCGAGTCCTTTGAAGCGATCGTGGCCGCCGGACCCAGGTCTGCATTGCCCCACGCGCGCCCCACCTCGCGCCGGATCGGGAAAAACGAGTTGGTCGTGCTGGACCTGGGTGCTATACTGCGCCACTATTGCAGCGATTTGACGCGCACCGTGTACGTGGGCAAGGCCCCGGCGCGGGTCCGCCAGTGGTATCAGGCGGTGCTGGAAGCGCAAGTGGCCGCACGGAATGTTTTAAAGGCCGGCGTTGGCGCCGGCGCCGTGGATGCCGCGGCCAGAAACGTGTTGCAGCATAAAGGGTTGGGGCGCTACTTCGTGCATAGCACGGGCCACGGCCTGGGGCTGGAAATCCATGAGGATCCCCGGATCGCACGCGGACAAAAGTGGCCATCTGGAAGCGGGAAACGTGATTACTCTGGAACCCGGCGTTTACGTGGAAGGGGTCGGGGGAATCCGCATCGAGGACGAAGCTCTTGTAACTTCTCGGGGAGCCGAAATCCTGACCAGCGCTCCGCGGGAGTTCATTGAAATCTAAGAATCAAGAAGACTTACACACAACGATATGAAGGGATCCAAAAAGCAATCACAGAACCCCGAGTTGGGCGTTCCAGGCGTCGACCTGGGCCAACTCGAGCGGCTGCTTTCGTTCATGGCCGAGTATGGGCTGGAAGAATTTGAATATGCCCACGGGGATCTTCGCATTCGGCTGAAAAAGGCCGTGGCGCAGGGCGCAGCGCCGCTGCTGCGCGCCCTGCCCACCGCTCCCGAGGCGCCCGCACCCGGCGCAGCGGCGCCAGCCCCGCCGCAGCCCCCGGCACCTGCTGCAGCAGCCGGCGCCAAGCCAGCCCGCACCCGCGGCTGCCGAGGAGCACGTTATCAAATCGCCCATCGTCGGCACGTTTTATGCCGGGCCAAGCCCTGACGCCGGCCCCTTCGTGCGTGTGGGCGACAGGGTGGAACCCGGCAAGACCGTGTGCATTATCGAAGCCATGAAATTAATGAACGAAATTGAAGCGGACATCAGCGGGGAAGTCGTGCGCGTTCTGGTGGAAAACGGCCAGCCGGTGGAATACGGCGAACCGCTGTTCGCGTTGCGTCCCTCGGGAAACAAGAAATAGGCGGAGTGGTTCCGCTGCCAATGGCCTGGTGATCCCGGGGTTATTGAAAGCCCGGCTTACTCTTATTCATGTTCCGAAAAATCCTCATTGCCAATCGTGGAGAAATCGCCCTGCGCGTGATTGACGCGTGCAAGGAACTCGGCATCGCCACGGTCGCCGTTTATTCCGAAGCCGACCGCAACTCGCTGCACGTGCGCTTCGCCGACGAAGCCGTGTGCATCGGCCCCGCGAAATCGAGCGAGAGTTACCTGAACATTCCCCAGGTGATCAGCGCCGCGGAAATCACCAACGTCGACGCCATCCATCCCGGCTACGGATTTCTTTCCGAGAATGCCAACTTCGCCGAAGTGTGCGAGGCTTCGCACATCACTTTCATCGGTCCCTCTCCCGACCTGTTGCGCATGATGGGCGAGAAAGACCAGGCGCGGCGCGAAATGTCCGCCGCCGGAGTTCCAGTCGTGCCCGGCTCGCAGGGGATTGTGCCGGACGAAGCCGCGGCGCTGGCCGAAGCTGCGCGAATCAGGTATCCGGTAATCGTAAAAGCGTCGGCGGGAGGCGGCGGTCGCGGCATGCGCGTGGTGCGCAGCGAGGACGAGCTTCCCGGCGCCTTCGGCACGGCTCGCAACGAAGCGCAGCAGGCTTTCGGCGTTCCCGACGTCTATCTCGAGAAATTCATCGAGCGGCCCCGGCACATCGAGTTCCAGGTGCTGGGAGACAAGCACGGTCGCGTCATGCACCTGGGCGAGCGCGAGTGCAGCATCCAGCGCCGCCATCAGAAGCTGATCGAAGAGTCGCCCTCGCCGGCAATGGACCCCAAGCAGCGCAAGGAGCTTGGCGCCCAGGTGGTCGAGGCGCTCGAACAGATCGGCTACAGCAGCGCCGGCACCGTGGAATTCCTGATGGATGAAGACGGCTCGATTTATTTCATCGAGATGAACGCGCGCATCCAGGTGGAGCATCCGGTCACCGAAATGGTTACCGGCGTGGACCTGATCAAATCGCAAATTCGCCTGGCCGCGGGCGAGAAGCTCGCGGACGTCGTCGGCAAGCCTGTTTCGCGGGGGCATGCAATCGAATGCCGCATCAATGCCGAGGATCCCGAAACGTTCGTGCCCTCGGCCGGACGCATCACCGTGTTCCGCACGCCGGGCGGCCCCGGGATTCGCGTGGACACCGCGGCGCATGCCGACGGCGTGATCCCGCCCTACTACGATTCGCTGGTCGCCAAGCTCATCGCATTCGGCGATACCCGCGCCGAATCCATCGCGCGCATGAGGCGCGCCCTGGAAATGTTCGTGGTCGAGGGAATCAAGACGTCCATTCCCCTGCAGCGCAAGATCATGGCGGACGCGGACTTCGCAGCGGGCAATTTCGACACCCACTTTCTTGACCGATACGCCACATCCTCGGCCGGATAAACCCTTATGAACCTTGTGTTCCCGCGGCTCTATGCCATAATCGACCCCACTTTGCTCAACGTTTCGGAGCCGGCATTGGCTGAAGCTCTGGCGGGATCCGGTGTCAAACTGATTCAATACCGCAATAAGACGGCTCCTACTCGCCAGTTTTTCGACGTTTCCCTGCAACTTTCCAAAATGCTCGGCGCGCGCGGCGTGCGATTTATCGTCAACGACCGTCCGGATATCGCGCTGCTTGCCGGTGCGGGCGGCGTGCATGTGGGGCAAGACGATCTGGGAGTGGAGGAAGCCCGAGCGATTTGCGGCCGCGAACGCTGGGTGGGCGTTTCGACGCACACGCTGGAGCAGGTGGCGGCCGCGGATCGCACTTCCGCCGATTACATCGCTTTCGGTCCCGTGTTTCCCACGGCGACCAAGCAGAATCCGGATGCGGTCGTTGGCACGGAGCTCTTGCGGCGCGCCCGCAAGCTGACGGCGAAGCCGCTGGTGGCCATTGGCGGAATTACCCTGGAACGCGCGGCGGAAGTTTACCGCGCCGGGGCCGATTCGCTGGCGGTGATCAGCGATTTGATCCGAGCAGAAAATCCAGGCGAGCGCGCGCGTGAATTTCTGGCAGTGGCGACTTCCGCAACATCAGGCTGGCAAGGCTCGGGATAAGGAGCGGCCGAATGTCCGAAGGGAAGTCCCCCATGGCTACCGCGACGCTCTCCGAAACGAAGCCGTCGGGCTTCGTCCGCGAACTGGGCCTGTTCGATTCGACCACGATCGTTGTCGGCTCCATGATCGGTTCGGGAATTTTCATCGTTTCCGCCGACATTGCGCGGAAAACAGGATCGACCGGCGGTCTGCTGGCTGCGTGGATCATCTCCGGCCTCATGACGGTTGCCGCGGCGCTCTCCTACGGCGAACTGGCCGCGATGATGCCCAAGGCTGGCGGGCAATACATCTACCTGCGCGAAGCGTATTCTCCGCTCTGGGGATTTCTGTACGGCTGGACGCTGTTTCTGGTCATCCAGACCGGCACAATTGCCGCCGTGGCCGTCGGCTTTGCGCGTTTCCTCGGCGTTTTGTGGCCGGCGATCTCGCCAAATACTTGGATCGTTCCTCCCATCCAATTGTCTTCCGGATATGCGGTCAGCCTTTCCGGTGCAGCAATTGGTCGCGCTGCTGTTGATCGCGTTTCTGACGCTGCTCAATACGCGCGGATTGAAACTCGGCAAGCTGATCCAGAATGTATTTACGTCGGCGAAGACGCTGGCGCTGGCCGGATTAATTTTGGCGGGAGTTTTCCTTGGGCGCAACGCCGCCGCGATTCACGCGAATTTCTCAAGCCTCTGGGCCGTCCATGATGCGCAGGCAATCGAGCCGGGCGCGAACTGGATGAAGTCGTTTCTGCCGTCGGTCACGGCTGCGTCGGGCCTTTTCGGTTTGCTGATAGCCTTCGGCGTTTCGCAGGTGGGCTCGCTTTTTTCCGCCGATGCCTGGAACAACATCACATTCACGGCCGGGGAAGTGAAAAATCCGCGCCGCGATGTTCCACTTTCTCTTGCCATCGGGCACCGCCATCGTGATTTCGCTCTATTTCCTGGCGAATGTGGGCTATCTTTCGGCGCTCACGCTGCACCAGATTCAAACCGCGCCGGACGACCGCGTCGCGACCGCCACGCTGGGCGTGATTTTCGGAAATAGCGGCGCGACGCTCATGGCCGTGGCCATCATGGTGTCCACTTTCGGCTGCGCGAACGGATTGATTCTGGCGGGCGCGCGCGTGTATTACGCGATGTCTCATGACGGACTGTTTTTCCGCAGTACCGGACGCCTCAATGCCAATCATGTCCCGGCGATAGGCCTGCTGTTGCAAGGCGTGTGGTGCGGGATTCTGGTGCTGCTGAGGACGCGACTGGTGAACGCGACGACCGGCGTGGTCACCTATGGCAACCTCTACGGCGTGCTGCTCGATTACGTGGTTTTCGCCGCGCTGATGTTTTACGTGCTGACCATCGGCGGAGTCTTTGTCCTGCGCCGCAAGCGTCCGGACGCCGAGCGGCCGTACCGCGCGTGGGGATATCCTTTCGTTCCGGTTCTCTACATCCTCATGGCCTCGCTGATCATGCTGATCCTGATTCTGTACCAGACGCAGAATACCTGGCCCGGCCTGGTGATTGTGCTCATCGGAGTTCCGGTGTACTGGCTGTGGTCGCGCCGCACGGCGGTGACCGCGTGAAGGAATTTAGAGGACAGAATTGATCACGGGTGGTTGACGAGGGATAATTTTTTGCAGGTGGCACAGGCTTCAGCCTGTGCAGGTTATAGCATTTTGCGGGATCCAAAAAACGTACAGGCTGAAGCCTGTGCCACCAAGGCCTGCTGGAGTTGCGGGCGATAAAAAGATTCCCGTAGCATTTCGGGCGTGCTGATCGTGAATCACTCGAAGGGCAAAAGGTGGCTATGGCAAACCAATTGTTCCAGACAAAGTCGCACGAGGCTTTACTCGAAGAACTCGCCGGCGAAAACCGGCTGCACCGCGTGCTGGGTCCCGTGCAGCTCTCCAGCCTGGGCGTGGGAGCGATCATCGGCACCGGCATTTTCGTCCTGACCGGCGTCGCGGCGCACGATCTGGCCGGCCCCGCGCTGATGCTGTCGTTTGTGGCGTCCGGGCTGACGTGCATTTTCGCCGCGCTGTGTTACGCCGAGTTCGCCTCCATGGTTCCGGTTGCGGGATCGGCCTACACCTACGCCTACGCGACGCTCGGCGAGCTGTTTGCCTGGATCATCGGTTGGGACCTGATTCTCGAGTACGCCGTCGCGTCGGCCACGGTCGCGCACGGCTGGTCCCATTATTTCCAGGATTTCCTGGCTTCTTCCACGTCGGCCTGCCGCACGTCTTCACCAACGCGCCTTTTGATTACGATCCGGCTGCCGGACGCGTCATCCTCACGGGAACGTGGTTCGATCTGCCCGCAATCGTGATCGCGCGGCTGGTGACCGTGGTCCTGGTGAAGGGAATCCAGGAAAGCGCGAGCCTGAACGCCGCCATCGTCATGCTCAAACTCGCAATCGTATTTTTCGTGATCGGAGTCGGCGCATTCTACGTGCATCCGGCCAACTGGCATCCCTTCGCGCCATTTGGATTGAGCGGGCTTCAGCTTCTTCGGCCACACGGTTCTGGGGCAGGCGGGACCGGGAGGCAAGCCGCAAGGCATGCTCGCCGGCGCCGCGCTGGTGTTCTTCGCCTACATCGGGTTCGATTCGATCTCGACGCACGCCGAGGAGGCGAAAAATCCCTCGCGCGACGTTCCCATCGGCATCATGACCTCGCTGGTCCTCTGCACCATTCTTTACATCGCCGTCGCCGGCGTCCTCACCGGAATGGTTCCCTACAGCCAGATCAATATCGACGCTCCGGTTTCCGATGCCTTCCGTCAGGTGGGCCTCCCCTGGGCGCAGCTTCTGATCGCCGTTGGCGCCGTTGCGGGCATCACTTCGGTGCTCCTGGTCATGATGCTCAGCCAGCCGAGAATTTTCCTGGCCATGGCCCGCGACGGTTTGCTGCCGCCCAGGTTTTTCGCGGCGGTGCACGAACGTTTCCGCACGCCCTGGAAATCGACGATCATGACCGGAGTCTTCGTCGCCACCATGGGCGCTTTCCTGCCGCTGCGTATTCCTGGCCGAGCTGGTGAATATCGGCACGCTGCTGGCCTTCTTGATCGTCTGCGCGGCGGTGATGATCATGCGCCGCACGCATCCCGAAGTGCATCGCCCGTTCCGCGCCCCGCTGGGCCCGATCGTGCCGGTCCTGGGAATTGCTAGTTGCCTCTTGCTCATGTTTTCCTTGCCCGTGGAAAATTGGTACCGGCTGGTGGGTTGGCTGGTCATCGGCCTGGTGATTTATTTCAGCTACGGCGTTCGCCACAGCCGCCTGCGAATTCAGGCCGCCGAGAAGAGCGCCGCGAGCACGGTGGGGAAGGGGTAAGTCAACGCAGGGAAAAACAAAAACGTCGTCATTCCGAACGAAGCGAGGAATCCCTCCTGCTTTGAATTAAACCAGAGAGGGATTCCTCACTTCGCTCGGAATGACGTGAAAAGCCAATGCGGCGCTGGTTTGAGTAGCACAGCCACTCTTGGCTGTGTGGTTTTTGCAATTGTAAATGAGCCGATAGCGCACGCATGGTCCACAAAACCACACAGCCAAGAGTGGCTGTGCTACTCGACCTCTCCTCAATCTGGCTTTCCAGTTCCAATGGAAATTAAGAAGTCACCTGCGCCACCGGCCGGGCTTCGCCGCCTTGTTCCTGCTTGCCCAGGCCGAACGCCTGGTGTAACGCCTTCACGGCCTTTTCCATCCCTGCGGAATCCACCAGAAACGAAATGTTGTATTCCGAAGAGCCCTGCGCGATGGCGATAATGTTGATCGCTTCCTTGCCCATGGTGCTGAAGACGGCTCCGGCGATGCCCGGAGTTCCGGCCATGTTTTCTCCGACGGCAGCCACGATGGCCACGTTCTTGTTCACCTTCACGTGCTCCAGGTCGTGCAGGTGGACGTCTTCGTACAGGGCGTCGCGCAGCGCCTTTTCCGTGCGCGCTGCGTCGCCGGCCTGCACCACAAAGCAGATGCTGTCCTGCGAGGACGATTGCGAAATCATCACGATATTGGCGCGCACCGACGCGGTCGCGCCGAAAATGCGCGCGGCAATGTCCGGCACGCCGATAATTCCCGGTCCGGCCACCGAGATCATGGCCACGTCGCGCGTCGCCGTCACGGCCTTGACCCCCTTGGGCGCGGGCCGTACGGTGTGCGTGATTTTTGTTCCGGCCTGCTGCGGCTGAAAGCTGTTGCGGATCCATACGGGAATGGCGCTTTCAATCACCGGGCGCAACGTCATCGGGTGAAGCACCTTCGCGCCAAAAAATGCGAGTTCGCCCGCCTCGGCGTATGAAACTTCGTCCAGCGTGACGGCGTCGGGAACCATTCTGGGGTCCGCGGTGAGCACGCCGTTTACGTCGGTCCAGATGATGACTTCGCTCGCGTCCAGCGCCGCGCCTAAAATCGTCGCGGAATAATCCGAACCGCCGCGGCCCAGAGTGGTGGGAACGCCTTTGGCGGTCGCCGCAATGTAGCCGGTGACGACCGGGATGCCGTCGGCTTCGAGCAGCGGCAGCAACGCCGCCTGCGTTTTCGTGCGCGTCGGCACGGCCAGCGGCCTTGCGCCGCCGTGGACTTCATCGGTGACGATCAGATCGGTCGCGTCGAATGCCACGCCGTGAAAGCCCAACTCGCGAAGAACGGCGGCAGTGATGCGCGCGGTGAGGCGCTCGCCGGTTCCGGCGATCACGTCCAGCGCGCGGGGCGATAGTTCTCCGAGCAGCGCGCAACCCCGGCAATGATTCGCCGCGCGTTCAATCAGCGCATCGATTTCGGCGAGCAGTTCGCGGCGCCGTTCGATGTTCGTGAATCAACTCGCCGATAGCTTCGTGATGCTTGGCCTGCAGCGCTTTCGTCAGAGCTTCCGCCGCCGCTTCGTCGCCTGCCGCCGCTTTACCCGCCGCCGCGATCAGCGTGTTGGTCACTCCGGACATGGCGGAAACCACCACGACCACGGCGCGGTCCCGCGAAGTATCCGCCGCGATTTTCGCCGCGCTGCGAATGCGCCCGGCATCGCCGACCGACGTGCCGCCGAATTTCATCACCTGGATCGGACGGCTCATCGCACCCTCGCTTTTCCGGCGCCGCGGTTTCCGGCGCGGATTTGGCGCGCAGCAGTCCGCGCGCCTGCAATAATTCGGCGTTCAGGATTGCCGCGCCCGCCGCCCCGCGCACCGTGTTGTGGCCCAGGACCACGAAGCGGTAATCGAACACGCTGTCCGGGAACAATCGGCCGACAGTGACGCTCATGCCGCCGCCAGCGTCGCGGTCCAGCCGCGGCTGCGGCCGGTCGTCTTCGCTGCGCACCAGCACCGGATGCTTCGGCGCGGTATGCAGCTTCAATTCCTGTGGGACGGAGCGGTAGGACACCAGCGACTCGCGCACCTGTTCGATCGAGACGCGCTTGGCGAGTTTCACGCGCACCGCTACCAGGTGTCCGTCGGCGACGTTCACGCGATGGCATTGCGCGCTGACCGCGAACGGCGCGTTCTCAAACGTATTGCGGCCAAGGGTTCCCAGAATTTTCCGCGTCTCGCTTTCCATCTTCGGCTCTTCGCCCCCGATGAAGGGAATCACGTTGTCCACCACGTCAAGCGAAGGCACGCCGGGATAGCCCGCTCCGGAAACGGCCTGCAGCGTCGTGGCGATCACGGCTTCGATGCCGAATTTTGCGTGCAGCGGCGCCAGCGCCAGCGCCATGATGATCGTCGAGCAATTCGGATTTGTGACGATGTAGCCGCTGGTGTAGCCGCGCTCCTGCTTCTGCCGCGTCGAGGACATCGAGGTGATGGGAGTTGATTTCGGGAATCAGCAGGGGAACATCCTCGTCCATGCGCAAACTGGAAGCGTTGCTGATGACCGGATAGCCGGCGCGGGCAAAAGCTTCTTCGCTCGCTCGCGCCACGTCCGAGGGCAGGCTCGATACGACCACATCGCAATCCAGCGGCGGCTGCGGCGGCTGCACGATCATCGCTTTCGCGAAGTCCGGCATGTCGCCCACCAGCCGCCAGGTACACGCCTCCGCGTATGGCTTTCCCTGCGACCGGTCCGACGCCGCCAGCGCCGTGACCTCAAATCCCGGATGTTTCTCCAGCATCTGCACAAATCGTTGGCCGACCATCCCGGTCGCGCCCAGAATTCCCACCCGCACTTTATTGTTCGACACCGCTCCCCCCGACAGATCATGAAATGGATGTTGCAGAGCAAGACTCAAAATTTCCGCGTGCAGGTCCGCCCGAAAGCTCGCCTTCGGATGTATCCGTTTCCTTGCGCGGCGCAGCGCCCGCGACCGCGCCCACAATCACCAGCGATGGCGATGCGGCCGCCGGGCACTCGGGCAATTTCCCGACCGTCGTGCGAAAAATTTTTCGTCCTTGGTGGTCGCGCGCGAAATCAGCACGCAGGGAATCTCCGCGCCGATTCCCGCCGCCTGCAATTCGGCGGAAAGCTCGGCGTAGCGGTTGCCGGGCATATAGATCACATACGTCGTGTCCGCGGCCACATCGTGCTCGTGAACCAGGCCCGAGCCGCCTTCGCGGTGCGCCGTGACGAACACCACGCGCGAGGCATGCCGCCGGTCCGTCAGCGAAATCCGCGCCGAAGCCGCCGCGCCCAGCGCCGACGTGACTCCCGGAATCACTTCAAACTCGATGCCCGCTTCGCGCAGCGCTTCCATCTCTTCTCCCGCGCGGCCGAAGAGCAACGGATCGCCGCTTTTGAGCCTCGCGACGATTTTCCCGCGCCGGCCAGGTTGACCATCCGCTGGTTAATTTCGCGCTGCGAAATTCCTTTCGCGCCGCAGCGCTTTCCCACGTTCAGCACCAGCGCAGTCGCCGGCAAGGTTCTCAGAATTTCGTCCGAGACCAGATCGTCGTGCAGCACGACGTCGGCGGATTGCAGCACGCGCCACGCCTTGCGCGTCAGCAATTCCGGATCGCCCGGCCCGGCTCCCACGAGATAAACTTTTCCCGGCATTTCGATTGTCGTTCCTCTTCTGTTCAGCGCTTTGCGCGCCTTAATACAGCCTGCGGCGCCTTAACGAACTGCTTTGTGGGTCGGAGCTTTAGCTCCGACATAAGGTTTCTATGGGCGATGGGCTTTAGCCCCTGAAGCGCCAGGGCTTAAAAGCCCTTTGTCCTGCCGTTCTATCGTCGGACCTGAAGGTCCGACCCACAAAGCCTTTCGGAAACGTTCTGCCTAGCCAATCCCAACTTTCTCATTGTGCCCATTACTGCGGCTTCGGGTCCAGGCTCGCGTACTGGTGCAGCAGGCGCTTGCGCTGTTCCGGCGGCATCGGGATGCTCTGCAGTTCATCGCGCGTGCGGCCGAGTTGCTCCAGCCATTGCTCCCACTCCGGCCCGAATTGCTGTTCCAGTTCTTTGCGCAGCCGCTGCGCCAGCGCGGGGCTCAGCCCGCCGGTGGAGATGGCGATCTGCAATTCTCCGCGGCGCACCACGGCAGGGAAGTAGAAGTCGCAGCGCACCGGCTCGTCCACGCAGTTGCAGAGCACTCCGCGGCTTGTCGCTTCCGCGTAAATGTCGTCATGCAGCGCGGGGGAATTTGTCGCGGCGATCACCAGAAACACGCCCGCAAAATCCGCCGGCGAATATTCCCGCGCGTGCCACTCGATGCGGCCTTCGCGCGCCCATTCCCGCACGCGCGGCGTGGCGTGCGGCGCGACGACGCGCACCGCGGCCTCGGTCGCAAGCAGGCTCTCGATCTTCGCCTCGCCCACGGTTCCGGCGCCGACCACCAGGCACTGCCGTCCCTCGAGTTTCACGAACATGGGAAATAGACTCATGGCTTCATTCTTTCGCGCGCAATCCGCAACCAATGTATCGACACGGCCACTTGCCGAAACTTTGTCATCCGAATGAAGTGAGGAATCTCTCTTTGTCGTTGCCCTATGCCCCGGAGAGATTCCTCACTTTGTTCGGAATGCCAACAAAATGAGCGATACCGGGGTTGCCGTTTTCTCCGGCAACGTGTGCCGAAATTTGCGCGCCCTGAAAACAAAAATGCCCGCGAGCTGGTTAGCTTCGCGGGCCGCATCTAAGAGCTGTAAGGATTCCTTGTACGCTTGCATCCTTGGCTCCCAAGGGGGTCCGCGCCGCCCGAATACACTTGGGGTGCGCGTCATAATCGTAATTCCCTTGAAAGTGGATAGTGATCATTTCCTCAAGAATAAATCAGCGCCAAAATTGTCAAGCCAAAGTTCGCGGGCCGGGTGTAGTTCCCGCAGGGCCGCGTCCGCATTTGTTTCATCCGCAGGCATTTACGGGCGCTCCGCCGGCGATCGAGGGGACGACCAGAACGCGGTCGCCTTCGCGAAACTTGTAGCTGTTGCCGCCGAGAAAGCGGATGTCTTCCTCGTTGACATAAAAGTTGATGAAGCGGCGGACCTGTCCGGCATCGTCGCGCAGGTGCTTGCTGATGGCCGGGAAGCGCTGCTCGATTTCGCCCATCAGCTCGGGCAAGGTCGCCGAACCGCATTCGACGGATTGCACTCCGTTGGTGAAAGCGTCGCAATGCATTGGGAACAACAGTGATTTTCATTACATCTTTTTCTATCTTTCGTACAGATTGACTTTCCCGCGACGGCAACGATGCGGTCGTCGAGAAGGATTCGAAGACGGAAAGGCGCGGACCGATCGCCGGCGTGAGCGTGTATTCCTGTGCAATGGCGTCGGTGGTCTTGAGGCCGTTGCCGGTGATGCAGGTGACCGTGAGTTCGCTGGGCCTGATGCGGCCGTGCGTATAGATGCGCGCGTAACAGCCGTGGTAACGCCGCCCGCCGTCTCGGTGAAGATGCCTTCGGTCTCGGCCAGCACCTGAATGGCCTAGACGATCTCGACATCCGAAACGTCCTCGGCCCAGCCGCCGCTGTCGCGAATGGCGCGCGAAGCATAGAAGCCGTCCGCCGGATTCCCGATCGCCAGCGAACGCGCGATCGTGGCGGGCTCTGCGGCTCGATACCGGTCCCGATTCTTCACGGCGTTGGCGATCGGCGAGCAGCCCGTAGCCTGCGCGCCGAAGAAGCGCACCGGCTTTTCTTCGACCAGACCCAGCGCGATCAGTTCCTTGAACGCTTTGCGGATCTTCGTGATCAGCGAGCCGCCCGCCATCGGACACACTACGTTGTCCGGCAACCGCCAGCCAAGCTGCTCGGCGATTTCGTAGCCCACCGTCTTCGAGCCCTCGGCGTAGTAGGGCCGCAGATTCACATTCACGAATCCCCAGTTGTATTGGTCGGCGATCTGCGTGCAGAGCCGGTTCACCTGGTCGTAGTTGCCGCGATGCGCACCAGTTTCGCGCCATAGACTTGCGTACTGAGAATTTTCGCCGGCTCGAGGTCGGCGGGGACGAAGATTAGCTTCAACCTTCGCGCGCGGCCTGCGCCGCGACCGCGTTCGCCAGATTCCCGGTCGAGGAGCACCACCACCTGGAAACCCGACCGGCGCGCCTCGGCCAGCGCCACCGCCACCACGCGATCCTTGAACCACAGCGTGGGGATGCAGACGGCGTCATTTTTCATGTAGAGATTGCTCGCGCCCATTTTCTTGCCCAGCCGCCGCGCCTGTACCAGAGGCGTAAACCCTGTCGGCAGAGTAGCCTTGGTAGCCTTCGCGGAGGGGCACAGGGCGCGATAGCGCCAGAGGTTGTTCGGTCCGGCCTCGATGTTTTTCCGTGTAAAGATGGGCCGGATGGCATCAGATCGAATATGACTTCGAGGGCGACAGGCACTCCTCGCAAACGAACGCGGCGGATTTCCCCACAATTTTCCGCATTCACGGCATTTCAGCTGATAATGTTCGGCCATAAGGGCTCCTGCTTCCGATGGCTATCCAGCGGCCATCTAATAAAGAATTTCGCTCTGACTGGATGAACTGCTGCAGGTGGGCGGCGCGAGGGGGCATCCTAAAATAAAAATACCCTCCACGCCAAAGAGGGGGAGGGCTCAAAAAGTTCTGATTGAGTGCTCGTCCGATCTTTAGCAGTTTTTTACGTGGAGCAAGTTGCCTTAAATCGCCACGTGTCCAGCGAAGAAAGTATAGATTCAGCCTATCGCCGTGTCAAGCGTTTTCCTGAAGTAAAACGTGCAACCTGCCCGGGCTCGATTAGATCAGTGCTTAGGAGATCTTTACCAGTAGTCTTCGTCTGTGGTGCGAAGTGACATTTTGATTGTTGAAAGCCTACAAACAATGGATAAGTGTTCAGCCGCGCTGGCACAAGCCATTCAAATCAAGTAAGGTAGGAGCTGGGTTTCGCCTCAGGCACCTTGTCTTCCTCAACGCTCGAAAACCAGTTCCGGTTGCGCCTCGCTTCCCAGGCACTCCGCCGACGTGGCCACCATTTCGGTCCCCTCGATCGGTGGTTCCTCCAAATTTGCGGCTGAGCGCATCGAACAGAGGCGCCGGATCGAGCCCGGCCCTCTTGAGCCGCGGAAGAAAATTCCATCACCAGGATTTCCATGCGGGGAAGAGTTTCTTTCGCTCCAGCGAGCACGAATCCTTCGTAGCCTTTCACGTCGATCTTCACCAGGGACCACACCGCGATGCCTGTGGCCGATGATCTCGCCAGTTCGTCCAGCGTCCTGACTTTCACTTCCACGCTGCGCCCGGGATCGGCGTCCAGATCCAACGGCGTCCCGGTTCGCCGGTTCGTATGGGCCAAGCTTCGCGGTACCTTCCCGGGCCCCCAGCGCGCAGGCATGAACATTCACATTCGCCAGGCGATTGATTTTTAAATTCCGCTCCAGAAGTTTCAGATTGTACGGCTCTGGTTCCACGGCGAGGACCGTCCCGGACGGCCCGGCAAGTTTGGACATCAGGCAGGAAAATATTCGATGGTGGCTTTGACATCGATAAAGTGGTGTTCCGCCGGAGTGGCGAATCGTTTCAGCAAAAATTTGGTGAGGGCCGGCTCGTGAATCTTTCGGCGTTAGCCCGCGCCCCACGGCGTCGCGTTTGTAGGCGTCCAGCTTGATTCCCAGAGGTAGATTGCCGATGGAAATGGTTGGCCGGAAAGTGTTTGGCACTTGGCCCAGTACGCCCAGCCGCGAAGTTCATAATCGCAAGCATGGATTCAGGGTTGGCTGAAGTCGCCTCGACCGAAACATAGCAAGCGAAAACGATTTGCGGCGCATTCGGGGCGCGTCATCAAGCCGGTTGCGCCGCACGCATCCTTCGCCACCGGCAAAGCCGCACGCCGTGATCTCATCCTGTTCGCGGCGGGCGCTGTTTGACCCCGCGCGCGCCGGGGCGTCATCTTCGCTCGTCTTAAAAGAGGCGGCGGAAGTAATGAGTAGCCGGGAAGTGATTCTCAGGAACTTCGGAGGCCCGAGTGAAAGCTGCAGGAAATTTCTTCGGCCGAAGCCGCCGACGGCAGTCACGCCGGAGCGGCGGGGGGCAAGGTTGATACCTGCCCACTGTCATCTCGAAGGTTGGGATGGAGCGCTATCGAGGAGCGAGGCGCCGTGCATATTTGCGAGCGCCGCTCCTTTGCCTGCGCGCCGTTCCTTCCTTCGGATTACAATCGATTTACCAGTAGGACAGGCTTCAGCCTGTCTGGTTTATATGTTCCGTGCGCGACCCGCACCGCAGGAAGCCTGGGCGCATTTGAATTGCAAAAACCAAACAGGCTGAAGCCTGTTCTACTTAACGGCAAACGCATGCACCCATTTGAAATGACGCGCGCGCTGGTCGACATCGAGTCGATCACCGAGAACGAGAAGCAGGTGGGCGATTACCTGCTCCACTACCTTTCCGGCCTGGCGGCAGGTTCCGGCGGCAATGTGGAAGCCATGATGGTGACGCCCAACCGCTTCAATGTGTACGCCGAGTGGGGCGAACCCGTCGTCGTGCTCTCGACGCACATGGACACCGTGCCGCCCTTCTTCGCATCGAGCCAGGATGTCTCCAACATCTACGGGCGCGGTTCGTGCGATGCCAAGGGAATCATCGCCGCGATGATCGCCGCTGCCGAAAAACTGATCGAGACCGGCGCGCGCAATTTTGGCCTGCTGTTTGTCGTCGGGGAAGAGCGAAACAGCGCGGGAGCGGAGGTCGCCGCCCGGTCGCCGCGCGGCGCGCGCTACCTGATCAACGGCGAACCGACCGAGAGCAAAGTGGCGCTGGGCTCGAAGGGAATCTTGCGCTGCGAAGTCATCGCGACAGGCAAAATGGCGCATTCGGCGTATCCGGAGCTGGGCGACTCGGCCATCGAAAAGCTTCTCGATGCCCTGGAAGTTGTTCGGCGAATGCCTCTGCCGGAAGATGCGGTCCTCGGGAAGACGACGCTGAATATTGGCACGATTTCCGGCGGGCGCGCCCCCAACATTATTCCCGACGCGGCAAAAGCCGAACTTGCGATTCGTCTGGTCGGCGACGGCCGCCAAATCGATCAGGCATTGCGCGCCGCCGTCGGCAATCGCGCCGAAGTGAAAGAGATTTTGACGCTTCCGGCCATGCATTTCGCGGCGCTCGAAGGTTTTCCGACTTCGGTCGTGGCGTTCACCACCGATATTCCGGTGCTCGCGCCGTCCTGGGGCGAGCCGTTTCTGTTCGGGCCGGGTAGCATCCACGTGGCGCACACCACGCAGGAGAAAATTTCCAAGCGCGAATTGCTCGATGCGGTCGATACCTATGCGAACATGACGCGCGACGCTCTTGAGCCGAGGACAAGCTGGCTTATCTGGAGCCCACGGGAAAGCCATGCCTAAAAATCTCGCCATCGTCGGATATGGAAAAATGGGCCAATTGATCGAGCGGCTCGCGCCGAAGCCGGATTTTCCGTGGGCCTGAAGCTGGACATCGATACGAACGTGAACCAGGCGGGATTACGCCGAAAATTTTCGCGGCGTGGACGTGGCTATCGAGTTTTCGACCCGCACGTGGCCGTCGCAAATCTCGAGCGGCTGTGCGCGATCGGCGTCCCCACGGTGGTGGGGACGACGGGATGGTACGGCGAACTTGGCCGCGTCCGGGAATTTGTGGACATCTCCGGCGTGGGGGTGGTCTGGAGCGCGAACTATTCGATCGGCGTGAACGTGTTCCGCCGCGTGGTGGCCGAGGCGGCGCGCCTGGTGGCCGGCGAAGTGGAATACGGCGCGTGGGCCTGGGAAGTGCATCACACGGCGAAGAAAGACGCGCCATCCGGCACCCTGCTGCAACTGGTCGAGGAAATGCAGCGCGCGGGATACACGCGGCGCATCGACGTGAGCTCCAACCGCGCCGGCACCATTCCCGGGACGCACGAAATCGGATTTGATTCGGTCGCCGACACCATCACGCTGCGCCACACCGCGCGCAGCCGCGAAGGTTTCGCGCGCGGCGCGCTCAAGGCCGCGCAGTGGGTAATCGGCAAGCGCGGCCTGCACGAATTTGGAGAGGTCATTTTCGCGGGCGACGCGAAACCCGAACGCCAGCCGGCGGATTAATCATTTGCAGGGGCACCCGCGGCGGACCGCGCCAGTATTTGGAGTCTTGTGTAATGCGGGCGAAAACCCATACCCTCCAAAATAAGACCCTCCGTTTTCCCCCATCCGAATCACGGTCGGCCCGCATATCAGAAAAAGAGGTGGCCCATGTTCAAAGGATTCACAGGATGCGGCACGGCGATGGTCACGCCGTTCCAAAAAGATTTCTCGCTCGAAGAAGAAACACTTCGGCGGCTGATGCGCCGCCAGATCGCCGCGGGCATCAATTTTCTGGTGCCCTGCGGCACCACGGGCGAAAGCCCCACGCTCTCGCACGCCGAACACCTGCGCGTGGTGGCCATCACGCTGGAAGAGGCCAAGGGAAAGGTGCCGGTGCTGGCCGGGGCGGGCGGGTACGACACAGCGGGCGTAATCGAAATGGCGCGCGCCATCGAGCGCATGGGCGCCGACGGCATTCTGTCGGTCACGCCCTACTACAACAAGCCCACACAGGAAGGCCTCTACCATCACTACAAGGCCATCGCGTCGGCGACCTCGCTGCCCATCATTCTCTAAACGTGCCGCCGCGCACCAACGTCAATATCGATCCCGCAACCGTCCGGCGGCTCTCGGAAATCGAAAACATCATCGGCGTGAAAGAAGCGTCGGGAAATTTCGCGCAAATCACGCAGGTGATCCAGCAGGTGCCGGAAGATTTCATCGTGCTCTCGGGCGACGACTCGCTGACGCTGCCGATCGCGGCCATGGGCGGGCGCGGAATTATCTCCGTGGCGTCCAACATCATTCCGGCGGAGATGACGGAGCTCGCGCGGTTGTGCGTCTCCGGCGATTTCGCCGCGGCGCGCGCCATGCAGCGCAAGTGGCTGCCGCTGCTGGAAGTCAACTTTGTCGAAACCAATCCCACGCCTGTGAAAGCCGGCATGGCGGAAATGGGGCTGCTCCAGCCCGTGTTCCGGCTGCCGTGGTGCCGCCCCGCGTTGAAAATCTCGCCAAGATTCGCGCCGTGCTCGAATCCCTCGCGCTTCTGGAAAGGGTGCACGTTGCCAACCGCAGCTGAGCAGCTGGAAAAGCAGCATCGAGGCCTTGTTTCAGGAAAAGCCCGCCAGCTACACCGAATCGGATCGCGAATTATTCCGCGCGTTCAAAGCGGAATTGAACGCCGGCCGCGTGCGCTCGGCCGAGCCCGACGCTTCCCAACCCAGCGGCTGGCGGACCAACGCCTGGGTGAAAAAGGGAATCCTGGTCGGCTTCCGCATGGGCACGATTGTCGATATGTCGATCGACGCCGCCAAGCAGCCGTTCAACGATAAAGACACGTATCCCGTGAAGCGGTTTTCACCGGGTGACGGCGTGCGCATTGTTCCCGGCGGATCGAGCATTCGCGACGGCTGCTACATCGGCCGCGACGTTGTGTGCATGCCCCCCATGTTCGTCAACGCCGGCGCCTACGTGGGCGACGGCACCATGATCGATTCGCACGCCCTGGTTGGAAGCTGCGCGCAGGTCGGGCGCAACTGCCACATCTCGGCGGCCACGCAAATCGGCGGCGTGCTGGAACCGGTCGGCGCGCTGCCCGTGATTATTGAAGACGAAGTGCTGCTTGGCGGAAACTGCGGCGTTTACGAGGGCACGATCGTGAAGCGCCGCGCCGTCCTCGGCACCGGCACGATCCTGAACCGGTCGACGCCCGTTTACGACATCGTGCGCGGCAAAGTATATGCGGCCACGGAAACCGAGCCGCTGATCGTGCCCGAGGAAGCCGTGGTCGTGGCCGGATCGCGCGCCATCTCGCGCGGCATGGGCAAGGAGTGGGGCATTTCACTCTATACTCCCGTGATCGTCAAGTACCGCGATTCCAAGACCGACGCGAAGATTCAGCTGGAAGAGTTATTGCGGTAACCGCGGCCGTACGATTTGTTTCGGCCAGGCGGGTTCACATTTGCCAAATACCGAAAAAACCGACAGAGCTGAAGCCTGTTCGCGCTGCGAGAAGCGTCCATACGCAAGCGCCCCCGCGCGAGGAAATCTATTCGGAAATGCGCCGGCCCTCATGCTATAGTTAGACTGGGTTGGAAGGATGCAGGCTGCCTTCTTTATCCTTCCGGGTGCTGTAATACGCAGGCCCCTCATGATTTCATCCGGTCCTCAACGTCGCCTCGACGCGATCTGAATCCGGCCGTTAAGCATGTGCGCGGAAGCGGATTTCCACGGGTGCGGGTTCTACTTCGAGCCGCCGTAAAATAGATGGAAAGAGAGAAGAATATGAAGAACTTGTTTGTTGGGAACATGAGCTTCCAGACGACGGAGACGGAACTGCGCGCAATGTTCGAGCCATTTGGCCAGGTTACGCGCGTTCACATCGCCATGGACCGGGAGACCGGGCGCGCCCGCGGATTTGCTTTCGTCGAAATGCCCAATGATGCCGAAGCCGCAAAAGCCATTGCGGGCCTGGATGGAAAAGAAGTCGGCGGCCGGAACCTGAAGGTGAACGAAGCTCGTCCCAAGTCCGCGACCGGAGGCGGAGGACCGCGAGGCGGCGGAGGCGGCGGTGGTTTTGACCGCGACCGTGATCGTGACCGTCCCCGCGGCGGTGGTGGTGGCGGACGTGGCGGCAACTCCAAGAGCGGCCGATTCTCGACCGAAGATTATCGCGACAGTCCCCGGCAGCCGCGCGAGCCGCGCTGGTAATTTCCCGCGGCTGTTCCCGGCATTTGATTGGCGCGCATCGCTGCGCGATTTAAGGAGATCTGATGGCTACGTCCAAGTCGACATTTCAAAAGCGCCAGAAGGAAATGAAAAGGCAGGAAAAGCAGCGCGCCAAAGCCGAGCGCCGCGCGCAGAAAAAACTTGCCGGACCATCCGAAGCGGAACCCTTGATGGAACCGCTGACCGGCCCACTCTACGATCCCCAGGGAAATTTTTCAGACCCTGATCCGGAATCTTAGATTCGTATTTCTCACTTTCCGGGATCGTTTATTTTCGTACTGCGGAATGTCTGTCGGGATTCTGCCGACTGCCGAATTGATCTGTTTTTCCACTCAGAAATGATCCGAACCCCTGCCCGCCGATCCCGGCCCCGCGGGGCCCGAAGAAATCTTCCCCCAGGCCGATCGTTTCCAATTCTCCACAAACTTGGCGCCCACGCCCCACGAGGGAATGGGCATCAGCAGCCGCAGGGACAATCCGTTCAAATACGGTTCATACATTTCCCGCAACTGCTTCAGCTTCAGGTCGCCTGCCTCATTGCAATTTCCCGTAGCGCCGCATTTCACGAGCAGCTCGCGGACCTCGGCGACGTCCTCCGGGGGAAGTCGGTCGTGCGGCCGGATTTACGGGCCGCACTCTCAGGACCTCGCCCAAATCCACCACCGCGTGGCGCGAAATCGCGAACGTCAATTGCGCCTGCCATTTCGCTGCGTCCTTGCCGTACGCGATCATCAGCGCGCTCACATCCAGCACCGCCGTGAACGCCGCCAGCCACGATTGATTGTCATGCTGGGAACGAAAATAACAGAGCACCGGATAGGACAGGTGGCTTTCCATCAACTGCGCGGACCAGATTTCCCAGTCGCGCAGATATTGCGTGAGAACGTCGTTGTTGGCGAAATGCGAATGCCTGCGGAGCAGTTCCGCGGCCGTGGGCGGCGAGCCGGCGCGCGCGTCGAGCAGCGAAATATTCAATTCCCGCTGCGAAAATGCTCCATAGAGCGTGGGAAGATACGCGATCACGATGGCAAGAAAACCAAAGCCCATTCCTGCTTCGGCCACCGTGATCACCCGCGCAAGCGCGGTGCGCGGGGTGACGTCGCCCAGGCCCAGAGTGAAGAACGTCGTTCCACTCATGTACAGATCGGTGCGGAAAGTAGACGCCGTTCCCGACATCGTGATGGCCGAACCGGCGGCCCAATGCAGCAAGGCGAAGGTAAACATCAGCAGCAGCGCCCACGTGGTGAAAAGCATCAGCAGCGAAAGCGGGCCGTAATAACTCAGGTGCGTTTCGCGCGATTTTTTCGAGCGAAACATTTTGCTGGCGCCCGCCCAAATCTTCCAGGTGAGCTGATAAAATACGCGAACGATACGAAACGACCGCGTCACGCGGCGCGGCAAAATAATGGTCTCAAACGCATCCCAGAGCGTCGCGAAGAGAAGCACGAGACCCGAGAATGGCCACCAGCAGTTTCATGGCGTCTCCATGCAGGCAAAGATATCAGGAGTTGGTGGAAAGCAGAAATTCCTGAAGCTCGGCAAAACGGTTGGGAAATACAATGGATTTCTTCGGCCGGCTCAGGAACTGCGGCCAGGCGTTCGGGCATTTCCGGCCGAAGGCCGATGGCGCGAGCCACGGTTTCGGCGAATTTCGCCGGATGCGCCGTGGCCAGGACGATGCCTTGCGTGGTCGCAGGATTCTGCTTCGCATAGCTTTGCCATCCGAGCACGCCGACGGCAGTGTGCGGATCGAGAACATACTGGTGGCGCTGCTCGACGTCGTGCATGAAGCGAAGCGTTTCTTCGTCGCTGAAGCTGCAGCCCCAGATGTCGTGGCGAATGGCCTGCAAGTCATTGTCATAGAGATCGACGATGCGCGCGAAATTGCTCGGGTTTCCCACGTCCATGGCGTTGGAAATCGTATGCCGCGAGGCGCGCGGGATCATGTTGCCGCTGCGAAGAAATTCCGGAAACACATCGTTAGTGTTTGTCGCGGCGATAAATTGCGGCGACGCGCAGACCGATGCGCTTGGCAAACAGCCCGCCCGTCAGGTTGCCGAAGTTCCCGCTGGGCACGGAAAAAACCGCCGGAGTTTCCGGCAGACTTAAGCTGCGAAACCGCAGGGAAGTAATAAAAAATCTGCGGGATCAGCCGCCCGATATTGATGGAGTTGGCCGAGGTCAGCGTTAGCTTTTCGGCGAGAACCGGATCGACCAGCGCTTGTTTGGCCAGCCGCTGGCAATCGTCAAACGATCCCGAGACTTCCAGCGCGGTAATATTCTGGCCCAGAGTGGTCAGCTGCTTTTCCTGCGCGATGCTGACGCGCCCGGCCGGGTAGAGAATCACCACGCGGATTCCCGGAACCCCCAGAAACGCCTGCGCCACCGCGCTTCCCGTGTCGCCTGATGTGGCCACGATCACGGTGAGATGTTTCCCCGATTCCTGGACGAAATATCCCATCAGTCGCGCCATGAACCGCGCGCCGAAATCCTTGAACGCCAGCGTCGGCCCGTGAAACAGCTCCAGAATGTGCAGCCGTTCGTTGAGCGTGACCAGCGGAACCGGAAAATTGAATGCCTCGGTGACGATCTTCGCCAGCACCGGCGCGGGTATTTCCGCCGCCCGTGAACAGCCCTCCGACTTCATGCGCGATTTCCGGAAACGAAAGTTTCGGCAGGCGCTCTTGAAAATCCTCGGGCAAGCGCGGCATTTCCACGGGCATGTACAGGCCGCCGTCGGGAGCGGAGCCGCGCAGGACGGCTTCGCGCAAGTTGACTTCCGGACTGCGTCGGAGAGTGCTTCGATATTTCATCACGCGGGCCGCGCCTGTGCTTCGATATATTCCAGAAATTCGCGCGCGTCCGGATTCGTCTTCCGCAACCGCTCGATGGATACGACGCGGTGCGCGTATTTTTCGTAGAGTTTTTTCCGCTGCGCGATAAGCTGGGGATAGCAGCGCGCGACGGTGTCTTTCGCGGATTCTCCCGGGCGCGGATCGAATTGGTCGCCCCACAGTACGGGCTTCGGGTCGGAAAGGTATCGCGCGATCAGGATTTTCTCTTCCTTGGCGGGCGCGGCCAGATACACGACCGTTGTCAGGCTCTGCATGCGCCGGCAGATCTCATCGCCCGTGTACACGACGCTGCCTGTAGTGTCCAGAATGATGCCCTCTTCGCCCGCGGATTCCATTTCATCAAGCGCCTCGTTCATGGATTCCACTTCGTGTGCCAGATATTTTTTTTCCCGTTCGCGATACGTCGGCTGATCGGGCCATCCCATCCACGCCGCGACCCCTCCAATACCCTTGTAGCCTCCCGCGGCCAGTTCCGGTGCGAGTTTTTCCTCGATACGGTCGTCCACACGGATCACGCGAAACCCAGCCCCAGCCAGTTTCTCGGCCCAATGGGATTTTCCCGCGCCAGACATTCCGATAAAGGAGAACTTGATCACATTCCCTCGGCTGTATTTCGTGACGATCGGTCGGAAAAACCTGCTTCTTTGGATTACGGGTGCGGTCTGTATTTGCAGCCCGCCGGATAGTCAAGACCCGTGCCCGGCCCTGCCATCGCTGAAGAACGGTGAATTTCGTCCCGGAGACAGCCGACAAAGGATAGCGTCTCGGACCGCCCTCGCAAGCGAGTCGATCGTCCAAGTAGCATAGGCTTCAGCCTGTGGGGTTAGTCCTGGCTGGCTCGACCATGCGGCTAAAGCCCCGCCAGCTGAAACATGATCCTACCAACGGCCAATGAATCCCGAATGGTGTCATACACCATTTGCAATTGCTCGCGCGTAATCACGTACGGCGGCAAGATGTAAACAACGTTCCCCAAGGGACGCAGCAGCACTCCGCGACTCAAATAAAACTCGTACAGTTTCGGGCGAAGCGAAGAAAGATATCCGGCATCCGGAACTTTTAGCTCGATGGCCGCAACAGTGCCAATGTGGCGGACGTCGGCAACGGAAGGATGTGCGGCAAACTCCGGAAGCCGCTGCTGATGCACTTTTTCGATCGCGGCGATCCGTTCAAAGACCGGTTCGGTATCAAAAATCTGCAAGGTAGCGTTGGCCGCAGCGCAAGCGATCGGATTCGCAGTGTAGGAATGCCCATGAAAGAAGGCACGCGTCGGTTCGCTTCCGGTAAACGCATCATGGACGCGATCGGTCGTAAGCGTCGCGGCCAGCGAAAGAAATCCTCCCGGTGAGTCCCTTGGCGACGCACATGAAATCGGGCACAATGTCCGCGCGTTCACACGCGAACATTTTCCCAGTGCGCCCAAATCCGGTAAGGACTTCATCGGCAATCAGCAGAACATCGTGCGCGGCTGTGATTCGGCGGACGCCGGAGAGAAATTCTTCCGGATGCACGATCATTCCGCCCGCGCCTTGCAGCAGAGGCTCGACAATCACGGCGGCAATCTCGTGACCTCGCTCCGTCAGAATAGTTTCCATCTGTCAGGCATTCGATTTTGCATGTCGCACGCGTCAAGGCCGACAGGACAGTGCGCGCAATACGCCGAATGCGTCCGCAGCACGGGAATCCGCAGCGGAGAAAAAGCGCTGGTAAACGGCGAATCGTCGCTCACCGACATCGCGCCGACCGTATCGCCGTGGTAGCCGTGTTCGAGCGCGACGATTTGCCGCTTTTCCGGGCGTCCGCAATTGCTCCAATACTGCACGGCCATTTTCAATGCGACTTCCACCGCCGTCGATCCGTCATCGGAGAAAAAAATGTGCCGCAGCGCCGGCGGCACAATTTTCGCCCAGCCGCGTTGCCAATTCTTCCGCGGGCTCGTGCGAGAAACCCGCAAACAAAACATGTTCCAGGTGCGCGGCCTGCTCGCCGATCGCCGCCGCAATGGCCGGATGCGAATGCCCGTGCAGATTGACCCACCAGGACGAGATGGCGTCCAGAATTGTGCGCCCGTCGGGGGTCTCGAGAAACACCCCATGGCCCCGCCGGACCGTAGGCGGCGCAGGATCCGCGCCTTGGTGCGTGAAGGGGTGCCAGAGAGTGCAGTTTGGATTCGCTCATGATCGTTATGTTTGCACACGTAGCACAGCCACTCCTGGCTGTGTGGTTTTCCAATCGTAATCAGATCCTGACGTCGCCATGGCCTACAAAACCACACAGCCAGAATGGCTATGCTACTAAAAGCGCCGCGATCAAAATATTTCTCAAACACATCGAGAAGCGCAGCGCGATTGATCTCCGCAGCATAGGAATATGGCCGATGACGCCAATATCTCCATAATGTTCGATCGCGCGCCTGTTTTCCGAATGTTCCTCGCCGATCATCACAACCCCGCACACACTCAGATGCGCTTCACGCAGCGCAGCCAAAGTCAGTAGCGTGTGATTGATCGTCCCCAGAGCCGTACGTGCTGCCACAACGACTGGAAATCCGATTCGCCGTATCAGGTCGCGCATCAGGTCGCGCTCATTGAGCGGCACCATCACGCCGCCCGCCCCTTCCACGATCCACGGCAACCCCACGGCCTTCTGGAATTTCAATCGATTCCAGATTGATGCGAACTCCGGCCTCCCGTGCCGCCAGGTGCGGCGAAACCGGAGGATCGAAATGGTATTGCTCCGGCCAGAAGTCGTTCTTCCGGCACGCCCGCCCAGCCGCGCACCGATTCCCGGTCCGTGCCTTCGGCCGTTCCGGTCTGACGGGTTTCCAATACACGCCGTCCAACGCGGCGACCAGAATGCGGAAAGAACGGTTTTTCCCACATGCGTATCCGTGCCGGTAACGAAATAGCCATTCATCGGAAGCGGAAACGGAAAGTTCGATGGATTCCTTTCGCGGGCATCAATCATGGCGCGAACGATCCCGGCCAGCGTTTCCCGCTAAAGCTTTGCCGTCAGAGACAATCGAAGCCGCGCCGAACCCGAAGGAACCGTCGGCGGACGAATAGCACGCGCGCCAAATCCCCGCGCACGAAGCTGGGCGGCAAATTTCACGCGGTTTCGTTCGTGCCCAGGATCACCGGCACGATTTGGGAATCGCTTCCGGCGGAGTCAAAGCCTATTCCTTCAATTCATTTCTCAGATTGCGGAAATTTCGCCAAATGCGCGCGTTCGGCATTGGCAGTTGCAGCCAGGCGCATCCCGGCGGCGACTTGCGCTGCAAAATAAGGCGGCAGCCCGGTATTGAAAATAAATGTGCGCGCGCGGTTGATAAGAAACTCGCGCAATTTTTCGAGCCGCACACAAACGAGCCAGCGGCAGCCAGCGCCTTGCCGCAGGTGTAGACCGTCGCCAGAACGCGTCCGGAAAGCCCCGCGGCGACGCATCCGCTGCCAGCGGGTCCGCAAACGCCGATGGCGTGCGCCTCGTCGACGATCAGTTCCGCGCCGTGCCGCTCCGCCAGATCGACTAAATCCGCGAGAGGCGCGCGATCGCCCTCCATGCTGAAAATACTTTCCACCACAATCACGCGCGCTCCGGCGGCGGACGAATTGCGCCGGAGTTCCTGTTCGAGAAAATCCAGATCGAGATGCGGAAACACGACTCGTTTGCATTTCGCCAGGCGCATGCCGTCAATCAGGCTGGCATGATTGGCGCTGTCCGAAAAAACCACGTCTTCCGGGCGCAGAATCGCACTCAACAGGCCCGTGTTTGCGGCATATCCGGATGTGAAATACAGCGCGGCCTCCGCGCCCACCCATTTTGCGAATTCCGTTTCCAGCGCGGTCCACGCTTCGTCGTGCCCGGAAAGCAGGCGCGATCCTGTGGACGCGATGCGCGGCGCGGAATCGAGCGCCTGCAGGATGGCCTGTTTCATGCGCGGATCGGTGGCCAGGCCCAGATAATCGTTGGAGCTGAGATCGATGCCGGCGGGCGTCTCCATCCGGCGCAGTTGTGCGCGCGATTCCAGATCGGCGAGTTCCGCTTCGATCCGGTCCGTTACTACGCGTGCGCTGTCGATGCGTGGATTCATTGGCGCGTGAATATTTCTATTGCAGCTGCAAAGGTTCCAGCCCCAGCGCCTGGAGCATGGCCGCATCCTGCCGGGCTCCGGATTCGGCGTGGTCAGGAGTTTTTCGCCGATGAACAGGGAGTTGGCTCCGGCCATAAAGCACAGCGCCACCGCTTCGCGCGAAAGCGCGCGCCGCCCCGCGCTCAGCCGACCATGAGGCCGGCATCAGATGCGCGCCGTCGCAATCGTGCGCACAAAAACCAGCGGATCCAGCGCTTCCAGATTTTCCAGCGGCGTTCCCGCCACGCGCACCAGCGCATTGATCGGAACGCTTTCCGGATGCGGATTAGCGTCGAGAGTTGATGCAGCAGTCCTATGCGGTCGCTCCGACTCGCCCAGCCCACGATCCCGCCGCAACAGACCGTAACGCCCGCTTTTCGCACCGAGGCCAGCGTGCGCAGACGATCTTCGTAATTGCGTGTCGTGATGATCTGTCCGTAAAATTCGGGCGAAGTATCCAGATTGTGGTTGTAGGCCGTGAGGCCGGCGTCCGCCAGGCGCTCGGCCTGCGTCTCATCCAGCATGCCCAGCGAGCAGCACACTTCCATGCCGAGTTTGGAAACCCGGCGAACCATTTCGAGGACCGCCTCGAAATCCTCGCCCTCCTGCACGTGCCGCCAGGCCGCGCCCATGCACAGGCGCGTCGCGCCTTCGCTGCGCGCGCGCGTGGCAAATTCCACAACCTCATCCACCGGCAGCAGGCCGCCGCGATTCACTTCGGTCGTGTAATGCGCGCTTTGCGGGCAGTAGGCGCAATCCTCGGGGCATCCCCCGGTCTTTACCGAGAGCAACTGGCAGAACTGCACGCGCGTGGGATCGTGAAATTCCCGGTGCAACGTCTGCGCCATGTACAGAAGATTCGGCAGCGGTTGCCGGTAGATATTCCGGATTTCTTCACGCGTCCAGTCATGACGCAGAACCGTCTTAGGTGCCGAGGCGTTGATCCGATTCACCGACAAGGGAATTCCTCCAGAGCGGGCATTGCTTTCCCGCCGCGCCAGAAAATGCATTCTAGCTCAGATTGGCGGGGAATGCCTTCCCTCGTCATTCAAACATTTGATCCGCACAAGTCGGCTTTATGAATTTCGAGTAAGGCAACGCGGGGAAAAGAGCAGGGGATTTCTCTTCGTGTCGATTTCAACGGTGCGACGAAACATCCTCGGTCAGATTCTTACTTGTCGAGCGAGTTCAGGAAAACGCTATCGCCGGGCCTCTTCCGTGCGATTCGTTTTTCTGGACCCGGAATTGGAAGCTGGCCCGGACGTGCTCGGCTCCATGGCGCTTTTCGGGTGGCAAGATCTGGCCCACCAGCGATTCTCATATTGCGGGAGTTCACACATCTTGGTGCACTGCTTTCCTCCATTCATTTTCTCGCAATGGCAGTAGCACAGCGGCGTTTTCACGCTCGAGAGAGGCGTCGACGATGGGCTGGCAAAGAGGGCACTGGATGCCGACCCCAGCAGAACCACGATCCGAACAGCCTGCGAAAATCTGCTGCTGTGGGCTCGCGTTTTCATGCACCATTCTGGAACGCGAGGATTGCGCTAACGATAGTGCAACGGATGGGATTTGCTGGGAGCAGGGTTGTAGCCGTACCAGTACCGATTCAAGGATGGTGGGCTCTTGATGCCAGGAAAGGCGAGACGATGGGTCTGGATTGGTTGTCAGGAATTTGGCACGGAAGATTCCGCCAGGTCGGAGAGTTCCAGCCGCAGATTTCCAGCGTTGGATGCGTAGCCCAGTCCGGTTTCCAGGTCCACGATTCCAGCCCGAATCATACGCTCCAGTTCGCCGTCAAAATGCTGCATTCCTTCGGTAGTGCCGTCGCGCATGGCGTCGACCAGGGTCTTGCCCTCGCCCTCCCCTTTTTCCACGTATTCACGGGTGCGCATTGTCGATTTCAGGATTTCGATGGCGGCGATGCGGCCGGAGCCGTCTTTTCGAGGCATCAATCGCTGGGAAATGATGTAACGGAAGGCCTTTGAGATACGGCTGCGAATCGCTTGCTGATCAGCCAAGGGAAACACGCCGATGATGCGCTCCACCGTTTTCGACGCATCGATGGTGTGCAAAGTGGAAAAAACCAGGTGGCCGGTTTCGGCTGCTTCCAAGGCGATTTCGATGGTTTCCTTGTCGCGCATTTCACCAACCAAAATCACCTTTGGGGCCTGGCGCAACGCAGCGCGCAAGGCCAGCGCGAAACTCGGCGTGTCACTGTGAAGCTCCCTTTGATGGATAGTCGATTTCTTGTGCAGGTGGAGGAATTCGATGGGGTCTTCAATGGTGAGGATGTGGTAGGCCTTATCCTCATTTATTTTGTTCAAGATAGCGGCAAGCGTGGACGATTTTCCGGAACCGGTTGGGCCCGTGACCAGGACGATCCCGTTGCGCAGTTCCGCAGTCTCGCCCAGTTGGGCCGGCAAGCCGAGCGCGGCGAAGTCTGGGATCACCTGGGGAATCACGCGCATTACGATTGCGTAGGTGCCCCTTTGGCGAAAGATATTTACGCGAATCGCGCGATTCCAGGCAGGCTGTAGGAAAGGTCGGCGGACCCCTCTTTTTCCAGTTTCCCGGACACAAGTTCATTCTTTCCAATCAGATCGACGGCAATCCGGCGAGTCGCTTCCGGCGTCAATTTGCCCACCCCGGCGATATTCACTTCCTTTAGTTGCCCGGAAAGCTCAACCTGGGGCGCGCGGCTGGGCGAAAAGATCAAGTCGCTTACCTGCTTCGATACCTGAAGCATTGTGGCTACGATGGCGGCTGTAGATACCTCGGCGCGGCGCCTGGGGTCGCTAGCGGTTCGCTTGGTGCGACAGGGGCAGGGGGAGGCTGCACAGTCGTCGAATCCATAAAGGGCTCCTGGAATATTCGCTAGTTTTAGCAAAAGTGGCTTATCTGCAGTCAGTTACAGGCCTAGGAGGCACCTTACTTGGCTTTTGGGCGACGGGCTCGGGAAGACGCTTCAAGTTCCTCTTCAATGGCGTGCTTTGCCTCCCGCTCGATACCGATGAACTCAACCCCAATGCCTATACCAGACAGACAATAGCGTACTTCACCACGAGTCTGGACTTCGACGTTGGACCGCGTCAAGCGAAATCGCAAAATCACGACCGCACCTTCGGGGAAATGTGTCGAAGTGTTCACGAACATCCCCTGCACACTGATGTCCGGCGGACGAATCGGAATATCGATGCCTCCGCCTTCATAGCTCAAATGGAGTTCGCTGAGCTGCTGAAATCGGGGCTCGCTGCGCGGGGCATACGTATTCCGGCCTGGGTTTTATGCGTTTCATGAGGAGAGCACTCCATCGGGAACGGTCGGCGCCGACCTGGTTTTTGGCTCTGGTGTCGGCGCTGCGCGGGATACCGCAGTAGGGGCAAAACTGGAATGCCGGAAGCAGTTCGTGGCCGCATCCCAGGCATTCCAAAAGGGCCACATTTTCGACCGGGACCACGCGGAGAATTTCCTCCAGCGTCGTCAACCCATGAACAGTTTTTCAAACGCGTCGTCTTGCATGCGGCGCATTCCCGAGCCGAGCGCGGCGTTACGGATCATCCGGCTTAAACCCGCCGCGCAGGGCTTCGCGGACGGCTCGATCGAACATCAGCAATTCGTAGATCCCGATTCGCCCTTTGTATCCGGTTTTATCGCAGTGGGCGCATCCGGCCGGCCGAGCGACTCGCTCGGGAACCTTCGTCCAGCCCGCGGCAAACAGACGTTCGGTATATCGTTGTTTGGGAGCTTGGTAGTTGTGGCAGGAACAAAGCTTGCGAACCAGTCGTTGGCCCAGGATTCCGGAGAGCGACGAGGAAATCAGGTACTCGGGGATTCCCAGGTCGAGCAAGCGCGCCACCGCCGAAATACTGTCATTGGTGTGCAGGGTCGACAGCACCAGATGGCCGGTTTGCGCGGCCTTCAACGCGATTCGGCGGTTTCCAGGTCGCGGATTTCGCCGACCATGATGACATTCGGGGTCTTGCCTCAGGATCGACCGCAGGCAACTGGCGAACGTCAAGCCCGCCTTCTGTTCACCTGAACCTGATTGACTCCGGCCAGCTCGTATTCCACCGGATCTTCGACCGTGACGATGTTGACCGCCGGCTTCGCAGCAGGTTGAGCGCGGAATAGAGCGTCGTGCTCTTGCCGGATCCGGTCGGCCCGGTAACCAGCAGCATGCCCTGCGGCAGCGCGAGCAGGTTGCGTGATGCGGTCGGAAATTTCCGGAGGGAATCCCAGATTGGCGAAATTCAGCAGAGGCGCCGAAGTTTCCAGCAGGCGCATCACGATCTTTTCGCCGTACTGCGTGGGCAGCGTGGATACGCGCAAGTCGATCTTATGCGGCCCGATAGCCACCATGAATCGGCCGTCCTGCGGAGCGCGCCGCTCGCCGATATCCATGTCGGAAAGGATCTTGATCCGTGAAATCAGGGAGTTTTGCAGGGCGCGGGGGACGTTGGTCAGCTCGCGCAGCACGCCATCCACGCGAATCCGGACCACGGTGGCCGCTGATTGCGGCTCGATGTGAATGTCGCTGGCCTGCCGGGAGATTGCTTCGCGGATGATTTCCGTAACCCGGCGAACGGCCGGCGTGCTTTTTTGATGGATTTCGGCCTGGATTTCCTGGATCGCCTCCCTGTCGGCCTGCCGGGAACTGGTGGAAGTGAACTCCATTTCCGGGAAGGAATCGGCGGGATTGCCAGACTCCGGATGTCTACCTATCCTGCGTCGCAGATTTCATATTGCCGGCGGATAGTTCCGGGAGATTCCCGCCACGATTTCCTGCAGAAAGCCGATCCGAGGGGAGATTGTTTTTCCGGAGATGAATCGCAGTTCATCCAGGACAGGCAGATTCTGGGGTTCGGCCATGGCCACAACGAGCATGGAGGGCTCCATGCGGATGGGGAGGACGGCCAGCCGCCGCGCGACATCAAAGGGAATGGCCTGCAGCGCCAAGGGATCGCACGTGACGTCGTGCAATCCATATACGGCACCCGCGAAACTTCTTCCAGCGCCTTGGTCAGCGCGGATTTCTCAACCAGGCCGCGCTCCAGGATGAGTTCCCCCAGACGAATCGCTTTATCCTTCTGATCGTGGAAGAGTTGCTGAAGGCTCTCCGCGGATATCTTTCCCCTTTCCTGAAGCAACTCGCCTAGTCGCTTCCGTTTCATTCAGGGTCCCTCGTAAAACAATGGGCACGCGGAGTTCCAAACGTGAATGCCTGAAGAAGGATAAGCAGTGCAGAATCAGCGGGGCAACAGGCGGCGCGGAATTGTCGCGAGAGCTCCTGCTGTTTCGAAACGGCATTCAGCGACCGATCCGGCTCATTCGGGATCCATCGTATTCTTCTACGAGGCCATATTTCCCCCCAGCGAGGGCGAGGGTGATCGCGGAGCGGCGGACCGAATACCTGCAGGGTTTCCGGCTAAAGGCGCAGGGGGAAACCGACCGCTCATGACTCATGGCGTGAAGGAGATTTCCTGTCTGAGTGCACAGCTCCAATTCCCGTGCTGGGATCGGCGATCCCGAATCAGGATTGGAGCGAGCGAGGAAGGAGGACGGCGTACGGAAGTTAATCTTTTGGAAAATGAAGAAAAATGAGAAAGGCGTCGAAAACAAATGCTCGCGAAGATTGGTACCATTCGTGCAAAGCTAGAGAACCGTGGACGCATTCCGATAGACGATTTACACGAGTCCCCGAGCGAGGGGGAAGGGGCTTGCCCGATGACAAGTGCTGATCGTTCCCACCTGCCTCTGAGAGGGAAGCTAGGATGGATGACCCCACGAGCCGGTCGAAAAAAAGACCGGCAAACTGAATGCGTCTTCGGGGCCCTTGTTCCCAAGCGGGGCCCCGTACTCTTTCTGGGCTCTGCACTTTTTCGGGCCTGGTTAATTCCCGGGAGGGCTTGCTTCGCGTTTAGTCCGAAACTCACTCTGACGCCACACAAGCAGTTCGACTTGCCTTAGCATAATTATAGCTGCGAAACCGTGGCCACCGGTTCCACGCGTCCGGTCACGGGAATGTTCGCCTGGCGCAGAACGTGGGCCACTTCGGTTTCCTTCAGGCGCGAAGCGTCGTATTCAAATGACAGGCGGTTGGTTTTTTCATCCACGCGGAAGCGGCGCAGGCCGTAGGTGTTGGCGAAGCGGCCCAAGGCGCGCAGTTGCTCGGTGTTTGAGCGGGGATTGCAGTTCGTAGGTGATTTCCATCAGTGTCATGCGGTTATTATACCAGCAGGCAGGACGGGCGCGGGAGCAGGGTTGCGTAGCACAGGCCCTCCTGGCTGTGTGGGCTTTAGTGATATGCGCGGCGTTGCCTGACGTTGGATCGCAAAACCACACAGCCAGGAGTGTGTCAAGTATCACGACATCCTTTACACAGCGTTATCAGGACATCCTTAACACTTTTGGAGTCAACTCCCCAGCGGTCCACCGCGGTGGAC
The DNA here is from genome assembly GCA_963779275.1 of Terriglobia bacterium. Taxonomy (GTDB): domain Bacteria; phylum Acidobacteriota; class Terriglobia; order Acidiferrales; family UBA7541; genus Palsa-360. Next base: position 201,764 of record CAVZXL010000007.1, read on the forward strand.
CGCTGGGTGAGTTGGTCGAGCTCGCGCACCAGGCTGCGGCAGTAGTACACCAGGATTCGTTCCTCCAGGCGAATCAACTGCACCCATTCTCCAGCCAAGGCCCGGCTGATATTCCATCTGCGACCCGCAGTTGCAGATGCCCTTGGGTCGACAATTTGCGCACTTCGGCTCCGGATTCATATTCCCACTCGGACCGGTTCGGTTGGTATCGCCGCGCGCTTTTGCTCCACACCGCGGCCGGAGTTTTCATCCCCAGCGCTTCATGCGGGCGCACGTGATTGTATTCGTGGCGAAATTCATCCAACCACAACTGGCGCTGCTCCCCGCTGGGAATTCCGCGTCGCTTCATCGCCGCTCCCAGGGCTCCGTGAAAGCGTTCCACTTTTCCTTGCGTCTGCGGATGCCGATAGCCGCTGAAGCGCAACCGAATTCCTTGCCTCATGATCCACACCGTCAGCCACGTCCAGCCCGCCACTGCTTTCATGTTCCACCACGGCGTGCCGTGATCCATCAGCATTTCCTCCGGTACGCCGCAACTCTCGAACGCTTCGATTAGCCGCTGTTTTACTGGCTCCCCGCGTGTGCACCAGGTTCCGTGAAGCGTGATCGCGTAACGGCTGTGATCGTCCAGCACCGACAGCGGTCCGACCGCGGCATCCCAACCCAACGGACTTTTAAAATCCATCTGCCACAACTGGTTCGGCGCGCACCGCTCAAATCGTTCCATTGCCGCGCGAAACCGATCTTCCCGCCGCACCAAACCGCGCCGTAACAAAATCCGGTGCACCGTGATCACCGGCAGATGAATTTCTTCGCGCTCCAGCACTCCTGCAACTTGCGCGCGCCCCAGTCCGGCCCGTTGCCCTCTCATCTCGACCACGCGCTCTTCAATCTCCGCAGACGTTTTTTCTGGACTGTTCAACGGACGACGGCTCTTCTCCACCACGCCCTTGATCCCGCCCGCTTTGAAACGGCGCAGCCATTCGTATCCGGTCGGTCGCGAGATCTCAAACTCCGCGCACAACGCGCGCATCGTCTTCTCCCGCCGATCCGCGCGCACCACAAATTTCATCCTCTGCTCGTCAACGTCCACGGTGCCCCACGCCATCCTCGCCCTCCCCCGAGGGCTCGTTATTTCCCTATCCCTCGGTCACTCCTCACGCCGAGTGTAAAGGATGTCCTGATAACGCTCTGTAAAGGATGTCATGAGACTGAACACAAGAGTGCCTGTGCTACTACGGCTTTACATAGGGGGAGGGGGTATGTTAGGGTGGTCGCGTGGGTAATCCTGGCGGGGAGAGACGATGGCAAACAGAAAAGGAATGCGCGCGCGGAAGCGCGGCTTGCGGCTGCGGCGCGCACGGGAAAAGCCGCAAAGCTCTGCGGTTGATCCCGAAATCAAATCTTCGAATTTGAAGCGCCTGCGCCGGATCGAAGGACAGGTCCGTGGCTTGCAACGGATGGTCGAGGAAGACCAGTATTGCGCTGACATCCTGGTGCAGATTTCTTCTGTGCAGGAAGCTTTGCGCTCGGTCGGCCGTGCGCTGATGAAAAATCATTTGCGGCACTGCGCCGCCGACGCCATACGCGATGCCGCGCCGGGCCGCGCCGAAGCCATGTACGAAGAATTGCTGAACCTGATGCAGATGCAGTCGAGGTGATTGGCGATGAACACACAAGCTGCTCCTCTGGAAAAAGATCCCGTTTGCGGAATGACGGTGGACCCGGCTCGCGCCAAAGCCACGCACGAGCATGCCGGCAAGACGTACTATTTCTGTTGCCAGAGCTGCAAAGATAAATTCACAGCCGACCCGGAGAAATATCTCGCTCCGAAAGCGCTAATAGGTATCGCGCCAATGTCGTGAACCCGCAAAGCAACAATTTCCTCTCAACCTCTCGCAAAAGATCCTGTCTGCGGAATATTGACCCGGCGAAGGCCAAGACCACGCACGAACATGCGGGCAAGAAATATTATTTTCTGCGCGGGTTGCAAAATGAAATTTGAAGCCGATCCGGCGAAGTATCTTGCCCCCCAAACGCCAATGGGCATAGCGCCGATGTCGGCAGGCCATGTAAAAATTGCTCCTTCACCCACTCAAATCTGTTCAAGACGAATACACCTGCCCGATGGACCCTGAAGTCCGCCAGCAGGGGCCCGGGGATTGTCCGAAATGCGGAATGGCGCTGGAGCCATCCGTTGCAGCAATGCCTGCAACGAAAACCGAATACACGTGCCCGATGCATCCGGAAATTGTGCGGGACGCGCCGGGAGATTGCCCGATCTGCGGGATGGCGTTGGAGCCGAGGACCGTCAGCGTCGCGGAAGAGAAAAATCCGGAACTCGTGGACATGACGCGGCGGTTTTGGATCAGCGTAGCACTTACGATTCCTGTTTTGCTGGTCGCGATGGAGGACCTGATTCCCGGCGTTGCGAATCTTTGCGCGGGGCTTCTCCGAGGGATTTACAATTCTTCGAATTCGTTCTGGCGACTCCGGTGGTGCTCTGGGCGGGCTGGCCGTTCTTCGTGCGCGGCGTGCGGTCGGTCGTTACACGCAATCTGAACATGTTCACGCTGATCGGGCTGGGCGTGGGTGTCGCGTACGGGTTCAGCGTCGTGGGTTTGTTTGCTCCCGGAATTTTTCCGGCATCGTTTCGCGGCCTATTCGGCGAAGTGGACGTGTATTTCGAAGCGGCGGCGGCGATCACGACGCTAGTGCTGCTCGGCCAGGTGATGGAACTGCGCGCGCGCAGCCGGACCGGCGCGGCGATCAAGGCGCTCCTGGGCCTTGCGCCGAAGACAGCGCGCCTGATTCGCGATGATGGCTCGGAAGTGGACGCGCCGCTCGATGAAATCAAACCGGGAGACCGCCTGCGCGTGCGTCCTGGAGAAAAAATTCCGGTGGATGGCATCGTGCTCGAAGGATCAAGCAGCGTGGACGAATCCATGATCAGCGGGGAAGCGATTCCCGTCGAGAAATCGAAGGATTCGCGCGTGACGGGCGCGACGGTGAACGGCACAGGATCATTGGTCATGCGCGCCGAGCGCGTTGGCTCGGAAACCTTGCTGGCGCAGATCGTGCGCATGGTGGCGGAAGCGCAGCGCAGCCGCGCGCCAATCCAGAAGCTGGCCGACGTGGTGGCCGGATATTTTGTTCCTATCGTTGTCGGTGTTTCGTTGCTCACGTTTGCCATCTGGGCGGCTTGGGGCCCGGCGCCGCGGATGGCTCACGCCATCGTCAATGCGGTCGCGGTGCTGATTATTGCGTGCCCGTGCGCGCTGGGGCTTGCCACGCCGATGTCCATCATGGTGGCGACAGGGAAGGGCGCGACGCTGGGCGTCTTGTTCAAGAATGCCGAGGCCATCGAACTGATGCGCAAAGTGGACACGCTCGTCGTGGACAAGACCGGCACGCTGACCGAAGGCAAACCGAAACTCGTTTCCATCGAGCCAGCCGAGGGCATGGATGCGAAAAACTTCTGCGAATCGCGGCTAGCCTCGAACGCGGCAGCGAACATCCGCTGGCCGCGGCCATCGTGAAAGGCGCGGAAGAACGCGGCCTGCAGACTTCTTCCAGTGGAAGCGTTCGAATCGCTCACAGGCCGCGGCGTTCGCGGCCTGATGGAAGGCTCGCCGGTTGCGCTTGGGAAATCAGAAACTGCTCGAAGAACTTCACATCGAGCCCGGCCCGCTGGCTGCGAAAGCGGAATCGCTGCGCGCCGAGGGCCAGACGGTCATGTTCGTGGTGATCGAAAAAAAGATCGGCGGATTGCTTGGCGTAGCCGATCCGATCAAGGCGTCCACGCCGGACGCGATTCGGCGACTGCACGCAGACGGCATCCGCATCATCATGTTGACGGGCGACAGCCGCACGACGGCCCAGGCTGTGGCCGCGAATCTGCACATCGACGAAGTGATCGCCGAAGTGCTGCCGCAGGACAAGGCTGCCATCGTGAAGCGCCTGCAGGGCGAAGGCCGCTTCGTGGCCATGGCCGGCGACGGCATCAACGACGCTCCCGCGCTGGCTCAGGCGCAAGTCGGCATCGCCATGGGCACGGGCACGGACGTGGCCATGGAAAGCGCCGGCGTCACGCTGGTGAAGGGCGATTTGCGCGGCATCGTCCGCGCCCGCGCACTGAGCCGCGCGACGATGAGCAACATCAAGCAGAACCTGTTTTTCGCGTTTGTTTATAACTCGCTGGGGGTGCCCATCGCGGCGGGAATTCTGTATCCGTTCTTCGGCTTGCTGCTCAGCCCGATGATCGCGGCGGCGGCAATGAGTTTCAGTTCGGTGTCGGTGATCACCAATGCGCTGCGGCTGAGGCGCGCGCGGCTCTGATCGATCGCTCTCGCGAGACCATCATTTCCATTCCGTTGCTTCGCGCAAAGCTCCGTGTGTCGTGGATCACAATCCGGGAGTGACACGCGGCACGGAACGCGCCGGCACGCTCTGCGAGAATGATTTTGGGTCCGTGCGATGAAATTTCGGACCCGTCGAGTTGGGAATCGCGCCGCTTCGAGTGGCGCAACAAGCGGAAGCAAAGCAGGGGGTCACCATGAAAACCAAAATTCTCACCGGCGCTTTACTGGTGCCGGCTTGTTGGCTTTCGGATCAGGGCGCTGCCGCAGCAAACGTCACCGGGCCAGGCCCAGCAGGGCCAGACCACTCCATGCCAGCAGAATCAGGGCATGATGGGCCAGGGGCCAAGGCATGATGGGGGCAGGGAATGATGGGCCAGGGCAAGGATGATGGGGCAAGGCCAGGGAATGATGGGCGGCGGCATGCCCATGATGATGGGCCAGATGGCCACTCACCACCAGCAAATGACCACGCTCATGAACAAGCTGATGCAGAGCATGAAGGCCATCCAAGCGAGAAGGATCCGGCGGCGTTGAAGTCCAAACTAGCGGAACATCAGGCGCTGCTCGAACAGATGCGCAGCCACATGATGCAGCAAGGCAAGATGATGCAAATGATGCCCGGCAAAGCGAATCCAAATTGTCCGGGAGCGAATGCGACGGCCGAGCCGACGCCGGGCGGGTAGTGCAAGGGACTTAGCTCAGTGCAAGGATTTTGGCATGATTCGAGCACCCCGTCCTTGGAGCGCGGAAGGGCGCGGTGCTTTCATCTCGCTTTTCGAGAGAACCGTCGGTTAATAAGCGGCGGCTCCAGCTTCGGCGACCGCATGGTCCTGATCGCCCGATCCGCCGCTCACGCCGATCGCGCCAACAACTTTTCCTTCCTTTTTCAGAGGAATCCCGCCGGCAAAAATCATGATCTTTCCGTCGTTGGAGGCGTGAATTCCGAAAAACTGTCCGCCCGACTGGGAATCGACTCGCCAGATCTTTCGTGGTGATATCGAAGGCGCGCGAGGTGTAGGCCTTCTTCATGGAAATATCGATGCTTCCGAGCCACGCGCCATCCATCCGTCAAGTGCGCCACGATGTGCCGCCCTCGTCGGCCACGGCGATATTCATGGGCTGGCCGATTTCTTTCGCTTTCTTCTCGGCCGCGGCGATGATTCGGCGGGCGTCTTCCAGTTTTACAGCGGACATGTTTCCTCCTTGGAATTTCGGAGGGCAAGGTTTGGGTTCAAATCTCCCGCCTTGATTGAAGGCTGAAAGAATTTAGTTCTGTTTCAGCAGGATGTCGATGGACTGCATGATCTCGGGAGACTGCCAGTCCTGAGGGCCTACTACTTTGCGCGCCAGGCGGCCTTCGCGGTCGATGAAATACGTTTCCGGGAACATGGACGTGCCGTAATCGGTGGCGGTTTTTTTGGTCATGTCATCGTAGGTGGGGAAGATGACGTGATTGTCGACCAGGAATTTTTTGTAGGCTTCGTTATCTTCATCCACGCTGATGCCCAGGACGACGCCGCCCTTTTGGCCGATGGCCTGCTGCAGCTGGTTCAGCGATTGGGTTTCTTCCAGGCACGGCGGGCACCAGGAAGCCCAGAAATTCAGGATGACGACCTTGCCGCGCAGGTCGGAGAGATGCGACGCGCCCGGAATCTGCATCTGGAAATCTTTGGCTCTGCGGCCGGCGAGGCTCGCTTCGCCCTGGCGATAGCTGGGGAAGGCGAACGCGCCCAGGAATGATGGCGGCAAAGGTCAGACCGATGGGGCCCAGAATCTTATGCTTCAATGTTTTCGCTCCGGCCCCTATATAATACCTGCTTCGGCGTGGTTCGCGCGAGGCGAATTGGTGTAAGTAGCACAGCCACTCTTGGCTGTGTGGTTTTGGCACATCGTGAACGGACCCGGCGCGTCATGTGAGGCCTACGAAACCCCACAGCCAAGAGTGGCTGTGCTACTTGAAACCCGCACAGGCTGAAGCCTGTGCCACCAACATCGATGACTCCCCAAACGACAGTTTCCGCGATTATGCCGGCGCGCAATGAAGAGGCGACGATTGCGGCGGCGGTCGAATCGCTGGCGGCGCAGCCGGAAATTGGCGAGATTTTCGTCATAAACGATCAATCGACCGACGGCACGGGCGCCGCGCTCGAAAAACTTTCTTCGCGGTTCGCGCAATTGCGCGTTCTGGAAACGCAGGAAATTCCGGCCGGCTGGGTGGGGAAGAACTACGCGGTTTCGCTGGGGGCGCGGCGAGGCGACCGGCGAATGGCTGCTGTTCACGGACGCGGATGGAGTGCATCTGCCGGGCTCGACGGCGCGGGCGCTGGCCGATGCGGCGGCGAGCGGAGCGGGGCTGGTGTCTTATTCGCCCGAACAGGAAACGCGGACCTGGTGGGAACGCGCGCTGATTCCGTTTATTTATGTCCGGCTCGCGCAGAAATTTTCCTACGATGCGGTGAACGATCCGGAATCGCCCGCGGCGGCGGCCAGCGGGCAATATCCTGATGATCCGGCGCGCGGATTACGAGCGCATCGGAGGCCACAAAGCCGTTGCGGGAGAAGTGCTGGAAGACGTGGCGCTGGCGCAACTGGCCAAGCAGGCCGGCGTACGGCTGCATTTCGCGTCGGGACACGGGATCATGCGCGTGCGGATGTATCGGACGTTTGGCGCGATGTGGGAAGGCTGGACGAAGAACCTGTTTCCCTTGATGTGCGGCACTTCCCGGGCCGTGGGGCGGGAACTGCGATCGATTGTGCCGTGGATACCTTTGCTGCTACTTCTGCTCACGCCGCTGCATCTAATCTGTGGGTGCGGTTGGGTTGGTGCTGCTGGCCGGGCGGCACGCCGCTTATGCGGCGAAACTGCGGCGAAATCGTTTTCCGGCGTCCTTTGCCCTATACTATTTGCCTGCGGTGGCGATGTACGCGGCGGCGCTTTTGGTCTCGGAGCGGCTCTATGTGCAGGGAAGCGTCGCGTGGAAGGGCCGGGAGTATTCCGTGAAACGTTGACGTGATGCCGTGAATTGGCGAATGGTAACTCGTGAGTTGCGATTCGTAATCGGGTGCGTGATTGATCGAAGCCTTTGATTCGTTCAGCCCAGCAGGAATTTGCAGCCGACCTCCAAGACCATTATGGTTTATCTGACACGCAAAATCGAGTTTTCGGCGTCGCATCTCTACCACAATCCGGCGTTTTCGGCCGAGGAGAACCGGCGCGTCTTCGGGAAGTGCAATAACCCGCATGGGCACGGGCACAATTACGTGCTCGAAGTGACCGTGGCGGGCGAGCCGGACCCGGCCACCGGAATGGTGCTGGACCTGAAGGAACTGAAGGAGATTTTGCAGCGCGAAGTCAGCGACCGGATGGACCATCGCTTCCTGAATTATGAAGTGCCGGAACTGGCGGGGCAGATTCCGACGTGCGAAAACATCGCGGCGGTCATCTGGCGGCTGCTCGAGCCGAAGATCACGCGCGGAAGACTGCATCGCGTGCGGCTGTACGAAACGCCCGATCTGTTTGTCGATTGCTATGGCGAAGGCAACAGCGCCGGAACGGGACCGGCGAAGCCACGGGAGCGCGGCAATGAAGATCCAACTGACGCGGCGCTACGCTTTTTGCGCCTCGCACCGGCTGCACAGCGCGCAACTGACGAGGCGGAAAATCAGCGCATCTACGGAAAATGCAACAATCCGTACGGGCACGGCCACAACTACGTGGTGGAAGTCGCCGTTTCCGGGCCCACCGATCCGGCGACGGGAATGATCGCGAATCTGGGCGACCTCGACGCGTTCGTCGGCCGCGAAGTGATCGAGCCGTTCGATCATAAATACTTGAATGAAGAGGTGGCCGAGTTTCGCGAGCACGTGCCGACCACGGAAAATCTCTGCATCGAGATTTTCAACCGCCTGCGCGCTTTTCCCGCGGCGAAACTCGAGCGCGTGCGCCTGGAAGAGACCGGCCGGAACAGTTTTGAATACCTGGGAGAAACGGACGGGAGCCTCCAATGACCGAAAAAGCGGCCACAAAAATGAAGCAGATCGAAGAACTGGAATTGACCGAGCCGGGAACACCGGAAGGATCCGAAACCATCGCGGACCTCATGCGGCGCATTCTGAAAATGATTGGCGAAGACCCGGACCGCGACGGCTTGCGGCGGACTCCCGAGCGGTTTGAGAAGGCGCTGCGCTTTCTGACCAGCGGCTACCAGCAGGATCAGGAAAAAGTGCTGAACGGAGCGATGTTCAGCGTGTGCTACGACCAGATGGTGCTGGTCAAGGACATCGAGGTGTACAGCATGTGCGAGCATCACATGCTGCCGTTTTTCGGGAAGTGCCACGTGGCCTATATTCCGGACAAGAAAGTGGTGGGGCTATCCAAAATTCCGCGGCTGGTGAACATGTTCGCGCGGCGGCTGCAGATTCAGGAGCGGCTGACCAACCAGATCGCCAGCGCCATCCAGCAGAAGATCAATCCGCTGGGCGTGGGCGTGGTGATCGAGGCGCGGCACATGTGCATGGTGATGCGCGGCGTGGAAAAGCAGAATTCGCAGGCGGTGACCAGCGCCATGCTGGGCGCGTTCCGGGAGAATGCGCAGACGCGCGAGGAATTCCTGTCGCTGATTCGCGCGAAGTGAATATTGGTAGGACAGGCTTCAGCCTGTCGGGTTTGAATTGCAAACCAAAAAGCGACAGGCTGAAGCCTGTCCTACTTTCTCGACATAAACATTTTGCATGTTGGCGGGGGCGTGTGATAGTCTCCTAAGGTCGAAGAGAAGACGAAACGAGAGAGAAAATGAATGGGTTCGGCGGAGAGGGCGATTTGAGAGAAGCCAAGTCAATGTTGATCGAGCAGTACCGGGCGCATGTGAAGGATACAGGCTCGCCGGAAGTTCAGATCGCGCTGCTCAGCGAGCGCATCAACTATTTGACGACGCATCTGAAGTCGCACCTGAAGGACCATGCGTCGCGACGCGGCTTGATCATGATGGTCAACAAGCGCCGCCGGCTGTTGGATTATCTCAACCGTCGAGACCCGGATCGGTATCGCGATATTGTCGAGCGCCTCAGTTTGCGCAAGTAACCGCCCTGCAGGCGCGGGGTGGTTTCGACGGCAACGACATCTCCGAGCCTTCGCGGAGTCCTGGAGCTTTCTAGGCGGCTTTTGGGCCCTCAGGCCTGGCCGCTTTTTTTACAGGCAATCTCCGGAAATCCTCTCGCAGCGGGTCTCTACTTGGGCCCGGCTTGCAAATCGTCACTCTCTTCCAAACAAAACGGGAAGTCTTTCTCCCGCACTCGTAGCATCCATCCGCACGCGCGATCCCCGATGGTTCGGGGCGCGGCGGAAAAGCGAAAGGAACTCAGGATATGTCGCAAGCAGCTCCAGCTCCCCACATCGTAACGGTCGAGGTCGGCGGACGAACGCTGACTCTGGAGACCGGAAAAATTGCAAAGCAGGCCAATGGCTCGGTCCTGGCGCGGTACGGCGATACCGTCGTGCTGGTCACGGCCTGCATGGACACCAAGGCGAATGACCGCGATTTTCTTCCCCTCACCGTGGACTACCGCGAGTACACGTATTCGGCCGGAAAAATTCCCGGCGGCTTTTTCAAGCGCGAAGGGCGCCCTTCGGAGCGCGAAATTCTGACTTCGCGCATGATCGACCGCCCGCTGCGCCCGCTGTTCCCGGAAGCGTGGCGCAATGAAACGCAAATCGTGGCCATGGTGCTTTCGGCCGACAGCGAAAACGATCCGGACATGATCGGGATCACGGGCGCGTCGGCGGCGGCGTTTATTTCCGACCTGCCGTTCACCACGCCGGTGGCGGCGGTGCGCGTGGGACTGGTCGATGGAAAACTGGTCGCCAACCCGACCGTGGCCGCGCAGAAGACGAGCTTGCTGAACATCATCGTGGTGGCCACCGAACAGGCCATCGTCATGATCGAGGCGGGCGCGGTGGAAGTGAGCGAAGATCAGGTCGCCGAAGCCTTGCAATTCGGGCACGACCAGATCAAGCACATCATCGCGGCCATCCGCGAACTGCACGACAAGGTCAAGCCCAACAAGGTCACCGTTGCGCCGCTTGCCGTTTGACGAGGCCCTGGCCAAGGAAATCGAGCAGAAGTTCGGCGCGCAGCTGCACGACGCGCTGGACACCAAGAAATATCCCAAGAAGGAAAGCTACCACCGCATCGACGAAGTGAAGAAAGCGATCAAGGAATCGATTCCGGAAGAGGACGAGGAAAAGCGCACGCTGGCCATGCGCGCCTTCGAGCGCCTGCGCGAAAATTATTTCCGCGACGACATCCTGCACCACAACCGGCGTCCGGACGCCCGCGCCTTCGATGAAATTCGCGACATCACCTGCGAAGTGGGCGTGTTGCCCAGGGCGCACGGTTCGGCGCTCTTCACTCGCGGCGAGACCCAGGCGCTGGCCGTGACCACGCTGGGCACGAAGGAAGACAAGCAGCGCCTCGACCTGCTGTTCGAGGAAGAATCCTTCAAGCGCTTCATGCTGCACTACAACTTCCCGCCGTTTTCGGTCGGCGAAGTGAAATTCCTGCGCGGGCCGGGCCGCCGCGAAATCGGGCACGGCGCGCTTGCCGAACGCGCGTTGCTCAACCTGCTTCCGCCCGAGGCCGACTTCCCCTACGCCATGCGCCTGGTTTCGGACATCATGGAATCGAATGGTTCCTCGTCGATGGCCACCGTCTGCGGCGGTTCGCTCTCGCTGATGGATGCGGGCGTGCCGATTCGCGCGGCGTGCGCGGGCATCGCCATGGGACTGGTCGTCGAAGGCGACAAGGCCGCCGTGCTGACCGATATCGCCGGAGCCGAAGATCACTACGGCGACATGGACTTCAAGGTTGCCGGAACGCGCGCTGGAATCACCGCCCTGCAAATGGACATCAAGGTCGGCGGCGTCAGCGTGCCTCTGATGCGGCAGGCGCTCGAGCAGGCTCGCCGCGCCCGTCTGCACATTCTGGACATCATGGACCAGACGCTTGCGGAGGCGCGCGGCAAGATGTCGGTCTACGCCCCGCGGCTCTATCTGCTCCAGATCCCCGTGGACAAGATTCGCGACCTCATCGGGCCGGGCGGAAAGAAGATTCGCTCGATCATCGAGGCCACCGGCGTCAAGATCGACGTGATGGACGACGGCAAGGTGCACGTGTTCGCCAACAACGGCACGGCCGCCGACTCCGCGTTGGCCATGATTCGCGATGTCACGGCTTCCGCCGAAATCGGCAAGACCTATCTCGGCAAAGTCGTGCGTCTGGCGGATTTCGGCGCGTTCGTCGAAATCTTCCCCGGCACCGACGGCTTGCTGCACATCAGCGAAATCGCCGAGCAGCGCATCCGCGACGTCCGCGACGAACTGAAGCTGGGCGACCAGGTGCTCGTCAAGGTCCTGGCCATCGAGGGCAACAAGATCCGCCTCTCGCGCAAAGCGATTTTGCGCGAAGCGCGCGAAAAACAGATGAAGGAAGCGGCCGGCGGGCAGGACTAAGGGCGAGCGATCGCTCGGATCGCGTGCTGCCGCCAGGCTAGCTGAAGATCGGAAACGTAACAGAATCGGGGAGGCGAGTAATCGCCTCCCCGTTTTTTTGTAGGACAGGCTTTCAGCCTGTCTGGTTTAGATTTTGTTCAGTGCATTCAGCATGTGGCGCTTGGCGAGACTAAACCAGACAGGCTGAAGCCTGTCCTACTGCACTCGCCGAATGCGCGCGCCGACCGAGGAGAGTTTTTCCTCGATGCGCTCGTAGCCGCGGTCGATGTGGTAGACGCGGTCGATCAGGGTTTCGCCCTTGGCGACCAGTCCGGCCAGGACCAGGGAAGCGCTGGCGCGCAGGTCGGATGCGATCACGCCGGTGCCGGAAAGCTCGCTGGGGCCGTGGACCACGGCGCGGCGGCCTTCGATGGAAATGTTGGCGCCCATGCGAATCATTTCGCTGGCGTGCAGGAAACGGTTCTCAAAAATGGTTTCGGTGATCACCGAAGTGCCCTTGGCCTGCGTTGCCAGGGCCATGAACTGCGCCTGCATGTCGGTGGCGAAGCCGGGATATTCCTCGGTGCGCACGTCGGCGGCGATCAGCTTTCTTGCGCCGCGCACGGACAATGTGCCGGGAGCGGTTTCGCGGATTTCGACGCCGGTCTCGCGCAGCTTGGCGATGATCGAGCGCAGGTGTTCGGGCTCGCAATAGGTCAGCTCCAGCGAACCGTTGGTGATGGCTCCGGCCACCAGGAACGTGCCGGCTTCGATGCGGTCGGGAATCACGCGGTGCGTCGCGCCGTAGAGCTGTTCTTTTCCGCGCACGCGAATCGTGGACGTTCCCGCGCCCTCGATATCCGCGCCCATCTTGATGAGCAGGTCGGCGAGGTCGGTGATTTCCGGCTCCTGCGCGGCGTTGCCGATGTGTCGTTTCGCCCTCGGCCAGGGCCGCGGCCATCAGCACGTTTTCCGTGCCGGTGACGGTGATCTTATCGAAGAAAACGTTTCCGCCGGGCAAGCGGCCTCCGCCCGGGACGCGCGCTTCCACGTAGCCGTGCGAGGTGCCGATTTCCGCGCCCATTTGTTCGAGCGCCTTCAGGTGCAGGTCCACGGGGCGCGCGCCGATCGCGCAGCCTCCCGGCAGGGAGACGCGCGCGGAACCCGTGCGCGCGACCAGCGGCCCCAGCGTGAGGATCGAGGCGCGCATGGTGCGCACCAGTTCGTAGGGAGCTTCGGCGCCGTTGACCTGCTCGGCCTGAATGGTCATGGAGGTGGGCGGCAGTTCGGGCGTCTCGACAATGGCGCCCATATGCGCCAGCAGCTTGCCCATGGTGATGATGTCGCGCACGTGCGGCACGTTGGTCAGTTCCACGCGGTCGCTGGTGAGCAGCGCCGCGGCCATCGCCGGCAGCGCGGCATTCTTCGCCCCGCTGATGCGCACCGATCCTTCCAGCGGCCTTCCGCCTTCGATCAGCAGTTTATCCATGTGTCGGGATTGCGCCTCTTGTGCGCCTGGCGCCGCTTGCGCCTTGTTTTGCAGATTGGATAGCGTCGTGGACATTTCCGTGGGTATCGCGCAATCGCCGCCTGGCCTGTTGCGCGCTTGCTCCTGTCTTTAGAATAATGAACGCGACGCCCATGTCGTGTCCGGAAAGACGCAGGGCGCGTGTCGCATCAGCCACGGTGGCTCCGGAAGCCTCGATCAGGATCCGCAGGCCTCGTTCCCGTAACTTACGATTGGTCAAGGCCACGCCAATCATCCAGTTGTCCACCACGCGGCCCAGCCGAATCATCGTCGCGGTAGAGAGCATGTTAAGGACCATTTTCTGGGACGTGCCGGCTTTCATGCGCGTCGATCCGGTAATGGCTTCGGGACCGGTGGGAGTGACGATGCCGATGCGAGCCAGGCGCGTGATCGGCGTCCCGGGATTCGACGTGATTCCCACCGTCGCGCAACCCTTGCGGTTGGCGAATTCGAGTGCTCCCAGGACATAGGGCGTGGAACCGCTTGCGGCAATGCCCACGACAGCATCTTTCGGGCCGAGGCCTCGGGCGGCAAGGTCGCGCGCGCCTTGCGCCCGGTCGTCTTCCGCGCCCTCCACGGCATGGGTGAGCGCGCGGCGGCCTCCCGCGATTACGGCCTGGACCAAACGCGGGGAGGTGCCAAAGGTCGGGTGGAAGTTCCGCCGCATCGAGCGCCGCGAGGCGGCCGCTGGTTCCCGCGCCAATGTAAAAAATACGCCCGCCGGAATTAAGTGCATGAACCAGGGCTTCGACGGCGCGCGAAATGGCGGGCAGGGCTTTGGCCACGGCTTTGGTGACCGAGGCGTCTTCGCGATGAATCGCGCGCACAATTTCCAGCGCGGATTTTGCGGAAAGTCCGCGCGTGCGGGGATTGCGCTGTTCGGTCGCGTTTCGGAGTTTTTCTGGCCATGCTTCGCCATCCATCATCGCATGCGCGCAAGTATTTCGCTGCGGGGAATCGTCGCAGAATCGCTTAGTTAGTAAGGGGGTTTAGGTAGGACAGGCTTCAGCCTGTTGGGTTTTGATTATGATCGCCGTCAATCAAACCCGACAGGCTGAAGCCTGTCCTACTGGAGACTATCGAGCAGCCAGGCCCAGCGCCTCGATCACCGCGTCATGCACGGCCGGACGCACGGCGGTAATTTTGTCGTTATCGCGCGTGGGATTCACGCGGTTGGTGAGAAGAATGACGAACAGTTGCCGGTCGGGATCGATCCAGATGGACGTTCCGGTAAAGCCGAGATGGCCGAAGCTGCGCGCGGAAAAATAGCGGCCGCTCGAGGAGTTTGGAGTGGGCGTCATCCAGCCCAGCGTGCGCGTGCCGGCGGCCAGCGGCTGCGGCGCGGTGAATTGCGAGATCGTGGCGCGAGTCAGCAGGCGCTGGTGATCGTAGATGCCGCCGTTGAGCAGCATCTGGCAGAAGGCCGCAAGGTCGGAAGCGGTCGAAAACATACCCGCGTGTCCGGCGACGCCGCCCATGGCGAAGGCGTTTTCGTCGTCCACTTCGCCTTGCAGCAGGCGCTTGCGGAACGTCGCGTCGTTTTCCGTGGGGGCGATGCGCGCGGCGAGTGATTTCGCCGGATTGAAAAAGGTATTCGTCATTGCGAGCGGCGCGAAAATGCGCTCGCGCGCCAGTTCTTCGACGGTTTTTCCCGTGGCGCGCTGGAGAATTTCGCCGAGCAGGATGAATCCCAGATCGGAGTAGATCGTCTTGGATCCCGGCGCGTATTCCAGGGGCTCCCGGCAAATGGCGGCGACGATTTCGCGCTGGGAATGCAGCGTGAGGAAATAATCCTTGTGCGCGGGCAGGCCGGAAGAGTGCGTGAGCAGGTGGCGGATGGTCACCGTCTTGCGCCATTCGGGATTCGGGCCCGGAATTCCACTCGGGGACGTAGCGCGCCACGGGCAAATCCAGAGCGATGCGGCCCGCTTCCACTTGCATGGCGACGAGTGTTGCGGTCACGACCGGTTTGGTGAGCGAAGCCGCGTCGTAAAGCGTGTCCACGTTCACGGCGGGCGATTTCGCGTCGTACGTCTGCCGGCCGAATTCGTGCACAACCAGTTCGTTGCGGTAACCCACTGCAAGCACGCCGCCCGGAAACGCATGATCGGCGACGGCGCGATTGAGCACGTCGTACGCGGGCTGCAATTTAGTTTCGGATTTCTGCGTCGGCTTCGCGCAATTCCATCGGATTTGCGGGCAGATTCAGCCCCGCGCCCAGCGGCGCGACTCCCGGAATATTCACGGGCAAGCGGCCTCCGACGGCTGTCTGCCCGAAGATCGCGCGGCCCACGGCCCGCTGCGCAACGTCCACGGTGCTGAACGCGGCGATCCACGTTTTCGCGGCAGGGAAGCGCTCGGCCAGATACGGACTGCCAAAGCAGGCGACGACTACGGGTTTTCCGGCGGCGAGCAGGCGATCGACCACGGCTGCTTCGTCGTCGGGCAGGCCGATGCTGCCTTTGCGGTCGGCGACGCGAACGTAAACGGCGGCGATGGCGACATCGTAAGTGTCGGGTGAAGGAAGCTTGACCATGTCCGCGCGCACAAATCGCGTGTCCATGCGCAGCGAAGTGAGCGAATCCACGCGCCAGCGAATTTCATTTTCCAGGTTTCCGGCGGGGTAGGGATCGTTGTCTCCGGAAATGCCGACCAGCAGAACGCGCTGGGGCTTCGTCGCATCGAGCGGCAGAATATGCTGGTCGTCGCGCAGCAGCGTGACGCCGCGATCGGCGATATCGAGCGCGGCGCGATCGAATTCCGGGCGGTCGAATTTTGCGGCGAGCGCGTCCAGGTCCACGAGCTTCGATTTGTTCAGGCCAAGCTTGGCTTTGGCGCGAAGCACGCGCGTCACGGCTTCATCCAGGCGCGACATCGGTATGCGGCCGGACGCGACAGCGTCGCGCACCGCCGCGAGCGCGGCATCCAGCACCGGCGGCACGAGCAGAACATCGGCGCCCGCCAGAATGGATTGCACCGCGACTTCGCCGGGCGGGTAGCGGACCGTCACGCCGCCCATGTCGAGCGCGTCGGTTACAACCAGGCCTTGAAAACCCATTTGCGTGCGAAGCAGGTCGGTGGAAATTCTGGGAGACATCGTGGCCGGCAGATCGGGATTGGGTTCGAGCGCGGGCACGGCGAGGTGGCCGGTCATGATCGTGCTCGTGCCGGCGGCAATGGCCGCTCGAAACGGCGCCAGCTCGACGCTCTCCAGATGCGCGCGGTCGCTGGTGACGGTCGGCAGATCGAGATGCGAATCGGTGCTGGTATCGCCATGGCCGGGAAAATGCTTGGCAGTGGCCAGGCCGCCGTTTTCCTCGACGCCGCGAATAAAGGCGGCGACAAATTCCGAGACGCGCGCGGGATCCTCGCCGAACGATCGCGTGTTGATAATCGGATTCTCGGGGTTGCTGTTCACGTCCGCGTCCGGCGCAAAAATCCAGGGAACTCCCACGGCTTTTCCCTCGAGCGCCGTAATCTTGCCCATGGTGTAGGCGTCTTCGGGGCGTCCCGTGGCCGCCACGGCCATGGCATGAGGGAACGACGAGCCTTCCTCGACGCGCATGGACGTGCCGCGCTCGAAATCCGCGGCCACCAGCAGCGGAACCTTGGCGTGGCTTTGCAGCGTGTTGACCAGCACGGCCGTGGGATACACTTGGCTGCGAACGATGCCCAGGGGCGAGCCTTGCGTCTGAATGGCGAACGAGCCGATATGATTTTGCTCGACGTCATGAAGCAGGTCTCGGTAGTCCGGGCTCTCGGTGGACATGAACGAGCCGTAGGCCCACACGGCGAAGACTTGCCCGATTTTTTCGTCGAGCGTCATTTTCTTCAGGGTTTGCGCGACCCAGCGTTCGGATTCGGGAGAAAGTTTTGCCGGGGACGCCGCGGCGGCCTTGCTCGGAGGTTTTTGCGTGCGGCTTGTGGTCGCCATTAGGAGTGCAACGAGCAGCGGAATCCAGCGGCTTATTTTTCGCATCGCGCGGATTCCAGAATTGTCGCCTGCATGCTGCAATTATTTATAGCACCCGCGCGGGGGGCTGACAAACCCGAATCAATCCACAGATGGACACAGATAAACACTGATAAAGGCCGATAAGAACCGACCTGAACCGTGTTGAGTGGAAACCATGGACGCGGAGTGAGAAACGTGCATTTAGTCTCATGAAAACAGGAAGCAAAATGCGTGGAAGCTTGAAGCGGGGTTGTGAGTATCCTATAACACGCCCATGAAAAGGCACCCCCACTCGCGAATCCTCAATCCCCTGAACCATCTTTTTCTCTTGTCAGGGTTTATCTGTGTTCATCTGTGGATTGCCCTTCCTGCTTTCGCATCGGAACACACGCTTACCGGGATTGACGCGCTGGAGGCGCAGGATTTTGCGCCGCTCAAAGGGAAGCGCGTCGGATTGATCACCAATCAGACGGGCGTCGACCGCAACGGACGCAGCACGATCGATCTGCTGGCACACGCGCCGGGCGTGAAGCTGGTGGCGCTGTTCAGCCCGGAGCACGGAATTCGCGGCGTCGCCGATGAGCGCGTTTCGTCCACCACCGATGCGGCCACCGGCCTGCCCGTCTACAGCCTCTACGGCGATACCGAACGGCCGACCGACGCGATGCTCGCGGGCCTGGACGCGTTGGTCTTCGATATTCAGGACGCCGGCGTGCGCTTTTACACGTACGTCACCACCATGGGCTACACGATGGAAGCTGCGGCGGCGCACCACCTTGCGTATTACGTGCTCGACCGGCCCGATCCGCTCGGCGGCGAGCGGATCGAAGGCCCCATGCTCGATCGCAGCCTTACGAGTTTTACCGCCTATTTTCCCATGCCAGTGCGGATGGGCATGACGCTGGGCGAAATGGCCAAGATGTTCAACGTGGAAAAAAAGATTGGCGTCGTCTTGCGCATCATTCGAATGGAGAATTGGCAAAGGGGCGAATATTTTGACCAGACCGGACTGCCGTGGGTGAATCCATCGCCTAATTTGCGTTCCAGTGGGGCTGGAATCCTTTATCCGGGCCTCGAAATTCTGCAAGCTGGCGGGGTATCGGTTGGACGCGGAACCGACAAGCCGCTGGAACGCGTGGGCGCGCCATGGATTCGGGCCGAGGAATTTGCGGAGGCGTTGAACGCGCGGGCGATTCCCGGCGTGCGGTTCGAAGCGGACCGTTTCACGCCGGATTCAGGGCTGTACAAGGGAGAATTGTGCCAGGGCGTTCGGGTGGCGGTAACCGATCGGGGTGCGTTTCAGTCTATGCGCATGGGGATTGAGATTGCCGCCGCGCTCGTAAGACTTTATCCCGGCAAGTTCGACGCGGCGAAAACGATCGCCTTGGTGGGAAACGCGGCGACGATCGAGCGGCTCAAGAACGGCGATGCTCCCGCCGCGATTGTCGCGGGTTGGGACAAGGACCTCGCGGAATTCCGCAGGATGCGCGCGAAATATTTGATATATGAGCAGAAGTAGCACAGCCACTCTTGGCTATGTGGGTTTGGTTCGGTTGGCGGCGTTGGGGAAGCTTACAAAACCACACAGCCAAGAGTGGCTGTGCTACAAAAGGCTTCCAATCGCTCCCGCGACAAAGGTGATGAGCGTGCCGGCCGGTACGTACCAAGTCCAAAGCAGGGGCGTGCGGAAATGAATGTACAGAATCCCAGCAAGCCCCGCGAACATTCCAATAAGTACCCCGGTGGCAGTCGCCCGCTGCAACAGGAAAGCCAGCAGGAAAAGCCCCAGAAGAATACCGAATGTGATTGAAGCAATCGTTAAACCTGCTTCGAGCATCGGGCCCCAATTGAGTGTGCCGAGAACGGCGAGAATGGCGCCCCACACCAGGGTTACACCGCGCGAGAAGCGGAGATAATTGCGTGGCGCGTTCGCTGGCGCCGGCATTTGATTTCCTGGGCGCGCCGTGTCCTCCTCAACTGCCTGCAAATCGTTCCCGCGCAGTTGCTGAAAATCGAGGACGCTGGACGCGGCCAGGGAATTGAGCGAACCGCTGGCGTTTGACATGGCGATGGCCAGAATCGCGGCGATCATCAAGCCCCGCATCCCCGAGGGCATCGCGGTCACGATGAAATCGGGGAGCACGGCGTCGTAACTTTGTCCCGGATGGATCGCGGGTGCTCCGTGCCAGGCGTAGAGCATCACGCCCAGGACTAAAAATAACGCGAACTGGAAAAGAATAATCCCGCCGCTGGCCAGCAGCGCAATCCTGCTCTCGCGCTCGGATTTTGCGGCCAGCAGGCGCTGCACGATGGTCTGGTCGGTTCCGTGGCTCGCCATGGTTAGAAATGTCCCGCCGATCATGCCGGACCAGAACGTGTAGGTCTTGGCGGGGTTCGTAAAACTGAAAGAGAAATCGAACAGGCGGAATTTATCCGTGGCCGAGGCCGCATGAACTACCGTGGCCCATCCTCCAGGAATGGCATGCAGCAGAAGAAAGAAGGAGGCGATTGAGGCCGTAAAATAGAGCAGGAACTGGACAACGTCCGTCCAGATCACGGCTTTCATCCCGCCCTCGAAGGTATACACCAGCACCAGAGCCACGATCAGCAGGACCGAAGTGCGCTGCCCGGTGCCAAATGCGGCCTTGATGACGAAGCCGATCGCGGCGATGCGCACGCCCTCGGCCAGCGCGCGTGTGACCAGGAACGTGCTGGCCGCCACCGCCTTTATCTTTGAGCCAAAACGCCTTTCCATCAACTGATACGCCGTATAATATTCTCCCCGGAAGTAGCGGGGCAGGAAAACCAGTACAATCACCACGCGGCCCGCGAGGTATCCGAGCACCAGTTGCAGGAATGTCAGGTTGCCGGCGAAGGCCAGCGCCGGCGTGCCGACAATGGTGAGCGTGGAAGTTTCCGTGGCGACAATCGAAAACGCCAGGGCCCACCAGGGCGCCGTGCGGCCGCCAAGGAAATAGTCGCGGACTGTGCTCTGGCCTCTGCGCAGCGCGATACCGAACGCAGTGATTCCGGCCAGATAAACGGCGATCAGGATGAGGTCCAGAGAAGTCAGGCGCATGACGCGGGCGTGGCGATCATAGGGGCGCATGCAGGCGGCGTCAAGCGCGCCTGCGGAGAACGGCAGTCAGGCAAGCAACGAGGGAACATGGCGTATTGGTTGGGATTTGACGGCGGGGGCACGAAGACGGACTGCGTCGTGTTGAATGCGGCGCAGGAGATCGTCAGCACCGGGCGCGGCGGGCCCGCGAACGCGCTTCGCACAGGGTTCGATGCCGCGTTTGTTTCGCTCGGCCAGGCAGCCGCCGAAGCGCTTCGCGCCGCGAACCTGCAGCCGGGCGACGTGACCGGCGTGTGTGCGGGGCTTGCAGGCGCAGGCCAACGAACCGTCGTCCGCCGCATGATCGTTTTCCTTACGCATGAATTCTGGCACGCGGTAGTGAAGGTTACCACGGACCATGAAATTGCGCTGGAGGCCGCGGCGGGTTCCGGCCCCGGAGTCGTGTTGATTGCCGGGACGGGATCGGCGGCCTACGGGCGAAATGCCAAAGGCGAGACAGCGCGGTCCGGCGGGTACGGGCCGCGCATCGGGGACGAAGGAAGCGCTTATGACATTGGCCGGCGCGCCGTCGCCGCCGTCGCACGGACGCGCGATATGGACGCTCCGGTTACTTTGCTGGCGGAAATGATTCCCGCCGCGCTGGAAACTCCGGACTGGGACGACCTGATGCAGCGCATCATGAAAAATCCGGACGATGTTTTCCCGAAACTGTTTCCCGCCGTTGTGGAAGCGGCCAATGCCGAGGACAGCGCGGCGAAGGAAATCCTGTTTACCGCGGCGATCGGACTGGGAAATCTGGCCATGACCGTGGTGCGCCGGCTGGGATTGCGCGATGAGGAATTTCCTGCTGGTGAAATGCGGAGGCGTGTTCGGGCGGTGCCAGACTCTCGACGCGCTGCTCGATTCGGTCCTGCGCAGCGGCGCTCCGCGCGCAAGAATTTCTCAACTCGAAATTTCTCCGGCCGTCGGCGCGGCGCGCATAGCCGCCCGGCTGGCTGAATCGTCCTCGCAAGTTGCGACTCATGGCGGGTGAAGAACGCACCGGCACCGAAGACCTTCGCACGGCTCTCCTGGAGGATATTCCCGGGCTGCTCCTGTCATGCGGCGAAGCGGAACTCCGCCATCTGATCGAAAATCCGTCTTTCGACGAGACGCATGTGTGCCTGCTGCTGGAGCGGAAAGACCTGCCGGGCACGCTGATCGAGGAAATCTCCAAGCGAAAAACTTGGCGGGGAGTTTACCGAGTGCGGCGCGCTCTGGCGGCGCATCCGCACACGCCGCGCCTGATTGCCGTGCGCGTGCTGCGCGATTTGCACTTGATGGACCTGGTGCGCATCAGCCTGCTGCCCACTTCCTCTGGTGAACTCCGGCGCCTGGCCGAGGAACGCGTGCTGGGGCAATTACCGCAATTGCCGCTGGGGCAGCGGCTGATGCTGGCCCGGCGGGGTTCGGCGCGCATCGCCGCGGGACTTATCTTGCATGGGCCGGAAAATGTGGCGCGCATCGCGCTCGACAACCCGTTTCTGAACGAATCCCAGCTTTTGAAGACGCTTTCCAAGCAATCTCTTTCCGCTCGGACCGTGGCCAGCGTCGCAAAGCACGACAAATGGTCGAAGCTGATCAACGTGAGAGTGGTACTGTTGCGTCATGCTCACGCTCCGGCTGGCTACGCCTCCGCTCTTGCTTCGGATCTGCCCCGCCGCGACATCGAGGATTTGCTCGGCCTGACACATCTTTCCGAAGGCGTGCGCGAGCAACTCCAGCAGGAACTTGCGCGCCGGGATCGCCAGGAACAAAACTAGGCGATTCGGCAGGGCGAAAGAAAAACCTCATTGGATAAGCGCTTACCGGAAGGGAATTGAAAACCGAATCCAAACTTGACACCCTGCCATGCGGCACTTAGCATCCTGCGGGGGGAATAAGCGAATGACAACCACGCCCTTGGCGGAGATGCCCTCCAAGACGGAGCGCCGCCATACGCAGCGCCGCAAATTCAGCGGAAAGATTGAGATTGAATGGGGATCCGCCGTCCTGCAAGGGACCGTACGTGACATTGGCCCTTCGGGCTTGTTCATTGAGCTGACGCCGCCGCTCTGGCTGGGCGCGAGATTTGTGGGCCGCCTCGCGGTGCAACCAGTCCTGCTGCTCGATTGCACCGTTCTGCGCGTCGAACCTGAAAAGGGAATGGCCGTCAGCTTCTCTCCTCAAGAGGAGAGCGGCAAAGAACAGCTCGAACGCTTTCTAGCGGCCTTGCCTAATAAATGACACACTGCCTGGATTGCGGTTCCGAGCGCACGTCGGATCAGTGCCTGGCCTGCGGGTTGACTTCCGCCGCGGCCGAGTTGGTCGTGCGGCGGCGGTTGGTGCGCAGAACGGCGATATTTCTCGTGGGCATTATAGTATTCGTCGCCGCCAGCCAGGTGTTTCCCCCGCTGGAACTCGATTCCATTTTGATTTTCGCGGGACTCGTGTTTTTTCTTTCGCTCGCGCTCGGCTACTGGATCGACTTCCGCGCGCGCAAGCACCAGGAAATTGAAGTCATGAAGCGGATCTATTTCGGGATGATCCCGGTGCCCTGGATTTTCGCGGGGCTGCTGTTCTTGAATGGAAAGCTGGACACTTCGAGTCCCATCCGCATTCCGGCTACGGTGGTCGGAAAATTCGCCACTGGCGGGTTGCCGCGAAGCCGCCGCCTGGTGGTCACCTCTTGGCGCTACGGCAGGCGAGTGGAGCGCATCGCCGTCGATCAAAACGATTACGACCGCTTCCAGCCGCACGACGACATCATCATCCAGATGCAGAAGGGCGAGTTCAGTATTCCCTGGGTGTATGGCGTGTTTCGGGAGTAGGAATTGTCAGGCAGCGATGTGAATTCATGAAGGGTTTCCCGCGTACGTTTTTCGCCGCAGGAATTCTCCCGCGCCGGCCTTGCCGGTAAAGTTTCCGTTGTCGATGATCACGCGGCCGCGGGAAAGCACGGTTTTTGTCACTCCTTTTACCCGCATTCCCTCGAACATCGAATAATCCACGCGCATGTGGTGCGTGCTGGCGCTGATGACCTGCTCGGCGTTGGGATCGAAAATCACCAGGTCGGCGTCGGAGCCGATGGCGATCGTGCCTTTGCGCGGGTACAGGCCGAAGAGTTTCGCGGGCGCGGTCGAGACCAGTTGCACGAAGCGGTTCGCTGAGAATTTGCCCGCCGTGCACGCCGCCGGAATAAATCAGGCTGAGGCGGTGCTCGACGCCCGGCCCACCATTTGGAATTTTCGTGAAGTCGTCCTTGCCCATTTCTTTTTGCTCCTTGAAACAGAACGGGCAATGGTCCGTGGAAACAACTTGGAGCGTGTCGCGCGCCAGGCCCTGCCAGAGTTTTTCCTGATTCCATTTTTCGCGCAGCGGGGGAGTGAAGACGTATTTTGCTCCCTCAAAGCCCGGCACATCCATATTTTCCAAGGAGAGATGAAGATACTGAGGGCAGGTTTCCGCGTACGCCGGCAATCCGCGATCGCGCGCCTCGCGCACTTTCTCCAGAGCGTCATTGCAGGAAAGGTGCACGATGTAAACGGGCGCGCCGGCCATTTCCGCCAGCGCAATTGCACGGGAGGTGGCTTCTCCCTCGGCCGTGGTCGGGCGAGTCAGCGCGTGATATTTCGGCGCGGTTTTTCCCTCGGCTAGCGCGCGCTGCACCAGCACGTCGATGGCGCCGCCGTTTTCCGCGTGCATGCAGATCATGCCGCCGTGTTTGGCGGCCTGCAGCATGGCGCGAAAAATCGAGGCGTCATCGAGCATGAACACGCCGGGGTAGGCCATGAACAATTTGAAGGAGGAGACTCCTTCGCGGACCAGATCGCCCATTTCCTCCAGCTGTGACTTGCCGAGTTCGGTGATGATGCAGTGAAACGCGTAATCGGCCACGGCTTTGCCGTCGGCTTTTTTCATCCACGTGTCAAACGCATGGCGGAGGGATTGCCCTTTGTACTGGATGGCGAAGTCGATCAGCGTTGTGGTGCCGCCGAACGCCGCGGCGCGCGTGCCGGTTTCAAAATCGTCGGCGCTGGTGGTGCCTCCGAAAGGCATATCCAGATGCGTGTGCACGTCGATGCCGCCGGGAATGACGATGCAACCGCCGGCGTCGAGAAGTTTGGTGGCGTTATCCACGGGGAGATCCTTGGCAATGGCGGTGATTTGTCCGCCGGTGATGCCAATGTCCGCGGCGTATGTATCGGTTGCCGTGACAATCGTGCCGTTGCGGATGATGGTGTCAAATCCCATGGTTCCCCCGGTGGCGAAGGATTGCGAACAAGCTGGCATCTTAGCAGGCTGCGGAAAAATAAAAAACGCCGTCAATCCGCCCCTGGTGAACATTCTCGATGAACCGAGGCGAGTTGCGTGGCGGACCCGGTAGGACAGGCACTCTTGCCTGTCCGGTTCAGACTTGCATCGCCGCGCGCCAAACCGGACGGGCAAGAGTGCCTGTCCAACTACAACCTTGATCGCAAGCAATGATGCGGCTTTTGCCGCACTCCCGAAATTTCGTTTACATTTGCATCCGCGCTGCGATGCTAGAATGGCGCTGGAAGCTGGCCCTGACGCCCGGTGGAATAGATCCACCGGGTTATGCATTTCAGGGGAGCTGCCGCAGTCGAGGTGAGCGCATGCCCCTTCACAAGACCGCGCCGAAATTGACGGCCGAGCAATACGAGGAAAGTTTCGCCGACATCACGCCGCGCATGAACGCGCGCCAGGCCGCGATCGAGGCGGCGCGCTGCCTGTATTGCTTCGATGCGCCATGCACCATCGCCTGCCCCACGCGCATCGACGTTCCCGGATTCATCAAGCGCATCATGACGGGGAACACGCGCGGCGCGGCCCGCGTGATCCTGGAAGCAAACATTTTGGGCCAGACTTGCGGCCGCGTGTGCCCCACCGAAGCGCTGTGCGAGGGCGCATGCGTGATGGATCGAGAAAGGGCGAGGAGGCCATCGAGATCGGACGGCTTGCAGCGCTACGCCGTGGACCACGTGCTCGACCGCAACATTTCCCTGTTTCATGCGGGCGCGCCAAACGGGCGGCGAGTGGCGTGTATTGGCTCTGGCCCGGCGTCGCTTTCCGTGCGCGGCGAACTGGCCAAAAAAGGTTATGCGGTGACAATCTTCGATCGCGCCGAGCTTCCCGGCGGATTGAGCACCTACGGAATCGCCGCGTACAAGACGCGCGTCCAGGATTCGCTGCGCGAAGTGGAAATGGTGAAATCGCTGGGCGTGGAATTCAAACAAAAAGTGGACATCGGCCGCGACATAAGTTTTGCGCAATTGGAAAAGGAGTTTGACGCGATTTTTATCGGCGTGGGGCTTGGCGAGACCTGGGCCATGGATATTCCCGGCGAGGATCAGGAAGGCGTTTGCGGCGCGATGGAATTCATCGAACGCACGAAAGTGATGCCGTTCGCGCATGTCTCCATCGGCGAAACGCATCGCCTGCATCGGCGCGGGGAATACGGCGATCGACGTAGTCACCGCCGCGCGGCGTCTGGGCGCGGAAACGGTATATCTGATTTACCGGCGAAGCGAGAAGGAAATGTCGGCGTTTCCCTACGAACATGAGCTGGCGAAAAACGACGAAGTGATCTTTATGTGGCAAACGCAGCCGGTGCGCATCCTCGGCGAGAGCGGCGCGGTGACGGGCCTGGAATGCATCCGCACGGCGACTCGGCGCGCCCGACGCGCGCGGCCGGCGCACGCCCGAGGCCGTCCCGGACAGCCATTTCACGATAGAAGTGGACATGGTGGTGCGTGCGGTGGGACAGAAGCCGGTCACGGAGTTTCTGCGCGCGGTGCAGGGAATCGAGCTTCGCAAGAACGGCACGGTGGTCGCCGGCGCCGGGCACCAGACCGGCAATCGAAAATATTTTGCCGGCGGCGACTGCATGAATGGCGGCAGCGAAGTCGTGGACGCCGTCGCCGAAGGCATGGCCGCCGCGCGCGGCATCGATGCGTGGCTTGCGGAAACTCTGGGCGCCGCTCGCAGGGAAGAATTGAACTCCCATGGAAATTCCCGAATCGCTCAGCGAACGATTTCCATTTCTCGACGCACTCGAAGAGGCCTGGGCAGCCGATTCCGCGGTCACGCGTTCTGGGGCTGGCTTGCATTTCTATGTCCTACTGTTGGCAAACGCGGCCATGAGCGGCCACCTGCTGCAATTGTTCGACCTGGTGTTCATTCCCATCCACGAAGGCGGGCACCTGCTGTTCCGCATGTTCGGCGGATGGATGGCTGTCGCCGGAGGAACATTTCTGCAGTTGTTCGTCCCGTTTGCTCTGGCGGTTTGGTTCGCATTCCAGAGGCAGATTCCCGGCACGGCTTTCTGCGCGTTCTTTTTCTTCGAGCAATTTATTCCCATTGGAGTTTACATGGCCGATGCGCGAGCGCAGGAACTGCCTTTGCTCACGGTTGGCGATTCCGACGACGTCATCCACGACTGGTTCTATCTTTTCTCGCATGCGGGATTGCTACAACACGACACGCAGATCGGCGCCACCTTCCGCATTCTCGGATGGGTCGGAATGCTAGCCACAGTCGCCTGGTTTTCTTGGCGCTCTTGGCAGAAATCATGAATTCACGGATGAGTATGAGAAGGCCCGAATCGCGAATCACCGATCACGAGTCACCAGGCACTGCAATCGCACCGGAGGCGCATCATGGCTGATCTGCACGTAAAGTTCTGCGGCATTGAATCGCCCAACCCTTTCTGGCTGGCCTCGGGGCCGCCGACCAACACGGCCGGGCAAGTGATGCGCGCATTCGACGCCGGGTGGGGCGGCGCGGTGTGGAAGACGATCGGCGAACGGATTACCAACACATCCTCGCGCTACGGCGGAATCGACTACAACGGCGCGAAGCTGATGGGCTTCAACAATATCGAGCTGATCAGCGACCGTTCGCCCGAGGAAAATTTCCGGGAGATCGCGGAAGTAAAAAAACGCTATCCGAAGAATCTTGTGATCGCGTCGCTGATGGTGGAATCGAAGCGCGAAACCTGGCACGAATTCGTGCGCCGCGCGGAGGATGCGGGTGCGGACGCGCTGGAATTGAATTTCGGCTGCCCGCACGGGATGAGCGAGCGGGGCATGGGCTCGTCAGTCGGGCAGGTGCCCGAGTATACGGAGATGATCACCGGGTGGGCAAAGGAAGCGGCGAAAACGCCGGTGATCGTGAAGCTGACGCCGAATGTCACGGACGTCACGCGCGTGGCGCTCGCGGCGGAAAAGGGAGGGGCGGATGCCGTTAGCCTGATTAACACCGTCAATTCGCTGATGGGCGTGGACCTGGAAACACTTTCCGGGCGTCCGAACGTGGGAGGAAAGTCGGCGCACGGCGGCTACTGCGGTCCGGCCATCAAACCGATCGCGCTGCACATGGTTTCGAGCGTGG
This sequence comes from Terriglobia bacterium, assembly GCA_963779275.1. GTDB lineage: Bacteria > Acidobacteriota > Terriglobia > Acidiferrales > UBA7541 > Palsa-360. The sequence goes on from CAVZXL010000007.1 coordinate 229,604, forward strand.
CGAAAGCGGTGAAAATTCCAATCGCCGGAATTGGCGGGGTGGGATATTGGAATGACGCCGCCGAGCACATCGCGCTGGGCGCTTCCGTCGTGCAGGTCTGCACGGCGGCGATGCATTACGGATTCCGCATCGTGGAAGACATGATCGACGGCCTCTCGGGGTACATGGACGATCACGGATTCCGCACGACGGAAGATTTTCGCGGCCGCGCCGAGCCCAACATAAAGGATTGGGGCGACCTGGACCTGAATTACAAAATCGTCGCGGACATTCGCCAGGACCTATGCATCGGCTGCCAATTGTGCTACGTGGCCTGCGAAGACGGCGCGCACCAGTGCATCGAGCCTTACACGGTTGCCGGCAACGGGAAAAAGAATCCCAACGGGATGGGCGTGCACGTGCCACGGATTATCGAGCACGAGTGCGTCGGATGCAATCTGTGCGCTCTGGTTTGCCCCGTGGATCAATGCATTTCGATGAGGCAGATTGATGAAGGGAAACCGTTCGAGAGCTGGAAGATGCGCGCGGCGAGGCAGTAGGACAGGCTTCAGCCTGTTTGTTTTTCGCTCGCGGGAAGGAAATTCAAAACCGACAGGCTGAAGCCTGTCCTACTGATTCGGCCTTTTCATCAGCGCCCAGTACACTATAAAGCTCGCGGCAAATCCCACGAACCAGGCGTAATCGTACAGTGACCGCAGCGACGGCACGATCAAGCCAATGAACGCTACGCCTGCTCCGGCAGCGAGCGCCCCAATCGCGCGCCAGTTGACTCCGCCCGAAAATTCATAAAATCCGCCGCGCTGGTATAAATCCTCGGTCAGCAGGATTTTCTTTCGCACCACAAAATAATCACAAATCATCACGCCCGCGATGGGCCCGAGAAATCCGGAATAGCCCACCAGCCACACGAAAATATAATTGCTGAAATTCGCCAGCAGCTTCCATGGCTGAAACACCACGACGCCCACCACGCAGGTGATCAGGCCGCCGGTCCGAAAGCTGATCAGGCGCGGCGAGAGATTGGAAAAATCGTTGGACGGCGAAACCAGATTGGCGGCGACGTTCACATTCAGCGTGGCCAGCAGCAGCGCCAGCATCGCTATCACCACCGCGAACGGATTGCCCAGCCGCGCAAGGACTTGCACGGGGTCCCAGATCGCCTGGCCGAAAATAATGGCGGTTGCCGACGTAACCGCGACTCCGATGAATGAGTAGAACGTCATCGTTGCGGGCAGGCCAAGCGCCTGTCCCAGCATTTGCGCGCGCTGGCTGCGGGCGTAGCGCGTGAAATCGGGAATGTTTAGCGCCACGGTGGCCCAGAAGCCCACCACGCCGGTCAGCGACGGCACAAAAAAATGAAAAAATTCGCCGAACGTCCGGAATTTCGAGGGCGTCGAGAGCATGGGTCCGAAACCGCCGGCCTTCACCACCGCCCAGGCCAGCAGCGCCATGCCGATGATCAACAAAAACGGCGCGGTGACCCCTTGCAGGAATTGAATGGTGCGAATCCCCAGCATGATCACAAGCACGTGCAGCAGCCAAAACCCAGCAAAGCAAATCCATACCCCAGCGGCGTAATTCCGCCAGGCCGGGAAAAGCACGACCAACATTGCATTGATGGCTCCGCCGCCGATCCAGGTATTGATGCCGAACCATCCGCAGGCCACCAGCGCGCGCAGCACCGCCGGAACGTTCGCGCCCAGCACGCCAAACGAGGCCCGCGCAAAAACCGGGAAGGGAATTCCGTACTTCGTGCCGGCATGCGCGTTGAGCAGCATCGGCGCGAGAACCAGAACGTTGCCGAGAAACACGGTGAAAATCGCCTGGCGCCAGCTCATTCCCCCCGCGATCATGCCGCTCGCCAGCATGTAGGTGGGAATATTGACGCTCATGGCGATCCACAACGCCGCGTAGTTGTAAGTGCCCCAACTGCGGGCCGACAAAGGAATCGGCGCGAGGTCTTCGTTGTACAGCGAACTCGACCGGATGGTTTCGGAATCGAGCGCGCCGGAGTGGATTCCGGCCTGGTCGGGATGTTCGGGCGCGGCCATCGATCAGTAGAGTCCGCGCAAATCGGGAAGCTGGGGAATTTGAATTTCGATCAAGCGGCCTTCGTCGGTCAATTTTACGCGAATGCGAGTGGCTGAGCCGATATCGCGCGTGCTCCAATCGGATGTCGCCAGAGGTTTCGCGGGTTTGTCCGACTCGCGCCACACTAGGTCTTCTCCCTTGTGTTCAAGTTGCTCGGGCTTGATTTCGTAGACTTGCTGATTGCGCACGTAGATGACCAGGGAGCGCGCGCCCAGCTGCAGAAGCAGAGGGTCGATCTTTTTCCCGGCCGTGAACAAGTTCCAGATTTTCACCGGGCGGGAATCGATTTGCAGGATCGCGTCGGGAATGGATTTCCAGACGATTTTATCGGCGCAATGCGCGGCTGCCGCCAAGGCAATCAGCGCCACCGCAACGGCCGCTCCGCGTTTTGCCGCCCAATTCCGCATTTCCGATCCATCCTTAAGTAGAATTGCTCGTGTCAGGTGCCGCGCAAAATCCCTGCTGTAGCCCGTCCGCCGCGGCGGACGGGCTACAAAACCTTTACGGCCAATCCACTGGCAATTGGCGCGATTTCACAACCACATATTTCTTCTTCCGCGCAAACTCCATCAGGTCCACCAGCAACTGCACGTCATTTTCGCAATACTTGCACACTTCTTCCTTGCGGCCCTGGCGCCACCACTCGACGATATCGAGCCCGTCGCCGGTTTTCTGTTTTCCGAGAGTTTCCCGCGCCAGATCGTCCAGCTTGATGCGATGCCCCAGCCGGCGGTGCAAATCCACCAGCAGATCGAAGGATTTCTTCATCAGCCGATCTACCGGGTGATAGGCGCGCAGCACCTCAAAATCGAAGCGATCGCCGTTAAAGGAAACGATGCGGTCGAACTGCGCCATCTCGGTGATCAGCGCCTTGGCGTCAGGCTCAAACCAGCGCCGGAATCCGTATTGCGAATCCCAGGTAACGGCGACGGCCAAGCCGAAGCGCGCGATGTTCGACCACCCGCCTTCCACTTCGTGCGAAAGACGCAGCGTTTCGATGTCGAAAAATATTTCTCTGGTGGGGTCCGGAAAAAGGCTGGGTGTGGTGGCCATTTGTTTGTTGTAGCAACCTATTGTATCCGCGCGCCGCCTTCATAGGCGCAAAATAAAATCGCGTGAACGCTAAGCTGGTATTTCGCCCAGCGATTGGTCGATGATCCTGACGGCTTCGTCAATGTCCGCTTTGCCGATATTCAGCATGGGCGAGAGACGAATGACGTTGCCATAGAGGCCACCCTTGCCGATCAGCAGCCCGTGATTGCGTGTGGATTCCAAGAGCTGGTTGGTGGCCTCGGGAGCTGGCTCCTTCGTCGTACGGTCCTTCACCAGTTCCAGGCCGATCATGAGTCCCTTACCGCGCACGTCGCCGATCACGGAATATTTTTCCTGAAGCTCTTCCAGCTTGCCGCGGAAGTAGTCGCCCATCGTGTGCGAATTCTCGAGAAGCTTTTCCTCCTCGATAAATTCAATGGTGGCCTTGGCCGCAACGCTCGTCACCGGGTTCCCGCCGAAGGTGGAAATCGTCAGTCCCTGGAAGGAAGCGGCCAACTCTTTGGTGGTGATGGTCGCGCCGATGGGCGCTCCATTGGCCATGCCTTTGGCGCACGTCATGATATCCGGAGTGACTTCCCAATGTTCGATGCCGAACCATTTTTTTCCGGTGCGCCCGAACCCGGTTTGTACTTCGTCGGAGATGAATAGGCCGCCATACCGCTTCACTGCGTTGAAGACGATCTTGAAATATTCGGCAGGCGGAGTGATGAAGCCGCCAACGCCTTGTATGGGTTCGGCAATGAAGGCGGCGATTTGGCCGCTGGTGCCGGTTTGAATCAGGTTTTCGACGTCCTTGGCGCAGGCCACTTCGCAATCGGGATATTTCAAGCCCAGCGGGCAGCGGTAGCAATACGGATTGATGGCGTGTGCGACGCCGACGCTGATCACCGCGGATTTGCGCCATGGCGCCTGTGCGGTCACGCTCTTGGCCAGGGCCGAGCCGCCCGAATAGGCGTGGCGCAGCGCCACGATGTCGTACGACCCGGTGGCCATTCGCGCCAGCATGATGGCGGCTTCGTTCGCTTCGGTTCCGGAACTTGTAAAAAAGCTGGACTGCAGCGCGCCCGGAGCGATCTGCGCGACTTTTTCGGCCAGCGCGACGATCTGCTCGTTGGGATAGAGCGTCGAGAGGTGCTGCAGCCGGTCCACCTGCGCTTTCACGGGACCTGTGATTTTCGGATTTGCGTGGCCCACCGAAATCGTCAGGATTCCGCCGAAGAAGTCGAGATATTTTCGGCCCTCGACGTCCAAGACGTATTGCATCGAGGCGTGGTCGGCCACCAGCGGCTGCTTGTAGAAATTCGTCACCGCCGGCCACAGGTATTCCTTGTGCTTGCGCATCACTTCTTCGCTGCGCGTCGTTTCCTTTGGCTGCGTCGTCATGACAAGTCCTTTTTATCCACAGATGAACACAGATAAACACTGATAAAGGCTAAAACCAAAGTCGGGTAGAAAGACAAAATCTATTCCAAGTGAGAAGAATTGCCTCCTTCGATTATCACTTCTTCTTTTATCAGTGTTTATCTGTGCTCATCTGTGGATTCGATTCCTAATCCGCGGCCTGCGCGCTCCCGGTGGCCTGCGTGCGCGTGATTTCGCCGTAGGTTTCCGGTCGGCGGTCGCGGAAGAACTGCCAGACTTCGCGCACTTCCTGGATTTCATCCAGGTTCAAGTCCGCGACCAGCAGTTCATCCTTGTCCCGGCTGGCCTGCGCGATGATCTTGCCGCGCGGGTTGCAGAAATAGCTCTTCCCGTAAAATTCCCCGATTTGCCAAGGTTTTTCGATGCCCACGCGATTGGACGCGGCCATGAAATAGCCATTGGCCGCGGCGTGCGCCGGCTGCTCGAGTTCCCAGAGATATTCGGAAAGCCCCGCGACCGTCGCGGATGGATTGAAGACAATCTCTGCGCCGTTCAGGCCCAGGATTCTGGCGCCCTCGGGGAAGTGCCGGTCGTAGCAGATGTACACTCCCACACGGCCGTAGCGGGTTTTAAACACGGGATACCCCGCGTTTCCCGGGGTGAAATAAAATTTTTCCCAGAATCCCGGATGGCAATGGGGAATGTGATGCTTGCGGTATTTTCCGAGATATCTTCCGTCGGCGTCGAACACCGCGGCGGTGTTGTAATACACGCCCGCCATTTCCACTTCATACACGGGCACGACCATCACCATGCCATATTTCTTCGCCAACTTCTGCATGCGCATGGTCGTCGGGCCGCCCGGCACCGGTTCGGTCAGGCCGTACCACTTTTGCTCCTGTTCGGCGCAAAAATACGGCCCGTAGAAAAGTTCCTGCAATCCCAGGATCTGCACTTTGCGCTTGGCTGCCTCCGCGATCAACTTTTCGTGCTTGGCGATCATCTTTTCCTTGATCTGCGCCAGCGAGAATTTTGTGGGAGACCACTCGCAATGCGCCTGGATAAGGCCGCACCGAACCATTCGAGCCATGCCGCACCTCCGCGGAAACTGCCTTGCGAGTGTACTCTGCTGCGCCGTCAGGCGACAAGTTCGGGGGTTAAATTGAGATACGGATGGTATTCAATGGGGCGATGGGAATCAGTAGGACAGGCTTCAGCCTGTCTGGTTTTTCGGCTTCCCGGCTGCTGCACGAATGGAGTGACAAGGACGAAAGGCCAAAGCAAAAATCAAAAGCGACAGGCGGAAGCCTGTCCTACCCTTGCCTTTTGCCCATCACCTGGCGCTTCCACAGATCCCAATCCTTGGGAAACTCCTGATTGCCGATCTCGGCCTGATGCGCCTCTTCCGGCGTCAGCGTTTCGATCTTCCGGCCGCCGGCCATGATGTGCATTTCCGCGTTGACCTTCAGGTACACGCTGCGGCCCACTGAATGCATGATGCTGTTTCCAACTGTTATTCCGCCGTGACCGCGCATCAACGCACCCGGCTTATCGGCGAGCGTCTGGGCCAGTGCTTTTCCTTTCGCCGCGTCGTTGATCAGCATATTCGTCATCCCGAAAGATTTGCGAATATCGAACGTGGGCAGGCCCGTGCCCAGAAAACCGCCCATGTGATAGACCGGCAGGAGCGGCTCGTTGATGACGCCCATCAGCACCACGGTCGGCGCGTGCGTGTGCACGATGGATTTGACGTCCGGCCGCACGCGATAAATTTCGCTGTGAATCCAGCGCTCACTGTACAGCTTTCGCGTATCGCCGTTTACAGGAACGCAATCCAGGTCCAGTTCCACGATGTCGCTGGGCGTCACCAGGTCCGGCGCCAGCCAGCGCGAAATCCAAAAGTGGTTCGGGTTGGCGGGATTGCGCACGCTGATGTGGCCGTAGCCGTCCACCACCCCCTGGTCCTGCAAGATGTGATTCGCGACCACCAGATCCGCGAGCAACGCGTCCTTGTCCTGCGGAGGGCCCTGCGGAGGCTCGGCAAGAGGCATTTGGGCAAAAGGCGCCGGATGCGCCTCCATCTCCTCGGATGCGCCCAGCAATGCGCCCGTCAGCAGGAGACTGGACCCGGACAAAAAACCCCGGCGGCCGAATCCCGCCTTGCGCGATTTTATTTTCTCCATTGCGTTCTCCTTGGGTGTTGATTCGCGAACGGTCCGGCGCGGATGAAAGCTCCGGCGCCCGAAAATCGTGTTTTCAACTTTATTTTCAGCACATGCGATACACCTTTTGATAGCTCACTGTCAATCTCGGAACCATCCCGGACCAATCATGGAACAATGGGCGGATTGGAAGCCGGCGATCACGCCAGTCTCGGAATTTTGCGTTGATTATCCCCAAACGGCGGAAACTAGGCTATTCTGGCGTGGCGCTCGACTACAAAAACTTTGAAGCCAGCGAAAATCTCGATCTTCCTTCACCGGTTTTACCGGGCCGCGCGCCGCGTTGTCCCGGACTGCGTCACGCAAACGCAGGCTGTCGCTTTCAACATGTTTCTCGCGTCTTCGCCGACGATCCTGGTCGTGCTGGGCGCTGTCGCCGGATCCGCTGCATTCCGGCAAGCCCTGCAGGGCATTATCGAACGCTTGCGCATCGTGCTTCCTCCCGGAACGTTCAGCATCCTCAGCGGTTTTCTCGCGCGGCACAACATGCATCCCTGGCAGTGGGTCCTGCTGGGGCTGGGCGGGACGCTGCTGGCGGGAACTCAGATGATGAAGCTGCTGGTAGAAGGTTTTCGCGTGGTCTACGGGGAAAAGGAACAGCAGGACTGGATCGTCAAGCACCTCCGGGCGCTGCTACTGCTCAGCGCCACCATCGTGCCGTCCATCTTCATCGTGAATCTGGTCGTTTTCGGCAGGCAGGTGCGCAACTGGATGCTGCACACCTCCACGATGCCCGTGTTCATCCGCCTGGTCTGGAGCGGTTTGTACATCGTCGTCTCCATGTTGATCGCCTTGTTTGTGCTCGCGGTGATTTATCGGATCGGATGCCCCGGCGATCAGACCTGGGACTCGGTCATGCCCGGAGCCGGCGTCGCAACACTATTGTGGTGGACGGTCAGCATTTGCCTGGGTTTCTATCTGCGCGCGGTGCCCTACACCATGGTTTACGGCGGACTCGCGGTCACCATCGGCCTGATGCTTTGGATGCAGCTCACGGCAACAATTCTTCTGCTGGGAGCGGCCTATAACGCTGAACTGCGCGATTCCGCCGTCTGACTTTCTTTCCCGTTCGGAGTAAGCTGGAAAACAGAGAGCCTCCCGAGAGGAGGCCGGCGGGAGGCGCACGATGAGCGAAATGCGCGTCGAATGTTATGCCGGGTACCGCGCCGATGAACGGCCCGTCCGATTCACCTTACGCGGCCGCGTCTATGAAATCGCGGAAGTCCAGGACCAGTGGTACTCCCCTGGAGCCGTGCATTTTCGCGTCCGCACCGAGGACGGCGATTTTTTCGTACTGCGCCATGACGAAGCCCAGGACGTTTGGAGCCTGGATGCTTTCCGGTCCGCGAGGGATGGGTCCGAGTAGCACAGCCACTCGTGGCTGTGAGGGTTTTGCAACCGTAGCTAGAATGGTGGCGTTCGTGTGGTTTACAAAATCACACAGCCAAGAGTGGCTGTGCTACCAAACCGCATACGTTCAGGGCACACTCGCCTCCCGCCCGCAACTTTTTCTCCTGCCTCGGGTTAACATATGCTGAGGCAAGAAGATCGCCCGCCGCGCTTGTGACTCGAACGCCCGCGCAGGGAGCTGGAAACATGAAACGACCCGCATCCCCCAAGACGCTGCTTCGCCGCCGGCAAGGCAAGACTCTCACCGGAATCGCGGCGATGTTCTTGTTTTCGTTCACCGTATTAGCAGCTCCCGTTGTCCTCTCCGCGAAAAATAAGAAAGACAAAAATAAAGCCCCCGAATCCTCGAAGGCCGTGAAGGGCTTGCCCGTTCAGAATTTGTCCGACGATGAAGCCATACTGCAGGCGTTCAATCGGCTGGGCTTCGGCCCGCGTCCGGGGGACCTCGAACGCGTCAAACAAACGGGCCTGCAAACATGGATTGAGCGGCAACTTCATCCCGAATCCATCGACGACTCCGCGCTCGAAGCGCGCCTCGAACGCTTCTCCACGTTGAAAATGTCCTCGGCCAGGCTGCTGGAGGAATTTCCCCAGCCGCAAGTGGCCGCGCGGCGCGAGGGCATCACCGTCGAGGAATACCGCAAACAGCAGCAGGAACGCATGCGGCAGGTCGCGCAGGCCACGCAAGCGGACATGCAGACGGATCCGCAAACGCGACATGCAGAAAGCCGACGCGCGCGGCCTGCCAAATTTTGAAACCGGCACGATGGATGGGAACGAACCCGGCAAGGAAAAGGGGCAGGGCAAAGGGCAGGGCGGATTCGGCGACCCGATGTTCAATTTCACCGAGATTCGCACGCCGCAGCGCATCGTGGCCGAACTATCCATGGCCAAGGTGACGCGCGCCGTGTACAGCGAGCGGCAGCTCAACGAAATGATGGTGGATTTCTGGTACAACCACTTCAACGTGTTTGCCGCCAAGGGCGACGACCGCTGGCTCATCACCGCCTACGAACGCGACGCCATTCGCCCGCACGCCATGGGCAAATTCCGCGACCTGCTCGAAGCCACGGCAAAAAGCCCGGCCATGCTGTTTTACCTCGATAATTGGCTCTCGGCCGATCCCGTCGCCTGGCAAAAATTGCAGCAGGAACAGCGCAGCGCCGCCAGATGCGCCAGCGATTCGGCGGACCTTTGGTGGCGGCCCGTTCGGCATGCCGCGCTTTCCGCAAGGGCAGGGCGGGCCGAATGCGAATCCGAATAATCCCAATGCAAAAGGGAAGCAGGAGCGCGGCCTGAACGAAAATTACGGCCGCGAATTGATGGAACTCCACACGCTCGGCGTTGACGGCGGATACACGCAGGACGACGTCATCAACGTCGCCAAGGCCTTTACCGGATGGACCATTCGCGAGCCGCGGCGCGATCCCGAATTTTTCTTCGACGAACGCATCCACAATACCGACAAGAAGACGGTACTCGGACATTCCATTCACGGCGGAGGAATGAAGGACGGCGAGGAAGTCCTCGACCTGCTGGCGCGCGATCCGCATACCGCGCACCACATTTCCTTCGAGCTGGCGCAGCGTTTTGTTTCCGACAATCCGCCCGCCGCGCTGGTCGATCGCATGGCGCAGACATTCCAGAAATCGGACGGCGACATCCGCGAAGTGCTCCGCACCATGATTTATTCGCCCGAGTTCTGGTCCAAGGAAACTTATCGCGCCAAGATCAAGACTCCCTTTGAACTGGTGGTTTCCGCCACGCGCGCGGTTGGCGCGGACGTGGACGTTCCCTTCATGCTGGTCCAATGGACCAATCGCATCGGCCAGCCGCTCTATCAGTGCGAGCCTCCCACCGGCTATTCCGCCAAGGCCGACGCCTGGGTGAATACCGGAGCGCTGCTCAATCGCATGAATTTTTCGCTGGCGCTGACGGCGAATCGCCTGCGGGGAGCGCAGGTGGAAGTTGAGCCTCTGCTGGGTGGCCGGGCAGCACCGACCCGCACGCGACACTCGACCAGGCGATTCAGGTGCTGCTCGGCGGCCAGGTGTCGCCCGAAACGCGCGACACGCTCGAAAAACAATTGACCGACCCGCAGATACTGCAGGCCAGCCTCGACGATCCGGTCAAGCAGGTGAACGCGGCGATGATCGCCGGCCTGGTCCTGGGCTCGCCGGAGTTTCAGCGGCGTTAAGTAGCACAGCCACTCTTGGCTGTGTGGTTTTTGCAATCGCAGCTTAGAACAGTGGCGTGGGCGCAGCCTACGAAAACCACACAGCCAAGAGTGGCTGTGCTACTCGAATTGTTCCACGGCCTGATTGAGCCTACGCGATTTTCTTGCAGCCCAGATCAAGAAGGAGAACGACCATGAACGTATCGCGGCGCATTTTCCTGAAAAGCAGCGGCGTGGCCATGATCGGCATGAGCACGATTCCCGCGTTCCTGCAGCGGGCCGTGGCCGCCACGCCCATGCCCAACAAGAAAAAGCTGATCGTCCTGTTCCAGCGCGGCGCCGCCGACGGCCTGAACATCGTCGTGCCGTTCGGCGAAGAGAATTACTACCGCATTCGCCCGACCATCGCGATTCCGCAGCCGCGCGCAGGGCGCGGAAGGCGCGGCAGTCGATCTCGACGGGTTCTTCGGCCTGCATCCGAGTCTCGCGCCGCTCGGGCCGCTCTTTCACAACGGCCAGCTGGCCATCGTGCACGCCGCCGGCTCTCCGGACACGACGCGCTCGCATTTTGACGCGCAGGATTTCATGGAGTCCGGCACGCCTGGCGTGAAAGCCACCGAAGACGGCTGGCTGAATCGCACCGTGCAAGGGCCAACAGGAAGAAAATACTTCACCATTTCGCGCCGTGGCCATGGGGCCGAATCTTCCGCTCACTCTGCGCGGCTCGGCTCCGGCTATCGCGCTCGCCGATGTAAAGCAATTTCGCGTGATGAGCCAATCCACCGCCGTGCAAGGCGGTTTTGAAGCCCTCTACGCGCAAACCGTGGACAACGTGCTGCGCGGCACCGGCACCGAAACGTTTGAAGCCATCGACATGCTGCGCAAGGCCGATCCCGTCGCGTTTCCAGCCCGAAAATGGCGCCGACTATCCCAAGGGCCGCGTCGGCCAGACGCTGCAACAGGTCGCGCAACTCATCAAGGCGGACATCGGCATGGAAGTCAGCTTCGTCGATACCGGAGGCTGGGACAATCACGTGAACGAAGGCGGCGCGCAAGGACAGATGTCGAATCTGCTTCGCGATTTGGGCCAGGGCCTTGCCGCGCTGCATCAGGACCTGGGCGACCGCATGGAAGACATCGTCGTCGTGACCATGTCCGAATTCGGACGCACCGCCCACGAAAACGGAAACCGCGGCACCGATCACGGCCACGCCAACTGCATGTTCGTGATGGGCGGCCCGGTGAAGGGCGGAAAAGTTTACGGCAAGTGGCCCGGCCTCGGCCCCGGTCAACTGAACGAAGGGCGCGACCTGGCGCTCACCACCGATTTCCGCTCCGTGCTCGGCGAGGTAATCAGCGGACACCTGGGGAGCGAATAATCTGCGGACGGTTTTCCCTGGGTATGAGAACAGCCCTGCGAAATTTCCGGGCCTGCTGAAAGTGTAATGTTTATCAGGCCGCCGATAATTTGGTGCTGAGAGGGTTTTGACTTTCGGGTGCCGCACCCTCGTGTTCTTCAAGGGTGCGGGTTTAAATCTCGCCCCCCCACCCATTCTTTCCGGTTAGCTCATTCCCGTCTGCCTTCCCACTGTCGACGATCAGTATCGTGAAAACAAAAACCGCACCCTTCACAAAAACAGTGAAGAGTGCGGCACCCGGGAGGACAGTCATCCTCCGTTATCAATTCTTTACGGGCAAACGCCCTGTTTGCACCCCCGCTTATGCTCGTCCACCACATCCTGATATCGCGGGGGAACGAAGCCGTTGCGGTTCGGCATTTGCACTTTCGGCAAGGTCTTTGCGTCCATCACGTCGTCTTCCTTGATGATGTTGCTCTTGGCGAGAATAAACGCGGTCAGCGAGTAGACTTCATTCGGGCTTAGCGTTCCGGCGTTGTTCCGGGGCATGGCGCGGTTGATGTAATCCCACACCGAGGTCGCGTAGGGCCAGTATCCGCCCACCGTTCTCACGGGTTGCAGCGTTTTGAGCGAATCGATTTCGGCCTGGCCTCCCGTGAGGCGCGGCCCGATCTTGGCGCCTTCCGCGTTCGCCCCGTGGCAGACCGCGCATTTTGCAGCGAATATCGGGGCGCCTTCCTTCGCGGTTCCTTGTCCGGAGGGCAGGCCTTTCCCGTCCGGGCCGGCGGAGATATCTCACGGCTTGAATTTCCTCTTTCGTCGGCGTCCTGCCAACACCCGTGTACGAAGGCGTCTGCGCCAGCGCCGCATGGCAGGCGCAAAAGACGATCCCAACCATCAGCAATTTAGAAAATCGCATTTTGAACGCTCCCGTCCCGGTTGACTTTCCAGGGTTGAATGGCGTTGAAATCTCCCACGATGGCCGACGTTTTTTTCAGATAGTCCACGTCTGCGCCCCAGAGTTTCGCGACCTCGGCAACGCTCGGCTGCACCGTGCCTTGATCGTCGGTGCAGCGGGATTGCAGGACCGCTTCCTCTCCATCCCAATTCCACGGAGCGGAAAATCTCGTGTGCGCCTTTTTCGCGATGGGATCGTGGAGTTGCGCATCCTTCCACGTTTGCCCGCCGTCGGCGGAGACTTCGACGCGGCGGACCGCGCCGCCGCCGGACCACGCCAGGCCGCTGATTTCGTAATAGCCGCGGACCGGAAGCCGCTGTCCGCCCGAGGGCCTGGTGATCACCGATTTCGGTCCCAGTTCAAATTCAAACCAGCGCGATTTTCCGTCCAGGTGGACCGATGGGTACCGGCTGGTCTCCATCATGGCCATGTAAGGCTCGTCCACCACCTGGATTCGCCGAAGCCATTTCACGTTGTTGATCCCTTGCCATCCCGGAGTCACCAGGCGCAGCGGAAAACCCTGCTCGGGGCGCATGGGTTCGCCGTTCATTCCGTAGGCCACGAGCGCATCGTCCAGGGCCTTGCCGATCGGAATGCTCTTGGAATGTTTGCTGGCGTCCGAGCCTTCCGCCGTGATCCAGGTCGCGCCTTTTTGCACGCCCGCTTCCTTCAGCAGCAGCGAGAGAGGCACGCCGGTCCACAGGCTGCAACTGGTAAAGCCGTGGGTATCCTGAGCGGTGGCGGTCACGGCCTTGCGCTCGGGGCCGCCGGGGCCTCCCGGACTGCTGTTTCCGTGGCATTCGATGAAATGAAAGCGCGATACCGATGGCAGGCGCTTCAATTCATCCACCGTGAAAATCAGCGGCCGGTCGACCATGCCGTGGATCAGGAAGCGATGCTCCGCGGATCCAGGTCCGGCGGCTCGTACCCGTGGGAAACGATGAAGTGCAGCGAAGACGGCGTGATCATCCCCACCTGGTCCTGCAGCGGAGATTTGAGCCCGAACGCGATGGGCTCGTCTTTCAGGCGGCGCTCCGGATTATTGATGCTGCCGATGCGCACGGACTTTACCAGAGGGGAGCGCTCTCCGTACTTGTGCAGTTCGTCGATGTCCGGTGCCGGCTCGGCCGCGGCGGGCAGGGCATTCGTCGCGGCTCCCACGGCCAATCCGGCCAGCGCCGCGCCATTTTTCAGAAAGCTTCTGCGATCCGATTGTTTTGGATTCATGAATATCTCCCTGGATTGCTTGTGCGAGTGTTAACGAATGCAGTGGCGATTGTCAACGGCTTGGTAGGACAGGCTTCAGCCTGTCGGGTTTCGTGATGGGTAGGGAAGATCAAAACCAGACAGGCTGAAGCATGTCCTACTAAAAAACGGGGAGGCCGCCGAAGCGATCTCCCCGTTTCCCGTCTTTGCGGAGGCGAACTTTTTATATGTGGGCTCCAAGTAGAGCCCACACCCGTACTTAATTCGACTGCCGGATGCGCATGCCGTAGAACGACCGGTAGACGAAGACAAACGATACGGCGAAAAACGCGGCGGCCAGCACGTGCGTCAGCGTGCTGCCGGCCTGCTCGCCGTGAGTTTCACGGCAAGTGAAACGGCAAGCAGTCCGAACAGCGTGGTGAACTTGATGACCGGATTCAGCGCCACCGAGGAAGTATCCTTGAACGGATCGCCGACGGTATCGCCGACGACCGTTGCGTCATGCAGCGGCGTGCCCTTTTGCTTCATTTCCACTTCCACGATTTTCTTGGCGTTGTCCCATGCGCCGCCGGCGTTGGCCATGAAGATGGCCTGGTAGAGCCCGGAGATCGCGATGGAGATCAGGTAGCCGATGAAGAAGAAAGGTTCGAGGAAGGAAAACGCCAGGGTGGCGAAAAACACGGCGATGAAAATATTCAGCATGCCCTTTTGCGCATACTTGGTGCAGATCTCGACGACCTTCTTGCTGTCCTCGACCGAAGCCTTGGTCACGCCCTCGAGCTTGATGTTGGCCTTGATGAACTCGACGGCGCGATAGGCGCCGGTGGTGACGGCCTGCGTGGAAGCGCCGGTGAACCAGTAGATCATGGCGCCGCCGGTGATCAGGCCGAGCACGAATGGCGCGTGGAGCAGGGAAAGCTTCTCGACATTGACCGTGAGCCCGTTGGTGAGCGACATGATGATCGAGAAAATCATGGTCGTAGCGCCGACCACGGCTGTCCCGATCAATACGGGTTTCGCCGTCGCTTTGAACGTGTTGCCCGCGCCGTCGTTTTCCTCGAGCAATTCCTTGGCGCGTTCGAAATTTGCGTCGATGTTAAAGTTCTTCTTCAGGTCTTCCTTGATGTTCGGTTCGTTCTCGATCAGCGAGAGTTCGTACACCGACTGCGCGTTGTCCGTGACCGGGCCGTAGGAATCGACCGCGATGGTCACCGGGCCCATGCCCAGGAAGCCGAAGGCTACCAGGCCAAACGCGAACACCGGAGCGGCGATCATCAGCGATCCGAGTCCCTGCGCGCGCAAACAGGTAGGCGATCGACATCAGGAACACCATGGCCATGCCCAGGTAGTAGGCCGAGAAATTTCCGGCCACGAAGCCGGACAAAATGCCCAGCGACGCGCCGCCTTCTTCGGCCGACGTGACCACTTCCTTGACGTGCCGCGATTCGGTGGACGTGAACGCCTTGACCAGTTCCGGAATCACCGCGCCGGCCAGCGTGCCGCAGGAGATGATCGAAGCCAGCTTCCACCACTGCGTGCTGTCATCGCCCAGCATCGGGATGATGACGGCGGAGATGGCGTAGGTCATGACGATCGAAATAAACGAAGTGAGCCAGACCAGCGTGGTGAGCGGCGTCTCGAAGTTCATCTTGTCGACATTGCCAAAGCGGGCTTTGGCAACTGCGCCGTTGATGAAATAAGCGAGGGCGCTGGCGACCAGCATGGCGATGCGCATGACGAAGATCCACACCAGCAATTGCACCTGCACGGTGGGGCTCTTTACGCCCAGCAGAATAAACGTGATCAGCGCCACGCCCGTAACGCCGTAGGTTTCAAACCCGTCGGCGCTCGGCCCCACCGAGTCTCCGGCGTTGTCTCCGGTGCAGTCGGCGATCACGCCGGGATTGCGCGCGTCGTCTTCCTTGATCTTGAACACGATCTTCATCAAGTCCGAGCCGATGTCGGCGATCTTGGTGAAGATGCCGCCGGCGATGCGCAGCGCGGCCGCGCCCAGCGATTCGCCGATGGCGAATCCGATGAAGCAGGGCCCCGCGTAATCGCCGGGAATGAACAGCAGGATGAAGAGCATCATCAGCAACTCGACGCTGATCAGCATCATGCCGATGCTCATGCCCGCTTCGAGCGGAATCTGATAAATCGGGAAGGGCTTGCCGCGCAGCCCGGCAAACGCCGTCCGCGAATTGGCGAAGGTGTTGACGCGGATGCCGAACCAGGCCACGCCGTAGCTTCCGGCGATTCCGATCAGGCTGAACAGCAGAATAATCGGCAGCGTCGTGCTGACCGGCTTGTCCGGCACAGGCGACAGCACGCCGAAGTACAGCACGATGACGATGGCGATGAAGACCCACAGAAACAGCAGGAATTTGCCCTGCGTGATCAGGTACGTCTTGCAGGTCTCGTAGATCAGTTCCGAGACTTCCCGCATGCTGCGGTGCACCGGCAGGTTCTTCAGCCGGCTGTAAATGGCCAGGCCAAAGCCCAGGCCGAAAATGCAAAACAGAATTCCGATCGTCAACAGCTTGTGGCCGTCGATGCCCAGGAAAGGAGACCTGCGAGAGGTCGGGAAGCTTCAGGCCCGCCTCGCCTCCGGGATTTTCCTGAGCCATGGCGGCGCCAGCGCTCAACAATGTCAGGACGGCGATTGCCGCGCCTGCTTTCGCAAATCGGCTTCGAAGCGAGCATATGCCCGCGAGCCAGTTACACATCAGTGATCCTCCATCGTAAACTCGAATCTTCAAATCCAGTCGTCTTTGCGCTGACTTCCGGCACACCTTTTCGCCCCGGGCCAATGGGAACAGGGCGTAATCGGGAATTGCTGGCCGGAATTGGTGCAGGCTGCCCCGCCATTTACCGCAGGCTCCAAGCGTTACGCGATCCGGGGGGCTCCAGGCTCCCGGCTTGCCGGGATATTTAACGTAAGACCTTAGCCCACACTCGATACACCGCACGGACGGAATCGTTCCGCGCAAAAAGGAGCCCGCACCCCCAAGAGGGCACAGGAGTGCTTTGCGTTGTCCCCGCTACTGAATTCCGACTCAGTATTTCTCCGAGCAGAAAGGACACCCAAAACCTGTCATTCGGGCCGGAACAAGGCTCATTTTTATAACACGCCGGGGGTAGAGGGTCAAACCGTTCCGGGGGAGTAAGTGTCCTAAAATGGAAGCTTTGATGAGCCGAGAACTACAGGCAGGGGCGGGCTCAACAGCCCATCCGAAAGCCGGCTTTGCCCCATGGCGGCATCCCGTTGCAGGGGCATTCGCGGTGATCCGGCGCTGCGGATGCCCCTGCCTCGCTAAGACTGAAATCTTCCCTGGAATGGAACCCAGCCTGCCGCGCTCGCGCGGTTCCTACATAGGCATTTTCATCGCCGTGGGCGGCACAACTTTGTTCATGCGAAGATAAATCGCCATCCCGGCATAGTGATCGATCAGATCGTTGGTCACGATCAGCGCCACGCCCATGCGGGTCATCTGCCGGCCGCCGAACGCCGGGATCATTTCGGTCAAATTCGCGTCGGTCAGTTTGGAAAACGCCTGGTCGCAATAATCCATGGAGGCTTTCAGTCCGGCCACCAGCTTGTCCTTTGGATCGGTTTCGGCGATCTTGTCGGGCATGGCCGCGGCCGGCTTGAACAGCATCGCGCAAACATTGTTGTTCACCATGGCGACATGCGCGATCACTTGCCCGAACGTCCGGATATCCGGGCTGGGTTGGAAACTGTACTTTTCCGCGGGCATGGCCGCGGCGCCCGCGACCAGGTTCTTGGCATTGTCGTTGAGAATCTTGTGAATCGTTGCGCTGAGCGGATTCGCCGCCGCGTCCTGCGCTTGCGCCATCAACGGCGCAGCCAAACAGAGGATTGCCAGACAGATCAATCGCTTCATCCCGGTTTTCTCCTTTATGAGCACTCGGTCGTACGAGAATACGCCGGATGCGGGGGAGGTTCAAGCGGCGATCCAGCCGGGCACAGTCCTAATCTGAAATTTCCCAAAGTAGTCGGAGGTCCGAGGTTCAGCTCGGACATTCGCGCTTCTTTTGTTGTGGGCTTTAGCCCTTGAAGCTTCAGGAGGTAAAACCTCTTATCCAGCGATACTTTTCGTCGGGGCTGAAGCCCCAACCTCCGAAATCTCGCCGTTCTTCAATTTAGGACACTACCAAACACCAAGCCGATGTCTCGGCGTCCCAATGACTCTGCTACAATCGATCTTTTCTCATGTCACTCATGGACACGCCGACACCGAAGTTCCATCTGCCTGCCTGGCTCCAGGCCATCGTCGCCATTGCGGGCGGGCCGGGGCTGTTCCTGATTGCGTTTCTGGATTCCTCGGTCCTTACGTTTCCGGTCATCAACGATCTGCTTCTGATCGATCTTTCGATCCGCAATCCGGTGCGCATGCCGTATTACGCGGCCATGGCGACCATCGGGTCGGTGTCCGGCTGTCTGCTGCTCTACTACCTCGCGCGGAAGGGCGGCGAGGCGATGTTTCACAAACATGCCGGGCCGCGCGCGCGGCATATTCACGCATGGATCAACCGCAACGGCTTCGTGAGCATACTGGTCACGGCGCTGCTGCCTCCGCCGAATCCTTTCAAAGTGTTTGTGATTGCGGCTGGGGCGCTGGAAATGCCGGTGCGGTCGTTCGTGATCGGCTTGCTGGTGGCCCGGGGATTCCGGTTTTTCGGCGAAGGCTATCTGGCCGTGAGGTATGGGGACCAAGCCATCCCATTCCTGCTGACGCACAAGCTGGAAGTTGCCGGGATCACACTGCTCATTGCCGTGACCCTGTATCTGGCTTCCCGATTCGCGTTTAAGGCCCCTGCCGAAACTTGACGCCATCCCGCATTTTGCAAATCCAGGAATTCAGTAGTCTCGTCCCGGAATCGAATTCCAGGCGCTCGGCAATCACCAGGCTCTGCGCGTTCAGATCGATCACGGCGACGATGCCGCGCTGCCCGCGGAGTTCGGATGCGAATCGCATGTCGCGAATCCGCACCCGGTAACCGGCGCCGTTCGGCTCGACATTGGCGAGCGGAAACCGCGCGTAACTCAAAAATTCAACCGCCGTGGCGCTGGCGACGCCGTTGTTCAGCGCCAGCGACGGCAACGGCTTGAAATGCACCGCGCCAAGATCCGGATCGAACGTCGAGCCGGGGCCCAGCGGCACTTCCACGTTGAATACCGCGTTGTCGGTTTCCACCACTCCGGACCACGCCAGCGGATTCGACGGCCGCGGGAAAGCCGCCGCGACCAGCGGCGTTTCCGCGCGATATTCCCGCCCGTCCAGCAGGCCATGGCGCGCTGGTGTGCGAATGCGCGTCCCGCGATAAATAGCGCAACCAGCATCAATCCCGCGATCGCCCCGCGCTGCCGGCCTTGCCGCTTGGGCCGGGATCCGATCTCTTCGTGGATGAGGCGAAAAAGTTCCGGCAGCAGCAATCCCGCGAGCAAGAAAAAAATAATCCATGCGTCCACGGAATCCGCCAGGTCCCATGCGTACCACTTCGCGCTGAACGGCCACAGCAGCTTCACTCCGTAGGCGTTCAGCAGATCGAGGAGCAGATGCGCCGACGCGCCGATCGCGCAAATCACCATCGCGGTCGCCATTCCCACGGCTCGCTTTGGATATTTTTCGTCCTGCAATCCAGAATGCCGCGGCGACGCCCGCGGCGATTGCGGCCGTGCCCAGGAGCGAATGCGTGGCCGTGCGATGGCCGCGCAGAAATGCGCTCGCGCCGCCCAATCGCGTGGCCCAATCCACGTCGGCCGCCAGGCCGGAAACCAGGAGCATGGGCGTCGCCATGCGCGTCATTTTGTTGAGTCCCGCCCGCCCCAGGGCGATCGAGGCAAGCGCGTGCGTTACTGGTTCCATGGATTTATGAGGTGGCACAGGCTTCAGCCTGTGCGGTTTTAATTCTCGACAGCGCAGCGCTCCGCACAGGCTGAAGCCTATGCCAGCAACATCAACTTCTTATCAGGGCGCCGTGCGAATACTACACCGGATCGGGGATGGCGAGTGTGAGAGCGTCGGGCACGATGCGGAATTCCACGGGCAGGCGCCCGGCGGGTTCTCCATCCACCTGGATCAGCACTTGCGAAGAAGTGGTCGACGCGCAGTGAAGCGAACTGGCCTTGAAGAATCGGACGTACCGCGCGCCGCGCAATTTTCCCGCCCACAGCAACGGCAAGTAGGCGATGTAGCGCCAGGCGCTGCGCGTGGTCACGAACGCAAGCTCGAATTCCGGGCGCAGAAGGTCGGCTTCGGTGGTGATCTTGAACGGCCCGCCGTAATGTTTGGTGCGCCCCACGACAACCAGCGAAGCGTCGATGGGGCCGTCCGCCATCATCGTCCGGAATAGCGGAAAATTGTAGCGCGAGAGCTGCCGAAAACCTTCCTGCCAGTACGCGAGAATTCCGGCCTTCAGCTTGATCTCCGGCCGGACTGCGGATACCAGCGCTCCGTCGGCGCCCGCGCCCGCAAGGCTCAGGAAATAGCGCGGTTCGCCGCTGGATTTTTCCGGAATCGCCAGGCCCAGCGCGATGCGATGGTAAGGCGCGCGAGCAATGCGCGCGGCCGCGCGCGGCAGGTTCCAGGGAAGGCCAAGCTCCTTGGCCAGCACGTTGGCGGTGCCCGAAGGAAGCACGGCGATCGGCACCTGGCTGCACGCCAGTCCGTTCACCGCTTCGTTCACGGTGCCGTCTCCGCCGCAGACGATGGCGAGTTGCCGCGACTGGTCCACGGCGCGCCGCGCAAGCACGGTCGCTTCGCCTGGCGCCGTGGTTTGCTGAAGTTCGGTTTCAATTCCCGCTTCGCGGAAAATGCGCCGCGCCTCGTCGAGTTGCGGCACACGCTTGCCGCCTCCCGCGGTGGGATTGACGATCAGCACGGCGTCACGAGTCGCTGGATGCAAGAAATCTTCTCCGTTCGAATCAAAAGCAAACAAGCATACCGCGATCTTGCGGAAATACACCTGGTTTCGAGGCTGAGATTCACATTGTATACTAAACGCCACTTCCAAAGGTTTCTTCGAGGCCTCATGGCAAAGAGCGCGTCCGCCGAAAAACAGATCGAAAAACTGCGGGGGGAACTTCGCCGCCACGAGTATCTCTACTACGTGCAGGACGAGCCGGAAATTTCCGACGTCAAATTCGACCGCATGATGGCCGAGCTGCAGAAACTGGAAGCGGAAAATCCCGAACTGGTCACGCCCGATTCGCCCACGCAGCGCGTGGGCGGCGCGCCGCGCAAAGGATTCGAGACGCGCCGGCACTCTCCGGCCATGATGAGCCTCGACAACACCTACTCGATGGAAGAGGTCGAGGAGTTCGACCGCCGCGTGCGGGAACTCGCCGGGCGCGAGCGCGTCGATTACGTCACCGAACACAAATTCGACGGCCTGAGCATCTCGCTGCTCTACGAAGGCGGAGTGCTCGCGCGCGGAGTCACGCGCGGCGACGGCATCACCGGCGAAGATGTCACCGCGAACGTGCGCACGATCCGTTCGATCCCGCTTCATGTGGATCAGGACGCGCTGAAAAAACTGCGCCTCCCCCGCGATTTTGAGGTTCGCGGAGAAATCATCATGCCGCTGCGCGCCTTCGAAGCGTTGAACGAAAGGCAGGAAGAAGAGGGAGGCAAACGTTACGCCAATCCGCGCAACGTCGCCGCCGGCTCGGTGCGCGTGCTCGATCCGGAAATTACTCGTTCGCGCCACCTCGATTTCTACGCCTATTACCTGCTGGCCGGAGGCCGCGAGCCCGAACGCCGGCATTCCGAGGCGCTCGAAGCGCTCACGAAAATGCACTTCAAGGTTTCGCCCGATTGGCGCGTGTGCCCTTCGCTCGACGCCGTAAAGAAATTTATCGAAGCCTGGGAAAGCAAGCGCGAAAAGCTGCCGTACGAAATCGACGGCATCGTCATCAAGCTGAATGAAATCGCATTGCAGCAGGAATTGGGCTTCACGGCGAAGGCGCCGCGCTGGGCCGTGGCCTACAAATATCCCGCGCGGCAGGAAACCACCGTGGTGAACGACGTGATTTTCCAGGTTGGCCGCACCGGTACGCTCACTCCGGTCGCGGTGCTCGAACCGGTGGAAGTCGGCGGGGTCACCGTCAGCCGTTCGACGCTGCACAACATGGACGAAATCGAGCGCCTGGGATTGCGCATTGGCGATACGGTGATCGTCGAGCGCGCCGGCGAAGTCATCCCGCACGTCATCAAAGTAACCAAGGAAGGGAAGCAGCGGCGCGAAATCGTGGTGCCGGAGCGCTGCCCGGAATGCCACAGCCGCATTCACAAGGATCCGGAAGAAGTCGCTTACCGCTGCGTGAACGCCAGTTGTCCCGCCAAGCGCAAGGAATCGCTGCTGCACTTCGCCGGGCGCCACGCCATGAACATCGACGGCCTGGGCGAAAAAATCGTCGACCAGCTTGTGGACAAGGGCCTGGTAAAAGATTTTGCGGATTTATACGAATTGAAGCTGGACGATGTGGCCGCGCTCGACCGCAAGGCCGAAAAATCGGCGCAGAATCTGCTCGATGAAATCAAGGCCAGCAAGAGCAACAGCCTGGCGCGCCTGATTTACGCCCTGGGCATGCGTTTTGTGGGCGAGCGCACCGGCCAGCTGCTCGCCGATCATTTCTCCTCGCTCCCCAAACTCGCCGAAGCGTCCGTCGAACAACTCGAGGAGGTCGGCGAGGTTGGCCCGAAGGTGGCGCAAAGCATCGCCGATTTCTTCTCCGAGTCCCGCAAACCAAAAACTGATCAAGCGCCTGAAGGACGAAGGCCTGAAGATGACCGAGAAGCGCGAGGCGCTGGAATCCACGCGCCTGGTGGGCAAGACATTCGTTTTTACCGGAGCGCTCGCGCGCCGCTCGCGCGACGCAGCCGGCGCGGAAGCCGCCCGCCACGGCGGCAAAATTTCCGGATCCGTGAGCAAACTGACCGACTACGTCGTGGTCGGCTCCGACCCCGGTTCAAAGTATGACAAGGCGCGCTCGCTCGGCGTCACCATCCTGAACGAAGACGAGTTCGACCAATTGCTCGCCGGAAAATTGCCCGAGCCTGAGGCGGGCGTGTCCGAATCTACCGCTGCAAAATCGAAACAGAAAAAGTCTTCCAGGAATAATGCAATGGATTCCAAAACCACCGCGAAGTCCTCGAATAAAAAGTCATCGCAGCCGCCCTTGTTCCAATAGTCTTCGGCCGTCCCTGGAATCTCGCGCGACATTGTCGAAAGGTTATAATTTATGCTTAAAGTGTATATAGTAGTGTAAAAGTTACGCGGCCCTGCCCCGCTTCAGGAAATTCCATTCCGCCCTGCATTTATTTAATCGTTTGATATACAATGCTTTGCGGCACACAGTTCGGCATTCCTAAAATGGTTGCACACGTGCCCTAGCCCATGTGCACTCTGGGAATGGAGATCCTAGGATCGCTGCGCTAATGATCCGGGACTGCAAATGGGGGAGACGCAAAAAATGAGGAAGGTTAGTTTATTTACGACCGCGGTTTTGGCTGCCGGTTTGTTCTCTTTGGTGGGCTGCGCGACGAAGGGCTACGTAAAGCAGTCGATCGACCCGATCGATAAGAAGGTCGGGGAAGTGGATGCGGCTTCCAAGAGCCGCGATGCCTCGCAGGTTTCGGACATCACCAAGACGAACCAGGCTGTTGACGAAGACGAAAAGAAATTGTCCGCCACCGACGAAATCGCCAAGTCCGCCGACGGCACGGCAAAAGGCGCGATGGCCAAGGCCGACGCCAATACCAAGGGCCTGGGCGATCTGCGCATGCTCGTTGCCAATATCGACGATTACAAACCCGCCGGCGCCGCAGCCGTCGTTCATTTCGGAGTGAACAAGTCTGCCCTGACCAAGGATGAAAAGGCCACGCTGGACGGCGTCGCCACGCAAGTCGGTTCCTTGCAGCGCTACTTCATCACGGTCGAGGGGTACACGGACCAGACCGGCAACGCCGCCTACAACGACACGCTGAGCCGCGAGCGCGCCAATTCGGTGATTTCCTACCTGGTTGGCAGCCACAATATTCCCGTCTACCGGGTCCACATGATCGGCTTGGGCGAACAGAAGCTGATCGACGATGGCAAGGGCAAAGCCGCTCGCCAAGCCAGCCGCCGCGTCGAAATCACCGTTTACTCCGCCAAGCCGTTGAGCTAGGCCTGCGGAAAACAGCAAGTCTTCATAGTTGAAGGCAATTTCTCCGAGGGAGCGCCGCCCCATGACGGGTCGCGCTCCTTTGTCTTTTGATGCCTCCAATGTTGAGCAAGGGCAATGCACAGCAATCCGAATCCCTCCGCAAAATGGTATAATTAAAAAATGGCGGGCAAGCCGGGTGATCGCTGGGCTGGTCTTCGCGAGAAGGCTGGCCGGGAGGAAAGTCCGGACACCGTGGTCCTCAGCGGCGCGAGGCTGGGATGAAAATCCTGGTGCGCGGCGTGTGGGACCAAAGGGCAACGCGCCAGGTAACGCCTGGGGGCCGGCTCTTCGCGCGGTTCGCGCAAGCGAGGCGAGGTTTCGGCTACGGACAGTGCCACAGAAAATAAACCGCCGGTGCAAAGCGCCTCGGTGGCCGGCTGAAGGAAAACCTTCAGCGGGTCTTGAAGACGGTCAGCGCAAGCGGGCCGTCGAAGGCTGCAGTGCTCGGTAAGGGTGAAACGGTGGGGTAAGAGCCCACCGCTCCGGCTGGCAACAGACGAGGCACGGCAAACCCCGCGTGGTGCAAGGCCAAATAGGAGGGGAGAGCTGCCCAGCTCGTCAGGACCCTCGGGTAGGCTGCTGGAGTCCCGGTGCGAACCGGGACCTAGAGGAATGA
Source organism: Terriglobia bacterium (assembly GCA_963779275.1). Classification (GTDB taxonomy): domain Bacteria; phylum Acidobacteriota; class Terriglobia; order Acidiferrales; family UBA7541; genus Palsa-360. Next base: position 254,290 of record CAVZXL010000007.1, read on the forward strand.
TCGCTACGTCGCGCGGGATTCAACCCCTGAGCGATGCACAGAATCCGGCTTACAGGCTTGCCCGCCATGATTATTTTGAGGCCAGCAGATCGAATGTCTCGTGCTTGATCCTGGTCCGCATCCACCCATCCGCTAATCCAGTCTGCGACAACCAAATCAAGAGCCCAGGGTAAAAAACAGAAGATTGGCGTACGCGAAGATTCAACATCACGCAATGCCCGGGCAACCCGTCCTTTCTTCGCGAGCGGCGGTGGGATATCACGCCAGCCAACGCTTGGTTCCGGGACCTCGCGCACGGGGATTTTTCCTGGAGCTGCCGTGGAGAATCGGGTCGGGGGCTCGAAACCCGCTTGACCGATCACGGAAGAACTCAAAAAGTTGTCATTCCGAGGCACGCCTTTGGCCGAGGAATCTCTCAGTCTTTTACCTTAGACCCCGGAGAGATCCACGCATCGCTCGGAATGACAACAAAAAGGACTTTTTCACGCAGCCTGTTAGCCCCCTTCCCGTTGCATGGAATTGCGAGGCTTACTTGATCGTGACCTTCTGAACATCCCACATGGAGGCGGAGCCAATGTAAACGGTATCGGGGTTGCGGCAATCGATCGAATGGACCAAGTCGCCGGTGTTTTCCTCACCATGGTCTTGACCGGTAACCGCCATGCCCAGCACTTTTCCGCTCAAATCCATTTTGTAGATTTTGCCCGAGGCGCCGTCGCCGGTGAATAGGTATTGAGGCGAACTGTTGGTGATGCAAAGGTCCCACGGCGCACCTACTCCTGTGATGGTCTGCTTGAAGTTAAAGTCGTCATCATAGACCTGGATTCGGCTGTTACCCCGGTCGGCGACGTAAATGTTATTTTGGGCGTCCGCGGCGATGCTATGCGGAGTGCTGAACTGATCCTGGTCGTGGCCCCAGGTTCCCATTGCCTTCAGCCAATGGCCGTCCGGCGAAATCTTGACGATGCGCGAGTTGCCGTAGCCGTCGGACACGAAGATATTGCCTTCGGTATCCCAGGCCACATCGGTTTCACGGTCAAATGTGCCCACCCTGCCTGTAGGATGCAGCGGCCTGGCGGCTTGATTCGGGGGAGCTGTGAAATGCAGAACTTCGAGATTTCGTTCCAGGTAGTCGATCGCTTCCGGGGTGCGGCCCAGCCAGAAGATGTGCTGGGCTTCTGGGTTATACTTGACGATCATGCCGGAGCCCTCGTCCACCTGCCAGACATTGTCGACTTTATCGACGCGGACTGCGTGCGCGAAGGCCTCGGCGTAGTTGTTGGGACCCCACTCCTTGACAAATTTGTACTTATCGTCGAATTCCCACAACATGGCCGCCCTGCCTCCGCGCGCAACTCCCTGGTTCTGCGAGCGAGAGTAGACGAAGATGTGGCCTTTTGAATTCTGGGCCACTCCGGCCGTTTGCCCCATGGTCTGGCCGGGGATACTGAGATGAAGATATTGATCGGTAATTTGCAATTTCGGATAGTTTGCTTCAAGCGCCGCTTGTGCCGCCTGTTGCTCCGGACTTCCGGCCAGCCCCTGGCTTTCGGTTCGCCGTGGCAGGAGCACAAGCACGCCCACGACAATGGCCACGCCAAGCACGGAAACGGAAATCAGAATATGGAATTGTTTCATGCGGTGAACACACCTTTTCCAAAAGAAAGTCTGACCAGGTCATGCCCAGCCAGTTCCACCAAACATTCCGAACAGGCCACTCGGCCGATGGGATGCATGGCTTCATCACCCGGATTGCATAGTTAATACTTAAGTGGCGGGAGTCTAGCACTAAGCATCTTCGCCGACAATACATTGTCGCGCGTCAACCCGGGGGACTGATCGAGCTTTTCCTGGGAGCCGGATCCTTTGAGCTTTTTAAAGGTTCGGAGTTTAGATTCTCGAAATCCAAGACACCGGCGGATTGCTTTATTCGGAGCCTTCCCTCCGGCGCCGCGCCGCCGCCCTTCCCCATGCTATTCTCACCATGCAGCGAATTCATCGGAAATACTCTCCGCACCACTTTGAGAACCACCTACACGCGGTTCGAGAGGTCCATTTCCTCGGCCTCGCTGCTTGGCGGATTCGTCTTCGACGCCGTGACGTTGAAGCGCGTGGACGCGTTTTGGGAAAATGTCTGGTACGTCGCGCATCTTGCTGTCGTGGCCATCTGCATTCTCGCTCTCAACCGGGCGGAAAATAGCGGCGCGGAGGCCGGGGAGCCGTCCAAGGCTCATTTCTGGTTCATCAACACGCTGCAATTTTTTTTTGGCGGGCTGCTCAGCACACTGCTGGTTTTTTATTTTCGCAGCGGGAGCCTGCGGGTGAGTTGGCCGTTTCTTCTGATCCTCGGTGCGGCGTTTCTGGCCAATGAAAGGCTGAAGCAGTATTACGCGCGGCTTTATTTTCAGGTCGGGTCTTTTCTACCTGTCGCTGTTTTGCTTCACGATTTTCATTCTGCCGGTCGTGCTGCACCGGATCGGGGCATTTATCTTTCTGCTGAGCGGGGAGTCAGCCTGGCCTTGATGTATCTTTTTCTGCTCCTGCTGCGGTCCGCGCGGCGATGAAGAACTCGCCGCCGGGGCGGAGGCGAGCGCTGCATACCTGCATCGGCGGCGATCTTCCTCGCCATCAATTTTCTTTATTTCCTGAACCTGATTCCGCCTCTGCCGCTATCGCTGCAGGACGCCAGCGTGTATCACGCCATCGCGCGAAATGCGGAAGGGAATTACGCCGTCGAGTCCGAGGATCCCGGGCGTGCTGCGTTTCTTTCGCCTGACGGAAACATTCCACGCCACGCCGGCGCGCCCGTCTACGCCTACAGCGCGATTTTTTCGCCGACGTCGCTCAATACCGAAAATTGTCCACGAATGGCAGTTCTACGAGCCGAAGCGCGGGTGGACCACGATGAGCCGCGTCGAGCTGCCTGTTCGCGGAGGCCGCGGGCGCGGGTACCGCACATACTCCGTAAGGACAGCGGCATCGCGGCGGGCGCCTGGCGGGTGAACGTGGAAACGCCCGGCGGGGCGCTGCTCGGGCGGCTGCGGTTCAATGTGGTGCTGCAGGCAGCCGACCCGGCCCTGATCACGCAGATTAAGAACTGAACTTTTTTTGACGTGAAGTGGTTTGAATGGGTTTGGTAGGACAGACACTCTTGTCTGTCCGGTTTGAATTTGCGTTGCGGCGCGAATTTAAACCGGACAGACAAGAGTGTCTGTCCTACTAGTGCTTCCGGCTATTTTATATTAGCGAATGCAAATTGTTCTTGCGCCGCTCTCCAGCCGCGCAAAACTTGCCTTTCCCGTTATCACATGGTTATATACGGTCAGTTTTTCCCGGGAGAAATGCATGGACGCCACCGAACTCCGCCCGCTGTCGCTCGGAGAGCTGCTGGACCGCACGTTCCGCCTGTACCGTCTCATTTCTGGCTTTTTGTCGGGATCATGGCCATACCGTCGGCGTTCTCCATCCCGTTCTCCGTGCTGATGTTTTCCATGCAAGGGTCCTCTCTCGCCGGAGGACCTGCCGACGCCGAAGTTGGTGGCGGGCATGGTGGCGTTCGCGGTGGTGTTTGTTCTGCCTGTTCTGCGCCGTGTACGCGTTCGCTATCGGGGCGACGACGTGGGCGGTTTCGGAGTCTTATCTGGGACAGAAAATCACCGTGCGCGGCGCGTACGCGAAAAGTGCGCGGAAATTTTTGGCGTATCATAGGGGTCGTCGTGGTTGCCATCCTTCGCCTCGTCGGGATGTTTATCCTGACGGGCATTGGGATGGTCCTGGTGATTGCAGCCTCGACGGCCGCTCTGGCGCGCACTCGCGCCGCGGCCATGGGCGGCCGGTGCTGGGCGTGATTATCGGGTTAATCATGGTGGCGACGTATCTGGCATGGATGGTTCTCTGGATCCTGTGGTCGCTGCGGTACTCCGTGTCGATTCCGGCGCTGCTGCTGGAGCGCCTTGGCGTGCTCGCGTCGCTGCGCCGCAGCGTGCAACTGACGAAGGGACGCCGCTGGGCGACGTTTGTCGCCGTATTTCTGTGCATGATCGTCGGCTACGTGGGTGTGATCGTCTTCCAGGGGCCATTTTTCGTGATGATGTTGTTTTCGATGCGCACGGGCCAGCTTCCGGAATGGCTGGCTTATGCCTCGGCAATGAGCAGCGCCATTGGCGGCGCCATCACCGGGCCTGTGCTGCTGATCGCCCTGGTGCTGTGTTATTACGATACGCGCGTTCGCAAGGAAGCATTCGATCTGCAATTCATGATGACTTCGCTGGACACACCGGCGCCCGCGCCCGAAGCGGGTTCTCCGGCCTGAGGCCACTGGTTCGTTGAAATCGACCGCACACTTCCTCCGGCTCTTTTCGCTGCTGCTGATCGCCGTGATATTTCCTTCCGGCCTGTGGAGCCGGCCGGCGCCGAAATTCGCAGATCGCCCGCCAAAGAAATCAGCCTGCGCGAATACATCGCGCAACTTCGCACAGCGTCGTCGCTGCTGAACGGCGAAAATCCAGCGGCCCTCCCCGCGTTCCGGGCATCGCTTCCGGGCGAGTGGGCGGTGCTGACCGAAGGGCAATCGCTGAAAGTGAAGAACGGATTGGCTCGGAGTCGCGCTTTTGGCCGAGGAAAAAGCGGCCGCAGGAAAACGTGGACTTGTTGCGCACGGCCCGGCAGCGATTGGACGCATTGCGCGAAGCGGCCGAGAGGTCTCGCGTCGCCCGCGCCTCGCGCGGATCTGGACCATGCTCGTGCGCAGGTCGACCGCATATTGCGCGACCGCGAATTTCAAGGCTCGCACGAGCCCTCCTGGTGGGAGAAGCAGATGGCGCGCGCGCGCGCCTGGATTTCGCGCCAGCTCGACCGCCTTTTTGACCGCATGGGAATTTCCGCGTCGGTCGGCAACGCTCTTGCCTGGACGATGGTCACGCTCATGGGCCTGCTGCTGTCGTTCTGGGCGGTCCGCTCGGTGATCAACGCCGCGAGGCGCGCGGAAATGGATTTGAGCGGAGCGGTGCCGGCGGGACAGGACTGGCGCTATTGGGCCAAGCAAGCGCGCGCGGCGGCCGAACGCGGCGACTATCGCGCGGCGATTCACGCGGCCTACTGGACGGCCGTGGCGCAGCTGGAGGAAAGTCATCTGCTTCCCGAGGACCGCTCGCGCACGCCGCGCGAATCGCTGCGCCTGGTGCAGCGCGGCCACGCCGCCTATATGCCGCTGGCGCAGTTGACGCGGCGCCTGGAATTCACCTGGTACGGTTTTCAATCGGCGTCGCTGGAAGATTGGGACGACGCGAAAAAACAATTGGAGGCTCTCGAGTGCCTGCGCTCTTCGACGCACGCGATCGCCAACTCGTAATCGGAGCCGTGGCCGTCATGTTCGTGCTGCTCGGGCTGACGTATCTCTTGCGGCCCGCGCCCGCGCAACAGGGCGTCGGAATTCCCTCGACCTATTCCACCGAATGGCTGGGCGCGAAGGCGGCGTTTTTGCTGCTGCAACAATCCGGCTACCGCGTCGAGCGCTGGGAATCTCCGCCCAACGAACTTCCCGAGGACGCCGCGGGCACCACGTTGATTTTCGCCGAGCCCACCGAACGCGGCTCCAGCGCGGACCGCGCGGCGGTTTCCCATTCGTCTCCAGCGGAGGGCGCCTGCTGGTGATGGGAGCCGCCGGCGCGAATTTCGCGCCGCTCTCCATCTTCAGTTCCGATTCCGGACTCGGACCTGACACCCAAACCATTTTCCGCCGTCCTGCCGTCTCCCCTCAGCCGCAACGCGCCGGAAGTCACGATGGTGGCTCCGGACGAATGGAAAACGCTGGCGCCCGGGCAGCTTTCCATCTATGACCGCCAGGGCAAGCCGGGAGTCGTGTGGTATCGATTCGGCAAGGGCGAAGTGATCTGGTGGGCAATCTCCTCGCCCGCCTCCAACGGATCGATCCGCGAAAAAGGGAATCTCGCGCTGCTGCTGAATTCGGTCGGGCCGCCCGGCTCGCGCATTCTGTGGGACGAATATTTTCACGGCATGAGGCGGTCGCTGGGTTCCTATTTTGCGGCGACGCCTTTGCCTTGGGCCGGGTTGCAGATCGCAATTGTTTTCGCCGTTCGTGCTGTTCACGTTTTCGCGGCGCTCGGGACCCATGCGGGCGCCTGTCAGTCGAATCGCGGCTTTCTCCTTTGGAATTCGTGGACACGCTGGGGAGCCTGTACCAATCCGCGCAGGCCGCTCCCGCCGCGGTGGAAATCGTGTACCAGCGATTGCGCCTGGCGCTTTCCCGGCGGCTGGGCACGCCAGCTGAACGCCAAGTTGCCGGCGCTGTGCGCGGCCTCGGAGGAACGCCTGGGCTGGCCCGCCGACACGCTTTTCCATACGCTCTCGGACGCCGAGCGCGCCATGCGCGACATCAATCTGGAAAATGGCGAGGCACTGGACCTGGTGCGCAGTCTTCACGGATACTTGCATCGCCTGGATACTCAGCGGAAACCCGCGGAAGAGAGACCTTCATGGAAATGAGCGTAGCGGATCTGGCATCGCACGTCCGCAGGGAATTCGCCAAGATCATCGTGGGGCAGAACGAAGCGCTCGACCAGTTGCTGCTCGTGGTCCTGGCGCGCGGCCATGCGCTGGTCGAGGGCGTGCCGGGCCTGGCCAAGACTCTGGCGGTCAAATCGCTCGCGCATATTTTCCGCCTGCAGTTCCAGCGCGTGCAGTGCACGCCGGACCTGATTCCCGCCGACATCCTGGGCGGAAATATTTTCGAGCCGGCCGCCGGAACGTTCCGCATCCATCGCGGGCCGATTTTCACCGACCTGCTGCTGGTCGATGAGATCAACCGCATGCCGCCGCGCACGCAATCCGCGCTGCTCGAAGCCATGGAAGAATTGCAGGTGACCATGGACGGCACCACGCATCCGCTGCCGCGCACGTTCACGGTTTTCGCCACGCAAAATCCCGTGGAGTTCGAGGGCACCTACCCGCTGCCCGAGGCGCAACTCGACCGCTTCCTGATGAAAATTCGCGTCGAATATCCGCAGGTGACGCAGGAAACCGAAATTCTGGCGCGTTACCAGGACGGATTTGAGGCGCGCTCCTTTGAACGCGTGCAGATCGAGCCGCTTCCCGACGGACGCGCTGCAATCGGCGCGCGAGGAATGCGCGCGCGTGCGCGTCGAGCCGAAGCTTCTGGATTACATCGTCTCCATCGTTCGCGCCACGCGGAATTCTCCCGCGGTCAGCCTGGGGGCCAGCCCGCGCGCGGCGATTTCGCTGATGCTGGTGGGCAAGGCCATCGCCGCGATCGAAGGCCGCGACTTCCTGATTCCCGACGACGTGAAATTCGCCGCTCCTCCGATCCTTCGCCATCGCATGTTGCTCAAGCCCGAGGCCGACCTCGAGGGCATCACGCCGGATCAGGTCGTCGCGGAAGTGCTGGCCGGCACCGCGGTCCCGCAGTAGCGCCATGCAGCGACTCGTCCCACCGAACGTGGAGGCGCCGGCGGAAAACGCCGGAAAAATTCCGTTCGCCTTCGGGCGGCGATTTTTTCTTCTCCTGTTCATCGGCCTGGCATGGATCGCGCCCGCGTGGAAGGAGCCGCGCTTTCTTGTACGCCATGCTTGTGTGGGATTTGATGGCGCTGGCGTTCTGGGCCTATGACCTGAATCGCATGCCGCGCCCCGGCCAACTCGACGGTGCGGCGCGTGTGGAAGGAGCCGCTGGGACTCGGCCAGGTGTCCCGCATCACGATCGAAGTCGTTAACGCTTCAAGCGTCTCCGCCGCATTTCAATTGACGGACGAAGCGCCCGCCACATTCAGCGCGGAAATTCCGGAAGTTCCGCTGGCCGTCGCCGCAAAGAGTTCCGCCGGAGCCGCCTACACGATCGAACCCACCGTGCGCGGCGACGCTAAGTTTCGGCGACGTGTGGCTGCGCTACTCCAGCCCGCTGCTGCTGGCCGAGCGATGGGCGCGCGCGCGCCTGGCCCAGAACGTGCGCGTCTATCCGAACCTGGGTGAATCGCAAAAAATGCGGATCTACCTGATTCGCAGCCGCCAGATCGAGCTGGAAAAACGCCTCAAGCGCCAGCGCGGACATGGCAGGGAATTCGAGAGCCTGCGCGAGTATCGCGCCGGGGACGAATACCGCGACGTCTCCTGGAGCGCGACGGCCCGGCGGGGAAAATTAATTACCAAGGTGTATCAGATCGAGCGCAGCCAGACGGTGTGGCTGGTGCTTGACGCCGGGCGACTGCTGCGCGCGCGCGTCGGCCACCTCAACAAGCTCGACCACGCCGTGAACGCCGCGCTGAGCCTGGCGCAAGTGGCGCTCTATTCCGGAGACCGCGTGGCGCTGCTGGCCTACGACCGGAAATTGCAGCAGCGCGTGGCGCCCGGGCGCGGCGTGCAGCATCTCCGCGCGCTGATCGAAAGCCTCGCGCAAGTGCACGCGGCAACTTCCGAAGCGGATCATTTGCTGGCTACGCGCGCTCTGCTTTCCTCGCAAACCCGGCGCAGCCTGGTCGTCTGGCTCACCGATTTCGCCGAGACGGCCGCCACACCCGAAGTCATCGAATGCACGTCGGCGATCGCGGCCCGGCACCTGGTTTTGTTCGGAGTCATGGCGCAGACCGAACTGCGCGCGCTGGTCGCGTTGCGCCCGGACAATGTGGAGGAAATGTACCGCTACAGCGCCGCGCTGGAAATCGTCCAGCGCCGCGACCTGCTTGCTGCGGCAAGTCCGGCAGCAAGGCGCGATGGTCCTGGAAGCCGCCCCCGCGGGTTTGTCCACGGCCCTGGCCAATCAATATCTGGAAATTAAGGAACGAAGCCTGCTGTAGTGGCACAGGCTTCAGCCTGTGCGGTTTGTGTTTTGCACATGCGAGATTTAAACCGCACAGGCTGAAGCCTGTGCCACCAAAGCCCAAAGCCCCGTAGGGGCGAAATACCGTAGCCCACCACGGAAGTGGTGGGTGCGTGTATGGCACAAACAACGAGCCCCGTAGGGGCGGCACATTGGCAACAATGTGCCGCCCCTACGGGGCTCGATACTGAAATTAGCGCTGTTTCCCAGCGCTTCCGCGCTGGGCTACGCTGTGTCGTCCCTACGGGACTCTTGTTGGCCAATTCTTTGTCTGGCCAATTCGGGTCGGCCAACTTTTGCTGGCCAACAACTGGGCCTTGAGCGATTAGAATGGGCGAATTGCAACTGGCGGTTGGTCTGATCGGACGAGATTCTAATTGATCGAGGAAACTTGCGTGGCGGCTGCGTCTTGTTCCACCGGCGGCGTTTTCCTCATCACAAACAATAGCAGGACTCCGAAAAGGACTGCGGCCAGCAGATACTTCCACCGCACCGCCAGATCGGATGGCGAAACAAATCCTTCCACGGTGCCGGCCACGATCAGCAGGGGAATGATCCCCAGCGCGAGTTGCATCGCGCGGCCGCCTTCCCGCACCAGCGAATCGCGCCTCGGCAATGTTCCGGGGAACAACAATCCCTTGGCAATCAGGAATCCCGCTCCCCCGGCGATAAAAATCGCGGGCAATTCCAGCACGCCGTGCGGCGCCACAAAACTGAACAGCTGGCCGGACATTCCCGCCTGCCAGCATGCCGCGCTGACCACGCCGAACAGCAGCCCGTTGAACGCCAGCATCCAGAACGTGCCGATGCCCGCGGTAATGCCGAATACAAACGCCGCGAACGACACGCTCAGGTTGTTGGTCATGATGCGGCTCGATTCCAGCGGCTTCACCGAGACGATGGAATGCGTCCACATCTGATGCTTGTCGATCGACTCCATCATCGCCGGGCCCAGAAAATAGCGGTGAAAGCCGGGATCGACGACACCCATGACGAATCCCGCCGCGGCCAGAACGAAAAACACGGCGCAGGCGGCCAGCGTGTAGGGCAAGGTCTCGTGAAATACTTGCGGAAATGTGTACCGGTAAAATGTGACAATGCGGCCGCCCTGCGCGCGGCGTCCCATGTAGATGCAGTTATGCGCGCGGCCGAGCAGTTGATTCAGGGACTGGGCCAGGCGCTGGCTGGAAGGATCTTCGCGAACCGTCGACAAATCCGACGCGGCCTGGCGATATAATACGGCCAGCTCTCGCAATTCGTGGTGACTCAAGGCGCGGATGCCGCTTTTTTCGGTTCGCGCGACCAGTTCGTCGACACGCGCCCAATAGGGACGCCGCTTCTGAAGCCATCTAGTGGAGAGCACCGATGTCCTCCGACGACAAGCTTATCATCGAAACCCCCGAGCAGACCGTTCTGGAGTTTCCCCTCGCCGGAATCGGCAGCCGGGCGCTTGGCCCTGGTGATCGACACGCTGCTGCAGATCGGCGTTTGATCGCGCTCGGCCTGATTGACGCGCTGATTTCCTATCTGGGTATCCTGCCGCAGGTGGGAAAACAATACTTGTACGCGATCCTGATTTTCGCGGCGTTTCTCATGGAGTTTGGATACTTCGCATTTTTCGAGGCGATCTGGAACGGACAGACGCCCGGAAAACGATGGACCCGATTGCGCGTCATCGCCGATTCGGGCCGCCCGCTCGGCGCGCAGGCGAGCGATCCTGCGCAATCTGATGCGCATCGTGGATTCGATCCCATTTCCGATCTACGCGGTCGCCATCGTCACCAGTTTGCTTAACACGCAGAGCAAGCGCCTCGGCGACTACGTCGCCGGCACGGTCGTGGTCCATGAAAAAGCGCTGCCCGGCGGAAGGTCCGTGTGGGACGCTCCCCCGACGAATCTTCTGGCGGCGCCTGTCTCCCGCGTCCTCACTGCCCGGCGAATTGCAACTGGTCGAAACTTTTCTGGAGCGCCGCTCCAGCTTGCAGGAAGAAGTTCGCCGTTCCATGGCCCGGCAAATTACGGATCGCCTGACGCAGGGCCGCTCCGACTCGCCGAGCCTATCCAGGAACCTGAAAAATATCTGGAAGCGCTGGCCGAACAATCCCGCAATCGCGCGCATTTTCGGTGATTTTTCGCCGAAGCCATGGCTCGAATCTGTATTTCCGGCAACAAAGGATTGGATTTGCTGTATGCCGGCGTCTCTTTCTCAGGGCGGGTTTAGTAGCACAGCCACTCTGCTGTGTGGGTTTGTAGTCCAAAAATCGTCAGCGAGACGCCGGCGCTCGCAAAACCCGCGCAGCCAAGAGTCGGCTGTGGCTACTCAGCGTTTCCAAGAAATTAGGGTCTAGGCCGGCTTCGACCGGCACCACGTCCACGCCAACTTCCAGCCAGTGCCGCTTTCCGCCGATCAGGATGCCCTTGGCGGGACCCACGTCGTTGTAATCGCGTCCCCAGGCCAGCGTGATGTGGGAATCGGAAGGCATGATTCCGTTGGTCGGATCGAAATCCACCCAGCCGAATCCCGGCGCAAACACGCTGATCCAGGCGTGCGATGCGTCCGCTCCCTCCAGCCGCTCTTGTCCGGGAGGAGGAGCCGTGGCGATATACCCGCTGACGTATCTGGCGGAAAATCCGCGGGAGCGCAGGCAGCAGAGTTGCAGGTGCGCGAAATCCTGGCAGACGCCTTCGCCGGAGTCGATACACGTCCATCACCGGCGTATCGATTTTCGTCGAACCCGCCAGAAATTTGAAGTCGTGATGAATGCGCTCGGTCAGATCGAAGACGCATTTCAGGAACGGCTGGTCGCTGGGGAACGAGGGGCGCGCGAATTCGGCCAGTTCGGGAGACCACGGCACATAGGCGGATTCAAAAGCGTGCTCGCGCGCCGCGAGCGTGTCCCGGTCCATCGAAGAGGCCAGCGTATGCAGAACGTTTTCCCAGGAAGGTCCGCGCTCGAGGTCCGGGGCGCGCGGCGGCGCGACTTCCACGGTGCTCTCGGCCGCGATTTTCAGCCCCGTATGGGGTTCCTGCAGGCTGAACCAGGTGACGTGATTTCCGAAATAATCGAATCCTTCGTTTTTCACCGCGGGCGCGGGCTGCAGAATCAATTCGTGATGCAGGCAAGCCTGCGTCTGCGTGCTGGCGGGGCCGCAGCCGCACCACGTTGTGCGATAGCGGAATCGCCTCCTCGTACCCGTACCGCGTGGTATGCGTGACCCGGTACTTCACGATTCGTGCTCCTCATGCGGCCCGGCGATTTCCCGCGAGACCACCGCGTGCGAAAAATACAATTGGGCGATGTCCTCGGAAAGCTCGTCGATCTGAACGAGCAGTCCGGAAAGCAGGGCGTGAAATTTTTCGTGGCGCCCGTCGCCCGGCAGCGAGCACAATTCCACGAAATCCGCGAGCTGAATCGACGTGCGCATTTTCAGCAGCACGCGCTGGTCGTAGTTGCGATCGGGATGCGAGACATCGCGGGGCAGCGCGGCCAGGTGCTGGTCGATCAGCGAAAGCTGGAAGGCCACCGAGCGCGGGTTGGTTTCGTCCGCCAGCAGCAGGTCGGCGATGGCGTGCGTTTCCAGGTGCGTCAGATACCGGCGGCGATAGGTGAGCGAACTATCGGAGATATCCAGCACCGCTTCGAGCAGCACCGGATCGCCACCGCTTTCCACCAGCGTGTCCTGCAGGAACTTGGAAATAAACGCCACGCGCTCGATGCGGCGGCCCATATCGAGAAATCTCCAGGCCTGCCCGCGCGTCATCGAATCCGACGCCAGGCCGACGAACGCGGCAATCGTGACGATCAGGTTGTCGAGCAGTTCCAGCACTCCCGCCGACGTCAGCGTCAGGCCGATCTTGAATCCGGAAAGCGTGCGGTAAAGCTCATGCAGAATGCGCCAGGCGTCGTTCGAGACGGTATCGCGCAGGACCCGCGCCAGGCGGTGGACGTTGGCGACCGTGCCGCGCAAATCCTCGCCCTTCACCTCGCCCAGCATGCGATCGATAAATTCGCGTTCCAGTTCCACGCCGTGGGAACGCAGCGGCTTGGGGCGGCATGCCGACGCCAGAATTTCGATGGCCTGCGCGTTCTCGATGCCCGATTGGTCGAACATGCGGGAGAGCACGCCGCGCGCCAGCCGCGCCTGCGAATCGGTGCGTTCGGCGTAACGCCCCAGCCAGAATAAATCTTCGGCGAGCCGGCTGGGCAGATCGCTGCCGCCGCGGCTGATGGGCGATGGGCTGGCTCGAGGAGGGCAGCAGCGTCACCGGGCTTACCGGCCCGTCCGACAAAATCCAGGTGTCCTTGCTGCGGCCTCCTTTCTGCAGGGAGACGACCAGCGAATCGTTGGACTGCGTGATGCGCGTCAGCGCGCCGTTCATCACCGTGTAGGAATCGCCGTACGCGCTCAGGTAGGAGCGCACCACGAAGCGCCGCGGCTCGGCATGTTCGCCGATCAGCGCCGGCGTCGTGCAGGACATCACCTGTTTCTGCGCGACATACTTCGCCGGGCGCGCCCTGATTTTCCGCTCCAGCGCCATCAATTCCTCTTGCGTCAGCGTTTGCCCGAATACAGGGTCCTCTCCCTGCGTCGGGTACGCCGACTTGATGACCATTTCCTGCAAATGCTGAATCGACGTACTCCAGAATATCCGCGTGGCCGCACCACCAGGTGCGCACCGAGGGAAGTTTCAATTCTTCTCCCAGCAGAAACCGGCAAAGAGCCGGCAGGAACGGCAAGAAATCCGGGCGCCTGCAAAACGCCGCAGCCGATCGCGTTGGCCACGCCCACGTTGCCGCGGCGCACCGCCTGCAACAGGCCCGGCACGCCGAGGTAGGAGTCGGGAAACAGTTCCAGGGGATCGCAGAAATTGTCGTCCACCCTGCGCAGGATCACGTCCACGCGCTGCAATCCGCCAAGCGTTTTCATGTACACGATGGTGTCGCGGACGGTCAGATCGTTGCCCTGCACCAGCGCGTAGCCCAGGTAGCGCGCGAGGAACGAGTGCTCGAAATAGGTTTCGTTGTACGGGCCCGGCGTGAGCAGGACGATGCGGGGATTTTCGTGGTTGGCCGGCGCCAGCTCGGCCAGCGTTTCCCGCAGGGACACGAAAAACGGCGCAAGCCGCTGGACATTACACTGGCGGAATACGGAAGGCAGCGCCCGCGAAAGCACGATGCGATTTTCCAGCGAATAGCCCGCTCCCGATGGCGCCTGCGTGCGATCGCTCAGCACCTCGTAGCGGCCGTCCTCGGTGCGCGCCAAGTCGGCGGCGTACAGGTGAATCCAGCGATTTTTCGGCAGCCGGATTCCGTGGCACGAGCGCAGAAAACCGGGATTGGCCCAAAGCAGTTCCGGAGGAAGAATGCCGCTGTACACCGTTTCGGCGGGGCCGTAAAGATCGGCCAGCAAGCGGTCCAGCAGCACGGCGCGCTGAATCAATCCCTCGCAGACGACGTCCCATTGATCGGACGGGAATCAGCAGCGGAATAAAATCCAGGCTCCAGGGCCGGTCGAGTCCCTGCGGATCGCCGTAGACGTTGTGCGTGACGCCATTCTGGTGAATGAGCCGGCGGGCCAGGTCGCGCCTTTGGCGGAACTCTTCGGGCCTCAGCGCGTCCAGCATGGAAACAAATTGCTGCCAGTGCGGGCGCAGCAGCGCGGTCCGGCCCCATCATTTCATCGGGGAAAGGGGAATCGAGCCCGTATTTGTCGGCGAACGCGCGGCGCAGCGCGAGGTCTGGTTTCCGCGCTGCCCGGAGGATTGGGTCCTTGCATATCGGCGGTTGCTGATATTCTATTGGATTCTCAGATCCAATGTGAACGGCAATTCCTTGCTGATTTTCTCTTCGGCCACCGGCATGGGCCCCGGCGTGTGGCCGAACGTGAAAAACCGCGCCACGCGCCGGCTCTCGGCTTCGTAAGCATTTACCGGGAAACGTGTCGTAGTGGCGTCCGCCCGGATGCGCGACGTAATACGTGCACCCGCCGATGGACCGTCCCGACCAGGTATCCACCACGTCGAATACCAGCGGCGAATGCACGCCGATCGTCGGATGCAGGCAGTTGGGCGGCTGCCAGGCGCGGTAGCGCACGCCGGCGACGAATTGGCCGTTGGTGCCCGTCGGGTGCAGCGGCACGCGATGCCCGTTGCAGGTGACCACGTGGCGCGGGTCGACCATCCCGTTCACCAGCACCTGCATTCTCTCCAGCGAAGAATCCACGTAGCGCGCCGCGCCGCCCGGCGTGGGCTCTTCGCCCAGCACGTGCCACGGCTCGATGGCCTGGCGGATTTCCAGCTCGATGCCGCGCTGCACGATGGTGCCGTAACGCGGAAAGCGAAACTCGAAATGCGACGCGAACCATTCCGGGCGAAGCGGATATCCGGCCTCGTTCAGTTCGCGAATCACGTCTTCCAGATCCTCGCGAATAAAATGCGGCAGCATGAACCGGTCGTGAATTTCCGTGCGCCAGCGCACCAGGGGTTCGCGATACGGCTGTTTCCAGAAACGCGCGATCAGCGAACGCAGCAGCAGGTGCTGCGTCAGGCTCATCCGCGAGTGCGGCGGCATTTCAAACGCGCGCATTTCCAGCAGGCCCAGGCGGCCGGAGGCGCTTTCCGGGGCGTAGAGCTTGTCGATGCTGAATTCGGCGCGGTGCGTGCTGCCGGACGCGTCAACCAGCAGATTGCGAAAGACGCGATCCACAATCCACGGCGGGACGCGGCCGTCGTCGGGAACCTGCTGGAAGGCAATTTCCAGTTCGTAGACCTGGTCGTTGCGCGCTTCGTCCATGCGCGGCGCCTGGCTGGTGGGGCCGACGAAAATTCCGCTGAACAGGTAGGAAAGCGCGGGATGGTTGTGCCAGTAGCCGATCAGGCTGCGCAGCAATCCGGGATTGCGCAGCAGCGGGGAATCGGCGGGCGTGGCGCCGCCGACCAGGATGTGATTTCCTCCGCCGGTGCCGGTGTGGCGCCCATCGAGCATGAATTTTTCGGTGCCCAGGCGCGCCAGGCGCGCCTCTTCGTACAGCGCCGTGGTGTTTTTCACCAACTCATCCCAGCTGCCGCGACGGATGCAGGTTCACTTCGATGACGCCGGGGTCGGGCGTGACCTTGAGAGTGTGCAGGCGCGTGTCGTGCGGCGGAGCGTATCCTTCGACCAGAACGGGCAGCCCGAGTTCGGCGGCCGTATCTTCGACCGCCGCGACCAGCGCGAGATAATCCTCCAAGTATTGCTGCGGCGGCATGAACACGCGCAGGATGCCGTCGCGCACTTCGGTGCAGATCGCCGTGCGAATCACCCAGGGCGCCGATTGGCCCGGGCCGGGAGGCAGGTCCAGCACCAAGGTCCGGCGGCGAGGCCGCGCTCGAGTCGCGGCCCGAGTCCACGGTCTGCTCGACGAATCCCTGGCTCAGGCGGCCATCGGCCGGCCAACGGCCACGCGTTCGCGCATCGCGGACATGGCATCGCGCGATTCCAGCGCGGCGCGGTCGGCCATCGGGTCCGGTTCATGAATGCGCGGGAATTCGGACTCCTTCACCCAGGGAATCGATTCCAGCGGCAAGCGAAATCCCATCGGGGAATCGCCCGGCACCAGGTACATGCGCTCGGGGCGGAACGTCCACGCGCCGCTGACCCATTCGCTGGTGCCATCGGTGTAATGATCGCGCCGCAGGGGCAAGGCGTATCCGATGACTTCGTCCAGGCCCTGCTCGAAAACGCGCGCCAGGCGCGCGCGGTCTTCGGCATTCTCCAGCTTGCTTTCAAACGGATCGACGTTCACCGGAAGCCGCCGCTCTTTCCACAGGTAGTACCAGGCGTCTTCATAGCCCGGCAAAGCGTGCGCCGGATTCACGTCCAAGCGCTCGGCCAGATTGAGCATGAAGACGCGCGCGTCGTAGGAGGTCAATTTGCCGGGCGCGCTTTCGCTCGCGATCAAGCGACGGGTTCCGCCAGACGGGCTCGCCATCCTTGCGCCAGTAAAGGCCGAGCGTCCAGCGCGGCAGCGATTCGCCGGGATACCATTTGCCCATGCCGTGGTGCAGGAATCCGCCCGGGGCGAAGCGGTCGCGCAGGCGGCGGATCAAATTGTCGGCGCGCTTATATTTCGTGGGGCCCACCGCGTCCATGTTCCATTCGGCGCCGTCCATGTCGTCGATGGAAACGAACGTGGGTTCGCCGCCCATGGTCAGGCGCACGTCGTGGGATTTCAGGTCGGCATCCACCAGGTGGCCGAGCGATTCGATCTCGGTCCATTGCTCGATCGGAGATAGGGTTTCGTGACGCGCGGGTCTTCGTGAATGCGCGTGACGGACATGGAAAATTCAAATTCGTCTTTCGCCTTGCGGCGCGTTTCTTTTTCGGACGTCGGCCTCGGACGTGGTGATGGCTTCGTCGTCGTAGGAAAAGCCGCCGCTGATGGCCGCCGCCGTCACCGGCTGCGGCCGAGCACGCCAGGGGAATGTGTCCTTCGCCGGCAAGCAATCCGGAGGTGGGATCGAGGCCCACCCAGCCGCCGCCGGGCAAGTACACCTCGGTCCAGGCGTGCAGGTCGGTGAAGTCCTTGTCCGTGCCGCTGGGGCCGTCGAGCGATTTGACGTCGGCGGTAAGTTGAATCAGGTAGCCGGAGACGAAGCGGGCGGCAAGGCCCAGGTGCCGGAGCAGTTGCACCAAGAGCCAGGCGGAGTCGCGGCAGGAGCCGCTTCCCAGCGTGAGCGTTTTCTCGGCCGATTGCACGCCCGGCTCCATGCGGATCAGGTATTTGACGCGCTTCTGCACGCGCTGGTTCACATCCACCAGAAAATCGTTCGTGCGCATCGCGCCTTTTTTCGATTCCGCGATGAGCTGCTGCAGCAAGGGTCCCGCGGCATTTCTTCTGCGATAGGGCGCCAGCTCGCGCTTCAGAACCTTGTCGTATTCAAAGGGAAATTCTTCGGCGTATTTTTCCAGGAAAAAATCGAACGGGTTGATGACGGTCATGTCCGCCACCAGATCGACTTCCACGGAAAATTCCCTCGTCTTTTTCGGGAAGACCAGGCGCGCCAGATGATTGCTGTAGGGGTCCTGCTGCCAGTTAAGGAAGTGATCCTTCGGGACAATTTTCAGCGAATAGCCGGAAATCGGCGTGCGGCAATGGGGGGCCGGGCGCAGGCGGACGACGTGCGGCGAAAGCCACACGGGTTTGGAATAGCGGTAGAGCGTCTTGTGATTCAGTGCAACTCGGATGCTCATGGGGTCTCATGCCGCTGAATGTTGGCGATCCTGGCCGCGATAGTCATCGAATCGCACGGGTCTGGGCGCGCGCTCTCCTCTCCCGTCGAACGCCCCGGCTGCGCCGGGGGCGTGAGGCCCGCCGGAACATCAAACCCTGCGAAATTATACAGGATTCACGCGGGGAGCCTGCGCGAATGTCGGTTTCAACTTTTTTATGGGCAGGATATGAAACGGCGGGGCTAGGGCGAGGAGGGACGATCGAGGATTGGGCGAGGGGTCGAGGGTGAGAACATTGTGCTCGCGCCTACGGCGCTTGGCGTTTTGTTCATTGGCTACCCAGCGCTTCCGCGCTGGGCTACGGTATTCCGCGCCTCCGGCGCTACGAAACCCCATTCTCCGACAAACGGGGTTCACAACGGCATTTGGTGCGCGTACACTTCATTCCGGGCTGCTGCGTTGTCACATTACGTGACTATCGGGATAGGTGCTTATGAGACCAAGAACGCCAGATCGATTCTGTCCTCTCGCGATTCTGGCGATTTTACTTGCTGGCGTCAGCGTCGAGGCTCGGCCGATCGTTTGGGTGGTTCCGGCGCTCACTAGGGTCGGGCCCGAAGAGGCGGCGCGCGACACGCGGCAGATTGATCTGTGGGCCGGGCGAGGCGAGTACGAATCCTTTCAGGTGATCGTGCGAGGCCCTGCGGGGGGATTGGCGGGGACGACGATTTCGGCTTCCGGGCTGACTGGTTCCGCGGGGCACGAAATTTCCAGAGAAAACATTCACCTCTATCGCGAGCAGTACGTGCACATTGCGCGCGGCAGCCCCGATCGCGGCGGGACCAACCGGCCGATGGGCCCGGGTGGTACCCGGACGCCTTGATTCCCATCGCCAATACGGGAAGGCGATTCCCATGGAAACGGCTCCGCTGAAAATAAGGACTCGCACGGACTGCAAATTCATTCAGCGTGGAACGGAGGCGAAGAAACCAGCCCTTCTGGATCGACGTCTTCGTGCCACGCGCCGCGGCGCCCGGGGAATATCACGGAAATGTCACGGTTGCGGACAAAGAGGGCGGTCCTCCATCCAAGTCACTTTGCACGTTTGGAATTTTGAATTGCCGCTGCGGCCTTCGCTGCGTTCGGCATTTTGGATTTTCAACGACGACCGCGCGTAATCCGCCCGTCTCATACGCGGACCGGCCGGAGAACCAGCAGTTGCTGCTCGAGCATAAGATCATGCCGCTTGTCTGTCGATCCGGAGAAGGAAAGGGAATTCATCGACCGTTACGGCATGAATATTTCCCTGTTGAAATGGTTTGATACGGCAAGTTACGGGCACTGCGAGCAGCCCGCCGCCCCTTCCGTGGCCGATTTGTTGTCGCTCAAGGCGAAACATCAGCCCGATTTGCCGCTGTACGTCTATCTGGGGGATGAAGTCACCACGTGCACGAATATTTTTCCTTCGCTCCGATGCAGTGGGCCACAAATGTCCGGCAGGCGGGCATGAGTCCCATGCTGACGGCCGTGCCTTTGCCGGAATTAAGGGCGGGGCAACGCCGCGGGAGCAATGCCTGCGGCCGATATTTGGGTGCTCCTGCCGAAGCAATTTGTTTCCAATGCGGCGGACGTGGCTGCCGCGCGAAAACTCGGGCGGGCAGTTCTGGGTCTACACCGCGGTGGTCCAGGATTCCTATTCGCCGAAATGGGGCCATCGATTTTTCTCCCGCGAATTACCGAATGCTCGGCGGATTTCTTTCCCAAAGCCAGGGCGTGTCGGGCCTGCTGTACTGGGCCGTGAATTCCTGGGCCATTCATTCGGCGCCCGATCCCTGGAACAATCTGGTCTACAAGGAAAATGCGGAGGGGATTCCGCCCGGGGAAGGCTGGCTGGTGTATCCCGATGGGCACGGAGGGTTCGTCCCTTCGATGCGGCTGAAATGGATTCGCAAGAGCGTGGAAGATTACGAATATGTGGAGATGTTGAAGAAAGCGGGGCGCGGCGATTGGGCATTGCAAGTCGTGAAATCGGTCGCCGGGGATTGGGCGCACTGGTCGCAGGATCCGGAAGCGATTGAGAAAGTGCGGCGGCAATTGGGCGCGGAACTGGACCGGATTACTTCGGGCTCCGCTGCAAAATTAGGGAACGCGGATCGCAAGAATTGAACACTTCAATCGCTGGATGGGCCGAAGAAAGTCCTGGAGGGATGAAAAGACTGAAGAGACTGGTGACCGTCAATCCGAACCCGGTTCTGCGGGTGAGGAATCTCTCTCCGGTTTCAATCGAAGAGGGATTCCTCACAGTATCGGTTCGGGACTCGGAATGACAACAAACCTTCACTATAATCGGAAACCCGATCCAGGCTGCTGCCGCTATGGGCTGCGCTCTGTCCATCCTCTACTGCGGTGAAAACGCCAGCAGGGCATTGCCGGGTATTCCGGTGCCGAAGATGTAGCCCGATCCGACGAAGAGCATGCCGCCGGCGACGGTGGGCCCAGGTTGGCCCATCGATCCGCCCTTCGCCGGGACGCCGTTCACCGTTTGATAGTCGCGAAGCATGTTGAAGTCCCACAGGAGATGCCCGTCCTCGGTGGAAAACGCGCGCAACATGCCTTCGTAGCTGCCGGAAAAAACGACGCCCGGAATCACGGTGACCGCCGAGGTTTCGCCGCGCGGGCCCGGTTTGGACGGCCCGGGATGGGAGTGAACCATTTCTTTTCTCCGGTATCGATCCGAACAGCCGCCAGGCCGCCGGTGCTGATTCCGAAATAGGCGTTCTGGTCGTCCGCCGCGCCGCCGAACCGAATGATGCCGAGGGCGAGCTTCTGGAACCAGGGGTGTCTTCCACGCAACGGTTCCTTCGCGGTCGGGATCATGGCCCCAGACCATTCCGCTCTTTTGTCCCGCGACCAAAATGCGCTTTCCGTCCGGAAGCGACCTCAGAATCGGCGAGGCGCCGAAATCGTAGTCAGGGCCCATGTCCTTCGGGCAATTCGGCGATTCGCTTCCGGGGCAGCCGGAGAGCCAGAAATCGTTTTCCGTGTCCTGGGCGGCCCACATGATTTTCCCTGTTTTCAGGTCCAGGGCCATGACGGCGTCGGTGGTTTTTCCAGCAGGGGGATTGTAGGCGTCGCCGGTGCCGATGTAGATGGCCTGGTTCTTTGCGTCAATGGTGGGAGTGTTCCAGACGGCGCCGCCGTTGGGGCCCCACTGCTCGACTCCCGTGGGGGTTTTGCCCAGTCATCTTCGGCGCTTCCGGAACCGTGTAGGTCTTCCAGATCTGTTTTCCGGTATTGGCGTCCAGCGCGACGACGCTGCCTCGAAATGTGCAGCAGGGGTAGACGTTGCTGTAGCCGGCGGTGCGCTCTTCGCCCGAAGAGACCGGGACGTACAGGCGGCCCTCATATAAGTTCGGCGCTCCGGTGATGCGGGACACCGGATGGTCCTCGACTTTCACTTTCCAGATTTGCTTGCCCGTGGTGGCGTCCAGCATGTAGGCGAACGACCGCACGTCGCCGAAATACACGCCGAATTTCGTGGCGCCGTGGCCCTTCACCGGACCGATGCTGATCGCGTTGCGCACTCCCCCGTCCGCCTGGAACGACCAGTAAATGCATCCCGTTTCGGCGTTGAGCGAATAGACCGAACCGGTATCGGTGGCCACGAAAACGCGGCCGGCCGCGACCGTGGGTTGTCCGTACACTTCATCGGCGCCGGGAAAACCGAACGACCATTTCAATTTGAGGTTCGGTACCTGATCGGGCGTGATGCCCGCGGCTTTCGCGGATTGAAAGCGGGCATTGGATTCGCCGTTGCCCCAGCCGTTCCACATCGGCTTCGAGGAGATGTCCGTGATGGCGGGATTGGCCGAGCAATGGTTCGGCATGGCCTTGGCTTCGGCGATGGCGTCGGCGCCCACGCGGCGGCCGCCCAGATACAGGGCCACCACGCGCTTGCTTGTCATCGGTAATTCCGGTCATGGCCGTGTGCGGGGCTTTGGCCAGGCCGGCCATCACCTGCTCGGGACTCAGTTTCCAGAGCGACAGCACCGCGGGCGTGGTCGCGGCGCTCTCGGGATTTCCATGGCATTTCGCGCAATGCTCCTCGAACAGGAGGGCGCCTTCCGCGGTCTGCGCCTGAGCGGATTTCACCGCCGGCCAAAGGAAAGTCACAAGCGCCAATAAAATCCAGCCGAATCGCTTCATCGGAAGAGTCTCCTCGAAATGAAATGGATCGATAAGGTCCGTACGGAAATATACTCCTTTTCCGCGTCCGCGAACAAGGATGTGCGCGAAGTTTCGAGGACAGGCTTTGCATGCCAATTTTGAGTGGCGGACGGAGTTCCGGGAGGCCGCGAGTTCAGCTTGTTTCGCATGAGTTCTTCGACGGTCGCGAAAAACCGACGGCTAAGCCGTCCTAACACATGGTGCTGGATTTTCCGTGTTTGTGGCGCATAATGCGGGATATACCCTGTTCGATTTCAGCGAGACATGATCGGCGCAGGATTGAGGATTGGCGTGAAAATCGAAGGTAATTCCAAGGCGGCATGAGCGTTCCGGCGTCCGACTCCAAAGTGCGATCCGTGATTCGCGTTTCCAGCGGCAACTTCCTGGAAATGTACGATTTCATGGTGTTCGCGTATTACGCGAGCTATATCGCGCGCGAAATTTTTCCCTCCAGCAACCAATTTGCGTCGCTGATGATGACGCTGGGAACGTTTGGCGCCGGCTACCTGATGCGCCCGTTGGGAGCGGTGGTCCTGGGCACGTATGTGGACCGCAAGGGGCGGCGCGAAGGGCTGCTGTTCACGCTGTCGCTGATGGCGGTGGGAACGCTGGTGATCGCGCTGACGCCTTCGTACCGCACGATCGGGATTATCGCGCCCATCGTGGTGGTGCTGGGCAGGTTGCTGCAGGGATTTTCCGCGGGCGTCGAGCTGGGCGGCGTTTCCGTGTATTTGTCGGAGATCGCCACGCCGGGGCATCGGGGATTTTACTGCGCGTGGCAATCCGGCAGCCAGCAGGTGGCGGTGATGTTCGCGGCGCTGCTGGGAGTGACGCTGAGCTGGTTGATGCCGCCCGAATTGATGAACCGCTGGGGCTGGCGAATCCCGTTCCTGATCGGGTGCCTGATTGTGCCGCTGCTGTTCTGGATGCGCAGTTCGCTGCAGGAAACGGAAGTGTTTCTGAAGCGCAAGCGCCATCCGGGGGTTTCCGAGATTCTGCTGTCCCTGGTGAAGAACTGGGAAATCATCGGCGTCGGAATGTTTCTGTCGACGATGACCACGGTCAGCTTCTATCTCATCACCGCGTACACGCCGACATATGGCCGCGAGGTGTTGCAACTGACCGCGCGCAGCAGCCTGATGGTTACCTTGCTTGTGGGCTTTTCGAATTTTATCTGGGTGCCCATGGGCGGCGCGATTTCGGATATCGTGGGCAGGCGGCCCGTGCTCATGTTTGCCTCGGCCGCAGCCATCTTGACGCCCTATCCGGCAATGCTGTGGATGGTGAGCGATCCTTCGTTTGCGCGGCTGCTGATCGTGGAGTTGTGGCTTTCCGTGCTGTTCGGGAATTTCAGCGGGGCCATGGTGCCGTATCTTACCGAAATTATGCCGCCGGACATCCGGACGTCGGGATTTTCGGTGGCGTTCAGCCTGGCCACGGCGATTTTTGGCGGCTTTACGCCGGCCATCTGCACGTACCTGATCCACGTGACGGGAAACCGGGCCATGCCTGCTCTTTGGCTTTCGTTCGCGGGGATTTGCGGGCTGATCGCGACCGTGGTATCGGCTGGCAGGGAGTTGTGGTTGTGGGCGCGGGAAACGGGCGAACCCGCGGATTAGCCGCTTGTCTTAGACGTACGCGATCCAGCGGCCGAATCCCACGATACCGAACCACAGCAGGATGGAAATCAATCCCGCGGCCCGGGCCGACAGCGGCGCCACACGATCGTTCTCCCACTTGCCCACGCTCTGGTAGGCGATCAGGTGGAAAACCAGCGCATTCAATCCCGCCACCACGATCAGCACCATTTTGATCTGAAATCCGAGATTCGTGATCATCTTCGTGGCTTCCGAGGCGAACAGCAGTCCCCCGGTAATGACCTGGATCAGAAAACCCGCCCAGGCCCAGGGCAGAAAACGCCAGGCCAGCTTCGAGACGGGCTGTTCCTTATAGGTCAGGCCCATCAGGCGCAAATCCAAAATCGACGTGCTGCCCACCAGGACCGCGATCCCGAGAATATGAATGGTCTCGATGATCGGAAACAGCCAGGTCGAATCCCGAACCGTTACGCCCACGCCGGTTTGTTCCAGCCACTCGCAGATGGAATATAGAAAATGCATTTCCTTGACCCTCACTGTCTGTCAGATACTTTTATCTTACACCAGCGTTGGCTGCGTCGTCGGCTCGTCCTTTGGCAACCCCGGCAAAGTTCAACACCAGGATTGGAGCGCCACAGCAGTTAAGACGCAATTGACGGCGGCGGCGTTTCGGCCCAGGGAGTCGCCGCAACGGCGCTAGTTCGCGGATGCGCCGACGCGAGCTCCGACAACTCGCTTCCACGTTCGCCCAAGACTCTATGCCCGGCGGCGCCCTGTTTCCAGAGCCTGTTCGCCTAATCGACCGGAAAATGGCAGGGCTGCGCAATGGGCGTTGTTCCGGCATGATCTTGGATGTATTGTGCCCTGTGCCATGCGATTGGCAGCGGCATCGAATCGAAACGGGATTGCTCAAGTCCTTAATTTGAAGGGGGCGGGATGGGGAAGCGAAACGTGGCGCTGTTCGCGTTGCTGTGCCTGAGCCTGGCCGGATGCCAGAGCCAGCCGAAGGTCGAAACCAAGATTCCGCAGGAGGAAGTGGATCGAAAAAATCCCGTCGAATCCAATGCCGCTTCGATCGCCGAGGGATTGAAGGCTTACGGCGACACCGATTGCGCGCTGTGCCACGGCAAGGATGGCGGCGGCAAAGGCGTCGAGGCCAAGGACATCAGCATGAACCTTCACGATTGGCGCAAGCCCGGCTCGCTGGACAAATTCACCGACGGCGAACTCAACTACCTGATCGCCAAGGGCAAAGGGCACATGCCGAAGTATGAAGGGCCGGGAAACGCCGGAGCAGATCTGGCAGATGGTGGTCTACATCCGCTCGCTGCCCGGCGCACTAGTAGGACAGGCTTCAGCCTGTCGGGTTTTGCGCGTGGAGTGGCAGGCTGTACGAGCGGAATCAAAACTCAATTCGAGGCGCACTTAAAGCGCAGCCAAACAAACATCTAAACCCGACAGGCTGAAGCCTGTCCTACTGTGGTTTCCCCACGCTAAACCGCCATCGCAACGATCCTGTTGACTCCCGCATCCTACCGTCGTACACCTTGTAGGAAGTCCAATGCATGCTGAAGGAGGGTAAATTCATGTCACTCCCAATGCAGGAAACCGGCGTATCCGATTCCGCTCCCAAAGCGAAATATGCGTTGCGCGGGCGCATCGCAGGTGCCGCGCTCATTCGTTTTGCTGGGCCTGGCCGCGGCCGGGTTGCTGCGCGCCGGACAGGCTGCGAGCGACGCGAAACCCGCGGACACCGGTTCGCATGGCGTGGACATGACGATTCTGGACAAGACCTGCAAGCCGTGCGAGGACTTCTACCATTACGCCAGCGGCGAATGGATGAAAAAGAATCCCACGCCGGATGCCTACCCGAGCTGGGGCCGCTTCAACGAATTGGCGGAGAGAAATCGCGAACTGCTGCACCAGATTCTGGAAAGCGCGGCGGCGAACGCGCAAGGCCGTTGCGGGATCGAACGAGCAGAAGATCGGCGATTTTTATGCCAGTTGCATGGACGAAAAGCAGATCGATGCCGACGGCGTGAAGCCGCTCGATGCGGAATTTGCGCGCATCGACGCCATCCAGAACACCGGCGAATTGCAGTCGGAAGTCGCGCGGCTGCAGAGCCATGGGCGTCGGCGCGGTGTTTGCCTTCGGCTCGACGCAGGATGCCAAAAACAGTTCGCAGGTGATCGGCGGAGCCGACCAGGGCGGCCT
Organism: Terriglobia bacterium; assembly: GCA_963779275.1. Classification (GTDB taxonomy): domain Bacteria; phylum Acidobacteriota; class Terriglobia; order Acidiferrales; family UBA7541; genus Palsa-360. Next base: position 280,390 of record CAVZXL010000007.1, read on the forward strand.
GGGATTGCCGGACCGCGATTACTACACCAAGACGGACGACAAATCGAAGCAGCTCCGCGAGAAGTATCAGGAGCACGTCGCCAAGATGCTGGAGCTTGCCGGAGACACCGCCGCCAAAGCGTCCTCGGAAGCGCAATCGATCATGACGCTGGAAACCAAGCTGGCGGAGGCTTCCCTGACTCGCGTCGAGCAGCGCGACCCGGTGAAGACCTATCACAAGATGGATCGCGCCGAACTGCAGACGCTCACGGCGAACTGGTCCTGGGGAAATTATTTTCAGGACATCGGTTACGCGAACATCGGCGCGGTGGACGTTTCCGCTCCGAAATTTTTCGAGGCCGTGAATCAGCAGCTGAAGGAAACGCCGCTGGAGGACTGGAAAATCTATCTCCGCTGGCACCTGCTGAATACGTCGGCGCCGTGGCTGTCCAAGCCGTTCGTGGATGAAAATTTCGATTTCAACGGGCGCACGCTGCAGGGCACCAAGGAATTGCTGCCGCGCTGGAAGCGCTGCGTTTCGGTCACCGACCGCCAGCTGGGCGAGGCGCTCGGACAGATTTACGTGCAGAAATATTTTCCGCCCGTGGCCAAGGCCCGCGCCCTGGAGATGGTCAACAATTTGACCGCGGCCCTGCGCGACGATCTGAATACGCTCCCGTGGATGGGGCCGGCGACGCGCAAGCAGGCGCTCGATAAGCTTTCGTCCTTCACGCGCAAGATCGGGTACCCGGACAAGTGGCGCGATTATTCGGCGTTCACGGTGGACCGCGGGCCGCTGGTCCAGAATCTGATTCGCGGTTCGCAATTTGAATTCAAGCGCGATCTGAACAAAATCGGCAAGCCGGTCGATCGCAACGAGTGGGGCATGACGCCGCCCACCGTGAACGCCTACTACGATCCGGAAATGAATGAAATCGTGTTTCCCGCCGGCATTCTGCAGCCGCCGTTTTTCGATCCCAGCGCCGACGACGCTTCCAATTACGGCGCGATGGGCGCGGTGATCGGCCATGAAATGACGCACGGCTTCGACGACGAAGGCCGGCAATTCGACGCCAAGGGAAATCTGCGCGACTGGTGGACCGCGGAAGACGAAAAGAATTTCAACACGCGCGCCGATTGCATCGAAAAACAGTTCGACGGCTACAAAGTGCAGGACGACATCCACGAAAACGGGAAACTCGTGCTGGGCGAGAGCATCGCCGACCTGGGCGGCCTTACGATCGCCTATCGCGCCCTGCACAAGACCCTGGAAGGCAAGAAGCCCGCTCTGATCGATGGACTTACGCCCGACCAGCGCTTTTTCCTGGCGTACTCGCAGATCTGGGCGGCCAACGACCGCCCGGAATTCGAGCGCCTGATGGTCAATACGAATCCGCATCCTCTGGGGCATTTCCGGGCCATCGCCGCGCCGTCCAACATGCCCGAATTTGGCCAGGCCTTTGAATGCAAGGAAGGGGACGCCATGGTGCGCCCCGCTGGGATTCGCTGCCAGATTTGGTGAGGGTCGCTGAAAAATTTCGGGACCCTGAGAACTGTAAAGCGCATCGAAGTGGCCAGTACCGATTCTTGAACGTCCGTTTTGTAATGAGATGGTCGCACAGAGATTGAACCATTCCTGGGACCTAACGACGAGGAGCAATTCATGAGGGCAGGACGTTTTCTGATTCTTGCAGTCACGGTACTGGGGGCCGGGATTTTGCTACCCGCCCGCAACACATTTGCGCAGACGAAATCATCCCCGTCGTCGGCGTTGTCCGGGCAGGTGACTTCGATGGAGGAAGGCCCGATGGAGGGCGTCCTGGTCACCGTAAAGAAGGACGATTCCACGATCTCGACCACGGTGTCGACCAACGCGCAGGGACGCTACTGCTTTCCCCGCGTCCAGACTCGGCGCGGGCCGGTATGCCATCCGGATCCGGGCGGCGGGCTACGATCTGGAAGGCCCATCCACCGTGGATATCCCGGCCGCGGGCCGCGCGGAAGCCGACCTGAAGCTGATCAAAACTTTAAATCTTGCCGCGCAGCTCACCAACGCGGAATGGCTGAGCAGCATGCCGGGAACGCCCGAGCAAAAATCGCAACTGCGCTACTGCACCGTATGCCACACGCTACTGCGCCCGCTCAGTTCCACGCACGACGCCGACGAATTTGTCGCCGTGCAGGACCGCATGGCAACCTACGTTAACCAGAGCATTCCCCTGATGCCGCAGGTGCGGCTCGCTCCACGGTTGGCCAATCAGGCCCAGGTGGCGGGCGAGGAATCGCTGAACCGCGAGGCCAGCGCCGTGCGCAAGCAGGCCGAATTTCTGGCCGAGCGTCAATCTGAGCCTGGGCGGAAAGTACAGCTACCCGCTGAAGACGTTCCCCAGGCCCAAGGGCGCGGCGACGCGCGCGATCATCACCGAATACGATCTTCCTGCGCGCACGCGCCAACCGCATGACGTCTACGTCGATTCCGACGGCATGGTCTGGTACATCTGCTTCGGCGAGCAGATTCTCGGAAAACTCGATCCCAGGACGGGCAAGGTGGACGGAGTTCCCGATTCCCGTTCTGAAGCCGAATTCGCCGAAGGGCGAACTTGCGCTGCGGCCGGACGAGGACGGCAATCCGTGGATCGGCATGATGTATCAGGGGGCCGTCGCAAAATTCGATAAGAAGACGGCGACGTTCCAGACCTTTAGCCTGCCCGGCGATCTCAATAAAGATTTACACGCAGATCACCGAAGTGAATCCCACGAAGTCGAAAGTGGACGGCAAGGTTTGGCTGGAAGATTCGGGAACGTACACGATATACCGGCTGGATCCGGCCACCGGAAAATTTGAAACGTTCAAGCCGTTTCCCGAATCCCAGCCCGAACATTTACGACATCACGCCCCGACGAGCAAAACAACTGTTACTTCACGGTGTTCGGCGCGGATCAGCTGGGGCGCGTGGATGCCAAGACCGGCGAAATCACGTTTTACAAAACGCCCACGAAGGATTCCAATCCCCGGCGAGGCTCGATGGACGCGAAGGGACTATTCTGGTTCGGCGAATTCGGCGGGAACAAGATCGGCGTGTTCGATGCCAAGGACCTGTCGATGAAGGAGTGGACGCCGCCGACGCCGTGGACGTTTCCCTACGACGTGGCCGTCCGACAAGAATGGCGAAGCGTGGGGCGGGAACAACGATGACGGACCGGCATGACACGGCTGGATCCCAAGACCGGACGCATGGTGGAATACCTGATGCCAAGAAATACGAATGTGCGGAAAGTGTTTGTCGACAATTCGACCACGCCGGTGACCGTGTGGGTCGGCAGCAACCACGGCGCGTCCATCTTGAAGCTGGAATTGCTGGATGAGCGGAAGTAGCACAGCCACTCTTGGCTGTGTGGTTTTGTGAGCCACGACTACACCACCGATCCAGCTGCAATTGCGAAACCCACACAGCCAGGAGTGGCTGTGCTACTCAAACCCTTCCTCGGATCGGCATTCTTTGCCGGAGCCTTGAACTCTAAAGGTGAAGAGATTCCCCGGAAAAAAGAGTGCCTCGGGGAATGTGCAGAGTAAGGTTTACTTCTTCTTGTCCGGGAACGGAATGAATTCGTAGCCCAGGCCGCGCACGGTCACCAGGTGGCGCGGCTTGGAGGGCTCTTCCTCGATGTACCTGCGCAGGCGGACAATGAAGTTGTCGATGGCGCGCGTGTCGGTGTCCTCGTGCAGGCCCCACACATTTTCCAGGATGGCTTTTCGCGAAACGGGATGGCCGATGTTCTGGATCAGGTAGCGCAGCAGTTCCGATTCCATCAGCGTCAGTTGCAGGGTCTGCTTGCCGACGTGCAGGCGCAGATTCTCGAAGTCCACGATTTTTCCGGCGAAATGAAACGCTTCCGGAGAATCCGCGGCGCGCGCCGCGGGTTTCGCCGCGGGCTGGCCTGCGCCGTGCTGCCAGATTTTGCGGCGCAGCAGGCTTTGCACGCGCGCGATGAGAATGGCGAGGTTGAACGGCTTGGGCAGATAATCGTCGGCGCCCGCCGCGAATCCTTCCAAAACGTCTTCGGGGCGCGAGCGAGCCGTCAGCATCAGGACCGGCACATAATTTTTCGCGGCGCGCAGCGCGCGGGCCACCGCAAATCCGTCCTGTCCGGGAAGCATCACGTCCAGGACCACCGCGTCGAAATCTTCCTTGTTGTCCATCAGGCGCTTCAGGGCTTCCTCGCCCGTGGCGTTCACTTGCAACCGAATGGCCTTCCTGCTCCAGATTGAAGCGCAGGCCTTCGGCCAGGTGCGCTTCGTCCTCGACCACCAGGATGCGGCTCATACGCGGTACACCCTGGGAAGCCGCAACGTGAACATGCTGCCTCGCCCCGCGCCTTCGCTTTCGGCAAACGCTTCGCCTCCATGGCGGCGCGCAATCGAGCGCACGATGAACAGGCCGAGGCCGGTGCCCTTGACGCGGCCCGACGCGGAATTCGCCACGCGGTAGAATCGCTTGAAGATGCGCTTCAATTCGGTCGGCGGAATTCCCACGCCCTGATCCTGCACCTGCAGCAGGATCGTATCCATGTTCGGAGTCTGCAGGTCGATGACGATGTCTTTTTTCTCGCCCGAATATTTCACGGCATTTTCGACCAGATTGAAGACCGCCGTGCGAAGTTCCTGCGGGTTGCCCTTGACCAGGAGTTTTTCGGCCGGAGCGGTGGTGAGGCGCATGGCCTCGGCCGGCAAGTGGTGGCGCAGGCGCGTGAGCTCGACGGTTTCCGCCACGATGCCGGAGAAATCGACCTCTTCCCAATTCCGCTTGGCGCTGGCGTGGCGCGCTTCGCCCGCCTTCAGGATTTGCTCGACCGTGCCGAACAGGCGGTCGGTATCCTCCAGCATGATGCGGTAAAAATCCTGGCGCTGGGCGTCGCTGATTTGCCGGCTCTGCAGCGTTTCCAGGTACAGGCGAATCGAGGCGATGGGAGTCTTCAATTCATGCGTCACCGCGTTCAGAAAACTGTCCTGCTGCTCGTTCTTGTGGATTTCGCGCACCAGGAAGACCGTGTACACCACCAGTCCCGCGATGATCAGCGTAAATATGATTATTCCGAAGACCAGCGGAACCACTTCCCGCCAGTTGTAGCAGGATCCAGGTGACGTTCAGCGCCATCGCCAGCCCCACCAGGCAGGCGCCCAGCGTGACGAAAATGGCGATCTTCCTGGTTCGGCTCGTAATGCGCATCGTGGGCTGAGTAAAACTATACTCGCCCGCGCGGATGGGAAACTAGGAAAATCAGAGGGAGCAAGTAGGACAGGCTTCAGCCTGTCGGTTTTCTGCTCGAGGCCACGGACAGAAAACCGACAGGCTGAAGCCTGTCCTACCAAAAGAAAGAAACCGCGGAACGTGTTCCGCGGTTTCTTTGCTTCATAAGTTTTTCGGAAATTTGAGAATTCTTAGTCGCCGATGGCTTCTTGAGGAACCGGAACGTCCTCGACCGGCTGGAAGCGCCGGTGCGGCGCCTTGCGGTTTTGCGGCGCCGAGCTTTGGGAAGCGAAATGTCCCAGGCCAGGCCGAGCGTGCGCAGCGCGCAGATGCCGTACCAGTTCAAGTCGATCTCGTACCAGGCCAGGCCATGGCGCGCCGATTGCGGCACGGCATGGTGATTGTTGTGCCAGCCTTCGCCAAAGGTCAGGATCGCCACCCAGAAACTGTTGGTGGAAGTGTCGCCGGTCATGTAGCGCTGCGATCCCCACATGTGCGTGGCGGAATTGACCAGCCAGGTGGAGTGCAGGCCGAAAACGGTGCGGAAGAAAATCCCCCACATCAGATAGGGCAGGCCGCCGAACGCGAGCAGCACCACGCCGAGCACGGTCAGCGGGACCCAGTGCCACTCGCTGATCCAGACATGAAATTTATCTTTGCGAAGATCGGGGACGTAGGGGAGAAGGGAATCGAGCTTGTTGTGCATGGCCTTGCCGGTGATGATCCAGCCCATGTGCGACCAGAATCCGCCGTCGCGCGGGGAATGCGGATCGCCTTCCTTGTCCGTATTCTGATGATGGACGCGGTGCGTGGCCACCCAGAAAATGGGCCCGCCTTCCAGGGCCATGGTGCCGCAGATGGTCAGGAAATATTCCACCCATTTCGGCGTCTTGTAGCCGCGATGCGTGAGCAGCCGGTGATACCCCATGCCGATCCCGAGGCTCCCGGTAACCCACCAGAGCACAACCGCCAGCAAGGCCGGTTTCCATCCGAACATGAACAGGGCGACGACCGCGCCGATGTGGAAATGCGACCATGAAGAAGGTCGTGATCCAGTTTACCGGCTGCGTAAATGTCCTGTCGCGTTTCGCGGCAGTGGTCATTCTCTTGTCCTTTTGGTCGTTGTTCCTGCTCATTCCTAGGCGTTACGGGGCGTGCGTCTCTTGCAAATCGAAAGTTAGCATGGAGGAGAAAAACTCATTGTAATACTTGTGTAATTGTTGGCCGGAAGACGCGGAAAAGGAAACTGCGGGGAACGACATGGCGGGCATCCGACCGGATAGTTTTACCGCGGCGATTTGCCGCGGATTTCACGGAAGTACAGGGAAGAGAATTGCTATTCGCGGGGACCTATCTAATGCGTAAATAAAACCTTTGCAATTTATCTTACTTATACGATAATGCGCGGCCATCAAGCCCTGCAGAGGAGATTGCGAGATGCAAGAAAGACCCCGGCTGCTGCCACAGGCTCGCCTGCCTCCTCGTTTTCTGGATTCTAGTTCCCGCCGTCGCCTGGTCGCAAGCGGCCTTGCCCGACTCCCGCATCGTGCAGAGCGTGAACGAATCGGCGCTGGTTACGCTTCGCGGAAATACGCATCCCCTGGCGCAGCCGCAATTCGATCGCGGCGCGGCCCCGCCCGATCTCCCCATGGCGCGCATGCAACTGGTCCTGCAACGCAGCGCCGCCCAGGAGTCGGCGCTCGAAAAGTTGCTGGACGACCAGCAGGACCAGAACTCGCCTGCCTACCATCAATGGCTCACCCCGGACGCATTCGGCCGGCAATTCGGCCCCAGCGATCAGGATATCCAGGCAGTCATCGCTTGGCTTCAATCGCACGGGTTTCAGGTGGCGCAGGTCGGCCGGGGGCGCACGACCATCGAATTTTCAGGCACGGCCGCGCAGGTGCAGCAGGCCTTCCATACGGAAATTCATAAATACGCCGTGAATGGCGAGGAGCACTGGGCCAATGCCGGCGATCCGCAAATTCCCCAGGCGCTGAGCCCGGTCGTCGCCGGCGTGGTTTCGCTGCACAATTTTCCGAAGCAGCCCATGCACCGCGTGGCCGGAACATTTTCCAGATCCAGAGCTACGGGCCAAACGCGGGCATTGAGCACGGAGTTTACTCTCCCGGACTCCTACCATTGCGGGATCAGCGGCAACTGCTATCTGGTCGGGCCGTACGATTTTGCGAAAATCTACAACCTGCAGCCGCTTTGGAATGAAAGCCCGGCGATCGACGGCACCGGGCAAAGCATCGCCATCGTCGGCATCAGCAATATCAACGTGCAGGACGTGCGCGATTTCCGAAATCTGTTTGGGCTGCCCGCCAACGACCCTCAGATCATCGTGAATGGAACCGGATCCGGGGCTGGTTCCAGGCGCGGAAACCGAGGCGGACCTGGACGTGGAGTGGTCGGGAGCGGTGGCCAAGGGAGCGACGATCAAACTGGTCGTCTCGGCCTCGACCAACGGGATCGACGCCGTCGATCTGTCCGCGCTGTACGTGGTCGACAATCAAGTCGCGCCGGTGGTGAACGAAAGTTTCGGCACGTGCGAACTTTTCCTGGGAACTGCTGGAAACGCATTTGAGAATGCCATTCGTGAGCAAGGCGCCGCCGAGGGCATCACGTTCACCACTTCCTCCGGGGACCAGGGATCCGCGCTCTGCGACGGATATCGGGGACACGTCCCGGAGCCGGCGTCGCTGGGCCTGGCCGTGAACGGGCTGGCCTCCACGCCCTACGGGGTCGCGGTGGGCGGCACGGATTTCGCAAATTTTGGCTCGAATTTTACTTCTGGCGTCGCGAGCCCCTACTGGAGTCTGAACAACGATCCGAATCAGGCTTCCGCTCTTGGCATATATTCCGGAGACCACCTGGAACGGCACGTGCACGAATAGCGTGTTTGTTACGCTCTTAAATACGGTGCCAACGCGGAGGCGGTCTGCAACAACTCCCAGGCCGTGAACTGGGTGATCACGATTGGCGGCAGCGGAGGCAAGAGCAATTGCACGACCTCGAACGGCTCAAGCGTTTCCAGTTGCGCGGGCCATTATGCCAAACCCTCGTGGCAGTCCGCGCCGGGCGTTCCGGCCGACGGCGCGCGGGATATTCCCGACGTATCGCTATTTGCGAGCCCCGGTTTCATGGACAGCGCATACATTATTTGCGAAGCCGATAGAACAAACGGGTCGTGCAGCCTCAACGCGCTGGAGCAGACTTTCCTGGGCATTGGCGGAACATCCGCCTCCGCCCCGGCCTTTGCCGGAATGATGGCGCTGGTGAATCAATTTACGAATTCCGCCGGGCAGGGCAACGCCAACTACGTGCTATACAAAATCGGCTTCTTTGCAGTCGCAAAAAGCATTGAATTGCAACGCAACCAGCGGCAGGCTCCGGCGTCCGGATGCATGTTTAACGACGTGACCTCGGGCACCATCGCCATGCCCTGCGCCAACGGCAGCCCGAATTGCAGCGAATCTATTCCGACGGATTCTTACGGAGTGCTTTCCGGGTACAACGCGGGCACCGGGTATGACCTGGCGACCGGACTCGGTTCGGTGAATGCCTACAACCTGGTTCACAACTGGATTCTGCCGTCCAATCCGACCAGCACGACCTTGACGATCAACAACGGAAATCCAGTGAGTATCACGCACGGCCAGAGCGTGCCCCTTGCATGTTACAGTCACTCCCGCGTCGGCCACCGGCGATGTTTCGCTGATTGGTTCTCCGGGCGGCAGCGGCTCAATCGACATGGGAACTCTCACGATTGCAAAATGGCGCGGCCAGCGGAAACACCGCGACGCTTGGCGGCGGGAATTCGTATGCGGTGAAAGCGCATTACGCAGGGGACGGGGTCTACGCGCCCAGCGATTCCAGCCCGGTGACCGTGACGATTGCGCCGGAGGCCAGCAAGACTCTGATCACGATTCCTGTTTTTGATCCGATTACGAATAAAGAGACGGGCAATACGCCTGCGTCACTGGTTTATGGCTCGCCTTACATTGCTCGCGTGGACGTGGGAAATGCGGCGGCAGCAGTGACCTTTCCGATGAAATCGGTCTGCGCGCCCACCGTTTGTCCTACGGGGAGCATCACCCTCACAGACTCCATAAATGGGGGCACCGCCACCGCACTTGGGACCAATGGAATATTCCCCCTGAACACCGAAGGGTATGTGGACTACTTCGCCATTCAGCTTTCCGGGGGCTCGCATCAGTTTTCGGCCAGCTATCCGGGGGATAACAGCTTTAGCCCGAGTGTAGGTACTTACGTCCTCACGGTTATGCCGGCGCCAACGCAAGTGTTTCTGCTTGGTGTTCCTTCTTCGCCCCTCATTGTTGGGGCGCCCGTGACCATGTACGCAACTTTCAATGCAACGAATGCGTTCGATGGCGCCGGGCCTACGGGAACAATTACCTTTTACGATGGAGCGGCACAAATTCCGGGGGGCGTCTCTTACAGCAACGGGCAGCCGGGATCCCCAAGCTCCCCCGCAAGCTTAACGGGATATATTACAGCCACGTTTGCGTCGATCGGGACCCATCAAATCTCGGCGAAGTACAGCGGGGACGCAAACTATGCGTCAGCCACCGCTCCGGCAAAGAGCGTTCCCGCAATTTATGCCACTACCCCCCTGGCTACGGCGAATCCTGCGACCTTGAATTACGGCCAGAACGTCAATGTGACCGTGACCATGACCGGCGCCAGCAAGACTCCGCCGATGACAGGCACTTTCCAGTTTTCAGGCCAATTTACCGGTCTAACCAATCCGGTCACGCCGACACAGGGCACGGATGCAAACGGCAATCAAACCTTGACGGCGACCGTCACGGTCACGCCGCAAACATCGACCACCATTTACGCGTATTATCCGGGCGATGCAAACTACGAATCCAATGAGGCCGCCGTGCCCGTAAATGTAAATATTCCGGATTTTAGTTTGAATATGCCTTCCAGCCCTCTTCTGATTTCCGCAGGCCAAGCCGGAAGTGAAGTGGTCACGGTTGCCCCCGCTAGCAATCTGCCAAGCACGGTCTCTCTTTCCTGCGGAGGAAATGCCGGAGGAGAGCTTCCCGGCGGGTACAGCTGCGCGTTTTCGCCGGCGACCGTAAACCTAAGCAACGGCGTGAGCGCTACCAGCACCTTCACGCTTTCTCCAAACGCGCAGACTGTCGCCGCCACGGCTATCCCCGTTGCGATCTCTACACACGGCACGTTTGGCACTGATCACACGGCGTACTTCGATGGTGTCTTTCTGGTATCCGGCGTTTTCGCGGTAATCTTACTGGTCTGGCCTGTTAATTGGCCCCATCGAAAGTTGAGAACCGGCATTTTCATTTTCGGGGTGATCTGTCTAGCCGTGGGTTGTGGCAGTCCATCCGGTGGCGGCGGGGGGATGACCGCGCCCAGCCCGCAGCCAACCACAATTACGGTGAGCACTAGCGCGGCGAAGGTCGCCTTTACGGCGCCAGTAACCTTCACGGCCACAGTAAGCGGCTCAAATAATCCGACTGGAAGCGTGCTTTTCTACTTGAATGCAAATTTTTCTGGCTCTGCAAACGTGATTGGAAATACTGCTGCCATTTCGGGGAGTGGCACGTGGATAGGCGCTTATGTTTTGACCGCGAAATACACTGGAGATGGAGCAAATAACCCATCCACATCTACGGGGGTGAACCTGGCCGTGACGGGCACTTCCTTCATAGGTATCCAGGGCGTGACCAGCACGAACAACCACTCCAACGAAGTCGCCTATACAATTCAATAGAGCGACAGAAGGCCTGCGAGAGCAGAATGACTCAATCTACGGCCAAACCTGATTCAGCACCATCGCCAGCCTTGCTCCAGCCTGCGCCAGCCGTTCCCGGACCACGGGAAGCGCGGCGTCCTGATACGGCTGCTCGATGCGCTCGTTGAGGATGAACATCCGCGCGGAAACGTGATCGGCGTCGGCGCAGGATTTTACCGGCAGGGGTGGTTCCACCGGGATTTGCACGGGGAGCTTGGCGTAGGTGACGCTCCAGGCGATCTCGAAACTTTCCCAGGACCACGCATCGAAATCCGCCGGGCCTTTTTGCCAGCCGGGGATTTGCTTTCGGAAGGAGCGATCCAGGTCGGCGGCGACCTGATCCACGCTCATGCCTTTTGTGGCTCGGGTGAGGATTTCGTAATCCCAGGTGCCGTGCAGGGTGGGCGCGTAGGTTTCCGACGCGGGGATAAATCAGTCCCGGCAGGTTTCCAAAGAAAGTTACCGGGACGCAATTGCCGCCCTGGTCGTTGTTCGTTGTGTTGTGCAATGGCTGATGCAGGTCGCCGACGAAGTGGATCACGAAACGCAACGCGTCGGCCCTCTTCTGTGGGTCGGTTTCCGCCGCCCGCAGGATAGCGTATTGATTGGCGGCGACGCGGGGCAGGCAGCTTTCGCGGGGATCGCAGATTTTTTCAACCACGGCACCGAGATCCTTCCTGCCGTTGGCAAGCTTGGTGCCGAAAATGAAGTCGATGTAATGCCAGGACGAGGTTTCTGGATGCACGCTGCGGAAATCGTCAGCCCAGGTGGAGGAGTCCGACATGGGGTCGATGCGGCCGTCCTTGCAGAAGCGGTTTAAGGCGGGATCGATCGGATTTTCTTTCAGGAGCTGGTTGACGGCCGCGAGGGCATGAGGCGTGAGGTGCTTTTCCGCGAGCAGGACGATGACTTCGTGGCCTTCGCAGCCCCAGGCGCGCGCCGGGGCAGGGGAGCTGAGCGCCGCGGCAAGGGCAAAAAAAGCAAGGACCGCCGTTCCGGCAAAGGTCCGGGGTGGAAAGGACATCATTCGTCCTTATCGACCAATTTCAGCGATGCGGAATTGATGCAGTAGCGCAGCCCGGTAGGTTTCGGGCCGTCGGGGAACACATGGCCGAGATGCGCGTCGCACTTGCTGCAGAGCACTTCCTCGCGCACCATGCCGTAGCTGACGTCGCGGTCGACTTCGATTTTGGATTCGTCGAGCGGCGCGTAGAAACTGGGCCATCCGGAGCCCGAGTGGAATTTGGTTTCGGAATCAAACAGAGGCTGGCCGCAGCACACGCACACGTACGTGCCGGGGTCCTCGGTGTCTTCGTATTCTCCCGTGCCGGGCGGTTCAGTGCCTTTTTGGCGGGTCACGTGATATTGCTGCGGCGTCAGGGTCTTGCGCCATTCGGCGTCGGTCTTGCGGATTTTTTCGGTCATGTCTGGCCTCGCGCGTGGCATTTTAGCATTGAGTGCATGAGGGGCGAAACGATCCCCTTAGTATCCGCATCCACCTGCCTTCGATCCCGCTTCCGGGACCGAAAGAAAACGCTTGCCAGCGGCTGCGTTCAACAGACAAAATCCATCACGGGTGAAAAGAAGGCCGTGACTCAACGAAAAAATGGGAGCGCAGCGATGAATCGATGGCCGCGGAAGCTTGCGATGGCCATGGCAATTTCGGGCGTGGCAACCGTTATCCTGCTGGCCGCGCACATCTTGTGGGCCGGGCAGGCGCAATCGATGGCCAGGAAATCGCCGGTGATGGAGCCGATTCCGGCGCTCACGCCGTGGGCCGACGCGCACGCCCACTTTGACGAAAAAGACGTCGCGGGCGGAATCCGGTCGGCGCTTGCCGCGCGGGGCCGCGAAAATGCCCCCATGATTTTCCTGCTGATGTCGCCCGACACGTTCGATCATCCGGGGCACTATGAAGCGGAAATTATTCTGCCCGAGGCGAAAAAATATCCGGGAAAGATCGCCGTGGTGGGCGGCGGCGGATCGCTGAACGCCATGATTATCCAGTCCGCGGCTACCGGAGACGCGGGCCCGGCGGTACAGAAGAAATTCAAGGATCGCGCCGAGCAGCTTTTGCGCGAAGGCGTGGCCGGCTTCGGCGAGATGACGGCCGAACATTTCGACGGCAACACGCCCTACCAGTACGCTCCGGCGGACCATCCGCTATTCTTGCTGCTTGCCGACATTGCCGCCGAGCACGGCGTGCCCATCGATCTGCACATGGAAGCCGTGCCGCAGGATATGCCGCTGCCCGCGGGCCTGAAGTCGCCGCCCAACCCGCCTCGATTGCACGCCAACATCGCCGCGTTCGAGCGCCTGCTGGCGCACAATCCGCGCGCGAAAATTATCTGGGCGCACGCGGGATTCGACAATACCGGGTACCGTACGCCGGAACTCAACCGCCGGTTGCTCGCGGCGCATCCGAATTTGTACATGGAGTTGAAAGCCGATCCGCTGGCCAAGGGGCTGAATTATCCGCTGGAAAACGGAAAAATCAAGCCGGACTGGCTTGCGCTGCTCACGGATTTTCCGGACCGCTTCGTGATCGGCAGCGACCAGCATTATCCCGAGCCTCGATGACGCGGTGCAGCGCTGGCAGGAAGTGGTCCAGCTGCTGAATCAGCTTCCCGCCGGTTTGCGGGAAAAAATCGGGACGCAAAATATCGCTCACATCTACGGCAAATCCGTGGCCGCCGCCCTGGCGAATGCCAAAAATTAATGATTCCACATGGGAGAGTGTTTTATGAATCGGCGTGATCTGTTCAAGAGTTCCCTGGCCGTGTCCGCCCTGGCGCTGACCGGCGCGCGCGCGGAGGCCGATCCCCGGCCCGCCGCCGCGGAGTTTCCGAAGGCTCCGGGCCTTACCAAATCGGTCGCGGAGTTCGTGGTCAACTCGAAATACGAGGATCATTCCGGCCGACGTCCTCGAGCTGGGAAAGAAATCGATCCTGGACGGATTTGGATTGTCGCTGGCCGGATCGGCGTCGGTCATGGGGCCGATCGCCAGGAAATACGTGCAGACCTTCGGATCGGGAGAGCAGCACGCCAGCGTCATCGGGACGGGGATGAAGAGCCCATTCGCGCTTCGCCGCGTTTGTGAACGGCGTTTCGATCCACGCCGACGACTTCGACGATACGCAGCTTTCCGCGGCCAAGGACCGCATCTACGGCCTGCTGACGCATCCGACCGTCGGCGTGCTTCCTCCGGCGTTCGCGATTTGCGAGTTGACGCGCCGCTCGGGCAAGGATTTCATGCTCGCCTACCACCTGGGCGTGGAAATCGAATGCAAAATCGCGGAGTCCATTTCGCCGCGCCATTATGACGAAGGGTTTCACTCCACCGGCACGTGCGGAAGCTTCGGCAGCACGGTGGCCTGCGCGAAGTTGCGCGGCCTGGGCGTACTGCAGACACAATACGCGCTGGGAATCGGGGCCACCGAAGGCGGCGGCTTCCGCAATAATTTCGGTTCGATGACCAAGCCGTTCCAGGCGGGGCATGCGGCGGAAAACGGAACCGTCGCGGCGGATCTCGCCGCGCTGGGATGGACCGCTTCGGACAATATTCTGGAAGCGCCGCTCGGATTTTTTCAAGCCGCGGGCGGCGGGTTCGATCCGGACGCGATCGTCGGCCGGTTCGGCAAGCCGTGGACATCTGGTGTCGCCGGGCGTTTCGATCAAGCCGTATCCTTCCGGCTCGCTGTCGCACCCGGCCATGGGCGAAATGATGCGCCTGATCCACGAACACGACATCAAGGCGGCGGACGTGGAAAAAGTGGACGTCGGCGCGAACCACGCCATGACCACTTCGCTGCTGCATCACCAGCCGACGACGGGCCTGCAGGGAAAATTCAGCATGGAATTCTGCATGAGCATTCTGCTGCTCGATCGCAAGGCGGGCCTGGTGCAATTTCAGGACAATGTCGTGCAGCGTCCCGACGTGCAGGAAATGGTCAAGCGCATCCATTTCTACATCGATCCCGTGGCCGAAAACGCGGGCCTCGACAAAATGACCAGCATCATGAAAATCACGATGAAGGACGGCAAGGTGTATTACCGGCAGGGCCGGAATTCGCGAAGGGCAGCCCGGCAAACCCGATGAGCTATGACGAAGTGGCCGATAAATTCCGAGGGTGCGCGGAATTTGCGAAGTGGCCCACGGCGAAAGCCGAGGCCGTGATTGCGACGGTCAAATCGCTTGAGAACGAAGCCGACATGAGCAAGCTGGTGGCGGCGCTGACGGCGTGAGGATGCGTAGTCGATGAATTTTGGGCCGCATCGCGTTGTTCCCGGCCCCTGTAACTCTGTTTGGAGCGCTTCGATTTGCGGTACCACAGGCTTAAGCCTGTGCGCTGTTTCGGTAAGCGAAAATCACAGAGCCGAACAGGCTGAAGCCTGTGCCACCAGAATCAGCGGCCAGCCTTTCCGAAACACACAATCCTAAGGGGGAACATGGGGTCGACTCCAGAGCGCGGCGCGGCACAGCAGGCGGGCCGCGAAGGCATTGGCGCGTTCGCGCGAGTGGGCATGCAGCTGGCCGACTGGTCCCAGAAGTGGTTTCCGGACGCATTTATTTTCGCGCTCGGCGGAACGGTGATCGTTTTCGTGGTGGGATTGCTCGCGGGCGTCGGGACGCGCAACCTGATCCAGTATTTCGGGGACGGATTCTGGGGGCTGATTCCGTTCACCATGCAGATGACGATGATCATCATCGGCGGCTACGTGGTGGCCACCTCGCCGCCGGTGTTCAAGCTGATTCAGGCGCTGGCGAAAGTGCCGCGCACGCCCCGCGGAGCCGTCGCCTTCGTCGCATTTTTTTCGATGGCGACGTCGCTGGTCAGCTGGGGATTCGGTCTGATCTTCGCGGGAGTTCTGGCGCGCCAAGTGGTGCGCAATGTGCGCGGCATCGATTACCGCGCGCTGGGCACGGCGGCGTACGTGGGAGAGGGAAGCGTGTGGGCGCTGGGCCTTTCATCTTCCGCGGCGCTGGTCATGGCCACGCCGGGGTCGATATCCGCCGCGCTGCTCAAGATCAGCGGCGTGATTCCGCTGCGCCAAACCATCTACACCTGGCAGAGCGCCACGATGGCCGCCATCCTGATGGTGGCGTGCGTCGCCGTGGCCTATTTTTCGACGCCGGTGCACTCCACGAAGGACGCCGAATCGTTCGGCGTCACGGAAGGCCTGGAACTGAAAAAACTGGAGGAGCGCAAGACTCCGGCGGAATGGCTGGAGTACGCGCCCGTGCTTTCGATCGCGGTGGGAGTTCTCGGCCTTGCGTACATGACCCATGTTCTGGCGGTGAAGGGCCCGTTCGCGGCGCTGGATTTGAATACCTACAATTTTTCGTTTCTGATGATCGGGCTGCTGCTGCACTGGCGGCCGCGCTCGTTCGTGCGCGCGGTGAACGACGCGATTCCGGCGGTCTGCGGGCGTGCTGATTCAATTTCCGTTTTACGGCGGAATTTTCGGGATCATCACGTTTTCGGCGCTGTCGGCGAAGCTCGCGCATTTTTTCGTGAATTATTCGACGACGGGTTCGTATCCGGTGCTGGTCGCGCTGTACTCGGCGTTCCTGGGGATGTTCGTGCCGTCCGGCGGGAGCAAATGGATTATCGAAGCGCCGTATATTTTGCAGGCGGCCAAGGATCTGCACGTGAATCTCGGATGGGTCGTGCAGATTTACAATACGGCGGAGGCTTTGCCGAATCTGATCAATCCGTTCTGGATGCTGCCGCTGCTGGGCCTGTTGAAGGTGAAGGCGCGCGACCTGATCGGCTACGGATTGCTCTACCTGATGGTGAATTCGGCGCTGGCGTTTTTTTTCCTGTGGTTTTTCGCGCGGACGTTTGCGTATGTCGCGCCCGTTATTCCTTGACGCGAGATTCAGTAGGACAGGCTTCAGCCTGTCGGGATTCAGATTATCCAGAGGACTAAAAGCAGACAGGCTGAAGCCTGTCGCTAGCCTCCTTGCTTACAGCGACATCGAACCCGGGAAGAAATAGTAGAAAAGAATGCTGATCAGGATCAGGTAGCCAAGCAGGATCAGCGTCCAGCCCATGTTGTGGCGGATGACCTGGCCTTCGCTGCGCACCAGTTTGCTGGTGGAGACGCCGACGCTGGCCGTTTGCGGCGCGATGGGTTTGCCCACTTCCGAGCCGACCGAGTTGAGAGTCGGCAGCAGCAGGACCGGGAGATGCAGCAAGCGGCCGGTCATGGCCTGCACCGGGCCGAACATCGCGTTGGTGGAAGTGTTGCTGCCGGAGAGGGCCACGCCGATCCATCCGAGAATGGGCGCCAGCACCACGAAAAATACGCCGATCTTGGATAGTCCGAAGGCCAGCGAGTTCGCCATTCCCGTGTACACAAACGTGTAGGCGATCGCGAAAATAAAAAACGCGACCAGCAGCGCGCCCCACATTTGCTTGAACGTCCGCGAAAAAACCTCGCCCACTTGTTTGCCGCTGGGCTGCAGGATCGCGAGAATTACGAACCATGAAGCCAGCGTCGATGTGCCGCCCCCGAGCGGAGCAAAATTAAATGTCGAAGCGATCGCGGTGTGCGTCACCGAGGACTTCGCGGTCACGATCCACTTGAACAGGCTGATCGAGGGGAGCGGGGACCAGGGATTGGTCCATCCGACCACCACGAGGATCAGGATGATGAAGGGGAGCCACGCGAAAAGGGCTTCGCGCACGGCGCCCGCTTTGGCGGATATGGAAGCCTCGCAGCTTGCGAGGCCAGCGGCGCGCCGCCAAATCCTCGAATCGTTTTTGGTTTCCAGAACTTCACGAAAACAAACAAGACCCAGAAAGAAACCAGGGCCCCGCTCAGATCCGGCAGATAGGGCCCCAGATAATGAGCCGTGGGCCACTGTCCGGCGATGTAAGAAAGCGATCCGACGATCGCCAGCGGCCACGCCTCCAGCATTCCGTCCCATCCGCTCACCAGATAAATCAGCACCCAGGGAGGGAGCAGCGCGAGGATGGCGACGACGTTTCCGATGGATGCGGACAGCGCGAACAGCGGCAAGCCGGTCACCAGCGCAAGCCCGAGGATGGGGGCTCCCAGCGCGCCGTAAGAGACGGGAGCGTTGTTCGCGAGCGCGGCGACGCGAATTGCGTCCAGGTCCGCGATCCCCAGCCCAACCAAGAATCGGCACCACAAAAGCCCAGGGAGTGCCGAACCCCACAAGCCCCTCCAGCAGCGCACCGAAAGCCCATGCCAGCATGATGGTCTGAATGCGAATGTCGGCGGTGGCGTGGTGAAGCATCCAGGTCTTGAACCGTTCGAAATGCCCGGTGATGACCAGGGTGTTGAAAATAATCAGGCCCCAGAACGTGATCCAGTCGATGACCCAGAAACCGGTGAGGCCGCCGTACAAATAGGATTTGAGCGGTGCCCGTGAGCGGCGCGTGCCATACATAAACTCCGATGGGAATGGTGATGACGCCCACGATGATGGAGGCGAGCCACGCCGTCATGCGCAGGACCGCGAGCATGAACAGCAAGGCGATGAGCGGCACCAGCGAGATCAGCACGCTGAGCCAGACATGTCCTGCCGGATCGAGAACCTGCTCAAACATCGAGCGTTTCCTTTCGCAATGGCCGTACTCATTTTCCAGGTCGCGAGACGTCCACACCAATCCGGCGCGGGAATAATCCCGCGGTCCGATTCCAGCGCTATAGTTTCGCAGGAAATCCGCGCAAAGCAATAGCACAGATCGCGGGAGGAGTTAAAAGAAAATTTCGGCCTGCTGAAATCGAGTTTGCTTCAGCTGACGGAGAAAAACCCGCCTCTGAAGAGGCGGGCTACAGCAATCGCCGCCGCGTCTGAAACATCAGGCTCGAGCGGTATCGAGGAAAGCGCGCAGAGGGGGGCGTCCATGCATGGCGGGCGCCAGGCTCGGCCGCGTGGAGTTGTAGGCATCCAGAAAATGATCCAGTTCGTGCTGGAGCGATTCCAGCGTGTGTTGAAATCTGCCGCGCAGCGCGGGAGCCAGAAATTCGTGTTGCAAGATGCTGAAGAATTGCATGCACAGCGGGGAGTGCAGCTTGCCCGGAATGTTCGGACTGCACGTGGCGGATGTTTGACGCCGCGAGAAAAGTTTCAAACGGATGAAGGGGCGGCGATCCCGCAATACTCCTCGTCGCCGGTGGTAACGACTTGCTCGATGGGAACGCCGTGGCGGTCGAAAAACGGCGCGACGCGCGTCTCGAAAATGTCGGTCGCGTTCATGGCGCTTTCCGCGGAATAGACCTTCGCAAAGGCGAGGCCGGTGCACCCATCCACAACGGTCTCCACGTACACGTCCGCCAACCCGGGCGCGTCGCCGACTTTCTTGAATTTGCAGAACAGGAACGAATCCTGGAACAGCGAATGGCCCGGATAGGGAGCGGCTTCCACGATATCGGGCGCGGGTTGCGCTGCCCGGCATTCGTGGGAAAGCAGCGATCGGGACGTCGCGGAACGCGCCGAATGCAGGTCCGATTCCGCCACCGGGCGCCGCAGAATTCCTTGCGGGTAGTACACCCACATGGAGCGCGACCCCTCGACGAAATTCGATTCGGCGGCCGGCAGGTGCGGAACGTTCCGGCATTTTCCGCACTGTTTTACTTTCGCCGGGGAGGTATCGCAACGTTGCGGATCCTGGCACCACGAGGGGGCGCCTCCGACGGCCACCCCCCCGCGCTCATTGAGATTTGGCATATGCTTTCTCTTTGACATCGCGCCCATCCATGTTCTGGAAATGCGGGCCGCGGGCTCATGCTCGGGAGCCCGACAGACGTAAAGTGTCTCAGGCAGGGCCTGGGAAATGAAGTGCCTGAAGTCACTCAGCACTGTGATGGATGTCACATCCATGGGAATTGCATCGGCGTAACTATAAGGATGTAGGGGAGGTGAGTTATGAACGCCACAGCGACAAAGACCAGAATTTCTCTCAAGAATATTCTTTTCGCGACGGATTTCTCACCGGCCGCCGAAGCGGCTTTGCCTTATGCGATCGGGTTGGCACAGCGATACGGCGGAACCGTGCATGCATTGCACGTCCGGTTCCCGGCGACGTATCCCGTGGTCGGCCCCGAGGCCATGCCGCAAGTCATGCAGGCTGCCGAGGAACAAGCCAAGATCGAAGCGCAACAGTTGCACCAGATGCTGACCGGAATTCCGCACGAAGTTTCCGTGGGTGAAGGCGAAGTCTGGCCCATGCTCAATGAAATCGCCACCGAGCATAAGGCGGATCTCATCGTCATCGGCACGCACGGGCGCACCGGGGTCACACGGGTGCTGCTTGGGTCGGTGGCCGAGGAAATTTTCCGCAAGGCCACGGTCCCAGTTCTTACCGTGGGGCCGCACGTTTCCAAGGACACCGAGCGGCGCCTGGAAATGAAGCAAATTCTCTTTGCGACCGATTTTTCACCCGAGTCGCTCGCGGCGCTGCCTTTTGCGGTGTCGCTGGCGCAGGAGCATCAGGCGCGTCTCACGCTGATGCACGTCGTGGGTCCGCCGAAAGTCGGAGAGCTGGTGCATGCCGAGCAATATGCCGAATCGATCATGCGGCAATTGCGAAAGCTGGTGCCTGCGGAAGCCGAACCCTGGTGCGAGCCGAATTGCAGAGTCGAGCACGGCCACGAAGCGGAAAAGATCATGGAAGTCGCCAACGCGCTGGGCGCCGACCTGATCGTTCTCGGCGTTCGTGGAGCCGAGGGAGGAGTGGGCGCGGCGACGCATCTGCTGCAATCGATCGCGCACAAAGTGGTCACCCAGGCTCGTTGCCCGGTCCTCACGGTCCGCGGCTAAGGCATGGCCGAGGGAGATGTGTCACCTTCGCCCATTGTGGTGAAAGAACCCGGGGTTGCGCGTAATAGCCAGGAAGTCGAAAAGCGATCCTCGCGCGCGGCCCCGGGATTCCATTTTCTGGTCGGCGGATGGCCGATTTCCAGAGCGATCTGGTCATCGCCGGCGTCGCCCTGCTGGGCATCGTTGCGTATTTTGTTCTGCGATTTATTTTCCACGCACCCAAATTTCAGCAAAACCTTCCTCTTTTCGTGGTCCTGCTGCTCGGTGGCGTCCCTCTGGTTATTCACCTTGATTCGGAAAAGCGCTGGCGCGCGAATTCGGCTCCGATTTGCTGGCGGGCATTTCGATTGTTGCGTCCGCGGTGATGGGGGAATATCTGGTCGGCGCGATCGTGGTCCTCATGCTCTCCGGAGGCACGGCGCTGGAGGAATTTGCGACGCGGCGCGCGTCCTCCGTGCTGGAGGCGCTGGCCAAGCGCATGCCCCAGACGGCGCATCGCAAGATGGGAACGGAAATCACCGACATCGACGTTGGACAAATCGCGATCGGCGATTCGCTCGTCGTGTTCCCGCATGAGATATGCCCGGTGGACGGGATCGTCGAGGAAGGCCACGGAAGAATGAACGAGGCGTACCTGACCGGCGAGCCTTTCGAGACATCGAAAGCCGCGGGCGCCGAAGTGATTTCCGGAGCCGTGAATGGGGAAAGCGCGCTGACCGTCCGCGCCGGCGAAACTTCCGATCGATTCGCGGTACGCCAAGATCATTCGCGTCATGGAAGAAACGCAGCAGCGCCGGCCGCGGCTGCGCCGGCTGGGAGACATGCTGGGCGCGTGGTACACGCCCGTGGCTGTTTCGCTTGCGGCGGCCGCGTGGATCGCCAGCGGGCAGTCGACCGGTTCCTGGCGGTGCTGGTGATTGCCACGCCTTGCCCGCTCCTGCTGGCTATTCCCGTGGCGATTATCGGCGCCATTTCGCTCTCCGCGCGGCGCAGCATCATCATCAAGAACCAGGCCGTGCTCGAGCAGATCGGAAATTGCACCACGCTGATCTTCGACAAGACCGGCACGCTGACCTACGGGCGTCCGGAGTTGACGGAAATTCTGTGCGCGCCCGGATTTTCCGAAAACGAAGTCCTGCGCCTGGCCGCGAGCGTGGAGCTGTATTCCAAGCATCCGCTGGCCCGCGCGATTCTCGCGGCCGCGTCGCAGGCAAAACTGGAACTCGACGCCGCTTCGGAGGTTTCCGAACGGCAGGGAGAAGGATTGCGGGGAACCATCGGAGCGCGGGAAGTATGGATCACGGGGCGCAAGAAAATCCTGGATACCGAAGTGCCGCTGCCGGAGATCGCCGCGGGGCTGGAGTGCGTCGTTTTTCATCGATGGCCGGTACGCGGCCACGCTGCGATTTCACGATGTGCCGCGCGCCGGAGGCCGCAGTTTTGTGGACCATCTGCGGCCCGCGCCACCAAGTCAACCGGGTCCTGCTGGTTTCCGGCGATCGCGACTCGGAAGTCCGTTATCTTGCCGACCTCCTGGGCATCACGGAAATTCATTCCACGAAGAGTCCGGAAGAAAAAGTGGCCATCGTCCGGGAAGAAACGCGTGCACGCGAAAACGCTGTTCGTCGGCGACGGCATCAACGACGCTCCGGCCATGCAGGCCGCGACCGTCGGCGTCGCATTCGGGATGAGCAGCGACATCACGGCCGAGGCCGCCGACGCGGTGATTCTGGACGCCTCGCTCGACAAGGTGGACGAGCTGCTGCATATCGGGCGCCGCATGCGCTCGATCGCGCTCGCTGAGCGCGCTGGGAGGGATGGGGTTGAGCGTCGTGGGAATGATCGCCGCGGCGTTCGGATATCTCCAGCCGATCGAGGGCGCCATCGCGCAGGAAATCATCGATTTGACCGTGGTATTGAACGCGGTTCGCGTGTCCCTCCCGTTCAAGCGCATGACGGATTTCTGAGCGTGCATCCGGCACGCGCCTTTCGTATGATTCTTTTCGTTTCCACAAACCGTCTGTCGCGAACTCCGTGGAAGGAGATGGATCCAACCCATGTGCGCAGCGGAAATGTTTCCCGGCGAACGGCGTTCCGCTCTGGAAAGCATGTTCTCTCCGGGTTCGGTCGCCGTGATTGGCGCGACGGACCGGGAAGGAACCGTGGGCCGCGCGGTGGTGGAGAAACTGCGCGCGGAATCGTTTCGCGGCAAAGTGTACGCCGTAAATCCCAAACACCCTGAAATTCTCGGCCTCCGCTGCTACCCGAAAATCGCCGACGTTCCCGAAAAAGTCGATCTCGCCGTCATCGTGACTCCGGCCAAGACCGTGCCGGGCGTCATCGCCGAGTGCATGGACGCGGGAGTGCGCGCGGCGGTGGTGATTTCAGCGGGGTTCAAGGAAAGCGGAGAGGAAGGCGCGGCGCTCGAGCGCGAGATTCAAGGTCTGCTGCGCAAGGGCGACATGCGCGTGATTGGCCCCAATTGCCTGGGAGTCATGATCCCTCATGCCGGATTGAATGCCACATTTGCCCGGGAAATGGCGCGGCCCGGCAAGGTCGCATTCCTGAGCCAGAGCGGCGCGCTGCTGACGGCGATCCTGGACTGGAGTTTTCAGGAGCAGGTCGGCTTCAGCGCGATCGTATCGACCGGCTCGATGCTGGACGTAGGTTGGGGCGATCTGATCGATTATTTCGGAGAAGATTCCGCAACCGAAAGCATCCTGCTGTACATGGAATCGGTGGGCGACGCGCGATCGTTTCTTTCCGCCGCGCGTGAGGTCTCGCTGCGCAAGCCGATTATCGTGATCAAGGCCGGGCGGACGGCGGCGGCATCCAAGGCGGCCAGTTCGCACACCGGAGCGCTGACCGGAAGCGACGAGGTGTTTGACGCGGCCATGCGCCGCTGCGGCGTGCTGCGCGTATCGAGCATTTCCGACTTGTTTTACATGGCCGAAGTGCTGGGTAAACAGCCGCGGCCGCGCGGGCCGAAATTAACAATTCTCACAAACGCAGGCGGGCCGGGCGTCCTGGCGACCGACGCGCTGCTGGAAGCGCGCGGAGAATTGACTTCGCTCACCGACGCGTCGCTGGCATCGCTCAACCAACTTCTTCCCGCGCATTGGAGCCGCGGCAATCCCATCGACATTCTGGGCGACGCCGATCCGGACCGGTATTCCAAGGCGCTGGAAATTGCGGCGAAAGATCCGAACAGCGATGGTTTGCTGGTGATCCTGGCGCCGCAGGCAATGACCGACCCGGACCAAGTGGCCCAGCGACTGACCGCCCATGCCAGGATTCACGGCAAGCCGGTGCTGGCCAGCTGGATGGGCGGCGAGTCCGTGGCCAAGGGCATCGCGACGTTGAACGGCGCGGGCATTCCCACGTTTTCCTATCCGGACACGGCGGCGCGCGCCTTCACCTACATGTGGAGCTACACGTACAACCTCCGCGGCCTGTATGAAACTCCCGTGAGCTTCGGGAATTTGGATTCTTCCCGCGAAACGCAGTCGCAGGCCGGAATTTTTCTGGAAAAGATTCGCGCGGCCGGACGCACGATCCTGACCGAAGCGGAATCCAAACAGGTGCTCGCTCTTTACGGAATTCCGGTGGTGGAGACGCGCCTGGCGAAAAGCGAAACGCAGGCCGCGGACTTCGCCCAGGCCATCGGATTTCCCGTGGTGCTGAAACTCAATTCGGAAACGATTACGCACAAGTCCGACGTGGGCGGCGTAAAGCTGAATCTGGCAAGCAGGGAAGCGGTGATTCAGCGGCTACCGCGAAATCGAATCCGGCGTCCGCGAAAAAGCCGGGCCGGAACATTTTCAAGGCGTCACCGTGCAACCGATGGTTCAGGGCGGCGGATACGAACTCATTTTGGGCAGCAGCGTGGACCCGCAATTCGGGCCCGTCATTCTGTTCGGCTCGGGCGGGGAACTGGTCGAGGTCTATCGCGATCGCGCGCTGGGGCTGCCGCCGCTCAATTCCACGCTGGCTACGCGCTTGATGGAGCAAACCCATATTTTTCGCGCGCTGCGGAGGAGTGCGCGGGCGGCCGCCCGTGAACATGGCGGCTCTGGAAAACGCCCTGGTCGATTTCAGCCGGCTGGTGATCGAGCAGCCGTGGATCAAGGAGATGGACATCAACCCGCTGCTGGCCTCTCCCGAGCGGGTGATGGCGCTGGACGCGCGAATCCTGCTGCATGACCCGCACACAGCCGGAGGAGATGTTGCCGCGCCCGGCGATCCGGCCGTATCCGCTGCGCTACGTTTCGCCGTGGACCGCGAGCAACGGCATGAAGGTGATGCTGCGGCCGATCCGTCCGGAGGACGAACCGGCCATGGCCCGGTTTCACGAAACGTTGTCTGACCGCAGCGTGTACCTGCGCTTTTTTCACCTGACCAAGCTGAGTTCGCGCGTCGCGCACGAGCGCCTGTTCAGCAAATGTTTCATCGATTACGACCGGGAAATGGCGCTGGTGGCGGACAGGGAAAATGCGGACGGCGGCGAACATGAAATCACGGCCGTAGCGCGCTTGACGCGAATGCCCGGAAGCACGGAAGGGGAAGTTGCGGTTCTGGTCGCGGACCGGTTCCAGCATTGCGGCCTGGGATCCGAACTGCTGAGACGGTTAATTCAAGTGGCGCGCGATGAAAAATTGGCGCGCATTCACGCAGTCATCCTGCATGAAAACATGGGCATGCGCGCGCTTGCCACGCGATACGGCTTCCAGATCGTGAAGGACGCGGATTTGAGCTCCATCCACGCCGTGCTGACACTCTAAATCCCATCCAGCGGCATCTCTCCATTCCCGCGCTTAACAGGCTGCGGAAAACTCGAAATGCCGTCATTCGGAGGCGGGTTTTTCGCCGAGGAATCCCTCTATTCCTGCGTTTAAATCGAAGAGGGATTCCTCGCTTCAGCTCGGAATGACGTAATAAGAGACTTTTTCACGCTTAATCGTGGTTAAAGTCACGACCCAGGGATACTTCGCGGAGTTTTTCCCGGTCACACTCTCCATGACTCAGAATGACGGCGCTTGAATTATTTCCCTGAACACTGAGGAATTAGAGGGCTTTATTCACAGGCGGCCGGGCGGACGACCTCGCCCACCCGGCGCTTTGTGTTTCGGCGAGTTCTGCATGGGGTAGCTACCCGCCGAAATTCGTGGCGGCGCGTTTGCGGCGTTTGCGATAGCTGATTGCTTCTGAATAGGAGGGCCGGCGGCCGCGCTTTGTTGTACAGATTGGGTTGGAGGCGGCCGCCGGATGCTGTCCCTGCTTGTCCAATAAAATGGCGTGTTCAGGATCCAAGCAGGTGCATTTCGTGTTCCGCTGCCGGGAGCTCCGGCCACAGCAAGCGGATCAAAACTCCTTCTCCTTGCTTGTACTCGAGTGTAAAGACCTGCGAACACTTCTCGCAGAGCCAGAAATGTTCCGTGTGATGGTTCTTGCCCATGCGTTCCCACGAGCCGTCCGGGGAATGGTTCTCTTCGCTTTCCCTGTGGAACCGGAACAGCCTGCCCCCTCCAAGCCAGTCAAACGACGTTGCACAGCTTGGATTCGAGCATTTCGGATGCAAATTCTGAAACATGCCGTCCCCCTGCGCCGCGGGCGCAAAATATACCTGGCAATCCCGCTACGCGGTAACTCCTCCCGTCGAGGCCTCCGGACGGGCTTCCTGGCCGATCGGTACCGGGGCCTTGAATTGCTCAATCGTCCGGATCAGCCAGCCGGTCAGCGCCTCTTCCAGTTCCGGCTGAGTTGCACCGCCCTGGTACAGGTCGAAAACCGTCTGACCATCGCTGGTCAGAGCAATGTGCCGGCACGGAACTTTTTCCGCCTGTTTATCGGGCGGCACAAATTGCATGAGCAGGCATTCAGAGCAGGGACTCGGGTGATCCTGCGTGTCGTAATTCATGCAGGTAGGCGAGTCTTCGAATACCAACTGCGCCCTGAAAGGATCGCGTGGAGAGCGGCCATATCCGCCCTTTTGCACAAAATTCAACTCCGATTGCAAAACCTCCAAGACGTCCCGGTCATCCTGAGGCATCACGCACCTCCATTTCTTTACAAAGTATCGGGCATCTCAGGTTGCATTTCCGTGACCAGGGTCACGATTAGGTGTGATTTAGATCACGGTGCGCGGGCCGGCCCTTGGGGTATTAATATAGAAGAGGGATGGCCGCGTGGGCACTACCGACACACCTTCAATGGGCCGGTTTCATTTTGTAAGCCGTGGCCGCGGGCGTATACTGGGAACAGGTAAAGTTATGCGCTCGCCATACGGGCTGCAAATCATTGAAAACTGCGCCACCTGCCCTCATAAGGAAGACAGGCTGTTCTGCAACCTTGCCCCTGCCGCCTTGCAGCGGCTCGCCGAAATTACCGGATCGGCCACCTACCCGAAAGGCGCCACGCTGTTTGTCGAGGGGCAACCCGCTCGCGGGGTGTTCATTCTTTGTTCCGGGCACGTGAAGCTTTCGACGTCCGCTTCCGACGGCAAGACACTCATCCTGCGCATTTCCGAACCGGGCGACCTGCTGGGTCTGCCGGCCACGATTTCCGGCCGGGCCTACGAAGTGACCGCCGACGTGATCGAACCCACACAGGCCAATTTCATCAGCCGCACGGATTTTCTGAATTTCCTGCGCGATCATGGCGAAGCGGCCGTGCGCGTGGCGCAGGAACTCAGCGAAACCTACCAGTCCGCGTTCGCCGAAATGCGCACCATCGGGCTGTCGCACTCGGCGGGCGAGAAGCTGGCGCGGTTCATTCTGGATTGGGGCGCCAACCACAAATCGGAAAATGGATCGGTAAAGTTCAAGCTGACGCTCACGCACGAAGAGATCGCGCAGATGATCGGCGCGTCGCGGGAAACCGTGACCCGGGTTTTTGCGGATTTCAAGAAAAAGAATCTCTTGCAGATTAAAGGGTCGAGCGTCACGATCAAGAGCCAGTCGGGGTTGGAGCGGCTGGTGCAAGGTTCTTAATCCCCCCTTCTTGCTTTAGTTATCAAATCAGTTAGATTTATTTTATGCCCTTGGGGAAAGCTGTTCGGATTAG
The DNA here is from genome assembly GCA_963779275.1 of Terriglobia bacterium. Classification (GTDB taxonomy): domain Bacteria; phylum Acidobacteriota; class Terriglobia; order Acidiferrales; family UBA7541; genus Palsa-360. The sequence goes on from CAVZXL010000007.1 coordinate 308,273, forward strand.
AACCTTACTGCTCGCCGGGTACCTGGCCGCCAGCCTTTTTCCTTGCTCCGCGCGCGCCGCCGATCTGAAGCCAGAGACCGTCCGCGCTTTTGACCATTACATCGACCTGCTGGAAATGCGCATGGACGATGATCTCCGCGACGGCAATTTCCTGTACATCGATCGATTGCCCAAAGACACACGCCAGCAGCTTTACGCGCAGATTCAGCATGGAGACGCGTATATCAAGCAGCTGGAAATGCAGGAAAATGGGGTTCCGGTTCCCGTTCCGTCCGGCTTGATTCATCACTGGGTCGGGATTACGTTCATGCGGGGCGCTACCTACTCGCAAACTCTTGCCATTCTTCTGGATTTCGATAAACAGGCCGCAGATCTACAAGCCGGATGTCCAGCGATCGAAATTGCTGGAAACCAACGGGAACCGATCGAAGGTTTACCTGCAATATCTCAAGAAGTCCCTGGTCACCGTGGTTCTCAATGCGAATTTCGATTCCGAATACATCCCCCTGAATCCGACGCGCGGCGAGATTCGCTCGTCATTCCACCCGCATCGCGGAAGTGCAGGATCCTGGCGGCGATCGCCGGAGACGGAACTTCCCGTGGGCAAAGACCATGGCTATCTGTGGCGGCTAAACAGCTACTGGAGCCTGGAAGAAAAAGACGGCGGCGTCTACGTCCAGATGGAGTCGGTCGCGCTGAGCCGCCGGATTCCCGCTCCAATCGCCTGGCTGATCGGCCCCATCGTTCGGAACCTTTCCAGGGCCGTCGTCCGCGGTCTTCTGGCGTCGACCTGCAAGGCGGTGAACACTAGCCGCCCACAGGCGCGAGATTCCATGGCGAGCGGGGCGCAGAGTTGCACATCGGCGGCGGATTCTCAATAATCGGCTGTCACCCTTTTTTCGTTTCATATTCACGTCGACCGGATTTGCACCGATCCTGTGCACGGAACGTTGCATAGGGACCGGGCCGGGTGTACGTTATCGGTCGGCCGGGACTTTTGCGAATCGGATCCGCTCGATCCGGAATCCCGCCCACTATTTCCCCATTTGAAGCAATGAGATGCCCGGGTTTGCGGCGCAAAATCGTGGCCCGAGCATGTGCTGCGTTCGATAGAGACAGGAGAAAACGATGCCAGGCGAAAAGTTTCCAGGTTCGGCGAAAAACAACTTGGTCGAGAGGCGGGAATTTCTGAGCGGCGCGGCAACTTTGGCGGGAGCTTCGCTGGTCGGCGGCGCCGGATCGACATTGCTGGAGAATTCGGCCAGCGCCGCGCCCGATCCCGAGCCTGAGCCGCCATCCATGACGGTGGACGTGGAGCGCAAACTGGCGCGCTGGCAGGACCAGCGGTGGTTGCTCGACGCGGTGATTGCCACCATCGGCCCGGAGTGGGATCAGGGGCGCCTCGGCGGCCTGGCCGGAATTCCCAACGGCGCCGCTGACGCCGCCGGATTGCGCTCGCGCATCCACAAGTTCAATGATATGTCGCGCGAATTTGCGCGCGCCGCGGTCCGCCGGGAGAGGGAAGCGCGGCAATACGAGAAGGAAGGGCGCGCGGTTCCCGCGCGCGAAGGCTATTTCCTGGCCGCGCATCTGTACGCCGGCGCGCAATGGCCGATTTTCGAAAATACGCCCGACAACCTCGCGCTCAACGAGAAAAAGAACGAGTGCTACGCGAAATACATTCAATTTGCCGACCACGAAATACGCCGCGTTGAGGTCCCATTCGGAGGCGGCGGCAAAACTTTGCCCGGATATTTACACTTGCCGCCAAATGCGTCCGGCCGCGTGCCCTGCGTGTGGTCCATCTCCGGCCTGGACAGCAACAAGGAAGGTGGAGCGGCCATTTACGGCGACGGCCTGCGCGAACGCGGCATCGCCACGCTGGCGCTGGAGGGGCCTGGGCAGAATGAGTGCGCCATCCGCGGAATTTATCTGACGCAAACAAATTGGGCTGACGCCGGGCGCGTGGTACTGGAGTGGATGCGTTCGCAAAAGGAGATCGATCCGGACAAGATCGCGCTGCGCGGAGCAAGCCTGGGATCTTACTTGGGGACGCAAGTCGCTTCGATCGACGCGCGCCTGAAAGGCGCCGCCCTGCAGGCCATGGCGGTCGAGCCCATGATGCACACGGCGTTTGAGACGGCTTCTCCATCGTTCAAGCTTCGCTTTTTGTACTACACGGGTTTGGGCACGGAAGCGGAACTCGATAAATTTCTGCAAACGTGGACGCTGAACGGCGTGGCCGAAAAAGTGAAGTGCCCGTACTTGCTGATCGGCGGCGAAGACGACCAGCTCACTCCGGTCGAATATGGTTTTCAGCTGATGGACCTGATTTCCGCGCCGAAGCAGATGATCCTGTATGAGGGCGCCGTGCACAGCGTCAGCGGATCTCCCGCGACTACCAACGGGCCGAGTACCGGCACGTTTGTCGCGGAATGGTTCAAGGACCGTTTTGACGGCAAGCCGATGCCCAGCAAGCTGATGAAGGTGGATGCCGGCGGACAGGTGCACGATTTCAAGTTCGAGGATTCGCGCAAATCCATATCGATCGCGCAGTTGTGGCAGGGAGCCGAACAGCGCAATAATTCTCCCGAGAAACCGGTGCAAGTGCAGGAGCCGTAACGCTGGATAGTCTTGCGGAACGAGCGCTCCCGACGAAAGGAAGAAAATCATGGCCGAAATTACGCGGCGCGGATTCGTAAAAGGGGTGGCGCTGGCGCCGTTGGCGTTCGCTCCTGTCACGCTGGAAGCGCAGACAACCGCAGCCGGCAATCGTTTTGACATCGTGGTGGCCGGCGCCGGACACAACAGCCTGATCACCACAGCGTACCTGGCCAAAGCGGGATTTCGCTGCCTCGTTTTGGAAACGCACAGCATGATCGGCGGCGGAGTGATCACGGAAGAATTGACGTTGCCCGGATTCAAGCACGATACGTGTTCGACGGCGCATAACGGCATTCAGGGAAATCCACTCCTGCGGAACGACGAACTGAAACTGCGCGATTACGGCCTCGAATACATCTCGCCCGATCCCATCATGCACATGCCTTTTGCCGATGGAAGCTACATCACGCAGTGGGCAGACCTCGACCGCTCCGCTGCGGAATTTGCGAAATTTTCTAAAAAGGACGGGGAAGCCTATCGCCGCATGTATCACGAAAGCGAGGCCGCGCGGGATCTTCTCGGAGGCGATACGTTTGAGGTGCCGGGGTATGGAAAGCCGCTCAGCGAGCGGCTGGCCGCCAATCCCATGGGAAAAATCTGGCAGCGGCGCATGGCCATGTCCGCCTGGGACGTGATTCGCGAAAACTTCGAGGACGACCACTGCCGGGCGTTCCTGATGGCAACGCCGTGGAGCATGCAGCCACCCCAATATCCCATGACCGGGCGTTCGGCTTACTCTTCGATTCGGACAGCGCCACGCAAGATTGCCAAAGGCGGATCGGGGATGCTGACGCAGGCGCTGGCGCGATTCATCGAGGCGCACAATGGCGTGGTCCTGGTGAACAAATCCGTCGCGCGGCTCATCGTCGAGGGCGGGAAATGCGTGGGCGTGGAATGCGCCGATGGCAGTTCGTATCGCGCGGATAAGGCCGTGCTTTCCACGATGCACATCAAGCATCTCGTCCGGATGGTCGCCCCGCGAATTGTGGCCGCAGGATTTTCTCTACGGAGTGGATACGTGGGAGGGAGAAGTTTCCGAAGTCGTGACGCACTATGCCTTCAAGGAGCCGCCGAAATACCCCATTCAGGGCGGCACAATTTCTCCGGCGGAATCGGCGGTTCTGGCGAGTTCGGAGCGGTTGCTGCGTTTTGCGTACGACGACACCTGCGACGTTTCCAATATCGACGAGCCGCCGATCTCCGTCTTTTGCAGCACCGTCGCCGATCCCACGCGCGCGCCCGCGGGGATGCACACGTTAAAAGTTCTCGGCTTTCATCCTTACAATCTGAAGGAAGGCCCGAAGCATTGGGACTCGATCAAGGATCGGGTTTCCGATGCGCAGTTGAATTATCTGCGCCGCTTCGCGCCCAATCTCACCGACGATAAAATCTTGGGCCGGTACGTAATAAGTCCACTGGATCTGGAGCGCAAAAATCCCAGCATGTGGCAAGGCAGCATCCATGGCGGCTCATCGGATCCGTCGCAATCAGGCGCGATGCGTCCGGTTGCGGGATGGGCGCAGTATCGCATGCCGATTGCGGGGCTCTATCAGACCGGCGATTGCACCTATCCCGGCGGCTCGGTCACGGGCGCGCCCGGGCGCAACGCCGCCGTCGTGATGCTCAAGGATCTCGGCACGAGTATCGAAGAAGTCGTCGGCAACTCGCCGGGCAAGAAATCGTGAATTCGAGAGTGTTTCTTCAAGCTGGAATAATCGGCAGCAGCAAGCAGGGTTGTTTGTCGTTACTCGCGTGCAATGTGGTCTTTCCGCCAAATATCTTCTCCGGCCGGTCGACAGGATCGTTGTGCAGAAACGGCCCGCAGCCTCGCAGCTCATTCTTGAAATTGGAAAGTTTTCCGCCGCTGCACGCGTGTTCGTAGTCCTTGCCGCGAATGGTGAGCGCGATGCGGTAGCCCGCGGGCACGACGATGCTGGTGGGCCAGATTTCAACGTCCAATTCCACGGGCACTCCCGGCTGCAAAGGTTGCCGCTGGTCATGAGTGTGATACGGGCGCCACGGCTTTGATAGCGCGGCGTCCAGCTTCCGGTGAGACGCGCGCAGCCAGCCCTGGCCGATCGGCGTGTGCGGATCGATCGCTCCCTGGAAGACAACTTCCTGCATGTCCGGCGAGAAAACGCGAAGCACGGCAAAAATATCGGCGTCTTCGGTGCTGGAGGAAAGAAAAAGTTTCAGAGCCGATGGTCCGGTGATTTCCGTTTCGGCTGCAATAGGCGGCGTCATGAACGTGAGGCCCGCGCCCAGCGCTTCAAATGTGCGGTCCGCCTTCTGCGTTGCGGGTTGCGTAGTTAGCGCTCCATTCGCAAAATCGAAATAAAACTTGGTCCACTGCGTGCGCGCCAGTGGCCACTCCTGCTCGGCGCGTTCCTCGAAGCGATCGATGTGGCGGACCTGCAGCAGCGCGCGCGGCTGGCGGTCCCAGCCATTTTTTTCGCCCTTCAGGAAATAATCGAAGAAGCGTTTCTGCATTTCGCGGCCGTAGTCGGTATAAAAATGCGTCCAGTGTTCTCCGCCATGCGCTTCGAGCCATTTTTGCGGCGCAGCGGCGCGAAAAAAGGCCTCGAAATTGCCTCGCGGGTGAAGCCCTTGCCCGCCCCAATTCGCGGCGGTGAGAAACGGCACGGTAATTTTCGACCAATCGGGCGAGCGGCAGATGCTGTACTCGTCGTCCATCGCGTGCGCGCGCAGATCGGCGCCGAAGTCCACGCGATTCGCGGCCAGCTGCGCGTCGGTCAGCGTTTCCGGCCCGCTGACCAGATCTCCGGTGGCGCGGCTGCGCAGGCCGCGCTCTCCCAGGCCGTACTGCACGCTCTTGACCTGCACGTCGTACCAGTTTTCCCAAAACGTGCAGAGAATTCCGCCGTGATGCGAAGTGTCGCGGTACCATTCCGCCGCGCCTTCCCAGATGCACATGGCCGTCAAATACTTCGGCTGCTGCGACGCCACCTGCCACTGGTTGGTTCCGTAGTAGGAAATTCCGTTTAGCCCCACTTTGCCGCTGCTCCAGGATTGCTCCCCGGCCCAGGCGATGCATTGCACGTAATCGCGCGTCTCGCGCGGCGAAAACGGATTCACAACGCCCGGCGAGCGTCCGCAGCCGCGGCTATCGACGCGCACGCACGCGTAGCCGTGCGGCACCCATTTCTCCGGGTCCACCACTTCCCAGTTTTGATACAGGTTGGTCGAGCCCGCCGCCACTTCCGGATATTCCTGCACCATGATCCGCCAGGCGTCGGGATAGCCGTCCTGAAAGGCAAGGCCCTTCGCGTACGGCCCGTAGGTGAGCAACACGGGATAGCGGCCATCGTTGATCGGGCGGAAAACATCCGCGCGCAGGACGATGCCGTCATCCACGGGGATGGGCACATCCCAATCGATTCTCATGCCGTCGCGGATTTCACTTTTTGTTTGCGCGTCGTGTCCTGGCGTCATTTCCATTCCTCGCAATTAAATTCAGGAGGGCAAAGGTTTCCCTCGTGTTTCCACTCCGAATGGCAACAGCAGCAGCCCGATGACGAACGCAAGCGCGGTCAGCGCCACGGGATACCCGAGCGTCTGAAAGTGGCGCACGCCCGCGCCGACCAGAAACGTGGCTCCGGCTCCGGCAAACCGGCCGACGTTTTGCGCGAAGGCCAGCGCGCTGGCGCGGCATTCGGTTTCGTACTGCTCCGGCAGCCAGAACGAGTAGGCCGTGTAATTCGCTCCGCCGATGCCGAGAAAAAACAGGCAGACGAAAAACCATTTCAGCGCGTCCGTCTGCAAATAAAAAACATACCCGAACGTGACGCCGATGACCACCATCATCAGCGAATAGAAAATCGCCTGGTTGACGCGGCGTCCCAGCCGGTCGGCAATCAAGCGGCACGCTCAGCGCCCCCAGAATCGTGCCCACCGAAAGGATGGCCGTGCCGTCGGAGGCGAGCCGCGCGGTTTCAAACGTCGAGTGCCCGGCTTTCGCGGCGAGATAAGAAATCGCGGCCGGCACGTACACCGTTGCGGCCCACAAGCCGATGGTGGAAACAAGCTGGTACATGAGGTTGAGAAACGTGCGCAGCCGGTAGCGCGGCGAGAAAATCTCGAAAAATGCGCCGGCCATCGTCTTCTTTTTGCGGGAGAATTCTGCTTGGCCTTCCATCGTTCCGGTTCGTGCATGCCTTTGCGGATTAGAATCACCAGCAGCGCCGGAACTCCGCCCACGATGAACATCCATCTCCAGCCGTAGCGGCTGCCCACGAAATAATTCGCCAGAGCGGCCAGGAAAAATCCGAAGTAATATCCGGTATGCATCATGCCCGCGCCCATCGTGCGGCGCGTTTCCGGCCACTCCTCGGAAATCAGCGTTGCGCCCATCGACCATTCGCCGCCGATTCCGATCCCCGCGCATAATCGAAGCGCCGCCAGCATCCAGATGCTGGTGGAAAACGCGCTCAGGAAAGTGAAAACGGAAAAGCAAATGATCGTGAGCATCAGGGTCCGCACGCGCCCGAACCTGTCGGCCACCGGCCCCCAGAGCAGCGCCATGCCCCAGCCGACCAGGAACAGGGCGAAGAGCAGCCCGCCGTAATATCCGATATTTGCAGTGGTGGCTGGAATTCCGGACTTGGGCAGCAGCTCCCGCATGGCCGGAACCAGAACCAGCGCGTAGATGAACGAGTCCATCCCGTCCAGCGCCCAGCCGCCCCAGGACGCCCAGAAACTCCGCACCTGGTTCGCGGTCAGAGGAATGCGTTGCGCGGGCAAGGGAATTATTTTGCCGGATGCGGATTCAATTTCCGCACCCGCCCGGTGGCGTTGTCAGAGGCATATTCGGAAGGTATATCGGAATTGCTTGCTGAATCCAAACGCAAAAAGCTTTCCAAGAAAATGGCGGGGCCGACGAGACTCGAACTCGCGACCTCCTGCGTGACAGGCAGGCGTTCTAACCGACTGAACTACGGCCCCGCTGTGATGATTCTGGATTGGTGGGATGGGTCCGCGTTGCAACGGACGCGATTTCAACTGAAAACCTTTCCCGATTCACCGTAACGCAGTCTAACAGACTCGCTTGCCGAATATCAAATGCGCGAATTTCCGCAAACGCGCAAACGCAGGGGGACTTGCCGCCGTTTTGCGGCTCCGTCGATCTTGCGTCAGCCGCAATTCGCAACTCGGAATTTCCGCTTGGAGCGCCGTCAGGGGATGTGTGATGATAGACGGATAGATTTTATATTTCAGGAGCCATTTATGAAGCTGAACGGAATTTTTGCCGCGCTGACGACGCCTTTTGACGAGAGCGGGGAACTGGCGGTCGGCCGCCTCAAGGAAAATATCGCCCGCTACAATCGCGAGCCTCTGACCGGGTATCTGGCGGTGGGCTCCACGGGGGAATCGGTTTTTTTGAGCCGCAAGGAAGTCGAGCAGACCTTTGCGGCGGTGCGCGAGGCGGCGGCGCCCGGCCGGACGCTGCTCGCCGGAACGGGGGCCGAATCCACGCGGGAGACGATTTCGCGGACCGCGGTTGCCGCCGACCTGGGCTACGACTTTGTGCTGGTCAAGAACCCGTTCTACTTCAAGGGCGGGATGACTCCGGACGCGCTGTCGGCGCATTTCCGGAAGGTCGCGGACGCCTCCAAGATTCCGGTGCTGCTGTATTCGATCCCGCAATTGACGGGCATCGCGCTGGAAGCCGATCTGGTCGCGCGTCTTGCCGAGCATCCGAACATCGTGGGCCTGAAGGAAAGCTCCGGCAACGTGCAGCGCGTCGAATGAAATTCTGGCCGCGGTTCCCGCGAAATTCCAGGTGATGATCGGATCGGCCGACACGCTTTATCCTTCGCTCACGCTGGGAGCGACGGGAGGAATTTTGGCGATCGCCGATGTGATTCCGGAGTTGTGCATGGAACTGTACCGCGCGGCGGTCGAGGGGCCGTCCACGAAAGCGCGCGAACTGCACCGCCGCCTGGCGCCCGCGGCGAAGAAAATTGTATCCGGGCTCGGCATTGCCGGCGTGAAGCACGCGATGGACCGCCGGGGTTACTACGGCGGGCCGGTGCGCTCGCCGCTGATGCCCTGAACGATGCCCAGAAGCGTACGGCCGAAACCATGATCGATTCTCTGGTCGGCACGGCGGCCGCGGACTAACCGAAAGTAGGACAGGCTTCAGCCTGTCTGCTTTTCCGCGCGAAGGCGGAAAAATTCCAATGCAAGCCGGCCACAATGGCTCGCGCCCACGGTTCGGTTTTCTCGTTTGAGCGATCAAGGCAGACAGGCTGAAGCCTGTCCTACTGTGAGGCAAACCTGTCGTGACCCAAGCCCCGCTCGAGAATTTGTCCGCATTAGCTGCCCTGGAAAAAAAGACCATGCGGCAGGTGTCGTGGCGCATCGTGCCGTTCCTGATGCTTTGCTATTTCGTCTCGTTTCTGGATCGCGTGAACGTGGGATTTGGCGCGCTGCAGATGGTGAAGGCGCTGCACATGTCCTCCGCGGTGTTCGGATTCGGCGGCGGGCTTTTCTTCGTGTCTTACTTCTTGTTTGAAGTTCCCAGCAACCTGCTGCTGGAAAAAATGGGAGCGCGCATCTGGATTGCGCGCATCATGATCACGTGGGGATTTTTGGCGGCGGGCATGGCCGTGGTCACCGGCCCTTATTCGTTTTACGCCATGCGATTGCTGCTGGGCGTGGCGGAAGCGGGATTTTTTCCCGGCGTGATTCTGTATCTTACCTACTGGTTCCCGCGGGAATATCGCGCGCGCATCGTCGGGATTTTCACCGTCGCGATTCCGGTTTCGAGTTTTCTCGGGTCGCCGATTTCCGCGGCGTTGCTGGGGATTGACGGCTATCTTGGTCTTGCCGGGTGGCAGTGGATGTTTATTCTGGAGGGTGCTCCCGCCGTGCTGCTGGGCCTGTTCTGCCTGCTCGTGCTCAGTGACAAGCCTTCGGGCGCGCGCTGGCTCACCGCCGAGCAGAAGGATTGGCTTAACGGCCGGCTGGACAAGGAAGCGCTTCGCGCCAAGCGCGTCGGGCAAATCTCGCTATGGCGCGTGCTCTGCAACAAATATGTGCTGGTGCTGAGCGTGGTGCTGGCCGGGAGCACGGCCGTCAGCAGCGGCCTGCAAATCTGGCAGCCGCAGATCATCAAATCCTACGGCCTTACGAACATGCAGACCGGCCTGCTCAATTCCATTCCGTTTGCGCTGGCGTCGGTCCTGATGGTTCTGTGGGGCAGGCGGTCGGATCAAACCGGCGAGCGCGTGTGGCACACCGCTCTGCCGCTTTTGGTGACGGCGATCAGCCTCGGCTCGGCCACGCTGTTCCATTCGCTGTTCGCGATCATCGTGATCCTGTGCCTGGCCGTGATCGGAATTTATGCAGGGAAGGGGCCCGTGTGGGCGCTCTCCACCGATTGGCTTTCGGCCGGAACGGCCGCCGCGGGCCTGGCGCAGATGAACGCGATCAGCAACCTTGCGGGATTCGGCACAACGTACGTCGTGGGATACCTCAAGCAGGCGACCGGCAGTTACTCGCTCGCCATGCTCCCTCTTGCGGCTTTGTCGGGAGTCGCGGCGCTGTCCGTGCTGCTTCTTTCAAAGGATAAGCCTGCCGCAACTCTCCCGGCAATGAGTCCTGCGGCAGTTGCGCGGAAATAAGCTGGAATTTGGTGGGCAGTGCGTGATTTGAACACGCGACCTTCCGGGTGTAAACCGGACGCTCTAACCGCTGAGCTAACCGCCCCTCGAGTTTCAATTCTATAGGTTAGCTGGAAAAAATCCTAAAGCAAATCAAAATTGTCCGGGTATTGCTCGAATCCGCGAATATTTGCGGGTGATTTTTATCTTGCGATCACGGGGAGGAAATGTCCCCCAAGGTACAAACCTCGACAGGCTGAAGCCTGTCCTACTTTATTCCGTCCCTAAGAACGCATATCGCAGCAGGAAGAGAACCGAGAGGACCCAGATCAGCGGGCTGATTTCGCGGGCGCGGCCCGTGCCGATCTTAATGAAGGTGAACGAGAGCAGGCCGAGGCTCAATCCGGTGGCGATGCTGAAGGTGAGCGGCGTGGCGATCATCGTGATGAATGCCGGAAAGGCGTCGCTCCAATCGTCCCAGCGAACTTTGGCCACCGAGCCGCACATCAGCGCGCCGACCAGGATCAGGGCGGGGGCCGTGGCATAGATGGGAATCGCGCCGACCAGCGGCGCGCAAAACATGGCGCTGAGAAACAGTCCGGCGATGGCCACGTTGCCGAGGCCGGTTCGCGCGCCGGCGGCAACGCCCGCGGCGCTCTCGATGTAACTGGTGACCGTGGACGTGCCGCAGAGCGCTCCGGCCATGGTGCCGAAGGCGTCGGCGAGCAGCGCGCGGCTGGCGCGCGGGAATTTTCCGTTGCGCATAAAGCCGCCCTGCTCGCAGACTCCGACCAGCGTTCCCACGTTGTCAAAAAGATCCACGAAAAAGAAAACGAAAACCAGATCGCCGAGGCCAAGTTTCAGGGCCGAGCGGAAATCCAGCTTCAGGAAAGTTCCGCCGGGATGCGGCAAGGAAAAAATGTGCGCGGGCAAATTCGTGAGGTGCAGGGGAATGCCCGCCAGGGCAATCACGACGATGCCGATGAGGATCGCGCCGCCGACCTTGCGCGCCATCAGAATCGCGATCAGGATCAGGCCGAACGCGGCCAGCAGGACCTGAGGGTCCGAAGATTTCCCGAGCGTGACAAACGTCGCCTGGCTGGCCACGATGATTTTCGCGTTGCGCATTCCGATAAACGCGATGAAAAATCCGATGCCCGCGGCGGTGCCGTGCTTCAGGCAATCGGGAATGTCGTTGACGATGTGCTCGCGGATATTGGTGAGCGTAAGCAGCAGGAACAGCGAACCGGAAAGAAAAACCACGCCCAGCGCCGTTTGCCAGGGAACTCCGCGGCCCAGGACGATCGAATAAGTGAAGTAGGCGTTCAGCGACATCCCGGGCGCCAGGGCGATCGGATAATTCGCCCACAGCCCCATGATCAGCGTGGCAATGGCTGCGGAAATGCACGTGGCGAACAGCACGCCTTCGACCGGCATGCCCGCCTCGCCCAGAATGCGCGGGTTCACCGCGACGACGTAGGCCATGGCCATGAACGTCGTCAAGCCGCCCAGAAGTTCCCGGCGAACCGTGGTCTGATTTTCCGCCAGATGAAAGATGCGCTCGAGCAATCATTCCCCTCTGAAAAACACGCCACTATAGGCAGGGAGAGGCGGCGGCGTCAACGGAGAAGCATGGATGGGAAAGATCGCAAGATTGAATGGAGGGCGTCAGGGCGCGAGATCGAAAGAATCAGCAGCACTACTCCAGGCCGATATCCTCGTGCCAAACTTCCGGATTCGCGCGGATATAATCCGCCAAGAATGGAAACGCATTCCGCGGAGTCGAGGTCGATGACGCGGACGCCCAGCGATCCTGAGCCAGTCGAGGCCGCCCTGGAAATTCCTGCTTTCGCCGACCACCAGCGTGCCAAATCCGAATTGGCGGACCAGGCCGCTGCAGTACCAGCACGGGGCCAGCGTCGTCACCATGGTGAGGTTACGATAGCTGCGCTGGCGGCCGGCATTGCGAAATGCGTCGGTCTCGCCGTGCATGGAGGGATCGCCGTTTTGCACGCGGCGATTGTGGCCCGACCCGACCAGCCGTCCGCCGGCGTCGAAAATCGCGGCGCCGATGGGGATGCCGCCCTCGGCCAGGCCTTTGCGCGCTTCTGTCAGCGCGACCTCCAGCATGGCCGCGTAATCTTGTCCGTTGTTCATTTGTGATTCCCGCCGGGATGCGATGTGCGCGCCTGATCGTGTCGGCATTCTAGGAGCCGCTCGTTCCCGTGGATGCGGCTTTCGCCGGCCGCGCAGGCCCCGAGCCCGCTTGCGTCCGGGCAATCGCGGATGCGATTTCCTCGCGATCTTCCGGCGTCAGTTGCACTGCCGCCGCCTGAATCCAGCCGTCCACTTGCGCCGGAGTGCGCGCGCCCACGATGGCTCCGGTCATGCCCGGCCAGGCGAGCGTCCAAGCGACGGCCACGGAGGAAACGGAACACGCGTGGCGCTCGGCGATCGGCCGCAAGGCGTCGCGCAGGGCCAGATTGCGGCTGAGGTTCGGTTCCTGAAATTCCGCCGCGTTGCGCCGCCAGTCGTCGCCCGCCATGCGCGCCACGCGCGAAGCCGCGAAAGCATCCGTCAGCAGTCCGGACTGCATGGGGCTGTAGCAGATCACTCCGGTGCTATGATTTTTGCACCAGGGAATTTCCTGCTCGCCGGCATTGCGATTGATCAATGAAAATGGAGGCTGCAGCGAATCGACATGGCGAATGGCCTTCGCACCGTTCCAGAAGTTCCACGTCGAAATTCGATACGCCCGCTGCGCGCACTTTTCCTTCCTGAACGAGTTTCGCCATTTCGCCCCAGGAATCCTCGATCGGCGTTCCGCAATTGTTGGGCCAGTGAAACTGGTAGAGGTCGATGCGCTCGATGCCGAGCCGCCGCAGCGAGGCTTCACATTCGCGGCGAATGGATGCTGGATTCAGGATGCGCTCGGCGGTCTGCATGGGATTATTGATGTCCCATTGCAGCCCGCATTTTGTGAAGATCAGCGGGCGTTCGGATGCGGGCAATTCGCGCAAGCAGCCTTCCGACCACCTCTTCGGAGTGGCCCAGTCCATAAACCGCCGCGGTATCGATCCAGTTGATTCCCAATTCCAGCGCGTGGCGCATGGTGGCCACCGACACGGTGTCATCCTGCGGCCCCCAGCTGAACGCCCAGCCGCCTCCGCCGATGGCCCAAGCGCCGAATCCTACCGTCGTGATGTGGAGTCCGCTGGAGCCCAGCGGGCGAGTAGGCAAAGCCATGATTGCGCCTCCGGATTGATTTTCAAGACGGACCGAATCTCACAGATTCGCCGGGTGTAACGCCAACTAGTGTAGCCGCGATATCGCCCATGTTCCAGCGCAAGTGCGCGGGTTTTAGTAGGACAGGCTTCAGCCTGTCGGGGTTGGTTCGTGCGAGATCGATCCTGCCGCGGCTAAACCCGACAGGCTGAAGCCTGTCCTACTGGTGCCGAAATTGTTATCGACACTCGATACGTGTGCCGATAGACTCCCCAATACAATGGCTCCCAAAATTTGAAACGAGGATTAACCATGCCCAATCGCAGGGATTTTCTGAAAAGCGCCGGCGCTTCGGCCGGAGTGGCATTCGTCGGATGCAGCCTGTGCGACGCGCTGGCCGCGAGAGTTCCCGCGCAGGCGGGCGGCGCGGCCGCGCGCAAGCACACGATGGTGGGGAAGCGCCGCGTCAAGACCATCGATGTGCATGCTCACGTCTCCATTCCGGAAGCCGCGGATTTGCTGAAGGGCACAAAGCTCGAGGGACGCGGCCGTCGCGCCCGGCGGCTACAGCGACGTTAATTTGACTCCCGCCCGCGTTGCGGCCATGGACCAGATGGGCATCGACGTTCAGGCGGTCAGCATCAACTCATTCTGGTATTCCGCCGACCGCGATCTGGCCAGCCGGCTGGTCGATCTGCAAAATGAAAAGCTGGGCGCCTTGTGCGCGGCGCAGCCGGATCGTTTCGTGGCCTTTGCTTCGGTGGCGCTTGCAATTCCCGGAACTCGCGGCGAAGCAGATGGAAGAGGGCATCAAGAATCATGGTTTGCGCGGCGTCGCCATCGGCCCGTACTGCGAAGGAAAAGAGTTGTCCGATCCGGAGTTCGATCCCTTCTGGGCCAAGGCCGAGGAATTGCAGGCGCTGGTCTTCGTTCACCCGCAGGATAGCGCCAACGCCACCGGCATTCGCGACCGCGTGAAGGGAAGCGGCGTGCTCGGCAATGTGATCGGAAATCCCCTGGAAACGACCATGTTTCTTTCGCACATGATTTTCGAGGGAACGCTCGACAAATTTCCGAATCTGAAAATATGCGCGGCTCATGCGGGAGGTTTCCTGGCTACCTATCCCGACCGCATGGACCACGGCTGCCGGGTCTTTCCCGCGCAATGCACGAAGACGATCAAGAAGCATCCCTCGGAATACATGAAGCAGATTGTATTACGACTCCATTATTTTTACCGAGGAAGGTTTGCGGCACTTGATCGCCGAAGTGGGCGCCGGACAGATCGGCCTGGGCACCGATTATCCTTTCCCGTGGTCGGTCACTCCCGTGGAGCAGGTCATGGCGCTGCGCGGCTTGAGCGACGCGGACCGCATCGCGATTCTCGGCGGCACGATGGGCAAACTGCTGAAGATTCCGGCGTGATTCGGGATGGCGAGTTGCTACCGGCAACCGGCGTCCCAGTAGGCAATCAATTTCTTGCGCTGCGATTCGTCGAGCATCGTGCCATGCCCGGCGCGGCAGTTCTCGGCCATGTGCTCGGGCCGGGCGGTGCCGGGAATCGACGCACGTGACGGCGGGATGAGCGAGGCGAATTTCAGCAATGCCTGGGCCCAGGTCGTGCAGCCAGATTCCTCGATCCAGGCCGGCACCTGTTTCCCGCGCAGTTTCCCGAACAACCGCCCCTGTCCAAACGGCAAATTCACAAGCACCGCGATGCCGCGGTCCTTCGCCAGAGGCAACAGCACGCGTTCGGCCTCGCGTTCGTCGAGCGAGTAATTGAGCTGCACGAAATCCAGCGTTTCCGCTCGCATCACTTTTTCGAGGTCGCCGTACGCGCTGGAATTGTAGTGCGTGACGCCCAGATACTTGGATGCGGCCTTCCGCTTTCCATTCGCGCAGCGTTGCAAGATGAACGCGCCAATCCAGCAGATTGTGGACCTGCATCAGGTCGATGGTCTTGCGCCGCAGCAATTTAAGGAGCTGGCGCATCTGCTCGATCCCCGCGGCGTCGGCCCTGGGTCCAGACCTTGGTGGCGAGGAACGGAGTGTCCTGCGTGCGCTCCGCGGCCAGCAAATCGCCCACAACGCCTTCCGCGCGGCCATACATCGGCGAGCTGTCGATGACCGATGCCGCCGGACGAGAACAGCGTGCGAAGGACTTCGCCAACGCCGCCCGCTGCGCTGCGCCTGCCCCCACATCAAAGCCCTTATAGGTTCCCACGCCGATTACGGGCAGCGCCGCCCCGCTCGATGGAATGATCCGAGTGTGCATCGCAGTGTTTGTCATCGCAATCGCTAGAGTATGCCACAGCGATGTAGGACAGACACTCTTGCCTGTCCGGTTTAGATGTTCGGCGCCGAAAGTTCAAACCGGACAGACAAGAGTGTCTGTCCTAAACGAACCCGCCTTGACACCACTTTGCGCGGGACAGTACACTGCTTTGCCAACGAAATTCAGAGGATTGATCCGATGCTGATCGCGCGGGACTATGTGGGCTACATGGCGGACGAAGTGGTTAAGCGCCTGCTCGCCGCAAAAATGATCGAGGCGCCTTCCCCCGAGTCCCTGGCGGCCCGCGTGCGCACCGCCATGCAGGACGAAGTCAGCGTCGAGGACCGCCTGAACGAGGAAGTCCGCGAAATCCTCACCAAGCACGCCGAGGAAATGCGGCGGACCGGCGCGCAGTACCAGGAAATGTACAAGAAAGTGAAAGGCGAACTGGCGCGCCAGAGAAAGCTGATCTTGCGATGATGCCGGGCGCCTTCACCAACGCAGGCCTCTGCCAGCCAGGGCGAAAGGGAAGAGACAATACCAGCCGATGCGATTGACCCGCGAAAAAACCATTCGCCTTTCCCACGTAATTACCGACCTGCTGGTGGCCAGCGACGATGTGGAATTTGTCGAGGATCGCGACACTATCCGCCAAAAGACCGTGCAAATCCTCCAGGAACTCTTGAAGGAAGAAGAAGCCGTGGACGCCGAAGTTAAAAAGAAGATTACCTCCCAGAAAAAAGAGATTCTCGAGGGAAGCGAAGAGTACGAAGTTCTCTACCGCAAGTATTACGCCGAGGAATTGCGCCGCATGGGCGTGGTGCACCAGCCCAATCCCCGCTGAAATCGCCCGAAGGTTTTGTGGCGCCGGCGTCCCGCCGGCGGGTTTAGCCCGCCGAGAGTGGAGCAAAGCCGCCGGCGAGACGCCGGCGCCACAAGAATTCCGCCTTATTAGCGATTTGCAGGGACGATCTTGCGCAATTTCTCGGGCATCTAAGAAATGCGCCCAAGGGAAGGATTTGCAATAAAAAGGGCGCCCGATTCTTCCGGGCGCCCTTTCTGCCTACGGGTCATTTGCGTGAAAATTACTGCCCGTCGTCGGTGCGCTTCTTCAGGACCGGCCGGTCCGGATCGGAGTCATCCGAGCCCTGCTGCTGCGTGTCGGCCTTGTTCTGTTTGTCCTGCGTGGTCTGCTCGGTTCGCGTGCGCAGCGTCGGTTTGTCTCCGGATTTCTGTTCCTGCAGCTTGTTCCGATTTTCAATTCTGCGCAGGCGCGACTTGATCAGATCGAATTCGGACGTGGTGACGATGTATTCGTTCCGCGCCGGAAGAATCTGCGCGATCTCTTCCTGAGCCTTCTGCACGCGCTCCGGAGTCGGCGGATGCGTTGAAAAAACCTTGGGGATGCTGCCGGGATGGTGGCGCTCCTCGGCCTCGATCTTCTCGAAGAAGCTCACGAACGCGTTGGGGTCGTACCCGGCCTTGTACATGTACTGCAGGCCCAGATAGTCGGCTTCGCGCTCGGCGTCGCGCGAGAATTTCAGGTAGCCCATGGGGATGGCCAGGTTCAGGCCCTCATACAGGCCGTATCCCGCCCAGCCGCCCGGGCCCAGCAGGATCAGCGGAATCGAAGCCATCTGCATGATTTCGCCCTTGGTGGCGCTCTTGGTGCCGTGCCGCGCGGCCACGTGCGCGATTTCGTGGGACATCACGCCGGCCAGCTCCGCTTCCTCATCGGCGCGCAGGATCAGGCCGCTATTGACGTAGAAAAATCCCCCCGGCAGCGCGAAAGCGTTGATTTCGTCCGAGTCGATCACTTTGATGGTGAAGGGAACCTTGGCGTCGGAATTGCGCACCAGGTTCTGGCCCACGCGGTTCACGTATTCGGTGACCACCGGGTCATTAATCATCTTGGAGGACTTTTCGACTTCTTGCGCGGCCTGTTTGCCGAGCGCGATCTCGCGCTCCAGGGAATACAGGTTCACGCCCTTGCCGACGTTGCGGTTCCCGATGGAATTGACGTCCTTTTCCGATCCGGCCTTCACGCCTTTCGGGGTTTGGTCCTCATCCGAGGTCGTCGGCTGGCCCTGATCCTGCGCCTGACCCTGCGCCTGGCCCTTGTCTTGGGCGGTTGCGGCGGATCTGCGGCAGGCGGCGCGGGCTTCTGGGTTGGATCCATTGGAGCCGTCGAGGATTGCTGGGATTGCGGTTGCGAGGGCGCGGCATACCCGGCCGGGACGGCCAGGCAAATCCCCAGGATCACCCCCAGGATTGCGCTGCAGAGGGATTTCATAGCTCCTCCAGATAACACTTCACATCGCATTATACAATACACCCGCGCACATGCGAGTAATTCTCTTCCCCATCAGATGGTATCCGGGTGAAAATTGGTTTCCTAGCCTGCGGTGGAAAGCGCGCCTTGCCCAAGCATTGACACTCGCCGGAGTTCTCACTAACCTCGATACAGGCTCTGGCGAGCCGGGAAATGGCAGGGCGAGCATGTCGGGTCAGAGAATCCAAATCGGCCAAGTCTGGAAGAAGGTGGGGACCGAGGAGACATTTCTGGTCACCAAGCTTTATAACGAGGCGCTTTCCACGATCGCCGTCCTGCGTCCCACCGGCGCGGCAACCGCATCCATGATCCGCATCCGCGTCGAGCGCCAGGGCGACGCACAGAACTTGCCCGGATACGCGATGGCCCAGGGCGGAGACGCCAGGTAGGGCAGGCTTCAGCCTGTCGGTTTTATATTTTCCTCGCCGGTCGCAAAAACCTAAAAGCGACAGGCTTGAAGCCTGTCCTACCAAACCTACATCGACCTTACCGGCATTTTCACCACGTCTTCCACCTGCATCACTTCCTTCACAAGGAACGGCTCGGCGTATTCGACTCCCGCCAGGTGCCCGAAGTAGCGAGCGATCAGGTTTACCTCCTGATGCAGGCGGTCGAGCGGGATATCCACCTTCGATTTCTTGTCCTTGGTTTTGGGCCGGAACTGCGAGCCATACGTGAGAATCGCTTTATATCTCCGGTCAAAGTAAGGCGAAATATCCACCACGAACGTGGGGCGCACCTCCTTGTAATAGACCGTCGCATACAGAATCTTGAACGGACGAAAGGCCTCGCCCTCGATGGGCAGCTGCTTGAGTCCGGCCAGGAAGCAGCCCTCGTAGGCGAGGCGCGAAGCGGTGTAGTGGTCCGGGTGGCGCCCGTCCCAGTAAGGCAGGATCACCGTATGCGGTTGCAGCGCACGGATGCGACGGGCGATCGCCAGCTTGAACTCCTTGCTGACTTCCAGATGCGCGTCGGGCAGGCGCAGATTTTCACGATGCATCACGCGCAGGATGCGGCCGGCCCTGGCGGATTCCTTGAGCCGCGTTTCCGGCGTGCCGCGCGTGCCCATTTCGCCCGCGGTCAAGTCCAGGATGCCGGTTTTGTAGCCCTGGTCGTGGGCTTTCAGAAGTGTGCCGCCGCAGGTCAACTCGACGTCATCCGGGTGCGGTGCGATCGCCAGCAAATCCAGTTTCATTTTTCCTCCGAGGCATCGAAGACTAGCATAGTTCCCCGCGCGCTTTGAAATCTCGCGGATCAATGGCAGTGTCCTAATCTGAAATTTCCTTCGGCAGTCGGAGGTCCGAGCTTCAGCTCGGACGTCACCGTTTGGTCTGTCGTGGGCTTCAGCCCCTGGAACTTCAGGGGTTAAAACCCCCTCTCCAGCGATGTATTTCGTCGGGGCTGAAGCCCCGACCTCCGAATTCTGGGCCTTGCTCAAATTTGGAAAGTACCGGATTAAGCAAGCGCATGGCGCAGGGCCGCGCGCGCCAGCAACCGCGTCGAATCGAGCGTCGGCAGCGGGGAGTTCCCGTCGTTGACCAGCAGGGGAATTTCCGTGCAGCCAAGCACGACCGCGTCGCAGCCCCGGTTCTTAAAATCCTGAATGACCTGCTGGAAATAGAGCAAGGACTCCGGTTTTCGCTGGTCCCGGACCAGTTCGTCGAAAATAATCCGGTTGATGCCGTCCTGCTGTGCCTCGGTGGGTTTCGAGTAGCGGATGCCCAGCGCGTCGAGCTTTTCCGGATAGACGGGGCCGCGAACCAGAAATTTCGTTCCCGTCAATCCCAAGTGTGCGAATCCACGCCTGTTAGCTTCCTTGCCCACTCCCTCGGCGATATGCAGCCACGGAAGAGGAGAGGAGGGCAGCAAGTACGGGAGAGCTTGATGGATGGTGTTGTCCGGGCAGATCAGGAAATCGGCCCCGGCGCGCTGCAGCGCATGCGCGGAGCGCAGCATCAGCGCGGCCACGCCGTTCCAGTCTCCCGTCGGGGAAATACGGCATGTATTCCGCGAGGGCGATGGTGTGCATCGTGATCTCGGGATGCGCGTGTTTGCCCAGCAGCGCTTCTGCTTCCAGGCAGATCGTGCGGTAACAGAGCGCCGCGCCCTTCGAAACTGCATCCCGACAATGCCGATATGCTTCATGGGTGGCTCGCGTCGAGCCTTTCCCGGAAATTCTCGGCTCACGATTCCGCGGCTTCCGGCGCGGGCTCCGCCGGGAGCGCCTTTTCCGGGCTCTTTTTTCGCGTTGTGGTGATCACCACCACGCTGATCAGGACAAACAGCGTGCCCAGAATCGTGCGCGAGCCAATCGTTTCGCCGCCCAGGAAATATCCAAACAGCACGGCCACCACCGGATTCACATACGCGTACGTGCCCACTTTTGTCGGCGATTCGTGATGAATCAGCCAGAGATAGGCGGTAACGCCAGTATGGACCCGGCGAAAATCAAGTAGAGCCAGTGCGAGCCACGCTCCGCGCGAAACATCCTGCGGGCGAAAGCCGTGATATTCGCCGAGCGCGAGCGAAGTAATCCCCAGGCACACCCCGCCCGCCAGCATCTGCGCTCCCGAACTCATGACTTTGGAAGGCGGAAGCGGCAGCTTGCGCGTGAGCATCGACCCGATCGACCAGCCCAGCGATGCAACGATCAGCGCCGCCGCGCCCATCTTGTTGATCGGCGCCCCGCCCAGGTTTAGCGGACCGGCTCACCAGCACGTACACTCCGGCCAAGCCGATCAGCAGCGCCCCCGCCAGCCGCACCGTGAGGGTTTGCGTTCGCAGGATCAGGATTTCAAAAAACGCCATGAAATGCCGGGATCATGGCCATCATCACGGCCGCAAGGCCGGAAGGCACGCGCTGCTCGGCCCAGAACAGCAGTCCGTAATCGAGAACGAAAATCAGGATGGCCAGCAGGAATGCCGACATCCATTGCCGCCAGTTCGGCGAAACGCTCGCCGCGCGCGATCATCCACGCGTATAGAATCAGTCCCGCAATGAAGAAACGAATTCCCGCCAGAAGAAACGGGGGCACTTCGCGCACGCCGACGCGGATCGCCAGGTACGTCGATCCCCACACAAAATAAATGATCGCGAACGCCAGCAGCGTCTTCCACGTGGGGCGATGAGCGGCGGCTTCCATGCCATAGTACCCATTCGACAATCTACCATTTTTTCGGGCTGCCTCGGCATCGGGACTGCTGCTGCGCGATGCGAGCGCATCGATCGGTCAAGTGGATTGTAGCGGATCGTGGCCTGTTGCCCGTGATTTCCAGCGAACTCGACCGGTGTCTCCCGCACAGCCAGAGTGGCTGTGCTACTTGTCCTGCGATAGGATGTTTGGCGGCAACAAGGAGGGGGAATTCATCGTGTCCATCATCTCTCGCGGGAAAAGTAGCGCTGGTCACCGGGGCGGCCAAACGCATCGGGCGCAGCGTGGCGTTGCGCCTGGCCGTCGGAAGGCGCGGACGTGGTCGTGAACTACCGCAGCTCGCAGCGACGCGGCCGAGGAAGTCGCCGCGCAGATCCGGGCGATGGGAAGGCGCGCGGCCGCCATTCAGGGCGACGTGGCGAAGCGAGCGGACGTCGGCGCGCTCTTTGCGGCCATGGAGCAAGACTTCGGACGCCTGGATATTCTGGTCAACAATGCCGGAATGTTTTTCCCTGCAAAATTCGAGGAATTGACCGAAGAGCAGTGGGACACGATCCTGGACGTCAATTTGAAATCGCAATTCCTGTGTTCGCAGATTGGCGGCACGCCTGCTGCGGCAGAGCGGCAGCGGCCGAATCGTCAATTTTGCGTCGCTGGGCGGGCTGCTGGCGTGGCCGTCCTACACGCATTATTGCGTGTCCAAGGCCGGCGTCATCATGCTGACGCGGTGCATGGCGCGCGCGCTGGCGCCGGAAATTACCGTGAACGCGGTCGCTCCCGGAACGATTTCGTTTCCCGGCGACGCGCCCGAACTGGCCGAGGATTTCATTCGCCGCGCTCCGCTGGGCCGCACCGGCGAGCCCGCAAGACATCGAAGACGCGGTGCGTGTTTCTGGCGCATCGCCCTTCATCACCGGACAGGTAATCGTGGTCGATGGCGGGAGGACTCTCACGTAGCACAGCCACTCCTGGCTGTGTGTGTTTGCAGTTGTCGTTAGTTCGGTGCGGACTTGCGGCTTCAAAATCCACACAGCCAAGAGTGGCTGTGCTACTCAAACCTGCGCCTCAGGTCCTCGATTTTACGCAGACATCAATCAGAATTGCGCGCAGGCCAGCAAGCCGACAAATTCCTTGTCCGCCTGCAGGAAATTGTAGTGCGGCAACGCGGAAGGATCGGCCCACTCGAACTGCTCGAAGACCAGATTCTGCAGGGGGGCGGAAGCGTCCACTTCGGCGCGCAAAAAGATCAGCACAAGTTCGGTCCGGGATTCGCGGTAGCGGTGGCTGGTGCGGAAAATTTCCTTGCCGATGGTGGCCGTAATTCCCAGTTCTTCTTGAAGTTCGCGGGCCAGGGCCTGGGCGAGAGATTCGCCGGGTTCGACTTTGCCGCCGGGGAATTCCCATTGCAGCGCGTAGGTGTCGTCGCGCCGCCTCTGGCAAACCAGAATTTTCGAGTCGCGCGCGATGAGCGCGGCAACAACGGTAATCATGGGTTTCGTGTGACGCTGCTGGGCGCGCGCCGGCGTTCCTTTCCGCTCCCGTTCAGGTGTGGAGCGGATTGGGTTTGTCCGCCTTGATCGCAAGATCCTGGATCGCCTTTTCCACCACGCATGCTTCGATCTTGCCTTCGCGATGCAGTTCAGAAAGCGTGGCCAGCGCAATGAACCGCGCGTCCACTTCGAAGAAATCGCGCAGCGCTTCGCGGCCGTCGCTGCGTCCGAATCCGTCGGTGCCCAGCGCGGCCATGTGCCGCGGCATCCAGCGGCTGATCAAGTTCGGCAAGCGCCTTCAGGTAATCGGAGGCCGCG
This sequence comes from Terriglobia bacterium, assembly GCA_963779275.1. Taxonomy (GTDB): domain Bacteria; phylum Acidobacteriota; class Terriglobia; order Acidiferrales; family UBA7541; genus Palsa-360. The sequence goes on from CAVZXL010000007.1 coordinate 331,354, forward strand.
ACCAGAACTCCCTCGGTATCGGCCAGGCATTGCGTGACGTAGGGAATTCGCGGCGTTTCGGAGGGATGCAGCAGGTTCCAGCGTTCGGTGTCGATTCCGTCGGTGTAGAGCGACTTGTAGCTGGTTACGCTCCATACATCGGCCGAGACGCCGTATTTCGATCTCCAGGATTTCCTGCGCCTTCAGCGCCTCGCGCAGGATCGCGCCGCTGCCGAAAAGTTGCGCGCGAAGCTTCGGTTTCTTGTTTTCCGACGCGCGGAACTTGTACATGCCCTTGAGAATTCCGTCCTCCACGCCCGCAGGCATCGGAGGCATGGCGTAGGCTTCGTTCATCACCGTGATGTAATAAAAAATGCTTTCGCCGTCCTTATACATCCGCCGGATGCCGTCCTGGATGATGACGGCAATCTCAAACGCAAACGCGGGATCGTATGCGCGCAGATTGGGGATGGGCAGCGCGAGGATGTGGCTGTTGCCGTCCTGGTGCTGCAGGCCTTCGCCCGCCAGCGTCGTGCGCCCGGCCGTGCCGCCCAGCATGAATCCGCGGCAGCGCATGTCGGCCGCCGCCCAGATGAAGTCGCTGATGCGCTGCAGCCCGAACATCGAATAATAAATGAAGAAGGGAATCGTATTGATCCCGTGCGTGGCGTACGCCGAGCCCGCGGCGATGAACGATCCCATCGAGCCCGCTTCGGTGATGCCTTCTTCCAGAATCTGGCCGTCTTTCGCTTCCTTGTAATAGAGCAGCGTGTGCACGTCGACCGGTTCGTAGAGCTGGCCGCGGCTGCTGTAGATGCCGACTTGCCGGAACAGCGACTCCATGCCGAACGTGCGCGCCTCGTCCGGAACGATGGGCACGACGAGCTTGCCGATTTCCGGGTCGCGCAGCATCTGCCGCAGCATGCCGACAAACGCCATGGTCGTGGAAACTTCGCGGCCATCGCTGCCGGTATGGAATTCGCGGAACAGCGCGTCGTGGTCCGCCACCAGAGGCTTGGAACGCACTTTGCGCGTGGGCACGTAGCCGCCCAGCGCCTGCCGCCGCTCGCGCAGGTATTGGATTTCGCGGCTGTCGTCGGGAGGGCGGTAAAACGGCGTCTCGTGCAGCTGGTCGTCGTTGATCGGAATGCCGAACCGCGAGCGGAATTCGCGGAGCTCTTCTTCGTTCAGCTTCTTCTGCTGGTGCGTGATGTTCCGGCCTTCGCCGCTTTCGCCCAGGCCGTAGCCCTTGATGGTGCGCGCCAGAATTACGGTGGGAGAGCCCGTGTGTTCGACCGCGGCCTTGTACGCCGCATACACTTTGCGCGGGTCGTGGCCGCCCTGCCGCAGCGTGCGCAGCGCTTCGTCCGGATAATCCTCGACCATTTTCAGCAAGCGCGGGTCAGAGCCGAAGACATGCTCGCGAACGTACGCGCCCGATTCGATGGACAGCTTCTGCATTTCGCCGTCCACCATTTCGCCCACGCGCTTGGCCAGCAACCCTTCGGTGTCGCGCTCAAACAAGGGATCCCAGTCGCTTCCCCAGAGGACCTTGATGCAATTCCAGCCGGCGCCGCGGAACGCGGCTTCCAGTTCCTGAACGATTTTTCCATTGCCGCGCACCGGGCCATCGAGGCGCTGCAGGTTGCAATTGATGACAAAAATCAGGTTGTCGAGATTTTCGCGCGAAGCCAGCGTGATGGCGCCCAGCGTTTCGGGCTCATCGGTCTCGCCGTCTCCCAGGAACGCCCAGACTTTCGCGTCCGTGGCGGTTTTCAGGCCGCGATCCTGCAGATAGCGGTTGAAGCGGGCCTGATAGATGGCCATGAGAGGGCTCAGGCCCATCGACACCGTCGGATATTCCCAGAAATCGGGCATCAGCCACGGGTGCGGGTAGGAACTACAGCCCGCCGTCCGGACGGAGTTCGCGGCGGAAATTTTCCAGCTGCTTCATGGACAGGCGGCCTTCCAGAAAGGCGCGGGAATAGACGCCTGGAGAAGCATGTCCCTGCAGATAAACGGTGTCGCCCTCGAACTGCTCGGTGCGCCCGCGGAAGAAATGATTGAATCCGACTTCGAACAAGTGTCGCGGCGGAAGCGTAGGTGGAAATGTGTCCGCCAATGCTGTGGTCCACGCGATTGGCGCGCACCACCATGGCCAGGGCGTTCCAGCGAATCAGGCTCTTGATGCGGCGCTCGATCTCCTGGTCGCCGGGGAAGATGGCCTGCTTATCGGCGGGAATCGTGTTGAGGTAAGGAGTGTTCGCGGTGAAAGCGTGCCCGACGCCGAGATCTGTGGCGCGCGCGCGAAGGCGATCGAGCAGAAGCGTCGCAGCGTCGCGGCCTTCCTCCTTCAGTATGGCGTCGAAGGACTCGATCCATTCCTGAATTTCCTGGGCATCAATTCCCGCTACTTTTACGTCGGAGTCATTCCCCATGGTTACTTGCCTCTACGCCTCATTGGCGGTCAGGTCCAGATTATTATGCCCGATTACACACAGGCTTCCAAAATCACGAAGGCTTACTTCATTCGGCTGACAAGTCGACGTGGCTCGTTAGCTGCGCCCAACCCGGACACACGCAGCGGCAAACGTGGCTGCTGCATTGAAGAAGCTCTTGTGCTACTGAACGGCAATATCTTAGCAGGTCCGGCAAATCCTGCAAATTGCAATTCGGTGTTCGGGATTAGCGCAATTTCCAATTCCCAAACGCGACGCAGGATTGCGCATTCGTAGCGCCGGCGTCCCGCCGGCTTATCTTGTGCCTTTAAATGCACGGCCCAAACACTGCCGGCAGGATGCCGGCGCCACAAAATCTCAATTCAGTCCCGAAACCAGCGGCGGCGCCGGGTAATCCGGCAGCTTTTCCTTGCTGTTATCGGCGCGCTTCACTTCCAGTTCGTCAAACAGGACCGAAGGACTCACGATGGTCAGAAAAGGCACCCCGGTGCGATTGCTGACCAGGGGATCGTCTCCGGCCGCGGCCAGGTCGCTGCGCAGCGCCCGCGTGTCCAGTTCGTTAAAGATGGCGCCGCGGACCAATTCTTCGTGTCCGTCGTCGGCCCACACCCGGTACAGCACGCGCGGCGACAACCGCGGGCCTAGCGTGTCCACAAAATAGCCGTACTTGAGTCCGCGATCGCGGCATTCATCCATCAATCGCTTCTTGAGCTCCTCGCGCGTGCTCGTCTTTGACGGCCGGATGAACAGGTTTCCCGGCGCGGGTCCCGTATTGCCGCCGCCTGCCGCGCGGCCGTGGCCGTTGGAAACGGGAAAATCGCGGATGGGCATGCGCCCGATCAGAAAGTTCGTCAGCATGCCGTTGTTCACCACGGTGACCGGCGCGACCGGAACGCCTTCGTCGTCCACTTTGTAGCTTCCTCCCAGGCTGCGCCCGGCGAAGGTTTGCACCGTAGGATCGTCCACCACGGAAATAAAATCCGGCAGCACGCGGGCCCGGTAACTGCTCGCAAATGCGCCGGTGGTGCGCGCGGGGCGTCCCGGCGCGGGCCTGCGGCCCAGAATGTTGGGCACGATCAGATCGAAGAACATGTCCGAGGCGGCGTCATTCGAGAACAGGACCGGGCCGCGGTATTCCTCGTCCACGATGGGCGCCTCGCGCAGTTTCTTCATTCCGTCGATTAGTTCGAGCGCGTCCTTCTGGAATTGTTCGGGCGTGGGCAATTCCTCGATGCGGTTGGAGGCAGTATTCGGGCGTGCGGTCCAGCCTCATTCCGTCCGGGGCCTGCTCGCTGGCGGCCAGCGCGATCAGGTAGTGGGTCGAGCCTTGCCGCGTGGACGTGCCTTCGGTATTCACGAAATACTGGGACAGCGCGATGAAGTCGAGCCGCGCGCCCATGGCCTGGATCTGCGGGTCTTTCTTGTAGACGGACGTCGCCGATTCCAGCATCTTGGTCCACTTGGCTGTGATCCACATCGAGTTTTGGCCGCGGCCCGATGGATACGACCGGGTCGGCCTTGGCGAAATCGTCCACCGGCTGCTCGACGTTCAGCTGCTTCAGCAGCGATTTTTTCGCGGCCAGCGCTTCGCCGGCGCGTTTGTAGGCCTGGTCGGTGGCCAGCCAGATTTGGTGGCGCAGCGCCAGTTCGTCATTATCCAGCGGAAGAATGTCGCTGATGCCCTGGCCGCGATCGTAGAGGCTGTCCACTTTGTAGTCGCCGAGCAGAACGGTGGCGCGCAGCAGTCGCAGCCGCGTGCGGTTCTGTTCGCGCAGCGCGCCAAACGCCGCCGAGGCTTCGAACTGGTCCACGTCGAAAACGCGGTACTCGATGTAAAACGGCGCGTCGACGTTTTCCATTTTCAACTGCCCTTTCGATCGCGCCAGTTCCGCGTGCAGCGCGCGCAGGATCGGATCGGAAGCTTCCTCGGGCGCGGCGGATTTCGACTGCGCCCGGGCGCCGCCCGGGGAAAGCAGGAAAAATGCAGCAATGGCCATGGCCGCCAAGCGAGCAGGGAATCGCGGGAAGCGGATCATCGCGCACCCCCTGCCGTGGACGCGGGCGCCGCATTTCGGGGAAAGTCCTCAAATCCCGGGCGGCGGCAGAATCGGAGGCCGCTCGCGCGCCGCGCTCCGCTTCTGCACTTCCATTTCGCTGAACAGCATCGCCGGAGCCGATGCGGAAACCGGCACGCTGCCGGACTCGGCTCCGCAGATGCCGTTAAAAACCTGCGTGGTGTCGCCGGTCAGCACGATGCGATTGAGCGACGCCAGCGGCGTGCCGACAATATCCACGCCGCGCACCAGTTGATCCGGCCGCCCGTCGGCATACACGCGCCAGACGATCACGGGAAGCACCTGAAACGCCTGCGGCAATTCGCGCGTGGTGAGCGTGAATCCTCCCTGCACGTCCTCAAAGTACAGGCCGTAAGGTTTTCCCGCCTTCTTGACTTCCTCGATCAGCCTGGCGCGCATTTCGGAATCCTTCACCGTGTTGGTGGATTGCACGATCAGGTTGCCCTGCCTGCCGGTGGGCATGAACCCGGCCTGGTGGCGTCCGTGGCCGTTTGACTGGCCGAAATTCGTGATGGGCATGCGCGACATCAGGAAATTCTTCAGGATGCCGTCCTGAATCAGCGGCACGCGCTGCGCCGGCACTCCTTCGTCATCGTGGGAATAGGAGCCGGAGAGCGGGATGCCGTTCATTTTTCCCAGCGTCGGATCGTCGTACACGCTCAGGAAATTCGGCAGCACCGGCTGGTTCACTTTCTTGGTGAACGTCTGCCCTTCGGTGTCTCCCCGCTGGCGATGGCCTTCGAGGCGATGCCCCAGGACTTCGTGGAAAAATACGGCGGCGGCGCGCCCGGACAAAAGCGCGGGCCCGTCGAAGGGCTCCGCCAGGGGAGCCTGCCGCAGGGCCATCAGGTCGGCGGCCATTTTCTCTTCCTTGGCGGCCACTTCTTGCTCGGAAGGAAGCCCCTCGGGCTTGGTGGATTCAAACGTCTCGACGCGCACCAGGTCCATGCCGTCGTCGGCGCGCGTGTTGGCCTCGACCACCAGCCGCGCCATCAGTCCGGGAGTTTCGACCTTGGTCCCTTCGCTGGAAACGAAGTAGGAAGTGGTCTGCTCGATCTGCAGTGTCACCGACGAGGTATAGATGTCCGGATACTTCCGGAATGCGCCGGAATATTTCCGGATTTTGTCTTCCCAATCCTTTTGATGGAACGCGACAGGCGTGTCCGGCGCATCGATTTCCGTCTGGGGATTTTCCTTGGAAAAATCTGGGGATTTGTCTTCTTCCGCGGCCTGGACGGCGGTATTGGTTATGACTTTTGCGAAAGCGGGCGAAGCGCGGCGGTATTCGCGATTGGTCAGCTCCCATAAGGTGCGCGCAATGGCATCGCGGTCGTCGGAAAGGGGCAGCGGGCCGGAAGACATTCCCGAAGCGCGGTTTTCGTCATGGGTGTTGTCCATGGCCGGGGTGCCGACGCGCATGGTGACGTCCGCCCAGCGCTGCGTCGATGCATTCGAGTTGACAATCGTGCCGTACGTTCCGGTCACCATCAAGTTGCGCTGGTCGTAGACTTCATAGCTGATGAAATATGGCGCGGGATCGGATTTCGCCAGCGACGTCCTGGCGCGTTCCAGTTCCGCCTGCATGGCCGGCAGCAACACGCCCGATTCTTTCGCCGGGCGCGGCGCGCTCTGGGCAAGAAGTCCGCCGCAAAGTGCGGCGGCCAGAATCGACGCCGCAAATAAATTCACGGCTGGGGATTTTTTCATAGGAGTATTTAGACGAACTGCCTCCTGATTCGATAGGCGCGCGGCCACGGATATTTTCGGCCCGCTATTTGCTATGTTTTTCGTATGACTCTTGCCCGGGGCGACAATCTCGATGATGCCCGGAATCGCAGCCCCCGGCAAACGGTTTTCGTTCCGGATGATCCAGAACCATGCACACGGCCCGACGGCATGCGCGGGTGTGACCGCTTTGCGGTAGACAAGCATGCGACGTACGATTGCAGAAAGCGTTGACCCCGCCTTTCTTCCGGAAGTAAGATGCCTCGAACCCCCGGAAAGGAACTTGCGATTCACGAATGTACAGCGAAGCCATCCTCGACCATTTCCAGAACCCGCGCAACGCCGGCACGCTGGACGCCGCCACGGCCACGATTTCGGTGGAAAATCCGGTCTGCGGAGACATTCTGGAGCTTTCCGCGCGCATGGAGGCGGGGCGAATTGCCGAGGCGCGTTTCCGCACGCGCGGGTGCGTCACGGCCATGGCCTGTTCGTCCCTTCTGACGGAGTTGCTGCGCGGGAAGACCCCTGCCGAAGCCCGCGCGATCACCCCCGAACAGTTGTCCGAGGCGCTCGGCGGCCTGCCTCCGGCAACGTATCATGCCGCGCAACTCGCCCGCGACGCCGTGCAGGCGCTGCTCGCCAAACTGAATGTAAGGATTCAGCCACGGAGGCAAAATCAGCGGAAGTTGACGCAGAGAACACAATATGATCAAAGATTTAGCACAGAATTCACCAGAGGCTCGGAAATTCACTCAACTGCCCAATGTACTAATTCCTCATCCTCCATTTACATGTTCCTCTGGCCTCTGTGGCTTATCCTGTACTCCTTGGTCTGCCGCCACGTGCTTCAGCATATCGGGATTGTTGATATTCAGCAGGATTCCTTCTTCCTCCGTGGGAACTTCCAGCACATCGGCGGCGTGCGCCCAGACCACCGCGCGCGCGCCTTGCTCGGATGGCGCGGCCAGCAATTCGCCATAGAGTGCGCTGGAAAAAATCGCCGGATGTCCGCGGCGGCCGTTATGGGTGGGAACGACGATGAGTTTTCCGGCTCTTGTAAAACTGCTCGACCAATTCGCTGACCAGCGCCGCGCTGACCAACGGGTGATCGACCGGGCAAAGCACGATGCCGTCGGTCTCGATGTCCGCCAGGCTCCGCACGCCCGCGCAGATCGAGGAAAGCTGCCCCTTTTCCCATTCGCTGTTGATCACCACGGCCGATGGGTCAAGCTTCGCGGCGGTGCGAATCTCTTCGGCTCCCGCGCCCAGCACCACTCGCGTCACCCCGATCTTCGGATGGCGCGTAACGTCGAGCAAATGTTGCAGGAAAGTGCCTTCGCGGTAGGGGATCAGGGCTTTCGGTCTTCCCATCCGGCTGGAAGCGCCGGCGGAGAGAATGAGGGCAGCGAGCAAGAAGGGATCCTTTATGTCCGAACCCCCAAAGGGAGTCTCACGTGCCGGTGAATATCCAATGCTCGCGGAATGACTTTCGTGCCGACGGCGGGATTCTGCGGGTTGCGAAAGAAACCGCCTACCCGACGACAATAACCGACCGCTATCTGACCGAGGCCGGCGCCGCCTGATCGGCGTTCACGGACTTGTGCGAAAGATTCTTCGCGCCGCGGCGGATGGCGATCAACTCGGCGGCAATGCTGATGGCGATTTCTTCGGGCGTGAGCGCTCCGATGTTGAGGCCCACGGGGGCGTGCACGCCGGCGAATTTGTCCGGCGAGACGCCGTCCTTTTCCAGCGCGCGATATACCGAAATCACCTTGCGCTTGCTGCCGATCATGCCAATGTAGCGCGGCGACGTCCCGACGGCCCAGCCGAGCACGCGCATGTCGTCCTTATGCCCGCGCGTCACGATCACCATGTAGGTCGATGCCGTGGGTTTGATCTTCTCAAACGCATCTTCAAAGCTGGTGTAAATCTCATGCGCCATGGGGAATCGCTCGCGGTTGGCAAACGATTCGCGGTCGTCGATCACGCCGATGGCGAAGCCCGCCGTGTGCGCCGCGTTGGCCAGCGCCATCGAGACGTGCCCGCCGCCGAAAATATAGAGCATCGGCTGCGGCAGGATCGGCTCGACGAAGATTTCCAGCGTGCCGCCGCAGATCAATCCATTATCGTAATTGGCCTCGTTATTCAGGTTGAAGGTCATCTTGCGCGGCGCCTCCGCCTGCATCACTTCCTTGGCCGCGGCCCACACTTCGGCCTCGACGCATCCCCCACCGATGGTCCCGCTGATCGACCCATCCTCGCGCACCAGCATCCGCGAGCTTTCAAAGCTCGGGATCGAGCCGTTCGTGTGGACGATAGTGGCCATTGCCCCGCGCTTTCCTTCGCGCCGGAGCTTGATAACTTCCTCAAATAGATCCATAGGAATTTGCCTGCAGTTAGGGTACGGCGGGCGTTTGCATGTGTCAACCCGGTACACGCCCGCGTAGCCGCACATGCAATGGACAACACCAGCGCACGGCGCGAGTAGCAGACATGCCGCGTTTGTGAGAAAATGCCGGTGTGAGCTCTACTTGCTTGTCCTGACGCGACGGAGCGCCCACGGGAAAATCGAAGGGCAGGGACCCATGAGCACGACGATCGGCAAAAACGTGACGCTGGAAAAACCGGACGACTTCGGCAAACTGCTGCAGGACGAAGGGATTATCTTCACGCAGCTGGACAAGGCCGTGAACTGGGCGCGCAAGAGCTCGATCTGGCCGCTGGGATTCGGCCTGGCGTGCTGCGCGATCGAGATGATGTCGATGGCCGCGGCGCGGTTTGACGTCGCGCGCTTCGGTTCCGAAGTCTTTCGCCCGTCGCCGCGGCAGGCCGATCTGATGATCATTGCCGGGCGCGTCTCGCAAAAGATGGCGCCGGTCATCAAGCAGCTGCACGCGCAAATGCCCGAGCCCAAGTGGGTCATTTCCATGGGCGCGTGCGCGACCTCCGGTGGCGTGTTCAACAATTACGCCATCGTGCAGGGCGTCAACCAGGTAATCCCCGTCGATATCTACGTGCCCGGCTGCCCGCCGCGACCTGAAGCGCTGCTCTACGCCATCCTGCAGCTTCAGGAAAAAATCACCAACGAGCGCGGCAGCTTCAAGCGCGCGCTGAATATCGCGTAGGAAAATTTCTCAAGAAGGCACAGTGACAATGAGGGAACGAATTTCATCTGAATTTGAAATTCCAGATTTCTGCAAGCCAAGGCTCAAAATCCCGAACCCAGAACTTAAGGCCTAAAACCCACCACCTGATTCCGACCTCTGTGCCTCTGTGGCCAATCCGGTCTTTTCCTAGCGCCGCCCGCCAGTAAACATCCCGATTCCCAGGCGCAACTGCACGGTATTGATTCCCGGATTGATCGAAGAAAGTCCGGCGCTCGAGATGTGCATGAAGCGAATGTCCGCGTTCCATTTTAATTTCGCCATCAGAAAATGCAGGCCCAGGCCGCCGTCGCTGATGAAATTGATGCGCGAAGTTCCCGGCGGCACTTGCGTGTTCGTGAACAGCACGCCGCCGGAAAGTTCCGCGTAGGGCACAATTCGCCCGTGCCTCTGGAAATTCCAGACCAGGGCGAACGGGTCGAGGCCTACGCCGTACGCCGTGTTCGTGGGCTGAAAGACAACGAACGCGGGAATCGCGTCCGCCGCGTACTCAAATTGTCCGCGCAGAAATCCAGGGCCGTGAAGATCCGTAAGGATCCAGCCGTAGCGTGCGCCGGCTAGCAAGACGCCGGTGTGCTGCTCGACGCCGTTGGTGCCGTGGCCTCCGGCGGTCCAGAACTGCAATTCGTGTCCGCCCGCTTCGGGCCCGGCCTGCGCGCGCATGGAGGGAAGCGCGCAAAACAGGATCGCCCCTGTCATCAGGAATATCAGGCGGGCGCGTTTCATGAGTCAGCTTCTCCTCGGCCGAAGCGCGTGCTCGTCACTCAAAGTGGGTGAAACGATACAGGAACCGGAGCGAATAAACAAACGGGGCGCCGCAGTTGTAGGGGCACGCCATGGCGTGCCCCTACAACTGCTGCATAAAGCGAATTTTAAGCCGTGGAATGTTTCGCTGGAAGCGGAGGAGCAATCACTTCCGCGGGCGTGCCGGAAGCATCGAGGCGGGTTCCCACGGCGGCGTGCTCGCGCCGCACATAGCCCAGTCCAATCGGCCTGCCAAGCACTGGAGAAATCGCCGCGCTGGTGACCTCGCCAATTTCCTTGCCGTCGTGCGAAAGCAGCGTTCCGGCAGCGGGCGCATGCCGCGCCCGAAAATTGCAGTTCGGTCAGCCGCCGGTTCGCGTGGCCGCGCGACCTCACGCGCTCGACGATTTCCTGCCCGGTGTAGCAGCCTTTTTCATAGCTGATGTGCGAGCGTTCGAGCCCGCTTCGTGCGGGATATTCTTGTCGCCGTAGTCGTGGCCGAACCACGGCGTTCCCCATTCCAGGCGAATCGAATTAATGGCCTGCATGCCCGCGGCTGTCCCTCCACGGGCGCGCACGCGCGATTCCAGTTCCCGCCACAACGCCGGCAGATGTTCGCGCGGCGCAACAATCGTCGCGGCCGGATGATCGAGCCACGCCTTACGGATAATGCGGCAGGGAACCGAGCCCAGAATCGCTTCGACGTGCGAAAGAACCGGCAAGTCCGCAAGATCGATTCCGCCATTTCCGAAATCACCGCGGCCGCCTGCGGCCCCAGCAGATCCAGCGTGCCGGTGCCAGGGCGTCACGTCTTCCAGCGTCACGTCGTCCATGATGATGAATTTATCGAACGTCGAAAACGTTCGCTCGCGGACCATCGCGTGGGACGACGCGAGGATGCCCTTATCCAGCAAAAATGTTTCGACCTCGGCGAGGATGTGCCCTTGCGGCGTCAGCAAAAGTCCCACCACACCGCCGCCGGGTTTCAGGTCGCGCACATTCGACGTCAAAATGGCGTTCAGGTAGCGCTGCGCATCCGGGCCCGTAAAGGAAAACAGCGCGCGGAAATTCGTATCCACAAGCGCCACGGCGCCCGACGCGGCGGCATACTCTTTCGCAAAATCGCCGAAGCGCGAAGGCAGCAGAGTGCCAAAGGTTTCGCCGATTTCCGCGCCCGCGGCGCGGTGCAGATCGAGAAGTGGAGTTTCCAGCGGCATGGTCGGTTGCAGGTTTCCCAGACCTGCGAGTCATCTTAGCAGAACGCGGTTTCAGGCGATGCCCGGGAGAGCAAGCCGCCAAAACCCCGCCCACCTGCGTGGGCTCCGTCTGGAGTCCACCACCGGGTGTGGGCTCTACTTGGAGCCCACCCCAATAATGTTATATTGCTCTCATGCGGGCCCCCTCCAGCCTCGATTCACGAAATTCTTCCCGTCGGCATGCTGCAGTGCAATTGCCACATCGTCGGAGACCCGAAAACGCACGACGCCATCGTCATCGATCCCGGAGACGACGCCGAAAAAATTCTCGAAATTCTCAAGCGCCATCATCTGAAAGTCAGCGCCATCGTCATCACCCACGCGCACATCGATCACGTGATCGGCCTGCACCGCATCCAGCAAGCCACCAACGCCCCCGTCTACATGCACGCCGACGATCTGGGGCTTTACCAGATGCTGGATGAGCAGGCAGTCGTGGCTCGGCTGGAAGACTCCGAAAAGCGTCAACGTCGATCAACTTTTACGGGAAGGCGACGCGGTTCGCTGGGGTCCTTACCAGGCGCAAGTGCTGCACACGCCCGGGCACACGCAGGGCAGCATCTGCCTGTACCTGCCTTCGGACATGCCCGAACATCGCGCCGCCGCCATCGCCGCCAAGTCCACCGAGCGCCCGCCGGGGCGCCTGTTTGCCGGGCGACACGTTTTTGCCGGAAGCATCGGCCGCACCGACCTGTGGGGAGGCTCGTTCGAGGAAATCATCCGCTCGCTGAAAGGCAAGGTTCTCGCGCTTCCCGACGACACGCTGGTGTATCCCGGCCACGGCGCGTCCACGACCATCGGCGAGGAGCGCCAGTCGAATCCATTTCTGATTGGGAATTGAAGAGAGGCTGCGAAGCTCAATCCTCCCTAATTGCTGCGCAGCCGGTTTTCCCGCTCGGCCCGCAGATCTTCCATGACGCTCTGGATGAGTTCCTTGGCCTTGCGCAACTCTTCGGTGATGATCTGAATGTCCATGGTGGGTTTGGTGGGATCGCGGTGGCTGTGGCAATAGACGCCGTGCTGCCCCACCAGGACCATGGCGTTGGTCACGCGGTCCAGGGTGACGGCCAGGCGGCCGCGGTGCGCGCCCAGCATCTGCTCGTAGTGTTCAATCTCGTCCTTGTGGTCGTCAAATGCGGACATCGATTTGCTCCTGCGTGCGAAATTCTTCCGATGGTCTTTCACTCCAAGGTACGCGACTCTGTCCGGTAATGGCAAACTCCTCAGGCCGTTGTAGGACAGACACTCTTGTCTGTCCCTGCCAGTCCGCCGTGATCTCACCCAAACTCCGCAAAACAGATTTATCGCTCAACAGGCGAGTTCGTTGCCGCGCCGGGCAGGGGACAGACAAGAGTGTCTGTCCTACAAATCCTGTTGCGCGTCTGGAACCTCGCGCGGGCCGCAATCTTTACACGCGGGAGTGACTGGTCGGATAATTCGAGATGACTTACGAACCCATCTACGAGCGGTTTGCAACCGTGGGGTCTGACGGCAAACGCCGCGAAGCGGAATTTGTACGTGCAGGGTTTTTGGCGCAGGGGGACCGGCCTGAACTTTTCTTCTTTCGGGTGAACGGAGAAGAAGCCGTGGTTGGAATTTCCGGCGGCAGCCTGGCTCGATTCGAGCGCGGGCGGCCGCGCCTGACGCGCGAACAGAATCGGGTGCGGGCTGTACTTGCAGCCCGCAGGAAAATTGACGTGGCAGGACGGTGGCTGAAACGGCGGATGGAAGCCGGGTTGCCACTCGATTCGCGGAGCTTGTACATCCAAGACGATGAGCTGGCAAATCTGGCAAGCGAACTCGATTTTACTCAGTGAGGTAGCGATGAGACGCTCTGATCTGGTGCAGACGCCCGCCAAGGGCGCCACTCCCCGCACGACGCAAATCGTATTCGGCGAGCGCCAGCACCTGCTTCGCGTGCTCGATTCCCTGGAAACGACGGCCGTGCCGCAAGTGCGCCTGGGCGAAGAGCGCCGCGTGCTCGAGGAACTGATCCACGAACGCACCCGCGAACTGAATCACATCAATGCTTCCTGGGACGAAAAAGTGGGCGTGGTGCTGAACGCGGACTCCAAGGCGGAAATGCTCGACAAATTGTCGCGCGAGGCCCCCGAATCCGATTACTACCTGCTGCGCCTGATCAGCGAGCATCCCAAGGTAAATTCCAAGACGCTCTCCCGCCTGGCAAAGCATCCCTACGCCGCGATCCGCGAAAATGTCGCGCGCCATCCCAACGCCGATCCCGCCACTCTGGCGTTGCTTGCCCGCGACCGCAGCCAGCCGCTCTGGTACCTGGTGGCCTTCAATCCCAATACCCCCGCCGCTCTGCGCCGCAAATTGCAGGAACGTTTGCGCAAGCTGGGGCAGAGCGCCTCCAGCAAGTAAGCGGTTTGCCTGATTTTTGGGCCATCATTCCATCGTTAAAGTTCCAACTTCAACAATTAAAAAATCGTGCGGATCTCGTGTGGCGCCGGCGTCTCGCCGGCGTTTTTTCTTCGCGCAGCACAAAACCGCCGGCGAGACGCCGGCGCCACATGAAACGCGCGCGCTTGCTTGCGAATAATCCGCTCAACCCACTAAATCTTTCCATGGCGATAACCGGCGCTGGATATGTATAATTCGCTCGCCTCAGGAGGGCACTTACGATGCGCATGTTACTCAAGGTCTCAATCCCCGTGGAAGCGGGCAACAAGCTGCGGCCAAAATGGAACCCTGGGGACAAAGATTTCCAGCATCCTTGCGGACATCAAGCCGGAAGCCGCTTATTTTGCCGAGGATAACGGCGAACGCACCGGATACATTTTCTTCGACATGAAGGAATCGTCGCAACTGCCGGCGATCGCCGAGCCGTTTTTCCTGGCCTTCAATGCGAAGATCACAGTGCGCCCGGCCATGACTCTGCAGGATCTGGCCGCGGCAGGCCCGGGAATCGAACGCGCCGTGAAAACTACGGAAAAGCCGCGACAGCCTGAATCTTCTTCATAGCAAAATCTCCAGGCCTGAAGAGGGTGCGTAGCAGTTTTTGAACCTTTGGCGACATGCGAGCCGGTTGTAGGGGCACGGCATTGCCGTGCCCCTACTTCGCAAGAGGCTTGGTCATCAAATCGACGAAAAGCTTCTTGAACCGGTCGTGATCGACCTCCTGCAGCACGTTTACGAGCCCGCCGAGGGCGGCGGCCCCAGATAAAATTGCCGCGGGTTCACGAACACCCGGCTGTCGGATGCGCTCACGGACGATTTTCCCCGCGCCCGCCGCGCCTTCCCAATTTTTCGCCCAGAACATGGAATCCCCGTAGCGCGGACCCGGCGTCGTGCAGATATCCACGTACATCTGCTCCGATTTCGTAAAAATCCCCGGCTCGATGATCTGCGCGGCGATCAATTCATCCGCCATGCGGAACAATCTCCTGCCGGGATTCTGCCGCAACGGTTTCCACGGCATATCTTTGGAACAGGTCGGAAATCGGGGGCGCGGCGCGTCCCGCGATTTCGTCGATCATCCTGCGGCCGGGCGCGATGTCGTCGCTTTCGTGCAATTCCTCGGCGAGGTCCACGGTCACGATAGTCAATTTCGGCCACGGGGCGCGCAGCACTTTTCTCCCCGCCTCGGGATCGAAAAAAATATTGAACGCGTTGGTGAACACGTGAAACCCGGTTCCCATGACCACGATTTCGGGCACCAGGGGAACGATGTCCGGCGCCAGCGCGATGGCCAGCGCCACGTTCGTCAGCGGTCCGCCCGCGTAGATCGTCACCTGCCCCGGATTTTCGCGCACCGTCTTCACGATGAACCGCGCGGCGTGATCTTGCTGGGCCTTGAGGTCGGCGAAACGATCGTAAGGCGGCGGCAGCGGCTTGATTTCGTCCGGGCCGCCATTGTTCTTGTTGAACGCGCCCAGCCATGGATCCAGGCGATGCCCGCCATAAAGTTGCAGGCGCAGCAGCCATTCTTCTTTGGTATTGAGCATCGGAAATTCTGCGCCGGGATATACCGGAATTTCCGTGCGCCCCATCAATTCCAGCAGGCGCAGCGTATAGGCCATCTCCTGCTTCATCCACGCGTCGCCCGTGACCATCGTGATTCCGAGCAGATCGACGTTGTCGGCCTGCAGCATCATCAGCGTGCCCAGAATGTCGGTGCCGAACGGGCCGGAATTATCCTGGTCGTAAATCACTTTTCGCTTGCCACCCGCCTGCGGCGGTGCAGGGAAGGGCGCCGCGATCGGAGCGGGCGGCGCGCCCATCGCCGGCGTTTCGGGAGGAATGTGCGTGGAGGCAATTGCGGCTCCCACTGTTTTTATGAATTCACGTCGCGTTGTTGGCATGTTGTTTTCGTAGAACAGGCTTCAGCCTATGATATAGTGCTTCAAAAGAAACCGGCTCGTGCTTGCTTGTTATTGCGTCCGTAAATGCAAATCAAAAACAAACAGGCTGAAGCCTGTTCTACTTAAACCCATTAATCGGCCGCGTCATCAGATCGATGAACAATTCCCGAAAGCGCGGCTTTATCGATTTCCTTCAGCATCTGAATGCGGCCGGCTTTGACGGAAGGATTGTTCTGCCCCAGTCCGGCCGTGTCTCCGCCAATGCCTTTCCAATTCGCGTCCCAGAACGACGTATCGCCGTAGTGCCCGTCGTTGTGCGTCACGATATCGACATACATATCGTCAAAGCCGCCGAAAATCGTGGGGTCGATCACGTGCGCGGCCATCATTTCATCCGGCATGCGGAACGACTGCCGCTTCGGATTGGCCCGTTGCGGCGCTTGCTCGTACAGCCGGAACAGATCGGCGATGGGCGCGTGCGCCCGGTTCACGATCTCGTCCACTTTGCTGTCATCGCCCAGATGGACTTGCTCCGCAAGGTCGGTGGTAACCAGCGTGAATTTCGGCCATCCGGCGCGAAATCCGATCTTGGCGGCTTCGGCGTCGAAATACACGTTCACGGAACTCGTCGAGTGATGAACGCCTCCGCCCATGAAAATCACTTCCTTGGTGATGGGCACAATGTCCGGCGCGAGCATGGCCGCAAGCGCCAGATTCGTCATTGGTCCGCCGCAATACATCGTCACTTCGTTCGGATTGGCGCGAATCGTGCGAATGATGAAGTCGGCGGCAGACTCGGGCTGCGCCTTAATCCGCGCGAAGCGCCCGTACGGAGGCGGCAGCGGAGTCAGATCGTCGCGATTTCCCGCATCTTTCGCGAAGCACCCCAGGTATCCTTCGTTTCCAAGCGTGCGCGAACCAAACATCTGGTAACGCATCTGCGCCTCAGCCTTTGTATTGAGCAATGGCTCCTCGGCGCCCATGAACACCGGCACTTCCGCGCGGCCCATGAGTTCCAGCAATCGCAACGCGTAGGCGGTTTCCTGCCTGGCCCACATATCGCAGGTCACGGTGCAAATCCCCAGCAGATCGATATTGTCCGCCTGCAGCAGCATCAGCGTGGCAATCGTATCGGTGGAAAGCGGCCCGCGGTGGTCCTGGTCGTAAATTACTTTCTTCTTGCCGTTGGAGGCGGAGGAAGTTTGCGGCGCGGGAGAAATCATGGAGCTGTGCGCAAGCAGGCCGGATGATGTCGGCATCGGGTCTCTTCTCCTTCGATCCGCCCGTAATACAATTCCGGGCGATCCAGATTCAAAAGACGGCCCCACATCCGTCGCGGGATCGGAGACGATTCCGGTGATATTAACGTATCTTGGCGCATGAATGGATAATAAGCGTTCCCGGCAAGTGAAATCCGGGTTGCCGGACAAAATGCTTACCACTAATTTGGAATGAGGTTCGGCGAGCCGTGCGTTGGCACACAGCGTATTCGGGCACTTACACCAGCGCCCCCGGATTCTTCTTATACCGGTTCACAATCGCATCGGCGGCCATGTAAGCCAGCGCCTGAATCGTCAGTGTCGGATTAAACCCGGCCATGGTCGGATGCGTCGCGCTGCCCATCAGAAAAAGATTCGGGATATCCCAGCTCTGGCTGTAGCGATTGACCACGGACGTTTTCGGATCGCTGCCCATGCGCGCGCCGCCTTGATGGTGTGAGCCGGGAGCGCCCGAACTGAGGTTTCCGCGCCACACCTTGGTGGCGCCCATGGCGTGGCCAATGCCTTCCAATTTTTGATACAGGAATTCGATTCGCGCCACCTCGTTGGGCCGCCTCCAGTCGTAGGTGACGCGCGGCGCGGGCAGGCCGTACTGGTCGCGCACATTCGGATCCAGGTCGATGGCCTGGTCGGCGTAAGGAAGATTCTCGGTTTGCGCGACGATCCCCGCGTAGCGATTGAAATATTTCGCGGCGAAATCGCGGTACGCCGCTCCCCAGCGGGGTGTTCCCGGCGGAGGCGCCAGGCTCATGGCCGTGCCGATCGGGCCGGCTTCGGCGTCCGCGGGCGCCACCGAAATCTGCGCCCCGCGCATGAAATTCATGCCGCTGTGATCGAAATTGTCGGCGTTGAAATCGTCGAGCGTGTGCTTCTGCGCGCTGGGACCCATGAAGATATTCACGTAGCGGTCGTCAAACGTGGCAAACACCCGGGCCGAGATGTGGGCCATCATGTGCTTTCCCAAATGTCCGCTGGAATTCGCCAGGCCGTTCGGGAATTTATTCGTTTTGGAGAGCATCAGCAGCCGCACAATGTCATAGATGAAGGGAGCGATAATCACCAGCTCCGCTTCGACGGTGTTCTCCGAGCCGTCCGGGCCGTAATACGAAACGCCGGTGGCCCGCCCGCTGTTGTCCGTGTTCACGCGATACACCATCGTGCCGGTGAGCAGCTTGAAATTTCCGGTGGCGTCCGCCTCGGGCAGCTTCGTCACCAGGATGCTCCCCTTGGCGCCCACGTGGCAGCCGAACGCCTGGCAATACCCGCAATACGTGCAACTCGGCCGGTCCTGATACGGCTGCGAAAGAATTGCGCGCGGCGAGGAAAACGGGTGATACCCCAGCTTGCTCGCGCCCTCGTTGAACAGAACGCCGCTTTGATCCGGGTGCAGCGCCGGCAGCGGATACTCGCGTTGCCGCGGCGCCTCGAAGATATTTCCGCCGTCGATTTTCCGCCCCTTCAGGTTTCCCGCCTTGCCCGGAAACTCCCAATTCGTATTCGGCGCGATCGTAAAACGGCTCGAGATCGGCATACGTCAGCGGCCAGTCGGCGACCGAGGAATCCGCGGGGATGGCCTTTGCGCCGTAGCGCTCGATGGTATGCGACCGCACGCGAAAATCGTCTTCGTGAAACCGCCAGGACAGCGCGCCGTAGTGAACCGTTCCGCCTCCCGCCTGATTTCCGTAATTCAAGAGCGTCATGGGAGTGGCGCGCACGCTGGCATTTGGCCGCCAGGTGACCGGCTGGCGCTTGTAATTCGGGCGCAGGTCCTGCCGCTGGAAATAGCGCAACTCATCGGCCGGCGCGAAGTCCGAGGTGGTCAGGCGCGGGCCGCGCTCCAGGCCAATGACCTTCATTCCCGCTTTTCCCAACTCCGCCGCCAGGATTCCCCCGGCCGCGCCCACCCCTACGATCACGACATCCGTTTTTTGAGTGGCCATGGCTTATCCCTTCCGCGCCGGGCCATTGGACGGCCCCATGGAAATTTTGGTCAGTCCCGATTGCAGCCCCATGATGGGCGCGCGCGAAAACGCTTCCTTGCTGTCCATGTCCTTCGGCGAATAAAACAGTTGCGCCCCCGGAAATCCCACCAGTTCCCATCCCGCGAAATCCTTGTTCCCGCCGTAAATCGGGTCGGCGAACATGCCTTCCATCGTGTGCGTCCGCACGGTGTTGAAAAACGCCTGCGCCGTGGGCCACGTAAAACCCGTGGCCTTGCCCTGGTCGAGCGCCGTCAGCACTTCATCCTGCTGCGCGGGCGTGAAGCTGCACGAACGGCTTCTTATATTTTTCTTGGCAGTAGGCGCCGAGCTGCGTCAATCCGTGCCGGTAAAATTCCTGCAGGTCGGCGTACGCGCCGGCAAGCGCCAGGTCGATGTAATTGAGCACGTCGGCGTCGTGCGCTCCGGGTTTGCCCGGCGCGCCCGGCATGATGCGCTCGACGAACGCGGCGACCGTGGCGGCGTCGGCGTGATTGAAGAATGCGCCCTGCATTTCGTGATTGGCGCGAATGCCCGGATGCATGGGCGCAGCGGAGGAGAGGGCCGCCTCCTTGGCTTGCTCCTGAGCCTCGGCCAATGCCGCGGGCACCAGTCCCGCGCCCGCCACGGCGCCCGCTCCGGCCGCCGCGCGAACCAAAAACTCGCGCCGCGTTTCATCATGCTTGCTCATGGTCGTCTCCTTCGACGCAACTTTCACGAATTTCCATTCGCAAGATTGACTCTGAGATTTCCTTGAACAATAACAATTTCGTGCAGGAAAGTCATGGGTCTAAGTAGGACAGGCTTCAGCCTGTCTGGTTTTGATTTCCGGATGCGCATGCGATTACAAACCCGACAGGCTGAAGCCTGTCCTACTGGATTTCCAGCACGAGTCGGGCGATTTCCTGCGGCAGGGACTGCACGCGGTTGCTGTTGATGGGCGTCGATTCCGGCTTCAGCGTGGCGCGCCAGCAGCGCTCGCACAATTCATCGGGGTAAACAAAATAATTGGAACTCTTGTGGCACTTCGGGCATTCCAGCGGCACCGGGCGCGCAACGCCGCGAACGCTGAGGCCGCGAGCGCGCGCCTGGCGTTCCACCCATTTGCCGAAATCCAGAGCGACATTTCGATGGGCCGGCGCTTCCTGAGCCGCGCTCGAATCCTCGATCCACTCTGAAAAGCGGCCAGGGGCGCAGCAATAATAGCCAAACCAACGACGGCGGCAATCATCAAGGGCACGAAGATCATAGGTCTCTCGAATTCTGGACCGGGTTTTCCTGCGTCCAACAATTCGAAAATACGCTCCTCGCACAAGCGCCGTCATCGGGTTGTTGCGCCCTGGATACCAATCGGATACTGCCATTTTGGCACAGTGGATTTTGGGAGGCTGCTGACGATTCAAGGACTAATCGCAGGGAAATGTAGGCCCGTTCAGGCGGACATCGTGAAGCACATGCCCGCCTGAAGGCAGGCGTTACAGTTAAACACGAGCCTACCGCGCTGCGCCGTTCGCAGTTTGCCGCGCTCGATATCCGGCAAGAACGCGGTGAGCAGGCCCACCGCCGGCAGAAACGAGCACACCAGGTACACAAAATTGATGCTGGTCAGGTCGGCCAGTTCGCCCAGAACCGCCGCGCCCAGGCCGGCCATGCCGAACGCAAACCCGAAACAGAGGCCCGAAATCATTCCCACTCTTCCCGGAACCAGTTCTTGCGCGTAGACCACGATCACGGAAAACGCCGACGCCAGAATCAGGCCGATCAACACGCTCAGGATTTCCGTCCAGAACAGATTCGCGTACGGCAAAGCCATCGTGAACGGCAGCACGCCCAGAATCGAGCACCAGATCACGCGTTTGCGCCCGATGCGGTCGCCGATCGGCCCTCCGGCGATCGTGCCCATGGCCACCGCGCCCAGAAACACGAACAAATGAATTTGCGCGCTCTGGATGGTGACTTGGAATTTATTCATCAGGTAAAAGGTGTAGTAGCTGGTCAGGCTCGCCAGATAAACGAATTTTGAAAATAGCAGCGCCATCAGGATCGCGATGGACCACCCGATCCTTTTAGGCGAAAGAGCCACGTGCTGTCCGGTATCCGCCGCGGTGAATCTCTTTTTGATCGCGCGGTGATGCTTGGCCCAGCCGCTGACGCCGGTGAGCATAAAAATTCCCAACAAAGCCGCGCCCGAAAACCAGGCAATGCTGATTTGCCCCCTCGGCAGGACAATCAACGCCGCCATCAGCGGCCCCAGCGCCAGCCCCGTGTTGCCGCCCACCTGGAACAGCGATTGCGCCAGGCCGTGCTGTCCTCCGGACGCCATGCGCGCGACGCGGGAAGACTCCGGATGAAACACCGACGACCCCGTGCCCACGATTGCCGAAGCGATGAGGATCGACGTGAAACTTCCGGCGATCGAAAGCAGCAGCAGCCCGACCAGCGTCGATCCCATTCCGATGGGCAGCGAATACGGAATCGGTTTTCGATCCGTGCGCAGCCCGATCAGCGGCTGCAGCAGCGACGCGGTCGTCTGGTAAGTGAGCGTGATGAGTCCCACCTTCATGTAATTCAGATGGAAATTATTCGCCAGCAGCGGATAGATCGAGGGCAGCAGGGACGAAAGCAGATCGTTCAAGCAGGTGGCAAAAGCTGATGGCCGTCAGGATCTTGAAGACGGGTTTGGTGCCCACCTCAAGCGGAATTTCGACTTGCGTCGCGGTCATTTATTTTTTCCGGAAGCTGAATTGGACCCGCATCCCCGGTTGAAAACCGTGCGGAGTATTGTACCGCGAGCCGCGCCGCGTCTGGGATCGAAAAGGCGTGGGAGGCTCGAGAAATGTTCCCGAGCGGCAGCATGTCATCTGATAAACTCTCGGGCTGAATAACCCAATCGTACGGCGAAATAATAGCAATGGAGGAGGCAGAAGTTGCGCGCAAATCGGAATCTTAATCGTTGCTGTGATTGATGTTGGCCTGCGGGAGTCTGGCTTTCGCGGCGCTGATTTTTTCTCCCGCGTCCGCGCGGGCGCAAGCGGGCGTTCCCAAATTTGAAGTGGATCCCTCCTGGCCCAAGCCGTTGCCCGGACGATGGGTGACCGGCGAAATGGGCGGCGTGTGCGTCGACTCCCAGGACCACGTGTTCATCGCGCAGCGCGTGAGCGACGTCGGCGGGATGGACGGCCACCTCGAAGGCCTGACCAACGACGAATTGAACGCCGGGCAGCCCGCGCCTCCCGTGATTGAGTTTGACGCCGACGGCAAGGTGGTCAATTCCTGGGGCGATCCGAAGATTCTGCCGAAGGATCTGCACGGCTGCGCGATCGATAAGGAAGGCCACGTGTGGATCGACGGATCCGAGGACGGCATCGTGCAGGAATATTCGCACGACGGAAAAGAGCTCCTGCTGCAGATCGGAAAGAAAGGCGTATTCGATTCCTCCGACGGCACGGTCATGGGCGCGCCCTTGAACAAGAGCACGTCGCAATTTTTCCGCGTCTCGGAAATCGGGTTCGATCCGCACAACGGCGACGTCTACGTCGCCGACGGCCACGCCAAAGGGAAGGGCAACAATAATTTCCGCATCGTCGTGTTCGACAAGACCGGAAAATATTTGCGCCAGTGGAATCTGCACCGCTCCGCCCGAAGAAGCCGCGACCGCGGCGCGCCCCACCATTCATTGCGTGCGCGTCAGCAACGACAACCTGGTCTACGCCTGCGACCGCTGGATGAATCGCCTGCAAGTCTTCGACACCAAGGGCAATTTCATCAGGGACATGCCCTTCAGCTACAAGATCTGGACTCCGCTGCCGCCCTCGGCCAGCGGAGCGAGCAAGGATGCGGCGCAGGTCGGGATCGGTTTCCTCGGTCGAGTTTTCGCTCGATCCCGGCCAGAAATACATGTTCACGATCAATGAAATCGACGAGGAAATCGACATCGTGGACCGCGCCAGCGGCCACGTGCTGGGCAGCTTCGGGCGTCCCGGCCACCAGGTGGGCGAATTCATGCACGCGCACACCATGGCGCTCGATTCCAAAGGCAATCTGTATGTTGGCGAATCGGTGGACGGCCGCCGCGTGCAGAAATTTAAATTGGTGAGCAAAGTAGAAACCGATCGCGGGTTCTGGTAGCACAGCCACTCTTGGCTGTGTGGTTTTTGCAATTGTATGCGTGTCTGGTAGCCGCAAGTCCAATCTACAAAACCGCACAGCCAGAAGTGGCTGTGCTACTAAAATCCCCGCGCGGCCTTGAACCAATCCAGAATTTTCCCGCCCGTCGTGAACATCACGCCGTTTTTCGCCGACAGCTCGTCCAGGCATTTCTCAAAATACCCGATGCGATGGGGCACGCCGTGCAAATACGGATGGCAGGCCAGCGACAGCACGCGCGCCTGCTCGGGCCCTTCGGATAGATACCGGTCGCACGTCGCCACCGCCCGGTCAAACAGTTCGGACGAGCTGTGCTTTTCGATGGCCATGAGCACCACGTCGTTCACCTCCACCGAATACGGCACGCTATACAGCGGCCCTTCCGCGGTCTTGATCACGCAGGGCTGATCGTCCAGCACCCAATCGACGGTGTATTCCACTCCCGCTTTCACCAGCAATTCGGGCGTGTGGTGCGTCTCGGTAAGTCCGGGCCCCATCCAGCCGCGCGGCTTCGACTCCCGTGAATTTCTGGATCATTTCGACGCTCTTCAAAATCGCTTCTTCCTCGTTGGGCATGGCGTGCATGGGTTTCTGGATCAGGTTGTGGCCCATGAATTCCCAGCCGGATTCGAGCGCAGCTTCGCAAATTCGCGGGTACCGCTCGATCACCGACGCGTTGATGCAGAACACGGCTTTCATGTCCCGCTTGTCGAGCGCCGCCTTCATGCGCCAGAATCCCACGCGCGCGCCGTACTCCGACCAACTCCAGTTGGGCACGTCGGGAATGAACAGCACGCCTTGCGGCGGCGTCAGGATCGTGCGCGGCAACGGGCCGTCCGGATCCCAAACCTCAAACGTCACCAGCGGCCACACGGCCACGGTCTTATTGTCCGGAAGGCGCAGCGGCTTGCGGTCGACAATCGCGCTGTAATCCACTCGGTCCCAAAGCTTCATTCGTTTCTCCCGTGTAGGTCTTGGACGTTGTCCTTAATGCGGACAACGTTGTCATTCCGAACCCGCTCCTGCGTGTGAGGAATCTCTCTTCCTTTTGCCAGAAACCTACAGAGAGATTCCTCACCCACAAAGGCCAGGCGTTCGGAATGACACTTATTTGTGTAATCTGCCGCAGGCGGCTGTCTACAATATCACCCGCTCAGTGCCCCGCGTGCGCGGCGGCCTGGTATTTCTCGTAGGCCTTCTTGTACGCATCGTTTTCCGGATCGCGCGCCAGCGCCTTTTCTTCCGTTGCCACGGCCTGATCGGTCTGCCCGTCGGCAAAATACGCAGCCGCCAGCGTATTCAGGTAATCCGGATTGCTCCCGTTGCCGACCGCCCGAGTCGCCAGAGCGATCGCCTGCTTCGGATTCCGCACCTTGGCATTCGTCGTGGTCGCCAGCAGCATGGCGAGATTGCTCATGGCCGGCACGTAGTTCTGGTCCACCGCTTTTTGATACCACTCCGCGGCCACGGCCGGATTCGGCGAGCACGCCGTCGCCGTTTCCGTAAGCCACGCCCAGGCCCATCTGTCCAGCCGCCAGATTTTGTTCCGCCGCCTTGGTCATCCAGCTCAGCGATTCTTTCAAATTTCGGGGAACGCCCTCGCCTTGCGAGTAGAGCACCGCAAGATTGTACTGGCTCTGCGCGTCGCCTTGCTCGGCGGCCATGCGCAGCCATTTCGCGGCCTCTTCGTTGTCCGCCGCCACGCCGCGGCCCTTGAAATACATTTCCGCCAGGTATCGCTCAGCGACCGGATTATCCTGATCGGCGGCCATGCGCAGCCATTTCACGGCCTCCACGTCGTCTTTGGGCACGCCGTCGCCGGTCAGGTAGATCACGCCCAACCGCACTTGCGCCATGACGTCGCCGGCATAGCCCATTTCCTTCAGATCGGCGATCGTTTTTTTCCTGGCCGCCGACTTGTTCGGCGGATTGCGCCGCGCGCCCGCCACGGGCAGCAGAAACAATGCCGCGGCCAGCGCGACTTCGGCGAATTTCGTCAGGGATCGCATGATTTGCCCGCCAGCTTACCATTTCGAGGCTCGCGCTGCACGTCCCCGCCGTCTGTGGAATCGCGCGTTCGTCAATTGGGGTGGCACAGTTCAATTTTCAGCGCGTGATTTGCGTCACGTCGCCGGGTGACGCCGTGCACTGAAGCAAGACCGGGCAAGAGCCAAGTTGATTGTGCAAGCGCGAAGGTAGTAGGTAGCAAGTGCCGGGAGGAATTTATGGGCAGCCTGATGAGCATTCTTGATTATCTTTTGGGGTTTTGCGGCGCAATCTCGGCGTTCCTGGTGGTCCTGGTGATCTACGGAAATGCCCTGGACTCAAGAGAGGACGACCGAGCTCTATGTCAACCAGAAGGAACAGGAAGTGATGGCGGGCGACCAGCCGGCGCTGGTTAGCCGGATGAACCGCCTCGCGCGCGTCATTGTTATCGTGGCCGTCGTGACCGGCATTTCCTTGCTGGGCACCGCGGGCTTCTGGGCCTGGATCCGGCTCTACAAATCGTAACCAGTGCCGTGGGTTGAGTAGGGCAGGCTTTTCATACTAGCAGCCTGTCAGGTTTTTCTTCCCCAATCGCAAATCAAACCCGACAGGCTGAAGCCTGTCCTACCAAACCCTAAACCGTTTTCGTCTGCCCGCCGTCCAGGTCAATCAGCGCGCCCTGCAGGAACCGGGACTCGGGAGACAATAGAAACGCCGCCAGATTGGCCACGTCCTCGGGTTCTCCCACGCGCGCGATGCTTGCTTTGCCGATAATTTCCTGCATCGCCGCTTCGAGGCTTATTCCTTCGCGCGCCGCCTGCGCCTCTACCATTTTCTGGAACCTGCCGGTGCGGATTCGCCCGGGATTGATGGCGTTCACCTGCACGCCGTCGCGAATGCCGATATCGGTCAGCGCTTTCACGAACGACAGGCAAGCGCCATTCACCGATCCGCCGATGGTAAATTCCGCTCCGGGCGTGCGCCCGCCGATGCCGATGATGCTCATGACGGAGCCGCGCCGCGCCTTCAGCTGCGGCCAGGCCGCGCGCGTCAGGCGCACCGCGCCGAAAAATTTCAGCGCAAAGCCGTCCAGAAAATCCGCGTCGGTCAGCTCAAAAAAATCGCCGCGCTTGGTCGCTCCGGCGTTGTTGACCACGATGTCGATCGCGCCATGCGCGTCGATGGCCGCCTTCACCAGCGCGGCCGGAGCGTCGGCATCGCGCAGGTCCGTCGCGACGCATGTCGCCGCGCCGCCTCCGGCCTTGATCTCGGCGGCCACTTTGGACAAATCTTCCGCCGTTCGCGCGGCCAGCACAATCGTGGCGCCGTCCCGCGCCAGCCGCAGCGCGATGGCCCGGCCGATGCCGCGGCTCGACCCCGTAACAATCGCGATCTTTCCTTCCAGCGGTTTCGCATTCGCCATTCTGTTCACTTCCTCCGTTTCGGGAATCGGCCCCGCGCGAGTTGCACGCCAATAGGGACGGGAATTGTAACCCGCGTGCGGACCGTGGAGCACGGAAAAGTAGGACAGGCTTCAGCCTGTCGGTTTTGCCGTTCCCCTACCCATGGCCAAAACCAGACAGGCTGAAGCCTGTCCTACGGGAGACAATTTGGCTCTATACGAACGTCTCTTATGCTATATATTGGACTGATTGAGAGAGCCAATGATTCCTCTCCATCTACAACCCGAAAGCCACGTGCCGCTCTATATTCAGCTGCGCGACCAATTGCGCGCCCTGGTGCACGCCGGAGACCTGCGCGCCGGCGACCGCATTCCCGCCAGCCGCGAACTGGCCCTGCAACTGGGCGTCCACCGCACCACCGTCGCCAACGCCTACGCCGAACTCGAATCCGAAGGCCTGATCAGCGGGCACGTCGGCCGCGGCACATTCATTTGCAGCGAGGAAGGCGTGAAGGCAGTTCATACTCCTCCCCCGGCCGCGCCCATTCCAGGGCGGCCTGCGCTGGGAAGCCCTGTTTGCCGACGAGCGCGGCGAGGAAATGTTGAGCCGCCTGACGCAGGCTGCGCCCCGCGGAACCATTTCTTTTCTGATGGCCCGGCCCGCGTCGGAATTTTTTCCCATTGAGGAGCTTCGCAACTGCTTCAACGCCGTGTGGCGGCGCGAAGGAGCCGACATCCTGCAATTCGGCGCGTCCGACGGTTACCCTCCGCTGAAACAGGCGCTGATCAAGATGCTGTGCGGCGGAAGGGTACGGCGTCTCGGACGAAAATTTGCTGATCACCGACGGCGGCCAGCAGGGGCTCGATCTGCTCTGCAAGGCATTTTTGCGCCCCGGCGACACCATCGTGATCGAAAATCCGACGTACCCGGGCGCGCTGGCGATTTTTTCCGGCGCGCGCGTTCGAATTCTCGGCGTGCCGGTGAGGACCGAGACCGGCCCCGGCAAAGTCGCCTGGAGTGGACGTCTCAGCCATCGAATCCGTCCTGTTGCAGAATCGCGTGAAGATGATTGTCCTCACGCCGGATTTTCACAATCCGACCGGGACGACGCTTCCGGTTGCCGAGCGCCGCCGCCTGCTGGAAATCGCGGCGCGCTTCCAGGTGCCGGTAATCGAGGATCACATTTATGCGCGGCTGCGGGCTCGCGGGGAGCGCGTTCCATCCCTTAAGCAGCTCGACCGTTCGAATCTGGTGGTGCAGGTCGACAGCTTTTCGAAAATCGCTTTTCCGGGATTGCGCGTGGGATGGGTGCTGGCGCCGGCCAACGTCATCGACCGGCTGCGCCTGGTGAAGCAATCGACCGATCTGCATACCGGGCATCTGGCGCAATCCATTTTTGCGGAATACATGCGGCGCGGGAAGTTGAGCCGCCATCTGGAGGCCACGCGCAAGGCCTATAGCGCCCGCCTGGCTGCGCTGGAACACGCGCTCACGGTTCATATGCCTGCCGGAACAAAATGGACGCGTCCTGAGGGCGGCATGTGCGTCTGGCTCGAGCTGCCCGCCGGATTCGATTCGAACGACTTGCTGATTCACGCGCGCGAACGCGGCGTGCTGTTCGCTCCGGGCCGTTATTTCTATTATCAAAATCCGCAGCCGAACACGCTGCGCCTGGGATTTACCGGACTCACCGAGCGCGATATCGCCCGCGGCGTTGCCACGCTGGCCGACGTGCTGCGCAACGAAATGCGCAAGCGCCAGCGCGGTTCACGCCGCGCCGATGTCCCGCGCGTCGCGCTGGTGTAGCCCAAGTAGGACAGACTTCAGTCTGTCTGGTTTTGTGAATCTGCGAGTGGCACATGCCGGATTGGGCGGTAACGGTCGTCGCTGTGATCAGAAAGTCGCACAGGCTGAAGCCTGTGCCACAGGGGTGAATGCGCGCCTTGCGGTCGCAATCGGCAAACCGACCGGCGAAGATCGGCGAACTGAGAGCAAAAGGCCAAAATGAAAATCGATCCTAAACCCGGGAATCATTGCTTTGGCTGCGGCGGCGCCAACGCCCGCGGAATGCAGCTGTCGTTTGAACAGGACGACGAGCGCCAGCGCATCGTCGGCCGCTTCCGGCTGGGCGAGGAATACCAGGGCGGCTCGGGTTTTCTTCACGGCGGGATCATTGCCTTGCTGCTGGATGAAGCCATGAGCAAGGCCTGCCGCTTCGATGGCCAGTCACGCCGTTACGGCGGACCTGCGCGTCGAGTACAAGCGCCCCATTCGCGTGAACACGGAAATTGTCGTCGAGGGATTTGTCACCCGCCGCGAGGGCCGTCAGTTGTATCATGAAGGGGAGATACGGAACGCGGCAGGGGATTTGCTGGCGCGCGGCGAAGGCCGGTTCGTGATCATCGACCGGGAAAAGTACGCGGCGCAGCCGTAAGCAGACTTCGGATTCGACACGCTGGTAAGACGGCTCGAGAATTTGGAGACTGAGCGGGAATGCACGGAAGTTGACATGAGGAGACGGAAATGACAGCGACGCAGGGAAGCAACGGAAACTATTTGAACGACGCCTGGCGCGTGAAAGTGGGCCTGGCCGAAATGCTCAAGGGCGGCGTGATCATGGACGTCACCAACGCCGAGCAGGCGCGCATCGCCGAGGACGCCGGAGCCTGCGCCGTGATGGCGCTGGAGCGCGTGCCTTCGGACATCCGCAAGGAGGGCGGCGTGGCGCGCATGGCCGCGCCGAAGATCATCCGCGAAATCATGAACACGGTGAGCATTCCGGTGATGGCCAAGGTGCGCATCGGCCACTTCGCCGAAGCGGCGGTGCTCGAGGCGCTGGAAGTCGATTTCATCGACGAGAGCGAAGTGCTCACGCCCGCCGACGAGGAAAATCACGTCTGGAAGCACGATTTCAAGGTTCCGTTCGTGTGCGGCGCGCGCAATCTGGGCGAAGCGCTGCGGCGCATCGCCGAAGGCGCGGCCATGATCCGCACCAAGGGCGAAGCGGGCTCGGGCAACATCGTCGAAGCCGTGCGCCACATGCGCACCATCACCGGCGAGATGCGCCGGCTCACCACGCTGCGCGGCGATGAATTGATGCACGTGGCCAAGGAACTGGGCGCGCCGCTCGATCTGGTCCGCGAAATCGCGCGCACCGGAAAACTTCCCGTGCCGAATTTTTCCGCCGGAGGCATCGCCACGCCCGCCGACGCCGCGCTGGTGCGGCATCTCGGCGCGGAATCGGTCTTCGTCGGATCGGGAATTTTCAAGTCCAGCGATCCCGAAAAGCGCGCCAAGGCCATCGTGAAGGCCACCACGCATTATCAGGACGCCAAGGTTGTCCTCGAAGCCTCGGAAGAGCTGGGCGAAGCGATGAAGGGCCTCGACATCCGCCAGATCGACGAGAAGGATTTGCTGCAGACGCGCGGCTGGTAATCGGCGAAGTCTTGAGATTTGTGAATCTCAGTGTTTTGTCGTCATTCCGAACGAAGTGAGGAATCCCTCTTGCATTTGCGATCGAAACGAGGAGGGATTCCTCACTTCGTTCGGAATGACGAGTCTTTAGCGTCAATTTTCAAGAAGGAGCGATTCAGCTTAGGAGCAAATGGAAAATTCACCAAAAATCGGAATCCTCGCCGTGCAAGGCGACTTTGAGGCGCACGCCGCGACGCTCGCGCGCATGGGCGTCGAGTACGTCTTCGTGCGCACGCCGCGCGATCTGGACGGCGTGGACGCCATGATTTTGCCCGGTGGCGAAAGCACCACGCAGTGGAAATTCCTGGTCGAGGAAGGCCTCGACAAAAGCCTGCGCGAATTTGCCGCGCGCGGCGGCGCGATTTTCGGCACCTGCGCCGGAGCCATCCTGCTGGCCCGCGAAGTGCATCATCCGGACCAGCCTCGCTGGGACCTGGCCGACATTGCCGTGATCCGCAACGCCTACGGCCGCCAGCTCGCCAGCGAAGTGCGCAGCGAAGTAACGTCGCTTTCCCCCGAGCCCCTCGAAATGGTTTTCATTCGCGCGCCCATCATCGACCGCGTGGGACCGGACGTGGAAGTTCTCGCCACATCCCAAGGCCAGCCCGTGCTGGTGCGCCAGGGCCGCATCCTGATCGCCACATTCCATCCCGAACTCACCAGAGACACCACCGTGCACGAATATTTTCTGCGTATCGCGTCGGGAAAACTCGATTCCGCGGACAAAGTCCTCGCGCAGGATTACTCCAGTAGGACAGGCTTCAGCCTGTCTGCGCTTCTGCTTGCACGAGCATCAAAATCCAACAGGCTGAAGCCTGTCCTACTCAGACCTGAACGCCAAGCTTGAGCCGCGCCGAAATCCGTGTCATTCTGTCTGCGCGGAATTTCGGTCGGAAGAAATCGATCGATCGTGCGCACCAAAGTGCTGTTTCTTATGTGTTGGCAACGCATGCCGGAGCCAGATGGCCGAGGCCATTGCCAAGGCACTCGCCGCGGACGTGATCGAGCCGTCCAGCGCGGGGCTCGTGCCGTTCGGTGAAATCACCGGCCCCACGCTGGCTGTCTTGGCGAGCGCGGCATTTCCGCCGACGGGCCAAAATTCCAAGCCCTTGTGCCGAAGATATTGCCGCGGCGGAACTGGTCGTGAATATGACGGGGCGATCGGGAGCGGCGATTTTCACCGAGCCGACGCCGCCGGTGGAAGACTGGGACGTGGGCGATCCGTTTGGATTCAACCTGGCCGTGTACCGGGCGATTCGCGATCAGATCGAAGCGCGCGTCGAAGACCTGGCGCGGCGGCTGCGCGAAAAGGCTGACACGCCGGAAATGCCGCTCGAAAGCAGGAAAGGCGACTGATGCCACGCGAAAAAACCAGCGTCTCGCGCGAGGATTACCTGAAGGCGATCTGGGAGATCGTGCAGGAAGAGCACGAGCCGATCAGCGCGCGGCTGGCGGAGGAGTTGGGCGTCACGCCGCCGGCGGTGACGGCCGCGCTCAAGCGCCTGACGCGCGACGGATTGCTGGTGGTGGGCCGCGACGGCCGCATCGCGCTGACGCGCAAGGGCAGCGGCATCGCCGATCGCCTGGCCATGCGCCACCAGCTTGCGGAAAAACTGCTCACCGAAGTGATCGGCCTGGACTGGACGCGCGCGCACGACGAAGCCGAGCGCCTGGAACACGGAATTTCTCCCGAAGTCGAAAAATTATTGCTGGCGCGGTTTGGCGCGGAAGGATTTTGCCCGCACGGCGTGCCGCTGCAGGGCGGCCTTGCGAAATTGCGGCGCAAGCATGGCGCCGTCCCGCTCTCCGATCTGCCCGCCGGGCAATCCGTGGAAATTCTTTGCGTCTACGAGAAAGACCCGGAATTTCTGAAATTTCTTTCCGGCCTCGCGATTCATCCCGGAGCGCGCGCCCGCATCCGCAATCGCGAGTATGACGAGACCATGACGCTCGCCGTCGGCCAGCGCACCATCCATCTCGGCAAGCCGGCCACCAGCCGCATCTGGGTTCGCGCGCTGCCGCAATAGGGGGTCTCGCGCGCTTACGAGCGAATCATCGTCAACAGCATCTTGAATTTGCTGAGAGCCTTCACGGAATGAGGCTGACCTGCGGGCAGCAGCACCGCTTCGCCTGCCATCGTCCGCAGGGGTTTACTGGAAACAGTGATTTCCGATTCGCCCTCCAGCACATGCGCGATTGCGTCGAACGGAGCCGTATGCTCGCTCAATCCCTGGCCTTCATCGAAGGCAAAAGCGTGACTGTCCCTTTGTCGCGGCTGACCAGCGTCCGGCTGACCACGGATCCGTCCTGGTATGCCACAAGATCGATCAAGCGGACGGTTTCGGCGACGGGCATTTCACGCTTGCCCTCTGCCTTCTGCGAACTCATTTTCTGCCACCCCACTTCCGTGACGGATCATGTTCCGGCGACATGCTTCCACCACTACACACAGCGTCGTCCGTTGTTCGGCCAACGATCAACTAGCCTTTCTTTATGATTTCGGCAATTTTGGCGACCTTAGTGGTTTTCGCGAGACCTTTGCCGCTTGCAGCATGATGGTGGCCATGGCCTCTGCGAAAGCAGGGTAGCCTCTGTTCACATCGTGATGGCTATGGGTTGTATATGGCGCAGGCGCCGGCAGGTAAATCCATCCGCACGCTCGGGCAGATGCAAGCCGAGTAAGAAGTCCGTCGAAGGCTGAGTGGCACTGAGATTCAGCCTCGCCGCGGTGGCTCGTGCATGCGCGTCTTCGACCCATGGTGATCCAAGCCAATGCGGAGATCTGCTGCGTAGATCGTCTTCAGTCGTCCACGGGCTGAAGTCACGATTTTCCCCATGCAATGTCGACTCTCCGGCCAGGTCAAATTGCAGGAAGGGGGGGACCGAGAGCCTCAATCGATTTCGTGTCCGGCAGCATACGTGTCAAGCCACTTCCTTGGGAAGTGATGTTTCCACGGGAGCGAACCGGAATAATCACACGGCGGTCCCGATGAATTCTAGCGAACTTTCAAAGGAAAGTTCGCGAAAAAAAAGGGCCGAAGAATTTCTTCGGCCCTTTTCCATTTTTCAACTGTTGCTGGCCGCGCGATTTACGAAATCGGCATGCACACGGCCTTGACCTCGGTGTATTGCTCGAGGACTTCGTGGCCCATTTCGCGGCCCCAGCCGGACTGTTTGTATCCGCCGAAGGGCAGCGCGGCGTCGAACACGTTGTAGCAGTTGATCCACACGGTTCCGGCGCGGAGCAGGCTGGCGATCCGGTGGGCTTTCTTGATGTCGCGCGTCCAGACGCCTGCCGCCAGGCCGTAGATCGAGTCGTTGGCCTTCGCGGCGATTTCCTCGACGCTGCGGAAGGGAATCACGGTGACCACGGGCCCGAAAATTTCTTCGCGCACCACTTTCATCTTGTCGTTGGTGTTCACCAGCACCGTGGGCTTCACGAAGTAGCCTTTGTTGCCTTCTCGCGATCCGCCGGTGACGGCTTTCGCGCCTTCCGAAATTCCCGATTCCAGATAGCCGCAAACGCGATTCAGTTGTTCCTCGGAAACCAGCGGGCCCATGTCGCTCGACGGATCCATGCCGGGGCCGACGTGAATGTTGTTGGCATGTTGCGCGACGCCGTCCACGACCTTGTCGAAAATTTCATTTTCGACAAACAGCCGCGAGCCCGCGCAGCAGCACTGGCCGTGATTGAAGAAAATGGCGCTGGCCGCTCCGGCGATGGCTGAATCCACATCGGCGTCCTGCAGAACAATGTTGGGCGATTTTCCGCCCAGTTCCAGGGAAACTTTTTTCAAGTTGCCGGCGGCGGCTTGCAGGATCAGTTTGCCGACTTCCGTGGAACCGGTGAAGGCAACTTTGTCGACATCCGGATGCGCGGCAAGCGCGGCGCCCGCCGTCTCGCCATAGCCGGGAACGATATTCACGACGCCGTCGGGAATGCCGGCTTCCTGAATCAGTTCGCCGAGCAGCAGCGCGGTGAGCGGCGTCTGTTCCGCCGGCTTCAGCACCACGGTGCAGCCGGTGGCCAGCGCCGGGCCCAGTTTCCACGCGGCCATCAGCAGCGGGAAATTCCAGGGAATGATTTGTCCGACAACGCCGACCGGTTCGCGCAGGGTGTAGGCCAGAAATTGCGTGTTACCGCCGCCCGAAGAAATCGGAATGGTGTTGCCTTCGATCTTGGTGGCCCATCCGGCCATGTAGCGGAACATGTCGGCGGCCAGGGGCACGTCGGCGACGCGCGCGACGGTGAGGGGCTTTCCGTTGTCGAGCGATTCCAGTTGCGCGAATTCTTCCAGATGCTTTTCGATCAGATCGCCAAGCTTCCAAATCATGCGGCCGCGCTGGGACGGCGTGAGCTTCGACCACGGGCCGCTGTCAAACGCGGCGCGGGCCGCTTTCACGGCGCGGTTGATGTCTTCCTTGTCGCCTTCGGCAACGCGGGAGAGCACATCGCCGGTGGCGGGATTGTAGGTGGAAAACGTTTTGCCGGAGGCGGCTTCGCCCCACTTGCCGTTAATGAGAATTTTTTGTGTTTTGCCGACAAACGCGGAAACATTCTGGTCGAGCAAGGGTGCGGATGCTGTGGTTGCCATTTTCTGTTCTCCTTCTCTGCGATGTCGAGTGCTGAGCGCGGCGCTCGTGCGCGGTGACCGGTCGGGAAGGTGCCATCGAACTACTCCTGTGATGGGAAATTCAAGCGGGCGATTTTTCGCAGAGGCTTTATGTACATCGCTCTCTCAGAGAGCCAAGGGAGATCGGGATTCGAAGCGCGAGCAGGATACTCTGCGTCTCAAAGCGCGACACTGAGCCTCTACAAAACCTGCGAGCGCGATCGCTTGGAAGAACTCGGCTATCTGGCGCAGTTCGCGAATGATTCCATGCGATCACGGTGATCCGTCAGGTGAGTTGCGATACACTAGATGCGTTCAAGCGGAGGAGAATTCGATGGACCTGCGATATCCGGTCGGCAAATACGTGAAATGCGAAGTCGCTCACCGCCGGCGCAGCGCGCCGAGGCCATCGCGCA
This sequence comes from Terriglobia bacterium, assembly GCA_963779275.1. Taxonomy (GTDB): domain Bacteria; phylum Acidobacteriota; class Terriglobia; order Acidiferrales; family UBA7541; genus Palsa-360. Next base: position 366,378 of record CAVZXL010000007.1, read on the forward strand.
AATCGCGGCCACGCCGAAGAATATGCGCGACGCCGTCGCCGGGCTTTCGCGGCGAGCAAATCGATACGCCCTACCGCCCCGGCGGATGGACCGTGCGCCAGGTGGTGCACCACTTGCCGGACAGCCACATGAACTCCTACGTCCGCGTTGAAACTCGCGCTCACCGAAAACGAGCCCACGATTAAACCGTACGAGGAGCAGCTCTGGGCGGAGCTGGCGGATTCGCGCGACACGCCCGTCGAAGTTTCGCTCACGCTGCTGGAAGCTCTGCACCAGCGCTGGGTGATTTTGCTGCGTTCGCATGCAGGCGGAAGATTTTTCGCGGACGCTGCGCCATCCTGTGCTTGGCCCGATGCCGGTGGACAACCTGGTGAACATTTACGCCTGGCACGGACGCCACCACGTCGCGCACATCACCGCGCTGCGCGAACGCGAAGGCTGGAAATAGCCGCTTGCTGCTCACCGCGCTGCGCTACTACTGGATCACGGCCAAGGGCTACCGCCTGCGCCCCTGGGCGAGCCCCTACATTCGCTGGCGCCTGGAAACTTTTTTCGGCGGGGACATGCACGCGCTGGGGCCCGGGGAATTTTTCTGGCTGCTGTGGCGCGAACGCGCGCGGTCCGGGCAATTTCTTGCGTGGCTGGCGGAGCGCTGGCGGGTGCAGGACGCGCGGCGTTCCTGATCCCGAAAATTCCAGCGGGTGTATAGTGGAGATGAAGAAAGTTATCAGCGGCCGTCGTCAGGGGTTTCCATTTGTAGTGCCCGCCTTCAGGCGGGCAAGTGGGCGAACGCGAAAATGCCCGCATGAATGCGGGCGCTCACCGCAAACCGGTTGAAATCCGGGTTGCCACGTAAGCCGCCCAGTTCCCGCCGTAGGACGCCATGCAGGAACTAAAAATATTCCAGAAGACGGAATCGCTGCACGAGGCGCGCTGGTGGGAGACCATGCCCGACGGCCGCGTCCACTGCTTCCTGTGCCCGCGCCATTGCCACATCGGGGAAGGCCAGGCCGGCTTCTGCTTCATTCGCGTGAATCAGGGCGGAAAACTTTACAGCCTGGGATACGCCTCGCCGGCCGCGCTGCAAATCGATCCCATCGAGAAGAAACCGCTCAATCATTTTTTGCCCGGCACGCGCGTGTTTTCGCTCGGCACGGCGGGCTGCAACATGGGCTGCTTTTTCTGCCAGAACTGGGACATCTCGAAATCGAAATCGGATCAGGTCCATTCCACGCACATGCCGCCGGAAGACGTGGTGGCGCTGGCCATCCGCTACGGCTGCCCCTCCATCGCATTTACGTATAACGAGCCGACAATCTGGGGCGAATACGTGATCGATATCTGCCACGCCGCGCGCGAAGCGGGAATCCGCACGGTGATGGTGACCAACGGCTACATCACGCGCGAAGCGTTTCACGACATTTACGACCACGTGGACGCCGCCAACGTGGACCTGAAGGCGTTTACCGAAGGATTTCTACGGGCGCGTGACGCTCACGCACCTGCAGCCGGTGCTCGACGTGCTCACCTGGCTGAAGCAGGAAACCGACGTCTGGTTTGAGATCACGAATCTGCTGATTCCCACGCTCAACGACGATCCCGGAGAAATCCGCCGCCTCTCGCGACTGGATTCTCGAGCATCTCGGCCCGGACGTGCCGTTGCATTTCACGGCGTTCCATCCGGATTTCAAGTTGCGGGACAAGCCCAGGACGCCGCCCGAAACGCTGCACGCCGCGCGGAAAATCGCGCTCGCTGCGGGGCTGCATTACGTCTACGAGGGGAACATTCACACCGAAGCGGCGCACACCTACTGCCCCGGCTGCGGCCGCATTCTTGTGCGGCGGTCGTGGCACGAGGTGCTGGAAAACGTGATCCGCGACGGGGCGTGCCCATCCTGCGGGCTGCTGATTCCCGGGAGATGGACATATCCTCAGGGCGCAAGAAATGTGGCGGTTCGGTCCGCGGAGAGAATTGCGCGCAAGTACGACGATTTGAATTTGTGAGTAGCTTCGATTCCGAAATGTGGCGCAAATAATTTCGCTTCCGTGCGAAGGATAATCCATTCCGAACGATTTGCTGGGGTTGAGTAGCACAGGCTTCAGCCTGTGGATTTTTGTGCGTCGCGGCCTAAACCCCACAGGCTGAAGCCTGTGCTACCAAAAGCGCGCCCGCCTTCATGTGCAGGAATGTATTTTTCAATGTCCACATCGGGGAATCCGCGATTGGTCAGATGCACGATCAAGCGTTCGGCGGTGATCGGGGCCGCGTGCAAGGAGTGCGCGGATGGACTCGAAGACGACCTGGTGTTCCGGGGTCGCAGAAATAGTGGCGGGCATAAGCTGTCGATCCGCGCTGACGTTCTTCGCGGGGCGTCGATTCATCGCACAGCGCGCGAAGAAGCTCGAGGTCGTCTTCCATGCGATGATCTTATTCCAGCCGGGGAGAGCGCAGAGAAAAATTCTTTATTGCGTGACGGGTTTCGGGGAAGCAGTTCGCTCGAAGGCGAACCGCGGCGGCTTTCGCCACCGCGTCGGAAGGATCCATTTCCAGGCCCTTCTCGAATTCGCAGGAGCGCCTCGGCCGGGTGGCCGGTGGCTTCGAGGACTTGCCCCATGCCCACGTGGGCGTCGATATCGAATTTGTCGACGTCCAGCGCGTGGCGATAGGCCTGCTCGGCCCGCGGAAGGTCTTTCCAGGTCAAATAAATTTTCCCCAACTGGTCGTACGCGTCGGTGGTGGAATCCGACGTCGACCGAGCGCTCGTACTCGTTGCGGGCGTCCTCCAGCCGGCCTGCCTCAAACAGGAATTTGCCGTAGCCGTTGTGCGCGCGCGTCGAAAGAGGAGTCAGCGAGATGGCGATGCGGAATTGCCATTCGGCTTCGGCGTCGCGGCCCAGGTCGGCCAGCGTTTCGGCGAGATTGACGTGCGCCATGGTGTACTCGGGCGCGGCCGCGCAACGCCCGCCAGGAATAATCGAGCGACTCGATGTAGCGGTGCTGGTGCTGGCGGAGAAGCGCCATATTGTCCATGGCGAAGACGTTGGTGGGGCCGTAGGAGAGCGCCTCCTGCCATTCGCGCTCGGCTTGGGCCAGGTTGCCGTGGTTGTAGAACACGGAGCCAAGATCGGAGCGGACCAGGCTGGCATCGCCCTGCGATTGCAATGCCTGGCGGAATAGGACTTCGTCCGAGGTCCAGTCGCGGTTGCGCGTGACCGTCCGCACGGCGTACACCAGCGCCAGCACGCCGACCAGCACCGGCACGGCGCGCGCCAGCGGCTTCAACGAAGCGGCGGCCCTTCGCGATTCCAAAGTTTTACCGCGCCCCATCGCAACAGCCAGCAGAATCCCACCGAAGGCAGATACAGGTAGCGTTCCGCGAATACGCTTGCGGGCATCCAGCGCGCGTTGAGGACGGGCCCCAGCGGCAGAAAGATCAGGAAAAATGCGAACGAGAGAAGGTGCGCGCGCTTCCAGAGCAAGAGAAATAAAACGGCGCAGGCCGCCAGGCCGGCCGCGCCAAGCAAGACAGCGAGCGTCAGTGAAATGCCGGCTCGGATGAAACACATAAAACGCGGCAAAATGCGCCGGCCAGATCAGTTTGCCGATATATCCGCCGAGCAGGGAGACCGACGAAAGAAGCGTGTCATGCCAGGAAAGATTCGGGCGCATCAGGACGCTGGCGACGCCGCCGAGGATCAGCGTGCGGATGGTCAAATAGAAAGCGGCCAGGGCCCAGAGCGGGCCGATGCGCGAGAGTTTTTCCCACGCCGTGGTCGTGGACCGGTCGTCGCGATAAAAATATTCGAAGATGGTGGCCATGACCGGCAGCGTCATGGCCTGCTCTTTCGAGAGCAAGCGCCAGCAGAAAAACAGCGCACAGGATAATGCGCGCGCGCAATCGGCGATCGGTCTCCGGAAGGCGCAGATACAATAAAAACGCGCCGAGGTAAAAAACGGTCAGCTGGAGATCGGTGACCGCGGCAATCCAGGCGACCGGTTCGGTGTGAATCGGGTGCAATGCGAACAAGCCCGCGCCGATCAGCGCCACGCGCTCGCCGCTGAATCGCCGGAGCAGCACGAAAAACCAGCCACACGGCCACGCAATTCAACACCAGATTGACCAGATGAAAGCTGAACGGCACCAGGCCCGCGATCTGGTAGGTGAGCAGATATCCCAGCGTCATCATCGGCCGGAAATAATTGGTGACTCCTGCTGCGCCCTCGAACGACCACACCGTGGTCGTGAAGATTTCGCGCAGGTGCCGGAAGGAATGCACGTAGGGATTGGCGACCACCTGGAAATTGTCGTCGTAGACGAAGCCGGCCAGCAGCGTGTTCACGTACGGCAGAAAGCCGAGCAGGAACAAGAAGGAGAAAGATGACCACTTCGCGGCGATTTTCAGCCGAGGGCTCCCGCCGCAGGGATGCGCGAAGGGACATGAAACGATGCTACTGGAGAGGGCCCGCGGAAGCCATCGCCGCGAGCGGGTGCCGTGCCACAACCGTCAGCAGAGCATTGCGCGCGAGGCCGGGCGGATGTAGCGCCCGCCTTCAGGCGGGCATCGATTTGGCGCCAAAGTGCCCGCCTGAAGGCGGGCGCTACAAAAGCTGGGCGGTCTGGAGTAGACTCCCCGTCATCGGCCCCGATCCTATTTCGCAGGTGAATCGAATATGAAGCGTCTTTTCTTGGCGCTGATTTTGACCTTTCTGGTTGCCGGCGGTTTGCGCGCGCAGCAAACGCCCGACTGGACGCAGCCGTTTCCGCCTCATCGCGTCATCGGCAATATTTATTACGTGGGAAGCCAGGGCCTGGCCTCGTACCTGATCGTCACGCCGCAGGGAAATATCCTGATCAACAGCAGCCTGGAAAGCTTCGGTGCCGCTGATCCGCGACAGCATCGAGAAACTCGGATTCCATTTCAGCGATACCAAAATTCTGCTGATCAGCCACGCGCACTGGGATCATTGCGCGGGCAGCGCGGCGGTCAAGGAATTGACCGGCGCGAAATACATGGTGATGGACGCCGACGTTCCGGAGATCGAGGCCGGCGGGAAAGGCAATTTCCAGTACGGCGACAACATGGGTTCCCGCTACCAGCCCACCAAGGTGGACCGAATACTGCACGATGGCGACGAAGTGAAACTGGGAGACACCGTGCTGGTCGCTCATCTCACGCCGGGGCATACCAAGGGGACGACCACCTGGACGATGCAGGCGAAGCGAAGGGAACAAGACGTACAACGTGGTGATCATCGGCAGCCCGAACGTGAATCCCGGATACAAGCTGGTGAATAACTGCGCTCTACCCGCAAATCGCGGAAGATTACGCGCGAATGTTCCGCGTTCTGAAATCGTTGCCCGCGGATGTGTTTCTGGGCGCGCACGGAAATTACTATGGATATGGAAGCAAAGTACGCGCGATTGAAACAAGGCGGGGCAAATCCGTTCATCGATCCGGAAGGCTACAAGAAGTACGTGGCCGACAAGGAGCAGGAGTTCCTTGCGGAACTCGCCAAGCAGAAAGCCGCGGCAAAATAGGGGCCGTATTTCCGGGCATTGCATTGCGGGCGCGGCAATCGCGCGAAGTAAGATCGGAGGTAGCCGGTGAAAAATAAGGCACTCGTAATTTTTGCGGCGGTTATTTCGCTTGCTGGCGGTTGCCGGTCCACTCGCTGCCCATCACGGATCGGCGGGCTACGATCTGGACAAGGAATTGACCATGAAGGGGACAGTCACGCAATGGCTGTGGGCCAATCCCCATTGCTTCCTGAAGTACGATACGACCGACGACAAGGGCGGCGTCGTGCATTGGGCGGCGGAAGTCAGCAATCCGATCGACATGACCCGGCGCGGTTGGGCCAGGAATACGTTGAGCGTCGGGCGATCAAGTCACCGTTACCGTGCGGCCTGCCAAGAACGGCGCGCCGGTCGGCCAACTGATGAAGGTTGTGCTTCCCGAGCGGAAAAGAATTGATCGGGTGGAACCCTTCGGTGCGTTGAACGGTGCGAGAGGATTCTAAAATGCAAAAGCTGAGTGTGAACCCGATCCTCGCAGGCGTCGCGCTGCTGGCGCTTTCGTTGGGAATGCGCGCGCAGACCGCTCCGCCGAAAAAAACGGAAACCCCGAAAACTCGGCGCAGGCCGCGCCCGCCCCTCGCCGCGACCTCTCCGGAATCTGGGATGCGGAAAATACGATGGAGGGGATCAATCCACAGAGGCGTGGCGTCGCACGCTCCCTTCACGAAATTGGGAGAGGACCTCGCCAACGCCTACAAACCCGGGGACGGACCACGGAGAGTCTCCGTCGGCCTGGTCAACGATCCGCTCGACGGCTGCGATCCGGCGGGTTTCCCGCGCAATCTGCTGTTTGAGCTGCGGGCGGTCGCAAATGGTTCAGACTCCCAAGCAGATGCTGATGATGTACCAATACCAGCGCGTGTGGCGCGTCATCTGGACCGATGGGCGCGAGCTTCCGAAGGATCCGGATCCAAGATGGTATGGATATTCGGTGGGGAAGTGGGAGGACGATTACACGTTTGTGGTGCAGACGGTGGGCATGGACGAACGGACCTGGCTCGACAATGCCGGAGACCCGCACAGCGGCGAGATGCAGCGTCGAGGAGCGGTACCACCGCGTGAGCCGCGACACCATGGAATTGACCGTGAAGATCGACGATCCGAAGACTTATACGGAGCCCTGGATTGCGCGGGACAAATTTCGCCTGAAGCTGTTGCCGCCTGAACACGGATATTGCGGAGATGATTTGCGCGCCGAGCGAGGCGGAAGAATACAAGAAGACGATGGCCGATCCTCTTTCCAAATAGTGTACGGAAAGTCCTGTCCGCTACAACAGAATTTCGTCACGTATGCTGTAGCCCGCCTCTTCAGAGGCGGGGTTTAGACGACCGCGAAGAAATTTCTCGCCTCTGAAGAGGCGAGCTACAAAGTTTCAGGATTTTCCGTTCGCGTGCTTTTCCTTGCTGTCGACGTGTTCGTCGATCCACTTCAAGATCAGGTCCGCCACCTGCAGATTATTTTTATCCTGCATCAGCATGTGGCTGTTGCCGAATTGCCCGTACTTGGGCAGGTGCATCATGGTGGCGTCGCCGCCGGCGGCCTTCACCTGCTCGACGAATTTGGCGCAGCCGTCGAATCTTTCTCTCCACATATTCGGGTAGGCGCGCGACGTCGTCGATGTGATCGCCGAAGACAACCAGCGTCGGAATTTTCGCCAGGGCTGGAAATCTGCTCCGCGGTGAGCGCGGGGCACACGGCTTTCGATGGTGATCAATCCCTTGATTTCCTCGGGATTGATGAGCGCGGCCTGCTCGGGAAAGAATCCGGATTCGGAGTGGCCCATCAGAATGGCGCCTTTCAATTTGATGGCCAGGCCCGAGAGATTTGTCCACGTGGGATTGGGCGAGGGAAGTTCCGCGTTCAGGTCGGGAATCACCTGCTTGCCGAATTCGTCGTAGGCCTCGACGGGGAATTGTTCGTTCGCGAAACGGCTTGCCCATCTCGGGCCCGAACCGGAACACGACCCAGGCGAGTTCGTGGGTCGCCGTGCGAATCTCGGGCATGTCGGAGGCGGGGCGCTTTCCCAGCTTGATTTCGTTGTAGAGGGTCGCGTCGAATCCGGAGCGCGCGCGGGAAACCTGGTCGGGCAAATAGACGGCGCGGTGCTTGCGCAGGAAATATTCATTCCATCCCATGCGGCCGTCGGGAGTGGTTTCGTAGCTCTTCGAGCTGAGGCAGCAGCCGTGCAGCATGACCACGGGAACGTGCGCTCCGGCGCCCTCGGGAATCTGGTACTGCACGTACATCTGCTCGACCGTGATGTGCCCGTTGTTTACGCCCGGTGCCCAGGAATCCATCGGGATTTCCCGTGAGCGCGTCGGTGTAAATGGTGTGCCCGCCGACGAAGAAGCTGCCTTGTTCCTTGAGCAGCAGGGAATCGGCGGTGGTGACGCCGGCGGCGGCCATCGACAGCGCGGACAGACATGCGAGGAAAGCGAATCGGCGGAGTGGATTTGCGAATCGATTCGAGTTTTTCACGAGTGGCTCCTTTCGGGCGGTTTTACAGCAATAAAGCGCTTCAGCCTGTCGGGATCAGTCCCGCAGGGACGGCACACCGTAGTCCACAGCGGGAGCGGTGGGACACGACCCACGCGATATCAGAACCCATAGGGGCGGCACAATGATGACTTTGTGCCGCCCCTACGGGGATTGGCATTTTGAGCGAAGCAGGACCCACCGCTCCCGCGGTGGGCTACGATGAGCGGTCCCTACGGGACTCGCTGGAATGACGGCTCTTTTCATTTTTCTACGGCCGTCAAATCCTAAATGTCAGCCGTGGTAATCGCCCCGAGAGACGCCGAACTCACCAGCGCCGCGTACTTCGCGAAGACTCCGGTCTTGTAGCGCGGCGCGGGCGCCTTCCACTTGGCCAGGCGCGACTTGATCTCGGCGTCGCTCAATTCCAAGCGCAGGGTCTTGGTCGCCAGATCAAACGTAATTTCGTCGCCCTCGGCCACGATGGCGATGGGGCCTCCGCGCGCGGCTTCCGGAGCCGCATGGCCCGCCATCAGGCCGCGCGTCGCGCCGCTGAAGCGTCCGTCGGTCAACAGCGCGACATCCTCGCCCAATCCCTGGCCCACCAGCGCCGCGGTCAGGCCGAGCATTTCGCGCATCCCGGGACCTCCGCGCGGGCCTTCGTAGCGAACCACGATGACATCGCCTTTCTTGATCAGGCCTTTCGTTGCGGCGTCCATGGCGTCTTCCTCGCGGTCAAACACGCGCGCCGGTCCGCGGAAATGCGGCTTCTCGTGCCCGGAAGTTTTCAGCACGCATCCTTCGGGAACAAGATTTCCTTTCAGGATCATGAGTCCGCCAGTGGTCTTCAGCGGATTCGACAGCGGGCGAACGACTTCCTGCCCGGGAAGTTCCTTGGCCGTGAGGGCTTCTTCGTCCAGCGTTTTCAGGCTGGCGGTGATTTGCCCGCGATGCAGCAGGCCGGCGTCCAGAAGGCGCTTGGCCAGCAGCGCCATGCCTCCCGCGTTATAAAGATCGACGGCGGTGAATCGTCCCCAGGGCTTCATGTCGGCCAGCAGGGGAGTCCTCGAACTGATTTCGTCGAACTCTTCGATGTGGAGTTTGATCCCGGCTTCCTTGGCCATGGCCAGCAGGTGCAGCACGGAGTTGGTCGAACCGCCGGTGGTGACCACGGCGGTGATCGCATTTTCAAACGCCTTGCGCGTAAGAATCTTGCTGGGCGTAATGCCTTTGTGGAGCAAGTCCATCACCAGCGTGCCGCAGCGATACGCGGCGTCGCCTTTGCGCGCGTCGGTGGCCGGAACGTTTCCCAAGCCCAGCGGCGTGAGGCCGATGAATTCCAGACGCCATGGCCATGGTGTTGGCCGTGAACTGGCCGCCGCACGCGCCCGCTCCGGGACACGCGACGCTTTCGATTTCCTTCAGGTCGGCGTCGCTCATTTTTCCGGCGGAGTGCGCGCCGACCGCCTCGAACACATCCTGAATCGTGACGTCGTGCCCCTGAAACCGGCCGGGCTGGATCGATCCGCCATATAGGACCAGGCTGGGGAGATTGAGGCGCGTCAGGCCCATGGCCGTTGCGGGAATAGTTTTGTCGCAGCCTGCCAGTGCAATCATGGCGTCAAACATGTAGCCGCGCCCGACCAGTTCAATCGAATCGGCGATCACTTCGCGGCTGACCAGCGAGGACTTCATTCCTTCCGTGCCCATGGATTCGCCGTCGCTGATGGCGATGGTATTGAATTCCATGGGAGTGCCGCCGGCGGCGCGCACGCCTTCCTTCACTTTTTCCGCCAGTTTGCGCAGGTGGGAATTGCACGGCATGATCTCGATCCAGGTGTTGGCGATGCCGACCAGCGGCTTGGAGAGATCGTCATCGGTCATGCCCACGGCCCGGAAATAGGAACGCGCGGGGGCCCTCGACGGGCCGTCGATGATGATGCGGCTGTGTTCTCTGAAACGCGAATCCATAGGGCCTCCGAGGAGATGTGAATCGTGATTCGTGATTCGTGACTGGTGAAAAATGCCCGGCCGAAGGTTCAGCGTTGATCTGTCTGTGTGAAACGTCGCTTTCGGTCGGGACAGTAGGGGCACGACATGTTGTGCCCCTACTGCTAAGTGAACAGCCCTACGCGCCTTCGGCGATCACGCGGTTCTTCTTCATCCACGGCATCATGGAACGCAATTGGCCGCCGACGGTTTCGATGGGATGCTTTTGTCCCGCCTCGCGCAGCTTCTTGAAGTGTCGGCAAGCCGGCGGCTGCTTCGGCCATCCATTCGCGGGCAAAAGTGCCGGTTTGGATGTCCTTCAGGATGCCCTTCATGCGTTCCTTGGTAGCGGCGTCAACAACGATGGGGCCGCGCGTGAGGTCGCCGTATTCGGCGGTGTTGGAAATCGAATAGCGCATTTCCGAGATGCCGCCTTCGTAGATCAGGTCCACGATCAGCTTCATTTCGTGGCAGCACTCGAAGTAGGCCATTTCCGGGGCGTAGCCCGCTTCGGTCAGCACTTCGTATCCCGCCTGGATCAGCGCGGTGAGTCCGCCGCAGAGCACCGACTGCTCTCCGAATAGATCCGTTTCGGTTTCCTCGCGGAAATTGGTTTCAATCACTCCGGCGCGCGCTCCGCCGATGGCGCTGGCGTAGGCCAGTCCGATTTTCTTGGTGTCGCCGGTGGGGTCCTGATGGATCGCCAGCAGGCAGGGAACTCCCGCGCCCTGCAGAAACTGGTGGCGCACCAGATGGCCCGGGCCTTTCGGCGCGACCATGAACACGTTCACGTCCTTCGGCGGCTTGATGAATCCGAAATGAATTCCGAATCCATGCGCCAGCGCCAGATATTTTCCGGCCTTCAGCACCGGAGCGACGTCGGCGTCGTAGATTCCCGGCGTAAGTTCGTCGGGAGTCAGGATCATGATGATGTCGGCGGCTTGCGCGGCTTCGCGCACGGACATTACTCTCAATCCGGCCTTCTGCGCCTTGGCGACCGAAGCGCTGGTGGGCTTGAGGCCGACGATGACGTCGCAGCCCGAGTCCGACAGATTCATGGCGTGGGCATGGCCCTGCGAACCGAAGCCGATGATGGCGATTTTCTTGTTCTTGATGTCGTTAAAATTCGCGTCCTTATCGTAATAAACCTGCACAGTTCCTCCTGTTGCGTTTCAAACGTCTCAAATTTTTATTTCTGAACGAAAAATCTGCCGGCACTTGTTTCGCAAATGCTTCTGCAGTATTGCGAAACACCCGAGACAACGCCGTCAATCCCGAACCCGCTCCCGCGGGTGAGGAGATCCCTCTTCCTTTGAGATCTCAAAGCCCCGGAGAGATTCCTCACCCGCAGGAGCGGTTCGGAATGACGCACTGTAAAAAGATGTCTTCCGTATGGCCATTACCACATGCCACCCAGATTATTGCGCGCCCAATAGTTTAAACCTTCGCTTGCGGATAACACCCAAGAATTTTTATCGAATCCGCGTGCCCCTTGAGCTCTTCCAGAGCCGCGCGCGTGTTGGCATCCTTCAGCGACGCCTGCAAGTCCAGATAAAAACAATAACTCCAGGGCGTGCCGGGGATGGGCCGGCTTTCAATTTTCAGCAAATTCAAATTGCGCTTGGCAAAGGCGTTCAGCACCTGGCAGAGCGATCCCGGTTTGTGCGCCAGATGCAGCACCAGCGAAAGCTTGTCCGCGTTTTCCGCCACTTCGCCCGAAGCGGCGAGCAGCAGGAAGCGCGTGTAATTTTCCGGATGATCCTCAAGGTGCTCGCGAAGAATTTTTCCGCCGTAGACTTCCGCTGCGCGGCGGCTGGCAATGGCGGCCTTCGCGGGGTCGCCCTCGCGCATCACCTGGCGCACGCTTCCGGCGGTGTCTTCGGCCGTCACTTTCTTGATCGCCGGATGTTCGGCGAAAAAACGCTCGCATTGCGCCAGCGCTACCGGATGCGAGGACACTTGCGTGATGTGTTCAAACACCGCGTCCGGAACGCCGATCAGGTTGTGCACGATGGGAATTACGACCTCGGCGCGAATCTGCAGCCCGCCGGCGATCAGCAGGTCGTAGGAGCGGTGCACCGAGCCGGCCAGGCTGTTTTCGATAGGCGCGAGAATATAATCCGCCACGCCGTCCTGAATGCTGGAATACATGGCCTCGAACGTGGGGCGCGGCACGAGCTGAATCTCCTCGCCCAGCAGCTTGACGGCAGCCTCTTCGCTGAACGCGCCGCGCTCGCCTTGAAATGCAATCCGGGAATTTGGAGGGACGATCATATGCCGGCGTCCGCATCATCTCTTGCCGCGATTCCGGTGTCCAGACATAAGCACACAAGCTATCAGGGCGATCGCCGTGCGTCAAACCGGGTGTTGTAGGACAGACACTCTTGTCTGTCCGCTTGCGCCACGGCGAGATTTCAGAGGGCGTGCAAAAGCGCTTGTCCGCGCGGGCCCGGGGGAGATTTTAGGAGGCGCGCATATTGGCTTTTCCGCCTGCGCCCGGGCGAGGTGTCAGTGGACAGGCAAGAGTGCCTGTCCTACAAACAGCATCAGCCGGAAGATTGCACGCGGGCGGGGTTGGGTGTAGGTTATCGTTCAGGTCCAGGAAAATATCGGCGCTCGCGATCCGCGACATTGTCCTTGGAAATATTTGGGAGGCATTTCTTGAAGAGCAGGTTTCCATTGTGTTTTTACTTGCCGCCGGATTCTTGCAACTTGCCGGGCCGGTTTCGGCGCACCATGGCGTGTCGGGCTATGACATGGATAAGGTGGTCACCCTGACCGGCACCGTGACCAGTTTTGACTGGAGCAACCCGCATTGCCTGCTTCATATCGACGTGAAAGACAGCAGCGGGGAGCACAAGGACTGGATCATCGAACTTGCCGCTCCGACGATCATGAGGCGCAATGGCTGGAGCAAGGACTCGATGAAGCCGGGCGACTCGGTCGATCGCCGAGACTCACCCCGCCAGGAACGGCGCGACGACCGGACTCAGCGGCGCCGCCACCACGCTACTGAAATTCGTGGTCAATGGCCACGCGCTCCCATCGCAATCCCAATAACAACCACGGAATGGAGTCGGCGTTCCGGTGCGGCAAACTAGAGCGGGGAATTGAAACGAATCCAGGAATGCCCACGAAAGGAGCGGCGAAAATGCTGAACTGCCGGGCGAAATTCGGAATCACACTGCTGGCAATCCTGCGTCTTTCCGATTCTTCTTCAAGCGCAGACTGCTTCGCCCGCTTCCGAGGCAAAGAAACAGGGAGGTTCGCGCGTTTCCCGCGTGACGGATTTATCCGGTCCCTGGGCGGTTACAGGCGGATCCCCTAGTCTTGACCCGGACGACCCGAGGGGCGCAAAGCCGGAGCAACTTCCCATGACTCCGTGGGCCATCGAAAGAATGAAGGGCGTGAGGCCGCCGTTCGGCGCGCATGCCACGTTTGAGGCGGTCAACGATCCCGTGCAGAAATACTGCGACCCTCCGGGCATCACGCGCCTGTACTTGTATCCGTGGAATTTTTCGCTCGTGCAGGGGCCGGAACTGGTCTACATCCTCTACGAATTCATGGGATTTTGGCGGCCCGTTGCGCTGGGCCGCGAGCATCCAAAGGATCCGGATTTGACCTGGATGGGCGACTCGATCGGCAAGTACGAAGGCGACACGTTCGTGGTCGACACGATCGGGTTCAACGACAAAACCTGGATCGACCAGGTCGGCCATCCCCACAGCGATCAATTGCATTTGATCGAACGCTTCCGTCTGGTGGACAAGGATTCGCTGGAGGTCAGCCTGACGTTTGAAGATCCGAAAGCCTACCCGAAGCCTTTTACCGTCAAGCGTGTTTTCAAACGCAGCGCCGCTCCCATGGAAGAAACGGTCTGCTCGCTGACGGAAATGCAGAGCTTCGACGATGAAGTGATGAAGAGCACCACGCAGACGCCGAGGAAGTGAAGTAGGACAGGCTTCAGCCTGTCGGGTTTAGGGTCGGCAGGAGTGATGCATACACTGATCCTGCGCAGGCCTAAACCCCACAGGCTGAAGCCTGTGCTACTTAAAGCTTATTCAATCCATCCAGGCCGGCGACCTTGTAAGCCTCGGCGAACGTGGGGTAATTGAAAACCGTGTCGCGGAAATAATCCATGGTGCCGCCGAAGGTCAGCACGGCCTGGCCGATGTGCACGATTTCGGCGGCGCTTTCGCCGATCACGTGGACGCCTAGCACCTTGCGCGTGTCCGGGTGAAATAGAATTTTCAACATGCCGGTGTGGTCGCCGACGATCTGCGCCTTGGCCAGTTCCTCGTATTTGGAAATGCCCACCTCGAACGGAATCATGGAGTCGGTCAGCGTTTTTTCCGTTTTTCCGACCATGGAAATTTCCGGAATCGTGTAGATGCCGTAGGGCAGCAGAGCCGCGCTCATTTCGGCGGGAGCCCCGAAAATCTGGCAACTGGCCAGGCGGCCTTGCTCCATGGAGGTGGAAGCCAGGGATGGAAATCCGATGACGTCCCCGGCGGCGTAAATGTTCGGGACGGCGGTCTGGAATTTTTCGTTCACCTCGAGTTTGCCGCGCGGGCCGGGGACAAGCCCCGAGGCTTGCAGATTCAGCAGGTCCGTATTGGCCTGGCGTCCGACGGCGTACATCAGGCACTGGGCGTGGATGTGCTTTCCGCTTTCCAGATTGGCGACGACGCGGCCGCGCTCGTCCATCTGAATCGCGGTGACTTTTTCACCGAGGCGGAAGATGGCGCCTTGCCGGCGCATGTGGTAGCGCAGCGCCTCGACAATTTCCGCGTCCACAAAATCCAGCAGCTCGTTGCGCTGCTCGATGAGCGTGACTTCCACGCCCATGGCCACCAGCATCGAGGCGTATTCCAGGCCGATCACGCCGCCGCCCACGATGATCAGCTCGCGCGGAATTTCCTCCATCTGGAAAAATTGATCGCTGGCGATAATTTTCTTGCCGTCGAAGGGAATATCGGCCGGATGCGACGGGCGCGTGCCGCAGGCGATGAGGATGTGATCGGCCTGCAGGATGTGCGCGTCGGTGGGGCCCTGTACTTCCAGCGTGTTTGCGTCCAGGAATTGCGCGACGCCGGACATCAGGTCGATGCCGTTGCGGCGCAACTGGTCGCGCACCACGCCGGTCTCGCGTTCGACCACCTGGGTGACGCGCGCGGCAAGGTCGCGAATGGAAATCCGGTCTTTTACCACATAATCATTTCCATAGAAGGACCGGTGGCGGAATCCGGTGAGATGCAGAATCGCCTCGCGCAGCGTCTTGCTGGGAACGGTGCCGCCGTGGATGCACACGCCGCCGACCATTTCGTTGCGGTCCACGATGGCGACGCGCTTTCCAAGCTTGGACGCGGCGATGGCGCCCTTCTGGCCGGCCGGACCGCTGCCGATGACGATCAAGTCATAGCGGATCGGGTGCATCAGGCCTCGCCTGTTTGTTTCCAGCGCGCTATCGGTCCACACGGGTGCAATTCCTTGCGTTTCGGATTTGTTCCAAGCAAAACGGGTCCAGTGTAAGAGAGCGCGACGCGGGACACAATGGTTGCTTGGGCGTCGCAAGAAACTTTTTTCCGGGGGCTATCGCACAAAATCGTGTAAGTAGTGTCATTGCAACTGATTCGCCACGAGTGCGAATGTGCCAGCGTATCCGTGTGATCGAGAAATTGAATTGCGGATGCCGCACTAATCGCGCGAATTCTGCGCCGGTAGAATTACACCCTCATTGGAATAGCGTCAAATTCTTGCCCGCGGAACCATGGTCTTGCGGTACTGTCTGAGCATCGCACTCGCATCGTAACATCCACCGGGACGGCTTGGGAGCAGGGTCGGATTCCATGAAACCTAAGCAGGGCCTGCTTCGCTCTAACAGGGTAGAGCCCTGAAGGGAGAAAACGCCGGCTTAGCCGGGACCCGCAGCGATGCATATTTCCGCGCCGTTTATTCGACGACCTGTCGCGACTTCGCTGTTGAGCGTCGCCATTTTGCTGGCGGGCGGCGTGGCGTTTTACTTCCTGCCCGTGGCGGCGCTGCCGCAGGTGGATTTTCCGACCATTTATGTCCGCGGGGGATTGCCCGGGGCAAGTCCGGAAACGATGGCCTCTTCCGTGGCCACACCGTTGGAACGCCAGTTCGGGCGCATCGCGGGCGTCACGGAGATGACGTCCACCAGCCAACTGGGCACATCGTTTATTACGCTGCAATTAGATCTGGACCGGGACATCGACGCCGCTTCCCGGGACGTGCAGGCCGCCATCAATGCGGCGGCCGGCCAATTGCC
Source organism: Terriglobia bacterium (assembly GCA_963779275.1). GTDB lineage: Bacteria > Acidobacteriota > Terriglobia > Acidiferrales > UBA7541 > Palsa-360. The sequence continues at coordinate 382,714 of CAVZXL010000007.1, forward strand.
CGCCAATCTCCCGAGCCTGCCCAGCTACCGGCGCATCAATCCAGCCGATACTCCCATCATGGACCTGGCGGTGTATTCGGACACGATCCCCAGGAGCCGCCTGTACGACCTTTGCGATTCCATTCTTGGCCAGAAATTGGCGCAGGTCGATGGAGTGGGCCAGGTCAGCATCAGCGGCGGAGCGAAACCTGCCGTGCGCGTGGACGTGAATCCGAACGCATTGGCGCAATACGGAATCGGGCTGGAGGAAGTGCGAACCGCGCTGCGCCTGGCAAACGCCAATACGCCCAAGGGAAATCTGGAGGACGGCGGGCAACCGCTGGACGTTGTTTGCCACCGACCAATTGCTGCAACCCGACGCAGTATGTCTCCTTGATCGTGGCCTACCGCAACGGTGCGCCGGTGCGGCTGAGCGACGTCGCTCGGGTCACCGAAGGGATCGAGGACCTCCGCAACTCGGGGTTTGCCAACGGCAAGACGGCCGTGGTCATCACCATCAACCGTCAGCCCGGCGCAAACATCATCAACGCGGTAAATAACATTAAGGCGATTCTGCCGGAATTGCGCGCGTCGATTCCGCCGGCGGCCACGCTCAGCATCCTTTCCGACCGCACGGTCACCATTCGCGCGTCGGTGGCGGATATCGAGTTTACGCTGCTGCTCACGGTGGCGCTGGTGGTCATGGTCATTTTTCATGTTTCTGCGAAATGGCTGGGCCACGCTCATTCCGAGCATCTCGGTGCCGCTATCCATCGTGGGCACGTTCGGCGTGATGTACCTGCTGCATTACAGCATCGACAATCTTTCGCTGATGGCGCTGGCGATTTGCACGGGCTTCGTGGTGGACGACGCCATCGTGGTGATCGAGAACATCACCCGGTATCTGGAGGAAGGACATTACTCCCTACGAAGCGGCCATGAAGGGATCGGCACGAAATCGGGTTCACGGTATTGTCCATGAGCCTTTCGCTGATCGCCGTGTTCATTCCCATCCTGTTGATGGGCGGGATCGTCGGGAAATTGTTCCGGGAATTCGCGGTGACCTTGAGCGTGGCCATCGCCGTCTCGCTTTGCGTTTCCCTGACCACGACTCCGATGATGTGCGCAAAATTCCTGCAGCCGGAAAAGGGCAGGAAGCACGGCAAGCTGTACATGGCAGGCGAGACGGATATTCCAATGGAGCGTCGAGACGTACTCCTCCGGATTGCGCTGGGTGCTGCGCCACCAGGCCTTCATGCTTGCCGTCACCTGCGCCACCATTTGCCTGAGCGTCTACCTCTACATCATCATTCCCAAGGGATTTTTCCCGCAGCAGGATACCGGCCGGATTAACGGAACGATTATGGGCGCGCAGGACCTTTCGTTTCCCGGCCATGCAGGCCAAACTCAAGCAATACACCGACATCGTGATGAGCGATCCGGCGGTTGAAAACATGTCCAGCAACACGGGCGGCGGATCGGAAAATACGGGCCGCATGCAGATCGATTTGAAGCCCATCGGAGAGCGGAAGGTGAGCCGTCGACCAGGTGATCGCGCGCCTGCGCCGCAAACTCGCGGTGGTGCCCGGGGCCACGTTATTTTTGCGGTCGGTGCAGGACATCAACGTGGGCGGCCGGATTTCCAGTTCGCAATACCAGTTCACTCTGGAAAGCGAAAATCTGGCGGACCTGCAGCAGTGGGCGCCCCGCGTGGAAGCAGCGCATGCGCCAGTTGAAGGATCTGCGCGACATCGCCTCCGACCAGCAAACGCGCGGCTTGCAGGCTTCGCTGGTGATCGACCGCGACACCGCGTCCCGCCTCGGGATCGCTCCCCAGGCGATCGACAACACGCTCTACGACGCGTTCGGCCAGCGCCAGGTCTCCACCATCTACACGCAATTGAACCAGTATCACGTGGTTATGGAAGTGGACGCGGCCTTCCGCGAAACAGCACGGACGACATCCGCAACCTATATGTGCGCTCGGCGAACGGAAACCAGGTCCCGCTCAGCGCGTTCACTCATTTCGAGAACAGGACCACGGCGCTGGCGGTGACCCACCAGGGGCAATTTCCGGCGGTGACGATTTCCTTTAACCTGGGCGAAGGGCGTTGCGCTGGGCGACGCGGTCAAGGAAATCGAGTCGGCCATGCTGCAAATGGGGGTTCCTTCCGACATCCGCACCACGTTTCAGGGAACCGCGCAGGCCTTCCAGACTTCGCTGGCCAGCCAGCCGTGGCTGATCCTCGCGGCGCTGATGGCCGTTTACATCGTGCTGGGCATGCTGTATGAAAGTTATATCCATCCGATCACGATTCTTTCGACGCTGCCTTCGGCCGGCGTGGGCGCGCTGCTGGCGCTGATGCTGTTTCACGCGGACCTCAGCGTCATCGCGCTGATCGGAATCATTTTGCTGATCGGCATCGTGAAAAAGAACGCCATCATGATGATCGACTTCGCGGTGGAAGCCGAGCGCGAGCGGAAAAACTTCCGAGGAATCCATTTACCAGGCTTGCTTGCTGCGTTTCCGCCCGATCATGATGACCACGATGGCGGCGCTGTTTGGCGGGCTGCCGCTGGCGCTGGCCACCGGCACGGGCGCGGAATTGCGCAGGCCGCTGGGAATCAGCATCGTGGGCGGGTTGATGGTGAGCCAGGCCCTCACCTTGTATCACGACTCCCGTGATTTATCTCTACATGGACCGGCTGCAGCTGCGGGTTCGGCGGCGCAAGCATGCGCGCTCGCCATCGGCGAAATTCCTGCGCCGCCCGAGCCGGCCAAGGGGCCGTCCCTCACTTAGACATTCACTCGGCATCGCTACGGAAGATTCCTGCGCCATCGTCGCAGCGTTCCAGTATGATCTGCGGAGAAATTGCCATGAGGGTCTTGCCCATCGTCGCCCTGCAGGCCTGCTTTCCGCGCTGGGCATTGGTGTGCTGGCCATGGCGCAGCGCAACTATGAGGGCGAGGAGGAAGGGCCGGACTTGCCCGTGGATCCGCACGAACAGGCGGAATGGGCTTTCGCCCGGTTTCATTTTCCGAATGGGGATAACGGCTACGGGGGATTCCGCGGATTCCAGCTTTGGGCGGCGGATTATCCGAAAGCGGACCGCCAATTTGTCCGCGGGCTGCGGCGATTGACGCGCTTGAACGCCCGAGCCATGGAACAGATCGTGGACGCCGAAGGCGACAAATTATTCGACTGGCCCTGGATTTACATGGAGCACGGAAACGGATGGAACCTGAACCAGGCGGAGGCGGCCCGGCTGCGGACGTACCTGTTGAGGGGCGGCTTCCTGTTTTCGGACGACACGCACGGCGATTATGAATGGGATGGGCTGATGCAGGGCTTGCGCGCTGATTTTCCCCGATCGCGCCGTGGAGGAATTAAAAAATAGCGACGAGATTTTTCATGTGGCCTACGATCTGGATGAGCGGTTCAAGATTCACGGCACGCGTTTCCTGTGGGGCCGTCGCCCTTATTCGCCCGACATGGTGACGCCCAAGTGGCTGGGAATCCGCGACGACAAGGGGCGGATCATGGTGGCCATCTGCCACAACTCCGACGTGGGTGACGCCTGGGAATGGGCCGACAGCCCGAATTATCCGGAAAAGGAAACTTCGCTGGCGTATCGCATCGGGATTAATTACATCCTGTACGATCTGACGCATTAGGCTGCTTTTTTTTAATATTTCTGCAAAGCAATTCCTGAGATTGTAACGAGACGCCGAACCGCACTGGTGGCGCAGCCTTCACAAATTGCAAAAAAAGCTCAAAGCGTTGTCATTCCGAACGGGCAGGAGCCCTTTCGGAATGAAAACGCGATTAATTTTCTGGCCTGCGTGATTGGCGAAAGGAATTTACTTTGCTTCCACCACATCCTTGGCGTGGCCGGTGAGGCGCAGGATGTGCATGCCGGTGCCGGCGCGGTCGGCGGCATAGATCAGGCCGCGATCGTCGACCTCGACGTTGTTGGTTTCGATGGCGCGTTCACAGGCGGAAGTGATTTTGGGATCTCCGGCCGGGTGGCTGACGCCGTCCGGGCAAAACATCATCGTGTTTTTGTTGGGAGCGGGGATGAAGTAGGCGACTTCCTGCACGGAAAAAGGATCGCGAATATCGAACACGCGCGTGCCGGCGTTAAACCAGGAAAAAATGGCGATCTTGCCGTAATAAGGCGCGTAAAACGATTCCGCGACGGCATGGGTGCCGAAGCGCCCGCCCCGGCCGCAGTAATCCCCGGGATTTTCGGGCACGCGGAACGTGGAAACGGGCCACGGCGTCGCTTCATTGCTGATGTCGATCATAAAGGCCAGGTGCGGTCCCGGGCGGCTGCCGTCGGAGTTGGGCGTGCAGTGGTCGCCGCGCGAGGCTTCCGAAGGGACGATCAGGAAATCGCGTTTCTTGAGCGCCTGATAGTCCTGGAATTCGGGAATCGGCTCGCCAAAAATGGGAAACGCGGTGTGGCCGCCCTGATCGGGCGACATGGTGATGTAGCCGATCTGCGGCGCGAGCATTTCTTCGGTCGTGGGCTTCACGGGATTTTCAAACGCGGTCAATAATTTTTTGCGGTCGAGAATCTGAATGACGCCGTTGGCTCCCACGCCGTAGGCGGCGTACACGCGGTTTTTATCGACTCCAGCCGAGATCGCGCCATGGATGGGGATGCCTGCCGTGACGCCTTCATGCGACGTCGCGCCGGGCTGTTGTCCGAGCAGTCCGAAATCGCGGATGTAGACGGGCTTGGCCGGATCGCTGAGATCGTAAATTTTCAGGTGCTGGCCCTTCCATCCTTCCGAGGGCTTGTTGGCGACCAGGTAGGCGATTCCCGTGTCGCATTCCCACCAGTTCTTGTGCGTGTTGTTCAGGCCGTCGACGATCACGGTGAGCCGCACGGGCTTTGCCGGATCGGTGACGTCGTAAATTTCCTGCGCTTCCACTCCCAGCGGCCGCAACAAATACCACTTGCCGCGCACGCCGTGCGGCAGCACGCTCCCGCTGCACACGCGCACCATCTGCGCGCCGCCGGCCTCTTCGCCCGCCGCCGTCGAGCCGGGAATGTGCGAAAGATACTTGGGGTGCGCCGCGTCAGTAACGTCCACGAGGGAAGTTCCGTTGGGCTCAACGACTCCGGTGAGCGTATTGAGCATGGCTCCGGTGTGGTGGCCGACGTAGGCGATTTCGCGTCCATTTTCATTGATGATGATTGGCTGGTACGCCGAGCGCCCTTGCAGATCGTCGTGGCCGACCAGTTCCATGTTCCATTGCGATTGCTGATCCGGAGGGTTGGGCGCCGGCTCCTGCAACGGCGGGTTCGGGCTGCCTCCGGTTAATTTTATCGTGGGGATCGCCGGACCATCGGGCGGGCAGTTGCTGCGCGGCGGCGGAAAAAGGCAGCGCGGTGGCGGCCAGCACGCAGGGCAAAATCAATCGAAACGCGCGCGCGAATTTCCCTGAGTGCATACAGACCGCCTCCAATTTTGTTTTTATCGTTCGCGAATTGTATACCACGCGGGTGTGGAAGAGTCCAGATACGGGCGGTTTAGGTAATGGGGCGATGTCCGATATGCCGATTTATCTGCCGCAATCCGTGAGGTTGGGTCCGTTAGCTCGTGACACCGGATCTCGTTGATTCCTAGGGGGCCGCATACCTACCCGTTTGGTTAGGGTCGACGGCAGAAGCGGTTGGTCCGCATTTCGTGCCCGGGCTTTGGGTTGAGATTGCGTTCTTCCAGTTGCTTGAATATCTGGTCGCAAAAAGCCCTTGTCCGCGTAACCACGCTCACAAACGAATCGTGGCTTACGTGCAAGAAGAACTCACCTGTACCATACGACCACCGCGGAATGTAGTAACAGTCCCAACCGAATATCATAGGCTGCAGCAACATTCCAATTGCATCAGGCAGTTCATCCGTGCGAAACCGATGACCTGGGGCCGCCTCAAATGACATAGGTTGACCAGCAGCGCTGTTCATGCGTTTGATTATGCGATACCCAACTCCCTCATCAAATTCGTTCCAAACGCCCCACTCAGTGAGCCAAATCAAGGCACCCTGGAAATCCTTGTCTTCGTAGCCGATTGTCGCGACGTAATGCGCGAAGAATGAAAGTTGTTCTAGTTTTTTAGGATATTCCAAGTCAATGCATGCCGCTTCGGGATGAGTGTAGAAGAGTCCGCGGTCATCACAGTGCACGTAATCGTTCTGCTCTCCAAAAGTCTTGAATATCTCAAACCACTCAGCAATTTCGCCACTAGTGAGAACTTTCATATAATTTTCTCCCTCACACCGAATCTTAGGGCAATGCGACGATTAACCCAAATGAACTTTAGTAAGCTGATGACTCAAGTGTCTTGATCAGAGACCTTTCCGCTACCTTATTCCTGATAGGCTCTGAGAAACGGACTTTTGAAAACTGACTCAAGACAAAGCCTTGACCATTGGCGATGGGAGTCACTTTTGGAAAACAGAGAAGCTTGTCTTGAGCCCCGCCCGACGCCATAATGAGACCTACGGAATATGCCTAGGAAAAACATTCTCGTCGTTCTGGGGTTGGCCGGCGTCGCGCTGCTTCTCGCCGGGTCAACCTATTTCTTGCATCGCGATGCGGGGCGCGCTGGATTTTCGGCGCTTGCCTCCTCGGCCTCGCAACCGGCGGCTGGCGAGGGCGCAAATCAGCCCGTCATTCGTTTCGTGAAGAATCCGGAAATGGCGCCGCCGATGCAGGCGCAGGATATTCTGGGCAAGCCGGTGACGAATGCGGACTGGCCCGGCAAGGTTGTGCTGGTGAATTTCTGGGCCACCTGGTGCCCTCCGTGCCGCATGGAAATTCCGGAGTTGCTGGAACTGAAGAAGGAGTATGGCGATCGCCTGGAAATTATCGGGATTTCCGAGGACGACGATCCTCCGGCGAAAGTTTTGAAATTCGCGCAAAGCGTGAAAATGACCTACCCGATCGTGATGTACACGCCGGAGATCGTCGCGTCCTATGGCGGCGTGCCGGCCTTGCCGACTTCGTTTTTGATCGACACCAAGGGCCGGGTGGTGACAAAGCACAGCGGTCTCTATCCGATCGACGGCGTACGACCAGGAAATTCGCGCGCTGCTGGGGATGCCCATCGAGGCGCGCATCGAGACGTTTGTCGACCAGGGGCAGATTTTCCTGAAAAATGCGGCGAATGCGACGGAATTGCCGGGCGTGGATTTCAAGGGCCTGACCGCCGAGCAGAAAAAAAGCGCGCTGCACCGCATGAATGCGGAAACCTGCACGTGCGGCTGCGGCCTGACGGTTTCGCAATGCCGCGTGAACGATACCGAGTGCCCGACCAGCAAGGGCATCGCGGCGCAAATCGTGAAGGATGCCGCCAGCGGCGTGAAGCCGCAATCCGAGCCCGCCGCCAAGGGCACGAAATCCATCTCGCAATAAATTTTTCCGGCTGGATGCGCGTTTCCCAGCGACGCAGGGAAGCAGTTCACGGCCGCGAGCGACCGGGGGACAATTTCAAAATGATTTCTCTATTTGCCCGAAGCCTTTCCGCACTGGCAATGGTGTTTCCGTTCGGCAAGGGAGCGGCATGCAACTCGTCGAGCGACGTGGTGGCGATTCCCGATCCTCAGTTCGACAATCCGCTGGCTGCGGCCCGCGGGAAGGAAACCGCGGTGGTGGCCGGCGGATGCTTCTGGGGGATTCAGGCGGTCTTCGAGCATCTCAAGGGAGTGATTCACGCCACGTCGGGCTACTCGGGAGGCGCCGCGAATACGGCCACGTATGAAAAAGTATGCTCGGGAAGAACCGGGCATGCCGAAGCCGTCCAGGTGGTGTTCGATCCCTCGCAGATTTCCTACGGGCAGATTCTGAAAATACTTTTCTCGGTGGCGCACGATCCCACGGAACTGAACCGGCAGGGGCCGGACGTCGGCACGCAATATCGTTCCGCGATTTTTTATACGTCGGAAGACCAGAAGCGCGTCGCCGAATCCTACGTGAAGCAGCTCGACGGCGCGAAAGTATTCCCCAAGCCGATCATGACGCAGATCGTGCCGCTCGATGCATTTTATCCCGCCGAGGAGTATCACCAGGGCTACGCCGAACTGCATCCGGAAAACATGTACATCGTGATCAACGACCTTCCGAAAGTGGCAAACCTAAAAAAGCAGTATCCGGCCCTGTTTGTCGAAAAAAAGTAGGACAGACACTCTTGTCTGTCCTCGCTCGCGGCATGCAAGCATCCGAATTAGAGATGGTTGCAGCGGCGAGCGAGGACAGACAAGAGTGTCTGTCCTACAAAAGCTTAAAAATTAAATCCTACGCCTAGTGAGATGATGGGAAAGAAGCGGTACGGGTTAAGATCTTTCGAGATTTTATTTTGCTGCGCGGTGACGTTGGCCTGGACGGTCGGGTCGCTGGAAATGGCGCGGCAATTCAGGCCGCTGGTGTCGCAGACGTTTCCCGCCAGGTTCAGGGCCACGCGCGCGGAGCCTTGATACGCTCCGCCGACTTCAAACAGGATGCTCCAGTGCCTGCCATTGCGCGGAACCAGATTGCCGACGCCCACCATGATGGACGGAGACACTTTCACGAAATCGAGTTTTCCCGTCCCGCTCACCGGGGTCCCCGCGTCGCTTTCATACGACGTGCCGTTCAGAGTGAACGTCTGGCCGCCCGGGACCATGGCCGTGGCCGTCAGTTGGTTGCCGTTATAGAACAACACGCCCGGGCTGACATGAAATCCGCCAAACGGGAAGTAATCCAGATGCGCTTCCGCCGATTGAAATCTTAGTTGGCCCGTGTAGTGAATTCCGCTATTGGTGATGCCACGGTCGTACCGGAACATGTTGAATCCTCCGCGCACGTTCAGTTTTCCGGCCGACGGGCACGGCCGCTTCGATACCCGCGCCCAAGGTGGAGATCTTCACGCCAATGCCAATTTTTGAGGTGGATACCTGGCCTGGGCGTTTCGGCGAGGGCTCAGCCGGCGCGCTGCCGGCGCTTTCCAGCGTATCGCCCGCGGCAACATCCGATGCCGCCCCGGCTGGGGCGGCGGAATCGGCCGAGAAATCGGCGATCAGTTCACTGGGGGCCTCCGAGGGCGACGCCGGCCGGGTTGTTTTTCGAGCCGTGCGCTATCCCCGATTGCGCGAAACACGCGCTATCGCCGGAAACGGCAACGAAAAACGCCATGGCCGCCATCCAGAGTGCGATATTGATCCTCATTGTTTATCTCCTGTGCGATGCCATCGCGAAGCCCTGGGAGGCAGTAAACGCAAAAGATCATGCAACAATTAAGATAGTAGAGTAGTAAAGCAGGCTTCAATCCAGAATTTTCGGCGGTGAGCGGGAATGGTATTAACGTTCAGAAAACAGGAGTCTTGAAACAGGGCTAAAGAGTCCTCAACACAAGCCGATACCGGGTGAAAATATCCCCGGTCATGGCGCGGGCGGAAGCTGCGCCCGCAAACTCACCTGGCTATCTTTCAATATCTCGACCGTCCGCTCCCACGGTTCTGCGACTCGGGGAAGTCAGCCGCAAGGTGTGTTCGCCGACGGCAATCGTAAGCATTGCGGGCGCGTTGCCAATGAATTTTCCGTCGAGATAGACATCGGCGCCATCGGGGTCGGAAGAAAGGTTGACGGTCCCGAACGCGTCGGCAGGCTGGTTCGACGGCGGGGCGGGAGAAGCCACCGCCGGGTAGAAACGATGCAGCACATCGATCAGGTCGTTGGAACTCAGCGCGAGTCCGATGCTTTGAAAATTCTTTTCGACCACCTTTTGTGTGTTGATGCCCACCACTTCGGCATGGCTGTTTAGAAGAGGGCCGCCGCTGTTGCCGGGGTTGATGGCCGCGTCGGTTTGAATCCACGTGCCCTTGCCAAATCCTTCCGATTGGCCCACGGCGCTGACAATTCCTTTCGTGGCGGAAAGCGGCAAACTATGGCCGGGATTTCCCAGAGCCACGACGGTCTGGCCCTGCCGCACGGTGGTTAGATTTGCCAGCGGCAAATGCTGGAAGCCGGAGCCTTCGACCTTCACCAGGGCGATGTCCTTTTCGGGATCGACATAGACGACCGTGGCGTCGAGGGTTCGCCCGGAGGGGAGTTCCGCGACCAGGGTTTGTTCTCCCTGGGTCACGTGCGCGTTGGTGGCGATGACGCCGGTGTCGGTAATGAAGAAACCGCTCCCGTGTCCTTCCGGGCCTCTCAGTACGACCACCGCGGGCTTGGATTGTTGAATGATGTCCTCGACGGCCAGTTCCGAGCGCATTTCGACATTGGCGTCACCCGCGGACGCGGTGACAACGGTTCCGGTGAACGATTTGGAGACGGGCTCCAGAATAACATCGAAATGGTCGGTCTTCATCAGCCAGCATTCGCCACGATAGGCGGCGCCAAACGCGGTATAGCCAACGAAGGAGACGGGCCCCTCGGTCATTTCGATTTCTTTCGATGAGAATTTTTCCATGCTCACCCGGAGCCTCATGGGATGTTCCAGGTGGGAGCCGAAGGTGGTCTTGTGAAAATATCCGCCCGGCATTTTCTTCGCGTACGGGGTCACGCCCACTCTCAATCCATCGATCTCGACGGTTGCGCCCGGGGGCGTGCTGGTAACGATGAGCGTGTCGGCGCGAGAGGTCTGCACGAATGGCGATAGAAGGCAAGCGGAGACCAGCAGCAGGCAGGCGCAGGCGCGGTTCATAGAATTGCCTTTCGCGGAGGGAGGTGCCAGCGATCAGGGGCAATCTATCACAGGAATGCGGGAGGGGGAAGTGCAAAGTGTCACGTATGGTGACTTATGAAAGTCACCATACGTGACGAATCTGCGGCCAGTGTTAATTGGCCAGCGGATCGGGGCGCAGCTGGAACTTTACCGCCTTGCTGGTCGTGCCCTTGCCGCCTTCCAGATGCCACGGCGTGCGCGTGGCGTATGTGGACCAGAGTCCCTTGCCTTTCCAGCCGGCGTTGGGATCGTCGATGCGGCCGTCCATGCTCTTGGCGAAGAAGCCCATGGGGTAGGGAACGCGCAGGACCGTGAACTTGCCGGTCTTTGGATCGAGAGCTTCGAGCGCGTCCGTGCCGTTGGCCGTGGCGATGGGTGTGTTCTTGCCCAGGCCGAACACGTCGAATTGATCGACCCAGTTGTAATAGTTCGTGTCGGCGCTTCCCACTCGCTCGTCGACGTTCTTGTCCTTGAACGACGGGCCGGGCGTGCGATACAGCGTCCAGCCTTCGGGGCACTGCTGGCCGGTGGCCTTGGGGCCGTTCAGCGGGCCCTTTGCACTTGCGGCGGTCGAAGCTGGCGAAATGGCCGCTGGCGAGGACGGTCCAGACCACGCCGTTGCGGTCAATATCCAAGCCGCGGGGAGAGAAGCCCTGCACGGGCGCCTTGGGGTCGTTCCACGGTACCGCATAGTATTCGGCGAGCGCTGTTTTGATCGGGTCCGAACCGGGAACCAGGCGAACCAGGCCGCCGGGGAAACCCAGCACGGTGCCCCAGATCGATCCGTCGACCGGACTCGGGCTTACGCCGTAAACGCCGGCCTTGATGCGCGCGTCCTTGGTGGGATCGATGGGCTGTCCCGGCTGCGTGTAATCGTCATCGCGCTTGCCGTTGCCGTTGGTATCCAGAATGAAGGGAGTCCATCCCTGCGACTTCACAGCGTCGTGGGTCTCGTCGTACATCTTGGTATTCAGCCAGCCGATCGTGTCCATGCCCGGATCGCTGAACCAGAGCGTGTTGTTGGCGTCCTCGGCGAACATCAAGTGCTGCGAGCTGGCGCACATATCGATGAGGGTCCACTTGCCGGTTTTGGGATCGTAGAAATTGGTCTGGCGCGATCCCGCCTTGATCGGGAAGGCCATCGCGTAAGGGTTTGTAGACCCTGCCTTGCACCATGCGGGGTTATCGAGTTGACGATTGCGCGCGGCGGTCCAGAGACGTCCCTGGGAATCCATCATCAAGCTGTGCGTCGCCGAGCGCGCGGTGGCCACCTGCTCGTCCCCCCAATACGGAGAAGGCTCCAGGAGTTCTTCCGGCTCGAACATGGGCGTGCCGGGATTCACGGGGATGGGAACTTGCGAGACGGTGTTCTTGACCGGATCGAGAACGGTCATCACATCGTCGCTGTCTTCATGGACTCCGTAGATCAGGCCGTTGGGATTGGAGTTCACGTTTCTGCGGTCCACGGAAATTTCGTCGTGGAAATATTCTTTTGGCCCGGCCCAGTCCCACTGCGTGATGACGACGTTGCGCTCAATTCCTTGCGGGCGCGAAGGAGCGGGCGGCAACTCACCGGCCTTGATGCGGTCGGTCCAGTCGCCCAGATCGTTCAGCACGCGCTGCCGGCCGAGCAGAGTGGCCCTGGCGCTCATCGTGCTGCCCACCTGAGCCGACTTGATGCGGCGGTCCCAGGCCGCGGCGGACGTATCGAATGCGCCGAGCGAGGGCTCGATTTCGCGCGTGGCCTTGTCGCCCAACTGGTGGCAGGCTTCGCAGCCATCGGTCTTCAACATTTCGATCCACTCGCCCTGATCCTTGATGCGCTCCGAGATGCCGTTGCCCTTGGGGCCGGTGCCGGGGAAATCGCTCTTGGGAGGAATGTGAATCAGGGAATACCAGTAAGCCGCGGGATAATATTTCGACGCTTCGCGCTCATTCGGCGCGATCACCGCCGTGAGATTCAGCATCTTGCCCGGAGCGGTTTGCACTTTGGCCGAATCCACCAGGCCGTAGCCGCGGACCCACACGGTGTAGTTGGCCTTGGGAAGATCGGGCACAACGTAGCGGCCCTGATCGTCGGTGACGACGATCTTGCGGTAACCGGTGCCGAGATCCTTGGTTTCGGCGATGACCCAGACGCCGGCCTCGGGGCCCTTGGAGCTGGTGACCACGCCGCCGATGTCGTCGCCATCGATTTTAATTTCCGCGGCGGGCTTGCGCGCGCTGCGGCCGGGGCGCACGCTGCCGAACAGCGCCAGGAGCGCGATCGCGGGAATTCCGAAAATCAAAAGTTTATTTTTCATGACGGCTGATCTCCTTCAAAGGTCGTGTGCGGCCGGCGACATCCACGAAGCAAATCATGGGATGCGTTGGTGTTGCGTACAGGTTCAGTGAATTGATCCGTGGGAAATCGTATGCCCGGTCGAAATGGAAGTCAATTGTGTGTTTCGTGCGCGGCATCGCCGCGCGGAGCGCCGCTTGCGGCATGCAACCTGGAGGAATATTAGCGGCACGCGCGATCGATCAGTTCGGATCGGGCTTGGGCTGGCTGGCGGACTGCGGCGGCACGCGCTTCACGATGACTTCGTATTCCTGCGCGGAATCCTCGCGCGTTACGCGGACTTTGGGCGGCGCCGACACGACGGCGAATGCGCCCGGGGCGGTGAAATCGTCGAGCGAGACTTGCAAGGGAAGTTCTCCGGGAGACTTCACGCGCACCAGAAAATTTCCCGTGGAGTCGGAAAATGCCAGCGTCTTGCCGACCAGGATGGCCGCGCCGGCAACGGGCTGGCCGGAAGGATCGACTACGCGGCCGCGCGCGACGTTGGAATAAAAAGCGCCGGCCAGTTGCGGTCCGCCCATGCTCGCCCTTGATGGTGCGATATCCGATGGACGTGCCGTAGGCGCTGTAGTGGACTTGCCCGTTCGTGGAGACATCGGTGCCGTAGTTGGCCTGCATTCCATGCGGCAACTGGAAATGAAGACCCAGAACCATGACCTGGCGGAATTGCGGCGCTCCCGGCGCGGAAAACGGAAAAAACAGCGTCTCGTATTCGGCGCTGACTGTGACGCGGTTGGAAACGAACGTGCCGCCGTAGGAAACGGAGGTTTGTCCCGCCGTACGCGTGATGAGTTGCGTAAGGCTGAGGCGCGGCGAAATCATTTCGCGCACCGTGCCCACCAATGAATTCGACGTCGGCTGATTCTTGAACGAGCTGGCCATGTAATCGACGCCGGCGCCCAGGCGCGGAAGTGATGTCCCTGTGCCCGCCAAGCAGGATGGAGTCCGCGCGGCCGAAACGAGGTTGTGGATTGGTTCAGGGATCCGTACATTTGAAACCCGGCCAGATTGCGCCCAGGCGCCCCAGCTGTTGACCGCGGCCCGTTCGGTGGCTCCGTTCGGATCCAGGGCGGCATAATTATTGCGCGATGCGATCAGGCGAAGATTATCCCAGGGGCGAATATTCGATGCGAATATTTTCCCGGTCGGGCTCGGAAACCTGGGGAGTCTGGGCGAGCACGCGCCGGAAATTATTTCCGACGGCAGCGTAGCTGGCGTCGGCGACCAGATGTTTTCCGACGTGATCGAAGCTGAAAGAGCCGTAGGGCTGGTTGTTCCCGATGCCGGCGGAAAGCGGCCACGTGCGTATCGCTTTTCGCGGACCACTGCAGCGACTGGATGGACGTCTGGCGGGTGGAGAAGGCGTTTCGGGAATAAAGTTTCCATCGGGAGGAGAGTTTTGTTTCGATAGAACAGCGCCACGGTAGGCGTGTCGATGGTCGCGACGTTCAGGAAGGGCGCGAAAAATCCGTTGGCCGTCTCTCCGGCGAAAAAATAAAGTTTGTGGTCGTTGTTACCCGCGGGAATAGCCCGCGCCGCGCCCCAGGAAATAATGCGATTGATCGAAAATATCGGTGGGCAGAGTCGAAGGCGATGGTCTGGTCGCCCATGTCGACCACGCCGCCCTTGAATGCCCGCAGCATGGAAAAGCCGGTCGCGCATCTTGCCGTTGTAGCCGAGATCGAAACGGTCCGTGAAATTCGCGCCGCGCAATTCCAGCGATCCGCCGGTGGCGTTAAACAGATTTGACGTTCCGCCCGTGGCCTGAATGACCTGCGCCCTGGCTGGACGCGCAATTCCAGACAGAAAAATACCGCACAGCAGGGCAGCGAGACCCGTCCCCGCGTTCTGAATGCGGCTCTAGTGAGCCGCCGCATGCAAGTCGGTCTCGGACTTGAAGTGCTCGAACTTCAGCTGGATGTGCTGCGGGACGCCGGGCTGGTCCCACTCCAGGTCAATTTTCCGGCGTTGCCCCGGAAATAGAGGAAAGCCTTCATAGATTTGCTTGCCGGTGCGCGGAAGTGACTTCAACCTCGCTGACGCGGGTAACGTCCGTGCCGTGATTTTCCACGGCGGCCACGATTTTCGGTTTAGGGGAATCCGAAGTGGAATCGGCTTGCACCCAGGCGATGTCACCTGCCTGGCCGGGCTTTTTCCCCAGCAGATAGACGGTGTGAGGAAGTTCAAGCCTCACTTGAATGCCTTCCTGCGTGTGCGGTCCGGTAACGTTGGCGTAGACGCAGAACCAGTTCGGCAGCTTGTCCGCGCTGGCCTTGTAAAACACGTAATAATCCTGCTTGGGGCCGACGCGGAAGCTCGTGGTGGAAAGTTCCAGGTGAATGTCGGGAGACAACGTCACAAACGTCGGCTTGCCGTCCGAATCCACGTTAAAGCTGTGGGGTTCCAGAACGACGGTGAGCGGGAAATCGGTGTCGTTGTGGATTTGAAACCGGCCGGCCGCTTTTTCGCGGAATTCCACGATCACCGGCGAAATGGTCTGGGCCGCAAGAGCGGGCGCCAGAAAAAGCAAACAAAGCACAACTCGGTGCAGATGTCGCACGGAATTCCCCCAGTATTTTTGATTCGCAGCGTTTCTACGGCAAGATCCTTGACTGCCGTTTTCGCTTGCCCACACCTGAGCAAGGGACCTTTCGTCCTGAAAACGATTTCTAAATCGCTTGCGCCTGGATCACCAGCAGGCCCGCGTAGTTGCCGGGGGCAAGGCTCAAACCCGTCGTATTGATGCGCAGATTCAGAGTGTCGGTCCGCGATTGCGGGATGTTGAACCCCAGGACAAACCGGCTGAAAAGCGTCACGCTGCTGGTAGCGGCGAACGGGCTGCTCCGGTGAATGCGCCGAACGCGCCGCCGTTCACGCTGCCGGACACATTGGCCGCGGGGATATTGTGGCCCGAGGCATCGGCCATGGCGGACGCGGGATTCGTGAAATACGCGTACAGACTCAGACTGCGAAATAAACGTGGCCAGCGACCACGTGGTCGTGATGCTGACCGCCGCCGACCCGTTCGATATGCCGCTGGGAACCAGAGTGAAAGTTCACCAGTCCCGGCGTCGCGCTACCGTCAGTGACGACGGCAAATTTGCGGCCAGGGCGACGGGACCCACAGGCGAATTGATTTGCGCCGACGCCGCCAACCGATGTGGCCAGGCACAGAAGCAGGACAGCCAGAGCCTTTCCGCAATGCCGCACAGGCTCTCCCTGCCCCACATTCCGAATTTGTGCTGGATTATTCATCTTGGCTGCCGATTGCCCTGCCTCGAGCCGAAGTAATTAGCGGGTCCCGGGCATCTCTTGCGTGAGCCAGGACCCGCTCATAAGCACGGCGAAAGCCCTGCTGCCGCAGGGCATTCGCTTTACGTTCCTTGCTGGACTAGATGGCTTGGGCTTGGATGTTCAGCGTGCCGGTGTAGGTGCCCGCGGGCAGGTTCAAACCGGTCGTGTCGATCTGCAGGCCGAGCGTGTCGGTGTGATTGCCGTTAAACTGCCCGGCGGCAAAGCGCGCCGTGGTGAGTAGACTGT
The DNA here is from genome assembly GCA_963779275.1 of Terriglobia bacterium. Lineage (GTDB taxonomy): Bacteria > Acidobacteriota > Terriglobia > Acidiferrales > UBA7541 > Palsa-360. Next base: position 399,290 of record CAVZXL010000007.1, read on the forward strand.
TTGCTGTTGACGCCGAACGGGCCGGCGCCGCCAGTGAACGCGGAATACGCGCCGCCGTTGATGCTGCCGTTAAATTTGGAGGTGGGGATAATGTCCGTGCCGGCGTCGGTCAGGGCCGTGGTGCTGGTGAAGTAGGCGTAGGTGATCAGGCTGGTGCGGGTCCGTTCCCAGGACCCAGGTCGTGGTGATGGACACCGGTGCTATTGCCATTGGCCGTGCCGCTCGGGACCAGCGTGAAGGTCACCGCTGTCGGCGCCACGGTCAGAGTCAGGGACTCGGCCAGCGTGGCGGTCAGTGCAACCGCCGTCGGGCCGGAATTGATGGCCTGCGCCTGGGAAGCCGGCGTAACAAACATGACGAGCGCGATCGCGGCTGCCACTAAACCACATCTGCTTCTTCAATCCACGCATCAATCCTCCTAGAGGACCTGCTTGAGAATTTAAGTTCGTTCTGAAGCCGGTCTCCACTTCCGCAAGTGGTTCCGCGCTCGGGAACGTTTTAGAGGCAGGAGGAGATGTTCCGTAACAGTACGTTAGTACCAAAATGGAACGGGGTGTTTCCAGATGCCAAACATGCGCAGCCGATCTGCTCACAATGCAGTGCTTATGACCGGCAAAATATACGTTGAAAAGCGTTACTTGAAGATGAAAAATCACTTGCATTGCAGGATTTCGCGAGAAGTGAGTGGTGCCGGGGGGGAGAGTTGAACTCCCTACGCCGGCCTTTTCAGGGCCGCGCTCTACCGGTGAGCTACCCCGGCACCGGTGTAGCCAAAGGATTGTACGGGCGCGCTGTGAGAGCGTGTCAAATGATCTGGAGGTAATGCGGAGGCAAGGATGTGCAGGGAAGTCAAGGAGGCCAAGGAAATTAGATGCTGATTCCTGCGCTTATCGCCAAGTGTCGACCTTCATACTTCCAATTCGGCCTCCAACTCCGACCTTCACCGCAATGACGGTCGACCTCGCGCATCCAGTCTTTGGCCTTCAGGACTTCGCGGGGCTTGGTGCCGTCGGGCGGGCCGACGATGCCGTCTTTTTCCATGATGTCGATCAGGCGCGCGGCGCGGCCGTAGCCGATGCGCAGGCGGCGCTGCAGAGTGGACGTGGAGGCGCGGCCCGCTTCGCAGACCACGCGCACGGCATCCTGGTAGAGAGCGTCGTCGACTTCCTCGCCGCCGGGCTCGCCATCCGGGCCCGTCGGCGCTGTCTTCCCGGGGGGCTTCGAGCAGGCGCTCGTTGTAGACGGCCTTGCCTTGCGCGCGCCAGTGATCGCACACGGCGGTGATTTCGTCCTCGGTCACGAACGGGCCGTGCATGCGGTTCAGGCGCGCGGATCCGGCCGGGAGATAGAGCATGTCGCCGCGTGCCGAGCAGCGATTCCGAGCCGTTGGCGTCGAGAATCGTGCGCGAATCGACTTTGCTGGCCACGCGGAAGGAAATGCGCGCGGGGAAGTTGGCTTTGATCAGGCCGGTGATGACGTCCACCGACGGGCGCTGCGTCGCCAGGATCAGGTGGATGCCGACGGCGCGGGCCATTTGCGCCAGGCGCGTGATGGATTCCTCGACGTTGCTGGTATCCACCATCATCAGGTCGGCGAGCTCGTCGATGATGATGACGATGTAGGGCAGGGGCTTGTGCTCCGAGCCTTCCGTGTCGTCAAAGAGCGAGAGCGACTGGCCTTTCTGGAACGTGCGGTTGTACTGATCGATGTTGCGGACGCCGCGCTCGGCCAGCAGCTTCAGGCGCGATTCCATCTCGCGCGTGGCGTTGCGCAACACGTTCGACGCCACTTTCGGATCGGTAACCACCGGCGCCAGCAGGTGCGGGATGTCTTCGTACAGGCCGAGCTCCAGGCGCTTCGGGTCGATCATCACCATTTTCAATTCGTCCGGCGATGGCCTTGTAGAGCATGGAGAGAATCAGGGAGTTGAGAAAAACGCTCTTGCCGGTGCCGGTCGATCCGGCGATGAGCAAGTGCGGCATCTGGGCGAGATCGGAAACGCGGTTGCGCCCGATGAGGTCCTTGCCCAGCGCAAGCGTAAGCTTCGACGGCGAATTGACGAATTCGGCCGATTCGATCTGCTCGCGCAGCGCGATGGTCTGGCGGTGCGCGTTGGGCACTTCGATGCCGACGGTGGATTTTCCGGGGATGCGCTCGATCAGGATGGACTCGGCCTTCAGCGCGAGGCAAAGATCGTCGGCCAGGCCCGTGATGCGGCTGTATTTGATGCCGGCCTCGGGCTTGAGTTCATACGTGGTGACGACCGGGCCGGGATTGATCTGCGTAATGCGGCCGCCGATATCGAACTCCTGGCATTTCTGCTCGATGGCGTGCGCGCATTCCTTGAGTTCGTCCTCGTCGATTTTTTCGCTGTGCGGCGCCGGGCGCAGCAGATCGGGCGAAGGAAGACGGAACGACGTTGCGCCCTTGGCGATGCGCGGGGATCCGGAATTCTTCGGAGCGGATTTCTTCTCTTCCGGGCTGCTGAACACGATCGTGTGCGGGCGTTCGGATTCCTTGCGGCGGGCGTCTGTCGCGTTCTTCCTGCTCAATGGTGGCGCTGGCGTCGACTTCGGCCATGGCCTGCTCGGGGATCGGCGGGCGGCCTTCGTTCTTGATTTGTTCGAGGCGCTTGCGCATGCGCTCCTGCTCGAGTTTCTGCTCGCGCTCCTCGCGCCAGTTGTAGTAGCGCTCCTTCAGAGGGCCGATGAAATTCAATTTGCCGAGCGGCCCGCGCAGCGTGTGATGCGTTTCGATGAAGGAAAATTTCGTGGTCAGAAATAACGCGACAAAGAAAATGGCGATGGCCACCACGTTCGCGCCGATCGTGTTGAACGCGGCGATCAGCCCGCGCGACACCAGATGCCCCAGCAATCCCCCGGGGGGAATCGCGCCGCGGACTTCCGGAACGTGCCACGAGCGTCAGCAACGCCGGAACCATCAGCACGAGCATCGAGTAGCCCACAATCTTGATGCCGGGCGATTCCAGCGATTCGCTGCGGAACCACTGCGAGCCCAGCACAAACATGCCCACCGGCAGCAGGAACACGGCGTAGCCGAATCCCTGGAAAAGCAGATCCGAGAGATAGGCGCCGAACCGGGCCAATCCAGTTGCGGGCGGAATGGAGGTCCGGCGATTGCGCCGAAACGTTGAACGACGGGTCGTGAGGGCTGTAGGAAATCAGCGACAGCGCCATCAGGACGGCAATCGTCACGCCCAGAAAGCCGATCAATTCATTGAGACGATGATTTTCAGTTGGAGTCAGAACGCGCACACAAGTCTCCTTGCAATGGGGGAAGGTGCTCGCCGCGGTCTGGGGGCGCGGGCGCTGTCGCGCGGGTCCCATCCGGATGGATGCGAACAACGCAACGACTATAACAAAGACGTGGCGGGTGGCAAGGGGGAGTTGGCCGAGAGGTAGTGGGTCAGTTACCGAAATGTGGAATTCGTTGGCGCTGACAATCAATCTGAACCAGGTTTGGCGGTGTGCGGTCCATTTTTTTGTATACGCATTTCCTTTCCTGTACCATCACACTCATGAAGCCATTCGAGTTGCTTGGCGAAACGCTTTCTCCGGACGGGACCGCTCTGAAGCTGACGCGCCGCGGCGGACGAATACATCCTGCTCGCCGACGGCGCGATCCTGATGTCCAGCCGGATGCACGGCTCGGAGGACGCGCTGGCAACCTTCGGTTGCGAACGGGCGCGAACGCTTGAGCGGCCCAGCGTGCTGATCGGCGGACTGGGAATGGGTTTCACGCTGCGCGCAACGCTCGATCTGCTCCCGCCTGGCGCTAAGGTGTTCGTCGCCGAACTGGTGCCCGCGGTGGTGCGAATGGAATCGCGGCCCGCTCGGCCCGTTGGCGGGGCACCCGCTGAACGACAAGCGCGTGCGCCTTGAAACCGGTGACGTCGGAGCGATTCTCCGTTCGAGTCCCGGAAAGTTCGACGCCGTGCTGCTGGACGTGGATAACGGACCTGAAGCATTTTCCGCCGCGAACAACGACGGGCTCTATAGCACTCGCGGAATCGCCGCCGCCCGCGCGGCCCTCAAGCTGGATGGCGTGCTGGCCGTGTGGGCTGCCCAGGAAGATCGCAAATTCGAAAAGCGCTTGGGCATGGGAGGGTTCGAGGTCCATGTGCAGCGTGTTCGTGGCCGGTGGAAGAAGGGCGGCCCCCGCCATATAATTTTTCTGGGTCAGAAATCATCGCGGTGAGGCTTTTGATGGACTGGGATAGCGCCTGCCGGGCGACTTTGTGGGAATGTCGAAGAACGCTCCCATATTGGCCGAGAACAGAACCGCCACGTCAGTGCGAACTTCATCGGGTTCGGCTAAGGATCGCAGTGCTGTTGATTCCTCCATAAATTTTTGCGGAAATGTTGAGGGTCTGCGGCAGCCACCAAGTCTTGCGCAGGACAGGGTGGGGTGAGTGCTTCATCCGATCCGCGACGAAGGCCACAAGCCATACTTCGCCGATTGTCTCGACGGCGAGTGTGCCGGAATTGTGCACGAACGGCCGCATGAGGGGATTCCTCTCGTACCCGCCACGTTCAATAATTCTTCGGGACGCAATATCGTCCCAGAGGGCTGCGCCAGCGTTGACCTCCGCGAGGACCGCCACATGGCTGTCGTAGAAGGGCCGGGTGAGGAAATTGCCTCGCGGGGCGGGCTTGTCAGGCAGCACATCTTGGGCAGAAAGAACCTGTGCTCTCACGGGCGCAGTGAAAAGCAGCAAAGCGAATGCTAAGCGGGCAGGCCACACCATGTCCCACCTTCACAAGATTTAGTCTTTCGAATTACTACGATAATCCTTTCCGTGATCTTGCCACACAATGCAGCAAGAAAATGGTTAAGGTCGGACAATGATTCAAAATAGACAACAGCGATGCTGCAAAACACTAATGTCGCTCTCAGTGTCTCATGAACGGAGTTCTCGGAAAGTGGAAAATCACATCGAGATGTGCAAGGTCATGATGCGGGAAGCGAGCTTGGCCGGATTTGGCGGGTGTCGCATCCGAAACGTGAATCCAGATTGAGGCCGCCCATCCGCCACACTTACAGGGCGATCACTGGGGCGCGACGGCGGTCATCCGCGAGCGCGCATCTTCGCGTTTTCCGCTTGCGGGGACAAGCTTGCCGACCTTGCCCAGGCCGAACGGGGGCATGCCGCTGTAAATGGCTTCGTAGTTGCCGGGCTTGACGATGTAGGTTTCGTGCCAGATGCCCACGTCGTCGCGGCAGTTTCCGAAGCGGCGGTTGAATTCAACCCATGCGGGCCAGTGTTTTTTATCCCTGGCGCGCGCATAGTTTTCCAGGTGCTCGAACGAGCGCCAGTATTGGACGATGACGCGGCCGAGCCCGCTGTGGCCCAGGAATCCGGAGTCGGGATTGGCTTCAAGTTCCTTCAGCATTTTTGGCATGGCGATAAACATGGGAAGCCATTTGTGCAGCTTCCAGGGTTTGTTAACCCTCATGCCGATAAGAAAGACGACGAACTCGCCTTCGATTTCGGCGGCCATGCGGGAAGCGATGACCTTTGTCACGTAAACTCCTCCATGCGGGAACTTGCAATCCATGCAGCGGTTCGGCGAATCATACGCTTGCGCTGGTTTTGACTCAACGGAATTGCGGCCGGAGCGGAAACTGGTTTTTCCTCCACGCGGAATCTTGCGCCGCGTTAAAAGGGCGGGAAAGATTCTAGCCCTTGGACACCAACGTGTGTGGTTGATCTAAACCCGCCCCCTTGAAAATCGCAAGGGTGCGGCACCCGAAATTCAAAACCGTGTTGAGGCCGGCCGCGCGGCCTGGAGAGAAGGCGTCTCCATGACAATCCGTAACGGTGATAGGATGTCGCAAAGGTAAAAACCAAAATGGTGGCCTGGACGCTGGTGGTGCATATTTTCGGATTGGTGTTTTGGGTGAGCGGCCTGCTGGTATCGACCGTGGTGCTCTCGCGCCACACGCGGGAAACGGCCGCGGCGGCGCGCGAGGCTCTGGCGGGGCTGGAGAAGATTTTCCTGCGTGGGATCGCCGATCCCGGCGCGCTTGCTTACACTGCTTGCGGGGATCGCGCTGGTTGCGAGCAACAAATCGTACTACCTGCACGCGCGCTGGCTGCATATCAAGCTGGCATTGGTGGCGATTCTGATCGTGTTGCACTGGATCGTCGGCGCCAAATGCAAATCGTACGCCGCGGGACGCATTTCCCTGCAACGCCGCCAGGTTAACTTCCTGCTTGGGGCGATTGTGGTGGTCTTTCTCCTGATTCTGATTTCCACGCTTCCGGGCGAAGTCTTTCTGACTTGAGTGTTTGCGGAGCGCGCGAGTTCCGGTCAGTTGGAATCGAAGACGAACGTCATGCTGGATTCCGACTCGACCGGGACGCCGTCGCGGCGCGCGGGCTTGTAGCGCCAGGACTGCAGGGCTTCGGCGGCGGCGCGCCCCAGCAGCGGATTTCCTTTTACCACGGTCACATCATGCACGGCGCCGTCCGCGCCGATCGTGAAATGCAATTCCACCGATCCGAAGAAGCCCGCGCCGCGCACAGCGGCCGGATAAACCGGACTCTTGCGCGAGATGAGTTGCGCGGCCTCGAAGTACGGGGTTTTGCGCGGCTAGCTCATGCGGAGCCGGCGCAGGCGGGGCAACCTGAGAAGGCAGGCGCCGGAAGCTGAATGGCCGCCTCCGTTTTCGCCGGAGTCGCGAGCGCGGGAGGCGCCATGTCGGCGGTGGGAGCTTTCTGCATCTGGCTCGCGGTCATGTGTCCTGCGGTTGCTCCGAAGCGGCGCGTCACGGTGCGCGGAGGTTTCATTTTCAGCGGCACCGATTTTCCTGGCCGGAGGCGCATCCGGGACTGCATATTCGGTGAAGCCGTCCATTGCCGGCGCATCCAGCGAATCGTTTGCCGGGGCGGCGGCCGGGGAGTCCGCCGAAGCGAAGCTGGATGGGACGCTGGGCGGCGACGCTCCTGTGTTGTCTTTCCGGCGAATGCCGGGGCAGATTCGCGGACATCAAATCGCCGAACAGCGGAGCGGGATTCGGGATCGCCGCCGGAACATCGAAACTCCAGTGGAGTTGATAGGAGGCAATCCCCAGGAAGGCCGCGACACCCAGGCCCGTCACCAGCACAAAAGGAAAGGAAACGCTCCACAGACTTCTGGCCTCGGGCTTCAAGAGGGGGCTTCGGAAACCGGCCGTTTGCGGCAAATCGGCGGGACGCGCAGCGAGCGGCATCGCGTTTCCGGCGCGGAATTATTTTCGCTGCCTCTGCCGCGGCGGAAGGCAATGTCTGGGACGCCGCAATCGGCCCTCGAATAGATATTGCGCGCCGGGCGAATCTCGCCGCGTTACCGGACGGATGGCCGGCGACAGGTTCGAATTTTTTCATTTCGACCGTCGGGCGCGCCAGAGGATTTGTATCCGCCAGGTTGCGGACCGATGTCTGTAGGGAGAGCCATTCCCGGATGCAGACGCGCGGAGTTTTCCGGCATGTCTATAAACTGCAGGCCGCCGCCTTTTCCCAATTCGTTCAGCCAGACAATTTGCGCGGCCGATTCCACACAGGTGCGCAGGCCGGGCAACGTGAATTTGATCTGCAGCGGCTGATCTTTGCGCATCGCCCGGACGCCATGAAAGGCCATTCCACCTTCGCTCAGGTTAATCGGGAAGCCTCCGTTTTCCAGGCCCAGGTCGATGTACATCAGCGCTTCAATCTTCTGGCGAGGCGGACGGCTGCGAAGTTTCTTTTCCGAGGGTTGACCGGTGGGTAGAGGGGCCGTGGACATGTTCAGCAGACGTTTCCTAGGGGGCGGAATCGGCGCACCCAAATGACACACAAGCTAGGTGCAATCGAAAGTCCACGGAGACGGGTGAATTAGGGGCTGGCTAATATTTGTTTAAGTTGTGTGCAATCAGATAGATAGGCAAAGTTAAGTTGAAGAGGGGAGGCCGCATCCGGGAAGGGATGCGCCCAAAAGTTGAAAATCTGTGCGCATGCACGTCCCTGACAGTTCCCACCGGTGCGCGGCGGCTTGAAGTAGTGGAAAGGATGTGCTGAGAACGCTGGATGCCGCGGACCAACGGAGGGTGCCAAATCAGGGCGCGGCGCTATTTGAGGCAAAAGACGGGCAAAGTGGCGTGATCGCTGGGGACCGCTTGCGCCCGCGCTTATGTGGTGGCGCGGATCTTTTTGTCCATCGGCAATGATCGGGACATGGGTGGAAACGTCAAAGAATTCCGGCAACTTTTAGTATTGCACGGCCGTCCGCCCGAAAAGTTTGTTGCATTGCGCCGCTTCGATGGAAGTTGGCCGGGGGCGAGCGCAATGCGGTTTGCGCCATCGGCATCGAGGAAGGCACATCATTGGCAAGTTTGGCATCCATGTATTTCACGTCCGAGAATTCGCCGGCCGTATTGAGAATGTGAAACGACATTCGTCTGCTTTTAGACACCGCTGATTCGCGGCACACGCGGGTCGAGGTCCCATTACTCTCGTTACCTTTTCGATGCTTACGGCGATGCAGGAATTGGATAAAATTACGAGAGACGCGACACACGTTTGGAAAATACTTTTCGATCGCGCCGAGGAGAGGGAATCCGTGAGCGGCGCGCCATGGCGGGGATTGTCTGCATTGTTTCTGGCGGCGTCGGCGTTGTTCTTCGTGCTGGGCAATTATTATCTGTACGTCATGAATCTGGAATTGAGGCGAAAACTTCCGGAGTCGAAATGGAATTCGCCGCGCGCCTGGCTGTCGCCCCTTCCTCTGCACCGCGAGCACTGTCCCGATAGTCCCACGCGCATGAAATGCATCGTCTGCGCGGTGGCCATGATCTTGTGCGGATATGTTGCGTTGCTCACCCGCGTGAAATAACTCCGCGTCTTTCCCGTTGTGGGGGTAGACTATGGCCATCCGAACGGAAGATGGCTGGCGATGTCTCAGCCGATGGGGCAGAATGTTCCGGGCATCGCAGCAGGGCCTCGGGCGGATCAGGGTGTTCGGTTCAGAAAGAAAATTCCGACGGATTCGGTGGCACATCTTTGGGTGATCGACAACCATGAGTCTGAAAACATTCGTAGCGGAAGCGCTGGTTAATTTCCAGACGGTCGCGGCGATTTCGCCCAGTTCGAGTTATCTGGCGACGGCGATGCTTGAGCCGCGGACGCTGGCAAGGACACGCGTGGCGCTGGAATTGGGCGCCGGCACCGGAGCCATCACGCGCGCGCTGCTGGCGCAGTTGCCGGCGCACGCCAAGCTGCTGGTCTTTGAAATCAATCCGCGCTTTTTTGAGTGCCTGCAACAGAGCATTACGGATCCCCGCGTGATCCTGATCAATTCGAGCGCGGAGAACCTAGACGCGGAACTTCGCCGTCGAGGCATCCAGAAAGTGGACGCGGTGATATCGTCGCTGGGGCTGGCGTTTATGCCCGAAGACGACCGCCAGGCGTTATTTCAGCGGCTCTCGCCGTTCCTGCACCACAAATCCGTATTCACCCAGTTTCAGTACATCCACGGCATGCAATTCGTGGGCGGACGGCTGTGCCGGTTGAATCTGCGGCCCTTGCTCAGCCGATATTTCGGCTCCGTACAGTCGAAGATCGTTTGGCGCAACTTGCCGCCGGCGTTCGTGTTCACCTGCCATGCACGATCCCAATAAAATTTGCAAGGCTGGATGATTCGGCGAACGCATTATCCCGTGAACGCGCCCCCTCGAAGGATTGCCGGAGCTGGTTGCGAAGCGATCTCAAGCAAGAAGACAGGTGGTGGAGAATGATGAGGACCGCGGCCGCCGTCATGTTCGGCATGCTGTTGTGGGGGCTTGTATACGTGGGCGGAAACGTCCAAGCGCAAGCGCCAGCGCCGCGCGTATCGGTGGACGAGGCCGCGTGCGCGCGACTCGCATCGCTCGCGCTGCCGAACGCGCGCGTGACTTCCGCGAAAGCAGTACCGGCGGGGCAATTCAAACCTCCGGCGGGCGCGGGCGATGGATTCGCCGACCTTCCCGCGTTCTGCCGCGTCACGCTGACCATCACGCCGTCGTCCGATTCCGACATCAAATCCGAAACCTGGCTGCCGCTTTCCGGATGGAACGGCAAATTCCAGGAGGTGGGCAACGGCGGCTGGAACGGCGAAATTCAATACGGCGCGCTTGCTGAAGGATTGCGCCGCAGGTATGCCACCGCGTCGACCGACACCGGGCACGAGGGAGGCAGCGCGAGCTTTGCCCTGGGGCATCCGGAAAAGGTGATCGATTTCGGTTATCGGGCGATTCACGAAACGGCCGTCGAGAGCAAAACCGTGATTGCCGTGCTGTACGGGAGCGCGCAGCGGCTATCGTATTTCACGGGATGTTCGGGCGGAGGCAGGCAGGCGTTCGCGGAAGCGCAACGTTTTCCCGGCGATTTCGAGGGCATCGTTGCCGGGGCTCCGGGTTACGACCGCACTGCCGAAAGTTTTCAACTCGTATCGGCGGCGCAGGCGCTGTTGCGCAATCCGGACGGCAGGATTCCGCCGGAAAAATTTTCGGTGCTGCACCAGGCCGCGTTGGATGCGTGCGACGCGCGCGACGGCGTGAAGGACGGAATCATCAGCGATCCGACGCGATGCAAATTCGATCCGGCGGTAACGCAGTGCAAAGGCGCCGACGGCCCGGATTGCCTGACGCAGGCACAGGTGGGGACGACGAAAAGATTTTATGCGCCGGTGAACGATCCGAAGACGGGCGCGGAGATTTTTCCCGGATTCGAGCCCGGCAGCGAACTGCGCTGGGCCAATCTGGTCAGCGGGCCGCTGGTGATGGCCGGCGACCTGTTCAAGTACGTCGTGTTCCAGGATCCAAACTGGGATTACCGGACGCTCGACATCGGCCGGGACCTGGCCGCGGCAAGAAAGGCCGACAACGGCGTGATCAGCCCGGCATCGGCGAATTTGAAACCGTTCGCGGGCCGTGGAGGCAAATTGCTGATCTATCACGGCTGGGGAGACCAGAACGTCGCGCCGCTATCGTCGGTGGAATATTATGAGGAACTGGAGAAGACGCTGGGAAAGAAACAGGTGGAGGATTCCGTGCGGCTGTACATGGTGCCGGGGATGGGACATTGCGGCGGCGGCGAGGGCCCCAACGTGTTCGACACGCTGACCGCGATGGAACAATGGAGGGAGCGCGGCGCGGCGCCCGCCGAGATCGTCGCTTCACAGATCATGAAAGGCAGCGTGGTTCGGACGCGTCCGCTGTGCCCGTATCCGCAGATTGCACAATACAAAGGTAGCGGCAGCACCGATCAGGCCGAAAATTTCGTGTGCCGAATGCCCTAATCCGGCGCAAGCCCAACCTGACCGACTTCGGACGAATCTTGTTTTGGGTAGAATGCTCCGGGCGCGAGAATCCACGGGTACGGAAGGGGTTTGGTGGGACGCGGGCTAAGCGACATCCTGGTTTTCGGATAGGAACTCGTACTTTTCAATCTTGGTAGCCATCCCTGCGGATTCCCCGTCCTTCAGAACGCATCGCTGGATGCGCCCTTGGCAACGAACTCTTACCGGAGCACCCAGGCTGATTTCCGTGGGCAGAGTCATCTCGACTTCCACTTCGGTGCCATCCGGGATGGCCTCCGGCAAATAGAAGTACAACCCGCCGGCGCTCACATCCTGGGTGATAGTCTGGGCCTTGCGGCGGTCGGAACCGACGGTCCAGCAAACAGTAATGGGCATCCCGAAATTGAATCTCTCGGCGCGGCGTCGTTCGATCGTGGACAATTCTTATTTCCCCCGAACTCAGTATCGAAGAAAGCCGATTTTAATATGTTTCCGCCTCCAGCGGAGAAACAGAAAAACAGGATTGATCCGATTCAACAACAGCAGGGGACGAAACCGTTCGGGGGAGATTGGGTATCGAGCCCATTGAAGGGAGGGTAGAAGCGCCATTCCGACAGGAGTACGGATCAGGGCTTTCGGGCAGGATTCGAACCGGATCGTTGCACGTAGTCGATCGCCGGTGGCTTCCTGTTAAGCGGCGTTCGATCTCGTATCGACAACCGCCTGGGCGCGGATCAACCATAGGGATTCCCGAACCGATTCCGGGTTCAGACCGGCGGAACGGCACACGAACGGGAAGTCATCCTCGTCGTGGAAAAGAAAGTACTCGGCCTTTTCCTTGTTTCGCGCCGGGCCGCGCACCCAATCCAGGAGCGCGCTGCTGATCACGGCCTGCCAGAGTCTCTGATTTGCGCTGCCTTGATTCTGAATAGCGAAGTTGTCCAAAACGAGCACCTCCTCGGAAAATTACCTTCCTGAGGGATGCCGGAAACCGGCGCTGGATGCGCCGGTTCCGGCAACCGTTCATTTCACCGCATGGTCCTTGTCGAGAATTTTCATGATGTTCGTCATGACGACGTCCGGATCGCCCACGCCCTGCACCTCTCGCAGCATGCCGCGAGCGGAGTAATAGTCGATGAGCGGGCGTGTGTGACATTCGTACGTGTTGATGCGCTCGCGGATCACGGCCTCGTTATCGTCCGGGCGCTGGACCAACTCGCTGCCGTCCGCGTCGCAAATGCCCTCACGGATGGGCGGGCGGTCGACCAGGCTGTAGATGTGGCCGTGCATCTTGCAGATTCTTCGGTTCGTCAGCCGGCGAATCAGAAACTCCGGCTGCACGGCGATGTTCACCACGGTGGTGGACCTGGATTTGTAATAACGGATGATTCCTTCCAGCCCCCGCGCCTGCGGCAGAGTTCGCGGAAAACCGTCCATGATGAAACCGTTTCCGCAATTCGACTGTGCAATCCAGTCCTGCACCATGCCCAGGATGATCTGGTCTGGTACTAGCTCGCCACGTTCGATAATGGGTTTCGCTTTTCTGGCCAGCTCCGTGTTGCGACGAATGTTGTCGCGCAACATGTCGCCGGTGGACAGGTGCTGCATCCCGAATTGCCCGGCAATGCGTTGCGCCTGTGTGCCCTTGCCTGCTCCGGGGGGTCCGAGCAGGATCACCATGCGAAGGCTATTCCAAAGAGTCCCCGGGCCCTGTTGAACGCTTTTCTGATTGTGAAGATCGAGACCGTTCAAAGTGGTCCTCCTAAGTGACGCACCTTGCTGACCCGATGTTCGCCTTTGGGGCAGTTTGGGACAATGGCTCGGCGGAGTCATTATTTTGGGTACCCGGTGTCTAGTACTGCTCTGGAAGGCTGAAATAGATGGAGTTACGAGGTCGGGGCTGTCTGGCGAGCCCACCAAGCTTCAGCAAGTGACTGATTGGGCTTGATTTCGGAGGATGCGCCGGCGATGGGTTGCATTTCCAGAATATGTTAGAGGCCAGTCGCAAACCGCTGGCGGCAGAAGCGGCTTTCAAATTCCTCGGCCGTGGTCCGTGTGTCCACCGCGATGCGCATCAGCGCTTGGGGATTGGTCCAGCGCGCGTTGAGCCTGCCGCGGCCCAAGACTGCGGAACGATATCCGGCGCGCCGGGCGATGGCGCGAACCCAGCGATTGTGCTTGTTGTAAGGGTAAGCGAGCGAGGTGACGGGCCGGCCGAGGAGGTTTTCCAGCGCCGTGCGCGAACGCGTGAGTTCAGATATGACTTCCGACTGAGATAAAGCGGTCAGCGGCCGATGAGTGAATGTGTGCGAGCCGAAGCAGATTCCGGAGGCGGACAACTCCGCAATCTCGGCTTGATTCAAGAGCTGCTCTTGCGCTTCGTGCGTGACCCAGAGATTGGTTTCTCCAATGCTGCCGGCGACCAGGAATATGGTCGCCGTCATGCCATGACGGCGCAGCACGGGCCAGGCGTTTTCGTAAATGGAGCGATAGCCGTCGTCAAAGGTAATCGCGATCGGGCGTTTCGGAGATTTTCGGCGTCCCGCGCGGATCTCGACCCATTGTTCCAGCGTGATGGACGTGTATCCCCAGGATTCGAGCGCCGCCATTTGCCGTTCAAACTGGTAGGGGAGGACGTAATTGCACAAATAACCGGGCGCGGGCGGAATGGCCTGCACCTTGTGGTACGTCAGGATGGGAAAGGTCAGCAAGGCGGTTTGGCGCTCAGAAATCCGAGAGAATTGGCAACGCTGCCGGCGGCGGTTCCTGAAGAGGATGAGGAACCGGGAGGCGCTGCGCGGCCGGATTCACTTGGGCCGTTGATTCCCATTCGATCGCTTGAAGGTGCGCGTACTTCAATAGCGCCGAGCACGCGCTCAGCAATGCCAGCAGGAGACCCGCGCGGCCGTCCTTCCATCCGCTGTACACAATGTATTCGCGAAGGAATCGCCAGACAGGGCGGAAGGTCAAGTCCGCGGCGCTGGCGCGCCGGCCGCGAACGGCAAGGTCCTCGCCGCCCCAGCGGGCGTATCGGGCCATCTTCTCGATCTGGTGGCTGAGGTCGCGATACGGGCTGTGTTCGAGAGGACTGCGCAGCGAGCCAACGTCGGTCACCGCCTCCAGAGTTTCGTGGACGTTGCGCTGCTGGAATCGACGGCCGGACTGGAAGAGGCGCACATGGTATTCGTTTCCCCAGCGGCCATGTCGAATTTCTCGGCCGAGAAAAAAGTTGCGGAAACGGATGCGATAAGCCTGGTGCCGCGGAGCGTCCACAACGGCGGCGATTTCGTCCCGCAGTTGGTCAGGGACGCGCTCATCCGCGTCCAGCGCGAGAATCCAGAGATTGCGAGCCGCCGCGATTCCCGCATTGCGCTGGGAGGCGATGGTTCCTCCGCGAGCGTCGATCACCTTGGCTCCCGCTTCGCCGGCAATTTCCGCCGTGTGGTCGGTCGAGCCTCCATCGGCAATGATGACTTCGTCAGCCCAACTGAGGGATTCCAGGGTCGTGCGAATCCGGGCAGATTCATTGAGAGTTGGGATGACCACGGTGATACGGATTCTGGCCCTTGCGGACGCAGGGCAACATGAGTCGTTTTGCGCGGGTGCACCCGCACCTGATAATTCGATATGGCGCAAGACCCACCTCCGACAGTGGGAACTGCATTGTGGAATTGCGAAGACTGGACCAAGTATATAGAACCGGCTCTGCAAGGACAAGACGGAACTTTTGAGGTCAGGTTTCGCTTAGTGCAAAGGGACAGCGCTTTTGTGGTCTGCCTGGGTCGCAAACAGTGTTTCGGGCAGGCAACGAAGGGCGCGGAGCTTGATTGCAAATTTGCGGTCACATTCGCGCGAACGTCCAGGAGAGTACGTGCTTGAGTTTCCACGGCGGATGACCTGATTTTCGCTCATGCTACCTGCGGCCTGCTTCGAGTGTATACTTTGCAAGTCCAGCGACATCATTGCCGCCGCCATTCGTCCCGGATTCTGTTCGGCCGGACGTCAAATATGACCAGGAACATGCATTTCTCGTGGAGGCTCTTGATGTTCATGCGAGCCATTCGCAACGCTCTCGCCGTGAGTCTGGTGTTCGGATCGTTAGCCGGCTTGCCTGCCGCGCAGCAGGACCAAGCCCCGAAATCTGCGTCGACGCACCCAAAATCTCCCTCCGGCGCAGAACTCTACAAACAGCATTGCGCGGTTTGCCACGGAAACGATTTGAAGGGAGTCGGCCCTGCACCCGCGCCTTACAGGGTGCCGCCGGATCTGACCAAATTGGCCAAGCGCCACAATGGAAGATTTCCCGACGCCTACGTCGCTGACGTGCTGCGGAACGGCGTGACGCTGCCCGCGCATGGGCCCGCCCAAATGCCTTCCTGGGGAAATGACTTTAGAGAGATGCACGGGCTGGACAAGACGCAAGTCGATTTGCGAATCGCCAATCTGACGAACTACATCAAGTCTCGCCAGGCAAAATAAATCGGGCATCCCGCGCAGCCGTTTCCTTCCGATGCAGACGCGGCACCGCGCGAGGTTCGCGAGCCTGACAATGTTTTTCGGTAGTATGATGAAATCCGAGGGCAAACGATTCGGCGCCCGCGATTATTTTCCACACGCTCAATCTACAAGAGGGGATCACGGATGAATCGGGCAATCACAACTTCGCTTTGGCGTGTAACTTTCGGCGCCGTCATTCTGACGGCGCTGTTCGCACTTCCTTTTTCCAGCCGTGCGTGGGCCGACAAGATTCCAGCGGGCTGGGAAGCCAGCAACATGAAACCGATTGGCTACAGCGAATTGAATGGTCACGGCGCGTTCAAGCTGGCGATCAAGCGCGCGGGCGACAAATGGTATCTCTACATGTCGCACCTGTGGGAACGCGGCTGGACGATTGTCGACGTGACCGACGCCGCGAATCCCAAAGTCGTCAAGCACATTCCCGGCCCGGACAACACCTTTACTATCCAGATGGAATTGCACGACAACATCATGGTCACGGCCATGGAGCAGCTTTATCCCAGCTGGGGCGGCGACGCCAGCAAGCCTTTTGACGAGGGCCTGATTGTGTGGGACATCAGCGATCCGGTGAGTCCGGTGGAACTCTCACGGTGGAAGACGGGCGGGCTGGGCACGCACCGCATCGGGTATCCGGGCGGCAAGTACGTCAACGTGTCGGCGAACATGCCCGGCTACCGGGGGAACATTCTGGTTTTTCTGGACATCAGCGATCCGAAAAATCCGAAGGAGGTTTCGCGTTGGTGGCTTCCGGGACAAAAAGTAGGCGAGCCGCCTATCGTGGACAACAGCAGCCCATCGCCCACCAATCCCGGATATCACGGCCCGGCCTACATCGACGGCAACATCGCGTATCTGGGCTACGGCCCGGCGATCGTTCTCCTGGATATCAGCGACATCGCGCACCCGAAGCAAATCGGCCGCCTGGACATGAGTCCGCCGTTCATCCTTGCCGGGCAGCAAGGCGTGCATGACGTCCTGAAGATTCCTGGCAAGCCGCTGCTATTTTCGCACTCGGAAACCAGCGCCGAGAATTGCGACACCGACCCGCTCGATCACGTGGCCATGATCGACATCAAGAATCCCGCGCACCCGCGCTTGATGTCGATGTTCCCGCTGCCCGTGCCGCCCAAAGACGCGCCCTACAAGAATTTCTGCGACAAAGGCGGCCGCTTCGGCCCGCACAACACGAACCTGGAATATCATCTGCCCGACGTGGAAAAGCAGGGCGACCTGATCTACCTCACGTATTTCAACGCCGGCTTGCGCATTTTCAATATTAAAGATCCGCGGATGCCGCAGGAAGTGGGGTGGTTCATCCCGCCGCAGCCCACCAAGCGTATTGGCGTCATGCCCAAAACCAAACTGGTCAACCAGACCGAGGATGTTCTGGTCGATACGCGCGGCAATATTTTTGTCACCGACAAGCAGTGGGGGCTCTACGTGCTGCGCTATACGGGTAAAGGAGAGCCCGCGCCGACGGCGAAGTGAATCTTTGCCGATGGATGAGAGTGTTCCGTTGACCGTACATTGCGCGATTCTGCGCGGGGTAGCACAGGCACTCTTGCCTGTGAGTTTTTGTAGGACACATTTCCGGCATGGGTGTAACTACGATTGCGAAAACCACACAGGCAAGAGTGCCTGTGCTACTCGACTTCCTATAGGAAATTGGTGCCACAACCGGCGCGGAATTTCTTCTTGTGCGCGCCTGCAATCCGTTGGAAAGTAGTTGTGGGATGAACTTCATGCGCTCGCTTGACGCAAGTCGAAGCAGGTTCGGTGGCCGGCTGATTATTGTCTGTACGGCGGCAATCGTGGCGGCATGCGCGTGCACTGCGTTTTTCTTGTTCCCAGTCGGCGCGGCTCTAAAAGACCTGCCGCCCAACACCTTGTGGGAAGTGGTCCACAATCTGTGCGTTCCCGGCCAATCGCAGTTTCACGATCCAAAGCCCTGCCTGCAGGTGAACCTGGACGGCGGAATCGAAAACGGATTCGCGATACTGCGGGATCCCAGAGGGGGCACGCAGTTCCTGCTTACTCCTACCACGCGAATCTCCGGCATCGAGAGCCCTGCCGTTCGCGATCCGCGCACGGCGAATTATTTCGCTGACGCCTGGCAATCTCGCGCATTGGTCAGCGAGGCGGTGCACCAGACGCTCCCGCGGGACGGCATCGGCCTGGCCATCAACTCGGCCGTGAGCCGCTCGCAGGATCAACTGCACATCCACCTTTCCTGCATCCGCGCCGGCGCCCTGGAGGCGTTGCGTAAGGATGAGAGGAAAATTGGGGAACGTTGGGCGCTGCTCAACGTTCCGCTGATTGGCCACCACTACACGGCCATGTGGGTAGCGGGAGAAAACCTGAGCGCGTACAACCCGTTCCGCCTTTTGGCGGAAAACGTGCCGGCTGCGGCGCGAAACATGGGCGACCGCACACTGGTGGTCGTGGCATTGACGCGGAGTGATGGGACCAGAGGATTTGTGCTGCTCTCCGACCAGGTCAATAAGGAAAGCGGCGATCAAGCGTTCGGGGAAGAATTGCTGGATCGCGATTGCCGCATCGCCGCAAAGGGAAATGAAGGCACGGCGGCACGGCGCGACCCTGAACCCATGGGCCGCTAAGAACCCGCGACAGGCGGGACGCTTCCACTTTCATAGATCACCGCGCCCTGTAGATGGCAAACATCGCGTTTGCATAAGCGGGCGCCGCGGGATACTGCGCGCTCCTGAATTGCACAATGTAGTCGAGCTTATTTTCATTCGCCAGCGCTCGAATGCGGTCCCACGACTGGCTTTTGTATCTCTCCGTCACGGAATCGACGATGCCGGTGCCTTCGGGTACTGGCGCCTGATCGAGAGCCGCCACTCGATTCCGAAACGTGTTGGCGAATGCGGGATCAAAATACATGGCGTTGCCGTCGGACCACTCGCCCCAGCTGGATCGCTGCGAAAGAACACGAAATCCGCAGCCCTCCGGCGGGACCAGGAAAACGGCCTCGCGCGGGGTGTGATCCCGTGCCCAGATCTGCGCGTCGTAGCAGGCGCTCTCCTCCGCAGTGGGTGGAATCTCAATCGTCCACAGCTGATCCACCGAATCAATTAAATAGAAAGAGCTGCCAAGAATTCCAATGACGCACAACGCAACCGCGGCTCGCGGCATATGGATCTCAGGAATGGATTTCCAGAATCGCCCGAAGACGTCTGGGAGGAAGCGCTCCAGCCGATGGCCCGCGCCCAGCCAAATAATCATGGCGGGGAAAAGAAGAATCGCCAGGTAATTGCAGAGGGGCAGCGAAATGGAGGCAAACGCGAGCAGGCTTGCGATCAGCGGTTCGCGGGCGATCCGCGACTCCAGCAGGCTCGCTCCGTACAATTGAATTAGCAGGAAGGCATACGGAATGAGCAGGGAATCGGCGCGCGGCAGCATGAATCGGGCGATGCCGGGGGTAAGCCAGAACCATCCGGCAAGAATCCCCGCGAGCGTGACCATCAGGTAGGACACGGCAACGAGTTCCAGCCTGTTTTCGATTTTCAATCCGCCACGTCTGGCAAGGAAACACATGCAGGCGGCTGCGAGCAGAATCAGCGCCGCTTGCAGGATTTGGGTGACGGGAGTCCACCGCAGCGTGATGTGCAGAGGATAGAGAATCAACAGGTCCGAAATGTAGCCTGCCGGATAATTTTGCAGGAACGACCGGTGAAAATGGAGGAACCACGGAAGAAAGACGCCGGCGCCAATCAGGGACGCGGAGATAATTTCCCGCTTTTCATTTTTCCAATCCACGATCACGAACAGCGCGAGGGCAGGGAGGAGATGCACAAAATGCAGGGCGTCCACGTAGACCGTGAGTCCCGCCACGATGGCCGCGCTGCGCCATCTGCGCTCCACGAGCAGCACGCCTGCGAGCAGCGCTAGCGCCAGCCCCAGCGCGGCGTGCTCCGACACTTCATCCAGGATAATGGTGCCGCCGATCGGCGTCTGGTCGTTCAGCATACCGGAAAGCGCAATGGCCGAGACCACGCAAGCGCCAAGCACACGGCTGCGCACGCGGCCGGCCACGAGCAGCCCCACGACTCCAAAAAAGATGAGCTTCGTGAGGAGAAAAAATCCAAACAGGATGTGTTCGGTGCTGAAGTGCCTGGAAAGCATGGCGACAACGGGCCAGTAGAACGTCTGGACATGCGGGAAAGCGTCTCGAAGGGCGTCGCCGGGATATAGCGAGGGGTCGCGCAGCCAATTGGCCAGCGGCAGGAAGAAGTTGTAGTCCGCGCCCGCCGGGTATTGGAAGCCGTAGACCGCTGCGTTCAGATAGCAGCCCAATATGGAGAGAGATAGGATGTAAAACCAATTGCGTGACGGCTCTTTAATTTGAGCGTGATTGTCGTGTGCGGGCTGAGCGAGAGGGTCCATCCGCATATCGAAATATTAATTCGGAATGAACCCGACGCTACAACGGAATTTTCTATCCTGCAATTCCGCGTGACAAATCGTAGGTTCCTTGACCGCTTCGCACAACGGCGTGGCAAAAGCATGGCAGAAAGAACGTGCGCAGCCGGGTGTATAGTAACTTCCGGAAATTCGGCGGGCTGGATTTTAAGGGAAATTTGTTCGGGGGACAAAATTCATGACGAGACGCACACTTACATTCGCATTGCTGGTTATGATCGCCATTGGATTCGTGGCGGGAGCGATCATCACCAGCAAAATGATTTCCGTGAACGCGCAGGCCAAGCCTGGGTACGGAGCCGCGGCGCTGGCTGGCGAGCGCGTGGGGCAGGATGTGGACGGGCCCTACACCGTCGATCCTAACTGGCCGAAGCCGATTACTGCGCTGCCGGGGCACGAGAAATGGACGTACGGAGCGGTGGAAAGCGTCTACGCGGAAAATCCCAATCGCGTGTTTATCCTTGAGCGCGGGGAAATCCCGAACCTGAAACGGCCCGAGGAAGTCCCTTATCCTTCGGTTGGCCCGAGCATTTCATTTCCGGTGGCGCAAGTGCCGTGGCGCAACGCCTCGGTTGGGCCGGTGACGGCCGCGGGAAATCCGGTGTGGAGCGGCAAGCTGGGCGTGGACGCCCGCTGGGAGCATTGCATTGTGGTGGTCGACGCCAACGGCAGCATGATCGAGGACTGGACGAAGTGGGACAAGATGCTGCGCCGGCCGCATTCGGTCACCATGAATCCCTACGATCCGGAAAAGCACATCTGGGTGGTGGACGATCAGGGCCACGCCGTGTATGAATTCACGCACGACGGAAAAGAACTGGTGAAGACGCTTGGGACGCCATACGAGCCGGGCGAAGACGACAAACATTTCAACCGGCCCACGTTCATCAACTGGCTGCCCGACGGCACCATGTACGTGACCGACGGCTACGGTAACACGCGCGTAGTGAAATTCGACAAGGACGGCAAATACCTGATGGCCTGGGGCACGCCCTCGACGCCGCCGGACGACACTCGCCCGGGCACTTTCCACGACGTGCACGGCGTGGTGTTCGATCTGCCGCGTCACCGCGTTTTCGTCACTGACCGTTCCGATCACCGGATCGAGATATTCGATGAAAACGGAAAGTTCCTCGATCAGTGGACCACCGGCAAGCCGTCTACGCCGCAGTTCCTGTACAAAGGCGCCGACGGCTATATCTGGATCGCCGACGGCATGACCGCGAAGATCATCAAGTTCGATCTGGACGGGCATCTTCTGTATGAATGGGGTAGCGGAGGCGATTGGCCCGGCGCGCTGTGGAATGTGCACGGCATGAGCGTCGACCAGGAAGGGAATCTTTACCTTGCCGAGGTCAACAACGGCCGCGCCGAGAAATTCCGTCCGCGGGCCGGGGCGAATCCTGCGCTCATGGTGGGAAAGCCGGTTTATTCCGCGTGGAAATAGACCGGGCATGAGAATTATTTCTTTATGGCGCGATTCGGGTTCGGCTGCGATCCGCCGTGTAACTTCCGGATTCCGCCTGGTCAACGGGCCTTACAAAACTGCTTTTCTGGCGCTGCCTCAGTCAGATAAAAAGAGCGGTCGGACGCTATTTTTACAGTTCGGCTCCGCTGAAGAAATCCCACATGTTCCAGACAACTGCAGCCGCGAACCAAGCCAGCATAAAGCACATGATGAGTTCCATTGTGTCCTCCGTAGCCCAAAAGGTTTGCCGGGTCTTTGGTCGAATCGAATGGTTCAACTCGGCTAAGAGAATATTCGCAGCCTGCGCGGTTTCTCACAATGGGCGGCCAGAGCTAGTTTTTTAGTTACCCGGGTCCCGGTACTCGGTTCATCAGGCCGGGTGAGGAGCCTGATTCCGATAACGCTAAATAGAATCATCAGACAGTGGCGATAAAGGTTCGGCAGAGATGCGTGGACGAGTCTGAGTGAGCGGCCGATGCTTGCGGCTTTCTCCGGCGAGAACTGTATTGTGCCGGGGGCAAGAGAAGAATTAGGATGCGGGAGCTAGCAGCCCATTTCGGAAATCCCGGACAAGGTGAAAGAGGTTTAGCCGCGCGCTCATTCAAGTTGTGGAACCAAGGTGTGGCTCACCAAGACTTTGCCGAGGAGAAGGTCGAAGCCAGGAGAACAGGAGACAAATTGACCAATCAACTCCACTCCATCGAAATCGGGTGACCGTTCCTTTGTGTATTTGGCAGCGGTGTTTGCCGCATTGGGAGGCCTGCTGTTCGGGTACGACACCGGAGTAATTTCCGGCGCCGAACTGTTCTTCCGGCGAGACTTTACGCTGTCGACGTTCGCTTTGGAGGTGATCGTCAGCGGGGTGCTGGCAGGCGCGGCTGTCGGGGCGTTGGGTGGGGGGAGGCTGGCGGACGTTTTTGGCCGGCGCAAGCTGCTCATCGCCACGGCAATCATTTTCGCGGCGGGAGCGATATTGTGCGCGGCCGCGCAATCGCCCGAAATGCTCGTCGCAGGGCGGATCATCGTCGGCCTGGGCATCGGTCTATCGTCCAGCACGGTGCCTGTGTACATTTCGGAGGTTGCGCCGGCGGATGCGCGAGGCTGGCAGGTGTCCCTGTTTCAACTGGCGATTACAGTTGGCATTCTGCTGGCTTACATTGTGGATTACGCGTTTGCGCTGATCCAGAGTTGGCGCTGGATGTTCGGGCTGGCTTTGGTTCCCGCCGCAATTTTCGGAGCGGGAATGTTGTTCTTGCCGGAAAGCCCCCGGTGGTTGCTGCGAACCGGGCAGCGCGAAAGCGCTCGCGCGACGCTTGCGCGCGTGCGGGGCACGCCGGACGTGGACAAGGAACTTCTGGAAATTGAGCAAAGCCTGGCGCACGCCGAGGAGAAAGGGCGGCTCTCCGATCTGCTTGAGCCCTCGCTCCGGCCCGCGCTGGTTGTCGGGATTGGCCTGGCGGTCTTCCAGCAAATTACGGGCATCAACACGGTCATTTACTATGCACCCGTGATTATCCAGTCCGCCGGAATTTCCTCGGCTTCCGGCGCGATCCTGGCAACTGCGGGAATCGGGCTTGTGAATGTGCTGATGACGATCGTCGCGATGCGGCTGATCGATCGCGCGGGGCGCAAGCCCCTGTTGCTGACCGGCATCGCGGGGATGGTGATCACTTTAGGAGTTCTGGGACTGGTATTTCGCATGGCCAGCCACAGCGGCGCGCTCGCCTGGCTTGCGGTCATCAGCATGATGGCGTACGTCGCCTCATTTGCGATCAGTTTAGGCCCGATTTTCTGGTTATTGATCTCCGAAATTTATCCGTTGAAGATTCGCAATTCGGCCGAAGGGATCGCCGCAACCTTCAATTGGGGATCGAACCTGGTGATTGCGCTGACATTTCTGACACTGGTGGAACGGCTTGGGCCGAGCTGGACGTTTTGGCTGTACGGACTATCCGGAGTTGCGGCATGGATTTTCTCTTATTATGTTGTGCCCGAAACCAAAGGCCGCACTCTCGAAGAAATTGAGGAATTCTGGCGGAGCAGATACTCCACCGGTCGAAGCGACTCAGCCACACCTCGCAATAGTTGATTGGCGGAGCGCGAAATTGGAATCGTCGCGCACCTTGCTGCTGAATGCATACTGCGATTAGGGCTGGCAAACTCATTGCGGCAGGGGGTCAATCCGAATCCATGGTCATAGGTACCTTGGCGTGTATTGCTAAACTGAGACCTCCCCGGGGACGGCCCGGCCTGCTAGTTTGGAATATTTTCAGGCATCGAGTATCGCCCTTACTTTATAATGCTTTGGAAGCTGTCCGGGCGGGTGGACGGCGCTAGCCCCGGTATTCAGAATTGGGCGGGTGGCGGCGCATCCGATCGGACCCGAGAAGGCTTCTTGGAGTGAAATCTTTCGGTCCGGGGGGACCTATCGAATGCGTAAGCTGCTGATGTTGTTTAGCGGTATCTTGTTTCTTTCGTTGGCTTTGTCGGCTCCTGCCGCCCAGGCCCAGATCTGGGCGCCCGATCACAAACCATTGGAACTTGGACTTGGCTTCCAATATACGCACTACGACTTATCCGGGACTCAATTTCACAACCTGGGCGAGAATGCCAGCTTCACCTACCATATCATTGACCCTCTGACCGGCGCCGGTGCGCGGCTTACCGGTTCGATTGAAGGGGCGGTTGCGGTCGGTTTCGACGGCCACCCATCGGGATTTTCGACCCCGGTGAATGCGAAGTCCTTGTTTATTGGCGGCGGGCCGCATGTCGCTCTGGAAAGCCCCTCGCGGTACACACCCTGGATTCATCTGCTGGTGGGCCTGGACCATCTTCAAATGACATCGGGGAACCGAAACGCTTTTGGTTTTATGGGCGGCGGCGGCTTGGACGTCAAGGTGCTTGGACCACTTTCCTGGCGCGTTCAGGCGGACTATCTGGGAACGCACTTTAAGTCTTCGGCCTGGTTGCAAAACAATTACTCGTTTGGTTCGGGAGTGGTATTCACTTTCCGATAAGATCCGACTCGCGTCCGCACCGGCGCAGGCGACACCGCAATTCTGAAATTAACCCCAGCCCTCGACATTTCCGGAGTGAAATCGGAACGCGCGTACTCGTGTGCCTGTGTCCATTTGCAATCTGGCCATGGCCTACAAACCCGCACAGCCAAGAGTGGCTGTGCTACTAACTACGACAGTCTGCGCCATTGCCCCGGCTGTATCGGGATGGACCGGCAACTCCGGGAGAGCGCCATGGCTTGATCGACACCCACTACGAGCGACGCAAAATGTGTGACCAATTCCGGATCGAGCCATCCCATTTCCACTTCCTCGTACAGGATCGTCAGGGCGGCGGGCAAAGGCAGCCCCCTGCGTTGCGGGCGATTGCTGGTCAGAGCATCGCAAATGTCGACGACCTGGAAAATTTTTGCGATCGCGGGAATATGTTCCCCTGTAAGTCCGTCCGGGTATCCACTGCCGTCTATCCGCTCGTGGTGATGGCGAATCACGGGAAGAACGGACCGAAATGTCCTCAAGGGTGCGCAAATGTGTTCGCCTTCGACCGGATGCCGCTCGACTACGCGGATTTCCTCACGGCTTAGAGGTCCGGGCTTGAGCAAGATCGAATCCGGGATGGCGACATTTCCAACGTCGTGCAGCAGGCCCGCAAGGCGCAAAACCTTCAGATCGTCCTCGGAGAGATCCAAGCTTTTTCCGAACCGGACAGCATGGTTGGAGAGACGATTGGAATGACCTCGGGTGTAATGATTGCGCGCCTCAATGGTTCGAGCAACGGAAACAATCACGTCGGCAGCTTGCTGGTCCAGATCCGATTTCACTTCGAGGATGGAACGTACGCGCATAAGTAATTCTTCACGCGTGCGAAAATGCTCCCAAACTTCGTTGGCGCCCGCCTCGCGGGCCCGGGAAAGGTCCGCCGCACCTGACATTTCCATCATCAATACAACGGGCATGAGCCTGTTGCGCGAATCGGACTTTAAGCGGCGGCAAACTTCAAATCCTTGATGGGCGGACGCACTGTGCAGCACAACCAGATCCGGAAGAAGAGCGGTGGAGGCGAGCAGAGCAGCTTCGGCTGTGGAAGCGGTAAAGAGCTTGTAGCCTTGGCCCGACAGCAGCGTTTCCCAGGCGCCTCGGTAAAACGGGTCAGGGCTTACAAACAGAATTGTCGCCGCCATCGTCGAGTGTCCCCTTTATTCGCGATCGATTCCATGGAGGCCCGCGGAAAAAAACAAGATCCGCACGCGCTCGCGCGCGCGATTGATCCAGATTCCAGGCAGGCCGGTTCATGAACGCTGTTCTTGATGACATTTCTCCCCACGCGCCATAAGAACGCAAGGCGGCGGGAGAGCGAGACGGGGACGGGATTACGATAGCAAGATGTATACCATGCTTGGATCCAAGTTAACGCTTTTCGGTTCATAGGCTACAAAGCCTATGGATCGAAATGGCCGTAGCCGGGTGGGTGAAATCTCTCTACGCAGCGCACAATTTACACAGTCCTAGGACTCGGCGGGCAGTTCGGTCCCGCAAAATAATTCAGGATTATCGCGTCGCGGACGGAGCAGCCAGCGCCTGAAACAGATTGCTGTAGTCGTCGGTCCAGCGGCGTTTCTGGGGAACCTGGAGTTTCACGGCATGTGTCGCTCGGGCTGCGACGGAGTCGATGAGCGTTGGATCGCGCGAAACCAGCACCCAATCGCTGGCGTAGGAAATGTGGGCGTCCTTGTTCGCATGGATCGCGACGCTGGCGAGTCCGAAGTGTTCGGCCGCGGCTATCACCACGGGTCGAAGATCCAGAAACGTGTTTGTCACATGAACGGCCAGGACTCCCGAGGGATTTTTCAGGTGCTGCAAATAAACCTGAAACGCTTCCTGGGTCAGCAGGTGCACCGGAATGGCGTCACCGTTGAAGGCGTCAATGACGAGCACGTCGAAATTTTGCGGCGCGCCTTGCTGAAGTTCGCGTTCGAGCGAAAGGCGCGCGTCCCCCAGCACGATGTCGATGTGCGCGGGGCAATCTTTCAAGTAATGGAAATACCTGGTGTCGTTCGCCAATTGAACGACCTGGGGATCGATCTCGTAAAAGCGAATTACATCTCCCGTGCGGCCGTAGGCCGCGACGGTTGCTATGCCGAGCCCGACGGCGCCGATCCGGAGGTTTTGTGGAGGCGGCGTCGAGGCCCCGGGCGGATCCAGGTGCTGCGAAAGCACCAGACCCAGCCCGCCGTCCTCGGCGTAGTAGGAGGTGGGGATGCTCTGTTTGCCGGCGTCAAGAAACTGGTAGCCGTGCACGATTTCGCCGTGCCGCAGGGAATAGGCTTCCCAGCCCGGACCGGAAACATTCTGCAAATCCACGGTGAGAGCGCTGTAGAAATCGCGGACGGAAGTGAACTTGCCGAGCGAGGCGCTGCCCAATATCGTGAATTGAACGGCAAGAATCAGCATAATGATCGTGCAGCCGACCAGCGTAACGATTTTGTTGTTCCGTTCGTTTTCATCCCTTCGCTTGCCCTGCACAAGATAAATGCCCAGCAGGATGGCGCCCACGAACGGCAGGGCGCTGAGGAATTTCTTGAAACTGAGCGCAAGCGCCATGCATTCGGGCAGCAATGCGGCGGCTGCGAGCAGCACCAACGGCGCTTTCACGCGGGTGCCGTAGAGCCAGGAGGTGCGGTCGCGGTACAGCACGATCAGGAACAACAGCACGGCGAACCAGAGGCTGACGTGATATTCCCAATAGCCGACGAACAGCGCCGGCGCAAGCAGTCCGACGAAAAGCCCGCCCACCACGCCGCCCGCCGCCACGACTAAATAAAATAGGGTGAGGTGGCGAGGGTCGGGCTTGAGTCGCGCGAGTTCCCCGTGGCAGACCATGCAGCCGGCAAACAGCACAAACGCGTAGATGCCCACTTGCGCGAACAAGTTCGTCCGGGCGCCGCTGGAAAGAACGAAAACGGCAAGGAACACGGCCAGCGCGAACGCGGGATGGAACCATTTGCGGGAATACCGGTGGTCGCTTTCAAAGCACAGCGTGAAGGTGAGCAGGTAGATCGCCAGCGGCAGGACCCATAGCAGGGGCACCGCGGCGACGTTTTTGCAAAGCTGGTTGGTCGTGCCCAGAAATAACGCTGACGCGCAAGCCGCCAAGCCGAGCCACAAGATGAGCATTCCGCGGGATGGAGTCCCAGCCGGAGACGAATCTGGCGCCGCATTCCGCGGGGCTGCTGTCCGAGTGGAAACGGCGCTTGGCTCGCTTGCGGCCGCGGATTGCAGCGCGCAGTACGCGCATCCCAGCGCAAACGCGACGTACCCGCAGGTCCAGATGCGCGCCTGCGTCCTTAGGGTAAGAAACGGCTCGACCAGGAACGGATAGCTGACCAGCCCGAGGAACGATCCGAAATTGGAAACCGCGTACAACCGGTAAGGAGAGCGTCCGGGATAAATCCTGCGCCACCAGGTTTGCAGCAGCGGTGCTGTGGCGGCCAGGACAAAATACGGAAATCCGACGCTGACGATCAAGAGAACGAAAATTTGGATCACCGGATTGCCCTGTGGGCCCGGCTTCCAACTGGAATCGAGCGTGAGTGGAGAATGCCAGAGTAGGAATTGTCCGATCAGGACCAGCACGGAAATGAACAACAAAAAGCGATGCAGGCGGGATTGAACACGCGCGCCGGCGCGATCCAGCGCGTGTCCGTAGGCGTAGCCCGCGAGGAGCACCGCCTGAAAAAAAAGCATGCAGGTGATCCAGATGGCCGATGCGCCGCCAAACCAGGGAAGAATGTACTTGCCAATGATCAGTTCGACCTGGAAGAGGAGGAGCGCGCCCAGGAAAACGGTAAGAGTGAAGATCGGCATCGGTGAGTTCGATTATCGCCCTGATTGAGTGAGCCTGCTTTCGGGAGAGCGCAAAGGGTAATGAGCCTTTGCGCAATCAGGGACGCAGGGCGCGCCGTGGCCTACGACTTGGGCGACCCTTCCTATAGAGAAGGGAATCACAGCCAGGATATGCCTGATGGCCTACCTGCCGAAGGAGAAGATCCTGATCAACGCGGATTTGTATTCGCCGCCGGACCCAGGTGCGCAGCCGCCCGCTGCTACATCGGCCATGAAAACGCTTTATCAGAACATGCTGAAGCTGAAGTTGGACGTTGCGCAGCACGTGCCCATTCACGGTCACGTGGGGACGAACGATGAGTTTGTGAAGATTGTGACGAAGATTCCGTAATTGCGGGCAGCATTTGGTGGCACAGGCTTCAGCCTGTGCGAATTGTGTGTGTTAGAAAATCAAAACCGCACAGGCTGAAGCCTGTGCCACTGGTAGCGTTTGAGTTGCTAAGAAGGCTTCAGAAAAGGGAAAGTGCCGTCACTCCGAACCGTTCCTTGCCGAGGAATCTCTCCTTACTTGAATTTAAACCAGAGAGGGATTCCTCGCTTCGCTCGGAATGACGCGGCAGGGGGCGCGCAGCGCCCAAAGTGGGCAACTAAACCACGACCAACGAAAAATCAAGTCTTTCCGCATAGGCTCGAAGGGCAAAAGACCAGACCTCAGCCGCCCAGTTTCGATATCCAAACCAGAACCGCAATCCCCACGATAATTCGATAAATCGCGAACGGCGCGAATCCGCGTTTCCTTACGTAGGCCATAAACCACGCCACCGAACCGTAGGCCACGATGAACGAGACCACGAAGCCTATAGCCAGAACGATCCAGCCGTGCGCGTCGATCTGCGAGACACCGATGGGGTTCTCGGATTTCCCCACCAGTGATTTCAGCAAGTCGTAGCACGTGGCTACCACCATCGTGGGGATGGACAGGAAAAAAGAAAATTCCAGCGCCGAAGCCCGCGACATTCCGGCCAACTGTCCCGCGCCAATCGTGGACATCGAACGGGAAGTTCCGGGAAAAACAGCCGAAAGAATCTGACACGCGCCGATCCAGATGGCTTGCCCCAGGCTCATGTCTTCCATATGCCACACGCGGATGCGGCCCGTGGATGAACCGGGGCCCGCGGCCTCGGACTTGGCGTTCATCGCGTCGATCACCCACATGGCGATTCCGCCGATCAACAGCGATGCGCCCATGATTTCCAGGCTCTCGAGATGTTTGCCGATGATTTTCGTAAGCAAGAATGCGGGAATGGCGGTGACCACGAAGGCGATGCACGTGAGGCTCAGTGGATGAGTAATGACCGTGCGGTCGCCGCGCTCGCCTTGGGGAAACGTGGAGAGGAATTTCGCGATACGCTCACGGAAATATATTGGCAGACACGCAATGGCGCCCAACTGAATGACGATGGAATACATTTTCCAATAGCCGCTCGATAAGCTGATATTCATCAAGGCTTCGGCAATGCGCAAGTGCGCCGTCGAGCTGACTGGTAGAAATTCCGTAAGTCCTTCCACAATGCCCAGAATCAACGATAGGAAATAGTCGTTCAATTGCCCTCCGGAGAATGGCGAAGCGTTTTATGCATTTCGTAAGCGTCCAGACCGGGGCCATAATAGTCCTCGATTGTTACAATTTCACGATAACCATGCTTCTTCCATAACGCAATCGCGGGTTTGTTGGTGGTTGCGGTTTCCAGAACCATGCGCGGTGCGCCCTGCTGGGCGGCGGCTTGCTCGGCGGCCCGCAGCAGGGCGGAGCCGATGTTCCGGCGGCGGTGGGTTTCGAGAATGTCCAACGTAATGATGTGGGCGAATTCGGCGGATTGCTCGGTGAGGATGAATCCGGCGATTTCGGCATCGACTTCCGCGATCAGGCAGCGCGCGCCTTCCGAGCGCAGATAGTATTTCATCTCCTGGCGGCCGTAGGCGATTCCCCGCGGAAAACATGCCTGATCAATGCGAAGCAGGGTTTCAAAATCGGACGGCTGGTACGGGCGCAGGTGGAATGCGGAAGACTCCACGCTCAAGGCTCACAATTCGAGAATGACGGGAAGAATCAACGGGCGCTTGGAGGTCTGCTTTTTCAGATAGCGCCGCAAGTCCACGCGGATTTTTTCCTTGATGACGCTCCAGTCGGTTTTTTCCTCGGCGTTCGAGTCTTCGAATGTGCGCAGGATGACTTCGCGGGCGCCGGCAAGCACTTCATTGCCGTTATCCGACGGCAAGAAGCCGCGCGTCACGATTTCCGGAGTGGATTCGATTTGCCCGGTGTGTTTGTCGATGGCAATGATGGGAACGACCACGCCGTCTTCGGATAGATGTTTGCGGTCGCGGATGACGAATTCCTCAATCTCTTCGAGCGATCCGGAATCGACGCAGATGCGTCCCGCGGTCACCGGCTCGCGGCGGTAGGCGGCATCCTCGGTGAATTCGATGGGCTGGCCGTCCTCGATCAGCAGAATTTCTTCCGAGACCGAGCCGACGGTATGCGCGAGCGCGGCATGGCGGAACAGTTGGCGGTATTCGCCGTGCACGGGGATGAAGAAGCGCGGGCGCACCAGATTCAGCAGCAGTTTTTGCTCTTCCTGGCTGGCGTGGCCGGAAACGTGGATCGTGCCGCCATCGTTGTCATAATAAATCAGGGCGCGCTTGCGGAACATGTGGTCCAACATGCGGAAAATGGCTTTTTCGTTTCCGGGAATGATGCGCGCCGAAAGAATCACGGTGTCGCGCTCATCGAGTGTCAGCAGGCGGTGATTGTCCACAGCCACGCGCGAGAGCGAAGACATGGGCTCGGCCTGGCTTCCGGCGACCAGAACGACGAGTTTCTCCGAGGGAAACGAACCGATGTCCTGCGAACGCACGATCAGGCCGTCTGGAATCGTGAGGCGGTTCATGCCGTGCGCGATTTCGACGTTGTCCACCATGCTGCGGCCGATGAAGGCGACTTTGCGGCCGGTGGCCGCGGCGATATTCACGATGGTCTGGATGCGCGGAATCGACGAGGCGAAGCAGGAGATGATCACCTTGCGCGTGGCCGCGCGCGTCAATTCCTCGATGCGCGGGCGCACCGTGCGCTCGGACGGCGTGTAGCCCGGGCGCTCGACGTTGGTGCTGTCGCTGAATAGCGCCAGGACGCCTTCCTGGCCATACTGCGCGAAAGCGTGAAAATCGAACGGCTGGCCGTCGATGGGAGTCTGGTCGATCTTGAAATCGCCGGTATGAATCACGACGCCGACCGGGGTGCGGATGGCGAGCGCGACGCAATCAATCGTGCTGTGCGTGACGCTGATGAATTCGACCTCGAACGGGCCGACTTCCAGTTTGCGCCCGGGAATCACTTCGCGCAGATCGGTCTTTTCGAGCAGGCCGTGTTCTTCGAGGCGCTTGTGCACCAGCGCGAGGGTGAAGGGCGTGCCGTAGATCGGCGCGTTCAGGTCGCGCAAAATGTAGGGCAGCGCGCCGATATGATCCTCGTGGCCATGCGTCAGCAGGATGGCGCGCAGGTGCTGGCGGTTCTGCTTGAGATAGGTGATGTCCGGAATGACGATGTCCACGCCGAGCAGTTCGACCTCGGGGAACATCATCCCGGCATCGATCAGAATCATGTCGTCGCCCGTGCGGAGCACGAGCATGTTCATGCCGAACTCGCCCAGTCCGCCGAGGGGGATTGCTAACAGAGAAGGTTTAGACAAAGCAGCTCACGTCCTTAGTAAGACTCAACATCGTATCACACAGAAGAGAGGGAGGTTGAATTGCCTGGACCGATTACTCGCCGCCACCGGCAAACAGGCGCGCGATGGCTACCAGGATCACGGCGCCCAACGTGGCCGCGGCAATGCTGTACAACAATCCGCCGCCGAGAATGTTGAGCTTTGTGAAAATCCAGCCGCCGATAATCGCCCCAATTAATCCAAGGATAATATTCGCGATGCAGCCGAAGCCGCGGCCGCGCGAAACTTTTCCCGCCAGCCAGCCGGCGATGAGGCCGACGATCAGCCATCCGATCAGGGTGCGTGGAACTGTAAAAAATATGAGGTGCATGGGTGGCTCCTTTTGGATGACCCGATTTTATCTTGACCGGACCCGACATTTGACCAAGGCGTGCAAGGCGGAAAGGCCTGGCTACGGTGGCACAGGCTTCAGCCTGCGCGGTTTGGATCATGGTTTCGCATCATTTAAACCACACAGGCTGAAGCCTGTGCCACCAGAATCCCAACCCAGTCCATCACGGGCTTCCGTCTAGGGTGCCGGTTCCTGCTGCGTCATGCAATGAATCGTGCCCAGGCCGAGAACCAGATCGAGGCATGCAATCCCCACGACTTTGCGGCCGGGAAATAAATTCGCGAGCTTCGCCAGGGCAATGGCGTCGCGCGCGTCATTGAACGTGGGGACCAGGACGAGTTGGTTCGCGATGTAAAAATTAGCGTAGCTGGCTGGGAGGCGCTGGCCATCGAAAAAAACGGGCTCGGGCATGGGCAAGGTTTCGATGCGGAACTCGCGGCCGTCCTGATCCCTCATCCCGCGCAGCAGGGCGAGATTTTCCTGCAGGGGCTGGAAATTCGTCTCTGACGGATCGTTCTCGACGACGGTGACGACCGTGGCGGGATTCACGAAGCGGGCCAGATCGTCGACGTGGCCATGCGTGTCGTCCCCGGCGATGCCGTTCTTCAGCCACAGCACGTTCGTGACGCCGAGATTTTCCCGAAAGATGTTTGCCAATTCTTTCCGCGTTACCCCCGGATTGCGCGCCTGGATCGGGCTGAGCAGGCATTCCTCGGTCGTGAGCATCGTGCCCAGGCCGTTGACGTCGATGCTGCCGCCTTCCAGGACGACGCGCCGTTTCTTGTATTCCGGCGACCACATTTTCCATTTGAGTTTGGGCGCGAGTTTCGCGTTGGCCGCGTCGTCTTTTTTCCAGTCGTCGTATTTCGCCCAGGCGTTGAAGTGCCAGTTCGTGACGGCGGTTTCGCCCTTGGCGTTGCGCATGAAAATTGGGCCGAAATCGCGAATCCATCCGCGGTTTGTGGGCACGTGGTAGAAATCTACGGCCGGAAGATTCGCGCCTGCCTGCTTCAGGATGCGGCGGACCGAGCGCTCGATCGCCGGACTCTCCACCAGAATGCGCACGCGCTCGACTTGCGAGAGGTGGCGCACGATGTCCGCATAGACCCACGGGATCGGCGCGAATTTTCCGGGCCAATCCGTCTTTTCATGCGGCCAGGCGAGCCATGTGGCTGCGTGCGTTTCCCATTCCGCGGGCATGCGGAAGCCGAGTGCGACGGGTGACGCTGCTGCTCGAGGCCCGCCTTTGCCAATGTTGGAGAGTTTTCCGCGGGAGGATTTCACTCGTGCCACCGCTCGAGGATGGGCGAGTAGGCATCGATGCGGCGGTCGCGCAGGAACGGCCAGTTGCGGCGCGTCTCTTCGACGCGCTTGGGGTCGCACTCGACGATCAGGATTTCTTCCTTGTCGGAGGAAGCCTCCGCCAGCACTTGTCCAAACGGATCGCAGACAAACGAGTGTCCCCAGAATTCCAGGCCGCTTTCGGGAGTGCCTTCGTAGCCCACGCGGTTCACAGCCGCGACAAAGACGCCGTTGGCGATGGCGTGCGCGCGTTGAATCGTGCGCCAGGCGTCGAGCTGGGCCGCGCCGAATTCCTTTTTCTCGGCGGGGTGCCAACCGATCGCCGTTGGATAAAACAAAATGTTCGCGCCGCCGAGGCTGGAGAGGCGAGCGCCCTCCGGATACCATTGGTCCCAGCAGACCAGCACGCCGATGCGGCCGAATTTCGTGTCAAAATTCGGGAAACCGAGGTCGCCGGGCGTGAAATAAAATTTCTCGTAGTAGAGCGGGTCGTCCGGAATGTGCATCTTGCGGTATTTGCCGAGCGTCGCGCCGCCCGCGTCGGTAATCACCGCCGTGTTATGGTAAATCCCGGCCGCGCGGCGCTCAAACAGCGAGCCCACGATTGCGACGTTCAATTCGCGCGAGAGTTTCGCCAGCGCTTCCGAGGATGGCCCCGGAATCGGCTCGGCCAGCTCGAATAAATCCGCGTTTTCCTCGCGGCAGAAATATTGCGAGCGAAACAGTTCCTGCGTACAGATGATTTGCGCCCCGCGCTTCGCCGCTTCGCGGATGCGCGCCTCCACCTTCGCGAAATTCTCGCGCGGATCGGGGGAACAGCTCATCTGGATCAAGCCAATCGTGAATTTTTCCGCCATGGTCGAATCATAGCATTAACTTTTTAGTTTTGAAGAGAGGACATTGACTTTCAGTGGTGCCGGCAGGACGTCGGCGCTACTAGGCCAGTGCAGAAAGTTATGCTTCGTTGCGTTGGATTTAAACGGATTAGATGTTCAGGAGAAGCGCGGTTTAGCCGTCTTCGCCGATCATGATGGCTGCGGCCAGCACCGTGGTCCACAGTCCGCGCTTATCGCCGACGGCGGACTGCGTGATGTTCATGGTGCGGACGATCTTGTTGGAAATGCGGTAAACCTCTTTTTTCTCGTCCCAGGACAAATCCGGATCAAACTCGACGTTCAGCGTGGTGGCCAGCATTTCGGCGGCGAGCTCTTCGGTGTATTCGCCGGCGACTTCCTCGGTCTCGCCGAAGGAGTGATGTTCGGAGAGGTAGCCGTACATGGATTTGTCGGCGGGAAGGGCGAGGCCGATGCCCGCGGCGATCAAGCGGTGCGCTTCGCGCGTGGAGTTCTCGCTGATGACGGTGAAGGCCACCTGGCCCGGCTTGATGTGCTTGAGCCCTTCGCTGCGCGAGATCAATTTGCAGTTGGGAGGAAAAATGGAGGAGACGCGCACGATGTTGCACGCCGCGATTCCCGCGCTGCGCAACGCCAGCTCGAAACTCGAAAGCCGCTCCCGATGCTTTCCTACGCCTTTGGTCAGGAAAATCTTTTTCGCGACGAACGCCATGAGGGGTACCGAGAAGCGGTGGCTCCTATACTCCGGCGGGCTCCAACTGGAGTCCACATCCGTGAGTTTCTAGAGAACTCGCGTGAAAAATTGCGCGAGCGAAAAAGTAACAAGAACCCACTACAGTGTCAATCAATTTCCCGTTGCCACGCTGCGATTGTGTTCCGGCCTTGCCAACACGGCGACGTCGGCTCACCCAGTCAGCGTGAAACTGGCCACACGACCTCACATAGTCGTCATTCCGAGGCATGAAGTTCGCCGAGGAATCCCTCTTTTCCCTGGATCTAAATCGAAGAGGGATTCTTCGCTTCGCTCGGAATGACGAAAAGTGGGTGGCAGCGAAGCCTGTGAAGTCGCGACTCACATAAAGGACTTGCGAGAAGAGCTTGTAGCCGAAATCGGATTGGTGGGCGTTCTACGGATGAGCAGAGCTCTCTATTCTTGCTCTTGGGCGGTTCGGCGAAGAGTTTCCACGGCTTCTTGCGGCTCGATGCGCCAATTTCCATTCGCGGTGGCCGGCACCACGCCGATGCGGGTGAGATGCGCGATGATCAGATCGCGAATTTCCCCGGTGGAGCGGTAGACGACCGGCAATCCCTTGAAATCGTAGCCGCCTCCGCCCGAGTAGCGGTAATTATTCATGGCCACGCGCAATTTTCGATCGTCCGCGAGAGGCTTTCCTTTGTAAGTCGAGTTTGGTGATGCGATGTCCGGCGGGCAGGCGCAAATCGATCGTGTATTCGACCCCGGCGGCGGAATCGACGTTGAAATCGGGCAGGCGAGGCGGCTGTCCCTCCGGAAACGGCCAGGCGGGATATAAGCTTGCGGCGTGTTCGAGCGCCGCACGCAATCGCGCTCCGGTCATTTCTACGGCATACAAATAATTTTCGTAAACGTAAAGCGAGGCGACCTGGCGGATGGAAACGCGCCCCTGGGGCAATTGCGCGCCGGTGTAGAGCATGCCCGCCAGCGACACATCCGCGTGGCTGGCTTCCATTTGCACCACGTGGATCAAGTCCACCAGGGGCTCGTCCTCAAATCTTGCGGTTGTGCCGCGCAAATCTCTCGAGCTGGTTGCTATAGCGGCGTCCAAATACGCCTGCGTGGCCTTTTCATAGGGAGCGGCAAGCTGAACGATCTCGGGATCCGCGGGAACTTGTTCGGTAACCGGAATTACCGTCGAATGCTTTGCGGCAACATGCCAGGCGCCGCCCTCGGCGCGTTCCAGGTCCAGATCGACGCGGGCCAGCGACGCACCCGAATTTTTTGCCTGCGTCAGCAGAACGCCGTTGACGATCCGCTCGGGAACTTCGTTGTGCGTGTGGCCCATCAGTATGACGTCAATGCCGGGGACCTGCTCGGCCAGTTCCTTCATCGCATTTTCGCCGGGCGATTCGTCCGTCCAGGCAGGGACGGGAGCGAGTCCGGAATGAGCCAGGACCACGACCACGTCGGCGCGCTTGCGAACCTCGGGGATGACGCGGCGCGCGGCGTCCACAATCGGCTCAAATTCATAGCCACGATAATTCGCGGGAAGTTCCGCGTGCGGAATGGCCGGAGTGACAAATCCGACGATGGCGACGCGCACCCCGGCAATTTCCCGGATGATGTAAGGCTCAAAACGCTGCGGCGCGCGATCGTATTGCTGTTTGACGTTGGCGGCGAGGATGGGGAAGCGCGCTTCGCGCTTCACTTTCCACAAAATGTCCAGGCCGAAATTGAATTCGTGATTGCCGACGGCCGCGGCGTCGTATCCCATCGCGTTCATCGCCAGGATCATGGGATTGGGCTTGTCCGTATCCTTGCGCGCGAAATAATAGGCCAGGGGAGTGCCCTGAATCGTATCGCCGGAATCGAACAGCAGGACGTTGGGCTGCTCGGCGCGCACGCGGCGGACCAGCGTGGCGATTTTTGCCAGGCCCAGCTGAGCGGGCTTGCCGGAATAATAGTCGAGAGGCTCGATGTGGCCGTGCACATCCGTGGTGGAGAGCAGGGTGATGTGGACTTTGCCGGAAGTTTCCAGCAATCTGGGCGGGGAGAGAGCCGCCGAGAAAGCGAGGCGCACAAGAAAGCGGCCGCCAGAAATAAAGCGAACAGAGCCGCCCGCATCCTCATGCGCGAAGATTTCATTTTTTTTAGGCGATGGAGCAAGCCTTCAGAAATCGCTCCAGCGCGGGGGAAAGCGACGTCAATACCTGCAAATCCTTTTGCGTGAAATCCAGGCCCGCGTGCGGAGGACGAACGCCCTTTTCTGGATATTTGCACGACGCCGCGGACCTGGTTGCCCTCCAGGATCGGCGCGCTCATGATTTTCTGAATCAGTTCGGCAGGGTCGCGTCCCAGCGGAACGCCCTCGAAAACGGTGGCGTGCCGCGAAGTGCTGAAATTGTTCACCAATTCGGGCCGGCGTTCGCGAGCCGTGCGCGCCGCCA
The DNA here is from genome assembly GCA_963779275.1 of Terriglobia bacterium. Lineage (GTDB taxonomy): Bacteria > Acidobacteriota > Terriglobia > Acidiferrales > UBA7541 > Palsa-360. Next base: position 437,314 of record CAVZXL010000007.1, read on the forward strand.
GAGCCGTGGCGCTGCTCAGGGGAATCGTGCCGACGGCGGCCAGCTTTTCCGGAATCACGAATTTCAGGGTCTTGCTCTTCGCGTTCAAGCTCAGAATGGCGACTTCATCGGCGTCCACGGAAAATAATTTTGCAACGGCTTTGGCCACTTTGGAAAGAGCATCCCCGTCCGGCGGCTATGCCTTGTTTGGCCAAGGCGTCGATAATAGATCCCAGATCCGCCGTCTGCTGTTCGACCATGCACTCTCCCCGATTTTAACGATCCTTCAGCATTATATCCAAATCGGCACAGGCGTCGATTTCTTATCTTCGCGAGTTGCTGCGTCTTGAAAAACAGCAGGGAATTCCCTATACTGAAGTTTCTGACCAGGATAAACCGGAGTTGGAATGTCTTCGACTGAAGTTGATTTGCGAGAAAATCGCCAATTTTCCCCGCGAAAAGTTCAAAGCCCGAATAGCAAGATAAGGGCTTAGTTTGCCTGCTCGCGTCGGGTGACGCGGTAATGGGTGTGCCGAAAGGGTTCGAGGCGAGAGCCCAGGATGACGGAGCGGCAATGAAATCAGGAGTCGTACGATGACAGAGTCAGCGGTAGCAACCAAGGCGGCGCCGAACCGATTGCTGGCGCTCTGGAGCGGCGTGATCGGCAAGAAAGTGGTCATGGCGCTGACCGGAGCGGTGCTCATTCTCTTCGTGATCATGCACATGGTCGGCAACCTGAAGATTTTTTCACGGCCCGACGGAGATCAACGCCTACTCGCGATTTCTGCGGGAAGTCGGCTATCCGGAACTGGGTTACGGACAACTGCTCTGGATCGTCCGGATCGTGCTGCTGATCTGCGTGGTGCTGCATATCACGGCGGCCACGCAACTCACGATCATGAACCGGAAAGCGCGGCCGGTGGGGTACGAGTCGAAGAAAGACGTCGAGACCACCTGGGGCGCGCTGACCATGCGCTGGGGCGGAGTGCTGCTGGCCGTCTTCATCGTGTTCCACCTGTTCCACTTTACGGGTGGCGTGGTCGGGTTTCAGCCCGGGCAGTTTGAACACCTGATGGTTTACCAAAACGTGGTGGCCGGCTTTTCCGTTGTGCCCATTGCGCTCTTCTATATTTTGGCCATGTGCGCGCTTTGCCTGCACCTGGACCACGGCATCTGGAGCGCGCTGCAGACCCTGGGCTGGGTGACCACCGACAATACGAAGAGCATGCGAACCGATTTCCAGAATTATCGCCATCGTGATTTTTGCAGGATTTATCTCAGTGCCAATTTCGGTGCTCGCAGGCTGGGTGCGCTGAGGGGAGAGAAATGCTCGAATCCAAGATTCCATCCGGTCCGATCGAACAGAAATGGGAAAAAGCCCGCTTCGACATGAAGCTGGTGAACCCCGCCAACCGCCGCAAGCACAGGGTGATTATCGTTGGCTCGGGACTCGCCGGAGCCGCCGCGGCGGCTTCGCTCGGCCAGCAGGGCTACAACGTCGATTGTTTTTCGTTTCACGATAGCCCGCGCCGCGCACACTCGATCGCCGCGCAGGGCGGCATCAACGCCGCGAAGAACTACCGCAATGACGGCGACAGCATCTTCCGTCTGTTCTACGACACCGTGAAGGGCGGCGATTTCCGCGCGCGCGAGGCCAACGTCTACCGCCTGGCGCAAATCAGCGTGAACATCATCGACCAGTGCGTGGCGCAGGGCGTGCCGTTCGCCCGGGAATACGGCGGCTTGCTGGATACGCGGTCGTTCGGCGGCGTGCAGGTGTCGCGCACATTTTACGCGCGCGGACAGACGGGGCAGCAGTTGCTGCTGGGCGCATACCAGGCGCTCGAAGAACAAATCGCCGCGGGCACGGTGCGCATGCACACGCGCAGCGAAATGCTGGACCTGGTGGTGGTAAACGGCCGGGCGCGCGGGATCGTCACGCGCAATCTGGTGACCGGCGCGATCGAAACTCATGCCGCCGACGTCGTGGTTCTGGGCACGGGCGGATACGGAAACGTTTTCTACCTCTCGACCAACGCCAAGGGCTCGAACACCACGGCCATCTGGCGCGCGCACCGGCGCGGCGCGCTGTTCGGCAATCCGTGCTTCACGCAAATTCATCCGACCTGCATTCCGGTCAGCAACGAAAACCAATCCAAGCTCACGCTGATGTCCGAATCGCTGCGCAATGACGGCCGCGTGTGGGTGCCCAAGAAGAAGGGCGATACGCGCGCTCCGGGATCCATCCCCGAGGACGAGCGCGATTACTACCTCGAGCGGCGCTATCCGAGCTTCGGCAATCTGGTGCCGCGCGATGTCGCTTCCCGCAACGCCAAGGAAGTTTGCGACGAAGGACGCGGCGTCGGGCCCGGCGGCATGGGCGTGTATCTGGATTTTGCCGACGCCATCAAGCGGCTTACGGAACCGGTTGTCCGCGAAAAATACGGCAACCTCTTCGACATGTACGAAGAGATCACCGGCGAGAACGCTTACAAAGTGCCGATGCGGATTTTTCCCGCGGTCCATTACACCATGGGCGGCTTGTGGGTGGATTACCAGCTGATGTCGTCGATTCCGGGCCTGTTCGTCGCGGGCGAAGCCAACTTTTCCGATCACGGGGCGAACCGGTTGGGCGCCAGCGCCCTGATGCAGGGGCTGGCCGACGGATATTTCATTCTGCCGTACACGCTGCCGAATTACATCGCTTCGAGTTCTCTGGAAAAAGTGGACACCTCGCACCCGGCATTCGCCGCGGTGAAAGAGGAAGTCAACCAGCGCGTCTCGAAGATGTTGAGCATTCGCGGCAAGCGCACCGTCGATTCGATCCACAAGGAACTGGGCAAGATGATGTGGAATAACTGCGGGATGGCGCGGTCGGAAGCCGGCCTGCGTGAAAATCTGGCGAAAATTCCCGAACTCCGCAATGAATTCTGGACCAACGTCAATATCATCGGCGGCGGCGAGGAATTTAACCAATCCCTCGAAAAGGCCGGGCGCGTGGCGGATTTCCTGGAACTTGCCGAACTCATGTGCCTGGACGCGCTGCAACGCGCCGAGTCCTGCGGCGGCCACTTCCGCGTCGAGAGCCAGACGCCGGACGGCGAGGCCCTGCGCGACGACGATCATTTTTCCTACGTATCGGCCTGGGAATGGAAGGGCGAAACCGCCGACTGGGTACTTCACCAGGAACCGCTCGCCTTTGAACACGTGCACCTGGCCCAGAGGAGCTACAAGTAGCCCATGAACCTCACACTCAAAGTTTGGCGGCAACAGGACGCGAAAGCGGCGGGGAAATTCGTCAGCTACCAGGTGCAGGGCGTTACGCCGGACATGTCGTTCCTGGAAATGCTGGACCTGCTCAACGAAGATCTGCAGAACAAGGGCGAGGCGCCCGTTGTTTTCGAGCACGATTGCCGCGAAGGCATCTGCGGCTCCTGCGGCTTTCTGATTAACGGCGTGGCCCACGGAGGGCACCGCGGCACGACGGTCTGCCAGCTCTCGATGCGCTTCTTCAAGGATGGAGATTCGCTGACGCTGGAGCCGTGGCGCGCGAAGGCGTTTCCGGTGCTGCGCGATCTGGCGGTCGATCGCTCGGCGTTTGACCGCATCATTCAAGCCGGCGGATTTATCACTGCGCCGACGGGCGGAGCGCCGGATGCCAACGCCATTCTGGTACCCAAAAGTGACTCGGAGCGCGCGTTTGACGCGGCCGCCTGCATCGGATGCGGCGCGTGCGTGGCCGCGTGTCCGAACGCGGCGGCCATGCTGTTTACCTCGGCGAAGATTACGCATCTCAATTCGCTGCCGCAGGGACAGCCGCAGCGCGACCAGAGGACGCTCGACATGGTCGCGGCCATGACCGACGAGGCCTTCGGCAGCTGCACCAATCACGGCGAGTGCGAGGCCGTCTGCCCCAAGGAAATTCCCATCGAGTTCATCGGGCGCATGAATCGCGACTTGATTCACGCGACACTGCACCGGCGCGGCGAATAGCGCGGCGACCGGAAACTGTTTCCAACATGCCGGCTGACGCCATTTCGCTTCGCGCGCGCCAGATTCATTTTTCAAACATCGTCATTGATACGCACGCGGACACTCCTCAGCGGTTTCTCTTCGATCAATTTGATATGGGGCATCGCGACGCCGAAGGGTGCGTGGATATTCCCAGGCTGCGCGCGGGCGGCGTCAGCGCCATTGTTTTCGCGCTATGGGTTCCGGTGGAAATCACGGGCCCGGCGGCCACGGCGCGCGCGTTCGACCTGTTGGAGGGCGTCGAGGACCAGATCCGGCGGCATCCGGACGATTTGACCCTGGCGACTACGGCGAAAGAGATTCGGGAGGCGCGCCAGCAAAACAAGATCGCAATCCTGCTGGGCGTGGAAGGCGGCCACGCGATCGACAACGACCTGGAAGTGCTGCGCCAGTTCGCCGCGCGCGGAGTTCGCACCATGACGCTGACGCATAACGCGGCGACCGATTGGGCGGATTCCTCGAACGCGGCGGCGCGGCACAACGGCCTCACCGGTTTCGGCAGGGAAGTGGTGCTGGAGATGAACCGGCTCGGCATGATGGTGGATGTTTCGCACGTTTCGGATCAAACGTTTCGCGACGTTATCGAAACTTCCCGCGCGCCCGTGATCGCCTCCCATTCCTGCTGCCGCGCGATCTGCGATGCGCCGCGAAATTTGAGCGACGATCTGATTCTTGCGCTGGCCGCGCATGGCGGCGTCCTTCATATCACTTTTCATGCCGCGTTTCTGAGTCAGGAGTACGCGAAGGCAAACAGGGCCTTGGCGCCTGAAAACTCCGCCCGGGAAGCGGCGGCCAACGAAAAATTCGGCGTGAACGAGGCGCAAAAGTTGATCGAGGGGCAAAGAGCGAGCGACGAATTGATTCGCGCGGGGAAATTGCCGCAGGTTCGTTGGGAGAAAATCGTCGAGCACATCGATCACGCCGTCCGACTGGCCGGCGCCGACCATGTGGGCCTGGGTTCCGATTTTGACGGCGCGTTCATGCCCGAGGGCCTGGAGGACGCCGCCCAATTTCCGAGGATCACGGAAGGATTGCTCGGATTGGGCTATGGTGAAGCCGACATTGCAAAAATTCTTGGCGGAAACACGCTGCGCGTGATGAGCGAAGCCGAAACGGCCGCGGGGCGGCTGCAATCAGGGAAGGTCTAGTCAGGGCATAAAAATCGCGGCATAATGTGGGCCGTCACTTTCAACCGGAGAACACCCATGAGGCTGATTCGCACAACCGCAATTCTCGCATCGATGTGCGCGCTGGCGGCGCTCGGCGCCCAGGCGCAGACTTCCGGCCAGGCCCCGGCGAAGAAACCAGCGACGGCAGCCAAGGCGCCGGCTGGCAAGGCCCCGGCAGCGGCTGCGAAGGGTCCATTTGATCCCGCGCTGCTGCAACCGGCCACGCTCAAGGCGGTGGCCCCGGCGGAATACGACGTGCAATTCGTGACCTCCGCGGGCGAGTTCACCATGCATGTGACGCGCGCCTGGGCCCCCAACGGCGCCGACCGTTTTTACAATCTTGTGCGGCACCATTTTTACGACGGAGCGGCATTCTTCCGCGTGCTGCCCGGATTCATGGCGCAGTTCGGGATGAGCGCGTACCCGCAGGTTTCGCGCGCGTGGGAGAACGCCAACATCAAGGACGACAAGGTCACGCAGAGCAACAAGCGCGGCTACGTTTCGTTTGCCATGGCGGGGCCCAATACGCGGACTACGCAGATATTCATCAATTACGGAAACAATACAAATCTGGATGGGAGCGGGTTTTCGCCGTTCGCCATGGTGACCGGCGGGCATGGACACGGTGGACAAGCTTTACAGCGGCTATGGCGAAGGCGCGCCCGACGGACGAGGGCCTAGGCAGGATTTGATCGGATCGCAAGGCCACGTCTATCTGGAAAAAGGTTTTCCAAACCTGGACAAGATCCAGACGGCGACGATCGTGCCTCCCGCGCCGAAACCAGCCGCTGCGCAGTAGCCGCGTGGCTCACACGAACGAGGGCGTCATCCGGGCAGGTGCCGGCATGTACACTGATTTTACTTGCGCTAAATTCCAAATCCGATCAGCCTGAAGCATGTCCTTGATCCCCTTTATCAGGAGGGAAGTTCTGGTCCGCGAAAATGCGGGCGCGCAGGGCGTTGCGCGCGCGCGCGGCATGGCGCTTGGGGGGTGGCTCGAAAGCGATCAAGCCATCGCGGGTTGTTTCGCGATTGCCGCCTGCCTGCTCCACGTCCTGCTGGACGGGCGTTACGGATATTTCCGCGATGAACTGTACTATGCGGCCTGCGGACAGCATCTGGCCTGGGGATACGTCGATCAGGCGCCGCTGATCGCCGTCGTCGCGCGGCTATCGCGCGCTCTGTTTGGCGAGTCGCTTTACGCGCTGCGATTTTTTCCGGCGCTGGCCGCGGGGGCGAAGATTTTGCTCACCGGATGGATCGTCCGGGAACTTGGCGGCAACCGCTTCGCGCAGTTGCTCGCGGCCACGGCCGTGCTGGTTTGCCCGATTTATCTGACGATGGACAGTTTCCTGTCCATGAATGCCTTCGAGCCGCTGTTTTGGATGCTGTGCGCCGCCATTTCCCTGCGCATCGTGCGCACTCAAAATCCGCGCCTGTGGCCGCTATTCGGGCTTGTGGCCGGAATCGGAATCCTGAACAAGCATTCGACGCTGCTGTTTGGGTTTGCCTTCCTGCTTTCGCTGCTGATGACTCGTGAGCGGCGCCAATTGCGCGAGCCGTGGATCTGGGTTGGAGCGGCGATCGCGTTCCTGATTTTTCTGCCGAATCTGGTCTGGGAGTATCAAAATCACTGGCCCACCATTGAGATCCTGCGCAACGTGGACGTGGCCAAGAACGCGCACGTCTCCTGGCTGGCGTTCATCGCGCAGCAGGCGTTTCTGGTGCATCCGCTGGGCGCGCCCATTTGTCTTGCGGGGCTGTGGTATTTCCTGGCCAGCCGGGAAGGAATGCCTTTTCGTTTCCTGGGCTGGACATATCTTTTTCTTCTCGCCGAAATGCTGATTCTTCGAGGGCGCATCTACTACCTCGCGCCTATCTATCCGATGCTTTTTGCCGCCGGGGCCGTGGCCATCGAGGCATGGATTGCCCGCGCCGGAAAAGACTGGATGAAGAAAGCAGTGCTGGCGCCGCTCGTGATGGGCGGGATCGTGGCTGCGCCGCTGGCGTTGCCGATCCTGCCGCTGGACCGGATCGCATCCTACGCCGATTTCTGGGACGTGAATAAAGTGCGCGTGGAGGTCGAGCCCAGCGGAAAATTGCCGCAACTGTTCGCCGACATGATGGGTTGGCAGCAGCAGGCGGAAGTCGTTGCCGGAGTATTTCATTCGTTGCCCGGGCAGGACCAGGCCCGCGTGGCGATCCTGACGAAGAATTACGGCCAAGCCGGAGCCATCGATTATTTCGGGCCCGCCTACGGATTGCCGCGCGCCATCAGCGGCCAGAACAATTATTACTTGTGGGGCCCGCGGCAGTATGACGGGGAAGTGGTGATCGCCGTGGGCATGCGCATCGAGGATTTGCAGCCGATCTTCGGCGAAATCCGGCAGGCTGCGACGATCGGCAACGAGTACGCCATCCCCGAGGAAAACGGCTTGCCCGTTTACATTTGCCGCCAGCCGAAAATGACGCTGCAGCAAGCCTGGCCGCGCCTGAAGTTTTATGGGTAGATTTTAGTAGAACAGACTTCAGTCTGTTTGGTTTTCTGAACGGCAGGGAACAAACGCGGCGTACGACAGGCGGACGGCAAGTGCCACCGGTATCCAGCCTTTAGCAAGCACCTAACGTGTTGTCATTCCGAACCCGCTCCTGCGGGTGAGGAATCCCTCTTCGATTGCAAACCAAGAGAGATTCCTCGCGGAGTTTATCCCGGTCCCTACCGGGACTCGGAATGACAACGTGAACAGCTATCCGCCGTTTGTGGAGTGCGTTCTACAGCGCAAACTACGCCACTCCAAGAATCGTGACCAATTCCCGTACTGAAGCCGCCGATTTATTGAATGCGGCCTGCTCCTCGGCAGTCAACTTGATCTCGATGATCTGCTCGACGCCGCGCGCCCCGAGCTTCACCGGAACGCCCGCGTACAATCCCTTGATCCCGTATTCGCCCTCAAGATACGCCGCGCACGGCAGAATCTTCTTCTTGTCCTTCAGGATCGCCTCGACCATTTCCACCACAGCTGCGGAAGGCGCGTAGTAGGCGGATCCGGTCTTCAGCAGGTTCACGATTTCCGCGCCGCCCTTGCGGGTCCGGTCCACAATGGCCGCGATGCGGTCGGGCGGAAGCAGGTCGGGGAGGGGAATTCCGGCCACGGTCGAGTAGCGCGGCAGTGGCACCATGTCGTCGCCGTGTCCGCCGAGCACGAACGAGTGCACATTCTCCACCGAGACGCCCAGCTCCATGGCCACAAACGCGCTCATGCGCGCCGAATCCAGCACTCCGGCCATGCCCATCACGCGGTTCTTCGAGAAGCCGCTGATCTTGTACGCGGCCTGCACCATCGCGTCGAGCGGATTGGTGACCATGACCAGGATGGCGTTGGGCGAATACTTCACGACCTGTTCGATGACGGCCTTGATGACGTCGTAGTTGGCCTTCAGCAAATCGTCGCGGCTCATTCCCGGCTTGCGCGGAAAGCCGGCGGTAACGACCACCACGTCGCTGTTCGCCGTTTCCTTGTAATCGCCGTTAGCCGTGGAAATGCCGGTGACGCGCGCATCCGATTTCGAGATGGGCGTGGACTCCATCATGTCCAGCGCTTTTCCGGCCGGAGGGCCGTCCAGAATGTCGGTCAAAACCACATCGGCCAGCTCAAGATCCACGATGCGCTGCGCCGTTGTCGAACCCACGAATCCACCGCCGACGACCGTAACTTTCTTCCGCATGAGTGCGTTCTCCTGGTTGATTTAAGATAAATAAATTTTCAGGCGGCGGGCTCCTGGCGTTACCGCCGCCGCGAAATCTTACTTCGCGACCGTCAGAGCCTGCATGTTCTCGATGATGGCGCCGGCGAACTGCGAAGTGCTGAGTTTTGTCGCGCCCTCCATCATGCGTTCCAGATCGTAGGTCACGCGCTTCTGCCCGATGGTGCGCTCGATGGCGGTCTGGATCAGCTTGCCCACTTCCGGCCAGCCCATGAAATCGAACATCATCGCGCCCGAAAGCATCACCGAACTCGGATTGATCACATCCTTGTCCGCATACTTGGGAGCGGTGCCGTGCGTGGCCTCAAAGCAGCCGTAGCCGTCGCCGATGTTTGCGCCGGGGGCCATGCCCAGGCCGCCGACCTGCGCGGCGCAGGCGTCGGAAATGTAGTCGCCGTTCAGGTTGGGCGTGGCCAGAACCTGGTACTCGTCGGCGCGGGTGATCACCTGCTGGAAAATGGAATCGGCGATGCGATCGTTGATCAGCAGCTTCTGTTTCCACTTGCCTTGCCCGTGCGTGGCGTAAATTTTGTCGATGACCGATTTCACTTCGTCGCAGACCGCTTTGCGGAACGCTTCGGTTCCTTGCTCCATGCCCGGTTCGATCATCGCGGCATTCTGCTCGATGGTGAGTTGCGGATTCTTGTCGAGGTTGCCGAGGATCCAGCTTTCGCGCTCGGTGACGATATCGTTTCGGAATTCGTCCACGGAGAGTTCGTAAGCCCAGTCGCGGAAGAATCCTTCCGTGAATTTCTGGATGTTGCCCTTGTGCATGATGGTGACCACGCGCTTCTTGTTTGCCAGCGCAAACTGAATCGCGCGCCGCATGAGCCGCTTGGTTCCGAACGGAGAAATCGGCTTGATGCCCACGCTGGAATCGGTGCGGATCTGTTTCGGTCCGCCGCCCAGCATGTCCTTGTTCAGGAATTCGATCAGTTTCTTGCATTCGGGCGAGCCGGATTTCCATTCGATTCCGATGTAAACGTCCTCGGTGTTTTCGCGGAACACGGTGACGTCCATGCGCTCGGGATGTTTTACGGGCGAATCGACGCCCTGGAAATACCGCACCGGGCGCACGCAGGCGTAGAGGTCAAGCACTTGGCGCAGCGTGACGTTCAGCGAGCGAATGCCGCCGCCCACCGGAGTGGTCAGCGGTCCCTTGATCGAAATGCGGAAATCGCGCACGGCCTCGACGGTTTCGTCCGGCAGCCACTGCTTGAATTCGTTGAATGCTTTCTCGCCCGCGAACACTTCAAACCATGCGATCTTGCGCTTGCCGCCATAGACCAGCTCCACGGCGGAATCGAACACGCGCCGCGACGCCTTCCAGATGTCGCGCCCCGTGCCGTCTCCCTCGATGAAGGGAATGATGGGATTGTCCGGGATAATAAATTTGCCGTCCACGTATTGGATCGCTTGTACCTTCAGGCGGAATGGGCCTGCCGTTATACGATGGCTTCATGTCAATGTCCCTCAGTGGTTTGAATTGCTATGGCGCGAATGGAAAAGAATAACATACCCGATGAATTGAGGACACAACGGCCGAGCCACTTTTTGCCGCGACACACGGATTTAGGCCGTGTCCTGTTTCAAATTGGTGCTATGCAGGCACGAAAAAAATGCAATTCGCTTCGGATTCGCCGGGGCCCGCACTCAGTCGTAATATTCCTGCCCCAAGTGCGTGATCATATCCTCGCCCATCATCCAGCGCAGCGTATTCTTCAGCTTCATTGACTGGATGAACAGGTCGTGCTCGGGATAAAGTTCCGGGGCGCACATCGGCGATTTGAAATAGAAACTCAGCCATTCCTGAATTCCGCGCATTCCGGCGCGCTTGGCGAGATCGAGGAACAGGACCAGGTCGAGGACGATCGGCGCCGCCAGGATCGAATCGCGGCACAGGAAATCGACCTTGATCTGCATCGGGTAGCCCAGCCATCCGAAAATATCGATGTTGTCCCAGCCCTCTTTGTTGTCGCCGCGCGGCGGGTAGTAATTGATGCGGACATTGTGGTGAATGTGGCCGTAGAGATCGGGATAGAGCTTCGGCTGGAGGATATATTCCAGCACGCCGAGTTTCGATCTCTTCCTTGGTCTTGAACGATTCCGGATCATCGAGCACTTCGCCGTCGCGATTTCCCAGGATGTTGGTCGAGAACCAGCCATTCATGCCCAGCAGGCGAGCCTTGAAGCCGGGAGCCAGGATCGTTTTCATCAGCGTCTGCCCGGTTTTGAAATCCTTGCCGCAGATGGGCACGCCGTGCTGCTTGGCGAGTTCGACGAGCGCCGGAATATCGACGGTCAGATTCGGCGCGCCGTTGGCGAACGGAATTCCGAAGGTGATCGCCGCGTAGGCGTAAAGCATCGAAGGGGCGATGGCGGGATGGTTCTCCTTCATCGCGGCCACGAATTTTTCGGGAGTCTCGTATACGGCGTGCTGCTTCAGGAAAATTTCCGTCGAGCCGCACCAGATGACCACGGTGCGGGAAACCTTGTTTTTCTTTTTGAAACTTTAAGATGTCGTCGCGGATCTGCATGGCCAGGTCGTACTTGTTGCGGCCCTTTTTCACGTGCGTGCCGGTCAGCTTTTTGACGTAGTTCTGGTCGAATGCGGCCTTCATCGGGCCGAATCTTGCTGAGGAAGGCCTTGGCTTCGGCCAGATGCTCGGAACTGAGCACCGCGGCGTTCTTGGCCGCTTCATAGGCGCTGACGGGGAAAATATCCCAGCCGCCGAAGACGATGTTTTCCAGTTTTTCCAGCGGCACAAAATCCTTGATGGCCGGGGCGCGCGATTCGGTGCGCTTTCCCAGGCGGATCGTTCCCAGTTGCGTCAGCGATCCCACGGGAAGGGATTTCTTGCGGCGCACCAGGTCCACGCCTGCCATGAAGGTCGTCGCGACGGCCCCCATTCCCACGGTGAGCACGCCTAGTTTTCCTTTTGGCAGAGCAATGCCTGCGGACTTACGCATTCGTCTTTCTCCTGTCTTCCTGAATTCTGGTGAGGCAAGGAACTTACTGAACGCGGGCTCTACGCTTTTCCCCTCGACAATCCAGCGTAACTGCAGAGCCCCATCTTCCACCGCACGGGCTCCACGCTTCACTTGAAGCGTTCAGCATAAAAGTAGAGCCCGCACCCGTTGCCTGCGTACCGTTCATGCGGAGCGAAATCGGCAAACCCCTGCGTGCAGAAACAATATCATGCGCGAATAGAAACCGATTTGCAATGCGGATTTGCCGCCCCCACAGCATGATTTTATTGGCCAGGGATCGGGGCGGCAAACCTAATCACTACTGCAATCAGGACGACAACCGCTTCAATGCAAAGAACAAACCAATAAACGAGAGGCTGATCGTCGCGAGAAATCCAAGTGAAGCTACGAATTTCCAGTAACGTGCCTGAAGCAAGTTGATAAAGAACCAAGCAAAACAAAATCGATAAGGCGACCCACGGGATGTCTTGCCCCGCAACCGGCCAAATCCAGGTAACAGATGCAGCCATGTCCTTCGTCATCTCGCTTTGCGCGGCTTGGACGATCCTCGCGCCGCGGCGGCCGTCGCGTGTTTGCCCTGGTGCGCCGTCCCCGGTTTTGGCCGCAGGCCGGCCAGAAGTTTCTCGGTCGAAAGCGTGTTGATCACGTCTTTCTTCTCGATCCATCCGCGCCGCGCCATCAGCACGCCGTAGCGCATGGCCGCAAGCCCGCGGGTGGTATGCGCGTCGGTCGAGATCACGATTTTCACGCCGCGCTCCTTGGCCATGCGCAGGTGCGTGTCCTTCAGATCCAGCCGCTCAGGGGAAGCGTTGCATTCCATGATCACGCCGTGTTTCTTCGCGGCGTCCAGGACGCGTTCCATGTCATAGGCGTAGGCGTCGCGGTGCAGCACCAGCCGGCCGGTGGGATGCCCGATGATTTGCACGTACGGATTTTCGATGGCCGCGAGAATGCGCTCGGTCATTTCCGCGCGCTCCAAGTTCATGTACGAGTGGATCGACACCAGCACAATGTCGAGCTGCGCGAGCACTTCGTCGTCCAAGTCCAGTTTTCCGTTTTTGAGCACGTCCACTTCGCTGCTGGCCAGGACGCGGATGCCCAGGTGCTTGGCGTTGGCGGCGTGAATTTTCTTGATCTGCTCGAGCGTGCGCTTTTCATCCAGGCCGTTGGCCACGGTGACGGCCTTGCTGTGATCGGTCAGCGAAATATATTCGTAGCCCAGGTCCTTTGCGGCCAGCGCCATTTCCTCGATCGAGTTCTTGCCGTCGCTCGCCGTCGTGTGCATCTGCAGGTCGCCGCGAATGTCGCCCAGTTCGATGAGGTCGGGGAGGCGGTGCTCGGCCGCCGCTTCGATTTCGCCCGTATTTTCGCGCAGCTCGGGGGGAATGTAGTCGAGGTCCAGCTTCTTGTAGATTTCTTCCTCGGTGGCGCGGGCCACCGGCCGCTCGCCTTTCAGCGTCGCCAGCGCATACTCGTTCAGCGTGTAGCCCATCTTGTTCGCGCGGCCGCGCAGCGTGACGTTGTGTTCCTTCGATCCCGTGAAGTACAGCAGCGCCGCGCCGAAACTTTCTTTTTCCAGAATTCGCACGTCGACCTGCAGCCCGTTCTTCAATACGAAGCTGACTTTATTGTCCCCGCGCGCCAGTGTCTGGTCGATTCCGGGAAATTTCAGGATGTGCGCCATGATCTCATCGACCGCGCCAGGCGCATGTTTCCCGTGCGCGAGCGTAACCAGCACGTCCAGGTCGCCCACGGTTTCCTTGCCGCGCCGCAGCGAGCCCGCCGGCGTGACCATCTCAACCGGCTTTCCGTATTCGCGGATGTGCGCGACGATCCGCTCCGCTTCCTCTTCCGCCACGTCGATATGGAAGCGCCCGGCGGATTTCTTGAACACTTCGATCGCTTTCAAAATATTTTCTTCGCTTTTTTCGCCGAATCCTTCCAGGTCGCGCAACTTTCCGCCGCGCGCTAGCGCCTCTACCTGCTCGACGCTTCCGGCCTTGAAGGTTTTCCAGAGATGCGCGACCTTCTTCGGCCCCAGCGACTGCAGTTCCAGTAGGTGCAGTATCGTTTCCGGATATTTTTTCAGGAGTTTCCGGCGCAGGGTGTAATCGCCGGTCTCGAGGATTTCCTGGATGTGGTCGGCAAGTCCGTCGCCCACTCCCGGCAGATCGAGAAGTTTCTTGCGGTCCTTGGCGAGTTCTTCGATCGATTCCGGCAGGCCGTCGATAAGTTGCGCGGCCCGTTCGTAACTGCGATAGCGCCCGATCATGGCGCCGTCGATCTCCAGCAGTTGCGCGGTTTCCCGCAAGACGCGGGCGACCTCTCGATTTTCCATGCGTGCGTCCCAGCTTCTAGTGCCCGAGGATATAGGCGAACATCAACGGCGCGACGATTGACGCGTCGGATTCGATCACGAAGCGCGGCGTGGCCGCCTCGAGTTTTCCCCAGGTGATTTTTTCATTCGGCACGGCGCCACTGTAGGAACCGTATGACGTGGTGCTGTCGGAAATCTGGCAGAAGTAGCCCCACAGACGGCATTTTTCCCGGAGGTCCTGCGTAATCAGCGGCACCACGCAGATGGGGAAGTCTCCCGCGATTCCGCCGGCGATCTGAAAAAATCCGATCGACTCGTTAGCCGAATTCTTGCGGTACCAGTCGATCAGCAGGGCCATCTGCTCGACGCCGGATTTTACCACCTGAAAATTCGAGACGTCTCCGCGGATTACGTTGGCGACAAATATATTTCCCAGCGTCGAGTCTTCCCAGCCGGGCGTGAAGATCGGCAGGTTCTTTTCGCAGGCGGCGATTACCCAGGAGTCCTTCGGATCGATTTCGTAAAACTCCTTGATCAGGTCGCCGCGAATCAGTTGGTACATGTACTCGTAGGGGAAATAGCGCTTCTTCTCCAGGTCGGCCTTTTGCCAGAGTTTCAGCACCTGGCGCTCGATGCGGCGCATGGCCTCTTCTTCGGGGATGCACGTGTCGGTGACGCGGTTCATGCCGCGGTCCCGCAAGGCAACTTCCTCGGCGTCGCTCAGATTGCGGTAGTGCGGCACGCGCTGGTAGTGGTTATGTGCGACAAGATTGAAAATATCTTCCTCAAGGTTCGCGCCGGTCGTGCAGATTCCGTGCACTTTGTCCTGCCGGATCATCTCGGCCAGCGAGAGCCCGAGTTCCGCCGTGCTCATCGCCCCCGCCATGGTCAGGAACATCTTTCCGCCGCGCGCCAGATGCGCCATGTAGGCATCCGAAGCATCCACGATAACCGCTGCGTTGAAGTGCCGGTAGTTGTGCCTGATGAAATCCCGTACGCTCATGTCCGCCTTTCTCTCCGAAATATTTTTCCCGGAGCACATGCTTGCGGGAATCGTATGCTACACGCGTCCATGATTCAAGAGTAGAACGACAAATATTAAAAATATTATTCGCGCGGGCACTTCGCGGGAAAATAAAAATGAAGGCGACGCCGCGCCTAGCGAAGCCGCTTTTGAAACCGCATGTAATACAGCAGGCCGCAAATGGATTTTGCGTCGCGCAGCGTGCCGTTCTCGATCATCGTCGCCGCCTGTTTCAGCGTGAACTTTCGCGCCGTGATCTTTTCATCTTCCTCCGGCTGCGCCTCGCCCTCGCGCAATCCTTCCGCCGCGAAAATCCACATCCACTCGTTCACAAAACCCGGCGTGGGGACCACGCGCAGCAATTTTCGCAGGCGCCTGGCGGTGTAGCCGGTCTCCTCGAGCAGTTCTCGGTGCGCTCCCGCTGCCGGCGTTTCCCCCGGCTCCTTGCGCCCCGCCACCAGTTCCCAAAGAAATTCGCCCACCGAATGCCGGTACTGGCGAATCAGCAGCACGCGGCCGTCCTCGAAGATTGGCAGCACGACCACCGATCCCGGATGAACAATAATGTCGCGGTCGGCTCGCACGCCACCGGGCTCGATCACTGTGTCCCGCTGCAGGCGGAATACTTTGCCTTGATAGAGAACTTTGCTCTTGAGAAGTTTCGCGCGTCCCTTTGCCAAGCCCGCCTCCGGTGGAGCGATCTGACGTGGTAGATCCCGATCGATGCTCGTTCAGTTTAGAGAAGGTGTCGCGTTCGCACAACTGGTGTTGGGCAAAGGCAAAGGCTTTAACACAGAGGGCACAGCGGAAGAAAAATGAGGGAGGACGAAGATGGATGCAGGGGATGCATGCGGGGGTTGATTTGGAACCCGGGGCATATGAGGATCGGATTGAAATCCAGTTACTCCGATTTCTTCTCGGTGTCCTCTGTGTTCTCTGTGCCCTCTGTGTTTAGCGCTTTTGATTTGCCCGCCCCCTCACCCCTCCACCAGTTGAACGTGCTCTCCGGCTCGCATATACTCGCGGTTAGCAATCCCATTTTCCGCCATGGCCATTAACACGCTCATCGTCGACGACGAAAAACCCGCGCGCGATGAATTGGCGTTCCTGCTGAAGAGTTTTCCCGATGTCCACCTGGTCGGGCAGGGAAAGAACGGCGTCGAAGCCCTCGCGCTGATCAAGGAGCACTCCCCCGACCTCGTTTTTCTCGATGTGCAAATGCCGGGCCTCAACGGTTTCGGCGTGATCAAGAAGCTGATGGATCGCAAAGGGAAGCTGCCTCAGATTGTTTTCGCCACGGCGTTTGACAATTACGCCGTGCAGGCCTTTGAAGTGAATGCCATCGACTATGTGCTAAAGCCCATCGAGAAGAGCCGCCTGGCGCGCGCCATCCAACGCGCCAAGAGAGCGCTCGAAGCCGAAGCCTCGCCTAGCGAACGCCTGGAAACGCTGGTCAGCCAGATGGGGACGTCCAAGGCGCCGCCCGTCAAGCTATTGGTAAAGACGCAGCAGCGGCTATTCCTGGTCGACGCCGAGGACGTCATCTTCGCGTCCATCGAGGACGGCACCATCACCGTGGTGGCGCGCGAAGTCGAAGGAACTTCCAATTACCGAACCATTGAAGAACTGCAAACCTCGCTGGACTCGGAAACGTTCTGGCGCGCGCACCGCTCCTACCTCGTGAACATCAACCACATCAAGGAAGTCGTGCCCTGGTTCAAGTCCAGCTACATGCTCAAAATGGCGGATAAAAAAGCTTCCGAAGTCCCCGTGAGCCGCGCGCAGACGCGGCACCTGCGCGAATTGCTGAAGATGTAGGTGTTCGCTCCCCACCAAAAGATCAAAAGCATTAACACAGAGAGCAGAGAGGGCACGGAGAAAAACAATACGAGGAATTAAGGAAAAGCCGATTGCTCCCTACTCTAGTGCAGAATTTTTAAGAAATCCGCATTCCTCTTCTCTTCTCTGTTCTCTCTGTGTCCTCCGTGTTAAAATCCTTAGCTTTTCGCAGTTTCCATCAGTTGTGCTAGCATCATCCCTACACGCGACGCGATGGATTTTTCCCTCACCGACGATCAGCGCCTGATTCGCGACACGGTCCGCCACTTCATGGAAGCCGAAGTGCGCCCCTCCATCCGCGCGCGCGATCGCGAGGAGAAATTCGCCGCCGAAGAACTGCGCAAGCTCGGCGACCTCGGCTGCTGCGGCATGCTCGTTCCGGAATCGTGGGGCGGCGCGGGAGCGGACACGATTTCCTACACGCTGATGCTCGAAGAGGTCGCCCGAGTGGACGCCGCGATGGCCGTGGCACTCAGCGTCACGAATTCCTTGGCGGCGTGGGCCGTCCTCAAATACGGCACGGAAGCACAGCGCGAAAGATATCTGCGTCGCCTGGCGCGCGGGGAAATCCTCGGCGCGTTCTGCCTCACCGAACCTCAGGCCGGATCGGACGCCGCAGGAATCGGCACGCAGGCCGCGCGCCACAGCGGCGGTTACCGCCTGAACGGAACGAAATCCTGGGTCACCAACGGCGGCGTTTCCGGCATTCTATGTGGTTTTCGCGAAAACCGATCCGTCCGCTGGCGCCCGCGGCATCACCGCGTTTCTCGTCGAGCCGTCATTTCCCGGCTTTCGAGTGGCGCGATACGAGGATAAGATGGGACTGCGCACTTCGCGCTCGGCCGAGATCGCTTTCACCGATTGCGAAGTGCCGGAAGCTAATCGCTTGGGCCAGGAAGGCCAGGGCCTGAAGATCGCGCTGGAGCTGCTCGATGGCGGCCGCGTGGGCATCGCCGCGCAAGCCGTCGGGATTGCGCAGGGCGCGCTGGAAGCGTCGGTCGCCCACGCCAAACAGCGCCGCGCATTTGGCAAGACCATCGGCGACTTCCAGGCGATACAATGGATGCTCGCGGATATGCAGACGGAAATTGAAGCCGCTCGCGCCATGGTCCAGAATGCGGCATGGCTGCGCGATACAGGGTCGTCGCGCGTCGGCCCGCAGGCGTCGCGCGCAAAATTGTTTGCCGGGGAAATGGTGAATCGCGTCGCGTACAAAGCCGTGCAGATTCACGGCAGCCAGGGGTACTCGCGCGAGTCCGACGTCGAGCGCATGTACCGCGACGCCCGCGTCATCACCATTTACGAAGGCACCAGCGAAATCCAGCGCATGATCATCGCGCGCGATTTGCTGCGCGGATCGCAGTAGATGGAGCAGGGCACTGATCCAGGGAGAATTCATTAGCGTGACATCGAAGAAACGAGTTCTGAGCGGCATGCGCCCCACCGGGCGGCTCCACATCGGCCATTATTTCGGCGCGCTCGAAAACTGGGTCCGAGCTGCAGAACGATCTGCAGTACGAATGTTTTTTCTTCGTCGCCGATTGGCACGCGCTCACTTCGGATTACGCGGACACCTCGCAAGTCGCGCAAAATACGATCGAAATCGCCACCGACTGGCTCGCGGCGGGCCTCGACCCGGCCAAATGCACGATGTTCATCCAGTCGTCGGTGCCGGAGCACGCGGAATTGAATCTGCTGCTGTCGATGGTCACGCCGCTTGGCTGGTTGGAACGCGTCCCCACATACAAAGAAGCGCTCGACAACGTGAAGGACAAGGACCTGCATACCTACGGTTTCCTCGGATATCCGGTCTTGCAGTCAGCGGACATCGTCATCTACGATGCGGATCTGGTTCCGGTGGGCGAAGATCAGGTCGCGCACATCGAATTGACCCGGGAAATCGTGCGGCGTTTTGATTTCTTCTATGGGTTCCGGATCAAGCCGGAACTTTTCTCGGCCGCCAATCTGCCTTTCCTGGCAAAACACGCGCACGATACAAAATTTCTGCCCGCCAACGGCAAGCCGTTTACGGAAGAACAAAAAAGGGAACTCGCGAATATTCTCAGAAGCGATGCCTTGCAGCAGGGAGTGGATAACTTTCTGGACGCAGCGAAGGAAAACGGCCATCTGTTCAGCCGCTCCGCGATTTTGCATGAACCCGGATCGATGCTGACGCAGACCCCACGCATCCCCGGCACTGACGGCCGGAAAATGTCCAAGAGCTACGGCAATTTTATTTCTCTCAGCGAGCCAGACGAATCGATCCGCACCAAGTCCCGCGCAATGATGACCGATCCGGCGCGCAAGCGCCGCACCGATCCCGGCAATCCCGACGTCTGCCCGGTCTACGACTGGCACAAGCTGTTTTCGCCGCCCGAAACGTTGCAGTGGTCCGCCGAAGGCTGCCGCAGCGCGGGCATCGGCTGCATCGAATGCAAGTCGGCCATGGCCGACAACCTGATCAAGTGGATCGCCCCGGTGCGCGCCCGCCGTGAGGAATACGCCGCGCATCCCGGCAAGGTGTTGCAGATTATCGACGAAGGCTCGGTCAAGGCCCGCGAAGTGGCGCAAAAAACGATGGCGCGCGTCCGCGAAGCGGTATTCAATTGGAAAGACAAGCGCGCGGAAGTTGCTCAGCAGCAGGCTTCCGGTCGACAACGTTCAGGTGGGGGATTAAAATGGCGTCACCCTACAAAATTCATCTCGACACGTACGACGGCCCGCTCGATCTTCTGCTCGATCTGATCAAGAAGCAGGAAATCGACATTCACAACATCCCGATCGCGAAGATCACGGGCCAATACCTCGACTATCTGCACAAGATGGAACAGATGGACATGGACATCTCGGCCGATTTTATTTACATGGCCGCGACGCTCATCTACATCAAGTCGAAGATGCTCCTGCCGCCCGACCCGCTGGCGAATCCCGAAGAGATCGAAGACCCGCGCGCCGAGTTGGTGCATCGCCTGGTGGAACACGAAAAATTCAAGAGCGCCGCGCAACTCCTTCACCAGCGCCAGCAGATCGAGGAAAACGTCTGGTCCAAGCCCGACCGTTCGCTCTACGAAGGCCAGGAAGTAGAAGGCGAACTCATCGTTTCCCTGGTGGACCTGGTAAAAGTGTTTCAGCAGGTGCTGGAGCGCCGCAAGGAAATCGTAAAAATCGAGTTGCACCACGAGCAGTTCACCGTGGCGCAAATGATGGAATTGCTTCGCGTGCAACTGGTCGCTTCGGAAGAGGGCGTCGAGCTGATTTCGTTTTTCGAGTCCTGCGCGTCGCGCCACGCCATGATCGTCGCGCTGCTGGCCGTGCTCGAACTGGTGCGTCTGCAGGCCATCGCGCTGGTGCAGCAGGAGCTGTTTTCGCAAATTCGATTGAGGAAGCACAAACTGTTCGATGTCGTGTTCTCGGGCGCCGAAATGACTGGCGATTCAGCCATCGAGCCGCTTCGTGGAATCGACGAACAATATTCGGGCGGGGGCATTTTGAAGGGCCCGCAAGGGGAATGACCATGAATCCTGTAGAACTCAAGGGTGCTCTGGAAGCGATCATTTATGCCGCGGACGAGCCTGCGACGCTCGACCAGATCGCGAATGCCGTGGGCGAGGACAAAGCCGTCGTGAGCGCCGCGCTCGATGAAATGATCGCGGGCTATGCGGGCGAGGATCGCGGCATGGAAATCCGCGGCGTCGCCGGTGGCTACCGCTTCTACACCAAGCCGCAGCATCACGACGTGGTGCGCCGCTTCATCAAGAGCCTGCGCCCGCCGCTGCGGCTGACCATGCCCGCGCTGGAAACACTGGCCGTGATCTCCTACCGCCAGCCCGTCACGGGCCCGGAAATTCAGGAAATCCGCGGCGTGAACGTTTCCGGGTGTAGTCAAGACCTTGCTGGAAAAGCGATTGATCGTAACGGCCGGGCGCAAGGCCGTGATGGGGCGGCCCATACTGTACCGCACGTCGAAAGAATTCCTGATGCGCTTTGGCCTCTCCGATCTCGATGAGTTGCCGAGCCTGAAAGAATTCGAGCAACTCGCGCGCGCCGCGCTCGGTTCGGATGAGGGCATCGCTCCGGTTGAGGTGGAACCCGAATCCGCGAATGAATCCGCGATTCAATCGATCCCGGATTCCGCGGAAACACTGGCTGCCGCCGAACCAGCACCCTCGCCCGCGCCGGAAACAATCGAAGCCCCGGAAGTCCCTGCGCAGGAAGCGCAGGCCGCCGACGAATCGCAATCGGAACCTAACCCAGGCAACGCCCTGGCCGAAAGTGCCTCCTAAAACCATTCATGCTTGAGCGGCTGCAAAAAATTATCGCCCGCGCGGGGATCGCCTCGCGCAGGCACGCGGAAGAACTGATTCGCAGCGGACAAGTGCGCGTCAATGGCGTCGTGGTCACCGAACTCGGCGCCAAGGCCGACCCCGAGCACGACCGCGTCGAAGCGGCCGGAAAACTCGCGCGCGTTTCGGAAGAACACGTCTACCTCCTGCTCAACAAGCCGCCCGGAATTGTCGCAACGCTTGCCGATCCCGAAGGACGCCGCACGCTGCGCAATCTGCTGGTCGGGGTTTCCCAGCGCGTATATCCCGTCGGGCGGCTCTACTACTTCGCCAGCGGCGCCGTTTTTCTCACCAACGACGGCGAACTCGCCGGCCGGATGCTGAAGGTGTCGCACATCCTTCCGCAGACCTTTTGGATAAAAGTAAAGGGCCGCCTCAGCGAAACGCAGATGAAGACGCTCGCCGTCGCCCTGCACGGCAAGGTTTTTCCATTGCGTGCGCCTCATGCGGCGGGCAAGAATCCTTCGAATCCGTGGTATGAAGTGCAGCTGGCCGGCGTCCGCCGCGATTTGTTGCGCAAGAATCTGCTGGAAATGGGACACCGCGTCGAAAAAATGAGGCGCGTGAAGCTTGCCTCGCTCGATGTCGACACCGTGCCCGAAGGGCATTACCGTCGTCTGGACCCGGCGGAAGTCGTGAAGCTGGCGCGCGCCGTGGATTATGCGCTTACGAATCAGAAACCCGCGCCCAGCGCTTCCAAGACGAAGAGCGCCCGGCGGGGACGGCCCAAGTAGAAAATTTTCGAGAGGCGAAACCTATGCTCCAGCCGCCGCTGCCGGAAGAGGCCGCAAAAATCACCGATTTGCTGGCTTCCGCAAAAACCATTGCCGTGGTCGGATTGTCCTCGAAACCGTATCGCGCCAGTTTCGGTGTCGCGGAATACCTCCAGGAGTCCGGCTACCGCATCATCCCCGTGAATCCGAATGAAGCGGAGGTTCTGGGAGAGAAATCCTACGCGCGTCTCGAGGACATCCCCGAAAAAATCGACATCGTGGATATTTTTCGGCGCTCGGAACTTGTTTCCGAGGTTGTCGAAGCAGCCATTCGTGTTGGCGCGCGCGCGGTGTGGATGCAGCAGGGCGTGGAGGACGAAGCATCCGCCGAGCGCGCTCGCAAAGCGGGACTCTTCGTTACCATGGACCGCTGCATCGCCCAGGAAATTCATCGCCGTCACAAGTAGGACAGGCTTCAGCCTGTCGGTTTTGATTTTCGGCGGGGAAGGCAAACCCGACAGGCTGAAGCCTGTCCTATCTGTAAATCACCCACCACAATGCATAGGTAGACGTTTTAGTGCGGCGGCAAAAACCTCAAGGCAGCGCGTACACCAGCAGATTCCGCTTTCCCGGCTCCACAACCGCCAACAATTTTCCATCCGCCGAAATTTCGAACTGGCGAAATTCCAGATCGTGCAAAATCGATTGGGGCAGAACTTCCACGGGTGCGGGCATCGCGCCTCCCGCAATATTCGTTAGAGCCGGCAGCGGCACCCACACCAGGTCGGCGGTACGCGCAGCCGCGCCGCGCTTCACCAGTACGCGAGTCTCGTCTCCCGACCACGCCAGCGTCCCGACGGCCACGCGAACGCGCGCGACGCGGGTGGGCAGCACCGTGTCGCGCACTTCGAGCCGTTCGTTATCGATCCAGTACGCAACCTTCTTCCCGGACGGAGAAATTTCCAGTCCTCCCGCGTACCCGTCCAGCGTGGCCAGGTCGCGCGAAGATTCCGCCCCGGGATCGATCTGCACCAGGCGGGGGTGAAGAGTGGTTTCCGGACTGCGCTCGATGGCCAAGGCGTCGCCGTGTCTTCCGTTCCATGAGACCGCCGAAAACACGCGTCCCGGAAACAGCGCGCTGCTGCTTCCGGTTGTGATGTTTGTCCGGGTCATGGAAAAGCTTCGGTCCAGCGGTTGGATGGGCTGCGGCGGTTCCTGCCTCGCGGTTTTGGGTGCGGCCACGGCGGCCTTTTGTATTTCGGTCAGGTATGCCACGCTTACGCCATCGGCAAGCCATGCAGGGTTGGTTGCGCCCGTAATCACGCTGTCGCCGCCGGAGACCGGAATTTCGCGCCCGGTATCATCCAGCAGAAATGTGGCGACGCCGTCACGCGTGTCCCCGTCGTCGTTGATCATTTCGCTGGTGGCAAGTTCCACGGCCAGCTTCGTTCCGTCGGGCGACCACTGCATGCCGCGCACGGTATAGCTGAACGGCAGCGTGCCGCGAACCAGTTTGTCGCCCTGCACGATCCGCCGCCTCTTGCCGTCGCGTTCCGCGATCCAGATGTCGTCGCGTTGCAGTTGGATTTTTTTCTCGGAGAAAACGTGCCGAACGGCAAAAGCGATCCGGGCGTCCCCGGAAAACGCGAAGCGCGTCACGGTCTCGTCGATCTTGAATGCCGGAGAGTCTTGAGCGTTCAGCTGCGGCGGAAAGAACAGCAGGGGCAGGCAGGAGGCCGTCATGAACGCGAACCTTACAAAGGCAAGTCGGGAAAATTTCATGGTTGAGGCTTCCGGCGTACTTTGAGACGCCGTATCTCCTCGATCCGTTGCCTCAGGCGCGCCTCGAATCCCTGATCGGTGGGGCGATAGAAAGTTTTTCCCAGCAGGGAATCCGGCAGGCAGGTCATGTCGGTCACTTTCTCGTCGTGGTCGTGCGCGTAATCGTATCCCTTCCCGTAACCGATATTCTTCATCAGGCCCGTCGGAGCATTCCGCAAGTGCAGCGGAACGGGTTCGGTGCGGGTTTCCTCCAGCGTCCTGGTGACGGCGCCGTAGCCGGTGTACAGCGCGTTCGATTTCGGCGCGAGCGAAAGATAGACGGCGGCCTGCGCCAGCGCCAGATTTCCCTCCGGCGGCCCGACAAAATCGGCGGCCTGCATAGCCGCAATGGTAACGGCAAGCGCGCCCGGCTCGGCCAGGCCGATATCCTCGCTCGCCATCCGCACCATGCGCCGCGCGATGTACAGCGGGTCTTCGCCCGATTCGAGCATGCGCACCAGCCAGTACAACGCCGCGTCCGGATCGGAATTCCGCACGGACTTATGCAGCGCCGAAATCAAGTTGTAATGCTCTTCGCCGGATTTGTCGTAGAGCAGAAATTTCCGCTGCAACAGCTCGGCCAGCATATCCCTGGTGATGGTGCGTTTCCCAGCGGCATCGGGTTCGACGGCGCGGACGCAGGCTTCGAGCGTGTTGTACGCGGCGCGTGCGTCGCCGCCCGAAAAGACGGCGATCTGCTGGATGGCTTCGCCGCTGATGGCGAGATTTTCATTTCCCAGTCCGCGCTCGCGGTCGGCTAGCGCGCGGTGCAGCAGGGCGTCGATCTGTTCGGTGGAAAGCGCCTGCAACACGTAGACGCGCGTGCGGGAAAGCAATGGAGCGATCACCTCAAAGGACGGATTTTCCGTGGTCGCCCCGATTAGCGTGATATTTCCCGCTTCCACGTGGGGAAGGAAAGCGTCCTGCTGGCGCCTTGTTGAACCGGTGCACCTCATCGATGAACACGATGGTGCGCCGCCCGGCGCGACGCGAATGCTCGGCGGCGGCCATCACTTCCTTGATCTCCTTGATTCCGGTGAGCACGGCGCTGAAGGCCACGAATTCAGACCGCGTCATGCGGGCGATCAGCCGCGCCAGCGTGGTCTTGCCGCATCCCGGCGGCCCCCACAAAATCATGGAACCGATATCGTCGCGCTCGATCTGCGTGCGCAGTGGTTTTCCCGGGCCGAGCAGCGATTCCTGCCCGGTAAATTCATCCAGCGTGCGCGGACGCATACGCTCGGCCAGCGGCTGTCCCGAGGCGGCGCCGCTGTCTTCCGGCTCGAGTTTTGCGAACAGGCTCATAAGGGATTCCGATTATCGCATTGCCTTTCGTTGGCGCATGGCCTCGTACAACAACACCGTCGCGGCCATCGCCGCGTTGAGCGATTCCACTCCCACCGGAGTCATGGCCGCGGCTTGGGGAATGCTCACGCACGCGTCCGCGGCTCGAACGATGTCGTCGGGCAACCCCGCGCCCTCATTCCCGATCAGGATTGCCGCCGGCAATTTCCAGTCGGCCTCCCAGGGCCGCAACCCGTGCGCCTTCGCACGCGGAGATTCGTCGGAGGGTTCCTTCGTGGCGGCGTATGCTTTTACGCCCGCCGCTTGCAATTGCGAAATCAGGGTGGCCGCCGATAATCCGTGAAGAATGGGCAAGCGCAACGCCGATCCCGCTGATGCTCGCAGCGCTTTCGGCCCCAGCGGGTCCGCAGTGCCTAATTCACCGAAGGAGCAAGTTGCCGCGCCCGTTGCTCCAAAAGCTTCCGTCGCGCGCAAGATCGTTCCCACGTTGCCCGGGTCCTGCACGCCTACAAGTACCACCACCAACGCGGGCGCGCGCAAAAGATCTTCCAGCGCCGCCTGCCTGGTCTGAACCAGCGCGGCGATCCCCTGTGGGGTCTTTGTATCGGCAATTCCCGCGAACAGCCGGTCCGAACTCCACAAGACTTGCGCGCCGGATCTCAGCAGCGGCGCAAGCCGTGCCATGTGCCGCTCTCCGGAATCGCTCACCAGCAGCGCTTCGACGTGCAGGCCCGACCCGAGCGCCGCCTCGACCATCCGCAATCCCTCGACGCCCACCACCCCGCCGCCTTCGCGCTCGCCCGCCAGCGCGGACCGGAATCGCTTCAGCCACTGATTATCGCGGCTGGTAATCGCCCCTGATTTTGGCGATACGGATCGTGTGGGAGCCAATTTGCCGGAGTGGGCCATGCGACTGAGCCTAACAAACCACCTTCGGTGGGTAAAGCTCGGCGACGCCGCGCAAAGGCCTGCCTTCGCGTCATAATTCATTCCGCCCAGATCCGATCCGAGTGATTAGGATATTCTGACGCCGGTGCGCCTATCGTCTTTCCCCTGGTCCATCGCATCTTGAATGCACCAGACGTCTATGCTAATTTCACTCGGCGCCAGATTTTGTATTTCGTCGCTTCGTCAATCGTTCGGTCCAGAAAGAATTGAGGTTTATCCCTTTGTTTGCTGAGCTGTTGAAAATTTCACCCGAAACACCCGATCCAGCCACGATCCGCTACGCAGCCGAAATGATCCGGCGCGGCGAACTGGTGGCCATTCCCACCGACACGTTTTATGGAATCGCGGCGGACCCTTACAATTTAGCGGCCGTCGACCAAATCTATCGCGTCAAGGGCCGCCCGGAAACACGCGCCCTGCCGATTCTGGTAAACACCATTGGCCAGGCGGTTTCCCTCGCGCGCGACGTTCCCTATACGTTCCACAAGCTCGCCGCCAAATTCTGGCCCGGTCCGTTGACGCTGCTGGTCGAGGCCTCCACCGGCGTTCCCCTCAAAATCACCGCCAATACCGGGAACGTGGCCCTGCGCTGGCCAAAATCCATTTTTGTGAACGCCCTCATCGACCTGGTCAAGGGGCCCATCACCGGCACCAGCGGAAATATTTCCGGCCAGCCTGCCTGCGCCAATGCCGCGGACCTAATGGAACAAATGGGCGACCGACTCCCCCTAATCATCGACGCCGGAGAAACCCCCGGCAACCTGGCCTCGACCATCGTGAAACTTGACGGTGACGATTGGACCGTGATGCGCGAGGGTGTGATCCCGGAAGATGCAATTCGCGCTGCCATCGAAGAAGAAACCGAGGATGAGCCCAAGTAGGACAGGCTTCAGCCTGTCGCTTTTCCGATTTGTACACCCGTCCCAAAGTATTTCCCCCCGTCGCAATCGCGTTCAGCGAGAGCCTAATAATAATCGCTCGAGAAATCGCTCCCGCCGCAATCCCATTCCACCCGCTCGACGCCCTTGAACCCGCCATACCTCCGTGAGACGATTCCCCCGAAGGGGCTTGGCCGTAATCCCATGGCCGTGCCGCCGGAACCCAGCCTGGAGGCCATCGTGAATCGAAGGGACTTTTTGAAATTCGGAGGCGTTGCCGCCATCGAATTGGGCGCCGCCCGTTTGCTGATGTCCCAGGCGCAGCCCGCGATGCCGGGAATGCAGACAAACGCCGCCACCCAGGAGGCGTCCAAGGCGGATATCACCCTTCGAATCGCTCCCGTTACCGTGGAACTCACCCCGACGCGCATTCTCAGCACCATCGGATACAACGGAACATCACCCGGGCCGGTCCTTCGCATGCAGGAAGGCAAGCAAGTCACCGTGGACGTCCTCAACGATACGGACACGCCGGAACTGGTGCATTGGCACGGCCTGTTTATTCCCCCGGAAGTGGATGGGGTGGAAGAAGAAGCCACGCCGTTCGTGCCGCCCCGCGGACGCAATCCGCTACCAATTCACTCCGCGTCCGGCCGGAACGCGCTGGTACCACTCTCACGTGATGGCCGGCGCCGACCTGCACCGCGGCACCTACACCGGGCAGTTCGGATTCCTGATTATTGAATCGGCAATCAATCCGGGCGGTTACGACAAGGAAGTCTTTTTGGCTCTGCGCGAATGGGAGCCCTTTTTCAATCCCGAGGAAGAAGATGACGACGACGCCAGCGCCTCCGGCCCGCAACCTGAGCGTCCCGCAAAACTCGACACCAACCCCTCCGGACTCGAAGTGGGCTACCAGATGTTTTCGATCAATGGAAAATCGCTGGGCGCGGGCGAACCCATCCGCGTCAAGCAGGGCGACCGCGTCATGATGCATCTGCTGAACGCCAGCGCCAGCATGAACCGGAGCGTCGCGCTGCCCGGCCACCATTTCCGCATCGTCTCATTGGACGGCAATCCCGTTCCCACTCCCAAAACCGTGGACGTCATCGACATCGGCCCCGGCGAGCGCGTGGGCGCCGTCGTCGAGATGAATCAGCCCGGCGTATGGATTCTGGGCGTGACCTCCGATGACGTCCGCAACGGCGGCATGGGCGTCGTGGTCGAATATGAGAATCAGCACAAGCAGCCGCAATGGGTCGCGCCCGCCAAATCCGCGTGGGATTACATGATTTTCGGCGGCGCCGCCGCGCAGCCTGCCCCGGACCAGACCATCGACATGATTTTCCAAAAAATTCCCAGCGGCGCCGGCCTGTTCAACAGCTGGACCGTCAACGGAAAGGAATACCCGCACGACCGGGAATTTGTCCTCAAGCAGGGCGCGCGCCACCGCCTGGTATTTCGCAACCGCAGCGAGGACGCCCACCCGCTGCACATGCACCGGCACTCGTTTGAACTAGTGGAAATCAACGGGAAGGCTTCGAGCGGCGTGATGAAAGATACGGTGGTGGTGCCCGGGTACGGCCGCGCCAGCGTGGATCTGGTGGCCGATCAGCCGGGCCTGACCCTGTTCCATTGCCACATTCAGCAGCACATGGATTACGGTTTTAAGGCGCTGTTCCGGTACGCCTGAACTAGTAGCACAGCCACTCCTGGCTGCGTGATTTTCTTGATTTGGATAAATCGGGCATGTCGATTCGCTTAAAAAAACACGCAGCCAGGAGTGGCTGTGCTACTGAAACCCGCAACGTGACCCCGGAGATGCCCTGCAAAAATCCTACTATTTAGCCTTTTGCTCGGTAGGCTTTCCGATCTTGACGGTCACGCCAAACCGCTTGTAATTTTCGTACCGCACGGTCATGCGAATGTGCACATCGCCGCTCTTGAACGGGAGCACATCGTTCGCGCGCGTGTAGGTGGGGAACCAGTATTTCCCTTCGATGTTTTCGCGAAACGTTTCATAGTGCGGAAACAGATTTTCCCCGTTCTTGCTGTTCTTGACGTTGCCGACCGGCTGGCCGAATGTCTTGACGATCTGAAAATCCTTATCGTCCACCCAGATGCGTCCCTGAAAATACCGCTGTTTTTTTTCCATCGTCTTCGGGGCAACGTCGAAGACGTAGGTGTTGAGTTCATCCAGCGGGACGTGGTCCACGTACTTGATATCGTACTTGGAAATTTCCTCGGTGGTCAGCACGAATGGGTAGACTTGCTCCAAGTCGTTAAAGTCCTCCTGCGTCATGGTCAGCCGCTCAAGGGTTGGAGTTGGAGCGAAAGTCACTTTCTCAATGCGCTTGCCGCGGTCGTCAAACAGAATATCGCTCACCTGCTTGAATTCGCCGTCCACGTGATTGCTCTCGTCCAGCGTCTGAAAAATAAATGTCTGCGTGTACGTGAAGTTGTCGCGCTCGATCTTGAACTCGGCTTCCTGGGCCGCGAATCGTTTGATAATTTCGTCAATGGGCATGGTCGGGGCGCCGAGCGTGCCCGTTGCGGAGGCAGTCTTGGGCGTATCCTGCGCCGAAACCGGAAGGATCGCCCAGAACAACGCCAAAGAGGTCATCAGAAAAGCGGCCATCCAAACTTGGTTCCGCTCCACAAGTCCATGCAGGATGCCAGCCGTCGTTTGCGCTCGCCGTGCCTTCTGTCGATTCATAATTCCATTCCTCTGCACCTGGAATTCCTCGGATCGCCAAACTGGATAGAAAATATGTAACACAGAGAACGCCAGGAAAACACGCACATCGCCAAAATAAATTACTCCTTGGCTTATCTGAGGTTCCACAATCTTGGAGCGTCTTAAAGACACAAGGGTTGCTTGCCTCAAGTAGGACAGGGACAGGCTTCAGCCTGTCGGGTTTCGATTTACGTGCCGGCCGAGAAAAGCGACAGGATGAAGCCTGTCCTACTAATTTGACACTCCATCGCGATCTCTGATACGTTCCCGCCGCAATCCGTCATTTGCGCTACACTGTTGTGCGCGAATCGCGCCATCTCATCCATGCCCAAAGCCAAGTTCCTGCGTCTCACGCTGATCGAATGGGTCATCTGCGCCGTGGCCTGCGTGGGATTCGCCTTTGATACCTACGAACTTCTGGTCCTCACGCTCACGGTCCAGCCGGCGTTATCCGAATTTCTGGTGTCCAAACCTGGCAGCCCGAATTTCAATCAGTGGATCGGCGTGATGTTTTACGTTCCGGCGATCGCCGGAGGAATTTTCGGCTTGCTGGGCGGCTATCTCATCGACCGCTTCGGCCGCCGCCGCATTTTGTTCTGGAGCATCCTGCTGTTTTGTTTTTCCGCGCTGGCCACGGCCTGGTGTTCGACGGCCCCGCAACTGCTCTTTTACCGCTGCCTGACGTTTGTGGGCGTTTCCGTCGAGTTCGTCGCGGCCACCGCCTGGCTCGCCGAATTGTTCCCGGAGCGCAAGCTGCGCGAGACGGTTCTGGGCATCACGCAGATATTCTCCTCGGTCGGCGGCATCCTGATGAGCGGCGCGAATTATTTGAGCCTGGCCATCGGCCGCTATCTCCCCGCCATACACGGCGGGCACGAAGCTTGGCGCTATACGATCTTGTGGGGAATTTTTCCGGCGATTCCGCTCCTTGTCGTTCGTCCGTTCTTGCCCGAATCGCCGATCTGGCAAAAGAAGAGGGAAGAAGGCACGCTCCAGCGGCCCAGCATTCTGGAATTATTCCGCCCGGAATTTCGCAAGACCGCGCTTCTCTCCTGCCTGATGATGGCCTGCGCCTACGCCGTGTCCTTCGGAATGCTGCAGCATTTTGCGCGAGTGATTCCCGGCACTCCGGCCGTTAGAATCCTGGCGCGAACCGACCAGCAGAAAATCGTGGCCATTTTTCAGAGCTATCAGGAGTTCGGAGGCCTTTTCGGCCGGTCCCTGATGGCCATTCTGGCCATTTTTATTGTCAGCCGCAGACGCCTGCTCCGCCTGTTTCAGATTCCCGGCCTGATTTTAGTTCCGATCGTAGTCTTGCTTCCCGCCATCCGGGACACGGGACTTGCCGGGGTGGGGAGTTGTGCTGTTGGGAGTGGTGTCGGTGGCGCAGTTCAGTTTTTGGGGAAATTATCTGCCCACGCTGTATCCCACGCACTTGCGCGGCACGGGCGAAAGTTTCGCGGCCAATGTGGGCGGGAGAATGCTGGGAACTTCCGCGGCTCTGATTACCACCAACCTCGTGGCCTACATGCCGGCAAGCAGCGTCACGCGGCAACTCGGATACGCCGCGGCGGTCGTTGGGTTTTCCGCTTACGCGATTGGTTTCATCGCCAGTTTCTGGCTGCCCGAGCCGCGGCCCGAAGTGATCCTGGAATAGCGCGTCACGCGAACTTCAATACAAAGCCGTTATTCCGAGCGAAGCGAGGAATCCCTCTTCGATTGCGGCAAATAAAGAGGGATTCCTCGCTTCGCTCGGATTGACGCCGTTTAATTTTAGCGAGGTCTCAAGCCAGCTTCAGCCGCAGCAACTTCCGCGCATTGCCCTCGTAGATCTTAAAACGGTCCTCGGCCGAAAGCGGGAGTTCCTCGATGCAGCGGATGGTTTCGCGAATGTATCCGGGACCCTTTTCGGGATCGAACGGCGAATCGGACGCGAACAGAACCTTGTCGACTCCAAAAAACTCCAGGCCGCATTGCATCGCGGGGCGCGACCCGAACGTCGCCGTATCCGCGTAAAACATCTTGAAATAATCCTGCACGCGCTTTTTCAGCAGCCGTCCCTGCGCGGCCAGATCCTCGTCCTCGGTGCGCGCGCCGAGCTGGTCCATGCCCGGGCCGGTGCGTCCGGAGAAGTAGGGAATCATCGCGCCTAGATGATGTGTAATGATCTTGAGATGAGGAAACCTATCGAAATATCCGGCAAACAAGATCCGCGCCATGGCCACGGATGTTTCGTACGGCCATCCGAACGTCCACCAGATTTCGTATTTTGATTTGCTCTCCGTCTTGTAGTCGGCAAACGCGGCCGACCGGGTTGGATGAAGCCAGATGGGAAGGTTGCGGTCCGCCAGCTTCTGAAAGATCGGCAGGAATTCCGGATCGTCCAGCGGGCGCCCGTTCACGTTGGAATAGAGCTGGACGCCGCATGCCCCCAACTTCAGGTACGCCCGGTCGATTTCCTGAATGGCGGCCTCCACGTTGTTCATGGGCAGGCCGGCCACAAAGCCGGGAAAACGGTCCGGATGTTTTTGAACCAGTTCGGCCATGCCGTCATTGGCCATACGCGCCAAGTCCGCCGATTGTTCCGGGCCGCCTAACGCCTCGATGGGCGGCGCGGCCAGGCTCACGACCTGCGTGTAGTCGCCAAAGCGGTCCATCATGCGGAAGCGAACGTCGAGGTTCACCATGGACGCGATATCGAGTGGAACGTTTTTTGATGGTCGTGCCGGTTTCGGAAAGCTTGACCATGCGGTCGTAAAAATGTTGCGGCAGGATATGGCAAAAAATATCGACTTTCATGAAGCTCTCTTTCTCGAAAACAAATCGCCAAGGATTTGGGTCCGCTCGTCCCGCGAGCTACAGAGTGCTTGCCTGTCAGGAACGAAAATTTGCCGATTAGCCCGCTGAAGATAGCAAGCGAGTATCGGCGATGTCAACGAAGCCTTGGCCGAAAACGGTGCGTTACATCGGGTAACCAATTGAAGAAAACATGCAACCTAGCATTTGAACGGCGGACTCCAATAAGGCGAATATAAGGTGGGCTAGTCGCACGAAAAAGTAAGTCCTCTCATTTCCGATTCCCGCGGCCAAGTTGAGATGGGATGGCGGCAACGTTCGACGACGTGCTTGCCTTGGCGGAGAACTATCAGGTTAAGTTTTTTGTACCTAAAAGGCCGCAAGCGCCTCTAATCATATGGGGAGTGTTTGTAGATGAAGGGTTGGGGACGAAATCGTTTAAAGTCTTATTGTCTGCGCGGCGGCCTGCTGCTATTTGCGGTGGCGTGCGCTTTGTCGGGTTTGCTCGCCCGGCGGCGGCCGGTCCCCAGGCCCAACGGGTTCCATCGCGGGTAAAGTCAGCGTCACCTCCGCCGACGGCTCGCCGAGTTATCTGTCCAGCGTCACTGTCAAGCTCACGCCTTCCGCTCCTGGCTCGGCATCGCAAGCGGTTCTTACCAATAGCGAAGGGCATTACGAATTTACTCACCTGCCTGCCGGGCAGCTATACCCTCGACGTTAGCCGTGGACGGCTTTAAACCCTGGACCGCCAGCGTGACGCTCACCGCCGGCCAGTCTTCCACGCAGGATGGACCCTTGGAATTGAACACCCTCGAGGAAAAAGTCGAAGTGCAAGGCGAAGCCACGGAAGTCGCCACGCAGAGCGTCAGCGCCGCCGCTACCGTCAGCGAGCAGCAACTCGAAACCTTGCCGCTGAAGACCGGAAAATTCACCGAAGCCTTGTCGGTCTCTCCCAGCGTGATCCGCACGCAGGAAGGGCGGTTGAATTTCAACGGCCAGGCCGAAAGCCAGGGCATGCTGCTGGTGGATTCGGCGGAAAACGTCGATCCCGTTTCCGGCAGTTTCGGCATTCCCATTCCGGTGGACGCCATCCAGTCCATCAAGGTGTTCAGCACGCCGGATAGCCCCGTCTATGGCGGATTTTCCGGCGGATTGACCACCATCGAAATCCGGCCTCCGGTGCCCAACTGGAATTACAAAGTCCTCGAATTTCTGCCGTCCTTCCGGGCCAAGAACGACTCGCTGGTGGGCATCGCCAACTTCACCCCGCGCATTGAAGTCGGCGGCCCGCTGATCAAGAACAAGCTCAATTTTTCCGAGGACCTTGGCTACGAATTTCGCAGAGACCCGGTGCACGGACTGACCTGGCCGTTCAACGAGACCTACACGCACAGTTTCAATTCCTTCACGGAATTTCAGTACACGATTTCGCCCAAGCATTTGCTCAACTTCAACGTGAACTTTTTTCCCTCGACCAATCTGTACTCGAATATCACCGCGCTCATTCCGCAAAGCGCCTCGGTGAATTTCCACCGCCGGGGAATTTCCGTCGGCTTTTCCGACGATTACCAGTTTGATTCGGGCATGGTTCTCAACACGGTCGTCCGCTATACCAACTACTACAGCAACGCCGAAGGGCAGGGCAACGCCGAAATGACCATCAGTCCGGCGGGATGGGGCGGGAATTTTTTCAATGCCTGGTGGCGCAATGCGAATCAGGTGGAAATCCTGCCCATGCTGCAGTTGCCGTCGAAATCCTGGCTGGGCACCCATGAATTGAAGTTTGGAGTGGATTTGCTGTACCGGGAATTCGATTCCAGCAGCGTGTCTCGTCCCCTCAATCTTTTGGACCAGAACAATGCGGCACGCCGAGACCATCAATTTTCAGGGCCCCGGATTGCTGAATGTGCGCGGCGTGGAGCTTTCGGAATTCGCCGAGGATCACTGGACGATGACCAAGCGCCTGTCCGTCACTTTCGGCGCGCGCGCCACCAGCCAATCCAACGGCGCCGCGCTTGCGGTCTCTCCCCGAGCCGGCGTGGCGTATTCCCTGGCGGGTGGAAAGATCGTGTTTCGCGGCGGAGCCGGGATGATCCAGGGCCACGTTCCCTCTGCTGGCCGTGGATTTCGCCGACAATCAGGTCCGCGTGCTCAACTTCCTGTCCGGACCGCTGGCGGGCCGGACCATCACGCTGCAGAATCTCTATTTTCCCGCTACCGGAACCGTGCCCGTCGGGCCCGACGATCTGGGAAACAGCCCGCGAACCTTTACCTGGAATCTGGAGAGCGAATATCAAGTCCGGAAAAATTTCACCGTCCGCGCCACATATTATGAAACGCACACGCGGGATCTTTTCTTCGTGAACCCGGTTCTGCCGGCTGACCGGGTCCAATGGAACGCTGGAACTGCGCAACACGGGTTCCTCGCACTATCGCCAGGCGGAGGTCTCGGGCCGTTACCGGCCCAGCGAGCGCGCCGAACTCAACATTTCCTATTCCTGGAGCCAGGCGCGCGGCGATTTGAATACGCTTTCCGACACCTTCATTCCATTCCAGGCGCCTGTCTTGCGGCCGAACTTGTATGGCACGCAGCCGTCGGATATTCCCAATCGCGCGATCGCCTGGGGATTCGTGCACATTCCCTGGAACTTCGTGGTCAGTCCGGTCGCGGACATGCACACCGGCTTCGCCTACTCCAACGTCGATGTTTTTCAGAATTACGTGGGCGCTCCCTACAGCCTGCGCTACCCCGTGTATTTTTCCCTGGATGTGAAGGTCTACAAGGATTTTTCCGTTTCCTTGCCGTTTGGCGACCGCTCCAAAAAGCGCAAGATTCGCCTGGGCGTGTATTCGCTGGACGTCACCAACCGCCAGAATCCGCATGACGTGTTCAACAATATCTCCTCTCCCATCTTTGGTGAGTTTGCCGGATTCCAGCGCCGGTTTACGGGGCTTGCAATCGGCCTGGGGCAATGAACACCTTTCTCGCCGCAGGCAATGTCTCCCGCGTAAAGTGACACTTTTCCGCCTTCCGTAGCCGGATTCCGCTGCGACCCCGAAGATGCAGTCGCGATTCATCGAACCGATGGCCGGCCCGTGCCCGGATCCATAACCACTGTGCCAACACCAACAGGGCAATAATAAGTTCGCAATTCCCGTCAATTTAGGACTATTCTTTCGGCGCGTTCCAGGGCCAAACTCGCAAATGGCTGCACTGTCGGACGTTATGCCCGCCTCTACGGAGCAATCGGTTAGGTAGCAAGCTGAAACAGAAGCCGCTCGACCTCCCAGTTCCTTCGAGGAGCCTAGGTAGATGAAGTATTATGCTGGGATTCATTTCACGCTCCGCTCCGCGTGCGCAGGGCTGCTGCTTGCGGCGCTGGTGTGCGCGTTGCCGGGGTTTGCGACCCCGCAGTCCCCGGCAGGATCCGTTTCCGGCAAAGTCAGCGTCGCCTCCAGTGCAAACGCGGCAAACAATCTTGCGGGAATCACCGTGACACTTGCCGGTGCCCGCCCTGATTCGGCGCCGCAAACCACAGTGACCGACGGCGAAGGACATTACAAATTCACGCAACTCCGCGCGGGCAGCTACACCCTGAGCGTCACGATGGATGGATTCAAGCCCTGGACCGCGAGCGTCACGCTTGCCGACTCCCAGTCCCTCGTCCAGGACGCTCTCCTGCAGATCAATTCGGTCGAGGAAAAAGTCGAGGTCATGGGCGAAGCCACCGAAATCGCCACGCAAAGCGTCAGCGCCAACGCCACCGTCACCAGCCAGCAATTGGACTCTTTGCCGCTTCGCACCGGAAAATTCACCGAAGCTCTGTCCGTTTCTCCCAGCGTCATCCAGACGCAGGAAGGGCGCTTGAATTTCAACGGCCAGTCCGAGAGCCAGGGCATGTTGCTAGTGGATTCGATGGAAAACATGGACCCCGTGTCCGGGAGCTTCGCCGTGCCCGTTCCGGTGGGCGCCATCAATTCGGTCAAGGTATTCAGCACGCCGGACAGCGTGGCCTATGGCGGATTTTCCGGCGGACTGACCAAGATCGAGATCAAGCCGCCGGCGCCAGACTGGAATATGAAACTGTTCGATTTTATTCCGTCGTTCCGTGCGAAAAACGATCACCTGGTGGGCATCGCGAACTTCACTCCGCGGCTCGAATTCGGCGGTCCCTTGATCAAAGACAAATTCAATTTCTCGGAGGAAATCACCTACGAGTTCCGCAGAGACCCGATCCACGGGCTTACCTGGCCGCTGAACGAAACCTATACTCACAGCTTTCTTTCCTTCACCAATTTCCAGTGGACCGTATCTCCAAAGCACATGGTCACGTTCAACGTGAACTTTTTCCCCACAACGAATCTGTTCGCCAATATCGATACGCTGATCCCGCAGGTCGCCTCGGTGAATTACCACCGCAGGGGACTGTCCCTCGGCTTTTCCGACGACTACCAGTTCGATTCGGGTGCGGTCCTGATCACCGCCGTTCACTACTTGAATTTTTACAGCAATGCCGAAGGGCAGGGCAACGCCGAAATGACCATCAGCCCGTCGGGATGGGGCGGGAATTTCTTCAACGCCTGGTGGCGCAACGCAAACCAGCTGGAAATTCTGCCGATGCTGCAGCTGCCGGCAAAGACGTGGCGCGGCAGCCATGAACTTAAATTTGGAGTCGATGTCCTGAACCGGACGTACCGGACCAGCAACGTCTCCCATCCTGTGGACCTGCTGGACCAGAACAACAACGTCACCGAGAACATCACCTTTCAAGGTCCGGGCCTGTTGCACGCCGCCGATACCGAAATCTCCGAATACGCGGAAGATCAATGGTCATTGACGCACAATTTTTCGGTCAATCTTGGCGCGCGCTCGACCTCCCAATCCTCCAGCCGCCGGTTTGCGCTTGCGCCGCGCGGCGGCCTGGCTGCATCGCTGTACGGCGGCAGGATTGCCTTCCGCGGCGGCGCGGGATTGATTTACGGCCACGTTCCCTTGCTGTCCGCGGATTTGGCGGGCGAGCAGACCCGCACCGTCACGTTCACTTCCGGCCCCTTCGCCAATCAGCCGATCACTTTGCAGAATACCTACCTCCCGCCGGGATCGAGTTCGGCGGGGCCGGACGATCCGGGAAATAGCCCGCGCACCGTTACCTATAACGCCGAGACCGAGATGGAAGTCCGCAAGGACCTCACCGTGCGTCTGACCTATTACGAAACGCATACGACGGATCTTTTTATCGTGAACCCGGTGCTGCCCGCGCCGGGCGCCAGTCCCGCCGGATTTCTGGTGCTGCAGAATACCGGCACGTCCAACTATCGCCAGGCGCAAATCTCCGCGCGCTACCGCGCCAGCGAGCGCGCCGAGCTGAACGCGTCCTACGCCTGGAGCCAGGCGCGCGGCGACCTCAATTCGCTTTCCGACACCTATATTCCGTTCGAGGCTCCCGTGTTGCGCCGCAACGTTTACGGCATACAGCCTTCGGACATTCCCCACCGCCTGCTCTTGTGGGGCTTCCTGCATATGCCCTGGAAATTTATCGTCAGCCCGGTCGCGGACATTCATTCGGGCTTCCCATACTCGAATATCGACACGCTGCAGAATTACGTGGGCACGCCGAATTCCATGCGCTTCCCCATCTATTTTTCGCTGGACGCAAAAATTTACCGGGACTTTCTGATCCACTTGCCCTTCGGCGACCGGTCCAAGAAAACAGCAATTCGATTGGGCGTCTCGTCCATCGACGTCACCAACCGGCACAATCCCCATGACGTGTTCAACAACATCGCATCCCCCCTGTTCGGGCAAGTCGCCGGGTTTCAACGCCGGTTTACAGAAATGCTGATTGTTCTCACCAAGTAGCCCTTCTTCCCGAGCCTCCAATGCGCTGAATCTGGGGTATCCTGAATCCAGGCACAGTGGCAAGATGACAGACTCCTTGACCAAGCCAAATTGGGGCCAAACTCCCTGGACGATTGATTTCCGGCCCTCGCCCGCCTCGCTTCCCGATACTCTCGATTTCGCCGTGGTGGGCGGGGGATTCACCGGACTGGCGGCCGCGGCGCAATTGCGGCGCATGGCGCCGGAGAAATCCGTGGCCGTGTTTGAGCGAGCGTCCATCGGCGCGGGATCCAGCGGGCACACCGGCGGCATGGTCCTGGCCGAAACCGCCGTCGGCGATCTTCCCGGGCTCGGAGATGTGCTGGCCGGGTACTCGAAAATCTTGAGGGAACTGGAAGTGGACGCAGGCCTCGCGCTTCCCGGCGTCTGGGAAATCGGGCGGACCGCGACGCTGCCCGATTCTCCGATTTCCTGGTCGGATTCCGGAAATCTCCGCGCCGTCAGGCAAGTGCCCGGAGGCTCGGTGGATCCCGGCCGGGTGGTGAGCGGCCTGGCACGCGCCGCGGAAAAAGCCGGCGCTCAGCATATTTGAAAACTCCGCGGTCGAAGCGGCTGAATTTGAAAATGGCCTGGCGCGCCTGCGCGTCTCGGGAAAAATCGTCAGCGCAAAAGCGGTGCTGTTCGCGACCAACGCAATGTCCCTGGAACTGGCTGGACTATCCGGGCAGACCAAGCCGAAATTCACTCTCGCGGTCGCTACCGAACCTTTGAGCGGCGCGCAACTCGAGGAACTGGGCCTCGCCTCCGGAAAACCTTTCTACACCATCGATTTCCCCTATCTGTGGGGCAGGCGACTGCGCATCGGAGGCTTCGTGTTTGGAGCAGGCCTGGTGCATCTGGAAGACTGGCGCGAACTGCAAGATGTCGATGTGTCGAAAGGTGAAGCCGGAAAGCTCATCGCGCGCCTGGAAAGCCGCGTGCGCGCCTTGCATCCGGCCCTGCGCGATGTCCGGTTTACGCACCGCTGGGGAGGCCCGATCCTGATCGGGGACGACTGGAGCCCGATTTTCACCCGGCACCCGCAAAGCCCGCGGTCGATCGTGCTGGGAGCCTTCAGCGGCCACGGCGTGGCGCAATCGGTGTATTTAGGGAGTTGGGCCGCCGAAGCCCTCTGTGGCCGCAGAGAACTGCCGCAGTGGGAGACCGCCGAGGAAAAGGAATAGTCATGCTGTAGCGCCGGCGTCTCGCGGCGATTTTTGAGACCGATCAGCGCAAAACTGCCGGCGAGACGCTGGCGCCACGAAAACCCTCGTTCCTGCGCGAACCGTTTGAGGGGCATTCCATAAATCAAGCCGGTCTTGAAAAAGCGGCGCCGGCCTTGACGCGCGAAGTGTGAAAAAAAATCCCGCTCACCAGGTATTGTAAGGCGTATTTTCAAACGGGGAAGTGCCGTCGGAAGAGGAATGCACATCGGTAAGTCCCGAGGAAGTCTGCTCCGGCGAAAGCAGCACATTTTCAAAATCCAGATGCCAATCCTTGTTTCGCGTAATGGGATCGGTGGGAATTCCCGAAATGTATTGCGCCGAAACCAGATCGTCGAGCGAAGCCGGCGCGGCCTGCTTATCCAAAGTGTATTGCTGGATGGCCTGGCGCATCACAAACAGGTCCTGCTTCAAGGTCGCCTCTTTGGCGCGCAATACGGATTTCTCGTACCGCCCCGCCGCGATTCCCGCCAGGATCAGGATGATCATGATCACGATCATCAGCTCGAGCAGCGTGAATCCAGCCGAGCGGATTCCGCGCAGCGCGCGCGCGCCGCGGTCCTGCGTGCGTCGTTCGCCAATCATCGTGGATATGCCGCCCAATTTCACCGATGGCCTACCAGTCTTTGTATTTCGTTCCGTCGATCGCCGTGGCCGTGGAGGTCGAGTAAACGTCAAACACATTGTGCCCGCCCCAGCTATCGGAATCCGCGTCGTCCTGCACCGCGCGCAGGCCCCAATCCGCCTTGCCCGTCATGGGATCGACGGGAATCCTGCGCAAGATAGCGCACCTTGTTCGGCAAGGCCGAAGCGGAAGATGGACGTTGCCGAAGTCCCCGCCGATGCTCCCGCGCTTCCTCCGCTGGCCGTGGCCAGGGCTCCGGCGCTGATGCCCGCCGGCGCATTCGCCGGAATGCTCACGGTCACACCGTCCACCAGCGTTTGCAGATCGGGAGGATAATTCGCGCTGCCCACCTCGGTGCGGATCAGATTTTTGTCGGCGTCGTCCTTGTACCGGTCGATGGCGTTTCGCATCTCGCGCAAGTCGCGGCGCAATTCCGACTTCTCTGGCGCGCTGCACGGTCATTCGCGCCATGGGCAGCGCCGCCGAAGACAGCACAGCCAGAATGGCGCAGGCCATGA
Source organism: Terriglobia bacterium (assembly GCA_963779275.1). Lineage (GTDB taxonomy): Bacteria > Acidobacteriota > Terriglobia > Acidiferrales > UBA7541 > Palsa-360. Next base: position 478,215 of record CAVZXL010000007.1, read on the forward strand.
TCAGTTCCAGCAAGGTCATTCCGGCAACACTGCTCCATGAAGCCTTGTGCCCTTTGGAACATCGCCGCATTTTGATTTCCCGTGTGATTATTGCACCTGGATGGTGGCTTCGCCCGTAACCACCTGAATTGGCCGCTGTTGCGAATCCTTGGCGTTTACCTGCACGATGGAAAGTTGCGAATTTCCCGGAGCGACGCCCTTTACCACGACTCCCACCAGCGTTCCCGAACCACTTACACCCGGCGTATTCGGCATGCGCGTTGCGGAAACGATGGCCTGGCCGCGCTCCTTGTCCACTCGTTCCACAATCGCGATTTCCTGCGTGCCTCCGGAGAGGAACCCGCCCTGGCGCACATCCTCGATGGACACCACGGCCGGATTGAATTGCAGCAGCAGCGGGATGGAATAAAGATCCTGCACGTTCTGCACGACAATTCCCAACGTTGCCGTTTGCCCGGCCTTGAGCGTTACGGTTCCGGGATCGAATCGCAGCATCGCGTTTTGCGGCGCGGCAGAGGCCGCCGGAGCTGCGGCCGCCGGAGCGGGCGCAGCAGCAGGCGTCCCGGCCGGAGCCTGACCGGGCGCGCTCTGCGCCTTCGGCACCGGAGGCGCGATGACTTCATTTTCCAGACGTATTTCGGCGTTGGCGTCGCTTCCCGACGCGATGCTCCGCAGATTTTCCGCCGTCAGCGTGGGCAGGCGCACGATGTGCGGGATCAGCACGATCAGCACTTCGTTATCCTGATGCTCCACCGTGTCGTTGGAAAAGAAATAGCGGAAGAAGGGCAGCTTCGCCAGCCCCGGCCATCCGTTGATGATGTCCGAATCCGTGCGCTCGATCAGCCCGCCCAGGACGTTGACTTCGCCGTCCTGCAGCCGGATATCGTGCTCGATGCTGCGCTGGCTGATGATGGGCTGGCTGATTCCGCCGATGTTGGACGATCCGGTCACCGACGAAACCACCACGTTCACCTTCATGCTGATTTCGTGGTTCGGGTGGATTCGAGGAGTGACGTCCACGTTCACGCCCACATCCAGATATTGAAACTGCGTGTTCACCAGGGGATTGACCACGCCGGCTCCGGCTCCGGTCGCGCCCACCCCAATACCTGCCTGGAAGCTTCCGGTCGCGACCGGGACGCGATCGCCGACGCGCAGCTTGGCCGTCTGCCCATCCACCACTCGAATCTCGGGATTGTCGATGATCTGCGTCGACGTGTCGGTCATCAGGAAGGAAGCCTGCGCTCCCGGCAGCGTCACGCTGTAGTCGCCCGATGGACATTTTTCGCAGCTGGTTCAATGCCAGGGAAGAAGCCGTGGGCGTCGTAGTGCTGGTCGAAACGCCGCCCGGCGTAAACGCCAGCGTGGAACTGGTGCCCGGCTGGATTCCCATGTTCCTCAGGCGATCGCGCCGCGCCTGCAGCACGGCGATCTGGATCACCACTTCCGGTTTTGCCTTGTCGATGTCGTCGATGATTTTCTGCGCGAGCATCACGCGGTCCGGCGTGTCGCGCATGACGATGGCGTTCTGCGCGTTGATCTGCTGCACGCGGCGCAGGTCCAGCAATTGGCGGATGCTGGTCACGATTTCGGTGAGTTCCTGCGGCAGGACCGTATTCTTCAGGTAAAACGTTTTCACCACTTCTTCTTCATAATCCTTGCGCTTTTGCGGCTGGTCGGGAATCACGAAAATAATGTTGGACGTCTCCGGCCGCCAGAACGCCTTGCTCTGCAGCGCCACGATGTTGAGCGCCTGCTCCAAGCTCACATCGGTCAATTCCACTGAAATGCGCCGCGAAGTGAAATCCGTATCGAAAATCACGGTCAGCCCGGCCAATTTCCCGATGGCGTCGAACACCGCCTTGGAATCGTTGGTCGCCTTCATGTTGATCGGTGCCCGGGAAAGCGGCGCCAGCGTCGGCGGCCCGGTCATGATCTTCAAATCGTCCGCGGGCGATGCCGGGGGAGCCGTATTTTCCGTGGTGCCTTGTTTGGCGGCGAGCAAGTCCATCGTCGCCTGGACTTCCTGCGCGGCCACCGCGCTGGAAGGATCGATCATCTGCGCCTTGCGGAATTCCGCCAGCGCCAGCTCCAGGTTGGACTGTGCGCGCAGCCGCCGGCCCTGATCCACGTGCCATTGCCCGGCTTCAAAGCGCATGCGCGCCGCTTTCAATTTGTATTCGGTGTTGTTGGGCGAGGCCTGCAACGCCTTATTGTAATAATCCAGGGCGGTGTCGTAATCCTTCAACGATTCGGCTTTTTCGCCGGCGTTAAAGTTCTGTCCGCCTTTGGGGCACCCCGCCAAGAGCACGGTCGCCATGAGTAGAGCCATTCCCGAGAGATGCCGAATGTTCATCCACGCTCCAGGTTGTGCGAATACTTCGAGCCAGTCTAGCATTCACTGAAAACTCGAACAAGGCGCGTCCGTACGCGTGCTTGCGTATGGTTACTAGCCACGGCTAATATGGATTGCCGTGGCCAAGCCGACAAAAAAACAGGGGAAGCCAGCCGAGCTGCTGGTCGCTCAAAACCGTGCCGCCTCGTACAACTATCACTTGCTTGAGAGGCTGGAAGCGGGCATGGCGTTGCTTGGCACCGAAGTAAAATCCTTGCGCGAAGGAAAAGCGAATATCCGCGACGCCTACGCCGTGATCCGCGGCGGGGCCGTCTGGCTCCTGAACTGCCATATCGGGGAATATCTCCCCGGCGGCATGCAAAACCATTCGCCTCTGCGCCCGCGCAAGCTGCTTCTGCATAAATTGGAAATCGAAAAGCTGGATCGCAAGACGGACCAGGGCGGCTTGACGCTCATCCCCCTGCGCATTTATTTCAAGGATGGAATCGCCAAATGCGAAATCGCCCTGGCGCAGGGCAAAAAGAAATGGGACCGCCGCCAGACGGAAAAAGACAAAGAGGCCAAGCGCGAAGTGGGCGAGGCCATGCGGCAATTCCGTCATCGCTAGCTTTCGCGCGCAATTCACGTTTTTGGAAGCCGTCTCATTCGCGCTCTTTGTTCTTTGTGGGTCGCGGCTTCAGCCGCGACATCCAATGGGCTGATACCCAAGGGCTTTAGCCCCTGGCGGTCGATCGAGCCTGCAGGCTGGCCATTCATGAGATTGTTTATAGCCATGCCCTTCTAATGCAACCGATCCGGGTTACGGAGGGATTTCAGTAGTTTGAATTTTTCGCGCGGCCTTTGTGGTTCGCGCCAATTTATTCCTGGAAGGGAACTCATGGAAATTACAGTCGATACACGGCCCGCGGCGCAAATCGTTACCGAAGCGCTGATCACCTACGCCTTCGAGAATGAAAAGCCGGACACCGGCGTCCTCGCCCAGCTCGATCAGGCCGCCGGAGGAGCGCTCTCCAAGCTGGCCGCCGCCGGAGAACTCACCGGAAAAATGCTGGAAACCACGCTGCTGTATTACCCCCAGGGCCTGGCCGCGCAGCGCCTGCTGATTGTGGGCGCGGGCAAAAAAGAAAAATTAGGCACAGCCGAGTTGCGCAGGCTGGCCGCCGCCGCGGTTCGCGCGCTGAAATCGCGCCAGGTGAAGCAGGCCGCGTTCCTGGTCCGGGAAAGCGAACGCAGCGAGGCCGCCGCGCAGGCCGTCGTCGAGGGCATGATCCTCGCGAATTTCGATTACGACAAATACAAAACGGACAAGAAGCCCGGCAGTGAAATCGCGTCCGCCTCGCTCGCCGGCTGGGAAGAATCCTCGCGCGCCGATGCCGATCGCGGCCTCGCCCGCGGCCGCATCATCGCCGAATCGCAAAATTTCGCCCGCGACCTGGGCAACGAGCCCTCCAACCTGCTCACCCCGCGCATGCTGGCCGATCGCGCCGCGGCCATGGCCCGCGAAGCGGGCCTCTCGGTCGATGTCCTCGACGAAAAAAAGATCGCCGACTTGAAAATGGGCGCCCTGCTTTCGGTTGCGCAGGGCAGCGCGGAACCCCCGCGCATGATCGTCATCACCTACACGCCCGAAAAACTGGATCCGAACGCGCCCGTGCTGGGCCTGGTCGGCAAAGCCATCACCTTTGATACCGGCGGAATTTCCATCAAGCCCTCCGCCGACATGGAAAAAATGAAGTACGACATGTGCGGCGGCGCGGCCATGATCGGCGCGATGCGCGCTCTGGCCGACGCTCAAGCCCTCGTGCAAAGTGATCGCCGTCGTGCCCTCCAGCGAAAACATGCCCGGAGGCCGTGCGCAAAAGCCCGGCGACGTGCAGATCGCCATGTCCGGAAAATCCATCGAAGTAATCAACACGGACGCCGAGGGCCGCCTGGTCCTGGCCGACGCCATCACCTACGCCAAAAAATTGGGCTGCACGCACCTGATCGACGCCGCAACCCTCACCGGCGCGGTGGTCGTCGCCCTCGCCAACGTCAACGTCGGCGTCTTCGGCTCAGACCAGGCCTTCACCGACCAGCTCCTCGCCAGCTCCAAAGCGGCGGGCGAAAAAATGTGGCCCCTCCCCATTGACGACGACTATCGCGAAATGATCAAGAGCGGCATCGCCGACATCCAAAACGTAGGCAGCGGCAAAGGCGGCGGCGCAATCACCGGCGCCATGTTCATCAAGGAATTCACCGGCGACACCCCATGGATTCACCTGGACATCGCCGGCACCGCCTGGCAGGACGATGTAGAACCCTGGAACGCAAAAGGCGCGACCGGCGTAGCCGTCCGCACCCTGGTCGACCTCGCGATGAAATTCGGTGCGTAACGCATACTGAACGAACCGGTTCCATTACCAACCCGTCGATTCGGACCGGGTTTGCGTAGCACAGCCACTCTTGGCTGTGTGGGGTTGTCGACCGCACCGTACGCCGCCGAACCGGGTAATTTTGCAAAACCCACACAGCCAGCCCCTCGCCGGGGCTCGGGATAAAGAGTGGCTGTGCTACTTTGCACTCAGTCACGCACGATTCAAAGGAGGCGCACTATGCGATGGAGCAGGAAACTTGTTGGGGAATTAGCGGTCATGCTGATTGCCGGGGGTGTCTTTGGAGTCTCACCCCGCGCCCAGGCCCAACTCCCCCAGCCGCTGGTCAGCGAAACCACCCTGAAAAAAGTTTCCGACCACGTCTACGTCCTCATGGGCTTTCCCAACATCGGCATCGTCGTCGGCACCCGCGCCACGCTCGTGATCGACACCGGACTCGGAGCCCGCAACGGCGCCACGGTAGTCCGCGTCGCGCAAAGCCTTTCCAAGAGCCCCATCCTTTACCTCACCACCACGCATTTCCATCCCGAGCACGCCTCGGGCCTCCAGGCCTTTCCGCCCAACACCGTCCTGATCCGCCCCAAGGTGCAGCAGGAAGAATTGGAAAAGCTCGGCGCGGAAATGACCGACCGCTTCCGCAACATGTCCGCGCAAAATAAAGATCTCCTCCAGAACGTCGAGCTTCGCCCGCCCGACATCCTCTTCGACCGGGAACTGAACCTCGACCTCGGCGGCGTCACCGCGCGCCTCTTCTGGCTAGGCGCGGCCCACACCAAAGGCGACGAACTGATTTTTGTCGAGCAGGACAGCGTCCTGCTCCCCGGCGACATCGTCCAGGACAAGCTGATCCCCAACCTGTCGAACAACGACGCCAGCGCGAAATCCTGGATCGCCGACCTCGACCAGCTCGAGCCCCTGCACCCCCGCCTGATCGTCCCCGATCACGGCGCCCTCGGCGACGCCTCCCTGATCGCAAAAGAACGCGCCTTCCTCGTCGATCTCCAGGACGCCACCCTCGAACTCTGGCGCCAGGGAAAATCAGCCGATGACGCTGCGCAAGCCATCGCCGCCCAGATTCAAAACGAAATATCCTGACTGGACCGGCAACGCCGTCACTAACGATGTCCGCCGAATCTACGCCGAGCCGCAGTGAGCGCAGTGCACGTACTACGACCATCAGCGGACCGGAACACGTATTACAACTTCTAGAACTTGTGTGGCTCTGTTGACATCCTCAAGAAAGGTTAGCGATGCCTCAGGCGGTACAGATTGAAACTCAATCCGAGCAGCAGAGCTTGACGCTTTTGCGTGCGCAGCGAGCGGCCCGGCGCACGAGCCGAGAGCTTGCGCTTTACCGAACTGAAAAGGCTCTCGATCAGGGATCGGCGTCGGTAGAGCCGTCGCGGAAATGTCCGCCGCATTTCGGCGCGCACCCCATGGATGTGCCAGGTTTTCTTTCCACGTTTGGCGGGGATCACACTGCGCGCCCCGAGTTGTTGCCGGATGTAGATGTGGTTCCTCTCGCTGTCGAACTCGGCGTCGGCCAACACCAGCCCGATGCGCGTCTGCTCGGAAGCGGCTTGGACGACCGCTGGCAAATTCGCACAATCGTTCCACGGACCGCGTCGCGCGATTTGCGACAACACAAATTGCTGATCCAGATCCACCACGACTACCCACTTCAGCCAGTGCCGCCACGGCAGCGGTTTCTGCCCGTGATGATGCATGCGCCGCACAAAGAATGTGCTGACCGCTCCCTGCGCCAAGCCCGTCGCATCGACCGCAACGCGGGCTCGCCGCCGTCCTTTTCTGCGCGTGCCGCGCAGCCGACGCACTGTCTCGCCGACCGCGCGGTCGATGACCTGGTCGTCCAAACGTTGCAGAAAGCGATACAGAGTCGTGAAATCGGGAACGCTCACCAGCCCCAGCGCCTGGCGCAATTCGCGATGCTCGCCCAGCCGCACTTCGGCTTCGCGAAAGGTCCAGTCCTCGTAACGCATCAGGCAGAGAATGGCCAGCAATTGCGGTTGCGTGAACTGGTGCTTGCTGAAACGGCTTCGGTAACGCGGAAGCACCGCCCGGCAGACCTGCAGGGCGATGCGAGCAAACGGCAGGAGTCCGACTTCGGCCATCGCACCTCCTGTCTCGGTAGCAAACAACAATTTCAACCGATCTTGTATCTCGAATTTTCATTGTCGTAACGAGGATGTCAACAGAGCCAACTTGTGTCTTAATCTCGTCGACTTTGCATTTATTCGTGCCTATCAATCTAAATCTTTACGGAGAACCGGCATCATGAAAAGGAATGCAAAGCGCCTATATCAGAAGAAGATGTGGGATGCAGCCAAGTTCTATTGCAGGGAAGCTGAGAAAAGTCAGAGAGCGAAGGCCTATTTCTCCGCAATAGTGGCCCGCAGTTGTGAGCTTGAGGCTTTACTGCGTATCTTCGATTTTGTTGAGAATAGACGACCAAAAGATCGCTGTAAGAAGCTGTATTGGTTGATCAACCGAGCATTCGCTAGGCACTGGATTCCACACGATGCACTTCGAGCTTGGAAGAAGGCTGAGAATACCCCACTCAAAGCATGCCTCCACGAGATTCGAGAAGCAAGGAACGGGGTGCACGCGAATCTCTTCGAGAAAAACCTAGCAACTCGAGAGACGGTGGTAAACGTCACGTTCCTCGTCCATTCTATGTACAATTTCCTAGAGGTAAGGAATGCTCGAAATCTAATGAAGGAATTGCATGAGAAGGGCAACATATCTGATTCCGAATACAAAACTTGGGCGAGGAAGCAGGTAATTATCAAGTAGGGAGCGAAGTTTCACGACGCAGGAATATTTGAAGGCAGCGCGACTTGCCTGGGGCTCGGAGATGATCCACGTTCGCGCTGCAAAACTGCTTGGGGGACTGCATTACCCAAAAGCGGCGGCCAGTACGATAAGTAAGCGAATTAGTGTTGGGAAGCTAGAAAGCGCAAGGCTCAAGCCAGCACTACGAATTGCTTTCCAGTGTTGTGAGTTCGAGTGATTTGCTTAAATTCAGAATGAATGAGCTTTTTGCAGCGGGGAAGTTATCCGCCACTACCACATATTGCAATTCATACCGCCCCTCCCCTTCAATCCGCGGAATGTAGTCGGTTGCGTCAGAGTACACGTTGAATTGAATCTGGGTTGGACGGTCATGGGCGATCCAGAAGGCATCGAATTGACGAGTTTGATTCGGGAGTATCTGAGCGTTAGGCAAAACATAGCCGGCCCACTTGAATTCAACGGTCCTAAGTGGGATTTCGTGAGACGTATTTAGATTGGTTGCAGCTGCTAGATATACGTAGCAATTCGTTGCTATTTTCTCACGGTGTCGGTTTCGAACGTCAACATGGAAAAATCGGCCTGGAAAATATCTGGGTTGTTGCCCGGGAGAGTACTCCACTCGATTTGCGTCGCTGAATTGATTTGGCTGGCGTTCAAGTGCAAGTTCGTTCCGCCAATGCGCGTCCCAGCCACGTTCCTGAACCTTGTCAGCAATAACACTGGGTAGTAAGTTTCGGTCAGTGAAGGGGATGGCGTTTGCCTGAAGGAAGCGAATGATCCCATCGTCTTGCTTGACGCCCAATTCCTGGAAAGCCAACAAGGGAATATCGAGATAGGCTGCTAGAGCAAACTCCTGGTGAGAAAATAATGAACCTCTGCAAACTGGGGGGACTGTCTTCGCCAACTCTTCGCGCTTGAAATCCACAAAGATGTAATACTCAGATTTGGTCAATTGCTCAAAAATGTTCTCTTTGAGGCCGCGAAGTGTTTGTTCCTGCACGGCGACGTAGGTATCGAAACCGAGTTTCTCCAACCTTCCTGCAACTGCGAGGGCCGTCACTTCCTCGCCCGTACCCTTTGTTTGCCCGCAACTGATGAAGACTCTCGACCGGGGTCCGTCTGATGGATTCTTCTTCATACCGCCCACCTTAAGCATTCCGGACTGCGCATGGAGCAACTGATTAGGCTCGGACTTCCATTTATATATAGATGCCCTCCGAGAATTTTATTGTATACCGGAGCGACAGGTCCCTACATTTTTTCCGGCGCTTCAATGCCAAGCAGCTCCAGCGCAGCAACAAGCTGCACCTCGACCAACCGGCTGATTTGCAGCAGAAATGTCTTCTTCGCGATGTCTTCTTCGGTGAGGACGCGGTGATGGTGATAGAAAAGATTAAACGCCTGCGCCAGTTGAAACGCGTACTTGGCAATAAACGCAGGCTCCTGCGCGCCAACGGCAGCCTCAATCTGCGTGCCGAGCGAGCCTGCTAGCAGCACAAGCTCCCAAAACGCGTTGCCGTCGGTTCCGGTCAACAGAGCCGAAGCGGCCGCCAAATCCACCTGCGCCAGAGACGCCATCGCAAACTCCGGCTCCTGCTCGCGCAGCTTGCGGAAAATGTTGCGCGCGCGGACGACGGCGTACTGGCAATACGGCCCGGTCTCGCCCTCGAAGCTGAGCGCGTCCTTAAAATCGAACGCGATAATCGCCGTGCGCGTGAATTTCAATAGAAAATAGCGCAGCGCGCCGATGGCGATGGCGTGCGCGATCCCGGCTTGTTCGCCTGCGGGCAGTTCCGGGTGGCGCTCCGCGACCTCGGCGAGCGCCGCCGCCTCCAGACGGTCGAGCAGGTCGTCCGCCTTCACGCCCAGGCCTTTTCTCCCGCTCACTTCGACGTACGGCTTCTTCGCGTCCTCCTCGCTGAGCGTGTAGCCGAGTTCGCGGGCGCAGCGCGGCGTGAGCGCGACAATTTCATACGAGAAATGAATCGACTGGTCGGCCGCTTCGTTGAAACCCAGCGCGCGCAGGCCCGCCACCACCACGTTTTGCAGGTACGCCTGCCGCGCGTCGATCACGTTGTAGACGATCGCGGCCTTTCCAAAAGCGGGAGCGGACGGATCGCCGCCGCTCGAAACGCTCGACCATAGCGTGCGGCCGTCCGCGTACGTGTGGAATTTCTCGTACTGAAAATCCTTGCCCAGCAGGCCGAATTTCCACAGTTGGTAGGCGATGTCTTTTCCGACGTAGGTAACCGTGCCGTTCGAGCGGACGATAATTTTCGCGTCGTCATCATCGCCCTCACCCTTGCTATCGGCGGAGCCGTCATCGATGCGCATCACCCAGCAACCCGCGTTCTTGCCCGAAGCCGCGAGGTGGATCGCATCGCACTGCTTCAGTTGTTCAAACGCCGCATCCCAGAATTTCAAATGCAGAATTTCACTTTCGCGCGGCAGTAAATCGTACTCGATGCCCAGCCGCTCCATCGTCGCCAGATGGCAGCGCACAATCGCAGGCGCAACGATCCCCGCCATTTCGGACGCCGCCCCCTTGCCCTCTTCGATCGATTGCAGCGTCTCGCCGCGCAACGCCAGCCGCGTCTTATCTTCCTCGAAAAAACGCGAAACGCTCGCATACAAATCCCAGCAGAGATAATCGAATTTCGGCTGCGCGGCCAGAGCCCGCACTTCGGCCGGAGTTTTCTTCGCGATGTGCACGAAGCCGATGACCACGTCGGCGACTTGCACGCCGGTGTTGTCGATATAGTTTTGGACTTCCACGCGCCGCCCGGCGCGCCGCAACACGCGCACCAGCGTATCGCCCAGCGCCGCGTTGCGCAGGTGCCCGATGTGCGCCGCTTTATTCGGATTGATATTCGTATGCTCGACGATGCATTTCGGCGCGTCCGCAGGGGCCAGAGCCGGAGGAGTATCCGCATCCTTCACAGCCGAAGCCAGAAACGCGGCTCGCGCAAAAAACAGGTTCACATAGCCGCCGCCCGCGACCTCGACGCGCTCGACGCCCTCGATGGACGCCAGTTGCGCGGCAATTTCCTGCGCGATCTGGCGCGGGGCGCGCTTCAGGCGTTTGGCCAGCTCAAAACAGACCGGCGTGGCGATCTCGCCCATTTCGATCCGGGGAGGTCTTTCGGTGACGACGGCGACGTCCTGGCCGTAGTGCTGTTTGATATGTGCGGCCAACGCGGCGCGAATGCGTGCTTCGAGTACGTGAACCACAGGGCTCCAATCAACAATGAGAATTAGCGATTATAGGGTGCGGAGTCCGTTCCGGGCCAGCCGGAAATGGGAGTGGGGGAGGATGGGTCGTGTTTATTCTAAATCTGAATGGCTTTAACACAGAGAGCACAGAGTTCGCAGACTTCACAGAGAAAGCATAAAGAAAGACAAAGATTTTGAAATCCTCTTTTTCGCTTTTCATTCCTTCAGAGAAATAAGAAATAGGTATTCTCTGTGCCCTCTGTGTTCTCAGTGCCCTCTGTGTTAAATCTTTTTCTCAAGTTAAATCATTCCGGCTGGGCAGCCTCCCTCCCGGGAACGCCCTCTCAATTGCCGGAGTGCTTGCCGCCGGTATACGTCACGCGCCAGACGCTGTTGGAAGCGTCGTCGGTGAACACCAGCGAGCCGTCCTTTGCCACCGTCACGCCCACCGGACGTCCCCACACCTTGGCGTCGTTCAGAACGAATCCGGTGACGAAGTCTTCATACTCCCCGGTCGCTTTTCCATTCGGTGTGAGCACGTGAACCACCTTGTAGCCGGTGCGGTGATCGCGGTTCCACGATCCGTGCGACGTCACGAAAATATCGCCGCGATATTCTGCGGGGAATTGCTTGCCATCGTAAAACGTCAGGCACAGCGGAGCCGAGTGCGATTGCAGCAGCGTGTCCGGAACCAGCACTTTCTCCTTGAGTTCCGGGTGCTTTCCCGCGAATCGCGGATCCGGATTCGGGCCCAGGTAATACCACGGCCATCCGTAGAAGCCGCCTTCCTGCACGTGCGTAACGTAATCGGGCACCAGGTTGTCGCCCAGCGCGTCGCGTTCGTTCACGGCCACCCACAGCTGCCCGGTTTTGGGATTGATCGTCAGCCCCGCCGCATTCCGGATTCCCGAGGCGTAAATCCGCTGCCCCGATCCGTCCGGATTAAATTCCAGAACGTCGGCGCGATTGGTTTCCGCCGCATCGTCGCCCACGTTGGATTTGGAGCCGACGCCCACCAGCAATTTTTTTCGGTCACTGGTGAACACCAGGCTGCGCGTCCAGTGTCCGCCGCCGTATCGCGCGCCGCCGGGGATGCTCGCGACGATGGTTTCGGCCCGACCGCTGGCCTTCAGGTCACCGTTCTTATACGGAAATCGCACGATCGAATTCGTGTTTCCGATATAGACGTACTGAGGATTCGGCCCCACGGGATAAAACGCAATTCCGTATGGCATCGTCAGTCCCGACGCGAATACTTGGTTGGTTTCCACTCTTCCGTCGGTCCCAAATCCGCGAATCACGCGAATCCGCCCGGGATTACTTTCCGCCACAAACAAGTCGCCGTTCGGCGCGGTGACGATCGTTCGCGGGCCTTCCAGGCCGGTCAGCGCCTGATCGATCTTGAATCCCCCAGGCACCTTCGGCCAGGCATTGGCCGGACGCGGCACCACCTCGGACTGGTTTGCGAAAGACTCAGTGACATAGGGCTTAGGCAGGTCGGACGCCCTCACCAGGTAATGTTTTCCCGGCGCTTCGTTGCTCCAATCGTTGAAGGCGCCTTGCCCGGTCTGAACCTGTGCTGGTTTGCCGGAGTTTTGCGCTGCTGCGCGCGTCAGAAAAATCGTGCCTGCCGCCAGCGGCGCCAACATGAGCGCGGACGTGACCGCCCGCGAAAATTTGAAATTCATATATACAGCCCTCCCCTCTGGTATCTATGCCCGTTGCGATTATTTCGGCAGACTGCGGAGGTTTCCGCGGCCGGATCTTGGGGGATTGCTCGGCGGGGACCCAATCTCCGCGCCCGGGCCCGTTCCCGAATACATACGTAATGATATCAGCAGCCCACAATACTTTCCATTTGGCACTGCCCGCCGGGCCAATGTAGCGCTCGCGTGAAGGCGGGCGCTACACAAACCTAAGGCCACAATTACCAAGGATTTTTCCGAACGCGCTCTAATGCGCTAGCATCTTCGCAAAAGCATCCGCGCCGGCCTTGGCCACCATTCCGTCTTGCGCCGAGGTGCCGCCGCTGACGCCAACCGCGCCGATGACTTTGCCGTCCGCCATCAAGGGCAATCCGCCCTCCACGAGCACCGCGCCGGGAAGCGACAATATGGCGTTGCGCCCTCCGGCCACCGTATCCTCCAGCGCCTTAGTGGGACGCTTGAAGGCCAGCGCCGTGTGCGCTTTGCCCAGCGAAATTTGAATGCTGGCCAACTGCGCGTCGTCCATGCGTTCCTGGAAAATCATGTTGCCGCCATCGTCCAGAACCGTGATGACCATGGCTAGTTTGTTACTGTTGGCTTCGGCTTCCGACGCAGCCGCAATTTGCTTGGCCGTCGCCAGAGTCAGCGCTTTCTTTTCCGCGAGTTGCGCAAAACCAGACACGCCAGTCAAGGCGATGGCCAATGCCACAGCCGCAAGCTTTCCGGAAATACGTTTCAAAGTGGCCTCCAGATGTTTTAGGTTCGAGCTGTCGTAAGCATACACTAAGTCTCGTATTTGCATGTCTGCCTCTTGGGCGGGCGCCGGGCCGACAAAATGGAACTTTGCACGCCTTAAAAAGCAATACACCTTGAATGCATTGGGCGTGCGTCTAACGGGTACGGGCTCTGCTTTACGCGGAACTTTTCCCCCGCGTGAGGGTTATAGGGAGGCGGCTAGCCCGGCTCGAACGGGCACAGGCTGTGATTGTAGCCCGTCCTGAACGGGTACGGGCTGTACTTGCAGCCCGTCCTGAAAAAGACCACATGGTAGAAATCGCAGAACCACGCGACATCGAACTCATGCGGCGGCTCTCCGCCGGCGACGAAGACGCCTTCCTGGAGTTTTACCGGCGCCACCAGGGCGGCCTCTTCCGCTTCGCCTTGCACATGTCCGGCCGGCCTGAGTCGGCAGCCGATGTGGTACAGGAGACGTTCTTGACCTTGATTCGCCATTCCGCGAAGTTTGACCAGGAAAAAGGATCTCCGGGCGCTTTTCTTTACGGCATCGCCCGGAATCATTTGCGGAAGTTGCATGAAAGAGAAAGCCGCTACGTGCAGCTTCTGGAAGAAGGCGAATCGTCCCGCTCCTCGGATTGGAAAGCCGTGCCGGGCCACGCGAACGGAAACGGCCATTCGCCGGTGAATCTCCCGAAAGCCGAGACGGTGCTGGAGGGGTTGGAACGCACGGAAATTGAGGACCTGTTGCGCGACGCGGTGCTGACGCTCCCGGAGCACTACCGGGAACCGGTGACGCTGTGCGATCTGGAAGGCAAGAGCTACAACGAAGCCGCGGCGCTGCTGGAGTGCCCGGTGGGAACGGTGAGGTCGCGCCTGAACCGCGCGCGTTCGATATTGCTCGAGAAGCTCCGTCCGGCCCGCATCGGCAGCAAGGCTCGTGGTGCCGGCCTGGGAGGCAAGGAATGAGTGAAATGACGTGCAGGGAATTCGACGAAATCGTGCACGGCTGCGTGCGCATGGAATTGCTCGACGTGCGATTGCGCGAGGCGGCTCTGGAGCACACCGCGGTCTGCAGCCTTTGCGCCAGTCGCATGGTGGAGGCCATCGCTCTTGCCGAAGCCACCGAAGCCGCCAGCCGGCGAGCGCAGCAGCAACAGACGCCTCCCCGAGTCGAGGCCGCGCTGCTGTCAGAGTTTCGCAGCCATCGCCGGAGCGTTTCCTGGCGTCGCACGCTGGAATGGTCTTCCATGGGAGCCGCCGCGGCCGTCCTCCTGGTTGTTCTCTGGACTGTGGGCTTGCGATCCAAGGGGCCGTCGCAGCCTGCTCCTCGAAAAGATGTTTCGTCGCAGTCGACCGCGCCTCTCGATGCCCAGGCTCCTGTTTCTTTGCCGGCCCATGATGGCGCTCAGGCTCCGGAATCGGCTGGAAGGAATGTGGCCGATGCCGTTGACGCGCCTTCGGGCGCAACGTACGCCGCTTCGGATTTTGTCCCTGTACCGTTTACCGGAGCCATCGCTCCCGACGATCCGGGAATGGTCGTACGCGTGCAATTGACGCGCGCTTCGCTGGCGCAACTCGGATATCCCGTCGCCGAGGCTCCGGACGACGACCTGATTCAGGCGGATGTGCTCGTTGGAGAAGACGGCTGGCCGCGCGGCGTGAAACTGGTGCAGTAGGTTTGCAATCTTGCGGGGGCATAAAGACTTTTTGGGAATCTGTAGAACGCCGATAGGAGACATGACAGTGAAAAAGTTCGCGATCCGAACCGGTTTGGCGGCAGTAGCGGTGGCAGGTCTTGCGCTGGCGGCTGGAGCGCAAGGGCCGCCTCCGGGTGGCTTTCGCGGACCGGACCGCGGCCCGGGACGCTTGATGGACGGCTCGTTCGAGTTCGGCGGGCTGATGGGAGGTTTTGGCGGGAAGACCGTGACGGGCAAGCCGTTTCAGGCCACGTTCACGATCACGCACACCGAAACTCTTCCCGGCAATTCCATCAAGAACACCATCACCGGCACCATCGCCCGGGACACCGACGGAAGCACCTACCGTGATGTCAAATTGCCGGCCATTGGCCCGCTGGCTGCATCCGGCAACGCCCCGGAGTTGGTCTATATCCGCAACCTCACCAAAATGGAGCAGTACATCGAAAACGTCGCCAAGAAGACGTATCAGGCCTTTTCCATTCGCGGGAACAATCCTCCCGCCGCCGATTTCAAGCGGCTCGACCGCGATCGAAAGGGAGCCGCTGCGGACGAAACCGTGAGCGACACGCAGACGACTTATACCGATCCGGCGACTTCCACCGTTTACAAAGTCGACGATCGCAAAGTTACCCGCACCATCCCCAAAGGCCAGATTGGCAATGAATTCGACATCGTGACCACCACCGAGCGCCTGTATTCGCCCGATCTCGACGTGGTCATGCAGGTCACGCGTACCGACCCGCGTTTTGGCGACTCCACCTACCAGCTTTCCAACATCGGCCAGCCGGCCTCTTCCTTGTTTTTGCCCGATCCTTCCTTCCAACTGGTTCAGAAGCGCGGAGAATTCAAGCGCGGCGGCCATGGCGGACCCGGCCGGGATAACAAGCAAACTCCTGCTCCGCAGGATTAAGCCGCGGCACTTTTCCCTCGCCTGTATTCAGAATGGATTCAGGCATGACCAGAGGTGCCTCGATTTCGGGGTGCCTCTTTCCTTTCCACTCTTCAAATTCACTGTGGGACAAACGAACGCTCCTCGGGCGCTCATCGGGCGATTTGACAGCCATCCACAGCCCGCTTACTATCGAATTTCGCGAATGAGCGCTTCCCGAGCCAAGCCGAAGTACTACCTGACCACCCCGCTCTATTACACCAACGGCCTCCCGCACATCGGGCACACCTATTCCACGATCGTCGCCGACGTTATCCGCCGCTACAAACGCATGCGGGGTTTTGACGTCACCATGACCACGGGAGCCGACGAGCATGGCGTAAACGTCGAGCGGTCGGCGAAGAAGGCCGGGATGTCACCGCAGGAATTTTCCACCGCCATCGCCGTTCAGTGGAAGCAGATCTGGGACGATTTCGGCATTGCCGGCGAGGAGTTCATCCGCACGACCGACGAGCGGCACCACCGCACCGTTCAATGGCTGTTCAAACGCTGCCGGGATAATGGCTACATCGAAAAGGGAAGTTACACCGGCCAATATTGTATCTACGATAATGTCTACGTGGTGGAAGCAGGACCGGGAGACGCGTGCCCCGACTGTGGGCGTCCCACCGAGACGGTCACCGAAGAAAACTATTTTTTCAAGCTTTCCGAATTCCAGCAGAAGCTTCTGGATTTCTACGCGGCGAATCCCGATTTCATCAAGCCGGAAAGCCGACGCAACGAAGTCCTGAGCTTCGTGCAGGGCGGCCTTCGCAATCTTTCGATTACGCGGACGACGATCAAGTGGGGCATTCCGGTTCCCGGAGAAGCGCCGCACGTTTTCTACGTCTGGTTTGACGCGCTGATCGGCTATCTGAGCGCCGTGGGTGGCCCGGAGTTCGACCAGCGCGGCCTGTGGCCCGCCGATCTGCACATTGTGGGCAAGGAAATTATTCGCTTCCACGCCGTCTACTGGCCGGCGTTCCTGATGGCCGCGGATTTGCCGCTGCCGCGTCAAATCTGGGCGCACGGCTGGCTGCTGTTTGACAGTGAAAAGATGAGCAAGTCGCGCGGCAACGTGGTTCGCCCGCGGCCCATCGTGAATGTGCTGGGCATCGAGCCGCTGCGCTACTACCTGCTGCGCGAAATCGTGTTCGGCCAGGACGGCAGCTTTTCCTACGACGCCTTGGTGAGCCGCTACAACGCCGATCTTGCCAATGGACTGGGAAATCTGGCCAGCCGCACGCTGACCATGATCGACCGCTATTTCGGTGGAGAAATTCCGCAGCCCTTGGCGCCGTCCGGAGAACGGAAATATTCCCCCGGCCCGGCGGATTTCGCCTGCGAAGCCCTTACCAAGATCACACAATTATACGAGCGGCTGAGTTTTTCGCTGGCGCTGGAATCGATCTGGGAATTGGTCGCGTCCCTCGACAAATACCTCACCGTGGAGAAGCCCTGGACGCTGGCCGATAAGCCGGAAGACCGCGCGCGCCTGGGAAACGTGCTCTACACGGCAGCCGAAGGCTTGCGCATTATCGCGGCGCTCGCGCATCCCGTGGTCCCGCAAGCCACGCAAAAAATCTGGGGACATCTCGGCCAAGCCGGCCAGCTGAGCGACGTCCAATTGGATCTTCTTTCGTGGGGGCAGCTCAAGCCCGGCACGAAAATCGGTAAACCGGAAGGCATTTTTCCGCGCGTTGAAAAATCGGAAGCGATTGAAAGGATTGAAGCCATGGAGCAGGAACAGAACAAGGCCGCGACTTCGCCGGCACCAACACCCGCAACTTCGCCCACACCCATCGCCGCGCCCGCGGCGGCAGCCGCAGCGCCCGCGCCGGCGGCAGGCACGGCGAAAATCGGCATCGAGGATTTTGCCAAGGTGGAAATGAAGGTCGGCCTCGTGAAATCGGCCGAGCGCGTGGCCGGCGCCGATAAACTGCTGCAATTGCAGGTCGATATCGGCGACGAAGTCCGGCAAATCGTTGCCGGGCTGGCCCTGGCCTATAAACCAGAAGAACTCGTCGGTCGAAAAGTGGTGGTCGTAACAAACCTGCAGCCGCGAAAATTGCGCGGTGTGGAATCCAACGGCATGATCGTTGCGGCCTCGGCCGGGCCGGATGGATCGCCGGTGCTGGCCGGGTTCCTGGAAGATGTGCCGGTGGGCGCCCGGCTGAAGTAATCCTCCGCATGGATCCCTGTAGCCCACGCCTTCAGGCGGGCGCCAAAATAAGACTCGACCAAATTGATGGATCTGATCGATTCACACGCGCACGTAGATGTTTCCGACTTCGATGCCGATCGCGACGCCATGCTGGCGCGCGCGCGGTCGGCGGGAGTCGGAACCATTCTTGCAATCGGCAACGGCCCGGAAATTGAGAAGCTGGGCGCGGCCGTGCCTTACGCCGAGGCCCACGACTGGATTTACGCATCGATTGGAATCCATCCGCACGAAGCGCGGCATGCAACCGACGCGCATTACGCCGAGCTCGACCGCCTGGCACGGCATCCCCGAGTCATCGCCTGGGGCGAAATCGGCCTCGACTACCACTACGACCATTCGCCGCGCGATGTGCAGGCGCAGGTATTCCGCCGGCAACTCGAACAAGCGCGCGCGGCCCGCAAGCCGATCGTCGTTCACTGCCGGGAAGCCTGGCCCGATTGCCTCAAGATTCTTGATCAGGATTGGCGAAGTTCCGGCCTGGGGGGCATATTCCATTGCTTCGGCGGGACCATCGAAGAGGCGCGCATCGGCCTGGACATGGGATTTCTCGTCTCGTTCGCCGGGAACGTGACGTACCCCAAGGCCCAGAATTTGCGCGACGCTGCCGCTTCGATCCCGCTCGGCCGGCTGCTGATTGAAACCGATTCGCCGTTTTTGGCGCCGGTGCCGCACCGGGGGCGCCGCAACGAGCCCGCCAACGTCGCGGAAGTGGCGCGAACCATCGGGAATGTGAGAAACTTGTCTCCAGGCGATGTGTCCGGGGCAACGGCGGAAAACTTCCGACGTTTTTTTAAAATCAATTAGAATCCCTGCACGCGATCGGGAAGTTCCTGGAGGAGCACCATCTCACTTCTGACGGCGAAGGAAATTTTTGATCTCGTTCGCGACGATCTGATCAAGGTCGAGCTGGAACTTACTGTGCAGAACAGTTCGGCCATCGAACCGGTCGCGGAGATCTCCAGCTACCTGCTGGCCGGAGGCGGCAAGCGCCTGCGCCCGGCCCTGTTGCTGCTCGCGGCGGGCTACGCCGGATACCGCGGCGATAGCGCCGTGCGCCTCGGCGCGGTCGTCGAACTCATCCATAGCGCCACGCTGATTCACGATGACGTCATCGACGGCGCGAACACGCGCCGCGGTCGCCCTTCGGCCAATTCGCGCTGGGGAAATCACCGCAGCGTTCTGGCCGGCGACTGGCTCTACATGCAGTCGTTCCATATGGCCCTTACCGAACGCAACTTCAAGATTCTGGACGTCCTGATCGAGCTGACGCAGGACATGGTGGAAGGGGAACTCGTTCAATTGTCCAAACTCGGTCGCGAGGATTTGACCGAAGAGGACGCCCTGGAACTTGCGGCGCGCAAGACTGCGTGCCTGTTCGCGGGATGCGCGCGGTTGGGCGCAGTGCTTGGGAATTTGGATGACGCTGGCGAGCAGGCCCTGGCCGACTACGGCCACTTTTCGGGACTTGCGTTCCAGCTGGTCGACGACGTACTCGATTTCACGGCCTCACCCGAGCAGCTCGGCAAACCCGTGCTCAGCGACTTGAAGGAAGGCAAAGTGACGCTGCCTTTGATCTATGCGCTGGAAAGCGCCGGAGCCGCGGGGCAGCGCCTGGTGCACACCGTCCTTGAGGAAAAAGGCTTCGACACCGTGCGCCCGGAGCAGATCACCGCGCTGGTGCAGGAATCCGGAGCCCTCGACCGTACGCGGGCCATGGCGCTGGATTTCGCCACTCGCGCCAAGGCATGTCTGAACGGCAATGCCAGCTCCGATTTCGGCCGCGCCCTGCGCACCGTCCCGGATTTTATTCTCGGGCGGGATAATTAATGTAGAACAGGCTTCAGCCTGTCTGCTTCTTGAGTATGCAGAAAGAAAACCCGACAGGCTGAAGCCTGTCCTACTAAATGCTCCCGTTCAAGCTCATCTATCACCCTGAGTATGATTTAGACCTCGGCCCTCACGTCTTCCCCTCAAGAAAATTCAAGATGATACACGATGCCCTGATCGACGAGGGCATTGCGGAAGCCGCGGATTTCGTCGAGCCCGAACCGGCGCCCGACGAAGACGTCCTCCGCGTGCACACCGCGGCCTGGGTGCGAAAATTGCAGACCGATTCGCTGACCCTCAGCGAACGCATGAAGCTGGAAATTCCCGTTTCCGAGGCGACGATCAAGGGTTTCTGGCTGTCGGCGGGAGGATCGATTCTTGCGGGCCGCCACGCCCTGAGCGACGGATTCGGCGCGAACCTGGGCGGAGGTTTTCACCACGCCTATCCCGGGCACGGCGAGGGTTTCTGCATGCTGCACGATGTGGCTATCGCTATCCGCGCGCTGCAAGCCGCGGGCGCAATTCGCACCGCGATGGTCGTGGACACCGACGTGCACCAGGGCAACGGCACCGCCGCGATTTTCGAGGATGACGCAAGCGTCTTCACCCTTTCCATCCATCAGGAAAATAATTATCCGTTGCCGAAACCCCCTTCGGACGAGGATATCGGCCTGGCCGATGGCACCCGGGACCACGAATACCTCGACGCTCTGGAAGAGGGCCTGCTGCACTCGCTGAAAAAAATGACGCCCGACCTGATTTTTTATGTCGGGGGAGCGGACCCGTACCGCGAAGACCAGTTAGGCGGCCTGGCGCTGACCCTAGAGGGCCTGCAGCAGCGCGACCGCCTTGTATTTGAGCACGCCCGCCGCCGCGGCATCCCCGTCGCGTCCACGCTCGCCGGGGGATACGCGCGCCGCGTGGCTGACACCGTCCGCATTCACGTCAACACGATCGTCGCCGCGCGCGATGTTGCTTTGAAACAATTGCCCGCCGGAAACGAGTAACCAATTCCGTGCTCCGCCGCAACTGCTGTAGCCCGCCTCTTCAGAGGCGGGGTTTCTCTTCGCCGTTTGCAACCAGTTGAACTCTCAAATCTCAACTCTCAATCTCAAATCTCAACTCTCAAATCCGTTGCTCCCTCTACTGCCCCCAAATTTTCTCGCGCGTATCCTCGAACGGATACACGTGCACCATCCATCCAAAAATCACAGGATAGAAAGTGCCGCCGGCCTCGCTGCAGGCTTCTTTTGTGATGATCGAGCCGGTCAGCCCGAACCGCGCCAGGTCCGCGTGCCCGCGCTCTTCCTTGGGCGGCATGCAGAGTTTCGTGTGCAGGTGCCACTGCCCGACGCTGAGCGGGACACGCTCGTTCAACTGCTCCTCGGTCACGCGTTTCGGCATCGTGTACATCGCTCCGATCAATTCGTATCCGGTCTTTGTCTTTTTGTAGAGCAGGGAAGTGGGCAGGGTGGGATCGAAGCGGAACGATTCCAGGTATCCGTCGTAATAATTCGTGAAGTGATATTCGGCCTGCGGAACGTTCGGCATGAATATGCGGAAGCCGTCGGCCAGCGCCGCATGGTAGTCCTTGTATTTCTCGATCGACTCGCGCAACTGCCTGGCAATATCGTCGGCCTTGGCCCAATCCTGGGGATTCGACGGGCGCAGCTTGGTCATGTACATATGTGGCCCCATCTGATGATGGTGCATATGGCTCATCGCGTCCATCGCGCCATGCTCGGCTTGCGGATCCTTGTCTTCGGCGCCGTGCCCCATGTCCATGCCGGGCAAATCGTGGTCCATTCCCTGCATGTCCGGCATCTGGCCGGAACCTGCTCCCGACTGCGGCTTTTCCTTTTGCGCTGTTTGCTGCGGCTGCGCTGCGATCTTTACGGTGGAGACGGCCAGACCCAGCGAAAGCATTCCCAGAGAAGCGGCAATCATAACTCTTGGAAAATTCACGGTGTATTCCCTCGCTGTTCTCCTGCCCGTACTTATTCTACGCACCGGACGGCGCAAAATAACTCGCCGAATCCGATTTTCCAGGCGAGCGGGAACAAGGGAAGATATCAATTCACCATGCGGCGAAGATTTTCCAGCGCCTGGCGCGCCAGCGTATAGCGCGGTTCGATCTCCAGCGATTTGCGGAACAATTCGCGCGCGCGATTCAGCAGGCCTTTGGCGAGATAGACGCGTCCGAGATTGAAGTAAGGAAAATGCCGCGGATCGTAGCGCTTCGCGGCGATGGCTTGCTCGAGCCACGGAATCGCTTCGTCGTACCGTTCGAGCTCGATGAGGTAGGCCCCGATATCGTTGTAGGGATTGCCGAAATCCGGATCGATCTCAATGGCGCGCTTGCACTCGGCGATCGCCTCCGGAGCTTTTCCCTGCATATGATAGGTCCAGCCCAGAAACGTGTGCGCCTCGGCCGTGGGATGCAGCGCGAGCGATCCCTGATATAGTTCGACGGCGCGGTCCAAGTCGCCCTGCATCTGTGCCTCGAAGGCTTCCTCGAACAGTTGCTGGCCCTGCGATTTTCGATCCCGTGACATCCCGTCTGATAGGTAGCACAGCGCCGTCGGGGCGTCAATTTTTGACGCCTGGTTTTCACCAGTCACCCATCACTTGTCACCGGCAAATTCTATCGCGAGCGGGATTTCTTCCATTGCAGCGGAGGCAAGTCCACACCGGCGGTGCGCTTCAAGTACTCCCTGGCGTAGGCCGCCGCGCGGTCCTTGCCTTCTTCGATGTCGTCCACCGATTCAGAAGGCGCGATCCAGGTCTTTGTTTTTACGTTATAGACGGAAACTTGAATTCCGATGGCGTTGCTCTCGGAAAAAAGACGCAAGTGCTCGCCATCCACTTCGACTTCGGCCCAGACCCCCCCCTCTAACATTGCGCGCCCTGCTTTCTATGAATGTAACGGTTTCTCAACTTGAAAAACGATCTCGTGTTCACTTCCGCTTTTTCCTGTCCATCTGTATTTGCACGTTGCATTCCGCGATCTGGTCGTCGATCAGCTTCAGCTCCAGCGCCAGGCGTGTATTGCCCGGATTTTTCGCGAACTGTTCGGACAACGGCCTTCGCCTGCCGTTCAATTCGTCGATTCTCGTCCTCAGGGGATCCAATTCCAGCGCCATCTGCCTTGGCCTCGCTCCCTAGTATGGGGCATTTGTGCGTCGCTTGAAAAAATTTCTGCCGCGGCGTTTCCGTCGTGGCGGTAACGGACATGTTAGAATCCCGAAGTGCCAAAACAAATCATACGTCCCGCGCGCACCATCAGTGGATCACTGGAAGTTCCCGGCGATAAGTCCATTTCGCACCGGTACGCCATGCTGGCGGCGCTGGCCGAAGGCACCAGCGAGATTTCGCACTTTTCCGCGGCGGCAGATTGCCACAGCACTCTGGATTGCATGTCGCGCCTCGGCGCCAAGGTGGAAATTAAGGACAACCGCGTGCGCATTACCGGCGCGGGCCTTGCAGGATTGCGGAAATCGCGCCGTTCGCTCGACGCCGGAAACTCTGGCACTACCATGCGCCTGCTCGCGGGGATTCTTTCCGGCCAGGAATTTTTTTCGACCATCGATGGAGACGCTTCGCTGCGGCGCCGGCCCATGCGCCGCGTGATGGATCCCCTGGCGAAGATGGGCGCGCGCATCGAGGCGCGCGAGGGCGGATACGCTCCTCTCAAGATTACGGGCGCGCGCCTCACTCCCATCGAGTACGCGCTCCCGGTGCCCAGCGCCCAGGTGAAATCCGCGGTTCTGCTGGCCGGATTATTCGCCGAGGGCGTAACGTCGGTCGTCGAGCCGGTCCGCACGCGCGATCATACCGAGCTGGCCCTTGCCGAGTTCGGCGCGCGCATCGACCGCGAGGGCCGCGCCGTCCGCATCCACGGACGCCCGCGCCTGGGGGCTCGATCGCTGGAAGTGCCCGGCGATCTTTCGTCCGCGGTTTTCTTTCTGGCCGCGGCGCTGGTGCTGCCCGACTCCAACATCGTGATTCACAATGTGGGCTTGAATCCCACGCGCTCCGCCGTACTCGACGTTTTGGGTTCGATGGGCGCGGCGATCAGCCTGGTGTCCGTGCGCAGCGCTCACGGTGAGCTTGTAGGCGACGTTGCGGTGCGGCATGAACCGCTGCGCGGCGGGGTCCTCGAGGGCGACGCCATCGCCCAGCTGATCGACGAGCTTCCGGCCATTGCCGTGCTGGGGCCGTACACCGAACAGGGAATCGAAATCCGCAACGCGGCCGAGTTGCGCGTGAAGGAGAGCGACCGCATCGCCGCGCTTGCGGAAAATCTCCGCCGAATGGGAGCAAAAGTTGAGGAGCGCCCCGACGGCCTGCGCGTCGAGGGCCGCTCGGCGGGCCGGTTGCGCGGCGCTGAGATCGAGCCGCGCGGCGACCACCGAATGGCCATGGCCTTCGCGGTCGCGGCCCTGGGAGCCGAAGGCGAAACCACGATCCGCGATGCCGAGTGCGCCGCGGTTTCCTATCCGGATTTTTATGCGACGCTCGAGCGGCTGGTGGAGCGGTAACAGCCATTGCTGCGAGGAGCGCCCTTCGCGAAACCGAAAACAGATTTGACACAGAGTCTTCAGAGATCACAGAGGACACGGAGAAAAGCAAGTCATTGGAAAAACCTGCCAAATCGTGATTCTAATCTTTGTGTTTTTTAACTTTTTAGATTTCTCTGTGACCACTGTGTCCTTTGTGTTAAAAGTTTTTCTGGTTTGGCTTTCTCCTCCGCAAAAAGCATCTCCCATTGTTACAAATTGTTCATTTTGATCTCCGGTGCCAGGCACAAATTAGAACCCGAATGCGCGTCATTTCTTGACACTCAGTCATCGCAGCGGGTAACCTCGCGTGCGGATGCGTGGAACTCTTCGCAGGCTCTTAATCGCGCTTATCATTCTGGCGGCCCTGGTCGCGCTCGCCTATCAATCCCGCCATAAGATTCATCTTGCCGATTTTACGTGGAAAAAGCTCATTGTCAGCGTTGGCAACGCCAACGTCTGGCTGCTATTGCTGGCATTGGTGTCGATTTACGGATGCTATGCGATTCGCGCGGTTCGTTGGCAACGGTTTTGCCGCTACGTGGGCCCAACCACTTTTCGCAATACATTTGGCGGCACGGTAATGGGGTTTGCCGCGATTTTTGTTCTCGGGCGCGCCGGGGAACCCATGCGACCGATGCTGCTGGCGCGCAAGGACCGCCTGCCGGTCGCCAGCATGTTTGGTATTTTCTTTCTGGAGCGTTTCTGCGACTTTGCCGCCGCCGCCGTGCTGGCGTGCCTCAGTCTGCTGGTATTTCCCGGACGCCTTTCGGACGCGGGCGCGGACATGAATTGGGTGGCACACGCCCGAAACGGCGGATGGCTGCTGTTGGCGGGCATGGCCGTCCTGACCGGTGTGCTTGTCTACTACCGCGTGCACGGCGCCGGGGCAGTCGACCGGGCGCTGGACCGGTGGCGCACGGTTGGCGGGATCCGCACGCGCGTCGCTGCGTTTCTGTCCGGCATCAGCGAAGGCCTGCAGGCCATACGCACATTTCCCGATTTGTGGGCGGCCATCGGGTATACGGCCGCACACTGGGTGCTCGCTACGCTCATTTTCTTGTGGGTTGCCGAAGCCTTCCCGAGCGCATTCGTCCATTCGGAGATGAATTTTTCAGGCGCCATGCTCTTGCTGGCGGTCACGCTGGTGGGTTCGGTTTTGCAGTTGCCGGGAATCGGCGGCGGCGCTCAGATCGCGAGTATCGTGGGCTTGACCGCGATCTTCGGCGTCGAGCAGGAGCCGGCCATCGCCATCGCCGTGGTGCTCTGGCTGATCACCTTTGCCAGCTGCACGCTGGTAGGCATCCCCCTGCTGATTCATGAAGGCATGTCGGTTGGCCAGTTGCGCCAGCTCGCTCGCGCCGAGGCGGACGCGGAAGAGGTTGGCAAGCATGTCGCGGTGCAAGGAACCAACGGAACTCCTGTTTCCAGCGAATTGAAAGAGAAAGTACGGAGAGATTCGGCGCGGTGAAATGCCCATTTTGCACGGCCGTGGAAGATAAAGTCATCGACTCGCGCGAAGGCCGCGCCGGAGACCTGATTCGCCGTCGTCGCGAATGCCTGAAATGCGGCCGCCGTTACACCACCTACGAACGCATCGACGAAATTCCCTACATGGTGATAAAGAAGGACGGCCGGCGCGAGCGTTTCGACCGCCAGAAAATTCTGCAGGGATTGCTGAAGTCCTGCGAAAAGCGCCCCGTGCCCACGGCGAAGCTCGAAGCCCTGGTGGATGAGGTCGAGCGCTTCGTGCACGAAGCACCCGAGCGCGAGCGCAAGACCAGCGAAATCGGCGAACTCCTGATGAACCGCATCAAGAAAATCGACAAAGTCGCTTACGTGCGCTTCGCTTCGGTCTATCTGGATTTCAAGGACGTCAAGGAATTTATGTCCGAGTTGAAAGGCCTGCTGAAGGAACGCGCCAAGAAATAAATCGCGCGGCGCCGTGCACCGATGAACTTGCGATAAGCGGCCTGCCCCCATTCTCGTCATTCCGAGCGAAGCGAGGAATCCCTCCTGGGCTCAGAGTCAAAAGAGGGCAATTCGTCTAACTCAAAAAATCTTCATTTCCCCCGGATTTCCGGCACTCCCACCATGCGTACTCCCTCAGCCGGATTCTCCACTGCCCGGACCAGCGCCGCAACCATCTGCTCGATTGTGACCAGCCCCAATCGCCTCGCCGATTCCCGCGTGGACGGAATCTGCTCCATCAGCCAATACATGGGCTTCAGGAAAATGGGCCAGCGCCGCCCTGGCCCCAACACGTACCAGGGACGCAGGATCGTTGCGTTCATTCCGCTCTCTCGCAGCATCGCTTCGCCCTTCGCGCGCACTTCAATATAAGACTTCATCACCGGCGCGGGCTGCGCCACGCTGACGTAAATGAAATGCTGTATCCCGGCTTCGCGCGCGGCTTCGATGGCGGCTTGCGCCGCGCCCAGATCTACGGCCTGAAATTCCTTAGTCTTGGAGGGGCTGGGGTGGGTCACGCCGACCAGTTGCACAAACGTGTCCGCGGGCGCGATCTGCGAAACGAAGGATTTCTTGTCCAGCGCGTCCCCCGGAACGGCCAGGCATCCCTCGGGAAGCTTGCCTTCCGAGCCGTTGCGCACCAATGCCTTCACTGCAATTCGGGGGCGCACCAATTCCGCGATGAACCTGCGCCCCATGAACCCGGTTCCGCCGGTCACAAATACGGTATGCATTGCGTCCGCCATACGTTTCGCTTTATACCGCTGCAACGATTTTCTTCCAACAAAAATCCGCCCGCGATCGATGCTTGCCGTGGTTGTTGTAGCCCGCCTCTTCTGAGGCGCGGGTTTTCTTCCCCATCGGCAACCAATTCCCCGCCCCTGAACAGGCGAGCGGCAACAATTTTGCCGCGGGATGCATCCTTACGGCACACGAAGATTGGAAGGAACAAAAACGCGAACGGGCCCGAATCACTTCGGGCCCGCTGTGGAGAGGGAAGACAACCGTCAGCCGATTTGCAAATTGTTGGTCACGGAAAATACGTTCGGGACGGTGTTCGCGGCGATCCCCGCGATGGCTTTATCCATTTGGGTCATAACGACGCCTTCGAGCGTCACATGCCCGTTCTTCACCAGGATGTGAAACTGGGGCACGGCTCCTAGCGTGTAGCGTCCCAGATCGGCCTGGGAAAAAATGGCCCGATACTCGGCCCGGCGAATCTGATCGTCGAACTGGGATACCGGAAGCACTTCGATGTTGTTCACCACACCGGTCACGCCGGGGATGCGTTTCACGGCGTTTTCCGCGTCGTATTTTGTCTGGCCATGTTCGCTGATTACTTGTCCGCTCAGGATTACTTCGGTGCCGTTCACCCGGTACTGCAGGTCGTCGAACAGGTTATACCAAGGCAGTGAAACCAGTTCGTGATGCACCTGTTTGCCGATGGTTGCGGCATCTGGCATAATGGCGCTTCCCGCGCTAGCCCCCGGTACTCCCAGCGCCAATCCGGCCAGAATGAGCGCCCCCGCCAGAGAAAATGTTTTTACCGCACGAGATGGCATTTTCATGGAACACTCCTTTCCGTGTTTCTCATCGTTGTTTCATTGCTCCCTCGCTAAATTAGATGCGCGGTCAGGGGGAAAAGCAGCCTGGAAACAGGCGCATCCGAAGCGCTGCGACCGCGCTTGCCAAGTCTGCTAGGATGGCCATGGGTTAGGTTCCATTTCCGGCAGAAGACGGGATCGCGGGAGAGCCGAGTGTCTGTTTGGGTCGTGGCACATCGCGGGGCATCGGGGCACGCTCCGGAGAATACGCTGGCGGCGTTTCGCAAAGCCGTCGAAATGGGCGCGCGCTTTATCGAGACCGACCTGCAGATCAGCAGGGACGCGCGAATTGTCGCCATCCACGATACGACCCTGGACCGCACCACGAATGGCCATGGCCAGGTGCACACGCAAACGCTGGACGAAATCCGCGCGTTGGATGCGGGCGCCTGGTTTGGCTCGCGTGCGCCGGTTTCCTATGCCGGCGAGCGCGTTCCCACCCTGGACGAAATTCTTTCCTTCTCGAAGGACCACGACGTCAATTTTTATCTCGAAATCAAATCCGGATCGGCCTGGGGAGTGGAGCACTCGGTGGTCGCGGCGGTGCGCAATTCGCAGGCATTTGCCCGTGTGGTGATCCTGTCGTTCGATGCGGGCACTCTGGATTCCGTCTACCGGCTCGACGAAACGGTGATGACCGGATTCCTGTGCGAGATTCCCTCCAGCGATCTGGTCGAGCGAGCTGTGAAGCTGGGAGCGCGGCAACTGGCGCCGCGCGGCGACCTGGTTACATCCGCCCTGGTGAAAAAGGCCCACGAAACGGGATTGCAGGTAGTCGCCTGGACGATCAACGAGCCGGAGCAGATGCGCCGCCTGATGGACGCGGGCGTGGATGGCATCATGACCGACTATCCGGACCGGCTGGTCGGCGTGATCCGTGAACGCGGGGCCTAAGGCGGCGAGTATCGTCAGGGAAAGGAGAAAGCGAAAAGCGAAAGGCTTTAACACAGAGAACTCTGAGGGCACAGAGGACACAGAGAAAACCCATGAATTGGAAAGGCAAACAAATCCAATTCCTTCGGTTCTTATTTTTCTCTCACAGTTTTTGCTTTTCTCTGTGTCCTCTGTGTTCTCTGAGTTAAAGCCTTCAGGTTAGTCCTCCTTCGCGCGCACCACCCGAAACAGCCCCGCAAGCTGCTCCACCGTCAGCTCTTCCGCGCGCGATCCCGGCGAAACACCCGCCTCCCGCAGCAAGTCCTCGGCCTGTTTCCCGAGCCGCGCGCGAAGGTTATTGCGCAGCGTCTTCCTCTTCTGCGCGAAACACTCCTTCACAAAATCCAAAAATTCCGATTCATCCTCGATCGCAATCTTCGCGCGTTCCCCCGGCATGCGGAAACTCACCAGCGCGGAATCGACTTTGGGCGGCGGCCGAAACGCCCCCGGCGGAATCGGAAACGCAATTTCCGGGCGCCCGAACCATTGCGAAACCACCGAGAGATATCCATAATCGCGCCGCCCCGGCGCGGCCACAATGCGCTCGGCGACCTCCCATTGAATCACGATATGAATGGCATCGATCCGCTCCGCGTGCTTGAACAGGCGATGCAGGATCGGCGAAGTGATGTAGTAGGGCAGGCTCCCGTAAACGGAAAAGCGCGCCCCGCCCGTGAGTTTCGCGAAATCCACGGCCAGCACGTCGCTCTCGACAACCACCACGTTCGGAAAGCGCGCCATGGTTTCGCGCAGCCGCGCGGTCAGGCGCGGGTCCAGTTCGATGGCGAATACTTTGCCCGCGCGCTGCGCCAGTCGAGCCGTCATTTCTCCATGCCCCGCGCCAATTTCCACCCACACGTCCTCATTCACGTGAATCGCGCGGGCGATCCGCTCCTGCCAGCTCGCATCCGGCAGAAAATGCTGCCCCAGTTTCTCGGGTGACATGGCAGGCAAGTGTATCAAGGCCGGCGACGTTCGCGCGCCATTTGCAGTACGCCCCGTGAAATCAATCGGTACGCGATCTAGTAGGACAGGCACTCTTGCCTGTCCGCGCCACTCCGGCAAGGTTACGCGAACAGGGAACAGTGCCTGTCCTACAAAATTTTGTCCGATCACTAGCGTCGGAGCGTTCTTGACGCCGCCGGAGCCTTTCAGTACGGTGGAAGCTTTGAAGCGTACATGAAAATACTTTTTGCCGCATCCGAAGGGTTGCCGTTTTCCAAAACGGGTGGTTTGGCCGACGTGATCGAAGCGCTGCCCAAGGCGCTGGCGGCCCGCGGCCATGAAATTGCCGTGCTGCTTCCTAGGTACCGCGATACCCGCGTGCTTGCCGTTGCCGCGCCCAGCCTCACGATACCCATGGGCGGCGCGGCGCGTTTTCCAAAGATTGCCAACGGCGGACCGGTGCAAGGGGTCCACTACTACCTCGTGGACGACCCGGAATATTTCGATCGCGATCAACTCTACGGCGTGGCAGGCAAGGATTATCCGGATAACGCGGAGCGCTTCGGCGAATTTTCCCGCGCGGTGATCGAGTTCTGCAAGCGCGTGTGGATGCCCGATCTCATCCATTGCCACGACTGGCAAACCGGATTGGTTCCAGTCCTTCTACGGACCGAGTATGCTGGCGATCCTGCCGTGCAGGGCCTTCCGGTGGTCTTCACGGTTCACAACATGGGCTATCAGGGCGCGTTTCCCAAGGAAGCGATGAAGAAATTGGGATTGCCGGAAGGCCTGTTCACGATGGAGGCGATGGAATTTTACGGTCGCGTCAATTTCCTGAAAGGCGCGCTGGTTTATTCCGACTACCTGACCACCGTCAGCCCCAAATACGCTGAAGAAATTCAGACCCAGGATTACGGCCACGGCCTGGACGGCGTGGTGCGCAATCGCGCCGCCTACCTCACCGGAATTCTCAACGGCGCGGACTACTCGGCATGGAGCCCGGATAAAGATAAACTCATCGCCGCCCGTTATTCAGCGAAAGATTTGTCGGGCAAAATTACCTGCAAGAAAAATTTGGTGGAAGTATTTGGCTTGCCCGGCGATACCGTGCGCAAACCCGCGATCGGAATCGTCTCGCGGTTTGCGGGGCAAAAGGGCTTCGACCTGATCGAAAAAATCGCGCCGGATCTGCTGGCCGAGGATCTGGCCCTGGTGGCCCTGGGCGCGGGCGAGCCGCGCTACGAAAAGCTGATGCGCGATCTGCAAAAGGCTTACCCGGCAAAAGTCGGCGTCCAGATCAAGTACGACAATGCGCTGGCCCACAAGATTGAAGCGGGTGCGGACATCTTTCTGATGCCCTCGCATTACGAACCCTGCGGCCTGAATCAGATTTACAGTCTGAAGTACGGTACCGTGCCCGTCGTGCGGGCGACCGGCGGGCTGGACGACACGATTGAAGCGTTCGATCCCGCCACAGGAAACGGCACGGGCTTCAAGTTTCAGGCGTATGATGGAAAGGCACTGCTGGTGGCCATTCGCCAGGCGCTGAATGTGTTTCGCGATGACCCGGCGGCCTGGCGGCGGATTCAGCGCAACGGCATGGGCAAGGATTTCTCATGGCAGGCATCCGCGATTGAATATGCCAGGCTGTATGAGGTAGCTTGTAAATCCAGAATCCGAAGTTCGGCAACTACATCTAATCAAGCCGGGGCAAAGTCGGATAAAATACCCCCGGCAGCTCCTACAGGAAAGGGTTCTCATGGCAGATAATGTAAGCAGTGTGACGGATAGCACGTTTCAGGCCGAGGTCATTGACGCGAGCAAGACCCAGCCGGTGATGGTCGATTTCTGGGCGGAGTGGTGCAGGCCTTGCCTGATGCTGGCGCCCACGGTGGCGGAGATCGCGACCGCTTTTGCCGGAAAAATCAAGGTTGTGAAATTGAACGTCGACGAAAATACTAATTCCGCCGGAATGTTCAACATCCGCGGCATCCCGACGCTGCTCATCTTCAAGGGCGGCCAGGTCGCCGAGCAGGTGGTCGGCGCGGTGCCGCGCGACGCGATCGAGAAAGCCGTTCGCCGCCACATCGTGTAACCGTTCCATGCCCGATCGAAAACGCGCCGGGAGAATTTCTTCGCGGCGGGCTGCAGAATAGCAGCCCGCACCCCCGGTAACCCCCGGCCCAGGTGCGCCTGGGCGCAGAGCGACGTCATGATCCGCTATCATGACGAAGAGTGGGGCGTGCCCGTGCACGACGACCGCACCCTGTTTGAATTCCTGATCCTCGAAGGCGCGCAGGCCGGCCTGAGCTGGGAAACGGTGCTGCGAAAGCGCGACCGCTACCGCGAGGTCTTCGATGGTTTCGACGCATCGGAAAATCGCCCGCTACGATGCGAAAAAAACGCGCGGCGCTGCTGGCCGATCCCGGGAATCATCCGGAACCGCCTGAAAATTTCCGCTGCCATTTCCAACGCCCAGGCGTTTCTCGCCGCGCAGCAGGAATTTGGCAGCTTTGACTCCTACATCTGGCAATTTACCGGGCGTCGCACGCTGCAGTCATGAGCGTCGCGGGCAGGGAAGCGTCCCGGCGTTCACCGCGGTTTCGGACGCCATGAGCAAGGCCCTGAAGAAACGCGGATTTCGTTTCGTCGGTTCCACCATCTGCTACGCCTTCATGCAAGCCACCGGCATGGTGAACGATCACGCCCGCGATTGCTTCCGTTGGCCGGAACTCCAGTAGGACAGGCTTCAGCCTGTCGCTTTTGTTTTTTCAAAAATCGAAAAACAGACAGGCTGAAGCCTGTCCTATCGTGTTATCGTCCACAATCGTGAACGCGAACCCTCAAAAGGCGCCGGACACAAACCAAGCCTTACCCACGCCGCCCGGCGCGGACCGCGATCCGGTACCCATCGCGCGCCCGGAAATCCACCAGACCGTAGCGCGCATTCTCGACCCCTTCCCGCGCGGCAAACTTCTCGACGTTCCCGCCGGCGAGGGCGCGCTATCGCAGCGCCTTGCCGAAGCGGGATTTGATGTCCAAGCCTGCGACCTCTATCCCGAAATCTTCCGAGTTCCGGGCATCCTAGTGCGCCGCGGCGACCTTTCCGGCGTCCTTCCGTATGCCGACGCGGAATTTCAGTACATCACGTGCCTCGAAGGCCTCGAACACATCGAAAATCCCCACCAGGCGATTCGCGAATTCGCGCGTATGCTTGCGCCTGGCGGGCAACTGGTCATCAGCGTCCCCAATATTCTGAACATCGAAGAGCGCGTGAAGTGGTTGTTCAACGGCTACACCTCGCACTTCAAGCCCATCTCCGAAGAGCATCTGCGCATGCGCCACGAACAGTGGGGCGAAAAAGAAGAAGTCGTCCTGCACATCAATCCCATCGCCTACACCGAACTGCGCTACATCCTGGAAAAATACGGCTTTGAACTGCGCGGCGCCTATCGCGATAAAACCAAGCCCAACATCTGGCTCTACTGGCCGCTAGTCGCGTTGATCCGCTTTTTCGTGCGGCTGAAGCCCGAGCGCAAGCGCCGCGAACGCTGGGCGGAGGAATTAACTTCCGATGCGGTATTGATGGGAGGGAATACTTTGGTTTTGCAGGCGCTAAAGAAATAGTAGGCCAAAACTTGTGCGTTACTCTTGTAAAAGAGGCAATATTTTGCGGGTCAATTCGCGGACCTGACTTCTAAACTCTTCCGTAACGCTAAGGATCCCATCTGGTTCAATGCCCTCTATCCTGAACAACGGCCGAAGCTCTTGAAGTGCTGCATTATTCGCGCACCAGAGTGAATACAGGGCGCGATAACCCAGATAAGTATCCATCGTCCCGTCTTCGACTGATCTGAGAAGGACGATCGCTCTTTTTCTAAAATCAATTTTTCGCGTCGTTGCTTTTCTGACTGCAACCATTTGCTGCTTCCTTGAACCGTTCTGCTCTCTTGCCTTATCAGTTTACCCCATGTAGCATAGTCCTTCCGCGATCACGATAATCCCTCCTTTTGAATCCGTAGTTTTGGAGAGGCGCGGAGGCGTGTGGCTTGATGCACTTGCAACACATTTGCAGCGCCGCCCTTCAGGGCGGCATTTTGGCGTAAGAGCGTGCTCACCTGAAGGTGAGCGCTACAGCGTGGGAGAGCCAGGGAAATGAAGTCAATCGTAGTCGTAGGCGCGCAGTGGGGCGATGAAGGCAAGGGCAAGGTAGTGGACTACCTTGCGGCATCATTCGATTACATCGCGCGGTGCGCGGGCGGTCACAACGCGGGGCACACGGTCATCTACAACGACAGCCGTTTCGTCCTGCAACTGATTCCGTGCGGAATTTTGCGGCCGGGAAAGCACGCGGTGATCGGTTCGGGCGTCGTGGTCGATCCGGCGGCGCTGGTAGCCGAGCTCGATACGCTCGCAAAATCCGGCATCGACGTCACCGGGCGCCTGCACCTTTCCAATCGCGCGCACCTGATTTTCCCGTATCACCGGCAGATGGAAAAAGCCGCGGAAGCGGCGCGCGGCGCGGGGAAGATCGGCACCACGTCGCGCGGAATCGGACCGGCGTACGAAGACAAAATGGCGCGCCACGGAATCCGCGTGGGCGACCTGCTGAATCCCGAGCGGTTCCGCGAAAAACTGGAACGCGTAATTTCCGAAAAAAACGCGGTGTGCCGCGCCACGTACGGCGTGCCGCTCGATACCGCCGGATTGGCGGAGCAGTATCTCGCGCTGGGCGAACGCATTCGTCCGCTCATCGCCGATTCCTCGGAACTGATCAATGACGCGCTCGACGCCAAAAAATCCGTCCTGTTCGAGGGCGCGCAGGGCACCATGCTCGACATCGATTTTGGGACCTATCCGTACGTCACTTCTTCCAACGCGATTTCCGGCGGCGCCTGCACGGGACTCGGCGTGGGCCCCACGCGAATCAACGCAGTGGCCGGAGTGACCAAGGCTTACACGACGCGCGTCGGCAGCGGCCCTTTTCCGACGGAAATGCCCGACCTCGAAGCTACCGAACTGCGCGCCCGCGGAAAAGAATACGGCGCGGTAACGGGCCGCCCGCGCCGCTGCGGCTGGCTCGATCTCGCCGAATTGCGCTACGCCGTGCGCATCAACGGAATCACGTCGCTGGTGGTCACCAAGCTGGACGTGTTCGACACGCAAAAAGAAATTCAAGTGTGCACCGGATATCGCTACAAGGGCTCTCCGGTGAAAGAAATGCCCGCGGCCGCCGAGGATTTGGCCGAAGTCACTCCCGAATATCGCACGCTGCCGGGCTGGCAAACAGACACCTATGGCGTGCAGGACGCGGCCAAACTGCCGCGCGCGGCCACCGACTACCTGAAATTCATCGCCGATTTTCTGGGCGTTGAAATTGGTATGATCTCCACCGGGCCCGAGCGCGACGCCACCATCGTTTGCGCCGGCACCCAACTTGCTTCCTGGATTTAGCGGCCTGGCTTTTGGTGGCACAGGCTTCAGCCTGTGCGCTGTTCAGAATTTAGAAAATAAAGACCGCACAGGCTGAAGCCTGTGCCACTGCACAGCGCCAGTACAAATCTTTACTGAAGCTCAGGCCAATCGGATATTTCCATGCTCTCCTACTCTGACGCGCGGCAAAAAGTTGTGGATGTCGCAATAGCCGTCGGGCGACCGCTCGTTCGCGAAACTGTCGAAATCGAGCAGGCCTTTGGCCGCATCCTCGCCGCGCAAGTGAACGCCGATCGCGATTACCCTCCCTTCGACCGTTCCGTAAGAGATGGATTCGCGGTGCGCTCCGCCGATGCATCGGCGCCGGGAGCGCGCCTGGATTGCGTGGGGGAATTGAGAGCGGGCGGCAGCTTTGCAGGCGTCGTGGGACCCGGGCAATGCGTCGAGATCATGACCGGTGCGGGCATGCCGAAAGGCGCGGACGCCGTCGTCATGATCGAGCACATCCATCGCGACGGCCGGACGATCACGCTCGACCGCGCGGTGAAGGCCGGCGATCACATCGTGCCGCGCGGGAACGAAGCGCGGGCCGGCGCGCTGCTCGTTCCCGTAAAGACTCGCATGGGATACGCGGAAATGGCTCTGGCCGCGCAAGCCGGGGCGACGCGCCTCGAAGTTTTCGCCAATCCGCGTCTGGCGATCCTTTCCACGGGCGACGAAGTAGTGGACGCGCGGTCCACGCCCGGGCCCCTGCAAGTCCGGAACAGCAACGGAATCTCCATCGAAATTTTGGCGCGCACCGCGGGCGCCCAACCCGTCCAGTTGGGAAACGCGCCGGACGAAAAAGGCGCGCTGCGCGCCGCCATCGAACGCGGCCTCGAACAGGACATCCTGGTCCTTTCTGGCGGCGTGTCGATGGGGAAGTACGATCTGGTCGAGCAGGTCCTGGCCGACTTGGGCGCAGAATTTCACTATACCGGCGTCGCCATTCGCCCCGGGCGGCCCGCCGTGTTTGGCACTTGCCAAGGCAAACTCGTTTTTGGGTTGCCGGGGAATCCGGTGTCCACGATGGTTACGTTTGAACTTTTTGTCCTGCCGGCCATCGATGTATTGGGCGGAGCAGTTCCGCGGCCGCTGCCGATTTTTCGAGCCAAGCTCGTGACGCCCGTGCATGAGAAGGGGCCGCTGGTCCATTTTTTGCCCGCTCGGATCGATTGGGAGGGCCGGGAAGCCCGCGTTTCGCAGTTAGCCTGGCAGGGGTCCGGCGATGTCGTTGCGCTGGCCTCGGCCAATGGCTTCCTCGTGGTCGGCCCCGAGCAACCGGACATTGCCGCCGGCGAATTGGCGGATGTGCTCCCCCGGCGCGGCGCAATATAATCCATGCCTTGCACGTGTGGGGGCACGGCATTGCCGTGCCCCTGCCGCCCAGGCAAAAACACAATGCCAAAACTAACCCATTTCCGGAAACGCGGTGAAGTAGCCATGGTGGACGTCACGAAAAAGTCCGTGACCGAGCGTACGGCCGTGGCGCGCGGGTTTGTGCGCATGTCGCCAGTTGTCTTGCGCGCCCTGCGGCACGAGAAGTTGCCCAAGGGCAATCCCCTGGAAATCGCTCGCATCGCGGGGATCGCGGCGGTAAAGCGCACGGCCGAATGGATACCTCTTTGTCACCCCCTCCCCCTGACGCACATTGATGTGACCGCGCGGCTATGCAAGAATGGCGTGGAGCTTACTTCGCGCGTCACGGCGACCGCGCGCACGGGTGTGGAGATGGAGGCGCTCGTGGGCGTGTCGGCGGCGGCCTTGACCGTCTACGATATGTGCAAGGCCCTGGACAAGGGCATGGAAATTACCGACATCGTTCTGGTCGAGAAAATCGGCGGCAAGAGCGGCCATTACCTGCGCCGGAAAAAGTAGCGCCCTGGGAAGACCCTTGGAAGACCAATTGAAGAAATGCCGATGAAGATCTCCTCACATGACGTCCACGTGCTGATTGTCGACGACAATCCGCTCATCCGCGACCTCATGTGCCACGGGATGGAGTCGCACTGCACCGTAATTTCGGCCACCGACGGCGCCGACGCCCTGCTGAAGTCCATCGACAGCCCGCCCGATCTGATCATTTCCGATTTCCGCATGCCGGGCCTTGACGGCCGCCAGCTGTTCGAGAAATTGCGCGGCCGCGAAAATACGCGCAATATCCCGTTCGTTTTTGTGGCCAGCCGCGGCGATATCGAGGAGAAATTGCGGCCTTCGGTCGGCGGCGGCGTCGAAGATTTTATTCCCAAGCCGTTTTTCATCGCCGACCTGGTGCGGCAGACTAAAAAAATTGTCGACCGCCTGCATCTGGAAAAAATGCAGAAACAAGCCTCGCGCCCCGGAGTGATTCAAGGGCGGCTGGAAGAAATGAGCGTCACCGAATTGATGCAGTCGCTCGAAATGGGGCAGAAATCCTGCGGTCTGACGCTGCGCCGCAACGGGGAAGAAGCGGAACTCTTTTTCACCGCCGGGCAATGCAAACACGCGCAGCTGGGCGGCGTCGTGGGCGACGCCGTCGTGTACCAGACCGTGAATTGGACCGACGGCGAATTTGAAATCGACTTTGGCGCGAACTCGGACCGCGAAACCACCACGCACACCACCACCGGCCTGCTCATGGAAGCCATGCGACTGATGGACGAAGCCAACCAAAGCGTGGAAAGCTGACCCTGCCTTATGCGAGTAGCTGTCATTACCATTAGCGATTCAGTCTCTCATGGTGTCCGCGAGGATGCTTCCGGACCCGCCGTGAGCGCCCGTTGCCGTCAGTTGGGCTGGGAGATCGTTTCCGAAACCGTACTGCCGGACGATCCCGCATTTGTCCGCGACCGTCTCACGACCTTGGCCGATGGCGGCGACGTGGACCTGATTCTCACCACGGGCGGCACCGGCATCGGACCCCGCGATTCCACGCCTGAGGCGACCACGCAAGCCTGCGAAAAACTCGTTCCGGGCATCCCCGAAGTCATGCGCCAGTACGGCCGGGAGAAGAACATGCGCGCGGTCCTTTCCCGCGCGGTGGCCGGCGTGCGCGGGTCCACACTGATCGTCAATCTGCCGGGAAGCCCGCGAGGCGCGACCGAGTCGCTGGACGCGGTCGCCGAACTTCTCCCGCACGCGCTGGAAGTCCTGCGCGGCGCGCGCCACGATTAACCAGCGCCGGCTTCTCTCTGATTCCGTTTCGCAATCCAAGACCCTGCGAGAGAAAGGAACACGGTTGACGCGCGGCTTTTCGTCGTCAACAATGCAGACACTATGAAAACAACTAAATCGGGCAAATTATCAAACAAGCGGCTGGCCGTGCTGGGCGCCGGAAAAATCGGCGGAATCCTGCTGCGCGCGTTCCTGGAGCAGAAACTTGTGGCGCCCAAAAACGTGCAAGCCACCGTGCGCCATGCGGAAAAGGCAAAGTCGCTTGCCAGGCAACTGGGCATCGCGGCGTCTACAGACAATCGCGCGGCGGTTCGTGACGCGGACATCATTTTGCTCGCGGTGAAGCCGCAGGCGGTGCGCGAGATCCTGGAAGAAATTAAACCCGAAATGAAGCCCGGCAAGATGATCGTTTCCGTGGTCGCGTCGGTTTCCACGCAAATGATGGAAAAGCTTCTGGGCCTGGATCTGCCCGTGGTGCGCGCCATGCCCAATACGCCCTGCGCGATTGGATGCGGGATGACCGGTCTTGCCCGGGGCGTGCACGCCTCCAAGGAGCACCTGGAAATCGCGCAAGCCATGTTCGAGGCCGTGGGCCGCGTAGTCGTCGTCGACGAAAAACAAATCGATGCCGTGACCGGGCTATCTGCCAGCGGCACCGCGTTCATTTACATTATTCTGGAATCGCTCGCCGAAGGCGGCGTAAAGGTGGGTTTGCCGCGCGACGTTTCCACCCTGCTCGCCGCGCAGACCATGATGGGCGCCGCGCGCATGGTTCTCGATACCGGAGATCATCCCGCTCTGCTGAAAGACGCCGTGACCACTCCCGCCGGCTCCACGATGGACGGCATCCTGGAACTCGAGGACGGCAAGGTGCGCGTGACGCTGATCAAGGCCGTGATGAAGGCAACCCAGCGCGCAAAGGAATTGATTCTGGAGCCGTAATTGAGTTTTAAGAAGTTTGCGTCGTTGTCATTGCGAACGGAGTGCGGAATATCTCCGTGTTTCAACGTCAAGGCAAGGAGAAATTCCTCGGCAAAAACCATGATGCCTTGGAATGGCAGCGCTTTGATCTACTCTGCAGCGTAAAAACGAGCGCCTTCCCACTCCTACGTCAAATGGAACGAGAACCAGCGCCCCAGCCCGACCACCAAAAACCAGGAACTAATGGAAATGACGCCGTACACTCTCGCGCCAAGGGGCGCGACGCGGTCGTTCTTCCACGTTTCCACGTTCTTATACATGGTCCAGTGAAATACCAGCGCGTTCACTCCCGCCACGAGGATCATAAACATCTTCACCCAGAACAGGGAATTCAGCGCCGATCGCGTGGCCTCGGCCGAAAACATCAGCAGCCCGGTGGTTACCTGAATTGCAAATCCGGTCCACACCCAGGGCAGGATCCACTTCGCCAGTTTCGGGACCGGTTCATCCCGCATCGGCCCGATGCCGAACAGGCGCATATCCAGCAGGAATGCGGACGTCAGAAGAAAGACGATGCCGAAAATATGCAGCGTCTCCACGATCGGGAAGGAATACAGCGACTCGCGCATATACCTTCCGAATGGTGTCTTATCCATCCACTGAGCGAAATTATAAACCCACGTGGGCAGCCATTCGGGCATTCGGGCACCTCTCCAGTTTATCTCGGGCGGAACAAATAGAAATCCCTGCCCAGGGTGGATTTTTTCCAATCTCTTAGGAGACGCCCCGATTATCTAATGCAACTCGGAGATTTGCAACACCTTGGGAAAGGCTCGGCAGAATCCCAAGACGCGGCTCGATCGAGGCAAAGGGATGAGTCCCTATAAAAATAAATCGAGGAAATGAAGCCGCGCCTCTCAGTCGCTCGCGGATCTTCAGAGTTCAAGACGCCATGCGGACGCCCAGCGGTCAGAAGTTGAAGACCAGGCCGCTCACGACCTGGAAATGCCTTTGATTCGTGGAGAAGAAGCGCGACCCGATAAAGTCGGCCTCCGCTCGGACCGCCGTATGCAGGCCCTAGCAGGTAGTCCACGCCGCCCCCGCCGCCCCCGCCAGCGCCGTGTTGCTCCCCAGCACCCCTGCGGTCTGGTTAAACCGGAAATGCTGCTCCCCGAAGACCCCATGGATCCAGGGTTCAATCCGTCCGCGATTGCGGTAGGCAAGGCGAGGTCCGCCGCCAAAAAAAAGCGATTGGGCGTTCAAGTTCGGAGGCGTGGAAGTCGATCCCGTATTCCCGAATCCGAACCCGACTTGCCCTTCCACCCCAAACCACCGGCCAAAATACCGCACGGCACTGATATTTAAGCCATTTGTTGTGAATGGGCTACCGAGCAAATTGATCTGGTTGTATTGATACCCCAATGCAACCTGCCAGTTCGCATAGTCGCGCACCGAAAACGTGTGCGTTCTCCCTTGACCCTTGCCCTCGGGGGTTGAGCCGCGAGCCCCTGCCGGCCCCTGCGCGGCTGCGGAAATCGCTAGACAACAAGACTGACCCTAATAGGCAGATGAACCGTCGCATGGAAAGCCCCTCTCCTGCGCCCCAGTGCCAAAATGGGACAGGTCCAATCTTAGCCGGGTTCCCTGGCCTCAACCCCCTATTCCGGGGCTCGTTTGCCCAAAGCCGCACGGCATTTACCTTCTCGCGTCATCCAGCGTTCCTTGCCGGGCGGGTAGAAAGCGTAGGGCGCATCCTCCCAAAAGCGTCGTCATTCACGGAGGGGTGAGGAATCTTGTTTTCCGTCAATTCACGGCAATCAACCGCCCGCAACGTTGGTAGTCTCGCAACGAAGACCGGCTAGATATCGAGGTGCGGGGCTTCAGCTCCCGGCGAAACGTCTCAACGTAAGGGGCTTTAGCCGTGAAGTAAAGCCCGCAAAAAACGAAGGATGAATGTCCGAGCATGAGCTCGGTCCTCTCCAATCCACTCAAGAGCAATTTGCGGCCATCGGCAACCGTACCCAAATGCTTTCCGTGCTGGTTACCTCTTGACTGCTGTGTTAGGATTCCCAGCGAAATCGAAATGCCGACCCAGTACATCCCGATTTTAATTTTTGCCGCGCTGGCCGCCGCCTTTCCCGCGGTCACTCTGGTGATTTTCCGGCTCATTCGCCCCACGCCAGTTGCGGTGGGCGCGAAGTTGAAGCCGTACGAGTGCGGCGTCGAAGCGGAAGGGGACACGCGCGGACGCTACTCGGTGCGTTTCTACATCGTGGCCATTTTGTTCGTGA
This sequence comes from Terriglobia bacterium, assembly GCA_963779275.1. Taxonomy (GTDB): domain Bacteria; phylum Acidobacteriota; class Terriglobia; order Acidiferrales; family UBA7541; genus Palsa-360. Next base: position 519,945 of record CAVZXL010000007.1, read on the forward strand.
TCTTCGATGTGGAGACCACGTTCCTGTTTCCTTGGGCGGTGCTGTTTTCCACGCGCGAGGAAGGATTTCGTCTGGAGCCGGTTTTCGCGCTGGCCAGCATGTTTGTCTTCCTCGGCATTTTGATCATTGGGTACATTTGGCTGTTCCGGAAGGGCGCGCTCGAATGGGTGTGAGCGGCGCATAGTTGTTTTGCAGTGGAGTCCCGACCGCATGGAACGGCCGGGATTTTTTTATGCCTGAATTCGGAATCGAAAAAGACACAAGTGTGTGACGGAAGAGGTTGACTCTGTTTTCCGCCGTGTGCTAAAAGCTACAGCTTAATATCGGGTGTGGGCTGTACTTTGCAGAACGCAAGTGAAGCGTGCAGCCCGCCTGAATAATGGTCGTGCCCACTTGGCGCAGCCCGGTCTAATCCTAATACATGGCAAACGACCCGGAAGAAAAGCAGCCTCCTGCGAGTTCACCGAGCGAGCCGTCTGCGCCGAAACCCTCGGCCGCGGCTGGCGAACCTGCATCCAAACCGGCTGCACCTCCCGCGGCTGCCGCGAAACCTCCCGCACCGAAGGCTCCGGCTGGAGCCCCGCCGCCGCGCCCTCCCGCGGCTCCGGCGCCTCCCAAAGAAGGACCTGTCGCGCTGGATAACGATCTCGTAAAACGATACAAGGAAAAATTCGGGCCGGCGATTCTCGATGCCTGGGTGGACCGCAAGCAGGCCATTCTGGTGGTCGCTCGCGAATTGCTCGCGGAGATCGCGCTCCACAGCCGCGACGCCGAAAAATTCGATTGGCTGAGCGATCTCACGGCCCTGGACTGGCCCAAGCGCGAAAAGCGCTTTGACATCGTTCTGAACATGTATTCGTTTGAGAAGAACGAGCGGCTGCGCCTGAAGGCGCAGGCTTCGGCCGACGAGCGCGTGCCCAGCGTGCAGGGCGTCTGGGCCACGGCGAACTGGATGGAGCGCGAAGTGTACGACATGTTCGGCGTGGTGTTTGAAGGCCACCCCGACTTGAAGCGGATTCTGATGCCCGACGAGTGGCAGGGATACCCGCTGCGCAAGGACTACGACATTTTGACGCAGGATACGGCCTGGGTGCGCGAAAACCTGGGCATCGAAAGCGGACAGTAGCCGATGGCCGACGAACGCATACCGTTTGCCACCCATGCCGAGTCCACCGTGCTCGGCGCGGATGAAATTGTCCTGAACATGGGGCCGCAGCATCCCTCCACGCACGGCGTGTTGCGCGTGAAGCTGCGCCTGGACGGCGAAAAAGTTATCGGCTCGGAATGCGTGATCGGCTACCTGCATCGCGGCGTCGAAAAAATCGCCGAGCACCGCACCTATACGCAATTCGCGCCGTACGTGGACCGCATGGATTACGTCGCGGCCGTCTCGAACGGCCTGGGCTATTGCGAAGCCGTTGAAAAATTGCTGGGCGCGGAAGCGCCCATCCGCGCGCGCGTGATTCGCGTAATTCTCACCGAGCTGCAGCGGATCGCCAGCCACCTGTTCTGGCTGGGCACTCACGCGCTCGATATCGGCGCGCTGACACCGCTGTTTTATTGCTTGCGCGAGCGAGAAGAAATCCTGAAAATTTTCGAGAAATATTGCGGCGCGCGCCTCACCACGCATGCCTTCCGCATCGGCGGCCTGCAGTACGAAGCCTACGACGAACTGGAAAAAGACGTCGAGCGTTTCTGCACGCCATTCGACAAGCGCGTGGACGAGTACGAATCGCTGCTCACCGAAAATCGCATCTGGGTGGGGCGCACCAAGGGTATCGGCATCCTCACCGCCGCCGAAGCCATCGACTACGGCGCCTCCGGGCCCGTCATTCGCGCCAGCGGCGTGAAGTGGGACATCCGCAAAGCGATGCCCTACGCCGCCTACGATCAGTACAAATTTGAGATTCCCATCGGCAAAAACGGCGACACCTACGACCGGTACATCGTGCGCCTCGAGGAAATGCGCCAGTCGCGCCTGATCTGCCTACAGGCCATCGAAAATATTCCCGCCGGGCCAATCATGGGCAAGGTCGGCAAAGTGCTCAAGCCGCCTCCGGGCGAGGTCTATCACGCGATCGAAGCGCCCAAGGGCGAACTCGGCTACTACATCGTCAGCGATGGCACCACGCAGCCTTACCGCGTGCGCATTCGTCCGCCGTCACTCATCAATTTGGAAGCGTTCGACAAGATGATTCGCGGGCACCTGGTGGCCGACGTCGTGGCCATCATCGGAACGCTCGACATTGTGCTCGGCGAGGTGGACAGGTAGCGCGATGCATGCCGTGATCCAATACGTGATTTCGATTTGGGTGCCGCTGGTCTGCGCCCTCGTCATCGTCGGCGTCCTGCCGCTGTGCACCGGATACATCGTGCTCATGGAACGCAAAGTCATGGCCGACATGCAGGCGCGGCTCGGGCCTATGCGCGTTGGGCCTCATGGTTTGCTGCAGCCCATCGCGGACGCCGTAAAACTTCTGCTCAAGGAAGACATCATCCCGGATGAGGCCGACAAGGCCATTTTCTGGATCGCGCCGCTGATTTCGGTAACTGCCGGAATGCTGGCGATTTCGCCGCTCGCGATTGGCCCGTGGTTCCAGATCGCGGATCTGAATGTCGGGTTGCTCTTCATCGTGGGCATCAGCGCGCTGGGAATTTTCGGCATCGTTCTCGGCGGATGGTCCTCCAACAGCCACTATTCGCTGCTCGGGGCGCTGCGCAGCGCCGCGCAACTGGTGAGCTACGAAACCGCGGCGGGCATGGCGATTGTGGGAACACTCCTGCTGGCCGGAACGCTTTCCACGCGCGAAATTATCGCGGCGCAGAGCGATTACGGAACCTGGTTTATTTTTGCCGCGCCCGTGGGATTTTTTATTTACGTGGTCGCGTCCATCGCGGAAACCAATCGCGCGCCCTTTGATTTGCCCGAAGCCGAATCCGAACTCGTCGCCGGATACATGACCGAATACAGCGGATTCCGCTGGGCGCTGTATTTCCTGGCCGAATACACCAACATGGTCGTGGTCGCGTCGATCGCCACCACGCTGTTTCTGGGCGGATGGCTGCGGCCCTTTGCCGGAACGCCCGCGTTTAATTTCCTCGATTATTTTCCTTCGGCGCTGATGATTTTCGTGGGCGCGTACTGCTTCTATCGCGCGCCGAAGCAGCCGGTAAAGGTGCAGCAACTTTTCATGATGGTTCTGGGCCTGGCATTCTTCGGTGTCGCGTTGATTCTGGGCGCGCCGCTGGTCGGCCGCGTGAATGAAATGCTTCCCGGACTCAAACCCGGATTGCACGGCGCGTTCTGGTTTCTGCTCAAGGTCGGATCGTACATTTATCTTTTCATGTGGCTGCGATTCACGTTCCCGCGTTACCGCTTCGACCAGCTCATGCGCCTGGGATGGCAGTTCCTGATCCCGCTGTCGATCGTCAACGTGATGGGCATCGGCCTGGCGCTGGTGCTGCACCGCCAATGGGGATGGAGCCACTGGACGGCGTTTCCCTTGACCACGGCCCTGACGCTGCTCGTGGCCGGATGGCTCGGCTGGGCCGGAGAGAAGAAGGATAAGGAGCACGTGTTCGTAGGCGAATCGTAGGTTTAAGTAGCACAGCCACTCCTGGCTGTGTGGTTTTGGCGATGGTGATGAATTTGGTGATGTAGTTGGGGCCTGGGAAATCACACAGCCAAGAGTGGCTGTGCTACTGGGCGCCGCGGCAAACAGGATTTAGTTTCAGGAGATAGGGATCACCAGAAAATGCTCGATCAGATCGTATTTTATTTTTTCGCCGCACTGGCCGTGATTTCCGCGGTCCTGGTGGTGACGCGCCGCAACATCGTGCAGTGCGCGATTTTCCTGATCACCGCGCTGCTGGCGACGGCGGGCATCTTTCTGCAGTTGCATGCCGAGTTTCTGTTCATCGTGCAGGTGATCCTGTACGCGGGCGGCATCATGGTGCTGTTCGTGTTCGTCATCATGCTCATCAACCTGGATGTTTCCATGCACCAGCGCAATACACCCGGCAATGGTGGCTGGGACTGCTGCTGGCGCTGGTGGTGGGCGCGCACCTGATCCTGGCCGTCGCGGTGGGCCGCTCGGTTCTGCCGTTCGGCGAGCCTGCCCGGCGACCATGCTCGAGCCCAGCACTCAGGTCGTGGGCAAAACGCTGTTTGGCGAGTACATGCTCCCGTTTGAGGTCGCGTCGATCCTGTTGCTGGTGGCCATGATCGGCGCGGTCGTGATGGCGAAGAAGAAGGTCTAGCGAGACAGATGATACCTACAAGCCATTATTTATTTCTGAGCCTGGGAATGTTCACGATCGGAATCATCGGCGTCGTGACCCGGCGCAACGTCATCATCATCCTGATGTCCATCGAGCTGATGCTTAACGCCGTGAACATCAACCTGGTGGCCTTTTCCCGCCTGGTCGGTTCGGCCGAAGGCCACGTGTTCGCGATTTTCATCATCACCGATGCCGCCGCGGAAGCCGCCGTCGGCCTGGGCATCATTATTTCCTTTTTCCGCAATCGCGAGACATTACTGGGCGACGAAATGGATTTGCTGAAGTGGTAAGCGAATGGGGCGCGGACGGTCCTAAACATGATGCCGACTGAATACTTTCTGGCGCACATCTGGCTGATCCCGCTGTTTCCCCTGGCGGGCGCGGCGCTCATGCTGTTCATCGGCCGCCGTTTGCCCAATGCCGGAGTGAACGTAATTTGCGTCGGCAGCGTCTTCCTTTCGATGTGCTTCGCGTTCGGCGCGATCTGGCAATTGATTGCGCGGCCCGTGGAGGAGCGCGTGGTCAGCTACGCCCTCTTTGATTGGGTTCCCGCCGGCATCATGCACACCAATGCCGGGCGCGTCATGGATTTCCACGTGCCGTGGGGAGTCCTGATGGACCCGCTCACTGCCGTGATGCTGCTCGTCGTCACCGGCGTCGGCTTCCTCATTCACGTGTATTCCACCGGGTACATGTCGCATGAAGGCGGCTACTACCGCTTCTTCGGCTACCTGAATCTGTTCATGTTCTCGATGCTCACGCTCGTCCTGGCGAACAATCTGCTGCTGCTGTTCGTCGGGTGGGAAGGCGTCGGGCTGTGCAGCTACCTGCTGATCGGCTTTTATTTCCTGCGGAAGTCGGCGTCGGACGCCGGGAAGAAGGCGTTCATCGTCAACCGGATCGGCGACGCGGGCTTCCTGCTCGGCCTTTTCCTGATGCTGGGCACGTTGGGCACGATTCAGTTCACGGAAATCGGTCCGGCCATCGCCGCGGGGCATTTCGCGATGGGCGACGCCGCGCTGACGGCGATTGCGCTGCTGCTTTCGTCGGCGCGACCGGGAAGTCGGCGCAGCTTCCGTTGTACGTCTGGCTGCCGGACGCGATGGAAGGCCCCACGCCGGTCAGCGCGCTGATCCACGCGGCCACAATGGTGACGGCCGGCGTGTACATGGTCGCGCGCACGAACGCAGTGTTTTCGATGGCGCCGAAGGCGCTGGCGGTCGTCGCCGTGGTCGGCGCCGTCACGTCGATCTTCGCGGCGACGATGGGCCTGGTGCAGAACGACATCAAGCGCGTGCTGGCCTATTCGACGGTCAGCCAGCTGGGCTACATGTTCCTGGCCTGCGGCGTCGGCGCGTTCACCGCCGGCGTCTTTCACTTGATGACGCACGCGTTCTTCAAGGCCTGCTCTTCCTCGGATCGGGCAGCGTGATTCACGCGCTGTCCGGCGAGCAGGACATGCGCAAGATGGGCGGCCTGTGCGAAAAATTCCGACGACGGCAAAAACTTTTGTCGTGGCGTCGATCGCGATTGCGGGCATTCCGCCGCTCGCGGGCTTTTTCAGCAAGGACGCGATTCTGGGCCACGCGTTTGAGTACAGCCCGATTCTCTGGCTGGTCGGTTTCCTCACCGCGGGCATGACGGCGTTCTACATGTTTCGGCTCGTGAATATGACGTTCTTCGGCGATTCGCGCGTGTCGATCACGAAGTCGAGCACCACATCCACGAGTCGCCGAGTTCGATGACCGTGCCGCTGATGATCCTTGCCGTGCTTTCTATTGTCGGCGGCTGGGTCGGCTGGCCGGAATCGCTCGGCGGCAGCGACCGCTTCGCAAATTCCTGGAACCCGTGATGGCCAAGCACGTGGAAGAGGCGCGGCGAAGCGGCCGCGGCGTCCAGCGGCCTCGATGGAATATTTGCTGATGCTGCCTCCGTGCTCATGGCCTGCGGCGGCATCTGGCTGGCGTACAGACTGGTACATCAAGCACCCGGAAGTGCCCGGCAAGATCGCCGCGGCGAGCCCAGTTCCTTACAAGCTGCTCTACAACAAGTATTACGTGGATCAGCTTTACGACGCGATGTTCGTGAATCGCGTGAAAGATCTGGCGCTAACGCTCGGGCGCATTCGACGTCGACATCATCAACGGGCTGGGCGTGGACGGCTCCGGCTGGCTGACGCGCGTGACCTCCGAATTTCGGTCATCTGGGATTCCTGGATTGTGGACGGCCTGGTGAATCTGGCGGCGCGAATCGTCATGGGTCTTCAGCTTGCCGGTGCGGATGCTGCAAACCGGGCGCGTTGGCGGGCTATGCGCTGTTCATGCTGCTCGGCGTGCTATTTTCCTGGGCTATTACTTGAATTCGGGATACGCTGTCGAGCTGCTGCAAGAGTTGCATTAGAAGAAGGCGAGGCAGGAAGATGGAATTTTACAAACTCATATCCTGACGGTGGTGCTTGTTCACGCCGCTGGTGGGGGCGATCGCTGCTGCTGTTCGTGCCGCGCGACAGCGAGACCGCGCACCGCGTGCATCGGCAATCTGTTCGGCTTCCTCGGGCTGATCGTTTCGCTGCCGCTGATCTGGCGCTTCAGCCTGGACCCGACCGCGCCCGCTACCAGTTCCGCGAAACCTACGACTGGATTCCCTCCATCGGCGCGCACTACTCGCTGGGCATCGACGGCATCAGCCTGCTGCTGGTCATGCTGACAACGGTCCTGGGCGCGATCTCGATCCTTTCGTCCTGGAGCGCGATCAAGATGCGGACGAAGGAATACTACATCCTCTTCCTGCTGCTTCAGGTGGGCATGCTGGGCGTTTTCATGTCGCTCGATTTCTTCCTCTTCTACATGTTCTGGGAAGTGATGCTGGTGCCGATGTATTTCCTGATCGGCGTGTGGGGCAGCGACCGCCGCCTGTACGCCGCGATCAAATTCTTCCTGTATACCCTGGTCGGCTCGGTGATCATGCTGCTGGCAATCCTGGCGCTGTATTATCAAGGCAGGAGGCACGGGCAGCGCACATTCGACATTCCGACGCTGCTGGCGACGGCCCGCAGTTCTGATACGGCGACGCAGGTGCTGCTGTTCTGGGCTTCTTCTTCGCCTTTGCGATCAAGGTGCCGATGTTCCCGTTCCACACCTGGCTGCCGGACGCGCACACCGAAGCGCCCACGGCGGGCTCCGTGATCCTGGCCGGCGTCTTGCTGAAGATGGGCACGTACGGATTCATCCGTTTCTCGCTGCCGCTGCTGCCGCAGGATGCCGCGGCGCGCCACAAGATCGTCACGATCATGATGGTGGTTTCGATCATCGGCATCATCTACGGCGCGCTGGTCTGCATGATGCAGAAGGACATGAAGAAGCTGATCGCCTACAGCTCGGTGAGCCACCTGGGCTTCTGCACCCTCGGAATTTTCGCGCTTACGCCGCACGGGCTTTCCGGCAGCGTGATCCAGCAGATCAACCACGGAATTTCCACCGGCGCGCTCTTCTTGCTGTCGGCGTGCTGTACGAACGCCGGCACACGCGCTTGATTTCGGAATTCGGCGGGCTCTCGACGCCCATGCCGGATTTCGCCGCGATCTATATGATCGCCACGCTCAGCTCGCTGGGCTTGCCGCTGCTGAACGGATTCATCGGCGAGTTCACCATCCTGCGCGGCACGTACGAAGTGAGCATCAGATCGCGGCCTGGGCCGTGATCGGCATCGTCCTCGGCGCGGCGTACATGCTGTGGCTCTATCAGCGCGTGATGTTCGGACCGGTAACCAATCCCGCGAACGAGCATCTGGCGGACCTGAACACGCGCGAATATGCCACGCTGGTTCCCTTGGTCATTCTGGCTTCTGGATCGGCATTTATCCGAAGCCGCTATTCCGCGTGCTCGAACGGCCGGTGCAGCAGATCGTCACCCAGGTGAATCCCGGATATTACGGCGCGGCACGCGCGTGCCGCGGCGGCGCCTGCGGCACGCCGGCGGCTGAGGCAGCGGCTGCCATGCGCCGGCTGAGGGCAGATTTGCCTGCGAGTAGTCGACACGCCGGGAAACGAGCACTCGCGCTGGCCTCTTCCGGCGCGGCAAAGTAGGGACGAGGCGATGACGCCATATGCTTAAGCCGTTCCAGACATTCATGCAGCAGGATGGCGGCGGGCTGCTCCTGCCGGAGATGATGCTCGTCCTATTCGCGATGGGCATCCTGCTCACCGATCACCTGCTCGAAGCGCGCGACAAATATTTCAACGCGCCTGATGGCGATGCTTGGCGTGATTTTCAGCGCATTTGCCTCTGGCAATTGCGCGCGGTGGCCGAACGCGGGCCGATCGGCTTCAGCAGCTCGCTGCATGGTCGATCCGTTCTTCCTGTTTTTCGGCATGATTTTCCTGATCGCCACGGCGCTGGTGATCTGCTTTCGGTGCGCTACCTGCAAATCGAAGATGAAAATCACGGCGAGTACTACGCCCTGATCCTGTTTGCCACGGTCGGCATGATGTTCATGGCCTCGGGCTACGACCTGATCGTGCAATTCCTCGGCCTGGAAACGATGGCCATCAGTTTCTACGTCCTGACTGGATTCCTGCGGCGCGACAAGCGTTCCAACGAAGGCGCGGTGAAGTACCTGCTGCTGGGCGCATTCAGCTCGGCAATTCTGGCCTACGGTTTTTCGATCCTGTACGGCATGGCGCCATGGCCAACCTGAGCGCTCTTGGCCAACGCTGCCTCCCAGAACGAATCTGGACGTGATCGCCGTGGCAGTCGAGGTCCGCGGCCAGGACGACCTGCTGGTGATCCTGGCGCTGGTCACGGTGCGCCGGGCTATTCTTCAAGGTCGCCGCCGTCCCGTTCCACCAGTGGGCGCCTGACGTGTACGAAGGCGCCCCACGCCATCACCGCCTACATCAGCGTGGCGTCCAAGACGGCCAGCTTCGCACTGCTGCTGCGGCTGCTGCTCACCGTTTTCTGCCGGTGAACGTGGATTGGGTGATGCTCATCGCAGGCGTCGCCGTCGCATCGCTCACCATCGGGAAACCTCGCGGCCATCACCAGACCAATGTCAAGCGCATGTGGCTTACTCCTCGATTTCGCACATCGGCTATATTTGCTCGGAATCGTGGCGGCCGCGATCGAGCGGCTCGGCTTCATGACCGGTATGAAGGGCGTGGCATTCTACCTCTTCGTTTACGGATTCATGACCATCGGCGCCTTCGCCGTCCTCATCGTGCTGCAGCGGCAGGGAATCATCGGCGACGAACTGGACGATCTCAACGGCCTGTACCGCCGCAGCCCGATGCCGCGCTGTGTGCTGCTGATTTTCATGCTTCGCTCGCGGGAATTCCGCCGCTGGCCGGCTTCGTCGGAAAGTATTTCATCCTCCAGGCGCTGATCCAACCGGCCACATTCGCCTGGCGCTGTTCGGCGCGCTCTACATTGTCCCGGCACTGTACTATTATTTCCGAATCGTCGCGCACGCCTACTTGTACGAGCCCGGAAACGCGCCTTCGCCAATCGTCACCATCGGGCAGAGGATCGCGTTCGCCGTGTTGTGTTTCGTGACGGTTGCCGCCGGAAATTATCCGAGCCGTTCGTTCGCCTCGCACCTACTCGCTGTTCTTCCCCACGGGATTCAGTGGCCACTGAAGAACCAGCTCGCCTTCCTCCCACGCCGCGAAAACGGCCCGCAGAAGGCGTACGCCAGATTCTCCGATATAATGGAACTCCCTTCCGCTGGTTGCCAGCGTAGCCATTGGCGGCGGGATCGGGTATTAGCTGGACACGCGGATCCACACCTCACCGGTTTTTACCCTGGTTTTTGGGTTTCTGGGTTTTGCCGGGGAATGATCCAATTGGTGAGGCGTCTGTCGAAGGACACCAAGGACGATGACGGAGCCTGATTCCATCTATCGGGCGGCCGAGCAGCGTATCGAGTGGATACGCTGGTTCTCGGAGGCTGGCGCCGCGGTTGTCCGCCGCGTTGGGGCTGGCGCCCGGCAGCGGGAGTGGCCCTTGGCGCGCTCCTCGCGTGGCTGAATTTCCGCTGGCTCAAGCAGGGAGTGCTGCGCCTGGTGGAATATCCGACCGCGCAGGCAGGTTCGGAACACGCCCGCGTGCCCGATGGGCGTCTACTGCCAAGTTCTTTGGCCGCTTCGCTTTGCTGCTGGTGGTGGTCTATGTTATTCTTTCGCGATCCTTGTTGCCGTGGCTGCGGTCCTCGGCGGGCTATTTGCGGTCGTTGCGGCCGTGATGATCGAAGTGATATGTGGGAACTCGTAGGAGGCGTGCTGGGAACGGAAACACACATTTAGAGCCAGTTTCATGAGGCTCAATCCCGGAGTCAACTGGACAAATGGAAGAGCAAGATTTTGAGTGTGACACAAACTGGTCAACGCGCTGCTGGGAAAGCCTGCGCTTGGCTTTGCTCGCGGCGCTGCACATTCATTCCGAAAATGCCGAGTACCCAATCCCAAATCACATCGCCATGGAATTGGTCGTTTTTCTAATTGCCGATTATCTTTTTCACATGGCTCAAGGGGCGGCTGTCGGTGGACGATCCCGGCGGCGCGCAGCAGTGCATGGAAGCGTTGCTGACGAATTCGATGGGCGTTGGCGCGCGGGACTTGCTCGAAGACACCGCCGGGCATAGCGGAGGGAAATACTTGCCGATGATTGGCAGCATTGGCATGTTTGTCTTGATGAGCAACTTGATCAGCCTGGTCCCGGGTTTTGCCTCCCCGACGGCCGAAAATCCGTGCCCTGGGCTGCGCCATCGTCGTTTTTCTTTATTACAACTGGTGCGGCTGGTGCATCACGGCCCCCTCAGGTACGCCAAGAATTTCCTTGGGCCCGTTCTGGTGATGTCGCCGGATCATGTTTGTCGGTGGAGATTTTCAGCCATCTCGCCCGATTGCTCTCGCTCACGGTTCGTCTTTGGGTCAACATGCTGGTCAGCGAACTCCTATATGTCACGTTTCTCGGTTTGACCCTATCGCTGTTCTTCTTTGTTGGGAAGCTCAATGCGCTGGGTTATGCGTGGCGCCTCTTCCGCTGTTTGCTCCTTGCGTTTTTATTCTGCTTGCACATTTTTGTCGGATTCGTTCAGGCGTTTGTTTTCACGTTGTTGCCGATTATTTATTTCGGCGGCGCAGTGTCGAAGAGCACTAGTCGGGTAATTTTATGGTCTATTCATACCGGCATGCATCCGCTGACTCGCGTGAGCCCGGCTGTACGAGGGATGTCCGGGAACCACCTCCGAGCGGCTAATTCCTAACGAAGGAGAAACACGATGAAGAAGTATTCGATGATTCTGTTCGCCCTGTTGGCGGTTGCATTCCTTGCTCCGGCTGCGTTCGCGCAGACCGGCGGCGGATCCCGCGGCTGAGCGGACCAACTGGGTCGCCATCACTTCCGGGCTTTGCCATGGCGATCGCTTCGGCGGCTTGCGGTACGCGCAAGCCCAGCGCGACCGTCTTCGGCCTGCGAAGGCCTGGCTCGCAATCCGGGCGCGGCCGCTCCGATCCGGTTCGCGCTGCTGCTGGCGCTGGTGCTGATCGAGTCGATGGCGCTGTACACGTTTGCCATCATTTTCGCGAAGGTGAAGTAAGCAATTTCGATTTAGTGTTCAGACGGCACGCTCTCGAATTCGAGGGCGTGCCGTTTGTTTTGGTAGCACAGGCTTCAGCCTGTGCGGGTTTTCTGAGGGTCGTTAAGGCAAACCCACACAGGCTGAAGCCTGCGCTACTAAAGACCTATCGGATATTGAGCGCGGCTTTGGGGCGAAGCCGATAATTCGGGCGGGGAATAATCCGGCGTAGATCGTGCCAGCCGCGGCGATCCAGAGCACGACGGAAAGCGTCCACGGCACGGGCTGCGGCGGAATTTCCGGTTGCCGGTTCGCGCATATACATCGCGACGATGACTCGCAGGTAATAGTAGGCGCCAATGACGCTGTTCAGGGCCAGCAGCACCGCGAGCCAGATCAGGTTGCGATCCAGCGCGGCGTTGAAGATGTAGAATTTCCCGAGAAAGCCCGCCGTGACGGGCAATCCCAACAGCGAAAGCAGGAAGACAGCGACAAGCAGGCGGCCATGGCGGCTGGCGCGTCCGAGGCCAGCGAAATCTTCGATGTCGACGTGGCGTTCGCCCGCGCCGCCCAGGTGCGCGACGATCAGGAACGCCCCCGCTTCACCAGCGCGTAACTCACAAGATAGAACAGCGCGGCGGCGATGCCCGCTTCCGGATGGTCCGTTGCGGCCGCGGCGGCGAGCGCGACCAGGATGTATCCCGCGTGCGCGATCGAGCTGTAGGCCAGCATGCGCTTCACGCTTGTCTGCACGATCGCCGACAGGTTTCCGGCAAACATGTGAGCGCGGCGGCGACCCAGAGCGCCCAGAACCACACGGCGCGGCGGCGTCCACGCTGGCCAGAATGCGCAGCGCCAGGGCGAACGCGGCGGCCTTGGGTCCTGTTGAAAGAAGCGCGGTGACGGGAGCGGGCGCGCCTTCGTAGACATCCGGCGTCCAAAGCTGGAACGGGGGCGCGGCGACCTTAAACGCAAGGCCGATAAAAATAAATCCCAGGCCGAGCTTCAGCAGCGTGTCGAGGAATCGTTGGCGAGCGGCGTCATCAGATCGAGGTGCGTTGATCCGGTCGCGCCGAAAGACAAGCGCGATCCCGTACAGGAAAAAAGCCGTGGCGAACGAGCCCAGCAGAAAATACTTCATCGCCGCTTCGTTCGAGCGCGGGGCGTCGCGACGATAGCTCGCCAGAATGTAGGAGGCGATGGAACTCATTTCCAGCCCGACGAACGCCGTGACAATTCGTGGGCTCCGGCCATCACGCCCATGCCCGCCGTGGCAACAGAATCAGCGCGCAAAACTCGCCGGCATCCAGATTTTCGCGCTGCAGGTAACCGATCGAGCCCAGAATCGCCGAGGAACGCCACGCCGCAAACGATCCAGTGGACGAACAGGCTGAAGGCGTCCGCGCGGAACAGCCCGAATAGCGACGCCCGGATGCAGTCGCGGGAAACAGCGTGGCGACCAGCGCCAGGCAGCGCCGAGCAGGCGAAATGAACGCCAGCACGCCATGGCTCGCCCTGGGCACGACGGGGCGAGAAACATGACGAGCATCCCGAACCCGCAGAGCACGATTTCCGGCGCGATCCGGTACAGGTCTTGAGTGGCGGGAACATTTATTTCGATTTCACCGTGTCCGCCGCGCTTCCGGACGCCGCGGCGTTCGACCGGCGGCGGACGGAGGCGCGATCCATATCCGATGCTGCTCTTAGCCCTGGTTCGCGCGCCGCCCGCGTTGTAGCGCCTCCGGGCGCTGCATCAGCTGCAAAACGTTTTGCGTCGAGGCTTCCGTCCGCCGCGTAAAGAACGGCGAACCGATGCCCATCCAGAGAATGATCGCGGCCATCACGAACAGGATGCCGCGCTCGCGCAGGTCGGGGTCCGGCAACGCGTGTTCTTGTCCTTTGTGATGCTCCCGAAGAAGACGCGCTGGTAGGACCAGAGCAGATACACGGCCGAGAAAATGACGCCGAGCGCGGCCCAGGCCGCCCATGCCGCATGCCTCTGGAAGGTGCCCGCCAGAATCAGAAACTCGCCCACGAAACCATTGAGCATCGGCAGCCCGCGGAGGCGAAGCACGAAAACAGGTACAGCGCCGCGAGCACCGGCATCGGCGTCGCCAGGCCGCCGAATTCCGAGATCAGGTGCGTGTGCCGGCGGTCGTAAAGCATGCCCGACGCACAAGGAAAGCGCGCCGGTGGAGACGCCGTGGTTCAGCATCTGGTAGACGCGCCCTGAATCGAAATCTGCGTGAACGCGAAAATCCGAGCACCACGAATCCCAGGTGGCTGACCGAGGAATAGGCGACCAGGCGCTTCAAATCCGGCTGCACCATAGCGACCAGCGCGCCATAGACGATGCCGATGATGGCCAGCACGGCGATGTACGGCGCAAGCGGTGCGCGGCGTCCGGGAACAGCGGCAGGCAGAAGCGCAGCATGCCGTACGTGCCCATCTTGAGCAGCACGCCCGCCAGCATCACCGAACCAGCCGTGGGCGCTTCGGCGTGCGCGTCCGGCAGCCAGGTATGCAACGGAAACAGCGGCACCTTGATCGCAAACGCCAGGAAGAACGCGCCGAAGAGCAGAAATTCCGTGCGAAGCGGCAGCGGATCGTGCCGCTCGAAAGCATGGCCTGGATCTGCGGAAGGTCGAAAGTCGGGTAGCCGCGCGACGGCCGTGAGGTGGTAGAGCCACAGGATCGCCACCAGCATCAGGATCGAGCCGACCATCGTGTACAGGAAGAATTTCACCGCCGCGTAGATGCGCCGCTCGTGTCCCCAGATGCCGATCAGGAAATACATCGGGATCAGCATCACTTCCCAGAACAAGAAAAAGAGGAACAGGTCGAGCGAAACAAAGACGCCGATCACGCCGGTCTCCAGCACCAGCAGGCAGATAAGAGCCCTTCACGCGCTGATCGATGGATTTCCAGGACGCCAGAATCGAAAGCGGCGTCAGCAGCGTGGTCAGCAGGACCAGGAACAGGCTGAGGCCGTCAATGCCCATGTGATAGTGAATCGGCGGCTGCGGAATCCAGGAGCGGAACTCCTCCCACTGATAGCCGGCGGCGTCGATATAAATCCGCGCAACAGCAGCAGCGAAATGGCAAATTCCGCGACGGCGGTGGCAAGAGCCAGGCGGCGAATCCAGATATGATCGTCGTCGCGCAGCAGCAGCAGCGCCAGCGTGCCCGCGACCGGCAGAAATGTCAGAACGGTTAGCAAGTAAGGTTGCTGCACGTTAGCCCACCATCCAGAGCAGCAGGGAAGTGAATACCAGACCCCCAGAACGATCCACGCAGCGTAGCTGCGGATGTTGCCGGAAGTCACGTGGCGCAACTGGTCGCCCGATTCGCGGGAAACGCGCGCGACGCCATTCACTGTGCCGTCGATCACGCCTTCATCCACGACGTGCCAAAAAACTTTGTCCGAAACCCAGACCAGCGGACGCACGATCACGGCCGCGATAAAATTCGTCCACAAAATATTTTCCGCTCAGCAGCCTGTACGGCGCGGAGAGGGATTCGGCAATTTTCTTCGGCGTGTCCGGGCTTTTGATGTACATCCACCACGCCAGCAGGAACCCGAGCAAGCCGGCGATCACCGGCGCGCCCAGCAAGCCTGCAGTGATTTCAGCGCCGCCGGAAGCAAGGATTCCGCGCGCAGCGTCTCGGAAGCGGTGCCAATACGGGCGCCAGGAAATGCTCGAAATGATTCACGCCGCCCCAGAGTTGCGGAGCCGCCATCCAGCCGCCGCACACGGAAAGAATCGCCAGAACAACCAGCGGGAGCAGCATGTTCTTCGGCGATTCGTGAACGTGCACGTGGTGCTCGTCGTAGCGCTCTGTGCCGAAGAATGTGAGAAACAGCAGGCGGAACATGTAGAACGAGGTAAGCCCGGCCGTCAGAACGCCGAGCCCCAGAGTACGGGGCTGACATGCTGCGCTCGCTCAGAATTTCGTCCTTGCTGAAGAAGCCGGAAAAGCCGGGCGCGCCGGCGATGGCCAGAGTGGCCATGAACATCGTCCAGAACGTCACGGGATTTTCTTGCGCAGGCCGCCCATCTTGCGCATGTCCTGCTCGCCGCCCATGGCGTGAATCACGCTGCCGGCGCCGAGGAAGAGCAGGCCTTGAAGAAGGCGTGCGTCATCAGGTGGAACACGCCCGCGCCGAACGCGCCGACGCCGCAGGCCAGGAACATGTAGCCGAGCTGCGTGACGGTCGAATAGGCCAGGACTTTCTTGATGTCGGTCTGCACCAGGCCGATCGTCGCGGCGAACAGCGCGGTGAGGCAGCCGACGACGGCCACGACCTGCATCGCCATGGGCGCGTTCAGGAAGATCGCGTGCGAGCGCGCGACCATGTAGACGCCGGCGGTCACCATGGTCGCCGCGTGGATCAGTGCGCTGACCGGCGTGGGGCCTTCCATCGCGTCCGGCAGCCAGACATACAGCGGAAGCTGCGCGGATTTTCCCGCGGCGCCGACGAAGAGCAGCAGCGCGATCGCCGTGAGCGTTCCGATCTGCCCGGCGGGATCGGCGGGCATGGCCGCGGCCTTCGGCAGCACGGTCGCGAAATCCAGCGAGCCGAACGTGCGGAAAATCAGCAGCATGCCCAGAATAAATCCGAAATCGCCGATGCGGTTCACCCAGAACGCCTTGTTCCCGGCGTTGGTGGCGGACTGCTTCAGGAAGAAGAAGCCGATCAGCAGATAGCTGCACAAGCCCGACGCCTTCCCAGCCGACAAACATCAGCAGGTAGTTGGCGGCCAGCACCAGCACCAGCATGAAGAACATGAACAGATTCAGGTAGGAGAAGAAGCGGCGGTAGCCCGGATCGTCGTGCATGTAGCCGGTCGAATAGATATGAATCAGCCAGCCCACGCCGGTGACGACCAGCAGCATGACCACGGTGAGCTGGTCCACCTGCAGCGCGAAGTCGGCGCTGAAACGCCCCCGCGGCGATCCAGGTGAAGTAGGTATTGACGTCCAGGGAATCTGGTCGGGAGAAAGCGTGAAGAATTCGCGCACCATTTCGAGCGCGGCCAGAAACGCCAGGGTCGTCGAGGAGAGCGCGACGCCCGTCATCATGCTCTGGGGCCAGCGCGGCCGAAAATGCCGTTGGCGGCGGCGCCCAGCAGCGGCAGCAGAGGAATGATCCAGAGATATGTGAGGGCGGGCATCAGTCTTTCAGCGAATCCACGCGTTCCACGTTGAGAGTTCCCCGGTTTCGGTGAATCAGGATCACGATCGCCAGTCCTACAGCGGCTTCCGCCGCGGCCACCACGATGACGAAGAAAACAAACACCTGACCCTGCAACTGTCCGAGAGCGCGGCTGAAGGCAACAAACGCCAGGTTGACGGCATTCAGCATCAGCTCGATGGACATGAAGATCGTCAGGATGTTGCGCTTGAAAACAAACGCAATGACGCCCAAGCCCGAACAGGACCGCGCTCAGCACCAGATAATAGGAAATCGGAACCACAACTCCCCCATAGCCAATCCGGAAACTTGCCGTCAGAAACTCCGGCCTCTACGACGGGCTACGTCCTATTCGGACTCTTCCCGGCGGGCAAGAACCAGCGCGCCGAGCAGCGCAATCAAAATCAGAAACGAGGTCAGCTCGAACGGAAACACATAATCCCGAAACAGCATCGTGGAAAGGTCCCGCGTCGAAACCTTTCCGCGGCGCCGTCCAAGTGCAGCGTGGCGCGTCCGATCCAGTACGCGACCTCACCAGGAAGACTATCGCCGAGCGGCACGCCGGCATATCGCCATCCGGCTCAAATTCGTGCGCTCTTCTTCGCCGGCATTCAGCAGCATGATCACGAAAACAAACAGCACCATGATCGCGCCGCCGTAGACGATAATCTGCACGGCGGCGAGAATTCGGCGCCCTGCAGCAGGTAAAGCCCCGCCAGCGAAACCATCACCACGATCAGCGAGAGCGCGCTATGAATCGGATGCCGCTGCAGGATCAAGCTGACCGCGCCCGCCACAGCGACGGCCGCGAGGACCAGAAACACAGCCATCTGCGCCGTCATGATCGAGTTCGCCTTTCGCTCGCGTTCATCGCTCGAATTCGTATCTTAATCCGTTTGTGTCCAGTACGATGGCCAGACTGGTGATGACCACGTTCACGATGGAAAGCGGCAGCAGCAACTTCCAGCCGAAAGCCATCAACTGGTCGTAACGGAAGCGCGGAAGCGTGCCGCGCACCCAGACATAGATAAAAAGGAAAATCGCAATTTTCAGCAGAAACCAGAACGGACCCTGAATGAAATCGATGACTCCCGGCAGGCCGCAAAGAACGCCAAGCCCGCACAGTGCAAGCCCCAGCACCGGCAGGACGACGCGCCCGAACATCGTGAGGTAGCGCACGCCATGAAATCAAGCGCCAGCCCGCCAGCAGCGAAAACTGCCGTCGGGAATGTACGCGTCCAGGCAAACAGCGGCGTCTGCGGGAAGGGCGACAGCCAGCCGCCAAAAAACAAAATGGTGGCGAGGCAGGAAACCGTAATCATGCTCGCGTATTCGGCCATGAAAAACATGGCGAATTTGAAGCTGGCGTATTCGGTGTGAAAGCCGGCGACGAGTTCGGATTCGGCTTCAGCCAGATCGAACGGCGCGCGATTGGTTTCCGCGACCGCGGCAGTAAAAAACAGAAAAAGCCCAGAATCTGCGGCACGGCGCGCCGATCAGATTCCAGCGCGGCACGAATCCCCAGTGAAAGCCCTGCTGCGACTTGACGATTTCGCTCAGGTTGAATGTGCCGGCCATCAGCAGCACGCCGACGACGGACATCGTCAGCGAAAGTTCGTAGCTGACCATCTGCGCCGAGCTGCGCAGTCCGCCGAGCAGCGAATACTTGCTGTTGGACGACCATCCGGCGAGCGCGACGCCGTACACTCCCAGCGAAGTGATCGCGAACAGGATCAGCAGGCCGATATTCAAGTTGGCGATGCCAGCGGCGTCGACTGGCCGAAGATCGTGAATTCCTTGGGCCCAAAGGGAATCACGGCGATCGACGTAATCGCCAGCGACAGCGACAGAAACGGCGCCAGAAAATAGGCGAATTTGTCCGCGCCCGCCGGCGTCACATCTTCCTTGAACAGAAATTTCACGCCGTCGGCCAGCGGCTGCAGCAAGCCGTGCGGCCCGACGCGGTAGGGTCCCCATCGCGACTGGATGTGCGCGACGACTTTGCGCTCAAACCAGATCAGGTAGGCCAGCGCAGTCAGCAGCACGAAAAGCAGCACGACAATTTTCACCAGCGCGACCAGGAGGAGCGGATGCTGTGCGGCAAATTCGTTCACGAGCGCGCCTCCACTTCCACCTCTTCCGCTGCTTCCGGCAGAGAAAGGATCGTGGAGCAATAGCGGCCCAGGCTGCCGCTGGTGAACAGCGTGTCGTGCGCGGAGAAAATCGGCCCGCCGGGCACGTCGAATTTCGCGTTACCGTTGGCGGGAAACCGGCGCCGTACGCTCCGCTTCGCCGAGCAGCAGCGTGGCCATGGAAACATCGTACCCGGCAACATACTGCCGAATTTCGTCGAACGCGGCGTCCGGAGTGCGCAGGCGAGATCGGCTGTCCGAGGCCGTGATGCGCCAGCTGGATGCGAGAGAATGCGCAGGATATCGAAATCGGAGCGCGGGCCCATGACGTCGCCGCCCTTGCGCACCAGTTGAATTTCTCCGGCGGTATTGGTCATCGTGCCGTTTTTCTCGTAAGCCGCGGCCGCCGGCAGGACGACGTCGGCGAGTTGCGCGGTTTCGGTGAGGAACAGATCCTGCACGACCAGCAGGTCAAGCTTGCCGAGGCGGTCCGTTGCAGTGACGCCAAAAGTTTTCACCGGATTTGCGCCGACGACGTAGAGCGCCTTCAATTTTCCGTTCGCCGCGGCCGCCAGCATTCGCGCGCGTCGAGGCCGGGCTTTTCGGGCAATTTCGCGCCCCAGAGTTTGCCAAATTTCTCGCGCGCCTTCGCATCGCCGACGACTGGCGTAGCCGGGAAGCATGCCGGCAGCAAGCCCATGTCGGCAGCGCCGCGCGAATTGGCGTAATCGCCGAGCGCCATGTAGCGCGTCTGCGCCGGGCAGGGAAGCGCCGAATTTCACCAGGTCGCTGCACGGCCGCGCCGGTCAATTCCGCGCCAAACACGATGACGACGTTCGATTCCTTTTCCAGCGAGGACTTTAGCGCGCCGAGCCGTTCGGCCACGCCAGCGTCCAGCTGCGCTGTCTCCGCCCGCCAGCCAGCGCACTGCCGGCGGCTTCGCCGCCCGCCGGGAACTTCGGCAAAACCCTTCGCTTTGCGCAGCAGCTTGATCGATTTCGAATTGATGACGTACAGCCGCGCGCCGCGATGGCGAATCGCGGAGCGAATCTGCCAGGCGACCAGCGGGTTTTGCTCGGTCGGATCGTCGCCGATCAGCAGAACCGCGTCCGCTTCGTAAAGCTGCGTCATGGTGGCGCTCGCGGCACGGCCTGCTCGCCGAGCGCTGCGATCAGGCTGGCGTAGTCGGCCGTGCGGTGATGATCGAGGTTGTTCGTGCCGATGGAGGCGCGCGCGATGCGGCCGAGCAGGTAATTTTCTTCGTTGGTGGTGCGGTTCGAGCCGAAAAAGCCGATGGAATCCGGCGCCGGACTCTTTGTGAATTTCCGCGAGGCGCCGCGAAACTTCCGCCAGCGCATCTTCCCAGCTGGAGGGAACGAGTTTGCCGTCGCGGCGCACCAGCGGCAGCTTCACGCGCTCGGGATGCTTGGTGAAATCGAATCCGAAGCGGCCCTTCACGCACAGAAAATCCTTGTTGAAGCCGGAGAGGTCGCGATTATTGGCGCGCAGAATTTCGTTGTTGCGCACGCTCAGCGTGGTCTTGCAGCCGTTCGAGCAGTGCGTGCACACCGTGGAAACGTACGTCATTTCCCAGGGGCGCGTCTTGTAGCGATAGGTGCCGCTGGTGAGCGCGCCGACCGGGCAGATGTCGATGCACATGCCGCACTCTTCGCATTCCAGATGATCTTCGCCGTTCGGGATGATCACGGAGTGCGAGCCGCGCTGGCCCACGCCCAGCGCCTTGACGTCCATGCCTTCGTCGCAAACGCGCACGCAGCGGAAGCACAGGATGCAGCGCGGCGCGTCGTAATAGACCGCTTCCGACCATTTCTGTTCCGGCTGGTGCCGCTTTTCTTCGGCGAAGCGGCTCTTGTCCGCGCCGTAGGTGAAGACCATGTCCTGCAATTCGCATTCGCCGCCCTTGTCGCACACCGGGCAATCCAGCGGATGGTTGGCCAGCAGGAATTCCAGCATTGCCTTGCGCGCGTCGTGCACCTGCTGCGTGTTGGTGCGCACGACCATGCCCGGCATCGCCACCAGCGTGCACGCCGTTTGCAGCTTCGGCGCTTTTTCCACTTCCACCAGGCACATGCGGCAAGCGGCCTGCAGCGACAGGCCCGGGAAATAGCAGAACGACGGGACGTCGATGCCCATGCGGCGCGCCGCTTCGATCACCAGCGTCCCCGGCGGCACGGTGACTTCGCGGTCGTCAATCTTCAGCGTGATGTCTTTCGAATCTGCCATATTGTTCCCGGATTCCTTAGCGGACCGCGGCCAATGACATCGGCCGGTTTGTACGGGCACTTGCCCGAAAGGTGTTCTTCGAATTCGTGGCGCCACTTCTTGACGATGCTGATCGTCGGCATCGCGGCGGCGTCGCCCAGCGGGCAAAACGTCTTGCCCAGCATGTTCTTGGCGAGCTCGCCCACCATCGGAATATCTTCCGGGCGCCCGCTCCGGAATGGAAGCGGTCGAGCATCTTGCGCAGCCAGCCCGTGCCTTCGCGGCAGGGAATGCACCAGCCGCAGGATTCATGCGCGTAAAAGTGCATGATGCGCCGCGCCAGATCGACCATGCAGGTGTCTTCGTCGATCACGACGAGGCCGCCCGAACCGAGCATCGAGCCGGCCTTGGCCACCGAATCGAAATCCATGTTGATGTCAATCTCATCCGCGGTCAGCAGCGGGCAGGAACTGCCGCCGGGGATGACGGCCTTCAGTTTTTTGCCGTTCAGCATGCCGCCGGCAACGTCCTCGATCATGCGGCGCAGAGGGAAGCCCATCGGCAGTTCGTAAATGCCCGGCCTGTTGACGTGGCCGGAAATGCAGAACATGCGCGTGCCGCCGTTTTTCGGCGAGCCCAGGCCCGCGTACCATTCTCCGCCGCGCCGCAGAATTTCCGGCGCCGAGGAAAGCGTTTCGACGTTATTGATCACCGTCGGCGAGCCATAAAGGCCGACGACGGCCGGGAACGGCGGCCGGATGCGCGGATAGCCGCGCTTGCCTTCGAGCGATTCCATCAGCGCCGATTCCTCGCCGCATTCGTAGGCGCCCGCGCCCGTATGCGTGACGAGATCGAAATCGTACCCGCTGCCGAGGATATTCTTGCCCAGGTAGCCGCGCCTTGTAGGCTTCCGCGATCGCGCCGTCCATGATGTCCAGCACGTAGCGGTACTCGCCGCGGATATAGATGTATCCCTGATGCGAGCCCACCGCGCGTCCGGCAATGACGATGCCCTCGATCAACTGGTGCGGCATCATTTCCATCAGCGGGCGGTCCTTGCACGTGCCCGGCTCGCTCTCGTCGGCGTTGCAGAGAACGTATTTCGGTTTGGGCGAATCCTTCGGCACGAAGCTCCACTTCATGCCCGTGGGAAACCCGCGCCGCCGCGCCCGCGCAGATTCGATTTCTTCACTTCGTCGACGACCTGCTCGGGCGTCAATTCCTTCAGCGCGCGCTCCATGCCCTTGTAGCCGTCATTGGCCAGGTACACATCCAGCTTGTGCGAATCCTTCACGCCAAACAGCCGGCTGATCACCGGCACTTCGGCGGGATGCCGCGTCTTCACCGATCCGGAAATGGGCGTCGAAGTTTCCGGCGTGCGTCCGATTTCGAGGGCTCAAAAATCTGCGTGGTGCGCTCGATGGTCAGGTTTTCGTAGAAATCGTAATTCACCTGCATGGCCGGCGCGCCGGTGCAGGCGCCGATGCATTCCACTTCTTCGAGCGAAAAGACGCCGTCCTCGGTGGTTTCCTTGTGGCCGATCTCCAGTTTTTTCTGGACGAATTCGTAGAGTTTGTTGCCGCCGCGCAGCATGCAGGAAACGTTGGTGCAGACCTGCACGTGATATTTTCCGGCGCGCTGGCGGCGCAGCATGGAGTAGTACGCCATCGTTTCGGTGACCTGCAGCGTATTCAGGTCCAGCCGGCGCGCGATTTCCGCGATCATGTCGTCGCTGACGAACCCGAACTGGTCCTGCGCGTACAGCAGCATGGGCATCAGCGCCGAGCGCTTGACCGGATAGCGCTTCTCGAGGGTTTGGAATTTCGTTTCCAGCTGCGGCGGCAGATTCATCAGCGGTCGATCTCCCCGAGCACGATGTCCAGTGTGCCGATGCAGGCGATCACGTCGGCAATCAAATGGCCTTCGACCATTTTCTGCAGCGCCTGCAAATTCACAAACGAAGGCGTGCGCATCTTCATGCGGTAGGGCTTTGGCGAGCCGTCGCTGGCCACAAAGCAGCCCAGTTCCCCGCGCGGCGATTCCATGCGCTGGTAGACTTCGCCGGGCGGCGGCGCGAACCTTCGGTATAGATCTTGAAATGGTAGATCAGCGCTTCCATCTCCGTCTTCATTTTTTCGCGCTGCGGCGCGACGATGCCCGGCGCGTCCGCTTTGATGGGGCCTTCGGCGGGAATTTTTTCCAGCGCCTGGCGCACGATCTTGATGCTTTCGCGCATTTCCGCCACGCGGCACATGTAGCGCGCGTAGCAGTCGCCTTCCGTGCGCACGGGCACCTGAAAATCGAATTCGTCATAGCTGGAGTAGGGAAAATATTTGCGTACGTCGTAATCCACGCCGGAGCCGCGCAGCGACGGCCCGGAAACGCCAAGCGCGATCGCGTCCTCCGCGCTCAGCATGCCCACGCCCTGCGTGCGCGCCAGCCAGATGCGGTTTTTCGTCAGCAGATCCTCGTACTCGTCGAAGCGGGAAGGGAACGTCCGCACAATATTTCTCGACGCGTTCGGTCCATCCCGGCGGAGGCTCCAGCGCCAGGCCGCCGATGCGGAAATAGCTGGTCATCATGCGCTGGCCGCTGACCATCTCGAAAATCTTCAGCAGTTCTTCGCGCTCGCGGAAGCAGTACAGGAACACGGACATCGCGCCCAGGTCGATCGCGTGCGTGCCCAGCCACACCAGGTGCGAGCCGATGCGCGTCAGTTCCGTCAGAAGCACGCGGATGTATTGCGCGCGCTTGGGAACTTCCAGGCCCAGCAATTTTTCGACCGCCAGGCAATACGCCAGGTTGTTCGACAGCGGCGCAAGGTAATCCATGCGGTCGGTGAGCGTGATGGCCTGCGAATAGGTAGCGCTTCGGCGGTTTTTTCGATTCCGGTGTGCAGGTAGCCGATGTCCAGGTCCGCCTTGACGACGTTTTCGCCGTCCAGTTCCAGCACACGCGCAGCACGCCATGCGTCGACGGGTGCTGCGGCCCCATGTTCAGGACCATGGTTTTTTCAGGGCCGATGGCTGTTTGTACGGTTGTCATGGCGTATGTGGGCTCGGACCGGATCGCCGATTAGCGTGGACCCTCCGTCGGGATAATCTTTGCGAAGGGGATAGCCTTCCCAGTCGTCGGGCAGCAGCATGCGCCGCAGGTTGGGGTGTCCCTCAAAACGAATTCCGAACAAATCGAAAATTTCGCGCTCGTGCCAGTTGGCCGTCGGCCACACGCGGCACGACGATTCGATCGACGGGCGTCCCCCGGCAGCGAACGCGCAGGCGCAGAGTGTCCCGGCGGGAATCGACAGCAAATGATAATTCAGCTCGAAGCGGGCTCGATGGGAAAACGGTCCACGCCGGTCACGTCGGAAAGGTAGGTGAACGCCAGGTCCTTATCGCCGGCAAGAAACTCGGCCAGGGGCCGCAAATGTTCGCGCGGCACAAGCACGGTCAATTCCCCGCGGAAATCGATCAGCCCGGCAATGGCTTCGGGTCGCCAGGCGCGAATTTTCGCGACGGCCGGATTTTGTTCTAGGTCGGCTGTTTCCGTCACGAAGCGCGGTCCCGGCGTACGGCTGGGCGGTTCCAGTCCAACGCCCCTTTCTTCCAGAGATAGAAATACCCCACCAGCAGAATCCCGATATAGAGGAGCATTTCCACAAACCCGAACCACCGCAATTGGCGAAAAATATAGGCCCAGGGGTACAGGAAGATGGCTTCCACATCGAATAAAATAAATACCATCGCCACCAGATAAAATTTCACGGAAAACGGTTCGCGCGCATCGCCCGTCGGCGTCATGCCGCACTCATACGCCTGGTTTTTAACCTTGGACGGCCTTCTCCAACCCACCAGGGAACTTAGCAGCAGGAGCACGCCTGAAAGCGCCATGGCCAGGACGAGGTGTAAAAGTAGCGGCGCGTAACTTTGTAGATCGTTTCCCA
Organism: Terriglobia bacterium; assembly: GCA_963779275.1. Classification (GTDB taxonomy): domain Bacteria; phylum Acidobacteriota; class Terriglobia; order Acidiferrales; family UBA7541; genus Palsa-360. Next base: position 545,293 of record CAVZXL010000007.1, read on the forward strand.
TCATCGAAGCACAAGCTATAATAACGATGAAGCGGCAAGCGGTCAAATGCACTCGAAGAATAGATCGGCAATGTACCAATTCTAATTAATGGCAGGTTCGTCATCCATCCCAGCAGGGAAGGCGGTCCATCGCATGAACTTTGGTTTTAACTCGAATGTGCGCGTTGCCGAGGCCCTTTACCACGTCCAGACCGAGGACCGCGGCCCTTCGCATCCCTTCCTCGATACGGTCGTGTACGAAGCCGGCCGCGTTGTTTACAAACAGAGCACGAGCTATGCGGATTTCGCCGCCGCTGCCGCCAAGCAGGGACTGGACCTGGCGCAGCAGCTGCACGAACGGCTCTCCAACCAGCATCGCGAAGTGATTGCCCAGCTGGAAGCGGGAACCCTGGCGCTTCACGGGAAGGAAACCTCGGCCCCCGCGCCTGCCGGGGAGCAAGCCGCCGACGGACTGGACGTCCACCTGTTAAATCCGAAAACCTGGCTCGATTCCGGCAACGTCACGCTCGAAATCGAATTGCACCGCCGAAAATCCCGCCAGCCGGTGGAAGACGCCGAAGTCGAGGCCTTCGTGGAACGCGAAAAGCAGCGCACCCATTGCCAGGTTTCCCTGACCGATGCGGCCGGCAAAGTAACTCTCAAATTCCCAATGCCGCCCGCGGCCGGCGACGGAGCCTCCCTGGTGATCCGCGCGACCGACGGATCCCTCTACGGCGAATTAAGGTTCCATCTCAAGCCCAAGCCCTCCGGACCGGTTCCCGCCACGGTTATCAAATGACCGAAGCCATCCGCATCGTGGTAAATGGAGACCCGCGCGAAGTTCCGGCCGGACTGCGCGTCGCCGGTCTGCTCGCTCACCTCGGCTTGCCCGCCGACCGCGTGGCCATCGAACGCAACCTCGAAATTCTCCCGCGCTCCCAATGGCCCGCCGCCGCCGTCGAGCCCGGCGACCGTTTCGAAATTGTGCACATGGTTGGCGGAGGGTAGGGCAGCTCGCGGCATTGGAGCTGGATGTCAAAGTGACTTCAAATGGATTGAAAAAGCATCTCGAGCTTGGATCTTAGGCCAGCTGTCGGGGCTTCGTTAGCCCCTCCGGACTAAAGTTCAGAACCATCAGGGGTTTTAACCCCTGAAAACTTAGACCTGCACGAGTAAACCGAACGTAACAATATTAGGACCGCACCATTTCACGCCTTTCGTTTTCGCGCCTTCAAATACTCCTCCCATGGCTCCCAGTAATATTTCCTCCAACCTTCGGTTACTCCCTTGTGGTCATACGGCGGCACGCCGACGTGGGACAAATACACAGTCGCGCCATCTTTGCCTTTCTCAAACCGGACGACGAGAACCGAATCCGGATCGCCCGATTTCCAGGCTGACGAGCGCCACGACTGCACGATCATGCGGTTTGGTACCAGAGCCAGATTCTTCCCGAGGATCATTCCCCCGAACGCAGACCATTTTCCTCCCACCTTGCGGCTGACCTTGGCGGGCGCGCCGGTCGCGGCGGCGTGCTTCGCCGAATCCATAAAGAGTTGGTAGAGTTCCGCGGGAGTGCTCTTAAAGGTGACGGATTGTTCGATGGCGGGAGTCATCAAAGTCCTCCAGAATGGCTCTCTGAATTTCATTCCATACGGAAATTACAAAGCGTCGAGCAGGTGCCCCATCTTCGTGCGCTTTGTTTCCATATAGGCGCGCGAAGTCCGCGAAATACGCGGCCGGCACGGCACGCGCTCGACCACGCGGATTCCGGCCTTCTCGAGTTGCTCCACCTTGTCGGGATTGTTTGAGAGCAATCGCACGCGCCGCGCCCCCAGCAGCTTCAAGGCCGCCGCCGAAAACGCATAGTCCCGCGAATCGGCCGCGAAGCCAAGCTCTTCGTTGGCCTCGACCGTGTCCATGCCCTTATCCTGCAGTTCATAGGCGCGCAGCTTGTTCATCAGCCCGATGCCGCGCCCTTCCTGCGGCAAATAAAGCAAAATGCCGCTGGGCGAATCGGCGATTCGGCGTAGCGACAATTCCAGTTGCGCGCGGCAATCGCAGCGCTCCGAAGCCAGCACGTCGCCCGTCAGGCATTGCGAGTGGATGCGCACCAGCGGCGTTTTCGTGCGTACCGGCCCATGCACCAGCGCCACCGCGCTTTCCTGCGGCGTGCGCCCCTCCAAGCCCAGAATCTCAAACGGCCCGAACCGCGTGGGCAGCTTGGCGCGCGCCACCATGCGGATGCGCGCGCCGGGCTTGCCGGCACGGTCTTGCGAACTTTTCGTCGTGTCTTGCGTGCCATAAAGAGCCCCGTATTATAGCAGGCGCGCGCCGCACGCGCCGCTTTACATCGGGCGGGCGATTGGCTAACGTAGCCGTGACGCGGCCGCCGCGCGCGATTTCCTTCATGAATACACTCACCTATGGCGGGGATTTGCTGCTCACGCTGCTGCTGCATGTTGGCGCGGCGGCCTCCATCTGCGCCTGGCTGGCGCGTTCGGCCACGTTCCGCAAAGTCCTGTTCACCGAACTTCGCGACTCCGATCAGAAACTGAAGCTGCTGCTTTTCGTCACGCCTCCGCTGGCCTTCGGAGTCATTCTAAGGATGGTGGGCCGCCCGTACCGCGCCGCCGACCTCATGCTCGAGGGCTCGTTCCTGCTCGGCCTGTTGGGCGGTCGCGTCGTCGGGCCGCTGGGCGGATCGATCATCAGCCTGCCCGCGTTCTTTCATCATGAATGGCTGTCCATGCCCGTGGCGGCCACGGCAGGCTTGTCGGAGGCCTGATCCGCCTGACCGTTCCCAATACGGAGGAGATCTGGAAGCTGGGCCCGTTCACTTTCATGAGCACGCCGCGTTGGTTGATGCGGCTTTACCGCCGCAAAAAAGTCAGCTGGGAAATGCTGCCGCTGGGTGCGCTGGTCGTGCTGGAGCTGGCTCGCCAGGCGCTGGGCCACGCCACCAAGCCGCAATGGCTGTTTTACCTGGACGTGGGAAAAGGCTGGGGCATTCCACTGGTTCTGCTATCGACCGTGATGGCCGTCGCCGTCCCCATGAAAATCTGGAACAACACGCGTATCGAAATGAATCTCGAGCAGCACCAGCAACTGCTGCTCAAAGCCCGCATGGACGCGCTCACCGCGCAAATCAATCCGCACTTTTTATTCAATACGCTCAACACCGTTTCTTCCCTGATCCGCTACGATCCGGACACGGCGCGCGGCGTGGTCATCAAGCTCAGCAACATTCTGCGGCGCCTCTTGCGCAAGCACGAGACGTTTGTGCCCTTGCAGGAAGAGCTCGATTTCATCGACGACTATCTCGACATCGAAGTCGCCCGCTTCGGCCACGACAATCTCCAGATTCATAAACACATCGACGAGCGCACCCTCGACGCCTTCGTCCCCAGCATGTTCCTGCAGCCCATCGTTGAAAACGCCCTCAAACACGGTCTGGCCGCAAAACTCGGCGTCGGCGAACTCACCATCGGCACCGCCACGCAGGACGGCCGCCTGGTGGTCACCATCGAAGACAACGGAGTTGGAATCCCCAAAGAACGCATGGGCAAGGTGTTCCAGGAGGGAATCGGAATCAGCAATGTCCACGAGCGCTTGCGCGTGCTCTACGGCGCCGATTTCAAGATGGATATCTCCAGCCGCGAAGGGGAGGGAACTCGCATCCAGATCGAGATCCCGGAACTGATCCCCGCGGCGCACGAAATCCCGGCAATTCTTCCTGCCACAAAAGTGTGAACTTTCGTCCCATTCCCTGGTGCGGCTACTGCAAAACTCCGTCATTCGAGAAGAATCCCTCTTCGAGTCCCGGGAGAGATTCCTCGCGGAGTTTACCCGGTCCCTTCCGGACTCGATTGAGAAAATTAAACGTGTCGGCGCGTGGTTAAAAAATCAATTTCAATCCAAGTTGAATTTGCCGCGGGTTCGTGGCTGTGGTCGTAATCAGCCCCGCCGAAGGGCTCACCGACGTTCCCGAAAATACTGTGGTGTTCGGCGGCCCGTAGTTGGAGCGGTTAAACAGGTTGAAAAACTCGGCGCGGAATTGCAGGTTGGTTTTCTCCGTAATCCCGGTGTTCTTGAACACGGAAAAGTCCACGTCGGCCAGGCCCGGCCCGCGCAGCGTGCCACGTCCGATATTTCCGTACGTTCCGGGTGCTGGGAGCAGGAACGCCGCGGGATTAAACCACTGGTTCGGGTCGCCGGTGATCGCCGAGCCTGTGAAGGCGGGATTAATCGAGACGCGGTCGGGATTTCGCGTGTCGCCGTCGCCCGATCGGTTCGATCCGGCCAGTGGCGTGAAGGGAAATCCGCTCAGAAACGTTCCGATCGCGTTGACCTGCCAGCCGCTCACGAATTTGCTTTCCACGCCGTTGATGTCGTTCATCCACCGCCGCCCGTGTCCCAGGGGAATTTCATACACCGCGGAAAGGCTGGCCTGGCTTGCGACATTGAGTGCCGAAGGTCCCCAATCGGCGCGCAAATTATTCCGGTTCAGGACCATCTGCGCCTGGTTGTTGGACTGCGCTCCGGTCAGCCCGGAATTGATGTCCAGATTTTTTGACCAGGTGTAATTGCCGCGGAATTCCAGGCCATTGCTGAATCGGTGCGTCACGTCCGCCTGCAGCGCGTTGTAGCTGCTGTTGCCCTCGGTCAGCCAGAAAAATCCGCCCGAAAGAAACTGGTTTGGCCGTTTTGCTCCGGGTCCCGGAATGTAAAGCGTTCCTTGCGGCACCGTGGGAGCAACATTGTTGAAGCTCGCCAGCGTTGCCACGCCGCCAGCGTTGCACGTCGCCGAACCGCAAATTTGCGCCGGGATGCTGTTGGAATCGATGCTCAGGAATTCGTGCACGCCGAACGACCCGACGTAGGCTACGCGCAGCGACGTGTTGCGCGATAGTTGCTGCTCCACGGAAAGATTCCACTCCTGAATCGTCGGAGTCTTCGCATTCTGCTGGATTCCCTGCGGCGCGAACGTGGTGCAAGTTCCAATAACGCCAGGGCCGCAACCCGGCGGCAGCGCCGTACTTGCCGTGATGGGCAAAAAGGAAGAGACCGAGCCTGTAAACGAAGCGGCCCCGTTGTAAGGCGGCAGCGAATTCAATAAGAAGGCGAGATCGTCAATCAGGGAATAATAAATTCCGCCGCCCGCTCGCACCGACGTCTTTCCGTTCCCGAAAACATCCCACGCCAGACCTACGCGCGGGCTGAACAGCCACTTGGCATTGTTCCGCGAGAAAACGGAATTGCCCAGCGACGGGTTGGTGATCAACACTCCATTCGCATCAGTAAAATAATTCGCCGCCCTGCCGTAGGCCTCCGTCCAGCCCGTCGTGAATTCATGCCGCAGGCCGGCTTCTAAAGTCACATGGTGCGGCAGACGGATGGAATCCTCGACAAACCACGCCCCGAACAAACTTCTCCACCCCAGTTCCGTATGCTGCGGTACCACTTGAAACGAAGTAACCGTTCCTTTCAGGAACGTCGTGAGGCTCGCGAACGTAGCCTGCCCGAGCTGCCGCGAAGCGCTGTCCTCGTTGTCCTGCACACGCTGCAGCCACGCCCCCACGCTGATCTGGTGAATCCCGTGAACGATTCGCACGCTGTCCTGAAACGTAAAAAGGTTTCTGTGATTGGAAACTCCCGCGGCGTTGTTCGGTCCCGCCGATGTAATCGACCCGTTGGCCGTCGTCGTCGCGCCCCCTCCCACCACAATTCCTCCGGGCCCCGCGCCGGAAACAAACGAGAGACTGGAAGGGAACGTAGCCAGCGGAACCGACCCAAGCGCGAACGACGCCCGCGAAAACCCGATCGTCGCCGTATTCAGAATATCGGGCGATACGACGTGCGTTTCGTTCAGGCTGAACACCTGCATGCGCAGCGGCGTGTACGACGCAAACAGCGGGTCGGCCAGCGGGATCAAGCTGTTGCCGTCGTCAATCGTGTAGGCGCCGGAAAGCGTATCACTCTTGCCCAGGTTGTAGTCCGTGCGCAGCGTTCCGAAATCTTCCTGAATGTGCGAGTTGGGATTGTAAAAGGCTTTCGCCGTTCCCGTGGGTACCAGCGCCGGAGGATTCACGCAAGCCCCGGTCGAACGAACCATCAATTCGGGTCCATTGGGCGCCGGCCAAAACGACATGTACTGCAGCATCGTGGCATTCAAACCCGAAACCGGCGCGTAAACGCCCGTGCAGGCATTGGGCAACGACCCTTGGCGCGCCATCGGAGCCAGCGCCGTCCCCGAGTCGGGCACCACGCTCACGCTGCTCGCGTTCAACGACTGCCGGAATCCCTCGTAATTTCCAAAAATAAAAAGCCGGTCTTTCTTCAGCGGTCCTCCGGCCGATCCTCCAAACTGATTCCTTTTGAAGGGAGGCACCGTCCCCTGATCGAACGGCCCGGGCGAGTCCAGCGCGCTGTTGCGCACAAATTCAAAAACCGATCCATGAAATTGGTTCGTTCCGGACTGCGTCGCGACGCTCACCTGTGCCCCGGCACGCTTTCCGTACTCGGCCGAATACGTGTCGGTGAGCACGTTAAACTCGCGCACCGCGTCAATCCCCAAAAGCTCCCCGCTCACCCCGCCCGGAGTGAGTGCCAACTGGCTCGATCCGGTGTACTCGATCCCGTTGAGCAGAAAAATATTTTCCCCGGTGCGCCGTCCCGCCACCGAGAATGTGTTCCCGTTGCTGGTGCTGGTATTGGGGCTTTTCAGCGCGCTGTAGTTGATCGTGCTGGGATTCAGAGCAATGAGATTGTCGAAGCTGCGCCCGTTGAGTGGAAGCTCCTTCACTTGGCGTTCGTCGACCACACCGGAAACCGACGCGGTCGTGGTATTGACCACAGGGGTGCCGGTAACATTGACCAAAAAGTCTGCCGGGGCCAACTCCAACGTGAGGTTTACCACCGCCTGCTGGCCGACCACCAAATTGATCCCAGAACCCACTGCAGCATGGAACCCATGTTGCTCCGCTTTCACTTCCACCGGCCCCACCGGCAGAGAAAGTACCCGAAAGTAGCCTTCACTGTCTGTGGTGACAACCCGTGTAGCACCAGTTTCGATGATCTTTACGGTAACTGTTGCGTCCTTGACGGTTGCGCCTGAAGGATCCTCGATGGTGCCAACCACTGAAGCGGTGGCTTGGGCTCGGCTGTCTGTCGGAAACGCGAGCAATAGGCAGGCCACAAGAGAAATCCATATTATGGAAAGCCGCGAACGCATCGGCAAAATCACAGACTTCTCGTCCACACGATCCTCCCAAGCGGTGTGAGCTTTGTCCCCACGTCGATCCAGTGCACGACGCTTTCTTAATGTCTTTGGAAAAACAACAAAACATTACTAGTACTGCACAGTTCTCATGCTCCCGCCGCGCTCCCCGCCTCGATCACCTGACGGTAGTACGTCTCATACATCGGGATCACATCGTTGGCGCAGTATTTTTTCCGGGCATTCACCCGCGCCTTTTGTCCCATCGTGCGGCCCCGGTCCGCCGTCGACAATATTTCTAACGCGTATCTTGCACCAATTTCCACCTGTCCCGGTGTAAAAAGATACCCGTCGACTCCGTGCTCGACAACTTCAGGCAATCCGCCCACGTTCGTCGCCACCACCGGAACCTCGCAGGCCATGGCTTCGAGCGCGGCCAGGCCGAACGACTCCATTTCCGAGGGCAGCAGAAACAGGTCCGCTTCGGACAAAAGCTGGTACACGCGGTCCTGCTTTCCCAGGAAATGCACGTGCCGTCCCAGCTTCTTCTTGCGCACCAGGTACTCGGCCGCGCTGCGGTCCGGCCCGTCTCCGATCAGCACCAGCTTCGAGGGCATTTTCTCGTGCACCAGCGCAAACATTTCCACGACGTCGGTGACGCGCTTCACCGGCCGGAAATTCGACAGGTGCATCAGGATGGCTTCGCCGCCCGGGGCCCACTGCGAGCGCAGCGCGGCATTCGGCGTCCGGCAGTACAGATCACAGTTGACGAAGTTCGGGATCACTTCGATGGGTCGCTTGATGTCGAACTCCTCGATCGTGCGCCGCTTCAGATAATGCGAAATCGCGGTCACGCCGTCGGACTGTTCGATGGAAAATTTCGTGATGGGCAAAAAGCTGCGGTCGTTGCCTACCAGCGTGATGTCGGTCCCATGCAGCGTGGTAATGAAGGGCAGCCGTTTGGGCGCCGCCATCATGCGTGCCAGCAGCGCGCTTACTGAATGCGGTATCGCGTAGTGCACGTGCAGCAGGTCGAGATTTTCAGCCTCCGCCACTTCCATCATTTTCACGGCAAGCGACAGTGCGTACGGCGCGTGGTCGAAAAGTGGGTAGCTGGAAATCTCCACTTCATGAAACTGAAGGTTCTGATTCGAGTCGGTCAGCCGGATCGGCGGAGCATAGCTGATGAAGTGAATTTCGTGCCCGCGCGCGGCCAGTTCCATTCCCAATTCCGTGGCCACCACGCCCGAGCCCCCATACGTAGGATAGCAAGTGATTCCAATCTTCATGTGAATGCGAGCCTGCGGCTCTTATGCTCCTCGGGAACTCGAAAGTGTAGCAAAGTCGGATCGGAACCGGACGGCGAATCGCTTGCGCGCGTCACGGCGCGGTGTTAGATTCCCGGACTCCCCGCGCACCCCATCGCAATGACATTGGACGCGACGCGGGGACGCAAAGTCTCAATTATTTTCCGTAAAATGAGGGGCCGCGAAGGGCGCGGCGGAGGACCTGCAATTCATGAAACCCCTGGGGAAATTATCCAAAGCGGACCTGGCGCGGGCCGCCGAACGCCTTGGCGGCAGCAATCCAGCCGTTCATTTTGGATTTCAACTGGTGAAGGGCGAGCGGGGACGCGCCGTCTTCCGCATGCCGGTACTCGACCGGCACAAACAAATCCACCGCGTCGTTCACGGCGGCGTCGTGGCCATGCTCGCCGATACCGCCGGAGGATTCGCGGCATTCCTGGCCGAGCCCGAGGGTACGCGCGTGGTGACCATCGAAATGAAAATTAATTTCCTGGAGCCGGTAGCGGACGGCGCCATTACCGCCGATGCCCGCGTGCTCCGCCGGGGTAGAACCGTCAGCGTCGTGGATTGCATCCTGACCGACGCCGATCGTCGCCTGGTTGGCAAAGCCCTGATGACCTTCGCGATCATCCGGAATTAAGTAGCACAGGCACTCTTGCCTGTGTGGGTTTTGCAATCGTCAGGGATATCGTCGACGTTACGTACAGCGCACAAAACCGCGCAGCCAGTTCCACCACGGGGCCCAGGATAAAAAGTGGCTGTGCTACCAAAATTCACCCCCGCCACCTAATCCCCGTCCTACTGCCCGTTGACCCCGCCCATCGCTGCCTCGTCGCCGTCCTTATAAACATATTTAATGAATTGTTTATAAATCAGCAAATTCGGGCTGCCCGAGCGCGTCAGCTTGATGCAATCCCGGTCATACCACTCGACCGTCCCGTGCAGTGTTTCGCCGTCGGTGAGTGTCACGACCACTGGAGTCCGCGCTTGCATCTGCTTGATCCAGTAAAAGTTTTCCGCGTGCGTCTGTTCCGGAGGAGCGGGTTTTTTGTGCGGCTGGGGCCCGGAAGCGTGCGAACGCGGTGAATTGTTGGTTGGTTCCTTGATTTCCGTCAGAGTAGGGCGAAATAACTTGCGATTCACGGCGAAAACTCCTTCTAAGAATGAGAACTGTTGGTAAGAAATACGGACTCACAACCTATGATGCACAGCAAAAGAATCCGGGTACCTCTCTATTGCCGAAAAATTACCGGAAATTGGAATTTCCCGAAATCGGCGCCGGGCGGGCCAGGGAAATTGCCACTGCATCGAGTCCCAAGGAGCGGTTGATATTGCGCCGCACCCGGGAATGGAGCACATCCATTCCTTCAACCGCCTTGGTGATCCAGGCCACATCTACTTTTTTGCTCAAGATTTCGAGCTCCCGGCGCAACGCAGGGTTTCGTAACATCTTCTTCGAGGAAGAGCAGGACAGGTCAAGCAGGTCCGTGAGCAGACTATAAAACACTTCGAGAACATTTTCAAACGCGATTTCCTGGCTCTTGGCTAGGGCCGAAGTGCTGGCAAATAAAGTGGAAATCCCGCGCAACTCCACCGCGCGTTCCAGCACCGTGAGCGCGTCGCGATGCAGCGCCGCCGTCGCTGCAACGTCCAGTTCCATGGCCGTGCCGGGGCAGCCTTCGGAATATTGCGCCGCCAGTTTGCGGTCCTCAGGACTCAGTTTCGTGCGCGTGCGCAGAATTTCTTCCACATCTTCGGTGGCCAGCGCGGCCAGCGAAAATTGCAGGCATCGCGACCGGATCGTTGACTGCAAAAGAAACGGGTTGGGGGCCAGCAGGATCAGTGTCGCCGATTCCGGCGGCTCCTCGAGAATCTTCAGAAAAATTCCGGAGAGATCCCAGCGCATGGTTTCCGCCCCGTCCAGAATGAAGACGCGTCGGCGCCCCTGCGGCTTGAAATACGCGGCGCGTTGCACGGCGCGAAGCTGGCCCATGCGCAGCACGGGGCGCGCCACCGGATCCTTCGCGCGTACCGGATCGGGCACCACGGCCCAGACGTCGGGATGCGTCTGGATCAGCAGCGGAATGCGCTCGACCGTGGAGGCGTCCGGGCGCTCACCGCGCTGCGTCAATCCCTGTTCGACAAGAGGCCGCACGTCGCCCAGCAGCGCGATGCGCCGGCACGCATCGCACTCGCCGCAAAAATCGTCCTTGAGCCGCTCGCAATTCGCCGCCTGCGCGAACATGCGCGCCAGCGTGAACTTGCCCACCCCGCGAGGCCCCGAAAAAAGCATGGCATGCGGCACGCGCTCGGCGGAAAGCATCCCGCGCAGCGCCGTGACCACGCGCGCATTCCCTATAAATTCTGAAAAACCCATGAACCTTGCTCCGCTTCACGAACCAACGAATCCGGCCGGTCAATAAATGTACGCCCTCAACAAATGCACGCCCTAAAATACACGCCGTCATTCCGAACGAAGAGAAGAATCCCTCTTTCTTTTGGCTATCAACCGCTGAGTGATTCGTCACCCGTAGGAGCGGTTTGGAATGACGGCGCTAAATCAGTGACCGCAATCTACAAACCCTGCGAAAGAACGCGCGATTCCACGGCGCCCAGCACCGCCCGGTGAATCTCTTCGGGCGAATGCATCTCGCCGGAACTCGCGTCCGTACACTCGATGCGCGTCCAGTTGGATTCCGTCGCCAATTGCTCGTAGGTATTCGCCGCCTGCTCCAGGTGCGCAACGTCCGCTTCCAGAATGTCCCGCTGCAGTGTCGTATACGACCTCGCGCTTTTCAATCCCACCAGTCGGTGCGCCTCGGCCACAGGAACGCGCAAATAGATCACCAAGTCTTCCACCGGCAACCCGTAAAGTTTGTATTCGAGTTGCTTCAGCCAGTCGATGAACTCATCGCGCTTCTCGGCCGGCACACGTTCGCTTTGGTGAGCCAGATTCGACGCGATATACCTGTCCGCCAGCACGATTTTCCCGGCAGCCAGCGCCGATTCCATTTCCGGCTTCGCCTCCAGCCGGTCCCCCGCATACAGCAGCGCGGAAAGATGCGGATCCACCTGGCCCACCGAGCCGAATTCGCCGTTCAAAAAACGCGCCACGAGCTTTCCGAAAAACGATTCGTAACGCGGAAAGCTGACTTGAAGCGTTCGGTAACCGCGCATGTCCAGCGCGCGCGCCAGCAAATCCAGCTGCGTGCGCTTTCCCGAGCCGTCGATCCCTTCCAGTGCGATTAATTTTCCGCGTGGCGCCATAATTCAATGTGCAAGTCTAACGTGCCCCCCCGATTGCCGCAAGGAACCGGTAGCACAGACACTCTTGTCTGTCCATTTAGCCCCCGATGCAATTTACAGGAACAGGCAAGCGTCGCTGTCCAGAAAAAACAGCGTCCCCAATCAGGGCGGTGCCGAACGGGTGGAAAGATTTATTGGGGGATACGCATGCTAGAATCCCCGCAATGCCTAGCGAATCCAGCGAAGTGTCGGAAAATCTTTCGCGTGTCCACGAGCGCATCGCGCGCGCAGCATCGCGGGCGGGACGCGCCGCGGAAGAAATAACCCTCATCGCCGTCTCAAAAACCCATTCCGTTGCGCAAATTCGGGATCTCTACGAAGCTGGTCTCCGCCATTTCGGCGAGAACCGCGTGCAGGAATGGGAAGCCAAGCGCGCGCATCTTTCCGGTCTCGATGCAACCTGGCACATGATCGGGCACTTGCAAAGCAATAAAACGGCGAAGGCGGTCCGGCTGTTTGACGCTATCGACTCGCTAGATAGCGTCGTCCTCGCGGAGCGCCTCGATCGCGCAAAAAAAGATTTCAACGCAGAAAACACAGAGGACACGAAGAAAGAAAGAGAAAAGGGAACTGGCCGAAGCAAGAGTGAACGCCTGCGCGTGCTGATCGAAGTGAAGTTCGATCCCGGAGAAACAAAATCGGGCGTCGGCGGCGACGAACTTGCGCCGCTGGTGCACGCTGTCCTGCAACTGCCTCACTTGGATTTGCGCGGCCTGATGGGCGTGCCGCCCTATTTCGACGATACCGAGCAAGCCCGTCCTTATTTTCGCCGTCTGCGCCAACTGCGCGACGCGATCCGCGCGGCATCCGGAAAGGATCTGTTGCCCGTCCTGTCGATGGGAATGTCCCACGATTTTGAAGTGGCCATCGAGGAGGGAGCCACCGAAATCCGCGTGGGCACTGCACTGTTTGGCGAGAGGCGAAAGGCTTAACTGTGCAAGTCACCGAAAAAGACGGCGCGGTAAGTTTTGCAGTCCGCGTCCAGCCCCGCGCCAGCCGCGACGAATTCGCCGGCGAATACCAGGACGGCCTGAAAATTCGCCTCACCGCGCCGCCCGTCGACGACCGCGCCAACGAAGCCTTGCGCAAGCTGCTGGCCTCGCGTTTGAAAGTGCCGCTGGCGGCTGTTAGAATCGCGTCGGGCGAGCATAGCCGCACCAAACGCGTGGAAATTCGCGGCGTGACCCCGGAAATGATCCGCGCACTGGCGGTTTAGATTCCATCGTCGCTGGTCGCAGCTTTTCTTGAGCAATTCATCTATGCCAGACATTGCAGCCATCCAGAGCGCCCTCGCCGAACACAAGATCGATGCCTGGCTCTTCTACGACATTCTGCATCGCGATCCGATCGCCTACCGCGTCCTGGGTCTGGATCACGCCATGGCCAAGCGCCGCTGGTTCTACATAATTCCGGCGAAGGGTTCTCCGCGCAAGCTGGTCCACCGCATCGAGGCCGGTGTTCTCGATTCGCTCCCAGGCGAAAAAATGGTCTATGCTGCCGCCGGCGAGCTGGAAAAAAATCTGAAAAAACTCATCGGCCGCGCGAAAAAAGTGGCCATGCAGTATTCGCCCAAGAACCTGATTCCTTACATTTCCCTGGTGGACGCCGGAACCGTGGAGTTGATTCGCGCACAGGGCTGCACGGTGGTAAGTTCGGCGGACCTGGTGCAGCAGTTCGAGGCGGTCTGGACGCCCGAGCAACTCCAATCGCATCGCGAGGCGGGCCGGACGATCGACAAGATTACCGAGGCGGCATTCGCCGAAGCCGCGCGCCGCGTGAGCGCCGCCGAAGCGTTCACCGAGTATGACCTGCAGCAATGGATGCTCGGGCAATTCCGCTCGAGCGGTGTGGTTTCCGATTCCGCCCCGATCGTCGCCGTCGGTCCGCATTCGGGCGATCCGCATTACGAGCCCATGCAGCGAGGTTCAGCCCAGGTCCGCAAGGGCGATTTGCTGCTGCTCGATGTCTGGGGAAAAACGCTGGCGCCGGGCAGCGTCTACTATGACATCACCTGGGTCGGATATCTGGGCGCGAAAGTTCCCGCAAAATATGCGAAAATTTTCACGATCGTCCGCGACGCCCGCGACGCGGCCGTCGATTTCGTCTTGAGCAACGTCAAAGCGGGCCGCGCCATCGAAGGCTGGCAGGTGGACCGCGCCGCGCGCGAGGTCATTCGCAAGGCCGGATACGCGGACAAGTTCGTGCATCGCACCGGTCACAACATCGGCCAGGAAGTTCACGGCACGGGGGCGAATATGGATGGTCTGGAGACGCGCGACATCCGCCGCGTCATCCCGCGCACTTGCTTTTCGGTCGAACCCGGAATTTATCTTCCCGAGTTCGGCATCCGCAGCGAAGTGGACGTTTACGTCGCCGAGGGACGCGCCGAAGTTACCGGCGCAGTGCAGACTGGTATTATTCCGCTGCTCTCCTAAGTCCAAGATTGAAGAAGGGAATCTGGAACAAGCGATGCCCAAAGAAACGATCGCCGACGAAACAATCCATCAGGATGCCCCTGCCGGCAATGTGGTGCTCGGCGCCGTGGTCGCACTGGCGGGCTGGGTTGTTCCCGGCCTCGGGCACCTGCTGCTGCGCAAGTGGGGCAAGGCGGCCCTCTACTTTCTTTGCGTCGGCGGCCTTGCCTACGTGGGCCTGGTCATGCGCGGCGGCGTCTTCGCTCCGGGTTCGGAAGACTTGTTCGACCGCCTGGGATTCTTTGCCGACATCGGCACTGGGGTGTTTTATTTCCTGGCGCACATGATCCAGACGGCCGGCCCGGACGTGGGCCACGCCACCGGCGATTACGGCACGCGCATGTTCGCGGCCGCCGGCATGATCAATCTCCTCACGGTGCTGGAAGCCTACGAAATCGGCCGCGGCAGGAGGACCTAGTTGAGTTCACTCTTCGGCAATTTCACTCATTTCGAAGCGCTGGTTTTCTTCGCTCTCACCGTTTCGTTGACGTTCGCATTTCTTTCCAAACGCGGCGCCCTCGAACGTATCAAGTATGTCGCCTGGGCTTTTCTCGCCTTTTTGCTGGTGGCCGTCGGCATCGGTTGGCTTATGTTTCCCTTTTCCCGGTAGCCGCTTCTCGCACCTCATTGCAACCCGGCGTTTGACAGTTTTTTCCGCCCGATGCTACATTGAATTACGCGAAGCCGAGGTAGCTCAGTTGGTAGAGCAGTCGATTCGTAATCGACAGGTCCCCGGTTCAAGTCCGGGCCTCGGCTCCATCTGTTTCCGGTATTTGAGAATCATAGATAGGCAACTCATCTGCCGGCAAACCCCATCCATCTATGCATGTGGGTGTAGTATGTGCAGTCTCCCCTTAGTTCTTAAAGGACCGGCAGTATTGAATCCTTCCATGCCCATGAATGCGCGGAGGCCGAGGCGAACTTGAACATGAATAACGCTCCTACCGTCGTCCTTTGCGGATTTGCTCTTTGCGCGGGCATTTCTTTTCCGGCCCATTTGATGGGCCAGGCCGCGCCCGGGCCGCTTTCCGTGCCGCAACAAACACAGGCCCCGCGCCAAAAGCCCGCGGCCGCGAAACCAAAGCCGCCCGAAATTGCTCCCAGAACCACCCTTGCAGGCGAATGGAAACTAAATCGCGACGAAAGCGACGATCTGCGCACGAAGATTCAAGACTCGCGCGGCAAAAAAGCAGGGACTAAGGGCGGCAGCGGGGGAGGTAACGGCGGCGGGAATCCCGGCGGAGGTTACCCGGGCGGCGGTGGGTACCCCGGTGGCGGTTACCCTGGCGGAGGGTATCCTGGTGGCGGAGGATATCCCGGCGGTGGAGGGTATCCAGATGACGGCGGCTATCCTGACGGCGTCAGTCGGCGCGATTCGGAAACTGACGAAAGGCTCGAGCAGTTAATTCGTCCTCCCAGCTCCTTGAGCTTCACGCTGAACAGCGCGGAAGTCGACATGACCGACGATCATTACACCAAACTGGTTTTCTACACCGACGGCCGAAAGCTGCAAAAACAAAAAGACAGCGCCAATCAGGAAATCTCAGCGCACTGGGACGGCAGCCGCCTGGTCACCGACGAGAAGACCCCGCAAGGCTCGCCCATGAACCGCACTTTTGAGCTTTCCCCAGATGGGCGCCAGTTCTTCGAGACCGTGCACGTCGACCGCGGCAAATCCAAGGGCTTGCTGGTCATCCGCTTCGTTTATGACGTGCCAGCGCCCGCCGTGCAGGCCGATCATGACAACGATCCCAACCGGCCCGTGCTGAAGAGGCATGCCGATACCAGCAACGCCTCGCCAGGCGCTCCGGGCGCTGCTGCCGATCCGTCTGCCGATCCGACCCAGCCCGCGCAGAGTCGCCCCGCGGACTCCGGCACCTCTACTAGTCCTTCTGCGTCTCCGGATCCGAACCAGCCGGTGATGCGCCGCCGGGCTGACAGCGGCAACAGCTCATCCCAATGACGGCATCGAAGCGCAATTCCAATCGCCGCCTGCTGGCGGGCTTGTTCTCCTTTGTCTTTCTTACTTTTCTATTGCATACATCCGCGCGCGCCCAGGACCAGCCCTCCGGCGCCATACGCATGAACGTCAATCTAGTCGATCTGGACGCGACAGTGAAGTCCAAGGACGGCCGCATCATGGACGGACTGAAAAAAGAAGACTTCGAGGTTCGCGAGGACGGCACTCAAAAGAAAATCGAACTGTTCAGCCGCGACGAACTGCCCCTGCGCGTTGCCCTGGTCCTCGATCTGAGCGATTCCATTGAACCCTTTCTCTCCCCCTTGCGCGACGCCGCAACCACCACCTTGGCCGCCCTCAAGCCCGAGGACGAAGTCGCTCTGTTCACGTTTTCCACCGAAGCGCAACTTAGCGTGCCGCTCACCCAGGACAAAACAAAAATCGCCGACCAGATCAGCAATTTCCACACGGGAGGCGCCACCAACATCAACGACGGCATCTACGTGGCCTCTGAGTACTTGCTCAAGAATGCTCCCAAGGGCCGCCGCGTCATCATCCTCATCAGCGACGACGTCGGCACCGACGCCGGCGGACAAGGCACGCGGGACATCGTCACCGAAACGATTGCCGCCGACGCCTCCGTCTATAACCTGAAAATTCCCGGATACAATCCGCCCGGCACGCTCTTCTACTCCGGCATGATTCCGGGTTTGGTCGACATTCGCAAGGTGACCGAGCAGACCGGCGGGGAAATTTTCGATGTTCATGACGTCGCAAATCTCGACGCCGTCTTCCAGGCGCTGATCCATCGTATTAAGACGCGCTATACGCTGGGTTACTACACCACCGCAAACGGCGCCGAGGGCAAACCTCACAAGCTGGACGTTCGCCTCGCCCCGTCCTTCGGCAAGAAGGGCCGCGAATACACCATCCTCGCCAAGACCAGCTACTATTTCCGGTGAGGCCGCCAGGCTGCCGTTCCTTTTGCTGGAGCGCAATCTTTTCATCCGCCTGAAATACGAAAACTCGCGTTTGAGTGTAGAATCGACGCGGATCACATGAGCGCGGGCTTTGTCGCCTGCACTGATTTTCTGAACTGTTTTTCTCCGGCAGTCTTCCAGCTTTACCGGCTTCCCCGTCGAAGCGTCTCAATCAGATCCATTCGACGCAGTGGGCGGCGCTCCAGCCCGGAAAGGGACCTTCCAATGGCCGACGTGCACACCATGAACCCCATCCGCATCGACGATTCCAATAATCCTCTCTCCCGCGAGGAGCAGCGCAAAATGGACGCCTACTGGCGCGCCGCGAATTATCTCTCCGTGGGGCAGATCTATCTCTATGCCAACGCCATGCTCCGCGAGCCGCTGACCATCAAACACATCAAGCCGCGCCTGCTCGGCCATTGGGGCACCACGCCGGGCCTCAATTTCATCTACGTCCATTTCAACCGCCTGATCCGCAAATTCGAATTGAACGCGATTTACGTCGCAGGCCCCGGCCACGGCGGCCCCGGCCTTGTGGCCAACACCTATCTGGAAGGCACCTACACCGAGTTCTACCCGAACATCGCGCAATCCGAAGAAGGCATGAACCGGCTCTTCAAGCAGTTTTCTTTCCCCGGAGGAATCCCCAGCCACGTCGCTCCCGAAACGCCGGGATCGATTCACGAGGGCGGGGAATTGGGCTACTCCATCGCGCACGCCTATGGCGCCGCGTACGACAATCCCGATCTGCTGGTCTGCTGCGTGGTCGGCGACGGCGAAGCCGAAACCGGCGCCCTCGCCGCCAGCTGGCACTCCAACAAATTCCTGAATCCCGCCCGCGACGGCGCTGTCCTCCCGATCCTCCACTTGAACGGCTATAAAATCGCGAATCCCACCGTCCTCGGCCGCATGAGCGACGCCGAACTCGCACAACTTTTCGCCGGCTATGGATATGCGCCGTACTTCGTCGAAGGTCACGACCCGGAAGTTATGCATCCGCTGATGGCCGCAACGCTCGACGCCATCGTCGCCGAAATCCGCGCCATCCAGCACAGGGCGCGCCTGCAGGGAAACACGGAACGCCCCCTCTGGCCCATGATCGTCATGCGAACTCCCAAAGGCTGGACCGGGCCGAAATTCGTCGATGGCAAGCCCGTCGAAAACACCTGGCGCGCCCATCAGGTGCCGCTCTCCGAGCTTGCCTCAAAACCCGAACACATTCAGCAGCTCGAAGACTGGATGAAAAGCTACCGCCCCGGTGAATTATTTGATCCCAGCGGAAAGCTGATCGCCGAATTCGCCGACCTCGCGCCCAAAGGCGCGCGCCGCATGGGCGCAAATCCCCACGCCAACGGAGGAATTCTGCTCCGGGAACTTGTTATGCCCGATTTCCGCGAATATCAAGTCCACGTGGTGAAGCCGGGCAACGCGATTGCCGAAGCCACTCGCGAACTCGGAAAATTCCTTCGCGACGTCATGCGCCTGAATGCCGACGCCAAAAATTTCCGCGTCTTCGGCCCCGACGAAACCGAATCCAACCGCCTCACCTCGATTTTTGAAGCCACCGGAAAAGTCTTGATGGAGCCCTTGCTGCCTACCGACGAGAATCTTTCCCGCGACGGCCGCGTGATGGAAGTCCTCAGCGAGCATATGTGCCAGGGATGGCTCGAAGGATACCTGCTCACCGGCCGCCATGGATTTTTCTCCTGCTACGAGGCCTTCATCCACATCGTCGATTCCATGTTCAACCAGCACGCCAAATGGCTGAAGGTCACGAACGATATTCCCTGGCGCCGTCCCATCGCCTCGCTCAATTATCTGCTGACCTCCCACGTCTGGCGTCAGGATCACAACGGTTTCACGCATCAGGACCCCGGCTTTATCGACCTAGTTGTGAACAAAAAAGCCGACGTGGTTCGCGTCTACTTGCCGCCCGATACCAATACGCTGCTCTCGGTCGCCGATCACTGCCTGCGCAGCCGCCATTACGTGAACGTCATCGTCGCCGGCAAACAGCCCGCACTGCAGTACCTGGACATGCCCTCCGCGATCCAGCATTGCTCCGCTGGCATCGGCATCTGGAATTGGGCCAGCAACGACCAGGGCGCCGAACCCGACGTCGTCGTCGCCAGCGCCGGAGACATCCCCACACTCGAAGCGCTGGCTGCTGTCGACCTGCTGCGCCAGCATTTCCCCGACCTGCGCATCCGCTTCGTCAACGTCGTGGACCTGATGACGCTGCAACCGACAAGCGAGCATCCCCATGGCCTGCCCGACGCCGAATTCGATTCCATTTTCACTACTGACAAACCCATCATCTTCGCGTATCACGGCTATCCGTGGCTCATCCACCGCCTCACCTATCGCCGCACCAATCACGAAAATCTCCACGTCCGCGGCTACAAGGAAGAGGGCACCACGACCACGCCCTTCGACATGACCGTGATGAACGACATGGACCGCTTTCACCTCGCCGCCGACATTGTCGATCGCGTCCCGCGCCTGCAGCGCGTTGGCGCGCACTTCAAACAATTCCTCCGCGACAAACTCATCGACCACAAGCAATACATCCACGAATTCGGCGACGACATGCCCGAAATCAAGGATTGGAAGTGGCCGTATTAGCGCGCGATTTGTGATTTGCACTTCGTAATCTGTGACTGTTGACTAGCGACTCGTTCCTAGTGACTGGTGACCAGCGACTGGTTGCTAATCACCGGCAAGTGGTGAACCCGCTCCCGCATCTCTCAGGCGCTGAAAGCGCCGTGGGTGACCAGCCCAGGGCAACGCCCTGGGTCACGGCACCCACCCATTGAGGCGCGCCCTGAAGGGGCGCGAGGATCTTGAGTCCTGCGCGAACCAACAGGAAGACATTCTTACGCAGCCCACGAACAATAGCCGCCCTTCAAGTGTCCCCGGCACGGCACAGCGCGGATAAAATGGCAATCCCCCTGGATTCCGAACGGATGTATACTCTGGAAGCTGATCAAGTCGAAAAACAAGTTCCATGCAAATTTATCTGCAAAGGAGCTCCCATGGAATCCAAACCATCTGGACGCAGGAAATTCCTGAAAAATACCGCCGCGCTCATCGGCGCAGCCGCAGCGGGAGTGCGCCCGGCCGGCGCGCAGGCTCCCGCGCCGGACATGGACATGCCGGACCTCGAGGCGTTGATCTCCTACGGCCAGCGCTCGTCGTTCGTGAAGTCACACCGCATCTCGGTGATGGAGCGAATGTCGCCGGACGAATTTGGAATGACGTTTCACGTATTGTCGCCCATCCAGGATTCGGTTGGAATCATTACACCATCGTCCCTGCACTATATTTCCACCCACCGCGGCTCCTACGTTCCCAACATCGATCCCCAGGAACACCGGCTTCTAATCCACGGGATGGTGGACCGGCCGCTGATTTTCTCGGTGGATGAAATCAAGCGCTTTCCTTTCGTAACCCGCCCGCTTTTTCTCGAGTGCCTGGGGAATCGCGCGAAACCCTCCCACAAAACCGTGCAGGAGACCCACGGCTTGACCAGTTGCTCGGAATGGACGGGCGTGCCCCTGTCCATTTTGCTCAATGAGGCCGGTGTGCAAAGCGGCGCCGCTTTCATCGTGGCCGAAGGAGCCGAGACGGTAAAGGGAGCCACGAGTATTCCCATCGGCAAGGCCATGGACGATTGTCTGGTGGCCTATGGCCAGAATGGTGAGGCTTTGCGGCCCCAGCAGGGCTTTCCGATCCGGCTGATGGTCCCCGGATTTGAAGGCATGCACAACGTAAAATATCTGCGCCGAATCAAGGTCGTCGAGAAGGACTACATGACCTACAACGATTACGGACATATCGTCCCCGATGCCCGCGTCGCCGCCCTCACCCGCCAGATTGGACCGAAATCGGTAATCACATTTCCTTCCGGTGAGCAGAAGCTGCCCGGCCCCGGCTTCTACGAAATCACGGGCCTTGCCTGGTCGGGCTCGGGAGCCATTCGCAACGTGGAAATCTCCACCGACGCCGGGCAGTCCTGGAAACTTGCCGAGCTTCGCACACCGTCCTATTCCATGGCGCATACGCGGTTTGCTTTCCCCTGGACCTGGGACGGCAAGGAATGCGTGATCATGTCACGATGCACGGACGAACTGGGCACCCGGCAACCCACGCGCGCCGAGTCCGCGAAATACTTTGACAAGCCGGACAACGCCGATTTCCGCGCGCCCGGAGCCGACAATACAGTGTTTCCGTGGCGCATCGCCGCCGATGGGAGCGTGCACAATGGAATGGCGTAAGCTGATCTTGCTGGTCGCAGTCATGACCCTCGCCCAATTGGCGAAGGCACAGTCTCCCAAATACGGCGTCGGGCGAACGCCCACACCGGAAGAAATTCGTGCCTTGGACATCTCGATTGGCCCCGATGGAAAGGAACTTCCCCCCGGTCACGGAACAGCCGCCGAGGGCGCCAAACTTTTTCGTGAGAAACAGTGTGTCGTCTGTCACGGCAGCACCGGTTCGGGCGGTCCGGCTCCAACCCTGATCAAGAGCGATGGAACCAAAAAATCCAAATACCCATGCCTCGTCCCGTGCGTGGACGATTCCCTGGTGATGTCGCTGCATGCCCAGTACGCCACCACCATGTGGGATTACATCAACCGCGCCATGCCCCTCAACCAGCAGGGGACGCTCAAGCCCGACGAGGTCTACTCTCTGGTCGCCTTCTTACTCTTCAAGAACGGCGTCATCCCGGAAACCCAGGTCATGGATCCCCAGACCTTGCCGAAGGTGAACATGCCGAACCGCGATCACGTCGCCCCGACTCCCGCATGGAAGCACGC
Source organism: Terriglobia bacterium (assembly GCA_963779275.1). Classification (GTDB taxonomy): domain Bacteria; phylum Acidobacteriota; class Terriglobia; order Acidiferrales; family UBA7541; genus Palsa-360. The sequence continues at coordinate 567,341 of CAVZXL010000007.1, forward strand.
CGCGCCCAGGCTCGCCGGCTACCCCTGATTCCTCGTAACCGGGAGATTCTTGCCGGTAATCCTTGCCGCAGCAACTAGGCTTTGCAACGCCATGTCACAAATTGGTCTGGCAATGCTTTCCATTGAGGATCGCTGAGCTCTGCGGCACTTCTTTAGCACTTAAACAAGTTCTTGTGTTGGCTTAATTGGCACAAGCGAACGAAATCGGCTCATTCAAAAAGTCTCTGAGCAAGTGTTGCATCGACCGGTTGAAGCGGCACCGTTTCACGGGAGTTGGCTCTTACTTGTCGGAGGTTGGGCTGCTGCTGGCGAGAACAACACCGACTCCGACGGCCGCGTGACGACGAGGACCGCGGCCCGTTCCTCCGTCCTGTTGCTCCGCGACAAGGGACGAAGCGTCGGCTAAACTGGTTTCTCGACCTGGGATTCCCAACGTGAAGAAGTGGCAAATATTCGACGTCGGCATAATCGCGGCTCTCGCACTCTGGTTCTTTCCTCTCTACCAGAACGTGATCGCAGGGGCGGCAGCGATTCTCGTTGTCGGTATTGTCGGGTTCGGGTTCTGGCTTCGTCCCCGCAGAGACATTTTCCACGTGCGCACAACCGTGTGGCGCGTGGATGGTGACGGCAAACTCGCGTGCGAACACGAGCAACTCGCCGTGAAAATTGAGATTGCACGGTTGTGGCTCTTGTTTGTGCCCACGGCCCTCGCGGTGACATTCCTGGTCGTGACGGCAGCCTACGGGACTCTCTGGAATATCGGCGTATTTGACTGGATTCCGCTCGGCTACGGACCGTTAGTGGTCAACTGGTTTACCTTGGTGCTGGTAATTGGTCCACTCTACGTCTGGGTGAATGAACGGCGCGTTCTGCGGGAGGCAGAGGCTGCAAGTGCCCAATCGGTTTCTACCGGCGGCAAGCGCGTGGGCTATGTGTTCCTCGATAGCACCGGTACAAAGTACGCCGGTGAGGGGATCTATTTCGGACTTGTGAAATCGCAGGTGCTTGCGTCGCTCGTGTTCTACGCCGTGGGGAATCCCGACCTTAACAGGATCGGGATGCGCCTCTTATTTCACCGGCCGGTCGTCATCGGACGTGGCCTCACGGACTTCGACAAGGATACCGTCGCGGCGAGATCAGTATTGCCTCAAACCACTTCGTAGCAACTCCTGGGAAACGACAAAACGATTCTCATGTGCGTGGGGATTCGATCATGCAAAAAGCCACGAGTTATTGCTTAGGCTGCCAGCCTTGTAACCACGCGCCCCGTGATCGATCCCAAGGCTTGTGAAGTCGTTTTCTCGGAATGTGGGGCTCCGCGCCCGCATCCCCTCTCCGGAGCATCCCGTCTTTAGCTGCCCCCACGCACCCAGCCTCTCAACTAAACGAACCCCCCAGCCGATTCCATGAATTGGCTTATAATTTGCCCTTGCTCCAAGCGCCCATTCCCGAGGGAAGCGTATTCCATGCGGATACAAACTCGATGAACATCCTCGTCCTCAATGCCGGCAGTTCCAGCCTGAAATTCCAAATCGTCGCCACCGATCTCGACCGCATCCGCCGGGATGCCGACGTGCGCCTGCTGCGCGGCGAAGTCGACCGCATCGGCGGAGAAGCCGTCGTCACTTTCCAAAAAGGCGAAGGCCCCAAGCAGAAACTCACCGCCTCGCTGCGCGATATTTCCGCGGCCCTGGACTACGTCATCCGCTGGATCGCCTCGCCCGATTCGGGTATCTCCGAGATTCAATCCGTTTCCGATATTTATGCCGTTGGTCACCGCGTGGTTCACGGCGGCGAACTGTTCACCGATTCGGCCATCATTACCGACGAAGTGGTGAAGGGAATCGAGAACTGCATCGACCTCGCGCCGCTGCACAATCCGACCAATCTCCGCGGCATCCGCGCCGTCCGCGATTTGCTGGGCCACCAGATGCCGCAAGTCGCCGTCTTCGACACCGCGTTCCATCACTCGCTCCCTGTTCATGCCTACTTGTATGCGATCCCATACCACTTGTATCTGCGCTATGGCATCCGCCGTTACGGCTTTCATGGAATTTCGCATCGCTACGTGGCCTACCGCTACCGCACGCTGCGCAATCTGGAAAGGGAGCAAGCCAATCTCGTGAGCCTGCATCTGGGCAACGGCTGCTCGGCCGCCGCCATTCGCGGCGGAACTTCCGTGGACACCTCCATGGGCATGACCCCGCTCGAAGGCCTCGTCATGGGCACGCGTTCCGGCGATGTCGACCCCGCGATCCTCAGCCTCATTGCGTCCAAGGAAGGGCTTTCCCTGCACGAGGTCGAAACCCTGCTCAATAAACAGTCCGGCCTGCTGGGAATTTCCGGCCTCACCAACGACATGCGCACGCTGCAAAGCGAACTGAGCGAACACGACGACCGCCGCGCGCGCCTGGCCATCGAAATTTTCTGCTACCGCGCCAGAAAATATATTGGAGCCTATCTGGCCGCCATGGGCGGCGCCGACGCCATCGTCTTCACCGGAGGAATCGGCGAGAACTCCCCGGAAATCCGCCGCCGAATCTGCGAGGGCCTGGAATGGGCCGGATTGTCGTTGGACGCGGAGAAAAACAAAGACGCCGTCGGCCGCGAAGAGGTCATCACCAGGGAAGGTTCGCGCCTCGCCGTCTACGTGATCCCAACCGACGAGGAACTTCTGATCGCCCGGGACACCGCCCGCTGCATTCTGGGCGAGCCCATTCCTTCTTGATTCTCACTTCAAATCTAATCTCTGCCGGCGAACCTTCCGGGGTGCGAACCCGCCGGAATGGTCCGCAGCCAGCAAACAGGCTGAAGAGTCTGTGTGAGAACTGCGGAATCCTTGTAGGGCACGGCTTCAGCCGTGCCGTGAAGCGCGCGAAATCAATACGGCTTTAGCCGCTGGCACCTTTGAATTGCAGTTCTCACACACACTCGGTAGTGTCCAAGTTTGAGGAACAGCCGGTTTTGGGAGGTCGTGACTTCAGCCCCGACGAAAAGTATCGCTGGATGAGGGGTTGTAAAGCCTGAGGCTTCCGGGGCTAAAGCCCACAACAACCGAAGCGTGAATGTCCGAGCTGAAGCTCGGACCTCCAACTACTCTAAGAAATTTCAAATTAGGACAGTACCGACCAGGCGGGACCATTGCGCTGCCAGCGGAATGAGAGTCATCCATGTTTTTGCGCGTGGCTTGCCCGTTGAGAAGACCTTGAATTTCCGAGCTTGAGTTTATTCCTGGATTCCAAGTACGCGCGCGAATTCCGCCTGAAGGTCTTTGGTCCGAAAGCCGGGCGATCCGAAGCAGTCCTCACCCTTCACCAGCACGGGCAGCCACCAGCAGTCGTTTTCGACCGGGAAGAGTTGGAAGATGGAGGCGACGGTTCCCGCCAGCCCTGCCGCCAATTTCTTGCGGTGCGCCGGCGGGACCGTGGAATCCAGCAGCAACAGGGCCACCGATCGCTTTATCGCAAATTCGGGCGTGGCGCGCAGCGAAGCAGCGAAAGCGAAGTCGCATCCCAGCTCTTTGAGCGTCAATTGCAGATGCGCTCCCCAGGACGTGTTTCGGCCGACCATTAAAATTCGCGCTTTGGGTGCCGGGAGGGAGTAGGACGGTGCGGGCCGATAATTCGATTTATTTCCGGCTGGGCGCCGGCTGGAAGCAACTCCGGGCGATACTTGCGGAACGCTGGACATACAACCCTCCCTGAGTTGCGCCGGGAGAGGGAAGAAATAGCTAACACTGGCGCAGAAATGACATTACTCAACTACGGAAATCCAGTCAAGGTGAAAAGAAAGGGCTGTGGAAAAATCGGCCGCGTCTTTCCTTTTCTCGCAAGAGGCGCTTGGCGGTTAATGCCCGGCCGCTTTTGGCTGGCCTTCCGAGGGTGAATCCTTGGAGGGTTGCGAAATGACCGAAACCTGTTCGCCTTGCTGCAGCGCATCCGGCGGATTGATCACCACACGATCGGCCGCCTCAATTCCTTCCAGAACTTCCACGGCGTTGCCGAAATCCCTGCCGATCGTGATCGGTTTCATCGCCAGCCGGCTGTCGGCTCCCACCACGGCCGCCATCGTTCCCTCCGGCCGAAACAGCAGCGCGTTGATCGGCAGCGAGAGCCGCTGGCCCGATAGCCGCACGTCAAAGTGCACCTGCGCGTAGGATCCGGGCAGAAGCGTGCCCGAGGGGTTGGGCACGTCCACTTCGGTCAGCAGCGTCCGCGTGGCCGGGTCGATCACATTCGCCGTGCGCACCACGCTGCCGCAGAAATTCCGCCCGCTCAATTCCGCAAGTGTCAGGCAGGCCTTCAGCCCTTGGTGAATCGATGGCCCGAACGATTGCGGCACCGAAACGTACGCGCGGATCGGATCGATCTGCGCCAGGTTGAACATCTGTTTGGTGGCCGCGCCGCCGTTGCCGGCATTGATCAACGTTCCGGGATCGACGTTGCGCTGCGTAATCACGCCGGAAAACGGCGCGTAGACGCGCTTGAACGATTCCAGTTCTTCCAACCGCTTGACGTTGGCTTCGGCCGATTGCACCATGGCGCGCTTGGCCGCCAGATCGCCGTTGGCGTTGTCCGCGTCCTGCCGCGAAACCGAATCGGTCTTCAGCAGGTCCTGATACCGCGCGGCGGTGATGCCCGACAAGCTCAGATTGGCCTGCGCCGTGGCCAGATCGGCGCGCGCCTGCGCCAGTTCCTGGTCCACTTCCGGAGTGTCGATTTCGGCCAGGATCTCGCCGCTTTTCACCTGGCTGCCGATGTCCTTGTACCATTTCTTCAGGTAGCCGTTGGTCCGCGAGTAAATCGGAGATTCGACGTACGCTTTCAACGTTCCGGGCAGAACCATTTCCGATCCGCCTTGATGGGCGTCGCGTGAATCACCGAGACGTACGGCACCGTCATCAGTTCGGTCCGCTGGGCCAGCACCTGATGCTCGCTTCTCCGCTGCAGGACGGAATACACTCCCAGAACCCCGAAAATCAGGAAGAGAATGAAAAACCAGCGCAGCATCGCGCCGCGCCCCGCGCGCGGCCCGTCCGGGCTGCCCGTGTTTTGCGATACGCCGTGCTGCTCTGAAGAAAATTCGGTCATTTACGCTAAGCTCCCAAAACTCGTGATACTCCTACGACACGTCTCGCAATTCCGCGCCCTGCCCGCTTTCCGGCCTTGATGTCCCTTGTGAACCAGCGAAAACACGCAGGGCACAAAAAACAATGTCGCCACCGTGGCCACGATCAGGCCGCCGATCACCGCGCGGCCCAGCGGCGCATTCTGCTCGCCGCCCTCGCCCAGCCCCAGCGACAGCGGCACCATCCCGATAATCATGGCCACGGCCGTCATGATCACCGGCCGTATGCGCACGAATCCCGCCTGCACCGCGGCTTGCGCCGCCGGAATCCCCTCGTTCAACCGCTCCCGCGCGAACGAAATCATCAGGATGCTGTTCGCCGTGGCCACGCCCATGCACATGATAGTCCCGGTCAGCGAAGGCACGTTCAGCGTTGTGTGCGTCAGCAGCAGAATCCAGATGATTCCCGCCAGCGCTCCCGGCAGCGCCGTGATGATGATGAACGGATCGAGCCACGATTGAAAGTTTACGACAATCAGGAAATAAACCAGGACGATGGCCACGCCCACGCCCGCGCTCAATCCCGCGAACGAAGACGTCATCGTCGCCACCTGCCCGCGCCGGATCAGCCGCGTGCCGCGCGGCAGCTTGTTCTGAAAATCCTTCAGGATGGCCTGAATGTCCGCATCCACGCCCGCCCAGGTCGCGCCCTTCCACCGATGCGTACACGTCCAGCAGCGACTGCGTATCGTACCGGCTCACCAGCGCTGGCTCCACGTTCACCCGTACTTGGGCCAGGTTTCCCAGAATCTGCGGCGTGCTGGTGTTCGCCGAAGCCACCGGGATATTCGTCAGCGACTGCATGGAGTTCACTTTGTATTGCGGCACCTGCACGGCCACGTTGTATTCGATCCCGGTTGCCGGATTCACCCAGAACGACGGGTTGATCTGAAAGCTGGAACTCAGCGAAAGCAGCACGCTGTTTCCCACGTCCTGCTGCGTCAGCCCCACCGACTGCGCCTGCGTGCGGTCCACGTCCAGAAAAAGCGTCGGCGCCGAGCGCAACTGCTGCACGTGCACGTCCACCGCGCCGGGCACGTGCTGGATTCGCTCGGAGATCTCCTGCGCCAGGGCGTAATTCTTGTCGATGCTCGGCCCCACCAGTTGAATATCGATGGGGGAGGGAACTCCGAAATTCAGAATCTGGCTGACCATGTCGGCCGGCTGAAAAAAGAACTGCGTTCCCGGAAATGTTTCGGCCAGCTGCCGCCGCAATTCGTCCACGTAATGGATCGTCGGCATCTTTCGCTCGGGTTTCAGGCCGATCAGGATTTCCGCGTCGGATTCCCCGATCACGCCGCGAGTTGCTGTACGTCGTGTTGATCGTGCTGTTGAATAGCCCGATGTTGTCGAGAATGTTTGCCAGATCCTCCGGCGGAATCACGCGCCGGATCAGGTTATCGACCCCGTCCGCCTCCCGCGCCGTTTCCTCCACGCGCTGCCCGGCGCGCGCGCGCATGTGCAGGCGAATCAGCCCGGCATCCACGGACGGGAAGAAGTCTCGCCCCAGCACCGGCACCAGCGCCAGCGACGCCACGCAAAACAGCAGAAACAGCGACACGAACGTCCACGCGTGATCGACGCAGAAGGTCAGCGCATTGCGGTAGCGCTCGCGCAGCCGGTCGAATCCTTGCGCAAATTTTCGCTGCGTCCGCGAAAAAATATCGTTTCCCGTGGCGTATTCCTCGCCGTGATGCCCCTTGAGCAGGTACATCGCCATGGTCGGCACCAGCGTCCGCGAAAATACGTAGGACGCCAGCATCGCGAACACCACCGCTTCGGCCAGCGGCACGAACAGGAACTTGGCCACGCCCGTCAGAAAAAACATCGGCACGAACACGATGCAGATGCACAGCGTGGAAACCAGCGCCGGAATCGCGATTTCCTGCGAGCCGTCCAGAATCGCCTGCACCGTGTCCTTGCCCTGCGCCAGATTTCTCTCGATGTTTTCGATCGCCACCGTGGCGTCGTCCACCAGGATGCCCACGGCCAGCGCCAGCCCCCCGAGCGTCATCAAATTGATCGTTTCATGCAGCGCGCTGAGCATCGTGATGGAAACCAGAACCGAAAGCGGAATCGAGATCGCGATAATCACCGTGCTGCGCCAGCTCCCCAGAAACAGAAGGATCATCAGCGCCGTCAGGCACGCCGCCACCAGCCCTTCGCGGATCACCCCTGCACCGCCGCGCGCACGAAAATCGATTGGTCAAACAGCGGCGTGATCACCACTTGTTCGGGAAGCAGCGATCTTGATCTGCGGAAGCCGCGAGTAGACCTGCGAAACCACGTCCAGCGTCGACGCCGACCCGGCCTTGTAGATCACCATCAGCACGCCGCGCTGCCCGTCCATGCGCACGATGTTGATCTGCGGCGAAAAACCGTCGCTCACGCTGGCGACGTCGCGCACGTAAATCGTCGCGCCGTTGCTGGTGCGGATCGGCAGATCGTTCAGCTCGGCGATCGTGTCGGTCGACCCGTTCATCTCCACGTTGAATTCGGTCGGGCCCAGTTTCGCCGTTCCCGAAGGCAGCGCCAGATTTTGCGAGCTGATCGCGTTGATCACGTCGACCGGAGACAGGCCCTTGGCCTGCAGTGCCGGAATATCCAGGTTCACCGAAACCTGCCGCAGTTTTCCGCCGTACGGATAGGGAATCGCGGCTCCGGCAATCGTGGCCAGCTGGCTGTGCACCACGTTCCAGGTGTAGTCGAACAGTTCCTGTTCGGAAAGTCCGTTGCCTTTCACGCCGAGTTGCAGGATGGGCACGGCCGAGGCCGAGTAGGTAATGATAATCGGCGAGGAGATTCCGGGAGGCAGTTGGCGCAGAACCGTCTGCGCGACGTCGCTGATCTGCACCAGCGCCACGCGCACGTCGGTCCCGGGCTGAAAGTAAACCTTGGTGATTCCGCGCCCGGAAACGGTTTGCGACTCGACGTGCTCGACGTTGTCCACCACCGTGGTCAGGAAACGCTCCACGATCGAGACGATGCGCGCGTCCATCTGCGTCGGCGACAGCCCGCTATAGTTCCAGCGCCACGCTGACCACGGGAATATTGATGTCCGGGAAAATATCGGTGGGCGTGCGCTGCAGCACGATCGGCGTCATCAGCACGATGATCAGCGCGGCCACGATAAACGTGTACGGCCGCGTCAGCGCAATGCGTACAATCCACATGAACTGAGTCCTCGGGCCCCCGATGAAAAAATGCAAACAGTAATAATCCGCGAATGCGTTTCGATGCAGATTTGCCTTTCGCGGTTGTGCTTGTTTGGATGCCCGGAACCGCGCCGCCGTTACATTTTCGAGGCCATGCCGATCCGCATGCCCGTGGACGCCTGCGGCACACTTGTGTGGCTCCGGTCCGCCCTGAATCTCCGGAAAATCATGCCGGGTTGCCGCGCCCTTGCGTCTGCGCGTGACGCGCATCGCGCACAAAATTGAATTGAACGATTGAATTTCTTTTTGCTTTGCTGCTATAGTGTTTCGCGCGGGCGACGGGCGAAGGAAAATAAATTCATAATTGTTATTTTAGAAGTACCCGTAGCAGTCCGGTAGCGCAAGCTTATCGGTGCATGGTAACTGCCGGGTTGTACCCCCTTCACTAGTTAAGGGCGCCGTTTCCCGCAAATCGGGGCCGCACGTTCGGTCCGCAGAGAGGCGCTCAGGCCGTCAGGCTGTAGACCTCGGGGAGTTTTCCGAGGGACGCAGGTATGGCTCAAATCTTTCATCACAGCACGAATACGATTGCGCGCGTGAGCATTTACGGCGCGGTGATCGTCGTTGGGTTGCTTGGATTCGCGTTGAACGTCGTCAATCAGACTTCCTACGTCACCGAAGTTCACAACGCGCGGCCCGCAGCCCGTGCCGTTCAGCCACAAGCATCACGCCGGCGAACTCGGTCTCGATTGCCGTTATTGCCATTCCTCGGTCGAGGTTTCCTCCTCCGCGGGCATGCCCCCGACGCAGACCTGCATGACCTGCCATTCGCAGATCTGGACCAACGCCGCAATGCTCGAGCCGGTTCGCGCCAGCTACCGCGATTCCAAGCCCATTTCCTGGACGCGCGTCAACGCCGTTCCCGATTTCGTCTATTTCAATCACAGCATTCACGTGGCCAAGGGCGTCGGCTGCACCACTTGCCACGGTCCCGTCGCGGAAATGAACATCACCTGGCGCGCCGAGACCCTTTACATGCGCTGGTGCCTGGATTGCCACACCGCTCCGGAGAAATATCTGCGGCCGCGCTCCGAAGTCTTTAACGCCTTTTACCAGCCGCCCAAGCGACCAGTTGGCGCTGGGCGAGAAACTGATGAAGGAATACAAGGTCCAGAAGCTGACGGCCTGCACGACGTGCCATCGTTAGGGAGTACAGGGAATTCATGGACATGGAAAAAAATATGGGCGGCGACACCGGCGGGGAATTAGCCGCGCCGCGCACAGATGCCGCCGACGCCGGGCGCCCCCGCTTCTGGCGCGGCCTGGAAGAACTGGCCGACACGCCCTGAATTCCGCGATCACAAGGAAAATGAGTTTCCGCACGGCGCCAACGATCCCGACGCGAAACTCAACCGCCGCGAACTGATGAAAGTCATGGCCGCTTCCGCGGCCTTTGCCGGACTGAGCGGCTGCACCAAGCTTCCCACGCAAAAAATCGTTCCCTACGTCCGCCAGCCCGAGGAAATCATTCCCGGCAAGCCGCTTTTCTACGCCACGGCCGTAACCTTGGGCGGCGTCGCCACCGGCGTGCTGGTCGAAAGCCACATGGCCCGGCCCACCAAAGTCGAGGGAAATCCCGACCATCCGGCAAGCCTGGGCGCCGCCGATTCGTTCGCGCAAGCTTCTGTTCTCGGCCTCTACGATCCGGACCGCTCGCGCGCCGAGGTTCACGATGGCCGCCTGGCCAGCTGGGCCGAATTCCAGAGCGAGCTTTCCCTGGCTCTCGGCGGCCCGCCGGCGCATGTCGGGCCTGCGCCTGCTCACCGGCACGATCACTTCGCCCTCGCTTGGCGATCAGATTCGCGCGCTCCTCTCGCAATATCTCCGGCGCCAAATGGGTGCAGTACGAATCGGTCACGCGCGACAACGTCCGCGAAGGCGCTCAGCCTCGCCTTCGGCGAATTCGTTAACACCGTCTATCGCGTGGACGCAGGCAGACGTCATTCTCACCCTCGATTCCGATTTTCTTACCGCCGGGCCCAGGAAGCCTCCGCTACGCCCGTGAGTTCGCCCGCAAGCGCCGCGTCGAAAACGAAAATTCGAAAATGAACCGCCTGTACTCGGTGGAATCCACGCCCACCAGCACCGGCGCGATGGCCGATCACCGCCTGCGCCTGCGCGCTTCCGACATCGAGGGTTTTGCGCGCGCTCTTGCCCGTGAGCTGGGCCTGAATTCCGTTGCGGCCCCGGCGGCCGCCCCGCAAGCCCCCGCCGAATGGATTCCCGCGCTTGCGCGCGACCTCAAGCAGCATTCCGGCGCATCCCTGGTGGTTGCCGGCGATCAGCAGCCGCCCGTTGTCCACGCCATCGTTCACGCCATCAATCAGGCACTTGGAAATTTCGACAAGACCGTCTATTTCACCGAGCCCATCGAACAGTCGCCCTCCAATCAGTGGAGCTCGATGGGCGAACTGGCCGCCGACATTCGCGCCGGAAGCGTCAGCACGCTCCTGATTCTCGGCGGCAATCCCGCCTATGACGCGCCCGCCGACCTGGGCTTCAAGGAACTTTTGCCCAAGGTGCCGTTCAGCGCGCGCCTCGGCCAGTACGAAGACGAAACCTCGGCGCTGTGCCACTGGCACATCCCGGAAGCTCATGAACTCGAATCCTGGGGCGATGCCCGCGCCTACGACGGCACCGTTTCCGTGATTCAGCCGCTGATTGCTCCGCTGTACGGCGGCAAAATCCGCATACGAACTCCTGGGCCTGCTGAGCGGGAAAGCGAGCCAAGTCGCCGCACGATATCGTGCACGATTATTGGAAGGCGCAAAAGACCGACGAAGCCGCATTTCGACGCCTTCTGGGAGAAGACGCTGCGCGACGGCGTCGTGGCCGGCACGGCGTTTCCCCCGAAGCAGGTTTCGCTGAAGCCCGGAATCGGCGCCGAGCCTCCGGCGGCCCCCGCGCAAGGCCTCGAAATCGTTTTCCGTCCCGACCCGACGATTTATGACGGCCGATTCTGCAAACAACGGCTGGCTGCAGGAATTGCCCAAGCCTCTGACCAAGCTCACCTGGGACGCCGTGGCCATGGTGAGCCCGAAAACGGCGGCGCGCCTGGGTCTGAAAAGCGAGCAAGCCGTCGAACTCAAATATCAGGGCCGCACGATTGTCGCGCCGGTCTGGGTCATGCCCGGCCACGCCGATGAAAGCGTCACCGCATTCCTGGGCTATGGACGCACGCGCGCCGGCCGCGTCGGACAACCGGCATGGGTTTTGACGCCGGATGGATTCGCCCTATGCCGCGCCGTGGATCGGCACGGGCCTGGAAATTCGCCGCACCGGCGACAAATGGCCTCTCGCCGCCACGCAAACCCACAACTCCATGGAAGGCCGCGAGCCTATCCGCGTTGCCACCCTGGACGAGTACGCCAAGAATCCGAAATTCGCCCAGGCCGAGGCCGCAGGAAAATCCGCTCTCCCTCTACCCCGACGTGAAGTACGAAGGCAACGCCTGGGGCATGGCCATCGACCTGAACTCCTGCACCGGTTGCGGCGCCTGCGTCACCGCCTGCCAGGCGGAAAACAACATCGCCGTCGTCGGTAAGACCGAAGTCATGATCGGCCGCGAAATGCACTGGATCCGCATCGACCGCTATTACGAAGGCGATGCCGACGGCCCGAACACCTACCACCAGCCGCTGATGTGCCTGCATTGCGAGGACGCGCCCTGCGAACTGGTTTGCCCCGTGGCCGCCACCGTGCACAGCCCCGAAGGCCTGAACGAAATGGTCTACAACCGCTGCGTCGGCACGCGCTACTGCTCCAACAACTGCCCCTACAAAGTCCGCCGCTTCAATTTCCGCCTCTATTCGGATTGGGATACGCCCAGCCTGTTCGGCATGCGCAATCCCGAACGTGAGCGTGCGCAGCCGCGGCGTCATGGAAAAGTGTTCCTACTGCGTGCAGCGCATCAACGCGGTGAAAATCGAAGCGGAAAAGCAGGATCGCCCCGTGCGCGACGGCGAAATTGTCACCGCCTGCCAGCAGACTTGCCCGTCCGAAGCGATCGTGTTCGGGAACATCAACGATCCCAACAGCAAAGTCTCGCTGCTGAAGGCCAAAAACAGAAATTACAAATTGCTCGAGGAACTCAACACGCGCCCCAGGACTACGTACCTGGCAAAATTGCGCAACCCGAATCCGGAAATCGAGAAAGCGGCGGAGCTTAACCGGGTACGGGCTGTACTTGCAGCCCGCCGGGAAAAAGACGGAATGACACATGGCAGATAGTCCGGCAGACAAACTCGCGGAGAAGATGGCGACCGCGCCGATCCTCGGCCCGGGGCACGATTACGCCTCGGTCACCGACAAGATCAGCGCCATCGTCCTGAAACGCCGCCCGCCGAAATGGTGGTGGGCGGGTTTTGCGATTGGCTTCGCTCTCCTCATGATGTTTCTTTATGCCGTCACCTACCTTCTCCTGGTGGGCACGGGCATCTGGGGAATCAGATTCCCGGTCGGCTGGGGCTTTGCCATCATCAATTTCGTCTGGTGGATCGGAATCGGCCACGCCGGCACGCTGATTTCCGCCATCCTCCTGCTCTTGCGCCAGCAGTGGCGCACCTCGATCAATCGCTTTGCCGAGGCCATGACCCTGTTCGCCGTCGCTTGCGCGGGCGTGTTTCCCTTGCTTCACATGGGCCGCCCGTGGCTGGCCTATTGGATGTTCCCGTATCCGGACACCATGAAGATGTGGCCGAACTTCCGCAGTCCGCTGGCCTGGGACGTCTTCGCGGTTTCCACCTACGCCACCGTGTCGCTGCTGTTCTGGTTTGTCGGCCTGCTGCCGGACCTGGCCACGCTGCGCGATCGCGCGAAAAATCCCGTTGCCAAGGTCATCTACGGATTCCTGGCCATGGGCTGGCGCGGCTCGGCCGTTCACTGGTACCGGCATGAGACCGCTTCGCTGCTGCTGGCGGGACTCGCGACTCCCCTGGTGCTCTCCGTCCACACCATCGTGAGCTTTGACTTCGCCTTCGGCATCGTTCCCGGATGGCACGCCACGATTTTCCCGCCATATTTCGTGGCCGGCGCCATCTACGCCGGATTCGCCATGGTGCTCACGCTCTCCATTCCCGTGCGCAAAGTTTTCGGCCTGGAAGATTTCATCACCATGCGCCACCTGGACAACATGGGCAAAGTCCTGCTGGCCACCGCGCTGATCGTCGGCTACGGCTACATGATGGAAGCCTTCAGCGCGTATTACAGCTCCGACCAATACGAGCGCTTCATGATCCTGAACCGCATGTTCGGACCCTACGCGGGAATATATTGGACCCTGATTGCCTGCAACATCGTTACGCCGCAGTTCCTGTGGTTCCGCAAGGTGCGCTCGAAAGTCGGCGCGCTGTTCGCCATCGCCATGGTCGTGAACCTGGGCATGTGGCTCGAGCGTTTCGTCATCGTGGTCACCAGCTTGCACCGCGATTTTCTGCCGTCGTCCTGGGGCATGTATTACCCCACGCGCTGGGACTTCGCCATTTTCTTCGGCACCATCGGGCTGTTCGTGACCCTGTTGTTCCTGTTCCTCCGTTTCCTGCCGCTGATTTCCATTTATGAAATGCGCGCGCTGGTCAGCGAAGAGGAGAAGAAGGCGGAAGGATAGTCGCCGGCGGACTAAAAGCAATTTCATAATTAATCTTTGTGGGTCGCGGCTTCAGCCGCGACATTTGCAGAGTGACACTGAAGGGCTTTAGCCCCTGGCGATTGTCGAACGGGGCGAGAGGAATCGAAGAAAGGCCGGCTGGACTGCGTTGCAGCCGTCTAGGAATGAAAAAGACGGATCCATTTACGGCCTGATGGCGGAATTCACCACCGCGGAGCAGTTGCTCGACGCCGCGCATCGCACGCACGATGCCGGATACCACCGCGTCGACGCGTTTTCTCCATTCCCCATCGAGGGCCTGGCGCATGCGGTCGGCTTTCACCGCACGCGCCTCCCGCTGGTCGTTCTTGCGGCCGGGATCGTCGGATGCATTGCGGGCTTCGGCATGCAGTACTACGCCGCCGCGGTCAGCTACCCCATTAACGTCGGCGGCCGCCCGCTCAACAGCTGGCCCGCGTTTGTTCCCATCACTTTTGAAATGACGATTTTGTTCGCTGCCGGCGCGGCCGTCTTCGGCATGCTCATCATGAACGGATTGCCGACGCCCTACCATCCGGTCTTCAACGTGCCGCGTTTCGCGCTGGCTTCGCGCGACCGTTTTTTCCTGTGCATCAAGGCGCGCGACCCGATGTTCGACCTGGAATTGACCAAAAAATTCCTGGCCACGCTCAATCCCCGCGAGGTGTCTGAAATTGATGTTTAACCTTCAGCCGCCGATTTTGCCGTTTCGCGGCACGCGCCTGCTCGCCGGACTGGCTTTGCTGCTCGCCTGCGCCGGTTGCCGCCAGGATATGCACGTGCAGCCGCGTTACAATCCCTACGATCCCACCGATTTCTTCGAGGATGGCCAGTCCGCGCGCCTGCCCGTCGAGGGCACCGTGCCGCGCGGCGATCTGAAACTCGGCCCGAACGAATTGCTCTATACCGGAAAAGTCGATGGCCAGCCCTCGGATTCGTTTCCATTTCCCGTCACCCGCGAAATCCTGGACCGGGGCAGGGAACGCTTCAACATTTATTGCTCGCCCTGCCACGGATTTTCCGGCGATGGCGACGGCATGATCGTGCAGCGCGGTTTCCGCCGCCCGCCTTCGCTGCATGAAGACCGCCTGCGAACCGCGCCCGCCGGCCACTTCTTCGACGTAATCACCAACGGCCAGGGAGTGATGTATCCCTACGGTTACCGCGTCGCTCCGCGCGACCGCTGGGCCATCGTCTATTACATCCGCGCGCTGCAACTCAGCCGTCAGGCTTCGGTCACCGATCTGCCCGAAGCGGAACAGAAAAAATTGCTAGGCGGGACGCGATGACCGAAACGCGCAACGATTCCTTGAATCTGGACCGCTTGCCCATGCAGCTGGCCGGGGCGGGCGGCGTTTTGCTGGCCGTCTGCGTGGCCGCGGGCTTTGCCGACCATGCCGAATTTTTCCGCTCCTATCTGGTCGCCTATCTGTTCTGGATCGGCATCACGCTCGGTTGCCTCGCCGTGCTGATGGTGCAGCATCTCACCGGAGGCCAATGGGCGCTGGTGATCCGCCGCATCCTCGAAGCCGGCACGCCGCACGCTGCCCCTGATGGCCATCGCCGCGATTCCGCTGCTGCTTCGGAATGAAATCGCTCTACATCCTGGTCGCGTCCCGGGGCAGACCGATCCCGTCATTCTGGGCAAGCAGTTGTACCTCAATACCGATTTCTTCATCGTGCGCATGGTGATTTATTTCTGCATCTGGTTCAGGCTCGCCTATTTCCTGAACAAAGGCTCCCGCACCGAGGACGCCGAAGGCGCCAGCCTGCCGCTCTCTTTGCGTATGGAAGCTCTGAGCGGCATCGGCCTGGTGCTCTATGGCTTCACCGTGACGTTTGCCGGCATCGACTGGGTCATGTCGCTTGAGCCGCGCTGGTACTCGACCATTTACGGATTGCTCTTCATGGTCGGCCAGGCGCTGGCCGCCATGGCCTTTTCCATCGCCGTCCTGATCTGGCTTTCCGATCGCGAGCCGCTCTCGCGTTCCGTGCAGCCCGCTCACTATCAGGATCTCGGCAGCTTCCTGCTCACCTTCGTCATGCTCTGGGCCTATATGGAATTTTCGCAGTTCCTGATCATCTGGGGCGGCAACCTCACCGACGGAAATTCCCTGGTACCTGCGCCGCATGCAGGGAACCTGGGGGCACGTCGGCCTGCTGCTGGTCGTGCTGAATTTCGCGCTGCCGTTTTTCCTTCTGCTGTTCCGCCACGTCAAGCGCCGCAAGCGTTCGCTGCTGATTGTCGCCGGAGTGGTTCTCCTGATGCGCCTGGTGGACATGTTCTGGATGGTGCTGCCCGCGTTCGGCGGCGGCAACGTGCGCCTGACGTGGATGAACGTCGCGCTCCCGCTCGGCTTCGGCGGAATCTGGTTCGCTTATTTCATCTGGCAGTTGCAGAAGGCGCCGGTTCTTCCGGTTCACGATCCCCGCATGGAAGGAGTGGCGCAACATGCCGCCGGACATGGATAAATCTCACGGCAGTCCCAACGCTTCTCCGGGCTACGAAACCCGCGACGCCAATACCGGCGGCGTGCTCAATTTCCTGGTGATCTTGGCCGTGATCCTGGTGTTACCGCCTTGGTTTCCCTGGGGAATGTTCCGCTATTTTGTCGGCGCACGATCAGGAAGAGGCCGCTGCTTCTCCCTTCGCCGATACCCGGCCGCTGCCGCAGGGGCCGCAGTTCAGGTCACCCCGCGCGAGGACTGGCTGAAATACCGCGAAGCCCAGCAGCGACAATCTGGAAACCTATTCCTGGGTGAACCGCGAAAAGGGCATCGTCAGCGTTCCCATCGACCAGGCCATGGATATTCTTGTCAAGAAAGGTTTGCCCGTCCAGGGCCAGACCGCGCCCCCGAATCGCCAAGCCGGCTGATGCGGCCAAGCCCTCCGAGCCCGCCGCGAATGGGGGCAAAGAACAATGCTCGCGAAAACGATGAGCGCGAAATGGAAGATCGCGAAAACCATCGTGGCCTCCTGCCTTGCGGCCATCGCGCTGGCCGCGGCGCCTTCGCGCGCGCAGATGAATTCGGCGCGCCCCCGATTCTGCGCGAAGTCAGCATCTCGCAAAATCTCAACGCGCAAATCCCCGCGGATCTGGCGTTTCCGCGATGAAGATGGGAAACGCAGTCCGTCTCGGCGATTACTTCGGCGCCAGGCCCATCGTTCTTTCGCTGGTCTATTTCAATTGCCCCGCGCTGTGCACCGAAGTCCTGAACGGGGAATTGCACACCATGCAGGCCAGTTCGCTCACCCTCGGCAAAGACTACGACGCCATTTCCGTGAGCTTCGATCCCAAGGACACCCCGGACGTGGCCAGCGCCAAACGCGATGTCTACACCGCGCAATATCGGCAATTCGGCCGCCCCGGCGCCGCGCAATACTGGCATTTCCTGACCGGCGACGCCGCCTCCATCAACGCGCTGACCAGGGCGGTCGGTTTTCACTACGCCTATGACCCGGCCATCAACCAGTTCGCGCACGCCGCGGCCATCATGCTGCTCACTCCCGATGGCCGCGATGTCCCGCTATTTTTACGGCGTGATTTATTCCGCGCGCGATTTCCGCCTCGGCCTGGTGGACGCCTCCAGCGGAAAGATCGGCACGCTCACCGACCAGGCCATGCTGTTCTGCTACCAGTACGATCCGGAAACCGGGCAAATACGGCATGGTCGTTATGAATATCGTCCGCGCCGGCGGCGCATTGACCCTTCTGGTTCTGGGAATTTTCATGTTCGTGATGTTCCGGCGCGATCGCCGGAACTCTGTGGCTTCGCACGCGGCGAATTCCGCCGCAAAGGCTTTCATGAGGACGGAATTGTGATGCAAGGTTTTCCATTTCAACCCGAACAGGCTTCCACGGTCGCGCAGTCGGTCGACTATCTCTACCTTTTCCTGACCGCGCTCACCGTGTTTTTCTCCACCGTTATTTTCGCCACCATTTTTTATTTCATGATCAAGTACCGCCGCCGCTCTCCCGGCGAGCGCCCCAAGGCCATTGAAGGATCTCTTCCCCTGGAAATCCTGTGGACCGCGATTCCCACGCTCATCGTGGCCGTGATTTTCGTCTGGAGTTCGAGCCTCTACGTCCGCAACGCCGAGCCGCCCAAGGGCGCCATGGAAATCTTCGTGACCGGCAAGCAGTGGATGTGGAAGGTCGCAGCACCCGGAAGGGCAGCGCGAGATCAACGAACTGCACGTGCCCCTGGGCCGTCCCGTGAAGCTCACCATGACTTCGGAAGACGTCATCCACGATTTCTTCGTTCCGGCATTCCGCGTCAAAAAAGACGTTCTGCCGGGCCGCTACACTTCCATGTGGTTTGAGCCCACCAAGCTCGGCACCTTCCACCTGTTTTGCGCCCAGTATTGCGGCGCCTTCCACGCCGGGATGATCGGCTCGGTGATCGTCATGGAGCCCGACGAATACGAGCGCTGGCTGGCCGGAAGCGTGCCAGGGAGAATCGCCCGAGGCTGCCGGCGAAAAGCTGTTTCAGCAGCAGGGCTGCGGCACCTGCCATCTGGCCGACGGCTCGGGCCCCGGTCCGTCCCTGCTCGGCGTCTATGGGAATCAGGTCAAACTCACCACCGGCGAATCCGTTCTGGCCGACGACGCTTACATGCGCGAATCCATCCTGGCTCCCCGCGCCAAGGTCGTGGCCGGATTCGTTCCCATCATGCCGTCTTTCCAGGGGCAGCTCACCGAGGAACAAATCGGCAATCTGATCGCCTATACTCGCGTATCTGGGCAAGTCGCAACCGCCAAAGCCAAAGGAAGAGGGGAAGAAATGAGCACGGCCACGCTGGAACCACGCGTGCACGCACCGCGAAATTATCTGAACGCCGACTACGGCTGGAAGTCGTGGCTGTTCACGCTGGACCACAAGCGCATCGCGCTGCTGTATCTGGTCTCGATCACGTTCTTCTTTATCGTCGGCGGCTCGTTCGCCGTCCTCATGCGCATTCAACTGGTCGAGCCGCAGGGCGCCCTCGTCCAGCCGGAAACCTACAACAAACTGTTTACCCTGCACGGCGTGGTGATGATTTTCTTTTTCCTGATTCCTTCGATTCCCGCCGTGCTCGGCAATTTCCTGGTGCCCCTGATGGTCGGCGCGCGCGACCTGGCCTTTCCCAAGCTCAACCTGCTCAGCTGGTACATCTACATTGTCGGCGGCCTGTTCACGCTATATTCCGCGATCGCCGGCGGCGTCGATACCGGATGGACGTTTTACACGCCCTACAGCAGCACCTACTCGAACACGCAGGTCACGGCCGTCGCTATCGGCGTTTTCATCACCGGGTTCTCCTCCATTCTCACGGGGCTGAATTTCATCGTCACCATTCACAAGATGCGCGCCCCGGGCCTCACCTGGTTCCGCATGCCGCTGTTTCTCTGGGCCATGTACGCCACCAGCATCATCATGGTGCTCGGCACTCCGGTGCTGGCCATCACCATCTTCCTGCTGGCGCTGGAGCATCTGTTCCACGTCGGCATCTTCAGCCCGGCTCTGGGCGGCGATCCGCTCCTGTTCCAGCACCTGTTCTGGTTCTATTCCCATCCCGCCGTCTACATCATGATTCTTCCGGCCATGGGCGTCGTCAGCGAAATCATCGCCTGCTTCGCGCGCAAGCGCATTTTCGGCTACAAAATCGTCGCGTTTTCCAGCGTGGCCATCGCCGTTCTCGGCTTTCTGGTCTGGGGACACCACATGTTCGTCACCGGCCAATCCGTCTACGCCGGCATCATTTTCTCGATGCTGAGCTTTCTGGTCGCCATTCCTTCGGCCATCAAGGTCTTTAACTGGACCGCCACGCTCTACAAAGGTTCCATCTCGTTTGACGCCCCCATGCTCTACGCCATGGGCTTCATCGGCCTGTTCACCATGGGCGGCCTCACCGGATTGTTCCTGGCTTCGCTCGCCACCGACGTGCACTTGAACGGCACCTACTTCGTCGTCGCCCACTTTCACTACATCATGGTCGGCGGCGCGGTGATGGGTTATCTCGGCGGGATCCATTTCTGGTGGCCGAAGATTTCCGGCCGCAAATATCCCAACGGCTGGGCGGCGCTCGCGGCGGCCATCATCTTTATCGGATTTCAATCTCACGTTCTTCCCGCAATTCATCCTCGGATACCTGGGCATGCCCCGCCGTTACGCGTTCTATCCCGGCGGAATTTCAAGTGCTCAACGTCATGTCTTCCGCCGGCGCCACCGTTCTCGGCGTCGGCTACCTGATTCCCCTGATTTATCTTTTCTGGTCCATGCGCTACGGCCCCATTGCCGAGCCCAATCCCTGGGGCGCCACGGGCCTGGAATGGCAAACGCCTTCGCCGCCTCCCACCGAAAATTTCACGGAAATTCCCGTGGTCACCGAAGAAGCGTACGCCTACGCGGAAGAGGAGGCCGGCCATGAGTGACGTTGACGCGCACCTGCACGGCGCATCACGCCGGCCTCGCGCACCAGTTCGAGGACCTCGAGCAGCAGCAGGAATCCGACTTCCTCGGCATCTGGCTTTTCCTGGTCACTGAAATCATGTTCTTCGGCGGCCTGTTTGCCGCCTACGCCATCTATCGCTGGCTCTACTTCGCCGCGTTCGAGGGCGGCAGCCACATTCTCGATATGCGCCTCGGCGCGGCCAACACCGCCGTCCTGCTCGGCAGCAGTCTCACCATGGCGCTTGCCGTCCGCTCGGCGCAGACCGGCAACCGCCGCGCGCTGGTCTATTTCCTGATCGCCACACTGATCCTGGGCGGCGCGTTCCTGGGCGTGAAGGCCTACGAGTACAACCAGAAATTCGTCGAGCACATCGTCCCCGGCCTCGACTGGGCGCCCGAAGGCGAAGTCCTCGCGCATCTGGCCCCCGGCGGCCTGCAGCACGCGCAGCTCTATTTCTTCTTCTATTTTGCGATGACCGGGCTGCACGCCATCCACATGATCATCGGCATGGGCCTGCTGCATCTGGCTGGTGATTCGCGGGCGCAAGGGCGACTTTACTTCTCACTACTTCGCGCCCGTGGAAGTCGTGGGCCTGTACTGGCACTTCGTGGATATCGTCTGGATTTTTCTGTTTCCGCTTCTCTATCTCATTGGCGGGCGCTACTAATGTCACACACCATCGTGCCGCAAAAGACGTACCTCTACATTTTCTTCAGCCTGATCGGCCTCACCGCTGCTGACCACCGGCGTCGCCTTCATCGATCTCGGCCCGTTCAACACCGTCGTGGCCCTGGCCATCGCCTTCACCAAAATGCTGCTCGTGATCCTGTTCTTCATGAACGTGCGCAACAGCAGCGGCCTGATCCGCATCATCATCGTCGCCGCATTTTTCTGGTTCGCCCTGCTGGTCGCCTTCACCATGAGCGATTACCGCACCCGCACCTGGACCCCAGCCCCCGATTCCTGGTCCTCCGCCCCGCCCACCCACCCGTGATTCCGGTTTTCTCTGTGCCCTCTGTGTTCTATGTGTCCTCTGTGTTAAAGCTTTTCAGATTTTCTTAGCCCGCAAGGCAAATCCCGCCCGCGCAAGCCGCAACGCTCGCGAATTAACTTAAAATTTTGAGTTGGAGCGATGCCGAAAACAGAAAACCCGTCCGATTTCGCGGACGGGCTTTCCAGAGGGGAGAATAGTTCAGTGCCAATGCGCGGTAGGCACGCGAACTCTTTGTCCTCGCGGTGAAGTCTAGAAGAGGCGAAATCCGGCTTGTCAAGCGGAGAAATGATTGAAACGAAACGACTATAAGTGCTTTATAATGTGATATTGGAAATATACATTCAAGTGTTAGGTGAGGTTTTCCTGCAGCGTTTTCAACAGGCCTGCCGCGCTTTCTAGTAGAAGTCCTTTGCCTTGATCGGCTTGCTGGAAATTCCCAACTGCAGGATTTCGATCTGTTTGTCACGATCAAACACCTTGTTCGGCAGGAAAATTTTCACCAGCAACCGAAATCCGCCGAATCCGATTCCCGCGGCAATCGCCAGCATCATGATCGCGCCGGTTCCCATGAACGCCCCGACGATCATCGGGCCGATGCCGGGTTCCGTATACGATGATTTTGGCTCATCCCACGTAACGGCGCTCTCGTATCCCACCTGGTCGAGAATCTTGTTGGCCGCGTCGCGGGACTCCGCGCCCACCACGACGGCCACGATTGAACTCACTCGCTTGCCGAACAGCACCGTCTGTCCCGCGGGCACTGCGCCCGGAGGATCGAACGTAAACCGCCGCAGCATTCCCGAAAATTTCATGGCCGCGATTTGCTGCGTCGGGTAGGACGCCACCAGCAGCGTCTCTTCCTTGCCCGCAATCTTGTAGCGCGCCACGATCGTCTCGGCGCTGTGATCGAATCCGACCCAGTCGTCGGTGCCCAGCGGAACGAATTGCGCCAGACTCCGCGGCCCCAGGAAATAGTGCTCGGAGTCCTTCACGCGGTCTTTTTCCGGCAGGTGCTCGCCGATCGTCGGGTAGGGCGTCTGATCGGCCTGCTTGTTCAGGATGTCGGCCAATTGCTTCAAGTCCGCATCGGAGGGCCGCGCCTGCTTCGCCGGGACGGTCACGTCCAGCAGCATCTCGCCCACCACGATCAAGCGCGCGCTCATGCGAAGCGCTCGCATACGCCCCCAGGTCCGCCACGGACATGGAATCGTCCCGCAGGAACGTGTACGCGCCGTAGGCCGAACTGGGATCGCGCAACCGGTACATGGTGATGGCCGCCGTCTGATTTCCCTGCGCATAGTTCCGCTGCTCGATGGATTTCACGATGTATTCGCGGAAGCCCGTCGCGTTCGCGCCGAGAAGTTGATCCAGCGCCGTGCCGGAGACGTGACCGAAGGAGCAGAGGAAGCGCTCCACGCGCCAAACAGAAGCCGGGAAGGGCAGGCCGGCGTGCCGGCCGCCCGCGCAGCCGCGCCGAAGCACAGAACGGCAACCATCAGGAAGAGGAATCGTTTCATGGCCACTTATATTAGACGCTAAGAGTCTACTGCGAGTTCCCGGATCGCGCCACTATTCCTGCGTGGCTGCCGGGAGCGGGGTGCGGCTGGTTGTTGGCGAGGCTGTTGGTGCTCTGCAGGTAGCTTTCGATTCCGTGATAGAGCCCGTCGGCGACCTTCTGCCGGTTTTCCGGCTTTTTCAGCCACTGTTCGTCGGAGGGATTGGAAATAAAGGAAATCTCGGCCAGCACCGAAGGCATGTTGGCGCCGATCAGCACGACAAACGGAGCCTTGCGCACGCCGCGGTTGCGGTCTCCGTGATTGAGTCCTTCCATGCGTTTGGCGAGCGAGTCCTGGATAATTCCCGGCGAAGTCGCGCGACTCCTCGATTTTTTCGTTCTTCGCGATCTTCTGGACGATGTCCTGCAGATCGTGGACGCCGTTTTCCGACAGCGCGTTTTCGCGCGAGGCCACTTCCATGGCGTCGCTCGATCCGGTGAAATTCAGATAGTAGGTTTCGATGCCGCGCGCGTGATGGTCCTGGCTGGAATTGGCGTGAATCGAGAGAAACAAGTCGGCGTGCGCGTCATTGGCAATGTCGGTGCGCTGTTCGAGCGGAATGAACGTGTCATCGTCGCGCGTGAACACCACCTCCGCCGACGGCAATTTCTGCTGGATCAGTTTTCCCACGCGCAGAGCCACGTCCAGGCACAGGTCTTTCTCCATCAGTCCGGATGGCCCGATCGTGCCGGTATCCTTGCCGCCGTGCCCCGCGTCGATCACGATGCGCCCGATCTTCAGCCCCAGCGCGCGCGTCAGCGAATGCTGGCCGTCGCGCGTCAGCTCGGGAGTCGGCGGCGGCCCCATTTCCGTGGCCTGATCGTGCGCCGATTTCTTCGTGCGCGCCGATTTCTTCGCCGGCGCAGCGCTCAACTCGCCCGCCGCCGGGCCCGGAAATGTCAGGTGTGTTCGCCTCGGCGGACAGAGTTTCCGATGGCTGCATTCTGTCTTGCTCTTGGCTGGACGCGGGTTGCGCGCCGGTATTCGCACTGGATTTCGCGACAGTTTTGTCCGTGGGCTTCGCGGTTTTCTTCGGCTCGGGTTTCGCGTCGTCGCGGCAGGGGCGGCAGGCGCAGGTGTGCTGGAATCGGCTGCGGCCGTTTCTCTTCGGTTGCCGATTTGTCGGCGCCGGCTTGTCCTTCAGCGGAATCCCCGCGGACTCGGCCACGGCCCTCTCGGCGGCTTTCGCGGCGGGCTTCGCCAACGCTTCCTTGGTGGGCACATCGTTTTTCGCGGGCGGAATATCGGTCGTCGGGCCGGGCGGAGGAGCGGCGGCGCGCGCGGCCTGCTCGGCGGCGCTCGCATTCCCGTACACATCCACCACCAGGCGGTAAGGATCGGGCAGCAGAAATACCGAATAATCCTTGGCGCGATTGACTTCCAGCACCACGCGCACGACGCCCGAATGATTCTGCGCCACGCGCACGTCTTTCAGGTACCCGCCGGTTCCCACGTCCACGGGCGCGTGCAGCAGTTGCGGGCTGATTTTCGCGCCTTCGATATCGAAATAAATCCGGTCCGGATTGGAAATGCGCGCCGCCTGGTATTTTACCTGCGCGCCCACGTCGATCACGATGCGCGTGTACATGTCCGCATTCCACGTGCGGATCTGCGAGACGCGCGCGCCCGCGCCGCTCTGCGTCGCGGAGCCGGACTGCATCACCTGGATCGCGGTTTGCCTGGCGTCTGGTTTTGTGTCCGCGGGCAGGGAAGTCTTATCCGCGGCGGCCTGCTTGGGCGAAGCCGGCGCGTCGGGAGACGCCTTCGCTTTCGCGGATTTCGCGCCTGTTGCGGCAGCGGACGCGCCGCTGCCCGCGCCCGCCGTCTTCATCGCGCCCAGCAGCGCCACGACTTCGGCCGCATGGGACGATTTCGGATGCAGCGTCAGAAACTGCTCGTAGCTCTTTTGCGCCAGCGCGGCGTCATGCAGATCGTCCTGCTCGATGTGCGCGATGGCCAGCAGCGCCTCTTCGCGGAATTTCGTGGTCGGATATTCCTTCAGCAGAAATTGGTACTCATCGATGGACGATTGATAATATTTTTCGTCGAACAGGTCGCCCATCGTGCGGTAGAGCTCAGCCACTTGATTGAGCGCCTGCGGCACCGGCGCCGCCCGCGGCGTGATCAGGTAGACGCGCTTGTATTCGCGCACCAGCGCCGTGTAGTCCTTCAGCGAGCGCTTGATTTCGGTTTGCGATTCCAGTTCCATGCGCGCTTTTTCCGCGCGGTCGAACTGGTTTTTCGCCGCTTCGCGCCGTTCGGGCGAAGTCGTGTCATTGCCGGATGCGATGAGGGGAAAAAACGACAGAACTAGCAGGGTCGCGAACAGGACGCGCAAACTTGGCCGGGTTGAAGCGGCTTGCTGCCGCAAGGTTTGCCTCATTCGTTCGTAAAAACCACCCGCCCGTCCGCCTCCACCGCGCGATAAATCGGCTGCCGCGCCTCGAAACTTCGCGGCAGGCGGTCGGATCCAGGCCGGTAATAGGAATTCGTCACTTTTTGCACGTACTCGCGCGTCTCTCGAATCCGCGGCACTCCCCCTGCGCGATCCACGGCGCCCGGCCCGGCGTTGTACGCTGCCAGGGCCTTGTCGAGGTCGCCATTATACCTCTCCAGCAGGCTGTGAAGATAGCGAACTCCGCCATCCAAATTTTCCTTTGGGTCCAACGCGTTACTAACCCCCAATTGCTGCGCGGTCTGCGGCACCAGCTGCATCAGCCCCAGCGCCCCGCGGTTCGAGCGCGCCGTCGAATTATAATGCGATTCCGTCTCGATCACCGCCCGCACCAGCGCCGGGTCCACCCGATAACGAGCGGAAACCTCGCGGATCATCTCCTCGATCTTCGCCCGATTGGCCAGCGCCGCGGCCGATAATTCCGGAGTAGCAAAGGACGAACTCTTGCCCGCTGCGCAGCGAAATCCTGGTGAAACCCGGCGGGCATGGCCGCCGCCTTCCTGGCCGGAGCTTACGACGCCCGGCGGATCGGCGTTGATGAACACGCGTTTGCCGCTGGAATCCAGGTACGAGACAATCTGGGCTTGTGCTGGAATCGTGCACAAGGCCAGCATCCCCAATAAGATAACCACCGAATTGGATCAGTGTGCGCGTCATTGTCTGGCGGGCCCCATGGGTCGGCACATGCCGTCACCCGAAATCTGGATTCGCACCTGATCCGTTCTGGGAAGGCAGCAAGATTCAGCTGCCTGAGTCGAGGAGGGCCCCAAATCGAGCCGTCACCTGTGGTTTTCACTACATCTCGCGACTGGACGAAGCAGGCTTCGCCCGGAACGTTCTGGCGCGATTGAAATTATAGCGATTGGTCGATCAGGAGGTATACGTGGTCAAGGGCCAATTTTAGGCCAGTTGTGTCTTTTCCGCCAGCCTCTGCCAAGTCGGGCCTGCCGCCGCCGGATCCGCCCACCAGTTTGGCCGTAGCCTGTATGATCTTTCCTGCGTGCAACTTAGAGGTCAGGTCCTTGGTCACCCCGGCCAGCAGGGCCACTTTGCCGTCTTCGATCGTCCCCAGGACGACCACCCCGGAACCCAGCTTCTGCCGCAGGCTATCCACCAGCTGGCGCATGGTTTCGCGGTCCACGCCTTCCAGTTCCGCGGAAATGACTTTAACGCCCTTGATAAGCCGCGATTGAGAGGCCAGATCGTCGAGTTTCGACATCGCGCCCTTGCGTTTCAAGGTTTCCAGCTGCTTTTCCATCTGCCGCTGCGACTGCTCGATGCGTTCGATGGCCGCGGCAAGCTGGTCCTCGGGCGCGGCAAGCCGCGTGGCGATCTCTCCGAGCAGTTGCCGCGCGCGCTGGTAGTCGGAGAGGGCCGCGGACCCGGTGATGGCCTCGATGCGGCGCACTCCCGCGGCGGCGGATTGCTCCACGGCAATTTTGAAAACGCCAATGTCGCCGGTGCGGCTAACATGCGTGCCGCCGCAAAGTTCCTTGCTGTAAAATCCGCGCGGCGCCGAGGGATCGGGAATCGTCACCACGCGCACGTTCTGCTCCGGATAGCGGTCGCCGAAAAAAGCCAGCGCCCCGGAAGCCAGCGCGTCGTCGATGGTGGTGACGTTGGTCTGAATTTCGCTGTTCAATAGAATTTCGTCGTTCACCTGCTGCTCGATGTCCCGCAATTCGGCGGCGTCGATCGCCGCAAAATGCGAGAAATCGAACCGCAGGCGCGACGGCTCGACCAGCGACCCGGCCTGCTTCACGTGCGTCCCCAGAATATTGCGCAACGCCGCGTGCATCAGGTGCGTCGCCGTGTGATTCCGCTTGATGTGCTCGCGCCGCGCCCCGTCCGCGTCTCCCGCGACCAGATCGCCCACCACAAGTTTTTCCTTCGCCACCACGCGGTGCGCGATCAACCCCGAGACCGGATAATACGCGCCGCGCACTTCGGCGATCTGCATCGTATGCTCGTTGTTCCAGAGCGTCCCGATGTCGGAAACCTGTCCGCCGGATTCGGCGTAAAACACAGTGCGGTCCAGAACAATTTCGCCCTCCGCGCCCGCCGGCAGCTCGTTTACCGCGCCGTCTTTGGTGACAATCGCTTCGATCCGCCGGTTTTTCGCGGTCGTCCCAAAATAAAAATCGGGCTCCGTGCGAAATCGTCTCCGCCAGTTTTCCATAGACCGGATTGGCGACGCCCTTGTGCCCGCCTTTCCAAGAGGCGCGAGCTCGAGTGCGTTGCTCAGTCAAGTGCGCGTTCGTAATCCTAAGGTCATCGAAGATAATCCCACGGTCGCGACACGCTTCTTCAATAAAATCAAGCGGCAAACCGAAAGTGTCGTATAGTTTGAATGCTAGATTGCCTGAATAAGGAGTGTGGGGTTCCCCCACCATTCCTGCTCGCTTGTGTGTGTTCGAATAGGCTTCTGATTTTTCGCTCAAAACGCGATCCAAGTCTTCGTCGAGGTACTTCACACCGATTGCCAATGTGTGTGCGAAGCGCGTTTTCTTCCGATAAGACGATTTCGGGCACGTGGGCCGCTGAGGGTTCGTGCAGTTCTGGATACGCCACATTCATAGCTTTACGAACGGCGTGGACCATCTCAGCCATGACTACGGTCGATGCAGCCCCGAGCAATCGACCGTGACGCATTCCGCGCCGCAGAATCTTACGCAGCACATAGCCACGGCCTTCATTTGAAGGCATGACTCCATCGGAAATCAGAAATGTTGTTGCGCGCGCGTGATCCGCAATAATGCGCAGGGAAGCGTCGCTCCTCGCTGATTTTCCCGGACGCGTGCCCGTGAGTTCTCCCGCCCGCTCAATGAGCGGCACAAACAAATCCGTATCAAAATTGCTGATCTTTCCCTGCAGCACCGCCGCCAGCCGCTCCAGCCCCGCGCCCGTATCGATCGAAGGCTTCGGCAGAGGCGCAACCGTCCCCGAATCGTCGCGATTGAACTGCATGAACACCAGATTCCAGATCTCCACGTACCGCCCGCATTCGCACCCGAATTTGCAGTCGGTATGCCCCTTGTCGGACGCCGCCGGGCCCATGTCGTAATGAATCTCACTGCACGGCCCGCAAGGACCGGTATCGCCCATGGCCCAGAAATTTTCCTTCAGCCCGGGGACGGGAACCACGCGGTCGCGCGGCGCTCCGGCGGCAATCCACAGTTCCCGCGCCTCTTCGTCAATGCCAAGAGTTTTGCCGGGAGCAATCTCCGCGCCGCCAAACACAGTGAACGTGAGCTTTGTCGACCGGAATTCCAAACCATTGCGGGGAAGTAATCAGTTCCCAGGCGTAGGCGACAGCGTCTTTCTTGAAATAATCCCCAAACGAAAAATTCCCCAGCATCTCAAAAAACGTGTGGTGCCGGTTGGTGAACCCGACATTCTCCAGGTCGTTGTGCTTGCCCCCGGCGCGCACGCATTTCTGCGAGGTCGTGGCGCGCGTGTAGTCGCGCTGCTCCAGGCCCAGGAAGACGTCCTTGAACTGGTTCATCCCCGCGTTGGTGAACAGCAGCGTGGGGTCGTTTACCGGCACGAGCGAGGAACTGCGCACCACGCGGTGCCCGCGGTCGCCGAAAAATTTCAGAAATGTGGCGCGGATGTCGTTGCCGCTCAGCAAGAGGACCTCAAATTCCGTGACTGGTGACTTGTGACTGGTGACTCGTGAAATACCATTCGAGTCCAGGCGTGCCACCTGTGTTTATGTGGAATAGGAATTTCATCCCGACGATAAAACTTCTCGGGCAAAACATTATCGCAGAGCGTGGCGACACCGCAACGCGCGCTTGGCGCCGCGGCCACATATATCAACGATACACGTCCCCTCGCCGATAGCCGATGCTATGGATCATTTAATTGAGTTTGACCGAGTCACGAACAGATGCGTATCTTCAATTTGTGATGTGAGATAAACCGCAGCAGGACGGCGCGAATCGCAGGCCCTCGGCTGCCGGCTCTCCTCTGACGCTGAACGCCCGCCAGGGCCGGGATGTGGAGCCCGCGAGAAACGACCATGTATCTCAAATGCGCCCATCCTGAGTGCTCCTCCGATTTCGACAGCGATCATGGCCGCCTGTTCCGCTTTCAGCAAAATCCGCACCAGGATCAGCAGCCCGCCCACTGGCATTCCGTGAAGCATTTCTGGCTGTGCGGCCGCTGCTGCGAAATCTTCACGATCGGATATCGCAAGGGCCTGGGCGTGGTGCTCATGGACCGCGTGGAAGGCCTGCCCCGCGATCAGAATCCTCACATTTCATATTGCAGCCGGATCCGGAGGCGAGCCGCAATGTTCCGCGGCGCCGCGGCCGGGCCGCGGTTCGGGAACGCAAACGCAAAATCAAGCTGGCGCCCGTGCAGGCCAGCGCCATCGAAATCCTGGAAAACAGGAATTTGGAAAGGAGAGGGTAGACTGAAATGAACGAGGAAATCGGCAAGGTAGCAGGCTCCATCTGGCACACCCTGGAAGCGAACGGCGAAATGACGCTGACCAGGCTGAAGAAGGAGGTTGCGGCCGAGGCGCCTGTCTTCGACTGGGCCATCGGCTGGCTCGCGCGAGAAGACAAGATCGTTCTGACGCGGGAAAAGAGAACCACCCGCGCGTGCCTCAAAGGCTGGCAAGGGCAGGCGGCGAACGCCGCGTAGGCGCTCGCTAAATTCAAATTTCTGTCCGGGTTTCCCGCTGGTGTCGAGTAGCGAACGGCTTCCCACCGGCTTAAGAATTTCTTCCTCAAAATCTCCCAAGTCGAACAGTCCAGTTTGCACGCGATCGGGAATCAAGTAGGACAGATACTCTTGTCTGTCCGACGCGAACCGCCGCCGAGGTACGCACACACAGGCAAGAGCGCCTGCCCTACCAGGACTTTCGCGGCAATCTCCCTACTCGAAGTGGAAAATATCCAGAACGATTTTCGTCCTGCGATTCATCAGCACGATGTGTCCGCCGACCACGACGCGTTCGCAATCGGGCGGTGGCGGCGGCAATTGGCGGTCCAGGTCCACCGGGATCGGGGCAATGTGCGCTTCCAAGCCGACGGGAAGCGTGCCGCGAATCACAAGCTGGCTTTCCAAGACCGGGAGGCAAACGGTCTCTCTTGGCAAGTCCCGGCGGAAGGTGCCGGTGATTGGCGGCGTACCAGTCGCGCATTTCGTCTGCGATCGTGATCGGCGAAGCCATATCCGCGGCGGTCGTCGTCATCGTCATGGTCCCTGTGTTTGTCCCTCCAGTGACCATCGTCGTGGTCGTGACCGTGACCGTGGTCATGCTTATCGGCAAACGCGGCGGTTCCGGGCAACGAGAAAGCTGCAGCACAGCCAGGGCAAGCCATTTTCTCGATTTCAAGGGTTCCTCCGACGTAATTTGGCTGGGAATTAAGCGTAACTGGGAGGCCTCGGCCACGCAATTGGACCAAAGGACAGGGTTTCCAGCGCGGCAGTGCGGTCAGCGTTACGGGCGAATCGGATTTACGTGGCCGAGGCTAGCCACGCCAGGGAAAACCTGTCTTACGTCGTCATTCCGAACAGGCTCCTTGGGTAAGAATGCCCTTCTTTGGCGTTCAAACGCCGAAAGATTCCTCGCAGCGGGAGGGTTCGGATTGCACAATTGTGCGATTTGTTTTCGTTCCCTGCTGCAGCCCGCGAGGAGAAAGGCGCTGCGGAATTTTCAGGACTCTTCAGCGGCGCGTCCGGAAATTCATCCACCACGATATTCGCCACCGCGCGCAATTCCCGCCGAATCGTATCGCTGGAAAATCCGGCGCGGAGCAGGCTGCGGTAGAGCGAAGCCTTCTTGCGTTCATCCAGCGGCCCGCGCAACGTCTTCAGGCGCCGGGTCAGCCGCGCGCGCACCGTCGCGCCGTCATCCGCTTCCGCCGCGCGCTCGGCCAGCGCCGCTTCGATGTGCCGGTCGGGCACGCCGTGGGCGCGCAGATCGCGCGCGATGCGGAACGCCCCTTGCTTTCGCAATTCCGACCGCATCCGCACAAATTGCTTCGCGTACCGCGCATCATCCAGATATTTGTGGTCCTTCAGCCGGCTCATGACCGTGCCGACCGCTTCCTTATCCTCCGCCCGACCGCTCCAGATACACGCGCATGTCATGCACCGAGTAGGCGCGCCGCGCCAGTCCATTGATCGCGGCCGTGTATAGATCAGTTTCGCTGGAAAGCTTTCGCGGAGCTTTGCGCATGCGGGAAGCATAGAGGCAGGGAAGCAAGGAGGCAAGGAGGCAGGTAACAAGGCAGTACGCCGGTGGCACAGGTTTCAGCCTATGCGGTGTACGATTCTGTTTGGTAATGGGTTGAATTTACGGAATCGCACAGCCTGAAGCCTGTGCAGAAAGATCTGAAATTGGCGAGTGCCTACCTGCGGCTGAAGCCCTCGAACTCGGTCATGGTGCGTTCCATCTCTTCGCGCGCCGAATCGGAGGCCGAGCGGATACCTTGGATGCGCAGCTTGAAATCGTCCGGGTTGGAGGCGCGCATCAGGGCTTCTTCGTAGGTAACCAGGTTGCGGGTATAGAGATCGAACAGCGACTGGTCGAACGTCTGCATGCCGTACTGGCTGGTGCCGGCGGCGATGGCGTCATGAATCAGGCGCGTCTTGTCCGGATTGATGATGCAATCCCGGATGTAAGCGGTCGCGATCATGACTTCGACGGCGGGAACGCGGCCGTTATTATCGGCGCGGCGCACCAGGCGCTGGCTGATGACGGCCTTTAGCGTGGCGGCCATCTGCAGGCGGATCTGTTTCTGCTCGGGCGGCGGAAAGACGGCGATGATGCGCTGGATCGTTTCGGTCGCGTCCAGCGTGTGCAATGTGGAAAAGACCAGATGCCCGGTTTCCGCGGCCAGCAGTGCCGTGGCGATCGTTTCCAGGTCGCGCATTTCGCCGACCAGGATGACGTCCGGGTCCTGGCGAAGCCCGGCGCGCAGCGCGGTGGAAAAATTGGCGGTGTCGACTTCCACTTCGCGCTGGTTGATGAAACTCTTCTTGTCGCGGTGCAGGAATTCGATGGGGTCTTCGATGGTAATCACGTGATCGGACCGCGAAGTATTGATGCGGTCGATCATCGCGGCGAGCGTGGTGGATTTGCCCGAACCGGTCGTCCCCGTCACCAGCACCAGCCCGCGTTGCTCCTCGCAAATCGTTTCGATCACGTGCGGCAGATCGAGTTCCTCGATCGTCCGAATTTTCGTCGGAATGACGCGCAGCACCATCCCGACGTTGCCGCGCTGCTGGAACACGTTCACGCGGAAGCGCCCCAGCCCGGCCACGCCGTAGGCCATGTCGAGTTCCGCGGTCTCCTTGAATTTTTGCTTCTGGCGGTTGGTCATCATGCTGAACGCCATGGAAAGCATTTCTTCCGGAGTAACGCGCGGCACATCGGTCTGCGGCATCAGCTGCCCGTCGATGCGCAGATAGGGATGGTTGCCCACCTTCAGATGAAGGTCGGACGCCTTGGTTTCAACGGCGCGGCGCAGCAGATCGTCGATGCTCAGTGCCATAGTCTGCCAGTCTCCATGAAGAGAATCGCTTTAAGGAAGCTAGCATCGGGGAAGTACCCGGGCAAGCGCGCCAGGAAACCGATGACGCCGCTTAGTAACGGTCCGTGTTCAACACAGGTAGGTTCTCAAAGCTTGCCTGTGCGGGTTGTCGAATTCAGTGGGTCGGATCCCGGTAGGGACGCATAGCGTGGCCCGCCCCGGGAGGGGCGGACACGAGCACAGGGAGATAAGAAGCCTGTAGGGCTGGCTCAAATAACTCTTTCCGCCCCTAAGGGCTCTGACAACACAAATCAGGTCGACGTGCGTTTCAACCCAGCTCCGCAAGCGCCGTTTGCATCTCGGACAATGCGTGCGCGTCTCCGGTGCGTTGCGCGGCGGCGATTCCGGTATTGAGCGCCGTGCGCGCTTCCTCCGTGCGTCCCGTCCGCGCCAGAAATTGCCCGTACTGAAAATATCCGGCACGTAATCGGGGTTCGTTGCGAGCAGCGCCTGGAAATGTTCGTCGGCAGCGGCCGAATCTCCGGCATTGGCGCAATCCATGGCCAGCCCGTATCGCGCGAACGCGTCGTTGGGCTTTGCGGCCACAAATTCTTCCAGCATCTGGCGGCGTGTTTTCTTCTGTGGTTGGGTCATGGTCAGGCGCATAGTATATTCGCCATGGCGACCGAACGCCAAATTCCAGACGGGAGCCTGACCCGTCCATGAAACCATCCGCCGCCGCGAACAAACGCGCTCGGCAAAACAAGCTCGAACGGCCGTCCCGTCAGCGCGTCGCGCACGGAAATGACCGAACTTGTCCTCCCCCAGGACGCCAATCTGCTGGGGAACATTCTCGGCGGCCGCGTCATGCACTTGATCGACATCGCCGGCGCGATCGCCGCGCACCGCCATTGCCACCGCCAGGTGGTGACGGCATCGGTCGATCATCTGGATTTCCTGAATCCCGTGCGCGTCGGCGATCTCATCGTCCTCGAAGCGCAAGTCAATCGCGCGTTCCACACTTCGGTGGAAGTGGGCGTGAAAGTTTTCTCGGAAGATTCCGCTGGCCGGAGTCCGCAAACACACCACCAAGGCATTTCTTACCTTCGTATCGCTCGACGATTCGGGCAAACCGTCTCCGGTCCCCCCGCTGATCCTGCAAACGGCGGAAGAGCGCCGCCGTTACCGCGAAGCGGGAGACGCGCCGCAAAGCCCGCCTCTCGACCCGCGCCAGAAAGAAATGATGGAATGGGTTTGTAGGACAGGCACTCTTGTCTGTCCGCGTTTTGTGGGCCGCAGGCGCTTCGCTGAAATAAATTCCAATTGCAAAACCACACAAGCCCACTGCGGACGATTCCACCGCTACTCGCCCGCCTCCCAGATTCCCCGTTTGTTACCGAATTGTTCCAGTAATCGCCCCGGAATCCCGCGTGCTCCGTAAGAAGCAACATTCAAATACATCACATACGGAAATTTTCGATCCGGTGTACAATGCCCTCAAAGTTTAGTCAAAAAAACGCCTATTCACAGGGTGTCCTGCATCACGACCGTAGTGGGGATGCAGGGAAGGGCGGGGTTATGCGGGTGCTTCTGGTGGAGGACGAGCGGCGATTGGCGGAAAATATCGCCCGTTCGTTTCGCGAAAGCGCGGGATATGCGGTGGACGTGGCCGTGGACGGCGCGCAAGGATTTTATCTTGCCGAATCCAGCGCCTACGACTTGATTTTGCTGGACCTCACTCTTCCGAAATTGGATGGCCATACCTTGCTGGTCCGCTATCGCCAGGGCGGCCATGCCACTCCCGTACTGGTGCTTTCCGCGCGAGACGAAAAGCAGTCGGTGATCCGGCTTCTCAATGCCGGGGCGGACGACTATGTGGCGAAACCCTTCGACCTGGGAGAATTATTGGCCCGCGCCAAGGCCCTGATCCGCCGCGGCACCGGCCAGCGCGCCCCGGTAATTTCCCTGGCCGACCTGGAAATGGATACGGTGGAGCGAACCGTGCGGCGGGGTCGCCAGGAAATCGCCCTTGCTCCCATGGAGTACCGCGTTCTGGAGTATCTGGCCCACCGTCCCCGCGCGGTGGTCTCCAAGACCGAACTTCTCGAACACCTGTACGACTACAACTGGGAAAAATTCAGCAACGTCATCGAAGTGTACATTTCCGGTTTGCGCCGCAAAATCGACGATTCCAACGCCGTAAAATTGATCCACACCGTGCGCGGCCATGGATATGTCTTGCGGCCGGGCGCCGGGGTCGAGGAGGCCAGGCCGGGCCGATGAGTCTGAGTCTCCGCGAACCCGAGACCCCGCGTTCCCCCCGGCCAGGCTCCGAGGGAACGGAAACCGAGCCCCGAAAGAATCCCCCCGCCGGATGTGCCATCCACGGCCATGAACGTAAACACATATTCGATCGCGCGCCGAGTGATCCTCGGCCTCGCTTGCCGCCCAAATGGCGCTTGCGGTTGCTCTGGTCATGGTGGCCGTTAGGTACGCGCGGCGTCGAGGCCGGCAATTTACGCGGGCGCGGGCCGGGTCGTGCTTGTTTTGATCCTGGCGAACGTGTTTGTGATCCGGACCGTTCGCCGAGGCCTGGAGCCACTTCGCGATTTGGCCAGGGCAGGCGAACGAAATTTCCGCAAAGAATTGGAAATTCAGCGCGCCGTTCCGGCGTCGCGCTGCCGCAAGAATTTTGCCGCTCACCGAATCCGTCGAGGCGGCCCTGTCGCGGCTGCAAACAGCCTTCCGGCAGCAGCGCGATTTTACCAGCGATGCCGCGCACGAACTGAAAACGTCGGTGGCCATCGTCAAATCCGCGCTGCAGTTGCTTCTGCAGCGTCCGCGAACGCAGCGCGAATACCAGATCGGTCTCGAAGATCTGCTGGAGGATTGCGCGCGCCTGGAAAATTTGCTGGAGCGGATGTTGCGCCTGGCGCGCATCGAGCAGATCGGCCGGAAGGCGCGCGGCCCGAATCGGGCTGCCGTGGACCTGGCCGCATCCTGCGAAGCGGCCGTTGCGCGCATTCACGCGATGGCCGAAGAGCGCGGAGTGGCGCTCCACCTGGAGGCTCCCGCTCCACTTTTCTATCCCCGGCGATCCCGAAGACCTGGAATTGATTTGGATGAATCTGCTGGAAAATGCGGTGCAGAACAGCCCGCCGGGTTCGGCGGTAACCATGCGTTTGCAGCAGGGCCCAGGCGCCACGGCGCAAGTCTCCGTGCGGGATTCCGGGCCGGGCATCGCCCCGGCTGATCTGCCGCATATTTTCGAGCGTTTTCGCCGCGGACAATCCGATCCGGCGCGCTCGACCTGCGGATTCGGGTTAGGCCTCGCCATTTGCAAAGCGGTTGTCGGTGCCTATGGCGGCACGATCGAGGCGGCCAACCTGCCGGATCGCGGCGCCGAATTTCGCGTCAACCTGCCCGTTTCGCGGCCCTGACCTACAAGGCCTTTCCAACCAACTGCTTGACTGGCCTCGCACATCCGACAATTCGCGGGCAGGTGATTGCGCCCGGCGATTGCGGCAAAGAACCCGGAATCGCGAGCACACAGTATCGCCCGCCTTCTGGCGGCTATGGGCCCGGCTTCAAAATAACCGCCTGAAGGCAGGCGCTCCGTAGCCAAGACCAGGCTCCTTCACCCACTCGGGCGGGACCTCCGCACTATCATGTCCTGCGAAACCTCCCCCTGCCGTTACCGTTTTATAGCCCGCGTCCTATATTAACGAACGATAAACCGCGCCGAAAGAAGGCCCGGAATAGGAAGAGTTTTGCGCAAAAATAAGAAAAGTCTTGCGCGTCCGTGTTCCGCTGCGTAATATACCCGCGGGTCTGGAAGGTGTGGAGCCCGTGCCAAAAGAAAAACCGAAAGTAAATATTGGGGAAGTAATCCGCAGTTATCGCGGCCAGCGCGGCCTTTCGCAGGGCGATATCGAGCGCAGAACCGGCTTGCTGCGCTGCTATCTCTCCCGCGTCGAAAACGGCCACACCGTGCCGTCGCTGGAAACCCTTGCAAAAATCGCCGAGGCCATGGAAATCGCCCTGGCCGATTTTTTTCCCGGCGCTGAAACCCCGCGCGACCGCGACACCCAAAAAATGCTCGGCGAACTTTCCGAGGACGAAATCCGCTTCCTTTCCGAAATCAAAAAATACAGCACCACGCTTTCCGACGGCGACAAACGCCTGGTCCTGGCCATGATCCGCAAGATGGCCACCGTCATTCCTCCGCCCCCGCGCAAAGCCGTGGCGCGGCGTTCCGCATATTAATTTTCCTTTCTCAATCTCAAAGTGCGTTTTGCCGTGTGCTCTGCAGGTGTGTTTAAGCGGTGGGAGGTCATGTCCGAGGCGATCGCGTGAAACCGGGCGTGGTCGACGATCGCGCGGTGCACGCGCCCTCGTCCGATCACATCGGCGCCGCAAATCACTTCCACGTCAAAAATCAGGCGCCGCCCGTTTACTTCGCCAATTTGGCATTGGCCACGACCACAACGCCGGCCGGCACGGCCTTGAGATGGTCGACTTCGATGCGCGTGCCGACGGTCAATGCGCCGGGAGGAAGCAAAGGCTGGATCGTGTGCGAAGCCGCGATTTCCATCAACCCGATCATGGCCGGAGTGGAAAAAACGGCCGGCAATCTCGGATCGTAGTGCACCAGGGTCCATTCCTGGGCAACATCGCGCTCGATGCTGCCTTCCAGGCCGGGCTCGATCTTCCCGCCGCCCGGCATCGCTCATGGAATATTTTCCGTGCCGGCCGCCGGCGCGCTCTTGGCCAGTGCGGGCCGGCTTTTCACCAGGCTTCCAACCACTTCGGTCAGCGTCGTGCCGCATTGCGCCCACAGTCGCCGCTTCAGGCTGCAATAATCCTGCGCGCCGCCGAACACATCGGCCATCAACGCGCGAAACGTCGGGCTGCGTTCGATGAACTGGATCATGCGCGTGGCCACCGCTCCGCCCAGAAACCGCCCGCGGTAAAACCTTCGCGCGATCCGCGTCGCAAATTCCAGGTCGGCGGAAAACGCCTTGCGCACCCGCGCCGGATACTCCGCCGCTTTCCCGGCGATTATGGCCTCGGCCAGCAAATCCCCCGAGCGCAGCGCGTAATACAGGCCCTCCCCGGTGATTGGATCCACCCAGGCGGCGGCGTCGCCCACCAGCGCCCAATTGCGGCCCACCACGCGCCGCGAGGAAAGCGTCTGGCGCTGCGGAGACGGCAGGACATGGCTGTAGAAGGTTGCGCCGTCTCGCGATATCTTTTCCTCGGCCATGAACGCGTGCAGGTGCCGCCGGAGTTCCTGGCTGGTGTGCCGCGCCATGCTGCCGCAGATGCCCACCGAAAGATGATCGCAGCGCGGGAACGACCAGAGATATCCCTCGAACCGCCGCAGAAATTTCACGCGAATTCCCTCGGCCTGCGCGGGAACGAAATAGCCGAGCGTCATTTCCAGGTCGCCGCGCGCCAGCGGCCGCGTGCTGGGCAGCAGGGAATTGCGGGCGCCCGCCGCGATAACCGCGAAATCGGCCTCCACGCGCGATTCGCCGATCGCCAGGCTGGCGCGCGCCCCGCCGGCGTCAATCTGATTCACGCGCGAGCGAACCACGCGGCACCCCGCGGCCTCGGCGCGTTCCAGCAGCAGACCGTTGAGCACGGTGCGCGAGTAAATCACGATGGGCTGTTCCAGATCCAGATGCGCGCGATGTCCCTTGCTGGAAATCAGCTCCACGGTGCGAATTAATTTTTTGGGATGAGGACCGCTCAGCAGGAAGGGATAAGCCTGAATGGCTTTGTGCGTCAGGCCGCCGCCGCAGGGTTTTTCCCAGGCCAGATGCTCGTCATAAATCGTGACATCGTAACCCGCGCGGGCCAATCGTTCCCCGCACATGGCACCCGCCGGACCGCCACCCACGACCGCAATCTCACGCATCGAACCGCCTCGACGTTTAGGGCAGAGCCTGGCACGGGACCCGGCGCTGGGAAAGATAATTCTTCAAGGTTGCCGGCGGACACTCCCCCGGCAGGAACCCTTGCCGGGAGTATAGCAGAAAAGCTGCGCCGTCCGCAGCCCGGAATACAGTCTGGGGACGGAGGTTTCCGTGAGGTCGCGCATTCCGGTCGGCTATGACGCGAGAGGCATACGAAATGCTAGCATCCCAGGAAATGGGCTGGCTTTGGCTATTCAGTGCACAATCCCTCGGTGAGCGATGCGGGTGACGCTTACCGACTTCCGAGACATCATCGATTATGAAAACAACCCGGTAATCTCCAATGCGAATGCGCCAGAGATCCCTGTAGCCACGACAGCTTTTCTTACAGCCTGAAGGCCGTTGTCGGCATGCCGGTCAAGGTGGCATAGACCTCGGCCAAGCTGTGTGCCGCGCAGCAAGCCTCTCTTTTCCAAACCGGAGGAAGAGATCAATGCTCGGTGGATGGCGCTCATGATCTGCGTAGATGTGCGACAGCACGGAGGTGTCGAGAACACTTTCATCGATTCTCACCGGCGTTCCGGCTGTGGCGCTTAGTCCGAATGTCGCAAGGGCTCCGCGCTTGATCAGGTCAGCTTTGACCGGCTTGGAAAGGGAACCCCCTTCTTTTGCGGCGCCGCTCCGAGACTAGGCCGTCGAAGAAATCCTCCCCTGACCGTAAGGTCGATGGTTGCGCAGGTCGAAATGTACGGCCACTTTGCGACCCTTCTTGTCGGTAAGGAATTGAAGGCCCGTCGATCGAGAGTCACTTTCCTTAATAATTCCGCAGGAAAGGCCCGCCCAGTGTGACCAATGGATAGGATCATTAGCACCGCATGTTGCACAGTACGATGCGGTCAGAGCCGGGCTACGCAAGGTATCTGCCGCGCTATTAATGGTTCGGAATCTCCACCGCCGCCGTGATCACGCAGACCCACAGCAGTATTTCCGCGAGTCCCGAAAACTTCGCGATCATCGGCGTTTCCGAAGTCTGCCCCCAGGTCCGCGCCTTCTGCTGCACCACGATGTGCGTGATCAGCGCCAGAGGCACGAACACTCCCAGCTTCCAGCGGAACGCCACGTTCACCAGAAACGTCGACGCGGTCGAGGAAAACAGCAGGAACCCGCCCAGCAGCACGATGCAGAAGCCAATCCAGTTCCACGCGAATAAATCGTCGGCAAGTTCCGCGGCCGTCTCTTTCTTCTTTCCCCAGCCGATCAGGCGCAGATCCAGCGCCAGATTGGTTCCGATCCAGATCGACAGCCCCGTGAAATGGATCATCTGCGTGAACGGATAGGCCCAAAGCGAAGTGCGGACCCCGACGCCCCACGGAGTGCTCTCCAGCCACTTGGCAAAGCTCATCAAGAGTGCGTACATTTCGCGGTGTCCTCTCTCGTCTCCGAAGCCTGCGATCGGAGCGGTTCCGAACGCGGTCGCGCGTTCCGGGAATTTAGCCCAGGCCTTCCATCGCCGGAATTTCCGACGCGCTCACGATGGTGGCAATCCACAGCAGCAGGGAAATCAGGGCGATCACTTTCGCCGAGCGTGGGAATTTCCGAAAGTTGCGCCCACTTCGGCGCGCCGCGCTGCACAATATCGCGAAGACGATCGAAATCGTGATCATGAGCAATTTCACGTGAAACACCGGATCGGGCGCCCAATCTCCCGCGTCGGTCGCAAACATCAAAAAGCCGGAAACGATCGCCAGCGCCATCCCCGTCCAGGCCCACGGAAATACCTGCGCGGCGAGTTCCGCCAGATTTCTTTTCTTCGCCGCGACGCCCATCACGCGCAAGTCGACCACGGCGATGGACCCGATGAACCAGAACATCGTCAAGTAATGGATGACCGACACGCTCGCGTACATCCAGCCCGTGGTGGAGAGCGTCTGCACCCAGTGTGTCTGTTCAAATGCTTCCCACATCGTGCTGCCTCCTGGTGTCGCGCCTCACGGCGATGTTTCCCGTGCAAGAACAATTCGCCCGGCAATTCTGCATTCCAGCGCAGCTTGATTACCGGGTCTCTTCTCGAACGAGCCCGCATTCGCGCTTGCGAGCGTGCGCCATCGCACCCAGCCGGATGAATTGCCCGCAACGCGCCGAAATGTATGTGATTTCCCGCACAGCATCTGTGAGCCGCATCACAATTGCAAGTTAAATCGATGTTAACCCCTCCGCTGTTTTAGTAGGACAGGCTTCAGCCTGTCTGGTTCGCATCTTCGCCGCATTGCGATCAATGTGACAGGCTGAAGCCCGTCCTACCTGGATGCGAATCACACCCTCCGCCAGCGTGCATAATATGGAGATGGTTCTGATGGCGTGCAACACTGGCATCTGCGCACAGGGTCATTGCGCAATATCTCCATGGGAAAAATTGTTTCGCAGCAGGAACTGGTCGAGATCGCCGCGCGCGAAAAGCGCGCAGGCCGCCGCGTCGTGTTCACCAACGGCTGCTTTGATCTGCTGCATCCCGGCCACGTGCGTTGCCTGGCCGACGCGCGCCGCCTGGGCGATCTTCTGATCGTGGCCGTCAACAGCGACCGGAGCGTGCGCGGCAACAAGGGAACGGACCGGCCGCTGGTGCCGCAACAGGACCGCGCCGAAGTCCTCGCCGCTCTCGCCTCGGTGGATTACGTAGCCATCTTCGACGAGCCAACTCCGCGCGCCCTGATCTCCCGCGTCCTTCCGAACATTCTGGTCAAAGGCGCCGACTGGGCCCTGGATCAGGTCGCGGGCCGCGAGGAAGTGGAAGCGGCGGGCGGCCGGGTCGTTTCCATTCCGCTGGCCGCCGGGATATTCCACGACGAATCTGGTCGAAAAAATTCGCAACGCCGCGGGCCATTCACAAAATGCCGCGGCGAAGCCTCGCCCCTGAGCATGATTCTTCCTTCGGTATCGGAAACTCTGGCGTCGGTCAGCCGCCATCCCGCGCTGGAATCCGTAGTTTCCGCGTTGCGCCAGGGTGTGTCGCGCGAGCGCCTGGCCGGGCTGACCGAAACCGCGAAGGCCTTACATCGCCGGGCAAATCACCGCCGAACTTCGCCGTCCCACCGTGTGCTGGTGGCCACGGAAGCGCAAGCGGAGAGCCTGGCGGCGTCCTTGCAATTCTTCTACAGCGCGCTCGCCGGACAGCAGGCCACCGAAGTGGCCGTGCTTCCGGCGGTGGACGCGCTGCCGTGGCAGGATGCCGCCCCG
The DNA here is from genome assembly GCA_963779275.1 of Terriglobia bacterium. GTDB lineage: Bacteria > Acidobacteriota > Terriglobia > Acidiferrales > UBA7541 > Palsa-360. The sequence continues at coordinate 609,395 of CAVZXL010000007.1, forward strand.
CACGCGGAAATTCTGGAAACGCGCGCGGTCACCTTGTGGCGTTACTCGACGGGCATGGCGCGCGTGGTGGTCGCTCCGATCGCCGCGGCGCGCATGCGCCTGGCCGATGCCGCCTTCTACGCGCAACAGGCGAAGTCGCTGGCGCGCGAAGACAATATTTCCCTGGACGAACTCGTCGCGCACCTGCGCCGTGTCGGCTACGAGTCGCACGACATGGTCGAAATGCCCGGCCAGTTCACCGTGCGCGGCGGCATCGTTGACGTTTTTCCCGCCGAAGCCGAACGCCCCGTGCGCCTCGAACTCTTCGGAGACGCGCTCGAATCGCTCCGCGAATTCGATCCCAACACCCAGCGCTCCGTCCGCCCCATCGAGCATGTGACTTTTCCTCCCTTGCTGGAAAACGCTGCCTACGCTTTCCACGGCGGAAACGGGCATCTCGCCGGATGCGGCAAAATATCCCGCGGGGCCACTCCCTGCTGGATTTGCGCGAAGACACCGTCGTAATCCTGGACGAGCCCGAAGCGATCGAGGAAGCTTCGCGGCAGTTTCTGGCCGCCGCGGAAGAAAGCTTCCAGAGCGGCGCGAATCGTTCCGGTGAAGACGTTCCCTCCGACGTTTCGGCGTATTTCTTTACCGACGATTGGGAATCCGCATCTATCCAGCCATGCGCGGCTGGACCTGGAACGCCTGGCCGTGTCGCGCGAGGAGTACGAAACGCGCACCCTGCAGACGCAGGCGACGACGCGCTTCCACGGTAATGTTCCCGCGTTTATGGCCGAGGCGCGCGACCGCCTGGCCAGGGGCGAAACCATCCTGCTGGCCGCCGCCAACCTCGGCGAACTCGAGCGCTACGTCGATCTTTGCCACGAATACGAAATTCCTTACCGCCTCGGTGATATTGAAAAAAATCCCACCAGCGCGCGCCTCGCCGAGGATTCCTCGGCGGGCAGCGTTCCCGCGATTGTCCTGTGCCGCGCGCCATTTGCTGATGGCGTAGTTTTTCCCGACGCTCACCTGACCATCTACGGCACCGGCGATCTGTTCGAGACCATGCAAGCCGGAGCGGCCGCGCGGCGCCGGCCCAAGACGGCCAGCTTCTTCAGCGATTTTTCCGAACTCAAGGCCGGGGACTACGTCGTTCACGTCGATCACGGCATCGGCCAGTTCGAGGGCTTGCAGCAAATTGAAAATGGCGGCGCCCGCGGCGAATTCATGCGCCTGCGGTACGCCGACGACGCGCGCTTGTACGTTCCCCTCGAACGCCTCGATCTGGTCCAGTCCTACCGGGCCGTCGAAGGCGCCAAGCCCCAGCTCGATAAACTCGGCGGCACCACCTGGACCGCGCGAAAAGCACGCGTAAAAAAGTCGGTCGAGGACATGGCCGACAAGCTGCTGAAACTGTACGCGGAGCGCAAGGCGGGGAAAGGCTTTGCCTTCTCTCCCGACGGCGCCTTCCAGCGCGAATTCGAGGACGCTTTCGAGTTTGACGAAACTCCCGACCAGGTCATCGCCATCGCCGACGTCAAGCGCGACATGGAGCGCCCGCAGCCCATGGACCGCCTGCTGTGCGGCGACGTGGGTTACGGCAAGACGGAAGTCGCCATGCGCGCGGCGTTCAAAGCCGTCACCGATTCGAAGCAGGTCGCCGTGCTCGCTCCCACTACGGTCCTCGCCTTCCAGCATTTTGAAACCTTTCGCCGCCGGTTTGCCGCCTTCCCCGTGAAGATCGACATGCTCAGCCGCTTTCGTTCCCCGCGCGAAATCAAGGAAGTTCTCGCCGAAGTGGAATCCGGCAAGGTGGACATCGTCATCGGCACCCACCGCCTGCTTTCCAAGGACATCAAATTTCTCGACCTCGGGCTGCTGATCGTCGACGAAGAGCAGCGCTTCGGCGTCGCGCATAAGGAGCGCCTGAAGGAACTGAAAACCAACGTCGACGTCCTGACGCTGTCGGCCACGCCCATTCCGCGCACCATGAACATGTCGCTGGTCGGCCTACGCGACATGAGCGTGATCGAAACGCCGCCCAAAGACCGCCTGGCAATCCAAACCGTCGTCGCTCCCTTTTCCGAATCCCTCGTGAAGCGCGCCATTGAAGATGAATTGGCCCGCGATGGGCAAGTGTTCCTGGTCCACAACCGCGTGGAAACGATTTATTCGCTGGCCGACTTGGTGCAAAAGCTGGTTCCCAAGGCGCGCATCGTGGTGGGCCACGGCCAGATGAACGAAAAAGAACTCGAATCCGTGATGTACAAATTCGTGAAGGACGAAGCCGACATTCTCGTCTCCACCACGATCATCGAAAACGGCCTCGACATTCCCCGCGCCAACACGATTCTCATCAATCGCGCCGACCGTTTCGGCCTCTCCGAACTCTATCAATTGCGCGGCCGCGTGGGCCGTTCCAATCAGCGCGCCTACGCCTACCTGATGGTTCCCGAGGACGTTAGCCTCACGCCGCTGGCCTCGCGGCGCCTCGCGGCCCTCAAGGAATTCAGCGCGCTGGGCGCGGGTTTCCGCGTCGCCGCGCTCGACCTGGAACTTCGCGGCGCCGGAAATCTGCTCGGCGGCCAGCAGCACGGCCATATCAACGCCATTGGCTTTGACATGTACTGCCAGATGATGGAGCGCGCCGTATCCGTGCTCAAGGGCGAGGAAGCCAAGCCCGAAATGCGCGCCACGATCAACCTTGGCCTCGATATCCGCATCCCACAGGAGTACATCGCCAACGAGAATCTTGCGCCTGCGAACCTACAAACGCATCGCCGGCATCGCCAATGAAACGGAAAGGGAAGAAGTGAACCGCGAACTTGCCGACCGCTTCGGGCCGCCGCCGCCCGCCGTTGGTAATTTGCTGGATTACGCCTTGCTGAAGGGCCTGGCCGAACGCCTGCTGGTCTCTTCCATTGAACGAAGGGCCAACGAAGTAGGCATTAAATTTCATCCCGAGACTCCGTTGTCGCCGGAAAAACTGGTCAGCCTGATTCGCTCGCGGGGCGAAGGCTTGCGCCTCGACCCCAGCGGCACGCTCTGGATGCGGATCGAGAAGCGCGGACGCATCGCGGAAAGCGTCAGAAACGTGTTGCTTCCGCTGGAATCGAAGCGATAAACTCGACACTCGAGAGAAACTTATGAAACCAGGTAAATGGCTCGTTTTTCCTCTTCTTTTCGCAGCGCTGCCCATGGGCGCTCAGACCAAGGGCACGGTGGTCGAGGAAATCGTGGCGCGCGTCAATAATGACGTCATCACGCGTGAGGATCTGACCAAAGCCCGCGACAGCATGCAAAACGAAGTCAAGGACTCCTGCCGCTCCTGCACCCCCGAGCAGGTGCAAACCGAAATCGCCGCCAAGGACAAGAACCTGCTGCGCGACCTGATCGATCAGTCCCTGCTCGTGCAACGCGCCAAGGACGATTCCATTTCCGTCGATACCGAGGTCGTCAAGCGCCTGGATTCCATCCGCCAGCAATACAAATTGCCCAGCATGGAAGCCCTGGAAGCCGAAGTGACAAAGGCCGGCCAGGATTTTGAGGATTTCAAGAGCCAGATCCGCAACCAGCTGCTCACCCAGGAAGTCATCCGCAAGGAAGTCGGCTCGCGCATCATCGTGGCGCACGAGGATGTGGCCAAGTATTACGCTGAACACAAGTCCGAATTCGTCCGTCCGGAAACCGTCGTCCTCCGGGAAATTTTCGTTTCCACCGAGGGCAAGCCCGCCGCGGATATTCCCGCTTTGCGCAAGAAGGCCGAGAATCTGCGCGACCGCGTCCTGAACCGTGGCGACGATTTCGGCGAAATGGCCAAGCACTTTTCCGACAGTCCCACCGCTCAGCAGTCCGGCGAACTCGGCTCGTTTGAACGTTCGCAGCTCGATCCCAGCATCGCCGGGAAAGTATTCGCGCTCAAGCACAATCAGATGACCGACATCATCGAAACCAAAACCGGATTCGAGATTCTTCAGGTCGTCGAGCGCTACGACGCCGGCGAGCAGCCCCTCGACAAGGTCGAGCCCGAAATCACCAGCCGGCTCTATGAATCGAGAATGGAGCCAGCCATGCGCGCCTACCTCGAGACCTTGCGCCAGGACAGCTACGTCCAGGTCAAGCCGGGGTACACCGACACGGCCGCCACCAAGTTCGATCCCATCGAGGAAGTCGCCGCGGCTCCCGATAAACCCGACACCAAAAAGAAGTCCGGCCGCTTTTTAGGCGTCATCCCGAAGAAATCCGGAACATGAAACCCTGCGTCGTCTCCAACCTCCAGGATGGACAGAACATTACTTCCCACTTTCTCGTCTGCGAAAAGGAAATTCGCGCCACCCGCGAAGGCAAATCCTACCTGCGACTGGAGCTGGGCGACGCCACCGGCCGGGTCGAGGCCCGCATGTGGGACGGTTTTGAAAAATCCGCGGAGGGTTTTGCCCAGGACGATTTCGTAAAGGTCCAGGGGCGCGTCGAGAGTTACCGCAACAAGCTCCAATTGATGATCGACAAGATTCGCCGCGCGGAAGGAAACGAAGTAGTCGCCGCCGATTTTTTTCCGCACACCAAGGAAGACGTCGAGAAGCTGTACGCCAAGCTCCTCGAGTTCGTCGCTTCGGTCGGCAATCCCTGGCTGCGCAAGCTTATGGACAGCGTGGTGCGAGATCCCGAACTGGTTCCCAAGTGGAAGCGCGCGCCCGCGGCCAAGGTCATGCATCACGCCTACTTCGGCGGCCTGCTCGAACACGTCATAAGTCTGTGCGGCCTTTGCCGCGCCGCGCTCGACCACTACCCGGAAGCCGACTCCGACCTCTTGCTGACGGGAGCCGTGCTTCACGACGTCGGAAAATTGCAGGAACTCGCCTACGAGCGTTCCCTCGGCTACACTGACGAAGGCCAGTTGCTCGGCCACATCCTGCTCGAATACGAACTGGTCACCAATAAAATCGACGCTATCGCCGGGTTTCCGCCAGCCCTGAAAACCCTGGTCCAGCACATGCTCATCGCCCACCACGGCAAATACGAATTTGGTTCTCCGAAACTTCCCATGTTCCGCGAAGCGCTCCTGCTGCATTATCTGGACGATCTGGATTCCAAAATGGCCGCGGTGCGCTCCGCGCTGGAATCGCCGGCCGGAGAAGGGAACTGGACGGCGTACAACGGAGCCCTGGAGCGCAGAATCCTTCGCACCGGTGAATTTCTATCCCCCGCCGGTACGAATCAAGCGAAGCCCGCCCAGGTTCCCGCGGCTGGCGCGCGAGTGAAAGAATAACGAAATGGAACACGCTGGATCACAACGAGGAATGGGTCCGCGCCATTCGATTCTGGATCTTGCGCCCCTTGAACTCGAATGCCTGAGCGCCCTTTGGCCCATGGGGGAAGCCACGGTACGCGACCTCCATCTGAAGCTGGCGGCGGTGCGCCCGCGCGCTTACACCACGGTGCTCACGATCATGGACCGGCTGGCGCAAAAGGGGATCGTCGCGCGCCGCAAAGTGGGCCGCGCCTTCCGCTATCAAGCGAATTTGAGCGCGGACGAAGCGCGCGTGAAAGCAGTGGAAAAAATCGTCGCCGGATTCTTCGAGGGTTCCGCCGAAGCTCTTGCCGCGCATCTTGCCGCTCGCGGCGGCTCCGCGGTCCCAGTCGCTCCTCCCGCGCCGCCCGTCGTTGACGCTCCCGCCGCTGTGGCCGTAGAATCCTCGCAGCAAAGCTTGGACGAGACGTTACTCTGAATGAACATGCTCCCCGACCAATTTCAAATTCGCGACCGCCGCATTGCGCCCGGCACCGTTCTGGCTCCCATGGCCGGAGTCACCGACACCGTTTTTCGCCGCATGATTCGCGGCCTTGGCGGCTGCGGCCTGATCATGACCGAATTCACCAGCGCCGAATGCATCACCCGGAATTCCGCACGCACCTCCCGCTATCTTTTTTTTGAGCCGGACGAGCATCCCATCACCGGCCAGCTCTTCGGCGCTGAGCCCAAAGTGATGGCCGACGCCGCCCGCATGGTCGAGCAATTGGGTTTTGATATCGTGGACATCAACCTGGGCTGCCCCGCCAGAAAAGTGATCAAGTGCGGCGGATCGGGGTTGCTGCGCGATTTAAAAGCGCTGGAAGAAGTTCTGCGCGCCGTACGCTCCGCCGTGAGCATTCCCTTGACCATTAAAATTCGCGCCGGATGGGACGAGCACAGCATCGTCGCCGTCGAAGTCGCGCGCATGGCCGAGCAGATCGGCATCGAAGCCATCGCCGTTCACCCGCGCACCCGCTTCCAGGGCTACACCGGCCGCGCCGATTGGAATATCATCCGCGACGTCAAGCAGGCCGTGCGCATGCCCGTGATCGGCAACGGCGACATCAACTCCCCGGAAGACGCCATGCGCATGTTGCGCGAAACCGCGATGCGACGCCGTCATGATCGGACGCGCCGCATCGAATAATCCCTGGATTTTCCGCCAGATTTCGGCAGTATGCCCAAACTGGTTCCTACGACGGAACCCACCGATCTCGACCGCTATCGCCTGCTCGCCGGATATTTCCGCAATCTGGTCGATACCGATTGGCCCGACGCCATCGGGAAAATGAAGCAGTTTGCCTGCTATTTCACGCACGGAGTCCGCAACGGCAGTGAGTTGCGCAGGAACGTCCATACCGCCCGCACCACCGCCGAAATTTTGAATCAGGTCGATGCATTTTTTGCCGATGGAGTGGTCACAGGAGGCGACTAGTGAGCGCAGCCAGGGCCATGGACCCACTCCCGAACGCCGCCGCGAACGCCGCGTCCCGGTTCACTTGCCCATCCTAGTTCGCGGCACCGACCGCTCCGGTGAAAAATTCGAGGAGCGCACCTCCAGCGTAAACCTGTGCCGCGGCGGCGCCGCCTTCGCCACGCGCTATGCTCTCGTCTTGGGAGACCGCCTGCAGATTAATATTCCCGTCGCTCCCTCTCCCTCGGAGCCGGACGCCGATTTCGCGACGCACGGCCGCATCGTTCACATCGTCCCCGGCGCAAACCCTCGCGAATTAATCGTCGGCGTCGAATTCACCGGCCCCCGCTTTCACCGCATGTTTGTTTCGGAAGCGACCTAGCAGGAATATCCCGAGTGATTTACCGCTCGAGCAGCAATTGCTTGTAAGCCTCGCGCTTGCCCAGACCGCGTTCCCGCGCCGCTTGCTTCAGCGCCGCCTTGCGGTCCATCCCGGATTCCGACTCGAGTTGCGCCACTCGCTGTTTCAAGGACACCGTCGTGTCCACAACCTGCGGCTCGCCGTCGCCGGGGCCGATCAGCAAAGTAATCTCGCCGCGCGGCGCTCGCTTCCGCGCGGCCTCGCACAGTTCAGTCAAAGTCCCGCGCAAAAATTCTTCGTGGATTTTGGTGATTTCGCGCGCCACCACCGCGGGCCGCGGGCCCATCACCGCCGCCGCGTCGGCCAGCGTCTCCACCAGCCGGTGAGGCGCTTCATACAGCACGATGGTCCGCGGCTCGGACTTCAACCCCTCCAGCGCCTTGCGCCGCGCCCCCGCGCGCGACGGCAAAAATCCCACGAACAGAAATTCCTCGGTCGCCAGCCCCGAAGCCGCCAGCGCCGCAACCACCGCCGAAGGCCCGGGAATCGGAATCACCGGAATGTGATGCCGCAGGCACAGCGTCACCAGGTGATGCCCTGGATCGGAAATCACCGGCGTTCCCGCGTCGCTCACCAGCGCCACTTGCGCGCCCTGCTCCAGCTTGATCACTAGCTCCGCCGCGCGCGTCAATTCATTGTGCGCGTGATAGCTGGACATCTCCTTGTGAATCCCGTAGTGCTGCAGCAATTTCTGCGTCTGCCGCGTGTCTTCGCAGGCGATCAGATCCGCTTCCTTCAGCACGCGAATCGCCCGGAGCGTAATATCCTCCAGGTTTCCGATCGGCGTCGCCACCAGGTACAGGCACCCGCCGGTCGCTTCGTTTTGTGATTCCTCGGTCATAGGCGTTTCAATCTGCCGAGTCTAACATGCAAGTCCCGCGCCCGCGGACCGATGTAGGGCCCGGGCGGCCGCTCCCGCACGGCCCGTGCGTTCCCGGCGGCGCAACGTGGTAAGATAGTCGTCTTTAATCATTGCTGCGGAGGAGATCAGAATTGCCGCTCTATGAGTACAGCTGTGTGAAGTGCAAGCGCCACACGGAAAAAATCGAAAATTTGAACGGCCCGCACCTGAAGAAGTGTCCGCACTGCGGCGGAAAAGTGGAATCGGTGATTACCGCCCCGGCCATCCAATTCAAGGGCTCGGGCTGGTACGTCAACGACTACGGCCGCGGCAAGACCTCCGGCGGCGACTCCGGCAAATCGGATAAAGGGGAAGGGTCGGAGAAGTCGGAGAAATCCAGCAAGTCGGAAAAATCGGAAAAATCCGATAAGCCCGAATCCAAGCCCGCGCCTTCCGGCAAGGACCAGAAGAAAAGCTCAAATTCCTCGAAGGAAAAGTAAGCCGGGAAGCGGAGAAGCGCCGATCCCGAATTGAATCCGATCGAAACAAAAAACGCCGTCATTCCGAACGAAGTGAGGAATCCCTCTTTGAGCTCTTTCGAGGCTCAAACACATTGACAGCGACTTTCCCGACCCGAAGAGTGCCGTGTGCTACTGCGGAAATTCCAAGTCTCGCGAAACCTAACTCCCACTACACCTTCAGCGCCCGCAAATACTCCCGAAACTCCGCGCCAAATTCCTTGTTCTCCAGCCCAATCTCCACCGTCGCCTTCAGGAATCCCAACTTGTCCCCGGCGTCGTACGATTTCCCTTCATAGTTGTATGCGTACAACCCGGATTCCTGCGCCAGCAGGCGCAGCGCATCGGTCAGTTGAATCTCCCCGCCGCGCCCGGGCTTGGTCCGCTCCAGGCAATCGAACACTTCCGGCGGCAGCAGGTACCGCCCGGTCACCGCGAGGTTGGAAGGCGCGTCGGCCGGATTCGGTTTTTCCACCAGGTCGCGAATCTTCAGCAGCCGGTTATTCGACGACGACGGATTAGTGGGCTCCACGTCCACGATCCCGTACAATCCCGTCTTCGCGCGCGGCACTTCCTCGACGGCAATCGCGCCCTTGCCCGTCGACTCCCAAACCTCCACCAGTTGTTGCGTGGCCGGCCGCGGCCCGGGAATGATCACGTCGCCCAGCAGCACGGCGAACGGCTCGTTTCCCACAAGTTCCTTCGCCACCAGCACGGCGTGTCCCAGCCCCAGCGGTTCCTTCTGCCGCGTATAGCTGAACGTCACCATGTTGCCGATGTCGTGCACCAGTTCGGCGAGTTCGTGTTTCCCCTTGCTCTCCAGAAAATGTTCCAGCTCGGGCGAGGAATCGAAATGATCCTCGATGGCGTTTTTGCCGCGCCCCGTCACAATAATAATGTTGTCGATTCCCGACGCGACGCACTCTTCGACCACGTACTGAATCAGCGGCTTATCGACCACCGGCAGCATTTCCTTGGGCTGCGCCTTGGTCGCGGGCAGGAATCGAGTTCCCAATCCCGCCGCTGGCAGGACCGCTTTCCGGACGCGTCGTGGCTTCTCGGACATTTGTTTTTACCCTGCTGCCACCTTACGTGCCGCCCGCGCGCCCTGTCAATCCATCCAATGCTCTAGGCGTAGCCAAAATCTAATCTTTTCCACCGGTGCAGGGAAGGGACGGTCACAGGATAGAAACAACGCACCCTTCGCCGGTGTCCTGTCTTTGCTCAAAGTCCCGTAGGGACGACATAGCGTAGCCCACCGCGGAAGCGGTGGGAAAATAACGCACGAAAACCAAAAGCCCCGTAGGGGCGGCACAATGTCGCCCCTGTGCCGCCCCTACGGGGCTTGCCCTGCTGGTCTCATCGCCTACCCACCGCTTCCGCGATGGGCTACACTCGTTCGCCCCTGACGGGGCTGGCCGAATCGTACTGCAGCGATGCCTAATCCTTCACGAAAATTTCCCTGGAAAAATTGCCGCAATGTTTTTCCGCGGTCGCCCTCGCCACATCGTCACGCTCGGCTTCCTGCGGCCCACGGAATCGCCGCATACATGCAAAAATCTAATCCGCCCCGGGAGCTTCCAGCGCCGGCTGCACTTTCGCCGCGTATCGGCGGCCGCTTGCACCACCCGCTGATCCACTGCCGGAATCCTTCTTTGACGACATCGGTGATGGTCTGCTGATTCTCCGCCAGCACCTTCAGCCACGCCATACGGCCCCATTTGCGGGAAATAGATTCCCCGGAAACAGATGCGCGAAATAAGAATGTTGATGCGGTAGCCGAGCGGATTGGCCGGGATGGAACGCACCGCCTGCGCAATCGCCTCGGCGCTGTAGGCTTGGTTCCACCCGTGCCGCACCTCGGCGTGAGCCTCGGCGACCGACATTTTCAGCGGCGTGTGCGCCATCGCAAAGGGAATGAACTCCTCCCAGTGCTTGGGCCGCGTCAGGCGGCCCGCCGCCTCCAGCCGTTTATAAAGCGGCGTGGCCGGCAGCGGCGTGAGCAATCCGAAGATCGGCAATCCCGGCGGCCAGGTGCGAATTTCGTTCAGCGTGCGGTCCGCCACTCCCGGCGTATCGTTGTCCATGCCGAAAATAAAAGACGTAATCGCAAACACGTTGCGGTTCGCCAGCCGCTGCAGCACGGCCGCGTATTCGCCGGGCTTGTTGAATCCCTTGTTCACGTCGGCCAGGTTCGCCGGATCGATCGACTCCATGCCGATGAAAATCCATTTGCCGCCGGACGCGGCGATCAGGTCCACCAGTTCCTCGTCGCGCAGCAGATTGGCGCTGATCTGCGCCACCCAGTGCACCTGCGCGCCCGCGGCGATGATGTCGCGCAGCAGCGATTTGGTGCGTTTCACGTTGATGGCGAAATTGTCGTCGATAAAAAACACGGCGATCTGCCCGAGCTCGCTTTTCGCGCGCGCCTTCAGCAGCAGCAGTTCGTCCACCACGCTCTTGTTGGTGCGAAACCGGATCGAGTCTCCAAAAAATCCGGTCACCGTGCAAAACTCGCACCCGTACGGGCACCCGCGCCCCGATTCCACCGGCACGATGCGGAACGTTCCCCAGCCCGCTCCCACTTTCTGCAGCATCGGCGTGAAAAATCTTGGGAACGATATTGAATTGCTTCAGGTCGATCGTATCCCACGGAATCGGCGGGATACGTCTTGCAGAGTCGGCTTCTTGTCCTGCCCGAATTCATCCACCGGAGCGTAAATATCCTTGAGCTGGCCGCGCGCCGCATCGGCCACGATCTTCGGCCAGGTTTCGTCGGCTTCTCCCAGAGCCACGGCGTCGGCATGGCGCCGGCCCGTGACTTTTCCCAGCGCCTCGTCCGGCATTTCCGTTACGTGCGGGCCGCCCATCACCACGGGCACGCCCACGGCGCGCACCGCGTCGCCCATGCGGTAGGCCTTCGCGATCATGCGCGTCATCGCGCCGATTCCCACCAGCCCGATTTTATTTTCCACCACGTACCGCGCGATCCCCGCTTCGTCCATCGGCTGCGCGTTGCCGTCGATCAGCACCACTTCGTGCCCCGGCGGCGTCAGCGCCTGCAGCAGGAACATCCACAGGTGCGGCATGAAATTGCGTGTTACGCCATTGTCCGGGCTATAGAGCAGGATTTTCATGGTTTTGTTTTCTCCAACAGCTGGTCGAACTTTCCAACTTTTTCCGGCGGGCTCCACGTCCCGATCCGATCGCGACGTTCAGCGTAATTGCGGAGCCCGGACTCGAACGGTTTCGGCGTTCGCCCACGGCTCAGAGAGATGGCTTGCAAACCGGCGCGCGTGGGAGCGCGGCGGAAGGGGAAACTGTGCGAGGGGAGTGTAGCACTCCTTCTGTACGGAAAAGGACATATAAAAAAGGCGATGCATGTTCCATGCGATAGCCGCACGGTTCCACTCGTCCCCGGCGTATTCCGCAATGGCGCCGGCATTCCAGAATCTCTGTAGGGCACGGCTTCAGAAGTGCCGTAAAGAACCCAGGATGAATTCGGCTTTAGCCGCTGGCCTGGTCGAATCCAACTATCGACCTGCAAATGCCATTCCTCGCCATGTGCTAACATGAAGTTTCTTTCAATCAGGAAAGCACATGCCCACACGCATCCTGGGAATCGAATCCTCCTGCGACGAAACCGCCGCGGCCATCGTCGCCGATGGCCGCGAAATCCTGTCCAGCGTCGTCGCCTCGCAACTCGACGTCCACCGCAAATACGGCGGCGTCGTTCCCGGAACTCGCTTCGCGCGAGCACCTGCGCCAAATCGTTCCCGTCGTGCGCGAGGCGCTCCTGCAGGCCGGTCTCACGTTCGCCGACATCGATGCCGTCGGCGTCACCCAAGGCCCGGGCCTGGTCGGATCGCTCCTGGTCGGCCTCACCTACGGCAAAGTCCTGGCCGAGGAAATGGGCAAGCCGCTCGTCCCCGTAAATCATCTGGAAGGCCACGTCCATGCCGTTTTTCTCGAAGCGCACATCGCGCGGCCGCGTTCCCGCCTTGCCCGCCATCTGCCTGATCGTTTCCGGCGGACACACGCTGCTCTATCACGTCCAGTCCGCGAACGAAAACGGCGGCGCGCCGGCGCGCGGGTTTCACTTCCGCCGCCTCGGCGGCACGCGCGACGACGCCGCCGGCGAAGCCTACGACAAGGTCGCCCGCCTGCTCGCCCTCGGCTATCCCGGCGGCCCGATCATCGATCAGATCGCCACAAAAGTCGCCGCGTCCGGCACCGATTTCAGCCCTCGCGAAAAAGATGAATTGAAATTCGGCCCCGTGAAAATCCGCGGCAACGCCCACGATTTCAGTTTCAGCGGAATCAAAACCGCCGTCCTCTATTACGTCCGCGCCCATCCCGAATTTGCCCCGAAGAAATCGAAGCCCGCAAAAAAGCCCTGCAGCAAGGCCTGCGAAAAGCCGCCGAACTGATGCCCCTGTGCAGCCCTCGCACGCTCGCGCTGATCGCCAATTTTCAAGTCCGCGGTCGTCCATGACCTTGTCACGCGCACGCTCGCCGCCGCCGAGGAAACCGGATCCGCGCACCGTCCTGGTCTCCGGCGGCGTGGCCGCGAATTCCGAATTGCGCAAGCGCTTCGAGGAAAAAGCCGCGCGCATGGGCGTCGACGTTTTCTTTCCCAGCCGCGCACTCTCCACCGACAACGCCGCCATGATCGCCGCGGCCGCCTATTCCCACTTGCTCGCGGGCGATTTGGCGTCACCCGACATGAATGCCGAGCCGAATCTGCGCCTGGCCTAGTTCCTAATGAGCGCAGATTGTTGAAATCCATCTCGCAAATTCGTCTTGTGGGTCGGGGCTTTACAGGCTGCGGAAAAACTCAAAAAGTTGTCATTCCGAGGCATTTTTTTCGCCGAGGAATCCCTCTTTTCCTGCGTTTAAATCGAAGAGGGATTCCCCACGGAGTTTATCCCCGTTCCTACGGGGACTCAGAATGACGAAATAAGAAAGTTTTTCCGCAGTCTGTAGAAGCCGTCGCATGAATAGGTCTTGTGGGTCGCGGCTTCAGCCGCGACATCAGAACTCCCGAAAAAACAGGCCTTCAGGCCCTGGCGGCCAAACGTTCCGCATGCCCTCTTATTTCTGAGATAGCTTGGCCCGGACGACATCCTGAATGAAACGTTGCGGTTTGCATCGCGCGCACCGCGTCTGCTGTAGCCCGCCTCTTCAGAGGCGGGGTTTTCTTAACCATTTGCAGCTAACCCTCCGCCCCTGAGGAGGCGGGCTACAGCAATTGAGTCCAACGTTGAAAGGATGTCACCAGAGCCAGACGCCTTCTAGCGGCAGTCCTGCTTCCGTTCGCACAACTTGCATGGGATCGGGAAGGGAAGATTCGCGCTTCGCTGACCGCCGTGTTGCCCTCGCATTTTCTTGCGATACAATAAAGCGCGTACTCAAAAAGGAGCCCATCGGATGTCGGAGAAAACAATTCTGAGCGTCGCCGTCACGGGAAATCAAACCACCTTGCAGCAGCACCCAGGCCTGCCCTGTACGCCTGAGCAGATCGCCACCGCCTGTATCGATTCAGCCAAAGCCGGCGCGGCCATCACCCACATCCACGTCCGTTACCCCGACGGCCGCCCGAGCATGGAACTCAGCCACTATACCGAAGTCGTCGACCGCATTCGCAGCAGCGGCGTCGATGTGATCATCAATCTCACGACCGGCCCCGGCCAGCGCTTCATTCCCAGCGAGAACGACCCCAAGGTCGCCGCCCCCGGCACCACGCTTGTCCATCCCATGCGCCGCGTCGAGCATATCCTGGCGCTCAAGCCCGAAATCTGCAGCCTGGACCTCAATACCATGTGGTCGGGCGCGTCCGCCGTGATCAATTCGCCGAACAGCATCACCACCATGGCGCGAGCGATGAAAGAAGCCGGATCGAAACCCGAGCTCGAGGTCTTTAACAGTGGCGACATTAATTTGGCAAAAGACCTGATCGACAAGGGCATCCTCGACAAGCCGCCGCTGTTCCAGATCGTCACCGGAATCCGCTACGGTTTTGAATGCACGCCGCAGACCATGATGTACGCGAAGTCCCTTTTGCCGGAGGGCGCGAACTGGGCCGCGTTCGGCGTCGGCCGCCTGGCCTTTCCGAGCTTGGCGCAGGCCTTTCTGCTCGGCGGGCACGTCCGCATAGGAATCGAAGACGCCGTCTATCTTCGCAAAGGCGTGCTGACTCCGAGCAATGCAGCCATGGCCGAAAAAGCCGCGCGCATCATCGACGAATTAGGCGGTGAACTGGCCACGCCCAAAGAAGCCCGGCAGATTCTCGGCCTTCGCAACTGAAAAACTAATCCGACGGGTGGATGATCGGTCATTCACCCCGAATCGCAGAGGTCGTGATAAACGGAATTGTCGGAATGGGGAATCCGCCCAGTTGAGCGCAAAAAGCCACATAATGGGATGGTCCGCCGCAGGAACTTTGTAACTGTGTAGACTGCGAGGAAGGAGGCGTCCCATGAAACTACACGTGCTCGGGATCGATTTGGGCAAGACAGTTTTTCATGCGGTCGGATTGGATGCAACAGGCAAGGTGGTGATCCGCAAGAAATGTTCGCGTCGGCAACTGCTGGCTTTCACCGCGAATTTGGAAGTGGAGTTGATCGGCATGGAGTCCTGTAGTGGATCGCACTTCCTCGGGCGGGCGCTGCGCGAGCAAGGGCACGAAGTGCGATTGATGCCGGCGCAATACGTGAAGCCTTATGTGCAGACCAACAAGAGTGACTTTCTGGATGCGGAAGCCATTGCCGAAGCGGTGCAACGGCCGAGGATGCGTTTTGTGCCGATCAAGACGGAGGAACAGCTGGATTGCAAGCGCTGCATCGTGTGCGCGAGCGTTGGGTGATGCGACGCACCGCAGTAGTCAACCAGATCCGCAGCCTGCTGCTGGAACGTGGACTCACGCTACCCAAAGGCCGCCGTTATGTGGATCAGCAGCTTCCCAGGATATTAGAAGATGCAGAGCTGAGACTGTCAGGTTCTTTTCGTGTTCTGTTGGCGCAACTCAAATTGGAACTCGAGCAGCTCGGCGCACGCATTGAGGAGATGGACCGAGTCATTCAGAAAACGGCGAAAGAGAATGAGGACTGCCAACGGCTCACGGAGATTCCCGGAGTCGGCCCAGTCACCGCAACGGCCCTGATCGCTGCGGTGGGCAACGCCAGCGCATTTCAAAAAGGACGAAATCTAGCGGCCTGGATGGGAATCGTTCCCGGAGAGTACTCCACCGGCGGCAAACAGAAATTACTGGGCATCAGTAAGCGGGGCAATAAGTACTTACGAACTCTGTTCATTCAAGGTGCACGCAGCGTCGTGCAACAGCGACACAAGCAAGCTCCCGGTCTGAGCCATTGGTTAGCGCAACTGCTGGGGCGCACGCATCAGAATGTGGTCATCGTGGCCCTGGCCAACAAACTGGTTCGCATGGCTTGGGCGGTCTTGTGCAAGAACGAACACTATCGCGCTCCGGTTCTTGCGGCAACAATTAAAATCTTAAAATCCCTGTTTAGGGGAAAAAGAGTTCCTGCCAGGTCTGCTGGCGGAAAATAGAGATGGCAATGGGTCTGTCCCACGCTCTCGAAACCTGATATCGGAAAAGGTCTTCACGGCCGTCCACATTATACGGACGAGGGCGAGCGGATATCCATCATGGCCCGGAGTCAGTGACTCCACTAAAGGCCGAATACATTGGCGCAGACCAACTGCCATTGATCATTTTTCGCTTGCAACTCTGCGGCGGACCATACATTCCGATAAGACGACTTCTCGGGACTTGGGATCATGATGTAGAGTCGGGTTACCCACGATGTCGAATTCAAAGCTCCTAATCACAACCATTGTTCTGGCATTTGTACCGCCAGCGGTAGCGCTATGGATCGTTCCTAGCGAGGGAATCCTCGCCATTGCGGGTGCCATTTGGGTAGCAATCGCGGCCCTGTATTGCGTGCGTGCGCGATCAAAAAGCGCACTATGGATTTTTATGTTGCTTCCAATAGTGTTTGGGCCTTTTGTTTATGGGTTACTCATAATTCTTGGAGTTCTGTTATCTCACGGGAACTTTTAGTTCGCTGATCCGTGCATCGTGTGGCGGGAGCCAGAAAGCCACATTCCGAGAAGACGACTTCACGGGACTTGGCGATCAGCGAACAATAGGACCCGCACGATCATTGTAGGGAACCGGCGGACTCTGTTAGACGACAGGTATTAAGGGCAGGTCGATGGAGCGATAGCACGGCACAACTTGACCGAATGGAAGAGTATCGTGTTCCCCCCCCCCCAGTAGATTGTTTCCAAATTGGGATAGCTGCGTCCTGCTTAGGCTCAGTATCCATGAACTCTCCCAGCACCGCATCGCAATCTTTCTGTCGGAATAACCGAAACTTCTGAATCGACGGCTTGGCTGATACCCATTTCGGGACTTGTCACATGGAAGACTGAAGTCCACTCGGATAAATTCTGAACGATTGTCTTTGGGCCGTTGGACGCGAATGATCATGGACCAGTAGCCATTCCCATTCATACAGGTTAGGCCACCTGAATAGGCAACGACTCGCCCAACTATGGTTTCTAGCCGTGGCCGAGGAACTGAGAAGGTGGGAACCCTAACGCAGACGATACACAAAATTAGGAATGCACTTCGCATCTTTCCTCTCTCCATGCTGAGTGTACTCCGAACGTTGGAGTAAGGGCAGAAGGAGAGCGCACCAAATGAGGATTACCGCTCAGGATGCCAAGTCCTGAGAAACGGGCTTATCGTCATGTGGCCCAAAGCCAGTGCCGAGCAAAGAACCAGTTTCGAGAGATTAAAGGCAGGTACGCGGATATTAATTGGGCTGAACGTTCAATTTCAGGTCACCCCGCTCTCGTGTCCCGGTCTCTACGAAATGACCTTGTCTCCACGCATATCGCACCCGAATATACCCTTCGGAGCAACAATCCCCGGCTCGCCTTGTTGCGTCGGCGAAATCCAATACCAGTAGGCCATTCTGGATACCTACATTGACCAAACCCCCATAGGCTCGTGACCCGCTTTCAAGACGTGCAAGCAGCCGCGGCACGCCTTTGTCCAGTTTGTAGATGTAGAGGTAATCCCAGTTTGCTGTTCCGCCTCCACTGTAGTTCAATGCCACCGCTGCTTCCTCCTGTTGATCGCCATCGAGGTCACCATAAGTGACCGACTCCATCCAAAGTCCCGGTGCGGTGTTGCGATCCAAACCCGGATCGACTTCTTCCCAGAATCGATGAACTCCGCCTGAAAGTTTGACCTTGATTGAAGGGATTGAACCCATCCAAAACCAGTCATCCAGAGGACTACCGCCGCCGTCCCAAGGGTAAGCAAAGTTCTTGAAGTCAATTTGCCGAACGGAACTAATGCGAGGAAGTGCTGCGAAAATCAACAATGCCAATGCTAATGGCGCAGATCGAACATGGTTAACCATTCCCGATACCCCTGAATCCAACCGGTTTGTCGGTGAGTAGATTATCTTCTCCATTCTGTTGATGGCAATCGCGCCAACCTCTCTCCAGAGGATAGGGCCTGATAAACGGGATTATCGGAAACTGGCCGATTTTAACCTCGAGACGACTTTTGCCCAGAAATCTCGAATTCCCTTAACTCTAGAAACCCAGAAACTGTTCTCGACGAGGCTTTCCTTCCGTTCACCCTGAACTCGACAGGAAAATATGAGGGGCTTACTCCAAAGCCTCTTTCACCCGCTCTTCGGCTTCCCGAATCGCTTCATACACCTGCTCAAAGCTTTCGATGGCAAACAGCACCTTCTGCAGCTCATCCACTTTGACGGGAGTTTCCAGGACTTCGTCCACACGGAAAGGCCGGACTTCGCACCCGCCTTCGATCACGTTGCTGCATTCTCCGTGCGAGCTGATCACGCCGCTCCCGTAGATCTTGATCTCGCCGTCCTGCCGCATCAGTCCGAACTCCACCGTGTACCAGAACAGCCGCCCCAGCCGTTCCAGCGCCTGTGCGTCCTTGATTCGCGCGCAGACGCTCCCGTAATGCTGCAGAAAATCCGCAAACACCGGATGCGCGTGCATCGGCACATGCCCGAAGACGTCGTGGAAAATGTCCGGCTCTGGGATATACGCCAGCGACTCGCGGCCTCGCAGCCAGGTGGTTGTCGGAAACATCCGCGCCGCGAGCATTTCAAAAAACGCGTCCCCTGGAAGGAATCCGCTCACAGCCGTCGTACTCCAGCCCGTCCTGGGCTTCAGCCGTTCGCTGATCTCGCGCAGATTGGGCAGCCGGTCGTTGCTCAATCCAATAATTTCGTAGCCCTCCAAAAATTCGCGGCATGCATGTTCCCGCACCTGCGGAAGCCTGCGGCGCACAAGTTCCGACCAGACGGAATGCTGCTCCGCCGTATAGTCTTCGTATTCTTGCGTGACCAGAAATGGTTCCGCGGCAACGAGGGATTTGTCCGTCATGTTTCCATCCTTCCTGCGCGGGCAGCGGCGACCAAGATCAACAATAATTAATGGTCGTACCATTCGCGCCAATCCGCAAGCCGCTGACAAAGCCCGCGTGCACGGACCCGCACTGGCTGTTGTAGGACAGACACTCTTGTCTGTCCGCTTTTCCGCGCGTCAACGAGAATTTAAACCGGACAGACAAGAGTGTCTTTCCTACACCGCCGCGCCAAACCTGCGCTATCGTTTGACAAGCGAATTATTGGAACCCTGTGAGTCGATCGGCCTGATTTCCTAATTCTAAAAACCTCCCCACACAGGGATGACTGCTGAAACCCCGGTCAGACCGCAATGATTCCCAAAGCGGCACATTGCCCCAACCACATTCCTGTTGACACGGCCATTCCTGCTGGTGGTACAGTCGCCAATCATGTCCATCTTCAGG
Organism: Terriglobia bacterium; assembly: GCA_963779275.1. Lineage (GTDB taxonomy): Bacteria > Acidobacteriota > Terriglobia > Acidiferrales > UBA7541 > Palsa-360. The sequence continues at coordinate 628,758 of CAVZXL010000007.1, forward strand.
GAGGGCCGGGAACGCCGATCCTCGCAAGCATTCCCGCCGCCCGCTGGCATGGTCTGCAATTCCAGAATCAACACGCCGAATTTTTCACCTCAGGAGGATTGAGACATGAAATCGAACCACGAACCGTACCAGCGGTCGACGCGTCAGAGACTTTCTCAAAATGGCCGGAGGAGTTGCCGGTGCTGCCGCGGGGGCCGCGCTGGGCGCGCCTTACGCGTTCGCGCACCACCATCCCCGGCCATCTCCCCAGAGCCTCACCTATCTCGATCAGCGCATGTACTTAAATAATATGGAAATCATCGCGCATATTCCCGGCCCCGGCCGCGCGGGCGGCGCTCAGATCATGTCTGCATCCGGCGGGCAGCGCCTGCTATTTCAGGGAAATACCGTTTTCGACGTGACCGACCCCAAAAATCCCAAGGCCATCAATAAAGGCAATTCCGTGGGCGGCCAGCTTGCCTACAACAAGGACTTGAAGAAGTGGATTCTGATCCAGGCTTCCCAGGTGCCGTACTTCGCCAACGGCCCGGGCCTTGCCGCCGAGGGCAAGTACGGAGATCCGAAAATCCTCGACATGTACAAGAAGTGGGATGGCCTGCGCGGCTTGCGCATCTATGACGTCACCGATCCCGAAAAGCAAATCAAGATTTCCGAGTTTACAACCGGCAAGACTGGCTCGGGCGTGCACGGCGATTCTTTTTTTTATGATGGCGGCAAATACGCGTACCTCGACACCGCGCCCGACGATACGTACACGGGGCTGCTGCACAACCTCACCCCGTATTCCAACTGCCTGATGATCGTCGACGTTTCCGATCCCTCCAACGTGAAGGAAGTTTCGCGGTGGCATGTCCCCGGGCAGCGCGCGGGAGCGCCGGGCGAGACCCAGATCCTCAAGAAGTGGAAAGTCCTCGAAGGACGGGGCGCCGAAAAAATTCCGGATAAACCGTTGACCATGGAGGATGCCCGCCAGTATTTCAAGGAACTGAAATTTCCCGCCCTCGACCGGTTGCCGTACACCATGTCGCACCTTCCTCTCTACGTGCCGAAGAGGGTCGAGGACGGCGGCACGCTGGGTTACGGAACCTGGTCCGCTTTTGGCTTCATCATTCACGACCTTTCCGACATCAAGAATCCCAAGGCTCTCGGCCGGTTCGATCCCACGCCGGCCTACGGCCTGGACGGCATTCCGTTCCACTCGGCCTGGCTGGGCATGCTCGATCGCGGGTTCGTGATCACCAATCCGGAATCGATGAATCCCGACTGCAATGAATCCTACTTGCCCAGTTGGGTGATTGACGTGCGCGACCCGAAGAATCCCGTCTCGATCGCGCAATTGCCCCGCCCGAAACCCCCGGCCGATGCGCCGTTCGACGATTTCTGCTTTGCGCGCGGCCGATTCAGCCCGCACATCTGCCCGGCGCTCACCGCTCCGGGACGTCCCTCGCAAACCGCCCATGTGCTTTCCTGGTTCAACGCCGGACTTCGCGTATTCGACCTGAGCAATCCGTCCAGCCCGAAAGAGTCCGCCTACTTTGTGGCGCCTCACGGCGGCGAACTCAGTCCGGAATGCGTTGCCCCGGGGACCAACGAAGGCAGGCTGCTGGAAGGCGAACTGGCAAAGCGCTGCGACGATCAGGCAAACAGTTACAGCCGCCCCACCGACCAATGTTTCGTCGAGTGGGACCGCAACCTGATCTACGCGGGCACGACCACAGGGTTGTACATCCTGTCCACTCCGGCGCTCGGCAAGCCCGTGTTAGGGGCCATGCCGGTGAAGGAATGGTCGCTGCCGCAGCTGAACGTTGGCGCGCAGACCTGATGCCACAGCCGTATCCGGCACCGATCGTCCGATTCTTGAAGGAATACCACTCCGGCGGTGTTACCGAGGCGGATTGCCTCGCGTGCTCTTCGCCGTGCTGCAGTCTCGGCGGATTCGCCATTCTGGAAAATGTCGTTCAGATCTACGAACTCTACCGCCAGGGCGGGCTGCGCAGAACCGACTACGAATACCAGCCCGGCCTGGGTTTTGCGGACTTCGTCTTCCAATATTTCGACGTCTACAAAAAATTAGTGCCGCTGGCCGGCGGCGAAGTGACCCTCATGCTCTTTCACATGAGGTCGCTCTCGCAGGATGGAAACCTGATCGGCATTCCGGCCGGCGGCGATTATTGGGAAATCCGCGCGGAGCTTTTTCAGAAAAACCCGTGGCTCAACCGCGGGTGCGTTTTCCTGAGCCATAAAGTAGGGAACTGGCCCGAAGATGATCGGGATGCGAGCCGCCACTGCATTCTGCACACCCCGTCCAGCGGATCCCATGTCACCGCCAAGCCCATCGACTGCGTGTTCTACACCTGTAACAAGCCGGTCGATGCGCGAGTGCCCACCCAGGAACAATCCGCGAATTGGTTTCGCCTGCTCGCCACTCACTTCCCGAACAGCCTGGAACGTTTTGAAGCCCTGATTCACGGCGATCCGCCGGACAAGTGATTGTTCGCATGTGATTGGACAGCCTACGCGATGCCTTGTGGGTCGCGGCTTCATAGTCCGCGGGAAAATTCAAAAAGTTGTCATTCCGAGGCACGCCTTTCGCCTAGGAATCTCTCATTCTTTTGACTTCAGATCGCCAAACGATTCCTCACTGCACACGGAATGGTAACAAGAAGGGAGCTTAAGGGACTTTCTCCGCTCTTAACTCTCAACTCTTATCTCTCCACTCTCCACTCGAATCCTGCGTTACAATCCCCGCTCCCATGCGCATCGCCTTCGATACCGGCGGCACCTTCACCGATTGCGTATATCTCCGCAACGGCCGCATCGAAATTCTGAAAATTCCTTCCACCCCGCGAAATCCGGCGGAAGCCATCTCCAACGCATTGGCGCAAATCACTCACGAAAGCAGGGAAGGTTTTACACTCGACCTTGCGTGCGGCACCACCGTTGGGACAAACGCGTTGCTGCAAAGGCAAGGCGGGCGCGTCGCACTCGTGACCACGGCGGGGTTCGAGGACGTTCTCGAAATCGGCCGGCAGGCCAGAGCCAAACTCTACAATCTCTTCGTCGAAAAACGCACGCCCCTGGTGCCTCGCCAGCGCCGTTTCGGTTTGGCGGAGCGGCTCGATTCCGAAGGACGTCCGCTGTCAGCGCTTTCGCGGAACGATATCGCCAGAACCGTCCGCGCCGTGCTCCGCGGCCGCGCCGAGTCGGTTGCGATTTGCCTGCTGTTTTCCTTCGTAAATCCGGAGCATGAGCTGGCAATTGCCCGCGCGCTATCTAAAGTCGGACTCGAAGTTTCCGCCTCGCACCTGATTCTTCCCGAGCATCGCGAATTCGAACGCACCTCGACCACCGTCGTCAACGCTTACCTGGTTCCAGTCATGAGCAAATATCTCGCGGAGATCGAACGCTGCGCCGCCACGCACTCGCCGAAAAATCTCAAGTCATCCGTTCACTCCACTCCCAGAATAGCCGGCGCCCGCGTTCGAATCATGCAATCCAGCGGAGGCACTTTGTCCGCCCGCGCCGCCGCTCGCGAGCCGGTTCGAACGATCCTCTCCGGTCCGGCCGGCGGAATTCTCGGCGCGCAGTACGTCGCCGAACTCGCGGGCATCGGCCGCATCATCACGTTTGACATGGGCGGCACGTCCACCGACGTTGCGCTTTTGGAGGGCGGGCGATCGGGCGCTCTCGCCACCACCAGCGAAACGATCGTGTCGGACGTTCCTGTCTCCGTGCCCATGCTCGATATTCACACCGTCGGCGCCGGCGGCGGCTCCATCGCGCGATATGATCGCGCCGGAGCCCTTCGCGTCGGCCCTGAGAGCGCTGGGGCTGATCCTGGACCCATATGCTACGGACGCGGCGAAAAGCCCACGGTGACCGACGCAAACCTGATTCTCGGGCGCATTCCGGAGACGGGGCTGCTGGGTGGAGCCTTCCAATTGGACCTCGCTCGCGCCCGCAAATTCATGGCCCGCGAAAAAGGTCCGGCGGCATCGGTCGAAAAATTCGCGCAGGGGATTGTGGACGTGGCCAACGCCGTCATGGAAAAGACCATCCGCGTGATCTCGGTCGAGCGCGGACACGACCCTCGCGATTACACCCTGGTCGCGTTCGGCGGCGCGGGCGCGCTGCATGCCTGCGACTTGGCCATCGCGCTGGATATTCCCCGCGTGCTTGTGCCCTGCATTCCCGGAGCGCTTTCCGCACTGGGGATTCTGCGCGCGGACGTGACCAAGGATCTATCGCGAACCGTTCGCCTGGAAATTCGCAGCGCTTCGCAATCGCGTGCGGCGCTCGACCGCGAATTTTCAAAATTGCGGCGCCAAGGATTGAAACAAATGGTTGAGGAAGGCTTCGCGGAAAACGAAATCAAAATCGACCGCGCGCTAGACATGCGCTACTCCGGCCAGTCGTACGAGTTGTCTGTCTCGCACTCGCGGGATTACGTCGCGGCGTTCCACCGGGCTCACGAACAGCGTTACGGCTATGCGGATCGCGCGCGCCCCTGCGAAGTCGTCACCGTGCGTGCGCGCTTCACCGGACGCACGCCAAAACCCGGCCTCCCCAAGGTGAAGCAGGCAGGCGCGAGCGCGCGCGGAGCGCTGATTTCCATGGCCCGCGCGTGGTTCGCGGGGAGCCGCGTGCCGACGCCGGTCTTCGCCCGCGAAAAATTGCAGGCAGGGAATCGCATTGCGGGTCCCGCGATCGTCACCGAGTACAGCGCCACCACGCTGATCCCGCCCGGGTGGGCGGGCCGCGTCGATCTTCATGGAAATATTCTGCTGGAGCGGCGGAGATGAGGGTCGATCCGGTTCGCCTGGAAATCCTCAAGAATCTCTTTCACTCGGTGGCGAGGAGATGGGCGCGGGCCTGCGCCGGTCGGCGTTTTCTCCCAACATTAAGGAGCGCCGGGACTATTCCTGCGCCGTGTTTGACGCCGCCGGCGAGGTCCTGGCCATGGGCGACCACATGCCCGTGCACCTCGGCTCGATGCCCATGTCGGTGACGGCCGCGCTGCGCGCCTTGCGCCTGGATCCGGCGACGTCGCCCTGCTGAACGATCCCTACGCCGGAGGCACGCACCTGCCCGACTTGACCATGGTGATGCCGGTGTATGCCGCTCGCGGTTCGCGGCCGCTTTTCTACATCGCGAACCGCGCGCATCACGCGGACATCGGCGGAGCGCACGCGGGCTCGATGGGATTGTCGCGCGAGATTTTTCAGGAAGGCCTGCGCATTCCTCCCGTAAAAATCATGCAGCGCGGCCGCGTCGTGCGGGACGTGATGTCCCTGATCCTGGCTAACGTGCGCACCCGCGCGAGCGCGAAGGGGACTTGACCGCGCAGATTGCCGCGTGCCGCATCGGCGAGCGGCGATTGCTGGAACTGGCCGCGAAGTACGGCGAGCGCGAAGTGATTTCCTATGGCCGCCACCTGCTCGACTATTCCGCCCGCATGATGGCCGCGACGCTGGACGCGATTCCCGACGGATTGTACCGGGCCGAGGATTTTCTGGATGACGATGGCGTCACGTCCGGCAGGCAACGCATTTCCGTCGCGATCCGCATTCGCGGCAAAAGCGCTGAAGTGGATCTTACGGGAAGCGCTCCGCAATGTTCCGGCAGCATCAACGCCGGCGAGGCCATCACCTGGTCCGCGGTGTTTTATGTGTTTCGCTGCCTGCTTGACGAGCAGGTGCCGGCCACGTCCGGGCTGATGCGGTCGATCCGCGTGATCGCTCCGGAAGGAACCATCGTAAACGCGCGCCCTCCCGCCGCGGTCGCCGGAGGAAATGTGGAGACCTCGCAGCGCATTGTGGACACGCTGCTGCGCGCACTGTCCCGCGCGATTCCATCCGAATCCCCGCTGCCAGCCAGGGAACCATGAATAATCTGAGTTTCGGCGGCAGCGACGCGCGACGCGATCCGGCAAAGCCTTTCACCTACTACGAGACCATCGCGGGCGGCACGGGAGGCGCCCCGGAACTCGCGCGGCAGGGGCCACACAGAGCCACATGACCAACACGCTCAACACGCCCACCGAGGTTCTCGAACACGCCTATCCCGTTCGCGTCCGCCGCTACGCGCTGCGCGCCGCTCCGCAGGCGCCGGCAAATTTCCCGGCGGCGACGGCATCGTTCGCGAACTCGAATTCCTCAGCAACGTTCAAGTCGGGATTCTTTCGGACAGAAGGGAAGTCCCGCCCTACGGTTTATCGGGAGGGAAATCCGGCAAAACTGGCAAGAATGAGTTGATCGTCGGAGGCCGAACGCGGAGATTGCCGTCGAAATGCACGTTTTATGCACCGGCCGGCGCGGTGATCCGAATTGAAACGCCAGGGGGCGGCGGCTGGGGTCGGGCAAATTCAAAAAAGTTCGCGCGAGGTAAATCGAACCAAAAGCCCCGCCCTTGAAAAACCGTCAAGGACGGGGCACCCAACCCCGATATCGTAACTCAAAGTTGACTGTTAGGAGTGGTACAATTCGTAGATGGAGCAATGCGCGAATAATCCAAAGCCCGGGCCACCCGCCCAAGTAGGTCGCCCCGTCCGCGCTGAAGCCGCCGCCCAGATTACTTCCGTATTGCCGACGATCCGCACTCTATCCGAACAAATCACTTCAAAGACTCATTTATATCGGAGACTTGCAGGGTTTAGCGTGGTTGCAGTTATTTGCCGCCTGGGACCTTGCGGGAAGAACAAATCGTGCCGTCACGCGACCACAGATTTATAACCGCTCACCGAAAGCTTCAATCATAGAATTTAGGTGATTTCTTAAGCTTGGCAAATCCGACGAAGTCGTGTTGTATCCAAAGCTGCGCACCAGTTTGTTTCAGGAATGCTTCGATTTTGTCGCGGCTCTGTCGAGTTTGCTCTTGGTTGAAATCGAACGTCGGGATGCGTCCGAGCTTGCGTTCTTCCGGGAAATGGTAAAGGTCGCCCGAAAGAACTACGGGTCCGGTCTTGGCTAATTTCAGAAACAGAACTTGATGACCGGGTGTGTGGCCCGGAGCCGACTTTACAACTACCCGGCCATCTCCAAATACATCGTACTCGTCAGTGTCTATCAGCACCGTCTTGCTGTTGCGAAGAGCAGAATAGTAGGAGGGTATGTTGCCCGTAACCTGTTCGGAGAACATGTAATCTCGTTCAATCTTCCTCACCAGCCACGTCACTCCGGCGAACTCGTTCGCGTTACCAGTATGGTCGTAATGGTCGTGCGAAAGCGCGAGATATGTAATATCAGCAGGCGAATATCCAATCTGAGCGAGTTGAGTCTTCAGTGGTTTTGGAACCGTAACTTCACGAGGCACGCCGCCTACGACGAGATGTCTGTCTATAGTTTTTTCAGTCGTTTTCCAATCGGAATCAGGAATTGCGCCCGTGTCCCACATGAGGGTGCCCTTCGGATGGACGATTAAGAAACAGGCAAGGGATGCGTCATTCGTAGCGACTTCGGCCCTTGTGAGTCTGTAACGTGAGAGGTCGACGTTATGAGAGGTGCCACAGTCGATTACGTAAACCCTGAGCGATTGCGGCGCACTTGGATTCTGTGGGATTGGAACGGCGATGGAAATTAGTGGCGTGATAACCAAAACAAAGGCTAAGAAAGCGGCTCCAAGCAACGTTGCAACGGTTCTGTCATATAGGCGCATGTTTGCGGCTCCAGTGCGGTGACTTACGGACAATCCGCACGTTATCCCATGACCGCCCCCCAAAACAAGCCTGCGCCAGGATTCCAGGTGATCATGATCGCGATTTTCGGGGGGGGTGATATGCGCCGACCACTTCGACAGGCCGCACGCCGTGCCGTGATCGCTTCCCCGGAGTATTGCTGCATTTGCTCCTGATCGGTCCCCTTTTCCTGTATCACCCGGAGAGTGAGTTTTCGGCAGTTTGTGTACCAATGAGTTCGCGGCTAGCCGCGAACTCATTGGCGATTTCGTTCGGCGTCCTCTCGCCCAGCGCCCTGTGAGGACGACTCTCATTGTATTCTTGCCGCCATGCTTCGATCACCTGTCTGGCCTCCGCCAGCGTCGCGAACCAATGGGCGTCCAAACACTCCGATCGCAGCGTTCCGTTGAACGATTCCACGTACGCGTTGTCGGTCGGCTTTCCCGGCCGCGAAAAATCGATCTGCACTCCGGCATGATACGCCCATAGATCCATCGCTTGGCTGGTGAACTCCGATCCGTTGTCGCAAAAAAGTGTTTTCGGAGCGGCCCGCTGCAAACAGATTCGGCTCAGTACGCGCACCACATCTGCTCCCTTCAGACTTTGTCCTGCTTCGATGGCCAGACTTTCCCTCGTGAATACATCCACGATCGTCAATGCACGAAACCTTCGTCCGTCCGCTAGCTGATCCGCGACGAAGTCCAGGCTCCATGCCTGATTCGGCGCTGTCGCCTTGCTTCGCTCTCGTCGGTTCGCCGCCGCACATCGCCTGCGTCGCGGCTTATAGCGCAGCGCCAGGCCCTCTTCCCGATACAGCCGGTACACCAACTTCTTGCCTACGTTCCAGCCCTCACGCTTCAGCAGCACCCGGATTTTCCGGTAGCCGTAACGGATTCGGGCCTGGGCGATTTCCCGAATCCGCAGCCGAAGTGCCGTCCTCGGCTCCTGGGTGCTCTGGTACCGAAAGGTGGAGACCGGAATCCGCGCCACATGGCAGGCACGTCTCTGGCTCACCTGGTACACGCCGCGCAGGTAGTCCACCACTGGGCGGCGGCGCGAGGGCTTTACAATTTTTTTGCGAGCACATCCTGCAACATCGTCTTGTCCAGACTCAATTCGGCAACCAACCTCTTCAGCCTCGCATTCTCTTCCTGTAGTTGCTTTAGCTGCCGCACATGATCGGTTTCCAATCCCGCGTACTGCTTCTTCCACCGATAGAAGGTCTGCTCGGTAATTCCTGCTTGCCGGCACACCTCCACCACCGCGACGCCCACCTCAGCCTGCTTCAATACCCCCACAATCTGCTCTACAGAAAATCGCTTTCTCCTCACGGCAAATCTCCCTTCTTCAGGTCAGATTCTGCCGGAAACTAACTCTCAAAGCGTGTTAAGAATTGGGGGGCCGATCAGCTTCGTGCCGCACGGGGGCGCGAAAAGGACAAAAAGTGAGTCCGGGAAATGAAAAAGCCCCAAGGCCAATAAGTCTTGGGGCTTTCGAATAAAATATAAATCGCTGTTAAAATTCGACAGCTTCCGATTTTTCCAGGGGAGAAGGCATCTGCAGGCGCGCTTTAGCCAGCGACTTGACAAGTGCGTCTTCCATGGTTTCAGGGGAGGTATTTCTTGCGGTGGCGAGTTCGCTGACGAGGAGGAATTTGGCCCGTTCGAGCATTTTCTTTTCGCGGAACGAAAGAGGTTTGGTACGGCTTAGCGATACCAGGCTCTTCAAGACCGCGGCTACTTCGATCAGAGCTCCGGTTCGCATTCGTTCGGAATTTTCTTTGAACCGGTGTTTCCAGTCGTGATGCGAATTGGGTTTGCCCTTTTCCAGAAAGGTCAATACCTTCAGCGTCTCTCCGTTTCGAATCACGGGCCGTAATCCAACTGAAATTGCGTTAGTTGCGGGAACCATGACCTTCAAGCCGCTCGAATAAATCTTCAACATGTAATACTTTTCGGTACGGCCATTCAAAACCCCGAAGTTGATTTGTTCGATGATCCCAACTCCGTGGTTCGGATAGACGACTTTATCCCCTATCTTGTAATCCATGGTCGGAAGCCCCCTAAGAGGAAAACTAAATAAGTGTGAGTTATGGGAGTGGCAAAGTCAACATATTTCTACTAGAATCAATAAGTTATGGATATTTTGATTGTGAGATTGGTCATTGAATTGCTAGAGATTTTTACGTCAATTTTACAATTTCCTTCGACTTCGGACGCTTTGTCTGCGTTCCCATGCCCTCATTTTTCATAAAATGCGCTAGAATGTCTCCATTCGTGCTAATTCTGGCCATCGATACGAGCACTCGCACCGGAAGCCTTGCGTTCCTACGAGATGGCCGTCTATTGGCGGAAGTTTCCGGCGCACGAGGAAACCCCATATTCCTCGCGTCTTTTCCAAGATTTAGAGCTCCTTAAAACAAATATTCCGTTCGCATTGGACCAGATTGATGTATATGCAGTCGCCTCTGGCCCAGGTTCCTTTACCGGACTGCGGATAGGGCTTACGGCCGTCAAAGCCTGGGCCGAAATCCACGGAAAGCCTATCGCGGCTGTCAGCGGTTTGCAGGCGATTGCTGCGAAATCCGGGCGTGGCGCGAATTCTGCTCCCGAGGGCCAGATTCTGGCTCCGTTTTTTGACGCGCGGCGGGGGCAACTCTTCGGGTGCTCTACCGGAGTTCGCCGGCAGCAAGCGCGCTGGTGGAACTATAAGCGGAGAGTCGATCCTTTTCCCAACGGAGTTCATTGACATGGTGAAGGGGAGCTTGCCGATTGGGACGGCCGACCTTGTATCCCCAACACCCGATTTGTTTCCTTCGGCCTAATTCAGGAAAGCCTCCCAGGCGTCGAAATCGAAGCGGTGTCGGCAGCGCTAGCTCCGACCGTCGGCCGACTGGGATTTGAGCAGGCAAACGCGGAGAGTTGGTGGACCCGCTGCGACTGGATGCGAATTACGTCCGCAGATCAGACGCTGAGGCAGCATGGAAGGACTGATAATGGAGTCCCCGGCAGCGACCCAGCGAAGGGTGCCTTGGCGTCCCGATTCGGCGGATGATCGCTCCGGATCGTTCCAGCGTACTACATTTTTGCGGGAGTGCCCGGAAGCCTCTCTCTGGTCTGAGAAGGGCCTTCTCGAATCTGTTAGAAATGGTGTGGCTTGGATTGCCGAGCAGGACGGCCGGGTTGCCGGATTTCTGATTGGAAGAGCCGTTGCGGATGAATTCGAAATATTGAATATGGCCGTGGAGGAGGCCACCGGCACCAGGGTATTGCAAGCCAATTGGTGAGCGATGCCTTGGCTGGGCAAAGTCGCGGCGCGAAGCGTGCCACCTGGAGGTTCGCGCCAGAAATGTCGCGGCAATTTCCCTCTATATGAGGCATGGATTCGGCCGGTCGGACAACGAGAACAGTACTACCAAAACCCTCCCGAAGACGCAATCCTGTTCACTTTGGACGATTAAAGTCCCCAAAATAATTTTTTGAAATGCACTTGGCGGGAGTTTTGCAATGTGCTAGGTTGAGCGGGTATGCACTCCCATCCACAAATCGAATCGATCGGGAGGCAGGCAATGCCCACCTTGACTCGGCAGATACGCGAGCAACTACTGACATATGACCAGGAGTTTCAAAAGCTCGTAGCAGCAGCACACGAATACGAATAGCAGCTGACTCCAACTATCGCAATCCTCCTACCTGAATCTGGAAGACCTGCAGCGAGAAGTTACCCTAAAAAAATTGAAATTACGCGTCAAGGACGCCATGGAACGCTACATCGCCAGCCGGTTGAATCCCGGCGCCTGACGAACTTTCTCCCGCGAATTGCCCGGGTCTTTCAGTCCAACAAGCAAGCCGCGCCCGCGTTTCTCTGCGCGGGTCCAGGTAAAACTCTCCCTGCGCGTGTCGCACGGGAAACCGTTTTATAATCGGTCCTGTTGGAGTGCGGCCGAAGCCGCAATTCCACGAAAACGCGGTGGACTATCGTGGTTGACCCGGGGCAATCGCCGAGATGGCGTCGATTCTCTTTTGGACTTCAGTTGCGCCGGCAGTGTCATGCATCGTCCCAAGCAGTTGCGCGTATTGGCGCAGCAGGGGAAGAATCTGCGGGTGCTGTGCTCCGACCATGGATGTCTCAATCGAGAGAGCGCGCCCGTACGTAGCGCGGGCCTGCGCGTACCGCGCCGGGTCCTTTTGTCCTTCCTGTTCGTAGACGCCAGCAAGCGACGTGAGCGTATTCACCACAGTGAGATGCTTCTCGCCGAGGTATTTCACCTGTAGTTCGATCACATGCGCCAGCACCATTTCCGCGTCCCTGAATCGGCCCTCGTTCCGGTACAGAGAAATCAGGTTGATTGGATTCAGCGCGGTAACGAACCCTATCTTGCCGGGCTCGGCGCCCGCATGCTCTTCGTTCATCGCCTGCACATTCAGGTACGCCTGTTCTGCTTTGTCCTTGGCGCCCTCCCGCTCGTAGAGTTGCCCAAGCATTTCGATTTCCTGTATCGTCAGGCTGCCGTTGAACCGGCTCTGCGGATCGGCATCCAGCTTCCGGGCGAGAGCGATCGCGCGGTTGTATGCCTCCTCCGACGACGGATAAAGCCCGTCTTCCTTGAATTTTTCCGCGCTTGCGTTCAATGCTTCCAGGTCGGCAGGGAAGACAGGCCTGCGGTATTCCGCCGCCTCACCCGTCCTGCCTTCTCCCCGGTAAATTTCGGCAAGCACTCCCGGCAGGTTTCCGCAATTTCCATACCCTCCGCGAAACTCCACGGAAATCATGTCGCACAGTTTCGTTTCTTCCGGCATCAGGCTTTCCGCCTCGATCCACCTCTTCTCGACCACGTAGTACGAAATCACCGTCCCCACCAGCCCTGCGGCCAGCCCCGCCTCGTTCCCCGTGCGCAGATTTGGCTCGTTCGAGTGCACGATATCGAGCGCCTCGTTAAATAATTGTTCGGCCCTCTGGTCGTCGCCCGCCCCGTGCGCGCCCCACGCCATATTCCCGATATCGACGGTCGTTCGTAGATCGCGAGGACCGAAGGCGCTGACGTCCAGTTCGTAGGCCTGTTGCAAAAGTGACGCAGCCTCGGCCTTGTCCCCGCGCCGCGTCGCGAGCACGGAAAGTTGTTTCAGATACGAGGACAGGCGCGGATTTTTAGGATCGCGTTCCTGCAAATCGTGAATCGCGTCCCGCAGCAGCTTCTCCGCGTCCTCCAGCCGCCCCGCATTTCGTGCTTGCGTGACTGCGCGCTGTACCGGGTCGGGACCTGGCCTGTCGTTCTGCGCAATGCAAGTGGCGACAAAAAGTAGCGCGATCGCCGTGACGATGATGCAGCGCTGTTTCATCTCGCCTCCAACTGCCTGTCTCGGTTTCGGAATCCGGCGCACGGGGATTACGGCAAAGTAAGTATACTTCAACATGCGCATGGCTCTCGGAATTCACTCCGCTCCGGCATGCCCGGTAACCACTTCTATCTCCCGCCTTTGCCCACTCCACATCCCGCGTTCCAGGAACTTGCTTTTTTTAGACAACCACCCACCCCCGCCTGTCCCTTTGGACACCACTGTCAGGTGTCCTAAATCTGTCCTTTCAGACGGTGGCCCGGATAGGACTTGCAGCCCAAGCTAGCAGTGTTCAGGCCGTTTGTCTGTGGCTCTAACAAATTTTGAATCGATCTTGCGGCGCTCGCGCACTTCAATAATGCAGGCGTAAACCATTCGCCTCCCGTGCAGCGAGCCCGGCCGCTAAGCGTGGAGACGTAATCAACATGAATTGTAGAAATTTCTGGCGCGGTCTGCTTCTACTGCTGCTTTGCCAAGGGTTCGTGAATCTGGTTTTCGCGGCTCCCGCAGCAGCCGCCGCGAACTGGTATGTCCGCCCGGGCGGCGCGGGCGCCAAGACCGCGGCCGATTGGAATAACGCCTCCGACATTTCCTCGATTCCCTGGTCCTCGGTCAAACCCGGCGACACCATCTGGCTCGCCGGCGGAACCTATGCCAACAGTCCCATCGTCCCTGGCGCCAGCGGCGCGGCCGGCAGCCTCATCTCCATCAACCCCGTCCTCGCCACCGATGCCATCCCCGTGGCCGCCGCCGGCTGGAACGCTTCCTTCGATTCCCAGGTCATCGTCACCAACACGACGCCAATAACACCGCTTCCAATTGCAGCGCCGGCGACGTCCTCTGCTTCAATAGTTCCAGCAAGGGCAATTTTACGTACTGGGATGGCCGCGTCGA
>CAVZXL010000008.1:0-347448 GCA_963779275.1 Terriglobia bacterium
ACCGTCGCGGAGAAAAGCGGACGGCTGAACGACCGACCACACCCCCACGCCACCAAGACACGTCGCTTCGCTCCGACCGGTGCTCACGATGCCGATCTGCGCGCTCACGATGGCCCGATCTGGGTGCTCACGATGGCCGGAATCCGCAGTAACGGCTCGCGTTCCTGGTTCGAGTCCCTTGTTAAGGAGGTAACTCAGCCAGGTGCAGTGAACATACAAATGCGTTCGAGGCGGCGAGGGAGCCGAAATCCGCCTGAAATAAGCCACGAAAACGCGTAATGTCCCCGCGTCTTGGCTTCGTCCTTCGTCAGCGCTGAAAAAACCTATACGGGTACGAACTACAAACGTACACGTCACCTCCTTGCAATGTTCGCCACCTAGGGTGATTGGTCATGGCATCGTCGCCTCCAACTCGCGCGAGCACCCTCCTCCCCCCACGTCCCCCGCCACCAGCACCATCCCGTTCGCCGTCTACACCGCCAAGGTCCGAGTCTTCGCCTCCCCCATCCGGCCGACGACCGGTTTCGTCGTTTCCTCCACGACACGAAGACCTTGCGGGCGCCATCGGTACGGCCGTCCGATTCCGGCCGGCCCGCCTGAACGTCGCCGAGCTGCCGGCCGACCTGGCCTGCCGTTTCCGCTGCGAAGGAGCCTTCATCGGCCCCCTCCCGGTGGTGGATATCAGCACCTCGGGCTTCGCGGCCATGAGCCCGGGCGGGTTCGCCCTGCCCCCGGGTAGCGCCCTCGAGTCGTTCCAGCTGCTCATCGGCGACCACCCAATCTGGTCGGGCGAGGCCGTCGTCGTCCACGGAAATGCCGAACGAATCGGCGCCCGCTTCACCTCGGGCGTCCTGGATCTCGAGCACCTGCGGCTCGGGGCCACGATCGATGGGCGCCTGGCGATTCACCAGGAGCAGCGGGAGCTCCTGCCGGCGGAGTGGCGCGCGGCGGTGGGCGATGTGCGTCAGCTCCTCGAAGACGCGCGGCTCGAGATGGAGGCCCTCGATCGAGCCGAAACGCACGATCCGATGCGCCGCCGCGAGGAAGAGGCGAAGCTCTTCGAGGCGCTCCGCGGGCGCTGGGGGGTGGCGTACTACGACGCGGTCTCGCGCCTGCACGAGATGAGCGCGGGGCTCGACAAGCGGGCCGTCGCTCTCGGCCGGAGCTACGCGACCTCGATGCTGGCGCCGCTCCTCATGGCCTGCCCGCTCCAGCGCCGGGCCTACGAGAAGCCCCTCGGCTATGCCGGCGACTACCGGATGATGGAGCTCTGCTTCGCGCAGGAGCTCGCGGGAGAGGGCCTCTTCGGGCGGTTTCTCCACTCCATCGCGCAGAACTACACCCTCGTGAAGACGGTCGTGGCGCGCGAGCGCGTGATGCGGGACGCGGTGCGCGCGGCCGTTCAGGCCGAGGGCGACGGGCCGATCCGCATCCTCGCGCTGGCCGCGGGGCCGGCGATCGAGCTGCGCCGGATGCTCGAGACGATCGAGCACCTCGACCGCGACGTCGAGTTGATCTTGCTCGACCAGGACCAAGGCGCCCACGAGACCGCGCACCGCCACCTGACGCGCATCCTGCTCGAGCGCCACAAGGGGATGCTGCCGGTCACGGTGAACTGCCTTCATTTCTCGGTGCGGCAGCTCATCCGGCCGCAGACGGACGACGAACGACGCGTGGTGCAAGAGACGCTCGCCAATCTCGACCTCGTCTACTCGGCGGGCCTCTACGACTACCTGCCGGACCCCGTCGCCGCCCGGCTGACGCAGCTCCTCTACGGGCGGCTCCGGCCTGGGGGGCGACTCTTGCTCGGCAACCTCGTCGAGACCCCCGACAGCACCTGGGTGATGGACTACGTCCTGGGGTGGACGCTCCGTTACCGCACCGACCAGTCGATGCTCCACCTGGCCGCTGGCTTCGCCCTGCCCCCGTCGAGCACGGGGATCGTGCGCGACGCGACCGGGCAGTGCGTCTTCCTCGACGTCAGGAAGCCAGCAGCCTGAAGCCGAGGGTCGCGAGAGCGACGGATCGGGGGGGTTCGAGCCCGGGCGTCAGGAGACGGTCGACTTGAGGGGGGGCAGGTCGTTCGCCGCGTCCGCCCACTCCCGGGGCACGAGCGGCTCGCGGAGCGACGGGAACGTCTGGACGACCCCCGAGGGAGGCGGGGGGCGGCTGCTCTGCTTCGCCACGAAGGTCGCGTCGTTGAACGTCCAGGCGCCCGCCAGGGTGCACGACGAGAGGGCCAGCGCGAGCTCCGCGGCCGTCGCGAACCGCGCCGAAGGGATCCTTCTGGAGAGCGCGCATCACGACCGCCTCCACATCCGCGGGAAGCTCGCGGCCCAGCATGGTCGAGGGCAAGGCCACGCGCTCGTGCACATGGGCGAAGATGAGCGCCCCGGCGGTGTCGGCCTCGAAGGGGGGCCGCCCGCAAAGGAGGAAGTAGAGAACGGCGCCCAGTCCGTACACGTCGGAACGGGCGTCGGCTTCTTGCCCGACCCCGACCTCGGGCGAGATGTACGCCGGCGTTCCGAGCACGCAGCCCGTGTCGGTCATGGTCATGGTCGTCTCGGCGCTCGCGATCTTGGCAATCCCGAAGTCGAGGACCTTCACGAAGTCGTGCTCGCCGCCCAGCGAGGTGAGAAACAGGTTCTCGGGCTTCACATCGCGGTGAACGATTCCCCGCTCGTGGGCCTCGCCGAGGGCGCGCGCGGCCTGACCGACGATGTGAACGGCGCGGGCCGGCGACAGGGCGCCGAGGCGCATGACGTGCTCGGCGAGCGTCTCGCCCTGCAAGAGCTCCATCACGTAGTACCAAAGGCCGTCTTCTGTGGTGCCGTAGTCGAAGACGCGCACGGTGTTGGGGTGCGCGAGCTCCGCGGTGGCGTGGGCCTCGCGCTCGAAGCGCGCCAGGGCGCTCGCCGATCGCTCGCGCTGCTCGGGTCGGAGGATCTTCACGGCGACGTCGCGCTTGAGACCAGGGTGATACGCGACCCAGACGTCGCCCATGCCCCCGGTCGCGATGCGGCGCTTCAGGCGATAGCGCCCCAGGTTGCGCGCCTCGAAGACCTGCCGGCGCAGCGCCCACACGATGTGCCCGTCGACCACGAGGAAGACGTAGGTCGAGAGGACGTAGGCCGCGCCGAGCAGCATCGAAGTGATCGCCCCGCGGTCGTGGAGCTGGGCGGCGATGTGCTGCGAGAACACCGCGGAGCCGAGGAGCACCAGGAAGAAGAGCGACACCGGGATGCCGTTCATCACGATGCCGCGCTTCCACGGGTCCTGCGACGCGACGATGCGCGAGAACATGACGATGCAGAAGCCGGGGATGTACGGGCTGCCGAGGCCGCGAAACTCGACGCACATGAGGGCGAGCGCCACCGCTGCCGAGCTGTACACGACCAGGTCGGCCGCGGTGAGCACGCGCTCGGAGACCGGACGTCGCATGCGCAGAAGGACGAGCACGACGACGACGAACACCGCCCCTCGCAGGGCAAGGAAGTGCGAGATCGAGCCGGCGTCGAGGTAACGCACGACCACGAGGTCGATGCCGATGAAGGTGAGCCAGATCCAGCAGCCGACGGTCAGGGCGCGACGGAAGCCGATCTGGATGGAGGCGTTCTCTTCGGTGCGCTGCGCTCGCCGGCCGATCTCGCGGCTGGCTGAGCCTGAGCGTGGGGTGGGTATTGCCGTGACCGTCGCGTCCAGCGGGCTGACTCGCGACGCTTGTCCACAACTTTCCACCACGCCGCTATCAGACGCCATCTGGCGCCAGGGTCAATCGCGGACGTTTGTCCAGTGACTACGATGCATTCTCGAAACAAACGAGGAACACGAACGTCACCGAGGCCCACGCTTCTCACGTGCCAGAAATCCTGCAAAAAGGGCCCTCAGAGTCCGCGCACGACGCGATCGTACAGCCAGGCCGGAAGCCTGCGACCCAGGGCCGTGAGAAACGCGAGAGGCCACGGGAACGCGATCACCGCGGGCGCGCGTTCGAGGCGTCGCGCGATGACGCTCGCGGCGCGCTCGGGCGTCCACACGAAGGGCGTCGGGTGCTTGCCGTGAGCGGTCTGGGCGGTGGCGACGAAACCGGGCTGAACGTCGGTGACTCGAATGCCGGCGCGCGCGAGAATCGATGCGCAGCGACTCGAGGAACGCCGAGAGCGCGGCCTTCGAGGCGCAGTACGCGGCGGACTCAGGCAGGGCGCGGCGGCCCGCGAGGCTCGAGATGCCGACGAGGTGCCCCGACGCGCGGGCCATCATGATGGGCACCGCAGCGAGGAGCGTGGCCATCGCGCCGTCGACGTTGGTGCGGATCATCGGGGCGATGTCGGAGAACTGCACCCGCGAGGCGTGGTGCAGATCGCCAAAGCCGGCGTTGGCCACGACCATGTCGAGCCCGCCGAGCTCGCGGTCGGCGCGCTCGACGGCCTCGCGCACCTGGGCGGGCACGGTGACGTCGAGGGGGATCGTCAGCCCCGAGCCGCCGCGCTGGCGCACGCCCTGGAGGGTGACCTCGAGCTCGTCGGCGCGGCGGGCCGCGAGGGCGAGCTGCGCCCCGCCGCGCGCGTACTCGTAGGCGAGCGCGCGGCCGATGCCGCTCGACGCGCCCGTGATGAAGACGGTGCTCGGTCTCGTTCGTGCCATGGTGCGTGCGCGCCGCGCGCCTTCAGAGGATCCCGTTGCGACGGAGCATGGCCTTCATGGCGCGGAAGGCCGTGGCCCTCCACGTCTGGAGCAGGTGCCCGCCGTGCACGCGGAGCAGCGGCACCTCGAAGTGCGCCGCGAGGCGCTCGGCGTGCGCGATGGGCGTGACGCGGTCGGCCTCGGCCGCCACGATGAGCACGCGCTCCTTCGGGACGAGGCACGAGCGCGCGAGGGGGCTGACGACCCGGTTCGCCGCTTCGAGCGCGGCGTGCTGGAGCGCGGCGTTCTCGCCGGTGCCGAGGCGACCCTGATCGCGCGCGAAGTCGGCGACGGAGGCGAGCGGGATGAGCGGCATCGCGAAGGCCAGGTTCGCCTCGAGGGTGGCGAGGAGCGCGGTGGAGTAGCCGCCGAGGCTCATGCCCATCACGCCGACGCTCGTGGCGCCGCGCGCGCGCAGGAGGTCCGCGAGGGAGCGCAGGTCGGCGACGACCTGGCGGAACCCTTCGTTGGTGACGCGGGGATCACCTCCGGGGAAGGCCGGGGCGTTCTCGCCGGCGCGCGCGCGCAGGCCGTGGAACGGGAGCACGGCGGTGGCCACGTCGAGGCCCCACCGGTTCAGCGAGCGGATCGGCCACGCGCGCTCTTCGATGGCCCAGTGGCCGCCCATGTAGCCGTGCACGGCGATGACGGCGGGCCGTGCGCCGCCGGGGCCGTAGAGGCGGGCGTGCGCGGTGCGGTTCGGCACGTGGGCGAGGTAACGCTCGCCCACGGCCGCGTTGAAGGGGACGTACGCGCTCGGCCACGACATCTCGACGCACTCGCCGCCCCACTCGAGCTCGCGCACGTGGCGAACGGTCGGCTCCACGGGAGGCGGCGGGGGGAAGAACGCGTTCCGGTCGGTGAAGAGCTCGGGCGCGCCGTACGTCTGCTCGATCCAGGCGAGGGACTCCATGCGCTCGACGTGCGAGAGGGACTCGGCGCGCGCGCGATGGCGCCGGTTGCTCATCTGGAGCGCGGCGACGAACGCCCGGTCGACGGTGGATGCGGCCGAGCCGAGCAGGCGGAGCGCGATGGGCTTCATCGTCGGACGACCTTAGCCCGAAGGCGCACGCTTCGCCTGACGCGCGGCCCGCATCGCCGGGTGCTTCGCGAGGCGCTCGAGCGCCTTCTCGAGCAGCGTCTTGCCGGGCTCCATGCGGTGCCACGTGGAGGCGCCGCTCGGATGAGGCAGCGGGATGACGTCGACGCTCGCGCCCGTGCCACGTGGTGCGCCGGGTGGTGCCGACGATCTCGGCGAGCGGCCCTTCTCGAGCCGAGCACGCGCTCGATGGCAAGGGTGCCGACGGCGAGGACCAGATCCGGCTCGAGGAGGGTCGACCTCGCGCTCGAGCCAGGTCTCGCACTTCGCAATCTCGCCGGCGTCGGGCTTGCCGATCGCCTCCGCCCTTGGCCTTGCCGGGGAAGCAGCGCGCCACGGCGGCCATGTACACGGTGCGACCGGAAGCGCTCTTCGTCGATGCCGAGCGTGCGCTCGAACCAGCCGAACATGGTGCGCCCCGCGGTCCACGCGAAGGGCTTGCCGAAGCTGCCCTCGCGCGGACCGGGCGCCTGCCCGACGAGGAGCACGCGGCTGGCCACGGGAGGCCCGTGCACGACGGGGCCGATCATCTTGGGGCACGCGCGGCACGCGTCGAGCTCGCGGTGAAGCACGCGAAGGGCGCGCGCGGTCTGCTCTCCGGTTCGCGCCGTCGCGCTCATCGCCGCTCCGGGCGCGCGCGGGCCGCGTCTTCCGCTTCTTCGGCCGCGGCGGCTTCGAGGTCTCGGGCGGGGTCGTCGATGCGCACGCGCCCGGCGCCGGCGACGGTCGCGTCGTCCGAGAAGGCTCGCGCGATGCGGTACCAGACGACCCCCTGGTCGTCGACGTCGACCGCAATCCGTTCGGGCTCGCGCTTCGCGAGCGCGGTGAGCATGGCGTCGGCCGCGGCGACGGTCACGTTGAGCTGGCGCGCCGCGTCCACAGCCGTCACGGGGCCCTGGTGCGCCGCCATCGAGAGGAGGGCCTGGTCGTGGCTCGCCTGCTCTGCGTCGGCCCCCGACCGCCGGAGCGAGCTGCCGCCGCGGAGGAGCAAGAGGCCCACGACGCCCGCTACGAACGCGAACGGCAGACTCACCGTCAGCGCCACGGCGCCCGAGAACACGAGCCAGAGCAAGAGCCCGAGCCCGAGCGAGGCCGAGAGCCCCGTGAGGAGAACGAGGCCGCCCGCCACGCTCGCGACGGTTCCGCCCACCTTCGCCGGCTTGCCGGCCAGGTTGATGGAAGGCGTCGCCAGGGGTGCGCGAAGCGCCCCGCACGCCGTGCAGTAGGGCACGACCCCGCGGTAAACGATGGGCGCCTCGCGGCCGCAGTGGGGACAGAATCGTGGCCAGGCCTTCCTGGTTAGCATCGGCGTCCCCGAGTCCCCATAGAAAGCGCGCCGCGCGTGGTGGGGAGGACGCGGGCGGGCGGGGGCCAGCCGGGGCGGCGGTCTCCGGCGCCCGCTCCGGCGCCCGCGAAAGGTCCCGCTGGCACCGGGGGCTGCACCCGACTAGATTCCGACGTTGCGCCCGACTTGAAGGGCTCGCACGCCAATGGTCGACAAGCAAAAGAAAATCTGGCTCGACGGAGAGTTCATCGACTGGGACGACGCCAAGGTCCACGTCCTGACGCACTCGTTGCACTACGGCCTGGCGGCGTTCGACGGTATGCGCGCGTACCAGCGGAGCGACGGCGGAACGTACATCTTCCGGCTGGGCGCCCACATCGAGCGGCTCTTCGACACGTGCAAGATGTGCATGCTTCAGCCGAAGTTCACCCGCGAGCAGGTCGAGAAGGTCTGCATCGAGACCCTGCGGGTCAACGGGATGGTCGATGGGTACCTCCGCCCGATGGTGTTCATCGGCGAGGGCGCCATGGGCATCTACGTGCCGCAGAACCCCGTGCTCACCGCGGTCATCGCGTGGCGCTGGGGCGCCTACCTCGGCGAAGAGGCGCTGAAGAACGGCATCCGCGCCAAGATCGGGTCGTTCGCGCGCCACCACATCAACATCAGCCTGTCGAAGGCGAAGATGAACGGCCAGTACACGAACAGCGTGCTCGCGAAGCGCGAGGCCAAGCTGGGCGGGTACGACGAGGCGATCCTCCTCGACGCGAACGGCTACGTGAGCGAAGGGCTCGGGCGAGAACATCTTCATCGTGCGAAGCGGCGTGCTCTACACGCCGGACCTGTCGTGCTCGATCCTCGAGGGCGTCACGCGCGATACGGTGATCACGCTGGCCCGCGAGATGGGCATGCCGGTCGTCGAGTGCCGCCTCACGCGCGATCAGCTCTGGCTGGCCGACGAGGTGTTTCTCACCGGCACCGCGGCCGAGATCACGCCGGTGCGCGAGGTCGACAACCGCACGATCGGTCGAGGGCACGGTCGGTCCGATCACCGCGCGCATCCAGGCGCGGTTCTTCGATGTCGTGCGCGGAAGCGACACCTCGCATCCCGAGTGGCTGACGCGCGTGTAGGCCGGCCCCGTGGCGAGCCACCGCGCCTCACGTGCGCTCGTCGTCGCGCTGACCCTGACGGGTTGCGCGTCGCCTGCGCGCCCCTCCGCCACCGCGGCGCAGCCCGCCTCGCCGGCGGCCGTGAGCTTCACCGACGACGCCAAGGCGCTGCCGCGGTATCGCTCGCGGCGCATGGAGCTCTCGCTGCCCCTGCCCGACGGCGCGGCGTGGCGCATCGACGACCATTCGCGGCCTGAGCTCGTCGCCACGCACGCGCCCACGCGATCCCGCCTCGTGGTCGCCGTGTTCGGTGCCGACGAGGTCGTCGGCCGCGCGCAGTGCGAAGAGCTCGCCCGGTCGAAGGGGCTCGTGCAAGAAGACGAGCTGCGCCGGCTCCGCCCCGTCGAGGACCAGGTCGCGATCACCCAGGGCATGTTCGACACCCGCGTCGAAGTGGCTCTCGAGCCGGGGAGCGGGCCGGATCGGGCCCTCGGGGGACGGGTGATGGCCTTCGGCGGCTTCCTGCGCAAGTGTTACGTGTTCGTCTATTCGACCGAGGTCGACAGCGCCTCGGACGAGGCAGTCCTGTCGTCGCGGCTGGCCTTCGTGCGTGCGCGGGTCTTCGGCGGCCTCGAGCTGGAGCCGTTCGACGGCGTTTCCCGCGACGGCGCCGTTGGTCCGAAGCTTGCGCCACACCCGTAGATCATGCGGCTCCTGACCATCTGCGTCCTGGCGATGGTGTTCGGCTTTTTCGGGTCGATGCCGCTGGCGGGGCCGGTCGCAATCCTGTCCGTCTCACGCGCCTCGCAAGGCCGGCACGGCGAGGCCCTTCGCATCGGGCTCGGCGCAGCCGCCGCCGAGGGCATCTACGCAGGCGTCGCATTCTGGGGCTTCACGACCTTCCTGGCGCGGCACGCCATCGTGGTGCCGATCTCGCACGGAGTGACCGCGGTGGTGCTCGTCGCGGTCGGCGTGCGCTTCGTATTCTGGCAGCCGACGCTGGGCAAGGAGAAGGCTCGCGAGAACAAGGCGGGCACCACTCTCCTCGGCTTCTCGATCTCGGCCATCAACCCGACGCTCTTGCTGACCTGGAGCGCGGCGGTCGCATTCCTGTACTCGCGCGGCCTCAAGGAGCCCTCTTCGGCGTACGCGATCCCGTTC
Organism: Terriglobia bacterium; assembly: GCA_963779275.1. Lineage (GTDB taxonomy): Bacteria > Acidobacteriota > Terriglobia > Acidiferrales > UBA7541 > Palsa-360. Next base: position 9,336 of record CAVZXL010000008.1, read on the forward strand.
GGCCTCTGCGCCGCCGCCGGCGTCGGCGGATGGTTCGTCGTTCTCGCCGCTCTGCTCAAGAAATACGGCGGGCACCTGCCCGAGGCCGTGCTCACGTGGACCATCCGAGCCATGGGCCTTCTTCTCGTGTTCCTGGGGCTATGGGCGGGATATCACCTCGTCGGGTTCGTCTCGGGCACGGTGGGCACCGCATGACCTAGCCCCCAGTCGACGCAGTCGACGGAATCGAACGCCATGCCGTCATCTTCGTCGTCAGGATGCCACCGATAGTGGAGCGTCGCGACGTCGCCGTAGGCCCGCCGGAAGCGTCGCAGGGTGCTCTCGCAGACATCGGTGGCGTAGAGGCATTCCGACTCGTCGTGCCAGCGGTCGGGATTGAGAGCACCGTCGACCGCGAGCTGCGCCCACCCCGAGCGAACGAACCGCCGAATGGCTTTACGAATGCACCGAAGCCCGGCCTCGGTGAGGCGCACGTAGCGCATGCGACGGTCGATGGAACAGCGCTCGCGTTGAACCAAACCGAGCGTCACGAGCGAGTCGACCATGCGACTGACCGTCGGGGCCGAGACGCCGAGCGCTCGACAGAGGCCCCGTTGCAAGACGCGCCGGCCCGACCCCGACTCGTTCACGACGTAGAGGAGATTGAAGCGCGCCGCCGTGAGCCCCAACCGCGCGAGCGCGCGACGAGTGATGCGAAGAGCACCGTGATGCGCACGTTTGAGACCGAAGAAAATGGCGTTCATGGGCGCGAGAAACCACGGAGCGACAGTCGCCCTGACCGGACCCGAGAGCACTCGGCGTACCCGGCGCATCTTGCCGCATCTCGGCCCGGGGGGAGCCCGTTCGCACCCCGGAGGTCCCCCCCTTTTCGCCCCCAGATTGTGAGCAAGCTAACGATTCGGGCTTTGCAGGGGTATCGGGCGAGGGCCAAGGGGCATTCCGTGGGCCTGTCCGGGGCCAGTTCGTGCCTGTCCGGGGCCAGTTCGCGCCGCTCGGGGTCCGTCCGGCGTGTGCCAGCGCCGTCCGCGGAGGTCCGTCCACGCGCGCGGCTCGTTCGGTCGCGGGCGTGACGGGGCTCGCGGGTCTCGGAACGCCGGACGGTTTTCTCGAGGCCGTCGAGGTAGCGTGGAGACAGGCTCCCCATGAGCGGCATCCGTCGAGCGTCCGTTTCGCTGCTCTTCGACCGCGCGCACTACGAAAACGTGACGCTCGCGATCGCGCGCGCACGCACCTCCGTGTGGATCTCGACGGCGAACGTGAAGCAGCTCCTCGTCGAGGCCCCCATCGGGACGCGAGCGCGAGCTCGCGGACGGTACGTTCCGATCCTCGATACGCTCCAGTCGCTATGCGACCGCAAGGTCTTCGTTCGTCTGCTCCACGCGGCGCCGCCTTCCCGGCCCTTCCGTGAAGAGCTCGAGGCCCGCGCGGCGCGTCTCACGCTGCCCCACTTCGAGATGCGCGCGTGCCCGCGCGTGCACCTCAAGATGATCGCGATCGACGGGGCGCAGCTCTACCTCGGCAGCGCGAACTTCACGGGCGCGGGCCTCGGCGCCAAGGGCGACGGGCGCCGCAACTTCGAGATGGGCATCCTGACCGACGACGAGTGGATGCTCGACCAGGCCCAGGCGCGCTTCGACGAGATCTGGCGCGGCGCCGAGTGCGGCGCCTGTCGTCTTCGCAGCGTGTGCCCCGCCCCCCTCGACGGCCTCGGTGCTGTTCGAAGGCAAGGGTTGCCCGCGGCGATCCGCAGGCAACCCGTGCCGAGAACCCCTAGCGCTGCGGGTTCCCCTTCTTCGCGAGCAGATCGCCGAAGGTGAACTTCGCCTCGGCCTTCAGCTGCTGCCGGTACTGCTGGTACGCGTTGCGCTCCTGGTCCTCGCTCAGCGCCTTGATCGAGAGCTTCACCTCGCCGCGGCGCGGATCCATCTCGATGACCTTCGCGTCGAGCTCCTGGCCGACCTTGAAGGCCTTGCGCAGCTCGGTGCCGCGCGGCGTGCCGGTGCCGGCCGCGGTGACGTAGCCGCGCGCGTTGCGGCCGGTGACGCCCAGGATGCGGACGACGAGGCCGCCGCTCTCGATGGCGACGACCTTCGCCTTGACCGGCTTGTGCGGCGCGACGCGCTGCGGCGCCTCGTTCGCGGCCTCGCCCGTGGGGCGCCGGGTGGAGGGCGATCTTGTGGTCGACGGGTCGACGTGCGCGACCGACGACCTCGATCGCGTCGCCGACCTTGACGACCTCCTCGGGTGTCTCGATGCGCTTGATCGAGAGATCGGCCGGTGTGGATGCAGCCCGTCGACGCCCGGCTCGAGCTCGATGAACGCGCCGAACGGCTGGAGGCGCACGACCTTGCCCGTGTGCTCGGTGCCCGGCGGCGTACTTCTGCGCGACCTGCTGCCAGGGATCCGGGATGGTCGCCTTGTGCGACAGCCAGATCTTGCCCTTGTCGTCGATCTTGAGGACCGTCGACGCGCGTCGGCTCGCCGGCCTTGAAGACGTCGCTCGGGCCGTCGCCGCGGTTGTGGCTCATCTCCTGGAGCGGGACGAGCCCCTCGATGCCGCCGACGTCGACGAACGCGCCGAACGGACACGACGCTGCGGACGATGCCCTCGATCTCCTCGCCGACCTTGAGCTTGGACGAGCGCCTCGGCTGCGGCGCCTTCTTGGCTCTCCTCCTCGAGCATCGACCGGCGCGAGAGCACGACGTCGCGCCCGCGCTTGGCGTACTGCGTGACGACGAACGGCAGGCGCTTGGCGACCAGGTGCGAGAGGTCCGCGCCGAGGCGCAGGTCGACGTGCGAGCCGGGCGCGAACGCGCGCAGGCCGTCGACGTCGACCTCGATGCCGCCCTTGATGACGCCGGTGACCAGGCCCATCGACGGTGGTCTTCTCGTTGAACGGCCTTCTCGACGAGCGGCTTCGGCCTGCTCGGCGCGCTTGCGGGTGGTGCGTGAGCACGACCAGGCCGCCGCGCGCGCCGTCGTTGTGGACGACGCCGATGAAGTCGGCGCCGACCTCGAGGATGACGCGCGGAACCTTGGGCTCTCGCGGCGGCTCGGCGGGCCTCGGCGCGCGGCGGTGACCGCGGCCACGGCTTCGCGGCGAGCGGCTCGGGCGCCGCTTCGGCCGGAGCGGCCGCGGCAGCGGCGGCTCCGGGCGCCGGCCTCGGGCGCGACGGTGACGCGCGGGCGCCTCGGCCGCGGACGGCGGCCGTCGCGCGGCGCCGGACGTCGGCCGCGGCGGTCTCGCGGACGCCGGCTCGGCTCGGCCGATGCCTCGGCGGGCGGCTCGCCCGGCGCGCCTGCGGCGCCGGCGGCGGCGGCGCGCGGCCTCGTCGTCGTCCGGAGGAGCATCTCGCGGCGGTCGAAGATCGCCTGCGCCTTGCCCGGGATGTCGATGAGGATGGCGTCGTCGGTGATCTCGATGATCTTGCCGAACACGATGTCGCCGGCGTTGACCGGCGGGCGCTCGCGCGGCGGGCCGTGCTTCTTCTCGCTGTCTTCTTCTCCGGCGGCCTGCGCGCGGCGCTGCTCGCCTCGGCGGCGCCTCGGCTGCGCGCCCTCGCCGGCGCGGCTCGCGCCCGCTTCGCCCTCGGCGTCGCGCCTTCCGCCGGCGGCCTCGCCGTGCGTGCGGCCGGCTCGTCGCTTCTTCTTGCGGCGGCGACGGCGCCGGCGCTTCTTCTCTCCCGGCGGCGCGCGGCTGCCCTCGGCGGCGCGCCCTCGAGCGCCGTCGGCGCCCGCTCGTCGGCGTGCGCCTCGCCTCGTGCTCGTCCGCCGTCGCTCTCGCCGTCGCGCTCGTCTGCGGCGCCTCGCCGGCGGCGCGCGTGCGGCAGCGCGCTCCGCGCCGGCGCGCGTGCGCCGTCGGCGGCCGACGCGGCTCGTGCTCGGCGAATCGCTCGGCGGCGGCGCCGCCGGCGCGGCGGCGTCGGGCGTCGGGTTCTCGGAGGCGTGTCCGGGGTGCTCATGGGGAAGAGGCGCGAGAGCCTAGCGCAATCCGTGCCGCTTTTCCCGTCAACTCGCGGCAGCGCTCGGAGCCCGCGGGACGCAGCCTGAGTCGGCGCTCCGGGCCGCGGGCGATGAGTCGGCGCGAGGCCGTGGGCTGCGAGACGGTTCTGGTAATAGAAGATGAGCCGCGTGTCGACGAGCAGCAGAGTCGCCCCGCGCGGCTCGAGCACCGGCGTGGTGTGGTACCCGCTGAACGCGCGGAGCGCCTCGTCGAGGATGTCCCTGCCCGACGCGCGCGCCAGGCGCGGGCCCGAGCACGATGCCGCCCGCGCGCCTCGAGCTCCCGCGCGCGGTCGCGCAGCCGCTCGACGCGCTCGGCGAGCTCGGCGCGCGAGACGAGCACGTCGTCGCGCTGGCGCAGCATCGCGAAGATGTCGGCGCCGCAGCGCCGCATCGCCTCTCGCGCAGCTTGTCGAACGCGGCACGCGGCCACGAGGTGGGTCGCCATGCGCGACCGTGTCGCGCGCGTAGGCCGCCGACGACGGCCTCGCCGAGCTCGCGCGTGTACTGCGCGTCGCGCGCGGCGTCGGGGCCGACGCGCGCCCTCGCGCGTCGGTGAGGTACGAGAGCGGGTCGACCGCGTGCCCGCGCGCGTCGTGGGACACGCCGTCGTCGTCGACCTGGTTGCCGAAGCAGTCGAGCGGCTGGCCGAAGCGGATGACGCAGCCGGCGTCGAGCCCGAGCAGCTTGCGCATGAACGCCGCGATGCGCCCGGGGCGCGTCGACTCGTCGTCCTCGATGATGTACCGGTGCTTGCCCTCCTCTGAGAGGAAGTCGTCGATCAGCGTCTCGGCCTCGAGCGTGAGCAGGTAGTTGATGGTCGCGGGGACGAAGAACACCTTGCGCGGCTGCCCGCTGCGCCGCCGTGCGCGCCATCGCCTCGACGCCGGTGCCGGCCAGCCCGAGCTTCAGCTTGCGCTCGACGCGCGCCCGAGCGCGAGCGCGTGCCGCCCGGGGAAGAAGAGCGAGTGGTAGCCCCGCTCGATGAGCACGCACGAGTAGGTCTTGAGCACGTCCTTGTAGAGGCCGTGCTTGAGGCGCCGGTCGACGCGGTAGGCGCCCGAGGTTGTGCATGAAGAAGGAGAGGAGCGGGTTCGTGAAGAGGTTCTTGCCGGCGCCGTAGGTCGCCGGGCGGCAGGCCCGCGCGCTCGAGCGCGAAGCCGAAGACCACCGAGTCGAGGTTCGAGAGGTGCGTCGGCACGAAGACGAGCGTGCCCATCTCGGCGAGCGCGCGGATGCTCCCGATGGGCCCTCGATGACGCACGCGCCCGTCGAGCGCGCGCAGGTCGAACGCGCCCCCGCAGGTGCCGCAGCGTCTGCATCGGGCGACATGAGCACGCCGATGAGCGGCGCGGCCGCCCGCGAGGCGAACTTGTAGACGCGCGGGTCGAAGTTGCCCGCCACGTCCGCGGCGTAGCGGCGCGACGACGTCCTCGCAGCTGCGCGCGGCTGCTCGTCGTCGCTCATGCGCCGAGCGACCGCGCCAGCGCGCGCCACTCGCCGAGCGGGACGACGTCGTCGCTGCCCGCGACCTGCTGGCGCTTGACCTCGAGGAACGCGGCCTCGCTCAGCAGCGAGCAGCGGGTCGCGCACGCGCGGCGCACACCCGGCGCACGACCTCGTCGACGATGGCGTCGCGCGGCTGGTTGAAGCCGAAGATCGGGGGCTGCGGGGACATGGGCGCCTGACCCCAAGCTTCTACCAGCTCGCCCTGGAGTTCAAAGGGGCGCTTTTCACATAGAGCGGCCATTGCCGTTCAGGCTGCCGCGCGCCCATGGCCGGGAGGGCGCGCGACGCGCGCCACGGCAAGCACATCTCGCAGGGAGACGCGCCAGCGCCAAACGGCGCGCCCCAGCCTCCCGCGACGGCTCAGAACTGGACGCCGACGCGCACCGAGAGCTCGTTCAGGGTGTGGCCGCTGCTGCGGGCGCCGTCGTCTGACCCCTTGGCGAGCAGCTGGGCGGGCGCGACCGCGCGCTGCGCCGAGGTCTGCTGGGGACCGCCCGTGACCGTCGGGCTCACGGGGGCGCTGTCGGGGAACATGTAGAGGTCGTAGTTGAAGCCGACCCGCAGGTGCTTCGTGGCCCAGTAGCTGAGGCCGAACTCGACGGTGTTCACGTTGATGTCGCCGTTCGGCGTCTTCGAGTCGCTGGTGCCGCCGCGCTCGCTGCCCTGGTAGGTGAGGCGAAGCTGCTCGAACTTCGCGAGCGCCTGGAGGCCCTGGTTGTGCGGCCGCTGCTGCTTCGACAGGTCGACGTGAATCGGCCGCCCGTAGCTCGGGTACCCGACGATGTCGTGATCTCCGATGATCCAGTAGCCGACCTGGGCATACAGCCCCCAGCCCTGGAGCGTCCCGAGGCGCTCGGTGAACGGCGAAAGCTGGTAGCCGTCCACGGCTTCGCGCGTGTGGTAGCTGGCGTAGACGAACTCGCCGGTGAGGTCGAAGTTGCCGACGGGCAGGTAGAGATCCGCGCCGAACGCCGCCTGCGAGCCGCTGGGCAGGATGTGCACGAGCCGCCCGAACGAGTCGGTGTAGGTCGGCCTCCAGAACGCGAAGCCCTGCGACGTCGTGAGCGCCGGCATGTCGTAGCCCACCCGGGTGGGGTCGCGCGATCCCCCGTGCCCGGACACGCCTATCTCGGCCCACTTCGACGGGCTGGTGGTCGCGGTTGCGAGTGGCCGCACGACGGCGCGTCCGGCGAAGTCGTATCGCGTGTCGGGGTTGGGGCTGTTGGGCCCGTCGCCGTTGAAGACGCCCACCGCGTAGTAGAGCAGCCGGTCCGGCGACTCGCCCCAGAACATCGCGCCGATGTCGCGCTGCAGCGGAACGCCGATGGTGCGCACGACGAGCGCCCGTTCGAGGAACGCCGTCGTGTTGTCGCTGATGCGGTTCTCGAGCGTGAAGGGCAGGTAATACTGACCGACTTGCACGTTGGTCCAGGGCAGCGGCCCGTAGTTGATGAAGGCATCGGTGGGCGCCGGCTTCGAGGTCGGGTTGTCCACCGGGTTCTCCTGCGGGTTGCAGGTCCCGAGCGACGTGCTGCCATTGACCTTGCAGGGGAGCGACGCTGTGTGGCCGCCACGTTGTCGTCCGCGCGAGGGCGCGAACTCGGCTCCCACCTGCCACTGCCAGGTCTGGAAGAACTCGCCCGCGAGCTCGAGGCGCGCGCGCCGCAGCGAGAACCCTTGTGGCGGGGGCCTGTCCGGGGGCAGGTGCCGAGGTTGGACGCAAAGGCGTCGTAGTAGTCGACGTGCACGCGGCCCTGCACGTAGAGGCGGAAGAAGTCGTCGGGGCTCCGGACGTAGAAGGAGCCGCCGTGGTACGACGCGAGCGGAATCGCGGCCAAGGGGTCGCCTGGGGCGGGAGCCGGCCACGAGGGGATGCGCGAAGGGGACGACGGGACGATTGGCGGCGGCGGCGGCGCGGTATCGAGAGTCGGCGCTTCTTGCGGCAGGCTCGAGGGGATCACTTGCAGCGGCGGCACGGGGGCCCCTTGAGGCGCGGAGACAGGCACCCCTGGTGGCGGACTTGCCGGGGCGACCTGCGCCGGACTCGCCGTGCCCGGAGCGGTTTCGCTCTGCGCGTAGGCGAGTGAGGTCGTGACCAATGGCGCCAGAAGGAGCGCACCGAGGACGCGAGCAGAGCGGGAAGCCATGAGGGGTCCTGTTCGAGCCACGAGGCTTGGGGCCATGGGTCGCGGACATTCGCGCGTCGTGTTCTTGTAGTCAAGCACTGATGTCTGTCATCTTGGACACCACAGGCCCATTCGAGCGTGGCCGTGCATTTGTCGCGGTCTTGACCCGATTCTCTCGAACGAACAACCGTTCGTTAAGTAAGAAGGCGCGCACTTCCCGGCGCGCCTCGCACCTGGAGGACGACTTGAAGAACCCAATGAAGAAGACTCCCGCCGCGATGGCGTTCGCCCTCGGCGCTCTGCTCCTCGCTGGGTGCGCGGGCGACGATACCGTCAACCCCTTGCCGCTCGTCGATGCGAGCACTTCGGACGCGTCGAAGGACGCTACCGCGAGCGACGGGGCGAGCGTGCACGACGCCGGCGACGCGAAGGCCGGCGACGCGACGAGCCCCGACGCCGCGAGCGCAGACGCGTCCGGCGAGTAGCGCGGGCGAGTCGACCGACCGTCCTGCGAGGAGAGCGCCTAGAACTGCGGGTCGGCGAGCCCCGCGCGGGCGAGCAGCGATTCCCTCAGCTTGCCGAGGAGCCGCCGGAGTTCGCGCCGCTCGGCCGCATCGAGCGACGACAGCAGATCCGCGACGCGCTGTGCGTGCGCCGGGAGGAGGGCTTCGACCAGCTCGCGCCCCTTCGCCGTCAGGTGCACCCTCGAGAGGCGCCGATCGCTCGCGTCCGGCTTGCGCTGGACCATGCCGTCGCGCTCGGCGCGATCGACGAGCCCCGTGAGGTTGCCCGCCGTGACCAGCATGCGCCGGCTCAGGGCGGCGAGCGTCTGGCCGTCTTCGCGATGGAGGTTCGCGAGCAGGTCGAAGCGCGGCATCGTGCACTCGTCGGCGAGCCGCCTTCGAACCTCGGCGACCATCAAGTCGTGCGATTCGCTCAGCCTCGCCCAGAGGGCGTTCGCTCCCGCGGTCACCCCCGACGGGGACACTGCGTCCGTCTCGCGCTTGGGCGAGACGAGCGCGGCCTTCATCGCGTGTCCTCGAGCGGCAGCATGGCCACGCCCTCGATCTCGACCAGGGCGCCGGGTTCGAGCAGCCCCGCGACCTTGACGAGGCTCATGGCGGGATAATACGTGCCCATCCGCGCGCGCCACCCCTCTCCGATCGAGCGCTGGGCGGCGCGGTACTTGTCGAGATCGGTCACGAACGCGAGGAGCTTCACGATGTGCTCGGTGCCCCCGCCGGCCGCGCGCACCACGTCGATCACGTTGTCGAGCGAGGCCAGGAACTGCGTCGCGAAATCGGGGCTGACGATGCGCGCGTCCTTGTCGAAAGCCACCTGGCCCGCCACGTGGAGCGTGCGCCCCGGAGCGCAGAGGACGCCGTTGGTGTAACCGCGCGGCTTCGGGAAGTTAGGCGGGTCGATGAGCTTCTTCATGGGCACGATCCAACCTTTACGCCTGAAGGACCGCGGGCGCCAGGAGGCCTGAAGGCGGGGGCCGGGGAGCCGTCCATTATATTGGACGCCCGTCCCCACGGGCCCTCGCGCTCCCTCGAGGTCCGGGGGTTCAGCGGGATCCGGTCGACCCGCGGGCGAGGCGATCGGCGACCGCCCACCAGGCGGGATTGTCGGCGGGAACCGCCTGCACCACGACGGCGCCTACGCCCCGATCGTCGAGGTCGTGAAGCGTTCCGTAGAGAGCCCGCGCGTAGTCCGGGGCTTCGCTCGAAAGGACACGCATCAGGAGGCGCGGCTCCGTGCTCACCGTCGAGGCATCACCGACCCCGGGGCCCTCGCGCACCACGAGGCCCACCGGCCCTCGCTCGCGAGCCACGAGCGTCCGGGCCATGGCGACCGCGGCCTCCCGCGTCGGGGCGATGTGCATGGGGGCCCGCGGCGCGTAGTGGCGCGCGTCCATGCCCTGGAGAGGCCCGGTTCTCTTCTGCGCCGGCCGCCTGCGCGAACGCGGCCGCCTGCAGATCCGGCAAGAGGGTTCCGTAGCACCGCGAGATCGCGGCCCCATGGCGCAGTACGCGGGGCGGGTCTTCCCGCACGTCGACCACGGTCGACTCGATGCCCGCGTCGCACGGGCCCGCGTCGAGCACGAGGTCGACCCGGTCGCCGAGCTGCTTCACCACGTGCGCGGCGGTGGTCGCCGAGAGTCCCTGGTACCGGTTGGCGCTCGGCGCCGCCACGGGCTCGCCGAGCGCCGCAAGGAGCGCGAGCGCCACGGGATGAGACGGGACGCGCACCGCGATCGACGACGTGCCGCTCCGCCACTGCCGCCGGTACGTGCGCCGCGCGCTCGACGACAAGCGTGAGCGGCCCGGGCCAGAAGGCCCGCGCCAGGAGTGACGCCGCGTCGGGCCATGACGCCGCGAGCGCCCGAGCCTGCGCTTCGTCGCCGACGTGCGCGATGAGCGGATGGTGCGTCGGGCGGCCCTTGGCCTCGAAGATGCGCGCGAGCGCCCGCTCGTCGAGCGCGAGGGCGCCGAGCCCGTACACGGTCTCGGTGGGGAACGCGACGAGTCCCCCGCCCCGCAGCACCCGGGCCGCTTCGGCGAGCGCGCGCTCGTCGGGACGGTTTCGGTCGACGGGGAGGACACGCGCCATGGGTGACCCCGCCAGATAGCACGCGGTCCCCCCTGGCCCGTGTCGTCCGTTGCTTTGGCTTTCTCTTGGGCTCCGCCCAAACCCCGAAGTCGCTCCCGCGACTTCGCTAGTGCACCGCCTGCACCGCCAGGGTGGCGCATGATGCCGTCTCGACGGCGGTGCACTAGCCTGGGGGATTGATGTCCCCGCCCACGCCCCGAGGGGTCGCCCGGAACCTCCTCGCCTCCGCGTTTCTCTCGCTCCCGCTCGGCCTTGGCGCGTGCGGCCCGGGGGCCACCCCACCGGCGGCGACGCCGAGCTCCTCCGCGGCCGCCGCGCCCGGTGTGGCGCCTCCGGCAGCCTCCGCTCCTGCCGCTCCAGAGTCGCCCACCTCCGCGGCCCCTCAGACTGCTCTTCCCCCGCCCGCGCCACCCCCGAACCCCACGTCGACGAAGGCGACCACGAAGAACGACCCGGCGTGGGCCGCCTGCCACCACGGTTACGAGGCCAAGAAGAAGGACCCGGCCAGGGACGTGGCGGCCCTGGCCAGGAGCTGCGCCAAGGCCACGATGATGAAGCTCGAGGGGACGACCCTGACGGGAAAGCAGAGCGACCTGGATCCGCCCAGACCTTCCCTTTCAAGGCCGAGGCGAACCATTGCTACCGCGTGTACGCCCAGGCGTCCGACGGCATCCGGGACCTCGATGTCGCGATCAAGGACTCCACCGGCGCGGTCGCCGGCGAAGACTCGACCGCCGACGCGAGCCCCGTGATCCTCGAAGACGGCGCCGTCTGCTTCAAGGAAGCCGACGCGGCGTCGCTCGTCGTCTCGGTGGGCCTCGGCAAGGGCACCTACGCGCTCGAGATTCGGAAGGACTGAGCGCTCCTGTATTCTGGCGCGCGGGTCTACTCGTGGCGGAGGGCCTCGATCGGGTCGAGCCGCGCCGCGCGGCGCGCGGGGAAGAAGCCGAAGCCGACGCCGATGCCCCGCTGACCGCGATGCTGATGGCGATGGCGCTGCGGGTCGAGCGGCATCGGCCACCCGAGGCGCCTTGGCCGACCACGGCCACCACCACCACGCCGATGAGCGACCCCGCCAGCCCCGCCGAGCAGCGCGAGCACGACCGGCCTCGACGAGGAACTGCGTGCGGATGTCCCCTCGCGCGCGCCGATGGCCATGCGGATGCCGATCTCGCGCGTCCGCTCGGTGACGCTGACCAGCATGATGTTCATGACGCCGATGCCGCCGACGACGAGGCTCACCGCCGCGACGCCGATGAGCAGCGCCGTCAGCAGGCCGAAGACCTGACCGCCTGCATCTCGGCGAACTCCTTCTGCGTGTGGATCTCGAAGTCGGGCGTCGCGCCCTCCTCGATGTGGTGGCGCTGCCGCAGGATGGCGTCGATCTGCTCGACGGCGCGCTCGGTCGTCTCGGGCGAGCTCGCCGACGCCATGAGCACGCCCGCGAACCCCGGCGGCGTGCGCATCACCCGCGAGCGGAAGCTCGCCGATGGGCATGAGCACGCAGTCGTCCTGGTCGCCGCCGAAGGGCGCCTCCCCCTTCGACTCGAGCACGCCGAGCACGCGGTACGGGTAGCGGCCGATGCGCACCGTGCGCCCGACCGGGTCCTCGGTCGCCGAAGAGCTTCTTCGCGACGCGTGGAGCCGAGGACGACGACCTTGGTCTTCGACGATCTCGTCGTGGCTCGTCCCACATCGTCGCCGCGCGCGATGCTTCCAGTTGCGCACCTGGAAGTACGGCAGCGTCGTGCCGATGATGCTCGTGTTCCAGTTCTGGTCGCCGTAGACGATCTGCCCGCGCGGCGCGGAGCACGGGCGCGACCGCCACGATGCTCGTCGACTCGCGCAGGATGGCGCGCCCGTCGTCCTCGGTGAGGCGCACGCCCGACGCCCGAGCGCCGCCGCGCTTGCCCGAGGCCTGCGCGACTGGGGGAAGACGATGACGAAGTTCGAGCCGATCGACTGGATCTGCGCCGGCGACGCTGTCGCGCGCGCCCGTGCCGAGCGCCGGTGACACGATGACGACCGCGGCGACGCCGATGAGGATGCCGAGCACCGTGAGCGAGGCGCGCAGCGGGTTGCGCGCGATCGCGCGGAGGGCGAGGCGGACGCCGTCGACGGATGGCGCGCATGGCACGCTCACTCCACCCGCAGCGCGGCGATGGGGTCGAGCTTCGCCGCGCGCCACGCCGGCAGGAAGCCGAAGAGCGTCCCGATGACCAGCGCTCGTCACGCACCGCGACGACGATGCGCCGCGGGCTCGGGCGTCATCGGCCAGATCGAGCGCGCGCCCGATGCCGATCGGCGCCCGCGCTGCCGACGAGCGATGCCCAGGCACGCCGCCGATGAGCGTGAGCACGACGGCCTCGACGAGGAACTGCACCAGGATGTCCCGCTCGCGCGCGCCGATCGACATGCGGATGCCGATCTCGCGCGTCCGCTCGGCCACGCTGACGAGCATGATGTTCATGACGCCCACGCCGCCGACGAGCAGGCTGATCGCCGCGACGCCGATGCCGAAGCAGCGAGAGCGTCCCCATGATGGCGTCGGTCGTCTGCGCGCATGTCGGCCTGGCGTGCGGATCTCGAAGTCGTCGCGTCGCGCCCTCCGCGATGTGGTGGCGCTGCCGCAGGATGCTCTGCGATCTGCTCCTTCGCCCGGTCGACGGTCTGCTCGCTCGTGGCGCTGAACATGAGCTGGTCGGCGCGGCCCGGCGACGTGTGCACCACGCGCGCCCGGTAGCTGCCGATGGGCATCATGACGCGGTCGTCCTGGTCGTCGCCGAACGCGCTCGACCCGCGCGGCCGAGCAGCCCGATGACCTGGTAGGGCGAGCGCCCGATGCGGATGGTGCGGCCGATCGGGATCCTCGGTGCCGAAGAGGTTCGTGGCGACCGTCTGCCCCGAGGACGCACACCTTGGTCTTGAGGAGCTCGTCGCTCTCGGTCCAGTTCTCGCCCGCGGGCGATGGTCCAGCGGCGGATCTGGTAGTACGGGCAGCGTGACGCCCGATGAGGTGCGTCGACGACGTTCTTGTCGCCGTAGACGACCTGCCCCTGCGTCACGAGCCACGGCGCCACGCCGCGACGCTCACGGCCTCGCGCGCGATGGCGCGGCCGTCGTTCTCGGTCAGCCGCCCGGCGAACTTGCTCTGGCGCCCGAGGCCTGCACCGGCTGGGGCAGCACGTAGAGGGCGTTCGGCGCGAAGCTGTCGATCGTGCTCGGCCACGCGCTGCGGACGTGCTCTCGGCCAGCGCCGTGACGATGACGACGGCGGTGATGCCGATGAGGATGCCGAGCACGGTGAGCACCGCGCGCGTCTTGTTGCGCGCGATGGCGCCGAGGGCGAGGCGGAGGGCGCCGAGGAGCGTCGCGATCACCGGGCCTCCGCGGCGAGCAGACCCCCATGAGGCCGCAGCGGGCGGCGGTCGTAGACGGCGAGGCGCGCGAGCCCGGCGGCGCCCCAGAGCGCGAGGTCAGCCGACGAGACGACCGGCGCCGGCGCCCCGTCGTTCGAGACGCGCGCCGCCACGAGCCACACGCGCGAGCGGCACCGACACGCCCGCGAGGGCGAGCGAGTAGTCGATGGAGAGGCGCGCGTCGCTCGGGCGGCGTGAGCGGCGTGGCCCATGCGCGCCGCCGCGAAGCGCGCCCCGACGAGCGCCTCCAGCAGCGACGCTGCACGCGAGCGGGAGCCCGATGAAGCGCGTGCGCAGGACCGGGGCGTCGACCACCATGCCGAGCAGCTGCCCGGCCATGGTCCCGGCCAGCATGGCCGGGTAGACGGCGAGCGGGGACCCAGCTCGAACGCTCGCTGTCGTCAGCCGCCGCTCAGCGGCTCTGATGAAGAGGGTGAGCAGCAGGTAGCGCAGCAGCACGAGGGCCGCGTGGAACGATGAGCCCGGCCGCCACGATGCACCGCCGCGCCGCGCCCGCGTCAGCCGGACGGAGAGCTCCGTGAGGAGCGACCAGGTCGCCCAACCCCGGCAGCGCCGCCTGGCGCCGAAGGTGAGCGCGAAGACGAGCGCCGTGACGAGGGCGCCGGTGACGAGCGTGTACCAGAGCGCGAAGCGCACGCGCTGGTCGTTGGTCATCGGGTGGCCGAGGCGCTTGCGCGCCGAGCGCGTCGCCGTCCAGACTCCGGCGATCAGCGCGACGACGTGCGGCGGCGATCGAGGTACCGCGCGAGCTCGCGCGCTAGGGCGACCCCCGCGACGCCGAGCACGATCTGCCGAGCAGGACGCCGAGCGACCGAGCCACGCGCCGACGGCACATCGTGAAGTAGCGCGGCCGGCACGCGGCATCCGCGACCGCGCGGCCGCGAGCCTCGCCGGCGTCGCTCTGCACGTCACGCAGACCGGCGCGCCCGCCGTCCGCCTGGCAGAGCTGCGCGAGCTCGGCGGCCGCGTCGAGCGGCGTGTCCTGCACGACGTCGCTCACGATGCGACCGTCGCGCATCGTCACGACGCGCGAGGCGCAGGCCGCGATGTCGCGCTCGTGGGTGACGAGCACGATGGTGATGCCGCGGTCGCGATTCAGCGCTGGAGCAGCGCGAGCACCTCGAGGCTGGTGCGCGTGTCGAGGTTGCCCGTCGGCTCGTCGGCCAGGAGCAGCGGGGGGTCGGTCACCAGCGCGCGCGCGATGGCGACGCGCTGCTGCTGCCCGCCCGAGAGCTGGTTCGGCTTGTGGTCGATGCGGTCGCCGAGGCCCACGGAGTCGAGCGCCGCCGTCGCGCGCGCTTGCGCGCTCGCGCGCGCCCGACGCCCCGGTACTGCAGCGGCAGCTCGCAGTTCTCGAGCGCCGTCGTCCGCGGGAGCAGGTTGAACCCCTGGAAGATGAAGCCGATGACGCGGTTGCGCACGATGGCGCGCGAGTCGCCCGCGCGGATGCCCACGTCGAGCCCCGCGAGCGTGTAGGTGCCGCGCGTGGGCCGGTCGAGGCAGCCGAGGATGTTCATCATCGTCGACTTGCCCGACCCGCTCGTGCCCACGATGGCCACGAACTCGCCGTGCTCGATCGACGAGGTCGACTCGCGCATCGCGCGCACGACGCCCGCCGCCCGTCTCGTAGTCCTTCGAGACGTGCGCAGCGCGATGAGCGGCTCGCGCTGCACCCGACGTGGGCAGAGACGACCGCGGCGGCCACGGCTCACTTCTTCCCCTTCTTGTCCTTGTCCTTGCCGTCTCGTTCTCGTCGGTGACGACCTTCGTGCCGACGGCGAGCGCCGGGTCCGTCACCTGCGGTGAACATGCCGTCGGTGATGCCGATCGAGACGATGTCGCATCTCGTCCTTCTCGCCGCCGGGCTTGTCGCTCGTCAGCACCCAGACGCGCCCCTTGCCCTTCTCGAGCGGCGCCTCGGGCGGCTGCGGGACGGGCTTGCCGTCCGGGCCCGTCGGGGGCGTCGGCTTGTAGCGGAGCGCCGCGTTGGGGATGCGCGTCACCGCCGTGGGCCTCGTGCGTGCGCACCGTGATGGTCGACGTCATGCCGGGGCGGAGCTTCTCCTCGGGGTTGTCGACCTCGACGACCGCCGGAGTAGGTGACGACGCCCGAGACGTTGTTCGCGCTGTAGCGGATCTGCGAGACCTTGCCGTGGAACGTCTCGCCCGGGAAGGCGTCGACCACGCAGTCGGCGTCCATCCCCTCGGTGATCTTGCCCACGTCGGCCTCGTCGACGTCGGCCAGGACCTGCATCTTGCGCAGGTCCTGCGCGATGACGAAGAGCACCGGCGCCTGGAAGCTGGCGACGACCGTCGCGCCCGGGATCGATGCCGCGCGTGACGACGACGCCGTCGACCGGCGCGTAGATCTTCGTGTAGCCGAGGTTCGCGCGCGACTGGTTGAGCTGCGCCGCCTGCGCCGCGATCGACGCCTGCTGGCTGTCGACGTTGGCCTGCGCCGCGTCGAACTGCGCGCGCAGCGAGTCGTAGTTGCCGCTGCGCCGTGTCGAGATCGCTCTTCGCCGCGAGGTTGGCGTCGAAGAGCGCTGCGTCGCGCTCGTACGCGACGCGCGCCGTCTCCATCTGCGCCTTCATGCTCGCCATCGAGGCCTTCGCCTGCGCGAGCTGCGCCTGCTGCGACGAGCAGGATCGCCTGCTGCGCGCTCACCTGCGTGCCGTAGATGAGCGGGTCGATCTCGGCGAGGACGTCGCCCCTTCTTCACGACCGAGTTGAAGTCGACGTAGCACGCTGCGTGACGCGCCCGTTGACCTGCGCGCCGACGTTGACCTGGAGCAGCGGCTGCACCGTGCCCGTGGCCTGCACCTTCTCCATCACGTCGCCCACCGCCACCGTCGCCGTGACGTACTTCGCCGGCGGCGGCGGACGGTGCTGCGCGGCCACGCCAGTCCGCCGCCGATGACGAGGACGAGCGCGCCGGCGATGGCCAGGCGGCGCAGCCAGCGGCGGCCGCCCTCTTCGGCGGCGAGGGCCTTCTTCAGCTCTTCGGTGGCGGCGATGGTGTCGGTCATGGGGGGCGCGGCTGGGGGGCACGAGCGCGCATCGCGTTCTTACCGGACGGGGGCTCGGCGGGCCATTTGCCCGGCGACCTTGGAGCGTACAGCGCTCGGATGCTCACGAGGAAGCCCGAGTGGCGTTCCGCGTCCCCCGACGGGGGCGGGTGAGCGCACTTCGGCTCGCCGCGCACTCGGGGGGACCGGCTACCACCGGCACCCACGCGGCGAGGGACCGCCCGGAAGCGGAGCGAGAGGGAGAAAACCGCCAGGGCGCCAGGGAACGCCAGGGAGAAGAGACCTTTTGGTTCTGCCTCCAATTCTCTTTCTCTGTGGCGTTCCCTGGCGCCCTGGCGGTTTTCTCGTCTCTCCGCGCTCCCTGCCGGGAAGTGCGGGCTTGCCGGTTGACAACCCCTGGCGCTGGCATATGTTCCCGCGCCCTTTTCAAGGATCCTCTTTCGGGGCCCTGCCTCGAGCCCCCCAGACGTTTGGAGCGACCGATGGTCTCGTCGACTCAGCAGTTCTCGCGCATTCGCAAGCGCAAGATGACCACCAGCGGCAAGCGCAACAAGCGCGATCGCCGCCGCCTCGGCACCCCGACCTTCGCCATTCACCTGGCGGGCTACGACGCGAGCGCACCCGACGCGCCGCGCAAGTCCGAGAAGTAGACGGCCCCGCGGTAAAGCGCCGGCCTGACGGCCGCCCCGGCGGGCGTTCCCCCCTCGGGGGCCGGGCCTGCCAGGCGCCCTCCTGCGTGGCGGTCTGCGAGACGGGCCACAGCCCAGTCGCTCTTACGTGGCCCTCTGGGGGCCCCCGCGAGAGAGGGCGTGGATCGCGTCGAGGACCTCGATTTGGACGACGCCACGGCGATTGCCGCGGATAGGCGTTCCGTCGGTCTCGAGGATTGAGAACCGGTCGACGACGCGGCCGGCGCGCGTGACCGCGTCGCTCGCGATGATCTGGACGTTTGCGCGAAAGAGCGCGAGCGAGATGGCCAGGAGCAGCCCCGGCCGGTCGAACGTCTCGACGTTCAGGACCACGAGCCCCTCGTCTCGGTCTTCGTCGAAGGTCACGTGCGTGGAGGAGCCCGGCACCACCGCCCGGGAAGGGCGCGCTCGCTCGACAGCGGCCTCGATCGAGAGCTCTCCCGAGATCAGCTGCTGCAGCACGCCGGCGATTCGCTGAATGTCGGCGTCGAGAACGGGCATCGCGTGATCGGCACCCGCGTCGCGCCGAACCCACAAGAAATCGACCGCTTCGCCGGAGCCGTCCGGGAGTCGGCGCGTGTAGGCCTGCGCCGACAGCACATCCATCTTGTGGATGGCGAGCGTGGCGCTGATGAACGAGAGCAGTCCCGGCCGGTCATCGGCGACGACGCACACGACGCCGACCGCCTTCGGCAGCTGGCGCCAGATCTCGACGTGCGCGGCGCGACCCGTGCGCCGGCCGACGATCGCGGCGTGCTCGCGAAAAGCAAGGTCGTCGAACGCCTTGCGGTAGCGCTCGGGCATCGACGCCCGAAAGGCCGAGGTCGGATCAAGGGGGAAGGAGGCCCGCATCATTCGAGGAGTATGCTCGTGCGCCCGGCGCCAAGGAGTTACGCGTGCGTTTCAGGGCCGTGTCTTTGCCTACGTTTTGATTCTCGGCGCATTACACTAGAGCCACGTGCGATCCCCTCCGTTTCGTTCGCGCCTCGCCTCGCTCCCGGCGCTCCCGGCGCCGCTGGTCTTTCTCTCGTCGCTCGCGGCCGGAACCCTGCTCGCGCTCGGCGCGAGCATCCCGCTGGCGCGCGGCGACGCGAAGCCCTCGACCATCTCGCGTCGCCGAGGTCAAGGAAGGGATGAAGGGCTACGGCCTCACGGTCTTCAAGGGCACGCGAGCCCGAGCGCTTCGACGTCGAGGTCATCGGCGTGCTGCACCATCTTCCGCGCCCGGGCAAGCACTCATCGTCGTCAAGACCCCGAACCCGCGCCTCGACGTGGTCAAGACCGTCAAGGGCATGAGCGGGAGCCCCATCTATCCTCGATGGGCGGCTCGCCGGCGCCTACTCGTACAGCCTCTCCTCCTTCGAGGTCGAGCCGGTCGCGGGCGTCACGCCGATCGACCTCATGCTCACCGAGATGCGCGCGGCCGATCCCGGCGGGCTTCTGGCCGGTCGAGGGGGCGGCGCTCCGCTGCCCGCGGGCGCGCGCACCCAGCCCCGCTCCGCACGCGGCCCACGCCTCACTCGACCTCGTTCGACGGGGCGCCGGGTACTTACGATCTCGAGGAGCACGCCAGGCAGCTCGCCGCGCGGCTCGGCCATGGCGCCGGATGCGGCGCGGGGCGTGGTCCCGGCCGCAACGCCGCTGATGATGGCGGGGGTCGGCGACCGCGGCGCTCGAGGCCCTTCGCAAGCTCGTCGAGCCGCTCGGCCTCGAGCCGTTGCAGGGCGGCGGCGGCGAGCGAGAACGATCCGAACGCGCCCACGCACTTCGTCGACGGCGGCGGCCTCGGCGTCCAGCTCGCGCGCGGCGACGTGTCGATCATGGGGCTGGGCACGGCGACCTATCGTCGACGGCGCGGGCAAGGTGGCCGGCTTCGGCCACCCGATGCTCGGCGGCGGAGACGAGGCGCTGCCCGCGTGCATCGGACGGGTCCTGTGGATCAACGCGAGCGCGCAGGCGTCGCACAAGGTCGGCGAGTGCGCCCGCCCCCTCGGGCACGCTCGTGCAGGATCGTCAGACGGCGATCGTCCTCGACGAGAAGATCGTCGACCCCGGTCATCCCGATCGACGTCGACATCACCGGCGTGGTCGGCGCCCCGAAGCACGCACTGGCACGCCGAGTTGACGGACGACAAGTTCCTCGCGCCGGGCATCGCCGCCGATCGTGCTCGACCTCGGTCATCGAGGCGACGTCCAGCGAGCGGCGCGACCTGACCTGGAAGATGACGTCGCGCGTCGACATCGCGGGTCACGGCGCCGTCGATCTCGAGGACGTCGGCGTCGCCGAGCGGCGGCGCGCCCGACAGCGGCGAGTGGTTCCGCTCGAAGGTCGTCGCGACCGTCGGCGACGTGCTCAACAACCCCTGGGAGCGCGCGCGCGTCGACGCAGCGTGCAGGCGCGATTCGACGTGAAGTACTCCCGCGACTCTGTGGCGCCTGCGCGGCGCCGAGGTGCTCGATCCCGTCGTCGACGCGGGCGCCAAGGTGCGGCTACGGCTTCACCTCGTCCCCCAGGACGGGCCCGAGGTCACGCGCGTGGTCGAGGTCACGATGCCCGTGGAGCTCGAGGGCAAGGACGTCGAGATCGAGGTGGTGCCCGGCTACGACGTCGTGCCGGAGCTCGCGCCGCCCGAGCGCCTCGATCGAGCTCCTCGCGAACGAGCCGCGGCAGACCGTCGGCGCCGCGCTCGTCGTCCTCCAGTTCCGCGTTCCGTCGCAGGGCATCGCGTACCGCGGGCACGTGACCCAGCGGCTGCCGGCCTTCACGCTCGACGCCCTTCGCCCGCAGAGCAGCACAACGGCCCCGAGGCGTTCCAGAGCTGGTCGCGCACGGTGGTGCCGATCGAGCTGTACGTCGAAGGTCGCGACAAGGTGAAGGTCAAAGTGCGGAGCGTCACGCGATAGAGCACGACGGAGCACCCCATCGCGTCAGCGCGCTCCATCGCCGGCGCGCGCGACCGACCGGTCTTCGCGCTCGAGGCACCGGGGTCAGCGCGAGCCCCGGACGCACACGATCGCACCATTCGAGGCGGCGCGAAGCCTCGACTCTCTTGACGCGAGGGGCGTCTCGGACAAGAGGATTCAAGGGAGCGTGATCGCTGACTCTCGACATTCGAGAGTGTGGCACGCGGCATTCTCGTCGAGGTCGCCCTGGTCCGAACCAATCGGAGGCGTGGGGGGGGTTGTCGGGAATGACGAGGGTGGAGAAGATGTCGAGAGAGATCTGATCCGCGAGCTCCACCGGGTTCGACCGGCGCAGCGACGCTACGGAGACCTCCCTGCCGAACCGGACCCGGCACGCCTCGTCCAGGATCTCCGCGCCCATCAGGTCGAGCTCGAGATGCAGAATCGCGAGCTGCGGGAAGCGCAGGCCATCATCGAGACCTCGCGAAGCCGGTATTGCGATCTCTACGACTTTGCGCCGGTTGGCTACTGCACCCTCGACTCGCGAGGCCGCATTCAAGACATCAACCTGACGGGGGCGGCCCTGCTGCGGACGTCGAGGGAACGTCTCGTCGATATGCCCATCAGCTCGTTCGTCTGGCCGGAAGACGGCCAGTCCTTTCGAACCCATCTTCAGAAGTGCAGCCTCGGCAACGGACGCGTCGCGACCGAGGTTCGGCTGTCGATCGAAGGACGCGGCACGCTCGTCGCGCAGCTCGTTAGCGTTCCGCTGCGCGACGCGGGCGGCCGCGTGTCGGGGTACCGCACGGCCATCGTCGACATCACGACGTTGACGCAGTTCGAGGATCGGCTCCGGTTCCTCGCCGACCTGGGGGATCGCCTGGCGTGGTCCCTCGATATCCGCAAGATCGTCACGGCGGTGGCAGAGCTCGCAGTGCCGTTCTTCGCGGACGCCTGCCTCATCGATCTGGTCGACGAGCACGAGGGCACCAAGCGCGTCGAGGCCGTGTTCGGCGACGTGAAGAAGCACTCCGAGCTGAGCGAGCGAGCGAAGAGGCACGCGCCCGACCCGGCCGGTTCGACGATACAGGCCAGCGTCTTGTCGACGGGCGATCCCGTTCTGGTGGAGGACCTGGCCGACGCGTCGCTGCCGGACCTCGCGCAAGACGAGGAGCACCTGCGCCTCTTGCGGCGGGTCGGACCGAAGTCGCTCATCGTCGTGGCGCTCCGGACGGGCGGCGGAGTGATCGGCGCGATCACGTTTCTCGTCACCGACTCGGGAAGGCGCTACGGCCCCGACGACCTCGTCTTCTCCCAGGAGATCGCCCGACGCGCGTCGATGGCGATGGACAACGCCCGGCTACACGAGCTGGCCAAGCGAGCCGTTCGGGAGCGGGAGGAGCTGCTCGCGGTCGTTTCCCACGATCTCAGGAATCCCCTCAGCGTGATCCTGGTGAGCGCCGCCCTCGCCCTTCGCTCCTGGCCTTCAGGCGACGACAGCCGCAAGACGGTCGACGCCATCCGCCGCTCGGCTCTGCGGATGGACCGCCTGATCAACGACCTCCTCGACGCGTCGGCCGTCGAGGCCGGCCGCCTCTCGATCGAGAAGGGCGTGCTGTCCGTCGAACAGGTGGTGCGCGACGCCATGGAGGCCCTGGAGACGTCTGCGGCCCAGAAGCGCTTGCGCCTGGAGGCGATCGGCGGCGGCGACCTGACCGTGACGTGCGACCGGGGCCGGATGCTGCAAGTCTTCTCGAACGTCATCGGCAACGCGATCAAGTTCACGCCCGAGGGCGGCTCGATCACCCTTCGCGTGGAGGCGCGCGGCGCCGAAGTGTGGTTCTTCGTCACGGACACGGGTCCCGGCATCCCTCAAGAACACCTGCCTCGGATCTTCGATCGCTTCTGGCAAGCCAAGAGAACCGCCCGGCTCGGAACGGGGCTCGGCCTCACCATCGCGAAGGGCATCGTCGAGGCCCAGGACGGGCGAATCGGCGTCGAGAGCCAGGTGGGCGTGGGCAGCACGTTCTTCTTCACATTGCCGCGCGCGAACGTGCCGCCCTCGCTAGGCTAGAGCGTCGACGAGGCGGGCCAGGCGCGTCATCGCGCCGACCGTCCGCTCGTCCCAGCCCTGCGCGAAGTTCAGGCGGACGAAGTTGCGGTACTTCTCGCGCGCCGAGAAGAGGGGCCCCGGCGCGATGCTGATGCCCTCGGCGAGCGCGCGGCGGTAGAGGGCCACGGCGTCGACGCTCCTGGGGAGTTCGAGCCAGGCCACGAAACCGCCCGCGGGGCGCGTGACGCGGGTGCCCTGCGGGAAGTGCTTACCCACGAGGTCCACGAGCCGGTCGCGCGACTGTCGGTAGATCCCGCGCGCCGAGCGCAGGTGGCAATCGTAGCCGCCGTGAGCCAGGTACTCGGCCACGGCAATCTGCGGGAGAGTCGCGCTCGCCATGCTGCTCACGAGCTTCAGGTAGTTGACCTCGGTCACCCATCGACCCGGCACCGCCCAGCCGACGCGAAGACCCGGCGCGATCGACTTCGACACCGAGGAACAGAGCAGGACCTGCCCGCGCGTGTCCCAAGACTTGATGGCCCTCGGCCTCGGCGCCCCGTAAATCAATTCGCCGTAGATGTCGTCTTCGACGAGGGGAACGTCGTGCGCCTCGAGCATGTGCAGGAGCGCGACCTTGCGCTCGTCGGGCATGACATAACCGAGCGGGTTGCTCGCGTGCGGCGTCAAGACGAGGCCCTTGATCGAGAACTGCTCGATCGCCATCTCCAGCGACTCGAGGCTGATCCCCGTCTCGGGGTGGGTCGGGATCTCGAGCGCGCGAAGGCCGAGCGACCGGATGGCCTGGAGCGTTCCGTAGAACGTCGGCGACTCGACGGCGATGGTGTCTCCAGGGCTCGAGATAGCGCGAAGACACAGCACCATCGCTTCCTGGCACCCGCTCGTGACGACCACGTCGTCGGGGCCGAAGGCGCACCCGGCGTCGACGCCGCGCCGCGCGATCTGCACCCGCAGCTCGCGGTGGCCTGGCGGCATCTCGTAGGCCAGCGCGCGCGCTCCGAAGGCGCGCGTCACGCTGGTCATCAGCCGCTTCACACCGCGCGGAGCCTCGAGCCGCAGATCGGGCAGCGCGTTGCCGAGCGCGACGACCTTCGGGTCGGAGGCCGCGTGCACCACTTCCATCGCAATCTCGCCGACCGAGACGGCCGTGGGAGCCACGCGAGGCCGCGACATCGTGGGCGCGTCGGGCGTGCGGACCGGGCGCCGCACGTAGAACCCCGACTGCGGCCGGCTCTCGATGAGGCCGCGATCGAGGAGCTGCCCGTACGCCTCGAGCACCGTCGACGTGCTCATCGCCAGGCGGCGCGCGGCCTCACGCACCGAGGGGAGCTTGTCGCCGGGCGCGTAGAGGCCATCGCGGATCTCGCGGGCCAGGGTGTCGGCGAGCCGCGCGTAGAGGCTCAGCGCGGGCGGAGCCAGACTGTACTCCTCATGTTTTGCGAGTTCTGCATCTGTACTGGACACAGTGTCGGCCGCATCTTCGAGGTCCGCAAGGGACGAAAGGACGACACGCCATGGGTTTCCCCGCCATCTGGATGAACGGACGCATCACGGACGCCGCCGACGCGCGCGTCTCGATCTTCAATCACGGCCTTCTCTACGGCGACGGCGTCTTCGAAGGAATTCGCTTCTACGCCGGGCGCTCGTTCCGCCTCGAGGAGCACCTCGCGCGCCTCGAGCGCTCGGCCGCCGCGATCGAGCTCGGCCTGCCCTACCGGCGCGACGAGCTGCGCGCGGCGATCGACGCCGTCGTCGCGCACTCCGGCGCACCGGACGGATACGTGCGCCTGCTCGTGACGCGGGGCGAGGGCGATCTCGGGCTCGATCCCCGCTCGTGCAAGCGACCGACGACGGTGGTGATCGCTGCGCCTCTACGCGTCTTCGGGGACGCGGCAGACGCGGGCGTTGCCGTCGTGGTGGCGTCGACGCGGCAGGCCGCCGCCGATGTCGTGGACCCGCGCATCAAGAGCCTGAACTACCTCAATCGGCTCCTCGCTCGGCTCGAAGCCATTCGCGCGGGTGCCGACGAGGCCCTCATGCTCGACGCGCGGGGACACCTCGCCGAGGGCACGACCGACAACGTGTTCCTCGCCCGCGACGGCGTTCTCCTGACCCCTCCGCCGAGCGACGGCGCTCTCGAGGGGATCACGCGCGACGCCGTGCTGGCGCTCGCGAGGGGTCTGGGCCTTCCGACACTCGAGGCGTCGCTCGGAACCTACAATCTGCGTGCGGCCGACGAAGCGTTCCTCGTCGGCACCGGCGCGGGGCTGGTGCCGGTCCGCAGCATCGACGGCCGGCCGGTTCCGGCCTGTCCGGGACCAATCTTCCGTCGCATCCGCGAGGCCTTCGAGGCACTCGTGCGCCGTGAGACGTCGGCCGCCTGAGGGCTCGAGTCACCGGGCTCGGGACGGCGACATGGCCGAAGCCTCCTCGGCGACGATGCCAATCGCAATCCGCAACTCGTCCGGCGTGTAGCGGGCAAAGGCCAGGCGAGCCCGTGGCCCGGCGTCGCGGCTCGCGCACCGCGCGCGACACGGACCAGGCGCTCGGGCACGAAGAGGACGCCGCGCTCTCTCGTTCGTCGGGCGAGCTCGAACGTGTCGAGCCCAGCCCAGTGCGTCCAGAGCGCCAACCCGCCGTCGGGGAGACGGCTCGACACGTCGCCCCCCGCGGCGCGCGCTCTCTCGAGGGCGGCGAACGCCGCGTCGCGCCGCTCTCGGTAAGCCTGCCGCCCGCGCCGCAGGTGGCGCTCGAATCCGCCGTCTTCGATCCAGGCGGCGATGGCGGCCTGGGTGATGCCATCGTTCCCCCTCGTGCCCATCCGGCGCAGTCGGACGAGGCGGTCGACCAGAATCGCCGTGGGCCGCGACGAAGCCGAGGCGGATGCCGGGGGCGATCGCCTTCGAGAGGGTCGACACGTAGATCACGTGCGACGCCTCGAGCGCGAGCGGTGGCAACGGGCTGGCTCGATAGTGGTGCTCGTGATCGTAGTCGTCCTCGAGAACGGGAACTCCCGCACGACGCGTCATCTCGAGGAGCGCGACCCGGCGAGGCGCCGAGAGCGTCACCGTGGTGGGGTAGTGGCGGCCGGGCGTGAGGTACACGAGGCGGCAGGGCCGGCGGCGCATCGCGCGTCCGAGCGCCTCGACGTCAATCCCCTGGTCATCGACGGCGATGGGAACAAGCTCCGCCCCTGCGGCTCGAAACGATTCCCATGCGGGCGCATACCCCGGGTCACCGACGGCCACCCGGTCGCCCGGGGCGAGCATGGCCTGGGCGACGAGCGCGATGGCCTCCTGCGACCCGTGGGTGAGGAGCAGCTCGCGGCCGCTGAGGCCGCGCGTACGTCGCAGGAACGTGCTCAACGCGCGGACCAGGCGGGGTAGCCCTCGCTCGTCGCCCATGTCGAACACGGCGAGCGCGCCGCGCCCGCGAGCCCGGAGGACGCTGGCGTAGGCCGCTCGCAGCTCGTCCCGGGGCAAGAGCCGCGGGTCGGGCGTGGCCGAGTGCAGGGCGTAGCGGACGCTGGCCGGGTCGGGCGAACCGATCGCGGGGCCGTCGCGCACGAAGCGCCAGTTGGGAGCCCCGGCCACGAGGCGCCTCGACGCGAAGACCTCGGGCAGGGGTAAGTCGAAGGCCACGCTGAAGGCGCGCCGCGGGGCCGCTTCGATCCAGCCCTCCGCCACGAGAGAGTCGAGGGCTTCCGAGACCGTGTTCCGGTGCACCCCGAAATGAGCGGAGAGGTCGCGCGAGGAGGGCAACCGCTCTCCTGGACCAATCTGTCCGCCCGTGATCGCCGCGCGAAGAGACGACGCGATGCCCGGGTGCCGAGCCTTGCGCCCGCTCGGCATCGCGACGGTCGGGGGATTCAGGAAGCGGAACATCTGGTCTAGGGAGATTCGGCGATCTGGACCTGGTTCCTGTACCACACGGGTCTACCCTCCGAGGCATGCGACTGCGCTCGATCGTCCTCCAAGGATCCCTCGTTCGACTCGAACCGCTCGGCGCCCGGCACTTCGAAACGGTCGCCGCGGCGGCCCTCTCGCACCCCGCGATCTGGAAGCACATTCCCTATCCGGTGCGCGAACGAGCCGACGTCGAGCGGCTCTTCGGGATTGCCGAGAGGGCGCACGAAGCAGAGTCGTCGCTGGTGTTCGCCACGTGCGTCGGACCCGAGGGGCGCGTCGTGGGAAGCACGTCGATCGTTCTCGTCGACCCGCAGACCCCGTCGGTGGAGATCGGCAGAACCTGGATTCTGCCCGAGTACCAGCGCACGCGCGTCAACACCGAGGCGAAGTTCTTGCAGTTCTCGCACTGCTTCGAGGCTCTCGGCATCGCGCGCGTCGAGCTCAAGACCGACGCCCTGAACGAGCGATCGCGCGCCGCGATCCGCCGCATCGGCGCCACCGAAGAGGGCACGTTCCGGCGTCACATGCGACGCCACGACGGCACGCTCCGAGATTCCATGTACTTCTCCGTCATCGCCGAAGAGTGGCCACGGGTTAAGGCGCGGCTCGAAGAGATGCTCGCCCGGGGGCCCGCGAAGGCTTCGTGACTGCCGCGCGCCTTTCGTGTTACGCGTCGCATTCCCGATGACGCCGCGCCCGCTCGCCGCCGTCCCACTCGCTGCCGTCGGGCTCGCGCTCGCCCTGTCGAGCGCCCTCGACGCGAGCGCGCGCGACGGCCAGGGCAACGCGGCGCGCATGGAGGCGAAGCCGTCGAAGCGGCTCTCGCACTACCGGGAGAACACCACGCCCTCGCGTGGCGCGCGAAAGCCGTATTGCGCCTGGGGCGACTGCACGGTCACCGAGGGCAAGCTGCGGGAGGTCGCAGCGGGCGGCGTCTGCCCGCCGGAGACGGCGAACGTCGGCGACCGGTTCTGCATCGACCGGTGGGAGGCGTCGCTCGTCGAGGTGTCCGCCGACGGGCGCGAGTCCCCCTGGCCGCCGTTCGACGCCGTCGAAGACGGACGCACGGTGCGCGCGGTGAGCGTACCGAACGTCTACCCGCAGGCGTACATCAGCGGCGCGCAGGCCGCGAGGGCGTGCGCGGCCGCCGGCAAGCGGCTGTGCGCCCCGGTCGAGTGGCGGATGGCGTGCATGGGGCCGCACGGACAGACCTTCGGCTACGGCAGCGAGCGAATCGCGGGCCGCTGCAACGACGAGGGCCGGAGCCCGATGCTGCGCCTTTATCCTCAGGTCGCTTCGTCTTGGTCCCTCGTCGGAATGACCGAGATGAACGACCCGCGGCTGAACCAGCTCCCCGACACGCTCTCGCTCACCGGCTCGCACCAGCGGCTGCACGAACGAGTACGGCGTCTTCGACATGGTCGGGAACCTGCACGAGTGGACGAACGACCCGCACGGCACGTTCCAGGGCGGGTACTACCTCGATACGCACCTGAACGGCGACGGCTGCGCGTATCGAACCGTCGCCCACGACCATGACGTATCACGACTATTCGACCGGGTTTCGGTGCTGCGCAGATCCGAAGACCTCGGAGTAGCGCCGACCTCGAGCCGGTCCCGAGAGTCCGTCCTGATCGAGCTGGGCGCGTTGCTGCGCCTCTCGGTGCCCATCTCGATCGCGCAGCTCGGTCTCGTGGCGCTGTCGCTCGTCGATACGGCGGCGATCGGCCGCGTGTCGGTCGACGACCTGGCCGGCGCCGGGATCGGGCGGTCGATCGGCTTCGGGACGGTGATCGTCGGCATCGGCGTCGCGGCCGGCCTGGAGCCGCTCGCTGCGCAGGCGATCGGAGCGGGCGAGCCCGATCGCGCGTGGCAGGGCTACGTGACGAACCTGCGCGCGACGCTCCTCGTCTGGCCCTTCGCGATGGCCGCGGCCTTCGCGGTCACCCTCGCGCTGCCGGCCGTGGGGCTCAGCGCCGAGGTGATCCTGCGCGTTCGAATGTACCTTCTGGGGCAAGCGCCCGGGTTCGCCGCGACGCTCGCCTTCTTCTCGGCCAAGACGTTCCTGCAGGCGCACGGTCGAACGACGCCCGCGCTGCTCGGCAGCGTCGTGGCGAACGTGATCAACTTGCCGGTCACCAACCTGCTCGTGCGCGGCGACGGCGCCCTTCGCGCGCTCGGCCTGCGCCCGCTGGGCCTGCCCGCGCTGGGCGCCTTCGGCGGGGGCATCGCGTTCAGCATCTCGTGCTTCGTCTTGCTCGCCTTCGTGGTCGTCCCGACGATCGAACACCGCTCGAGGGCGGGCACCGCGCGCGTTCCCCTGGCGATGGCGTACCACCTCGGTCTTCCGGTGGGGTTCCAGATGTTCGCCGAGGTCGGGGTCTTCTCGGTCGTCGCACTCCTGTCGGGCGCGCTCGGGCCGGCGGTCGCCTCGGCCCACCACGTCGCGATCGGCATGGCGAGCTTCACCTTCATGGCCGCCATCGGCGTGAGCGGCGCCACTTCGGTGCGGGTGGCCTACGCGATCGGCGCAGGCACGTCGCCGCGACGGGCGGGCGCCGTGGGCATCGCCCTGGGCGGGGTCACCATGGCGTTCGGAGCGGTCGCTTTCATGATGTTCCCGCGGCCCCTCATGCAGGTCTTCACGGGCGACCCGGGCGTGATCACCGTGGGCGTCGGCCTGCTCCGCATCGCGGCGATCTTCCAGGTCTTCGACGGCGTCCAGGCCGTGGCCTCGGGCGCGCTCCGCGGAGCGGGCGACGTGCGCTTTCCGTTCGTCGCGAACGTCATCGCGCACTGGGGGGTCGGCTTCCCGGCGGCGATCACGCTGGGGTTCGTGCTCCATCGTGGGGCGGCAGGGCTGTGGTGGGGGCTCACCGCGGGGCTCGTGTTCGTGAGCGTGCTCCTCGCCGCGCGGTTCGCCGTGATCACGCGCCACGCGATCGCACGCCTGTAAACGCGTGGACGCGTGTAGAAATGAGCTGATGGGTCGCCGCTTGCCCCTCGACACTCGCCGCGCCATCGTGCGCGTCGCGATCGCGCTCGTCTTCGGCCTGGGCGGGTACCTGGCGGTCGCGCTTCGAGTACCGCCCACCGCGGCGACGCTCGTTTCGTGGGACACGTTTGCCCTCGTGCTGCTCGCGCTCTCCTGGGGCGGCGTCAGCCACGCCGACGCGAACGCCACGCGGGAGCGCGCCGGCTCGGAAGACCCGGGGCGGACGCTCGTCTACGTCATCGTCGTGCTGACCTCGTCGGTCAGCCTGCTCGCAGCGACGTTGCTCGTCCGAAACCCGCACGCGCTTCCCCCGGAGCTCGAGGAGGCGGCGGCCGCCCTGTGCCTCTTCACGGTGGCTCTGGCCTGGATGACGACGCACATCGCGTTCACCTTCCGCTACGCGCACCTCTACTACCGTGAAGACGCCGAAGGGGTCGGCGGCCTCGAATTCCCCGGCAAGCTGCCCCCCACGTACTTCGACTTCGCCTACTTCGCGTTCACCGTGGGCATGTGCTTCCAGGTGTCCGACGTCTGCGTCACCAGCCGCCAGATTCGCCGCGCAGTGCTCCTGCAGGCGATAATCAGCTTCGCCTACAACTCCATCATTCTCGCGTTCGTACTGAACCTCGTCTTCGGCGTCGCGGGCTAGCGCGCCCGCGCGAAGTACTCGTCGTAGCGCGCCTCGGCGTCGTCGCCGAAGAGGATCCGGCACGCCTCGCGCGAGGCCCGGCGCGCCGCGCAGTCGCCTCGCTGGCGCGATGACGAGCGCGATCTTCGAGCGCCGCCGCAGGAAGTCGTCGAGCTTCACGACCATCTCGCGCCGCGCCGCCTGCTCGATCTCGCAGCGGAGGTACTCGGCGCCCTCGATGAGCACCTCGGCCATGCGCGGATCGCGCGCGGATGTCCTCGAGCAGGCCGAACGCCTCGCGCGCCGTAGCGGCGCCACAGGCGCGTCGTGAGCTTCTCGGACGAGCGCGGCGAGGTCATCGCGTCGAGGTCCATCAGCGCGCGCCTGGTGGAAGAACTCGCGCGCGCGTCTCGGCGGGGGGCTCGCCGTACCAGCGCGCCTCCGGGTACGGGCAGCGCGACGCCGAGCGCGCGCACGTGCGGCGCGCGACCTCCTCGCCCACGTTGAGGCAGTCGGTGAGCTTGCCGCCGAAGATGCTGACGTGCCGCGCGTCGGCGTCGACCTCGACGACGTGCTTGCGCGAGAGCTGCATCCAGTCGGTCGCCTCTTGCCCGCCGCCCGCTGCCACCGCCAGCGGCCGCACGCCGCAGCGCTCGGCGATGACGTCCGCGCTCGGTGAGCGGCGCCGGCAGGCGCGAGGCGCTTGTTGATGTTGTCGAGCACGAAGCGGCGGTCGTCCGTCGGTCACCTCGGCGATCGGGCTCGTCGACGCGGCGTGTCGGTGGTGCCGATGCAGGTGCGCGGCCCCATCGGGATGACGAAGAAGAGGCGGCCGTCGTCGGCGAAGAAGGTGAGCACGCGCCGGTTCGGGGTGAGCCGGTCGACGATGAGGTGGATGCCCTTCGAGAAGACGTGGCTGGTGCGCGGTCTGCGAGCCCGGTCTGCGGCGTTGAGCGCGTCGACGAACGGGCCGCAGGCGTTGACGAGCACGCGCGCGCGGATGGCGAGCTCGCCGCCCGGTCGGCGACGTCGCGCGCGCGCGTCGACCCAGACCGCCGTCGGCGCCGCGCCGGCGCCCGAGCGACTCGACGTAGTTGGCGGCGGCGCAGCCGTAGTCGAGGGCGCGCGCGGACGAAGTTCCAGACGAAGCGCGCGTCGTTGTCGTGCAGGTACGCGTCGGAGTACTCGAAGCCGCCGTCGCTGCCGGCGAGGTCGACGATCGGCTCCTCGCGCGCGATGGTCGCCGCGCGAGAGGCAGGCGCGGGCGCCTGGTGAAGAAGCTGCCGATGAGCCAGTAGAGCCAGGTGCCGAGGACGAGCTTCCAGAGGCCGTGGCGGAAGCCGCGCTGCGTGCGACGGCGTAGAAGCGGATCTCCTGGACCGTCGACGGGTAGCTGCGGATGAGGTGGTTGCGCGACAGGCAGAGCTTGCGCACGAGGCCGAACTCGAGCGACTCCATGTACTTGATGCCGCCCCACGCGAGGTTCGACGACTCCTGGCTGGTGAACGACGCGAAGTCGCCGCGGTCGATGAGCGCGACCTTCGCGCCGCGCGCCGAGAGGCACGCGGCCGAGACGGCGCCGTTGATGCCGCCGCCGACGACGAGGACGTCGAATACCGTGCCCCCGAGGCGGGCCACGTTGGCGCTTCGCAAGGACGACATCCGCTCGAGCGCGATTAGCACGACCGCTCGCCGAGGGCACCCGATTTGCCGCCCCTCCGGAGGCCGTCTGGCGCCCTTTTCTCGCCGCTCGCGCAGCCCTCGCGGCCTCAGCGGCCCATGGGAAGCGATCGCTGCGACACGTCGGGGCGGATGGGAATCTCGACGGTGAAGGTCGTGCCTTCCCCGCGCGAGGTCCGGCAGCTCAGCTGGCCGCCGTAGCCCGCCACGATCTCCCGGCTGATCGCGAGCCCGAGGCCGGTGCCGCGCCCGGGCGCTTTCGTGGTGAAGAAGGGATCGAAGATTCGCTCGAGCAGCGCCGGCTCGATGCCGTCGGCGTTGTCGATGGCTTCCACGACCAGCCAGGTGCCGCCTCCGCTCTCGCGCTTCCGTGCGACGATGCGAACGAGCTTGTCACCGGCACGCTTCGGGTCGCGCTCGCCGAGCGCGTCGCACGCGTTCGTGATGAGGTTCATCAGCACCTGCTTGAGACGCTGCGCGCCTTCGTGAATCTCGGGGACGTCTCCGTCGATGTCGAGCTCGAGCCGGACACCCTGGGCCGACATCGCGTTGCGCGTCAGGCGCACCACGTCTTCGATCATGTCCCGCGCCGTCACGCCGCCGAGCTGGTTGTCGTCGCTTCGCGCGAACGAGAGCAGCGCTTTCACGATGTCGGCCACCCGCCTGCATTCGTGGGCGATCTCGATCGCGAAGGCGAACGCCTGGGGATCGAGGGTCTGCTTCTTCAGGAGCTCCGCGTAGTTCATGATCCCTTGAACGGGGTTGTTGATCTCGTGAGCCACACCTGCAGCCAGCAGGCCTATCCCGTCGAGCCTCTGCTGGTGCACGAGCTGCGGCGTCACACGAAGGTGCCGCCGCTGCGCTTGAAGGCTGCCGACCGCCGCGCTGAGCTCGAGGAGCGAGAGCTCGTAGCGACGCGCCAGCACGCTGTAACAGCCGACGACGAGCGCGAGGAATCCGAGGTGCTGCACGTAATACGTGTCGTAGAAGCCGGTGACCGAACCGAAGTCCGAGATGGTCGCGGCGAAATAGGCCACGCATCCCACCACGATGGGCAAGAGATGGCGGCGCGTTCGATATCCGCGAAAGAGCACCACCGCGAAGACCACGAAGTTGAGCGACACCCACGCAAGCCATCCCCGGCCGAGGGGGGTGAACGAGAGCCGGTGCCTATGCCGGCTCGAGACCTCGGTGACGAGGTTCCCCGAGAGGAACGGGTTTCTGCAAGGGGCCTGGCCATTCGGATTGATAGAAGCCGTCTGGTCCATTGTGGCGGTGCGGCGATGGCTGATTGGTGCGGAGCGATCCCAATGAACGATTACCACTAGGCATTCCGATTGGAGTTTTTGCGATTCCAGTAGACAGCGATTCTCAATCATGAATGACTCACCTCAACGACCCAGCCCGGATCAACTGCTCGCGCAAATCGAACAGGAAGAACGGCGGGAGCGGCGCGGGCGACTGAAAGTCTTCCTCGGCTACGCCCCCGGAGTTGGCAAGTCTTTCCAGATGCTTGACGAAGGCCGCCGACGCCGCGAACGAGGGGAAGACGTTGTGGTATGTGCGCTGCAGCCGGAATACCCTGCTGAAGTTGAGCCTATTTTGCAGAAACTTCAGAATATACCCACCCTCAAGACCGCCGATGGAGAGGCCATAGACGTCGCAGCAGTACTGCAGCGGAAGCCACAGGTTGCTCTGGTTGACGGCCTTGCCTATGAAAATCCTTCAGACTGTCTAAACGCGCATCGCTGGCAAGATGTGGAGCAACTTCTTGAGGCTGGCATTTCAGTCATCGCGACGGTCAACTTACAATACCTTGAAAAACACAGCGACGAGGTGGAACGCATTACCGGCAAGCGAGTCTCCTGCACCATTCCGCGCGGTTTTTTGGATAGAGCCGCGGACGAGATCGTTGTCGTCGACGCTCCTGCCACAGAAAGTCTTTCGCGCCAAGTAGCTCCGGCGGATCGCGCTGCTCTGCTTGCAGAGAAACATAAACTTTCCCGGCTTAGGGAACTGGCACTGTTAGTCGCAGCAAGTGTAATCGACCGCCAACTCGAGAGCTACTTGCGGTCGCACGGGATGGATTCATCCTGGGGCGTCCAGGAGCGTATCCTCGTCTGTGTCACGCCACGATCCAATGCCGCCAAAATGCTGGAAAGTGGCCGGCGCAATGCAGACCGCTTCCAAGGTGAATTTTATGTAGTCTATGTGCAACAGCCCATCCTTTCACAGCAAGATCGCGAAGTCTTGCAACAGAATCTAGACTACGCACGTCAACTTGGGGCCCAGGTGGAGGTCCTAAATGGTTTAGACGCAACTGATGCAATCCTGAAATTCGCGCATCAGAAGGGGATCACGCAAATCTTTGTCGGGCACAGTATGCGTGAGGGAGGATGGCGGCGGCTTTGGGGTAACTCAATTAAGCGTCTGATCAGCTCTTCGGAAGGAATTGATGTCGTCGTATACCCCCATTAGCGGAGAATCTGGGAGTGATGCACAGCCCAGGCGACGGGGCCAACTGAAGGTATTCCTCGGTTATGCCGCTGGCGTCGGGAAGACATACCGGATGTTAGAGGAAGCACAGCACATCAAGCTGCAAGGCAACGATATTGTAATCGGGTACTTTGAGCCTCACGGGCGGAAAGACACAATCGCAAAAACTGTTGGTTTAGAGATGATTCCGACCCGCACGATCAGCTATCGGACAAGCACGTTTCAGGACATGGATACCGACGCCATTTTGAAACGGCGCCCTGCCATATGTGTTGTCGATGAATTGGCGCACACTAATGTGCCTGGCTCGCAACGCACAAAGCGATGGGAGGAAGTTCAGATACTGCTCGATGCCGGCATCAACGTGATAACAAATATGAACATCCAGCATCTTGAGAGTCTCAATGATCAGATTTTCCGAATCACTGGTGTTCGCGTTCGCGAAACCGTGCCGGATTGGTTTGTCAAGAGTGCTGCTGAGGTCGTGATGGTAGACGCGACAACGGGAGCACTCCTGAACCGGCTTAAGAGAGGAGATATCTACGCTCTGGAAAAGGCGCAGCAGGCCATGGAGAATTTCTTCAAGGAATCAACGCTCACGGCACTGCGGGAACTGGCCATGCGTCAGGCCGCACACGAACTCGAATTGCGGGAAATCGCCAGTACATCAGAAGAACGTCGACCGCAGCAAGCGCCCACTAGTGCTTCCCTTTCATCGCCAAAAGCAACCACAGATCGGATCTTAATCTACGTCAGTGCCGATTCTTCAATGGCCATGCTGATTAGGCGCGGACGAAGGATGGCTGACTATCTCGGCGCCGATTGCTTCGCGGTTTCTGTAATGCCTCGGGACCCCCGACGTTTACCAAAGCAAGATCGGGAAACTGTCGAAAAGCACTTGAACTTCGCGAGAAATCTCCATATCGAAGCGCGGGTCTTGGAAGGCGATGATGCTGCGGAAACAATCGTGGACTTTGCGCGCCGTAATCAAGTTACGCAAATTCTCCTCAGCCGCTGCGACCATAGCGCATGGAGTAGCCTGTTCGGAACCGACCTCATTCCGCGCGTCGTCCAGAAGGCAACAGATATTCGGGTAATTATTGTTGCCGAACGAACGCGACCCAGCTAAATAAGATCCATCTTGTGCCCTCCTTTCCCAAAGTGACCTCAAGTAATTGATTTCTGCGTTGGATCCCTTTTCGACTTCGGGCCCAGCCACCGCGTGATCGTCGAACCGTTTAGAGAATGTGTACGCGCCATTTATGCGTCGTTTAGGAGCACGCGGGTACGTTGGTATCGATACTTGCTACCAAGCCTCGCGTAATGATTTCTGCAGAGAGCTTGGATGGATTGAAAAGGGAGCGAAGTATGTTCTCGAGAGAAAATATACGGATTCAGAATGCGAGGCTTTATCCCTCAGAGGTTGTGGATCGGCTTCGAACAGCATTGTCGAACGGTTCGGATCTGCACGCCGATGAATCGCGAAAGAATTTCTATGATTTGAACTTTAAGGGTCGCACATATTTCATCTATATCTCACCTGCGACCGGAAACCTCACGCTAATTGCCACGTGGGCGCAAAACCACGCATCCGCTGATGCCGAATCAGCCGGGCACCCTCGTGGTGGCGACGAATCACGGAGCACTTCCTGGAAGCTTAAGGAAACGCGAACCGTTTAGAGAATGTATATGCGGAATTTATGCATCGTTTAGCGTCTAGCGTTTACCGTGGAGAACCTGAGCGCTGTGATTGAGAATCCTGTCTCGAAACAGGGATGGAACAAGGAGAGATAGAAAATGAGTCTCGCGATTTGGATGCCGGCGATGTTTCTCCTAGGAATTGCGGGCATGGTTCTATGCATACTTTTTCTCGAAGCCTGCGACAAGATCTGACGCGACAATCGCGAGGGAGCAAGGATGATCTATATCACGTTGATCCTATCGGTTTTTCTTTTCGTTTATCTGTTCACGGCGCTGGTAAGACCGGAATGGTTCTGATGGTGCTGTTGTTAACATTCCGAGTCTAGCTTTGGTGTCGCGCGGGGCCGAGTCTCGCTATGACCGCCATCATGGCGAGACCCGCGCGGATCCCAATGTGTGATGGCCCTACGTGTTGATTTCAGTCGCGACGAATTTGGTGGATTGGCTTTGCCATGAGGCTCCAGGACGAGCTTCAGAATCCCGAATGCAGATAGGGGCCCAGACGCCACTACGAGCTAACGGGCACCCTGGAGAGAGTAATCATGGAAACACAAGCTACTGTAGAAACGACGCCGCAACCCCTGCATCGCAAGATCACCCGGGTAATTCGAAAGAGGACGAATCAACTCATGCCGCCAGGGA
The DNA here is from genome assembly GCA_963779275.1 of Terriglobia bacterium. Taxonomy (GTDB): domain Bacteria; phylum Acidobacteriota; class Terriglobia; order Acidiferrales; family UBA7541; genus Palsa-360. Next base: position 45,771 of record CAVZXL010000008.1, read on the forward strand.
CGGCCGGTCCCGCCTTGAAGCAGGCCGTCACCATGTTGCGCCCCGACATCCAGTGGACCAACCCAGTGATGTTCGTGGTCGAACTTGGAGCGTTCTTAACGCTGCTGTTCGTCCTACAGGCGGCCTTCGGGCATTCGGCTAGCCAGATACCGATTACATATTTCATTGCCTTGGACGCTTGGCTCTTCCTGACCGTGCTGTTTGCCAATTTTGCGACGGCGCTGGCTGAAGCTCGCGGAAAAGCCCAGGCCGAATCGCTTCGCCGAACCCGTCGCGACACTGTGGCCCATCGTTTGAGCGGCGGCGGTGCCGTCGAAGAGGTCTCTTCAACCGAATTGAAGCTGGGCGACACCGTCGTCGTGGAAGCCGGTGAAATCATTCCTGGAGACGGTGAAATAATTAAGGGAATTGCTTCCGTGGACGAATCGGCGATCACAGGAGAATCGGCACCAGTCATTCGCGAGTCTGGGGGCGACCGTTCTGGCGTGACTGGCGGAACGAGGGTGCTGTCGGATCGCATCGTGGTACGAATCACAGCTAGCGCGGGTGAATCTTTTCTCGACAGGATGATCGCACTAGTTGAAGGAGCCATTCGCCAAAGAACCCCAAACGAGATCGCGCTGACCCTCGTGCTATCCGCCTTTACGCTGATCTTTTTGATCGTTGTTGTCCCTATCTGGCCGATGGCATGGAATGCCGAGCAATATATGATGGGCTATCTCGGTCTTCAGCAGCCTCTCCATAGTCTGGGCACGGATGTTCCGACGTTGGTCGCGCTTCTGGTGTGCCTGATACCGACAACGATTGGGGCCTTGTTGGCCGCCATCGGAATTGCAGGCATGGATCGCGCACTTCAGGCAAATATCATCGCCAAAAGCGGCAAGGCCGTCGAAGTGGCAGGCGATATCGACATCGTCCTGCTGGACAAGACGGGGACCATCACTATCGGCAATCGGCATGCAACTGAATTCCTACCAGTGGAAGGGTACTCAGCGACCGAACTAGGACGCCTAGCATCATTGGCATCCGCTGCGGACGAAACTCCTGAGGGCAAGAGCATCGTTAGTCTGTTTGAATCGGTTACTCAAGCGCCAATTGCCATGCCGCCTGGCGCCGAATTTGTTCCCTTTACAGCACAGACACGCATGAGTGGCATCGATCTGGCCGGTGGGCGCCGGATTCGCAAGGGTGCGTCGGATGCAATCGCACAATTCGTGAAGGAGCAAGGTGGCACAGTGGCGGCCGAGTTCCAGCCATTGGTCGATGGCGTGGCATCGAGGGGAGCCACTCCGCTAGTTGTCGCCGATGGACCCAGAGTAGTCGGCGTCGTGGCTCTTGAAGACATTCTGAAACCTGCTATGCGCGAGCGCTTCGAGCGGCTGCGACAAATGGGCTTGCGCACTGTGATGATCACTGGAGATAACCCACTCACGGCGGCCACGATTGCGAAACAGGCAGGGGTAGATGATTTTCTGGCGCAAGCGACTCCTGAAAAGAAGCTTGAGTACATTCGCAAAGAACAGGCGGAGGGAAAACTCGTCGCGATGATGGGCGACGGCACAAATGATGCTCCCGCCTTGGCTCAGGCCGACGTGGCAGTCGCCATGAATGCGGGCACACAGGCTGCAAAGGAAGCCGGCAATATGGTGGATCTGGACAGCGATCCCACCAAGCTCATCGAAGTTGTGGAAATCGGTAAACAGTTGCTGATGACCAGGGGCGCGCTAACGACTTTCTCGGTCGCGAACGATGTGGCGAAATATTTCGCGATCATCCCGGCGCTGTTTGCTAGCACACTCCCATGGCTGAAGACGATGGACATCATGCATCTGCACTCTCCTACGTCGGCAATTCTGTCTGCCGTCATTTTTAACGCGCTCATCATCCCAGCGCTGATTCCGGTTGCGCTCAGGGGAGTGAAGTATCAGCCACTCGGGGCCGACGCGTTGCTGCGAAGGAACCTGCTGATTTGGGGATTCGGAGGCGTAATTCTGCCCTTTGTTGCCATCAAGCTGATCGACGTAGTCATGGTCGGCTTGCGTTTTGCTTCCTGAAGAGCACGGAGGTATTCACATGTCACGCTACATTGCAAAGAGTGTTTTGTTGTTGGCATTCACGGTGATCATCGCTTGCGGCATATATCCAGGCGCGGTCTGGCTGGTGGCGCATGTATTGTTCCCTTTCCAGGCGGAAGGCAGCTTGCTTATGGGACCTGATGGTCAGCCAGTCGGCTCCAAGTTGATCGCGCAGCCGTTCACAAAGGACGAATATTTTCAGCCGCGTCCCTCGGCGGCGGCGTATGACGCTTCCGCGTCCGCATCATCGACTCTCGCTCCATCCAACTATTTGCTGCGAAATCGTGTCGCCACGATTCTCGGGCCTATTGTGAAGTATCGGAGTGGCCCGAAAGCGGGTCATTTGGCGGCTCCCGATATCGAAACTTGGTTTCAGCTGGACCGATACCAGGGAAATCCGGCAATCGTTGCGCAGTGGGCGGATCTCCACAACGGCTTGGCAACAGCTTGGGTGGCCGCCGACCCGACACACGCTTCTTTCGTTGACGCATGGGCGAAAACCAATTCGGCCCTCGTCGCCGATTGGATAAAGGCCAACCCAAGCACGCCGCAACCAAAGGCTGCGGACCTTGCGGTCGTCTTCTTCGAGACCTTTTCGAAAGAGAATCCCGGACGGTTTCCATCTGCTGTGATAAAGACAGGAGCCGACGGTAAGCCCCAGACCTTGATCGAACCGGTAAAGGGCGGCTCAGATATACAGACAACTTTCTTCGATATGTGGCGACAAGATCACCCGGATGCTGACCTCCAGGATGTGCCGGGCGATATGGTCACAACCTCTGGTTCCGGCCTTGATCCGCACATTACCTTGGAGAATGCGGAATTTCAGTTGGACCGAGTGGCTACCAAATGGGCCGCCGATACCAAGAGTGATCCGGCCAAGACCCATAATGAGATCGAGCAGATTCTGCAGGTGAACGCCTCGGCCCCATTTGCAGGAATAGCCGGCGAAAAGATGGTCAACGTCCTAGAAGTTAATCTGGAGCTCCGGAAGCGGTACGGCGCCCCCAATTGAAAGGGCTTTTTAGCTATTGAGGACTTTAACGGAGGCTACTGCAAATGTGGATTCTTCCAATTTCGATGCTCGTGATTACAACTCTTCTTGCGATCCCGCTGAGCCGCTATATGACGCGGATCATGGATGGCAAATATCGAGTGCCGGAATTCCTGCGGTGGTTTGAAGAGCGCCTGAATTCCGGTCCTCAGAGCTGGAAGCAATACACGGTTTCACTGCTTATATTCAATACCGTGCTGTTCGTTTTCGGTTTTATCGTTCTGGCGCTTCAGCCGTGGATGCCTCTCAATCCGCAACGTAAAGGGATGCTTGCACCAACGGCAATCTTTCACACCGTAGTTTCTTTCATGACTAACACGGACGTCCAGCACTATTCAGGAGACGTTCACTTCTCCAACTTCACGCAGATATTCTTTGCCTTTACGATGTTTTTTCTTTCCGCGTCGATTGGCTTTTGTGCGCTTACGATGATCATTCGGGCCCTGCGCAGCGATTCTTCCGTAGGGAATTTCTTTGTGGACATGTGGCGCGTCGTCGTCTACATGTTCCTACCACTATGCTTCGTCACGGCTATCCTGTTCGTCCAGCAGGGCAGCCCGATGACCTTCAAGAGCTTCCATCAGGTCTCGACGCTGGAACCGGCAGCAATGGGAACGCTGGACAACGGGCAACCGAAGCCTCAGACAATCGTAGTGGGTCCAGTTGCGGCGTTTATACCGATGAAACAACTCGGGACGAATGGTGGTGGATTCTACGGCATGAACTCCGCTCATCCGTTTGAGAATCCTACTGCTTTCACGAATTTCCTATCCTGCGTTGCGATGATGTTGTTTCCTTTCGGGCTGGTGCTCATGTTCGGCCGCATGCTGAACCGTCTCAAGCACGCGTCGCTAATCTTCGGTGTCATGATGTTTTTCATGGTCGGCACCGTTGTCTGGGCGGTCTACTTTGACACGCTGAAACCAAATCCTGGATTGACGGCCCATCCGGTCGCCAGGACGTATGAAGTCTCCAACGCAAACGCTCCAGGAGGCAAGCAGATCGTGACCTTGCCGGCGGTCGCCGGATTGCCCGTCGATCAGCACCTGGGAAACCTCGAAGGGAAAGAAATGCGCTTCGGCACTTCCGCAGGGGCAACGTTCGCAGCGCTGACCGTGGATGTCACCGACGGTGCCGTAAATGCCGAGCACGACAGTCTCAACCCGATCGCCGGCCTTTCTCCCTATGCGGGAATGTGGCTGAATTGTTTCTTTGGCGGGAAGGGCGTGGGGATGATCAACATGCTTCTGTTCGTCGTCATCGGAATATTCGTCGCAGGACAAATGGTAGGACGAACCCCTGAATATCTGGGAAAGAAAATCGGTTCGCGAGAAATGAAGCTCGCGATGATCGCATTGCTGGTGCACCCGATCATGATCTTGATGCCCACCGGACTTTTTGCAGGGACGAGTTGGGGGATGAAGGCTGAAAGTAATCCAGGAGCGCACGGTTTCTCGCAAATTCTTTATCAGTTCTCGTCCTCCTCCGCCAACAATGGATCGGCTTTTGACGGCTTGAGTACAGTTTACGGATTCAATGACAACCCGAACCCTGCCCCAATGGCGCGCCAGTGGGACATTGCGAGCGGTCTGGTGATTCTTATTAGCCGTTTCCTTCCGATCATCGCGCCCATGGCGATGGCGGCGTTTCTCGGTGCCAAAAAATCCACTCCATTCGGTCTCGGTACGCTGAGAGACGATACTTCCACGTTCGCATTTCTCTTGGTTGGCACGATAGTGATCATCGGTGCTCTGCTCTTCCTCCCCGTAGCTGCTCTCGGGCCGCTGGCAGAGCACTGGGGCCCACTGCCGTTTGGTGGCTGATGCACCTTTAGCGGCGGAAAGTCCAGCTTTGGGATTGGCTAAACCATTGTATTGAGATAGCCGTGACGGTTAAGCCCTGTAGCGAAAAAGACCGCAAAGTGATGCGAAATCGTAACGCTATCCGTGCTCGCGAGAAGGAATTCAGGCATGGCTCCGAGAAAGTACAAATGTGGCCTTTGTTCCCTCAATGTTCCCCGCTAAGTTCACAAGCCACTTTCAATCAAAGATGTTTGAGGAGGGGCCGTGGCCCTTTCGCCCACCGCCCGAACCATTCGAGCACACTGCGTTGTCTGCTTTTTTCGCTAACCAGTTACGAGCGACGGGCAGGTCGGAGCTGGTGACCACTTGGTAGTGAACCAAAGGCAAAGGGCTCATCCTGTTCGAGCAAGCCCTTGCGAACAAACAGTATCGGTTGGTTGTGGAAGTTCGATTTGAACCAAAGAGCGTGGACAGACCACCTGCTCACGAGGCAGGTGCGCTCCCGGCTTGGTGCACATGGCTCTCGATTCATCACCGTATGAGGAGTTCCCGCTTGGAGCTCGCGCGTCTAACTGCCCCCGACAAACTTGGCGGCCATCACTCGGCTTGGCGATCTCTCCCAACGGCGCGTTTGTGTGTTTCTCCGAAGTTCCACATAGTTATACGAATCGTCCGGATCACCGCTGTAAAGCGGAGTGAGGTTCGAGAATTCATGAAGCGCTTCATCGGACCGGAAAGCGATTTCAATCGTTCGAGATCTGGGGTGGTTTCGGATCTCGATGTCGGTTCTTTCCAATGACTGAATAATATCCTCGACCACAAGCAGCATTCCGGCGTAGCATCTCTCGCTACTAAAACCCAAAAGTTGAATGCGGTAAACGGCGGGATCGTTCTTGTCTTCCTCTTGTATGCGCCTGAGGAACGCCAAGACCTCTTCTCTTTTCGGCCCCTGTAGCGCTAACGTAATATCCTCCCTCAGCCATTGCTCGAGATCGCGTCTAGTTGCGCATTTTCTGAGTTTTGTGATCTGCTTGTTTTCTGCCATATTTTTCTCTGCCGACCTAAAAGCTCAGCTCTCTTGCCGGGACCTTGGCTTTCCACTTCAACGCAAACACTGACAACACAAATTACACGCCAGCCTCAATTCGCATGTCAAGGGGCTCACTTCAACTGGCCTTTCTTTCGGCATTAGGCATTAGTTCGGCCATCGATCCTGGTCTGGGGCGCCGTATTAATAACCCTCTTCCGGCACTGCGTCGGCGTCAGGCGTATTTGAAGTTTCTAGGGCTGTGTAGTGCCTGACCGCTGGGTAGTGAACCCAAAGGCCATGGATTGCCCTGTTCAAACAGGCCCTCGGGTTTGGGCTTCACGTGCATCTGCCTTCGAAGCACAACCGCCCGTTCCAAAGCCTCCATTCTTTCACACCACTTTTCAGTGTTTACAACAACTTGGGGAATCTGCTTCTCGCTCGCAGCTAACTCCAACGCTTCGAATGGATAGGGTTTTGGCACAGTTCTGGCACAGCTGAGTTTGTTAACGTCGGGGTGAACCCCTTGTTGAGGCAATTTGGGCTGGCCCCACTCCTAAAAACACATTTTGAAATGTTTGTAAGAGCGGTGGGGATCGAATGTATGAGAATAGTGTAATTTCAAGGACTTACGAGGAATGCTGGGGAACTTAAAGTAGTGAAAAGAAAGGGGGAGAAATTTAGTTGTTCCCCAATTGTTCCCTCATTTTCTCGTTAACTGTTAAGACGAAACCCAACAGTTTGCGGTCTCCGATTGAATTTCGGCTTCCGGCTAACTAATCACACGGCGCGGATGGCAAGCCGATGACTCACTGTCCGGACGGCACTATATGCGGGACCGATCAACTCCACATGAAGTTCTCGTAGCCGCGAGCTGCTGCCCGATTATCGGGGATGCGATCCGTTGCTTTTATAGAATTTATCAGGATTTGATAACAAGTGGACACGTCACTATTAACGTGACTGACGCCGGGAGCCACAAAGAACTGTGATTTCGATCACTGCACCATGCAGCGCCCTGGAAGTAAACTAGATTCTATGAAGTGACCCTGCTGCCCGTGATTTCTCAGTTTTCCAACCGGGAAGTTAAGTCGGTGTCCCTACAGTGAGGTCAATATCACTCACTCGAATACGAATAATGGAGGCAAGAAATGAAAAAGTCGACGATACACAGCGCCATCCTGTTATGCACATTGTTATTTTCAACAGCAACACTTGCCATGGCACAGGAGGCCAAAAAGACGATCAAGAAAGTTCCGATTAAACCAACATCAGCGGCGTCCGGCGAAGAGATGTACATCTCCTATTGTGCCGTTTGCCATGGGACGAGTGGCAAGGGCGATGGTCCGGCCGCGTCCGAATTTAAGACTCCGCCGACCAACTTGACCATTATTTGCCCGAAATCACAATGTGGCGAATTCCCAAACGGCTATATCAGCCAAGTGATAGAAAACGGACCGCAAGAGGCCAAGGCACATGGATCCAAAGACATGCCTGTTTGGGGACCTCTGTTCAGGGCGCTTCACTCCACATCCACCACAGATTCGCTGGTTAGACTTCGAATTAACAACCTGAGTAAATACATCGAATCATTACAGGTGAAATGAACCGGCTGTAGAAAGGCCGGGAAACCGCAAGCCAGTGTGTACAGCGAAGTGTAGCGGAGATCCTGGTCCAGTCTCTCTAGGCCGAATCAGACCATCGATGGACAAATGCGATTCGGAAGGGCCACGGAAGGCACGTGTCCCGTCCGAATTGTCCCTCTTCATTGACAGATTCTGCGGAAAGCAATCCTGTGTGGGGTGAAACTGTCGTCTTTCATTCATCCGAGGATGAGATAGGTCTCGATAAACGCGTTATCGGAAGATGGCCGCAAACCGCGAGTCATTCCTCCGCTGGCTGAGTCAAGTCTGGCCGATTAGAACAATGAGCACGACGGAGAACAGAGTCCGAAACGCTCTCCGCGAATCCGGTCACTGCTTCGCCGAAATAGGATTCCACGCCTAGGTTGAGGCTATCTGGGCGAGATCACTACAAATTGCGTATTCCCGCCGCGGTTAACCAGTAACAAAAGGGGCTTCTTTCCGGCTTCGCGAACCGCTCCCTGGAACTCATTCAAGTTGCTAACTGCCTTACCATCGACTTCCTGAATGACATCCCCGCGCTGCAGCCTAGCATCGGCAGCGGGACTGTCAGGATCTACATTAGTGATGACTACTCCAGGAGCGTTCGCAGGCAGGTTCAACTGGCGAGCGATCTCTGGGGTTAGCGTCTCAACTTGAACTCCTTCCATAGCATTTTCACCTACTGTGGGTTCCGCTGCAGCTACAGCTTTCTCGGGATATTCAACCAGGGTGACTGTCAGCTCACGTTTTTGGCCACTGCGCAAAATACCTAGTTTTACAGCTGTGCCGGGCGCCATTTGCGAAATTTGGAGCCTCAGGTCCCCATAGTCGGAGACGGGTCGTCCATTGAGTGATGTAATGACGTCGCCCCTTTCAAGACCTGCTCGTGCACCTGGACCGTCCGGCGCGACACTTCCAACGAGAGCGCCCTCGGCAGAAGAGACGCCGAACGCCTTGGCGAGGTCCGGTGTGACTTCTTGGATCCCTACCCCGATGTATCCGCGCGTAACCTTACCGCTCTTTAGAATCTGCTCCATTACACTCCGAGCCATGTCAATCGGGATGGCAAAGCCGATACCTTGATTGCCCCCGCCCCCGCCAGTGATAATCGCGCTGTTAATACCGATGAGTTCGCCGCGGGCATTCACGAGTGCGCCTCCCGAGTTGCCCGGGTTTATTGCTGCATCGGTTTGGATGAAGTCCTCGTAACCCTCAGGTCCCCCGATACCCAGGCCCTTGCGTCCAGTCGCACTGACGATTCCCATGGTCACGGTTTCCCCAATGCCAAACGGGTCGCCAATGGCCAATACGACATCGCCCACCTTCATCTTCGAGGAGTTTCCAAGCGTTATCGAGGGCAGGTTCGTTGCGGGAATCTTCAAAACGGCAATGTCACTGCGCGGATCGGTGCCAGCAACGCTGGCCTTGAATGTCCGTTTATCGTTCAGCGTGACTTGCACGTCGCTGGCACCTTCCACGACATGGTTGTTCGTGAGGATATAACCCTCGGGATTGACAATTACACCTGAGCCGAGGCTGTGCTCGCGCCGCTCACGTGGCGATTGACCGCCAAACTGATCTCCGAAAAACTGGCGAAAGAAGGGGTCATTAGAAAAAGGCAATTGATTGCGTGGGCTCTTCACAACCTTGGAAGTGGAGATATTGACTACCGTAGGAAGCAATGGCTCAACCACGGACGAAAATCCCAAGTTGAAATCTATGGGTCCCGCTGCGGCGCTGACAGATGCCACTGGGAGCGTCACGGCATTATTGAATCCGAAAACAGCAACGGTCCTCGACGCGGCCCACCAGGCAAGCGCGCCTCCCAACGCAAGAGTCGCGGTAAGGAAGACCAACGCTATAGAACGACGAACTTGAAATAGTTTTTCCATAACATCAGTCCTCCTCTGCTCGTGGAAGTTCAGGCGCGAAGACCGCGGCATTGTCCCACTATGTGCCTTCTTCTGGGGCGAACCCATGGCTCTCCTCGGCCGAAACGCTGGAATCGCTCGGTCCTAGCCGCCCTTTCGAACAAGACTGTCGGTTGCTATTTGCCATAGTTGTGCCACGAACTCGTGTTGTGTCTAAGCGGGAACCCCGGCGTGCATCACAGTTGAAAGATGGTCCTGACTCTACTTCGAGAGTGGAGGGTGTTTCCGAGCGCCTTTTCTCCCAATCGCCAGGGATGCCGCTATTACCATAAACACTACGACAAAAAGCGTGATTTCCATGACTCTTACCTCTTCGCCCTTACTTTGACCACAATCGAGTTCGCTCCCTCCCGGTTGGCCTACGCTTGGTCATTTTATCTATAGGTCAGCGCTGCGGGGATGCCTGTGCTCTTGCTCACGTTCTTTAGTGATTCGGATCACATCCGTAGGGCAGTTCGTTGCTAGACCATGATCAATCTGATCAGACACGGCATCCCGTCTCATTGCCTTGGCGTATGGATGTCGGGTGGATTGGAAGTCAGATTTGTACTCCGATGGACTTTCCCCTATGAATGTGCGCAAAAAAGTCAAACACATCGATGAAAGCATCGAAGCACCGCAAGCCAGCAAGACGCGATTTGATTATCTGATTGCGAGTACTCCCAGCAAATATATCTGATATGCAAGGCGATCAAATTGGCGCGCTGTGGAGGCACAAATGGAACTAAGCAGACCGAAAGTCCTTTTAGTGAACGACCATAAATCAGCCGCGCATCACCTCTTAAACTACTTGAGAAGTTTAGGATGTCTGTGTTCATTGACACGCTCATATAAGGAGGCCTGCGACTTATTTCGCCGGGACGAGTTCGACCTGGTACTCAGCAGGTTCACTCCTGACAGCGGATCGTGCCATGAATTAGTCACGCTATCAGCCGGAACGCGGGCAAGTGTCTTCTACTTCTATGCCGTCGAGAACGGCTGCTGGTGGATTCCCCGCGTACGATCCGGTCAGGAATGTTGGGGTGAGACTGCCCTTCAGCCTCGCCAGTTTGCGTACGTGCTGGAGAAATTGATTCAAGAAATTGCAAATGCCTCATCTGGGATAAAAGATGTCGCAGCGGAAGCGAAAATACGCCAAAAACGACCGCGCGCGGATGTGCTCGCATTGCAATCTTTTCGCGCATAGCACTAGTGAAGCGTGATAGCAGATCAGGCAGTCCTGGCGACCGGCCCGAAAACAAGCTGAGAGTTCTCGATTATTTGTTGTGCAAGAACTCACAATTGGTATGGCGGCACGGATTAAAATGATGTTATCCGAAACATTTTTTTCTAGGAGGTCGATCTATGGTTTGCTTGAAATGTGGCGGAGAGATTGGTGAATTGTCCGAATATTTTTCCATTTGCGGCGCGCGGCAGCGTCGGCGGATTTCCAATCAACGACTAACGCTCTCGACCTCCGACTCCAAGATCGCAGGAGTGTGTGGGCATAGCCGAGTATCTGGAAGTTGATCCCACCATCGTGCGGCTGATCTGGGCAGCGCTCTCCGTAATACCTGGCGGCTTGATTGGAGGGGTGCTAGCCTACCTGCTCGCATGGATGATCATTCCAAGAACCCCCCTGCTTGCGTCCGTGGCAACAGGTGTGGCTGTGGCGCAGCCTAATACAAAGGCAGGCTAAACAATCTGGTGCTTAGACTGGGCATTTCGTTTCGAAGCCCTCCGGCGGATTGCAGGATAATGCATTCTTTGCGAGGGATGGAAGTAGCGACCGAAACTACTTCGGAACGGCATTTCGAGGGAGTTACAAGGAACGCTCGGGAAATCAAGGTTACGAAAAGAAAGGGCGTGTAATTTACTTGTTCCCTCATTTTTCTTAAATCGAGCTGATGGAATTCACACTAGCGGAACCCGGCGAAACACGTTTGCAAACGGAATAAAGACTCGATCGGCACGGATGGCAGAGCTACGGGTTCCCGCAGGAAGAGAATTCCAGCAAATGCGATTCAGCTGGATTGAGCCTCAGCCTTGCACGCGGACGCAGAAACTCCAAGCGGAATGAAATCCATAGGTAACTTCTGATATCGGCATTATCATGGCGTTTCATTCAGGGTCGACCATAGTTTGGCGGTAAGCCGCCCGCGATACATGTGAGTCGATGAGAAGCTGCCAATTCAAGAACTGAAAAGCGTATCGGCGTGGGTGCTCGACTCGCTCTTCGCAACGCCCCTCAGCGGGATCACTGTCAGCGCCGAAACCTGTCTTTTGGTCGGACACATTTATCTCAACGACATATTGTCGATGAGGAAACTGCGCAATCTGGTACGCATAAGACCGAGTCTGTTTGATCATCTTTGCAGTACAGCGGGACTTTACATTGTCTATGAGTTTACCCGACTTGCGAAGGCTAAGACGCTCGACGGCCAGCGGCCAGAACCGCCCCATATGAACACCTATTCGGAACACCCACACTCCAGCACTACCAAAAAGGGGGCGGAGCCAAAGCTCGGTCACGAGGAGGTTTCCAGCCTGTCCCGGAATTCGCCGTCCGTACTTTGGCACCACAAGACGACAGTCATCGCAGCATTTTCCATCGTAGCCATTTTCTCGCATATTGTACTCCGCTTCGGCTTCCACACTACACCGAGCACATACCAGGTTCCCCTGCTGGCCTCGCTCGTTCTCGGCGGTCTGCCGCTTCTCTATGACCTGCTTTGTAAGCTCCTGAAACGGGAGTTTGGTTCCGATCTGCTGGGTGGTATTTCCATCATTACTTCGATCCTGCTGGGCGAATATCTGGCTGGCTCGATTATTGTCTTAATGCTCTCTGGAGGTGAAGCGTTGGAGAGTTACGCGTTGCGCAGCGCCTCATCGGTGCTGGCCGCGCTAGCAAAACGAATGCCTTCGATTGCCCACAGGAAGTGCGAGACGGAAACGCTGGATGTGGCACTAGCCGAGATTGAGGTGGGTGATGCACTCGCGATTTATCCGCATGAGATTTGTCCGGCGGATGGCGTCGTGATCGAGGGCCATGGCGTGATGGATGAATCCTATCTCACGGGCGAGCCATTCAAGATTTCCAAGACCTGCGGTTCTGAGGTGATTTCGGGTGCGATCAACGGCGATTCGGCGCTAATCATTCGCACCACCCAGCGCGCGGCCGATTCGCGTTACGCGAAGATCATGGAGGTCATGCGCGAGTCCGAGGCCAAGCGGCCGCAGTTACGGCGGCTTGGCGATCAACTCGGAGCCATTTACACTCCGGTGGCCCTGGCCGTGGCCATTTCAGCCTGGGTGATAAGTGGCGAATCGATTCGTTTCCTTGCGGTATTGGTCATTGCCACGCCATGTCCTTTGCTTCTCGGTATCCCGATCGCCATCATCGGTTCAATTTCCCTCTGCGCTCGCCGGGCGATTATCGTAAAGAGTCCTGTTGTGCTGGAGCAGATAGCTGGATGTCGGACCGCGATTTTCGACAAGACCGGGACACTCACATATGGCGAGCCAAAGCTGACGGAACAGCTCGTCGCCCCTGGCTTTTCGCAACGGGAGGTGCTTACCCTCGTAGCAAGCCTGGAGCGCTACTCCAAGCATCCGCTGGCCCGAGCCATCCTTGCGGCGGCGAAGGACGATGCGCTCCGACTCCCGGAAGCCACGGAAGTGAGCGAACATCCTGGCCAGGGGCTGCGCGGAACCGTTTCCGGCCATCAACTACAAATCACGAGCCGAGGCAAGCTCGCAGCGGAAACGGTCGCTGGCACCGATCAGCTTCCGCCGGTCGGGGGCGGGCTCGAGTGCGTGGTGGCGATCGACAATCGGTACGCTGCCGTCTTGCGCTTTCGTGATGCGCCCCGAGCGGAGAGCCATTCATTCGTGAAGCATCTGGGTCCCAAGCATCAATTCCAGCGGGTGATGATCGTTTCGGGAGATCGGGAGTCGGAGGCCCGTTATCTGGCCGAGCAAGTGGGTATCACCGAAATCTACGCCCAGAAGAGTCCTGAAGAGAAACTTGCCATCGTCCGCAAGGAAACAGCCGCCGCCAAAACGCTCTACGTGGGGGACGGCATCAATGATGCCCCGGCCATGATGGCCGCCACGGTCGGCATGGCGATCGGTCAGAACAGCGACGTGACCGCGGAAGCGGCGGGCGTCGTAGTCATGGATAACTCCCTCAAGAAGGTAGACGAGTTCATGCACATCAGTCGCCGTATGCGATTCATCGCTCTCCAGTGCGCGGTGGGTGGCATGGCGCTGAGCGTTATTGGCATGGTTTTCGCAGCTACCGGTCATTTAAGTCCGGTGAGCGGTGCTATCACCCAGGAAGTCATCGACATTCTGGCCGTGCTGAACGCATTGCGGGCCTCCTTTCCTCCCAAAGTGATTCATGATCTGTGACGTCACGTCGATGCTTGCCATTCCAATCTCTAATTACAAACCCTTGTCTAAGGCCAAGTCCTTGTCAATCCGCAAGCAAAGTACATCTAGCTCCCGTGGTGACGTCTTCTGAAGGGCTCGGATTGTGCACAACAAGTCTGCTCCCTGGCAGCATCTCTCCCTGGGTAGCAGGAACATGCACGCCGTTCGCCCGGCTGAAGTCGACACCGGATATTGCCATGTCAATATCAACGGACCATTCACTGCTGCCTCCGGTAAGATTCGGTACCGAAAAATCTGGAGGGCGAATTGAAAGCTATGATTGTCAGGTGTATGTTATCCGTCAGCTTGGAAGTCGAAATGGAATTTTCGACTGAGTGATTGCACGAGGCCCCTAAGATTAGTGCCGCCCAACAAACTCCTGGAGAATACGTCAGCTCATGTGCCCTTCCTCACCAAACAATGTTGCGGCGGACCCGGGACACTCGCACAGCATCAAACTCAAACTGCGTGATCTGAGCCAACTCTTCAACTCAATGGATCCTTCCCCGTTCGTTGAGAAGGACCTCGACGATGATGCGGAAGAATTTATTGTGAGCTGGGCAGAAGAGTTTCCGCCTCATGCTAACGTGATACTGCATATCTATCTGGAGCAATGGCCGGATGAAAACCCTACGGAACTGATCCGGCAGGCGGTCTACAATCACTTCACCCACCGTGCCGAGCTTACAGACTTGGAGTTCAAGCATCTCATGAAGCAGGGTCGGACCAGTCTGCTCATTGGCCTGTCGTTCTTGGCCACCTGTCTTGCCATCGCTGAGACGTTGTTACTGGGTGAAGTAGGCACCTGGGCCGCCATCTTACGGGAGAGTCTGACGATCGCAGGCTGGGTCGCGATGTGGCGGCCGATGCAGATATACCTTTACGATTGGTGGCCATTGCATCGGCGCGGCCGGATATACGCGAAACTCAGTCACATGCCAGTAGAAGTCGTCCCAAATGGAAGGGTTTAAGCAACTCTCGTTCGGGATGACGGTAACCGGAAGAACTCTTCTCGAGTGGCACCCCAGGTTCCACCAGAAAAGCAAATGGCTATCCCGGAATATGGCAATTCTAGCCAGCGAGACCGCCGCCAGCAATTGCCGGGGGCTAGTCCGACCTTATCCACTCGCCCAAGTATCTGCGGCACGGCTATGGTAATCGTGCCGAACAACGCGTTGGCCTAGCTACTTTAACTCTGGGCCTTACAGTCACAAAAAATAGAGTGTGATTTGGGTCACAGATGTGCCCGTACTGATGGAGTAGCGTGAAACATCTCCGACGGGAAGGAGGAAATCCATGAGCCCATCGACTCGCATAACTATTTGGACGGCGCTGAAGCATACGAGTGTGCTTTGGGCCTTGGACCTCTCCTAAAAGGCGACCATGTTCTGAATTGCGTGAAGGAGATGCTCAAATGAAAGCTATACGAAATACGGTGACAGTCCTTGTGATGATCCTGCTTTCTGCCCATTTGGTTTTGGGACAGGATCTTTCCAAATATCGAACATTTTCGCTAGGAACGAGCTTAGCCGATCTCTCGAAACAGTTCGGACCTAATTCATACGAAACGACTCTAATCTACCAACGTCCGGCAGTCATCCAAGAAACAACTCTCCGGTTACTCGGCTCTTCTAGCTCGGGGGAAAAAGTGGACCCGGTATGGGAGATTGTATTCAGTTTCTACAACGGCAAACTCTACAGAATGGTAGTGATCTATGATCAGCACGCCACAGAAGGCCTTACTGCCGAAGATATGGTACAAGCCGTATCTGCCCTATACGGGACCGCAACAAGGCCTGCCACCGAGATCAACTTCCCAACGAAGCATTCCTACGAGTCGAGAGAAAAGGTCATCGCTCAATGGGAGGATTCGCAGAACTCAGTAAACCTTTTCCGTTCCGGCCTTCTTGATTCTTTTGGCCTCGTCGTGCTTTCAAAACGCGTGAATGAAGAGGCAGAGGCTGCCATCACAGAATCTGTACGCCTGGACAAGACAGAGGCACCGCAGAAGGAAATCGAGCATCAGAAAAAAGAAGCCGACGACCTTGAAAGAGCACGACAGAAGAATAGGAAGACATTTCACCCGTAGTATCAGTCATGACAGCACCGGGCCTTTGTTCGGCTAGAATTGAGGGACTCGCGATGGCACAGCCTGCACATGGTTCCGGCATCCCCCTCGGGCGAATTTTTGGTATCCCGATATACCTGCATCCCAGCTGGTTTGTCATCTTCTTACTGATTACCCTCTCGCTGCGGACTCAGTTCGTCTCCCAGCATCCCGGCTGGACTCCGGCACAGCACTGGGCGCTAGGAATCATCACTAGCGTGCTCTTCTTCGGATCAGTAGTGTTTCACGAGCTTTGCCACAGCAAGGTAGCGAAACACTACCGAATTCCCGTGGATTCGATCACGCTCTTCGTGTTCGGCGGCTTAGCAAAAATCCAGCGCGAGGCGGAGAACGCGGTGCAGGAAATCAATATCGCCATCGTCGGCCCGCTTTCGAGCCTGTTTCTGGCCGGCTGCTTTTGGATGGTCTCGCATTATTCCCCGGCAGATTCCATGTTCGCCGCAGCTTCAAAATGGCTCTGGGAAATTAATCTCAGCCTCGCCGTGTTCAATTTGCTGCCTGGATTTCCGCTAGATGGCGGGCGCGTCTTACGGGGAATCGCCTGGGGGATCACTAAGGATTTCACCCGAGCTACGCGCGTCGCCTCCGATTCGGGGAAGTTTTTTGCATACCTCATGATCTTTATCGGAATTTGGCAGGCGCTGAACGGCAACTGGGTGGGCGGCTTGTGGATAGCTTTCATCGGATGGTTTCTGTTGAGCGCCGCACAAGAAAGCTACGCTCAGGTGACCATTCGCAACACACTCACCGGCGTGCGCGCTGAAGACATCATGACCCGGGACGTGCCCACGGTTGTGCGCGATATTACGCTTGGGGAATACGTCCATGAAGTGCTGCGGACAGGCCGACGTTGCCACGTCGTCACCGATGGCGAGAGACCCGTCGGTCTCGTAACCCTTCACGGCGTCCGTTCGGTGCCGCGCGGGGAATGGGACAACACGTCAATTCAGGCCGTCATGCTGCCACTCGACCGCATCCACAGCGCTTCGCCCGACGAGGCGGCCCTCGGCGTTCTCGATCGCATGCAGAACGAAGACATCAACCAGATGCCGGTCCTCTCCGAAGGGCACATCGTCGGGATGATCGCACGCGACACGATTCTTAGATTTCTCCAGACCCGGCTCCAATTGGGCAGCGTCGCCGCACAATAGCGGCGCTCGCACCACGGCTGGCACGTTCTTGCCCCACACCGGAAGGAGAGCCACCCTCAAAAGCCTATGTTGATCGGCTTCGAGTTCGAAGTCGCGGCTCACACTGAGAAAAGTCAATCTGAAAACCAATTCCCCCGCAATCGCTTTGGTTGTAAGGAGCGTAAGGAAAAAACCTGGATTAGTTTCTCACGGCGATTGTGCGTGACGAACATCACATAAAACACGACGTTAGCGGGATCGTCTTGAATAAGTAATATCGGAACAGCAGTAAGGCGATCGACAATTCGGCCCGGGCATACTGTCAGAATGGCCGTCTTCATGAGTTGGAATTGTGGTCTGTTCAAATTGCTGTAAAGAAATCGCAGAATCTTCCAATTATTGTTCCTCTTGTGGCGCCCGGCAGTGCAGCGGGCTTCATTTAAGCAGCTGATGCTTTCCGCGACGGACTCTAAAATCGCGGGAGTGTGCAGAGGGATCGCCGAGTATCTGGACATCGATTCCACGGTCGTCCGGCTAGTCTGGGTGGCGCTGCCCGTGGTGCCTGGGGGCTTCGTTGGCGGTGCCCTTGCATACTTGCTCGTATGGATCATTATTCCCAAGGCATCTGTGTTGGCGTCCACTGCCGCAGGCACAGCCCCGGTGCAGCCTGGCTGAAACGTTCGCACGGGCGATCCCAATGTCTTCTCCTCATATCAGAAAATAACGTGATGCAAGTCACAGACTGCGAAGCGCGAGCGCGCTAGTTTGTGTCTTGATTTTGCCCGGATGAGGGAGCAAGAATTTAGAATTCAAACGGAGGAAAATCATGACCACTTCGATAGCTCGGGCAACGGTCCTACTGGTCGCGATATTTCTCTCGATCGGCTTTGTTCGAGCTCAAGAGACGAAGATCAAGAAAGCCCCAATTAAACCAACCCCAGCTGATTCCGGCGACGAAATGTACAGAGAGTATTGCGCCGTTTGCCATGGAAAAACAGGAGAGGGCGATGGTCCGGCCGTGGCAGCACTTAAAACACCGCCTCCCGACTTGACCGTGCTTGCCAAGAACAATGGTGGAAAATACCCCGCCGATCACGTTGTGGCCGTTCTACGAATGGGTGTGGCCGAAGCCGCGCATGGTACGGAGGAGATGCCCATCTGGGGACCTCTGTTTAGGGCGATCTCGAAGCGGGACTCAAGGATTGTGCAACTACGAATATCAAACCTAAGCGACTACATAAAGTCAATCCAGATGAAATAAACAGGCTGTAGCGAGCGGCGCGATTGGTTGTGAGGCGAAAGGACTCCTGGGCGACCCACCTAAGTTAAACCAAAAATGGAGTGTGCGGAGGGAAGACTGGTCGCCCCATAGAGTGAGGCGGTATCACCATCCGGGAGTTGTTTCTTGTAGTTGTTCTTACGGCAAGGCTCACCCGGGTTGTGGTGCTGGTTGCAGCGCCGAGCCTTTGATCTATCAGATTCTTGCAGGTAAGTGTAGGCCGCAATCGCGGGCACACCGAAAGCGCGGGGCTGTTTCGGCTAGCGCTTCGAGTCAGTTCACGCCGGCCGTGCGTGAAACGCACTAACGGGGGCACAAATGCCAAGGTGGAAACGATATCTTCTTTGCGCTTGTTGTTCTGCTTTTGGTGATTCAGATTTACCAACCATCCAGGACTAATCCAACTGTGGACCCAAATAAAGAGATTGCTGCGAGCGTGAAGATGCCACCAGAAGTCGCGGCCATTCTCGACCGGTCTTGCAGCGATTGCCACTCCAATCGCACAGTCTGGCCTTGGTATAGCGCCGTGGCCCCAGTGTCCTGGCTGGTCGCTTACGACGTGAATCATGGGCGGAGCGAGCTGAATTTTTCCGAGTGGGGTTTGATCAATCAGAAGAAGAACGCCGACACTCTCGAAAAGATATGTAAGGAAGTGCAGGACAAGGAAATGCCCGGGGCCTTCTATCCGCTGCTCCACCCAATCGCCAAATTGACGGACTCGGACATACAGACAGTTTGCGGCTGGACGAAGAGTGTTCAACAAGATTTCACAGCAGAGACAAAGCCTTCAAACCCGTGAAGATTTCGGCACACTCGCCGTGTCGAGAGGGAGTGGGAGAAGTGCTTGACCCAGAAGTTCAGGTAGGAAATCCCGGATGAGTTCGCAAGTCAGGAGGCTTTCATGAACCGATTATTTCTGTGTGTGGCTAGTCTCGTGGTGTTCACGGCCGCGATTCTGCCGTTACGTGCGGACGATCTGATGCAAGCGGCGAAACAGACTTTCAAGCCGATCCCGTCCATGGTTCCATCCGTGAAAGACAATGCCGTGACCCGTGAAAAAATTGAACTTGGAAAGATGCTGTTTTTTGACCCGCGCCTTTCGGCCAGCCAGATCATCAGCTGCGAAACGTGCCACAACCTGAGCACCGGCGGCGTGGATGCCGGGCCCACATCGATCGGTCACGCCTGGCAAAAAGGACCGCGGCGGGCGCCGACCGTCTTCAACGCGGTTTTCAACGTCGCTCAGTTCTGGGACGGCAGGGCCGAGGATCTAAAAGCGCAGGCCAAAGGGCCGATGCAGGCCGGTGTCGAAATGAACGCCACGCCCGCGCTCGTGGAAAAGACATTGCTTTCCATGCCGGGCTATGTCGAGCAGTTCAAGAAAGCCTTTCCCGAGGATGCTTCCCCAGTCACTTTTGACAACGTTGCCAAGGCGCTCGAGGCTTTTGAAGCGACTCTGATTACGCCTGGATCGCATTTCGATCAATTTCTGGAAGGCGATGCGAACGCTTTGAACGCGCAGGCAAAGGATGGCCTGAAACTATTCATGGATAAGGGCTGCTCAGCCTGCCACAACGGAATCAATGTGGGCGGCAAAGCCTATTTCCCCTTTGGAGTGGTCGAAAAGCCCGGCGCGGATATTCTTCCGCCGAATGACAAGGGACGCTTCGCGGTAACCAAGACGGCCAGCGATGAATATGTTTTCCGCGCGGGCCCGCTGCGCAACGTGGCGTTGCGAGCGCCTTACTTTCATTCCGGCCAGGTTTGGAGCCTGAAGCAGGCGGTGGCCATCATGGGATCCAGCCAGCTTGGGCAGAAGTTGACCGATCAGGAAGAAGACTCCATCGTGGCGTTCCTGCAATCGCTCACGGGCGAGCAGCCCAGGGTTGAAGTACCAATCCTGCCCATACGGACAGATGCAACGCCGCTGCCTAAACAATAACTCCAACTCCTTGTCATATGGAGTTTTGTCTATTTCACCGGCGAGTTCGTAGGGGGTTGGGTGGCCATTGTTTCAGCATCACGCAATGGGGGAATTCCCCCAGGTGTCATTGACCCGGTTGGCGGATTATGGCGTGAGCTGGGTTGGGGAGGCAGGCCACTTCGGGCACTATCGCCTCTTTGGGCAAGCGTGAGGAAAGCGGAGGTCGACATCACTTCGCGTTTTGGCCTGAACCATTGAGGGGCAGACTGCACGTTGGATTTCCCTCGGCATGTCTGCCCCCGGTAACGTAACTTACTTCGCAGCTGGAACTAACACGCCGCTCGCCGAATTGATGTCTACGCCGGAAATAGCCGTGTCGATATCAACGGAGCGCAATTCTGCTTTCTGACTTGGCGTCATTTCAAACCCAAGCCAATACTGGTTATTCAGATTGGTTTGAATCTGGTCGAGGTAGGGTTTAAGGCTTACTGGGTTCTGGAAGCCTAGAAAATAGGACTCCCCACCCGTTTCGTCCGCTAGCTGGGCGAGGCCGTTTTGACCCCCATTGAGGATCCAGAAGTTACGGCTTCTGTGTCCGGTGCCAAGAACGTAAATGGAGTGAACCAGGATACCTGCCCGCTGGCAGAGATCACTGGCCGATTCCATATCGGGACTGGGAGACATTGCTGACAACCTGGAATACTGCCCGCGGAAGCGATCCACGCCGTCGGTAAACATAAGCACTTCTTTACGGCCGCCATAATCCGGCCACCGCTCGATTAAATCAGTCAAAGAGAGATACGGGCTTCCATATGCGCCTGGGTTCCCTATCGGCATGCGGAGGGCATTGGAGGCTTTTTGGTGGTCGTTCGTCAGGTCTTGGGCAACGTGCACAGTGCCGCTGTTCATGTAGCCCACGCCGACCAGTGTTGTTGCAGGTTGCGCTTGAATGAAGGAGCGGACCTCATCCAGCAGGCCGCCCAGCCTTGGGTCGGAGGCCTCGTCCATCAAAATGAAAAGACTGAGGTTGCCATTATCGCCGGTTGCTGGAGTCCATTCGGTGACCTTAAAGCGCTTCTCGCCTTGTTTCACGATGATGTCAGCGATCTTGAGGTCCGGCATTCTCTTGCCTTGGGCTCCTTGAGCCGTGACCAACATCTTTACTTGAACAGGCGATGCTTCCGGTGGGTCCTTCGCCCACGTCGGTGAGCAGGCAGTGATGCTGACAAACACGATTGTTGCGATCGCCAAGAAAATGGGCTGCTTCATATTGACATGTCTTGCATTGAACATTTCACTTCCTCCTTCTTCTTTCAGACATGCAGGGCCCGGGTTGCTTGCATGCGCGAGTATGCCCTGCGTGTTGGAAACGCTGTAGAGAACCGCATCTGGGGCCTAGTCGCCACTACCATTCAAACATCAACCTCAATGCGCACTTTCTTTCTAATCCTTCCATGCGTCGTGGGTCCGTGCCGCAGCGCACACCTCAGAGTGATCGCAATCACAGACCTCTGGAGATGACTGCAGCAACATCCAAAGCGTGACCGGGGGTCAAGTCTCCTGGTGGAGACTTGATCAATCACCGGCAGCTTTCAAACATTCCGCGATGTGAGCGATGTCCGGTAGCACAAGGAGAAGATTCAAATGAAACGACACATGATCGTCAAGGGTTCAAGCCTCGGCTTGCTCTTGTTCGTGTTCACATCGATTGTCCCTGCGGTTTATGGGCAATCGAAAGATTCCAGCGAAGTCTCGGGGCTCTTTTCTGAGGCAAAGACAGAAGCAGTTCAATTGAAACATGATGCAGAAGAATTGAAGGCATTCACGAGGTCGAAGCTCCACTGGTCAACTCATTCGACGAAGGTCAATGAGATTAAGGAGCATGTGAACAAGTCCGGTGAGCTCTTGGCAAAGATGCAAAACGCGAGGGCGAACGCTTCGCCCTGGCAACAACAGACCATCGACCGTATCGATCCCATGCTGAGGGACATCGCTGCAACGGTAACGGCCACGATCAACCACCTGGAGCAACAACCCATAAAGCTGCAGACCGCTCCGTACAAGGAGTATGTGGATGCCAACGCTGAATTGACCGCAGATCTGGCGGAGGTCATCTCTGATTACGTGGACTATGGAAAGGCCAAAAACAGATCGGAAGAACTGGCCGATAAGCTCGAAGTCCCGGGGAATTAGCTCTCTGATTCCAAGCCGAGGTCTCGCTGGATTCTAAAGGAGTCAGATCGGGGCCGGCTCCGATCTGACTCCTGCATTTGTTCGGTTTCCGTTCTCGACGCCGTGAGAGGAGCAATTCTCATTGTGTTTCCTTGTTCAACCTAGTAGCGTCTACTGCCCCAATCAGCATTGTGGACCTGTGGGACTCGGGTCACGCGCGTCCACACGAGACGTTGTAATCGCATCCACCTGCGCATCATTAGTTAAATTCTCTTGCAGTGAGAAGTCAATCCGTACCCCCGTACCGACACGCTCCTAACCTACGACGTGATGGGCGAACCCTGATTCGGATATTATCGATTGAGAGCTTCTGGTTTGGCCCGTGGCCAATTTGAATGTGGCATGGACCGAACTCTTACGCGAAATGTGCCTGGAAAAGTAGCAGTCAAATTACTCTTGCGACCGTGCCTTCTTTCGAGCTTGCAACTGCCGGACGATCCGCTCGCGCAGTTGCGCGTACGTATCGCGGTTCGTTCCCGCGTTAAGTGTGCCACATCACTCGTCTCCGTGATCTGAGTCACAGTATCAGGCGATGGTCTAGCGTTATAAATCCGCATCGTGATTCTCCCACCTACACAGCTCGCGGACTCAATGAGCAGCCATTCTACCTCCGTTTTAATGCTCTGCGATTGCACGTTCACCGTCCGCGTCTCCTTGGCTGCGCGGCAATCGCAAAGTTGGAGTGGCTTGTACGGGATGGCGTCATTTCCTCCCAGGCTCTCGAATTGGCAAGAAGCGCGGACATTTCCGCTGCGCAGAAACTCGATGCATCCAAATACAGCGCTCAAATGGCTGCTTCCGATGTAAAGGTTGCCGGGTCCGACTTTTTAGGAATAGATGGAAAGACCGAGAAACCAGGGCCTTTGATTCAATTGAGAACTTCTGTAGCCGGGCGCATTCTGCGTGTGCTCGAAACAAGTGAGCGCGTTGTCGCAGCAGGTACTCCTCCCTCGACACTGGGTGACTCCAAGGAACTGGAAGTCGTTGCCGACGTTCTCTCCATGGGAGTCGTGAAAATATAGCCGGACATGTCTGTCATGTTGGAGGGGGGAGATCTTGCGATTCGGGCGCGAGTCAGACTTGTCGCGCGTGGCGATTTCAAGAAGATCTCTGCTCTCGGAATCGAAGAGAAACGCGTCAACGTCATTTCTGATTTTGTCGACTCTCCCGGGCCGCTTGGGGGGGCGGCTGCCGGGTGGAGACGCGGACCGTTACTTGGACGGGTGAGAAAGTCTTAAAGATTCCGCAAAGCGCTCTTTTTCGTCAGGGACAGGGCTGGAGCGTTTTTGTGATTGAAAGTGGGCGCGCAAGAAGACGGGAGGTTGAGATCGGTCAGAGCAATGAATCCGAAGCGCAAATTCTTCAAGGTCTCACAAATGGCGAGGAAGTCATCCTCCACCCTTCGAACGACGTTAGCGACGGGGCTCGCATCCGGACCAGATAGAATATTTTGTCCTCTAATGCGGCACCCGAAAAACATAATGATGACGTTCTTTCGCTACTGATCAAAGCAGATTATGTACTTCGTGGAGCCGATTTCCACGAGAAGTCCGTTTTTCTCAGCAAGTCCAGGATGGCCATAGTGACTGACAGAACGACGGGACCGATGAAAATCCCCGCAATTCCAAAGGCCTCAATCCCACCAAGCAATGAGAAAAAAACCAGCAACGTATGAACTTTAACGTGCACTCCCACTACATAAGGCCAGATGAACGCATCAACTTGCCCCACTACTCCGGCCCCCCATGCGAGCAGAATGACCGCTTTGATCCAATGCCCACTGAGCAAGAGTAGAATTGCCGCAGGCCCCCACACAAGGGCGGATCCGACCAAAGGAACCAACGATGCCAAAGCAGTCACAAGCGCCCACAAAACCGGATCGGAAAGCGCCAAAAGTCCAAAAGCAATCCCGGTTAGAATCCCTTGTGCCGCAGCCGCAGACAAGCCGCCATACAAGTTTGCCGTCATCATTATTCTGGTATCCGCGAAAAGTTTGTCAGTCTGATCCGAATTCAGAGGAAGCATCGCACCGAACCCCTCAAGGATGCTTTCACCTTCCCGAAAGAAGAAGAATAAACTGAAGAACACCACAACTGTATCAAGTATAAACGAAAGCAAATTGGATACGGTGGCCGCCGCTGCAGACAGGAGATAACTGCTTGCCTGTTCTGCGCCGCGCAAAAATACCTCCTGTGGATCAAACTGCGGGAGATTCACATAATTCCCAAGCCGCTTAAGCACATCGTCACCCAGATGCCCTATGTACGGACTCAAGCCGCCTTGAGCTCCCGCTATGTTCGCGGAGCGACTGAATCATCGTGGTTAGCTCACCACTTACCAATATTCCAAGGACCACCAGTGGAATCGCCACGACAAGCAATGCAAAGATTGTCGAGATTGTGGCCGCTACATTGGGGTTGCGGAAAAAGGGCATGAATTTTCAAGTGAAGCGGATGAAAGACGATCGCGAGCGTCACCGCAATCACGAGCGAGCCAAGAAACGGCTTTGCGATTAAGTAACAGATGTACAGTGCAATGGCTGCCAAGCACAGCAAACAGATCACGGCAGCCTGTTTTCTTACAGCCTCGTTCATTCGAGTCGCCATTTGATGCTTTCGATGTCGATTTGTATCATCGGTTTAGATGCTGGTCAATGCCTGGGCTCTACCGTATCACCTGATTGCCACAAGCGATAAAGAGAGTCTATCTTTTCTTTAGTGTTATTCTAAATTTTCTCGGAGACTGTCACGCATCTTACCGGCAACAATATCGCGCGCAAGCCCTCCGAACCCACCACGCAGAGCGTCGGCACGGGTGCGATTGAGGCAAATAAGACAGAAACTGGGAGACTGTCCTCCGGTCGAAACGCCTGAAACTCCTGTTAGCCCCAACGATGCCTCAAAGTAATGAGTGGCATGGATAGTCAGTCAGGATCGACAAACCAGGGTCGTCGCTGGGGTGAAAGATGCTGACGTGGGTTATTGTGCTGACAGGTTTGAGACCATAGTTCTCCTTCGACCAGTACATGAATTTATAAACATTGGATATAGAATCGAGCGGGAATGTCGCCAGGTATCTGTGAAACTAAGGCGCATGATCGGACAGATACTGAAGCCGAGCGGCAGTTGGCAGAACTCGCCAGTGACGAGCGGGCATGCAGTTCGGATCACTCAGGGCAGAGCGAAGGAGAATCGCCTCGGGGGGCTCAGGAGCACATCACACGTGGCCGTACGAGCAACGTATTCGGCGACGCTGCCTAGCACAGCACGTGAAAGCCCGGAGCGGCCGTGCGTGCCGAGAACGATAAGGTCAGCGTGGTGTGTACCGATCTCACGTACGAGCACATTCCTTGGATCGCCACGCTTGACTTTGGAATCCCAGAAGACCTTGGCTTGCTCCGACTCAAGAAGGCGCTGCAGGCTAGACATCGCCTCGGTTCGGCACTCACTCGCATAGGCGTCTAATTGTCGATAGGCAACGAAACCCTCATACGGCGGCGTATAGGCGTGAATGACAGCAATGTTTGTGACCTCCGGTCCAAGCGACCGGAGCGCCAGTTCGATCGTCGAACGTGCAGTGTCTTCCAAGTCCACGGCAATCAGCGGCCGCTCAAATGGGCCAGATGGTTTCCGATTTACGATCAAGACAGGAATGTCGGCTTTGCGGATTATTTTTTCGGCCGTCGACCCGAGGAAGAGATCGCGAATCACGCGCCGGCCGTGCTTGCCGAGAACAATGATGTCGGCCGCCTCCGTCCGCGCTAAACGGATGATTTCACCGTACGTTTGAAGGTACGTCGCGTCGGTCTGGCGTCTGATCTGGAGAATGGGGACAACAGCCACATCGGCACGGCCCGCCTTTCGATACGCGCTCGAAACGCGACGTACAAGGTCTTCCAAGGACCGCTGCGCTTCCCTCTCGATCTTCGTGCGGTACTTCGGAGGAATCCCCTCAGGCAGGACGTGAGCAACGATGAGTTTGCCTTCCTTCGCAACGGGCAGTGTTGCGGCCCGCTCCACTGCCCATTGGGCACCCTGTGTGAAATCGGTAGCGACCAGAATCTTCCGGAATAGATTTCTGTGTGGCAGAGACCGACTCGCTGTTCCCTGGCGTTTCTGGCGTCCAGCCATCACTCCCCTCCCCCAATCCGGGCCCGCGGAAATAGTCTTTCCTCTCCTCCGATTGACCTCTGTCCAGACTCCTTCGCAGCCTCGTAGGTCCAAGCTCACCGTTGCAACCACGAGAATATACTGCCGGAGAGTCTATAGGGTACACCGTGACCTAGCTCACAAAGGCTAAATTGTCAGGCCCACCCGTCACTTGAGATTGTCGCAGCGATCGAAACTGCCTAAATTAAAGCATTGTGCCGCTAGGCAGCAGACGCTCAGACGGCGCTCTAGCGCCTTAGGAACAACAGGACTCCAGTCGCTGCATAGATAACAAAGAGTGCCAGAGAATCCCATGAAATGAAGAGGATCTTCTTCTTCGAGCGAAACACTAATGCGACGATCACAACTGCAGTCATGGTCATGGCGGCAGCGGCGGTAAGGGCGTGGCTGCCCGAGATGCGGCTGAGGATCGGACCATGTGGGTAGACAAAGTCATCGATCGCCAGGATTGCGACGTTGAAGAGATTGCTCCCGAGGAGATTTCCCACTGCAAGATCAACAGCTCCCAGCCGAAGCGCTTGCCTCGATACGACCACCTCGGGCAAAGATGTCGACAACGCGACAAAAATGCTTCCCACGAATGTACGGCCCAGGCCGGTAATGGCCGCAACTTCGTCAGCGATGCGCGGCAGGTACGTCGCTGCCACCACGATGACAAACGCGTAGAACACAAAACGACGATAGGCTGCGACCTTCGAGATATGGTCGTAGCGGGTGTCCTCCACCACTGCAGTCAGAAATTCGCTGATCCTCTTTCTTTCGTACTGAAAGATGATTCGCATCGCCACAAAATAAAGCGTCAGCAGGAGAAAGCTAGACACGCCGATCCAACCCAGCACCGGAATGGAATCGGCCGCCAAGATGCAGATGCTAGTCAATCCGAGAAATACAATTCCGAAAGCGGCCGTCAAGACCTGTCCTTGGTGGGCGAGGGACGAAATGGGAGCCTTGCGTCGTCCAACGTCCAGTGCGGCCAGGATAAGAAGATTGAACATGCAGCTTCCCAGGACGTCACCCGCGGCGATATTCGGCAAGTTGTAGATCGTCACCGAACTGATGCCGGTAATCAGCTCCGGAAGCGAGGTCACCGAGGCCATCAGGACCACACCTATCCAGGTCTGCCCCATCCCAGTCTTCTCGGCGATTACATCGCCGTACATCGAAAGACGCGATCCGGAAAATACAATCAAGGCAGCGCAAACGGCAAACTGAAGCCAGATGACCATATCAGATCTCCTGCCGCCGCGCGAACCACTTCTCCAGCTCCACAGCCAGAAAAATGACTGAGGCTGCAACCACGCTAACGGCTAGATCCCAACGGGTCAGTGCCCTCGTCTGAAATACCGTCTGTGCGAAGGGGGCGTAGATGAGAATCATCTGAAAGGTGACAACGGCGGCCACTGCTGCCAGCAGGAATCGATTGGACAATAAACCGATTCGGAACAGCGAGTGGCGTTCCGACCGAATGGCCATAGCGTGCGTCAACTGCGACAGCGTGAGCGTCGTGAACACCATCGTTTGCCACTGTGGACTTTTCACTTGCCAGTACGCATAACCAATTCCTAGAGACAGACAACCCATGAGTAAGCCGACCCAAACCACATGGCGGCCCAGGCCACGCGCAAAAATGCTCTCATCTGGTGAATACGGAGGACGGCTCATGATATGTAATTCGGGCGGCTCTATGCCCAGTGCCAATGCGGGCAAACCATCGGTCATCAGATTCATCCAGAGAATCTGCAGGGGAAGCAACGCTAACGGCATTCCGACAAATGGACTGACGAGCATGACCCAGATTTCCGCTGAATTCGTCGCAAAAATGTATTTGATGAACTTTCGGATGTTGTCATAGATGACGCGCCCTTCTCCCACGGCCGCGACCAGCGTTGCAAAATTGTCGTCCAATAGAACCATGTCAGAGGCCTCTTTCGATACGTCGGTTCCGGTCACACCCATGGCCACGCCAATGTCGGCCTTCTTTAGCGCCGGCGCATCATTCACTCCGTCTCCGGTCATGGCCACCACATGGCCGCGCAGTTGAAGACTTTCCACGATCTTGAGCTTGTGTTCGGGCGACACTCGCGCGTAGACCTGTGTCGAGTCCACCACCTTGTTCAGTTCCGCTGCGGACATCCGGCTGAGCTGCGGTCCAGTGAGCATTGTCCCTTCTCCGCCCTGGATTCCCAATTGACGCGCGATATATTGCGCGGTAAGGGGGTGGTCACCGGTGATCATCACGGGGCGTATGCCCGCCGCCTTGCAAGTTGCCACCGCGGATGCCGCTTCGGGCCGCGGCATATCAATCATGCCGAACATGCCGAGAAAGGTGAGGTCCTGTTCGACGGCAGCCGCTTCGGCCTGCTGTGGCGGCGCTGCGAGGCACCGAAACGCCACGCCCAGAATGCGCATGCCGTCGGCGGCAAGTCTGTCGTGGGAGGCATCCAGGCGTTCTCGCCACGCCTGGTCCAAGCGTTCGCGATTTCCATCCACCCACACCCAGTTGCACAGGCCGAGAAGCACCTCAGCACTTCCTTTTGTAAACGCCAAGGCCCTCGCGTCCGCTCCACCGACGACGGGCCGGATGGCATCGGGAATGTTCGCAGCGTCGCCGGTAAGATTGTGAATCGTTGTCATTCGTTTCCGTTCGGACGTGAAGGGAACTTCGCCGATGCGGGGCAAGGTCCGTTCCAATTCCTCCTTATCGAAACCTAATCTGCGTGCTGCGACGAGCAAAGCAATTTCCGTGGGATCGCCCAGAACTCCCGTCACGCTCGCATCGCCCCGTGCAACTTGGACCACGGCGTCGTTACAAAGGGCACCGCCAGTCAGCAAGAGAGCTAGTCCCCTATCCAGAGATTTTGGAAACGTTCGCTGACCTTCACCGGTCTCCTGCGCCGGGAGTTCCAACTTCCGGTCGGCGAGTTGGAGTGTCACGATGGCCATGCGGTTCTCGGTGAGCGTGCCAGTCTTATCCGAGCAGATCACGGTGATCGAGCCGAGCGTTTCGACTGCCGAGAGGTTACGGATGAGAGCTTTGCGGCGGAGCATGCGCTGCGCGCCCAGAGTCAATGCAATGGTCACGACGGCCGGCAGTCCTTCCGGAACGGCAGCGACTCCGATGCTTACCGAAGTGAGAAACAGTAACTTGAGGTTTTCGCCGCGAATCCAACCCAGGATGAATATCAGCGTCACGAGAAAAGCGGCGACGGCGGCCAATTGTTTTCCCAGTTGAACGAGCCTCCGTTGAAGAGGCGTAGTTTCCTGGCCGAGGGTGCGGATCATCCCGGCAATGCGGCCCAATTGGGTGCGCATCCCGGTATCGGTGACAACGGCCAGACCGCGGCCCGTCGTGACGAAGGTTCCCATGTAGGCCATGTTGCGCCGGTCACCTAGGGGCACGTCGAGGGATTCAATCGCAGTGCCACTTTTGTCCACAGGTTGCGATTCACCTGTCAGAGCGGCCTCTTGTGTCTGAAGATTCGCGCCCTCAAGGATGCGGCAATCGGCGGCGACTAGGTTCCCTGCTTCCAGTAGGACGATGTCCCCCGGAACCAGCAGGGCGGCGGAGATTTGCCGGACTTCACCTTGGCGACGAACCTTGGTGAAAGGGACTGTTAGATTCTTCAATGCCACCATGGCTTTCTCCGCACGGAATTCTTGAGTGAAGCCGAGCAACGCGTTCAGTACGACGATGGCGGCAATGGCAATGGCGTCGATATAGTCTCGGAGCAGGGCAGAAACCAGCGCGGCAACGATCAGCATCACCACTAGCAGTGCCTTCAACTGGTCCCAGAGAATCAGCCAGGCACTTCGACCCCGGGTCTCTGTCAGCTCGTTTCGGCCATACTCCGATAACCGACGGACGACTTCGGCATCGCTCAGCCCAGCGACCACATCGGTCCCCAGTCTTTCAACCGCTACCGCAGCCTCAATCTGATGCCATTCGATCATGAGTTGTCAGAGTGTATCTGTCCGGCCATGGGAGCCTCTAGCTGCTGCATTATCCTATCAGATTGCCACTCACCAAAAGCTTCTCCAGTCATGGCATGACTGAGGCTCTGCGGCTTCTACCAAAGCATGTCCAGGTACACAGAACGATGATTGCGGGGGAGCAACTCGCGCGTCTCGCTTCAGATAATAAGAATTGGACAGACCTGACTGCCTGTTCCCCAGATGTTCCGTCCCAAAAGTACAATCCCCGAATGATTCAGCGAGTTAACTTGGGAGGGCGACACTCCTTTCACCTACTGCCCGCAGGTAATAGGTTAAGCTCCGCCGTCCTCAAAGCGTTGTCGTCCGCAATATTTCACCGTTCACCTATGGGGAAGTAAGCGGCCAATAAGGAGGAGATCCTCTCGATTGAGGCCTTGCCGAAGTTCTGTTTCCATAACACAGCCATCCGATGTTTTCGTACCTTGCAACTCCTCGATCGTCTTTGTAAAAATCGCTTTGCGGCGACTCTTAAACCTATGCCAGCCAGCATTCGGGAGGTTCAGAGTTCTAATCAAGTTCAATAGCTCGATCGAATGGTCTCGTCCTATCCCGCGCCCGATCAGAATGGGCTCCAGGTAGAGTCTGAGCACAAAGGCCAATTCACTCCTTAGCTTGAGTATTTCCTTCGGGCGGCTGACCACCCGGCGGGCAAGAAGCTGCCGGCTGAAGGGATCGGAAAACGATATCCGAAACGTTGTCTGTTCCAATTGGTGGCGCGTCTTGTCGATCAATTCGAACCTGTCAATC
This sequence comes from Terriglobia bacterium, assembly GCA_963779275.1. Lineage (GTDB taxonomy): Bacteria > Acidobacteriota > Terriglobia > Acidiferrales > UBA7541 > Palsa-360. The sequence continues at coordinate 77,300 of CAVZXL010000008.1, forward strand.
AGGGTGAATCCATAACCCTTCAGCCCTGCTCTTTTCAGTTCCTCTACGGCATCCAGCTCCAGGTAATAGGCCTTCATTTTGAGGTTGATCGCCTTGCGCTTCAGATGTGCGAGATCCCGGCCCCCAAAAGATTTCCATCCCAGCAGCCGAGCTAAACTGCGAACAGGGACGTCGCAGTAACAAGAAACTGCGCCGTTTCCAAACCGGGAATATTGGCAGCCTTGATCTACCCAAAACCATTCCATAGCCCCCAATATGCGGCCCTCTTCCGCGGTTAGAATTCCCCGCTCTTCATCTTTTGGAAAGAGCCGTCCGCGAATCAGAGGAACTTCCGTGACCTTTCCTCCTAAGACCCGGAATTTGGCCATGACGCGGTCGCTCTTGGCCTTGTTTGTGGAAAGGGTGAAGAATTCGGGACCGATGAAAGTGGCCCACGGAATCGTCTTGGCGGAGTAAGGAAGCTTCATTGCTCCAGACTCACGAACCGGCGTTCTTTTTCTCCTGATGGGAGCCAGTTCAGTGAAGAGATCCGTGACAGAACGAATGCTGTGGCTCTGCAGGTTAAGCTTCCCACTACCGTGGGATTCGCAGTTCGATCTTCTCTTTGTTGAACTTCGTGTCCAGGATTCCATGCGAGCGCCGATGCGGTATCCACTGCCGAGACCGGTCCACACTTGGCAAGTGAAAGGCGTGTTTGCACGAGCGCAGTAAAATACTTCGCGGGATCGTTCACCTGGCCCGAGTTCATCCGGTAGCGCAACTCTCCGTATTCTTCCTCAACGATGCCCTCACCCAATATCTGGATGGCTTTCCGGTAGAACGGAACGCTTTGCGGCGAATTCGTGAGGCTGAGGATTCGTTCGATTAAAGCCGCCGCATGCTCCGATTCGGCCTGGACCATCCTAGGAAGTCAGACGCTCGAATCGGTGTTGTGAAGTCATGCGAAGCATCATTTGCCTCTTTAATGATTCTTTAAACTTCTCTAAACATCTACAGGCACTTTCTGTCGTCAGAGCGACTGCACCGGAATCCCATATTTTTGCACCCGTATCCCATATCTGTGCACCCGCATCCCATATTGGTGCACCGGAATCCCATATCAATCCTTCCCACAGTAACCACGGTTTGACCAAAGGTTTAAGGAACGCATTTCTTGAAAAAAGTGTAGAAAAATATCCATAAGAGCGTCAATCCAATCTGGCTGCACAGGCTCGACATTGGGGCGCTTTCGAGCTGGCTAGATTACGCGCAGAGCCTAAAATCGGTGCTGTTTTTAAACGAAAAAATGAACGTTCAAAATGTCTCCAGTTGCCGGAACGGCCCGACAGCTCTTGAAAGTCAGGCTGTCGGAGCGGTCAACGGAGTCTCAACGAAAACGCAATTCACACAACTGGCTTAAAACCCACCATTTTCGAAAGGTGTGGTGGGTCCAAAGAACCGACCAACGGGTTCAGGTCGTGGGCGGGAGCGACCCCGGTCTGGGCGCTTCTGGCGCGCCCAGACCTACTCGCTGGCTGTCGCCGCTCGGAGGTCGCTCCCGCCCACGCTTTTGTCGTTTCCAGCCAGGAAAATCCCCGGAGAAAGAGGTAAACCATGCCGACATACATACCCAAGCAAATTAAACCTGTCCGCGAGCGCATAGAGGCCAAACTCGACCGGGAGCTGGTCCTCGAACTCGAACAGTTCTGCCTATACCTGGAAAGCGACCGAGATTACGTTGTCGCCCAAGCATTGAGATTTGTTTTCCGGAAGGATAAAGGCTTCTTGACTTGGAAGCAAACTCACCCTACATCACAAGCAAGACATGAAGAAGCAAATCGGACTCAAGACTCAAATGCCAGGGGCTCAAAGTGAGTCGGGCCATCCATAGTAGAACCTGGTGGAGCATTTTCCTGAGCATCCCCGTAGGGGTCGCGGGGATGCTCAACTGGCCTTTCCCGGAAACAAACTCGCTGTTGCAACTCATCCTTCTCCGAAAACCGTTGCTTTTTTGGGCCATCAAATACGCCTACACCGCAATGCTGTTCAGTACAGCTTACATCGCATTTTCCACAACGCTATCCTTGCTCTTTATCTTCCTCGCGCGGCACGAGAAGCAATCCGGAGAAATCCGGCTACCGAAGTACCCAGAACCCGACATTCGCAACGCGCTGTATGTCGTTGTCGGCGAACTCCATCAAGCAAAGAAAGCAGAGCCCGTTCAAACCCCGCGGTGGCTCGCAATTCCTGACCGTGGCCTGTTCACAGGAATCGCGATCTTCGGTGCCGTAGGAACCGGCAAGACCACTTGCTGTATGTATCCGTTCGCCAAACAACTACTGAGCTTTCGTTCGCTTGATAGCGAACGCCGGGTGGGCGGGCTGATCTTGGAAGTTAAGGGCGACTTCTGTTATCAAGTAAAACGCATTCTCGAAGCGGCCGGGCGCGGAGAGGACTACGTCGAAATCAGCCTCGACTCACCTTACCGCTACAATCCACTCAACAACGACCTTGACGCATACGCCCTCGCTTACGGTATTGCCTCACTCCTGAACAATCTCTTCGGCAAGAGCAAAGAACCGTTCTGGCAGCAGGCCTACACCAACCTCGTTAAGTTCATCATCCTCCTTCACAAAGTCCTGTACGACTACGTTACTTTGTTCGATGTCTACGAGTGCGCAATCAACCCGGATCGATTGGAGGAAAAGATTCGCAGCGGGGAGGCGGCACTGCCCGAGGAGTTCGCCCTGGTCACCGTCGAGGCGTTCATGGCAGAGCGGGACCTCGAAACCTACCCCTTCGAGCGCGATTCCGACACCGGCAAAATGAAGGCTCCTCTTGATGAAGACCTCGCTACCTGCCTCCGTCAGCACAATATCGCCTGCGAAAAGCAAGTGAACTTATCTGCAGGGGACGGGCCCCTATGGTCGCGAGACCCGGAAAAGCGGCAGCAGTTTGAGGCTGTCAAACGCTCGTTTTACCAAGACTGGAAACGCGTAGAGCCTCGCCTCAAAACGTCCATCGTCGAAGGCATCTCGGTGTTCCTTTCCTTATTCGACGACAACCCGACTGTGAAGCGCACCTTCTGCCCTCCGAAGGAGGCCTTTGACCCGGTCGCAAATCATGATGGGCACCTCGGAAAGCCCTTGCCTCCGCTGGCAGAACTGCTGGAGCAGGGCGCGGTCCTGGCACTGAACCTCCCGATCGCTACCAACCCCGGACTCGCCAAGACGATTGGAACATTATTGAAGCAGGATTTTCAACGAGCCGTCCTGAACCGCATTCCCCGTATGGAGCGGGAACCAAACCGAGGATGGCGTGAACTTTTATTTCTCTGCGACGAATACCAGGGATTTGCCACGGTCGGTGAAAACGATCCGTCCGGAGACGAAAAGTTCTTCTCCATGTCGCGACAGGCTAAGTGCATTCCGATTGTCGCCACTCAAAGCATCAGCTCCCTGCGCTCGACCTTGCCCGGCGAATCCTGGCGAACTCTGCTCCAGACCTTCCGGACCAAAATCTTACTGGCCCTTTCGGATGACTTCAGCGCCAGAACCGCGAGCGATCTGTGCGGCAAGGAAGAACAGCTCAAACCAAACTACAACATCTCCGAAACCGGGCAGGATGCCGGAGTGAGTATGCTTACTGGCAGCGCTATTGCCCACCGCGCAACTCTCAGCACAACCAAGGGCTACTCGGTCCAGCGTGATTTCACATTTGAGCCCAAAATCTTTTCAGAGCTCAAAAATGCGCAGGCGATTGTTCTCGCCTACGATGGACTCAACCCGCATCCGCCAAGCTTTTGCTACTTGAAGCCTTACTACCTCGACCAGAACACGTCGTACTTCGACCAGCTTGCGAAAGGAGAAATCTAATGAGTTGGGACGTCATTATTCCATTCTTGCGACCGATTGAGGGTTTGATTCGAGACCCGGATATTTCTGACATTCTCGTGAACGGACCGAATCATGTCTTCGTAGAAAAATTCGGGAACATGCGGAGAGTTACCGGAGTTTCTTTGACAGAGAACTCTCTCCAGGTTGCGATTCGCAACATCGCCCGGTTATTGGGCAACGATATCAGCGAGGAGAGACCTATCCTTGACGCCCGGCTCCCGGATGGCTCGCGGGTTGCTGCGGTATTTCCGCCCTGTTCGGTCAACGGTACATCCATAGCGATCCGGAAGTTCCAAAGCAACCTCTACGGCCCAGAAGACCTCGTTCGCATCGGGACTCTGACGCCGGAACTACTTTTGCAACTCCAGACAGCCGTCGAGATTCACCAGAACATTCTGATCTCGGGCGGTACCGGAACCGGTAAAACGACACTTCTCAATGCCCTTTCAAGATTCATCGGTTCAGAAGAACGCGTCCTGCTCATCGAAGACACGTCTGAAATTCAGATTGAGAAGGACAACCTGGTTCGGCTGGAAGCACGTCGCCCACAGACGAATCTACCCGAAGTTTCAATTCGCGAATTGCTGAAAGCCACCCTGCGCCTTCGGCCTGACCGGATCATCCTTGGAGAGGTCAGAGGTGGTGAAGCGTTTGACCTGCTCCAGGCACTCAACACCGGCCATTCAGGAAGCCTCAGCACCATTCACGCAAGCTCCGCAGCCGAGGCCATGTCTCGCTTCGCAACTTGTGTGCTCATGTCCGGGATTGACCTGCCCTACAGAGTGATCCGGCAGAACATCGGAGAATCCCTGAACATGGTCATTCAGCTCAGGCGTGAACCCGGCAAACGTGCCGTCACAGAGGTCCTGAGAATCAAGGGCTATTTACCCGCAGAGGACTACTACGAATTCGAGACGTTGTACCAAAACAAATAGCCGTGCCGTCGCAGTGGGGCCAATGTGTCCTGCATTCCCCTCTATAAGTGTGTAAAAGGAGGTGCTGTCATGGCGGACGATAGGGTTCGGAAGTTGGCGGAAGAGTCGTTAAATCGGCTGGCGTCGGAACTGGAGGCTGGAAAGAGTGAAGCCCTCCAAAACTACCTCAATACAATGGGCCGGTTTCACAACTACAGTTGGAGAAATGTTCTACTTATCGGTGCACAGCGGCCAGATGCAACTCGAGTGGCTGGTTACCACAGCTGGAAAGATCTGGGGCGACAGGTCAAAACCTGAGAGAAAGGGATAATGATCTTCGCCCCAATGCTCACCAAACAGCGGGAGAACGCCACTACCCTTCCAAACGCAGAGAAAACTCCGACAAAACAGGACGTCCCTTCCCGGGTCATGGGATTTCGTCCCGCTTTCGTCTTCGATGTTAATCAAACCGAAGGCAAGCCGTTGCCTGAATTCGCAAAGACCACGGGTGACCCTAAGGACCATTTGGAAAAACTCAAGGCGCTCGTTGCAAAACAAGGGATCTCCCTTGAATACGACAAATCGATTGCACCAGCCGACGGGGTTTCGTACGGAGGAAAAATCCGGCTGGTTCCAGGAATGCAGCCCGCCGAAGAGTTCTCCGTGCTCACACATGAACTTGCTCACGAGATCCTCCACCACGGCAAAGATGAAGCTCGTCTTCCAAAGATAGTTCGCGAAACACAGGCGGAAGCAGTCGCTTACGTTGTCTCCCGAGGCGTGGGACTGGAGACCAACTCCGCAGCCGCAGACTACATAGCGCTCTATACCGGCGACAAGAAAACCCTCGGCCAATCGCTCTCAACTATCCAGGAAACCTCTTCCCGCATTCTCGAAGAGATTCTGCCAGTCGAACGGCTCACCGGGGCTCGCGAAAAACATTCAGACCGCCCCTTCGCCGACAAACCAGCCCAACCTCATGCCGAACCTGGAACACCAACTCCGACACAGGCACCAGCAGGACCTCAGATACCAGACGTTATCGACTCCATTTCTTTGGGTCGCTGATCAACTACAAATTTCACGCTGCTTAGAGAGCAGGAATCAGGTTTCTTCAATTTGAAGGAGGTTGCTAATGAGTTCTCCATCAGCTCCTGCCGTAGTTGAAAAGAACGAAATCAGCGACTTTGAGCCATTGCTCGACTGTCGTGAAGCTGCCAACCACGTTCATTGCCATGAAAAAACTTTGCAGCGCTATGCACGAGGAGGCTCCATTCCTGCATATCGAATCCACGGCAGATGGTATTTTCGCGTTTCAGAACTAGACACCTGGGTTCGATCTCAGCTACATTCGCAACGCCATCCGTGCCGTTTGAACTAGGAGGATTTCTCAATGTTCAGGCGGCACCAATATCAGTACGGTTGTATCGAACGTAAAAAACGCAAGAAAGGCCCGGATGTTCTCGTGCTCCGTTATCGAGAAACAATGGCGGACGGCAACGTGAATCTCAGAAGCCGCTTCATCGGAACTGTCGCGCGATATCCGACAAAAGCCGAGGCGAAGCGCGCGGCTGAGGGAATGTTGCTCTCGATCAACGCACACAGCCCAGGTGCGCACTTTGCCACTTTCGGGGGCCTGATAGACCGATACATCTTGGAAGAGCTTCCCGAGAGAAACTCGACCAGAAGTCGGTATTTATCGTGGCTCACCAATCACATTAAGCCGAAATGGGGCGAGTACCTGATTCAAAACGTGAAACCGATAGCTGTGGAGCAATGGCTTAAGGGGCTCGACCTCGCTCCGAAGAGCCGGGCGCATGTTCGCAGTCTAATGGGAAATCTTTTTAATTGTGCGATGCGATGGGAATTGGTGGAAGTAAACGCCAATCCCATGCGTCTCGTGCGAGTGAAAGATAGCTCCAAACGGCAACGCGAACCTCGCCCATTAACAGTGGAAGAATTCAACAGACTTCTCCCACTCTTGCCAGAACCCTTTCGAACAATGAGCATCGTAGCAATGTGTTTGGGACTGCGTGTAAGCGAAGTTCTCGGTCTGCAGTGGGGTGATTTCGACTTCACGAAGATGCAAGTCTTCATCCAGCGCTCGTGGGTATATGGAGAGGCTGGAGACGTGAAGACGAGATACTCCAATAGATGGATGCCGCTCGATCAAGCGCTCGCGAATGTCTTAAAGGAGCACAGAATTCGTGCAGCGTCACAATCAAGAGGAACAGACTGGGTTTTCGCTAACCCGCAAACAGGAATGCCGTGGTGGCCGAGTCGCATTGTGGAACATTGGCTTCGACCCGCAGGAATCAAGTCGGGGATAGGCCGGGTCGGCTGGCACACGTTTCGTCATTCCTACTCCACGTTATTGCGATCACTCGAAGTAGACGTGAAGGTTCAGCAAGAATTGCTGAGGCACGCGGATATTCGCACCACGATGAACATCTACACCCAAGCAGTTCCCGAGGCATTGCGCGAAGCGAATAGCAAGGTTGTTCGAATGGTGCTTCCCGTGGCGAAAACAGCGTAAGGAGCAAATCACTGTTCCCTAGTTGTTCCCTCGGAAATTGCAAGTGCTTGCCAACACAAGAGATGTTGGTAGGGGCGGTGGGGATCGAACCCACGACCTTCGGCTTAAAAGGCCGCTGCTCTACCACTGAGCTACGCCCCTGCAAATGAATCTCAACATCTTACACGAAAAAGAGTTGGCGCACATGCGCCGGTTGGCGCTCTGGGCAGGAAAATAGCGGACCACGCCTGATGTGATTTCCCGTCTGCGGGCGCTTCTAATTCCCGTGCTAGAATCGGGCGAGGGCTAAACATGCGCAAAGTGATAGCGTTGCTGATGATGCTGACCCTGGCGGGCCTGCCGCTTGTGGCGGGTGAGGATGAAGAGCGGGAAGACAAGCGGCTGGAAAATTGCGGCAAAATACTGAACGAAATTTTGAATGAGCCGGAACACGGCATGCCGCAATTCATCCTCGACCGCTCTTTCTGCGTGATCATGCTGCCGGGAACCAAGAAGGGCAACGGTTTCATCTTCACCGCAGGATTTGGCGGCACGTTTGGCCGGGGCGCAATGACGTGCCGAACCGGGGACAAATTTGACGGCCCGTGGGGGGCGCCGACCATGGTCGCGCTGGAGGGAGTGACGTGGGGACTCGCCGCCGGGGGAGCGTCCACCGACATTCTTATTCTCGTCATGAACGACAAAGGCGCTGGTTCCATCCTGACCAGTAAGACAAAACTTGGCGGCGACGTAACTGCGACGGCCGGGCCCGTGGGCCGCGATGCGGCCGCGGAATCCGACGCCATGATGAAATCGGAACTGCTGACCTTTGCCCGCGCCAAGGGGCTCTTTGCCGGGGCGCAATTGTCGGGTTCCACGTTGCGCGCGGACGGCCCCGCGAACGAAAAAATCTATGGCAAGAAGGTGGACGCGAAGGACGTGGTGCTGCATGGCAGCGATGCGCCTCCGGCAGCGGCCAAGTTGCTGCTGGATTCTCTGTCCCAACGATCTCCCAAAAGGCACGAGGGCGCGAAACCATCCGACAATTCCTCGCCGAAGCCTGCTAATGGTTCCGCACCATCGGCGCCAAATAATCCCGGCCAGCAACCACGGGCTGCTTCCCCATCCCAGAGGACCGGCAAAACCTAATCTTCCACTTGCATTTCAAAATCCGGCAGCCAACCTTGCCCAGGTTGGCGGGTTGGATCAGGCAAGCACTTTTGCGCGAGGCCGTTTGCGTTTCCATTCGTAGTCCTTGCGCAGCAGGGACATGTGTTTCTTGGTCTGCGTTTCGATTTCGGCGAAGGCCGCCTTGACACTTTTGCGGACGTCGGCGCCCTCGCCGGTCGCGTGCAAGGTTCCGGTCGGGAGCGAAAGGTTCAGCGTGAACGAGTAGCTTTCCTTTCGCGGATGCTTTTCGATGTTGCCGTGAAGCTGTACCAGGTCGGGATCGTAACGGTTCAACAGCTTCTTCAGCTTCACTACGTGCAGATCCGTTTCCTTTTCGATTGGCTCGCGCCATTCCTCATTTCCATGACGTAACGCAACTTTCATGGGGTGACCTTTCCGGGGAAGAATTCGTAGCGGCTTCGAGTGGGCGGCACATTCCGCAGACTCACCTGCAATTTCAGAATAGCAATTCCGCACAGCGGTTGCAAACGGCACTTCCGGATTACTTTCCACAGGGGAAATGTCCGCGGGAAAGACCGGGAAGCGTGTCTTATTTCTTGAAAAGATTTTCAAACGCCTGGCGGGCATCGAGCGGCCGCGAAACTCTTTCCGGAGAAGACGACGTGTTGACGGAGGGCGCCGACGGCGCCGTATCCTTCTCGATGGTGGTGCGAAATTCGTAGAAGGTACAATCGTTTCGCTGGTCTTTTTTGGCGATGCGTTCGGGCACGGGCTTCATGCACTCGAAACGCGCGGCGGTATCGAAATAGGCGCACTGCTTGCACGAGTGCAATTCATACGCGCATTTCGGGCACTTGCCTTTCGGATCAAAGCCCTGCTGCAGCACCGCGCCGCAATTGGAACAGCGCGCGCGCGTGATGGTGCCGACCATGCGCGGCGTGCGCGGCCCGATTTGATCTTGTCTCGGGTGGCCTTCCGGCGGACGTCTCTCTTTTTTCTGGGGCTTGTCCGCACTCATGTAGCCCTGTTGCTTATACTTCCGCTCCAAAGAAAACCTCCAGGGGGATGCTCAGATCATACTCTGAATTCCCGCGCACAACACGCAAATAACGCAATGATGCAAATATTCTTCTTCTTTGGGCCAAAACCAGGGTTCCGCAAAGAGCGCACTGCCCATTGCGCCCTGCTTGCCGCTCAGGACCGGCGGGCCCATAAACGCGCCAACCCCTCGGGCTTCAAATCGGGCTGCAAGAATTTTCCCGGCGTACCAGCATCGGCAAGAATCGCTTCGGCGGCAAGGTACCCGCTGCGAACCGCTCCTTCCATGGTGGAAGGCCATCCGGTCGCGGTCCAATCTCCGGCAAGAAATAATCTTGCCAGGGGACTTTTCTGCGCGGGGCGCCACTGGTCCGAGCCGGGCGCGGGGGAAAATGTCGCGCTCATTTCCTTGACGACGGTTCCCTTCACCAGCGTGGCCTGGCGCGTTGCGGGAAGGACGCCGCGGAGTTCCTCGAGGCAGAGTGCGATGATTTCCTGGCGCGAACGCTGCGTCAAACTGTAGGACGTGCTGATCACCAATTGCAGGTATTGTCCGCTGTTTTCCCCGCCTTCGCCATACAATTGCGTCTTATTGAACACCCACTGCGTCGTTGAGTCCACGAGCGTGAGAAACGGCTCGCTCATCACGGCCCGGTCAAACCAGAGGTGCACGCCAGTGATGGGAGAGGTCCGCAAATTTTTCAAATTTGAAAACACCGGCTCGTGCTCGGCCACTTCCGGCGGCAGCAATTCGGGCAAGACATCCTGCGGCACCGCCGAAAGATAGTAGTCGGCCGTCTCGACCGAACCGTCTTCCCTCTCCACGCCTTCGACGCCGCCGCCAGCCACCAGAAAACCGCGTACTCCGGCGCGCAAGATCACTTCCCCGCCGCGCTTGGTGATCGCATCCTTGCAGCCGTCGTACAAATTGCCGAGCGGCACGCGCGGGATGCCGATGCGATATCCGCCACGTGTCGAAAGAAACGCCTTCCAGAACACGTCGATGCCGTACTGCGCGTCGATCTTGTCCAGTTCCTCGTCCAGCGCGCTGACCAGAATCACTTCCCAGAACCGGCGAATGGCGCGATCGGTCTGCCGGTGTTTCCGGAGCCAAGCCAGCATCGAGACGCCGCTTCCGCCGCTGGAAACATCCGCCGGGCGCCCGCCGCTGCGCGCGATCGCCAGAAGAGCCGCGGCGATGGCGCGCTTATCGGCCCAGTCGAGCAAGGGAAAAAGCGCGAAGGATACCGCCATGTGCAGCGGGCGCGGGCAGCGCTGCGGCCTGCATCGAGCCTCGTCGTCCGTCCGGCGCCGCAAAATACAGGCGGTCGAAAAATCGAATTTTGTCCGCCGCGCCGGCCCTGGCGTAAAAATCGGCAAGGTTTGTGCAGCAGCCCAGCGTGACGTGCTGGCAATTGTCCACATGCTCGCCGCCCGGTAACACGTAGGACGCCGCGCGGCCGCCCAGGTGGGGCCGCTGTTCGAGCAAACGCACGCGGAAGCCCGATTCAGCCAGCGCGACGCCCGAGGAAAGTCCCGCCAGGCCGCCGCCGATCACGATCACGTTTTTCAAGGACATTATCCCGGGTCAGCCGCGCGAAGCGCGCGCGGGCGATGAACATCATTTTTTCCGCTTTACTCAGACGAACGCGCTCGCCGAAGACCGCAAAGTCGACCGATTCCATGCGCGCCAGCAGGGCGCTGTACGTGTGCACCAGCAGCCAGAGCGCGCTACGGCTGTCCGCGTCGATGAGATCGAGAAATTCGGCGCACTCTTCGTACAGCCGCCAGGCGCGGTCGGCTTCAAAGCGAAGAAGTTCGCGGACGCCGAGCGTGGCTTCGTTGCGCGAAAAATCCTCCGGCGAAACGCCGTAGCGCGCGAGGTCTTCGCCGGGAATGTACACGCGGCCGAGCGCGGCGTCTTCGCGGACATCGCGAATAATGTTCGTGAGCTGAAACGCTAGGCCAAGTTTCTCGGCAAGGTCGAGCGCGCGTGGATCGCTGTATCCGAACACGTGCGTGCAGGTGAGGCCCACGGTTCCGGCGACACGGTAACAATACTCGCGCAGCCGGTCGAAAGTCGGATAGGACTTGCACGGTAAGGTCCATTTCCGCGCCGGAGATCAAGTCGTGCAGATAGCGCGCGGGCATGTGGAAACGGCGCATGGTGTCGACCAGCGCCGGCAAGACTTCGCGTTCGCCGTAAAGAGATTCCTTCGGAATGGGTTTTGCGGCCGAGCCGTCGAAAACCTGGGAGTCGTCCTGTGACCGCTTCATCAAATGCCGCGCGCCACTTGGCAAGGCCGCGTTGTTTGGCCTCCACGTCTTCGCCTTCGTCGGCAACGTCATCGACCAGGCGCATGAAGGCGTACAAGGCCGCGAGGCCGTCGCGCTTGGACTTCGGGAGCAGATAGAAATGCGTAATAGAAATTGCTGCGGGCTTCGCGCGCGATCCGGTGGCAATTTTCGTACGATCGCGCAATCTGGCTCGTCATAGCAAGCGGATCCGCGTGGGCCTTGAAGGAAGACGCCCGTCCTGCGACAATCCCGGGCCGCGCGGAATCGGCAGGAATCGACGGCGCAGGGACGCGATCGCGAATAAACAAGCGCTGCACCAGCGCTCGCGCGAGCAGCATGCGCCTGTTGCGATTTCGGGATCGACGGCCGGTGCTGGAGCGTGTTGTACCCCGCGGCCTCGATGGCGTCCAGCACGGCAAGGCCGCCACGGCTGAACATTTCGATGTCCACGCGCAACGCGGAATCGAGGGTGGCGGCCAGCGGCAGGCCTTCCTGGAACAATGCGCGCGTGCGCGAAATTAAATCCTTCATCAGCGAAACGTACCGCGCATCGAAACGCTGCGCGACGATGTCTTCTTCCGTCAGGCCGTGCGCCGCAAGCGATTCCAGGGGAATATATATGCGGCCCTTCTCCAGGTCGCGCGAAACGTCCTGCCAGAAATTCGCCAGTTGCAGCGCGGTGCAGGTTGCGTCGGAAAGTTTCTGGCGTTCGGCGTCGCGGTAACCGCACAGATACAAGACCAGCCGACCGACGGGATTGGCGGAATAGCGGCAATAGCCGATCATGTCGTCCCAGGTGGGGTATCGATGCACGGTCTGGTCCTGGCGAAAGGCGATCAGCAGATCGGAAAACGGCTCGATGGGGATGTCGCAGGCGGCAATCGTGCCCTGGAGCGCGATGAAAACGGGGTGCGACGCGCGGCCCGCGTAGCATTCGCGTAGCTCGTGTTCCCACTCGCCGAGCAATTCCAGCGCCCTCGCGGGATCGGCAACCTCGTCGCCCAGGTCGTCCGCCCAGCGGCAATAGGCGTAGAGATTGTAGAAATGCTGGTGCAGGCGCTTGGGAAGCAGCCAGGAAACCACGTTGAAATTTTCGTAATGGTGCGTGGCCAGCCAGCGCGTGTAGCGCTCGGCCTCCGCCACCGTGCAGCCGGACGCGGGCGCGTGGCGGGCAATTTCGAGTTCAGATGGAATTTGCATGTTGCGCGGCCCGCCGGAGAACCCGGCGCGGCCCGAAAAACTCCGTGAGGGCGCGGGCTGCTACGGGATCACCGCGACTTTCATTTCGCCGTTGCGATGCTTCATGTGCTCGAACATTTTGGGAAGCTCGGTGAGCGGGATTTCGGCGTTCACGAAATCGCTGGAACGAATTTCGCCGCGCGCCACCGACTGCCAGCGCTTCCCGGATGAATTCGGGCGTGTGATGGAACGTGGACTTGATCGTAATTTCCGAATAGTGCAGCGTGTTCGGATCCACCGGCACCAGCGTGCCCCGCGGGCAGCCGCCAAACAGATTGACGGTGCCGCCGCGGCGAACCATCTGCAACGCCCATTCCCAGGTTTGCGAGGTACCCACCGCTTCGATCACGGAATCGGCGCCGCGCCCGTGCTCGGTCAGTTCGCGCACGGTTTTGATCGGGTCGGCAAGATCCGGCGCGATGAAGGCGGCGCGCGCTCCGGCTTTTTCGGCGGCGCGAACCTGATTGGTCCGCTTGCCGAGCGCGATGACTTTCACGCCGCGCGCGGAAAGCACGCGAATGAATTTCAGGCCGATGGGCCCGCAGCCGATCACGATGGTGGTGTCTCCCGGCTGTATGCCGGTCTCATGAATGCCGCGCAGCACGCAGGCCAGCGGCTCGACCATTGCGGCGTCCTGGAACGATACGTGTTCCGGAATAACCAGCATATTCTGGCGGACGATGCGGCCCGGGATGCGCATGTATTCGGCGTACGCTCCATTGTTGAACAGCAAATCCTCGCACAGGTTGCTCTGCCCCTTGCGGCAAAACAGGCAGACGTTGCAGGGCGCCGAATTGGAGGGCACCACGCGGGCGCCGACGGACAGGCCGCCGTTCACGTCCGAGCCCAACTGTTCGACAACGCCGGCAAGTTCGTGCCCGAAGACGGCGGGCGGCGTAATCATGCGCGCGTGGTATCCGCGCTTCCACACTTTCAGGTCGGTGCCGCACGTCAGGGCAACTTTGACGCGCAGCAGCGCTTCGTCCGCAGCGAGTTTGGGAATGTCCACGCTCTCTATTTTGAGATTCTCACTGCCATAGAGAACCGCGGCGGTCATGTGACCGTTGCGCTGGCCATTCTTCCCGCTTCGTAACTCTTCGGTTCGCATCAAGGATGCATCACCACTTTCAAGGAATCTCCTACCGGATGGGCGGCCAGTTGCAGCGCCCGGTCCATATCATCCAACGAAAACCGGTGCGAGATCAAATCGCGCACCGGCAACTGGCGCGAAAAGATCAGCCGGGCGGCTTCTTCCTGCCGGTCCACCGCGGCGCTATAGCTCCCCAGAATTTCCTTTTCTTCGACGCCCACCGCGGCCGCCGGAAACTCGATCTTCATCTGCGGATCGTTCTGCGCAAACAGCAGCACGCGCCCTCCGGGCCGGGCCAGCGCCAGCGCATCGGTCAGCGCGGATGGAATCGGCACGGCTACCAGCACCACGTCCGCGCCGCGCCCGCCGGTGCGTGCGCGAATTTCTTCCGCCAGCAGGCCGTCGACGCGGATTCAGAGCCGCATCGGCGCCCAGCGATTCGCTTTTCGCGCGCCGCTCCGGCATTGGATCGCTGCCGATGACGGTCGCGCCGCGCAAGTTTCGAGAGCATCATCAGGAGCAGGCCGATCGGTCCGAGGCCCATCACCAGGACCGTCTCTCCGGCTTCCACGCGAGCCTTTTCCACGGCCTTAATGCAGGTATTGACCGGCTCGATGAACGTGGCCTCATCGAAACTGATATTTTCCGGGATGGCCACCATCCCGCGCTCGGCAACCCAGGGCATGGCGCGCACAACTGCGCAAACCCGCCGCCGTTGGGATCGAAGCCCGCCGTCAATCCCACCTTTCTTATAACCGGGGCATTGCGAATACAACCGCCGCGCGCAATAAAAGCACGCCCCGCACGGAACGTGGTGAAAGCTCATGACGCGGTCGCCCAGCTTCCATTTTGTCACTCCCGCGCCCACGGCCACCACGGTTCCCGAAACTTCATGCCCGAAAATCTGCGGAGCGGCCACGAATCCATGCTCGATCTTCTTGATGTCGGTGCCACAAATCCCGCAAGCCGCAACGCGAATCAGCACTTCCCCGTCGGAAATGACCGGCACGGGCACGGTCTCGACGACCACGCGCCCTTTTCCGCGGTAAACCGCCGCGCGCATCGTGGGCGGCACAAACGGCGTAAACGGAAGCTTCGAGAATGGTTCCCGACTGGCTCATCGCGCGGCCACCGTATCCTGCTCGATCGGAATCAGCCGATCCGCAAGCGTTCCCGTAAACATATCCAGGAAACTCGATAATTGTTTCGATGCCGCCCGGCAATCGCGCGCCAGGGACATCAGGCTCGGCAGGCCGAACGGACGGCGCAGCACCTGCGCGATCACTCTCGCCGTGCGAATCTGGCCGCGCGCGTCGCGCACGGCGTCAAAATCATAGGGCATATCGAACTCGGCGGTGTCGCTGATGGCGCGCACGGCCAGCGCCGGCACGCCGTAGCGCGCAGCTTCCGCCAGAATCGTGTAGCTTTCCATTTCCACGGCTTCCGCCTGGCTTCCCAGAGCGCGTTTGTCTTCCGCCCGGGCCACCATCGTTCGCGACGTCGCGAAGCGCTCCACTTGTCGCGCGCCGCAATCCACAGCCGTCGAAAGCAACTCGCGATGGCTGGCCACGGCCACCGGCTCGCCCACTTCACTCACCAGGCGCGCCGCCAAAATATCTCCCGGGCGATAACTGGTTTGCAGGGCTCCGGCCAGTCCTGTGGAAATGCAAATATCGGGCCTGGACGGAAGTACCTGCCGCATCGCTTCCAGCGCATGGGATTGTCCCATGCCGGTCAGTACGACGCGAACCCGCGCGCCTCCAAAATGACATTCGAAGACAGGCAATGCCCCAGGCAGACGCATGAAATTCCTGCGCCTCTGCCAAGGCGAAAATTCCGCCTGAACCGCGAATGTCACCAATATGTTCATGGCCTCCGACACTCAGCTACGCCGCATGGGCGCGTACGGCAGGTTGCGCCCCCCTGGTGGCGATATATCCGTTCGATTCATACCAGCGCGCGGCGCGTTCCACCGCGGCCTCAATCGGCCCGGCAACAAAACCAAGTTCCCGCCCCGCCCTGGACGCATCCACAAACATCTTGTGCCGCGCCATGCGCACGCCTTCCAGCGGAATCCGCGGCTCGCGGCCCATCACGCGCGATACCGCCGTATCCACGCATCCCGCGGCATAGGCCAGCGCATGCGGAATTCTCCATTGCGGCGCGCGCCGTCCGGTGACCGCGGCCAGAATGTCGAGCATGCCCTTCAGCGTCAGGTTCACGCCTCCCAGGATATACCTTTCGCCGATGCGGCCGCGTTCGGCGGCGAGCAAGTGTCCCCGCGCGCAATCTTCCACCGGAACGAAGTTCAAACCCGTATCCACATACCCGGGCATGCGCCCATTCATGAAATCGACGATGATCTTTCCGGTCGGCGTGGGCTTCCAGTCTCCCGGGCCCACGGGAGTCGTCGGATTGACGATGACCACCGGCATCCCCGACTCGGCGGCGCGCAAGGCGCACTGCTCAGCCATGAATTTCGAGCGTTTGTAGTGGCCAATCATTTCGTCGACCGAAGACTGCGTCGCTTCGTTTGGCAAATCCCCCTGGCGCGGCACCGCGATCGTCGCCACGGTGCTGGTATAAACGAACTTTTTGACTCCGGCGCGGCGCGCGGCATCCAGCAAGTTTCGCGTGCCGGTCACATTCGATTCGTAAATCTCGCGCGGGTCGCGCGCCCAGAGCCTGTAATCGGCAGCTACATGATAGATGCGCGTAACGCCCGCCAGGGCACGTTCCAGAGAAGCCGCATCCCGCAAATCCCCGGTGAAGCGCTCTGCCCCCAGGCCTTCCAGAGCGCGTACGTCGCTGGCAGGCCTGCGCCAGCACGCGTACATGTTCGCCGCGCTCGACCAGTTGGCGCGCGACGTGGCTTCCGAGAAAGCCCGTCGCGCCTGTTACCAGCGTTTTCATAGCACTCGCAGTGTGCCGTCCGAAGAAACCAGGTCGGCATTCGACGGCGGCGGAGGCATCAGCGTGGACCCTCCCCCGGTCGAGCCGCTCGTCGGTTTATAGGTGCCGGCCTTTTCGGGGTGGCCGCCCATCTTTCCGGAAAGCTGCCACTTCAGCATCGTCCAGGTATCGCCCAGATTTCTTTTCGCGCCCAGCACCGGCGTGGTTTCAAATCCCACGTGCATCATGCAATCGGCGCAGCGCGGGTCGTTTCCCGGGCCGTAATTTTCCCACGGCGTCTGATTCACCATATCCTTGTAGGAATCGTAATGATTGTCGGTGATCACGTAGCACGGGCCTTTCCAGCCGCGCGGATTGTACGTGGGCGTGCCCCAGGCCGTGCACTCCAGTTCGCGCTCGCCGCGCAGGAAATCGAGATAAATGGGCGAAACCATCAGGTTGTGCTTATCGAGCAGCGATACCGCCGCGCGGAATTTTTCGCGAATGTCCGCGCGCGACATGAAAATGTCCGTGGTCTGTACCGCCGCGTAGCCGTACGCCGGCGCCAGCATGAATCCGTCCACGCCCAGCGTGTCCAGATACGCGTACAGGTCGGAAATTTCGCTCAGGTCGGTTTCCTTGTAGATCGTGGTGTTCGAGCAGACCAGGAATCCGGCGGCCTTGGCGGCCTTGATTCCCTCGATGGCCTCGCGAAACACGCCGTCGCGCTCGACGCAAAGGTCGTGCGTGCGCTCCAGCCCATCCAGGTGGACGTTGAAGAAGAAACTGGAAGTCGGCTTGAATTCGTGCAGCCGCTTGCGGATGAACATGCCGTTGGTGCACAGAATGATGTGGCGCCCGCGGTCCAGAATTTCCTTCGTCAGCCGGCCGATTTCCGGATAGATCATGGGTTCGCCGCCGCAGATCGAGACGACCGGCGCTCCGCAATCATCCGACGCGGCCAGGCACTGTTCCACGGTCATGACTTCGTTGATCGTCGATTTGTATTCGCGGATCCGGCCGCAGCCCGTGCACGTCAGGTTGCACGCATGCAGCGGCTCCAGCATCATCACCATCGGAAACTTTTTCGCGCCCTTAAAGCGCTGCGTGGCCACGTACTTGGCCAGATTCGCGGTCATTTTCAGCGGATATCTCAATTCACTCTCCTAAGCGTTCTGCCGCTCCGAGTTCCTCGGGCCGCAATTGCAGCGCGCAGAACTGGGCGGTTCGATTCGTCGTGTTGCGGTACCTTGCCAGCGCATACAAGGGAAAATAGTTCCGGTACAAATGATACTTCAGATAAAAAACGCAGGGAAATCCCGTGCCCGTAAATTCATTTTCGGACCAGGAGCCATTGGCCTCCTGCTGCTGGACCAGATGGTTCGCCGCCCGGCCGATTGCCGGATCTTCCGCGTCGCTGGCCGCCATCAATCCGATCAATCCCCAAGCCGTTTGCGACGCCGTGCTGGCGCCTTTGCCCTTCAGCGCGGGATCGTAATAGGAAGCGATCGATTCCCCGAATCCGCCGTCAGGATTTTGCACCGCGCGGAGCCATTCCACCGCGCGCTGGCAATACTGTTGGGCCGTCAGAGCCACGGTTTCCAGCGCGCGCAGCACGCCGCTGGTTCCGTACACGTAATTGACTCCCCAGCGCCCGAACCACGGCCCTTCCGCGGTCTGATCCTTCAGCAGGAATTGCACCGCCCGCCGGATCACCGGATGGCTTGCGGGCCACCCGTGGCGCCCCAGGCATTCCACGACCCGCGCCGTAACGTCCGCGGTCGAAGGATCGATCATCGCGTTGTGGTCGGCAAACGGAATGTGGCACAGGAAATGGCGGTCGTTGTTATGGTCGAATGCGCCCCAGCCGCCGTCGCGGTTCTGCATGGCCAGCAGCCATTCCAGGCCCCGCCGCGTCGCGGCTTCCATGCGCGCCTTGTCCGGAAAATCGACGCGCTGCAGCGCCATCAGCACAAATGCCGTGTCGTCCACGTCCGGATAGAAATCGTTGCGAAACTCAAACGCCCAGCCACCCGGCATGAACTCCTGGAGTCTTCACCATCCAGTCGCCCGAACCGACAATCTGATTTTCCAGCAGCCAATCCGCCGCCCGCACCAACGCCGGATGATCCGGGCGGCAGGCCCGCTTCTTCCAGCGCCACCATGGCGATGGCCGTATCCCAGACCGGCGAAACGCACGGCTGCACGCGGATGGTGTCGCCCTGCTCGATCTCGAAGCGCGAAAATTCTCCGATCTCGCGCGCCGTGAGCGGATCGTCCGGCGAATGGCCCAGCGCCAGAAGCGCAAAAATCGAATTCATCATGGCCGGATAAATCGCGGCGAGCCCCTCGGTGCGTTCCAGGTGCTCCAGCATCCACTCGCGCGCCTGGCGCAGCGCCCGCTGCCGCAGGGGCTTCCAGGGCACGCGTTCGTAAAGCTTCAAGCCGCGATCCAGGGCCACAAAGAAATTCCGCCAGCTGAAAAGCTGCTTGTCCCATTCCAGGCCGAGCGCCTTGCGCGAAGGGTCCCGGTATAAAGTTTCCACGGAAATGCCGTCCGGCACGCTGAAGCGCGGCTTGTGCGCGTATAGAATCGTCAACGGAATCACGATCCCGCGCGTCCACGAAGACATTTCGTAAATATTGATCGCAAACCAATTCGGAAGGAGCATCAATTCGGGCGGCACCGCCGGGACCATGTCCCAGCCCACCGCGCCCACCAGCGCCAGGTAAAGCCGCGTATACGAATTGGACGCTTCCAACCCGCCCAATTCGTGCACGCGAGATGCGCGCCCGCAGCAAGGCTTCAGAATCGGCAGGTTCGCCGGCCAGCCGCAATGCCACGTACGCCTTAATCGTGGCATTCAGTTCGGACGGCCCGCCGAAATAAATATTCCAGCCGCCATCTTCCAGTTGCCGCCGGCGCACGTAATTCGCAAGCTTGGCAATGCGGTCGGGCCGCGCTTTGCCGATCACATGCAAATAAAAAATGTAGTCGGATTCCAGCGTGGTGTCCGCTTCCAGCTCACCCAGCCAATATCCCTCAGATGCCTGCAAGGAAAGGAGATAATTCGCGCCGCGATCTATCGCCTCGGAAAGGCGCTCGGCAAGGACCGGGAACAGGCCCGAAGATCGGGTGCCGCCGGACTCTTCAAATTGTACGCGCGTCCCTAATGCCATGGCTTGTGCTCACACCTCAAACTAATGTGATGCAGTTCCACCCTGGAACGATCATTTGAATACACCAAATCTTGCGCCCTCAGTGAGGTAAATTTTTCCTTGGGATTTCTATCTCAAACTGTCCGGATAGACGAATCCATCCGCCCCAAGCTTGCACACCAAGAACCCCCGATGTCTATTATCATCAGTATATAAACGCGGGTCAACAGGGATTGCGTCTGGTGTCAAACAAGTAGATAGCTTCTTTCTTTTCAATTCTTCAGCGGCCCCCGGCGCTGCCCGATTCATGGCCCTTTTCGAGGCTTTCAATCCGTTTGGCAAGTTCCGGCAAGCGGCTGAACCAGGCAAATTGCTGCCTTGAATTTGTCCAGGGACCGCGCCGGAGTCCCCCAAACGATCTGCCCGCTGCGAACAATTTTTCCCGGCAGGATTCCCGCCTGCCCGCCAATGATGGCGCCGTCTTCGACCACACAATGATCGCCCAGGCCTGCTTGCCCGCCGAAGGCAACGTCATTTCCGATGACAACCGAGCCGGAAATGCCCGTCTGGGCTGCAATCACCGTGTTTTCGCCAATGTGGACGTTATGCGCAATGTGCACAAGGTTGTCCAATTTTGAACCAGCGCCAATTTCTGTGCGGTCCAGCGATCCGCGGTCGATAGTCGTATTCGCGCCGATTTCCACGTCATCGTGGATTTCCACTTCCCCAACCTGTGGAAATTTCCAGCGTTTTCCGCCGGATTGCACGTATCCAAACCCATCCGAGCCGATCACCGCTCCGGAATGCAGGATCACGCGGTTTGCCAGCCGCGCCCCGGCGTAGAGCGTCACGCGCGGATACAGCCTGCAGTGTTCGCCGATCGTGGCGGCCCGGCCCACAAAACAAAATGCGCCAATTTCCGTGCCCGCGCCGATTTTCGCTCCGTCTTCGATCACCGCGTAGGGGCCCACGCCAACGCCATCCGCCAGCTGGGCCGTTGGAGAGATGACGGCAGTCGGATGGATCCCCGTCGCAATGGGAGCCGCCGGCATAAGCCATTCCGCCGCGCGGGCAAAGGCCAGTTTCGGATTTTCCGCGCGGAGCAGCGTCTTGCCGGCAAGCGCCAGGCCGGGCGGCATCACAACGCACCGCGCGGCCGATGCCGCGGCCCGCTCCAGGTGCTTGGCAGCCTCCACATAGATCAGGTCCGAGGCGCGGGCCGAGGCGGGCGCGGCAACGCCGGAAATTCCGTGCGAGCCTTCGCCTTCCATCGTGCAGCCCAGGAATTGCGCGAGTTCGCGTGCGGTGCGTGTCATGGCGCGTTCTCCTTCAATCTGGTTCTGTTCTGATAACGAAGAATGCGGCCTGCTGTAGCCGTTCGCGGGTTTTTCGCCATTGGCATCCGCCTCTGAAGGGGGCTTTGCTGGCGGTATGCACGTTTCCCATTCATGAATGCTCACGGCGATTTGTCCTGCGATTCCCCAGCGGGCGGGATTTCCACCGGCGATGCAGCCAGAGCCATTGGTCCGGGTAGCGGCGCACGTAATTTTCAATCACGCGCGTGAATTGCTGCGTATTTTCTCGTATGTCCGTTGCGTCGTCGCCGCTGCGGGTCAACGGCACCGCGGGCTCAAAGCACAGCCTGTATTTGCGCAATGCGGCGTCCCAGTGCAGGAATCCGGGACACGACCGCCGCGTCCGTGTGCAGCGCAAACCGTGCCAGCCCCGCCGTAGTGCAGGCAGGGATGCCGAAAAAATCGACGAACACGCCTTCGGCGTGCAGCGTATTGTGGTCGGCCAGGATTCCCACCGTGCCGCCCTCGCCCAGCACTTTCAGCACGGCGCGCGCCGATTGATTTTTTTCGATCGGCAAATTTCCGCTCAGGCAGCGGTATTTCGTGATCAGCGCGTCCACCACGTTCATTATCGACCGGCCGCACCAGGAAATGCAGCGGGTGTCCGAACAGCGCCTGGGCGAACGGCGCAACTTCCCACGCGCTCATGTGCCCGGTGAGAAACAGCACGCCCTTCCCGCGCGCCTGCGCCGACGCAAAATTTTCAAACCCGTCCAGCAGAACGATGCGCTCGATATTTTCCTTCGTGTATTTCGGGAAATGCGCGAATTCCGCCGCCATCCATCCCAACTGCCGCACCATGCCGCGGATGGCCGCGCGCCGCTGCTTCTTGTTCCAATCCGGAAACGCCAGGCGCAAATTTTCCGCGCACGCGCGCCGCAATCCCGGCCGCAGCCACAACAGAAACGCAGCCATGCCCGCGCCCGCAGAATCTCGCAATCGGCCGCGGCAACGCACCCAACGTTTTGAGCAGCAGCCATGCCGCCGCATATTCTGCGCGTTCTCGCACCCGGGGATTATAACGGGTGCGGGCTGTACTTGGGAGCCCGCTTCATAAAAGAGCGGTAGGCGATACTCTTTTCGCGAGCCCCTGCGAGACGCTTGTCTGTCCGGTTTACTGCATGGCTGCGTAAATCCAAACCGGACAGACAAGATTGTCTGTCCTACAAAATGCCGCATTTTCGCGCCGCGTTACTGAAAACTCCCGTCGCCAATGCTAGACTCACTCGCTTGGATTCCACCGCCCCAATTCGATCGCGCGCCGCCGAAGAAGGCGATTTCCAGATTCCGCTCTGGAGCGTGCCGCTGATTCTCGTCGTCCTCTACGTATGCTTGTTCAGCGGCCTCGGCGCGCTGGGCCTGGTCGGCCCGGACGAACCGCGCTATGCGGCCATCGCCCGCGCCATGGCCGAAACGCGCGACTGGGTGACGCCGCGCTTGTGGGGCACGCCGTGGTTTGAAAAGCCGGTGCTCTACTACTGGGCTGCCGGAATCTCCATGCGCCTGTTTGGCGTGAGCGAATTCGCCGCGCGTCTGCCGTCGGCACTGGCCGCGCTGCTTGCCGTTGTGTCCGTCGCGTGGACCGCGCTGCGATCCTTCGGCGTGCGCGCCGCGTGGTTCTCGCTGCTCATGCTGCCCACGTCGGTCGCCATGATCGGCTTCTCGCGCGCCGCAAGTCCCGACATGCTGTTTCGCCGGACTGCTGACCGCCGCAATGGCGATTGCCGTCGAAATTTTGCAGAAGCCGCGGCCCGGGCCGGTTTTGCGCATCGCGTTTGGATTTGTTCTCGGCGCCGCCGTGCTCGCAAAAGGCCCCGCCGCCGTGATCCTTGCCGGGGGCGCGACGCTGCTCTGGGCCGCGCTCTCCCGCCAGTGGCTCGCGCCATTTCGCTTCCTGCATCCGCTAATCATCATCGTGTTCTGCGCAACGGCGCTGCCTTGGTACGTCCTGTGCGCGCTCCGCAATCCCGATTTTCTCCGCGTCTTCATCTGGCAGCACAATTTCGAGCGCTACCTCACTCCAGTCTTCGAGCACCGCCAGCCGTTTTGGTATTATTGCCCAATTCTGTTGGCTGCCCTCATCCCCTGGATTCTGTTCTTGATAGGCGCATTTCGCCATGCGATAAGAAGCGCCAAAAATAATGCATATTCCGATTCACCTGGATTGTTCCTCGCTTGCTGGACGGCATTCCCAGTTTTATTTTTCAGCATCTCGCAATCGAAGCTGCCGGGATACATCCTTCCCGGCTGTTCCGCCTCTTGTGCTCCTCATGGCGAACTGGATTTTCATTTGCATTCGGGATGAGACGAAGCTTGTGCTCGGATTGCTGGGAGGGACAGGAGCGCTGTTTTCTGCTTCCCGCAATTCCTGTATTGGCGGAAGTTGTCAGGGGAATGAACGTCCATCGACCATTCGGAGTATGTTGTCGCCGGCGGAGTGGCGCGGTCTTTGGGGCCGCGGTTATGGTTCTGGCAATTCGGAGACTCCCGATGGCTGCGATACTGGCCGTGGTGCTCTTGGTGATATTCGTCCGTTGAGTTTCGCTGATACCTGTGGTGCTGCCCCGCCTGGATGCCAGAATTTCCGCCCGGCCGCTGGCGCGAACATCTGAAGCAAACGGATCCTTCCCTCGGCAAGGCATTGCAGCATATCGACTCTCCAGGAATTGGCAATACGGATTGAATTTCTATTTCAATGCGACAATTGCCCGAATGGACTCCCGCATCGGAGGAGCCTGAGTGGATTCTGAGCGGGACTCCGCTCGACCGTCAAATTGTGGATCGCTACACACTAAAACCGGATGAAGGAGTTCCTGAAGGCCGCAATGCAATTTTCGTGTTTCACCACAAGTAGCGGCGCAGCGCTCCCGGCCTACTGTCCCCCCGCCGGCGACAAATTCACCAGAAAAAAACTCACAATCCGGTTCTCGTAGTCCCGCTTTTCATCGTCCAGCATCCCCGCGTAGTTTCCGTGGTCCAGATTCACCAGTTCGTGCGGCACGGGCGAAACCTGGAACAGTTCCCGCGTGCTTGCGGCCAGGACCGGCTCCTCCTGCGTTTGCAGATAGAGTTGCGCGACGCCCGTGAGTTTCTGGATGCGCAGGCGCAGCGGCGGCACGTTTCGATAGTCGGAGTTCATCCAGCCGAATCCTATTTTTACCATGCCGGTAATAAACGGAAGCGAAGCCAGTCCCATGCGGTTGGCAAGCAAGCCGGCCATTTCCGCGGGATGGTTGTAGGGAGATTCCGCGGCGACCGCGCGCACACGGGGATCCCGCGCCGCTTCCGACAGCGCCACGTACGCGCCCAGATTCGCGCCCCACACTCCAAAATGCTGCGCGTCCACGTCGCCGCGGTCGGCGACCGCGTCCATGGCCGCTCTCAACTCCGCCACTTCCTGAAACCCGAGCGTGGAGCGGCCCGCCGCTCGGTTCCCTGCCCCGAAAAATCGATCAGCAGCACGTTGTACTGGTGATCCTGCAAGGCCGAAGCCAGCGTCAGCAGTTCTCCGCGGCTGGATTCGTAGCCCGGGACAAAGAATCACGGTGGGCGCGGATTTCAAGCCGGGGAAAAACCAGCCGTCGCGCTGCCCTTCTCCGGGCACGCTGTAGGGCATGGCCAGCGGGTGTCCGGGAAAATTCTGCAGATTCGATTTCGGAGTGGCTGCGCGCGGGCATGGCGATCCGGTACACCACGTACCCGGAAATCGCCGCCGCCGCGAGAAATCCGAAGAAAGCGAGCGCCAAAATGGCGATGACCAGCTTGGAGTACCACGCCGTGGGATATCGCAGTTGGGAAAGGAAGCCCATGCATTCGATAATGTGGCCGGCGGGCAAAGCTGCGCCCCGCCGGTGCCTACGCTGGGGCGGACAACGCTACGCTCGGCTGGCGAATCTTAACACACTTGTTCAACCCTCACGGGCCGCCGATCTCGCCAATGTTTCTGAACTACACGGGGTCGTCACTATGGTAAAAAGGATTATGTGCGCCGCGACCCAAAGGCTGGAGACCTTCCCCATGCAGATGGTTGATCTGCGCCAGCTGTCTTCCCGGCAACTGGAGCCGTTGCTGGCCGAGGAGGCCAGGCAATGGAAGGAAGAGCTGCGCTGGGACTATCAGGCGTCGATCGAGCTGATCAAGAAATTCGTGGACGCGCGGTCGCTCACCGGATCGGCCATCCTGGAAAACGGCCGCCCGGTCGGATACGCGTTTTACGTATTGGAAGAACACAAGGGCCTGGTGGGCGGGCTGTTCGTCTCGCCGCGCTACTCGCAGCAGGAGTTGAGCCATCGCCTGCTGACCGACACGCTCACCACGCTCAGCGGGATTCCAAAACTCGACCGCGTGGAAGCGCAGCTGATTCCCTTCGGCTATGCGCTCGACACCGTCCTTTCCGACTACGGATTCCGCCTCTACCAGCGCCAATTCATGATCGCGCCGCTGCCGCCGGCCACACGACATGCAAGCCATCGACGTGCTGCCCGGGCTGATTCGCGAGGGGCCGGGCGAGGGCCTGATTCTGGATCGCTGGGATCACCGCCATTTCGAGCCCTGCGCGCGATTGATCCAGCTCGCTTATGCCAATCACGTCGACGGCGAAATCAACGATCAGTACCGCAGCGAATCCGGCGCGCTGCGCTTCCTGAAAAATATTATTATTTTGCCCGGCTGCGGCCAGTTCCAGCCCGAAGCTTCGTTCGTCCTGCGCCCGCCCCATGCCAGCTAGCTTGCCGGAGTCGATTTTGACTTCGCGCGTTTCCGACGGCGTGGGCCACACCACGCAAATCTGCGCCATGCCCGGATACCAGGGACGCGGCCTCGGCCGGCGCCTGATGGAAGCCTCCATGCAAGCGCTGCGCGTGCGCCGCTTCAACACCGTCTCCCTGACCGTAACTTCCGGCAACGCCCGCGCCGTCCGCCTGTACGAAAAACTCGGCTTCGCCACCGTAAAAAAATTCGCCGCCGGCGTCTGGACCGGGTTCTGATCGTTGGCTAGCGCTCGCCGGGTTTTCGACTTGGTTGCAGGGCAAGTGGGCAAATGTATGGTTGTCAGGTTGTGGGTTGTGGGTTTTCAATTTCAAATCTCAAATTTCAAATTTGAAATTCCCGAACCCCTCCCTCCCCGGTAACATCCCGGAAACTTCCGGCTTCGCAACTCTTGCCGACCGATTCCGCGCTTTGCCATACTTGCTTTCATGCGTGATCGCGCAATCACTACACTGGCCCTGCTGGCCATCCTGTTTTCCGCCTCGGCGGCCCGCGCCGACGAAATTCGCCTGAAAGACGGCACAAAAATCAGCGGCACGATCGTGGGATTTGAAAACGATTCGTTCCGCGTCGAAACTTCCTACGGATTCGCGCTGATCCAAAAAGACAAAGTCGCGGACATCAATATTTCCGCGCCCAAGAAGGAATCCGACCCGAAAGCAAAATCCAGCGCGCCGCCCGCTCCGCCTTCCGCCGCGCCGCTTCCGCCCTCGCCGCCTCCCTCCGCCGAGCCGGAACTAGCGCCCGCGGTCGAAAAGGAATCCGCTTCCGCCGCGAAGACCCGCATGGAATCGAAAGATGCGCAGAAACTTTCGCCGAAAGCCGTGCCAAAAGACCGGCCCAAGCCCGTTCCAAGCCTTTCCCCCGCCATTGCAAAGAGCGACGCCGCCCCGCCCAAAACAGTCGCCGCAGCCGCCCCGGCCCCCGCTCCTCCGCCCCCGCCTCCCGCGCCGCCAGAACCTCCCGTGATTCGCGATGAAATTCACGGCAACGTCTACGCGAATCTCACCTACGGATTTCAAATGTTCAAGCCGCCCAGCTGGGACTTGATTCCCGAGGCGCGCAAGGCCCTGCCCGACGCCATCGCCGCACATGGGCACATACGATCAAACGACACTGCTGGTTATCGGCCGCGAACACACCAAGGATTCCCTGGATTCGCACGCCGCCACCACGGCAAAAGCGCTCAGCAGCGTCTACGAAAATTTCCGCATGATCTCGAACAAGCATGTGACCGTCGCCGGACTTCCCGCGGTCGAGCAGCATTCCCGCGGCACCGCCGACGGCCGCGACTGGTCGGTCACCCTGCTCACCCTGCTGCGCGGCAACGACGCCTTCACCCTGCTCGGCATGACCTGGGCCGACTCCGACCTCATCCAGGTCCAGGAAAACGTAATCGCAAAAACAGTAAACAGCCTGACGTTTGCCCCGCAGCAACCGTAGGACAGGCTTTTTATCCTGAGGACAACAAAGACAGCCTGTCTTCTTTCCCAAATTGTGAGCTGAGAAAACCAGAAATATCCCAAGCGGAAATTTCGAGATTCAAAAACCTGACAGGCTGAAGCCTGTCCTACAAAACCTCGACTCCCACCGTGTGATACCCCGTCGCCCCGTCCGGCCATTCGCCCGACTTCGACGCCGTCTGCAGTTTGCCGTTCGCGTCGGTCGCGCGCACCTGAATTTCGTGTTTGCCGCGCGGAGGATTCGCCCACACGTAGCGCCAGAACGCCCACACCTGCGACGGCATCGGATTACTGAAAATCTGGCAGGGATTCCACGAGCCGCCGCCGTCGGTTGAAATTTCCACTTTCGCGACGCCCACGTTGTTCGTCACGGCCCAGCCGGAAATCACAAAACTCTGCCCGGCAATCTGCGCCTTCTCGCGCGGATCGTCGATCACCGACTGCAGTTGCCGCTCGCCCGTATTCGACCATCCCATCCATTCCCAATAGCCCAGGTGATCCTTGTCCACCAGTTCGATGCGCGTCAGCCACTTCGGCAGTTTCATTCCGTAAATCCCCGGCATCAGCACGCGCAGCGGAAATCCGTGAATGCGGTTCAGCGGCTCGCCGTCCATGTCATACGCCAGAAAATTCCCGTCGCGCATCAGCCGCTCGATCGTGTGCCCGGTCGTGTAGCCCTCGGCCGCGTACAGGATCGCGTACTTCGCATTCGACTTGAGCGCGGCGCGCTCCAGCAGCGGCCGCAGCAGCGTCCCGCGCCAGTCGGCCGTGTCGATCAGCCCGCCCGCGATTTCGTTGGAAATGCATTCCAGCGTGAGCGTGGTCTCGTACGGCGCGAGCTTCCGAATGTCGTCGTAATCGAAATGCAGCGGCTCATCCACCAGCCCGTCAATCATCAGCGACCACTTGTCCACGTCCACCGCAGGCTCGCCGTGCGACGACGTAATGTAAAACTGGTCCACCGGAGCAATCGCCCGCAGCGCCGCCTCCGGCCCGAATTTCTCGTAGTCCTTGACGCCCACGCGCAGCCCGCCAAATCCATACGACAGCGAACGGTACACCGCGTACGGCAGCAGGATCCCCAGCCCCGCTCCCCCGGCTATCGAAATGAATCTGCGTCGGTCCATATGGGTTTCCTCGAATGTACCACTACACGGGTGTGGGCTCTACTTGGAGCCCGCCTCTATATAGATGGTACGGAGGAAGGGAGGGTTCGGATGAGGCAGTAGGACAGGCACTCTTGCCTGTCCGGTTTTGCGGCCTGTAGCGATGCAGTCCACTAATCCGAAGACGGCACAGCATGAGAGGCGAACAAATAGAGGACAGGCAAGAGTGCCTGTCCTACTAGAACTTCGTGACTTCCGAAAAATTAAAATTCCGCACCTTCATCGCCGGCACAACCATCTCGAACGACTCTTCCCCGGCAGCGCGCACCGATGGGCCGAGCATCTCGACATTCGAAAGCATCTCCAAAATGCCCTGATTGAACCGGAAATTGCGGATGCCGCCGGCGACTTTGCCGTCCTGCACCAGGAACGTTCCGTCGCGCGTCATTCCGGTGAGCACTTTTTCGTAGGGATCGACGTCGCGGATGTACCACACGCGCGTAACCAGGATGCCGCGATCGGTCGAGCGCACCATTTCATCGATCGAAGAATCGCCGCCGCCGAAAACCAGATTCATGGGCGCTTCGCCCATGTCGTTGGGCAGGGAAAATCCGTGGCCGGTGGGCTTGGCTTTCATTTTCTTGGCCGTGGCGCGCGAATAGACCAGATTTTTCGGCACGCCCTTGTCGACCAGCAGAATCTTCTGGCGCGGAATACCCTCGCCATCGTACGGCGCGCCCGATTGCAGCGGGTGAAACACGTCATCGTGCAGCGTGATGTTGTCGCCCAGGATTTTCTTGCCCATGCGCTTGTTGAAGCACGAGCGCTGGTCCGCCACCGACGTTCCCGCAAAATCGTAGAAGAGGAATCCGACCAGATCGAGCACGGCGGAGGGCTCGAGGATCACCGTCCAGCGCCCGGGCGCGGCCTCGGTCGGCTTGCGCGACGCGGCGGATTTTTCGCTGGCGCTGCGGGCGAGAGCGATGGGATCGAGGCTGCGCGAGATCGGGCGAATTCGCCTTGGCCCAGCCGGAGGAATCGGATTCCAGAATGGTGATGGAAAATTCCGCGCGCGTCTGGCGGTGCGACGCGAACAGGCCGCGCGTATTGGCGATCGCCGATTGCGTCACGCCCGTGGAGAAAATCCCGGCGGCGGTCTGCTTGTTCTTTTCGGCCATTTCCGCGACGCGCGCGACGGCGCGGGCGCGATCGGCGGGCGTGGCGTGGGCCGTATTTTCAAAATAGCGCGATACCTTGCCGTATTTCTGCGGTCCGGGCATCGGCAGCAGGTCGGGATTGCGCGGCTGGCTGCGCGCCAGCGTTTTCGAGGTGTCCACGACGCGGCGCAGCGACTCGTCGTCGGTCTTGTTCGTGGTCGCGCGCGCCGTGCGGCCGTCGAGCACGGTGCGCACGGAAACGGTCAGCGACTGCTCGGCGACGTTCTGATGAATCGTGTTGTTGGCAAATCGCGTCAGCGCGTCCGACACCACGCCGATTTCGACTTCGGTCTCGTCCGCGTCGCTGAATTTGAAGATTTTCTCGGCGATGCGCCGCAGTTCGGCGTCGGAAAGCAGATGCAATCGCGGCGACGGCGGCGCCGGGTTTGCGAGTCACGGGTTAAGTTGCACTTTCGCATTTTATTAGTGCGTCTCTTTCACCCAGGCCATACTGGACAATCTTCCGAGGTGCGGGCTTCAGTGGCGTCGGGCTTCAGCCTGCGCGGTTTAAGTCGTGAGTCATGCAAAATCTAACCCGCACAGGCTGAAGCCTGTGCCTACCAAAATCACGACTTCGCGAACGCGGCCCCCAGCTTGATATTGCGAAACCGCGCGGGCGACGCGCCGTGCCCGGTGCCCATCGTCTGCATGGGCTGGCCCTTGCCGCAATTCGGCGTGCCCCACAGCGTCCAGTGCTCGCGCGAGCAAATCGCGTCGCAACTGTTCCAGAATTCGGTGGTGATGCCGCTGTAGCTGGGATTTTTCAACATGCGCGTTTTCTTGCCGCCCTTGATTTCCCAGGCGATTTCCGTGGAAAACTGAAAATGGTAGCGCTTGTCGTCGATGGACCAGGAGCGGTTGGTCTCCATCAGCACGGCGTCGTCGGTGTCGGCGATCAGGTCGTCATAGCGCCACGCGCCCGGGCAAAATGCTGATGTTGGTCATGCGGATGATGGGCAGGCGGTTCCAGGATTCGGTGCGCATCGTGCCGCCGGAATGTTTCAGGCCGATGGTCGCGGCGGTTTCGCGGTTGGAAAGGTATCCGGTGAAAAGGCCGTCCGGAAATGATCGGCGTGCACTGCGCGGGAACGCCTTCATCGTCGTAGCCGAACGTGCCGAGGCCCGGCCCGTGCTCCAGGCGCGCGTCGGCCACCACGTTCACGATGTCCGAGCCGTAGCGCAGCTTGCCCAATTTTTCGAGCGTCAGAAAACTCATGCCCGCGAAATTCGCTTCCATGCCGAGCACGCGGTCCAGTTCGATGGGATGGCCGATGGATTCGTGAATCTGCAAGCCGAGCTGCGAGCTGTCGAGGATCAGCGTCTTCGTGCCCGCGGGCGCTTGCGCCGCCGAATGCAGCGCCACCGCTTCTTCGGCGACGCGCGGCGCGTGGCCGACCAGGTCCAGCGATTCCACCAGTTCGTAGCCCGCCAGCATGTGCTGCCCGCCAAAGCTATTCGGGTACGAGCGCTTCTGAATTTCGTTTCCGGCAAACGCGGTGGCCACGATTCCCGCGCCCGATTGCATCTTGATCTGGTGAATCGCCGAGCCGATCGACGACGCGAAGAACTGCTCGATGCGCCGAAACGTCATGGACGTTTCCGTGAGCGTCACGCCCTTCACGCGCGACATTTCCTGGTCCGCCGCCAGCAGCAAATCCAGTTGCCGCTCGATCGGAATGCGGAACGGGATCTTTTACGTAGGGATTCTGCCAGGTGTCCTGATAGGCCTCGACCGGAACCATCTCGACGTCGTGGCGTTTGGCCAGCGCCGACGCCTTCGCAATGGCCACGGCCTGCGGCGGCGCACGCCGCAATTCCCTCCCGCGTCAGCCGGTCGGTGGACGCAAATCCCCACGATCCGTGCGCGATCACGCGGACGCCGATGCCGAACGATTCCGATTCGGCAAGCATGCCGACGTGGCCGTTTTTCGTGGAAAGATCGCGGAGGCGGATGTCCATGACGCGCGCGTCGGCATACGTGGCGCCGCGCAGTTTTTGCGGTTTCCAGCGCCCAGTTGGCGAAGTCGCGCATCATGGATTCAGGTTGGCTTCAGCGGCTAAAGCCAGCCTTAGAGCAGGCGATCGGTTCTGCGCCTGGGCTGAAGCCCGGCCCTCCGAATAAGACACGACGAAACCCGCGAAAGAAGAAACCTATGTGCCTTCGGACCAGGACGCCAGGTACAGTTCCTGCTCGGGCGTGAGCTTGTCCATCTGCACGCCCATGGATTCCAGCTTGAGCTTGGCGATCTGGCGGTCGATGGCCTCGGGCACCACGTATACCTGCGCCTTCAGCTCGCTGGCATGCTTGCGCATGTACTCGGCGGAAAGCGCCTGGTTCGCAAAGCTCATATCCATCACGGCGGCCGGATGCCCCTCCGCCGCGGTTAAATTGATCAGGCGGCCTTCGCCCAGCAGATAAATCCTGCGGCCGTCCTTCACCGAATATTCCTGCACGTAGGGGCGCGCGATGCGGTTGCCTGCCGGACATTTTCTCCAGCGCCGGAATGTCGATCTCCACGTTGAAGTGGCCGGAATTGCAGATCACCGCGCCGTCCTTCATCCGCTCGAAATGTTCGCCGGCAAGCACGGACTTATTTCCGGTGACGGTGATGAAAATGTCGCCGATTTTCGCGGCTTCCGCCATGGGCATCACGCGGAATCCATCCATCACCGCTTCGATGGCGCGCACGGCGTTGATTTCCGTGACGATCACGTCGGCGCCCAGGCCCTTGGCGCGCATGGCGACGCCCTTGCCGCACCAGCCGTAGCCCGCAACCACCACGCGCATCCCCGCGATCAGCAGGTTCGTCGCGCGAATAATTCCGTCGATGGTCGATTGCCCGGTGCCGTAGCGGTTGTCGAAGAAGTGCTTGGTCTCGGCGTCGTTCACGGCGATGACGGGATACTTCAGCGTGCCGTCCTTGGCCATGGCGCGCAGGCGGATCACGCCGGTCGTCGTTTCCTCGGTGCCCCCGATCACGTCCGGCACCAGGTGGGCATGCTTGGTGAGCAGCAACGTCACCAGGTCCGCGCCGTCGTCCATGGTCATTTGCGGCTTGTGATCCACCGCCGCGTTCAGGTGCGCGTAATATGTGGCGTTGTCCTCGCCCTTGATCGCGTACGTGGGAATCGAGTAGTCCTTCACCAGCGACGCGGCCACTTCATCCTGCGTCGAAAGCGGATTGGAAGCGCACAGGACCAGATCGGCGCCGCCGTCGCGCAGCGTGATGGCCAGGTTCGCGGTTTCGCTGGTCACGTGCAGGCACGCCGCAATGCGCACGCCCTTCAGCGGCTGTTCCTTGATGAACCGCTTCCGAATCAGTTGCAGAACGGGCATCTGCTGATTGGCCCATTCAATTTTTCGCTTTCCCGGCTCGGCCAAGCCCAGGTCTTTGACGTCGCCCGCTACGCCTTGCGCAGTCTTGGTCACGCGAATTTCTCCTGTTCCTTGAATAGCACTACCCGAACAATCCCCGCCTTATCAAACTGCGCCGTCATTCCGAACGAAGTGAGGAATCCCTCTTGTTTTGGCGCCAAAGTAAAAGGGATTCCTCACTTCGTTCGGAATGACAACGTAAAACCAAGTTTCCGCAAACTGCATACTCCGTGCATGGCCTCGCGAATGCAATCGGCCGGAATCCATCCGGCTTTAGTGGCGCGCAGCCACTTCTTTGCCCGCGAGTCCCGCCTGGCTGCGAATCGCGCCGGCCTTGTCCGTCAGTTCCCATGTGAAACCAGGACCCGAGCGGCCGAAATGTCCGAACGAAGCCGTTGCCCGGTAAATGGGCCGGCGAAGATTGAGCGATTCGATGATTCCGCGCGGCGTCAGCTTGAATGTGCCGCGGATCAAGTCGGTAATCTGCTCGTCGGGAATCGCTCCCGTGCCGAACGTATCGGCCATGACGGAAACCGGTTCGGCCACGCCGATCGCGTACGCCAACTGGACTTCCACCTTGCGCGCAACGCCCGCCGCCACCAGATTTTTCGCCACGTACCGCGCCATGTAGCACGCCGAGCGGTCGACCTTCGACGGATCCTTGCCCGAAAACGCGCCACCGCCATGCCGGCTGTAGCCGCCATAGGTATCGACGATAATTTTTCGCCCGGTCAGCCCCGCGTCGCCCATCGGTCCGCCAACAACAAAGCGCCCCGTGGGATTGATGTGGAATTTCGTGTTCTTGTCCATCAAAGACGGCGGGAACCACTTTGCGGATGACTTCGTCGCGGACGGCATTCTGCAAATCCACGTTGGAAACCGAATCACTGTGCTGGGTCGAGATGACCACGGTATCGACGCGCACGGGCCGGTCGCCGTGATATTCGACGGTCACTTGCGATTTGCCGTCCGGCCGGAAGAAATCGACGATTCCCTGGCGGCGGACTTGCGAAAGACGCTCGACCAGCTTGTGCGCCAGAGTAATCGGCAGCGGCATCAGCTCTTCGGTCTCATCGCAGGCAAAGCCGAACATCAATCCCTGGTCGCCCGCGCCGCCCGTATCCACGCCCATGGCGATGTCCGGGGACTGGCGCTTGAGCGAAGATATTACCGCGCAGGTTTCGGCGTCGAAGCCATACTTGGCGCGGGTATAGCCGACGTCGCGGATGACGTCCCGCGCAATATCGGAATAATCGAGCACGGCCTTGGTGGTAATTTCTCCGGCCACCATGACAAGGCCGGTGGTCACCAGCGTTTCGCAGGCCACGCGTCCCGGTCGCGTCTTCGGCCAGGACCGCGTCCAGTACCGCGTCCGACACCTGGTCGGCAATCTTGTCCGGATGGCCTTCGGTCACCGATTCCGACGTAAACAAAAATTTTCGCTTGTTCTCGCTCAAGCTTGCACCCCTTTATTCTCGCGGGCTCGGCACGGAGCCCTGTCTCAACAGATTCACATGGACCGGCCGGTCAAAATTCCACGAGGCGATCTCCATTTTGCCGAAATGACGCTAACATGCGTCCCCAACGCTGTCAACGAATTGAGCCGAAACGTGTTGAGGCAACGCTAAACGGCGAATTTCCGGGGTTGTGATGCGCGCGACAAACAAGACGGACCGTCATTCCGAGCGAAGCGAGGAATCCCTCCGCGGTTTAGACCAACGAAGCAGGGATTCCTCGCGATGTTTGTACCAGACCCTTCCGAGCACTTGGAAGGACAGCGCTTTTGTTTCCCTGCAGCGTTGCTTAGGGCCGCCCGCGCCGAATCCGCGGATCGTTCCCTTCTTTCTTCATCAGTCTTTATCAGTGTCGATCTGTGTTCATCTGTGGATTCAAAACTTTCCCGAAGCCGCTACGAATCCTCGCCCGCCTCGGCCGCGCTTCCCAGCGTCCCCTTCCGGCGCGACAGCAAATAATTCCGGATAAAGGGATCGAGGTCGCCGTTGAGCACGCGATCGACGTCGCCCATCTCGAATTTCGTGCGATGGTCCTTAACCAGGCGGTACGGCTGCAGCGTGTACGTGCGGATCTGGCTGCCGAAGCTGATGTCGCGCTTGGTTTCGTCCATCTTGCGCGTTTCGGCCTGGCGCTTTTCGATTTCCGCCTCATACAGGCGCGAGCGGAGCCATTTCATGGCCAGTTCGCGATTCTTGTGCTGGCTGCGCTCGTTCTGGCATTGCACCACGATGCCCGTGGCCAAATGCGTGATGCGCACGGCGGTTTCCACTTTATTCACGTTCTGGCCGCCCGCGCCGCCCGCGCGAAACGTATCGACGCGCACTTCCTCGGGCTTTCACGACGATGTCGATTTGGTCGTCGATTTCGGGAATCACGAACACCGAGGCAAACGACGTGTGGCGCCGCGCGGCCTGATCGAACGGCGAAATGCGGATCAGGCGATGCACGCCGCTCTCGGTGGAAAGAAATCCGAACGCGTTCTCGCCTTCCACGCGCACGGTCGCCGATTTCAGGCCCGCGCCTTCGCCGGGCGTCAGGTCCATGACCGTCGCGCGAAACCCCTTTTGCTCGGCCCAGCGGAGATACATGCGCAGCAGCATCTCGGCCCAGTCCTGCGATTCCATGCCGCCGGCGCCGGGCTTGATGGTCATGATCGCGTTGAGGCGGTCGTTTTCGCCGGAGAGCAGCGTGACGGTTTCGAGTTCGGAAACGTAGGCGTCGCCGGCGGCGATTTCGCGCTCGATGTCCTGCAAGAGCGCGGCGCGCTGCGCGGCGTCGGTTTCCTCGTGAGCCATCTGAAAATACGTTTCCACGTCGCTGAGCTTGGTCGCCAGTTTCGTGTCCGAGGCGATCACTTCTTCGGCGCTCTTGCGCTGCTGCAGGATGCGCTGCGCCTGTTCCTGATCCGACCAAAAATCGGGGGCGGAAATTTTCGATTCCAGGGAGGCTAGAATTTCGCGGCTGCGGGGAACGTCAAAGATAGCTCCGCACGAGTTCGATGCGTTTCTGAAGTTCGTCCTGCCGTCGCTGCAGATCTTCGATGTCCATGTTGGTCCTGTCGAAGTTTACGAGCGCGAAATCCCTGTTGGAACCCGCCAAACTTATTTTTTGCCGCGCTCAACCGCATCACGCGCGTCCCAACAACAGTAGCACGACAGCGGCCAGCGCGCACAGCCACGGCAGCCAGTCGCCCCAGCGGGCATACGGCGTCAGGTCCGCGCGAAAACCGTAGGGCGCGTCCAGTTCGCCGCGAATATCGGGCGCCAGGCGCGCCGCGATGCGCCCGTAGGGATCGACCGACACGGTGATTCCGTCGTTGGTGTCGCGCAGCAGCCAGCGGCGATTTTCCACCGCGCGCACGCGCGCCATCTCCAAATGCTGCTCGGGAGCGCCCGATCCGCCGAACCATCCGTCGTCCGAGATATTGATCAGCACCTCGCGCTCCGGCCTGCGTAAAGCGCCGGACTTCGTTCGGGAAAATGGCCTCGTAACAAATGAACACGCTGAACGGGCCGCCCGCGATCAGGCCGACCCTGTATTGCGAGCCGTGCTGAAAATCGCCGATCAGGCTGGTGATGCCGCCGGCGAACCCGAGATAGCTCCTCCACGGAACATATTCGCTGAACGGCACCAGGTGAATCTTGTCGTAAAGAAAATTCTCGGCGCCTGCGGAATCCAGCAGCGCCGCGCTGTTGGTCGCGCCAATGCCCCCGCCGGGCAGCCGTTTCCAATCCACCACGCCCACCAGGAATCCATTGCCGCCGCGCCTCGCGCGATGCGCTGCGCGCGAGCCAGGAAATTTGCGTCCTGCAGGGAAAACGGCGCGGGCACTTCCGGCCAGACGACAATGCCCGGAATTTTTTGTGCCGCGCCGATGCTGATTTGTTCCAGCTCATCCATTTCTCCGGCATGCATAGCCATCCAGTTGGAGGGATAGCCGTTGGACACCGGAAAATTCGTCTGCACCAGGTGCGCCACATGATCGGACGCCGCTTGCGGCACAAACCGTGGGCCTGCGAGCCCGATTGCAAGCAGCGCTACCGTCGCGCCCAGCCATAATCTTCGCGCCCGCTGAGCGTTGCGCTGCGAAATTTGCACGGCCGCCCAGGCCGCCAAGGCATTGTAGGAGGCCACCACCAGCGAAAGCCCAAAAATTCCCGTGATCGCCGTCAATTGCACAAACGCAAGATTTCCGGCAGCCACATATCCGAGCAGGTTCCAGGGAAAGCCGATTGCCGGCATGTGCATGATGCCGAATTCCATGGCCACCCACAGAAAGGGCGCCGCAAAACACGCCCGCGCCGCGCCGTTTCGCCCCAGCCACGCAACGCCCAGCCCAAACGCCGCGTGAAATATCGAAAGCACCAGCACCACCAGCGCAAACACCCCGCCCGCCTGCGCCACCGGCAGCGGCCCGTACTGCCGCATCACGGTGTAAAACCACGGCACGCTGAGCGCGTAAAACACCGCGCCCTGCAACAATCCCAGCAGCAGCGCGAATCGCGGGATTTGCTCCCAGCACGGCGACGATCAGAATCGCGGGCGCAATCCATCCGAACAGCGGAAAATGAAACAGCGGAAACGCCAATGCCAGAGCCGCGCCGGAGGCGATTGCAAGCAGCAGCCGAGCCGTCTTCGACAATTTCATGGCCCCGGCATTGTAGACCGTGAAGGTCCCGGCTGCACGCGGGGAAAACGCAAGCGGCGCAAATGGCCTGACTCGCGCAAGGGGACAAGATGATGCCACTTTGGCTATACTTCATCGAATTGGCGCAAGAATTTCGCCACGCGAGGAGTTCATGAAAACCTCGATACCGCACTGGCTCTGCATTCTTCTGATTCTCACGCTCCTCCCCGCGCTTCCGGCCGCTACCCTGGACGACGCCACGCGCCAAATGGCGCGCGACATTTTCAAGCAGCTCATCGAAATCAATACGACCGATTCCATCGGCAGCACGACGGCCGCGGCGCAAGCCATGGCCAAGCGGCTGCTCGACGCCGGATTCTCGCCGGAGGACGTGAAAGTCCTGGGCCCCAACGACCGCAAGGGCAACCTGGTCGCGCGGATTCACGGCAGTGGCGGGACATTGAAGCCCATCCTGATCATCGGCCACCTGGACGTGGTCGAAGCCCTGCGCGCGGACTGGACCACCGATCCCTTCCAGTTCATGGAAAAAGACGGCTACTTCTACGGGCGCGGCACCCAGGACATGAAAGTGGACGACGCGATCCTGATCACCACCTTCATCCGTTTCCATCAGGAAAAGTACCGCCCGGATCGGGACATTATTCTGGCGCTGACGGCGGACGAAGAAGGCGGGAATTTTAACGGCGTCGATTGGCTGCTGAAAAATCATCGCGATCTGATCGACGCGGCCTTCGTCCTCAACGCCGACGCGGGCGGAGTAACCACCGTCAAAGGAAAACTGGTGAACGTGGACGTGGAGGCCGCCGAAAAACTGTACGCCGATTTTCAGGTAAGCGCGACAAACCCCGGCGGCCACAGTTCCCTGCCCGTTCCGGACAACGCCATCTATCACGTCGCCGACGCGCTGGGCCGCCTCGAGCATTCGCCGTTTCCCTTTGAGTTGACACCGATCACGCGCGCCTATTTCGAGAAGCGCGCGCCGCTCGAGACCGGCCAGACAGCCTCCGACATGAAGGCGATTCTCCAGACGCCTCCCGATACGGCGGCCATCGCGCGCATGTCCGCCGACGCGCGCTTCAACTCCCTCATGCGCACCACGTGCGTCGCCACGCGCCTCGCCGCCGGGCACGCCAACAATGCCCTGCCGCAACTGGCTCAGGCGAACGTCAACTGCCGCATTCTGCCCGGGCATTCCGCCGAAGAGGTCCGTCAGGAGTTGGTGCGAATTTTCGCCGATCCGGAGGTCTCCGTGCGGTATCGTGACCGGCGGAACCATTTCCGACCGCGCTCCGGACGCGAAGTCGTTCCCTCCCATTCTCCCTCCGGACGAAGTCCTGAAGCCGCTGGCGCGGGTGTCCGGCGAATTGTTCGACGGAATCCCCATAATTCCCGAGATGGAAACCGGCGCGTCCGACAGCATCTACACCATCGCCGCCGGCCTGCCGAGTTACGGCATCAACGGAGTGGCCATCGATCAGGACGATGTTCGCATGCACGGCAGGGATGAACGCGTGCGGTCAGTTCGTATTTTGCGGGCGTGGAATTTTATTATCGATACCTGAAGGCTCTGACGGCGGGACAATGAACTTTAGTAGGACAGGCTTCAGCCTGTCGGGTTTGCTGAGCGGCAAGAAAATTCAAAACCAGACAGGCTGAAGCCTGTCCTACAAGAACCTTCAGCGCTTCACGATGGACTTGAAACCCTTCGCTTCGAGATCGTGCCGCGCATTGGTCGCGGCCGGACCATCGCCATACGGGCCCACCTGCACGCGATAATATTTATCGGCGCTGGGCGGGATGACAAACGCGGGGAATTTTTTCTCCTGCAGCGCCTGCGCAAGGGCCAGCGCATCGCCCTGGCTATTGACCGCCGCTACCTGCAGCATCACCGCGCCCTTCGGAATCAGCGGGGCGTTCAGGGGCGCCGGAGATTTCGTCGGGGTCGCGGATTTCCCGGATTTCGACGGCTGCACCGGCTTGGCGGGAGCGGCAGCTGGTTTCGGATCAGCCGGGGCTTTCGGCGCATCCATCGATTTCGACGCCGTCACGGATTTCGCGAAGACCGGCGGGCTGCCCGAAGGCTGCAAATGATCTTCCCCGGCCTTCGGCTCGCCGGAGTGATAAAAATCCCAGTCGGAACTTTTTTGCGCGGGCAGATTTTCCTCGCCTGCGGGACGTTCCTTTCGCTTTCGCGGACGAAGCCGCGACCTGCGAACCCGAATCGGAGGGAGCGGCTACCGCCGCGCGCAGCTTGGGATCGTACTGGCTGCGCCCCAGCAGATAGCCGAGCGTGAACACCACGCCGAAAATCACCACCAGCAGCAGGAACAGTCCCGCCAGGTGTTTGCTCTCCAGCACCAGATCGCCGCCGCTTTTTCTTTCGGATGCCATCTATTTCCTCGAGCCTATAGCCTTCACCCATTCATTAATGATGTCAATGGGCAAAGGAAAAACAATAGTCGTATTTTTTTCGACCCCGATTTCCGTCAATGTTTGCAAGTACCGGAGCTGAATCGCGGCGGGCTGCGTTGCCAGAACTTGCGCCGCTTCCGCCAGCTTCGCCGACGCCTGTGCTTCGCCTTCGGCGTGAATTACTTTCGCGCGGCGTTCGCGCTCCGCCTCGGCCTGTCTGCCGATTGCGCGCTGCATCTGCTCTGGTATATCGACTTGTTTGACCTCCACTTTAGTTACCTTGATACCCCAGGGCTCGGTATCCTGGTCAAGAATCGTCTGCAGTTTGGCGTTAACTTTTTCGCGCTCAGCCAGGATTTCGTCCAGTTCAAACTGCCCGACGATGCTGCGCAGCGTGGTCTGCGCTTTTTGCGACGTGGCATACATGTAATTCTGCACGCGCGAGACCGCCAGGTTCGCGTCGATCACGGCGAAGTACGCGACCGCGTTCACCTTCACCGACACGTTGTCGCGCGTGATGATGTCCTGCGACGGCACATCCAGCGTTTCGATTCGCAGCGAAATGCGCGTCAGCGTCTCGATCGGATAAAATACCAGGCACAATCCCGGCCCCTTCGCGTTCGGCTTCATCCGCCCCAGGCGCAACACCACGCCGCGCTCCCATTCCTTCAGCACGTAGAGCGAATTCCAGAACCAGATAAAGAACAGGAACGCCGCGATCGCAAACCCATACAACGAAGTATCCATTTTCTTTCACTCCTCATCCACGGGCGAACCGGATGTCCACGCGCCCGCGCCCCACACTTCTTGTTTCTTTCACTTTGCCGCAACCGCGTGGCCGGCCGAAACCACGTGCAGCGTCAGGCCCTCGAAACTCGTCACGCGCACGTGCGCGCCCTGCGGAATGGCTTCGGTGGAAACCGCGCGCCACAGCGCGCCATTCATCCGCACCATGCCTTGAAACAATTCCCCGTCCGGCGAAGGCACCAGCGGATCGGTCACCTCAGCGGTGGACCCGACGAACTGCTCGCGCCCCATCAGCGGTTTCCATGAGCGCGATTTCAGCACCAGCCGCATCAGCAGGATCGTGATCAGCGCGAACGGCAGCGTCACTCCGGCCGCCACGCCCAGGCTCACGCCCGCATGCGTCAGCGGCGACTGCACCAGCATCAGCGCGCCCAGCAGCATGGCCACGATTCCGCCCAGCGCCAGAACGCCGTGGCTGGTGTACTTCGCCTCCAGAATAAACATGCCCAGCGCCAGAAACACCAGGACAATTCCCGCCGGAGCTACCGGTAGAATATGCATCGCGTATAGCGCCAACACCAGCGAAATCCCGCCGATCACTCCCGGCGCGACCATCCCCGGATGCGTGAATTCCGCGTACAGCCCCAGCACTCCCACAATCAGCAAAATAAAAAATGCGTCCGGCTGCACGATGCGCGAAAGAAATCGCTGCCGGAACGACATGGTAAAGGGCGCGATCCGAGGATTGCGCAGCGCGAGCACCTGGATCGATCCGTCGAAGCGTTTGATCGTGCGGCCATCGAGTTTTGACAGCAAATCTTCCGGCGAATTCGCAATCAAATCGATCAGCTTGCCGTCGAGCGCTTCGGTTTCGGTCCAGGCCTTGCCGTCGGTCACGGCGGATTCGGCAAGCTCCACGTTGCGTCCGCGCTTGGCCGCGTAACTGCGCAGAAACGCGGTCGCGTCGTTCAAAATCTTCTTCTTCAGCGTTTCGTCGATCTGCAGCGGAAATCCGCCAATCTCCACCAGCGGCGAAGCCGCGCCCGCGTGCGTTCCCGGCGCCATGGCCGCGATGTCCGCGGACTGCAAGATAAAAAATCCGGCGGACGCCCCGCGCGACCCGGCCGGAGAAACGTATACGGCCACCGGCACGGGCGAATCCAGAATGTGCCGGATGATGTCTTCCATCGAGGAGGAAAGCCCGCCGGGAGTATCCATGGTGATCAGGATCAGGCTGGCGTGGCTTCGCGCGGCTTCCGCGATTCCGCTCACCACGTAGTCGGCCATCACCGGTTCGATCTCGTCGCCGATTTGAATTTCCATCACCTGCGCCGCGCCCGTGGATTGCGTCGAATTCGGGGTCGTCGTTTGCCCTTCGAGGCGCGGCAAAACGATCAGGATCACCGCCAGCGCAAACGCCAATGTCAGAGTCCCCGGCCATTTGAAAGAGGACGATGCAACCGCGCGAGGATGGCGGACTTCGATCACCGCGCCGCTCCTTTGTTTTCGCTCTTTGCGGGAGCCTTTCCGGGCGCGGCCTGCGTGTCGGGCAAATCGCCCGGCGGCCGCAGGAACGAACGGTCGAATTTCCTGGAGAGAAGCGCAAAATGCGCGAGAGCCGCGAAATTTTGCAGATTGGGCGGCGCAGTGCGCGGCGCGTTTGCCGGCGATTCCGCACGAATCGCCGCGGCATCGGAATTGCGCCCCAGGGATTCCAGCAGCGGAATCAGCAGCGCGCGAGCCTCTTTATCGTCGGAGTTCAGTTTCCTCGCGCTTTCCAGCGGGCGCCACTGCCGCTGCCGGCTGTTTTTCCGCCAGCTTGGCGATGGCCTGATTGACCAGGTAATCGGGCTCGCCGGGATCGAGCGCCGCGGCGCGCTCAAATTCCGCGCCCGCTTCTGTCCACTTGCCTTCCAGCAGCCGCGCGATACCCAGATTGTTGCGCGCTTCGGGAAAATCCGGCAGCTTCTCGCGAGGATCAGCGCTTCGTGAGCGCTCAATGAGGCCGGAAAACGCCGCGTCGGCGCGAGCCGCATCGTTGCGCAGCAAATGGCATACGCCGGTATCGAAACTCGCCTCCGGCCCGCTGGGCCGATTGGGAGGCACGCGCGAAAACCAGGGCAAAGCCGATTCGCAGTCGTGCCGGTCAAAATAAATCAGGCCGAGTTCAAACGGCGGCCGGTCCCAGGCAGGCTCGAGGCGCGAGGCTTCGCGCAGCGAACGAATGCGCGCTTCGTCATCAGATCCCGTAAGACCGCGAATCAGGTTCTCCAGCGCATCCAGCCGCAGCGATGCGGGCGGATCCGAAAAACTCGTTTCGTCGCGGTTCGCTCCCTCGGCCGGACACTTTGCCGAAGGCGAGGTGAAGGTAGAACCCGCCCTTGATCCCGTATCCATCGAGCACAAAATCTGCCAGGTGAGGCGCGCGTGAGCGCGCAGCAAATCCTGCATCGGACTGGTTTCGGTGAATGGAGCCGAAAGCGACGGCGGGCTGATGCGCAGCACGCGCGCCTCCAGCGTCACCGTTTTGCCGTCCGAGACATACCGCCCGTAAATCACCACGTCGGCATCCGCTTCGCCCGCAATTTTCACCAGCGTGGCGTGCGAAAAGCGGGCCGAATCCGGCAGCCCCATTTTCTCCAGCGTCGCCAGCCTGTCTTGCCGCAGCAGCACGCTCGCGCCCCGGTCCTGCAGCCGCTCCGCGGTCAGTTCGGACAAGCCTTCGCCCAGCCAATCGAGGTTGGCAATGTGGCTCCCGTTTTCAAATGGAAAAATCAGCAGCGTCGCGGGCCGGGATTCGGACGACAAGGCACGGGGCGGCGCTGCGGCTTGTGCGGCGGCAGCCGGACGAGCGCCGGCAGTTGCGGCAATTCCGGCGCAAATCACCAAAAGCCCAATCCGAAACCATGGCAAGGGCATCGTACCCGTATTGTAACAGAGGCCGCGCAACGCGAATTCCAGGTTATTAAGTTAACTAATGAAATTATGCGCCGGGCCGCGCCGCTGCGGCTTTGCCTTCGACCGGCGCGATGCGCACCAGCACGGCTTGCACCACCGGATCGTTCACCACCTTCTTGAAGGACGGATCGGACCGCGCCTTGCCCACGTCTTTATACCCTTCGTCCAGCGATTTCCGCAGATATTCGGCGCAATGCGGGGCGTCTCCTTTTTCGGCGTACACACGCGCCATGGTGAAAAAGAATAAGCCGTGATTGGCAACCGAGCGGTCCTGCACCATCGTGCCCACGCGATTATTCTGCTCGAAAATGTCGGGCTGGAGTTCGAGCGCTTTCTGGAATTCCGCGGCCGCCTCGGGCAGCTTGTTCGTGTTGTAGTAGGCAAAGCCGAGATTGGCGTGCGTCCCGGCCAGGGTGGGATCGATCGTCACGGCTCTCTGGTATTCGCGGATGGCGCGGCGGAAATTTTTCTGGTGATAGTAGACCATGCCCAGATTATTCACGGCGCTGGAATAATGCTTGTCCGCCTTGGACGAGCGCTCGAAATACTTCCTGGCCTGGTCG
Organism: Terriglobia bacterium; assembly: GCA_963779275.1. Classification (GTDB taxonomy): domain Bacteria; phylum Acidobacteriota; class Terriglobia; order Acidiferrales; family UBA7541; genus Palsa-360. The sequence goes on from CAVZXL010000008.1 coordinate 122,078, forward strand.
TAACGCGAAAGGTTCAGGTAGGCGATGCCGGTCATGTTCAGAACCACGGCGTTTTTCGGATCCTGCTTCAGGACGTCCTGATAGACCTGGATGGCGCCGTCGTATTTTTTTTCGGCCATCATGATCCTGGCCTTTTCAATCTGCAAGTCTTGGGCGCTCGTCGCCGGCCGGGAATCCGTGCCGGGCTGTGCTTGCTGCAGGGGGAAGGCGGGCTGCCCCAGCGGCGGCGCACAGAGGCAGGAACAACAGTCCCAGCAGCCCTGAGCCTATTCGTGGAGAAAGTTTGAACTTCATGATGAACGCCTCCGAACGACGTCGCTTCACCGCTGCGGATCTGGCGTTTGCTGCTGTGGCTTGTCGGCGTCCTTCTTGCCCCCAAAGATACCAAAAATGCGCCGCAGGACGCCTTTTTTATTTTCCTCTTCGGTCGGTTGTGCATCTGCGGACGCCGGGGGAGGACCCGGAGTTTTCGAGGCCACGCCGGACGCGGCGCTTCCCGGAGCGGACGGTTGATTGGGATCGCTATTCTTGTCTTTATCGCCGCCGAAAACGCGCGAGAGCCAGGAGGCGGGAGGAGCGTCGCTGGCCATGTGCCCGCCATGCAGGCTGCAGAATTCGCCGGGCTCCGTGCCGTGAATATAGACTTCCTCGCGAGTGATGGGACATTCGGGCGTGGCTAGCTGGAGCGTATCGGGATCGATGGTCACGCGCGTGACGCCCTCGGGCATCGCGAACGGCTGGACGTCGCGATACGCGGGCAGCTGAATGGCGCGATTCATGAATTCGGCCCAGATTGGAGCGGGCGCATTCGCGCCGGAAAGACCCAGGTCGCGATTGTCGTCAAATCCCACCCAGACGATGGCCAGCAGGTTGGATGTGTAACCGGCGAACCAGCCGTCGCGGGACGTCCCCGTCTTTCCCGCGGCAGGCGCGGTAAACCCGCGCGCGCGCACCGTCGCGCCGGTGCCGTGGTCGATGACGTCCTGCATCATGCTGGTGACCAGGTAGGCCACGCGCGGGTCCAGCGCGCGCCTGGAGCGGATGGCGTTGCGTTCCAGCGATTCCCCATCGGCGTTGACCACGTTTCGAATGAACATGGGCTCGGTTCGCACGCCTTCGTTGGCAAAGATCGTGTATCCGGCAGCGACTTCGAGCGGCGTCATTTCATACGCCCCCAGCGCCACCGAGGGCGTGGGCTGGATCGAGGGATCGAGGCCGAACTGGTGCGCCATGTCCGTGACGCGCGTGTAGCCCACGAGTTCGGCCACTTTCACCGTGGCCACGTTCAGCGAGTCGGTCAGCGCTTCGCGGACCGTTACCTTCCCGTGAAATTTTTCGCCGTAATTATTGGGAGTGTATTCCTTGCCGTCGAAATCAAACGTGGTCGGCTCGTCCATCACCGTGGTCGCCGGCGTAACGATGGGCTGCACGCCGTCGACTCCGCCCTCGAATGCCGCCGCGTACACAAACGGCTTGAACGCCGAACCCGGCTGGCGCCGCGCCAGGATGTGGTTCAGCTGGCTCTCGCCGTAATCGCGGCCCCCGATCAGCGCCTTGATTTCTCCGGTGTGGGGATCGAGGACGACGATGCCCACCTGGGCCTTGGGCGCGGGCTGGCCTTCCTTGGCCCAGCGCGCATAGCGCTTGGCAAGCTGCGCGTCGATGTTTTTCACGCCGATATCCACGGCCTCGGAGGCGGCGCGCTGCAGTTCCGGATCAAGCGTGGTATAAACGCGGAAACTCTGCGAGAGCAGGTCCGCCTCGGAGAAACGGTCGAGCAGGTGGTCCTTGACCATATCCACAAAGAACGGCGCAGTGCTGCCTTCCAGGCCTCCGCCGACAATGTGCAGCGGAGTTTTCTTGGCATCCGCGAGCCTGCTCCGCGGTGATCGCGCCGTTTTCAGTCATGGACAGCAGGGCGCGGTCGCGCGCCTCGACGGCGCGTTCGGGGCGGTGCTCGGCGGTCGAGTAGCGGTTGGGGGCGTGAATGATCCCGGCCAGGAAAGCGGCTTCCGGCAAACTCAATTCGCGGACGTCTTTGTTGAAGTAAGCCAGCGAAGCCTCGCCAAACCCGTGGATGGCAAAGCTGCCGCGATTTCCCAGATAGATTTCATTGGCGTAGAGTTCAAAAATCTGCTGCTTGGTGAAGCGGTGCTCCAGTTCCAGCGCCACCATAGTTTCGGCGACCTTGCGGCGCAAGGTGCGGTCGGTGTTGAAGAAAAAACTGCGCGCCACCTGCATGGAAATGGTGCTGCCGCCCTGCACGCGCGCGCCGTGGCGCAAATCCGCCCACGCTGCGCCGAAGATCCGGATGGGATCGAATCCCGGATGCTCGAAGAATCGCCGGTCTTCCACCGACAGCACGGCATCGCGCAAAATCTTCGGAATATCGTTGAAGCTCATGGCCCGCCGCTTTTCGCGGGATGTGTCGAACAGGCTGGTGAGCAATTCCGGCTCGACTTCCACCGAATCCAGCGCCGCGCCCGAATCCATCGAACGGATTTTCTGGATTCCGCCGCCGTTGAAATCCACGACGATGCGGTTCTTGGCCCCAAAATAGGATTCGCTCGACGGGCGAATCTCGATTTCATTGCCGTGCAGGACGTAACGCCCGGGCGTTCCCGAAACGTCCAGTTCGCTGTACCCGGCGCGCTGCAAATGATTGGCCAGGTCGGCGACGCTGAGTTTTTCGCCGGCGGAAATGCGCATGGGCGCGGCATAAATCCGCGCCGTGGTCTGCTGGATGTGCCCGGAAAGGCGCTGGTCGATCATCCGCCCATAGGAAACCCAGTAATACGTGGCCACAGCCGTGGCCGAAAGAAGCAGGAATGCAATTGTCCCAAGCAAGGCCAGGCCAAACCAGGAGGCCCAAAATCCCCGGCCAATCCGAATACGCACGGTAGATTCTCCGTTCCGCCGCGAAAAAACCCCGATCCCTGCCGACCCCTAATAACCTCCTACATTCCTTAGATGCACCCCGCGAACAAGATGTACCGGCGGGCAACCAGATTCCGAAGCTCCACTCGGGCCCTGCGCGGAGCCCCGCACAACAGAAACACCTGGAAAGCGATATCGCCGGCTGGGGAGAGCGATCTGCGAACAAGCAATTCTCGTGAGCGATGGCGAGCGTCCGTTCCACCCGCATTCGCTCGCTAAAACAAAGCATTATTGCTGGCCGTTGGATGAAAATTCAACGTCCATTGGTACACTTTCAAATCCACCACAGCCGAATAATCCGCGCTGATGCGGATGTTTCCCCCGGCCGCTTCGATATGAATATCCTCCGGAGCGATGAGCAACTCGTCTTTGGCCGCTTCCGTCAACACTGACTGGCGAATTTTGTCGGGGGTCGGGCGATTCACGCTGGCCATGCGCGCAATCGTTTGAATGCCGTCTTGAAACTCGTATTCGTTGATCAGCAGGGGCGTCACTTTGAAGCCCACGTAAGACCACTGCCACCAGAATCGCAGTCCAAACAATAGCCTTAAGCGACCCCGCCCCTTTTTCCCCCGGATCGCGCGGCGTGCACAAGCGCGCAGGTTTCAGGCTTCACAGCTGCGGAACCAGCGTTCGGCCGGCGTCGGCATTGGGGAGACATTCATCCAGAAAATGCTAGCATCCGGCCGAGGGGGTGTCGAGCGCAACTCGGCCTGCAGTTGCCGCGCAGGCACGATCCATAACGTAATTGATTCACTTATTGTTAGCTGGACGGAAGCTGGTGAATTTCCCGCGAACTCAATAGGCCTTCCCGAAGATGGCCACTTCCTTGGCGGGCTGGCCGCACTGAATGCAGGGCCCGCTGCCACCGGGTTGTTCCAGCGGAATGCAGCGCAGCGTGGCTTTTGTGGCTTCCTTGATCTGCTCTTCGCAGCGGCTCTCGCCGCACCAGCGCGACCGGGCGAAACCCTGCTCCACCACTCCTCGGAATTCTTCAAGATTCTTGGGTTCAAACGTGTGCGTGTTCCGGAAGACCAGCGCGCGCTCAAACAGCGCTTTCTGAATCGAATCGAGCGCATCCCGCACGGAGCCGGCGATGCCTTCCTGCGAAACGAAACTCTTCCCTTCTTTTCCCGGTTTGTCGCGCCGCGCCAGAACCACGCTGCCTTTGGCCACGTCCTTCGGCCCGATTTCCATGCGCAGCGGAACGCCGCGCATTTCCCAGTCGTTGAATTTGAAGCCGGGGCTTTGCCCTTCGCGCTCATCCACTTTCACTCGGACGTCCGCCTTCACCAACTCTTCCCGGATTTTTTTCGCGGCCTCGAACACCAGCGCCTTTTCCTCGTCGGTCTTGAAAATAGGCACGATCACCACCTGGTAGGGCGCGAGCCGCGGCGGCAGGATCAATCCCTGATCGTCGCCATGCACCATGATGATGGCGCCGATAAACCGCGTGGAAAGCCCCCACGACGTGGTCCAGCAGTGCTGCAGCGCGCCGCCCTGGTCGAGATAGCGAATCTCGAAGGCCTTGGCGAAATTCTGCCCGAGGTTATGGGAAGTTCCCGCCTGCAGCGCCTTGCCGTCGCCCATCATGGCTTCGATCGAGTACGTCGCGTCGGCCCCGGCGAACCGCTCGGATTGCGATTTTTTACCGGGAATCACGGGGATGGCGGCTTCGTTCACGGCAAAATCGGTGTAGATATCGAGCATCTGGCGCGTCTCGAATTCGGCTTCGTCATACGTTGCGTGCGCGGTGTGGCCCTCCTGCCAGAAAAATTCCAGCGTGCGCAAAAATAATTTCGTGCGCAGCTCCCAGCGCACCACGCTGTTCCACTGATTGATCAGCACCGGAAGGTCGCGGTAGGACTGAATCCACTTCGCATAGGCGTGGCCAATGATCGTTTCCGATGTGGGGCGAATCACCAGCGGCTCTTCCAGTTTTTCGCCGCCTCCGTGCGTGACCACGGCTAGCTCGGGCGAAAATCCGGCGACGTGCGACTGCTCCTTGCTGATGAAGCTTTGCGGAATCAGCAGCGGAAACGCGGCATTCACGTGTCCGGTGGCCTTGAAGCGGCGGTCCAGCTGCGCGGTGATATTTTCCCAGAGCGCCCAGCCGTACGGGCGCACGATCATGCAGCCGCGCACCGGCGCGTAATCCGCCATCTCCGCCCGCAGAACCAGCTGGTTATACCATTCCGAGAAATCTTCCGAGCGAGAAGGGAGCTTCATATCCGCCATGCGTGTTGATCCTTTGTGTTCGGGTGCGAGCTCCACTTGGAGCCCGCTTGAAAAAAGAGCGGGTTGTATTAGTGGCCCGCCAGAATACAGTTGCTTGAAGTGGTGAGACTCCAGGAAAAAGAGCGTATCCGACGCTGCCGGGGGTGTCAACCAGCCGCCAGTAGGACAGACACTCTTGTCTGTCCGGTTTTGATTTTCCTCGCCACACATCCAAACCGGACAGGCAAGAGTGCCTGTCCTACTGAATCGTCGTCTGATAGCTGAAAAGTTCCACCCATGTCTTCTGTTGCTTGATCCAGATGCGCGTGACGTGCAGGGCCTTTCCGTGCTCGGGTTGCTGCAGCGAAATCATGACCATCGTGTCCCCGTGCTGAAACATCCGCGCGCTGACCAGCGGGAATGGCGCGATACCTCCCTGCTTCTGATGATCCAGGCCCGCCATGCGGGTCTGCTTATCCAAGGGGCGATCACTGTTGGACGTAACTGCAAAAAAATCGTCGGCGATGTGCGTGCCCCAGGCCGCGGAATCGTGGGCAGTGACCGCGGTTTCCACCTGCTGGTATCCATGAATCACTTCGCGTTCATCGTCGCTCTTTGGCATAAATGGAACTGTGTTGCATGGATTGTCGCAGGTCCCGGCGCCGGAATCGGTTTGCGGAGGCGCGGCGCCCGTGCTGACTTCCTGATAGACCAGCGCGCGCCAGCTTATCCCGCGCTTCACCCACACGCGCAGGACATAGACGTTTCCGCGCTGGACGCGGTGAATCGCGATTTTGCGATCCACACGGTCCTGCTCGTCCGCCTGATTTTCATCGCCGAGCGCCGGGAGAGGCAGATTTGCCAGGGCCTGCGCCTTGGTTAACGTGCGTCCCTGCGGAATCCGTCCAGGTGAAATCGTCATCAAGCAGGCGCCCGAGTTCCGTGGTGTCATTCCGCGCTACCGCCTGCACAAACTCCTGGTCGGGCTTGAAGGAGTGACCCGAGATATCGGCCCGGAGGGCAACAGGATCCGCGACCGGCTGTTTCGCATCAGCCCGAATGGCCGCCAAAGTGGCGGCAACGAACAGTCCGCCGGCCAGAAGCAGAATCGCGGGCGAACGTTTGCTCTTGGAATTCATTTCAGTTCAGCCCTCTGCAATTTTTTCAACAGGATTCGGGCTGGCACGATGAATCCTGGCCTTGTGCGGTTTCGACGCGTGGATGCGAATAAATCGATTCCGCTTGGCATCGTAAGCGGTCACCGTTCCTTTTGCGATGTGATAGACCCACCCGTGCAGCCGCAAATCGCCTTGCCGCAGGCGCGTCGCGACCACCGGATGCGTGCGCAGATTCTTGAGCTGCTCGACGACGTTGCATTCGGTGAGCGTGATCAGGAACCGGGAACTTTGCGGGTCCGCGTTGGAAGCTTTCGCTGCGCGCCGCGCAGCACGCGCGTGGTGCAGCCACTGCGGTGACGCTCGTCAGAGGCTTCAGCGCCGCCGGATTCAGCACGCCCTTCATCACGCCGCAATCCGTATGCCCGCAAACGATAATGTCGGAGACGCCCAGCACGCCCACCGCATACTCGATGGTCGCCGAAACTCCGCCGATGGTCCGGGGATACCGCGGCACGACATTGCCGATCACGCGGCAAATAAAAAGTTCGCCCGGCTTGGTTTGCGTCAGCAGGCAAGGATCGATGCGCGAATCCGCGCAGGTGATGAACAGCGCATCGGGCCGCTGCCCTAGCGCCAGCTTATGGAACAGCTCGCGGTGCTTCGGGAATACGCGGTTCTGAAACCGCTTGAGCCCTCGAAGAATGGTTTCGACCGGCATGGCGGTCCATTTTGCAACAGGGGGAGCGAGGGTTCTAGCTTTAAATCAGGGCCTCAGATTCAAGCTTTTCTCAAGAGCTGCACACGCCTGATCGAGTTCGCTTCTTCCGTGCATAAAAACGCAAATCATGAGATACTGCCGAGGAATTATGTGTGTAGTTGGGCTGGCGTGGTGTGGTGACCTAGTCAGGGGCCCAGGGGAATACTTTTCTGGTTGCGTTCCGTCAAAGAGTATAGGCCTAAATGGTGTAGGATCGGATCGGCGATTCAGGGCTCGTCCCGCGTCCGATGTCCATGTAATGCACTGAAAAATATAGACTTATTTAATTTCGGACAGTCTTTGATTTTCGATTGACTCGGCCCCGCCCAATGCTCGAGTAACAGGGGGAAGTACCGTTTTACATTGTTCATGCATCTGATTGTCAGCAACGCATTTATAAGCGGAAACGCCTGAGGACCGGACCGGGCTGGTCTTGCGGGCATGAATTTTGCTGGGAGCCCGACAAATTTCGGGTTCGGGCTCTGCGTGGAGCCCGCCCAAAAAAGGGGATACCTGCTTGTCATTAACTTCTCAAGATGCGCGTGAAGAGGTACGTAACCTCATTGCTGTAGGCAAGGAGCGCGGGTACCTGCTCTCCGACGAAGTGGACGGGATTCTGCCTCCCGGCGAGCATTCGCCGGAAGAGACCGAAGACCACCTTGCCAGCTTCGAAGGAATCACGGTGTACGAGGATCTCGCGGCTGCAAAAGCCGCTCAGACGATCCCGGACCCTGTTGAGATTGAATTGCCGGCCCGCACCGACGACGGCGACCTGGACCTGACGCCGGGAATGCTGGACAAGAATAACGATCCCGTGCGGCTCTACCTGCGGGAAATGGGCACCGTGCCGCTGCTCAAGCGCGCCGACGAAGTGGCCATTGCCAAGCGCATGGAGCGCGGGCGCCTGATGGTGCTCAAAACGATTTCGCGCTCTCCCATCGTGCTCAAGGAACTGATCAGCGTGGGCGAAGGGCTTCGCGACGGCACGATTTCGATCAAGAAAATCGTGCAATTCGACCAGGAAGAGCTGACCGAAGAGGAAACCGAAAGCAAGACCAAGGAAGTCCTGCGCATCATCGGCAAAATTGAAGCCATGTACGCCGTGGGGCTCAAGCAGGCCGCGCAGTTCGAGAAGACGCCGAAAGCGAAGAAGCGTCTCTACCTCCGAACCCGAAACCGTCTGGCGCGCACGCGCGTGCAAATGTCCTTGCTGGCCCGCTCGATCGACTTCCATCCGCTCGAGCGCAATCGCCTGATCGAAAAGATTCACCACACCGTGGAACGCCTGCAATCGCTCGAGCGCGAAGCCGCGAAACTCGAGCGGCGCGCCGAAGCCTCCAAGGGCGATCACGCCGCTCGAGGCGCGCCGGGAATTGCGCGCGCGCCGCGCCGAATTGCGCGAAATCGAAGTCGCCAGCGAAACCGGACTGGTGGACCTGAAGCGCATGTTGCAGATCGTGCTGCGCGGAGAAGCCGAAGCGGACCGCGCCAAGACCGAAATGGTCGAGGCCAACCTGCGCCTGGTGGTGTCCATCGCCAAGAAATACACCAACCGCGGATTGCAATTTCTCGACCTGATTCAGGAGGGCAATATCGGCCTGATGAAGGGCGCGGACAAATTCGAATGGCGGCGCGGCTACAAGTTTTCCACCTACGCGACCTGGTGGATTCGCCAGGCCGTCACGCGCGCCATCGCCGATCAGGCCCGCACGATTCGCGTTCCCGTGCACATGATCGAAACCATCAACAAGCAGGTGCGCACCAGCCGCCAGATGGTGCAGGAACTGGGCCGCGAGCCCAGCGCCGAGGAGCTTGCCAAGCGACTGGACGTTCCGGTCGACAAAGTCCGCAAGACCCGGCAAATCGCCCAGCAGCCCATTTCCCTGGAGACGCCCATCGGCGAGGAAGAAGATTCGCACCTCGGTGAATTCATCGAGGACAAATCTTCCGTGTCGCCTTCCGACGCCGCCATCAGCATCAGCCTGCAGGAGCAGACCGAATCCCTGCTGAAGACGCTGACGCCGCGCGAGGAGCGCGTGATCAAGATGCGCTTCGGACTGGAAGACGGCTCCGAGCACACGCTGGAGGAAGTGGGACACTCGTTCGCGGTAACCCGCGAGCGCATCCGGCAGATCGAAGCCAAGGCGCTGCGCAAGCTTCGCCATCCCTCGCGTTCGAGGAACCTGCGTTCGTTCCTCGAGAACAACGCCTGAGAAATAGGGCAGTCCGCGGCTCCGCTGAAGTCTCGCCTACTTCTTGTCGAGAGACTTCAGCGAAGTCCAGGGCACATTGCGCGTGATGTGGCCTTGTCCATCCGTCAGCTTGAGATTGGCCGTCTGCATCAGCGAATTGATGTCGGCAATCTCAAACACACCTTCCTGATTATCCAAACGCACGCGATCGCCTCGCTTCGGATTCTGCCGTACCGGTTCCAGTGTTCATTTGATCCTCCTTGCGTTCAGGTCTTGCATGGGCCGACTGTGGGAAGGGGAATTCCTGCAGAGCCATTGTTACGCCGCCGCGACTGCAAAAGCCAGAAAAATTATTTCGTGCAGTTTCCGTGTGTTTCGCAATGGATTTGGCCGCGGACCGCGCTGGACGGGCCGCGTGTGCCTGGCAAAAAAAGTGCATGAGGCAAGGTCATTTTGTACCCTTCCGAAAATCGAAAGCGGCAGGCCGCCGGAAAGTTCAAATTCGGATCGCATTCAGGCGGCGGGAGGAATTAATTTGCGGCGCCGGCTGCCAGCGTCGCCACGACGGCGATGTTTTGCAGAAACTTTTCCGGCAGGCCATGGCGTTCCAGCAAGTACTCGGGGCTGTTGTAGGAAACCCGGGCTTTTCCCTGGCCATCTTCCGAAATCAGAATCTTAAGCGGAAGGTCGAGGGCAATACTGGGCGCGGCCAGCATGAGGGGCGTTCCGGCCTTGGGGCTGCCGAAGATGACGAGTTTGGTCGCGGGCATCTTCAACCCCGCTTTTTCCGCCTCCCCGGAATGGTCGACGACCGCAAAAATCGTTACTCCTTTCTCTTGAAGCGTGCGCTTGAGCCGTTCCAGGGTTTCGTCCACCGGGTAATTGCTGGAAATACTCCAAATTGCCATTGTTCGCTTTTGTGGCCATAGGGATCACCGGCTATTTCCCCAAAAAAGAATGGGTCGAGTCGTGAATTGAAATCAGATAGATCGTCATCCCCACTCCAACCACGGCCAGAAACACGGAAGTGGCGACCGCCAGGGTCGAAGTGTAAGTGCGCGTCGCGTTTCCCAGGTCCAAATTACGAATGAGCCGCAGATGGTGCCACCCTGAAATCAGATTCACGGCGACGCCGGCGGCAATAAGCGCGGTTCCGAACCAAATCGACAATCCGTAAGACTGCGCTGAGGGAGTGTGTTGAACGGTTTGAAGCTCTTGCAGGAAAAGCCCGAAACGCGCCACCACGAAGCCGAATCCCATAAAGGCCAAACCCGTGCGAATCCATGCCAGCAGGGTGCGTTCGGCCGCAAGATAGTCGCTGAGGGAGGCCTTCGGTCCATTCACTGGTGACGTGTCCATTTCTTGCCTCCCGCGGTTCGCCCGGATCACTGCTCCATGTGCTGCGCAGCGCGAATCACGCTTGCACCGAGGCGCACAACGGCCTCGTTGAACGGCGCTACGGCGTAAGCGATTCTCATGCCATGACGATCCGTGAAATTTTGCGAACGAATTCATTTCAGCCGCATTTTTCAGGACGCGATTTCGCGGCCGGCGCCGCCGGGAACCCGCAGCGAGCCGCTCACGGTGACATCGCCGGCATGAAGCCGCGCCACGGTGAGATCCTGAATCTCAAGAGACTTGAGTTTGGCGCTATCGATCACCACGCGGCGAATGGCAAGCCGTCCAATGGCCAGCGCGCCGATGGCGAATGCGCCGACCGCGATCGCGCCGACCGCGGCGGCGATCATGGCCACGCCGCCGAAACCCAGGCCTTGCGAATTATGGTCCTTCATGGATGCGTCTCCTTCAAGCGGGATGAGCCGTGCCGAAATTCTCGGCAGGCTGCTGCTCGGTAAGCGATCGGCATGGTAAATTGCGTGTTTCAGGGCCACCGGCCAGCAGTGGAACTCTTCCCTTCGAGCGGCAGGTCGGACGCCGGCCATTCGCGCGGTTGCCATGCCGCACGAACGCGCAGGAATGATACCACTCCACTACGTTGTGGACGAGGGACTGCTAGAGGTTGTGCGGGGGTCGCCGCTGCAAACGGCAATTCCTCAAGAGCCGTGGAGCCAGGATCGCGCGCGGCCGTTCCGCAGCGCGCGCGATCCCTGGCTCACAGTGTTCACTTGAATTCTTTAGTGACGGTCGTTATCGGGATGGTCGTGGCGCCAGTTCCAGTAATCCTTCTGATGATCCTTGTCCAGCTTGTTGTAATCGCGATAGTCTTCGTGGCGTTCGCCCAGATAGCGGCGATAGGCATCGTCCTCGTGGCGATCCCAGTGGTGATAATCGCTATGGTATTCGTCGTAAACGCGCACGCGGCCCGCACATCCGGAAACTGCCGACGCAACCAGGAAAGTCGTGGCGAGAATAGCCGACCCAAAAATCCGGTTGATCTTGAACATGATGGAACCCCCTTCGTTCGCAGGATGTGAAGTAGCAGTTGAACTTTTCTTCTCCCTCCCCTTTCAACAATAAATCCGGGCCACTGCCGCGCGTCTCTGGATGCGACTGCGCGCGTCGAAATGCGAGCGGCATTTCAGCAGTGATGAGTGCACGCAGGAAGCCATTCCGCCTGGAAACGCCGCTGCATTCGTTAAACTCCGCGCCCTCAAGTAGATAATCGAATCGCGGCACCCTCGTTTTCTATTCCCGGCGCGAGAAAAAGCGGTTCCCTTTTTACAAAGAGCGTGGAAATAATTTTCATTTCTCCCGGGCCGCGGCCCTGTTTCGGATTCGCGGGCGACGCGCGGGACGATTCCGGCATCCAAACTTATGGCCTGCCCCCCTGCCCGCAGCTTGCATTCTTGCGCCAATTAGCGTTGCGAATTCGAAACTCAACCCCTTTCCCGGAGGCGTTTCTCATGCTGCGAAGACTGTCGATTTTGCTGGGCCTCATGTTCCTGCTTTCAATTTCCGCGCGGGCGCAGGATAGCGTGGAAATATTCGGCGGGTATTCGTTCGAGCACTATGCCGGGCACGCCGGGACGCAATCTTGAACGGCTGGGAAATCACCGGAAAATACAAACTGGCTCCGTGGGTGGGGATTGCCGCGGATCTGGACAGTCAGTACGGTTTGCCGTCCCAGCCGCAAGCCCGCACGCTCCATTTCCTGGTCGGGCCGCAGGTTTCGTTTCCGGGCAGAATTTCCCCTTTGTGCATGTTCTGGGAGGGTTCGGGCATTTCCAGGGGAACGGCGGACAAACGTCATTCGCCGGAGCCATCGGAGGAGGAGTCGACTTGCGCATCGCGCCGCTGTTTTCGTGGCGCATGATTCAAGCCGATGACATGGTCACGCGATTTTTCGGGGGGACGCAGCACAGCTTGAGATTGTCGACCGGCGTGGTGTTTCGTTTCTGATCGCCGGCCCGGCGGGCGGATTACGACCGGCTGGTGACGTAGCGTCCGGGTTCGCGGCTCTTGAGCAGGTGCCGCAGGCGGTCGCACACCTGTTCGAGGGATTGAAACAAGTCGTCCACGCCCTTTGTTTCGCTGGAGACTTTCGCGTTGTCGATATCGGACAGCACTTCCAGGCAGAGGTTGGCGGTGCGGCGAATGCGCTCGGCGACAAGCACTGCGGCGACTTCCGAATCGTCGCGCCCGTGCAACTGGCGTTCGCGGAGTTGCTGCGCGGCCAGCGAGGCGGTGCGGATGAAATCGGCCGCGTCGCGGAATTCGTTGAGCAGGCGCGGATCGCTGCCCTCGGCGCGCAGGGATTTCTCCAGCTTTTGCAACTCCACGCTGGTTTTCTTGGTCTGGAGATTGACTCCCCAAAAACTTTCGTTCGGAACAATGAGCTCGACGATGATCCCGTGCGAAACGCCTTCGCGCGAGTGGGGCGTGGCCAGCACGCGCGCCTCCACCGATTCCGCCGACAGGAAATTCGTGAGCGTGATCCGCGTGCCCATTTCCGGATAATTTTCCATCTCCAGCAGGCCGCCGTTGGCGTTAACCTGCTTGGCGACCGCCTGGGCCTTGAAGGCCACTCCGTCAGGCCCGCGCCAGCTGGCCTCCATGGGTACCGTGACCAGGAAGCGGGGGTTCTTTCTGCGTTCCTGTTTGGAGCCGTCCGGGCTGGTGCCGCGGCTAGCAATGCGAGCTGGATTCTTTCCGGCCAATTTCTTTTCCCCCGTTCCCGTCTGGAGATTCCGAGAATTTGCGATTCCAAATTGGCGGATTCCCGATGGATTCCGCACTTTTTTTCCGGCGGGCTCCCGACACTTAGCGGCTCAATAGAGCACTCAGAATCAGCTTAGATGGGTGGCGGAAAAAATACCACTGTACAGAGGGACAGTAGCCCGCGAGTGCGTGTCCTTGAAACAGAGAAAGGCCGGAACCTGTACTTGCGAGATGCCGCGGCCGGCACACAACGAGTGAGGAGGGTGGAAACTGAACTGGTGGAATGGTTTATGGAACCGCGCCGGCACCTGTTCCTGCCCGGGCAAGAGCTCCTGCATCCTCCGGAGTTATCCCGGCCGGCGTGCCTGCGTCCACGGTGACATGGCTGGGGATGGGGCGATATCCGCTGCGCGTGCGGATGCGATACTTTTTCAATTTCGGGTCCTTGAGTTTTACGGTAATCGCGCGCCACCCGCGATTGGGATTCGGCTGCGGATAGTAGCTGAGGAAGTACAGGTGCGCGAGGTCGTCGCGGATCGACGCGAAAGCGTCGCGCTGGTCTTTCCAGTTCTTCGCAAAATAAGCTTCGCCGCCCGTGCTGGCCGTCATGCGCGCAAAAACCGCGGCGGAGGAAGGGTCCAGCCTCGCCTCGCGCGTGCTGATCATGTAGATCGGAATGCCCTCGGACTGCGCCAGTTCATCCACGTCTTCCGGGGCGACCATGCTGGAATTGTCCGGGCCGTTGGAAAATACCACCACCACTTTTCTGCCGGAATATTGCGCGGCGTCTCTTCAGCGTCATCAACAGCGCGTTGTAGAGCGCGGAGTCGTCGCCATTGACCGTGGAGCGCACGCCGCGCAGAACCTCCGAACGGTCCTCGGTGAGCGAAGCGGCCCGGAAAAAATCGCGGCTGTACGAGTAGAACGCAACGCGGTAGGGATGATCGAGCGAGCGGACGAATTCGGCGATGGAATCCTGCGCGAACACGAATCCGCGGTCGCGAAACATGTAATTGCTGGTGTCAAACAGGATGAACACGTTGGAGCCGCTGACCGCGGAGGCGATTCCCTCAATGGTGTCGGATTGCGCGCCGCCGCGGCGCGCTCCTTCCTGGCCGCGTCAGTGGCGGCTGGCGGTGCGGGATTCCACTTTCGGCTCGGGGGCGGGCAGCGCGGCCGCGGAGACATTTTGCGGGCCTTCGTTGCCTTCCTCGAAGGTCGCCACGTTTTGCGGGATGCCGTCCTCGGAGATGATGAAATCCGAAGGGCGCAGACCGGTGACGTAATTCCCTTTCATGTCGGTCACGGCCACGTTCAACTGCACCATGGCCACGACCACGCGAATGACGTTGCCGCCGTTGTCCTGAGCGGAGGATTGCCCGGCCGCCACCCAGACGGCAAGGCCGGAAAGCAGAATCAGAACCGCCATCGAGAGCATTGCAAATCGTTTTGCCATTGGCCCCTCGTCAACACCCCAGAATGCGTTGCCAGGAACCCCGACCCCTAGATCGAAACCGCCCGAACACCGGCAACCACGGCGTCGCGCGGACGGCCTGAAATCCCAAATTTCAAATTTGAAATTTCAAATTTGAAATAGAAACGAAATCCAGATGCCGCGGGAACTTTGCCTCGCGCGCGATCCGCTAAATTCCGCGCCGTCGCCGCGCAACAATCGCCGCGCCATCCACGGCCTTCACCGCCTATAGCACTCTCAAAACTGCGGCGCAACACCGTCTTGCAGCCTGGAATCGGGGTTCGATTTCGGCAGGCCCGCGATCTTTCCCTGCCGGAATTCCTCTCCGGTTTCGCGCATGGCGCGAAGCACGGCCGGCCAATCCTCCAGGTGCGAAGCGAAAGTCTGCTCCACCATGCGCTTGGTCAGCTGCGGAACCAACTGATTCAGCATCATCGGCGAATATCCCATTTCATCCGCCAGGCGCGCCCAGTACAGATTGTTGGAATCCCAGGATTCGGCCAGCAAGCGGCTGGAATAACCCAGGAAAGCGGGAATGGGCTTCAGGCTCATCAGTTCGCGGGAATTGTTCTGAGCCAACGCGGGGTGAGGCACGCCAAAATCGTCCGAAAGCCTGTCCCAGCTCGTCTCGATCGGATATCGCGCGATCAGATCGTCCAATTCCTTGCCGGCAAGGCCCGCGAAGGGCCTTGTCGGCTGGATCGTGGAGGCGAAATTCGTTCGCCAGGTAGAAAGTTTCCGCTGGGGTCGTCGATGCCAGGGCATCGTCCGGATGCCCCGATGCGCAACGCCGACTCCACTTGTTCCAGTGTCTGAGGAAACATGCGCGCGGAAAGAATTTCCAGGGCCTTCTGCCGCAGGGCTTCATCCTGCGCGGCGGAAGTGAGAATCTCCTCGCCGGTGCGCTGGTACAGGGCCACGGCGTGCATCTCGGTGCGCGAGACGCTCCACCATCGCGGCACGATCGCGCTGGCCATGAACCCCGGCACCAGATCCTCCCAGATCAGCGACTGCACGTTCTGCGGCACGATGAAATCTTCCTCCACTTTCGCCAGAACGTAGGGCAAATCGGCGAGCGAGCCGATCAAGTGCGCGCCGCCGCTGGCCGTCCAGCCCTGCCCGAACAGTCGCGGCGAGCGCCACGTCTGCTGCATCGGCGCCGGCAACCTCGCCCGAATAGTCGCCGCCCGAGAAATCGTGCGAGCGGACATACAGCGGATTGTGGTGCAGCATTTGCGCGCCGGGCGGCTCGTAATACGCGTAGTTCAACCCCACAAGCGTGTCCCTGAAAAACGGCGCCAGCAGTCCCTGCGCCTCGGTCAATTCGGCGGGGCTGCCGTGCGCTTTAATCACCTTGGTCAAGTCGGTCTTCATCTGCAGCACGGTGTGGCGGTTGCTGTAGAGTCCGGAGGCGAGTTCGGTGCGCTCGCGCGTGGTGAACAGCGGCTTGGGCATCTCGAATTCGCGCAGCTCTGCCGGCGAGAGAAAGCAGGGATGTCGCCGACGTCTTTGCCCTTGGCCATTTGATTCAGTCCATCGCCCAAGGCCAGCAGCGTGTCCAGGGAAACCAGCCGCTGGTCGTCTATCACCTGGCCCATGCGGCTGGCCATTTCGGAGCGAAGTTGCTGCCCTTCCTTGCTGGATTGATTGGGGCCGGCGAGCAACGCCAGGAGTTGGTCCTGGGAAAGCGACGTTTTGCCGGTCGAGGCGCGCAGCAATTCGGCCAGCGCGGTTCTCCCGGCTACATAAGATCTGCGTGGGAGTACGAACCGATGCAAAAGGATTGACGATCTTTTGCCAGGAATCGTTCAGGCTTGCGTCGGGAATTTCTCCCTGCCGCGCCAGGATTTGCCAGAGCCCGATGTTGGCCTGGAACATGCCCAGCGCGTCGGTGCGCTGCAGCAGGTCCGGAATTTGATCCAGGCTTTGGGCCACGGCGAGAAACCGGGTCACGGAGAGATCGTTCAGGGCGTGAAATTCCGCGAAAATCGGATACTGGTCGCCGAACCGCTGGAACTTATCGGCCAGCAAATGATCGGTCTCGACGCTCAAGAGCTGATCGGGAGCGCGTCCGCGGTCGATCTCGGTCAGCGACAGGAACGCTTGCAGCGGCCCCGCGGACAGAGACAACCTGGAAACTCCGAACATGCCTTCGATCACCTGTTCGGGATTGTTCCACCCGCCTGCTCGCTTGCCCCATTCTCGCAGGAGCTTGGAATCGGATTTGCGCCGCATCACGTCTTTCCACAGAGCCACATTCCCGGGCACATGCGGCTGGCCGGTGGGATCCAGCTGCAAGCCGCGATACCAATAAGAAGAGTCCCTGGTCCGGGCGGAAGGAATGCCTGGTGGGGTTGGGCGAAATATCCTGCCCGCGAAAGGCTTCATAGAACCGCTTTAGCCGCCCCGATTCGGTGAAATAGGCTTGCTGCGTTGCGTCCGCGCGCGATAACGCGTCGAAGTACGCGGTCAGCCAACCGTCATCCTTGACCAGCATCTTGCCTACGAATTCCGCGGGCGACCTCGGATTGGCGCCCACCAATTCCCTCCAGGCCGGTTCCGCGGCCGCTCCGCCCGGCACCAGGACGCGCCCGCCGCGAACGCTGATCTGGCTGCCGAAGAAATCCAGCACCGGAGCCGAAACAATCAGTTTCTTCGGGCCGATCGATTTCCATAGCAGATGGGAGGTCTCCGAATCCATGTTGGATAGCGCCCAATAGAGCCGGGCCATTACCGGATCGCGCAGGATGGAGTCCAGCACGCCGCGCTTGGCGTCTTTTTCGGTCAGCAGCCAATCGCCGGGTTTGAACAGCACCGGAACTTTGGTGGGAAAATACGGCAGGACGAACGGCTTGCCTCCGCGCAGCGTCTCTTCCAGGTCCGCCAGCGGAAATCCGGAATCGATCGTAAGAAACGCTCGATTGGCATTGGCCGTTTCCACGGCGGCGTCCGGACCGCAGGGCTGGCGCAGCCGGTACCCGAAAATCGCCAGCAGCGGCTGGGCTTCCTCGCAGTTCGAGACGCGAATTTCTCCGCCGGTTCCCGCCAGCGCTTGCAGTTCCCGCGCCTGATCCAGGTACCAATTCACCAGAATCAGATATTCCGTCGGCCTCTTATCCTGGTATCCGTTGGCGACCACGTTGCGGGCCAGCAGCGGCAGCACTTCCTCGGGAGAGACTTTCTGGCTGATCGCAGCCATCCTCATGAAGGACCGCAAGCGGCCCGGGAATAGCCGCGACTTCCTGCGTATCCGAATCCTCAGTGACGGGACACTGCGGAAGCTTCCGCACCCTGGGAATGGAACGGATGCAGGACCGGAGCTTTGCGCGTGAAGCTGGAACACACCGGAGGGACACAACAATCCTGAAAGGAGAAAAACACAAAGGAAACGACGAGGCCGCATTTCCGTGAACCTCCAACAGCGATAGAGGACGCCATATCGCCAAGTCCTAGGCAGGGGCCAAGAAAATGTACATGAGAAATGCGGCGCGGGCAACTAAATCGAAATAAACGGGAAGTAATTTGGTAGGCTTGACCGGTGTCCCAGATTGGGACATTAATGCCGAGGAAGAGTACCGTTGAGTGGAGGTGCTAAACGGAAAAAAATAAGGCGATCGTTGCCCGGTCGGCAAAAGAACTCGCGGAGGTATTGGGCCTATCTCCGGCGGACGGACTTGAAATAGAGATCCGGAGCGACCTGAACGACAAAATCGTCCAGGTGATCAAGGATAAAAAGCTGACGCACGCCCAGGTGGCAAGGCTTGCGCGAACTTCGCGAACCAGGGTTACCGCACTGGTGAACCGGAACACAGCCGATATTTCAACGGACCTGATGCTCAGAATTCTTTCGTCTCTGGGCGTGTATGCAAAAATTCAGTTCAAAGCGGTCGCCTGAACTGCAAAGAAAACAGGCGGCAATTCTCTGTTTGGACAGAAAACCGCGCCAGCCTTCCTTCCTTGCTAGCGCACGTGCTTGTCGAGCCAGCTCAAGAAATACCTGGCGATCGCGTCGCTGTTCTTGTCCATCATCATCTGGTGGTCGTTGCCGGTCAGTCCGACATCTTCCATTTTCACGAACTCGGTCTTCACTCCTGCCTGATTGAGCCACTTGGCGATGCAGGAATCGAACACGCGGTGATAGCTGGCTTCGCCGGAAACGTCCAGGACGGGAATGTCCTTGAGGTTGACCAGTTTGTGCGCGGGTTCTTTTTGCAGGTAGCACGGGACCACATCGGGCCCGTCGGATTTTTCCTCAAGCACGGGCTGCAAGTCGGCGGGATCGCTCACCGGAGGGTCGTAATGCATCGGGAGCGAGGTCACGCCCCAGCTGAGATTCGGATTTTGGTTATACGCCAGCTTCGCGATATTGACGCCATGGATCGGAGGCCCGGCCGGCTCGGCGGTGATGATGGCTTTCACCAGATTCGGGCGCGCATCCGCGACTTGCCAGCCGAACTCGCCGCCCTGCGAATGCGTGAGCAGAATGACGGGCGTGCCGATCATGTCCAGCAGCGCGACGTGCGCATCCAGATTCAGTTGCGCCTGTTTGCCGCCCGCCAAGAATTGCACTTGCGTCTTTGCGAAATTATCGAAGATGGGATCGCCCATCTTTCCCTTATTCGGGCCGTCGCCCGGCCATTGGGTAAACTTTTTGGCGTTCGGCCAATCGCCTTGCGCGCCGATGTCGGTGAACACCTGTTCCAGATTGGGCGCGGTGCGAATCGTCAGAGGGCCATCCACTTCCGGGACGTACGCCGAGCGCCCGCGCGCCGGGTAATCCACCATGTAAATGGTGTAGCCCGCTTTCAGGAAAAGATACGCCCAGCCCGCGCGGCCGTCGGGAGTCTGCAGCCAGTCCGTGCCGGTCTGCCCGGCGCCGTGGAAAATCACGATCGGATACGGATGGCGAATTTTTTTCGGCACCATCACTTCCACGTATTCGGCGCCGTCCATTACTTCCTTGCCCGGCGCGCCCACATATTTCCCGCCCGCATAGAAGAATCCGGTGCGGGCCACGTCGTCGGTGGAAAACGTGGGGATCGACGCGGGCGGAAGGCCCTTGGAATTATTTTGCGCGCTTGCAACGAGCGAAGTTCCCAGAACGAGAGCGAACAGGACAGCGAAACGAATTTCCGAAATTTTCAATTTCATAAAATCATCTCCCAGATTTTTGTAGGACGGGCGTCCGCCGTGGCGGAACGCAATGGATGCCCATACGAAAAAACAGGCTGGGCAGGCCGCTGCAAATCTCGGCCCGCCCAGCCTGCGGTACTATTTCGCGGCTACTTCCAGACCGTCTTGACCGGCTTGGCCAGCAGGAATTCGGGATTGGCTCCGGGCCTCGGCGTGAACTTCTGAATGCGGCCGGAGTCCACTTCCGCGACATACAGATTACCCTCGGTATCCACGCTCACACCATGCACTCCCCACAGGAATCCCGGATAAGGCCCCATGCTTCCCCAGGTGTAAAGCAGGTGGCCTTGCAGATCGTACTCGACCATTTTGTTCGTGGTGCGATCGAAGGTCCAGATGGTATTTCCGGATCCGATGTAGAGCAAGTGAAGGCTGGAAGGCTCCGTATTGATCTTCCATTCGTAAAGATACTTGCCGTTTTCATCGAATACCTGAATGCGGTGATTGTTGCGGTCGTTCACGAACACGTGGCGGGTCTTCAGGTCGACGGCGATCCCATGCACGTTGCTGAAATATCCGGGACGCGTCTCGACCGGCTCGTTGCCTCCTCGGCGCGGACCGCCCTTGGTGCCCCACTGCATCAGGAATTTTCCGTTTTTGTCGAATTTGGCGACGCGCGTTCCGGTGTAGCCGTCGGAAACGAAAAATGTGCCGTCCGGCAACCAATCGAGATACGTCGGGCGGTTGAAGTGATTGCCGTCCTCGCCGGGAATTTCCGGCGTTCCGATCGTCTGCAGCAGCTTTTCTCCGTCATGCGTGAATTTGTAGATGACGTCCATGTTGTCGTCGACGACCCAGACGTTCTTATCGGGATCGTAGGGGCTGATGTAGACCGAGTGAGGACGGCGGAAGAGCTTGTCCCACTGCTTCCAGGTCTCGAGGATGTTTCCCGCGCCGTCGTAGACGATCAGGCAGTTCTCCCACTTGGCGTCACGATCCAGTTCGCGGTATGGAGGACCCTTGATGCCAAGGTCCGGAGATTTTCCTTCCCAGGAGGTAAGCCATTCGCGCGTATCTTCATCGGTGCCGCCGGTTCCGGGCAGCGAGGCGGTGGTGGCATCGCGCCAGAAGCCCGCGACCGGATAACTGATGCTGGGTCCGGCCTGCGGCAGCAGCATGGGCTTGGGCGGCGCCATCTTCGGCAATTCCCCGCGATATAACGCATAAATTCGATTTGGGCTTTCGGCAAAGACACTTTCGCCCGCGCCGTACGTCCATTTTTCATTTCCGGGCAGCGTGCTGACGTCCTTCGGCCAGTTCTTCACCACTTCGTACGCGCCGGTGAGATCCTGCCCGCCCTCGAGTCCCGGGACGGCGGCAAAACCTGTTCCGGGTTTCGCCTGGCCCTGCACGGGCGACAACCTGCCGGAAATTCGGACGCCAACGGTCACGCCAACGACCAACATCAAAATCATCAAGCTTGCTTTCTTCATATTGCTCCTCCCCCAAAACAACTTCCTCTGAATCTCCGGCCTACCCGGAACTTTCGCTTGCTCCCGGTTCATCGCGCACGGCGTGTTTGGGCCGTGAAATTGCAGGCCGAAGGGTCGCGCTGCTGGCGTGTCAAGGGAAAGCTCGCAGGAGGGAGCGTATAAGGGGTCCCTGTGTTTGGCAAGACGTTTGTGGAGCAAAACCACGATACACGAGCGGCGGTGTGCGCTGGGGAATCGAGAATTTTCGCTTTTGGAAATGTTCCTCTAGTGTAGACTGCGTGCGGTTATTTCTCCCCATTGGGATTTTGCAGCAGGTTTGAGGAGGCTCCATGCGCAAGATATTTCTTTTCGCCGCATTCGCGGCGCTGCTTGCCGCACCCGCGGCGTTTGCCCAGCAATCCTCGGGGAGGCAATGGCGGCAACGCCAGCATCGACCCGGAACACATTTTCTTTACCGAGCCGGTGAAAAGCCCGGTCACCTCGGTCATGGAGCCGGTCAAAGGTTCCAACATTCCGGTGCAAATTATTTACGTGGAAACCGTGGACGGATTGTACGCGCCCATCGGCCTGCGAAAACCGCCGGGCAACGGCCCGTTTCCCATCATCCTGTTCGCGCACATGAATGGCGGCATGGGCGTGCGGTGGATCCGCGAATGGACGCAAAACGGAAGCTGGACGCAGGAGCAATTCCTGAAGGCCGGATACGCCGTGGCCTGGATGAGATACCGTGCGGAAGTGAACAACAGCTATGGCACGCGCCTGGTGGAAAAACAGCGCGAAGGCCGGCAATTGTTTAACCGCGGTCCGCTGGAATATGAAGACGCCATCTCCATCATCAAGTACGTGAAGACGCTGCCGTTCGTCGATCCGGATCGCGTGGGCTACGTGGGATTGAGCCACGGCGGCGAAATGCTGATGAAAATCACCAGCGAATACGACGGCCTGCGCGCCGGTATCGCCAGCGAACCCGCCTCCGGCGAATTTCTGGCGCGAAAATCCCCGCCGCGCAAGCCGGGCGAGCCCGCGCCCCCGGAAACGTTTCCCGTCAACACCGAGGAAATGCAGAAGAAATCGACCGAGGAAGTTCTCACGCAGATCGATATGAGCGTGGCCATGGAGCGGATTGCGTCGATCAAGACGCCCATCCGCGTCCAGGGCCGCGACCGCGACCACAATCAGGCCATCTTCCGCGCCAACTACGAACTGCTGCGCCAGGCCGGCAAGCAGGTCGAGTGGAAATCCTACGATCACGACGAACACGGATTTATTTTCGTGCGGCGGAACAAGGAAGGCGTCTACGCGCCCGACCCGATCCAGTTGCAGGTGGTGAAGGATTCCATCGCGTACTTCGATGGATTCATGAAGAAGAAATAGGCGATGCTATCGAAATGCGCGGAGATACCCGAACTCCCAATGATAAGTCCATTCCATAAGATCCGAGTTGCTTACAGGCTATATGGCTCTGTTGACATCCTCGTTACGACAATGAAAATTCGAGATACAAGATCGGTTGAAATTGTTGTTTGCTACCGAGACAGGAGGTGCGATGGCCGAAGTCGGACTCCTGCCGT
Source organism: Terriglobia bacterium (assembly GCA_963779275.1). Taxonomy (GTDB): domain Bacteria; phylum Acidobacteriota; class Terriglobia; order Acidiferrales; family UBA7541; genus Palsa-360. Next base: position 145,089 of record CAVZXL010000008.1, read on the forward strand.
TTGCTCGCATCGCCCTGCAGGTCTGCCGGGCGGTGCTTCCGCGTTACCGAAGCCGTTTCAGCAAGCACCAGTTCACGCAACCGCAATTGCTGGCCATTCTCTGCCTGATGCGTTACGAGGACTGGACCTTTCGCGAAGCCGAAGTGCGGCTGGGCGAGCATCGCGAATTGCGCCAGGCGCTGGGGCTGGTGAGCGTTCCCGATTTCACGACTCTGTATCGCTTTCTGCAACGTTTGGACGACCAGGTCATCGACCGCGCGGTCGGCGAGACAGTGCGTCGGCTGCGCGGCACGCGCAGAAAAGGACGGCGGCGAGCCCGCGTTGCGGTCGATGCGACGGGCTTGGCGCAGGGAGCGGTCAGCACATTCTTTGTGCGGCGCATGCATCATCACGGGCAGAAACCGCTGCCGTGGCGGCACTGGCTGAAGTGGGTAGTCGTGGTGGATCTGGATCAGCAATTTGTGTTGTCGCAAATCGCGCGACGCGGTCCGTGGAACGATTGTGCGAATTTGCCAGCGGTCGTCCAAGCCGCTTCCGAGCAGACGCGCATCGGGCTGGTGTTGGCCGACGCCGAGTTCGACAGCGAGAGGAACCACATCTACATCCGGCAACAACTCGGGGCGCGCAGTGTGATCCCCGCCAAACGTGGAAAGAAAACCTGGCACATCCATGGGGTGCGCGCCGAAATGCGGCGGACATTTCCGCGACGGCTCTACCGACGCCGATCCCTGATCGAGAGCCTTTTCAGTTCGGTAAAGCGCAAGCTCTCGGCTCGTGCGCCGGGCCGCTCGCTGCGCACGCAAAAGCGTCAAGCTCTGCTGCTCGGATTGAGTTTCAATCTGTACCGCCTGAGGCATCGCTAACCTTTCTTGAGGATGTCAACAGAGCCAGGCTATATCCTGTATTAGTGCAACTTAAACCAGGCCATGTCCTGTTTGTGCATGCGTGAGAACAGGCCACGTCCTGTGTTGGAGCCCTATGAGTTGCGAGTACAGAGATTTAAGGTTAATCCAAATAGCGGCTGCACTTAGCTAAGCAGGCTGTGGGTCACATGCCATAGTGCGCTTTAATCCACGCGGTCAGGATTTCCTGCCCTATGTGCGCCCCCACATTCACCCCGCCAGCGAGAACCTTTGAGGCGTTCTTCTTAATCCACTCGCCGACTTTGTTCCCCGGTTTTTCACCATCAGTCTGGATTGCGTCAGTCAAGGCATCCAGGTCGAGCTTGCCCAGACCAGCAATCGTTAAGGCTCTGTCTAGACCTTTGCGATCACCAACGACTATGACAGTCTGGTGTTGCGATGCATCCACCTTCGCTTGATCGAATGCAACGCTTGCGCTGCCCCCAATATTCTGGAAAATGATGCTCTGGATCTTGCTCTCAGTCTCGCCCGGCTCTATTCTATGAAGGTTGGTGTACGAAGTTCCGAGTTCATCTTTGATTTGCAGTGCCATGTTGAGAGTCCGGTTGCGAATTGTGTCTAACATCTCCGCGAGGGCGCTCACGGGTATTTCTTGCCAAGCGGAATGACAAATAAATCCTCCCTGCATCAACTTATCTTGATAATAGGCAACCATGTTTGGGTCCCAATTAAATGTCAGCTGACCGCCGGCGGACTTGGCATCCCTCTCTTTGAGAACATCTGCATATGCGCTTACTGATTGGGCCAGATAGACACGTTCGGCAAATTCCCGATGTTTTTCTTCAAGGGCAATAGAAGGAATCAGATAATGGTTGAATTGCGCACGAAGCGGTCCGATGAAATTACCTCTTGCCAACGCTGGAATGATTCTGGACTCGGGGACATCCTTCTCAGATTTGTAGCCGTTGAGCTCCTGATTTGCCCAATCCTTTAGCTGCTGGTTCTTCAGCTCATGTCCCAACAGGAGACACTTTCGCAAAATGTCCGGCAATGGTTGGCTGCCGTCGATAGCGAGGCTGATGAGGTCGTCGAGGAGCGCGGACACTTCAAGCAAATTTACGCTTGGTAGTACTATCTTTCAAACGGAAACGGATGACCCAATCTCGGGCCATTACGATACACAACAACGACCGTGTACAATAAAGCTTCGCCAATTTGTAATATATTGAAAACAGGACGGTTATATTTTGGTGCGGAAGGGGGGATTCGAACCCCCACGCCTTACGGCGCCACCCCCTCAAGATGGTGCGTCTGCCAGTTCCGCCACTTCCGCGAGAGGTGATGAAGAAACGATTTGCCTGCGGCCGGAATGCAAGGGCCGCGAGTTTAAACAGAAAAACTTACTTCGACGGCGCTGGAGCAGGCGCCGGTGAAGCGGGCGCCGCAGGGGCCGGAGCCGGAGCGGCTGGAGCGGACGCGGAACTTGACCCGCTGGAGCAGCCGGAGCCGCGGGCGCCGGAGTCTTCGACGTCTTCGAGAATTGCTGCAGCACGGAGCTGCCGGCGGACGCCACGACCGTATTCTGGTGCATGGTCAGGGCCATGGACGTGAGCATGAACATGATGGCGCACCACGTGGTGGCCTTGGAAAAAACGTGGCCGCGCCGCGCGGGCCGAAAGCCGTCTGGCTCCCCGCTCCGCCGAACGCTCCCGCCAGGTCCGCCGCTTCGCCGCTCTGCAGCATGATCACGATGATCAAGAGCCCGCAAATCAGCACGTGCAGCGTGACCAGCAGGAAATACACTTTCCAGCCCAAAAACAGCAGGCCCGCGCCCACCGCCAGCGATATCGCCCATTTCACTTCTTTTGGCATTGCCGTTCCTACCCTTCAAGAAATTCAAAATCGGGCCCTTCAGAAATTCACGATCGAGGCAAAGGCCTCGGGATTCAGACTGGCGCCGCCGACCAGCGCTCCGTCGATTTCGATCTGCGCCATCAATCCCTTGCAATTGTCGGGTTTGACGCTGCCGCCGTAGAGGATTCTGAGCCCGGCCGCGCGTTCGGGGGAAAAACCCGCCGCTGCCTGCTGCCGCAAGAACCGGTGCGCATCGGCCGCCATTTCCGGCGTCGCCGTGCGGCCCGTGCCAATCGCCCAAACCGGTTCGTAAGCAAGGATGATACGCGAGAACTCGGCACCGGTCAACGCGGCGGTGCCGCCTTTGAATTGGCGATCGAGGACTTCCTCGGTCTTGCCCGCTTCGCGCTCGGCCAGAGTTTCGCCCACGCATAAAATGGGGGTGAGCCCCGCGGCCAGCGCCGCTTTTACTTTCTTGTTGGCGCGCTCGTCGGTTTCGCCGAAGAATTGGCGGCGCTCGGAGTGCGCGATGATCACCGCGCGGCAACCTGCTTCGACCAGCATGCCCGGGAGAAATTTCGCCGGTGAAGGCGCCTTCGGATTCCCAGTACATGTTTTGCGCGGAAATCGAAATGGCGGTGCCCTTGGCGGCATCGACCGGCGGCGGCCAGCGCCGTGAAGGGCGGGGCGACGATGATGTCGCAATGCGTCGAGGCGGCCACCAGCGGGGCCAGCGCCGCGAAATAGGCGCGCGTTTCCGCCTGCGTCTTGAACATCTTCCAGTTTCCTGCGATTACCGGTCGTCGCATCGCGCCTCTTTCTTTTCCTGCAGAGGGAGAGACCTTGCGCCTGAACCTGAAACCAAAACCTTAAAAGCTTTAACACAGAGGACACAGAGGGGCACAGAGAAAAACAGAGACTTCGGGACCGCTATTCAACTGATCCTTCAAGTTCAGCGCACGGTCCATATCCGTCGTTCGAACTTGCCTTTCTCTGCTCTTCTCTGTGCCCCTCTGTGTTCTCTGTGTTAAAGCTTTTGCTTTTGCTTTCTGCTTTCGACCTAACCCTTATCGGTCAGCGCTTCGACGCCCGGCAGTTTCCGTCCGCCAAGAAATTCGAGGGATGCGCCGCCGCCGGTGGAGATGTGCGAGACCTTGTCGGCGAGGCCGGCGGCGTGGATCGCGGCCACCGAATCTCCTCCGCCGACGATGGACGTTGCGCCCTTGGCCGTGGCGGCGGCGACCGCGCGCGCGATTTCCAGCGTGCCTTTCGCGAATGCCGGCATCTCGAACACGCCCATGGGGCCGTTCCACACGATGGTTTTGGCGCGCGATAATTCATCGCCAAACTTCGCGACCGTCTCGGGCCCGATGTCCAGGCCCATCCAACCGTCGGGGGTCGCAATGACGCTGGTGATCTGCGTTTTCGTATCCGCCTTGAATTCCGCGCCCAGGACATGATCGCTCGGCAGCAGCAGCCGGAAATTCCGCTGCTTCGCTTCGGCAATCAATTTCCGCGCCAGGTCCAGTTTGTCGGCCTCGACCAGCGAATTTCCGATGGCCAAGCCCTGCGATTTCAGGAACGTGTAGGCCATGCCGCCGCCGATCAGCATGGAGTCGGCGACGCGCATCAGGTTTTCGACCACTTCGATTTTGTCGGAAACTTTCGCGCCGCCGAGCACGGCCACGAACGGCCGCTCGGGATTGGAGAGGGCCTTGCCGAGGTAGGCAAGCTCGCGCTCCATCAGCAATCCCGCCGCGGCCTGCTTCACGAATCGCGTGATGCCCACGACCGAGGCGTGCGCGCGGTGGGCCGACCCGAACGCATCGCAGACAAAAATGCCGTCGCAGAGCGCCGCCAGTTGCCGCGAGAAATTTTCGTCGTTGGCTTCTTCTTCGGGGTGATAGCGGACGTTTTCCAGCAGGAGCACGCCGCCATTGGCGAGCGCGCGGCTTCTTGTTTCGGCGTCGGCGCCGACGCAATCCGGAGCGAAGTCCACCGGCGCGCCGAGAAGTTCGGCGAGCTTGGCCGCGACGGGCTTGAGCGTGTATTTCGGATCGGGCTTGCCCTTGGGCCGGCCCAGATGGGAGGCGAGCACGAGGCGCGCGCCGCGGGTTCGCGCGAAGGCGAGCGTCGGCAGCGTTTCCCGGATGCGCGTGTCGTCGGTGACGCGGCCGCCCTCCAGGGGCACATTGAAATCCACGCGGATGAATACGCGCTTGCCGGAAAGTTCCAGGTCGCGAATGGAAAGTTTGGTCATGGGTTTATGCGATAGGCCGCAAGTGAATTGGAAATATGATCGTCCACCGGAAAATGCCGAGAAATGCGCCAGGGGCTAAAGCCCTTCTCGCGGCATTCGGAATGTCGCGGCTGAAGCCGCGACCCACAAAGCGTCTCGCGAACGGCGCGCGGTGCACGGCGGATTGCGCACGGCGCGTGGCGCAATTTCTGGGCCGGGCCTGGTGGCACAGGCTTCAGCCTGTGGGGGTTGGTTCCAGCGGATCGGCCATTTTTGTAATTAAACCCGACAGGCTGAAGCCTGCCCTACTGGAACCCACGCGATGCAGTACGTCACGAATCACAAATGACGATTTACGAATCACATTTTCCTACAGCTTCGACGCCAGCAGTTGGATCAGGTCCCGGCAGCGGCTCGAATAGCCCCACTCGTTGTCGTACCAGGCCAGGACCTTGGCGCAATTCGTGCCCACCACGCGCGTGTAGCCGGAATCCACGATCGAGGAATGCGGATTGCCTTTGAAATCGGCGGAGACCAGTTCTTCCTCGGTATATTCGAGGACGTTTTTCATGGGGCCGTCGGCGGCGCGTTTCAGCGAGGCGTTCACGGATTCGACCGTCACCGGCTTGTCGGTGAACACGGTGACGTCCACCACGCTCACGTTGGGCGTTGGGACGCGAATCGAGTAGCCGTCCATCTTGCCTTTCAGTTCCGGGATGACCAGGTTCAGGGCCTTGGCCGCTCCGGTCGAGGTCGGAATCATGGAGAGAGCCGCCGCGCGGGCGCGCCGCAGATCCTTGTGCGGCAGGTCGAGAAGCTTCTGATCGTTGGTGTACGAGTGGATCGTGGTCATCGTGCCGCAGTTGATCCCGAAAGTGTCCTGAATCACCTTGGCGACTGGAGCGAGGCAATTGGTGGTGCAGGAGGCGTTGGAAATGATGTGGTGCTTGGCGGGATCGTACATCTTGTCGTTCACGCCGAGGACCAGGGTAATATCTTCGCCCGTGGCCGGCGCGGAAATGATGACTTTTTTTACGCTGCCGCGCTTGTGTTTGGCCGCGTCGGCGGCCTTGGTGAACAGGCCTGTCGACTCGATGACAATTTCCGCGCCCACCGACGTCCAGTCGATCTCGGCGGGATCTTTGGTCTTGAACACGCGGAAACTCTTGCCGTCGACGGCGATGGAATCGTCCGTGTGGGTCACCTTCTGGTGCAGATTGCCCAGGACGGAATCGTATTTCAGCAGGTGCGCCAGCGTTTTCGAGTCGGTGACGTCATTCACGGCGACAAACTCGATCGCCGAATTTCCCAGCGACGCGCGCACGATGTTTCGCCCTATGCGGCCGAAGCCGTTGATTCCCACTTTGATCGGCATGAATCCTCCGGAGGAGTGAGATCGCAAAGTCGTAAGCACAGCTTGCCATACGCAGCTCGAATTTGAAATGCTAGGTGGGACACGCATGAAAAGTCAAAAGGATTCGCCGGATTTCCCACGCGGATGTGTCGATACCGTCAGTTCTGGGAATGCTTTGCCAAAATCGGCTGCAAGGGATGCGAAGACGGCCATCGATCGTGCCCGTTTTCAGGCCGAGAATCCTGGCGATCAGGGGATAGACATCCACGTTTTCAAAGGGCTTGACCGTGACCCCGGCGCGGATATCGGGGCCGGCCGCATAGAAAATGGCCTTCATGGACGGCAACGTGCAGGGGATCGTAGCCGTGCTGGCCGCGGGTCGGTATCCGGCGGATCTCCGAACGACAAAGCATCGTGCGCCACGAATGTAGGACGGGCCGGTGGCCACAACGATGGGATCGCCCTCGCGCGGGTTGGCGTCGTAAGTGCAGATGCCGCGGGGCGTTCGCGCGGCGGTACACCTTGAATTTGTCGCTCGCGCCCGCGCAAATCCTCATAGGCTTTTTCCGCGGCCGCCTCGGAATCGGCGTACAGCAGCGTCGTCACCGACGTCTCCGGCAACCTGAAAATGACGAGAGATCGGCCAATTGGTCCAGATAGGTACCAATCTCCTTGCACGCCGTTTCCATGCCATGATCGGAGACGACGATGAGGTCCACCGGCAAGCCCGCGACTGCAATGCCATCCGCCAGATTTCCGATCATTTCGTCCACGATGCCTGACGGCCTCGGCCGTTTCCGGGGCATCGGGGCCGAAGTTGTGCCCGGCGTAATCCACGTTGGAATAATAGAGGGTAATGAAATGCGGCCGCTGTTCCGGCGGAAGCTGCAGCCAGGCAAGAACCTGATCGACGCGCTTCTCGTCCGGGAAACTTGGGATCGTAATGCATGTAGTAGCTGGGCCGTTTGCCCTGAATTTCCGCTTCGGAGCCGGGCCAGAAGAAACAGGCGGAGCGCATTCCCTGTTTTTCGGCCAGCACCCAGAGCGGCGTGCCGCCATACCAGCTTCCGTCGAGTCGGAATTTGGATCCTGGTAGCTATAGCGTTCTTTGCGCGACGGGATCGTAAAAATTATTGGCGACGATGCCGTGATGCTCGGGGTAAAGCCCGGTCACGATGCGTGTAGTGATTGGAAAAAGTCAGAGAGGATACGAGGGAATCATGCCTTCGGGAGCGCTGGCGCCGCGCGCGGCCATCGCCAGCAGATTTTTTGCGCCGTATTTGTCGGCATAGTCGTAGCGGAAACCATCGAGCGAAACCAGAATGACGTAGGGTTTCGATTGCTGCGCGGGCGTGTTCGGCGGGTTGGGAACCTCGATGACCGGATCGAACGATTGCGCCGCGCAGACCGATGCCGCCAGGAGCACCACCGGCAGCAAGGACAGCGCGCGCAAATGAGAGAGGCGCAGGAAGAGATTAATTTCGACGAATTTTCATAAGTTCGCGGGGACTACTGCGGGAACTGCTCGACTTGCGTGACTTTGTCGCCCTCAAATTTCACGAAAACGGTTTTGGCCGGCGGCTTGCCGTAAATCCAATCCTCGCTTTCGGTGCCGTCGGGCTCCTTTTCGCGGACCTTGCGGTCGGGCCGGCCCAAGGGCCGCCAGAACCATTTCGTGATCCATTCCGACCGCGGGCCGTTTATCGGCAATCGCGCTTTGGATTTCAGGAGGGAGCGTATCGATCCATTGCACGGCGGCGGAATGCTGCCTGGAAAAATCGAGCACGCTGGAAAGATATTGCTTCAAATCGTCGGGGGTCATGTCCGGCAGGGGCTTGTCAAAATCCAGATAGACGGTCGCGCCCGCGTTGGTGTTCACGGGAGCCTGGCTGGTGGTCATGGTGGGCATGCCGCCCACTTCCATGTGGATGCGGTCGCGCAGCTTCGTCTTTCCGCGGCCGCCGCCGTTGATGTCCACCACAATCTGGCGATCCTTGAATTCCAGGCTGGTGATCTGCGCGCTGTCGCCCGGATTGATGGCGGATCCGGACGAGCCCAGGGTCGCGTGCAAGACGCGGTCATCGACGGAAGCTCCGGCCTTCACGTGCAGCCCCTTTTTCCCGGCGGGAATCGGGCTGCAGCACGCGCGCGAATTCTCCGTCGACGAAGCGGACCAGCGCCAGACGCGACTCGGGCTGCAGACGCGAGTCCTTGGCCTTTGCGGGCGCGGCGCTGTTTGTCTCTGAGCGTATTTTTTGTGTGCGATTTGGCCCGGTACCGTCTTGCCGGAGGCATGTCCGGCAACACGGGCAGACTCGCATCGGAGGGAAAAACAACGGGCTGGCTGGCGGGGCGCATACGCATCACTCCAGGCACATCCGCGCTCAACAAGAGCGCTGCCGTGGCCATCATGGAGGCGAGGCGGAGCATTCAGCACCTTTGACAGCTTCATTTTACCACTAACGATACATCAGCCCGCCATACGGTTCCCGTAGGACAGGCACTCCTGCCTGTCCGTTTTAGTGCACGGCGTGGCTCATCGAGACCGGGCGGGCAAGAGTGCCCGTCCTGCCAGCTACATTTTCGATACGCCGAAATCGTCGATCTGCACTTCGAGCTGGTGGTTGACGCGGATGCCGTAAATGCCGTCGGTCTTAGCGCGCCGGAAAAGTTTTCGGCATGGAAGTGACTACCGTCCCATTGATGACAAATTCGATTTTGTCGCCTTTCACGCGAACTTCGAGTTCGTTGGTGCACTTGCCGGTGGAGTCGGGCTTCTTCACCGCGTCGTTCGGGGTCTTTGGCGAAAGGCCCTGGTCGGAGGCGCCGGCTCGGCGCTTGATGAGGTAGGTGCCGTCGTCGGTCACCATGAAATAGATGTAGCTTTGCGCCGCCGCGTTGAGTTCGCTGCCGCCGAAGATCAGGCCGTAATATTCGTTGTAGCCGCCTGCCTTGACCAGCGAGAATTTGCCCTTGAGCGTGTAGTCCCCGGTGGCGGTATTCGCCGGATTCCAGAAGATGGCCGCCATGGGATTGGTGGCGTGAAAGCCCGAGCCCATGGTCACAAATTTGACGGCGCCGGCGGCGTCCGGATCCGAAGCTTCCATGCTGTGATCGGACCGCACCATCCATCCTTTCGGCGACTGCGCGAACACCGCCGCGGCCGAGACCAGCGCCGCGATACCGAACACGGCCATGGATAATACGCTTTTTCATGGGTTTCCCTCCTCAGGAGACTTTAAGAAAAACACCTTCCCGATCAATTTGCAAGGGCAACAGGGTTCCGCCGGCGGCGGTGACCGCTTTTTCGACTCGCGCGCGCGCTTCCGGATCGATCACCAGCGTAAGGCAGCCTCCGCCGCCCGCGCCGCAAATTTTTCCGGCGAGCGCGCCGTTGCGCCGCGCGGACGAAATGATGCGGTCGACCAGCGGCGTCGAAATTGTTTTCAGATTGCGGCGGCGGAATTCCCACTCGCCGCGAATCAGGCGGCCGAGTTCGCTCCACTGGCCGCGCTCGATCGCGGCGCGCACCTGCCGCGCGATGACCGAAATTTTTTCCAGATTTGCCGCCACGCGACGGTCGCCGTCGATGTGCCGCTTGAAGACTTCCCAGTTGTTGATGCCGTGTTGCCGCGGCTTGCCCGTGTAGCACAACACCAGCCGGCGTTCGAGGTCGTCGAGATCGCATCCGAGCGCTTCGCGCCGTTCGCCGCCCGGCGCAAGGACGATCGCCGCCGCGCCGCCGAAGGCCGGGGGATAGTGATCCTGCGTGCCGGTGGGAACGCGAATGACGACGGCTTCGATGTCGCGGCTGATGTGAATCCAGTCTTCGCGGCGTGAGCCCGCTCCGGTGAGCCGGTCCAGCGCCGCGCAGATGGCCACGGCCATCGCGGACGAGCCTCCGATGCCCGCTCCGGCGGGAGCTTCGGAATCGGTGGTCAGGGTGAAAGCCGTTGCCGGCCGAAAAAACTTCACCAGATGCGCCAGCAGCGGAAGCTTGTAGCGGCGCGCGCGGCAAAGCGCGTCGAAGGACGCAAACGATTCCCTGCGGCGGGTGTCGCGCGAAATCAGAACGATGCGGCGCGAAGTTTCCGGCGCGGTTTCGATCGTGCAGGATGCGTATCGCGTGATCGCGCAATTCACGGTCAGCGCGCCTTCGTGAAACAGGTACAACGGCCAGATATCCAGCGTGCCCCCGGCCAGAGTCGATCCGCGTCGGTGCCCTTGATTCGATTCTCACTTTGACTTGCTCCCCTTCTCCCGTTAGCCTTTTGCTTCCAGCGGATTTTTCCGCGCCGCGCGAATCATATCAGATGAATACTCGGACTCATCCCGAAAGCACAGCGCGTGATTCCGTACTTGCACGCTTCCTTCTGGGGTTTCAGGGCGATTCCCTGCCCGCCGAACTTGCGGAATATCTTGCGCGCGGGCTTGCGGGCGTGGTTCTCTACCAGCGCAATTATTCGAGCCGTCGAAGGACTCCGGAAACTCACGGCGGAAATTCGTCGCGCCGCGGGGCGTCCGGTGCTGATCGGGATCGATCAGGAGGGCGGAACGCGCTTTGCCCTGCGCGAACCGTTCACGGTGTGGCCCTCGGCGGCGGAACTTGGCCGCGCCGGCGATTTGCAGTTGGCGGAAGAAATCGCGCGGGCCATGGCCGCGGAGCTTCGCGCCGCGGGATGCAATCTGAATTTTGCGCCGATGCTGGATTTGCATGTGAACGCGGAAAGCCCGGTGACGAAAGACCGCAGTTTCGGCGCCGATCCGCTGGCGGTCGCGCGGATGGGCGTCGCATTTGATAAAGGATTGAGGGCGGGAGGCGTGCTTTCCTGCGCGAAACATTTTCCCGGCCACGGGGACGCCGCCGTGGACCCGCATCTGGATTTGCCCGTGTTCCAGCGGGACGATGGAGCGCCTGGAATCCACGGAACTGGTTCCCTTCGCCGCGGCGGTCGCGGCCGGCATGCCCGACGATGATGACCGCGCACATCCTGCTGCCGCAAATCGATCCGGAAAATCCCGCGTCGCTTTCCCGAGTGGTGCTCCATGGCATCCTGAGGCGGCACATGGGATTTCGCGGCGTGATTCTTGCGGATGATCTGGGGATGGGCGCAATCGCCAAACGATATGCGCCGGGCGAGGCCGCGGTGCAGACGCTGCGCGCGGGGACGGATATCGCCATGCTGTGCCACGACTGGTCCGCGGTGGCGCCCGCGATCGCCGCGGTGGAAAAAGCGCGAACAGAAAATCAATTTGACGAAGCCGAGTGGGAAGAATCGCTGGAGCGGATCGAACGCGCGTGCGCTCAGGCGGATTTTTCCGAGCCGCAACCGCCGGTCGAAACGATTGGATGCGAAGAGCACCGCGTACTAGCAGCGAAAATCAGGGGGGCGCTGATTTAGAAACCGTCTCAATCACCCGGGAACTAAATGAAACCGACAGCATCTGCAAATGGAGCGCGCCAGTGCTCAACCAGGCGGTCATTTTTCGGCGCTGAAGGCGCCGGCAGAAAATAATAGGCTTGGGCTGAAGGAGACTCAGGCAGGTTCATGAAGATCGAATTTTCGTTTCCGGCCCGGTGCCGTGGCGTAGGCTTCACAGGCTGCGCGGATTAAATGTTGCCCCTGCGAAATCCACACCACGCAGGCTGAAGCCTACGCTACTGAAAAGCCGCTCCCTTTCAGTTGCCATCCTTGCGATTTACTGCGCCCGCCTGCGCGGGAACGGTTTTCTTTTCGGCTTCGATTCTTTCATGCGCCAATTGCGGCTCGAAACACCGGCGGCAACGCGGCTCGTACATTCCGGCCGCTCCCACTACGATCAGGTCTTCGGAAGCTACCAGGCGCTGCGTGTGCTTGGCGGGGTTGCCGCATTGCACGCAGATCGCAAGCAGTTTGGTGATCTCTTCGGCCACGGCCAGCAGGCGCGGCATGGGATCGAAGGGGCGGCCCAGATAATCGGTGTCGAGGCCGGTGACGATCACGCGCTTGCCGGCGTCGGCCATGCTCATGCAAACGTCGATGAGCCCTTCGCCCAGGAACTGGCCCTCGTCGATTCCCACCACTTCGGTCCGCGCCTGCACTTTTTCCAGCACTTCGGCCGCGTTTTTGACGACTTCGGAAGGATATTCAAAACCGGAGTGGGACACGATGTCGGTATGCGAGTAGCGCTGGTCGATGACCGGCTTGAAGATCTGCACGCGCTGCCTGGCGATTTCGGCGCGCTTCAGGCGGCGGATGAGTTCCTCGCTCTTGCCCGAAAACATGGGGCCGACGATGACTTCGATCCAGCCCATGTTTCCTCTTACGATGTCCACTGGCGGCTTGCCTCCCGGCAGGTATTTTCAATTCAGACTAGCACATTGCCGTGCGGCCTGGTGGCACAGGCTTCAGCCTGTGCGCTTTTTGGATGATGGAGAATCAAGACCGAACAGGCTGAAGCCTGTGCCACCAAAATCCGGCTTACGGTTCACACGCGCCACAGAGGCGCCTGCTTTTCCTTCCCGTACCGCTCCAGCAGAAATTTCTTCAGCTCGTCGACATTGGCGAACACGCGATCGGCGCAGGCCAGCATCCAGCCGCTGATTTCCTCCAGGCCCAGGTCCGTCACCAGGTACACGGAAATTCCCTTGCGGTAGGCGAACGTCAACTCGGAGGACGTGCCGCCGCTGGTCGCCGCCGCGCCGTCTCCGCTCAGAAAGCAGATGACGTAGTCGGCCTTGTTTTCGATGATGTCGAGATCGAACTGGATGATTTTGCGCAGCACTCGGCGGAAGCGCTCGACGTCGGTCTGTTTCCACTCGCGGAAATGCGCAGCTTCTTCGTCGGTGAGGCTTTTCTTTTCGTCTTCGGCGGGATCGTAAACGCGATGTCCGAGATCGTTGTGCAGGAACGGGGTAAGCTTCCGGCGCCACATTTTGCCGCCGTCGGCCGCAAATTCAATCGGACCACACAGATATGCAAGCATGAAAGAAGTTGGACCAGTACGTGAAGGAATGGAGCGGCCGATGGGACTCGAACCCACGCCTGGACCTTGGCAAGGTCCCGTACTACCCCTATACTACGGCCGCCCGAAACACGAAAACTCTAGCACGAGAGGCTTGCCGCGGCAAGTTCCTATCGGCGGTTACGCGATATGACGGCTGTGGAGAAGCAAATGTGCCCTCTGTGCCCCGGAAAGCGAGGGACACAGAGGCCTCTACAAAACCAGCGGACCTCGATGGGGTTGGTCTTGTAGAGGCCGCCCGTTTTTGGGCGGGCAGCTTTTGGTTTTGCCTTACGGGTAGCAACACTTGCATGCCTCGCCATTGGAAATCACCGCCGGATTCCGATAGAATCGCAACAGGATCCACGTTGAACAATTCCGACTCCAAACCGCGGATTGTGGTGGGCGCAGACCACGCCGGGTTCCGCACGAAAGAAACGATCAAGACTTTTTTGCAGAATGCGGGATACCGGGTGGAGGATGTCGGCACGCACTCGGAGGAATCGGTGGATTATCCCGATTTTGCGCGGGCGGTCGGGGAGCGCGTCGCCAGCGGGACAGGTTCGCTGGGCATCCTGGTTTGCGGCACGGGCATCGGCGTTTCCATCGCGGCAAACAAGGTGGAAGGAATTCGCGCGGCGCTGGCTCACGATTCGCTGACGGCGCGCCGGGCGCGCGAACACAACGACGCCAACGTGATCGCGCTGGGCGGCAAAGTGGTGGGCGAGGACGAGGCCCTGGCCATCGTGCAGGAATTTCTGGCCGCGCAGTTCGCCGGAGGCCGGCACCAAAGGCGCGTCGACAAGATCAGCGAAATGGATCGCGAGCGCGAACGTCAATCCTGATCCGGGTGCGGGATCTACTCTTGCGCGGAACTTCCCAGCCGGATGGGAATATGAAACGCGCCGAAAATTGGGAACTTACGGAAAATTATGGACACCAAAATATCGAAATTCATGAACCGGCCGCTGGCCGAAGTCGATCCCGACATCGCGGAGGTGCTTCGCGAGGAAGGACGCCGCCAGGGCACCGGCCTGGAACTGATTCCGTCGGAGAATTTTGTTTCCGAAGCCGTGCTCGAAGCCATGGGCTCGGTGCTCACCAACAAATACGCCGAAGGATATCCGGGCAAGCGCTATTATGGCGGCTGCGAATTCGTGGACCGCGCCGAGCAGCTGGCAATCGACCGCGCCAAGGCCCTCTTCAGTGCCGAGCACGCCAACGTGCAGTCGCATTCGGGGACGCAGGCCAACGTTTCCGTCTACATGGCGGCGCTGCAGCCGGGCGATACCGTGCTGGGCATGAACCTGGCGCACGGCGGGCATCTGACGCACGGCCACCCGCTGAATTTTTCCGGCAAGATGTACAAGTTCATCCCCTACGGCGTAAGCAAGGAAACCGAGAGGATCGACTACGACGAACTGGCGCGCCTGGCCGAAGAACACAAACCGAAAATGATCGTCGCCGGAGCGAGCGCCTATTCGCGCGTCATCGATTTCCCGCGCATGGCGGAAATCGCGCGGGCGGTGGGGGCTCTGTTCTTCGTGGACATGGCGCACATCGCGGGGCTGGTGGCCGGAGGGGTGCATCCCAGCCCGGTGCCGCACGCGGATTTCGTTTCGACTACCACGCACAAGACGCTGCGCGGCCCGCGCGGCGGCCTGGTGCTGTGCAAGCAGCAATTCGCCAAGGAACTCGATCGCATCACGTTCCCTGGCACGCAGGGCGGCCCGCTGATGCACACCATCGCGGCCAAGGCCGTGTGCCTGAAGGAAGCGGCCGATCCCGGATTCCGCGAATATGCAAAACAAATCGTGGCCAACGCGCAGAAACTTGCCGCCGAAATTACCCAGGCCGGATTCCGCATCGTCAGCGGTGGCACGGACAACCATCTTTTCCTGATCGATCTGTACTCGCGCGGCATCACCGGCAAGGACGCGCAACCCGCCCTGGACCGCGCCGGCATCACCGTCAACAAGAACTCGATCCCGTTCGATCCCACTCCGCCCATGACCGGCGGCGGAATCCGCCTGGGCACCCCAGCGATCACCACGCGGGGAATGCGCGAAGCCGAAATGGGGCGCATCGCCGCCTGGATTTCCGAGGTGCTCCTGCACCTGGGCGACGCCGCGATCGAGAAGCGCATTCGCGGCGAAGTCGCCGACTTTGCCGTGCAGTTCCCTCTTTACACGCGCCGCTGGGATATTTCACCCACACTGGCCGGGAGCGGCAGCGCCGCGCGCTAAGCGCGTGCCGCCGGGGCCGATGCGTGTAGCCATCGATATCCGGCGCGCCGGCGATTTCGGGTACGGCACTTACGTCCGCAACATCATCAACCAGTTTGCGCGCACCGACCTGGAAACCGAATACCTGCTGATCGGACAGAAGTCGCACATCGCGCGATTCGATCCGCTCCCTGAAAATTTCCGGCTGCTCGACTATCCGTCCGACCCCGGCTCATTTCACACGCACATGCACCTTCCTTACCTGCTGCACAAGCAGGGCGTCGATCTGCTGCACATGCCGTGGTTCTATGCGCCGGCCGTTGTGCCTACCCGGATGGTGATTACCGTGCACGACTTGACCGACGTGCTCATGCCGCCGCCGGGCGTGCCGGAGATGATGCAGACCGGCCGCCTATTTTTTGCGCGGCGCGCGCTGGCGCGGGCCGACCGCATCATGGCCGTATCGCACTCCACCAAGCGCGAGCTTTCCCGCGTATTTAACGTGCCGGAAGAAAAAATCGAAGTGGTCTACAACGCGCTCGACGAGCGGTTCGTGCGCGAGCCGATGCCCACCGACGCCGACCGCATCCTGGAACGCCACGCCGTCACAGACCCGTTTGTGCTGTACGCCGGCAACATCAAGCCGCAGAAAAATCTTGCCGCGCCTGATCGAAGCCTTCGCCGTCGCCAAAGGCGAACTGCGCGATCATCCCGAATATGCCAACTTGAAATTGCTGCTGATCGGCGATTCGGCCGAGGAGCATTCGGATTTGCGCCGCGCCGTGCTGCGTTCGCGCTTGCAGGGCGACGTGCGTTTTCTGGGGTTCGTGCCGCATTCCGTGCTGCGCGTGTTTTATTCGCGGGCGCGGGCGTTTCTGTTTCCATCTTTATACGAGGGATTCGGTTTGCCGCCGCTGGAGGCCATGGCGCACGGCGCGCCGGTGCTGACCTCGAGCGTCTCTTCCCTGCCGGAAGTCTTCTCGCAGGCCGCGCTGCTGGTGAATCCGGAAAATGTGTTTGAGATTGCGCGCGGGATACGCCAGATCCTCACCGAAGACGTGCTTCGCGAAACACTGGTGCGGCGCGGCTACGAACTGGTGCGGAAATATTCCTGGGAACGCTCGGCCGAACAGGTGCGCGACGTGTACCGCTCGGTGCGTTGCCGGCGAGCCGGTGGTGTCGTCGGCGTAGGGGAAACCGGCGGATGGGCATTTGTCCTGCACTGTAGATGCTACTCTTCTGTTCCCGTCACGATAATTTCGATCTCTTCCACACTGCCATCGCGAATGAAAAATGCGCGGACCGGCTTCGGCGCGTCCGGCCGCAAGGACACGATGAAATATGCCTGGTCGGGATAGCCGGCTTGTTCGATGTCCGTGGGGGAAGGAAAGTTTTCCGAGGAGAGATGCGAATGGTACTGGCCCAGGTGCGTCAGGTGTTTCGCGCGCAAGTCGCGAAACAACTGAAACAATTCCTGGGGCGCGATTTCGTAGGACGTAGCGCTGGCTAGAGAATTCGTGGCCGGAAAAATCGTGGTGATCACGCCGTCGCGGCCCGCCAGCAGGCCGCAGCATTCGATGTGCGGCTCACGCCGCGCATGGCGCAGCATTTCTTCCAGAATTTCCGCGCGAATCCGAATCTCACCGGCCATGCGGCCAGTTTACATCACACGGATTGGCCGCAAGAAGGCAGCCTGATGGAACACCTGCGAACGCGATCCAACTAAACAGTCACATTCAAACTGCCGGCGCCCGCCGGAATCCCAGCGCCCGTTGCTCCGGCCGAGCCCGCCGTGGTGAATCCGCCAATCTGCTGCAGATCGTTCTGCAAGGTCGCAAAGGCCTGCTGGGCGCCCTGAAGGTTTCCGCCCTGCAGGTCCTGCGCCAGGGTACTGAACGCCTGGACAATGGGATTGGTCTGCTGCGAGGACGAAGAAGGCGAGGAGGATGACGAGGAATTCTGATCGTTATCCACGCGGTGATGGTGATGGTGGTGCCCGCCGGATTGTTGCGCTCCCTGCTGCACTTCCTGCTGCGCGGTTTGCTGGATGTTCGTGTAATCCTGCTGCGCCGCCTGCAAATTTCCCGACTGCAGGTCCTGCCCCAACTGGTTGAAGGCCTGGACCAACGGGTTTGCGCCGGTCTGGCCGTTTCCCGCGGCGCTGTTCAGCAGGCTCGAAAAATTTCCCGAGCCGCTGGACTGGCTCACGCCCGGAAGATTCTGGGAGAGCGTCGTAAAATCCTGCTGGGCCCCGGTCAGGTTGCCGGATTGCAGGTCCTGCCCGAGTTGCTGAAATTCACTCTTGATTTGCTGAAACTTGTTTTGGCCCGATTGTGGCTGCGAACTGTTCAACACGGAAAGAATTCCGCCAGCGATGCCTGAAACTGACATTTTTCACCTCTGTGTGAAAAGCGAGAATGCACTCGATACGCGTTCGCGCAGACTCATCCATATGTCTTATCGGCGGGGTTTCCAATAACTTGAGGCGTCCCGCCAGGCGCGAAGCACGGCTCTACACTAGTGCAAACGGCCTGCCAGCCCCGCAATCGCGCGCTGTCCGCGTAGCACTACCGGATTCACTGGACTTAGCAAGTACTGCGGCGCGCAAACCAAGGAGGTGGTAAATGCGACTGGGCAACGATTACTCGCCGGCGCGAGATTATTCCGGCAAATTTTGCCGCTGCTCCAAAGAGGAACAGGCTTTCAGAATGAAATCAGCACGCGCCGGAATGTGAATTGCGAATCAGGGAGGAAAAATAAAAATGCCGGAGCGATGGAATTGCGCTCCGGCATTTTTGGAAATGATTTCCGCTAGGCCTTTTGCGCCGCGCGGCGGAGAAACGTCGGAACGTCGAGGTCGTCCGCAGCCGTCGTATTTTCCTGGTGGATGACTTCGTTGACGGCCGGGCGCGGCGCCTCCTGCGGAACCTCCTGCGGGACCACTTCGACAGGTTCCTCGCGGCCCGCCTTCCAGGTCTTGGGCAGATAGGCGGGCTTCTGGTGGGGCTGGCGGCGCGCCGCCTCGCGGAATCCCGCGGCGATCACGGTGATCTTGACCTGTTCCTTCATGTTGTCGTCCATCACCGCGCCAAAGATGATGTTGGCGTTTTCGTGAGCGGCCTTCTGGATGACGGAAGAAGCTTCGTGAACTTCGTTGAGCGTGAGGCTGGACGATCCGGAAATGTTGATGAGAATGCCCTGCGCGCCCTGAATCGAGTTGTCCTCCAGCAGCGGGCTGTTGATGGCGCGATTGGCGGCCTCGGTGGCGCGGTTGGTTCCGGAAGCGACCGCCGTGCCCATCACGGCGTATCCCTGGCCCTGCATGATGGTGCGCACGTCGGCAAAGTCGCGGTTGATGATGCCGGGAATGGTGATGATGTCGCTGATGCCCTGCACGGCCTGGCGCAGAATATCGTCGGCGATGCGGAAGGCTTCGAAGAAGCTGGTGCCGGCTTCGACGGTTTCCATCAGGCGCTCGTTGGGAATGACGATCACGGTATCGACGCAGCCGACCAGTTCGGAGAGAGCCTGCTCGGCCTGCTGCTGCCGGCGCTTGCCCTCAAACGCAAAGGGCTTGGTGACCACGGCCACGGTGAGCGCGCCGAGTTCGCTGGCAAGCGAAGCGACCACGGGAGCCGCGCCGCTTCCGGTGCCGCCGCCGAGGCCGGTGGTCAGGAAAATCATGTCCGAGCCTTCGAGCGCTTCGATGATCTTGTCGGTATCCTCGAGCGCCGCCTTGCGGCCAATCTCGGGATTCGCGCCGGCGCCAAGGCCCTTGGTGAGTTTGCCGCCCAGCTGCAGTTTGGTCGGCGCCTGCGAAAGCTTCAGCGCCTGCAGGTCGGTGTTCGCGGCGATGAATTCGACGCCCTCGACCTTGGCGCGGATCATGCGGTTGACGGCGTTGCATCCTCCGCCGCCCACGCCGATAACCTTGATCTTCGCGCCCTGTTGATTTTCCTCGCTAAACGAAATCCGGATTCCCGCGTCTTTCGCCATATTCATTCCTCCGCCAAAAAAGTGGCCCTGCCCCGCCGGAGTTTTTTTCATTACGCACCAGCGAACATGCTTTTGATTTTTGCCACAAACGTCGCCGGCTTCTGCGGCGCCTGGCGCCGGGCTCGCGCGCCATATAGCAGCAGGCCGACCACGGTTGCGTACTCGGGCTGGGAAAGTTCCTGGGGCATGCCTTCCAGGCCTCGGGGTTTCGCCAGACGGACCGGCAGATTAAACATCCGCTCGGCCATCTCGACAAGGCCTTTCAGGTGCGCCCCGCCGCCGGACAGCACCAGGCCGGCGGGGATCAGCGCGCTGAAACCGCCGCGCTGCAATTCGTCGCGAACCAGCGAGAGCAATTCGTGCGCCCGCGGCTCGACAATTTCGTTCAGCATTCTGGTGAACACGGTGCGCGGGGGACGGTCGCCGACGCTGGCGATTTCGATGCCCTTATCCTCCAGGATCATCTCCGCGCAGACGCAGCCGTATTCGCGCTTGATTTTTTCCGCCTCGGGGATCGGCGTGCGCAGCCCGACGGCCAGATCGTTGGTGAAATGATCTCCGCCCACCGGAATGGCCGCGGCGTGGCGCAGCATGCCGTTGCCGAAGACCACGAGTTCGGTGGTGCCTCCGCCGATATCGAGCAGGCAGCAGCCGAGTTCGCGCTCATCCTGCGTAAGGCACGCTTCGGCCGACGCCAGAGGCTCGAGAACCGTGTCGGCGACTTCCACGCCCGCCTGGTTCACGGCAATTACCAGATTCTGCATGGCCGATGCCGAGGACGTCACCAGGTGAACATTGACCTCAAGGCGCTGGCCGACCATGCCGAGCGGATCGCGAATATTGTCTTGCGCGTCGAGCAGGAATTCCTGGGGGAGCACGTGCAGCACGACGCGGTCCTCGGGGAGAGTGATATTGCGCGCGGCATCGACGGCGTGGCGCACGTCTTCGCGGTTAATGTCCCGCGGGCGGCTGCCCAGCGTGATTCCGCCGCGGCTGTTGACGCCGCGCACGTGGCCTCCGGCAACGCCGACCACGGCGCGCTCCACCGGCACGCCGGCAACGCCTTCGGCTTCCTCAATCGCGCGGCGCACCGAAGTCGCCGTGGCGCCGATGTTTGCGATGAGTCCTTTGCGCAGTCCCTTGGATTCGGCGGCGCCCATGGAAACAAATTTCACGCCGGTATCGTCCATTTCGCCGATTAGAGCGCAGGTCTTGGCGCTGCCGACGTCCAGCGCCACCAGATACTTATCCTTCTTCGTCAATCCGCCGCTCCTTCTCGTTTCCTGCCGCCCGGATGGGGACGCATCCGGGCAGGAGTCTTTCCCAAAACAAATTTCGCTACTGCCGTTTGTGCGCGGCCTTAGGATGCGCGCGCGGCGGCGCGTGTGCGCAGCAGTGCGCCGCGGTGGCAGCCACCGTCCGGGTTTCCGGATTCACGACCACCTGCCGCGCAAACCGCAAATCCACCGAATCGACGCTTCCGGCGCTCGAGCGCCATTGCGCGATGTTTTCCGAAAGCATGCGATACCGGTCGCCAAAATTTGAATCGCCAAAGTGTACAAGGACAGGCGTCGCGCCGCCAGAGGCCGGGCCAAGTCCGGTGAGCGTCGCGCGCAAATCGGCGGCGTCGGAAAGATCCACTTCGCTGACGTGATCGTCCGCGCCGGGCGCGGCCAGCTCGATATCCTTCATGAACTGCACGTACGAATTCATGCGCAGCGCGCGCAATTCGCGCGGCATCGATTCCCCGATGCCGGAGACCACCGGAAAGCGGAACTCGCCGTCGGCGGGCCGCTCCAGGATCATACCGTGCGAGTCAACCAGCGAAAGATCGCCGGCGGAGCGCAGAAACGCCACCGGCGAGCGTTCGGTGATCTCGACGCGAATCCGGTTGGGCAGCACGCGCTGCACTCCGGCCTGCTCCACCCACGGCAGCGATTCGAGAGCCTTGCGGCGGTCCTCCAGCGGAACGCGCACCACGCTGCGGCCCAGGTCGGCGGAAAATTTTTCGGTGATGGCGTCGCGCGTCACGAAGCGGTTGCCTTCGATCTGAATCTGATCGGGGCTTTCCAGCATCACGCCCGGAGAATACAGGAAGTAGTGCCCCGCCTGGTAGGCCGCCAGCCCAATCGCCAGCGCGGCGACGGTCGCGGCAAGCACGCGGCGGTACAGCGGCCAGGTCTTGCGGCTGAACTTGCGCTTGCGAATCTCCACCGGCTTCTGCCGGCGAAGATACTTCGGCTCTTCTTCGGCCAGCGCGTCCGCGGGAAGATAATCGGGTTCTGCGCTCATGCGTCCTTCCACACGATAACTTCTTCTTCGAGTTCCACGCCGTAGCGTTCGCGCACGCGGCGGCGCACGTCGGCAATCAGCGCGAGCATGTCGGCGGCGGTGGCGTGTCCTGCATTCACAAAAAAATTGGCGTGGCGGTCGCTCACGCGGGCGTCTCCGACGTGGTGGCCCTTCAGGCCCAGCTCGTCGATCATGCGCCCGGCGGACCCGCCCGGCGGATTCTTGAAAATACAGCCCGCGCTTTTTTGATTGAGCGGCTGGCTGGCTCGCCGCTTCTCATTGCAGATACGTATTCCTTGGAGAATTTCGCTGTACGGTTTGGAGGGAAGTTCCAGTCGCACCGAAAGCATAATATCATCGCTCGCAAAAGATGTATGCCGGTATTCGAAATTTATTTCAGGGCCCCTGCAGGGTCTCTATCCGTCCGGTGGACCCGCGAAACACGCGCACCTCGCGGACATGCGTTCCGATTTGCGTGCCGTAGGCTCCCGCGTTCATGCGCAGCGCGCCGCCGACGGTTCCCGGAACGCCGATCAGGCCTTCCATGCCGCCCAGGTCGTGTTTGGCGCAGGTGGTCACCGTGCGGCCCAGGTCGGCGGCGCAATCCACCGCACACGGAATTTCCATCGAAGGTAGATGTCCGGGTCGCGGCGCGCCAGTTGCAGGATGGCCCAGGGCAGTTCGCCGTCGGGGAGCAGCACGTTGCTGCCGCCGCCGAGGAACCGGTACGGCACTCCGGCATTTTTCAGCAGGCGGACCAATTCCGGCAGGGAGTCGTGGTTTTGAATCACCAGCATGTCGGAAGTGCCGCCGATTCCGAGGGAAGTTTTTTCCGCCAGCGACACGCCGGGCTTGTACTCGACGCCGAGCGCGCCGATCGCCGCGATCAGATTGGGATCGTTAATGCGCATGATCCATCGAAACCCTTGCGCCCAGCAGCACGGCCAGTTCGCCCGGAGCGCGGCTCACGTTGCCCGCGCCGATCGTTAGGATCGCGTCGCCGGGCCGCGCGGCCTTGAGCAATTCCTCAATCCCTTCCTGCATCGAGCTGCGGTAGACGACGTTCTTGTGCCCCGCCGCGCGAATGGCTTCGGCCAGCGCCTGCCCGGAAACTCCGGGGATGGGCGGCTCGCCCGCGGCGTAAATGTCCATGAGCACGACCATGTCGGCTTGATTGAACGCGCGGCAGAATTCGTCCCACAGATGCTTGGTGCGCGAGTAGCGGTGCGGCTGGAAGAGGACGAGCACGCGCTCAAAATTGCAGCCGCGCGCGGCTTCGAGCGTGGCGCGAATCTCCACGGGATGGTGGCCGTAGTCGTCAATCAAGGTGATGTGGTTGATGACGCCCTTGACGTCAAAGCGGCGGCCGACTCCGGCAAATTCCTCGAGGCCCGACGCGGATCAGGTCCGCCGGCACATTCAAGTACAAGCGCCACGGCGGCCGCAGCAGCGGCGTTGCGCACGTTGTGAATTCCCGGGGGGCCGTTCAAATGAAAAATTCCCAGGTCGTCTCCGCGGTAGGTCAGCCGGAAAGTGCTTTCGATGCCGATCAGATCGATATCGCCGATCACCAGATCGGCCTGGCTGGACGTGCCGTAGGTGATGACCGGGCGCTTCACGTTGGGGATGATGGCCTGCACGTTCGGCTCGTCGAGGCAAAGCACGGCGGCGCCGTAGAACGGCACGCGATTGACGAACTGCGTGAAAATTTCCTGAATTTCATCGAAGCGATTTGTACGTGTCCAGGTGCTCGCGGTCGATCGTGGTGACCACGGCGACCACGGGAGCCAGAAGCAGGAATGTGCGGTCGCTTTCGTCGGCTTCGACCACCATGTATTCGCCGCGGCCCAGGCGCGCGGTCGAACCGATATGGTTCACGCGGCCGCCGACGACGAACGTGGGGTCGAGTCCCGCGGCGGCCAGCACGCTCGCGGTCATGGACGTGGTGGTGGTTTTTCCGTGCGCCCCGGCAATGGCGATGCCGTATTTCAGGCGCATCAATTCGCCGAGCATTTCCGCGCGCGGGATCACGGGAATTTTCTGGCGGTGCGCCTCGGCCACTTCGGGATTGTCGCCGCGCACCGCGGACGACACGACCAGGACGTGCGCGCCGTGAATCTGTTCGGCCTTGTGGCCCTCGAAAATTTCCGCGCCCATATTCTGCAGGCGCTCGGTGATCGCGGAAGTTTTCGTGTCCGATCCCGAGACGGCGTAGCCGAGCGTCAGCAGGACTTCGGCGATGCCGCTCATCCCGATCCCGCCGATGCCGACCAGGTGAATGCGCTTGAAATTGCGGAACGTCACCATCATTGGCGCCGATCCCTTGTCCGGGCGCGGCCATGCGGCGCCCGTCACCTGCTTCCACCATGTCGACATATCCTGCACGGCGCGCGGTTTCGACAGGCGGCGCGCGTTCGCGGCCATCGCCTCGAGCGCGGCGGGCCGCTCGAGCAAATCGAAAATTTCCTGCGTCAGACGTTCCGCGGTGAGCTGGGGCTCCGGGATCAATCGCGCTGCGCCGGCGCGCTCCATTTCCTGAGCGTTGCGCAACTGGTGGCTGTCGGTGGAAGCACCGAAGGGGATGAAGATGGCGGCGCGCCCGGCGGCGGCAACTTCCGCGGCCGTAATCGCGCCCGCGCGGCAGACGATCAAATCGGCCTGGGCAAAACGTTCCGCCATGTTCCCGATGAAGGGCAGTACCTCCGCGTTGATTTCACGCCGCGCATATGCCACGCGCACAGCATTATAGTCGCGTTCCCCGGTCTGGTGCACGATGGAGATGCGATGTTTCTTCGCAGCCAACAGATCGGCGGCGTCGACCAGCGTGCGGTTGATGACCAGCGCGCCCTGGCTGCCGCCGGTAATCAGGATATGAAACGGCTCGGACGGCGCGCGCTCGGGGATCGCGAAAAATTCCGGGCGCACGGGAATGCCGGTGAGCGTGGCCTTGGCGCCCCACAATTTTGTCGGCGCCTCGTAGGCGGTGGCGATGCGCGTGGCCATGCGCGCCAGAACGCGATTGGTGAAGCCGGGCTCGGCGTTCGGCTCAAAGACGATGGTGGGCAGGCCGCGCAGCACCGCCGCGAGCATCATCGGCCCGGCGGCGTATCCGCCGACTCCGAGCGCGGCGCAGAATTTGTGCTTGCGAAGAATCGCGAAGGAGTCCCACATCGCGGGGGCGAGTTTTGCGACGTTGCGCGCCAGGCGCATCCCGCCGATGCCCTTCAGGCCCGCCGAGCGAATCGTCTCCAGCGGAAACCCGGCCTCGGGCACCAGGCGCGATTCCAGTCCGCGTTGCGTTCCGACAAACACGACTTCCCTTTCCGGTCCTCGCGACATCCATTCCCGGGCGATGGCCAGCGCGGGGAAAACGTGCCCGCCCGTGCCGCCGCCGGCGATCAACAGCTTCCAGCTTTGTTTCCCCGCTTGCGTCACTCAGCGCTTTCCGGGCGCAGTAGGACAGGCTTCAGCCTGTCGGTTTTGGTTACAGCAGGCTCGATCGTGCTCGGACCAACCCCGACAGGCTGAAGCCTGTCCTACTAAAATTCAATCCGCCTGCTGGCTGATATTCAGCAGGACGCCGGTGGCCAGCAGCATCACCAGTAAACTCGATCCGCCGTAGCTGATAAACGGCAGGGGAATTCCCTTGGTCGGCATCATTCCCAGTACCACGCCCAGATTGATCAGCGCCTGGCTCAGAACCATCACCGTGATGCCCAGCGCGGCAAGGCGCCCGAAATCGTCCTTGATGTTGAACGCCGAGCGCATCCCCCGCCAGCCGTAGACCGCGAACAATCCCAGCACCAGCGCGCCGCCGATGAATCCCAGTTCCTCGCACAGCACGGAAAAAATAAAATCCGTGTGCGCCTCCGGCAAATAAAACAGTTTTTGTTTGCTCTCCATCAGGCCCACGCCGGTAAATCCGCCGGAGCCCACGGCGATCAGCGATTGCAGCAGCTGGAATCCGTGCCCCTGCGGGTCCGCCGCGCGGATTCAGGAACGCGACCACGCGCTCGTAGCGATAGGAAACGCGCACGATCAGCAAATAGACGATGGGCAGCGCCGCCAGGCCGGCCCACACGATGTATTTTCCGTTGAGGCCCGCAACGTACAGCATGGCCAGCGCGATGATGAAAATTTCCACGGCCGTGCCCAGGTCCGGCTCGATCACGATCAATCCGACCATCGCCAGCACCGGGCCCAGCGCCGGAAGAATCGTGTGCTTCCAATTATTGATGCCGAAACTTTCCGGCCGGCGGCGCCGATCCAGAAACCACGCCAGATAAAAAATCACGGCGAGCTTGGCGAATTCGGAAGGCTGCAGGCTGGCCGGGCCCAGGCGGATCCAGCGGTGCGTGGCATGAGACTTGTCGAGGAAGAAAGCGCCCACCAGCATCACCAGCACGCCGAATAGCGCGGTGAAAATCACTTCCGGCCGGCGCAATTTGCGGTAATCCATGTTCATGACGGCCATCATTCCGCCGAGGCCTACGGCCAGCCACAGCAGTTGGCGAAGCAGGAAGTGAGAACCGTTGCCGTACTGGTCGCGCGCGGTGACGGCCGACGCGCTGAACACCATGATGGCTCCGACCAGGCACAGCGCCACGGTCGAGCCGAACATCCAGCGGTCGGTTTGCAAATGCCGGGGCATGATCAGGCCTTTCGTGCGGCCGCTATGGCCGCGTTTTTTTGTGCGAGTTCGCGGACGAGTTGCTTGAAGACGCGCCCGCGTTGCTCGTAATTCTCAAACTGGTCGAAACTGGCGCAGGCCGGCGCCAGCAGCACGGTGTCGCCGGGCCGGGCGCGTTCCGCCGCGATTTCCACGGCGCGCGCCAGGGTGCCGGCGCGCTCGGCGGGCAACCACGCCCGCCAGCTGCGTTTCGATTTTTTCCGCGGCGGCGCCGATCAGCAGGACCATGCGCGCATGCCGCGCCAGCGCGCCCTGCAGAAGCGTGTAGTCGCTGCCTTTGTCCTTGCCGCCGAGGATCACCAGCACGTTGCCGGGAAAGGCGTCCAGCGCCTTCAGCGTGGCGTCGACGTTGGTGGCTTTGGAGTCGTTGAAATATTCCACGCCGGAAATCGTCGCGACGTACTCGATGCGGTGCTCCACGCCCGCGAAACTCTTCACTCCCTCGCGCGATCGCGCGCGGCTCGACGCCCGCCAGCGTCGCGGCCGTGGCCGCGGCCAGAACGTTTTCGACGTTGTGATTGCCGCGCAGCCCGATATCCCTGCGTGCGCAGCAGAACCGGTTTTCCGGCGCTCGTCGCACGTCGCGATACAAAATTTCATCGTCGCGGACGAAGCATCCCTGCTCGACACGCTTCTGCCGGCTGAACCAGAATACGCGCGTGTTGGCAGGAGCGTATTGCGGCGCCATGGCGTCATCCGCGTTCACCACGGCGGCGTCTTCCGCGGTCTGATTTTCAAACAGCCGCGCCTTGGCGCGCGCATACGCTTCAAACGACCCGTGGCGGTCGAGATGGTCCGGCGTGAGATTCAGCAGCACGGCCACGTCCGGACGAAACGCGGCAATCGATTCCAGCTGAAAGCTGCTGGCCTCGACCACGGTGAAGCCCGTGTCGCTCGACACGTCCACGCGCGAGATCAGCGGCGTGCCGATATTTCCCGCGACCTGCACGGGCAGTCCCGCGGTTTCCAGGATATGGCCGGTGAGGGCCGTCGTGGTGGTCTTGCCATTGGAGCCGGTGATGCAAATCAGGCGGCCGCGCAAAAATCTCCAGGCCAGCTCGATTTCGCTCCATACCGGAATGCCGATGGCGCGCGCGGCGGCCAGCGCCGGCATGGTCGGCGGCACACCGGGACTCGGCACGATCAAATCCTGTTCCACAAATGTGCGCGGGCCGTGGCCGCCCAGCTCCAGCGTGACGCCTGCGGCGCGCAGCTTCGCCGCGGTCTCGGCGATCTGCGGTTCGGGGCGCTCCTCGGTGGCGGTGACGCGCGCGCCGCGCGCAGCGCAAAACAGCGCCGTGGCGACGCCCGTGCGCGCCAGGCCCACGACCAGCACCCGCTTGCCCGCGAGTTCGATTCCCGGCTTCAACGGTTTCCCCATTCCTCGCACTTCTAACGCAATTTCTGCGAAGTTTCAAAGTGGTCAGCGAAAACAGCGCGAACACCAGCGCGGCGATCCAGAACCGCACGATGATTTTCGATTCGCTCCATCCCGCCAGCTCGAAATGATGATGCAGCGGCGACATCCGGAAAATGCGCTTGCCCGTCAAGCGAAACGACGCCAC
Source organism: Terriglobia bacterium (assembly GCA_963779275.1). Lineage (GTDB taxonomy): Bacteria > Acidobacteriota > Terriglobia > Acidiferrales > UBA7541 > Palsa-360. The sequence continues at coordinate 173,151 of CAVZXL010000008.1, forward strand.
TTGCAAAATCACGGATACGGCCTCGATCACGAAAACGCCGCCCACAAAAAACAGCAGGATTTCCTGCTTGATGGCCACCGCGATCATCCCGATCGAGCCGCCCAGGGCCAGCGATCCGACATCGCCCATGAAGACTTCGGCGGGATGCGCGTTGTACCAGAGAAATCCCAGCGCCGAGCCCATTAGCGCGCCGCAAAACACGGTGAGTTCGCCGACCTGCGGAATGTGCGGCAAGTCCAGGTAGGCGGAAAAGCCGGCGTGACTGGTCACATACGTAAGCACGGTGAGCGCGCCGGCGGCGACCACCACGCAGCCGATGGCCAGCCCGTCAAGGCCGTCGGTGAGATTCACGGCGTTGGACGATCCCACGATGACCAGCGCGATGAAAATCAGAAACGGCAGATAGCTCATCCACCATATGTAAGGAGCCATCGAGCATCGAATGGATGACCAGGTCGGGATGAAAATTCTTGAAGAACGGCACGCTGAGCTGCGTCGAATATTTTCCCGCCGCCGTCAGCGTGAGCAAAGAGACCGCCACGGCCGTGCTGGCCAGAATCTGCATCGCGAATTTGCGCTTGCTGGTCAGGCCCAGGTTCCGTGTTCTTGGAAACCTTGGCGTAATCGTCGATAAATCCGACAATGCCGAACACCAGCATGGTGAACACCGCGAGCCACACGTATTCGTTTTCCAGATCGCCCCACAACAGCGTCGGCACCACGGTCGAGGCCACGATCAGCACGCCGCCCATGGTGGGCGTTCCGGCCTTGGACTGATGGCTCTTCGGGCCTTCTTCGCGGATAAACTGCCCGATCTGCAATTCGCGCAGCCGCCGGATCACCCAGGGGCCGAGCACGAGCGTGATCAGCAGCGCGGTGATGCTCGCGAGCGCGGTCCGCACGGTAATGTAGCGGAACACGTTGAGCGCGTGAAAATAGCGCAGCAGCACGTGATAGAAGAGGTAGAGGAGCATGTCAGCCGCGCTCCTTCACCGGGCCGCGCGCCGCGGCGGCAGGTTCGGGTTTGGGCCGAGCGAAAGCGCGCGTCCAGCGCCTCGACGATGCGCTCCATCTTTACTCCGCGCGAGCCTTTTACCAGCAGCAGATCTCCGGGCTGCAGCAGATCCGCGATGAATCCGGCCGCGTCGCTCGACGACGGAAAAAATTGCGTCGCGCGACGCGGCATGGCCCGCTTCCACCGCTCCGCGAACCAGACTTTCCGCATCTCCCTGCGCGCCGATGATCCAGTCGATTTTTTTGGTCGCCGCGGCCGCGCGCCCTGCTTCGCGATGCAATTCAGGCGAAGTAGGGCCGAGCTCCAGCATCTCTCCAGCGGCAAGAATGCGGCGGCCGGACGCCGGCGTGTTGCCGAGCAGATCGACCATGGCCGCCAGGGCCACGGGATTCGAGTTGTAGCAATCGTTGATCACCGTAAATCCGGCGTCATAGCGCAGCACGCGCCCGCGCATGCCCGTGGCCTGCAATCCGGGAAATACTTTCTTTCGCTTCCGCCGCGCCCACGCCCCACACGCTGGCCGCGGCCAGCGCCGCCAGGGCGTTGGAAATGTTGTGCCGCCCGGCCAGCGGCAGAGAAAGCCGCGCGCGGCCCTCGGGCCCGACAAAATCAAATTCGCTGCCGTCCATGCCGCGGTCGTCGATATTTTCCGCGCGAAAATCCGCGCGCGATTCCAGGCCATAACGTCAGCACGCGCCCCGGCGCAACTTCCGCGAAGCGCGCCACGCGCGCGTCGTCCGCGTTCAATACGGCGACGCTCTCCTGCCCCGCGAGCCCTTCGATCAATTCGCGCTTGGCCAGCGCAATTTCGTCCAGCGACGAGAAAAATTCCAGATGCACGGGCGCGACGCGCGTCACCACGCCCACGTCCGGACGCGCAATCTCCGCCAGGCGCTTCAGCTCGCCCGCGTGCGACATCCCCAGTTCGACCACGGCTGCCTCGTCCGCATCCTCCAGGCGCGACAATTGCAGCGGCAGGCCGTATTCGTTGTTCAGATTGCCCTCGGATTTCAATACGCGGAACCGCGCGGCGAGCAGCGCCGCCAGAATTTCTTTTGTAGTGGTTTTTCCGGCCGAGCCGGTGACGGCCGCCAGGCGCTTTCCCCATTTGGTCCGCACCGCTTGCGCCAGGCCTTGCAGCGCTGCCAGCGTGTCCCCAACCGGGAAGAGTCTGGACCGTACTGGCTCGCTGAATTCGGCCAGGCGATCCTCGGCGACGACGCAGGCGAGCGCGCCGGCGTCCAGCGCGGCCACGACAAAATTGTGTCCATCGTGACGCGGTCCGTGTATCGCCACGAAGAGCTCGCCGCGAGCCACGGTGCGAGAATCAATCGAGACGCCGGCCAACCGGGCCACGGCGTCGAGCCCTCCGGGCCGCGTAACCCCCAGAGCGCGAGCCACTTCTTCAACCGTCCACCGCATAGCGTCCTCAAGGGGCTGGGTTTCACTGGTCTGGGTTTACCCTCGAATCAGCGTCCCTGCATTCTTATAGAGAGCACGTTCCGTGCCGTGCCATTTCCCGTAAACTCACTTGGTGGCACAGGCTTCAGCCTGTGGGGGTAAGCTTACGGCGCATTTGGCGCTGGCACTAAACCCGCACAGGCTGAAGCCTGTGCTACTCAAAACCCTCAATCCCCGTAGCCGCCCTTGCGCAGAATGCGCCGCGCCACTTCGCGGTCGTCAAACGCAATGGTGCGGTCGCGCATGACTTGCTGCGTTTCATGCCCTTTTCCGGCCAGCAGCACGATGTCGCCGGGCCGCGCCTGGTCCAGGGCAATCTCTATGGCGCGCTCGCGATCCGGCTCGATCAGGCATTTCGCCGGCGTGCGCTGCAATCCCACAATCACGTCGTTAATAATCAGCAGAGGATCCTCGCTGCGGGGATTATCCGAAGTCAGCACGACGACGTCGCTGGCGCGTCCGGCCGCCTCTCCCATCAGCGGGCGCTTGGTGCGGTCGCGGTCGCCGCCGCAGCCAAACAGCGTGATGATGCGGCCCGCGGGATTCAATTCCTTTGCGGTAGCCAGCAAGTTGCGCAGCGCGTCGTCGGTGTGCGCGTAATCCACGACCACCAGAAAAGGCTGGCCCAGGTCGATGCGCTCGAATCGCCCCGGCACGGCCGTGAGCTGCGCAATTCCGGCGGCAATTACTTCGCGAGGCAGACCCAGCGCCACGCCCGCGCCGATCGCGGCGAGAATATTGTAAACGTTGGTGCGGCCCACGAGCTTCGAGCGAACCTCGATTTTTCCGATGGGCGTTTCCACCGTGCATTCGATTCCCGAAAACGAGAGCGACAGGCTTGCGCGTGGTGATGTCCGCGCCGGGCTCCAGGCCATAGGTCAGCGTGCGGGCCGCCAGGCCCGCGAGTTGCTTGCCGTATTCATCGTCGCGATTGATGACGCTCGTCGAGGGCGCGGCCGCGCCGGTGCCCTGGAACAGACGGCGTTTTGCGGCGAAATATTCCTCCAGCGTCTTGTGATAATCCAGATGGTCGCGCGTAAGATTCGTGAAAATTGTTACGGCAAACGGGCATCCCCAGAGGCGGTCCATGGCCAGCGCATGTGAACTGGCTTCGAGAACGGCGTGCGTGCCTCCGGCCAGGACCACGTCGTCGAGAAATTCCTGCAGGTCGAGCGATTCGGGCGTGGTGTTCGATGCCGGGCGCGTTTCGGCGACCAGCCGGTGGCCGATGGTGCCGAGCAAAGCGGCTTTGCAGCCCGCGGCGCGCAGAATGGAATCGACCAGGTAGGACGTGGTGGTCTTTGCCGTTTGTCCCGGTGACGCCGATCAGCTTCAGGACTTCGGCCGGGCGGCCAAAATAATTCGCGCCCATGATGGCCAGCGCCTTGCGCGCTTCCGCAACCTGAATCCAGGCGAAACCCTTTGGGCAGCGTCGCTGGGCGCAGGCTGCTCGCTGGCGATGGCGATGGCTCCGCGCGCCACCGCATCGGATACAAACTGGTTGCCGTCGGTTTTTTCTCCGCGTATGGCGACAAATAGCGTTCCGGGCTTCACCCGGCGGCTGTCGTAGGCGATCTCCAGAATCTCCAGGTCGCCGTGCGCCGCCGCTTTTTTGGCGTCCATCTTTAGGTCAACGCCCCGCAGCAATTTCGCCAGGCGCAGCGGCGCCCGGGCCGCCGCCGTCCTCTTCCCCATCATCAAATCTTCGTTATGCTCCACCACCGAATCCACCTTCACAGTCACCTGGTCTTCCTCCTGGCGTCCGCAAGCATCAGCGGAGGCGTCACGCGCAAATTGCACGGTGATCCTGCTGCCGCGGCGGATCATTACTCCCGCTTCCGGAGACTGATCAGAAGCAATTCCCGTGCCAAGCAGGACCGGATTCAGTCCCAGCCGCATGCACAGCTCGGAAACTTCCCGCACCGTTTTCCCGCGCAGTTGCGGGACGGGAATTCCCTCCCCTTCCGCCAGTTCGACGGTGGCGGGAGCCGCGCCGGGCGCGGCCGGCGGGACCGGGATCTTCCGCGGCCGTACTGGGATCCGCCTGCGCGGGATCGAAATCGCTTACTTCCGCAAGATCTTGATTCGCGGCGGAGGCCCGTGCGGCTCGCTGCGTCTGGTCCGAAAGGGGAACATCGCGCGGCACATTCAAATACGGGCAGAACCTGCTGGGCGATGCGCTGAAATACGGGCGCGGCGACCGATCCGCCCTCATGCGCTCCGGCCGGCGAATCCAGCTGCACCAGAATCGTAATCGCCGGCGTATTGATCGGCGAAAAGCCGACGAACGAAGCGATGAGATTATGCGCGGAGTAATGTCCCGTGTTGATGTCGAATTTCTGCGCCGTGCCGGTTTTTCCCGCGGAGGTGTATCCGTCCAGGCGCGCCAGTTTCCCGGTGCCGTTGAGCACCACGCCTTCCATCATGCGGCGCATGGTGGCCGCCGTGGTCGCCTGAATGACGCGGCGCGGCTTCGGGTTGCTGCGTTTCCACCAGTTGCGTCCCGCGGCGCATCGCGCGCACGGCGTGCGGCCGCACGATCATTCCGCCATTGGCGATGGCCGACACCGCATTAATCATCTGCAGCGGCGTCACGCCGACTTCCTGCCCCATGGAAATCGAGCCGACCGAAACCGGCGTCCAATTTTCCAGCCGGCGAAGTTTTCCCTTGCTCTCTCCCGGCAGATCGACGCCAGTGGGCTGGCCGAAACCGAATGCGCGGATGTAATCGTAAAATTTGGGCGCGCCCAGGCGCAGGCCGACCTTGATGGCGCCAACATCGCTGGAATTGGCGAGGACTTGCGAAACGCTGAGCATCCCGTAGGCCTTGTGATCGCGAATGCGGTGCCCGGCAATGTAGATCGCGCCGTTCTGGCAATCGATCATTTCGTCGGGCCGGGTAATGCCCTGGTCGATGGCCGCCGAGAGCGTCACGATTTTAAAAACCGATCCGGGCTCGTACAGCGAGCTCACGGCGCGGTCGGTGCGCGCTTCGGGCGGGCTGTCCTTGGCCGCGTTCGGATTAAACGTGGGCCAGTTGGCCACGGCCAGCAATTCGCCGGTGTTCGGATTTTCGACGATGACGGTTCCGGCGATCGCATGCGTCTCATGAATGGCCTGCGCCAGTTCTTTTTCCGCGATGTACTGAATATTTTCGTCCAGCGTGAGGACGACGCTGGCGCCGGTGTCCGGGGCCTTGTCGGCGGAGTCGTACCAGCGGCGGTGGGCGTCGGCCAGGATCAGCATCTTGCCCGGCTTGGTGCGGATATCGTCATCGAGCGCGTATTCGATTCCGCCCAGGCCTTTCTCGTCGATGTCCACGTAACCGAGAACGTGCGAAGCCAGCTCCCGCTTGGGATAAAAGCGCCCGCCTTCGCGCTGGAAATAAATCCCGCGCAAATTCAGGGCCGCGATGCGCTCGCGCTTTTTCCGGAGCAAGTTTGCGCGCGATCCACGCGAAGGAATGGGAAGCCGCCAGGCGCGTGGCGATATCGTCGGCGGGAACGTCCAGAATCTTTCCGATCAGGCGCGCGACCATCGACGGATCGGCAATCTCCGAAGGCACCGCGAACGCGGAATCCACCGGCACGCTCATGGCCAGCGGATTCAGGTTGCGGTCGAAGATTTCCGCGCGGCTCGCGCCCACGTCCACGATCAGCCGCTGCTGGTGCTGCGCCCGCGAGTAATATTCGCTGTACCGGAAAAGTTGCAGGTAGGCCAGGCGTCCCAGGGCCGCCCCGGTCCAGAGCGCCGCCAGGGCCGCCACAATCAACAATCGTGTCCGAGGACTGCGCAGATCCATATTTTAAGCGGGCTCCACGCCTCGAAGCGATCGCGGCGTTCAGAATCTGTTTGAGAACCAAGCTTGGGCAGGCCTTTGTAGCGCCCGCCTTCAGCGGCGGGCAGGTGCTTGACTGCGGAATGCCCGCCTGACGGCGGGCGCTACATAGAACCAATACCGAGTTCCCGGACAGGCCCGTTCCGCATCAGGGCGTTGAGAAGTCTATCGCTGCGCCGACTGCGCGCCGGATGCGCGCGCATCCGCCATCACCGCGTTCGGCGGCAAATCCATCGGCGCAATCTGTCCGGGCACCGGCGCGGTCAGCCCCAACTGGCGCCGCGCAATCACGTCGATGCGCCCGGGCGAGCGCAAACCCGCCACTTCCAGCTTGAGTTGCTGATTGAATTCGGCGGCCTGGGCGCGATCGTTGCGCAGCGATTCCAGGTCATAGCGCAGCTGAATGGTCTCAAAATGCTGCCAGGCATAGAGCAGCGCGCACAGGGCCAGCAAGGCGCCCAGCGAAACCAGGCGCACGCATTCGCGAACGCGGTTGGGCGCCATGGGGCGCCTCAGGTGCGAATTATCGATCTGCTTGACGGTATAGAACTCGGTCATTGCAGCCACTCTTTCTCGTTGCGGCATCCCGTGCTGGTCGGGATCTTTCTTCCGCTGGACTCTCAAGCTGAGCCCAGACTCGTCTTTTCGGCAACGCGCATCTTCACGCTGCGCGCGCGCGGATTGGCCGCGATTTCCGCGTCCGAAGCTTGAATCACCTTCTTGGTCAGAATTTTCAGCGTGCCTTCCTGCGCCAGACGCTGAAACGCTTGCTTGACGGGCCGGTCTTCGAGCGAGTGGTAGCTGAGCACCACCCACCGCCCGCCTGGAGATAGTGTGGCAGGAACTCTAGAAAGAAACTGCCCGAGTTCCTCCATCTCTCGATTCACCGCAATCCGCAGCGCCAGAAACGTTTTTGTCGCGGGATGCAGCTTCTGCCTTCCCCTTACTTTTCGAGCCCCTGCCACAACCGTTGCCAGGTGTTCGGTGTCGCGTATGGGACGCGCACGAACGATGCTCCTGGCGATTCTGCGTGAATCCCGCTCTTCAGCCAGCTGATAGAGCAGGTCGGCGAGTTCTTTCTCCTCGACCGTGTTCACAATGTCCGATGCCGTCTCTTCCATCTCGCGGTCCATGCGCATGTCGAGCGGGCCGCGCGCGCGGAACGAAAAGCCGCGCTCGCCCAGATCCAGCTGCATGCTCGATACGCCCAGGTCCGCCAGCACGCCGTCGGCGGGAGGGAGCCTGCGCTCCGCGAACACCTCGCCGATCTGTGAAAAGTTGGCGTGCACCAAAGTCACCTTGTCCCCGAACTCCGCCAGCCTGCCGCGCGCGATTTCCAGTGCCGCTGCGTCGCGATCCAGGCCCACGAACCTGCCCCCGGCCCCCAGCCGCCGGACAATTTCTATTGCGTGCCCCCCGAGCCCCAGCGTCGCGTCCACATACAGCCCGCCGGGCTTGATGGCCAGCCAGTCGCATCACCTCTTCGACCAGCACCGGCGTATGTTGCGCGTCCAAACTAAATGCCCAGTTCGTCCAAAGTCTTCAGATCGTCGTCGTTGATCGGGCTCTTCTTCAGGTTGTCCAGTTGCCGGCCGTGGTTCCAGACATCCAGGTACGTCAGGTGGCCCATCACGTCCACGTCGCCCTTCATCAAGGCCGCTTCCCGCAGCACCGGCGGAATCAGGATTCTTCCCTGCCCGTCGATTTCCACCGCCTGGCCGTAATAATTGGTCCAGGTCAGGAACTTCTGCTTGGTCTTGTTGTGCGAAGAGAGCCTTGCCAGCTTGCTCTCGATCTCTTCCCAGACCTTCATCGGGAAGATCCGGGCGTACTCACCGGTTTCGCTCGTAACGTAGAACTGATCGCCATATCCCTTGAGCTCTTCCAGAAAGGCCGCGGGAATCTTGAGACGACCCTTCTCGTCCACTTTTGCCGGATTGTTTCCCCGAAGCATGTAGTCGTCTGCCCAAAGAATACGAAGGCTGCTTTCCTCTCATTGTGGAACCCCTTCACTTCACGAACACTTGCACGGCCAACTTCTCAGCCAAGTTCACCACTGCACTTCACTTGCTACCACTTTGCTCCACATTTGACCACGATTCTAGACAGGTTCGAAAACTTGTCAAGTTAAAATGCGATAGCATCGAAAAAAATATTGTGGATATCCGGGCGTCGCGCGCGGAAATTTTTTGAGGTTGAGACGAAACCACTACAGGTTGTGCTTGACGACTTGAAAGTCGTCTAGGATTAGGCCGGTTCATATTTCGTGACTCCTCAAAAATCGGTGGAAAAAACTGGCGGACGAAGCGGGAGTTCCAGGCCATTTCGCCTGAGTATCGCCTTGGCGCGGGGCGTTTCGCGGAATTTTATCTTCCTTCCCGTTGCATCTATCGCTCGAAGTGCCGCGCGAGAATTGCGCGACCGAGCCTTTCCGTCTCCCATCAAATCCTTACGAATCCTCCACGCCTGTTTAACGGCCGAAATTCTAAGGTGGTTTGCGCGCGAAAGGTTTGCAGGGAGGATGAAAATGAAACGGATCGACGCGATCGTCAAACGGCATTGCCTGGAGAGCGTCAAGAATCGTCTGGCCGAAATCGGGATCGATGGCATGACCGTCGCCGAGGTCGTTGGCCTGGGCCGGGAGAAAGGCCGGGAGTTTTATCGCGGCGCCGAGTACGTGGTGGATTTTCTTCCCAGGATTTCCGTGATGATCCTTGCGGAAGACGAGCGCGCGCCCGAAATCATCGACGCAATCATCGCCGGCGCGCGCACCGGAAAAATCGGCGACGGCAAAATTTTCGTTACCCCTGTCGAAGAGGTGGTAAGCATTCGCTCGGGCGCATGGAATCACGCCGCGGTTTAAATAAGAATATGCAGGGATGCGGCCTTGGAAGCTTAATCTTTTCAGCGGCAGGCGGCCCGGTAAGAGGCCGGAAACAATTCACATTCCCGGAGAATCCGGAGCCATGCCAACGTGCAGGTGCGCGAGTTGCCCGAGCGTTTCGCGGTCCTCGGAATTCAAGCCTTCGAGAAACGCGGGATCGTTTAATTTTGCCTGGCGGTCGGCTTCGCTCATGTCGCGCAGTGAGTGCAGGCGCTGCATGATCGCCTGACGGCGCACGGGCGGCAATTGCTGCCAGCGCGGGAGCAAGGTCTGGCGGACGTAGCTGCGCTGGTCGGGAGTCATCTGCTCCCACACGCGCTGGCGGTCGCGCAGATTCTGCTGCTGCTCGGGAGTCAGGCGGTTCCAGGCCTGCAGGCGGTCCCGGATCTGCGCCTGCTGCTCGGGCGGCAGATTCTGGAAACGCTGGTTGTTCCGCAGAAATTGTTCCTGCCTGGCCGGAGGCAAATCCTGGAGCCGCTCGATGGCTTTCGGGCGGCAAATTTTCCGCATTGGGCGCGGGGCGAAGCCCGTTCGGACCATTCGGGCGGCAGGATATCCTGGCGCCGTTGCTGGCGAGCGGCGCGGCGCTGCTGCAGGGGCGTTTGGGCTGGGCTGCACCGCAAGCCAATCCCACCGCCAGCCAGGCGGCGAGCACGGCGCCGAATTGGAATCGAGTCTTCATTACTGGATTTGTTCCGTCTGTTCCTTGGTCACGCCGTCCGGAGAATTCGGAAGTTCGGAAAGCGCGTCAAACTTGGAAAGCACGTCGTAATTTTCCAGCACCGGCAAATCGCGAATCATGCGGTAATCGGCTTCCGCCGCCACCTGGACCACTTTCGTTTCCACCTTGGCCTCGATCTTAGTCCGGTCGCTGGCCACGCGCGGCATGGAAGACAGCCAGACGGACATGACCACCAGCGCGGTAACGGCAAACGCCAGCCGGGGCGACGGCAGCCAGTCCCAGAATCCGCGGCGCACCGGTTCGGCGGCAATGCGCGCGCGCAGCGAGGCATCGAACGCGGGCGAGGGAGAGAGCGCCGGAAGATCTTCCATGGCGCTCCAGAGCGCGCGAAATTCCTCGGCGCGCACGCGGCATGCGGCGCAGTCCGCCAGATGGGCCTCGACGGCGTGGCGCTCGGCGGGCTTGGCGCGTCCATCCAGATAGGCGACTAGTTTATTTTCCATTCCCGGACATTTCAGCGTGCCGCTCATAGGGTCCTCACTTCCGTAACCACTAAGGACTAAACTCGTACCGAATTCACCAGCGGAGCCAGCTCCGCGCGAACGTTTCATACGCGCGGAACAACAGCGATTTCAGCGCGCTCTCCGAACATTCCAGAATCCGGGCAATCTCATCGTAATCCAGTTCCTGATACTTGTGCAGCAGCACCGCCGCGCGCTGCTTTTCCGGCAACGCATGCACGGCTTTGAGAATCATTTCCGCGCGCGTGCGCGCCACCATTTCCTGCTCGATGGTGGGCGCGCCGTCCGGAACCTGCATCGCCGGCTGATCCTCGTCGCCCGCATTGTCGGACTGATCCATGGAAATTTCCATCTGGCGGTGGCGATTGTCGCGCACCGAATTCAGCGCCAGGTTGGTGGCGATGCGGAACATCCAGGTGGTGAACTTCGCGCTGGGAGCGTATTCCTTGCGGGCGCGATAGACGCGGAGAAACACTTCCTGGGCCAGTTCTTCGGCGACGCCAGGGTCGCGGACCATGCGGTAAAGGAAATTGACCAGGGGAGTCCTGATACCTGCGGAGCAAAAGCTCGAAGGACTGTTCGTCCCCGGCTTTCACGTCCAGCATCAGTTGGACGTCGGTCCTGGCCATAGCCTCCACATCTTGTCTAACCCGTTTCATATATAAAAGTTGCGGAAATAAGCGATCGTTGGCCCGAGCCTCAACCAGAAGATGAACTTCCGGGGATTGTATACGATTACGGGCAAAAGCCAAGAGGGTTCAGAAGCCGCCGTGCCCTGCGGATTAACTGAATATAAAGGAGATAAGCCGGTTCCAGTTTGGGAATTTCAGCCGTGGAACAACTTATCGAGCAAAAGCATCAACGCCACACCCAGAGAACACCAGCAGAGCCATCCGCGCGTCGGGCTCGCGGTTAACTTCGGGCACAAGGTCGGTTGCGGCAACATATAGGGTCACGCCAGCCGAGATGGGCAGCGCGTAAGCGACTTGGGAGTGCAGGATGCCCATCAAGAGGACGCCGGCAACGGTAGCCGCGCCCAGCCAGATGGACGCCAGCAACGCGGTGCGGCGGCTTTGCCCGCTGGCGAGCATGAGCGAGGCGACGGTAAAGCCCTCGGGAATCTTGTGCAGCGCGATGGCCAGGAAAATGATTCCGCCGAGCCAACCGGAAACCAGGAATCCGGAGGCGATGGCCACGCCGTCAAAAAATGTGTGAATCGAAAGGCCGAGCAGCGCGGAAATTCCGGCGTGGTCGGCGATAAAATGCTCGTGATGCGTTTCTTCGCCGAAATGAAAATGCGGCGCCAGCGTGTGCTCGAAAAAATGAACGATGAAGTAGCCGATGAGCGCGAGGATGTAGGCGCGCTTGCCGGACAATTCCACCGATTCAGGAAGAATCTCCAGAATCGCCGCGGCAAGCATGAATCCCGCGCCCAGCGCCAGAAAATATTTCAGATACTGGCGCGACCATTCGCGGTGCAGAATGAAAAGCCCGCCGAGAATATTTGCCGCAGCGGCCGTCAGCCCCAGCACCAGGGCCAGCAGCATGCGCGATGCGGGAACGGGGATGGAGTCCGCGAGCGTCATGGTTAGCCGCTGTGCCGAAACAGGATGACGTCGCCTTCTTGAACGATGTATTCCTTGCCTTCCAAGCGTACTTGCGCCTTTTCGCGCGCCGCGGGAAGGCTGCCCGCCGCCAGCAGATCCTCGCAGCGCACCACTTCGGCGCGGATGAAGCCGCGCTCGATGTCCGAGTGGATCGCCCCGGCGGCTTTTTGCGCGTTCATGCCGCGCTTGATGGTCCAGGCGCGAACTTCGGGCTCGCCCGCGGTGAAAAATGACGTCAGGCCCATCAATTGGTACGTAGCCTGAATCAGGCGGTCGAGTCCCGAGGATTTGAGTCCATAGGCCGCGAGCATTTCGGCGGCTTCGGCGGGTTCAAGTTCGGCGAGTTCGGCTTCGATGCGGCCGCAGATCGAAACGATCGCGGTGTTTGGGCGGCCTTCGAGTTTCGCGAGCTTGTGGCGCTGGACCGCGGTGTCGAGTTCGGCGACTTCATTGTCTCCCAGGTTCAAAACGTAAAGCATCGGCCTCTGCGAGAGAAATTTGTAGCCGAAGATCATTTTTCGTTCATCTGGATTGAATTCCAGCTCTCGCAGCGGCTTTTCCGATTCGATGGCCGCCTTGCAGCGATTGAGCAGAACAAGTTCCTGCTCGAGAATCGGCTCCTTCTTTTTCTTCAAGTCTTTTTCCACGCGCTCGATGCGCCGCGTGATCTGGTCGAGGTCGGACAGCATCAATTCGAGATCGAGCACTTCGGCGTCGCGCAGCGGATCGATCGAACCGGCGGAATGCGGCACGGACGGATCGTCGAAAACGCGCAGCACGTGGGCCAGCGCGTCCACTTCGCGCAGAGGCGCCAGCACGGTGGAATCCTTCGAGCGGTCCTTGATCATGCCGCCCAGGTCGACGTATTCGACCGTGGCGTAGGTGATTTTTTTCGGATTGTAAAGCTTGGCCAAAAGCTCCAGGCGCGGTTCCGGCACGCGCGCCACGCCGACGTGCGTCGCCGCGCGCGCCGACTTCTCGTCGAGTTTCGCGCGCGTCAAAATTTTGAACAGAGTGGTCTTGCCTACCTGCGGAAGTCCAATAATCCCAGTTTGCATAGATTTGGGATCGTAACATAGCCGTGGGCAGGACGCCTCACGCCGCGGCGGCATTGTCCCGGCATGGCGAGGTGTAGGGGCACGGCACTGCCGTGCCCCTACGGCGGAGAAGCACCCTGTGTTATCCTGCGCCTGCGCGACCCCCGGAGCAGACACACACTTGGAGGGGAACAACATGAACCCGAAAATATGGAAATTGCTGGCGGCACAGATGGCGCTGCTGGCCGTGCCGTTCGCGATGATCGCGGCGAGCGCCGCAGCGGCGAAGCCTGCCGATTCAGCTGCCTCCGCGGACGAAACGGCCATCAAGCAGGTCGTCGCCGGATTCAGCAACGGCTGGAACACCCACGACGCGCACGCCATGTGCGTGTCGCTGGCCGACGACGTCGAATGGGTCAGCTGGCGGGGCGAAGTTCAGCACACGCGCAAGGATGTCGAGGATCAACACACCGGGCTGTTCGCCGGGCTGTATAAAAATTCCCACCGCACCGACACGGTGAAGGCCATCCGCTATCTGGGGCCCGACCTGGTTTCCGTGGACAACTACTGGAGCATGACCGGAGCCAAAAAGCGCGACGGCAGCGACTGGCCGTACCGCGAAGGCTATGTCAATTACTTGATGGCCAAGCGCGACGGCCGCTGGGTGATTATTGTTTCCCACACCGCCGACTTCAACGCGACATCGCCGGGCTCTGCCGGCAAGTAGCCCGGGCGAGCAACCAAAGATTCTGCCGCTCGCTTGACGGCGCCGCTCCGCTCTCCTAAGCTCCCGGATTCGCCATGGCAAAAACACATTATGACGTAGACGCAGAGCACGTAATGCGCGAACTCTCGCGCGCGGATCGCAAACTGGCGCGCGTGATTCGCCGCGCCGGCTGCTTCCCTACCAAGAAGCGAAAACCGCAACCTCCGTTTGCAAGCCTGCTGCAGTCGATCGTGTATCAGCAACTGGCGGGGAAAGCCGCGGCAACGATTTTCGGGCGCGTGCAGGCGCTCGGCGCGAAGGGCTTCCCTACTCCCGAGGAGATTCTGGCGCTGGAAGTTGCACAATTGCGCGCCGCGGGGCTTTCCCGGCAGAAAATCGCGGCAGTGAAGGACCTGGCGGCCAAGACACTGGACGGCACTGTCCCGCCGCTGGCAAAACTTCGCCGCATGAGCGAGCTGGAAATCCACGAGCGGCTAACGCAGGTGCGCGGGATCGGCGAGTGGTCGGTGCAGATGTTTCTGATGTCCCGGCTGGGGCGGGCGGACGTGCTGCCGATTCACGACCTGGGGATTCGCAAAGGGTTTCAGATTGTCTACGGGCATAAGGACACGCCCAAGCCTCAGGTGATTTTGGAATACGGCGAGCGCTGGCGGCCTTATCGTTCGATTGCGAGCTGGTATCTGTGGCGCGCGGCGGATCAGAAAGACGAGAAAAAACCCGCATCGAGGAAAAACAAGGCGAGGCGCAAGTAGGACAGGCTTCAGCCTGTCGGTTTTCCGCTTGCAGGCGGGGCACAAAACCGACAGGCTGAAGCCTGTCCTACTCAAACCGGCCGCAAGTTGTGATTCATCCCTATTAATTAAATTAATTCATGTTTGACGAGGCGCAACTGGCTGTCTTGTGGTTCGGACGGTCGCGCTCGATTCCATCGAGCGCTGTCCACAGCGCCTGAGCGGCTCGGGAAACGCCTTCGAGCGCTTCTTCCGCGTGCCGTTCGTCATTCTCGACCAGGCTGGAAATAATCCCGCGCCAGACGTTTGAGTGATGCACGTCCGCGGTGCGGTGCAGCGCGAAATAGCTGCAGGTGCGGTCGTCGGCGCCGTAATGCTGCTTCAGGCCGCTCAGCTTTTCGGCAGCGATGCGCGGAACCTGCGATTCGTAGGCGAACAGAGCGCCAAACACCGAGGCGACCGGAGCTTCCGCGGCCATCGCGCGGAATGTTTTCACCAGATTGACGAGTTCCGGAATCGGCGTTTCCCCGGCGAGGTTCGTTTCGGCGCCGCCCATGCCCTCCACAAAGCGCATCCACAACTGGGAGTGCGGCGTCGAGTCGCACTCTTCCTCGAATGCGTTCGCCAGAACGGCCCGGCGCGTCGCGCCTTCCGGCAAACGGGAATGCAGCGACGTCAGGTATGCGGGAAATTCGGACACCTGGTGGAAATACTGCTGAGCATAAAATTTCAGGTCTTCCTTGAGTCAGTTCCCCGGCCGACCATGCCTGGTAGAACGGGTGCTTCAACAGATCGTACTTCGCGATTTCCCGATCCACTTTGTTCCAGAACGCCGAAATTTCCATATTTGTTTTCCCTCTCCCGGGGATTGCAAATTCTAGCGTCGCGCCAAAACGGTTTCAACATCCAAAAGCGGTACAGTTTGATGGAGCGAAATTTTATTTCTGGCGCGCGGTGAACACCAGCGCGGCAAGTCCCGAAAGCAGGACCACGCTCTCGATCCGCACCGAATATTGGTGCAATCGATTGAACGCCATGCGCAGGGGATTGTCCGCCGGGCGTGGCATCCACCGATCCCATCTGCAGCTTCAGCGCGTCCATCCGCGCGATCACGCCGTATTGCGAGGCCATGGTGCACACGATCATCAGGAAAACAAGCAGCGCCGCGGGCCGCACAAGGGCCGCAAGCGATTTCTCCGCCGCGACCGTGGCCAGCAAATAGACAACGCCGGCAATGATTCCCATGACATGCAACCGTCCGAGCGCGTATCCCACCAGCATTCCGGCCAGATCGTTGTTATTCACGACCGGGAAAATTCCCGCCGTGAATACAATGAAGTACACGATGCTTCCGACCCAGGCGCCCAGCGAGAAAATCTGCAGAAATCGAAGAGCAGTAGCCACAATGGATTCCTTTCCGGCACGCCAAGAGTAGCACAACGCCTTGGCAAGCCTCAGGGTAAAGGACTTAATCGCGAAGGTATCAGCTATTGGATTTATGTTCGAGACGGCCCAAATCGCGCAGGCTGGGAAGCCCGCGCCACCGGAACCCGGCCACTTTTTGAACACAGACGTGAGCCCAATTGTTCGATCCTGGAACGCAAAAGATGGCAAGATGGAGTTTCGGGAAGCATGGTGGGCGATCAAGGACTTGAACCTTGGACCTCTCGCGTGTGAAGCGAGCGCTCTAACCACTGAGCTAATCGCCCTACTTTATTTCGGTAGGCTGAAAGTACAGCCCGGACTTTTTCCAGTCGGGCTGCAAGTACAGCCCGGACTTTTTCCGGTCGGGCTGTAAGTACAGCCCGAACCCGGCATTTGTTTGTAACAGATGCGACAGGGATTTTCAACCTATGACAACGATGGCCACCGCCAATCAGATCGCTCAGTTGCAGAGTTCCATTGCCCGAGTCATTCGCGGCAAGGATGAAGTTATTCGCCTGTCGATCGTGGCGTTGCTTGCCCGGGGCCACTTGCTGATCGAAGACGTTCCCGGAGTGGGAAAGACGACGCTGGCGCAGGCGCTGGCGAATTCGTTCCACTGTTCGTTCCAGCGCATTCAGTTTACTTCGGACCTGCTGCCCTCGGACGTGGTCGGCACCAGCATCTACAACCAGCTGGAACAGAAATTCGAGTTCAAACCGGGGCCGATCTTCGCCAACATCGTGGTGGCCGACGAAATCAACCGCACCACGCCCAAAACGCAATCGGCGCTGCTGGAGGCCATGAACGAAGCGCAAGTGACCGTGGACAACTTCACGCACAAGCTGCCGCAGCCGTTCATGGTGCTGGCGACGCAAAATCCCATCGAGCATCACGGCACCTACCCGCTCCCGGAATCGCAGCTCGACCGGTTCTTGCTGCGCATCGGCATGGGCTATCCCTCGCGGGAAAGCGAGCGCGAAATCATGCGGCAGCACACCGGCGGGCGCGACGCCGCGGCGGAAGTTTCCGCCGTGATGGAAGCCAGCGACGTCGAAGCCATGCAGGACGCGGTGAAAATGGTGAAAGTGGACGACAGCTTGCGCGACTACGCCATCGACATCGTCGAGCGCACACGAACCAGCGAGCAGCTGACGCTCGGCGTGAGCCCGCGCGGCCTGCTGATGCTGCAGCGCGCGGCGCAGGCGCGGGCTTTTCTGGAAGGCCGCGAATTCTGCACGCCGGACGATTTCAAGCAGTTGATCCTTCCGGTGTTCGCGCACCGCGTGGTGGTCAACACGCGCTACGCCACGACGCAAAAGAAATTGCAGCAGGTGGAAGCGATCCTGAACGAAATTATCGAATCCACGCGCGTTCCGCTTTAGTAGCACAGGCACTCTTGCCTGTGCGGTTTTTGCGATCGTAGTCAGATCTGGAACGCCGGTGCAGGCTACAAACCCACACAGCCAGGAGTGGCTGTGCTACTCGATTTCTCGCGCGGCGACGCGCCCAACGCAAAAAGGAATCCCGATTCCCGATGAATTTTGAATCCCTCGAACGCCGCGCCAGTCCACGGCCGGAAATCCGGCCGAATAAGCGCTGGCACGGCATCGACCGCCCCAGCTGGCGTAGTTTTTTTATCGCCATGCTGGCGCTGGCCGCGGCGCTTATTTCTGGCGCTGTATTCGGGAGCGGCGGTCGAGGGCGGGCATCTGGTGGTCGCGGCGCTGGCGGCGCTGACGGCGCTGGTGATGGCGGGCTGGGTGGCGCTGACGATCGTGCCGGTGCTGGCGCGGCGCACTCCGCTGCGCTGGCTCACCTACCAGATCGACTACAAACTGACGCGCGAAGGCGGCGTGTACATTGTCGGCATTTTCGTCGTCGCCCTGGCGGCGCTCAATACCGGAAACAACCTGCTGTTCATGGTGCTGGCATGCCTGCTGGCGGGCGTGCTGGTTTCGGGGCTGCTCTCGCGGCAGGTGCTCAGCGGGATCGAAGTGCACCTCACGCTGCCCGAACATATTTTTGCCGAACGTGCGGTGACGGCTATCGCCGAGCTGGAAAATACGAAGCAATTCCTGCCGTCGTTTTCTATTTCGCTGATCAGCGAGGAAAGACCGAAACGCAAAAAGGGCCCGCAAGACCTTTGCTCCGCCGCGCATTCTCGACCGGCCCATCTACTTCCCGCACATTCCCCACCAGCAGACCGTGCGGCAGGACATCGAGCTGACGTTTCCCCGCCGCGGCGTCTACCGGCAGGACGTGCTCGGCCTGCGAACGAGATTCCCTTTTGGTTTTCTGCAGAAGACCCGCCAGATTGGTTCGGAAATTGAGGCGCTGGTGTATCCCGCCGTGCATCCGACCGAGGAATTTTACGAAATTCTTCCGCTGCTGAGCGGCGAACTGGAAAGTTATCAGCGCGGGCGCGGCAACGATCTTTACGGGATCCGGGACTACGTGTTCAACGACAGCGCCCGGCACGTCGACTGGAAGGCCTCGGCCAGAACCGGCGCATTGCAGGTGCGCGAATACGCCCGCGAGGACGAGCGCCGCGTGATGCTGGCGTTTGATCCGTTACATGGGAACGGCCGGCCAGGATGACAAGCAATTCGAGCGCGCCGTCACGCTTTGCGCCGGCCTGGCCTGGCACTTTCACGAGATTAATTCCGTGCTGGAGTTCCGCTCCGCCGGCTTCGCCACGCCGCGCGTGACCGCCGGCGAAATCATCTATGACATCCTGAGGTATCTGGCCAGCGTAACTCCCCTGAAGCAGCAGCCGGGCCGGAGTTTTCTGGATACGCTGGTCGATTCGCCCGACATTTTTAAGATTGTCCTGACCAACCAGCCGCGCGGGTCGATTCCCACTGGGCTGTGGAACTCCTCGTATTTTCTGTTTGTTTCGTCGCTGCAAACCTGAGCGTGCTAACCGCTCCGCGAAACCGCGCTTTGGGTAGCACAGCCACTCTTGGCTGTGTGGTTTTTGTAATCGTAGTTAGGGTCAGGTCGGCGAAATCCCTCCGCATACAAAACCACACAGCCAAGAGTGGCTGTGCTACTCGATTTCCGTTCCCAGTCGGCGGTGTGCGAAAATGCCGCCGCGTGGGCCTCCTGGAAATTTCTCCGGCGGAAATGAAATCATTTCAACGCCGATTGCTCTCCTGGTTTGCAAAGAGAAAGCGGGACCTTCCCTGGCGGCGCACGAAGGACCCTTACCGCATCTGGCTCTCGGAAATCATGCTGCAGCAAACGCGCGTAGCCGCGGTGATTCCGTATTACGAGCGATTCCTTGAAAAATTTCCCACGGTGCAGGCGCTGGCGCGCGCGAAGACCGAGACCGTGCTGGGCCGCTGGGCCGGCCTCGGGTATTACAGCCGCGCGCGAAACCTGCAGCGTGCCGCGAAGGAAATTGTCGCGCGTCATGGCGGGCAAGTTTCCGCGCGGATTACGAACAGGCGCTGGCGCTGCCGGGCATCGGACGCTACACGGCCGCGGCCGTGTTGAGCATCGCGTACGAAGAGCCGCTCGCCGTCCTCGACGGAAACGTGGCGCGCGTGCTGGCGCGCATCGGCGCGGTGCGCGGCGATCTTCGCGCTCCGGCGCTATGGCGCGAGCCTGGAAGCCGAGGCGCAGGAACTGCTCGCGCGAAAATCTCCCGGCGACTGGAACCAGGCCATGATGGAATTGGGCGCGACGCTGTGCACGCCGAAATCGCCGCGCTGCGAGGAGTGCCCCGTTTCCCGATGGTGCCGGGCACGAAAACTCGGCATTGCCGGGGAAATTCCGGAAGCGCGCATCAAACGCGCCACGGTGAATCTCACGATCGCTGCCGCCGTGTTGCTCGATCCGCAAGGACGCACTTTGCTGCAGCGTCTCGCGGACGGCGACGGGGATCTGTTTTCGCACATGTGGCAATTCCCGGCCATGGAAACTTCGGCGCGAGCGGCTCCGAATTGCAAATGCACTTGCAAGAACAGTTCGGCGTCGCGGTCAGAGGCTCGACCGTGATTCCGCTCAAAACCGCGCGCCACTCGGTGACCTTCCGCAATATTCGGGTTCGGCCGTTCTGATTCGTGTCGCGCAATTGCCGGAATTCAACGGCGCGCAGACAGTTCCGCTGAGGCAACTTGGCGATCTCCCGATCTCGAATTTGACCCGGAAAATTGCCGCAGCGGCATGCATGCATATCAAAGCAGAGGGCGGGAGAACGGGAATGAAAACCCGCACCCTTGAAAACCACAAGGGTGCGGCCCCAAGGCTTAAGGCAAAACTTCACCCCTTGGTCGGCGCTCCGGGCTGATGGCGCAATCATCGCTCTGTTCATCCTCGGTCAGGTGCCGCACACTTCACCGGTTCCGTGAAGGGTACGGGTTTAGATGAATCCCCTCGCGAGGCGCATGGAGAGGCGCGGCCCCCTCAATGGCAGGTGCTCATTGGTTCTGGCCGCATGCGCAAATATTTCCCGGACTGATTCCTTCGGGCCATTACCTGTTAGGCCGCAACCCAGACTGCCGGGCCGCGGGGATGTTAAACTGAACATTCAGCCCATGGCTTCCGCAGGCTCCATTCCGATGCAAACTCCCCCGGGACACCTCTCCGCCCTGAGGCGGCATTTCGAGATTTCCCTTTATTTTCTGCTTCTTACCAGCGTGCTGACGCTGGTCTCCACCGGAAAACTGGACCTGGTGACGATTTTCTTGCTTCCCGCGGCATTGCTGTTCAAGGGCTACCGCTGGTGGCACGGCAAGGGGCCGGAAATTTCCAACCGCGTGGCCAACTGGATGACGATTGGGTACTTTATTTTCTTTCCAGTGGACCTATGGGTGATTTCGCGCATGCTGGCGCGGGGCGCGCAGAATCCCGGCTTGTACGGCGCGCTTGCTGGCCACGGTTCATCTGATGCTGTTCGCCATCGTTGTGCGCCTGTTCAGCGCCTCGACCACGCGCGACTATTTGTTCCTGACGTTGATGGCGTTTGCCGCGATGCTGGCCTCGGCCATCTTGACCGTGGATACGATGTTCCTGGCGTTTTTCATTATTTTTCTCGCGCTGGCCGTGTCCACCTTCGTGGGCCTGGAAATGTGGCGCAGCGCGCAGGGCGCGGTCACGCAGCCGCTCGAGGAAGGCACGGCCCCGGCGCACCGCCTGCACAATTCGCTGGGCGTTGACTTCCGCCGGCATCGCCCTGGGATCGATGGCCATCGGCGCGGTGATCTTCCTGTTGCTGCCGCGGTTCAACGGCGGTTATATGTCCGGCTTCAATCTGCAGCCCACGCTGGTTTCGGGGTTCAGCAACGACGTGGAATTCGGCGAAATCGGCACAATCAAGAAGAGCAGCATGGTGGTCATGCGCATCAAAGTCGATGGCGGGCTGGACGCGGCCCGCGGCGTGCACTGGCGCGGCGTCGCACTGACCGAATTCGACGGCAAGCGCTGGTTCAACGAGCCGCACGAACCGACCACGCTGACTCCGGGCGCCGACGCCTGGTTCCATCTGAACCCGCGAAAAGCCGATCCGCAGCGCCGCCGGCCTGCCGATTCACTACACGGTGCTGCTTGAGCCGATCTCGACCACCGCGCTGTTCTTCGCCAACGAAGCGCAAAGCGTGCGCGGGCGGTTCAGTTCGGACGCCGACGCGACGCCGTTCGGCCAGCGCCGCGCGTTTTTGCTGCAGGATCCGATGGGCGCCATTTTCAATCCCTACAACAATTTTTCCCGCCTGCAATATGAAGCGCGCTCGGTGTATGCCGACGCCTCCTCCCGCCGCCGTGCGCACGGCGGGCACCGACTATCCGGCGTCCGTGCGCGAAACCTATCTGCAATTGCCGCCGCTCGATCCGCGCATCCCGGACGCTGGCCCGCAAAATCGCCGAGCGCGGCAATACCCCTATGACAAAGCGCGCGCCATCGAAAGCTACCTGCGGGCGCACTACGGATACACGCTGGACCTGACCGGAACGCCCCCGGCCGATCCGCTGGCCTATTTCCTGTTCGAGAAGCGCGCCGGGCATTGCGAATATTTCGCCGCGGCCATGACCGTGATGGTGCGCTCGCTGGGCATTCCCGCGCGCTACGTGAACGGATTTTTGACCGGAGAGTACAACGACGTTGGCGGCGACTTTGTGGTGCGCGCCAGCGACGCGCACAGCTGGGTGGAAGTTTATTTCCCCACCTACGGCTGGCTGACGTTCGATCCCACTCCGCCCTCGGACGAAAAGCCCCTGAGCATGTTCGCGCGGTTCATGCGCTACTGGGATTGGTTCGATTTGCAGTGGAGCGAATGGGTCATCAACTACGATTTCATGCACCAATTCACGCTGGCGCAAAACCTGACGCGTGTGTCGCGCGATTGGACCGAGCGCGTGCGCATCGCCTTCGCGCAGGCGCGGCAGCGCGCGACCGACGCCGTGGAGCGCTGGCAAACTAGAATGCTGCACACTCCGGCGGCGGTGCCCGCAACCATCGGGATCATTGCCCTGCTTGCCGCGGGCATTCTGTTTCTCCAGCCCCGCGTGCGGCAACGCCTGGTGGCGCTGTGGCATTTGCGCGTGGCTCCGGCCGGCGAGATGACGCCGCATCTGGCCACCATCCAATACAACGAAATGCTGCGCCTGCTGGCGGGCCGGGGCATGCGAAAACGGCCGTCGCAGACGCCGCTCGAGTTCGCCGTCTCGCTGCCGGACGCGAACCTGGCCGCCCCGGTGCAGGAACTGACCACGATGTACCAGGCCTCGCGCTTCGGAGGGCAAACGGCCGATGCGCGGCGCGCTTCTTCCATCCTGAGCCTGATCCAGTCGTCTCTGCGGACGTCGTGATCTTGTAGGCATCGAGCGCACTCTCGTCTGTCCGGGTTTCTTCTACTTAACCCAAGCACGTCAAAATGCCGGACACAACAAGAGTGTCTGTCCGTACGCGCCAATCTCCCCGCCATGCTAGAATGATTGTTCCGTCTCGCCAGCGTGGGACGCCGAATTATGCCGAAAGCCGGAATTATCAGCCTGGGTTGCCCGAAAAACCTCGTCGATAGCGAGGTGATGATGGGCATTCTCGCGCGCAACGGCTACGAATTCACGCCGCGCGCCGAGGAAGCCGACGTCCTGGTCGTCAACACGTGCAGCTTCATCGCGCCCGCGCAGAAAGAATCGATCGACACGATCCTGGAAATGGCCGAATACAAGAAATTCGGCTCCGCGAAAAAATTGATCGTCGCCGGATGCCTGGTGGAGCGCTATCGCGATCAGATCCGCGAACAGATTCCGGAAGTCGACGCCGTCATCGGAACGGGCGAACTGGAAAGCATTCTGGCGGCCGTCGAAGGAACGCTGCGCGCCGACGCGGAGAGCGCCGCTGCCCTGCCGTCGTATCTTTATCACGACCTCACGCCGCGCATTCTCTCGACGCCGAAGCACGCCGCGTACATCAAGATCGCCGAGGGCTGCGATCATCCCTGCACGTTCTGCATCATTCCGCAACTGCGCGGAAATTTCCGCAGCCGCAGGTTCGAGTCGGTGGTGCGCGAGGCGGAAAACCTGGCGGCGTCCGGCGTGCGCGAAGTGACGCTGATCGGGCAGGACACTACCTCCTACGGCGAGGATCTTGAATTTGCGGGACGGCCTGGCGGTCCTGCTGGAACGGCTCGCGGGCGTCGACGGCCTGCAGTGGGTGCGCTTCCTTTACTGCTATCCCAATCGCGTCACGCAGCGCCTGCTGGACACGATCGCCGCGCATCCGCGCCTGGCGAAATACATGGACATGCCGCTGCAGCACGCCAGCCGCAACGTTCTGGCGCGCATGAAGCGCGGATCGAACGGCGAAGCGTTTCTGCAATTGCTCGGGCGGATCCGCGCGACGATTCCCGGCGTCTCGCTGCGCACTTCTTTTATCGTCGGATTTCCCGGCGAAACCGAATCCGACTTCCGCGAACTCTGCGATTTTGTGAAAACCGCCGAATTCGATTGGATGGGCGTTTTCCCGTACTCCGACGTCGACAACGCTTCGAGCTTCGCGCTCGATCAAAAAGTGGACGAGGACACGATCCAGGAGCGCCAGAATCGCCTGATGGAAATTCAGCAGAAGATTTCGGCGCGCAAGCTGCGGAGATTTCGCGGCAGCGCGCGACCGCGCTGGTCGAAGGCCCATCGAAGGACACGCCGCTGGTGTGGGAAGCGCGCCTGGAAGGCATGGCCCCGGACATCGACGGCAAAGTGTACCTGAACGACATTCAAGTACCGGGAACGGATCTGAGCGCGCAGCCCAGCGACGTGGTAACCGTGGAAATCACCGAGTCGCACGAGTACGATCTGGTGGCACGCGTCGTGGAAATTCTGGATGTGCCGCGCCCGGCGGCGGCGCAGGCCAATGCAACTGCCCGGTGCAGCGCGTGAACACCGGCGCGGCGCTGCGGATTTTCCAGTCACGACATTGCATTCTTGCTGGCACGGCTTAGCTGTGGATTTGCTGGTGACTCGACGAAAAACGGACAGGCAGAAGTCTGTCCTACAAGAACCAGGTGTTCAATGAAACTGAAATGCCCCATCTGCAAGCAGCCGGTCGATTCGGAGACGAACGCGGAGTTCCCTTTCTGCAGCGATCGCTGCCGCGAGCGCGACCTCGGCAACTGGGCCATGGAAAAATACAAAGTGGCCGTGCCCATGATGGACGAATCCGAGCCCGAAGAAACCGAAACGGATGAGCGATCCCACCCCGAATCCTCCGACAACGACGACGAGTAGCGCTGCGCGCAAGCCGCGCGTTTCGCTGGCGATCGCTACGGCGTTCGGCCTCGGTTATCTGCCGAAAGCGCCGGGGACGTGGGGGTCGCTCGGCGGGCGTCCTATTTAGGCTGGGGTGGCCATGGCGCTTAGCCGCTTGCAAATTGCTCGCACTTCAATTGCGGACACGGCGAACTTTCCAATCCACCTGGCCATGTGGTGGTCGAATTTCGCGTGGGCGTGATTTACGGATCATCGTTATCGTTTCAGTGATCGGAGTTTGGTGCTGCCGATCGAACGGCAAAATATCTCAGCAACGAAAGATCCGCAAATCGTGGTGATCGATGAAGTCGCCGGCCAATTGATCTGCCTATATGGGTCTGGCTACGCTCGGACGTTTGCGGTCAACTGGAAATATTTACTGCTGGGCTTTATACTTTTTCGTGTCTTCGATATCTGGAAGCCGTTTCCCGCGCGGCAAGCGGAATCCCTTCCCGGCGGCCTGGGAATCATGGCCGACGATTGGATCGCCGGAATTTACGCGGCGCTTGGGATTGTGGATCGCGCGAGCATCGGGTTGTGAATCGATTTGTAATTCGAATTCGACGATTTGAATTTCGATTTCAGATTTGAATCTGAAAAAATTGACCACCAACGGCATACCGCGCATTGACCGCATCCAGCCGGAAGCAGGCATTCCGGGCGGGGACATCACGATTTTGGGAAGCGGCTTCGTGCCGCGCCCCAACACGCGGCCGCGCGTGCGCTTTGGCGAAACCGACGCAACCCTACTGCTCTCGGCCGAAACTCACCTGATCGCGCGCGTGCCGGACGGCGCCGTGGGCGGCATCGTGCGCGTGGAAACTTCGCGCGCCGAGAGCCAGCCGTTCGCCTTTCACCTGGGCGTGCAGATCGCCGACAATCTTCATCCGGTCACCAATCCCGCCGTGGACGTCGAAGGAAACATTTACGTCACCTACAGCGGGCAGCGCGGGCAGAAGGTTCCGGTCTCGCTCTACAAAATCACGCCGAATTACGCGGTGAAGCCGTTCGTCACCGAACTGATGAATCCGACGGGCCTGGCGCTCGATCGCGAAGGATATCTGTACGTTTCTTGCCGCAACGACGGCACCATCCATCGCGTCTCGCCCGACGGGCGTTCGCAGCTTTGGATCGAGGGCATGGGCACGGCGACGGGCATCGCGTTCGATACCATCGGCAATCTGTTCGTGGGCGACCGCAGCGGCACGATTTTCAAGATCAATCCCAGCCGCGAAATTTTCGTGTTTGCCACGCTCGAACCGTCCGTGGCCGCGTATCATCTGGCGTTCAGCCCCACCGGCGAATTGTTTGTCACCGGGCCCGACCACGTCGAGCTTCGATCGCGTGCTTGCGCATCAATCAGAAGGGCGAGATCAGCACGTTTTATCGCGGCCTCGGCCGTCCGCAGGGCCTGGCGTTTGACCGCAAGGGCAATCTGTACGTCGCCGCGTCGCTCGAAGGCCGCCGCGGCATCGTGCGCATCACTCCCGACGCGCGCCCCGAGATCGTGATCGGCGGCAGCGGCCTGGTGGGCCTGGCGCTTTTGCCCGGACATCGCGCGATCCTCGCCACCACCGGCGCGCTCTTCAGCCTCGACTGGGACGTCGAGGGCCTGCCGCTCCCGCGTTGACCCATCCATGAAAGCTGAAATCATCGCCGTCGGATCGGAACTGCTCACGCCGGACCGGGTGGACACCAATTCCCTGTTTCTCACCGCGCAACTGAATCGCCTCGGCATCGAAGTCACGCGAAAAACCGTGGTCGGCGACGAACTCGGCGACTTGCGCAACGCCTTCGACCAGGCCATGCAGCGCGTCGAGCTGGTGATCGCCAGCGGCGGCCTGGGCCCCACCGAGGACGACCGCACGCGCGAAGCCGTGGCCGACTTGCTGGGCAGAAAACTGGCGCGCGATCCCGCGGTGATGAGCAAGATCGAGGCGCGCTTCCGCCAGATCGGGCGCACCGATGTCCGAAGTGAACGCGCGGCAGGCGATGGTGCCGGAAGGCGCGGACGTTCTGGAAAACGATCGCGGCACCGCGCCGGGACTTTGGCTGGAATCGCGCGGCCGCGTCGTGGTGCTGCTTCCCGGCCCGCCGCATGAATTGAAAGCCATGTTCGGCGCGCAGGTGGAGCATCGCATCGCGCGGCTTTCCACCGGAGTGCGCCTGATGGCGCGGGAACTGCGCGTCGCGGGAATGGGCGAATCGGACGTCGACCAGCGCATCGCGCCGATTTACACGCGCCATGCCAACGTGCAGACGACGATCCTGACCGCGCCGGGTGAAATTCAAGTTCACTTGCGCGCGTGGACCACCGATGCGCCCGCCGCCGAGGCCGTACTGCAGCAGATTCAGGAGAGCATCGTGCTGGCGCTGGGCGAAGCCGTGTTCACCACACGCGGCGAATCGATGGAAGAAGTCGTCGCGCGCGAGCTCACCATGCATCAAGCGACGATTGCCACGGCCGAAAGCTGCACGGGAGGACTGCTGGCCGAGCGGCTCACGCGCATTTCGGGAAGCTCCGCTTATTTTCTCGGCGGCGTGGTTTCCTACAGCAACACGCTGAAATCCGCGTGGGTGGACGTGCCCGCGGAAATCATCGACACGCGCGGCGCGGTGAGCGCGGAGGTGGCCGTGGCGCTGGCCGACGGAATTCGCCGCCGCACCGGCGCGACGCTCGGCGTCGGCATCACCGGCGTCGCCGGGCCCACCGGCGGCACGCCTGAAAAACCCGTGGGCACCGTGCACGTGGCGATCGCGGACGCCTCCGGGAGCAAGGAGCGCATGGTGCGCTATCCGGGAGAGCGCGACCGCATCCGCTGGCAAGCCTCGCAGACGGCGCTCGATCTGGTGCGGCGGTATTTCCTCTACGCCGCGCAACCCAAACCTGGCACAGAAGGCCTAATCGCGTGCGGCTCTTCGTCGCATGGATATTCCGGCGGAGGGTGCGCGCAGCCATCGCCGGGGTCGCCACGCAAAATTGCTGAAGCGTCCGTGCGCAAGCAGCGCGCGCTGGGTGCGAGCTGGAGGGCGCGCACGTCACATTGAAATTTATCGGCGAAATGCCCGCAGAAAAAGTGGAAGGAATCAAAACGGCGCTTGCGGACGTGCCGTTTCCCGCGCCTCTCAAAATATTTTTTCGCGGCATCGGATTTTTTCCCAACGAGCGCCGCCCGCAAGTGCTCTGGGCGGGCATCGAAGCAGGCCCGGAACTTCGGGCGCTCGCGGAGGCAGTGGAGATTTCGCTCGAGCCGCTGGGCATCGCGCGCGAACGGCGCGAATTTTCGCCGCACGTGACGCTCGCGCGGTTCAAGTCCGCCGAAAAACTCGCTGGATTGCGCGCGGCCATCGCCGCTGCCGGGCCGCTGGAGTTCGGCCAGTCCATCGCAAACGAATTTCACCTGTATCAAAGCGTTTTGAAACCCGGCGGAGCGGAATATACTCGCTTGGCGAGTTTTCGTGTCGTGGCGTAGGTTCATTTACCCATAGCGGGCGCGGAGTCAGCCTGCGCGGTATGGATTTCGCACGGGCACAGAAGCTGAATCGCGTGGATCAATTAGGTTTTGGAACAAATCAAAATGCCGTCATTCCGAGCGAAGCGAGGAATCCCTCTTCGGTTTAGATCCAAAAGAAGGAGGGATTCCTCGCTTCGCTCGGAATGACTGCGAAATATTGTGTTTTCGTATTGACGGAAGCGCCCAATGCGATGGCGCTGCGAGTTCATCAAAGAATTGAATCGGAGTAGACGAAATTGAACCAGGAAATACCAATCAGCGCTCCGGTCTTATGGGGACTAATCCTGGCGGGCTATCTGCTGGGCTCGATTCCCTTCGGGTACTCTGCTGGTGCGCCTGAAAGGCGGCGGGGACATTCGCGCACTGGGCAGCGGCAACATCGGCGCGACGAACGTGGCGCGCACGGCGGGCTGGAGCGTTGGCGTGGCCACATTGCTTCTGGACACGGCCAAGGGATTTTTCGCCGTTTGGCTCGCGGGACATTTTTCCGGGGGCAACATTCGCATACATGATGTTCGCCGGCCTGGCGGCCATCGTCGGACATGTGTTTCCCGTGTGGCTTGGATTTGCGGGAGGCAAGGGAGTGGCCACGGCGCTGGGAGTGTTTCTTGGCGGCGTGCTGGCCGGCGGCGGTGTCGGCGCTCGGCGCTGTTTCTGCTGGTGGTGCATGTTCTGGAGATATGTTTCGCTGGGATCTGTTTCGGCCGCCGCGGCCGTGCCGGTGCTTTTTTATCTGCTGTACGCGCCGGGCCACGCGCCTCCGGCGGCGGTTTCGGCGAGCGCGCTGCTCGCCGCCGCCATCGTGATCATCAAGCACCGCGACAACATCGAGCGGCTCATGGCCGGGACCGAACCGCCATTTGAAATGGGGCGGAAAAAATCGTGAAAAAAATTGCCGATCATCGGAGGGGGAAGCTGGGGCACGGCTCTGGCCATGGCCTTGACGCGGTCCGCGCGCCCGCACCGCATCGCGCTTTGGGCGCACAGCGCGGACATCGTGGAAATGCTGGCCACTCAGCGAGTCAATAAAATCTACCTGCCGGGATTCGAGTTGCCCCGCGAGGTGGAGGTCACCGGATCGCTGGCAAAAGCCCTGAAGGGAGCGGACATCGTGCTCGGCGTGATGCCCGCGGCTCATGCGCGCGAGATGTACCGCGCGATGCGGCCTCTGGTCGAGCCTCATGCCGCATTTGTCAGCGCCACCAAGGGACTGGAACCCGCCACGCACGCGCGCATCAGCGACATCATCGCCGAGGAAATCGGCAAACGGGATGATGGACGTGCTCCGCGCATCGCCGTTCTTTCCGGCCCAAGTTTTGCCGCCGAAGTCGCCGCCGGAGATCCCACCGTCGCGGTTCTGGCGTCGTCGGACGCCGCGCTTGCCGCCGAAGTCCAGGAGGAATTCTCGGGCCCGCGATTCCGGCTGTACACCAACGACGACGTGATCGGCACGGAAATCGCCGGAGCGGTGAAAAACGTGATCGCCATCGCCGCCGGGGTAAGCGCCGGGCTGGGCCTGGGCACGAACACGATGGCGGCGCTGGTGACGCGCGGCCTGGCGGAAATGACGCGCCTGGCCGTGGCCCTGGGAGGCCGCCGCGAAACCCTTGCGGGTCTCGCGGGGGTCGGCGACCTCATCCTCACGGCGACCGGGTGCGCTCAGCCGCAACCGTTCGGTGGGCATCGAACTGGGCAAGGGCCGCGAACTTCGCGACATCCTGGGCGCCACGCGCATGGTCGCCGAGGGCGTGGGCAGCGCCGCGGCAACCCTGGAACTTGCGCGCCGCGCGGGCGTCGAAATGCCCATCGCCGAACAGGTACATGCCGTATTGACTGCCGGCCGCGCTTCGGCTGACGGCATCCGCGAACTGATGGAGCGCCGCCTCAAGCAGGAATAAAGATTCGCTGAACGCTTTAGCCTGTAGGGGCACGGCAATGCCGTGCCCCTACTACTGTGGCGACCACCATAACGCAATCCTCGGTCCGAAGATCCTTAGGCCTCAGGCAGCTAACAGGTTAGCTAATCCGCACCACGCCGGGTTTCCCTCCTTCTGCCCCGCCCGGCTAGACGGTAAAATTAAATGGACAACTCAGGACCATCCAAACGTGGACCTCGAACACCTCAAGTCGCAGTTCCTTCGCCGGCCCCGCATTCTGTGGCTGGTACTGGGCGCCATGCTGCTGGTCAGCGTGTTGCCGTTGTCGCTGTATCACCGTCAGGTTCTGCAACTTAGCCAGGCTAAACTGACCGATACCGAGGCGTCCAGCAGACCGAAGTTACCCGGTCGCTGGCCGAAGAAATTCAGCTGTTCGACGCCAATCTCTACCAGCAATTAATCAGCGAACGGCAAATTCTGGAGCTGACCGGCCTGACCGATAAGGTCGATAGTTCGGCGCGCGCCCCGCAAGTAACCAGCGTCCTGGAAAATTTCGTCGCCAGCAACCCCAACATTCTTTATCTCACCGCCGTCAGCAAGGACGCCAAGGGCGCGGAAGCCGGAAATTTTCAGCGCCGACCAGGATCCTTTTGTCAGCAAGGCCTTGCAGCGCGCGTTCACCACGACCATGCAGTCCTTGATCTTCCGCAGCGATCCGCTGGCGATTGGTTCCGAGAACCGGCCGGCGTTCATCATGGCCGTGCCGCTGGAAATCAACGATCATTTTTCGGGGATGCTCGCGGCGGTCGTTTCGCTGGATGGAGTTCTGCGCAGGCTGAAGGAAACCAGCGTGCGCGGGCGCGTGGTGTTCATCGTGGACCACAACGGGCAAATCGTCGCGCACCCGGACACGCGGCAATTTGTGCCCGGTGCCGACGCGCGGCCAACTTCCCCGGTCGCGGTGCAAGTGGCCGCACTCCCCAAGGAACTCCGCACCACGGAAACCATGCGCCGCTTCCAGACTCTGGAAAACGGACATAAGGCGGAAATGGTGGGGACCTACACCACAATTCCGGACCTGAACTGGGCCGTGGTCGCGCAGCGCGGCCTGGACGAAGCGCGCGCCGATGCCGGCGTCAATGAACTGAACGCGCAGGCGCTCAAATTCGTGGTCGTCGTCACCTTCGCCGCGTTGATCCTCGGATACTTGTTTGCCGTCGGCATCAGCACGCCGATTCGCGCACTGGCCGCTTCCACCCTGGCCATCAGCCGCGGAGAATTTCACCAGCGCACGCCCGTGCAGGGCGCCGCCGAAATCAGCGAACTGGCTGAAACCTTCAACAGCATGGCCGGAGACATCGAGGAATTCGTCGAGCAGCTCAAGCAGGCGGCCAACGAGAACCACGAGCTCTTCCTCGGCTCCATCCGCATGCTCGCCGCGGCCATCGACGAAAAAGATCCGTACACGCGCGGCCATTCCGACCGCGTCGCGAAATATTCCGTCGTCGTCGGGCAATACCTCGGCCTTCGCGCCGAGGATCTCGACAAGATCCGCATTTCCGCGCTGCTGCACGACGTCGGAAAAATCGGCGTGGACGATCGCGTCCTGAAAAAGCCCGGCAAGCTCACCGACGAGGAATTCGATTTGATGAAGCAGCACCCCTCCAAGGGAGCGAACATCATGCGCCCGGTCGCGCAGCTCAAGGAAATGCTGCCGGGCATCGAACTGCACCACGAGCACGTGGACGGCGGCGGATATCCCCACGGCCTGCAGGGCGACGAAATTCCCCTGATGGCGCGCATCATTGCCGCGGCCGATACGCTCGACGCCATGACCACCAACCGTCCCTATCAATCCGGCATGGACCTGGAATTCGCCATGAACCGCATACGCCAGCTCACCGGCACAAAATTCGACGCGGCCGTCGTCGATGCCCTGGACCGCGCCGTCCGCGCCGGAAAAATCCGCCTCACCGCAAAACTAGTAGAAGCACAGGTCTAAAGCGCGTTTCCTGCCCCATTGCATTCACTCAAAAGCGCGAAATGCCGCGGCGTATTGCGAATCACTTATGGCGCGGGTCTTTGTAGCACAGGCTTCAGCCTGTGGTGATTAGTGTAGGCACGATCGATCTTGCTGCAACTAAAACCCGCAGGCTGAAGCCCGGGCCACCGAAACCGCAATCCAATCAGAACGCCGACTCGTGGTAAATCGTAATCATCCATTTGCCATTGTGCTTGGTCATGATCCAGGTGAGCAGCCCCTTGCGGTTCGGGATCTCTTGGCCGTCGCGCGTTCTCGCTCCGGTCATCTGCCAGTCGATATCCACCGAGGCGATCTCGGGACTCAGAAAGCGAATGCTCCTCACCGTGTCCGTGCGGTGCGCATTCTTGAGAAACGTCGTGAAGATTGAGTTGTAGTGATCTTCCAGTTCCTTCCAGCCGTGACTGTCGACCGCCGTAGTGCTGGAAAAATCGCCATCTTCGACGTAGCTCCTGGCCGTGGCGTGCGCGTCATGATTGTTCCAGGCATCCTCCCAAGCGGCCACCGATTGTTTGATGGCTGCCGAATCCTGATCCATATTTGGCTTGCCCTGCGCCCTGGAAACGCCGGCGGAAAATGATACGAGTAGAAAGGCAGCGAGCAACGCTTTCGCACGAGTGGAAATCATCGCATCCTCCGTGAAAATTTTGAACATTTGCCTGAAACCGGGGCCACACCCGGCCCGCAATCCCTCTGCGTGGCGTGATGATACAACAAGGCAATCGGGACGAGCGCTCAAAATACCCGTCATGGATCGACCGCATTCATGTTTTGCGTGCCGCCGGCGAGATGCCGGCGCCACCATCCCTCGCCCCGGCGCATAACCCCACTGCGTTCTGCTAGAATAAGCAATTCGCCGCGTGCTGCCGCGGCAAACCTATATGTTCTCGATCTTCGGCAAGGACGATAAAAGCAAGGAACGCAAAGAGGGCGGGTCGCTGCTCGACCGCCTGAAGCAATCCGTCTCGAAGACGCGCACGCAGATCGCCGCCAAGGTCGAAGACCTCATCTCGGGCGAGAAGAAGATCGATCCCGGGCTGCTCACCAGGCTGGAAAACGCTCTGCTGGCCGCGGACATCGGCCCGCGAACCACGCATCAGATCCTGGAAGCGGTGCGCCAGAGGCTGGAACGCCACGCGCTGAACAACGCAGCAGACCTCAAAGCGGAACTCAAGAACCAGCTTTTCCACGCATTGCGCACGCTGCCCTCCTCAAAGGAAGCGGAAACGGCCGCGCAGACGGCGCGCCCGCACGTTATTTTCGTCGTCGGCGTGAACGGCACGGGCAAGACCACGACCATCGGCAAGCTGGCGCACCGCCTGCGGCAGAGCGGCAAAACCGTCGTGCTCGCCGCGGGCGATACGTTTCGCGCCGCGGCCATCGAGCAGCTCGCCGTCTGGGCCACGCGCACCGGCTCGGAAATCGTCAAGACGAAATCGGGCGGCGACCCTGCGGCCGTCGTGTTTGACGCGCTCTCCTCGGCGCGCGCGCGCAATGCCGACGTCGTCATCGTGGACACCGCGGGCCGCCTGCATACGAAATCGAACCTCATGGCCGAACTCGACAAGATGAAGCGTACCGCGGCGAAAGTCGATTCCCGGCGCGCCGCACGAAGTCCTGCTGGTGATGGACGCGACTACCGGGCAGAACGGCCTGTCGCAGGCCCGCGAATTTACGGCCACGGCCGGAGTGACCGGAATCGTTCTCACGAAACTCGACGGCACGGCCAAGGGCGGCATCGTCGTGGCCATCACGCGCGAACTCGGCTTGCCCGTGCGCTACGTCGGCACCGGAGAAGTCGATGGAAGACCTGGTCCCGTTCGACGCGGAAACGTTTGTTTCTTCCCTGTTCGATTGACGCCTCCTATGAACACAACCGTATCTTCGAGCACCGCCTCCACAACCGCCGCGGACGCCGTCTTCATGGACCGCGCATTGCAATTGGCTGCGCGGGGCGTGGCCCTCGCCAGCCCCAATCCGATTGGTCGGCGCGGTCCTGGTGCGCGACGGAAAAATAATCGGCGAAGGATTTCACACGTACGACGGCGTCCTGCACGCCGAAATTGTCGCGCTGGAATCGCGGCAGGAACCGCGCGAGGCGCGACGCTCTACATCAATCTGGAACCCTGCTGCCACACGGGGCGCACCGGGCCATGCACGAAGGCCTTGATCGCCGCGGGCGTCGCGCGCGTCGTGGCGGCGATGGCCGACCCGAATCCTGCCGTCGCGGGGCGCGGCTTCAAGGAATTGCGCGCAGCGGGCATTGAAGTCTCCGCCGGCCTGCGCGAGGCCGAAGCGCGGCGCCTCAACGAAGCCTTCGCGCGCTGGATCGTTTCCCGCAAGCCACTGGTCACGTTGAAGTCCGCGCTTGACGCTGGACGGCCAACTGGCGCTGCCGCACCCGCCGAGGCGCGCCCGGCCGCGGCTGAAGGATCGCTGGATATCGTCGGAGGAATCGCGCGCCGAGGTGCAAATCATGCGCCACGCCTCGGACGCAATCCTGACCGGCATCGGAACGGTCCTGGCCGACGATCCGCTGCTCACCGACCGCACCGGCTTGCCTCGCCGCCGCAAGCTGCTGCGCGTGGTGATGGATTCGCGCCTGCGCCTGCCGCCGCGCTCGAAACTGGTGCGCTCAGCCGATGGCGATGTGCTTGTCTTTACTCGCGCGAAGGAAGACTCGCCGAAAGCGAAAGCGCTGCGCCGCGCCGGCGTCGAAGTGGTGCGCCTGGGCGGAGGACACGGCGCGCGGCCCGACCTGCTCGCGGCGATCGAGGAGCTTGGCCGCCGCGGAATCCTGAGCGTGCTGCTGGAAGCGGGCGCAACTCTGAATTCCGCCGCCCTTGCCGCCGGAATTGTGGATAAGATGCGCGTGTTCTTCGCGCCCAAGATCGCCGGATTCGCCGTGCCCGGGACTCGCGGGAAAGAAATCTGGCGACGGCTCGCGCAGCCGAGCGGCTTGCGCGCGGCGCAAGAACTTCGCGACGTCACCATGGCGCAATTTGGAGGCGATTTCGCAATCGAGGGATATCTCCGCGATGTTTACCGGACTCGTTGAACACGTAGGCACGATCGAATCGTTCGAGCGCAGCGATTCCGGCGCCCGCATCCGCGTGAACGCGGGGCCGCTGGCCAACGGCCTCGAAAAATCGGGCAGCATCGCCGTCAACGGCTGCTGCCTGACCGC
Organism: Terriglobia bacterium; assembly: GCA_963779275.1. Taxonomy (GTDB): domain Bacteria; phylum Acidobacteriota; class Terriglobia; order Acidiferrales; family UBA7541; genus Palsa-360. Next base: position 208,447 of record CAVZXL010000008.1, read on the forward strand.
GATCGATATTTCCGGAAACACATTTGCCGCCGATCTTTCCGGCGAAACGCTGCGCCGCACCAGCCTGGGCGAATTAAAACTCGGCGCGCGCGTGAATCTCGAGCGTCCGCTCACGGCGCATGAAGGAACTGGGCGGCCACTTCGTGCAGGGCCACGTCGACGGCGTCGGCCGCGTCGCGCGCGCTCGACCCTGAAGGCGCCAACTGGTGGTTCGGCGTGCGCGTGCCCGAGGAACTCGCCCGTTACGTCGCCATGAAAGGATCGATCGCGCTCGATGGCATCAGCCTCACCGTCGCCGGCTGGCACGACGGCATCGTCGAAACCGCCATCATTCCTTCACCTATGAGCACACAAATCTTTCCTCCCTGAAACCCGGCGACGCGGTGAACGTCGAGTGCGACATCCTGGCGAAATACGTCGAGCGCATGTTGGAATCGAAGCAAGAGCCGCGTGGTTCGCAGATCAGCGTAGCGCGCCTGGTGGAGGAAGGATTTTAGGCTGTGCCAGCGACCGGACCTCATTGCCTCAATTCACCCCCGGGGCAATCGCATACCTTCAGAACACGCCGGAGGCCAGAATGTTCAGATGTGAACAGACGCCGCCTGGGTGCCGCGCTATAAACTTGTCCCTGTAGGACGGCGGATCGGCGCTCGACAAGTTGGCTGGTCCCCAGGAGGCAGGTATGTCCTCGAATCATCCCATTTCCCGGTTGCGAACATGGCAGTTCCCGGCGCTGGGAAGTTTTTGGACTGTATACGGAATTCTTCGGCTAGTCATGGTGCTCTGCCTGGTGATTTATGGTCCCACGGCCACATTGATGTTCGGCGCTCTGCTCAGCCGCGTTGCCGACCCGTACATTTTGATGGGGATTTTTCATTTCCTCTACATAGCGTTGGTCTTCTTGTCGGCCGTCTGCGGCGTCGTCGGGTTGGTGGCTGGATTGGCTTTGCTCGGTGGACATCAGTCGGGCCGGAAACTCGCCCTCATCGCAGCGGTATTGTCCTTGTGCGACATTCCGCTGGGCCTGACATTGGGAATCTACACGCTGGTCGATTTGCTGCCCGTACGGAACTTGGCGAATTACAGCGGGTCGGGTCAAACGGCCTAGAGAGTTTTCTTGGCAAGGCAGGTCGCGTAGGGCAACAGGAACGGCCCGTCGGGGCCGGATTCATGACCGGTGCGGAATCTACCAGGACCTGGTCAGAATAGGATAGAGGCGAAAATGTTTCTCATGGCAGTGATTGCGGTTTTTGTTCTGATCGCGCTAGTAGGTAGTCTCCCGATTTGGCCGCATAGCCGGAATTGGGGCTTTTATCCCATTAGTGGAGTGAGCGTGGTCATACTAATTATTTTGATTCTGGTTTGGACATCCCGCTTTTGGACAAGATTGTAAATCGGCAGGGCGGAGCGATATTCATGCTCGAACGAAGGGGACGCTCATTCTAATCGGTAGCGGCCCCATCGACTCACGCCACGATTTGAGGAATCCGCGGGGACATAACCTCGCCACGCCTTGTCAACGACGACATCTTCCGGAAAGTCCTGGCGGAATTCGACGTGTAAGGATTCGAGCCGGTCCAAAAATTCCGCGAGGCGCGGCAAACAGGCGTTATTCACATCATGCAGGACGACAATTAGTCCAATCGCGCGCCGCAACGTCCGCAACGGCTTTCTCGACCCACCCATGCTGATCTTTCCAGTCTCCCGGCACGCTCGACCACAACACGCATGTATATTTTCCGCCCTGCAGAACCTGCAGCGCCGCGCGGCTCAGCAGGTGCGGGCCGATGCGGCCTCCGCCTCCCATCGGGCGAAAAAACTTTTCGGCGTGCGCCAGTTCCCCGATTAATTCCTGCGTATCGTCAATCTCCCGCCGGGCATATTCGGCGTCGGGTTGATCGCCCAGCGGCACACTGTGCGTAAAGGAATGGTTGCCAATCCAGTGCCCCTCCGAATGCGCCTTGGCAGCCAGTTCCCTCCCGCCGGGGCTCGTGAGATTTTTCCCGAGGACGAAAAATGTAGCATGAATTTTGCGGCCAGACAGGATATCCAGCACGCGTTCGGTGACGCCGGGCGTCGGCCCGTTGTCGAAAGTGAGCGTCACACGCTTGATGTCCATGATGATTTCGGGTTTGGCTTGTTACGAGGCTTACATTCTACGCCGGCTGATTCCAATCAGGCTAGCAGCTTCCTGCGGGACGCGATCCTGCACATGCGAGAACTAATTTTGCGGCAGCAGTCCGGCGCCCGCGGTTTCCGCCTGATAACCGGGCGGTGTGGAAAGCGTGTCCAACTCCGGCGCGACCTCATGCGGATGCCGGACAACGTAGTGCGCGATGGCATAGCCGATTGCCGCGCCCGCAAATACGTCCGAGGGAAAATGGGCCTGCAGCGGAACGCGCGAAAAACCAACCAGGCCCGCCAATCCGTACGCCAGCCACACGTGCCATAGAGGGTGCGGATACCGGTCGGCAAATACGGTGGCGACAGAGAACGCCGCGATCGTGTGGCCGGAGGGAAAACTCCCCACACCGCCGACGTAGCTTCCCTGGGTTTGCTTGAACCAGGTCGCCGACAAATCGCCGCCTGGCGGGAACCGAATTCGGGCGGTATCGCCGGTCGATATCCTTCAGCACGGTGGTGACGATTTCGGCGTCGATGACGGCCTCGCCCGCAAGCAGCACGGTGTGCTGCGCGTAGACGTCCTTTCGCATCAGGCCGATGGCGTAAAACGCGGCCGGAAACACTTCCATGGCGGTCGCTGTGTTGAAGCCGCTGAACGTTTTGTTGAATCCGTTGAACGCTTGCGTCGTCTGAACGGGCCTCATGATGCGTTCGTCCGACACAGCTAATGCGGCCGTGATCCCCACGATGGCCAGGACAGGCTTCAGATGATGCCCGCGGCCCACCGAAACGGGAAACCTCCAGATCTGTGCTTGGTCCTGCAGCAGGTTCGGTAGCAGAAGCCGCCAGGAGACTTCCCTCTCCGGCGTGATCCTGGATACGGGCGCGGTGATGGCCGGGCCGGATGCGGAAGGAACGGAAGACGCCGGAACCGTTGCCGGAACAGCCTCGACACCCGGATCGGGGCTCAACGCGGCACCCAACGCGGAATTGTCCTGCGCGGCGCATCGTTGCGTCACGGCCAAGGCCGCAATCAGCAGAAGAATGGGACGAATTCTCATAGGATCGCGCTGTACTCAGGCCCAATTAATTTAGCAAGATTTCCCGGTTAGGGATTATGAATTGGCGGCCCGATACGCCAACTTAATACTGGTTTCAGGGACAGTGTCTCGAAGCGCGGGATCCATGGCCTGCGGAAGAGGTCGCGTGGCTGCGCGACTTCCGGTCACCCCGACCGCGGCGCGCTTTTCTCCCGCGCCCCGCGATAATACAGAATCAATCCCAGCATCACCGACAGCACGGTCCCCGCCACCAGCTTCGTCTCAAACAGAATCTTGCTGCTCGTATCCCCCGGAGGAATGAACGACAGCACGATCCCAAACGCGACAACCAGCAACCCGAAGCCCCGAAGCGAGAATGACTCCGCAACCGCCCGCCCGGAATGAGCACCGCCGATTTATTTTCCGTCCGGTCGGGCAGCGCGTAAAGCTTGATCGCCGCGGCGTACATGTAGAGGAACGGAATGAAATACAGGATCGTCGCGGCATCGACCAGAATCTGGTAGGCGCCGCGCATGGTTTCGCTGATCTGCGCCAGCAGCAGAATCACGCCCGAAATCACGGCCTGCACCAGAATGGAGATGTAGGGCGTCTTCCACTTGGGATGAATCTTCCCGAACGCCTCCGGAAGATAGCGGTCAATGCCCACGATAAACGGAATGCGCGCGACTCCCGCGACCGTCGATCCCACTCCGCCCAGGTTCCCTACCGTCACCAGCAGCGCGGCGATCACGCCGGCCGCGGCCATGCGCAATGCCGTCGAGCCCTGGGCCATGGCCTGGAACACGCCGCTCTTGGTGTCCACGGTCTCGCTCGGCAGGATCATCAGCACGGCGATCGTCCCCGCGATATACATCAGCGCGATCAGCCCTCCGGAAGCGAAAATCGCCCGCGGGAAAACGCGCTGCGGGTCGCGGACTTCCTCGCTCATCGCCGAAACCAGCTCCAGCCCGGTAAAGGCAAACGCGAGCTGCGGCCAGAAATTCACCGTGTCCCAATCCCAGTGCGGAATCATCGCGGCCATCGTGAAGTGCGTTACCGAGCCGTGCCGCCACCCCAGCACCAGCGCAACGCCCACGATCATCATCAGCGGCACGTAGGTCCCGACGCCGCCGGCATTCTGCAGCCACTTGCCGATGTGCAGCCCGATGATGTTCAGGTACACGGCGATAAACAGCATCACCAGGGAGCCCACCAGCAGGAACGTGCGGTTTTCGGCGAGCCAGGCGTTTCCCGCGCCGCCGACATACGACGTCATGGCCGCGCTGGCCAGCAGCAATCCGGGGAAATAAAATACGGTGTAAATCCAGTACGTCCATCCGGCCACAAATCCGTGAAAATCGCCGAACGCCATTTTCGTCCAGACGTACAGCCCGCCCTCTTCGGGAAAGCGCGTGGAGAGTTCCACCACCACGTATGCCGTGGGCACGAAAAACAGGGCCGCCGCGAAAATCCACAGGGTGATGGAAGACTGGCCGTTGCGCGCCGCCGCCGCAATCCATCGCGGTCCCAGCACCGCTCCGATCGTAAACAGCAGCACGTCCCAGAAACCCATCACGCGGCGCAGTTGTTTTTTTGCGTCGGATGGGGCGGGCGTCGACTCGCTCAAGAGATCACGTCCAGTGCGGGAATCAACTGATCCTGGCGCAGGAAATTGTGCAGGAAAGGCTCGGGAGCGGCCTCGAACCCGGCCCAGGGGCCGAAGTAGGCCACGCGGCCTTCGTGGAGAAACACGATGCGGTCGGCCAGCTTTTTCGCCAGGTGCGTGTCGTGCGTGACCACCACCGAAGTCTTGTGAAATTTCTCTTTCAGCCGCAGGATCAGATCTCCGGTATGCGCGGCCATCAGCGGATCGACCATGGTGGTCGGCTCGTCGTACAAAATCGCTTCCGGATCCTGCGCCAGCGCGCGCGCGATGGCCACGGCGCGCTTCATCCCCGTGCTCAGTTCCGAAGGCAGTTTATCGGCGACGTCGGTGACCTCGAGCATCTCTTCCAGTTCCGCGACGCGCGCTTCTTTCTGCTCGAAGGTAAGCCCGTCGCGCTTTTCCATCGGGAACGCGATATTTTCCGCGACGGTAAGCGAATCGAACAGCGCGCCCGACTGAAAAACCATCGTTACGCGGCGGCGGATTTCGGCCATCTCGCTTTCGTTGCAATCCATGATGTCCTGGCCGTCGATCAGCACCTGCCCCGAATCCGGCCGCAGAAATCCCATGATGTGCTTCAGCGCCACCGATTTTCCCACGCCGCTGCGGCCCATGATCACGCAGGTCTCGCCGCGATCGACGAAGAAACTCACGTCGTCCAGCACCACATGGTCGTCAAATGCCTTGCAGACATTGCGGAATTCGATGTAGTGGGCTGGTGCGGCCGTCGACGGAAGGTTGTTCGATACGCGCGCCCATATCGGTCTCGCTATTGTTGACGACCCTGCCTGCAGAATCAAAGCAATTCTCAGTAGGACAGGCTTCAGCCTGTCGGATTTTGTGCATGCACGACGGCAAAACCGACAGGCTGAAGCCTGTCACTACTGAAACCGTCCCTGCCCCGCTTGGGTCGCAGCCATACAAGAAGATGTATAATATATTATTAACAATTGTATATACGGTTAATACAATTCGCAATCCGAACGGCCGACTGCCACAGCTTATCCGCAAGTTTGCTTGACATCCCCACGCGATTTTGCCTATATTAGCACTCGACCGAGAGGAGTGCTAACGATCTGCTCAGCGCCCTCCGGCCAAGATTCCTGATTTACATTAAGAAAGGCGCGGGCTTTGCTTGCCGGTACTCACGCGGCAACGGGAGCTCTGCCCTAAACTCGAACGGAGGCACGAAACGATGTCAGTTAATGTTACTCCGCTGCACGATCGCGTTCTGATCAAGCGGATTGAAGAGAAAGAATCCATCAAGGGCGGCATCATCATCCCCGACACGGCAAAAGAAAAGCCGCAAGAGGGCGAAGTGATCGCAGCCGGCGCGGGCAAAATCGAGAAGGGCGAGCGCATTCCTCTCGACGTAAAAGTCGGCGACCGCGTGCTGTTCGGCAAGTACAGCGGCACCGAAATCAAGGTGGAGGACGAGGACTATCTGATCCTCCGCGAAGACGAAATCCTGGCAAAACTTTCCGGCGCAGCCAAGGCTGCCGGCGGCAAGAAGTAACTTTTCCCTTTACCCTGAGCGTTTTTTGCGAAGGGTTCACCCTGAAAGCCCCTGGGCGAAGGATTTACACCCAGCGGCTGACCGAAGGGCGGCCCAGCTGCACAATTCCACCAGGCGGAAGGCCGCAATCTTCAGGAAATCTCAAATTTGAAATTTCAAATTTGAAATGTTTTTGAAATCAGGATCCAAGACGGAAATCGAAATTCGAACTCGAAATCATGGAAGAAGAGGAGAAAGACACATGGCAAAGCAAATCGTGACTGGTGAGAATTCCCGCCAGTCGATTCTACGCGGCGTCAACGCTCTAGCCGACGCCGTAAAGATCACGCTCGGCCCCAAGGGCCGCAACGCCGTGATCGAAAAGAAGTTCGGCGCGCCGATCATCACCAAGGACGGCGTGACCGTGGCGAAGGAAATCGAGCTGCAGGACCCGCTCGAAAACATGGGCGCGCAGATGGTCCGCGAAGTCGCTTCCAAGACTTCCGACGTCGCCGGCGACGGCACCACCACCGCCACCGTGCTGGCCCAGGCCATCTTCCGCGAAGGCGTGAAGACGGTTGCGGCCGGCGCCAGCCCCACGGCTCTCAAGCGCGGCATCGAACGCGCCGTGGAAGCCTGCGTCGAGGAAATCAAGAAGCTGCACAAGGACGTCAAGGGCGACATGATCGCCCAGGTTGGCACGATCAGCGCCAACAACGACAAGCAGATCGGCAGCATCATCGCCGAAGCCATGAAGAAGGTGGGCAAGGACGGCGTCATCACCGTCGAGGAATCCCGCACGATGGAAACGACGCTGGAAGTGGTCGAAGGCATGCAGTTCGACCGCGGCTACCTCTCCCCCTACTTCGTCACCGACCCCGAACGCATGGAGTGCTCGCTCGAGGACGTCCGCATCCTGATCCACGAAAAGAAAATCAGCTCGATGAAGGACCTGCTTCCCCTTCTCGAACAGATTGCCAAGCTCGGCAAGCCCCTGCTGATCATTGCCGAGGACGTCGAGGGCGAAGCCCTGGCGACCCTGGTGGTGAACAAGCTGCGCGGCACGCTGCAGTGCGCCGCCGTCAAGGCTCCCGGCTTCGGCGATCGCCGCAAGGCCATGCTCGAGGATATCGCGACGCTGACCGGCGGCAAGGCTGTGACCGAGGATCTCGGCATCAAGCTCGAGAACGTGAAGATGGAAGACCTCGGCAAGGCCAAGAAGATCACCATCGACAAGGACAACTGCACGATCATCGAAGGCGGCGGCAAGTCCAGCGAAATCGAAGGACGCGTCCGGCAGATCCGCGCGCAGGTCGAGGAAACCACCTCGGACTACGACAAGGAAAAGCTGCAGGAACGCCTGGCCAAGCTGGTCGGCGGCGTAGCGGTGATCAAGGTGGGCGCGGCAACCGAAACCGAGCTGAAGGAAAAGAAGGCTCGCGTCGAAGACGCCATGCACGCCACACGCGCGGCAGTCGAGGAAGGCATCGTCCCCGGCGGCGGCGTGGCTCTGATCCGCTGCATCGCGGTGCTCGACAAGCTCAAGCTCAATGACGAAGAAGCCATTGGCGTGAACATCGTCAAGCGCGCGCTCGAGGAACCCTTGCGGCAAATCGCCCTGAACGCGGGCGAAGAAGGCGCCGTAATCGTCGGCCGCGTGCGCGACAGCCAAGGACGACAACTTCGGCTACAACGCGGAATCCGGAGAGTACGGCGACATGGTCAAGGCGGGCGTAATCGACCCGGCCAAGGTCACGCGCCTGGCTCTCCAGAACGCCGCGTCCATCGCCGGCCTGATGCTCACGACCGAAGCCCTGATCGCGGACATCAAGGAAGACACCAAGCAGGCTGCTGCGGGAGCCGGTGGGCATGGCGGCGGACCGGGCGGCGGCATGGGCGGGATGTACTAAACAGCAGGCTCAAGTATTCGCAATACGAAAAGGCGCCCCGACATGGTCGGGGCGCCTTTTTCCTTGCCGAGACGTGTTGGCATTGCTGCCGAAATAAGTGGAAGAATTCTTGCCTACCTGCCAATTAGGCCTTCGCCCCCTTGTCTGTTTGTGCTATTTGATTTATTATATCGTAACAAAGTATATGTATATAGAAGACAGGTATCTCGAATCATAAAATTGGATCGAGCACAAAACAATCTCACCCCAGACTAAAGAGGTCAAGGTTCGTATATGCCGATTCGCAAACTCCCACCTGAGCTAGTTTCCCTTGTTCACCATATTGAACTAAATAAGGCGGGATGGTGGGAGCAAGGCCTGCAACGCCTTATCCTCGCTGCCATTTGGATTTCAAATGCGCCGACATCTTCGTCGGAAATTCAAAAGACCCTGCGTGACATATTTTCTATCGATGCAGAAGCCTCAATGGTGCAAGCACAGATTCAGACTCCTTATAAGCAATAAGACCTTATTCGAGGTACCCGGAAGTGGCCTGAAGATCTCCGAGCAGTCTCTGGCTGAATTTGAGAGGGCCCTCGCGGCAGTGGATGAAATCGAAAGAAAAACAAAAGTTAGATTTGGCCTTTCACTGATTGAGAATGGAATCGACCTTCTCGTAGACGACGTCTGGAAGCATTTCCAGGGTGAGCTTTTGATGCCACTCATAAGAGAGGAGGGTGCACGAGCTTATCAACTGATCTCAGGGGCAGGCCTTCGGATAGAGGGAATGGTTCGATTCTCGGAATTCCTCTCAAAGTATCCTTTGGAAATCAGAGATCGCCTCCAGACCGCCTGTGTGTCCTTTCTGAACCCAAAGATCCCTGAGGTAAAGTCCTTTATTTTGGCGTCTTTGAATAGCTATTTCTTTATAGAAGCCGGAAACTTGAGTATCGAAACAATCAAAATAATTATGGAGTGTGAAGAGGCCAAGCCGAGGTTTGTAATTTTCGTAGACACTAACTTCCTATTCTCTATCCTTTCATTTCATGACAACCCTTCGAATGAGGCAGCGGAATCCCTAACAAAGTTAATAGGGAATCTGCCGGCGGGGGTAGAATATAAGCTTTATGCGCTCCCCACAACAATTGATGAGGCTAAGCGCTCGATAGAATTTCACAGCCAGCACTTCAAATACATAAACCTTTCACCGAATCTCGCTGCAGGCGCCATGGAGGTCGAGCTTAGTGGTATAGCGAAACGGTACGTTTCTGAATGTAATAGGCTCGGGCGCACAATTAATGCCGAAGATTACTTTGGCCCTTATCTCACTAACCTAATTCCAATTCTAAGGTCAAAGGGAGTTGAGGTGTATTGCTCCCCGCTAATTTAGACAGTCAGGGCCTCGTTTTTTAGTACAGCTACGAAACTCAAAAACGCCTCGTGCGGGGTACGATTTCCTACCCCGCGATGCGGGCGGTCGTGATTGTACTCCCGTATCCAGCGACCGATCGACTCTCGCGCTTCCTGCACGCTGCGATATTCCGCTGGCCACACTTCCTCCTCTTTCAAGCTTCGATGGAACCGTTCGATGTAGCTGTTGCCTTCCGGGTGATGATACGCCGTCCGCCGGTGTGTGATGCCGAGCCGTCCGAGTGTTTCCATAAACCGCGACGAAGTGAATTGCGTTCCGTTGTCCGTGGTCAGGATCACGCTGGCCGCACGGCTGCCCTCGGGCAGCCGTGCCAGCACCGCTTGCTCGACCGCTGTCAACGCGTCTTCGGTTCGGCAGCGATGCGAGAGATTCCAGCCCACGATCTCCCGCGTGCAGCAGTCGATCACGCACACCAGATACGCCCAGCCCACTGCTGGCCCTGCCCAGATTTTCGTCATGTCCGTTTGCCAGATCTGATTCGGTTCAGCAGCTTCCACGCGGCCCCATTCTTTCTTGCGTCGTGCTCGCAGACGACGCGAGCGCACCAGCAAACCACGTTCGCGCATCACCCGCAGCACACGCTTGCGATTCACGCGAAGCCCTTCCTTCCGCTGCAACCACCAAGCCACGCGACGATACCCCCAGCATAGCTTCTCGCCGCACGCCATGACGATCTGCTCATCGTAAGTTCGGTCGGCCCGGCTGCCGCGTCGCTTCTTCCGGTAATACAAACTCGACCGGCTAATGGCCAAGGTCGCTGCTACCAACGTGGCTGTGTAACCCTGCCTCACCATCTCTCGTGCCTGGGAGTGAGCCGCACCACAGCTCACTCCCCCACGACGTTTTTTAGGATTTCAATCTCCAACGCCTTCCGCCCCAGCGTCCGTTCCAGCTGACGGATGCGATGGTCTTTCTCGGTTTCGGCGGCGGCAGCGCTTCTCCCCCCAAGCGCTGCCTTCGCTCCCTGTTCCGCTTCATCCTTCCAGCGATAGTACAGATTCGGAGCGATCCCGTGACGCCGACACGTCTCCGAGACGTTCCCGCTCTTGATGCCTTCTTGCACGATCTGCCACTTCTCTTCAGGGGATCGATCGACACGCGGTTTCCTGCCCATGTTGCCTCCTGTTTTGGAGGCCCTGATTCTACCTAAATGAAGTGTCCAGTTTTAGCGGGGAGCAATACACGTAATGTACAGCCCTTCGAGAGCCGCTGCTTTCAACTTAACCGGGGATAATTTCGGTATACGGTTCGCCGATCCACGACCCACGGCGCAACTACGACCGCGAAACCCACACAGCGAAGAGTCGCTGTGCTACCTTCGCGCGCTCGACCAGGGCCAGTCTTCTGGTTTTGCGCAGAGGCGCGCTTTTACGGGATTGTTTTCGATGTAGGCCATAGTGCGGGCGTACTGACCAGGGTCGCGAATCCAATGGTCAAACGATTCGTCCTGCCAGAAGGGCTTTCCGGTGCGGCCTAGTTTGAGGTTTGCGTTCCGGGCGGATACCCCCTTGATCCCATTTGTGAGTCTGCTCAACGAAATGATGGGCTCAAGCAGGACATGGACATGATTCGGCATGACTACATAGGATTTCAGAACGTACTGCCCTAGTTCCTCGCCGCGATGGATCGTCCGTGTGACGAACCCAGCGATTTCAGGATCGTTCAGCCAGAGCGGGCCGCATGACGCGGCGTCGAGCATTCGGTCGGCATTTAGAAATTGTTTCCCGGGCTCGCCGTTCCATTTGCGCAGATATTGGATAAATCCGTTCGGCAAGGAGCCGTATAGACGCCATGTCAGGAAGATCGGACTCCCTGCGGGCAGCCAGTGAGGCAGATTGCGGAGATAGAATGTACTTGTCACTATCGGTGACTCTAGCACATTCGAGATTGGCCGTGTGGTTTTCCAGGCGATACTTGGGGCCGAACGCGACTGCGACCGCGAAACCCACACAGCGAAGAGTCGCTGTGCTACTGGGCCTCGGTTTGCGTAGCACGGCCACTCATGGCTGTGTGATTTTGTGCGCTGATCCACGGCGCAACTGCGATCCCGAAACCCACACAGCGAAGAGTCGCTGTGCTACTTTCGTTTGGCCGACAAGGGCGGGGCGCTCAGCGATCAGTGGCGGTCGTGGTCGTCGTGATGATCGTTGTCGCGCCAGCGGTCGCGGTCCCGGTCGTGGTCATGATCCCAGTGGTGGTCATGGTCGAAGCGGCCACGATCGCCGTCCCAATAGCCGGCAAAATAGCGCTCGCCGTCATGGTGAGGCACGATCCAGCGCGCGCCGAGATAGGGCGGGCGAGTCCAGTAGCCGCCGTGCCAGCGGTAATGCCTTCCCACGGGGTACCAGTAGCCTTCGATCCAGACGAAATCCGGGCCGGGGCTGCGGGGAACCACGGCGACCACGCGAGGCGGCGGGGGCGCGCCGATCTGGATTCCGATGGAGACCTGCGCGCGAGTGGACGGCGAGCCGGCAATCAGGAACACTGCCAGCAGCATCATGCCGGCCAATCCCCGGATGAAAAAATCTTTTCCGTTCTCCCACGAATTATTCGCATTTCTCACGTCGGCCTCCTGTAAAAATGTCCAACCTCTCCAGTATCGTACCTCCATTTTGGACGATCCATGATTTGGAAGCGTCCCCCCGTTCAATACCTGAAACATCGGGTGAAGAGCGTTGGCCTCTGACCTTGCAATGGCTGAAGCAAGCGAAACACAGGTTCCGCGAAAACGGAAATTTCGTCACTCCCGGAAAACCACTAATTTGCCGGCCGGGATTCCCGATTGCCAACAGACCGCTAAGTCTGCCATTGTTAGTGTGAGATGGTGACGGGAGGCATTCCAATGGCCAGCAAAAGCAAACTGAAAGATGCGGCGGTGAAAATCGGCACGGCGGCAGGGACGATTGACAGCAAAGCTCACAAGGCAATTCACAAAGCCGCGGAAGCCGCGCACGTGGCGAATCAGGAACTCAAGGCGATATCGAAGCAGGTGGAATCGCTCAAGAAACAGTTGGCAAAAAGCTCTAAACGGCTGCAGAGCGCCCTGAAGTGAGGTAGGGCAGGCATCCGCCGCGGCGGACCTGTCCCTCAAGACGCAGCGGCGAACGCCGCTGCAACAGAACAGATTTCTAGTTGTTCCGGTACTTCCGCGCCGGGGTTACAGGGACAGGTCCGCCGTGGCGGATGCCTGTCCTACGAAACCGAGTCCTTCTGCCGCGTGGCCTTCACACCGGACAAAATCCCGAGGCCCAGGAGCACGATCGCGCCCGCCACAATCCAGTGCGTGGGCACGTGCATCAGGGTCGCGGCATAAATCAGCCCGCAGATTACGATGGCATATCCGGCCGCATAAATTCCGAATGACATGGGAACTCCTTCTCGATTCTGCCGCGACTGTTTTCGCGTCTGATCTCAATCACAAGCCGTGCCGCGAAGGACGGAAACCAATGCGGCCATGGCCCATGACGCAGCGGAAACGGCATCTTCACCCACACTCCGCCGTGGTGCGGATCGATCCCGAAAGTTCCTACTGCGAGGAACTTGCCTTCTGATCCTTGACCTGGAGATTGTTTACGACCTGCAGAACGTTGGGCACATCGGACGCCACCTTGCTGGCATGGTCGCGCTTGTACTGCGAATTCACTTCTCCGGTCAGCGTGACGACGCCGCTCTTCACGTCGTATTTCACGTTCTTTTGCAGCTGGTTCACGATGAGCGCGGCGTCCAGGTTCTTTTCAATTCCCTGGTCCAGGTCCGAGTTCACCGCCTTGGCTTCTTTTTCCAGGCCCGGAGGCAGAACGGCGATCTGGTTGGCGACCACTTGCGCGCCCGCCTGAGTTTTGGCAAGCATTTCGGCCTGCGACTTGTCGGCGTCACTCGCCACGTGGCCGCCGAGCGTCACAATTCCCTTGTCTCGATCCTGACTGACGGAGACACTTTTCAGCCCGGCGTCATCGAGCGTTTTGCGAACATTATCGGAAACGTCGGGCGATGCGGCCGTCTTGGAGCATCCAGCCAGACTTCCCATGGCGAATAACATGATTACGGCTACTGACAATTTGAGCGTTTTCATTCTTCTCCTTCAATCCAATCAACAGGAACTCTTGAACGGCGGCGAAATGAGGCTTAGTGCGTCTTCCCTTGCATCCGGCGTGTTGCAGGCAATTCGATGTCCGGCATTTTTTCCATGGCTTCGCACTGCGCGCTGCAGTATTTGCCCGACGATGTCATGCAGGTACAGATGGGGTGCGCGCACTTCTCGGATTTTACGGTGTCCATTGGTTTTTCTCCTGGCTTTGGATCAGGGGCTAACAATCCATGCCGCAATCGTAGCCGCCGGGAAGGGGGATTGCTGTACAGAAAGACACAAAACGCAAAAAGGCGCCCCGACTCGGTCGGGGCGCCTTTTGCTGTACGCCATTCGCCGCGGCGGACGGGATATTCCTGTTCGATCGTGAAAAATCTCAAGACAATCTTTATTGCTGTGGCGGCCGCCCGCCGCCTTGTCCGCCCTGCCCACCTTCACGCGCGGGTGGCGGAGGCAGCGGAGGCTGCGGTCCCAGCACCTTGGTCAGAGCATTGTAGGCGCACGTTTCGTCGGCATTTCCGCCGCCCACTCCGACCGCGCCGATCATTGATTGTCCACCACGATCGGCAGGCCGCCTGCCACAAAGTAGTAGGACAATCCTTCCGACTTGCCCAGGTCCAGGCGAATCAGGCGTCCATCGACGTCCTTGAACCGCGACGCCACGACAGACGAGGGAGCCCGCGCGTACAGCGCGGTCTTGGCCTTCATCAATCCGGTTTCGGCGCCGATGGGCAGCACGCCGTCCATCTGGTGCGAGTCAATGATCTGCCCGGTAGGCGAGAGCACAAAAATCGCGATCGTTATATTTCCGGGCTGCGCCTTCTGCCACTCGACGCAGGCATCGACAATCGCCCGCGCGGTGTCGGCGTTGATCACGGCCTTCATCAGCGTGCGCTTGGCGACGTCATCCGAGACCGTCACCTTGTTGAATGGAGCGGCCGTGGCGCCCTGCGCCCAGGCCTTGGCGTTTCCAAAAGCGAATACCCCACAGCAACGGCCACCATTACTGCCGCGCGAAACAATCCTGCGTGTCTCTTCATTTTTCTTTTCTCCTCTTCTTCAAAGAGTCTTTGATTTTGCGGACTGATTGTCCGCAATCCGGAAAGACCTGCACACCACGACATAGGATTCCCATTTGGGAACCGCCCGCCCCGGGACTGTACACCCACAGGGGTCAGACGCGCAAAGTCCTGGACTCGTTTCGTGTATTAAGCAATCAGAACCCGGATACTTTATTTGACAGTTATAGGGAGAAGACCGGGATTTGGCAGCCCAATGTTCGTTGGAGTAGACTGACTATTCGCAAAGGGGGCCCCA
Source organism: Terriglobia bacterium (assembly GCA_963779275.1). Lineage (GTDB taxonomy): Bacteria > Acidobacteriota > Terriglobia > Acidiferrales > UBA7541 > Palsa-360. The sequence continues at coordinate 223,497 of CAVZXL010000008.1, forward strand.
TGTCCATCCGTCCCGTTAAACGCCTGATCAAATCCAAGCCGACCCTGGAGGGCGCGGGCGTGCACCTGCGCCGCGCGTTCGGCTTTGGCAACACGTCGGACTTCGATCCGTTTCTCCTGCTCGACGATTTTCGCAACGACGTGCCGGAAGATTATCTGGCGGGATTTCCCTGGCATCCTCATCGCGGCATCGAGACCATCACCTACGTCCTCGCCGGAACGGTCGAACACGGCGACAGCATGGGCAATCACGGCTCCATCGCTTCCGGTGACGTCCAGTGGATGACCGCGGGCAGCGGCATCATTCACCAGGAAATGCCCAAGGGCGATCACGCCGGGCGCATGCACGGTTTTCAGCTCTGGGCGAATCTTCCGGCGGCGATGAAGATGACGCCGCCGCGCTATCAGGAAGTGAAGTCGGAGGAAATTCCCGTGGTCACCGACGATGACGGCACGCACGTACGACTGGTGTGCGGAAAATTCTGGGGCAAAACCGGCCCGGTTACAGGCATCGCCACCGACCCTACATATATCGATGTCTCCGTGCCGCCCGGGCACCGCAAGACGCTTCCGGTTGAGACCACGCGCCATGCCTTCGCCTACGTGTTCGCCGGTTCCGGAAAATTCTGCAACGCGTCGGAACCTCTCGATGTTCCCACCGAGGCCGTCGGCTGGGCCGACACCCATCCTCCCTCAGCGGCCGACAACCGTTCGCTGGTCCTGTTCGACCGAGGCGACGAAGTAATGGTGCAGGCCGGCGACGACGGCATCCGGTTCCTGCTGGTCTCGGGCAAGCCACTGGAGGAACCGGTCGCCTGGTACGGCCCCATCGTGATGAATACGCAGGAGCAACTTCGCCAGGCGTTTCAGGAAATCGATAAAGGCACGTTTCTGAAGACGAAGTAGGACGGGCTTCAGCCTGTCTGATTTGGTGCAAACCCTGCATGGTGAATGAGTTGCAGATTAGCCCATTTGGCGCCCTTCCCGCGCGCAGCCAAGCCCAAACGAGCCCTTTCCCCCGCCTCCGTTAATGCCTTGTTTTCAGTGAATTGCGAATGTGGCATTCCTCGATACGACACAGTCCATTGCACGATTCGCAGTTACGTGAAAGCATGGAAATGTTGCAACTCTTGTCATCTTCCGTCGGAGATAGGTAGTCGGCAATTTCAAATGGATGGCGAATAGAGGAGTTCCAGCTCCCATGCTACTTGCGCGTTTCCACAATCACAGCGGGAAAGCCTGCGCCAGATCTGTTACGGGGCCGCGCCTCGACTCGGATCAAAGCGACGAAGGTCCATGGACCAGGGAATCCCTGCCCCCGCGCACGGCGAAGGTGCCTCGCCTACGGCGGCAATTCACCTGGATTTACGATCGTCGAATTGTTGATCGTCGTTACCGTCCTCATGATTATTTCGGCCATCGCGATTCCTCACCTGGTCTCTGCGGTCGATGCGGCCAGAAATGCCAAAGCCGTGGGCGATATCAGGACCATTGAGACCGACATTCTCAAGTACGAATCGGATAACGGCGCGTTGCCGGACAATCTTGGCCAGGTCGGCGATGGCGCAATGCTTGACCCTTGGAAAAATCCTTACCAGTACCTGAATGACACGGATTCGCAGGGAAATGGACAGCAGCGGCTAGACCGATTTAATGTTCCGCTCAACGCGGATTATGACCTGTACAGTATGGGAAAAGACGCCCAGACCACTCCGCCGATTACGGCAGCTACCAGTCAGGATGACATTGTTCGTGTGGGGAGTGCGGGTTACACCGGGCTCGCCGGTGAATACTGATCCGCGAAGGATGCAAAGCAATGCCGAAACCGATTTTCGCCGGGAATGAAAAAACGGGAACCCAGGGATACGTAAGGAGCCGGAAATGAAGTCAGCTTACGCCGAATACGATCGCGCGACGACACATGCCAGCAGAGGAAACGCAGGAAGCGGCAGCTCCGGGAGGGTTGAGGCAGACCCTGATTGACTGGGCTCCCGTTGAAATCACGATTGTTTTCCTGACTCTTCTGGCGGTCTTGACGTATCAGGATCCGACGCCATAAACGCCTCCCTGACGAACTGGTGGGAGAATGGCGCACGACGGATGCGCTTATACGCCGACCGCGCGCTTATATCTGGATCAGGTCTGCATCACATTCACGACAGGAGAAAGCAAGACGGGCGAGAACACGCTTTCGGTGGGTTTCATCAAGGATGTGAAGCAAGTTTCGGACGGAAATCGCATTCTTTACACCGTTTCCTACACAGTGGACGACGTGCCAAATCAAGTTTCGTTCTATTACGAAGCGAGCAAGGGAATTTCGTTCAAGAACCAGGACAGGATCGTTTGGAAGAAGTTCCAGGTCGGGCTAGTCCGCGCGGGGCCATGGCCTTCGGAATTGCAAGTCGTGACCCCGGCGCGATCGAAAATCAAGCTTCCCGACTTTGCCAGGTCCTCATCCTTCGTCTCGCGAATCATCAGCAGGCCCATCAGCGTGATCAGGGCCGACGCGCACAGGTAATACCCCACATACTGCAATCCATAATTCTTGGCCAGATACGTGGCGATGTACGGCGCCAGCGAAGCCCCCAGAATCCCCGCGAAATTAAACGAGAGCGAACTTCCCGTGTAGCGCACCGCCGTCGGAAACATTTCCGAAAGCACGGTTCCGAGCGGCCCATAGGTCAGCCCCATCAACGAAAGCCCCAGCGCCATCGCCGCCACCGCGCCCGCCGTGCCCGCGGCGAAAATCGGCGCCAGCACCAGCCCGAACACGCCAATCGAAGCGGTGATCCACAGCAGCGTGCTGCGGCGACCGCGTTCGGCAAGAATGGCCGAAATCGGAATCGTCAGCGCGAAAAAAGAGATGCAGAACAGCTGCATCAGCAGGAATTTCTCGCGGCCAAAACCGAGCGGCCCGGTGCCCCAGGCCAGCGCAAAAACCGTCATCAGATAAAAAAGCACGAACGTCGCGATGCACACCATCGTGCCCGCCACCAGCGATTTGGCGTGGTCCCGGAACACCACCACCATCGGCACCTTCACCTGCTCGCGGCGCTCCAGCGCTTCGCGGAATACGGGCGTCTCGGTGATCGTCAGCCGCACGTAGAGCCCAAGGAAGACCAGCACCGCGCTGGCCAGAAACGGCAGGCGCCAGCCGAACGCGAAAAATTGCGCGTTCGTGAGCCACCGCGAAAGCGCCAGAAAGACCCCGCCCGAAAGAAAAAATCCGATCGGCGCGCCAAGCTGCGGAAACATGCCGTACCAGGCGCGCTTCCCTGCCGGCGCATTCTCAATCGCCAGCAGGACCGCGCCGCCCCATTCGCCGCCAAGTCCCAGGCCCTGTCCGAACCGGCACAGCGCCAGAAGCAGCGGCGCGGCAAAGCCGATGGCGCCGTAGGTCGGCAACGCCCCGATGGTGACCGTCGAGAGACCCATGGTCGATAGGGCCACCACCAGCGTTGTCTTGCGGCCGATGCGGTCTCCGAAATGGCCGAACAGCGCCGAGCCCACCGGCCGAGCCAGAAACGCGATCCCAAACGTCGCCAGCGAAGCCAGCGTGGCCGAGGCCGGATCGGTCGCCGGGAAAAATAACCGGGGAAAGACCAGGACGGCCGCCGTCGCGTAAATATAGAAATCGAAAAACTCGATGGTCGTGCCGATCAGGCTGGCGAACAGCACCTGGCGCGGCGAGTTGACCTGCTTTACGGTTGTGGCTTGATTTTTGTTCATCCCTGGTTTGTCGCCCGGCGGCTTGGGTGGCGTGACGCATTTCTCGCCGCAGTTCCCGCATGAAAAAGTTGGGGCTGTAATTTATACACCAGAGATTGCGCCGGAGGGCCACTTTGTTGGTCATACTGGTTTGCGAGGGCCTTCTTGACAAGCGAACAGTAATCAAAATTATTGACCGACAGTTCACATTATTTTCGCTTTGTATTCGCCTTCCGTTGTGCTATGCTCCCCCGCACTGCGGTCCACCGCAAAGATCACACTGGAGGTCAGCATGTCCATCGCACAATCGCTTCTCCCGGAATTCGATCAGGAAATGAAGAGCACGCGCAAGCTTCTGGAGTGCGTGCCGGACGGAAAATTCGACTACAAGCCGCACGAAAAATCGATGTCGCTCGGCCGCCTGGCCGCGCACGTCGGCGAAATGCCCAGCTATGTCATCGGCACGCTCACCATGGAACGCCTGGATTTCACCGGCGATGAAAAGCCCTTCGCCCCGGCCACACGCCAGGAACTGCTCGACGCCTTCGACAAGTACGCCGCGCAAGCCCACGAGCTGCTCTCTAAAGCCACCGACGAGGATCTGGCCAAGATCTGGACGCTCACATACAAGGGCCAGCAGGTATTTTCCATGCCGCGCGCAGCCGTATTGCGCAGCATGGTCCTGAGCCACCTGATCCACCATCGAGGCCAACTGGGCGTCTACCTGCGCATGAACAACGTCGAGTTCCCCGGCATGTACGGCCCCTCGGCGGACGAAATGAAGAAATGGGAAGCAGCCAGCGCGTAGCGCAAAGTAGAACAGACTTCAGTCTGTTTGCCTTTCCTGACGGCAAGCAAAGCGTCGCGCACGGCTGGCAGGCTGAAGTCTGTGTACTGCGTTTGATTGAGCATTCCAAAAATCAAAACCGGACAGGCTGAAGCCCGTCCTACTTGACCAGCCTCCCGTTTCTGAAATTACTTGCCGCGTCGCGCCCAGCGGTGTATACCTCTGCGCCAAGGGCCTTCCAACCGAAGGCCCGCGGCCCTTCGGCGGCCAAACCTGAAACGTTTGAGCCGCCCAATCAACATTCGAAAATCTGAACATTGGAGGAAGTCCCATGCCCCTATTTCTGACCCAGGTTTCCTACACCGACCAGGCGTGGCAATCGCTGGTCACCAATCCTCAAAATCGTGCCGAGGCGCTTCGTCCTGTTCTTGAAAATCTCGGCGGCCGGGTCGTCAACGCGTGGTTTGCGTTCGGCGATTACGACATCGTTCTGGTCTCCGAGCTGCCCGACAACGTCAGCGCCGCCGCCCTGGCCATCGCTGTTTCCGCGGGAGGCGCTTGCAAATCGGTCAAGACCACTCCCCTGATGGACACTTCGGAAGGCCTCGAAGCCCTCAGGAAGGCGGCAGCCTCCGGCTATCACGCTCCGGCAGGAACGCGCAGCGCGAACGCTTAGGCATGGCGCAACTCAAATCGCCTGCATTTTCAATAGTGAAAGGGGCATCCCGGCGGCGCCGGGATGCCCTTTTTTCTTTGTGGGGCAGTTCGTCTGTTCTTCCACCGTCGTGGGCACGCCCCAGCTTGCCGCGTGATACCCGATTCGGTATAGTCACTGAAGCCATCCAAATATGGAATTTCAGGGCCAGGAGTTTTAACCGCGCCATGTCCGGTGAAACGTTTCCATTTGCGACCGTCGAAGAAGCCCTCGAAGAAATCCGCCAGGGCCGCCAAATCGTCCTGGTCGACGATGAAGACCGCGAAAACGAGGGCGACCTGACCATGGCGGCGGAAAAAATCACGCCGGAAGCGGTCAACTTCATGGCCAAGCACGGCCGCGGCCTGGTGTGCCTGGCGCTGACCGAAGATCGCTGCGACGAACTCGCGCTTCCGCTGATGACGCCGGTGAACACTTCCAACTACGGCACGGCGTTTACCGAATCGATCGACGCGCGGCGCGGCACCACCACCGGAATCAGCACCTCCGACCGCGCCATGACCATCCTTGCGGCGATCGACCCTGCGACGCGCCCCGCGGATTTGGCGCGTCCCGGACACGTTTTTCCCCTGCGTGCCCGTAATGGCGGCGTGCTCGTGCGCGCGGGGCAAACCGAGGCGTCGGTGGACCTGGCGCGCATCGCCGGGATGACTCCCGCTGGCGTCATCTGCGAAATCATGAATGACGACGGCACCATGGCGCGCGTGCCGCAACTCATCGAATTCTGCCGCACGCACGGGCTGAAGCTGCTGACTGTCGCGGAACTCATCCGCTACCGCATGCGCAACGAGCGCTACGTCCGCCGCGTCGCCGAGGCCGCCCTGCCCACGCGCTACGGCAATTTCCGCATGATTGTGTATGCCTCGGACGTCGACCGCGAGCAGCACATCGCCCTTGTCCGCGGAGATCTGACCGGAGCGCCGCCCCTTGTCCGCGTGCATTCGCACTGCCTCACCGGAGACGTCTTTGCCTCCACCGAATGCGATTGCCATGAGATCATCGAGCGCTCACTCGAAGCGATCGTCGCCGAAGATCGCGGCGTGTTCGTCTATCTGCATCACACCGGGCGCGGCTTCGCCATCGACGCCGCCGCTCCCGCGCCCGCGGCGCTCCCGAAAATCCTGTATCACTCGCGCAACCAGCTCGACAAGGACATCGCCCGCCAGCGCATGATCCAGCACGAAAGCGGCATCGGCGCGCAAATCATGATCGACCTGGGATTGAAAAGCCTGCGCGTGCTGACCAATCACCCGCGCAAGGTTGTCGCCCTCGAAGGCTACGGCCTGACCATCGCCGAACAAGTTCCCCTCCTCACGAAATCGAAAATTCACACGCACCAGGCGCTGTAATACTCATTTCTTAATTTGAGTGAGTGACGCGGGCTTCCTACGCTGCAGAAAATGCCGGTTCAAAGCTGGTATCGGTAGCACAGGCACTCCTGCCTGTGCGATTTTCGCATGAGTAGCTACAATTGCGGCGCATGTGCGGTCTAGAAAATCACACAGGCAAGAGTGCCTGTGCTACTCAACTATTTCCGCAACTCTTTCGCCCGTTGCAGACAGCCGCAATCTTCTTGGGAGAAACCAATCAAGGCGTCTTTTTGCTGGGGGGAGCGCTTTTCTGTGCGGGGGTTGCAGGTGGCGGCGGCCCGAGCGTCACATACGGCCTCATCGCATCGAGTTTCTTCTGGCTGATGCCGCGAATGGCCAGCAGGTCTTCCACGCGCTTGAAGCGGCCTGTTTTTTGCCGCATGTCGATGATGCGCTGCGCCGTCACCGCTCCCACGCCGGGCAATTCCTGAAGTTCCTTCACGTTGGCCACATTCAAATCGATGGGCTTCGCGGGCGGCTGTTTCTGTGCGCGCGCGGCTGCGCAAAAAACAAGCAGTCCGATAGGCAATAACAATGCCCTGGTTGTGCGCCGTGTCGGTGGCATGATGGTTTTAGTAGGACAGGCTTCAGCCTGTCGCTTTTGATTTTTCAATCCCCGCGAAAACGCGACAGGCTGAAGCCTGTCCTACTTAGATCCGGTTCCCCTGCGCATCGTACACTTCCGGCTGGCCGAATTGCGCCGCCTGCGCCTCGATCTGCGCGCGGTCGCCGACCAGCACGATTTGCGCATTCGCCGAATCGAAGTATTTTCGCGCCGCATCCTGAACGTCGCCCGGCCGTCAGCTTCAAAATGCGCGCGCGGTAAGTCTCCAGATAATCGTCCGGCAAGCGTTCGAGCGTGGACATGGCGAGCTGTCCAGCCAGGCCGTCCTGCGTGGCCAGGCCAAGCGAAAAAATACCGGTCAGATAATTGCGCGCGTCGGCCAATTCCTCCTCACCCACGGGCGTCGAGCGCATGCGGTCGATTTCGTAAAAAATTTCCGTGAGCGTGGCGGCGGCCACATCGTTGCGCACGGCGGCGCCGATGCTGAAATAGCCGTGCTTGCGCAGCGGGTGCGCGCCGCTGCGAGGGCTGTAGGTGTAGCCCTTCTCTTCGCGAATGTTCATCACCAGCCGCGAATTAAACGCCCCGCCGTAAATCGAATTCGCGAGAACCAGAGCGCAGCCAGTCCGGGTTCTGGCGCGTGATGGCCCGGTTGCCGACCAGCACCTGCGTCTGCACCGATCCCGGCAGATGCACCAGATACACTTTCCGGCCGCCGAGTTCCGGCAAGACGGGATTCGGAGCATCTTCCGCCCTCCCGGCGGGCCAGGAACCGAAAATTTCCTCGATTCGCTCGAGCATCGCCTTCGGCGCAGAAATCACCGACCAGCACCAGCAGGGCGTTTCCGGGGCGATAGTATTGCTTGTAAAAATCCTTCAGTTGTTCCAGGCGGTAGGCTTCGGCCTGCGGTTCGGTCGGCGAAATGGTGCCGTAGGGATGCGTGCCGAACAGCACGCGGCGCAGGCGCTCGCTCGCCAGAAACCCCGGCGTGGTGCGCTCGATCTTCAGGCCTTCTACCAGTTGCCGGCGTTCCCGCTCGAATTCCTCGCGGGGAAAGCAAGCGTTCTGGGTCAGCTCGGCGACCAGCCGCAGCAGATCGTTCGAAAAATCGGAAAGCCCGGCGAAGGAAACCGCGCTGGTATCGGCCCCCGCTCCGGTGGAGAGATCGGCGCCCATGCGCCGCAGATCTTCTTCAATCTGGCGGCTGCTGCGCGCCGTGGTGCCCGTGCGCGCGACCGTTGCGGTCATATCCGCAAGGCCGGGCGCGTAGGCGGCCGTCACGGCGTTGCCGCTGCGAAAAAACAATTGCCCGGTGAATTTCGGAATGGTGTGCGACTCGACGAGCACGACTTCGAGGCCGTTCGAAAGCGTGGTGCGAACCCGCTGCGGCCAGATCACCGGCCGCTCGGCAGTCAGCGCGGGAATTGCGGCGTTTCCTTCGGAGCGCGGCACGGAAGCCATCAGGCCGCCCCTTTCTTCGCCGGCTGGCGAATCACAATGGAACGGTTGTGCCGCGTGAGCAGTTTTTGCGCGACGGCCTGAACGGCGTCCGGCGTGACGTCCATGAATCCGCCGAGGATCGAGTTGACCAGCCGCGGCTCGTTGTCGAATAACGTGAAACAGGCCAGCAGATGCATCAGCCCGTAGCGCGGAATGGACGCGCCGTGGCCGCCTTCGAGCATGGAAAAATAATTCGACCGGAACTTTACCTTGATGGGATCGAGCTCCTGTGACGTCATTCCGTTTTGCTTCATCTCGTCCAGGACCTGGTCATAAGCGGCGATGGCCTGGTCCGACGAATATTCGGTTTTGTGGAGCAGGCGCGAAACCATCAGCGTCGGCCCGTTGTAATCGAACAGATCGCCTACCGGATAATGGATGCCGCCTTCGGCGTCCACCGCGATCTGCTGTTCGAGCACCAGCCGGCGATACACGCGGCCCACGCGTCCGCCATGCAGGGCCTGGTCGAGCATCGCCGCGGCGTACCACTCGGGCGTCAGGCGGCGAGGCGCCTGGTATCCGATGGCAATTCCGGGAAGCGTGCCGAATTTTTCCTCGACCACGCCGCGCCGCTCCTCGATCTGCGGCGGCTCGTCGATATCGGCGGGCGCGGGCTGCGGCCCGGAAGGAATCGACGCGAAGTGGCGCTCGGCCAATTTGAAACCCTCGTCAAATTCGACGTCACCCAGGATCAGCAGGACAGCGTTGGAGGGCGCGTAGTACGTCTTGAAAAATTTCTGGACGTCGTCCAGCGTGGCCGCGTCGAGATCGTCAAAATCGCCGTAAAAATTGTGGGCGTTGGACCAGTTGCGGTAGGCGACGGGTGGAAGATCGAGCCACGGAAAACCGCCGTAAGGCTGGTTGAGGACGTTGACGCGGACTTCTTCCTTCACGACGTCGCGCTGGTTGCGCAGGTTTTCGTCGTCCACCTTGAGGGCGCGCATGCGGTCGGCTTCGAGCCAGAGGACGCGGTCGAGCGCGTTGGACGGCACCGATTCGTAATAATTTGTGACGTCATAGTGCGTGGATCCGTTCAGCACGCCGCCCGAGGAATTGATCAGCTTGATGTGCACCATCTTGCCGGCGTTTGCCGAGCCCTGAAACATCATGTGCTCGAACAGGTGCGCGAATCCGCTGCGCCCGCGCGGCTCGATGCGAAATCCGATGTTGTAATAGACGCCCACGGTGGCCACCGGAGCGGCGCGGTCCGGCGAAATAACCACGCGCAGGCCGTTGGGCAGCGTCGTGCTCTCGATCGGAAGATTCAGTTGCGTCAAGGAGTCCCCCAGGAATCAGAATGACAGGCCGCGGACGTTTGTTGTGGAGAAATGTTGCGGTCCACGCTTATTTCTTTCTCCGTTTCGGGCCGGAGCCGAATGCCCGATCAAGTTGCCGCAGCGTGGCGGCGGGCTTGCTGGACAATACAACGGCTGTTCAGCCGTGAAAGTGCTTCGTACGCAGCAAGATACTCGCGGCGGGAAATCGGCCAGAGCCTTGACGTGGCGCTCTACGGTTGAATAATCCCCTCGCGCCATCGGCCCGGTCCATGCCGGGCGCGGTCCGACGGATTCAAAATTATCCAGCGTCTGGCGCGTCAAGCGGCAAGAGCGCGCGAACCGCCTGACGGCGCGTAAATCCTTGCGCCATCAATAGGCGCACGGCTGTTTCCACCAGCGCCAGGACATGCGCGCACGCAAACGACCCAGCCGCATGATACGCCGCTTTGTTCGCTCCCGACAAGCTCACCGCCACTCCGCCAATCTGCCGGATCATTTTTCGCGCCGACTTTCAGCGCGACCGGGCTGCCGTCGATTCCGAAGATGCGCCCGGCAAGTTCCGGCGGACGCTGATTGCCGAACGTTTGCATCGGGTGCATCGACCCAGTCGCCGCTCCCAAGTCAGCCAGAGGCTTGAGAACGGAGGAGCATTGCGCGCCACTGGTGTGCAGCACGACTTTCCCGCGCCATTCCTCGCCGCCGATTTGTGCGAGTCTTTTCGCGACGCTTTCGATGGCGTCGTCCGGCGTGGTGATCAGGATAACGGTGGAATCCAGCACCTGGCGGGTCAGCAGTGCCGCGGGATGTCCGCGCGCCGATCGCGCGCACGGCCGCCCGCGCCGTTGGGCAGGGATCTTCCCGTGACCGCCCCGATGCGCCAGCCGAGGCCGTGCAGTTGGCGTCCCAGCGCGCGGCCCACGCGGCCCGCGCCCACGATGGATAAGGTCTCCGACATTTGCTGTGTTAGCATAACTTGTTTGGCTATCTTTGCGCTGCGGACATTTTCATTTTGCACATTTTCTGGACTGCACTGTATGGTTTGATTGCCTCCCTGTGGATCGTTCAGGGCGTTCGAGCCGGTTTTGGGATGTCGCGCCTGCCGTGGCTTCGCGATGCTCACCCATCGGCTTCTTCGGATGCGCCGCTGCTTTCCATTATCTTTGCTGCCAGGGACGAGTCCGAAAAACTCCCCGCGGCGCTGGCGACGCTGCTCGATCAGGATTATCCGCGTTATGAGGTCATCGCCGTCAATGACCGTTCGCAGGACCAGACTCCCGCCATTCTGCGGGAATTCCAGCGCACTAATCGGAATCTGAAGGTAATTGATCTGGAAACCTTGCCGCCGGCTGGCTGGGAAAACCGCATGCGCTGGTCGCGGGGTTCGAACAATCGCAGGGCGAGTGGCTCGTATTTACGGATGCGGACGTGCATTTCGCGCCCGACGTGTTGCGCCGCGCGGTCGCGCTGGCCGAAGAGCGCGGATGGGACCATCTCAGCCTGCTGGCTTCGATCGAGATGCGCGGATTTTGGGAGATTACCGCGATTTCCTATTTCGGTTTGGGATTCGTGTTCGGCAACGAGCCCTGGCTGGCGTCCAATCCGCGCTCGGGGCGGTACGTGGGAATCGGCGCGTTCCAATTGGTGCGGCGCGCCGGCATATGAAAAATGCGGCGGGCATCGCCGGCTGCGCATGGACGTGATCGAGGACATGAAACTCGGCAAAATCGTCAAGCAGGCGGGCTTGCGTTCCGGCGTGGCCGTGGCGCAGGACATGGTGAAAGTGCGATGGCACAGCGGCGTGCATAACGTCATTCGCGGCGTCACCAAGAACATGTTTGCCGCGTGCCATTACAACGCCGTGTATGCGCTGGGCGCGATGCTGCTGACCGCTGGTGATGAGCGTGCTTCCTTTTTTCGGCGTTGCGTTTGCATCGGGCTGGGCGCGCGTGTTCGCGGGGATCGCGGCGGCGGCCGCGATCCTGATTCATGCCGGGATGGTGCGCTCGACCGACGCTTCCCCGCTCTATGGCCTTACGCATCCGCTGGGGGCGCTGCTGTTTTGCTGGATGATGGCGCGCTCGGCGATCGCCACGCTGTGGCGCGGCGGCGTGGTGTGGCGCGAGACGTTTTACCCGCTGGAGGAGCTGCGCAAGGGATTGGTGTGAGGATCGCGGCTGGGTTGCGGAAGGCTCCATTCATGTAAATTTCAGGTTTAGGCTTGATAATTTATGAGGAGTTGAATCCGTATTCTTCCGAACAATTTCTTGTAATTGGGGAGGAAATCCCATGACAAATACCGCTCCCTCGAAGCAATTGGGCTTGGTGGTTCTCGCAGTCGTGTTTGTGATCGCCGGAAGTTTGAGCATCCCGGGGATCAGAAATGCGGCGCTGAAATCGCTGCAATCGCTGCGCATGCAGAAGGTGCAGGCGGTGAACGCGAATTTCTCGCAGTTCGCGGACGCGAACGCGAACCCTTCCCTGCACCAGATGGTCACGCAGATGATTTCGGATAAGGTGCAGGTCGAGGAAAACGAAGAGGACCAGCCGGCGGCCGACGTGGCCAGCGCGCGGCAACTGGCGGGGTTTGACGTAATGCTGCTGGGGGCGCGAAAAGACGCGCCGAAACTCACCGTCGGCGGTGCGCACAAGATTGCCGTGGGCGTGGACCGCGCGCGGCTGCAGGCGATCGCCACCGAGGCGGGCCATCCGGAACTGGCGCTGCCGCAATCGCTGGACGGCGCGACCGTGGGCGTGCAGGTGCCGCGGTCGGTGCAGGTGCAGTACGGGACTTGCCCTGGGCCGACCGACGCCAGCCGCGTGATCGCGGACAACATCACCGGGCCATCGCCCACGACGACCGAATTCAGCGACTGCGTGCGTCTGCGCGAGGGTCCCGATCCGAACGTGAACGTGCCGGCGGGGCTCGATATCAGCGGGCTTGCGGAAATCGGATTCGAAACGGCCGGGATGACGCCGCAGCAGGCGGGCGATTTCCTGCGCACGGTCAACTGGAAGGCGACGCTGACGCTGGCGGTTCCTCGCGCGCTGCGTTCCTACGAAGTGGTAAAGGTGAACGGGACCGACGCCACGCTGCTCAGCATGGCCGGGCGGCGCGGACCGGGGTATGCCCTCATCTGGACGAAAAATGGGATCGATTATTCGCTCACCGGGTTTGGGGATTCCAGCCAGGCCGTGACGCTGGCCGATTCGCTGAAGTGAACGGGAGTTAACTCTGTCTCAGCAGAATAACTTCGCCATACGAACCCAAAATTTGCGCAAGGTGTTCGGGGAAAAAGTTGCGGTGCGCGACCTTACCTTGTCCGTGCGGCGCGGCGAGATTTTCGGTTTCCTCGGCCCGAACGGCGCGGGAAAAAGCACTTCGATCAAAATGCTTCTGGGGCTGGCCAAGCCGAGCGGCGGCGAAGCCTGGGTCCTCGGCGCGCCGGCAGGCAACGTCGAAATCCGGCGAAAAATCGGATTCCTGCCGGAAAATTTCCGCTTCTACGAATGGCTCACGCCCGCCGAACTTCTGCACCTTCACGGGCGGCTTTGCGGCGTTCCCGCGAGCAGGCTCGCCGGAGCGCGATTCCGGCGCTGATCGACCTGGTGGGACTCACTCCTCATATCAACAAGCGCCTGCAGAATTTCTCAAAAGGCATGCTGCAGCGCGCGGGGCTGGCGCAGGCCCTGGTCCACGAGCCCGATCTGATTTTTCTCGACGAGCCGACGTCAGGCCTCGATCCGCTGGGTCGCCGCATGGTGCGCGATATCATCCGCGCGCAGCGCGACCGAGGCGCCACCGTATTTCTGAATTCGCATATCTTGAGCGAGATCGAAATTACCTGCGACCAGGTGGTGTTTATCCGCGAGGGCGAGGTGGTGACCAGCCGCGATCTGCACGCGCAGCAGGAAGAAGCGGTGCGCGTCGATGTGCGCGCAAGAAAGGTTTCCGCGGAATGCATCGAGGGCTTGCGCGCTGGTGCGACTCCGCGCATGCGGACGAAGAGCGGCTCACGCTGACCACGCCGTCCCGCGAGCGCCTTCCCGACATTTTGCGATTTCTGGTGGGGTCGGGCGCCGAGGTTTACCAGTTCACGCCGCAGCGCATGACGCTCGAGGAATTGTTCATCAGCGTGATGGGCGAGGATCGGGGATTCTGATGGGCGCGTGGATCATGGCGGGCATTACGTTTCGCGAAGCGGCGCGCAAGAAAATCCTGTGGACGGCGCTGCTGGCCGGCGCGGGGTTTCTCATCGTGTTCGGCATCGGATTGCATTTTCAGGTGGGCGATTTTAAAAATTCCGCCGTGCCGCCGTTTTTGCGCTACCAGGTCGTGAGCGCCATGCTGATGATCGGCCTCTATACCGTGGATTTGCTTGCCGTGGTAATGACCACGCTCACGTCCGTGGATACGATCGCCGGTGAAATCACCTCGGGAACGATTCACGCCATCGCCACCAAGCCGATGGACCGCTGGCAAATTTTAATCGGCAAGTGGCTGGGATTCGTGGCCATGGCCGCGCGTGTACGTGGCGCTGATCTTCGGCGGAACGATTGCCGAGGGATATTACATTGGCGGCGTGCTGGCGCAGCATCCGTTCAACGGCGGGCTGCTGGTGTTTCTTGGAATGCGTCGTGGCGCTGTCGGTCACGTTCATGTTCGGCACCTGGTTTTCCACGCTCACCAGCGGCGTCATTACACTGGGGCTGTCTGGGAGTCGCGTTTCTGGGCGGGTGGCTGGAGCAGATGAGCGGATTTACGGAAGGTTCGCGGCTGGCGATGGTCGGGATTATTTCAAGCCTGATCATGCCGAGCGAGGCGGTGTGGCGACGCGCCGCGTTTGAAATGGAGTCGCCGCTTTCCGGGTCGCTGCAGTTCTCGCCGTTCTCGGATATTTCCATTCCCAGCGGCGCGATGATCGGGTATGCGATTGTGTATCTGCTGATTGCGCTTGGGATCGCCGTGTATCATTTTCGCGAGCGCGATCTGTGAAGCGAATGGCTCCTGGTGGCGCCGGCGTCTCGCCGGCGGTTTTGTTGGGCTCGCACCGTGAAAGGCCGCCGGCCAGACGCCGGCGCCACACAGTGCTCACCCGCTCTACCAAAGTCGCCGGACGCCATATCTTTCAAAAATCAAGTCATTGCTGATGATGGGAATGTTTTCCGCCTGGCATTGCGCGATCAACATGCGGTCAAACGGGTCCTTGTGCGGCCCTGACAGCAGGCCCGGCGCGAATTCCGTGTTCCGCTGAAATGGGCAGTAGCTGGAATCCTTCGCGCTCCACCCGGCCAGTGAAATCCGAAACGAGGTCGCCGACCTTGCGCAGTTTTCCGAGCTGATACTTGATCGCGAGTTCCCAAGCCGAAGCGGCGCTCACCAGCAGGATATTGTCCGTATCTTCGACCGTGGCTCGAATGGATTGCCTAAGCGAGGGATCATCCGAGAACCACCAGATCAACGCGTGGGTATCAAAAGCGCTCGCACGAGGATTATTCCCAGCCCGCAAGTTCGTCATCGGGAAGAGGCTCAAAAAATTCGGGCCCGATCTCAAATTTGCCCTTCAATGATCCCGGCTTGCGCTTCCCTTTTACCGGTCCGACGGGAACAAGCCGCGCGACGGGCTTGAGCCTCGGGCGATGATGATTTCTTCCCCCGCCGAACCCGCTCGATCAAGCGGGAAAGATTGGTCTTGGCTTGGTGAATGGTTACGGTTGGCATAGGGCATCCTTAGCTAAGCTAAGTTAGCTTAGCTAAGTACGGCTCGCTTGTCAAGGACCCGAATCCGAGTGCTGCTAGGCTTGGCCGCCCTGGGGGCTGGATTCCCCGCCAGTCGTCGTTTCCGCGATGGCAGGCTCGCTGGCGGCGGAGAAAAATCCGGAAAGATCGCGTTGTTTCAGCGTGCGGATGCGGTCGCGCAGTGCGGCGGCGCGCTCGAACTCGAATTTCTTGGCGGCGTCGCGCATCTGGACGTCGAGCTGCGCGAGGACTTCGCCGAGTTTTGCTTCGCTGGTGATGTCGGCGTCGGCAAAATCCTCGGCCGGGATGGTGACGTAGTCGGCTTCGACGATCGCGGCGAGCTTCATGTCCACGGACTTGGTAGATGGACATGGGCGTGATGTGATTCGCGTCGTTGTAGGCGACTTGCTTGGCGCGGCGGCGATTGGTTTCCTCGATGGCCTGGGCCATGGATCCGGTGATGCGGTCGGCGTAGAGAATGGCGCGGCCTTCGACGTGGCGCGCGCAGCGGCCGATGGTCTGGATGAGCGCGGTGGCGCTGCGCAGGTAGCCTTCCTTATCGGCGTCGAGAATGGCGACGAGCGACACTTCCGGCAAGTCGAGGCCTTCGCGCAGCAGGTTGATGCCGATCAGGACGTCGAATTCCCCGCGGCGCAGATCGCGCAGGATGCGCACGCGTTCGAGCGTGTCGATTTCCGAGTGCATGTAGCGGCAGCGCACGCCGGTTTCCGTGAAATATTCGGCAAGATCCTCGGACATGCGTTTGGTAAGCGTGGTGACCAGAACGCGCTCGTTTTTTTCGGCGCGAATGCGGATTTCCTCGAGCAGATCGTCCACCTGGCCCTTCACGGGGCGCACTTCGATCTGCGGGTCGACCAGGCCCGTGGGGCGGATCACCTGCTCGACCACCACGCCCGCCGATTTGGTCAGTTCATACGGGCCGGGCGTCGCCGAAACGTAGACGATCTGCCCGGTGCGGTGCTCGAACTCCTCGAAATTCAGCGGGCGGTTGTCGAGGGCCGAGGGCATGCGGAATCCGTAATTCACCAGCGTCTGCTTGCGCGAGCGGTCGCCGTGATACATGGCGTGCAGCTGCGGCACGGTCTGGTGCGATTCGTCGATGAACAGCAGGTAATCGTCGGGAAAATAATCGAGCAGCGTGGGCGGGGCTTCGCCCGGCAGGCGGCCGGACATGTGCCGCGAATAATTTTCGATGCCGTGGCAGTAGCCGATGGTGCGCATCATTTCGATGTCGAACATGGTGCGCTGCCACACGCGCTGCGCTTCCGCGAATTTTCCCTGCTTTTCCAGTTCCGGCTTCCACCAGTCGAGTTCCTCGAGGATGGTGCGGATGGCGCGCTCGCGCTTCGCCGCGGGCATGACGTAGTGCGATTTCGGATAGATCGTCAGTTTCGGCAAATCGGTTTGGCCCGCGCGGACGGCTCCGGTGAGCGGGTCGATCTGGCGGATGGTTTCGATCTGCGCGCCCCAGAGTTCGATGGCGTAGGCGTTGTCTTCGTACGGCGGATAAACTTCGATGCGATCGCCGCGCACGCGGAACGTGCCCCGGCGCAAATCTTCCGTGCGGTCGTACTGAATGTCCACCAGCTTGCGCAGCAGGGCTTCGCGCGCGGTGCTCTGCCCTTTTTCAATCTGCACGCGCATGCCGAAATAAGAATCCGGCGAGCCGATGCCGTAGATGCAGGAAACCGAGGCGACGATGATGACGTCGCGGCGCTCGAACAGCGAGCGCGTGGCGCTCATGCGCAGCTTGTCGAGTTCGTCGTTGATCGTGGATTCTTTTTCGATGAACGTGTCGGAAGCGGGGATGTAGGCTTCCGGCTGGTAGTAGTCGTAATAGCTGACGAAATATTCGACGGCGTTTTGCGGGAAGAAACTCTTGAATTCGCTGTAGAGCTGCGCGGCCAGCGTCTTGTTGTGCGCGAGAACGAGCGAGGGGCGGTTGGCGCGCTCGATGATTTTGGCGGCGGTGAACGTTTTGCCCGAGCCGGTGACGCCGAGCAGGACCTGGTGCTTCTCGCCGTCCTCGAGGCCGCGCGAAAGCTGCTCGATGGCCTCGGGCTGGTCGCCGCGAGGCTCGTAGTCGCTCATGAGTTTGAAGTTCATGGGTATAGGGCCGCACGGCGGTTTCGCGGGGCCGCGCGGAATCTTTTAGTATAACCCAACTTTCGTGGACAGCCTGAAAATCGGGCGGAGCTGCCAGTAGGACAGGCACTCTTGCCTGTCCGGTTTGAGTGTGCGACGGCGTCGCGGATCAAACCGGACAGACAAGAGTGTCTGTCCTACAAAAACACTTTCGCGATGTATCATTCGCGTGTTGTTGCCCTATAGAGGAGACCCTGTGCGGCAGACCGGCCAATCGTACAAGCAGCATCCCGTCAACGGGCCGTTTGACGCGATCGTCATCGGTTCGGGCATGGGCGGGCTGACGGCCGCTGCGCTGCTGGCCAAGCACGGCGGGAAAAAAGTGCTGGTGCTGGAGCGGCACTACACGGCCGGGAGGATTTCACGCATGTGTTTCACCGGCGCAATTATGAGTGGGACGTCGGGCGTGCACTACATCGGGCAGGTCAGCAGCGCCGCAATCCCCGCTGCGCGCCGCTTTCGATCACGTGACCGAAGGCCGCTTGCATTGGAATCCGATGCCGGATGTCTACGACCGCATCGTGATCGCCGGGCGAGGCTACGATTTTCCGACCGGCATGGAACGCTTCCGCGAACACATGAAGCAGTATTTTCCGGAGGAAGCCGCGGCCATCGATAAATACATTGCAGCGGTATGCGCGGCGGTCGCTGCCAGCGGGATGTATTTTGCCGAAAAGGCCATTCCGGGTCCGATTGCGCGCCTGGTCGGCCCGCTGATGCGCCGGAAGTTTCTGCGCTATTCCGATCGGACGACGGCGCAAGTGATTGGCGCGCTGACGCGCAATCAGGAACTGATCGCGGTGCTCACCGGGCAGTGGGGCGACTACGGATTGCCTCCGGCGCAAAGCAGTTTTGCGATGCACGCCACGATTGCATACCACTATTTCGAGGGCGCGGCGTATCCGGTGGGCGGAGCGTCCGAAATTGCCGCGAGCATGGCGCCGATCATCGAGCGCGCCGGGGGACAAATCATGGTCAGCGCGGAGGTGGCGGAAATTTTGCTGGAGGGCGGCGGCGCGCGGTTGGCGTGCGCATGGCCGACGGCACGGAAATTCGCGCCAGGCACGATCATCAGCGATGCTGGCGCTTCCAACACGTATACGCGGCTGCTGCCCGCTGAACTTTCGGCGCATTTCGGCGTCCTGGAGGAAATGAAAAATATTCCGCCGTCGATTGCGCATCTGTGCCTGTATGCGGGACTGCGGCGCGGCGCGGACGAACCGGAATTCGGCGGGGCCAATCTGTGGATTTACGGCGATGCGGATCATGATGCGAGTTTGGCGCGGTTTGAAAAGGATCCCGGCGGGCCGTTTCCGGTCCTGTTCATTTCGTTTCCATCGGCCAAGGACCCGACGTTCGCCGAACGGTATCCGGGGCGCTCGACGATCGAAGTGGTCGCGCCCATTCCCTACGGCATGTTCGATCGCTGGGCCGATACGGCATGGAAACGGCGCGGCGCGGAGTACAACGAACTCAAACAGAAGTTGACGGCGCGTCTGCAGGAGGAACTCGAACGCAACGTGCCCGCCACGCGCGGCAAAATCGAAGCCGCCGAAATCTCGACGCCGCTCTCCACGCGGCATTTTGCCAATTATTTAATGGGGAAATTTACGGCGCCGCGTGCGTCCCGGCCAGGTTCCGCGCGCGTGTGTTCGGCGCGCGCACGCCCTTCCAGAATCTTTTCCTGACCGGGCAGGACGCCTGCACGCTCGGCGTGAGCGGCGCGCTGTTTGGCGGGGTGATCACGGCGTCGGCAATTCTGCGGCGGAATTTGATGGGAGTTGTTTCGCGGCCTGGCGCGTGAAGACACTTGGGCGCGCAGATCGGCAATTCCTGCGATTCACTTCCCGGGCGCTTCGTCCGCAATCAGTTCCACTTGAGAACGCGATTGAACCGTGCCGGCGTAGCGCATGGACGTGTTGTTGTGGTTGGACGTGAGGGTCACGTCCATGTCTTCCGATCCGGTTTGCGAGACGCTGACGACGGCGCCGGTGCGCAGCGAAACGTAAGTTAAGCTTTGGCCGGAGCCGCTCCACTTCCCTTTGGTTTGCACGCCATTCTTGCGGTAGTCCTCGGGAGTCGGGTCGTGGACGGGCTTGGGGCGAAGCAAGTTCAGGTGCGTGAGGATTACGGCGCAGGTTTCGCCGGCGGCGCCGGCCGCGGGCGAATCGGCGGAGGAAGCGGACGCCGGCAAATCGGGATTCGGCGGGCGGCAGGGTTCGTTGCGCAGGTATTGGGAATCGGTGCGCCAGACCATGCCAGCGACGGGAAGCGAATTCGCGGGCTGGTCGGATGTCCACGTTTCGCCGACCAAGACTCCGCCTGGCGGAGCGCCGGAACTGGCGTCGAGATGATCGATCCAATCGCGCGCGGCTTGCGAGGCTTTTTCTCCTTCGACAATTCCTTCCAGGCCCGAAACGGATTTCACTTTTCCGGCGGCATCGAGCGTGAATTCGACCACTTTTCCTTCAAGCTTTTTGTATTGCTCCCGGGTGGCGTCGGCGGTGGGATCGAACGTGTCGGCGCGGATGCTGGCGGTGGATTTTTCGTACGTGGTGCGCAGGCGAATGCCGCTTGCCGAGCCTTCTGGCGGAAGCACTTCCATGCGGATGGTGGCGTCCCAGGTGATCACCAGGCTGGAGGGGCCTTGCGGGTCGGCGGAGAAGCCGGATTGCGTGGTGGCCGTGGTGGTTTCAAATTCCATCGCGTAGCGGAAGATCTGGCCGGGAGCGTAGCGCGGGGAGAGAGAGACGCGCGGAGCGCCGCGGCCCCTTTTTGTTGGTGCGCGGGAGGCATTTTTTTGGAGCGCTGGATTGCGCTCGAGACACGGGCGAGATCGCCAGCAGGAGCAAGCCGAGCGCAGCGGAAACGCGAGCAGATGCGCGGCGATCGCCTGGAAATAGATTGCGGCTCGGCATGGATTGATACTAAGCCGCGGCGTCTGCGGTTGCAACGCGGCAATGGCCAGGTTTTGGTAGCGTAGGCTTCAACCTGCTCCGCTAGGGAAATCGCCGCCGCGTACTAAGCCCACTTTTTCCAGCTCTAAAAATCGCCCATCGTGGAAGTTTGCGCGACGGGCCAATGCAGGCGCGAATTTATTTTTACCGTCCGCTGCGGCGGGGCGCGGGCTTGGTGACAGGGGATGCGGGCGAGAGCTTTGGATTTTCGATTGTGCCGTTCAGCAGGAAACCCGAGGCCGCGGCGGAAGCGGGTTGCAGCAGCGATTGGCTGTTGGGAATCGCTGGGCCGATGCGAATGTCCAGCGCGTGCGAAAAATCGATCCGGCCGTCGGCCTGCAGGCGGCCTTGCGACGCGTCCAGAATAAAATCGGACAAATCGATTCCCTTCCCGTGAATGCGGAAAGCCCCGGCGACGGAGCTGAATGAACTCGAAGGGGAATCCTGATTGTCGCCTGGATTTGCGCCGCTGAAATCAACGCCCAGGATATCCGCGTTACGCGCGTCGAGCGTGCCTTTGCCTTCCATCGAGGCGATCAGGGCTTCGCGGCCGATGCCGTGCGTGGAAATGGAAAGCGTGGCGGAAGACGTTCCGGCAATGCGATTGGTGAGCAGAGGCACGGCGCGGGCGAGTTGCGCCAGATTCACGCGGTCGAAGCGGCCCTGAAATTCATAGGAAGGATCGGCCACCAGGTGCGCGTCCAGGGTGCCGGACGCTTTTCCGCCGAAGAAATCCGCCTTCGCGTTGCGAATTTTGAGGCTGCGGCCATTCGAGTTCCACCGCCGCGTCAAATTGGTCAAAACGCATCGGCGTCAGATCAAGTTCGGCGACACGCAGGCGGCCTTGCGCGGCGATGCGGGCGACGCCGGCATCGGGCAAAGGAGGGGCGGCAGCGGCGGAGCCAAAACCCGTGAGGCGCGCCAAGAATCCGGGGCGTGCACGAGGGCCGAGCCAGCGGTCGAGTTCCGCGGTATCGAGGCGGTCGGCGGTGAGATCGAAAGTCCATTGCGGACGCGGCGCGGCGTCCGAATCTGACGGGAACCGGAGCGTTGGATTTCCGGGAAATCGTGCCGTGCCAGGCGGCGCCCAGCGCTTCGGCCGCGGCAACCGTGATGGTTTGTCCCGCCGCCGAATACTCCGCATGTGTCTTGAGCAGACGGATGGGCTGATTCACGTACGCGGGACTCACCGAGAGTCCGCGAAAATCCAAGGTGCCGAGCCAAACGGTGGAGGGCGCATCCGATTGGCGAGCGCCGCGCAGTTTGACGGAAAGGCCGCCTTCGGCGGTCCAATCCGAATTCAAAGGTTGGGCAAGCGCGCGGGAAAGCGCCAGCCAATCCTGCGCGCGCGGCGTGGCTCCTTCGATCGAGCAGTTCCAATTCGGCGGCCAGCGGAAGACCCCGCCACTATCGGGGAAAATCGAACCGCGCAGAAGAAATGCGCTGTCGCCGGAAGCATCCGCCGCGCCGGAATCCTGTTTCGCGGCCGCATTCGCAGCAGCGGCGAAGAAGGAAAATTCCGTGGGCGCAAAATCCAGCCCGCCGCGGGATACTCCGGCATTCACGGCGCCAAACCGCAAAGGCGCGGGCAGGGATTTCGCTGTAAGCATTCCGCCGGCGCTGGCAATCGCCCCGTGTTGCAGTTGAAGCGGCCATCCGCCGAGCGTAAGGTCCACGCCAAGCGAACCTTCGGCGCGAAGATCTTCGGCGACATCCGGACGCAGCGCGCGATACCACGAAAGCACGTCCTGCAATCCGAGCGTCGACGCTTCGATGTGGAGTTGCGGATAAAACCCGTGCCCCCAATCCACGTCGCCCGCGCCTTCCAGATGCGTGCCCGGCATTTCCAGCAGTAGTGTCCGGATTTCCGCGCGGGCTTCGCCCAATCGCCAGCCGGCATCGAGAGAAAGATTCGCCGCCGGGTCGGTGTCGCGTCCGGGAAGATTCCAGGCATGAATTCCGGTCAGGCGGGCCACTCCGGAAATGGACCACTGCGCTCCGCCGGAAGCGGCGGCGGATGGCGAAGAGACATCCGAAGGAGCCAACGCGAGCATTGAGATCGAGGGCAAGTTCGCCGCGAATTCCGTAATCCTGCTGCCGGGCGAGGCGCAGGGCGTCGGCCACGGAGGCGGCGCGCCAGGTCAGATTCAGCTCGGCGGGCTGCAGGCGGGCGGAAGTTCCGGCAATCGTGCCGCGCAAGCGAAGCATGCCGATGTCCTGCAAGCTCGACGCCGGCGCGCATGGGACGCGCCTGCAAGTCGAGTTGCCAGCGGCCGGCGTTGTCCCGTTCGACGTTTCCGGAAACGTCGAGCAACGCGAACGGGCTCTTGTCGTCGCGCTGCTTGAAATTGATGCGTCCCGCCGTCCACGTCGATGCGATAAAGCCGCTGCGGCCTGCGCGCCACCGGAACCAGCAAGCGGACCCACGAATCCCGGGCGGGATGCGGCGGATGGAGCGGGAGGCAGCCAGCGTTCGATATTCCAGTGGCCGCCGGCGTCGCGCACCAGATTCAAGCTGGGGCGCAAGAGAGTTACGGAACCAAATTCAAAGCGCCCGGAAAGCAGGGCTCCCCAGCGCAGCCCCGCCGTGACGTGTTTCGGCGCGCAGGAAATACTCGTTGCCGAAATCGGGATCTTCGGCGACGGTCACCGAATGGGCCTCCAGCCGCGCGCCATCGAGCAGGCTGAAATCGAACCGGGCGACGTCCACCGGACGCCCGAAACCGGCGACCAGGCGCGTGATCAGGTAGCGCCGCGCCGCGGCGGTTTGCAGCGCGCGGGAAAACGCGGCGCTCGCGGCGAAGGTAAGCACGGCGAAGATCAGAGCCCAGCGCAGCCATTTTCGTTTTCTCATCGTGAGATCAGGAATTGTTGCAAAAGGAAGGGAAGAAGAAAAGCGGCGTTTCAGTGAACCTCATGCAGCATGCGGGACCACCGCGTGCGCGACGGCAAATGGAGGATGGTATCGAGCAAATTCAATATCCACCCATTCAGGTTCTGATTGGCGTCATCGTCGTGAGAGGCCTGCACCGACCAGTAGATCACCACCGGGCGTCCCATGATCGCATCGCGATCCACAAATCCCCAAAACCGGCTGTCCCAGCTATGATCGCGATTGTCTCCCATGGCGAAATATTTTCCAGCAGGAACCACGATTTCGCCATCCTGGACGTATTGCAGAATCTGGTCGGCCCATTCCGGCTGCATATTGGCCTGCAGGTATTCGGCGCTGCGCGGCGGGAAGTTATCGCCAAAGGGATCGTAGGGCGCGGCCGGGTCGCGGACCACGTAGGGCTCGACGCTGCGCTTGCCGTTCACGTAAACCTGCTGGTCCACGATTTTAATGCGGTCGCCGGGGACGCCGATGACGCGCTTCACGTAATGCGGATGGTCCTGATAAGGAAACTTGAAAACGATAATGTCGCCGCGATGAATTTCGCGATACGGCAGCATGGAGTCATACCAGTGTCCTCGCCCGCCGAAAATAAATTTATTCACCAGCAGGTGATCGCCGACCAGCAGCGTGGGCTCCATGGATTGCGAAGGAATCTTAAACGCCTGAACCACGAAGGTGGTGCCGAACAGGGCGAGAATCACGGTCACCAGAAGCGATTCGATATATTCGCGCAGCGTTGCGGGCTGGGTTTCGGCGCGGTGCGCGGCGGCCTGGCGCGCTTCGTACGGCCTGGGCGGATTCAGACATCGTTGTGGGTCCTCAAATTCCTTCCGCCCCTAATTGTATCAGGGCCGCGACCGCCGCGGCTTGCTCGGCTTCTTTTTTTGTTTTGCCTGTGCCAACAGCCGAGATATCTCCCGTGACGCGGACCTCGACGCAAAACGTCTTCTCATGGTCGGGCCCGCTTTCCGAAACGATGTGATAGCTGCCGGGCGGCGCGCCCCGCGATTGCAGCAACTCCTGCAGGGCGGATTTATGGTCCGTGTGTCCCAGGCGCGCGGCCTGCACGATCATGGCGCCGTCGACCAGAGTTCTTTGCACAAATTGCCGGGCCGCTTCCAGCCCCGCATCGAGGTAGATTGCGGCGATGACCGCTTCGTACGCGTCGGCCAGCAGCGCCGGCTTGGCGCGACCGCCGGTTTTCTCTTCGCCGCGGCCGAGGCGCAAATGCTGCCCCAGGCCAATGCGCTGGGCGGCCTGGGAAAGCGCCGTGGCGTTCACCAGGCGGGCCCGGCTTTTGGAGAGTTGCCCCTCGCTCCAGTCGGGGAAGGCGCGAACCAGATCTTCGCTGACCAGCAATTCGAGAACGGCGTCGCCGAGAAATTCCAGTTTCTCATTATCCTCGCAGGATTCTTCCGGAGAGCGCTCGGCCATGCGCGAACTGTGCGTCAACGCTTGAAGGAGACGCGCGGGATCGCGGAACCGATGTCCGAGGACCGACTCCAATTCCGCGATCTCGCTCACAGGCACGGCTTTCAGGGCCTTAGCGGCCCAACTTGGTTTCCGCGTCGTGCTGGGCAGACGCGGCGCGCTGCTTGCACGCCGGCGGCCAGCGGCCCGCTATCCGCGCACTTCTGGTAGGCGGTTACGGCATCGTGGTAATAGCTGGCGCCCACGTCGGCGTTGCCGAGCAGGTAGTAATCGACCACGTCGGGGTTGGAGGCGAGCGTCACGGCCTGGGTCAGCTCGGTGCGCGCGTCGTCGAATTTGGAATGATTGAGATTGATCAGGCCCAGCCCGCTGTGCGCCAAAGAAAGCTTGTCATTCTTGGCCTTTTCAAAAGCGGCATCGTCGATCTCGGCGGGCTTGGTCATGTTCGGAATCAGTTCGATGGCGTGATGCGCGTATTTCTCCGCATTCTGCAATTGCTGCGCGCCGTCGGGCGTGGTGGCCTTGACCCGGCGGGGGATGGCCATGGCCAGCAAGCAGAGCACATCCACGTTATCGGGATCGAGCGCGAGCGCCTTGGCCCCGTCCTCGAACATCTTGTCCGTGTTGCCGGAGACATAGTAGGCGGTGGTCAGCGTGGCGTAGACGCCGTTGAGATAATGGCTCTGCGGAAATTTCGTGGCGAAGTCCTCGCCAAGCTGAATTTGCACGTTCGGATCGCCCGTGCGCGCCGCATAGAAAGCCTTGTACGCCGCCTCTTCCTTCTTATCGATCTTCTGATTCTTGTCCCCTTTGTCCTTGCCCTTATTATCCTGGGGACGACGCGGCATGCTGAGGCGCCGCCGTATTGGGCCGCCCCCAAGGAAGCGGCGATGGTGAGGCTCAGCAGAACCGCCGGCCACCTGAGAAACTTTGCCGTCATATTATGTATTCTCCTCTGCCTAGAATAATTCTCGGAGATGAAAGGAATGCTCCGAGGGAATTGAATTTTCCTCCAGCGATTTCTACGGCCCAGAACGATTGCACCCGAAACGCCCGAAAAAATCTAGGGCTTGGCATCCGGCTTACTTTCGCGCGACGGAGTCTGATACCCGGCCTGGACGCCGCGCTCGGCCGCCGCCCGGGCCGATTCCGGAGCGCCCGCGACGCCCAACGCGGCGCGATACTCGGCGACCGCGAGATCCCTCTGGCCTTCCACATCGTACATTCTTCCCAGATAAATGTGCGACCAAGAGAGATTGGACGGGTCCGGTTGTGTACTGGTTTCGGAAGGCGTGGCCGGCGCCGCCGCGATCACTTTGGCGAACAGTTCCCGCGCGCGGTCCGGATTGCCCATCAGGGCGGAGGCCACGGCCAGGCCGTAGGTGGCGCGAAGATCGTCCGGATGGGACGCCAGAACATGCTCGAACGACGCCGCGGCCGCGGGGCCGTTGCGCGCGGAGATCTGGCGCTGCCCTTCGGCAAGATCTTCCTGCGCGGGATCGGAAGCGGCCGGCGGGCGCGAGGCCGCGGGAGAAGCGTTTTCGGCCGACGGCGACCGCCGAAGGCGCGGAGTCGGCGAATTTCACGCCGCGCAAACGCCTTTGCTCGGCGGCCACGTCAATTCCCTTCACCAAGTCCGGCAAATAATATCCCATCGCGGGTTCCGACTTTTCAAATCCGGTGAGGCCCGCATAAATGGGCCGAACCAGAACGTAGCCGCTGCCTTCCGCCTGATCGATGGCCGAGGACAAATCCCCCGGCGAGAGGCGGCGCAGGCGAAGTTCCACGGCGCGGACCAGGCATTCGTCAAAAAATGAGGCGTAGTCGTCATGCATATCCGCGGGCAGCAGCGGGGCGTGAGCCGCGATTTCCAGAAGCGGCGACAGCCGGGAAGCCTGCACGCGATAGCGGATGGCGATCGGATCCAGCAGGAAATGCAGGAACGCGTGGCGAATATCGTCCATCGGCAGGTCAGGGCTGGGATTGACGACCATTTCGTAGTGATCGCCGTAATTGCGGAAATTCGTTTTGCGGCCGGCGAGCAGCTCCATGTACACGGAAAAATACCGCGGGCTGCTGGGCCGCAGAATTTCGCGAAGATAATTCATCACCGTGAAAACCAGGTCCGAAACCGGCGCGCGATAGATTTCGATGCTCCGGTCGTAGTCGGGCTGGTAGTGCTGCCAAAGCTCGGCGATGTGTTCTTCGCGGTAAAAATCGGCCAGTATTTTGTTGAAGCCTTCCAGGGCCAGCGCGTCCGGCGGCAATTCATCGCGGCGCAGCTCAAATTCAAAATTCGGAGCGGGGCCGGCCGCCAGCGCGAACGACACGAAGCGGGAAAAAGTGGCTCCGGTATCGGCCAGGGCATGCTCATTATAAAATTTGCGCAGAGCCTCGACGGCGGGGCCGTGCAGCGCGAGCATCGCGCGGCGCAATTGGATGCGCCCGGGAGAATCGTTTGTGGTGTCCGCGCCGGAATCAAATCCGGCGGCGTCCAGAGCGCAAAGCACGGCGAACAGCTGCGGCCGCGTCTCGATAGCGACCGCCTGGCGGGATTCCGGCTGGACGGATTGCGCCGCGGGCCTTGGCTTGCGCATGTGCGGCGCTTACACCGGCGAGCGCAGCCAGAAGCATGAACGCCGCCCCTGCGGGCGAACCGAACGCAGCGGATTCTTGTCAGCAAAAAGGCGCAAAGAATCGTCCGATCTTTTTGCGGGCCCCGATCCAGCACTGCCCGCACCCGTTTCTGAATTCCACGGGCTGCCTCGCTTCACTTCCTTCGCGGAGCATCAAGGAGAAGCCCGCACCCATTTCCGAATTTACAAGGCTCACTGAGCCTCGTCAAGAATCCCTTACCTTATTGGAAGGCTGGTTGGGCCGCCAGGTTGTCCGGGAGGTATTGTAATGGGGAACCGCGAATAGAAAAGGGAAAATCCGGCCGGTTTAGTTCAGGCGGAAATCGACGCCGATGGTGATCTCCGAGGAGGAGGGTTTCCCGTCGATCTGCGCGGGAGAATATTTCCAATGCTTCACGGCGTCCACGAGCCGCCTGGCGCAGAGGAATGGGGCCGCTGACCGCTTTCGCCGCGACGACGTTTCCCTTGTCATCCACGCTGATGTCGATGGTGACGCGGCCCTGGGTATTGGATTGCTTGGCCATCGCGGGATAAACCGGACGCGTGGACGAAATCAGTTTCGCTTCCTGCACGACTTTCGCGGCATGCGCGCGCCGGAATTTCCGCGGGCGCTTCAGGGGGCGGCGCCGGTTGTCGATCCGTGCGCGCGCCAAACGTTCCCGGCGAAGCCACCGAGCGGCGCCGCAGTCATCGCAATATCCACCGGGGCAGCTGAAGATCCGTCGGGAAGGCTGGCAAGATTTTTGGCCGGGTTGACCGGAGAACTCATCTTGAGATTGGGAACCTGCGGGCGGCGCGCCGCGGTTCGGTCGGGCTGCTTTGAGGTCCGCAGGGTTTGCGCGCTGCCGGACGTTTTGGGAGCTGGAAGGAGCGGACGCGGCGGATTCCGCGGGAGCGGAAGCGACGGCCGGAAGGCTTGCGCGGCCTGCTGTGGAGTTGCTCTCCTGCGGGTTCGGCGGCCGGCGCAGCCGCGGGCCGCTGGCTTCATCGGCGGCCGGGGGCGCCGAAGGCTGGCTCGCCGCGACCGCTGCCGCGGGCGCCTCGCTTGGCGAGGTCCCGCGATGCATCAAGAAATATCCGCCGCCGAATCGCCGCAAGCACCAGTGCCGCTCCGCCCAAAATCAGCGGCATGCGCCCTCGGGCCTCGTCCGGCGCCGGCAACGAACTCATCCCCGAAAATGTCATGGCCTTCCCGGCGGAGTCACTCGAGGAGGACTGCTTGCGGGCTGGAAGCGGAAACGCGGCCTGGCATTGTGGAATCGGCCAGCTTTTCCACCGCCAATTCGGAAAATGGCACAGCGGGTTTGTTCGAGGAGATTGATTTCGGCGTTTCCAACGGGCTTTGCAGCGGAAGAGTCCCCGGCCTGCGCGCTGATTGCCGGGGAGAGGCTGCGCATTTTTCTTGCCGCGCGGACTCGCCCTGCGGCGACATCGACACCAGGCCGGCAATATCCTCAAACGTAGGCGCGCCGCTGGAGGGATCGTTCTGCTCTTTCGCCGTCACACTTGGGCGCGCGGGAGCGGCGGAGCGACGTGCGGCTCGACCGGTGAAGGAAGTATCTCAGCGGCGTCCCCAAGATCGAAAGGCGCCGCCGGGGAAACCGGTTCGCTTCGGGAGCGTTGTGGATCTGCCAGAAATCGCTGACCGGCTCGATGAATTCAACTTCAATATAGCCCTTGATGCTCGGAAGATTCCGACCTCCCACCACGCGGCCCACTACATCCCGGCCTTGCTGGTTCGTCAGAATGATCTTTTGCCCGACAGGCAAGGGATTCGGCAGGCGAAGCACGCCTCCATTATCGAAAACGATGACGGAACGGCCTTCTTGCCGGGTAGGGCCGGCAGCCCCGGGTGCGTTGCCATTTTCACCGGGCAGACTTCGAACGATGATGGGAACCTCAAGGCAAACCGGATTGGACCGGGAGGATTGACCTTGCGGATTTTCGGACCTCTGGCCAGGACGAGCCGGTCTTGGGTGTTCCAGTCGCCTCGGAGGAGTCTTTGATCGTAAGCGTCATGGCAATCCGATCGTGGCCGGTCGAAAGCCGCCCGAATGAATCACATCTTCGGAATAACGTAATTTTCGCCCGCGGACAGGGCTATGGCTATAGTACGGGGGTACTACTTAGAAATGAGGGGAACAGCATCGACCTGGGGAACGGCTTGCGCCTATCCGCGAACGGAAATATCGCTGAAGCTGAGAACCACATGCCCGCCGGCGGTAAACCGCCCAAAACTCATCTGCGGGCGGAAGCGGGAGAACAGCAGCACCAAATCGAGCTGCCTGCGAATCGTCTCGTTATCCGGGCCCGCCAGAATCCTGTAATAGACGGCCTCGCCCTGGGCGTTGACCGTGGCCTCGACCAGCAGCCCGTGAGGGCCGGAGTTGCCGGACTCCTCCATGCCCGTGACCGGGAATGGGGCCAGAGCCTCCAGGCGCGCAGGCTGCAAAAGATTCGTGGGCGAATCGTTCGATACGGCTCGCAGCGGCATGCCCAGGCCAAGCATCTGGCAAACCAGGACGAAAACGATGAAGGCCACGGTAAAGCCGCCCGTCGCGGGAATGGCCAGCGGCTCCAGAATATTTTTCAGGACCAGTTCGGCGCGCGTGCGGAAGCGGCGCGCATAGTGCAGCCAGGGCTGTTCGGCAAGGCGCTGCGCGGCCGCCACGCGAATCCGCAACGACAAATCGGCGGGAGGCTCCGGGCGCCGCACCTGCGACATCAGGGACGACAACGCCAGATAACTCTGCAACTCCTCGCGGCAAACCCCGCACTGCTCCAGATGCTGTCCAATCATGACGTGCGTTTCAGACCGGGCGCCCGCGGGCAGCGCGCCGTCCAGATAACCGGGCAACCATCGTTGTACTTGCTGGCAATTCATCGGACACCTCCTTCCGCGTCTCCCGGCAATGCTCGGGATGCGCCCAGCCGGTTGTGTCGGGCCGGCCGGAACTCTTTTCGCTTCGCGCCGGAAAACAGGGGCGAATGCGAAACCGATCCTTCGTAGGTCAAAGTGGCGGATGCTCACGGAAGATGCCGGAGCATTCGCGCCATGCGGGCCGCGCAGCACGGGTTCGAGAATATCGCGCAGCAATCGCCGCCCGCGCAGAATGCGCGATTTCACCGTGCCCACCGATACGCTGAGAACTTCGGCCACTTCGTCGTAAGACATCCCTTCCAGATCCCTCAAAATTACCGCGCTGCGAAATACTTCCGGCACGCTGCCCAACGCTTTCCGCACCGCCTGCTGGACTTCGTGAGAAGCGGCCTGATCGAAGGGCGTGCTGCCCGCGTCCTCGATTTCGATCGGCGAATGGCCGTTCTCGGGCTCCAGATCGATCGAGTCCTGCTCGCGATGATGCCGCCAAAGCCAGCGCCGGTGATTCAGGGCCTCGCGGATGGCGATGCGGTACAGCCAAGTCTTCAGCGAACTGCCGCGCCGGAAACCACGAATGCCGCGAAACGCCTTCAGAAACACGTCCTGCGTAATATCCGCGGCGTCGCTCGACTCCGAAATCATTCCCACTACGAGGCTATACACCGGCCCCGAGTAGTGCGTGACCAGCCAGTCGAAGGCTGTGCCGGAGCCGCCTTGCAGCTCCGTCACCAGCTCGGCTTCGTCCTGCGACCAGGGAAGGACGTGGGCCAAGTCAGACACGCGTACCGCCTCTCTCCCAGATGTGCGCCGAGCGTCCTCGCGGACTTTCCGCGGCAAACACTTTGTGCCGTGCGCAACTGGCTTTGAAGCCGCCTACAGGGTCTCCCGACCAGGGACCTGATCAGCCGAAGACGCCGGCTGGTAGGCGCTTCAATTAGATTAGACACCAAGGAAGAGGGAATGGTTCCCCCTCCTGCCATTATTCTCCACCCGAAGGGGTCCCCTTTGCAATGGTACGGGGGTGGTGGAACCGCCTTGGAGGGAAAGGGGTTAGCGGCCAATTCCCAAGAATTCTGGCGCGGCAATGCCCCCGCGCGAATAACCAGGTTGATATAATTTATTAAACAGGACTCATGGGCGAGCTCCAACAATCCTGTTCACAGGCCTTCCGATCGGAGATACCATGGCGGGCACTGCATCCCCCGGACAGCATGAAAAGAGGCGAAGTCACCATGGTCGAAAATCCGATTCGGAATATTGCGCTGATAGGATTTGGAGAAGTGGGCGGCATTTTCGGCCACGACCTGGCGGCGGGAGGCCTCGCGGTATCCATTTTCGATATTCTGCTGGATGCGGAGCCATCGCGCGCGGCATTGCTGGCCAAAGCGAGAACTGCCGGAGTCCGGGCATGTGACACTCTGCAGGAAGCGGTCGGCGGCAGCCGACCTGGTGATTTCGGCGGTGACGGCCGCCGGCCGCGGCGGACGTGGCGAGAAATGCCGCCGGATGCCTCCGCGGCGGGCAGACCTATCTGGACATTAATTCCGTCTCGCCGGAAACGAAACGCGAAATTGCGGCGGCGCTGAAATCTTCCGGCGCGGTTTTTGTGGAGGCGGCGGTGATGGCGCCGGTTGCGCCGCAGCGCCTGCACGTTCCCATGCTTCTGGGCGGCGCGGGAGCGGATGCGGCCGCCGGGCGGCTGCAAGCGATCGGCATGAATGTGACGCCGGTCAGCGAGCGCGTCGGCGTGGCGTCCGCGATTAAAATGTGCCGCAGCATTTTCATCAAGGGACTCGAAGCGATTACCGTCGAGTCCATGTTCACGGCGCGGCGATACGGCGCCGAACAGCAGGTGCTCGCGTCGCTGGCGGCAACGTATCCGGAGATGGGATGGGATTCGGCGCTTCCCGATTACTTGATCGGCCGCGTCGCCGAACACGGCAAGCGGCGCGCCGCGGAAATGCGCGAAGCCGCGCACGCCATCGCCGACGTGCACCTGGAACCCTTGACCGCGCTGGCCACCGCGCAGCGGCAGGACTGGCTGGCGCAGGAGATCGCCAGGCTCGGATTACGCGTGCGTCGCGGCGACGCGTTCTCCTGGCAGGAACTCGCCGACGCGATCGCCGGAGCGGGGCAGGCAGAGGAAAATTCCACCGAGCAAATGCAGGCGCAAAATAGCCGCTTCGAGCAATCCCAGCAAAATCCGCTCAAAGGAAAAAGCCCATGCTGCCTGAACCGATTTTCGACCTCGCGCATCTCGGCCACATGGAACTGCTTACGCCGAAGCCCGAGGAAAGCTTGAGATTTTTCGTGAAGGTGATGGGCATGACGGCGACGGCGCGCGAGGGCGATTCGGTGTACCTGCGCGCGTACGACGATTACCAGCACCACACGCTGAAGCTGACAGCGTCCAAGACGAGCGGCATGGGGCACATGGCATTTCGCGCGCGCAGCCCGCAGGCGCTCGAGCGCCGCGTGGCCGCGCTCAAAGGCTCCGGCTACGATATCGGCTGGACCGACGGCGACCTGGGGCACGGCCCGGCGTTTGTCTGCCAGGATCCGGACGGCCACAAGGTCGAGCTGTATTACGAAACCGAATGGTACCAGGCGCCGCCCGAACTGCGGCCCGCGCTAAAGAATCAGTCGAGCCGATTCCCTGCCCGCGGCATCAACGTGCGGCGGCTCGATCACCTGAATTGCCTGGCCGTGGACATCAAGGCCAACCGCATTTTCTTTCAGGATTATCTCGGCTGCCGCCTCACCGAACAAATCGTGATGGATGATGGGTCGGAAGCGGGAATGTGGCTCACGGTCAGCAACAAGAGTTACGATTTCGCTTACACGCGCGACCATACCGGAACGCGCGGCCGCTTCCATCACGTCACCTACGCCGTCGACAGCCGCGAGGAAGTTCTGCGCGCCGCGGATATTTGCCTGGAAGAAGGCGTGTTCATCGAAACCGGCCCGCACAAGCACGCCGTGCAGCAGACGTTTTTCCTGTACGTCTACGAACCCGGCGGCAACCGCGTGGAAGTGGACAGCGCCG
The DNA here is from genome assembly GCA_963779275.1 of Terriglobia bacterium. Classification (GTDB taxonomy): domain Bacteria; phylum Acidobacteriota; class Terriglobia; order Acidiferrales; family UBA7541; genus Palsa-360. The sequence goes on from CAVZXL010000008.1 coordinate 257,169, forward strand.
GCGCGCGGTTGATCCTGGCCCCCGACTGGAAGCCGATCGTGTGGACCGAAGCGGAGCGCGCGAAGGGGCAGGCGTGGGGATTAAAAACCGTGGAGTCGTTTCATACGTATGGGACGCCGCCGGTGGAAGTGAAACGGTCTTAGCTGCCTGTCCCTGGAATTTGAAGATGCCGTTATTCCGAGCGAAGCGAGGAATCCCTCAGTTCCGGTGCACAAATCGAGGAGGGATTCCTCGCTTCGCTCGGAATGACGGCGCTTATTAAATTGGGGAACGGCCTTAGCTTCTCGCAGGATCCTCAAAAGGCGCGCGAAATTCAAACTCAACGGACGGTTGCTTCTCGTGTCGGAAATTGCGAAGAAGAGGGCCGCGAAATCGAAGGAAAATTTGGTGGACGTGACAGGGGTCGAACCTGCGACCTCATCCATGCCATGGATGCGCTCTCCCAACTGAGCTACACGCCCGAAACTAAAGTCTAACACAACTTTTCCGCTGGTTGAAACCTGGGCCCCTCCTGCTTCACCTCCCTGCCTCCTTGCCTCCTTGCCTCCCTGCCTCTAGAATTCCTTCCCTATGGCCAAACTCACATTTCTCGGCGCGGCGGGCACCGTCACGGGCTCGAAATATCTGGTGGAAGCGGAAGGCAAACGGCTGCTGGTGGATTGCGGCCTGTTTCAGGGATTAAAGCAGCTGCGGCTGCGCAATTGGGATACGCTGCCGGAGAAACCGTCGTCGTTTGACTGGTGCGTGCTGACGCACGCGCACCTGGACCATACGGGATACCTGCCGCGGCTGGTCCGCGACGGCTATCGCGGCCCGATTTATGCCGACGCGGCCACCATCGAGCTGTGCAACATTCTGCTTCCCGATTCCGCGCACCTGCAGGAAGAAGACGCCGAGAAAGCCAAGCGCGGCGGATACAGCAAGCACAAGCAGCCGCTGCCGCTGTACTCGCAGGAAGATGTGGAGCCGGTGCTGAAGGCGCTCCAGGAAATTCCGCGCGCCGCTGCGTTCACCATTTCGCCGCAGTTCACGGTGCGGCCTCACGACGCCGGGCACATCCTCGGCTCCTCGAGCCTGGAGCTGACCATCACGGAAAACGGCAAGAAGACGGTGGTGCTATTTTCCGGCGACGTGGGGCGTTACGACCAGCCGATCTTGAAAAATCCCGAAGCGCCCGCCGCGCTGCGACGTGCTGCTATGCGAATCGACGTACGGAGACCGCGAACATCCCGCCGACTCGCCCGAGGACGCGCTGGCCGAGGTGATCAATCGCGTGGCCAAGCGCGGCGGCCAGATTGTGATTCCGGCGTTTGCCGTGGGCCGCACGCAGACGATCATGTACATCGTCCGCAAGCTCGAGGATGCCAACCGCATTCCGCGCCTTCCCGTGTACGTGGACAGCCCCATGGCCATCAGCGTGACCGACCTATACATGCGCCATCACGAGGACCACGATCTGGTTTACACCGCGGAAGAAAAAAACGGGAACCCGCTGGACGCGCACACCGTGCACTACATGCGCACGGTCGACGACTCGAAGAAGATCAATGACGTCAAGTCCCCGGCCATCATCATTTCCGCCAGCGGCATGGCCACCGGCGGGCGCGTGCTGCATCACCTGGCGCGGCTGGCGCCGGACCCGAAGAACGCCATTTTGCTGGCGGGATTCCAGGCCGCGGGCACGCGCGGGCGCTCACTCGAAGAAGGCGCGAAAACCGTGCGCATTCACGGCCAGGATGTGCCGGTGGCGGCGGAAGTCATCAACCTGCGGCAATTTTCCGCGCACGCGGGAAAGAGCGAACTGCTCCGCTGGCTCTCGGGCATGCCCGCCGCGCCGCGGCAAACCTATCTGACGCACGGCGAGCCGGAAGCCTCGGCGGCCCTGAAGGTTGCCATTGAAGCGACTTACAAATGGCGCGTGGCGCTGCCGCAATATCTGCAGACCGTGGATTTGGGCGCGTAGCCGAAATTACCGCCTGACAAAATTCCAGAGTGCAGGGTTTCGCTTACGCCGTCATTCCGAACGAAGTGAGGAATCCCTCCCGGTTTGAATGCTGAAAGAAAGAGGAATTCCTCACTTCGTTCGGAATGACGAATCCGTGGTTGTCTGTCGAGAATCACGAAGCCCGAGGGCGCGCCCCACCCTTTGCGACCCGTGTTAGAATAGCAATACTTCCCCCGCTCTCGGAGGGACAATGCTTGTCCGCCAGAAGCTTGGTTTTCTGCTGCTCCTCGTTGCGGGTGTATTGCCCGCATATGCGCGGCAAGACCAGCCATTCCGACTCCGCTTTCAGCATTGACGGCACCGTTCGCGACAATTCCGACCAGCACGGCATGGAAAATATTCGCGTCGATCTGAGGCAGCCCGATGGAAGCCCGGTCAGCTCCACATTCACCCAGGCCGACGGAGTCTTCGAGTTCACAGGCGTCGCCAACGGCGAATACATCCTCGAAATCAATGCCCAGAACTACGAGCCGCTCCAGCAATCCGTGGCCATTGCGAATTCCGCGCGCCGGGGCGTTACCCTGTTTCTCACGCGAGCTTCGATCCAGTTGAATTCAAACGTGAGCGGCGCGGTGATTTCCGCCCATCAGCTCAGCGTGCCGCGCAAAGCCCAGGATGAATTCAACAAGGGCATGAACTTTGCTTTACGGCAAATCCGATTATCGCGGGGCCATCGCCCAGTTTCAGCGCGCCATCAAGGATTTTCCCGACGTATTACGAAGCCTACGCCCTGATCGGGACCTCTTATCAGAGCCTGGGAGAAATGCACGAAGCCGAGGAGGCTCTCCAGAAGTCCGTCGATCTCAGCTCCGGGAAATATCCCGAGGCGCTGTATCTGCTTTCCGCGCTGCTCTTGAATGCAAAGCGTTATCAGGAGGCCGCGACCCTGGCGCGGAAATGCGTGGAGATGGATGCCTCGTCCTGGCAGGGACCCTTTGAGCTGGCCCGGGCGCTGTTCGGCCTGCAGCAATTCGACGAGGCCGAAAAAAGCGCGAATCTGGCTCGGGACAAAAATCCGGATTTTCCCGACGTCCACATATTGCTGGCCAATATCCACATCGCGCGGCGCGACTTGACTTCACTGGCAGCGGATCTGGACACCTACCTCAAGATCTCGCCCAACGGCCCCGACGTGGACTGGGTTCGCCAGACGCAGGAACGCATGCAGGCCGCAAGGAAACAGCAAGAGGAGATCGACGCACGCAAGGCCGCTCGCGGCAAAGCATACGCCGGCGGACAAAATCCGGACGAGGCCAGCCGCGCCCGATGCCGACGAGCCCTATGACACGGACCTGCCGCCCCTTCCGCCCCAGACGCCAACAAACCCTTAGCTCGAATTCCCCATCGAGCGCCAAAAAGCCCATGCGCGGCTGGCCACGGGCTAAAAGCCTTCCATCGATGAGTTAGATCGAGGACTGGAAATGGCCGCTTCACGCATCCGAGGGGAGATGAAGATTCTATAAAGTCGATGTAACGCAAATTACGGCGGGACTCGTCTATCTGGCTAAGACCACTCGGGGGGGTAGGAAGCAACCACCCTTTGCAACTGGTAGTTAGCTTCCTACCCCTTAATGCCTGCCGTTATTAGTTGCCAGATAGTAGTAGAAGGTTATCCCAAAACAAAATTTTATTTTGCCGCGCCGGTGTACGCTTGTGGAACACGTGCAGGCATTGCTGGAACTTCCTCCAAACGCAATCCCAGAACGAACATAGGGAGTGGAGCCACACGTCCCCAGCGGTTCAGGTCCCAGGCCGCGCGGATGAAATTCACGTTGGGAACCAGGGTCAGATCGAGCACGGCGCGCGTTTCGCCTTTGTAGAATTGTTGCGGTAGTTTCAGGATGGGATGCGTGCCCCAATTCTCGCCGTCGGCCGAACCCCAGATGGAAACGTCCACCGATTCCTGCTCGATTTGCTCCTGGATATACATTACGCAATAGAACGTGCGCGTCGCGCTCGCGCGAATGTCCACGGCTTCTCCGTGGCCATTTTCCTGGACGAGCGTTGCCTGCGGGATCAGATCGAATTCCATCGCCATTCGGAATCTCCACGGGTGCGGGCTGCGCTTGCAGCCCGCCGGAATAAGCGGTCGCGGCGGATTCTAACACAGGGGCCGCGCGGCGGCTATGAGCCACGCCAAGATCGGAGGGCTCTCGCCTTTGTGGCGCCGGCGTCTCGCCGGTGGTTTTGCGCCTGTGAGTGCTAAAGGAAAAACGCCGGCGGGACGCCGGCGCCACGAAAGTCCTGATCCCAAGCTTCAATCGAACAAGCTCGACCGCCTGATTGGGACTGGGAAAAAGACTAGGCCGAGCGCAGCTTCGACAATTTTTCCGCGCAGGCGGCCAGCGTCGATTCTTTCTTGCAAAACGTGAAACGCACCTGGCGCCCGCCCATGGTCGGATCGTCGTAAAAACTGGATGCGGGGACGACGGCGATGCCGATTTTCTCGACCAGATACCGCGAGAACGAAAGATCGTCGGGGAAACCGAAATTCGAAATGTCGGTCATGATGTAGTACGCGCCGGAAGGCTTGAAGCATTTGAAACCGGCGTCGGTCAGGATTCCGAGCATGCGGTCGCGCTTGACGCGGTACATTTCCGCAAGTTTCGTGTAGTAGCTGGGCGGCAATTCCAGCGCCACGGCTCCGGCCTGCTGCAGGGGCGCGGCGGCCCCAACCGTGAGGAAATCGTGGACCTTGCGGATGGGCGTGGAAGCGTCGGGAGGCGCAATGGCCCAGCCGACGCGCCATCCGGTGACGCTGTAGGTTTTCGACAAGCCGTTGATGGTGATGGCCAGGTCGCGCATGCCGTCGAGCGAAGCCATGGAGATGTGCTCTGCGCCGTCGAAAATAATGTGCTCGTAGATTTCATCGGTGACGGCGAAGGCGTTCCAGCGCACGCAGAGGTCGCGAATGAATTCCAGTTCCTCGCGGGAAAAAACTTTGCCCGTGGGATTATTCGGCGTGTTGACGATGATGGCCTTGGTCTTGGGGCCGAACGCGCGCGTGAGTTCGTCGCGATCGAAGTTCCAATCGGGAGGCTGGAGCTGCACGAAGCGCGGCGTGGCGCCGGAAAGAATCGCGTCCGGGCCGTAATTTTCGTAGTGCGGCTCGAAGATCACGACTTCGTCGCCGGGATTGATGATGCCCATCATGGTGGCCATCATGGCTTCGGTCGAGCCGCAGGTGACGGTGATTTCGCGCTCGGGATCGACGCGCACGCCCTGCGTGCGCTCGAATTTGCGGGCGATGGCGTCGCGGAAATTCCTTCGCGCCCCAGGTGATGGCGTATTGATTGATGTCGTCGGTGATGGCCTGCCGCGCGGCCTGCTTGACTTCCTCGGACGCCGGAAAATCGGGAAAGCCCTGGGCCATGTTGACCGCGTCGTGCTGCAGCGCAAGCCGCGTCATCTCGCGGATCACGGATTCGGTAAATCGCTCGGCTTTGGCGGAAAGCAGTTGTCGCGCTGAGGCCACAACCCGGCCGGCGCCGGTGGGCGATGCTTCGGCGGCGCTCATGGCTGGACCTGCGCCCTTGCGGGGCCGGCATCTTGCGCCTTCACGGCGCGCATGGCTTCCATGCGGGCGCCGCGTTTGGCTGGCTTTCCGCTGGCGCGTTTCGTCGCTTGTTTCGTTTCCGGTTTCGTTTCCGGCGGCACGGGGCCGTACACTTGCCTGTAGACGTCTGCGTTGCGGATCACGATTTGCACGTACTCCCTTGTCTCGGTGAACGGAATGGATTCCACAAACTCCGCCGCCTCAAGATAATTCTGGCCCGCCGTCCATTGCGCCACGCGATCTTCGCCGGCGTTGTACGCGGCAAGCGCCGCTTCCGGTGTTCCGAAACCCTGGATCAGATTGGCCAGGTAGCGCGAACCAAGCTGCAAATTGTAACCCGGATCGGTCAGCCGTGCGCGCACATATCGCACTTTCAACTGCCGCGCCACTTTCAAGGCCGTCTTGGGCATCACTTGCATCAAGCCGATGGCGCCGACGCGCGACATCGCGTTCGATTCAAACGCGGATTCCTGGCGGACCAGGCCCGCGACGAGCATCGGATCCAGCTGGTTGCGCGCGGCTTCGCTGCGAAATTTCGGCTCATAAGGAAGCGGAAACGCGGCCCGCCACGCTTCGCTGGGAATTTCCGGGACGCGCCGCGCCTCGAGTTGCGGAAACGCTTGCCGCACCGCGGACATTCCGGCGGCGTAATGCCCCGCGGCGATCGCGGCTCCGGCGGCGTCCACCAGGTATTCCGGCGAACGCGTTGCCGCATACAGGGATCGATATTCGAGTTCGGCGGAAGCATCGAAAGCAATATCGCTCAGGGCGGCGGCGCGGGCCTGGCGCTGGCGCAGATCTTCGGTCAGCGGCGGATCGGGATGCGCAAGCGAGGGCGCGGGAGGAATCGCGGACAATATTTCCGCCGGACTCAGCGGCGCGGAACCGATTCCATCCGGCTCCGGACGGACGCGTTCGGCCGCCCTGGCGCCGAAATAAGTAAGCGGAAATCGCGTGGCCGCGGCGAGATAGAAACTCCGCGCGCGCTCCGGATTGCCCGAGCGCTCATAGGAGCGGCCGAGCCAGTACAACGCATCCTGCACGTAGCTCGAGGTGGGAAACCTTCGCACGTAGTCCACGAACAAGTCCGCGGCTTCCGGTTTGCGGTCCATGTACGCGGTCCAGGCCACGCGCCAGGCGGCGGCCTGCGAATTTTTTCCGTTGGGATCGGTATCGAGAGCGCGGCGGTAGAAACCGGCGGCGTGGGCGCGGTCCATATTCACCCAATAATAATTCCCCGTGGCAAACAGGCCGTCGGCCGCCCAGGTGCTTGCCGGAAAACGCTTCGTCAATTGATCGACGTCATCGAGCATTTCCGATTCGATGCTTGTCGGAACGGTGCGCCTGGGAAATCGCGTAGATGCGTTCGGCTTCCAGGTCCGGATCGGTGAGGGAAAGCGCGTTCAGATATCTCCGTCTTGCCTCCCTGTTGCACGTCGCACACGGCAACGCGGAGTTGGGCGCGCTCATGATCGCGGCCCGAAAGTTTCGGCAACAATGCCGCATATTCGGAACGCGCGTCGCTCCAGCGCCTCGCGACGAAGAACGCCTCGGCGCGCGCGATTTGCGTTTGCAGCGGAGTGCCGGGAAAAGCTTCGCCCAGCGCGGATTGCAGCGAGGGAATTCTCTGCCCCGCCGCTTTCGCTTCGTCGTTCAGCGGAAAGCGATAATAGAGATCGAGATAATCCGCAGCCGCGGCGGCGGGCTTTTCGTTTTTTGCGGCCGCGATTTTTTCCTGCGCCTGGGCCCGCAACAGCAGCATCGCGGGTTTGGCATTCGTATCCGGATAGGTTTGCAAAGCCGAGAGCGCCTCTTCGCCCCTGCCGGCCGCCAGGGCGGCGCCCGCCAGGGAAGTGACCGCCTGCTCGGTCATCACGCTGGCCGGAAAATCGCGGCGGAAGCTCCAGAGCTGTTCGATGCCGGACTGTTTATCGCCGAGCGCGAGAGAAGTCTGCGCCTGCCAGTACTGGACATATTCGCGCAGCAATTTTTCGCCGACGGCTTTGCGGAGCCAGCCGAGGGCCAGATCGGGTTTTTCCCGGGAAAGATCGTAATAGCCCAGAGCGAGAGCCGAGCGGGCGCCGAGGTCGTTCTTTTCGTTTTGCTTTGCAAAGGCGGAAAGCGCGGCGTAGGTGGTCGCATTTCCGTTGTCGCGCAGGGCGCGGGCCAGTTGCGCGAGTTGCTTTTCGCCCTGAGCGGCAGGCATTGCGGCCGCGGGAGCAGCGGGTTTCGGGTGCGCCTTGGCGGCCGATTTCGACGCGGGCTTGCTTGCCGGCCTGGGAAGCGATTGCGCGTGCAGCAGCGGCATCGCGGCAAACAGTAAAAACAAGGCTGGACGTTGCGCAGCGTACGAGCGCGTGAAGCAAGGGAGAATTTCCCGGCGGCGGGATTCGAGCTAGTGGTGCATGACGGGAGACGGGTAAGGATACTCTCCGAGGGTTTGCGCATCGCCGCCGCCCAGGATCTCCACCATCCAGTCGTAGAAATAATCGACGGGATGAGACTGAATGGATTGAAAGCGGCGATCGTATTCTTTGTGAGCCTTCTCAATGTCGTCACGCAATCTGATGCACAGATCTTTATTTTCGCGCCCGATGCGGACATCCTCGGGGCGCAGCATTTTGATATCCTGCATCGAAACCTTGGCCACGCGGTAGGCGCGCCTGTGCAATTCTTGCTCTTCCGGCAGCAAAGAGTCGAGACTAAAAATCGGCTCCGCTTCCGCTGGCTCACTTGCCGGCGGTTCGCGCCAAAGGCTCGGAAACGCGCGGCGTTTCGGCGAACGCGGCGGGCGTTTCGGCCTCGGCGCTCCATGGCGAACACCTGCACCGGCTCACTCAGAAAAACCGGCTCCATGGAAGGAGCGAACTCGGCCATCGGAGGCATCTCCACGGCCGGAGGAAAATCGGATTTCGCGGCGATCTCAGCCGCCGAAAACGCCGGCGGTGCCGACGGCGGTTCGACCGGCGGCACCGGCAAAGTCCAGGGACTTTCTCTTTAGATGCGGGGCCGCAGGCTCAGGCTGCTCAAACGGAGCGGCCGGGAATCGGAGGATTGATGGAAGGAGCATGCAGGGTTTCCGGCTCGAATGCGTGCGCATGGAAGGCTGCAACGATCCGGTCACAAACCGGGAAAGGACGTCCAACGTGGCGGAAAGCGACGCGGCCGAGGTCTGCGCGCGGATCATCGATGGCAGCGCGTTGCTCGGGCGGCTGCTGGCGCAGGCCGACACCATGTCATTGACGGCCTGGTGCAGTTCGTCCACCGTGCGCTGGATTTTTTCCAGGTTGTCGCGCAGCGTGCGCGAGACGGCCTGCTCGATTCCGTTTGGGTCTACCGCCATACCCTGAGCGCCTCCAGCGGGTGCGGGCTGTACTGGTTGGCCTTGAGTCGCCAAGGCCAACCCGCCAGAACCTTAGTTGGGTCCAATTCCAATTATCGGAACCTGCAGCGAAGAATTGTCAATCCCGCATCGGTACCGGGTTTCGGCCCGCGCACGTGGGGAAGCGGGAGTCAAGGAGGCAGAGTCAAGGAGTCGAGAGTTAAGAGTCAAGGAGCGCACCGGCACGCGCATGGAGGCTTTTTTCCTTGCCTCCCTGCCTCCCTGCTTCCTTGCCTCCTTGCTTCCTGATTCTAAACCTCCCGACTCTCAACCACGGACGGCCAGCTTTATCCGCACTCACATCAATGTTAAACTATGTAACAGGGGGCGACACGGTTTCGACGGAAGCTGTCGCGACTCGAAGGCATGCAGGGCGCCACCTGCCCTCAATCGGGTGGAAAACTAGAACTGCCAATCAACAATTGGCATTGGCTGCCTAGCTTAAATTAGGCTAGCTACGTTTCCCCGGGCTTCGCCTACGGGCCCGGTAAGAAACGTCACACAGTAGGCTGGCCGTCAAGTTTCGGTCCGGAACAAGACGGCGAGAACCAATCGGACTAGCCGGCTGCGTTTCTTGCTCATTCTGAGCGCGGCTGGCGAAACAAACGGAATAGAGCTAAGCATGTAGGCTTCGAGCCGTAGCGCTTTTCGGACGGGGGTTCAACTCCCCCCGCCTCCACCAATCCATTGCAGCTAAAAGACTTAGAGCTGCATAGGTCAGCAGAACGGGTCCAGGTCAGCAGTTGAGTTTCGCTGATCGGGCCAGACGTGGGGATCGCATTCATATTTCACAGTTTACCCCTAATCGCCGAATCAAGCCAGTAACTCTATCGGAACCTTCCAGCATTGATCATGGCCCACGACGAATCCGCACGAATTCAGCACCCTGGGCACAAATCTCAATAGAATGAAACCCCAGTGGGAATCGGCAGAAGCACAATCACTGATGTTCCTCTCTGACGTATTCCTCTACAAACTGTCCCTAGGGGGTGAATACCTTCCGACCCGACGTCGCTCTACTCGGTGTCGTAATGCCAGAGCTGGGCGGCGTTGAAGCTGCCCTCAAGTCGCTAGAAATTTGTCCCGGAACGAAGATCGTCCTCGTTGCAGAGTCAATGCCGCCCGAGACGCTAGAACAACTGGCGGCGCAGGGCTATCACTTCCCGATGCTTCCTGCTCCTTTTACTCGCGAGGAGTTGCACGCGGTGGTCTTCGGCAACGCTCAAGACGAAGTCCTAAAGTGAGCGAGGCACGGCAGGCACTCGGCCGGAGAACGGAAGGGCGATTGACTTCAACGAAAATCAGCCTGCCGCCGCCTCCCTCATGATTTTCACAATCGTGTCCTCCACTTCCTGAGCCACACCTTTAAGTTGCGGCAAGCGGAACATCGCCAGAAGAGTGGTTGGCTTCAAAGTAGCCAGAATGGTCTTACCGCTCTCCTCGTAAAGAGAGATCCGGCCAACTTCCGAGCTATCGCAATTGCTGGAGGTGGCTCCGTCTGAAAGATTCCCGTGGACGGAGTAATGCCCTTATTGAAGAGCGACACTACGTGAGGCAAATCGGGAGAATTAGATGAGGAAGGTACAGTAGAGGGACTGAAACGATGCCGCAGGGAGCGGCACGGTGCGGCTATGGTCCAGGTCCAAACCTTGAAGAGTTGGCAGAGCCAACTGAGATACCGGCCGTTCCATGACGGCGGGGCCAATCCCTTGGTCTCGGGTGAACCTATCGACAAGAACCTGCTGGGTGGAGTCCGGAATGTCGAGTTGGCAGCAGGAAGTCTGGCCCTGGACGACAGTGGCCATCAATTGAGAGCAATCGCCCATCTGTTCCATGGACGACGGGGAAGTGCCACAATCCGAATTAGCGCCTCCCAGTGGAGCGCAGGCAAAGGCTGCCATCGCTGGTTGCACGACCAGCAAGGCCAAGAAAGCTAAGGACCCGATTTGCCATGCCCGCTTCATGTATTCAATTTGTCTTGCTCGCGTTAAATCCGCAGTGACCTGGATCATATCGGTTTGTGATCTTGCTCACAGTCTTCGTAGACCACAAGCGCGATCATTAATAAATGAAGGTTCTCGGCTATGAATTTGGTAGAGTGTAAAACAATGCGGCGATTGTTCATCTTCGTACTGGCGGTAATGCTCGCAGGGCTGGGGGTTATCCCTGTTTCGGCTTCCTCGCTCTTTTCATCCGATCGGATCGGTTGCACTTCCTCAAAGATGTTATCGCATTGCGATGGGATGAAGATGGGTGATGCGGGCGCGCGCATGAGCGCCGCAGAGAAGACCTCCTGTTGCTTCATCTCCGGGATTCCTGCGCAGGAATCGCCGTTTGTAATTTCCGCGCAAACTGTCGCGCCTGCACCCACAGCGACTCCGGTGCCCGCCGCTGACATTCCTCGGGTTCGCGCCGTTCCTGCTGATATTCTGCGGCATGATTTCTCCCCGCCTGCCTCTCCATCGCGCCTGTCCGTTTTCCTGATCTGAAGCCTTCCTTTATTCCCTCTCGAAATGCGCAAGTGTCTCTCGTCTTATGCCGATGATTGGTAATTCTCTTGGCAGTAACCTCTGAGAGCAGTATACGGGCAATGGTCCCGGACCGCGAAAGGACAGCGTATGAAGATCAGTTCCGCAGTGGTGTTTGCAACTCTGCTCATAATTCAGTCGGCCGTCACTCGTAATGCGGGCACAGGAGGTGCCGCCTCCCGGTCAGCCGGTGATGCTCGCCGATCTTATCGCCGAAGCTGAACGAAGCAATCCTCAGATTCAAGCCGCACGGCATGGCTGGCATTCGGCGAAACAGGTGCCGACGCAGGTCTCGACGTTGCCCGACCCACAATTCGTTCTACAGCAAGTTAGCGTCGGCAGTCCACGGCCATTCGCGGGCTATACCAATAGCGATTTCGCATACGTGGGTCTCGGCATTTCGCAGGATCTTCCCTATCCAGGAAAACTACGCCTGCGCGGCGAGATTGCTAAGAAAGATGCCGACGTGACCCAGCAGAGATACGAATCAGTCCGCCGGGCAGTTCTGGCAGCTGTCAAGAGTGGCCTACTTCCAGCTCGGCTATTTCGCCAAGCGGCAGACGATTCTGGAAGGAGATGGCCAGTTGCTTCAGCAAGTCGAGCAGGCTGCGGAGGCTCGTTATCGTAACGGAATGGGAACCCAGCAAGAGGTCCTGCAAGCGCAACTCGAACGCACCAAGCTGCTGAGAGAAATCACAATGAATCAGCTGGAGGCCGGGAAAGTTCAAGCGGAAATGAAGCAGCTTCTCAACCGCCAGCAATCATCGCCTGACATCGAGACTACCGAACTCTCAGAAACCACCGCTCGCCTATACTTATGACCAATTGCTGGCTGCGGCGAAAATGAACAACCCCGAAATCGCTGGCGCTCAAAAAATGGTTGAGAAGCAAGGATTGCAGGTGGACCTTGCCAAGAAGGACTTCTACCCGGACTTCAACCTTCAATACATGTGGCAGCGGACAGACCCCACGCAATTCCGCGCCTATTACTCAGTGACGCTGGGAGTCCGATATTCCGATCTATCGCGGACGCCGCCAGCAGCCCGAACTAGCTCAAGCCGAAGCGGATCAGAGCCAGGCGAAAAGCGAGTACGAGACCCAGACACAGCAAATCGCTTTCCAGCTTCGACAGCAATACTTGAGCGCGGAGAAATCGGAAGAACTGCTCAAGATTTACCGAGAAGGGTTAATGCCTCAAGCGCGCGCAGAACTGCAAGCCGGTATGGCTGCTTACCAATCCAATCGCCAGGATTTTCAGGCGTTGCTCGCATCCTTCCTCGACGTACTCAAGTTCGACGAGGAGTACTGGCAGACACTTTCGGAACACGAGACGGCATTGGCACAAATCGAAGAAATCACAGGATTGTCGCTGCGCTGAGTGACGCAGCCAGGGAGCAAGATCATGAAGAACTATCGAAAGCCATTCGTCCTTGCACTGATCGGAAACATTGTCTTCATCGGCGTGCTGGCGGAATCTGGTGGACGGCGCGACGGTCTGCCACAACGCAAACCCCTGCCAGTTCCGCGCCGAATCTTGCTGCGCAACCAGCACAGAGCAATTCTTCCGGCTTCGGCACCGCCGCCGACGGAGACTCCTCTCGCTCCCGTCCAGCTCTCCGCCGAACGATTGCAATCCATCGGCGTCAAGTTTGGACTGGTTGAGCGGAAACCGGTGCAGGACGAAATCCGGGCAACGGGAACTGTCGCCATCGACGAGACACGGCTTTCCTACGTTCAGACTCGAATCTCCGGCCACATCGAGAAGGTTTTCGCGGATGCAACCTATCAGTACGTCCGCAAAGGCCAGCGCGCTGTTCACGATTCACAGCCCGGAACTCGTTGTCGCCGAGCGCGAATACCTGCTGGCGAAACAAAATGCGAAAAACCTTTCGCAAAGCAGTGTTCCGGGTGTTGCCGCGGGCGTCGCATCCCTGCTCGATTCTTCCAGGGAGCGCTTCAAGCAATGGAACATCCCCGAACAGGAGATTGCGCGACTCGAATCCACAGGGCAGGTCATCGATGCCCTGGAGATCGACTCGCCTGTCTCCGGATACATCACCGAGCGAAACGCGCTCCCGAATCTGAACGTGCAGCCGGATACGCGTCTTTACACCATCGCGGATCTTTCCACCGTTTGGGTGCTCGCGCAAATCTTCCAGAACGACCTGGGACGCATACGAGTCGGTGCCCCACTGTGCTCACTGTGGATTCCTATCCCGGCCGCGCATTTCGAGGAAAGGTCGATTTCATTTATCCCGACGTGGACATGACTACACGAACAGCGCGCGCGCGCCTCCTCTTTTCAAATCCCAATCTGACGCTTACGCCTGGAATGTACGTGAACGTGGTCGTGCAAGTGCCACTCGGGAATCAACTCGTCATCCCCGTAAGCGGAGTACTGCAGTCAGGAACGCGGCAAATTGTTTTCGTGGACCGAGGCGCGGGTTACTCTGGAGCCTCGTGACGTTCAATTGGGACCTCAGGCAGGCGATCAATACATCGTTCTGAAAGGTTTGAAAGCCGGCGAACGCATCGTCACTTCCGCGAATTTCCTGGTCGATTCGGAAAGCCAACTCCAAGCCGCCATCGGTTCCTTCGCTCCCTCCGCCGCCGGGAGCAGGCGCGGCAGCCGCAATGAACGCTCCCTCAGCTCAATCCGCAGCTCAGATTGAATTTTCGACCGAGCCCTCAATTCCGCATAAAGGAACAAATTTGTATCGCGTGAAACTGACGGCAGCGGACGGCACTCCCGTCACTGGAGCGCAGGTCAGCGTCCGCAGCTATATGCCCGGCATGCCGCAAATGGGCATGGCCGCAATGAATGTCGTAACGCCCCTGAGTGAAAAGGGCGGCGGCATATACGAAGGCCAAGTGAATCTCGAAAGCGGTGGGACTTGGCAGCTCACTGTCACTGCGATGAAGAACGGTGCCGCCATTGCCACCAAGCAACTGAGCCTGAACGCCGAAGGGGGAATGTAGCCATGATCTCCCGCGTGATTGATTGGTGCGCAAACAATCGATTCCTTGTTTTCACGGGAACGTTGCTGCTGGTTCTAGCCGGAATCTGGTCGCTCAAGAATATTCCGCTAGATGCCCTGCCGGACATTTCCGATGTCCAGGTGATTGTGCATGTTCCCTGGGAAGGCGAGCCGCCCAATATCATCGAGGATCAGGTCACCTATCCGATCGTCACTGCGTTACTCGCCGCTCCGCATGTGAAAGCCGTCCGCGCGCAGACCATGTTTGGCGATGCCTACATCTTCGTAGTTTTCGAAGACGGGACTGATCTCTATTGGGCTCGTTCACGCGTTCTTGAATACATCCAGCAACTGCAAGGAGTACTGCCGAAAAACGTGTCTCCGATGATTGGCCCCGATGCAACGGGCGCAGGCTGGGTGTACGAGTATGCGGTCATTGACCGCTCCCACCAGCACAGTCTCGCCGACTTGCGCAGTCTTCAGGACTGGTATCTTCGCTATCAACTGGAGACCGTCCCTGGTGTGGCGAAGTCGCTTCGATTGGAGGATTCGTTCGCCAATATCAGGTGAATCTGGACCCAAACAAACTTCGCGCCTACAACATTCCACTTTCGATGGTCATTGACCGTGTCCGCGACAGCACGAATGAAGTCGGCGGTCGAGTGCTCGAAATGGGCGGCGCTCAATACATGATTCGAGGTCTCGGCTACCTCCACTCGCTGCAAGACCTCGAAACCGTGCCCGTCGCCACGAAGAACGGCACGCCTGTCCTCATTCGTGATCTCGGCACGGTAGCGTTTGGTCCCGATATTCGCGAGGGTGTCGCCGAGTGGAACGGCGAAGGGGAAACCGTCGGCGGAATCATCGTGATGCGTTACGGAATGAATGCCCTTAACGTGATCGACGGCGTGAAGAAAAAACTTGCTGAGATCAAACCGTCGCTTCCGCCGGGCGTTGAGATTGTGTCCGGTTATGACCGGTCTGGATTGATTCAGGCATCTATCAAAACACTACAGCGTGATCTCCTCGAAGAAGCCCTCATCGTCAGTTTCGTGACGATTGCTTTCTTGTTCCATTTCCGCTCTGCGTTGATCCCGATCCTGACTCTGCCCATCGCGGTCCTCGCAGCCTTTATACCGATGTACTTCCTGGGCGTCAGTTCCAACATCATGTCGCTAGGCGGCCTGGCGTTAGCCATAGGTGTGCTCATCGACGCAGCGATTGTGATGGTCGAGAACGGCTACCGCCATTTATCGGAACATATCGCCAAGACAGGAGAATCGGGAGCTAAGCTGACAGAGAAAGAAAGACGGCGCATCCTGATGGATGGCGCGAAACAGGTTGGACCAGCTATCTTCTTTTCTTTGCTCGTTATCCTCGTATCGTTCCTGCCCGTATTCCTTCTCGAAGCACAAGAAGGGCGCATGTTCCGTCCTCTTGCGTGGACGAAAACTCTCTCCGTGGCATTCTCTTCGATTCTTGCCATCACGCTCGTTCCCGTCCTCATGGTGATTTTCATTCGCGGCCATCTCAGGCCGGAATCTGAAAATCCATTCTCGCGCTGGACGCAGGCTTTGTACTTGCCTGTTCTCCGTTTCTGTCTACGGCACCGGAAAACAACTCTCATTCTCAATCTGATTTTTCTGGTTGTGACACTTCCTCTGGCCTGGCGCATCGGCAGCCAGTTCATGCCGCCACTCTACGAAGGTTCCTCGCTCTATATGCCGACCGCTCTTCCCGGCATCTCGATCACGCAGGCCTCGACTTTGCTCCAGGAACAGGACCGCATCATCAAGTCATTCCCGGAAGTCGAAAGCGTCTTCGGAGCAGTTGGCCGTTCCGACAGCCCCACCGACAACGCTCCGCTCGACATGTATGACACCACGATCATGCTCAAACCACGCGAGCAGTGGCGAGCTGGCATGACCTACGAAAAGCTGATTCGCGAGATGGACGAAAAACTCCAATTTCCGGGCCTGACGAATACCTGGACGATGCCCGTTCAAAATCGGCTTGATATGGAACTGACGGGAATCAAGACGCCCGTGGGACTCAAGATCCAAGGCCCGAATGTCGAAGGCATCCAGCAAGCGGGCGCTCAGTTACAACAGATCCTCGGTGGGATTCCTGAACTTCGTTCCATTTTTGCCGAACGCGTCGCTGAAGGTTTTTACATCAACGTGGAAGTCAACCGCCTCGAAGCCGCTCGTTACGGACTCACCGTGGCCGATGTTCAGCTCGCCGTGACAACCGGCATCGGCGGCGAAAATGTTGCTGAAAATATCGAAGGCCGCGAGCGCTATCCCATCAACGTGCGCTACGGCCGGGACTTTCGCGATGACATTTCGCAGATGCAGCGGGTCGTTATTGCTACGCCAACCGGGGCGCAGATCCCGATCTCAGAAGTTGCTAAGGTCTATTTCTCTCGCGGACCGGCCATGATTCGCGATGAGGACGGCCTGCTCACGGGCTACGTCTATCTGGACCTGGCAACGAAGGACTACGGCGGTTTCGTTGCCAAGGCGAACCAACTTCTAAATGAAAAATTACACCTTTCACCTGGGTACAGCTATAAGTGGTCAGGAGAATACGAATTCGAAGTGCGTGCCAAAGAAAGACTGAAGTTCATCGTACCCGTGGTGTTCTTCGTAATCTTTCTGCTTCTTTACATGGTGTTCCATTCGATCTCCGAAGCCGCCGTGCTTATTTTCCCGACGTTTTACGCGATGACTGGTGGTCTGATTCTCCAATATTGGCTTGGTTACAACTTCAGCGTTGCCGTATGGGTGGGCTACATCGCACTCTTCGGGATTGCGGTCGAGACCGGAGTCGTCATGGTGGTTTATCTCCATGAATCCCTCGACAAGCGCATCGCTTCGGGGATTCCCTTAAAGCATGAGGACATCGAAGCAGCCGCCATCGAAGGAGCAGTCATGCGACTGCGTCCGAAGCTGATGACCGTGACGGCAGTTCTGGCCAGCCTGATCCCGATTCTTTGGGAGACCGGCATTGGAGCAGACGTGATGAAGCCCATCGCAGCTCCCATCGTCGGGGGCATGATTACGTCGACCATTCATGTGTTGATTCTCGTGCCAGTCTTTTTCGCGGTGATGAAAGAGCGCGCACTCCGCCATGGCACTTTGCAATCAAGGGAACCGTGACCACCCATGCGGTTTCGCTGCGAGGAAGGATATGGGGGGCCATACTTAAACAGATTTCCTGAACAAGAATTGTACAAAGACCCCGCTATTCCGGAGTATTATCCGTTTCAGGCGGACCAAAAATTCAATAAGTTACGCGGAATCAACAAGGGCGCAGAGTTCAACTCCCCCGTCTCCACCAGCCGTCGCTCGAGGTGCGCGCCATGGCTGGTGCCCGCCGTAGCACCAGTGGTAAGGGCAAGGACTATGGCATTCACCGGCCCCCTGTTGCGGCTAACAATTCTAGTCAGGCAAGTGAAGGAGGGCTTTCGTGTACTACGTCTACCTCCTCCGAAGGAAAAATCACTCCGATCAAACCTATGTCGGCTCAACCAGCGATCTCCGCAGGTGCCTCGCAGAACACGACGCCGGAAAATCGATCCACAACAACAACTTCGAGCCTTGGGACCTGGCGGTTTATATTGCCCTGCCTGAAATGCATCTCGCGGAACATTTCGAAAAATACCTGAAGTGCGGATCAGGGCGCGCGTTCGCGACGAAGCACTTGCTAACTCAAAATGAACGGAAAAACTGAAGCCTGTTTCAGACCCACCCTTGCTTCGCAATGATGGCCCGCCCCGATATTCAAACGCCGGGCCATTCGCCAGGCTATCTCTCCGCGTGATTGCCTATCCGCAGTCATCCGGCGTTGCAGTCAAGGAGCCGTGTGATCTGATCCCGGAAGATCGCCAATACAAGAAACCAAGGGGATTGCCTGTTCGCCAGGATATCGCAATGAAGCTGCAGGTGGGTTCCCGCCCGCTTTCGGCTGGAATTTTCGCTTGCTCATCTTATTTAAGTAGGCAAACGGGCGCAGAAATTCTACTCGGTTGCATAAGCGATCCAGCATACTGACGCTGATGATCACGACCGGTTCAAGTGTGAAGCGTTGGAGCACTGCCATTCTGTTCGCTGGCATAGTTCTCCTGGGTGGCTGCGCGCGCATGGTCCGCGTGTATCAGAGCTGGTATGTGAGCCGCTACGACGCTGAAATTCGCCGCGCCGGGCAAGCTATCGCAGACTCCAGGAACACTACACAACGCTCCGCAGCGTTCGCCGACCGGGCTGACGCCTATGCCGAAAAGGCCCGGTACTCGCGACTCATGAAACTCATCGCAGACGAGGAATACAACAAACTCTTCGATTTGGCCGTTCAGGATTACAACCAGGCGATCGTGCTGGCCCCGGACAACGCGGAGATATATTACCGCCGGGGCAATGCTTACTATTCTCGCGCCGACCTGGATATGATTTACGAGCCCCACACGTCTGTTTTTCTCGCTCCGGCCAAAGCTGATTTTTCCAGAGTAGCGGAAAAGAATCCCCAAAATGCCATGGCCCTCGACATGCTCGGCTTAACCGATGGTTCGATGGGAGATTGGACCCAAGCCATTGCTGATTTCGAACAGGAAGCCGCACTGAAGCCGAAGATGCGCTTCCGTGTTTCCGACGCCTACTGCAATCGCGGCTCCCGTTACCCCAAAGAGAAGTCCGATCTGGCCATTTCGGATTTGAACCGGGCGATCCAAATTCGTGGCACGTCTGATCCTTGCGAGTGCGAGCCTTACAATCCGTTGCTGGCGATCTACCTCAATCAGACACGGGAATACGACAAGGCGCGAGAGGTGGCCGCGCTTGCGCAGCGTTCGGGAAAGTGGATTGCCCCCGAAAATCTGGAACAACTAAATGCACGGGGCGCTAACCGATAGCTCTTGGCCTGCGTCGTTTGCCTTTTCCGCTTTGTCTCTTTCCGCGCGAAAGCCGCAATTCATGAGTCGTGTGCGGTTTGAGCGTACTGAAAAGTCAGCAAATTATTTGTGTTCAATGGATCTTCTTTTTCCACCCCCCGGCTCCATATACAATATCCTTCAGGCATGATCCTCCCGTGAATCCATCGACAGACGGCCGCGACCCCTTGCAAGGGGCCAAAGAATCCGAGCGCATCGCCAAGGTCATCGCGCGGGCCGGGCTATGCTCGCGCCGCGATGCCGAACGGTGGATTGCCGATGGGCGCGTGAGCGTCAATGGAAAGGTGCTGGCCACGCCGGCCTTCACCGTTGGACCGGACGACAAGATCATGGTGGACGGGAGGCCGTTGCCCGCTTCGGAGGCGGCGCGCCTGTTCCTGTATAACAAGCCTGCCGGGCTGGTGACCACCGCGCGTGACGAGAATAACCGTCCGACTGTCTTTGCGCATTTGCCGCCGGGCCTTCCGCGCGTGATTAGCGTCGGCAGGCTTGACCTGAACAGCGAGGGACTTTTGCTGCTCACCAACGATGGCGGCCTGGCGCGATATCTGGAATTGCCGGCGAATGCCCTGAAGCGCCGCTACCGGGTGCGCGTGCATGGCGCGGTGAAGCCCGCCCAGCTTGCCAGACTCGCGCAAGGCATCACGGTCGACGGCGTGAATTACGGACCCATTGAAGCCAGGATGGAAGCCGCGCAGAGCGGGAGCAATGTGTGGCTCGCCGTCACTCTCAAAGAAGGCAAGAATCGCGAAATCCGCAAAGTCATGGCGCATCTCGGCCTGCAAGTCAGCCGCCTGATTCGCACAGCCTATGGTCCGTTTGAATTGGGCTCTCTGGCGCCCGGATCGGCGACGGAAGTTGCGCCGAACATCCTCAGGGAAAAGGTCGCGGGTTACTTCGCCCAAGCAAAGCCGCTCCAATCCGCAAACCAGAACCGGCAACGGTGATATTCCAACTCCCCCGGACTTCACCCTCAGATCCTCCATCCATGGAAGTGGCGCTTCAGACAAACAGACACATCGCGGAAGCGCGCTTTTCCCGCCGCACATTAGAATAATGTTGTGAGACTCTCCGACACCCGGGTGCAACTGTGGATCATTGGCATAGCATATGCCGCGGTTTTCGCGGTCGCCGCGCTCCTGATTCTTGTACGTCACCTGGCCGAGCTGCGTGACCCCGCCGGGGCCGCCGGCGGCATGTACGCGTTCGGCGAGCTGTTGATGTACTTCTTTCTCGCCTGTATGTTCATGATCCCAACTGTATTTCTAATTTGGGTCATGGCAAAGTTTGAAGCTGCTTCGACGGGGTACGCAAAATTTCTGGTGGGCCTGGGCGTCAGCGCCCCGGTTTGCCTGGGGATTCTTGTTTTTGGGCAGAGCTATTTCGCGGAGAGCGTGAATTTTTTCTGCATGTACAGGCTCCTGGCATCGCCCTTTGTTCTGGCGGGGATCGGCTTCAGCCGGTTGACGGCCAGGTTTGACCGGGCAAAGAAACTGTCATCGTATGCGTTTCTGATCGAGGCCCTCACCGTCGTGGTCGGCATCGCGCTGATGCTGGCCGAATGGAAGCATGGCAAAACGTAGCGCACAAATTTACCGGCGCGCCTTGCGGATCGTGAATCGGCGCGAAGTGTAAGTCCACGGCGGTGGTGCGACGGTTGGGTCGTCGCAGGCGCCGAGCGATCCCGAGAGATAGAACACATACCCAGTCGTGCTGAGAATTCCTTGCGCGTGGCCAAGGGACATGAAGGTCGGGTACCAGCCGTTGTACACCGGGCAGCCGATTGGCGTGTCATTGTTGGTCCAAGGCGCGAAGGAACCCTCGATTTCCTGCGGCGCGCTCCATTTGTTTTGGTCCGAGAGGTCGTCACTGAGCGCATAGAACCAGGCGCTGCCCCGCGCTCCTGTGTTGACGCCGCCGGCAGATAGCGCGAGCCGGACACTGCTGGGAACCTTGCCTTTATTCCCAGGAGGGCAATTTTGCATACGGTGAATTTCAATCCAAGTTCCAGATAAGGAATTGTGAGTCCCGGTACACTTCCGGGCCCGCCGCGCGGGAATTTCGGCTGGTGTGCACGCTACCTCCTCCTTTGCTTCCCAAGATTGGGAACCCGTCCTGCCCGTCAAGGACAGATGAGCTTTGCCAATGGAACGCAGCAGCGGGTCCACACAGTGAAGTGACGAACATCACGGATTGCTGAGCCGCAATTCATATACCTTAAACGAGGATTTTATAGCGGGTTGGTTCCGCCAGTCATTCTGGACGGGTGACAACTTTGCCTCGACATTCGCCTGAAGTTACGCATTCGGTGGTGCGATCTCTTCTGAACGTCCTGCTGATCCGGACAGTGCCTCTATTCTTTCTCTGCGCGGTGTGTTCCGGATGTCTTGCGATCCCTATGCGGGCGCCGACGAAGACGAGAACGCCAGAGGGCATAGAGCAAAAACGGATAGTGGACCTGAGATCTCTTCAAGTCGGTAATACGACGCGGCAAGAGGCGGAGTCAGCGCTCGCCTGGATCGCCACGGATATTAGGGATGACCGATTTATCCTCGGACGTTGGGCGGATTCCAATTGGGGTGTGGTCTGGGCGGCGGGTGGCTACTATGCGGGGGCTGGAGGATGGAATCGCTATTGGAAGATGCACAATCTGGTGATTGATTTTGACGAGGGCGGGGTCGTCCAGCATATTGCGCAAATTCCTAACGAGAAACTATTCCAGGTACTTAGGGAGCGGGTTCGCAAAGATCCCAGCCATCCTCTGGATTTTTCCGCGGCGAGCGAATTTCCGGTGGTATATCTGCGCACGGGGCAAACCTTTCCGGGCAAGCTGGTTCTCGGTCGGGACCGGTTCGCATTTGTCCGGGAACACAATCCCAAGAAGAAACAGAAGACAGAACCATTTGAATTTGAAACGGCGCCAGACAATATCCGCGAGCTGCTCACGGTCAACCGAGGCGAGGTGGAATCGAATCAGCCGCAATTTTGGGCAGTCAGGATTGAGTTTAATCATGCCCTTCCTGTGGGCAAGAGGATGGACGTCAAAATCGACCTGCCGGCCACGATGACGCTTTTCCGTTATGTCGAACAAATGCAGCCTGGTTCAAAGACGCCTGCATCCGGCGCGCCCAATAATTCAGGTACAAGAGTGCTTTCACTTCTCCTGGAGTGAAAGATCCGCGCGATCGCAGCCAAGAATCGCTTCGCTGCACCGTGAAATGAGCATGACAGATGAACCATGGCCCTCTCTTGGAAACGAAAAGGTGGATTCCGGGCAAGTAGAAGTCTCCTGCGAATAGATGCCGCTTGAAGACTGTATTGGAATTGGGGTGAATCACATGCGCCGATGGGGACTGTTGATGAGCACGGTGTACGCGCTTGTAGTTGTGGGCATGCTGGTACCGGGCGCAATACTTGTATCCGGAAATGCTTCTTCCTCATGGGAAATTTTTCTTGGCGATTGGCGGGGAATCTACAAGGAGTGGATGACGTGGGTCCCGATCGTTATGGTGGCGGTGGGACAGGCATTGTTGCTGTTCTTGTCGGTGGATACCAACTGGAAACGGTTGAAGCCACAAAGGCATATCGCCGTAGCCTGCGTAATGGCGGGAGGGTTGACGGCGCTGCTGGCGAGCAGCGCGATCTGGTCCGTGGGATTTGCGGTGCGCGGAAATGACACCTGGGCCACCATATTTAACGAGCGCGCACCGGTTCTTGGGTTTGTGATGACGCTTTGGGTGTTATGGGGAGTGGTGTTTTACGTGTATCTCCGGAATTCCTCGGAGGCGATAACGCGAATAGTTTCGTGGCTGTTGCGCGGGAGCATTCTGGAGTTATTGATTGTGGTGCCGTGCCATATCATTGTGCGGCGGCGGCATGACTGTTGCGCGCCGATGGTTACCAGTTTTGGGATTGCCACGGGCATCGCGGTAATGCTGCTTTCATTCGGCCCGAGTGCATTACTGTTATACAAGAAGCGGCTGGATGCCTACCGATAAAACGGGTCGGGCAAGTGTTTGCGAAGGGACACTTACTAACTCAAAATGGGCGGAAATCCTGGAGCTAGTTCCAGGCCCACCTTTGCTTCGCTAGGATGGGCCACCCGTTCCTCGTACTTGAATCCGGCCCGGCACGCCAATCAGCGCACGCTCGAACCGCGAAGCAGGCTCCCCATGTCGTCGATTTTTTCGTCGAGCAGGTTCAGCTTTCGCGAGAGGGCCTGAATTTCGGATTCGGCACGCCGATTGACGTCAAAATCGAGTTCGCCGCGCAAGCGGTCTCTGCTGTCCTGGCGATTCTGGCTCATCATGATGACCGGGAGCCTGGATCGCGGCCAGCATGGAAAGGAACAGATTGAGCAGGATGAAGGGGTAATGATCCCAGCCACGCGGGCCGAGTTCCACGTTTATGGTTGTGTAGGTAACCATAAAGAGGCCAAATGCGATGATGAAGGTCCAGGAGCCGCCAAAGCGGGCCACCGCATCAGCGATGCGTTCGCCCGTGGTGGCTTCTTCCTCGATGATTTCGTTGGGATTGCGGTTGGCGCGCGTGCGCACCAATTGGTGCGCGGCGTGGAACTGGCGGCCGAGCGTGGTGAGCAAGTCCATGCCCGCGTGCGGTTTGCGATCGATCAGAACGGCGATGTCGTCGCGGGTAATTTCCAGGCAACTGGTCGGCTCCAGCGCAATGGCCGTGGTCTGGTGCGGGGTCTGTTCGAGCATCGAGGCGAAACCGAAGAATTCACCGCGGCCCGGGCTCATCGACGACCACCTCCTGATGATCCTGGTCGACCGTGGTGACCCGGGCCTTGCCGGAAAGCGTTACATAGGCTGCGCCGCCCAGCTCTCCGGCCTTGTAAATGCGTTCGCGAGGCTCGAAGGATTTGAGATCCACCTGGCCGGCCAGGACGGCCATCTCATCTGCGTCCAGCAAGGCGAAGAGTGGCAGGCTCTTCAATAATTCCGGATTGCAACTCATGGAGTTCTCCTTTGCATTGACATCGGCAATCGTGAATGGCTCGGGTATCCCTTGTGGGCCGGGACTCCGGCCCGGCGAGCAGCGTAGAATATCAGGAAAATCCATGTAGAAATGCGAGTGGTGCTGCGCGCCGCGACCGTTTTTTTGCGTTGGAGCGTGGGCGGCGATGTGATTAGATGGTTGCGGTCATGCGCCAGACGCTCAAATTCGTCGTCGGGCTGGTGGTGAGCCTGGGGATTCTGACCCTGGCTACTTCCGCGATCGTGCAGAGGACGACGCGAAGGTGGTTTGAGGATGACGTGCGGGTTCGTTCGGAACTTGTGGTGAGCGGAGCCCGCGAAACTTTCAGCTCGCACTGGAACGACGCGGACCATAAGGACCTGGATCGCACGCTCGCGCGGGATTACACGCGACCAGCGCATCATGGCCGCCGCTGCCTGCAATGCGGACTTGACCTTGCTCACCAGCACGCCGGGTTTCCCGCCAAATTTTTCCTGCCGGCAGGCCGGCCCCCATGTAATGCCGCCCCAGGATACGCCCGGCCAGCCGTGGTCCAGCTGGCACCAGTCCGCCTCCTTGCCGGGAGGCTCGGTGACTGGTCAGCGCCATTCCTGTCGAGAATGACGGCCAAACGCTCGGGTTCGTCATGCTGGTTCATGACCTGAGTTTTGCGGAGCTGCGCGAAGCGCGGACGCAGCGTTTCGTCCTGATCGCATTCGGAATCCTTGCCCTGGTGGCATCCGCGGTCACGGTGCTGGTGGCGCGCTTCACCTGGCGGGGATGGCGAAGGGAAATCAGTCGTCTGGCCCGCGGCGAAGCGCTGCAGCGCCCCGAATTTCAGCCCATCGTGCGCGATGTTCGCGACCTGGTCGAACGGATCATGGTCGAAAGGGAAACCGAACTCGAAGGGGGCGCCTGGACGCCGCAGCGCCTGAAGCTGACGCTGACCCGGCATTTGCACGGCGAGAAAGTGGTGATCGTCGCGAATCGCGAACCCTACATCCACGAACGCCAGAGCGACGGGAGCATCACCATGCGGCACCCCGCCAGCGGCTTGGTTACGGCCCTGGAGCCGGTAATGCAAGCCTGCTCGGGCGTATGGGTGGCGCACGGCAGCGGTTCCGCCGACCGGGACGTCACCGACCGGCGGGGACACATCCCCGTCCCTCCCGGAGAAGAGTCTTATTTGTTGCGGCGGCTTTGGCTTTCCAAGGAAGAAGAGCAAGGCTACTACTACGGATTCTCGAACGAAGGACTCTGGCCGCTCTGCCATCTGGCGCACGCGCGGCCGATCTTCCGCAGCGAAGACTGGCGCTACTACCTGGAAGTCAATCAGAGGTTCGCCGATGCGGCATGCGAGGAAGTGGATTCGGACGATCCGATCATTCTGATTCAGGATTACCATTTCGCTTTGGCGCCCCGCATGATCCGCGAACGCCTGCCGCAAGCCACGGTGCTGATGTTTTGGCACATCCCGTGGCCCAATGCCGAGCGCTTCGGGATTTGCCCCTGGCGGTAAGGAGATTCTGGAAGGGATGCTGGGGAACAGCATCGTCGGCTTCCACACGCAATCGCACTGCAACAATTTCATGGAGTGCGTGGACAGGTATCTGGAGTGCCGCGTCGACCACGAGCAAAACGCCGTAATTCAGCACGGCCGGGCCACACTTGTCCGGGCCTACCCCATCTCTCTGGAATGGCCGGTACGCTGGCTGAAAACCGTTCCGTCTCCGGAGGAGTGCCG
The DNA here is from genome assembly GCA_963779275.1 of Terriglobia bacterium. Lineage (GTDB taxonomy): Bacteria > Acidobacteriota > Terriglobia > Acidiferrales > UBA7541 > Palsa-360. The sequence continues at coordinate 283,287 of CAVZXL010000008.1, forward strand.
TGCCGGGGTGCTTGCGGAACTTGGGACTGAAACCGGATGCACTGATCGGCGTGGGAGTGGACCGGCTGGACTACACCAAGGGAATCGAGGAGCGGTTCCTGGCCGTGGAACGCCTGCTGGAAAAACATCCCGAGCTTCAAGGGCGATTCACGTTTGTGCAGCTCGCCGCTCCCAGCCGCACGCTGATCGAACGCTACCGCGATCTGAACGAAAGCATCGAGCTGGTGGTGGCGCGCATTAACGAGCGATTCGCACAGGGTTCCTACAAACCCATCATCCTGCGCAAAATTCACCACGAGCCGCCGGACGTCTTCCGGTATTACCGCGCCGCGGACCTGTGCTACGTCTCCAGCCTGCACGACGGGATGAATCTGGTGGCCAAGGAATTCGTGGCCGCGCGGGAAGATGAGCGCGGCGTCCTGGCGTTGAGCCAGTTTACGGGCGCTGCCAGCGAACTGACCGAGGCGCTGATCGTCAATCCGTACGATATCGACGAGGCGGCCGCGGCGCTGCTGACGGCGCTGAATATGTCGCCCGAGGAACAGAGGGAGCGCATGCGCGCGATGCGCGCGTACATTGCCGAATTCAACGTCTACCGCTGGGCGGGCCGCATGCTGGTGGATGCGGCGCGCCTGCGCCGCCGCGAGCGGCTCACGGGCCGGCTGGCCAAACAATGGATGGGAGCCAGCCCGGATTGATGCGGCCCATATTTTCCGACCGAAACCTTGCCGCTGCTCCGGAAATTCGCCGCCGCGAATACGCTGGCCGCTTTCGATTTTGACGGAACTCTGGCGCCCGTCGTTCCCAGACCGGAAGACGCCGCTTTGCGCCCCGCGACACACCGCCTGATGCGCCAACTGGCGTCCCTGTATTCCTGCATCGTGGTAACCGGGCGCGGCCGGAAGAGCATGCAGCCGAAACTTCTTGGAATTCCTTTGAAAGAGATCGTCGGAAACCACGGAATCGAGCCCTGGAATACTTCTCCCGCGATGGCCCGTGCGGTGAAACGCTGGCTGCCGATTCTGAATCAGGGTTTGGGCAACGTTCCCGGCGTGTTGGTCGAGGACAAGCGTTTCTCCATCACGGTTCACTATAGAAACGCGCGTGACAAACAGGCAGCCCGCAAAGCAGCTCTGGAACTCGCGCGGACTCTGCCCGGGGCAACTCTGTTGGGCGGCAAACAAGTGGTCAATATCCTTACCGAAACCGCGCCGGGGAAGGGTCAGGCGGTGGAACGCGCCCGGCGTGAATTGAAATGCGACCATGTCATCTATGTCGGCGACGAAAAGACGGACGAGGATGTGTTCGCTCTTGCCGCTCGCGGGAGATATCTGACCATTCGCGTGGGAGCATCCAAGACTTCCCGCGCCGAATTTTATCTTCATGACCAGCGGGAAATCGACCGGCTGCTGAAAACGTTGATCCGGTTGCGCAGCGCTCCATGAGCGCCTCTCACCGCACGCCGAAGCGACGAAAGATTCGAACCTTCAAGCCATCAATGGCCACCAGAAATACCAGCACAATCCCAAGCAACGAAGCAATCAGAAGCCAGGAAATGGGAGCCATGAGGATGCCGCGCGTCGCAATCAGGCTGACCACAACAATATCCAAGGCCGAGCTCAACATCAGCCAGCGGCTTGGCAGCGAATGCCAAAGGCGATGGCGCTCGCGCACCAGATAGACATTGCCCTGGCCGGTGTAAACGAGCATCAGGAAAACGAGCGTCTGGAGCTGTGGCAGCGGCAGATGGACGATATCTCTTCCGACAAAAAAAACGGAAAAGGAAAGAATCAGGACAAGGCCGGCGAGCGTTCCGGCGGTAAACATCAGAGTACGGATATTCCAACGGTCCGGCTGCGGCGAAGACGACACGCGGTCGGTTGCGATGGACATGGTGACAAAATCGTTGGTGAACAGGAGCAGGACCACGAGTAACGGCGTGATCACGAATGTGCGGGTGAGAATCAGGCCGGCGCTCAGGAATATGCCGATTTCGATCGTCTTGATGATCTTGTTCAGCGTGTAGGTAAGCATGCGCTGGTAGATTCTGCGTCCGGTCTCGACGGCGCGGAGCACGCCAGTGAGACCGCTCTCGGTGAGGACGACACTTGCGGCGGCCTTGGCCACGTCGGTGGCGGTGGACACGGCGATGCCCGCTTCCGCTTGCTTCAGCGCTGGAGCGTCATTCACGCCGTCTCCAGTCATGCCGACGACGTGTCCCTGCCCCTGAAGCGCCTGAACCAGGCGAAACTTGTCTTCCGGGAAAACTCCCGCGAAGACGTCGTATTGCGCCGCCGCCGCCGCAGCACCGTTGCGCAAACTTTCGGCGGTGCCGATGCGATCGCCGATGCCAACTTGCACGGAGACGGCGCGCGCGGTCGCGGGTCCGTCTCCGGTCACCATAATCACGCGCACGCCAAGACTTTTGAGATTTTGCACCAGCGATTGCGAATCCTCGCGGATAGGGTCTTCCAGTGCAAGCAGGCCCATCAATTCCAGCGAGTCGCCTGTCCCGGCCGCGACGCCGAGAACTCGCGCGCCTTGTCCGGCGAGCCGTTCCACTTCGCCGGCGATGCTTCCCGCGTTGCGAACCAGGGAAATAATGGTGTCCGGCGCTCCCTTGAGGACCCGCAAATTTCCCCCAGGTTGCTCGTAAGTGGCTTCCGAGCGCTTGGTGGACGGATCGAATGGCGTGAATTGAACGCGGTGCGGAACATTGTTCAGCACGTTTTTCGCTTGCGCCGCGGCAAAAACCGCCAGATCGATTGGATCCTGAGTCGCCGCATCGGAGGCGAGTGCAGCCATGCGCAGCACTTCGTCTTCGGTGTGGTTCGCAGCCGGAAAAATCTTGGCCACGGCCAGGCGGTTCTGTGTAATGGTCCCGGTTTTGTCCGTGCACAATACATCCATCGCCGCGGCTTCCTCGATGGCGGAAAGCCGCGTCACCAGCACCGCGTGACGCGACATTTCGAGCGCGCCCAGCGCCGTCGCCACCGTGAACATTCCAGGCAAAGCGACAGGCACCGAGGCCACCAGAAGGATGAGAGCGAAGGGCAAGACTTCCGCCCAAGGCAGGTGCTCAAAACCGGCGTACGCAAGCAGCGCTGCAACGAGGATGGCGTCCAGAACGGCGAGATATTTCACGATGCTAAAGATAATTTCCTGCAGGTGGCTCGCTGTCTTCGCCGTCTTCACCAATTCGGCGGTCTTGCCGAAGTAGGTATGCGTTCCTATCGCGATGACCTCGCCGCTCGCTTCGCCTCGTTTGATCCGCGATCCGGCATACGCGGTCGCCCCGGCGGATTTCTCCACGGTCAAAGACTCGCCGGTCAGTTCCGATTCGTCGACCTCGACAACGCCGTCGAACAGGCGAACGTCCGCGGGGGCCAGGTCTCCCAACCGCAGATGAATCACATCCCCGGGAACAAGCTGTTCGGCCGGGACGATCTGCCAACGAGCGTCGCGCAGCGCGCGGGCCTGAACCGAGAGACGACTGCGCAACAGCGCGAGCGCGCCATTGGCCTGATTCTCCTGGACAAAACTCAGGATGGAATTAAACAGCAGCAGGCACCCGATGATGGCGGCTTCATCCAGCTTATGAACCAGAATCTCCAGCACCACGGTGGCTTCGAGCATCCAGGGAACGGGCGCCCAGAATTTGCCGAAAAAGGAGAGCAGTGGATGGCGTGCTTCCGCCTCAACCCGGTTCGGACCGGATTGGCGAAGCCGATTTTCCGCTTCCGCCGTTGTGAGGCCTGCCGGGACGGCTTTGGCGGCAGTGTTTCGATCTTCTTCCATGGCGTCGGATTCATTGTACGCCATCGACATGGGAAGGATTTGGGGCGCTGGCCGGCGTTAGTGCCACATCCAGTGCGGAAAATTCTTCAGGCCCGGTTTCCAGATGCGCCTGCGGGTCTCGAAAGCCGAGAAGGAATTGGGGATCACAGTTCCGGCGTACAATGAATTTGGCGGTTTGGGGCCCGCACTTCCCTATTGGAAATTTCCTTGTAACAAATTACGGTCCTTTGCATTTATTCGTTTAGACCCCAAACGTGGGGTCGGTGGACAACACATATGACAACCGTTAAGCATGCGCGCTTTGCGCCAAAAAAGATTTTGTGCCCGTTGGACTTGAGTGCGGCATCGGGGACGGTGCTGGGCTGGGCTCGCCTGTTCGCGGAAACGTACCAGGCGAAATTGGAACTGCTGCACGCGGAGTGGGCGGAATACCCTCCCTACTTCTTTCCTTCTCAGCAAGCGGAGTTAGAGGCAAGATCGGGGCAACACCGCGCGGCACTGGGCCAAGCCCTCGCGAAACTCGCCAAGGAGGCGCTGGGGCCGGATATTTCCCCGGAAATTACAGTTGTGGAGGGCCCCGCAGTGGAAGTCATTCTGAACCAAGCGGCATCCGCGAAACCGGACCTGATCGTGATGGGGAGTCACGGGCGTTCCGGAATCAGCCGGATGCGGCTGGGTTCGGTCGCGGAAAACGTGGTGCGAGAGACTTCGACGCCGACCTTGATCGCCAAGGCGCACACGAACGGGGCGCACGCGAAAATTTCGCGAGTGCTTTGCCCGGTGAACCTCACCGAAGGAGCGCACCGGCCGCTGCAGTTGTCGGCGGAAATCGCGGGCGCATTCGGCGCGCAACTCGTCGTGTTACACGCGGTTGAGGAAGGCGTTTTCGATTTAACCGCGAGGCAACAGGATCTCTGCCAGTGGGTGCCTGCGGAGGTTCGAGGGCATTGCGACCTGGTCGAAGTGGTGCGCCACGGCAATGCTGCCGAGCAAATCCTGCTGACGGCGCGGGAACGGGGCGCCGATTTGATTGTTCTGGAAGCGGGGCGCCGTCCCTTCCTGGACTTCACCATTCTGGGCACGACCGCGGAGCGAGTGATACGCCACGCGGATTCGGCGGTATTGGTAGTACCCTGAAGAAACGAGGCTGAACCATGAACGACTTGACGCGGGTGCTTTTATTTCTGGTGGGCTACGTGGTTCTGATGAAGTGGGTGCTGCCGTGGCTGGGCGTGGGCACATGCATGTCGGGAGCCTGCAACATCGCGGCGCGCAGGAAGCGCACCACGGAGCAGGAGCCGGAAGGTGCCGGCAATAGGATTGGAAGATCTACTCCAGAAAGGTAAAACCTCTTATGCCATCCACTAAAACGAGCAAGTATGGCGATGTCCGCACAACGAAGCTGAGTTTCGACGAAGCCCTCGCGCAAATGGAAGCCGCGCTGAAGAAGGAGGGATTCGGCGTTCTGTGCCAGATCGACATCCAGGCCAAACTGAAAGAAAAACTTGGAGCGGATTTCGCCAGGTATGCCATTCTCGGCGCGTGCAACCCACCCCTTGCGCTGCAAGCTCTTCAAAAGGACATGAATCTTGGCCTCTTGTTGCCGTGCAACGTCGTTGTGTACGAACAGGGCGGTGAAATTCACGTCGGCGCCATCGATGCCGTAAAAATGCTTTCGGTGGCCGATCAACCGGAAATGGAAAAACTGGCGCGGCAAGTGAATGAGAAACTCCGGCGTGCACTGGACGCGGTAGCGCCACTGATGGGCGCTTAGGACGATCTGGCCGGCCGAACTAAAAAATGCGGGCAGACGCGTCCCGCCGTGGGACGAGTGGATCGATTGCAAACATGCGAACTTCATTGAATTCAACATTCGACGTGGTTGCATTCGGCGCGCATCCCGATGACCTCGAAGCCGTGATGGGCGGCACATCGGTCAAGCTGGCGCAAAGGGATTTTTCAGTGCTTTTCGTGGATCTGTGCGATGGAGAACCGGCGCGGCATGCGGCGCGGGGAGAGCGCCACAAACAGGCCGTAAAAGCAGCGGAAATTCTCGGCGTTCAGCGCACAACCTTGACGATGCAGGACCGCTTGATCGGCGATACGGTCGGGGCCAGACTGCAGGTTGCGCGCCTGCTGCGGGAACATCGGCCAAGTATGGTCTTCACGACGGCCGGCGCAGGCGTTCATCCGGATCACAAGGCCGTAACGGAAATCGTCACCAATGGCGTGTTCTACGCCCGGCTTCCGAAATGGGAGGAAATCCCCGGGGGAGAATTCCTGAAAGATACGGAACCTCATGAGATCCAGCGCCTATTTTTCGGACATTGCCGCATGGAGCCGGCTTGGGACCGGTTCGATTTTGCCGTGGATGTGAGCGACGTGTATGACTTGAAAGTCTCGGCGCTTCGCGCCTATGAGTCCGTGTTCAGCGGCGATCAAGCGACTTTGCTCGACAAATACGATGCCGAAGACCGCTATATCGGCAGCCTTGTCGGCGTGCGGCACGCCGAGGCATTTCGCTCGCGCAGCCCGCTGCTGGTGGCTGGTCCCGAAGTTTTTTTGAAGACACGGTTCGGATAACTCAGGACTGGGCGGCGGTGTTGTCTGTCTCTTCATTCTAATCCGGAAGACATTTGACCATGGCATTCATGCCACACTTGCGCGTGAGCCACCAATCATGATGCGATCATGCGAACACTGGCCGGCGCTTCGAGCCGCTCCCGAGGGCCAGCAGCGAATCCACTCTATTGGTGCTGCTTGATGTCAAACGGCGTGTGCGGCATGAAGTGGATGTAGGCGGCGACGTCATAAGCCTGCTGCGGCGTGAGCGTGCCCGGAGTTGTTTGGGGCATGTTCTGGCGGATAAATTGGGCCATCTTGGGAATGCCGTACATGCCCGCGCCCTCGTTATAGGAGTCAGGGCCCCAAAGCGCGGGGACTTCGGGAGGTTTTCCCGCTCCGTCGGCGCCGTGGCACACCAGGCACTGCTGCGTGTAAATCTGGCTGCCGCGTTCCTTGTCTCCATTCAATTCGGGCAGCGCGGGCATTCCGCGTCCCGCAAACGCGCGGCCGGTGACTTGATCCTTGGAGAGCCATTGCGAATACGCGACCAGGGCGGTCATTTCCGGACTGTTGTTGGGAACGCGGTGGCCGTTTTCACTGCGCTGGAAGCACTGCTCGATGCGCTCCTCGAACGTGACCACTTCTTTTTCGCGATCCCTGTACATGGGAAAAATTCCCGGAAGCCCGACCATGGGGATCCCGCCGGCAAGCGTGCCGCCGTTCACGTGGCAATGCGTGCAGCTTAATTTGTTTCCGACGTAGCGCGCGGCAAATTTCGGAGTGTCGTTGAAGACTTGCTGGCCCAGGCGAATGCTGTCTCCGAGCGGCCCCTGGGGAACAGTTGCGATATCCGGAGGCGTCCAGGTTTTCGCGGAGGGGGGAGCCGTTCTGGAGTCTTGTGCTGCGCCAAGGGTGCGTGTGCTTCCCAGAAACGCAAGGCCGAGGGCGGCGGCGACACAAAATATCAAACTACAGCGCATCGCGATGGTTCGGTTCACTTCCGTACTCCTTCGCGTGAGAGCTTCACGGACTGCTTTGACTCTGCCATTTTCGGACTTCCGGGTCAACGTTTCCGGGTTTCCGGGGTGTAATGCGCGCTCAAGTACTCAACAATCTTCTTGGCATCGTCATCGGGGATCGATGCGCCCATTACTTTTCGCATTTTGTCCACTTCGGCGGCCCAGGTTTCGGCCGGCAAGGGCGGCTGCATGGTGACGAAGCGGGGCGTGTGGCACAGGCTGCAATCGGCTTCCAGCGTCTCTTTCCCATCACCGGCGGCGAGTTCCGGTTCCATCAGGGGAAACTGCCCTGCACTGTAACTTGCGTCCGTGGAAGAAACCTCGGGGAGCGTCTGGCGCATGGCTCCCGGCTCGGCCGAGCGCGTAGAATCCGGCGCGAAAATCCGCGCGGAGTCCGACGGCGGCTATAAGAAACAGCGAAACAATCGTGATGCCCGGCCACTTGTATCTGCGCACGATTCGCTCCAATTAACTCGCGTCTCCCGCAACGATTTCCTGGCGCTCGATCTTGTTCCACTCATACCCGCCGGGATTCCAAACTCCGGCGTCGGGCTGCACGTTTCCCTTTGCGTCGGTGGCGCGAACCGCCACGGTATATTTTCCCGCGCGCGGCGGCGTCCAGTCGGCGGACCAGGTTCGGAACGAATAAGGCCCGAAATCTTCTCCCAGTCTGCGCATCGCGCCAGGTGGCTCCGGCGTCGGCGGAAACTTCCACTTTGCGGATACCGCCGTAACCGCTGAAGGCGACGCCCTGCAAGCGGAGCGGAAATCCGGCGGGGATCTTGCTGGAGCCGTCCGGAGAAATCAGGAAGGAGCGCACCGGCATGCGTGCGATGGGAACGGTCGGGACCTTGCCGGTTTTCATATCGTCCGGCGTCGTCGAATTTCGCGGCGTGTCCGGAATCCGGTAGGCCGCCTTCATCCAGAAATTGTCGTCTGGCTGGTCGAGAACGCGTATCGAGGTGAGCCCTTTCGTCCAATAGGTCGCGAAATATCCGGGCACGACCAGACGCACGGGAAATCCGTTGAGCAAGGGCAACGGCTCGTGATTCATGGCGTAGGCAACCACGCATTCGTCGAGCACGGGATTATTCAAATCCAGCGACTTCAGAAACCGGTTCGAGCCAAGACCGCGCGGGCCCATCCCCTTTTCCAGGCCCTCGAACTGCACCTGAAGCGATCCACTCTTCACGCCCGCCGCGTCCAGAATTTCGCGCAGCCGGACTCCGGTCCAGAGCGCGTTGCCCATGGCTCCGTTTCCCCATTGTCCGCCGGCAACGCGGGGTTGAAACAGGCTGCGGCTATTGCCGGAGCACTGGTTCACGCCGGCAACCGAGACGGCTTTGAAGCGCGTCATCAACTCGGGAAAACTCAACTCGACCGTGCGCTCCACGTTTCCTTCCACATGCAAGCGCCAGGTCTTCAGGTCGACGGTATTGGGAATCAGGGGAAGATGCCAGCGGACGAAGAACACGTCGTTCGGAGTAAACGCCGAGAGGAACATTCGCCGCGGGGTTTCCAGCTGCACGGGGCGATCGGTCAGTAGAATCATCGGCGCTTTCTGCGCGTAGGTCACCCATTGTCCGGGCGAATTCCAGTAGGGATTTGGCCCGGGGCCGGTGAAATCGGGGATGGGCTTGGGGGCGGAAGGCTCCTGCGCCGCCAATCCTGTTGCGCCAAAAAACTGTTGCACCGCAATCGCAGCGGCCGAACTCCCGATGGTTTGCAGCCATTTGCGCCGGTTTGTTTTCAAAATCTTTTCCACCATATTGTTCAATATTTTCAAAGTTTGGATAAGGGCTCGCGCATGGAATTCAGGCGCGGATGCCGCCCGGAAATCATACGCCCGAGCCACGGGCGGCGTCCACTGGCGACTCGGGCGAATCTTTCAAGAACCTGCCGGCACACGCACCGATTCGGGGAAAGGTGTGATATCTTCTGAGCAACTTATGGAGGCAAACAATGAAAGTGCAACGCCGGATTAGCCTGATCGCGATCGGATTGCTGGTCTTCCTTTCTCAAGGGGTTTCCCAGGGCTATGCGCAAACGAGCGGCAAAGAAACCAAAGTGATGATCCGCGCCATCGCCCGCGACGCCAAGGTGCTCGGCGAGCACGTCGGCGGCGCGCGCATCACGGTCCGCGACGTCACCACCGGAAAAATTCTGGCCGAAGGCATGCAAAAGGCCGGAACCGGCGACACCGACTTGATCATGAAGAAGCCGCGCGTTCGCGGCGCGACCGTCTATGGCACTCCGGACGCCTCCGGGTTCCTCGCCGTGCTGACGCTGGATAAACCGACCGTCGTCGAAGTGACCGCGGAAGGCCCGCTGGGCAGCCCGCAGGCCATGCAGCGCGCGTCAACCACGATGCTGCTGGTGCCCGGCCAGGACGTAATGGGCGAAGGCATTTTGCTGGAGTTGCACGGCTTCATCGTGACGACCCTTACGCCGGCGACGGCCAGCCAGGTAAAGATCGGATCGCCTTTTGAAGTGAAGGCGACGGTGACCATGATGTGCGGATGCCCCATCGAACCGGGCGGCATCTGGGACGCCAACAAAATCCACGTGGTCGCGCGTCTGCTCAGTGAAGGCAAGATCGAAACGGAAGTCCCCATGGAATACGCCGGAGTGGTGAACACGTTCAAGGGCAGTGTTCCGGTCAGCAATCCTGGCCAAATGGAACTGCAAGTACTGGCCATGGATGCGGACAATTCCAATTTCGGACTGACCAAGCAGAACCTGACCATCGTTCCTTAATTGCGCATAGGTTCGCCGCATTCAGCATTGGGCTTGCACGCTGACCCTGACGCCGGCTGCGGCGGCCTTCAGCAAATCCCCCGAGCCCACTCGTGCGAGCCGAAATCGAAAAGGTAGTGCAACTCATCCAGCGCAAGGATCTTCGTTCCACCGAAGAAGCGCTGGCCCTGCTGCAGAACACCGTTTTTTCCTTCAGCATGAAAGTCTGCGGGCAGCGGCAGGACGCGGAAGACACCATGCAGGAAGTCCTGCTGAAGTCCGTCCCCAACCTGCAAAAATTCGATAATCCGAAAGCCCTGCTGGTGTGGCTCTACAAGGTTGCCAAGACGCGCTGCCTGATGAGCCGGCGCAAGAGCAAGTTCGCTCCGCGGGAAGCGCTCTCGCTCGAGGAATTGATGCCGGACCGGCGGGAACTGGAAACCTTGTCCGGCAATTCGCAGGGGACGCCCGAGACTTCGCTGATGCGCCGCGAGGACGCCAAGCGGTTGCGCGAAGCCATTCAAAAATTGCCGCCCGATTACCGCCTCGTCCTGGTGCTGCACGATATGGAGGAACTTTCGGACTCTGAAATTTCCGAAATCACCGGCCTGCGCGCGGGAACCATTCGCGTGCGCCTGCACCGCGCGCGGCTGTTTTTGCGAAAGGAACTTGCCCGGCAAGCGGCCTGGCATGCCCGGTCATGCGCCCGAGAAAGAAAACGGAGGCGCGGTTCCATCCATCCAGCCGCGACAGCGCCGATGCAAGGAAATGTTCGCGGATCTCTCAAATTACCTGGATGACGAGCTGGACGATTCCCTGTGCGAGGAATTGGAAAAACACATGAAAGGTTGCGAGCCGTGCGTCGCCTTCCTGGACAGCCTGGAAAAATCGATCGAACAATGCCGCCATGAGCCCGACCAGTTGCCCGACCCGCGGGTCGCGGCGAAACTTAGACGCGAATTGATGGCGAAGTATCAAGCATTGATGAAGAAGGTCGCCCAGCACCCCCAAAACGCACCGAATTGAAACTGCGCCTTCCACAAACCCGATGCAGTTTACCTTCCGTTTCTTAACTTCTATTTTCGCGTAACTAATTTCAAACCCTTGCATTCATTCGTATGCCTGCCGGACGCGGGAATTGCACGCTTGAGGACACATCAAGCTGTGATCTGGCGCACATGCACGAAACGCCCGTCCGCTTAGCATAATTGCGTTGGAAGGTCCCCAGGACCCTTGAAACGGGCGAGAAAAGGGCGGCCTGCTTGTGGAAGAAATACTTAAGGAGGTTCCAGTCTAATGGCACGCGTCGTAGTTCTGGGCGCCGGGATTTCGGGTCACACGGCCGCGGCATTCCTCCGAAAGTGGCTTGGGAGAGACGATCAGAGTAGTCGTTGTATCCCCGCTTCCTCACTATAACTGGGTTCCCTCCAATATCTGGGTGGGCGTTGGCCTGCTGAAATCGGAAAAAGTAGTCTTTCCGCTGGCTCCCGTGTACCGAAAACACGGAATTGAATTCAAACAGGCTCGCGCCGTGGCGCTATATCCGGAGGGCACGGATACCGATGCGTGTTCCGCGGTCGAAATCGAGTGGACCCTGGAAGCAAAGGCGGGTGAGCGGGAGCGCATACCCTACGATTTTCTGATCAATGCCACCGGCCCAAAACTTAATTTTGGTGCAACCGATGGTCTGGGGCCCGGCAAAAACAGCCTTTCGGTCTGCACCGCCGATCACGCCCGCGAAACGTCCCGCGTATTTCTCGAACAGATCGAACGGATGAAACATGGCGAGCGAAAACGCTTTGTTGTGGGCACGGGCCACGGGATGTGCACCTGCGAGGGAGCGGCCTTTGAATACGCGGTGAACCTGGAATTCGAGCTTCGCGCGCATGGCGTCCGGGACAAAGCGGAGGTCGTCTATCTCTCCAATGAATACGAGCTTGGAGATTTCGGGATGGATGGCGTGCGAATCAAGCGCTCCGGGTATATCACGCCAAGCAATATCTTCACCGAATCGCTCTTCGCCGAGCGCGGCATCGACTGGATCACGCGCGCGCACGTCAAAAAAGTCGAGCCCGGCCGCGCCTTCTACGAAACCCTGGAAGGGGAGGACCGGGAAATTTCCTTCGATATGGCCATGCTCCTGCCGCCGTTCTCGGGAGTCGGGCTAAAGGCGTTTGACCGCAAGGGCGAGGACATCACGCCGCGTGTGTTTGCGCCTAACGGATTCATGAAAGTCGACGCGGATTACCAACAGAAGCCGTACGAAGAGTGGCGCGCGCGCGATTGGCCGCGATATTACCAAAGTCCCTCATACAAGAATTTGTTTGCCGCGGGAATCGCGTTTGCCCCGCCGCATGCCGTCTCGCGCCCCAGAATGAGTCCCAAGGGCACTCCGATTTTTGCGGCGCCGCCGCGCACGGGCATGCCTTCGGCGACGATCGGCAAGACGGTGGCACGAAGCATCGTGGACATGATTCGAGGCGGCGACCAACCCACGCACGCGGCCTCCATGGCGGAGATGGGCGCGGCGTGCGTCGCTTCCGCCGGGGCAAATCCATTCACCGGCACCGCAGCTTCCATGATTGTTTTCCCCATCGTGCCGGACTTCGAGCGGTATCCGGAATACGGGCGCGACCTGGATTACACCATGGGAGAAATCGGCCTGGCCGGACATTGGATCAAGATCCTGCTCCACCACATGTTTCTGTATAAGGCGCGATTGCGCCCGGGTTGGTCGTTGCTTCCGGAGTGACTTATGACCGAACAATCGCACGAGTATATGCAGACGAAGGCGCAGATGAAGCCCGCCTTCTACGCGACGAAACCCACCGGCGCGACCCTGTTCCTGCGCACCTTTTTCCCGTGGCAGGTCTGGCGGTTCGTGTGGATCAATTTGAAGATGCTGGCCATCATTCGCAAGAGCCACAAGGGCCATTAGTCATGCCAGGGATTTGCAACGGAAAAGGGAGCGTTCCGGGAGGCCTTAGGGCGTGCAAAATGGCGGTTTTTTCTGTAACAAAAACCGATTCCCTGCATTCTTTCGTTTGACATGGTGATGGCGGCAATTCGGGCGGCACAAACAGGCCGGCCGGGGGAAAGGAAAAAGGAAATGACAAGAAACGTTGGAGGAGTGGAAATGGCGCTCCGTTTGGTAATCGGTATCGCGTTGTTGGCATTGGGTTTCCTGCATGTCGTTACAGGGCCTTGGGCGATTGCCGCGTACGTCGTCGGCTGCGTCGCCATCGTTACGGGAGTGGTTCGCTATTGCCCGGCATGGTCGATCTTCGGGATCAATACCAGTTCGGCGGCGCACAAGTAAGGCCAGCCGGATTGTGATGCGGCGGAAAATCGAACCGATTGAATTCCTGCAGTTGGCAGTGAAGGAGAACGAAAATGATAAGCGCTAAAGTTACGCTTACGCAACCTTTGAAATTGGATCGCCAGTTTGTCGCGGTTTCCGGCAGCGGGCACCACATGCTGCTGGACGATCCCGTTGGCGGCACCGGACCCAAGCCCATCGAACTGGTGGCGACGGCGCTGGCCGGATGCACCGCATTCGATGTGATCACCATCCTGCGCCAGAAATATCACCAGCAGGTGACCGGGTACGAGGTCCGCGTGGAAGCCGATCAGGCCGAGCGGCCGCCCCAGGTTTTCACCAAAGTCCGCATTCATCACGTGGTGACCGGATTTGAAGTCGACCCCAAAGCCGTGGGGGAAGCCATTCGCCTGTCCGAGGAGAAATACTGTTCGGTGGGCGCCATGGTGAAACAGACGGCGGCGCTGGAAACAACTTCCGAAATTGTCGAAGAGACATTTGAATGCTCGCAGGCCGCACCCGCCTTGGCCCAAGGGTGAGGGCGACCCGTGCAATGAAAAGCCGATTCGGAGTGGCTTCAAGTAGCACAGGCACTCTTGCCTGTGTGCTTTTGCAGGCCACACGAGTGCCGCCAATTCAATCGCGTGGGCAAAAACCACACAGGCAAGAGTGCCTGTGCTACCGGGCGGTGCATGCAAACGCTCTTGTAAGGGGATCGCACTTCATGACACAAAGACAAAATTTCGGGGCATGCCTCAGCATTTCCCTGCTGCTGGCGCTGGCGGTTTATTCTCCCCGCCCGGCGAATGCGCAACAGACGCAGCCCGCGCAGACCTTGACTCTTCCGGAAGCGGTCAAAATCGCGCTGGAAAAAAATCCGCAGCGCAAGGCGGCGCTCGCCGATACCAAGGCGGCCTCGGCGGGTATTAAGGAAGCGCGTTCGTTCCTGATGCCGCGCGTCACATTTTCCGAGACGGCCACGCGCGGCACCGATCCCGTGTACGTCTTCGGCAGCCGCTTGCGGCAGCAGCGATTCACGACGGCGGATTTCGCGCTCAATGCGCTGAATACACCCGCGCCGCTCGGCAACTACGCCACGCGCTTTGGCGGCGCGTGGAATCTGTTCGATTCGCTGGCCAGCTGGCGCGGCGTGGACCGGGCCAGGAGCGCGCGGGACGCCTCCGCGCAGCAACTTGTGCGCACCGAGCAGGAAATCGAATTCCGCGTGGTGGATTCCTATTACCGCGTGCTGCTTGCAAAAAAGCAGGTCGAACTCGGCGGGCAGGCGCTGAAAACGGCGCAGGCGATTCTGGATCGCAGCAAGGATCGCGTGAACAGCGGCGTGGCCGTGGGATCTGACTCGTTAAGCAGCCAGGTACGCCTGGCGGCGCGGCAGCAGGAACTCATCAGCGCGCAAAATAACCTGGAATTTGCGCGCGCGCAGCTGAGCACCGCCCTCGGCTTGCCTGCGGCGAACGAATTCGACCCCGCCGAAACCTTGGCGGAAAAGAATCTCCCGGCGCTGTCGCTGGAAGCCGCCGAGAAAAGAGCGATGGAATCGCGCCCCGACTTGAAACAAATCCGCGCGGAAGAAATCGCGCAGCGACAGAGCGTCTCGATCGCCAAAGCCGCTTTTGGGCCGCGTGTGAATGCGTTCGCGGACTGGGAAGCCGACAATCCCGCGATGTTCTCCGGAGGCGGCAACAACTGGACGGCGGGGATCGAGCTGCAGTTCGATCTGTTTCAAGGCGGCGCGAAGCGGGCGGAACTTTCCCGCGAGCAGGCCCTGCAGGAAAAAGTGGGCGCAGTAAAGGAAATGGCGAGCGATGCAGCGCGGCTCGAAGTGCGCCGCGCCTACTACGACGTGGATGCGGCGCATCGCCAGATCGAAGTGGCCCGCGCGGCAATCGCGGCGGCCGAGGAAAGCCTGCGCATCAATCAGGACCGCTACGAATCGGGACTTTCCACCATCTCCGATCTGCTGGCCTCGGAAGAAGCGGCGCGCCGCAGCCAGACCGATTATTGGGAAGCGATCTACCGGTATCACACTGGCTACGCCGGACTGGAACTTGCCAGTGGAACTTTAAATCCTCAATCTCCAGTGGTGACGCCATGAACCGCACGAGCCGTTCTACTGCGATCGTTTCCCTACTCTCCGTTTTCTTCGAGTGCCGGCTTGGCTGGATGCTCAAGCGCGCAGCACGCCGAACCTCAACCCCCGGAGACGGTCAGCAACGTCCAGCTAATTGTCGTCCATAAGACGGCCGTTCCCGATTTCCTGGAAGCCGTGGGCACGGTGCGCGCCGCACAATCGAGTCAGGTCTCCAGCCAGATGATGGGAAACATCCGCGAAATCCGCGCGCAGCAAGGCGACCGCGTGCAGGCGGGCCAGGTTCTCGCCACGATCGACGACGCGCAACCCCGCGCCGCGCGTCGAGCAAGCCGCCGCGGCCGTTTCCGCGGCCGAAAAGGAAGTCTCCGCCGCGGATTCCGATCTTGCGCTGGCCGAGACCACGCTGAAGCGCTACCAGCAACTCTTCGACAAGAAATCCGTCAGCCCCCAGGAATTTGATGAGATCAAAGCCCACCGCCAATCGGCCGAGGCCCGGCGCGACATGGCTCGCGCCGGACAAAGCGCAGGCGAGCGCGGCGCTCTCGCAAGCTCGCACTTCGCTCGGATACACGGAAGTACGCGCGCCGTTTGCGGGCGTGGTGACCGGGAAAAACGCCGATTCTGGCGCGATTGCTTCGCCCGGCATGCCACTGTTCACGCTGGAAGACTCGCGCAAATACCGGCTTGAAGTCACTGTGGATGAAAACAGCATCCGCATCGTGCGCGCCGGACAAAATGTTTCCGTCTATCTCGATGCGCTGGGCGGCGCGGCGATTTCCGGGAAAGTGGAGGAAATCGTCCCGGCCGCCGATGCGTCGAGCCGAAGTTTCCTGGTGAAAATCGGATTGCCGCCGGACGCGCATCTTCTCTCGGGGATGTTCGGCAGAGCCCGATTCGCTCTCGGAACGCGCCAGGCGCTATTGATCCCGCAAGCGTCCGTCGCCACGCGCGGACAATTGCAGGGAGTTTATTTCATCGACGCAAACCATATGTCCGGATTGCGTTACGTCACGCTCGGCAAGGCTATCGGGCAGCAGGTCGAAGTGCTCTCCGGCCTCGAAGATGGAGAAACAATCGTCGCCGCGCCGGGAACTCGCGAATTGGGCGGCAAACTGATTGCGGTAAAACCATGAGCGAAATTTCCTCCAAACCGGAAGCGCCGAAGGGCAAGCTGCAGCTCGCGGGCCGCATCGCGCACATTTTTATCCAGTCGAAGCTGACGCCGCTGGTCATCGTGGGCGCGCTTCTGCTCGGCGCGTTCAGCATCGCGCAAACGCCGCGCGAGGAAGAGCCGCAAATCGTGGTCCCCATGCTGGACGTGTTCGTGCAGATGCCGGGCGCATCCGCCGAGGAAGTAACGCAGCGCGCCAGCGTGCCCATGGAAAAGCTGATCCGCGAACTTCCGGGCGTCGAGTACATCTATTCGACCAGCCGCCCCGGCCTGAGCATGTTGATCGTGCGGTTTTACGTGGGCATGAAAGAAGAAGACGCGATCGTCCAGACGTACAATAAGCTCTACTCGAATTTCGACCGCATTCCGCAAGGCGTTTCACAACCCATTATCAAGCCGCGCTCGATCGACGACGTGCCCATCATGGCCCTGACGCTGTGGGGCAAGAATTATGACGCCTTCCAGTTGCGACGCATCGCGGCGGAGCTCGATCATTCGCTCAAACAATTGGACGACGTCTCCGAGACGGCCATCATCGGCGGACAAATGCGGAAGGTGCGCGTGGTTCTCGATACGCAGCGCCTGGCGGCTTACGGACTCTTTCCCGGCGCGGTAGTCCAGCAGCTTGCGGACGCGAATACGCGCGGCCAGGCCGGCAGCTTTGCCGGCGGCAATCGCGAATTTCAAGTGGACGCAGGCAACTTCTTTACGCGCCCGGAAGAGTTGCAACAAGTCGTCGTGGGGGTTCACGCGGGACGGCCCGTCTACCTGCGCGACGTCGCGGAAAAAATCGAGGACGGCCCCGCCGAGGCCGACAGTTACGTTTTGTTCGCCGACGCCAAGGGCGCTCACCGGCGGCGCGGCCGGCGCCGACTCCCCGGGCGTGACCATCACGATCGCCAAACGCAAAGGTGCGAACGCCACGCTGATTTCCGAGAGCGTTCAGCAGAAGATCGATTCGCTGCGAGGCGACACGCTGCCGAAGGACCTGAACGTCACGGTCACGCGCAATTACGGCGAGACGGCCAAGGATAAATCGAACGAACTGCTCGAGCATCTTTTGATCGCGACTCTTTCGGTGACGCTGCTGATCGCCATCGCGCTGGGCTGGCGCGAATCGGGCGTGGTGCTCCTGGCCATACCGGTCACGCTCGCGCTGACGCTGGCGATTTTTTATCTCTACGGCTACACGCTGAACCGCGTCACGCTGTTTGCGCTGATTTTTTCCATCGGCATCCTGGTGGACGATGCGATCGTGGTGGTCGAAAACATCGTCCGGCATTTTCGTCTGCCGGAAAATAGCGGCCGTGTGCTTGCCGACGTGGCCGTCGAGGCCGTGGACGAAGTTGGAAATCCGACGATCCTGGCCACGTTCGCGGTGATCGCCGCGATTCTTCCGATGGCGTTCGTGCGCGGACTGATGGGGCCGTACATGCGCCCGATTCCAGTGGGCGCTTCCTCGGCCATGGTGTTTTCGCTGATCGTCGCGTTCGTGGTATCGCCGTGGGCCGCGCTGCGCCTGCTGCGCCACTATGCGGACCGGCCCGAGTCCGGACATGAAGCAGAAGGATGGACCACGCGCTTCTACCGCCGCCTGATGCATCCGCTGCTCGATAACGCGGGGCGAAGATGGCTGTTCCTTGGCGGCGTAGTCGTGCTGCTGCTTGCGGCGGTCGCTTTCATCCCGTTGAAGTGGGTGCAAGTGAAAATGCTGCCGTTCGATAACAAGAGCGAGTTCCAGGTGATCGTCGATATGCCCGACGGGACGCCGCTCGAGCAGACAACGCGCGTGGCGCAGGCGCTGGGCGGCTACCTGGGCCAGCAGCCGGAAGTCACCAACTATCAGATTTATGCCGGAACATCCGGGCCCTACAATTTCAACGGCCTGGTGCGCCATTATTTTTTGCGGCAGCAGCCGAATCAGGCCGACATCCAGGTGAATCTCCTCTCGCGCAAGGAGCGCAGCGCGCAGAGCCACGAAATCGCGCGGCGCTTCCGGCCGGAACTCGACAAGATCGGCGCGCCGTTTGGCGCGCGGATAAAAGTCGCCGAGGTTCCTCCCGGCCCGCCCGTGCTGCAGACACTGGTGGCAGAAGTTTATGGCCCGGACTACAAGGGCCAGACCGAACTCGCCGCGAAAATCAAAAAGATCTTTCAGGACACGCCGGGAGTGGTGGACGTGGACTGGTACGTGGAAGACCCACAAACCAAGTACGAGATGAACGTCGATCTCGCGAAGGCCGCCCTGCATGGGATTTCCGCGGCGGAAGTCACGCGCACGATCCAGACGGGATTGAGCGGAACTCCCGCCGGGCTGCTGCACGATCCGGCGTCGCGCGAAGACATCCCGATCGAAGTGCGATTGTCGCGCGCGGACCGGTCCAGCATGGCGGACCTCGGCGCGTTGAAACTGCCCGGAGCTAACGGGGCGCAAGTTTCGCTCGGCGAAGTGACCAATGTCCAGCAGACCACGATCGATCAGAGCATCTACCGCAAAAATTTGCGGCCCGTGGTTTACGTCACGGGCGACGTCGCGGGCGTGGTCGAGAGCCCGGTGTACGCCATCCTGCAGATGAGCGACGCCATCGACAAAATTCAATTGCCGGACGGCTACCAGGTGCGCCAGTACAAGGGCACAACGCTGCCGGAGAATACCGGCCGCTACGCGATGAAGTGGGACGGCGAGTGGCACATCACTGTGGAAGTGTTTCGCGACCTGGGGCTGGCGTTTGCCGCCGTACTGGTTTTAATTTATGTGCTGGTCGTAGGCTGGTTCAAATCGTTTGTCACGCCGCTGGTGATCATGGCGCCAATTCCGCTGACGCTGGTGGGCATTCTTCCGGCTCATGCGCTGATGGGAGCGTTTTTCACGGCGACGTCGATGATCGGATTCATTGCCGGCGCGGGAATTATTGTGCGCAATTCGATCATTCTCGTGGATTTCATCGAGCTGCGCCGCTCGCACGGAATGCCGCTGAAGGAAGCCGTGGTAGACGCCGGCGCCGTGCGGTTCCGCCCCATGCTGCTGACGGCGGCCGCTGTGGTGGTGGGCGCGAGCGTGATACTCTTCGATCCGATCTTCCAGGGACTCGCGATTTCGCTGATGGCGGGCGAGGTTGCTTCGACCGTGCTTTCGCGCATGACCGTGCCGGTTCTCTATTACCTGAGCCAGCGCGGCAGTGAAAGTGACAGAGTCGCGAAACAGAGCGGCGCCGATTTCGCTCCGGCAGATTAAATAGGAGGCAGCACCATGACAGTAGATCGCTATCTCAGGCTCATCGCGGGCTTTTTCGTCGTGCTCTCGGTTGCTTTGGGATACTACGTAAGCCCGTACTGGTTTCTATTCACCGGGTTCGTCGGGTTGAATCTGTTCCAGTCGGCGTTTACGAACTGGTGTCCGATGATGGCCATCCTTCGCAAAGCGGGCGTAAAAGCATAATATTGGTGGATGCTGAGAAGCGACGCCCGCGAACGATTGCAGTTGGATGAGGCCGCTGCGGATTTTGTGGAGCGGTACCCGAGCTACGTCGAGACCGAATCGCTCGACCGGCTGCGCGCCTCCGAGTACCGCCGCCTGGACGAGTGCCGCCAAGTGTACCTCGATTACACCGGCGGTTCGCTGTACGCCGAATCGCAACTCGAAAAACATCTCGACCTGCTGCGCTCCGGCGTTTTCGGCAATCCGCACTCGGCCAATCCAACATCGGCGGCAATGACCGAACACGTCGAGCGCACGCGCCGCGCGGTGCTCGATTATTTCAACGCCGGAAACGATTACATTCTCGTCTTCACGCAAAACGCTTCCGGTGCGTTGAAGCTGCTAGGTGAATCTTTTCCGTTTACTCCCGCAAGCCGCTACCTGCTGACATTCGACAATCACAATTCCGTCAACGGAATTCGCGAGTTCGCGCGGGCCAAAGGCGCGGATGTCGCCTACGCGCCGCTCACCATGCCGGGCTTGCAAATCAATCTCGAGCGGCTGGAAAAGTCGCTCGAAAAGGCCGATCCGTCTCTCCCCAACTTGTTCGCGTTCCCGGCGCAATCGAATTTTTCAGGCGTCAAGCATCCGCTCGATCTGGTGGCGAAGGCGCAAAGCAAAGGATGGAGCGTGCTGTTGGATGCGGCCGCCTTCGTGCCCACCAATCGCCTGGATTTGCAGGCCGTGCAGCCGGACTTCGTGACCATTTCTTTTTACAAAATGTTCGGCTACCCCACGGGCATCGGCGCGCTGTTGATCCGCAAACCTTCCTTCAAGGCGCTGAAACGTCCGTGGTTCGCGGGGGGCACCGTAAACTTTGCCTCGGTCCAGGGCCAGGCTCACGTTCTCTCCCCGAACGAGGGGGCGTTTGAAGATGGCACGCTGAATTATCTGTCGATTCCTGCGGTGGAAATCGGCCTGCGCCATCTGCAAGCCATCGGGATGGAGAAAATATCGGAGCGCGTTCGCTGCCTTACCGGCTGGCTTCTCGATGAATTGCTCGCGCTGCGGCACACCAATGGCCGCGCCATGGTGCGTATTTATGGCCCCACCTCCACGGCATCGCGCGGCGGCACCGTGACGCTCAATCTCTACGATCCGGAAGGGCGATTGCTGGATTACCGGCGCGTCGAGGAGCTTGCCGGCGCGGAGGGAATTTCCCTGCGCACGGGATGCTTCTGCAATCCCGGCGCGGGCGAGATCGCGGAAGGACTCACGGAAGAAGACATGCGCGCCGGATTCACTCTGGGAAACGACATCAATTTGATCAGTTTTGTGCGCATGATGCAGGAACGCGGCCACAAAAGCGCGGGCTCGATTCGCGCGTCCATCGGCCTGGTGACGAACTTTTCCGACGTTTGGCATTTTTTGAGCTTTATCGCCAGCTTCCGCGACCAGACGCGGTTGACCATTGGAGACGTCACCTTTGACGTCGATTCCTGCCGCGTGATCCGGGATGGAAGTTAGCGTTCGCGCGGAAGCGGATGGTTGTTCGCCCTACAGATGGAAAAGGAAGGATAGGCCCAGGATCGTCAGCGCCGCGCCGTATAATCGTTCGAGTTTGCCTGCTCCGGTGCGAATCGCGACCAGAGCCCCCAGGAATGAAAACGGCACCGAACCGAGTGCGAGCAAGCCGGTGACGGACCACAAGATGTGCCCCAAATATGCATGAACGATGGTTCCGGGGATAGCCAGCACGACAGACACGGCCAGCGAGCATGCAAAAGATTTCTTGATCGGCTGCGCGAGGAATCGGGAATAGCTTGGCGCAAGCAGGAATCCTCCCCCGTTTGCCAGAAGCCCGGAAATGAGCCCAACGCCGGCCGAGATCATCACCAACCGGAACCACCAATTCGATGGCCGAATTCCGTCGCTCCCGAAAGGCGCCGCCCTTTGTGATTTTCCTTCTCTTGGTGAAAGCAGAAATGAAAGACCGAATCCAAGCACCATCAATCCAGTGGCGATTAGCAGCGGCCGGTCACCGGTGAATTTCGTGAGAAAGGAACCGAGAACCGCAGTTGGAACCCCGATGGCGACGCTCCAGAGAACAATCTCCCAATCCAGTAGGCGCGACTTCCAATACGCCGCCGATGCAATCAGTGTGCCAGGAATGACCGCGGGAAGAGGCGAAGCCACGGCAATAAAGCCTGGAACGCCAATCATGCTCAACAACGGTGTTGCTATGGCGCTCCCACCCTTTCCAAATAGCCCTCCCAAGAACCCAATGAGGATCCCCACCGCAAATTCGCCGAAGTGCCGCAAGAACCCTCCTTACACTGGCCAGCTAAGATAACTCAGTCATGGAAGCTTTGCTAATTCGGTTGTCAGCGGGTCGGGAAGTGACTGATTGCGGATTCCAAGCTGCTCAGATGCCCGCCTGAAAGCCGTGGCCGCCACAATACAAATGCTTTAGGCGCGGCCCACAAAGCCGTTTTCGAGGTGGCTATTCGGATGAACCATCCCGCCAGCATGCCAAGTAGAATTCTTTCAGATGATCTTAATGTGAGATTGCTATCCTCCCGTAAATTGCAAGAGGGACGATATCCCAGAATTGTAGATTTGCCTTTGGGGAAAAGGGAGACTAGTATTCGCTGCGGCGCGGCGGCCGCAACCGGCGGGGCCAGATGGAAAGGGAGAGACGGAATGAGCATTGCACGCTGGATGGGAGAACCAAGTTCAATGGAAAAGCATAAAGGCGCCCTGCGCGGCAGGCTCAATCTCTTCGCGGGAACTTTATTTTTGCTGGTGTTTTCGGTGGCGGCTGGTCTTGCGCTGTCGGCCACGAATGCGTTGGCGCAGGAAGCGGGCGCCGTGGGTTCCGGTGGTTCGGAAGTCAAGCTGATGCAGCCGTCCACGGCAGGCCAGGCGGGCGCGCCGATTACCATCACCTTTCAGGACGCTCTGGACCGTGCGCGAAAGAACGATCCCACGTTCATCGCCTCCGCGCTGGATGCCAAAGAGCGCGCATGAAGACCGCCTGCAGGCCAGAAATGCCATGCTTCCCTCGATTACCGCGACCTCGGCATACCTGGGCACGCAGGGAGACGGCGGCAAGATATCCGACGGAAGATTCGTGACCAACGACGGTATTCACGTATATCACGACACGGGCACCTCCACGTGGATGTTTCTCCCGCATTGCTGATGGGCACGGCCTATAAGCGGGCCAAGGCCGGCAGAGGCCTGGCCAATGCCAAGGCGGAAATCGCGCGGCGCGGGTTGACCGCGACGGTATCGAAGAACTTCTACGCGCTGGCCGTCGCGCAGCGAAAATACGCCTCCTCGCAACAGGCCCTGGAACAGGCGAAACATTTTCTGGACATGGCGCAATCGGCTGAGCACCAGGGGCAAGGCTCGCACAGCGATTCGCTCAAAGCGGAGATTCAGCAGCGCATTCAGGCGGCGGCGTATGACGAAGCCCGGCTGGCCATGGAGGACGCGCGCCTGAATCTTGCCGTGATGCTGTTCCCCACCTTCAATGAAAATTTCACGGTGGTGGACGACCTCGATACGGCCCAGGCCCTTCCGGGATTTTCCGAAATTCAAGCCATGGCGGAAAAGGAAAATCCGGACATGCGCGTGGCCATCGAGACCGCGCGGCAGTCGGATTTTGACGTAAAGTCCGCCCAGATGGCCTTTCTGCCCACGATCACCGTGGACACCGAATACGGCATCGAAGCCAATTGCTTTGCGCCTGCGTTGCGCCCGCGCTGCATTTCCGGAAGTCGGGGTGGTTCCCAACCTCGGCTATTTCCTGACGGCCACGCTCACCCTCCCGGTCTGGGATTGGGGCACGCTGCGCAGCAAACTGCATCAGGCGGAATACAAGCAGCAGGAAGCGAAGTCGCTGCTGAGCCAGGAACAGCGGCTGGCCGTCAGCGAACTCTATGCCGCCTACAACGAAGCGGCCATGGCGCGCAACGCGGTCGAGGAATCGCGCAAGACGGCGGAACTCGCCACGGAAAGTCTGCGCCTGGTGAATTTGCGGTACGAGGGCGGCGCGTCCCCGGCGACCGAAGTGGTCGACGCGGAAAACACGTTGCTCACCGCGCGCAACGCCTACATCGATGCACAAGCGCGCTATCGCGCGGCACGTGGCGGCTTTACAGACCATTACAGGAAGCTTTTGAAGCATGACAAAACTCAACAGCAAGTCCACACATCGGAGCCCAGCGATGCTTTTTTCTTTGAAAGAACAGCAACAGAGCGGGCCGGCAATCCAGGGCCTCTCATGTATTCGCAATCACCGGCATGGCCGTCGCGAGCCTGTTCCTATGGGGCTGCTCGAAGCCCGGCGGAGGAGGAGGTGACGCCCACAGTCACCGTGCAGGTCGACGCCGCGCAAAAGGGAGCGATCCAGCTGAAGGTCAACGCGGACGCGGTCCTGTATCCGAAGGATCAGGCGGCGATCGTGCCCAAGGTAGTCTCGCCCGTAAAGAAGTTCTACGTGGAACGCGGCACCCACGTGAAGGCCGGCCAATTGCTCGCGGAACTGGAAAACCAGGATCTCGCCGGCGCGCACCAGAAGAGCCAGGGCGGATACCAGCAGGCCGAGGCGACCTACCAGATGGAGGTCCAGAAGGCGCAGCAGGACCTCGGCTTCTCCAAGCAGTCGCTGGACGCCGCGCAGAAGCTCTACGACAGCCGCCAGGCCATGTTTAAGGAAGGCGCGGTCTCGGCAAAGGATGTGGAGGACGCCCGGCTGAGCCAGATCCAGGCGCAAAACGCAGTACGACCTGGCGCAGAAGCAGTCCGACCTCAAGGTGGCCGAAGCGCAACTGAACGCGGCCAAGGGCGATACGGCGAACGCCGAAGCGCAATTGAGCTACACGAAAATCACCAGCCCGATCGACGGCGTGGTGACCGACCGGCCTTTCTACCCCGGTGAAACGGCTCCCGCGGGAGCGCCGCTGGTCACGGTCATGGATTTGTCGCAGATCGTGGCTCGCTCGCATATTTCGCAGCAGGAAGCTTCCCGCCTGAAAGCGGGAGACCCGGCCACGATTATGGTTCCCGGGCAGAGCGCGCCGGTAAAGGGCAGAGTCACGATGGTGAGCCCGGCGCTGGACCCCAATAGCACCACGGTTGAGGTCTGGGTTACGGCGCCGAATCCGGGAGACCGCCTGAAACCCGGATCGAGCGTGCAAGTGTCGATGGTGGGCGAAACCGTGCCCAATACTGTCGTGGTTCCGGTGGCGGCCTTGCTGACCGCTCCCGGACGGATTGACTACGGTCATCACGCTGGACACTCAAAACGTCCCCCACAAAGTGAAAGTCAAGACCGGCATCCGCGACGGCGCCAACATTCAAGTTACCGATGGATTGCAGGGCGCCGAACGCGTGGTGACCGTTGGGGCGTTCGAACTGGACAAAGAGGACGATCCGGTCCTGGCAAAAACCAAGATTCAAGTCCAAGTGCCGAAAATGCCGGATGAGGATGACGAATAATGAGCACACGGCGCGAAGGGATGAAACTCATCTTGGGACACTCTTCTCAATCAGCGGCAAGTTCGGGCCGGAGCTGCAAGCGGATCCAGCCGGGGAGGGTGCATCTCCATGTCAACTAACCCGGTCGGTCCGGCTCCGCGCGAATCCAAGGCGTCGCAGTACTGGTTCGCGCGGCACTCCAAGTCGATTATCTTTTTGATTCTGACTCTGGCGATCGTCGGCGCGTACGAAGCGCTGACGCTGCCCATCGCCGTCTTTCCGGCGACCAACTTCCCGCGCATCATCATCGGCGTGGACAACGGCGTCATGCCCATCGATCAGATGAGCGTGACCATCACCCGCCAGATTGAAAACGCCGTCAACAGCGTTCCCGGCCTCGAGGATGTCCGCTCGACCACCAGCCGCGGATCGGCCGAAGTGGATTTGTCCTTCAACTGGAGCGTGGACATGGTCACCACGCTGCAATTGGTGAACTCCGAACTGGCGCGCATTCAGAGTTCGCTTCCCTCCACCGCGCAGATCGAATCGCACCGGCTGGATTTCGCGAGCTTCCCGATTCTGGGCTACAGCTTGACCTCGGATAAGGTCCCGCAAACACAGCTGTGGGAAGTCGCCACCTACGACATCAAGCCGCGCCTGAACCGTTTGAACGGCGTGGCGTCGGTGATCGTGCAGGGCGGGCAGGAGCCGGAATTCCAGATCACGCCTGATCCGGGCCGCATGCTCAAAGCGAAGGTCTCGATCCAGGACATTCTGGATACGGCGAACAAAACCAACTTGATCGATTCCCCGGGGCTGCTCAGCGAGAAGCACCAGCTCTTCCTGGGACTGATCAATTCCCAGGTCCATTCCACCGACGAAATTGGCGACATGGTGATCAAGAACGTCAACGATCTCCCTGTCCGGGTCAAGGATATCGGCACGGTCACCAATTCCTCCGCGCCGGCGTACACGGTGGTCACGGCCAACGGAAAACCGGCGGTGCTGGTGAGCGTCGCCCGCCAGCCGGACAGCAACACGGTGGAAGTGGCGAACCTGGTGCATGCGGAAATCGAAAAACTTCGCATCCGACCTTCCTGCCGGCGTCGAACTGAACGTCTTTTACGACCAATCCAACATCGTTCGGGAATCCATCGGCAGCGTGCGCGATGCCATCATCATCGGGCTGCTGCTGGCCGGATTGATTATCTATCTATTCCTGCAGGACTGGGGCACGGCGCTGATGACCGGGCTGGTGATTCCGGTCGCGATTCTGGTTACGTTCATCGCGATGAAAATTCTGGGCCAGAGCTTCAACATGATGACGCTGGGCGGACTGGCCGCAGCGAGCGGCTTGGTGATCGACGACGCCATCGTGGTCGTCGAGAACATCGTCCTGCACCGCGACGGAGGCGAGGGTCCGCTGGAAGCCACCAACAGCGCGCTCAAGGAACTCACCGTTCCCCTGATCGGATCGACACTGACGCCGATCGTGGTCTTCCTCCCGCTGATCTCCATCACCGGCGTGACCGGCACGTTCTTCCGCGCGCTGGCCATCGCCATGAGCGTCTCGCTGCTCACATCCCTGGCGCTCGCTCTTACCTGGTCCACCAACCTCGGCGTTCACCTGATTCGCCGCGGCCACTCGAAGGGTACGCGAAGCGAACGACGAGGGGCCGGTCGTGGAACTCTCGGAATTCGAGCGAATGAAGAAGATGATGGCCGCCGAAGAAGAATCGCTCAAGGGCGGCTTGTTCGAAAAAATCATCGATTTCTACGAACGCTGGATGCGCCGGGCGCTGGAACATCCGGTATGGCTGGGCGCGATGTGCCTGGTTCTCATCGGCGTTTCCTATGTTTCCTACAACGCCCTGGGCACCGACCTGCTCCCGCACATGGATGAAGGCGGGTTCATTCTGGACTACGTCATGCCGCCCGGAAGTTCGCTGCAGGAAACCAACCGCGTGATTACCCACGTGGAGCAGATCATTCGCTCCGTTCCCGAGGTGGAAAACACCTCGCGCCGTACCGGGTTGCAATTGGGGCTCGCGGCCGTCACCGAACCGAACACGGGTGACATCGCCGTCAAGCTGAAGGACAAGCGCAGCCGCGGCATCGACGACATCATCAGCGACGTGCGCGCGAAAGTAACGCACCGAGGAACCTTCGCTGGACGTCGAATTCACTCAGGTGCTGCAGGACATGATCTCGGACCTGACCGGCGCTCCTCAGCCCGTGGTCGTGCAATTGTTCTCGCCCGATCAGGACACGTTGATCACCTGGGCGCCGCATGTCGCCGACGCGCTGGAACGGGTCTCCGTCGGCTACAAGAAGCCGGTCGTGGACATCGAAGACGGAATCGACAACACGACCAGCGGGCCGGCGGTGGTCTTCAACGTGAATCCGCAAGCCGCAGCCAAGGCGGGATTCTCGACCGACCAGCTCACCACCGTGGCCTCCGCGATTGTGGATGGAGAGCCGGCGACCAACCCCCTCATCATCAACAACCGGCCGTACACCCTGCGCGTGCGGTATCCGGCGGCCAACCGGGCTTCGGTCGAAGCCATGAGCAACACCATGCTGGTCAATTCGAGCGGCGGCACGGCTACTCTTGGCGCGCTCTCCACGATCCAGACTCTGCCGGGGCAGACCGAAATTCTCCGGGACAACCTGCAACAGGAGAAGGAAGTCACGGCGCGCCTGGAAGGCGTGGACCTGGGCACGGGCGTCGCAGCCGTTCAAAAGATGGTGGCGGACATGCATTTGCCGCCGACGCATCCGCGTCGATTACGGCGGCACGTACAAAGAAGAACGGAAATCGGCAGCCGATCTGGACACGGTGCTGGTGCTTGCCATCGTGCTCATCTTTATCGTGCTGCTGTTTGAGTTCCGCAGCTTCTCGGCGCCGATCGCCATTCTTTCCTCGGCGATTCTTTCCACATCGGGCGTGTTCTTCGCGCTGCTGATCACGAAGACGACATTTAACATTTCGTCCCGCATGGGTCTGATCATGGTCATCGGCATCGTGGCCAAGAACGGAATCCTGCTGCTGGACGCCAACCAGAAATTCATCCACTTCGGATTTTCTCCCGAGGAGGCCATGATTCAGGCGGGACGCCGCAGGCTGCGCCCCATCGTGATGACGGCCATGGCTGCGGTGGCGGGCATGCTGCCGCTGGCTGTTGCGGCCTGGTTGGGCCTGGGCACGGGATCGCAAATGCTGCAGCCGCTGGCCATCGCGGTCATCGGCGGCATCCTGATCTCCATGGTGTTGTCATTGATTGTCACGCCGGCGATGCAGTTCTATTTGACAAAGAATAAGAAAGGCGCAACGGTGTAACTTTCGGGAGGGCGGATGCGTAGTAGACGTAGTGGGAGCGGGAGATTCGATTTTGGAACGGGAAGCCGGTTGTTCGCAGTCTTATGGGTAAGGACCTTGGGTTGGAACAAAAACTTGTCTGCTCACGATAAGGAGAACGTTCGCATGATGAAACAAAAGCTATTGGGATGGTCACGCCGGGTTGCCCCCATGGGGCTCTTGGCGCTGGTTGCGGCTGCCGCGATCTACGCGGCTCCCGCGGGCACGAGGATATAAAGTCATCCGCAGAATACCGGTCGGCGGTGAAGGCGGATGGGACTACCTGCGTGTGGATCCCGATGCCAAGCGCATCTACGTCCTGCGCGGTTCCCACATGATGGTCGTGGATGAAGTCTCCGGGAAAGTAATCGGAGATGTCCCCGCGGAAAACACCAAGAACATGCACGGCGTCGCCCTGGCAACCGATCTGGGCAAGGGCTTCACGAGCAACGGGGATGCGAACACGGTCACCGTCCTGGATCTGAAGACCTTGAAGGCGACCTCGGTGATTCCCATCCCGGGCAAGAATCCGGACTCCATCATTTATGATCCGATGACCAAGCGCGTGTTTACCTTCAACGGCAAAAGCTCCGACTCGACGGTAATCGACGCCACCACCGGGAAGGTGATCGGCACGGTAAAGCTTGCCGGAAAACCCGAGGAACCCGCGCTCGACGGCAAGGGCAACATGTTCATCAACATCGAAGACAAGAGCTCCCTCCAGAAATTCGACACGAAAACGCTGCAAGTCACGGGCACCTGGCCCGAGGCGCCCTGCGAAGAGCCCTCGGCGCTGGCCTACGACGCCGCGCACAGCCGCCTGTTTTCCGTGTGCGATAAATGGATGGTCGCGATCAATGCGGACAACGGCAAGGTGGTTGCTTCCGTACCGATCGGCGGCGATCCGGACGGTGACGGCTACGATCCCGCCACGGGGCTGATTTTTGCCTCCTGCCGCGAGGGCGTGGTTTCCGTCATTCACCAGGATTCGGCCGACAAGTACAGCTCGCTCGGAAGCGTGAACACGCAATTCGGTTCGCGCACGATGGCCCTTGACCTGAAGACGCACCACGTCTTCACGGAAACGGCTGATTTCCGTCCCGCGCCGGCTCCGACACCCGACAATCCGCGGCCGCGTCCCGAGCAGATCCCGGGATCGTTCGTGCTGCTGGAACTCGCGCAGTAATCTTCGACAATCAGGAATAAAAAGGCGCCCTGTGCTCTCCGAGCACAGGGCGTTTTTATTTTCCGCTCACGCGATTCTTACCTCTTCCCTCTTGTCACCAGCTTCTGCACGCGCCAATTGTTCATGTCCGCGATATAAAGGAGATCGTCCGACGGACAGGCAACGCCATGCGCCCAGTTGAACTGCCCCAGTTCGTGGCCGGATTCGCCCCACACGCCCAGAATCTTTCCCTCCGGCAGCTGCAGCTTGTACAGGCGCCCGGGCTCAGCATCGGTGGTGTAGAGGTATTGCGTGGGGCCATTGGTGATGCAAATCGTCCAGGGAGAAGTTTCATCCGGAGGATTCGGCGAGAGATTACCGAGAACCGGGTGGCGCAGCTTGTCATAGGGCACGTTCAGGAAGATGAATTTCTTGAAATTTCCGTCGAGATCGAACACCTGGATGCGGCGGTTGCCGCGATCGGCGACATATAGATTGCCGTCGCGATCGATGCCGATATTGTGCGGGTTGCGAATCTGCCCGGGATTTTCATCGGCATGCGCGCCGCCCGTGCCGGGGCCTCCCCATTGTTTGATCCAGTTGCCGTGCTTATCGAACTTGGCGATGCGCGAGTTGAAATAGCCGTCGCCCACGTAGATGTTGTCGTCCTTGTCCCAGGCCACGTCGGTGGAACCGTTGAAGTAGCCGTCGACGGGCGTAGGTGGCGGGTCAGCGCGGCGGTAGCGCGGCTGATCGGGGCCTTCGTCGCGCCGGCCGAGATTCATGGTGACGTATCCGGCGGGATTGAACTTCACCACGGACATGGCGGCCTTGTCGACCACCCAGAGATTGTCGTACTTGTCGAAGCGCACCGAGTGCGCATACGCCAGGCCATACACGTTTCGTCCGAGTTCGCGGATGAATTTGCCGTCCGCGTCGAATTCAAATAGCTGCGTGGTCGCGTTGCCGTAGACCGGCCCCGCGGTCGCTGTTCCCGGATGATTGAGGACGATGATGTGTCCCTTGGAGTTCACGGCTACGCTGAGGACTTCTCCAAAATTCATGTCGATCGAATAATGAAGTGGGTTCGGAACGGTATCGAACGGAAGCGTGGGTACGCTGGGACCCTGCTGAGCGAAGACCGGAGCGGCCAGAACGGCGAGCAGCAAAAATATCGGCAGGCGTTTCATATTGCCTCCAGGCTGGTTTTTGATTGATGTCTGAATTCTGGATATCTATACACCGAAATTGCGCCGGGGTTCATGCAAAAGGAGCCTCGGGCGCGAGGATTCGTGCCCGGGGCGCGGCGCGCCTCGCAAATCTTCCCGCGTGCGCCCGGAGGGGCCGTTTGGTATATACTCTCGGACCTGTAAGCCAGGACGCTACATCCAGGAGCATGAACCAATGAAGAATTCGCGAATGCGACGCTCGTACGCGCTGTTCTCCGCGCTGATTGCTTTGTTTTTCGTTGGCGCGATTTCCGCATGGGCCCAGGCGCCGGTCGATGACAGCAAGACGGTGATCAAGACGAATAAAGTTACGGACAATTTCTACACAGTGGACGGCCGCGGCGGGACGATCGGCGTGCTCGTCGGGCCGGACGGCACCTTCATGGTGGACACCCAATTCGCGCCGCTCACCGACCGGATCGTCGCGGCGATCAAGCAGATTTCTCCGGGCCCGATCCGCTACGTGGTGAACACGCACGTGCATGGCGACCACACGGGCGGCGACGCAAACCTTGGCAAAATGGGCGCGACGATCTTCGCGCGCGACGAATTGCGCGACCGCCTGATGCATCCCGCCCCCGGGCCAAACGGCCAGCCGGGCACGCCCTCTCCGGAGATCGGTCTTCCGATGGTCACCTATGAAAATAAGCTTACCTTTCATATGGACGGTGAAACAGTGGACCTCATCCCCATACGAAAGGCGCACACCGATGGCGACACGATCGTCTACTTTCACAACGCGGACGTCATCATGACTGGCGATTTCTTCCGCTCCATCGGATATCCGAACATCGACCGCGCCAACGGCGGCTCGCTGGATGGAATGATTTCCGGACTGGCCGCGGTGATCGCGCTGGCGGGCCCGAACACCAAGATTATTCCGGGACACGGCCCAAACGTGGACAGAATGGCGGTGGTTGCGCATCGCGACATGATCCTTGGGGTTCGCGATCGCGTGGCCAAGATGGTCAAGGCGGGCAAGAGCTCGGATGAAGTCCTCGCGGCGCACGTCACCGCTGATTTCGACTCGAAGGTCCTGCCGGCCGCGCCGAACGGAGACCGCATGGCGGACCGTTTCATCGGCCAGGTGTACGCGGAACTCAAGGCGGCGATGTAACGGCGTAAAACGGGCATTGCAGGCCGCGGGAAAAACCCTGCTCACGCGTTATTCCGAACGGATGGATTTCTCACTCGGACGGGTTCGGAATGACAACGTTTGATTTTTTCGCAAACTATGAACTCCGCACGACCACGGGCCATTCCAACGATGAATTTTGAATCCAGCGACAAAGTGAAACAACTCCAGCAGCGCCTCCAGTCCTTCATGGACGAGCACGTCTACCCGAACGAGCGGCGCTACCGCGATGAAATCGAAAGTGACCGACGGTCGCCTGCGCGCGTGGTGGAAGAGTTAAAAGTGAAAGCGCGCGCTGCCGGGCTTTGGAATCTCTTCTTGCCCAATGACGAGAACGGCGCGGGGCTGACCAACATGGAGTACGCGCCGCTGTGCGAAATCATGGGGCGCAGCGAAATGGCTCCGGAAATATTCAATTGCTCGGCGCCCGACACCGGCAACATGGAGGTGCTCGCGCGCTACGGCACCGCCGAGCAGAAAGAGCGCTGGCTGAAACCGCTGCTGGCGGGAGAAATCCGTTCGTGTTTCACGATGACGGAGCCCGAAGTGGCCTCGTCCGACGCCACCAATATCCGCGCCAGTATCGTGCGCGACGGGAACGAATACGTGATCAACGGCCGGAAGTGGTGGTCGACCGGCGCGGGCGATCCACGCTGCAAGCTGGCCATCTTCATGGGGAAAACGGATCCGTCCGCGCCGCCGCACAAGCAGCAGTCGATGATTCTGGTTCCCATGGATGCTCCGGGAGTCCGGATCGAGCGCTTGTTGACGGTCTTCGGATATGACCACGCGCCGCACGGCCACGGCGAAGTCACGTTCGAGAATGTGCGCGTGCCCGCGGCGAATTTATTGCTGGGGGAGGGCCGCGGATTTGAAATTGCGCAGGGGCGGCTGGGGCCCGGGCGAATCCATCACTGCATGCGATGCATCGGCGCCGCCGAGCGCGCGCTGGAAACGATGTGCCGGCGCGTGCAATCGCGCGTGGCCTTCGGAAAGCCGATTGCCGAACAGGGCACGATCCGCGCGGACATCGCGAAATCGCGAATGGAAATTGAGCAGGCGCGCCTGCTGACGCTCAAGGCCGCCTACATGATGGACACAGTCGGAAATAAAGCGGCGCGCGCCGAAATCGCCATGATCAAGGTGGTCGCGCCGAATATCGCGTTGCGCGTGCTCGACCGCGCCATCCAGGCGCACGGCGGCGCGGGCGTTTCGCAGGACACGTTTCTGCCCGAAGCCTGGGCGCTGGTGCGCACGCTGCGGCTTGCCGACGGGCCCGACGAAGTGCACATCGAAAGCATCGCCAAACTCGAACTCAGGAAGCATTCGACGCCGCCCGCGACGCACTGAACTCCATGCCGCCTCTCGAGCTCGAAACTCTGCAATCGCTGAAAGAACTTGTAGGCCGTCGAAATCGCCGCGACCGAGTGGCTGCCGATCACGCAGGACCGCATCCGGCAGTTTGCGGATGCGACCGAAGACCGCCAGTGGATTCACACTGGATCCGGAACGCGCCCGCCGGGAATCGCCCTACGGCGCGACGATTGCCCACGGATTCCTGACACTTTCCTTGCTCGGATATTTCTTGCGGCAAGCGATTGACGTTCCCCGCGATGTCCGCTTGACCGTCAACTATGGCTTGAACCGCGTGCGCTTCCCCGCCCCGGTCCGCTCCGGCACCGAGATTCGCGCGCGCGTCACGCTGCAATCGTTCAAGGAACTTTCCGATTGTGTTGAAGCTGATCTTCGGCATTTCCGTCGAAGCGCAGGCGCGAGCAAAACCGTGCTGCGTCGCGGAATGGATTGTCCGCTATTATCCGAGTAATCTGCCTTCGCAAATGTTTCTCACAAACAAAATTCAAGATCGTATCCGGTTTCGATGGTTTGCAGCGAGCATCGCACCAGGCGCCGCACTTTTTCCGTCAGCGCGGCGAAACGCGGATCTGCGGGTAAGCCCCTGCTGGTAGCGGTAGTAAATCTGCTGGTAGATGACGGCCACTTTGAATCGCGCGAAGGCCAGATAGAAGGCCATGGACGAAACGTCGCGCCCGGTGATGTGCGCGTATCGCTCGACCAGTTGCGCGCGCGTCAGGCTGCCGGGATAATTCGACGGGCACGACCGGATACTCCAGCAATTCTTCCGGATCCTTCGCATTCACCCAATACGCCAGCGCCGTGCCCAGATCGGAGAGCGGATCGCCGATCGTGCTCATCTCCCAATCCAGGACGCCGACCACTTGAGTAATGTCGGCCGGGTCCAGGACCAGGTTGTCGTACTTATAGTCGTTGTGGATGAGCGCGGCATCGCTGGCGGCGGGAATTCGTTGGTTCAGCCAAATGGAAATTTTTTCAACTTCGGGCAAATCGTGAGTTCGGGAAGCGTGGTAGCGCTCGATCCAGCCGCGCACCTGGCGCTCGAGATATCCCTGCGGCTTGCCAAGATCGCCGAGGCCGATCGCCTGGTAATCGAGCGAATGCAAACGGGCGAGATTGTCGAGGAATGATTCGCTCAAGCGGCGTGCGATTTCCGGCGTGAAATTCAAAGCGCCCGGCGGATCCTTCCGCAAAATGATTCCGCGAAGACGCTCCATCACATAAAACGGCGCGCCCAGAATGGAAAGATCGTCGCAATACAGCAGGACGCGCGGGGCCGCCGGGATAGGCGGCGTGCAGTTTGGAAAGCACGCGGTACTCGCGGCCCATATCGTGCGCGGTCTTGACCTGGCTGCCGAACGGCGGGCGCCGCAGGACCATTTCCCGGTCGCCCAGGCGCAACAGGTACGTCAGATTCGAATGGCCGCTGGGAAATTGAGCGGCGGTGAGCGGGCCGTTGCTGCAGGGGAAATGCTGAAGCAGAAAAGATTCGAGCGGCGGCAAGGGGAGTTCCTCGCCGGGCCGGGTGGTTGCGGGTTGGTCGAGAAAATCTTTCAGCACAGAGGTCACAGGGAACACAGAGAATTGCAGGCCACGATAATTCGATTTGAAATTACTGCTGGCTGCTAACCCGGAGCAAAACATCACGCCGTCTGGCCGCCGTCGACCACCAGCACTTGTCCGGTCACGTAATCGGAGGCGCTGGAAGCGAGAAACACGGCCGCCCCTTTCAAGTCGTGATCGTTCCCGAAACGTCCCAGCGGAATGCTTTTCAGGAACGTTTCCCCATGGCGGTCAATCAAGGCGCCGGACATTCGCGTGGGAAACCACCCGGGCGAAATA
The DNA here is from genome assembly GCA_963779275.1 of Terriglobia bacterium. Classification (GTDB taxonomy): domain Bacteria; phylum Acidobacteriota; class Terriglobia; order Acidiferrales; family UBA7541; genus Palsa-360. The sequence goes on from CAVZXL010000008.1 coordinate 319,016, forward strand.
GCGTTTACATAAATTCCGTGCGAGGCCCATTTGCGCGCCAGGTCCCGCGTCAGTGTGATGACGCCTCCCTTGCTGGCGCTGTAGCCGATGGCATCGAGCGCCTCGGGCGATCCGGCCATGCCCGCAATCGAAGCGATATTGATGATTTTTCCGCGCTTCTGGGCGATCATGACTTTGCCCACGGCCTGCGAGCACAAAAATGTCCCGGTCAGATTCGTGGCGATCACTTTGTTCCATTGCTCCAGCGCCATTTCTTCCGGGGGAGCGCCCCAGGAAGTGCCGGCATTGTTGATCAGGATGTCGATCCCGCCGAAGCGGCCAATCGCGGCGTCCACTACCATCTGGATGCTTTCCGGCTTGGTGACATCGCACCCCATCGCCATCGTGGCGACGCCCAGAGCGCGCAATTCCTCCGCCGCTTGCTCGCAGCGCTCCTGCTTGCGCGCGCACAGCACCAGGTTCGCGCCCATTTCCGCCAGTCCCTCGGCCATCTGCCGGCCCAGCCCGGCGCCGCCGCCGGTGACCACGGCCACGCGGCCGGTGAGGTCAAACAGATGTCTTGCGTTTGCCGCCTGATCCGATGCCATTCATCCTCCGGAAGAACGTATTGCGTGCGACAATCAAGAAAGATGAACGCGAAGGGATAACCCGTCAAGCGGATATTTCTTCGTTACAATCCAGCATCGAGCGGAGTAATCGTGACCAACAGCGCCATATTGCGCGTGCAGTGCCCGGACCGCAAGGGTCTGGACTCCACGCTCGCGGATTTTATTTTCCGCGCGAACGGAAACATTCTCCACTTTGAGCAGCACCAGGTCGCGGAAGTCGGCCTGTACCTGGCCCGCATCGAGTGGGACCTCGACGGATTTCAGATTCCGCCGAAGGGTCTGGCCCGACACTTTGCTCCGATCGCCGAGCGCCTGGAAATGAAATGGCAGCTGGCGTTTTCCACCGACCGCCAGCGCGTGGCCCTGCTGGTTTCCAAGTACGATCATTGCCTGATAGACCTGCTGTACCGCTGGCACTCGGGCGAATTGGCCTGCGAAATTCCGCTGATCGTCAGCAACCATCCCGATGCGAAACGCCACGCCGATTTCTACGGAATTCCTTTCTTCGAGATTCCAGTTACGCCGCGATAATAAAGCGGACGCCGAACGGCGCCAGCGCGAATTGCTGGAAAGCCGCGGCATCGAATTGATTGTGCTTGCGCGGTACATGCAGGTGCTGTCCCCGGAATTCATCGCGGCTTACCCGCAGCGCATCATTAATATCCATCATTCGTTTCTGCCGGCGTTTCTGGGGGCCAGGCCGTATCACCAGGCGTTCGATCGAGGCGTGAAACTTCTGGGGGCCACGGCGCATTACGTCACCGAAACGCTCGACGACGGTCCGATCATCGAGCAGGACGTGATCCGCATCTCCCACCGCGATGCCGTCCGCGACTTGGAACAAAAGGGGCGCGACCTGGAAAAAATCGTTCTCTCACGGGCTGTCGGATGGCATCTGGAAAACCGCGTGCTCCTGCACGGAAATAAGACAGTGGTCTTCGATTAGAATTTATTTCCCGGCATTGCGGATTTGAAGCGCGGCTGGTTGAGAATCGGATGTGGCCTGGTGCGTCGGCATGCGGACATGCCTCTTGTGGGAAGGGTTTCCAGTATTTTGGGAAAAATAAGAATACCGTTATGTCGAGGCATGCCTCTTGCCGGGGAATCCCTCTGTTCCTGCTGCTCAATCGAAGAGAGATTCCCCGCGGAGTTTAGCCCGACCCTTTCTGAAACTCGGAATTACGGCAAGAAAGAATTTTTCCGAGGGTTTTGAATTCCGCGCCACCGGCAAGCATCGCGTTTCTCGCGCGCGGCGCGATTCTGGTATCCTCGTGAACGTGCGTCGCAGACTGATTCTCTTCCCGTTCCTATTCATCGCCGCTGCCGCCCCGCTGCTCTTGGCAAACGCGCAAACGGCGCAAGCCCCGGCGGCGCCGGCGCCCGAACAGGCCTCGCCGCAAGTTCCGGGGCAAGCCCCCGCGGTGGTTCCGGTACAACCGGCTGCGCCGCCGACTCACACTCTTTCCGTAGTGGTCCTGGACCCGGCGCATGGCGGCGCGGATCAGGGCGCGCGCGGATCATCGGGCATTTCCGAGAGCGACGTCGTCTTGAGTTTTGCGCGCCTGATGCGTATTTCCCTCGAAGGGCAAGGCCTGCGCGTGATCCTCACGCGCGCGGCCAATGAGGATCCCTCGTTCGACGATCGCTCCAGGACGGCCAACGCCCAGCGCGGCGTTATTTTCATCACGCTTCACGTTTCTTCCACCGGACAGCCGGGCAGCGTGCGCGTGTATTCCGAGCCGCAGGGAACAACTCCGCCCGCGCCGCGCACGGGGCTCATCCCCTGGGACCGCGCGCAAGCCGGCTCGCTCGATCTGAGCCGCCGGCTTGCGGAACTCATCCAAATCCAGATGGCTCAGCGTTTTCGCGGCTCGCCGGAAACGCCGCTGGTAGCGCCGGTGCGGCAATTGCGGACTGTCGCCGCGCCGGCCGTGGCCATCGAGGTGTCGAGCGTGAGCCTGCCGGATCGCGGACCGCTCGACCAAATGGCCCCCGCGGTTGCCGACGGCGTTGCGCGCGCGGTGGCGGCGTTTCGTATCATCTACGAATCGGGGGGAAAGTAGAATCGTGTCGCGAGGACTTAAGACGACGATCGTGATTCTCATCGCGCTGGTCGTGGCCGGCCTGATTACATTGCCCGGTCTGCGGCGCGCCATCCAGCGGATGAGCAAGAGCCCGAAAACCGAGGATGAGGCGCGGCGCGAAGTGATGCAGGTTCCGATCTCGACCCCGACCGACGTGAAAGTCCGGGCGCAGATGTTTTGGCTTTCCGCGTCGTCGCCCAATTCGCTCGATGGCGCGACCGTCGAAATTCCGCTGTCCGCCGATCCGGTCGAGCGCTCCAAGCAGTTGCTGAACGCGCTGATCATCATGGCTCCGGCTCCGGAGCGCCGCACGCTGCCTGCGGACGCGACTCTGCTGGCGTTCTACATCCAGCCGGATGGCACGGCCATCGCCGATTTCTCGGACGTGGTGCAGAGCGCGACGCCGTCAGGAATCCTCAGCGAACAATTGGCAGTGGATTCCATCGTACAAACACTGGGCGCGAATAAGACCGGCATTCAAAAACTGAAAATCCTGATTCACGGGCAGGATGCGGAAACGCTCGCGGGGCACCTGGATCTTTCCGGACTCTTCCCTGTTCCTTCTCCGGCGCCGGATGCCGCTCCGGCGGTTCCTGCTGCGGCCGTTCCTGCCCCGTCCGCGGTCACCGCGCCTGCCGCGCCCGCAGCCGCAGGCGCGGGGCAAAGTAAACCAACAGGACCGGCACCTTCCGCGCCAGTAAAACCATGAACATGGGCTGACCGGGTTGCGATACTTTCTTTACGTTGTCATTCCGAACGAAGTGAGGAATCTCTCGTGGTTTGCATGCAATAGAAAGAGGGATTCCTCACTTCGTTCGGAATGACAACGCTTTACTTCTTCGAGAAAACTGCGACGCCAAGCAGGAGAGCATTCATGTCATCCACACCATCAGGAAAACACGCAGGGCCCAGAGCACCGAGCAATGCGCCACCGATTCCCGAGCCTGCATTTGCCGAGCGGGCGCGTACGCTGATGCACTTGGGAAGAATCGGGAGTCTTTCGACGCAATCGCGCAAGCAGCCGGGGTTTCCGTTTGGATCGGTGATGCCCTACGGATTGGACGATCGCGGGCGCCCGATTTTTCTGGTGAGCACGATGGCCATGCACACGCAAAACATGCAGGCGGACCCGCGCGCCAGCCTTCTGGTGACGCAGCCGGATGCCGGCGGCGATCCTCTTGGCGCTTCTCGAGTCACATTGATCGGAAACGTTTTGCCGGTGCCGGCGCCGGATGTGGCCGAAGCGCGGAAACTCTATCTGGAACGTTACGCAAACAGCAAATACTGGGTGGACTTTGAGGATTTTTCTTTTTGTCGCATGGATGTGGTGAACGTCTACTACGTGGGCGGATTCGGCGTAATGGGCTGGGTTTCCGCGGCGGACTACGACCGCGGCGAACCCGATCCGCTGGCCGACGCAGCCGCAGGGATCGTCCAGCACATGAATAGCGATCACGCGGATTCGCTCATTCTGCTGGCGCGCGCGTTTGCAGGGGTGGAATCCGAGGAAGCGGCAATGACTGCAGTGGACCGGCTGGGCTTTCACGTGCGCTTGAAGACCAAAGACGGGATGCGCGACGTGCGCATCGCGTTCTTGCGGGAGGCGCGCACTCCCGCGGATGCCAGAACCGTGCTGGTGGAAATGGTGGCGCAGGCGCGGCGAGGGTGAGTCGCCATGCTCGTCACCAATCGTCGGAATCGGAATTGTGAATCGTAATCCCCCTGGCCTCCATCTCGTCCAATAGCTTTCCCACAGCAACAGAAATTTCACTTTCGCCGGGAACGACCACGGCCCGTTCCAGATTTTCCCGGAACTCGCGCGTGGATATGGTCCAGGCACGCAAAGATTCGGGAGTGGTCCGCCCAATCTGGATGATCGACCAATGCCGCGCGAGAGCGAGCGACGCCGCTCGATCAGGCAATGGGCCGCGTACAATAAAGTGATTGTCGCCGTGAACTAAAATTCCAACCATGCAGTTTCAGGCCTCGATGCGCGGGTCGGGGATGGCTCGGCCGACAGCAAAATGATAAATCACCTGCTGCGGCAGCGTTTGGGGATCCTGGAGCGGAGCGATCTTCTCGTCTGGACCCGAGCTCGTGAGCGGTAACTCAGCCGGCGCAGCTTCTCGTTCCGCGAAGTTGCGACTGGCAGGTGAATCGAGCATGACCAGCGACTTTCGTTCCGCCGCGTCTACCGAGGCCGTGACCTGGCCGGCGTCTTCTTCCAAAAACCCCAGATAGCGGTGCACATCGTCGTCATAGAATGCGCCGATCCCGGTGGCGTTCCAGCCGAGCGCTTCCGCGCCCAGGTAGAGCCTCTGTCCGATTGCCCCCGCTTCAAAATAGACATAGCGGTAGCCGCGATTGCCGAAAACATGCGCGGCCTTGGCCAAATCCGCAATCATCGAAACGCTGAAGCAGGAATTTCCTGCAAGCGGCTGCTCGAGGCTCAGGAACGCCGCCACACGCTCGACACTGCCGCGATGCAGCTGCACCAAGCGGCGCGCGGTCGAGTCCCACTGGTAGACGCCGGGATCGCAGCCCCTCACGCGATGGATATAGAGGTACAGGGCGATGAAATCGGCTCCTTGTTCGACTTGCGACGAAGGGCCACGGAAATTCCCGCGCCAGTCCGCCGGCCAATCACGCGTGGAAAAATCCAGGATCTGCTCGGCATCCTCGCGCGGCATGGGCGGGGTGCGGGGATCGAAATCCAGCGCGGAACGCCGCCGCCGTACGGTTTCTCCCAGGGGAGCGTCGCGCGCGGGGTCCGGCATTGGCAAGGGCTTCCGATTCTTGGTGGAGTGAATCGCCGGCGACACAGGCACCGGGCCCGCGGAATCTCTCAAAATAGTCGCACGATGCATTCCCATCAGCAATTCGTACGGAATTTCTTCCGAAGACAATTCATTCGGAATTCCGACGAACATTTTCTCCGGAAGCGGGGCGCCTGGCGCAGGTGCGGCGGAATTTGCGGGGGGAAACACAAGAAACGCCATTGGCGCTTCATCGCCTCCGGTCAGGCCGAGCGCATTCGTCATGCGCAAATCCGCGAAGTGAGCGACTGCTCCGCCCGAAACTCCCAGCGCGCGCGCCGCCAGCAGCAGGCTTGTCATCGCGTGCCCCAGATCGTGGCAGCAGTAGCGGTAGGCGCGGTCGCGATATTTCCAGGCCTCCCGCCAAAAAATCGATGTCAGCCCCACGATCAACAGCGATTGCGCCGCCCATGGAATTTCCAGGGATTGCGAGAGCTGCCCGGCCCATGCGCCGGGACTGCGAAGTTCGAGCGCGTGTCGATCGGCGCGGTAATGATACAGGCCGTCCTCGACACCCGTGAACCCGCGCAGTGCCAGATGCGTTTCCGTGGGGTGAAGATTTCCCGAGGAAGGGTTCACGCGCAAGCTATAGCGATGGTCTCCGCCCGGAACCTTCTTCCATGCGCTGACGGCCATCGAATGCCAGAGAAGGCTGCTGAGCCAGGCCAGGTTCAATTGTATTTGTTGCTGCTCGCCTGATTTTTTATCCGGGAATATTTTGTCGGCTTCCGAAAGCGCGGCCATGGCGGCGAATGTTCCCATGTTCTGCAAGGATTGCACGGGAGGAAGCGCAATGCTCGGAGCGCCATCGTAGGTGCGAAACGGGTCGGGTTGATTTCGCCAATCGAGGAAGTGCGCGCTCGACCGAACGGAATGGTAGGTATGTTTTGTGGCGTGATGATAGGCAAAAAGACGTTCCGTTTCCTCATTGAAGCTGCCACTCCGGGAATCGTCCAATATGCGCGGGAGGAAGCGAGTCATCCGCAAATCGACTCGACGTTTTTGATCTCGTGATTCTTCATGGGCAGCCCGACGGCCATCATAACAGTCTTGCGCGCCAGTTCCAGTTCGCGGAGCGGTTCCAGATGCATAGCGAACCTTCGTGCACACCGAACACTTCCCGTAGTTGACACTGAAGCTGGCAAAAGTCAAACTCCATCCATGTCTCGAGGAGGAAATTTGCGAAGCGACGGACGCGCCCCCGATCAGATGCGCCCAATCAAGTTGACGCCGGACTTTATCACCAGCGCGGAAGGAAGCGTGCTCATCGAAATCGGCAACACGCGCGTGATCTGCACGGCCACGGTGGATGACGGGGTCCCGTCGTTCCTGAAGGGCCAGGGAAAGGGCTGGGTGACCGGCGAGTATGGAATGCTTCCGCGCGCCACCGAACAGCGCACGGCGCGCGAGTCCATGCGAGGGCGCCCGTCGGGACGCACCCTGGAAATTCAACGGCTGATTGGACGGTCGCTGCGCGCGATCACCGACCAGAAAAAACTTGGAGAACGAACCGTGTGGCTGGATTGCGACGTGATCCAGGCCGATGGCGGGACGCGCACGGCGTCGATCACGGGCGCGTACGTGGCCATGACGCTGGCGATGCAGCGCATGGTCGCCGCCGGGATATTGAAGGCGCTTCCACTGGTCGATTCCGTTGCGGCCACCAGCGTTGGGATTGTGGACGGCGTGGCGCTGCTCGATCTGGCGTACGAGGAAGATTCGCGCGCGGAAGTCGACATGAACGTGGTGATGACCGGAGGCGGAAAATTCGTGGAAGTGCAGGCCACCGCCGAAGGCCAGCCGTTTGCCGGTGCTGAATTGCAGGATCTCCTCGCGCTGGCGGCCACCGGGATTCGCCGCGTTACCGAGAGCCAATCCACGCTGGTACAGACCGATTTCCGTGCCCACGCAAAGTAAGCCGCTTCGGCTGTTCATCGCGTCCTCGAATGAAGGCAAGCTGCGCGAGTATCGCGCGCTGGCTTCGGCGGCGGGCGCTTCCTTCGACATTGAGCTGCTCCCAGGCTTCGATGCGATCCACCCCTTCGAGGAAAGATTTTCGACATTCGCCGAAAATGCCGCGGGAAAAGCCCTGCACTACAGCCGATATTCGAGCGGCACTCGTGATCGCCGACGATTCGGGCCTGGTGGTGCCGGCGCTGGGCGGCGCCCCGGGAGTGCATTCGGCGCGCTATGCCGGGCCGGGAGCTTCGGACGCGGACCGCATCCGCAAATTGCTTGGCGAAATGCGCGGGATGCAGGGCGAGAGCCGCCGCGCTTATTTTGTGTGCGTCATTGCGCTGGCCAAGGCAGGTGACGTCCTCGGCCTGTTTTCCGCGTCCGCCGAAGGTGAAATCCTGGATGCGCCGCGAGGAGATCACGGCTTCGGCTACGATCCGGTTTTTTTCTTTCCCGCCATGGGAAAGTCATACGCGGAACTTTCGCGCGAGGAAAAGAACCTGCACAGCCACCGCGGGAAAGCGTTTCAAAAAGCTCTGGAGTTTCTCCAGGCCGCGCCTCAAGCCCGCCCGGCCTGACGCGTCTCGCCTGTGTTATATTCATCCGCCGGATTAATTCGAGTACGCCGCGATGAAAAAACAAAAAACAAAAACGACGAAAGCGGTATCCCACACCGCGAAGAAATCAAATCCTCAACTGCCGCGCGGCAGACGAAAAGGCCCGCAGCGCGCGCCCGCGCTCCGCAACGTGCCGGAACCAATCCGCAGCGCGTGCGCGCGATTCTGCAAAAACTGGATGAAGCATATCCGGACGTAAACTGCGCACTGGTCCATGAAACTGCGTTTCAACTCCTGATCGCCACGATTCTTTCGGCGCAGTGTACGGACGAGCGCGTGAACAAGGTCACCAAGACCCTGTTCGCGAAATACCGCACGCCACGGGATTTTGCAATTGCCAATCCCGCCGAACTCGAACAGGACATCCGGCCCACGGGCTTCTTCCGCAACAAGACGAAATCCATCCTGGGCGCAAGCAAGAAAATCGTGGAGGAGTTCGGCGGCGAAGTGCCTCGGACGATGGAGCAGCTGCTGACGCTGCCGGGCGTGGCGCGAAAAACCGCGAACGTAGTGCTGGGCACGGCTTTCGGCATCGCCTCCGGAGTGGTGGTGGATACGCACGTCACGCGGCTCTCCGAACGGCTCGACCTGTCGCGCCAGACCGACGCAAAAAAAATCGAACAGGACCTGATCCGCGTGATTCCCAAGGAAAAGTGGATTTTATTTTCCCACCAGCTGATCTGGCACGGCCGCAAAGTGTGCCAGGCGCGCAAGCCCCGCTGCGCCGAATGCAATCTCGAATCGCTGTGTTACGCCAAGGACAAGACCGTCTGAGAGATTCCCTTTTCGCCGCATGGGCCCGCAGGTTTTGTGGACGCCACACGCCGGGTTGGGTATATTCGGCGCTATGCAGCTTATATCCGGGAAAGAAGCCGCCGCCCACATTTCGGGAATTCTTCACGCGCAATACCAAGTCCACGGATTTTCCGTTCACCTCACCGTCCGCTCGATTTTTTCGCTGGATCCGACCGGGCAGATCGACTTCGGCGGCGGCGAATATATCGCCGCCGGAAGGCGAGCGCTTTCGCCGCATGAAGTGCGGCCGGAAGACAAGTACAAGTGGTGGGACCTGGGCAAAGGCAGCTATTTCATCGAATGCAACGAAACGCTGCATCTGGCGGCCGACGAAATCGCGCTGATCGAGCCCGAGGACCGGCTACTGCGCGCCGGCGGATGGCATGTGCCGCTGTTCGTGCGCGGGCATGTGGATCCCGTGGAGCTGTTGCTGGAAGTGGGAGTCGCCCGGCTCCGCGTGAAGGAAAATGCTCGCATCGCACGCGTGCGGCTGTTCCGCATCGAAAAATCCGAAGGCGCGGCAACCGGCAAGACCAGCCGCGCAAAATCAAAAACCGCAAAACGCAAGAAATAGGAAAATGCCTGGGACTGTGGGCGACGATCTGCGCAATTTTGCGAATCGCTCAGGGGTGCCCGTAAACGGGGCTCGTATCCGGCGGCGGAACGTATTCCTGTCCGTATTTGTTCTTATGCTCGGGCGTGAAATTGGGATTTTCGGCGACTCGAACGGTTTCGATCGTTCGGACCGCGTCTGTAATCGTCACCACGCGCCCGGCCTCCTTCAGGGCTTCCGGCAAGCTGCGCTCATACCATACATTCAGTTGATATTTCCCGTCCGGCACGTTCGCGATGCTGATGCGCCCCGACCGGTCCGATTTTCCAAAATAGGGAGTATCGACCGCGACGACGGCCGCGCTCATCTCCGGATGAATATTGCAGAACAGAAAACTCACGCCGGGCCGGTCAAAATGCACGGTCTTGCTGGAACCCGCCTCGTAAAATCCCAAGGTCAAACCGTTTGCCATCGAACAGCGAAAAAACATTGTGAAGAAAGGGATCGCGGTTCGGGAACTGGACGTATCTTCCCCACTTGAACCACGGTGACGTGCGGATCAAAGCTCTTGTTGTATTGCACGATTTGCGGCTGGGGTCCCGCGGCCGGCGCTGCAGCAATATGTCCCGCAGCATCCGCGATCGGAGCGAGCCAAACCACCACGTCCGAGGCGTCACTCCTCTGCTTCGCCGAGTGCGGATTTTTTTCCGGCCTCCGGGGACACAACTTGCACCTGCACGAGAACGGGCGGCGGCATGGTTTGGCTGAGCAGGGCGCAAGACCACAGACACGCAAACGCCAGGCTGCCCGACATACCACATTCCCCGCGCTGTGCCGACAATGCGCATCAGAACAAATACCCCAGGCTCAGATTGATATGGCTGGCGCTATTGGAGCCGGCGTCAAGGATGGAAGTGTTCAGCCAACGATATTCGGTCGATATCAGATATGTCCGACCGAATCTGGTAGATGAAATTCACCATCGGGCTCAGATTCCTTGTGTACGAATCGCCGTAAATGGAATGCGCATGGAATTGGCGCAGTTCGCCCGCAAATGGATTGTCGATTCCGAGCGCGCCGTTGATTTCAAAATTGGGTTTGAGTTTGAATTTCAGCTGCGCCCAGCCACCCATCGAATCCAGTCCCCGGAATGTCGTAGCCGGATCGATAAAAGATCCGTTGAGCAGCGCCGTCTGGCCGATGCCGCCGCCAAAGCCGCCCGCTCCCCTGGCCCTGTAAAATGCGCCGGTAAACTCGAATTGTTTTCCGAAAGGGATAGTGGCATCCAGCGTTCCGCCCCACCCGTCAAGGTCCGGTGGAATCCCCAATTCTGGCGGCCATAGTAGCCGCCTGCTCCCAAAGTAAGATTCTGACCAAATGCCGCGATGGCTCCAGGCAATCCGCGTCGCATACACTGGCTGGCCCGACTCCTCGCCCCAGGAAGGATCTCGCCCATATTCGTCAAACGGAACATCTCCGGTAAGTGAATCGAGAATGCCGCCCTGGATCGAAAGAGTGGAAGAGTCGGACAACGCGAAAGCGATGTTCGACGCGCACTTGCGGAGTCCAGGCCCACAAATTTCCCGCATAGGAAAGCGCGGGCACAGCGAGCGTGGCCACGGATGTGGGCGCTAGCGGCGCAAAAAACAGGCGGTCCTGCCCGCCAATGAAGGACGTGTTGGCCCAATCCAGCCGGATCGTTCCGGTGCGCATCCTCACCAGGCCCATCACCGCCCCGTTGGGAACTTCCGGAAATCCTCCCGCGAAATCGAAAGCCACGTCGGCGCTCGTTTTTGCTCCGGCAATGTCCGGACCAAACGCCTGCAGCCGGATTTGGGACTGCCGGAGAGATCCCCCGAACGAGCCGGGAGAAACAAATAGCGGCCTGTGAAGCAGGCGACTCCACCAACTGCGGGAAATCCTGATTCTCGACCGTGCCACGATTCTCATACAAATTGAACAGCGCGATCCCGGAGAGGCGCACGCGGTATTTCGACCCGCTCTCGACCTTGGTCTGGTATTGGTCGTTGACCTTGCCTTCCAGCACATCCTGATTTTCTTCCAGCTTGGCCAAGCGGCTAGCAGTGGATGGCTCCTGCGGACCTGCCTGAGGCACAGGGTCGGAGGTCTGCGCGGGCGAGGGCTGCGCACTCGATTCCAAGGCTGCAGGCGGCGCGCCATTTGCAACCGGCGCTGCGGGCGCCCTCAGCAGATCCAGTTCGCGGCGAAGTTCGCGCGTTTCTTCGCTGGCGCGTTGCTGTTCGGCTCGCATGTCGCTCAGCTGCGAATTAAGCGCCTGCACTTGCGCTTGCAATTCCTGGATGAGTTCGGGCAGCGCGCGAATTTCGGATGCGGTCGGGAGAGGATGAAGAGTTCGGCGGAGCGAGTTTGGCGATTTCCTGCCCGAATCCGTTCGCCGCGCACAGACAGAAGGAGCCCGCGAAAAGGCAGGTGTTCCACAGAAGTTTCTTGTAGGCTCTTGCTCGCATCACGGCCTCCTCGAACGCTGCGAATCGCTCTCCGCCGGATGCAGAGTCCGCAAAATTGCGAAGCGTCTAGGTTGCACGGCTTTCCTTCGCTTCCTGTAATTCTGCCTTCGACTCTGGCTTGAGCGCCTCGCGCACGATTTCGACCAGGGAAACGGGAGAAAACGGCTTCTGCAGCACCGGGCCTTCCGGCTGGCTCTGTCCGGGGTCGCCCGAGGCATATTCGGAATAGCCGGAAACAAAGGCCACGCGAATTTCCGGGCGAATTCGTTTCAGTCGCCGCGACAGCTCGCCGCCGTTCATCCGGGGCATAATCATATCGCTCAGGAGCAAATGAATGACTCCGGGAAATTTTTCGGCGATTTCCAGGGCTTCCAGCCCGTCCTTGGCCTCCAGGACGGTGTAACCCTTGACGCGCAGAAATTGGCAGGCGAGTTCGCGCACGCCGGATTCGTCCTCGGCGACCAGAATCGTCTCGCTCCCGCGCGGAATTTCCGGGACCTTGGGTTCGGCCAGCGGATGCGCGGCAACGCCTTCGGCCTGAGGCAGATAAATCTCGAACGTGGTGCCGTCACCCGGAGCACTGACCACCCAAATGAATCCGCCGCTCTGCTTGACGATGCCGTAGACCGTGGCCAGCCCGAGCCCCGTCCCCTTGCCCATCTCTTTGGTGGTGAAAAACGGCTCAAAGATATGCGCTTTGGTCGATTCGTCCATTCCGTGGCCCGTGTCGGTGACGGTGAGCAACGCGTATTGCCCCGGAGTCATGGGCGGGCGTTTGGCTGCTTCCAAGGCATCGATCGAAATATTGCAGGTTTTCACGCCAAGCTTGCCGCCCTGCGGCATGGCGTCGCGCGCATTCACGGCAAGATTTAAAATGACTTGTTCAATCTGCCCGGGATCCGCTTTCACGGACGCGAGATGCGAATCGGCGCAGAAACTGTATTCGATGTGCTCGCCAATCAGCCTCGGAAGCATCTTGCCCATTTCGGCCACGACGGAATTCAGGTCGATCACGCGCGGCTGCAGCACTTGCATGCGGCTGAACGCCAGCAGCTGACGCGTCATGGCCACGGCGCGGCCCGACGCTTTCTGAATCTGTTCCACGCATTTGCGGTGAAAATCGTCGGCGCCCGGGCGATCGATCAGCAGAGTCGCTGTTGCCGCGGATAATGGTCAACAAATTGTTGAAGTCGTGCGCCACGCCCCCTGCCAGCCGGCCCACAGCTTCCATTTTGTGCGCCTGGCGCAGGCGCTCCTCGAGTTGCTTCTGTTCTTTTTGCGTGCTTTGCAGGCTGGCGCGCATGCCGACAAATGCGTCGGTGACTTCCATGACTTCATCGCCGCCGCGGCTTTCCAGTGGATAATTAAAATCGCCGCGCCCCAGGGCGCGCACGCCCTCCACGAGTTTCGCCAGAGGCTTCGTGAACGTGTGGGAAATCAGGAAGACCAGCCCGCTGCCGGCCAGCACGCTGACCAGCCCCAGGCCGATCAGGACCTGGTTCAACCGGCTGAGAAACAGCGTGGCCTTATCGAACGATTTCAGTACGGTCAAGGAAACCGGCGCATTGCCCGCGGGCGCAAGGTTCACGGTCTTGGCCAGATACCGTTCGGCGCCGAGCTGAACCTCCAGGGTGTCGACTGGAAGAATTCTTCAAGCCTGCTTCCGGTCTGCCGCGCCAGTTCGCCGAGTTGCGCGGCGCTCAGCGTGCTGGCAATCGGCGTATCGCCAAAATTGAATGCGACTTCGCTGGAAGCGATAGTGCCGAAGTCCCGAGCGGCGTTCTGGTCGATTTCGTGGCCCACGGCCAGGACGCCGATGGACGCATCCTGGGAAGCCGCGCCAAAGTAGATCGGCTGGATCCACACTTCATACAAGCGGCCCCCGCCGAACCACCAATCGCGCGATTCCCCCTGATCCACGGAATGCCGCAAGAGATCCTCCACCACGGCGGATTCAAGTCCGGGCCGGGTGGCTCGCAGCGCCATTACCCTCCCCGTGCGGTTCGCCAGTACCAGCAGGTCACTGCCGCTTAAATGCCAAAGATCGGCGGAGGCCTCCATTATGGTCGGACCATCATCGGTGGTCATTAGCGCGCGGACATTGGGTAAGTTGGCGAGCAATACCGCCGACCGGGTCAGCGTTTCTTCCCTTTGTTTTTCGAAGCTCTGGTAGGTGTTTACGGAGTTGCGAAGATCTTCCCGGATGCTTTCCCGCACGCCTTTCCGGACGCTATAACTGACTATCAGGAGCGTGGCGGCAGTAAGCCCGGCGGAAATGGCCAGGAGGGAAAGCAAAATCTTCGTTCGCAGACGAAACTTGCTCAAGCAGAGTTTCCGCCTCATAAGTAAATTTGGGCAGGCGAAAGCACACGTTTCTGGGAAATGCGGACGACCAACCCACGCCTAATTTTGCACGATTAACGCGGCCGATGGGGGCGATAAGAGGTAGCTGATGTCGAAAAATGCATTGTTCCATTGCATCTATAGGCGCTGGCTGGGGACCTGGTCCTGGCTCGTGCAGCGCCCACCAAGGTTAAGTTCTCTGCTCAACCCCGCAATTTCTAGAAGGGAAAATGGCCCTTCGGGCCGTCGGCGCACGGATCGTCGTGAGCCGAACCGCAAAATGAAGTAGAATTAAAAACGCACGCATTGTCGGGGCGTAGCGCAGCCTGGTAGCGCGCCTGCCTTGGGCGCAGGAGGCCTCCGGTTCAAATCCGGACGCCCCGACCATTCGATTCCTTGAACTGCATTCGCTCCGCTGGATGCTGATTGCGTCGATGTTCCGTGTCAGCATGCCTGATCCCATGGGCGGAATGATCAGTGTTTGGTTTGGGGTGTCAGCAATCCCAATCGGTGAATTATCTCCGCGTAGCGGGGATCGCCGCGCAACGGGTCACCCAAAGGTTCGCTCGGCAAATACACCAGATAATCGCAACGCTCCTCATACGCTTTTTCCAACCACAGGAAGGCCTGGTCTTTATCACCCAGTCCGGCATACACCACCGCGATGTAAAGCCCGGGCACATAGCGTTTCTTGGCGAGGGCCTGCAACTGGACAAGGACTTTCCTGGCTGCGACGTTTTCGCCCGAAACGGCGTAGTCGTTGGCGAGTAGAGAAAGTACGGCAGGGTCTTCCGGAACGTACGTGAGTATTTTCTGGAATGCATCGCGCGCTTGCTGGTGCAATCTTTTTTGAGCAAATGCCCTGCCGAGGTTGACCAGCGCTGGGAGATACGCCTGGTCCAAAACCAGGGCCGCGCGGTTCTGCTCGATCGCCCTGTCGTAGAGCCGCCGTTGGTAATACGTTTCCCCCACGGCGGTGCTCAGGATCGGGGAAACCGGATCCAGGTCCAGCGCCGTTTCGGCCTCTTCCGTGGCTTTTTCCAACTGGCCGGTGGCAGTCAGGTAGTACGCGTAAAAATGATGGGCGTTGGAATTCCTGGGCTGCAGCTGCAAAGCGCGTTGGAATTCCCGGTTGGCGTCCTGAAACTTCCATTCGTAGACCAGATTCGAGTACCCCAGAACCACATGCGCTTCGGCCAAAGATTCATCCAGTTGGAGCGCTCTGCGCGCCGCGGCTTCGGCCTTGGGAAACGCCTCGGTTGGAGGCAGTACGCTGTTCGGCACCGTTCCCAGCAAGGAATAGGAATCGGCCAGTCCGGAATAAGCCGGAGCGTAGGTGGGATCGATTTGAATTGATTGTTGAAAGAGTCCCACGGCTTTGGAGAGGCTCTCGGCGGTTCTCTTGTCCCAGAAAAATCTGCCCTGGAGGTAAGCGACTTCCGCATCGCGGTTCACATGCGCTGCAGGAGGCTCCAGGTGAGGCAAATTGTCGAGGACTTCCAGCGCCACGGCGAACGCCACCTTGTTCTGCATGGCGATGCTTTCCTGCAGGTCGCCTTCGTAGCTGTTCCCCCAGACGTGTGTCCCGTCTTTCGCTTCCATCAAGCGCGCGGTGATAGCGAATTTCTGGCCATCCATCCGCACCGAGCCTTCCAAAATGTAGTCCGCTTTAAATTTCGATGAGATTTGGTCCGCGGAAATGTCCGCATAGGAAGCAGGAAGTTTGAGCACGCCAAGGCGCTCCGGGTGGAGAAGATCCAGCCTGCTCAGCATCTCCTCGGTGAAGCCTTGGGTAATGGCTTGCTCATCCGGATTGCCGCCCAGGTGTCAATTCCGGTTGAAAATTCCCCTTTGTACCGGTTGAAAATTCCCCACCCCTGAACTTCATGAATGGGCCTCCCTGGCCTCGGACGGAGTGGAGCCCAGCGCCGTCTTTTGGCGCGTTTTGGGCGCAACGGAGTCCGAGGCCAAGGAACGAGCCGCGGCCTCCGCTCCTTCCTGCCCTCGAGGCGGCACCAAGCCGGCCTTGCGGCGATCCTTCAGCCGGTAGCTCTCGCCGCGAATGTTGATGGTCGTCGAATGATGCAGCAGTCGGTCCAGGATCGCCGTGGCGATGATCGAGTCGCCGAAGATCGATCCCCAGTCCCCGTAGCTTTTGTTCGAGGTCAGGATGATGCTCCCACGTTCATATCGCGCGCTCACCAACTGGAAGAAAATCGTCGCTCCCAGATCGTCCAGCGGCAGATAGCCCACTTCATCGATCACCAGAACTTTCGGTGCCAGGTACACGCGCATCCGCCGATCCAACCGGCCTTCGCGATACGCGCGCCCCAAGTCCGCCGCCAGATCGTGCGCGGTGATGAAATACGCTCCCAGCCCCGAGCGGATCGCTTCTTCCGCCAGCGCCACGCTCAAATGCGTTTTCCCCACGCCCGGCGGCCCCAGAAAAATCACGTTGCTGGCTTCGTGGATAAACCGCAGCGAACGCAACTCTCGAATCTGCCGCTCATCAAGCGAAGGCTGAAAGCCGAAATCGAACTGCTCGAAGGTTTTCACGAACGGGAAATGCGCCAGCTGCAGCCGTGCCCGCAGGTACCGAGTCCTTCGTGCTTCCACCTCGCAGCACAGCAACTCATCAAGAAAGTCCGCATAGCTCGGCTCTTTCTTCGACGCTTGTTCCAGCAAGTTCTCTAGCCGGGCTTGCACCGCTTTCAATCCCAGCGCCTCCAGCGCCGTCTGCAACCGCTCGATCGGAGTGTTCATCGCCCACCTCCGTTCGCCACGCGCTCATACGCTGCCAACGAACGCTTCTCCACCACCGGCGCGCTCTGCCGCAGATGAATCAGGATCTTGCTTTCCGCTCTTCGCGCTCCCAGCGGAATCCCCTGATGGTGTGGCGGGAACGTCAGCACGCTGTGTTTCCGTTGCGCCTTGCCGTGCATGGCAATCCGCTCACGGCCCGTGCGGATATCCACTTCCTCCGCGATCTCCTGCACCCACACTTCCTGGCCCGCATACTGCCAGGGCACCGAATACCGACTACCTTGCCAGTCCACGTAGGCATCCCGCGCCACTTTGCGCAGTTCGCCATCCACGTATGGATACGGCGGCTGCCCCGCCAGCGACTGTAAACTGAACTGCTCCACATCCCAGCGCACCGCCACTTGCTCATGCGTCGTTCCGTGTACCCGCTGGTTCGCTACTCCCCAAACCCACTCGCGCAACTGTGCGTTCAGATCGCTCAGGCTGCTTGGCTCGCGCCCCTGCAAACCACACAGAAAGTTCCGCCGCACATACTTCACGCCCGCTTCCACTTTCCCTTTCGTCTGTGCCCGATACGGCCGACACAGCCGCGGCGTGAAGCCCCAGTAGTGCGCAAAGTCCTGAAACACCGGGTGCCAAACGATCTCGCCTCGTTCATCCGTCCCCAGCCACACCGTCTTCATGCGGTCGTAGAGAATCTCCTCCGGCACTCCGCCGATCTGCTGGAACGCCGCTTCGTGCAGCCGCAGCAGCGTGCCCAGCTTTTGATCCAATGCTGCTTCCGCCACCATTCTCCGGCTGTAACCCAACGTGAAGGTGAATCCGTGCAGCTTCTGCTCCTGCCCGGCCATCTCCAGCGTGCCCAGATGTCCCCAATCCACTTGCGCCTGCTTGCCCGGAGCTGTCTCGAAGCGCCGCACCGCCACCACTCGTGCCGACCTGCGTTGCGGCCGCAACCAGTCCGTCAGAATCGTGTAGCTCCCCGTGTAGTTCCGTTCACGCAGTTCGCGCAGCAGCACCCGCGCGTTCCACACCCCAGCACGCAGACGCTCCTCCAAGTACGGCTTAAACGCATCGAGCTTACTTGGTTGCGGTGTACGCGGCCCGTACTCCGGTGCCACCCCCGCCGCTTGCATATACTTTCGAATCGTCTTGCGATCCCAGCCGGTCAGCTTGCTGATCGCCTGGATGCTCATCCCTTGCCGTTGCAGTTCTTTTAGTTCTTGCACGTCTTTCCCCCTTAACAAGTCTCGGAACCTCCTCCATGCGGAGTAGGCTACGGTGTACCACATCAGGGGGTGGGGAAAATTCAACCGGCACTATGGGGATTTTTGCACCGGCGCTGACACTTTTAGGCCACGCTCTCACGGTTCAACGAATGACTGAGGCGCTGGTCGAGCGTATGGTCACATCGTGGAGTTGGGAGACCTCGAAACGCACCATCGCCTTGCTAGAGAAGACTCCGCGTTTGAACGAGCTTCAGGTGGTGAAATTAATCCAAGCTGCAGATAGCAATGATCATGTGAAGGGTGCGTTCGGTGTGCCTACGCGAATTCAACAACTTCTTAGTCGAATAGGAAAAGCAGCCACGTCACATTGAAACGGGTCATCGGTTTGGGGGGAGCATCTCCATTCGCCATGTAATTGGCTTTTCCTATTTGCCTTTGCGTCGATTGTGGGCGGGTGGCGGGAACTGAGTCTTGGGCGCGGGGAATTGCAACTGACGAAGCGGTCAGCGTTTGGCGTATTTCAGATCCGGACGAGGTCCTCTGTTCACGTACTCAATCGAAATTCCTTGCCAGGCATTCAGAGCATCGCCAAAAGAATCTTGTTTGCATTCCCAACAGGTCACAATCATCTGAGACGGACTTGCCCAGGCGATGGATAATTTGCCGTCTGATTGAAGAGCACATACTTCGGTGGCGCGGTTCAAGGTCAACGCGTCTTTCCATGTTGGGTGAATCTTTTCAATGATCACTCCACTGAAAGTCCCGCTGAAGTCCCCACCGAGAGAGTCTGGGGCTGTCTCGCCCACGATCGCCCGGAACTTGCCGCCGGGGGACAATTGGCGGTCTCGCTCTCTTTCGTAGCCTGGGCCTTCAAATCCAGACACGCATAACAGGGCGGCAATCCCCACGCCGATGAGCAGGATCGTGATTACGGAACGTTGATTGGCGAACCGGCGCATTGGAGGGGGCTGACGTGATCGATTTGTTGCACTGCGGAGAGTTAGCAGGCGCACCGCAAAGCCCCAAGCCTGGAATCTGAGTTCGGCGGGCCCAATGGGGCGTTGACCTCCTACGGCAGTTCATAGCTGACAGAGGAGTGTTGCCGCCAGTGCTTGTCCCTTCTTCTCGATCACAATCTGCGCCTCCTTCCGTCAATGAGCTGAACATCCCCCCGTTCAAGCCGTTCCAAAGAAGGCCCAAAAAAGAGAAATACTTCAAACAAACCTTCCTTCCATCACGTGGTCATGTCCGCCGTTCCAGGCAACACCGGTTCAAGGCCTTGAAAAAAGTGATTCTTCGAGATTGGGATTTACCGAAACTTTTTCGATGGTTGTTTTCTCCGCCGGAATCGAAGGAGGTACGTAGGATTGGCCGGTACGGACGACCGGGAGAACCTTGGTTTCCAGAAGAAAGGGGATACGAATCCCGCTTACCTGGCGATAATCGCTAAAATAGATCTCGACCGGATGGTTGACGCCGTCGAGCCGCCGAGGCTGCCCTTCCATTTTTGTTTCCAGGAAGGTCTGCGCATCAACAAACACATGGAAGGCATTCCCGTTTTTCATGGTTACTTTAAGTTTATACGTGTCGCGATTATCTACCTTTTCCATGCCCACCAGTTCGACCTTGCTGCCCTTGACGGCGTAATCAACCAGGGGCCCATCGAGATCCGTCTTCATCGATGCCATCTTTGCTTCTTCCGGCGTGTAGGGTTCAACGGTGCGGCGATTGAGAAATGGCCTCAATTTCCAGCCGTTTTTGCCGTCGTATACCTGGACCGCCGTCTGCCCATTGAATTGCAATTCCAGGCGCATCTTGCCGCCGCGCTCCAAATCCATCACAAAAGGCAATTGCGTCTCATCGACCGGGCGCGCGGCGGGCATCTGCTTATTCGATTTTAGCCCCGGAGTAGAAATTGGGAGGGTAGCCCGTTGATTGCCTCCAGCGCCCATTTTTCCCGTGAACGAAATAGCATGCACCGCCCGCCACGCCTGCAATCCCCCCCGGGCCGCGACGTTCCTGTCCACGATCTCGGCCGCGGTGAGCTTGCTTTGCGGGGGAGCTGTCTCCGGAGCGGCAGCGACGGGAATGGCGAAGGCTAAGGTGATAAGAATTGCCAACGATTGTCGCAACATGTTTGGGTCCTCGACAAGAATTTAGTTATTCGCAATTCATCATGGTCAAGGAATGGTAAGGGCAAACCTGATTTAAATCTTTGCGCTCCATCAATTTCAAAGGGGGGTAGCAGCGGGCAAATGTAAGGCTCTAGTCGACCACGAGTCCTTCGGCCCGAAACTGGCCAATCACAACGGTAACCCGGTCGCCACGTTTCACCTTCCGGCCACTGTTTGAAAAGGCCATCCAGTTGGCTTTTCCTGCCTCGGGAGGCTGCGGACTGACGCAAGATCCCGACCTGTTCCAGCGCCGGCACCACCAGTCGGACCCCTGCTTGCGGGTCGACCAAGGAAGGCTCGAAAGCCTTATCGTTCAGTATTTTAGCTTTTTCCGGATCCAGCACGCGGTAGGCAAAGCGAATGATCTCGCCCGATTCCGTCCATTTCACGCTCAGCGAATCGACTCCCCAGACTAGAGGGTAATACCTGCCGGCGCGTCCTGCGAACCGGTCCGGCTGGTAGCGGGAGACAGCATGAGACGCCGGAGAATTGGACGCGGGGTTGGTGGCTTGTCCTCCCAGGTCCGCAGTCAGGATACCGCCGGCAAGAATTCCGGCCAGCAGGATCAAGATTGGGTTCCTTTTGCGAGCTCATAAATCTAAGCCTCCGTTTTACACTTCCGGTAATGCCGGTCCTGGTGTACCACCTTATCAATTAGTCCGGTCCGGAAATAGCCAGGATGCCCCGCAACTGGTGCCCTGATTTCTAACTGACCGATGTGATTAAAAGGAGCTGCCCGCGACGACCGTCGCGGGCAGCTCCCGTCAAGCGACTAGTTTCCCGTACCACTGAGTGTCACCAATTGCGTACCGCCATTGGTGGATGAGATGGTCAAAGTCGTCGACACGGGGCCAACGGCGTGTGGTGTGAAGACGCCGGTGATCGTGCAGGACGAGCCGGCTGCCAGCGTCGTGCCGCACGTGCTGCCTGTCCCCGGGAAGTCGGTCGGATCCGGGTCGGCAATCGACAATCCGTTAAGGGTTGCGTTCCCGGTGTTGCTGATCGTGATCGGCCCAGGCGCACTGGTCGACCCGACCGCCACCGTTCCAAAATTAATGGAATTTGTCGACACAGCCAACACCGCTACAGCCGCGATGCCCGTGCCAGTGAGAGTTACCGGCGACCCTGTGACCGTGGCACTGGTATAAGCCACCGTCAAGGACCTGGTGAATGTGGTTGCCGTTGTTGGCGCGAACCGCACCCTGATGGTGCACGAAGCGCCGAACGCCAGCGCCGCGCCGCAGCTGGGAGCGGTGGGCGGGAACGTCCCGGTGGTGACCTGCGAGAACGGCTGAGGCGTGCCGCCACCGAAGGTGAAGGTGCCTCCGGCGAGTGCCCCGGTGCCGGTATTGGTTACCGTCAGGTCGAGGGTTGTGCTGGAGCCGGTCGTCACATTGCCGAAGGCCAGCGAGCTGGAGGATACGTTAGCGGTAAAGGTCGGAGCCACGCCGGTGCCAGTGAGAGAGACCGGCGAACCGGTGACCGTGGCACTGGTGTAGGCAACCGCCAGCGATCCGGTGAGCGATCCGGCGGCTGTGGGTGCAAACTGCACCTTGACGGTGCAGGAAGTGCCCACGGCCAGCGTCGCGCCGCAATTGGAGGCGCAAGGGCCGGGAAGGTCCCGGAGGTGACCCGAGTGTAAGCAGTGCTGCCGGTGATGGCAAAGGTGCCTCCGGCGAGCGCCCCGGTACCGGTATTGGCCACCGTCACGTTCATGATTGAGCTGCTCCCGGTCCCGACATTCCCGAAGGCCAATGGACTGGGCGATGCGGTAGCGGTAAGTGTTGGGGCCACGCCGGTGCCTGTGAGGGAAACCGGTGAGCCGGTTACCGTGGCACTGGTGTAGGCAACCGCCAACGATCCGGTGAGGGATCCGCCGGTTGTGGGTGCGAACTGCACCTTGACGGTGCAAGAAGCGCCCACGGCCAGCGTCGCGCCGCAATTGGGAGCAAGGGCCGGGAAGGTCCCGGAGGTGACCCTTAGTATAAGCAGTGCTGCCGGTGATGGCAAAGGTGATCCAGCGAGCGCCCCGGTGCCAGTATTGGCCACCGTCACGTTAAGTGTGGAGGACGTACCGGTGGTCAGACTGCCGAAGGCCAACGGATTGGGCGATGCGGTAGCGGTAAGTGTTGGGGCTACGCCGGTGCCTGTGAGGGAAACAGGTGAACCGGTGACCGTGGCACTGGTGTAGGCAACCGCCAGCGATCCGGTGAGCGATCCGGCGGCTGTGGGTGCAAACTGCACTTTGACGGTGCAGGAAGTGCCCACGGCCAGCGTCGCGCCGCAATTGGGAGCAAGGGCCGGGAAGGTCCCGGAGGTGACCCGAGTGTAAGCAGTGCTGCCGGTGATGGCAAAGGTGCTCCGGCGAGCGCCCCGGTGCCGGTATTGGCTACCGTCACGTTAAGTGTGGAGGTGCTCCCAGTGGCCAAACTGCCGAAGGCCAAGGGATTGGGCGATGCGGTGGCGGTAAGTGTGGTCGCATTGCCTGTGCCAGTCAGGCTTACGGTGGCCGAACCGCCGTTAGTTGTCGCGATGGACAAAGTGGTGCTCACAAGGCCAACCGACGTCCCTGGCACGAAGTCTCCGATCAGTGTGCATGGAGCGCCCGCCGCCAACGTGAAGTTTGTCGCGGGATTGGCGCAAGTGCCGCCCGTGCGCGGGGAGTGCTCAGCATTGGGGTTGGAAACCGTGATTCCCGTTAGGGTTGCGTTCCCGGTATTCCGGACCGTAAAGGTTGAAGTTGCGCTAGTGGAACCGTCCGCAACATTTCCAAAAGCAATGGAAGTTGGGGACACATTCAGTATCGGCGCAGTGGCAACGCCAGTGCCGCTGATGTTCACCGTGGCCGAGCCGGCATTGGTGGTCGAGATGTTCAACGTCGCGGCAACCAGGCCAAGCGTAGTCCCCGGCACGAAATCGCCACTGAGCACGCAGGAAGCCCCCGGACTCAACGTAGTACGCAGGTATTCGATGTCCCGGGGAATTGAGCTGGGTTGGAATCTACGATGGATATTCCCGTGATCGTTGTGTTGCCGATGTTGTTCAACGTGACGGAATCGGAACACTTGTGGTGCCGACGGGCACGTTCCGAAGTTGCCGGAAGTCGGCAACACACTCAAGACCGGAGAAGCGGCGAATTCGATCGCTCCGGCGTCCACTGCGTATTGAGCTTCCGACAAGTGCCGAAGAAATCAAAGAGAAGGAGCCAGCGTGTAGGCGCCGTTCGCACCGTTCGCGCTGGAAGGGATCAAGTTGATGACCGAGGAACCGGCTGCCGGGCCGTAGTTACCGAGCAAAGCGCCGGTGATCGGGCCGGATTCCGCCAGTGGACCCCAGCTCATGTTGACCCAGTTGTTGCCTTCGTCCACCGTTGCGGCGGGGGTCAGGCTGAAAATTGGGTTGGGCACGATGGCGTCCGAAATGCCCGGGGGCACTTGATAGCCCGTGTGATTGTACTCGGGCGGTGTGCGTGAACCGTTGCAATACTGGCTGACAACGGACGGATTGGCCGCCAGGTTATGCAAAGTAGAGTTGTTATAGCTCGTGGTATCCGTCAGCAACGAGTACAACGGTGCCAGCGTGACTCCGGATTCATGAGTGTTCGTTGAGACGTCACCTCGAACACCGAGATCCCAATAGCTCGCTCCTGTGACGCAAGCGCCCGTGCCGCCAGTGATGCACGCCACCTGGGTTGGACGTTACAGCGTCCGCCGAGGGCTCGCTCGCCGCTGGAGTGTTGGTGAACGCATTATATAGCGCAACGACGTTCTGTTGGTTCGTGAGTCCTGCTCCAAGACCGCCAACACCGATGAAGAACGAGCGGTTCTGGTAGAACACATCGTTCGCCACATGGGATACGACGCTTTCTTGCAATTCTGGCTGTTCTGATTCGGTGGGCACGTAAACCCTGTAACCAGATTTTCTGCCGCAATGAGCACCGCGGTGTTCGGGACGCTCACCAGTCCTGCAGGTTGCGGAGCTGACGTGGTCCCGCACAGTCGCGGTGCAGGCGC
Source organism: Terriglobia bacterium (assembly GCA_963779275.1). Taxonomy (GTDB): domain Bacteria; phylum Acidobacteriota; class Terriglobia; order Acidiferrales; family UBA7541; genus Palsa-360. The sequence goes on from CAVZXL010000008.1 coordinate 343,456, forward strand.
CGGTGCTGCTCCTTCAGCACCGAGCGTGTTGAAGAGTGGCCCGGCGGAAGCCGTCGTGTCATTGTCCATGACTGTGTTGTTGATGAAGTTTACCGCCAACGCATCTTGCAGGGAGACGCCAGCGCCATCCCAACCAGCGACGTTGTTCGCGATGATGTTGTTGGTTACCTCACCGAGTACCACAGGGACGGGTTCGTAGCGAACGTGACCACGTCCGATCCGTTGATGTTCTGCAACCGCAGGCCGCCACCGCTTCCGCTTTCAGCGGCGTTACCCATGATCAAGTTCGCATTGATCACCAGGCCGGGACCGATACCATCGGTCAGCCCGAGGACCGGGCAGGACGTAATCCGGTGGTGTGCCGCCGCAAGCGGGAGCACGTCGGGAGCGCCCATGACTAGGATGCCGCCGCCGTTGGTCGTGAGGGTCGGGTCCGCGCTTTGGTTAAACAGGATGGAGTTATGCGAAATTTCGCCGTCGTACGCGAAGCCAATTGCCCGACGCCACCGCCGTCGCCTGTGCTCATGTTGCCGCACACCCAGTTGTAGTCGAACTTGTACAGGTCGGAACCAGTGCAGAAGGAGGTCCCGCCTTCCCGACGGAGTGCCGGTGAACAACACATCGCCGATCGAGGCGTTCAAGGTGATGTAGTTATTGTGCATCTTAACGTTCACGTCGAAGCAGTACGGCTCCTGCGTGTTATTGGGCAAAGGACATTCGCGGTCGATGTTGTAGCACGATCCCGGAGCCGCGTTGGCAGTGAGCCCATTCATGATGTTTGCTGGAGGAACCAATGCTTGACCGACAGTCACGCCGCCGGAAAACGTACCGGTGTTGTTGTAGATCCGGTTGTTCGCGATTTCCAGGTTATGACCCCATCCGTGGACGAAGATTCCGCCGCCACCCTGGGAGCTGTCGGTGATTCCCAATCCGTCAATGCTGGACGGGTTGCACCAGAAGCTGCTCGGGAACGATAAGTTAGTATTCGCGCAGCTGCTGGCCGTGAGGAGCGTGGTTCCTGTCGGCATCGTCTCGGACGAAGTCAGAGTTGATCCGGCAGGAAATTGACGCCCTTCGACAAGACCGTAATGGCAGCTCCTTCATATGCTCCCATCAAGGTTGGCTCTTGCAACATTTCAGCGAGGTTGCCGCTGATTGTGGCGTCCCATCCGAATGTTTCCTCACTCACGAGCCAATCCACCTGCGGATTGGTTGGCCCAACGTAGTATCATCCACCCTGTTCCAGGGCACTGAGAAGCCCCTGTCGGGTCAAACGAAGGATTCGTGCTGGACACCGGCACGCCGTTGAGAGCAAATCCGAACAGGCAATTTACTTGTGCGCGCCACGGTTGCAGCTTGCCCGATGGCTGTGTGTTGGCGTTGATAATGCTGGAAGTTGCGCCGACACCTTGCAGCCGGATAGGCTTCCACATGATCAGGATTTCATTATAGTTGCCGGGAGGAACCATGATCAGGTCGCCCGGATTGGCCTGGTCGATCGCCGTCTGGATCGATCCCGGTCCAGCCTGAGTGAGCGGATTGCTGGTCGTGACATAGGTCGGAGAGTTGCCACCGATCGTCACAGTCACCGCGTCAACGGATTGCTTTCCAGTCGCGGTCGTGATGATCAACTGGCCGCACTGCGTCGATGTCCATCCTGGCTTCTGGTATTTCACTTCTTGTTGAATGGCGCAATTCTGCACGCCGGAAGGCACTGTGACAGTAATTTGAGTGTCGCTCCATGACGTAACAGGTGCGGGTATCGGATTTCCTGAAAACATCCGATCCGATCGTCACCTGTCCTGTCGCTGAGCCGAACCCAAAGTGCCGGGCAACGGTTTTCTGATTGTAAGGAGCATAGACTGCCGCAGGTCCGGAATACCCGTTGTTAGATCGGGATCGTACCTCTGGCTGTGCGCCCTTCCCGTAAATTGTGTAAATGGTCAGCGTCTTTCCGGCAGCGCTCACCCAAGGTCCGATTCCATCGCCATCGGCCTCGCCAATCACTGGCGTGTCAGCCGGGTAGGCGCAGTCGGGGTGGTTATAGCCTTCCGAGAACGAATCGTCGGCGTAACTGGCGTGTCCATGTACTGCGTTGCGCCAGGCATGAACGGAAGCTCATAGCAGAACTGGCTGTATCCCGGGTTGAACAGGGGATCCGGGGTCGGTCCAGTTCCCGGGTCGTTCATGCAAGTAACCATCATCGTGGGCGAATATCCCGTCGGGTTGGGCGGGTTGACTTCCCAAGTCGAGTAAGTCAAGCCGTCGTAAGCACCCCATTGATCGGTGTACACGCGTGAAATTTCGTTTCCGGTCCAATCCTTAAACGAGATCGGCAGGTTGGGCGGAGCAAATTTCTCGCCGAATTGCGGAGAGAAGGGATCGAACTCAGATGTGAAGTCGTCCGTGATGACGCCCGTGAAATGTGCGGCAATCGGGGTTGGAGTCCAGATCAAGAACTCTGCCTGCTCCGATTCCTGGTCACCAAGAGTGACTTCCTTGCGATCGCAGAGATTACGCGTCGCCCCGGCAAATGGCGCTACTTCCTTAGCCTGTGGGAACAGGGAGAGGTAATCCGGGACCATGCGGGACTTTCCGACGCAGGGCCAGAATGTATCCACTGTTGGCGTGTCACCTTCGTGGCTGGTCAGGTTTGGAATTCTGCCAAGATAATTCGTCGCATTCTGAGCATTGTTGCCGTTGTAGAGAGGAGACAGAGGCCTGGTCAGGGACGATGAAAACAGCGGCTCCCAAGCCAGGGAACTGTACCGTCACGGGCGCGATGAAGTTGTCGCCGATGAGGATGTTCTTGTCCTCTTCCTTCACGATTTCATATCCCGGAGGCGGAACCACTTCCACCACGTATTTGCCGCTGGGCAGCATGGGCGTGCCATCGGTGGGATTGGCCACGCAGATCGTGCAGTTCGATCCGGGACGGGATCCGGGAATTCCGTTCACCGATCCGACGCCGGCGGGCGCGCCGGTTTGGGGATTACGGGCGATAATGCTGGGGAACTTGTACATGCCGTCGTATGGAGCCGGCTGCAGTTGGTTCCAATTATGCATGCCGTCGATAGCACTTGAACTGGGAATTGTTCGGCAGAGCGGTCGTGTTGCCGGTTCCATTTAGGTAGAGGTCGAGCCATTGCGGCTGGTTATACAACGTGAAATAGAAGAGATCGGTAGTCGACTGTCCCGGGCAATTCATGTTCGGAACGCCATCGGACCGGAAACCCTGTGCCCAGTCGTCCCAACTGCTGGTCTTCGTGGTGTCAACCATCGTGAGGGACTGGCTTCCATCGGGAGCTGTACCTTCGCTGATAGAGATTAATGGTCACATTCGGAACCAGGGGTTCCCAAACGTTTTGAGTGCCGAATTGCGGATCGTCGAACGGCCGGGTTGAGGAATAAACCACATGACCTCGGATACCCCCGTTCTCGCCAACTGCGTAGGGAACTTTTCCAAATTCGAGGAAATTGTTTTGCCCGGAAAAGCCCTGCCAGCCCTCAGTAAGAACCCAAGCGGGGTCGATGCGTCCAGTGGAATTGGGCGTGTTTGTACCAGGCCCGTCCTTAACGGATTGGCCAGTGCAGTCCGCGGTGGTGCAATAGACCGCGCCCGGCACATGAAGGTTCGAGGGGACTGGAACCGCCTCGTATGTATTGGCCTTGAAGTGTGCAATTGCAGAAGATCCGCATGGCGCGGTCGGAGGGGTTGCACTAGTTCCGCACGATGTTCCGTCGGCAGGTCCACCTGCGTCATAAACTACGTGAGTCCCCGTGTTCTTATAGCGAGTTTCATCGGTTTCAATTACGTACCAACTGAATAGGGGAAATTCCTCATTGAATGCGGCAAACCCGTTCAGGTCCGTGTTGTTGCGGTTTGAGAAACTCCCATCACGGTACCGGACGTTGGTTTTTACGAGAGCGAGACCAGGTTCGTTTGACTGCGAGACGCCGTCTCCATTGGTATCCAGGAAAGTCCGTGTATTG
>CAVZXL010000009.1:0-249925 GCA_963779275.1 Terriglobia bacterium
GGAAGGGTGGCGGGAATGGTGACTGGCTTGCCCTCAGCGCGGCGAAGGGTGACTCGTGATTGAAGCCTTATGGCAGGTGAAAAGTTAAGATTGGGGGCCTAGGCAATCTCGGACGGGTGGCCGGGGTTTGGGGCGGGCACTCGGCGTGCGTTTAATCCTCGGGGGGCCACCGCTGCGCGCCGTGGATTACCCCCACTATTTCTACGACTTCCAGGGTCACGCGATAAACCACCAGAAAAGGTAGCTCAGGGACCACCAATTCTCGCGTGCCCTCCACACGTCCCTGCCGGCCACGATGTGGAAAGGACCTTAGCGAACCTGCGATTTCGTATATTCTTCCCGCAACGCGGCGGGCAGCAGGTAAATTTTCTCTACGAATATATTCAATGGTTCCGATAAGGTCTTGCGTAGCCGCAGGTGACCAGCGAATCTCCATTTACGGACGGAACATCTGATCGATCGAGCGCCTATGTCTTCGTGGGAAATAAACTCTCCCTGGTCGAGCTGGCTGAGGCCCGTCTTCACCTTCTGGCGGAACCACGCGTCGTGGTCAAGGTAATGCTCGACGAGCTGCCGGACATATTCTTCCGCGCCGCTGTTATTTTCCGCGGCGATGTGGGCTAGCTTCGCCTGCAGTTCCGGACCGAGGTTCACTTCCATAGATCAAGGCTAGGCGCTGAATTAGCGGCTGTCAAGTGCCCTTAAGCTGAGGTACAACGGCGACAGGATTAAGGTTTGCAACGACCCGATCATGCAAGCAACCCACACAGAAAACCCCCACGCTTGCCCGGCAGGCATGGGCCACTCGGCCGGATCATGTGTGGGATGTAGAAGAATTGGTCGCACTTTTGCCTGCTATCGAGAGCAAGAAACGCGGGACCTATAAGAAAAATTAGGAGGGTAAACCAAGTTTTCAGGATGCAGGTGGTGACCAGATTAGTGTAGCCTGTTTCGCATGGACCTTAGAGAGATGCTGTTCTGGTTCTTCATAACAATCTTTGGGACCGGGACATTTGTGGTTTTCGAACAACATATCCTTTTCGGAATGGCGATGATCGCCATTGGTTTTGCTGGCATGTTCGGGTGCGCGTGGCGATATCTCAAGGATCCGATATCCGAAAGGGTTATATTTCATCGGTATTGGCCATGATTATTATGGCGATATTAATGCTGCTTACTTGGGCAGGCGTTGCGGTTGGATATTATGGTCGCAACTCGGCATCCGACATACCTGAGTTTGACGGGTCAAACGCTGATCTCGTTCTTGGATGGGGGCAGGATACTACGGGCGCTTGCGACATGAACGTAAATGGAAAACTCCTTCTGAATCGCCAATCGAGTTATAAACTGGCCATAGGATGTTTCATTTACGATGGAAAAGAAGATATCCTTGACGCCCCTTATATCCAAGTTAGCAATTTATACGACATAAAAGACGGCGTGATCGCTATGCGTTCTTCTTACCAGCCATATTTCTTGGAATATTATAAACAGATGCATCCAACTGGCACCGAAATAGCGTTATTCAATGTTCCCAATGGAGTACAACCCACGCAATTCACGACGCTTCGACAGGCTCGGTCTTTGGGTGTCAAAATTCCTTACATTAAAATTGTTCGGCCTGGAGAATAGGGAATCTGAAGTGGAATCCCGGAAATTCTAAATTGACAGAATGCTATTAAACCAGAAGGCGGGGCCACGGGCAGATATCGTCCAATGCGCGATGCTTTAGTGGATTCGGATCGGGCTTCTTACGGTCACTTCGAAATCCGGTGCGGAAACGGCGGTTTAACAAGCAAATCGGAGTTAACGGTTTGCGATCAAAAAGTGGTCCAATTTCGTTGCAAACAATGAGAATTCCTTGTGCGAACCATTCCATGCCCTCACTCTAGATTGCACTGTGCCAGAAAAGCATCTGTCCGGAAGGACAGTTAAGGTAGGGGAGACGAGACAGTTGAAAGTTCTATAGAAAACCTATCCTTCGGGTGAGAACGCAATTTGAAACTGACCCACTACCGGCTAGTCGGCAAGCGTCCGAAGTCAACCACCCGTTCCGAAATTGGTGGAGTGGGCACGGAAATTGCGCTTACGAATCGACTGGAATTCAACGCGAAAAAGCATTGGGCGGCCCAACAATCGGGCCGCCCAATTTTCTATCATATTGTGAATTGCTTGACCCGCCTAATCCGACCCCTCCGCCAGCGCATCCGCATCCTTGCGCAGGAAGTCGAGCGCCGCGGCTTCTTCGGCCGAGAGCTCGGCGGGAGGCATGATCTCCTCCATCGGCGGCGGAGGCGGCACTTCGGTCAGCAGTTCGATGTTGCGGTAGCGTTCCAGGCCGGTGCCGGCCGGGATCAGGCGGCCCATGATGACGTTTTCCTTGAGGCCGCGCAGGTAGTCCACCTTGCCGGCGACTGCGGCTTCGGTGAGGACGCGCGTGGTCTCCTGGAAGCTCGCCGCCGAGATGAACGAATCGGTGGAGAGCGACGCCTTGGTGATGCCGAGCAGCAAGCGGACGGCCGGTTGCGGGGCGGCCGCCTTCGGCGATGATGCGGTCGTTCTCCTCGCGGAAGCGGAACTTGTCGACTTGCTCCTCGAGCAGGAACGCGGTGTCGCCCACGTCCTCGACCTTCACCCAGCGCATCATCTGGCGAACGATGGTTTCGATGTGCTTGTCGTTGATGTTGACGCCCTGCAGGCGGTAGACCTCCTGGATCGAGTTGACCAGGTAGGCCTGCGTGTATTTTTCGCCGAGCACGGCCAGCAAGTCGTGCGGGTTGAGCGGGCCGTCAATCAGCGGCTCGCCCGCCTTGACGTGTTCGCCTTCCTGCACGTTGATGTGCACGCCGCGGATGATGGAGTATTCCTTCTGCGTTTTGCCGTCTTCGCTTTCGACGTAAATTTTGCGCAGGCCCTTGCTGATTTCGCCGTATTTCACGACGCCGTCGATTTCGCTGATGACGGCGGGATCGCGGGGCTTGCGCGTTTCGAACAGTTCGACGACGCGCGGAAGTCCTCCGGTGATGTCCTTGGTCTTGGTGGTTTCGCGCGGGATCTTCGCCAGCACGTCGCCCGGTTGCACTTCGTCGCCGTCCTGCACCATCAAGTGGGCGCGCGAAGGCATCAGGTATTTTTTGCGCGTGCGGCCGGCGGAGTCGCGGACCAGAATCGTGGGCGCGTGCTTTTCATCGCCCGGCGGCAGCGTGACGACCAGCTGCGATAGTCCGGTGACTTCGTCGACTTGCTCTTCGATGGTGATGCCGGGCTGGAGGTCCTTGAACTGGATGGTGCCTCCGGCTTCGGTCAGGATCGAGAACGTGTAGGGATCCCACTCGGCCAGGAGTTCGCCGAGCTTGACGGGCTGGTTTTCCTCGACCTTGAGCCGCGCGCCGTAGACCACGTGGTAGCGCTCTTTTTCGCGGCCCTTTTCGTCGACGATGGCGATCAAGCCGCTGCGGTTCATGGAGATCAGCAGGTTGCCGCGTCCGCGAACGACGTTCAGATCGATGAAGCGAACGAAGCCGCTGTTGCGCGCTTCGAGTTTGGATTGTTCGGTGACGCGCGTGGCCGTTCCGCCGATGTGGAACGTGCGCATGGTGAGCTGCGTGCCCGGCTCGCCGATGGACTGCGCGGCGATGACGCCGACCGCTTCGCCCATTTCGACCGTGCGGCCGGTGGCCAGGTTGCGGCCGTAGCAGCGGGCGCAGGCCCCGCGGCGGCATTCGCAAGTCAGCACGGAGCGAATCTTGACGCGCTCGATGCCGGCGGCCTGGATCTGGTTGGCCAGCTCTTCGCTGATTTCCTGGTTGATGTCGACGATGACGTTGCCTTCGTAGTCGTTGATCTTGTCGAGCGAAACGCGGCCAACGACGCGGTCGCGCAGCGGCTCGACTTCGACTCCGGCTTCGGTGATCGGCTCGACGTAAATGCCGTCGGCGGTGCCGCAATCGATCTCGCTGATGATCACGTCCTGAGCGACGTCCACCAGGCGGCGAGTGAGGTAGCCGGAATCGGCGGTCTTGAGAGCCGTGTCGGCCAGACCTTTACGCGCGCCGTGCGTCGAGATGAAGTACTGCAGCACGGTGAGGCCTTCGCGGAAGTTGGAAGTGATCGGCGTCTCGATGACTTCGCCCGAGGGCTTGGCCATCAGGCCGCGCATTCCGGAAAGCTGGCGAATCTGCTGTTTCGATCCGCGCGCGCCGGAATCGGCCATGACGTAAATCGGGTTGATGATGCCTTCCTTGTCCTGCCGCTCCATCGCCTTGAACATCTGCTCGGCGACTTTTTCGGTGATGTCGCTCCAGATGGCGATGACCTTGTTGTAGCGCTCGCCGTTGGTGATCGCGCCGTCGAGGTATTGCTGCTGCACCTTGACGACTTCCTTTTCGGTGTTGTCCACCAGCGAGAATTTGTCGCCGGGGATGACCATGTCGTCGATGCCGATGGAGATGCCGGACTTGGTGGCGTACAGGAAGCCAAGTTCCTTCAGCTCGTCGAGCATCTGCACGGTGCGCTTCAGGCCGAAACGCAGGTAGCAGTAATAGCAGAGCTGCTGCACGCCCTTTTTCTTGATCAGGCCGTTGATGAACGGCATTTCCTTCGGCAGGTGATCGTTGAAGATCACGCGGCCGACGGTGGTGTTGATGAACTGGCGCTTCATCATGCACGGGCTCGGCGTGCGGCACGTCCTGATCGTCGTACGCGGCGGCCAGGTCGATCACTTCGCCGTCGTAGCGCAGGCGGATGGGCGTGAGCAATTCGACTTCGCCGGACTCGAGCGCGAGGACCACTTCTTCGGTCAAGCCGAAGGCGCGGCCTTCGCCCTTGGCGCCGGGCTTGGCCTTGGTCAGGTAGTAGATGCCGAGAACCATGTCCTGCGTCGGAACGGCGAGAGGCAAGCCGTTGGCCGGAGACAGAATGTTGTTGGCCGAAAGCATCAGGACGGAGGCTTCCACCTGCGCTTCGGGCGAAAGCGGAATGTGCACGGCCATCTGGTCGCCGTCGAAGTCCGCGTTGAACGCGGTGCAGACCAGCGGGTGAATGCGAATGGCCTTGCCTTCGACCAGCGTCGGCTCGAACGCCTGAATGCCGAGGCGGTGCAGCGTGGGAGCGCGGTTCAGCAGCACCGGATGCTCGCGGATCACTTCTTCCAGAATGTCCCAGACGACCGGGTCCTGCTGCTCGACCATTTCCTTGGCCTGCTTGATGGTGGTGCAGTGGCCCTGGGCTTCGAGGCGGTGATAGATGAACGGCTTGAAAAGCTCGAGCGCCATCTTCTTGGGCAAGCCGCACTGGTGAAGCTTGAGTTCGGGGCCGACGACGATGACGGAACGGCCGGAATAATCGACGCGCTTGCCGAGCAGGTTCTGGCGGAAGCGTCCCTGCTTGCCCTTCAGCGTATCGGACAAGGACTTCAGCGGGCGGTTGTTGGTGCCGCGCAGCACGCGGCCGCGGCGGCCGTTATCGAACAGCGCGTCGACGGCTTCCTGCAACATGCGCTTTTCGTTGCGGACGATGACGTCCGGCGCGTGCAGTTCCATCAGCTTCTTCAAGCGGTTGTTGCGGTTGATGACGCGGCGATAGAGATCGTTCAAGATCGGACGTGGCGAAACGTCCGCCGTCCAGGGGCACCAGCGGGCGCAACTCCGGCGGCAGCACCGGGAGCACGTCCAGAATCATCCACTCGGGGCGGTTGCCGCTCTTGCGGAACGATTCCAGAACCTTCAGGCGCTTGGCGTACTTGATGCGCTTCTGCAGGCTGGGATCGACCTTCATCTTTTCGCGCATCTCTTCGGAAAGCTTTTCGACTTCGACGCGCTTCAGGAGTTCCTTGATGGCTTCCGCGCCCATCTGCGCGCGGAACTGTCCCGCGAAATCCTTTTGCAGTTCGCGGTATTTTTCCTCGGGGAGCATTTCGCGTTCCTTGATGCCCGGAACGTCGCCCGTGTCGATGACCACGTAGCCCTCGAAGTACAGGATGCGCTCGAGGTCGCGCATGGAAATATCCAGCAGGTAGCCGATGCGCGACGGCAGGCCCTTGAAGAACCAGACGTGCGAGCAGGGCGAAGCCAGTTCGATGTGTCCGAGGCGCTCGCGGCGGACTTTGCTCAGGGTGACTTCGACGCCGCACTTGTCGCAGATGACGCCGCGGTGCTTCATGCGCTTGTATTTGCCGCACAGGCATTCCCAGTCGGTGACGGGGCCGAAAATCTTGGCGCAGAACAGGCCGTCGCGTTCCGGCTTGAAGGTGCGGTAGTTGATGGTCTCCGGCTTGGTGACTTCGCCGTGCGACCAGGACCGGATTTTTTCCGGACTGGCAAGGCTGATCCGGATGGAATCAAAATCGGCAATCAGACTGGCGCGATCATAAGGGCTGCTTCGATACAAGGTATGTCCCTCCTGCTCCGATTTTTCGACCGGAGCCATCCCGGCGTGCCGGGAGTAAGAAAAGAAACCTGAGAACTTTCGTGCCGCCGTTTGAAAACGGCTTGTGCGGCAGCTTCCAAATTTCGTTGGGTCGAGAACATTGTGCCGCCCCTACGGGGCTTTTTGCTTTTCTCGACCGCATTCCCACCCCTGCCCCTTCACTTCGTTCAGGGCAAGCGGGGTGGGCTACGTTATTTCGGCCCTACGGGCCTTTTTCCGGCGTCCGCTGAAAACCACGACCGTGGCGCAAGCGCGGAAGGAAAAACCGGGCGCGTCTAGTCCGCGGCTGGTTTCTCCAGTTGTTTTTGGCGCTTCATCAGTTCGACGTCCAGGCACAGCGACTGCAACTCGCGGACCAGGACGTTGAACGATTCAGGAACGCCCGGCTCGATGCCCGGCTCGCCCTTGACGATGGCCTCGTAAATTTTCGCGCGGCCGTAAACGTCGTCCGATTTGGCGGTGAGCAATTCCTGCAGGATGTGCGCGGCGCCGTAGGCTTCGAGCGCCCACACTTCCATTTCGCCGAAACGCTGTCCGCCGAATTGCGCCTTGCCGCCGAGCGGCTGCTGCGTGATGAGCGAGTACGGCCCGATCGACCGCGCGTGAATCTTGTCGTCGACCAGGTGAGACAGCTTGAGCATGTAGATGTAGCCCACGGTGACTTCCTGCGCGAACTCGTCGCCGGTCATGCCGTCCCACAGCGTGACTTTGCCCGCGCTGGGCAGGCCCGCCACTTCGAGCAGGTGGCGGATTTCGGTTTCGCGCGCGCCGTCAAACACCGGCGTGGCCATGGGAATGCCCGCGCGGAAGCTGTCGGCGTATTCCATCAGCGTGTCGTCGTCCAGATTCATGAGCGTCTTCCAGATGGCTGTGTCGGAAAAGACTTCGCGGAACCACCGGCGAACCGCGTCGCCCTTCTTGTTCTGGTCGATCAGGCGCGCGATGCTGCGGCCCAGTTCCTTCGAGGCCCAGCCGAGGTGCGTTTCGAGAATCTGTCCGACGTTCATACGCGAAGGAACGCCGAGCGGATTGAGAACCATTTCCACCGGCGTGCCGTCGGGCAGATACGGCATGTCTTCTTCGGGCACGATGCGGGCGATGACGCCCTTGTTGCCGTGGCGGCCGGCCATTTTGTCGCCGACCGAAAGCTTGCGCTTCATGGCGATGTAGCACTTCACCAGCTTGATGACGCCGGGAGGAAGTTCGTCGCCCTTGCGCAGCTTTTCCTTGCGCTCGTCGGTGATTTTGCGGAGCACGTCGATCTGGCGCGAGGTCATCTCCTCGATCTCGTCGATTTTCTCGATGAGCAGGGGATCCTTGTCGGCCAGCTTCAAGCGCTTCAGGTTGCGCGTGGCGACCTTCTCGATGATGTCGCGCGTCAGTTCGGTGCCCTTGGTGATCAGGCGCTTGTTGGTCTTTTCGTCGTGCAGGTCGGCGGTCAGGGCCTTGCCGTCGAGCAGCACGGCGAGGCGCTTCAGGCGCTCGTCGGTGAGGATGCGGATTTCGTCGGACAGGTTCTTTTCGAGTTTAAAGACCTGCGCGGCTTCGATGGCCTTGTGGCGTTCGTCTTTTTCGGCGCCCTTGCGGCAGAAGATTTTGACGTCGACGACGGTGCCCTCGATGCCCGGCGGGCAGTAGAGGGAAGCGTCGCGCACGTCGCCGGCCTTTTCGCCGAAGATGGCGCGCAGCAGTTTTTCTTCCGGCGTGAGCGTGGTTTCGCCCTTCGGGCGTGACCTTGCCGACCAGGATGTCTCCGGGCCGCACGGTCGCGCCGATGCGGATCACGCCGCTTTCGTCCAGGTTGCGCAGGAACATTTCGCTGATGTTGGGAATGTCGCGCGTGATTTCCTCGGGTCCGAGCTTGGTGTCGCGCGCCTCGATCTCGTATTCCTCGATGTGGATCGAAGTGTAGTAGTCGTCCTTGACCAGCTTTTCGCTGACCAGGATGGCGTCCTCGAAGTTATAGCCGCGCCAGGGAAGGAACGCGACCAGGACGTTGCGCCCGAGGGCCAGTTCGCCGCGCTCGGTGCACGGCCCGTCGGCCAGCACTTGTCCCTGGCGCACGCGGTCTCCCACGCGCACCAGAGGCTTCTGGTTGATGCAGGTGTTCTGGTTCGAACGCTTGAATTTGATGAGCTGGTAGATGTCCGCTCCGACTTCGCGGGAAAGAACGCCCGAGTGGTCGGATTCGACGCGCACGATGATGCGCTCGGAGTCGACCTGGTCGACGATGCCGTCGCGGCGGCAGATGACCACGGCGCCGGAATCGCGCGCGGTCACGCGCTCCATGCCGGTGCCGACCAGCGGCGCTTCGCCGCGGATCAGAGGCACGGCCTGGCGCTGCATGTTCGAACCCATCAAGGCGCGGTTGGCGTCGTCGTTCTCAAGGAACGGGATCAGGCTGGCCGCGACCGAGACCAGCTGCTTGGGCGAAACGTCGATGTAATCGACTTCTTCGCGCGACTTCAGGACGAAGTTTCCGGCCTGGCGGCAGTTCACCAGTTCGGTGGTGATGCGTTCTTTTTCGTCGAGCGAAGCGTTGGCCTGCGCGACCACGTAGCGGTCTTCTTCCCAGGCGGAAAGATAGAAGCAGTAGGGATCGTAGGTGACTTTCTTTTTCTTGAGTTCCTCGTTGACGGCGTCGACCTTGTCGCGCTCGATGATTTCGCCGGCCTTGAATTCGCTGTCGCCGGAGTTGACGATGAGCGCGTAGTCGATCACGCGCCCGCCCTTGACCTTGCGGTAGGGCGACTCGATGAATCCGAATTCGTTGATGCGCGCGTAGCAGGAAAGCGAGCTGATCAGTCCGATGTTCGGGCCTTCCGGCGTTTCAATCGGGCAGATGCGGCCGTAGTGCGTCGGATGGACGTCGCGCACTTCGAATCCCGCGCGCTCGCGCGAAAGTCCGCCGGGCCCGAGAGCCGACAGGCGGCGCTTGTGGGTGATTTCGCTGAGCGGGTTGGTCTGGTCCATGAACTGCGACAGCTGCGAGCTGCCGAAGAATTCGCGGATCGCGGCCATGACGGGCTTGGCGTTGACCAGGTCGTGCGGCATGGCCGTGGACATTTCCTGGTACACGGACATCTTTTCCTTGATGGCGCGCTCCATGCGCACCAGGCCGATGCGGAACTGGTTTTCGAGCAGTTCGCCCACCGCGCGGACGCGGCGGTTGCCGAGATGGTCGATGTCGTCCACCGTGCCGATGTTCTTGCGCAGCTTGAGCAGGTAGCGGATGGACGCGACGAAGTCGGCGGCGTCCAGCGTGCGCGTGTTCAGCGAGGTTTCCAGGCCGAACTTGATGTTGAATTTCAAGCGGCCCACGCGGCTGAAATCGTACTTGCGCGGATCGAAGAACATGCCGTTGAACAAGGCCGTGGCGGTTTCCAGCGTCGGAGGATCGCCGGGGCGCAGCTTGCGGTAGATTTCGATCAGGGCTTCGCGCGGGGAACTGGATGGCGTCCTTGTCGAGCGTGCGCGAAAGGACCACGCCCACGTCGTCGCGATCGGGGAAGAAAACGTCGACGCTCGGTGATGCCGGCCTCGCCCAGCGCCGACCAGATTTCGGCGGTCAGGGGCTTGTTGGCTTCGAGCAGCACTTCGCCGGTGGTGCGGTTGACCAGGTCGGCGACCGTGTAGGCGCCTTCCAGATCGGCGACGCTCACGTGCGCGGCGGGAACTTTGGCCTTGACCAGTTCCTTGTAGAGCGCCTCGGTGATGCGCTTGTGCGCGCCGACCAGCACGTCGTCGTTTTTGGGATTCTTGATTTCGTGCGACAGCTTGCGGTCGATCAGGCCCTCGGAAACGTTCCAGTGCAGGTCGCCGTCGCGCAGCGTGACGCGCTCGACCTGGTAGAAGGTGCGCAGGATTTCTTCGTTCGACTTCATGCCCAGGGCGCGCAGGAAAATCGAGCCGAGGAACTTGCGCTTGCGGTCGATGCGCACGTAGAGAATGTTTTTCGTGTCGTACTCGAACTCGACCCACGAGCCGCGGTAGGGAATGATTTTTCCCAGGAAATAGGAGCGGTTGTTGGCCGATTCGTAGAACACGCCGGGCGAGCGGTGCAACTGGCTGACGATGACGCGCTCGGTGCCGTTGATGACGAAGGTGCCGTTTTCGGTCATCAGCGGAACGTCGCCGAAAAATACTTCCTGTTCCTTGATGTCGCGGATGTTTTTCGCGCCGGTGTCCGGATCCTTGTCATAGATGGTCAGGCGGATGGTGACCTTCAGGGGCGCGGCGTAGGTCATGCCGCGTTCCTGGCACTCGTTCACGTCGTACTTCAGCTGCATGCCGACCGGGTCGCCGCACTTCTCGCAGAACGTGGGCGTGTTCTTGTTGAACGTGCCGCACTTGGAGCAGAGCACGTCGCCGGTCTTGTACGGATCGGTGACGACCGATGCGCCGCAGCTCCGGCAGGTGGCGCGCAGGTGGTGCAGGCCCTTCAGGTTGCCGCACTTGCACTCCCAGTTCCCGATGGCGTAGTCCACGAAATCCAGCTGCGACAGGCCGCGGAAATCCTGGATCGGAAACACCGAGGAGAACACCGACTGCAGGCCGCCGTCCTCGCGCTCGCTGGGCAGCAGATCCATCTGCAGAAACCGCGCGTAGGATTTCTTCTGAACCTCGATCAGGTTCGGGATCTGGATCGAGCTCTGGATCTTGGAAAAGTCCAGCCGCTCCCGCTCTCGCATATGATGATTGCCGTTTCCATTCTGCATATTAGGACCTCATAAAAAGCGCAGGGTTGGGCCGGGACACGATAGGCGGCAGGGTAGACACTGCCGCCACGGGCCCCGGCGGGACCTAGTCAAGGTTGACACATCACGGCTTGGAACTTGCGTAAGCAAACCCCTCAGGGCGCGGCAAGCCTTTTCCAGAGGCGGGCTCCAAGTAGAGCCCGCACCCGTTTATCAGGCCGCCTCGCGCCGGAATTGCCGGGTTACTCGAAACGTCACTCAGAACCGTTAATCGAACCGATCCTCGTGAACGGGAACCGAAAGCGCGAATCGAAATCGTTACTTGACTTCGACCTTGGCGCCCACTTCCTCGAACTTCTTCTTGATGGTGGCCGCTTCGTCCTTGTTCACGCCTTCCTTGATCGGCTTGGGCGCGCCGTCGACCAGGTCCTTGGCTTCCTTCAAGCCCAGGCTGGTGACTTCACGGACGGCCTTGATGACGTTGATCTTGTTCGCGCCCACGTCGGTGAGCACAACCGAGAACTCCGTCTTCTCTTCGGCCGGGGCCGCGCCGCCTGCCGCCGCTCCGCCCGCCATCATGACCGGGGCCGCAGCCGCAGCCGAGACGCCGAAGGTCTCTTCCATTTTCTTGACCAGATCGGCGGCCTCCAAGAAGGGTCAGGCCCTTGATTTCCTCGAGAATCGCTTCCACCTTGTTTGCCATTGCTGTGTCCTCTCCTCTGATTAGATAAAAGTTTTTCAGGTCAAGTGAGCCCGTACGGGCTCCAAGTAGAGCCCGCACCCGTGAAATTGATTTATTGAGCCGTTTCGACCGGAGCGGACTCCGATCCGAACTTGTTGGCCTTCACCGCTTCGCTGACCGTGACGGCCAGATTGCGGTTGACCGCGGCCAGAGCCGAGGCGATGCGCTGCGCCGGCGCAGCCGAGCAGGAACATGATCTTGCTGATCAATTCTTCCTTCGACGGCAGCGACGCCAGCTGCTGAATTTCGGCGATCGACAGCACGCGCCCTTCGACGATGCCCGCGCGGAACTGGTACGCCGGAACGTCCTTGGCGATTTTCGTCAGCGCTTTGGCCAGCGACACCGGGTCGGTGGCCGTGTAGGCGATGGAGTTGGTGCCCTTGAGATCCTTGAGCAGCGCTTCGTTCGGCGTGCCTGAAGCGGCGCGCTCGGCCAGCGTGTTTTTCACGACCTGATAGTGGCCGCCGGCCGCCTGCACGGCGCGGCGCAGCTTGTTATCGTCTTCCACGGTGATGCCCTGGAACGTGGAGAGGATCACGGTGGATACCGTGGCGAGCTGGGTTTTCAGTTTGTCGAGATCTTCCTGTTTTTCACTGCGCTTTTTCATTGCCTGCTCCGCTTTCTAATCTTTTTTTCAATCACGATTTTTTCGGGCGCCGCGGAATTTTCCGCCGCCGCTTGCCGCTTAAGCCGCGGCCGCGATCGCCGCTTCGACTTCCGCTTCGTCGATGGTGATGCCCGGGCCCATGGTGGACGTGAGCGTAACTTTCTTGACGTATTTTCCCTTGGCCGCCGCGGGCTTGGCCTTCAGGATCGCGCCGATCAGCGCGTGCGCGTTGTCGGAAAGCTTGTTGGCGTCGAAGCTAACTTTTCCGATCGACGAGTGAATGATGCCCTGCTTATCGACGCGGAATTCCACCTTGCCGGCCTTGATTTCCTTCACGGCGTTGGCCACTTCAAAGGTGACCGTGCCGGTCTTGGGATTGGGCATCAGGCCGCGCGGGCCGAGCACTTTTCCCAGACGTCCGGCGGAACGCATCATGTCGGGCGTGGCGATCACGGCGTCGAAATCCACCCAGCCTTCCTGAATTTTCTGGACCATGTCTTCGCCGCCGACGAAATCGGCGCCGGCTTCCTGCGCTTCGCGGACTTTTTCTCCGGTGGCGATCACCAGCACGCGCTTGGTCTTTCCCAAGCCGTGCGGCAAGCACGACGGTGCCGCGCACCATCTGGTCGGAATGCTTGGGATCGATCCCCAGGTTCACGACCAGTTCGACGGTTTCGTCGAACTTGACGAAGTGGGCCTTCTTGATGGCCTCGGACGCTTCGCTCAATTTGTAGGGACGCGCTTCGATCGTGGTGCGCGCCTTGGTAATATTTTTTCCGGGTTTCTTGGCCATTGCTTCTCCTACCCTTCCACTTCCAGACCCATGTTGCGCGCCGTGCCCATCACCGTGCGCACAGCCGAGTCCAGACTTGTGGTATTCAAATCCGGCAGCTTGGTCTTGGCAATCTCCTCGACCTGCTTGCGCGTCACTTTGCCGACCTTGTTGCGGTTGGGTTCGGCCGATCCCTTGACGATTCCGGCGGCGCGCTTCAGAAGCTCGGAAGCCGGAGGCGTCTTGGTGATGAACGTGAACGTGCGGTCGCTATAGATTGTGACCAGCGCCGGAATGATCATGCCATCGGGTTCCTTGGCAGTCTTGGCGTTGAATTGCTTCACAAAATCCATGATGTTGACGCCCTGCGGACCGAGAGCGGTGCCGACGGGCGGCGCCGGAGTGGCTTTGCCGGCGGGCAATTGCAGTTTTACGGTTGCTTGTACTTTCTTCGCCATCGAAAATCCCCTGTGTGCGGCCTAGGTCCGCGTGTGGTGCGGCTAGGCGATCTTTTCCACTTGCACGAAATCCAGCTCGACCGGAGTCGAGCGTCCGAAAATGGTGACCGAAACTTTCAGCGTGCTGCGGTCGGCGTTGACGTCGTCCACCGTGCCGGTAAAGCTGGCGAACGGCCCTTCGATAATGCGCACCTGCTCGTTGCGCTCGAACACCAGCTTCGGTTTCGGCCGGTCCGCGGAAGTGGTCACGCGGTGCAGAATGTTTTCAACTTCGGTCTCGGACAGCGGCGTGGGCGTTTCGCCCGAGCCGACAAATCCGGTGACGCGCGGCGTGTTGCGGACGACGTGCCAGGTGTAGTCGTCCATGTCCATTTCGACCAGCACGTAGCCGGGATAGAGCATGCGCGAGGAAATCACCTTCTTGCCGCCGCGCACTTCGACCACGTCCTCGGTCGGAATCATCATCCGGCCGATCTTTTCCTGCAGCCCGAACGCCGCCACGCGGCTTTCCAGGCTTTCCTTCACCTTCTTCTCAAATCCAGAATAGGTGTGGATGATGTACCACTGCTTTGCCATGTCCACCCGTTACCTCAGTGTCGAAAATAGCTTAATTGCCCGCTGCACAATCCAGCTCGCGGCGCTATCCACGCCGAAAAAATAAACCCCGAAAAACGCCACCGTCACGATCACCACCCAGGTGGTGACAAACACCTCGTGCCGCGTGGGCCAGGTTACCTGGCGCATCTCCACGCGCACATCGTGCAGAAACGCGCGCCATTTGCGCGGGGTTTCGCCCAGCTTGGCCACAAAGCCGGAAGCGTCAAATGATGGTCTGCCGGTCTGTGCGTCTTCGCTCTTCAATTTTCCCACCTGGGTTGCCATCGTCCGCCGCTCTCTCCGCCCTGCATCACCGCTTCACTGCACATCCGATGTTCGTTCGCCTGCCGCCCGCCAAAGTGGCAGGGGAGGAGGGATTCGAACCCCCACTCTCGGTTTTGGAGACCGATGGTCTACCGTTGAACCTACTCCCCTAAAATTTTATGGGCGGACTAAAAGTATAGCCCGCAACCAGCCATCAGCGGGCTACAAGTGCAGCCGCACCCGTCTACTTCACTTCCTTATGACCGGTGTGCTTGCGGCACGTGTTGCAAAACTTCTGCGTCTCCATCCGGTCGGAGTGCTTCTTCCGGTTCTTGGTGGTCGTGTAGTTCCGGTTTTTGCAATCGTTGCACTGCAATGTGATGATTTCGCGCATAGGATTTCCTCGGCGTTCCAGAAACCGCTACTCGATAATCTCCGTGACGGCGCCTGCGCCGACCGTGTGGCCGCCTTCGCGGATCGCGAAGCGCAGCCCCTTCTCCAAGGCCACCGGCGTGATCAGACTGATCTCCGCCGACACGTTGTCTCCCGGCATCACCATTTCCACGCCCGTCGGCAGCTTTACGTCGCCCGTCACGTCGGTGGTCCGGAAATAAAATTGCGGCCGGTATCCCGGTGAAGAACGGCGTGTGCCGCCCGCCTTCTTCCTTCGTCAACACGTACGCCTCGGCCTTGAACTTGGTGTGCGGCGTGATCGAGCCCGGCTTGGCCAGCACCTGCCCGCGCTCCACTTCTTCTTTTTCCGTCCCGCGCAGCAGCAATCCAACGTTGTCTCCCGCCATGCCCTCGTCCAGCAGCTTGCGGAACATTTCGATGCCCGTCACCACGCGCTTCATCGTCGGACGGAAGCCCACGATCTCCACTTCTTCTCCCACCTTCACTTTTCCGCGCTCCACGCGCCCCGTCACCACCGTGCCGCGTCCGGAAATCGAAAAAATATCCTCGATCGGCATGGCGAACGGTTTATCCACGTCGCGCACCGGCTGCGGGATGTTCTTGTCCACCGCCTCCATCAAATCGTCGATCGACTTCTCCCACTTCGCTTCGCCGTTCAGCGCGCCCAAGCGCCGACCCGCGAATCACCGGAATCGTGTCCCCCGGAAACTGGTACAGCTTCAGCAGCTCGCGCACTTCCAGTTCCACCAGTTCCAGCAACTCGGGATCTTCCACCGAGTCGCACTTGTTCATGAACACCACGATCGACGGCACGCCCACTTGCCGCGCCAAAAGAATGTGCTCGCGCGTCTGCGGCATCGGCCCGTCAGTCGCCGCCACCACCAGGATCGCTCCGTCCATCTGCGCCGCGCCCGTGATCATGTTCTTCACGTAGTCCGCGTGCCCCGGGCAATCGATGTGCGCGTAGTGCCGGTTCGCCGTCTCGTACTCCACGTGCGACACCGCGATCGTGATCCCGCGCTCGCGCTCTTCCGGCGCGTTGTCAATCGAATCGAACGCCCGGAACGCCACCTTCGGGTTGTGCTTCGACAGCACCTTGGTGATCGCCGCCGTCAGCGTCGTCTTGCCGTGATCGATGTGCCCGATCGTCCCGATATTCAGGTGCGGCTTTGTTCGCTCGAATTTTTCCTTCGCCATTGCGTCAAGTCCTCGTAAATTTGGCGGCTCTCGGCGCTTCACGTAAAGCGCACCGTTCGAGCCCGCACACCCGAAACTTTGGAGCGGGGGACCGGATTTGAACCGGCAACCATCGCCTTGGAAGAGCGAGACTCTACCGTTGAGTTACCCCCGCCCGGTCTGCTCCGCAAAACTCTTCAGCGAACTTCACATCCCGTTACAATCGGGCGTTCCGCACATCGCTTCAAAGCCCGCAACGTCTGGAGCCTGGAACCGGGATTGAACCGGTGACCTCGTCCTTACCAAGGACGCGCTCTACCAGCTGAGCTATCCAGGCGATTTCTGTTTGCCGCGCGCGAATGCAATTTCCGCTTTCGTTCAAAGATACCGCAGCGTCTCGGTCCGTTCGCGCTTCGGGTCATCTCCATGCGGTGCGAAAAGATGGTGGACGGGGGAGGATTCGAACCTCCGTAGCCCGCAAGGAGCGGCAGATTTACAGTCTGCTGGTTTTAGCCACTCACCCACCCGTCCGCACGGGGGGAATCGAACAGAGAAGCTCGCTATGCATCAGCGAAGTTTACAGAGACACAAATACACTTTCTTCGCGATGCAGGAACCTGCCTCCCGCAAACATTTGGGATTCTTCCCCTGAGCAAAAAATTTTGGCAGAGCTGGCGGAGGGATTTGAACCCCCGACCCTCTGATTACAAATCAGATGCTCTACCAACTGAGCTACGCCAGCACGGCGCAAACCGAGAAAATATAACAAAAGGGAACTCGAATTGCAAGGGCACCCTGTGGAAGACCTGTGCAAACTTCAACTTTCTTCCGGCGGGCTCCAAGTAGAGCCCGCACACCGGAGCAAGCAGGCTCATTTCAAAGCCCACACCCGCGCTCGATCTTCAAGTCCGTGCTGGAAGCAATAGTCTACACCCAAGAACCCTTGCGGGGGAATAATAATAATTCAAGGGCGCCGCAAAAAAAGACGGCGCCGTGTTATTTCTCCCTTCTCCAGGTCATTTCCACGCGCACGGGAATTTCATTTTTCACGGGCATGGCCAGCAGCGAGGGCGGATCGATCTTGAAATCGGTCAATGTGGCGGGAATCGTTCCCGAAATTTTCGATACCGGCCCCTGCGCGGAAAGCTGGAAGGGGATGTGGCTGAACTTGGCGGTCTGCCCGGAGAAGTCGATTTCGAGGTCGGCGAAGATCGTTGCCGAACCTGCGGCGTCTTCCGGCAGATGGGTGCGCACGGTGACCATCGGAAATTCGCCGCCGCGCGCCACCTGCAGCATGTGCAGGTCGCGGTTGCTGTCGCCGGAATCGAACGATTTGACGGGCACGGCGATCAGGAAATCGCATTGCCCGGCGTGGCATATTCCCTTGCCCCGGGCCGCATGGCTGACGCCGTCCACCTGATGCAGAGGGTGAGAGACGTGATAGCTGAGCGTCGATTGCTCGAGAATCCACTGGCTGTCGGTTTGCGCGAACGCGGGAATCGCAAGCAACGAAAAGAACGCGATCAAGGATATTTTCTTTTCCACGGGCCCTCTTCGAGATTCGATTAGAACTTGAAAGATACGGACAGGATCGAGGCGCCATAGGCCGCCGCCGTGACGATGGCGACCGCACCATGTGCGCTGGCGATTCCATGAACTTTTTCGCCTTTGCTTTTTTGGTCAAACGCGATCGCTCCCAGGATGGGAGTCAGGATCATCCCGGGACCATGAATCCAGGCGAGCGCTTTATGCAGGCGGATGGGCCCGCGCGTTTGCGTTCCCGGAATGCGTGGCGCGCGGATTGCGTAGTACGCGCTCATGAAATATAAATCTCCCGCGGCCGAGCCCAGAGCCAAATGCAGGTAGCGGTCGGTGGAACTGGTGCTGCGGCCGCCGGCCTGGGTGCCGGTGATGACCGACGCGACGATCGGAACGGTGGCGATCAAGCCGAGCCGCTGGTGGATCTTCAGCATGTGTGACCGCTTGTCGAGCCGGGCCTGATCCTGGGCGCTGCCCTGCGTCTGCCCGGCACTGAACCCAAGATCCTGCAGAGAAAGCACGCCTGCCAGCGTCAGATTCATTGTTTGCGCGGGCCCGCCGGTCACGGTTACTTTCGACACGTTGGTGCTGAAGCCTTCCGCCGACACGGAAATTTCATAATCGCCGGGCGCGAGGCCGGGGGCGGTGTAGTTTCCGGATTCATTCGTTAGCGTTTGCACCGATTGCCCGGTGGCCGCGTTCTGGATGGATATCTTGGCGTTGGCCACGCCTTTCCCGGATGTGTCAATAATGGTGCCGGACAGAGTCGTTCCGGCGACCTGCGCGCGAACGGGCGAAACGAGCAAACAGAAAAGCGCGATCGTTCCGGCCAGATACAAAGACCTTTGTTGGTATCCATTTCATCGGAAATATTCTCTCCCGGTCCAGCGAGCCATACGGAATCAAGAACGAAGAAATGCTTCGACGGCACGAAAATACTATCGCAATTCCGATTCTTGCGCCCCGAGCGGTGACGCCCTCCGGGCCGGAATCCAAAGTGCGATGCGGCGGCGTTTCAGCGGGCATGGCGGAAAGCGCCTCGGCGAGGGCTTTGCGGCGCCCTGCTTCACGTGAAAGAGATGCAAGGACCGGATTCAAGGTTGTCATTCTCGGGCAGCTCGCCGGCCGATCCTCGTTCCGGCTCTCGAATCGCCTCTCCCAGCGAATTTGAAGTTCTTCCCAGTTTGTACCGATAGTGTGGTAAAGGGCGGTTTTCGGAACTGGCCGGGAATGCCGCGAACGGCAATCCCCGAACCCCAATGGAGGAGATTCCAAATGAATATCGACGAAGCAATCACCGCGCACGCGAAGTGGAAGATGAAGCTGGCTTCGTACATTGTCAAAACCGGATCAAAGTTTGCAGGCTTCAGCGGTCGGGGCCGACAACGGCTGCGACCTGGGAAAATGGCTGCATGGCGAAGGCAAGAAATATTCCCGATTCCCGGAATATTCCAAGCTGGTCTCCGATCACGCCCATTTCCATGAGACGGCCGCCGAAATCGTACGAAAAGCGGATTCCGGGACAGAAGGTCACCGACGAGGTTGCCCTGGGATCGAAAAGCAAGTTCGCCGCGGCATCCTCGGCTGTGGTGATGTCGCTCATGGCCATGAGATTGAAGCTGTAAGTCTGCATGGACGGTTGCGTCCCTCTCCTCAGACGAATTTCCAAGCCGGACAATTTTTCCAAGCCGGATCACCTTTCGATGCCCGTGGCGCATCCCAACCGAGAGTGAGAGAATGCAGGCATGCCGCGTCCCGGGAAATCAACGGCAGGCAGAATGGTCAATTTGAGCTTTCGGATTGAAATCTCAGATTTGAAATTTCAGACCTGGCGCGCGGGATCCGCGCGCTGCATTTCCTGGTTTACTTTCGATCGCTTCGCAGCGGGGAGGAAACGCCAATGCAAAGGCCCAGAAAAACCTTGCTGATTGCGGGCGGGTTGACGGTCTTCGTCCTTGCCGGCGCGCTGCTGGTGTATTCCGGCTTCGGGCGCGGCGAAGCGGCGGACG
Organism: Terriglobia bacterium; assembly: GCA_963779275.1. Classification (GTDB taxonomy): domain Bacteria; phylum Acidobacteriota; class Terriglobia; order Acidiferrales; family UBA7541; genus Palsa-360. The sequence continues at coordinate 19,703 of CAVZXL010000009.1, forward strand.
CTTCGCCTGTTCCGGAATTGCTCTCGGAGGTGCCGGCGGGTGCGCCTACATTGGTCTACGCCGACCTGGCGGCGATTCGTGCGTCCGCTTTTTACCAGCAGCGGCCTGACAAGGGGCCGATCGCCATGCCGGACCACGACTACGCGGATTTCGTCCATTCGACGGGCTTCGATTTTGAGAAGGATCTGGACCGCGTGGTCATCGCCTCCTGGCCGTCAGGGTTGACCGCGGAAAAAAAACAGACCGTCCTGATTGCCGATGGGCGCTTTGACCGCCAAAAAATTCACGATTACGCCCTGCGCAAGGGAAAACTCGACCGGCAGTCAGGGCACGACGTCTTCCTGTTTCCCAGCGACAATGTTTCCGCCGGAGAAGTTTCTCCGGCAATCCTTCCCCGGAAATGCTCCCGGAGGCAATGCGCCCGAAATCTCACGCCGGGACGCTCCTGCTGATTCTGTCGGCAAGCAACCGAACTGGAATTCCGTCACGTTCGTGAACGACCACCGCATCGCCATCGTGGAAGGCGCAAGCATCGCTCCCTTGCTCGGACACGAGGAAGTCGGCGTGGCAGGCGATTCGGCGCGCGAGCGCGCGGCGCGCGTGGCAGGCGCGGCCGTGATCGCCATCACTCGCGTGCCCGGCGATTCCGGAAAATTATTCTCCCGGCGGAGTCCAGTCGGCGCAAGTTGCTGAACCTGGCGCGCTCGGTGCAGTGGATCACGCTGGCGGCGCGCCCGGAAGGAAACGACCTGCGCGTTTCCCTCGAAGGCGAATGCCAGAGCGCCATCGACGCGCGCCAGCTGCAGGCGGCGCTGGAATTATTTCGTCTGATCGGCCGCGCCGGGCTGGAAAGCCCGAAAACGCGGCAGTCCATGGATCCGGCCACGCTGGAGGTCCTGGAATCGATGCTGAAAAGCGCGGACGTCAGCGCCTCGGCCGAGAGGGTGCGCATCTTGGTGGAATTGACGCCGGATGTTATGAAACTTGGCGCCCCTAGCAAGACGCAATAGATTCGCTCGCAGAGAATAATCCTGACTTCGCTTGTATGGGCAGTTCAATTTCGCGCCCTTGACGGGACGCGACTCGATATGACGTTACCCAAAATCGCAGGGAATATTTGGTGGACTTGGGGAAGATCCAGAGTGACGTTGGTATGTCTGGAGGCGGCGGGTCAGCATTCGCAAGTACGCGCCGGAGTCGGGAATACCGCTTTGCGGTGATCAAACCGACCAGCTGAAGCCTGTCCTAACTTAGGGATCAGTCTGCGGCGGAGGCCTGGCGAAGGTAGCGCATGGGGTTGACGGGGGCGCCGTTGATGCGGACTTCGTAGTGGACGTGGGGGCCGGTGGAGCGTCCGCTCACGCCGACGTTGCCGATGGTGTCGCCTCGGCGGAGTTGCTCGCCGACCACAACGCTGTAGGTCGAGAGGTGGCCGTAAAAGGTGGTTACGCCGTATCCGTGGTCGACAACCACGAGCCGCCCGTAGCCGGCGCGCTCGTCCGCCTCAATCACCACGCCGTCGGCCGATACATGCACCGAATCGCCGTACTGAGACGAGATATCCACGCCGGTATGGAAGGCGCCTTCCCCGCTGAACGGGTCCATGCGCTCGCCAAAGCCGCCAGTCAGATGCCCGATCACGGGCCAAAGCGATGGTGTGGAAGTCAAATCTCCCAAGCCGCCCGTCGAAAGCAATTGCAGGCTGCCCACCGGAAGCGCCGCGGAACTCGGCATTTTTCTCCAGGAAGTTGAACTGCTCCATGGAATGCTGAAAGTCCGGTGTGGAGCCGGCCGGAGCCTCATCGACGCCGAACGGGCTCTGGCGGAAACGCATGAAGCCATAGGTCATGGCCACTTCGGTGGCCAGCGACTGCAGGGAGTTCAACCGTTCATTGGTATCCTGCGCGCTCGTTTGCAACTGCTCATAATTGCGCTTCAAAGTGTCTTGCTGGCGGCGCAGGGCGTTATAATTGCCGACTTTCCAGAGCATCCGGGTGTAGGAACCGGCAGCGGCAAAGACCGTCATGCCTCCCACAACTGCAAGTGCTGCCAGCAGATACAGCACATACACGGGCACGTTGATCTTCCGGAGCGTTCCCTTCCGTGTGGACGCAACGTAAACTGTATAGGCTTCGGGCTTCATAGTATTAAGATTGCAAATCCTACTTTTTAAAGTCCGACGAGGTGAATGTGCCGCTTATACCCTGAGCGGCAACCTGTACTGCCAAAAGCCGTAATGGCCGTTTGAACCGCGAGCCTTGGTTCGAAACCTCGGTAAGTCTAGTTTCACACGCTGTGCGGAGTCAACCCTTATTTCCCGCTTCAGGATGTGCAAAACTTCTTCCCGGTGGTTCCATTCCCGAAACGGTCTCTGCGTGTGTGCGTGTATCTGCGGCGTCTTTGGTCCGCCGGGCTGGCTGCCTCCCGGATTCCTTTTTGACGCCATACCGTATCGGTTACAACTATGAGAGCATACCGGGGGGATTCAAACAACTGTCCTTATGGCCAACAGAAGATCAGCTGATCGAGCGGGTCCGGCGAAGAATTCCACACCTTGCGAGCGGCTTGCGCGTGGGAATCGGGGACGATGCGGCGGTGATGACGCCCCGAAAAGGCACGGAATGGGTCGTTACCGCCGACGCATTTCTGGAAGACGTGCACTTTCTCCGCAAAATCCACGCCCCAGCTGACGTCGGGTACAAGGCCCTGGCCCGCGCCACCAGCGACATCGCGGCCATGGGGGCGCGGCCGCGATACTTCTTGCTGTCGCTGGCCCTTCCCCCCGATTGCACCCTGCGGTGGCTGGACAGTTTTCTGGGCGGGATGGCGGCGGCCGCCCGCCGGTTCGGATTGACCCTGGCGGGGGGCGATACGACGAAATACCAATCCATCTTGATCAATTTAACGGTTATTGGGGAGAGCGCCCCCGGCCGAGCTGTGCTGCGTTCCGGTGCCCGGCCCGGCGATTTGATCTTCGTCAGCGGCAGGCTGGGGAAGGCGGAACTGGGGCTGCGCCTGGTCCAACTCGGGCTAAGCAACAATCGGCGGTGGAGGAAGCTGCTCGGCAAACATGTCCGCCCCGAACCAAGATTGGCCTTGGGCCAATGGCTGGCCGGCTATGGGCTGGCCACCGCGATGATCGACACCTCGGACGGTCTCTCGACCGATCTGGGGCACATCTGCAAGGCCAGCGGCGTGGGCGCGAAGGTGTTTGCGGAAAAAATTCCGCTGGTGAGGGTGCCGCCTGAACTGCAGCGAAGGGGACTCGATCCGCTGCAGCTGGCAGTAGATGGCGGCGAGGACTACGAACTCTTGTTCACGGTGCCGAAGCGGCTGGCCGGGCGTGTGCCCCGAAATGTGGCAGGCGTGCCGCTGACGGCCATCGGAGAAATCACGCGCGAAAAAGAAATCGCGCTGGTCGATTCCCAAGGCAGCGCCAAGCCTCTTCGGCCGGGCGGCTGGGATCCGTTTCGGCAAACTCCAGCGCGATCCGGGTAAATCCTCGAATTCCCGAATACTTGAATTCCTGACAATTTCCTATGATTTTTCCAATCAAGGAAAGAAAAAGAAGAGGATCATCCCGCGGGGGAGCTATTTGGTTTTTGCCTTCGCCGCGGATTCAATCGCCTGCTTGGCGCGGGCGGAATCTCGGCCATTGGGATCTTCGTCCAGGTACAGGTGGTATTCCTTCAGCGCTTCGTCCGGCTGGCTGGTGGCCTCGAGGGCCCGGGCCGCAACGATGTGCACGCTGGCAAGGCCCGGATGCGGGACGGCATGGGCGGCGCGCGCGTGGGCGATGGCCGCGTCGAAATTGTGCAATTGCAATTCCGCGTACGCGGCATAGGTCAGCGCCCAGGCATTCAATGGTTCGCTCAACAGGGACTTTGTGAGCAACGCGTTCAATTCCTCGAAGTTGTGGTCGGCAAGAGCGAGGCGCGCCAGATTGCGATAGCCCTCGGCGAAGTGATCGTCGATCTGGACGGATTTTTCAAACGAGGCGCGCGCCGCGGCCGCGTCGCCAAGCGCCATTTCCGCAACGCCCATGCCGTTGTAGGCCAGGGCGTATTTGTCGTAGAGCTCCGCGGCGCTGGAGAAATGTTTCTTCGCTGTGTCGTAGTCTTTTTTGTCCAGGGCTTTGGAACCCGCTTGATATTCCTTCTCGGCTTTGGCGGGGACGTTGATGCTTGCAGCGGAAATAACACCGGAGCTGCCCGCCTCGGCAACACTGTGTTGCCCGCCGACGAGTTTGGACTTCACCACGACGGTTTCCACATCGCGCGATTGTTGCTGCATGATCTCGATCGTGCGGGTGGATTCCACAATGCCTTCCCCCGTGATGCGAATTTCGTGCGGCCCGGTAAGAGTATGGAAAGTGACCGTCCCGCTGTTGTCCGTCTGCAGGGATTCGTGGTCTGTAGGGGCGTTGCGGGAAACGAAGGAATAGTCGCTGGAAATCTCAACGATGATGCCGGCCGGGGCTCGATTTGGAACTTCGTCGATGCTGATGTTCAGAATCAAGTCGGCTGGGTGCGGCGGCTGTTGCCGCCCATTCGAGATATCGATGCTTTGTGCGAATGCCGGCGGCAATATCGCAACACGCGAAGAGGAGAAGAAGAATCTTGGGTCTCATGGGTCGACCTCCTGCGGGAGAGGGGCGGCTGCTTACTGGCCTGCCCGCGCCGCCGCGGGCAAATTGCACCTCAAATCATCCGACGAGCGGCGCGAAATCACAAGACGAATTCAGGGAAATTAGGACAGCCCGCATCTTCCCGCTGGATGCGCGCATGAGCCTTGGATGCGGGTGAAAGGCAGATATGCGAATTAAAAGCGAAAGTTGGATGAAAAGTAGGCGATGGTAACAGATTCATAAATATCCTCGAAGGTTGCCTGAATTCAGTTGACAGAGGGGTAACCGGAGTGCTATTTCGCTATTACGCAGTAGGGGGCCGGACGAGGCGTATTCCTCCGGCAGTTTAGTGTGTCCTAACTTTCTCCTTGTTGAGAGAAGTTCCAAGCTTCGTCGCTCTGGTGCCATAGCGGGAGATTTCCTTTTGGAAAGTCCCGTGGGCCATTTCGAATCTCAAGGGGGTTTCTATGAAGAGGGTGTTTCAAAGATGGAGTGGTGTTGTATTGGTGTCTTGTTTAGTGGCTGTTCTGGTTTTGGCGGTAACTCCTGTGGGATTTGCCCAGGAAAACACTGGGGGCATTAAAGTTTACGTGAAGGACAAGACGGGCGCCGTAGTCCCGAATGCGAGCGTGGAGTTATCAGGCCCAGCCTTGATCGTTCCCCGGTCAGTGACCGCGGACGATGCCGGGCTACGTATATTTCCAGCAACTGCCTCCCGGGACCTATGCCCTGGCGGCATCCGCGCCGAGCTTCCGGACCTACCGGATAAGCGCCATCCAGCTGGACGTCGGAAAACTGCCGACATTCGATCTGGCCCTGGAACTTGGCGAAGTGACGCAAACCATCGAAGTCACCTCCAGCGCCGTGCTGGTTGACGTGACTTCCAGCAACACCGCTACCGCCATTCCGGAGGCGGAGATCGATACCGTCCCGAAGGGACGTTCCTATCAGACGCTGATTCCGCTCGCGCCGGGCGCCCGCCAGGAGCCTCTGCAAAGCTCCCGCACGGATCGTTCCAGGTCGAATGGCTTCCAGATTGACGGTGCCAGCGACGCGGAAAACTCCTACCTGGTGGAGGGCCTTGACACCAGCGACATTCAGGCCGGCGGCATCAAGCAAAACGTGATTTTTGAATTCATTCAGGAAGTCCAAATCAAGACCAGCGGGCTAGCCGCGGAATACGGCGGAGCCGCGGGCGGCGTGGTGAACGTCATCCAGAAGCGCGGCAGCAACCAATGGCACGGCTCACTCGTCACACACTATGCGGGCAGCCCACTCGATTCCAACGACGTTTGCGCGACAACGCCGCAAACCTCCTATGAGTCCACAAATGTGCCGACCACTTCGCAGCTGCAATGCGGTTTGAGGCAGGACCCGTCCGTCAGTGTCAATACTTCCACCCGGACGGACTCACCTGCTCAATACTACATCGAGAAAAAGGATAGCTACTTCACATTGGAACCGGGATATGAAATCGGGGGGCCGATCCTGAAGGACAAGCTCTGGCTGTTTTCCTCTTACGTCCCCACGATCAACAAGATTTCGCGCACCTTGAATTTCACGGGAGTCAATCCCGGGCCGCATAGTTTCACGCGCAACTATACCGCCCAGAACATGCTGAACCGGCTGGACTACCAACCCTTCAGCAAATTGCGCCTGTATGGCAGTTGGCAATACGGCTATTCGCGAATCACGGGACAGCTGCCGACGGTGCCCGATTCGGTGACGGGCCAGGTCAACGGCATGGATGGGCAGGACCCGACAACATTTCGTCCGGATACCGGCTCTGTGAACCCCTCCACGCTCCTGTTCTTCGGCGGCGACTGGACCATCAACCCCCACGCGGTGGTTACCGCCAAGTACGGCTATTTCTATTACGACACTTCCGATCGCGGAAAGCCGGCGGGGATCCGCTACCTTTACCAGGAACTCGCTGAACGCCTCGACCACCGATGCTTTTGGCGCTCCGGTAATTAATGCCGGGAATCAGTCTGCGGCGACTCCGTTCGAGCATTCCGCGGGGTTCGCCAATATTGCTCCGAACCAGCAAACGTTGTTTGACGTGTTTTCGCGCAAACAGTTTGTGACTGACTTTTCGTACACTGTGAGTAAATGGGGAACTCATAACTTCAAGGCGGGGTACTCACTCAGTGAGTTATACAATAACGTCAACGTCGGATATAACACCGCCCTGGTCAACGTTTTCTGGGGCGACATCGTACACGACGGTGACAGGGAACCCGTGCCCGAGTGCCATCACTACCGCAAACAACGGGCAGTGCCGCGGGACGTATGGGTATTTTACGGTTCAGGACGGCATCAATACGGCCGGCAGTCGCCTCCAGCAAGAACCACGGCATTTTTTTCCAGGACAGCTGGACGATCGGCCACGGCCTTACGATCAACGCGGGCGTTCGCTTCGACAAGGAATTCCTCCCCGACTACGCTCCGGGCTACCCGTCCATCAATTTTGGATTCGGCGCCAAGGTGGCCCCGCGCATTGGAGTCGCTTACGATCTTCTGGGCAATGGGAAAATCAAGATCTTCGGCGATTATTCCAAATTCTACGACATCATGAAGTTCTCCCTGCCGCGCGGTTCGTTCGGCGGCGAGTACTGGCATGATTGCACCTATACTTTGAACACATTCGATACCTCACAGATCACGCCAACGGCGCCGGGCGGTCACTCCTGCGGTCCCGCGGATGGGCCCGCTCCGGGAGTAACCGCGACGGCGGGAACGTTCATCGAACAGAAGAACTGGCGCGCGGCCGTTCCGCCGAGCACGGTCGATCCTGGAATCGACCCAAACATCAAGCCGACTTCCACGCATGAATTCATCGTGGGAGGCACCTGGGCGATTACGCCGAACATGGCACTCGATGTGCGCTATGCCCGCAAGCGGCTGGATAACACCATCGAGGACATGTCCATCGACGACAACACCTACTACATTGGCAATCCGGGCAGCCCGTTTTCCGATCTGCTTCACCGGCAACTGCCCTCGGCTGGATATGATTCCACCGCCACGCCACCTGTTCCGGCCGGCGGTCTTTGTCCGACTTGCCCGCATCAGCCCCCCGCGATTCGGCGGTATGACGGCATTGAAACTCGCCTGAGCTACCATCACGGCACTGGGATTTATATCCAGGGCACGTACACCTACAGCAGGCTGTACGGTAACTATTCGGGTCTGACCGACACCGACGTTACCGATGCCAGCGGCGGCCGCCACAATGACAATAACAACCGGTCGTTCGACATCCCGGAAATGCAGTACACCACCAGCGGAAAAGTCACCGACGGGCCGCTGGCCACCGACCGGCCGAATGGCCTTACCTTTGACGGATACTACTCTCTGAAGTGGTTGCACATGACCACGCGCTTCGGCGGGACCCAATTCATCGAGCAGGGCACACCGAAGACCACTTGCGTTCCGGTGTATGACAGCACTTCGTCCTGCATGTATTGGGATCAAAGAGGGGCTTTCGCGAACATTCACCGGGATTCTACGACGGGCAATCTGGTCCTCGACAGCGTCACCAATGGGGCGCGGACTCCGATTTTCGCCCAGACCAATTTCAACATCGCCCACGACATCGGCATCAACAAGAACAATGAAGCCCAGAAGCTCACGTTTGAATTGAACGTGATCAACCTGCTCAACAACGACTCGCCTCTGGCCTACAACCCGAATCCATTCGCCGGTACCAATGAGTGGCTGAAGTTTCCATTCGGCGGCAAACGCTGCCGGCGTCGAACTTCCAACAGGCTCTCGGAGGCTATAACCCCATCGCCTTGGGAAATAGCGAAGCCTGCCGCCAATACGGCAACCATCATTTACAACAACCGCTACGGCCTGCCGTTCCTGTTCCAGAACCGGCGCAGCATGCGTCTGAGCGTGACCTTTACGTTCTAACGCAAGATCGGCAACTCACTTCTGAAAGCGGGCCGGCAGCAATTGCCGGCCCGCTTTTTTTTGCGCCGCAGGATGGGAGAGGACTGTTTAAGCGGAAGAAGTCGAGTAGCACAGCCACTCTTGGCTGTGTGCTCTTTTGCAATCGAGGATCGAGTCGGCAAAGCATGCATGGTCCACTTTAAAACCACACAGCCAAGAGTGGCTGTGCTACTTAAACCCGCTACAAATGGATAGTAATCCTGTCACGGAGGAGCAACAAATTAACTGCGCGGGACTGGCGGCGCGGCAGGGGTTTGCGCCGGAGAATTGATTTTGGATGGAGCTTCGCCGGGAAGAGTCTTTTCCGGCGAAGCTGGAGTGCCTGGCGGGGCGGCTTCATGAATCACGGGTGATTCCCCGCCTTCGGTGGGCGCGCTGTCGGGAGTATCGACGACCACGCTCTTGGTGAGCGCGACTTTTTCCAGCGGCACGACATTCTGGAATGCTTCGATGGGTTTTCCGGCCAGCGCGCCCTGCATGAATTCAAGCCAGATGGGCAAGCGCGGCCACCGCACCGGTTTCCGGCTTGCCGAGAGACACGGCTTTATCGTCGAAACCGACCCACACTCCGGCGGTGATCTCGGGCGTGAAGCCGATGAACCAGGCGTCGGTGAAATCGTTGGTCGTGCCGGTTTTGCCGCCGGCGGGGCGGCCCAGTGCGCGGGCGGGCATGCCGGTGCCGTACTGCACGACGTCCTCAAGCATGGCGGTCATGGTGCGCGCAACGTCGGGCTCGATCACGTCGTGGACGGCGGGATGCGCCTGCTCGAGCAATGCGCCGTCGTAGCTGGTCACGCGGCGGATCATGTGCGGATCGATGCGGATGCCGTCGTCGGGAAACACGGTGAACGCGGAAGTGTGCTCGAGCAGATTCAGGTCGGCGGCGCCGAGCGTGATGGGCAAGTAGGGCGGCAGCGGGCTGGTGATGCCGAAGCGGCGGGCCATGTCGATCACGTTGTTCATGCCGACTTTTTCGGCCAGCTTCACGGCGGGAACGTTGCGCGAACCTTCCAGGGCGCGGCGCAGCGTGATCATGCCCTCGAATTTTTCGTCGTAGTTGTGCGGCGAGTAAGGCTGCCCTCCGCTGATGGTGGTGAACGGAGCGTCGAGGATGGTATCGAACGGAGTGAAGCCCTGCTCGACGGCGGCCGAATAAACGTAAATCTTGAACGAAGATCCGACCTGCCGCTGCGCCTGCGTGGCGCGATTGAATTTCGATTCCTCAAAGCTGTAGCCGCCGACCATGGACTTGATTTCGCCGGTGGCGTTGTCGATGGCCAGCATGGCGGCCTGCGGGCCGACGTTTTGCTCCAGCTGCACGCGTGCCACTGTTCCGTTGATGTCCTTGATGCTGACTTGCACCAGATCGCCGGGTTTCAGGAGATCGGCGGGAGACTTGGCGCCGGTCCAGGCAAAATCGGGCTGAGTGAGCAGCGCGCGATACGGGCCGAGTTTGATGGTCGCGGCCTTGGAGTCGACCGCCGTGACCAGGCCTTCGACGTAATCGCCTTTGTTGATGGGCCAGCGCCAGTCGTCGTCTTCGTAGGAGTCGAGCGTGTCGCTCTTTTGCTGCAAAATATTGTCGAGCCGGCCGCGCCAGCCGTGGCGGCGGTCGTAGGCGTGCAAGCCGTCGCGAATGGCCTGGTTGGCGGCGCGCTGCATGGCCACGTTCAGCGTGGTGTAGACGCGCAGCCCGCGCTGGTGCACGGTTTCGGTGCCGTAGGTGCTTTCCAGATATTTTCGGATTTCCTCGACAAAGTACGGGGCCAGCGTATTTCGCGGCGCCTCAATGTGCAGGCCCATGGGCAAGGCGGCAGCCTGTCGGCGCTGGACCTCCGTGATTTTGCCGTCGCGCGCCATCAGCTCCAGAACCAGATTGCGGCGCGAGAGAGCGCGTTGCGCGTGCAGGATGGGCGAATAGCTGGGGCCGCGAATCATGCCCGCCAGCAGCGCGGCTTCGTCCAGCGTCAATTTTCCCACGGGCTTGCCGAAATAATATTCCGATGCGGCTTCAAAACCGTAATTGCCGTGGGAAAGATAAATCTGATTGCAGTACATCGTCAAAATCTGCTGCTTGGAATAATGGCGCTCGATCTGAATGGCCAGCAGCGCTTCCTGAATTTTGCGGCCCATGTGGCGGTCGGAGCGGTCCAGAAACAGACGTGCCGGCCAAGCTGCATGGTGATGGTGCTGGCGCCTTCGACCACGCGGCGCGCCAGAATATTTCGCCAGGCGGCGCCGGCCACGCGCGTGAAATCCACGCCCCAGTGCTGCTCGAAATGCTGGTCCTCGGTGGTGAGGATGGCGTCCTTCAGGACTTGCGGAATCTGTTCGTAGGTGAGCAGGACGCGGCGCTGCAGCGCGAAATTGCCGATCACCTGGCCGTCGTCCGAATACAATTCGGTGACGATGTCGGGGCGGAAATCCTCCAGCGCGCGGATCTGGGGAAGGTCGCTGGAATAAACGAATAACAGGCCCGTGAGCGTGCCCAAGGCAATCGCGCCAATCAGCAGCAGGGAAAAAGCGAGGCGGCCGACAACCTTGCGGCCGCGCAGATGCAGCGTAATCGGCGGCAAATCTACCATGAGGATTTCATTCTAGCGCAATTCGCCGGAGAGAATGGGGAGATCAGGAAGAAACTGTTTCCTTGCGGGCTGCAAGTACAGCCCGCACCCGTTCCTTACGTTTCTTGATGCAGAAACGCGCCAATCGTCACGGCCAGCGCCAGAACCAGCAAGCTGCCGTCGCGCGCCAGTGTCAGCGGGCCCAGTTTTTCGCTGTTGCCGAAGCAGCCGCAAACGATTTCCAGGCCAAGAATATAGGCGTGCACCATCCCGCCGATGAATGCCAGAAGCAGCAGGCTGGCGACGATGCCTACCCAGCGCAAGGCCACGCCGGAGATCAACGCGAGGCCGAGCGCCACCTCAAACCAGGGCAGGATGCGGCCCATCAATTCCACGGCCCAGAACGGCAGCAGGTTGTAGGAATTGATGGCCATGCCGAAAAAGAAATAATAATCGCTGAAATGCCAGGCGCCGTTGAAGTGCAGCTTGGTGTAGGCGGCGACCACAAACACCAGGCCGAGCGCGACGCGCCCGACGAGCAGAAGCGCGCGCGGCCAGGCCGCCGGGCGCGCGGAGGTTTCGGCGGAAATCGCTGTGGTGGCCATGATTATTGGCGCAGCAGATAATCGAAATATTGTTTCAGCAGTTTGTAGTCGACGCCGCCGCCCGGAAGCGCTTCGGTCTTGCCGTGCGCGGTCACAAATACGGTGGGAGTCTGATTCACGCTGCGCTGATTGCCGAGATTCTTGTCTCGGTCGATCGAGGCATTGATTTCCGCCAGGTGCTGCGCCTCATAGGCTTGAAATTTCTTGAATTGCGCGGGGGGAAACGAACCGGCGATCACTTCGTCGATATTTCCCTTGATCGACCACTGCTCCTGATGATCGTAGAGAGCGCGCTCGATGGCCTCGAATTGCCCCGATGCGGCGGCGGCGTTGGCGAGCCGCGCGGCTTGCATCGCGTAGGGGTGAATCTCCAGAGGGAAATCGCGGTGCACCAGATAGACCTTGCCCGGAATCACGTAATCGTCAATCACCTGCTTGACTGTGCCTTCGAAAAAACCGCGGCACGCCGGGCATTGAAAATCACCGAAGACTTCCATGGTGATTGGAGCGCTTGGCGAGCCAATGCCTTTGCGGATCGCTCCACCGGCGGCGAGGCCCGGAGCGTCCTTGGACGCCTGGGGATTGGGGCGCGCCGATGCTGCCAGTGCGGCGGCCATGCACGCACACGAAGAAGAAAATTCCGAATGCGGCGGACAGGAAGCGTTTTCACGCGATGCTCTCCTTGGATTTTCTGAACGGCGTATTCTAACCCCAATCGGGCAATTTCCGCACTTGAATGAACCGAACTCTATTGAACATAGACGCAACAGGTATTGGCAGGGTTATCCCCAAAACAAGACCGAGGCGGCACTTGGTCTGCGGCCAGAGTCCCGACGAAGTGCAAGTGTAGGCGCGATGGGGGCGATTGGTGAGGCTACCTAGGCAGAGAAGGAGTGGAAGTGGCTGCCAGCAACGTGGGCAGAGACTGGAGGGTGATTAGAGAAAGGAGGGGAGAAATGGTGACATAAGTAGCTGAAAATAAAGATAGATACAAGACAATCAAACTACTTGACAAAGATACACTCAATGTATATAATCCCTGCGTGTTAAGCACTCATGCCGGTCTTAGCCGGAGCTGAGCTCGCGGTCGGGCTCTGCGTTTAGGTTGAGCGTCCGAAATGATTGGGACGAGGAGACCGCCGGAATTTAGAAGGAGGGTTGGCTGCAATGAGCAAGATCATAGGAATCGACCTGGGAACGACAAATTCAGTGGTAGCCGTGATGCAGGGAGGCGAGCCTGCGGTAATCCCGAACCAGGAGGGCGGAAGGACCACGCCGTCCGTGGTGGCCGTCACCAAGACCGGGGAGCGATTGGTCGGGCAAGTGGCCAAGCGCCAGGCAGTGACCAATCCCGAAAATACGATTTATTCGATCAAGCGGTTCATGGGCCATCGCTATGACGAAGTGACCGAGGAAACCAAGCGCGTGCCCTACAAGGTGACCAAGGGGCCGCACGACGACGCGCGCGTGGACATTTTCGGCAAGGCCTACAGCCCTCCGGAACTTTCCGCGATGATTCTGGGGAAGCTGAAGACTGCGGCCGAGGATTTTCTGGGCGAGAAGGTGACCAAGGCGGTCATCACCGTTCCGGCGTATTTCAACGACAGCCAGAGGCAAGCGACCAAGCAGGCCGGCGAGGTGGCGGGCCTGGAAGTGCTGCGCATCATCAATGAGCCGACGGCCGCGGCGCTGGCCTACGGCCTGGACAAGAAGAAGGACGAAACGATCGCTGTCTACGACCTGGGCGGCGGCACGTTTGATATTTCCATTCTGGAAGTGGGCGAGGGCGTGGTGGAAGTGAAAGCCACGGCCGGCGACACGCACCTGGGCGGCGACGACATCGACAATCGCATTGTCGAATGGCTGGCCGCGGAGTTCAAGAAAGATCAGGGCATCGACGTCAGCAAGGACCGCATGGCCATTCAGCGGCTGAAGGAAGCCGCGGAAAAAGCCAAGATCGAGTTGTCGCAGGTGCAGGAGACCGACATCAATCTGCCGTTCCTGACGGCGGACGCGTCGGGCCCCAAGCACCTGCAATTGAAGCTGACGCGCGCGAAGCTCGAGCAATTGATGGAAGACATCCTGCAGCGCACCATCGGGCCGACCAAGCAGGCTCTGTCGGACGCGGGTGTGACGCCGGACAAGATCGACGAAGTCGTTCTGGTGGGCGGCTCGACGCGTATCCCGCGCGTGCTGCAAATCGTGAAGGACCTGTTCGGCGGCAAGGAACCGCACAAGGGCGTGAACCCGGACGAAGTGGTCGCGGTGGGCGCGGCGATTCAGGGCGGCGTGCTGGGCGGCGAAGTGAAGGACATTCTGCTGCTGGACGTGACGCCGCTGTCGCTGGGCGTCGAAACCCTGGGCGGCGTGATGACCGTGCTGATCCCGCGGAACACCACGATTCCGACGCGCAAGTCGGAGACGTTTTCGACCGCGGCGGACAATCAGCCATCGGTCGAGATTCACGTGATGCAGGGCGAACGCAAGATGGCGCCGGACAACCGCACGCTGGGCAAATTCCATTTAATGGGAATTCCGCCGGCGCCGCGCGGCATGCCGCAAATCGAAGTCACTTTCGACATCGACGCCAACGGCATACTGAATGTCTCGGCGAAGGATCACGCCACCAACAAGGAGCAGAAGATCACGATCACCGCTTCCACCGGCCTGAGCAAGGAAGAGGCCGAGCGGATGCGCAACGACGCCGAATCTCACGCCGAGGAAGACAAGAAGAAACTCGCGGAGATCGAGGCGCGCAACATCCTCGACAACCGCGTGTATCAGGTCGAGAAGCTGATCGCCGACAACCGCGAGAAGCTTTCCGAATCCGATACCAAGCCGGTGGAAGAGGCCGTGGCTGCGGCGAAGTCGGCGCTTGCCGGGGGAATCCTCGACCAGATTACGTCGGCCACGCAGAACCTCGAGCGCGCTTCGCACAAGCTTGCCGAAGTGCTCTACCAGAGCGCGCAGGCGAGCGGAGCGCAGGCGGGGGCTTCGGGCGCCGAGCGAAGGCGGACCGGGCGCGGCAGGAGGAGCGAAACCCGGATCGGGCGTCCGCGCCTCCGGGCGAGGTGATTGACGCCGAGTACGTGGACGTGGACGAAACGAAGAAGCCGAACTAACGCGGTTCGGAATGAGGCAAAAGCGCTTTTGCTTGTCATTCCGGACGAAGTGAGGAATTCGTCCTTGTTTGAAAGTGAAAAGCAGGAGGGATTCCTCACCCGCAGGAGCGGATTCGGAATGACGACGCGTTTATTTTTCAAGAATTACAGGAGCTGCCGTTGACCACGTACGAGGGCATCAAACGGGCCGGGCCGCCACAGGCGATTCAAAAGCTTCGGGAAGATTTGTACATGGTGCAGATCACGCTTTCGGAAACGCCGAGCGCGGACTGGAAGCGGTTGTTTTACGAAACCCAGCAGGCGCCGCCGCCCGATTTTCCTCCGCGCGGAGTGGATCTGAGCGCGAATTTTGCGAGGTTCCGCTCGGACGCCGCGAGCGTGGAGGCCAAGACGGCGTGGATCGACCGCTGGATCGACCGCGCCAATCAGAAAGAAGCGGCGATGGGCGGCAGGCTGGATCAGGAGCGCAAGCAGCGGCGCGAGGAACATCAGCGCGAGCAGGAAGAACTGGCGGCGATCAACGCGCGTTGGGAGAAGTTGTAATGCGATTCGTCAGGGGCTAAAGCCCCGCTCCTGTTGGGCGTCCTATGGCACGGCTGAAGCCGTGCCCTACAAATCGCGATTCACTGGTCATCAGCAGTCAAAAGTCACCAGTCGCGATTTATTGTTGACGAATCACCGGTCACCAAAATGGCAACCACGGCGAAACAAGATTACTACGATCTGCTGGGCGTCTCGCGCAAGGCGGCGCAGAAGGAAATTCGCGCAGCCTACCGGAAACTTGCGCGCAAATATCATCCAGATCTGAATCCCGGCGATAAATCCTCGGAAGAAAAATTCAAGCAGGTGCAGGAAGCCTACGACGTCCTGTCCGACACCAAGAAGCGCCAGATGTACGATCAATTCGGCTTTGAAACGCCGGGAGCGAGCGGGATGCCGAGCCCGGGCGAGGGCGGAGACGTCCATTTCGATTTCGGAGGATTCGATTTCGGAGGAGGCGGCGCCGGCGCGGGAGGTGGACCAAGCTTTCGCGATCTTTTCAGCCAGTATTTTCGCGGGGGCGGGGGCGTGGCCGAAGCGCCAACGCATGCCGAGCCGGGCTCCAGCCTGGAATATCAGATTGAAATCACATTCTGGGAAGCGGTGCGCGGGACGGTGAAGAAGCTGACCATCGCGCGCCTGGACGCCTGCACCGACTGCCACGGCACGGGGACGGTGGGGCAGTCGCAAACCTGCACGGCCTGCGGCGGCTCGGGACAAGTGGCGCAGACCAGCGGGCGCATGCGCTTCAATCTGACGTGCACGCGCTGCGGAGGCACGGGGCGCCTGAAAAATATGTGCCGGCTGTGCGGCGGCGAAGGCCGCGTGCGGCGCGTGGATACGATCGAAGTTCGAATTCCCGCGGGAGTGCAGACCGGTTCGCGCGTGCGCGTCGCGGGCAAGGGGAACGCCGGCACGAACGGCGCGCCGCCGGGCGATCTCTACATCATTACGGACGTGCAGCCGCACGCGTTTTTCGACCGGCGCGGCGACGATCTCTACACCAGCGTGCCCATCACCGTGACCGAGGCGGCGCTGGGCGCCAAGATCGAAGTGCCCACCGTGGACGGGCGCTCGCTGCTGCGCGTGCCTCCGGGCACCAATAGCGGTCAGAAACTCCGGCTGCGGGAGAAGGGCGTGCCGTCGGTGCGCGACGCCCGAAATCGCGGGCGACCAGTACGTCGAGCTGCAAGTCGTGGTGCCCAAGCCGATCGATGAGCGCGTGCGCGAACTGCTGAAGGAACTCGAGAAGCTCGCGCCGGAAGATCCTCGCAAGGATCTTTTCGATCGAGCGAAGGCGTAAGGAGCGCTGCCATGCCGCGCGTGAATGCAAAACGGAAAAAGGCCCGCGCCGGATACATGATTTCGGCCGTTGCGGAGTTATACAAGCTGCATCCGCAGACGCTGCGGCTATACGAGCGCGTGGGGCTGCTGAAGCCGTCGCGTTCGCAGGGCAATACGCGGCTGTACACGGACGCGGACCTCGAACGACTGGAAGTAATCCTCACGCTGACGCGCGAAATGGGCGTGAACCTCGCGGGCATCGAAATCATCCTGAACATGCGCGAAAAAATGAGCGAAATGCAGCACCAGATGGAAGCGTTCACGTCGTTCGTGCAGCAGGAACTTTCCCGCGGCCTGCGCACGGCACGCGCGCCCGCCGGACAACGCGCTGGTGCGCGTGCCGCCGCCGAAGGTGATCCGCGTCCATAAGAGCGAATCCTCCACAGATAAACACAGATAAACGCGGATAAACCCGAATATTAACTTCCGAAACCTGTTTTATCTCTTCCCCGCTTTGTTTTTTTTCGTTTTTGATTTTATCAGTGTGAATCTGTGTGCATCCGTGGATTCGATTTCCTGCTTTTCCACACGCGCCGAAGCTTTCCACAGGGCCGCTCATCTTGCGCATCTCGCGCTGCGCGCCTATGCTGGCAGCATGGCGCAACCTGATTGCACGCTGTGCGGCGGGACCGGCTGGAAAACGGTCGAGCGGCTGGCGGAAGACGAAAAGCCGAAGCGCGTTTCCTGGATCAAGCCCACGGCCGATCCCGACGTGATGCGCCGGGTGTGGGCGGTGCCGTGCGATTGCACGGGCGACGACCGCGCGGCGCGGGCCATGGCGCGCGCGCGCATCCCCAAGCGCTACGAGCATTGCGATTTCGACAATTTCGATACGGACGTCTACGATGCCGCGCGCGAATCGGCCGGATGGAACCGCAGCCTCGAGCAGGCCAAGCTTGTCGCGGAAGCGTTTGCGCGCGATTATCCGGCAGGCACCGAGACCGGCTTGCTGCTGATGGGACCGTGCGGCGCGGGCAAAACGCATTTGGCGGTAAGCGCGCTGCGCCAGATTGTGTTGCGCGGGCACACCGGGCTTTTTTACGACTATCGCGAACTGCTCAAGGAAATTCAGGGAAGCTATAACGCGGAAAACCAGACCACCGAGTTGGGCATTCTCGAGCCTGTGCTCACGGCGGATGTCCTGCTGCTCGACGATCTGGGCGCGAGCAAGCCATCTCCCTGGGCGCTGGAAACCGTGGGGCACATCCTGAATTCCCGATACAACGAGCGGCGCATCACGCTGCTCACCACGAATTATCTGGATAGCGGCCCGGCAACTCCCACAGCGCCCGCGCCCACGATTGCCCTCCGGCCAGGCCGTTTCCGCCGCGCGCGAGGATTCGCTTGAGGATCGGCTGGGACAGGCGCATCCGTTCGCGCCTTTATGAAATGTGCCGGACGATTGAGCTGTTTGCCCCGGATTACCGGCGCGAAGTGAGGCAGGCGGGAAGAGTGCGGTCGTAGATTCGTGGACCTGCGATTCGTGAGTCGTGAAAACCTCCCGGATGAGCCCTATTCCCACCAAAGCGTTAGCCGGTTTTAGACCATCTGCAATTTGCCTCGTTTGCTTGCTGGTGAAACAGGCCGGCATGCGTCAGGTAGCACAGCCACTCATGGCTGCGCAGGTTTTGCAGTCGCACTCGATGGTTGGCGTAGCTGCGGTATTCCAAAACCGCACAGCCATGAGTGGCTGTGCTACCCAAACCTGCGCCCAAGCGATTTTTCTCCGGAATCTAAAGACAAGAAGCAATAAGGATCCCCTACAACAGTGCCCACCCCCCCTACCTGCCCGGCTTTCATTGACATAGGCCACGGGGCGCGGGTATCATCGCCTCCGTGCGGCCCCTGGGTGGGAGCCGCGCTTCCTTCCTTGCACCGTCCCGTGACTCGGAAGATAACTCGTTATTGATACGTCATTGGGTAAAGGCAGGACCTCACTGGAGGCCATTAAGATGTTTTCCGACAACGAAAACCCCGGCGCGGAGATTTCCGCCGGACAGACCGCAACCGCCGCCACACCGGCGCCGGAATCAACCTCAACGACCGAAGCGAAATCTTCCGTTCCCGTTACTGCGCAAGCAGAAACTGCGCCGGCCGCCGCTCCCGTAGCGGCGACCTCGGAGCCTGCGGCCGTGACCGTAGCTCCGGCGGAGCCTGTGGCCGCGCCTGAAGGGCTAGCCGCAGTTGAACATTCCGACGTAAGCGACGTGGTCGAAGCGGACGTGGAGGCAGGCGAAGCTTCCACCGAGTCGACCGCGGAGATGGAAAAATTGATGGAGCAGTACGCCACGCCGCATCAGGCGCCGGCCGAAGGCGAGGTCGAATCCGGGCAAGTGGTCGCGATTACGGACTCGGGCGTAGTGGTGAATCTGGGCGGCAAGACCGAGGGCTTGATCCCGGCGCAGGAATTCGCGGAACTGGACGGGCCGTTTCCGCTGGTGGTCGGGCAGCCGGTGGAGATTCAGCGCACCGGCGACCACAAGGACGGCATGGTGCTGCTCTCGTATCAACGAGTGCGGCGGCGCCAGGCCTGGGCCAAGATCGAAGAGGCCTACCGCAAGAAGACGGACATTACCGGAAAAGTGGTGGATCACATCAAGGGCGGCCTGGTGGTCGATATCGGCGTGCGCGCGTTTTTGCCGGCGTCGCAGGCGGATATTCATCCGGTGCGCGACCTGGACGAATGGAAAGACCGCGAAATCACCGTGCGCGTGCTGAAGATGAATCGCAAGCGCGGCAACGTGGTGGTGAGCCGGCGCGCGATCATGGACGAGCAGGTGGCGGCGCAGCGGCAGACCATGCTGGAGAACATGGCCGAAGGCCAGGTAGTGAAGGGCGTGGTGAAAAACGTCACGGGCTACGGCGCGTTCGTGGACCTGGGCGGAATCGACGGCCTGCTGCATATCACGGACATGTCCTGGGGCCGCGTGGCGAGCCCGCTGGATGCCGTGTCGCCGGGCGAGGAAGTGGAAGTCAAGATTCTGAAGTACGACAAGGAAAAAGGGCGCGTCTCGCTGGGGCGCAAACAATTGCTGCCCGATCCCTGGGCTTCGGTGGTGGAGCGCTACACGGCGGGCAAGAAGCTCACCGGAAAAATCATGGGTCTGACGGACTACGGCGCGTTCGTGGAAGTCGAGCCGGGCATCGAAGGCTTGGTGCACGTCAGCGAAATGAGCTGGTCCAAGCGCAAGACGCATCCCTCGAAAATCGTGAAGGTGGGGACGAGGTCGAAGTGGTCGTTCTGGGCGTGGATTCCAACGAGCGGCGCATTTCGCTGGGCATGAAGCAGGCGCAGGCCGATCCCTGGCAGCAGCTCGCGGACAAGTATCCGGTGGGCACGGTGGTCAGCGGAAAAATCCGCAACCTCACCGAATTCGGAGCGTTCCTGGAAATCGAGGAAGGATTTGACGGGCTGATCCACGTCAGCGACATTTCCTGGACCGGGCGCATCAAGAATCCGGCGGACGTCTACAAGAAGGGCGACGCGGTCGAAGCCAAGGTGCTGAAGATCGATCAGGCCACGCGGCGCGTTTCGCTCGGCGTCAAGCAGGTGAACGATATCTGGTCGTCTTGGTTTGAAAAGCACAAGGTGGGCGACCTGGTGCGCGGCAAGGTGTCGCGCGTCACCACATTTGGCGCGTTTGTCGAGCTGGCCGACGGCATCGAAGGCCTCTGCCACATTTCCGAGATCGACGAGCGGCGCGGCAAGGGCGATAAGTCCGCGCCTCCGCCCGCGGCCGGGCGTGCGCTCCAGCGGCTTGCTCGATCCGGGCCGGGACTACGAATTTAAGATCGTGAAGATCAGCCAGGACCAGCATAAAATCGGTCTCAGCTACCGCGCTGCCGTGAAGCAAGCGGAACGCCGCGACATGGATGACTACCGCTCGACGAAGTCTTCGGCGAAAGCCACCATCGGCGATGCCATCATGGCCAAGCGTTCGATGTAGCCGCTCCGGCGTCCCCCGGACCGGAGTTGCAGATTTTAATTTCCCTTAAGCCTTATTTGGTGATATGGAATTGCCACCAAAGGCTGCTCGCTGCAGGGCGTTTTTCAGCGAGTGCATGGCGTGTGCCCGAGACACGCCTCGCCCGAGTACCCGGCGGGTGCAACCTAGAAACTGGCGGAGCATATATCGATGACCGATTCCACCGTGACAAAAGCGGACCTCGTAGAAGAGGTTGTTCGCGTCACTGAACTTCCACGAAAAGAATCCGAGACGGTTGTGGAGACAATTTTTGAGAGCATCATCGGCGCGCTGCAGGGCGGCGACCGCATCGAAATCCGCGGGTTTGGCAGCTTCCGCACGCGCCAGCGCCGCGGCCGCACCGGGCGGAACCCCAAGACGGGCGCCAAAGTCGAAGTGCCGCCCAAGAAAATTCCGTTTTTCAAGCCCAGCAAGGAATTGAAGGATCACGTCAACGGCGGCGCGCATGCCGCTTCGGAAAAGGCCGCTTCCGATAAGGGCGCCCCGAGCACGGGTACCGCCCCGGTTCCGCCGCACAACTGAAAGCGCGCGCGGCGGGCCGTTTCCGCCGGCTCATACGGTCACCTCTTAATTTATGGATTACCTTTGGACGCCCTGGCGCTACCGGTACATTGCTGAAGCCAGAAACGTCACGGGCTGCGTGTTCTGCGCATCTGCCCGCGGCCAACCGGGACGAAGAATCGCTGATCGTCCTGCGCGGCGCGAAAAATTTCGTCATCCTGAACCGCTATCCCTACACCTCCGGCCACGTCATGATCGTTCCCTACGAGCACACCGCGGATTTTCCCGGACTCGATGCGGCAACTTGCGCGGAAATGATGCAGCTCGCGCAGCGCGTGCAGGCGGCGCTGCAGGGAATTTATCGTCCCGACGGATTTAATCTGGGCATGAATCTGGGCCGCTCGGCCGGCGCGGGGATTGCCGAGCATCTGCATCTGCATCTGCTGCCGCGGTGGACAGGGGACACGAACTTCATGACCACGGTCGGCGAAACGCGCCTGGAACCGGAAGAGCTTTCAACGACGTACGCGAAGCTGCACAAGGCGCTGCAGGTGTAGGCGGCGTGCTTCCGGGGAACGCGTCTGAAAAATCCACGGTTATCGTATTGGGCTTGGATTAGCGGAGCTTGGGCAACATCGCAAGAGTCTTTGTGGGTCGTGGCTTTAGCCACGACATTCCAGTTGCAGGAAGATAGTTCGGCTTTAGCCGCTGAGCGCTTCGGGATGGCGTTTTATCCGGCGCGGCCTCTCCAGGGGCTAAAGCGCCCTTTTATTGATATCTTTAATGTCGCGGCTGAAGCCGCGACCCACAATGCCTGTTTGTGACACCGCTTGGAGTCACGTTTGAATCTCGAACTCAGCGAAGAACAGAAGCTGCTGCAGCGGACGGTGCGCGAATTCGCCGAAAGCGAAGTGAAGCCGCTGGCGCGCGAACTGGACGAGACCGGACAATTTCCGCGCGAGACGTTCCGCAAGGCCGCCGAGTTGGGACTTACCGCCGTGGCGCTGCCGGAATCCGAGGGCGGCGCGGGGTTCGACCACGTTTCCTATTCCATCGTCATAGAGGAGATTTCGCGCGTATGCGCTTCCACCGGAGTCATTCTCTCGGTGCAGAATTCGCTGTATTGCGATCCGATCCATCGGTACGGGACCGAAGAGCAGAAGGCGAAATTTCTTGGGCAGTTTGCGCGCGGGGAAAAAATCGGCTGCTACGCGCTGACCGAGCCGCAGGCGGGATCGAACGCGGCGGCTCTGGCGACTCGCGCGGTGCGCGCAGGCGATCGCTACATCGTCAACGGAGCGAAGGCGTGGATCACCAATGGCGGCGTGGCCGACGCGGCGCTGGTTTACGTCAACACCGATCCGGCGAAAGGCGAAAAAGGGATTACGGCGCTGGTGATCGAGCGCGGCACGCCCGGATTTAAAGTGGGCAAGGAAGAAAAGAAGCTGGGCATTCATGCCACGGCGTGCACGGAACTTTCGTTCACCGATTGCGAGGTGCCGGCGGCGAACCGCCTCGGAAACGAAGGCGAAGGATACAAGGTTGCGCTGTCGACGCTGGACGGTGGGCGCATCGGAATCGCCGCGCAGGCCGTTGGGATCGCGCAGGGCGCCTTCGAACTGGCGCTGGCGTATGCCCGCGAGCGGCAAGCGTTCGGGCATCCCATCGCCGATTTTCAGGCCATCCAGTTCATGCTCGCGGACATGGCCACGGAAATCGACGCCGCGCGACTTTTGGTACGCAAGGCGGCGTGGAAGCAGGACACCGGAGCGCGATTTTCGATGGAAGCCTCGATCGCGAAACTGTTTGCATCGGAACTCGCCACTCGCGCGACGCACAAGGCCATGCAGATTCACGGCGGCAACGGATACAGCCGCGAGTATGCGGTGGAGCGGATGTACCGCGACGCGCGGATCACCGAGATCTACGAAGGCACGAGCGAGATTCAGCGGCTGGTGATTGCGGCGGGAGTACTGAAGAGTTTTTGAATCCACGGATGAACGCAGATGAACACGGATAAAACGTGATTTGTGCATCGCGATTCGCAATTTTTCGATTTTTGAATATTTGAATATGCTTCTTTGCAGCGACGCGCCCGTTTCTTTTCCCACCCGTTGACTTTCTGCCGCAGGCTCGCTCAAATGCATGACGTGACGAAGACACGACACAAATTACGAATCACAAACCACGGATCACACGGCCCGCATGCTTAACCTCGATTCTAGCGCGGAATTCGATCCGGCGCGCGACGCGGAATGCTTCGCGGCGGTGCCGGCGCGGCCCGCTGTATTCGTTATTGAGCCGCGCGAAGAGCTGGCGGGGGCGAAACAATTCCTTTTGCGCACGGCGAACCTGCGAGAGCGGCTCAAGCGGCTGCTGGGGCCGCCCGAGCCATCCTCCAAACGACTAAACTTGCGCGAATTTGCGGCGCGCATTCGTTATCGCGTCGCGGCCTCGCCATTTGAATTGAATTTTCTGCACTGGCAGCACGCGCGGCGGCTCTGGCCGGGAAATTACCGCGAGCGGGCGCGGGTGCGGCCACCGGCGGTGCTGAAAGTGAGTCTGACGAATGCCTACCCGCGCTGCTACGCGACACGGCGGATCGGCGCGAGTGGATTTTATTTCGGGCCGTTCCGTTCGCGCCGCGCGGCCGATACATTTGCCTCGGGATTTCTCGATCTTTTTAAGATCCGGCGCTGCCAGATCAAGATTCGGCGCGATCCGGAGTTTCCAGGCTGCATTTATTCGGAAATGAAGATGTGCCTGGCGCCGTGTTTCGCGGGGTGCACGAAGGAAGAATATGACGCGGAAGTGGGCCGCGTAGTCGCGTTTCTCGGGACCGGAGGCGGATCGCTCACGGCGGAACTCGAGCGCGAACGCGAGGCCGCCAGCGAAGCGCTCGATTTCGAGCGCGCCGCGGCCGTGCACCGCCGCATCGAGAAAGCAGCGGAGGCGCTGCGCGGTCTGCCCGAGGTGGCCCGGCGGCTGGAGGACCTCAACGCCGTGGTCCTGCAGCGGGCCGTGGAAGATAATACGGTGGCCGTGTTTGTCGTGCGCGCGGGCCGCATCGAGGAGCCGCGAATGCTGCGTTTTGCGGCGCTGGCCAGCGAGCCGCGGCCGGTTGAACAGATTTTGCGCGAGTGGCTGGAACCGGCGGATACCGATAATCCCCTTCCCATAAAGGGATCCGCTCCGCAACAAAGCATCCTCGAACTCGAGGATCATCTGGGGCTGCTGGCGCGGTGGTTCTACAAGAAGCCGCGCGTGGGCGAGATATTTTTCCGCGAAGCCACGGCGCGCTTCTCCTCCGCCGGGCCTCAGGACGCCGCAAGCGCGAAGCGCAACAGCGAATGGCCGTACCGCAGGATTCTGAGAGCGTGTTCGCGATTGCTGGCGCCGGAGGAAGAAGAATCCGCCACAGATGAACACAGATAAACACTGATAAACCCAAAGATAAAGATCGGAAACGACAATTCCCCATCCCTTTATTTCTTCGGTTTTATCAGTGTTTATCTGTGTCCATCCGTGGATTTCTTCCGGTAATGCCCTTCTCGTAGTTCCTCGGCAAATCCCATATAATCGCGCCTTACGAATCTGCGAGGTGAAATGGCCACGTTTGCGACTTCCGATGGAACCAGGAAATATGCGGCGCGATTCGCGGGGCGCGCGGCCGCGGGACACTTCCGCGAGCAGCAGGGGCTGTGGCTCTCTTCGCTGGGCATCGGCACGTACCTGGGCGAGGCGGATGAGCGCACCGACCGCGCGTACACCGATGCCGTGGCGGCCGCCGTCGAAGCGGGTGCGAACGTGATCGATTCGGCGATCAATTACCGGTTTCAGCGCTCGGAGCGGTCGATCGGCGCGGCGCTGGCGGAACTTTTGCGGCGGGGATTTTCGCGGGAAGAGCTGCTGCTCTGCACCAAGGGCGGATTCCTGACGCCCGATGGCGACATGCCGGCCGACGCCAGCGAATATTTCAATCGCGAGTATGTGGAGACGGGCATTCTGCAGGAGGGAGACGTCGCCGCGGGATGCCATTCGATGGCGCCGCGATTCCTGGCCGACCAGCTCGAGCGCAGCCGCCGCAACCTGGGCGTCGAGACCATCGACGTCTATTACCTGCATAACCCGGAAACGCAATTGGAGGAAGTGCCGCGGGAAATGTTTCACATCGCGTATGCGGGCCGCGTTTGAATTTCTGGAATCGGCGGTGGCCGCGGCGAAGATTCATTTCTACGGCATGGCCACGTGGAACGCGTTTCGGCAGACGGAGAATTCCACGGACTATCTTTCGCTGGCGACCATGGAATCGCTGGCGCGGGACGTTGCCGGCGGCTCGCACCATTTTCGGTTCGTGCAACTGCCATGCAATCTGGGGATGACCGAGGCGCTCACGCGGCCGAACCAGAAGCTCGACTCGCGCACCGTGCCAATGGTCGAGGCCGCGAACAAGCTGGGGATCACGCTGATGGCCAGCGCATCGATGCTGCAGGGCCAGTTGTCGCGCGGCCTGCCGTCGTTCGTGAAGGCGGCGCTAGGAATGAACACGGACGCGGAACGCGCGCTGCAATTCGTGCGCTCGACGCCCGGAATCACCACGGCGCTGGTGGGAATGAGCCGCATCGAGCACGCGACCTCGAATCTTTCGCTAGTGAAGGTGGAGCCTGCTTCGCAGGATCAATTTTCGAGGTTGTTCGAGCGCGGCAAGCAAGCTTGAGGCGCCACGGATTAATCCGCGCTTTCATTCTTCACTCATGTTTCATAGGCTATGGAAGAAGCTAAGAATCGCTCATTCCGATGAAAGTTTCTTGCTGTGAGATCACTCTTTCCCGGGTTTCAATCCAAGAGGGATTCCTCGCTTTGCTCGGAATGACGGCAACTATTGATCGGGATTGGGTTTTGGTAGCACAGCCACTCCTGGCTGTGTGTTTTCGTTAGCCTCACCTAAGTTATAAAACTAAAGACGTTTGCAAAAAGCACACAGCCAGGAGTGGCTGTGCTACGCAAAGCGCCGGCGGGGCGCCGGCGCTATGAAATTCGCGGTTTAGGCTTCGCGTGCATCCAATTCTGGAAACCGCGCTACCATCCAGTCTGAAATCGTGCGATCGAGTTCCATCAGGTGCCCGGCAAAAAAATGGTCGGCCCCTCGGACGATGGCCACGCTGGTTTGCTCTTTCGCTTCGGGCGGGAACTGCGCAACCAGGGCGTTTAGTTTATGCGGCGGGCCGTACTGGTCGAATTCGCCGGCGGCTAGAAGCTTTGGCTTGGCGCAGGCATCAAGATAGGAAAATCCGCGGTCGCCTACCAGGTCGCCGACCGGAAGCCCAAGACCGATCAGATGCGTCACGCGCGCATCGGCGCATCCCACGCGTAGCCCGACCCACGAACCGAAACTGAATCCGGCGGCCAGCAGCGGCGTGCCGGGATATTCCCCAGCAAGAAAATCAAGCGCCGCGGAGACGTCCGCGCGCTCGCCCGCGCCCTGGTCGTGCGACCCTTCGCTCGATCCCACACCGCGAAAATTAAATCGCAGGACCGGCAGGCCGAACTGGTGCAGGGTCTTGGCTGTCTGGTAAACGACTTTATTATGCATGGTGCCCCCGAACAGCGGATGCGGATGGCAGACAACCGCAGCCAGCGGCACGGCGCCCTTCCGTCGGCGACCGACCAGAGCAACGATTCCAGGCGCCCGGCAGGCCCGGGCAGGAATAAAGAGCGATGAAGAGGTTCCGGCATGTGCATGGCTATCAAACCACAGAGATGCGCCCGCGGACAAATGGGGGACTTTGCACGTTCACAAGGGCTGGGCGAAAACGCTTAACCCACGTCATTCCGAACGAAGAGAGGAATGACGATTTTGTCGAGCTTCGCCGAGGGCGAACATGGTCCGCCGGCAGATCGAAAAACGGCAAATCCGCGGTCTGGCGACCTACCTGGGGGGTACAAGACTAGCAACCAGCAAACAAGGCCTTCCTTGCTTCCCCGGGAAGGCCTCCTTTAAGCTGTCGATACACCGTATTTCGGCCAATTTACAAGGAATCGCTACCCAGGAAGGAATTATGCAAATACAAAATAACGCGCAGCGCGGACCGGCAGCACCCTCGAGTGTTCCGGGCTCCAATGTACGCACGCCCTCTTACCTCGGGCCGGCCCTGGAAATTACGGGCGAAATCACCGGAGACGAAGACTTGCGGCTGGATTGCAAGGTGGAAGGTACGGTTTCGATCGGGGGCTTTCGGCTCACCGTGGGCCCCAGCGCCCACGTGACGGCCGAGATCGTGGCTCGCGAAGCGATCATCTCTGGAGAAGTGACCGGAGATGTCCGCGCGTCCGACCGCATCGAGATCAAGAAGAACGCCTCGGTGGTGGGCGACATCAGCACGGGCAAAATCATGATTGAAGAGGGCGCTTACTTCAAGGGGACCGTTGAGATCGACAGCAAGGGCCAGCAGATCGGCACGGACCTGAACAGCCTGCTCAGCGGCGCCAAGTCGGCGGATTAAAGGTCAGTGGCGGGCGCGCCGGGATCTCGCACAAACAGACGATGAATATCACGGAACATTGCAGCGCAGCGGGCTGTGAACGAGAGGGCATTTCGTTCATCGAGAGCAGCGCGTTTTGCCGCGGCCATTTCATCGACGTCTGCTACACCCGCCTGGAACGGTACGAAGAACTGCGCAAGGCGCAAAAACTGGGCGTGGCCGACGCGGAATCCATGCGGCGTTTCATCAACGAGTGCTCACGGCAAGCGGACGAGATCGAGCAGAACGCGAAAGACCTCGACAATCTGGAGCGCGCCAAGCTCGTGGACATCATTCTGTCGGCCAGCGAGTTGGGGCGACATCTGCGGCGAAGTCCCCGCAAGGCTGCCGCGATCCCCGTGCACCTGTGTTGCGACCGGCTGGGCGGCGCCTGGGAGGAAGACAGCAAGACGGTGCTGCTGAGCCGCTACGGCGCGTCGGTGCAGTGCAGCCATCCCGCAAAACCCGGCGAATGCATTCAAATCGAGCGGTTTGATACCGGCCAAAAAGCGCACGCGCGGGTCGCCTGGCAGCGGCCCGGAGAACGGGACACGGTCCGCATCGGCCTTGAGTTCGTGGACTGCGAGAATTTCTGGGGCCTGGACTGGGCCGCGGTGGAAGAAACACGATAGGCGCGGCGCCAGCGGCCACCAGAGGGTTCCCTTCCGCAAGATTCCACGAAATTCGGCTTCAATCTTCAAATAGAGCCTCGGGGCTTCACCGGCAGAAATCTCAAAATCGGCAGGACGGCTCTCCACCGGGTCCAATCGCAGGGCTGAGGGGCTTGCTCCGCTTGTTTTCCATTGCGGTTTTCAAGCGGCGATGCTACGGTGTCTTGAACCTGGAACACCCTCTTCCGGGAGAGAAATGGTGCAATCGATCGAACGCCGAGCCTCACGGCGATTTACGATGACGCTGCCGTTGACGATCCGCTCCAGCGGGACCGACAGCGGCGAACGGCAAGGTCAAACGCGGGACGTCAGTTTCCGCGGCCTCTACTTTTTGATCGACGCCGAAATGCAGCCGGGCGCTCCCATCGAATTTATCCTTACCCTGCCCCGCGAAATCACCATGGCCGGCGACGTGCACATCCGCTGTTTTGCCGAGATCATCCGCGTCGAGCCGCACAATGGCCGCAAAGGTGTCGCCGCCCGCATTGACCGTTACGAGTTTTTGCCCGCCGCCTGATTTCCCGAAATTTAACGTGATAATTCGTACGTGCGAAATTCCGGCGCAGGACTTTTTTCGTTTCCGCCGTGTTTCGCTGTAGAATTGCTCGAAGCTGCCGTTACCGGGAGGAACGATGGACCGCTACGACGCCAAGTCCGCGCTCGAGGAATTGAGAGAAGACGCGCTGCTGCCGCATCCGGTGCGCATGCGCGACATGATTCTGCGCATGCAAATCAACGCCGCCGACGCGCTTGAAATGAACCGCGAATTTCAGAGCTACCTGACGCATTACGGCGAAACGCAGAAGATTGCGCTGGAAATATCTGGAAAAGCTCGCGGCCGGCGTGCCCGAGCATTCGTAGAAGCGGGGGTCGCAGGCGATCCAAACCGCCGCAGGAGCGGTTCCGTATGCCGGCGCGCGGCCGCAGATCGAATTTTCCGGGCCCCGGCTGAACGATTGGATTTTGGAAGGAAGGACAATTAGCCCGAACGGGCGGCCTCATGCCTCGAGAAACCATCCTGATCGACGCCGACGACACCTTGTGGGAAAACAATATTTTCTTCGAGCAGACCATCGAGGAATTCCTCACGCTGCTCGAACCCCTAGGCTTTAAGCGCGAATACGCACGCCACATCCTGAATGAAACCGAGCGCCGGAACATCCGCCAGCACGGCTACGGCGTGCGCAGCTTCGGCCGGTCGCTCGAGGAAACCTATATGAAGCTGGCCGGGCACCAGGCCAACCGCGAAACAGTGGAGGGGATCCACAACCGCGTGGACGATCTCGAAAAAGTTCCCCCGAATGTGCTGGAAGGCGTGGTCGAGACGCTGGATTATCTTTCCGAGCGGCACCGGCTGATCCTGTTTACCAAAGGCGAGGCGGCGGAACAGGCGGCCAAAGTCGAGCGGTCCGGGCTGCAAATTCACTTTGATGCCATTGAAATTGTTCCTGAAAAGGACGTGGCCACCTACCGCATGCTGGTGGACCGGCATCATGTGGTGAAATCGCGCGGGTGGATGGTGGGCAACAGCCCGCGCAGCGATATTAATCCGGCGCTGGAAGCGGGACTGAATGCGGTTTTTATTCCGCATTCGGCGACATGGGAACTGGAGCATGAAGAAGTGCGCAGCGGTGCGGGACGCCTGCTGATAGTGCGGCAGTTCAGCGATCTGCGGGAACATTTTTAGAGTTGGGGATTAAGTAGGACAGGCTGAAGCCTGTCCTACTAAAACTCGGGAGCGCGCGAACGGAACGGGATGTGCACCACCGCTTCCAGGTCCACCGGTTCGCCGCGTTTTTCGGCGGGGCGGAATTTCCACTGTGCCAGGGCTTCCATGGCGTTGGCATCCAGACGCGGATCGACGCTGTGAACCAGTTGGATGCTGTCCACGCTGCCGTCTTTTCGGATGATCGCGTAGAGCACGACTTCTCCATCCACATGCAGCGTGCGAAGTTCCGGCGGATACTTCGGATCCACTTTGCGAAACGGGACGGGGCCCGCCAGGTCCGCTGAACCGGCTCCCGAGTGCGGGTGCCGTGTCGTCTTCATCCAACTCCGCAAAATTCAGAATCCAACTGCCGGACGCGCTGGTCAGATTCGGCATGTTCACGTGCAGCGTGTAGACCTGCTTGCCTCCCAGCACTTTTTCCGGCGGCACATCCAGCTTGGAAATTTCTTTGGCGGAACCGGAACTGAGGGGACGCGCGCGAGAATCCTCGGATGCGGCCAGCGCGCGCGGCATGGGGCGCGATGGCAGCGGGTTGCCGAGGCCTCGTGATGCAGCCCCGATGCCCAGGCCGGAAGTGGCGCTGCGATTGGCCGCGTTTCCGCCGTTAATGAAAATGCCTTCCGGGCCGCGCCCGCTGCCGGTGACTGTCCGGCGTCGCGCCCGGCTGCGGCCCGTCCGGAGAAATGGAAATTCGCGCGGAGAGATTTCCGGCCGGGATCGCCGGAGGAGGCGCCGGGGCGGGCGTCGCGGAGAGTGCGATTACCGTGGCGGTATCGCCCGTTTTCCCGGAGATTTCGGGGGCGGCAGCGGAAGTTTCGCTGCGTTGCACACCCGCGCGTGGCGCGGACATGGGGCTGACCGGGAGCAAGGGCTTCGGCGGTGCCTGCGCGGAGGAGGCGATGGTGATTGCGCCGAGATGTTTGTCGGGCACGGCCAGGTCGGGAGCGGAAGCGTCCGGAGCGGCAAGATGGGAAGGCTCCGCAGGGTGCATGGCCGTAAGCGTCACCCTGGGACGCGCCGGCTGGGAAGCCGCAATCTGCACGATATTGGGGAGCGCGGGCAAAATCTTGGGCGGCTCCTGCGGCGCTGCCGGCTGAATCAGGGTCTGCCGCGGATGCGTCGGGTGCAAGGGAGTGGAAAGGATGGTTTGACGCGGGTGAAAGGCGTCGGCGCCTCGATCGCGCCGCGTTTTCGCAGCGTCAATCTTGGGCGCGGACTTCAGGCGCAGCACAGCAGGCGAAATCGCCGGAAGATCGTGCGCGGGGCCGAACCAGGTCAGCTCCATTTCAGGCTGAGGCGCCACGACGCGCGGAGGGCGCGTGCTCCAGATGGGCGGAGGAAACACAATCAGGAGAACCTGCAGGGCGACGGCCGTTGCAAACGCCTGCTTCGGGAACCGCTGGTCGATCCAGCAGTCACGAAAGTATGGGCCGCCGAGGAATTTCTTGGGAGGCGCCGGTTCCCGAACCATTACTTTGAGGCTGGAAACAAACTGGGCGAGCGAGCCCGTCTTCTGCAGCTGCCAGCCGCGGGGCACGGGAGGGCTGGATGCGCACCGGGGCCGGGACCAACGCTTGTCCCAGCCGAAGTTCTCCGAGTCCGAGCAAATCGATGACCCCTCCGGAATTATACGCCCGCGGGGTCGATTTCCGAGAAAGCAAACGGGTGCGGGTCCGGAGCCTTCTGCATCCAGAACGAATGGCTTGCCGTTGGCGGCGTGATTTGCAAGGATAGGGCTTCGTATCGGGCGCTGAGCGGAAGTCCGCAGATCGGCAGCCCGAGGAATGAGAGATCCCATGGCAACTACAAATTCGTCGTCCGCGCCCAGCCGTGGTTTCCCGCTCTGGGCGAAAATTATTTTATCCCTGGTTGTGCTGCTGGTGCTCATCGCCCTGGCCGCGCCTTATTTCCTGGATGTCGACCGCTATCGCGACACGATCGCCGAGGCCATCGGGAAACAGACCGGGCGCAAGGTCACGCTGGGGCAATTGCGCGCGCGGGTCTTGCCGGGCGTTGGATTGACGGTGGGAGGGCTTGCATATCGGCAACCCGGCGGGATTTCCCGAGGGCGATGTGGTTTCGGCGGATGAAATCGATGTGAACGTGGCCATCGGCCCGCTGCTGCACCGCGTCGTGCACGTCAATTCGGTGAATCTGGTGCATCCGAAGGTTTCCCTGCTGACCGACGCCGGGGGCAAGGACAATTACACGTTCACGCCCGATGCCCCGGCGCAGGCTGCGCCAGATGCGTCCTCCTCGAGCGTGTCGCTGGACCAGATCGACGCCATCAGCCTGACGAACGCGGAGGTGCTGGTGGGATCGGTGGCGCGCGGTGCGATTGTGCCGACGGCTGACACCAAGGGCATCAACCTCACGCTGCATAATTTCGCCATCACGCCGATGCGCGTTCACGACTGGCAGGCCGAATCGCAACTTTCCGGCGTGACCCTGACTCTGGAGGGTTTCAGCGAGCCGGTGTCCTTCCAATCGGGACAAGTGACGCTGGCGGGCGGAAAAATGGACGCGCAATTCGTGGCCGACCTGGTAAAAGCGTCCGACATGAAGGGCACGCTCAGCATTCCGGACGTCGAGCACCCGCAAGTGAATTTTGAATTGAGCGCGTCGCAGCTGGACATCGACAAACTGATCGCCGTGGCGGGCGGAAACACGCCCGCTGGCGCTCCCGCGGCTGGCTCGCCCGGCCGCCAAAGCATCTGCAGCCAAGGCTTCCGTTGCGGGCGCGCCTGCTGCGCCGGCGAAAACGGCCGCGCCCGCTTCCGGGCACGGAGAACTGCTGGCGACAAGGGCACATCAACGTCGAAAAAATAACCACCAAGCCCTACACCGTGGGCCCGGCGAATATCGAAATGCGCGTGTACACCGATCGCGCCGAGCTTTTCCCGATCAGCATTGGGATGTATGGAGGAACACTGCAGATTTCCTCGCGCGTCGACCGCTCAAGCGATCCACCGCGATTCACTGCCAACGTTCAAATGAGGAATCTGGATGTCGCCAAGGTACTGGACGTCACGCCCGCGGCGCGCGGAAAAATGGGCGGGACCGGGGAACTCGACGCGCAGCTACTCGGCAGCCTGAGCGACGCGTGGAAGAAAACGCTTTCGGGCACGGGTAAATTCGCGGTGCGCAACGGCCACTTGCCGGGAGTGAACCTGGCAGGCGCGGCGCAATCGCTGGCGAAGATGTCCGGAGTCGGCAGCGACACTCCGTTCACGGTTCTCGATGGCGATTTCACGATCGCCGACCAGCGCGTCACCAGCAAACAGATTCATCTGGATTCGCAGGTGGGCATCGTGGACCTGAAAGGCAGCGTGGGCCTGGACAGCACGCTCGACTATCAGGGTTCGGCCACGGTGAATCCCGCGGCAGCGCTGGGTTCGGGAGCCGCAGGCCAAATCGTGGGCGGGCTGATCGGCAGCCGAGTGGGAAAAATTACCGTGCCGTTCGCGCTTGCGGGGACGATCGACAGCCCGAAGGTGTCGCCCGGCAAGGGCGTGCCGAGTTTCGGAGCGCCTGCTTCGGCTACGGGTTCGACGCCATCATCGGCGCCTGGCGGGCAGGCTATCACGCCGCAGAATGCGGTGGATACGCTGAAGGGCTTGTTTGGCAAGAAAAAGTGACAGACGAAATTTGGTAGCACAGCCACGCTTGTCGATTGTCAGCACAGCCACTCTTAGCTGTGTGGTTTTGTAGTCCACACATACGCCACCGATTCAGATACATTTACAAAACCACACAGGCAGGAGTGCCTGTGCTACAACAACCGATCACGCCGCTAGCGCCAGCCGGTAAAAACTCAGCGCGGCATCGCCCTGGGTGACGACGCGGGCGAGTTCGAGTTCCCCGGCGCGCTCCGGCAGGGCGCGCTTCTTCAAATGTTCGGCGATGACGCGGCCGCCGGGCGCCAGCAGCGGCGAATCGCCCAGAAACTCCAGAACATTTTCGTATTCGCCGGCCGCGGCGTACGGCGGATCGAGAAAAATAAAATCGGCATGCGCGTGGCGCGCTTCCAGCCGCTCCAACCCGCGCAGGACATCCGACGCCAGAATCTCCGCTTCCTTCCCAATTCCCAGCGAATCCAGATTGCGGCGGATCAGGGCCGCCGCAGGTGCGTGGCGTTCGACAAAGCACGCGCTGCGCGCGCCGCGGCTCAGCGCCTCGATGCCCACCGCTCCCGTGCCCGCGTAGAGATCGAGAAACGCTGCGCCCTGCACGGCCGGCCCGAGAATATTGAACAGCGTCTCGCGCAAACGGTCGCTCGAGGGCCGCAGCTCCAGCCCTTTCAGGCTGCGCAGCGTGCGGCTCCGGAATTTGCCGGCGATTACGCGCATGGGGGCGTTGGGCGGTGACTGGTGACTGGTGACTGGTGACTGGTGTTTCGCGGCTGGAGGGGTTCGGTGGCAGAGCGAAGTCGACAGTCAAGGGTTGAAAGTTGAGAGTTAAAATCGCTATGGCGTTGCGGCCCTGCAATCATTTAATTGCCTCCTGAAACATCCAGGTTTAGATTCCAAACGAATCGCGAATCGCCATTCACAAGCTAGCCGTCAAGGTTTGCGAATCACTAGTCACCGGTTACCGGTTACCAGTTACCGCTTCCTCACCCCACCGACGCCAGCCGATACCGCCGCTGCCATTCCTGCGGGAGCTGCGCGAGCAGGCGGCGGCGCGCGGGCTCGGCGGCGGGGGATTCGACCAGGGAAAGAGCCTCGCGGCGCGCGAGTTCCAGCAGATCAAAATCGCGCAGCGGATTGGCGAGGTGGAAGCCGAGTTCGCCGTGCTGGCGCGTGCCGAAAAATTCTCCTGGGCCGCGGATTTTCAGATCGGTTTCGGCGATCTCGAATCCGTTGGTGGTGCGCACCATGGTTTCCAGGCGCAGGCGCGCGTCGTCTCCCGGAGTTTTCGGAGCGATCAGGATGCAGGTTCCCTTTTCGCCGCCGCGTCCGATGCGGCCGCGCAGCTGGTGAAGCTGCGAGAGCCCAAATCGCTCGGCGTGCTCGATGACCATGACCGTGGCGTTCGGCACGTCCACGCCCACTTCGATCACCGTCGTCGCCACCAGCAGGTCGAGTTCGCGGCGGCGGAAGCGGTCCATGACGTCTTCCTTTTCCTCGCTCTTCATGCGGCCGTGCAGCAGGCCGACTTTTCTTTCGGGAAATACGAATTGTTTCAGGCGCTCGTATTCGACGATTGCGGCTTTCAGCGAACGCTGCGATTCGGCGGACTTGGACTGCTCGATCACCGGGTAGACCACGTAGGCCTGGCGCCCGGCGGAAAATTCACGGCGCAGAAATTCCCACACGCCCGGCAGATGCGCCTCGGACCGCCAATTCGTTTCGATGGGCACGCGGCCCGGCGGCATCTGGTCGATCACGGAAATATCAAGATCGCCGTAGAGCGTGAGCGAAAGCGTGCGCGGGATGGGCGTCGCGGTCATCACCAGCACATCGGGCGCGGCGGCTTTGTCCATGAGTTCCTTTCCGCTGCAGGACGCCGAAGCGGTGCTGCTCGTCCACGATCACCAGGCCCAGCCGCGCAAATTCCACGGTGGGTTCGAGCAGCGCGTGCGTGCCGACGACCAGCTGCGCGGCGCCGGATTTCACGCGTTCGAGCGTTTGCCTTTTTTCCGCCGCCTTCATTCCGCTGACCAGCAACTCGACCTTGTACCCCGCGCGGGCAAATATTTTTCGCGCGGCCAGATAATGCTGCCCGGCCAGAATTTCGGTCGGCGCCATGAGCGCGGCCTGGTAGCCGTTTTCGATGACGATGGTGGCCGCTTCCAGCGCCACGATCGTCTTGCCGCTGCCGACATCGCCCTGCAGCAGGCGGTTCATGGGCACGGGGCGCTCGAGATCGGCGGCGATTTCGGCGAGCGCGCGCTTTTGCGCGTCGGTGGGCTTGAAGGGCAGCACGCGCTTGATGGCTTCGCGGATGGCCGGCTCGCGCACGCGAAACGCGATTCCCGGCTGCTGCTGCGCCGCTTTTTTGCGCATGGCGACGCTCAACTGGTAAAAGAAAAACTCCTCGAAGATCAATCGCTGGTGCGCCTGCGAACGAAAGGCATTCAGCGCTTCGACCGGCTCGGTCTGCGGCGGGAAATGCACGAAACTGAATGGCTTCGCGCCGCGAAGGAAATTTGTATCGCGCGAGCATTTCCGCAGGCAGAGGATCGGGCATGGGCCCGGCAAATTTTTCGAGCGCCTGATAGATGATCCGGCGCATCACGCGCGAGCTGATGCCGCCGATGGCTTCGTAGATCGGCACGATGCGCCCGACTTCGGTCGAGTCCGCTTCCTCGGCGCCGAGCAATTCGTATTCCGGGATTGATCATCTCGATGCGCCCGGGCCGGTTCGGATCGAGTTCCGCTTTTCCGTGCAGGACCATGCGCTGCCCGGGCTTCAGCTTGGATTCGAGATAATCCCCATGAAAAAATTTGCAGGCGAGCGAGCCGGTGTCGTCGCGGACCAGCAGGTGATACATGCCGCCGCGGGCGCGCGTATAGCGGACCAGGCTGCCGCTCGCGACCTGCGCCTGCAGCGTGTAGATCTGCCCGGGCGCAATGTCGCGAATTTTCGCGAAGTGGATGCGGTCCTCATAGCGGAAAGGGAGATAGCCGAGAAGGTCGTCAAAGGTGCGCAGGCCGCGCTTGGCCAGCAACTCGGCGCGGTGCGGCCCGACGCCTTTCAGGTACATCAGTTCGGTTGTGGGCACGACCTTCATCTTTTGGACGGGCTCCGAGTAAAGGCTGTACCCATTCTTTATATCCCGTAGTGCTCCCGAGCGCAGCGCATCACTAAGGAGGAATCCTGCCCGCTCAAACGGCGGCCTCTTCGTCATGCGCATGTCCGCGACGATATGTAGAGCCCGCACCCATTCTTTATATCACCGTACACACTGCGCCGCGCCGAGGCTTGCAATCGCCTGCGGCATGGGAAAAGATGGATATGATCAGTGGGCAGGTGCTGCGTGCCTACGCTTACAGGAGGCGTGTTTGTCGCTGGAGCGGCTCGACGGGAAGGACGTGCGGGTTCTTCTGATCTGGATTCTCGCGGGCCTGCATCGGCGCGGGCGTCGCCTACAAATATTTTTTCCAGGCGTTTCCGGAAGCCTCGGTCGATTTCAAAGTGCCTCGCGCGGACGCCCTGGAACAGGCCAGGCAATTTGCCGAGGCGCAAGGCGCGCGGCTCGACGGATACGATTCGAGCATCGTCTTCGATGTGGACGACACGGCGAAGACCTACCTCGAACGCGAAGTAGGCCTGGCCAGCGCCAACCAGATGATGCGCGACACCCTGCACATCTGGTACTGGCAGACGCGCTTTTTCCGCCCGCTGCAAAAGGAAGAATTCGACGTGCGCGTCGATCCCGCCGGAGGGATTGTCGGATATTCGCACGTGCTGGAGGAAACCGCGCCGGGGGCCCGCCTGGAGCGCGCCGCCGCGCAATCCGTTGCCGAAACCTTCCTGCGCGATACCCTGCATCTGGATCTTTCGCGCTACGAGTTCCGCGAGGAAGAAGCGAATTCCACCGAGCGGCCCAACCGGCGCGACTGGAGCTTTTCGTGGGAACTCCGCGGCTTCCGCGCCAAGGACGCGCCGTACCGGCTGAACGTGACGCTCGCCGGGGACCGCGTCGACGGCTACAACGAATTCCTGAAAGTTCCCGAGGCCTGGGAGCGCGGCTACACAGCGGCTGCGCGAATCGAACAATCTGTTCGAGTACATCGCGCTGATTCCGTACGCGTTTCTGATCGGCGGGTGCCTCTACGTGATTGTTTCGCTGGGGCGCCGCGGTCTGCTGGAATGGCGCACGGGCCTGCTGCTGGCCGCGTTTCTCGCCGTGCTGTATTTCGTCATGACCATGAACCAGTGGCCGCTGGACCGCGCCGCGTACGACACGAACACACCCTACTCGAGCTTTTTCCTCAGCCAGGTGGG
This sequence comes from Terriglobia bacterium, assembly GCA_963779275.1. Taxonomy (GTDB): domain Bacteria; phylum Acidobacteriota; class Terriglobia; order Acidiferrales; family UBA7541; genus Palsa-360. Next base: position 57,823 of record CAVZXL010000009.1, read on the forward strand.
CAAGGCCGCGTTCGTCAGCGTGCTCAGCGCCGTTCTGGTGCTGCTGGCCATCGTGCCGGGGGAACCGCTTGTACCGCGTTTCGCAGCCCGGAAAAAATCCGGCTCTGCCGCGGGATTGCGGCTGCCCGGCATCCGCACGAAGGAATTTTTCAGCGCCAACGTAATCGGCATCTGCCTGGCGGCCGCGCACATCGGATACATCACCGTCTTTTACATCGTCAGCCGGAAGCTGGGCGCGTGGGCTCCGCAGGACCTGCAATATTCGGACATCGTCAGCACGCCCCTGCCCTGGGTCTCCGCGCTGTGCATCGGGATTTATGCCGCGACCAGCGAGGAATTTCTCTTCCGCCTGTTCGCCATCCCTTACATGCAGCGCTTGACAAAATCCAGATGGCTGGCCGTCGTGCTTCCCGCGTTCGCCTGGGGATTCCTGCACAGCAATTATCCGCAGGAACCGGCGTACATCCGCGGCATCGAAGTGGGCCTGATGGGCATCGTCGCGGGACTGGTGATGCTGCGCTGGGGCATCTGGGCGACGCTCATCTGGCATTACACGGTGGACGCGTTTCTGATCAGCACTTCGTTGCTGCGTTCGCACGGCGCGTACCTGCGCGTTTCGGGCGCGATTGTGGGCGGGGGCGCGCTGATCCCGCTCGGCGTCGCGGCGTTTTTCTATTTGTCGCGCGGGGGATTTGAAACCGGCACAGCCCTGCTGAATAGCGCGCACCCGATTGGAGGGCCGCGGACGGAAGCGGCGCCGGGATCGGCCGAGGAACCCGCGCCGGAAGCGGTTTCCGAAACGGCGCCGGCCGGAAATTTCCACGGGCTATGCGGCGATGTCCGCGCGCACGCTGGGCGCGCTGGTGTTGTGCGGCCTCGCGGGCCTCGCGCTGCTGGCGGGCGTAAAAAGCGAAGCGATCGGAGATTTCGTCCGTTTCCAGGTGAACGCAAGCGAAGCCGCGGCCCGCGCGGACCAGGTGCTGCGCGACCTCAAGGTCGATCCCGCCACCTACAGCCACGCCGCGACGATTGTGTATACGTTCGACGGCTACACCAACGAATATCTGCGGCGCACCATCGGCATCCCCGCGGCGAACCGCGTCTATCGCGAGCAGGTTCCCTCCGCGTTCTGGAGCGTGCGCTATTTCCGCGACTCCCAGAACGAAGAGTACCGCGTGATTTTGAAGACCGGACGGGACGCTGCATTCGGTGCATCACACGCTGGACGAAAAAGCGCCCGGCGCGAATCTCTCCAAGGACGAGGCGTTGGCGCGCGCGGAAGCGTACTTGCGCGATCAAAAGAAGATGGATTTCTCTCTCTGGAAACTGGTCGATGCGCAGACGGACCAAAAACCCGCGCGCGCCGATCACACCTTCGAGTGGGAACAGATCGCCGCGCTCGATGCGGCGTCGGGCCAGCAGGGCGCGCACATCCGCGTGCATCTCCAGGTGCAAGGGGACGAAGTTTCCGGTTACCGCATATTCATAAAAATTCCTCAGGCGTGGCTCGACGCCGAAAGCCGCGATACTCCCGCGCAACTCGCGCAGACCTACGGCCGGGGCATCGGGATGTCCGTGATTTTCGTCGCCGTGCTGATTATTTTATTTCGCAACCTGAAGCATTCGGGCCTCGCGCAGGTTCCGTGGCGCAGGCTGACCAAGTGGTCGCTGTGGGTGCTGGTTGGCCGCGATCGTGATTCTGGCGAACCAGATTCCGCAAGTTCTGCAGGAGTACGCCACCGCGATGCCGCTGGCGGTGTATTACGGGAGCCAGTCCATTTTGCGGTTTTTCGGCCTGTCCATCGATCTGGCCGGAGCCGTTCTCCTGCTGGGGATCGCCTGGTTTTTCCTGGAACGCGCGTTTGGCCCCGGGCGCATTCCCGCATGGACGGGGATGCCCGCGGGCTACTATCGCGATGCGCTTTGCGTGGCTGCGTTCGGTTCCGCGGCTGTGATGGGACTGGGCGCGATTGCCAGGATTATTCGCGCGCTGGCCCCTGCTGCGGCACGCGCTGGCCGCGGCCGTGCCGGGGAATCTGGATGCACTCAATCCCGCGTCGGCCACCGTTGCCTCGTCCGTGCTGGCGAGTTTTTTTACCGCAGGTTTGGTCGGGCTGGCCGCCGGTTTGATTGCCGCGTACGTTCGTCCACTGTGGATGCGCGGCGGGATCCTGATCCTGTATGCCGTGCTCATGACCACCAATGTGGCGACGCCCGGAGCTTTTTTGCGCGACGCAGCGTATCACCTTGTCGCGGTGATCGTGCTGTGGGTGGGCGTGACGCGGATCGTGCGATTCAACACCATGGGTTATTTCCTGCTTTCAGCGATGATCGCGCTGGTGCCCGCAGCGGTGGATTTGCTGCAGCAGCCCAATGCATATTTCCACGCGAACGGATACATCGTGATTGCGTTTGCTCTTGCAACGCTGGCCTGGCCGGCGATTTATTGGAGACGCGGTTCAACATCGGCGCAACCATCTTGAAGATTCGGACCGCGCAGCAAAGATGTCTTCCGATCTGCGACGGCATCATCTGTGGAGCAGGCACGGTTTGGTGGCACAGGCTTCAGCCTGTGCGGTTCTAATTTTCTGCCTCCCGCAACAGCGCACAGGCTGAAGCCTGTGCCACAAAGACCCGCGTCACGTCTCTTTTTTTCGCAGCACTAACTGGCTCAGAAAATAAAGCCCCGCGCCGGCGGCGACAATGCCGATTCCGATGGCCAGTTCACTCGTCGAGCCGACCAGCTCCGCGCGATTGCGCGCCATGGCCGCGACCATCAAGGCCATGGGCGGCACGCCGATTGCGATCGCGCCAGCCAGGCCGCCAGGAACGCGGAACGGCCGCGCCAGTTCCGGCTCGCGAATGCGCAGCGCCACCAGCGCCCAGAATTCCAGCAGGATGCTCAGCCCGGTTAGCAGAACGTCCAGGATGAGGCTCTTCTCAAAGCCCAAGGGAAAGCAGATCGCCCAGAGAACCGCGCACACCACAATGGCAACCCAGGGCGCGCCCTTGCGATCGATTTTCGTGAATGCGCGCGGCAAGAAGCCGTCTTCGGCCATCACCAGCGGCAGGCGCGTGAAGGAGAGCATCAGCGCGCTGAACGATCCGATGGCGCCGATCACTCCCGCGACGGCGATGGCGACGGCCAGCGTCTCGCCGCCGATGATGTGCGCGACGTCCACCCAGCCTCCCGTCGTCCAGCTGTTCGGATCGATTCCCGTGCGCGCCACCGCGCCCACGGGCAGCACGTAGGTCAGCACCACCAGAATCACCGCGCCGAACATGGCGCGGGAATACGTGCGCTGCGGCGCTTCCACTTCGCCCGCGATGGTCGAGAGATTATCCCAGCCCATGTAATTCCACATGGCGATGAGCACGCCGCCAAGCAGGTCCACGTGGCGCAGCGGAACCGGGGCGGCGTCCCCGGGGGCACGTTCCATTCCCAGCGCGAAAATAATCAGCGCCACAAACGGCACAAGCAGGGCGACATTGAGCCACACGGAGCCTTCGCCCACCGAATGCACGCCGAAAAGATTCCACGCCGTGCACAGCGCGATCATCGCGAATCCGAGGATAAGTCCGCGATGCCCGGAAACCAGTCGACGGCAGGAATCGCCCGATGTAGGCGATGCACAGATTCGGGTACAGCGCCATTTCAAAAATGCTGCCCGCCAGCGTCAGCCACGTTTCCTGAAATCCCCAGAAGCGCCCCATGCCGCGGCGCACCCAGATGTAAAAGCCGCCTTCTTCGGGAATCGCGGTGGCCAGTTCGCTGACCATCAGGGCGGTCGGCAAACTCCAAAGCAGGGGCGTGATGAGCAGGATCAGAAGCGTGGCGGCGTAGCCCGTTTTTTGAACGATGTCTTCGAGCCCGTACGGGCCACCGGCGACCATGAAGTACGTGGCCGCGATCATGGGCACGACGGAAATCTTGTGCAGCGATTTCATTGCCGCCGATTCGCCGGCTCCTTTCTTCGGGTTCTTCATGGTAGTCAGGGCTCAATCGGGCAGCCGGTTGCGCGTCAAAGCCGACGAGTCTTATACCATCCCCAATTCGGAAAGCGAAATGAATTGATCCCAGAGCGATTGTCTAATACATTCTCTTTGAACAGGTTAGCGGATAGGCAGGATGGGCGGAAACCCAGTGGACGCCGCCTACCTTTCCCGGCTTTCCTGCGTCTAATAGTATGGAGTTCTCTGACGATCGCCGGTCGGGCACAAGTAAAGGCGAGCCTTCGGGCTCGAGGTCGAATACCAAGATGGACGCTGACGGAACGACAATCGCGTGGTCGGTTGACGGCTCGGGCGAACCTGGGCAGGGATCCGCTGCGTTCAGCTCGTCCACCAGAGCCCTGGCTGCTCCCGACGACCGCCTGCTGATCGAACGCGCTCAAGGCGGCGACCGCGAAGCGTTTGAAGCCCTCGTGCACCGCTACGACCGCGATGTCCTGCGCATCGCGCTGAACATTCTGCATAAGCCCGACGACGCCCGCGACGTTTACCAGGAAGCCTTTCTCAAAATTTACAAGAATCTCCACCGCTTCCGCTTCGAGTGCAGCTTCTACACCTGGATGTACCGCATCGTGACCAACGTCTGCCTGGATTTCCTGCGCCGCCGCAAGAGCCGGCCGGAAGATCAGGCCCCGGAACTTGGCGTTGCAAAAGAATGGAGAGCCTTCCGGCGCCGATTTTTTTGACCGGCAGCAGGACACGGGAGCGGCTTCCAATCCCGAGCGGCGCCTGATGGGAATGGAGATCGGCGCGCGGATTTCCAACGCGCTGCAGCGGCTGACGCCGCGGGAACGCATGGTGTTTGAGATGAAGCATTACCAGGGATTGAAATTGCGTGCTATCGGAGACGCGCTTGGCACGTCTGAAGAAACGGTGAAGAACTCATTGTTCCGCGCCACGCGCAAACTGCGCGAGCAACTGGAAGAATTGCTGTGAGCGAACATTTGCACAACCCGGAGGAAGTGAACAGCGCTGTGAACAAGGCGTTGGACAAGACGGCTGCCGTCCGCTGCGATGACATCGAGACGCTGGCGATCCTGCACTGCGTGCGACGAACTCGACGCGGCCGCGCGCGCGGCGCTGGAAACAGCATGTGGCGCAATGCGCCGCGTGCGCCGCCGTTTTTTCGCGCGAAGCCGAATTTGCACCAGGCCATCGCGTCGTTCGACCAGCCCGCCGATTCCCTCGATCGCGCCGGACTGCTGCTGGCCGAGTGCCGCAGCCAGCTTGCCGAAGCGATTGACGATCACGAAGCCAAACGCAATCAGCCCGGCTGGCGCCCCGTTTTTTCTCCCGCGGCGTGGTGGTCGGTGCTGCGCGATACGCTGGTATATCACCCGGCGATGAGCATGGCCGCGCTGGTGATCGTCAGTTTTATGGCGGGCGTGGCCGGGCAGCGGACGCAGGTCGCCTCCACGCCGGTCGGCGCCCCGCCCGGTGATGACGGTTTCCGCCGCTCCGAAAATCACCGATCAGCAATTGCACAGCGCGCAGAGCGCCAGCGTCGGCTGGGTCACGCCCGCGGATTCGCGCACGCCCACCGTGCAGGTGCAGCTGATGTCGCCAAACGCCCACCAGCATCGAAGGCGCGCCCGAGGATGCGGACGTGGAGCGCGCGCTTACCTTCGTTCTGGAAAACGCCCGGCAATTCGATCCGGAAGCGCGCATGGATTCGCTCAATGTGCTGCGCACGCTCGCCGCCGATCCCGAAGTGCGCCGCTCGCTGTGCGCCGCGGCCCGCTCGGACACCAATCCCGGCGTGCGCATGAAGGCGCTGGAATCGCTGCAAGGATTCGAGCAGGATCCCGCGGTGCGCCAGACGATTCTGGACGCGCTGCAAAACGACTCCAATTCCGGCGTGCGCGTTTCGGCCATCAATCTCCTGCTGAATTCGCTGGAGACCGGGAACGATCCCGGATCGGCGGACCCGCAAACGCTGGCCGTGCTGCGCGACCGCCTGCGAAACGATTCCAACAATTACGTTCGCCTGCAAAGCGCCGCAGCGTTGCGCGATCTCGGCGCCGGAAAGTAGGACAGTCCGCCGCGGCGGACTGTCGCTTTTGATTTGCGCGCGCGCAAATACGAAAACCGACAGGCTGAAGCCTGTCCTACTCAATTCATCCCATGACGAATCGGCAAACAAACTTTTTGCGGAGCGATTCTGGCTCTCGCGGCCACTGCCGTCGCTGCTTGCCGCCCGCGCGAATGCCACGCCCCCAACCCCATGCTGCGCCGATTCCTCCTTTGTTTCGCTGGAAACTGAACTCCCGTTCGATCCCGCCGATTCCGCGCCGCTGCTTTCGATGGAAAGATCCGGCGCGGTTCCCATAAAGCAGGGGCAACACCTTCGCGTCAACGCCGATCCCGGCAACGTCCATATTTTCACGGACGAAACCGCGCAGGTTTCCTACCTGGTCCGCGTGGAAGCGGACTCGCGCGAGCCTGGCGCGCGGGAATTCCTCGAACAGTTTCAACTGAGCGCGCGGCGCGTTCCCGGGGGCGTTTCCCTCGATGGAAATCTGCCGTGGCAGAAATTTGGCCGGGCGTTTCCGCGTGGTGTATGAAATTCATGTTCCGCGGCGCAGCAACGTCGAGGTGCACACGCTCGGCGGAAATATCGAGTTGCAGGATCTCGACGGCATCGCGGATTTATCCACCGAGGGAGGCGATATCACGGCGGGCCGCGTGGGCGCCGCGCCAGCATCCGCCGTTGCAAGTCGGCCAAGGCCGCGGCAAACTCGTCTTGCCGCGAAACTGGAAACGATGGGCGGGCATATCGCCATCGGCGACGTTTCCGGCACGCTGCGCGCAACCACCTCCGGCGGGCACATCACCACGGGAAATATCAGCGGCGACGCTTTTCTGCACACCGGCGGCGGACTGATCCGCGCGGGCCGCATTTCCGGAGCGGCCGCGCTGGAAACCGGCGGCGGCAACATTCACGTGCAGAGCGCCGCGTCGAACGTCACCGCCGATACGGCCGGCGGAGAAATTCAATTTCGGAGAAACCTCCGGCACGATCCGCGCGCGCACGCAGCGGAGGATCGGTGCGCATCGCGCATGTGACCGGACCCACGTCGGTGGAAACCAGCGGCGGCATTTTTCTGGGACAAGTCGATGCGCCCCTGCGCGTCTCGTCCACTTCCGGCGGAGTGACGGCGTGGCTTGCCGATTCCTCCGGCCGCGCCGCGCCCGTTGCCGCAAGAAATAGAAAAAATGCCCGCATTCTTCCCGAAGCTTCGCAATTGTCCGCGACCGGCGGGGACATCGTGGTGTACATCCCGCGCGAAATGGCCGCGACCATCGATGCGGTCATCGAAAAGAGCGAAGGCCACCGAATCATCGCCGACCCTTCCCTGCCTCTGCAGGTCAGCTACCAGGATTCCAGCGTGGGCCCCCACTCGATCCACTGCGCCGGCGAACTGAACGGCGGCGGAGAAGTTTTTCATCTGCGCGCGGTGTCCGGCAATATCATTTTGAAGTCAGACGAACCTCGCACGCGAAGCAAGCGCCGCGCCGCACGACCGCCACAGAGAACGCGAGCGCGGCGACATTTCCCCCAATCTCCTGCAGGCCTCCAGCCTCCAATGACCCGGGAAGCGAATACGATGCCGCCGGATTTTTCGCCGCAAATCCGCCGCAGAATTGCCGAGTCCTGGTGGGGCGGCGTCCCCGTCGACGCCGAGGAAATGCAGCAGCGCCTGGAACATTCCGTCGCGCCTGTCTATCCGGAAGTCGCCCGCAAAGCCGGCATCGAAGGCGACGTGGTCCTGCGCGTGAGCGTTTCCGAGGAAGGCCGCGTCACGGAACTGACCGTTCTCGACGGCCCGCCGGTCCTCGCGCGCGCCGCGGTCAACGCCGTGCAGCAGTGGCAATATCGCGCCGTGATCATGAACGGCCGCCCAGCCGCCGTGGTGACCACGCTGGTGGTTTCGTTCCGCCTGCACTAACGCCCTGCACCGAATACATTGCTGTTCGCGACCGCCACGCGATGCACCACGCGAGCAGCAACTTTCCTCGAATTCGCTCTTGGTAGGACAGGCTTCAGCCTGTCGCATTTCTCGCGGGCGGCAAACGCCAAACCGACAGGCTGAAGCCTGTCCTACTGAGTGGGTCCGAGCAATCGGTTTGGGGCCGAACGAAAAAAATGCGGGCGCAGACCAGTGGCGAGGTGCAGGGGCTCGAACCAAATGGTTCGAGCCCCCATTTTTTCAGTCGATCTACTTAAACGTAATCTTCGTAACATCCCATTCCGAGCAGGAGCCGCGGATGAGCACGTCGTCGGAAACGGCGTAAAGTTCGTGAATAATGCACCCGGTCTGGCCCATGCCCATGCCGGACTGGATCCAGCCGAGCAGTTTGCCTTCGTGATCCAGGCGGTAGATTTTGCCCGTGCCGTCGCCGCTGTAGATGTATTTGGGGGTGACTTGTACGGTCCACGGCATGGCTACGTTGGCGAAGGATTTCTTGAAGTTCAGATCGGAGTCGTAGACCTGGATGCGGAAGTTGCCGCGGTCGGCGACGTAGACGTTGCCCTGCCGCGTCGGTGGCGATGCCGTGCGGGGTGCTGAACTGGTTTTCGCCGTTGCCGTGCGTGCCGACGGCCTTCTGCCAAACGCCGTCCTTGGAAATCTTGACGACGCGCGAGTTGCCGTAGCCGTCGCTGACGTACATGTTGTCCTGGGCATCCCAGGCGATGTCGGTTTCGCGGTTAAACGTGCCCATCGTGCCGACCGGATAGCGTTCGGTGGATTTCTCGCCGCGCTCGATGTAGCGCTCCATGTAGTCGATGGCCTCGGTCTTGCGGCCGAGCGTCATGCGGACGATGCCGTTGGGATCGAACTTGACGATCATTCCGGAACCTTCGTCGACCATCCACACGTTATCGTACTTGTCGTTGCGCACGGAGTGGGCGAAGGACGCGGCGTAGTTATCCGGGCCCCACATCTTGACGAATTTATAGTTCTGATCGAACTCGAACAGCTCGGCGGCTGTGCCGCCGCGCGAACTGCCGCCCTTGCCGGTGCGCGAGTAGACGAACAGGTGGCCCTTGGAATTGATGGAAACCCCTTCGGTCTCGCCGATGGTGTGATCGGGAATCGAAAGCGGTAGAACTTCCTCGGTGAACTTTAGCTGCGGGCGTGGCTTCCTCGAGGGCCTTTTGCTTGGCCATGGCGGCCTGGCGCTCCGGGCTGGGAGGGCCGAACTGCGCCTTGACCTTCAGCGCCCCGGCGGCCAGCACGGCGCCGAACACAAATAGAGAAATTGCCAATGAGTTGCGTTTCATATCCTGAATCTCCTCTCAGAAATGACCGTCCCGCCGGGACTTTGCCGGCCGGCTCCGACCTGAATTGCCGTTTGATCCACCCGAGGCGCGCAATGCTACACCCAAACGCGCGCCCCGGCGCTAATTTTTATGGGCAAGTCCCTGCGTGGTAATTCTCGGGGGCGGCGCGTCAGATTGGCGGTATTCCCTTGAGGGACGTCGGATGGACAGGAACCTGGCCTTCCAGGAATCCAGAGTGCTTGCTCCGCCGGAAACGCAACTGCAACCGGTCCATATAGAGATAAATCACCGGCGTCGTATACAGGGTAAGCATCTGGCTGACCAGCAATCCGCCCACGATGCTGATCCCGAGCGGCCTGCGCATTTCCGAACCGGTGCCCGTCATCAGCGCCAGCGGCAAGCCGCCAAAAAGCGCCGCCATCGTGGTCATCATGATCGGGCGGAACCTCAGCAGGCAGGCCTGATAGATCGATTCCTCCGGGGTCTTTCCCGTGCGCTCCTCTTCCACCGCGAAATCGATCATCATGATGGCATTTTTCTTGACGATGCCGATCAGCAGGATGATTCCGATGATGCGCGATCACCGTCAATTCGGTGCGGAAGGCCAGCAAGGCCAGCAGCGCGCCCACACCGGCCGACGGCAAGCGTCGAAAGAATCGTGACCGGGTGGATATAACTTTCGTAAAGCATTCCCAGCACAATATACACGCTGACGAGCGCGGCCAGGATGAGCCACGGCTGCGTGGAAAGCGAGGACTGAAAGGCCTGCGCGTTTCCCTGAAACGTCGGATGAATATCCGCGGGAAGCCCCATGTGCAGCACGGCCTGCTGGATGGTGGATACGGCCTCGCCCAGGGCGACGCCTTCGGCCAGGTTGAACGAAATGGTCACGGCCGGAAACTGGCCCTGGTGGTTGACCGAGAGCGCCGTGTTTCTGGTCTCGTAATGGGTGAAGGCGCCGAGCGGGATCTGGCTGCCGTTCGCCGATCGCACGTACAGGCCGCGGATGGCATCGGCGCTGTCGCGAAACGCCGCGTCCACTTCCATGACCACGTGATACTGGTTGAGCTGCGTGTAGATGGTCGACACCTGGCGCTGGCCGAACGCGTCGTAGAGCGTGTTATCGATGGCGCGCGGCGAGATTCCCAATCGCGAAGCGGTGTCGCGGTCAATCGCGAGGTTGGCCTGCAATCCGTTGGTTTGCTGGTCGCTGGCGATGTCGCGCAACTGCGGCAACTGCCGCATCTGTTCCGCGACGCGAGGCGTCCATTCCAGCAGGTCGGCGAGATTTTCGCTCGACAGCGTGAATTGATATTGCGAACTGCTGATGCGCCCGCCCACGGTGATGTCCTGATACGCGCGCAGGAACAGCGTGGCGCCGGGAACCGTCGCAAGTTTGGGCCGCAGGCGCGAGATCACTTGATAGACGCTGACGTCTCGCTGGTTGAGCGGCTTGAGTTCGATCTCCATGCCTCCGGTATTTTCGGCCCCGCCGCCGGTTTCGCCGATCATGCTTTTGATCGCCGGGTCGGCCATCACGATGTCGGTGTATTGCTTCAATTTCTGCTGCATCGCGGGAAAGGAAGTATCCTGCGCTCCCAGCATGTTTCCGGCGATCAGGCCGGTATCCTGCTGCGGGAAAAATCCCTTGGGGATGACGACGTACAAATAAAGGCTTAAACAGATCGTCGCGCCCGTAACGGCGAGCATGAACGGCTGGTGGCGCAGGACCCAGCGCAGCCCGCGGCATAAGTCTGCACGGCCCGTTGAAACACGCGCTCGCTGGCCAGATACATTTTCCCGTGCTTGATTTCCTTTTCCGGTTTCAGGAACTGCGCGCACATCATCGGCGTGGTGGTGAGCGACACGCAAAGGGAAACGGCGATGGCCACGCTCAAGGTGACCGCAAATTCCCGGAACAGCCTTCCGATCACTCCGCCCATCAGCAACAAGCGGTATAAATACAGCAATCAGCGAAAGACTCATGGACAAAACCGTGAAGCCGATCTCGCGGGAGCCCTTCATCGCAGCTTCCACCGGAGAATCTCCCGCTTCCAGATAGCGGGAAATATTTTCGATGACCACGATCGCGTCGTCCACCACGAATCCCGTGCAGATGGCCAGGGCCATGAGCGAAAGATTGTCGAGGCTGTAGTGCAGCAGGGACATCACCCCGAACGTGCCGACGATGGAGAGCGGCACGGCAATGCTCGGAATGACCGTGGCCCAGGCGTTTCGCAGAAATAGAAAAATGACCATGACCACCAGCGCGACCGTCAACAGCATGGTGAATTCAATATCCTTGACGGAGGCGCGAATGGTGGTGGTGCGGTTGAAATTGGTGCCGATCTCGACCGTGGGAGGGATGGAGGCGCGCAATTCCGGCAGCAGGGCCATGATCTGGTCCACGGTCTCGATGATGTTGGCGCCCGGCTGGCGGCCGATGCCCATGGTCACGGCGGTTTTTCCGTTGGCGTACGCGGAATTGCGCACGTCTTCAATCCCCTCGGTCACCTTCGCAATATCGCTCAGCCGGACAGGAGCCCCATTCCGATAGGCGATAATCAACGGCGCGTACTGCTCGGGTTTCAGAAGCTGGTCGGTGTCGTTCACCAGCCAGCGGTTGGTCCCGTCTTCCACACTGCCTTTCGGAGTATTTGCATTGGCCGACCCGAGCGCGGCGCGCACTTCCTCCAGACCAATCCCGTAATGCGCCAGCGCGTTGGGATTGACGTCCACGCGAACCGCGGGCTTTGCTCCGCCGGAAATTCGCACCAGGCCCACGCCTGGGACCTGGGCAATTTTTTGCGCCAGAAAGGAATCGCACAAATCGTACAGGCGGCCCCTGGAAAGCGTGTCCGAGGAGACGTCCAAATCCAGAATGTCGCGATTCGGCGGGATTGACTCTGCGGTACGTGGGAAGGTGGGCAGATCCGGCGGGCAATTGTCCCGCGGCGGCGTTGATGGCCGCCTGAACGTCGCGCGAGGCGGCGTTGATGTCGCGATCCAGATCGAATTGCAGAACAATGCCCGTGGTGCCCAGTTGGCTGGTGGACGTCATCTGCGTGACACCCGCGATGCGTCCGAATTGGCGTTCCAGAGGCGTGGCCACCGCCGATGCCATGGTTTCGGGGCTTGCGCCGGGCAGTCCGGCGCGAATAAAGATGGTCGGAAAATCGATGTGAGGCAGAGCGGCTACGGGAAGAAAATAGAAACCCACGCCGCCTGCAAGCAGGATGGCGACACTCAGCAGCGAAGTGGCAATGGGCCGCCGGATGAATGGCGCGGAAATGTGCATCTTGTCTTCCTCAGCCCGTTAGTCCAGGTCCGCTACCGGATTCTTATCAAAATGGAAATGGTCATGATCTGGACCAACTTTGCCAGACCCGCCTCACTGGCCCGTACGCTCGGGATGTGGGACGATCCTGGAATGCTAGTTCGGCTTCCTGAATGTTATCTGAATTCGCCCATAAATTGTGGGCCATTTGGAATGCGGAGTTACTCCCGTTGGATGGTTACTTTTGAGGAAGGGACATCGATGCGCATCAGGCGGTGACTGGCGTCGAGGTATAGCAAGATTTCCAGGTCCGTGGAGCTGACGCGCATGGCCTGGTAGGTCGCATTTTCGACCTGCTGCGGGCCAATCGATTCCACTGAAATGCTTCCCGGCGTCAGGTCCTGCGGGATGACGACGGGAAACGTCTGCTTTCCGCCGGCCTTCCAATCGTAGATCTGGGCGAGCACGGCGTACTGGTGGTAGAGATTGTTGTCAAGCACGGCGATGCGCGGCGTCTCGAACTTGAAGTCTTTCATCAGCGGCGAGGCCGCTCCCAGAATGGCCGAGCATTTCGCCGTGCCGTTATCGAAGTCGACGACGCCGGTCGCTTTCTTCTGCGCTTGGGCGGACCACTGGTAGCGGATGGGCGATCCGTCGGCGGAAAGCTTGAGCTGGCCATCGGCCTTGATGTCCGTGCCTCCGGGTGCGTGCGCCGTGGTCGAGCCGTGCGCCGTCCAAGTGTCGCCCGTACGCGAAATCTCAAACTCTTCCTCGCCCAGGGCTTGGCCGTCGAGCAGGATTCGGAATTTTCCCTTGTCCGGCGTAAGACCAGACGCGAGAGCCAGCGACCGGAACGCTTTTCTCTTTTTGAGGGGCAGAGCGCGGGCCCGGCGCCGCGGCGATTTCAGCGAACCGGTTGCCAGATGTGAGAACAACCAACCACGCGAACGACTGGCGTGCGAGTTGTTGTCGGGAATCTCATACGATCGAAGCTCCGGGCAATTTTCCGTCCGCGGGCGCGCCCACGGAGCGGCCAAAAATTCCGAGGGCCAGAATTTGCTCGACCACCCGAATGGGCTCTCCGCCGCTCGCGACACGGTAATCCGCCTGCTGATAATACGGCAGGCGCTCCTGGTAGAGCTTGCGAAAACTGCTTTCGTCGCGGAACAGTGGCCGGCCGCCCATCAGCACGCACCGCTGCAGCAATTCATCCATGGGGCAATCGAGCCAGATCAGGATTCCGCCGGAGCCTTGCGGAGACAATCCGGATTCGCGCAAGAGCGTGGCATTGCGCGGCTGCGCGAAGGTGCCGCCGCCGAGCGCCAGCACCAGGCGAGTATCGCGCTCGGATACCGAACCCAGAATGCGCTGCAGGCATTCGTGCTCGATGTCGCGAAAGACCGCTTCGCCCTTCTGCTCGAAGATTTGGGAAATGGGAAGGCCGGTGAGGCGCTCGATTTCGTCGTCCAGATCGATGAAGCGCCAGGCCAATTGAGCGGCCAGCAGACGGCCTACCGTGCTTTTGCCCGAGCCCATGAAACCGGTCAGGCAAACCAAGCGGCATTCCGGGACAGGCCCCGAGGGCTTGTATGATGGAGAAAGTTCCTGCAAGCGATTCCGAGCGCGCTAATCGCGCTTCAGAATTTTAATTGTACCACTAAAGGAAGAGAGCTCGACCTTGGCATGCCCTTCGTTCATGGTGCCAAACAGGCTATGCCCGAACTTGGAGTCGGCATGCGGGCTTCCGTGCGTATCCGGCTTGAAGGAAGCCTGGTTGATGACGTCGCCCTTCAGCGAGTTGGCGCGCACATCGAAGGAATCGCTGGAGGAGAAGTGAACTTCGATGGTGCCGCTGAAATTCTTCATGATGTAGATGCCGCGGCTCAGGAAGCTGCCATCGAATAGAATGTTTCCGGAAGAAGTTTGCACGCGGACGCTGTCGAGCGAGGGGTCGACCATCTGCATGTTGCCGCTGATGGAGTTGGCTTCCAGTTTTCCGGAGCAGCGCGTGCAGACCAGCGAGCCGTCGATGGTCTTGGCCACGATGTAGCCGTTCACGTCGGTGAGTTGCAGGTTGGCGCCGACCGTGTCGAAGGTCATGTCGCCGTGCACGCTCTCGACGGTCACGTTGCCGGAGTCGGTGCGCACGTTAAGTTCGCTCTCGACCGGAACGGTAATGTCAAAATCCGTCTTGAGGTCGCCGGCGGAAATTTCCCCCGTGTTTTCCTGCGTCGCGATCTCGACGCGATTTCCGGCCTCCTCGGTTTCCACGACGTTCTTTCCGCTGGGGTTGGTCCAGGAGACCAGGACCTCGTTCTTGGCCCAGGCCTTCACCTGAATCCGCCCGTTGGAATTGCGCACCGTGATCTTGGGCTTGGCCTGCACGGTAAAATGTTTTTCGGCGCGATCGGCGGGATCGGCCTTCGCGGGAGAGGCGGCCAAGACCAGTCCGGCCATCACCAAACCGAGTGCGCCAGCCTTTACTACATTGCAAGATACGCTCACTGCAGTCCTCCCGTCACATTACGATTCATGGCCGTGGCCAGCAATTCCGCCTTCTGTTCATAGGCCCCGTACAGGTATTCGCGCGCCATCTCGTTGTCCGGTTGTTCGCGGACACTGTTTTCACACATGGCGATAAAGTGGTCAACAACGCCCAGGTTGCGCCGGAACGAATCGGTTACGGCGGCATCCTGCTGGCGCAATTCCGGAAGCAGGGCGTTTCCGAAGGCCTGCGATTCTTCCTTGAATTCCTTTTCCGCCGAGAGAATCGGGGCGCTGTCCGCCAGGGGCGCCAGCGGCGAATGCGCCGTCATCGGCACCGAGCCCGATTGATAACCCACCAGGGCGGCCGCGGCGACAATGATGGAGAGAAAAGCGCCGGCCAGAGCGGGGCGCTGGAACGCGGCCCACCACCCGGCCTCCAGACTCGCCGCCGAGCGCCGGGCGGCATGAATTTCTTCCGCATCGATCTGATTGCGCAGGGCAATCCACACGCGTTCGGGAACCGGAGGTTCCTCGGCGCCCAGTTCCAGCGCGGCATCGCGGATGGCGCTGAGATCGGCGGCCAGAAAGCGGCACGCTTCGCAAGCTTCCATGTGGGTCAGCGCGGGCTGCGGCAGCGCGCCATCGTCCTGCTGTTCCAGAATCCGTTCAAATTCATCGCACTTGATTTTCGTCGTCATTGCTTTCCTGTT
Organism: Terriglobia bacterium; assembly: GCA_963779275.1. GTDB lineage: Bacteria > Acidobacteriota > Terriglobia > Acidiferrales > UBA7541 > Palsa-360. Next base: position 73,595 of record CAVZXL010000009.1, read on the forward strand.
CCACTTCTTCGTGCATTCTTCCGATTCCGCTTCCATTGCCTCGGTTCCAATTCCTGCGAAATACCCGCGTGTCCTATCCGGTTCCGCCGGCTTCGGATTTCGCGGCCTGGCGTTCCTGCCGCGCCTGGTTGCGCAGGGTTTCCTGCAGCAGTTCCCGCAAGCGCATGCGCGCCTTGTGCAGTTGCGATTTCGAGTTCCCGATCGAGCAACTCATCAGCCCCGCGATTTCGTTGTGCTCAAAGCCCTGAATGTCATGCAGCACGAACACCTGCTTGTATCCCGGCGGCAACTGTTCGATGGCGCGTTCCAGATGCACGCGGTCAATCGAGCCGGAAAGCAGCAGATCGGGCGCGCCAAGTTCCCTGCGCGGCCCGCTGTTCTCATCGTCGGGATCGTTGGTCTCATCCAGCGGAGTCTCCGCGAGAGTTTTCTTGCGGAGCTTCATCAAGACCACGTTCACGGCCAGACGATGCAGCCAGGTGGAAAACGCGGACTCTCCGCGAAACGTCGCGATCTTGCGATACAACTGCAAAAAAGCGTCTTGCGTGAGATCCTCGGCCTCGGCCGTGTTTCCGACCATGCGCAGACACAACGCATAAACCCGCCGGCTATGAAGCCGGTAGATGCGTTCAAACGCGCCAGCGTCGCCCTGTTGGGCGAGGCGGATGGCCTCTGCCTCAGTCATATCGCTGGTATCGGTTTGTCTCGTGCGGGTCACCGTACCCGTCGGGACGCATCCGAGTTCTGGTTCTGGGATGCCACCCTGCCTCCGTGAGTTGCATTCATTTAGATTCGATTGTGTTGGGTTGGTTTCGACTGCCCGGCCGATTTGTCCCGCTTCCCCTAGGCCGAATCTCCGCAAGCATCGGAGCTGTCACTTGCGGCCTAAGGCTTGCCCGGTCCGGGATCCAACGCCAGAAGGGCCGGAACCAGGGCCACCAGTCTGCGCCGAAAAGGTTCCAATTCCTCGGCAGGCAGGGCGCAGAAAAACGATTTCAGAACCACCGTCGTCTCCCCCATGCACGTATTCAGGTCATAGCCCCGGACTTCCAGTTCCCGCCAGGTGCGTTCGGGGAACAATGGGCTTCCCTTGGAAGCTTTGACGACGATCAAGCGGGTTTCCCTCTGCAAATCCCTTATGATTTCCTCGAGCGAATTCAGCTTATGGAAGAATCGTGTGCGGCTGCTGAAAACAGCCTTGGCCAGCAGTGCGCTCATTGTTGAAATTCTCTGCGCGGTGGAGCCGCGGAAATTGGAAGAGGACAGCGGCGTTACGTTAGGCAACGTCCCAAAATGGGAACCATGTTCCTTAATCGTGTGAACCACTAGACTTAAGCTATTCGCGAGACGGTCAAACAGGTCCACGAACACTTCCGAATACTCCATCGCGCGTTCAAATTCTTTCCGTTCACAAAGGGAAAGGGCTTCGTCCAGGGTAATGCTCAGAATGACGTTGGAGGATTCCAGTTCGCCGCGCGTAGCGTCAAAGAGCCGGTCCATCTCATTGGGCAACCAGGCGAACCAGTCCTCACGCACAGAACGGGAACGTTGCCTGGCACGCTTAGCGCCGATCACTCCCAAGGAAACCCCCACCGACCCCGACAGGGACCGAATGAACTATATCATAATTCTACAAGGCTTGGGCGTTCCTTGCCAGCTGCCGGGGCACCCGCTATACTTCCGACCTTCGAGGAGAGATCCCCCTGTTACCCTTTGAGCCGCTCGACCAGTATCTCCAACGTCAAAAGAAGCTTGCCGAGATCGAGGCTCGCGGGATTGAGGCCTATCCCGCACAAGTTCGATTGGACGGCAACGCCCGCGGAACTGGTCGAAAAGTACGCTGCAGGCCGACCACGACACTCTGGAAGCCGCCAAGCCGCCAGTCCGTGTCGCCGGGCGAATCCTGACGCTGCGGCTGCATGGAAAAGCCGGGTTTGCGCACATCTCCGGCTCAGGCCAGCGCCTGCAGATTTACGTGAAGCTGGACATCGTGGGCGCAAAGGCGTTCGAACTGTTCCAACTGATGGATCTGGGCGACCTGATCGGCGTAAACGGCCATTTATTTCGCACGCGAACCGGCGAACTCACCGTGTGGGTTACCGAACTTGCGCTGCTGGGCAAGTCCCTGCTGCCTCTGCCGGAAAAATGGCATGGATTGTCGGACGTCGAAATCCGATATCGCCAGCGGTATCTCGACCTGATTTCCAATGAAAAGGCGCGGGCGATTTTCTACCGGCGGGCGCAAATCGTGCGCGAGTTGCGGCGATTTTTCGACGCGCGCGGCTACATCGAAGTCGAAACCCCGATGATGCAACCCATCCCCGGGGGCGCGGCTGCGCGGCCTTTTATCACCCACCACAATACTTTGGATCTCGATCTCTACTTGCGCATCGCGCCGGAGCTTTATCTGAAGCGACTGGTCGTCGGCGGGCTGGACCGCGTGTACGAAATCAATCGCAATTTCCGGAACGAAGGCATTTCCACCGCGCACAATCCCGAATTCACCATGCTCGAGTTCTATCAGGCCTATAGCGATTACAACGATCTGATGGCGCTCAGCGAGGAACTCTTCGCGCACGTGGCGCGGGAAGTGACCGGCTCGACGGTGGTGAAGTACGGCGAATGTGGAACTCGACTTCGGCAAGTTCCAGCGCCTTTCAATGCGCGAGGCTGTCTGCCGCTACTGGCCCGCGGGCGCCGCTCCGGCTCCCACGGTTGCGGATCTGGCGGCGCCGGGCGGGCCGCGTGCCGCCGCCGAGCGCTACAACGCCTGGGCTGCAGTCGCATGGGCGCGAGCCGCTCGCGGACCTTGCCGGTCAAAAAGACGGACAGATCACCGGACTTTTATTCGAGACTCTGGCCGAGTCTCATCTGATTCAGCCCACAATTCTGTACGATTTTCCCACCGACATTTCGCCGCTCTCGAAATGCCGCCGGGACGATCCTTCGCTCGTCGAGCGCTTTGAAATCTATGTTGCCGGGATGGAACTGGGCAACGCTTTTTCCGAATTAAACGATCCCGCCGAGCAGGAACGCCGATTCCGCCAGCAGGTGGAAGGGGGCGGCGAGGAAGTGCCGCGCGAAGTGGACATGGATTACATCCGCGCGCTGGCCCACGGGATGCCGCCGACCGCCGGCGAAGGCATCGGCATCGACCGCCTCACCATGCTGCTCACCGATTCGCACTCGATTCGCGAAGTGATCTTGTTCCCTCTGCTGCGCCCTGAAATTCCCGGCGAAGCCGGGCAGCGGCGGGCGACCCGGCGGATCCCTCGCCGCAACCTTCGGACGACAAAAAATGAAATTTGCCTGGCTGGTTGCGCGGCGGTATCTGCGGTCGCCGTATAAGCCTGCCGTGCTGCGCCTGGTCACGGCGTTTTCCGTCGTCGGGATTGCCGCCGGCGTGGCCACGCTGGTGATCGCGCTGTCGATGAACACCGGGTTTCGCCGGACGATTCAGGACCGACTGCTGGGCGTTTCCGCGCACGTCAATTTGTCGCGCCCCGGCTCGGAAGGGATCGAGGAGTACAGCGCGTTGGCCGAAAAATTGAGCCACGTCGACGGCGTGCGCAGCGTGGCGCCGGCGATATATCTGACCGTGCTGCTTTCCGGCGGCAGCCGCGCGCGCGGCGTGGTCGTCAAAGGAATCGATCCCGTCTTGGAAGAGAAATCCGACGACGCCCTGCGCCACATCGTGGCCGGAGCGGCCGATTTCAAGCCCGATGCCGACGGCTTCGATTCCATCCTGGTCGGCCATCTGATGGCCGACGACCTGAATATCCGCATGGGCGATTACATCACGCTCACCAGCCCCGAGGGCCGCCTCACTCCCTACGGAATGGTGCCGCGATCGCGCCGCTTCCGCGTCAACGGCATATTCAATTCCGGCTTTTACGATTACGACGCCAACTGGGTCTTCGCCACAATGCCCGCGGCGCAAAACCTGGCCGGCGTGGGCGACGTAGCCAGCGTCCTGGAATTCCGCGTGAAGGACGTGGACCGCGCCGTGGACGCCGCCCGCCTGATCGGCGCAGCAGCCGGCGCCGGATTTGTGACCACCACATGGGAAGACCAAAACCGCGCCCTCTTCCGCGCGCTGGCCCTGGAAAAACTTATCACCGCGCTCTTCATCGGCCTGATCACGTTCGTCGCCGGTCTGAATATCCTGGTGGTGCTGGCCATGACGGTCACCGACCGCGCGCGCGACATCGCCGTGCTGATGTCGCTCGGCGCCTACCGCCCGCAAGTCCGAAACATTTTCATGCTGCAGGGCTTGACGGTCGGCGTCATCGGCACATTTACCGGACTCCTATTGGGCTACACCATTTCCTGGGCCGCCGGCGCCTATCATTTGATTCCGCTCGACCCGCAGGTTTATTCCGTACCTTACGTGCCGTTCCAATCCAGCGCCCTTGATGGGGCATGGATCGCCGCCGCTGCGCTGGCCATCAGCGTGGGCGCGACGCTGATTCCGGCGCGGGCGGCGTCGAGGATTTTGCCGGTGGATATTCTGCGGTATGAGTAGGACACAGGCTTCAGCCTGTCGATTTTTTGTTTTCTGCCACACTGAAAATGTGACTGACTGAAATCTTTTCAGCCCTTGCCCTCAGCCGATAAGCACCAGAATTTTCGCGCGCACCTCGGCCAATTCGTCCGCCGAGACCGCGCCCTTGCGCCTGGCTTTTCGAACGCGCCAGTCCAGGCTTTTCACCTGATCGGCCAGGACAACGCTTGGGGGCGGTCCGGCAATGAGGACTTCGAACGGGTAATTTTTGATTTGCGTCGTCAGCGGGCAGCAGATCATCAGGCTGGTTTTGCCGTTATAAGCCGCGGGGCTTACGACCAGGGCCGGGCGGTGCCCCGATTGTTCGTGTCCTGCTTGCGGCGTGAAATTCAGCCACACGATGTCTCCCGCCTCCGGGACATAGCGGGCCATTACCAGGCCTCTTTGCCGCAGCGCAGGGCCAAAATCGACGGATTTATGCTGGTTTTTCGGTGTGATTCCCTTCAGCAGTTCGCCGAGTTCGTATGTTTTCTTTCGGACCGGCTCGATCACGATCCGTCCGGCTTCTTCGCGGACGTCCACGGCTTCATCCAAATCCAGGCGCGCGGCCTGCATCACGGAGGCAGGAATGCGGACCGCCGCGCTGTTGCCCCATTTCCTTACGACGGCTTTCATGAACTGCCTCCATTGTAGATACGCAGTGTCTACATTCTAGCAGTTCATCCCGGACTGTGTCTACATTGTAGATACTTGCTCCAAGCATGCCGTCGGTTTGGTAGGACAGACACTCTTGCCTGTCCGGTTTTGATGTTCCGGCCGCACAAAACCCGGACAGACAAGAGTGTCTGTCCTACAACTGCGCGTTGCAACGTCCCGCGCCAAGCGGTAGATTCGGGGCATCCGTTTCATCCGCAGCACGGGAGGAAGACCACATGAGCGCAATCACCAGGCGCGGATTCGTGAAGGGCGCGGCACTGGCGCCGCTGGCGCTGACGCCGTTTCGTTCACTGGCGCAGCCGCAGGGCGCGGCGCCGGGCGACAAATTCGATTTCGTGATCGCGGGCGCGGGGCATAACAGCCTGGTGTGCGCGGCGTACCTGGCTAAGGGCGGCTTCAAGGTGCTGGTGCTGGAGGGGCGGCCGACGATTGGCGGCGGGACGAAGACGGCGGAAGTTTGCCTGCCGGGGTTCAAGGAAGATTTGTGCTCGAGCGTGCACTCGGGAATTTCCAATAATCCGCTGATGAAGAACGACGAGCTGCGGCTGCGCGATTACGGGTACGGCGAGTACATCGAGTCCGACCCGGTCATGCACATTCCGTTTCTGGACGGCGCGTCAATCACCGTGTGGCGCGATCTGGATCGTACCTGCGACACCATCGCGCGCATTTCAAAAAAAGACGCGCAAACCTACCGGCGGATGGTGGCCGAGTACAAGGCGTACACGGCGGCTACCGCTGCGAGCCGCGGCGGCGATGCGGCCGGAGGCGCGCGCGCCCAAAATTCCGAAGGCGGGCGTGTGGCAGCGGCGCTTCGCGATGTCCGGATACGACCTGGTCAGCGAACTGTACGAAAGCGAGCAAATGCGGCGCGCCAATCTGGTGTGCGGGCATTTCGGTTCCGTGCCCGGAGGAAACCAGGGCACGGGCAGCCAGGCATTTTCGCTGGTGACGCAGCAGATCAGCGGGCGCGTGATTCCCAAGGGCGGCTCGGGCACGCTGGCCGTGGCGCTGGGGAAATTCATCGAGGCTCACAACGGCGTGGTCCTGACAAACAAGCCCGTGACGCGGCTGCTGATTGAGAATAACAAGTGCGTGGGCGTCGAGTGCCAGGACGGCAGCTCCTACCGCGCCGAAAAATCCGTGGTTTCGACCATCCATGTGAAACACCTGGTGGACATGGCGCCGCGCGAACTGTGGGGCGAGGATTTTCTGGAAGGCGTGGAAATGTTTCAGCCCGAGCACGCCATGATCAGCCTGCATTACGCGACTTCGGAGCCTCCGAAATATCCTCTCCCGACCGGCGGCACGATTTCCACGTGCGAGGCGGCCATCGCGCCCAGCCTGGATTACTACCTGCGGATGGATTATCTCGAGGCTCGCGGCGTGATCGATCCAAACGATCCTCCGGGGCTGCAGATTGTGAGCCCGAGCGTCGCCGATCCCAGCCGCGCGCCGGCCGGATGCCACACCGTCAAGATCGAGAGCAACCTGCCCTACGCGCTGAAGGAAGGCCCCAAGCACTGGGACAATATCAAGGATGAGGTCGCGGACTCGCTGCTCAATCATTTGCGGAAATTCGCGCCGAATCTGACGCCGGATAAATTCCTGGGGAAATTCATCGAAAGCCCGCTCGATATCGAACGCATGAATCCTTCAATGTGGCGCGGCAGCGCGCATGCCGGAGCCAGCATTCCGTCGCAGGTGGGAGCCATGCGCCCCGTGCCGGGCTGGGCCAATTACCGAATGCCGGTCGCCGGGCTGTATCAGACCGGAGCGTGCACGGCTCCCGGCGGTTCGGTCACGGGGATGCCGGGACGCAATGCGGCGGCGGTAATCCTGAAGGATTTCGGCACGAGCCTTGAGGAAGTGGTCGCGAAGCCGTCGGGCAAGTCGTCGTAGAAATCGAGATTAGATTCGCTGGGGTATCCAGCAAATATCGCGGAGGAATGCTTGTGCGAAGAGAATGGATCTTGCGCGTAGCTTGGTTCGCGGCAGCCGCATTGGCTGCGGCGCTGCTCTTCCCGGCGTTGCCGCTCAAAGCGCAGCAATCGGAGGAACCGCGGACGCCGGGAAACAGGTGCCCGACAACCTGGCCGCGCATGAGGCGCCCGCGCAGCCTATTCCCTACAGCCACCAGACGCACCTGGCGTTGGGGCTCGAGTGCGCCATGTGCCACACGAATCCCGAGCCGGGAAATTTGATGACGTTTCCGGCGACCAGCATCTGCATGTCTTGCCACACGACGGTGGCGACGAATAAGCCGTCGATCCAGAAACTCGCCACACTCGCAAAGTCGGGCCAGCCCATTCCATGGGTGCGCGTGTACGCAGTCACGAAAGGGGTCAACTGGACGCACCGCAAACATCTGGACGCGGGGGTGAAGTGCGAAACCTGCCACGGACAAGTCGCCGATCTGGCGGCGATGTCTCAGACGACCAGCGTGACGTCGATGGGCGTGTGCATCAGCTGCCACAAACTGAATAATGCTCCCACGGTTTGCCAGACCTGCCATTCCTGGCCTGCGAACTGAAGTAGGACATCTTTCAGCCTGTCGGTTTTTTCGGTCGCGGAGAAAATCAAAAGCGACAGGCTGAAGCCTGTCCTACTGGCCAGTCCACCCCTCCTCTTTCGGAATGCACAGACGCAAGATTTCCGATGCAATGAATCGCGAATATGGCGTACGGGTTGCACATATAGCTGGTGTATGCTCTGCAGGTGTGAGAGCTGCGGTCAGAGGCTGCACGGGGCCATCCCGCAAGGGCTGCAATTGCAGGCGTATCAATGACTTGAAGGCATGGATAGCAAGTACGCAAATGAGTAAATATTTGCACAGGCACACACAGGGCGAGAAAGAGAAAGCGATTGCCCCGGCAAGTTTGAGGGTTTCCAGGCGGTACAGTGGCAGTGGAACGGGAGTGAGGAAAGTGGCATCTAATTTCGTGTAAGGTTTTACCGGTCCCGGCCGGGTATTCGGAGACAAGCGGGGACCAAAATGGGACCGAATCGACAGGTTCGCTGACCCAAGAAATTTGTAAGATAATTATGACCGGCAGAGACAACAGCCACGGTGAAAGTGAAAGAAGACGCGGCGCCCCGCGCGGGCGCGCTGATCGAAGCGCGCGATGTGCACAAAAAATATGCCGCGGGCGGCAGCGAAGTCACTGTGCTGTCCGGTGTTAACGTGAGCGTCGAGCCCGGAGAATTGATCGCGATCGTGGGGCCGTCGGGCGCCGGAAAAAGCACATTTTTGCACCTGCTGGCCGCGCTAGACACACCAACGAGCGGTACAGTATACTTCGAGCAGAAAGCGATAGATTCGTTTCGGGAAAATGAGCTTGCGGATTATCGCAACCGCTCTATTGGTTTTGTATGGCAGCGGCACCACCTTCTGGCCGATTTTACGGCGGCCGAAAACGTGGCGATGCCGTTGCTGATGCGTGGCACGGGGTACGATGAGGCGCTCGAAACCTCCGCGCGCTGGCTCAGGGAAGTAGGCCTGGAAGCGCGGATCAAGCAGCGGGCGGGGGAGTTGTCCGGGGGGGAGCAGCAGCGCGTGGCCATTGCCCGCGCACTGGTGCAGGGGCCGGCGCTGTTGCTGGCCGACGAACCTACCGGGGACCTGGACGAGCGAAACGCACTGGCCGTCTTTGAGTTGATGCAGCGGTTGCATCGCGAGCACCGGCTCACCTCCATCCTGGCTACGCACAACACAGTTCTGGCGGGACGCGCAGATCGCGTGCTGCAACTGGAGCACGGATTACTCCTGCCGGTTTCGGGTCTGGGCTCTACTTGGAGCCCAGCTAACGAAGAAAGACCAAAGCCCTGAAGTTGCACTGAGGGAGAAACGAGTTGACCCGTGTTTGAACGTTACACAGAGAAGGCACGCCGCGTCATATTTTTCGCGCGCTACGAAGCCAGCCAGTACGGTTCCCCGTACATCGAGACCGAGCATCTGCTGCTCGGACTGATGCGCGAGGATAAGGCACTGGCTAATCGGTTTCTGCGTTCTCACGGGTCGATCGAGTCGATCCGCAAAGAGATCGAACAGCGCATCACCATCCGCGAGCGCATCTCCACGTCCGTCGAGGTCCCCCTCAGCCAGGAATCCAAGCGCATTCTGAACTTCGCCACCGAAGAGGCCGAACGACTGGGGCACAAGCACGTCGGCACTGAACATTTGCTGCTGGGCATCCTGCGCGAAGAGAAATGCTTTGGCGCGGAAATCCTGCAGGAGCGCGGTCTGCGGCTCACCGCTCTGCGCGAAGAACTGGCCCGCAGCGCCGGCGAAAAGCCCGCCGCTTCGCGCCCGAAAGAGACTTCCCTGCTGGCCGAATTCAGCCGCGACCTGACGCAGGCCGCCCTCGAAGGACAACTCGATCCCCTGGTCGGCCGCGAACGCGAAGTCGAACGCGTGATTCAAATCCTGTGCCGCCGCACGAAGAACAATCCCGTGCTGATCGGCGAGCCCGGAGTGGGCAAAACAGCCATTGTCGAAGGCCTGGCGCAGCGCATTTCCGATAGCGACGTGCCGCCGTTCCTTGGCCGACAAGCGCATCCTGTCGCTCGATCTTTCGCTGATCGTCGCCGGCACCAAAGTACCGCGGGCAGTTCGAGGAGCGGCTCAAGACCATCATGAAGGAATTGATGGAGAGCCAGAACTCGATCGTCTTCATCGACGAATTGCACACGCTGGTAGGCGCGGGCTCGGCCGAAGGGTCGCTGGACGCCGCCAACATCCTGAAACCCGCGCTTTCGCGCGGCGAAATTCAGTGCATCGGCGCGACCACGCCCGGTGAATACCGCAAATCCGTCGAAAAAGACCGCTCGCTCGAGCGCCGATTCCAGGCCGTAAAGGTCGGAGCGCCGTCCGAGGACGAAGCCATTCAAGTCCTCGAAGGCGTGCGCGAGCGCTACGAAAAGTTTCACGCCGTCAGCTACACGGACGAAGCCATCCGCTATTCCGTGTATCTCTCCAGCCGTTATATTCCGGACCGCTTTTTGCCGGACAAGGCCATCGACCTGATCGACGAGGCGGGCGCGCGCGTGAAACTGCGCCAGGCCATGCTGCCCGACGAAGTGGCCGAAGTGCAGAAGCGCGTGAAATTCATCACGCACCGCATGGAAACGGCCATCGCCAATCACGAATTCGAGAAGGCGCGTTTTTATTCCGAGGAAGAGCGCAAGGAGAAGGAAAACCTGCGCGTGGTGCGCGAGAAGCTGAAACTGGACGACACCAACACGGGCATCGTCACGCGCGAGGATATCGAGGACGTGGTGGCGCGCTGGACAGGCATCGCCGTGAACTCGATCAAGGAAGATGAGCAGCAGAAACTGCTGCGCATCGAAATTGAATTGCACAAGCGCGTCATCAGCCAGGACAAGTCAATTACCGCCCTGGCCCGCGCCATCCGCCGCAGCCGCGCCGGGCTCAAGGCCCCGGGGCGTCCGGTCGGATGCTTCCTGTTCCTGGGTCCCACCGGCGTCGGAAAGACGGAAGTCGCGCGGCGCCTGGCGGAATTCATGTTCGGCAGCGAAAAATCGCTCATTCGCTTCGATATGTCCGAGTACATGGAAAAGCATTCGGTCTCGAAACTGATCGGCGCGCCTCCAGGATACGTGGGCTACGAAGAGGGCGGACAACTGACCGAACGCGTGCGGCGCACGCCGTATTCCGTTATTTTGCTGGATGAGGTCGAAAAGGCTCATCCGGACGTGTACAATATCCTGCTCCAAGTCTTCGAAGACGGCCAATTGACGGATGGGCTTGGCAACACCGTCGATTTCCGGAACACGATCGTGATCATGACCTCGAACCTGGGCGCGCGCCATCTGCAGAAGCGCTCCACGATGGGTTTCCAGTCGTCGGCCGAAGAGGGCAACGCGAAGTCCATGGATGAACTCGTGCTCAGCGAAGTGAAGCGCGTGTTCAATCCGGAATTTCTGAACCGGCTGGATGAAATTATTCTATTCAACCCGTTGGGTGATGAAGAACTGCTCCGCATCATCGATTTGCTGGTCGGCCAGATCAACGACACTTTGATCCACCGCCAGGTACAGATCGTTCTGACACCGGAAGCACGCCAGTGGATCCTCGAGAAAACGTGCGGGGACCGCAATTATGGCGCGCGGCCGTTGCGGCGGGCACTGCAAAAGTACGTCGAAGATCCGTTGTCCGAAGCGCTGATTCAGGGGGGCCTGCAGCGTCCGGCAACGTTGGAAGTCTACGTCGCAACAGACGGGCTCGGATTCCGACCGGTGGTCGAAGCAACCCCGGTATCCCACTAGCGAATCCTACGCGCACAGGCCGCACTCATCCGGGTCCGGCGGGGGAGCGTACAATATTGTTTCGGGGGCAGCGGCCTTGAGCATTGCTCTGGCCGCACGCAAGAATTCGTGTTTCAAGATTGGGCTGCGGGCGCGTTTGGCGTGCCTGCTCGTAGGCGTTGTGGTGTGCTGTGGCGCCGGCGGCACGGGCCTTTCCCCTTCCCCAGCAGCAGGCAGCGCCCCCAACTCCCGCAGTTACAGCCGAAACACCCACCATCGAACGCATCGAATTCCAGGGCAATCGAAGGATCCGCAGCGAAACGCTTCGCGCGCGAATCTTTTCCCGGCAAGGCGACCCGGTCAATCCAGACGCCCTGCGCCGCGATTTCCATGCCCTGTGGAACACGCAATTCTTCGACGACATCCGCCTGGAAATCGAGGACAGCGCCGACAAACCGAATCAGAAAATCATTATTTTTTACGTGACCGAGCGCCCCATCATCCGGCGCATCGAGTACAAGGGCAACAAATCGATTTCCGAATCCGACATCCTGGACCGGTTCAAGGAACGCAAAGTCGGACTGTCGATTGAAGGCCAGTTCGATCCCACGCGAATCAAGAAAGCCGAAGTAGTTTTGAAAGAGTTGCTGGCCGAGCACGGGCGCCAGTTCGCCGTCGTAAAGCCCACCTACGAACGCCTGCCCGGGACCAACGCCGTCAAGCTCACTTTCAACATCAATGAAGGACCCAAGGTAAAGGTCGGCAAGATCCTCATCACAGGGAACACCGCTTTCTCCCGCGGCAAGATTATCCGCTCCATGCACAATTCGCGGCCCATCGCCATTCCGCTGAGCTTTCTGGGAAGCATTCCGGTCATGGCCAAGACCTTTGACCGGCCGAAGCTGGACGAGGACCTGGAAATCGGAGTTCGCGGGCTGTATCAGGACAACGGATATTTCAAGGTGCTGGTGAAGGATCCGATCATCGAAAATGTTACGGTGACGAACAATATTCTGGAGCGAAGCGTGCCGTTCGCAGGCGGCAAGACAGCGAAGGTCACCAACATCACCATTCCCATCGAGGAAGGCGCGCGCTACCACATGGGCACGATCCACGTGCGCAACGCGAATCCTGACGAGGGGCTGTTCTTCAAAACGGATTTTCTGGAAGGGCTGTTCCCGCATCAAGAAGGGCGAAATTTTCAGCGTGGCCAAGGTCCGCAAAGCGATCCAGGATTACACTAAACTGTACGGCAATTACGGATTCATCGATTTCACCGCCGTGCCGGACACCGACGTGCACGACGATACCAAGACGGTCGATCTCACTTTCGCCTTCGACCAGCAAAAGCAGTTCTTCGTGCGCCGCATCGAATTTTCGGGAAACACCGGGACGCGCGACAAGGTCATCCGCCGCGAATTGCTGCTCAGCGAAGGCGACATGTTCCGCAATAATCTGTGGGAACTCAGCCTGCTGCGCCTGAACCAGCTCGATTACTTCGAGGCCGTCAAACCGGAAAACGCCGAAATCAAGCGCAACGTCAAGCAAGGCACGGTGGACATCCTTCTCAAGCTCAAGGAAAAAGGAAAACAATCCATCAGCTTGACCGGCGGCGTCAGCGGCTTCGCCGGCAGCTACATCGGCTTGACCTACCAGACCAACAATTTCCTGGGGCTGGGCGAAACACTCACTCTTTCGGCCAACGTCGGCACGCTGCAGCGCGACATTTCCTTTGGCTTCACCGAGCCGTATCTGTTCGACCGGCCCGATCAGCACCGGCTTCACCGTGTTCTACAGCCGCTACAATTTCGATCAGGCCCAGCAAACCTCGCTGGCGCTGGGATACCAAGTCCAGCTGAATCCCAACACGGTCCAGAATTACGTGCAGAATAGCGACGGCTTCACTCTGTTTGCCAGCTATCCGCTGCGAAAACTCGGATTCACGCGCCTGGGCCTCACTTATGGATTGACCAGCACGAGCATCACGGGATTGAGCACGGCGTCCACGGCCCTGTTCAGCGTGCTGCAATTCCAGTCGCTGGCGGGCCCGTCGGCGCTGCAAGGAATTCTCGAAAGCAAGATCACGCCCACGCTGAGCTACAACACCGTGGACAATCCGGTGAACCCGACTCATGGGAAAAGCATCTTTGAGTCGGTCTCATTTGAGGGCGGGCCCATCGGAGGGAACGTCAATACCATTTCCGATGTGGTCGAGGCCAAATACTTCCGGCCCACTATCACAAGCGAAACGTGATCGCCATGCGCGTGCTGGGCTCGTTCGAGACGGGATTCGGCGGCAAGGAAATTCCTCCCTTCAGCCGGTATTACCTGGGAGGCGAGGACACTTTGCGCGGATTCGACATCCGCACCGTTTCTCCGGTGGTGTTCGTGCCCACGTTGTCGAATTTCAGCTTATGCATACTCCAATCCCCGCGTACTGGGATCCAACGGGACAGCCGACTCTCGGCACGGTCACCATTCCGATGCTGACGTATCAGACATCGTTCCCGGGCGGGGATACGCAGTTCGTGGGCAACTTCGAATACCGCATTCCGATCGCGCCGCATGTCAGCGCGTCGATCTTCGGGGATGTCGGGTGCAACCGGAGCGCTGCGCCACGATCAATTGCAGCTGAATTCGTCCGACTTCGCCACGCTGCAGCAGACATTTGCCGGCAGCAACACGACGATCAGTCCACGCTGCCGTTCCAGCCGGGAACCAATTTCAAGCTGCGCACTTCGGCGGGCGTGGAAATCGTGGTGCAGTTGCCCATCGTGCAGGCGCCTTTCCGCATTTATTGGGCCTATAACTTCAACCGGATGTCGCAGATCATCAACGCGCCCACGACGCAGTTCCCGGGAAACCCGAACAATACGAACCCGCTGAACCCGCCGTGCGACTCGATCGCATACCACGAATTGTTTCGACATGAATTGGTTCAAATACGAAAACGGCTTGCCGGCGGATGATCTGGGACCAGGTGGTGAATGGAACTCCGAGCGCAGCAGGGGATCTTGGGACTGTTCCGCAATCCCCAGCGCACGAATTTCTTCGATCCGGTGCGCACGCTGCGTTTCACCGTGAGCCGGACGTTCTAGTATTGAATGGGGCGCGCGGCCGGGCAGGGAAAAACGGAATTGCATCATGGGCCGCGAGAATTCGCGGGACAAAAATGAAATGGCATAGTGCCGCGGGAGATTCCGCGGGAAGGTCGCATGAAAGCAAAGCTTGGGAGGACAGGGATGAGGTGGTGGAAGAGTTGCTCAATCGGACTCACTCTGGCGTTGGCGCTGGGCGCGCTGGGTTGCGGGGGGAGTTCGCAACTCGACCGTGTCACTCGACAATTTCGCCCGTGCAGGCCAGCGTAATCACAAACCGGACCCAGCAGTTCTCCGGCCTGGTCACCGGAAACAGCAACACCACCGTGACCTGGACCGTGACCTGCCCGACCGGCGTGACGGCCCCCGCCTGCGGCACAATCGATTCCACCGGGCTGTACACCGCGCCGGCCAAAATTCCCACGGTGACGACCAACGGTACAACCACCGTTACGCCCACCGCGACCATTACCGCCACCGCGGCAGCCGATACCACCAAGATCGCTACCGCCACACTGACCATCATCAGCGGCATCAGCATTTCCATTACGCCTAACACCGCCACGGTGGGCACCGGGGAAACGTTCAGCAATTTCGTCGCTACCGTGAACAATCCGGGGTGCATCATTACTTCCAATCCCACCTGCAACAATGTGACCTGGTCGCTTCCCACGGTGACCACCGCGGGCTCGGACGGCACCATCGACCCGAACACCGGCTTGTACACCGCTCCGGCTACAGCGCCTTCGCCCAACTCCATTACCGTGACCGCCACTTCGGTGGCCGACACGGCGGTGACGGCAACCGTTCTGATCACGATCCAGACTTCCATCCCTCCGACGGTGACGTCGGTCAGCCCGAATGTCATGGGATTGGGCGGTCTGTTTCAGGACACTTATATTTCCGGCACCAATTTCATTTCAACCAACAAGGTCTACGTCAACGGAGTGATCCTGCCCGATTCCCAGGTTGCGGATGTTTCCAGCTCGTTAATTCGTATCCGCATTCCGGATACCCTGCTGGCGGCTCCGCCGGCGCCTCCGGCCTTGCCGGTGCTTCAAGTCAGCGTTTCGCAGCAGACCGGCGCGCAGCAGACCTGCGCGAATCCCACGGACTGCCAGATCACGGTAAAGAGCGTGCGCCCCAGCGTTGTCGGCCCCACTCCCGACAGTATTCGTCAAGGTACTTCGGGAGTCCTCAGCTTCAACGTGGACGGCGGATTCTTTGGCACCGCGCTGGCTCCGACGGTGAGCGCTTTCTTCAACGGCCAGCTGCGCGCCATTCAGCTCCCGAAAAGCGGCACGACCAACAGCACCCGGCAATTGTCGGTAACCATCGGCGGCAATTCGAATTCCAGCGATTTCACGACTCCCGGCCTTTACCCGGTGACGATCCAGAGCGGGCGGGACGCCTCGAAATTCGCGGTCACCAACCTGGCCGTCCAGCCGAATTACAATATTTCCTCGATCACGCCGATCGTGGCGCAGCTTCCGGTGGGAACTTCCCCCAGCGACGTGGCGATTAACCCGTCGACGGGCCTGGCCGTCGTCGCTAATACCGGCTCCAATAACGTCAGCCTGATTGATCTGACTTCGCCGTCGCCGACAGTCGTCGCAACTCTGTGCACGGCCGCGGTTGGGGCCGTCGCGCCCTGCCCATCTTCCGGACCCAGCAGCGTTTCCATCGACTACGTTCGCAATATCGCGCTGGTCGTGAATACCGCGACAAAAACAATCGCCGTCGTGGACCTGAACAGCAAGGCTGTCAGTTTTGTGAGCCCGGCGCTGCAGGATTCGCCGGGAGCGGTGGGCATCAATCCGGTCACCGGGCGCGCCCTGGTGGCCATGCAAACCAGGAATTACGGAATCCTGATGGATGTGACGCAGTCTCCCCCCGCGTTTGTCGGCACGGTAACGATCAGTACCGGCCAGAACACGCGTGTCGCTGTAGAGCCGCATTTGAACTGGGCCATCGCGACGCCCGGCGGTGTCGGCTCGATGGGGATCGTGGACTTGAACAGCCAGACCGTCAACCAGATCACGAACATTTCGCGGAGTTCCGCCGCCAACGCCACCGGCTCAACCAACGTCGTCACGGTGACGGTGCAGCCGTCCACACCCACATCGCCGCAGCCTCAGTTGACCGTGCAAGTCGGCGACGTGGTGCAGGTCCAGGGTGTAACGGTGAATGGCGTCGCCGATCCGAGCTTCAACGGCTTCTATGCGGTCACTGGACTGGGCCCTGGAATTTCACAATTCAGCTACACCGAGACCTCATCGGCCACGCTCCCCGACGTGGCCAGCGCTCCCGCCACGGGAACGCTAAATTACGCCCAACCCGTCGCCACGGTCGGTTTGACGTCCACCATCCAGGGAATCGGCATCAATACGGAAACGCAGCAGGCCATCCTGGTAGACCCATCGGCCGGCGGGATCGTGTCCTTTTTCAGTTTGATCGATCAATCCGTGAACACGCTAATTCTGAAGACCAACAACGCGGTGGAATTTGGCATGACGGCGGCGGCGTTTAACCCGCTCACCAACACCGCGGTCGTGGTCAACCCGTTCACCAACACGCTGTCGGTCATCGATCCTTCGACGCCGGTGCGTCTGAATGACGGGAATTTGTACAATACCAGGCCCGGGCCGGCCGCCGTGGCCGTCGATCCCGGCACCAATATCGCCGTCGTCGCCAACCAGGGCGATAATTCCGTGACGATTCTTTCGCTCGGTCCGATCCGGCCGTTCTCGATCACGGAAACCAGTCCCAAGACGTTCGTGGCCAATTCCACACTGGCCAGCGCCGCAACTCCTTCTCCGCAACAGCTGACCGTGATCGGCAAAGGCTTCACAAGCAATTCGGTTATTCGATTGGACGGCACGGCAATGCCCACCACGCTGGTCAACGATCGTCGCTTGACGGCCACGATTCCGGCGTCGATGCTATCGACTGCGCACCGGTACTCCATCGAAGTGGAAGATTCCGGCGCGTTCACCAACGCGTCTGACTTCACCGTGGAGCAAAGCGTGGATGTCACGGCCTGTTCGGCGACTCCGTATCCCTCCGGAGTGTCCATCGATCCGCAGGCGAATCTTGTAGCCGTCGCGCTGGAAGGATGCAACAGCGTGGCGCTTCTGGACATGTCCAGCGCCACCGGCACCACGGTCGCCGTCGGCAATAATCCGATCGGAGTCGCCACTTTCCCGCGCCTGCATACCGCGGTGGTGGCAAACAACGGAGACGGAAGCGCATCGGTAGTGGACGAGCTTTCCCTGGCCGTTCTGCATACGGTCTCCACCGGCGCGGGATCGACCGGCGTAGCCGCCGATCAGGACACGGGAGAAGCGGCCGTGGCCAACAGCGTGGCCAATACGGTCTCGATCGTGAATGTGGCCACGGCTGGGGCTTCCACGCTCTCGGTTGGACAATTCCCGATCTCGGTGGCGTTCAACAATCAGAATCATGAAATCGGGGTGGCTGCGGCCTCGGGCGATTCGATTGGATTTGGATTTGGCGGCGGCTCGCTCACCAGCTCCTTCTCGCTGAGCGCGCCCACTTCAATCGTTTACGATCCGGTGCCCTCGGACTGCGGCCCATCGAACACGCTGGGATGTTTCATCGCCAGTTCCAGCACGACGAATGTGGTGGACATTATCGACCCCATCAATTCTTCGCAATCGGCGTTCCGTGTGGGCATCAACCCGACGGCTATCGCTTACAACTATCTGACCAGCACGCTGGTGAGCACTAATACTCTGAGCCACACCATCACCGTGTCCGATTTTCTGGGACGAAAGATTCGCGCCGTGCTGACTTTGCCCCCCGCGCCGGTCACTTCCAATCTGACGGCCACGGGACTGCCGCAATTCGCGCTGGACATTCATCCGCTGACGAACCTTGCGGTAATCTCGGACACGGCCAACGGGCGCATCCTGTTTGTTCCGATCCCGCGGTAACAAGCGCTGGCGGAAGCCGGAACGGAAACCGGGAGCGGGCGAATATCAATTTCCGACCCGGCCAACTCGGCCTGTGTCCGGGAGCATCAGTAGGGATAAACCAGACAGGCCTTGGGTCTGGGCCGGCCTTGGTGGCAAAGGTATTTCCGATTGACGCCAATGAAATTTGACCGCTATAATCCGCGATTTGTGCGAGTTCGCTTAAGAGGATAAGGAGTGAGGATGAACGTCAATTTGAAGTGGAAGGGTACCATCGCCGCGCTGGCCATCATGTGCTTGGCCCCGGTACCGGGCGCGCGGGCGCAGGCCGCAGCCGCGGCCGCGGCTCCGGTCAAAATCGCCATCATTAATATGCGCAACGCGATCGTCGCCACGGCCGAAGGAAAGCAGGCGCAAGCCCAGTTGCAATCGCAGTTCGCTCCGCGGCAAGCCGACCTGCAAAACACGCAAAAGCAGATCGAAGACCTGCAGCGGCGCATGAGCGAAGGCGCGCGCACGCTGAGCGACGACGAAAAAGGAAAAATGCAGCGCGAGGGCGAATTACTGACGCGCCGCCTGCAACGCAACAACGACGACCTGAACGAGGAACTGAACGCCGCGCAGGGCGAAGTCGTGGACGGCATCGGCCGCAAGCTGCTCGACGTTCTGGACCGCTACTCGCGCGAAAACGGATTCACCGTCGTCCTGGACACTT
This sequence comes from Terriglobia bacterium, assembly GCA_963779275.1. Lineage (GTDB taxonomy): Bacteria > Acidobacteriota > Terriglobia > Acidiferrales > UBA7541 > Palsa-360. The sequence goes on from CAVZXL010000009.1 coordinate 92,831, forward strand.
CCGCGCAAGGCAGCCCGGTCGTTTACGGCTCGTCCAGTTCGGATATTACCCAGGATATCGTGCGGCTCTACGACCAGGCCTATCCGGTCAAGGCCGGCGCGGCGGCTCCTGCGGCGAAGCCTGCAACTCCGGCTCCGGCCAAGAAGACCACTCCGTAATCGTTTTTCGCAATCTGGAATCGGCAAGAGGCCGGGGGCGCGTGCGGGAAGCCCCCGGCTTTTTGTTTCCGGGCAATAGCTCGGCGATTGAGAGGATCGGGTCCCCTCGGAAGGGTGCGCAGCTTGCTTTTGAAGGGTCGGCTGACTATACTGGCATAGCCTAAGCCGGACACGAAATCTCAGTGGGCGAGAGCCCACTTTTTTGTTGGGCGCAAGGTATTACGCAAATTGCGGAGTGCGCGTTGGTGTCCCCACGCGCGGTCCGGTGGCAACGGAAAGCTGGAGTATGGATCTGGAACGCGTGCGTGATGCGGCCGAGCGGGTGGCTCGCTCGCTGGGTTCGGAAGTGGTCGACGTCGAATGGAAAGTCGGCAAGGACCGCTTCCTGCGCGTGTACATCGATAAGCCCGGGGGCGTCAGCCACAAGGATTGCGAAGCGGTCAGCAATCAGTTGAGCGCGATCCTCGATGTGGAGGATCTGGTGCCGGGGCCGCATTATATTCTGGAAATCAGTTCGCCGGGCCTGGACCGCAAACTGACCAAGCCCGCGGAATTTGAGCGCTTCGCGGGACGGCTGGCGCGGATCTCCACGACGGAACCGGTCGAGAATCAGAAGTTTTTCGAGGGCCGTCTGGCGGGATTCGCCGACGGCAAGGTACAGATTGAAGTGAAGGGCCGGGTGATTGCCTTGCCGGTGGAAGGAATTCGCAAGGCGAACCTGGTAGTGGAATTTTAAGGTGAGGGACAGATGGCCAGTCTGCTGTACCAGACAATTGAGCAGATCAGCCGGGAAAAGCATATTGAACCGGAGGTGATCGTCGCGGCGATAGAAGACGCGATGATCGTCGCCGCGCGCAAGTATTACAAGACCGAGGAAGACATCCGCGCAAAGTTCAATCCAGATTCCGGCCAGGTCGACGTGTTTGCCGTGCGTCCCGTGGTCGAGGAAGTCACCGACCCGAAAAAAGAATTCACGCTGGCGGAAGCCAAGAAGTTCGACCCCAATGCGGTTGTGGGCGGCGAAGTGGTCATGCGCCGGCCGACCGAAGTGCTCGGGCGCATCGCCGCGCAAACCGCGAAGCAAGTAATCATGCAGAAGGTGCGCGAGGCCGAGCGCGACACGATCTACAACGAATACAACGGCCGCGTGGGCGAGTTGGTCAATTGCGTGGTCAAGCGCACAGAGGGTCCTGACGTGATCGTGGACCTTGGCAGGGCCGAAGCGCGCATGCCGAAGCGCGAACAGTCGCGCCTGGAAACCTACAACATCGGCGACCGCCTGCGCGTGGTGATTCGCGCGGTGGACCGCTCCGCGAAGGGTCCGCAGGTGATCGTCTCCCGCGCCGATCCCATTTTAGTGCAGCGTCTTTTTGAGATGGAAGTTCCGGAAATTTACGACGGCACGGTGCAGATCCGGGCCGCGGCGCGCGAAGCCGGCGAGCGCACCAAAATCGCGGTGCAGAGCCGCGACAAGGACGTGGATCCGGTGGGCGCGTGCGTGGGCATGAAGGGCATGCGCGTGCAATCCATCATCCGCGAATTGCGCGGAGAAAAAATCGACATCATTCCGTATTCCGAGGATACCGTCACGTTCGCGCAGAAAGCGCTTTCGCCCGCGAAAGTGACGCGCGTGCAGATCATCGATCCCGAAACGCGCCACCTGGAAATCATCGTCGAGGATACGCAGCTGTCGCTCGCCATCGGCAAGAAAGGCCAGAACGTGCGCCTGGCCAGCAAGCTGATCGGCTGGAACGTCGACATCAAGAGCGAGGAAGAAAAGCGCCAGGAAATCGAAGCGCAAATGTCCGCGCTCACCGCTCCGGGCACGCCACTCTCCGAACTGCAGGGCGTGGGACCGAAAACAATCGAGCGCATCGAAAGCCACGGAGTCTCGACCATCGAGAAGCTCGCGGACATGACGCCCGAACAGCTCACGGAAATTCCGGGCATCGGCGAAAAAATGGTGGAAAAGATTCAGCTGGCCGTGGCGGCGTATTTCCAGTCGCTGGAAAGCGCGCAGCCGGAATCCGAATCGGTCGAGGCCCTGGCCGAGCAGGAAGTTTCGTCGGAAGACGCTGCGGACCAGGCGGATGTCGCCGAAGCAGCGGTCGAGGGAGCCGACGTGGCCGCCGAAGACATCGATGCGCCGACCGAGGCCGAGGAAATTGTGGCCGACGTCGAAGCGCAGGCCGAAGGTGCTAGCGCCGGCTCTGAGGATTCCCCGGAAACGCCGGAAGAGAATGGCAACAAGTAGTCTGCCCGGAGGGCAATGACAGAGCCGAATCAAATCCGGATCAACGAGCTGGCGCGCGAGCTTGAGGTCAAGGCAAAAGCGATCATCGACTATTTGCCTGAAGCCGGCGTCACGGAAAAAAAGACGCACTCAAGCTCGATCGACGTTTCCGCCGCCGAAGTCGTGCGCAAGCATTTTCGTGACGCGGCCAATGCCGAAGCGGCAGCGGAAGAAAAAGCCGCGTCGGACAAGATCGCGAAAGAAGCCGCAGCACGCGCGGCTCGGCTGAAGCCGGCCGCGCCCGTGGCGCCTCCCCCGCCGCCTCCCGCCGCCGTAATTGCCGTGGCGCCGCCTGCAGCGGCCGTTGAGCCGGTTGTGGCCAAGCCTGCGCCCGCCGCTCCCGTTCCGGTCGAAGTGAAACCTGCGGCGCCTGCGCCGATCCCTGCGAAGCCCGCTGTCGTTCCGCCCGTTGTCGCCAAGCCTGCCGTTCCGCCTCCCGCGGCAGCCAGGCCCGCTGTGCGCCCGCCGGTTGCTCCGGCAGCGCCCGTGAAGCCTGTAGCTCCACCGGCGGCCGCCGGCGTGAAACCGGTTCCAACGCCCCGGCATCCGACTTCTCCGGCACAGCCAGGCGCCACTGCTGTCGCCGCTCGCCCGGCTGCTCCCGTGAAGGCTCCACCGAAACCCAATTGGAATCCGCTGCCGCCAGGCGCTCGCGTGAACCCTCCCGCGCCGCCGCGGCCGGCGCCGGCGCAAAGGCCTGGTGGTCCGCCATCGAGATTCCCGCAACGGCCCGGCGCCCCCGGCCGACCAGGACAACCTATTGCAGGACGTCCCGGCCAGCCCATGCCCGGAGGACGTCCCGGCGCTCCGCGTCCCGGAGGACGTCCGGGGCAGCCGCTATCCACCGACAAGGCACCACCGAAAGCCGAACCCGGCAAGCCAATCTATGCGCGCAAGCCCGCGGCCCGCGCGCGGCCCACGATGGAAAAGCGCTTTGAAGAAGGCGAGCGCAAGCTGCATCCGGTGCGGGCACGCGTGGGTCCCGGCGAGCGCCGCACGGCGCAAATCGAGCGCGCGCCTGCTCCGCCTCCGCGGGAGCCGCGAGAAATTACCATCACGGAAGGCGTGACGGTCCGCGATCTGGCCGAAAAGCTGGACGTGCGCGCCAAGGAAGTTCTGAAAATATTGCTGGACCGCGGCATCTTCGCAAGCATCAACCAGGCCCTGGACACCGCGACCGCCACCAGCCTGGCAGAAGCCTTCAACGGCATCGTCAAGGTGCTGACGTTTGAAGAAGACGTGGTGCAGGAAGTCGCGCGGGAAGAAAAACCGGAAAATCTGGAACCGCGCCCGCCGGTCGTGACCGTCATGGGCCACGTCGACCACGGGAAAACCAGCTTGCTGGACGCCATCCGCGAAACGGAAATCGCCGCGGGCGAGGCCGGTGGAATCACGCAGCACATTGGCGCGTCGGAAGTTCATATCGACGGCCGCAAAGTGGTGTTCATCGATACGCCGGGCCACGAGGCGTTCACGCGCATGCGCGCGCGCGGCGCGAAAGTGACCGACATCGTGGTGTTGGTCGTGGCCGCAGACGACGGCGTGATGCCGCAGACGCAGGAAGCCATCGACCACGCCAAAGCCGCCAACGTTCCGATCGTGGTGGCCATCAACAAGATCGACAAGCCGGGCGCGGAGCCGGAACGCGTGAAGCGCCAGCTCTCCGAGCGCGGACTGATGCCCGAGGAGTGGGGCGGCGACACCGTCATGGTGGAAGTTTCCGCCAAGCAGAAAACAAATCTGACCAAGCTGCTAGAGATGCTCCTGCTCGTGGCCGACCTGCGCGAATTGAAATCGAATCCGAAAGCGCCGGCGGCCGGGACGGTCCTGGAATCGCGCGTGGACAAGGGCCGCGGCGCGGTGGCCACCATCCTGGTGCAGACCGGAACGCTGCATACCGGCGACGTCTTCATCTGCGGCGCGGTGTATGGCAAAGTCCGCGCCATGTTCGACGATCACGGCCGCCCGGTGCGAATCGCGGGGCCGTCGACGCCGGTGGAAGTGCTCGGATTGCAAGGCGCGCCCGAAGCCGGCGACCAGTTCCAGGTGACCGACGAGGCGAAGGCGCGGCACATCGTGGAATTCCGCCAGAGCAAGATTCGCGAAGCCACGCTGGCGCGGTCGGCCGGCGCGCGCATCACGCTCGACCAGTTACACGAACAGCTCAAGGCCGGAGACGTCAAGGAACTGCCGCTGATCATCAAGGCGGACGTGCAGGGCTCGGTGGAAGTGCTGAGCGAAATGCTGCCGAAACTTATCCGACGACCGCGTGAAACTGAAAATTATTCACGCCAGCATCGGCGCGGTCACCGAAAACGATGTGCTGCTGGCATCGGCCTCCGGCGCGATCATCGTGGCGTTCAACGTGCGCCCGGACCGAAAGGCTTCGGACCTGGCGCAGCGCGAGGGCGTGGAGATCCGGCTGCACTCGATCATTTACGAAGTGTCGGACGAAATCAGGAAGGCCATGACCGGGCTGCTCGAGCCGGTGTTCAAGGAAACGCACCTGGGGCGAGCGGAAGTGCGCAATACGTTCCGCGTCAAGGGCGTGGGCACGATCGCGGGCTGCTACGTGCTGGACGGCGTACTCAAGCGCGACTCCGAAGTCCGCGTGCTGCGCGACAGCGTGGTGATCTATACCGGGCGCCTGAGTTCGCTGAAGCGATTCAAGGACGACGCCAGCGAAGTGCGCGCCGGGTTCGAGTGCGGCGCCAGTGTCTCCAACTTCAACGACGTCAAGATTGGCGACATTCTGGAATGCTTCCACATGCAGAAGATTCTGCTCGCGGAAGCGTCCGCTTAGACTCTTTCGGATGCGGGATCCCTGTTGGAGGCTCGCGCGGAATAACAAGCATTAGTAAGCCCTGCAATCTAGGGCCCGTTTGCGGTGGTTCGCAGGGATGATGATGCCGATCGGTCTGCTCACCCTGGAAATTTATATCCCCGAGGCGCACTCGCTCAAAGACAAGCGGCAGGTGCTGCGCAGCCTGAAGGACAGGCTGCGTGGGAAATTCAACGTGGCCGTGGCCGAATTGGAAGGTCAGGATTCCTGGCAACGCTCGGTGGTCGGCGTGGTGAGCCTGTCGAACAACGCCGGGCACGTCGAGCAATCGCTGCGCACGGTGCTGGAGGAATCGGAGCGGCATCTGGGGCGCGATTTGATCGGCCACGATCTGGAAGTGCTGGAACATTCGTAACGGGTGCGGGCTCTATGCGCCGTCGTCGATGCCCTCCTTTTGTTTGGCGGACGTCGGCGACGTGGAGCTCGCCCGAGGAAGAAAATACTTTTTGAATTTCGCAATTGGTGAACCAACGATGACCATCCCGGGGCACCGGCACGAACGCGTCGCCGAAGAAATCCGGCACGAATTGGGAATCATGGTGGCGGGCGAACTGAAAGACCCGCGGATCGAGGGTCTGGTCACGATCACCGAAGTGCGCGTGACGCCCGATCTGAAGCATGCGCGCGTCTTCGTCAGCGTGATGGGCAACGAGGCCGAACAGAAGAGCACGATCCGCGGCTTGTTTGCCGCGGTCGGCTACATCCGTTACGAACTGACCGAACGCATCCAGCTTCGCCGCGCGCCCGAAATTCATTTTATCCTCGATCACTCCGAGGAATATGCCCAGCGCATCGATGAATTGCTCCGCCAGGCAAAAAAACCCGTATCGTGAATCTGCGAATTGCATTGGTTGTGGTGGCACAGGCTTCAGCCTGTGCGGTGCTCCGGCCATGTCGAAATCAAAACCCGCACAGGCTGAAGCCTGTGCCACCGGGACCGTGCCCGGCATTTGATTCTCAAGCTATGAAAAGCTCCGTGTCGGAACCAATCGAAACAAAACTAATTCCATGCCAAAAAAACAGCAACCCGCGCCGCTCGGACGGCGCCCTGGTTATCGACAAGCCGCGAGGGCGGACGTCGCACGACGTTGTCGACGCGGCACGCCGCATCCTGGGATTCCGGCAGATCGGGCATCTGGGGACGCTCGATCCGCTGGCGACCGGCGTGCTCGTGCTGCTGCTGGGCCGGGCCACGCGCCTGGCGCAATTTTATGCGGGCCGGCGCAAACGCTACGACTCGACGTTCCGCTTCGGATTTGCCACCGACACCTACGACGCCGACGGCACGCCGGCGGGGCCGGACACCGCTCCGATCCTCGACCGCGCGGAAATCGAGCGCCTCGCCGCCGCGCGCATCGGCATATTTCCGCAGATGCCGCCGCCTTACTCGGCCAAAAAAATCCACGGACGCCCGGCGCACGAACTCGCCCGGCAGAAAAAGCCGGTGGAATTAAAAGCCGTCGACCTCGAGGTGTACGACTTTCGCGTCAACGAGGTATCGGGATCGCTGGCGAAATTTTCCATCGAATGCGCCGCCGGCACGTACATCCGCTCGCTGGCGCATGACATGGGCGCGGCCCTGGGCTGCGGCGCGCACCTGGCGGAAATCGTGCGCACGGCCGTCGGCGAGTTCACGCTGGACCAGGCCGTGAAACTCGAGGATCTGGAACGCGCCGCCGCGGCCGGTGAACTCTCGCGCTACGTCATTCCCCTCGAGCGCCTGCTGCCCGAATTGCCCAGCGTCACCGTGCCGCCGCCGCTGGAAAATCGCGTGCGCCACGGCTCGAAATTCAACATCCAGATCGCGCAAATCCAGCCCGGCCGCGCCAACTCCGCGCAAGGCGCCACCGCCGAACTCAATTCCGGCGAGTGGAAACCCGCGCGCCTGCGCGTTTTCAGCCAGCAGGAACGCCTGATCGCCATCGCCGAAGCGGTCGTGCCGCGGACGTACCAGCCTGTTGTGGTCCTGGAAGCGGAGGCCTGATATCCAAACTCGAAGTGCCTACTGATCGAAAAATTTCACCAACCGTTTCGCGCCTTCCGCAAATTTCTTTCCGGCGTAATCAGGCTGAGCACCAGATAACCATCCTTGAAAAATTGAAAAAGTGGCCGGGATGAACGAGAACCGAGCAGCGTTCCAGCAGGCCGACGGCCAGGTCTTCGTCGGTTCCGGTGACGGGCACGCGAAGTCGCGTACCAGCCGCCTTCGCGATCGAGGCGCGTGAGAAGTCTGGATTCGCGCAGGCGCGCGTCCAGGACGGAAAGATTTGCGGAAATTCTATGTTGCACCTGCGCTTGCAGAGCGTCGCGAATCGAAAGTAATTTCGGCAGCGCGAGCTGCACGGGCGTGCCGGGCGACAGGTACGTATCGGCGATGATTTCCAGGCGCTCGACGGCGGTTTGCACCAGCGCTTGCGGGCCGGACACGACGGTCCAGGCAAGCTTCATCTGAGGAAGCAGCGAAATTTTGGAAAGGCCGCTGAGCGTGAAAGTGAGCGCGGCGTCGTGCAGCGCGAATGTCTGCGCAGGGTCCTGGCGTTCCAAGCGGAGCCCGCACCCTGCGCTGCCGTAATCCAGGAACACCTCGTCGGCCACGATGGCCATTTCGCGCGCTGCGCAAATTCCCGCAAGTTCGGCGGCTTCCCGCGGTTTCACGAAAGAGCCGGTGGGATTATTCGGATGGACGACCATCACGGCGCGGGAGCGCGGCGTGAGCGCGGCGCGCAAGGAAACAAAATCGATTTGCCAGCCGTGATCGTACAGCAGCGGGTAAGGCACCAGGCGGATATCGGCCAGGTCGGCGAGAAATTCAAAGAGCGGATAGCTGGGCGCGGGAACCAGAATTTCATCTCCCGATTCGCACAGCAGCCGGAAAATGTGGCTGTAGGCTTCGCTGGTTCCCGAAGCCAGGAGCATGTGTTCCGGGATCGACCTGCGTGACATTCGGCGAAAATCCCGCGCGGCCTGCGTAATACCCGGCGACGGCCTGGCGCGCTTCGAGTAAGCCTTTACTTTCCGGATTGTAAGTAAGCGAGCGCGGATCGGCCAACGCCGCGAGAATTTCCTGTCGCGGATAATCGAAGCCGCACTCGGTCGGGTTCGAGGCCGTCAAATCCAATATTTGCTTTCCGGATCGGCGGTGTTCCTCTAGGGCCCGCGTAAACAAGTTCGGATGAAGCGGCCAATTTGTGCGCGAAGTGAACATGACGCCGGTGGCGGGCGCTCAATTTATATCATGTTCTGGAAGGCGGCTGCAGGACGGGACGGAGGCAGGTTGTTGTAGCGCCGGCAGTCTCGCCGGCAAGAGTGCTGCGCTTATCCTGCGCAAGTAAGCCCGCCGGCGAGACGCCGGCGCCACGAAAAAGGCAGACGACCCCTCAACGTTTCCGAATCCTCCAATGAAACGCGATCTCTATTCTGTGCTGCACATGTCGCCGCGACGAGGTTCAGACCGCGGCTGCCGGCCGCGGTCTTCTGTTGCGGCGCCTGAACATCGCGGTTTGGCCGGCGGCGTTGGCCAGGGTGAACTGCACGCCACCCAACAGCAATCCGTTTGTCGCACTCTGCAATCCGGCGGCCAGCGCGGCGGCATTGGGGAGGGTTGCGAACCGTTAAATTGAATGTTCAATTCCTGAACTTGATATGCGCTGGATTTCGCGGTTGACGAGGCGGGTGCGTTCACCGCGGAGAGCTGCGCGGCTTGTTGCGCCAGCGCTTGAAACTGGCGGATCAGATCGTTAAATGCCGTGGGACTGAAGAGATTCACAAGCGTCGCGATCTGATCCAGTTTTTCGATGTCGTTGTTGTTCAGGCCGAGCGCCGTTAGCGCTTGATTGAAGGCCAGAATCTGACTTTGCGTGCCTGCCGGCGGGGCCGTTTGAGCGGGCGAGCTGCCGGTGGCGAATGCAAGTCCGTTGGAATTCGCCGTGGATACTGGAAGAATTACGTTGACGTTGGCTGCCGCGACTGGCGCGGGAGCGGGATTGGCGTTCGTCCGCGGCGGCGTTGCCTGCAACGCTAGAGTTCCGGTCGCCGCGGCCGCAAGGAGCAAGCTGGCTGACCTGGAAAAGCCCCGCCTCCTGCGCGGCGCCCTGGGTAGAATTTCTGGGTTTGAGGGCGTAAAGATGTCCTGGATGAGCGTCGTTAATCGGGAGTTGTTCGAGGGGAGTGCACGTTGCGCTCCTTGCTGACTATCCGTTCCTTGCCCGAGTGATTCTTGGCCAAGTTTTGAACGATGTTCACGATACTGGTAAATGCCATGATTGAACCCCCATGTGCTGGAGCAAACTGCGCATTCGAATTCCCGGCCGGCGAAGTCGCCTGTTTGGGAGCCACCTTATGGCTGAAGGGTTGGTGCCTCGAATGTGTAATCGTTCGCCTTCAAGGACGACTTTAGGTATTTGGAGGATGGACGCGAGGGCATGTGCCGACATGGAACACCACTTCGATGCCTGATTTCTTGGCGCGAAGACTATTCGAACCGGATCAGGACAATTTCAGGGGTTGTTCCCAGCCTCATAGGCGGACCCCAAGTCCCGGCACCGCAGGAAGTATAGATCAGAAGATTATCGAGGCGGTTCAATCCGTAGGCGTACCGGCCGTAGATCCGCGAAACAACCAGCGTAAAAGGAAAAAACTGTCCGCGGTGGGTATGCCCGGAAAGCTGCAAGGTAATGCCCTCTTCGCGCCGCAACCGGCATGCGGTCAGGCGTGTGAATCAGGAGGATGCTGGCGACCGCCGGGTCCAGGCCCGCGTTTTTCAGGATCGACCGGAAGCGCTCCGGGTTGGTCGAATCCCGATAATGCACGCCGACAATCTGCAGGCCGTCGACATCGATTTTTTCGTTCTCGAGGACGCGGATTCCGGACTGCCTCACAACCTCGAGATATTGATCGGGGCTGGAAAATTGTTCGTGGTTCCCGGTCACAAAATAGGCGCCGAGGGGCGCGGAAAACGCGGCCCAGGGCTCGGCAAGGCGGTCCGCGTCGATTTGCGTTCCGTCAAACAGGTCGCCGGGAATAAACAAAATATCGGGCCGCAGCTGCGTGAGCATGCCGACGATGCGGCGGAGAAACCGGCGATTGCGGATGTGGCCGAGGTGCAAATCGCTGACCAGCGCCGCGGTGCGGCCGCGCCAGGAGGGCGGGAGATTGGGCAGCTGGATCGGATAAGTCGCTTCACGCGGGTGCGCGCCGCATTGAATGACGCTGTAGAACGCAAGAAGAACGGGCAGCGCCGAAAACCGCGAAGGCCAAAGTCCGGCGTTCCAGGTGAATTCCGAACAGCAGCGGCGCAAGGTATGCGGCCCAGCACACGCACGCGGCAAGAAAGAAGAAACTCACGAGGCCCAGCCAGACGGCGGCGAGGGTGTAAAGCGCCCTCACGATCCAATTGAAATATTGGCGCGCCAGCATGGAAGCGGCGACAAAGCTGAAGGATGAGAATCGCCAGAGCGACTCGCAACTCGAGCGATCCGGGGCGAATCCAGTGGCGCAAAGAAAAACGTCCAAGTCCCATACAAGGCGAGGTGGACCAGAAGCAAAATCGATTGGACGATGGCAATGAAGACGGAGATTCGGGCGCGCAAACTGTGAGGTCCTCGAATGATGCAGGTGGACAGGCTTCAGCCTGTCTGTTTTGTTTTCAGCCGCAGGAAAAATGAAGCCTGGATGCCACCAAACCTGCCAGGCTGTTTTAAAGTCTGTCCTACTAATGGCGATCTAATGTTTCACCGGCTTCGTCGGACTCGACCTTGCCGTCGCGGACGTGGATGATGCGGTCGGCGCGCTGCGCCACGTCGTTTTCATGAGTGACCAGAATAATGGTGTTGCCTTCAGAGTGCAGGCGCGCGAACAGGGCCATGATTTCGTCGCCGGTTTTCGAGTCGAGATTTCCCGTGGGCTCGTCGGCGAGGACGATGGAGGGAGAATTGACCAGGGCGCGCGCAATGGCCACGCGCTGGCGCTGGCCTCCGGAAAGCTCATTGGGCTTGTGGTGCATCCGGGCGCCCAGTTCGACGGCCTCGAGGGCGCGTTTGGCCCTGGCCAGGCGTTCCTCCGAGGGAGTGCCGCTGTAGATCAGCGGAAGTTCAACGTTGTGCAAGGCAGTGGCGCGAGGCAGCAGATTGAACGTCTGAAACACGAAACCGATTTCCTTGTTCCGGATGTAAGCCAGCTCGTCATCGTCGAGGTCGCTCACCAGGCGCCCGGCCAGCCAATATTTTCCGGACGTGGGCGTGTCCAGGCATCCGATCAGGTTCATCAGCGTGGACTTGCCCGAGCCGGACGGGCCCATGATGGCCACGTACTCGCCGCGCCGGATCACCAGATCGACTCCGCGCAAAGCGTGCAGCGTTTCGGCGCCCATCTCATAAGTTTTCCAGAGGTTTTCGGTCTGGATGGCGATGCCCTGATCGACCAGGTCCTGGCGAAACGAATCGGGCGAAAGAGTCGTGGTGGGCATCGTTCAGTTCCTCAAAGTCCGGACAGCTCTCAATTTTCATCCTGGGCTTTCGGCGTGGAATTGTCCACTTTCACGCGGGTATCCGGCTTGAGCGTGCGCAGAGTTTTATAGCCACCGGTGATTACCTCATCGCCTTCGCGACGCCGTCCAGGACCTCGATATCGGTGACCCCGATGATGCCCGTATTCACGGGGACAAATTCCGCCCTGCGGTTACGCACCACAAAAATTCCCTGTATGTCGGGATTTTTCGACGCGGGAGAGGAAGTCACTCCCGCCGAATTGCGTCGGAGGCAGGGCGGTCCGCGGCGAGCGTCACGGTATCGTGGCCGGACGCTTTGGCGGCCTCATCCAGTTCTTTTTTCGTGCGGACCGCCAGCGCCTGGATGGGAATGGTCAGCACGCTTTTCTTTTGCGCCGTGGTGATCTTGGCGGTGGAGGAAAGTCCCGGGCGCAGACCTTCGGGCGGATTTTCCATGGTCACGACCACCTTGAAATCCTTGGCTTCTTGATTGCCCGTGGTGGATTGCGTGGACGCAAGGCCGGAACTGCGCAGCACGGCCTGGGTGCCAACGTCGGTCACCTTGCCTTTGAAAAATTTCCCGGGGAGCGCGTCGATGGTCACTTCGGCTTGCTCGCCGAGTTTCACGCTGGTGATATCGGTTTCGTCCACCATGACTTCGGAAGTCACGACGGACATATCGGAAATGGTCATCAGGTAGCTTCCGGTGGCGTTCTGTATTCCGGGGACCACATTTTCGCCGACGCGCACCGCGATGTAGGTGACCACGCCATTGATGGGCGCCGTATACGTCGTCTTGCGCAAGACATCGGAGAGGCGGTTCAGCATCGCTTTGTTCTGCGTGAGCCCGGAACGCGCCTGGCCAAGTTGCGCGCGGGCCTGCTCGGCGCGCGCTTTGGCCGAGGCCAGCGACGCCACGGCGCTGTCGAAGTGCGGCTTTTCGCGTGTCGTAATCCTGCTTGGCGATCAGGCCCTGCTTATAAAGTTCCTGGCCGCGATCCCAGTCGAGCTTGGCGTGCTCCAGATCGGCGGCGCGCGAGGTGATGTCGGCTTGCGCGGAAACATCGTTGGCCTCGGCGGATTTGACTCCCGACTCGGCCGATTGGATGCCCGCGCGCTGCGCGCTCACGTCCGCCGCGGGCTGCACGCTTTCCAGATGCAGCAGGACGTCGCCCTTCTTGACGCGGTCGCCTTCCTTTACCACGATGTCGGTGATCTTGCCGATTCCTTCGCCCAGCACGTTGGTGTAGGTCAGCGGCTTGATTTCGCCCGAAGCCGTGACCACCGACGTCAGGTCCTGGCGCGTCACCGCGCCGGTCTGCACGGTGACCACGCCCTTATTGATTTGCCAGATGGCGATCCATATGCCGCCGCCCACCAGGGCGGCGACACCCGCGCCAATCCCGATTTTTTGCCACAGTTTCATAATCATGCCGCCGGGGCGCCGTGCCGGAAGACTCCCCTCCAAAGCCTAGTTGTTACTACGCAGAGAAGCGTGTTTTAGTTTCCCGGCGAACCGCACGAGCGAACATGCGTGATGCGCAGTATTGGTGCGCATTGACAGCCATTTCCGATGCGGGAAAGCGGGTGAATCGCGCGCCGCCCCATGTGAAATTTTACCGTCAAATCCAGCGGGAACAAAGCGATTTACTTCTGGTTCCTTATCGACTTGAGTAATCTCGGACCGCGCCGGTCTGCGCGCCCGGCCATGCCTCTCTTCGCTCCGCGCAATTCGGGTTTCTGAATCTGCGAGTCGGTATACAATGCCGCTACCTGGAAATTTGGAATCGACATTTTGGGTTGCGGGCGCATTCGCCGCAAGAGAGCGCGGGAAAACGCTCTAGCTTGTCATTCCGAGCGAAGTAAGGAATCTCTCTCGCTTTAAATGCAACGGGAAGACGGATTCCTCGGCAGGAAACATGCCTCGGAATGTCGACGGTTGGAGTTTTTCCGCGGCCTCGCCCAAACATGCGAATTTTTGACGGAGGGATTATGCATCGCAACTGGATTCGGAGCGCCTGGCTGGCAGTGGCGGCGGTTTTGGTTCTTGGGATAGCGGGATGCGGAAAGCCTGCCGAGACACAAGTGGACGACGCCGCGCTGCGCGCCGCCGATTCCGACACGGCGGACTGGATCACCTATGGCCGCACCTATTCCGAACAGCGCTTCAGCCCGCTCACGCAGGTGGACGAGCAGAGCGTGGGAAAACTGGGCCTGGCGTGGTCCAAGGATTTTCCGGATGTGCGCGCCTATGAGGCGACGCCGCTGGTGAAGGACGGCGTGTTGTACACGACCGGCGCGTGGAGCATCGTCTGGGCGCTGGACGCGAAAACCGGCGCGCAACTCTGGACCTACGATCCGAAGGTGCCGAAGGATCACGGAAAATATGTCTGCTGCGACGTGGTGAACCGCGGCGTGGCGCTCTACAAGGGCCGCGTTTATCTGGGAACGCTCGACGGGCGGCTGATTGCTCTCGACGCGAAGACCGGAGCGCCCGTTTGGGACGTGCAGACCACGCCCAAGGACGGGCCGTACGCCATTACCGGCGCGCCGATCATCGTGAAGGGCCGCGTGGTGATCGGCAACGCAGGGTCGGAATATGCCGTTCGCGGATTCCTCTCCGCCTATGACGCCGATACCGGAAAGCTCGCGTGGAAAACCTATACCGTGCCGGGCGATCCCTCGCAGCCGGGCGAATCGGAAGCGTTGAAAAAGGCCGCGAAAACCTGGACCGGCGAATGGTGGAAGCTCGGCGGCGGCGGAAGTCCGTGGAGCAGCATCGTGTACGATCCGGACCTCGATCTCGTTTACTTCGGGACAGGCAACGCCGCTCCCTGGTACGACCAGTCGCGCGGCAAGGGCGACAATCAATGGGTCGCTTCGATACTTGCGCTGAAGGGCGATACGGGCGAACAGGCATGGGGCTATCAGACGACTCCGGGCGACAACTGGGACTACGACTCGACGCAGCCGCTGCTGCTCGCGAACCTGAAAATTGACGGCCGCGACCGCCATGTGATCATGCAGGCGAACAAGAACGGATTTTTCTACGTGATCGACCGGGAAAACGGCGCGTTCATCTCGGGAACGCCTTACACCGACGTGAACTGGGCCACCGGCATCGATGCCAATGGACGGCCGATCGAAAACGCGGCGATCCGCGCGATGAAGGACGCGACCATCGTGCGCCCGGCGTCCGAGGGCGCGCACAACTGGCACCCGATTTCCTTCAATCCGCAGACCGGGCTTGTGTACTTTGCCGTGCTCAACAGCGCTTCGCTGCACGCCACGCCGAAGGATTTGAAATTCGAATCCGCACGACCAGATCACCGGCTTCGACCGCGCTTACCACGGCCCGGTGATGGATCAGTACGCCAAGGAGCAGGCTTCCGGGACCCTGCTCGCGTGGGACCCGGTGGCGCGCAAGGAAGTCTGGCACGCCGACCAGCCGTTTCCCGAAGAGTGGCGGCACGCTGACCACGGCCGGCAACCTGGTCTTCCAGGGCCGCGCCGACGGAAAATTTGAAGCCTACCGCGCGACCGACGGCAAGCCGCTGTGGGAGTTCGATACCGGCGTCGGAGTTGTCGCCGGGCCCATGACCTATTCGCTCGACGGAACGCAGTACGTGGCCGTGATGTCCGGATGGGGCGGCCCGACCGTATTGAATAATCGCCCGATCGGCAAAGGCAAGATGGGCCGTGGCCGGCTGACCGTCTACACGCTCGGTGGAACCGGAAAAGTGGAAATCGTTGACCTGCCCAGATCCGCCGATTCCGATGCCGACGTTCAAGCTGGCTGTAACTTCCGCCCAAGTGGCTGACGGATCGAAACTGTTTGCCACGTACTGCGCGCGCTGCCATGGAGCCAACGTCGTCAGCGGTGGCGAGGTGCCGGACCTGCGGCGCTCGGTCGAATCCACGCACAGAATTTCCAGAACATCGTGCGCGGCGGCGTGCTGCACGAATTCGGCATGGCGTCGTTTGCCGATGTTCTGACGGCGGAGCAGGTGAAGTCGATTGAGGGTTATGTGTTGAGCCGGGCGAAGGAATCGGCGCTGGCGGAGGCGAAGGGGAAACAATAAGCGCATTTTGCGTGCCGCACCCTTGCTGGTTTTGCAAGCCTGCGGATTTTTCCGGTCTGAACCGCGCTTCATCTTTCGCCGCGAGGAATAGAAATAAAAAGCCGCACCCTTTGAAATTCGTCAAAGGGTGCGGCACCCGCAAAGACCAAACCAGTCAGCTTCCGAGCAATCTCTAAAATTTCCTTGAGTGTTCCTCTCCCCAGCGTTCGATGACAACTTTTTTATCCGTGTAAAACTCGATCGCGTCGCGTCCCTGCGCGTGCATGTCGCCGAAGAAGCTGCCTTTCCAGCCGGTGAAGGGGAAATAGGCCATGGGGGCGGCGACGCCGATGTTGATGCCGATGTTTCCGGCGGGGGCTTCGTAGCGGAAACGGCGCGCGGCCGAACCGCTGGAGGTGAAGAGCGAGGCCTGGTTGCCGTAGGGGCTGCGCTCGAGGAAGTCGATGGCTTCGTCCAGATTTCGCGCGTGGACCAGGCTGAGGACGGGGCCGAAGATTTCCGTGTCGGTCAGTTCGCTGGATGCGGGGACGCCGTCGAGAATCGTGGGCTTCACGAAATTTCCGGATTCGAGTTTCGGGATTTTGGCGTTGCGGCCGTCGAGAATTACTTTTGCGCCTTCTTTTTCGCCGGTGGCGATCAGCGACTCGATGCGCGTCTTGCTCTGCGCGGTGATGACCGGGCCCATCTGGACGCCTTCATCCAGACCGTTGCCCACTTTCAGCGAAGCGGCGGCCTGCGTGATCGAATCGCGGAAAACGCTTTGCGCTTCGCCGATGGTGACGGCGACGGAAACCGCGAGGCAGCGCTGCCCCGCGCAGCCGAAGGCGCTATCGCCGATGATCTGCGTGGCCATTTTCATGTCGGCGTCGGGCAGGACGATGACGTGATTTTTCGCGCCACCCTGGCACTGGGCGCGCTTGCCGTTGGCTCCGGCGCGCGCGTAGACGTATTTCGCGATGGGCGTGGAGCCGACAAAACTGATGGCGCGGACTTTGGGGTGGTCGAGCAGCGCGTCGACCACGTCTTTTCCGCCGTTCACCAGGTTGACGACGCCCTTGGGCAAGCCGATTTGCTCGAGCAACTCGAAAACGCGCATCATGGTGAGCGGCACGCGCTCGGACGGCTTCAGTACAAACGTGTTGCCGGTGGCGATCGCGTAGGGCAGAAACCAGAACGGGATCATGCCGGGAAAATTAAACGGCGTGATCGCGGCCACCACGCCGAGCGGCTGGCGGATCATCATTTCGTCGATGCCGCGCGCGACGTCTTCCAGGTTGTAGCCCTGCATCATCGTGGGAATTCCGCAGGCCACTTCCACGTTCTCGATGGCGCGGCGAAGTTCGCCCTTGCTCTCGCCAAATGTTTTGCCGTTTTCCAGCGTGATGATGCGGGCGAGCTCGTCAAGGTGATCTTCGAGCAGCATTTTCAGCTTGAAGAGCGGCTGGATGCGGTCTTCGGCGGGCGTGCGGCGCCAGATGCGGAAGGCGGCGGCGGCGGCTTCGACCGCGGCGCCGACTTCGCCGGCGGAGGTCATCGGCGTTCGGGCAATGGTTTCGGATGGTGGCGGGATTGATGACGTCGCGCCACTCGGCGGATTTGGGTTCTACCCAGCTGCCGTCGATGTAATTCAGGACTTTCGTGCGAGTCGCGGTGGCTTCGGCCATAACTTTCCTCAATTCAGGCGGCGATCGGCAAGATTTTTTCAGAAACAACGGCGGGGCCAAACGCTGCAACGATTACAGATTGCGTCCCGGGGCCCGTGCAAAACGCTACACGGAAAACATAATCCTTCAGCGCGGTTATTGCAACTGGTCGGGCTGGTAGGCGCAGGCTTCGGCCTGTCGGCGTTAGTTGCCGGCAATGAAGATATACAAAAGCGACAGGCTGAAGCCTGTCCTACTGGGCCGTCCGACCAACATGAGCTAAGCATGGGCAAAGAATATTAGTGCGAAATTTCCTCGAGCGAAAGGTTGTTGGTCTTCGGGCCGAAAACGCCGACCGAAAGGATGACCACCAGCATGCTGCCGGCAATGAACGCGAAAACGCCCTTGGTGCCGAAATTTTCCAGGAAGAAGGCGATCATGAAACTGGTGAACATGGTGGAGAGGCGGCTCCAGGAATAGACGAATCCGATGGCGCGGGCGCGGATGCGCGTGGGGTACAGCTCGGCCTGATAGGCGTGGAAGGAATAGGAAAGCAGATTATTGGAGAACGTGATCAGCATTCCAAACACGATCAGCGATGCGGTCGCCGTCTGCCTGGCGAAGAGCAGGCCGAACGTGGCCGTGCCGATGGCGGCGGTCACGATCTGCCACTTGCGCTCGTACCCATCGGCAAACGCCATAAAAAGCAGCGGCGCGACCGGGTAGACCACGGCGATGACGGTGGAATACAGCAGGCTGTTGGTGATGTTCGCGCCCTTCGAGGCCATGATCGCCGGCACCCAATTGCCGAAGCCGTAAAAAGCGATCGTCTGGAAAAAGTTGAAGACGACCAGCATGGCCGTGCGCCCGCCGTAGGGCGGCTGCCAGATTTCGGAAAATGTTCCCGATCCATGCAATTCCGCGGCGCCGGGCAGCGGCTCGGGCAGCGGGCGGCGGGTCTCGGCTTCGACGCTGGCTTCGATCAGGGCAATCGCGTCGCCGGCTTCCTCGAACCTGCCTTGTTGCGCCAGCCAGCGCGGAGATTCGGGAATTTTGCGGCGGATGAACCAGACGGCGATGGCGCCCAGCGCGCCGAGAAAAACCACCCAGCGCCATCCGGTCACGCCGAACGGCGAGCGAGGGACCAGAATATAGGAGGCCAGCGCGACGCTCGGTATGGCCGTGAACTGGACGGATTGATTGAGGGCGAAGGCGCGGCCGCGGATGCGCCGGGGAGCGAACTCTGAAATGTAGGCGTCGATGGTCACGATCTCAACGCCGATTCCCAGGCCGGAAATAAAGCGCCAACGATCGACGCCCACGTTGGTGTGCTGCACGCCCATGGCGACGTTGGCCACGGTGTACCAGAGCATCGAGTACGTGAAAATAGTGCGCCGTCCGAATTTGTCGGCAACCGAGCCGAACAGGATTGTTCCGGCGAACAGGCCGGCGAAAGTGGCGGCCGCAAACGTGGCCTGGTCGGTGAGGCCGAACAATCCCTTTGCGCCCACGCGAAAAATGCCGCTGGAAATCAGGCCGGGGCTCACGTACGCGGTTTGAAACAGGTCGTACATTTCAAAGAAAGCGCCGAGAGAGAGCAGCACGACCAGGCGCCAGACGGTCCAGCAGGCGGGCAGCCGGTCGATGCGTGCCGTGATTTCGCCTGCGCTGTTTCCGGCCATTTGCTGCCTCCACGGATATTGCTGGACATCGCTTGGAGCCACTGATTCGGCCCTGACTGGTGGCACAGGCTTCAGCCTGTGCGATTTTTCGGTCCATTGGTATTCAAACCGCACAGGCTGAAGCCTGTGCCACCACTGATCCTTCCCGATGCGCAACGAAATCAATGCAAATGCGTGAAACGAGCACGTTAAAAAATTCCCGGGCGGCCTTTCGCGAGCTTATTTTCCGGCAATGCGGCGTTTAATTGGCGCAGATCGGAGGCCGGCAAGTCCGGGAGGCGCTGCGCCGACGTCGAGAAATCGCCGCGATTCCTCGGGGAGAAATCAAGCCCTCGGTGAGCGTCTGAAATTTTCGGATGTAATCGGCGCGGCGGAAGGGTTTCGCGCCCAGCGGGTGCGCATTGGCCACGGCCAATTCGTCTTCGAGTCGCGAGCCATCCTTAAAAAAGATTTCGACTCGCCCGCCGAAGGCTTTTTTCGCGGGATCGGTTTCGTGATAGCGGCGCGTCCACTCGGGGTCTTCGCGGGTTTCGATCGTGTGCCAGAGGCGGACCGTGTCCGGGCGGGCCGCGCGTTCCTTGGTGTAGCTATCGACGTGATGCCAGCGGCCATCCTGCAGGGCCACGGCGAAAATGTACATGATCGAATGATCGAGCGTTTCGCGGCTGGCATTCGGATCGAATTTCTGAGGATCGGCGGCGCCCGTGCCGATCACGCTGTGGGTGTGATGGCTGGTGTAGATCACGATTTTTTCGATCAGCGAAAAATCGGGAATATGTTCTCTCATGCGAAAGGCGAGATCGATCAGCGCCTGCGCTTGATACTCCGCGCTGTGCTCCTTGGTGAAGCTTTCGAGGATGGCGCGCTTGGGTTCGCCCGGATCCGGAAGCGGCACGTAGTATTCCGCTTCGGGTCCATCGAGCAGCCAGGCGATGACGCTGTCTTCGCCCTCGTAAATCGGGCTGGGAGAATTCTCGCCGCGCATGGCGCGATCGACGGCCTCGATAGCCAGCTTGCCGGCGTGCGCCGGAGCGAACGCCTTCCAACTGCTGATCTCGCCTTTGCGCGACTGGCGCGTGGTGCAACTGACGTGCAGCGCCTGCTGCACGGCCTGATAAATGATTTCCGCCGGCAAGCCCAGCATCGCGCCGATTCCCGCGGCTTGCGCGGGACACAGATGGGCGATGTGGTCGATGCGGTGTTTATGCAGGCAGATGGCTTTCACGAGATCGATGTGGATTTCGTAGGCGGCGGCGATTCCGCGAAGCACATCCTTGCCCGAACGATTCATCGACTGGGCAACGGCGAGGATGGGCGGAATGTTGTCTCCGGGATGGGAATATTCGGCGGCCAGAAACGCGTCGTGCATGTCGAGTTCGCGGACGGCCGTGCCGTTGGCCCAGGCGGCCCATTCAGGGCTGAAAGATTGCTGCGAGGGGACGCCGAAAATCGTTGCGCCCGCGGCGCGCGGGTGTCCCAGGGCCATCGCTCGAGCTGCGACAACCGGAGCGCGGTTGATCGCGGCGATGGCCACGGAGGCGTCATCAATGATGCGATCGACGACGGCCTCGGCGACTTCGCGCTCGACCGGAACATCGTCGGCAGCGACACTCGCAATTTTCCAGGCCAGTTGCTCCTCGCGCGGAAGTTGCGTCGGCCGAAGGATGAACTTTCACGGCGTGAATTTTCATGTTGGGCGTGAAACTTATTTGCGTTCCGTGTACTTGCGTTCCAATTCGTCGAACAAAGGCTTTTTCACGAGCCGCTGGCGCTCGGCGAAACTTGCGACCAATCCGCTCGCTTCGTCCATCCGGCCGTTGGCCTTTAGATGTTTCAAGGCCGCCTGTCATGCCCGCAATCGCGCCTTGCAGCGCGACGTTGGCGTACAGCACAAGCCCATAGCCCATCCCCGCCAATTCGTCCTGGGCCAATACGGGCGTTTTTCCGCCGACCACCACATTGACGACCTGTGGCGCCGAAAGCCGCCTCGGAATTTCGCGGAGTTGGTCCGCGGATTTCGGGGCCTCCACAAACGTCACGTCCGCCCCGGCCTCGATGTAGCGCTCGGCGCGCTCGATGGCTGCGTCGAAACTTTCGATGGCCAGCGCATCGGTGCGCGCAATGATCAGCAGGTCGCGGCTCGCGCGCGCGTCCACGGCCGCTTTGATTTTTCCGGCCATTTCCCCGGCGGAAATGACGGATTTATTTTCAAAGTGCCCGCATTTTTTGGGCATGGTCTGATCTTCCAGCTGAATGGCATCGGCCCCGGCGCGTTCCAGCACGCGCACCGTGTGCCGGACGTTCAAGGCGTTGCCGAAGCCGGTGTCCGCGTCGACGAGCACGGGAATGTCCACGGCTTCGCGAATCGCGGCTGTGTGCTGCGCCAGTTCACTCAGGCTGATAAACCCGAGATCGGGCATGCCCCAAAACGTATTCGTCACGCCCGCGCCGCTGACGTACACCGCTTCAAAACCGAGATCCTCGATCACGCGCGCAGCCAGAGCGTTCGCCGCGCCCGGCACGAGCATTCCGCGGCGCTCCGCGAGCTTGGCGCGCAAGACTTTTCCCGTTTCGGCAGTCAATGCAATCCTCTTGGCCTGGAATTGTGCGCGACTACAGTACACCCACTCTGGAAAATCGTAGGGCATGAAATTTAGACGGCATGAATTCGGCAGGTCCTGAGTAGCACAGCCACTCCTGGCTGTGTGGGGTTTGCGATCGCAGTAAGATCGGCGACGTAGTTATGGCCTACAAAACCACACAGCCAGGAGTGGCTGTGCTACTCAAGACTGCGTGGCTAGCCGCCTGCTCTGATATTGCTTTTCACCTTCGGTTTCATATCAGCCAGTCAGAATCGCCTGCCGCGTGCGAAGAATCGCGGCTTTGCAGGCAACCCGGGAACCCAGCCGCAATTCTTAGTAAATGCCCGTGAGGGTAGGGGTCCGTCCAGCCGGCCTTGGCTGGGCGGCTTCGGCGCGCGAAACCCTGCACATCGGCGATAACTTCCGGCGGGCGTGCGATTTGCAAGCATTCCTTGATTGACGGGTGAAATACAGGGGGATAGAATCATGCTTCCGAATCAGGGGCGAGGTACCGTTATGAACCGCTTGCGGCGTATACCGTTTTTGATACTGCTTGGCGGAGCTATGCTCCTGCCCATTGGGGCGCGCGTCCACGCTCAGGATAAAGACTCCCAGGCTGCCACCTGCCGATAAACAGCCGGACAGCGGCAAGAAAGCTCAACAAGAATCCCAAGAATCTGAGGAAACTCGAGAAGGAACTCGCCACGCCTTACAAGAAGTGGCTGCAGGAAGAAGTTCCCTACATCATCACGGACGAAGAGCGCGCCGCGTTCCTGCAATTGCAGACGAACGAAGAGCGCGAGCAATTCATCGAGGCGTTCTGGCAGCGCCGCGACCCGACTCCGGACACCGTGGAGAACGAGTTCAAGGAAGAGCATTACCGGCGCATCGCGTACGCCAACGAGCGGTTCTCTTCCGGAATTCCCGGATGGAGAACGGACCGCGGGCGAATGTACATCATGTGGGGCCCTCCCGACGAAATCGAATCCCATTCCGCGGGCAGCAGTGTTGAACGTCCGATGAGCGAAGGCGGCGGCAATGAAGTTGTATACGCCTACGACGACTGGCGCTACCGCTACATGGAAGGAATCGGGAGCAACATCATCATCGAATTCGTGGATCCGACCGGCACCGGCGAATATCACATTACGATGGACCCGGGCGAAAAAGATGCGCTGGCCAAAGTGCCCGGAGCCGACCCCAGCATGGTGGAGCAGATGGGCATGTCCAGCCAGGCCGCGCGCTTCACGCGAACCGACGGTTCCACGGCCCCGGTGGGACTGGCGGGAATCAACAACCTGGACAGCAACGAGGAGTTCACGCGCCTGGAGCAATTTACCAAGGTGCAGGCTCCGCCGCCGGTGAAGTTCAAGGATCTGGAGGAAGTGGTCAGTTCGCGAATTCTGCGCAACCAGATATCGTTCGATTACCGGACCGATTTCCTGCGCATTACCGGGCGACACCATCCTGGTGCCGGTCACGATCCAGATCCAGAACAAGCAAATGACCTTCACGCGATCACGACGGGGTGAATTCGGCGACGATGAACATCTTCGCGCGAATCAGCTCGCTGGGCGGGCCGCATCATCCAGACCTTCGAGGACGTGATCCAGCGCGATTTCCCGGATTCCCTGCTGGAGCCGTCGCTCAAGGGATATTCCATCTATCAGAAAGCCGTGCCGCTGCGTCCCGGGCTGTACAAGATCGACATCGTGCTCAAGGACGTAAACAGCGGCAACGTGGGCGTGATGAACGAACGCCTGCCCGTTTCGGCGATCCCGGACGACAAGCTGGACGCCAGTTCGCTGATTCTTGCCGATCAGATGGAGCCGGTCTCATCCAAGGACGTGGGCGTCGGGCAGTTCGTGCTGGGCTCGACCAAGGTGCGGCCCAAGCTGGACGGCGCGT
The DNA here is from genome assembly GCA_963779275.1 of Terriglobia bacterium. Lineage (GTDB taxonomy): Bacteria > Acidobacteriota > Terriglobia > Acidiferrales > UBA7541 > Palsa-360. The sequence goes on from CAVZXL010000009.1 coordinate 116,505, forward strand.
TCCACGAAGACCAGCCGATGGGCGTTTACCTGCAGTTCTATAATTTGAAGGTGGATGACAAGACGCACAAAAACAATTTGTCCCTGGACCTGAAAGTGACCCAGGGCGCGCAAACCGTCTCGCACGTGGTGAAGACGGGCGAGGACCTGAAGCAAAACGGCGAGCAGGTAACCTTCGAGCAGATGTTTGCCGCCAAGACGCTGCCGCCGGGAAAATACAAACTGGACATTCAAGCGACCGATCTGCTGTCCAACCAGACGGTGACGCGTTCGGCGGACTTCACCGTGACACCCCCACTGGCGAATCCTAGCGTGGCAACGAGCGGTGCCACAGGGAGGTAACCCGTCCCCATGAAGTCGATTTGCAGGTCGATTTGGGAATGATGGGCTGGGTCATTGTCGCGGTGCTGGCGTTCGGTGTGCGCGCGTCGGCCAAACAGGGTTACGGCACGCTTTCCGGCGTGGTCTCGGACCCCTCCGGCACGCCGCAAATGGGCGCGACGGTCTGGCTGATCTCGGAAGATTTGGGCGGCCGGACAGTTTCGCAACTGCTCTCCAACCAGTACGGCACGTTTATCACCGATCATCTCAAGCCCGGCAACTATGCCGTGCGCGTATCGCTGGCGGGATTTCTTCCGGCCATGCAAGTGCACGTGGCGGTGTCCGCCGACTTGACGACCATGCTGCGCGTGCAGATGAATTCCGTATTCGCGTCGCTCGATACCCTGCGCCGCAAGCCGGACGCGGCCTCCGAGCCCGACGACTGGAAGTGGGTGCTGCGGTCTTCCGCGGCCACGCGCACGATCCTGCAATGGCGCGACACCGATCCGGATTTCGCCGCCAGCGCCGCAGGCCCCGAGCTTCCCGGGTCCCAGCGCGCACATGGACTGGTCCAGCTCACCAATGGGGCCATGCGTCCCGGCTCCCCCTCGAGTCTGCCGGATGCTCCCGGCAACCGCCGTGTCCTATGACCAGCCGCTTGGCAACCTGGGCCGCCTGCTTGCTTGCGGGCCAAATGAGCTACGAGCGAGGGGCCTCGGGATCGTTTGCCAGCGTCTGGCTGCCTTCGGGCGCCGCGGGGCATGGCCCGGAGACGGTATTCGTTCTGCACCAATCGAAATTCGGCGTAGCGGGCTTGGCGTTTCAGGAAATGCGTTTTGACCAGACCGAACAATTCGCCCTGAGCGATCGCTTGTCACTGCAGGCCGGGGCGGAATACCTGCGCGCCGGATTCGTGTCGTCGGTTTCGGCGCTGCGTCCGCACGCCCGGCTGGACGCCCATCCTGGCTCCGGGCTGGACGGCATCCTTCGTCGTGGCTTCGAATCCCCCGCTGGACCACTGGGAACGCGCCGGGGCGCTGGAATCGGCGATCGAGGAACTGGATAGCCTTCCCACCGTGCTGTTCCATGGCGGCGATCCCGTTCTGGAAGGCGGATGGCATGAGGAATTTTCCATCCGGCACAAACTGCCAAACCACGCGCGGGTGGAAGTCGCCGCATTCCACGATTCTGTGCAGCATCAAGCTATTTTCGGGTCGGGTCCGGCCGCGACCCCTGATTTTGTCCAGGATACGTTTTCTCCTGGCATTGCTTTACGACGGCGGCAGCACGAATTCCTGGGGCACGCGCGTCGCTTATCGGCAGAAGCTGTCCGACCACCTGGAAATCGCAGCCCTTTATGATTGGGCCGGCGCGCTGACTCCGTCCGGCGAGTTGGATCCCACCTCAGCCGATTTTCGCAATAACATCGCGACCCGCAACCATCAGAGTGTCGCCGCGCGCGTTTCCGGAAAGCTCCCGCGCAGCGGGCACCCAGATTTGCCGCAAGCTACAAGTGGATCTACGGGCGCCACGCTCTCCCGCATGGATGCATTCGGCGAGGCGGAGAGCCAGATGGACCCCAATTTGCATCTCTCCATCCGCCAACCCCTGCCGGGGCTCAATGGGCGATTTGGTCGCGCTGGCGGATGTCAGCAATGTCTTGGGCCAGGGGTATGTGTCGGCCGGCGGGGCGGATTCACGGATCGTGCTGGTGCCGGTTTTCCGGGCATTTCGGGGTGGGGTAAGCTTCCAGTTTTAGGGTTTGATGGCCTATTAAAAACAGAAAGGCGCCTTCCACAAATGGAAGGCTGGAAGAATTGTCCCCCTTCCTCCGCCCGGTGGTCGCCGTATTCAACTGTAATTTAGGCATTTAAGTTATTGGAATAACCTATATAATTTGGAAGCGGAGTTGCCTGATTCCGCTTTCGATGAAGTGTTGTCGAGGACCCAGTGAACGCTCCGATCAATGACAGCCTGAGAATCCGGTTGGGAGCAGCCGTCCTCGCCCTTGCTACGCTGGCCGCGATCGTCTTCGGCATCATCAATTTTCAGCAGCGCGCCATATTTGCCTCCCCGGATGACGGCGCGTCGTGGATCGACGGCCCGTCCGGCGTCGTGGCCTGGCACATCTCTCCAAACTCTCCTGCTGCATTCGCCGGCCTGCGCACCGGGGACGCCGTTCTGGCGATCAACGACGTGCCCATCCATAGCTCGATTGACGTGACCAAGCGGCTGTGGCGCATCGGGCTATGGTCGCAGGCGCATTACCTGATCCATCGCGGCGGAAAAGAATTTGAAGCGCTACTGGTCATCCAGCCGGCGGAGCGGCCCGCCTCGCTGGAAAATTATTTGCGCATTGTGGGATTGCTCTATCTTTTCATCGGCCTGTTCATTTTCTGGCGCCGGTGGAATGCCACGCGCGCCGTGCACTTCTACATTTTTTGCCTGGTGTCCTACGTCCTGTATTCGTTCCAGTACACGGGAAAGCTGAGCCCGTTTGACTGGGAAATCTACTGGTCCGGAATTGTCGCGCGGCTGTTGCAGCCCGCGCTGCTGCTGCATTTCGCGCTGGTTTTTCCGGAGCGGCGGCCCGCTTCGCGGTGGCAGGGCGCGATTCTTGCGGCCATCTATGGAGTTCCGGGAACGCTGCTGGTGGTGCGGATCCTGGTCGGCCTTCGCGAGCTGGGGTTCATGCCTTCGATCGAGGCGCGGAATCTTCTGGACCGGCTCGATCTGGCCTGCCTGGGCATTTATTTCATGCTCGCCGCCGTGGTGTTCGTGAACAGTTATCGCCGCGCGTCGTCCGGCATTTTGCGGCAGCAGCTGAAATGGGTGACGGGCGGGGCGCTGGCCGGGCATTCTTCCCTTTTTGTTCCTGTACATCGTGCCGTATTTCCTGGGGATCGTTCCGCAGCCTTGGATGAATCTGTCCACGATCTCGCTGGTGCTGATCCCGCTGTGTTTCGGCTACGCCATCATCCGTTACCGGCTGATGGACGTGGACATCATCTTCAAGCGCGGGCTTGCTTACACGGCGGCGAGCGGCGGCGTGGTGGCCGTGTACATCGCGTTCGTGGCGCTGGTGGGGGCGCTGTTCCACACGGCGTGGCCCTCCGGGATGATGGGCGGCGTCATCGCCATCGTGGTGGCGGCATTCCTGTTCCAGCCGTTTCGCGACTGGATTCAGGCGCGCCTGGACCGGTTCTTCTACCGCGACCGGCTGGATTACCGCCGCACGCTGATCGAGTTCGGACGCACGCTCACCTCGGAAGTGCGCCTCGATCCGATGCTGGCGTCGGTGATGGACCGCATCTCGCAGGCGCTGCTGGTGGACCGCCTGGCCATTTTCATTCAGGACGAAGCGAATCCGGGAACTTACCGGCTGACGCGTTCGGTGGGCGTGCGCTACAACGGTCCGCTGGACCTGAGTTTTCTGGATGCGGAAAAAAAACCGTTCGTGCATGGCGTCCTGTTTTACGAATCGGCGCGCGCCGCCCGCGAATCGGCTCCGTCCGTGCGCCAGACGCTGGAACAGCTCGACCTGAACTATTTTATTCCCTGCCAGATTCGCGATCACGCCGTGGCCGTGCTGGGCGTGGGCAAGACCGTCGATGGCGATTTCCTGTCGAGCGAAGACGTCGAACTTCTGTTCACCATCGCGGGATATCTGGCCATCGCGCTGGATAATTCCCAGCTTTACAATTCGCTGGAACAAAAGGCCGTGCAGATCGAGCGGCTCAAGGATTTCTCCGAAAATATCGTCGAATCGCTGAATGTGGGCGTGCTGGCGCTGGACCTGGACGGCGCGGTGGAATCCTGGAACACGCAACTGGAGCGGCTGATCGGCGTGCCGCGGCAGCAAGCCGTCGGCCGCAAGGCGGAGGAGGTCCTTCCGCCCGACCTGATGGCGGAAATCGCGGCGCGCGCCGAGCGATGACCGCATTTCCAGCCTCTATAAATTCCACATGCGAAATCAGGCCGGGCGGAATCTGGTGGTGAACGTCTCCATCGCGCCGCTGGTCGGAAAATCCGGCGACCGCATCGGGCGGCTGGTGCTGGTGGACGACATCACGCAGCGCATTCGCCTGGAAGAACAGATGGTGCAGACGGAAAAGCTGACGTCGCTCGGCTTGCTGGCCGCCGGCGTCGCGCACGAAGTCAATACGCCGCTGGCCGTGATTTCCAATTACATCCAGATCCTGGCCAAGCAGCTGCCCAGCGGCGACCCGCGGCATCAGCTGATCGAAAAAGTCGTCAAGCAGACGTTCCGCGCGAGCGAAATCGTCAACAATCTGCTGAATTTTTCGCGCACCGGCGCGGCGGAATTCACCGAAGTGAATCTGAACGCCGTGGTGGAGGAAACGCTTTCGCTGGTGGCGCACCCGTTCCGGACGGCGCAGCGTGCAGGTGTCGCGCAACCTGCAGGAGGAATTGCCTCCGGTGCTGGGCTCGAACAACAAGCTGCAGCAGGTGTTCCTCAATCTCTTCATGAATGCGAAGGATGCCATGCCGTCCGGCGGAATGGTGGAAATCCGCACGGCATCGCACAACGGCTCGGTGGAAATTGAGATCACCGATTCCGGCTCCGGAATTCCCCGCGAAAATCTGCACCGCATCTTCGATCCATTCTTCACCACGAAATCGTCGGGGCGCGGCACCGGCCTGGGACTTTCGGTGAGCTACGGAATCATCAAGGAGCACGCCGGAAAAGTGGACGTGCGCTCGACGGCGGGCAAAGGAACGTCATTCCGGCTCGAATTCCCTGTGGCGCGGAAAGCGGTTCATGTCTAAAGGCCTGATCCTGGTCGTCGACGACGAACTCGAAATCCGCGAGGGCCTGGAACTCCTGCTCAATACGGAAGGCTACACCACGTCGAGCGCGGAGACCGGCGAAGCGGGCCTGGCGCTGCTCGACGAAAAGCCCTTCGATCTCCTGCTGCTGGACGTCAGCCTGCCCGACCGCAACGGCCTCGACCTGCTGCGCGAAATCCGGCGGCGCGATCCGAATCTTGCCGTCGTGCTGATTACCGCTTACGGCTCGATCGACATGGCGCGCGCCGCGTTTAAGAGCGGCGCGCAGGATTACATCACCAAGCCGTGGTCCAACGACGAATTGCTCGTGCAGGTCGCGCAGGCCGTCGAAGGCCGCCGACTGCGCGAAGAAAACCTGCAGCTCAAGCGCGCGCTCAAGCAGCGCTACAACTTTCCCCAACATCATCGGCAAGAGCGAAAAAATGCTGGCGGTGCTGGACCTGGTCACGCAGGTGGCGCCTTCGCGCTCCACCGTGTTGATCCACGGCGAAAGCGGCACGGGCAAGGAACTCATCGCCAAGGCGATTCACTCCGCTTCCACGCGCGCGGACAAGGCGTTTGTGCCGATCAACACCGGTTCAATTCCCGTCGATCTGCTGGAATCGCAACTGTTCGGCCACGTGAAAGGCGCGTTTACCAGCGCGGTCGCCTCCAAGAAGGGGCTTTTTGAAGTCGCCGATCAGGGCACGATTTTCTTCGATGAAATTTCCACGATCGGCCCGGAAACGCAGGCCAAGCTTCTGCGCGTGATTCAAGAGCGCGAATTCATGCGCCTGGGCGGCACGGAAACAATCAAGGTGGACGTGCGCATCATCGCCGCGTGCAATGTGGAATTGCTCAATCTGGTGCGCGAGGGCCGCTTCCGCGAAGACCTCTACCATCGCCTGAACGTGATCGCCATTCCGCTGCCGCCGCTTGCGCGAGCGCCGGGAAGATGTGCCGCGGTTGCTGGATCATTTTCTAAAGAAATTTGCCGAGGAAAACCAGCGGCCCGTCGGGCACTTCACTCCCGCTGCGCTGAAGTTGCTGGTCGATTACGATTGGCCGGGAAACGTGCGCGAACTGGAAAATGTCGTGGAGCGCGCCGTGGTTCTTTCCTCGCAGGAATCCTGGACGCCGATTTGCTGCCGGAAAGCGTGCGATCCAAGGAATCATCGGGGGCACGCGGCTGCAGCTGTCCGAATTTTTTCCGCCGCTTCCCGGCGAACCGGGCTCGCGCTCCGGCGCCGACAGCTCGCAGGAATTCGCTGTTTCAAATCATGGATGAAATCGAACGCCGCGTGATCTGCGACATGCTGGAGCGCACCGGCTGGAATCAGACCGACGCCGCGGAACAATTTCAGATTCCGCTTTCGACGCTGAATCAGAAGATCAAGCGCCTGGGGATCGACGCCCGCCGCAAGGGACCCGCGCGCGCGGATGCCGATGAAGCGGCTGCGTCCGCCACCGGGAAATAAGATTCCTCCCCGACTATCCCCGGAATGTTTGTGCAATACCAGTAGCGTAGAATTCAGTCTGCGCGGAACGTTCAGGCCTTGCTGGACGAAAGAGCTCAGGAGGTTTCGATAGCGCCGAGCGTCATCGCCGCAGATTGCGAAGTCTTCGCTACGAAAAGATGCCGGCGGGAAGCCGGCGCTACAAAATCGGCGGGACTATTCCAGCGTGAGCCTGTCAGGGCGACGCTCAGACCCTTACCCACAGGAATCAATGCATGCTGAAACCTTCGCAGCTCTTGAATCGCCGCAAGGTAATCCGCGATCTCGGCGGGATGCGATAGCGCGTTATCGGCGAGCAGAAACGCCTGGTGGAGAAAGTTTCGGCAGCAGCAGGGCCAGTTGTTTGTGGGCGCTGATCCGGTCGGCGTCGAAAAACACAAAATCAAACGGTCCTGGCAACGCCGCGATAATTTCCGTGGCGTCTCCGCAACGCAAGTTCCACGGAATCCAGCAAGACCCGCCTTGGCCAGATTTTCCCGCGCCATTTTCTGCTTCTCCGCGCTGCGGTCGATGGTGATGACGCGACCTTCGGCCGGCGCCACCGAAGCGGCCAGCCAGATGGTGCTGTATCCGTTGGACGTGCCGATTTCCAGGACGCGCGTTGCGCGCGAGCCGCGCGCAAGCATGCTCACAAGCTGCGCCGTTTCGGGTTCCAGATTCAGGAATTTGCGCGAGCGATCGGTTTCGCGGGCGTCGTGGGCGCGGCCCTGCTCCTCGAGTTCGTGCAAGAAGCTTGCGGACTTCCGGGTTCATCCTTTTGCGGCTTTGGAGACGTTGTCGCGAACGACGGCGTCCTTGAGGTCGGCGCCGTCCAGCTTGACGTCGGTCAAATCGATTTCGCGGAAGCTGGCGAGGGCCAGGTCCGAGCCGGAAAAATCGGCGCCGCGAAGATTCGCCTGCCGCAGAACCGTGCCGCGAAGAATGGTCTTGTGCAGTTTTGCGGAGCGCAGATCGCCGCGGAACAGTTCCGTGCCGCTCAAGTCGGCTTCGCTCAGGTCCGCGCCTTCCAGGTTGGTTTCCGTGAAATCGCAATTGCGCAGGTCGGCTTTGCGCAGGTCGGCTTTGCTCAAATCCGCGAAGCTGAGCTTGCTGCCGCGCAGGTCGGCCTTCTGAAGGTTGGCGCCCGCCAGATTCGCTCCGGTCAAATCGCGTTTCCGCAAATCCTGTTTGGAAAGATTGGCGCCGGAAAGATCGGCGCGCTCGCCGCCCGGGTGTCCCTTATGGAATTTCAGGTGCGCGTCCAGAATGTCGTCCAGCTTCTTGCCTTTGTGTCGAATGGTGTCCGCCTTTCCAGGTCCGCGCCCGCCGCCCGGCATTCACCGGGTCCATTGCCGCCCTGCTCACAAATTATCCGTGATCCTTGGTATTCTACAGAAATCCCGGGGATGCGCAAACAGCGCATTGGAAAAGCGAGAGGGATCACATGAACAGCGTCGATGCCGTCATCGCCGATCTGGAACACGCCCCGGACCTGGTCCTTCCGCTGGTGAAGGAAGTCCCCGCGGCCATCGTGAAGCGCCGCCCGAAGCCCGGGAAATGGTCGGCCCATGAACATGCCTGCCACCTGGCCACGATTCATCCGGTGATGAACGCGCGGCTGGATCTGATGTTGAGCGATCCGAAACCGCGCATCGTCTCTTATTTCCCGAGCGCCGCGGAAGAGGAGGGGTCGTCCTTGAGCTGGATTTGGACGAGGAAATGCAGCGTTTTGCCCGCGACCGGAAGAAACTCGTCGAACGGTTGAAGACATTGTCGGCGGCAGATTGGCAACGCACGGCCGAGCACGACGAGTACTCGCACTACTCGGTCTTCATCATGTTCCGGCACCTGGCGATGCACGACCTGTTTCACGCGTACCGCATCGAGGAGTGCCTCCTGAAGAGGGATTGGGCATGACCGTGCGCCAATCGGGCGCAAACCTGTGATAAGTTGAGCGTGCCATGACGTTACTCGAAAAAATCAAGGCTCGCGCGCGAACGCGCCCCCAGCGCATCGTATTGTCCGAAGGCGAGGACCCGCGCGTGATTTCCGCGGCCTGCGAAATCTGCCGCGGAAAACCTCGCGAAAATCACGCTGCTGGGCCGCAAACGGATCATCGAAGCGGCCGCGGCGGACCTGGGCGCGACGCTTGACAGAACATTTCGATCGTCGACTGCGCGGCGAGCCCGAGAATTGAGGCGTACGCGCGAATTTATTACGAACGGCGCCGCAGCCGCGGCGCGACACTGGAAGAATCCACCGACATCGCCCGAAAGCCCTTGTATTTCGCTGCGCTGGCCGTGGCCGCCGGAGACGCCGACGGAACCGTGGGAGGCGCGGCCAACACCACGGGAGAAACCGTGCGCGCGGCGCTGCACGCCATCGGCCTGGCGCCGGAGGCAAAGCTGGTATCGAGTTTTTTCATCATGGTCGATCCCGCCGCGCCCAGGACTCGATCTGGGACCGGCCGGAGCGCTGCTCTTCGCGGATTGCGCGGTGATGCCGGACCCGAATCCCGACGAGCTTGCGGAGATCGCGCGGGCCACGGCGGGAAACGCGCGGGCGCTGCTCGATGCGGAACCTCGCGTGGCGCTGCTTTCGTTTTCCACCAAAGGTTCGTCCAAGCATGCGCGAGTCGAGAAAGTCCGTGAGGCCGCGCGCATCTTGAAAGCCCGCGCCCCGGAAATTTCCGCGGACGGCGAACTGCAGGCCGACGCGGCGTTGATCGCGCAGATCGGACAATCGAAATCTCCCGGCTCTCCGGTTGCGGGCCACGCGAACGTGCTGATTTTCCCGGACCTCGACTCCGGCAACATCGCCTACAAGCTGGTGGAGCGGCTCGGCGGCGCCCAGGCGATCGGCCCCATCCTGCAGGGGCTGGACCGCCCGGCAAACGATCTTTCGCGCGGATGCTCGGCCGAGGACATCGTCAATGTGGCGGCCATCACGGCGGTGCAGGCCATCGCGCGGCAGGAAAAAGCGGTTGAATCCGCAGATGTACACAGATAAGCACTAATAAAAGAAGGAAAAAACATTTTTCTTGGAAACACTTGCATGATGAAACTGGATTGCTACCGACGCTTTTCTTTCCCTCAAATGTTCTTGGGGTTATCAGTGTTTATCTGTGCCCATCTGTGGATTTTCTCTCTCCCCGCCTCGGCGCAGGAAGTGGCGGTGAATCTGGCGGAGGGGCGCGTGGTGATTTGCGCCGCCAAGGACGGAATCATTGTGGCCGCGGTCGATGCGCACAGCGAGCCGGATTCGCCGCCGCCGGTTGTAGTGGCGCTGGGAGGGTCCCGTGCGGCCGTGATGATGGGCGCGGTGGAATGGGTGCAGCCGGAATCGAAGGAAGCGCCCGCGCGTCTGGACGTCGAGTTCCCTCGCGTTGCCGGGGCCGCGCTGCATTCCCCGGCCCAGCAAAAAGATGCCGATTCGGCAAGCGATATCGAGGCCGTGGGCGTAGCCGTGCTTGAGCGCCTGCGTGCGCTCGCGGGGCAGCTGCACAACAAGATCAACTTGCTCGAAGACGAACCCTTGCTGCGCATCGTTCTGGTGGACTACGTGGAAGGATACGGCCCGGAAGCCTGGACACTCGACTATCATATTCGCCAGGAGGAACTGGCGTCCGGCTACTGGCAGACGCGCGTCCTGCGCCCGAGCTATTCCCAGCTTTACCCGCCCGACAAGGGCCAGCCGCACACGCTGATCGAGGTGCGCTATCCGGCCGAGGACCGCGCGAAAGACACCCCTGAGTTGCTCGACCTGTTGCACCAGAACGATTCGAGATTGTCGGCCATCCGCGCGCCAAATCCGCTCGTCGCAAAGTCCGTTGGGTCCGTTGTCGACGGGCAGAGCCAGAAATCGATGGCTGCCGCCGACGTCGAGTTTCTCAAGTCGGCCCTGCGCGCCGTCGTTCCGCGGGAGGCGCAAGTCACAATGGCAAATGTGGATTTTGAAAAAGGGTTTCAGTGGATACTCGAACCGCCTCGATCCGCCGTGCCGCCACCTGCAGAAACAAAACCGCAAGAGCCGGGGGCGCCTTCGCTGCTGCACAAAGCCGGAACCTGAGGATCGCGAGAGACGCATGGCCACCCATTCCCCATCATCCAAGGCGACACCCGCGGGCATCACGATCCGTCCGCTGCGCGAATCCGATCTGCCGGCCGCGGATCGCGTTTTTCGCCTGGCCTTCGGGACGTATCTCGGCCTGGCCGACCCTCTGAAATTCACGGGAGACTCCGATTTCATCCGGACGCGGTGGCTGGCGGATCCGGACGCCGTGATTGCGGCGGAACTCGACCAGGAGCTGGCGGGAATAAATCTTGCCACGCGTTGGGGAAGCGTCGGCTTTTTCGGCCCGCTGGCCATTCGACCGGACCTGTGGGACAAGGGAATCGCGCAGCTTTTGCTTGGCCCTACGATGGATTTATTCGATCGGTGGGGAGTGCGGCACGCGGGCTTGTTCACGTTTGCGGCGAGCGCCAAGCACGTGGGCCTGTATCAAAAATACGGTTTTTGGCCGCGATTTCTCACCGCGCTGATGGAACGGCCGATCGGAACGGAAACTACGACCACGCAGTGGACGCGTTTCAGCGGCCTCTCCGGGCCGGAAAAGCTGGCGTGCTTGGAGGCTTGCCGCGAGCTGACGTCGTCCATCTATGAAGGGCTTGACCTGGAGCGGGAAATTTTGGCCGTGGATAATCAGCAACTGGGAGACACGCTGCTCACCTGGAACGTCAGCCATCTGACGGGACTCGCCGTGTGCCACGCGGGACGCGGCACGGAGGCGGGGAGCGGAAAATGTTACGTAAAATTCGGCTGCGTGAGAAGCGGACCGAGCGCACCACGCGAATTCCGCCGCCTACTCAATGCCTGCCGCGAGTTCGGTCTTTCGACGGGCGCCACAACGCTGACCGCTGGCATGAACCTGGCGCGCCTGGACGCCTATCGCGAAATGCTCGCCGCGGGATTCCGCGCGACGACGCAGGGCGTGGCCATGGAGCGAAATGGCGAATCCGGATACAACCGACCGGAGGTGTTCTTGATCGACGACTGGCGGTGATCGCTAGGGCTTTGCAGCAGTCGGAGATGGTGCTGCGTTTGCGGGGGCTCCAGCGGGACCGCTAGAAACGGGTTTGAAATCGCTCCAGCGGATGATGGCGCGAACGGGCACGCTCACGCCACCGACGTCGGCGGTGTCGTCCGAACGCGAGTACGCGGGGAACCACAAATTCTTGCCGACCTGCTGGCGGTAGGTTTCAAACACGCTGAACGGCAAGACGGAAGAAGTGACATCGCCGGTTTCCGTGACCCACTTTCCGATGAGCTTCACGATCACCAGGTCCTGCTCGTCCACCCACACGGTGCCCGAAAAATAAGCGTGCGCGCGGTCCAGTGCGCGGGGTTTTACTATAAAAAAGTACGCGCTTAATTCATCAAGCGGCTGCTTACCGCCAAAACTAATCTCATATTTCGGAAGCTGCGAGGTGGTGAGCGGGAATAGGGGCGTCGCCGCCAGCAGATCGGAATCGCCGCGTTCGATGTCCAATTTGTGTAGCGTGGCCGGAGGACGCTGAAGGGGCTTTGCCATCAGTTTGCCATCCGGAGAGATCCATTCCTGCGTGATGATTTCCAACTGCCCGGTGGGTTTGTTGTCCGGACCAATTTCCTGGATGCGCACGCTCTTCTGAAAGGTATAGCCGAGAATCGCGCGAACCATTTCGTCTTCCTTCGCCGCAAATCTGCGGATAATTTCCTCAGGGGGAATCGAAGGAGCTTCGGGCGTCGCAGGCGGCGGAGGCGTGGGAAATTTCGTGGAAGCACGCGGCTGCATGGGGCCGGCGTCCTGCGCGCGCAATGCAAACGGCAGGGCCGCAAAGAGCAAGGCCATCGCGCAAAACACTGCCCGAGGAATCGAATGGAGTGTCATAGGGCCTGCTTCATTTCGTTGGATGCGTCCTGCGAAGCTTTTGTAGCATACGATTTTTCAAATCGCCCGGTCTACGGCGCGCCCTCCGCCGTGTATCGCAGAGTGAATTCGCCGGGAGGCTCCCCGGGTTGCGGCAACGGAACCACAAACCGAATCTGGGCGGAAAACGCCTTGGGAATAACAATCGCCCGACCGGAAGTCCATTCCACGGCCAGCGCACGCCTGCCGGAAGAGCGGATGACCATTCGCGTTATCCCCTCCGGAAGGGAAATCGGCACGCCACGGGAAATGAAATCCTCGCAATGGAGGCGCATGCCTGCGGTTGTGGATGGCGCTGGGCTCGCGGGTGCGGATGAGGGCGCGTCCTGCCAGCAAAATTGCGCGGCGCCATCGTCCCCGGCAATCACGGGAATGGACAATTCAGAAAGGAACGCCATGCCTGCGCCGGGAGTCCGTGTTTCGGCAGCGGGCGAAGCGACATAGTCGATGTGGTAAGACGCCTCGACGATTTCCGGCGAATTGAAGTGCAATGTTTTTTCGACGCGGAGGCCGGCGGAAGAATTTTCGTGTTCCGGGTACGTGAGCCGCATGCCGGTGTCGGGCTTTCCTTCGGCCCACTCTGCGTGGTAGGCGCGGTTGAAGGAGAAATCGGCCGATAGCGGCGCGTCTTGCGCGGCGGCGCCCGCGGGAATCAGGAAATCGTGCAGCGCGCCGCCCAAAGTGATCAGGTCGTCATTCGTCTCCTTGTCCACCAGCGCGACGCCGCGGCCGCTATATTCCGGCGAAACGATCAGGCGCAAGCGACTGCTCTCCAGCACCCATTCCGGCGCGCCGTCCCGCTCAAAATCATACTGATAGTGCGAATATCCGGCGTCATTCGCCGTCAGAAACAGCACCGGTGCGGAGCCGCGCTCGCGGCCCGAGTGAATCGCGAGTTGGCCGTGGAGCAGGCTGTCGAGGTCCGGAGACGCCGGGGCATTGCTCTGCGCCGCGATCCGAGGTGGTTGAAATCTAATGCGCGTGGTCTGCTGCTCGTTGCCATAGACTCGAGCGTAGCCCGTGCCGTGAAACGCTCCGTCCAGAGTGAAATCCGAAGTGCGCAAATCTTCCGAAAGATTGCGGGTAGTGACCACCAGACGGCCGCCGGAATTCGCATCGGCAGCCACCAGAGGAGGGCTGGTCGGGATGGTCACATCCGGGGCAAGCGGATACCGGATGGCGTTGAAGAATTCATAATCCAATCCGCGAAAATCGTCTTTCTCCGGGTCCGCCTTTTCCGGCACATGCGGCGTGTAGCGCAAATGAATCCGCAGCACCCGCGCGTAATCAGGGGAAGACCCGCGCGGCAGTTGCACTTCGAGCTCCCCGGTTTCCTGCTTCCATTCGCTTTCCGCGCGATAATCCTCGTCGAATTCGACCTTGGAGGGCGCGCTCTCCAAGTGCAGGCGCACGATGGCGCGAGCCGGAGTGTAGAACAGCAATTCCAGGGTCTTGCCTTCCCGCTGCGCGCCAATCATCTCCGCTCCGGCTACAATCACTTCATCGGAGCAGCGTTCACCCGGAGCGGCAGCGGCGCACAGCGGGGCGTGCACGGGAAGCAGCAGAGAATCGCGCGCCGGGACCGTGACATCAAAGGAGATTTTCCGCGGGGCCGCCGTTGCTCCAGCGGCGCGAGGCTCGTTGAGTTCCAAGGAAGCCCTGCGCGGGTTGCTCGGGATTCAAGTTCGTGACGCTGATCAATGCGGCGGCGCAGAGTTGCTTTTCCGCGCACGGTATTGGCCCTGCGGGTCCGTGCGGCAGGCATCGTTGGCGACCAATTCCGTGGCGATAAAATTCTCGGCGCCATTGCCATCGTTCGTGACGCTTAAATCGCGGCGGACTCCGGCCCGCTCCAACAAGGCGGCAAAGGATTTCACGGCTGCGGCACTCTCAGGTTGCGCCCGGTTTTCGCCGAGGTCCTTGGCAAGCTCCACCCAGGAAGAGAAATCGGCCGAAGAGGCGATCACGCGGCCGCGCTCATAGGCCCAATCACTTTTGTTGTCTCCCGCAGGAAAATTTGCGGGCGCCGCCCTGCCACAAGGGACTCGAGGCGCATTCCTTGCGGCCGCTCTGGAAAATACACCAGGGTTCCGCCCCTGCTGACGTAATTCCAGCAAAGCCGCCTGCGCCTGTTCCGATAGTTGGAAATGGCCGGCATCCTCCCGCGGAACGCGCAGCAGAATCACTGGAATCGCGCAACAGGCGATCCGCGGATTGCGCTCCGGGGTTGACGAGTTCCGGAGCGTATCCGGCAAGCGCCGCAACGCGGCACAACTGCTCCAATTCTTGACGCCGCGCGCACGATCGCGGCCTCGTCCGCACCGATCAAGGCGGCGCGCACGTCCACGATCCCAAAATCGGATTGCGCGTGGGACGCGGCCAGCATGGCGCCCCACGCGGAAACGAGTTGGCCGTTTCGTGAAACGCCGGCGGCGCGAGGGCCTTTATTTCCGGCCAGGTCGAGTGGAGCGTCCCACCGGAAATAGCGGGCCGCGGACGGAGTTTCCCAGCCCGCGGGCGTAAGCGTGTCCTGCAGCGGCGAATAAACAATGCCGCGAATGCCGCTCCCCAGCAGGAGGCGCGAGGCCAGCAAGGTGTTCTCCGAAGCGGGCTGCGCCGCTTGCGTGTCACCGGCTGGGGCGAATGTGGTCGGGGAAAAAGCGGAAAGAAACGGCGGGAAATCCGCCTGCATGGCCAAGCGAACGCGCGAGAAAGTGGAGCGAAGAAGCGTCCGCCGTGGAAAGCAGTGATTTCCGGGATGGCGGCGCGGAATTCGCTGCGGCGAGATTCAATGGCCGGCGGAATTGGCCGCGGATTGAAGAGCCACTGGCCGGCGAGGCCTATCGGCGGCGATTGTTCAGGCGTGGCCGCGCCCGGAAAGGGCGGCAAGCCTTGCGCCGCGGCGCCAGGCACATTCAGGAAAGCGGGCGCGTCAAGTCCGCCGCGGGCGAGCGCCCCGCGCAGTTCGCCGAGATAACGCGCCAGATCGGCCGAATTCGCGCCCGGAAAAATCGTGACGGCGTCATCCAGCGCCACAAACAGCAGCGGGCCGGGGATTTGTTTCGCATTTGTCTCTGTCGCCGCGTCGCTGGGATCGCCGATCGCAATCACATTGTTCGCGCTGAATGGCGCAAGCATTTTGGCCACGGCGGTCAGCCAGCGACGCGCGTAGGTCATGTGGGTTTCGCTCGCAAGCCAGCGGCGCGCGGCCGCGTTCGAGTCTCGAGCGGCAAGCTGCGCATTCGGCGGCGCGACGCCGTCCTGGATGTCCGCGGCGCTCATCCCGTATTCCGAATACGCCAGAAGCCAGGAAGGGATCCCGGCGTTGCGCCAGTGATCGCCAATCACGGGACCCGGCCGGACGATCAGCTTGAAGCTCATGCGCGCAATCAGAACCAGCAGAGAGCGTCAAATCCCGGTTTGGATTCGTGTGTCCATCGAAATCGAATTTGCCGTCTTGCGGCTCATGCCAATTCCAGGGAATGCGGATGTCGATCGTGTTGATGCCCAGGTCGCGATAGCGAAGAAGCGAGCGGGCCCACAGGTCCGGCGGGATGCGGAAATAATCGAATTGCGCTGCGTGCACGAAAAACGGGACGCCGCCGACGCGCAAGTTCCGGTTCCCCGCGCGTTCGAGACGATCTCCACTCCGAGCGGGCTGCACCGCTGGCGGGCCGGGCGAAACCGTCTGCGCGAAAGCGGAAAAGCTTGCGAACGCGGCCGCCAGCGTGACCGCAATCAGGCGGCGCGCGCTGCGCGGAAAGCCGGACCCTGCCGGGTTTCGATGTGCCGGGAACATGCGGATGAATGGTACATGAGCCGGGACGCCATTTCGATGTTTGCAATTTCGGGACACCCCTGGCGCCACACGCACGATTCCGCACCGCGGACCCCGGGACCTCTGCTACAATCGCGCGGCTGGAAATTAGCCATCAGGGCTTACTGCATGGCCACGGAACCTCTTGCCAAGCGATTTCATGTGTCGGGACGCGTGCAGGGCGTGGGATTCCGCTACTTTGCCGAGCGCGTGGCGTTGCGCCTGGGTGTCTCGGGTTACGTGAAAAATCTGCCGGATGGCCGCGTGGAAGTTTATGCCCTGGGCACGGCGGCGCAACTGGACGCGCTGCGGAGCGAATTGCGTCGCGGCCCGCTGTTGGCGAGAGTGGACCGCGTGGATGAGAACGAAGCAGAGATGCTGGCGGAATTTGCCGGCGACTTCACCATCGAAACCGAATATTGAATTCAGGGAACCGGAGCGAATGGAATGAACCATTTGAAGGAATTGATTCGGGAAGTCCCGGATTATCCGAAGCCGGGAATTCTGTTTTACGATTTGACGACGCTGCTGAAGAATCCAGGCGGATTTCACAGCCTGGTGGATGCGCTTTGCGGCCACTACGAGGGCGAGCATGTCGACACCGTTGTGGGCATCGAAGCGCGCGGATTCATCCTTGCACCGGCGCTGGCTTACCGGCTGGGCGCGGGATTCGTCCCCGTTCGCAAGCCGAAAAAGTTGCCGGCGAAAGCGGTTTCGGTCACCTACGACCTCGAGTACGGCACGGACACGCTGGAAATTCATGAAGACGCGATCAAGCCGGGCTCACGCGTCTTGATCAGCGACGATTTGCTGGCCACTGGGGGCACGGCCGCGGCAACCGTGGCGCTGGTGCGGAAGCTGGGCGGAAACGTGGTCGGCGCGTCTTTCGCCGTGGAATTGACGTTCCTCAACGGCAGGAAGAAACTGCCGGGGATCGATGTTTTTACGATGATTCAGTACGACAAGTAGCACAGCCACTCCTGGCTGTGTGGTTTTGTGAGCCGCTCGTCTGTCGCGGATTGAATTATTGTTCAAAATCCGCGCAGCCACGACTGGCCTGTGCTACCAAAACCGGCCGCGGATTGGTTTTGTTCGTGGCACGTGAATATTGACCTGCATGCATCAGGCCGTCGGGGGATTCTTCGCCGCCGGGATCGCCTGCCCGCGCTGGCGCACAGCCTCAAACAGCACAACACCGGCGGCGACCGATACGTTGAGCGCGCGCACCGGGCCCGTCGTCGGAATCGAAACCAGAAAATCGCAGCGCTCGCGGGTGAGCGCATGCAATCCCTTGCCTTCCCCTCCCAGCACAATTCCAACGGGAACCTTGAAATCCACTTCCGTGTGCCGTTGTTCGGCGCGCTCGTCAAGGCCCACGAGCCAGTAGCCGGCCTCTTTCATCTCTTCCATCGCGCGGGCCAGATTTTTCACGCGCGCCACCGGCAAGTGCGCCAGCGCGCCGGCGGAAGCGCGCGCCACGGTTTCCGTTAGCCCCGCGGCGCGCCGTTCGGGAATAACAACGCCCTGCGCGCCGGCGGCCAGCGCCGTGCGCACGATGGCCCCAAGATTCTGCGGATCCTCGACGCCATCCAGCAGAACCACCAGGCCGGGAGCGCCGTGCGCGTCGCGCGGCTTCAGCAGATCCTCGAAACTCGCGACGGGCGACGCCGCAACGTACGCCACGACGCCCTGGTGCTCGCGCGTTCCCGCGGTGCGATCCAGTTGGATGCGCTCCTCAAAACGCACCGGGACATTCTGCTTGCGCGCCAGGCGCACCAGTTCCTCGATGCGGTTGCCGTGACTTCCTTTGGCGATAATCAGCGAATCCAGCGGCCGGTTGGCTTCGAGCGCTTCGCGTACAGCATGGATGCCGGTAAGGCGGTTCATGGATTTCCAGATCTCCTGGTTACATCAGGGCAGTGGCACGGGCTTCAGCCTGCTTGGCCCCAAAAAGTGCGTCTTTTCGTTCCGAACGAAGTGAGGAATCTCTCCAGTTTTTAGAGCCAAAGGAATGAGAGATTCCTCGAAACCTAAATCGGCCCTCGGAATGACAGCGATGCCAGTTTTTTCGCAAACTGTCAGCGTTCCAGCGTGACGATGGCCTGCGCGGCGATCGCCTCTCCGCGCCCGATGGCGTCCACGCCTTCGTTCGTCTTGGCTTTCAGATTAATCATCGAGGGAGCGATGCCCAGCGACTGCGCCAGCGCCTCGCGCATGGCCGGAAAATGCGGGCCCAATTTTGGTTTTTCGGTGATGACGATCGCGTCGATGTGCACGATGCGAAATTCGAGTTCACTCAATAATTCCCGGACGTTCTCAAGGAACAGCAAACTCGATACATCCTTCCACTTCGGATCGGTGTCCGGAAAATGCGTGCCGATGTCGCCGAGCCCCGCGGCGCCCAGCAGCGCGTCGCAAAGCGCGTGCGCGAGCGCGTCGCCATCGGAATGGCCTACGGGGCCTTTAGGAAAAGGGAGTTCAATGCCGCCGAGGATCAGCTTGCGGCCTTCAGCGAGGCGGTGCAAATCATAGCCGATGCCCGCGCGGGTCATCGCGCCGCGCGCTCCTGGCGAAGGTAGAATTCGGCAAGTTCCATGTCGCCGGGACGCGTGATTTTCAGGTTGCGATCCGAGCCGGGCACCACGTGAACGTCGCGGCCGATGCGCTCGACCAGTCCCGCTTCGTCCGAAGCGGTGACGCCATCCTGGTGCGCGCGCCAAACGCCTCCAGCAGCACGGAGGCGCGAAACACTTGCGGCGTCTGCGCCAGGACCACGCGCTCGCGGGGAATCGTGGCGGTGATCAGCGCGACATCGGAGGCGCCGCCCACCACGGTCGCGCGCTTCACTTCCTTCACTGTGTCCATGGCGGGAATCCCGAGAATGGCCGCGTCGCAGGCGGCTGCTTCGGCGATCACGCGTTCGATCTGATCGAGAGTCACCAGCGGCCGGACCGCATCGTGAACCAGAATCAAACCCGCATCCGGCGAAACTTCCAGCAATGCGTTGGCGACCGAATCCTGCCGGGTGTCTCCTCCGCGAACGACACGAACGGGCCGGCCAAGATTGGCCGAGGCGGCGGTGGCGGCCACCGAATCCACTTCCTCCGCCCGGGTCGCAATGATGAAATCGGTGATCGCCGGGCAGGCAGCCAGCCGCCGCAGCGTGAACAGCAGCACCGGCACGCCGTCGAGCGACAAAAATTGCTTCGGCGTCTCCGCGCCCATTCGGGTGCCGAGTCCTGCAGCGGGCAAAATTGCGGTTACACGGTTCGTCATAAGATTCTCAGTGCTTCCAATGGCCTCTAAGGCCTGCATCAAGGGGCAAAAAAGCTTACACCAATTGGAGGCAGTTATAAACAGGAGTCGGAGGAGGATCATGGGCCAGTTTCCGATAAGACGGGCGGTCTCAACGGGTCAATGCAACACTTGCTTGCAGTCTATCTGCCGGAGTTTGAAATCCCAAAGTTTTTCTTGGACGCTGATTTAAACGCAGCGCCACTTTGTCGAGTTCGGATTGGGAATGGACAGACAAGTCCGTTCTTTTAGGGAAATACTGGCGCAGCAGCCCATTGGTATTTTCGTTCGAGCCGCGCTGCCACGGGCTCTGTGGATCGCAGAAGTAGACTTTCACTTCCGTGTCCACCGTGAAGCTTTTGTGCTGGGCCATCTCCAGCCCGCGATCCCAGGTCAACGAGCGCCGCAAAGTTGCGGGCAGCTTGCGAACGTGTTGGCTCAGCGCAGCGACCACTGTAGCCGTATCTTTGCCGGACACTTTCACCAACATGGTAAATCGCGAGTGACGTTCCACCAGAGTGGCGATGTGGCTGTTCTTGGTGCCGCCGATGAGATCGCCTTCCCAATGGCCGGGGATGGCGCGGTCTTCGATCTCTGCGGGTCTTTCTCGAATGGAAATAGCGTCGACGATTTGTCCCTTGTGGTGTCCGCTATCCCGCGCGTGCCGCGAGCGGCGAATTCGCCGCTGGAATCGTAGATGCTGAATCAGCTCCTTTTTCAGCACTCCGCGTGCTTGAATGAACAGGCTGCTATAAATGGTTTCGTGCGACACGCGCATCCTCTCATCCTCGGGATACTGGGTTTTCAGCCATCCGGAAATCTGTTCCGGCGACCAGTCCAGGATGAGTTTACCCGCAACGATCTCCTGCAACTTGCTATGGATGGCCAGAAGACACAGTTTAGGCCGCAACGCCGACTGCCAGGCCTGCTGATCAGCTGCACTGGCTCGATAGAGAGGTCGCCCGCCATGGCGGGCGACCTCTCGACTCACCGTCGAAACGCCCGCTGAAGCCTGTAGCAATCTCACGAATCGAGAAACCGGAAGCGATTCCTCGAGAAATGTCTTCTCGCTCCCCCAGCGTCAGCGTGAGCGGCGAGCGCCGCCGCGCTGCCGGAGCAATTCCGCCATGCTGCGCCAATATAAATTGAATGGACACATGGTCTTTGCCGAAGACTCGTCCAATCTCATGCAACGACTGTCCCGCCTTCCAGCGGCTCCACATGTCGTTCCGTTGCTGCTCAGAAAGCTTGAACCGCCGCCTAAATGCCATAAACACCACCTTACAGAGAAAAGATTTATACCAGATGGTGTTGCATCGACCGGTTGAGCCGGCAGGTCTTACCAGGACTTGGCGAGCCACGACTTTCGTAGTGGGCTACTTTTGCATTTCAATTCAGCGTATGATTGCCAAATGAAGGCTGGGTTTTACGCTCGTCGGTTGACGGTTATTCTGCTCGTTGCGGTTGTGTTGCTTGCTTCCCTGACGCACGGGCGTACCAGCTTGTCCGTCGCCATTTTGGTCCCTTTCTGGTTCTGCCTGGCCGTCATCGTCAGTATCAGAATACGCCGTATCGAAGAACCCACTGAAAACTGGCTTTGCCTAGCTTTCCCTGTTTTCTCCCCGCGTCCGCCTCCCGTTAGCTAGAACCCTCGCAGTATCTGGCCGCCACCAACGGCGGTTTGCGCTTCTACACAACACTACAGCAGACGCGGGGTGAGTTGCGTTCACCCGCACCCTTATCCAGTCCCTTGTCGGTGGCCGGAGGACCATTATGTCGATGAAACGTAGATGGCTGAGAGTACTTATGCTGTTGATGATGGGGACAGCATCCTTTGTGGGCGCAAAGATGAATCCCAAAGAAATCGAGGACGTTCTCCACATCATGAACGAAACGAAGGTCGAATTCACAATCCCTGATGAAAACCACAAAGGCGATGGGGATCAACCATCAATCGAAATCGAGCCAGTTCAGTCAATAGAGGCTCGCGTTCCAACGAGCGAAGAGAACTAAGTGCGAATGGGGAAGCTGCTTCCCATGTCCTGAGAAACGGTCTTATCGGCAACTGGCCTGCCATTGGTAATCACGAATTGATGTTCTCAGACAGTTTTCAGGTCAATTGTACAGGACCAACCGACTTTCTCCGTCGATTTTCAAGCGCGCGGTGTGCTTTGCGCCGCCTCGCGGCCTGCGATGCGCCCGAAGACGATGGCCCGGGCAAGCCCGTGCTCATTAAATCCGCCCGCGGTTTCGCCTGCGCAGTACAGGCCGGGGATGACTTTGCCCCACAGGTCGATCACTTGGGCTTTGTCGTTGATGCGCAGGCCGGAAAGGCAATCGTGGAGGCAGGGCGTGGACCACGCGGCATAAAACGGCGGCGTCTGAATTTTATATTTGGGCGCGGGCTTTCCAAAATCTTCGTCCTTTCCGGAATCGACGAAACGGTTATAGCGCGCGACGGTTTCTTCCAGCGCGGCGCCAGGCATCGGCTCTTTCTGATATTTGCTGACGATTTTGCCTGCGAGTTCCTTCAGCGATTGGCCGGTGAAAAACCACCCGTCGGGATCGACGAAGGGAGGCGCGCACGTCCAGTTCTCGCGCTTCACGGCGTCCGCGTCAAAGATGGCCCAGATGGGGCCGCCGCCTTCGCCTTTTCCTCCGTTCGTCTCGAGGCACGGATTCCACCAGTCGAATCCGGTGGCGAATTCATTCACGAATCTTCGGCCTACCTGATTCACGTGAATTAGATTTTGATAGTCAGCGACCTGGAGGCCGATGCCGCGCGCGAGGCCTTTGATGGGACTGTCCTTCAGATTTTCGGCGCGCCGTCCGCCGCCTTGCGGGTAGCCGAACTGGTTGCCGATCACGTAGGGCTTCTCGAAAATGTGCGAACGCGCCTGCGTCTCGACCGTCTGGCTGGCGACGCCCCAGAGGGACGCGCCGACTTGCATGGCGGCGATTTCTCCGTCGCCCGATTGGCGCGACCACGGCTCGCCGACTACCTGGTATTCCTCGGTCAGCCGCGGATCGAAGATTCTGCCGGAAATTCACGTTGCTGGTGTGGCCGCCGGTGCCGAGGACGACGCCTTTTTTCGCTTCGATGTTCAGCGTCTTGCCCTGGTGCGTTGCCGTGATGCCCAGAACTTTCGCCAGAAAAATTGATCCTCGCGGATGAGGCCCGTCATGCTGTGCTCCAGCAGAAATTGCACGCCGATTTTTCGCGCGCTTGCTTCCAGCGGACGCATCAGCGACGTGCCGTTTCCGCCGTTGGGCGCATAGGCGCTGACTTCGCCGCTCCAGCGCACGGTCTGCGAGCGCGGGACGTTTTGCGGGCCGCCGTCGGCGCCGTTGGGGGCGACATCCGGAAATTTCACGCCGTGGGCCAGAAGAAAATCGAACGATGCCACATTTTCGTCGCAAAACGCGCGGATCAGTTCGCGGTCGCTGAAACGGTAGTCGTGCCAGGCGACCAGGTCGTGAAACATCGCGTCCGGCGAATCCACGATGCCGTATTTTTTCTGCAGGCTGGTGCCTCCGCCCAGGGCGATGTTGCCGCCGCTTTCGATCCCATGCCCGCCGACGTCATGATTTTGCTCGATGACGATTACTTTGGCGCCGTGCTCGACGGCTTCGATGGACGCGGGAATGCCGGAAGCGCCTGCGCCGACCACGACGACGTCGGCGGTGAGGTCCCAGTGACGCGCGGCGCCTGCAGCGTGCGTTTCCTTCGCGGCGATTCCGCCGAGAGCGGCCGCGCCGATTCCCGCAGCGGCTTTTTTCACGAAGTCTCTTCGCGGTAGAGGCATCGATTTCTCGTCACTTTTCCCCATGACTTTTGTTCCCTTTCCTCTTGGCGAATCTAGCTGTGAAGTCTGGAATAGGACCGACGTTGCGAGGCAAATGTAGCGCCCGCCTTCAGGCGGGCACTTTTTCCGCAGAGATCCTGGCCCGCCTGAAGGCGGGCGCTACATAAACGCTAGTTTTCGCCCTCACTCAGTTTCAATTTTGACGTTAAAACTCAGCCCGCGCGAAACCAGCGAATCGCGCCGGATCTTCGCAATCGACGCGGCGCCGGTCTGCGCCATCATGACTTGCAATTCGCGGCGCAGAATCTCGATCACGGTCTCCACGCCTTCCTGGCCGAACGAAGCGAGCCCCCAGATGTGCGGCCGGCCGATGCCCACCGCGGTCGCGCCGAGCGCCAGCGCCTTGAACACATCCGCGCCACCGCGGAATCCACTGTCAATCAGCACCGGAATTTTCCCCGCCGCGCCCTGCAGAACTTCCGGGAGGCACTCGATGGTGCCGCGGCCGCTGGCGTCTTCGTGGCCGCCGTGGTTGGAAACGATCACGCCGTCGATTCCGTGCTGCACAGCCAGCGCCGCGTCTTCGCGCGTGACGATGCCCTTCAGCACGATCTTGAGCTTGGTCATGTCCCGCACGCGCTTCACGTCCTCCCAGCTGAGCTTCACGCTGTTTTCGCCCATCAGCGCGCCGACCGCGCCGAGGACGTCCATCGGCGTGCTGGCCTGAATCCTGGAAATCTGCGGCAGCGCGCCGTGGCAGCCCGCGCAGCGCTCGTCGGCGCCGCGGTCCAGATCGCGGACCCCGGCGCGCTGCACCGATTTCGCGCCGATGGTGTTCGCGCCGCCGTCGTCAATCGTCCAGACCAGACACCGGGCTTCCCGTCGCTTCAATCCGGCGGACAAGTGCCGGAGTCAGCGTGTCGCCGAGGCCGGCAACCCAGACCGGTTCGCCGCGCGCCGCGTTTACGGCGTCCATCGCCGCTGGGACTTTCCAGGATGACCGCCGAACCCGACAGGATCTGCAGCGTGCGCGTGGTTTTGGCGGCGCGCGCCACCACCACGGCGCCGTCCGGATGATAGGCGTTCATTCTGCCGATCGGGCTGATGAAGATAGGGGAATCCCAGTTCACGCCGAACAGGCGGATCGACTGGTCCACTTTGGTGATGCCGGTGAGGCGGCGCAGGCGAATTTCATATTTCGAGAAGCCCGCGCGATTGGCCAGCATGGTTTCGTTGTTAAACGAGCCGTCCGTGATGAACTCGTAATGCGCCGGCGAAAGTTTTGCGCGCGCCGCGGGCTCAAAATCGAAAATGTTCAGCGCTTCCTTGACCGACTTGATGACCACCGCGTCCTGTTCCGGCAGCGGCGCGGCGAGAACTTCCTCGACCCAGCGCGAGGAAAATCCCGCATAGGCCAGGACCGGGCTGGCGGCCAGAAAACTCAGGAACGCGCGGCGATTCGATAATTTGTCGGAAGACGTCATTGTCCCCTGCCCCTTTCGTGTACCCAAGCATCTCATATGGAATCGTTGTGGGCGCGGCTTCAGTGGCGACATCAAGACGTGAGGAATAAGTGGGCTTTAGCCCCTGATGAGCCGCACAGGAATTATGGTCCCGACGCGCCAGCGGCTAAAGCCGCATTTAATTCCGCGATCTTATGTCGTGACTAAAGCCACGACCCACAAAGCTTCGGATATTTTCGAGTAGCCCCTAAAGCGCAGATCATCCTACCGCCAGATCGCTCTATGTCACAATTTTCTATGAATATATCCGAAGATGATCGAGGAGAGTATCGCGTTTGGATTGCGCGATCGGTCTCAATCCGGTTCGTGGGGAGGTGTCCGGAACCACCGAGCGCGGGCCGCGCTCGCCTCCGGCAACGGCCTCGCCCCGGCCGGCTTGCTCGGCCTGACGCGGAATCTCGTTGATGGCATGAGCCTGAGGTCCGCGAGGGGCCTGCGATTCGGTGCGTTCATCGAGGCGGCCGAAAATCATTTTGCCGGCGGTGGTCTGGTGGACGGAAGTCACGGTGATGTCCACGGTCTTGTTGATCATGCGGCGCGCGCCGTCGACCACGACCATGGTGCCGTCATCCAGATACGCGACGCCCTGATTGTATTCCTTGCCTTCGCGCAGGATGAAGACGCGCATGATTTCGCCCGGCAGCACGACGGGCTTCAATGCGTTGGCAAGCTGGTTGACGTTCAGGATTTCAATGCCCTGCAGCGTGGCCACTTTGTTCAGGTTGTAATCGTTGGTGATGATCTTGCCGTCGTAGCGCTTGGCCAGTTCGATCAGTTTCAGGTCGACGTCCGCGACGTTCGCGAAATCGTCGTCCGCGATTTCCACTTCCAGGTGCGCCATTTTCTGGATGCGTTGCAGGACTTCCAGGCCCCGGCGGCCGCGCTGGCGTTTCATGGAGTCGGCCGAATCGGCCACCAACTGCAGTTCCCGCAGAACGAATTGGGGAATGAGCATGACGCCGTCCAGAAAATGCGCTTCGCAGATGTCGGCGATGCGGCCGTCGATGATCACGCTGGTGTCGAGCACCTTGGGCATGCGCCGCGTGCTGCGCTCGCTGCCGAACAGGCCGCCCAGCGCCTGCAGGTTGAGCATGTCTCCCTTGTTCGCGCCCGACCACCAGGCCGATGTAGGTCATCACCAGGAGCAGCCCGACGTCCAGGAACGACCGCGATCCCTCCGGGATCGAAGTGCGCGCCAGGACCAGGCCCATCAAATACGCGCCCAGAATGCCCAGAATCGAGCCCACCGCCGCGCCGATCAGGCGGCGCATGCTGGCGCGCTGCAGGCGAATCTCAAACAGAAATACGGAAATGGAAAACGCAAACCCCACGCCCGCAGCCACCAGATTCGACAGCCCGAACGGATGAAAGTGGTAGCCCGCGGCCACGCACGCGATGGAAAAAATCGCGCGCACCAGCATGTGGTCCCACCAGCTGCCGAATTCAGGAGCAACTCGAGCCGGCGTCGCAGGCCGCAAAGGAAACGGAGCCGATTCCACGGGAGGGGCCGAATTTCCTGGCCGGGTATAAGGACGGGACATAGGACCTCATTTCATTTATGAGCAGACGAAAGAATACGCCGACAGCACTCATTCGGTATGAACCTGTATCAAACTGGGCTGAACTGGGACGAAGTTATATGAAACCAGCCCGATTGCTACTTCCAGATATCGCATTTCGTCCAGGCAGAGTCAAGCTTTATAAAGCTTTGCGTAAAGACAGGGAAGGCGAATGGCGCGGCAGGGCTTGCGATGGCACGCCTGGACGATAGGTTAGGCAGATTTTTCGTTCTTCAGGGCAAACCTTCATTCCTCAGGGCAGATAAAACCGCGGGACGCGCTTGCCGAGGGCGCAGAGCAGTTCGGCACTGGCGGTGTTAGCGATGCGGGCGACGTCGGGAACGCTTTGCGTGGTGCCGCCGTCGGTGCCGTAGATGGTGGCGATGTCTCCCACGCGGCGCTTCGGAAATTCCGGTGACGTCGGCGGCGGTGAGGTCCATCGAAACGGTGCCGATGATCGGGCGCAAACTGGCCGCGGACGATGACGCGGCCTTTGTTGGAGAGCACGCGCACCAGGCCGTCGGCATAGCCCGCGGCGAGGACCGCGACGCGCGAGGGCCCGCCGGCGGTCCAGCGGGCGTTGTATCCGACGCGCGCGCCGGGCGCCAGATCCTTGAGCGAAATAATCCGCGCGCGGAAAGAAAGCACGGGGCGCACCGGAAGCTTCGCTTCCATTTCCGGATTGAGCGCGGACGGCTCGAAGAACTGGTGATAGCCGTAGAGGATCGCGCCGGGGCGCACCATCTGGTACCAGGTGGAAGGCCGGCTGACGATCGCGGCGCTATTGGCCATGTGCACGATGCCTGGGTCCAGGCCGAGCGAATTCATGCAGGCAAGCGCGGCGCTGAAACGATTTTTCCTGCTCGATGGTTTGCTCCGTGGTGAACACTTCCGACGATGCGATGTGCGTGAACGTGCCCGCCAGGCGCAGGTGCGGACACTCGGCCAGCACGCGCGCAAACGCGGGAAGTTCCGGCGGCGCGATGCCCAGGCGATTCATGCCGGAATCGATTTTGAGGTGGAAATCGACCGGTCCTCTGCGCGGTTTGCGGGACTTTTTGTAGGAATGAGCGGCGGCCTTTTCCAGCAAACGCAACTGCTCGGGCCGCATGATCGCGGGCGTGAGATGGTGTTCCAGAATGCGCTGCTCTTCGCCGGCCCAGAATCCGGTGAGAATCAGGATGGGTTCGCGGATGCCGCTCTCGCGCAGTTCGGCGCCTTCGGCCGAGCAGGTGACGCCGAACCAATCGGCGCGGGCGCGGGACAGCGCGCGCGCAACGGGAACGATGCCGTGGCCGTACGCGTTGCTCTTGATCACGGCAAGAATTTTTCTGCGCGGAGCGCGCGCGCCGGGCGCGCCCGCGGGATTGACATGATTGCGAATCGCGCGCAAATTGTGCGTCAGCGCTCCCAGGCTTACTTCCGCCCAGATCGGGCGTCCATCGAATTTAACGGTTCGTGTCATAGGAATCTTCACAGCGTAACCGATCTTGGAGCGGAAGAAAAATCGCTCCTGCCCAGGTGCGCGCGGCTTAGTTACTAGCCGTGTTTCTTATTCCGGCCGGTGGCACAGGCTTCAGCCTGTGCGGTTTTGCGTATTGCCCGTGCCGGACAAACCGCACAGGCTGAAGCCTGTGCCACCATTGGCTAAGCAATTTGCGCTGCCTAAATTCGCGGCGACATCGATCTTTTCAGCGGTCCTGCATGTGATTGAGCGGAAGGAGGTTTTGCCTGTCGTGAGGATTCAGAGCGGTTGCATGTCGCCTCCTGCACTGGAAGCATGCACGAGGGCAAACCGACACACCTGTGGGCGGTGATACACCTGCGGAATGCAGAACACCTATTGCGATTCGGTCCAGGCGTCGGGCGCGCGCAATTCAAAGCGCGTGAACGAGCCCTGAAACACGAAGCGGATCGCATCGGTCGGGCCGTTTCTCTGCTTGGCGATGATCAGGTCGGTCTCGCCGCGCTCTTCCATGCTCACTTCGTCCGACTTCTTATAAAAATTCGGCCGGTGAATGAACATGACGACGTCGGCGTCCTGCTCGATGGCGCCCGATTCGCGCAAGTCGGCCAGGCGCGGCTCGCGGTCTTCGCGCTCCGGTGCGCGCGTGAGCTGCGAGAGCACCAGCACGGGAACCTTGAGTTCCTTGGCCAGGCCCTTCAGGCCGCGCGTGATGCTGGAAACTTCTTCGTTGCGGTTGCCGAATTTTCCGCGGCCGGAAACCAGCTGCAGGTAATCGACAATCACCAGCGAAAGGCCCTTGTCGCGCTTCAGGCGGCGCAGTTTCGCGCCCATTTCCACGACGGTCGCGGAACCCGCGTCATCGATCCACAGCGGCGCTTCGGACAGATGGCTCAGGGATCGCGGAATTCTTGCTTTGTCCTCCTGATTCAAGTGGCCGGTGCGGAATTTGTGCGAGTCGATGTGCGCGTCGGCCGAAAGCAGGCGCAGCAGCAGCGATTCCTTGGACATTTCCAGGCTGAAGATCGCGACCGGCTTGTTCCCGCGCACGGCCACGTTTTCGGCCAGGTTGAGCGCGAACGCCGTCTTCCCCATGGAAGGGCGCGCCGCCAGAATCAGCAGTTCGGAACCCTGGAATCCGCTGGTCAGGTTGTCGAGCGTGTCGTAGCCGGTGGAGAGGCCCGTGATGCGGTGGCCGCCTTCGTAAATATGAGCGATGCGCTGGCTGCTTTCGGTGACCACGTCATGCAAAGTCACCAGGCCGCTGCGCGCGCGATCCTCGGCCAGCTGGAAGATGGAGGACTCGGCGCGGTCCAGAATCGCGTCGGCGTCTTCCTCGGCTTCGAGCGCCTGCTGCTGGATGGCCTGCGTGGCGTGGATCAGGCCGCGCAGCATCGCTTTTTCCTTCACGATGCGCGCGTAATGCTCCACGTTCGAGACGTGCGGCACGCCGTCCATCAGCTGCGCGACGTAGGCCGCGCCGCCCGAGGATTCCAGTTCGCCCGAGCGGTGCAGCTGGTCGGTGAGCGTCACCAGGTCGATGGCCTGCTGCGTCTCGCCCAGCGTGATCATCTGCTGGTAGATGCGCCGGTGATGATCGTGAAAAAAATCCTCGGCCTTGAGAATCTCGACGGCCGCGTTCAGGGCGTTGTTGTCGAGCAGGATCGCGCCCAGGATGCTGCGCTCGGCCTCCAGGTTCTGGGGCAGCGGGCGTTCGAGAGATTGGGAGGGTGTGGCCATGATTCGCCTTAGTTTCGCCTGACAGATGCGCTGGTGTCAACCGCGCCGCGCAAGGATGCGTTCTATCTCACGTAAAACTTATTTCACGGGCGGCGCATTGCACAAGAATACTGGCGGGTCGCGGGCGGGATGTAAAACAAAAAACCTCTCAAGCATCTGTTGAAAAAAATTATCTTGTGGATTTAGCGGAAAAACATTCGAAGCCGCGGCGACCATCAAGGAACAAGCGAAGAGAACGAGAGTGCAGCGCAGTGCTTCCGCTGCGATGCCTCTAGTAGGGGCACGGCAGTGCCGTGCCCCTACAACCTCCGCGAACCAAGCTGGCGGGATCGATATCAACGTCAATCGGCGGAAGCATCCCAATTCGGGATGATCCAGATTTCCGTGAACTGTTTGTGCTTGCGGTCGTGCCCATGATCCTCGGCGAGCATCTCCCGGAGCTTCTCGGCAAGTGTATCGTTCTCATGCGAGGAGTCCGGCTGAGGGCTTGCAGGCCTGGTGGTACCCGATGCCGAACCGGGCGCCGCAGCAATCGCAGAGCTCAAACGTTTCGATCGTATACAACGGGTATTTCGCGATTTCCTTATCGAGGATCGCAACCGGACTGTTCAGATCATCGGTCATGTCATCCTCCGCTGGGGTGAGGATTCCCTGGCTGAATTTGGCGGTCGCTTGGCGCAGCACGTCGTGGGGCGGAACCGGGACTTGATGTCCCCGACCAAGCTCATTTTACTGCTGGAAGAATAATTTTGCGCTGTGGAATTCGTGTGAACCTGTGAATAACTTTTCGAAATTTTCATTGCGGCGCAGCTGTGGAAAACGCGAGGGGAAATGTGCAAAATTTTGCGCAC
Source organism: Terriglobia bacterium (assembly GCA_963779275.1). GTDB lineage: Bacteria > Acidobacteriota > Terriglobia > Acidiferrales > UBA7541 > Palsa-360. The sequence goes on from CAVZXL010000009.1 coordinate 147,135, forward strand.
TTCCTATTTTGGAACTGCGAACCATCCAGACGCCGCGACATGAAGCTCATCTTGAGAAAGTGCGGAAAAACAAACGCCGCCGCGCCGGAACGATCCGGCCGCGGCGGCGTTAAGAGCAGTCTGGAGAATGGTCTAGGCTTCCTTCTCGACGATGACCTTGAATTCGGCGGTGACGCCGTGGACCAGCTTCACGGTGACCATGGATTCGCCGATGACCTTGATGGGTTCGGCAAGTTCGATGCGGCGCTTGTCGATCTCAAAGCCCTGCGCCTTGAGCGCTTCGGCGAGATCGCCCGAAGTCACCGAGCCGAACAGTTGGTCGGTTTCGCCGGCCTTGCGCGCGAATTTCAGGACCACCTGGTTGAGCAGGGCGGCCTGCTGGAGCGCGGCTTCCTTTTCCGTGGCCGTGCGCTTGGCCAGCTGGACGCGGATTTTTTCCAGGCGCTTGATGTTGTTGGCCGTGGCTTCCAGGCCCAGCTTTTGCGGCAGCAGATAATTGCGCGCGTAGCCGGCGGCGACTTCCACGACTTCGCCGCGGGTGCCCAGTTTTTCGACGTCTTCCTGCAGAATGATTTGCATGGCTTCCTCTTCTGGTTTCAATCTCGAATCGATTGCGTGATTTCAACAATTTCAAAACCTAAAAGCTTTAACACGGAGGGCACGGAGAACACAGAGTTCACAGAGAAAACCAAGAGTAGGGATTGCAAAACCCGATCACAGCACCGAGGAGAGTTTTTTCTTTTCGCTTTTAACTCTCTTTTCTTCCTCTGTGCCCTCTGTGTTCTCTGTGTTAAAGCTTTCCTGCGCTTTGCTTCGCGCCCCTCTACAGCTCGGTCGCGAACGGCAGCAGCGCGATGTTGCGCGCGCGCTTGATGGCTTCGCCCAGCCAGCGCTGGTGGCGCGAGCAGGTGCCGGTCATGCGGCGCGGCAGGATCTTGCCGCGTTCCTGCACGAAGGGCTGAAGCATCTCGACTTTTTTGTAGTCGATGAAGTCGACGCGCTCGACGCAGAAGCGGCACACTTTCTTCTTGCGGAAATACTGCCGCTTGCCGCCGCGGCGCGGGCCTCCGGGACCGCCGCCGGGGCCGCCCGGGCCGCCGCCTTCACGGCGCTGCCCTCCACCGCCACCTCCGCCAAAACCTTCGCGGCGCGGCGCGCCGCCGCCGGAATGACCCTCGGAGCGGTGGCCTCCTCCTCCGGAATGGCCTTCGGAGCGTGGCGCGCTGGGCGCCGGCGCGGCGCTCGCCGGAGCGCTGGGCGGCGTGCTGGGTGTTTCTGCTGCTGGTTTCGGCTGATCGGACATCGTGTTTCCTCTCTCTTGAAAAATCCTTAAGACTGCTGGACCGGTGGCACAGGCTTCAGCCTGTGCGGTTTTCATTCTCCCGGCATCACAAGTCCGCACAGGCTGAAGCCTGTGCCACCAAATGCAATTCGCATCGCGCCTGGTACGCGGAAAATTCGCGACGCGAGTCTGAATCCAACCCCGCGCGAGAAATACCGTCTAGCTCGCCGCAGGCTGCTCGGCGGGCGGCGGAACCGGCTGCTGCGGAGCCGGCGCGGGCGCGGCCTGCTTGCGCGGGCGGCGGCTGGCGCGGCGCTCGCGATGATGCACGAGCTTCTTCTGGCGTTTGAGTTCCTCATCGAGGCGGATGGTCTGGTACTTGATGACCGCGTCGGAAACTTTCAGGCGCCGCTCGAGTTCCTTGATGATGTCGCCCTGCGTGCTGGTAATGACCATGTAGACGAAAAATCCCTCGCGGTGCTTGGATACGCGGTACGCCAGGCGGCGCGTTCCCCATCGCTCGGTTTTCTCGATCTTGCCGCCGTGTTCGGCGGCGGAATGTTCGATCGTGGTCACGATCTTGTTGATTTCTTCCTCCGGCGTGGCCGGCCGGCAGATGAAGATCAGGTCGTACTGGCGTTCGTCCATATTGGGATGACTCCGTTTCTCAAACTTTCAGTTCGCGGTGCGTATTATCGGTGTTGCCGATGTCTGTCTAAACCCCGTCCGCTTCGCGCGGACAGGCTACAAAACCGAAAACCGTCAATCCTCGGCTTCATTCTCGTCCGGCGGCGTCACGCGGCGATTGAAGCGGTTCATCGCGGCCTGCGTCCCTTCCGCCAGGATTACTTTCACGGCTTCGGCGGCCTGCTCGATTTCCTCGGCGACCAGGTCTTCCTCATCGCGGCGAATCTGCCGCAGCACGTACTCTTTCAAATCGCCGCGGAACTCCTCGGGCTGCACGCCCAACCGCACGCGCGGAAACTCCATGGTGCCCAGCGCACTGATCACGGACTTGAGCCCGTTGTGGCCGCCGGCCGAGCCGCGTTCCCGCACGCGAATCATTCCCCAGGGCAGCGCGATGTCGTCGCACAGGACGATCACGTCCGAGGGCTGGCATTCGGCGCGCCTGCACCAGTTCGCTGACCGCCAGGCCGCTCAGATTCATCATCGTCTGCGGCTTGGCGAGCACCACTTCCTGCCCGGCAATCTGGCCGATCCCGGCCAGCGATTTTGCCTCAGGCCGCGTGACGCGAATGCCGGCCTGTTCGGCCAGCTTGTCCACGGCCAGAAAACCCAGGTTGTGCGGCGTCCAGGCGTACTCGATGCCGGGATTGCCAAGACCTACAATCAGGCGCATCCGAGTCTCCTGTTCCGCCGCGGTCTGCATTGCGCCCAACGCAGACCTCCGCACCAAATCAGAGCCGCCGGCGCGCGTTACTTCTTCTTTTCCTTCTCGGGGGCGGCGGCCTCTTCGCCTTCCTCGCCCTCTTCGGCTTCCTTCTTGCCCTTCTTGATGACTTCGGGCTCGGCCGGGGCTGCAGCTTCGGCGGCGACGGCCTCGGCGGGCTTCTCTTCCTCGACGCGCAGGGCCACGACGTGCGCCAGAACGCGGGTCGGATCGGTGAGCATCTTGATCTTCGCCGGATCGACTTGGATATCGCCGGCGCGCAGCTGCATGCCCATCATCAGGCCGGAAATGTCCATGCGGAATTCCGTGGGAATGTCCGCGGGCAAGCACTCGACTTCGACTTCGCGGATGACCATCTCGAAGACGCCGCCCTGCAGCTTGACGCCCTGGGCCTCGCCGAACACGTGCACCGGAACCTTGACGCGCATGCGCACGTCCATGGCGATGCGCAGCAGGTCCACATGAAGCAACGTGCCCTTCACCGGATCGACTTGCCAGTCCTTCACGATGGCGGGCTGTTCGGCGGTCTGGGTCTTCACCTTGAAAATCGTGTTATGCCCGGAGACCGAGCGCAGGATGGCCGAAACCTGCTTGGTGTTCACCGCAAGGGACTGCGCGCCTTCCTTGCCTCCGTAAAGAGTGGCGGGAACTTGTCCTGCAACGCGCAGGCGCCGCGCCGCGTTTTTGCCCCGGGTGTCGCGCGGGGCTGCTTCCACAATGATCTGATCCATAAGTCCTTCCTTCTCCAAAAGCCGTCAGGGGTTAAAACCCCGTCGAAGCAACTCTAATGACGCTGTGCAATGTCGCGAAGCCGGTAGAAGCTCTGCGTGGACCTCGCAGGTCACACCTGCGTCACCGGCCTGCTGCGATTGCAAAATCGCACAGCGCAAGAGCTTGCCAATACCGTCAGAAAAACAGTTCGCTGATCGAGGACTCTTCGTGAATCGAATGAATCCCGCGGGCCAGCAGCGGGGCGACGCTCAGAACCTTGATCCTCGAAACTTTTTTGGCCGCTTCGGTCAGGGGCACCGAATCGGTGACGATGACTTCCTCGATGCGCGAGGCGCAAATGCGCTCGACCGCCGGGCCGGAAAGCACCGGGTGCGTGCAGGCGGCGTACACTTTCGTCGCGCCTTCCTTCAGCAGGGCCTCGGCGGTTTTCACCAGCGTGCCGGCGGTGTCGATAATGTCGTCGATGATCAGCGTGGCGCGGCCGCGAACGTCGCCGATCAGGTGCATGACTTCGCTGACGTCAATGTCCACGCGGCGCTTATCGACGATGGCCAGCGGCGAATCGAGTTTCTTGGCGAAGGCGCGCGCGCGCTCGACGCCCCCGGCATCGGGAGAAACCACCGTCAGATTCTGGATGTTCTTGCCCTTGAAATAATCGATCAGCACCGGCGACGCGTACAGGTGATCCACCGGCACGTTGAAATATCCCTGAATCTGCGGCGCGTGCAGGTCCAGGGTCAGCGCGCGGTTCGCTCCGGCGGTCTCCAGAAGGTCGGCGACCAGCTTGGCGGAAATCGGAACGCGCGGCTTGTCCTTGCGGTCCTGGCGCGCGTAGCAGTAGTACGGCATGACGGCGGTGATGCGCCAGGCCGAAGCGCGCTTGAAGGCGTCGATCATCATCAACAATTCCATCAGGTGAAAATCCGCCGGGTTCGTGCCGGGCTGCACGACGAAAACGTCCGCGCCGCGCACATTTTCCAGGATCTGAAAATAGACTTCGCCGTCGCTGAATTTGCCCAGCTTGGCTTCGCCCAGGTTCACGCCCAGGTTTTGGCAGATCGACGCGGCCAGGCGCGGATTCGCGCTGCCGCTGAAAATTTTGAATTTGTCGTCGGTCAAAGTCGATGCTACGCAAATCCACCGGCGGCGGTCTCGACGCGCCAGGGGCTAAAGCCCCTTTATCACGCGGATTGTCGCGGCTGAAGCCGCGACCCACAAAGCCGTCCAACAACCCGGATTCAATCCGATAGCAAATTGGATAACTTGGAATTCCCTGCGCGAGACTGTTCAGACAAAATCCGGCGCGGCCAATTTCCGGCGAAACTCCGCCCTCGAAAGCGTGGAGCAGACGAAAACCTGGTCGTTCGGAAACGCCCGAGCAGCTCGGCGCGCCATCGCTGGGTTCCGGAATATTCCAAACACCGCCGAACCGCTACCCGCCAGCGAGGCCCCTGCAGCTCCTTGCCGAAGCAGTTCCCGCTTGATGGAAGCTAGACGGGAATACCTGGGGAAAACCGCGGCCTCGAAATCGTTGCTGAGGGCGCCCCCCTGAGGGCTCCAGCAGAGAGCACAGAACCCCCATAGTTTAGGGGCCGCTGGCTGCTTTGTCAATTTTTTACTGGGCTCCAAGTAGAGCCAGACTTGCTTTCACTGGGCTCCAAGTAGAGCCCAGACCCGGTCTTACGCCCGCTGAGCCATCGGTAGGCGTCCACGGTGGGACGGTGATATTCGCCGGAGAAACCACAAGCACGGAACGCCGCGCATCTTCCGGCAGCGGATAAATTTCATCTCCGCGGCCGATGCCCAGGGCGCGCCCTCCGTGCAGAAAAAAGGGAACGTCCGCGCCGAGTCCGGAGGCGATTTCCGTGAGGCGCGCGCCATCGATGCGTTTTCCGCGTCAGCCGCAGCAGGCCGATGAGCGCCGCGGCGGCATCGCTCGATCCGCCGCCCAGGCCGCGGCCCACCGGGATGCGCTTGTCCAGCACGGCGCGCACGCCGCGGCGAAAACCGATGAGCGCCTGGCTCAGGTCGCGGATGGCGCGGTAGACCAGATTGTCCGGCCCCGGCTCACCGGCAAGCTGCGAATTTCCGGTAATGCGCAATTCGATGCCGGGCTTGCGCTTGATTTCCAGCGTGAGCGTATCGTGCAGCGTGAGGCTCTGAAAGATGGTGCGCAGCTCGTGATAGCCGTCCGCGCGGCGGCCGAGAATTTCCAGGCGCAGGTTGACCTTCGCATATGCGGGCACGCGGACGGAATTCATAGGCAGGTATGCTACTACGGCTTGGCTTCGCCGGGGGTTTTCTGCTGCGCCAGGCGCCGCTTCAGGGCGGTGATTTTCTGCTGCACTTCGGCCAGGCGCGCCGGCTCAAAATCGCCGGGCAGAACGCGGTGCCATTCATCGATGGATTTTTGCCATTGCGCTTCGGCCAGGCCGTCCTTGCCCATTTTGGCGTAGACGTCGCCCAGGTGGCTCAAGATCGTGGGATCGTGGCTCTCGCGGCTCACGGCCTTGCGCAGCAACTCTTCGGCTTCCGGAAGCATGTCCTGCTTGTAGTACGCCCAGCCCAGGCTGTCCTGATAGGCGGCGTTGTTCGGATCTTCGACCAGGGCGCGCTTAATAAAATCGGTGGCTTCGGTCAAGCGCACGCCCCGGTCGGCCAGCATGTATCCGTAATAGTTGAGTGTCGCAGGGTTGCGCGGATTGTCGGCAAGCACCAGCCGGAATTGCTCCTCGGCCTGGTCGAATTTTTTCTGGCGCTCGAAAATCGCGCCGAGCAGGAAACCCGCCGTTTCTTTTTCGGAAGGTCCGGGCACGATTTTTTCGGCGGCGTGAACGGCCTGCTCGGCTTCGGGCCAGCGCTTGCCCTGCTCGAAAACTTGCGCGAGGTCGAGTTGAATTTCAAAATCGCCGGCCGAGCCGTCGAGCAAGGCGCGAAGCAGCGAAGCGGCCTGGTCGGTCTGCCCGTTTTCGCCGAAGAGCAGCGCCTGCGTGACACGAATGGCGCGGTCCTTGGGGTAAGCGTCGAGGGCCTTGCGGGAGGCGTCCAGGGCCTTGGGAATGTCGCGGGCGTCGCGGTAGGTGTCGATGATCATGGCGCGCGCGCGGCGGTCTTCCTCCGGGCCGAGGCGCAGCATTTCTTCAAACGTGTTGACCGCGGCGGAGTAATTGCTCGTTTCCCGATAGAGCTGCCCCAACTGCTGGTACAAAATCGCCAGCGTGCGCCGGCGCGACGGCGTGAATTCGGATTGCGATTTCACCCCGGCCACGGCGTCGGAAAGCACGCGAATCGAATCGTCGAAGCGGCCCTCGGCCTCGTAAATGGACGACTCGTAGTAGATCACTTCCAGATTTCCCGGGGCGCGCTGCTTGGCGAGCAGGACATTCTGCTCGGCCTTATCCAGTTGCTGCGTCTGCTTGTAGATTTCAGCCAGGCGCAGGTAATTGTCCGGATCGTCGGCATCCATTTGCACCAGGCGCTGAAATTCCTCGATGGCTTCCGGATATTTTTCCTCGGCCAGCAGCGTCTGCGCGAGGCCGCGGCGGTGGCCGATGTCGCCGGGCTGAACTTCGGCGGCCCTGCGGTACGCCTGCTCCGCGTTCGGCAGGTCGTGAATCTGCGTGTCGGCCGATCCGAGCATGTCCCAAAGGCTGGCGGTGGGCGCGCGCTGCAAAATTCCCTGCAGGGTGGAGACGGCCTCCTGCGTTTTTCCTTCGTCGAGCAAAAGCTGCGTCAACTGTTCGACGCCATTCTCGTTTTCCGGCTCGCGCGCCAGCAGGGTGCGCAGCACGGATTCGGCCTTGTCGTGTTCGTTCTGCAGGCGGTAGAGGCGCGCCAGCCAGAGCGCGGCGTCGGAATCGGTGGGATCGAGGCGCAGGATTTCGGCGTATTGCTCGGCGGCGCGCGCCAGCGTGTCCTTCTGTCCCGAAGTGTTGCTCAGATCGCCCAGCGTGCGGATGTAGATGCGCGCCAGCAGGCGGTGCGCGCCGAGATTTTCCGGGTCCCGGGACAGCATGGATTGCGCTTCGGTGACGGCGTCGCGAATGTGCTGGGACTGGAAATAGATTTCGGCAAGCTCGTCGCCGATCTGCTGGCTGGAAGAATCCAGCGCGAAAGCTTTCTTGTAAAAATCGATGGCTTTGTTGGCGTCCTCGGACTGGCTGGTGACTTGGTAGCGCTGGGCGTAGTAATGGCCCATCGAGAAATCGTAGTAAGCGTCGGTGTCCTTGGAGGTATCCGGGGCGGCGGAGGGCGCGCTTTGTTGCCCTGCGGGCGATTGCTGAGCGGGCGCCGCGCTGCGCCCGCTGTCGCCAGGAGCCCCGGCAGAAGAAAGGCCAGTACCACGGCAAGCTGCCATCTTGTCGTCATCGAATCGTCACCGCTCGAAAAATTATCCGCCACGTCGAATTGCGAGTCAAAATTCTTCCCGGTTCCGGTTTCTCATCCGAAATGGCACAGTTCGGGACTTGCGGACGTCCCGTAGCGCAAACCATACCATTTGTTCGATGCCTCCGGCGCTCGCGGGTTCCCTTGGTAGGCAGCTTCAGCCTGTCGAGAGCGCTTGAGCTTGCCGCTACCAGCCACACCGACAAGCGGAAGTCTGTCCTACTGATTAATGCCGGAAATGGCGCACGCCGCAGAATACCATCGCCATGCCCAGCCGGTCCGCGGCGGCAATGACTTCCGGATCGCGAACCGAGCCGCCCGGCTGAATCACGGCCGTGGCGCCGGCCTTGCCCGCTTCCTCGACTCCATCGGGGAAAGGGAAAAATGCGTCGGAAGCCACGACGCTGCCCGCCAGCGGCAGTTGCGCTTTCATCACGGCGATTTTCACGGAATCGACGCGGCTCATTTGGCCCGCGCCGACGCCGACGGTCTGGCCCGGGCGCGCGAAGACGATCGCGTTGGACTTCACGTGCTTGCAAACTTTCCAGCCAAACAGCATGGCGTCGAGTTCCTCGCGGGACGGCGCGCGCCGCGTGACCACTTTCAGGTCCGCTTCGGCCAGTTCGTGCCGGTCCGGCTCCTGCACCAGCAGGCCGCCCGAGATGCGTTTCAGTTCGCGCTCGACGTCGCGCGCGGAGGGTTCCGCCGGCAGGCAATTGCAGCAGCCGCAGATTTTTCTTGGACGGCAAGCTTTTCCAGCGCCGCCGGAGCATACCCCGGAGCGACGATGCACTCCACAAACAGTTTTGCGACTTCCTCGGCCGTGGCCGCGTCCAGCGCGACGGTTGAAGGCCATCACGCCGCCGTAGGCCGAAACCGGATCGCAGGCCAGCGCTTTCGTGTAGGCGTCGACCAGCGCATCCTGTTCGGCCGCGCCGCACGGATTATTGTGTTTCACGATGACCGCGGCGGGCCGGCGGAATTCGCCGGCGAGTTCCAGCGCCGCTTCCAGGTCCACCAGATTGTTGTAGGAAAGCTCCTTGCCTTGCAGCTGATGCGCCGAGGCCAGGCCGGAGGACGCGGCTCCGGCGGGAACGTACAGCGCGGCGCGCTGGTGCGGATTTTCGCCGTAGCGCAATTCCTGGCGGCGCGTGAACGCGAAGTGCAGGCGCTCGGGCAGCAACGCGCGTTCGGCCAAGTTCGATCGATCCAGTCGCGGCCGACAAACGCTCGAGTTCCGTGGCGATCCTGCCGTCGTAGCGCGCGGTGAGCGCGAACGCCTTGCGCGCCAGCTCCAGCCGCGTCGCCAGGCCGACTTCGCCGCGCTCCGCGATTTCCGAGGCCACGGCGGCGTAGTCGGCCGGGTCGGTGACCACGGCAACGCTTTCGAAATTCTTCGCCGCCGAGCGGACCATGGTCGGCCCGCCGATATCGATGTTTTCGATCAATTCCTCGGGCGTGAGGCCGGGCTTCGCGGCCGTCGCCTCAAAGGGATAGAGATTCACAACCACCAGATCGATGGGCGCGATCTGATGTTCCGCCGTCTGCTGGCGGTCGCCCGCTTCGCCCCGGCGAAATAAAATTCCGCCGTGCACTTTCGGATGAAGGGTCTTCACGCGCCCGCCCAGCATCTCCGGCCATCCGGTCAGCTCGGAAACATCGCGCACGGCAATTCCCGCTTCGCGCAGCAGTTTCGCCGTGCCTCCGGTCGAAACAATTTCGATTCCGCGCGCGGCCAGTTGCCGCACAAATTCGGTCAGACCACTCTTGTCATAGACGCTCACCAGCGCGCGTTCAATCGCCACGGATGCCCCCGGAAAGTAATCGGAAAACAAGCATTGTACGCGCACCTTGGGGATTCTAGAAGCGCGAATCGGGCGAGAGAAAGCGGCGAGGATCCCGAGTTTACAGGAAGGCGTTGAGCTTTTTCAGGCGGGTGAGGTCCCGGACAAGTGACTCATCGACTTCGCGCCGCGCTTTCAGCCTTACATGCATGCCTTCCAGCGAGACGATGTATTCGACTTCTCCGGCGCTGGTTTGCTTCTTGATCTGATCGGTCTTCTTGCGGACGAATTCCTGAAACGCCTCCCTGGACAAGGCGTCGGACTTTTCGCCGGTCTTTTCCTTCGCGGCGCGGAACGCCTCGAACAACTCCTCGACTTTTTTCAGATTCCTGATCGGGATCCTTGCAGGAGACGGTGAACGGGAAGTGCGGCGCGGCGTGCGGTTTTGCCGCGGCGGCCTGCTTGGCGGCGCGCTGCTTTTCGATTTCGCGGGCGGCCGCGCCAAAATGCCGCTGCACGGTGCCTTCTTCTTTCGCCTTCATGCGCTTGCGGAAAATATCCCGAAACTTCGAGTACATCTGCACCAGGTTGCCGTAGCGGAACCGCTGGCCGTAGTTCATATCCGCGCCGCGGTCGCTGTAGCGCTTCATCAGGGTTTCGAGGCGCCATTCGATTTCCGTGGGGGGCTTCTTCTTGCCTCCGCCAAAGTACTGTTCGTATTCGATTTTCAGCTGGCGGATGTCCCGCTCGAACATCCCGAGGTCCGCGTCGATATCGGTATTGGTGGGCTTGGGCGGCATGCTTGTGAAGTCTTCCCGATGCTAAAGGGCGGGGAGGGTGGGGTCAACGCGCAAGGCATGTCCCGTTACGGAACAGGCAACGGCGGCGCGCCGGCCACGGTTGCCTGCCTGCAGCGTCCTGTGCTCCAATGCGTTTTCGATGCTGGCCGCGATCACACGTCGGAACCGTGTTGTGATGGTGCAAAAAGCCTTGCCGCGATTGCGGCGCGGATGGGCGCTGGTGCGTGTGCGCCTGGCCGGGAATTTGCAATACCGACGTGGAAATCCTGCGCGGGTATCACGATTTTCACGGCACGCTCGGGCACGAATTCGTGGGCGAAGTAGTGCGCGTCGGTAGCGCGAAGGATCGCGGCTGGATCGGGCGGCGCGTCGTGGGAGAAATCAATCTGGCCTGCGCGGGGCTTGGATTCTCCAAACGATGCGGTTATTGCCGTCGAGGAATCCCGACGCATTGCGCGCGGCGGCGCGTGCTGGGGATCATCGGCCATGACGGCGCCTTCGCGGAGTTTCTGGCCCTGCCCATCGTGAATTTGCATCGCGTGCCGAGCGGCGTCCCCGATGAAGCGGCCGTGTTCGCCGAACCGGTGGCCGCGGCGTGCGAAATTCTCGAGCAAGTGGACATTCGCGCGCATCAGCGAGGCGTGCGTGATTGGCGACGGCAAGCTGGCGCAACTGATCGCCCGCGTGCTTCGCGCTGCGGGGCCGCGCATTTTGATGATCGGCAAGCATGAGAAAAAATTGCGCCTGGCGCGGCTGGCCGGCATATCGACCGCAAGGTTAGGTTCACGCCCGGGCGCGCCGCGCCGATACTTTCTCCCTGACCATCGAGGCGACCGGCTCGCCGTCGGGGCTTGCGCTGGCGCAACACATCACCCGGCCGCGCGGCACGCTGGTGCTGAAATCGACGTTTCACGGTGCAGCGAACGTGGAAACCTGGCCGATCGTGGTGAAAGAACTCACGGTCATCGGCTCTCGCTGCGGCCCGTTTGCGCCGGCGATGGCGCTGCTGCGTTCAGGGCGAAATCGATCCGCGCCCGCTGATCTCCCGCGTTTTTCCATTGCGGCAAGCGGCGGAGGCGATCCGCTACGCGCAGCGCCCGGGCGTGATGAAAGTGCTGCTGCGGCCGGAGTGAAACGGCCTTGCATGATGGGACTCTTTGCTTGCGTGGTGTCGTTTTCATCACCACAATTTTGCGCGCCAACGGCGCGCAAGGAAAACAGCCCGGGGCAACGCCCCGGGGATTGAGGCCACATTTTTGCCGCCCTGTAAGGGCGGAGGGCCCCCCGCGCCCTCTCAGGGCGCGCGTCGCGAGTGGAGCCCGGAACCCGGGGCGTTGCCCTGGGCTTGTTACCTTCGGCGCCTTCAACGCCGACTGCTGGGCGCGTGCACGATTGATGTACACTCTTGTGGCAACGGAAACACGAAGCAAAGGCCCGGCGCTGTGTCGATCCTGTCGGGACCAGGCAATTGAAATCCACTGGAGAGGTTGTGCCATGAAAATATGCAGATCGCGGCTCTGGCGGCGTGCCTGGCGATACCATCGCTGGCTCGCGCCCAGGCACCGGATGCGCAGAACAGCAAGGCCGTTCAGGAAATCGTCGATTTCCGCAACAAATACATCGCCGCGGAGGAAAATCGCGACGGCCCGTACATGGAAAAAATCTTTGCGGACGATTTTTACGCCTTGAATCCGCAGGGCCAATTGCTCGACAAATCCCACCAGATCGCGAACCTGCTGCGGCCCGAGCGCACGCTGAAGCTGAGCCCGCCCACCGAGATCTCCGTCCATTTCCACGGCGACACCGCCATCATGTGGGAACGCGTGACCGTCAGCGGGACCGATAAAGGCAAGCCCTTTGGCGGCGATTTCCGTTTCAGCCGCGTGTTTGTGAAGGACCACGGCCAATGGAAGGTCGTGCTGGCGCAGGGCGCTCCGGTTTCGGCCGGTCAGGCGCCGGCGAAGTAGGGGTTTAGTAGCACAGGCTGAAGCCTGTGCTACTGCAAACACGTCAGCCGATCACGCGGGCGATCTGTTCATCATTAATGACCGGAGTCACCTCGAAGCTCAAAAGGTCGGTCCAATCCTGAACCCACTTGGCGATGGCCGTTGCGTCGGTGGTTTCGGCAAGAATGAATCCTTTGAGTCCCTGCGCGCAATGCCAGCGCGAAATCATGGTCACGCCGGACGGGGGAAGCCCGCCCGTTTCCTTGAGCCGCTTTTGCGCGGTGTTGCGCGTTCTCCGGTGTCAGAGTGTAGGTGATGTGAAAAGTCATGCGTAGTGTCCTTTCTTTTTGTGAAATGAGTATTGGGCCGCCAAGCATGAAACCGAATTTCACCGGGTCATGGAAGCTAATACGGCGCGGGAGCAATTTCGGATTTCTTGCGCCGCCGCGCCTGAAAAATAAAAACAATTTTCCAGTGCTATTGCGGTTTGTGGAACAGGCCCATGTACACGGCCTTGCCGAGGATGTGTCCCTGAATCGCTTTCATGACGGCGGTGCGCGTCTCGAAGGCGTCGGCGCCGGGCTGAACGTCGACCTTCGTGTCCAGGGCCAGAAGTTCAAACGTGTAATGGTGGCGCGGGCCGGCGGCCGGAGCGCCGGGGCCGCGATACACCTGTCCGCTCACGCTCAGCTGATAGGCGCCGTTCGCCATCTGCGCGCCTTGCGGGATTCCTTCGGGAAGTCCGGTGGCGGTGCCGGGAATATTCCAGACCAGCCAGTGGAGCTGATCGTCCGAAGTGTGATTGCGGCTGACTTCCATGTCATGCATGTGCAAGAGGAAAGTCACCGTGCCCGCGGGCGCGTGGCTCCAGGTGATTGCGGGGGAGGTCTGGTTTCCGGCCTGCGTGAATTTCGCGGGAATATCGGAGCCGTCGGCGAAGCCCGTGATGGTCATCGTCATCATGGAGATGGGCGCGGCGGGCGGCGCGGCTTGCGCTCCCGCGGATTGAGCCGCCAGCGTTACGGCCAGACACGAACATCAGCAAGAAAACCGAAAGCATTCGGCGAAATTTCATTTGCGTTATCCTCCATGAATTTGTTGCGGACTGCGAGCATACAATTCCGAATCGCGTTTTACAATCCCGCGAAATTGCGGCAAGAGAAGAGCTAAGCGGGCGTCGCGGCCTTGCGATTTCGCGGCGCTTCGCCGGTTGCGGAGCAGTTCCTGTCCCTGCAGAATCACGTCCCCAACAAAGATCGAGCAGACCGTGCACGACCACACGATCGTCTCGTTCACGTGCGAACCGAGGTTTTCCCACCCGGTAACGCCGCCGATCACACGCACCGCGAGGAAAATCAACGGGCCGGTGCAATAACTGCGCGTCATCCATTGCCGATGCGCCTGGACGTTTCCCTTGAGAATCAGGGCCAGGGCAATGGCCGTGGTGGCGAACCACAAGCCTCCCTGGAAAGCGGTTTCAATCGTGAAGGAGCGCGCGTCTCCCTGGTACTCATTGTAATGCTGGATCACGACGCCCATCGGGGCGGCGATGAATGTTCCGACGATATAGATATATCCCACGCCAATGGTGAAGCCTGGTGAATCGCTTGCGCAGGCGTTCGGAAAATTGCATCGGCCCGAGCAGCAGCGCGCAGGCGCCGGCAAGGCCATGCGGCAGCAGCCACCAGCGGAACGTCTGGATGTGCTGCCACTCCCGGTCGGTCTTGTCGATCAGGAAGTACTCGTCATGCCGGAGGACGTAGGCAAGCATCAGGCCCATGAACGCGAACAGGAGATATTTCGGGCGCAGCCAGGAGCGTTGCTGCGAAGGCTTAGCGCCTAATGGAGGATTGCGCCGAGGTGCTCATTGGTTTTCTCCCATTTTCAAAGGAAAAAGGCAGCGGGGCCTGTGCGCGCATCTTAATGCGTGTTCTGCCATGGATGCAACGCATTTGCCGGGAGGATGGCGATTGGCGAAAAGGCTTCCCTGCTCGACGATAGAAAGAAGCGTTGTCATTCCGTTCACGGGGGAAGAGCACGGTGAACCGATTCATCCAAAGAAAATCATATGTGAACGCTGCAACGACAAAAGCGTTGTCATTCCGAGGCGTGATTTTCGCCGAGGAATCTCTCCTTCTTTGGGCTCTAAACCCCGGAGAGATTCCTCACCCGCAGGAGCGGGTTCGGAATGACACGAAGAGAGTTTTCCGCAGCGTAATTCGGTCCCGCGCGCACTGAATCGTCTAGTGCACGTTCTTATCGATCCAGCTTTGCAGGAACTTGGCGATGGCCGCGCTGTTTTTTTCCGCCATCATGATGTGGCCGTTGCCGCGCAGGCCCACGTCTTCCAGGTTCACGTACGTGGTTTTCACGCCGGCCTGATTGAGCCACTTCGCGATGCAGTGCGAGTACGGGCGGTGATAGCTGGCCTCGCCGGAAACGTCCAGGACCGGGATTCCCACCAGATTGATGAGCTTGCGCGCGGGCTCCTTCTGCACCCAGCACGGGATCAGGTCGGGGCCGTCCGCTTTGTCCTGGCGAACGGTCTGCAATTCGGACGCTTCCTTAATCGGCGGATCGTAATGAACGGGGAGATTCGTGAGGCCCCACAGGCGGCCCGGCCCGGTCTGCCCTCGCTCCGCGTTCTCGATGGGAGGCGCGACAGGTTCGGCGGCGACAATTCCCTTGATCAGCTTGGGCCGCGCGTCGGCAAGTTCCCAACCGGAAGTGGACACGCCCGAGTGCAGCAGCAGAATTACCGGCTGGCCGATCTGGTCCAGCAATGCGATCAGCGCGTCGGTGGTGTATTTCTCCACGTTGCCGCCCAGCACGACCGGGAGCTCGGTCTTGGCGAACGCGTCAAAAATCGGGTCGCCCATCTTGCCTTTTTTGGGACCGTCGCCCGGCCACTCGGTCTGCTTGGTGTACTGCGGCCAGGTGCTCTGCGGGGTCGACGGCGGGCGGCCGCCCGACCAGACTTCCTCCATCAACGGAGAGGTTCGAGGGGCGGACAATTTTCCGTCGGCAGCCGAATTCGGCAAATAGAGCGAGCGCCCCCGGCCCGGATAATCCATCACATACACGGTGTAGCCCGCGTTGAGAAAATCGTAAGCCCAGCCCGGACGCCCGTCCGGAGTTTGCAGTACGGTCACGGCGGTTTGCCCGGCTCCTCCGGTGATGAACACGACCGGATAGGGATGGCGGATCTTTTTCGGGACCATCACTTCGACGTACATCGCACCGAACAGGATTTCCTGGCCCGGGGCTCCCTCGTAGTGGCCGCCCACGTAGAAATGGCCTTCGCGGCCGATGTTGTCCGTGGGAAAAGTGGGGATCGATGCGGGGGGAGTGCCCTTGGCGGCGTCTTGGGCATTTGCTGCGAACCAGCCGCTCATTAATATTGCTGCCAGTGCGGAGAAGACCGCGGTACGAATTCTGCAGTTCATGAAATTTCTCTCTTTCCGTTCTTCCCGGGATTTTGCCCTGGAGATGTCGCGTAAATTTTGGCTTTGAAAGTAATACAGATCGGCGCCCTAAGTTGTAATGCATTTGCGGTCGGGTGTCATTTGGTTTCCGATCTCATTCGGGAATTGCGGCTCTTTATTTCAGGTGTCTTCGAGAAAACCGCGGCGATCGCTTATCGGGTCATTTCACCCCGCTCGCGGCTACGCAGCTGTCGCCTACAGGTTGTTGGACTCTCATTCTTACAGGATTTCATGTATGGAAGTGCCCAGCGAGCAAATCGTATTCTTGCCTCGCTCCGGAACTAACCCAAGCGCCGCGGAGTGCATACGCCACTCCGCGGCATACAAGATTCACCTTCGCTTTTGCCTCCCCATTTCTTGACATTCCTCCGAACGGCAACCTAGACTGAAATTTAGCGCGCAAACCATGAGCCAGGCGGAAAACAAGACGATCGTTGTAGGTGTGACCGGCGCATCGGGCGCGGTGCTGGCGCAGGCCGCGCTGCGTCTGCTGGAGGCCGACGCGCGCGTGGGGCGGATTCATCTGGTGGTCACCGACACGGGGGCGCGCCTGCTGGCGCACGAACTGGGCATTGCGACGAGCGACGCGAAAAAACTTCCTTCGCTGCTGATCGGCGGAGCACGCCGCGAAGACGGACGTATTGCCGAACAAGGACGTGGGCGCGTCGATCGCCTCGGGCAGCTATCCGGTGGACGCCATGGTGGTGATTCCGTGCTCGATGGGCACGCTGGCGACGATCGCGGCGGGGACCAGCGACGACCTGATCGCGCGCGCCGCCGACGTTTGCCTGAAAGAGGGCCGGCAACTGGTGCTCTGCGTGCGCGACACGCCGTTCAGCAGGATTCACCTGGAAAACATGCTGCGCGCGCAGCAGGCCGGCGCGGTGATCATGCCGGCGATTGTGTCGTTCTATCACCAGCCGAAAACGATTGACGATCTGGTGGCGCAGTATGTGTATCGCGTGCTCGCGCAGATGGGTTTGCCGCAGGAGCAGATGTACCGCTGGGAAGGGCAGGCGAAGAGCAGGGTGCACGAGGCTTAAGTAGAACAGGCTTCAGCCTGTTTTCTTTTGACTTTTGCTGCCGCTGCGAAATTCAAAACCGACAGGCTGAAGCCTGTCCTACTAGAACCTAGCGCAGCATTCAAGTATTGGAATTACCGGGGACAGCGAGGCGCGGAAAGATCCAGCATGAAATCCAAAAATCCAAAGTGGCCCATCTCCTGTATTTCTCTGTGTCCTCTGTGTTCTCTGTGTTAAAGCCTTTGGGGTTCCCCGGTGACCACGAACCGCATCCGCACCATCCTCGAAATGATCAAGTTCGAGCACTCGGTGTTCGCGCTGCCGTTTGCGCTGACCGGGGCGCTGCTGGCGGCGCGCTATGCCGCAGATTCCGGGCGCGGCGCCGGGGTGGCCTTCGTGGCGGCAGATTGCGTGGATCGTCGTGGCCATGGTCGGCGCGCGCTCCGCGGCCATGACCATGAACCGCATCATCGATTTGCGCTACGACCGCGAAAATCCCCGCACGCGCACGCGGGCGCTGGCGACCGGCGCGCTCACCGTCGGCTTCGCGTGGGTTTTCGCGGCGGCAGCCGCCGCAGTGCTGGCGATTGCCGCCTGGCAATTGAATCCTCTCGCGCTCGAACTTTCTCCGGTCGCGCTCGCCGTGCTTGTTTTTTTATTCCTACACCAAGCGATTCACGTCGTGGTCGCACCTGGTGCTGGGATTCTGCCTGGGGATGTCTCCGGCGGCGGCCTGGATCGCCATCGCGGGATCGCTCGACGCGCGCATGTTGATTCTGTGCGCGGCCGTGACGCTCTGGGTGGGCGGCTTCGACGTGCTCTACGCGTGCCAGGACATCGAGTACGACAAGATCGGTGGAGCTTTTTTCCGTGCCGAAGCGGTTCGGCGTGGCGCGCGCGCTGCCGATTGCGCGCGCGATGCACGTGGTGATGATCGCGCTGCTGGCGTGGCTGGCGTGGAGTTTTCATGCTGCCGTGGCCGGCGTGGGCGGGAATCGCCGTGGTGGCCGGGCTGCTCGCCTACGAGCATTCGCTGGTGTCGCCGACCGACCTGAGCCGGATGAATGCTGCGTTTTTCACGGTGAACGGTTATATTAGTCTCTTGTTCCTGCTGTTCTGGGGCGCGGCCGTGGCGGTGGCCAGGCCGTGAATCGCGACGTAGCACAGCCACTCTGGTCTGTAGACCTGGGCTACAGCAGATGCGCGAGCCGATTTTTGTAGCCCGCCTCTTCAGAGGCGGGGTTTTCGCGGCGTCACGAGATCGCACGCCAAGGTTGCGATCGAAACAAATCCAATGACCGAACTGCGCATTAACGACGAGCACCTGAAACCGATCGCGGACAAAGTTCTCGCGGGCGAGCGCCTGTCCCTGGACGACGGCATCGCCATGTACCGCTCGCCGGACCTGCTGGCGCTCGGCTGGCTGGCGAATTCGGTGCGCGAGAAGCGCCACGGCGACACCTGCTTTTTCAACGTGAACCGCCACATCAATCCCACGAACATTTGCGTCGCGCATTGCAAGCTGTGCGCCTTTGGCCGCGATCCGAACGCGCCGGGCGCCTACAATTTCGCGCTCGAGGAAATCTACCAGCGCGCCGAACAGGGCATGCGCGAGGGCGCGACCGAATTTCACATGGTCGGCGGGCTGCATCCCGATCTGCCGTTTGAATATTTTCTCGACCTGATGCGCGGCCTGAAGAAGCGCTGCCCGAGCGTGCACCTGAAGGCGTTCACGATGGTCGAGGTGGGATATTTTTCGCGCATCTCGAAAAAATCGATTCGCGAAGTGCTCGTCGCGCTCAAGGAAGCGGGCGTGGATTCGCTGCCCGGCGGCGGCGCCGAAATTTTCCATCCGCGCGTGCGCAAAATCATCTGCGACCACAAAGTCAGCGGCCAGCAGTGGCTGAACATCGCGCGCACGGCGCACGAAATCGGCCTGCGCTCCAACGCCACCATGCTCTACGGCCACGTGGAGACCGAGGAAGAGCGCGTCGATCACCTGCTGAAGCTGCGCGAATTGCAGGACGAGACGCACGGCTTCTCCGCGTTCATTCCGCTGGCGTTTCATCCGGCCAACACGGGCCTGGCGCACCTGCCGCCGACCACGGGCTACCACGATCTGAAATCCATCGCCATTTCGCGCCTGCTGCTCGATAACTTCGATCACATCAAGGCCTACTGGGTGATGCTCACGCCGAGCATCGCGCAGATCGCGCTGCGATTCGGCGCCGACGATCTCGACGGCACGGTCGTCGAGGAAAAGATCTATCACGACGCCGGCGCCAAGACCGCCGAGTTCACGCCGCGCGCCGAACTCGAACGCCTGATCCGCGAAGCCGGCCGCGTCCCCGTCGAGCGCGACACGTTGTACCGGCCCATCGACCGCTCGAAGATGCCTCCGCCGCCGGGTCCCCGGCCGGATGTCACGATTTCCATCAATTTGTAAATGGTCATCGCCCCCTCTAGGCCATCATTCCAGCTAAAGCGAGGAATCCCTCCGTTGTCTTTCTGTCGCGACGCAAAACAAACAGGGATTCCTCGCTTCGCTCGGAATGACGGCGCTTTCTTGGGCGCCAGCTAAGAGGCGACGTCAGGCGAACCAATTGCCTCGCTTCCCCCGCAGAATCTCCCACCCCAGCAGCGCGTAAAACGGCGCGTAGCACAGCCACTGGAACAGCGGATCGAACTCCCACACGCCGAGCGCGCGGTAATTGATGAAAATCTTGTAGGAGAGAAATTGCAGGATCGTGAGCAGCAGCCACGCCGGGCTCGGAAAAAAGCACAGCAGCGGCACGATCCAGGTGAAATACCACGAATAGCCGTTCGGCGCGAAGAGCAGGACCGTGCCGATCAGCAGAAACGCCGCGCGCGTGGGATCCACGCGGCGGAAGGCGAGCCACAAGCGCCAGGCCGAGGACCACGCCTTCGCCAATGCCCGCCGCGACTTCGTGCGAACCCGAGAACCACAGCAAGAACCGGGTAGATGCTCGAATGATAGTTTCGAAAGATCCTCTCGTAATACTTGAGCATCGCCAGGAATTCGCGCCAGCCGTGGCGGTACGGCCAGACGCAGACGACAGCCAGCGCCGCGCAGCCCGCCGCGGCGATCCACCCGCGCAGCTTGCCGGGCCAGCCGGCGCGAAGCAACGCCAGCGGTAACAGCGTGACAGGAAAGGCTTTAGCAAGCGCCCCGGCCGTAAGCGTGAGCGTTGACATTGCCGGAAACCGCCGTATAATCAGCAGCGTAGCGACGACCGCGGCTATGGCCAGCGCGTCGTTGTGGCCGCTGGAGGCGAATTCGACCACGACCAGCGGATTCCAGGCGTAGATCGCTATCTGGTAGATGCGTCCCCCAGTCGACCGGATCCACCACGCGATCATTGCCAGGACGGCCAGGTCGGCCAGCAGAAACGGCAGCTTGAAACCGACCGGGCCGGGCAGCACGCGCCACGTCGCGCGAAACACCAGTTCCGAAAGCGGCGGATACATCGTGGGAATTTCCGGCACGGGCATCACCGCCCAACCCGGATCGCGCAGCGGCGCAAGGCGCGGGTCGGTCGGCGCCACCGCATACGGATTCCATCCCGCGTTCTGGACGTGGCCGTCCCAGCGGTAACGGTGCACGTCGGTCGAGAGCGACGGCGGGTACGGGAAGAGCGTCAGGCGGAAGGCCAGCGCGCCCAGCAGGACGAGCCAGAGCACGGCGCGGTTGTCTCGCGTATGTTCCAGGGCGTAGAGGGCGACGAAGTAGAGGACGCCCGCGCCCAGCGCCAGCGCCATGAATTCGGGGATGTGAACCGAAAGATCTCCGAGGCGCGCCATCGCCGCGAACATGGCTTCGAGCGCGACGATGGCGATCAGCGCTATCGAGAATTGCGGCTGTGCCGGGCGCGGCGCGGCGGCTACCATTGGATTTGGATTCGCACGGGGGGATGATCGCTTTGAATTTTTCGCAACATGCACTCGGTTTGTTCGCCGCCGCGGCGCAAAGCCCGTTCACCAATTATTGGTCCAAGCTGACCGACCCGAACCGCAATCCCTTCCGCGGGCTTTATCAACTCAATTCGTTCGATCTGGCCATCATGATTCCGTACTTCCTCGTGCTGGTGATCCTGGCCGCGTACGGCATGCACCGCTACTACCTGGTGTACGAATATTATCAAGAATCGCAAGAACGTTCCCGGCCCGCCGCCTCCGGTCGCCGAGTGGCCCAAGGTTACCATACAGCTTCCGATCTACAACGAACGCTACGTGATCGAGCGCCTGGTGGACGCGGTCGCGCGCTTCGATTATCCGCGCGAACTGCTCGACATTCAGGTGCTGGACGATTCGACCGACGAGACGCAGGAGGTGGCGCGCGCGTGCGTCGAGCGCTACCAGGCGCTGGGATTGCCGATCTACTACCTGCATCGCAACGACCGCACCGGGTACAAGGCCGGAGCGCTCGCCGCGGGCCTGGAATCGGCGAAGGGCGAATTCGTCGCCATCTTCGACGCGGATTTCCTGCCCTCGCCGGATTTTCTGCGCCGCACGGTGCCGTATTTTGCCGATCCCAAGATCGCCATGGTGCAGACGCGCTGGACGTATCTGAACCGGCATTACTCGGCGCTCACCGAGGTGGAAACGATTCTGCTCGACGGCCATTTCGTGATGGAGCATGGCGCGCGTTCGCGCAGCGGCAGCTTTTTTAATTTCAACGGCACGGCGGGCGTGTGGCGGCGCCGCGTGATCGACGAAGCCGGCGGCTGGCAGCACGACACGCTCACCGAGGACACCGATCTTTCCTACCGCGCGCAGCTGCTCGGCTGGAAATTTCTCTATTTGCCGGACATCGAATGCGCTTCCGAGCTGCCCGTGGACATGAACTCGTTCAAGGCGCAGCAGGCGCGCTGGGCCAAGGGCCTGATGCAGACGGCGAAAAAAATCCTGCCGCGCGTGCTGCGCTCGAACGAATCGACGCAAGTGAAGGCCGAGGCCGTGTTTCACCTGACGGCCAATATCAGCTACCCGTTCATGGTGGTGCTCTCGACGCTGCTGCTGCCCGCGATGATCGTGCGGTTCTATCAGGGCTGGTTCCAGATGCTGTTCATCGACCTGCCGCTGTTCATCGCGTCGAGTTGCTCGATTTCCGGATTTTACCTGGCGTCGCAGCGCGCCTTTATCCGAAAACATGGAAGCGCTCGATCGTCTACATGCCGTTCGTGATGGCCGTGGGCATCGGGCTTTCGGTGCGCAACGCCAAGGCCGTGCTGGAAGCGATTTTCGGCATGCAATCGGAATTCGCGCGCACGCCGAAATTCAATATCGACGGCCAGACCGGCACGTGGAAGAAGAAACTCTATCGCAACAAGGCCGGATGGATGCCGTACCTGGAAATTGGGCTGGGCCTCTACTTCGCGCTGACCATCGTGTACGCCATCCAGAATGAGAATTACGCCACCGCGCCGTTCCTGTTCCTGTTCGTCTGGGGATTCCTCTATACCGGCGTGATGTCGGTGGCGCAGGGCTGGATCGAGCGGCTGCGCTTCGGCGCGCGGCCGGCGACGGCGCCTGCCGAAGCGCGCGCTGCGGCTTCCGGCGCGCCGGGGTTTTAATCGTCATGGTCCGCGCAAGAATGCCAGGACATCCGGGAACCACATCTCTTCAGTACGAGCAAAAAACACTCCGCTCGTCATTCCGAGCGAAGCGAGGAATCCCTCCTTCTTTTCCGCCGGGCATGCAAACTCAAGTGGGATTCCTCGCTTCGCTCGAAATGACGGTGCGGGGGGCGCAGGGTGGCTGCCTAAAGCGACGGCGAGGGCAGTGGAGAATCTGCTCGCACGCAACATGATATGTTTTTGCATGAGTGAACTGGCGAGGTGAACGGAATGAAAAGACAATCATGACCTTACGTGGCAGCCTCATTTTCCTCTTCTTTCTCGCTTGTCTCGCAGCGCTGGCGCCGCTTGCGGCGGCTTGGGAGCGCGAGCCGAACGCCGTCTTCGCCGAGCGGCGCGCGAAACTTGAGGCCGCGATCAACGCGCCCGTCGTCCTGTTCGGCTACACGGGGCACGAGGAAGCGAATCCCTCCTACGTCTTCATGCAGGAAGAAAATTTCTACTACCTTACCGGGCACAACGAGGAAGGCGCGGCCATGCTGCTGGTGCCGGAATCGGCCGCGCAGAAGGGCTGGACCGGGCCGCGCGAAATTCTGTACCTGCCGCCGCGCGATCTGGCCGAGGAAAAATGGAATGGGCCGCGCATCGGGCCGGACGATCCGGGGATCAAGGAAAAAACCGGGTTCGCCGATGTCGAGCCGTTCGCGAAGTTGCACGAAACGCTCGCCGACGCTTAGCCGCGATTTTCCCGAGATCTATACCGAATTGCCGGGCCCGCACGACGAAGGCTACCCGCACGCGGCCAACTGGTCCAACTGGGTGAAGGGCGCCGCGCCGCACGCGACGCTGAAGGATGTCTCCTCCGCGGTGGGCACGCTGCGCGCGATCAAGACGCCGGGCGAACTGGCGCTGATCCAGAAGGCCATCGACCCTTCGATCGACGCGCAACTCGCGGCCATGAAGATGATGCGTTCGGGGCTATACGAGTATCAGGTGGCGGCGAAGATGGTGGAGATTCACGCGGCGGCCGGATGCGAGACCGAGGCCTACGCTCCGATCGTCGGCTCGGGCTTCAATTCCACCGTGCTGCATTACAACAAGCTCGACCGGCAGATCGACGGCGGCGAAGTCGTGCTGCTCGACGTGGCCGGGCAGTACTCGGGCTACGCGGCGGACATCACGCGCACGATTCCCGCGGACGGAAAATTCTCGCCGCGCCAGCGCGAGATTTACGAGATCGTTCTGGGCGCGCAGAACGCGGCGCTTGCGGCGCTCAAGCCGGGCATGACCATCGGCGGGCAGGGCGACACGAGCCTGCAGAAAATCGCCATGGAGTACATCGATTCGCACGGGAAGGACAAGGAAGGGCACTCGCTCGGCAAATATTATATTCACGGGCTGAGCCATCACGTCGGGCTGGACGTCCACGATCCCAGCGGGCCGTCGCGGCCGCTCGAAGCCGGGCATGGTCATCACCATCGAGCCGGGAATTTATATTCCCGAGGAAAATCTGGGCGTGCGCATCGAGGACGACGTGCTCATCACGCCCACCGGATACAAATTGCTGACGGCGCGCCTGCCGCGCACCGCCGGACGAGATCGAAAAAATCATGGCCGAGGGAAAAGCGGAGCGCGAGAAAGCGCGGCCGCAGTGAGATTTGCGTGGCGGCTATCCCGGATATGGCGTTTCTGCGCACTCTGGCGTGGAAAGTCAAAGGCTTTAACACAGAGGGCACGGAGGGTCACAGAGAGATTCCCTCGTTACTTAAGATTCGGAGCACTCATTACTTTCTTCTTTTTTCGGCGAGTTGCGCCGCTTCTTCCAGCATTTTCGCTGTGCGGCGCGAGCGGGCTTCCACGGATTGATAGTAGAAAATTCCCAGCAAATAGCGGCGGCGGCGCGCGGGGGACATCAGCTGCCAGCCTTCATGCGCTTGAGGGGCTTCTGCCGCAAGGCGATTTCCAGGGATGGCGGGTGGAAGTTCGCTGCTCCGCTTCCATCGTGGAGAGAAGACGCTCCGCCATCTGTTCGGCGCGGCGCGCGCGGGACGTCTGGACTTTTCGGCTGGGACAATCCATTTGCAGATTTCGTTTTGCATGGATTGAGCTCAGGCCTTCAATACCATCGCTGCAGGGAGCGTTCCTGGGAGAGCACGCGCTTGAATTCGGCGGGCACGGCAGGCCACGGGCGCGCTTGCTGTCCGGCTCGATCCGGAACTTGGCGGCCATGCCCGGCGCCGCATTGGCGCCGCACAGCATCGCCTTGGTGACCAGGAGCCGGTGGCGGCCCTTGCCGTCCGGGAAACAGCGAGGCGCGGAATGCAAAGCCGTTAATTTCGCCTTTCACTCGGAGCTGGCCACGCTTTCCCCAGACTTTTCCGGCGTCGAACGGGATGCGGGCCATCACCCATTTCAAGGGGGAGTCGATGCGTTCCAGCGTGGCTTGAAACTCGCGCGCGGCCGGTTTCATCGTCGGCGTCCTCGAAAGCGGCAACGGGTTCCGCGCGGCTACTTTTCTTTCAGCTTCAGCTTGCTCTTGTTTTCTTCGAGGAATTCGCGCAGCTTGGGCGCGGTGTCCAGCAGCCTGATCCACTGCTCGTAATACAATGTGACCGGAAACCGGCCCAGGCCATAGACGCTCACGCCGCCTTTTTCGCCGATTTTGAAATCCAGTTCGCCGGTCCTGCGAGCCGTTTTTTTTTCGAGTTCAGCAACCCGGGCTTGCAGTTCCTCGTAGGTGGGTTCCGCCATGTTTCCTCCTGCAGTTAATTTCGATTCGGGGACAATTGTACTCCAAATCCGCGGGTGATCCACGACGCCCCGTTCTGAATCCGGCTTCCCTTCCGTTGACCGCATGTCACCGCGGCGCTTATAATCTTACGTCGATGGCTGGTACGGGCCGGACCGGTCTTCAGGGGCTAACGCCGCGATCCGCCGGACCCAGAAAAATCACGGCGGGAGCCGTGACCCACAAACAGCGTTTGTGAGCACTCTTTTAGCGGCCTGCCGCACGACCCCGTAGGCATCAGGAGCGAATGAAATGCGAGCAACACAACTGCGTCCCGGAATGACCATCCGCCATGAAGGCGACCTGTACACGGTGCACAGCGTCGAGCACCGCACTCCGGGCAACAAGCGCGCCGCCATGGCCACCAAGATGCGCAACCTGCGCAGCGGGTCGATCATCGACTACCGGTTCCGCGCGGAAGACGATCTGGAGCGCGCCGTATTCGATGAGATCGAGCACGAGTATCTGTACTCCGACAACGAAGGCTATCACTTCATGAACACGGAGTCCTACGAGCAGTTTCACCTCGGCGCCGACATTCTGGGCGAAGCGGTGTATTACCTGATTCCGAATACGACGGTGAAGTTGGAATTCTACGAAGAGAAAGCCATCGGCGTGGTGCTGCCGGACACGATGGACCTGACGGTGGTCGATACCGAACCGACCGTGCAGAAGGCCACCGCCAGCGCGGTGATGAAGGCCGCGAAACTCGAGACCGGGCTTACGATTCAAGTGCCGCCGTTCGTCAATACCGGCGACAAGGTGAGGGTGGATACGTCGGAAGCGCGCTACGTGCAGCGCGTGTGATCTGCCGACAGGGGCTGAAGCCCCTCCTCTGTGGACTCGGAACGTCGCGGCTGAAGCCGCGACCCACAAGACATTAATTCACAAGAATCGTTTTATGCCGCGCTGGTGGAAAATGCCAGCGGCGATTCCTGTAATAATTCCTGCAATGCGCCGACCAGGTCCGGGTCCCACCATCCCCGGCGCGTCTCTTCCCACATCAATTCGATCGCTGTTTCCTGGGACAGGGCCTTGCGGTAAGGCCGGTCGGTGGTCAGCGAATCGTAGATATCCACGGTTTGCAGGATGCGCGCGGTCAGCGGAATTTCCCGGCCCTTCAAATGGTCCGGATATCCCGTGCCGTCCTGTTTTTCATGGTGCGAGCGGATAATGGGAAGGACGTTGCGGAAGGATTTGAGCGGCGCGCAAATGCGTTCGCCGGCAATGGTGTGCTGCTCCATGATTTTGCGCTCGGACGGGGTCCAGCGGGCCCGGTTTCAACAGGACGGATTCCGGCACGGCCACCTTGCCGATATCGTGCACGATGCCGCCGCGGCGCAGGGCCACGAGCTGTTCGCCGGAAAGGCCCAGCGTTTCGCCAAGCGACACGGTGTAGCGCGACAGCCGGTCGCAGTGGCCCTCGGTGTAGGGATCCTTCGCCTCGATGCTGCGCGCCAGCGTGCAGAGCACGGTCTCCGCGTTTTCCAGCTCGTCGGTGAAACGCTTCAGGCGCACCAGGGACCGCACGCGCGCCAGCAACTCCTCCTTCTTCACCGGCTTGTTCAGAAAATCGTCCGCGCCCGCTTCGATGCCGCGAATGCGGTCGTCGGCGCTGCCCAGCCCGGTCACGAGCACGACGGGAATCAGGCGCGTCTCCGGCCGGGATTTCACGGCGCGGCAAACCGCGAAGCCGGATTGGCCCGGCATCATCACGTCCAGCAGCGCCAGGTCCACCGGTTGCGAGCAAATTTCCTGCAGCGCCTGCTCTCCGTTGTCCACGGCGATCACCCGGTAGCCTTGCAGGCGCAGCATTTCGGTCAGCGGGTCGCGAATCGCTTCGTTGTCATCCGCGACCAGAATAGTTCCTTGAAAGTGTTCCTTTGAACGACACGATATCCTCCAGCCGAAAGGTATGCGGGAGAGACGGCAAAGAGGGCAGATTCCCGCACGACGGATGAGCAAGATGAATCTGAAGGGGAGATGTAGTTTCAGACGTTGCGGCAGGCGTGTCAAGAGGTTGCGGCGCTGCCAGCCAGGCCGAAGTTCAATACAGGAACATTACTCGCGCGCCAGGGCGAAACACGCCTCGGAATTCAATTCGAGATTAGAAAATTCTCAGGCGAAGACCCGCGCGAAGATCGCGTCCACGTAACGAAGCTGCCGATTCAGGTCGAAAGTGCGTTCCAGGGCCTCGCGGTCCAGAAAGACCTTGATGCGCGCATCGTTGACCACGCGCTGGCGGAAATTGGTTTCCGTTTCCCACGCCGCCATGGCATGCTCCTGCACCCACTTGTAAGCGTCTTCGCGGGCGGCGCCCGACTCGACCAGGTCCTGCAACAGTTGGCCGGAAAAAACCAGGCCGCCGGTGGCGTCCAGGTTGCGGCGCATGCGCTCGGGAAAGACGCGCATTCCGGAAACGATGTCGGTCATGCGCGCGAGAAGATAATCGGCGAGGATGGTCGAATCCGGCAGGATGACGCGCTCGACCGAGCTGTGCGAGATGTCGCGCTCGTGCCACAGGGCGATATTTTCAAACGCGGCGCCGGCGTTGGCGCGCACCACTCGCGCCAGGCCGCAAACCTGCTCGCTCGACACCGGATTGCGCTTGTGCGGCATGGCCGAACTGCCGCGCTGCTCGCCGCCGAAGGGTTCCTCGGCCTCGCGCACTTCGGTGCGCTGCAGGTGGCGGATTTCCAGGGCGATTTTTTCGAGCGTGGCCGTGAGAATCGCAAGCGCGGAAAGATACTGCGCGTGGCGGTCGCGCTGAATCACCTGCGAAGCCACCGGAGCCACGTCCAGACCCAGCCGCTTGCAGATGGCGGCCTCCGCGTCGGTGCCCAGGTGCGAAGCGTTCCCCACCGCTCCGGAAATTTTTCCGACGGCCATTTGCCGCGCGGCCTGCCCGAAGCGCTCGAGGTTGCGGCGGTTTTCGGCGAACCAGTTGGCGACTTTCAGCCCGAAGGTGATGGGTTCGGCGTGCACGCCGTGGGTGCGGCCGATCTGCGGGGTGTGCCGGAATTCCTGGGCGCGGCGCTCGAGCACTTCGCCGAAACGAATCATGCCGTGTTCGATGCGGCGCGAGGCTTCGCGCAACTGCAGGGCTTGCGCCGTGTCCACAATGTCGTTGGAGGTCAGTCCGTAGTGCAGCCACCGCGCGGCTTCCGGATCGCCGATGGTTTCGCCGATCGCGATGGTGAAGGCGATCACGTCGTGCTTCACCTTGGCTTCGAGTTCCGCAATGCGCTTCACGACGCCGGCGTCGACGCGCGCCTTCTCGCGAATTTTCGCGGCCGCTTCCGCGGGCACGATGCCGCTCGCCGCCAGCGTCTCGGTGGCGGCCAGTTCCACCTCCAGCCAGCGGCGGAATTTGCCCTCTTCGCTCCAGACCTTGCCCATCTCTTCGCGCGTGTATCGTGAAATCAATCTCGGCTCCCTGGAAGCGCGCGCCCCGGAATCGAGGCGCGGCGGATAAGAAAATATGAGTGGGGAAATCCCTGTTCAATAATACCTGAATTCACCGGCCGGATGTCGTGGCGGCGGGCTTTGGCATCTGCAGAGCCGCGACAGGTAGGTAGCCAGTGCAGGCGTGCCCCGTCAAGTCGTGCCCGCCTGAGGCGGGCGCTACAAAGACTGCAGCGAGGGCTCAGCGCCAATTGCCAACCTGGGATAAACTAGCAGCGATGCGGAACGCGAAACAAATCACGCTCCTGATCCTGATTGTACGTTGCTGTTATCTTCTTGGTCTGGCTCGTCCGCCATGAATTTCCTTCCCTGGTGAATCAATCGCCCGCCGGCAACGAGCCGCCCCAGGCCCACGTGGGCCCCGCGGATATTTATCCCGATCCCGCGCGAACTCCCGGCGCGGTGAATCCGGACATCACGCAGGAAAATATCCGCCAGACCATCTGCAATCCGCGATGGAGCACGAAATCCATCCGCCCGGAGGCCAGCTACACCAATCGCCTGAAAGTCGAGCAGATCGACGAATACGGCTATTCCGATTCCAAGCTGAGGGATTACGAGGAAGACCACTTCATTCCCCTCGAACTCGGCGGCAATCCCACCGACCCGAAAAACCTTTGGCCCGAACCGTTCGAGACGTCCATCGCCGACGGCGGGGCGCACGCCAAGGACAAAGTGGAAAATTATCTGCACGCGGAAGTTTGCGCCGGGAGCCTGACGCTGGAGCAGGCGCAGCGCGAAATTACCGAAGACTGGTACCGGGTCTACACGGCGTCGGTTCCGCATTGAAGTAAACCGGCCGTGGGTGTATCGTTCCGCAAGTTCGAGAGCCCCGTTCGCTCCGAACTATTCCTCGTCGATCCGGAAAGCGGCAATCGCATGGAACGCCGCTTGCGAAGCCCGCGAATCGAAATTGCAGTTCTCGATTCGCGGAACAAACAATCGCGCGGCAAGGAGAATGCGATGAAAACGAAATTCTGGCCATCGGCGACAATGGCCTTGGCGGCTTGCTCCCTGCTGGCCGCCGGCGGTCCGGATGGAACGCGCTGGTGGTCGTACGTGGAGTTTCTCGCCTCCGACAAACTGGAGGGCCGCAACACCGGCAGCGAAGGCCATCGCAAGGCCGCGGAATTTGTCGCCGAGCAATTCCGCGTGACGGCCTGAAGCCTGCCGGCACGCAAGGCTACATCCAGCCCGTGAGGTTCAATACGCTGCTGCTGGATGAGAACGATTCGAGCCTCACGCTGGTGAACGGCGGCAAGGAACAGGCCATGCAACTCGGCGAGGACGCCAACATCGGCACGCGCGTGGACCCGGCGCCGTCGGTGGACGCCGGGCTGGTTTTTGTGGGCTACGGGTTGCGCGCGCCGGACGTCAGATTACGACGATTTCGCTGGGATGGACACGAAGGGAAAGATCGCCGTGTACATCGCGGGCGCTCCCAGCTCGATGTCCAGCGCGCTCGCGGCGCATTATCAGTCGGCGGCCCAGCGCTGGGCGGCGCTGAAAAGCGCGGGAATGATCGGCGCGATCACCATTCTGAATCCGCATCACATGGATATTCCCTGGCCCAGGATCGCGCTGAACCGGTTTCAGATGACCATGCAAGCTGGCCGCGCCGGGATGGATGAAACCGCCGGCGAACAGATTGCCGTCACCTGGAATCCGGCCCATGCGGACAGGAACTGTTCGCGGGCACGGGCCACGGCTTCGATGAACTGGTGGACATGGCCGAAGTCGGGCAAGCAATTCCGCGATTCGCGCATTCCAGCGAGGATTAAAGCGCGAACGGCGGTCCAGCGCGGCAGCGTGGAATCGCAGAATCTCGCCGCCATCTATCCGGGCTCCGACGCGAAATTGAAGAGACGAATACGTGGTGATGTCCGCGCACATCGACCACCTGGGAATCGGCAAGCCCATCAACGGGGACACGATCTACAACGGCGCGATGGACAACGCGGCGGGAGTGGCCTCGGTTCTGGAAGTGGCCGACCACTTGAAGGAAGCAGAACATAAAAACGAAGCGGTCGATCCTGTTCGTGGTGGTGACCGGAGAAGAAAAAGGGCTGCTCGGGTCCAGATACTTTGCGACGCATCCCACCGTGCCGGAACGCAGTATCGTCGCGGATATCAATACGGACATGTTCCTGCCGCTGTATCCCCTTAAACTCACGACCGTGTACGGGCTGGACGAATCCACGCTGGGCGACGATGCCCGCGCGGTGGCCGCGCAAATGGAAATCGAGACACAGCCCGATCCCAATCCCGCGCGCAATGTTTTTATCCGGAGCGACCAGTACAGCTTCGTGCGCCAGGGAATTCCGTCCGTGATGCTGGATTTCGGAAACGAAAAGGGATCGCCGGAAGAGGCCATCGCAAAAAAGTGGCTCACCGACCGTTACCATGCGCCTTCCGACGATCTGGAGCAGCCCGTGGACAAGCAAGCCGCGGCGCAGTTCAATCTGCTGGTGGAAGCCATGATCGAACGCGTCGCGAACGCCGGCGCCAGGCCGGCCTGGAAACCGAATTCCTTTTTCCGGCGGTATGCGAATAATTGACGCTTACCCCCGATTTGCCATTGCTGTAGCCCGCCTCTTCAGAGGCGGGGGTTTAGTTGCCGCGGGCGAAGAAACCCCCGCCTCTGAAGACGGGCTACGCAGGTCTGACCATCACTGAGTATGTCAACAGAGCCGAATAGCTTCTAGAATTTCGTGCACTTCGTAATTTCGATCGACCCATCCACCAGATCGGGAATTTTTTCGTGAAAGGCCTGCATGTGCGGCGTCTGGAAATGCGCGTTCAGGTCGGCTTCCTTCTTCCAGGTCTCGTAGAACACAAAAAGTCCAGGCTCGGTATTCGATTCGTGCAAGTCATAGCAAACGCAGCCCGGCCTCGGCGCGCGTCGGCGCCACCAGGCCGCGCAACTGCTGCCGCAGCCGCGCCTCCTGGCCCGGCTTTGCGCGTATTTGTGCGATCACCGTCAGTAGTTCGCTCATGACTGCTCCTTCGGATTTGATTCGCCGCGCGATTTACAAATCGAGAGTGGGGTGCGGGGTGGATTGCGAAGCGACGATCAGTTCGCCGGAAAATGCCGCGGGGCCGGTGCGCCGCGCGAGGGCTTCGGCGGCCGAGATGCGCGCCACGTCGGGATTGTTGTTGTTCATCGGAAAGATGCGCGAGAACCACGTAGCGCGCGCGCCCGTCGAACGCCTCCGTCGTCGGAAAAAAACTCGCTCACCGTGTGATTGGAAAGATGTCCCGTGCGGCTCATCACGCGCTGCTTGATGTGCCAGGGATACGGCCCCACTTTCAGCATGTCCAGATCGTGATTGGATTCCAGCATCAGGCAGTCGGAATCGCGCAGGTGCACTTTCACCAGTTCGGGCAAATAGCCCAGGTCGGTGACGATGGCCACCTTCGTGCCGTTGGCGCGAAATGTGAATCCCAGCGGATCCACGGCGTCGTGCGGAATGGAAATTGGAGACACTTCAATGTCGCCGACGATGAACCGCTGCCCGGCGCGGATGTGCTCGACGCGATCCAGGCGCTTATGGGAAGTTTCCGGCAGAATGCGCAGGACCTCGGTGTGCGTCGCCTCGGTCAGATAGACGGTGGCTGCGCCACTGGCCCAGCACTTGCGCGAGCGATCCGATATGATCGCTGTGTTCGTGGGAGATGACAATGCCGTCGAGACGGTCGACTTGGCGGCCGACTTCGGCCAGTCGCCGCAGCGTTTCTTTTTTGCCGAGACCCGCGTCCACCAGAAGACGCGTCCGCTCGGTTTCGAGCAGCGTGCAGTTGCCCGAACTCCCCGATCCCAGTATGGTGACGCGCAGGCTGATAGTTTCTCCCCGAAGACCCGGCCCGGCAAATCCACGGCCCACGGAATAATGACAAAGTGTTGAGACGGCGTCAATCGGAGACGGCAGGTAAAAGTTAAGAGTCGAGAGTTAAGAGTCGAGAGATTAGGGTTTAGTGAAAGCCGTCAGGAGGGAGAACTCTTGCCTCTCAACTGTAACCTTTCAGCTAGCTATCCCATCCGAGCAACTCGGTTTCGCCTGGAATCCGGTCAGATCGCCCAGAACGGTGAGCGCGAACCGGCCCGGCGCGAAGAAATCGCGCGCGATTTCCAGAATCTCCTCGCGCGTCACTTTTTCGATCGAGTCGAGCATTTCGTCGAGCGAGAGAAATTTGTGAAAATACATGGCCTGCCGCGCAAGGTTGGACATGCGTGCGCTGGTCGACTCCAGCGAAAGCATCATCGAGCCTTTCAGGTGATCCTTGGCGCGGCGCAACTCCTCGACGCTGACGGCTTCCGCCTGGATGCGCCGGAACTCCCCGATCACCGAGCGGATCAACTGCTCGGCCGATTCCCGCGAAGTTCCCGCGTACACCGAAAGCAGGCCCGCGTCGGTGTAGGGAGAAAGATCGCTGCCAATCGCGTATGCCAGGCCCTGGCGCTCGCGGATGTTTTGAAACAGCCGCGAGGACATTCCGCCGCCCAGAATGATATTCAGCAGCGACGCCGCGTACCGGCGCTCGTGCGCCAGCGGATAGGAGGGCACGCCGATCACCAGATGAACCTGCTCGAGCTCTTTCTTGTGGCGGCGTTCGATGCCCGGGTGCGTTTTGGGCGGCGTGCGCGCCGTTTCCGAGCCGCCTCGCGCCACGCCGCCAAATTCCCGCGCGGCCAGGTCCACCAGGCGCGCGTGCTCCAGATTTCCCGCCGCCGTGATCACCGTGTTGTTCGGCGCATACCACGAATGCGAAACATTCGCGCAGCGCGGCGCTGGAAAATTGCGGCACCGTTTCCGGCGTCCCCAGGATCGGCAGCCCCAACGGGTGCCCGCGCCAGAATTTTTGCGTGAACAGCTCGTGAATCAGGTATTCGGGGTTGTCCTCGTCCATCTTGATTTCCTCGAGGACCACCTGCTTTTCCTTGGCGATGTCGGCGTCGTCAAATCGCGGGCGCAAGACCAGGTCGGAGAGGACGTCAAAGGCGATGGGCAAATGCTCGTCGAGAACTTTCGCATTGAAGCTGGTCATTTCCTTCGCGGTGAATGCGTCCATCATCCCGCCCACGGCGTCCATGGTCTGCGCGATTTCCTCGGCCGTGCGCTTTTCGGTGCCCTTGAAGACCATGTGCTCGATGAAATGCGCGATGCCGTTGCGTTCGGGCGATTCGCCGCGCGATCCCGTGCCCAGCCAGATCCCCACCGACACCGAGCGCACGTGCGGCATCTTCTCGGTGACGATCATCAGTCCGTTCGGAAGCACCGCTTTCTCAATGTCGCGCGCAGGTTGAGCCATTTTGTAATTGTGTCACACGCGGAGCGGCGAACGCGAATCAGGGTTGCGGAACGACAATCGGATTTCGTAGCGCCAGCATCCCCGGCAGTGTTGCATCCCTTCAACGTTCGCAAACGAGCCGGCGAGACGCCGGCGCTACGTGTTCCTCAATTCAACTCGCGGCGCTGGCTCCATAGGCGCTGGCCCGGTTCAGCAGTTCGATGGAGGACTGGTCCAGCTTGAGTTCGACCGAAGCGATCAGATCGTCCAGCTGCTTCAGATTCGTGACGCTCACTATCGGCGCGGTGATGCTGGGACGCGCCAGCAGCCACGCAAGTGAAATTTGCGCCGGCGTCGCGCCCGTAACGTTTCGCGACTTCGTCCAAGCGCGTCCAGGATTTTCAATCCCGCGCTCGTTCAGATATTTTTTCACGGTTCTGGCGCGAGCCTTGTCGGCCATGTCCGCTTCCTACGGTATTTTCCGGAGAGAAATCCGCCGCCGAGGGGGAAATAATTGATGACGCCCAAGCCTTGCCTCAGGCATACGGGCTCGAGCTGCGTTTCGTACTCCTCGCGGTCATAGAGATTGTAGTTGGGTTGCAGGCTCTGGTACTTCGGCAGGCCGAGTTTCGCGCTGACATCCAGCGCCGAAGCCAAACGATCGGCTTTGTGATTGGACGCGCCGATGAATCGCACCTTGCCCTGCTGGATCAAATCCGCATAGGCTCGCAGAGTCTCTTCCTGCGGCGTGTCGGCGTCATCCACATGCGACTGGTACAAATCGATGCGGTCGGTTTGCAGCCGGCGCAGGGAATTTTCCGCCGAGCGCAGGATGTAGTCCCGCGACAATCCCTTTTGCCCCGGCCCGCGATCCCAGCCCACTTTCGTCATGACGATCACTTTGTCCCGGTTCCCGCTCGCGCTTCAGCCATTTGCCGATGATCGTTTCCGATTCCCCGCCGACGTGCCCGGGCACCCACTGGGAATAGCTGTCGGCCGTGTCGATGGCATTGAATCCCGCGGCCACAAACGCATCCAGCAGCGTGAATGCCGTGGCCTCGTCGATGGTCCAGCCGATCACGTTTCCGCCGAATACGAACGGAGAAATTTCCAGATCCGAGCCGCCCAGTTTGCGCTTCTTCATTTCGATCCTTTCCAGATTTGTCGCCGCGCCATTTCCGCACACACTTTGGATGAACCCGAGGGAAAGAATGGTACACCAGGAATGGGAAGGCCATCGCTTGTCATTGCTTCCCGCTCCGGCGCTACCATTCGCAACCATTATGAGACGACACTCCCTCGACCTCCCTGGCCCGTCGCGAATTTTTGAAATTCATGGCCGCAAGCCCGTACGTCGCCGCTTTCGGCGGAGTCGCCGCGTTCCTCAGGCAAAGCGCCATGGCGCAGAGCTGCCTCGCAGAAAGCACCCGGCCGGCTTCCGATGTAATCGCCGCGCCTGGCCGAGGCTCTCGACGTTTTCGATTTTGAGGAAGCCGCTCACCGCAAGGTCCGCGACAGCCATTGGGCGTACATGGTGAGCGGCGTGGACGACGACGCCACGCTGCGCGCCAATCGCGAAGGATACCAGCACGTGCAGTTGCGTCCGCGCCGCCTGCGCGACGCCACGAAAGTCGACATGCACGTCGATCTGTTCGGCACGGTCTACGACAGCCCGCTCTTCCTGTGCCCGACTTCCGGCGCACAAAGCGTTTTGGCCGAACGGGGAAGAGGCCGTCGCACGAGCCGCCAAGGCGCGCGGCACGCTGCAGTTTCTTTCGTCGGCATCCTCCACCGGCGTCGAGGACGTCAACAAGGCCCTGGGCCGGCCGGTCTGGTATCAGGTCTACGCGCCAAGCACTTGGGAAGCCTGCGAGCAGCTCCTGCGGCGCGTGGAAGCCGCCGGATGCCCGGTGATCGCCCTCACCGTGGATAACACCACCGGCCGCAACAGCGAAACCTACCTGCGCACGCGCCCCAAGGACCTGACGCAATGCGCCGCCTGCCACAAAGGCGAGCCGTTCACGGACATGCACGAGCTTCCCATGTACGACGGCATCAACATGAACGGCGTAACGATCCTGAACCCCGCGCTGGATTGGGCCTTCGCCGATCGCATGCGCAAATTCTGGAAAGGAAAATTCTTCATCAAGGGAATCGACACGCGCGAGGACGCGCGCCTGGCCATCGAGCACGGCCTCGACGGAATCCTGGTGTCGAACCACGGCGGGCGCGCCACGGAAACCTTGCGCCCCACGATCGAGGCGCTGCCCGAAGTCGTGGCCGAAGTCGGCGGACGCATTCCGGTCTTCGTCGATGGCGGCATCCGCCGCGGCACCGATATTTTCAAGGCGCTCGCGCTGGGCGCCAAGGCCGTGGGAATCGGGCGTCCTTATCTTTGGGGATTGGGAGCGTTCGGCCAGGCCGGCGTCGATCGCGTGCTCGAAATCCTGCAGGGCGAACTGAAAATGGTCATGGGCAATTGCGGCGCGCAGAAGGTTTCCGAGATCACGCGCGCCTACGTCGCCACGCCGGATTGGAAGATTTGAGAGGGGACGAGCCGGGAGTCGCGTCGGTGCCGCTTGCGGCTACGAAAACCTCCAACTTGTTGTCATTCCGGGCGAAGCGAGGAATCCCTCTTCCACTTTCTGCCGGGCCGGAGAAACCGAGGAGGGATTCCTCGCTTCGCTCGGAATAACGCGATTCTTTTTTTATCCAAGTACGCCTGCATGCTGAGCCAACAATCGCGCCACGACATAGCCAGCCACAGCGCCGCTCAGCCTCTCCCGACTCCGGATGCGCATGTTAAGATGAAGACATCGCATCAGGGAGACCGCAAGTGCCCGTGGAACTGCTCGGAAAATCGGCGGAAGAACTGCGCGATTTCGTGGTGTCGCTCGGCGAGAAGCCGTATCGCGGGCCGCAGATTTATCACGCCCTGTACAAGGAGCGGCGATTCGATTTCGCCGCGATGACCAACCTGCCGGCGGCGCTGCGCGAGCGGCTTTCGCAGGAAGCAAGCATCACGCTCCCGCGCATCCTGCGGCGGTTCGCGTCCGTGGATGGATCCATCCGGTATCTATTTTCCATCGGAAGCCCCATCGGAAAAGAAGCCGCGAAACCCGCGCAGATCGAGTCCGTGTTCATGCCGCGCGACGGCCGGCAGACGATTTGCATTTCGACGCAAGCGGGCTGCGCCGTCGATTGCCATTTTTGCCTTACCGCGCAACTGGGGCTGATCCGCAATCTCACGGCGGGAGAAATCGTGGGGCAGGTTCTGGTCGCGCTCCAGGAAAATCGCGAGCAACTTGCGCCGCAGACCAACGTGGTGCTGATGGGCCAGGGCGAACCTCTGCTCAATTACGACGCGACCATGGCCGCCGTGCGCATTCTGCTCGACCCCAAGGGCGTCGGACTCGGCCCGCGCCACGTCACGCTCTCAACCAGCGGCATCGTTCCCGGGATCGAGCGCCTGGGGCAGGAAAAAATCCGGCCCAGCCTGGCCATTTCGCTCAACGCCTCGAGCGACGAGCAGCGCGACGCGCTCATGCCCATCAATCGCAAGTATCCGCTCGGCGTGCTGCTCGAAGCATGCCGGAAATATCCTCTGCGGCCGCGCGAATATTTCACTTTTGAATATGTCTTGCTCGGCGGAGTGAACGATACGCCCGAAGATGCGCGCCGCGTGGTGCGCCTGCTCGCGCACATCCGCGCCAAAGTGAATCTGATTCCGTGGAATCCCGGAAATTTGCCGTATCGCGCGCCCACCGAGGAGAGCATCGAGAAGTTTCAGGAAATTCTGGTCGAGAAGGGCGTTCCTTCGTTCATCCGCTATTCGCGCGGGCAGGATGTGTTCGCCGCCTGCGGCCAGCTGGCATCGATGGAATCGGCAGGGCCGCTTGTCTCTCTGCAATAAGGGTGGCAAGGTGATTCGGTCTGCGCTTCGCAGTGCTAATAGGCGCACGACGAAAATCAAATGCAAGAGCAAACAGGCTGAAGCCTGTTCTACTTTTTCCGCCGCGCACTCCGATCACCGCCATCATCCGCCCGGTCTTCGCTCCTTCGCGGCGATAGCTGAACAGCAAATCGGTGCGGCACGCGGTGCACAAATCGCTCACGTCGATTTGCGATTCGCGGCACGCCTGCATCCATCAATTGCCAGCGGTTCGCGGCGCGCAAATCGAGTTGCACGCGCGGAGGCGGCGGCACGTGCCCCGGCGGCATCATCGTCAGCCACGGCAGCCAGAGCGGCTCTTCGCCGTGCGACAACTGCTCGAACGGGCCGTCAAACCAATCCGCCGCGGGCGGGAAATTGCATGGCGAACGCCTGCGCGACTTCCGCGCCGACTTCGTAGCAGCAGCGTCCGATCGACGGGCCAATCGCCGCGACGACGTCTGCGGCCGCGTGCCGAATTCCATGCGCATGCGCCCCAGTGCCTTTACCGCGATGCGCGCGAGCGTTCCGCGCCATCCCGCATGAATTGCGGCCACGGCGCGCTGCCGCGTATCCGCCAGCAGGATCGGCACGCAATCGGCTGTCTGCACGCCAAGCAGCAATCCCGGGGTGCGCGTCGCGAGCGCATCGGCTCGCGTTGCTTCCTCCGCGGGAATGCCGCCGGCGCCGAGGGCACGTAAATCACGTCGGAATGAAACTGCCGCAGCGCAACCAGCGGCATTTTGCGCGCCGCCAAGCGCCTTCAAAAACGCCGCGCGATTTTGCTCCACGCGCTTCGCTCATCCCAATCCGTGAATCCCAGATTCAGCGCCGGCTTGCCATCCAGCACGCTTTCGCCACCGGGCCGCGTGCTGAACCCATGCACCAGCCAGTCCAGTTTTCCGAGCGCGCGCGATTCCACAATCTGCAGCCCGCCCGCGCGGCGACGGACCAGCCATGATTTTCCTTCCGGCGAGGCGCGGCAGCGCCACGCGCGGAAACCCCGCGCCTTGCCGTCCGAGTTTTCATCGCTCTCGCCATGGAAACCGTGTGCCCTACTCACCACTTTAGCGTAACGCGTCAGTTCCTGTCTCTGCCGGGCGCGCAAGGTATACTTTCCAGACGCACCTTGCAACGGCTTTTGCGTGCCTGGCAAGGCACCCCGGAGAGATAAATGATCGTCGGCCTGGGCGTGGACATCACCGAAGTCGACCGCATCGCAGCCGCCATCGCTCGCAGCGGGGCGCTTTTCCTCAAGCGCATCTATACGCCCGCGGAAATCGCCTATTGCGAAAAACATCGCAACCGCGCCGAACGCTTCGCCGGCCGATTTGCCGCCAAGGAAGCCGCCATGAAAGCCCTCGGCACCGGATGGGCGCGCGGCGTGCGCTGGGTGGACATCGAAGTGGTCCGCGAGCCCAGCGGCAAGCCCACGCTGAAACTTTCCGGAGCGTCGCAGGAAATCGCCCGCGGCCTCGGCGTAAAGCACATCGCCCTCACGATCACGCACACGGGAAATACCGCCCTCGCGCAGGTCATCTTCGAATCGTAAATCCCGGTCAGATATCTGCCACGGAGGCACAGAGACACAGAGCGGAAACAAATCTTGGAACGAAATTCAGTTGCAGTGCTGGAAGGATCGGGGCGACTCGCTTTTCTCTGTGCCCTCTGTGTTCTCTCTGTGTCCTCTGTGTTAAAGGTGTTGGGTTTCGAGTTTTCGCCCTAGGATGCCGCGCCCACGAGCGCATCGTCCTTCACGCCGCTAATCCGCACATCCAGAAACTCATTGGCCGGCCAGCGCCCCGCGACGCGCACATCCAGATAATTTCCCGAAATCGCGCGCGTCCACGGGCCGGAAGCGTCTTCTCCTGCTGCGATGCAGCGAGATCGCCCGCAGCGTTTGCCCGGCCTGCGGCTTCTAAAAATGCAGACTTCTTTTCCTCGCCCAGCGCGCGCAGTTCACGCGCCCGCCGGTTGATCACGGCGGCAGGCACCGGATCGCGCAAGTCCGCTGCCGGCGTTCCCGGCCGCTCCGAAAACGAAAACACATGCAAGTACGTCAGCGGCAGCCGCTCGATCAGCGCCAGCGTCGCTGCGATGATCTTCTTCGGTCTCGCCGGGGAATCCGGCGATCACGTCCGCGCCGATGGCCGCGTCCGGGAGCCACTCGCGCACCAGTTCGGCGCGCCGCGCGTAGTGCTCGGCGCGATACCACCGGTGCATCTCCGCCAGAATGCGGTCCGACCCGGACTGCATCGGCATGTGGAAGTGCCGCGCCATGCGGCCGCTCGCCGCAAACAGCGCAATCAGGTCCTCGTTCACGTCGATGGGTTCGATGGAGCTGAGCCGCAAACGCTCGACGGGCGTCTCGTCCAGAACGCGCCGCAGCGTTTCGCTCAATTCCGCGCGCGGCGAAAGGTCGCGTCCGTAATTGCCCAGATCGATTCCGCTCAGCACCACTTCGCGCGCGCCGCCGTCGCACAGCTTGCGGATTTCCTCGACCACGCAGGTCCGGCGCGAGGCTGCGGCTGCGCCCGCGCACGTGCGGGATTACGCAGTACGAGCACCGCTTGTCGCAGCCGTCCTGAATCTTCAGCACCGGGCGCGTGTGCCCCGACTCGCCGCCGAGGACCGGCGCGACCAGCAGTTCCCGCTGTTCCAGTATGTTCCCAGTGAGGATTTTTGCCGGGCCTTGATCGAGCGAAAACAATTGGCCGCGAATCGCCGATACCGGAATAAATTCCGGCGAATCGTTTGCCGGCGTGCACGTTTTCATCTCCCCGATCAAGCGCGGAATTTCCGGCTTGTGCGAATTTCCCACCACCCAGGAAACGCCGGCGAGGGCCGCTATTTCGTCCGGCGCGCGCTGCGCATAGCAGCCGGTCACCACAATCCGCGCCGACGGATTTTCGCGGTGGATGGCGTGAATCGCCTGGCGCGCCTGCAGGTCCGCGGCGGCCGTCACCGTGCACGTATTCACCACGACCACGTCGGCGGAATTCGCTTCCGGCGAAACGCCGTAACCGCGCTCGCGCAATTGCCGCTCGAGAGCGGCCGCGTCGGCTTGCGTCGCGCGGCATCCAAATTGTTCGATGAAGAAAGTAGCCATTTTCCGGCCTGAAATGCTTCCCTGGATCGCCCGGCGTTCATGCAGCGCACCGGCGCAGCGAAGATTATAGCAGGCGAGGCGGCTTCTTCCCGCGGCCAGAGACAACGAACCTCCCGGCTGCTTGAGACTGGCATCTGGCCAGACATTACGAAACGCATCCACGGGTAGTGTCCTAATTTGAATAACAGTCGGATTTCGGAGGTCGGGGCTTCAGCCCCGACGAAAAGTTTCGCTGGATAAGGGGTTTTAACCCCTGAAGCTTCAGGGGCTAAAACCCACAACAAACAAAGCGTGAATGTCCGAGCTGAAGCTCGGACCTCCGACTACTCTAATAAATTTCAATTTAGGACAGCACCCATCCACGAGATAAGTTGCGAAATGCCCGGCAACTGAACGAAGATAGCGGTTCTGTCTTTCCAAGGAGAGCGAGTGGCCTGGGTCTATGCGTTGATCGGTTTGGCGGT
The DNA here is from genome assembly GCA_963779275.1 of Terriglobia bacterium. Classification (GTDB taxonomy): domain Bacteria; phylum Acidobacteriota; class Terriglobia; order Acidiferrales; family UBA7541; genus Palsa-360. The sequence continues at coordinate 188,626 of CAVZXL010000009.1, forward strand.
CGGAATACTGGTTGGCTTCATGGGCGTCGGCGGCGGCGTGATTCTGATTCCGGCGCTGGTCTACGGAATGCACATGCAGCAGCACGTGGCGCAGGGAACGTCCCTGTTCCTGCAGCTTCCGCCGCTCGGCTTGGGAGCGCTGCTGATGTATTGGCGGCGCGGAAAAGTGGATTGGATCGCGGGCATCATCTGCGCGCTGGGTATCCTGCTGGGCGGATATTTCGGCAGCAAGTTCGCCATCGGACTTTCGTCGCAGGCTCTGAGTGAATGGTTCGGGTTGTTCTTGATTGTCGCGGCAGATATTGTTGTGGCGCAAGTCCGCTCCCAAGCCGGCCGCCGCGAAGGCCGCCGAATGATTTCCTACAAACGCTCCTTCCTGGTATTTCTGATGGCCTTCTGCGTCGGTCTGGCCAGCGGCTTGTTTGGCGTCGGAGGGGGCGTGTTCCTGGTGCCCATGCTTGTGCTGGTCTTCGGGTACGAGCAGCATATGGCGCAGGGCACCAGCCTGGTGGCCATGGTGCCGCCCACCGGATTGCTCGCTTTCCTGAATTACGCCACCGCGGGCGATGTCAACTGGACCGCCGGATGGTGGATTATGCCCGGAGTTTTTTTCGGCGCGGTGGCCGGATCGCGCCTGGCAAATAAGCTTTCCGCGCACGGTTTGCGCCGCGTGGTTGCGGTATTGGTCTTCGCGATCGGCCTTTGGGAAGTTTCGGCCGTATTGCGAAAATGAAAACGCCGGTTCAATGCCGATTGTTTGCCGCACGCCGATTCGCGTATCTTGCCTAAGAGCAGTCTTTTGCCATGGTTGACATTCATTGCCACATACTTCCGGGGATGGACGACGGCGCGGATACGATGGAAACGTCGATTCAGATGGCGGAAATGGCCATCGCCGACGGAGTCACTCACGTGGTCGGAACGCCGCACTGCCAATTCCGACTTCAAATTCGATCCGGAATTGATCCGCCAGCGCCGCGACGAACTGCAGGCGGCCGTGGGCGACCGCTTGAAGCTGGCGACCGGCTGCGATTTCCATCTGAATTTTGAAAATTTGCAGGACCTGCAAAATAATCCGCAGAAATACACGATCAACCAGAAAAACTACCTGCTCGTGGAATTCGCCGATTTTTCCATCCCGCCGTCCATGGACGGCACCATGCACCAACTGCAGCTGATGGGGCTGTCGCCGATCATCACGCATCCCGAACGCAACGCCCTGCTGCGCACCAAGCCGGAACGCATGTACCGCTGGCTGCACCAGGGCGCCTACGTGCAGATCACCGCGAACTCCCTGACCGGGCGATTCGGAAGCGCGGCGCAGCATAACGCGGAAAAATGGCTCGACGAGGACCGCGTCCACTTCGTCGCCAGCGACGCGCACAACCTGAAAAGCCGCCCGCTGCAGTTGCGCGCCGCATACGACAAAGTCGCCGAGCGCCGCGGCGAGGAAGTCGCGCAGGCCCTGCTCCATCGATAATCCCCTGGCCGTATTCGAGGGCCGCCGCCTCCCCTACGAACCGGAACAGCCCGATCCGAACGCCAAGCCCATGAAATACCGCAAGCGCAAACGATTTATATTTTTCTGAGGGTTTAGTAGGACAGGCTTCAGCCTGTCGCCTTCTTAAAGTGCGAAGCATTCCGCACCGCCAACTCCCCAATTTACCGCTTCTGCTCCATCAGCCCCGCAATCGTCCCCATCAAATCGTACTTGGTAATAATCTCGAATTTCCCGCTCCCCATCTGCACAAACACGGCGGGCTCTTCGTGGCTCAGCAAATAAGTGAGCCGCTCGACGGGCGCTTCGCAAGGAACCGTCGGCAGCGCGTCGCTCATCACTTCGCGAATCACCATCTTGCGCAGATCCTTGCCCTGCAGCGCAAGATTCAGGATCTGATCCTCGTAGATCGCGCCGATGGGCGACTGATTTTCAAACACGGGCAACTGCGAAATATCCTGCGTCTGCATGGTGTGCAGCGCGTGGAAAACGGTCTGGTCTGGCCCTACGACGATCAGGTCGCGCACTTTCCCGGTTTTGTGTTTTGCGCGGACCACGTCCTCGGCCGTCAGCGCCACTTCGGAATCCACATAGCCGCGCTCGCGCATCCACTCGTCGCTGTACACTTTGCTCAGGTAGCGCATGCCCGTATCGGGCAGGAACGCAACCACGAAGGATCCCTTCGGCAGGGCTTTGGCCACGCGCAGCGCGCCCGAAACGCAGCCGCCGCCCGAGCCGCCCGTGAAAATTCCCTCCTGCTTCACCAGTCGCCGCGCCCAGATAAAGCATTCCTGGTCGTTCACCTGCACCACGTCGTCGAGAATCTTGAAATTCATGGTCGAAGGGAAAATATCCTCGCCGATGCCTTCGACGACGTACGTTTTCGCTACGCCGACTTTTCCCGTTTTCGCAAATTCGTAATACAGCGATCCGACGGGATCGACGCCGATTATTTTAACGTTCGGATTTTTTTCCTTCAGGTAGCGGCCCACGCCGCTGATCGTTCCGCCCGTACCCATGCCGCAGACGAAATGCGTGATTTTTCCCTCGGAATCCTCCCAGATTTCCGGCCCGGTGGTCCGGTAATGCGCTTCGGGATTCATGGGATTCTCGTACTGGTTCGGGTAAAACGAGTTGGGAATATCCCGCGCGAGTTTCTTTGCCACCGAATAGTAGCTGCGCGGGTCGTCGGGCTCGACCGCCGTCGGGCAGACGATCACTTCCGCGCCCAGCGCCTTCAGCAGGTCCACTTTTTCCTTCGATTGCTTGTCGGTGATGGTGAAGACAAGTTTGTAGCCGCGCACGGCGCCCACCAGGGCCAGGCCGATTCCGGTATTGCCCGAAGTTCCCTCGATGATCGTGCCGCCCGGCTTCAGCGCTCCGCGTTTCTCGGCTTCGTCGATCATCGTGATGCCGATGCGGTCCTTCACCGACCCGCCCGGATTCATGTAATCGGCTTTGACATATACTTCCGCGTCGAATCCGGTCGTCAGCCGGTTCAGCCGCACCAGCGGCGTATGTCCGACGGCCTCAAGAATATTGTTGCAGCGCAATCATTCGCTCCTTCCAAAAATCCTTTTCCGTACTCTTCCTCACTCTGTGTCCTCTGTGCCCTCTTCTGTGTTCTCTGTGTTAAAGCTTTTGCTTTCGCTTTTGCTTTTGCTTTTGCTTTTCGTTTCCGTCCTCTGAATCTTTCACGGTCCGCGACCCAAGCTTACGGGCATTGCTCCGGCAAAGTCCAGTTTCCCGAAGCCGCCATGTTCGTGGGACAATACCGCCCCGGAATCCAGGAGGAGCGATGAAATTGAAGCGAACGAACATATCGACCGGAACGGCGTGGGAGCCCATCATCGGATATTCCCGCGCGGTGCGCGTCGGCGATACGGTCCACGTTTCGGGCACGACGGCCACCGGCGCGGACGGAAAACTGGTGGGAGCGGGCGACGCCTACGCGCAGACGGTGCAGACCTTGCGGAACATCGAATCCGCGTTGAAAAAGGCCGGCGCGCGCATGGAAGACGTAGTCCGCACGCGCATGTACGTCGCCAACATCGCCGAATGGGAAAAGGTCGGCCGCGCGCACGGAGAATTTTTCGGGAAAATACGCCCCGCCACGGCCATGGTGCAGGTCGGCGGCATGGTTTCGCCGGAAATGCTGGTGGAAATCGAAGCCGAAGCCATCGTCACGCCCGCGGCGCCGTCAAAACCCAGGGCCGCAAAACCCAAGCGCCGGAAGAAGTAATCAATGTAAAGAGGCGCCTTTTCTTGACTTCCGAGAAAAAGCGCCTCAACCTGCGATTCACAAGGGCCGTGCACCGGTTACCAATCACCGGTCATCAGTCGCCGCTCTTCAGTACCTCACCCGCACGCGATACTTCAGCACCGACGTGCCGTCCTTATCCACCGGCACCTGGAACTGCGCGGCAAACGCCGCAGTCTTCGTGAATTTGTACGACGAGCTGACCATCTCCCAGTCCCCGCCGATCGGTTCGTTCACTTCCACTGTGATTGGGCCGTCCTTGTGATTGCGCAGCGTGATTTCGTACTCGAATTCATACAGCCGGTCGGAAAGTTTCTTGTAATCGGTCTGCTTGCGTTCGGCGACGATATCGAATGCGTTGCCGATGTGCAGGCTGATTTCTTCGTCCTTCGGCGTGTGGTCGATATGATCCTCGCCCACAAACAGCGACCCGCCGCGCGAATCCGCCTGATACACGCGGATGGTCCCGGAAGGCAGCGGCATGCCAAGCCCGGCCTTTTCCTCGTTCTTGAATTTATAGAAAACTTGCACGGGATCCTTCACGGGCGCGCCGGGCTGCGCCGCGCCGCGGTAGTAATACGATTGCCCGTTCACCACGTACACCTTCCGCAGCGGAAAGCGCGAAGCGTTGAGCAGGCTGATCTGCTTCGATTCCTGATCGAAAATCGATGTGCGGCGGTTCAGCGAATAGAGATGATATTCCGAGAATGCTTCCTGCTGAAAAGGCGCCGGGGCATTCGCGGCCGCGCCCATCGATTTCAATCGCTCTCATCTTCATCCATGGCGTACTGCGCGACGACGCGATGAATGTCGCCGGCCACAAGTTGGAGCTGCGCGTTCTTGAACGCGGTCCCGCTGTGATTCACCAGCGTGACCCAGCCGTCCAGATCGCCGTTCGACTCGTCCTTCGCGACGTTCAGCACGTAGTCCGCGCTCCAGGAAAGATTCCCCGTCAGGTAAGAGGCCTCCACTTTGTGGCGCCGCGCGCCGGAATTTTCCAGCGTCCACAGCAGCGTGGGCCGCTCGTAAAGATTTTCCGGCAATTCCGGGAAGCGAATGCTTTCATACGAAAGCCCGGTGACAATTTCATTTCCGATTTTCCACACGGGCGCGCCATTGAAGGAGAGCAGCGTGGCCTTCACTTCGTCGTACTCGGTCGAGCCGCCGGCCATCTTCGGGCGCACCAGGGTCACTTCGCGGCCCACGAACTTCTGCAGGAGCTTGTTCGGGTCGAGCAGGTCGTATTCGTAATTCTGCTCGACGACGCTCAGCTTGGCGGGCTCGGTCATGGAGCGAAAATGCACGGTGGCGGGATTGATGGACGCGGCGATGTCCATGAAGCGCAGGCGCGATTCCCCCGCGGGCAAAGTCAATTGGCGGACGTCGCGCACCAGGGAAAGGTTCGAGTTGTACACGGTGAGTGCGAGGTCGGTCTGGTCCGCCAGCGTCGTGGTGATGGTGCCGTCGCCGGCCTGCGCCGCGGCGGGAGCCGCGGTTTGTGCGGAAGCGCAGCGATAAAGAAATGGCCCGGAAGCGAGCAAGGCCGCCAAGTGCCGCAAGGTAGGAAAGCCGGAATCGTCGGATCATTCGCATCGTGTGTCTCCAGTGAAAATCGAATTTCGTCCTTCACCCCTTAGAACGATGCGGCCCGGATTTCTTGCACGCAAATTTTGCGCCGGGCCGGCTCCCCCGTACATGGCTATTTCCGCAGCCAGGTCTGCCCTCCGTCTTCAGTCCTAAACCGCTGATTGTCACTGGATGTGATGGTCGCAGCCAGCGCCGAGTTTGCCGCGACGCCAGTCCAATCCGGAAATCGTCCGGATGAACCGGCAGCAGCCGGTGGCGCGATTGGCAACCAGCGCTCACCGTCCGTGGTTCGCGCGATGGAGCCGTTTCGCCCCACCAGCCAACATACCGTGTCCGAAATCGGGGCCGCGCCCAGCCAAGCTTGCGGGGACGGGCTGGCCTGCACGACCCACGTGCTTCCTGCATCGATCGAACGTTGGATCTTTCCGCCCGTGCCGGCGCGCCACAAGACTTGTCCCGAGGGTGCCTTGGCCTCAATAAACTCGATGCTGACGGCGCCCATGCCTCCGAAAATGCCTGAACTCTTGGGCGCTTTTGGCCATATCGGCGGCGGGCCGGACCGCGGAAGCAGCGCCTGCGGCGGCAGCTCCCCCTGCGGCTTGTTTGCCAGGGGCCGGCACATTGGACATAGCTTCCGCATTGACAACAGGCGCGGGCGGGGCGCTATTTGCGGCCTGACGCTGCGGCCCGGCAACAGGAGGTGGCACGGGTGCAGCCGCAGGCGGACATCCGCGCCGACGGCCCCGGCTTCTGCCGCCGGGGTTTTTCTTTCGTTTTTGGATAGCGTTTCGGGCGTGGCAACTTTCGCTTTCAGCTGGTCTAACGATTTAGTTGTCCCTCTCGCTGCTAGTTACCGCCGATTCCGGAGGAGGGCTGGCGGGAAACTTTCCCTGCGAGAGGCGATTCTCGGCAACTGCGGCGGACGACGCCGGCTCTTTCTTGGATTCCACCCCGGAAGCCTGGTCCAAACCGGGCGCATTGCGTTTCCTGCTCCAGCGGCGGCTCGCTTTTCGGCGCCTGGGCAATCAGGGTTTCCGATGGACCTTGCCCCGGTGTGCGCCAGGGCGCCCGCATGGCGAACCACACGGCGAGGACGCGGCAACGCCCAGCGCAGGAGCCAGCCAGCGGGCGCGCCAGTCGAATCGGTTGGATTTGATTACCTTCGACGGGCGAACCGGCGCACCGCTTCCGGGACGCGCCGCCGCAACCAGTTCGCCGAGCCGCGCGACTTCCGTCTCGGCCAGTGGCGCATCGATCGACGCCGCCAGCACGGCCAGTATCTTCCGGCACCGCGAACAGCCCGCGAAGTGGCCTTCCCACTGTTCCAGTTCCTCCGGTTGCAGCGCTCGTTCATAGTACGCGGCAATAAGGGCGGCATCCGGGCATTCCCCTGCTCCGGTGGCCGAAATCCGGTCCAGGGCCTCGCCCATCCGGCGCGCCAGCGCTTCCTCGCGCAGCCGCGCTCTTGATTCGTCTTTATCTTGTGTGTCCATCGTCTACTCGTCCTTATGCCGGCAGGCACGAAATCGAGCCCGCACCCTAAACTTAGAACGAAGCAAAATGCAAATCTTGCATATTGCTGCTTCCCGAACCACTATCCCGGTGGATCGGGAGCAGCATCTTCCCCGGACAGTGCTCGTGCCAAATCGAATGGCCAGTCTTCCAGGGCATACTCGAAGGCCCGCTCGATTTGAGCCTCGTCCAGTCCCGGCTCGGGTGCGCGGCCATCGCGGCCGGCGGAGCCTTGCCGCAGGCGCTCGGTGACGCCTTCACGCAGGGCGCGCCGCGTGCGATCCAGCTGCCTGGATACGGTCGACTCATGTTCGCGTATCATTCGCCCAATCTCGGCCAGCGTCAGCCGATCCACGTAATAGCACGCCAGGATCATGCGCTCGCGCGCAGGCAGGCCGGCCAACGCTTCGCGCAGCGCGTTCCCCAACCGCAGCACATACCACTCGCGGTCGGGATCGGGAAGGGCCGGATTCTCCCGGCGCGTCATGGCGCGGAGCGTTTCTTTTTCCGGCTCGGCATCGAGCGAGACTGTTTTCGCGCTATTGCGGATCATGTCCAGATGCCGCTGGGCCAGCACGGCGCGCAGCCACGTGGATAACTTGCTGCGCCCGTGAAAATATTCAAACAGCGATTTTCGCCGTCCGCCCGCATCCGAGCGCAGGCCATAGAGTTCCGCGTAAATCGAATCAGCCAGCTCCACGGCGCGGGCTTCATCCGCCGATCCGGATGCGCGCAGGATCGACGGTGGCAGCCTGGCGCAGCTCGGACCGAAACTGGGCGATGAAGAATTCCCAGGCGGTCTCAATCCCCGCGGCGCAGGCGCAAGCCAGGGCCAGGTCCGCGGGATGGAGGGTTTTCAAGTATGCCCCGATTTCGGGGATGCCGGGGGACGCGCCTCGGAATCGCTTTTCCGCGCTGCGCCGCAGTGCGTCGGCAAAGGCTTCTTTTGGCAGCTCCCAGCAGTGCGGCATTCGATTCCGCGTAGAGTCTGTGCAATCAAAGGGGAGTGCTGCGCCGAAAAAGCCTGCGGAGAAGCGAATGCGTCTTCTGGTGGCATAGGAAAATCGGGCTCTGGCGCGATTCGATGCATCATAGCCGAACCAGGACTCCTAGCGCTCGAGTAGGGCCAAAAACGGTACCTTACTGGTCACCTTATTCTTGCCTTCCCGGTGTAGAATAGCGTTTCGTCAAGGTAATTTGGCGGGCCTGAGCGCCCCTGCTTCCGGGCCGTACGAATCCTGATTTGAATTCCGCGCGCGTTCCCGCGCGACATTTTGCAGACCGCATTTGGAGGAAACATGAACACACGAATCCGTGGCCGCAAGGGCTTCTCCCTGATCGAGTTGCTCATCGTCGTGGCCATCATTTTGATTATTGCCGGCATCGCCATCCCCAATTTGATGAAATCCAAGATGACGGCGAACGAAGCCGCCGCCGTCGAGGCGCTGCGCACCTTGAACTCCACCGCGGTCATGTACTCCATGTCGTACGGCGGATTTCCGCACCAGATTTCCGACCTCGGGCCCGCCAGCGGGAGCCCGAATCCATCGTCCGCCTCGGCCGACCTGATCGATTCCGTTCTGGCCACGGGCGTCAAGACCGGGTACAAATTCTCATTCCAGGTGGTCTCCGCCGATCCCGCGGGTAACGTGCTCGCCTATTCCATCACAGCCGTTCCGACCGTCCCCGGCACCAGCGGCCAGCGGTCTTTCTACACCGACCAGAGCGGCACGATCCGCGCCACTTCCAGCGGCACCGCGGATTCCACCAGCACTCCCATAAGTTAGCGTTATTTGTATATACTTATATTAGTAATAGTACATATATAATATCCCCGTCGGCGAGTTGACCTGGCCCCGCGCTTGCGGCGCAAGCCGAACTGTGATCCGCCGCGTGTCGCCCTAAAACGTCAAAGCCGCAAAACGTCGTTACGCATTGACACAAATTGTCAATTCAACTTCTCCGTGCGCCGCCATTTCGGCTTTCTCTTATTGCTACTTCCTCCCAGTGCAAGCATAAGTCTTTTTACTGCTTGCAGTTGCGCGACATGGAAGCATTCTAAATTTCCTAGCCGCGTTTGGCGTGCGAATTGCACCTCTCTCTTACGATTGCCGCGAGGTCTTGGCAAGATCCAAAATTTTAATTCTGGCCGTCGGAGGATTTTAATGAAGAAGCAACAAAAGGGTTTCTCACTTATCGAATTGCTGATCGTGGTTGCGATCATCCTGATCATCGCTGCGATCGCTATCCCGAACCTGCTGCGCTCGAAGATGGCGGCCAACGAAGCGTCGGCGGTCGGTTCGCTGCGCACGATCAATACCGCCTCGGTGGCGTTTTCTACCACCTACGGCAACTATCCTACCAAGCTTTCCGATTTGGCAACGGGATCGTCGGTGTCCTCGACGTCGGCTGACCTGATTGACACGGTTTTGGCCAGCGGCGTCAAGAGCGGCTACACGTTCGCGTATGGTTCGGCTACGCCGTTTCAGCAATACTCCCTGACGGCCTCCCCCACGACGGTTAACGTGACCGGTCAGCGCTATTTCTACACCGACCAGTCGGGCGTGATCCGCGCGAACACTGCCGGCGCCGCAACTTCCGCCAGCACGCCGATCAGCTAAGACGTCTCAGCCTCGTACCTGGAGAACGGGAAAGGAGGAAGCCTCCGCAGCTTCCTCCTTTTTTGTTTCTGGACCTCGCAACCACGTCGTCCCTGCTCACAGCCAAAGAGCCTCTGCTTTTCGTTTTCCCCACCGGCACTCAAGCCCGATCAAAGGTGAATTGACTCGCCGAGGCGTGTTTCGTTACGATGAGTCGCGATTCATACGGACCCTTGATTCCAACACATGTTTACCTGCCGCGAATGCGAATCGGATATTAATCAGGCCACGGAAATTTGCCCGCATTGCGGCGCCGACCTGACCGCGCTCCCCATGGGCGCCGAAGCTCCTCCTGCCAAGCCCGGCCTGAAAAAGATACTGCTCCGCTGGGGCGTACTGCTTGGCGTTCTGCTCGCGGCGATCTGGAGCTTCCTGTGGTTTGTGGTGCCGGAGCGGCAGGGTAACCCTACCGCGGCTGCGGAAGAACGCGCCGTTGAATCGTTGCGGGAAGTCCACGCGGCGCTGTCCGATTACGCCTCAGCCGAAGGCGGCGCCTATCCAAGGCAATTTGACGCGCTCGGAGATCGAGGCCGCGGCGCCGCGCAGCTTTCCCAGAGCGCCAGCTACCAACTGCAGTACACGCCCGGCCCGGTCGAAGCCGATGGCAGGATTCGCACGTATACGCTTCAGACAAAGGCCGGGAACTACGGATTCCGCAACTTCTTCACCGACGAAAGCGGAGTGCTGCGGGCCACTCGCGAAAACCGCGCGGCCACCGCCCAGGATCCGCCCTACTGAATTGATTCTGGAAAGGAACGCGACTCACGGTAGAGGTAGTTTCCTCGCAACGCTCGGTGTTATACTTTCCTGCGTCAGACCCGCCGATGTGCCGCAATCTCGGCTTGATTTTCCCCGGAGAGGTGCTGGAGTGGCCGAACAGGGCTGACTGCTAATCAGTTTCACCCCAAAAGGGTGACGGGGGTTCGAATCCCCCCCTCTCCGCCATACTAAAACATGCGTTTCCTGCGGTTTGCAGGAAGCGATTTCCCCGCGTACATACTGTGTACATGTTGACGCCTTATCGAAGGCATTTGAAGTCGTGTCCGCACGTTTCCATGGGGCAGCGAAGATGCAAATGCCCCATTTGGGTAAATGGAAATGTACGGGGAGAACGAATCCGCAAATCATTAAAGGCAACGAATTGGGAAACCGCTGCACGATTGGTGCAGGAATGGGAGAACTCGGGATCCGAGAATGTTCAAGGCATATCGGTCTCCGATGCGGGTGATCGGTTCCGAGCCGATTGCGTGGCAAGAAGGCTCTCGGGCTCATCCCTCCGAAAATACGTCCTTCTTACTTATAGCGGATCTGAAAAGTGAATTTGGCAATAAAATGGTCGCTTCGATTTCATTGGACAATTTGCGAGCCTATCGAGAGGTGTGGAAGTGCGCGCCAATTACGGCTCGGAAAAGGCTTGAACGGCTGCGTACATTTTTCAAGTTCTGTCATGAATCCGGGTGGGTTGATTCAAATCCAGCGAGACTTCTGAAAGGCCCAATTGGCCAAGGAAAGCCTTGACCTGATGGAGTTTTTGTACCAGGCGAGCGAGAGAGTTTATACCACAACCTCCGACTGAACAGGGTTTGCGAATGGCGGATCTCCGGTCGCCTACGGCTCCCTGCGATCCGCCATTCGCGGCACGAACGCCTTCGGTGCCGGCGGCCTATAGCTTCCTGGTTCCACCAAACTCAATTTCGCAGCCAATGACTGTGATATAAAACTCTCTCACTTCTCCTGGACTAGAATCTCGACCCGGTCACAGTCAAGGACAGTGCTGATGGCAAGCTCGTCCGAGCTGCAAACCCTCATAGCGAATTCCATTTCCTCTTTAAATTCAAGCAAGAGATTATTTTACCGGATGTGCCTTGAAACCCTGCGAAGAGAGGCTTTGCTGCGCTTCCGTGATGTCTTTTGGGTTCGTGTATGGGCCAACTTGGACACGATAGGACTGCAACCACAAGAGGTTTTTGTGGATTACCACGGCGTGAAAACCCATCTGGGCTAATTTGTCTACTGCATTATTCGCCCAGGTCTCGTCCTTGAACGTCCCCACCTCGACATACAATTCGGGCGTCTTGGTCGCATCCCCGCCAACCTTTGGCTGGCTCACCGCGACCGCTGGTTCGACGGCTGGTTCGGAAACAGTGTTTGGCTGTTCTGAAATTGTCGCAGGTTGCTGCGATGCAAATCTTGGGGCACCTGCCGATGTCGGGATCTCAGGTTGCGGTGGGCTCGCGGGTGCCTGCAATTGTGTCGAATGTTGTTCGCCCGGATGGCCCTTCCTCTCGTCCATGGGAACCGGCGATTTTACGCCTTTCACAATTCGAGACGGCTTTGGAGCGGCGGTCGGCGGTGCAGCGGGCTGGGATCCATGATTGTCATTCGGCAATCCCGAATCGGACGATAGCGCCTCGCCATTGGCGGTCCTGGAATCTTGATTCAGGTCAACCTCACGCGATGTAATCGGGTTCAACGAATACTGTGCCGGAAGCAATTTGAAATCAGGATTGGCGCCATTAACCGCAGCGGCAGGCGAGTAGAGAATTCTGACTGGGGACATGCACGTTCTGCGCATTACTCGTACGTGGCTTCCATCCCACGAAAAACAGAAAGACGGTTAAGGCCCCGACCATGCCCGTTACGCCAAGCATCGCCGAAGGGTCCTTCAGGATACTTACCAGAAGACCCCAATCTTGCCTGTGTAAACAAACTTTCGCCTTTTCAAATCCTTGCCGCAATCGGTTGCGAATCTCAAGTTCCGATCGTATGAGCCCTATGTTGAGGGCGACTTCCCAGGGGCTGATGCGTCTGGCTTTCGCTGCCCTCCCGAGGGCTTTTTCGAATTCATCTACGGACTGAAAGCGTTTCGCGGGATCCTTTTGCAGACATTTCATGATCACAGCATCGATGGCGCGTGAAACCTGCGGCACAATTTCGCCCGGCCGCTTCGGATACTCTCGAATTTGCTTCAGGGCTACAGCGACGGGAGTGTCCCCGGCGAAGGCAGCGATCCCTGTGATCATTTCGTAGAACACCAGCCCCAGCGCATAGATGTCGGTGCAAGAACTCACAGGTTTGACTTCAGCCTGCTCGGGCGCCATATACGCCGGCGTGCCGACAATCGTGCCCGTCATGGGACCATCACGCTGAACCATACGCGCAATGCCGAAGTCCATGATCTTCACAGTACCATTCCGGTCCAACATGATGTTTGCCGGCTTCAGGTCCCGGTGCACAATTCCCTGCGCATGGGCCTCGCGGAGACCGGCGCAAATTTGTTGTGCAATCTCCAGCGCCTCGTTCAGAGGGAGTAGGCCGGTGCGACATAACCTGGAGGATAAGGACTCGCCTTCGACCAGTTCCATGGAGGTGTAGGCTATCCCGTTCGACCGGCTGAATTCATGGATCCGGCAAACATTCTTGTGGGTAATTTTGCGAGCGAGGCACAACTCTCTTTTCAGGTTTTCCTGGACACTGGGATCAGACGCAATCTCGGGCTTGAGAATTTTGAGGGCCACGATTTCGCCGGTTTCGAGGTCGCGAGCTTTATAGACTATGCCGCTCCCGCCAGTCCCAACCTGTGATAAGGCTTCATAACGAGTCGGGATTTGGGATGAGCCCGCCCGCCTGTCTTGCATGTCGCGATGGGTTTGTTCATCGGTCCAGACAACCTCGAAGATATCTTCCTTTTCCGTGCGCCCGTCGATCGTGAGCCGGTTCAGCCATCGGCAGTGCAGGTCAGTCTCTTCCGATATGACTTCATAAATCGCGCGGGAGATAAGAATTTGCGCCGGCGCTGTGCGCTTCACGATGCGTGCCGTTACGTTGACCACATCCCCGAATAAATCATTCCCTTTTCGGAAGCCAACGCCAGTATGCACGCCAATGCGAACCTCTACGCGCTGATCCTCCGGCAATGTCAAGTTCAGCTTTAGAAACTGGCGCTCGATTTCCACTGCTGCGCGCACAGCCGACCCGGGATTCGGAAATTCCGCCATCGCGGAATCCCCGATCGTCTTAACCACTTTACCGTCATGTTGTTGGATGGCGCGCGCGGCCAGTTCATCGTGGCGATGGATCATCACTAGCCCGGCCGTATCGCCATTGCGCTCAAAGAAGCCAGTCGAGCCCACCACGTCGGTAAACAGCACCGTCAAGGCATTCTTGTGCCGCCGGAGCTTCTCATCGATCTCAGCTCGTGCCTTTAAAAGCTCGTCAACTTCGTCTGCGGTACGCATAAATTGGGGACCCCATGAGTCTCTACCTTTGGAAGGGGAAGGCCAATGGCACGGAGGTAACAGGCCGGCAGTACGTACGTACCTTTCTTATCTTAGTTAAACGAAGCTATAATATTGATTCAGAAATAGATACGTGAACTTTCCAAATTGCGAGATAGGGCAAGAGGACTACGGGGAGGTGGGGAATCGCGAGCCGAAAGTCAATCGCACCGGGTTACGGTCCGAATTCCCACATTCCGAGAACGCCCGACTTATCAAGACTTGGCGCGCACTTCCAGCCCCGAACTGCAGGACAGTCTGAAATTCCAAATCAAAGGCCGGACTACGCGCCCCTTCTCTCGTCACCACCTCACCCACCAAGGTGCGGTTACGGTAACGAGATTATAGGCAGCGTCGCGCGTGAACCGTCTGGAGGGAGTGTAAGTGGGGATGATGGCGTTCGTGGATAGAAAACAAGTGTCCACGAAGGGAAAGTTGGACACATACGTGCAAGGCATTGGCGAGCCCAGTAAACAAATAACGAAATGGCCGCGATAGGTCGAAGAAAAGCGTCGGATAGTGGAAGAGATGTTACGCGGCCATCGCATGTAATCGAACGTCCAAGCAATTGCGGAGCGAACTCCGGTCGTGGCGGGTTTTACTTGTCCACGATGAACACATCGTGTGACTTGCTGGAAAATGCCGAGCCTTCTCCATTGAAGATCTGGCCGGTTACGACATGGAACCCATTGCCGATGAACGAGCCTGATAGGCCGTGGCGTCCGATGGGCATCGAGGGCATGATACTCCACGTGTTGGTCGCGGGATCGTAAGCTTCGAGAGCTCGGAAAACACCATTCACCACAGTGCTCTGCGTCTCGCCGCCAGCCACATAGATTTTTCCGCCGTAGGTCCCATAGGCGACTGCACTTCGCGCACTGGGCATACGTTGTCGCAGAGCGCCCCATTGGTCTGTCGCAGGATCATACACCTCGACGATATCGGTGTTGCTGGCAATTGGAATCATGACCCCGCCAACCCGTCCAGCGATGACATAGATCTTCCCGTCCACAGCTCCCGAAGCTGCATGGTTGCGCGCCGTAGGCATCGGGCTTCGTGTCTCCCACTTCTGGGTCGCTGGATCGTACGCCTCGTTCGTACCCACGGATCGATGGGGGCGATTCGCATACAGGGCAACCTCTTTCGATCCGGGATTCGTCGATGCGCCGCCGATTACGTAGATCTTGCCGCCAACTTCCTCGGCAATTGCTGAACCGCGCTTGCCTCCGGGCATTGGCGGGAGCGACTTCCATGAATCGTTAGAAGGATCATATTCCCAAGCGTCGTCAATCGGCGCCCACCCTCCTGGTTCTGGCCCGCGTACAAGCCCCCCCATCACATAAATCCTGCCTTGGTATTCGGCCATCGCCATGTGGTGCATGGGCCGCGGCATGTTCTTTTTCTTGGTCCACTTGTCGGTGGCGGGATCGTACTCGTACACGATTCCGGGAGCGATACCGGGAGGGAGGAATCCGCCCATAACGTACAACTTGCCGTTCGCGGTGACAGCGTGCGTCTCTTCCATCGGCTCCGGAAAGTCCGCAGCCTTTGTCCAGTGCCCTTGCGCTCGCGCGCCTGCGCTGCAAAGCAAGACACTTGACGCGATGAAGACAGCCGCCAGCAGACTTCGGTGAATTGACGCTTGCATTGTACCTCCTAAGTTCTAGTAGACGATCGGTTCACGGAAGTTGTAAGTCATTAGATTCTAGTCGTCCCAAAAGTCATAGGCCACAGATTACCCGAGCTGCCCTCGCCATCTTCACCGGTACTGGCGTAGGCTCTTACGACCGGCTCATCCATGATTAGCGTGCCGATCCCTTTGAGCCAGTAATCGAAAAAAAGTATTTGGTTTATCCCTCCATCTTCCGGGTAGAAGGGGTGGAAGTGGTCGTCCGAGTGAATCCGGAATTTCTAATAATGTCGATGCCTTCGGAAGAACTGGGTGCATCGTCCATATGCGTGGATGCTAGTCCATTCCAGCTGCAATTGGCAACATACCTTTCTCACTGCCTGAGAAATGGTGCCAGCTCAACCGGTCGTCGCAACACCACATACTCAGTTGATCTAGCAATACTTTCCATTGGGTCTCGCTCTGTACGGCAGTACTCAATCAGAACCTAAACAGGGCTTTGTTTTGTTTGAATTGACGCCCGCAAACGAAATCAGCCTTGTACACTCTTAATAGAAGCCTTTGAGCAAGTGTTTCATCGACCTATTGAGACCACCCTTATGAGGACTTGGCACCGCTTCTTAGGTGGGCCACCCGATATGCGCGGACCCGGTCCTATTTTTCTTTGGGGTTGCGAACTCCTTGTCGATTGGGCTGCTTGAATCGTCATATGGATTGTGAAACCGCGCTCGTCCAATTGACAATCTGCGCCTCGCGGGTGCCGCTACTTCCACTTGACCGGCCCATTCACAAATCTTTTCCGCAGCTCTGCGAGCGTGTAGGCGTTGCCGGTTTCAAAGAATTTATAGACTTGATCCCACTCAGGGCCGGTGCCCAAGCCTGCCATTGAGATTATGACTTTCGTTTTTCGGTCGCTTACTTTTTCGAATTCAAGAACTGCAAAAAGCGTCCCTGACTGCCGCGGTCCTTCGGGGAAATTGTCGGTAAGACCGATTTTGAATGCGAGCATTCTTTGTGGAAGGTAGGCCAGCACTACGTTGTGAATCGTTCCGGGATCGCCGATTTTGCTTCCCGGTTGGTAGTTCGTTTCGTATTTGCCGCCGGTTCTCAGTTCGAAATCAACCACTGGCGCGAGATAAGTCCGCATTCCATTCGCCGTGGTGCAAGTGGTCCAGACCTCCCGAAGAGAAGCGCCCACGATTCCCTCCTGACGCAGAACACGTTCACCGGCAAGTTCGTACGACGTGTTCCGTACCGGCAGGGCGATGCCGGATTTGCTTTGGGTTGTCTGCGCTCTGTTGGGCGTCTGCGCGGTGGCGGGAGGCGGAGATACCAGTGTTCCCGGCGAGATGACCAAGAAAGATGCCACGGCGGCCAAGAATGTGATCTTCATAGATGGCTCCTGCGTCATTCGCAATTGAAAGGCGAATCAGTCGATCCCCGGCGGAATCGCAACCATGAGAATGATAAGGCCCACTCTTCCCTTTTGCACAATGCTTGGGAGGCCAAATAGTCTCCAGCAATCATCATTCAGTTCTGCGTCGTTCAGGCAGGATGGCGATCCTTGGGAAAACGGATGTAATCGCCCATATGGACCGGATAGGTCCTGAGAAACGGTGCCGCCTCAACCGGTCGATGCAACACCATCTGCTAGAAATCTTTTCACTAAAGGCGGTGTTTATGGCGCAAGCGAGACGACTGAAGCTTTCCGCGAACCTGCGAACCGACATGTGGCGCCGTTGGAAGGCGGGAGAGTCGTTGCATGAAATTGGTCGTGCCTTCAGCAAGGACCATGTTTCCATTCAGTTTATGTTGGCGCAGCACGGAGGGATTGTTCCGGCCGCCCGTCGGCGCTCGGTGCTTACGCTTACGCTGCCGGAGCGGGAGGATATCTCTCGAGGGATCGCTTCCGGTTTCTCGATTCGTGAGATTGCTACGGGCTACAGCGGGCGGTGTCGACGGTGAGTCGAGAGGTCGCCCGCCATGGCGGGCGACCTCTCTATCGAGCCAGTGCAGCTGATCAGCAGGCCTGGCGGTCGGCGTTGCGGCCTAAACTGTGTCTTCTGGCCATCCATAGCAAGTTGCAGGAGATCGTTGCGGGTAGACTGGTTCTGGACTGGTCGCCACAGCAGATTTCCGGATGGCTGAAGATCTAGTATCCCGATGACGGGAGTATGCGCGTGTCGCACGAAACCATTTATCGCAGCCTGTTCATTCAAGCGCGCGGAGTGCTGAAGGAAGAGCTTATGCAGCATCTTCGATCCAAGCGGCGTATCCGCCACTCGCGGCACTCCCGTGACAGCGGACACCGCAGTGGTCAAATCGTGGATGCTATTTCCATTCGAGAAAGGCCCGCGGAAATCGAGGACCGCGCCATCCCCGGCCATTGGGAGGGCGATCTGCTTGCCGGCAGCAAGAACAGTCACATCGCGACTCTGGTGGAACGTCATTCGCGTTTTGTCACGCTGGTCAAAGTGCCCAGCAAAGACACGGTTTCTGTGGTGGCCGCGCTGAGCCGACACATTCGGAAACTCCCCACATCGCTGCGGCGCTCGTTGAACTGGGACCGCGGGCTGGAGATGGCCAAGCACAAGAGCTTCACGGTGGCCACGAATGTGAAAGTCTACTTCTGCGATCCGCAGAGCCCCTGGCAGCGCGGTAGCAACGAAAACACGAACGGGCTGCTGCGACAGTATTTCCCTAAAAGGACGGACTTGTCTGTCCATTCCCAATCCGAACTCGACAAAGTAGCGCTGCGTTTAAATCAGCGTCCACGAAAAACTTTGGGATTTGAGACTCCGGAGGATAGACTGCGAGCCAGTGTTGCAATGACCCATTGAGACCGCCCCGTTTATCAGGATGTAGCGGCAACCGTGCTGCCATTGTTCTTTCAGGGTTCGACGGACCAATTATTTGAAAACACCCAGCAAAGTCATCAACTGGAGTGATATAGGTCACATACATCCTTCTGCAAAGGTGGTCTGCTTTAACGACTTAGAGAGACGGCTCTCCATGCGGCTTGGAATTTGAAGGAGGCACGTATGGAATTACTCATTGCAGTGATCGACGGCGGTGTATTAGTTGCTGTTGTCGTGCTCGCGATTCTGGCAGCCTATCTGCTACAGCGCGTCATCCGTGGAATTCGAGTTTACTTCAGGTTTCGGGGGACAAGACTAGTGACTTGCCCCGAAACGCACGAGGCAGCGATGGTTGAAGTGGATGCAAAATCTATGGGTATGCAGGCGATTTTGGGCAGCCCTTGCCTGCGGCTCAGTGAATGCTCGCGCTGGCCGATGCGCGAAGACTGCGGACAAGACTGCTTGAGGCAGATCGAAGCTCGCCCGGCGGAATTCAAGTTTATCGCAGCCTACAGGGCTTCGTAATCACGTCTCCAAGGTGCGTCGGCGTGAAACCGTCGCTTGACTTGATGTCTGAATTAAAGGAGGCGATAGCTTGTGCGGCCGGGACGTAACCCCGAACGTAAACAGATAACATCCCACATTCCGATAAGACGGGCGGTCTCAATGGGTCATTGCAACACTGGCTCGCAGTGTATCCTCCGGAGTCTCAAATCCCAAAGTTTTTCGTGGACGCTGATTTAAACGCAGCGCTACATTGTCGAGCTCAGCTTGGGAATAACCGGACAAGTCTGTCCCTTTAGGGAAATACTGTCGCAGCAGCCCGTTCGTGTTTTCGTTGCTACCGCGCTGCCAGGGGCTCTGCGGATCACAGAAG
The DNA here is from genome assembly GCA_963779275.1 of Terriglobia bacterium. GTDB lineage: Bacteria > Acidobacteriota > Terriglobia > Acidiferrales > UBA7541 > Palsa-360. The sequence goes on from CAVZXL010000009.1 coordinate 207,785, forward strand.
TAGACTTTCACATTCGTGGCCACCGTGAAGCTCTTGTGCTTGGCCATCTCCAGCCCGCGGTCCCAGGTCAACGAGCGCCACAGCGATGTGGGGAGTTTCCGAATGTGCCGGCTCAGCGCGGCCACGACCGCAGCCGTGTCTTTGCTGGGCACTTTTACCACCCGCAACCCGAAATGAAGCAGACATTGTGGGATAGGAAGTCGGCAAGGCTCGCAGGTGTCTAGTTGTTCTGATCCCGTTGATTGAAAGCATAGAGAATCAGCTCGACGCGGCTGGAGACTCCCAGCTTATCGAAAATCCGGTACAAGTAGTTCCGGATGGAATGCTCGGAAACTTTCAGCCTCTCGGCAATTTCGCGGTTCTTCATGCCGTCGGCCACCAGACGGACAACATCTTCCTCGCGGCGCGTCAGTAGAGGGGTGCCCTCGGAATTGTTGAAGTGGAGCGGTTCGATATGCGTGAGGGCGTTGATCAGAGGTTCGAGATTAAACCTTCAGCAGATGGGCCGGGTTTTCACACAGGATCAGTTCGCGTTCGTGCTGTGGAATTCCTGGTATGGACTCACCATTTCGATAGGCTCCTTGAGAGCCATGCCTTGAGGGAAATCCGTCACGCAGACGATTCGGTCAACGCCTACCTGCGATGCGGTGGTTTACGCGTAATGCGGAAATTTCGCAAGAAAATTCAGATGCACCGGCAACGAAAAGTCGTCCGAAGATAATTTCCGGATAAGCGAAAATCCCAGAATTGTCACCTAATTACTCAAGCCGAAATGCAGAGTCCGGTCTCTAATTCGGCGTAGTGCATTACATGAACATTTGATGCGTCTCTTGTTCCTGCCACACATACTGGTGATCAACTGATTGTGATGACATAATGCAACGGTCACCCTATGTTCCGGGCTGAGTCGGATGCAAACATGGCGCCTATACTCTCAGTGCGGGATCTCACGATCAAGTTTGGAAGTCGGACGGTCATCCAGCATCTGACCTTCGAGGTCGAGCCCGGTGATAACCTGGCGATCATTGGACCAAACGGCGCTGGCAAGACGGTCCTTCTACACGCCCTACTGAATTTGTTGCCTTACGAGGGCTTCATTCAATGGTCGCCCGATGCCAAATTAGGCTACGTTCCTCAGAAAATCGCAGCAGATCGGCAGTTGCCTCTTCATGTGAACGACCTTCTGGCCGCAAAAGCGCGGCTACTGAAACTCCCCGCCAAGAATATTCGGTCGGTCGCCGATAGAGTTGGCCTATCTCCTGAGCTACTAAAAACCAGCATCGGTACTCTTTCCGGAGGAGAGTTTCAAAAAGCGCTGATCGCATTCGCTTTGATGGGAGAGCCTAATGTACTGCTGTTTGATGAACCAACGGCCAGTCTCGATGAGTTAGCAGAGGAACATATTTACGAATTACTGCGAGACTTGCAGCGCGAGCGTCATTTGACAATTCTTCTCGTCTCGCACGATCTCAGTGTCGTGTATCAGTCCGCGACCAAAGTGCTCTGTCTCAGCAAGGGAAAGCCCTGCTTTGGTCCTCCCAGAGAAATCTTGACACCAGAAACGTTAGAAACTGTTTATTCCGCGCCATTGAAGTACTACGAGCATCATCACGACCAGTAAAGGATCAACGGATGTTTCATTCAGGCGAAATCTATGCATTCGTGCTGGCCTTGCTCTTTGCTGTTGCCGCGGGCCTGGTCGGCAGCATTGCGCTCATGAAACGGATGCTCTTAGCCAGCGATGTGATCTCGCATGTGGCGCTTCCAGGATTGGGTCTGGCATTTCTTTTCGGCTTTAATCCGCTGATTGGCGGAGCAGCGACCCTGCTCCTGGGTACGCTGCTGATCTGGCAATTACAAATGCAAACGGGCCTCGCGACCGAGGCCGTAATTGGAGTGGTATTCGCCGGGTCAGTCGCAATAGGTGCCGTTTTGACCCCAAAAGAGGACCTTGTTGAGGCTCTGTTTGGGCGGTTCAACGATCTCTCGCTCCCGGCGTTCTTGCTTGGAGTCTGCGCGGTCTTCATCATTATCCTAGTTGTCTTCCGATTTAAGGACGAGTTGATCTTGGGACTGTTCGCGCCTGAATTGGCCGCCGCAACCGGTGTGAAGCTAGAAAGATTAAACCTCTATTTCCTATTGGTGTTCAGCCTGTCAGTTCTTGTCGGACTGCGATTCCTGGGCGCGCTGCTTGCCGGAGCGTTGATAATTATCCCTGCAACTACGGGCCGGAGGCTGACAAGTGATCTATCGCACTTTCTGCTTGCTTCTTGCCTTGCCAGCGTAGTGGCCGTCGGATCAGGTTTCGCCGTGACCCACTACTTGCTGCCACGGTTCAGTCCGGGACCCGTCATCGTCATCATCTCGGCGGCTATGTTCATTTTGAGCTTGCTCAAGAGGCCGACATCGGCTTAGAACGATCGCCTTTAAACTTTTGGGGATTGTGCCCGGATCAGGCCGCACTCGGAAGTGATTCCAATCCCTATTCGAACTGGATAGCCCCCCATAAACAGGGCGGAAACCGCCAGGTCCCGATCATCCGAAATTCCAGGAGCGGCACATGTGTGGGTGTAAAATGGCGGATATTGGCACTGCCCAAATGAGAAGCGAATTGCGGATTCGTGTTATCTCGGATGAGAAGGCGCTTTGGCGGCTACTTCGGTAGTACTACATTCATTGTCGCGCGTAACGGCATGCAGTTTTATGGCGTTTGGAGGTTGTCATGACGATGCGCTTTGCAGTCTTGTTTAGCGTCTTCCTTTGCATGGTCAGTGCTTTGAGAGCCGGTGGGCAATCCGAGATGGATAACCCACAGCTTCCGTCGAACTATGTGCCCTCCGGTAAGGCGATGTACAAAGAGTATTGTGCCGCCTGTCATGGTCTCGACGCTAAAGGTAACGGACCTATGGCTCATATGTTAAAGCTGCCACCAGCGGATCTCACGACTCTCGCCAATCGTCACGGGGGGAAGTTCCCATACGAGTATGTTTCAGGCGTCCTCCGTTTTGGGACGGGTGCTACGATTCTTCACGGTGCAAAGGATATGCCCATATGGGGTCCCATCTTCGAATCCCTTGATAAAAATAACGAGCGTGTCATACAGCAGCGTATCAAGAACTTCTGCGACTATCTGGCGTCTTTGCAAGTGAGATAACTCCGGTCACCTCTCGACTGCGCCGTCGCTAAAAAAGGGAGTAGCGACGAAAACCTACGGACTGCCGCCGCAGGAGAGCCTGCTACCACTCCAGAAGTACCTCCTGTTGTGATTGGCAAATACCACTGATCATCCTTCGGGCGCGCTTTGGCAGTTCTTCAGCTAATTGCTGGAAGCCAGCAGAAAATCCAGGCATGCGTGAACGAAAGACCGAACGCACTCAATTCTGCCGTCGCACAATCCCGGTTGCGGCACGACCTCGATGAGAACGTAAACGAGCTTACGATCCCTTTTCGATCTCCGCGGCGGGTTCAGTTTCAACTTGATCGCCCAGGGCCAATCCGGATTTCTCTTGCGCGTCCTGCCGAAGAACGTTTGAGCCATTCTCCGGAGTGAAACCCAATAATTGATCAAGACTAGTCTTGGGTGCGCCCGCAAGTTCCTCGATCTTGCAGAGTTCCCTGTAATGCCTCGCAAAATCGGCCCATTCCCTCGTGGATCGCAAATTGGCAACGTGAGCAGCCAATTCCCTTTTGAGTCCTTCGATCGTTTCGCGGTAAGTGTTCATACGATTTCCCATTTAGCTGGTCATGCACGGTTCGCTTCGGGAACCTGTTTGCAGTTTAAGCCTGAAGTGCCTTTGCCGCCAGTGGTCCAAAGGCCCTGCCACCTCAACGGTCCGATGTCAGAAGTTCGCGAAATATTGAATCGCAACTTCACCCAGAATCGATTTGGTCGCTGAAGGATTCGCTGCACGGCTCGACCAAAGACATCCCAACAAAAAGTAGGGTTGCGGGTCAGATTCCGATAACATCGTTTCCCCGGGACTTCGCCGCCAGCGTCTCGCAATCCTCGCTGGGTCCTATTTCCCCATGCTATGTTCCGCTTTGGTAAGATCGCCGGGGGGGCTATATGCCTGTCATCCGTGCCTGCAACCACTGCGGACAAAAGAACCGCATTCCAGCCAAATACCTTGCCAGCACTGGGCATTGCGGAAAATGCAAATCGCCCTTGCCGCCAATCTCTGAACCTCTTGAGGTCGATGACAAGTTATTCGATGAGATCGTTCAAAATGTCCGCGTTCCGGTACTAGTCGATTTCTGGGCGGAGTGGTGTGGACCATGTCGCGCTGCTGCCCCTGAAGTCTCGCACACGGCTGCGGATATGGCCGGAAGAGCTGTGGTCATGAAAGTCGACACTGAAAAATACCCACAATTAGCTGGGCGCTTTGGAGTTCGTGGCATCCCCAACTTTGTCGTGCTCTTTGGTGGCCGGGTCGTGATGCAACAGGCGGGGCTGGTAGACCATCAGCAGTTGGAAGAGTGGCTTGGGTCTACCACCTCATGAGCAGCGTCTGGGCAAAAAGAGGAGCAGCGGTTTCTGCCGAGCCAGTCCAACCGTGATGGTCGGTGCGTCGAAAGTCGAGGTACTATCCTGACGGCTTCGCGCTTCTGACCGCTGCTCCCGGAGACGAATGGCTACCTTCGGATGTGTTGAAGACTTAGGTCCTTCAGAACCGCTTTATTTCTCGCGATCCCCGTCCGTGTATCCATCCATCATCGATTTATTGTTTACGACGAAGCCCGGACAAGCGCAGTGACCGGCGTCATACATCGATGTGACCGTTGACACCCTTCGAAGCTCTTTCCGTTCTAAACAGTTTCCCGGCCTCGCACGGCGGAAGTATCATTTCTCATAGGTGCCATAATGGCTTGGACCGGGGTTCCAGCCGCTGACAGCTAAAGTTCAGTGAATGGAATGATTGTTGCCTTTGTAATCGCATCGGATTGGACAATGCGGACCGCGGTCCGTGCCGAACTGCGCGAGCTAGGTATCGACGCGCTTGGTATGGATTCGGCGGACGATGCTGATCGCGCGGTCGCGTCAGACGGGCATCCCAATCTCGTTGTCCTCGAAGCCACCGCCGAACTTCTGGGCGACCTTAAAATTCACAATCTGGTCCAGCGTGTCCCCACCGTCCTAATCGTCTCACAGACAGCAAGAGTTTCCCTTCCAGATAATGCTGCTATTCTCTACCGCCCAGTTCGTATCGCCGAGATTGTTGCTCGCGTGAAGGAGCTTCTAGTCCGGGATAACGCTGCTTGAGAGAGTGAAATCATGCATGGAGGCGGATTGCAGCCCTCGTACAGAAGTGCCCAATGACGATTTCCTTCGAGCAAGCACTGATTGAAGTCTGGCGGCAAGTCCTCGTCGAGAACGCCGACGTGGTCGAGCTAGGCGCAGACCGTTACCCTGCCAGGCTGACCCCGAAGCGCCGTTTGCGGGAAGTGGACCTTGTGTTCGAAGGGAACGAGATTCGAGGGCTGGAGCAGAACTCCGAAACCAAATCTCGGTGGGCGCAGATGGCACGGTCAGGCAAGAAGGTAATGCAGTTCCAAAGTGAGGGCCGCTACGTGGCGAACGTGGTCGACGGCAAGGTGACGATGTATAGCAGGCGAGTCGGGAGCTAAAGGCCGCCAAGTCCGAGAAGTCCTCTTGTCGTTAAGTGGCCCGGAGCCAAATTGGCCAAATTCCCACATTCTCATAAGACGATATATCAGGACTTGGCGCAGGTTTGGTCGTGCCGGGGCAGGCTTGCTGGCTCGTCAAACTCCAACAGAAGTCTGAAGCCAGCTGTCTCTGGTTTAATCGTATTTCTTGCTGCATAGAGAGAATCTGTAAATTTGCGAAAGGGAGAGTTTGTCGGCACGTCTCCGATTACCCATCTCTGGCCGCAATTGCAATGCTGGGGAATCTTGATAAGCTCATCTGGAGAGAAGCTCAACCGGGACTTGCACGCAATGCACGCGAAGGTCACCGCTCTAATGGCATCCAGTCCGAAAATGATCCTGCGCTCAACGGTCATAACAAGTTCACTTTGCGTGCCATGGACTCGGTCCTCCTTAATCAACTCGTTTCCGGCCTCAAGCCGTGCTACATAGCAACAGCGGCGGGCAACTTGAATTGAATTAAGGAGCTAGAGTTTTCTTTGGGAACTCGGCGATCGAGTCACCGATAAATTCGAGATAGTTACGGACGTGGCCTTCAAGCTCACCCGTGAAATCGCTCGAAATCTCTCCAGCTCTCTCTTCCAGGTTCTTTTTAGCATTGTTCGTAGCCGACGCGATCAGGGTCTGTATGCTATCCCGCGCAACGTTCTCAAAGGCTTGCGAAAGCGCAAGCAACTTTTCGTTACACTCGGTCAAAACCGCGGAGGATCTTTTGTCAAGTTCGTCGTGAGTCTGTATCAATTTTGCGTTAACGCCACTTTCGAGTTCGTTTGTGGCTCGCATGTAAATCGCTTGCGATTCTTCCTTGAAAACGGTCTGCGAAGCCACCAGCTTCTGAAGATCGGCTTTTGCTTCATCCAGCACAGGTGCGATCTGCTCTCGCAGCCGCGATACGAACCGCGCCGCTGCTTCGGTGCGTGAGGTTTCAAGGGTACGTTGCAGTTGCTCAATCGTGCGAGTCGCCATACTGTCGACGCGTTGGTTCAGTTCATTCCCCTGAATCACCATACGCTGCTTCGCGTTTTCTATGTCTTGCTCGATAGTCCGAATCAAGCGCTCGTGGCTGGTTCGGACTGTGGCTTCCGTCGCCTCGTTCAATACTTTCAACGCCCGCCGAGTTAGCCCTTCTTTCGAGGTCTCGATCACGCGCTCAATCGTTCCAGCCGCCTCGTTCTGTAGCCTGGATACGAAATTCGTCCAGCAGACGGTTTCTTTCATTAGCGAGGGTCGCCGCAGCGATTTCGGAGACCGTGACTTGAATCTGATTTCTAATGCCAGCCATAACGTCAGAAAACCAAGGGGACAGCGAAGCCGCCGCTTCACTTTTCTTCAGAAGGGAAACCGGAGTAGCTCCACTCCGTACGGGCGGGAACTGTTTGCGGCTCGGTCCGCGTTATAAGTCGCAGTTCTCGTCCAGGATTAGGAGGCTCTACCACTTTGCTCCCCCGCAAGGGAAACCAATCGTCTGGCGGCGACGAAATGCCCCAAATATTGCCGGCGCTTTCAAATTCTACCGCGATGCCGTAGGCCGTATCCGTCGGCGGTGTTGAGCTTTTGTATCCATTTCACCCTCGCTCGCGCGGGCCATTCAGAGTGGCCATTCGCGCGCCGCCCCATGTCCAGGACCACCATTGCACCCGGCAGAACCTCATGTTTTCATTTGGTATGAACAGCCATGACAACTGATGGCGACCGTTGTAACTTCCTCCCGAAAAGGCGCACGGGAGGCATCTACGCCCTGCACTGCCAGCGGTATGGCTTTTTCAATGCGTGAGCTGCGCCGTTTTTGTGCGTATGCGACCTGATTAGATGACACCGAACCCTCCCGCTACCCCATCCACAGTGGATAAAGGCTGTTGCAAGTCTGTCCTCAGATTCTCAAGAGTCACTGTTATCGTCTCTCAGCGTACGCGGAGGTTCAACTGGCCTTCCGGTCAGATGTCAGTCGTACTTTCGCCTGCCCGCTTGTCCCTGACCAAATGATACAAGCTGCGTCACGATGAACCTCGACGGTAGTGTCCCCTTTCCTCCCCGATAGCAATGTCCCCCTAATGAGCAGCCAGGAAGGAGGCCAAATGGGGGGTGGTCTCAATGGGTCGATGCAACACTTGTTCAAAGTCTTTTTCTAGGGGCCTAGGAAGCTGATTTCGTTCGCGGGCGTCAATTCAGACAAAACAAAAGCCCTATTTAGGTTCTGATTCAGTTCTGCCGTATAAATTGATTCCCGATGGGAAGTATTGTCAGGTCAAATGGTTATAAGGTGTTGCATCGACCGGTTGAGGCGGCACGTTTATCAGGACTTATCCTGCTCATTTACGAGACAAGCCGATGCCGATGATGCATCGCTTCGCCCCCAATAGTTGTTGTTTCCCATGTGGAACCTCGAATCACGCTTGCAATGCTGCGTTCTGGACAATGTATGTCAATCTGCAAGTCGTCGACAGTGCGCCTAAAATGTTTCCGGGAGGGTCCATGAGCAGCCATCCAGAAATGCAGCCCTTGGAGGTTCGGATCGAAAGTCTTGAGAGGCAAAACCGGCTATTCCGGCGCGGGGCGCTTACATGCCTGATCGGATTGGTGTCGGTAGGCTTGATGGGACAGACGAAGCAACCGCGCAAAGCGGCCCCGAGAACAGCACCGGCGGCTCCGGTGATGCCGGAAAAAATCGAAGCGGGAAGCTTTATCTTGAAAGACAGCAACGGCAAAATCCGCGCAGAGCTATCAATGGCGGGCACGGGGCCGACTTTCAAGCTGCGCGACGAGAGCGGGACCCCGCTGATCACACTTTCCTTGAATGACACCAGCCCCCAAGGACCTATGATGCTTTTTTCGGATCCCCAGCATCACGCGGCGGTCTCCCTTAGCGTTTTGGAAGGCATGGGCTCCCAACTATCGTTGGTAGGCGCACGTCCCGATATTCAGGCACGCATGGAAGTGGCGCCGGAAGGAACGTCATTCGAAATGTCGGACGCCAATGGTTTCACGACGAGCATCGGGAACGGAATGCAAGCCTCGAAAGGCAAGCAGCCAAAGCAAACTACCGCCGCATCCGTTACCCTCTACGGCAAAGACCGGAAGGTGCTTTGGTCAGCTCCTTAGCCCGTACTTCTCACGACAGAGGGGTGGGCCGGACTTTTACGGATCCGTCCATATCAAACCGTTTGCTTTGAGGAACGTGGTTCGGAACCAGTCAGGGGCAGAAAGCCACATTCCGATAACCCCTGACAGCTCAACCGGTCGATGCAACACCATCTACGATAAATCTTTTCTCTAAAGGTGGTGGTTATGACGCAAAGGAGACGCGATCCCCCACTATTGAGGTCAAGACCTACAACGCCTTAACAAAATCCGTCAAGTTGGCATTGAACTTCTGTGGCTGTTCGTAGAAGAGAATGTGACCAGCATCCTCGAACGGAATGAATGTCCCGTGCGACACTTGATCAGCGATAGCTTTGCCCATGGCGATTCCGTTGCTGAAAATGCCCGAGTTCGCAGCAAAGACAATGACCGGCACTTTTATTTCCGGTAGTGATTTGGCGTAATCGCTCATTAGAAAATCGGAGTACGCCGCTTCTGCAATCCATGTTGGGGTCTTAATGAGCTCCGCTACTATCCAATCCATGTCGGCAACTGAAGGCTTTTGCTTAAACATTCTGGTGGTGAATGCGATGGCAAATTTCCTGGGGTCGGCCGTGTAGTCAGCAAACGTCCTATTCATGCCGTCATAGTTGTAGTTTCTCAGCGCGTGGCTGTTCCAGTCCGCCGGGTTGAACGGAAAAGGAGTAGCATCCACAAGACCCAGCGCCTTCAGACGGGCATCCTTGCTGTACTGCTCATAATAAGAAAGGACGACGGGCCCGCCCAGGGACCACCCTACCAGTGCAGTTTCTTGCAGCCCCAGGTGCTCGATAACCGCCCGGACATCGCGCGCATATTGCCCGATGGTGTGGCCAGCCAGCGCCTTCGATGAGTTCCCATGACCCCGGAGGTCGAGAGTCACAACCCGGAACACGTTTGCGAGCTCAGGCACATTCTTCTGCCAGAATTTGGATGAGCACATCCAGCCGTGGACGAGCAGGATGGGCTGACCCTCTCCCTGGTCCTGGTAGTAGATCTTCGCGCCGTCTCGTGTTTCCAAATAATCTGGTGCATTCATGGACGAGAAACGCTATTCCTTCGGGTGCTTCAATGGTACTGCTGCGCTCATCCCCAAGGATGCGAGAATTCTTTCTGATGTGTGACCGATCTGGGCAACGATCGCCATCATCAGCCAGAGCTCTGCGCCTAGCAAGCGTGCGTGCTAACGCGAGCAATCTATTCGCAATCGTTACGCCAACAATACCAACCGCTTCCCCGAATCAATGATGTGAAAAAAAGCCGGAATCATGCCGGTCGAATCGGCTCTGGTCATTGTCGTCGAAGCTGCAAGCGCCGACAGAAACTCGCTGAGCCACAGTGCCCAGACCATCAGACTGGGCTATGGTGTAAATGGTACGTCCGCTGTGTAAGGAGCACTTCACCCTCTTTCCGTAGCTCCTCGATTACTGGCTTCCAATCTACGATGTAGCCGCCTTCATACAGGAACACATACGATTCAATCACATAAAGGACCCGTACTTCAGTTTCCCCGGGTCTTGCTTGTGTGATCAGCGCTTGCGTAGCCGCTTCGGAAAATTTCGAGTCATCGATGGCTAGTAGGACCTTCATCAAATCCTCCAGGGATCCTCGAGATGTCTATTGGAAAACAACTCTTCAGTCAACTGAAGTAGAAGCCACAACCGATATTTGCAAATTACTGTGTCAACTTTCTTGAGAAGTTTCTTCTTCAAAAGGCTCTGTTTCAAGCTATTTTTTCAACGGTTCGCCGAGAGGTGCTCGCCACACCCAGCCAAGTGGGAATGAGGATTGTGCGGCTCCTCGTCACGCTATCCGTCACAACAGCCACTCGACCGACCTTGTTAGATAACCTCTCTTTTCGAACCTCAGTCGCAGATCGCAAAGACTGTGAGCGGGGTCACTGCGATAACCCGATGGTCCTTGATACTAATCCTCGTTACCAGGAAAGAGAACTTCTATACATATTCTGGGAGGTGTGTGATGGGAACAACTAAAGACCCAATTCTTGAAAGCGTTGGTATGGCCCACCTGGGGAGTCCAAAGGCGCTTTTAGGAAAAAGAGGCGGGCCTATGCTTAAGGAGTTTAGTGATTTTGCGCTACGCGGCAACATGTTGGATATGGCGGTGGGCATTATCATCGGTGCTGCCTTCGGAAGAGTTGTCAGTTCTTTTGTAACGGACATCCTGATGCCGCCGATTGGCCTGTTGACAGGCAGATCGGATTTCTCCGGCAAATTTATTAATTTGTCTGGGAAGGCCTATGCGACTCTTGCCGACGCAAAGACCGCTGGGGCGGCCACAATCAACTATGGCGTCTTCCTTAATGCTGCGTTCGATTTTCTGTTTGTAGCGTTTGCAGTGTTTATGCTCATTCGCCAGGTGAACCGCCTCAAGAGCGAAGAGAAACCGCTTGCCGTACCGACCAAAGATTGTCCCTGTTGCATCTCAGCCATCCCGATCAAAGCGACCCGGTGTCCGTACTGCACATCTACTCTGACAACAATGTGAGTTCGGATCGCCTGCGCATATCTCCGTTGCATGTCTCCGGGCAAGCGCGGAGATGTGATGCTCGCTCCTGTTTCTCCAACGGTTTCATAATGCTTTCCGGCTATCGCTTCCACGCGCCTTCGCTTCATGTCTTGCAGTAAATTGCGGGCGGGTAAAAATCCATTAGGGAGTAATTCCCTTGATATCGGCTTGTTCGAGCCAATCTGTAACGAGCCTCAGCCGGCGTGAAGCAGTTCGATCCGTGGCACCGACATCATATAACCCACTTCGGATCGCGCCCGGACTCAGGAGGAAACTGTGTCTGGACTTACTTTTCCGAAGGACTAGTTTCGGGATAAAAGAAACGGAGACAGAGTTCACACAAACCGTGAGACACAACTCCTGGTGGTGATTTGAGGAATTCTGGGACCCAATCCCACCTTGGGCTGCCAATGTTTCGCACCTGACGAGTGCGTCGACAGTGACAACACATCACGATGAATCCATTCTCGTCTAGATAGCGGGAGGCTTCGGGATGAATTTCTGCACGACCTGGCTCGTGAAGTGTCTCGATCCGAAGACTGTTTTCAACACATAGATAAGGACCACCTATAGGAAGTACTCGCATGTGAAACAAACGAAACAATTCAGGCGATGAACACTCGAAGTCGTGTTCCCAAGGTTTCCCTGTCCTCCTTGCAGTTGCGTATCCAGTCTTGTAAAAGAGCTGCAGCGAATCTGGTGTAACATCCAGCACGGATGTTCCCAAAACTGAGAGGTGACTGAGACCAATCCCTCCGTTCTGAAAAGCAAACCGATCCCATGACCAGTTGCAAAAAACGATCTGCGAATCGGCGTCGAGGATACAAATGACCGCCCGGTCGATTTGCAAATGCTTAATCGAAAGCCCGGCATCCCCGAGGCAACGATCCAAATTGGAGGGATATAGCATGTTGTCGATACGCTTACACAAATCTCCTTAGAGGAATTCTCGGTCGTTGCAGCGACCACACGTACCCTTATATATTTCTCAAATACTATGACATGGTGCGTAGATTGGGGCCACATCCCCATAAGTCTTGCCGGAGACTAACCCCAAGAGTGGATCAAAAATACCGGGGCCGCGCACCATTCCCGAAATCGGAAGCGCGGTGGGCTTCCCTTAACTCTTCAGCAGCTTCATTATTTTGGCCATTACGCCTGTGATTTCGTACCGGGGAAAGGCCCGCATTTGGATTAGTTTCCTACTTCAGCTTTGATACATCCATCGTGCCAGATCGAGATTGTGGTGGAAGTAATCCTTGGGCGGTGCCTTTTTCGAGTTGTAGACGAACAGGGGAATGTTCAACTCATGCAAGGACCCATGCGAACGTAGTCCGCTCGAGAAGTTTTCCTGTTCCATATCCATTTCTCCGAACACCGTGTCGCGGTCACCCCACACAACCAGATCACCAATCCGCGAAGCCATCAGTTTGTATTCTAGCGCCGCCTCATCGCGCGTAAGAATGCGCTCGCATCCCTTCGTTTGGGAAAGTATCTCGTGAACCCGGTTTATATCCTGGGGAGTCTTCACGTACACATAGGCCGCTCCGGAGCAGCCTCGATTGTGTTTCACATAACGGTCGCGACCCGCCGAGAAAGCCTTTCGCAGCGGAACTCCTTGACGGGCGCAGACTTTTTCGAGGTCCCAGCAATGAGTCTTGCCGTTCATACCATGATCCGCGGTGAGCAGAAACTGGGCATCGGGAGCCGCTTTCATGGCTTGCCCGATCAGGTCATCCATTCGAGCCAGGTGCTCTTGCGATTCCTTGGCCTCCGGAGCCCACATGTGCATCGGATAGTCCGTTGTGTGGACATACAGGATGCCAATGTCCGGCTTATTTTTTAGGATGTCGATGGCCGCTTGCATCAGCCAGTAATTGATCTCCGCGCTATAAATCGGTGGCGCATTGCCGAGTTTTTGGACCCAATCCGGTGTAGGCTGCTCCGCCGTAAGAACAATTTCACAGCCTCGCAACAAGAAGGTGACTGTCTTGGCCTTGCTCGAAAGCAGTGCCGACTTCACGCCTTGCCGGCCGGCGCGCTCCATGACCGTGGGAGCGACCAGAAGGTCGGCGGACTCCATATAATCCTCGACACCGCGCTTTTCGTCGAAATAGGTGTTTCCCGTAATGCCGTGAACCTCAGGATAAGCGCCGCAACAAATTGAAGCATTATTGACATTTGTAATTGAGGGCATCACCCCCGACACTTCTTTGTAGACCCCGTCGCGCTTCCACTGCTTGAGGACGGGCATGCTGCTTCCCTCTAGATAATCGATCCCGAAACCGTCAAACATGATCACGACAGCTCTTTGGTGGGAACCAGTCTTGCCCTGTCCGATCGATAATTTTCCTAACGCAACAGATGCGGCCGCAGCTGTCCCATATCTGAGCAGGGTTCGGCGGTTCGGCTGTCTGATCATGGACTCCTCCATATTTGAGCGAGTGGCTCCCACAAGCAACTTCGAATCATTCCTAAGGCAGCGAAAAGCAATGACGAAGAATATCATTTCTGCGGAGAGTCCGGACTTGCTTTTAACTCTTCCGGCCGTGCTGACAAACCCTGCTCCAGCAAATGAAAAGCGGATCGGCTGCAAACGGCCCCCGGGGGCACTATCTGGCACGGCTTCATGCCAAGTTCCTGGAAACGTGGTCAGCTCAACCGGTGGATGCAACGCCATCTGAAATAAGTCTTTTCTGCCGGTTTGATTTTGAAAACTAGAGGAATTTGCGGTTCGGATGAAAATTCGTGGCGTCTAATTGTTCTGATCCCGCTGGTTGAAGGCATACAGAATCAGCTCGACGCGGCTGGAGACACCTAGCTTATCGAAGATCCGGTACAGGTAGTTCCTGATGGAATGCTCGGAGACTTTAAGCCTTTCGGCAATTTCGCGGTTCTTCATGCCGTCGGCCACCAGGCGGACGACATCTTCCTCGCGGCGCGTCAGTAGAGGGGTGCCCTCGGAATTGTTGAAGTGAAGTGGTTCGATGTGGGTGAGGGCGTTGATGAGATGTTCGAGATCTTCGTTGCTCGCCCAGATTTGGCCCTTGTGGACCGTCTCAATGCATTTGGATAACGCCTTCAATGAGTGCGTGCGATAAAAAATACCCCGCGCTCCCCCGCGAAACGCCTTGATCACGCAGCTGGGTTTGGAACACTGCAGCAGCATGATGGAATTGGTGCGTTGAGAGTTTCGCAGCTTCTGAAGGACTTTGATGCCGGACTGCGGTCCGTCCTGAAGCTCTTCGCTGATCAGTGCGACGTCGGCTTTGTTCGATCCAAGCTGGCCAATGATCTTCTGCGAACTTCCCGTCAGCGATTCGACCGCAATATCTTTTCGATTGTGGGCGAATGTGTTCTTTAGAGACTCATTCGTAATGTTATCAGCTGTCGCGACAGGCACTTGGATTGCTTCTTTGGCTTTTTGAACGGATGCAAGCGTTTGGTCGGAACCATCGACGTTCACGAGAACGGCGGTACAATCTCCGACCCCATCCGGCTGAGCGACCCGCCGAGATTGAAAGTCCGCACTGTCTGATCGTCCCATCCCACGTTGCAGTGCGGGATGGACCAGTTCGCGACTTTTGCCAGTTCGGTCATGAGTTTGCCCAGTGCTGCTTAGGACAAACAATAGGTTCCCTCGTGAGTTCCGATCCAGATCAATTCGCGGTCGAACTCGACGAAGACATTTTCGGTCGTGCCGCGCCGCCGGATTTCGTACTTGTTGATGTCACCGTCGCGCGAAAGAACAAAGTAGGCGACTCCTTGAGTAAGCGTACGGTCAATGCCGTCTGGACGAAATGTGGATAAGTGGGGATGATGCCCGAAGTGGGCACTTGCGATGGTGCCCACTTGGGGAATACGTGGACACTTCAGAGCGAGCTGTGGGTACGAGAAGGCCGCAGAGACGGCGGTGGGCGGTAGAGGAGAAACGGCGGATCGTCGAAGAGACGTTGGCAGCAGGAGGATCGGTAGCACGGGTCGCGCGGGCGCATGGTGTGAATGCCAACCAAGTGTTTCAGTGGCGCAGGCAGTATCGGCAAAAGTTGCTGGGTCCGGGGAACGAAGAGACGGTGAGTTTGCTTCCGGTTCACGTGACGGAAGGGCTGGCCCAAGAAGCTGTGTCGCTGAGTGGCGAGGTGGAACGCCGAACCGCGTTGGGAATGATCCAAGTCAAACTCCCCAAGGGACAAGTTCGAATCACCGGCAGGATCGACGCAGAATCGTTGCGCGTGGTGTTGGAGTGTTTGCTGGGATGATCGGCCTGGCGACAGGGACACAGATCTGGATCGTCGCGGGAGTGACCGACCTGCGGCGCGGTTTTGTGGGGCTGAGCGGGATGGTGCAGACGGCGCTGGAGCAGAATCCGTTTTCCGGTCAGGTGTTTGTGTTTCGAGGCAAGCGCGGCGACCTGATTAAAGTTCTGTGGTGGGACGGGGACGGACTGTGCTTGTTGGCCAAGCGGTTGGAGCGCGGGCGATTCATCTGGCCGCAGGCCACCAGTGGCACCGTGTCGCTCACCCCAGCGCAGCTCGCGATGTTACTGGAAGGGATCGATTGGCGGCGTCCGGTGCGCAGTTACGCGCCGCAGTTGGCGGTGTGAGCAAAATAAATTTAGTTTTCCTGCCCATTTTTATTTTGCTGTAACAAACGTTTGCTAGATTGGCGGCGATGGTTGCCGCTCCTCGCGCGCTCCCCGATCTCAATCAACTGGATCCCACTGCACTGAAAGCACTGATCCTGTCCCAGCACGAACAGTTGTTGTCGCGTGACAGCGAGATCGAGCATTTAAAGCTGCTGATCGCCAAGCTGCGGCGGATGCAGTTCGGGCGTAAGTCGGAGAAGCTAGATCGTCAGATCGAGCAACTGGAGTTGCGGCTGGACGAGCTACAGGCGACGCAATCGGAGAACCTAGCTGCCTCGCAAACACCGGCGGGGGTCGCGCCTGTTGCAAGCGTCGCGGTGAAACCGGTGCGTCGGCCACTGCCGGAACACCTCCCGCGGGAAGTGCAAAAGTATCTGCCCAAGCAGGCTGCTTGTCCGGACTGCGGTGGAGAGTTGAAGCATCTCGGCGAAGACGTTTCAGAAATTCTGGAGTACGTGCCGGCGCGGTTCAAAGTGATCCGGCAAGTGCGACCGAAGCTGGCCTGCACGTGCTGCGAGCGGATCGTGCAAGCCGAAGCACCGAGCCGTCCGATCGAGCGTGGCATGGCCGGACCGGGCCTATTGGCGCATGTGCTGGTCTCGAAATATTGCGATCACTTGCCGTTGTATCGCCAGTCGGAGATTTACGCGCGGGAAGGGGTGGAGCTGGAACGCTCGACGCTGGCGGACTGGGTGGGCGGGACGAGCCAGTTGCTGGCGCCGCTGGTGGAGGCGCTGCGGCGCCACGTGCTGAGCGCGGACGAAGCTGCACGCCGACGACACGCCAGTCCCGGTGCTGGCCCCGGGCAACGGCAAAACAAAAACCGGACGGCTCTGGACCTACGTGCGAGACGACCGCCCTGCGGGAGACGCAACACCTGCGGCGGTGTGGTTCGCCTACTCGCCGGATCGCAAGGGCGAGCATCCTCGGGCGCACCTCGGCCATTTCACAGGCACGCTGCAGGCGGATGGGTACGCGGGATTCGATGCGGTGTATGAGAGCGGACGAATTCAAGAAGCAGCCTGCTGGGCTCATGTACGCAGAAAGTTTTACGAACTGCACCTGGCGCATCGTTCCCCGGTTGCTGCCGAAGCGATGGAACGCATCGCCGCGCTGTATGGGATCGAAAAAGAAATTCGTGGCCACGCAGCGGGCGAGCGGCGCGAAGTCCGCGGGACCAGGGCGCGGCCTTTGCTGGACTCGCTGAAACAATGGCTGGAAGAGACCTTAGGAAAGCTGTCGAGAAAATCTGACACGGCGCTGGCGGTTCGCTACGCGCTCTCACGGTGGGATGCGCTGCTGCGCTACTGCGACGATGGCCGCATCGAGATCGACAACAACGCCGCGGAACGCTCCCTGCGCACCGTCGCTCTGGGCCGCAAGAACTACTTGTTCGCAGGCTCGGATGCCGGCGGCGAGCGCGCCGCCGCGATCTACAGCCTGATCGGCACCGCCAAACTCAACGGCCTCGACCCCGAAGCCTATCTCCGCAGTGTGCTGTCCCGCATCGCCGACCATCCGATCAACCGTATCGAGGAACTACTGCCGTGGAATGTCGCTCCGGAATCCGCGGCATCCATCAACGCCGCCTGAATACCCCCGCTTCTTGTCAACACGGCCAGGTTCGGACGCTTACTCCTTGAGGGCGGTGGGATTGGAGATGTCAAACACGCGCACGCCTGCATTGAACCAGGAAACCACGATAATTGCGGTGTTCGACGTTCCCCGCGCCCTGCCCAGTGCGTGAACTCTTTCACTATTGCAACGGGCCCGCCGACATCGCCGGCGCGCCCGTTGGATGATGCTCCCAATACTCGATGAAATTGACGTAGTCTTGGTTGAATTGTTCGGGATGCTCGCGGTACATGAAGTGCCCGCCGTTGTTGTAGACGATCATTTGTACTTTCACGTTTTTGGTGGCGACGATATCGAACATGCCTAGCTCTCCCTGCAGCTTGGCCGTAGCATCATTTTCCCCCCAATCGAGAATATCGTTCTTTCCGGCAACCATCAGCACAGGCATCCGTAAGACACCGTCTTTCTGCACGCGGTCCCACTGCTTCTGCCGCCAGGCAGGAAAGTCCGGCAATTTTCCGACGCCTGCCGCAAGCTTGGCCCGCGCCTCCTTTGATTTCGGCAAGTCGGACATGGATTGATCGGCCTCCCAGTATTCCTTCGGGAATGTATCCGGCAGCCACGCGAGCAACCCCAGGCGGCACTTCAAGCCCTCATACTGTTTCTGGTCCGCGCATTTTGGCAACATCGCATCCAGCTTGCTCGGCCCTGTGGGCGGGTCTTCCGGACCCATGGCGAGGATCGTTAGAGTCCTTACGATATCCGGATGTTGAACGGCCAGGTAAAAAGCCAATCCGCCGCCCGCCGAGTGCCCGATTAAATGAACCTGCCCGAGCTTCATCGTGCGGATGAAGGCGTAAATAAAGTCGACTTCTCCCTGCTGGTTGTAGTCCGTATCTTCCTTCGGATTGCCCGTCAACCCGCAGGCGAGGCGGTCGACGGCAAATACATGGAACCGTTTCGCTAGCCCCGAAATGTTTCGCGAAAATACATTGGCTGTGGTCGCGCCTGCCTGGGCGCCGCCGTGAATCATCACGAGAGGCTCACCTTGCCCATATTCGAAATAGCGGGTGCGAATGCCGTTAACGTCGACAAATTTGGCCTTGAGCCCGTCGATGGTGGCATCTGGATTCATGGCGGGCGTTGCCCGGGTCCTGCCGAGCGGAAGCATAAAAAGTAGCGCAAAAGCAGTCGCCCCAACTCTTGCCAACATACTCGCGGACGGTGATTTCATAATGTCCTCCATAGATCAGTTCGCAGCAGGCATATTCCAATCTCCAGGTGAATTCCAGTGGCACAGGCTTCAGCGGGTGCGGTTTTGATTTTCATTGACGACGGATTGGCGCAATCGGATTCCCTTTCATCGCCATTCCTCCCTAATAGAATTGATCAATTGCCCCCATTGTCCGTCTTACGAGTCGGCCCCTCTGCGGTCAGATGCTGATGCTGCGGATGCTTCAAGTGCTGGTCGAAGTAATCCATGAAGATGTTCCACGATTCTTGCTGAATCTCATCGAGCTTATAGGAGCCGTCTTTCTGCGGATAGATGAACACGTACCCATGTGCGGGATGATCGAACTCTCGCCAGGTCACATCCTTGCCCGCTTCTTTCATCCACTCATAGGTCAGTTTGAAAATGCCGTTCTGGTGATCCGAGTTGCGGCCAAAAATCAGGATGGGCATGTTGATGCGGCGAATTCGCGCCATAGCTTCGGGTTTGTTGACATTTTCCCGCGCGACTTCGACGTCGTTGTATTGGATTTCGGTTCCTTCCCGCGGCGCCGTTGGGCCGGTATTCACATTCAGGAATTCATGATCGGCGGGTTCGATTGCGACGCCTGCGCCCCAAGAAAACTCGGCGGACGCCTTCATGATCATTTCTCCGCTGTGACTTACGCCCATCGACCCGACGGCGTCCTTGTCGATATACGGTACGGTCTGGAGATATCGGATTGTGGCAATCAGATCCTCGTGATCGAGTGTTGGGCCGGACTTCAACATTCGATGCTCGCCGCTGATGCTATCGGGAAGATTTTGCGGCGGTTTCGATTTCTCATATTCGTAGGGGATCTCGTTGCGGTAATTAATGGTGACGCAGACATAGCCACGGGCGATCATGTGGTCCTGCATTTGCGCGAGGCGCTCCATGGTCTGAATGACTTGTTTCATTCCTCCCCGGCCCTCGCCGGAGGCCATGGTGATGGCGGGAAACGGACCGTTGCCTTTTGGCTTGCGAATTGCAATGGGCACGTAGATCTCATCGCGCGTCAGGACAAAGACCAGATCCGCGGGGATGGACGACCCTTTGACCGGTTGGTTGGCGATCACGTAGCCATGAGTAGAGACCGATTCGGCTGGCGCCGCTCCGCTCTGCAGTTGTGCCCAGGCCGGGCTGATAATTCGGGAACCCGGCAATGCCACGCCAAAGAAAGCGAGCGACCCGCCGAGCAGGGCTGAAATCAAGGGCCTCATCGGAGACCTCCCAAAGTTGCAGGACAACAAATTGGTGCACTTCGCATTCCGACCCGGGATTCTCGCGCGTCGGTTTGCTCACCCCGCGGAAGGGCCGGACTTTCGTCTGGCCCTTCTGATCTAACACCCGAAGTGCGTAAGTTTAGAACATCAACTTAAGGCCTAACTGGATGGATCGGGCTCCGCCACTCCCTACCTGCGGATTGCCGATGGCCACGTCTGGTGAAAGTTTGGAAGCGCCGAAATTGCCGCCGCCTCCACCCGTGGGATTGTTGTTGGACTGCGTCACGTTGGGTCCGCTAGGCAGCGCGTATTGCGTCATGTTGAGGATATTGAACATTTCGAAGCGGAATTGCCCGTTAAACCGCTCCGTGAACCTGATCTGTTTTGTCACGGACATGTCCCACAACCTCAATCCGTTCCCACGGAAGAGATTGCGTCCCATCGTTCCGAACGTTCCGAAGGCGGCAGGCAGCATCATCGCCCCATTCGACTCATAGCATCCATACTTCGTGAGGGAAGCGAAATTTGTATAGCCCGGGTACAAGGGTGTCGAGGTCGCGTCCAAACTTTGAGCCTTTGCCAGGCAATCCGCACTGCCGGTCCCGGCAAAATAGGGAACGGAACTGCTCTTTAAGCCACTGAACGCCGATGGATTCCCAAAGAAGCTCCACCGATCGGTGAACTCGCCAACCCCGCTGATGTCGTCGGTTGAATCTACAACGTTCCACGGCAGCGCGCTTTGCAGGTTCATGACGGAATTAATTTTCCAGCCTTCCAGCATCTGTGCATAGCCCCGCTTCTCGGGCAGAGCATACGTTACAGACGCCGTCATGCGCTGCCGAACATCGAAGGATGCACTCCCATAATCCACATTCGGATTGAACGGGTTGGAGACAAGGTTCACATTCCAGTCGCCTTGGTTCTGTTCGAAAGCATGCGACCAGGTGTAGCCGATAAGGGCGGACACACCATGCCAGGGCCGCTGGGTTAACGTGGCCTGTAATCCGTTATAGGCGCTCACATCCAGGTTCGTTACTTGGTTAATGTTGGACAGATACGGAAACTTGCTGAAGAACGGCCGGCTCAGGTTTTCGCACGTCGCATTGACAGTGAGAGGTGAAGGGAGCGTTCCCGCGTGGCACGCTAGAGTTGCGCCTGACCCCGTAGTCGAGGACCAACCGGAACCCAGCGCCGGCGCGTTGATGTCATCGATACCGACCAGTTTTGTGCCGTGATTTCCTATGTAGGCCACTTCCAGTGACAGATCGTTGGTGAAGGAGTGTTGCAAGCTCAGGTTCCATGCTGCGACGTATGGGCTGCGCAGGTTGGGATTCACGGCCAGAATTGGGCAGGGTTTATTGTTGGTCAAACTCGCGCTCAACGGCGAGTCGCAACGCAGCACACCGCTGCTCGGCAAGATTGGCCCGGCAACGGTCCAAGTGACTTGCGACGGGGTGAATACGGCCGCGCCCGTAGTGATATCGCCAGGGCCGGCCACGCCGTTCAGCAAAGCTCCGGTCGGAATCGTGTTCAGGCCGGTGGTGAGGGCCGTGGTGCCCTGCTGCGATACCAGCACGTTGAAGCCTTCCAGCACGTAGATGATGCTGCCTCCACCGCGCAGGACCCACTTTGAATCACCCCTCAAGTCCCATGCGAAACCAATGCGCGGCGAGAAGTTATTCATATCCTGATGGTAAGGTTCGCTGATCTGCTTGCCTACCTGCACGAATCCCAAAGTCGGATCGAAGTTGGCCAACTGGTTGTTCGCATCCTTGATGGGCGTCACGGTCTCGTAGCGCAGGCCCAGATTTACGGTGAACCGTTGGGTGAGGCGCCAATCATCCTGTGCGTATCCCGCGTATCCCCAATCGGAGATCTGCCGCTGCGGGCTCCCGAGCAATTCCTGCGCGGAATTCGTGGTACCGGAGAAGAAGCTAGACAGTGATGCAAACCTGAAGATTCCGCGCGATCCGCGCAATGTTGCTCCGTTGTACTCCATATGCCGTATCTCGACCCCGAACTTAAACGAGTGCTTGCCATGGAGGTAGGAGAGGGCATCGATGCCCTGTATAGTCATGTCCGGACCTTGGATCTTGGGAAAGTTGACGCAGCAACCCAAGCTCGCGAAGGAACCGATGGTGATCGAGGGGAACCCGCAAGCGCCAGTGCCCGTGTTGAGGTAGCTAAGATCCGGCTGCCCGATGTTCTGGCAGTCACCGGGGTAAGTGGTCTGATTCACGCGATTCAGTCCCCAGCGGGCTTCGTTCACGATCGAGGAGTTCGGCATGTACGTCCAATGCACTCCGACAATCTGCACGCGGCTCTTCGTGTTGGTCTCCCAATAGGGATGGATGACGGCGCCCTGCGGCCCCAGTCCGGAGTACTGGCCGAAGAAGTACTCGCCGTTTATGGCGTGCTTGTCGCTGGGATGGTAATCAACCTTGCCGAGCACGTTGTCCAGGGTCGAGTTGCCCGTCAGCAGTGGAGTCCCATAGGAGGTGCTGGGCCCGTCCTGGAAAAGACCGGCGTTGCTCGGATCTTTGGCGCATGTCCCGAGGGACCCGCCATACGTCAGACCTGCCATCTTGAGGCTGAGGTCCTTAGGGGCCGTCGTCGCGTTACATGCATCGAGCAAGCTCTGGGCCAAGGCTGTGGCTAGCGGAACTCCACTCGCTAGCAAACTCGTTCTGGTTGGCACAGTGGCAGTCCCGGGAGCGCCGATGGTATTGCGCTGCCCTTCGTAGCCGGCCAGGAAGAACAGCTTGTCTTTGCGAATAGGGCCACCGATCGTGCTGCCGAAATCCTCGATCGCCGTTTGCTGTTTGGGATTTCCTGGCGCGATGAAAGGGTTTTTCGCGTCCAGGGCATTCGTTCGGCCGAAGGCATAAGCTGTACCGTGCAGGTCATTGGTACCTGACTTCAAGCCCACGTTGAGGATTCCTCCTGGTTTCCAGCCGTACTCCGCCTTGGGATTCTGCTGCGTATTGAACTCCTGGATGGCGTCAATCGGCAGGATTGAAGTCGCATCGCCAAAAACGGGCGCGGCATTTAGCACGCTCTGCGAGGAGAAGCTTTCGATCGTATCGATGCCGTCCAGAATATAAACGTTGTGCTCGGCGCGCATCCCGTTGGTGCTCTGGCTCCACTTTCCGCCGCCGGGGAAAATGTAGGTGCCGGGGCGCAGCTCCAAAAGCTTTTGAAAATTGCGGCCGTTAAGCGGCAGATCATTGATGGTCTGATTGCTGAGCGTGCCGCCCAGCGTGGAGCTGGTTGTGTTTACCAGGGGAACTTCTCCAGTGACCGTGACATTCTCGCTCGTGCTGCCGATCTCAAGCGAGAGATCGAGTCGAATGTCTTGACCGACCTGTACTTGAATATTTTGCCGCGTCAGCGATTTGAAACCTGCGGCTTCCACGCGAGTTTCATACATCCCGGGTTCCAGGTTTGGTGCGGCATATTCGCCGGCCGGGTCGGTGGAAAGGGTACGCGTGACGCCGCGATTGACGTCCCTGACGGTTACCGTTGCACCCGCCAGGGCGGCGCCACTTTGATCCGTAACGGTTCCGACGATTCGTCCCGTGTTGGTTTGGGAGAACAGCGGAGCGCACAGCAAGAGCATGCCAACGGCTAAACCAAGCAGCAGGCCTGCTTTTCTCAATCCAAGAGTCACACGTGCAATAGTTTTCATTGCAGCCACTCCTTTTACCAAGTTTTTCGATGCAGCAAGACAGCGGGACTCAAGGGCGCAAGAAATGGAAGCCATTTTGGAAAGGCATCATCCCTAGAGTTGCGTCTGCCTTCGATTGATTCGGTCACGATCTTGACCTCGAATTCGGTCGGGAAGTCGTTGTCTGAGATCGAGCGGGCATTACTTGATCGCTGTTTGATTGTGTGTGTTCTGCACCGATCGAACTAGGACATCACCCAAAAAAGATATTTCTAATTTTGCGCTTGCAGATTGTACATGCGGTGCGCTATGTCACACCTTCGTGTGCCCTGGGTCACTGCATCACTCGTACTGCACCCTGATAGTTACGATGATTTGGTGCGTGCCAGCACATTGGTTCGGACGGCCTGCTGCAAGAAATGCCGCAACAGATAGGCTCTTGGCGAGCCTGTCGAAATCGAACGAAGCGCTCGAAAAATATGACGAGAGCGCAATGCCAGTTGCGATTGCAGGAATCAAGCTGCATGACGACGGGTTGTTTGAGAATCCGGCAATCCAGAAATCCTCATCCATGAGTAAGGTCAAAGAAGAAGCCTCCGAGGGTCCAAGAAAACGATTTTGTTTAAGTCAAAGGAGCGCACTATGAATCGTTTCGCTACGAAGACCTTCGTTTTGGGCATGGTCTGCGCGAGTATTCTGGCGCTGCCCGCAAGCAGGCCCGCAGCAGCCGCGGAGAATAATGCGGCGGTGCTCCAACTCGACAAAGCGTTCGTGCAAGCCGTGGCAAAACATGATCAGGCGGCACTGAGCAAAGTCCTCGACAATGATTTCCTGTGGACCGATGCGTCGGGAGAGACACTTTCGAGGGCCAAGGTCCTAGCCGCATTGCCAGTCCCGATGATGGGTGATGAAACCGGAACTGACGTGCGCGAACGTTCCTATGGCGAGGTTTCCGGCGTCCAAGTCGCCAACGGGAAGCAACACGTGGTGCGCATCTGGGTGAAGCGGTCCTCGGGATGGCGATTGTTGGACTACCAAGAAGTCAAACAAGCCGATGTAGCGCCGGCGCCCGGACCTACCACGAACGAGTGCATCAACCCATGCAAGACCGTGCCTTTCACTCCGAAAAACGAGGGCGAAGCGGGAGTCATCAAATCCTGGTCCACGCTGGAGACTGCCGTCACCAACCACGATCCGAAAGGCTGGGATCCCCATTTCCTGGACGAGTTCGTGCTGATCTCCTCGAACGGCACGCAAGTGATGAGCAAGGCGGACCGCCTGAAAACCCTCAGCAAGCCTGGGATCGGCCCCGCGCCGCCGGGATTGGTTCACGCGGACATGTTCGATTTCCCCAGCACCAATCCCGAAACGATCGTAATGATCGCCACAGCCCAGGGCTATAGCGGCAAGCCGGTCCATATCTCGCGCATCTGGGCCAAGCGAGACGGCATGTGGAAGATGGCATTCAGCTATCAGACGACGATTCAGTCCGCGCCCGCCGTCATGCCGAAATAAGGCTCCGGCCGGTTGCGCAATCGATGGGCTTGTACGGGCCCGTGATCGGGACAGATCGCGTGGCAAATGGTCGGGATTATCCGAATGCGACGACTCTTGTAAATGTGGGTGTTTCTTCCGTCCGCAACGGCAGAGAGCGAAGAGACTCGCTGCTACTCAATATCTGCATAGACTCGTTCATTCCCCGGCCTGAGTTGGCTTAAGTCGGGGAATTCCCCATGCCCGGCCGCACGGACCGAAAGTTTTGATGGGAGGTTCGAGCCGTCACTTATTGATCTTCTCCTTCAGCCAGTCGGCCATTTGCGGGATCACGACTGGCCAGTACTCCACCGCGCAATGCTCGCCGCGGCCGAGCAGCCACAGATCGCCCTCCTTCGCCGACTGGTAGGTCGACGTCAGGTCCGCGACAGGGTTGCCGGGATCGCGCGTGCCGTTGACCACAAGCAGAGGCCCGTTGATCAGCTTGTCTCCGGGTTTTGCGTCAGGCGCGAGCGAGTTCTTCTCGCCCAAGTGCAGCCCCGCGCACATGGCCACGATGGCCTTCACGCGCGGATCGTTTCGCAGGGCCGCATGCAACGTGGCGCCCCCGCCATAGCTTTGCCCGAAGAAGCTGATGCGCTTGGTATCGATATCCTCTCGCTTCAGGTAGGTCGTCCAGGACGGCGAAATTGGCTTCCGCATTGGTTTCTCTTGGCCACTGCCTGCTCTCGCCGAAGCCGGGCAGGTCGAGGGTGGCGACGGCAAATCCTTTGGCGAGCATGTCCTGGATGGGGCGCCAGTGGTTCGCCTTGTACTGGTCGACGCCTCCGCACCAGATGACGAGCGGCGGCTTCTCGACGCCGAACGGTTTGTGCAGATAGGTGGTGATCTGGCCGTCCTTGTACGGCACCTTCACGATCTCCAGCGGCACGTCGAACAGCTTGCCGCCCTTCTGGTACACGCGCAGCTGCGCGTCATAGGCCTTGGCCTCCTGTTCCGAGGTGATGTTCGGGAACCAGGCCAGCGCGTAGTAGACGCTCGAGGTCATGTAGGCGTCGAGGGCCGCACGCCGCGCTGTCCGGTCTTGACGATCGCGTCGCCGCGGTCCTCGTAGTACTTGCCGAGGACGCTCCACTCGTAGACCCACCCTCCGGGGGCGTCGCCTTCCTGCCTCACGATCCGCTGGACCGTTTGCCGGATGATGTTTTCATTGCCGCCGAGGTACGTATACGCCCGGATGCGGCGCTCCTCGAGCAGCACCTTCCCGTCTTTGAAGTTCGGGCTCTTGGCTGTCGATTGGACCGCGGGCAGGGCCGGGGCCTGGGCGAAGCTGGCCGAGGCAGCCAGGAGTGAGAACAGCGGCACGGCCAGAGCGATCGCCACTGATCCGCAGAGTGCCCGCGCAAAAGTCTTCCTGAGACGAGGCATAAGCATAAGTATCCGCCCCCTAGGGTGTAGAACATTCGTCTTGCATTAGTTCTGTAATTCGGGCGGCAACTTACCCTCGTTGATCAAAATATGCTGTATCGCCCGACATAGGTCTTAGTGATCGCTGTCACATTGCGCTCAACAATTTGCGTCAATGCCCTCACCCTATCGGAATGAGCTTTTGGGCAGATTCCCACATTCCGATAAGTCCTGCCGCCTCAACCGGTCGATGCAACACATTCCAATCATTTGATCAGACAATATTTTCCATCAATAATCGATACTGTAAGGCAGTACTCACTCAGGACCTAACCAGAGCTTTGTTTCGTTTGAATCAAAGCACGTGAACGAAATCAGCCTCGTAGACTCATACAACGAATGCTTCGACCAAGTGTTGCATCGACCCATTGAGAGCGCCCCGTTTCTCGGGACAGGGCGTCTGCCGCGCGGTCTATTTATAGCCTGCCCTGGGGCAATTTCATTGCGTCGACAGTAAGAGGGGCGCGATCGTTTCGGCCCACCGAAAAAATACCCGATGGGACTGAGCTTGGATCTTGAATCAGTGTTCAAGGAGGGCAGCACACAATCCTTGGCTTTGATATAAACTCTTTTAGCAGCTCAGTGGCGCAGTAAAGAAAACAAATCTTTCTCATGTAACAAAACTTACGTGGGGAACGGGGATAATCGCATTCTAAAAGTACGGCCATTCACGGAGCGTGACATTCGTGCGCGATTGGAGGAACGCCTCGGGCGAGTACACGCGCGGCAGCGTCTCGGAATTGAGAGCGATCATGAGGCGCAGATATTTGGCCAGGGTATTAACTTCTTTCATCCGGAGAATTGGTATTCGGTCCATGTTGGTATCCGAACCTTCCTAATTCTGGCGGGGCTTTACTGGCGCGGGAAAAAGAACACGGAACGGATCGCGATACGGCACAACTACATCGAGCGGGAGGACGTCCCCCCGAAATTCGACGGCTTCACGATCCTTCAGCTCAGCGATCTGCACGCTGATATGAATCCAGGCCCAATGCGCCGCTTAGTTGAACTGCTCGGTGAAGTCAAGTATGACGTCTGCGTCCTCACGGGCGACTATCGTGGAAAAACGTTCGGTCCTTTTGACGCAGCCCTCGAAGGAATAGCTTCAGTGCGTTCTCACCTGAAGGAGAGGGTGTATGGCGTGCTAGGCAATCACGACACGATCCGGATGGTCCCTGGCTTGGAAGAGATGGGAATACGGATGTTGCTCAATGAATCCGAGACGATCACTCTTGACGGTCAGCAGATTCATTTCGCCGGAATCGATGACGCCCACTATTACCGGGCCGATAACATACAAAATGCGGCATCCACAATCCCACACGATGAATTTTCCATCTTGCTTTCGCATACGCCGGAGATTTACCGCCAGGCGGCGCACGCTGATTTCAAATTGCTCCTCAGCGGCCACACCCACGGGGGGCAGGTTTGCTTGCCTGGTTCGATTCCGATTACGCTGGACGCAGTTCTGCCGCGGCACATGGGGTGTGGGCCGTGGAAGTACCACAATATGTCCGGTTACACGTCGGTTGGCGTGGGTTCGTCAATCGTTGCGGTCCGCTTCAACTGTCCCCCAGAAATTACCCTACATCACTTGCAGCGCCCGTCATTGCTCCCACCGCGCTAGTAGGGATGATCACGAAGGTGGAAGTAGTAGAACAGTTGGGAAAGAAGTAGCTCGCCAACAAAAAAAAGCGCAACCCCCGCGACGATATCCAGAGCCGTCAACATCAAAACGCACCGGCAGGCGAGAAACGGAAACAGAGACTCCGGGACCTGGTCGAGTCCGGTTGCCCTGCCGCCCGCGGGGAGATCGAGGCGACGCTTCGAGAAGCTGGAAGACAAGTCCCCAATCATAGCCATGCAGGCCACCAGCGCTCCGATTTTCCAGTCCATGCGCACTATTGGAGCAAATGCTGACGTAACTAAGATTGCCACAAAAATACCTCGAAACGTTTTCGATGAACCGAGCACTGGGCGCCCGTCAACAAAATTAGCGCCTCCATCTATTGGGAACGCAAAATGGCTTCCAAGGATGTCCTTTGCGATCACTGGCGTCCCATTTGCCAGCGTCAAAAAGAAACACAATCTTTAGGATGACCAGAAAATGCATACCCGAACTCTACAGGAACGTCTACTGAATCCTACCTACTTTTTCGAGTCTTCACCGTTTTGGTAGATCGAGCAAGGCTGGGTCGACCGACACATCGATGATTGTGGTTTGCCAAGTCCTGTGAGGTCGTCTCATCGGTATGTGGGCCGGCCACAAATCCCAGTTTCCAGAAAGAGTGTTGACCGGAATATCTCCTTTTACCAAACACAAGATCGATCGTCCGCCCAGCCTTGCGAATTCATCAGCTCTTGGGTATGCGTATGATCTCGACCGAGCAAGGCGCATGGCGTGCTACGCCTTCGGCGACGCTTCCCATCAGAAAACGGTTGATCCCTTTCCGTCCATGCGATCCCACGACGATCAACTCCGCATTCCACTGTGTGGCCTGGTCAATAATCTTGGACTTTGGGTCCCCCTCCTCGACCGCCGTCTGCACTGCGTAACCTGCCCCGTTCAATCTCTGTTCAGCCCATAGCACCAATTCCTGACCACGCCTCAGACTTTCCTCTCGGAACCCCGCCGCATCGGACGTTGGGATGGGTATGGCCAGATCGACCACATTCAGTACTTTCACTTGCGTTCCCTGCGGCCGGTATTGAGCAATCACGGCTCGTGTGGCAGCTTCTGAGAATTTAGAATCGTCGATCGCGAGTAGAATTCTCATGCCTCACTCCTATAGGTGACACTGATCCGGTTCTCATATGGGTGGTACGTCCAACCTCAGTCTACACCCGAGATCGAGTCAAGTCCCGGCAAGTCCTTTTAACGGAATGTGGCTTTTTGCCCCGCGCTGGCCATACGTTCAGCTAGGTCCGGACAGAAAATGAAATCGCGTGCGCAGCGTTCAAAGAACCAAGCCTGAAGTGGCAAGCATCATCGAGAAGTCCCTCAATGGAAGGGGCGGCAAATGGGACTGGGATGACTTCTGCTCCAACAGGGTAGCGGATCCTTATCTCGATTCTGTCCGAATGCAATGCCGTGAACTACGTCTGCTCAAGCCTTGTCCCGTGGCATCAGAGGTCGCCGGATCATAAGGCGCCACCGATCCAGAATAGGCCACATAGATGCGATGCGTGGCCGATTTCACAACTGGAGAGAGGATGCGATAGCAGCCGAATAAATGCATATTAGTAATGATAATCTTCCCGTTGATGGGCGACACCTGAAGAGCGAGGATTACCCAGATGACTTTATATATTCTTGAACATCGAAGACTATTGAATTTAGGACGCGGAATTGCTGCCACCTAATCGCCATGATCCCTCTGATTGAACGCATAAAGAATCAGTTCGACGCGGCTCGAGACTCCCAGCTTATCGAAGATCCGGTACAAGTAGTTCCGAATGGAATGCTCGGAAACTTTCAGCCTCTCGGCAACCTCGCGGTTCTTCATGCCATCGGCAACTAGGCGGACCATATCCTCCTCGCGGCGCGTCAGCAGCGGGGTGCCCTCGGAATTGTTGAAGTGGAGCGGTTCGATATGGGTGAGGGCGTTGATCAGATGTTCGAGATCCTCGTTGCTCGCCCCGATTTGTCCCTTATGGCACCACTGCCCTTCTTCCAATTGGTGTCAAATGGCATCAAAGAGAAGTTCCATACGAGAAAGCGAAGTGCCCGATAAGAAGTGCGAAGAGCGCCTGTACCGAAATTAATCTAAATGGTTTTGTCAGCTGATGTCGCGCTGGATTCCAAAGGCTCACAAATGAAAATGCAATCTCGGCCGGCCTTCTTTGCTCGGTACAATGCACTGTCGGCCGCGTGGATTAAGTCTTCTGAATTGCCGCCATGTGCCGGGTAAGTAGCAATCCCCGCCGAGGCCGTAACCGTGCCGATCGTCTGACCACGATTATGAAGGGAGAGGTGCTTAATCGCATCTCGAATGCCGTCTACGCACTTGTGAGCCCCTTCGGTATCCACTTCCGCAAGAATTAGTGAAAATTCTTCCCCTCCAAAACGGCAAGCCAGGTCTCCCGCTCGCACCCGGCTTTTAATCACTCCGGCAATTTCCTTGAGGAGGATGTCTCCGAGCTGGTGACCGAAGGTATCGTTAAAATGTTTGAAGTGATCCAAATCGAGCATCACCAAGGAAAGTTTTCGGCCTGTTCGATCCGCACGGTGTAATTCCCGGTTTAACGATTCCTCCAGATAGCGACGGTTGTAGAGGCCCGTAAGCGGATCGCGAATTGATTGATTCCGAAGTATTTCCTTGAGCTTGAGGTTTGACAAGGCTAAGGAGATCCGTTCAGCAACCGCGATCGCCCGGCGCTTAAGGGTGGCTTGTTCGAACTGCACCGCTTGTTGCGTGGGTTTCAGGAGACTTACATTGTCTTCAACGTACAACACACCCAAAGTTTCCAACTGAGCGACTAGGGGAACGCAGAGGTAATTCGTAAAGCCTGTGGCACGCACATGAGCACAAGGCAAGGGTGAACTCGAACCTCCATAGGGCTTCCCCCGGCGCAGTCCCCAACAATCATCTGGATGAAATACAGGCTCAGTCGTCAAGCAGTGGTTCCAAGTGACGACTGATTCCACGAGATCACGCGAAGAATTGAGGATGCATAGAGCGCCCGGCCGAAGATCAAGAACGGCGGAGAGGGACTTTTCGATAAGTTTGTAGGCTTCGGCGACTGTCTGGCAGGACTGCAATGAATCACCCAGTTCGCTCAATGTCCTGCTTTCTCTCGAGAGCATCTCGGATTCTTGCAATGCGGATTTGAGCTGCTCGTCGGCTTTTTTACGGTCGGTGATGTCGCGCAAAAACACCACTCCCCCTCGTTTCTCTCCTCTTTGATTGAGCAGCGGCCCACCTGCGGCGAGCATCCATCGATCCTCTCCCCCATCCGGAGAGCGGACGCACATTTCTAATCCGTTTGCAGATTCTCCCGCTAATGCGCGACTTAAAGGCAATTCTTTGGTCTTGAACAATCTACTGCGATCGCTCTTATACAAACCCAGCAATTCAGGATATTCCTCGCTTAATTCTTGCGCAGGAGCTCCCGCGTTGTAACGGATGCCGACGGGGTTGCGCAGAATAATCTTGCCGGAAGTGTCGGCGACGATAACTGCATCGCTGCAGCTATCCAGAATCGACTGGAGCAGTTCCTTCTGGTCGGCGGCCGAACGTTCTGCTTGTTCCCGTCGAAAGAGCTCGCGGTTGAGAAGCCCCAGCGTGAGGATCAAGAACACAAACACGGAAAGACCAAGAACGGCATTCACCCAGGATTTTCGTCGATAACTAGCTTGCGCTGCGGCGGTTCGCTGCTGCAGAAGCTCTCGCTCCGCACGGTTGAACACATCGAGCATATCTGTTAATTGAGCGGAAATCCTGGCACCTTGGTCGTTGAGATCATCCTGCTGCTTGTCGTCATGTTGAGATCTCTGGTGCAGTTCTACGGAGTCCTTCAAGATAGATAGCCGCGCGCCCATTAGAGATCCCATTTTCGCTAGATCTATCTGATGGTTGGTATCAACCGCCGCCAACTTGTGCAGTGTAGCGAAATCCTGCAGCGATGAATTGTAGGCCTGACTGAAAGCCTCGGCTTGTCTTGGGTCCCGCCAAAGCACATACGCGCGACGGGCCGCAGCGGCATCGTAAACATGAGAACGGAACACATCGCTGGCCTCGAGGACATCCCGGCTGTGAGAAACCAACTGGTCCATTTCTGCCGTGTTGCGGTTTCTTTGAAATGAGAACCAGCCGATAATCCCGAGTGTAATCAGAGCCACGAAGAACGCAATATTTGTTTTGCTTTTTAAGCTCACAGAATCGCCTTACATTCTCGTCGGGTGGAAGATTTACGATCGATATGTGTCTATCAATATTTATTTATCGATAATAAGTTATTTCACTGAATGAACCTCAACGAAATAACATTTAGTGTCCGACTGGATAACGGGCTGGGACCCCCGTCCATTTGCAGAGTTGAAAGGACGGAGGTCGCTGGTGTTTTTTGGATGAGACTACTGCTTCAACTTTTACGTCCAGATCTTTTGAAATTGGCAGGAGTGGCGGAGATCAAATTGCACCTCCCATAGATACGTCCTGAGCTGTCAAAAGAGCAGCGATCCTAATCGCCTATCTGACTGCAAGAACTGTTTTTATCGTAGTCTTATTGAGGCCATCTTCGGGGAGCAAATCTTTCACAGTCAGTTCCAGGTCGTGTGCGCTTGAGACTTGCTCAGGATAGGTGATTGCTTCAATTTTGCAGGTGAAACGATTGCTGACACCGGCTGCATCGGTCAGGCCTTCCAAGAGACGGGCGGCGACTCGTTCCGCAGCATGTCTATCAAGACCCGGCAAAATAACTCCAAAGTGACCGGATGCGAGAAGGTAGATAGAGCGATGTTCAATGCCATGGTGAACGCCTCCGGCGAACGCCCTTTCCGCCTTTCCATCCGTGCAGGCGGCCCCGCCAACAGCGCACTTAACCGCCCCCTTGAAGAAGCAATACGTGCAGGAGAGGTATTGAGCCAGGAATGTTCCGGATGTGTGCTTGGATACGGTTCTCAGGTCAATCACTCCGTGGCGGTGGATCTCCTGCTCCCGCCGACTGGGACGCTGCTGCCAAGGATAGTCTAGACACGTTCCACGAGATGGTCGCCGCAATCGCGCCTGGAAAAACAGTGAAAGAAATCTGCGCCTCTTACGATAAAAGGCTGGTTGCCAGAGGGGAGCGCGCGGGCGCGTTGGTTATTCATTCCGGTGGACTGGGTACCCTGCCGCGCGGCGGATCGTCTGGCCCGACTGGTCAAATTGTGCTTCAAGCCAACATGGTCTTCGACATCAAGCCAAGCTTCCCTTTAAAGAGCGGAGGCACGGCGCAATTCGGTGATTCCGTCGTGGTTACGGAGAAAGGAGCGCGCCGCCTGGGCGAGCGCGAGATGAAGGTCGTCAATCTGCGTTGATGTTTTCTGTTTCCCTACTTTGAAGCCCTATTTTGACGAAGGCACCCGTAGATTTCCTGAATTTTGGCTCTGCTTGGTGGAATATCGATGGACCGCTACTCTGTCGCAGGCCTTTGAGCCTGAGCTAACATGCAAGACGAAAAATCGCCGCCGCAACATTGATCCAAATCCCAATGCCTCCATTTTCATGGTTGCCATTCACCGTTTCGGTTTCTAGAATTTTCAATTGACTCAGGGGATCGAGCGTTGGTTTGAGGCCCAAGGCCTTTACCAGCATGAGCGTTAGCAGTGAGCGCCAACGGGCTGCCGGAGCAATCCCACCATGCTGCGAGATCAGAAAATGAATGGACGCATGGCTCTTGCCGAAGACCCGCCCTATCTGATGCAAAGACTGCCCCGCCTTCTAGGGGCTCCACGGGTCGCTCCTCTGCGTCTCCGAAAACCTCACCCGTCTTGCTTGCATCATAAACACCACCTTTAGAAAGAGGATTTGTACGAGATGGTGTTGCATCGACCGATTGGATTAGTAAACCGCTCAACGACAACGCAGATGAAAATGCTCACTAAATTCCATGACCAGTGGTTTCAAACGCGTTGACACGCGCCGTTGAGCTCACAACTCTAATTGGGACGAGGGGATGGGTGCCAGCGATTTTTCTGTCAATCATCCTGCCCGACCAATTACGGTGCCCAGCACGATTTTTCTACGTCACTGACACAGCATGGGAGCAAAGGGTGTGCAATTGGGCTGACAAGAGACAGAACATTCATCGAGGTTTGGCAATCCGGGATCGAGCCTGGCCCTTCCTAAAGAAGGGCAAACTTCATATTAGTGCCCACTACGCCGTCCCGAGTTACGAGAGACTATTCATTCCGAGTACACTTGTTGTAACTCAGCGGCGTAGTGGGAAGCTATTCGGCTCGCTCTGAACTACTTTGAATCACCGTCATGATCAACATCGACGGGAGACCCCGTTTGCTTTTGCTGCGGCACTGAAGGTTACGGTATCTTCTGGTATGGCGGAGTTATTCTTCGTGGAACTCGTAGGATGCTGCGGATTCACTGCAAGATCGAGCGAAGCGGTCTGCGGATTTCCATTCACCGGGTTTACGGACATCTGGTTGCCTCCTAATAGGTATATCGGCCGTTTGCCAATAATCTTCAGTCTCCGAGCCATTATGAAGGTAATAGGCTTCGAATTCTGGCCGGAATCAGCCTTTCCCCGCAACGAAGCATCCGGGCGGTTAGGAGAACTACGCGGGATGAACATTACCCCCCATGTGGCACAGAACGATACGAACCGTAGGAGCGCGGTGGACGAGCGGACCACGCGGCATGCCGGATATGAGGTGAGCCAGCGGAAGCGCAAACGAGTGGAGCAATCGTTCGGCTGGATGAAGATGGTCGGGATGCTAAGGAAAGTGAAATTGCGGGGGATCGACAAGGTCGGGTGGCTGTTCACCTTCACCGGAGCTGCCTACAACCTCTGCCGATTGCGAAACCTGATGGCCAGAGCATGACACGGCGATTCGATTCGGCCCCGCCGGGTAGATAGAACAACCCGAAGCACTCCGTCACAACTCAGCGATAAACCAGAATTCAGAACTGAAAGCTTGAAAAACTCAATTCTTCAACAAACTGCTAAAGGTGGTGTTTATGGCACAAGGGAAGCGAGTGGAGGTTTCCGCGGCGCAGCGGACAGAGATCTGGCGGCGTTGGAAGGCGGGAGAGTCGTTGCATGAGATCGGGCGAGCATTCGGCAGGAACATACCTCCATTCATCTGCTGTTATCGCATCATGGCGGGATCGTTCCGGCCGTCCGTCGGCGCTCACCCCAAGCGCTCACGTTAGCTGAGCGAGAGGACATTTCGCGAGGAATAGCTTCCGGCTTATCGATTCGTGCAATTGCCACCCGCCTTTCCCGAGCTACCTCAACGGTGAGCCGGGAGGTCGCGCGTCATGGTGGCCGTTCTGAGTACCGAGCGAGCGAAGCTGATTGTGAAGCCTGGGGGTTGGCTCTGCGACCTAAGCAGTGCCTGCTGGCCACCCATGAGCGGTTGCGAAGGATCGTCGTCAGTAAACTGATGCTGGACTGGTCGCCTCAACAGGTTTCCGGATGGCTAAAGATCCAGTATCCCAAGGACGAGAGCCTGCGCGTGTCCCACGAGACCATTTACCGTAGCCTCTTTATTCAAGCGCGTGGAGTATTGAAAAAAGAGCTCATTGGACACCTTCGGTCCAAACGCCTCATCCGCCGCTCGCAGCACTCGAGCAAGAGTGGACATGCACAGGGTCAGATCATCGAGGCCATCTCGATCCGGGAACGACCGGCGGAGATCGAGGACCGAGCGATCCCAGGACACTGGGAGGGCGATCTCATCAGCGGCACCAAAAACAGCCACATCGTGACCCTGGTGGAACGGCACTCACGCTACACGACGCTCATCAAGATACCCAGTAAAGAGACGACCGTTGTCGTCGCCGCGCTGAGTCGGCACATTCGTAAACTCCCCGTCTCCCTGCGCCGCTCGTTGACCTGGGACCGAGGACACGAAATGGCCCAACACAAAACCTTCAGCGTGGCCACCGATGTGAAAGTCTACTTCTGTGATCCCCACAGTCCCTGGCAGCGCGGCACAAACGAAAACACCAACCGGCTGTTGCGGCAATACCTGCCTAAGAAAATGGACCTGTCACGCTATACCCAGTCGGAGCTGGACAAGATAGCGCTCCGCCTCAACCAACGACCGCGAAAAACTTTAGGGTTCCAGACCCCGGCAGTAAACTGCAAGCAAGTGTTGCGTCGACCGATTGAGACCACCCCCGCTTCTCAGGCACTGGCCCGCCGGGGATGGTTATATTGTCATGCCCCATGACCGATACAACTTGTTCGAACAGATGCAAGGAGATTCCTGGGTAACTGCAGAGGGATAGGAACAATCGTTTGCACAATTCCCCTAATTATCGTTCCGATGCTGTAACGCCCTCGGCGGGATTGAGGCGAAGTGGGTCGGCCATCCTCTCTAGTTGCGAACCCCATCCAATTCTAGAACGGCTTGCTCTGGAGGCACATTCGTTATATCCAAGGCAGGCGAAGCCTACGATACACGAGCCGAAAGCATCCATCGCCAATCCGGATGAAGACCAAACGTTTGGCTAATCCGCTCGGTTTGCAATGTAATACCGCCCGGGTATGTCCCGGTCGGACGTTCATTTCGAAAAGGAGAGTTCACTACATGAAGCGATTCCGCATGCTGTCTTCATTTCTTTTGCTTGGCGCGGTGAGTGTCGCAGGCTTGCTCTTGCCGCAGCAGGCCCAAGCTCAGATTTCCACCAAGGAGCAGATTGCCCAACAAACGGAGTTTGAAAAAACCATTCCAAAAATGCAGATCACTGACGAATTCCTTGGCCTCCTCATCCCCGACATGACGATGGGTGAAACGGTGGGGGTTTCCACGAATTCAAAAGGTCACCTGTTTGTATACTCGCGCACGAACCCTCGGGGTGTTTCCCGGGGGGGGACGGCCGCCATGCTGTTCGAGTTCGACCAAAACATGAAATTCGTTAAACAGTGGGGTCCCAATAATTACGCCGCTTCGTTCGCCCACTCCGTCCGCGTCGACAAATACGACAACGTGTGGATGGTTGACGAGGGCTCCGGCATGATCATCAAGTTTGACCCCGAGGGCATGCCAGTCAGAGTTTGGCCGGACGCCGGAAGCGATCGATTACCTCGAGGAATTCCTCGAACACGGAGGCACGGGAACAATCTGGGCGGCAGGACCGCACATCCGAACGGAACAATCGGCACATTCAACCGGCGAAACCGATGTGACCTGGGATTCGCAGGACAATATCTACGTCACCGACGGC
This sequence comes from Terriglobia bacterium, assembly GCA_963779275.1. Taxonomy (GTDB): domain Bacteria; phylum Acidobacteriota; class Terriglobia; order Acidiferrales; family UBA7541; genus Palsa-360. The sequence continues at coordinate 245,313 of CAVZXL010000009.1, forward strand.
TACGGCAACTCGCGCATCGTCAAGATGACGAAAGGCGGCCATTGGCTGAAGGACAGTGGGAACGTTCGGTACCGGCCAGGATCAGTTCAAGATTCCGCATAGCATCGCCGCAGACGCCAGGACAACATTTACGTCGCCGACCGCAACAACAGTCGCATCCAGGTCTATGATACCGATTTGAATTACAAGAAAACCTACACAGGGATGGGTTCGCCGTGGAGCGTCTGCGTAAGCTCCGGCTCTCCGCAATATTTATTCAGCGGCGACGGCACACGGGCAAAATCTACAAAATGGATATGAATGGAAAAGTGCTCGGCTGGGCACAGACCAGTCATGGGCCAGCGGCGAGGACGACAACGGTAGGCTGATCCATGAGATCCATTGCCCATCCGCCAACTTCTCTACAAAGGCTCCGCGGTTCTATGGAATGTGCAGAAAGTCACGATTCACTAGCAGGCCACTGAAAAATTGTGTTGAACGAGCAAATTTCGTTTTCCTGGATGACCGGTTTTTGTGTTGTGAGTTTATTTCGTGTTGATTTTCGTGCTCTTGCGTGTCCTATGTTGGCCTTTGCAGCGCCATGCAGAGACACCACCGCCCGGACTTACTGCGCGGGAACCGCGGCAGCCATCAGGTTTCGCATGCGTACCAGATTGTAGGCGGCGCAAGCGAAGGTAAAGATCCAATCCACCTTCAATGTTCCGCGATGCCGCACCTTGCGCAACAGCGCAATCGTCTTCAGCCAGCCAAAACACTCTTCGATGCGCTTCCTCTTCTTCTGGCTGATGTGGTAGCCCACATGCTGCGTGGTGCGTCCATCAATGGCGCTGCCACCTCGCCGCGCCAGGTTTTGCGCCACGTGCGGCGTCACACGCATGTTCCGGCACTCGCGCACAAACTCCGCAGTATCAAATCCCTTGTCGCCGCCCACGGTCACACGCTCGATTCCCGGAACATCCTGCAACATCACCATCGCCGCATCGCGCTCGGCTGTGCCCGTCGCTTCCCACACCAGGCTCGACACAATCAATCCGTTGCGATTCTCCACCAGCAGATTTCCGCAATAGCTCAACTTCGCCTCCTTGCCTGCGCCTTTGCGCGCCAGAAGCGCGTCAGGATCGGTTTTCGATTCGTGCGTTCGGTTCGACCGCTTCTCACCGCGAAAATTCACCGTGGGGTTTCCCGGGTCGTCCGGCGGTGGCGAACTCTTCTTGTCCTTGGGCTGAAAACTCTTCCCGCTGGCCCACGCTTCCAGTAGCGTACCGTCCACGCTGAAGTGCTCGTCCGAAGTCCATCCCTTCTCGCGCGCCTGCCCCACCACCCGCGCCAGAAATTCCTTGGCCACCTCGGCCTCCAGCAACCGGTCGCGGTTCTTGGTGAACACTGTCGCGTCCCACACCGCATCATCCAAATTCAGTCCCACAAACCAGCGAAACAAGATGTTGTAGTCCATCTCTTCCATCAGGAGCCGCTCGCTGCGCACGGAATACAACATCTGCAACAGCTGCGCACGCAATAACTGTTCCGGTGGAATCGACGGGCGCCCCACTTTCGCGTACATCTTTTGGAAAGTAAGCGTACGGTCAGTGCCGTCTGGACGAAGTGTGGGTAAGTGGGGATGATGCCCGAAGTGGACACTTGCGATGGTGTCCACTTGGGGAATAGGTGGACACTTCAGATCGAGCCGTGGGTACGAGAGGGCCGCAGAGACGGCGGTGGGCGGTAGAGGAGAAGCGGCGCATCGTCGAAGAGACGTTGGCGGCAGAGGGATCGGTAGCACGAGTGGCGCGGGCGCATGGGGTGAACGCCAACCAGGTGTTTCAGTGGCGCAGGCAGTATCAGCAAGGATTGCTGGGTTCGGGGAATACAGAGACGGTGAGTTTGCTTCCGGTCCACGTGACGGAAGCGCTGGCCCAAGAAGCTGTGTCGTTGAGTGGCGAGGCGGAACGCCGGACCGCGATGGGAATGATCCAGGTCAAACTCCCCAAGGGACAAGTTCGAATCACCGGCAGGATCGACGCAGAATCGTTGCGCGTGGTGCTGGAGTGTTTGCTGGGATGATCGGCCTGGCGAGCGGGACGCAGATCTGGATCGTCGCGGGAGTGACGGACATGCGGCGGGGATTTGTGGGGCTGAGCGGGATGGTGCAGACGGCGCTGGAGCAGAATCCGTTTTCCGGGCAAGTGTTTGTGTTTCGCGGCAAGCGCGGCGATCTGATCAAAGTTGCTCTGGTGGGACGGTGACGGGCTGTGCTTGTTCGCCAAGCGCCTGGAGCGCGGGCGATTCATCTGGCCGCAAGCCGCGAGTGGCACGGTTTCGCTGACCCCGCGCAGCTGTCGATGCTGTTGGAAGGGATTGATTGGCGGCGGCCGGTCCGCAGTTACGCGCCGCAGATGGCGGTGTGAGCGAAATTATTTTTATTTTCTCGCACATTTTAATTTTGCTGTAAAGAAAGTCTGCTAGATTGGCGGCAATGGTTGCCGCGCATCACACGCTCCCCGATCTCGACGCACTCGATCCCCACGAACTGAAAGCTCTCATCCTCTCGCAGCAGGAAAAAATCTTCTCGCAGCACGAGCAACTCGTCTCGAAAGACGAACAACTTGCTTCGCGCGACACCGAGATCGAGCACTTGAAGCTGCTGATCGCCAAGCTGCGGCGGATGCAGTTCGGGCGTAAGTCGGAGAAGCTGGATCGTCAGATCGAGCAATTGGAGTTGCGGCTGGACGAGTTACAGGCGACGCAAGCGGAGAACCTGGCTGGCTCGCACACACCGGCAGGGGCCGCGCCCGTTGCAAGCGTGGCGGCGAAACCAGCGCGCAAGCCGCTGCCAGAGCATCTGCCGCGCGAAGTGCGAACGTATCCGCCGAAGCAGACAGCCTGTCCGGACTGCGGCGGCGAGCTGAAATTTCTCGGCGAAGATGTTTCCGAAATTCTGGAGTACGTGCCGGCGCGATTCAAAGTGATCCGACAGGTTCGACCGAAGCTGGCCTGCGCGTGCTGCGAACGCATCGTGCAAGCTGCAGCGCCGAGCCGTCCCATCGAGCGCGGCATGGCCGGACCGGGATTACTGGCGCACGTGCTGGTATCGAAATATTGCGATCACCTGCCGCTGTACCGCCAGTCGGAAATTTACGCGCGGGAAGGCGTGGAGCTGGAACGCTCGACGCTGGCGGACTGGGTGGGCGGCACGAGCCAGTTGCTGGCGCCGCTGGTGGAGGCGCTGCGGCGGCACGTGCTGAGCGCGACGAAGCTGCACGCCGACGACACGCCAGTGCCGGTGCTGGCTCCAGGAAATGGCAAAACAAAAACCGGGCGACTGTGGACCTACGTGCGAGACGACCGTCCCGCGGGAGACGCAACACCCGCGGCGGTGTGGTTCGCGTACTCGCCGGATCGCAAGGGCGAGCATCCTCGGGCGCACCTCGGCCATTTCGCGGGCACGCTGCAGGCGGATGGCTACGCGGGATTCGATGCGGTGTACGAAACCGGGCGCATTCAGGAAGCGGCCTGCTGGGCGCATGTGCGCAGAAAGTTTTACGAACTTCACCTGGCGCATCGTTCCCCGGTTGCTGCCGAAGCGATGGAACGGATCGCCGCTCTGTATGCGATCGAAAAGGAGATTCGCGGCCACGCAGCGGGCGAGCGGCGCGAAGTCCGCGGGACCAGGGCGCGGCCTTTGCTGGACTCGCTGAAACAGTGGCTGGAAGAGACCTTGGGAAAGCTGTCGAGAAATCGGACACGGCGCTGGCGGTGCGGTATGCGCTCTCGCGCTGGGATGCGCTGACGCGCTACTGCGACGATGGCGGCATGGAGATCGATAACAACGCCGCGGAACGAGCCCTGCGTGCCGTCGCTCTGGGCCGCAAGAACTACTTGTTCGCCGGCTCCGATACCGGTGGCGAGCGCGCCGCCACCATCTACAGCCTGATCGGCACCGCCAAACTCAACGGCCTCGATCCCGAAGCCTATCTCCGCCACGTGCTGTCCCGCATCGCCGATCATCCCATCAACCGCATCGAGGAACTGCTGCCCTGGAACTTCGTACCGGAATTCGCCATGGCATCCATCAACGCCGCCTGAACTAACCCCTCTTCTTGTCAATACGGTCAGCTTCGGACGCTTACAAAGATTTGGCTTTTGCTGATCGTGCATTGAACTCAGCGGAAAGGGTGACGGACAGACGAATTCGGCAGGAAGTTCCGAAAACAAGCCTCAAAAAGACTATCCGCACAAAAACAAAAAAAAGGCCCGTCACGATTTCTCGTAACGGGCCGTTCTTTTTTGTGCCCCAATGCGGGGCGATAAATAATCCTGGCAGCGACCTACGTTCCCACACAGTTACCCGTGCAGTATCATCGGCCCGGCGGGGCTTAACTTCCGTGTTCGGGATGGGAACGGGTGTGACCCCCGCGATATGGCCACCAGGAAAGTCAATGTCGTATGAAAGGGGGAGTTGGAAATTTGCCGTATGGCAAACGTCCAACTCCCGCTCTTTCAAGCTTTGCAACTGAATAGGCTTTGTAGTTTATTGCTTTGGGTTTCTGCAAATTCGTCTCGATCATGAACAATCTTTGAGTCCGTGGCATAGTGCCGGAGAAAAAATCCGGCAG
>CAVZXL010000010.1:0-679476 GCA_963779275.1 Terriglobia bacterium
GTTATCCAGTTCGCTAAGACCCCTTCCGCTCCCGTTGCCCCGGCCCTGAATTGCCCCCATACTTTTTGAGCTAGGTTGTTCTTCATCCGCTTCATTCGCCCGGGAGGGCCGTTCCAAAGACGAATCGCTGATGGTTAACAATCCCACTCCGCGCAAGGATTCACCGGCCGAATCGGCTACGACTCCACAGGAGCGCGACCGGCTCACGCGGCGTGAGCGGGGCGTCTGGCGGGCGGCGCTGGTGCTGCTCAGCGTCTTGTCGGTCGCTCTTGCGGTTGTGTCATGGGACGGCAACCCGCCGATGCCCCATCATCTGGAGGCGCTGCCGGTCGGCCTGGTCGTGCTGGTGGCGCTGTTTGCCGCTTACGCCTGGAGCAAGACCAACGAGATTGCCGAATTGCGCGGACTGGTTCGCGGGATCGAGCAACGGACTCGTCCCGGCAAAGACGAGGAAAAGCTCGACCAGGTTTTTTCGCTGATTTCCAGGTCGCAGCAAGGCTATCGCGACCTCATCGACACCTTTGAAGATATGCTCTTTTCGCTCTCCCTCGACGGCAAAGTGCTCGCCGTAAACAAGAGTTTTGCCGACCTGCTCAAGCTTTCCTTCGCGGAAGTGATTGGCAAGCGGGTCGATGAATTCCTGGAGCTTCCGGACGCGGGCGACCGCCTCGCATTGGAGCAATGGCTTCCGCGCCTTTTGCAGCGGCGGCGATGGAACGGCGTGATCCGCGTGCGCGTAAAGAAAAGCGGTGCGATTCATTATTTTGAATGCGTGTTGCACGCCATCGTGCGCGGCGACGCCGTGCACGGCGTTGGAGGGCTGGCTCGCGATATCACGCAGGAACGCCAGAACGAAACGCGCTTCACGGAATTGTTTTATACCTTGCGCGAAGGAGTGTATCTGGCCTCGGAGGACGACCGCATCACCGAAGTGAACCCGGCGCTGGCGCAAATGCTCGGCTTCACGCAAAAAGAAGACATGACGAATCTGGAAATTTCGTCGCTGTATGCGAATGCCGCCGACCGCGAGGTTGAGCGCCGCAAGCTGGGCGAAGCCGGATACCTGGGCGCCCGCGAAGTGGCGCTGAAACACCGCGAAGACGGGCGCCAGATCGTGGCCATGCACACCACGGCGGTCATCCGCGATCCGGCCGGAAATTTTGTGCGCTATCAGGGAACTTTCGTGGACGTCACCGAGCAGCGCGAAATGGAGCGCCGCCTGCACCGCGAACAGGAATTCGCGCGCCGCCTGATGGATAGTTTTCCGGATGTGGTGATCGCGCTGGATCGCGACGCGCGCTACACCTTTGCCAGCCCGCAGATTTACGAGGTGCTCGGATACCGCCCCGAAGAATTGATCGGCAAGCGCGTGGGCGGCCGCAGCGATCCTCACGACCGGTCCGCGATGCTGGACCTGTTCGACAGTCTAATCGCGAAACGGCTCTCCGACGGCCAGATCGAATACCGCACGCAGCACAGGAACGGCGATTGGCGCGTATTTCGCGCCTCGGCGCGGCCGCTGCAGGACGAGACCGGCGCCATCACCGGCGTCATCGCCTCGGCTCGGGATATCACCGAGCAGCAGCAGTTGCAGCAGCAGCTGATTCAATCCGAGCGTCTCGCGGCCATGGGACAGATGATCGCCGGGGTCGCTCACGAGCTCAACAATCCGCTCACGGCCATTCTGGGCGTCACCGAATTATTGCGCGAAAAATCCGCGGATGAAACCTCGCGCCGCCAGCTCGACCTGGCGCATTTGCAGGCGCGCCGCGCCGCCCACATCGTGCAGAGCCTGCTTGTTTTTTCGCGCCCCGCCACGCCGCGCAGCACGCTGCTTCACCTGCCCGATCTGCTGCAGCGCACCCTGCAGCTGCATGAGCATTCCCTGCGTGCAAATAACGTTCGCGTGGACCTGATTGCGCGGCCGGACTTGCCCACGGTCCTGGGCGATTCCAACCAGTTGACCCAGGTATTCCTTAACCTCATCGTCAACGCCGAGCAGGCCATTCGCGAAATACGCGAACAGGGCACGCTGCGGATTCGTCTGGGAGTGGTTGGCGACCGCGTGCTGATCACGTTTCAGGACGACGGCGTGGGCATCCGCCGTGAAACGTTGCCGCGCATCTTCGATCCGTTTTTTACCACCAAGCGCCCTGGGCGCGGCACCGGCCTCGGCCTCAGCATCTGCATGGCGATCGTTCGTGAGCACAACGGCGACATTTCCGCGCAGCCGCTGTCCGACGGCGGCTCGGTCTTTACCGTTTCATTGCCCGTGTGCACCCAATCCGTGGCGCTGGCCGAACCCGTTATTGCACCCTCGACCAGCCGCGTCGAAACAGCGCGCCGGCCGCGCCGCCTTTAGCGGTGAAAACGAATTCTGGTCGTGGACGACGAGGAAAGCATCCTCGAACTTGTGTCCGACACGCTGGGGGCTCGCGGGTATTCCGTGGATCGCGCCGCCACCTGCGAACACGCGCTGGAATTGGCCGGCCGGAATTCGTACGACGCCATTCTTTGCGACTTGAACCTGGGGTCCGCAGCCGGCCACATCGTTTCGGGATTCGATCTTCACGACCGCATCCGTGAAACGACGGAAGCGCGTTCCGGCGCGTCTCCGCGTTTCATCTTCATGAGCGGAGACCTGGTGGAAGCCGCCGTCGCCGAACAGGCCCTCCGCGAGGGAAGCCGCTTCCTGCAGAAACCGTTCCGCATCGCGGAATTGCAGGCGTTGCTGGAGGAATTGACCGCCGCGGAAACCGTTCTGCAGCCGAGGGATGGTTCCGCGTAATTATTTCGTCCAGCTTTCAATCGGGCAAGTTTCAAGCAGTCAAGCGAAGCAATCCTCATGCCCATTGAGACTTTCCAAGGCATATAAAACCAATGAAGCCGTTCGAGTGAACGCCTTCGCTAGCTTTCATCTACATGCAGGGATCGTATTCCAGAAACTATTTTGAAGATTTCACCCCCGGCAAATCGATTCCGAAATCCCACACGTAGCCGCTGGGGCCCTCGTCGGTCATTTCGATGAAGGCGTATTCGCCGGGTTCCAGGCGCTGTTCGACGGTATAGCGGAAGACGCCGCGGGCCGGGGTCCACGTCTGGATCGCGATGTCGTTGGCTTTGTGTTTTTCCTCGCCCGTGAAGCGGACGCTGATGTCGTCGAGAACGCGGCGGCCTGCCTTGACCTGCGCGCGCAGCAGGTGGAAGCGCGGCTCGCGCTCATCCGAGGGGCGCATGAAGAATTCAGGTTCGGCGGTCTTGATCCGCATGGCGGCGCGCTCACCGGGGATTTCCATCGTTTTTTTGCCGGGTATAAACGGCACCCCGGTCATGATTTTTTCGACTTCGCGGCCCGCTGAAGTTTTGACGTCCGCATTGCTCTGTTTCATCACGCGAATTTGACTGTCGCGGTCGAGCGCATAAAATCCAATTCCATCCGGGAGAAATAGGCCGGGCTTGATTTGCAGGCTGAGGTCCACGTCGATGTCCTTGGTGCGTTCGGCCACATCGGAGGCGTGGATTCTCGCTTTGAGCGCGGCATCCTGAGCGGCCTGGTCGGCTTCGGATTTGTGCGTGGCATCCCAATCGACCAGCCCGGCGGGGATTTCTTCCCAATCCGAGCGTTCCAGGCTCCAGTAGCGCACGCGGTCGCCGTCCACCGAATATTCGCGGGCCATTTGAAACGTTCCATCCTTCAGAATGAGCTTCTTGCCCTTGGGCAAAGGAACGCGGATGGATCCGCCGGCGGGAGCGGATGGGGAGTTCGAGCCTTGCCGCGCGGAAAGCGCATAGGGCAGGCCAATCGCGCCTGGCAGCGCTGCGAGAAGGATCAGGATCGGCATGGAGAACTTCTTCATGGCTGTGAGTAGCCTGGGCCTCGCCCCGAAAGTACGATGCCGCATCGGGCGCGCAGGTTTTTCCGGTTGGTTTGAGGATAACGCCGGGGCATCCCGAGCGCAACGCCGGAGTAGGACGGGCTTCAGCCTGGTCGGTTTTGGACTGGGATATGAGGAATCTAAATCGACAGGCTGAAGCCTGTCGTACTGGAGTGGCACACGAAATTCACATAGATATTGCGGGGATGAGGAGACTGGCCTTAATGCTCGCAGCGAGGATGCAAAACGGCAAGGACGCTGAGATCGGCGTTGGTGAAAAGACGGCGTTCGCTCTGGCCTCCGGCGGCGCGCACGATCGAGCCCAGATGTTTGCTGCGGGCGACTCCGTGAAGGTGCTCGAGGCATATACCCGTCAGCCGGGAAGTTTCTTCCTCGGTAAAAATCTTCTGGCTCGATTTGATCGTGACCATGGGTCTCCTGAGCTGTTCCGGCGGGCGTTCCTACACCGAGATGGGCCAGCCAGACGCGTCCGCACGGGAAATTCCGAGCAATCTTCCTTCCGTTCTTTTAGATTACGCCTCGCAAACTACTGCAAAGTTACAAGCGGATAAAATAAAAGGATTTAGCGGAGCAGAGGCACGGGAAAAAACGCGGGCTGCGGTGAAGCAGTGGCATTCCTAGTTTGAAATTAATGCCATTTTCTGTAGCAGGCTATGAACTTTTGTGCACTTCTCTGATCTCGTCCAGTTGCTTTGCGTGTCTTACGTCGTGCGCCGCCAGCAACCGGAACCAATCGTAGTAGTGCAGGCTGCCCAGGAAAGGATGCTGCAGGCGATAGCGCCGGAGATTTTTCTCCCGGCCCGCCTCCAGCAGGGAGAGGGTGCGCGCGCGCTGGTCCGCGAGCCGCGACAACATTACATCGCGATCGTCCAGCAGCAGCGTGTCGAGAGGGATGGGCGTCGCGACGCGCCTGCCGCGCCACGCCACCAGCGCCACGGGCACATGAAATCGCTTCAGCAGGGGAACCGCGACAGGAGGCTTTCGAGTGATCTTCGCGGCGGCGCCGGTCATCAGCGTTTCCACCATGGTCACGTGCGCCACAATTTCCGCGGCCGACCAGGCGCCCTCTTTGGGCGGCGTTCGCCAGTGCGGACCCGGGATCCTGCGCGCGGCCGCCTCGAATCTTTCTCTTGCGCGGCGCAGTTTTTCAATCAGTGGGCCCAGGTTCATCATTCTAAATCGGCTATAAGTCCGACCCGCCGGCTTGCTCGAAGGCGTGGGCCACGTGCAGGACGCGGTCTTCGCCAAAGGCCGGGCCGTAGATTTGCAAGCCAATGGGGAGGCCCTTCGAGGTCTTCCCGCTGGGGATGGAAATGCCCGGAACGCCCGCCATCGACCCCGTAACTGTATAACTATCAGCAAGATACATCTGAAGCGGGTTGGACGTCCTCTCCCCCAGCCGGAACGGCGGAACCGGAGACGTGGGCGTGACGATGACATCCGCTTTTTCAAACGCTTCGCGGAAATCGCGCGCGATCAGGGCGCGGATTTTCTGCCCTTTCAAGTAGTACGCGTCGTAGTAACCCGCCGAGAGCACATAGGTGCCGAGGACAATCCGGCGCTTCACTTCCGGGCCAAAGCCGCGGCCGCGCGTTTTCTGGTACATCTCGATGAGCGTCGAGCCGGGGACGCGCGGGCCGTAGCGCACGCCGTCGTAACGCGCGAGATTGGAACTGGCCTCGGCGGTCGCCAGAATGTAATAGGCCGCGATGGCGTAATCCGTATTCGGCATGCGGATCGACACGCGCTTGGCCCCGAGCTTTTCGAGCAGGCGAATTCCCGCTTCGATTTTTTGGCGCACTTCCGGGTCGATTCCTTCGCCGAAATAATCGTCGGGAATGCCCATGCGAAGGCCGTGCAGAGGGCGATCGAGTCCCGCCAGATAATCGGGAACATGCGCGCCCGAAGAAGTCGCATCGCGCGGGTCACGTCCGGCAATCACGGACAATACGCTGGCCGCATCGCGCACGGTGTGCGCAAACGGGCCGATGCGATCCAGCGACGACGCGTAAGCGATCAGCCCGTAACGCGAAACGCGGCCATAGCTCGGGTTCAGCGCCGGCACGCCGCAAAACGAACCGGGTTGGCGGATCGATCCGCCCGTATCGGTGCCCAGCGAAACGACGGCCAGTCCGGCGGCCACTGCGGCGGCCGAGCCTCCGCTCGATCCACCGGGAACGTGATCCGGGGCCACAGGATTGCGTACCGGGCCATAGGCGGAGTTTTCGTTCGAGCTGCCCATGGCGAATTCGTCGCAGTTGGTCTTGCCGAGAACGATAGCCCCGGCGCCTTCCAGGCGCGTGACAGCGGTTGCATCATAGGGAGGTTTGTAACCCTCCAGAATGCGCGAACCGCACGTGGTGGGAATGCCGCGCGTGCTGATGACATCCTTCACGGCCAGGGGCACGCCGGCCAGCGGCGGAAGGGCGTCGCCGGCGGCGATGGCGGCGTCGATTTTATCGGCCTGGGCGTAGGCGCGTTCGGGAGAGAGCGCGAGATAAATGTTGAACTTTGGATTGGCCTGCTCGATGCGCGCGTAAAATTCCTTGACCAATTCGCGCGCGGAAATCTTCCTCGAATCCAGGGCCGCCCGGACCTCCGGAATCGTCCATGTGGTTGGGGCGCTCACTTTTCGATCACCCGGGGCACGCGGAAATAGGGGGCTTCGGGATCGGGCGCGCCTTCGAGCACTTCGGTGATGATATCGGCGCGCACGACGACGTCTTCGCGCAACGGCGCATCATTGGCCGAGGCGGCCACCACCTGCGTCATGGGCTCGACGTTGGATGTGTCAATCTCGTTCAGCTTATCGATGTAGGTGAGGATGTCGTCGAGCTGGCCGCGATAGGTTTCCACCTCGGCGTCGGTCAGTTCCAGATTGGCCAGCGCGGCTACCTTTAAGACGTCATCCCTGCTGATCTTCATGGTCGAACCCCGTAGACATTCTTCACGGGCTCCAAGCTTCACTTGAAGCATTCAGCATAAAAGTAGAGCCCGAACCCGGGGGAGATTCTAGCACAGCCGCCCGGGGCTCCCAGCCACCGCAAGGGCCAGATATGCTGCCTGGGGGCACTTTCTTGCCTAGTACTAGGACCCGGGTAACAAAAAATATGATCCCCCTCGCCTATCGCTCCATCCCTAAACGCCTGTCTACAATGTGTTTGGAGGGAAGGAGACTCGAGCCCCTCCGAAGGGGTTTCGGCCCCAGCGTTGCCGGGTATAGGGAAGGCCAGGGACCCGAACCGGTTTTGAGAATTGCCCTAATGGGCAGTAGAGGCTTACAGCGCATATCCATGAACCTGATCACTCCAGCTATCGACGCCTTTATAGCTACTGGAACATGCGCGGTGCTGGTCAGCCTTCTGGTGATCAGGATCAGGCAACGGAATCGAAGAATGTTGATCCGGCCAAGTACAAATGAACACTATGCCTCGATCATCCGCAAGGCGGGGGGTTCCGGCCGGACCCGTACGAAGGCGAACGCCTCGCACCACCAGCCGAGGCCCAGCCTGCCATCCGGACTTGTTTCGCGAAACGGATTTGACCGTGTTCCACGAGAGAGGGAGAAAACCATGGAACGGGAAACCTTCGAGAACCAATTGGCCGCGCCCCTGAATCTTCAGGACGCGGGAGCTTCCAGCGGGAATGCGGTGGAGACCAGTCCTTCCCTGCAGGAGGCGACGCAGCCTATTCTGGCGCAGGAAATTCTTCCCCCGTCCATGCTGCCACAGGCCGCCGCGCAAGAGAGTTCTCCTGCGCCGGTTGAGGTGCGCATCGTGGATATGGATGTGCGCCCGATGCAGGAAATGATGTCGACTTCGGAGCCCGGGCCAAGCGACGACAGCGAATTCGATTTCGACGCGTTCGCTGTGAATTCGGACGAGGAGCGCGCCGGGGCCGAGGTCACGTCCACCGCACTCTGCCTTTGGGAGAGCGACACCCGCGCTGAAAATTCCACGGGCGGCCTGAACGAAGATGAGTTCGATCCCACAGCCACGTACGCGGTGCAGGAACTCCCTCCCATGCCGGAAGTGCGCAATTACCTGGCGATCGACGAAGAAGCCGAGGCCAGCGGAAATTTTAAACGGGCGGAGGAGCCCTGGGGCGCGGAGATGGAAGCGCCGGAGCCGATGCCGCCTGCCGCAGCGCAAGTCAGGCCGGCGGGGCCGACGTTGCTGTCCTTCCATGGATTGAAGCAGCAGCCGTTTGACGTGACTCCGGACCCGTCCTATCTCTACTTCAGCCCATCGCATCGCGAGGCGCTGGAATCGATTTCGGAGGGCATCGAAAATTTCCGCGGGTTCATGACCCTGGTGGCCGAGCCTGGCATGGGCAAGACGACTCTGCTGAACAAGTTGATGGAAGAATGGAGCGCATCGGCGCGCGTCGTGTTCTTGTTCCAGACGCAATGCAACTCGAACGAGTTACTGGCGTTCATCCTGAACGAATTGGAAGTCGATCACGCCGGAATGGACGTAGTGGCCATGCACCGGGCGCTGAACCAAGTGCTGCTCGAGGAAATGTTGCGCGGACGCCGGTTCGTGCTGATCGTGGACGAAGGGCAGAACCTTCAGGATTCGGTGCTGGAAACGATTCGCCTGCTGTCTGATTTCGAGACCGCGCATTCCAAGCTGATTCAGATCGTGCTGGCCGGACAGCCGCAGATGGTGGATACGCTGTTGCGGCCGAACCTGGTGCAACTCCGCCAGCGCATCGCTGTGCTTTCCAGCCTGAAGTCGCTGACCGCTGCCGAGACGTCCGAATACGTCGAGCACCGCCTGCGCGCGGCGGGATGGAAGGGCGAATCTCTGTTCACGCCCGAGGCGTTGCAATCGATTGCGGAACTGAGCTGCGGCGTTCCGCGGACGATCAATAATCTTTGCTTCAACGCGCTGCTCAAGGCGTTCACGCGCCGCCAGCAAATCGTTGACGCCGAGATCGTGAGGGACATCGCCGGCAATCTGCGCCTGGAAGCGCTGGCCCGGCCTGTCGAGAAAGTTGCGGTGGTTGAAGCGGCCGCACGTGCTCCGGAAGCAACCGCCGAAGGCAGCAGCACCGCGGAAATCATTCGCGCTCTGACCGCCGTCATCACAGCGGCGGCGGCCCGCCCGGTCCCGGAAACGCCCCGCCCGGTCGCCGAACCCGAACCCGCCGCCAAGGCTGAATCGAAACCCGGCCTGGTGGTGACCGGAAAGCTGATCGAGAAAATAAAATGCCAGGGCTGGAGCAAGAAGCACGAATACCGGCTCGACGTTTCCTTCGAGCGCGACCCGCGCACGGGCGTCAGCGTTGCCGAACGCCACTGGTGCTGCTATTTCTACGTCGGCGAAGAGGAAGCCGCCGGGTTGCAGATTGGTAAGCCGATTAGCGTACGGATCGAGCAAGAGTAGCTGACCAAGGCCCCAAGTTAGCGGCTTACGGCGATTGTAAATTGCGCTATCGGCCGGCGGCTTTTGGGCCGGGAGAGGGTAAAGCGCGAAGCCATTTCTGAGCCTGCGCCAGGTCGCGAAATGGTTTCACAATGCAGATATCCTCCACCAGCATCTGGAGCATGCGCATCATCCCATAGGCCACGTCGGTGGAAACGACGACCGCCGTGGGGCCCAGTTTGCTGGTCCTGGACAACGTACCCAGCATTCCGACAATTTCGCGCACATCTCCCGGAGATAACTGCACAATAGCTTCGCGGCCATCGATGATCTCGCGATAGGGAAGCATCGAATTTTGCTGTTCCTTGATCAAATGCGCGCGGACGTCTACGATGCTTACTGTTCCGCCGGCGATCGCAATCAATTCGTGGTGCTCCTGGTCCAAACGATACTCGATACTCATCGCAGCAATCCTCCGGCAAGCTAAATTGGAAGATCATTGGCCCTCCCGCAAGCCTTCAACTTAAGCACCCGTGCAGACTACTTCAGAAGAGCAAATCACGCCAACGATGCGGGCTTTTTTAGATAGCGGTCCACAATTGCGTCGGCGGAGCGGTAGGTGAGGGCCAGGATCGTGGGCGTAGGATTGGAAGAGCCGGAATTCGGGAATGTGGACGCGCCGATCACGAAAAGGTTGGGAATCTCCCAGTGCTGCTGGTAGGAGTTGACCACGCCCAGGTCGGGGGAATTCGCCATCATCGTGCCGCCCTGGACGTGCGTGGATTGGTAACGGACGACGTCGTAATCGCCGTAGCCGGGGAAGGGGTTTACTTCCTTGGCGCCCATGGCGTGGCCGATTTCGACCATTTTTGCGTTCATGAACTCGGCCATTTTGCGTTCGTTGTCCTGCCAGTTCATGGTCATCCGCAGCAGGGGATCGCCCAGGGGATTTTTGTAAACCGGGTCGAGATCGAAGCGGTTGCCTTTGTGTGGGACCTGCTCGCCGGAAAAAGCGATGACGCCGGTGCGGTCGAAATACTCGATGGAGGTTTTCTTCCAGGCTGAACCCCAGCGCGGCAGCTTCATGGAAGGCGGCGTGGTGCCGAATGTGGAGAGCGGCTGCGTGCCCACGCTCATGGCGCCGATCATGCCGCCGCGGATGAAGGGAAGATGGGTGTGGTCGAACACGTCGGCGTCGAAGTCCGAGATGCGCACGCCGGTGCCGCCCGCGCCCATGAATTTGTTCAGAGGTTTTTCCAGGAACGCCTGCACGCCGAACGAAACTTGATGCGTTAGATTTTTGCCCAGCGTTCCTTTTCCGGTGGCGGGATCGTAGGGCGTGCCAATGCCGGAAAGCAGCAGCAGGTGGTTATTGCCCAGCGTGTAGGAAGCCAGGACCACCAGGTCGGCGGGCTGGAAAATTTCCTCGCCGGATTCGTCGATGTAAGTTACGCCGCGCGCTTTCGCTCCGTTTGGCGTGGCATCATGCACGATGCGTTTCACGGTCGCGTTGGTGCGCAGGGAAACGCTTTTGCGCTGGCGCACGACGGGCAGCAGGACGTTGGTCGGCTGCGCCTTGGCGTTGATCATGCACGGCGTGCGTTCGCAGAATCCGCAGAAGGCGCAGGCGGGGCGTGAGATGCCGTCCGGGTTCGTGTACTCTTCGCTGGTTACGGCCGTGGCGTTATTGTAGGGATGATAGCCGAGCGATTTCGCGCCGCCGCGGAAGAGTTCGCTGAAATAGGGCGTGATGGTCGGCGGCATGGGATACTCGGAGCTGCGCCGGCCCTCGAAAATGTTTCCGCCGTCGATTTTTTTTCCGTTCAGGTTTCCGGCCTTGCCGCACACGCCGACTTCACGCTCCGAGCGCGCGTAGTAGGGCTCCACTTCGTCATAGGAAATGGGCCAATCCTGCATGGTGTGGTCTTCCGGTAATTTTCCGGCGCCGTAGCGTTCCACGGTCTTGGATTGCAGCTCGAAACAATCCGGCATCAGCCGCGGGAAGACCGCGCCCCAGTGCTCGCCCGTGCCGCCGACTCCGGAGCCGGGAAGGAATGCGCCGTACTGGCGGATGGGAAGCGAGCGTTCCTTATCGTGATGGCGAATCGTCACGGCTTCGCGCGACGGGTCCTGCATCATGTGCATGCGGACGAAATAGTCCAGCTCGTCCATGCCGCTGGAATATTCGGGGATGCGCGAGCGGCCGCGCTCCAGAACGACGATCGAGACCGGCGAACGCGCGCTGAGTTCCTTGGCCATGAGCAGGCCCGTCCAGCCGCCACCGATGATCACGACGTCCGTTGAGGGGAGAGTTTTCATTTAGTATTTTTCATTCTATAAAGAGCGCCGTCATTCCGAGCGAAGCGAGGAATCCCTCCTTCTTCCAAAGTCAATCCAAGAGGGATTCCTCGCTTCGCTCGGAATGACGGCGATAAAGACAGAAACGCAAAAACCAAAAATAATCCAAGGCCTGCTACGCCGAGCCCAAGTCCTCGTCTTCGCTGGGGCGGACTTTCCGGTGGAGCACCTGCTCCAAGCTCACGGGCTTCGGACGGAAAGCTTCGCCGAAATGCTTGTCCACTTCGTCGTAATTGCTCATGCGCGGGCCGGGGAAACCGACCAGTTGCCAGCCGACCATGTCCACGTTGCCGCCATGCACGGGGTCGCTGAACATGCCTTCGATGGTGTTCTGGCGCAGCAGGGCAAACAGATGCGTGTCCTCGATTTGCTGGAGTTTTTTGTCCTGCTCCGCGGGCGTCAGGCTGTCGAAGCCTTTCAGGCCCTTCAGGCCTTCGCGATAGGTTTCGCGCGGCGTGGCTTTGCCCTGGTAGCCGAATTCGCGCGCGGCGGTTTCATCGAACGGCCCTTGCGCGTAGCGGTAGCGGTCGCGGCCCCAGGGGCCGGCAAGCTGGCGGTCGATGAAGATCACGACGCCGGCTTCCTTGGCGCCGGGTCCGGAATCGTCGCTGGGAAAAATCCGGGCCGCGGCGGCCGCGACGATCAGGGCTTCTTCCTCGGTAAAAAAGCGCAGCGGAATTTTCAGGGTTTGGGCGGATTTTTCCTGCGCGAAAATGCGGGAGGCCTTGCGGTCGAGTGAATACACCAGCACGCCGCCGATGCTGGCCGCGGACAAAATCAGAAATTGACGACGGCGCATGGGCCGGAGTGTACCATAATCAACACGCGCCAGGAATTCCGTACTCTCCTCAGAATAGTTCCGCTAGTCTGGAAGCCGGGTCAATCCAAAGGAAATCCTGGGAGGAATTATGAAACGTTTCGTGACTCGCGCGTTGCTCGCGGGCCTGGTTTTCGGCGGAACATTTGGCGCGTTGAGGATTGAGCGCGCCGCCGCCGACGGCGTCGAATCGACGGTCTTGCAGGCCGACAAATCCTTGCTGGACGCTCTGGGAAAATCCGACAAAACGGCTCTTGTTAAATTGTTGGACGCGAATTTTGCGTGGACCGACACGGATGGGAAAACGCACAAGCAGGCGGATGTGCTGGGCAACCTGAGGGCCTATGCGGCGGATAATCAGGGCGAGACGAATGTACAAACGCATTTCTACGGCCAGGTGGAAACCGTGGCCGGCGAGCACCACGGGGATCGATTCCTGCGCGTGTGGGTGAAGCGCGCGGCGGGCTGGCGTGAATTCCTGGCGCTCGATACGCAGATGCCGTCCAAAGCCTTGCTGTTCGGCGGGCAAAGGTCCACGGGCCAGGGCGACTGCGAAAATCCCTGCCGCACCGTGCCCTACAAACCAACGACGGAGATGGACAAGGCCATTCTTGCGGATTGGCAAAAAACAAAAATGGAAGAGTGGAAACCCGATGCCGCCGACTGGCCGAACCACATTGCCGACGAATTCCTGATCATCAACAGCAATTCGGTGCGCACGAAGGCCGAGCGCGTGGTGATTGCCCAGGAGCAGCAGAAATCGGGAGTGGGCGCGCCGGGCGATCCCATCACCGCGATGGAAATTCACGACTTCGGAGACAAATCCGCGGTCATGATTTCGCACCACGTGCCGTATCGCGGCGGCAAGCCGTATTACAACGTTCGCGTGTGGACGCTGCGGGACGCCCGCTGGCAACTGGCGATCAGCCAGCAGACGACCATTCAGTCGGCTGCCGCGGTGGCTGCGGTGGCAATGAAGTAGCAGGCGTCAATTTCGCGAAAGAAACTACAACGGGGGAGGATGTCCGTTTCGGGGCCTCCCCCGTTTGCTTTTTGCGGGGACAATCATTCGGCCTTTGGCACGCAAGAACCTTGCGCGCCGCGCGCGCGGCGGTCTAGAATCCGTGTCACAGTAAAGAAAATTCTGAGGAGGCAACATGAAACGCTGGATGACCAGAGCCCTTGTGATCGGATTCGTCTGCACGGGAGTAGCGGCTTTGCTTGCGGCCAAGCGTGCCGCAGCCGTGGCCGCGGACGATCCCGCAACGGCGGACAAAGCGGTGTTTGCCGCGCTTTCCAAGGGCGATTTGACCGCCGCCAATAAATATCTCGATCCGGATTTCAGCTGGATCGATTCCGAAGGCATCATGTGGGCCAAGGAAGACGCGTTCCGCGCCAAGCTGAAACCGCTGATCGCCGAGCCGAACAACGCCAAGATTATCGAGCATAAGTACGGAAAGAGCGTGGTTTGGATCCAGTGGAGCCAGGGAAATAATTATTCGGCGCATTTTTGGGTGAAGCGCGCGGCTGGATGGAAGCTGCTGCATGCGACGGAGATCGCGGCGATGGCGAAACGCGATTTCAAGACTGTCGAACCGACCTACGATATTCCCTGCAATAACCCCTGCAAGGCCGTGCCCTACAAACCGTTGACGCCTGGTGAAAAAGCGTCACTCGACGAATGGCAGGAACAGGAATCGGCGCAGGCCATGTGGGAGAAGCATGTTTCCGACAGCATGGATCAGCGTGTGGTCTCGACCTATGGCGGGGCATCGCCCTCGAAGGCGGATCGCATCGCGGGCATGAACAAGCGCCGGATGGCGAATCCGAATGCTCCCAAAGTCGGCGCGGCGCCGGCACTGTGGATCCGCACGTGGGATTTTGGCGACGCCGTGGTGATGGTGGCTTGCCAGCCCACGTACGGCGACAAAGCGTACTGGTCCAGCCGCGTGCTCGCGCCGAATCCGGACGGGCTGTGGATGATGATGGAGAGTTACCACAATTACATCAAGGCGTCGCCGGTGATGACAGCCACGCCGGACCAACCGAACTTGAACTAAGCGGCGGGATTACAGTACGGATGAAAGGATCGAACGGATGCCCGCCCGGCAATCGGGCGGGCATCTATAAAATATTCTGCCGCCGGACGGGTTCTGTAACGCCGGCGTCTCGCCTGCGCTTTGAAAAGCGAGCCTTCCTCGATCGGAACTGCTCGCCCCCTGTCATTAGTATCGAAAGTTGTGAAAATTGACTGCTAACTCTGCCCGGAATTGCCATCGCCCATCAGTAGCAAACTGCGCTGCGCAAACGGGACGTACAGCAGCGCGGCGGTGACCGCGAGCGCGAGGCCCGTGCTGATCTGGTCCAGCATCAGGAACGGAGCGAGCGCCCACAATTCGTCCAGCGGGAAAATCGCGGGGAATAATTTCAGAAACCTTCTTGTCAAACCTCGATATCCAAAAGCCGCGGCGGAAAGCAAATAGAGGCGCACCGGTATCCCGACGAGCGCGGTGACCACCACCACGATGAAAAGCCACTTGGCGTGCGGGACTTCCTGCGACACCCACGGTTCCCACTGGCGCAGGTTGGCCAGCGCGATTACGTAAAAGCTCAAGTACATCACCTGGATCAGTGAAAAAAGAATCCGCACCAGGCGGCGCGAAGCGGGCGGAAGCTCCTCAGGATCGCTGAGGACAACTGAGCGCGTTTCGGCAGGGGACGGGAGACTCGCGCCCGGTTCACGAAGGCCCGCTGGTTTTTCCGGAATGGCCGCACCGTTTGCGACGGCAGCGTTCACCACTTCGATCGATGCGATGAAACGATAGCCGCGGCGGGGAATCGTCTGAATGAAGCGCGGGTTGTCGGCCGAGTCGTTGAGGGCTTCGCGCAGTTTGTTGACCGCCGTGTTCAGGCTGTGGTCGTAATCGACGAACGTGTCCGAGGGCCAGAGTCGCTGGCGTAATTCCTCGCGCGTCACGACATCGCCGGGACGATCGAGCAGGTGCAACAGGACTTCGAGCGTCTGCCCCTGAAGGCGCGGGCGGGCCTTGCCATCCTTGCGCAGTTCGCCGGTTTGGCCGTCGAATTCGTATAGGCCGAAGCGGAAAATGCGTGTTTGGTTCGGAATTTCCGGCACGGTCCGGGCGCTCTCCTGAAAATAATTCCTCATTCTAGATGATCCCCGGCCATAAACCTCCGCATTTCTTGGAGATAAAGAATGATACGGGAGCGACTGGGAATTTACCGCTGTGCATTGCAATTTCCCGGGCCTTTCCGGCAAAGTCGCACGGGTGCGGGCTTTATTTGGAGCCCGCAGGGAGAATGTCCGGGCTCTACTCTTGCGCTGGACGCATCGAGTGAAGCGTGGCCCCGCAAGGAGAAAGTGTGCAGCATTTGAAATGAGAGCTCGAACAACATCGGAGGCGGCCATTAGAAACCAGACGATTGCATGGATCCAAATCGTGTTGCTGGGATTGGTTTCGGCCGCGCCTTCGCCTGCCTCAGCGGCCGAGCTGAAGCCGGAAGCCGCGCAAGGGTACGCACGATACCTGCAGCTGACCGAAGCGCGCATGAAACCGGAGGTTGCGCCAGGCGGGGTTTTTCTGTGGGTGGATGGCTTGCCGGAACCACATCGCGGCGATGTCCGCGACCGGCTGCAGCGCGGGGAAGTGGTCACGTCAAGGCTTCGGACAATCGATCCTTCCGGCGAAGCCCTCACGCCCGATGCGTTGATCCATCACTGGGTCGGCACAATTTTTATTCCGGGGGCATCGCTCGGCCAGGTGCTCGCGCTGCTCCAGGATTACAACCATCACCAGGAATACTACAGTCCCGACGTCGTGAAATCGAAGACCTTGGAGCGTGTGGGCAGCGATTTCAAAATTCATTACCGGCTGAAGCGGAAGAAAGTCATCACCGTCGTGCTCGATACGGATTACGACGTTCACTACCACACGCTCGATGTGGTGCGCGCGTTCAGCGAATCTCACGCAACGCGCATCGCGGAAGTGGAACATCCCGGCGAGCCGGGCGAGCGGCAGCTGCCTCCGGGAAACGATGGCGGGTTTTTGTGGCGCCTGGATTCCTACTGGCGATTTGCGGACACCGGGCACGGAGTTTACGTGCAATGCGAAGCTGTCTCGCTCACGCGGGATATTCCCATCGGCCTCAATTGGCTGATCGGGCCGTTTGTCGAAAGCATACCGAGGGAATCGCTGGCGTTCACGCTGGAGTCGACGCGCGATGCGGTGTTGCGGGGAAGCCCGCACGGATCGAAATGAGACTGATTTTGCAGCGGAAAGCAAAAAACAGGAGGCAAATCATGACGGAAGAAGCGGAAAAGAATTTCACGAATGACGAGGCGCAGGAAAATCCGGCGCAAGAAGCTGCGAAGACGATTCCGTTCAAGAACGCGCTTCGGCTGCAGGAGAGCCTCACGGCCCGGGCCGAGCGCAAGGTGCTGCTGTGGCTTGCGGCGCGCATGCCCGCCTGGGTGAACTCCGATCACCTGACAATGGCCGGATTCGCGGCCATGTTTCTGGCGGGCGCAAGCTACGCGCTGGCGCGCACCAGCCGCGCGGGGCTTTTGCTGGCCACGTTGTTCCTGGCGGTCAATTGGTTTGGAGACAGCCTGGATGGGACGCTGGCGCGGGTGCGGAACCAGCAGCGGCCGCGCTACGGTTTTTATGTTGATCACATGATTGATACGTTCGGAGGATTGTTCCTGATGGGCGGCCTGGCGATTTCCGGTTTTCTCGACTGGCGGATCGCGCTGGGAATGTTCATCGCGTTCCTGATGCTCTCGGTGCAAGTGTACCTGGCGACGTACACGGTGGGGAATTTCCAATTGTCGTTCGCCAAATTCGGGCCGACGGAAATACGGATTTTGCTGGCGCTGGGAAATGCGGCGCTGTGGTTGCGCCCGGACGCGCGGGTGTTCGGTTCGCCATATCGTTTGTTCGATGCCGGAGGCGTCATCGCCATCGCAGGGATGGCCGCCATGCTGATTGTTTCCACGATCTATAACACTGTGAAGTTGTACCGCGCCGAGACGTTGCCGTAGAGAGGGGAAAAAGAAGTGAAAGAATGCGGTTCTTTTGGCAATGCACGAAGAGAAAGGTCGAGCCGCGTTTCCCATTTTGATCCGACTCGTTCATCCGATGGTCCGAAATGAGCCGTTTGAGCGTTCTGTACCGCTTCTTCCGAACATGCGGAAATTCGAATTCAGGCAACGCATTGATAACGGGCATGTTGGAGCGCAAGGAAAAATGGGATCTGGGTGACAACTTGCTCTGAACAAAGCGGGAGTTTGGTGTGCTTCTGCGCAGAGCGTATTTCGGAGATCGGATACCAACGGGCAAGCTTGTTTTGAGTCTGTTCGCGGCGTTCCTGGTTGCCGCCACGGTTGCGTGGGCGCAAAACCCGCATTCACCTCCCGCGAAAGACCTCTCGCAGGTATCGATCGAAGACCTGATGAATATTCAGGTGACTTCGGTATCGAAAAAAGAGCAGAAAATGTCGCAGGCTGCGGCGGCTATTTTCGTAATTTCGCAGGAGGACATCCGGCGGTCGGGGGCCGCGAATATTCCGGACCTGCTGCGCATGGTCCCCGGTCTCGATGTATCGCAAATCAACGCCAACAACTGGGCCATCTCGGCGCGCGGGTTTAATCACCAGTTTGAAAATAAGTTCTTGGTGCTGATCGATGGGAGGGCGGTGTACACGCCGCTGATTGGCGGAGTGAATTGGGACGTGCAGGATGTTCCGCTGGAGGACATCGACCGGATCGAAGTGATTCGCGGGCCGGGCGGCACGTTGTGGGGCGCCAACGCCGTCAATGGAGTTATCAACATCCTGACGAAGAAAGCAGGGGATACCAAAGGCGGATTGTTGACGACGGGCGGCGGGTCGGACGCACAGGCAATGGGGACGGCGCAATATGGCGGAAGAATCGGGAACGGCACCGATTACCGGGTTTTCGCGAAATATCTGAATCGCGATTCCTTGCCTGAGTTGGACGGCACCAGCGGGGATGACCGGTGGAATCTGATCCATGGCGGGTTCCGGGCCGACACCAGCATTTCCACGAATGATTCCCTAACGCTCCAGGGAGATCTCTACTCCGGAAATGAAGGAGCCACGATCGTGCATATCTTTTCGATCGATCCGCCGGTCACCGGCAATGTGGATTCGCGGCTGGAGATTTCCGGCGGGAATGTACTGGGCCGGTGGAACCATACTTTTTCGAGCCGGTCGGGCACGATGCTGCAATTTTATTATGACGACTACGATCGAGGGGGTCCGGAAGCGCACGAAGAACGCCAATGCGATTGATGTGGAGTTCAATCACCACATCGGGGGGGTCGAGCGGCAGGATATCGTGTGGGGCGCTGGATACAGGCGCTCAAGGGACAAGACACAAGGCACGATCGACCAGTCATTCGTTCCCGCGATACGACTCTGCAGCTGTTCAATGTGTTTGCGCAGGATACGATCGCGCTGAAGCCCGAGCGCTTGTACCTGACCGTGGGCACGAAGTTGGAGCACTATACCTATGGCGGATTCGGCGTGCAGCCGAGCGGGCGGCTGGCGTGGACGCCCGCCAATTGGCAGACGTTCTGGCTGGCGGTCTCGCGTGCCAATCGCAGCCCCGCACGCAAGGACGAAGGCTTGGAGGCGGGGCTGGCCGCATTCCCCGACCCTAGCGGTTCCAGCACGCCGGTCGAAGTGATTCTCTCGGGGAACCCGCAAATCAAGCCGGAGCATGTCTTGGCTTATGAGGCAGGCTTTCGGACCGAGCTCAACGGAAGATTTTCCCTGGATGTGGCGGCATTTTACAATCGCTACTACCAATCTGATTACTTTGGAGCCGGGGACGGAAGTTTTTCAGCCAAGCCCCGCTCCTGCCCGGTTCGTGATTCCAATAATTTTTCAGAATGAAATGTACGGATCGACCGCCGGCGTGGAAATCAGCGCGAGCTTGAAAATTGCGGACCGCTGGACGCTGAGCCCGGGTTACGCGCTGCTCAAAATGCACCTGCACACCGACCCGCTGAGCCAGGATACAAATTCGGTTTCGGATTACGAGGGCTCAAATCCGCAGCATCAGGCGCAGTTGAGGTCCCACGTGGAGCTGTCTCACGGCCTGGCCTGGGATGCGTCCGCGTACTTTGTCGACCGCCTGCCGTTTCAGCAAGTGGCATCGTACACGCGGCTGGACACGCAACTCACCTGGAAGGCCGCGGAACGATTGGAGGTCAGCGTGGTGGGGCAGAACCTGCTGCAGGATCATCACCTGGAATCGCTCGATGCGGTGACGCTGGTGAATTCGTCACTCATCAAGCGCAGCGGGTACGCGAAAATTACCTGGCGGTTCTGGTAGAACGCCGTTCGGATTCCGCATGAACTTCATTTTGAAGCAGTCAACGCCTGAACAGGCCGCGGAGTAGCACAGCCACTCCTGGCTGTGTGAGGCTTGCAATCATAGTCAGAGTGGTGACGGTGCCGTAGACTGTAAAATCACACAGCCAGGAGTGGCTGTGCTACTAAAACAAACTTCCAATCGATACTTTCTCCAACCTCTCAAGTTGTGCCGTATAACGATTTAGAAGATAGCTCGCGGACTCTGCGGAATCCCGGCCGGCCGTTCAGCCTCGCAGAATGCCCGGAGGAATATTGTTTTGCCGCGCGAGGTCGCCCAGTTCATCCAGTTGATTTTGTACTTCCTGCACCTGCGCCGCGAGAATCGCGAGGCCGGCTTCCGGCGTTACACCCGCATTCGGCTTGTCCAAGGCGATACCGGGCTGGGTAATACCATTGACCGCATTCGCCATCGCCGTCTGTTGCGCTTGCAGCGCGGCTTCGCGCTTGTCGAGTTCCGCCCGCAGGTCGGCGGCTTTCTGGGCGTACCACGAGGGATCTTCGAGCCTGGAGTTGTAAACGGGAAAGGCGGTTTCGGCCGGCGCGGCCGCGGGTTGCGCCGCCGGCTCAGTGGGTTCCTGCCCGACGATGGAAATCAGGCCGCGCGAGCGGAGTTGATCCAGGTCGTCGTTGGTCCAGATTTTTGCGGGCTGCTTCTGACTGGCTTGCGCGGGGCGCGGTTTTTCGGCCGCGCGGGACGAGACGGCAACAGCCAATGCAAGTAATCCGGAAAATGCGAAAGGATGGAGGCGCATACTTTCTCCTTGGAGGGGGACACTCAGAGTGTACACCTTCATGCGTTCCAATGAAAAATCAAAACTAAAACGAGGATGATGTCAGTTTTCGAGAAGATAACTTGTCAGTATGTGGCCCTGGCCTGTGGTATAAAAAGCGCTGTATATCGAAATCTCGCCGGGCGAAGCTGGGTTGACCGATTATTTGGAACTATTTGGCGGTGGAAAGCGATTGAGAAAGCAGATGACTTCAGACACGAACATTCAGCACACTATCTCCTCTGGTCAGACGTTTTTTATGAAGTTCATCCTGCCCGCCATCTGGATTCCCGTCTTTGGTGCCGGAACATTCACCATGTTCCTGTCTTCCTCTCGGAGTAACGACCCTTTCCTTGACAACATGAAGTGGATATTTCTTGTGGGGTTTCTATTTGGTAGCGCCTTCATCTACTGGGGATGTATCCGCCTTAAGCGTGTACGGATGGATAGCGAGGCTCTATACATTTCCAATTATCGTGAGGAAATCCGAGTTGCACTCTGTGACATTTCGGCCGTCTCCGAGAACCGCTGGGTAAACATCCATCCGATAACCGTCGAATTTTGCAGCGATAGCGCGTTTGGGAACCGCATTGTCTTTATGCCTGAATCTCGCTGGTGGGGAGTTTGGATCTCGCACCCGATTGTCGCTGAACTTCGCGCGGCGGCGCGACGTGCGGGATCATTGGGCATCGCCGCACAAGTGGATACGAAAAATACCAAACCGAACATTTCTGGCTATCCGAATGCGTGGGTACGCCGGATCAAAATAGGTCTCACTATTGCCGCATGCCTTGTCACTTTTGTAGGGCTCCTACTAGCATTCATCGAGCGCGCAATAAAGTCGTCTCAGGTCTACGAATTGTCAATAACGAGGGCGCACGCGGCAAATGAGGTATTGGAATACATAGGGCAGCCTTTCAGCGAAGGATGGTTCGTGTCAGGCAGTTTGAACGAGACCGGCAATGGCACGGGAGACGCTGTTCTGTCGATCCCACTTTCAGGACCTAAAGGAAGCGGCAGCCTCCACGTGGAGGCACAGCGGCGCGATGGAAACTGGACTTTCAGAGTCTTGCAACTGGAAGTGGTAGGGCAAAAGTCTGAAATCAACCTACTTTCGCAATAGCATCTCTATTTCGATAGGTCCTGATAAACGGTGCCGCGGTTTTAGGGGTCTGACGGAATAGACCAAAAGCATTTGTCCCTGAGGCGACTCTGGCGCGCCTCTTGGCAGACGTATTCTCGGTGTTCCTACGATCGCCGGGATGAGGTTTTTTGAGCATTGGTAGCTTTTTGGACAGGCGCAGAAACGCCATGGCGCGGCTGGGGCATGTGCTCTGTTCCATTGCCTACTGGCGGGGTTCGGAGTACTTTATCGGCAGGCAAGGTGGTCAAAAAAGAAAATCCGGTGTCTGCATGTCATTTCGGTAGTACAAGGGCAGTGTGCCAATTCCACGTAATATCGCGAACCAGGACAAGCAGCCACAGAGGCAAAACAGAGGAGGAATTCCAATGAAAGCGGTCTTACGAACAATCGCAATACTCGGAGTTGTGGCGATGTTCTGCGCGACGATCGGTTTCATCGCGATGTTGAGGCGCCCGGTACGAGCGGCTGCGGATCAGTATGTACAGTGGTCCGATCCGGAAAATCCGAGTGATCAACTGGTGACCGGCCCCTACCGAGTGGACCCGGATTGGCCCAAGTTTCCGGGCCCCAAGGGGTGGACGTTTGGATCAACCCAAGCCGTATTCGTCCAGAACCCGGATCGCATCTTTGTGGGTATGCGAGGTGAACTGCCCGATATATCCCACGTCAAGCCCACCGTCGCAGACCTCGAGACCGACGAGGGAATGCCGATTCACATGGCGGTTCCCGGGCCGCTGTTCGCGCGGGACGCCTCCGTGGGTGAGTGGATCAGCCCCGGCGAAGCAACGGACAAGTACAAAGGCGTCGTCGATAAGGACTACAAGTGGGAACACATCATTACGGTTTACGACAGCCAGGGAAACATGAAAGAAGCGTGGACCCAGTGGGATTCGCTCTTCGGCCGGCCCGACCCGAGGGTCCTATCCCAAGGTCGCGTTCATAAGATTCTGATCAGTCCGTATGATCCGGAAAAGCGCGTGTGGGCCATCGACGACGGCCACCACGTCATCCGAATTTTCAGCAACGACGGCACGAAGCTGCTGCAGACAATCGGCACGTATGACACGACGACTGAAAGGAATGCCGTCAAGACTGGCCTTACCGGGCTTCCGTCCCTCACCAGGAAGACCGGTCCATCCGACAAAACCTTCGGCCGTCAGACCGATATCGCGTGGCTGCCGGACGGCACCTTCTTCGTTTCCGACGGCTACGAGGAAACCCGTGTGGTGAAATTTGACAAGAACGGCAACTTTCTCAAGGCCTGGGGCGAGTTGGGTGACTGTCAGGGCACTCCGGTTCACTGCAATGAGAAGCGGCCGGGCTACTTCAACACCGTGCACGGCATCGTCATCGATAACCAGCGCCGCATCTACGTCGACGACCGGGCCAACCGGCGCGTCCAGATCTTTGATGAGAACGGCAAATTCCTCAATCAGTGGTATCTCGGCGACGGGCCGACGCTCGTGTACCACTTCTTTATGTCCGCTGATCAGCACCTCTGGATGTCGGACGGTTATGGGAACTTCAAGTTCTACAAGTACGACCTGAACGGCAAGCTGCTGTATTCGTGGGGCTCGACGTTCAACGGGCCCGGCGGACTGTTTGGGGTGCACCAGTTCAGCGTAGACCAGAACGGCAACCTCTATACGGCAGAGGTGCATCACGGTCGTCCGCAAAAATTCGTTCCTCGGAAAAACGCGCCGCAGGAATTGCTTGTGGGTCAGCCGGTCCGTTCAGCTTGGCAAAACTAAAACAGCATAGAAGACGCGGAAGCCGGGGGAGGCAATCTCCCCCTGGCCTCTTTTTTCTGATGCAGGCGGCTGTAGCGACGGCAGGTTATCGTGGGGCGCGGACCGTGCATAGGCGGATTCAGCAGACGGGAAGCTGCCTGCGAGTGCTACTTCAAGAGAGATCCTTCTGAACTTAGGTACCAGCCACGCCTGTTGTCTTCGACTTCCGTCGTTCTTGACGAACGGAATGCTCGTAAGAAATCCTTGGTTAGGTGAGACGCAAACAGTCAAAACGAGCCTCACCACGATATACACCGGATAGCGCCTGAGAACTTCTCGGAGACCGGCCCGCAAACCAATGGCGTTCTGGAGTGTTAGCGCTGCCTGGTTGATGCAATCGTCGTGGCTGCGGCGTGCGGTGCGTACTTCGTCTGAATGTAGTCGTCAACCAGTTTGCGGAACGCTGCGGAGAGTTCGTCGTAATTTCCGTGCAGGGTGACGAATTTCTGGCCGTCGATATAGACGGGGCAGCTGGGTTCTTCGCCGGTGCCGGGGAGGCTGATGCCGATGTTGGCGGCTTTGGATTCGCCGGGGCCGTTGACGATGCAGCCCATCACGGCGAGCGTCATTTCCTCGACGCCTTCGTACTGCTGCTTCCACTGGGGCATCGAGTCGCGGATGTAGCCTTGGATGCGCTCGGCGAGTTCCTGAAACGTGGTGCTGGTGGTGCGGCCGCAGCCGGGGCAGGCGGTCACGCTGGGAGCGAACGAGCGCAGGCCGAGCGCCTGCAGCAATTCGCAAGCAGCGTAGACTTCCTCGCGGCGGTCGCCTCCGGGGCGCGGGGTGAGCGAGATGCGAATCGTGTCGCCGATGCCTTCCTGCAGCAGAATGCCGATAGCCGCGGCGGACCATACCGTGCCCTTGGTGCCCATGCCCGCTTCGGTCAGGCCCAAGTGCAGCGGCTGCTCGGTCTTGCGCGAAAGGTCGCGGTAGACCCGGATCAAATTTTGCGGCTTGGAGACCTTGCAGGAAATAATAATTTGATCGCGGCGCAGGCCGCACTCGAGCGCGAGTTCGGTCGATTCGATGGCGGAAAGCACCATGCAATTGTTTATGATTTCCTCGGAGTCGAGGCCGAGTTCGCGGTCCGTATTTTCCTGCATCTTGCGCATGACCAGCTCTTGATTGAGCGAGCCGCCATTGACGCCGATGCGCACGGGCTTGCCGTTATCGACGGCGACCTTGCAGATGGTCGCGAACTGTTCGTCGCGGCGCGCTCCGGCGCCTACGTTGCCGGGATTGATGCGGTATTTATCGAGAGAGCGCGCGCAGCCGGGATACTTGGTGAGCAGGACGTGGCCGTTGTAGTGAAAATCGCCGATGATCGGCGCGGTGCATCCCAGGTCGCGCAGGCGAGCGACGATCTCCTCGACGGCCGCGGCCGATTCCGGCATGTTCACGGTGATGCGCACCAGTTCCGAGCCCGCCTCGGACAGCTCTTTGCACTGCTTCACGGTTCCGGCAATGTCCGCCGTGTCCGTATTGGTCATCGACTGCACCACGACCGGAGCGCCGCCGCCGACCTGGTATTGGCCAACTTTGACGCCGAACGTCTTGCGCCTCGTGATGGGGAAGATCTGCATACACCGATCCTTTATGAAACTCCTATCATATCAGCCCCGAAGCGGCGGTCAAAAATTTCTCCGAGGCAGGGTCGTGTCCTGATTCGATGGACGGCCAGATTTCGGAGGTCGGGGCTTCAGCCCCGACGAAGAGGATCGCTGCATAAGGGGTTTTAACCCCTGAAGCTGCAGGGGCTAAAGCCCACAACAAACGAAGCCCAAATGTTCGAGCTGAAGCTCGGACCTCCGACTACTGTAGGAAATTTCAATTTAGGACAGTACTCGAGGCAAGCTCCTGAGACCACGCAACCAATCGCGAAAAGGAGCGCCGGAAGCAAAAAAACTATTTAGAGACAGGACTTCCGCGCGTTCCGTTTTGGGACAGCGTTCTCCTTGCCAAATTTTGGCGTTATGCGTATATTCGTGCTTCAAATTGGAACTGGGGGGTGATCTATGCGTTTCGCAAGCAAGGCAATTTGTGTGTTAAGCCTCGCCGCTGGGTTTGGTTCGCTCGGGCTGCAGACGACCGCCCACGCGCAAGACAACATCATGGGGCAGATCCAGTTCATTCCGGCGAATAAGGCGATTAAGACCTCCGGCGTGTGGATTGACGGGCAATACGTGGGGTATGTGGGGGAGCTTGCGGGGCGAAACCGGCTTCGGCTGCTGCCCGGCGTGCATGACGTGGTGGTGCGGCAGGCGGGATACGCCGACTTCAACAAGAAAGCCGTGATCGAGCCGGGGCTTATCCTGGATATCAACGTCAATCCGGATAAGGACACGCGATTTGTCTACCCTGAGACGAAAACCAGTTCCCTGGTTACCCTGAATGTGCAACCAAGCCGGGCCGCCGTGTTCCTGGATGACAATTTTGTGGGCCACGTGGACGAGTACGACGGCTTTGAACGGGGCATGCTGGTCGTTCCGGGAAAGCACCGCATCAAGATCGCTTTGCCCGGCTTTAAGACCATGGAAACCGAAGTGGATCTGCTCCCGCGCCAGAAGTTCACGCTTAAGACCGAGTTGATGCAAGGCAGCATCAATGACGCCGATCCGCTGATCCGAACCGATGCGGCGCGCGGGATGACTTCCGGGAGCGAAGTGGCTCGGTCGGCGAAGTAGGTCTTCCGGCGGGTTTGCGCAAGATCTAAAATTCAAGGCGGCAGCGGCTAGAGTCGATAATCCCAATCCAATCGGGGCCGCAACGCGCTAAGATTCCGCTGTTTTCGAGCACCCTCTTACTTCTGCACGCATGGATCACATATCGTTGGTCCGTGCGGTAACGAATAATCCACCTTTCGCTGCTAACGCAGCGCGTCCCTCAAGAACGTCGTGTGCCGGACTGGCAGGATTTTGGACCCGCGCGGCGCAATTCTTGTTCCAAGAATAGAAAAGGAAGCTATGATCGACCTGTAGGATGTCCGCGCCCGCGATCGGGAATTTGGTTCGCTGGTTTGCCAGACGGTTTCTTCATGAACGATATTCCCCGGCTATTTCAGGCGTTTGTTTCTCCGGCCATCTTCGTATCCGCCGAAGCTCTCCTGTTATTGTCATTGAATGTACGGCTGATGGGGATCGTGACGCGCCTGCGCGCCTACCTGCACAACCGGCATACGGCAGCGAAGCAGGGGCGTACCCTGGAATCGGAAGCCTATGCGTCACAAATCGCCTCCATCGAACGGCGCGCGGAAATGATTCGCAAAGCGTTTGTGGCCACGCTGTATTCCCTGCTGGGGACCGTGACCACATGCCTGCTGCTGGGCCTGGGGTTGTACTGGCGAACCGCGCAGGCGATTGCCGTGGCGCTCTACGTGGCCTCGATGATCGGCTTGTTGGTGGGAATTTTGCACTACGTTCGCGAGATGGGTGTAGCTCTTTCCTCGGTGCAGGAAGAGGCTGCGGACCTGCAATTCATGGATTTGGGTGAGCGCGTCGGCGCGGCAAACGAAAAGGCCGAGCCGCCCGCGATGGGCGAAATCTGATGCGGCCGCGCGTTTCGTCCTGAAGCCGGCGTCATTCCTGAACAAGGCAGTTTTGGAGAAGGCCGAGGCGAGCAGGGCCGCCCCCCCCGATTCCGTTGAGTTTAGGAAGCGCCTGCGGCCTGCGTCCCGCGCAGTCCGAGCGCGTCGGCGGCGCCGCGCATGGCGGCGATGCAGAAGGCGATGTGCTCATCGATCGGGACGCCCAGTTCCTCGGCGCCTTTGCGCACGTCGTCGCGACTGACGCCGCGGGCAAAGGCCTTGTCCTTCAATTTGCGTTTCACTGAATCCGGCTCCACTTCCAGGATGCTCTTGCTGGGCTTGACCAAGGCGCAGGCGGTGAGGAAGCCGGCGAGTTCGTCGCACGCAAATAACGTGTGCTCGAGGGGAGTCTCGCGCGGGATCGCGCAGTAATCGGCGTGGGTGAGGATCGCGCGAATCAGATCCTCGGGGTAGCCGCGCTCGCGCAGGATTGACGAGCCTCCCGCGGGATGCTCCTCGGTGGGGCTGTGCGCGTCGTTGGGCCAGCGCTCGTAATCGAAGTCGTGC
Source organism: Terriglobia bacterium (assembly GCA_963779275.1). Lineage (GTDB taxonomy): Bacteria > Acidobacteriota > Terriglobia > Acidiferrales > UBA7541 > Palsa-360. Next base: position 27,657 of record CAVZXL010000010.1, read on the forward strand.
AGCAGGGCGGTGAGGCCCCAAAGTTCCTCGTCGGCGCCGTTTTTTCGGGCGTAAGAGCGAACGCAGGCCTCGACGGCAAGCGCGTGCTTGCGCAGGCTTTCGTTTTGCGTGAATTCGCAGAGCAGCTTCCAGGCGTCATCTCGAGTCGGCATTGAGTTCTCCCAGTGCTTTGGTAGGACAGGCTTCAGCCTGTCGACTTTTTAACGAATACCAGCGGAAAACTCGACAGGCTGAAGCCTGTCCTACTGGGGCAGCATACCGTAACTAGGAAGCAAGCAGACAAAGGACTAATGGAAAACTCTTTTTTACCGATTTGTTCCTTAGAGACGCGGATTGGGTCCGCTTTCAGGAGAAAAGTGGGATGCGTGAAGAAGAAATTAGAACAAGCGGACAAAAGCGGAAAAAAGTTCTTGACACGGGGGGCGAGTACCCTCAATATGGCGAACGCGCCAGCTGCTGCCTTCCCCCCGAACGTAGTTCCTTTCATCCGCATGCCGGAATAGTCTGCGAGGAGTACCGGTGTCGGAACAAACAAATAGTATGAACAACACAAACGGGAACAAGGTTGCTACAGATATGGACCTGGACCGCGAAGTCATACGATGCAAAACCTGCGGGCTTGTGCAGTATCGCACCCGCACGGGGAATTGCCGCCGGTGCCTGCACCTGCTACCACCGAAGGTGGAGTTTTTGATTCCGCCTCCGGAACCGCAGGAACTACCGGGCGACGACCGGCAACTCTTCGAGAAATGGCCGAACCGCGAGACGGTGGAGAACATAGGGCAGCGTATCCGGCAGTTGCGCGAGTCGCGCGGGATGACGCAGAGCCAGCTCCAGGCGCGCTCACGGGTATCCAGGTCGTACCTGTCACGGATCGAAAGCGGGCAAATGACGCCCAGCCTCGGAACGCTGGAAAAGATTTCCGAAGCGCTCGGCGTCGGTTTGAACCGCTTCTTCGTTCCCGAAACGAATGGCGAAGCACTTCTGGAGGATCCATTCATCCAGGGGTTGCGGCCGTTCCTGCGGCAGCTCGACTGGGAACAGTGGCAATCGATTCTGAAGCGCCTGGCCGCGATCAGCGACCATGTCTCCAACGGAAATGGGCAGGTGCGTCCGTTAGCACAGCCGCAGCCCTCCCGCATGGAGCAGTTTGCGCGACGGATGCACCCAGCTGCGATGGGCCACCGTTAGTCGGAGCAAAGTGAAGAAATCGGGTCTGGGCTCTACTTGGAGCCCAGACTTTCAAGGTGTGGCGCGGGCTCCCTCGGCAGAGGGAGTCCGCGTTTTCACGCGTTTACGGCGCCCTTGCTGGGAATTTTCCCTCCACTCCGCTTTTCCCATCCAAATCTTTACTGAAATTCGGTCTTCAATAGGCCGTAACACTCCAGGTCGACGAAGCGGTCCCATTTCTTGATGTGTTCGCGCGAGCGGCCTTCATGGCGCATGCCGATTTTTTCCAGGACGCGGCCGGATGCGGCGTTTCCTGCGAAGTGGAAGGCGTAAATGCGGTGCAGCGCGAGCGTTTGAAATCCAAAAGCCACTACGGCGCGGGCGGCTTCGGTGGCGAATCCGTTTCCCCAGAACGGGACGCCGATCCAGTAGCCGAGTTCGGCGCGCTGGTGCGCGGCCGTGATGTTCAGGCCGATTCCGCCGCAAAGTTCGCGAGTGGCCGAAACGCAAATGGCGAAGGACACGGAAAGCCCGGAGCGGAATTCCTCGGAGGCGCGGGCCAGAAAATCCCGGGCGTCCTGTTCGGTGTAAGGATGCGGAATATTCGCGGTCATGGAGGAGATTTCGCGGGCCCCGGCCAGGCGCACGATACCGGGGATGTCGGCTTGCTCCAGCGGGCGCAAGAGAAGGCGAGCGGTTTGCAATTCTTGGGGGGCGGTCATGGAGTTGGTGTGGTCCGAAGGAGAATAATATACAAATTTTGATTCTCGGGCGGCAAACATCGTGAAATCCGGCTAAGCGGAGTGCGGTCGAGTAGGACAGGCTTCAGCCTGTCGGTTTTCCGAAATTGTTATCGCCATCCCCGAGACAGGCTGAAGCCTGTCCTACTCGAAGCGCATCGTTCTGGAATTTTGGGAATCGTGGTGAGAGATTGTTTGTGGGGGAAAAAAAAGGCCCGTCCGCCGAAGCGGACGGGCCTTTTTGTTAGTGTGAATCGGCGATGGACTATGCGTCAGTTAGAAGCCGAGCTTCAAGCCGAACTGGATGGTCCGGGCGCTTCCCGAGCCGACCAGCGGGTTGCCGGCCATGACGTCTGGCGTGGTGCATCCGCAGCCGAATGTGGTTTGCTGCGTGCCAGGGTCATTGCCCGCACCGTAGCCGGCCACCGACCCGTAGGGGTTGGCGTACTCGGGTGTGTTGAAGACGTTGAAGAACTCGGCCCGAAACTCGGCCGTATACCGCTCTTTGAACGTGAAAGTCTTGAAGACCGAGAAGTCCACGTTGTGGAAGCCGGTATCGCGGAAATAGTTCCTGGGCATATTGCCGAAGCTTCCGGTCGCGGGAGGAGTCATGACCCCGCTGCCGTTGACGAAGCAGCCCAGGGCTAGGCCTGAGTTAGCCATGTTGGAAAGCGCGGTAGCGCCGAAGGGCTTAACTGCGGTCAAGCATTGTTGCCACATGGCTGTCGAACTGGCCATGTTGGGCCCTGTCTGTTGGGTGACGCCACTGGAGGTGTTGCACACTGCTCCCGATCCGTCCGCATTCCCAGTGCAATAAGGAATGGAATTTGCGCCTTGGGATTTGAAATCGGCCGGGTTGCCGGCGAAATTCCACCGATCCGTGTTCTCACCGCAAGTAAAACTGCATCCGAAATTGTTTCCCTGATCCCAAACGGTCCAGGGCTGGCCGGTCTGGAGGCTGATGATCGCGTTGACCTTCCATCCTTCCAGCAATTGGGCATAGCCTTTGACGCCGGGGAGGCTGTAGCTGGGGGTAATCGTGAAGCGGTGGCGCATGTCGAAGTCGCCGCTGGCGTAATCCAACATCGGATTGTTGCTGTCCTGCGGCAAGAACCCGTTGCGGTTCAGAGAGCCGTTGTCGAGGCCATGGCTATAGGTGTAGCCCAAGGTGTAGGAAAACCCGTGGGCCACACGCTGCGTCAGGGTAGTCTGCAGGCCGTTGTAGTTGGACACAACGTCGTTCGTGAACTGGTTGATAAATCCGAGGTAGGGGAATTTGACTCCCAGGGCATTTGGCGAGCCGTCGGAATTCGGCTGATTCAGATCGCGGAAGCCGGTCAGCCGCGAGCCGTGATTGCCAACGTATTCAACCTCCAACGAAAGGTTGTTGTTGAATGCGTGCGTAACGCCTAGGTTCCACGTCGTGACGTAGGGAGTGGTCAGATTCGGGTCCACTGCCATGATGTTGCACGGTTTCGAGGCAGTGCATGAGGGTACAACGACGCTCGGATTCGGAAAAACCTTGCCGCCGTTGAGGGTAGGATTGCCGCTGACGGTGGGATCCCAGTTGAGACTCGTCGCCGGGAGTGAATTGTTTGCCAGGGTATTCTTACCCCCGAACGTCTGGCCCCCTGCCAATGCGCAGGTGTTATTAGGAATACTGGGGTCTACGTACACATTGCAGGCGCCGGTAGGAACGGCGGCAACGGTGACGGCCGTGCTGTTCTGGAAGTTGACCTCTTGCAAAAGCGTGGCCATCGTGAACGTCGAGTAGATGATGTTGAAACCCGCCACGGACCACCGTCGTGCCCTTGCCCGTCATATCCCAGGCAAAGCCCAGACGCGGTGAGAAATCCTTGTGGTCGGGCTTCCAGAGGGAACCGCCGAATGCATTCTGGTCCACCATTCCCAGTGTCGGATCGAAACTGCCGAACAGGCCGTTGGCTTCCACCGCCGGCGACACGTAGGAATAGCGCAGACCCAGATTGAGGGTTATCTTTTGCGTGAAGCGCCAATCGTCCTGGGCGAAACCGGCATAGGAACCCCAACTCGATGAGCGAACAGGATTGCCACCTAAGAGCTTTCCTCCACGATCGGATCGCCGCAGAAGAAGTTCTCGAGGGCAGTGGAAGTGCTACCCAACATGCGACAGCACCTGCCTTAGAAGCACCGAAAATCGATCGCTGCCGCGGGCGGTTTCTACGGATGCGTTATCAACTTGGATGTGCGTGATCTCGACACCGAATTTCAGGGTGTGCTTGCCAACCAAGTACGAGAGGCTATCCTGCCCATCGTAGTAGGGGTTATGGAAGTAAAAGGGGCGATTATGCTGGGTGCCCATGCTAGTAAAGCCCGAGATATTGATATTCGGCAGGCTGCCCGGCCCGCCCGGCGCTCCCGAAAGCTTTATGCCCGTGTTGACGGCGTAGCCGGAACCGCCCGTGAGGGCCGATCCGTCAGGAAGCACATTGGCATCGTTGGGGGAGAAGTCAAAGAGGACTTTGTTGTAGGCAAACCGCACTTCGTTCACGATGCGGGAATTGGGAGTCCAATCCCACGCGCCGGAGGCGGTATACGTTTTCATCGGAATATTGTCCTCGAAGGTAGCGTTCAAGAAAGGGTGATCTTCCCCGAGTGCGGTATAGGAGCTAATCAAAGCAAATCCGTACAGCGTGTTCTTATCGTTGATGTGGTAATCGATCTTCCCGATCCCGTTGTCGCTTTGATTGCTGTTGGGAAACTTGCTGGAGTACTGCTTGCGAAGTGCTTGCATTGGTCGGCCAAATGCCTTGAGGACCTGTTGCAGCTTCCTGACATACAAAATTCGCAGGCAAAGGAAACGTCGCTCCCTTTGCATTGGCAGGCCAAGCTCAAGCTGACAGGGCTCAGTAGCGCCGGATTCACCGATCCGATTGCATTGATCGCATTCACCATACTGTTGGTGGTCGCCTTGAATTGGAGTTTGCCAGTCCGACAGTTATGGGAGTATTTCGCGGGCCACAAATTGCCGACGAATGAGCGCAAGCCTTCATATCCACCCATGAAGAAAAGTTTGTCTTTCTTAATCGGTCCGCCTACCACACCGCCGAACTGCTTCAAATGTGTCGGCGGCTTATCGCATGCGCCTGGGGTGGGATTCCGCGCAAATACCATTGAGTCCGGCGCCGGGTTAAAAGCGTTGCGGGCAGACCAGGATCGCTGCGTCCAAACGCGTAGGCCGTTCCGTGAAAAGTGTTGGTGCCGGATTTGAGCCCGACGTTCACGACGGCGCCGGGCTTCCAGCCATATTCCGCCTTGGGGTTTTCCTGCGAGGTTGAATTCCTGAATCGCGTCAATGGGCAGGATCGTCGCGCCGTCCGTGAAGGGGCTCGGCATGTTGGCGATGGGGCGGGCGTCGTAGAAATTGACGTTGATCACGCCTTCCACCATCCACATGGATTCATCGGGACGCACGCCGTTCGTGCTCTGGGTCCAGGGTCCGCCGCCGGGCTGCACAGCGACGCCGGGACGCAGGGACAACAGGCTTTGGTAGTTGCGGCCATTCAATGGCATGTCATTGATATCGGCGTTATCGAGAGTTCCGCCGAGGGTGGCGTTCGTAGTTTCCACCAGGGGCACCGCTTCGGTGACGGTGACGGTCTGTTCTTGCGCGCCGGGTTGCATCGTCAAGTCCACGCGAATTTCCTTGCCGACTTCCAGCACGATGTTCGCGCGTTCGATGGCGCTAAAACCCTTGGATTCGGCGCGCACTTTGTAGGTAGAGGGAGTGAGATTGGGAGCGTTATATTCTCCCGCGTCGTTGGTTATCAATATTTTCGACACGCCGCGTTCCGCGTCCAACACGGTAACGGTTGCGCCGGAAATAACTCCGCCGCTCTGATCGGTAATAGTTCCCATAATCCGTCCAGAACTTCCCTGGGCAAACATGGGAGAACTCGCCAGCAATAAACAGAACACAACACCCAACACCCATAGTGCTTTTCTCTGAACGGAGTTACACGCCGATCCAGAGAACACCCGTAAGCTATTCATTATTTGCATCTCCTTTTAGAGAAAACCTTGGCCCACCCTGTAGGGCCACTCGTGTGGGCGGAAAATATAACTGCAAGTTCGAGATGTCAAATGAATAAATGAGAAGGCTGCCGGGAGGAAGGCTTCGTGCTTGCCGCAGGAGCGCGTGCCGCGGGGGGCCGCAAGCATCGTTTTGCGGTCAGAAAGAAAGGCTCGAACCAGCCGGTATCTTGAATTTCGGGCTTTTCGATTTTGGTTTTTGGAGAATGCGCGAGGGCGGCAGGCTGCCTGCCGCGATTCTTATGAAAAAACGCCCTGATTTATGCGAAGCGCACTTTGACGTCGGGGCGCTTGTCCAGCGTGACGGTGTCGACGAAGCGCACCTGGCGTTCGTCGAGCGTGACCACCAGCGACTGCGTGCGGATGCCTTCGCCGAAGAAACGCACGCCCCGCAGCAGGCCTCCATCGGTCACTCCGGTGCACGCAAAAATAATTTTTTGGCCGGGCGCGAGGTCTTCGGTTTTGTAAATCCGTTTGCCGTCCTTGATGCCCATTTTTTCGAGGCGTTCCTGGTGCTCGGGCTTGGAGACCACCAGGCGCGCCAGAATTTCACCGTTCAGGCAGCGCAACGCGGCGGCGGTGAGCACGCCCTCGGGCGCGCCGCCCGTGCCCATCACGGCGTGAACGCCGGTGCCAATGACCGCTGCGGAAATGCCGGCGGAGAGGTCGCCGTCGCCGATCAGGCGGATGCGCGCGCCGGCGGCGCGGATATCGGAAATTAATTTTTCGTGGCGCGGGCGGTCCAGCACCACTACCACAAGGTCTTCGATGTCGCGGTCCAGGCGCTTGGCGATCGAGCGGAGGTTGTCGGCGACCGGGGCGTCCATCTCCACGGCGCCTTTGCACGATGGGCCAACGACTATTTTTTCCATGTACAGGTCGGGAGCGTGAAGCAAACCGCCCTTTTCGCTGGCGGCCAGGACGGTGATCGAGCCGGGAGCACCAGTGGCGCACAGGTTGGTGCCTTCCAGTGGATCGACGGCGATATCGACGGCGGGAAAATTGAAGCCGCGGACATGCTGCGCGGCGCCAATTTTTTCACCGATGAAGAGCATTGGAGCTTCATCGCGCTCGCCCTCGCCGATGACGATGGTGCCGTCCATGGGCACTTCGTCCATGACCTTGCGCATGGATTCGACGGCAGCCTGATCGGCTTTGTGGCCGTCGCCCAGGCCCATGGTCTTGGCCGAGGCAATGGCCGCTTTTTCGACGACGCGCAAGAATTCCAGACTCAGCTCGATTTCCATGCGATCTCCCGGTTTCCTGGATTTTTCAATCCGGCGCGTGTGTAGATGCGGGCCGCGCGCACGACATCACCCAAAACTTGCCCTATCCTAAACTAAACTGAAGATTGCAACCAGCGGCTTCGACGGAATATTTCCACCCTCTTGTCTCCAAAACCAAGAGGAGTTCCTCGGGCCACAAACCGGCCCTCGCAATGACTCGAGATGAGGCAGGGCTCTCTGGACGAATCGAGTTGCGGCGCATTCCCGAATCTCAGGATAGGCGTGTAACACCGGGGAATTGATCGAACCCTTTGTCAAAGGTCATAATTCGATCGACCCCTTGTTGCTCCATGATTGCCAGATGCACGGCATCCCGCGCGGACAATTCCGTGTACCCCAGCACAATTTCCTTAGCTCGTTCCAAGGCATTCAAATCCACCGGGAAGATTTCGTCGACGACGGCGAGCAACGCGTCGAACGCCTGCTGAATCGTGGCGCGTCGATTGACGGCAGAGTACCTGTGCAAAATCTCTTGCAAGACTTCCGCATCGGTCACCAGGCGTTGACGCTCACTGATAAACCTTTCGAGCAATCGCTGCGCAGCCGTTTTGAGGGGGTGGGCGGTTCCGACCAGATACATGGGAATGTTGGAATCCAGAAGGATCACGGTTGCGGGCCCGTTTGGTACCCTTGTTCGATCTCTTCCAGCATCTGCTCAATATCCACCGCGGGGCCAGCGTTGACCTGCGTCGCGGCGTGGATGGCAGCGAGTTTCTTCTCCACGCTTCCGGAAGGTTCCTGGCGCCGCACAGCAGCGAGGGCCTGGCGGACCCATTCCGAGACAGTCATGCTGCGCGAGCGCGCCGCCTTCTGAATTTCGCGATATTCAGGATCCTTGAGGAGCACCTGAAGCCGTTTACTCATGGAATGAGTATATCCTACTCATGGGTATGAGTCAAAGCGGCAAAATCACGGCAGCGGCTGGATCACGGTATTAACCAGGTTCGGATTGTCGAAAGTGGTCTGGTCGCCGGGCTTCAGGCTGGGCACGGGGAGCAGGCGGACGCTCAGGGGCTTCGATAATTTCGCGGAAAGTGTGGCCACGTCGCCGATGATCCGCGCGAGTTGATCGGAGGTGACGTCGCCGGGCAGGGGAATGGTGTCGAGGCCGGTGCCGCAGACGGACGAGTACGCGAGCAACTGGTCCATGGTGAGCGCGCCTTCGCCCCAGAGTTGCGCGAGGCGCGTGTCTTCGAGCACCGGCATCATCACTCCCGAATAACCAACCTTAGTGACCGCGATGTCGCGCAACGCCGCGGTTATCGTAGCGACCGCGGTGAGCGTGCCGCTGGTGCCGAACCGGCCGCCCGAGAATCCGGCGGTGGCCGATCCGATCGAAGCGTTTTTCATGGGCGCGGGAGAGAGGTCCAGGCCCATGTACGCCCATCCGGTTTCCTGATCGATTTTGCCGGCGATGTCCGCGATGGCCATGGCGTGCATGCCGAGCTCGGCGATCAGCGCCTGGCGTGTGGCTTCCGGATCGCGCTTCACGGCCATGACGGCGGCGACGACATTGGCCGATTCCAGGCCAACGGCGAATTGATGTCCCAGGCCCTGGTGAAAAGCAGCCGGAAAAAATGGCGTGTACGCGGGGACATTGGCAATGCCCGCGAAACGGAAATTGCCGAGGCCTTGGGTGGTGTGATCCTCAAGATATTTGATGACGTCGGCAGCGGCGCGCACAGCCTTCCAATGCACGCCGTCGCTTCCGGCGATCACCACGCTGCCGGAAAGATTGCTGGTCCCCGCGAGAATTTCGGCGAGCAGTTGCGCTTGCGCGGGATCTTCTTTTTCCGTCATCAACGCGGGACCGATCGCGATCATGACGTTTTCTTTCGTGGCGAACCCATCGAGGTCGCGGAACAGTGCCTCCACCGCCGTCTTGGACATTCCCGCGGTGTATTCGGGAAAGGGCTGCGTGGCGATGCGGATGGTCTGCACCTGGTAGCCGGCAAGTTCGTAGCGCGCCTTGGCATTGCGCAGCATGGACAGGGTGTCGGCAAGTTGTGTCTTGTAGTCGGCGGGATCAAAACGGATGAACGCGGTGATGGTGCGGACTTTTGGTTTTTCCTGGGCGGATGCAGGTGCGGAAAGGGAAGCGAGCATGACAAAGGCCAGGAAGAGGGCGTGCCAGGCAAAGGGAATCGCAAATTTGAAATTTGAAATTTCAAATAGAGGGCTTGCGGTGTGGCGGAGCATGTGGGTCTCCTGAGTGCGACCGATTCTAGAAAAAAGCGTTGTCAATCCGAACCCGCTCCCGCGGCTGAGGAATCCCTCTTTTCTTTTGCGCTAGGGAAAGGGAGGGTTCTCCCACGGAGTTTACCCCGGCTCCTGCTGGAGTTCGGAACGACGTCGTAAAAGCCTAATTCCAGCCCCGCTAGAAATACGCGGGAATGCCGGTGATGCGCTCGCCGATCACCAGGCGATGGATGTCGTGCGTGCCTTCGTAGGTATACACGGATTCGAGATTGTTCATGTGGCGCATGACGCAGGAATCGTCGACGATGCCGTTGGCGCCCAGGATGTCGCGGGCTTTGCGCGCGGTTTCCATGGCCATCCACACGTTGTTCATTTTGAGCATGGAGACGTGCGCGGGGTCCAGGCGGTTGCCGATCTTTTAATTTTCCCAGGTGCAGCGCCAGCAACTGCGCCTTGGAAATTTCCGTGATCATGAACACCAGCTTGTCCTGCACGAGCTGGTGCGTGGCGATGGGCTTGTTCTGAAATTGCTTGCGCGTTTTGGCGTATTGCAGCGCGGCGTCATAGCAGGCCATGGCCGCGCCGATGGCGCCCCAGCCGATGCCGAAGCGCGCCTGCGTCAGGCAACTCAGCGGGCCTTTGAGTCCGGCAACGCCCGGCAGCACATTTTCCGCGGGAATTTCGCAATCGTTGAACGCCAGGCCGGACGTGATGGAAGCGCGCAGAGAAAGTTTGCCGTGAATGTCCCGCGCCGTGAAACCTTTCGTGCCCTTTTCCACAAGGAAGCCGCGAATCTTTTCGTCTTCCTCGCACTTGGCCCACACCAGGGCGACGTCGGCGATGGAGCCGTTGGTGATCCACATCTTTTCGCCGTTCAGGACATAACGGTTGCCGCGGCGCGCGGCGCGCGTGAGCATGCCGCCTGGGTTGGAGCCAAATTGCGGCTCGGTAAGCCCGAAACAGCCTAGCGCTTTGCCGCTTTGCAGGCGCGGCAGCCACTTGTCTTTTTGATTCGGACGAGCCGTACGTGTAAATGGGAAACATCACCAGGGCGCTCTGCACGGAGACGAAGCTGCGCAGGCCGGAGTCGCCGCGCTCGAGTTCCTGCATCACCAGGCCGTAGGCCACGTTGGACATTCCGGCGCAGCCGTAGCCCTCCAGGTTCGCTCCGAAAAATCCCAGGTCGGCCAGGCGCGGCACCAGGTCCAGCGGAAACGTGGATTCCCGGTTGTGCTTCACGATGACGGGGAGCAGGAATTCCTCGACAAATTGCCGGGCGGTGGCGCGCGCCAGCAATTCCTCGTCGTTCAGCAGGGAATCGAAATCCAGATAATCCACGCCGGAAAAAGCAGGCATCAAGCGCTCCTTGGTGAGGAAAGGGCTGACGAGGCACGTTGGGCTGCCGGCCAGGTTGCAAAACGGGTCACGTGAGGCATTCTATCGCGCGGAGTTTCCTGGCAGCAAGCGAGTCCGTGCAGGACAGACACTCTTGTCTGTCCGGTTTTCGCCCTTGTTGGACAAAACCGGCAAAAGCAGCAAAGTCTTGCGCGAAACGTCCGGCGATGCTATAAAATCACTCCTTTGTCCATACAAGGAATTGCCTGTGGGCGGGTGTGTACCCGAGGTTCTTCCGGAAGCGGTGTTTGGACGGGCATTGTCGGATGCCCTTTCATTAATAACCCGTGGAAATTTTAAACCAACTCGGCGATTTGTTTCTGGCGGCTGTGCCTACCGTCATCATCGTTTTCCTTTTCTATTTTTTCCTGCGCTGGAGTTTTTTCAAGCCCATCGAACGCGTGCTGGCCGAGCGGCACAGGCGCGCGGAAGGAGCGCGGCAGGAAGCGGAAGCGAGCCGCGCGGCCGTGCAGGAAAAACTTCGCACCTATAACGATTCGCTGAAGAAGGCGCGCGCGGAAATGTTTGTCGAGCAGGAAGGCAGTTCGCCGCCGGGTACTGGACCAGCGCCAGGTAAAGGTGAGCTCCGCGCGGGTGGCCGCGCAGAAATCGCTGCAGGAAGCCAAGCAGGTGATCGCCGAGGAAGTGAAGGCGGCGCGGCAGAGCTAGAACAATCCAGCGGCACACATGGCGGCGGAAATCGCCGATGCGATTATTGCCGGAGGGCCTTCCGCCCCGGGCGCTCCCCGGGCGGGAGGGGCGCGATGAACTTCGCTCGACGCATCCTTATCCACGCCTCCGCGGCTCTTGTTGGACTTCTTCTGCTCACGATTCCCGTGCTGGCCGAAGAAGGCGCCGCGCCGAATCCCGCCGATTCTCCCGCGGGCGTGATTTTCCGGTGGATTAATTTTGCGCTGGTTTTCGGGGGAATCGCGTACCTGATCGCCAAACATGGCGGCGCGTTCTTCAGCGCCAATGCCAGGGCGATTTCCGCGAGCATACGCGAGGGCACGGCGGCAAAGGAAGAGGCGGACCGCCAGTTGCAAGAAGTGGAGACGAAGATTTCGCGGCTCGATCAGGAAGTGTCCGCGCTGCAGGAATCGGCGCGGCGGGATTCGGTGGCGGAAACCGAACGGCTGCAACGCTTCCGGCGCAGCCGAGATCGAAAAAATTCAGATTGCGGTGCGCGCCGAGCTCGGCGCCACCGAGCGCGCCGCCAAGCAGGAATTGCGTGCCCTGGCCGCATCGCTGGCGGTGGAGCGCGCCGGCGAACTGGTCGCTTCCCGCATGGACAATAATATTCGCTCCAAATTGATGCGCTCGTTTCTGGCGGAGCTGGAAAGGAGCGCGAATTGAAGGCTCTGGCGGAACGCTACGCGGGCGCGCTGGTGGATGTCGCGCTGGAAAACCGGCAGGCCGATCTGATCAAGCTGGAGCTTGCGCAGTTCGCGGCGATGGTTCGCGATTCGGACGAGCTGCATGCGTTCCTGGCGAATCCGTCGATCGCGCGCGCGAGCAAACATGCGGCCATCGAACAGCTGGTGGCGCGCATGGGCGCGAGCCGCACGCTGCGCAATTACCTGTTTGTGATCGTGGATCAGCGCCGCGCGGGCTTGCTGATTGAGATCGAGCAGGCTTTCAGCGCGTTGCTGGACGCGCGGCAGGGAATCACGCAGGCCACGGTCACTTCGGCGGCGGAATTGACGCCCGTGGAGCGCGCGGAAATGGACGCCGCGCTGGTGAAGCTGACCGGCAAAAAAGTGCAGGCGAAATACTCGACCGACGCGGCGCTGATTGGCGGCGCGGTGGTGCGAATCGGTTCCACTATTTATGACGGGTCGGTGCGCGCGCAACTGGAACGCATGCGCGTCCGGATGGTCACGGAATAAAAGGTCGCGAAATAAGAGGTTTGGAACAGGAGCTGGAATGGCTTCGATCAAAGCGGATGAAATTACAAAGATACTGAAGGCGCAGATCGCCAACTACGAGCAGGCCGTGGCCGTCGAGGAAGTCGGCACGGTCATCTCGGTGGGCGACGGCATTGCGCGCGTCTACGGCCTGGAAAAGGTGATGTCCGGCGAAATGCTGGCGTTTCCGCATGACGTGTTCGGCATCGCGCTCAACCTGGAAGAAGATCAGGTCGGCTGCGTGCTGCTGGGCGAATACACGCTGGTGCAGGAAGGCGACACGGTCAAGCGCACGGGCACGATTATGTCCGCGCCGGTGGGCGAAGCGATGGTGGGGCGCGTGGTCAGCCCGCTGGGCGTGCCGCTGGACGGCAAAGGTCCCATCGCCACCGACAAGCGCATCCCGATCGAACGCATCGCGCCGGGCGTTGTGGACCGGCAGCCGGTGCGCGAGCCGCTGCAGACCGGAATCAAATCCATCGACTCGATGATCCCCATCGGCCGCGGGCAGCGCGAGCTGATCATCGGCGACCGCCAGACCGGAAAGACCGCCATCATTCTGGACACGATCCTGAATCAAAAGGGCGGCGACATGATCTGCATTTACTGTGCGATCGGGCAAAAACGCTCGACCATCGCGCAGGTGGTAAAGGTGCTGACCGACGCGGGCGCGATGGACTACACCATCGTCGTCGCGGCATCGGCCACCGAACCCGCCACGCTGCAATACATCGCGCCGTACGCGGCCTGCGCCATGGGCGAATTTTTCCGCGATTCCGGCCGGCACGCGGTTTGTTTTTACGACGATCTTTCCAAGCACGCGCAGGCCTATCGCGAAATTTCGCTGCTGCTGCGGCGTCCTCCCGGCCGCGAAGCGTTTCCGGGCGACGTGTTTTATCTCCACTCGCGCCTTTTGGAGCGCGCCGCGAAATTGAACGACAAATTGGGCGCGGGCTCGCTGACCGCGCTGCCCGTGATCGAAACGCAGGCGGGCGACGTTTCGGCGTACATTCCGACCAACGTGATTTCGATTACCGACGGGCAGATTTATCTGGAGGCGGACCTGTTCAACAGCGGCATACGTCCCGCGATCAACGTCGGCTTGTCGGTGAGCCGCGTCGGCGGCAACGCGCAGATCAAGGCCATGCGGCAGGTGGCAGGGTCGTTGCGCCTGGATCTGGCGCAGTACCGCGAGCTGGCGGCATTCGCGCAGTTCGGCTCCGATCAGCTCGACAAAGCGACGCAGGCGCAACTGGCCCGCGGGCAACGCCTGGTGGAAATTCTGAAGCAGGGGCAATTCTCGCCGCTATCAGTGGAAGAGCAGGTGGTGGTGATCTTCGCCGGCACCAGCGGATTGATCGACGACGTCGCGGTTCCGGACGTGCAGCGCTTTCAGAAAGACCTGGTGGAATTCATCCACACGCGATACGGCGCGCTGCTGGCCGAAATCGCTCAGAAAAAACAGATCACCGACGACGGGCGAGCGGCGCTCAAGCGCGCCATCGGCGAATTCAAGGAGCAATTCCAGGCAGGAGTCGCGGCGGCGCGCGCCTAGTCCGGCGAGCGAAATCTTTCGATGCCCACACTACTCGATTTCCGGCGGCGCATACGCTCGGTGAAGAACACCCAGCAGATCACGCGCGCGATGAAATTCATCGCCGCGGCGCGGCTGCGGCGGGCCCAGGAGACGGCCGTTTCACTGCGGCCCTATGCCAGCGGCATCCGCGAAGTGCTGGCTTCGGCGATGTCGCGCATCGAGAATCCCGAGCAATTTCCGGCGCTGGCCGCGCGGCCCGAAGAACGCATTCTGGTGCTGGTGGCTTCCGGAGAGCGCGGCTTGTGCGGCGCGTTCAATGCCAACGTGCTGCGTCGCGCGTTTGAATTCCTGCGCGATCATAGCGAGAAGACGCTGGAAGTGATTACCATCGCGAAGAAAAGCCGCGACGCCTTCCGCAAGCGTTCGTGGAAAATTGTCGGCGAATACGTGGACATCACCACCAAGGCGGACCTCGGAAAAGCGCGGGGAAATCGCCGCCGAGGTTATGAAGCGGTACGAAGCGCGCGAGGCCGATTCGGTCTATCTTATTTATAACGAGTTCAAGAACGTGATGGCGCAGACACTGCGCGTCGAAAAATTGTTGCCGCTTGGACCGCGCCGCGCTTGTGGAGAGCGAAAAGCACGATAAGAATGCTCCTCCAGCGTCTTCGGCCGACCCCGTGGATTATATTTACGAACAGCCGGCCGCGGAAATTTTCAACAAGCTGGTGCCGCGCTACGTGGAAATGCAGATTTTCCGCATGCTCGCGGAAACGTCCGCGGCCGAGCATGCGGCGCGCATGACGGCGATGGAGTCCGCGACCAGCAACGCTTCGGACGTGATCGACGCCTGACCTGCACATGAACAAAGTGCGGCAGGCGGCGATTACGCGGGAAATTATCGAGGTTGTCAGCGGAGCGGCCTCCGCCGGTTAAGGCGTCACAAGTCACGAATCACGAGTCACGAATCACAGCTTCCGAATCACGGAGAAACAAAATGGCGCAGCACGAAACAGGAAACGTCGGGCACGTCGTCCAGGTCATCGGACCTGTCATCGACGTGCAATTTCCGGAGCATCATTTGCCGGAAATTCACAACGCGGTGAGGATTACGAGCGTGGGGTTTGAAGGGCCCGAGCCGATCAACATCGTCGCCGAAGTGGCGCAGCATCTGGGCGAAGGGCGCGTGCGCACGGTGGCCATGACGGCCACCGAAGGCGTGGTGCGCGGCATGAAGGCGGACGACCTGGGCGGGCCGATCTCGGTTCCCGTGGGCCGCGCGGCTCTGGGGCGCGTGATGAACGTGCTGGGCGAGCCCGTCGACGGACTGGGGCCGATTCAGACCGACAAGCGATATCCGATTCACCGTCCTGCGCCGTCCCTGGAAGACCAGTCCACCAATCTCGAAATGTTCGAGACGGGGATCAAGGTCGTGGACCTGTTCGAGCCGTACCTGAAGGGCGGAAAGATTGGCCTCTTCGGCGGCGCGGGCGTCGGGCAAAACGGTTTTGATTCAGGAATTGATTCACAACGTGGCCATGAAGCACGGCGGCGTGTCGGTGTTCGCTGGAGTGGGCGAGCGCACGCGCGAAGGAAACGACCTGTGGCTGGAAATGACCGAGTCGGGCGTCGTGGTGCCCGGCAATTCGGAGAAATCGCGCGCCGCCTTGATTTACGGGCAGATGACCGAACCACCCGGCGCGCGTTTGCGCGTGGGATTGACCGGCCTGACGGTCGCGGAATATTTCCGCGATGAGGAAGGCCTCGACGTGCTGCTGTTCATCGACAATATTTTCCGGTTCGTGCAGGCGGGCTCGGAAGTTTCCGCGCTGCTGGGCCGCATGCCTTCCGCCGTGGGATACCAGCCGAACCTGAACACGGAAATCGGCGAATTGCAGGAGCGCATCACGTCCACCAAGCACGGATCGATCACTTCCGTGCAGGCGATTTACGTGCCCGCCGACGACTACACCGATCCTGCTCCGGCCGCGACGTTCTCCCATTTGGACGCGACCACGAACCTGAGCCGGCAAATCGTCGAGCGCGGAATCTATCCCGCCGTCGATCCGCTGGCCAGCTACTCGCGCATTCTCGATCCGCGCATCGTCGGCGACGAGCATTACAACACCGCCCGCGCCGTGAAGGGCGTCCTGCAGCGCTACAAGGATTTGCAGGACATCATCGCGATTCTGGGCATCGAGGAACTTTCGGACGAAGACAAACAGGCCGTGGCGCGCGCTCGAAAGATCGAGAAATTCCTCTCGCAGCCGATGTTCGTCGCGCAGCAGTTTACGGGCCTCGAAGGCAAGTACGTGAAAATCGCCGACAACGTGCGCGGGTTCAAGGAAATCGTCGAAGGCAAGCACGACGACCTGCCCGAGCAGGCGTTCTACATGGTCGGCACAATCGAGGAAGCGCGGGCGAAGGCCGAGAAGATGGCGGCGACGGCATAGAGGCGGTGACTAGTGACTAGTGACTGGTAACTGGTGAAAAACTTTCCTGACATGTGTCACGGTAAGGGTTTCACCAGTCACTAGTCACCAGTCACCAGTCACGATTCACTATGGCGGACACATTCACACTCGAAGTAGTCACACCGGCGCGGCAAGTGGTGCGCGAGACGGTGACGGAAGCGCAGATTCCGGTGCGCGGCGGGTATATCGGCGTGATGCCGGGGCACACGCCGCTGCTGGCCGAGATGGGCGCCGGCGAATTGACTTATCGCGCCGGCAATCGCGAACTTTCGTGCACGGCCATGGGCGGGTTTGTGGAAGTTCTGGCCGACCGCGTGATTGTGCTGGCCGATGCGGCTGAACTGGCCACGGAAATCGATGTGGAGCGCGCTGAAGCTGCGCGCGACCGCGCTCAGAAGCGTTTTGCGAACCCGAACGATCCGAACGTGGATTGGAAACGCGCGCAGGATGCGCTGGAACGCGCGCAAGTCCGCCTGCAAGTCGCTGCAAAAGCTGGGTCTTCCGCCGGCAATGCGGCGGTTACCGCTTCGGATCACTCCTGAACTGGAATCTCCCTTGAATCTCGCCCACAGGCGTAGCATCTAATTGGCCATGGAAGAAATCACGATGTACTGCACAAGCTGGTGCGGGGATTGCGTCCGCGCCAAGCGATTTTTGCGGGAACGCGGCGTCAGCTTTTCGGAAGTGAATATCGACGAGGAGCCCGACGCCGAGGACCTCGTCCTGAGCGTGAACAAGGGGCGGCGAAAAGTGCCGACCATAAAAGTTGGCGAACGTTATTTTGCATGCAGCCCGTTTGATCCCTACCTGCTTTCCTCGGAATTGAATATCCCGCTGAATAAGTAGAGCCCTCGAGAGGTGCGCGACGTTGCATTCCTCCTCTTCTCTGTGTTCTCTGTGCCCTCTGTGTTAAAGCATTGTTCGCACTTAAGTGCGAGAAATGCTTTCAACACAGAGGACACGGAGGGAGGAACACAGAGAAAACCTGGAGAAGAAATGCCGTCGGGATTCGGTCAAGCCTGGGCGAATCCCGCGCCGCGGGTCATCACGTCGGTGACTTCGAGCTTGTCGTCCAGGAAAACCAGGTCGGCGTCGGCTCCGGGCGCCAGGACTCCTTTGCGCGAGGCGGCGCCGATTTGGCGCGCGGGATTTGACGTGACCATGCGCAGGGCGGAAGCGAGCGGGACCCCGAGCGCGACGATGTTGCGCAGTGCGCGGTCCAGCGTCAGCGTGCTCCCGGCCAGCTTGCCTTCGGAGTTGCGGCAGACCCCTCCCGAGACCTTCACTTGCAGCTTTCCGAGCTGATATTTTCCGTCGGGCATTCCCGTGGCGGCGGTGCCGTCGCTCACCAGGATGACGCGTTCGGGCGTCTTAAGTTCCAGGAGCATGCGCATGGCCGGCTCATCGACGTGAATCTTGTCGGCGATGAGTTCGGCGCTCACCTCAGGAGAGGTCAGCACTGCGCCGAGCACGCCGGTGCCTCGATGAGAGAACGGGCGCATGGCGTTGAAGACGTGGGCAGCGTGGGTCGCTCCGGCGCGGATTGCGGCCAGTGCCTGTTCGTAATTCGCGTCGGTATGTCCGAGCGAGACCACCAGGCCGGCCTGTCGCGCCGATTCGATCAGATCCAGCGCGCCGGGCAGTTCCGGGGCCAGGGTGAGGATCTGCGCGGTGCCGCGCGCTTCGTGGAGCAGTTGAGCCAGTACCTCGGTCGAGGGCGGAAGGATCCATTCCTCCGGATGCACGCCCCGGCGCGCCTTGCTGATGAACGGGCCCTCGAAGTGGATTCCCAGTATTTCGGCGCTGAGTTCGCGGGCGGCAAATTGGCTGGAATCCAGAATAAATCGCGCAATGCCCCCAACGCTTTCGAAGGTTTCCATCTGGCTGGCGGTCACCGTGGTGGCCACGAACGACGTGGTGCCGTGGCGCGCAACCGTCCCGGCAATAATTTCCAGCGACTCGGCATTTCCTGCCATGACGTCGCGGCCTCCGGCGCCATGGATGTGGACATCCACGAAGCCGGGCACAATGGTTTTTCCCTTTGCCGTGATTTCCCGAGCGCCGCGGGGCAGTACTACCTGGCTGCGGGGGCCCACGTCGATAATTTTGCTTCCCTGAACGACCACAACGCCGTCGGAAATATCCTCGAACGGGGTCAGAACGCGGCTGGCGTGGATGGCGAGGGCCTGCATCTGGATGTCATCATCCTACTTGAAACGCGGGCCGGAAATACGGGAAAAATCGGAGCACGCCGGAGCGTCCGGCAAGGCGATTCAGGCGGACCGGCGAGGCTCGTCACCCCGACGCGACTTGCCGCAACTCAGGCTTGCCTGCCCATGAGGCAGGCGGCAGATGGCGAGTCAAGTGCATCCACTCCTTTGCCGATACACTGGTCGGGAAGGGCTCTTGTCCGTGGCGGGACGCGGTGCTACACTTTTTCTGCCCCGCCCTATTCGAGGTGAATTTCGATTGAGCGCACCATGGCAAAGCATTTCCCAAGCCGCTCATTCGTTCGCCTCCCGCAAGGTTTCCCCGGTGGCCAACTGTTCAGGTGGCGCTTAGGAAACAGTAGTACAAAAGTCCTATTCAGCGCCTCGGACAGGCCCAGTACATTTGTACCGCACGCGGCAGCGCCAGCCACGATCCTGTTAACTACGGGCAGACAGCTGTCTCTACGCGCACGGAATCCATAGATAGGCGACGTGACGACATGACAACGACCGCACAGCAACTTACGCAGGGGAGTCTTCGGCTTAAGCCTTCGGGCCCCTCCGCCCCGAATCCGCAAGCTTGGAAAGCGTTGGTCGGGAACAAGCCGGTCAGTGCGCGTTTTTCGCTCTTGCCCGAAACCAAGCCCCGCAAGGGAGCGCTGGCGACCAGTCTGGTCATTCAAATCTGCCTGGCCGCGTTTGTGGTCATGGTTCCTCTGCTGTTCCCCCAGCAGATGATTCCCAGATCCATTTATATGGTGACGGACATTGCCGGGCCGCCGCTGGAAATTCCCGAGCCTCCCAAACCGAAGCCCCCGGCGCCGCCGAAAATGGCGAAGGTGTTGCCGCCGCCGCCTCCGGTTGAGCAGGCTCCGAAGATCAATGTAGCCAAATTTTTTGCGCCTCCCAAGATTGAGGCTCCCAAGCCGAAACCTCGCCAGGTGGAGGCCGAACTTCCGAAGGTCAACGACACCTTCCAGCCGTTGAAGCTGGAAGTGGCCAACAACCAGCCCGCGCGTCCCCGCGAACCGGTGAAAACCGGAATGATGACCGGAGGCAGCTCCGCGGTCCCAACGATCGAAAGCAAGCCCCTGGACAAAGTGCAGACCGGAGGATTCGGCGATCCTGACGGGCTGACCGGGCCGAGCGATCCGAATAAGCACGCCAACGTCGGGCATTTTGGCAACCCAGCGCTGCCACCTGGGCCGGGATACGGAAACGGCACAGGCGGTGCAAATGGAGCGAAAGGAATTGTGGCAAGCACCGGGTTTGGCAACGGTGTTGCAATTCCTCCTCCGAGCGGCGGGCCGAAAGGCACGGTGCAGGCGGGCGGTTTTGCAAACACAAACGATCAGGTGGTCGAGGCGCCCAAGAAGCGCGCCGAAGCTACTCCTGACGTGCAACCTGTTGAGATCATATCCAAGCCACGGCCGCTCTATTCGGCGGAAGCACTGAAGCTGAACCTGGAAGGCGAGGTCCTGCTGGACGTGGTCTTCCCGGCAACCGGCGGCCAGGTCCATGTGAACCGGGTCGTGAAGGGTTTGGGCCATGGTCTGGACGAGGCCGCGATCAAAGCCGCGGAGCTGATCAAATTCAAACCGGCGATTTCGAACGGGCATCCGGTCGATTTTCCGGCCGTGATTCACATTGTTTTCCAAACGGCGTATTGAGATTCCATATCGGGTGTGGGCTTCTTTTACGGCCAGCCTAGAAAGAAAGTCCGGAGGGGATATGCGTATTTTGAAGACGGTGTTGGTGGTTCTGGCGCTCGGTGTCCTGCCGCTACATGCGGCGGACCAGCAATCCAGCGCCCTGGGCCAGGTGGTGGACCGCATCATCAGCCAGGAACAGGCGGAGATGAACGCTATCAAGCCTTTTACCCCGCTGGTGGAAACCTATATTCAAAATCTTCGCGGGGACAAGGACTTGGGAAATGTCCCGGCCGGAGACAAGTATTTCCTGGGCCGCGCGGTTTTGTCCAAGGGCATCGAACTGCAGCCCTTGACCGACGGCAGCGAGAACGAGGGCGGCAAGAAGAAAATGCTGAGCGGCATTGGCAGCATGTTCTCGCTCTCGATGGAGTTCCTGCCCAAGGGCTTCCTCCAGATGATCTATCTGGACACCAACGGCTTCGACAAGCAGAACTACAAGTTCGACTACGTGCGCCGCGAATTCCTGGGCGAAGTGCGGACCCTGGTGTTCGACGTGACGCCCACCCAGAAAAACAACAAGGGCCGCTTCATGGGCCGCATCTGGGTCGAAGACCAGGACTTTCATATCGTCCGGTTTAACGGTGCGTACGGCGGCAGCTCGCGCACCAACTACTACTTCCACTTTGACAGCTGGCGCGTGAATTCCGGCCCGAACCTGTGGCTGCCGGCATTCATCTACAGCGAAGAGTCGGATCTGAACTTCGCGCTCGCCAAGCGGCTCTCGTTCAAGGCGCAGACGCGGCTGTGGGGATACAACCTCGGCCACTCCGCGCAGGAACAGGAACTCAGCAAGATCCTGATCGAGTCGCAGACCCCGGTGAAGGATCAGACCACGACGGCCAACGATATCAACCCAGTGATGGCGCAGCGCGATTGGGACCGCCAGGCGGAAGATAACGTGGTCGATCGGCTCGAGCGGCTCGGCTTGCTCGCTCCGCAGGGCGAAGTGGACAAGGTTCTCGAGACCGTTGTGAACAACCTGGAAGTGACCAACAACCTCGACATTCAGCCCGAGATTCGCTGCCGCGTGCTGCTGAGCTCGACGCTGGAATCGTTCACCATCGGCCACACCATCGTGTTCAGCCGCGGCTTGATAGACGTGCTGCCGGATGAAGCCAGCCTGGCCATGATGGTTTCGCATGAACTGGCGCACGTCGTTCTGGGCCACCGGATTGACGGCCAGTACGCGTTCTTCGATCGCCTGCTGTTCGACGAAAAGGATACGTTCCGCCACTTCGGCTTCGCGCGCACGGCTGCGGAAGAAGAAGCGGCCAACGCCAAGGCCAACGAACTTCTAAAGAGCTCCCCGTACAAAGATCAACTCGCCACCGCGAAGCTTTTCCTGGACGCCCTGGAGAACCGGCAGAAGGACATCCCGAATCTGATCAGCCCGCACCTGGGCGATCGCGTTCCAACCAACATGCAGGTTTCGGCTGCGGCTCCGGCTGCGGCAAAACCGGCCGATGCGAACGCGCCAGCCGATGCCAAAACAGCGGCTGCGGCGTGCCCGGTCGTGGCCTTGCCGCTCGGCGGACGCATCAAGATGGATCCGTGGAGCGACAAGCTGGAAATGATGAAGTCCAAACCCGTGGGCACGGTGGCGGAACGCGAGAAGATGCCGTTTGAAGTGACTCCGTTCATGCTCTACCTGACCCGCGAAGTTACCGTGGGCAGCTCGATGGCCCCCGGCTCGGTGTCGGCCGATTCCAAGACCGCTACAACCGACACGACCGGAAAGGCGCCACAACAGTAAGAACGTACTCCTCCGGAACACGAAGCGGCCGGTCCGACAAAGTCGGGCCGGCCGTTTTGTTTTTTTGCGACGGCGTTTTGCATGCAATTGTGCAAGGCCGGCACTTACGGAGAAAGTCGAGTAGCACAGCCACTCCTGGCTGTGTGGGTTTGTAGGCTGACGCTACGTCACCATCCTGACTGAGATCGCAAAAACCACACAGCCAGGAGTGGCTGTGCTACTAAAGACTGCTCCCAACGCCTCTTCCCGCAACTTGGAAACGTCTGGCGGACTGGATCAGGCGAGAGAAAAAGCCAATCTGGCATTCCGAAGCGACAAAGCTTTGCACGCAACAAAAAGGGCCGGAGGAAAGTCCGGCCCTTTTTGCGTTCGATGGTTGTCGATGAGCGTTAGAAAATAAGTTTCAAGCCGAGCTGCAGATCGCGAGCGCCGCCCGATCCGAGGACGGGGTTGGAGCTGGCTGCATCCGGCGTATTGAGAACGTAGCCGAGCCCCGTGCCGCCAAATGCCCTCGAAGGATTGAGGTCATTGGGAGTGCCGGCGCCGCCCGGTCCGCCGAGCGGATTGACGAAGTCGGGCCGATTGATCACGTTGAAGACCTCGGCGCGGAACTGCGCGCTGAGGCGTTCCTTGAATTTAAATGTTTTGCTCACGGACGCGTCCCAGTTACGGAAGCCGCCGTCGCGGAACGGGTTGCGTGGCATGACTCCGAAGCTGCCGTAGGCTGGAGGAGTAAGAGTCGAATTGCCCAGTGCGTAGCAGCCGAAAACAGTAAGTGAGGCAATCGCCAGCGGGTTGCTGCCTGCGGCCGTGACGCAACTGGGGTTGGACTTTCCGGGGAAGTATGGGACGCCGGTAACTCCAGTAGGCCCGGGCGTGACACCAGCGAAGTTGTGAATAGCTTCAAAGTCGGAGGGATTCCCGTTAAAATTCCACTGAATCCCTTCGTTGCCCTGTGGGTTGCGGCCATTGGCTTCGCCGATTCCCGCAAAGTCAGTGGTGGCATCGTTGATGCCCCAGGGAGTTCCCGTCTGCACCACGACAGCGGAATTAATGGACCAGCCTTCGAGGATCTGGCCGAAGCCTTTCTTTCCGGGGATGTTGTAGTTTCCGGAAACGGTCATGCGGTGACGCATATCGAACGCGGTGCTCGTGTAGAGTTGCTGGCGCAAATTCCCGTAGCTGTTCTGGGGGATGACAAGGCCGCCGCTGGTTCCCTGATCGGAGGACTCGCCTAGCGCGTGGGAATAGGTGTAGCCGGCAGTCAAGCTAAGCCCATGGAAGTTGCGTGCAGTGAGTGCGACTTGCAATCCGCTGTAGTTGGAGGCGTCCAAGTTTCCGAAGTAATCGATGAACTTAAGGTATGGAAACTGCGAATTGAATGGCCGCCCAGCCGTCTCAGCTCCACTATTGGGTGCGCAGGTCGACTTGGAGGGGCCCAAAGCACACGCTTCGATGAGCGTATCGCCATTCAACGGGTTCAACGCATTTTTGGGGTCGGTGAAAGTGGCGAACCATCCCGGACCCGCTGTGACCATGCCTAAGCTTCCGGCGGCCTGTGTCACAAGTTTCGGTTGGTTGATGTCCAGCGCACCGATCAATTTTGTACCGTGGTTTCCGACATAAGTAACGTCCAACGACAGATTGTTGGTGAGAGCTCTCTGGATACCCACACTCCAATTCGTCACGTAGGGAGTGCGGAGATTGGGGTCCACCATGATGGCATTACACTGCGGCGGCTTCAGGCCAGCTCCCCCAGGCAGCGCCGTTTTGCCGTCACCGCACGCGGTTACGAAGTTGAATATCGGAACTGATGATGAATTATTAAACCATCCGTTGGCGACGCTGCCTGCGCCGGGGCCATCCAGAGCTGCGCCACTGAAACTGACGTTCGCAACAGCTATACTGCCCGGGCCCTGGGGACATGTAGGAGTGGCTGCTGAGCAGAGCTGATCGCCGGTGGGTTCCACACGCAATCCAAAGGAGTTGCCAATCCCCTGGAACACATCCAGGCTCATCTGTTCGTACAGGAGTCCGCCGCCCGCGCGGAGAACTGTTTTCCCGTTTCCAAAAATGTCCCACGCAAAGCCAACGCGCGGCGAAAAGTTGTTGTGATCGCCGTTGTAGGGAGAAAGGATTCCCGATCCCACTTGTGTCAGCCCCCGGTTGGGATTGAAATTTCCCTGCAGCGAATCCCGCTCTACGGGAACGGAGTTGATTTCATAGCGCAAACCGAGATTGACGGTCAGTCTGGGAGTGACGCGCCAGTCGTCCTGCATGAAGAGCGCGTACCCGGCATAGGTAAAGTGTCGTACGAGGTTTCCGACGAGGATTGCTGCGCTGCCGCCATTGCCGCCTGCAGCAGTGTCCGGCGTACCCGCCAGAAAGCCCTGCAAAGAGTCGAACGTAAGGCTGCCCTTGGCATTCGCGGTGACGTCCGAGGTGCTCTTGTTATACAGAATTTCGCCCCCGAATTTGAAGGCGTGATTGCCGTGCAAGTAGGAGACATGATCCAGAATCTGCATAACTCCATCGGGTCCTACGACCTTCGGCCAGCCTGCGCCCAGAGCGCCGGTAAAGCTGCCGATGGTGACGGACGGGAAACCAAAATAGAGTGGATTTGTCTGGCCGGTGTTGACGTTGTAGGTCCCGCCGTTAAAGCTGTAATTGGCCGGATTTTGGGTGCTGTCCTGGCTCTGAAAGACCTGATAGTAGTGCGAGTATCCAACCCGCGCTTCATTCACCCATGTGGAATTCGGCGTCCAGATCCAGCTCCCCGCAAACACCTGCGAGCGTGCATATTGATTCGTCAGCCAGGCCGCGCTCGTTTGTGTACCCGGAGCGTCGTTCAGCACTCCACTGCCCGGGCTGATGAAGTACATTCCGCTGATCGAATTCTTGTCATTGATGCGGAAATCAATCTTTACCAGTCCGGAGTCAATCCGGTTGGAATTCGGTAGTGTGTTGGGGATCGTATTTCCGTTGGCTCCAGAGACTGCCGGGAACAGGCCGGGATACTTTGAACCCGGGGTGCAGTCGGGGTTGAGGCCCGCGATCTGCAAGCTGATTGGCGCGCGGCTCGCCGGCGCGAGCGCCTGGCAAGCGAGAACCAAATTGGTTGTTGCGTCTCCACCGCCGGCGGCAGCAGTGATCGGGTCCGAAATTTGCCCCGTGCTCCCCACCGCGTATCGCTGATCCTCGAAATTCGCAAAGAAGAAGAGTTTGTCTTTCTTGATTGGCCCGCCAATGCTGGCGCCGAACTGTTCCAAGGCGACCGAGGGCGGCGCTTGGGCAACACCCTTGTTCGGCCCGGGCGTATCAAAGTACGGAAGCGCATCCCACGAGCCATCACGGCCATACGCGTAGGCGGTGCCGTGGAAGGTGTTGGTGCCAGACTTGATTCCGACGTTGACGATCGAGCCGGGCTTCCAGCCATATTCGGCGCGTGGATTCTGCTGCGTCTTGAATTCGTTGATGGCATCGATCGAGACCAGCGTGCCGGCGTCGCCCGCAGCCATGACCGCGCTGATGATGGGCTGGGCCATCCACGGATCGCTGCCATTGACGCCTTCAAACAGGTAGACGTTGTCATGCGCGCGCATGCCGTTGCTGCTCTGGGACCATCCCGAGCCGCCCGGATAAATCGTCACGCCGGGGCGCAGCTGCAACAGGTTGGCAAAGTTGCGGCCGTTCAGAGGGAGGTCATTGATGATCTGGTTTTGCAGCGTGCCGCCTAATTCCGCGTTGGTGGTTTCCACCAGGGGCAGCGCTTCAGTTACGGTGATTGTCTGCGCTTGCTCGCCAGGTTGAAGCGTCAGGTCCACGCGAAGGTCCTGTCCAACTTCCAGAATAATGTTTTGGCGCTCGGTGACTCGAAAACCCTTGAACTCGGCGCGCACTTTGTAAGTGCCGGGAAGCAAGTTGGGGGCGTTGTAGGTTCCCGAATCTTCCGTGGTCAGGGTTCGAGTGGTGCCTCGCTGAACGTCAAGGACAGTGACAGTGGCGCCGCTGATCGTGCCTCCGGTTTGGTCGGTAATCGTTCCCAGAATGCGCCCTGCGCTGCCTTGCGAAAACGCCGGGATGGAGAAGAACAGTAATACGAGACTGGCACACAAGGCCTGAATCGCTTTTGCAACACCCGAACACACCCGTCCTGATCTCATGGATGCTCCTCCAAAATTTGAGAATCCGACTGTCTTCGAGCAGGGCCTAAATGAGCAATTTCCAGCACCCAAGACGCGAGGCCGTGCAGCCAACACACGTGGTTGAAAGCACGGGCTTCGCGTCTACTGCGTCGCCATTGTTCCCGATACTGCGGGATCAATCGCCGGGAGACCTTCCCATTTGCGATCCCCAGCAGGCATTTTCATTGGGCCCGAAAAACCTATGCAGGACGGTATGTAACGGCACAACCCTATTGATATTACCGACACCCGTATACCCAAACGGCATACAGTGTCAAGATATTTTTACATGGTTTTAACACGCATCTTGTGGAAGTTACTTGCCTCTGGCTGGTTCGAAGTGCCCGGGAGGCCCGTTTTTCGCGGCTTTCGTGGCATTACTCGTTTTCCAATCCGGAGCGAATGATTGTTCAGCGGGCTGAACCGAAGCGAATCCGTTTTCAAAACACGAGTGAATGGATCGCGGGACCACGGCGAAGAAATGGATTCTGGCCCGCAGCCATTCGTAATTCCGCCTGAGGCGAAACCGCTTCGGCCAGGGAGAAATGCTTCAACAGGCCAGCTTCGGCTCTGGAAGCAATCGGGCAGAGAGGCTAAGACCTGCGCCACTCAGGAGTTCCAGCGCCTGAATTTTTACTGAGAAAGATTTTTTGGCGAGCGTTTGTTCAGCACGGCCAGCATGCTTTGCGCCGATGGGGGC
This sequence comes from Terriglobia bacterium, assembly GCA_963779275.1. GTDB lineage: Bacteria > Acidobacteriota > Terriglobia > Acidiferrales > UBA7541 > Palsa-360. The sequence continues at coordinate 54,995 of CAVZXL010000010.1, forward strand.
ACAGTCGCTTTTCCCTCGAGCACGATGTCCTTGGCGCCGATCTCGCTGCCGTAGAGGCGCTTATTCGCATCGTTGTCAGGACGGAGCGTCGATCCGGCCAGGGAAATACCCGCGAACAGGCCGCGCGAACGGGAATAGGTGAGCAATTCCGCGCGCAAGGTCACGTCGGTGGAAGCCTCGGCAGCACGGCCCTTCGGTCCGGCGGAGGCAGACACATCCGCGCCCAGCTTCACTTTGCTGCCCAGCAGGGCGGTTGCGCCACGCGGATTCATCACCAGGATCACGAAGTCCGTGGCGTTTCCTCCCAATTGAAAACCGATGCTGGCGCCTTCCAGGGCCATCATCGATGGCGCGCCCCACGGGCCGTCGAATTTTTCGCCGCTGCGGCAGCTCATTGTACCCCGGCCGTAACTGCCGCCGACAATGAAAGCGAATTTCAGCGTCGAAGGAATCACGATGACGCACTCGGCCTTATCGATCAAATCCTGCGGGATATCGTCGGGCACGTTGAAGATTTCCTGCAGGACCATGCCGGAGTTTTCGAGCCGGGAAGCTTCCTTCGTATCGGCCCGGGCGGCGGAAAAAGGCAAACCGAGCAGGGCGAGGACAAACAGAGATGACATAAGTTTTCGCATCGAAAAAATCCTCCACGCCGGGCAAAAAACACGCCGGGCCATTCGTAATTGCACGCATGCAAACCGAAAAACTGTACCAAGTTCATTTTGCCCTTTCCGGCCGCGATTACAAGTTCAACCCATTAAAAATAGATTTGGGCCGACGCCGGAATAACCCGAATCAGCCGGTCGGCGCGGCGCCGGTTGAGTGATATGATCCCGCCAGATTCGTCCGGCAATAGAAAAAGGAAACCGCGCGCTGCACCCGATTCGTCAATGCAATGTGGAAATTGTATTGATGGGTTTAGATTTGTGCGGGTGCGCACATGGCCAAGCCGCGGATGCGGGAACTGCTGAGGTGGAGACCGATGCGAAATCGATTGGTAATGCTGGCGCTTTTCGTGATGGCCGCGGCCGGGTTCGCGGCCGGCTTGCTGGTGGAGAGCAGGATCGAACGCGTGCAGGCGCAAGCGGGGTCCGCCGCCTCGTTTCCGGCACTGCCGGGACAAAAAGGCGGCGAGGACATTACCGGGCCTTACGAGGCCGTCGCCGACTGGCCTAAGCCTTTGACTTCGCTGCCCGGGCATGAGAAATGGACCTGGGGCGCGGTGGAAGGAATCTACGCGGAGAGCCCGAATCGCGTGTTCATCGTGCAGCGCGGCGAAGAGCCGGCGTTGAAGCGGCCCGCGAACACGCCGTTACCCGCATTTGGGCCGAGCCTCTCGTTTCCCACCGGCGAAGTGCCGTTCCGCAACGCTTCGCAGGGGCCGGTGGCCAGCTTGCCGGGCGGGGGCGCTCCGGGGGACAAGCCCGAGGACGCGGAAAAGCATTGGGGCGGCAAGGTGGGCGTTGACGCGCGCTGGGAACACGAGCTGGTGGTGGTCGACGCCAGCGGCAAAATCTCCGAGGACTGGACCAAGTGGGACAATTTCTTCAAGCGGCCGCATGCCGTCTACATCAATCCGTACGACGCGGAGAAAGATATCTGGGTGGTGGACGATTATAAAGAAGCCACCTTCAAATTCAGCCACGACGGCAGCAAGATCGTGCAGACCATCGGCACGCCCGACGTTTCGGGCGCGGACGACAAGCATTTCAACCGGCCGACGTTCCTCGCCTGGCTGCCGGAGAGCACTATGTTCGTGGCGGACGGATACAACGGCACGCGCGTCGTGAAATTCGACAAGAACGGAAAGTTCCTGCTGGCCTGGGGCGAAAAAGGCAATCCGCACCAACGAGACGCGCCCCGGCTATTTCAACGTGGTCCACGGCATCGCTGCGATCCGGTCACGCGCCACGTTTATGTGTGGACCGCGGCAATCACCGCATCCAGGTATTCGACGAGAACGGCAAGTTCGTCGACCAGTGGCCGCTGGACAAGATACTCCTCGGTCAATTTCCTGTACATCTCCGCGGATCGCAAGCTGTGGGCCGCCGACGACCGCGACTCAAGAATCGTCGAGTACGATCTCGATGGGCATCTTCTGTATGCGTGGGGAACGCTCTCCGACTCCGGGGGGCTTGTTCAACACCCACGGCATGAGCGTCGATCAGGAAGGAAATTTCTATATCGCTGAAGTCGGCAACGGCCGCGCGCAAAAGTTCCGCCCGCGCGCCAGGCGCCGATCCGGCGAAGCTGGTGGGCAAGCCGGTCTATTCTGCGTGGAAGTAGAAATAACCGTCGACGGTGGAGCGCCCGACTGAGGCCGATCTTGGGGAGGAATTTCATGATGCGAGAAGAGGCGCTGGTTGTTGTACTTGCATTTGCGCTGGCCCTGAACATTTCATCGATCGCGACCGCTCAATCCAAACCTCCGTCGAAGGCGGCTTCGAAAGCCTCCATCACGGAGCAGGCGCGCGACTTATCGGGCGTATGGATGCTCGACCGCCCTCGCCCGAACACGGTGGTCGAACGCTTTTGGGTGTACGAGCTAACCGAGGAAGAGCCGCCGATGACGGCGTGGGGCCAGGCGCAATTTGACGCGACCAAGTCCTCGTTCGGGAAGCGCAGTTATCCGCTGGCGGAAACCAACGACCCGATTTTTCACACATGCACTCCGCCCGGATTTCCGCGGATTTTTCTGCATCCTTACCCGATGCAAATCATGCAGTCGCGCGGCGAAGTGCTGATGCTGTTCGAGTGGGACTCGATGCGGCATCCGATTTATACCGATGGGCGCGCGCATGATACGACGCTGGGGCCGCTGTGGATGGGCGACTCGATCGGGCATTGGGAGGGGGACACGCTGGTCGCCGACACGGTGAATTTCAACACCAGGACGTGGCTGGACCGCATCGGCCACCCGCACAGCGACCAGTTGCACGTGATCGAGCGCATCCGGCGCATCAACCACGATCATTTGATCGACGACATCACCATCGACGATCCCAAGGCGTACAAAAAGCCCTGGACCGCGCATCTGGATTTCCTGTTGCGGCCAACGTGGACTATCGCGGAGCAATTCTGCGAGGATCAGGAAACGTTTGACGAGATTGAAAATAATGAGACCAAGCCCGCGAAGTAGCGGGTGTGGTTGGACAGGCACTCTTGCCTGTCCGGTTTAATTTTGATTCGCCGCGCACCTAAACCGGACAGGCAAGAGTGCCTGTCCTGCAAGTTCCGACCTCATGCAAATTGACCGGCTAGCCGATACGCGGAAATCAAGACGTGGGAAGGGGATTCGGGATGCGAATTCATGCGCGATGGGTGGCGTTGGCGCTCGCGGCGGCTTTGAGTTTTTGGGCTGGGGCGATCGCTCAAAGGAACAAGCCCGTCAAGGCGGCGAAGACTCCGAGTGCAACTTCGAGCGCGCCGTCGAAGGTGTTTGACCCGCACGATTTGTCGGGCGTGTGGATGCAGGACCGTCCGCGGCTCAACACCGTCCTCGAGCGGTACTGGATTTATGAACTCACGCAGGAGGAGCCGCCGATGACGGCGTGGGGCGAGGCGAAATATAAAGCGGCGAAGTCATCCTATGGCACGCATTCGTTTCCCATCGCCGAAACCAACGATCCCATTTACAGGAGTTGTTCCCCGCCGGGGTTTCCGCGAGCTTTCTTTCATGCCTTTCCGCTGCAGATCGTGATGGCGCCGGGCGAAGTGATCATGCTGTTTGAGTGGGACTCGGTGCGGCACCAGATTTTTACCGACGGGCGCGCGCATGACACGACGCTGGGGCCGCTGTGGATGGGCGACTCGATCGGGCACTGGGAGGGAGACACGCTTGTTGCGGACACCGTGAATTTCAACGACAAGACGTGGCTGGACCGCCTGGGGCACCCGCACAGCACTGAGTTGCACGTGATCGAGCGCATCAAGCGCGTGGACCACGAACATTTGCAGGACGACATCACGATTGACGATCCGAAGGCCTACACCAGGCCCTGGTCCGGGCGCATCGTGTTTGCCCTGAAGCCGACGTGGACCCTGGCCGAGGAATTTTGCGAGGACAAGGACAGTTTTCAGAATATCGAAAATCAGGAGGTCACGCCCTCAAAGTAGCGGTTTAGGGATTGACAGAGCTATAACCACGGTGGGATATTTGCCGCAGTCAAATACCAAACATGGAATTTCCGGGTACTTGTGTCGTTTACGTGGTTCGCGCGTGCAGGAGGCTGATCCATTGAAAAACCTGGCCTACGGCTTGCTTCTGTTGCTCGCCGCGCTTTTTGTTTCGGCACCTCTGGCGGCGCATCACGGGGAAACCAATTACGACACCACCAAGATGGTGACCGTGAAAGCGGCCACCGTGACGAATTTTGAATTCATCAACCCTCATACGCAGATTTATCTCGACGTGAAAAACGAAAATGGCGAGATTGAAAAATGGACCTGCGAGGCGAGGAGCCCGGCGATGCTAGTCCGCAACGGCGGCTGGGACAAGACCACGCTCAAGCCCGGCGACGTCATCACCGCCATCGGTTTTCAAGCCAAGAACGGAATGAAAATTTTGCGCCTGAAAAAAATTGTCCTGGCCAACGGCAAGGAGCTGCCCGATCTATAGATCGCCTGGGAATGAATTTGCGAGGGTGTCGCATGAACCGCAAGCTTTCTGGCTCTTGTTGTGCTGATGATGGGACTGGTCGTAATCTGCGCGCCGGTATCGGCGCACCACGGCAATTCCGCTTACGACGAGGAACACCAGATCTCGGTCACAGGAACGGTGACGGAATTTGTGTGGTCCAATCCGCATTGCCAAATCTACATGGACGTGAAGGACAGCCAGGGCAAGGTGGTCAACTGGGCGATAGAAAGCCAGAGTCCCGGGATTCTGCGCCGGAACAGTTGGACCAAGACTACCCTGAAGCCGGGAGACCAGATTACGGTCACCGTGGCGCCCGCCAAGAACGGAGCGCCGGTGGGATTTTCCGGAAATAAAGAGGGCAAAGTTGTGTTTTCCGATGGGCGCATCCTAAAGATGGACGTGCGATAGCCACGTTGGGATAGGGTTGAGACAACGGAGGGAGTGACCAGGTGCGAAGCCGGCCATTGCTTTTGCTGACGGTTGGGATCGCGAGTTTGGCGGCGACCATGGCGTGGTCGTCCGCTGCGCGCGCCCAGCAAACTTCGCAGCCATCTGCGTCGAAAGCCGTCGCGTCGAAAGCGCCCGCCGCGCCCGCACCGAAACGCGACCTGACCGGCGTCTGGCAGCTTCAGGGAACCGGAAGCGCCGAAAGCGCGGTGCCGGACAAGGACATGCCTCCAATGACGCCCTGGGCGAAGGTCAGGTTCGACGCGGAGAAGCCCGGATATGGACCGCGAGGCGCACCGGGCGGAAACGATCCCATTCTGCAATGCGACCCGATCGGCATGCCGCGCATCATGTTCATGCCCTTGCCGATCGAATTCGTGCAGGCTCCCGGCCGCGTGGTGCAATTCTTCGAGCGCGAACACGAATACAGGACGATCTGGACCGACGGGCGATCGCTTCCCGAAGATCTCGATCCGACTTGGTTTGGCTACGCCATCGGCCACTGGGAAGGAGACGACACGCTCGTCGTCGAATCCAGCGGCTTCAACGACAAGACCTGGCTGGCCCCCACGGGATACCCGCACAGCGAAGATATGCGCATCACCGAGCGCTACCACCGCCTGGACTCCGACACCCTCCAGTACCAGATCACCATCACCGACCCGACGGCCTATGCGCGGCCCGCCGTGGGACCTCAGAGAATCTACAAGCGGAAGCCCGGCGCGGAGCTGGAAGAGCTTCCTTGCGTATGGTCGGAAGAAAATTCTTTTGCAAAGAGAATCAGGGAACCTGCCGCCTCGAAGCCCGCGAAGTAAGGGAAATTCACTTACGGATCCAGAGCTACTAAGGAGAACGGGTATGACATGCAACCCCATGCGTCCGGCGATGAAGATTATTTTGGCGGGCGCCCTGCTGTTCTTTTTGGGGCAGTTTACAAGGGCTGCGGAGAACAGCTCCAGCATTGAAGGCGTTGTGCAAGATGCGTCCGGAAGGCCCGTCGCGGGAGCGTTCGTAAAGCTGAAAAACAGTGCTCGCCATCTGGAATTCATGGTCATCAGCCAAGCGCAAGGGCGGTACACGGCCGGCAACCTTCCCGCGGGCGAGTACTTGGTGCAGGGCGTAGGCGGGGGATATCAGAGCAAGGTTTCCGCGCCGGTCGCGGTCGCCGAAGGCAAGTCGGTGAAAGTGGAATTGTCGCTTGCCGAAAAGCAAGGCCCCGCGCTGCCGCGCGCCTGGCCCATGAAGACTCCCGAAGCCTTGATGGTTACGGTCTCCAAGGATTTGCCAGAGGGCGATGGCAAGAAACTGGTCGCGGCGCGGTGCACCACGTGCCATGACACCAAGATGTTCGTCGGCTTTCATATGCCGCGCGACCGCTGGGCCTTTACCGTGCGCAGGATGCGCGGCCGCATGGTCGCCGCGAGAATCCGCAACCTCACCGAAGACGAAACAAAGCTTGCGATCGACTATCTTTCCAGCAATTTCGCGCCGAATCGCGTGCAAGACGCGAACAGCCGTCTGCCTCGCACTTTGCTCGAGGGAAAAGCGCTGCATTACCGTGCCGTGCAATACGACATTTCCGATAGCAATGTGGGCGCAGAGCCGCATGACGTTGCCGTCGATCCGCATGGCAACGGCTGGGTCAGCGAGCGCACCGGCAAGCTGGGCCGCCTCGATTCCAGGACGCTGGAATTCACCGAAGTCCCGATTCCGGCAGGCGCCGCTCCCGCCGACGGCCAGGTGCTGGGCAATCTGCAGATCGATGCCAAGGGGCAGCTGTGGGTCCCGGATGGGCCCAATTACCGCTGGCTGAATTACGACATCAATACCGGAAAATTCACGGTCTACGACTGGCCCAAGGACGTGCGCGCCGATGCCGGTGGCAATTCCATGGTCATTCATCCGAATGGACAAATATGGGAGACCGGCGGAAACCAGGTGCGCATGCTCAACGCGGCGACGAAGGAGTTCAAGTTCTTTGACACGCCTTCCTACCTTGCTACGCAGCAGCCGACGGGCGCCTACGGTATTACGGTGGCCGGCGATGGTTCGGTTTGGTGGGCCGAGGATATGGCCGACCGCATGGCCAGAGTCGATCCCGTTACCGGCAAGGTCGAGGAGTTCAAGATTCCCTTCGATGGCCTGGCTTACCCGCGCCGCATGAGCCACGACGCGCGTGGCGACGTCTGGGTCGGACTGTGGAACGCAGGCCTGCTGATGAAGGTCGATTACGAGACCAAGCAGATGACGTTCTTCGCTCCGCCGACGGAAACCAACGGGGCCTATTCGGTGAGCGTCGACCGGAAGAATAATTTGATCTGGGTGAGCGAGCAGCAGGCCGACAAGATTGCCCGCTACAATCCGAAGACCGGGGAATGGGTCGAGTTCCCCTTGCCCGATTCCGAATCCGACCCCAGAAGGATCGAGATCGATCCCAACAATCCCAATCGTGTCTGGTGGAGCGGAAATCTTTCGGGGTATATGGGATTCGTCGAGGTCCTTCCCGGGAATTGATCGATCTCGCGCGATAGGCCATCATCACTCGTCCATTTGGCCGGATGGAAAATTCCATCCAGAAATGCTCGCGCCCTGAGAAATTCAAAGATATATTTTTAACGTGGGAGCGGGTGCCTCCCGCATATTTTTGTAGCTCACCTTCGGAGGGAAGAGCGACATGGGGAAAAAGGGGTTACGATTTTTGCTGGCGGTTGGCGTTCTGGGAGGGCTTGCTTTGGCCATCTCCGGAGCCCGGATCAGCCAGGCGGACGACGATCCTTCGGCCAGCCTGATCGGTTCGTGGAGAGGCACGCGGCATGGCGTCGGGAACGATCGGACAGTGCGCCATAGTCTGGTTTCATTCATGCCCGGGGGCGCGGTGATTGAGGCGGGGCCGTCGGTGTATGCCACGGGGGCTTCCTTCGGCAATGGAACATTCTTGGAAACCACATTCATCGGAACCTGGGTGAGCGAGGGGCACGGAAATTTTGTGGCGCACCTGATCTCGAATATCCAGGACGCCCCCGCAGCCAAGGGAACGCTGCTGGGCACTGAAAATCTGACGATCCGATTCCACATGGAAAACGGCAAAAACGGGAAGGAACTGAAGGGCACGATGGAAGGCATCTACCTGGATACGGAAGGAAATACGCTGGCGCAGGTGCCCGCCGGATTGACCTGGGATGCCATGCCGCTGACGATCACCTCGAATGGGTACAATGAAAAGTAGGACAGGCTTCAGCCTGTCAGGTTTCATGGCGCGCTAAGAAAATCAAAATCGACGGCCGAAAGCCCGTCCGGCGGAGCGCGCAGGATTTTCAGCGCGAAAAGGGCACGCCGGTTGGGGTATACTTCAGAAACCTATGCGACTCCACAACACGATGGCAATCACGGCGGCACTGGCATTTTCACTGGCCATTTCCGCGTCCGCGCAAACGGTCAAGGTGCAACTCAACAACGCGCAGGGACAGAGCGTGGGCACGGCGGAACTTTCCCCGGCCGCGCAAGGCGTGAACATTAAACTCAATCTGATGAATCTTGCGCCGGGCGAGCACGCCATCCACGTGCACGCGGTGGCCAAGTGCGAAGCGCCCGGGTTCACCACCGCCGGTGGACACTTCAATCCGGACATGAAGCATCACGGCCTGCAAAATCCGGACGGCCCGCACGCCGGGGACATGCCGAATTTCACGGTTGCGGCCGACGGCACGGCCAAGGCGACGGTGGTCGCGCCGGGCGTAACCCTGGGAGACGACAGCCACTCGATCTTCAGCAATGGCGGGACGGCTCTGGTGATCCACGAAAAAGCCGACGACATGAAGAGCGACCCTGCGGGCAACGCGGGCGCGCGCATCGCGTGCGGCACGATCGCAAAACCGTAAAACAGGCAGTGTTTATAAGGGGTTTTGACGGCGCCGCCGGAAGCGCTGGCGGGCGCCGCCGGGAAATTCACAGAATAATCACAATCGTGAAAAGCAGCACTTGACGAACAAAAGGTTTCTGCTATACTCTCGATTCGTCTGGCGAATAGCAGTTGGGCAAGAGTTAGCGTCAGGGGCGTTCGGAGTTTCGGTAGACCTGTCAAAGTGAGGTCAATTACGAACTCAGGATAGCAATCAGTCGAGCATCGCGCGAACCCGTCCGGGTATGTTCGGACGGCTTGGCCCGGCGCTCGACGCCGGGTTTTTTATTGTTCCGCACCCTTTTAGAACGAAGGCGAGCGGACGTCTCACCGGGAGTGAGGCGGCCTGGACGGTCCAGGCACAAGGATCTTTGACAACTGAATAGGCTGGCATTTTGTATCGCGCAGTGGATTCGCACGAATCCAAGGCGTGGTACGAAATCTGCAAATTCTGCTCGAGTTGAGCAAATTGTGGAAAGGCGAGCTTGCTCGACATCTGATTCTTCCGTTCTGCAAGAAACGGAAGAATTCTTTCGTCCCGCGAAAGCGGGGCTCTGGATGAGCATTCTGAACTGAAGTGAGTTCCGCAAGGAATTCATGGAAGCGAAGGTGGTCACGTGTTGGGTGAGTTTTATGGTTAAGCTACTAAGGGCGTACGGTGGATGCCTTGGCGCCAGAAGACGATGAAGGACGTGGCAAGCTGCGAAAAGCCTCGGGGAGCCGCAAGCAGGCTTTGAACCGGGGATGTCCGAATGGGGAAACCCAACGTGATGAACTCACGTTACGGCCGGCTGAATACATAGGCTGGTACGAGTCAACCCAGGGAAGTGAACCATCTCAGTACCTGGTGGAAAATAAATCAAACAGAGATTCCGAAAGTAGCGGCGAGCGAAATCGGAAGAGCCCAAACCGTTGTGCATGCACAGCGGGGTTGTAGGACCCCATGAGTAGAGTTACCAATCCGGAGGCTAGGTGAACCCGCTGGAAAGCGGGGCTATAAAGTGTGATAGCCACGTAACCAAAAGCTTACCGGACTCGAAGGGGTATCCTGAGTACCACGGGACACGCGAAATCCCGTGGGAAGCTGGGGAGACCACTCTCCAAGGCTAAATACTCTCTGGCGACCGATAGTGAACTAGTACCGTGAGGGAAAGGTGAAAAGCACCCCTGCGAGGGGAGTGAAATAGAACCTGAAACCGTATGCTTACAAGCAGTCAAAGGGCTATCTCCGGGTTCGCCCGGCTGAATGCCTGATGGCGTGCCTCTTGCTTAATGAGCCGGCTAGTTATTCTCACATGCGAGGTTAAGCGCAAGCGAGCCGTAGCGAAAGCGAGTCCGAATAGGGCGAATAGTATGTGGGAATAGACGCGAAGCGGGATGATCTACCCTTGGTCAGGCTGAAGGTGGCTTAAACGCCACTGGAGGGCCGAACGGTTGTGAGTTGAAAATCGCTCCGATGAACTGAGGGTAGGGGTGAAAGGCTAATCAAATTCCGTGATAGCTCGTTCTCCCCGAAATGCCTTTAGGGGCAGCCTCGTATCAATTGCCGCGGTGGTAGAGCTCTGAATGGACTAGGGACCAACCAAGGTTACCGAATCCAATCAAACTGCGAATGCCGCGGACAAATATACGGGAGTGAGACTGCGAGGGATAAGCTTCGTGGTCGAGAGGGAAAGAACCCAGATCGACAGCTAAGGTCCCTAACTACAGACTAAGTGGGAAAGGAAGTGTGATCGCTCGGACAGCCAGGAGGTTGGCTTAGAAGCAGCCATCCTTTAAAGAAAGCGTAACAGCTCACTGGTCAAGCGATCATGCACCGACAATCCAGCGGGGCTCAAGTCTGTGACCGAAGCTTCGAAATGTAACATCACTCCGGTGATGTTGTTTTGGTAGGGGAGCATTCTGTGGAGTCTGAAGGTAGACCGAGAGGACTACTCAACGCCACGGAAGAGACCCTGCCGGCATAAGTAGCGATAAACACGATGAGAACTCGTGTCGCCGAAAGTCTACGGTTTCCTGAGGAAGGTTAATCCGCTCAGGGTTAGGCGGGTCCTAAGGTGAGGCCGAGAGGCGTAGCTGATGGACAACAGGTTAATATTCCTGTCCCACCTAATGAACGTTATCACGATGGGGTGACACAGAAGGATACAGGAGTCGGGTGATGGACGTCCCGATTGGCATGTGAAAGCCGGATCCCGCAGGAAAATCCACGGGGTCATTCAACGGTGAGACATGTGACGAGACCACACGGTCGCAAAGTCCTGGATTTCACGCTGTCTGGAAAAACCTCTAAGGAGTTCGTTAGGTGCCCGTACCACAAACCGACACAGGTAGACAAGGACAATATCCACAGGCGCTCGAGAGAACACTCGCTCAGGAACTAGGCACATTAACCCCGTAACTTCGGGAGAAGGGGTGCCGCTGTAGGGTTTATAGCCCGAAGCGGCCGCAGCGAAACGCGCTCTGCGACTGTTTAACAAAAACACAGCTCTCTGCTAAGTCGAATACGACGTATAGGGGGTGACACCTGCCCGGTGCCGGAAGGTTAAAGCAAGGGCTCAGCTCCCGCAAGGGAACGAAGGCCTGAACTGAAGCCCCGGTGAACGGCGGCCGTAACTATAACGGTCCTAAGGTAGCGAAATTCCTTGTCGGGTAAGTTCCGACCTGCACGAATGGTGTAACGATAGAGCGACTGTCTTGGCGAGTGACTCGGCGAATTTGTGGTTCCGGTGAAGACGCCGGATGCCCGCACCTAGACGGAAAGACCCCGTGCACCTTTACTGCACTCTGGCTGTGAGTAACGGGACGATCTGCGTAGCATAGGTGGGAGACTTTGATCCTCTGGTTTCGGCTGGAGGGGAGTCAACAGTGAAATACCACCCTGATTGTTCTGTCGCTCTAACCTGCGACCCTAGACGGGTCGGGAGACATAGCCAGACGGGTAGTTTGACTGGGGCGGTCGCCTCCCAAAATGTAACGGAGGCGCCCAAAGTTCGGCTCAAGCGGATTGGAAACCCGCTGTGGAGTGCAAGAGCATAAGCCGGATTAACTGCGAGACACACAGGTCAAGCAGAAGCGAAAGCTGGGTCTAGTGATCCGGTGATCCCGCGTGGAAGGGTCATCGCTCAACGGATAAAAGGTACGCCGGGGATAACAGGCTGATCTAAGCCAAGAGTTCACATCGACGCTTAGGTTTGGCACCTCGATGTCGGCTCATCGCATCCTGGGGCTGTAGAAGGTCCCAAGGGTTAGGCTGTTCGCCTATTAAAGCGGTACGTGAGCTGGGTTCAGAACGTCGCGAGACAGTTCGGTCCCTATCTGGTGTGGGCGCAGGAGACTTGAGAGGAGCTGTCCCTAGTACGAGAGGACCGGGATGGACGGACCCCTTGTGAACGAGTTGTCACGCCAGTGGCATAGCTCGGTAGCGAAGTCCGGAAAAGATAAATGCTGAATGCATCTAAGCATGAAGCTTGCCTCGAGATAAGGTCTCCCAAGATGGCTGCGGCCATCTAAGAAGAGCGGTCGAAGACTACGACCTTGATAGGTGGGAGGTGGAAGTGCAGCAATGCACGTAGCTGACCCATACTAATCGCTCGTTCGGCTTGACCATAAAACTTTCCCAAACCGTTACCATCCTGCCGGATCTTACTCCGGCAATATGCGACGGACTCAAAGATTGTTCATGATCGAGACGAATTTGCAGAATACCCAATGAAACAAAGCCTATTCAGTTGTAAAGCTTGAAAGAGCGGGAGTTGGACGTTTGCCTCACGGTAAATTTCCAACTCCCCCTTTCATACGACATTCACTTTCCTGGTGGTCATATCGCGGGGGTCACACCCGTTCCCATCCCGAACACGGAAGTTAAGCCCCGCCGAGCCGATGATACTGCACGGGTAACTGTGTGGGAACGTAGGTCGCTGCCAGGATTATTGTTCGCCCCGCAATGGGGCACAAAAACGAACGGCCCGTTCCGACTATGTCGGGGCGGGCCGTTTTTGTTTCCTGCTTCACGTTGACCGCCTATCGCTCTCATCCGCCAGTTGTTCCATGATCCTGCAAAGTGCTAGGATGCTCCGCGGTCTACCGATCCGATCACCCCGGCAGGAGTTGTGATATGAAATTCGTATTCAGCCTGATGATTGCTTTCTTGCTTGCTGCCGCACTTCCCGTCCATTCCCAAACGGCGCGGCCACAGATGCAGACGTTTGATACGTCCGCCGGGCCGGTAAAAATCACTCCCATTGAGCATGCCAGCACATTGATCGAAGCCGGCGGGAAGGTGATCTACGTGGACCCGGCCAAGACGCCGAATTTTCCAGGCGACTTTACCGGCCTGCCGCCGGCCGACCTGATTCTGATCAGCGATACTCATTCTGACCACATGGATCCGGCCTCGATCGCGCTGCTTAGCAAGGCGGATACCGTGATCATCGCGCCGCCGTCGGTCGTCAAGACCGTCACCACCGCAAAGCCCCTGGCCAATGGCGAGACAACCAAATGGGATAAGTGGACCATCGAGGCGATTCCCATGTACAACATGGTTCGGGGTCCCGCTCCGGGGAAATTTTTCCATGACAAAGGACGCGGCGACGGCTTCGTGCTCACTTACGGCGGCAAGCGTTTTTATTTCTCCGGCGACACCGAGGCCATCCCGGAAATGAAGGCGCTGAAGAATATCGACGTCGCCTTCATCTGCATGTTTGAGCGCCCCACCATGTCGCCGGACGAAGCGGCCGACGCCGTCCTGGCGTTCCATCCGAAGGTCGTCATCCCCTACCACTACGGTACGTCCGACCCCTCCGTTTTCAAGAAAAAGCTCGAAGGCAGCGGAATCGACGTTCGGGTGCTTGATTGGTATCCCAAGAAGCCGTAGCGTTGTCTTTGTGATCGCGATGAGGATTGAACACTATCGGGTCTACAGAGTATTGTAGCGACACCATTCCAATCGCGCATTTCCGGAGGTTTTCATGCCTATTGCAAAAGGCCGCACATCCCGGCGAAATTTCCTGCTGGCCGCGGCGCCGACAATTGCCGGCGGCCTAGCACTGCCGGGCATCGCGCGCGAGGCGCTCGCGGGAACTCCCGGGGCGGCGAAGGATAAACACGCCGCGGGCGGCGAAAAAATCTGGAGCAACGAGTACTGGGCGCAAAAGGGCGCCGTGAAACTCTACATGTTTCGCAAGCGCGTGGGCGCGCCGCAGGCCGGGAAGGCCGCGCTTCCGGTGCTGTTTCTGATTCACGGGTCTTCGACTTCGTCGCGGTCAAGCTACGACCTGACGGTTCCCGGGCACGGCGAGTATTCGCTGATGGATAAATTCGCCGAATACGGCTACGACGTCTGGACGATGGACTGCGAAAACTACGGCCGGTCGTCGCGGACCGAGGGCAATGCCAACATCGCCGACGGCGTCGAGGATATGAAGGCCGGGTCCGATCTCATCGTGAGGGAAACGGGCCAGCAGCGGCTCCATTTGTTCGGGGAATCGTCGGGCTCGTTGCGCGCCGGGGCGTTTGCCATGGTGCGTCCGGAGCGCGTGGATCGCATAATTCTTTCGGCGTTCACCTATACCGGGGAAGGCTCGCCGACGCTTGCAGACAGGGGCAAGCAGGTGGAGTTTTACCGCACGCACAACCGTCGGCCTCGCGACCGCAACATGATTCGCAGCATTTTCACGCGCGATAAGCCCGGCACGTCCGACATGGCCGTCGCCGAAGCCGTCGCCGATGCCGAATTGCCGTTCGGAAACGACATTCCGACCGGAACCTATCTCGATATGACCGCCAACCTGCCGGTTGTCGATCCGCTCAAGGTGCATGCCCCGGTGATGATTCTGCGCGGCGAGTATGACGGCATCGCCACCGAGCAGGACGTGCTGAATTTTTTTCAGAAGCTTCCGAACGCGGACCGTCAATTCACGATTCTTCCGGGGATCGCGCATTCGTTGGTGTTGGGAATCAACCGGCAACTCACCTGGCACGCCATGCGGGCGTTCCTGGAAACGCCGCCGCGCTTGGATGGCGGGCAGGCGGGCTGAGCTGGGCTTCCTCCTGGGCCCGGGACGCGAATTTAAGTTGTGTATCGCCCGTCCGCCGCAGCGGGCAGGGATCCGCGTGGATGTAAAGTGCGCGCTCGAATCTTGAGTTGTGTGACAACCTGAAATTCGACCCACCAGCGGCAAAAAGCTGCGGAAGGAGTCGAGTAGCACAGCCACTCTTGGCTTTGTGATTTTGTAGGCTGCGCGACGTCAATTATCTGACCACGATTGCACAAATCACACAGCCAAGAGTGGCTGTGCTACCAACACCCGGCAATACTGGGCCAAGAGGAATCGTCATGAGTTCGCAGGTGGTGAAAAATTTCATGCGCCAGCAGGGGTTCGCCGACGAGGCGGATTCAGCCTGCGACATGCATTTTTCGGGACTGTATTTTCAACCGAGGATTGTGGGGCCGCTCGTCGTCCTGGGAATCGTCCTGCAGTCGCCCGTCTTCTTTTTTGTGCTTTCGGCGATTCTGTGGTGGAACGTTGTGTTTCCGAAGCGGAATCCGTTTGAGATGTTTTACAACCGCGTGATTGCCGCGCCGAAGGGGCGCCCGGCGCTCAGTCCAGCGCCCCCGGGACGCACATTCGCGCAGGGGATGGCGGCGGCGTTCCTGCTTTTCGCGGGGTTCGCTCTGATGGCCGGATGGATGATGGCGGCCTACGTTCTCGAAGCGTTCCTGGTGGTGGCGTTCGCGGCGCTGCTATTCGGGAAATTTTGCCTCGGCGCCTACGTGTACCATCTGCTGCGCGGGCGAATCGCGTTTGCCAATTCCACATTGCCATGGGCCCGCCCTCGCGCGTAAGTTCCCCGATCGGCAATTTCTTCAACAGGTAATTCGCGCTCGGCCCTGCCGAATGCGGCTCCGATCTCAGCGATGACTTACACAGAGAGTTTGCAGATCGAATTGCAGGCTGTCGTCCAGCTGCGCTTGCGCGTAACCGGATGAGGAGCAGACCTGTTTCCAGGTGAGTCCCAGGGCCCCGCGCAGATCGGCGCCCTGCAGGCTGGCGCCGGTGAAATCCGCGCCGCTCACGACGGCTGCCTGAAGATTCGCGCCGCTCAAATCGGCATTGTGCAAATCGGCGCCATCGAGGATAGCGCGGGAGAAATCGGCATTTCGCAGGCGAGCGTTGCCCAATTTCGTGGAGGTCAAATAGGCTTCCTGAAGATTGGCTGAGGCAAGATCGGCGCGATCGAGGGCCGCCTCGCGCAGGTCGGCGTGTTTCAGGCTGGCGTGCTGCAAGGACGCCGCCTGCAAATCCGCCTTGTAGAGATTGGCGCCGTCGAGGGTCGCGTCGAGAAGCGTGGCGCCGGAAAGAAGCGCGGAAGAAAGATTTGCCGCGCGAAGATCGGCGCGATCGAGATTGGCGTTCTGCAGGTTCGATTCCTGCATCGTCGCGCCCTTGAGTTTTGCGCCACTCAGAATCGCGAATTGCAGGTTGGCCTGGCGCAGATTGGCCTCGCGCAGGTCCGCTTCCGATAGGTATGCATGACCGAGATCGGATTGCCACAGATGCGCTTTGGCGAAAAACGCGCCGTAAGCCTGGATGTAGCGGAGCTTGAGCCGGTTGAGATTGGCGCCTTTGACCGAGTCGAGATCCTCATCTCGGCCGGACCATCCCGGAGGTTTCGAGGACACGTCGGCTTCGGTCAATTGCGCGAAAGGATTGTAGCCGGCGAGCCAGAGAGCCTGCGCGGCCCACGTCTTGATTTTCGGCGCGCCGGAAGGAACCGTCCGGGCGGCATCATGGGGAACGCCTAGAATAATTCCCGCGGACAGAAGGACGAGCACGACGCCGGCTCCAATTGGAACGCCCTTGCGGAATCTCGCGATTTTCCTGTGGGAAAATTTCTCCTTCGTTCCCGGCCGCTCCAGATCCGCTCCGAATGCTTTGGCGGCCATCCTCGGGAAATTCAGAGCGGCAACCACGGCGCCCGCCACGAGCAGCGCCTGCGCGATCGATCCGCGAAGGTCTTCCATGGACAGGTATCGCGCCCAGAACAGAAAAAGAGTCGCCGGAGTGACCCAATACAGCAGAATCATGGCGATTCCCGCTTCGAGAAACGCCAGCGGGGAGCGCATGTTTCGCAGCCAGGCGCAATAGGCGCGCGCCGCCCACCGGGTAAACCATGGAAGACACGCGTCGAGAGTCCGGCCATCCGGGAAGATCGCGGGCAGTTGCGAGGTCCCATCCCACAGCCGCTGCATGTACAGGTGAAAACTAACGAACAGCCCGAGCACGAGGACCGGCCCGAACAGGTAAAACGGAACGAAAGGAAAATCCGCCTGCAAACCGAAAAACGGCAGCGCAGGAGAATTATTCAGCAGCAGCGCGTCCCGCGTCGTGAAGATGCGCAACCAGACCAGGCCATGCAGCGCCAGCAGGGCCGCGAGCATCCACCCCGCGCGCCCGGCCGCCTGGCGAATGTTTTTCAATCCTTCCAGCGGGGAAGTGGTTTCCGGAAGCACAGCGCCGAACAGGTTCGCCCCGGCGAACTGCGTATCGACAAGCCCCGTAGCGTTCTTGAGGTTTGCGGCCTGCAAATTCGCCTGCTGGAATTGCGTGCCCAGCAGGTTGGCTCCCTGAAGGTTAGCCTGCAGCAGGCTGGCGCCGCGCAAGTCGGCAAGCATCAAGTCAGCGCGCGCTAAATTCGCCTTGTTGAGAATCGCGTCCTGCAGCCGGGCGTCGATCAGGTCCGCGCCATTCAGATTTTCCCTGCAGAGATTTGCCTGGATGCCCGCACCGCCCCCCGAGTCCAGCCAATCGGCGTGCTGCTCGAGGATTTCCGCGAGGCCGCGAACGGCAACGGGCACGCTCCGCTCGAACTCTGGGAGAAATAATTGTGGGTGTTCCTCGTCTATCTTCAACTTAAGACCTCGACCGCGCCGGCGAAATCCCTAAACTTCCCCATTCAAGAAACAGGAAGCACCCTGGCAAATGAGCGGCAAGATTTCCGGTATTCGAACGATCTTGGGATGGAACAGCGGACTTGGTCTACTGTCCGAAAGCCCAAGCCGAGTACAGGCGCACCTGTTCCCGCTTCCGGACTGCTGAACTCTGGGTCTTCAATAGTCTATGGTCAAGGCGTGGGATGGAACAAGACGGTAAGGTGCCCGGAGTGCCTTCTCGGTCAAGGCCGGGCTCCAGCTTATTGTTGTTGGGGCGGAGTGCGCTGCTGCTGCAATCCGCCGGGAAATTGTTGTCCGGGTTGCGGACCGACCCCGGGGGTTACGACCGGCTGCTGGCCCTGGGGAGGTCCTTGGGCAGGTCCCTGCGGAGGCCCTTGCGGACCCTGCGGGGGAGCCTGCCCATTGACGGGCTGCGGAATCGGGCCCGGCGGCGTGGAGGGTTCTCCGTGGCCGGCATAGAGCGCCGGAGCGTCGCGCGGCGGCAGACGCAGGGCGCGCGGCGTCACCAGGATCAGGATTTCGGTCTTCTGGTTGTTGGCGGTATTTTCGCCGGTTAAATCGCCAACGCTGGGCACCGTGGAAGTCCACGGCAAGCCGCTGACCGAGCGCGCCTCGTTGTTCTGCACAATTCCGGAGAGGACAGAAGTCTCGTCTTCGCGCAGGCGCACGGTTTGGTCCAGCGAACGGTTGGTGAGAATGGGAATGCCGTTCACTGAACTTCCGGCCAGACTTTTGATATCGAACTCCAGGTGCAGCGTGACTTCATCGCCGCTATGCAGCCGCGGTGTGGCTTTTATTTTCAACCCCAAATCGACGTAATCGGCCGAGGGGTATGCCGTCTGGCTGGAGGGCGAATTGAGGGAAGACGAAACAGTATTGAGCGTGACGGTGACGTTGTCGGCGGCTTCATTCACCACAATGGCGTCGGTCGCCGCGTCGCCGTTCAGGTCCGCAGCCGCGACGGCTACCGGAGAATTTCCGCTGGGCAGTGAAATCGGCGCGGTGAAAGTTCCATCCCCATTGCCGATCAGGAGATCCAGATTGTTGTCCGTCTGGTCGGTGATAGCCAGGTCCGCGTTTCCTTCCCCGGTGAAGTCCGCGGCAACAATGCCCGCGGGCCCTGCGCCGGTAGCAAATTCATTGTGCGTGGGAAAAGTTCCGTCCCCTACTCCGGGAAGGATGGAAACCGTGCCGGGGCTGGCTCCCTGATTGGTGACGGCCAGATCCAATTTTCCGTCGACATTGAAATCCGCGACGGCGATGCCCGATGGGCCGGCCCCGGTGGCATAGGCGACCGAGGGAGAAAAGGTTCCGAGCGCCGCGGTGGTCACATCGGTGTTCTGCAGCAGAATGGAAACCGTGTTATCCCCGGAGTTGGTGACGGCCAGGTCCGGGCGAGTGTCCGCATTAAAATTACCGGCGACTAGGGCCTTGGGAAGCACGCCGACCGGGTAGTCGGTTCGCGGCGCGAATGTATTGATCCGGTTGCCTGTCGCGTTGTTGAGAAAAACGGAGACCGTACCATTGGTGGTTCCATTTTCCTGGTTCACCACGGCCAGGTCCACGGTTCCATCGCCGTTCAGGTCGGTGGCCAGCAGGGCCACGGGCGTGCTACCGGTGGCATACGTGGTGGCCGCCGTGGGTTCGGCGAAATTTCCCTGCCCATCGCCGAATAAAATCTCCAGGTTCCCATTGGCCGAGTCCGTCACAGCGACGTCCAGATTCCCGTCGCCATCGAAATCGCCGACCGCGAGAGCCGAAGGAGTCGACGCCAGCGTGGACGGTGAACCGGCCGGCAGGGAAAGCCCCGGAATGGTAATCGGAGTCTGGGTGCCGAACGTGCCGTCTCCCACGCCCAGCAGGACCGAGATGGTGCCGTTGGTGGTGCCGTCGCCGTGATTGGCCACGACCAGATCCGTGGGACCATCGCGATTGAAATCTCCCAAAGCCAGCGCCAACGGCGAAGTGCCCACTGCGTAATTGGCCTGCGGAAGCTGGCCGGCCAGGATTCCGGAGGCCAAGGCCGTCGCCGCCGGGCTGATGTTGGAAGAGAGTAAACCGAAATCGATGGGGTAACGGTCGCCCACGAAAAACGTCGCCGGTTTTCCATCCTGTGCGCGAAGTAGGATGCGCTGGGCGCTGCGTACGGCGCTGAGCGTCTGGCTGAAATTTGCGCTGGCGCCGGGCACGGTGGCCAGAAAAATGGATTTGCCGCCGCCGAAGGCGATCACCGGGGGAAGCACCGATCCTAATCCTCCGGTGGAAGTTCCCAGAGCGCCGATGCTGCCGAAGATGGTCTGGATCACGGAAAGCAGCGTCCCGTTATTCTGCGCCGCCTGGAGTTGCTGAATTTCCGTGGGGCTGAGCGTAAACACAGTGGAAGACTCGGGGGGCGTAATTCCCAGCTGGTGCGCGGCATCGCGGTTCAACTCGAGAATCTCAATCTCCAGCATCAGTTCGCCGCGGGGCTGCTCGATTTGTTCGACCAGCGCCTGGGCCAGCGCGACGTTTTGTTCCGTGCTGCGAACCGTGAGAGTGCGCGAGGCCGTATCGAGCTGCGTGCGGGTGATGCCGGTCATCTCACGGACCATGCGGACCGTCTCGTTCATTTCGTCGGTGGTGACCGATGCGGGCAGCACGAGAGTCTTTTCGATTTCCGGAGCATATTGCCGCTGGTTTTGCGGTGTGTCCGCTGTGACGAATAAAGTATGTTCGTCGGCGACGCGCGTGAAGGTTTGCGTCTGGCGGGAGAGGACCATCAGGGCGGTGTCGAAATCCATTTTGGGCGCGCGGAAACGGATGACGCGGTCGGGCAGATCCCCGTCAAACACGACGGTCACGCCGAATTGCTTTCCAATTTCCTCATAGGCGCCGCGCATCGTGCCGCGGTAATCAAAATCCATCATTCCCGGCTTGGGATGCAAGCGCGGCAGCCCGCCGAGGCGAGGGCCTTTTTCCTGCACGGTTTGGACTGCGGCGCTGGTCAATTCTCCCAGGCGTTCGCGCGCGACTTCGTAGTTGGGATCGATTTCCAGCGCCTGTCCCAATATGGCGCGCGCATTGGGGATATTTCCGGCCAGCGCCTGGCGCTCGGCCGAATCGACCAGTCCTTGAATCAATTGAAATCGCGCGTGTTCCTTCAGGATCGCGTATTCGCGCACGGTCGGCGCATACGTGGCCGCTTCGGAATAGTCGGCGTAGGCGGTTTTCCAGTCGCTGGATTGCTCGGCGCCGCGGCCGGCTTGGAATGCCTTCTGGGCGCGGTTCTTATCGGGCCGGGGAGAGGTCGGGGTTGGCGCAGCCTGCGCGGGGGGCGCGGGGGCTTGCGATTGCGGCATTGCCGGAATGGTGAGAAGCAAGCCGGATAGGGCCGCGACAGCCACGCGCCGGGCAACGATGGCCCAATACCCAGTTTGGCGGCCCCGGACGAGATGACAGGATGGCGTAGGCATGTCTAAAATCATGTAGATGCATATTCTACCGTCAGGGAACAGGGAAGCGGTAGAAACTTGACCGGGAGTAATGGGACGTGTAAACTTGTATTTCCAGTTGCTAATGAGTTGCAACTAGAAAGTGCCTCATTTTGGGGCGCGTGACGGGTGCGGGGTCTGCTCAGGGTCCGCCCAAAAAGGACTAGCCGTTTGCTTTCCTCATTTCTGATCGCACTGCGCGAAGGTGTCGAAGCCGCACTGGTTGTCGGCATCGTCCTGGTCTATCTGAACCGCACCGGCCGCGCCGCATTGGCGCGCTGGGTGTGGGGAGGTGTGCTGGCGGCTGTGGTTTCCAGCCTTGCGGTGGCAATTGCGCTGGAGCGCTGGAAAGTCAGCGAAGACGGATTTGAAGGTGCGCTCTTGCTGGTCGCGGC
Organism: Terriglobia bacterium; assembly: GCA_963779275.1. GTDB lineage: Bacteria > Acidobacteriota > Terriglobia > Acidiferrales > UBA7541 > Palsa-360. Next base: position 76,800 of record CAVZXL010000010.1, read on the forward strand.
CGTGTTCGTCGTGACCATGATTATTTGGATGAATCATGTCGCGCGGCACCTGAAAAAGCACATCGAGGAGCGCGTCGAGAATTTCGCGGCCAAGAGCGATTTCTCCGCCGGCTTGGGCCTGGCCACGTTTGTGTTTCTTATGGTGGTGCGCGAAGGGGCGGAACTTGCTTTGATCCTGCGCGCCGTGGAGCTATCCAGCGAAGGCCTGGCCGTGTGGATTGGAACCAGCCTGGGACTCGGCGTCGCCATCGCTGTCGGATGGTTCTTTTTCCAGGGGACGCTGAAAATTTCGCTGGGACGATTTTTTGCGGCCACCAGCACGATCCTGATTCTCGTGGCCATCCAGCTCGCGCTCACCGGTATCCATGAATTGAGCGAGGCCATGTGGCTGCCCTCGAGCCGCGTGGAAATGGCCTACGTCGGGCCGATCGTGCGCAATGAGGTTTTCTTTTTCGCGGTGATTCTCGGGGCTGCGGCCTTGCTGGTGCTGCGCGAATGGATGGCGGCGCGCGGCAAGACAACCGATGCCGTGTCTGATCCCGCCGAACGGCGCCGCCTGGAATGGGAACGCCGCAAACAGCGCCGCTGGGCATTCGCTTCGGCCTTTACGTGCACCGCCGTGATCCTGATCCTGGCCGCGGAATTTGCGTACACGCGAGTGACCGCCACGACCGTGGCGCGCGCCATCCAGGCCGAAGGCAGCGTGGTCCGCATTCCGCTGGCCGACGTGAGCGATGCAAACCTTCATATTTATAGCGTCGATGCCGGCGGAACGAGCGTGCGCTTCCTGGTGATCCGCAAGCCGAATGGAAGCTGGGGCACCGCGCTCGACGCCTGCCTGATCTGCGGCACCGCGGGCTACCGCCAGGATGGCTCCAACGTCATCTGCAACAACTGTGCCTCGGCCATTTACGTCCCGACAATCGGCGAAGCGGGCGGATGTAATCCGGTGGGCGTGCCTTCGCGCACGGAGAATGGCGATCTGGTGATCGACGTTCCGGCGCTGGCAGAGGCGCGGAGCCGGGTCTCTCACTAGCGGTGACGGCGGCGGATTGAATTTGCCGTTCGCCGCGAAGCGTACGTTCTCACTTGCAAAGCAGGTTTTGGTGGCACAGGCTTCAGGCTGTGCGCGGTTCGTGGGGACCGCAAACCAACACCGCACAGGCTGAAGCCTGTGCCACCTGCGATCGCCCGATTCGTTCGATAAGAACGAAGTGGCGGGCGCCAAACGACTATGTTCCTGCGAATTGTCAGCGATTCCTTCACGCGCAAGCCGCGCCGAAAAATATTGACGGCGGCGGCGTTGGCGCTGGGCATGGCCGTGGCCACGGCCACGCTGGAAGTTTCGCTGGACGTGGGCGACCGTCTGGCGCGCGAGTTCCGCTCGCTGGGCGCGAATCTGCTTCTCACACCCGCGTCGGACACTCTTCCCCTGGAAATCGGCGGCGTCGACTACCGGCCCGTGGACGCGGGTGCGTACTTGCCGGAAGGCGATCTCGGAAAATTAAAGACGATTTTCTGGCGGAATAATATCGTGGGCTTCGCGCCGTTTCTCGATGTTCCGGTGGACATCGCTTCGGGCAATTCAAGCCGGGCGTCGCGCGAACAATTGATTGGCACGTGGTACAGCCACAGCGTGGCGATTCCGGACGGCAGCAACTTCGTGACCGGAGTTTCCGCGACCGATCCGTGGTGGCGCGTCGAAGGGCGTTGGTTTTCCGATGGCGCCGGGGAAGCCGTGGCGGGCGCGGGCCTCGCGCAGCGCCTGGGACTGCGCGCTGGCAGCACCGTAAAAATTGGCGCGGGCGATCGCGCGCGCACGCTCACCATTACGGGAATTGTTTCCACCGGCGGCCGCGAAGATAACGCGATTCTCGCGCCGCTGGAAATCGCCCAGGATCTCGCGGGCCGCCCGGGGCAGTACCGGCGCCTGCTGGTCAGCGCGCTCACGAAACCCGCAGACGCTTTTTCGCAGCGCGATCCCGCGACGATGACTCCGGTCGAATACGACCGCTGGTATTGCAGCCCGTACATTTCCTCGATCTCGCTGCAGATGCGGCAACAGCTTCCGGGCGTGGACGTGCGCGCCATCCGGCAAGTGGCCGAGGGAGAGGGCCGGATTCTCACGCGCGTGGGCGGGCTCATGTGGCTGGTGACGATCGCCGCGTTGTTTGCCGCCGCGCTGGCCGTGGGCGCGACCTCCGCGACCACGGTGCTCGAGCGCCGCTCGGAAATCGGGTTGATGAAAGCGCTGGGCGCGAGCCATCGCGCCGTTGGCGCTTTTTTTGCCGCCGAGCAACTGCTCCTGGCGCTTGTCGGCGGCGTTCTGGGATACGCGATCGGCATCGTTCTGGCGCGCGTTCTGGGAATCGGAATTTTCGGTATCGCTCCCACGCTTCGCTGGATTCTTTTCCCTGTTGTACTCGCGCTCGCAGCAGTTGTCGCGCTTCTGGGAAGCCTCGCTCCGCTGGCGCGCGCCTCGCTCGCCGATCCCGCCCCGGTTTTGCGGGGAGAGTGAATCCGTGCCCATCCGTTCGATGTTCTTGCGAATCTTGTGGAAATTGCTGGGCGCGAGCCGCGGGCGGCTGGTGGTGGCGCTGATTGCGCTGGCCAGCGGCGCGGCGGTTTGTTCGGCGCTGCTGAATATAAACCTGGATGCGGAGAAAAAACTGACGCAGGAATTCCGCACGTTCGGCGCGAACGTGGTCATCGCGCCGCCGCCCACAGGCGGGGACGCGGCTCTGGCCGACGCGTCCGTCATCGACAGGATTGCCGCGCTGCACATTTCGCGAATCATCGCCGCAACGCCGTTTCTTTACGTGGCCGCAAATTCCGGCAGCCAGCCCGTGATTTTGGCCGGCACATCATTTGATCCGTTGGCCAAAATGAATTCCTGGTGGAAGGTGCAAGGGAGCTGGGTTTCTTCCGACAACGATCGCGAGCAATGCCTTGCGGGCGTCGCCGCCGCCCGCCAGTTGGGCCTTGCGCCCGGCAGTCGCGTCGAATTGCGTTCCGGCGGCCGCACCATTTCGATGAGCGTCGCGGGTATCGTTACCTCGGGGAGCGCCGAGGACAGCCAGATTTTTACGAGCCTCGAAGTGGCGCAGGCCCTTGCGGGATTGCCGGGCAAACTCAGCCTGGTGCAGATCAGCGTTTCGGGTACGCCCGCGGAAATTGAAGAGGTCACGCGAAGTCTCGCCGCCGCGTCGGCGGGCCTGGAAGTGCGTCCCGTTCGCCAGATTGCCGCCGCCGAAGGATCGATTCTTGGGCGGATTCACGGGCTGATTTTCTGGACCATCGCGCTGATCCTGGTGCTCTCGATGCTCGGCGTTCTGGCTTCGATGGCGGCGCTGGCGATGGAGCGCAGCCGGGACGTCGGATTGATGAAGGCGCTCGGCGGACCGGTCTCGCGCATCATGCGATTATTTTTAGCCGAGGCTGGCGCGTTGGGGGTGCTGGGTGGCACGATAGGGTTTTTCGCGGGAGCCGTGCTGGCGCGGTGGATCGGAGGGCGCGTGTTTGGCGTCGAGGTTTCGCCACGCCTGGTGATTTTGCCGGTGACCGTCGCGCTGACCGTGCTGGTGGCGCTGGCTGGCGCGTTCCCGCTGCGTTTGCTCGGGCGCGTGCGGCCTGCGGTGATTCTCAGAGGAGAATGATGGCGTCCCTGGTCGAGGTCGAAAATCTCGAAAAGCGGTTCGGCGAAGTCCGCGCGCTGGACCGCGTGAGCTTCGCGATCGATGCCGGCGAATGGATCGCCATCATGGGGCCTTCGGGTTCGGGAAAAACTTCGCTGATTAATATTCTTGGCGGCCTGGACCAGCCGACCGGCGGCCGCGTGGTGGTGGATGGGCAGGATATCAGCCACCTCAGCGAGCGCGAGCTGACGCGCTACCGCTCCGAGAAGATCGGTTTTGTGTTTCAGCAATTTCATCTGGTGCCGTATCTCACGGCCGTTGAGAACGTGATGCTGGCGCAGTATTTCCACAGCATTACGGATGAGAAAGAAGCGGCGGAGGCCCTGCACCGGGTTGGCCTGGGCGACCGGCTCAGCCATGTTCCCGCGCAGCTTTCCGGCGGCGAGCAGCAACGCGTGGCCATTGCGCGCGCGTTGATCAATCATCCCAAATTGATTCTGGCCGATGAGCCCACCGGCAATCTGGATGAAGCAAATGAGGCCGTGATCCTGGAATTGCTGCGCGAACTGCACGCCGCGGGGCACACGATTCTGGTAGTGACCCATTCCCAGGCCATCGGCAATCTGGCCGATCGCCGCGTGGAGCTGGAACACGGGCGGCTGGCCCGCATCCACGTGCCGTCCGTCGCCAAGGATTAACGCGAAGGATTTGCGAGAAGGTATAAACCGACACGATGCCGATCCCCATCGATGAACGCCGAAAACCCGCGAAGGTAAAAGTGCATGTCTCGACGGGCGCCGGCATCGACATCGCCTGGGCCGATGGCCACGCCAGCCACTACGATTTCGCCTACCTGCGCGAAGAATGCCCCTGCGCCATGTGCAACGACGAGCGCATGAAGAAACTGGCGAAAGGGCCGCAAACGGCGCCCGTGCTGAACTCCCCGTTGCTCCCCATGTTCAAGCCCAAACTTACGGCGAAATCCGCGCATGCCGTGGGCAACTACGCCCTGCAAATCGATTTCAACGACGGCCACACGGCGGGCATTTTCAGTTTCGATTTCCTGCGCACGATCTGCCCGTGCCAGGATTGCGCGCGCGAATACCGGACGGCCTCGGACTAATCCTCATTCCAGGGCTACGGACGTAGCCCCCAAATCCTCTGGCAGCCTGGCGCCCCGCCATCACAAGAACCGATCCACGGCATTCTGAGATGCCTCGTAGACATCCCGGTCCGAAGATGTGACAATAAATTCTTTATATAAAACTTATAAAAACTTAATCTCCCATGGCATCCACCACCGCTGACCCCAATCCAGAGCGCGCTCCCATCATTACCGCGCCGCGCGTGATCATCGCCACGACGGCGATGCTGACGTTTATCTCGTTCTGGCGAGCCGCGGCCATTGTCCTGAACGATCTTGCGTCCTCCGCGTATTACGCCGGCGGCGAGTCGGAAAGCTTTATCGGCAAGTCGGCGCCGTGGTTCATCCTTGGCGTCATGCTGTTTTCCTACTGCGTGCGCGCGATTTACGTGGAAAGCTGCAGCATGTTCGTGCGCGGCGGCGTATACCGCGTGGTCAAAGAAGCGCTGGGCGGGACGCTGGCGAAATTTTCGGTCTCGGCGCTGATGTTCGACTACGTTCTCACCGGCCCGATCAGCGGCGTATCCGCGGGGCAATATCTTGCCGGGCTGCTGAACGAGTTGTTCGCTTTCTTCCATGTCAATTTGGTCCTGCATGAAAATTCCACGGCCGCTTTTTTCGCCGTGATGATTACGATTTATTTCTGGTGGGAAAACATCAAAGGCGTCCACGAATCCAGCCAGAAAGCGCTGCGGATCATGCAGGTCACCACGGTGATGGTGGCGATTCTGATCGTCTGGTGCACCTACACGATCTGGGTTCGCGGCGCGCAGCTTCCTCCCTTTCCCTGGCCTTCCAACATTCGCCTCGACGCGCGGTCTCTGGGATGGCTCAACGGCAGCCAGGTGCTGAAAATGATCCCCATGATCGCCGTGTTCGTCGGCATCGGGCATTCGGTGCTGGCCATGAGCGGGGAGGAATCGCTCGCGCAGGTGTACCGCGAAATCGAAGCCCCCAAACTGAAGAATCTGAAAAAGGCCGGGCTGATTATTTTTATTTACAGCCTGCTGTTCACATCGCTGGTGTCGTTCTATGCCGTGATGATCATTCCGGACGACACGCGCAGCAAGTATCTGGAGAACCTGATCGGCGGCTTGTCGATGAGCCTGGTTGGGCCGTTCGGGCTGCGGCTGGCGTTTCACGTGTTCGTTGTCGCGGTGGGGACGCTGATTCTGGCGGGCGCGGTAAACACGGCAATTGTGGGATCGAACGGCGTGCTCAATCGCGTATCCGAGGATGGCGTGCTGACCGACTGGTTCCGGCAGCCGCACCGTAGATTTGGGACGTCGCACCGCATCATCAACATGGTCGTTGTTTTTCAGATTCTGACCATCGTGGCCAGCCGCGGCGACGTGACGTTTCTCGCCAACCTGTATGCCTTCGGGGTGATCTGGAGTTTCACGATGCAGGGGATCGCCGTGCTGGTGATGCGCTACACGCATCCCAACGACCGCGAGTACCGGGTACCGCTGAATTTCCATCTGTTTGGCAAGGAGATTCCGCTCGGGCTGGCATTGATCACCGTGATCCTGTTTTTGATCGCGGTCGTGAACCTGTTCACAAAACCGAGCGCCACGGTGGCCGGTCTCAGTTTTTCATTTCTCATGTTTGGAGTATTCTCGGTTTCCGAGCGGGTGACGCAACGCAAGCGCGGCGGCGCCCACGTGGAAATGGATCAGTTCAACGTGGCGGCGCGGGAAGAACTTTCGCCGCAAGCGGTGGGCGTGCGGCCCGGCAATATTCTGGTGCCCGTAAGCAATTTTCATGCGCTGTATCACCTGCAGGCGGTTCTGGACCGCGTGCGGCCGGAGCGGCGCGACGTTGTCGTGCTCCACGTTCGCCTTTTGCGCCGGTCTGCGTCCGGATCGAGCGAACTCGAAGCCGAGCAGCTGTTCGGAAGCGTCGAGCAGTTTCTATTCACCAAGGCGCTTTCGCTCGCTGAAAAACGCGGGAAAACGGTCCGTCTGGCGGTGGTTTCGGCCAGCGAAATGTGGAACGGCATCCTGAACGCCGCAGAGAAACTCGAGTCCAATACCATCGCTCTCGGCCGCTCCGCCAAACTGACCCTGCCCGAGCAAGCCCGTGAAATTGGCCTCGCCTGGGAGCAACTCCCGGACCCGCGCCCGCAATTCAACCTGGAGATCTTCACGCCCGGAGGGCAGCGGGAATATTTCCTGCTGGGGCCACACGCGCCGAATCTTACGTCGAATGAAGTGCGCCTGATCCACCGCCTGTGGCTGCGGTTCAGCGATCAAATCGCGCCGGACGAGCTTCACCATCACGACGTGGTCCACTTTGCGCTGGATGAAGTGCTGAACGAACTCAACGAGGGGAAAGAAGCCGACGTGGTCGCGCGGCTGAAAGCCCACGTTAACCACAATAAGACCACCAAGCCCGGCCCGTCGTAGCACTGGCGTCTCCCCGGCAGGTTTGTGTTTATTCCTCGTGATACCACATGCCGGCGAGGCGCCGGCGCTACCAAACCCACTGCAACTATCTGTGCATTCCCAACCAAGGCGGCCGGATTTTTCCTGACACTTGCGGTCTAGATCTGGAAGTTGGCCAATTGTTTGATGGGAAATTCCTGCCTCAGCAGTAGGGGCATCCGCCGCGGCGGACCGTGCCCCCCCTACTGCCGGATTCATTTATGATTTTTTCGGCGCGGAGTGGAAGGGATCGGGCTGCGGAGTTTTCGGCTTCGGCTCGGGCGTCGCAATATCCAGGTTGACCACGATCGGTTTCTGCCCGCTGCGCACGACGACGGCTTCCACGGGCATATCGCTGCGCGCGTTGAGTTCCTGATGCGGCACGTACGGCGGCACGAAAATGAAATCGCCTGGGCCGGCCTCATCCACAAATTCCAGGTGATCTCCCCAGCGCATTCGCGCGCGGCCGCTGACAATATAGAGCACGGTTTCCAGTTCGCCATGGTGGTGCGGGCCGGTTTTGGCATCGGGATGGACGATGACCGTTCCGGCCCATAATTTTTGCGCGCCCACGCGGGCGTGGGAGATGGCCTCAGCGCGTGTCATCCCTTCGGTTTGCGGCGTATTGGAATCGAGTTCATTGCTGCGGACGATTCGCACGCCGTGATGTTGCCAGTCGGGCTTGGCCTTGGATTTCCGTTTGAACAATGCTTGCTCCAGGTGTTTTACGCCGCCCGCAGCTCCGAAGTGCAATGCGCGCACCGGGTCGCCTTCAGCGGCACGGGCGAGAGGCAATAGGGACAGTCGCGCGTGGTGGGCGCCGCCGCGGGCGCGGGCTTCGCGGCAAAGCGATTCACCTGTCTCACCAGCAGGAATACGGCGAACGCCACGATCAGGAAATTAATGATTGTGTTCAGGAACAGTCCGTAATTGAGCGTTGCCGCGCCGGCCGCCTTGGCCGCCGCCACTGTCTCGTAATGCGTGCCCGACAGGCTGACAAACAGGTTCGAGAAATCCACGTGTCCCAAAAGCGTCCCGATCGGGGGCATCAGGACATCCTGCACGAAGGAGGTGACGATCTGCCCGAAGGCGGCGCCGATGATGATGCCGACGGCCATGTCCAGGACATTTCCACGCATTGCGAATTCTTTGAATTCTTTCAGCATCTCCGACTCCTTTCGATTTCACTGGTAGAATGCGAACTAATCGGTCCGAAGAGACAATACCGCCGCGGCCAGCCCACGCAGAACCAGGATCGCTCCCGCCGATGCCAGGGCAATCCCCACCCAGCGGAACTCTACTACAACCAGGCCCAACATCATAAACCCAACCAGGATCAGAGAAGTTCCGCCGATGCGCTCGACCGTGCGCTCCGAGGTCCGCGCAGCTCGCGCCGTTTTCGTCCACGCGCGCATTCCCCAGTAGATCAGCACGCCGCCAAGCCCCAGCCAGGCCGGGCTTTTCGGATTGAACATGAAATGATTGCTCAGCCCGAGCCAGATCAAAAAGCCGCCGAGCAAAATAAAAATGAACTCGGTCATCATCCGGAACATGTTGGCCGGGTTGAGCATGGGGGCCTCGCCTGCGATCAGGCTCGCTCGATTTTCAGCGATTTCACGACCACCGGCGTTTTCGGCTTGTCATTCGCGCCGCGCGGCACTTGCGAAATCTTGGTGGCGATGTCCATTCCTTCCACCACTTCGCCGAAGATGGAGTGCTTGTTATCAAGCCACGGCGTCGGCGCGACGGTGATAAAGAACTGGCTGCCGTTTGTGCCTGGGCCGGCATTGGCCATGGAAAGCTTTCCCGGTTTGTCATGCCGCAGTTTGGGATCAAATTCGTCGCCGAAACGGTAGCCGGGATCGCCGGTTCCCGTGCCGAGCGGGCATCCGCCCTGAATCATGAATTCCGGGATCACACGATGAAACACCAAGCCGTCATAAAACGGGCGCTTGGCTTTTTGCCCGGTGCGCGGGTCGTTGAATTCCTTGGTGCCTTCGGCCAGGCCGACGAAATTCGCCACGGTCTTGGGCGCTTCCTTCTCGAATAGGCGGGCCACAATCGTGCCTTCGGATGTATCGAACACAGCATACGTGCCAGGTGCGCGGCTCACGTGTTCCTCCTGAATGTGAATAACAGGGAGGCATTATCACCCATTCCGCGTGCCGAGGCCAGTGTGCAGCGGTGCGGAACGCGAAATTCGTCGAGCGCAGGCGCGCGCCTTGGTGTTAGACTTTTCCTCTTTGTGTAATGAATCGACGGGTCCGGTCGATGAATCCAATTGCAGGCAGGGAGAAGATCACTTGAATAACGTCATCATTATCGGCAGCGGCTGCGCGGGCCTGACCGCGGCCATTTATGCGGGGCGCGCCAATCTGAAACCCCTGGTCATCGACGGCTTTGAACCCGGCGGGCAGCTTGCACTCACGACCATGGTCGAGAATTTCCCGGGATTCCCCGATGGAATTATGGGGCCGGATCTGATCGAGAACATGCGCAAGCAGGCGGAGAAATTCGGCGCGGAGTTCAAGGCCGGAGCGATTACGGAAGTCGATTTGAGCAAGCGGCCGTTCAAGATTCATGTGGGAAACGATGTGTATGAGACCCGGACGCTGATCGCCGGATCGGGCGCCACGGCGCGCCTGATCGGACTCGAGTCCGAGAAGAAATTGATCGGGTACGGCGTATCGACTTGCGCCACTTGCGACGGGTATTTTTTTCGAGGCAAGGAAATCGCCGTGGTGGGCGGCGGCGATTCGGCGATGGAAGAAGCGAATTTTCTTTCGCGCTTCGCGAGCAAGGTATACCTGGTCCACCGGAGGCCTGAATTCCGCGCCTCGAAAATCATGGTGGACCGCGCGCGCGCCAATGAGAAAGTGGAGTTTGTCACTCCGTACGCCGTGGAAGAAATTTCGGATGTCTCCCGGGGCGGAGTCGAGTACCTGACCCTGCGCAACACCCAGACCAACGAGAGCAAGAAGCTGCCGGTCGAAGGCGTGTTCATCGCCATCGGCCATGAGCCGAATACCAAGGTATTTCGCGGCAAGCTGGACATGGACGAAAACGGCTACCTGATCACGCATCACGGCAGCCAGACCAACGTGCCCGGAGTATTCGCCGCGGGCGACGTGCAGGATCATCATTACCGCCAGGCGATCACTGCGGCCGGATCGGGCTGCATGGCCGCGCTCGACGCCGAGAAATTTCTCGAGGCGCATAAAGACGCCTGAACCCGCGGGCCGCATACGGCGCGCCGCCCGCAAAAATTCGATGTTACGCACGCTGTTGCTCGAACTCGCCAAGAGCTCCCGCCTCCGCCGCTGGATCACCTCCAACGGCACCACGCGCCGCTGGGCGCGGAGATTTGTCCCGGGAGAGGAACTCCCTCTCGCCATCGCGGCCGCGCAGGCCTCCAACCGCGCCGGAATGTCCGTCAGCCTGGATCACTTGGGCGAAAATGTCGGATCCAAGGAAGACGCCGAGCGCGCCTGCGCGACGTATATCGATCTGCTCGACCGCATCGCGGCCGCCGGCCTCGACGCCAACATTTCCCTCAAATTGACACATCTGGGCCTCGATCTCGGCGATGAATTCTGCGCGGAGCAATTGCGCAGGGTCGCGCGGCGCGCCACGGAATTGGCGAATTTCGTGCGCGTAGACATGGAAGCTTCGGCCTACACAGACCGGACGCTGCGCCTGGTCAGGCAGGCGCGCGCGGAAACCGGCGCCGTGGGAACCGTGATTCAGGCCTGCCTGTTCCGCAGCGAGCAAGACATTCGCGACCTGCTGGCAATCGGCTGCCGCATTCGCCTCGTCAAGGGCGCTTACCGGGAGCCTTCGCAAATCGCTTATCCCCGCAAGAAAGATGTGGACGCCAACTTCATCAACCTGATGAAAATTCTGCTGCCGAGCGGCATTTACCACGCTCTGGCCACGCACGACCCCGCCATGATCGACGCCGCCATCCGTTTCGCGGCTGAATGCGAAATCACCAAGGACAAATTCGAGTTCCAGATGCTTTACGGAATCCGCACCGACCTGCAGGCGCGCCTGGTGCAGCAGGGGTATCGCGTGCGCGTGTACATTCCTTTCGGCCAGGATTGGTTTCCGTATTTCATGCGGCGGCTGGCCGAGCGCCCCGCGAATCTGCTGTTCTTCGCGAAGAATTTTTTCCGATGAGCGCTCCGCAAACCATGCGCGCGATGATCTTCGAGCGGGCGGGCAAGCCGCTGACGCTCGAGCAGCGCCCCGTGCCGGAGCCTCGCGCTGGAGAAGTGCAGCTCGCGGTTCACGCATGCGCCGTCTGCCGGACGGATTTGCATGTAGTCGACGGCGAATTGCCCAATCCGAAGCTCCCGCTAATTATTGGCCATGAAATCGTGGGGCGCGTGACGCACCTGGGAGACGGCGTTCGCGGCCTGCACGTCGGAGACCGCGTCGGCGTGCCGTGGCTAGGCTGGACGTGCGGCGAATGCTCCTTCTGCCGCGCGGGAAATGAAAATTTGTGCGACCGGGCGCGATTCACCGGATACACGATCGATGGCGGCTATGCGGAATTCACCGTGGCCGATGAACGCTTCTGCGTCCCGATTCCGGAGTCCTACTCGGACGTCGCTGCCGCGCCGCTGCTCTGCGCCGGGCTCATCGGTTACCGTTCGCTTGCGCGGGCTGGAGAAGGAAGTCGACTGGGAATTTACGGTTTCGGAGGCGCGGCGCACATCATCGCCCAGGTGGCTGTGTATCAGGGACGCAGCGTCTATGCGTTCACGCGGCCGGGGGACCAGGAGGCGCAGCAATTCGCGCGGCAGCTCGGCGCCTTGTGGGCCGGCGGTTCCGACGAGCGCCCGCCGGAGGAACTGGACGCAGCGATTATTTTCGCTCCAGTCGGTGCGCTGGTGCCCGCCGCGCTGGCCGCGGTTCGCAAGGGAGGAACCGTCGTGTGCGGTGGCATTCACATGAGCGATATTCCATCGTTCCCTTACGAATTGTTGTGGGGAGAGCGAACCATCTGCTCGGTGGCGAATCTGACACGGCGGGACGCGGAAGAATTCATGAGGATTGCGCCGAAAGTTCCCGTACGGACGACGACGCAGACGTTCCGGCTCGAACAAGCGGACGACGCTTTGGACCAATTGCGAAGCGGAAAGCTGCAGGGCGCGGCGGTTCTTGAGATTGGCGGCGCGTCGTAAGCATTGGATCGATTTTCTGTGAGAGGAAGGCCCGGCGCCTTGCCCGCTGTCACCTGCGCTGATAAACTTCGCAAAGACGTTGCGGGTTTCGTTTTATTCTCAATTCGCCGGGCGCTAATTTCCAGGAGACCCGATTGCTTAAAAAGCTCTTATTTGTAATCGTCTTCGCGCTGATTGCATCGCACGCCAATGCCCAGGCGCAAACCCGCAAGGGCATGGACGTTTATTTTATCGATGTGGAAGGCGGGCAATCGACGTTGATTGTCTCGCCCTCGGGACAATCCCTGCTGGTCGACACCGGGTGGCCCGGGACCCGAGATGCCGATCGCATTATGGGGGTGGCCAGGCAAGCGGGCATCACGCAGATCGATTATCTGGTGCTCACGCACTACCACGTCGACCATACCGGCGGCGTGGTGGAACTCGCGTCCCGGATTCCGATCCGCAATTTCGTCGATCACGGGCCGACCTACGACCCGCTTGTCAATGTCCCCGAGTATTACGCCGGATACCTCACCGTACGCGGCAAGGGTCTGCATTTGCGGGCCCGGCCCGGCGACACAATTCCCATCGACGGCATCAACGTCCGCGTCGTTTCCACCTCCGCCGAAACCATCGCCGATCCGCTGGCGGGCGCCGGGGCACCCAATCCGTCGTGCTCCGCTTTCCAGCCCAGGGACGAAGTGAAAGATCCAATGGTGGGCGGCGAAAACAAGAATTCCGTGGGAATGGTCATTTCCCTGGGAACGTTTCGCATGGTCGACTTCGGAGACTTGACCTGGAACAAGGAGCACGATCTGGCCTGCCCGAATAATCTCGTTGGGCCGGTCGATTTCTACCTGGTTTCGCATCATGGGAAGGAAACGTCGAGTCTGCCAATGCTGGTGCACGCGATGCATCCGCGGGCGGCGGTGATGAACAACGGCGCGAACAAAGGCGCGGAACTTCCCACGTTTGAGACGCTCAAGACTTCCCCTGGTTTTGAAGACCTCTGGCAGCTGCACTATGCGGTCGATGCCGGGGACCACAATGCGCCGGAGAAGTTCATCGCCAACCTCGCGGTGGGCGGCACAAAGGATTCAGGAGTCCCGGACGAGGGAACCCCGAATTTCATCAAGATGACGGCGATGCCGGACGGGAGCTTCACGCTCACGAATACTCGCAACGCATTCCACAAGGAATACGGGCCACACCAGTAGCGGCGCGCCCGTTGCCGCGGCGCGCTTGCGCGATTCCGGACGTGCTATACTTTGCAGGAAAAGAAAGCGGCTTGTGCAGCGTCAAATTTGGTGATATAAACCGATCTTTTCAATTGAAAGAAATGTTTCGTTTTTTATGATTCAGCTGCAGATACCCTTCGAAGGAGAGTCTCGATGGCGTACGTAATTGCTGAGCCCTGCGTAGGAACCAAGGACACCGCGTGCGTGGACGTTTGCCCGGTCGATTGCATCCACCCGCGAAAAGATGAAGCCAAATTTGAGTCCGAGCCGCAACTCTACATCAGCCCGGTGGAATGCATCGACTGTGGCGCGTGCGTTCCGGTTTGCCCGGTGACGGCCATCTTCGCTCTGGAAGATCTACCGGAGAAGTGGGCTAATTTCACGGCCATCAACGCGGACTGGTACACCAACCAGGGCTGATGCCGACGGTTTAGACTCGACGAAATTGCCTGTTTATTTTGGTGCGGCACTCCGGCAAGTCCGGGGTGCCGCATTCTTTTTTAGTGCCAGCAAATTGCCTTCCTCTTTTTCTCGATCCCAGGGAAGTGACAGGATTTTTACAAACCAGCAAGCACCCCCTAACGAGAATCCGCATCCTAAACAAGAGCAAGTCGGAGCCCCCCTCCGGAAAACTGTTCAGTTGTGAACACCCGGAAAGACCGAGAGGAGTTAACCTTTACCGCCATGCACACGCTAAGAACGGAAAGTGCCGCCGCCCGCGCAAACACGGTGGCACCCGAAATAAAAATTGAGTTTGGCAAGCCTGCTGGCGTTGCCACCATTGCGGGAACCGCAACGGCCGTTCCTCCGTATCTCCTTACGCGCGAGATGGTGAAAGACCGCATCAAGGATGTCTTCTCTCTCGAAGGAATGAGGCTGGAAGCCATCCGCAGCGTGATCGATAATTCGCGGATCGACCAGCGCCACAGCGTGTTTCCCGTGGATTACATTGTCGAGCCGCGCCCGCTGTCCCAGATCAACACGGAATACCGGGAAAAGGCCGTGGAACTTGGCCTGGAAGTTGCGGCGCAAGCGCTGGCGCGCGCGGAAATGTCTCCCTCCGACGTGGACATGATCATCACAGTGTCCTGCACCGGAGTCATGATTCCTTCGCTCGACGCCTACATCGCGCAGGAGATGGGTTTTCGATCCGATGTTCGGAGATTGCCGATCACGGAATTGGGCTGCGCGGCGGGCGCCGCGGGGCTTGCTCGCGCCTGGGAATACCTGACCGCTTTCCCGGATCGCACGGCGCTGCTTGTGTCCGTGGAGCTTCCGACACTGACGTTTCAACGCAAGGACTTCTCGCAAGCGAATTTGATTTCCGCGGTTCTGTTCGGAGACGGCGCGGCGGGCGTGGTCGTGACGGGCCGCGAAGCAGCAGGGCCGCGCATCGTGGCTTCGGAAAGTTTTCTGTTTCCCGATTCGCTGGGCGCGATGGGATTCGATCTGGGCGATTCGGGGTTTCACATCGTCCTGTCCAAGGACGTGCCGCAGTTGATCCGCGATAGGGTCAAGGGGCTTGCGGAAGGATTTCTGGCGCGCAACGGCTTACGACAAAGCGACGTTTCCGCATTCCTGCTCCATCCCGGCGGACAAAAGCTGCTTTCCTTCATGGAGGCGGAACTGGAACTGACGCGCGCCGACACGGAAATTTCCTGGGACGTCCTGCGCCGGTACGGGAATCTTTCCAGCGCCAGCGTGCTGTTTATCCTTCAGGAATGGATGGTGCGCCGGGAAATGCCGCCGGAAAGCTACGGCCTGCTGATGTCCTTCGGGCCCGGATTTACAGCCGAGATGATCCTGCTGCAATGGCCATGACGCATGCGTATCTCGCGCTGCTTGCGGCGGTGGCGATCGGGCGGTTGCTGGAATTGCAACTTTCCCGGCGCAACCAGCGAAATCTCATTCAACAAGGCGTGGAAAAAGTTCACGAGCCGCATTTTCGATGGATGGTGCTGCTCCACGCGGGCATTCTCGGCGGCGCCGCTCTCGAAGTCCTGCTGCTTCATCGGCCGGTAATTCCTCTGCTGGCGATTTCCATGGGCGCCCTGTTTACGTTCGCCAACATCCTGCGATGGTGGGTAATTCGGACGCTGGCGGGATACTGGAACGTGGAAGTGATGGCGTCAACGCGCGTGGGCGTGGTGACTTCGGGGCCGTATCGCTGGGTCCGGCATCCTAACTACGTCGCAGTCGTTGCCGAGTTGTTTGCGCTGCCGATGATGCACACCGCGTGGATCACGGCGCTGGTGGGGACTGCGGCTCATCTGGAAATCCTGCGACGGCGGATCAACGTTGAGGACAGCGTGTTGCTGTCCAACCCCGCCTACCGCGCAAGCATGGCCATGAAGCCGCGATTCCTGCCGAAGCTATTTTAATTCACACGGCGTTCCGAAACCGGCGAGCATTATTTTTTTTCGGCGGAAGGGCCTCGTTTACCGTGCGGCTGAATTCGCGGGATTCTTATATCGTCCGGATTCTCTCCTGCGTGAAGCGGCACGAGCCACTGGCGCACGGATGCGCGAAGCGGTTCGATCGCCAGTCCCCAGTTCTCCTCGGGGCAACCTTCGAGCTTGAGGAGTCCGGCCTGAAGCAGATTGCGGCATCCCGCGCGATTCGCGCGGGAATAATGGTGAAACGCCGCGGCGACCTGGATCAGTCCCTGAAGGAACATCTTCTCGGGATTTTGCATCCGCAGCCAAACCTCTTCCCAATGTTCATGAGCCTCGTAAAAATGCCCGGAATTAAAGGCTTCAAGTCCTGCTTGAAACAGCCGATCTCTTTTCTGCGGATCCATGGGATTTTGCCGGCCGGGATACCGCGCCGGGCGGTGAGTGGAGCATGATAGCAAACTTATAACCGCCGCGCGCAAGAGCGAAAGCCAGCCACGCCCTATGTAATAGTCACAATCGCGCTTTTGAATTTCCCGCACCGCGGGAAGTCGCGATATGATTGAGGTTCTGCTCGGACGCGAGGTTCTTACTTGTCGAAATTCAATCTAGTCCTGCTCATCCACGCGCACCAGCCCGTTGGAAATTTCGACGATGTGATGGAACGCACCTACGAGCGTTCCTATTTGCCGTTTCTGGATTGCCTGGCCCGGCACCCGCGCGTTCGCATGGGGCTCCATTATTCCGGCTCGTTGCTGGAATGGATTGCCGAGAAGCATCCCGAATACCTGATGCAGATCAAAACTCTTGCCGAGCGCGGCCAGATTGAAATTGTCGGCGGAGGATTTTACGAGCCCATCCTGATCACCATTCCCCTGCAGGATCAGGTCGAGCAAATCCGCCGGCTGAGCGATTTTATCGCGCACCATTGTGGCGCGCGGCCCACAGGCGCGTGGCTGGCCGAGCGGGTATGGGAGCCGCAATTGCCCGTGGCGCTGGCCGAAGCAGGCATCGATTACACTCTGGTCGATGACAGCCATTTTCTTACCGCCGGACGCGAGATCCCCGAACTGTTCGGCTACTACGTGGCCGAGGATCGCGGCAGCACAGTGAAGATCATTCCCGGATTGCAGGAGCTTCGCTACCTGCTGCCGTTCGGAAGCATCGACGATTCCATCGCGTTCCTGCGGCGCTCCGCGCAGGAGCACCCTGGCGGAATGGCATCGATGGGCGACGACATGGAGAAATTCGGATCCTGGCCGCATACCTGGGAGCACTGTTTCCGCGATCGCTGGCTCGACAATTTCTTTTCCGCGCTGGAAGCCAATTTCGACTGGCTGGAAACGGCCCCGCCCGGCGAGGCGCTGGCCACGCATGAACCTCTTGGCAGGGTGGATCTGCCAACGGCGTCCTATACGGAAATGATGGAGTGGGTTCTGCCGACTCCCGTGCGCCTGAAATTCCACGGACTGCTCGAGGAATTCAAGGACCGGCCGGACCTGCGACGATTTTTGCGCGGCGGATTTTGGCGGGGATTTTTCAGCAAGTACGCGGAGTCAAATCTCCTTCACAAGAAAATGCTGCGCGTTTCCTGGAAGCTGCGCCACGGGGGTGGGAAAAGTCCCAGGAAAGGCGGTCGTGGCGCCGCGCGCCATGCCGAAGCGGTCACACATTTGCTGCGTTCGCAAGCCAATGACGCGTACTGGCACGGAATCTTCGGCGGACTCTACGCCCCGCACCTGAGAACCGAATTGTGGCGCGAACTGGTGCGCGCCGAAACCATTGCCGATGAATTGCGGCTGGGCGCCAAACAATATCAATCGGTGGACCGGCTGGATTTTGACGCCGACGGGCGCGAAGAAATCGAGATCGTGTCGCCCAAGTTCTCGGCACTGGTCAAACCATCGTGCGGCGGAACGCTCGAAGTGCTCGATTTCCGCCCCAGCGCCGTGACGCTGATCAATTCGCTGCAGCGGCGTCTGGAGGCCTACCATTCGAGACTGATGCAAGCCAACCAGCCGGCCGTTGGCGTCGTGTCGATCCACAACCAGACAGTTTCCAAAGAGGCAGGCCTTGAAAAGCGATTGAAATACGATCGCTGGCCGCGCAATACGTTCCGGCTCCTGCTGTTTGCCAACGGCAAATCGCACGCGGACTATGAGGCCCTGCGGCTTGAGGAAGACGCCGTCTTTGCCGGAGGGGATTACAGGGCCGCGGAGGCAACGCCGCAGGAGATTCAGTTGCTTGCGCAAGCGCCGCTGAATTGCGTGGCAGCCGGAGCGGGACAAGGAAGCATTCTGCGCGTGGCGAAGACGCTGAAATTCGATGCGTTGGAAAAAGGCTTTGACGTAACCTGCCACCTCGATCTCACACGAACGGCCAGCGCGCCGGAGGCCGCAGCATCCAACGGCCCGGTTTCCTTCATGGTAGGCCTCGAAGTTGTTTTGAATCTGCTGGCGCCAAACGTGCCGGACCGCTATATCGAATTTTCGGGTGAGCGCATGCCGCTGGAATGGAGCGGCGTGGTGGAGGGTTCGCGCGTGGGCCTGACGGACGAATGGCAGAACGTCGCGGTGGAGATCGAGGCTCGCGGCGCGAGTCAAGTGTGGATCGCGCCCATCGAGACCGTGTCGGAATCGGAAGAGGGTTTTGAGCGCGTCTACCAGGGCTCGCAGATTCTGGGTGTGTGGGCAGTGGATCTCAGTTCCGCGGAACAATGGAGCGCAGAGACAGTTCTGCACGTGACCAAAGCGCACGAAAGCTGAACTCTACCGCGCGACCAGCAAGCTTTCCGCAAAAGGCCATTCGGAATCGAGCCATTGGGCTGAATTCCGGAACCCGTTTCGCATGGCCATCCCCGAAATGTCATCGGCTTGGAATTTGTGCGAACTCTCCGTCCAGATGGTTTCCCCTTCCAGAAAAGAAACGGAGCATCCGGCGCCGGGGATCGCGACGGTTTGTTTCCTCGTCGAGCGCAGATGCATCTCCACGCGCCGGAAAACCGGGTTGTAGCGCGCCTCATGGCGAAACGCCGCGAGATCGAAATCCGCTCCCAATTCGCGATTCATTCTCGCCAGAATATTCAGGTTGAACGCAGCCGTCACGCCCAGCGGATCGTCGTACGCCTTCAATAATTCAGGCAGCGGTTTTTCCAGGTCCGTGCCGAGCAACAGCGCATCGCCGGGAATCAGGACGCGGCGCACTTCAGTCAGAAACCGCTCGGCGGCGTCGCGATCGAAATTTCCGATGGTGCTGCCGAGAAATAGCACCAGCAGATGATCTTCGGTGTTGCGCCCGGATGCGGCGGCTCGCAGGCCATCCAGATAGGGCTGCTCGAAACCCACGATGCTCACCTGCTCGATCTGGCCGAGATCGCTTTCACACCGGGCAAGCGCCGTGTGAGAAATTTCGATGGGACAATACGTGGTGGGCTGGCGGAGCGAAAACGCTTCCAGCAGCCAGCGCGTTTTCCGGCCGCTGCCGCTGCCGAGTTCGGCCACGCGCACAGGCCCCGCGAGGCACGCGACGATGTCCGCGGCATGGTCCCGCATCAGCCGTTCATCCGCGCGCGTCAATCCGTATTCGGGCAGCACGCTGATCACCTCGAACAGCGCCGATCCAATTTCATCGTACAGATATTTGGAGGGCAGTTCCTTTTGTTCCGCGCGGAGAAGTCCCGCGCGGACCTCTGCGGCGAGTTCGGATTCCGAATATTGCGCGACGGCGGTGGCGGCCATGATGCCTCCCCAGTTTTTCTTCCGGATTTCAGCGTTTCACGCAGCGAAACTTCGCATACACGTACGGATAGCGAGGCTGGAACCAGTTGCGAAACGACCGGCGCAACATGCAGGCCGCCGTGCGCGGCGACCCGCCTTTCATCACGAAATGCTTGCCGTCAAAAAAATCCGCGGAGTATCCGGGATAAAACGAAAACGGTTCAAATCCCGGAAACGGCGCGAATGGCGTCCGCGTCCATTCCCATCCGTTGCCCGCCAGGTCAGCCACGCCAAAATCGCTTGCGCCGCCGGGATACGATCCCGCAGGAGCGGGATCCCATCGATAAAAATCAAAATTGCCGAGCCTTGAGGAGGGCTCTTCCGATCCCCATGGATACGCGCGCTCGGTTCCGGCGCGCGTGCCGCAGGCGGCGCGATGCCATTCCGCTTCGCTGGGCAATTCCTTACCTGCCCAGCGGGCGTACGCACTCGCCTCTTCGTGGCTCACATAGGCGGGCCAATCGAGCGGCAAGGAAATTTCCTGGAACATGGTCCAGTAGGCCCAATCGCTTCCGCGCGGAACCCAGAACGCCGGGTGCTGGCGGTTCGCGGAGGAAATCCATTCCCATCCGGCTTGGCTCCACAGCGCCGGATCGGTGTAGCCGCCTTCGTGCATGAAACGCAGATAATCCTGATTCGTTATGCTGTGTGTATCGATGGCAAATGCTGGAACCTCGACGCGCACCTCAGGAAATTCATTGTCCCAACCAAATGTTCCATGCTTGCCGGACGGCAATCCTAGCGTGGCCGTGCCTGCGGAAATCTCGGCCATGCGGGAAATTCGCGGCGGGGCATCCGGCGCCGCAGGTTGCGGCATCGCGAATTTGCGGTCCAGGGGCAACTGGTGCAGCATGTAGCACAGCGTTTCGGCATGCATCAGCCGGTGCTCGATGGCGACTTCGAGCAGGCGGCCGTGCTCGAGGCGCGCAAGACTCGGATCGCCGGCCAAGGCGTCCTCAAGCCGGCGGTCCAGCATCTCGCGAAGGCGCGCCGTATACGTGCGAATTTGTTCCAGCGACGGCCAATCCTTCGGCTGATCGGTGGGCAGTCCACCGTCCACCGGATCGATGCCAAATGAAAACAGTTTATCGAGCTGCGGATCGAAGGACGAAAGATCCAGCGGGCCCCTGAGCAGGTTCCAGTCAAACGCCTCCAGGTGGCCGAGATAGAAAATAATCCGGTGGCGTTCCGGGATGGGGCGGTCGTAGAGTGCTGTGGGCCGAACGATGGCAAACAGTTCCTGGCTGCGTTCGCGCGCCCCCTGTAAACGGGCACCGAGCCGTTTGGCCGAGGACGAAGGGGTGGCGGAGGTCGGGTTCATGACAGTCCGTTCGATTGGATGTAACGAAGACCGCTTTTGAAACAAGAATTCAGCTTCCCGAGAGATACCGGAATCCGGCGGGTGCCTTAGTTTGAATCGCCCCGATGGCGTAAGTCAATCCGGGATTCCACGAGAATCAGACGATAGGCGGGAAACCCAGCGTGGCCGATCTAAGTGACGGATTACAAAACGGTTACACATTGCAGATCCGCGGCCTCACCTATCGGTTGCCGGCCGGGGCCGTACTCGTGTCTGGCCTGAACCTCAACGTGGGCCGGGGGGAGACGTTGGTACTGCTGGGCCGCAGCGGGTCGGGCAAGACGACCACGCTGAAGCTCATTAACCGCCTGCTGGAGCCCACCGAAGGCGAAATCCTGGTCTCTGGACGTTCCACGGCCTCATGGGACCCGATCCAGCTGCGACGTGCCATCGGCTACGTCATCCAGGACGGCGGCCTCTTCCCGCATTGGACTGTGGAGAGGAATGTAGCGCTGGTGCCGAAACTCGAGCGCTGGCCCGCAAAACGGATTCGCGCGCGCGTGATTGAAATGCTGGAGCTGGTTGGGTTGCCTCCCGCTGAATTTGCGAAGCGCCGCCCTTCGGAACTCTCCGGCGGACAGAAGCAGCGTGTGGGTGTGGCGCGGGCGCTTGCGGCAGACCCTCCAATCCTGCTGATGGATGAGCCGTTTGCGGCGCTTGACCCGGTGACGCGCGCGGAACTGCAACGGGAATTTCGTGCGCTGGCGACGCGCCTGGAAAAGACGATCGTGTTCGTGACGCACGACGTGCGCGAAGCGCTGCTGCTGGGCACGCGAATCGCTCTGCTCGACCAAGGCCGTTTGATCGGCACATACTCGCCGCAGGAATTTCTGGACGCGAGCGATCCGCATGTCCGGGCGTTCGCGGCGTCGCTGCAATAGGTGGGGGGCCTGGACCAGATTCAGTAAGCTCCGGGAAGTTAAGGAGGAAGCGCGATGAGCTGGTTTGATTATTTGTTGCGCAACCGCGGCGAAGTGCTGGCGCGATCGGTCGAGCACATCGGTTTGGTTGCCGCGTCGATGGGCATCGCTCTGCTGATCGGGTTGCCGTTGGGCATAGCGCTGGTTCGCCGCGACCAGGCGCAGCGCTGGGTACTGGGCGCCGCCAACATCGTGCAGACGATTCCGAGCCTGGCGCTTTTCGGTTTTTTGATTCCGGTGCCGTGGATTGGCGGAGTAGGAGCCAGCACTGCGATCGTCGCGCTGGCGCTCTACGCGCTGCTGCCTATTTTGCGAAATACGGTAACCGGTATCGCGGGAGTGGATCCCGCGGTGATTGAGGCGGCGCGCGGAATGGGCATGACGCCGCGGCAATTGCTCTGGCAGGTGCAACTTCCGCTGGCCGCGCCGGTGCTGCTGGCGGGAATTCGAGTGGCCACCGTGCTTTCCATCGGCGTGGCGACCATCGCCGCGACGATTGGCGCAGGCGGTTTGGGCGTATTTATTTTTCGCGGCGTCGCCATGGTCAATAATCAGGTGATCCTCGCGGGAGCCATCCCCGCCGCGTTGCTTGCCGTGGTCGTCGATCTTTCGCTGGGGGCTTTTCAGCGGAGCCTGGCCCAAAGATGACCGGACGCGCGCGTTCCGGCAGGTATTTTTTTCTCGCGCGGCGAAGCCCATGGTGGCCGGCAGCCGCGCTTCTCGCGTGTCTTTCCGCAGTGCTGCTCGCCGGGTGCGGCCAGCACACCGGCGACAAAATCGTCGTCGGCTCGAAAAATTTCACCGAACAAATTGTGCTGGCGGAACTGTTCGCGCAGCAGATCGAGGCGCATTCGTCGCTGCGCGTGGAGCGGCGCGTCAACCTCGGCGGCACGATGATCTGCCACCAGGCGCTGGTCGCCGGAAAAATCGACCTATATCCGGAATATACGGGAACGGCGCTGACCGCGGTCCTGAACGATCCTCCTCAAAACGATCCCTCCGCCGTCTACCAGCGCGTTCAGCAAGAGTATCGTGCGCGTTTCGGGGTCGAGGTCTTGCCGCCGCTCGGTTTTAACAATACGTTCGCGCTGGTGGTTCGCGGCGAAGATGCCGAAAGGCTTCACCTTCGCGATATTTCAGACATCGCTTCCGTCGCGCCGAAATGGCGCGCTGGATTCGGCTACGAGTTCATGGAGCGACCGGACGGGTACCGCGGATGGGTGGCGGCGTATAGACTCAAGTTCGCGAGTGAACCGAAGATTCTCGATCTTGGATTGCTGTACCGGGCTTTGGCCGACCGGCAAGTGGACATTGTCGCCGGGAATTCGACCGACGGCGTGATCGCGGCGCTTGGCATGGTCGTACTGCGGGACGACCGCCACTATTTTCCGCCGTACGAAGCGGTGCCGCTGGTCGGTCGCGTAACGCTCGAGCGCCACCCGGAAGTGCGCACGGCGCTCGCTGCGCTTGCAGGAAAAATTTCGGAAGACGAAATGCGCCGCATGAATTACGCCGTGGACGGCGAGCACCGCGACCCTACCGACGTGGTGCGCGAATTCCGCGGCGCAAAACATCTCTGATTGGGCCTCCCTGCCACTCCGTTTTTTCCGCGTCCCATTACCCAATATTCAGGGCAGCGCATTCAAGCGCGGTGCTTGAAACGTATCACTGCCGCTGGATTAGCGCGCGGCCCAATCGGGTCGGCAATACAATAGGGATGTGAGGAATTCGCCCACAATCCGCGCTGTTTGGGCCGCCGCCGCGTTTTTCACCGCTGTATTTGCGGCGCTGCCGTGCGCCGCCATTACTCCCGCTCCGGGAGAGCGCATCGTTTCGTTCACGGCTGACCTCACCGTCCGCAAAGATACTTCCGTCGACGTGCGTGAACAGTTCGTGGTGCACAGCGAAGAAACGTATTTCAAGTGGGGTCTGGTCCGGTATTTTCCCATCGGTGCGGACGCGCGCTGGGACGATCGTTTCGGCGGCGGCCACAACGACGATACGGGAATACGAGTCACGATTCTGGAAGTCACCGAAGACGGCGCACCGGTTTGGTATGAACAAGGAAGCGGCGGGTCCTATGCCCAATTGCGCATCGGAAAATTCAACGTGCCTCTCGCCAGAGGCGATCACGAAATCGTGATTCGGTATACGGTCGATGGCGGCCTGCACCTGATGGCCGATCACGATGAATTGTACTGGAACGTTCTCGGTCAATACTGGGCGCTACCCGTTGACGAGGTCAATCTCCACGTGCGATTTCCCGAAACAATGCCGATCGATGCGGCAAAGGCCGAAGCGTACGCGGGCAGGCGCGGCGTGACCGATCCGAGCAATCCGCAAATCGAAATCACGCGTGAAGCATCCGCGGACGACATTAACTACCGGGCCATGCAGATCGGACCGGCGCAGAGTCTGAGCGTGGACGTGAGTTTTCCAAAAGGAATCGTAATGCCTCTGCGGATGGGCGTGTTCGCCCGCAATCGCTGGCTTCTCGCCAGCCCGATTGTGATTTTTCTCTATTATTTGATTGTCTGGGTACGCATCGGCCCGGATCCCGCAATGGACAGCGTGCCGGTGCGGTACGAGCCTCCCGAGGGATTGTCGCCCGCGGCGGTGCGCTACATTCGCACCACGGGATGCGACGGCAGGACGCTGGCCGCCGTCCTCGCGCAACTCGCCGTGCACGAATGCCTCAACATTGAGCTCGAAAATGGCGCGTACAAGTTGACGCTAGCGAAAGCGGAGCCGACCGGCGAAAAAGCGCTGGCCCCGGAAGAGTCCCGCGTCCTGAAACTGTTGTTTGAGGACGGGCCCACGACGATCATTCGCCCGAGTAACTCCCGCAATTTGAATGATTATGTGCTTGGCATTTCCGGCCAATTGGAAAAGCGTCTTGCCGGAAAATACGTCACCTCCCACCTCGGTTACGTGGCACTTGGATTTCTGATATCTCTGGCATTAGCCATGGGCATGACGCTGACGGCCAAAGGAAGGGACACGACCGGGGTCATTTTTCTCACCTGGTGGTTCTTCTTTTGCGCGTCGATTGTGGGACTGCTAACGGTCACCAGCCTAATTCCCGCCACTGCACGCGCGATTCGTGGGTTGGGCGGTGCGGTCCAGGTGCTTCCCGCAGTGGCGGCGATGGCTGTGTTTGGTGCCGCATTCGTCTTCATACTCCGCATGCTTGCGAAAAACGTTTCCCCGACGTATTCCCTGGTACTGGCAGCCTTGGTTGGTGTGAATCTGGCCTGGGCGCCGTTTCTCAAGCGGCTGACCGCGCAGGGCCGGCAAGCCACGCGCGACATCGAAGGATTCCGCCTGTTTCTCGAAAAAACCGAACGCGATCAAATGCAGCGGCTAAACCAGGCGGGCGCGCCTCTCGACGCCGCGTCCGCCTTCGTGCCGTATGCCATTGCCCTCGAAGTCAAAGAAGCCTGGGGCGATCACCTGGCAGCGGAATGCTTTGCGGCTCCCACCACGCGCTGAGCAGTTGCCCGCGGTGAATTGTCTCTGCTAGAGTGCGAACGTGCCTGAAAATCATTCGAGCAGGTGTTCGCGGCGGGCGCAAGGATCGCGACATTCAGGGGCCGCGTTCCTCTTCCTTTTCCTATGACCATGGACAGCCGAAAACTCACGCGCCTGGCAAAAACTTTGCGCGGCCGCCGCATCGCCGTGGCCGGAGACTTCATGCTGGACCGCTACGTCTGGGGTTCGGCCACGCGGCTCTCGCCGGAAGCTCCCGTGCCGGTGGTCGATTTCAAGACTGAGAGCCAGGTCTTGGGAGGAGCGGGAAACGTGGCCGCGAATCTTTCCGCGCTGGGTGCTGCCGTGTTTCCTTTTGGGGTGACCGGCGACGACGAGCCGGGGCGCGCCATCCGTTCACTTCTGGAAAAAGAGGGAATGGACACGAAGGGAATCGTCGCCGACGCCTCGCGCATCACCACCGTCAAAACGCGCATCGTGGCGCGGCACCAGCAGATCGTGCGCGTGGACCGCGAACGCCGCGAGCCTCTGACACGCGCCATCGAAGAAAGCCTCGTCCGCAGGATCAAATCGGCGCTCGGGAAACTGGATGCGCTGGTGATCTCGGACTACGACAAAGGCGTGGTGACCGACCCGCTCGCCGACCGCGTCCTGACCGAATGCCATCGCCGCAAGTGTCCCAGTGCTGGTGAAGCCGAAAACCTCGCGCCTGTTCGCTTATCGGGGCGCAACGGTGATCGCCTGCAACGCCAAGGAAGCGGGCTTTTTCGTGGCGCAGTCGCTGGGAGACGACGATTCGTTCGAGGATGCCGGGCCAAAATTGCTCGCGCATTTCGGCTGCTCCGCTGTGGTGATTACACGAGGGCCCGAAGGCTTGAACGTGTTCGATGAAACATCGCCGAAAGGATTTCATGTGCCGGCCACCAGCCGGGAGATCAGCTACGCGCGCGTCGGGCAAGCCGGCGCCGACCACTCCTCCCATGGGCGGCAAGTATTTGACGTGACCGGAGCAGGCGATACGGTGCTGTCGGTGCTGGCGCTGGCGATCGCAGCGCGTGTTCCAATTCGGGACGCCGCCATCCTGGCCAACGCAGGGGCAGGCGTAGTGGTCGGCAAACTGGGCACCTCCACCGTGACTCCTGCGGAACTTTTAGCTGCCGTGCGCGACCTGGCATAGCGTGCTCCCGCGTCTCTGGCTTAACACCGCGGTTAGATAGAACTCCCCCAATACACGGGACTTAACGTGGCAATGCAAGCCTCTGCAAGAGGGAAGCTATCTCCTGATTTCTTCCGCATTTTCCGCCCAAATCACCTCTAAAGAATTCCCCGGTCATGCCGATAACACCTAAGACAGAATCCGCCACGGAATACTCGTGGCCGAAATCGGAGATCGGAACATTACCATGACCAAGAAACTTATGATGTTGCTCCCCGTTGCCGCTTTTTGCCTGTTTACCGCCACCCTGCTGCACGCCGACACACGAAAATCGGTAAAAACCGTGCCGCCGGTTTATCCGGCAATCGCCACCAAGATGCGCATCGAAGGAACCGTTAAATTGGACGTCACTATCGATCCGGATGGCAGCGTCGAGGACGTCAAAGTGGTGAGCGGGCACCAACTGCTCGCGTCCGCCGCGATTGAGGCTGTGAAGAAATGGCGCTACGAGCCCGGAGAGGGCAAGATCACGCAGTCGGTCAACGTCGAATTCAATCTCCCGCACTAGGACGCGGGAAGTTTTCAGGGTGAGCAGCCGGGCGCCTGTGCGCCCGCAAGATGGGTGTGCGGGCGCGGGCTGATCCGCACGATTGTCTTTCTTTGGTTTCGGTTTCTGCAACTCTCAAACTGAGGGGGATGGAGAACCTCGTCCGGTTCGCCAGACACGCTTATGACTTCCAGCAACGCACGCTTTACCATCGGCAAAAAACTAGCAGCCGGATTCGGCTTGATGATTGCTCTCATGTTGTTCAGCGCCACTTTTGCCTACACAAAAATGGTGAAAGCCACCGGCCTGCAAGACACCATCCGCGACTTCCGCTATCCGGCGACCATCGAGGCGGCCAAGATTCAGGCTGCGATCGGCAACGCCGGGGGCGCCTTGCGCGCCTACGTCCTGTTCGGGAGCGATCCGAAGGACGCGGAGCACTTCAAGTCTACGCGAGCCGAGGCCTGGAAGGCCGCCGAATCCGCTATCACCGATCTGACCAAGGTGACCCACGATTTCGGAACAGGGACGGAATCCGAGGAGGTCTCCTCGATTCAATCGA
This sequence comes from Terriglobia bacterium, assembly GCA_963779275.1. Classification (GTDB taxonomy): domain Bacteria; phylum Acidobacteriota; class Terriglobia; order Acidiferrales; family UBA7541; genus Palsa-360. Next base: position 104,617 of record CAVZXL010000010.1, read on the forward strand.
TGTTGCACAACCACCAGCAACTGCAGGACAAAATCGAACAGCTGGCCATGGGCCAGGGGAACGACGCCATGGGGCGCGCCTATGACATGCTCAAAACCGATGAGAGCAACCAGCAAGGCGAGCTGATGAGCCGTCTTCAGACCCTGGTCGACGAACAGCAGAAAAAAACGAATCTGGAAATCGCCGCGTTATCCGATACCAGCCACTCCGCCATGCTCAGCCTCTGGACTTCCACTCTGTTTGGAATTCTGGCCGGCGTGGTGATCGCCTACGTGGTCAGCAAACGAATTTCCGCTTCGCTGGGATTGCTTCTGGAACGCGCCCGCGCCATTTCGGCGGGCGATCTGATGGGCAAGGACCTGGAAAGCGGAAGCGCGGATGAAATCGGGGACTTGATGTCCGCCATGAACGAGATGCAAGCGAGGTTGCGCGAAATGATCGTGGCGGTCGCACAAATGTCCGGGCAGGTGGCGAATTCCTCGGAAGATCTGCGCGGGGTCAGCAATCAGATGAGTTCGAACGCGGAGGAAACCGCCAACCAGTCGCGCCTGGTCTCCGTTTCGGGCGAAGAAGTGAGCCGCAACCTGCAAGCGGCTGCGGCGGCCACCGAGGAAATGAGCGCCAGCATTAAGGAAATTTCCAAGAGCACTACGGAAGCGGCCATGGTCGCCAAATCCGCGGTGACCACGGCGGAAACCACGAACGAATCCGTCCTCAAACTCGCGAAATCGAGCGCGGAAATCGGCAACGTGATCAAGGTCATCACTTCCATCGCACACCAAACCAACCTTCTGGCCTTGAACGCGACCATCGAAGCCTCCCGCGCGGGCGAAGCCGGCAAGGGGTTTGCCGTCGTCGCCAATGAAGTCAAGGAACTTGCCAAACAAACGGCCATCGCCACCGAGGAAATCAGCCGGAAGATCGAAGCCATCCAGGGCGAAACGAAAACCACCACGGATTCGATCCACCAGATTACCGAAGTCATCACCCAGGTGAATAACATTTCCAGCATGATTTCCAACGCCATCGAGGATCAGACCTCGACGACCAACGACATGGTCCGGAACGTGAATCACGCCGCCACCGGCAGTTCCCAGATCGTCGACAACATGAAGTCGGTCGCGACCGCGGCGAAAAGCACCACGCAGGGCGCGGTGGAAACGCAGGACGCCGCGCAGCAGCTATCCACCATGGCCGCCGAACTCCGAAAGCTGGTGTCCCAGTTCAAGTATGGGGCGTCGCAATCCGACGGATCGGCGCCGCGCAACGGGCAATCCCTGAATCGCTCCATTGACGCAGTATTCGTCAAATGCGACGGAGAAGGCGGAATCGCTGGCAGAATCAATTCACTAAGGTGTGCCAATAGCGCCGGCGTCTCGCCGGCGCTGGAAAAAGCGCAAGCCGCTTCGATTGACGCCGGAAATTCATCCCTCGATATGTGCGTGAGAAATGCGGGCGAATCGCCGCAGGTTCTCCGGCCTATGGCGGAGGAAAACTCAGCGACTGGTCGGAGCGCTCCACCCAAATCTGCACTTCGCGGTTCTGTGCGAACTTTATCGTTTCCTCGGGCTTGGGAAACGGCGCGTACGCGCTGATTTCCACGGTGATCACCACGCCGCTCCCGCCCTTTGGCGGCACTTCGGCGCTTTCCATGCCGAAAACTCTTGATGGGGCTGTAATAACCGTTAGGTCCCCAGAAACTGACAAAATCCTGGCAGGAAAATCCCGGATGCGTATGCCAGATCTCGCAGGCCTTCGGCATGTCTTCCGCGATCACCGCATCCATGAAATGTCCCACCGTGCGTTTTTCCGAGGTGTACCGCAGGAAATACCACATCGCGCCGCTGAGCAACAAGACCAGGGCGACGCCGCTGATCCCGTACCGCAGGGCTTTTGATTTCGGTTCTTCCGGGCCTGCATCGAGTATGCCCACGAACGGTTCTCCTTTGGGCATTTTATATCTGCCTCCTGAAAAATGCGACTGAAAGACCGACCAGGACCACGGAAAATCCCGCCAGAATCAGAACGTCCGAATAAATCGCCTGGAACCCCGCGTCCTTCAGCAGCAGCGCCTTGAGCGCGTGCACCGCATACGTAAACGGGTCGATATAGGAAATCCACCGCAGCCAGACGGGAAATCCCTCGATCGGATAAATCGCGCCCGAAGGAAAATATAGCAGCGTATTCAGCACGCCGAATATGGCGCGCGGCACCAGCGGATCGCTGACGCGGACCATCAACAGGAACATGAAACTCAGCATGGCCACCGAGGTCGTCGTCAGCACAACCCCAAGGTAAATCAACCGTACCGGGTTCCACAAGCGGCTGATACCGGCAATCAAACCCCCGATGATTGTGATGGTCGTGCCGGCCATGAGTCCCTTGAAAGCTCCCGAGAAGATCAGCCCCAGAATCAGTTCCGATTTCTTGATCGGCGTGACCAGGTAGCCCTCATGCAGCCCGCGCGACTTGTCGTCGATAAACGTGATGCCCCCGCCGATCATGGCCACAATAAAAATCGACATGGCAATCGAGCCCGAAAGCAGGTACTTGATGTACTCGATGTAGGGATACACTTCGACGACCTGCAGGTCGACCAGCGGGTTCAGGCGCGGCGGCGCCACGGTCAAACGCTGTCCCGGCTGGAACGGGTTCAGCCCCTGATTGATGTCCTGGACAAGCGATTGCATTCGCGTCAGCAGTTCGGAAGTGACGAAATTATCCGTATTGTCTTCGATAAAAGCGATGCGCGGGCGATTGCCCTGCTCCATGCGCCTCGAAAAATCTACGGGGATATACACGACGGCGCGGACGAATCCGGTGCGCAAATCGGTTTCAGCATCGGAGAGGGAATTGTAATCCGCGACCTTCATGGTTTGCGGGCCGGCGACAATCGCATCGAACCGCTGCCGGACGTCGCGCGACGCGGCGGAGCGGTCTTCATCGACGACGGCGACCTTGATGCCCTTGATCTTTCCGCCGAAGGCGTAGCCCAGCACGATCAGTTGCATGAGCGGGAAGATCATGGAGCTCATCATTAGAGCCGGGCTGCGGAAAAATTTCCGCATGTCGCGTTCGATGATGGCGAAGATGCGCTGAAATTTCATGTTTTTCGGCGGCAATCCTTAAGGTGATCCTTATTTGTACAAGTGGCTCACGTCGCGGCGCATGGTTTCGCTAGCGGCATCGCGGAGCTGTCGCCCGGTGTAGTACAGGAATACGTCGTCGAGCGTGGTGCCCTGCACGGAGACGCGGCGGACGCCGACATGGCGCTCGCGCGCCAGGTCCATGAGTTCACCCACCGTCAGCGGCCCGCTGGTCGAGGCGATGTGCGTCACGCCGTCCTGCGCGGTCACGCTGGCGACGCCGTCGAGTTTTTTCAGCGCCGCCTTCCAATCCGCCGGAGGATTGTCGAATTCCGCCTCGACGATGTCCGTTCCGGGCACGCTGTCCTTTAATTTTGTAGGCGTATCCAGCGCCACCAGCAGGCCGTGATCCACGATGGCGATGCGGTCGCAGAGCCGGTCCGCCTCATCCATATAATGCGTGGTAAGCAAAATCGTCAGGCCGGCGCTCTCTTTCAGCTTGTTGATCATCTCCCAGACCGCGGTGCGCGACACTGGGTCGAGGCCCGTCGTCGGTTCGTCGAGGAAAAGAATTTTCGGCGAATGCACCAGACCGCGCGCGATTTCCAGGCGCCGGCGCATTCCTCCGGAAAAACTTCCCACCAGCTTGTCTGCGAATTCGGTCAGGCCGACCGATTCCAGAAGCGAGGGAATAAGTTTTTGGCGCTGGGCGCTTGTCAGGCCATAGAGCTTCGCGTGGATGGACATGTTTTCGCGCGCCGTCAATTCCGGATCGGAAGTGAGCGCCTGCGGGATCACGCCGATGGCGTGGCGCACGCCGTCCGCGTCGCTCACCACGTCGTGCCCGCCCACCACGGCTTTGCCCGAGGTCGGCGGCGTCAGCGTGGTCATCATGCGGATCAGCGTCGTCTTTCCCGCGCCGTTGGGCCCCAGCAGGCCGAAGATTTCTCCGGTATGAACGGTGAAGCTCACGTCGTTCACCGCCACGAAGTCGCCAAATTGCTTCCTCAACTGAGTGACTTCAATCGCGTTGTTGTTTTCCGTGTTCATGGCGCCAGACAATGTCTGCCGAGAAACCGGTGGCACAGGCTTCAGCCTGTGCGGCCCTAATTTTCATCGGCTAGAAAAACCACACAGGCTGAAGCCTGTGCCACCAAGGCTTTTTCGCGGTCGCGAATTGGCAAATCAAAAAATCCTCTGCCACCACTTTTGAGTGGAGGGAAGCGGCGGCAGCAACACCGTGGCGGTCATCCCGGACATCAGCCGGCGCTCGGGATTCGGCACGGCCACCTTGATGGAAAATGTCTTGATGTCGCGCTTTGTCCTGCTGACGTCCCGCTGAGTTGCAAAATCGCTTTCCACGCCCTTGAAGAATACGGTGCCGTCGACTGTATTTCCCGAAGGGAGGCGGATCTTCAGATGCTGGTTGAGCGCCACCGAGTCGATGTAGCTTTCCTCAACGTCGGCCTGCACCCACAGATGGTCCACGTCGAGAATCGTCACGATTGGTTCGCCGGCCTGCAGCACTTCTCCATGGCGGGCTGCGCGCACGGACACCACGCCGTCCAGCGGCGCATAGATTTTCATGTACGCAAGGCGCACGTCGGCCGTTGCCTTATCAGCGCGCGCCTGCACCAATTGCGCGCGCGTGGCCGCCAGGTCGCTCTGCTGCACGCCTACCTGTTTACGGTTGGCGCGCGCCACGGCCACATGCGCTTCCGCCGCGCGCACCTGGTCTTCCAGAGATTTCACGGCGGCGTCCGAGCTGCGCACGGCGGCATCGGCCAGATCGCGGTCTTGCGCGGACGTTACGCCATCCTGGAACAGCCCTTGCTGCCGTTTGTAGGTTTGCTGATCGCGCCACAGGTTGGCCTGGGCCTGCACGAGTTGAGAGCGCGTGGAAGTCAACGCAGCTTCCGCCTGCCGAAGCGAGGCGCTCGTCTGGTCGTCCGTCCAGCTTTGCGTGTCGCGCGCGGAGTTGACCTTCGCTTCCAGCGCGTGGATGTTGGCCTCGGCGGAATCGCGCGCCGCGATATATTCGGCGGGATCGAGCTCCGCGAGCAGGTCTCCTTTATGCACCTCGGAGCCTTCGTCCACCGCGAGGTGAATCATTCGCCCGGCAAGTTGCGGACTGACGATCACGTCCGTGCCCGTGACGATTCCCGTTAGGGGAATCTCGCTGCCGCTGGGCGTCGTCACCAGGTAGCTCACCAGCGCCACCACGAATAACACTCCCACGAACACAAAGAATTTGGAAAATTTCATGATAACTGTGTCCCGGGCCAGATGAACCCGTGATCGAGAATATCCTGAACCCTTCCGCGCCACCGCGACGCTTCGCCGCGCGATAGGCGCATCTATTAGATCATTTTGAACGGAGCAAGCGGCGGGATTTGTAGCGGCCGTTTCGTCCCGCTCACCGAGAATCTTCTCCAAGAACGGTACGGAACGGCCGATTTTTCACTCGAATTGCGGCTGACGGCTCGCCCGGTATTTTGCTGCAAGTGCCGGTACGCCGCATCAGGCGTGCGTTTCGGTGGCCGGAGTACGCGACCCGCCGCAGCGATGCCGCATGCCCTCGCGGAATTTCTCGCGCTCCTCGGGCGTCATCTGCTCCCAGCGCTCCATCATTTTGCGCCGCCAGACAAATCCGCCGCGCCGCGGACGGAATCCGCCGAACAGCAGCCGCCCCAGGATCAGGAGTCCCACCGCCTGCCAGAACGTAATCACGTGCAATCCGAAAATCGCCGGCATCAGAAATTCCACAAGATGCATGGACCACAAATCCAAATACCGCGACCCCAGCGCCACAAAGACCGCGATTTTCAACCTCGTAATGCCCATCTTCCTCTCATATTCGTTGTCCTCTTTCTCGCGGGCTTCCAGTAAAGCCAGCGCCCGCTCATTCATCCTTCAAATAGAATCCGTTCATTCGACCGGCTCATAAATTCGTCATAGATCGATTGCAGCTGCCTGCGTAAGATGCACCACAGCGTGATGCTTGCGCGAAAGCAGCGTGTTGACGCTCACTCCTGTCTCGGCGGAAATTTCCTTAAAGCTGCGCCCTTCGATTTCGTGCGCGACAAATACATCGCGCTGATCGTCCGGCAATTCCTCCAGCGCCGCCTCCAGTTCGTCGAGCAAGACGCCTCGAGCATACTCTGCTTCCGGACCCGCTTCCGGCGAAGGCAGCAGTTCCTCGATCGTCAGCGCCTCGGCGCTTTTCCTTTCCGCGCTCTGCACCGCGCTCATTGTTTCCGGCTTCTTCTTCCGAAACACGTCGATGATGCGGTTGCGCGCCACGCGAAACAACCACGCACCCACCTGCTCGATCGGCTTCATCAGCCGGTAGGCTTCCACCAGTTCGTAGAAAACGTCCTGGAGAATGTCCTCCGCTTCAGCCTCGTCGGCGACGCGCCTGCGGATAAAATTGCGCAGGCGTCCTCGCTCGCGTTCCACCGTCTCGGAAAGCTTCCGGTCCTGCTCGGTCATACGTCACAGGCCGATGTCCAATGCCTTGTCCATCTATCAATGAAGACGGATGAACGGTGAAAATATTGCAGTCCGGATGGATTTAGCGGAAAGTCCTTTGGATGCATAGAGGTAGGGCTCCTGATACACTTCTTTTCTCTGTGCCCCTTTGTGTCCTCTGTGTTAAAGCCTTTCGGATTTCAACACAGAGAACGCCGAGAGCACAAAGAACACAGAGAAAAGCGAGGAATGTACAAGCGAGACCGGTTGAATGCCTACGCGCTTACTTCGCTTCTTCCGCCACCACCTGCAGCGGATCGCCGATCAGCACGACGGATTTCCATTCATCCAGAAATTCCGCGCCCAGCTTGCGGTAAAACTCGATCGCCGGAGTATTCCAGTCGAGCACTTCCCAGCGCATGCAGAAATATTTCTCATTCCAGGCGATGGCCGCCACATGCGCCAGCAGCGCGCGGCCCACTCCGCGCTTGCGGAACGCCGGCCGCACAAACAGATCGTCCAGAAACAGCCCGGCGCGCCCCTGAAACGAGGAATAGAAATCGAAGAACACCGCGTAACCGACGGCTTCGCCGTCCCACTGCGCAATCACCGCGCGGAATTTCGGCTTCGGCCCGAATCCGTCGCGCGCAATGATCTCTTCCGACACGCTTGCTTCATGCCCCAGATGCTCGAATTCGGCGAGCTCATGGATCATCCCCGAGAGCAGCGCGGCGTCGTTGATCGTGGCAGGGCGAATCGAAAGCATCGTTGCAATAATCCTAAGTGTTCAGCCGTGATCGCGAACGCGCACATTATAAACTAGCGCAAGGGACGCTGTCGCTTTGAAATGGAGGTCGAATCGGCCAACCGCTAACATCTCACCGTTCCAGGAATCTGACACAAAGTCTAATTCAACGATTCAGAATTGTCGCGTTTAGTAGCATAGGCTTCAGCCTGTCCGGTTTAGAGTGTGCACGTGTGAGACAAAGCAGACAGGCAAGCAGTGCCTGTCCTACTTTTCAGCCCCTTCCGTTGGCGCCACTCCTGGTTTCGCGCCGCCAGCCGCAGCAGGAATGCGGCCAAGGTTCACCTGCGCTCCCAACTGGATGAGCGTCGTCTCGCCCGGCGCCTGAAAGAACGTAAATCCCGAACGATCCTTCCACGCCTGGGGCCTGCCAAGGCGGATGCCATGCTCCAGCACCGTGTCATGAATCTTCGCGACCATGGCTTCGTACTCTTTGTCGCCTTGCTTGGTCCCGGAAAAATTCCCCAGGTCCGTGCTCGCGGCGAAAATCACATCGATCCCCGGCACGGACGGCGATCTTCTCGGCATTCGCCACGCCGATCGGCGTTTCGATCATGATCACCACCACCATGTTGTTATTCGCCGTCTGCCGGTAGTCGGATCCATACAGCGCGCCGTACTGGCCGTTGCCCTGGCTGCGCCTGCCCTTGCGGAGGATACTTGGCCCACTTCACGGCCGCCTCGGCTTTTTCCACCGTGTCCACCGTGGGCACGATGATTCCCAGCGCGCCAATGTCGGTGGCCTTCTGGATGTCGCTCTCGGTCGCGTCCGGCACGCGAATGAACGGCATCGCCGAAGCCCTCTGCACGCCCAGATCATCTGGCCACGTCCTCATAACGTCAGCGGGCTGTGCTGCATCTCGATCCACAGGAAATCGTATCCGGAGTTCGCCATGGCGCAGTACATGTTGGCGTCGGGAGAGAAAACGGTGGCGCCGACGAGCGGCTTGCCGTCCTTCAGTTTCTGCTTGGCGGTGTTATACAGCGGGCTTTTGCTGTGCCATCTGCGCTTTTCCGACGGCCATGCAGAAAAATGCCAGACAGATGACGCAGAACGCGATGATGGGTTTTGCTCGCAAGGTTTCCTCCTCGAATGGAAGCGCCGGTTCGCGCGACGAAAGAAAATGATTCTCCCGCGAACATTAGTCCTTCTTCCTAATGTTTGCAAGCGGGATCTGCATTCTCGAAATTAGTCAGCTTCCGATAACTGCTTAGACGGGCAGAGAAATTACCCGTAGGGAAGAAATAAGTAATGTGGATAACGTGGACGATGGAAGCTTTAAGAGGCTCTTGATGCATAATTTGGCTGATGTGGGCCGACATGAATACGCATAGCTGAATGAAAATCCTCGTCATCCTGAGTTCGCACTTGCAATTTATCTTGCCCTGCCTGCAGCTATCGTCTCGGGATGGGTTAGATCGGGGAAGATATAGACAGCGGCTAACAGTGTCCTCGAGCCTGGTCTCTGTGATGGAGTTTCACGCTAGCCAGCCGCGTCTAGGCATGCTTGCGGTTTCGACGGTGGCCTATGCACAAACGGGGCATGGATTCCCGTTATTACGACCCTACGCTACTTCGGATTTTTCGATGGGGAAGCTTTGCTTCTCTGATTTCCGGATTAGTGTTTGGCGTTTGCGGCACTATACGCCCAAGTCCGCTGCGTTGGTACGCGCCATGGCTTGCGCCTGCGGGGATGCTCCTTTTCTGGTTTGCGTCGGCAATGGGTGAATAGAACGCATAGTGACTATCGAAGAGTTGACATCCTCGTGAGGCGTTCTGACAGGATCCCCATCATCGAAAACCCTAGCTCCGCTAACGCTATTCTTTGAGGGTTCCGGGAGCGGCGCTGCAGGAAGTTCAATCGTATACTTCGTGCGAAGCTTTTCGCAGATGCTGCGAGAGGGCCAACTCGATCAGTCGGCTCAGCAAATCGCGATAAGGAAGCCCCGAAGCCTCCCACAATTTCGGATACATGCTGATGGAAGTGAAGCCGGGAATCGTGTTGATTTCGTTTAGATAAATTTTCCCCGTGCGATGTTCAAGAAAGAAGTCCACGCGCGCCATGCCCAGGCATTCCAGGGCAGCGGAATCCCGCACGGCGTATTCCTGAAATTTCTTGACCTGCGCGCGGTTCAATTTCGCGGGGATCAGCAGGCGCGTGCCTTCTTCCAGATATTTCGCGGCGTAATCATAAAATTCGCGGTGCGGCACGATCTCGCCGGGATCGACGCCTTGGGATCGTCATTGCCCAGAACGGAAACTTCGATTTCGCGGCCGCGGATCGCGCGCTCCACGACAATTTTCTGCGCAAATTCGGCGGCGAAATCCATCGCCGTAGCAAGTTCCTTGGCGTCGTGCGCCTTGGTCATGCCCACGGAACTTCCGAGCGTCGCGGGCTTCACAAACACGGGGAAGCGAAATTTCTTGCGGATCGCGCCGAACACTTTCGCGCGGGATTTTTCCCACTCGGCGCGCGGAATCGCCAGAAAATCGACCACCGGCAAGTTTGGCCTGCAGGAACAGGCGCTTCTGCATGTCTTTATCCATGCCGACGGCCGAACCCAGCACGCCCGAGCCGACGTACGGAAGGCCCGCAAGATCGAGCAGGCCTTGCACCGTGCCGTCTTCGCCAAACGTGCCGTGCAGCACGGGAAACACGACGTCCACACGCAGCGCGTCCGGCCGCGACGCGCCCACCGGAACCAGCGCGGCCACATTCGGATCGGCCGACAGCATCACGCCTTCGCCCGTTTTCAGCACTTCCGGCAGCATCTTATGCGCGGCGGTTCCGGCGAGCCACCGGCCGTCCTTGGTGATGCCGATCGGTACGGCTTCGTATTTTTCCGGGTCGAGCGCGCTGGATCACAGACGCGGCCGAAACCAGCGAAACTTCATGTTCGCCCGAACGCCCGCCGAACAGCACGCCTACGCGCAGTCGTTTTTTTCTGTGGTCATAAGATTGCACATTCCAGCTGTGGATCTGCCATCCGCGGGAGGCCTGCTGATGACCAGGCTTCGCCTGTGCGTTATCTGCACAGGCCAAAACCGCACATGCTGAAGCCGTGCTACTAGGCTACAAAATCTTTTTGCCCAATCCGGAAAGCACCATCTCCACGCCCAGCAGCGCCGTCTGATTGTGCAGATCGATCACCGGATTGATCTCGACGACTTCGAGCGACACCATGGCTTCGCTGTCGGCGATCATCTCCATGGCCAGGTGCCCCTCGCGGTAGGTCACGCCGCCGCGCACCGGCGTTCCCACTCCCGGAGCGTCGTCCGGATCAACAAAATCCATGTCCAGGCTGACGGCCACGCCGTCGGTATCGTCGGTGACAAAGCGCAGAGCCTCGCTCATCACATCGCGCATGCCGCGCTCGTCGATATCGCGCATGGTGAAGACGTGCACGCCCGATTCCTTGATCAGGCGGCGCTCCTTGGGATCGAGATCGCGCACGCCCACCAGGGCCACGTTGCGCGGCTCGACCTTCGGCTTGAAGCCAAGCAACTCGACCAGCTCCGGCGCGCCATACCCGATGATCGCCGCCAGCGGCATCCCGTGAATATTTCCTGAAGGCGAACTTTCCGGCGTGTTCATGTCGCCATGCGCGTCCAGCCACAGATAACCGATGCTTTTCGATTGCGCGCGAAAATGATTCGCCACGCCGGAGCAGGAACCCACGGCGATGGAGTGGTCTCCGCCCAGCACCAGCGGCAAAAAGCCTTCCGAAAGAGTTTTTTCGACCATTTCGGCGAGACCCCGGCAGGCCTCGGCGATTTCGTTCAAGTATTTGGCGCGCTTCTCGCCGTAGGGCTGTTCTTCGGGCTGTTTCACGGCGATGTTGCCAATGTCCTCGACCGTATGGCCGAGCGCCCTCAAGCGCGGCTGCAGTCCGGCGACGCGCAGCGCCGAGGGCCCCATGTCCACGCCGCGCCGGCTCTGGCCCAGGTCCATCGGAACGCCGATGATGCGAATTTTTTCGTGCCATATTTGAGTCCCGCGCCGGTCCGCTCCAAGGCGGAAAGCAGCGAGGCCTCTAAGGGTAGACGCGATAAATCATCCGAGGGAAGGGAATCACTTCGCGGATGTGCTCAGTTCCGCAAATCCAGGCCACCGTGCGTTCCAGGCCCAAACCGAAGCCGGCGTGCGGCACGCCGCCATAACGGCGCAGATCGAGATACCAGCTGAACGCCTCCTCCGGCAGATTGTTTTCGCGCAGGCGCTTCAGCAGCAAATCGTAATCGGCGACGCGCTCGCCGCCGCCGATGATTTCGCCGTAGCCTTCGGGCGCGAGCATGTCAAAACCCAGAGCCAGCTCGGGCCGTACCGGGTCCGGCTGCATGTAAAACGCCTTGATGGCCGCGGGGTAGCGATGCACCATCACCGGCCGGTCGTAGGCGCTGGAAAGAATGGTCTCTTCGTCGCCGCCGAAATCGTCGCCCCACTTGGCTGGATTGCCGCGCTGCTGCAGAATCTGGATGGCTTCGTCATAGGTGATGCGGGGAAACGGTGGCTTCACGTTCGCAAGTTTTGAAGTGTCGCGGCCGATCGTCTCCAGTTCCCGCGCGCGATTTTTCAGCACCGACTGCACCACGTGGCTGACCAGGCCTTCGCCCAGCGCCATCATGTCTTCCAGGTGCGCGTAGGCTGCTTCCGGCTCGAGCATCCAGAATTCGGTCAGGTGGCGCCGCGTCTTCGATTTCTCGGCGCGGAACGTCGGCCCGAACGTGTACACCTTCCCCAGCGCCATGGCCGTCGCCTCGACGTAGAGCTGGCCTGACTGCGTCAGGTAAGCTTTCTCGTCGTCGATGTACTGCACCTCGAATAGCGTCGTGGTGCCTTCGCACGCCGCCGGAGTGAAGATGGGCGCTTCGGTGAGGATGTAGCCTTCCGAATCCATGTATTCGCGCGCGGCGCGAACGGCCTGCGCGCGAATGCGCAGGATGGCCGCCTGCCGCGGCGTGCGGATCCAGAGGTGCCGGTGATCGAGCAGGAAATCGACGCCGTGTTCCTTCAGTTGGATCGGATAGGGTGAGTCGTCCGGGACGCGCTGCACCACTTCGATGGCCGTGATCTGAATTTCATATCCGCCCGGCGCGCGCTTATCGGCGTGGATTTTTCCGGTGACGATCACGCTCGATTCCTGCGTCAGCCCGCGCAACGCTTCAAACGCCATCGGGCTGATCCTTGAGCGACACCACGCCCTGAATCGTTCCCGTGCCGTCGCGAAAAATGGGGAAGAGAAGTTTTCCCGCCTCGCGCAGGTTGTAGAGCCACCCGCGCAGCGTGACTTCCTGCCGATCGTATTTTCCAACGGACTCAATGCGTCACAATCGGCATGGAAATTTGAAAGTCTCCCGTGAAATTCAATGAGGACGACGTTTTAGTGACGCAGGCTTCAGCCTGTGCGGGATTGGGCCTAGCACGGTCGATCCTGCCGCGACTAACCCCCACAGGCTGATGCCTGCGCCACTTCACGCCTTCGCCAGCGCCTGCTCGAATTTATCGAACACGACGCGCGCGCCCTTCAGAGTCTCGGCAAACGCCTGCGTATCGCGGAACCCGCCGCGAGCTGCTGGCTCCTTCAATTCGAGGACAATAGGTGTCCCTTTGGGCAACGCCGGCAGCACGGCGTCCCAGTCGATCGACCCTTCGTAGGGCAGCAAATGGTCGTCGCGCTCGCCGCGATTGTCGTGGATGTGCGTGGTGGCCACAGGTCGTGCGCGGTCTCGAGGCCCGGCAGCACGTCGCCCTCGAGATGCGCGTGCCCGGTATCGAAGCACAGCTTCACGCTGGAGAGCCGCGTGCTGCTCCAGAAAATGTTTCAGGTTCGCCGGGCGTGGCCATTTCGCCGGGCGTATTTTCCAGCGCCATGGTGACGCCGCGCTGTGCCGGGCAAACAGCGAGAGATGTTCGAGCGAACTGAACGTCGCGTCCCAGCGGCGCTCGTCGGCAATGTCCCGCAACCGCGCCACGTGCTGAACGCAGTATTGAAACGGAACCTGCTCCACCAGGTCCAGCGCGCGCTTGATTTCGTCCACCGCTTCCTGGCGCCGCAGCCGCTCGGGATCGGAAATCGAAAGCGGTGCGCCGCTTTCGCGAGAAGTATGGAAATCGCGCATGGTCGGCGCGTGGATGGAATGCAGCGTCAGGTTGTTGCCCGCAAGCCACGAGCCGAGTTCGCGCGCCTCTTCGGCCGAGCGGTAATCGAAATGCCCGCGCGAGCAGAACAATTCGATGCGCGGAAATTCCCGCGCCCGCGGCCTCTTTCATGAGTTCCGCCGACAGTTTGCGATTCACGAAAAGATAAGTGGAGAGAACGCGTTGCATGGTCACAGTGTCCGGGCCCTGTTCCTGAAAGTCGTTTCGACTTTATGCGAACGAGGAAGGCGCGTCAAGGCGGGCTCGGTAAACGTCGAATCGGCGGGTGCACCGCGCGTTGTTGCAATACTCCGGATGTCCTTGTCGTGTTCGGTTGTAGGGGCACGGCAATGCCGTGCCCCTACTGGGTGCAAAATGCGTCGAATAGACGCCCGCAAGGCAATCGTAGGCGGGAAACTGGGACCGCAAATTAATAAAACGCTTTCGGCAGGGATCTTACTCGTCGACCAGAAACACGGCATCGGCAGGACCGGGAATCAAGCCGGCATCCACGCCGCGCTTCAGAAACTCGCGCACTGCTTTGCGCCCGCGTTCGCCGTATCCCAGCGTCCAGTTATTGACGTACATGCCGATGAATTTGTCGGCGAGGTCGGTATCCATGTCGCGCGCGAACTGCATGGCGTAATTCACCGCGGCTTCGCGATGATCCAGCGCGTAGGAAACGCTCTCGTGGATGGCGCGCCCGATTTGCAGCCCCACGTTCCGGCCGAGGGCCTTGCGCACTCCGTTGCCGCCCAACGGCAGCGGCAGCCCGGTTTGTTCCAGCCACCACTGTCCCAGGTCGACCACCTTATGCAAGCCCATCTGGGAGAAAAACAACTGGCCCTCGTGAATCAGCAGGCCCGCGTCGACCACGGAATTTTTCACCGCGTCCAGAATGTGATCGAAGCCCATGACCACGGGTTCGACGCGCGGCTCGTACAGCTTCAATGTCAGGTACGCGGAGGTCCGCAGCCCGGGCACGCCGATCCGGCACTTGGCCAGATCCTCGCGCTTCAGCGGGTGCTGCGAAATCACAATCGGCCCGTAGCCCTCGCCGAAGCTCGCGCCGCAATCCAGCAGATCGTATTTGTCACGCAAATAAGGGTAGGCCGCGAAGCTCAGCGCGGTCACATCGTAGATTTCCTGCATGGCGGCCTGATTCAGCGTCTCGATGTCGGCCAGCACGTGGGAGAATTTCAAGCCCGGCGTGCGGACCTTCTGCGTCGCCAGGCCGTAGAACATGAAGGCGTCGTCGGAATCCGGCGAATGCGCCAGCTTGATATCGAGGGATTTTCCGGTTGCGGGTTTCGTCGGCATTTCCTTTGGCTCGTTCTCCCTTTTTGATGCGTCCCCGGACACCGCGGGCTGCAGTAGAGTCACTCCGGCCTGCTAGCCTGCCAGGTACGCTGGAGTCACAGGAAAACCGGCCCACACCCGCGTCGCACAGAGAGGAACATCGCGGCGGATTTAACCTCATTAGAGGCGCCCGCACTTTCGAGGACGTTAGGTTAGCACACTCCGCCCCGCTCGACAATTCCGGCCCGATCCCGGCCGCAAAGCCGTCCGCCCTTCATGGTTTCAGGTAGGACAGACGCTCTTGTCTGTCCGCTTTTGTCACGTCAACGCAAACTAAAGCGGACACACAACAGTGCCCGCCTCACAAAATCCAGTCATTCCGCCGCTGCCAGACGCGCGATGGCCGTGTCGAACGAAACCTTGCCGTCCAGGTACGGCATCCAGTACAAATCCAGCAGCCCGCGAAAGCGCACCCACGACCCGGAATAAAGTCCGAATCGCGTGGCATAGGTTTGGTAAGGCGCCGACCGCGCTATCCTGCAAATCCGCCCCCGGCATATTTCCATACAAAACGTCGCGGCGGACGATCTCGCCGGTGGTGTAAAACAGCAGCGCATGCCACAGATCGCGTGGGATGGGCTTGTCCCGGTCGCGGAATTCCTTGGCGATGGCTTGCATCACGGCGCCTGCCAGGGCGTGCGAGGATTCGTGAAACAGCACTTCAAATCCGTAGATGCCGTGGTTGCGCGCGTCGTGGCTTGAGATCGTGACATGCGTCGGATTCAGCGACGTGTACGCCCCGAACGGACCTCCATACCACACCACGTCCACCCGCAGCCGGTTCGACGGCCACGGCCTTTGATAAATATCCGCAAGCTGCCCGGATAGTTCCACGCCCATTTGCCGGACCATCGGCGCAACCTGGGCAATCCATTCGCGGTTTTCGCGGTCCTGCTCGGGCCACCAGTGCGCGCGGTACACGGGCGCGGCGCTTTGCAGGGCTTCGATCAAATCCGATCGCAAACCGGATTTACACGAGGGGGAACTGCTGCCGTCCAGGTCGGGACATGTTTCCATGTCGGCCAGACGGTTGTTTATGTTTTCCATGTCGCCATTCAACAGCAGGTCGCGCTTGGCCAGGTCCTTGGCGTAAAACGCGACCGCATCCTGCCACGCCTGAATTTCTTTTGCGGGAAAATCCAGCAAGGAGACTGTAGGTTCGCTGGGAGGCGCCTGCCCTCTGCCGTTGTCCGAGGATGCTGGATTGCCTGCCGTCAATCTTGCCTGCAGATACAGAAAATGGTGCAGGTTGATCCAGAATCCGCTGTGCACTTCAAATACGGGCAGCGGCGAATCCGTCCCGGAAGTTTGCTGCTGTTGCGACGGTTTTTCGGCGCCAGGAATCTCTGCTGCCGAGGAAGGCGCGGCCCAGCGCATCATTGCCAGGCACACCACCGCCGCGATCCACACAAGTCGCAAGCGCCTGGGGTGAAGGGAAGAAATCATTAGCCGGCTCGCAATCTTATCGCCAAATTCGCCGTCCGTGCTAGGACGTAACTTTCGTTTTCATGAAGCGAAAGGAAAGCCGACTACTAGAATCTCTCAATGCGATGCACACCCGCCCCTCAATTCTCACTCAGTCCCGTAGGGACGACATAATCGTAGCCCACCGCGGAAGCGGTGGGTAAATATGTGAGCAGAGCGAAGCCCTGTAGGGGCGACACAATGCCGACCCTGCGCCGCTCCTCCAGGACATTGGGCGTGCCCAATCAACAGGTGATGTTGGAAATAACTGGGAAGAAAAATCCCGCAGGCGCGGAAGTCCAACCGGAAACCGCGCTGTCAGCGGTACATTTGCCGCAACAGCGCCGCGGCTTCCCCTTCGTTAATGAGCCTTTTGCGGACCATCAGATTAATCAGCTCATTCAAGACCTGGCGGTTGCTCGCCGCCGAAGCCGCCGGACCTTGCTCCGGCGAAGGGTCGAGATCATGCGAAATCCCCGCCTGTATTTCCTGTCCCTCGACCGGCGGAACTGTTTCAGAGGCCGGCGGCTTCTCGCCGCTGAGTTCGGCAATCCAGGCTTTCAGCACGGCTTGATGTTCCGGCTTGATTTCGTTAAACGACAGCCCCATGCCCATCGATACCAGCGCGTAGGTGACCATTCCCGTGGCTTCCATTTCGCGTTTGTCCCGCTCCAGCCGAATTTGCACGGCGGCGCCCACCGCAAACGGGGCCAGCGTATCCACGTAACATCCGCCGAGCCCCAAGTCGGTACATCGCCCGGTCACGCGCGTTTTGGACTTCAGATCGACGACCTCGGCCGCCGCCGTGCATGGATAGCGTTGCGCGATTCTGCGTTCCGGCACGCCCGCCTCGCTCGATTCCTTGGGAGCGGGTCCCTGCCAAATGGCCGGGGAATTGTCTGCAAAATTGGACATATTGGAAATTCCAAACCATCCGTGCGCAATCGTGGATTGATAGTGCGGAAGGGGGGAACTCCATCTTCCACCGGCCCCGGGGCGCTGGCAAGAAAAAGTTTGGGTGTTTGTGATGCAAGCGCACAGGGGGAGGGATTACTGTTCAGGCGGGCCTATTCGAGGATCGGCGGAGTTCGCCAGGCCGCCTTGCTTATCGGCCCCGTGCAGGATCCCGGCGGAGTCCAGGAAGAAAGATCGCCGCCCGGACTTCCCGTATTCTGACGGGGAGGCCGCCAGGACGAATGTTTCCGGCTTGGTTGTCTCCCCGGCCGCCGCATTCCCTCCGGCCGGCACGATGGTGTACCGGATGGCGTAGCCGTCCTTGCTGCCCGCGGCCAGATCGGCGTCCAGCAAGCCCGCAGCCTGCGGAGAAACGCCGCCCGGGGGCGCCGGACCAAGCAGCGCCAGCGATTCCGGCCAGTCGCCATAGGCGCGGCGGTAAGTTTCCAGCGCGGCGGCAACCGCGCGCAGGTTGGCGATGGCGTTGTCCTCGCGCGCATCCAGGTCGGCCTGCTCCCACTGCTTGGCCATCGAAGGGATATCGAGCAGGATCAATCCGACCGAAAGCAGTTTCCAGTTTCCGCCTTCGCGCACCAGGCCGAAGGTGATGGACCTTGTGCCTTCCCCGGGAAGCGGGATATCCATGGGGATGAATGCGAGATTTTCGCGCAGGCGCGTCTCGCCAAAGCGCATCTCGGTCGTGAAGCCGGGAGTTTCGCAGCGCAGCACCGTGCGGCCGGCGGCGCTGCTCGAGAGCAAGGTACGCCCGGGCTCATCGAGCAGCACGAATCGTTTCATGAGGGCGGTGCGCTGCGGGCCGGGGAGGGCGCGGTAGGCCGCGGCGTTGTCCGAGGTCAGCGAATCCGCGAACGTCGCGGAGTCCTGCTTGCATGCGGCCGAAAGCGCGCCGGAGAGCGCCGTGACCGGGCCTTCCGCGGCCGTTTGCTGCGCGCGCGCCAGCGCCGGAAAAAATATTCCTGCGAGAACGCAGAATGCCAGCGCACGCATTCGCCTTGCGCGCCGGCGTCGGCTATGCGAGGGCTTCCGAAAACTCACGATTTCGCTCCCCGCAAAATTGCGGCCAGGTTTTGCGTGAACATCGATCGCGGCATCACTTCCTGGCATCCTGCCTTGCGGGCTCTTTCGGCCAAATCGGTTTGCACATGGGATAGAAAGGCGATTACCCTGCGCGGGTTGCCCGGTTCGCCGGATTTTCCCAGACGTTCCACCGCATCCATCGCTCCCTGCCGGGCATTCAGGTCCACAATGATCAGCGCCCCGGGATTCGCCGCCGCCGATTTCACCAGTTGCTCGCCTGTCGTCACCGTTTCGAGCGTCACTCCGGTGAGTTTCGCCGTCTCATGCAGCTTCGCCTGAAAAAAAAGATCCTCGATCAACACAATCGCATCGGCCATGATTGCCTTTCACCAGAAAAAGATCGCTCATCGGATGTACCACGCGCGCCGCCGCAACACAAGGCCCAGGCGCCGCCCGGCAATACGCCTTTCTCCGTGGCCCTCTGTGGCCTTTCTCAGTGTCCTCTGTGTTAAATCCGGAAAAGCTTTAACACAGAGAACACAGAGGCCGCAGAGAAAACCTTTGCTGCAAGCGAACTTCAGAGGCTTTCGCCAATGCCAAAAGTAGGTTAAAAGTTGATTTCGGGCGCGGGCTTTACTGGAAGCCGCTCGAATAAATAATGGATTCACTGGAAATGAAAATTCTGTCGGCCTTCGACCGTTCCGGGGCGCGCACGTTGTCCATCGCCGAGATGGGCGAATCCGCCGGGATCCACGGCGCTATAGCGTTGCTTGTCAACGAGGATGGCTGCGCGCCGCGGCAACTCCGGACACCTACACGCGCACCGAAGATGGCCGCCTGCAGCTCGCCGCCCCGCGCGACGTCACCCTCTATTCCCGCCCCGGATGCCACCTGTGCGAGGAAGCAAAATCCCAGATCGCTCCCTTGCTGAAGGAATTCGGCGCGCGCCTCACCGAAATCAACATCGACCAGGACCCGGACCTTCGCGCGCGCTACGATTACGATGTCCCCGTGATTTTCCTGGGCGCGCGCAAAGCCGCCAAACATCGCCTGGACCTGGCGCAATTCCGCCGCCAGTTGCGCGACGCCTCCGCCCGGTAGCGAAAAGCTTCTTACTTTGCCGGCGGCGCTTGCGGGTGAAGAATCTCGCTCAGATAGTCTGGTTTGCCCGGATCGCGCACCAGATGCGGGTAGCGCAATCCGCCGTGATAATCGATCGAATGCGTCTCCACTTCCGGGCCGTTTGCCGCGATCAATCGCATGGGTGCGGCCATGGTTTCCGCGCTCTTGATAGCTTCTTTCAAGACCGCGGAAGAATACTCCCGGCCGTTGACCGCCCGGATTTTCGTTCCGGGCCCGATTCCCGCTTGAAATGCCGGGCCGCCGTAAGCCACGTCAATCACGGTTCCGTCCGTATGAAGCAGCAGCCCAATGGAGGACATCAGCGTCACTTCTCCCCGCACCGAGTCGCGAACTTCCCGAATCGGATTGGGCTGGTCGTTGTACACCAGTTTCCATCCGCTGTTTTCAATGGACTCGATCGGCGTTTTTGTCTCCGTGGAATCGAGCCGCGCGCGCAGAAAGCCGGCCCAATCGAACGCAGCGACGGAATTGAGCCCCGCGACCACGTCATCGAACGTGTAGGTCTTCAGATCCGGCACGTCTGTATCCCCGCCATGAAAACTTCTGCAGAAATCGTTCATCGATTTCTGACCCCCGGTCAGCCGCCGCAGTGTTGCATCCACATCCAGCCACAGAAGCGCCGACTCATTGTAGAAATCCCTGCCGCGCCTCCAATCCTCCCACTCCGGGTCGGCGTTATAGATAAACATCGCTGAGTCGGCCGTATCCTGCAGTGGCCGCCATTCGCGCCCCTTTCGGTTCTCGAAGATGTCCACGAATGTCGCGAGTTCTTCGCGTGACAGCTCCGGAGTAAACAGCCCGCTGCGCGCCGTCAGCACTGCGCCGAGATAGGAGGTCATTCCTTCGTACACCCACAGCAAATCGTCCTTCATCGGTTCGTGGTAGTCCTGGGAAATCAGCCCGGCGGGGCGGCGGTATTTTCCGTTCCACGAATGGATGAATCATGCGGCAGCAGGCCCGAGAAGACGATGCGTTTGGAATCGTCGATGAGGCTGGCTTCATACGTGCGGTCGTCGCTCGATTCATGGTGCTCCAGGCCGAAGTGCGCGACGCCGTCGCTCAGCGTCAGCAGAAAGTGATAATCGCGGTAATGCCGCGACCCAAACAGCACGCCGGATTCCGCGACCAGTTGGCGAAAATGCGATTCCGTCGCCGGGCTGATCGCCAGCGCGCCCGCGCTATCAGCGGCAATATCCAGCTCATGCGAAGGAACCTGTCCCGGCGAGAGATCGATGGCGCGGAAATAAAAGCCCGTGAGCACGGGCGAGTCAATTAGAGTTTCCAGGGACACCGGCGAGAACTCGACGATGTCGCCATTGCGTTTCGCGCCGGGAAGCGCCGTCCCGAATTGCCATCGCGGGAAGCCGCAAACTCGGCGCGAACGTCAGATTCGTGGCGTCGTATCCTTTCGGATAAAGCACGACTTGATTCCAGCTCAGCACGTTGAGATACGCCGTGGCCGATGCGCCGCCGGAATATCCCGACTTTGGCGCGGAGAGCAGGAAATCGAATTGGATGTCGAGCAAGTTCACGCCCTGGGGCACGTCCAGATGAAATGCGAACATGTCAACCAGGTCTCGCCGCCAGGTGAGCGACTTCCCCCCGCCCGTGAACTTCAGCCCGGCCAGTTTGGCGATGGGGCCGTCTGGCATGTGTTCGCCGGGAATCCACTCCGGGTAATAAAGGTCGAGCGGCCCCGGCTTCACCGGCATTTGCAAATGCGCGTGCAGAATTTTCTGGGGCGCCCGCGTCGTGTCGACTTCCAGGCGGATCGGCCCGGGTGGCGACTGCGCACAGGTTCGTGCGGCAGTGGATAAAATCGCGGTAAGCAAGGCGAGGAGCAGCAGCGGGCGAGTGCGGAGAATGGCTTTCATTCTTCCCCCTTCATGAGAGACTGCGCACGAGGGGATGATACCACCCAAGCAAGTCAACGCCGGGAAACTCGATTTCAATTCCGTGTATTCAAATTTTTCATGGACAAGGGTCGCCGGAAACGGCCATGGCCGGTCGCGCCAAAGTGGACGTTATTCCGCTGCAACGCGTGGGGCGTAGATTCAGGAATTATCGAGTCGCGGGTTAGTGACCGCCGTTGCCGGTTTTCACTCCGACTGTTTGGTCGGGGACATCGCCTTTGCGGCCTTTGACGCGGTCGTAAACTGAGACCAGTGAAGTCGAACCGAGAGCTTCGTTGTAATACGTGGGAACTCCGAGCGCGGTCCGCAACTCTTCGTTGAACTTGCGCATGTCGACGAGTTGCTCGGCGCGCGCCGGGAAATTTGCGGCCATCGTCGGTCAGCAGAAATTTCTGGTACCCGGCATCCCACAGGCGGACGAACTGTCCATTGAGCAGGATGGTCGGAAGAATCGTCATGGTGTAGTGATCGTCCGAAGTGCGGCGGAATTCGGCGCCGCTAGCCGTATTTCTCCGCGCGCGTCACGCCGCCCGTGCTGCTGACGATGAAAGCCGGCGTTCGGCAGGGCCTCCATAGTTTGGCCGGGAAATCATCATCAACATTCCACATAGCAAATTCAGGATACGAAGTGCGCAGTGGCCATGTAAAGTCAAAAAGATAAGGTCCAGAGTTGCATGCGCCGCCAATTCGTAACAAAAGAAGGCAGGAAAGCCAAAAGGGACGGTGTGGTACTAGCCCGTAGGCCTGCTCCTATTTCCGGTCCTTTTGGCGGACTTTTCCGCCTGAGGCCGGATGAAATTCGCTAAGTTATGCTAAATTATGCGGATACATCTGAACCTGTCCGGCATCTATTATCGGGCGGCTATAGGGGTTGCTCGAAGATTCTTCGGGGGCCTATCAGAAAAGGGTTGAAAAACAAGGAAACATGGATACGGCGAAAAATACCCTTTCGGCGGACCGGCGGCGAGGCAGGGCGCGCTCGGCAAGTCCCTGCTCGACTGCATCGGGAATACGCCGCTGCTGCACCTGAAGCGCATTGGCCCAAATTATCCGAACGTCGAGTTTTACGGCAAGGCGGAATGGCTGAACCCGGGCGGTTCGGTGAAGGATCGGCCTGCGCTGGAAATGATCCGGGAGGCGGAGCGCACAGGGAAACTGAAACCGGGCCAGACCATTCTGGACGCCACCAGCGGCAACACAGGCATCGCCTACGCCATGATCGCCGCGGCGCTTGGCTATCGCGTGAAGCTGTGCCTGCCGACCAGCGCGAGCGAAGAGCGCAAGAAAATTCTGGCGGCCTTTGGCGCCGAGCTCGTTTTTACTCCGGGCGACGAGGGTTCTGACGGGGCGATCCTGCGGGCGCGGGAAATCATCGCCGCCGAACCCGGAAAATATTTTTATCCCGACCAGTACGGCAACGATTCCAACTGGCGTGCACATTACAAAACCACGGCGAAGGAAATCTGGGAGCAGACGTCGCGGGCGGATCACTCATTTCGTGGCCGGACTGGGCACCAGCGGCACGTTCGTTGGCACCACTCGCCGGCTGAAGGAATTGAATCCCGCGATCCGCTGCATCAGCCTGCAGCCGGACGCCGCCTTTCACGGCCTCGAAGGCTGGAAACACATGCCCACGGCGATCGTGCCGGCCATCTATGACGCCACGCTCGCCGATGCGAATCTTGCGGTGAGCACCGAACGGGCCTATCGCCTGGTCAAGCAGGCCGCGCGGGAAGAGGGATTGCTCCTGAGCCCGAGCGCCGCGGCGGCGCTGGACGGATGTTTTCAGGTGGCCGCGTCCCTGCCGCCGGACGAACGCGCCGTGATCGTGACCGTGTTTCCGGATTCCGGCACGAAATATCTGAGCGAACGTTTCTGGGACGAAGTGTAGCGTTATATTTGAGCAGACATTCAAAACGCCGTCATTCCAGCAAAGAACCCCAGAAAAAAAAGGAGGATTCCTCGCTTCGCTCGGAATGACGGCGCACAATATTTTTTGGAAATGGCGAAAAAAATTATTTCCAAGTGAGAACCGCGTGATGCTGCAACTGTCGCCCAATATCGATAGACAAATTCGCGAACATGGCGCGAAGGATTACCCGCACGAGTGCTGCGGCGCGATGCTCGGAATCGACGGCGGCGCGGGCAGGGAAGTTCACGCGCTGTTTCCGCTGATCAATCGCCGGGACGATTCGCCGCGCAATCGTTTTTCGATCACTCCGGAGGATTTCCGCGCGGCCGAGCGCGCCGCAGCCGACCGTGGACTCGACCTGCTGGGATGGTATCATTCCCACCCGGATCATCCGGCGCGGCCCAGCGAGTTCGACCGGGAACACGCCTGGCCCTGGTACAGCTATGTGATTGTCAGCGTCGAAAAAGGCGCGCCCAAGGATTTGACGTCCTGGCGGCTCGAGGACGACCGTTCGAAATTTGAGCCCGAGGACGTGACTTCCGCGCAGGCGTCCAGCCAGGGAACGCAGGGTTGGCCCTGGCAGTTTGAAACTTCCGCTGAGGTTGCGGCATCCGATTCAAAGATGATTGAGGGGGATATTTCCGTATGGCCGTAAAGGTAATGGTTCCAACACCGCTGCGCCAATTCACCGGGAAACAGGCGAGCATCGAGTGTACGGCCGCCACGGTGGGCGAGGCGCTGGGCAATTTGACGACCACTTTTGGTGAATTGCGCAAGCATCTGTTTACCGACGATGGCAGGCTCCGCAGCTTCGTAAACGTTTACTTGAACGACGAGGATATCCGCTTTCTGGAAAAGGAAAACACGCGAACCAAGGACGGCGATACGATCAGCATCGTGCCATCGATCGCCGGCGGGTCCTCACGAAACCGAACTAACTCCGAGGCATTTACGGAAGAAGATTACAGGAGAACGCCCGTGGCAATACCGACGCAGGCACTACCGAAGCAAGAAGAAGTGAAACTTTCCAGGGAAGAGATCCAGCGCTATAGCCGGCATCTCATCATGCCCGAGGTGGGCATGGATGGGCAGTTGAAGCTGAAGCGCGCCCGCGTGCTGATGATCGGCGCGGGAGGCCTGGGCGCGCCGCTGGGATTGTATCTGGCAGCCGCGGGCGTCGGGCACCTGGGCGTGCTGGATTTCGACGTGGTCGATAACTCGAACCTTCAGCGCCAGGTTACGTTCACGACCGCCGATGTCGGCAAGCTCAAGTCCGAAGCCGCGAAAGCGCGCCTCTCGTCGCTCAACCCGTCGATTGAAATTCAATCTTACGAAACGCGCCTCACCAGTGACAACGCCCTCGAACTATTTAAGGACTACGACATCATCGTTGACGGCACCGATAATTTCCCCACGCGCTTTCTGGTGAACGACGCGTGCGTGCTGCTCGGAAAGCCGAACGTGTACGGCTCGATTTTCCGGTTCGAGGGGCAAGCCACCGTATTCGGGTATCCGGGGGGGCCGTGCTACCGCTGCTTGTATCCCGAGCCGCCTCCGCCGGGCCTGGTGCCGTCTTGCGCCGAAGGCGGCGTGCTGGGCGTGCTGCCGGGAATCGTCGGCTCGATCCAGGCCATGGAAACGATCAAACTGATCCTGGGCGCCGGCGATCCGCTGGTCGGGCGGCTCCTGCTGTTCGATGCTCTGGCCATGCGCTTCCGGGAACTCAAGCTTCGCAAGAACCCCGAATGCCCCGTGTGCGGCGAGCATCCGACAGTTACCAAGCTGATCGATTATGAGGAATTTTGCGGAATTCGTGGCGAGGAGACTCTTCCAATGACGGACGGAATACCGGAAATTACACCGAAGGAAATGAAGGCCCGGCAGGACCGCGGCGACGACGTGTTCATTCTGGACGTGCGCGAGCCGCACGAATACCAGATCTGCAATTTGAACGGGAAACTCATTCCCTTGGGAGAGCTTCCGCGCCGCGTCAGCGAACTGGACAGCTCCAGGGAAATGATTGTCCACTGCCGCAGCGGAAAGCGCTCGGCCGACGCCATTTTCTTTCTCCAGAAGGCCGGATTCAAAAAGCTCTGGAACCTGAAGGGCGGCATTCTGGCCTGGTCGGATGAAGTCGATCCCACCGTGCCGAAGTATTAAATCCTGATTGTCGCCCGCGGGCCGCGGTCCGGGCCCTCGGGAAATTTTTGCGTGCGGACTTCGCCCCGCATGCAGCAGTTTGAGTCGCAAGCGGAGCAAGCCAAAAGGGAGCGGGAATGCCAGCCACCAAAATTACGGTAAGAAGCGATGGATCGCTGCGCGTCGAAGGGGATTTTGAACTAGTTGACATGGAAGGCCGCCCCTATGGCCTCGCCGGACGAACATCCATCGGGCTGTGCCGCTGCGGGCACTCCGCGAACAAACCATTTTGCGATGGCTCGCACAAGGCGGCCGGTTTTAGAGATCAGCAGCAGGCTCGCGACCTTCCCCCGCCGAAGGCTTAACCAGTTTTCCAGAAATTTTTCCACGGCGTCATTCCGACAGGAAAAAGAAGTGAGATTGTTTGGTTAAATAGAGAGAGATTTATGAGTGGGAGTGGGTTGAAAAAAAAAAAAAAAAAAAAAAAAAAAAAAAAAAAAAAAAAAAAAAAAAAAAAAAAAAAAAAAAAAAAAAAAAAAAAAAAAAAAAAAAAAAAAAAAAAAAAAAAAAAAAAAAAAAAAAAAAAAAAAAAAAAAAAAAAAAAAAAAAAAAAAAAAAAAAGTTAGATAGTTTGCTCTTCGCGGGACTAGACCAGCGCGACCTCGCGGTCGAAATTGGGCTTCTTCTCAGCGTGGAGCTTTAGGGCGACACCGCAGACCGCTGCGATGCGCTCTAACATCGTGAGTGAATGGCCGGTATATTCGGCATCCTCAAGACGGGCAATCACGGACTGCGTTGTGCCAACCTTCTTGGCGAGCTCGGTTTGGGTGAACCCCGCATCCTCCCGCATCTCGCGCACCAGTAAGGCCAGATCAATCTGATGCAAGGTGCGCACGAAGGTCTTACGGTAGGTTGCGCTCTTGCGTGCGCGCTGCTCGACAATTTCGCTGTGTTTATCGCGCTTGATGTTTGTTCATATGCCCAACTCCTTCAGGATAGCTTCTCTTTCTTTCTGCGATCCCGCGTAACGGTTTCGGTACTTCATCCAGAGCTTTTTTAGCTGCTCTGCCCTTGTAATCTCGCCCAGTGGAGTCTGTTCCGTCTTTTTCTGAAACCCTGACGTAATCACGATCAGCATCCCAGGCTGGTAGAAAAACAGAACCCGAAAAATCCGGTCGAATTGTTTGACCCGTAGCTCGAATATGTCATCCGTGAGCTTCTTAACGAACTTCCCCTGCATCCGGTTGCCATAGATGCGCAGGCGGTCGATAAACGCGTCTATTCGGGCGGCTGCTTTGTCATCCAGCGAATCCACGAACTCTCGGGCAGGCACCCGCCCGTTGGGCAGCTCCACATACTCAATTGTGAATTCGCTGCTCACTCGCCTTGCATTATCGCATAATTGCTATATAAGGTCAACAAGAAGAGGAGTAACTGAATGGAGCGTGAGGAGAGAGAGAGTTACTAGCTAGTAAGAGTGGAGATATACATATGGGATGCATTCTGCGATGACGAGTTTTGAATAGAACAGTGTTAGGGTAGACTCGGTCTCGGATGTCTGATAAACATCAACTATGGTAGAGGTGAAGCTAAATCGCCTCGGAGTTCAAGTACGGAGTTTCGTATACACGATATTGCTTACGGAGGCGTTTCTAGGAGTCTACGAAGGACGAAGAGCGCACCAACATGAAGAGGTCTACAGTATTTTGCAACACGACTCTGAGCGCTAGACGAGGATTACTACAAAAGCGAGGACGCAATACCATTCCAACTGTGTCTAGAGTGAGAGGAGACGACGATGACTAGCAATTTGAGTAACGAAGATGAACCGCACTCCAGCTGCGCTACGCAGTTCCAGGATCTTGCGTGCTGTGCCTCTGACCTTCAAGGTGGTGGGTAGTTCCGACCAACGCCGGGCAGTTGCGACAGACGGCTTGCCGCCTTTTATTTGAAAAGACAAATCTGGATAACGGCTCCGCATATTCTCGATCCACGGATCCACGCGGGCAGCCATATAAGGCTGTCTCTTCAAGCGCGGCAACCTCTGGATTGCTGGTGTTAGGTCATATGTCCCAAGGTGCACGTAGCTCATGACGTTCCGGTTTCTCAGACGCCGGAATGCGGCCTCGTCTAGCGCAAACCGTTCAAGTCCTGTTAGGCGCACCCTCGTCCCATTGTCTTTCAAGGAATCCCCTCTTCGGCCCTGGATTATAACTCTCGCACATGACTCTCTCCCCCTCACATTTTCCGTTTTTTCTGCCTCTTTATAGGTAGGGGCCATCTTCCCGATTTCTTTGATTTTTCCGGTGAGGTTTGGCGGATTTTCCCCCTCTATATAGTAGGAGAGGCTTTATCGATGCGTGGTTCGGCAGATACGGCTGGGATGCTTGATGTCAAGAGTCGCCGGGCTTTCTTTCGCTTTGAAATTGTGTGCCGAGATCAGCCGCTGGAAATGAAGCTTGAATCTACTCCGGATTTTTCCCATTCAGAAATGCGAGCATCTCGCGGCCCATTGTTCGGCATGAGGTTCGGGCGCATTTTTTCTCTGGCGTTTCTCAGCTCTTCTTCTGTGGCTGCGTTTCGTGGCCCCAATTCAGATGGCAGAAATGAAGTGTGTTTTGCGGCCTCGCGGCAGGCACGCGAAATCATCGAGCCAGAAGCACCCCATTCTCATGCAGCTTTTCTAAACGCCCGCCCGGATTCTTCTTCCGAGGGTGAACGGTGCATGAAAGACACAGATCACCCTATCGGTCACCTTTTGCGTTCACCCTAGGATTTTCGGAAGAGTCCGAAACAGAAGAAGTTGCGCATGGCACAACGATCAATTTGGGCGCGGACAAAACACCGGATTGGGCTGGAGCGACCCCACTTTTGTGCACGTTTCCGTGCCCAAAGTAATTCGTGGGGTCGCTCCAGCCCAACTGCGCGGTGACCGCGCAGAGTGTTTTGTCCGCGCAGCATTTCGCAATAGGGGGCCACAGTGATGAACAACGGAGATGAAAACCACACTGAGCTTTTGACCGTGCATGAGATCACCAGGCTTCTGAAGGTGCCAGTTTCTTGCGTGCACGGGCACTCTTTTCGGCGAGAGTAAATGTCGCACAATTCCAACATCGCGGAATTTGGTACACTCTGTCCCCATAGGGCAGTTGGGACATCGGGAAAAGAGAACTCGATGGCCCGAAAGCGGTATCAGAATGGACGTGTATTCCTGAAAGGAAAGAAAGAAGAAAAATGGGTCGGGAGATATAGGGAAGATGTGGTGGAAGTCACCGGAACAACAAAGCGTGTTCGGCGTTCCGTTATCCTCGGCACTAAGCGTGAGTTGCCGACAAAACGGCTCGCCGAGCGTCGTTTGGCCACCATACTTGCCCGTATCAACTGCCTCGACTACCGGCCCGGACGTGCGGCTACGTTCGGGGAGTTCATCGAACGGTGGGAAACCGAAGTGCTAACCACACAAAAGCCATCCTCTGCGCGAGCGGTTCGCTCGCACCTCAGGTGCTACATCATTCCAGAGGTTGGCAAACTACGTCTGGACGAATTTGGCGTCGAGAACCAGCAACGATTCATAACTCGAATGCCGGAGAGGTCCACGGAGAAGGTTGTCTCCCGAAAGACAATCTTGAATGTCATCGCAACAATCTCCACGATCCTGGCAACAGCACGGAACTGGGGTTACAGCTGCGAACAGATCGATATGAAAAAGCTGCGCCTGCCACCGCGCGGTGTCGCGTCTGAGGCGCGGCACTTTACGATTGAGCAGGTTCAGCGAATCCTCGCCTTAGCTGGAGAACCCTGGCGCACGCTATTCTGCATCTGCACGTTGGATGGCCTTCGAGCCGGGGAAGCATTGGGACTTCAGTGGGGAGATATCGACCTCGAACAGCGAATACTTCAAATCCGAAGAACCGCTTGGTACGGGAAGACTCAGACTCCGAAGAGCCGGGAAAGCGAGACAACACTTCCGATTCCCGATGCTTTGGCGACGATTCTGAAAAACTACCGCACCGAGTGGAAACCGAATCCTGATGGTTTCCTGTTCGTCACCAGAAACGAACGACCACCCTCGTCCAACAACGTCGTGGAGCACCGCCTTTGGCCGATTCTCGACGCGCTAGAGATCCCAAGGTGCGGCCTCCACGCATTTCGTCACACTCACACGGCTCTGTTGCTCGACTCGGGGGCAACGCCGAAAGTCGTACAACGGCAACTCCGTCACGCCGACGCTCGCACGACACTACAGATTTACGGGCACGTCGTAGGTGAAGCGCACCGTGAAGCAGTTGAAAAAGTAGCCTCGATTGTGGACCCTAGTGGACCTCAATCGAGCCGCAGAGATAAGTGGATTCAATAGGTTAGCCGTGTGTTGCGGCGGGTTCGGTTCACCGTGAACGCTCACCGTGAACGGAATGACTTGGTTTAGTATTTCTTTCCACAAGTAGCACCGCACCTGGCAAACTTTTTGTCCTTTAACGCACCCTTCCCGGAGCGCGTCCCCTGCAAGTGCCATTTTCGGGGCCATCTTTATAAATTTGCCACCCTATAGTGTCAAACTTGCCAACACTCTGGACCAGATTGGGAAGCGCAGGGATGTACCCGTAACATTCCTACCCAATTCTTAAGAACTCCTAATCAAGCGAACTCCTCCACCAGTTTCCACTGCCCCATAAACCCTTGCCACTCAGTGAATTATAAAATTGCTCTCACATTGGACCAAAAGGTTCTGAACTTGCACTCTGTGTTGTGTCGTTCGAACCGAGGCTAAACGGACTGCTCTACTGGGGGAGCGGTGAGTGTGCTGACGCAAATTCGAAACTGGTGCTGGCATCTCCGATGGTTCCTTGGAATCCTCGGGGTGACTGCCACGATTGCCGGAGCCTCATGGCTTCGTCAGCAGCCGTTTTCTTCCGAACCCATTCTCTATTCCTACCTGCAGATTGTTGGCAGCCTGTTGTGTTTCACGTATGCGGCAAACGCCATGGTGCGATTCCGCGGCACGCACGACCGGCTCACGCTAATTCTGGCCTTTGGATTCGTTCTTTCCGGAGTGATCGAGACCGTCGCTACCTTCAATTTCTACGATACGTTAGCCGCAGGCGCAGCCATGCAGACGCATGTGCCGCTGTCCTGGATGGTCAGCCGGACGTTGCTGGCGCTGGTGCTGATTGCCGCGCTGGTGGTGGAGCGCCGCGTGCCCAATTCGCGGGAGCCAGGGCGGGAGATCGCCGTTGCGCTCTTCGTCGTGGTGGTCGTCGCCTACCTGACCAGCGCGGCCTACCTCGGATCTCCGCTGGAGCCGGCCATGCATCCCGGCAATCTGTTTTCACGGACCGGGGATCTGCTGCCCGCCGTTTTATTCGCGCTCGCCGCACTCGGATTCGGGCGCAGGGTCCGGCGCGGCACGTCTTCGGTGGACCGCACATTTTGCGCGGCGCTGTGGATGAACGTGCTGTGCCACCTGGTGGCCACGCAATCCGAGCGATTGCTGGACGCGCCCTTCACGGTTGCCCAGCTATTGAAAGTCACCAGTTACGCGGTGGTGCTGGGCGGGGCGCTGCTGGATAACGCGCGCCTGTTTGACCAGGTCCGGCAGCTTGCCGTCACTGACCCACTGACCGGCCTTTCCAATTACCGCACGCTGATTAACGTCATGGAATCGGAAATCCAGCGCTCGCGCAGGACCGGGCGGCCATTCTCCGTGCTCCTGCTGGACCTCGACAAACTGAAGGCTATCAACGACGAACACGGGCACTTGGTTGGCAGTCGCGCCATTTGCCGGCTGGCCAGCGTGCTGCGCGTGCACTCCCGCGCCATGGATACCGCCGCGCGCTATGGCGGCGATGAATTTGCCGTGGTGCTGCCCGAGGCGGGCGAAGAAGCGGCCAATGCCGTCGGCCGGCGCATCTGCGAGCGGCTGGCCAAGGACGGCGAATTTCCGCAGGTTTCGGTCAGCGTTGGCGCCGCGATATTTCCCCGCGACGGAGAAACCATCGATGCGCTGTTCAACGCGGCCGACCGCGCTTTGTACGGCATGAAGGGCCGCTCCAGCGGCATTCAAACGTTGGCGCGGATTGCGGCTTGTCTCTAATTACAACCTGAGGGCGTGAATGCCGAACGAATTTGATGTCGAGCGTCTTGAAAAAAGAATTCCGATGACGGTGGCGGTCCACATCTATGGCC
The DNA here is from genome assembly GCA_963779275.1 of Terriglobia bacterium. Lineage (GTDB taxonomy): Bacteria > Acidobacteriota > Terriglobia > Acidiferrales > UBA7541 > Palsa-360. Next base: position 136,224 of record CAVZXL010000010.1, read on the forward strand.
GCGAGCGCGTGGCCGGGGTGGAGACCTCGTTCACCGAGAACGTCAGCTCGCGCGGCGCGCGTGTTTCCAGCATTCGCCGCTGGCGGCGCAACGAGAAAGTGGAAATCGAATCGTTGCCCGGCGATTTCCGCGCCCTGGCCCGCGTGGCCTACTGCCGCCCGCAAAGCTCCGGCTTTGTCATCGGACTTGAGTTCCTAGAACCCACCGGCAGGTGGGTAGTAAACACCCCAGTTGGTTCAGGGAAACCGCTGCAAGGATAGGAGGAACACGCGAAGGCAAAAAACTGGCGTAATGAATCTGTACCCAAAAGCGCTTGGCATTCCGCGGGAACGGGATGTCCAGCGCTTTTGGTTTTTTAGGCCCGAAGAAATGCGGTGACTAGTGACCGGTGACTAGAAACCGGTCACAACCGAATGGTCAAGAACACTGATGCCGAATGCTGCGCAATATTCCTTCGATCATTCCACAAATCGTTTGGCGCCAATTTTCCTTGCCGGAATACTCGGAACGCAACCGCGCCATCGGGGAGTAAAGCATCTCCACCCCGTGTTCGCCATTCCTGGAGGCTGATTCCCACATTCCGAGAAGACGGGTGGTCTCAATGGGTCGATGCAACACTTGCTCAAAGCCATCCTGTAGGAGTCTACGAGGCTGATTTCGGTCGCGGGCGTCAATGCAATCAAAACAAAAGCCCTGTTTAGGTTCTGATTGAGTCCTGCCGTACAGGTCGAACCTCATGGGGAAGTATTGCTGGATCTATTGATTAGATGGTGTTGCATCGACCGGTTGAGGCGGCACGACTTCACGGGACTTGGGAAATTCAATCTATTAGCGAGGTCAATCAATTGCAAGCTATTGGGCGACGTAGGCAGCGTCGATAAAGTAGCGACCGCCATCCGGATTAGTCACCGAAATTCGGACAGGTCCACCTATTGACAGCGGAGAGGTGAAACGCAAGGTGTTGCTGTCGATGAATGTCGTCGTGACCACCTGCGACCCGAAGGAAATTTGAGCACCTTGTTGGAAACCGCTTCCATGCACTGTTACTAGAACATCTCCCGCTGCTGGACCCTTCGGAGGTTGCACAGAGCCGATTCCCACGGGAAACGTTGCAAGCTGAAGGACGGTCAGGCCAGATGCCGAAATGGCGAATATCCTTCGGTTTGTCTCGTCAAGCGCTAAACCGTTCAAGACGTTGACCACATTCTGCGGTGTAAGAAGTGGTTCGGGAGTAACTATCTGCTCGCGCAAGGCGCCTGTTTGGGCATCGAGAATATCAACCCCTTGCAATCTAGGAAGTATGTAGAGACTTCCAGTCGAATTGAGCTTAATTCCTGGAACCCAGCGTCCTTGTGGCGAGGCCAGGTCTGGGTAATATGAATAGTTCAGCTGTCGAAGTGAGGAGTCCAAGAGGTACGAGTTATTGAACGGGTCCACCTGATCCGCGTCGGTGGAGACGATGCGCGTGCCATCTGCGCTGATGCCCACATCCCCGAGAAACGCAAATATGGTCTGGCTGGTGAAACTGTCCGTGGCTGCATCCCACACTCCTACAGCAGCGGGATAACTTCCGAGCGCCGCAAAGGCAATCCTCGAACCATCCGCACTCCCAGCTAGAGCACTCTGTGAAAAAACGTCGCATCGATATTGAAATTGACTTGACGCTAAATCGAGTTCAATGGTCGATGACACTCCAACCTGTTCAACAAAAACTTTGCCTGTACTTGTTGTTGCCACCTCGTTCGGTTCCAAAATCGAGTTACTGGGCGGGAGACAGGTCGTGGAAGAAGGGTTTGAGAGGACCACAGTCCGCCTTTGCGATGGGCTATCGGGATTGAAGACGGCGATGGAATGGTTTGCGCTGTCAGCCGCAACTAACAGGGAGGAATCGGGTGTTAAAGCCAAGCCTTCGTATTGAGCGTTTGACGCCTCGCCCCGAGGCTGAATTGCTTGTAAAAACTGCATTGTTTGTGGAGAAAAAACAGCGATCTTGCTTCCAGCACTCGCATAAACCAAGTTCCTCTTCGAGTCAAAAATGATTTGGGCAAGATTTGACGTGGCGGGCACAATAGTCGCGGTCTGCAGGTACTCATACCCGTCATGCAGGGTGACATTGCCTGTGGGTGTTGTGAGCGTCACATCAGCGAAACCAGGGTTTCCCGGTGGTATTGTGAATGTGGCCGAGTCTACTGGAAAGGTATCAGAAATATTGCTGGCACCGGACGAGGAGATGGCAGCAGGTTTGCCGCCAACAGTCAGCTGAAGTTGAGAAGGTGGATAGTTAAAACCGTATCCGTAAAGTACGACTTGATTCCCCCCTGCTGCCGGGCCACCTGTCGGAGTGAGTTGGAGCGCTGTTGGACCATAGCTAAAGGCGTTTGGGAGTAGATTGAACCATCCATCCGGGAACTGGAGTACCGTATTCACCGGACCGGGAGTACTCAATGCGGGGGCCTGAACTGTAAGCGGGCCGTAAGAACTCGTAACCACAGATATAGTCGAGACACCCATCGAACCGAAATAGACCTGCATGTTTTGCTCAAACCCGGTTGAATTCAATTGCGTCTGCACACTTTGTCCTGGCGATGCTTGTCCGGGATTCCATAGGGGGTTTATCGGGAAGGTTGGACCCGTACCCAGCGTGAGGGAAGGTTGGAACGGAATCGCCCCCATCCCTCCGTTCGCGGCGACAAGCAAATTCCCACTATCATCCAATGTCAGGGGAATTGGATTGTTTGGTGAAAAAGCTGCTGGAATAAATCCTGTTACTTGAAAATTGGTGGCATCGACAACGAGTATCCGTGGATTTCCTGTGCCGGTCCACTGGGCATACAAATATCGATCATCAGGAGTATAACTCATCCCCCAGTACCCAACAGCAACGTTTACACTCATCGTGTTGATTTGTTTCAAATTCTGATCGTAGAAAAAGAGTTGATGCCCCTCGGTGACGACGGACTGAGTTCCGTTAGAATTCATTGCGACGGCGACGAGTGCATTTGCCGGGAGTTGTTCGTTTGCCTGAATGACCTTTCCCGTATTGACATCATAAATAGAAAGAGTGGATCGAGTCGAGTTATCAGCAACCAAAAGCTTTGACCCGTCACCACTTCTTGAAACCAGGCCCGTCGCCGGGAATAAAGCAGTGATATCTTGGAAACTATTTGAAGACGGATCCCAGAGGATAAGCTGCCCTCCCCTTGACAACAGGTCCGGAGCCACATTGGGCGATTGGGCCGTCAGCAAAACTTTGTTGCCGAGGCAGAGCGGAAACCACGAGGCCAGAGAGTTCGGAGGTGCCACATTTTCAATTACTTGCAATTGAGCCGGATCAATGACGGCTAGTGTCTGTGCGCTTGTCCCGACATACACTCGCTTACCATCCGAAGAGGCATCAATCCCATAGGGCTTCGCCACTGGAATTCTAGCCTCAATGCTCAAGTCAGCAGTTGAGATTGCGTCGACCTCATTCAAAAGAATATTTGTAGCGAATACGAGATGTAGCGCGGGAAGAAAAACGCCTTGAAACAAACCTCCGCCAGTTGTCACAAATCGTACTTTTGGAGTTCCAGTCGCTGGAGGAGGCAGAGGCGGGCCGCCACCGTTGCCACCTCCTCCGCTGCCCCCACTGCCTACTCCATTGCTACCCCCGCCCGCCCCCCCGCTTCCGCAAGAGGTACACACTATAACCGTGGCCGCCAGAAAGGCAGTCATGAAAGTGCGCCAGATGGGCTTCGCAACAATTCTTCGCTTCATGGAAATTATTCGGTCCGCCCGCACATGTTTCCTAATAGTGGATTATTGTAGTTCAAGTAATTTTGGCTCGCAATTCGGAACTTAATCACAAATGGCGTTCTGGGAATGCACGTATAACCAGCTGCCGAGCAAAATTATGGGTTCACCGACGCGCCGGTCTAACTGGAAATAAAGAGAATCGAAGCAATAAACCGTGATCCAAATCCTTAGTGTTACGACCCAGGAAATAGGCCGCGTGGCCGGTTAAGCAGCGAGTCACGCGTTGCTTCCCATGATGAATTGGTTCGCAAGATTCAGCGGAGAGACGTTCCAAGTCCTGATAAACGGGGCGGTCTCAACGGGTCAATGCAACACTTGCTTGCAGTCTATCTGCCGGAGTTTGAAATCCCAAAGTTTTTCTGGGACGCTGATTTAAACGCAGCGCTACTTTGTCGAGTTCGGATTGGGAATGGACAGACAAGTCCGTTCTTTTAGGGAAATACTGGCGCAGCAGCCCATTGGTATTTTCGTTGCTGCCGCGCTGCCACGGGCTCTGCGGATCGCAGAAGTAAACTTTCACGTTCGTGTCCACCGTGAAGCTCTTGTGTTTGGCCATCTCCAGTCCGCGATCCCAGGTCAATGAGCGTCGCAAAGTTGCGGGCAGCTTGCGAACGTGTTGGCTCAGCGCAGCGACCACTGTAGCCGTATCTTTGCCGGACACTTTCACCAACATGGTAAATCGCGAATGACGTTCCACCAGAGTGGCGATGTGGCTGTTCTTGGTGCCGCCGATGAGATCGCCTTCCCAATGGCCGGGGATGGCGCGGTCTTCGATCTCTGCGGGTCTTTCTCGAATGGAAATAGCGTCGACGATTTGTCCCTTGTGGTGTCCGCTATCCCGCGCGTGCCGCGAGCGGCGAATTCGCCGCTGGAATCGTAGATGCTGAATCAGCTCCTTTTTCAGCACTCCGCGTGCTTGAATGAACAGGCTGCGATAAATGGTTTCGTGCGACACGCGCATCCTCTCATCCTCGGGATACTGGGTTTTCAGCCATCCGGAAATCTGTTCCGGCGACCAGTCCAGGATGAGTTTACCCGCAACGATCTCTTGCAGCTGTACGTGGATGGCAAGAAGACACCGCTTGGGCCGCAAGGCCGACTCCCAAGCTTGCCGATCGGCTTCATTGGCTCGATAGAGAGGTCGCCCGCCATGGCGGGCGACCTCTCGGCTCACCGTCGAAACAGCCCGCTGCAGACCTTTGGCGATCTCCCGAATCGACGAGCCGCAAGCGATTCCTCGAGAAATGTCTTCTCGCTCCCCCAGCGTCAGCGTGAGCGGCGAGCGCCGCCGCGCTGCCGGAGCAATTCCGCCATGCTGCGCCAATATAAATTGAATGGACACATGGTCTTTGCCGAAGACTCGTCCAATCTCATGCAACGACTGTCCCGCCTTCCAGCGGCTCCACATGTCGTTCCGTTGCTGCTCAGAAAGCTTGAACCGCCGCCTAAATGCCATAAACACCACCTTACAGAGAAAAGATTTATACCAGATGGTGTTGCATCGACCGGTTGAGCCGGCAGGTCTTATCGGAATGTGGTATTTCGTGCCCGGTTAATGTTCTCCCGTCTGACTCACCCGAACTTGCGGAAAACTGTCTTCCGTGCCCCTTCCACCCAGCGCGGTAGCCGCACTGGAGTCTGGCACCCTGGCAATCGTTTTACGGGAGGCTTCCTGGCAGTCCTTAACTGATTCCTGGTTGATACAAAATGCGATGTAACCCGGCAACGCAAAAAAGCTAAGTCTCTTCCGTTGCTAAAATGGATGGGTTTTTGAGCTCCACTCTTCAGCGCCGGAAGTTATTGATTCGGAAATAGCTTGGGCCACCCATTTCCTGAGAAGTTTCGGTTCCATACCGTTTGGGCAACTGCGAGATGACCGCTAGCTACCCGTCACATCCTGAAACAACTGCAATGTTTCCTCAACCATCTGGTCCGCCGAAAATCGCGTGGCGGCTGTCTCGCGGGCGGCTTTGCCAATCCGGCGCGCATATTCCGGATCCGGGTGCAGGCGCGCCAATCCGGCGGCGAACGCGCCGGGCTCGAGGCTCTGGACCAGCAGGCCGTTTTCCGCGTCTTCGATGATTTCGGGAACGCCTCCGCGGGCCAGCGCCACGCACGGCAGGCCGTGGGCCATGGCGGCCAATAGAGCGCTGCCCAGGGGTTCGGCGTGCGACGGAAAAGCGAAGATATCCAGGGCGGCGAACATCGAATGGATATCGGTGTCCGGGGGCAGGAACCGCACGGCGTCCGCAATTTGAAGCTCGACGGCCAACTTTTTCATCGCGGATTGTTCCGGGCCTTCGCCGCGCAGAAGTAAAACGCATGCCGAAACCTTCTCCCGCGATTGGGCCGGCGCCTCCCGCGCCAATCTCTTGCGCAATTCGGCGAAGGCAAGAAGCAGGAGCCCATGTCCTTTTTCAGGGACGAAGGCCGCCACGTTTCCTATGCACAAAGTCCCCGGCGAAATCCCCAGCCGGCTGCGCGCGCTTTCGCGAGCGGGAATTGAAATTTCCGGAGGAATCTCCACGCCGTCGTGGATCACTTCGATTTTTGCAGCGGGAATGCCGCTGGAAATCACGGACTGTTCGACGAACCGGGAAATCGCGACAATGCGCGCCGCCGATTCGTACCGCGCCCGGGAAGTGGAACTTGAGCCGAGTGGAAGCGCGATGCGCCGCGAAACAATCAAGGGAACCGAGCGATGCGCGCGCGCTAGCCACGCGGAACTGAGCGCGTGCGGTTCGTTGGCGTGAACCACGTCCACACTTCCGCCGCGCACCAGGCGTCGGATATTCCAGGCCGCGGCAAGACGGCGGGTGCCGGAACCCACTTCGTGTACGGAAATCCCCGCGTCCTTCGCGCGCCGCGCGAGTTGGGAGCCGCGGATGGCAATCAACTCCGGACCGTGTCCGCGTTTGGCCAGGCCCTCACGAGCAGCAGCGCCTGATGCTGCCCTCCGCGAAAATCCTTGCCGAGATCGATGATGAGAGGGCGCACGCTCAGGCCTCGCCGGGGTTGGGCCAGGAGCGGCGCGTGAGGGTTTCTCCCGCCCGCAGACGGCCCAGCTTGCGATACTTAAGATAAATATAAATTCCGGAAAGCCAGGCGATCATCCAGCCGCGCCACCCGTCCAGCACGCCCAGCTGGAAAATCAGCCGCTGAAAAAATGTCCAGGGAGGAGCGAAAATCATGGCTGCGCGCCACTGTTTGCGGCCGCGCGAAAACATTTCCTGCGCCGCCATGGTGGTGAGGAAATCCATTTTCGCGCGATGCTCCGCGTAGGAACGTATGGTGTAGTGGAGCAGATGGCCGTCGAGACGCCCGGCCGGGCCGTCCAGTTGCACGGCTTCGTGCAGGATATTCACGAAGCGGCCCAGATCGCGCCGGTAGAGTTTCACTTTGTAATCCGGATGCCAGCCGGAGTGGCGGATCCATCCGCCGAGATAATTCGTCAGCAGGGAAATTTCGTATCCAGCTTTCCCAGGGGCTTTCCCGGCGGCCTTGTCCGGAGTTGTCTGCTTCCAGGCCAGGATGGAGGCCCGCAACCTGGAATCGAGTTCCTCGTCGCAATCGATGCACAGCACCCAGTCGTTCGAGGAGAACGAAGCCGCGTAATTTTTCTGCTCGGCCAGGCTGTCCAGCTGGCGCGTGTACACGCGCGCGCCGCGCGCGCGGGCAATTTCGCAGGTGCGGTCGGTGGAGCCGGAATCGACCAGGATGATTTCATCGGCGACTCCCTCGAGCGAGGCGAGCGCGCGGGGCAAATCACGTTCCTCGTTATAAGCGATCAGAATCGCGGTCAGAGCGGGCATTGGAAATCCAAACGTGTACGGTAACACGAAATGCGATTGGGTCACCCGTTGTCCGCAATGTAGGACAGACACTCTTGTCTGTCCCCGGCTCATGCCGCTGATTTTCCATCCGCAGGAGCGTCTGCAAACCCGGACCGGCAAGAGTGCCTGTCCTACAAAAACGCAGCGCGATGATTTGTTTACCGAACCGGGGCGAGTTTTGGCGTGACGCTCAGCAGGATGACGGTCGAGCCGATGCGGAATTCGGAAAGGTGTTTCAATTCGGCGACGCGCACGCGATCGTCTCCGAAAAAAGTGCCGTTGGTGGATTCCAGATCGCGCAGGCGAATGACGTCCTCATTGATCTCGATGGAGCAATGCCAGCGCGAGATTTCCTTGTCGTTGATGGTGATGTCCGCGTCCGCGCGCCCCAGCACGATGCGGGGCTTTTCCACGTTGTAGACCAGGCCGCGGGCCGGGCCGGCAATGACCGAAAGCGCGACGCATTTTCCCGTTGGCAGGTGCAGCAGGCTGGCTGCTTCGGCCGCGCCGCCGACCAGGCGCGGCGCGCCCGCGCTGCGCGCAAATCCGGGGAGCGGAGAAAGGATTTGCGTGGCGTCGGGGTTCTGCGCGATATCGACGACGGAGCTCTTCCCGCACTTCCCGCAGCGGAATTGCACGCGGGCGTGCCCCACCAGCCGCGCGTCTGGAAGCTGGTGCTGGGCGCCACAACTTGAACAAGCTACTTTCATCGGATCCTGCGGTTCCTCACCTAATTTAACACGCCCGAATCAAGGAGAAATGCCGCCTTGCGAGCGGTGTTCCGTCCACAAAAAACTGTCCTTTCGTACAGGCCTGCAGCGCAACACTACTGGCGCGGGCCCGGCCTGCGCTTGAGCTGCGGCAGGCCGCCGTTTTGCGCATCCGGCTGCGGCGTGGGTGGCCGTGGCTGCTCCTCGAACTTTTCCTGCGCTGCATTCACGGCCGCGCCGCTGAGATACGCCGGCTGGTCGAGCGTCACTGCGAAGTGCATGCCTTGCTCGAGATAGACGTCCTGTCCGCTCGGCGATTTCAGGATGAGCACGGCCAGCGCCGCGCCCGTTCCGGCGCCGATCGCCGCGCCGCTTGCCCCGCTGCCAACCGCGCCCACCAGCGCCCCGCTGGCGGCATCAATCTCCACCGGGTGCACATCGGCCGAATGCGGTGCATCGTTTGTGAACCGGCCCGGACCTTTCATTTCATCCGAGTCCAGATGCGCCGCCAGAGTTGTGCCGCCGTCCGGGTCCAGATGGATTCGATCGACGGCCAGGCGAAGTTCTCCCTCGCGGCCGAAATGCGCGGGGCGCTTCACCTCCACTACGTGGCCGAGTATTTCGGTTCCGGGAGGAATTTCCGGGCCTGTGTCGAGCGGAGTGGAGTAAAGGGTGCGAAATATCACAATTTGTCCCCGCTTGGCGTTGACCGTGGAAAGCGTGGTGTCCAGAGCGACGGGAATCGGTTTATTCGCGGGAATCGCAACCTGCACGGGCAAATCCGGCATGGAAGACGTGGGCATCGGGGCCGCACTGCGCGCGTCGCTTGCCTGGGTTTGTGCGCTTGCGGTCGCCGCGATGAAAATCAGAGAGAACAAAATGGGCGCGGCAGGCCCACTTCGCACCACGAAATAGCGAAAGTATTTTCTTGCCCGGAGCATAACGCTGTGGAGGGTTGCCTTCGTGGAATCTTTGATGTGCATCGCGCCAATTCCCAACGAACGCATTTTAGCAGAGGAAAAGCAATTCGGCGCAGGGCGCCGCAACGGGCAGTTCCAAACCGGAGCAGGCCGCGGCTGGGGCTGGAGCGCTCAAACTCCATACCCGTTATGCAGGTTGAATCTTGCGCGTTCTGCGTAGATCATAGCGGGGCACCGCCAGCGGGGGTCTCGAAGTGAAGCTCAAGGAATTGCCGTATTTGCTCGGCCTGCAACCCGGACCGAAAACGTATGGATTCAAGGTCAAAAGTTTTGACCTGCCGAAGGATGGGACGATCGAATACGCCCAGTGGCTTCACCCCAAGGACCGCGGCACGGAAATCAAGCAGTCCACGGTCGATGCACTCCGCAAATTTCTCTCTCGCGGCGACGTGGCCATCGACATCGGGGCGCACTCGGGCGATTCCACCATTCCCATCGCGCTCGCCGTGGGAAAATCCGGGTGCGTTTTGGCCCTGGAGCCCAACCGGTACGTTTTTCCCGTCCTGCAGAAAAATTCCGAATTGAACACCGCGAAGACCACCATCATTCCGCTGATGTTCGCGGCCACTCCGGAAGATGCGGAGATGGAATTTCAATATTCCGATTCAGGATTTTGCAACGGCGGGCGCTTTCAGGGAATGAGCCGGTGGACTCACGGCCACGCCTTCCGGCTGAAGGTGCAGGGAAGAAATCTGCACGCTTTCCTCCGGAAGGAATATCCGGAGCTGCTGCCGCGGATCCGGTTCATCAAAATGGATACGGAAGGATACGAATCCGAGGTCTTGCGAAGCCTTGACAGCTTGCTGAAGGAATGCAAACCGTTTCTCAAAGTAGAGGTCTATCGAAAGCTGGACGACGCGCAGCGCCGCGAGTTATTCCGCTTGATAGCCGCGCACGGCTATGCGATCCATAAAATTACGGACAACGGGTACGAGGTGGGCGAAACGCTTGCCGAGCAGGACCTGAGCAAGTGGCGGCATTTCGATATTTTTTGCGTTCCGGCTAGAAGGTCAGCCCGGTTGTACGGACGAAGGCCCTCCCTACTGCACGAAACCCACGTTAGGCACCGGAGTCGGCTCGGGCACTTCGCGGATGGGTCCGTATTGCGCCTCGTAGCGGCTGATATTTTCCGCGAGGGCGCGCAAAATGCGTTTCGCGTGCGCCGGGGCCACAATTACACTGGAGGCCAGCTTGCCCTGCGGCACATTCGGAAAAACATAAATGAAGTGCATCGTGAATTCTTCCGCGTTGTGGTGGAACATCACCAGATTGCAGAACTGCCCGACTAATTCTTTTTCGTCCGCCTTGATCTGTACCTGCACCTGCTCGCCGACCGGTTGCGCCATGATCCCCTCCGTTCACGGAAAATACTCGCGATGATTTATTCCATTTTGGACACTACCATATTCCCCGCGAACGCGTCAGTCGCATTGCGCGGCCGGTTTCCGCGAATTTTTCAGCGGATGCGTGCATGTACCGTTTACGTGCAGTTCCGCAAAGCGCGCGTTGACTCTCCCTGGCATTAATGCTAGTTTATAAGAGGCCTTTATCTAAGTTAACTATGGACGTGCCCACCAATTCCGCTGCCTCGCAAGTCCTGGTTTCAGCCGGCGATGCCGCGCCAAACGCAAAGTTCCCCGTCGCTTCCAGAGTCCTACCGCAGCATTCCCATCCTGCACGGGGCTTCCTTTTTCCGAAAGATGATTGCATTCGCGGGGCCGGGCTACCTGGTGGCCGTGGGCTATATGGATCCGGGCAACTGGGCGACCGATTTGGGCGGGGGTTCCCGCTTCGGCTACACGCTGCTCAGCGCCGTGCTCATCTCCAGCCTCATGGCTATTTTCTTGCAAGCGCTCTCCGCGAAGCTCGGCATCGCCACCGGCCGCGATCTCGCGCAGGCCTGCCGCGAACACTATTCGCGCCGCACCACGGCGTTTCTCTGGGTGGTTTGCGAAATGGCCATTGCGGCATGCGATCTGGCGGAAGTCCTCGGGTCGGCCATCGCGCTGAAACTCCTGTTTGGTTTGCCTCTGCTGGCCGGAGTACTGCTCACCGGCCTCGACGTCTTGCTGGTGCTGGCCCTGCAGGGGCGCGGCTTCCGCGTGCTGGAGACGCTGGTGATCACGCTGATTGCGACAATCGCCGCGTGCTTCGCCTACGAAATATTTTTTGCGCGCCCGCTGTGGCTGGAAGCGGCGCGCGGCTTCCTGCCGACCATGGAAATTCTGCGGAATCGCGAAATGCTGTACCTGGCGATCGGCATCCTCGGCGCCACGGTGATGCCGCATAATTTGTATCTCCATTCCAGCATCGTGCAGACGCGGGCGTTCGCCCAAACCGACGGCGGAAAGCGGGAAGCGATCCGCTTCGCCACGCTCGATTCCACGCTGGCGCTCGGGTTTTCGCTTTTCATCAACGCGGCGATTCTGGTCCTGGGCGCGGCGGCGTTTCACCAGCGCGGCATGACGGGCGTGGCGGACATCAGCCAGGCGTATCAACTGCTGACGCCGGTGCTGGGCGTGAGCTTCGCCAGCGTGCTGTTTGCCGCCGCTTGCTGTGCTCCGGGCAGAATTCCACGCTTACAGGGACGCTGGCCGGACAAATCGTCATGGAGGGATTTCTGCACTGGCGATTAAAGCCCTGGCTGCGGCGGCTGATCACCCGGTCGCTGGCGATCATCCCGGCCGCAATCGTAATCGGCGTCTATGGGAGAGGGTCACGTTATGGGGCTGCTTATCCTGAGCCAGGTGATCTTGAGCTTTCAGTTGCCCTTCGCCGTGGTGCCCTTGATTCAATTTACCGGCGACCGCGCCAAGATGGGCGAATTCGTGAACAGCCGCCTGACCGCGATTTTCGGCTGGGGCATGGCCGCGGCCATTATCGTGCTGAACGCCGCGCTGCTCTGGCTCACCTTTGGCGGGAAAATCTAACGATCCGCGCTCATGCTAGCGGATGAATCTGTGCCTGCAGTCGACTTTCGTGACGCCGACTTCCCGGCGTGCGCCGCGCTGACAAACCCCACCGGCTCCGGCGCGCATCCAACTACCGACCTGGATTTACAGGTGAAAATCTGCTTTCCTTATGGCAAAATTTGGTGCCTCGAAAAAATTCTCGCTTAACGGAGTCATCGGAATGATGGGACGGAAAAAGGGAACTTCGCTACGGATTGCCCGCACATTCGGAATCTTCGCGATTTTTGCAGGGCTGGCATTTGCCGGAGGGCGCGTCGCCGCCGATGACGCCCCCAAGCCCTGGGTCGCTCCCGATGACGCACGCAAGGTCAAGAATCCCGTTCCCGCGACGCCGGAAAATCTGGCCGCCGCCGAAACGCTGTTCACGGACAATTGCCAGCTCTGCCACGGCGAAAAGGGAATGGGAGACGGACCCGGCGCGAAGACCATCAAGGTGAAGCCCGCAAACTTCACCGACAAGCAATTGATGAGCGCTGGAAACCGACGGCTCGCTGTTCTGGAAGATGTCCAATGGCCGCGGCCCGATGCCGCCCTGGAAGGACGATCTGACCGAGAAGGAACGCTGGCAGCTGGTAAATTACATTCGCAAGCTGGGCAAGGACGCCGCGAAGTAACCACAAAATCAGAAGGGCGCGGCGGCCGATCTCTGATGGCTCGATCGGCCGCCGCGCCCCGTTCATTTTCCTTCACATCCTCAATTCGCCTTACTTCACTCCCGCCAGCGCCTGCGCCACTTCATTCATGTCCGGCACCACGGGAATATCGTAATTCTTGAACCAGGCGATTTTTCCGGCTTTGTTGATGATGGCGATGGCGCGCCCGGTGATTCCTTTTTCCGCCAGGTACATGCCGAATTTATCGGCCACGGCGCCCTTCGGGTGGAAATCGGCGAGCAGCGGGTAGCTGATGCCCATCTTTTCGGCGAAGGCTTTGTGCGCCCAGACGCTATCCACGCTCAGGCCGAGCACTTGCGCATCCAGCTTATCGAATTGCTTCAGGTCGTTCACGAAGCAGGCGTGTTCATTGGTGCAGATCGGGCTGAAATCGAGCGGGTAAAAAATCAGGACGACGTTGCGCTTGCCCGCAAAATCCGCAAGCTTGATTTCTTTTTGCGATTGGTCTTTCAGCGTGAAATCCGGAGCGGTTTGTCCTACGGCGATGGGCATGAAGCCTCCTGGGATAAATGATGAATAGGGTTGAGCGCGGGAATCGCCTCCATGCCGAGCGCCTTAATGCGCTCGGGGCGCAATGCCCGCCGAAATATGATAACGGATTTTATCGCTCGCAGAGGCCCGCTTTCATGGTGAGGCTCCCTTTCCTCGGTCAGGGCAGCGCAACGTAGTGCCCGCGCCCGCATTCTGGTACCATCCCCGCGACATGGCGCGACTGGCACTGGAGCAAGCGTATCCCGGGATTTCCTTTCGCCCGCGCTCGCGCAACTGGCTGGCGCGGCTGATGCGCTGGCCCGCCGAATGCATTCACCTGGAAGCGGGCCACTCCTGGATGGCCACATTCATTCCCGATACGCTGTACCTGCGCGGCAAACCCGCTCCGCGCGCGCGATGTCCTGCGCCCGGAAGTGTCCGTCTGCCTGCAATGCCTGACCGGCGTGCTTGAGCCCGAACTGGCGGGCTATGCCGGACGCGCCGTCGCCTTCGAGCCGGACGGCGAGAGTTTCACGCAATATTTTTTTGTCGGGAGCGACGATTTCGCCGCCGCGGGCCTGCGTCCCGAGGTGGCCGCGGCAATCGAAAAGCGCGCGCGCGAAATCAACGGCGCGTGCAGCGATTGCGGCGCCCCGGCCACCTGGCTGTGGATTTCCCGGCGCGAAGTCTCCAGCCTGGACCAGACCGAGCGCATCGAAAATTCATCCGGCGCGCTGTTTTGCGCCCGGCACGGCGCGGCAAAATTATGCGACGCGCTGGGCAAGGTGCAGGAAGCGAATCTGTTTTACGTGAACGCCCCGTACGGGGATTCCGGCGCGTACCTGTGGATCTGAAGCCATGACCCTGCGGCAAATCGTCGAAAAATATCTGGCCATCGCCGGCGGCTTCGGATTTCTCGCCCCGCTTGCGGAGTTCGGCCTCGCGCGCAGCGACGCCGAGCGAATCTTCGGCGCCTTCGACGAGGACTACCACATCAGCCGCTATCTTCATTTTTCGCAGGTGTCCGGGCAGGCCTATGCCATCAATGGCTTCGACCAGACGCACGTCACGATTGACGCCGAAATTGAATTCGATTCTCTAAGACAGCGTGGGCGAGGCGTATTCCACGTGGAACATTTTTTCGATTGCCCGTACTGCGGACAACAGATTTCGATGATCCTGGACCTTTCCGTCCGGCGGCAAATTTATATCGAGGATTGCGAGGTCTGCTGCAAGCCGATCGAGGTGGATTGCAGCGTGGAAGACGGCGAGATCGCCGCCTTCCACGCCAAGACCCTGGAATAAATCGGAACTAAACCGGCTTGACCGCCGGGCCGATCAGCATGGCCGGGTTCGCGCCTTTCCTGGGCACGAATTTCTGCGCCCGCCCGTTGTCCACTTCGGCCACGTACAAATTGCCTTCCTGGTCCACGTCCATCCCATGCACGCCCCAGAATCCGCCCGGAAAATCTCCGAACGTGCCGAAGGAGTACAGGAAGTTGCCCTCCAGGTCGTACTTGATCATTTTGTTTGTGCCGCGATCGAAAAGCCACAGGTGCCGGTCGGCCGCGGCGAGGTGCAGGCAGTGCACGTCGGAAGGCGGATCGCCCACTTTCCACATGTTTACGAATTTGCCGCTGACGTCGAACACCTGCACGCGGTGATTGTAGCGATCGTTGACGAAAACGCGGCCGCTGGGAACGTCCACCGCAACTCCGTGCACGCCGTTGATGTAGCCAGGACGCGTCTCGTTCGGTGGCGTGCCCTTCTGGCCAAATTCGCCGATGAACTTGCCGTCCTTGTCGAACTTCGCGACGCGCGTGCCGGTGTATCCGTCCGCCACGAACATGGTGCTGTCGGGCAGCCACGCGAGATAAGTCGGCCGCGAGAAGTGCGTGGCGTCGGCGCCGGATCACATTGGGCGTGCCGAGCGTCATGATCAACTTTTTCATGTCGTGGGTGAATTTGAAAATGGCGTGCCGGTAGTCGTCCACCAGCCACACATTTTTTTCCTTGTCGTAAGGATTGATATAGATCGCGTGAGGCCGCCGCAACATGCTGTCCCACTCGGGCCAGGTCTCCTTGATCTCTCCTTTGGCGTTCACGCCGACGATGCAGTGCTGCCAGCGCCAGTCGACATTTTCGGTTCCGCGGTTCGGGCCGTCGAGCTGTCCTGGTGGGCTGGCCGACGTGGCGTCGCGCCACGGCAGGCGGCCGATGGGAAACCCGAGGCTCGGCCCAAGTTGCGGGAGGTCGATTTCCTTTGGGCGTTTGATGTTCGGCAATTCGCCGCGCTGCAGGATGAAGACGCGGTCCGGGCTCTCGGCGAAAACGCCTTCGCCCGATCCCCAGGTCCACTGTTCATTTCCGGGCAGTGCCGTCAAGGGCTGCGGCCAGGTCGGGTCCACGTCGTAGGCCCCGAAGACGTCCTGCACGCCTTTTTGTCCCGGGATGGCGGCAAAGGAAACTTCAGATTTTGCCTGCGCCTGCGGCGGCGGCGGGCGAACCGGCCAGGCCGGCAACAGCGGGAATCGCGGCTGAGGCCAGCCCGACTTTGATCAGATCTCTTCTGCTGACTTTTGCCGTTGAACTCATGGTCGTGAGCTCCTTGTGAGAAAACAAATTCAGCTGAATGGAATTTCCCGTTGGGGCCGCTCGTGCGCGCATCGTACGCTGGTCTTGTCCCGGACGCAACGACTTTGCCAATTTGGCAGACGTGCAGTGGCGCTCGCAGGTTTTTTTGCAAATAATTGCGTGCGGCGTTGCTGAAACTGAAAAAACGTCATCGAACGAAGTGAGGAATCCTAAAGGAATGAACGGATCCTCACTTCTTCGTTGGACATTCGTAGAGGCAGCAAAACCAGTCGCGCGCTAATTCGCCGCGCCGGCGGTGTCTTTGAGCACCAGAATGAGTATGCGCCCGTCGGAATGGAATTCGCCGCCGGTAGCCGTCTTTGCCATGGTGAGCGGGTTGGGCGGGGTGACGTGCGTGCGCTGAACCACGAGGCCCGTGCTCGAAAGCGTGTCGTTCACATATTCGCGCTCGCCGTCGATCGCGGGATCGATTTTGTGCGTGAGGCCGTTGTTACGCTGGTCGCGCTCGAAGCCGATGTCGTGCGTGGCGGCAATGCACCAGACCGGCCGCCCGGCCGCTTCGTACGGAGATTTCCAGGCGCGGAGATGATTGCGCGATTCGACCACTTTCACGGGCTCGGCGTGCGCGAAGCCGTAGTCCTGCGCGCGGTCGAAAAGAAAGAGCTGGCTCATGGGCATGGTCAGGTAGGCCTCCTTGGAAAATGTGGCCAGCGCGCCGTTCAGAATCGTGCTGGTCACGGAACTGTCCACCTGCACCCAACCGGCCGCCTTGAACACGGCGGTCACTTCGTCCTGCGATCCGACGATCAGGATGTTGACCATGTCGCCGGGATTGCCGGAGGGGTCCGAGACGCGTCGCGGAATTTTTCCAAGCATGATCCGAGGTTATGCTGCTGACGGGAGTGTCCGGCAAAAACGGCGCGCCTGCCGAGCCCGTGCCGGCGTTCAGCACCGCGATGGTCACGTGGAACGAGCCTTGCGCCGTGGCGGCTTCCTTCATCCCCTGATTGAGGCCCAGAAAAAGCCGGCCTGGCACGGGAATGTCCGACTTCTGGTCCTGGCCGATGGCGAACGGCTGCGAACCGTCGCTTGATCCCACGCGCCCGATGAGCGCGCCGTGTCCGGAATTTGCCACCGGATACTGACGGACCAGGTCCCGCCATCCTCGGGCAAGACCCGCGGCGCCGAAGGATTGCGTTTTCGCCTGCCCCTGCGAATCGGTGGAGGGATACGAGGCCGTGCCGGTGGCGGTGAACTGAATTTCGGCGCCCGCGAGCAGGTCGATCTTCGTATCGAGCCACAGGGTCGTGGCGGGGACGTCCAGTTCGTAGGTCTTTCCGGCGGCCGCCGTGGCGCCGGGCGCGGTTGCCGGGGCCGTCGCGTTCGCCGCCCCGGGGTTTGCGGCCGGAGCCGCCGGGCTCGCTCCCCAGTTTGTCTGCGCGCGCAGGGGCCGGGAGAAAACCAGGAAGCACAGGATCGCGGCTGCGGAGACAAAGATTCGGCGGGCCCCATGCATAATGCACCTCTAACTGAAAAAGAATAATTCAGCCGTGGCCAATGTTCAACTGGGAGAAATGCGGCGGTCCCGAAGGTTTTCATGCAATAACTCGAGGAAAAGCGAAACGTTAAGCCTACATTAGCGCCCCAAAATGCTGGACAGTGCCGATGTTTGCGTGTATATCTAGCATCAATAAGTTTTACTCCATTTCATTAGCAAACCCCGAGTGATCAAGGTCTTAGTTGAAGCACGTAATAGCGATGTGGGCCGAGGTGAGTCTCGTCCCTTCCAAAGGAGATTTCCGAATGACCCTCAGGGGTTCCACGTTCAAGAAGTGCGCAGTGACGCTGGCCACATTTTTTACTCTGGCATTTTTCTTATTTTCTTCCGCACCCGCCGCGGCGCAGGTAACAGGGGCGACGCTTTCAGGCACCGTGACCGACCCATCCGGCTCGATCATTACCGGAGCGCGAAGTCGCCATCAAGAATATGGGGACCGGCATCGTCCGGACCGTAACCACCGACTCCGCCGGCCTGTACTCGGCGCCCAACCTGATTCCCGGGAAGCTATGAAGTTGCGGTTTCAGCCGCGGGATTTTCCAAGGCCGTGCAGTCCAATCTCACTCTTTCCGTCGGCCAGCAACAATCCCTGAACATGACCATGAAGGTTGGCGAGGCGACGCAAACCGTGACCGTCGAGGGAACGGCGCCGACCGTCGAGCTGACTTCCGCAACGCTGAGCGCGCAGGTAAATGCCACCACCGTGCGCGAGTTGCCCCTGAACGGCCGCGACTGGACGCAGTTGGCTACCCTGCAACCGGGAGTCAACACCGTGCGCACGCAGGCGAGCACGAGTTCGCCGACCACCAACCGCGCCAATCGCGGTTTCGGAAACCAGCTGACCGACTCCGGCCACAGCCCCTATGAGAACAGCTATCGCGTGAACGGAATCAACATCAACGATTATACGAACGGATCGCCGGGAAGCGTCATCGGCGCAAACCTCGGCACCGACGCCATCCAGGAATTTTCCGTTCTCACCACCGACTACACCGCCGAGTACGGGCGCACCTCCGGCGCGGTGATCAACTCCATCACGAAATCGGGCACCAACGATTTCCACGGGACGGCCTTCGGCTTCCTGCGCAACGCCAGCCTCGACGCCAAGAATTATTTCGATAGCAAGACCAAACCGATCCCGCCGTTCGAGCGCTACCAGTATGGCGGCGCCATCGGGGGACCCATCATCAAGAACAAGACGTTTTTCTTCGGCGCCTATGAAGGAGTCGAGCAGCACCGCAGCAACACGGTGCAGATTACCGAGCCCTCGGCGAACGCCGAAGCAGGGTTTCTCTGTTCACTGTGCGCGCCGGCCTCGCAGGTCCATCTGACGCCGACTGCCTACACCGATGCGAACGGAGTATCTCTCTTCGTAAAGCCGTACTTCGGTTTCTGGCCGACGCCGCCTTCGTCGGGTGCGACCGTCTCGCCGTCGGGCGATACCGTATCGTTCCCCACGGCCGGCGTCCTGAACCTCAAGGAGAACTACGCAACCGCGCGAGTGGACCATCACATCTCGGACAACGATACGCTGGCTGGAAGCTGGCTGTTTGATCGTGGACCCTATACGCAGCCCGACCCGCTGTTGAACGTCATTTCCTCGCTGTTTAGCTACCGGCAGATGTACAGTATCGAGGAAACCCATATCTTCAGCCCCACGCTGGTGAATACCGCGCGATTCGGTTACAGCCGGTCGCACGGAATTAATGGCGGAGTCGTCGGGGCGCTCAATCCAATCGCCGCGGACACATCGCTTGGCGTCAGGCCCGGAATTGCCTCGCCCATCGTCGCCTTTGGATCGGGCGGCATTTCGCCGATCGCTTCGGTGGGCAGCGCCTCGCAAAACTTTCTGGTCTCCAATTCGTTCCAATTCTATGACGACGCCTTCTGGACGAAAGGAGCGCACTCGTTCAAATTTGGAGCCGCGGTGGAACGCATTCAATTCAACGCGGCGACCCTGCAGCGTCCGAACGGGCAGTTCACGTTCAGCAACCTCACGGCGTTCCTCACCGACGCGCCGTCCAAAGTACAGGAATTGCAGCCGGGCAACGCCTATGAAGTCGGCGCGCGAAACACCGCCTTCGGCTTTTACGCGCAGGACGATTGGAAGGCGAAACCCAACCTCTCGATCAATATCGGACTCCGGTACGAGCCGGTCTCGCTTCCTTCCGAGGCATCCGGCCGCTTTGCGGTTCTTACCAGCCTGAGTCCCAGCGTGATCGGCACGGAATTGCCGACTGCGGTTCCGCATCTCTGGATTGGGAATCCAACGCTTAAGAATTTGGAGCCGCGGGTCGGGTTCTCGTGGGATCCGTTTAAGGATGGAAAGACCGCCGTTCGCGGCGGGTTCGGTATGTTCGATGTTTTGCCGATCCCGTGGACTTACACGCAAACGTTGCCTGCCCAGTTCCCGTTCACAAACCAGGTAAGCGCCAGCGGGCTTTCGGCGCCATCGGCCGCGTGCCCCAAAGGCGATTTCCCTGTAGTGTGCTCAAAGCAATTCGGCTCTTCGAGCGCAAACGTCGTGTACGTGCCACAGAATCCGCCCCAGGCATACGCGATGAACTGGAACTTGAACGTCCAGCGGCAGATCACTTCCAACTTGAGGGTGACGCTGGGCTATGTCGGATCGCGCAGCATCCATCTGCCCGACCTGCCGGACAACATCAATTACCAGTTGCCGACATTGACTGGTGGCAGTTATCTGTTCCCGGCAAATTCCGTCGGAAAATTGGATACGGCTGTTGGCAGCATGCGCGCGCGTCTGTGGGACAACAGCGGCTGGTATCACGGCCTGCAGGCGGGCGTCACCAAACAGTTGAGCCACGGATTGCAGCTGCAGGGCAGCTATACCTGGTCCAAGTGCGAGGACACGGGCTCGAACATGGCGTTCAACGACCCGTTCCAGAATTCCATTCCCGACTACTTTTACTTTGACCACCGCCTCACAAAAGGGCTGTGCGATTACAACATTTCTCAAAACGGCGTGGTTAGCTTCATCTACACGATTCCCACGGTTGGCAGCAAACAGGGTTCATGTCAAATATCGTGGGCGGATGGCAGGTGGGCACGATCATCACGGCCCAATCCGGCTCGCCCTTCACCCCGGTTATTGGCCTCGACCCCTATAACAGGGCGACAGGGGATGCCAATCAGGCGTACGTATCCATGGTCCCCGGATGCAATCCCGTGAACGCAAATTGGAAGTCTGCAGGTCCCAAGGGCTTGCAGTACCTTAACCTGAACTGCTTCACGCTTCCCAGCGTCCCAGCGGCTATGGCCGCGCAGTGCACTCCCATCGTGGCAGGCGGCACGTATTCGGCTCCCGCTACGCCGGCTCCTGCGGGGCAGGTCTTCTGCCCGAACGCCATCGGCAATCTGGGACGAAACCAAATTGACGGCCCTGGACTTTTCGACATGGACTTCTCGATCTTCAAGAACATTCGCATGACCGAGCGGATCAGCGCACAGTTCCGGGTCGAGATGTTCAACGTCCTCAACCATCCCAGCTTCCTTCCTCCTCTCAACAACGAGGCGATTTTCAACTTAAACGGGAGCGGCGCCAACAACGCGGCCGTGGTGGACACCACTGCGGACTGACCCACGCCAAATTCAGTTTGGCTTGAAGCTGAATTTCTAGCCACGGGAACAAATCCAAACAAAAAAGCCGGGCCTCGCGCCCGGCTTTTTTGTTTCCGTAAGAATCTGAACCGCTCATCGTGCCGCTCCCTCAGCCACGCTGGCGGCGATTACGCCTCCGCAAAAAATCGCCGCTTCCCACCCGTCGTATCGAGGCGCTTCGTAGTTCGGGAACCCCCTCCCGCAGGCGCAACCCAAGCCCCGAGAAGGGACCTCCGCAGCACCCGCATTAGCGGGAACGTGTCGCCTCCGCGCACGGTCCTCGCGATGGCATATGTCACGGATTGTGCCGCACCTGTACCAGAACGGGCCATTCGGCCAGTAGGTCTGTTTCATTCGCGACAATATCCTCTAACGAAACTGGTAGATCCGGTCGATCAATCAAATGTCGTTCTTTGGGCCGCCCAGTCCGAATTCGCACGAATTTTCGCGCGTGACGCGCATGCGTCCAAGCCATGCCGCTCACCGCAAAGTGATGGAGGGGTGATGAATCACAATAAGCGCACTTTACTGGCGGTAGTAAGCACGGCAACCCTGGCGCTGCTTGCGCTTGGCCATGGTCATCAGCGCCGATACGATTCCGGAAGCGCCGGCGGGTTCGACGGGTTGACCAACGGTTTTGCGGCCAAAATGTAATGAACGACGCGATCGATGCGTTCAGCGAAACAGAAACTCCCGATACCGGAGTGGGGCCGACCTATAACGACGTTTCCTGCGTCAACTGCCACCAGAACCAGGCGGTGGGCGGCGCCGCGCAGGTGCTGGAGTTGCGCGCGGGCCACTACGAGGGAGGCCGGCCGCATGGGACGCGGCGATGCGCGCCACCGCTTCGACACCAACGGCTCAAGCGGCACATTTGTTGCGGCGACCGCCATCCTGGCGAACGGCACGCCGGTTCCCAATCGCTCGCTGATCAATCAACGCGCCACGTGCCGCGACGCGCAGGAGCAACTGACCGACGCGGATAACATCCGCGCCACCAGGCTCGCGCTTCCGCTGTTCGGCGATGGATTCGTGGAAGCGGTGCCGGACGCAACGCTGCTGGCCCTGGCGAAACAGAATGGCGGCGAAGCGATCGAGGTTCCCGTCGTCGAACTCAACGGCGTGACCGCGATCGGGCGATTCGGCTGGAAGGACCAGCACGCTTCGCTGCTCTCGTTTTCCGGCGACGCGTACATCAACGAAATGGGCTTCACCAACGCGTTGTTCCCCGACGAAGCGGTGACCGGCGTTTGCACCGACCCCAATGCTCCCGAGCCGAACGACATTCAGGATGACGTCCATACCTTCGCGGTGTTCATGAGATCGCTGAAGGTTCCGCCTCGCGGGCCGATCACGCCGCAGGTCACCTCCGGGCAGGCGGTCTTCGAATCGCTCGGCTGCAATTCCTGCCACGTTGAGACGCTCATGACCGCTCCTTCCGGAACGTCCATTCTTGGCGGGTCGCTCATTGTCGGCGACGCCATCGGCGGAAAGCAGTTTCATCCGTTCGGCGATTTCCTGCTGCATAACATTGGCACCGGCGACGGCATCGTCCAGAACGGGCCGGACGACACGGCGCAGAAGGTTCGCACCATGCCGCTCTGGGGGCTTGGAACGCGAACCCAGCTCATGCACGACGCGCAGTCGGGCGACTTACACGGAAGCAATCGAAAGCCATCGCGGCGAAGCGGCTGACGAAGAGCGCAGATTTGAGCGGCTGACTCCCGCGCAAAAAAGCCTTGCTGTATCAGTTTTTGGGCTCGCTGTAGGAGGAGCAGGAATCACAGGAGGAGGAATAGGAGCAGGCGCCCGGCGCATGGGAAGCGCCCATACCGGAAACCTGCTCCTCCCATTTCCCGATCGATCGAGCTTACCGAAGTTTGGCCCACCCGTCGTTCTAAGAGCCGTAGGCATACATACCGGATGCTGTTACCATCGAATCCCGCCAAGACGCGCCAAGGACTCGACCAAAACCATGATCCTGCGCCTGGGATACGACATCCGGTTTGCCATTCCCGCTCCTGTCGCGATGGTCGCGCTGCTGCACGTCCATCCATCCCGAGCCGCCGATCTGCGCGCGCCGGACGAAATTTGCATCGAGCCGTGGACTCCGGTGGAAACGTTCATCGACAGTTTCGGGAATCGCTGCACGCGGTTCGTCGCGCAGCAGGGTGCCCTCCGCCTGAGCAATTCCATGCTGCTCGAGGATGCGGGCTTCGCCGACCCGGTAAATTACAGCGCGCGCGAGGTTCCCGTACAGGAATTGCCTCACAACATTTTGGGTTACCTGCTCAACAGCCGCTATTGCGAGGTGGATCGTTTCGCGACGATTGCCACGGAGCTGTTCGGCGGGATCGCGCCGGGATGGGGAAGAGTGCAGGCGATCTGCGACTGGGTGCACTCGAATCGTCAATTTCGGATATCAATATGCCCGCGCCACGAAGACCGCGCTCGACGTGTATGCCGAGCGCTCTGGAGTCTGCCGGGATTTTCACCACCTCGCCGTCACCCTCTGCCGGGCCCTGAATATTCCCGCGCGCTATGCCTCGGGTTACCTGGGCGATATCCGGGTTCCCGCCGCGCCCTCGCCCATGGATTTCAGCGCCTGGTTTGAAGTGTACCTGGAAGGCCGCTGGTGGACGTTCGATGCGCGGCATAACCAGCCGCGTTACGGCCGCGTCCTGATGGCCGCCGGCCGCGACGCTTCCGACGTTGCCATGACCACGTCGTTCGGGATGGCGAACCTAACGCAGTTCACCGTGGTCAGCGAGGAAATTGCGCCGCAAAATGTGCGGTTCGTTTGAAAGTTTCCTGGTTTCCGCCGGAATCCAGCCACTGACCCTGCCGCCGCGTGGACATTCCCAATCGCCCCGCGCGGCGCAAGCAGACACAAGAATACGCATGTGAGCGGTATTGAACAGACGCCTCAAGGTTGCGGTCCCATACTCCCTTCACGCCGGGAATTCATAATCGGAATTCCGGCTCGAGGGAGACACAATGCTAAGCAAGAGACTGTTTCTGAGTTCCGTTCTTCTGACCGCCGCCATGATCGCTCCGATGGCGATCAGCGCCAACGCCGCGCCACAATCGGTCAGCGTCCGGGTCTACGATCGCGACCACAAGGACTACCATAACTGGGACGACCGCGAGGATCGCTCGTATACTGCTATTCCACGGCAGACCACCCCAAGTACAACAAGAACTACAACAAGGCGAAGCACAAGCAGCAGAGGGAATATTGGACCTGGCGCCACGAACATCCCGACCACGACTAGACCGGATTTCTTACTAGCTCGCGTGCGAATCGCTCGCGAATTCAATAATTCTTTACGAGGTCTCGTGACGTTGCAGCCGTAGGGGCATGGCCGTTAGGCGGATGCCCCTGACAACCGGCCCACAATCTCGAGGGCTTTGTTGAGCAGCGCACACTACTGTAAGTGATGGTGGGCGCCCGTTGCTCTCGTGAAAGGCGGGCTACGACTGCCGTCGATAAAACCAATAGCCCAGGCCGCCAATCAGCAGCAGCGGCAGGGCGCTCATGATCAGGGTCATTCCGAGGTAGGTGCTGGCCGTCTTGGGATCGTTCACCATGCACGCGGGGCAGGACCAGCCCGCGGCGGGGATCAGGAAAAGCGCGGCGGCAGCGGCAATCGTTCGGAGTTTCATAGATACACCCGCAAATAAATCACGGGCCACACGACCACCACAAAATACCAAAAGATTTGCGTGGCGGCAAAGGTGGACGGCACGAATTTCCCCGCGCGCATCGCGACGTAAACCCAGGTCAGCGCGATAATCGCGGCGACTGCGTGCAGCGCATGCGCTCCCACAATCAGATAGAAGAACGCGCCGTGGCTGCTGGACGTCATCGTCAGCCCTTCGCGCAGCAGCGCTACCCATTCCACGCCCTGCAGCGCCGACAAACGCAATCCCGCAGGCAATCGCGCCGGCTACATACCGCAGCGCGCTTTCGCGGTGCGTACTCATGCGGCGATTGCCGATCAACAGCAAAATTCCGCTCAGCAGCAAAATCGCCGTGTTGATCGCGGTGCGCTCGATTGGCAAGCGCGGCTGGCCCGCGGGGGGCCACACGCCGCCGAGGACCGTGGCCTTGGCGATGGTATGCGCGCTCATCAGTCCCGCGAAAAACATGATTTCCGTGGCCACAAAGATAATCATGCCCAGGACGGAATTGGGCACCCGCTTGGCCGAGGTTTGCGCGGCGAGCGCGATTTGCGAATCCGTGATGGCCGTCTGGCTACTCATGTTTTGCCGCCGCCTTCATTCCCGTTTCCACCGATTGTTTCGCGGCGTCGTTGCTCCAATGCAGGCCGGCATGGCGCATGACGTCGGGCGCAACTCCAGCGAAGAGGATCACCACGAAGGCGATCATCACCACCAGGAGATAGGGAACCCAGCGCTTTTCCACCGTGACGTGCATGAAATTTTTCGCCACCAGGTACGCTTTCACAATCGCGACGCCAAAGGCCGCGACCAGCACCACGGCTCGCATGCTGGATAGCGAGCCCACCACGCTGACGACGAGCAGCGCGACCAGAACGGCCCAGATCTTCACGTAATTGGGATGGTGGACGTGGGATTCGCTAGTCATAATTCTCTCTCACCGGTCTCCCTCACCGCGCGATATACAGCAGCGGGAACAGGAAAATCCAGACGATATCGACGAAATGCCAGTACAGCCCGATGCACTCCACGCGCTGCAGCTCCTGGTTTTTCGCCGCATCCGAGGCAACGATCAGCATGATCACAGCTCCGGCCAGCACGTGCAGGCCGTGCAGCCCGGCCAGCGTGTAGTAGTAAGACCAGAAGCCGCCGGAGGAGATCACAAACCCTCACGAATATCCGTGGTCCATTCAAATCCCTTGACCACCAGGAAGATCACTCCGCCCAGAGCCGTCAGGCGAAGCAATCGCGCGGCGCGCGGCCCATCCAGGGCGTCCGCCGCTTTGTGCGCCAGCACGGCGCACAAGCTGGAGGTGAGCAGCACAAAAGTATTGAATGCGCCGGCCCAGGTGTTGGTATGCGACGCGGACGCCGCCCATTCCGGGTGCCCCAGCCGGTGCATCAGGTAGGAGGCCAGCAATCCGCCGAAGATCACGATTTCCGAGGCGATCACCCACCAGGTAATCAGGCGCGCGGTGGGAATGCCCGTGACGCTGCGTGTGTTGGCAATGGGTTTGGCGGTGGCGCTCATCGTCGTCGGTCTCTCCGCGGGCCTAATTGGGCGCGTTCTGGGGCCAGTAGTCGTCGGCGCGGCCCGGCAAACCATATTCATAAGGGCCGCGATAGACTGTGGGCATCTCGGCAAAATTTCCGTGCGGCGGCGGCGAAGGCACGGTCCATTCCAGCGTGGTGGACCTCCAGGGATTGGCCTCGGCGCGCTTGCCGTTGCGCATGCTCCAGAAGAAATTGAACAGGAAAACCAATTGGAACGACAGCATGACCAGCAGCCCGATGGTGGACATGGTGCGCAAATGCTGCAGCGCGGGCCGCGACTGCTCGGCGAACTGCGCGTAGCTGTAAATGCGTCGCTGGTCGCCCGCCACGCCGGTCATAAACAGCGGAATGAAAATCACGTTGAAGGGGATCACCGTGCCCCAGAAATGAATTTTCCCCAGCGTTTCGTTCATCATCCGGCCGAACATCTTGGGATACCAGAAAGTGATGCCGGCAAAAACTGAAATGATGGCGATGGGCACGAACGTGTAATGAAAATGCGCGATCAGGAAATAGGTGTCGTGCAGGTAGATGTCCGTGCCGGAGGAGCCCAGGAAAATTCCGGTCACGCCGCCGATCAGGAATTCCGCCAGGAACCCCAGCGCCCAGAGCATGGGCGTATCGAGTCGAATCGACCCGCCGTAAAGCGTGGCGATATACAGAAACACCAGTTCGGCGACCGGGATGGAAATGAGCAGCGTGGTGACCGTGAAGACGTTGGCCATGCGCGGATCGATTCCCGCGACAAATTGATGGTGCGCCCAGACCACAAAGCTCAGGATGCCGACTCCCCAGGTCGAGTACAGCATGGACTTGTAGCCGAACAATTTTTTGCGCGCGAACACCGCGATGATTTCGGCCACGATGCCCATGGCCGGCAGCAGCACCACGTACACTTCCGGATGCCCGAAGAACCAGAACAGGTGCTGCCACAGCAGCGGATCGCCGCCGCGCGTGCGGATCGTAAAATCCGGTGGCCATGGTCTGGTCGAACAGCAGCATGACCGCGCCGGCAATCAGCGGCCCGGCCGACGCCATGAAAATCACCGTGGCCAGCACGATCATCCAGATCAGGATGGGGATGTCGAACATCTTCATGCCGGGCGCGCGGCTGTTCATCACCGTCACGGTGAAATTGATGCCGCCCAGCAGAAACGCCACGAATTCCAGCGCCACCGCCACCAGCCACAACACCGCGCCGAGCGGCGTCAGGTTGTAGGCGCCGGTGGAGGAGAGCGGAGGATAGGCCGTCCAGGCGCCGCCAAACGCGCCGCCCTTCACCAGCGAACGATCCCAGCAGCACGATCGCGCTCAGCAGAAAAATCTGATACGACAGGCGATTGATCCGCGGAAACGCCATGTCGTCGCAGCCGATCATCAGCGGGATCAGGAAATTTCCGAAGGCCGCGATCAGCACCGGCATGGCCACCCAGAAAATCATGATCGTGCCGTGCATGGTGACCACCGCGTTGTACCGGCCCGGCGTGACCAGCCCGAAACCCGGCACGCTATGGTTCGGGAATCCCAGCTGCATGCGGAAGACGTAGGCCAGAAAACCGCCGATCATGGCCATGAGCCATGCCCGTGAACAGGTACTGCATGGCGATCATCTTGTGGTCGGTGGACCAGCAGTATTTCAGAAAAAATCCGGGTTCGGAGTGATCATGTCCGGCGTGATCGTGTCCGGCGTGCTGCATCTGCTCGCTCATCGCCGCACCTCCGCCATCGTGGCGTTTTCGGGCGCGGGCGCCGGGGCGGCCGGCTGGCTCCGCCAGCGATGGATTCGCGTTGCGCATCAGCCACGCGGCATGGTCCTGCTGAGTCTCGACGATCACGCGTCCGGCCATCAGCGCGTGGCCCAGTCCGCACATCTGCGTGCATTGAATGTCATAGGTTCCCAGGCGGTTCGGGCGGAACCAGCCGGTGATGGTGCGGCCGGGCAGGGCGTCCTGTTTCAGGCGAAACGATGGAATGGCGAAGCTGTGCACCACGTCGCGCGACATCAGCTCGAAATGATACGTCGTATTTACGGTCACGTGCAGTTCGCCGACGGTGCGGATGTCGTCCTCCGTGTCCAGTTTTCCGTCCGGGCCGGGTTCCTGAAAACTCCAGGCCCACTGCTGCGCGTACACGCGCACGGTCTGGTCGGCCGGCGGCTGCGCCTGCTTGATGTTGTACCAGACCAGGATGGCCGGAACGATGATCACGATATCGCAGAGAATTACCAGCATGTGCGGAATCGTAATCCACCGGTGCAGCTCTTTTTCCTCACCGGTAATGTGCCGCGTCGGCCGGCCTTCTTTTTCCCGATACTTGAAGACCAGTCGCGAACAGGACCACTTCCGCGACGATCAGCCAGAATCCCACCAGCGCGGCGATCAGCAGAAATAAGTGATCGATGCTATGCGCGTACGTGGAAGCTGCCGTGAAATAACGCTCCAGCATAATGGCTCCGGTTACCCCACCAGAATCAACAGCCGCCGCGACAAATGCCACGGCGGAGAACATCACAATCCAAAATACGGTCTTGGCCATCTGATCCGCGGGCGAATTGGCTTGTTCCATGTGGCTTGATTGTCTCCGGGTGCGCCGGCCTAGGGATTGAGCGTATCGAGGTATGCCATCACATTCCGAATGGCGTCCTCATCGGTCAGGATTCGCGCCATTGGGCGCATCAAGCGGCCTTCGATATCCTTGGAACTATTGCCGCGAATCCCGCCTTGAATTTTCGCAGCTGTGTCGCCAGGTACCAGTCGTCCACTCCCGCAAGCCGCGGCGCCTTTACAGATCGTCATTGCCTTCGCCGTTGTCTCCGTGGCAGGCGGCGCAAGAGGTGGAACAGGTTGTCCCCGGCCTGGGCGTCGCCGGTGAGCGATGGCGGCATGTTGTACAGGCGGCAGGGTTTCCACATACTGCGCCACGAGCTTCACGTCGTCATCCTCACCAGGCTCACCGCCATCGGCCTCATGCGCATGCCTTCCACGTCGCTGAAGTGCATCCCGCGCGTGCCGGCTCGGAATTTTTGGAGTTGCGCCTGCACGTACCAGGCTTTCATTCCGGCGATGTTCGGCGCGCCAATCTCGGGATTGCCCGATCCATCCGCCTGGTGGCACGGCACGCAGTTTTGAAATAGCTCCTGGCCGCGCATCGCCGCGCTGGTCGAGCCCAGACTGCATCCCGATAAGGCCGCATCCGAAAATCAGGAGAAGGCCGAGGTCCACAAACACGATTTGCGCAGGGAGCGAGTTTTTTGTTTTCGCGCATGTTCGATCGTAAATGGAGTGCGAAGTTGCGGATGTTACCAGCGCGCAAAAACGAACACAAGCTGAACTTGCGGTTTTGCGCAAATTTAGATCGCATTGGACTTGCGCGAGTAAATGTACTAAGTCTCAAATTGGAACTGATCGTGACAGGTGTCTCGTATATTGTCAATATGCTGAAGTGGCGCCGGCGTGCGTCGCGCGGCGCGGTTTGCTGGAAGCGGCGTCGAATTACGGCGCCGGCGAGACGCCGGCGCCGCCTTGCAAGGGGCTAACTCGCATCTACCGGAATTACTTGGTCCCTGCCGGAACGCTGCTGCAGCCGCTCGCCGAGGCGGCTGTGCTCATCGCGGAGTTCGTCGGGCAGGCGATCGCCGAATTCCTGGAAGAAGCGTCCAACATCCTCGTGCTCTTTGGTCCAGGCGGCGGGATCGACGCTCAGCAGTTCCTGCATGGTCTTGCGGGTGACGTTGAGCCCGTCCAGAGTCAACGCATCCGGCGTCGGCACAACTCCGATGGGGGTTTCGGTGGCCGCGGCCTTTCCTTCGATTCTCTCCAGCATCCATTTCAGCACGCGGACATTTTCGCCATAGCCCGGCCAGAGGAATTTTCCGTCGTCGCCCTTGCGGAACCAGTTCACGTGGAAAATTTTGGGCGGATGCGGAATATTGCGGCCCATTTCCAGCCAGTGTCCGAAATAATCGGCCATGTTGTAGCCGCAGAAGGGAAGCATGGCCATGGGGTCGCGCCGCGTTACGCCCACCGCTCCCGTAATGGCCGCGGTGGTTTCCGAAGCCATGGTCGCGGCCACGTACACGCCGTGCTGCCAGTTGTTGGCTTCGTAGACCAGCGGAGCCAGGCGCGCGCGGCGGCCTCCGAAAATAAACGCGGAAATCGGCACGCCTCCGGGATCTTCCCAGCGGGGAGAGATCGAGGACGATTGAACGGCCGGCACCGTGTACCGGGAATTGGCCTGCGCCGCGGGGCCTTTCGAGGAATCCCACTGGCGTCCCTGCCAGTCCAGCAGGTCCGTGGGGGGATGTGCCGTCCATGCCTTCCCACCAGGGTTCCTGCCGCGAAGTCATGGCCACATTCGTGAAAATGGAATTCTTGCGAATCGCGGACATCACGTTCGGATTTGTTTTTTCGTTCGTGCCCGGGGCAACGCCGAAGAATCCGGCTTCGGGATTGATCGCGTGCAGGTATCCGTCCGCGCCCACTTGCAGCCAGGCGATGTCGTCGCCGATGGTCCACACGCGGTAGCCTTCATTTTCCAGCGCCGAAACCATCATGGCCAGATTGGTTTTTCCGCAGGCGCTGGGGAACGCCGCGGCCATGTAGGTCACTTTTCCGCCGGGCGATTCCAGCCCCAGGATCAGCATGTGTTCGGCCATCCAGCCCTGCTCGCGCGCCATCCAGCTCGCGATCCGCAGCGCGAAACATTTTTTTCCCAGCAGCGCGTTTCCGCCGTATCCCGAGCCGATGCTCCAGATCAATTTTTCCTCGGGGAAGTGCGCAATGTAGCGGCGGTCCGGACTGCAGATCGCCCAGCGAATGCATTCCCGGAACAAAATCGGAGGAACTGCCCAGGCGGTCCAGCGCCACTTTGCCCATGCGGGACATGATCTTCATGCTGGCGACCACGTACGCGCTGTCGGTCACTTCGACGCCGATGCGGCTTTGCGGCGACGCCGACGGCCCCAGGATGTAGGGCACCACGTACATCGTGCGGTCCTTCATCGAGCCGTCAAACAAGCCGCTCAGCGTCTGCTTGGCTTCGGCGGGAGCCATCCAGTTATTGGTGGGGCCGGCGTTTTCGCGGTCGCGCGTGCAAATAAAAGTTACTTTTTCCGTGCGCGCTACGTCGGTGGGGTCGCTGCGATGCAGGTAGCAATTCGGGTAGGTCTTATCGTTCAGGCGAACCGTCTGGCCTTCGCGAATCAATTGCTCCTGCATGCGGGCCGCTTCTTCCTCCGACCCGTCGCACCACGTAATCTTTGCGGGGCGCGTCAAGCGGGCAACGGATTCCACCCATTGTTCCAGGGGCGTGGACACGAAACCTCCTCCAATGATTTTTTGACTATGCCGGCGGGGACTCAGGGATGGGAAGACCCTGCGAAACGCGTCTGGCACCAAATAAGATCCTAAGTTTGAAGTTTAGGGCAGGCGTTGAGTCAAACGCAAGATGCGCGCAAAAATATTTGCCGGAAAATATCACCCCTGTGCGCACACCTCAGGTCACATCGCGTTCGCGATGAGTGGATAAAGGCGGGGACCAGCAGGATTTCCGATCTAAGTGGAGACATAGCGCGCGTTCAATGCCCGAGCTTCGGCGGCCCGGGCGAAGCAGAGATCGCGGAATCTTTACCCTTCCGCGGGCGGCTCGACAT
This sequence comes from Terriglobia bacterium, assembly GCA_963779275.1. Taxonomy (GTDB): domain Bacteria; phylum Acidobacteriota; class Terriglobia; order Acidiferrales; family UBA7541; genus Palsa-360. The sequence continues at coordinate 168,321 of CAVZXL010000010.1, forward strand.
CCATTGTGACGCCCATCACAGACGCCTGTGCGTGTCGTCACAGATCATGAATGGGCCGTTGTGGCACAGTTTGTTTGAACGTAATTTGATCTGCAATCTCCATAATCTTTCGGAGGCAAGATGCTAGCGAGAATCATGAGGAAATACAAAATCGGGACCTTGGCCGTTCTTCCGTTGTTCTTGTTTGCCTTCGCTCACTCCGCCGCGGCACAGGCGGGCAAGGCCGAGGAAGGGCAGAAACTGTTTGACACCAACTGCGCCAAATGCCATGGGCCCGATGGAAGCGGCGACACGCCCATCGGCAAAGCCGTGGGAGCAAAAGATCTGCGCGCCGCCGAAGCCCTGAAGCTTGACCGACGCTCAAATCTTCACGCAGATCGATCAGGGAAAAAACAACATGCCTCCGTTTGGCGGCACGCTGGACAAGGCGAAGATCGAGGATCTGGTCGCCTATGTCCGCGCGTTGGGGAAGAAAAAAGCCCCCGCCAAAAAAGGAAAGGTCGGCTCCTGAGGCCGCTGCATTTTCGTCTTATAGCTGTCTATCACCGGGGTAGGGGACTCACTGCCAGGACGTAAGCAGGGACAGGACGTCGTGGGGCGTCCTGAAAGACGCTCACTGCGTTTCTGCGCTAGGGGTGTGTCTTGATTCAGAATTAGAGTGATCAAGAGAAAGGGGAAAAAGCATGATACACAGAAAAGCTTAATCTCCGCTGGACCGTAATTTTCTGCTCACTCTTCATGCTGTTCGTGAGCTTGTTCTTCCAGGTGCCGACCGCTTCCGCCATTCCGAGCTACGCGCGGCAGACCGGTTTTCCGTGCAAGTCCTGCCACATGACCCCGCCCGAACTGACCGCTCTGGGCCGGGCGTTCAAGCTGAACGGCTACACCATGTCGGGAAAGCCAACGGTCACTTCGAAAGGCTCGGGAAATCAAGGTGGGCTGAATATGCTCGAGGCATTCCCGCTTTCGGTGCTATTTGATACCGCGTTTACTTCGCTGAAATCGTCCGCAACCCGGCACCCAGAACGGCAGTTTTCAGTTTCCCGAGGACGCCTCGCTCTTTCTTGCCGGCGCTTGGGCCACGCACGTTGGCAGCTTCATTCAGGTAACCTACGACGCCCAGAGCGACCATTTCTCCTGGGATAATTCCGACGTCCGCTACGCCAATTCCACGAAGCTTTTCTGGCAAGGACTATGACCTACGGAATCACGCTCAACAACAATCCGACAGTGCAAGACCTTTGGAACAGCACTCCGGCTTGGGGCTATCCCTGGGTAGGCAGCAATTGGGCTCCCGCGCCCATGGCTGCCTCCCTCATCAATGGCGGCTTGGCCAGGATGTGGCGAGGAATCGGCGCATATGCCATGTTGGCCAATCATCTGTACATGGGGGAACGATGTACCGTTCGGCATGCACATCGGGGCCGCTCAGCCATTTACCGGAGTCAGAAGCCGACCAATCACACATTCGCGGGGTTGCTCCCTATTGGCGCGTCGCCTGGCAGCAGACCATGAAAAACAATTACCTGGAAGTGGGAACCTACGGGATGCATGTGAAGTCTACTCCGGGAACCGTGCCAGTACGACCGTCGAATCTTGGAAGATCGCTACACGGATTGGGCCGTCGATTTCCAGGACGATATCACCATTCCTCAACTTCAACGGCGATATCCTCTCCCTCCGCGGAACATATATCCGGGAAAATTCTTCGCTGGCACTTGACGGGTTTCGAGAATGACTAGTCTGCTCGCCGCATCACCTCAACACCGTGCAAGCGAATGCGGAGTATCACTTCGGCGACCGCGTTTCGGCCACCATTGGCTGTTTCAATATCGATGGAACGACCGATCCGTTGGTCTATCGGGCCGGGCGCCGATCATTCGGCAGCGCCAACGGCGACCCCAAGAGCACCGGCTACATCGGAAACGTTTCCTGGTGGCCGGTTCAGAACATCAGCCTGACGTTCCAATACACGGGCTACACGCGCTTCAACGGCGGGCCGCACCAACTACGATGGCGCTGGGCGCAACGCCGGTTCAAAACAACACCATGTATCTGCTCGCGCGATTCGTTTTCTGATCGCGCGGGAAGATAGCGTGTAGCTGTCCGGTTGTACTGAAAACAAAACGGCGGCGGGATCCGGTGAATTCCATCGAATCCCGCCGCCGATTTTCACTTTATCGCGGGACCGGCTTTCGTAGCACAGCCACTCCTGGCTGTGTGATTTTGATAGGCGCTGCGATGAGATACAAAACCGCACAGCCAGGATGGCTGTGCTACCTGCGGAGTATCCTCACCGCAATGAATTCCTATTTCCCGGCTTCCGTGGCCTGCCCGCGGCAGGCTGCTCTGATTCCGTTTCTGTCCGGATGGACGGCTCCGGATTCTGGCGCTTCGATCGCCAGGCGGATATTCGGCACCGCGGCGCGCGCGGCCGCTTCTCCCGCGGCCATCAATTCCGGCGTCTTTTCAAAATCGTCCCACAGAAAATCCTTCACCACCGGCTCGATAATAATGTCCGCCGTCGCGCCGCCATTCCAGGTCCGCGTGCCGCTGCAGGATCGCAAACGACAGTGCCGATGACATCCACGATGCTGGAGGGCTTGCGGTTGGCCGCCGCTTCCAGAAACACGGCGATCACGATGTCCGCGCCCATCACGCGCAAGGCGTTCACCGGGACCGGCGCGGCCAGAAATCCGTCCACCAGCATCCGGCCCTCGATTTCCACGGGCACGAACATTCCGGGATACGCGCACGAGGCGCGCAGCGCGGGCCCCAGCGGACCGCGCGTGAAATAGACCGGCCTCGCCGGTTCCCAGATCGCTCGCCGCGATGGCCAGCGGAATTTTCAATTCTTCAAATGTGCTTACGCCGAGATATTTTCGCGGATAGTGCTCCAGCTTCTGGTTTGAGGCCAGGCCCATCCAGGAAAGTTTCCAGTTGCCGAAATCGCGGAAGCGCGTGTCTTTGGCCTGGCGCGTAATTTCAGGAATGGTATGGCCGCTGGCATAGGCGATCGCGAGCATCGATCCGGCGCTGGTTCCGGCCAGGAAATCGACGGGAATTCCTTCCTGCTGCAGCACGCGCAGCACGCCCAGGTGCGCGATGCCGCGAGCGAATCCTCCTCCGAGCGCCACCCCGATGCGCGGGCGCCCCGGCGGTTCCTGCGGCGGGCTGCGCGTAGGCGAATTGGCGCACGCGTTCCACGGCTTTCTGCAGCCGGTCCAGGACTTTCTTCTTATTTTTGTGTAGCTTCATCGATGCTATCCAATTAAGGTAACTGTAAATCGCCGGTTCTGGCGTTTCTCGTTGACCCGCGATTTGTCGCTTCTGTAACCTGCACTGGCGCCTGAATTCATTCCGCTCATCGGGTTGGGCTCTACTTTTGCGCTGAACGGTTCCAGTGAAGCGTGGAGCCCGCCGGAAAAAAAAGGCATAACCATGCCGCCGAAAGCCGCCCTATGAAACGATCCATCGAAAAAGTCGTCGTCCTGGGCGCGGGCACCATGGGCGCGCGCATTGCCGCGCACGTGGCCAACGCCGGAATCTGGTGCGCCCTGCTCGATATCGTTCCCGCCGAGCCGAATGCCGACGAAACAAAACGCGGCCTGACCGCTGGCCAGCCCGGAAGTCCGCAACCGCATCGTGCGCGCGGGCCTGGCCGCTGCCGTGAAATCGAAGCCCGCCGCGTTTTTCACCCGCGGCCTGGAAAACCGCATCGTCACCGGGCAATCTGGAAGACGATTTGAAACTTTGCGCCGAGGCCGACTGGATCATCGAAGTCGTCGCCGAAAATCTGGAGATCAAGCGCGCGCTGCTCTCGCGCGTCGCCGCCGTGCGCAAGCCGGGCACGATTGTCACCACCAATACCTCCGGCCTTCCGGTCGGCCGCATTGCCGAGGGCCTGCCCGAGGAATGGCAGCAGCACTGGGCCGGCACGCATTTTTTCAATCCGCCGCGCTACCTGAAGCTGGTCGAAATTATTCCCGGGCCCGCGACGCGCCCCGAAGTGATCGAAGCGCTCACCCAATTTTGCGATCACACCCTGGGCAAGGGCGTGGTCGTCGCCAAGGATACTCCAAATTTCATCGCCAATCGCATCGGCACGTATTCGATGCTGAATGCGATCCGCCTGATGGGCGAGCTGGGCATGACCTTCGAGGAAGTGGACGCCTGCACCGGGCCGTGCGCTCGGCTGGCCCAAGTCCGCGACGTTTCGCCTTGCCGATATCGTCGGCATCGACGTCCTGCTGCATGTCGTCCGCAACATTTACGACAACATTCCCGGCGATGAGTCGCGCGAACTCTACCGCGTGCCGCCATTGATCGAGGAAATGGCGCGCCGCAACTGGCTGGGCGACAAAACCGGCGGCGGTTTTTACAAGCGCGTGAAAAAATCCGGCGGCGAATCCGAAATTCTCACCCTCGATCCCGCGAAAATGGAATACCGCCCGCAGCAGAAGGCGCGCTTCGCTTCGATCGAGGCGGGAAAATCCGTCGAAGACACGCGCGAGCGGCTGCGCGCCCTGGTTGCTCCGTCGCTCGAAGGAAAAGGCGGCGACAACGCGCAGAAATTCGTCTGGGGCATGCTTTCCGAAATGTGCCTGTACGCCGCGCGCCGCGTTCCGGAAATTTCCGACTCCATCGTGGACGTGGACCGCGCCATGCGCTGGGGCTTCGGCTGGGAACTCGGCCCGTTCGAGACCTGGGACGCCATCGGCGTCGAGCCCATGGCCCGGCAACTGGAAAAGGAAGGCAAGCCGCTGCCGCCGCTGGTCGCCGGCGTGCTTTCCTCCGGCAAGAAATCGTTTTACGAATCCGCGCAGGGCGAGACGTCGTATTTCGATCTGGCCGGCAAATCCTACAAGCCCGCGCCGCAGCAGCCCGGCGTGATCGTTCTGAAATCCCTGAAGGACCGCGCCAAGGAAATCGAGAAAAATTCCGGCGCCAGCCTGATCGACCTGGGCGACGGCGTCATCTGCTGCGAATTTCATTCCAAGATGAACGCCATCGGCGGCGACTTGATCGCCATGATCAACAAAGGCCTCGGGCGCCTGCGCACCGATTTCGACGCCATGGTCATTGCCAATCAGGCCGTGAATTTTTCCGCCGGCGCAAATTTAATGCTCATCCTGATGACCGCGCAGGAACAGGAGTGGGACGACCTGCACCTGATGGTCCGCCAATTCCAGAACGCCACGCTCGCGATCAAGCACTCGCCCAAGCCCGTGGTCGTCGCGCCGCAGGGACTGGCGCTCGGCGGCGGCTGCGAAATCGTCCTGCACGCCACGCGCATTCACGCCGCGGCCGAAACCTACATGGGCCTGGTCGAGACCGGCGTCGGCCTGATCCCGGGCGGCGGCGGCACCAAGGAAATGCTGATCCGCGCCAACGAACGCGCCGAAGGCGAGGAAAATCTCGACCTCTTCCACGCGCTGAAACCGGTATTTGAAAACATCGCCATGGCCAAGGTCTCGACCAGCGGGGAAGAGGCGCGCGAGCTGGGCTACCTGCGCCGCGCCGATCTGGTGGCCATGAATCTCGACCGCCAGGTCGCCGATGCCAAACAAACCGCCCTGGGCCTGGTGCGCGGCGAATGGCGCCAGACGGCGCCCGCGCCCACCGAGCCCTCGATCCGCGTGCTGGGCGAGGAATTCAGCGCCGGCGCAAAGCTCGCCGTCTACATGATGCTGCGCGGCGAATATATATCGGAATACGATGCACTGGTCGCCCGCAAACTCGGCCACGTCCTGGCCGGCGGCGCGCTCACCTCGTCGCAACTGGTCAGCGAGCAGTACATCCTCGACCTGGAACGAGAAGCCTTCGTCTCCCTCTGCGGCGAACGCAAAACGCAGGAGCGCATCGCGCACACGCTGAAGACGGGGAAGCCGCTGAGGAATTAATTTTCGTTCAAGCAGTGCGATGATCGAATGTGGCACGCTCAGGTCATCTATCGGCGGCAACAGCTGGAGGCCACGGTTGGACGAATTTGATCATATCGCACAAATTTATAGGCTACACGCGGCATTTGGCTCTGTGTTTGTTTATTTTTTTGTGTCGCTGATGTGAGAGCGCGGCGAAGGACGCTTCGTCGCGTTACAGCCTCCCCTGGTGCTTCTCGCGCGGTCGCCGCTTGGCTCTGCGAACGAGGGAGGCTGCCGCGCGCGATGGCTGCCGCCATTGTGAACATGGCTGCAAAGGGTACTTAGAAATCGGGCAAATAGATGATCTTGTTTCTCTCACAAAGCTTGCAGAAGGATCTCTGCGCAACTTGAGCCGAGGAGGACGCCCTTCCGATTGCTGTTTCAGAGCGTAGACGATGTTGAATTCGTTGACACGACGGCGCAACTAGCCGCGGCCGCCAAGGCATTCCGGTGGGCTCTTCTCGACACGGAGTATTTTTCGCCGCACACCGGATTGTCCGCTCCGGCATGGGCCATCTCCGGGGTCGCGATGGTTTTTGCTTTCTTTCAAGGAGGCTATTTTCTTGGCCACGGATCTTTTAGGATTCTGGAGTACGAGGGCTTAGCCACATTTGGAGGCTTCGTCCTGGCCATTCGCACGCTTTCCGGCACGATAGAGAAAATCGGCAGCCGCATCCCGGGCAGCACCGCGCCGCAGCGTCCATGGACCAGCGCCGATACCAGGCCTAGCATTTTTCGGTTGTAGCGTTGGCGGGCAGTCGGCAATGCCGGATGCCCACAACGATGATGTCTTTGGCGCTTTCTGGTGCTCAACCTGCTTTTCTATTTTGCGCTCCAAGGACGGACGTCGAAGGGCAGGAAAATCTCGCGCAAATCGACGACTACAAGAAATTCCTGTCCCAAGTGGATGCCGACGAAAACAGCGCGTACGTTCAGCCGGGCGCGTACCGGATCGACTGGAAGCGAAAGACGCTTATGCCATCGCCTTTCAGATCGACCTGGGATGGGGGGAACAATTCCTTGCTTCGATCGCCGGTGTGATTGAATGCGCGGAGCTTGACAACGTGAAGGATGAGAAGGCCGGCTTCAAAATCTGAAAGCTAAACAGGATTACAAATCATCATCGCCTAGCCGGCGGCCCTGGCCATTCGCTTCCAGCCAGTGGTAAAGGTGCACCTGATACAAGTACGACGCGACGATTTCCTCGCCCATCTCATGCGTTTCCACGCAAAGAAACGGCACGCGCAGCCCCGCCAATGCGGCAATCAGCGATTGCGTGATCTGGTTGGGGTTCGCGGGGCTGTGTTCATAGCGCGATTTCACCTGGCTGAGCGCCGCCGTAACCACCAGCAGGCGGTCGGGAAACGCGCTCATGCGCCGCAGCCGCTCGATGAACACCGGCCGCTCCACGGTGAAGGACCGCACCAGATCGCCGAGATCCTTGCGCTCGACGACGCAGGAATCCTCCAACCCCGCGACCGAGTAGTCGCCCAGTTCCAGCGCCCTTTTCTCGACGCCCGAAAACCATCCGTTAAAGCGCGCGAAAGAAAACGGATTCTGCTCCCGCGTGTCCACAACAATCGCCGGACGGGGCGTGCGCAGTTGCGTGCCGCCGCGCTCGGCCACAACGGGCAGCGCGGGATGCGCCACCGGAAGCGCGGTCATCTGCCATTCGAGCGGAGAAGTGATCAGTGTGCGGCGGCGTCGCATGGGTTAGCCTGGTGAGGATAGCATGGGGTTTTCGGTGGCACAGGCTTCAGCCTGTGGGTTTGGTCGCATGCAGATCACCGAGCACGCATCCACTAAGCCCCACAGGCTGAAGCCTGTGCCACTAAAGGCGCTTTCCAGATGACAGCTTCACCCGCGGCGCAAGGGATCCGATAGCATCGGCTCGTCACAGCCTGTGTCTTCTGCAACCGGAACAGCATCCGATTTCCAAGACGCGTGGCACGAATCAAAAATCACGAATCAAGCGCACAACTGGGAGGGGCCGCCGCCAGTGCAGATCGTGTCTTACTTCGACGCGCGCACCGCCACATCATTCCTGATCACCTTCCCGCCCTTCATCACGAATTTCACCCGCTGCAATTCCGTGATGTCGGCCAGCGGGTCGCCCGAGACCGCGATCAGGTCGGCGTATTTTCCCTTGTCGATCGATCCGATCTGGTCCTGCCATCCGAGAGCTTCCGCGTTGATCATGGTCGCGGACTGAAGCGCCCGCAGCGGAGTAAATCCGCCATATTTCACCATCATTTCATGGTCCAGGGCCTCGGTCCCGTGCACGTAGGTTTCGCCATCGACTCCGCTGCCAATCATGATTTTCATTCCCTTGGTGGCGGCCGCCAGTTGCACGGCGTGCTCGAAGATGGGGATCATGCGGAATTTCTCTCCGGTGTTTTTGGCGTCGTTGTCGTCCATGTAGGGTTCGATGTAACGCTGGAGTGTCGGTTCATAGTAAAGATGCTTGGTCACGATCATATTGGCTTGTTCCTGATCGAGTCCGAATGCGTGCTCGATGGTGTCGCATCCGGCGATGATCGCATTCTTTTGCCCTTCGCCACCGTAATTGTGGCAGCCCGCTTTTTTGCCGAGGCGATGCGTTTCGTCGATCATTGCCTGCAGCACGGGCAGCGGATAGGTCAACACGTACTGAGCCTCTCCCGTGGGGCTGAACGAATACGCGCCCGCGGGGTAGAGCTTGATCCAATCGGCGCCGTGCGCGATCTGGTCGCGCACGGCCACGCGGCCTTCTTCGGCGTTGCGGATCACGGTGCTGGCAAGCGGATTGTCCGGATGGGCGGGATCGGCCGGCGTGGCTCCCCAAACGATTCCGAGAGTCGAGACTTGATACCGCGGGCCGTCAATGCGGCCTTCGTTGATGGCGTTGCGAATGGCGACGTCGCCGTAGCCGTTTCCGTGAGAGGTCATATCGCGGGCCGCGGTGAAGCCGGCGAGCAAAATGTTGTGCACATTCTGGACGGCGATCAGCATGTAGTCTTCGGTCGTGCCGCCGGGCTTTCGCGCGTTGAACATGTGCGTGTGCCCGTCGATCAATCCGGGCAGCACCGTGGACTGGCTGAGGTCGATCACTTCCGCGCCCGCTGGAATTTTCACTTCCGCTTCCGGGCCGACCGCCGTGATCCGTTCGCCGTTCAGAACGATCACTTGCTTCGTCAGCATCTGCCCGGTGTTGCTGTTAAACATGCGCCCGGCGCGAACCGCGACCACGCGCGGAGCCGGCGGGCAAGGCTCGACTCCGCCGTCCGATCCCACGCACGGCACCGCCCCGGCTCCCCGCCACGGCGTGGATGGGTGCTGCCCCTGGGCAAAAAGCGAAGCGGCGCTGAGCAAAATCCCGCACGCCAACACCAGCAAAAATTTGCATCGCATGGCTGATCTTCTCCTCTACAAAGTAGGGTCGCTGACTTCAGCGTCGTTCGTCTCACGCTTGCCAGTATTCCGAATAGGGGAAAACAGGGCCGGTTATTTCCAGCCGTCCATCGCCTTCCGTTGCAACGATTCCGGCGGGTAGGAGAGCAATTCCAGGCGCACGCCGTTGGGATCGAGTGTATTGGAAATCAGTGCTTTGGTGCCGCCGAGATGCACGTCTTCCACTTTCAGCCCTTTATTCTTCAGAGCGGCGACCGTGCCTTCCACGTCTTCCGACAGAATGCCGGCGTGCGAGAATCCGGGCGCGTGATCCTTGTCGGTCATGGTCATTTCCAGGAACGTGTTGTGATCGATCTGGAGATACACGATTGGGACGCCCGCATTGTCCTTGAACCGGAACGCCTCCCGGAAGCCCATCTTTTCCGTGTAGAACTTCACGGACTCGTCCATATCCTTCACATAAATTCCGAAATGATTCAGCGTCAGGCCGGCCATTTTCTTTTGCGGCGAGGCCGCCGGCGTCATGAGGAAAATTCCAAGAAGCGTTCCCGCCGCAAACAGTGCCAATCCGCGCATCCAGCGCATGATGCCTCCCTGATGTTTCAATTTTTTTCTGTGGCCTTTTCTCGATTTGAAACTTGTGAAATGAAACTTGCTGTTGTATCAAGCCGGCGAAATTTTGGGTCCGGTCGCAAAGAGCTTTTGCAGCCGGATCGCGGCGTGCAGAACCCTGGAATCCTGCCGAAGATCGGCGGTCATCTGCAATCCAAGGGGAAGGCCGCCGGCGACGGGCATGGGGATCGTGATCGCGGGGGTTCCAATCGCGGTCCACGGCGCGTTCATTGCCGGATCGCCGGTCGTGGAAAGGCCCAGAGGCGCCGGACCGGTCGCGGCGGGCGTAAGAATCACCTGCGTGGATTTAAAAAATTCCGCCATGCGCGTCCTGCCGTCGGAAACCGTGCGCATCGCCTCGTTGTATTTTTCCTCCGGAATCTTCAGGCCGTCGCGAACCAGCGCCGCAATCGGTTGATCCAGTCGGTCGCCAAATTCCTTGACCCGCGCTTCATGGACACGCGCGCCTTCGTAGAACGTGATCAGGTCGTTCGCCGCCTCGATCTTTTTGAGCAGCGCCTTTATGTCAATCGTCTGGATTTTCACGCCCGCGCGGCGCAAAAGTGCCACGCTTTCCCGAAACGCGTGCGCCATTCCCGGCTCGCAATCGGGGATGGGTTCGGGAGCGCCAACCGCAAATTCCTCTTCGCGGCCTTCTGGAAATCCCAGCGCTTTCCACAGCGCGAGCATGTCCATGGGCGTGTGCGTGTAAAGTCCCAGCGTGTCCTGGCTCTTAGCCAGGGGCAGCACGCCTTCCATCGGCAGCAGATCGTGCGTCGGTTTGAACCCGGTAATGCCGCAATACGACGCGGGCCGGATCATCGAGCCCCGCGTCTGCTCTCCGATCGTGAACGGAACCATGCCTGCGGCAACCGCTGCTGCCGACCCGCTGGAACTTCCTCCTGGCGTGTGCGCCAGATTCCGCGGGTTCCGCGTGGGGCCCGGCGTTCGGTAGGCGAACGCCGTGGTCACCGTTTTTCCGAGCAGGACTGCGCCGCGGCTGCGCAGCATCCGAATGATTGCCGCGTCCTTCGTGCCGACGCGGCCTTTGTACAGTGGCGAACCATATTCGGTCGCCATTCCCTGCGTCTCGATGATGTCTTTCGCGCCAAACGGAATTTCGGCGAGCGGCCCGTCCCCTGTCGGTCGCTCGGGTTTCACTTGCACCCAGGCATGAATGGAGGGATCGAGCTCGCGGATGCGCTGCAGGCACTGTTCCAGCCCGCGCTTCCGCGTGTTCTGATCGGCTTTCAACCAGTCGGTGAACGTTTCCAGGCGGGGCGAATCCGCCGCGGACACCCGGCTCGATGGCAGCGCCGCGAATTCCGAAATACTTGCAGCCGCACCCGCAGCGGCACTGGTCTTTATAAAATCCCGTCTTGTGTATTTCATGGTTTGAGTGGCCACATCTTACGCCTTGCTTGCCGGTCCTACAACAAGGAGGATTCAAATGGAGCCGATTTTCCAAGCCGCGAAGAAATTCGAGATCTCCGTAGCACAGCCACTCTTGGCCGTGTGATTTTGTAGACCGCACGGACGTCTCCAATTTTTGTGTTATTGCAAAACCGCACAGCCAAGAGTGGCTGTGCTACCAAAGGCACTCCCGGCGCGACTCCTGCGCATAGCTCGCAAAGGTTGTGTTAACTTGGGCCTATCACGGACTGTTTCTTTTTTAGATGGAAGCGCATCCAATACCGCAAAAGGGTGGCACGAATCACCAGTCACCATTCACTAGTCAGCAGTCACAGGTGCCCCTATGAGAGAAGCCGTCATCGTAAGCGCCGTTCGCACGCCGGTCGGGAAAGCGGGCAAGGGCACTCTGCGCGCCACGCGCCCCGACGACCTCGCGGCCATCGCCTTTCTGGAAGCGATTCGCCGAGTCGCGGGCCTGGACCCCAAGGAAATCGACGACGTGATCCTCGGCTGCGCCATGCCCGAGGGCGAAGCAGGCAACAATATTGCGCGCATCGCGTCGCCAGCGCGCCGGGCTGCCCTCGGAAGTTCCGGCCATCACCATCAATCGCTTCTGCTCTTCCGGCTTGCAATCGATCGCCATGGCCGCCGAGCGCATCATGGTCGGCCATGCCGACGTGATTCTCGCGGGCGGCGCGGAATCCATGAGCATGATTCCCATGGGCGGCAACAAGATCGCTCCCAATCCCTGGCTGATGGATCACTATCCGGACGCGTACCTCAGCATGGGCCTGACGGCGGAAAACGTGGCCAAGAAATACGGCATTACGCGGGAGAAGGCCGACGAATTTTCGCTCGCGAGCCACCAGAAAGCCCTCGCCGCAATCGCTGCCGGAAAATTCAAGGATGAAATCGTGCCGGTGGAAGTGCAGACAACCGTCGTCGCAAATGCAGCCAACGGCCACGCCGCAAAAGCCAAAACCACGACGAAACTTTTCGACATGGACGAAGGCCCTCGCGCCGATACTTCACTCGAAGCCCTGGCGAAACTCAAGCCCGCCTTTCACGCGCGCGGCACGACTACGGCGGGGAACAGTTCACAGACCAGCGACGGCGCCGCGGCCGCGATTGTCATGAGCGCCGAAAAGGCTCGCGCGCTGGGCGCGAAACCCCTCGCGCGTTTTCTCGGATTCGCCACCGCCGGAGTGCCCGCCGAAATCATGGGCATCGGCCCGGCCTACGCGATTCCCAAAGTCCTGAAGATGACGGGCCTGAAGCTCGATCAGATCGACGTCATCGAACTCAACGAGGCGTTTGCCGTGCAATCTCTCTCCGTGATCCAGGAAACCGGGCTCGACCCGGCGCGCGTCAATCCCAACGGCGGCGCAATCGCCCTCGGCCATCCGCTCGGCTGCACCGGAGCGAAACTGACGGCGTCGGTCCTGCGCGAACTCGAGCGCCGCAACGCGCGTTACGGCATGGTCACGATGTGCATCGGCGGAGGGATGGGCGCGGCCGGGATTTTCGAGCGCGTGGCGTAGGGAAAAATCAAAAGCATTTAACACAGAGGGCACAGAGTAGGAAAAATAGAGAGTAGAGACAGGCAGAGAGAAACAGAGGGAGAGCATCCCCCGATTCCAGGCATTTTGCTCAACGGTCCGCAGAGACTCCATCTCAACAAATTGTTTGCAGGGGGCCGCACCAACGGCGCGAAGGTGACCAGCCCAGGGCAACGCCCTGGGTATTGTCCGTAACAACGTTTCCGCCCTGAAGGGGCGGAAGGGCTTCCTGCGCCCTTTCAGGGCGCCGGATGATCGCAAGAATCTGCCCCCGGGCGTTGCCCCGGGCTAGCCACCCGCAGCGCTTTCAGCGCCGCCTTACCCAGAGCGCGAATCTACCGGAATATCAGGTACGACCCGTACCCCAGGCCAATCCCCAGCAGGGAACCCACCACCACGTCGCTGACGAAGTGCATGCCCAGAATCACGCGCGAAACGGCGATGCTTACGGATAATGCGAGCAAGGGAGCCTGCAACTCCGGATAAAAAATGCACAGCGGAACGGCGATGGCGAACGCGCTCATCGAATGGCCCGAGGGAAAAGAGAATTGATCGGGCGGAAGGACTTTCGACCAGCAATGCGCTTCGAGCTGGCAAGGGCGTTTTCTCTTGCTGGCGTTCTTTACCATGCGGAAGAGCGCAACCGCGGCGGCTTCGGCCGAGGCGCTGGCCGCGATGGCCACAAACCGCAGGTCGCCTCCGAAAATCAGAAGAGCGATCCCCACCGAATACCAGATCCAGCCGTCTCCCAGACGCGTTGCCGAAACCATCCACACGCGAAGCCATCGCGGCGCGCGCCAGTGATTCACGCGGCGCATGACTTCGTGGTCCCGCGCCTCGATAAATTGCCAAACCATTCGTTTCGCTGACATGGCGATTCACCTCGTACTTCAAGGCCGATAACAAATTCCGCGCGTCCGCTGTGCCGGATGGGCCTGGCGGACTACGCCGGCTGCTTCTGCCGAGTCGTCATCGCAGGCAGCAAGGCGTTCGGCGCCTGCTTCGGCAGATTGATGGCCGAGCCCCAACGGCGAATGAAAAAACGATCCACCACATAATCCACGGCCACTCCTGCGGGAACCAGCGCAACGGCCGGAGCCAGCAGCAGCGTCCAGCGGTCCTCGCGCATCATCTCCACGCAGAGCTGCAGGATGTCTCGCGTCAGCTTCCAATAGCTGCCGGATTCGCCCTGCAGGCGCCCGTAGCCGGCGCGAAGTCCGGCGAAGAATTCATCCTTGGTGCGCGCGCCGGGAACTTCCGTATACGTCGTGCCCACCGATGTCAGCGCGTGCGCGTCGCTCCCGGCCACCTGCACCTTGCACCGGCGCCAGGCAAACTCCTCCGCGTGCTGATTGGCCGCGGGCAGCATCTGGCCGTTGCGCGCCTCCACGCCCGGAAAATATCCGGCAAACCATTCAAAATCGTCGGCGTCGCGCCGCCCGGTCACCGCGGCGAAAATGTGATTGATGGTGAAAAACAGGCGCTGCTCGGAAAGATAGGCCAGCAGGCGGATCAAGTCGTCGCGCCGGCGGGCGATCTCGACGTGCTGGCGTTCGGTCAGGTCGTAGACGCCCACGTGCACGTTCGTCCCGCTGGGCATGCGGCAGGAAACTTCTTCGCTGACAAAGAAATCGGGATAGCGGCGCAATTCCTCCGCTCCGGTAATGGAGTCGTGGTCGGTCAGGGTGATCAGGTCCATGCCGCGCTTGCGCAGCGTGGAGTAGACATCGGTCGGAGCGCTGTGGCTTTCCAGAAAAAAATGGCGCAGGATAGCCACAGGCAGCGTACCTGAGTGACGCGAGTGGACGTGCAGGTCGCATTTCATCGTGTGGAAATCTTCGCAAATGAACTTTGCTAACTTGTTACGCAATGTTGAACAAATCGTAAGAATTGTTTGTTACTGATTGAACACAAATAAGTTACCGTTAGGGAGGATCGACTGTAGATGGCAGACGGAATGCCCGAGCAACACCCTTCCAAACGCCGCATCCAGCTTGTTTTCTTCGACGCCGGAGGCGGACACCGCAACGCCGCTACCGCCCTGCAGGTGCAAATCGAGCGCCAGGGCCTTCCCCTCGATGTATCGCTGGTCAATCTTCAAGAAGTACTTGATCCCCTGGACATTCTGCGGAAATACACGGGCATTCGAATTCAGGACATGTACAACAAGATGCTGCGCAACGGCTGGACGCTGGGCAGCCCGCAGCTGATGCGCGTCCTGCAGCTGGTCGTCCGCCTGTATCACGCGCCGTCGGTGAAGGTGCTGGAAAAATTCTGGCAGCAGGGCGCTCCGGACATGGTCGTATCGCTGGTGCCGCACTTTAACCGCGCGATGAGGGAGAGTTTTAATAACGCATTTCCCGGCCGCCCCTTTGTCACGGTGCTCACAGATCTCGCGGACTACCCCAAGCACTTTTGGATCGAGAGCCAGCCGCAATATCTGGTCTGTGGAACCGAACATGCGGTGGAGCAGGCGCGCGAACTGGGTCACACGGATGGGACCGTGTTTCAGACCTCGGGCATGATCCTGCATCCCCGGTTTTATGAGCCGGGTCCTGACGACCGTGTCGCCGAGCGAAAAAAACTGGGGCTCGATCCCGATCTCCCGACCGGCATCGTGCTGTTCGGCGGGTACGGCACTTCAAAGATGCTGCACATTTTGCGGCAGATCAACCAGTCGTCGCTTCAGGTGCAGCTTATTTTGAT
Organism: Terriglobia bacterium; assembly: GCA_963779275.1. Lineage (GTDB taxonomy): Bacteria > Acidobacteriota > Terriglobia > Acidiferrales > UBA7541 > Palsa-360. Next base: position 183,925 of record CAVZXL010000010.1, read on the forward strand.
TTGCGGGAAGAACGAAAAATTGGCGGCGGCGCTGCGCCGCGAACCGAGCAGAATTCCGATCCACGTGGAAGGATTCACCACGCAAATTCCGTACTTCATGGCGCTGTCCGACTTTTTTATCGGCAAGCCCGGCCCGGGCAGCATCAGCGAAGCGCTCGCCAAGCACCTGCCGGTGATCATCGATTGCAATGCATGGACGCTGCCGCAGGAGCGCTACAACGCGCAGTGGGTGCGCGAAAAAGCGGTTGGGATTGTCGTGCCCAATCACCGGCAGACGGCTGGTGCGGTGCGGCAATTGTTACAGCCCGGGGAGTTGGCTCGCTACCGTGACCGTGCGGCCGCCATGAACAATCAGGCGATCTTCGAGATTCCTCAAATCTTCGAGAAAATTCTCAACAGCGGGAATGGCCTTAAGTAGGACAGGTTTCAGCCTTTCGGGTTTGATTTCGTGGCTAGTGGCAAGTACGACCCAAAAACGACAGGCTGAAGCCTGTCCTACTGAAAGCTACTTCGGCAGCAGATTCCTGCTCGATACTTCTGTTAAATCCTTGGTCAGTTCGCGCTCCGCATCGAATGGCAGCAAATAGCCCGCCGCGACAAGATTGTCGATCGCTTTATGCAGCAGCGCGGAGTAGGTGGCGATGTTTCCGTAGCGCTCTTCGATCGACGGACGCGGATCGCCGCTAGCCAGACGGTCTGCCTTAGTTCTTGGAAACGGAATGTACTGGCCGGCGCCTTCGCAACCGTCGTCGTTTTGCGGCGCGGCCCGCACCGCCCAGCCTGTGTACGTCGCAAGCGGCACCTGGACTTCCGGCAGCCGAAGGCCGGCGACATCGTTGCCGTCCGCATCCGTCCTGGGCACGAAGCTCGGGTAGATTGCTCCGTTTGCGGGGTTGTCCTGGTAGGGCGGCGCGAATTTTGGCGGATTCAACGTTGGAATTCCCGTCGCGTAAAAATCCGGCCCGTAATCGAGCAAATACCGCGTGGTCTTGAAGCCTGTAAAGGTGACCCCCGGAATTCGTGGAAAACCTGTGGAGGCTTGATCGGGTTTCACCAGCGTTCCATCCGAGAGTTTCGGAAAGCGGCTCGGCGGCGGTGGCGTGCCGGAGGTGACCCATTCATCCATGGCCGTGAACAGCGCGCGTTGCACATCCTGAGAATCGAGGGGATTCAGGAGCTGCTGGCAGGCGCCGCGAGATGCTCCGTTTCCCGTTCCGTGCTGCATGCTGGACATGAAATAAATGCGCGTGAAGCGCGAGTCCGGCAAATCTTCCTTGCCCGTGGGGTCTGTGGTCATCAGCGACGCGGCCTTCACCCAATATTCATTTGCGGAAAAAATCTCCATGGCGAAGGGGCACGTGTGGGTTCGCTCGCACTTTGTGTAGCGGCTGTCCGTTTTGCCTGTGATCGGATCCGTCGTGGCCAAGTTCGCAAAGGGGAAGAGGCCTTCGAGATACAGATGATCCTGACGGTTGCGCTCGGTTCGTCCGGGTTGCGACCAGCGGTAATTCATGCTGATGCCGTCGCCCGCGGCGATCCACTGCATCATGCCGTCGAAGACCTGCTTGCCGTTTTCGGACTGATTGAAGCCCAGGTAGCGGAAGTCGTTCAGGAATCGTCCGGGTTGGGAGACGACTTCGGTGTAGATGCGCGTGATGTCGCCCGCAAGCGGATTGGCGTTGCCGGAGTCGTCCTTGCGTTCGGAGCGCACCCAGGCGTTCCAGTCGCGGACCGCGGCAAAGCCCACGCCGTTCACCGTGGGATCTTTCGCCGTGTAACTGAATTCATAAATATCGTTGCGCTTGAATGGCGTTCCGGCGGGGAGCAATGTAATTGCGGTACCGTCGGAATTGTATTGCCAGCCGGAGGCGGGAACAGTTTCGGGCGCATCGTTCAGGTGAACCCGGTGTGTGAGTGTCGCTTTCGATCGGTCGAGCGTCGCGGCCGGATACGTGAGCTCGTAGGACGCTCCGGCGTTGACGATATACTCGTAAGAGGGCCCGATGATGGGCGAGCCGTCGGGATTTTTCGCGACCGGCAGCGTGATGGTCATATTGAAATCCGCGGAGCTGTTTCCGGCCGAAGCGTCCCAGCCGCTGAATACGATCGAGTAGCCCTGCGGCATCAGGAATGAGTTTGCGAGCAGCGACGCGTCATGCACGGAACCCGGATCGTCGCCGCCGACGCCGCGATTAAAGGCGGCGATCGTCTTCCGGCCACGGTTGGGCGGTTCATACAGCACTTTGTGATTGCCTTTGGCGAGATCAATGGGTTTCAGAATATAAAAATCAAACGAATATTCCACTTTGCCGGCGGCATTTCGCGGCGCAAGTTGCAGATCGACGATGACCGCATTTTTCGGGTCCTTCGGATCGAGCTCGCCAAACGCTTTTCCGGTAATTTTTTCGTATTGCCCGACGCCCGGCCAGGAATAGCCGCCGAAAGTCGGCGATTCTTTTGCCGTGATTTGAATTTTCTTGATGCGCGCCTGTGCGGGGGGGGCCGCGCAGATCGCGCCCACGGCCAAGAAGAAGGGCATGGCGATCCGCAAGACCCTGTTAAAACGCGCTGCAGGGAATCCGATCATCGATAGTGCTCTCGAACTGCGAAAACGCAGGATCGAATGCGCGCCCATAATACACCTGTCTCCAACGTTCGCAAGGAAAGGAGAGAATCGCCCGACTCAGCCACTGCAGGCTTACGAAGAACCTGGGGTTGTTCAACTGGATATGGATTTGTCCCCAGGAGTTTGCTCTCCCGCGCCAACCCCTATACAATAGAGCTTCACACCGCAGCATCTCTAATCGTTTCAACCCGTTCCGCTTATCGTGAAAGGAAATATGGCTTCCAGAACTGTCTGGCATTTTGCGTATGGCAGTAACATGAACCGGGCTCAAATGCTCGCCCGCGTCGGAAATATTCTTGAGGAGCACAACGCGCACCTGGTGAATTACGAACTGCGCTTCAATAAGAAAGTGCGTGGCGGCACGGCCGGCGCCAATGTGCAGCCCTCCTCGGGAAAAACCGTGTATGGCGTGCTATACAAGATCGAGGAAAACAGCTTCCGGAGCCTGGACCGCTATGAAGGCGTCCCGGAACATTACCGGCGCATCGAAATTCGCGTGAAGCCCGACGACGGAGAGGCGGTTCCGGCGCAGGTTTATATCGCGTCGAAAATCGAAAAGGGTCTGCGCCCGGCGGCGCACTATTTGCAACTGATTCTCGATGGCGCGGGAGAGCACAGTTTTCCGGCTTCGTACATTGGAGAGATCAAGACTGCGGCCGGGACGGCCTGAGTAATCGGAGAAGCCCGGCCGCCGCGAGCCGCATCTCACAGCAAGTAGGCAACCAGGAGGCACCATGGCCACGACGTCATTGCCGCGTTCCGCATCCCGCGGTGGAAGTTTTCTGGTCGAGTCCTGCACCCCGGAAGATGTCTTCTCGCCCGCCGAACTCACCGACGATCAGAAACTCATCGGCCAGACGGCCGAGGAGTTCATCCGCAACGAAGTCGTCCCCGCGATCCCCGATCTCGAACAGCACAAGCCCGGGCTGCTGGCGCAATTGCTGAAAAAGGCCGGCGAAATCGGCCTGCTAGGCGGAGGCGTGCCCGAGGAGTACGGCGGCGCTGGCCTGGACAAAGTTTCGAGCGTGCAGCTGGCCGAAAAATTGTCGGCTTACGCCTCGTTCGGCGTCAGCCACGGCGGCCACTCCGGCATCGGCACGCTCCCTATCGTTTTCTTCGGCAACGACGAACAGAAAAAGAAATATCTCCCGGTGCTGGCCACCGGTGAAAAGCTGGCCGCGTACTGCCTCTCGGAACCGCAGGCGGGTTCGGACGCGCAGAACTCGCGCACCCGCGCAGTGTTTTCGCCCGACGGCAAATCCTGGATCCTGAACGGCCAAAAGATGTGGATCACCAACGGCGGCTTTGCCGACGTCTACATCGTCTTTGCCAAAGTGGACGGCGAAAAATTCTCCTGCTTCATCGTGGAACGCGGATTTCCTGGCTTTACCTCTGGTGCCGAGGAAAAAAAGATGGGGCTGAAGGGCAGCTCGACCACGGCGCTGTTTTTCGAGAATTGCCAGGTGCCCAAGGAAAATTTATTGCACGAGATCGGGCGCGGGCACATCGTCGCGTTCAATATTCTGAACGCGGGAAGATTCAGCCTGGGCGCCTATTGCGCGGGCGGCGCCAAGGGCACGCTGGAAATCGCCTCGAAATACGCCAAGGAACGCACCGCCTTCGGCAAGCCCATCGGCGAATTCGGCCTGATCCGCGCGAAGCTGGGCGAGATGGCCATCCGCATTTTCGCGGTCGAGTCCATGATGTACCGTTCGGCCGGGCTGATGGACCGCGCCATCCACGCGGCCGGCGAGAACGCCGACAAATCGCAGCAGTCCATGAAAGTGTTCGAGGAATACGCCATCGAAAGCTCGATCAGCAAGGTGTACGGCTCGGAATTACTGGATTTCGTGGTGGATGAGGCCGTGCAGATTTTCGGCGGCTACGGATTCCACGAAGATTATCCGGTCGCGCGCGGCTATCGCGATTCCCGCGTGAACCGCATCTTCGAGGGCACCAACGAAATCAACCGCATGCTCATCATTCAGATGCTGATGAAGCGCGCCACCTCCGGAGCCCTGCCCTTGATGCAGGCCGGAGCAAAACTCCGCGAGGAAATCATGGCCGGGCCGTCGTTTGAGGAACCTGCGTCCGGGCCGTGGGCCGACGAGGAGCGCATCCTGGCCGGAGTGAAGAAAGCATTTCTGCTCGCGGCCGGCGCGGCCCTGGAAAAATATCGCGACCGCCTGGCCGACCAGCAGGAAGTTGTCGCGGAGCTGTCGGACATCGTCATGGCATGCTACGCGATCGAATCGTCCCTGAGGCGCGTGCAAAAGGCCGAGGCGGCCCGAGGAGCGGCATCCGTTTCCGTGATGGCCGACGCGGCCCGCGTGTTCCTGCACGACGCCACCGACCGCGTTGAAATCGGAGCGCGCAAGGCGCTGGCCGCCGTCCTTGAGGGCGACATGCTGCGTACGCAGCTGGCTGTCCTGCGCCGGTTCCTGAAGCGCGAGCCTGCCGATACCGTAGCCATGCGGCAACGCGTCGCCGCCGCAGTGCAGGCCGGTGACCGCTACCCCTTCGAAGGCCGCTAGCGCGAATTTATCCGAGTCGCCTGCTCCTAACTTATGCGACGTATTTTGGTCACGTTTCAGTCGTAGGGGCACGGTCCGCCGCGGCCCGTGCCCACGCGAACAGCTTGCGGTCAGACTCCTCCGCGGGCAGACATCGTTCCCAATCAAAATGTTAAAGTGTCTCCTGAAGGAGACACGGGTTAAAATCGCGATAGTCGTGCTTTCTTCGAACTCCGCGCCTCCCTACAGAAAACTGCAATTATAAATTCTGATTTCCATAGAAATATTCCAGTTCTTGCGTACTGGTACGGCTGCAACCATGGGACTAAAGATTTCCACACCGCCGTACCATGGGATTAGAGGCCTCTTATGGTTTAATGTCGGCTTGCGTCATTTGGATAGTGACTTGCATCAAAAGTAAGTGCACGGGGGAAAGGACCTCTCAGGTGAATGCGAGCAAGGTGTGGAGTGAGAAGAAGGCCCGGAAGTGGATGTGGCTTGGGCTGGCGGCGTTTGTCGCCCTGCAGATTTATTTCGTACAGGAAATGCTGGCCGCGTTGATCTTGTTTACAGGTGTTTTTGCGATTTTCGCGGTCATCGCGCTTGGTGTTGTACCTGGTGGACCGGGCCGGCCAGTGGGGACTCGGCTGGGCCGGGCATCAGGCGCGCCGTGGCCTGACCATGGCTGAAGAGATCAGTAAAAAGCAGCTCCGCCGTCCACGTTCAGAGACTGCCCAGTAATCGCGCTGGATTGATTCGAGCACAGGAAGAGCGCGGCTGCGGCAACCTCGTTCGCGGTTTGCCCTCTTCCTTGCAGGATCGTGTTCAGGAATCCCTTTAGCTGGTCTTCCTCGGAAACTCCCAGCCGCTCGGCGAGCACGTGGCCCAGATCCTTGGACATGCGGGTTTCGGTTACCGGGCCGGGGCAGATGGCGTTCACGCGGACGCCCTTGCGCGCCGCCTCGGCCGCCACCACGCGCGTAAGGCCCAACATGCCGGCTTTCGCTGCGGCATAGGGCGAGCCCCAGGCGAAGGCGGACTTGGCCGAAAGGCTGGAAATGTTCAGGATGGCCCCCGAGCCGCGCGCGTACATCGCTGGAAGCACAAGACGCGTAAGCAGATAGGCGCCGCGCAGGTGCACCGCGACCACGCGATCCCACTCGGCCGGCGTAATTTCCTCCACCGGCTTCACCGGGCCGTACTCTCCCGCATTGTTCACCAGGATATCCACGGGCCGAATTCCGCTGTGGCAGCATGGATGAGGTGCTCGCACTGCTTTTCGTCGGCTACGTCTGCGGCAACAGCCGCGGCGCGGCCCCCTGCTTCGCGGACTTCCTTTGCCACCGATTCGATTTCTGTTTTTGTGCGCGCTGCCACCACGACTGCCGCGCCTTCCGCCGCGAATTTCAGTGCGATGGCCCGGCCGATTCCGCGGCCTCCGCCGGTAATCACTGCAACTTTTGCTTCCAGCAACATTTGCGCCTCCCGGCCAGGTTTTGCAGGATAACACTTCGGACGGTTGCCGCGCCCAAACTCTGCATTCAGTATTGTGAGGCGCGCAAGCGCGCTCCAAAAGGTCGCCTAACCCTTCCCGGGCGTGATATTGTATTAGGGAATTTTTGAGGTTATTGGAATGAGTGATCAGACCAAATCGTCGAGCGCGGAGAAGAGTCTAATCCGCGTGCGGCCGCGCGGGTTTTGCGCGGGCGTGGTGCGCGCGGTGGACATCGTGGACCTGGCGTTGCAGGCCTACGGGCCGCCGGTGTACGTCCATCATGAAATCGTGCACAACCGCTACGTGGTGGAGCAACTCCGCCAGAACGGCGCGATTTTTGTGGAGACGGTCGAGGAAGTTCCGCTGGGCGCGGTGCTGGTGTTCAGCGCGCACGGAGTGCCGCCGACCACGCGCGAAGAGGCGCGGCTGCGCGAGTTGCGCGTGATCGACGCCACCTGCCCGCTGGTCACCAAGGTGCATCTGGAGGCGCTGAAATTCGCGCGCGAGAACCGCACCATCATTCTGATCGGGCATCGCGATCACCAGGAAATCGTGGGCACCTCGGGAGAGGCTCCGCAACAGACCGTGGTGGTCGATAGCGTCGAGGCCGTGGACGCGCTCGAAGTCGCCGACCCCAGCCGCCTTTCTTTTTTGACGCAGACCACGCTGAGCCTGTACGACACGCAGGAAATCGTCGCGCGGCTCCGGGAGCGTTTCCCCCTGATCGAAGGCCCGGCGTCCGACGATATCTGCTACGCCACGCAGAACCGGCAGGAAGCGGTCGAGCAACTGGCGCGCGAAGTGGACTTGATCCTCGTCGTCGGATCGCCCAACAGCTCGAACTCGAACCGCCTGGTGGAAGTCGCCAAGCGCTCGGGAGTTCCGGCGGAACTCATCGATGCCGCCAGGGACATCGATCCGAAATGGCTCGAGGGAATTCGCCGCGTGGGTTTGACGGCGGGGGCATCCGCGCCGGAAGTTCTGGTCGAGCAAGTGAGCGAGCATCTGGCCGGTCTGGGCTTCACCAACCAGCGCGATCTGGATCTGATCCGCGAGGATGTGCGCTTCACGCTGCCGGCGGAACTCACCAATATCGCGCCGATGTCGAAATAAGATTCCACGGTGGGCGAGATTGCGCAATACGATCATTTGGACGAGTCAGCCATGCGGTCAGCGGTCATCCAGGGGATTCGAGCTTCAATGTTGCAGCGGGCGTTTCCACTAACGTCGGGAAAAGTGAGCGGAACCCGCATTCCTTGGCAGGAGGGCGATTTTGGCGGTCAAGATCATCCGTCAGCCGAAGAAAATTGCCTTGCTGGGCGCGGCCACCAGCGCGGCGGCGTTGCGCGCCGGGCACGAGCGCGCGCCCGCTGCTTTGCGCGCCGCCGGTCTGGCGGACGGCTTGAAGTCTCGAGGGTTTGACGTCGCCGATCTGGGCGACACTGCCACTTACGTTTTTCAGCAGGACGACGAATTTCCCCGAGCCAGAAATGTTTCCGCGGTTTTAAAATCCCTCAACGATTTGCGGCCGCGCGTCGAACTTGCGGTGAAATCCGGCGCGCTTCCAGTGATCCTGACCGGCGATTGCATTTCCGTGATGGCCGTCATAGCCGCGGCCCGCCGTTATCATCGCAACGTCAGCTTGATTTACATGGACCGCGACGCCGATCTGAACGTGCCGGCGACCACTCCCTCCGGTTGCGTCGACGGCATGGTCATTTCGCAAGTCATCGGGCGCGGCGCGCCGGAACTGGTGCGCTTCTGGGGCGAGCCGCCGCTGGTCCGCGAACATGACATAGCCTTGTTCGGATATGAGCGCCTGGATTTGCCGGAGGAACAGTATCTGGCGAATTCGCTTTTGCGGCGCCACCCGGCGCTCGAGGTATCGGCTGTGGGCCCCGCCGCGGCCGCGCGCGCAGCGATCGAGCGCGTGCATGCCGTCAACCATCGAGTTCGTCCTTCATTTCGACGTCGACGTCATCAACAGCGATGAATTTCCGTGGACCAATTTCCCCGGATCGGGCGGCCTTTCCTGGAACGAAGTCCGCGAGGCGCTGCGCGTGTTTGCCGCGCAGCCGAACCTGGTGGCCGTCAAGTCGCCGCTTATAATCCGGATCTCGATCCGGACGGCCAGGGCGCGCGGAAACTCATCGATTTGCTCGCGGACGTGCTTTCGGTGCGGCTGGAAGCCGCACCCAGTCCAGCGGTAAGCGGCGAACCAGCGGTGTCCAAGTCGCCTCTTCCAGTCGCGGAACCTCTCGTGGCCGCCGCCGATTCTTCGCGGACGGAAACTCACAATGAATCTTCCGCCGATCCGCAAGATCCGTCCGCGCCCGATTCGGCCGCTTCCTAGCGGCGAGCTTTTCGCTTCTCCATATCGTTACGATCCTTAGTGGCGAATTGGCCCCGGACCTGGTTGCACGGGACTTCCGAATGCGCTACCGTTTCCCTATACGCGGGAGGTAGTGCCATGATCGGAAAACAGTTTGCGGTCGCCGTAATGTTCAGCTTCATCCTGGTGGGTTCGGGGCTGGCCAGGCTTCGCCCGGCTTTGCTTCCGGAATCGGGAAGCGCCGCCGAAATGCAGATGAACATGAGCGGCCCGGCGGACGAAGGCGTGCCTTCCTACCATGCCTACGAATTGAAGCCGCCGTTTCCGGCCACGCTCGATCCGAAACAGTTTCCCGACGCCATCATTCGCAACGTCTACACGCTCGCGGGAAAAATCAAGCCTGTGCTGTACCAGCAGCCCTGCTACTGCTATTGCGACAGGCACCAGGGACACAAGAGCCTGCTCGATTGTTTTGTCAGCACGCACGGTTCGGAATGCGACGTCTGCCTGAAGGAAGCCGTCCTCTCTTATGAGCTGACAAAAAAGGGAAAGACGCCCCCGCAGATTCGCGCGGCGATCATTCGCGGGGATTGGAAATCCGTGGACATGAGCCCGTATGCGACGGGCACGGTCACCCGGTAGCCTCGCTTCCGCCTGCAAGTCGTGAACATTCGTTGTGACATTACGTATAGATTCGTTCCTCCCGAGAATCTGACGTCGTGGTGTCTTTCCGCCCGCCGATTGCGTTACACTCCTGCCGAATTGGAAAAGCGTTCATGAGCCTTGCGCCGGAAGGAGGACTGTACATGTCTAAGGGCGGCAATTCGGGATCCGACAAAACGCAGGCGGCGATCCTGGCGGTTCGCTTGCTGGTGGGCGCCGTATTTTTCCTGGAGGGAATCAAGAAATTCATTTTCGCCGAGCAGTGGGGCGCGGGGAGATTCGCGGGAATCGGAATACCCGCGCCGCATGTGATGGGCCCGTTTGTGGGAGCGGTGGAAACGATCTGCGGGCTGCTGGTGATGCTCGGAATCCGCACCAGCCTCGCGGCCGTGCCGCTGCTGATCGTGATTTGCACGGCGATTGCCACGACGAAAATTCCCATCCTGCTGAAATTCGGGTTCTGGCGCATGGAGGACGCCGCCCGCACCGATTACTCCATGCTGATGGGGCTGATCTTCCTCTTGTTCGCGGGCTCGGGGAGTTTGTCGCTGGACGCGCAGGCGCACCAGCCGGAAAACACCGTAGCATGGCCGACCTCGAACAATCCGCAGGGCATGCGCCGGGCCGGGAAGAAAAGGGATCCCTTGCGGAACTTGCTCTGTTCTTCCTGCGCCTCGGAACCACGGCGTTTGGCGGGCCCGCCGCGCATATCGCCATGATGGAAGACGAACTGGTCCGCCGAAGAAAATGGCTCACGCGCGAAAAATTTCTCGATCTGCTGGGCGCGAGCAGCCTGATTCCGGGCCCCAGTTCAAGCGAACTCGCCATCCACATCGGGTATTTGCGCGCGGGCTGGGCGGGCCTGGTGGTCGGCGGGATTTGCTTCATCCTGCCTGCGGCGATTCTGGTCGCGATCATTGCCTGGGCGTATGTGCGATTTGGGCATTTGCCGGCAGTTGCGGGCGTGCTGTACGGCGTCAAGCCGGTTGTCATCGCGGTAATTCTACAGGCGTTGTGGGGACTGGGTCGCACGGCCGTCAAGAGTTGGGCGCTTGCGGTTGCGGGCGTGATTTGCGCGGTTCTCAGTTTCTTGGGAACGAATCGCAGTGGCGATACTTTTTGGGGCCGGCGCGATCCTCGCCTGTTTCCATGCAATTTCCAAAGGGAGCGCGGGAAAGAAAACCGCGGAGCGCAGTACGTTCGTTTTGCTTTGGAGCAAACTTCGTCCAAATCTTGCGCGATTTTTTCCGCTGGCGGGAGCCGCGGGGGCGGCGGCGATTGTGCCCGGACTTTGGGCCTTGTTCCTGGTGTTCCTGAAAATCGGTTCGGTAGTGTTCGGCAGCGGCTACGTCCTGCTCGCTTTCCTGCGCGCCGATCTGGTGGCGCATCGGGCGTGGGTAACCGACGCGCAACTGGTGGACGCCGTGGCCATCGGGCAGGTGACGCCGGGCCCCGTGTTCACGACGGCGACGTTTCTCGGTTATCTGTTGCGCGGCCCGCTCGGCGCCGTGGTGGCGACCGTGGGAATTTTCCTGCCCGCGTTCATACTGGTGGCCGCGAGCGGGCCGCTCATACCGTTCCTGCGGCGGTCGGCGACGGCGGGAGCGTTTCTCGACGGGGTAAACGTCGCGTCGCTGGCCCTGATGGCCGCGGTCAGTTATCAGTTGGGGCGCTCAGCGATGGTGGACACGCTGACGATTACGCTCGCCGTGGCCAGCGCTATTTTGCTGCTGCGGTTCAGGATCAATTCGGCATGGCTGGTTCTGGGCGGTGCGCTGGCGGGCATCGCGGCAAAATTTGTGCGGGCCGGTTAAGGAATTGCGCTCGCCCGGTGCATCAGGCCGCCGCGGCTTCACCCAGTAGTCCAGCCCCAGCCAGAAGCTGTAGGCGTGCCTGGTCAGAGCCAGCGACAACAGCCATCGCGAAACCCATCCACAACGCAGATTTTTTGATTGATCGTAAACCGGGTGAAGTCCGGAACCAGCAGCGACACCAGAAAAATTGCCACCACGCATGCGGTGGTGGCCACGTAGTTGATGATCATCGCGCCCACGTAGTATCCCTGCTCCGGAAAATACGACAGCCCGCATTCCGGACATCGCGGCAACATGCGGAAGACTCCGCGAAATAATCGCCCGCGGCCGCAGTTCGGGCACCGCCAGTGCGCGGCGCGTTGGATGGTCTGGGATAAAGGAGGCCGCCACATGAGCTACCACACCCTTAAGTAAGTTTCACACAGGCAGAACGCAAAATTCACCTGAATTATTTAGCCGCCCGATTCCGCACTTCGGGCCTTCGTGTTATTAGAACTTTTTTGGCCGAGTGTCCGCGATCTGTGCGCGCCTGAAACTGCTTATAATCAATCATATAGAAGCGGTGTTTGCGCTGCCGGGAGAGCCGGTAAATCGGGTTGACTCCGCTCAAAAGCCGCATTTTCGGCCTGGAAACAGCCGGGGCAATTCCGATTGCTCCAAATCGGCACTGTATTCTACGATTTATTCAGGGTTTTCAGGATTCCTACCCGGAATGCCCCCTGATCCTGCCCAGGAGAGCGCGCATGTCGAAGAAGAACCCAGCCCCCAACGATACCCCTCAGGAATTCGAGCGGCTCGATCACAAGGAAAAGGAGCTCTGGCGGCTGGCCCTATTGATGCTCGCCATTCTCGCCGTAGGCGTGGGGGTATTGTCTCAAGAGAGCCTGCAAAAAGGGCCGTTGAATCTCGAAGCACTTCCGGTTGGAGTCGGCGTCCTCATCGTCCTGTTCGGTTTCTATCTGTGGAAGAAGAAACGGGAGATCGACGAGCTGCGGGGTTTCGTCAAGGGCTTTCAGCAGATGAAGGATGCGCCCCCGACTGCGGAGCAACTCGACAAACTCGCGGACGTCATCGCGGCGTCCCGTCAGGGTTACCGCGACTTGATCGACAGCCTCGATCACCTGGTGTTCACTATTTCGCTGGACGGGGAAATCCGGACCGTGAACCAGCGCATCACCGAGGTATTTCAGTGTTCCTATAACGACCTGGTGGGACATCAGCTGGATGAGATTTTCGACGAACCCAGCCGCGCAATTCTGGAAAAATCCGTCGCCTGGTTTTCGGAAAAGCGCCACTGGACCGGCACGGTACGGGCGCGGATCAAGAAAACGGGAGTGGTGCGCCATTTCGACTGCGTATTTCAAGCGATCGTAAAGGACGGGAAAGTGGTCGGTGCCAGCGGGCTGGCCCGCGACATCACCGAGCAGCGCGAAAGCGAGTCGCGCTTCACCGAGCTTTTTGAAACCCTTCAGGAAGGCGTCTATTTTTGCGATACGGCCGGAACCTTGCTGGACGTCAATCCGGCAATGGTGCAAATGCTGGGATATTCGCACCGGGATGAACTGGTGGGTACCAATATCGGCAAGTTGTACCACCAGGCTCCGCAAACTCCCTTTCCGGAATGGGGCCAGGGCCGGCGCTCTTCGCCGCTGACCCGTGAAGTGGTGCTGCGCAAGAAAGACGGCAGCCCGATCGTGTGCATCGACAACTCCAACGCCATTTGCGATTCCTCCGGCCGCATGATCCGCCACCAGGGAACCCTGGTGGACATCACGGATAGGAAGCGCTCGGAAGAGGAATTGCAAAAGGCCAAGGAAGCCGCCGAAGCCGCCAGCCGGGCCAAGAGCGGTTTTCTGGCGCACATGAGCCACGAGATTCGAACGCCGATGAACGCCATCATCGGCATGACCGAACTCGCGCTGGATACGCCGCTCACCGAGGATCAGCGCGAATACCTGACCATGGTCCGCAGTTCGGGCAAGTCCCTGCTGGCCTTGATCAACGACATTCTGGATTTTTCAAAAATCGAGGCGGGAAAACTGAGCCTGGACCGCATCGAGTTCTCCCTGCGCTACGCCACCAGCGACACCGCGAAAATCCTGGGATTGCGGGCCAGGCAAAAGGGATTGGACCTGCACAGCCAGATTTCTCCGGAGGTGCCGGACGCGATCTTGGGCGACCCCGGCCGGCTGCGGCAAATCCTGTTTAATCTGATCGACAACGCCATCAAGTTTACCGAGCGCGGCAGCGTGACGCTGCGCATGGAAGTGGACTCGCGCTCCGAGCGCGAGGCCTGCCTGCATTTTTCGGTCACCGATACGGGCATCGGCATCCCCAGGGAGAAGCAGCTTCTGATCTTTGAGGCCTTCACCCAGGCCGACAACTCGATTACACGCAAATTCGGGGGAACCGGGCTGGGCCTTTCGATTTCCTCGCGTCTGGTGGAGCTCATGGGCGGAAAAATCTGGATCGAAAGCGAAATCGGGCGGGGCACCACGTTCCATTTCACGGCGCGTTTTGGACTGCAAAAGCAGGTTGCCAGGAAAATTTCCGCGCGATCGGATTTGAAAGGGATACGCGTGCTGCTCGCCGACGATCTTCCGACCAGTTCCCGCCTGCTGGAGCTCATGCTCCTGAATTGCGATATGCAACCCGTGGTCTTCGGAAGCGGGAGGGAAGCTCTGGCGGCCCTGACCCAGGCGGCAAGAGACGGGCAGCCTTTCCCGTTCCTGCTGGCCAACGCGAATCTTGCGGAGCTGGATGGCTTTACACTGGCGAAAGAGATCAAGCTGAATCCGGAAATCGCGCAGACCCAGGTTCTGCTGTTCACGTCCGAAGGGCTGGCCGGGGATGCGGCGCGCTGCCGCGAGTTGCGTGTGTCCGCCTACTTGACTCTTCCCGTGGACCAAACGACGCTGACCGAAGCGTTTGTCACCGCTTTGGACGCGCGCACGGCCGATCCGGGCCGCGCCGTCCTCGCGACACGGCACTCCTTGCGCGAGGGAACGCAAGATCTGCGCATCCTGCTGGCCGAGGACAACACCGTGAACCAGATCCTGGCCGAGCGTTTGGTCCGCAAGTGGGGACATTCGATGGTCATCGTCCACAACGGGCGCGAGGCCCTCGACGCTTTGGAACAGGAACAGTTCGATCTGATCCTGATGGACGTTCAGATGCCCGAAATGAGCGGCCTGGAAGCTGCCGCGGCCATCCGCGAAAAAGAAAAGGGCACTGGGTCGCACATTCCCATCATTGCGCTCACTGCCTTTGCGATGAAAGAGGATCGCGATCGTTGCCTGGATGCGGGCATGGACGACTACGTGACCAAGCCCATCGAGCAGGCCGCGCTGTTTGAGGCCATCGAGAGGGTCACGGGCATTGCTTCGGTCGAAAACCTTTCGGCCAGCGCAGGATCGAACTCCCAGGCGGGGTCTTCCGGGATTGCCGCCTTCGATATGGATGCCGCGCTGGAGTATCTCGGAGGAGACGCCGACTTGTTTCGCGAAATCGTGGGCATGTTCCAGACGCAGTGCGACAAGTGCATGGGAAGACTTCGCGAGGCGGTCGCCAAGGGCGACGCCAAGGGAATCGAGTTTGCCGCGCATGCGCTGAAGGGCGCTGCCGCGAACCTGTTCGCGCAAGGTGCGGTGGATGCCGCGTTGAAGCTCGAGGAATTGGGGCGGTCCGGCTCTACCGAAGGCGCAAAGGAATTTCTGGCCGTGCTGGAATCGGAAATTTCCAGGCTGCAACTGGCGCTTAAGGATATCGAGAAGGAATACGCGAAGTCCTAGGCGCCGGCGAATTTGCGGGGGAGGGGAAACGAGCAAGACGCGTTTCCGGAAGCCGCGGTCAGGCGGTCACGGGGCAAAACATCTGGACGATGTTCACCAATTGTTCCGCCTTCAACGGCTTCACCATGTAAATCACCGCTCCCAGATCGTGACCGGTTTTATAATCCTTGGGATCGCCGCGCGAAGTCAGAAAGACCACGGGAACGTCGCGAAGGCGCGGCTCGCTTTTCACCAGGTAGCAAAGGTCGTAACCGGAAATTCCCGGCATCATGACGTCGAAAATAAAGACCGCCGGCGTGAGATCCCTCAAAATCTGAAGCGCTTCCTCGCCGCTGGAGGCTTTCTTCACCACGTAATCGTGACGCATCAGCTGCGCCTCAATGATCCGGAGCACGGTGGGGTCGTCATCCACCGCAAGGATTACAGGGTGTGGCTTCGGTTCTGGTTTTGAATTGGTAGGCGGCATACTAGGGCTTCCGTTCTATATCTGGCCTCATGCGCGAACCGGGGACGAAATCTGGCGTAAATTCTAATAAGGCCAAGCGGCCTTGCTCTAATCTTCCGCACTGTGCCGGATACGGGTCAAGGCATTCCCCACGGGTTGGTTCTTGGAGAGAGACACGGCCAATTGGCAGATGTGGGGGCATCCGACGCGGCGGGTTGGGGCGCCACTACTTGACTCGATGAATGCCCTGACATAAGGTAGCCGGAGAAATCCGGAAACAAAATCATTCGTGAGATATCGTCCTGGTCTGGACGGAAAACGCCATGCGAAAATCCAAAAAAGATTCAATGGACCGGCGTAAGTTCCTGCAAGGCGCCGCTGCCGGAGCCGCGGCGCTGGCCGCAATTCCGGCGGCGGCCGGAGCCGCGGCCCTCGGACGCTCCCCGCGCTGCCACCGCGCAGCCCATGCCCCGGGAGCCCGAGGCCGCCACTCCGCCGGAAGTGGAAGTTCAGACCGAGACGCGCTCGGGATCCGACTTCATGGTGGACGTGCTCAAGTCGCTGGGCATCGAGTACGTGGCGGCGAATCCCGGATCGAGTTTCCGCGGCCTGCACGAATCGGTGATCAACTACGGCGGAAATCAGAACCCGGAATTCATTACCTGCTGCCATGAAGAGTCCGCAGTGGCCATGGCCCACGGCTACGCCAAGATGGAGGGCAAGCCGATCGCCGTGTTTCTTCACAGCGACGTCGGCCTGCAGCACGGGTCGATGGCCATCTATAACGCGTTCTGCGATCGCGTTCCGGTTTATTTGATTGCCGGAAATGCGCTGGACATCGCCAGCCGGCGTCCGGGCGTCGAGTGGGATCACAGCGCGCAGGACCTCGCGGCGATGTTGCGCGATTGCCTGAAGTGGGACGATGTGCCGATGTCGATGGAGCATTTTTCGGAATCGGCCGTGCGCGCTTACAAGATCGCGATGACGCCGCCCATGGCCCCGGTCCTATTGGTGGCGGACGGCGAGCTGCAGGAGCGGCCGATTCCGGACGATTCCAAGTACCACATTCCGAAGCTGACGCTTGCGTCTGCGCCGCAAGGGGATTCCGGCGCGGTGGCCGAAGCGGCGCGCATGATGGTCGCTGCGGAAAATCCAGTGATCCTGCTGGAGCGGACCGCGCGCTCGGAGAATGGTTTGAAGCTGATCATCGAGCTTGCCGAAACTTTGCAGGCTCCGGTGATCGACCTTGCCGCGCGCATGAATTTTCCATCGCAGCATCCCCTGAACCAGACCGAACGCGCCCGGCCGCTGATTGCGGGAGCGGATGTGATTCTTGGCCTGGAGACCCCCAATATCTGGGGCGCGGTCAATTCCTATTCCGACCAGTTGTTCCGCTCCTCCAAACCCATTGCCGGCAAGAACGCGAAGCTCATCACTATTACCGCCACAGATCTTTTCATGAAGAGCAACTATCAGGATATCCAGCGCTACACGGAGGTGGACCTGGCCATGGCCGCCGATGCCGAGGCCACGTTGCCTTCGTTGATCGATGCCGTGAAACGCCAGATCACGGACGACCGCCGGCGAACGTACGAGGATCGCGGCAAAAAGCTGGCCGCGCAGCATGAGGACGCGCTGCGGCGTTCGCGCGAGGAAGCGGCTTACGCCTGGGACGCCAGCCCGATCAGCACTTCGCGCTTGTGCGCGGAGATTTATGCGGCAATCAAGGACGAAGACTGGTCGCTGGCTTCGGAAGTATCTCCGTGGGTGAATCGCTGGCCGCTGCGGCTCTGGAAGTTCGACAAATTTCACCAGTATATGGGCTCGTCGGGCGGGTTCGGCGTCGGCTACGGAGCGCCGGCGGCGGCGGGCGCGGCGCTGGCCAATAAAAAACACGGCCGATTCACGGTCACCATCCAGAATGACGGCGACCTGATGTACGCGCCGGGAATCCTGTGGACCATGGCGCACCAACAGATTCCGCTGCTCAGCGTGATGCACAACAATCGCGCCTATCACCAGGAAGTGATGCACGTGCAGCGCATGGCCAACCGCCACAATCGCGGCATTACGCGCGCTTCGATCGGCACCACCCTCACCGATCCCAATATCGATTTCGCAACCGTGGCCAAAGGCCTTGGAGTTTATTCCGAGGGGCCCATTACCAATCCGAACGATCTTGGGCCCGGCGATCCGCCGAGCCGTGGCCGTCGTCAAGCGGGGCGAACCGGCGCTGGTGGATGCGGTCACGCAGCCGCGTTGAGAATTTGTATTCCGCGAGACGCGCCGGATCCTTGCGGGTCGTGGCTTTAGCCGCTTGCGCGTTGTAACGCGATCCTCTCACAAACATTCCGACGCATTTCGGATTCCCTATTGATTGAGCAGCGGAATATCCTTGGCGGGCGCGGCTTTCGGCTTGGACTGCAGATACGCGTAAAGATCGGCGAGGTCCTGGTCGGAGACGACTTTGCTGGTGTAGGGCGGCATCTGTCCGGACGGGCGGCGGAGTTGCGCGCTGAATCCCTCGAAGGAAAGCTGCGGCGGGCCGATGCGCGGGCCGGTGACTTCTACCGCTCCCTGGCCCTCGGTGCCGTGACACTCGAAGCAGCCGTCGCTGCGGAAAAGTTTCTTGCCGTTATCCTTGTTTCCGGAAGGCGCGGCTTTTTCGTCCGGCTGCGCGCTGCTTTGCGCGCGCGCGCCGCGGAGTCCCGGAAAAATCAGTGCGACGATCGACACGAATGGCGACACATGCGAGGATTCTGACGTCGGGCCTGCTTATTGTTTTTTTGGCCGAGGGAATCGCGGTCATGTCGCCTCCGGATCCGGAGCTTCGCGCGCCATTGTCGCACAGCGGCCCGCGGCAGGGGAAACGGAATCTCTATTTCCTCGCAGCACGCACGAGGCGCGCTGACCTTCACAATAAATCTTGACCATGGCTCGCCATCTGGACTACACCTTTGCTGGCGGAAAAAGTAGATGCGGAGCGGCTTTCGATAGCACAGCCACTCCTGGCTGTGTGGTTTTTGCCATCGCAATCGAAATCGGTGGCGCACATGTGATCGGCAAGAACCGCACAGGCCAGGAGTGCCTGTGCTACTCCGGAGGACGCTTGAAACAAACCGTGTTGCAGAAAATCCGCTTCGGCCGCCGCTTTCCCGCTCGAGCGAACTCGATTGCGTTTCTTGCTGCCGCATTTTTTTTCATCGGCGCACTCCATATTGCCGGCGCCTCGCCGCTTGCTTCGCGGCCCGCGCAGGATGCGGACATCGACACCGATTCGATCCACTTTGATTCGAGCGGCATCTCTATGGACGCCTTTTTGGCCCGCCCAAAGGGCGCCGGCCAGCATCCCGCGGTGCTGGTCATCCATGGCGAACAAGGCCTGGACGATTCCATGCGCGCGATTGCCAGGCAATTTGCCGCGGCGGGATTCGTCGCCCTGGCCCCGGACTTGACCTCTCGCCTTGGCGGCGCGCGCACGCCCGCGCAAATGGTTCCCGCTGTGCGCTCAGCTTCCCCCAAACCGCACGCTGCAGGATTTGCGCGCGGCGTTTGCATTTCTGCAAAAGGATGCCGGCGTCGATCCCACGCGGATTTCCTCCGTGGGCTATGGCTGGGGCGGCTGGCGAAGTTTCATGCTCGCTGCTTCGGTGCCCGAGTTGTACCGCGCGGTCGTGTATTCGGGAGCCACGCCGACGCAGGGATTCGACGAGCTTGCGCGCGCCGGTGCTCGCAAATTACGCGCAATACGATTTCCGCATCACGGGGAACGCGCTGCAGACGGAAAAGGCCATGACCGGGGCGGGGAAGAAATTCACGTACTACGTTTATCCCGGCGTCCAGCGCGCCTTCTACAACGAAGGCCCGCAATACGACGCCGCGGCCGCGCAGCTGGCCTGGACCAGGACACTGGATTTTCTGCGGAAGTAAGTAGCGCTCGGGCGGATCGGAACCGCTCGCGGCCCGGGGCGCCAAACTACACCATGAACGCACGCGAAACGATCCGGTGAACGCTTGCCGCGGAATGAACCACGCGTGCGCGTCGATGCCGCGCCAGATATCCCCCGTAAACTGACATGCAAATTCCGTCTACCTGCTCTATGATACGTAGCTGCAGACGATCGGCCACGCGGGCGTGGCGGAATGGCATACGCAGCGGACTTAAAATACCTTGAGTGCTCGCCGGGAAACCGGCGATGCAGAACTGCTCAAAGTCGGGGAAACCTTAACTGGCGATCCCGAGCCAAGCCTGAAGCCGGAAGCGATGTTTCAGGAAGGTGTAGAGACTAGACGGGCAGCGCCTAACCTCCAGAGTTGCGGAGTAAGGTGAAGGGATAGTCCAGACCGCAAACCTGCGATGTCAGGGCGGCGAAAGCCGTAGTCGGTAAGAAAATCCGCAGGGCTGCAAGGCCCGTGTGGGTTCAACTCCCACCGCCCGCACCATCCAGCCTGCACGTTAAAGCTGGCGCCTCTACCGGCGCCGCAGGTTCATTGCGCACGTTGGCGGATTGCAATTCGTGATGGAGAGCATCAGGACTTTGAGTTTGCCAATCCAGGGAAGACCATTCAAAATACCTCCTGAAGTGTAGCTTGATTTGAATCTGCAGTTTGCAGTACCTCTCTATTCCTCGATGAATTGAGAATTTCCCCAGCCGGTTCGCAGGTTCCGAGTCGTACCGGGCACACCGTTGTGACCAAACAGGCACGAGCGATGCTGGAAGTTTATCCCTGCGTCACCTGTGCTTAACGCGTGATCCCTACGATCGAAGTGGAAGGCCGGAGAAGCTGTTTCGCCCGGAAGCTGTTTGCAGTTCCGGGAATGCCGGAGTGTTCTATTGCAACGATTTAATGCAAGAAGGAGGAGATTAGACCATGCTCAATCAAAATGTGTTTCTGATGGAGGAACCGCCTCATGCCAGCCAAGCCGAAGATCAGTTTCGTGCCGCCTTCAGCGGAAGTGGCGGCAAAACAGAATCTTTTTGCCGAGGCGATCCTCGAGAAAAGTTCGGTGCGCCAGAAGAGGAGCCCGCTGCAATGGGCGGCGTCGCTCGGGGCGCACGTAGCGATCTTGTTTATTCTAATTCTGATGCCATTATATTTTTCGCAAGGATTGAACCTGCAACGCCTCAACATGACTCTGCTGGTCGCGCCGCTGCCTCCTGCCGCGGCGCCGCCCCCGCCGCCTCCCGCGGCGGCGCCGCGCGTGGCGCGCGTAATTCCGAAAACGTTTACGCCCGGAAAATTGACGGCGCCGTCGTACGTTCCGCGAGCCGTGGTCAGCACGCCGGACGCAGCACCGCCCCGCGGAAGCGTTCGCGGGAATGCCGGGCGGAGTGCCCGGAGGAATGCCCGGCGGCCAGCTGGGAGGAGTTCTGGGCGGCGCGATGAATGGAGTCGCCGCGCCCTCCGGCGCCTGTGGTTGCGGCGGAAGTGCCGAAAGGGCCCGTGCGAGTTGGCGGCAGTGTGAAGCCGCCGCGGCTTGCTCTCCGGGCCCGCGCCCGTGTACCCGATTCTCGCCAAGCAGTCCCGCGTTCAGGGCATCGTGGTGATCGAGGCGATTATCGACGAGCACGGCAACGTGGTTCAGGAAAAAGTGATCAGCGGGCATCCGTTGCTGGTGGAGGCGGCTTTGAAGGCCGTGTCACAGAGGAAATACGAAGCCGACGGTCCTGGACGGCCAGCCACGCCGGTGGATCTGCGCGTGGAGATAACATTCCGCGAAGGGTAGACCTGGATTTCTTGCGGGAACGCACACAGAATGTCCGGCGACAGCGATTTATTCACGAGCTTTGAATCTGTTGCAGTTGTAGGGGCACGGCATTGCCGTGCCCCTACTATAAATTCCCTCAGGCCAAATTCTTGCGCAGCGTTTCCACGTCGAGTTCGTTCTCCCAGCGCGCAACCACGAGCGTCGCCACGCCGTTTCCGATCATGTTGACCACCGCGCGGAACATGCTCATGAATCGGTCGATGCCAACGACCAGCGCCATGCCCGCCACAGGAATTGTGGGCACGACCATCAGCGTGGCGACCAGCGCGATGAAGGCCGCTCCGGATACTCCGCTCGCCCCCTTCGAGGTGAGCACCGCCACGCCGAAGATCATGAACTGCTGCCCCAGCGTCAGATGAATGTTCGTCGCCTGAGCGACGAACAGCGCCGCCATGGTCATGTACAGGCTGCTGCCATCGGTATTGAACGTGTAGCCGGTGGGCACGACCAGGCCGACCAGCGATTTCGAGCAGCCCAGCTTTTCCATTTTTTCCATGAGCGTGGGCAGCGCCGGATCCGACGAACTGGTAGCCAGCACCACGATGATCTCTTCCTTGATGTACAGCAGAAATTTGAAGATGTTGAATCCCGCGGCCCAGGCAACCAGGCCCATGACCACGAACACGAAAAGAGTGGAAGTGATCCAGAAGATGGCGATGAATTTGCCGAGCGGACCGAGCGACGCTATCCCGTACTGGCCCACGGTGAAGGCCATCGCTCCGAACGCGCCGATCGACGCGGTCCACATCATCATATTGATGATCTTGAAAACCACTTGCGTCAGCGCCTCGACGAAGTCGACGATCATCCTTCGCTTTCTGGCCCGCCATCGACAATGCAAATCCAACCAATACGGCGACCAGCAGCACCTGCAGAATATTTCCCTGGGCAAATGCATTCACCATGGTCGTGGGGATGATATTCATCAGGAATTCGGGCACGGTCAGCGATTTGGAAGCGCCGGCGTAACTCTCCACGGATTTCGCGTTGAGTGTCGCGACGTTCACATTGAAGCCAGACCCCGGATGCATAACATTTCCGACGACCATCCCCGTGAGCAGCGCGAGAGTGGAAACAATTTCAAAGTAGAGCAGCGCCTTCCCGCCGATTCTGCCCACTTTTTTCAAGTTCTCCATGCCGGCAATGCCCGTGACCACTGTGCAGAAAATCACCACGGTGATTACCATGGTGATCAGGCGGATGAATCCATCGCCAAGCGGCTTCATCTTGACCGCGGACTGCGGGTAGAAATACCCGTACACGATCGCCAGGGCTACTCCAATCAGCACTTGCCCCCACAGCGTCAAGTAGAACGGCGCTTTTTTTGCGTGGAGCGCCGGGTTCGGCGGGAATTCGCGACTGATTTACTTGGGGCATGTCGCCCATCGTAGATTCTCCTTGAGTCGAGCGCCAGGCAGAGGCCGCACTGCGCCTCCCCAATCCGATTCAGGTATTAGGTCTGCCCGGGTTCTGGGAGTCTATCACTGCAGGAGCGTTTTGGGTTCAACAATGGAGGAAACCAGATCGTTCAGGAATAGGGCCGCGCGCGCGCCGTCCAGGCACGCGGTGGTCGCAGGAAAGCGTGAGGCTCATCATCGGGCGAACCGCGGGCTGGCCGTTCACGGCCACTACACGATCCGCGATGCTGCCCACGGCCAGGATCGCGGCTTGCGGCGGAACGATGATCGCGGTGAAAGCATCCACCTGGTACATGCCCAGATTGCTGATCGTGAACGTCGCGCCGGCAATGTCGGCTGGGCGCAACTTGCCCGCGCGGGCGCGCTCGGCCAGATCGCGGCGCAGCACGGCGATTTCGCCGAGGCTCTTGCGATTCGCGACCGGGATCACCGCGGTCACCACGCCGTCGTCCACGGCCATGGCGACGCCGACGTTGATTTCGGGATTGAGGCGAATGCCGCTGCCCGTCCAGCTGGCGTTCACGCGCGGATGCTTTTCGAGAGCGTGCGCGACGGCCGCGATCAGCAGATCGGTGTGGCTGAGCTTCACGCCGCGTTCGCGTTCGATTGCGGGGCCGAACTTCTTCGCGGGCCGCGGCCAGCGCGGTCGCGTCCACTTCGCGGGTCACAAAAAAATGCGGCGCGGTGGTCCAGCTTTGCGTGGTGCGCTCGGCCATCAGACGCCCGACTTGAGTCAGGGGTTCCGTGGCGCGGGCTTCAGCCTGCGCGGTTTTAGCTGCAGCCGGCGACGCCGCCTTGCGCAAGCGAACCATTCACGAGCGCCAGAATATCCTCGGCAAGAATTTCTCCGTCGCCGCCAGAGCCGCGCACGTTTGCCAGATCGATGCCGTGTTCTTTCGCCAGCCGCCGCGCTTTCGGTGAGATTCTGGCCGCGGCTGCGGGGCCTGGCTGGGTTGCGGATTTTGCGGGGGCCGCAGGCGCGGGAGCGGCAGCCTTCGTTTCCATCCGCCGCCCCGTGGCCATATCCTCGGATTCGGCGGGAGGCTTTTCCCCCGGCTGCACGATCCACGCGATGGTCTGGCCCACGGGAATCGACGTCGCCTTCGTGGGCCTTGACGCCCGCGAGAATTCCATCGGCGGGAGATTCGACTTCCACGACGGCTTTGTCGGTTTCGACTTCGAGCAGCGGCTCGCCCTTGGCGATGGTTTCACCCTCTTTTTTTCGCCAGGCGATGAGCTTGCCGCTTTCCTGCGCCATCTCGAGTGCGGGCATTACGATGCTGTGTGCCATGGTGTTTGGGGTCGGCGGCAAGCGGCGCCGTTACTTTGTGCGACGCCGATGCGCTCCGTTCTGGCGCTGGCTTCGACCATTTCCACCACGTTCTGGCTGGGCGGAGCTTCGGTTTCGCGCATGGTTTCCAGCGGTCCATCGACGCTGACGTAGTGCGCGCCGGCGACCAGCAATTTTTCGGCGGGGAAGCGCGTGATGACTTCGTGGCCCGTTTCGGTGACCACGATTTCTTCCTCGATGCGCGCCGCGCTCCAGCCGTCGCTCGCGGGCCAGAAGGTTTCCAGCGCGAACACCATGCCCGGCTTGATCTCGTGGGAATGTTCGAGCGACACCAGTCGGCTGATCACCGGCTTCTCCCAGATCGCGAGGCCGATGCCGTGGCCGTACTGCAGCGCGAAGGCCGCTTCTTCGTCGGGGAATCCGAACTCCTTCGCTTTCGGCCAGACGGCGGCGATTTCCGCCGGTGGTGCGTCCGGGGCGCACGAGCGAAATGGCGGCGTCCAGATAATCGCGGCAGCGCTTGTAGGCGTCGACCATTGCGCGCGATCCGTAGCCGATGGTGAAGGTGCGGTAGTAGCACGTGCGGTAGCCCATGTAGGAGTGCAGAATGTCGTAATACACCGGATCGCCGGGGCGCAACGTGCGGTCGGAAAAAACGTGCGGGTGGGGATTGCAGCGCTCGCCGGAAATGGCGTTCACCGCTTCCACGTATTCCGAGCCGAGATCGTAGAGAACCTTGCTGACCAGGCCCACGGCTTCGTTTTCGCGCATGCCCGGCTTCATGGCGCAATACAAGTCGTGATACGCGGCGTCCACCATCATGGCCGACGTATTGAGCAGCGTGATTTCATCGCGCGTCTTGATCACGCGCGCGTCGGACATCAGCTGCTGGCCGTCGACGATGGTGATTCCTTCCTTCTGCAGCGCGAACAAGATCGGCGGTTCGACGATGTCCACGCCGAGCGGTTCCTTGTGCAGGCCGCGCATCTCGAGTTCCACGCGAATCTTTTTGGCCACGTCTTCGGCGCGGCCCATTTCCGGAGACATCGCGCCGCGCAGCAGCGGGATGCCCGCGCGCGAACGCTCTCCGAGCCACGGGCAATGGATCTGGTGATGCTTGGCGGCCGAGCCGAAATCCCAGAGGATCGGCTCGCCATTTTGCGGCAGCAGCGTGAAGCGGCTCATCTTGTCCTGCGCCCACGTGCCGATGTGCGTGGCCGTGAGGTAGCGCACGTTGTTCATGTCAAAGCAGAGCAGCGCGCCCATTTCGGATTTCTGCAGCAGAGATTTCGCCCGCGCCAGCCGCTCCGTGCGCAGGCGGTCGAAGTCCACACGCTGTTCCCAGTCCACCGCCATCGATCCGTATGTCGGCAATGCCATGAGGATTCTCCTCCCAGTAGGACAGACTTCAGCCTGTCGCACTTTCTCCCAGCTACAAAACCGGACAGGCTGAAGCCTGTCCTACTTACCCTACCGCTTGCACATCTTTTTGGCGGCCTCGAACAAAAGCTGCTCGGTCGGAATCGTTGCATCTTCCAGCGGCGGAGAGAAGGGAATCGGCACGTGCATGGCCCCAATCCGCTTCACCGGCGCATCCAGATCATAGAACGCTCCGGTCGCGATCACCGAAGCAATTTCCGCCGTCACGCCGTACCTTTCGTAGCCTTCGTCCACGACGATGGCCCGCGAAGTTTTCTTCGCCGATTCGATCAGCGTTTTTTCATCCAGGGGCCAGGTGGTTCGCGGGTCCACAATTTCCGCGCTGATGCCGATTTCCTCGAGCATCGCCGCCGCTGCCAGAGCCACCGGCACCATGCTGCTGGTTGCGACGATGGTGATGTCCTCTCCCTCGCGCTTGATGTCGGCCACGCCGAAGGGAATCGTGTAATCCTCGACCGGCACCGGGCCCTTCACTTTAAACATCATCTTGTCTTCAAAAAATACGACCGGGTTGTCGTCGCGGATCGCCGTCTTCATCAGCCCCTTGGCGTCGTACGGCGTCGAGGGCAGCACGACTTTCAGGCCGGGAACGTGGCTCATCCACGCATGCAGCGATTGCGAATGCTGCGCGGCCGACCGGCGCCCGCCTCCCAGCGTGGTGCGCAACACCATCGGCACTTTCCACGCGCCGCCCGACATGTAGTGCACCTTCGCGGCCTGGTTCACCATCTGGTCCATCACCAGCGTCAGAAAATCGCCGAACATGATGTCGACCACCGGACGCATGCCCGTCATGGCCGCGCCAACGGCGATGCCCGTGAATCCCGGCTCGGAAATCGGAGTATCGATCACGCGCGACTTTCCGAATTCCTCGACCATGCCCGAAAGAACTTTGAATGGCGTGCCGGCTTCGGCCACGTCTTCGCCCATGATGAACACGCGCGGGTCGCGGCGCATCTCCTCGGCCAGGGCCTCGCGCACCGCTTCCGCCATCGTCAATTCGCGCACCGCTACCTCAGGCATACACGTCCTCCTCGACCTGGTCCACGCCCGGATAGGGAGCCTTGAGTGGCGAACGCAACCGCTGCTTCGATTTCGGCTTTCACTTCCGCCTGGATCTTTTCCAGCGCCGGTTGCTGTAGCGAGTTTTTCCGAGATCATCCAGTCGGCCAAGAAGCTTGATCGGATCGCGCGTGGTCAGCCAGTCGTTCTCTTCCTGCTTGGCGCGGTAATACTCGCGGTTCACGTCGCCGACGTGATGCCCGCGGTAGCGGTAGGTGTTGCACAGAAGGAAAGCCGGGCCCTTTCCGGCGCGCGCATCGCTCACCAGGCGGCTGGCGACGGCATGCACGGCGCGTACATCCTGCCCGTCGACGGCTTCGGCCGGAATGCCGAAGGCCGCGGGACGCGCCAGAATTTCTCCCGCGGTGGTTTCCGAATAATGCGTGTATTCGTTGTACATATTATTTTCGCAGGCGTAGATGACCGGCAGATTCCACAGCTTCGACAGGTTCAGCACTTCGTACAGGAGTCCCTGGCCGAGCGCCCCTTCGCCGAAGAAACAAACCGCCACTTGCCCGGACCCGCGCATTTTCGCGGAGAATGCCGCGCCCGCCGCCATTCCCGACGCTGCCGCCGACAATCGCGTTGGCTCCCAGGTTGCCGCTGGCCGGATCGGCAATGTGCATCGACCCGCCCTTGCCGCGGCAGTAGCCCGCTTCCTTGCCGAGCAACTCGGCGAACATGCGATCGGGCGTCGCGCCCTTGGCCAGGCAATGGCCGTGGCCGCGGTGCGTGCTGGTGATGTAATCGTCGGGGCGCAAGCGCCTCGCAAATCCCGACTGCGACGGCTTCTTCGCCGCTGTACAAGTGCGACGAGGCCGGGCATCACCGCCCGCAAATAGAGATCGTTGACCTGTTCCTCGAAAAAACGGATGCGCGTCATTTGCCGGTAAATGTGAAGCAGTTGTTCCGCGCCAAGCGCGGCGCCGCCGATCTGCAGTGGTCATCTCTTGACTCCTGACATGTGCGCTAAGCACATCGAACATTACCGCAAAATCCTGCTCCACCAGGCCCATTCCGCGTGCCGCGGTCAAAAATTCGTTGGAGATCGCGGTCGTCGGCAGGGGCACGTCAAGCGCGCGGCCCATCTCCATCGCCAGCAGCATGTCCTTTTGCATCATGTTGACGTTGAACCAGGCTTCCTCGGGCAATTTTAATACGAAGGGCCCGCGGTATTTAACCATTGGCGAGGCGATCGCGCTGTTGGTGAGAACGTCCACGGCGACCTCGCGCGAAATTCCGCTTTTTTCCGCGAGCAAAACGCCTTCGGAAAAAGCGAGCATCTGCACGGCCAGGCTCAGGTTGATGGCAATCTTCATGGCCAGCGCAAGACCATTGTCTCCCACGTAGGAAACTTTCGGGCCCACGTCCAGCAGCAAGGGCAGCACGCGATCGAATGTTTCGCGGCGCCCTCCGACCATCACCGACAGTTTTCCTTCCTGCAACGTGATCACGCTGCCGGACACGGGCGAATCCACCAGATCCGCGCCTTTTTCGCGTACTTTCGCGGCAATCGCGCGGCTGGTCGGTGGGGCTGACCGTGCTCATGTCGATGATCACCTTGCCTGGCGCGAGCCCCGCGAGGTATCCGTCGGGTCCCTCGGCCAGCGATTTCACCGCTTCGGCGTTGGTGACCATCGAAAAAATAAAATCGGATGCGGCAGCGACCGCGCGCGGAGAGTCTCCCCACTTCATGCCGCGACCCACCAGCCATTCCGCCTTCGAGCGCGTGCGGTTGTAGCCGGTGACCGTATGCCCTTTATCGAGCAGCCGGCTGACCATCTGGCTGCCCATCACGCCGAGTCCCAGGAATCCAAGTTTCGCCATTCGCTTTATTCTCCCGAGCGGAAATCCACTCTTAGTTTTTCGGCTCCAGTTCGCTCACCGGTTTGCGTGAGTCCTCGCGCACCTGCCCCAGGTGAAGCCGCATCGCTTCCCGCGCTCCCTGCGCGTCTCCTCGCTCCACGGCGTCGAGGATCCGCTTGTGGTGAGACTGTCCGCGCGCCGGGCCTCCATCGATATAGAAAATCTGCATGCGCTGTTCCCGCAGCAGTGCGACGATGGAATCGATCAAGGAAAGGATAAGAGGGTTTGCCGCCGCTTCGGCCAGCGCAAGATGAAAATCCAGGTCCGCTTCGATAAACGCTTCGGGATCTGCCGTGCGCCGCATCCATCACGCGTACCGCCTCGCGCATGGCGGCGATATCCTGTTCGCCGGCGCGGGCCGCCGCGAGGGCCGCAATTTCCGGCTCGAGGATTTCGCGAAACTCCATCAGCCACGCGGTTCCGCTGGCCTCGCCGCTCTTCAGGATGCGGTCCAGGGATTGCCGCATCGAATGGGAGGTGCCGTTGGTAATGAACGTTCCGCGGCCGGACAGCGCTTCCACGAGACCTTTCTCATGAAGCGTCTTGATAGCTTCGCGTACCGCGGTTCTGCTCACGCCAAATTGTTGCGCCAGTTCGCGCTCGGCAGGAAGTTGGTCGCCCTGTTTCAGGACGCCCTTCTGCACGGATTCTTCGATCTGTTGAACAATCTGCTGGTAGAGCCGCGATGGCTGGATTATTTTATACACACGCTTTTCCCCGGACAAATGAATCCTGCATGTTCCGCCCCGAGAAGCCCTCCAAGAAAATGTTGGCCCATGGGCGATCTTCGCAAGTTTCGCACCACGGTGACCTAAGTCCAAAAAGCCGCCCATGTGGTCAAGTGGTAGGACCACCATATCATAAACCAAGAATCGTCTGCAAACCCTTTGTTTCTCTATTCGACTTCCTCGAGGCCTTGGGCAGGTGTACACGAAATCTTGGCGCAACGATAAGGAAACGTGTTTTTAGACGTGCACAATCATTTTTCGTTTGTCCGGAGTCCCCAAATCTCTTGAAATTGACCGAGACTTTCATCCATCTCGCCAAGCAGGGAATGCGTGTTCCCAACCAACTTGCATCAGCTGCCTGCGAGGCATCTCGCAGGGCGCGCCCTACTTCACCCAGATGGACTTCACGTTCGTGAATTCGCGAATGCCATAGGTGCTCAGCTCGCGGCCGACGCCGGAGCGCTTCACGCCGCCGAAGGGAACGCGCGGGTCGGACGCTACCATTTGGTTAATAAAAACCATGCCAGCTTCGAGCTCGTTGATGAAGCGTT
The DNA here is from genome assembly GCA_963779275.1 of Terriglobia bacterium. Taxonomy (GTDB): domain Bacteria; phylum Acidobacteriota; class Terriglobia; order Acidiferrales; family UBA7541; genus Palsa-360. The sequence continues at coordinate 213,730 of CAVZXL010000010.1, forward strand.
CCTGCTCGGATTTGTCGTTGGTCCAGGCGCTGGCGCCGAGGCCGAAACGCGTGTCGTTGGCGACGCGGATCGCTTCGTCGATATTCTTGACCCGGAAAATGGAGGCCACCGGGCCGAACAATTCCTCGCCGTAGGCCGGGGAGTTCTTGGGGATGTTGGTCAACACCGTGGGCAGATAAAAACTTCCGGGGCCGTCCGCGGGTTTTCCGCCGGTCAGGAGTTTCGCGCCGGCGTCGATGCTCTTGCGGACGTCGGCATCCAGGCTGGTGACGGCGGCGGCATTTGCCAGCGGCCCCACGTCGGTTTTTTCGTCGAAAGGGATCGCCGAGCTTTAATTTTTCCATCTGGCTGACGAAGGCGCGCTCAAACTGGTCGGCGATCTGCTCGGCAACGATGAAGCGCTTGGCCGCGATGCAGGATTGTCCGTTGTTGATCACGCGCGCCTTGATCCCGACGGTGACGGCTTCGTCGATATTTGCGCTGGGCATGACGATGAACGGGTCGCTGCCGCCCAGTTCCAGGACGACTTTCTTGATTCGTTTTCCGGCACCCGCTCCCACCTCGATTCCGGCGCCTTCGCTGCCGGTCAACGTGGCGGCGGCGACGCGCGGGTCGGCCAGGATGCGGTCGACTTTGCTCGCTCCGATCAGCAGGGTTTGGAAAGCGCCTTCCGGGAATCCCGCGTGCAGGAGAATCTCTTCGATTTTCAGCGCGCTTTGCGGCACGTTGGAGGCGTGCTTGAGCAGGCCGACATTTCCGGCCATGAGTCCCGGGGCGATGAATCGGAAGACCTGCCAGAACGGATAATTCCAGGGCATGATGACCAGCACGATTCCCACGGGCTGGTAGCGGATGAAGCTGCGGCTTGCCGGCGTCTCGATGATCTCATCGGCGAGAAAGCGTTCGGCGTTTTCGGCAGTAATAGCGGCAGGCCCAGGCGCACTTGACGGCTTCGTCGACGGCGGAGCGAAACGTCTTGCCCATTTCGAGTGGTCATGATGCGCGCGAGTTCGTTCTTTTCGGCTTCCAGGATGTCGGCGGCTTTCAGCATCCACTGGGCGCGCTGCGCGAACGACAATTTGCGGAACTTCGGAAATGTGTCCGCCGCCTTCTGAATTTTCTGGTCGACCTCGGCGTCGGTGAGCGGCTCGAAGGTCTTGAGGGTTTCACCCGTGGCGGGATTGATCGTTGCAATGGCCATGTTTCTTCCTGTCCTCTTAAAACGTAAGATGGGGTTGGAATGATTGACGGGCGCGGCGCGCAACCGAAAACCGCGTCCGAATGATTCCTCTATTGTTGTACCACGTTTCCAGACCGGTTTCCCGGACTTGACGCGCACGGAGATGAATCAGCGGCAGCCGGGTTCGGCAACAACATTGGATCGAAGAGCGTTGCAACTTGATTCACTTTGCAATCCGTCAGGGCGCGGGTCTGTGATATGCTGGCCCGTCAATTCAAGGGGTAAAGGGAGGATTTGCCATGAAAAAATGCTATTGACTAGGTATTGGGGTTTCCCTGCTGCTCAGCCTGCCGGTTCTGGCCGCTCTGAAGGTCGGCGATATGGCGCCCGATTTCTCGGCCAAAGGTTCGCTGGCCGGAAAAGAAATCAGTTTTTCGCTGAACGAGGCGCTGAAGAAGGGCCCGGTGGTTGTCTATTTCTATCCCTCCGCCTATACCAAGGGCTGCGACCTCGAAGCGCACACGTTTTCGGTGAATAGCGAAAAATTCGTCGCCGCCGGCGCGACCATCATCGGCGTTTCGGGCGACAGCGTCGCGCGGCTCAACCAGTTCTCGGCCGATCCGGAATATTGCGCCGGAAAGTTTCCGGTGGCGTCCGACGCGAGCCTGTCGATCTCCAAGTCCTACGATCTGACCGCGGCCGCTGTAAAGCCCGGACAGGCGGATGTGCGCGGCGTGGCCATCGATCACGACTTTATCGAACGCACCACGTTCGTCGTCGGCAAGGACCACAAGATCATCGCGATGTTTTCCTCCAATGCCGACCACATCGCTCCCGACGAGCATGTGATGAAGGCGCTGGCGATCGTGCAGGGCCTCAAGTAGGCTCGGCCCGACGCTCTCTACCAATCCGCGTCGCGGATGGCCATCTTGAAAGCGCCGCCGCGGCTGTCCATGGCCGCGCAGCCGATGGGCTTCCTGCTGCTTGCTTCCAGCCCGCGGGAATCTGATCCGCATGGGTGGCTGGTTGCGACATGGCCGCCAGGATGGCCAGCACGACTGCGAGCACGATGGAGCACCGGAAAAAATTGTTTTTCATCAAATCGTATTGCATGCCTCCAGTTTCCCTGAAAAAATTGTTTTTGAATTCGGCATCCCGCGCCTGAGCCCGGACGGCTACATCGATTCACTAGGGTGCGACCGTCGGCGTAGAGCCCGAACTGGGCGTGCGCGGATTGAGCGCGCCGCCGCTGGCGATGTTTTGCCGCGCGCGCAACTGTGCATCCATTATCGATTGGGCCGTCGATTCTGGACCCAGCGAGCCTAACTCCCCGCCGGAATCGAAGATGTTTACCAGCAATTCCAGCGTGGGCGAAAGCGCTTTCCCGTTGGCCAGATCCTGCAGCAGTTCTTGGCCGGTTCTGCCGCCGATCTCCTTCAACAGGTTGGCTTGCGTCTCCACAAAGTCGGCGTCCACGACCACCGCGTTAAATCCGCCGCTTGGCTTGGGAGTGAAAACGACGTTGCCCGGATGAAGGTCGGCAAGGACCTTTCCCTGTCCGGCAATCTGGTCGCTGAGATTCTTCACGGCAGCATCGGCTCCGTTGATTACTGGAGGGCTAGCAAATTCTTCTGGAGCGGTGCCGGCGGCCGGGTTCATGCCATTGCCCGGACGCGCATTTATAGTTGCTTGCGTCCGGATGCGCCCATTGCTGGTCAGCTGGAATGCGCCGGGCCGGCTAAAAACATTTTCCAGCTTCAGCATCGGCGGCTGGCCGCCTCTGCCGGGGATCACTTCATCGATGGCGGCGGTAGGAACGCCGGCCTTTTGAAAATTGACCGTGTTGGCTGCCTGACGTCCGAATGACGCCGGGCTACCCGGGTTGTCGGTCGCGATTTTGAGGACTTGGCGAGGATTCTTGGCGACCTCGAAGACTCCGCCAAAGGTTCCCTTGCCGACAAAATTTCCGAGTTGAACCGGGCCATCGCGCGTTGCCGCCCACTTGCCCGGCATAGAGCCGACATCCCCGTCCTCGGAAACCGCGGCTCGCAGGGCAGGGCCGCCGAGTGGCTCTGCTGGACTCGATCCGGGAAATCCGGCCGGCGGTTCGGCGGGAGGCTCAGCAGGGGGTTCGGCTGTCGGAGATTTGGGCGTTGCTCCGGGAGTTTTGGCGGGAGGAGTTTTTACGCCGCCTGCGGCCTTGACGACTCCGGGGACGACGCCGAACGCGCAGAACCGGCGTCCGGCTGCGGTCGCGGCATCGTAGGGATTTGACTTCGGGCCGATCACCTTGGCCTGAGACTCGATGGCAATCTGGCGCAGGATCATCGATTGGCCGGGCTGCACGCCGAGGTTGCGCGCGGCGTTGATGAACTCGTCGCCCTGCGCGAAGCTGATGGGAGTGGGATTTAGCAGGTCTGCGACGCCCCTGGCCATCCAGCCGGCGCCCGCGGCCAGGTCCACCAGACCCTGCATGCAGTTGCCGACACCGTTTACGAATCCAGCAGTATATTGAATGGTATCTACAAGGGGTTTATTGGGATTGGGAGCCGGAACGGGTTTCCCTTTACCCGCGGGGGGCTTATTAGGACCCGGAACCGGCCTGGTTGAGACTTGCTGCGGCGGAGGCGGCGGGCCGTCGCAATAGCATCCGGGCGGTTTGCGTGTCCCTGTGGGATTCTGGCAATAGTCGTAGCCGCCGGGTCCTTTGGGCAGGCAGGGATTGGGGCCCGGGGTGTAGCCGATGCCGCCGGCCGGGCCGGGGATGGGCGCGCTATAGTTGGGCCCGGGTCCGCCACGATTATTTCCCGGTCCGCCGTTTCCGTTGGTGCCGCCGTTGACCGGCTGGCGGTTGCCATTGTTTACGCCGGGTCCACCGGGACCTCCGGATGCGCCGGGTCCGCCGGGCTGGCCGGAAGAGGGTGTGCCGCCCGAGCCGTTGCTATTTGCGCCACCGGGCTGGCTGGCCTCAATCTGCCCGATCAGCTTGGTGACTTCGCCAACACGATTGGTGGGCACGAAGAAGACAACGCCGGGGGCATGCGCGCAGGCGTAGGCGTGATCGATATTGTCGTCGTTGTATTTCTGCGAGAGGTAGCGGAGGGCCGCGACCAGCGGGTCCCCGGAGTATTCCAATTGGGATCGTGGTAGGGCGTCGCATTCTGCTGCTGGGCGGTGGCCGCAATTGCGGGATCGTTGCAGTCGCTGGCGTCATAGGTCCCGCCCGAGCCCGCGGAGAAAGTCTCGACGTTGGCCTGCGCCCAGCCGGCGCGGCCGCAAAAAAGCAAGAGGCTTAACGCCAGCAGCGCGCGCTGAAAAGTTCGCATCTTCCACCTCCGCCGGCGAAACTCCGCCGGAACCAATTGCATTATTTTTGAGACGCGGCGGCAGCGCAACGCCCTGCGCGTGCAGGCGCCATCCATTGGTGCAGACTAGCCTACTTTGCATGATTTGTGGGGAAATCTGTGATGGAGAATGCCTGAAAAAAACTTTCCTCTGTCGCGATTCGGAGAATGTTTCACAAACCCGCCGAATACATATTAAACTGAAGCATCGACGAAACGGGGCTGTAGCTCAGATGGATAGAGCGGAGGTTTCCTAAACCTTAGGCCGGGGGTTCGACTCCCTCCAGCCCCACCATAAATTTCATCAAATGCAACGCCGAGCTAGTCCTGCAAAGAGTGGTTCGAGCGGACTGCGGCAGTGCGGCGCTGTACGAGTGTCTAAACCCCGACACTTTGAAGGCGAAAGGGTCGGGCACCCGCACAGGCTAAACTGGTTCCCCGACGTTGACCTACTTGAGTGATATCATTCAACCGTGACTGTTGACCAATAGGAAAATACGCGAAAAGGTGGGCCATCCGCCAGGAATTAAGAGTAAGGAATGAAAATGCGGTCCGGGCCTTCCAGCAGAGCCCGGAGTGGGCGACGCATTGGCCATCAAACGGGAAGATAATCGCCCAAGCAAAATCTGTCACACTATCTTCGGAAACAACGAGAGTCGAAATCGTTTGCTTGACGCGCTAAGAAGCTATGAAATTCACCATTACGATCGGCGAGCATGAAAAACATCGCATCGACTATTACCGAAATTGGTTTGTCGGCACCGAACGACTTTCCGCTGATGGGGAACTCATTGCTAGCCGGAGTGTTCTTTCTCTTTCAAACTATGTCAGTTTTCCTATTTGCAGACGCTACGAATTCACGGTTGGCCGTGCCGAGGTGCATACACTCGTATTCGAGAAGCAGCGGCCATCGCTGCTAGCCGGATTTCGGCCTCACATTTATCGACTTTATGTGGATGGCAAATTAGTTCACGAACAGCAAGGATTTTAGGGAACAACACTGGTTTTCAGCGATCAGGCGGGACCTTCACTGGTGCCAAGTCCCGAACAGTCGTCTTCTCGACATATGGGAATTGCCAGATTCCCAGTTGCCGAGAACCCAGTTAATCAGGGTTCGCAGGAGTTGGCATCGCGCTCTCGTCGAGCGTACTCCATCGGCGGTACACTTGCGTAATGCGATCCCTTCGGTATTCCATCAACGTCACATTGGACGGGTGCTGCGATCATCGTGTAATTTTACCGAACGAAGACTTGCATCGTCACGCGGTCGAGAACCTCGACCAAGCCGATGCCCTCCTCTTTGGCCGGGTGACTTACGAAATGATGGAGGCAGCGTTCCGGCCGCCGGCGCGGACGGGAGCGAGGCCTGATTGGATGGAACCCTTCGCCCGGACGATCGACGCGGCAAAGAAGTACGTCGTGTCGAGCACCCTGGATCGGGTCGATTGGAACGCGGAGCTCGTGCGCGGGGATCTAGGGACGGCCGTTCAGCAGCTCAAGCGGGAGCCGGGTAAGGGACTGTTCGTGGGAGGCGTAAAACTCCCGCTGGCGTTGGCGGAGCTGGGATTGATCGATGAGTACGAGGTCGTGGTACACCCCAGGCTAGCGGGCCACGGGCCGACGTTGTTCGCGGGGCTATCGAAGTGTATCGACCTGAGGCTCGTGAGCCGGCTGGAGTTCGGCTCGGGGGCGGTGGCGATGCGGTATGAGCCGAGAAGGTAGCCATTTGGCTTGTTAGCCCGAGTCGGGACGGGTGGCCCGGTCTTTGACTTTGAATTTCGGGTGCGCCATCTGTCACGCCGCGTGACAGATGGGGTTCTTGATGGTGGTTCCTTTATCGAAAATGATCTGCGCCCCTAGCTCCGCGCACGGAATCATACGACCCTGGAGTCCTGTGACGGCATAGCTTTTGCGTACGGCATCGAAAAATACGGACGCCTTTCGCGAAACATAAACGGCGGAGATGTGCTCATCTCCGCCGTTTTCGTTCACTGCCAGTCAAGGCTGCAAGTGCGCATTTCCTATTCTATTCTTCATCTCCGTCCTGCTCGGCTGTCACCGCTGTCAGTGTGCCGAACAGTCCGTCCTGCTCATGATTGATTCCCGCGCTAAAGAAGAGTGAATTGTACGGGCCGGCGCTGCCTGAGCCTGTGCCGGAGACGCCCTTTGCCGAATTTCCAAAAGTGAGCGACCACAAACCGTCGATGGTCAGAACGTGTTCGCCGGTCAGCGCTACGGGGTCATCGTAAGTTTTGACGAGTCCGACGAAGCGGCCGGTAAAGCCGTCGTAGGCCGCGATCTCGCCGCTGCCAAAATTTCCGACGAGGACACGATTGCTGAACTCGCCGAAATCGCGCGGGGTCCACACTACACCCCAGGGGGAGTTGAGCCAGTCGCCATGTTGGAGGCGGGTCTCCAGCCTACCGGAGGGGCTGTAAATATCCACGAAACCGTTGCCGGGCGCGGCGTCGTCATCGTGCTTGGCCGCATCTTGTTTCGCATAAGTTACGAAGAGGCTTCCGCCGATGTCCTGGACGTTGAATGGCGCAAACCCCTGCGGAATCCGGTCATCGTCGAAAGCTCTTCGAGAAAACGGGCCGTCATGGTCGTCCCGGTCGTGTTCGCCGTCATGATCTCCGTCGCCGGAGAAATTTACGGGATTGAAATTTGTGTCGTAGACTTCGATCCGGCCGGAGCGAAAATTTGCGACATAGAGGTAGCGGACTCCGTTGATGTCGGCTGTCGTGCAGCCTTTGTAGACCGCGTTGGGTGAATGGTCAACAAGCAGAACGGCGTTAGTTCCCGCGCCTCCGTCCCAAGCGGAAATGGTGCCGTCCTCGGTGACGAATATGAAACTCGCCGGCTTGCCGTCACCGCCCTTCGCTTTGGAAATCACGAAATCAGGGCTGCCGTTGAAGACCACGCCCGTCGGTGCGGATGGCGCCGAGCCCTTGGGAGGCGGAGGAATGGTGACGACCAACGAGCGCGGTGTTCCTGTACCGTCATAGAGAGAGGATAGTCCGGCGCCGTTATCCGACACCCACCATGGACTTCCCGTGCTGCGCGCCAGCCCCCAGGGGTTGACGAGATTTGGATCCTTGACCGCGGCCATGCCGGGAAGGTCTGAAACCAGATTTGTCTGGATGTAATGTTGCGCGAAGGCCGCATTGGGAACCAGAAAAGAAGCGAACCAAAGAGCTGCAAGCGAATACAAAAATCGAAGACTGGGTTTAGTCATTGGAATTCTTCCTCCTTTTGAAATTCAGCGCAATGCTGCGGAGACAAAAGCCGAGGCCAGGGGTCTCAAGCGTTTTGTGGGACCAAGACTGCAAAAGTTCGGAGGATGAATTGACATGGAGTTGTCTGAATAATGTAAATAAATCGTCAAACCTGGCGGGCGCCGCGAGAGGGTTGAATGTCACATTGAGTTGCCTCAGGACGAGCGTCCGGAAGTATACTTTCGCGCGTGGGTGAGACCATGGAAACAGTGCTTGTGATTGAAGACAGCCGGCCGATGCAACGCACCTTGCAGCGCTTGTTCGCGGCGGACTCGCTGGAAGTTCGGATTGCGTCGGACGGGGTGAAAGGCCTGGAAAGTTTTCGGCAAGCGCCGCCCAATGTAGTTGTCCTGGATTTGAAGCTTCCCGGCTTGTCCGGCAAGGAGTTGTGCCGGTCCTTTAAAGCGGAAATGCCTGATGTGCCTATTGTGGTTCTGAGCGCAAACGCCGACGTGGATGACAAAGTGTTGCTGCTCGAATTGGGAGCGGATGATTACGTCACGAAACCCTTCAGCCCGAAAGAGTTGCTGGCGCGCGTGCGGCGGGCCATGCGACGCAGCGTGCAGGCGCAACCGACCGCTGCAGACTCCGGTGTGGCGTCCCTTCATAATCTGCTGGTGTTCGGCGACGTGGAGATTGATTTCACAAGCATGGAGGCGAAACGCGCCGGCCGCAATGTCAGCATGACCGCGCAGGAATTCAAATTATTGAAATTTCTTTCGCTGTCGCCGGAGCGCGTTATCCCGCGAGAGGAATTGCTCAATAAGGTCTGGGGATACCACAATTATCCATCCACGCGGACGGTGGATAACCATATACTCCGGCTGCGCCAGAAGCTTGAATCCGATCCGGCTCAGCCGCGTCACTTTCTGACCGTGCATGGCGCAGGCTACAAATTTGTGCCTGGGAATGCCGCCATGAATAAGAAAAACTAATTCGATTGCCGGAGAGATCGATGGCTCGGCTCCGATTGCAAACCCAACTCTTGCTTTCCACCCTGGTGATTATTTGCGCCCTTACCGGCGCAATCCTGCTAATCATCCGCAATACGGTGCGCAAACAGATCGATGAGCAGGTGAAGGAAAGCACGGAAGCCACCGTCCGGGGGTTCGAGAGTGCGCAGAAGCAACTGCAGGTCCAGTTGTCCCGGACGGCGGCGTTGCTGGCCGAAATCCCCACACTCAAAGCGTTGATGACGACGCAGGACGCGCCGACGATTCAGGACGGGTCTATAACGTTCTGGAACCTCGCGGGAAGCGATTTATTCCTGCTCGCGGATCCGGTGGGCCGAGTAGTTGCGCTGCATGTGGGGCAGGCAGGGCTCGGCCGGGAGACAGCGGAGAGCTATGTCACAAGTTCTTTGCAAGCAGGGCAGGATTCGTCCTGGTGGTATGCGGGCGGCCGGCTCTATTGGGTATTTCTCCGTCCGATCCTGGCAGGCGCCGGAAATAATGCCAAGGTCCTTGGGTTCGTGGCCATCGGATACGAGACGAATTCAAGGATTACCGAGCAACTCGGCTCCGTCGAGGGAAGCAAAATCGTGGTTCTGGCGGGCAGGCGCATTATTGCATCCAACTTTTCACCGCAGCAGGAAGCTGAAATCCAGAGCCGAATTTCCGCCAAGGAAATTGTTCCCGAAGCGAGCACGCCGGAAGTAATTCTGAATGAAGATGCCTACCGGGTCGAAAGGGTTGAGCTGCAAGCCACGCCCCCTGCACCCGTGCAGTGTTTTGTCTTCATTTCATTGACTCGGCCGATGACCTTCATACGCCAGTTAAACCGCACGATTCTGATCGTGGGGTTTACGGCGATACTTCTTGTGTCTTTACTGCTCCGATTTGTTTCGCAAACGATCACGCATCCACTCGACAATCTCGTGGCCGGAGTTCGGGCGCTTGCCGCCGGTGATTACTCGTACTCGATCACGCCGAGCGGAAGCAGCGAGGTTGTGGAGCTCGCCGAGTCCTTCTCAAGAATGCGCGGCGAACTGCTGGCGTCCCAACGAAAACAAATCGAGACGGAACGGGTCGCGGCTGTGGGCCGGGCTGCCAATTCGATCTCGCACGATCTTCGCCATTATCTGGCCGCCCTGGTGGCGAATGCCGAATTTCTGTTCGAGGCGGATAAGCTGCGCGTCGATCGGGACGAGGTATACAAGGAAATTCAGACCGCATCGGAGCAGATAACCGAACTGCTCGATTCGCTGCGCGATCTGGCCCGGGAGAATCGCAATATTTCTCCCGTCTCCGCTTCGATCGACGATTCCGTGCGCCGCGCGATCGAAGCCGTGCGGGGACGCCCGGACCTGCGGGAACAGACCATCTCCGTCCGCCGGACCGGCGATATGTCGGGAGTTTTTGATCCGCAGAAGATGGAGCGAGCATTTCTCAATCTCGCTCTTAACGCATGCGAGGCCGCCTCAAATCCTCAGGGGAAGATCGAATTTGATATACGGTCAATGCCGGAAATATTCGAGATCCGCATTTCGGACAACGGGCCGGGTATCCCATCTGCCGTTCGTCACAATTTGTTCGATCCGTTTGTGAGCGCGGGAAAACCCAACGGGACGGGATTGGGGCTTGCCATCGTCAGCAAAATCCTTGCTGACCACGGGGGGAGCATCTGCGTGGAACACACTTCCGAAAGCGGAACGACGTTTCTGGCCAGACTGCCAAGAATTCAGGACTCGATGAAGGAAATTCCAGAGAACGCGATCATCTAACGTGTCCAATTTGAAGAGTCCAACTTGAAGAGAATGTCGCGAATCTGGATATCGGATTGCGCTCCGTGTGTTGATGGGGGCGCCATCCGAGCATATTGGGTGCGAACCACATCCTGAAGCAATCTGTGGGTTTACTCCCCAAAACAGTCCCCGCCAACGCCAGAAATTCGGCCATTCGAGAGAGGTTCAACGCGGAAACCACCCGGAGTTGAAGGATTGCACAAGCGAGCGGGTATTGCGCTTGCTTCGGGCAAGAGGGGGGGCCAAGATTGAAGGTGGGATTTGGGGGAAGGTTTACGCTGCGGGGCCTGGCGAATCTCTCGCCGGGGAGCGTTCATGAAGAATCCGTTTCGAAAAGCGCAGGGTGGACAGGGGTCATCCGGTGGCGAAGCTTCGACCAGCGTCGAAGATCGCCGGGCGACTCAAAGGCAGCAATTCGTTGCCGAGGCGCAAATTGTCGAGGTCAGGTCGGGGCTGCGGCTCTCGGCGCGGAGTTGCGATCTGGTCTTGCACGGGTGCTATGTCGATACGCTGCGGCCGTTTCCGGTGGGGACGCTGGTGCGCATACGACTGAAAAAAGACGGGACGGCAATCGAGGCCAACGGCAACGTGGTCTATGAGTTGCCGGGGCTGGGAATGGGCATTGCCTTCCATGATTTGACGCCGGACAGCCACGCCGCCATCGAAAAATGGCTTTCGCACACGGGTGGCCGCGAGGAATCGTTGGAAGCGCTGTTGCCGTCCATGGAAGACGTGCCGCCGGCGGCAAACCGGCAGCAGGCCAGGTCGGAATTCGAGGAACTGGTATGGCTGTTGATCCGCAAGGGAATTTTGACCAAGAGCGAGGCGGCCCGCTTCCTGAAAGAAAACCTCGAGTAATAGGGAAGAATTCCTTCCGGCCGTGAATCACGCGCCGCGTTTTGCGCATTCAAGGGCGGCCGGGATACCCTGATCGCCGCGGGAGAAGAAGACCGCGGCGTTTTTCTTTTTCCGCAACATTCTTACTTACATGAGCCTGCCGGTCCAGGCGCCCGCGCGTCCGGGCGCAGATTTGCGGCCGGTTTGTGTTGCCGTTTGCATTGTGGTGATAGAATCGGCGCGAAATTTTGGCGCGGCGACGCGCGTAATACTTTCTAGACCAATTTTCAGAAGGGGCCGGTGGAAAACTTCCTGATGTTGGAGAACCGGCACACGGGAGAAATCCTGCGGCGGCGCGCCGGTTGAGTCTTGCTCGAACTCATTTCATCTGGGATGCCGGGCGGAGATTTGTCGGAGAGGATCATGCGGAAAATAGTTGTGGGTTTGGCCCTGCTTGCGTTTGCCGGGGCCTCGGGCTTTGCGCAGACTTCCAAGACTTCCGTACAGAAACCGAAACCGGCAGCGAAGAAGCCGGCTTCGGCGGCCGCGGCAAAGCGGCCGGCGGCAGCGCCGTCCGACGGCTCGATCGCGACGGAAGCGAACCTGAAGATCGCTTTCATCGGCGACGTGGGAAATGGGGCCGACCAGCGCGCGGTCCTGAACCTGATCAAGTCCGAGGGCGCGCAGGCAGTGCTGCACCAGGGCGATTTCGATTACCACAGCGATCCGGTCGGGTTCTGGTCCTCGGTCGACAATATCTTGGGCGCTAACTTTCCCTACTTTGTTTCGGTGGGGAACCACGATGTGAGCAAATGGCCCACCACCGCTTCGCCCTCCTACGCGCGAATGCAATTCGACCGGCTTACCCGCATGGGCGTCACTCCCGACAGCCTGGAATTGAATAACGAAATGTATTCCCTCACGTTCAAGGGGCTGAAAGTCGTGTTCGTGGGCGAGGAAAAAGGAACCGGCGACGCCGTCTATGCCCCCTACATCAGAGACCAGTTGAAATCCGACAACCACGTCTGGAAGGTTTGCAGCTGGCACAGGAACATGAATGCGATGCAGGTGGGCGACAAGACCGATGACATGGGATGGGGAGTCTACGAGGCTTGCCGGGAAAATGGAGCGATCATCGCCACGGGCCATGAACACAGCTACGAGCGCACCAAGACGCTGACGAGCATCTGGAATCAGGTGGTGGATCCTGCTTTCCCCCGATCCGAACCGGCTGGTGGTGGGGCCGGGCAAGAACCTTTGCGTTTGTTTCCGGACTTGGCGGAGAAAGCATCCGCGTCCAGAGACGCTGCTGGCCGACAGACCCGCCGTACGGCTGCAAAGGGGAGTGGGCGAAAATCTATACGTCGAATCAGAAAGCGCAGTATGGTGCGCTGTTCATTACGTTCAACGTGAACGGCAACGCGAACAAGGCGCACGGATACTTCAAGACCATCGGCGGCCAGATCGTGGATGAGTTCGACATCACCAAGGAATCCGGCGCCGCGCAGCACGGTCCGCCGCGCCAGGCAAACAGTAGATTGCCGCGGGGTATTTCCGCGCGGCATGCCTCCGGCGGGATACGCGCGAGAAGAGATTGCGCGAATTGAATTCACTAAGTAAATAAACTCGCCGTGAATTTCATCCGGGATCGAGACGAATTTTTCCGCTCGATTCCCTCGCAACCTGCGATTTGCCTGACAGTTATCGGGCCTTCTTGGACTCTCTATATTCCTAGTAGTACTAGAACTCCATGACAAAAATTATGTATATTAATCAAAAATTTTTGTTGACTTAATAATTATCAATCGCCAGAATCCGCCAAACCTCGCCATGAGCCTTGATGCTCCCGGCACGATCGTCCCAGCGGCGTGCGAGGCATTTGCGGATTTTTGGGGTCCGCAAGTTCTATCCAAGTGGAAACGCCACTGTTCGGTGTAGGTGTGTCCCTATACCGTCCGGTGAACGTGTGTATCGAGGTGGCGGGCGTGACGATTTCCTTCGCTTTTGTGCATCACGCGAATCAGTACCTGATTACGGAAGGTTACGAGAACCGGCACGGTCTGCGCGAGGCCATCGGCTCGATCGAGGACAGGTCCGGATTCTCCTGGATTCTGGAACTTCACCGGCGTTACGACATCCCCGCCAATCTTCACTTGAGCGGCACGCTGATCGAGGCCATTGCCTGGCACCAGCCTGGCTTCCTGGCGCAGGTTCGCGAATTGATCGGCGCGGGCCTGATCGAAATCGTGGGAAGTTGCTACGCGCAAAATATCATGCGGTTCTTCAGCTACGAGCACAATTTAAGACAGCTCAATGAAGAATTATCCCTCTACCGCGACTCACCTGGGCATCGATCCCGAAGACGTCAAAGTGTTCTGGCCGCCCGAGCGCGTCTGGGACACGCCGCGCATGGCTCCGGTGTTGAACGATTCGCGGCTATTGAACGGCGGTTACCGGTTTGTCCTTCTCGACGACCGGCTGCTGCTGCCCATGAAGGGGAGCAATTCGCCGCGCAAGATCTACGACCGGGAACCGCGCCGGGATGCCGAATTGTATTGCGCGTGTCCGGTGGAAGATGGACACGGACTGATCGCGCTGCCGATCGCAACGCAGCTTCGCCTGAATATTCCTCCGGGAAACGAAACCCAGGTCGCGAATTTGCGCGAGCATTGCCAGTGGCTCGGTTCGCTGGATGGAGAAGCGCATGCCCCCGGCTTCCTCGCGCTTTACGGCGACGATATGGAAAAGGCCGCCGGCCTCGGCCCCTGGGACAAGAATGCGCCGCAACAGTTCGAGGGCGTGCTTCGCTGGATGAACGAAAATCCCGCCATAAGGCCCACGCGAATTTGCGATTGGAGCGCGAACAGCCAGCCCGCGCAGCCACGGCCGATTGACGTGGGAACTTTTCTGGAACTTGCGAATCACTCTGCTGCAGGCGAAGGATACGAAAAATGGTTCTTCGATCCGCAGTGGGACCGCTACCGCCGTTATTTTTCCTGGGCCGACCAAAAGGTGGAGCAAGCCTCTCTTTCCGGAGGAGACGCCGCGCTCATCGATCTTGCGCAAAAGCATCTGATGACTTCCACCTGGGAGAGCGCCTGGCACACGCCGTCGGAGGGTCCGTTTGGCAGTGCCGAATCGAACGGGCATCCCAGCCCGTGGATTCGGGCGCTGGGAAGCCACAGCCGCGTCGCCGCGGTGATCGGCGAGGCCGCCCATTGGGCGACGCATCATGACGCGCAGGCGCACGCCGCCTTGTATGACATCGACGCGGACGGCGAGAAGGAACTGATTCTCAAGAACGACAAACTTTTTGCGGTGATCACGCCGCGATGGGGCGGAAGGCTGGTGGCCTTGTTCAGCATCGAAGGCCCGCAGGGAAAAATGGTGGTCGGAAATCCCTCCGACGACTGGAACTGGATGGAAGAACTCAACCGGTTCATGGAAGTGCCCGCGAATCATCCCGGCGCGCTCACCGATCTGGGCATGGAGCACGATGCCTACGAGGTTCTGAAAGGGCTGTCGGATGGCCCCGCGGTAGACGTCGAATTGCAGAACGCCGAAGCGAGCAGCCGGGGATTCGGTTTGATCAAACGGATTCGCCTGGCGCCGGGCGATGCGCGCCTCCAGGTTTCCTACTCTTTGCCGGAAAATCTGGAAGAGAATATCCATCGATTTTTCGCTCTCTCCGGATTACTTGAATCTTTTGCGCCAGGGACGCGCGGCCATGAAGCGGTATGAATCGGGAAAAGCGCGCGGCTGGAGCGCGAATTCCACGGCCGTCTGGGTCCGTGAAGAACAGGGAGCTCGCTGGCGTGGAGCGAGCCGTTTCCCGATGAAGGCGGGCACAAAGCGACTTTCCGAGTCACCACTTCCAACAGGAACTTTTCTCTGTCGATCGGAGTGACCAGGTGAACACGAATAGAAATGCTGGGCAAGGAGGGAATCGCGCCGGCCGGCATCTGCGATGCACACCGCTGTGCCAACTGGACTGAGGAAAACAGCGCGTTCCGGCGCACACCGATGGATGGATAGGTGCACGGCATCTCTCGGCGGGCCGATCGGCTTGAGCGCAAGCCATTCCGCGCATCCGGGAGTTGTTTCCCTGCTGAATCAGTTTCCATCCGCGCACCACGCCATTCAACTGGCGGCCCGCGCGCATTCGGCAGGGGCCTCGCAAGCGAGCGCCGTCTTTTTGTTTTTGCTTCCCGTGCTGGCGATGTGCGCGGTGAGAGTTCCGCTGCCCGAAGCGCTTTTCAATTCCGATTTTCGCGCGCGGCTCGGAAGCGTGTTCTCCGAGCACCATTCGATCGCGGACTTGACCATTCAACCCATGCGGCGCCGGCCGGGCAGCCGCCACGTGTTTTCCTACAAGCTGCTGGTGGCCGACAAGAGGACAGGAAAGCAAAACGTGGTCGAATTGGTCGGCAAGCAGGACACGGCGCGCGCGATCGGAAAAGCGGCCAAGGAGTTTGAAGCCATGCAGCTGCTTTGGGGCGCGGGCTTCGGTCAGGATCACCAATTCCGAATTCCCCAACCGCTGCATCACTTTGAAGATCTGAGGATGATCATCCAGGAAAAGGCGCGCGGAACAAAGTTGCGAACGTTCCTGGGGGACGGCAGCGACACCTCTTTTAATCACGCCCGCATGACGGGCCGGTGGCTGGCGAAACTGCACAACATGCCGGTGGATTCTCCGCGGGAGTGCGGGTACGAAGCCGAGAAAGCCTCGCTGCGGATGTTTGTCGAAGCCCTGAAGAACGACCAGCCGCAACTCGAATCGGAACTGCGGCAATACGCCGCGGCGGTAGAGAAGGGCTTCGATAGTTTTCACGCAGTGCCGGCCACGCACGTGCACGGCGATTTCCATCCCGACCACGTCTACGTGGCGAACAATTTTGTCACGGTGATCGATTTTGAGCGGTTCTGCATCGGCGATCCGGCGCGCGATCTGGGGTCGTTTGTGGGCCACATGAGGACGACAGCCTACTCACTCGAGAAGTCGATTGAGTTCGCGAATCAGGAGATTGACGCCTTTCTGGAAAGTTACTTCGGCGGCGTGTCCGAAGAGCAGGGCAATGCGATCAGCGCGCGCGTCGCTCCGTACACGGCGCTTTCCAGTCTTGAGGCCCTTTATTACGTGGCCAGCGTGCTGAAAGTCACGAACCCCGCGCGAGTCGCGATGTACATGCAATGCGTGCGGGAGTCGGGTGTGCCTCCGTTGGGGACGGCGCCTCCGGACGCCGGCGCACGAACAGTTTCGGCATAGCTGTGGAATCGAATTGAGAGAGGGAACGCATGGGTCGTGAAGGAACAAGGCTGGACCGGCGGGCGTGGAAACAGAATCAGGAGGCCGTGTTCGGCAATCCGGATTTTGTTCGCGAGCGGATTCTTGCGCTGTTGCCGGAATTCGCCGGAATGGGCGAGCGGCCGGAATGGCGTTTCGAGATTATTCGGAATAAGGCCGCGGGAAGATCCACGCTGCTGTATTCGATCGGCGACTCCACGCGAATTTACGGCAAAGGCCTATTTCGATTTCGCGGCCGCGGACGAGGCGCATCGCTCGCTCACGCACCTCTGGACGCACGGGTTTGCCAACGGCTCGATTCTGGAAGTTCCCGAACCGCTGGGAATTATTCCCGAAGCGAACCTGGTGTTGATGCGCTCGGCCGAGGGCGCGGCGATGGACCAGCGCGCGGGAAGCGTGCCGCTCGAAGCCGAGTGTGCCGATGCGCGGCTGGCGGCGCGCTGGCTGGTGAAATACCAGCACACGCCAGATTCCCGGGCTGCGCGCGGAATCGCCGTGCGAAAAACTGGAAATATTGAAAATCACCGACGCCGTCGCAAAAGTCGCCGCGGAATGCCCGGAGCATTCCAGCCTGCTGATCGACATGATTCACGGCCTGCGGGCGGTTGCGCCAAAGAGCAATGCGTCGCCGCAAGTGGCGCCCATGCACGGACAGTTCCGCCCCGCGCACGTGTTTATCGAGGGAAGCCGCGCCACGGTGATCGACGTCGAGAAGTTGTGCTTGTCGGATCCCGCGAAGGACGTGGCGCGTTTTTGCCACGTATTGAAAAAGACTCGCCTCGAGGAGCAACGGAGATTTGGAACGCGCGGACCGGGTCGCGCAGGAATTCGTCGCGGAATATGCGACCCACAGCGATGCGAATCTGGAAAATCTGCCGTATTTCCGCGCGCTGCTGGCGTTAAAGGCGTTCGCGAAATTTTTGAAAAACCGGAAGGTCGACCAGGCGCAGCGCGAATCGATGGGCCGCGCGTATCAGGCGGAATTCGAGCGGTGGGTCCGGCGCGGCTCTGTTTCGAGGATGGCGGCGTGAACGCGGTCCGCGAAATTGTCGCAGGCGATTCTGAAAGGGTAGCCGATGGGCATAGCAGAGCAGAAACAATGGTCCACCATGCAGCCGCCGATGGCGGAGGGTTTGCTTTCCGAATCCGCAAGCTCCAAGCAGGCGCTGGCGCATCAAGGCCGCGGAATTTACGTCCGTGGAATTTATTGAATCGCGGATTTGCCCGCTGCTGGGGCCGGGAAACGCGGCGACGGCCGCAGGTTGCGACGCGAAGATCATCCAGAATACCGGCACGGGACGCCTGACGCTTCGCTACACGTTCGGTCCGGAGAATGTGGTGTTTGCCAAACTGTATGGCGACGAATTGGGCGCGCACTGCTACCGGGCCAACCTGGAACTCTGGAATCACGGGTTCAACACGGCAGGGCGGTATCAAGTGCCGGAGCCGCTCGGATTTTTTGCCGATCATTCGTTGCTGTTCATGCGGGGCGTGCCGGGAACGCCGCTAGGCGCGGTATTCGACGGCGATTCGTCTGTCGATCTGGTTTCCGGAAGCAGCGAGGCGGCGGAATGGCTCGCCGTAATGCACATGTCCTCGTTGAGCCTGGGGACTCCGGACTCGGATTGGGATTCGCTGAAACTGTTCCGGCATGGCGAGCCGCGTGATCAAGGCGGCCGCGGCGCGCCCGGAAAAACTGGACATGGTTCGCGAGTTGATGGATCAACTGGAGCAGCGCGTGGCGCGGCTTGCGGCGGACCGCTACTTCGTATTCACGCACGGGCGGTACCATCACGACCACGTGTTTCTGAGCCCCGCGGCGACCAGCGTCATCGATCTGGACCGCTGCCGCCCCTCTGACCCCGCGAAAGACGCCGCCGAATTTATCCGCGTGTTGCGGCTCACGGCCTTCAAGGAAGGGTATGACATGGAACGCGCGGAGCGCGCCACCTCCGCGTTCCTTACAGCTTACCTGGCCAAAGTTCCCCGGGCCGCCGAAAGCCTGGGCTGCTACTGGGCCGTGTTCGTGTTTCACAGTTTGCTGGGCGGATTGAAAAAATCGCGCAACAAGGGCGAAAAAAGTTGGGAACAGCTCGAGGAATTTTATTTGCAGGAA
This sequence comes from Terriglobia bacterium, assembly GCA_963779275.1. Lineage (GTDB taxonomy): Bacteria > Acidobacteriota > Terriglobia > Acidiferrales > UBA7541 > Palsa-360. Next base: position 232,536 of record CAVZXL010000010.1, read on the forward strand.
ATCAAGCGGGCTCTGGAGTTTGGCCGGTGAGCGAGGGAAAAAACATCGAGAAGAAACGAAAGCGTGAAAGCCAGCCGGGCGTTTCTGCGCCCGACCGAGCAATCGCGGAAAGGAACTTTCCGCCGGCTGCTGGGATACGCCGCCGGCGTGTGGCCGATTCTGGCGACCCTGGGCGTATGCATTCTGGGCAGCACGCTGCTGGACCTCGCGCGGCCGTGGATTTTCGGATTCATGCTGCTGGACCGGGTCATCCGGCACCAGGACCTGACGCGCCTGCCGACGGTGGTGTGGCTGCTGACGGGCGCATTTATCGGCCAGCAGATTTTCGATTTCGGCTCCGATGTGCTGCAGGAGTTGGCCAACCAGCGGCTGGTGAACCGCGTGCGCTGCGATTTGTATGAGCACACGATGGCTCTGCCGGTGGAGTGCTTCGACCGCGGGCGCACCGGGGACCTGCTTTCGCGTCTGTCGGGCGACATCGACACGGTGGAAAGCTTCCTCGACACGCTGATGCAAAACATCGGGTCGGAAAGCGTGAAGCTTGTCGGCGCACTGGTGGCCATGTTCGCAGTGAGCGTGAAGCTGACGCTGTTTCTGCTTCCGACGGTTGTGGCGCTGTCGTGTTCGGTGCTGTTTTTCCGCAAGCCGGTGAAAAAATTCTCGCGGCGGGTGCGAAACCTCGTCGGCGATATGTCCAGCCTGGCCGAGGAGGCCATCGGCGGCGTGCGCGTGGTGAAAACATTCTGCGCGGAAAAGTTCGAGTTGTCGCGCTTCGCGAAAAAATCGGGAGAGCTGCTGCAAGGGCGGGTGCGGCTGAAGAAACTCTCGGCGCTGTATTCGACCAGCGTGGAACTTTGCATTTTTGCGGGCACGCTGATCGTGATCAAGGTGGGAACGCCGTGGGTGGTGGTTGCGGGCACGGTCACCATCGGCGGACTGGTGGCGTTCGTCACCTACCTGGACAAGCTCTACGGTCCGGTGAAGACCCTGAGCAAGATGAATCTGTCGATCCAAAAAATTCTGGCGGCGGGCGACCGCGTGTTCGAGGTGATGGACATCACCCCGGAACCCACGAGCAGGGCGCGCGAACTGGAAAAGTCCTCGTTCACCAGGCCTGGCGATTTCCGAAGAAGCCGTCGGCGCCGATCGTGGGAGACGTCCGGTTTGAAAACGTGAGCTTCGGTTACGACCCGGAAAATCCGGTGCTCAAGAATATTTCCATGCACATCAAGGCCGGGGAGGTGTTGGCGCTGGTCGGCCCGAGCGGCGGCGGAAAGACGACCATCGCCAACCTGCTGCTGCGCTTCTATCACCCGACTTCGGGCCAGATTCTGCTCGACGGCAAGCCGATCAACCAGATTTCCATGGAACGGCTGCGCAAGCAGATCGGAGTGGTCTCGCAGGAAACCTATCTGTTCTCGGGAACGGGCCGCGACAACATCGCTTACGCTAACGGCGACTCGACCGATGCGCAAATCGTGGACGCCGCCATGGCCGCGCACGCGCACGGTTTCCTGTTCGAGTCTCCGGACGGATATTTCACCGAAGTGGGCGAACGCGGCGTGCAGCTTTCCGGCGGGCAGCGCCAGCGCATCGCCATCGCCCGCGCCATTTTGCGCAATCCGCGCATTCTGATCTTTGACGAGGCCACGTCGCACCTGGATTCGGAATCCGAGGAGCTCATCCAGGAAGCCCTGGAAAAAATATCCCACGGGCGAACCGTGTTCGTGATCGCGCACCGTCTTTCCTCGGTCCGGCGGGCCGACAAGATCGCGGTCATCGAAAACGGGATGATCGTGCAGTTCGGGCGGCACGAGGAATTGATCGCGCGGGAAGGCGTGTATCGCAGGCTGTATTCGCTGCAAATGGAATCGCCGGACGCGCGCGTGTAACGGGGAATGAAGGCCATACGGCCAAGTGGAAATTGGAGGGAACCATGTTGAGCAAGCGGATGAAAGTCAGCGGAATCCTGGGACCGGTGGTGCTTCCACTGGTTCTCGCGTTCGCCGGTTACGGCGCCTGCGCAGTGCGCGCCGCCGCGCAAGATGCGGCGCCGGCCGCGGCCGGCGCGGCTTCCACCCAATCGCCGGACGCCGCCGCGAACGTGACGCTTCGCGGCACGGTGCGGACCGCGCGCGGCGCGGCCGTGCCCGGCGCGACGGTGCGCATCCGCCACGTGGCCTCTGGCAAAGGTTGGGGAACGCTGACGGACGAAGACGGCCAGTTCACCGTGCCTGATCTGCCCGCGGGCCAATATCACATCGAAGCGACGCAACTTGGACTGGGCACCGCTATTTGGGATAGCGAAATAAAGGCCGGGACCGCGCCCCAAGTCACGATGCCGGAGTCCATCGATCTGGTCCTGCGCCGCAAGTCCAGCGCCGAGCAGCCGGACACGGCCGGAGCGAAGCCTGCGGAAACCGCGGCAGCAACACCCCAGCAGGAATCAGCGCAGGCCGACCAGGCCGATTCCGGCGACGCCGCCGCAGCCCCGAAGAAACATCACAAGGCCGCTGCCGCCGGGGATACCTCTGCCGCGCCTGCGAAATCCGCCGAGGCGAGCGCTGCGCCTGCCGCAGCGCGCAACGCCGAGTCCGAAACACTCCAAGTCGGCGCACCGCAACTGCGTCCTCGCAAAAGTCATCGAAGTCGAAAAAGGGCGGCTTCGAGCAAGTGGAGCCCGACGGGATCCTGACTGCGAATGCGGACACCGGCCAGCAATCGACGCCTGCTCCTCAAACGTCCACGGCCGGGAACGCGACGTATCAATCTTCGCCCTTCTTCGTCGTCCGATGCCTATTTGATCAGCGGCGCGGTGGGGCGAGGTTCCACCGCGGCGGGACTCGACGATGGGCAGGACGATTTGTCCGCCACCGACGGCTCATCGGGCTCTTCCGCGTCCGGCAAAGCGAAGAAACCGAAACACCAGGGAGCGGGCGGCAGCGCCAAAGGCAGTTCCGCGCCCGGCGGACAATCTCGCCGGCGGAGTTGCGGATCTTACGGTGCGCAACACCATCAAGCATCTCGGCTCCAACCAGATGCACGCAACGTTTTACAATTATTACGACAATTCCGCGTGGGACGCGCGCCCCTATGCAATCAACGGTCCCGTCACCGAAAAAGTTCCCCACTATGGCGAGAGGTTCGGGGCAAACATTGGCGGGCCGCTGACCATTCCGAAAATCTACAACGGCAACGACCGCACATTCTGGTTTGCCAATTATGAGATGACGCGCAGGACGAATGCGGCAGGATTTGTTCGGAAACATGCCGAACGATGCCGAGCGCAGCGGCAATTTCTGCGGCCTGCTGGACGCCAACGGCAACCCGCTGCAGATATTCGATCCGCTGACCAATATTGCGGGGCCGCGACAACTTTTTCCGGACCAGGGCAACGGCGCCGGGTGCCAGATTCCGAGCAACCGCATCGACAGCGCCGCGAAGAAACTCCTCGGATTGTTTCCCGAGCCGAACCTGACCGGCCTCGCCACCGCCAACGGTTCGACGACCACGGACAATTACCAATTGCTGACGCGCAGCCCGCAATCGATCGACGTGGGGAATTTCCGGATCCTGCATACCATTTCGCAGAAGCTCAGCGTCTCGGGAGTGGTGAACTTCGTTTCGGCCAGGGGCCAGACTTCTGACTCCATTTCCTTCGCTCTACGCCAATACGGACACGTTCGATCAGAACACCACGTTCACATTCACGCAGAACTGGACGCCCCGCCTGCTCAATGAAACCAGGGTCAACTTCAACCGCAGCCGCGTTCAGTCCCTCAGCAACAACGCATATATCAACAACCTCGCTGCCGCAGCGGGCATCACCGGGGTGTCGCAATCTCCCATCGATTTCGGGTCTCCCGAACTTGCGCTGACCAACTTCGAGCCCCTGGCCGATCCCACTCCGTCGCTGGTCCGCAATCAGACCCTCAGGTTCATGGACGACATTTCCGTCACGCTTCCGCACGACACGCTCCGCTTTGGCGCGGAAATCCGGCGGAGGCAGTTGAATCCGTACACCGATCTTTCCTCACGCGGGGTTTTCCAGTTTACCGGGCTCATGACGGGGCAACTGGACGCTTCCGGGAACCCGGTGGCCACTCTTCCCGGTTCCGATTTTGCGGATTTCCTGCTTGGGTTGCCCCAGCAGACAACCGTGCAATTCGGTTCCGCCAATTACGGGCGGCAGTGGCAATTTGACGCTTACGCGCAGGACGACTGGCGGGTGAGCTCCCGATTCTCGATCAATTACGGTGTGCGCTACGAACGGTACACGCCGTTCGTCGAAAAATATAATCACCTCGCGACGGTCATCATGAATCCGGACGTAACGTCCGCCGCCGTGGTGCAGCCCGGGAACACGAATCCATACACCGGAAACACGCTGCCCAATTCGCTGGTCTACGCCAAATAATGACCGAATTTGCCCCGCGCATCGGCATTGCGTGGCGGCCATTGCGCCGGGGCGGTCCCGTCATTCGAGCCGGCTACGGCGTGTTTTATAACGGGTCCGATTCTCGACGGGTTGTTCAGTGAAATGGTGAACCAGCCGCCAACGCCCGGGGCGGTTGCGACCACGCTGAATACTTCCGCCTCGCAACTGCTGACGCTCGAGAACGGATTCCCGGCCGCGCCTGCGCAAACGACCAACGGCCTGGTCACCAATACGGTCGCCGTGGACCCGCGCTACAAGATCGGCTACGCGCAAATCTGGAATCTTTCGCTCGAGCATCAATTCGGAAATCAATACGTCGTGGAGCTTCTCTACACGGGAACAAAGGGCACTCACCTGGACCTGGTGTTCGACCCGAACCAAGCCACGCCCGGCAGCCAGATCGGTTCCGACCAGCGGCGCCGGATCGCGAACGCCCAGGACTTCACCTACGAAACGTCGGGCGGCGATTCGATTTACAACGGACTGCAAGTTCGCGTGCAGCGGAGAATGTCCAACGGCTTGCGCATGCTGTTTCTGTACACGCTCGGGCACTCCATCGACGACGCCAGCGTGGTGGGCGCCGGACACATCAGCGGGCTGGTGCAGGATTACAACAATCTGGCGGCCGAACGCGGAAATTCCTTTTTCGATGTCCGCCATGACATCCGCTCGACGTTCGGCTACGACTTGCCGTTCGGCGACCGCCGCCACTGGCTGCGCAGCGGCGCGGGCGCGAAGCTGTTCGGCAATTGGGAATTGATCGGCACGACGCAATACTCCAGCGGCAGCCATCTCACTCCGTATATTTCGGCTTCCTTCACCAACAGCGTCGGGCCGCTGCTCTCCCAGCGCCCCGATCAAATCGGCGACCCGAATCTTCCGGGCAGCCAGCAGACGCACGACGCATTTTTTCAACGTCGGCGCGTTTCAATTGCCCGCGGCCGGAACTTTCGGCAATGCTTCGCGCGGCACGATCGTCGGGCCTTCCCAGTTCAACGTGAACCTGGCGCTGGAACGCCGCATGCACTTCGGGCCGGACGGAAAATATACGTTCCAACTTCGCTGGGAGACGACGAATCTCACCAACGCGCCCAACTTTTCCAACGTGATCACCGTAATCGATGCAGTGGACGCCGGGCTCCTCACAGGTCCTAAGCCCATGCGTTCGATGGATCTCCTGATGAGGGTACATTTCTAATGCGCAGACTAATTGCATTACTCGCCGCAATTTCCGTCGTCATTCCCGCGGTTCCGGCGCAGCCTGCTGGACAACAGGCCCAGCAGGCGCCCGTCAATCCAAGGCGGGAGCCGGCGAAGCCGGCAGCCGCACCCGCCGACGTGGCCCTGCCCGAAAAGGGCACGATCCGGACCACGGTGGACCTGGTACTGGTCGACGTGCGCGTCACGGACAAAAGCGGGAATCCGGTCAAGGGGCTGAAGCCGGATCAATTCACAGTTACCGAGGAGAATCAGGCGCAGAAAATTTCCTCCTTTGAGTACAACGACATTGAAGGCGTCGAGCGAGCGCACGTCACCAACCCCGGACCCATCGTCGTGCCCATGGGCACCCTGCCGCCTCCCAAGCCCGAGTATGTCCACGCCGCCGTGCGCGACCACCGCCTCATCGTTCTCTACTTTCGATCTCACTTCACTGCACAACGAAGATCTCCTGCGCTCCCAGCAGGCCGCGCAAAAATATATCAACGAACAGATTTCGCCCGCCGACCTGGTGGCCATTGCCACGTTCGGAAACCAGGTCAAGGTTCCCGTCCATTTCACCAATGACCACGCCGTGCTGCTCCGCGCCATCAAGTCTCTTCTCCCCGGAAAAGATGCGCAACTGGCGGACATGGCGGAAGCCGCGGCGCTGCCCGGCGAGGATTCAACCAGTCTGGACACCGGCGCCGCGTTCACTGCCGACGATACCGAGTTCAACATTTTCAATACGGACCGCAAGCTGGCCGCACTGGAATCGCTATCCAGCCTGCTCCGCGATATTCCGGGAAGAAAATCTGTTGTTCAATTCACCAGCGGGATCACGCAAACCGGCGAGGAAAACAGGTCTCAGTTGGAGGCGACCACCGACGCCGCCAATCGCGCTAATGTTTCCTTTTACGCCGTGGATGCGCGGGGACTTCTGCCCGAACCGGCGGGCGGCGAAGCCCGCGAAGGATCCTCGGCGGGGTCGGCGATGTTCATCAGCAGCGCGAAGGCCACGGTGGCCCACAAGGCCAGCCGGGCCATGTTCTCCGGCTCGGAAGTAATGGCGGAAAGCGCGTCGCGGCACGATTCGCGGGAGACGCTCTCCACGCTGGCCGCCGATACCGGCGGGCGCTCATTCTTCGATCTCGGAGATTTCAGCGACGTGTTTCATCAGGTGCAGGCGGATTCCACCGGCTACTACCTGGTGGGTTACTACAGCACCGACGGGCGAAGGAACGGGGCCTGGCGCCGCATCAAAGTGAGTGTGAATGTTCCGGGCGCGCGGGTGCGCTTCCGGGAAGGGTACTACGCGCCACGGAATTCCAATTTGGCCACTGTGCAGGACCGCGAAAAACTCTTCATGGACGCGCTGCGGGACGACGCGCCCCACGTCGATTTGCCGATCGCTCTGGAGACTTCCTATTTCCGGCTCGACGACAAGGATGTGTTCGTGCCCATCACCGCGAAACTTCCCTCCAGCGTGCTCAATTGGGCCGAGCAGCACAACCGCCACCAGGCGACCTTCGATTTTGCCGCCGAGGTCCACGACGCGGCGTCGAACAAAGTAGTGGCCGCGCTGCGCGATCAGATCACCGTCACGCTCGCTTCCGACCGTTACACGCAACTGCAGAAGCAATCGCTGGTCTACCAGGGCGGCGTGGTGCTCGGTCCGGGGAATTACAAGCTGAAATTCCTGGCCCGGGAAAACGAGAGCGGGCGCATCGGTTCGTTCGAGGAAGATCTGAACCTGCCCAAACCGCAGCCGGAAGCTCTGGAGCTCAGCCCCATGCTTTTGTCGGGACAACTCCAGACCATCGAAGCGACCAAAGAAGTGCTGAAGAAGACGCTGGGGCAGGAAGTGAAGCTCAAATCCTCGCCGCTGGAATTTTCCGGGCAGAGGATCGTGCCCAGCGTCACTCACGTCTTCAACACGCAGCAGGAGTTGTACGTCTTCTTCCAGGCGTACGTCCCGGAAAATACGGACGGCGCGAAACTGCGCGCGGGCCTTGTGTTTTTCTGCAACGGGCAAAAAGTGAACGAGACGCCGCTGGTCGAGCCCGCGGAAGTGGATGCCAAGAGCCGCACCGCTTCCTTCCGGATCAATCTGCCGTTCGGAAAATTCGTTCCCGGCGGATACACCGTGCAGGCGGTGGTCGTGGAAGACGGAGGCGATTTGGCTGCATTTGCGCGGAATAATTTCGCGCTGATGCCGCCGACGCCCTGATTTCAATTCAATAGCCGGGTTTTCGCGGATACGCGCCGCGCCAGGAGCCTCCCAGCCCCGATGCGCGAGACCCGTGCGGAGGGATGCATGCGAAAGGAAAAGTTGTTGGGAATCGCGGTCTTCTCGGCCTCGCTTTTTCTCGGTGGTTGTTCGGCAATGCAAAGTCTTTCCATGGGCGGCGGCACAACGCCGCAACCTCAGCCGTCCGCCGGCACATCGCAACTCAGCGTGACTCTGAGCGACGCTCCTCCCGCGGGCGTCTCCGTTCTTTCCTTTGAAGTGAACATTACCGGCGCCTTGCTCCAGCCGGTGGTCGGAACGGATGTTTCCGTGCTTCCTGGCGGAGATCCGGTGGAAATAGAGGTCAAGAAACTCGAGACCGAGGCCGCGGTGCTGAGCACATTGAGCGCGCCCGCGGGAACCTATAAAGGGCTGCAGCTTACGCTGGCCCATCCGACGCTTACCGTGTTTAATGGAAGCGCCAACGACATCGGCGCATGCAAGGTAAACACCACGTGCCAGTTCAAACCCACCGCAGCCGGGCCGATCACTTACACGGCTGCGCCGTTTCCGTTGACGCTGGTCGCAGGGACTCCCGTGGGCCTCAAGATCGACATTCTCCTGAATAAAATTATCGGAGCGGATTTGTCGGTGAGCCTGAATGATCCGTCGGACATCGTGGTCGCGGAACTGACGTCCGTGCCCGTAAGCGGGCAACCCGGGAAGTTGGAGGACAATGAATTCGCGGGCCTGATTACGTCGATCGATACCGTGAACGATAAATTCGTGGTGCAAAATGCAAACAGCGCAATGAGCGAGACCATCCTAGTCGACGCCCACACCAGGTTTGAAGATTTCGACGACCACGGCTGCAAGAGCGGCAACTTCTCCTGCCTCTTGGTGTCTCAACTGGTGGAAGTCGAAACCATTCTGCAATCCGACGGCTCCCTGATTGCCAAAGAAGTGAAGCTCGAGGAATCGCGCGGCGCAAGATCCGTGGAGGGAACGCTGGTTTCGGTCACGGGGAATCCGCCGAGCCAACTGCAGATGGTCGTTCTCGATCAAGCAGGGGAAGACGGGGGGACGCGTCTTGGCGACTCGCTGCTAGTGACGATCGCACCCACCACCACATTCGATATTCAGTTGGGCGGGCTGGCTGAGCCGGCCGGCGGGGCGTTCGCAGGACCCGGCGACCTGCTCCCCGGCCAGGACTTGCAAATTGAGCCCGGAGCGATCACGCCCGGGCCTCCCGTCTCCACTTCCACCGCGCACGTTCACTTGCATACTTCGCAATTCACCGCCACGGTTTCCGGGGTGAACGGATCGGCCATCACCGTCATCAATCTGCCCGCCGTGTTCGGATTCAGCACGCTCACGGTGCAAACTTCCTCTGCTACTGAATTTGAGGGCTTGCTCGGTCCTTCCGGCATGTCCAATGGCAGCGTCATCTCTATTCGCGGGTTGCTGTTCAAGACGGCCAACGGCCCCGTTGTGGTGGCGGCCAAGGTCCGCAAACGCGACAACGATTAGATTCCGCATAGTGCAGGCAGGATCGTTTTACAGGCGGATGGATGCGGGGAACGAATTTTACAAACTCATCTGAGGCAAAATAAAAGACATTGGCGAAGGACGGTCAGTCAGGCTCTTCCGTCTTCTTTATAATCGGCGCACAGGTGGGCCGCAAACTCTTCGTCGCGCCGCACGACATCAAAATATTTGTTCAACGACTGGTCGCCGAACAGAGCGTGCGGCTCGAAGACCCACGCACACTCCGAGCAAGTCCACTTCTGGGATTCTTCCTCCCAGGCCAACTTGCGGGTCACCGGCATATCCGTTCTCCGAAGCAGCTCATCGGTCGCAACGATCATGGCAATTCACCCCATCTCCGATTTTGGCGCGAATCTTTCCCATTAGGATACTAGGATGCCGATATGACGGAACGGGGATGGCAAGTTTACGGAATTGTTAAAAAATTCGTTGAAAGATTGGAATCGCCACGACGCGCTGCCAGCTGAGGAGCCCCGCGGACAGGATAGCGGATTGCCGGCCGTTTTCAAACCGCGCGCCGATGCAGGATGCGCCGATCCATGCGGCAATCCGGCCATCGAACCAATGCCCGCATGGCACCCCGGACGGAAAATTCCGCAAATCGCGGGGAGCCTTGGCCCGATTTCCCTGCTAATGGGAGGCCCGATTCAGGAAGGCTTTGGCTTGACCATTTTCCTGGCCATGAAAAGAAGCAGGCGCCGGTCGCTCTCATCGGCGCGGCTGAGCAGGGTGCGAAATTTGGCCAGCGTGCGTGCGTCCTTTCCGGAGTCGCCCCAGATGATCGTGGTTCCCGTCCTGCGTTTCGGGGCGGCCTGCAGTTGGGGAGGTTCCTCGCCGTCATAGAAAATCTGGTAGAGAGGGACTTCCAGGGCGCGGGCAAATTTTTCCAAGGTCTCGACGGCGGGCACGGTATGCCCGTTTTCCACTCGCGAAATGTAGCAGCGCAGCAATCCGGTCCGCTTCTCGATCTCGCCTTGAGAGAACTGCTTTTGCTCCCGCAGGAGCCGCAAACGGTCGCCGATAATCATCGCTTATATCCCTCCATGGACTAATCTGAGATAGTTAATTGCAGCGAGGACCGGACAGACCGGGAGTATACAACAGTCACACGGGACATGGTAGAACTTTTCCAGCGGCCTCCGGAACGGAGGCATAAACAATGACAAATCCGCGGCCTACGGAATCCCGACGAGCGCGGCTCCGGTTCGACCTCAGGCTTTGAGTGCGGCGAGCACGCGCTGCGGCGTGAACGGAACCTGCCGCAGGCGCGCTCCCACTGCGTCGAAGATGGCGTTGCCAATCGCGGCGGTGATCGGCACGATCGACGCTTCGCCGCCGCCCAGCGCCGGCATTTCCGGCCGGTCGATCAGGACGATCTCGACGTCGGGAATCTGCTCGAAGGCCAACGACCGGATAGCTGCTCCAGTCGAGATTCTTCACTCCATTTTCGTCGAACTGAACCTCTTCCATCACCGCGCGGCTGACGCCCTGCATGATGTTTCCTTCGATCTGATTCTTCAGCCCGTCGGGATTGACGATCAGGCCGCAGTCGTGCGCCAGGGTAATGCGCTGGACAATTACCTGACCGGTGGATTTGTCCACTTCCACTTCGGCCACCGCGGCGATCATGGTGTTGGCGCGGTTGGCCAGGGCGATGCCTCTCCCCGCGGCCTTTTGCGTGCCGGAGGAAAGAGTGGGAGATGGCCGGTCGACCCAGCCGGATTGTTTTGCCGCAGCGAGCAGGACCTCAGCGGGCCGCTTATCCCCGGTGAGATAACGCAGACGAAATTGCACGGGATCCACTCCCAATGCCGAGGCAACTTCGTCCAGGAAACACTCGCTGGCGAACACGCGGGCCAAGTCTCCCGGCGCGCGCAGATTGCTGGTGCGCAGTGGCCATTCGTCTTCCTGCACCCAGGGAATGGATGCGGCCACCACTTTCTGATTTTCGATGGTATAGACTTGCCCGCCGCCCGAAGCGCCGTTCAGGAATCCGGGATTGGTGGCCCGCAAGCCAGTCTGATTGGAGGCCAGCAGTGCGTTGCCTTCCGCGGCTGTCCACGGAAAGCTTCGGTCCATGAAATCCCAGGCGATCAGGTTGCCCTGCGCATCGGCGCCGGCGCGGACCGTCAAATACTGCGACGGTCCTTTGGGATCCCACGCGTGCTCGTCCTCGCGCATCCACTGCACACGCACGGGCTTCCCGGCCGCGCGGGACATCAGCGCCGCATCCTCGGCCACATCGTCGGCCTCGAGCCGTCCATAGCTGCCCGAAGACTCGCGGTACAGCAGGTGAACATTTCCCTTCGGGATCGAAAGCAATTTTGCGACGGCATCGCGCGTGCGGAACGGGCCTTGCGTCCCGGTCCAGATCGTTGCCTTGTCGCCCTGCACGTCGGCAACCGCGCAGGATGGGGCCATCATTCCGTGCAACTGGAACGGCCAGCGGTAGGTCGCTTCAAGTTTCTTGCTGGCTTTGGAAAAACCGGCGTCCAGGTTTCCGCGGTTTACCGGGATCGTATCCTTGAAGCTTTTTGTGTCTCTCAGGTAGTTGAAAACTTCGTCCGGTCCCGCGGGCAATTTCTTTGACGGGGCGGACCAGGTCACCTTCAACGTTCTGGCCGCCTGGATCGCCGCCCATTCGGTCTCGGCCACCACGCCCACAAAGCTGCCTTCCCTGACGACTTTCACGACGCCCGGAATCTGGCGAATCGAACTTTCGTCCACGCTCACGGGTTTGGAAACCGTGGTCGTCGGCCGCACGACGCGCCCGTGCAACATACCCGGCACGCGCACGTCCTGCGTGAAGGTGAATTGTCCGGTGAATTTTTCGGGCAGGTCGATGCGGGGAACGGACGTTCCCACGATCTTGTAATCCTTCGGATTCTTCGCGGGAATTCCCGGGGCCACTTTCATGTCCCAGCCGACGCCCGCGGCGACGATTGTCACGTTGAAGCGCTTGCCGCCCAGCAGATTGCCGTAGGAAATTTTCTTTGCCGGATTATCGACGACGCTGACGACGCCTTCGGAAACCGTCAGCTTCTCGACGGGAGCATCCAGGCGGCCAGAGGCGAGCTTCAAAAGTTCCTGCCGCGCCGCCGCCGAGGCTTGCCGGAGCTGCGGGCCGCCGCGCTCGACGGTGCGGCTTGCGGCGGTGACGCCCTGATCGATGGTCTTGGCCGTATCGCCCACGTCCATGTGGACTTTGTTGAATGGCACGTCGAGTTCTTCGGCCACGATCTGCGCCAGCGCCGTCACCACGCCCGTGCCGAGTTCCACTTTGCCGGTGAAGACCGTGATGTTTCCGTCCTGCGCCACGGCGATCCAGGAATCGAGCGAGGTCGGGTCCAGGCCGTCGTCGGAGAGGCCCTCGGACTGAGCCAGCACGTGCGAGGCGGTTCCGAAAAAGCTGAAGCTGACAATCAGCGCGCCTGAACTTTTTAGCAGATCTCTGCGGGAAAGTGCCTTGGTGTTCACGCTCGGCCCTCCTTTACGCCCGTGGGCTGGAAGTAGAGACCTCGCCGGTGATCAATTTTCCCGGTTGGGAGCCGGATGCGCGCTGAATGGCGCGGATCACGCGCAGGTGAGTGCCGCAGCGGCAGATGTAGTTGTTAAGCGCGTGCTTGATTTCCGCCGCCGTGGGATGGGGGTTTTTATCCAGCAACGACTTGGCGCCCATAATCATGCCGTTCATGCAGTAGCCGCATTGCGCCGCTTGCTCCTCGATGAAGGCCGCCTGGAGCGGGTGCGGATGAGCCACGCTTCCCAGACCTTCCAGCGTGACGATGGCTCGCTTTTGCGCGGCGCTGACCGGAAGGACGCAGGAGCGCACGGCGTTGCCATCCATCAGTACGGTGCACGCGCCGCACTGCCCGAGGCCGCAGCCGAATCGGGGCCCGTGCATTTCCAGGTCGTCGCGCAGCACATACAGCAGAGGCGTGCCGGGGTCCGTATTGACCACTCGGGTTTTGCCATTTACGTTGAGCGAGATTTGCGCCATGGGAACGTTCCTTTCTCAGTGGGCCGGGGGGTGCCAATCGGATGCGTCATCGAAATCCAAAATATCGGTCAACAGATGCCGGATTAGAATTGTAATATACACCCGTACATTTTCAGATGGAATGGGCGTTTGAACGCGGCGTGCGCCGATTGGAAAGCCGGCGCGCCATTTGAGCTATGATGCCGCCGGACTGGGTCGTAACTCGCCGGCGAGGAGAGGTCCACGGGATGACCATCAAAAAAGTTGGAGTGCTGGGATGCGGGCTGATGGGTTCGGGCATCGCGCAAGTGTCCGCCACAGCGGGGTTCGACGTGATCTCGCTGGAAGTGGACGAGAAATATCATTGAGCAGGGTTTCGCCGGAATCCGCAAATCGCTGGCGAAGCTTGCCGAAAAGGGCAAGCTGGGCGAGCCGGCGGACGCGATCTTCGCGCGCCTGAAGGGCACGACGCGAAAAGAAGACCTGGCGGATTGCGACATCATCGTCGAAGCCATCATCGAAAATCTGGCCGAGAAGCGGAAAATGTTCGCCGCGCTCGATCCCATCGTGAAGCCCGAGGCGATTTTCGCGAGCAATACATCCTCGATTTCCATCACCGAAACGATGACGGCGACGCGGCGCGCCGACCGGTTCGTGGGGCTGCATTTTTTCAATCCCGTGCCGCTGATGAATCTGGTGGAAGTGGCGCGCACGATCGTGACCTCCCCGGAAGTGCTGGACACGGTTTGCGAATTCGGCAAGAAGTTGGGAAAAACGCCGGTGCGCACGAACGACATGCCGGGATTTATCGTTAACCGCCTGCTGGTGCCGTACCTGATGGACGCCATACGCGCGTTTGAGGAGGGAGTCGGGTCGGTGTCCGACATCGACGCGTCCATGAAACTCGGCTGCGGGTACCCCATGGGGCCGTTCACGCTGCTGGATTTCGTTGGCCTCGATACCACGTATTACATCAGCATCGTGATGTTTGACGAGTTCAAGGAGAAGCGATTCGCGTCGCCTTCGCTTGCTGAAGCGCATGGTCATGGCCGGGTGGCACGGGAAAAAGAGCGGCAAGGGATTTTACGACTGGACGGATCCGAATGCGCCGGTGGCGCAGGATGCGGCGCTGCGAGGATTATAGGTTTTTGCGCGGCTCGCCGCCGGGCAAACGGCGGACAACGATTTCGGCAAGATCGAGAATGGCAATGTCGTCGCGCTTGGCGTGGCCGGCGGCGTCGCGCAGCATGATGGGGCAGTAGGGGCAGGCCACCGCGATCGTGGACGCTTTTGTTTCGGCAAGCTGCGCAAAACGTTTTTGGTTCACTCGTTCGGAGGATTCGCCGCGGCGGTCGTCGGTGATAAAAAGCTGCGCGCCTCCGGCCCCGCAGCAATACGTGTTTTTCCCGTGATGCCCCGCTTCCGTGAGGGAAACTCCGCAACTCTCCAGAATCTGCCTGGGCGCTTCGGTGATGCCGCGGCCTCTGGCCAGATAACACGGGTCGTGATAGGTCACCGATTCGTCGGACGGCTTCAGGGAAAGTTTGGGAAGAAGTTCCTCGATCAGTTCGGAATGATGCACCACGCGGATGCCCAGCGTCCGCATAGGCTTTGATCTGCCGGTAGTCCTTATCGAGCATCGTCGTGCAGTGGGGGCAGCAGGCGACGATATTCTTCACGCCGTGTTCCGCGAGGGTTCCCGTCAATTCTTCCGCCAGTTGCAGATAGAGATATTCGTTTCCGGCGCGGCGCGCGGGTTCTCCGCAGCAGGATTCCCGGGCGAGCACGCCCCAGGAAACGCCGGCAGCGTCCAGAATCTGTTTCATGGCCAGGGCCACGTCCTGCCCGTGCGGATCGAAATTCAGGCCGCAACCCAGCCAGAAAAGCCATTCCTGTTTTCCGTCGAAAATCGGAAACTGCTTGCCTTCGATGAATTTCTTGCGCGTGTCCTGCATGATGCCCCAGGGATTGTGCGGCGCGCGCTCCATGGTGGTAAACAGCTTCACGACTTTTTCGTTCGAGACGCGGCCCTCGCTGACCAGGCCCCGCCGCAGGTCCAGGATCTTGCGTCCCACGTGCTCGATGCCGACCGGGCAGACGTACTCGCAGGCTCCGCAGGACAGGCACTGAAATAAATCCAGCTCGTCAATCCACACCGTCGCCGCTTGTTTTTCTTCGGAAGTTCCGGCAACCAGGTCGCCGCCGTGAAGCAGGCCGTGCTGCATGTCGAGGATAATTTCCTTGGGGCTGAGCGATCCGCCGATTTGGTTGGCGGGGCAGAATTGCGTGCAGCGGCCGCACTCGACGCACGCGTTCACGTCGAGCACGTCCTTCCACGCCAGATCCTTGAAATGCACCATGCCCAGGTCTTCGCCGTCTTCGCGAAGCGGCCGCACGCGGCTGGTGGTTTCCGCGCGGAAGAAGATGGCGAACGGCGAGAGCAACAGATGCAGGTGTTTCGATTGCGGGATTACCACGAGCAGCGCGAAAAACGCAAGCGTGTGGGCCCACCAGTTAACGATCCAAGCCGTGCTGGGCGGGGAAAGCGCCTTCCATTCGAGCAGATACGTCACCATCAGAGTGGAGATCAGGGCCGCCACTACGCCCGAGGTGGCTGAAAGTTTTCCGAGGGCCTTTGGCCGCAAAATAAATCGCCGGAACGAAAGCGCGCCGATTCCCAATAGGACCGCGATGGCCCACACGCCGGCGAACGCGTCGTAGAAACCAGTGGATGCCTCCGCGTGATCGAAGCCGAGAATGCCAAGAGAAAGATGTTTAGTACTGACCCAGCCAAAGGCAAGAAAGCCCCAGAAGACGAGCGCATGAAAAATCCCGGCGGCCGGGCGGTCGCGTATGACGCGGGATTGCAGGAGGACTTCGGAAAAAGTTCTCCATAGCCGCTTGCCGAGAGGTCCCGGAGGAAGCACCCACGGCCTGGGGAAATGCGCGAAGAGCCGCTGGTCTACCGTCTTATAGAAGAGCCAAACACTCGTTATGGCCAGTGCCAGGAATGCCACTTTCTGTGCGGCTTCGGGCAAAAGAATGACACCGGGGAAGGCCGGCAAAAGCGCACTCACATGGCTCTCCTATGCTGCCGAATCAACAGGGTCCGACGGTTCATCTTAACAAAGCTGGGAACCCTCGCCATGATTTTTGCCACCTCCGCATTCGTAATATGATTGTGAAGTAAGGGTTAGTCCCGTAGGGACGAAATAACGTAGCCCACCGCGGAAGCGGTGGGAATGTATCGGCCTTATGGTTAAGCCCCGGAGGGGCGGCACAATGAAAACAAAGTGCCGCCCCTCGGGGACTTCGGGGAGGACAAGTCGCAGTAGAATAATTGTGGTCGGGATTTTCCGCAGGGCGGAATTCGAATCAGGTCAGTGCAGCAGGCCGTAGACATCCAGTTCGGTCTGGGTTCCCACGTACACTTTTCCGTTGGCCACGGTGGGCACCGTGAATTTCACGGCCAGGCCGGCGGTGTCGCGGGCCGCTACCATGGCGCTGTTGTAGATCTCATTCGCCAGGTTATTCGGGTCGAAGGCGCGGAGAATCGCCGCGGTATTGGGCGCGGGGGACGTGGCGAGCGCGCCGCTGGAATCGATCAGCCAGAGAATCGCGCCGCTGGTGCCGTTGACCGAACCGTTGTAGGAAATGGCGGGCGTAGCGCCCTGCGGACCGAAAGCTTTCCAGCGACTGGGAAACCGTGGAAGAGGCGAGGACGCCGTCCTGCAGGGGAAAGGCCTTCAATTTTCCGTTCCCGGCTGCGACGAAGACCGCGTTGTTCCAGAACAGCGGGAGTGCTGAGGATCGGACCGTCTGCTAACGGGCACGATTTGCACTCGCGGCAGCGAATCCGCGGAACAGGACGGATTGAATCCGCCGAGGCTATCCCGATTCATGACGTACAGGGAACCGTCTTTCGACGCGCCCAACAGCAAGTGCGGCTCCGACGCGGGGCCCGCGGGATCGACCAGCAACGGGGCGCTGGCCCCGAAATCCATGCTGCCCAGGGCCGCGTTGTTGCAAGGGGAAAAATAATCGGCGACGGAAAGTCCGCCCGACGTATTGAGCCGCAGGGCGCTGTTGCCATAGCTGGGTACGCCGCTGCTTGTGTTGAACGGCCCATCTCCGGTGAGGACGTATACATTGTGGTTAGAATCCGCCGACGGCCCTCCACCGCTTTGCCAAATGCCGCCTTGCGCAAGTGACCGGGCGTCACGTTGAAAGCGCCCGTCTGCGCCAGCGTTGCGGCGTTGTAAGCCAACAGCCAGCCGCGATAGTCGCCAGGCAGGCCATTCGAACCGAAGCCGATGTACACGGTTCCGTTGTCCAGGAGCAGCGCGGGCCGCTGATTTTCCTGCGACGAATTGAACACGGAATCCGGCGTGGCAATTTTGACTCCGGAGGGCAATATTTCCGGGTGTCCGGTGGTCAAGCTCAGCGCATATAGCCAGTGGTTGTAAGTTGGATTCACTCCGCCAGTCTGTGTTGCCGCAACAACATACAGATACGGAGCAGGCGAACTCAGGCCGATTGCAGGGGTGCCGGTAATTCCCACAAAGGGCGCAATATCCATATTGGTGTTAGGAAATGGCCTGCGATCCTGCGCGGGATGAGGCTTGTTGTCGACCAAAGTTGAAGGCAGGGATTGGCATCCGCGTCAAACGCGAAGACGGAATCTTTTTCCGTGGCGACAAAGACGACATTGTGCGTTTTGCCGTCGCCCATCACGAGGTTGGGCACATAGAGGGGTTGCGCGTAGGCATAGCCGTCGATGGGGCAGGAAAAAAGTTTGCCGAATGTGGAGGAATTGACGGTTGCGGGAGAGAGCGCCATCTCGCGTCTGTTCACGCCGGACCGCGCATTGTCATTGCGCCAGGTGAGCGTGCCGGGAAAATCGGTGATGTACGCCACGGCCGAGCCGCCCACGCTGGGGTTCGCGATTAATTTTGCGGTGATGACGTGAAGGCCCGGCGAGCCGGGCGCCGTGTACAACCCGGTGGTGGAGATCGTGCCGGTCGTCGCATTGGTATTTGCGGCGGCGACGCCATCGACTGCCCAGGCGGCGTCGCCATTGGAAAATCCCGGCGTGGATACCTGGAATTGCCACGATTGCGACGAGCGTGAAACTCGCCAGTGCGGGCGAAATGGAAAGCGAGCTGTCGGGTTGAATCGTGACCGAGGAGGATGCGGCCTTGGTCGAATCCATTTGCAGGACGGCGGTGACCGTGACGGTCGGCTGGCTGGGCACCGTGGCGGGCGCCTTGTACATGCCCGACGAATCGATCGTTCCCACGGACGTGTTCCCGCCCGGAATCGAATTCACCTGCCAATTGACGGCCGAGCTTGAGGCATTCTGCACAATCGCGCTGAATTGCACGCTTGGCGCCCGCATAGGGCTGCGCCGAACCCGGCACCACGCTGACGCTGACCGGCGGGAGGCGGACGCGACAGCCGAGACGCTGCCGCAGGAACTGCACAATGCCGCAAGCAAGAAAACAGCGAAATGGAGCGGCGCGCGGACCCGGCGCGCGAGTGCGCCGGCGGAGTGATGGGAGTCCACCACACGCGGCCTGATTTGCGGAATGCAAATCCAAAGGACTGAACATGGCAGCTGCCGTCTGCCGATACTCATTCGAGGGAACTGCTGGGAAACTATCACACGCCGGATGGAGGGTCAATCGAAAATGTCACTAACAGTGACAGCCGTCTAGCCGCTGCAGCCCGCCCCGGCGCAGGGAGCCTTGCCCGTAAGCTTGCGGAAGAAATTGCGCACGCGGTCCAAAAAGCCCGGCGCAGGTTCGCTGGGCCTGTCTTCGCCGGGCCTTTGCGGAGCTGGAGCGGCGGGCGGCGCGATGGCGGCCTGCACCGGAGCGGGATTCACGTGCCCGCGGTAAACGGCCGAGGAACGCGCGCGCACTTCGCGCACCAGCAGAATCGTTTGCGGATCGGGGTCGGGAGGAGGCGTGGGAGAACTCGCGTCAAAATTGAGCGCCGGCATCAGCACGGTGTACACGGGCTCTTCTTTCGGGGCCGGAGGCGGCGTCACATTGTCCGGTCTTTTTCGGTTCGGGTTCGTGGGGACGGCTGAGCGTGCCGATCTCCCGGGGCGGCGGCGCGGGTTTCTCGCGCTCCAGGCTGGCGCGCGGGAAATCGCAGGAACACGCGGAGGGATCGCCGCGCAGCGAATCGATCTGCCCGCCGGACATGGTCACTGTTCCGCCTTGCGGCACAAGCAAACTTTGATCCGAAAACTGCGGCTCGACGCGCATGGCTCCCTGCGCGGTGAGCACGCACATTTCGCCGCCCTGATCGAGGCCCACGGTCAGATCGCGCGTCGCTCCCGCAATCGCAATCGGCGTGGCGATGATCGTGGGCGTATAAATCGTGAATATGTCGGATGATTCCAGAGTGGGATGCACGCGGCCGTAATCGAGCGCCAGCGTGACGGCTCCCGCGGACTTCACCAGCTTGAAATGCGCCGGGCCGCAAACGCTGATCGTGCCTCCCGAATTCAGCAGCAGAAGGGCGTGCCCGGAGCGCAGCGTGACGTCGCTGCCGCTGGCCACGACCGTGGGCGCGGCGTTGGTTTCCACTCCCGTGGGAGTCGTGGTCACCACTTCCAGGTCGTCGCCTTCGATCCGGCCGACAAGGCTGGGAAAATTCTGCGCGGAAGTCTTGCCGCCGCGGAAGGACAATGACCGCGAGAACAGCCAGCGAAAGGCTCACCAATAGCTTAAGCCATTTTCGCGCCTCGATTTTTGGACCCCTGATTCGGAATGGATCGAAGAAAACACGTTTACCTGCAGTTTCCCGATTGTGTCGACGAGGCTATGCTATCTCCCTCTTCGACTTATACTATACGCGCATGACCGAACAAGCCAAAACGCCGTTGCAGCAGGAAGACCAGCCCCTGCTGGTTCACTTTGACACACGACTCCCGAAGCTCACCTTCCTGCAACGCGCCCTGATCCCCATTATCGGATGGACCGTCTGGGCCGTGATTCGTGTTCTGGGGCCGACCATTCGCTTTGAAGTTCTGGGAGGGCAGAAAGCGGGGCGCGAGTACCGGCCGGATTTGCCGCCGAATGTTTATGCGTTTTGGCATCGCTGCATCATTGCCGGAGCGTGGTATTTCCGGAATCGCGGCGCCGTGCTCATGAACACGACGAATTTCGACGGGCAGTGGACGCGGCGCGTCATCGAGCGCCTTGGCTTCACCACGGCCCAGGGAAGTTCCACCCGAGGAGGATTGCGCGGGCTTGCGGTGATGGCGCAGCGCCTCGAGGAAGGTGTCGATGCCGCTTTCACCATCGATGGTCCGCGCGGCCCGCGGTATGTGGCCAAACCCGGACCGGCTGATGCTGGCCCGGCGCACGGGCCGGCCCATTATCCTGTTTCACATCGGCGTGGAACGTGGCTGGACACTGCGAAAGACCTGGGACCTGTTTCAAATTCCAAAACCCTTCACGCGGGCTATTCTGGTGATCGCTCCGCCGCTGGAAGTTCCGCAAGGCATCGACCGGGAAGGGCTGGAGCAAAAACATCAGGAGATGCAGAAAATTCTCGAGCGTGTGCGCGACGTCGCCGAAGGTTGGTTTTCGCTCACGGAGGCGGAGAAGCACCGGGAACGCGCGATTTGGAATGCGTAGTTTTTCTTACCGCCCGCTGTCGGTCAACGTCACCTGCGCTTCCATTTTCTGCCCGCCGCGATAGAACTCCACTTTAACCGTGTCGCCGGGCCGTTTCCGATTCAGGGCCAAATTCAAATCCATCTGCCCGGTGAGGGCGCGGCCGTCGATGGCGGTGAGAACGTCGCCGCCGAGCAGCACGCGGCGCATGCCCAGGATCGCCTCGCGACTCCCGCCGCGCAGTCCGGCGCGCTCGGCCGGGCCGCCCGGCGTGACGCGCTCAATCAGCAACCCTTCCTGCACGGGCAATTTCAGCGCCTCGGCAATCGGAGGAGAAATTACGCGCGCCTCGACGCCCATGGTGGCGCGCCGCACGCGGCCTTCGGTGATCAGGTCCTGCGCGATTTGCCGCGCCGTGCTGATGGGAATGGCGAAGCCGATTCCGGCAGTCGTGCCGGACGGCGTGTAAATCGCCGAGTTGATTCCAAT
Organism: Terriglobia bacterium; assembly: GCA_963779275.1. GTDB lineage: Bacteria > Acidobacteriota > Terriglobia > Acidiferrales > UBA7541 > Palsa-360. The sequence continues at coordinate 254,051 of CAVZXL010000010.1, forward strand.
CACTTCGCCGTGCGAATTCAGCAGCGGGCCGCCGGAATTTCCCTGGTTGATGGCCGCGTCGGTCTGGATCGCGCCGTCGATCACGGTAGTCTGGCTGGTCTGCACCGTGCGGCCCAGTGCGCTCACGACGCCCGTGGTGAGCGTGCTCTGAAATCCGAACGGGTTGCCGATCGCCAGCACGCGCTGCCCCACTTGCAGGCCGTCGGAATCGCCCATGGTCAGCGCCGGAAGCTTGCGGTCCTTGGGATCGATCTTCACCAGGGCGATGTCGTTGCGTTCGTCGGCGCCGATGAATTTCGCGTCGTAGTGCGAGCGGTCGCCCAGCGTCACGGAAATGGCTTGCGCGCCCTGCACCACGTGATAATTGGTGAGGATGTAGCCGCGCGGATCGATCACAAAGCCCGAGCCCGCGCCTTCCACCGGCACCGGCTCCATGAACACGTCGTATTCCAGCGTGCGCGTCACGATGTTGGCCACCGCCGGCGCCGACTGGCTGTAGATTTTCACAGTGAGCGACTTCATCGCCGACCAGTTCCGTCGCTTTGGGTTCGGGGAACGCCGCCGGAACGGCCCCCACGCTTTGCGGCTGCCGCTGTCCCCAGCGGCTTCCCGCCCAGTACGCTCCCAGGACCAGCACCAGGCCCAGCGCCACAAGCCGCGCAAGAAGTCGCGGCTGCCTTTTTGTTCGTTCATGACGATTTTCCTCTCGCTCCAGATTTCAGCGATCGCTCGGCTTCCAATTTCCGCAATTTGCGCAAGCAGCGCGACGACTTGCTCGCGCGTGTGTTCGAGCGTGCCCGAGCAATCGATCTCTTCATCGGCCAGGCGCCGTTTTTCCTCGACCGGCATTTGCGCCGCGATGCGCTGCCGGGCTTGTTCGACCGTAAGACCGCGGCCCGCGCCCAAACCCGCATCTTGTCCGGTGAGCCGCGCGATCTGCTGCTCGGGCGTGCACCAGGTGACCACCAGGCAATCCAGCTTCTTATCGTAACCCGCTTCCACCAGCAGCGCCGCTTCGACCACGGCAATGGCGTGCGGCTCGGCCTGTTCGATCTCGGCAAGTTCCCGGTCCTGCGCGGCGAGCGTGGGCGGGTGCACGATGGCGTTCAATCGCGCAAGTTTTTTCGGGATCGGCAAACACAATCGCGCCGAGTTTCGGCCGGTCCACGCGGCCATCGGGCTGCAGGATGCCGCGCCCGAATTCGCGGACCACTTCGTCGTAAGCCGCCGCGCCGGGCTCGATCATGCGGTGCGCGATTTTGTCGGCTTCCAGGACGTGGCAGCCGAGTTCGCGCAGCATCGCGACCACCGTGCTCTTGCCGGTGGCGATTCCTCCGGTCAGGCCGACGCGCAGCATCAGGACTTCGCCGCTCCCGCAGACGCGCGCCGTAGCTTGGCGGCCTTCACCGTGTTGCTCATCAGCATCGCGATCGTCAGCGGTCCCACTCCGCCCGGCACCGGAGTCATCGCTCCGGCCACTTCCGCGACGCCCGGGATGCACATCGCCCACAAGCACGGAGCCTTTCTCGGCAAATTGCGCGAGCTTCGTTGGGAAATTGGCGAAGATGCGCCGCGCTTCGACGGCATCGGTAATGCGATTGATGCCCACGTCGATCACCGTCGCGCCGGGCCGCACCCAATCCGCTTCGACCATCGCCGCTCGCCCGATCGCCGCCACTACGATGTCCGCCCCGCGTACCACGCCGGGCAGATCGCGCGTCTTCGAGTGGCAGATCGTCACCGTCGCGTTGGCGTGCATCAGCAGCAGCGCCATCGGCTTGCCCACAATGTCGCTGCGCCCCACGACCACGGCGTTCGCGCCTTCGATCGGAATGCCGCTGCGCCGCAAAATCTCCATGCACCCCGCGGGAGTGCAGGCCACCAGTCCGGCGCGCCCGGAAACCAGTTTCCCCAAATTGACCGGATGAAATCCGTCGACGTCCTTCGCCGGGTCCACCGCTTCCAGCACGCGTTTGGTATCCACCTGCGAGGGCAGCGGAAGCTGCACGAGGATTCCGTCCACATCGTCGCGCGCATTCAGCAACGCAACTCGCGCCAGCATTTCTTCGGTCGTCACCGTGGCGGGCGGAGTTTCCATCCAACTGCTCAGCCCCAGCTGCTCGCACGCCGCGATTTTGCTGCGCACGTAAATCTGCGACGCTGGATTTTCGCCCACCAGCACCGCCGCCAGGCCCGGACGGATTCCGGCGCCGCCAGAGCGGCAATTTCCTGCTTCAGCTCGGCATAAATTTGGTCGCGAATGGCGTTGCCGCTGAGAATGCGTGCCGGCACGGTAGCTCCTGACGTGGCGATAGAAGCGTAATTCGCAATTATGGTAGCACATGCAGTGCGGTGAGTTGCGTAGGACAGGCACTCTTGCCTGTCCGCTTTTGTGCGCGGCCCTGAGAATCTAAACCGGACAGGCAAGAGTGCCTGTCCTACAAAACCCATGTACAATTGCGTTCCATACTTAGGGGGCAAACATGCTGTTCGGCGAAAACAGCGAACGCAAAAAACTCGAACGCGAGCGCCGCGCCGACGGCCGCCTGCCGCCCGGACAATCGCTCACACTGAAGTGGCCCGTGCTGCACGAAGGCAGCGTCCCGCGCGTCGACCTGCGCACGTGGGATTTCCGCATCGACGGCCTGGTCGAAAAACCGGTGCGCCTCACATGGGAGGAGTTCACGCACCTTCCCCAAACGGAAATCCAGTGCGACATGCACTGCGTCACGCGCTGGAGCCGCTTCGACAACCGTTTTCGCGGCGTCCTGTTCACCGAAGTCATGAAGCTGGTGACGCCCAAGCCCACGGCGCGCTTCGCCATGCTGCGCGGCGAGAACGGCTACACAACCAATCTTCCGCTCGCCGACCTGATGATGCCCAACGTAATTTTCGCCTTCCAGCACGACGGCGAAGAGCTCACCGGCGAACACGGTTATCCTGTACGCCTGATCGTGCCGCACCTCTACCTTTGGAAAAGCGTGAAATGGGTCCGCGGATTTGAATTGACCGCCGAGGACGCCCCCGGCTTCTGGGAACAGAACGGTTACCACATGCGCGGCGACCCGTGGAAAGAGCAAAGGTTCGGGTAGCACAGCCACTCCTGGCTGTGTGGTTTTTTGCCTGTAAATTAGATTCGCTCCGGACGTCCGGCCTGCAAAAACACACAGGCAAGAGTGCCTGTGCTACAAATAATCAAACAGCGTCATAAATCCAAAATCCATATGCAACTGCTGGTGGCAGTGAAACAGCGTCAACCCCGGATTATCCGCAACGAAATCGATTTCCACGGTCTGATAGCCGCCCAGCATCACCACATCCTTCATAATTCCGGCGGTCGCCGTTTCCAGTACGCGCGTCAGCTCAAAGCTGTGACGATGAAGATGAATCGGATGGATATCGTCGCTCGCGTTGCGCATGCGGATGCGGTAGCGCTTGCCTTCCTTCAAATGAAATGAGGCCGGGACCGGCTCGCCGGTCATCGGGAATGCCGTTCCGTTAATCGTCCAGCGATTAAAACCTTCCTCGGCCGCATTTTCTTTCACAATTGTCATATCGAAAGTTTCATCGGGCGGTGCCGCAACCGCGCCTGCTTTCGCAAATCGCATGTAGTTCCACTTGAACGGCGGCGGCGCAACCCACTGCGCCCTGTCCCTTCTGTCCGGCATACTCCACGACAATGCCCATGCCGTGTCGCCGGTCGTCGTCCGCCAGATCCCCCAGTATCCACACGCCCGGATGATTCATCTCCACGATCGCGGAGATGCGCTCGGCCGTACCCAGCCACAGCACGGGAACCCGCGCCGGATTCGGTACCGGATTGCCGTCGAGCGCCACAACCTGGAAGTATGCCCCGGCAGCGCCAAGCTGCGGATTTCCGTGGCGCTTGCATTCAATACGTGAAAAAGTACGCGCTCTCCATGTTTCACACGCACGGGTTCGCCGTGGCCGAGTTTCCGCCCATTAATTGTGAATGACTCATAGCCCACTTCGTATCCGTGCGCCGCGCCCCTGGCGAGCGACGCTTTCATGGCGGATTCTCCCTGCTCTTCGAGCGGCTTGACGCGCGTCGCGGGAGAAAGAAAATCTTGGGCCATGTCGCCGCCCTTGCTGAGTGTCGGCTCGAATTCCTTCAGCACCAGAAATACTTCGCGGTCGTACCGCCCCGGTTCCTGTTTGGGCTCGATATACACCGGCCCCCCCTGGCCGCTATATTGCCCGACGGACAAATCGGCGCCCGCGCGGTTGTGCGTGTGATAAAAACGAAAACCCGCGGGCCGCGGTGTGAACACAATCCGGCGCTTGCCGTGCGCGGGAATAAACGGCGTGCCCTCCTCGCCGGCTCCGTCCACGTCGGCGGGCACCATCTGCCCGTGCCAGTGCACTTGCTCGGGCGTGTCCGTGTCGTTGAAGACGTCGACGGTGGCCTGCCGGCCCTCCTTGAAACGAAGCAGCGGCCCGGGGAATTGGCCGTTATAGGTGACTGCCGAGACGATCCGATTCCGCGCGATCTCCACGGGAGACGCTTTGATGTGCAGCGTGTAATCGGCGGCGCTGGAATCGTCGGGCGCACCGGCCGCATTGTTAAGCAGCAGCGGAATGTTTCCCGCGATTCCTGCCTTCGGAGAAAACAAGAATCCGCCCGCCGCCAGGCCGATCGACTTCGCGAATTCCCGCCGGGACTGCGCGAATTGTTTCATTGGATTCTCCTGGATCATCTGCGGCGATCCGATCCGGAGTAGTGGCACAGGCTTCAGCCTGTGCGTTTTGGCCCACCGTCCGCAAAATACCCACAGGCTGAAGCCTGTGCCACCAAAAGCGAATCGAATTGTCGCGCATCCCTCGGCTAAGCGCTCGTCGCGGCGCCTTCCATCGGAATGGCGTTCTTGTTTTTCGTAAGCCACGTCTTGAAATCCTGCAAGGCGGGATTCAGGCTGCGGGCGAATTCCGGCTTGCGCACGCCGGAAAAATAATCCTCGAAATCGCGCTTGAACTGGAACATGTTCCCCAGATCGTCCGCGCCGGGAAAACCGAAACTGCGGTACACCTCCGGCGGCACGCTGTTGTACCCGACCTGTTTGCCCAGCACCTCGCTGAAAATCGCTGCCATCTGCGCGCCCGTCAGATTTTCCCCGGAAATCGCCACCGTCTTGCCGATGAACTCCGCGCCTCTCTTGAAAATCCCGTAGGCGCATTTGCCGATGTCCTCGGCCGCAATGCCCGGCAGTTTCTTGTCTCCCATCGGGAAAGTGATGGCCAGCTTTCCATCCGGCCCCTTCGCCGGGCCCATGCCGAAGTGAATAAAATTATCCCAATAAAAAGAAGTCAGCAGGAACGTGGTCGGCACCCCCGCATCGGTGAAGAAGTGGTCGGACTCGCCCTTGCCGTCAAAGTGCGGCACCTTGTATTTTCCCTGCAGCGTGGGCATGCGATTGTCGCTCAGCGGCACCCACTTCCGCGTGTCCTCCAGCGTGGACCAGATCACGTGCCGCAGTCCGGCCGCTTTCGCCGCCTCGGCCATGGATTTGGCTTCGGCCATTTCCTTTTCCACCGAAAAATGAGCCCAGAAAAATGTCACGCAATAGGCCCCGTACGCGCCCTGAAACGCTTTCCTCAGGCTCTCGGGATTGTCCACGTCCGCGGCCACCACTTCCGCGCCAAGCTCCGCGAATTCCTTGGCTTTGGCTCCGTTCACATCCCGCGTGATGACCCGCGCGGCAAATCCGCCGCTCGGATCGGCAAGGATGGCGCGAACCAGCCCGCCGCCCTGCGCCCCGGTCGCTCCCAGAACTGCGATGATTTTTTTGTCGGCCATGATTGTTCTCCTTCGCGAAGTCACGGGATGATTTCTGTTCATGCCATCCGAGGATTCGACTCTTTCCAGTCGAGATATGGAACTCTGATGGCAATTCTACCAGACTTGGCGGGCGATTTTTCTATCCGACGCGATTATCAAAATGACGGAATTGGCTGTGGCCGCGAAAAAACTTGTGGAAGTAATCGAAATTTCCCATCGCGGGGAGGATGTCGAAGGCTAGGTCGCCCGCAGGTTTAGGCTCGCAGAAAATCGTTCACTGCAATACCTGCCTCGCGGAGGATGGCGCGGAGCGTTCCTTCCGCCATGTCACTGGCGTGATGCGGGATCGTGACTTTGCGTCCGGTTTGCGAATGACGCCAAACCTCGTGACTGCCCGCACCGGCGCGGTCGAAATGAAATCCGAACGTGCGGAGGCGTCTCGCAACTTCACGGTAGCGAAATCCTGAAAGGCGTCCCATCAGGGCATCATAACGGGAACTCGAAATTCACGGGCGGGGCTGTGTCCATTGCGGAATATTGCGGGGAGCGGGTCTCCGTTTTCACGGCAGGATTCAACAATTTTCCGAGCAAGGCTCTGGGCGATTTCAAGTGTCTCGGAGACGCTGCGGCCCTCCGCCACGAGTCCGGGAACGTCCGGGCTGGTACCCAGATACCGCCCCCCTTTTAGGGATTGCACTCGGACTCGGATGGCCACTTCTTCCACCTTCGCCAGATGCTCTTGTCGTTTCACGCTGCTCTCCCGAACGCCTGTCAATTATAGCAAACATTGCGCTTCCTAAAACCCGCACCCTTCACAAAGACCGTGAAGGGCGCGCCACTCGAAAAGTCAAAGGCTGGCCCACCCGCCCGCCACTCGCCCAAGGCTCGGCCATCCCACTCTGCTCTTGCTGCGAAACTAATGTGTGTGGCAGACTTAGCACAGGATGAATGTTTCAGAAGTCGACATATACTTTTCAGATTATTTTAAAGTGGCACCGAGCGCCCTTGAACGCTACGGTGCCTTCGACATCTCGCTAGTCAATGATCTCCCTCTTTTCATTGACCCGTTCCTGCTTTTCAACAGTAGCAATCCAATCTACAGGGCATTGCACGCAGAGATCATTAGATATTTAAGTTTTCTTCGAGATGAATCGTTGGAGGGAGTTGTCCAAGGCGGACTCCTTCAAGCCAGGTACTCATTCAAGGAAGTTCATCAAAATTGGCTGGGGTTTTCGAAAACTGGCAATCGGGGAAGTGGGCTAGGAATGGACTTTGCCCGAGCACTAAATCGGAATCTGAACTCCATCTTTAGCTCGTTCGGTGATGAAAAGATCACGCGAGGAAGCCACTTGGAAAAGCTATGTCTGATTGGGTCGGGGGTTGGGCGCGATCATGTAAGTGACTTTACAACAAATCTTATGAAAGGCTTTCTGCTCGAGTACACGCAAACGTTTTGCGCAATGCACGTCAACTCCTCGATGCGCAAGAAGTTCGCCGTAGAAAAAGTTTCATTCAACTACGAAACCAAGAGCTGGCAAGGTGCGCACTTTGAACTTCCTGCCTTTCGGGGCGAATTTGTGATCCTTACGCCGCGCGACCTGCTTACGAAAGACGAAATCTGGATCAACAAGCCCGAACTTATTGCAAGGTTCGACGAAATTGTCGCGGCCCTTCCGAATCCAAGTCTTCAGGCTCAGTTAGATGTTTATTTGCGAGAGCATATAGGTAAGAAGCCAAAGAAGGATGAAATCAATCAGGCGCGAGCGGACGCAATCAGAGAGTATCCGGCAATCATTGAACACTATATTAAGGAAAAGGAAGAGGATGGAGGCCGCGCAGCATCGCTGAGCTCTCAAAAGGTACAACTGTCCGAGAGAATGTACGTTGAGCAGATCAGGCCGGTAGCTGGACAACTCCGAGCGCTTGGTTTTTACGCAATCTCGGGGGACACCTACGAGGAAGCCCATCAGCGCATTGCCTATCTAAAAGATTGCATCGAGAACAAAGGGTGTCATCGCATATTTTACATTGGTGGTGAGCCTGTTATTCGAGAAGAAGATGTGCACATTCTGTTTAGGCTGATTTGGTTTGGTACACCGTCTGACGTGAGCCGAGAAGTGAATGATGGGCGTGGGCCAGTAGACTTCAAGATTTCACGCGGTGCCGTGGACAAGACCCTTGTAGAATTCAAGTTAGCAAGCAACTCACAGTTAAAGCGAAATCTCGAACACCAAGTGGAGATCTACCAGAGGGCAAGCGACTCGCGCAGGTCAATTAAGGTAATCGTTTATCGATCCGTCGCAGAACTCAAAAAAGTAGAGCGAATTCTAAAGGATTTGAAGCTTATCGACAGCCCGGACGTCATCCTCATTGATGGGCGTATGGATAACAAGCGCACAGGCTCCAAAGCGTAGCAATATGCTTGGTGCCCCACGGTTTGAGACGCGATACTGTTAGACATTTGATTTGTAGCTTCTTGCCTAATAAATATCGTACTGCTCCCAATGCAGCGTAGGATCCGACTGAATAATCACGCTCTTCCGCGTAGTCTGCTCAAGCTCCTCAATCAGCGAAGATTCGCGCGTCTTCAGCGCCTTGGCGATCTCCGGATTGACGCGCAGCGTCAGGCTGCGCGCGTCCATGTCGACGGACATTTTGCGGGCTTCGGCCTGGAGTTCGTAGCAGATCGTGGGGATGGATTTGACCATGCCGGAGCCGGTGCAATAGGGGCAGGGCTGGCAGAGCACGCGTTCGAGGGCCTGCTTGGTGCGTTTGCGCGTGATGCAGACCAGGCCGAATTCGTTGAAGGATAGCGCCTTGGACGGGGCGCGGTCCTGGTCCAGGGCCTGATCCAGCGCGGCCATGACTTTTTCGCGGTTGCGGCGCTCTTCCATGTCGATGAGGTCGCACACGATGATGCCGCCGAGGTCGCGCAGGCGGATTTGGCGCACGATTTCCTTCACGGCTTCGAGGTTGGTCTTGACGATGGTGTCCTCGAGGCGCGTCGAGCCGCGGCCAACATACTTGCCGGTGTTGACGTCGATCGCCACCAGCGCTTCGGTGTGGTTGATGACGATGTAGCCGCCGGACTTGAGCCACACTTTCGGGCGCAGGGCCTTGTCCAGTTCCTGCTGGATGCCGAACTCCTCGAAGATGGGCGCTTCCTTCGTGTAGAGCTTCACGCGCGGAACCATCTTGGGCTGGAAGCGGCCGACGAATTCGACGACCTTGGCGAATTCCTCTTCGTTGTCGAGCCAGATGGCGACGTAATCGTCGCTGAGGTAGTCGCGCAGGATGCGCTCGATCAGGTTCAGGTCGCGGTGGAGCAGGGAAGGCGCGCGGCGCTGTTCGCTGGTGGCGCGAATCGTGTCCCAGGTCTTGCCGAGGAAATTCACGTCCTCGCGAATTTCGTCGTCGGTCGCTCCGGCAGCGGCCGTGCGCACGATGAATCCGCCGGGGAAAGTTCCCTTGGCTTCGGTGACGACGCGGCGCAGGCGCGAGCGGTCTTCCGCCGAGCCGATGCGCCGCGACACGCCGATGTGATCGACCGTGGGCATGTAGACCAGGAAACGTCCGGGCAGGGCGACGTGGCTGGTGATGCGCGCGCCCTTCTTGCCGAGGGGTTCCTTGGCGATCTGGACGATGATTTCCTCGCCCGCCTTCAGCATTTCGGAAATCAGTTGCGGGCGCTTGTGCGCTTCGTGCCGTGGGTGTCCGTGCTGCGTGTGCTGGTGCGGACGGCGATTGTCGGGACGCCCGCCGCGGCGCCCTCCGCGCTGCGGACGTCCTCCGCGGCGCATGGGCCGCTGGAAACGCGCGCGCGGCTGATCGGAAACGCGCGCGCTGGTCGGCTGCTGCTCGCCCTGCGATTCGCCGGCGGCGTGCATGGCCTCGGCGCCTTCGTGTTCTGCCTTCGAGTCCCGTGGGGCAGGTGCTCTTCTTCATGGCCTTCTTCGTGGCAATTCTTCGTGGCCGCCCTCGTGGTCTTCCGTGCAATTCGGCGTGCTCTTCCTCATGCAATCGCCCGTCAGATCGGAAGAGCCCTCTTCGGCGGCCAGGGCTTCGTCGTGCATTTCGTCGGCTTCGGCTTCGGCTTCCGCGGCGGCGTCCACGTGATCCTGATGCAGCGCGTCCTGCAAATCCTCCAGCTCGGCCGCGTCGACGAAGGGTTCGAGAGATGTGTCCGCGGCTTCTTCGCGGTCCTCGGCCTCGGCCTGCGCTTCCTCGTGCTTGGCTTCGGCCAGCTGTTCGGCCAGCGCGGAGACGTCCTCGTCGGTCAGGCTCACGCCGTTGCCGCGAAGAATTTCCTGCGGTTCGGAAGAAGATTCCGGGACGATTCGGAACTGGATTCGGTTCGCTCTGCTCGCGGACAAGTCCGGCCTCCGAGAAAATTCGGATTTCAACGAATTTGAGATTTCAAATTTTCTTCCGCCAGGCGCTCCGCTGAAAACTTCCAGCGGACGCCGGCACAGCGTCGATGGTTTCCGGACTTCCCTCAAACACCGGAGCGGAGGGCGCGGCATAGAGGGAACTCGGCAAGCCGGAAGAAAATTGCGCGCGGGTCTCCCGGAAGTTTTCCGGACGCAACGTTTGCAGGTTAGTTTGCGGGCTCGCGGGAATTTCCGCCGGGCGCGGCTTCCGAAGCAGGCGATGACGGAGCGGCGGGCGGGCGATTCTTGTATTTCGCCAGCGACTCGCCCGGCAGAATGATCGGCTCAAAACCGGGCGGCAGAGTTTCCGCCGGCTCGGCATCGCGCGGCCTGGCATCAAATGGCTTGGGCTCAAACGGCCGTGGGCGAAGCGTATTTGGAGGGCGGCAAATCGCGGCGCGGCCCGCGGTCGCGTCCTCCGCCACCGCCCTGGCGCCCGAAGCGGCGATTGCGCCCGCCGCGTCCTCCGCGGTCGTTGCGGTCAAATCCGCGCGGCCCGCGATTGCGGTTCTGTTCGAACGGCGGCCGGCTGTGCTGGCCGGAAGAACCGGACGGCGCGCCGGAATCGGTTCGCGCGCCTCCCGAACCGCCCTGCAGGACTTCGCCCTCGAGCGGAATAATTGCCGGCGTATTTTCGACAGCGGGAGCCGCGGCAGCGATCGCAGGCGCGGAACGGCGTAGCCGCGGCCTCGGGAGGAACGGAACACTCGGAAACCGCCGCCGGCTCGGTGATGCCGCCGTTGATGGTCGACGGCGGAAACACTTCGCCGCCCTGCTGCTGCATCTTCTGGACTTTGGCCTCGACCGGAGCGGCCACGTGGTCGTAGTCTTCCAGATGCTCGAGGAAATCGCTGACGTACAGGAAGGCGTCGCTATCGAGGCCGATATCCACAAAGGCCGACTGCATACCGGGGAGAACTCGTGTTACGCGTCCTTTGTAGAGGCTTCCGACTAAAGCAAATTCTTTTTCGCGTTCGATATAAATTTCACAAAGCTGGCCATCTTCCACGATCGCGACCCGGGTCTCGTGCGGGGTCGCAGAAATCACAAGCTCCTTCGACATGAAAACTCCTCGGAGGGCATCGGCGCAATACGGCTGCGCGCACCGGGTGCGGGCTCTGCTAGCCTCGCAGGAATCGTTGGCTTTGGCGCGTCTGCGGCTGGGAGCTCACTGGAATCCGGGTGCGCTGGGTCCCGCGATGCGGGACGGCCGGGGAAGCTGATTGTAAGTTTGATCTTCCGCTGGGCACGCGATGCTTGCCTCACCGTCAAATGTTAAATTCTTTTTTTATTTTCTTTCCGCCGGGCCGCTTGCCTGAATTTCACATCGCGGCGCGGGCCGGAAAGCATTGCCACCGGCTTAGTTGACGAAACGCCGGATGCGGACGTTCATCACCAGCCCTAATGCCAGAAACACGAACAATGTGGCCGAGCCGCCGTAACTCATCAGCGGCAGCGGAATCCCGGTAACCGGCATCATCCCGATCACCATGGCCACATTCACCAATACGTGAAACCCCAAGACTGCCGCCACGCCCATGACCAGAAACATCCCCGCCCGATCGTTCGCGCGCTGGGCGTTCTGAACCAATCGCAGCAGCAGGAACATATACAGCAGCAGCGCCACGAAGACTCCGGCAAACCCAAGCTCTTCGGCGAGCGCCGCCAATATAAAATCCGAATACCGCACCGGCACGAAGCCCAATTGATTCTGGCTCCCGTGTCCAAGTCCCTTGCCCCAGAACCCACCGGATCCCACGGCGATCTTCGATTGCAGAATTTGATAGCCCGCGCCGCGCGGATCGTCTTCCGGCCGCAGGAATGTTGTAACACGTTCCTTTTGATAAGGCTTCAGGAAATGATAGCCCACGGGGACCATCACCGCGGCTAGCGCCAGTATGGCTAAAGCGTGCTTCCATTGCAAGCCGGCCAGAAAAGCGCCGACCGCCACCAGCGGCAGCAGCACCAGCGCCGTGCCCAAGTCCGGCTGTTTCATGATCAGCACGATCGGCAATCCCACGATCGCGGCCGCTTTCACCAAATCCGCCAAGCCCAGTTGATCGCTGCGCACTTCCGAAAAAAATCGCGCCATCACCACGATGATAATCAGCTTCACCAGTTCCGATACCTGCAAAAGTCCGCCCAGGATGGGCAGCCAGCGCTTGGCCCCGAATCGCGAATGGCCCATGGCCAGCACCGCGATCAGCGCGATGATGGAAATCAGGTACAGGACCGGCGCCTGATCCATGATCAGATGGTAGTCCAGCCGCGAAAGCAGCAGCATCAGGACGACGCCCAGGCCAATCCATTCCAGCTGGTGCTTGTGCATGCCGGCCAGGTAGCTGGCGTGCGTCGCCGACCAGATTTCCAGCGTGCCCACGCCGCAAATGGAGAATGCGATGGCCAGCAGCCACCAGTCGTAATCTCGAATGCTTCCGCTTTTATGCATCGGGTCTTACCGCTCCGGCTGCGCGGGCCGCGGCCACGGGATCTTTTTTCGAGATGGCCAGAACCTCGGGCTGCGCGGCCTTGGTCGTATACTGGCGATCGATCGGCCCGCTCTTCTTGTCGTAAAACGCCTTGACGAGATCGCGCACGACGGGCCCTGCCGTGCGTGCTCGCCGTAGCCTCGCTGCTGCCCTGGATGACGGCCGCGACCACGATTTCCGGATTCCGCCGCGGCGCGTAGCCCGACGAACCAGCCGTTTTTCCTTCCTTTCTTGCCGGTTTTTGCTGCCGGCTCGTAAGCTCTCACTTGCGCGGTGCCGGTCTTGCCGGAGAAATCAATGTTTTCGAGTTTCAGGCCGCAAGCCGTGCCGCCGCTCGTTGACCACGCCGTACATGCCCTCCGTGACCTGCTCGACGGTGTCGTCCGACAGCGGGAAAGTGGTCGGTCCTTAGGTCGGTGAGATTTTTCAGCAGGTGCGGCTGCACCAGGTCGCCGCCGTTGGCGACGGCGGCGATCATGCGCGCAAGCTGAATCGGCGTCACCATCACCGCGCCCTGCCCGATCGCCACCGAAATCGTTTCCCCCGCGATACCATTTGTGGTGATAGACGCGCTGCACCCAATCTTCGGACGGCACCAGGCCGGGCTTCTTCGCCTGGCAGATCGATGCCCGTGCGGCGGCCTAGTCCCAGGCCCGTGGCATATTGTGAGATGCGGTCGATGCCCAGGCATTGTGCCGAGCGTTATAGAAGAAAACGTCGCAGGAATCGACGATGGCCTTGTGCAGGTCGGTACGCCGTGTCCCGCGGGCGGCCAGCAATGGAAGTCCGGCCGTAAAAATTCGCGTAGCCGGGGCAAAACACCGAGTAAATCTCGGGTATTGCCTTGGATTCCAGCATCGCCGTGGCCATCACAATCTTGAAGACCGAGCCGGGCGCAAGTTGCGCTTGGATCGCACGGTTCAGCAGGGGCGTTTCAGGATCGGTGTTGAGCGCCGCCCATTCCGCGTTTGGAATGCGCACCGCAAAATCTTTGGGATCGAACGTAGGCCGGCTGACCATCGCCAGAATTTCGCCGGTGCGTCCATCCATGGCTACGACGGCGCCTTCTTTGTCGGCGAAATCGGCTTCCGCAATGGCCTGCAGATCGTAGTCAATCGTCAATTGAATCGGCTTGCCCGGAATGGCGTCCTGCTGTTCCAGCCGGCCCACTTCCTTGCCGATGCTGTTGACGATCACGCGGCGCATGCCGTCGGTGCCCATCAAGGTCTCGTTGTACTGCCGCTCCAGGCCCGTTTTCCCGACGGTGTCGCCCGGCTTCAATTTGGAATCGGAGGCTTCCACCTGTTCCGCGCTCACTTCGCCCGTGTAGCCGATCGCGCTGGCCAGCAGATCGCCGTGCGGATAGCGGCGCCGGTGGACCATCAGCATTTCCAGCACGGGGATGTCGGAGCGATGCGACTCGATGAAGGCGATATCGGAAGGGCTGGCTTCGGGCTTGATGACGATGGGCTGAAACTTGGGCATGGCCCGGGAAGCATCAATTTGCTGTTTCAGTTCGTCGAGACGTCATGCCCAGGCCGTCGGCGATTTGCGGCAGGGATTTTTCGACCTGCGCGGGATCGTCGCGCAACAGCAGGACGCTGAACGAGGGATAATTGTCCACCAGGACGCGGCCTTCGCGATCGAGCATGGAGCCGCGCGGCGCGATGATGGGAATCGACCGCACGCGGTTGCGCTCGGCCATTTGCGAATAGCGTTCGGAATCGACGATCTGCAGCTTCCAGAAGCCGAACAGAAGCAGCGCAACCATTCCGACAATCACGTAGGAAACAACGGCCAGCCGCCCCTGCGGCAGCCGCTTTTCATTTTGAAGTGAGATCGCCAAATCCGCTCCGGAACCCGCGGCACCCGCCCGTTGCCGCTCACAGCTAACCATCATCCACACTAGCATTTGCAATATAGGTGTGCAAGACGTTGCACATCGTATCGGATAACAGTGTTCCGGGATGGGAATGCTGCTGTGATTAGAGTGCGGGCATCCGCCGCGGTCCGCCGCAGCGGATGCCCCAACAACGGACCGGTGGCTCTGCAACTTCACTGCGGTTTGCGGAACTTATCCAGCAGCGGGAACAGCCCCATGGCGATGACGGCATTGACCAGCGAGGCGATCAGCAAGGGAATGTTGAAATACGTCTCGTTGTGCTGCCCCAGCAGCAGACCCCTGCTGAACGTGAAGATCGCGTGGTGGAACCACACGAATCCGATGGTGAGCAGGAAGCGCGCAATCGGGTGTTCGACGTCCACGCGCGCGCCGATCGACGAGCCCAGGTATCCCGTCAATGTTTTTGCGATGCCGTAGAGCCCCAGCGGCGTGCGGCTCAAGCTGTCCTGCAACAGGCCCACGACCATGCCCAGCAGCAAGCCCGACGACGGATTGCGCTTGCTGAGCGCAAAATACACGGTCACCAGCAGGGGCAATTCCAGATAACTGGCCCACCGGAAATGGACCGGGAAAAACGCCTGCAGCACCAGCGCCAGCAGCACGGCCACGGGAACCACGCCGCCGTAGTACTTGTGCACTTCGATGTGGGGCTCTGGCCCGATGTAAACTTCGGTGCTTTCCATAAACTTGCGGTTCAGGGCCTCTTGGGGTTATTTCAGCGGGCGTTTCATGGAGCCCGCGTCCGTCTTACTGCGTCGCCGGCGGCGTTTCCGCGGGTGTCACCGCTGGTGTCTCCGCTGGCGCCTTTGCCGGTGCTTTCGCCTGCGGCTTTGGAGGCGCCTTCGCCGCGGGTTTTGCCGGCGGTTCCGCCGGCGCGCTCACCGCTTTCACAGGCGGCTTGGGCGGCAACGGCTCCGCGCTGGCGCCGGATTCTTTCTTCAGGTTCAGATCGTCCCGTGTCAGCAGAACCAGGACTTCCTCGAGCCGGTCCAGGTGCGCCGCGGGTTTTACGCGAATTTTCATGAACGGCGTTTTGCGATCCGGCGAAACATCCGCCACCGTGCCGACGGGAAGATCCTTGGGAAAAATGCGGTCCTGGCCGGAAGTCAATACGGCCTCTCCGGGAGAAACCTTTTCATCGTTGCTGATGTACTCCAGATCCAGCAGCGGTTCGCCGGTTCCTTTTACCGGGCCTTGCGTGCGCGTATCGGCCAGCAGCGCGCCCACGCCGCTGTCTTTATCGCCGAGCAGCAGGACCTGCGAAGTATCCGGAAAAACGGCAATCACTTTTCCCACCACGCCGTCCGGCGTGATCACTCCCATGTCGCGGCGAATGCCGTCGCGCGAGCCGCGGCTGATATACACCAACTGGCTGTTGGAATCCGGACTTCCGCCAATCACGCGCGCGGCCATCATGGAAACTTCGGTGTGCGCGTTGCGGAAATTCAGCAGCGCGGCCAGGCGGTCGGCTTCCAGCGCGCGGCCCTCGAGTTCCGCGTTGCGCATTTTCAGCCGGTCGAGTTCGGCGCGCAGGGTCTCGTTATCGTCCCGCGCGTGGCGCAAGCCCACGTACCCGCCCCAGCCGTGCCCGACGCCGTTCACTGCCCAGGACGACAATGCGCTGCAGCGGCGAAACCAGTTCCACGGCCCACACGCGGATCAGCCGCACCTGGCCTTCGCGCTTGATCTGCACGGCCAGCAGCAGCAACTGCGCGATCACCGTGCCGGCCAGCAGCGTCAGGGATTTGTGTCTTGCGGGAAGCGCCATCATGGGAGAAAACGACCAGCCTTCTTGAATTCGGTTCCGAAGCACATGTCCGGCTCGATCATGCTATCAATCGATCGAGACCAGGCGCAGCAGCCGGAAATCACTGAGCATTTTGCCCGTGCCCAGCACCACCGATGCCAGCGGATCGTCCGCGATCGAAACGGGCAAGCCGGTTTCCTCGCGGATGCGCTTATCGAGATTCTTGAGCAGCGCGCCGCCGCCGGTGAGCACGATGCCGCGGTCGCTGATGTCGGCCGAAAGTTCGGGCGGCGTGCGCTCGAGCGCCACGCGGCAGGCGTTCAAAATCGTCGCCACGCATTCGGAAAGCGCTTCGCGGATTTCGCTGTCGTCAATCGTGACCGTTCGCGGCACTCCTTCGATCAGGTTGCGCCCCTTCACTTCCATGGTCAGCGGCTTTTCCAGCGGATAGGCCGAGCCGATTTCCATCTTGATCTGTTCGGCGGTGCGCTCGCCGACCAGCAGGTTGTACTTGCGCTTCAGGTAGTGCATCACGGCTTCGTCCATCTCATTGCCCGCGACGCGCACCGAGCGCGAATACACGATGCCGCTCATGGAAATGACGGCGATGTCCGTGGTGCCGCCGCCGATGTCCACCACCATGTTTCCGGAAGGCTCCTCGATCGGAAGCCCCGCGCCGATGGCCGCGGCCATGGCCTGCTCCACCAGGTACACTTCGCTGGCGCGCGCCCGGTAGGCCGAGTCCTGCACCGCGCGCTTTTCCACCGGCGTGATTTCGCTGGGCACGCCGATCACGATGCGCGGGTGCACCAGCATGCGCCGGTTATGCGCCTTCTGAATGAAGTAGGTGAGCATTTTCTCGGTGACCTTGAAGTCGGCGATGACGCCGTCCTTCATCGGCTTGATGGCCACCACGTTGCCCGGCGTGCGGCCGAGCATTTCCTTGGCTTCCTTGCCCACCGCCACCACTTCGGCGCTGTTCTTGTTGATGGCCACGATCGAAGGCTCGTTCACCACGATGCCTTTGCCCTTGGCGTAGACCAGCGTGTTGGCCGTGCCCAGATCGATCGCCAGATCGGAAGAGAACAAGCTGAAGATCGAGCGCAGGTTGTAACCGTTCTTATTCATGTTTCCCTCAGTTTTCCGGCGGGCTTCGCGTCCCGACCAGGTCGGGATGTTCAGCGAATGAATAGGGCCCGCAACTTTTGGCGGCGGGCTCCACGTCCCGATCCGTTCGGGACGTTCCGCGTAAAGTAGAGCCCGCACCCGTCCGGGCTATTGCCGCGGCTTGGGCTGGCCGCGGGTGGGAGGGCGCCGCCCGGCCGCCCCGTCCCTCGATCTAAACTTTTGCCGGTTCGCCGGCTACGGAATCACAATCTCGACGCGCTTGATGGCCGTGCCGCCCCGGCGATTCTGTCCGGTAATGACCACGGTCTGGCTGCCGCGCGCCAGCGACGACGTAAAATATTTGAACGAGCCGTCGGGGCGAATGTCCGCCACCGGTTCTCCGTTCACGATCAGCGCCGCGCCCGGCTCGGTGCGCCCGCTGATCTCTACCACGTTACCATGTAACTCGGGATTGGCAATTTCCAGCATCATCTCCTGGCCCTTGCCTTGTGTCGCGAGCGTAAACTTGAACGTATCGCTCGGCGCGCTCACCCGCTTCTCGGAATCGGTCGCCAGCACGTCCCAGAAATAGTCTCCCGGGTCCAGGCCGGTCAGATCGGCCGAGGTTCCCGTAAGCTTCCGGTCTTCCACGATGCGCGAAAACATGGACGTAGTGCTGACGCGCAACTCGTAGCTGGCCGCGTTCGATACCGGCTTCCACTCGAAATGCACTGGCGCGCGCTTGGGGTCCGGGACGATCAAGGGCTGCAGGTTCATGGGCTGGGCCAGGTCGGGCGGCGCAAGCACATCGCGTCTTGACCACGGCGCCTCCGCTCGTCGGCACGGTCACGCGTTCCCATCGCCCGATTTCCACGTGCTGGCGCCCGTCGGTGGTGGCCAGTGACGCGGATCCGGCGGACACCGTGATTTCCGATTGGCTCGTAGCGGGATCGCTGCGCACGGCGGCGCGGCTATTCTGCTTCACCGAAGCCACGGCATTGGAGAACGAAACTTCCGCGTTGGACTTCGGAGAATCCCATGTGCCGGTCGCCAGGTCCACCGCGCCCGAAGTGATGTGCATCCCGACGCGCGTTTCGCTGTCCCGCCCCACCGAATTTTCTTCCACGGTGACCAGGGTTTCGGCCTGCACCGTATACGTCGTGCCGTCGGCAAACGTGATGCGCGCCGCGCCGTCGCCGCTGGTCTGGATCAGGTCGCCCTTGTCGAGCGCCATGCGGTAATCGGCCGTGACCCAATTCACCGAGTTCGCTTTCTTCACCTGCACGCGCCCGTCCAGGTTCACAAACTTCGCCTGCTTCGGAGTCAGGTCCGCGCCCGCGCTGGCGCCCCCGCCCAGTTCCTGCGAAACTTTCCCCAGCGCCGCGCTGAACGGCTCCGGATAAATCATATAAAGGATTGCCAGCAGGATCGCGAAAACCAGGATCGCGTACATTGCCACGGTGCGATAGGTAACAGTTTTCCAATAGACCTCCACGTGCGAGGTCTTTTGCCGAGGCAGATTCGGTGGTCGTTGGTTCAGCATCAATAATTAACTACTGGCAATTTAACTGCTGGAAATTCAGTCAATCCCAAAACTAGCATAGCGGTCTGTGCCCCGCAAACGTGTGAGATATCAGCAGTTTCCCGGGGAGCAATACGGGGGCGGCGAGGCATGCAGTCGTCTTGCCTCACCTTCCAGGTGTACGGGATTGGGGCATTTCACTTACTGGGAGGAGGCAGAAACCGGGAGGTCGGCAGGTTGCACAACTCGAGGGTCCATTTGACCTTTTGAGTGGCGCACCCCTCACGCTCTCCGTAAAGGGTGCAGGCTTTCGGCGCTCAGCCCGCCTATGTTCACATCACCCCCGCCTGCCGCATCACCGCTTCCGACTTCACGCGAATTTCCCGCGCCACCTCATAGGGATCGCCTTGCTGGAATTTCGGCAGAAACAGTTCCACCGAGAGCGGCCCGGCGTATCCTTTTTCGGCGAGCTTTCCTAATATCCTGCGTCAGAGGGCTGACGCCGTCGCCGGGAATGAACCGGGTGGAAGTATCGAGCAGCTCCCTGGGCATATCCGGCACATCCTGGAAATGGACGTGGGCGATTTCCCGGTGCGGATCATGTCGAGGTCCTCGAATTTGTTCAGGCCGGACCAGAAATGGTAGCAGTCCAGCATGGGTTCGATGTTCGGATGCGCGGCGGCGCGCGTCATTTTCAGCAGCGTGGGCAGCGTGGAAATAAATGTCGAGGAGCGCAGAAACTCGATGCGCAGCGACATATTGAACTGCTTGGCGACGTCCCCCGCTTCGTACAGATTGTCCACGCCGGCCTTGTAATCGTCTTCCGAGATTTTCTGCGTGCACGTGGTGGGCGAATACACGCGGTTCAGGCCCATGTTCGCGTACATCTCGCAGCGCTTCTTGAGGCTTTCCAGGGCGGCGGCGCGGTTAGGATTCGGCTCCCAGAGCTGCGTTACGCCCGTCGCGGCCTGCACCAGCGTCAGGCCCAGGTCGCCGATCACGCGGCGGGCGGCGGCCAGGTCGTCGGTTTTCAGAAATTCATCGAGCAGCACATTCGTGATTTCGACCTGCTTGATTCCCGCGCGTGCCCAGCCCTCCAGCGATTTCCGGTAGCCCGCCCCGGCGGACGTGTTCTGGTGAATGGCCAGCGTCATCTTCTTTTCCGGCGCCGCGATGGGCACGGCGCCGGCGGCGGCCAGCGCCACGGGAGTCAGCAGCATGTCTCGTCGTGAAAATTGGTCATAGAGTTTGGTCCTTCTGTCATTCAGTATGGCAGATCGAAATAACATCCACTCGGATCGGAGATGGCAGGCGCTGATTTTGAGTGGCACAGCCACTTCTGGCTGTGCGGTTTTCGGCTTTCGGATCGCCACCGGCAATCGCGCAAAGCTGAAGCCTGTGCGACCAACCACACAGCCTGAAGTGGCTGTAGCTACCTGACCGGCGGCCAAATTCGCACCGCGCTGTTGGGCCCGTTTGGCGCGTGGATCAAATTGGGAACCACGGAATGCGATCCGAATCCCAACGGCGAATTCGCCACCGCCGGGGCATAATCCCGGTCGAAACCTTCCTTCGATGCGAATTCATACACGATCCCGTGCTTGGCCCATCCCGCCACCGAATTTAATTTCCGCACGCGGACGCAAGAAGGCGTCGCGCACATCTTCGGCAGCCGCTGCAAGACGTACCCGGCGTGCATCTCTTCCTCGAATTCCAGCTCGCAGTCAAAGCTCCCTACCTGGATGCACGGCGTGCCGAGCATGCCTTCCTTATAGGTTGCGGACCGCCGTGCCCTCGCGCCGGCCCGTCTCCGTAAACAGATTCACGCGCTCGCCCATTCGCATCGCCAGCATCTTCTTGCCTTGCTCGGGCAACGCCGCATGCAGAACGCTCGGCACCGGATCGCCAAACACGTTGGCATCGGTCGCGGCGATCAGGAGCATGTAATGAAAACCCTTGCCCACCCTGGGATCGTCCACATGATGATACCGCGTAGCGTTCGCCGCGCCGCCTTCCAGATCCATCGACGCGTAGTGCGCCGCCCATAGGTATCCGGGGCGCTTCAACAGGTCCGGCAGGTAGGTCCCATGCAGCCAGGAGAAATAATCTTCCCGCCCGTTCTCCGGTAAGTCGTACCACGTAATCCAGAGGCCCCGGTCGGGCGGCGCTAGCGGGCAGACGATCCTTCCGCGCCGAGGATTTGGATTGTGGGCTCTTTCCGAACGAATCTCCCGCAGCCAGAAGTCCTGCTGCCGCGCCGCCCGCGGCCTTCAGGAAATTGCGGCGAGTCCGGCGGCTGGTTTCCATGTTTTCTGATTTCATGCCGTCTCCTTACACTATGCAAACTAGAAAAACGGGCGTCATTCCGAGGCATGTCTTTCGCCGAGGAATCCCTCTTTCTTTTGATTCCCGGATTCAAACGCTCATCTTCAGAAGCCTCGCCGCGGTTCCGCTGAAAATTCCGATGCGCTGCGCGTCGTCCAAGCCAGGAACGCCCAGAATCCGGTCCACTGGAGTGCGGTTCCACAGCGTGGGATAGTCGGTGCCGATCACCACCTGGCTTGCACCCACGACGGCGATCAGGTGCCGCATGTCCTCGGGCGTGAACAGCACGGAATCGTAGTGCAGCTGTTTCAGATATTCCGTCGGAGATTTTTTCAGCGGCTTGCAAAGATTGGGAAACGCGATCTGGCACTGGTCGCTGCGGCTTGCGTACGAGGGCAGGTAACCGCCGCCGTGCGCCGCACAGATTTTGAGCCGCGGAAAAAGATCGAGCGTTCCGTCTTCGATCAGGTGCGTGAGCGCCAGCGTGGTTTCCAGCGGATGCCCGACCACGTTGTCCAAAAATCCGTTTCCCTTCAATCTTCTTTCGTCGATAGGAGCGCCCGCCGATTGCGGATGAATAAAGATGAGCGTCTCCAGTTCCTCGGCCTTGGCCCAGAACGGATGAAACTTCGCGTCCGAAAGATCGTCGCCATTCACGCTGCCACCGATGGCGAAGCCGCGCATTCCCAGATTCTTCACGCCCTCTTCCATCTGCTCCGCGGCCAGCGTGGGATGCTGCAGGGCCACCGCGCCCAGGCCCGCGAAACGTTTCGGGTGCGCGGCGCACAGCCCGGCAATTTTCTCGTTTTGAACTTGAACAACTTTCCTAGCCAGCGCCTCGTCCGCCCAATACCAGAACGGATTGACCGAAACGGCCTGCACGTCGATTCCCATTTCATCCAGATCGGCGATGCGTCTTTCCGCGTCGTTGCGGATGTTGGCCGGGCCTTCCGGATTTGCGAGCGCCACATCGCCAGCGCGGCCTTCGCGCCCGATGCGGTCCTTGACCAGGTCCCAGGCTTCCGGCACGCGCACGTGCGCGTGAATGTCGATCACCGGCACGCGCTGGCCATGAAGAACCACGTCGCGGCGCTTGCGATTGGCTTCAGGCAGTCCGGAGGATTGCGCCAAACTTCGCGCAAACTCTGACGACAAACCAGCGCAGCAGCAATTTGCAAAAATAATTCCCGCGGCCGTCCTGGATGCGTTTTTCAGGAATTCCCTGCGCGTCGGCATGTCTGCTTTTCTATTCTTCGTGGATTTCGATTTCCGTTTTGGCCGCTCGGATGGGCCTACTTATACACCCGGGGGCGCTCTGAAGGAATGAAGTTGTTCTGAGGGCAAAGAAGATTAAGCCTGGTTCTGATGCGCTGTTCAACCAATGGGCTACGGGTGATCCTGGTCCGTAAACGTGAAGGAAACCTTCTGCTCCTGTTTCGGCTGAACGACGACGGTTTGTTTTTTTGTGCCGAACGTTTCGTGCCAGGCCGTGAGCGTGTAGGTTCCCGGCGGCACATTGCGCAGCGCGAACTGGCCGTCTTTCGCCGTGACTTGAAAATAGGGTTGGTCCACCACGGCCAGGTAGAAACGCATCCACGGATGCATGTTGCATTTGACGGTCATGGGAATTTCCTGTGTGGCGAATCGCCGCAGGATCGGCGGCCCGCCCGAAATTTGCGTTTCGTTCCAGCCCTGCCGTTGCTGCGACATGGCATTGATGTTGTGCGTGACGGCGTCCTTGTTGGTCACTTCGAGCGGCTCGCCCGTCATCACGGCCACCACGTGCGGCGCGTAGATGCACCCCTGCTGATCGACCTCCACCGGCGCGCCGGCCGGCGGAAACGAATACGCACTGAAATCGCCCTGAAGGTAGACCACCACGTTTTGCAGCGTGCCGTTGTCGCCCGGCACAAACCCTTCGGTCATCACCGGCGCGGAATGCGTCTTGGCGCAATTGGGCACGTCGATCATGTTGATGTTCTTATTCTGCGGCGGCGTGCCGCTGAATAGGATTGCTCCCGTCACGGAACCTGCCGAGGCGGCGTCCACCGGTTTTCCGCCCGTCGTGCGCGGGTGGCGCGGTTTCAGTGCCTTGCCCGGCGCGGTCTGCTTGCTTCCGCAACCGGCAAACGAGATCGCGAGAAGCACGACCGTTGCAGCGCGCAAAATCAAACCATGCCTTTTCACGTGATCCCCTGAATGTTTCCCAGCGTCTTGCCTGTCCGCGGGTCTTGCTCGCCAAATGGCGCCTGCGCGGAAAGGCAAGCCATCTCAAATCTCAGAATTTGAAATTTCAAATTCCGGATCCGTAATCTCATTCCAAATCTCCACTCCCCATCCTCAGGCCTCCCGCCTCAACACATACGTCCGCATACGTCCTTCTTCATCTTCCATCGACCATACCTGCAGACCCTTCTTCCTCAGGATATCGATCCCGGGAGCGGGCAGAAATGTGGTGACCAGCTCCAGCATTTCCCCCGGCTTCAGAATGGCCGACCGCTGCAGCAACGTGACCACCGGCATCTTGTCCGGGTCGGCCGCCTGCTCGTTGATCGACGCCACGATCTTCGAATCGTCAACCCATTTCGGCCGGGGCGACAAGTAGGAAACCGTGTCGATGGCGGCCCCGGCAGGCAATTCCTGCTGTCCCACTGCCGTGCGCAGCCTGTTCACCAGATCGCGAACGTCCAGGCGCCCCACGGCCGCCGCTTGCCGCAGGGAAGCGACCCGGGCCACGCTCTTGCGCAGAATCGGATTCTTTAATTTTCGGAACGGCGGAGCGAGGCCGATCAGCACGTCCTCCAGCTCCGGAAAATGGTCAAGTAGCGCCGCAACGTTGGTCGACGGCAGGATCGGGAAGGCGCGCTCGATCGTTTCTTTCTCAGGCATCGCGGCCCTCAATATTCGCAACGAATGATTTATAGGCCCCGATTGCCTTTGTAGATGTGACCCGTATCACACCCGACGGATGCCGCACTCATCACTCTTTTCGTGAAGGGTGCGGGGTTTTCTTCCATGCAAGATAGAAGTGACGGAGCATCTAAACCCCGACCCTTGCAGACCAAAGGCCCGGGCACCCGGCATTTGTCTGGGTAACGTCTCAAATGAGATACAAGTAAGGAAGGAAATTTAAGTGCCCATGGTATACGTGTGCGAAAAAACATCTTCCACAAAAAGGCATGGTAGCATGAGCTTGTCCGTGCGCGGAGGCTTGGTTTGTCGCGGGGAGATCACAGACGTTACGACGCTGCACTGCAAAAACTCCGAGCCGAAGCATTGCAACAACGTCAGTCAGGTGCAAAGTTTAAATGGCAAGACAGTCTTGCTTTGGTGGGTCTGTTGTTGACGGTTGTTGGTTTCGTCTCGGAAGACACAGATGTTGTTATTGGGTGTTTCGCGGCATCCGCTCTATTGATTTGTTTATCTGCCTACAGCCATAAGGAGTGGGGCGGTTGGCGATACATCGTCGGACTATTGACGGTTCTTTTGTTTTTCTGGTTGTCCTTCAGGGCCCATGCAAAGAACACAGAGCGGGAATTGAGCCTTTTGCATGATGTCCTAATTCCCGCAAACGATCCAGACCCATTTAAACAATGCGCTCCAGTTGGCGATGAGGTTGCGCTGTATTTTGGTGCCAACGCGTTTAAAACAGACAATTTCCCTTTGGTGGTACTGAGCATCGCGGATAAACCTGTGGTGACACTGGATCGAGACGCCCAAAAAGGGATCAGTGTTTCTATGGACGTGATAGGGATTGATGGAAAAATTGTAGCCCGCATTGATAAGAATGCGTTTACAGTGAATCCCAACAACTATTTATCGCAGAAGAGGCCCGACCGAAGCACTCTGGTGGTCACAGATCAATATGGGGATGAGGTCTTAAATATCCGATACGTCAATCCTAAAGTAGTTCAGCCAAATGCAAAATTATACTTGTCTGGAAAACTCATAGACAGCCTTCGAGGAATACCAGTCTCAGGAATTTGTTTTGTCGTGCCTAAGGGTCCGCAAGTTGGATCGGTCTTAGCATTCTAGACCGCCTTCAGGGAGTTAACTATATAATGCCCAACAATAGACGTTGAGTGTCCGCGCCCCACTCCACTATAATGTCTCGTTTTGCTAGGTGTGCGGCGGCTGGCCCGTTTTCCGGAGAATTCTTTCCGTGGTCGGATTCTGGAAATTGCGGGTGACGCTGCGCGGGAGGCTTTTCGGCCGTGCTTGACGCTATTCGTGGCAAGAAAATGGGTGTGCGGATCATGCTTGGCGTGATCCTGGGATTTCTGTGTATCGGAATGCTCCTGTATCTGGTGCCGCAGGATACCGGCATGGAGCTTACCGGCACCGACGTGGTCGCGCAGGTGGGGGATCAGAAGATCACCATCGCGGACGTCCAGGAACAACTGGACCGAATCTCGCGCAACGGCCAGATTCCGGCCAGCATCCGCGGACTGTACACGCAGCAGGTGCTCGACAACCTGATCTTTGAAAAGAGTCTGGTGATCGAGGCGGACCGGCTGGGGTTGCGGGTCACCGATGAAGAGCATGCCGACATGCTGAAGAAACTTATCCCCACGGCGTTTCAGGGCGATACGTTCATCGGCATGGACCGGTACACTGCCGAGGTTCAGACACGATTTCAAATGGCCGTGCCCGAATTCGAGACCGCCATCAAGAACGAACTCTTGCAGCAGAAATTCCAGCAACTGGTGACCGACGGCATTACGGCCAGCGATGCCGAAGTCCACGCCGAATTCCAGCGGCAAAATGAGAAGGTCAAGCTCGATTACGTGGTCGTCAAGCCGGACGATCTGCAAGCCAAGGTCGAAGTCTCCGACGCCGACCTGGCCGCGTACTTCGAAAAGAACAAGGCCGCCTATGTGGTCCCCGAGCGCAGGACCGTGGATTACGCTCTGCTGGACCTGTCGCAGCTCAAGCAGCGCGCCCAGGTGACCGAGGACGAGGAAAAGGTCTACTACCAGGCGCACATCGACCAGTACAAACTGGAAGACCGCGCGCATGTCGCCCACATTCTCTTCAAGACTGTCGGCAAGACCGACGCCGAGGTCGCCGAAATCAAGAAAAAGGCCGAAGACGTCCTCAATAAGGCCAAGCACGGCGGGAATTTCGCCGATCTGGCCAAGCAATACTCTGAAGACACGTCCAAGGACAAGGGCGGAGACCTGGATTGGATAGTTCGGGGACAAACTGTCCCGGAATTTGAATCCGCGGCGTTCAGCCTGCCAAAGGGCGCCATTTCCGACCTCGTGAAGACGCAATACGGCTTCCACATTATTCAGGTAATCGACCGCCAAACCGCGCGCACGCAGACCTTTGACGAGGTGAAGGCCCCCATCGCCGCGCAGTTGCTGCAGGAAAAGGCCGAGCAACTGGGCGAGACGCTCTCCAATCAGATCGCCGAGGAAATCCGGCGCGCCGGGCGCGTTCCGGTTGAAGAAATTGCAAAGAAATTTGAAATGACTACAGGAGAGGCAAAACTGGTCGAGGCCAATCAGCCCCTGCCCGAGATGGGGAGTTCGCCGGCGCTGCTGGATGCCATTTTCCACCAGCGTGTGGGCGACCTCAGCGCTCCTATTCATACCGACAAGGGCTATGTGGTCCTGGCCGTAAAGGATATCCAGGCGACGCATTCCGCGACCCTGGCCGAGGTTCGCGACCGCGTGACCGGCGACTTGCGTCATGAAAAGGCCGTCGAACTCGCCAAAACGCGCGCCGATGAGCTTGCCAAGCGCGCCAAGGGTGGCGAGAACTTTGCCACGGCGGCAAAAGCCCTTGGTCTTGAAATGAAAACCAGCGAGCCGATCACGCGCGCCGGCAATGTGCCGGATGCTGGCAGCGCCAAGCTATTTGCCGCAGCCTTCACGATGGCCGCGGGCCAGACGGGCGATCCGGTCGCGTTGGGAGGAAACTGGGCCGTCTATCACGTCGCCCAGCACGATCCGGTGAACCAGGACGATTACGAGAAACAAAAATCGAAGCTGGAAGAGACAGTCCTGCAACAAAAGCGCCAGACGGCCTTCGATTTATTCCGGACTTCGCTCCGAACGCGCCTGCAGCAAGAGGGCAAACTGCAGCTGAATGCCGACAATTTGAAGCGCCTGACCACTCCCGCTTAGTAGTTAACTGCAAGAAAACACATATCTTATAAAATGCCCGGGGAGGCTTGCTTTCGGCCTCGCCCTGGGCTAGCATAATTGTGGTACTAATTTTGGGCCTCACGCCAGGGGGCTTGGAATTCGACGCTGAAACCTTCCCAGCGCACCAACCAGTAGGCAGACTTCCGATTCGGTTCAATCCGGCAGCGGTTACTTACAACTCGGCTCTATTCGCTAACAGTTTCGGTGAGGTGCACGATGCCGTTGAAGACAAATCTTCGCAATGAATATCAGTGCTCGATTGAAGTAAATCACAACGGGAAGTACTGCGTCCGCGTGCGGGCCACGTATACGCGTAAAGGATGGGTTCTGCCCGTCTATTTCCTGGCCTCCACGTTTGACCGCGCCATGCGCAAACTGGAAGAAACCCTGCAATTTCTGCAACAAAAGGAAGAACGCCTCTGGTTCTGGGGCGTCGAGCACTCTGACGACCCGCAAATTTCCCAGGAAATGGTCCAGGAAGCCGGTCTGCGCCTGGACCGGCGGATGGAATTTCCACGCCGCTCGGCCAACGTGATCCTGTCGCCGGAAAAGCGCGTCCCGGCCGTTCTGCTGGCCCCGGTCCGCCGCGGTTTGGCGGATTCGATCGATACGGGTCGGATCAGCGCCGCCGGGAATTGAACGCACCTCATATCCGGTAATTCTTTCGTTTCCAGGGGAGAGCGAAGAGAATGGGCGCTTCTACCTGGTCCGGACGCGCGTGCCATCGCTCAGGTCGTTCGACGGATGCAGAACGACCTCTTCACCCTCCACAAGACCTCGAAGAATCTGGGCTTCCGATTCATTGCGCTGTCCGATCTCGACTTCACGCTTTCTGGCGCGCCCGCCCTCGATGACAAATACGCTCCAGCCCTGCCCCTGGCGAAACAGGGCGCTCTGCGGAACCTTCAGAACTTTGTCAGCCGACCAGATCATGGTCCGAGTCTCCACCCGGTAGCCGTCCCCGAGCGGCCCGGGGAGATCGACAAAATCAGAAACGACGTTGACGCGTTTCTCCTCGATGCCGAGAGCGGAAACTTTCGTGAAACCGCCGGGTTCGACGAGCCTGACGCGGGCCCGAATCGGATGGTCGCCTCCCCAGCCTTCCAGCAGGACAGGCATGCCGGGCTGAATCTTCACGGCGTCCGTGGATAGAACATCGGCAACGATTTCCAATTGTTTGGCGTCGCCCAGAGTCAATATCGGAGCACCCGCCGGAACGACGCGCTCGCTTTTTTCGATCACGCGCAGGACGCGGCCCGAGACAGGCGACCTCAACAGTATCAGAGGGCCCGATTTACTCGTATCTTCCCCCAGTCCCACAAGGCCTGCTCGCGCGACCTTTACCTCCGAGTCCGCCACTTGAACGCTGTATTCGGCCGCGTCGAGTTCGGCCTCCGCGGTGATATCCGCGTTTCTTGCCTGTTCGAGCGCCTGTACAGGTATCAGGGCATTGCGGGCCAATTGCTCGGCGCGTTCTCGGTCCCGCCGGGTTTGCTCCCGGTCTTCACGGGCATGCGCTTCGCGGGCATGAGCCTGACGCAGGGCGGCTTCCGAAGCTGCGACTCGCCCTAAAATTTCCTGACGTTCGCGCTGGCTCAATGGGAGCGGGTCGATCCGGGCAACGATTGCATCCCGTTTGATAGCGTCGCCGTCTTCCAGTTCAATGCGCATCAGGTGGCCGGAGACAGGAGCCGAAAGGACGAACCGATCATGGGCGCGAGTCTCTCCTTCCTGGTCAATCGTGACCTGGAGCGGTCCAGACTCGACGCGTCCGGTTTCCACCTGCAGACGCGAGGGCACGAGAGCGAAAACCACGGCCGCTGCGATTGCGAGCGCCGTCATCAGCCAGATGACGCGTCGCCGAATCTTCTTCCGCTCCAACTTATTCCCTCGCTTTCAGCACCGCGACAAGGTCGAGATTGCGAAGCTTCTGTACGATCAACAGGCCGGATATGACCGACGCCAATGTGACTGTGATGAACGCGAACGCATAGGTACGGCCGCTGATGACCAGCGGCATGCGGTACAACTCCGACTGCATGGCGTAAACCAGCAAGCCGCAGATTCCGTAACCAAGCAGGAACCCCAGCGGGATCGAGACCCCGGCAAGGATAGCCTGTTCGCCGAGCAGCATCCATCCAATCTCCGTGCGCGTGAAGCCCAATACGCGCAAGGATGCCAGTTCGTGCGCGCGTTCAGACAGCGCGATCAGAGCGCCATTGTAAACAATGCCGAAGGCGATGACACAGGCAAAGGCGATGAGCGCGCCCGTGGATATGCTGAGGCTCTGTGCAATAGTGTCCCGGAAGCTCTGGAGCATTGCTTCGCGGACGTTGACGCCGCTTACGGCCGGGGTCTTTTTCAGGAAGGAATACAATCCGGGCGCAACCAGGGAATCGACCGACAGAAAGGCTCCGGAAACGGTCTCGCCTTCGCGCATCAGCCGATTCAGTGCGCCGATATCCATATAGGCGGAAGTGCCGATCAGATCCTCGACGGTCCCCGCCACGAGTACCTGGCGCACAGGTCGCTGCCCTTCCAGAACCTCGACTGTGAGGGTATCTCCGGGTGCCACGCCGAGAATCCGGGCGAGGCTTTCGGACAGCACAATGCCCTCCGGGGGCAGGCCAATCACGCGCAGATGCTGATCGACGATGCGTCGCAGGTCTCTATCCTCCGAGAGGCCAAGGATACCGACGCGCCGGGACCGATGCTCGAATCGCAGCCTTGCGGCGACGGCGCGGAAAGGCTCCGCCCGGAGCACTCCCGGAAGCCTCTCGACCGAGTAACGCGCGGACGATCCGTGCGGTTCGTTGAACGTAATACCGACGTCTTCGCGGGCCGCCCTTTGAAATTCCACGCGCACCAGATACTCGATGGCGTCGTAAAAGTAGAAGCCCACAATGAGGATCGCCCCGGCGAATGCAAGGCCAACGATGGAGAGCGTCGCCTTCCAGGGGCGCCGTTCGAGATTGCGGAGAATCATTCGCGCGCTTAGGGATACGAAGCGCTGCAATCCAAGCCGCTCCGCGAATCCGGGCCGGAACCGCGCGGGAGCTTCAGGCCGCATCGCTTCGGCGGGAGGCAATGCCGCCACCGAGCGCAGGGCGCTCAGGGCGCCGAAACAGGCCGCTCCGCCGCTGATCGCGACTGCCGAAATAATCATGTTCAGAGTGGGTGCAAAACGCAGTTCAGGAAAACGAAAGAAGTCCTGATAGATCCTGGACAGGCCGCGGCCCAGCCAGATGCCGAGCGGCACTCCCAGCAGGCTACCCACCAGGACAGCGAAGAGGGCAAATCCCAAGTAATGGAGTCCGACGGACGTATTTCCGAAGCCGAACGCCTTTAACAGTCCGATGGCGCTGCGTTGCGTATGAACCAGCCGCGAAAGCACGACGTGGATCAAGAAGGCCGCCACCGCCAGAAAGATCGCGGGGATGAATATGCCCGTAATTCTGTCCTGCACGATTTCGTCGGAAAGGAAGCGGTTGGAGACCTGGTCATACCGGCCGTACGCGCCCAGCCCGCCATATGGTTCCAGCAGGTTGTCCAGCCTTGAAATCACATCGGCTTCGCTTCCTCCGCGGGACAGGGAAATGGAAACATCGTTGAATCCGCCTTCCATGTTGAAGGCTGGTGCCAGCGCTTCCCGGCTCATCCAGAACACGCCGAAGCGCCTATTGTCTGGAAACACTTCCGCTCCTCGAATCTCGTAAACATACTCGGGAGAAAGAGCGATGCCCACGATCCGCAAGGGTTCCCAGCGGCCGTTGATGACCGCCCCGATCGTGGCGCCGACATCGAGCCGGTTGGCTTTGGCAAAGGCTTCGCTGACGAGGACCTCGTCACGCCGCCCCGGTTCCAGATAGCGGCCGCGGCGGAGGCACACATCGTTCAAGGCCGGCGCGCCATGTTCGGGAACGGAAACAAGCCGGCCCAGGGCCGGTTCCGGCAAGCCGGGGACATCGAGAGTCACTTCGACGACAATTCTCGTTTGGACCTTGGAAACGCCGGGAATCGACGCGATGGAGGCTTCCAGGGAATCGGGGGCGCGTTTCAGCGAGGCAAAGACGTCGGCAAACCTGTACTTCCCATAATAGTCGCGCTGGGCATTGGCGATCGACTCGTACGATCCTCGCATAGTCACGTACGTCGCGATTCCGCACGCGACCACCACGGAGACTGTGATCAATTGCCCGCGCATTCGCCACAGGTCGCGCAGGAGTTTTTTGTTCAGCGCGGTCATGCTCGGGTCACCACGTCAATTCCGATGGCGCTAGCTTCTTCTCGTTCTTGTGGATGTCGATAATCTCGCCGCTACTGATACGGATCACCCGATCGGCCATCTCGGCGATCACGACGTTGTGGGTAATAACAACGGTGATCGTTCCCATCTCGCGGTTCACGCGTTCGAGGACTTCCAGCACGAGCTTTCCGGTCGGGTAGTCGAGCGCGCCGGTCGGCTCGTCGCACAGGAGCACCTCGGGCCGCTTGGCGATCGCGCGCGCAATGGCCACCCGTTGCTGCTCTCCCCCGGACATTTGCGCGGGAAAATGATTCAGCCTTCCCTCCAAGCCGACCAGGCGCAAACACTCGAGCGGGTCCAGCGGATTTTCGGCGATTTCCGTAACCAGAGCGGTATTCTCAAACGCGGTGAGACTCGGGATCAGATTATAGAATTGGAAGACGAATCCGACATGCTCGCGCCTGTATCGGGTCAATTCAGCGGGCGTAGCGGCGGTCAAGTTGTGGTCCAGGTAGAAGACTTCGCCGGACGTGGGCACGTCCAAGCCGCCTAAAATATTCAGCAGGGTTGACTTGCCGCTTCCGGAGGGACCGAGCAACACCACAAACTCACCGGGGAAGAGCTCCAAGTCCACGCCGCGGAGCGCATGGACTTCCACTTCGCCCATACGGTAGACTTTGCTGACTTTCCGGACGTGAAAGACAGTATCCGGCACTCCACGCCTCCGTCACAGGTCGTACGTCACTCGCCATCCTTCCAGCGAGCGCCAGACAATACGCCGGTCAATCCGAATGGACGATTCTGCGAGGCTCTTTGGCAGTTTTCTTGGCAGGGAACATTGATTGAGTCTGCTTTTCCCTTATCAATCCGCACGCCAGGTAGCGGCATGCTGGGGTCTGCGCTCTTATTTTTCGCGCAGAATCACCTCGCCCTGTCCGATCTGCTGGTCATTCATCCACAGGCGATACTTATAGGCGCCGGGATTTACACCTGGGCGCGGGGGCCCGCTTTGCAACTGGCGTCCCGGGGGCGCCTGAAAGACGTTGGATTGGAACGGGCACCGGTTGGGATCGAATTCGATCTTAAGATTTGCGGTATCGGACAGCCAGACGACCTGGTCGCCGGACCCTATCACGACAATTTCAGGAATTACGCCTACCAGAACAAGTTTCTCCGACATCGCTGCGCGCTCCTCCGGCGTCCACGCGAAGATAACACAGCGGGCCGCATTCGCGCGCGAAGATTGCGGGCCCGCTCATCTCTCTGTGCTCTCCGTGTCTCTGTGTTAAAGCCTTTCTTTACCCCCAGAAATCTTTAACACAGAGCACACAGAGGCCACAGAGAATTGCGAAAGAGAAGCCTGATGCCCCGTTTGAAGCTTCTTGTCGATTGAGGCAGAGCGTCCATTTTGGCGGTTGCGCGCGGGGGAGGATTCGCGCAAACTAGTAGATGCTGGGTTTCTTGCTTCCGATGAGGGAACCGGCGCCCGCAGCCGGGCAAGGGTGTTACCCGCCGGAGCGTTTCAAGGCAGTCATAGCGGCCGTCAGGTATTGCGCCGCGTAAGACAAAAGCCGGCTCTGCTCATACCCGGATCGCCCCTGCAACGCAGGACGAAGAGCCCGCCAGGAAAATGAGGTTTTGACGTCATGATTAATCCGATGGATGAATTGCGTCCGCCTACCAGGCTGATGCTGACCCCCGGTCCTTCCTGCGTCAGTCCGCGGGTGTACCGCGCGCTGGCCTCTCCGCTGGTCGGGCACGTCGATCCGTGGTTTACCGAATTCATGGGCGGCGTGCAGGTGCTGATGCGCCGAGTGTTTCAGACGCAGAATCACATCACGTTTCCGATTTCCGCCTCGGGCACGGCCGGGATCGAAACCGCCGTCGTGAACGTGCTGGAACCGGGCGACGAAGCCATCGTTTGCGTGAACGGGGCTTTCTCCGCGCGCATGGCTGACATTGCCGAACGCACCGGTGCGAAAATTCACCGCGTGACCGCACCCTTTGGGCGGCAAGTCGATCCCCAGGACGTGCGCGCCGCCGGACAAGGCCGCAAGATCAAGTTTGTGGGACTGGCGCACGGGGAGACCTCGACTGGAGTTCTGAGCAAACTCGAACCCTTCCGGCAGGTTGCCGACGAACTCGGCGCTCTGCTGATCGTCGATAGCGTAGCCACCCTTGCGGGCGTGCCGCTGGACGTGGACCGCCAGCGCATCGATATCTGCTTCAGCGGCTCGCAGAAAGCCATCAGCGCGCCTCCGGGAATGTCGCCCATCACGGTGAATACGCGCATCGAGGATCTGCTGCGCAACCGGAAAACCAAAGTGCAGAGCTGGTATTTCGATCTGACCACGGTGATGAATTACTGGGGCAAGGAACGCACCTATCACCACACGCCTCCCGTGTCCCTGATCTATGCGCTGCACGAAGCCATGCGCATCGTGCTGGAAGAAGGGCTCGAAAACAGCTGGGAGCGGCACCGCCAGAATCAGGCTGCGTTGATCGCCGGCCTGGAAGCGATGGGCATCGAGCTGTTCGTCCGGAATCCGGCGGACCGCTTGCCGACCGTTACTTCCGTGGTCATTCCTGCGGGGATCGATGGAGCGAAAGCGCGCTCCCGAATGCTCAATGAGTTCAACATCGAAATCGCCGGCGGGCTGGGAGATTTCAAAGCGACGATGTGGCGCATCGGCTTGATGGGCTATTCGAGCCAGCGCGCCAATGTGCTACTGTTTCTGGACGTGCTGGAGCGGGTGCTGCTCGATCAGGGCATGAAGCTTCCGGTGGGCGCGGGAATCGCCGCAGCCGCGGAAAGCTACGCGCACGCCGAGCCGGTGCCTGTGGGCCACGGGGATTAAACTCACGGGGACGAGCACCAGGGAGATTCGAGAATGAGCACCAGTTCCTCCATGGGATGGACAAATCACGGCGCGATGAGCGAATTCGTCGGAGAATTCGACGTCACTTCGCGGCTGACCGAACACGCCTATCATTGCCGGTTTTCACACCTCTGGAACGGCGTGGCCACTCGGCACAGCGACAGCGTGGACACAAAATTCCTGATCGATGGAAACGGCGCAGTGGTTGGCCTGGCGCACACGGGATTTATCCAGTTCCTGGAAAAGTCCGGCCGCGGCCTCAGCGATCGCGAAGCCAGCTATATCGCCGCGCAATATCTGCGCGAGCAGCTCGAGCAGGAAGACGAACGCCCGTTGTACGATGTCTCCGCGGCCGACGTCGCGCGGATTATTGCCATGCTGGGGATTCAGTAGCCGTGAATTGTGATTCGTGACTTATGCTTGGTGAAGTGCCTGCCGCAGTTCGCTTAAGTCCGCATTGTTCTTCCGTGGTTTCTCTGCATTTCTCCGTGCCCTCTGGGTTCTCTGTGTTAAAGCCTTTGAATTGATTTACGCGTCGGACAGCGACTCGTCAAAGCCGGACGCCGGTTCAGTCCGCTCGGCGGCTTCCAGGATGGCGCCGCAGTCCAGACATTCGACGTACTCCGCGTCGGAATCCTTGGCGATAAGCTGCGTTCGCAAATGGCGGCAGGTGGCGGGGTCGTTCACGCAAAGTCTCCTCAGGAAAGCGGATCATAACACGGGCTCCGGGATCATTGTTCGAGTTCCGCGCCCAATGAATTCCACCAAAAACCCGCGTCCTGAGTTATAAGGAATGCTTGCCGATTTCCGGCGGGCAAGGTAAAGGGAGACGCGGTCGAGCCGTGGCGCACAAAATAGACGATCGATTCAGCAATGTCGTTTTCTACGGCGTGGTGTTGTGCCTCGCATACTTCGTGTTCCTGATCTTCGAGCCCTTTCTTGTGCCGCTGGGATGGGCGGGTGTTTTCGGCGTCATTTTTTATTCCCTCAATCAGCGATTCGAGCGCAAATGGGGGCGCACGCTGGCGGCAACCGCGACCACGGCCGGCGTGACCTTGATTCTGATCGTGCCCGTGCTCCTGCTGGCCGCGCTGTTTGTACGCGAGGGGATTGACGCGACGCGCAGCGTACAAGCCTCCATTGCCACGGGTGATTTCGGCGTGTTCAGCCGTGTATGGCAATGGTTTGCCTCCCACGTGGAGGCGGTGACCGGACCGATCGATTTGCCCGGATTGGTCCGTCAATATGCGAGCCGGTTCGGGGAATCCATGGCCTCGGAACTTGGCCGGGTGGTGCGGAATATAGTCGTATTTGTTTTCGAGCTGTTCGTCATGCTCTTCGCGTTGTTCTATTTTCTTCTCGATGGCGACGCCATTCTCGATCGCTTCCGTTTTTTTCTTCCGTTCGACGAAGGCATGAGGGAGCGAATGCTCGGGGAGGCGCGCGAATTGATTTTCGCCAGCGTGACCACCAGCCTGGTGATCGCGGCCGTCCAGGGATTGATCTGCGGCGGAGCGTTCGCCCTCGGGGGCCTCGGCTCTCCGGTGTTCTGGGGCGTGGTGATGGCGTTTCTTTCGCTTCTCCCGGTGGTGGGCGCGTGGCCCGTGTGGATTCCCGCAACCATCTGGCTGTTCTCGACTGGGCATGCCGGGCGCGCGGTGATGCTGATCGTCCTGTGCGGAGGGATTGGCTCGACGATTGATAATATTTTGCGGCCCGTGCTGCTTGGTGGACGCTCCTCGCTGAACGGCTTGCTGGTTTTCATCAGCGTGCTCGGAGGGATCGCCGTGTTCGGCATTCTCGGTGTTGTCCTTGGACCGATTGTCGTGGCTACCGCCGTCGGCATTCTGGACGTCTATTCAGGGAAGGATAAGGCGCACAGGCCAGCCTGAAGGGCGGCACCACAGGAACCAGACCCAGGCTTTCTTTCAGGATTCTCTTGTGATGTGCGCAACATGGAAATTCCATTGTCACGGAAAATGCGCCGGCCGTCGCGGCTGTGCTAGAGTAACGCGCCGGGAAACACAAAGGTTCAATGATGGCCGTTAAACCCATGCACCTTCTCGCTGGATTGCCGCCGGAAAAGCTGAGGTGGAGCTGCGATCCGTCGACCATTCCATTCGAGACCACGGCGCAGGCCGAACTGGTGACCGATCTGGTGGGCCAGGAGCGCGCCTTCCGCGCTCTGAAACTCGGCGTCGAGCTCAGCGCGCCCGGATACAATATTTTTGTCTGCGGCTTGGCGGGAACCAGCCGCGGCGGCACCATCACCCATGTGATCGACCAGATCCATCCCGCGGCGAAACTTTCGCTGGACCGCTGCTACGTCAATAATTTCAAAAGTCCGGACCGCCCGCGCCTGCTGGCGCTGCCGCGCGGCCAGGCCAATAATTTCAAAAAAGACGTCCAGAGCGGCATCGAATTCCTGCGCCGCCGCATTCCCCAGGTATTCGAGGGCGAACCCTTCCAGCGGCAAAAAGGGCGCATCGTGGACCGTTTCACGGTTCGCGAAAAAGAATTGATGGACGATTTCACGCGGCGCATCGCGCGCGACCAGTTTGCGCTGGGCCACATGCAGGTGGGCGCGGTCGCGCTGCCCGAAATTTTTCCGGTCCTCGAAGGGCAAATGGTGCCCATCGAGGACATCCCGAAGATGGTGCACGAAGGCAAGCTGGATACGCCCGTGGCCGAGGATATCGAACGCAAGTACGAACAGTTCCGCCAGGAATTCACCGTCGTCTACCGGAAAACGCTGACGCTTTCGCGAGAACTTGCCAGCGAGTTGAGTTACCTCGAGCAGGAAGCGGCTTCCGTGCTGGTCGACGGCTTCATCGAGGAATTGAAGGAAAAATATTCCGGCGACCTGGTCTCCGAATACCTGGAGGAGGTGCGCCACAACATTCTCGACAACCTCGATCCATTCAAGGAGCGCGAGGGGGAAGAGGATCCCAGCGGCCCGCCCCCGGAACCCGGCTCGAAATCGGGCCCGGTGGAGCGCGATCCCTTCCGCGTGTACGGCGTCAACGTGTTGCTGGCGCACAACGACGAAGACGGATCGCCGGTGATTTTTGAAACCACGCCGACCTACACGAATTTGTTCGGCACCATCCAGCGCAGCTACGATTCGCGCGGCGGGTGGAATTCGGACTTCATGGATTTGCGCGCGGGCTCGACGCTGCGCGCCGACGGCGGCTTCCTGGTGATGTACGCGCTGGACGCGCTGAGCGAGGCCGGCGTGTGGCGCACCATGAAGCGCATGCTGAACCACAACCGCCTGGAGATTCAGCCGCTGGAAATGTTTTTTCCGTTCGGAACTTCCGTGCTCAAGCCCGAGCCCATCGATATCGACGTGAAGATCATCTTGATCGGCGACCGGCACATGTACGAAATGCTGTACGAGTACGAGGAGGATTTCCGCAAGATTTTCAAGGTGCGCGTGGAGTTCGACGAGGAAATGGTGATGGGCGACGCGGTCGTGCGGCAGTACGGCGGCCGCCTGCGCCAGCTTTCCGAGCAGGAAAAGATCGGCCCGTTCGACCGCACCGCGGTCGCCAGCATGATGGAGTTCGGTGTGCGCCAGGCCGGGCGCCGCAACAAGGTGACGGCGCGATTCGCGGAACTTGCGGACCTGGCGCGCGAGGCTGCCTACATCGCCCGGCAGGAAACCGCGCCGATCGTGAGCGCCTCCCACGTGCGGCGCGCACGCGAGGCGCGCGTCGAGCGGCACAACCTTACCGAAACAAAGATCCGCGAAATGATCGAGGAAGGCACTCTGTTCATCGACACCGACAGCGCGAAAGTCGGGCAAGTCAACGGCCTGAGCGTTCTCGAAATCGGCGGCTACGCCTTCGGCAAGCCGGTGCGCATCACGGCTTCGGCGTCTCTGGGCAAGGCCGGCCTGATCAACGTGGAACGCGAAGCGAATTTGAGCGGACGCTTCCACGACAAAGGCATGCAGATCATCTCCGGATATTTGCGGTCGCAATTCGCGCAGGATAAGCCGCTTTCGCTCGCGGCCAGCATTTGTTTCGAGCAGTCCTACAGCGGAGTCGATGGAGACAGCGCGAGTTCCACGGAAATTTACGCGCTGCTTTCGGCTCTTTCCGGTTTGCCGATCCGGCAGGACATTGCCGTGACCGGTTCGGTCAGCCAGCAGGGCGACATCCAGCCGATCGGCGGCGTCAACCAGAAGATCGAAGGATTCTTCGACGTCTGCCGCGTGAAATCGGGATTGACCGGGCGGCAGGGCGTGATGATCCCCTCCGAAAATGTCGAGGACCTGATGCTGCGGGACGACGTGATTGACGCGGTCGCGGCCGGCAAATTTCACATCCTGCCGATCACCACGGTGGAAGAGGGAATCGAAGTATTAACCGGCGTGAGAGCCGGGCGGCGCGATTCGGGCGGGGTGTTCGAGCCGGACACCGTCTTTGCGATGGTCGACCGGCGCCTGCATGAAATGGCCACGATCCTCAAGAGCTTTGAATCCTAACGACGAATTTCTCGATTGAGATTTCTTGCAAGAACGGAACCCACAAAAAATTATCGTCATTCCGAGGCGGGTTTCACGCCGAAGAATCCCTCTTTCTTCGCGGCTCGATCGAAGAGGGATTCCTCACCCGCAGGAGCGGGTTCGGAATGACGGGATAAAAGTCAGGTGCGAAGCGCGCGGATAAAACTTACTGCGCGCGCGC
The DNA here is from genome assembly GCA_963779275.1 of Terriglobia bacterium. Taxonomy (GTDB): domain Bacteria; phylum Acidobacteriota; class Terriglobia; order Acidiferrales; family UBA7541; genus Palsa-360. Next base: position 293,345 of record CAVZXL010000010.1, read on the forward strand.
GGCGGTGCCGACGTCCTTGGGAGTCGAAAGATAGCCGTTGACCTTGTCCTTGGTCACGTCGAAGACCACGATTTCGTAAGGCTTCGGCACGTTATGGATGTAGAACTGGATCGGCTCGTCCGCCGTCTTGTCTTTCTTCTCGATGGTCTTGTCGTCGGCGACCACCAGCAGCGTGTATTTGTATTTCTTCGGATCGGTCTTCGTGAGCGTGACTTGAATGGGGCCGACGTGCGTCGGGGTCTTCGATTTGGTCAGATGCAGCTCGAAGATATTTCGCTCGCCCGAGCGTTTGAGCTGGTCGAGTTCTTCCTGGTTGCGCGCGATCAGTCCGCTCTGCACGCCCAGGTCGCCCACCGTGCTGGTGAGTTTGGCCTTGGTGGCTTCCAGATCCTGCTTGGTCGCGGTGATGTCGCCCTTCGCGCCGGTCAGATCCGTGCTCACCGCTCCGATTTTGGCGTCCGTGTCCTGCTTCACCTGACCGATTTGCGCGGTCAGTTTGTCGTCGGATTCCTTTTGCGATTGGCGGATGTTCTGGGCCAGGGTGCGCGCCTGCGCCAGTTCGGCCTGCGTGAATCCGAGCTTCTGCGTGGTTACTTCCAGCTGGCCCTTCAAATCGGCCACGCGCGAATTCACCTGATCGATCTGCACGGCCAGGACATCTTGTTTGTTTTTGGCTTGCGACAGCTCCGTCTCCAGCGCGGTTCGCGAGGCGTTGCCGGCATACAGGAGGTACCCGATGAGCGCGAAAGCCGCGACAAACACCACGATAATCCACCGCGGCGTGCTGGCCGCTTCGTACTCGAAGGATTCTTTCGGTTCGGGAACATTCGGGGAAATACTCATGATCGCTCCTCGGTGGCCTTGGCTGATGCGGCTGCACCGTTCTTTGCGTTTGATTATCGCCGAGCCGCCGGGAGTTGTCTACGACTTGTGGGCGCGGGCGCTCCTGGGCCAGCGAGCTTCCACCGTGGTGGTCAGGCCGCCGCGCGGCGTGAACTCGCCGCGCACCGTGCACCAGGCCGGGTGAATGGCGTCCACGATATCCCGGAGGATGCGATTGACGGCGTTTTCGTAAAAAATGCCGAGGTCTCGGTAAGCCAGCAGGTACATTTTGAGAGCCTTCAACTCGATGCAGGCTTTTTTCGGTTCGTACTCGATGATGATGGTGCCGTAATCGGGCAATCCGGTTTTCGGGCACACCGAGGTGTATTCAGGAAAGCGCGTCACGATGCGGTAGCCGGGAAATTGATTGGGCCAGGTATCCAGGCGAGGAAGTTTCGTCTTGATTCCCGCGCGTCGCATGCTCCTCTGTGTAGTCCGCCATTCTGCACCTCGTTTGTTTATGTTGAAATGGGCTCTACTTCCATCGTTAGGGCAAGCAAGCGAAGCCCAGACTTTTTCACACTGGGCTTCATGTAAAGCCCAGACCCAATTCACGCTGGGCTTTAGTAAAGCCCAGACCCGATATTGTACACAGCAACTGAACCGGGCGCAGATGGAACTTGCCATGCCAATAAAGGTTCGCGTATTCTTTTCCAGGGAATTACCAGGGGTGAACGAGATTGATTTGTCCAGCCTGCCAAAGCGACAGTCCTCGCCGCTCCCGCAGGCGCAGCGTCGCCGATTATTTGGTGGGGGTAACGCTGTTGCGGCCCTGGCGGTGCCGCGGCTGCGATCTGCGGTTTTATGCCTGGGCGGCGCCAATCCGCTACGTGTTCTACGTGCATTGCGGGATGTGCGGCAACATGGACTTGCAGCGCATTTCCAGCGAGCACGGGGCGGGCACCATGGCCTGGCTGTTCCGTTTGCTCCGCTTTCCCACCTATCGCTGCGCTCCGTGCCGCAATCGTTTTTTTTCCGTTCGCATTTTCCACCGCATCGTGCCGCGGCAGCATCCGATCGACCAGAGATCGGAATCGCATCATTCGGTGACTCATTCCTGACCGTTGCTGCCGCGGGTCCGTTGGTCTTTCACACATCGGAAAGCGAGCAGGGTTGACTCTTTTTTTGGCCCCGTCGTAATATTACAAAAGGCGATGGAGTTCGCCTTATAACCGCTGTCCTTCGGTTGTGCGGACAGATGATGACTCCTGACAAGGATCTTGTCGCGGAGCCATGCGTCCGGCAACGATCCCCAAAAAAATACAGGCGATGTGGATTTCCGGGCCATGCGGCGCGTCCGCGCGCGGATTTCCGGAAAAACAGTGAGAGCACAACATGAATAAGTATTTGGTGATCGGCGTGGGAGGATTTCTCGGCTCCATCGCGCGGTATTGGGTGGGAAATTACATTGGGGGCCGCTTTGGAATGCGCTTTCCATTCGGGACCGTGGCCATCAATATTTCCGGGTCGTTCTTGATCGGGTTGATTGTCGCGCTGATCGCCCATCGGGCACACTGGAGCGCGAACTGGAGCTATTTGATTCCCATCGGATTCATCGGGGCGTACACGACGTTCTCGACGTTTGAGCTGGAAACATTGAGGACATTCCAGGAAGGCGAGGTCCTGCTGGCATTTCTGAATGTTATTTTGAGCGTGGTTCTGGGATTCGTGGCCGTGTGGTTAGGCATGATCACGGGGCGATCGATGGGATGAGCGGCGCTTTTTTTCCGATTATTGGAACTGCGGCGCGCCGCTTGATTCTTTCCAACGCGTATACGAAAATGAAGTGGGGCCATCCGGAATGTGTTTGGGATTCTGGATTGTGCGCAAGTCGCCTGTGTCTGGTTTTGATCACGCGCTGCTGCGGCCAAATCGCTGGAGGATGGGGAATAGTGGGCACTCAACGTTATTGTTTTGCTCGAACCGGGGTACTTCTGTCGCTTCTTGCCCTCATCCTCGGCCTGTTTATCCTGGCGGCGCCCCCGGCGGGCATGGCTCAGAACGGATTTGCCGCGCGGACCGATTTTGCAAGTTCCCGGCTTCATGCGAGCTTCGCAATTCAGGCCGCCAATGCGGCAGCCACGCAAGATGCAGCGCAATCCGCGCCTCCGGCCGCTGCGCCCGCGCAAACCATAAAGGTGGAGTTGCCCGATGGTGACGGAAAGGCCATCGCCACGGAATTTTGCCAGGATTGCCACCGTCTGACGAATTTGACCAAGTCGCACAAGTCCAAGGACGACTGGGCAGAAACGGTGCAGACGATGATGGACCGGGGTGCTCGTTTGCCGCAGGAAAGCGTCGACACCCTCGTCCAGTATCTGGCCAAGAATTTCCCGCCCAAAACGGACACTCCGGCCCCGGTTGCCCAGGCGGCTCCTGCAACAGCAGCAACGGCCCCCGCGGATGCTGCCGCCCCGGCGCCTGCCGCTTCCACGGCCGCTGCGCCCGCGCAATCCAAGAAAATAGAATTGCCGGACGGCGACGGAAAAGCGATTGCCGAGGAAAATTGCCAGGCTTGCCACCGGCTTACGAATTTAGTGAAGGCGCACAAGTCACTCGACGAATGGCACGACACCGTACAGTTGATGATGGATCGCGGAGCCAATATTCAGCCGGACCAGGTGGACATGCTGGTCCATTACCTGGCCAAGAATTTTGGGCCCTTGCCGGTCGACGCCGGAACCGGCGCTGCTTCGTCCGGCGGCGGCGCGGGGAATACGTCCTCGCCCGCGCAATAGAGGCTTTCCTCCAGGGCGGGGTGTCTTTCCGCGGAACTGTCCGCTTGCCGGAAGCTCCTCCCCGCGCTTGCTCTTTCGAGGACCGTGGCAATTCCGGTCATTTCAGCCACAGCTTGCGCTGTTCGGCCCTCCGTGCGAAAATTGCAATCCGCCCAGTCTGCAAGGCGCTCCATGAAAAGAAGCCTTTTCCTGGTCCTGCATGTGCCTGCGAGTGTGGCTCGATCTGGCGATATCGTCTAAGGGTTAGGACGTGGCCCTCTCAAGGCCAAAATCCGGGTTCGAATCCCGGTATCGCTACCAAAGCTAGGGACCTCATTCCCCGGTGCTACGTTTCCTGAGGGCGTTCAAGTTCCTCGGTGTGTTGCGAAACCCGGGTTGCGCCGAATGCGTCAATACCATTGGGCGAATTCAATTCATACAACTGATAGGACGAACATGGCCATTCCTAATCCTGCACCGAATCATGAGTTGCGATCTCCGACGGATTTCCGTCCCAGCGGTGGCGGTGCCGATCAACCGAAGAGTAAAGGTTGGCTCTGGATCCTCGCCCTGATTGTCCTCGCTATCGGCGGATATTATTTCTACAAATCCCGCGGGTCGGCCGAGAGCAAGGCCGCGCCGGCGCCTGGCGCCAGAGCGGCGCTGGGGCCGGTGTCGGTTGCGGTCGTACCCGCGCTCAAGCAGGATGTTCCTTACTATCTTGCCGGGCTGGGATCGGTCACGCCCTTCAACACCGTCACCGTGAAGAGCCGCGTGGACGGGGAACTGCTCAAGGTGAATTTCACGGAAGGCCAGTTTGTGCAGTGAGGGCGACCTGCTTGCGCAGATCGACCCGCGCCCATTTCAAGTAGCGCTTGAGCAAATGGAAGGGCAGCTGGCGCGCGATCAGGCGCAGTTGAACAACGCGAAGGTCGATTTCGGGCGCTATGACGAACTGCACAAGGAAGGCGTCGTCGCCGCGCAGCAGGTGGATACGCAGAAAGCGACCGTGGACCAGTTGGAAGGCGCGATTCGCGCCGACCAGGCTCAGATCGACAACGAAAAGCTGCAACTGGTCTATTGCAGGATTACCGCGCCCTTGAGCGGCCGCGTGGGACTGCGGCTGGTGGATCAGGGCAACATGATTCATGCTTCGGACCCTACCGGCCTGGTGGTCATCACGCAGGTCCAGCCCATCGCCACTCTGTTTACGCTGCCTGAAGACAGTCTTCAGGACGTGATTCAGCACATGAAGAGCGAGGAACTGGGAGTCGAGGCCTACAGCCGCGACGACCAGACGAAACTGGCCACCGGCAAACTGGTCACCGTGGACAACCAGATCGATCCCGACCACTGGAACCGTTCGATTCAAGGCTGTATTTGAGAACCGCGATCTTTCGCTTTGGCCCAATCAGTTCGTCAACATTCGCCTGATGCTGGCCGTGCGCAAGGACGCCATCGTGATTCCCCTGGCCGCGGTTCAGCGCGGCACGCAGGGTTCTTACGTCTATACGGTGACCAACGGCCACGCAAACATGCAACCCGTGAAGGTGGATTTGACCCAGGGCAATATCTCTCTGATCGCCAGCGGCGTCGCTGCCGGAGATCAAGTGGTCGTGGACGGGCAGGACCGTCTGCAGCCCGGCGCTCCCGTCGAAGTTCACAGCGCCTCGACAAGCGGCGGCCCGAGTGGACCCGGCGCGCGCTCCCGGAGCGAATGGGCAAGGCGGCCCGAATGGCGGCCGCAGGCAAGGCGGACAAGGCGGAGGCGCGGACGCGCCGGCAGGATCCGGCCAGGGCTCCGGCCAGCATCAAGGCGGCCACAAACCAGGGCAGGGAAAGCAAGGCTGATGAATCCGTCCAAGCCATTTATTCTTCGTCCGGTCGCCACGTCGCTGCTGATGGCCGGAATTTTGCTGGCTGGAGCGGTGGCTTACCGGCAACTTCCGGTTTCCGCGCTTCCCCAGGTGGATTACCCGACCATCCAGGTCCTCACCTTTTATCCCGGAGCAAGCCCCACGGTGATGGCGTCCTCGGTGACCACTCCCCTGGAGCGGCAATTCGGGCAGGTGCCCGGCCTCAACCAGATGACGTCGACCAGTTCGTTCGGGGCGTCGCTCATCACGCTGCAATTTGTTCTGGACCTGAATATCGACGTGGCCGAGCAGCAAGTCCAGGCCGCCATCAACGCGGCGACCACGTTTCTGCCGACGAATCTTCCCAATCCGCCGATTTACAGCAAGACGAATCCAGCCGATACGCCCGTGCTCACGCTGGCGCTGACGTCCGATTCGCTGCCGCTGACCAAACTCGAGGACATGGCCGACACGGTCCTTTCGCAAAAGATTTCGCAATTGCCCGGCGTGGGCCTGGTGAGCATCAGCGGCGGACAAAAACCCGCCGTGCGGATTCAGGCCAACCCGACCGCGCTGGCCTCCTACGGCTTGAGCCTGGAGGATTTGCGCACGGCGCTGGCCCAGGCGAACGTCAACCAGGCCAAGGGCAATTTGGATGGGCCCCGGCAGGCGTTCACGATCTGGGCCAACGACCAGCTGCTGACCAGCGATTCCTACAAGCCCATCGTCATCACCTATAAGAATGGCGCGCCCGTCCGGATCATGGACGTGGCCAACGTCGTGGACAGCGCGGAGAACGTGAAGCTGGCGGCGTGGCAAAACGACCGGCCCGCCGTGATCGTCAACATTCAGCGGCAGCCCGGCGCGAACATCATCAACGTGGTGGACCGCATTCAGAATCTTTTGCCGCAATTGAAGGCGTCGCTGCCGAGTTCGGTGCGCGTCGAGATTCTGACCGACCGGACCACCACGATTCGCGCGTCGGTCGCGGACGTGCAGTTCGAGTTAATGCTGACCGTCGCGCTGGTTGTGCTCGTGATTTTCCTGTTCCTGCGGAGTCTGGCGGCAACGGCGATCCCCAGCGTGGCCGTGCCGCTTTCGCTGGTGGGCACGTTTGGCGTGATGTACCTGCTCGGCTACAGCCTCGACAACTTATCGCTGATGGCGCTCACGATTTCGACAGGATTCGTCGTCGACGACGCCATCGTGATGATCGAAAACATCACGCGGTACATCGAAGAGGGCGAGTCTCCGATGCAGGCTGCCTTGAAAGGCTCCGAGCAGATCGGCTTCACGATTCTTTCTCTGACCGTGTCGCTGATCGCCGTGCTCATCCCGCTGCTGTTTATGCAGGACGTCGTGGGGCGGCTGTTCCGCGAATTCGCGGTCACCTTAAGCGTGACGATTCTGGTGTCGGCCGTCGTCTCACTGACGCTGACGCCGATGATGTGCTCGAAAATCTTGCGCCACCAGAAGGACGCGGACAAGAGCTGGTTCTACAGAGTGTCCGAGAATTCGCTGAACTGGATCATCGACCGTTATGCGGTGATCCTGCGATTCGTGCTGAAGCACCAGCCGGCCACGCTGGTCGTCACCGTCGGCACGCTGGCCCTCACCATCTTCCTGTTCCTGGTTATTCCCAAGGGCTTTTTCCCGGTGCAGGATACCGGCGTGATCCTGGGCGTTTCCGAAGCCCCCGCGACGCTTTCCTTTTCCGCGCTGGCCGAGCGCCAGCAGGCCCTGGCGAAAGCTGTGTTGAAGGATCCGGACGTAGTCAGCCTGTCGTCGTTCATCGGGATCGACGGCGCCAACATGCTTCCGAACAGCGGACGCATCCAGATCAACCTGAAGCCCCGCGAGGAACGAAAAGAAGACGCTCCGACCATCATTCGCCGCCTGCAAACCGAAATTGCGGACGTGAAGGGAATCAATCTCTACATGCAGCCGGTGCAGGACCTGACCGTGGAAGACCGCATCAGCCGCACGCAGTATCAATACACGATGGAGGACGCGGACGGGACGGAACTTGCCGTGTGGGCGCCGAAGCTGCTGGATAAATTGCGGAATCTGTCGCAGTTGACCGACGTGGCCAGCGACCAGCAGGAGCGCGGCATGCAGGCCACGCTCACCATCGATCGCGACACCGCGTCGCGGCTCGGAATTCTGCCGCAAACCATTGACGACACGCTCTACGACGCGTTCGGCCAGCGGCAGGTGTCCACGATCTTCACGCAGCTCAACCAGTACCACGTGATTCTCGAAGCGAATCCGGCATTTCCAGCAGAACCCGGACGCCCTGAAAGCAGATTTACGTTCATTCCTCCAATGGAACGCAAGTTCCGCTGAGCGCGTTCACGCAATATTCCTCGGAGATGACTCCAATCGCCGTGAACCACCAGGGTCAATTCCCGGTCGTGACGCTTTCGTTCAACCTGGCGCAGGGCGTTTCTCTCGGGCAGGCCGTGGACGCGATCAAAGCGGCGCAGCAGGATATCGGATTGCCCGCCAGCGTTCATGCCGGATTCCAGGGCACGGCGCAGGCTTTCCAGGCGTCGCTGGCGAACGAGCCGATCCTTGTTCTGGCCGCGCTGGTGACCGTCTACATCGTTCTGGGCGTGCTCTATGAAAGCTACATTCACCCCATCACGATTCTTTCCACCTTGCCCTCGGCCGGAGTCGGCGCACTGCTCGCCCTGCTCATTACGCGGGTCGATTTCAGCGTCATTGCGCTCATAGGCATCATTCTGCTCATAGGTATCGTGCAGAAGAACGCCATCATGATGATCGACTTCGCCCTCGAAGCCGAGCGCAAGGAAGGCAAGCCGCCGCTCGAGGCGATTTATCAGGCGTGCCTGCTGCGCTTCCGGCCCATTCTGATGACCACCATGGCGGCCATGCTGGGCGGATTGCCGCTGGCCTTGGGCGGCGGCACCGGCGCGGAATTGCGCGGGCCGCTGGGCATCGCCATCGTCGGCGGATTGATTTTCAGCCAGGCGCTCACCCTGTTCACCACTCCCGTCGTGTACCTGGCTTTTGACCGGCTGGCCAAACGTCTCGGGCACGGAACCGTCGAAAGCGCCACCCCGGCGAATGCTCCTGCGGATTAGCGGCACATGCATATTTCTCGGCCCTTTATCGAACGTCCTGTCGCCACATCTCTGCTGAGTGTTGCCATTCTGCTGGCCGGCGGAGCGGCGTATTTTTTCCTGCCCGTGGCGCCTCTGCCCCAGGTGGATTTCCCCACCATCCAGGTGCGCGCCAATCTCCCCGGTGCCAGCCCCGAAACGATGGCCTCGACCGTGGCGACGCCCTTGGAGCGGTCCTTTGGCCGCATCGCCGGCGTCACGGAAATGACGTCCACCAGCCAACTCGGCGCGACGAATATCACTCTTCAATTGGATCTGGATCGCGATATCGATGCGGCGTCGCGCGACGTCCAGGCCGCAATCAATGCCGCGGCCGGGCAATTGCCCACGAGCCTTCCGAGCCTGCCCACCTATCGCAAGGCCAATCCCACCGACGCGCCCATCATGATCCTGGGATTGACGTCCGATACGATTCCCCCGAGCCATCTGTACGACCTGGCCGATTCGATTCTGGCGCAGAAAATTTCCCAGGTGAACGGCGTGGGCACGGTGTTCATCGGCGGAGGAGCGAAGCCCGCGGTGCGCGTGGACCTGAATCCGCTGGCGCTGGCCGACTATCACATCGGTCTGGCGCAGGTTCGCCTGGCGCTGCAGTCGGCAAACGCCAATTCGCCCAAGGGACTGGTGGAGGATCCGAACAACCGGTGGGTGATTTCCGACACCGACCAATTGTTGAGCCCCGACCAATATTTGCCTCTGATCGTGGCCTACAAGGATGGCGGGCCGGTGCGCCTGAGCGATATCGCGAAGGTGACCGAAGGCGTCGAGGACATGCGCAACGGCGCGTTCGTCGACGGGCAGCGCGGCATCATCATCATTATTTTCCGGCAACCCGGGGCCAACATCATCGATACGGTGGACGGGATCAAGGCGCTGCTTCCGGAGTTGCGCGCGGCGATCCCGCCGGCGGCCGGTTTTTCGGTGGTCTCGGACCGCACCAAGACGATCCGCGCGTCGGTCCAGAACATTCAATTCACGCTGCTGCTCACGGTTGGCCTGGTAATCATGGTCATTTTCCTGTTTCTGCGCAACCTGTGGGCCACGGTGATCCCCAGCGTCTCGGTGCCGCTCTCGCTGGTGGGCACCTTTGGCGTGATGTACTTGCTGGGATACAGCATCGACAATCTTTCGCTGATGGCGCTGGCGATTGTGACCGGGTTCGTGGTCGACGACGCCATCGTGGTGATCGAAAATATCTCGCGTTATCTGGAGGCGGGGGATTCGCCGCTGGAGGCGGCGCTGAAAGGGTCCAGGGAAATCGGCCCCACCGTTTTGTCCATGAGCATTTCGCTGATTTCCGTTTTCATTCCCATCCTGCTGATGGGTGGAATCGTGGGGCGGCTGTTCCGCGAGTTTGCCGTGACGCTCAGCGCGGCCATCGCGGTTTCGCTGTGCGTATCGCTTTCGGCCACGCCCGCGATGTGCGCGCGGCTGCTGAAATCGCACGAAGGACATGAAGCACGGGCGCGCGTTCATGGTGGGAGAGAGAATTTTCAACTCGCTGCACCGACGCTACGCGACCGGACTGCGCTGGGTTCTTTCGCACCAGCCGCTCATGCTCGGCATCACCGCCGCGGCCGTTTGCCTGAACGTCTATCTCTACATCGTGGTTCCAAAGGGATTTTTCCCGCAGCAGGACACCGGGCGGCTCAACGGCGCGATGGTGGGCGCGCAGGATATTTCGTTTCCCGCGATGATGAAAAAACTCATCCAGTTTGAGGACATCATCCGCGCGGATCCCGCCGTGGACCACGTCGCGGCTTTCGTCGGCGGCGGCGCGGAAAATATCGGGCGCGTGCTGATCGAGCTCAAGGATCTGGACCAGCGAAAAATCGGCGCGGACGCCGTCATTGCGCGCCTTCGCCGCAAACTTTCCGTCGTTCCCGGCGCCACGCTCTACCTGCAGTCGTATCAGGACGTGCGCGTCGGCGGCCTTTTCACCAGCTCGCAATATCAATTCACGCTGCAGGGCGAGACGCTCGAGGACCTGCAGAAGTGGGCGCCGCGCATCGAGGCCCGGCTCAGGACGCTGCCCGGCCTGCGCGACGTCACCAGCGACCAGCAGGACAAAGGCTTGCAAGCTTCGCTCGTCTTCGATCGCGACACCGCCGGGCGCCTGGGCATACAGTCCCAGCAGATTGACGAAACCTTGTACGACGCTTTCGGGCAGCGGCAGGTCTCCACCATCTACACGCAATTAAATCAGTACCACGTGGTCATGGAAGTCGATCCCGAATATCAGGACAGCCCCGACGCGGTGCAAAACCTGTACGTGCGCTCGCCCTCGGGCGCCGAAGTGCCGCTCAGCGCCATCTCCCACTACGAGCAAAAAACCACGGCCCTGGCCGTCAATCACAAGGGGCAATTTCCGGCCGTCACCATTTCCTTCAATCTCGATCCCAGCGTCGCGCTCGGCGACGCCGTCCGCGAAATCGAAGCGGCCGCGCTGCAGATGGGCGTGCCCTCCACCATCCATCCCAGTTTCTCGGGCACGGCGGAGGCGTTTCAGGAATCGCTGCGCAACGAACCTTACCTGATTCTCGCGGCGCTGATGACCGTGTACATCGTCCTGGGCATGCTGTACGAAAGTTACATTCATCCCATCACGATTCTTTCCACGCTGCCTTCGGCCGGCGTCGGCGCGCTCCTGGCCCTGCGCCTCACGCACACGGACTTGAGCGTCATCGCGCTGATCGGCATCATCCTGCTGATCGGAATCGTTCAGAAAAACGCGATCATGATGATCGATTTCGCGCTCGAAGCCCAGCGAAGGGAAGGAAAGCAGCCGATCGACGCGATTTATCAGGCGTGCCTGCTGCGTTTCCGTCCCATCATGATGACCACGACGGCCGCGCTGCTCGGCGGCCTGCCGCTCGCGCTCGAGGCCGGCATGGGATCGGAAATGCGGCGCCCCCTGGGCATCAGCATCGTGGGCGGCTTGATGGTCAGCCAGGTGCTCACGCTGTTCACCGCGCCCGTTGTGTATCTCTACATGGACCGTCTGCACACGAAGCTGGCGCGGCGTAAACCAGTCGCGCGGCAGGCGGCTACCCCTTCGCTCACGGGCGGGACGCATTCGTGAAGATTGCTGCTGAGTGAGATTGCGAGATATAGAAATTCCCGGGATTGGGATCTCGGGAATGTGTGACGATTCTGCTGTGCCACAAAAGCGCTAGATGCGATTCAGTTCGGAACCCTCCTTAGTTACCGATTGATCGATAACTGATGGATTGCTCTTCCATGGCCTGCAACGCTGTTCATTTTCCGTACATGACCGTCAACGTCGCTTTCCCAAGGCTGTTCATGTTGCACATGAAGCCGATCATCGCCGCGCTGGATTGATCGGTGACGTCGAGCTTCTCCACGCTCAGCGCATGGACCGTGAAAATGTAGTGGTGCGCCGGCCCCGGCGGCGGCGCGGCTCCGCCGTATCCCGCCGCGCCGAAATCCGTACGCGTCTGCAGCGCTCCGGCGGGCAGGCCTTGTCCGCTGCCGCTCCCCGCGGGAAGTTGCTTTCGCCGTGGCCGGGATGTTGACCACAACCCAGTGCCACCATCCCGACCCGGTTGGCGCATCCGGATCGTACGCCGTAATCACAAAACTTTTCGTTCCCGCCGGCGCGCCGTCCCACGCCAGGTGCGGTGAACGGTTGCCGCCCGTGTAGCCCATGCCGTTAAATACCTGCGCCTCGGGCATTCGTGCGCCCTCTTTCAGATCATTGCTCCACAGCCGAAAACTCATGAAGGATTCTCCTTGCGATGACAAGATAATTTTCGCTGCCCTGCAAACGAGAGTTTCCGCCCGGATTTTCCGATCGGGGCCTCTCGTACTCGCATCGTATTCCTGTTCTGTTTTGGATACAACGGGTTTGCCGCCGGGGAATACCTGGATACATCAGGCAGATCAGCGCAAAAGCCTGGTGGAGTGGGGCCGTGCGGCGATTATTTCAGTGGCGTCTCGAGAAATTTGCGAATGTTCCGCAACACGCGCGCAAACATGGCCGGCGTCAGCCGCCCGGTCTGGGTATTCTGCTGGCTGGGATGATACGCGGCGAACAGGCGCGGCAGATCGCCGGGCAGCGTGAAACTCGCGCCGTGAGCGAATTTGTACCCCGCGCGCGAACGGATCAGGCCTTTCTGTTTCAGCAGATCGAGATACGTGTTCAGCGCGATGCCGCCCAGGGCGAGAATCGCGCGCGGGCGGATCAGTTCCAATTCGCGTTCGAGATACGGCAGGCAATTGCGAATTTCTTCGGGCAGTGGCTTGTTCGCGGGCGGCGCGCAGCGGATCGCGGCGGAAATCAGCGCGCCTTTCAGCACGAGCCCATCATCGGCACGCTTTGATTGCGGCTGATTGGCGAAGCCCGCGCGATAGAGCTGCTCGTACAGAAAATCTCCCGAGCGGTCGCCGGTGAACATGCGGCCCGTGCGGTTGGCGCCGTGCGCGGCGGGCGCGAGGCCGATGATGACGAGGCTCGGCTTTCGGATCGCCGAACGCCGGGACGGGTTTTCCCCAGTACGTCCAGTCGCGGTAGGCGCGGCGCTTGGTGCGCGCGACTTCCTCGCGGTATGGCACCAGGCGCGGACACTTGCGGCAATTCGTGATCTCGCGCTCCAGGATCGTCAGCTCGTCTTTCGGCAGAATGGCTCCGCGCGACTCAGAGGCGCGGAGATTCAAAGTATAAATAGCCCGCGGTGTTTCCCCGCGGATTTCCGTAGGAAAAGCTCTCCAGTTGGGATTGAAACCTGCCCTCTCCATCCCGAAAGGCACGGCGGCCTACACCGCTGGGCGGTATTAGACGCCCGTTTGGCGGGCATCTTGCTTTCTAACATTTGACGGAGTCAATGCCCCCGCGAAAAAATAAATTTCCCCGCAAGATCCGGATAGCGCGCACATCCGCAGCGTCGCATACCTTGATCGGGACGCAACCTCGCGGCCACGGAAAGCGAGGCTGCGCCAGACGCGAGTCCAAATTGGCTGCCAGCCAATTTGCGTTGCACGCCAATTTGGTTGCGAACCAATTTGCGTCTGGTCTTCATTTCGCAATCAACGAGAATCGGAACATCAAACAAGGCTGCCACACGCGAAAGAATCGAAAGGCTGCCGGAAAAGGAATGAAGATGAAAATCAAAGTTGCTGCGCTCACTGTGTTTCTCACACTGGTCGCGGGTTTCCCGGCGATGGCCGCGAACGATCCCACGCGACTATTTGTCCTGCAAACTCCCGTCACGGTGAACGGCGTGGAAGTTCCCAAGGGCGTTTACGAATTTGCCGTGGATTCGGACAAATCGAATGTCCAGATAACCCTGAGGAAGCAGGGGCGAGTCGTCGCCACCGCTCCCGGCACGTTGGTCAAGACCGGCGTGACCTACAAGACCAATCTTGTCCTGCTGAGCGTGAATCCGGACGGATCGCGCTCGGTTTACGAGATCCGCCTGGCAGGGTCCGAAAAAGCGATCATGCTCGACAACTCCGACACCGTAGCCCAGCTCAACACGAAGTAGCTGCCGGTAACAATATCGCCCGCCGCCGGCATTCCGGCGGCGGGCGATTTCTTGCTTTATCCCCGGAAACCACAAAGCTAACCTTCTCCCTCGGCCCATATGTGAAGCAATTTTCAGGTGGGCGGTTTCCGTAGGACAGGCACTCTTGCCTGTCCGGTTTAAATTCCTTGCCGCCGCGAAAAACCGGACAGGCAAGAGTGCCTGTCCTACTTAGTCCCGTCATTGACTCCCCCGGCGCTGGAAGATAGCATGATTGTTTCCGCTTCCGCTGGAATCGAAGCTGAAGCTACGCCCATGGCGCCAGAAACCAAATCCGGGACCGTGCTGGACCGCATCATCGATGCGCGCCGCGCCGCGATCGCTCATCGCAAGAAGAGCGTGCCGGAAACGGCGCTGCGGTTTGGCGTGAAACACTCCCTGCCTCTGCGCGATTTTGCGGGGGCGTTGACGCGCGATTCGATCAACGTGATCGCGGAACTGAAGAAGGCGTCGCCGTCGCGCGGCTTGATTCGCGCGGATTTCGATCCCGTGGCGCTGGCGAAAAGTTTGGAGGCGGCCGGCGCGGCGGCGCTTTCCGTGCTCACCGAAGAGGAATTTTTCCAGGGCGAATTGAAATACATGAAGGACGCACGCGCGGCGGTCGGCGTGCCGGTGCTGCGGAAGGATTTCATCGTCGATCCGTGGCAGGTATGGGAGGCGCGCGCGACCAACGCGGATTCGTTCCTGCTGATCGTCGCGGGGCTCGGCGACGCGCTGCTCGCCGAATTGCTCGCGCTGGGGCGCGAACTGGGCATGGAGCCGCTGGTGGAAGTGCACACGCGCGAAGAGTTGACGCGGGCTCTGGCGGCGGGCGCGCGCATCATCGGCGTGAATAACCGCAATCTCAAGACGCTCGAAGTGCGCGTCGAAACATCGCTGGAATTGATTGCCGAGATTCCCGAGGAATGCATCGCCGTGTGCGAATCCGGCCTGCGCACGCATGACGATCTGGTCCGCATGCGCTCAGCGGGGTTTGACGCATTTCTTGATCGGCGAACATCTGATGGCGCAGCCGGATCCGGCCGCGGCGCTGCGCGTTTTGCTCGGTTCCTGATTCCCATGCCGACTCGTGTTAAAATTTGCGGGATTACCGCCTGGGACGACGCCCGCTTGTCGGTTGACCTGGGGGCTTCCGCGCTCGGATTCAATTTTTATCCGCCCAGCCCTCGCGCCATCACTCCCGCGGACGCGTGGAAAATTATCCGGCGCCTGCCGCCGTTTGTGGAAGCGGTGGGCGTGTTTGTGAACTGGCCTCCGGTGGTGGTGGAGGCGCTGGCGCGGGCGCTGCGCCTTGACCGCCGTGCAGCTGCATGGCGCGGAATCGCCGGAGGAAGTGGCGGAGCTGGCGCGGACTCGGCGCGTGATCAAGGCCGTGCAGAGTGAAGACGCGGATTCCGCGTGGCCGCTTGCCAGTTATCGGCGCCGCGGACGGCATTCTGCTGGATGGATTCGCGCACGGGCTGCATGGCGGCACCGGGCCGCACGCTGGATTGGAATCTGGCGCGGGCCGCGCGGCGCTACGGAAAAATTATCCTGGCGGGGGGATCTGACGCCGGAAAATGTCGCCAAGGCGATTCGAGTCGCCGAGCCCGTATGCCGTGGACGTGGCCAGCGGCGTCGAAGCGCGGCCGGGCCGCAAGGATCCCGGCAAATTGCGCGCGCTGTTCGCGGCCGTGGAATCGAAGTACGCAGCCTAACGGGCACGGCGAGAATGTGATTGAATACTTGGTGGCACAGGCTTCAGCCTGTGCGCTTTTCGGGTGCACGAAAATAAAAACCGACAGGCTGAAGCCTGTGCCACCGGCGCGGTCCGATCAATCCGCGGTTTTGATAATTACAGCGCGGCAAGAATGCGCATATTACGATTGACGAAACTGAAAAGGAACTCATGACCACCGCTCCACAAATCTGGCCGGACGCGAAGGGCCGCTTCGGCCCCTACGGCGGCCGTTACGTTCCCGAAACGCTCGTCGCGCCGCTCGAAGAACTCGAGCTCGCCTACGCCGAGGCGCGCAAGGACCCCAAGTTTCAGAAGGAACTCGATTTCCTGCTGAAAAATTTCGCCGGCCGCCCCACGCCGCTGCAATTCGCTTCGCGGCTCACCGAGCATCTGGGCGGCGCGCGGATCTACATCAAGCGCGAAGACCTGCTGCACACCGGCGCGCACAAAATCAACAACTGCCTGGGCCAGGGATTGCTGGCCGTGCGCATGGGAAAGAAACGCATCATCGCCGAAACCGGCGCGGGGCAGCACGGCGTGGCCACGGCGACGGTTGCGGCGCGGCTGGGCCTGGAATGCGTGGTCTACATGGGCGCCGAGGACATGGAGCGCCAGCGCCTCAACGTGTTTCGCATGCGTTTGCTGGGCGCCGAAGTGGTGGGCGTCAATTCCGGCACGCGCACGCTGAAGGACGCGATCAACGAAGCGATGCGCGACTGGGTCACCAACGTCCGCACCACGCACTATTTGCTCGGATCGGTTTTGGGCGCGCATCCGTATCCGATGATGGTGCGCGATTTTCATCGCGTCATCGGCCTGGAAGCGCGCGACCAGATCTTGAACGTCGAAGGGCGTCTGCCCGATCTGCTGGTCGCCTGCGTGGGCGGCGGCTCGAATGCCATCGGATTATTTCACGCGTTTCTCGGCCATGCAGGAGTGAAAATGCTGGGCGTCGAGGCGGGAGGGCGCGGACACGAGCTCGGCGAGCACGCCGCGCGGATGGCCGCAGCCGCGGGTTATTCCGGCGCGCGGCCGGGCGTGCTGCAAGGAACGTATTCGTACGTCCTGCAGACTCCCGACGGGCAAATCGCCGCGACGCATTCGGTTTCCGCCGGGCTCGATTATCCCGCCATCGGCCCCGAGCACGCCTGGCTGGCCGACCGGCATCGCGCCACGTACACGGCGGTGAGCGACGATGCAGCCGTCGCCGCCGCGCGCACGCTCGCTCGCCTGGAGGGAATCATTCCGGCGCTCGAATCGGCGCACGCGCTGGCCGAGCTGATCGAACGCGCGCCGAAAATGCCGCGCGATTCCGTCGTGATTCTGAATCTTTCCGGACGCGGCGATAAGGACATGGAAATTCTCGCCCGGTACATTTAGAAAACACCATGAGCCAATTGGCCACATCCATGACGAATGCTTCGCGCATCTCCCGCCGTTTTGCCGAACTGCGCAAGCTCCGGCGAAATGGGGCTGGTCGCGTATATCACCGCGGGCGATCCGTCGCTTGAGGCCACCGAGCAGTTCGTCCTGGCGCTGGCCGGCGCCGGCGCCGACGTGATCGAACTCGGCGTGCCCTTCAGCGATCCCGTGGCGGACGGCCCGGTGATTCAGCGCGCCAGCGAGCGCGCGCTGCGCGCCGGAACGACGCTGGCGGGCGTGCTTTCGCTCGTCAAATCGCTGCGCGAAAAAACACGAAGTCCCGCTGGTGTTGTTCAGCTACTTCAATCCCGTGCTGCAAATGGGACTGGAGAAATTCGCCGAGCAAGCCAGCGCCGCGGGCGCCGACGGCGTGCTGATCACCGACGTGACGCCCGACGAAGGCGCCGAATATCGCCAAGCGATGTCTTCGCACGGCCTCGACACGATTTTCCTGGCGGCGCCAACCTCGACCGACGAGCGCCTGGCGCTGATCGCCGAAGCATCGAGCGGATTCCTCTATCTGATTTCCCGCACGGGCGTGACCGGAGCGAAAGATCAGCTTGCCGACGAGTTGCCGGCGCTGGCGCGGCGCGTGCGGCGCGTCACCACCCTGCCCATTGCCATCGGCTTCGGAATTTCGCTGCCCGGGCATGTTTCGGTGCTGGGAGGACTTGCCGATGCCGCCGTGGTGGGTTCGGCGCTGGTCGAAGAGATCGAGCGCGCCGGGAGCGTTGTGGCGGCCGCCGAGGCTCTGGCGGCCCGGGTAAAATTGTTGAAAGGCGCCGCCGTGGCCGGGATGAGCCGGCGGGAGCCGCAGGCATGATTTTCTGCGTCCCTTATTTTGCAGGTCATTCCGAGCGAAGCGAGGAATCCCTCTTTTTTTTGCGCGCCAAATCAGGAGAGATTCCTCGCTTCGTTCGGAAAGACGATCAAGAATCTATTTATTCGCAATCCGGCGAGCCGGCGAGGGCAACGCGCATGAGCATCGAAGACTGGCGCCGCAAAATCGACGAAATCGACAGGAACCTCGTTCAACTCTTGAACGAGCGCTCACGGTGCGTGGTCGAAATTGGAAAGATCAAGCACGTCAGCGGCGAATCGCTCTACCAGCCGGACCGCGAGAAACAAGTTCTGGACGCGGCCGTGCGCGCCAATCCCGGGCCGCTCCCGGACGCCGCCATCCGCCGCCTGTTCGAGCGCATTCTGGACGAGGCGCGCTCGGTGGAGCGAGTGGTGATGAGCGACGACGCGAAAAGCAAAAGTTGAAGCATGACTGCCGCGATTGGGTAGCTGACTGAAAAACTTGGAACATGATTTTTCGAAGCGGAGCGATTTCCCGGAATTGAGTTTTGTGGGTCGGACCTTTAGGTCCGACATGCGGCAAATGAAGGGCTTTTAAGCCCTGATCAGGGGCTAAAGCCCGAGCAGGGGATGATTGATGTCGGAGCTAAGCTCGACCCACAAATCGTCCGAAATTTCCGGCGAAAAAGAATCAGAAATGGTAGTCATCATGCAAGAAGGCGCGAGCGAAGGTCAGATCCAGCATGTGATCGACCGACTGGTGTCGATGGGATTCGACATTCATCGCTCGACCGGCGCATCGCAAACCGTGTTGGGCGCGGTGGGCGTGCCCGCGGATTTCGATCCGCGCGACGTGGAAGTGCTCGACGGCGTGCGCGAAGTCGTGCGCATCACCCATCCCTACAAACTGGCCAGCCGCGCGTTTCGCCCGCAGGGAACCGTGATCGAACTGCCTGGCGGAGTGAAGATCGGCGGGCCCGAAGTCATCGTGGCCGCGGGGCCCTGCTCGGTGGAAACGCCCGAACAGATCAGCCTGATCGCGGATCGCGTCGCCAAAGCCGGAGCCAAAATTCTTCGCGGCGGCGCGTTCAAGCCGCGCAGCTCGCCCTACAGCTTTCAGGGACACGGCGAAAAAGGCTTGAAATGGCTGCGCGCGGCGGGAGACCAGAGCGGCCTGCTGGTTTGCAGCGAGGTCATGGACGCCTCGCAAATCCAGATGATGCTGCCCTACATCGATATTTTCCAGGTGGGCGCGCGCAACATGCAGAATTATTTTCTGCTGCGCGCGCTGGGCGCCGTGAAGAAAGCCCGTGCTGCTCAAGCGCGGCCTCTCCGCCACGATCGAGGAACTTTTGCTGAGCGCCGAGTACATCATGGCCGGCGGAAACCACAACGTGATTCTGTGCGAGCGCGGCATCCGCACGTTCGAAACCGCCACGCGCAACACGCTCGATATCGCCGCGATCCCCGTCATCCAGAAGCTTTCCCACTTGCCGATCGTCGCCGATCCTTCGCACGGCACGGGCATTCGCGACAAAGTTCCGCCGATGGCGCGCGCGTCGGTTGCCGCCGGAGCCGACGGCCTGCTCCTGGAAGTTCACAACGATCCCGAGCACGCCCTTTCCGACGGCGCGCAATCGCTCTTCATCGAACAGTTTGAAAAACTCATGACCGAACTGCGCATCATCGCGCAAGCGGTCGGCCGGTTCGTCGCCTAAGCCATGGACGCCCCCTTTCGGCGCGTAGCCATTGTTGGCACCGGGTTGATCGGCGGCTCGTTTGCCCTCGCGCTCCGCAAATATTCGCCCGATACCGTGGTGATCGGCTGGGACAAGGCGACACGTCCTGCGCCACGCCCTGGAACGCGGCGCGATTCACGAAGGAGCGGGAGAGCTTGCGATCGCGGTTGCCGGCGCGGATCTGATCTACGTCGCGCTCCCCGTCGGACAAACGATCGAACTGCTGCCGGAAATCGCGCGCCTGGCCGCGCCCGACGCTCTGGTCACCGACGCTTCCAGCACGAAACGCATGGTGTGCGCGGTGGCCGCGGAATCGTTTCTCGAAGGCCGCGCCCATTTTCTGGGCGGGCACCCGATGGCCGGAAAGGAAATTTCCGGGATCGCGGCGGCCGACGCGGAACTTTTTCGCGGCTCGAAATACGCGCTGATGCGGCGGCCGGGCGGGGAAGTAGCGGGCGCGTCGCCCGATGCGCGCGTCGCCGGACTTGTGAAGTTCATCGAAAAGCTGGGCGCGGAACCGATCTGGCTGGACGCGGAATCGCATGACCGCGCCGCCGCGATCGTCTCGCATCTCCCGCAGTTGCTCGCGGTGGCTCTGGCCGGAGTGGTGCGCGACGCCACCGATGAATCCGGCCTGCCGGTCACGCTGGCGGGCCGCGGCCTGCGGGACGCCCTTCGACTGGCGGGAAGCCCCTACTCGGTCTGGCGTGATATTATTCTCACCAACAGCGACAATCTGGACCGCGTGCTGGATCAGATGATCCAGGGGCTCGAGCGGGTCCGCGGCGATCTGCGCGCCCGAGCCATGGAAGAACAGTTTGCCGCCGCCGGAGAACTGTACAAAATTTTGCGCGACTTGCAGTAAACTTTTGGAATGATGCGCCGATAAACTCGCGCCACCGGGAGCCGGAGTTGATAGATAAACGAGTAGCCAACGCCGATGTTGCAATCGAGAAATTATTTGACGGCGCCGTGATCCTGGCCGGAGGATTCGGAACCTGCGGCGTTCCCGAAAACCTGATCGCCGCCGTGCTCCGCAAGGGCACGAAAAATCTGACCTGCGTTTCCAACAACGCCGGAACGATGGACGCCGGCCTCGGCCTTCTGCTGAAGACGCACCAGATCAAGAAAATGATCGCCAGCTACGTAGGCGAGAACAAGCTGTTCGAGCAGCAGTTTCTGAACGGCGAAATTGAGGTCGAGCTCAATCCCCAGGGCACGCTGGCCGAGCGCATCCGCGCCGCCGGCGCGGGCATTCCGGCGTTCTTCACGCCCACCGGCGTGGGCACCGTGATTGCCGAGGGAAAGGAAGTCCGCGAATTCGACGGCCGCAAATACGTGATGGAGCGCGGCCTGCGCGGCGATTTCGCCTTCATCAAGGCCTGGAAGGGCGACCGCTGGGGCAACCTGATTTACCGCAAGACGGCGCGGAATTTCAATCCGGTGATGGCCACGGCCGCCGATTACGTGATCGCCGAAGTGGAAGAGATCGTCGAACTGGGCGCTCTGCAGCCGGAAAATGTGCACACGCCGGGAGTTTTCGTAAACGCGATTTTCCAGGGCGTGAATTACGAGAAGCAGATCGAGAAGCGAACCGTGCGAAAGCGCGCGTGAACTGGCCTCTGCGCTTCAGGGGCTGAAGCCCCTCTTGGCCGGAGGACAAATGTCGCGGCTGAAGGCCGCGACCCACAAAGACTTCTTAGGAAAGGGCGTGCGGATATGGCAAAGGGATTGGCGGAAACGGAAAATAAAGCAGCCCGGAAGACAGCAAGCGCGAACTGATCGCCAAGCGCGTCGCCCAGGAACTGCGCGACGGCTATTACGTGAACCTCGGCATCGGCACGCCCACGCTGGTCGGCAATTACATTCCCGAGGGCATGGAAGTCGTGCTGCAATCCGAAAACGGAATGCTCGGCATCGGCCCGTTTCCCTACGAGGGCGAGGAAGACGCCGACCTGATCAACGCCGGCAAGGAAACGGTGACCGAAATTCCCGGCACCAGCTATTTTTCCAGCGCCGATTCGTTCGCCATGATCCGCGGCGCGCACGTGAACATGACCGTGCTCGGCGCGCTGCAGGTGGACGAAAAAGGGAACCTCGCGAACTGGGCGATCCCCGGCAAAAAACTGAAGGGCATGGGCGGAGCGATGGACCTGGTGGCAAGTTCCCCGCGCGTGATCATCGCCATGGAACACGCCACGAAAGACGGCCAGCCCAAGATCCTGAAAAAGTGCACGCTTCCGCTCACCGGACATGGAAGTGGTGGACATGATCGTCACCGAACTCGCCGTCATCGACGTCACGCCCGAGGGCCTGGTGCTGCGCGAAGTGGCGCCGGGCGTCACTCCGGAAGACGTGCAGAAACTTACCGAGCCGAAACTGATAATTTCCGAAAACTTGAAAACGATTTCGGTGTAACGTCAGGCGCGCTCCGTAGCCGGGAGCAAAGCGAGCGAATCGTTGGAACCCAACTCCATCGTGATTGTGAGCCTGCACACGCCCAAGGAAAAATTGTGGGGAGCGCTGGTCTCGATGAACGGATCGGGCGTGACGGTGCGCGCGATCGACCTGAATTCCTTCGACGATTTCATCCGCCAGGTGAAGGACCCGGAGGGCGAGCGCGTCGGCCTGCCCACGCTGTTTTTCCCCATGCAGCGCGTCGAGCGCATCGCGCTGGACGAGCCTCACGGCTCGATCCCGTCGCTATCCGAGCGCTTCGAGCAGCGCGTGGGACGATCCCTGCGGGATTATCTCGCGCTATTCGTGTAAGCTGCTGGTGAGCCCGATTCCATGTCATCCCGCATCTTCACGGTCCCCAATCAGCTGACGTTCCTGCGCCTCGGATTTTTGCCGTTCTTTATCATTGCCGTTCATTACCGGCGATTTGACCTGGCGCTCGCCGTTCTGATCATCGCCGCGCTCACCGACGGCCTCGACGGCATCCTGGCGCGCAAGCTCAATCAGAAAACCGCGCTCGGCGCGTATCTCGATCCCATCGCGGATAAGCTGCTGCTTTCCTCGTCATTCGTGGTGCTGGCGATGAACCGGCAGATCGGCTGGTGGCTGGCCACGATGGTGCTCAGCCGCGACATCCTGATCCTGATGTCCGCCGCCGTGATTCTGGTGGTGGCGGGTTACCGGCCGTTTCCGCCCAGCATTTACGGCAAGCTCACCACGGCGCTGCAGATCCTGCTGGTGTTTGCCGTGGTGCTGTTCGCGGTCACGCAATGGCCCTGGCTGCGGCATTTGAAGAACGCGACGGTGTACCTGGTCGCGGTGTTCACCGTGTTTTCAGGGTTTCATTATTGCTTCACTGTCGCGCGGCGGTTGAACGAACCGCATAGCTGAGCTGCGCTTCCCGACGGGCCCTTACTTGTATGGGCAAGAACAAAAAAACGCCGTCATTCCGAACGAAGTGAGGAATCCCTCTTTCTTTTGGTAATCGAACCAAGAGGGATTCCTCACTTCGTTCGGAATGACGATCAAACGGCGGCGGGTTCGGTAGCACAGGCACTCTTGCCTGTGCGGTTTTTGCCATGGGCTGGATGGCGGCATTGGGCGGTCTCCAAAACCACACAGCCAGGAGTGGCTGTGCTACTCAAGGCCCACCCGACAGGCTGAAGCCTGTCCTACGTATGTTTGGTAAATTTTAATGGGGAAAGGCATTCTGCAAATAATTGAAAACCATAAAACCGAAACTCACTGCGACGGCGACCCCCGCGATCCATCCCAGCAATTCGGCGCGCTTGCGTTCGGTGACGTCCGCGGGCAGGCGATCGGCCATCACGCGTCCGAGCAAGTATCCCGCGGCGAGCCCGCCGGCGTGCGCCGCATTGTCCGTGCCGCTGAACATGAAGCCGAGCACGCCGATATAAATCAGCCAGCGAATCAAGGCGCTGCGCAGCGCCTGCGCCGAGAGACTTTTTCGGCCTGTGGTTGCCGCCAGCAGCATGCCGATCAGCCCCAGCAGGGAACCGGAGGCCCCAACGCTTAAATGTCCGAAAAGCGAGCTGACCACATAGCCCGCGGCGCCGGTCACCACAAACAAGAAAAAATATCGCGCCGATCCGTACAATTCCTCGATCATCGGGCCGATATCCATCAGCACCCACATATTGAATCCGATGTGGATCAGGCTGCCGTGCAGAAAAATAGCGGTGATCAGCCGCCACGGCTGGCCGAATATCGAAATCAAGAAACGCAGGACGCACCCAGCCGCAAATTTACCTCGTCGCAATCCCGCCAAGATTCATCAATCCGCCGCCCACTCCCTGGCCGCCCGTGAATTTCAGCGTAATCACCAGCGACAGCACATACATCAGGCAGCAGATCGTCAGCATGGCGTAGGTGACCGGCGAAGTCTGCGGCAGCCAGCGGCTGAGCGTGCGGCTGGCAGCGGAAAGCGAGTACGTGGTGCTCGCGCCGCACTGGTAGCACTTGGTGGCCGTCGTGCCCACCAGCGAACCGCAGGAAGGGCAAAGTCTCGGGCGCACCTGTTTCGGCTCCGAACGGAACATTTGAGCGATTTCGCCGCGCCAGCGGTCGAGTTTGTAGCGCCATCGGACTGGAAGTGGCACGTGGTCTCCTTGCCGCAAAATTATTGCATGCCTATAATAGCTGGAATTCAGCACGGACGCGAAATTCGCACCAGCCGCGAAATTGCATTCGCGAAAGGACTCAGTGCGAAGAAATTGCCAACGAGTCCTCGGAAGGAGCCTGGTGCCCGAATTGCTTGAGTGCAAGTCCGCAACGGGGATGCCGCGCGCGCGTTCGGGTTGGCTGCCGGCATTGTTTTTCGCGGCGCTCGCCGCGGCAGGTTGCGCGGGACGCCGTCCGATGACAACCTCGGTTCCCCCGCCGCCCTCAACTCAGCCGGAATCCGCTCCCGCGCCGCCCCGAAACCGAATGCGCCGCCCGCGCAACGGCCACGCAGCCGCCAACCCGAACCGCTCCCTTCATTCCCGGAATTTACGTGGAGCAGGGCACGGCCTCCTGGTACGGCATCCCATTCAATGGACGCCGCGCGGCCAACGGCGAAATTTTCGACATGAATACGCTGGTCGCCGCGCACCGCACGCTTCCGTTCGGCAGCATCCTGCGCGTCACCAATCTGAATAACGGCCGCGAAGTCGAAGTGCGCGTGATCGATCGCGGGCCGTTTGTGGGCGATCGCATTCTGGATCTCGCGCGCGCCGCCGCCGTTTCGCTGGACATGATCGGCACGGGCACCGCGCCCGTGCGCATCGAACTGCTCTCCGGCCCCAGCCCTGCCGGCGGTGAATTCACCGTGCAGGTTGGAGCCTTCGCCGACCGCGCCAATGCCGAGCATCTGCGCGACCGCCTGCTCGCGGCCTACCAGCCCATCTTCATTCAGGATTACGATACGCCCGCCGGCCATTTCTACCGCGTGCGCGTCGGCCGCGTTGCAAGCCCGGACGCCGCGCAGCAGCTCGCCGCGCAATTGCGCGCCAGCGACGGATTTCAGACGTTCGTAATGCGCCTGGACCAGATCGATGGATTGGGCGCAAAATAGAAGTGGAAGATCAAACTTCCTTTCCTGAATTCCAGTCAGGACTTTGCTTGCAAACCTTCCGCGACTCTGCGGCATCTGTATGGATTCGGGAGTGGCGGGGTGTGGGCGTCCCGGGTCGTACGTGCCTTGCGCGGAGACGGAATGCCAATGCGTTCGTTGTGGAACGCAGGTACGGCGAAGCCGTGTGGTGCGCGATTCGGGAAATCAGGCAAGCAAATTGAGGTTGGAGGATGAGGATGATGTTGAAATCGTTCGCGCTGACGTTGACAATTGGGATTGCGCTGCTGCTCGCTTCCTGCGGAGGGACTACCACGGCTGTAACCACCTACTCCATCGGCGGCACGGTCTATGGCCTCTCCGGTACCGGGTTGGTGTTGCAGGACAATGCTCTGGACAAGATTTCGATTAGCGCAAGCGGGACCTTCGTCTTCGACACGACTATTGCCAGGGCGGCAATTATGCGGTTACGATTCTCACGCAGCCTTCCAATCCGGCGCAAACCTGCACGGTGGCCAATGGCAGCGGCATGGCCATCGCGAATGTTTCGGCCGTGCAGGTGGTCTGCACCACAAATACCTTCACGGTTGGCGTGACGGTCACGGGCCTCACGGGCACGGGCCTGGTGCTGCAGAACAACGGCGCGAATAGCATGCCGGTCAGCGCGAACGGAAGCTTTACGTTCTCCACGGCCATCAACAGAGGCAGCACATATAACGTCACGGTCCTTACGCAGCCTTCCGGTCCGGCGCAGACGTGCGGCGTGTTCAATGGATTCGGCACGGTCACCATCGCCAATGCCACGGGCATTCAGGTGAACTGCATCACCACCTCGACCACGTACACGATCGGCGTCGCGGTCTCGGGACTTTCCGGCACCGGTCTTGTGCTTCAGGATAACGGCGGCGATAACCTTCCGGTCGCCGCGAACGGGAACTTCACCTTTGCCACGGCCATCGCCAGCGGGAGCACATACAGTGTCAGCGTCCTGACACAGCCTTCCGGCCCTGCGCAGAACTGCGTGGTTACCATCGGGAACGGAACGGCGGCCTCAAATGTTACGGGCATTCCAGTGGCCTGCTCGACCACCACGGCGAACATTGCCGTGAACGTTTCGGGACTTTTGCCGCGCACCAGCGTGGTGCTGCAGAATAATGGCGGGGACAATCTCATCGTTTCCAAAAATGGCGCTGTCGCTAACTTCAATTCGCCGGTGGCCAAAGACTCGTCATACGCGGTCACTATTCTGGAACAACCTGTGGGCGCGGCGTGCACCGTGGGGGCCAACGGGCGCGGCACTGCAACGGGCGTAAACGTGGGAGTCGCGGTCACCTGCGGCAGCATCCTCGCCGCGGGCGAATCACACACCTGTGCTTTGACCAGCGCCGGCGCGTCTGGTGCTGGGGGTTGAATGCAAACGGGCAACTGGGCGACGGCACATTTACCGGCTCCAGCATTCCGTGCAAGTTTTGAATCCTGCCGGAAATGCGCCCATCAGCGGAGTGGTCTCAATTGCCGCCGGAAAAGATCACACCTGCGCGGTGACTGGCTCCGGCGCAGCAGTTTGTTGGGGAGGCAACTCCCAAGGTCAACTCGGCGATGGCTCCTTGATCGGGTCCAACATCCCGGTAGCGGTCTCCGGGCTATCAAGCGGCGTGGCCGCGATTTCCACGGGTTCCGGCTTCACATGCGCCGTTACGATTGCCGGCGCCGCCAGTGCTGGGGCGACGGTAGCTCAGGCCAGTTGGGAAACGGAAACGGTACGAACTCCGCAACGCCTGCGCAGGTTTCAGGCCTATCGAGCGGCGTGTCCGCGATTGCTTCGGGCGATTCGCGCGCTTGCGCATTGACCAACGCGGGGGGCGTATGGTGCTGGGGATCGAACGCGCACGGTGAACTTGGCAATGGAACAATGAATACGGCCAGGGTCCCTGTGCAGGTTTTGGATTTCACCGGAAATGCTCCCTCGGCGATGAAATCGCAATTGCCGCGGGACAAGACCACACATGCGTCGTAACCGGCACCGGGCGGCTGCATGCTGGGGTGACAACTCCAAGGGAGAGCTTGGAAAAAGCGTCACCAGCCAAGCCAGTATCCCGGTGAAACTGCCGGGGCTAACCAGTGGTATAAATTCAATCTCCGCAGGTGCAGGCTACACATGCGCTGTGACCACGAGCGGCGCGGCCGAGTGTGGGGGCGACGGCAGCTCAGGCCAGCTTGGCAGCGGCGCTGGAGTCAGTACCGCTACGCGGTGCAGGTGCCATCGTTGAGCTAGCGAAATCGTTGCTATCGCTGCTGGCGCGTCGCATGCCTGTGCGGTGAACGATGCCGGCACAGTCTGGTGCTGGGGACTTGACGCAAGCGGGCAGCAGGGCGCCGATGCCCACGCCATTTCTCATGAACCGATAGAAATCGTGGGCCCGCGGAACGCATCTTTCTAATAGCTATGAACAGTCTCGAATCTAAAAAATTTTTTGAAGGATTTCCCATGACCGACTGCCTGTTCTGCAAAATCGGACGCAAGGAAATTCCCTCGAAACTCGTCTATGAAGATCCGGAAATCTTCGCCTTCGAGGACATCCAGCCGCAAGCGCCGGTGCACATTTTGCTGTGCCCGCGGAAGCATCTTGCTCTCGCTGACCGAAGCGTCGGCGGAAGACGCCGCCATGCTGGGCAAGCTGCAGCTCATCGCCGCGCAGATCGCCAAGGAGCGAAAACTGACCGAAGGCTACCGCACCGTCTTCAACAACGGCCGCGGCGCAGGGCAGTCCGTGTTCCATCTTCACCTGCATTTGCTCGGCGGACGGGATTTTCGCTGGCCGCCGGGGTAAGATGAACCATTGCGGCAGGCTGCTTTCCCCAAAAAGGACTCTTAAACAAAACATGAGGACAACGCGAATGGCGACACTGGATAAGACCGCGCGGATATTGGCGAGCGCGCTGGGCATCGCATTTCTATCTGCAATCCTGCTCGTGACGGATGCTGCCGCGCAGCAGCAATCATCCACGATCTCGATCACGCTGGCCGGGCAGTCCATGCTTCGCTCGGACGCGCGCGAGACCGCGCCCAAAATCGGTGCCCGCAATTCAGGGCCTGCTCAAGGGCGACGTGATTTTCACGAACCTGGAATCCGCGATCGCCGAAAAAGGCGAGACCGTTCATGAGGGCAGGGGATTTCTTACTCCGCCCGAGGCGCTCGACGCGCTGCACACTTTTGGATTTAATCTCGTCTCGCTCTCCGGCAACCACGCCTTCGATCTGGGCGTGAAGGGAATTCAGAACACGACGCGCGAGGCGGACGCCCGCAAAATCGTTCACGCCGGCACGGGAAACAACGCGGCCGAAGCCGTGGCTCCCGGATATCTCCACACGCCCAAGGGCACGATCGCTCTGATCGCCAGCGCTTCGGGACTGATCGTGCCGGGAGGCCGCGCCACGGCCGACCGCCCGGGCGTGAATGAATTGCGCGTCGAAGCCGGCGGCCAGGAAAATGAGGCCACCCAGGATCTGCCGGGCGCGCCGGGCAATACGCCGAATCCCGAGGATTCGCAGCGCATCCTCGCAAGCATTCGCGAAGCCCGCCAGCACGCGGACCTGGTGATCGTCTACCAGCACAACCACGTCTTTTCCAATCACTCGTTCACGACGGTTTTCACGGAAGGCTTGCCGGAGCGCCTTGCGCCGAACGACTGGCTCGTCAAGTGGACTCACGCCGAAGTGGATGCGGGCGCGGACATCATCGTGATGCACGGCGCGCCCCTGCTGCACGGGGTGGAGATCTATCACGGCCGCCCCATATTCTACGACCTGGGCAATTTTATTTATAACCTGACGCCGACGCTCACTTACATCGACGAGCCGATGAACTGGGAGAGCGCCGTCGCTTACGTCGAATTTCAGGGGAAAACTCTGAAATCGGTTTCCTTCCGCCCGATCGATTTGAACAACGTCGGCGAAGGCCAGCCCGATATTCACGACCCTTACGCCAACAACCAGTTTCTCGACACGCGCGGCCTGCCCACGCCGCTGAAAGGCGCGCGCGCAGGATACGTACTCCAGCGCCTGGCCGACGCATCAAAACCCTTCGGCACTGCAATGGAAATCAAGGGCGACATGGCGGAAATCAAGCTGAACGCGGGAAAGTAAAAAAAACTTTCTCGATCAGTTGCTGTCCTCATTTTCAAGTTTCGGGGAGCAGTCGGAGGTCCGAGCTTCAGCTCGGACGTTCCCGTTTCATTTGCGGCGGGCTTTAGCCGCTGAAGCTTCAGGGGCTAAAGCCCCGGTCAAAGGATCCTTCTCGTCGGGGCTGAAGCCCCGACCTCCTAAATCTGATTGCTCCTTGGAATGTGAGAATGCCTCGCCGATTCAAGTTAAGAGAAGCTTGTTATTGAAAACAGCAACCTCCCTTGTCTCCAGTCTTTTCTTCCGCTGTGCCGCGGGACTACAGTACCACGATCCGCCTGTGGACCGGTTCGCGCTCCAGGCACGAATGCAATTAGGAATCGGCCAAAGGTCCCAGCAAAGTTCTGGAGCGCTAGTAAAGACAATGACACAACAGGAACGCCGTCAATACAGCCGGAAGACTCTGAATCCGCTGCCCTACATAAATTTGCCGTCCGGAAACGGAGGCATCGTGCTCGATGTTTCCGAGCAAGGCTTGCGTTTTCGCGCGCTGGCTTCCGTGGAGCTGTCCGGGCCCATCGATTTTTCGTTCACGGCCCATTCCAACCTGGTCACGGGCACCGGCGAACTGGTGTGGATGGATCGGGCGAAAAGAATGGGCGGACTGCGATTTACCGAGCTGCCCTACAAGGCCATCGAACAAATTCGGAATTTGCCGTTTAACGCAAACCTGCGGCCGGAATTCAGCGGGGATTTGAGCATGCACATTCCCCCGCTGAACGATTCCCAACCATCGAGCGCAAGGCCGCGCGGCGCGTTTGCCGCACTCGGATCGAAGTTTGCTTCCGGACTCAACGGGATCCTGCCCGAGCCCTTCGGATCGAAACGAAAAGTGAGCTGGCTTCCCGCGATGGGCAATGCCTTGGCGAAACTGCGCGCGCGCTTTGCGAACACCCGCCTCCCAAGTAATAACCGGCGGCTGATCCAGGCCTCTTCCGCTGCATTTCTGGGAATTGTGATTCTGGCCCTGGGTTATGCCGGCCACCGCCAGGCCGGTGAATTGCTCGATCCGGATGGGAACGAGACTTTCCGGGTCGTCCGCAGCCATGGCGCCCGCGCCGGCTGTGGCTTCCCCGGCCCCTCTCGTTGACGATGCCCCTGTTACCAGGCAAAGGCCGACAGTGCGGCGGCGCAATCGCTTCCAGAGCCCGCGAGCGCAGCCGCTGCAGAACCGGCCAAGGAAATTCCGCCGGAAACGCCCGCGGCGAAGCCTCAGGAGACTCCCACGCGGCTTCCCAAGCTTGCAGTCACCCGCGGGGACCTGGTCGTGCAAGTTGCGGCCCTCACGCAAGAGGCTGACGCGCGTGAATTGACCGACAAGCTGCGCCAGGAAAATTTCCAGGCGTTCGTCGGCACGCTTCCGGCCGATTCCTACTATCGCGTAATGCTGGGCCCGTACGCGGACGCGGCGTCCGCGCGCACGGTGATCGATAAACTCAAGAAGGCGGGTTTCAATTCCTTCATCCGGCGGGAAACTCCAGGGGAACGGGCTGGATCCTTGGGGAAGGCGGCGCCACGGCAGGAACCGGCGACTTAAACGGGTTGTTTCACACAAATCTCGTCCGGCGATCCGAGCTGCTGGCCGTCATCAATCACATCTGAGCAGGACTTGCCTCGGGCCAGCGCTTGCATGATATTTCCAAATGATCTTCGCGTCACGGCAGCGGCGAGCTAGGGCAACAACTTCCAAACGTCATTGAAGCACCCGCAGTTGCCTCCGACGTTATTCGTACCCCCGAATATCAAAATGTTTTGGTTTGTGTCCACCCATCCGTTCAGTGCCAGCCGTCCACCGGGCACATTCCCGGGAGCAATTACGCCTAAAGCGCCATATGCGCCCGTTTGATTTCTGAGATTGGATCCGCCAATCCAGGTCCACTGGCCGTTGCTGTACTTCCACAAATCGTTGAGGCCACCTTGCGCGCCGGCTGAATCCAATCCCCAGCCGCCGAAAAGCCAGAAATTTCCAGACGAATCCTTCCATCCCAGAGCAGATTGTCGCCCTCCGGGAACATTTCCAGTGGAGGGCGTGCCCTGCGTGCCGTACACGCCGGGTGGAAAAGAAGAATTTGTTCCGCCGATCCACGTCCACTGGCCGCCGCCGTATTTCCAAAGGTCGTTTAGGAATTGATTGGGGAAATTGCTGGACCCGAATCCTCCGAAAAGCCACAGGTTGCCCGAGGCATCCGTCCAGGTCGTGGAAGCATATCTTCCCCCGGGAACATTCGTGGAGGCAGCAACGCCTTGTGTCCCGTAGTTCGCGAGTTGATCCGCAAGGTTCGACCCGTTCACCCACGTCCATTGGCCGCCGCTGTATTTCCACAAATCGTTCAGGTGTCCTTGCGCTCCTGTCCCATCGTAACCATTCCCGCCAAACAGCCAGAAGTCGCCATGGTTATCCACCCAAGTCGCATTCCCCTGCCGCGCACCGGGAACATTGCTTGCAGAAGCGGTTCCCAATGTCCCGTACGAACCCGTCTGCCCGGCGATAGCGGATCCTCCCATCCAGGTCCAATTGCCCGCGCTGAACTTCCACAAGTCGTTCAGGACATTTCTCGTGTTCGTGGAATCCAAACCGATGCCCCCAAAGAGCCAAAGATTCCCTGTCGCGTCAACCCAGGAAAATGCGTTCAATCGAGCTCCCGGAACATTGCTTGCCGCGGCCACACCCTGTGTTCCGTAGGTCCCTTTCTGGCTTATGAAATTCGATCCCGCAACCCACGTCCATTGACCGGCACTGTATTCCCACAGGTCGTTGAGCATGTCCATTCCCCCGGCTGCGTCAAGACCATAGCCGCCGAAGATCCAAAAATTTCCATTGCCGTCGATCCCAACTTGCAGCGGAAGTCCGAGCCCCCGGAATGTTGCCTGCTGCTGCAACTCCCAGCGTGCCGTACGTGCCCTTTTGATTGAGAAGTTTGGAGCCGCCCACCCAGGTCCACTGAAAATGGCCGCAATCCACCTTCACGTTCGTCCCGCTCGCGGTCGCTGTTCCGCTGTCATTCGTCACTGTGCAGTTTTGCGCGGGGGACGAAGGCTGAGTCATCACCGTGACTTTGTAATTGGCGCCGGTCGCAACGCCTTGGGAGAATGTGAAGGTTCCGTTTGCGCTCACCGGAAGGTTGTCATTGCCGTTGTCCTGCAGGACAAGGCCTCCACCGGTGCCCCAGAGTCCGATCACCGTGACGGCGATCGCATTAGTTTGCACAGGTTGTATGTAAGGGGCATGGCAGCCGGCGATCAGGAGTAACGGGAGGGCCAGCGCAGCGAGAAGCCGGATTTTGATGCCGGGTTTTCCTGCGGGTCTCTCGCGCTGCAAAAGACTGGCGGGACGCAGGCCACTATTCCTTATGAATTGCGGGATTACGGACGGATAGGGCAAACCTGTGGAAGGCATTCGCGATACTCCCAACAAAATGTATCGTGCATAATAAGATTACGTGTGGAATAGAAAAGAAGACAGTAAGTTAAGATTAAATTGATCGCGTCAGTAAACACTCACCTGAGCGGGGACACAGGCCTGGAAGAACATGCGAGAGTACGCCAAGTCCAGAGGAATCGCACTGTCGGAAACTCTGTCGGGGAAGAAAACGAGTGCTGGCTACTTATGCGTCATCACGTAGACGCCGTCCCAATCCGCGTCCGGGCCCGCCACTTGATATTCCTTGCAGCGATTCAGATACATGCGCGCGGGGCCGTCCTCGGGCCAGCGCTCGCATACTTTCTCGAAAATAATCTGGGCGTCCTGCCAGCGGCGCTCGCGGTAGCAGGCGCGGCCCAGGGCGAAAAGTTCCAGGCGCTCTTCCAGGTCCGGCGCGTCGCCTTCGGGAGTGCCGCGCGCGGCGATCAGTTCGTAGAGCGTGACCGGCTGCAGTTTGCCCTTCACGCGAATCAAGTCGAGCTCGCGGAAGACGAGCAGAGGGTCTTCGACGGCCATGTAGGTCGTCTCGCTCAGCAGGATGTGCGTGGCGTATTCCTTATTCAAACCTTCGAGGCGCGAGGAAAGATTCACGGTGTCGCCCAGCGCGGTGTAGCCGTAGCGCAGCGCCGAGCCCATGTTGCCCACCGACGCGACGCCGGTGGTGAGCCCCACGCCGATATCGAGCACGGGCTTTCCCTCGGCCTTCCACTTTCTTCTGCATTTCCTTCAGGCGCGCGATCATTTCCAGAGCCGCGTGGCACGCCTGCGTCGCATGTCCCGGCTCCTCAAACGGCGCGCCCCAGAACGCCATCACCGCGTCGCCGATGTACTTGTCCAGCGTCCCGTTGTGCGCGAAGACGATCTGGGTCATGTCCGTCAAGTAATCGTTGAGCAGCGTGGCCAGTTCCTGCGCGTCGAGTTTTTCCGAAATGGTGGTGAATCCGCGGACGTCGCTGAACATCACGGTGATTTCCGTTTTGCGCGGTTTTACCAGGTCGGGATTTTCCAGCAGCCGGCGAATCACTTCGGGGCTCAAGTATTGCTGGAACGCGCCGCGCACCCGCCGCTTTTCCTTTTCCTCGACCAGCGCGC
Organism: Terriglobia bacterium; assembly: GCA_963779275.1. Lineage (GTDB taxonomy): Bacteria > Acidobacteriota > Terriglobia > Acidiferrales > UBA7541 > Palsa-360. Next base: position 327,397 of record CAVZXL010000010.1, read on the forward strand.
GGTACATCGCCACAAATCCCACGTTCGCCACCAGCGTCCCCGACGGCACGATGAAATTCAGCCACCACCCATGCAGGAATGCGGACCACACCAGAAAGCCGAACGGCACGAGCAGCAGCAATCCGAACAGCATGGACCGCGGCTGCGCCAGCGCCAGCCACAATCCCAGCGGAACACCGAACAGCAAGATCAGCAGCACGTCCGCGACCACCTGATTGGCGCCGCGGACCATGAAATGCCGGTTCAAGATGTTGTCGATCACGTTCGCGTGAATTTCCACGCCCGGATAATTGATCCCGCCGAACGGCGTCGAGCGCAAGTCGCCGATCCCGGTGGCCGACGCGCCCACCAGCACGATTTTTCCCTTAAACGTTCCCGGCGGAAATTTACGGTTCACCACGTCGGCAATCGAAACGTAGGGATACGTGGCCGCGCCGCCCTGGTAATCGATCATCATTCGTCCGATGGCGTCGGGATGGATCAACCAGCGAGGGCCCGAATTCGACAGCGGTGACGCCCGTCTCGCTGAAATCGAGCACGGTCTGCTGATCGGGCAGGCCCAGATAGAGCCGCACGGCCTGCACGTCCAGCGATCCATACAGATCCCAGTCCGCAAAATCCTTCGAGCGGCCGTAGGGAAGCACGAGCAGGGAATGCCGCACGACGCCGTCGGGATCGGGTTCCACGTTGAAAAATCCGGTCGAGCCGTGCGCCTTGCGCAGCGCGTCGCTCAGCACTTCGATATTCGCCTGCGTGCCCATGGGCAGCAGCGAAATACGGATCGCCAAAACTCTGCATCAGATGCGCAAGATCGCGCTGCCCGGTCTGCGGGTTGGACGCGCGCAACTGCGGAAAAGGAAAATCGGCCAGGATATTGGCGTAGCGGTCGAGCGTCTTGTCGTCGACGCCCTTCAGATCGTATTGCGAATAGAGAAAGAAATTTCCGAGGACAACGTTTCCGAATCGCTCGATGGCGCGCGCGAATTGTTCGTCGCCGTCATATTCCTTCGAGAGTTTGTCGAGATCGGCCAGCACGCGCGGATCGGTCCGCCCGCCCTGCTTTTCGCGCTCCATCACAGTGCTGCGCAATTCACGAATGGGCGCGGACGTCTCGTCCGGTTTGCTGAATGTAATGTCGAAGGCCGCGACTTTCGCGCCGTCCTCGCGCAGCGCGTCCAGCATCTTCGCGAAATACGTGCGCGAAAACGGCCAGCGGCCCAGAACTTCCTGCGAGCGCTGGTCGATGTCCACAATCACGATGCGCGAATCGGGATTCTTGTAGGAGTCCGGCCGAAGCCGGAAGCGCAAATCGAGCGCATCCAGTTCCAGCCGGTTGATGAACGAGAACAAGCGCCGTCGGGCGGTCGCCGATGAACGTGTAGGAGTAAATGAAGAGCGCGAAAACCGTCAGCCCCAGGCTGATCGCGAACGGCACGCGCCGGTGCCACCACGCCCGAAGCCATTCGCGCGGGACGCTCAGGGCGCGACGCGATTTACCGCCGGTGGGAGTCCCTGCCATGTTCCGGAACCCGCCTCTAGTCGCGCAACACAATGCTATTCATGAAACAGGAAATTGAGCCGCACGCGCCCGACCTCGATCAGGTCCCCGTCGTTTAGCTTCGTCAAGCCGTTGATCGGGGTTCCATTGAGTTTCGGCACGCGATCCCCGCGGCCCAGGTAATAGCCGTCCTCATGCTTGTTGATTTGCGCGGCGATGTCCGGCGTAAACCATCCGCGCAGCCGCACCGTGGCCATTTTGGAATTGCCGATCACGGTCAGCTTTCCCGCCAGGCGATATTCCTTTTGATCCGTGCGCCCTCGAACGACGGTGAGCGTGGGAACGCGCAGCCGCTCGGGCGAGAGCTGCGATCGTTCGCCGGCCGCCGCGGCCTGCTCCAGCATTTTGCGGCGCTCGTGCGTGTCGAGGACCATCGTCTCATTCACGCGCGGAGCGGGAGCCTTGCGCAAGTTGTCCATCGGCAACGCGGCGTCATGCGTCTGGTCCACCCAGATGTGATGCTTGCCGATCAGAATGGCGTCGCCATCCTTGAGCATGGCGCGTTCCACGCGGATATCGTTCAGGAACAATCCGTTCAGGCTGTTCAGGTCCTCGACCACCAGCGATCCGGCCTCCACGTACACCCGCGCGTGATAATTCGAGACCGCAAGATTGTCGATGGGAATATCGTTGTCGGGCGCGCGTCCGATCGTCACCGGCCGGGTTCCCAGCGGAACCTCTTTCAGGACGGCGTTCTCGAATTTTAGCAGCAATCTCGACATGGTGAATCACGCGAAGCCGAAACCGGCGGAACCTTACCCGGAATTTCGTTTCCAGACTTTCAGGCGGTCCAGCATGCCATCGGACTTTTGCGTCACGCGAACGACGATCGCGCTGACGTTGTCCACGCCGCCGTAATCGTTCGCCAAATCGACCAGCCGGTCCGCGGCTTCCTGCGCGGACGTGCTGGTCAGCAGCGTGCTCGCGATTTCCGGATCGGTCACCATGCGCGTCAAGCCCGTCCGAGCACAGCAGCAGGGTATCGCCCACCAGCAAGATCTGTTCGTTGGCGTCCACCTGCACGGTGGCGTTCGTGCCTACCGCGCGCGTCAACACGCTTTGCATTTCGCTGGCGTCGGCTTCCTGCGGCGTCAGGATCCCGATGCGAACTTTTTCGGCCACCAGCGAATGGTCGGCGGTCAGTTGATCGAGCGAGCCGGCGCGCAAGCAGATACGCCCGGCTGTCGCCCACGTGCGCGAGTGAAAGTTTTTGCCCGTCGATCCACGCGGATACGATGGTCGCGCCCATCCCTTTTTGCTCGGGATTGGCGGCGGCCATTTCAAAAATTTTTCGGTTTGCCAGATGGATGGCGCTGGCCAGCCGGTTGGTCCGCTCGGAAACATCCGGCTGCGATTCTCCGAAAATGGGAGTCGCGCGGCTGTTCTCCGCCTGCTGGCAATGGGTCACGATCGTTTGGACAGCGAGATTGCTGGCCACTTCGCCGTGGGCTTCTCCGCCCATTCCGTCGGAAAGCACGAACAGGCTCAGCGCGGGCTCAATCTGGTAACTGTCTTCGTTATTCTTTCGGACGCGCCCGAGGTCGGTGCGCGCTCCAGTTTGAATGCGCAAAAGGGACCTCATTTGGCCTGCTACAGAGTCGGCTTCCACTCCAAGCTGCTTGCGGTCAAATCACACTCCAGCGTCACGCTGCGACGCGTCTTTCCAATAAAATTCAGACTAGCAAACCGGAGTTTTGCGGTGCAATAGGCTATCCTTCAAGTAGTTACGTCCTTTCACGACACTAGCCGCGCTTGCTGCGCTAGGCGCGGGTATTCACTTCCCTTATACTGAGAATAGCGGCGAGCCTGCGGAATACCCAACCCCTGCAGCGCCCCGCACCCTCTCTAATGCCGCAACTTGCCGAAATCTGGTACTTTGAGCGGAGCATCGCTACCCCTGTAGCCAAGGCGCTCGGACGCCGGTACACCTTGCGCGCTCTTCCACGCCCCTCCAACGGACACCAGGCGTTGGCTCCATGCTGCAGGCGATGCTCCCATCGTTTGCCTGGCCGACCTGGAAGCCGGCGATCTGAGTGCCTTGCAGCGTCTGACACGCCGTACCCGCCAGGTCCGGCTGATCGGCATTTCGCGCAACGGCAAAACATCCCCGCAGAAGAAACGAATGCTTCGCCACGATTCCGCGCAAGGCTGCCCCTGCCCTGGTTCGCGAAACGATCGACGCCGCGTTCGCCAACATCGAACTCGCGCAGCGCGAGCGCGCCGCGCGCACCGATCTGAAACGCACCGAGCGCGAGATGGAAGAGCTCAACCGCATCGGCATGGCTTTGTCCGAAACGCACGATGTGGGCGAGTTGCTGGAAATGATTCTGTCCAAAGCCCGCCAGATTACCGGCGCCGATGCCGGTTCCCTGTACCTGGTCGAGGAATCGCCTCCCGATGTGCTGGCCGGCGGCCCGGGCGTGCGCCATCTTCGTTTCAAGCGGACGCAAAACGACAGCATGAGGTTTCCGTTCGTCGAGTTCACGATGCCCCTGCGCGAAAATTCCCTCGCCGGTTATGCGGCGACGCACGGAGTGGTCATCAACCTGGCTGACGCTCACCGCATTCCCGCCGGCCGCCCGTACCGCTTTAACCGCACCTATGACAATGAAACCGGCTATCGCACGCGGTCGCTGCTGACCTTGCCCATGAAAAATGGGCGCGGCGAAGTCCTCGGCGTGCTGCAGCTGATCAACTGCAAGATTCATCCCTCTGCGCGCTTGACCAGCCCGGAAATCGTGGCCCGGGAGGTGCGCCCGTTTTCCAAGCGCGCCGTGCGCCTGGCGCTTTCGCTGGCCTCGCAAGCCGCCGTGGCCTATGAAAACAGCCGCCTGGTGCAGGACATCGAAACGCTGTTCGAGGGCTTCGTGCAGGCCGCGGTAACCGCGATCGAGCAGCGCGATCCCACCACCTCCGGCCATTCTCACCGCGTATCGCAAATGACCGTCGGGCTTGCGGAAATTGTGGACCGCGTGGACACCGGCGTCTACGCCGGAACCCGCTTCGCTCCCGAGCAGATGAAGGAAATTCGCTACGCCGCGCTGCTGCACGACTTCGGAAAAGTCGGCGTGCGCGAGGAAGTTTTGGTCAAGGCCAAGAAACTTTATCCCATGCAGATGGACGTCGTCGCGCACCGCTTCGACTATCTGTACAAGGACCTGGAAGCCGCGCTGGAACGCGAAAAAGTGCGCTTGCTCCTGGAACTGGACCGGGCCGAGGCCCTGGTGCGCATTGCCTCGCTCGAGGAGCAATATCGCCTGCGCAGGATAGGGCTGGAAAGCCAGTTTGAAGCGATCGTTCAGTCCAATGAGCCCACCGTTCTGCCCGCCGGCCAGTTTGAAAGTCTCCGCGAGATTGCGCGCCAGACGTATCACGACCCGCGCGGCGTCGAGCGGCCCGTTCTTACGCCGGAGGAAGTCCGCTTCCTCTCCATTCCGCAAGGCAGCCTCAATCCGGACGAGCGCGCGCAGATCGAGTCTCACGTCGTCCACAGTTTCAATTTCCTGCTGCAGATTCCCTGGACCAAGGAGATTCGCGAGATCCCGCGCATCGCCCGCGCGCACCACGAAAAACTCAACGGTACCGGCTATCCCTACCGGCTGCGCGGCGATGAAATTCCCCTGCAGGCGAAGATCATGACCATCTGCGATATTTTTGACGCGCTTTCGGCTTCCGACCGCCCCTACAAGAAAGCCGTTCCGCCCGACCGCGCCCTCGACATCCTGGAAATGTCCGTCCGCGATAACGAACTGGACCCCGACCTCTACCGCCTTTTCCTCGACTCGAAGATCTACACTCTCGCGGACAAGCGCTAAGAAGCAAACGCGAAAACGTTCGCCGGGAATATTTGCTTTCCAGATTAAATAATTGCAAAAACCTCCATGATGTTGTCATTCCGAACGAAGCGAGGAATCCCGTCTTTCTTTGCGACTGAACCGAAGAGGGCTTCCTCGCGGTGTTTTTCCCGGTCCCTTCCAGGATTCGGAATGGCGCGTAATGAGAGTAGCGCCCCAATTTGATAATCGCGGACTGCCGATCCCCGCACCCTCGCAACACTTTCCGATTTCGCACCCGGAGGCCTGTCGCGGTAGAATCCCTGCCATGTTTGCAGCGTGGGATGGTCGCCGTTCCTATTGCGCGCGCTTCGCCCGATTCCTCATGGCGTGCGGCTGGCTGATCGCATGTACTCCGGCGATTGCCCTGGCTCAGGACGTCCCCGCGCAACGCGCGGCGGTTCCGCGCGCGATTATTCTTCCGCCTGCGGTCGTGGCCGGCGCTCAGGCCACGCTTGCAGTGGTCGATGCCGCCGGCCGTTTGCTTCCCGGCGTCGCCGTGGAAATTTCCGGAGGACAACCGGGCGCGGGCTCGGCTGCAAGCCCCGCGGAAAAAGTCACCACCGATTCCACGGGCCGCGCGACTTTCCTCGCTCCCAGCGGCCCTGGTCCGCTGATCGCGAAAATTGCCGGCCGCAAAATTTCGGCTTCCTCCACCACCGTGGCCGATCAGGAAACGGCTGCGCCCGCTCGCGCCGGATCCGCGCCCGACGCTTCCGGCTTGAAGGTGGCTTCCTACCCTCATTTCCTGGCGATCCTCGATCGATTCGACGATTCAAGGCCGGGGATTTCGCGGCGCGGCGGATTCCAATCACGTGTTCCTTGGCGAACAGCCGTGCCTGGTCGTGGCGTCCTCGCCGGTCTCCCTGGTGATTCTGCCGGGCCGCATATCCCGCTCGGGTCCATCACTCTTCGGGTGAGCGCGGGAGGACGCGATTCCGGGCCTATGCCCGTCACCGGGGTGCTGCTCGATTTCAGCGGCCCTGCCGAAGCGCCCACCGCCGGCGGCGAGGGAAAATTGATCCTCCGCGTTCACGGCACCACGGAACCCCTGGCCGTCGAAGTCCGCAACGCTTCTCCTGAAATCGTCCAGCTACTGCACGGGAATTTGCAGCGCCTGGGCACCTCCGGAGGCGAACAGAATATCGCCCCGGTGGAGCTGAAATTTCTCGCCTCCGGAAATTACGTGGTCACGGCCCGGCTCGCGTCCTCCGATCCGCCAACCCCGCACGGCGGAAATTAGCTGGGATTGAGGATGTCAATGGCGCCGCAGGCAGCGCGGCCCGGCCGTGATAGAATTTCGCCATCGTGATTCGCAAAATTTCATCGCATCCCGGCATCGAAGGCCCGCCAGTGAACGCCATCACAGCCTCGATCGCCGCCGCTGGCTTCGCCGCGGGCTTTCTCTTGGCCTGGTTGTGGGCCCGCGCCTCTTCACAAACCCAAAAACTGGAACTCGAAAAACAGGCCGCCAGCCAACAGGGCGCCGCGGAAGAATTGAAAAAGCAGTCGGCCGATTTGCAAAACCAGGTCCGCACGCTGCAAGGCCGCGTCGAGGAAGAGCAAAAACTGCGCGCCGCGGCCGACAAGGAAGCCGAGGGCCAGCGCGCGAATATCGCCGAACAAAGGCGCCTGCTCGAGGAATCGGAAAAACAATTGAAGGTAGCGTTCCAATCGCTGGCGAGCGAAGCTCTGCAGGCCAGCAGCAAGCAGTTCATGGACCTTGCGGGGGCGCGTTTTCAGTCGCTGCAAAAGGAAGCTTCCGGCGACCTCGAACTGCGCAAAGTCGCTATCGGAGGAATGGTCGAGCCCCTGCAAAAAGCCGTGGAGGAACTTCGCGCCGAGGTCACCAAAATCGAATCGGCGCGCCAGGAAGCCTACGGCGGTCTTCGCTCGGAAGTGCAATTGCTGGCCACCACCAGCAAGGAACTGCGCGTGGAAACCGGAAGCCTGGTGAGCTCGCTCAAGCAGCCGCAGGTGAAAGGCAGGTGGGGCGAGCTGACGCTGCGGCGCGCCGTGGAACTGGCGGGCATGTCGCCGCATTGCGATTTTGCGGAACAGGTTTCGGTGGATGTGGAAGACGGCCGCTTGCGTCCGGACCTGATCGTGCACCTGCCCGGCGAAGCGCAGATCGTGATCGATGCGAAGGTGCCGTTGCACGCTTCGTTCGCCGCCACCACCGCGCGCAACGACGCCGAGTATCGCGCGGCCATGGAGCAGCACGCAGCCCTGGTTCGCGACCACATCAACCGCCTGTCCAGCAAGGAATACTGGAAGCAGTTCGAGCGCACTCCCGAATTTGTCGTCCTGTTCGTGCCCGGAGAATCTTTTTTCAGCGCCGCGCTCGAGCAGGACCGCACGCTGATCGAAGACGCCATCGAGAAGCGTGTCATCCTCGCCAGCCCGACGACACTAATCGCCCTGCTGCGCGCCGTCGCCTACGGCTGGAACCAGCAGGTGGTCACCGAAAACGCCGAAAAAATAAAAAATCTTGGCAAGGAACTCTACGAGCGCATCCTAAAATTCGCCGAGCATCTTGCGGACGTGGCCAAGGGCCTGGAACGCGCCAATAAAGCCTATAACAACGCGGTTTCTTCCTTTGACAGCCGCCTGGTCCCCTCGGTGCGCAAGTTCAACGAATTGGGCGTCGGCAGCGCGCCCGTCCCCGACATCGATCCCATTGAAACTTCTCCCCGCCCGACGCTCTCCGCCCCGGAAACAGACGAGGGTTGAAGGGCGCACTGAATTCATAACGCATGTAATCCAGAGTCCCGAACGGACGGCATAGCGTAGCCCACCGCGGAAGCGGTGGGAATGCACAAGCGAAGAAAGTTCAGCCCCGTAGGGGCGGCACATTTTCGAAGCTCTGTGCCGCCCCTACGGGGCTGCGAAAGAAAGACGCGAAAAATGAATGGTGAGAATGAATTGGCGTTGGAAGAAAATCCTACTTGAGCAATTGCGCGACCAGGCGCCGCAGGCGCTCGCGGTCTTCCGGCTTCAGGTGCACGAATTCCACGCCGATTCCGTTGGTGGCGACATTGCGCACCACGGCAGTGGATTGAATCTTCCTCATCCCCGCGCGTATTTCCAGTTGCAGCGATTCGCCCACGGCCAGGCGTTGCTCGGTTTCCAGCAGCGCTCCGCCCAGCGCGATGGTGCGCACGCGCGCGGCCGCGGCCCGCGGCGCGGTGATCGTCGCGGAAAGCGGAGTCTGCAAACGGGCGCGCAAATACCGCCGCGGACGGGAATGCGCCACGCCGGATTTGCTTCGGGCGCTTTCCGCCGTCCGCGAACGCGCCGAGGAGGGACGATTCTCCAGCAGCCCCAGAGCCTCTTCCGCGGCCGAACGCAGCGCGGCCGGCTCGATGTGCGCCAGGCCGTTGCGCTCCCTGACAATTTGCAGCAGCAGCGGCGCGGATTCTGCCACGCGCATTCTGCCGAGAGCCTCGACCGACTTGATGCGGAAAAAAATATCGCGCAGCGCCGCATGTTCGCCCGAGGCGATCTGCTCCAGCAGGGGAACCGCGGCAGTTTCGTGCGCCAGGCCAAGATGGTCGATCATGCACGGCACGACCATCGCGTGCGCTTCCGCAAGTGTCGCGAGAAACGCCTGCGCCGATGCCGCGACCACCGGAGGATTCGTCCAATGCGTCAGTTCCGTCACGGCCAGATCCTGCAAACTCCACTCCCAGCTTGCCAGGGCTCTGGGCAGCGCGGCCGCCAGGCGCTTCGGGTCGGATGCGGAAAGAAGTTGTATGGACGTCGCAATGCGCTGGCGGCGCGGTTCGTACAATCGCGTTTCCAGCGCGCCGAGCACAGGCTCGCCAGTCGCGTGCACCAGTCGCACCATCGCGGAAAAGGAATTCATCCCGTTGGGCGCGGTCAGCAGCAGGCCCAGGCGGTCGATCAGCCGGTCCGGGCACCTGCGAAGCAGTCGCGGAATCACAGGATTGAGCGGCCGGTTGGCGAGTGCTTCATCCACCAGATAGAACCACTGTTCGTCGGTGAGGATGCGCCCCACCAGCGTGGAGATGTGCGCGTGTTCGTCGTCCCGCGGCGCGGATTCCAGCGCCTCGAGAATGCGTTCAAACTCGTTGTATTCCTGGCGAACGAGTGAAACCCGGGCCAGATTTTCGACCACCGCGGAAAGCAGTCCGGCGATCCCCGGCGAAGTTTCCAGCAGCAGGGCGTGCACAATGCCGCGCCCGAAATCGCCCGCCGAGGGATGCGGCCACAGGCGTTCGATTTGCGGCGCGATTTCCGCCAGGCCCGCGGCCACGGTCCGGCGCGCCTTGCTCTCCTCCGATTCCAGGCAGCGCCCGTAGGCCAGCAGCACGGCCCGCCCTTCGCGGCCCGCCGCTTCGGATTTCTTTTGTTCCGCCGCGTTCGCCAGCGGCTCCAGAAAGCGCGATACCACGGTTGCCGGGATGCACCAGGCATCGCGGCCGCGCAATGTTTTCGCTTTTACGCGCGCCGGCACTTTGTTCCAGAATTTTTCGCACAGCTGGGCCACGCGCAATTCGTCATGCTGGATGCCCCCGAATCGCTCGTGCGGGCTGACGGCGGCTTCGCTGCGGTCCTGATCCAGGCGCACCAGCAACGGCGCGATGCCCGGCGGCGGCACGCGGCCCGCCTCGAATTCCTGCTTCACATAAGAGAGCACCAGGGCGTCGGCCAGCCGCTCAAGATACGGCTCCAGGGTTTCGCCTTCGCGCGGCTTCACGTGGGAAACTCCGTGCACGATCAGCGAAACGGCAGGGCGTTCGCTCCCGGTAACCACCGAATGAAATCTTCGCGCCACGTCTTCCGCCGAACTTTGCATTTCCGGATCGCGCGGCGGCGCGAGTTTCGCCAGCACGCGCAAGGTCGCGGCGACTTGCTCGAAGCTGGCCGCCGGCTGCGCCTGCGCCGCGCGCGAACGCGCGGAGCGGTTCGGATCCTCGTCATAGGCCAGCACGGCCGATACCAGGCTGGCCAGCAGCAGCGAATCGCGCCGCTCGGTGGGAATATTCAAGCGGATTCCGGTGACGGATTTTTCCCTGATCCAGGAATCCCACAATTTCCGCGAACTCGTATCGCCCGGCGTCAGCCCGCGCGGCACCTGGCTGATCTCATGCGCCAGCAAATCCAGTTCGCCCGACGTTGATCGGCGGAGCGAACAGCAGCGAGCAGATGCCGCTGCGCAGAAGTTCTTCCGCCAGGCCGCGCAACTCCCCGCGCGGGTCGTGCAGCAGATCGCCGGCGTTGGATTCGTACCGCGGCATGATGATTCCATTGCGCTCGATGGCAAACACGAGAGGGGATTGCAGCGTGAGAACGATGCGCAGTTGCTGTTCGGCGGACGCCAGAATTTCCATCAGCCGGGGATGATTCCGCTGGTACAGCCGCGCCGCTCCCAGCAGCACGCGGAACTGCCGCAGAAAATTAATTGCCGCCGTTTCGCCGCTGGAAAGCGCCGGGCGCACCGGCACCACTTCCGCGCGCGGAGCCTCTCCCCGCCGCGTCCCGATCGGAGTCGCCTCTACCTCCGGGATTTCCTCGCCGGGCCCCGCATTCGGATTGGGAAGCACTTTCATCCCGATTACGATTCCTTCTTTCCAGGCAAATCTTCGCGGTTCGAAACAAAATTGCAGGGTCAAGCTCCGAACTTTCAGTAATACTTGAAGTGTCGCGTGCTTCCGGCCCCGGATCCGGCCCCAAGGCCCAGTTCCAATACAATTGAGGCCTGGAAGCCCCTAAGTTGAGAGCACGCCGCCTGCCGCCAGAATGCATCCCTAGGCCATTGAAATAAAGGGAATTGCTGGCCGCCGGAGGCGAATGAATCACCCCTCGGCACGCGCGGGGGTAGGAACGTTACATCGGAGGGAGGCGAGTCTCTAGTTCCGATCAGGCTCGCGGGCGCAATCTTTATCGCTTTTGCCAGCGGCTCGGTAAATTGGATTGTCTGCCCGGGCTCGATTGCAATCGTGCGATCCGTGTTGGCAAATCCGCCCAGCGACAGCCGAACATTGTGCTGGCCTTGTTTCATCTCGATTCGCGCCGGCGTACGCAACCCTGTGTCCGTGTAGTCCAGCAGAATTTCAGCGCCTCGAGGTTCCGAGCGGACCCAAACCCATCCCGTATCGGTCGCCGAAGTTTCTTTCGGATCGCTGGTGTATTCAATGTCGTCGACGATGCGGATTCCCGCCGGGACCGCATGGAGTTCATTGAGCAGCTTGCGATGCTCGGCGGGGGTCAACTGTCCGGAAAGCGTCAGCGTATTCGCGACCACTTGCGTTTTCACTTTGTCGGTGATTTGCAGACTTCCCAATCGCGCCCGCAGATTCGTCTCGAAAGCAGCTGCGGCGGAGGCTTGCGCGGCCGCGCCCGATTTTTGGCCTTCGCTGGATTTCTGGCCGCTCTTCTGCGCGCCTTCGGTTCCGGATACGACAATCGGCACGGCGTCTTTATCCGCTGCCGCAATCGGGGCGGCAGGGCGATGGCGCCGGTGCCGTGTTCGCCGCGGCGGCAGGCGCCGAATTCGGCGCGGGCGCGGAATCGGGCTGTGGCATCCGCTTTCGCATCCGGCGCGTCGGATACTGCCGCGGGAGCCACGGGAATAACGCGAGGCGCCGCGGCGGAATGCGCTCGCGCGATTGCTCCTGCTCCGCTTCATGCGCGCGCGTCCACAAATCCACCATGGGCGGATAAATGCGGTATCCCGCGTATCCGATGATCGCAAGCAGAATGACCGTGAGCACCAGGCTCCCGGGCCTCTTCGAAGGTTGTTCGTCTTCTTCACGTAGCAGGCGGAAGCAGCCGGACCGGTGTTTCAGCGCGCATGCATGTGCGCCGTCTGCGAAGCGGCGGCGGGCCGCATGGCCGGCGCGCTCGGGCGCATGGCCCCGGCCGTGGGCGTTTCCTTTACCGGAGCCATGCGAACCGTGGCTTCCGGGCTCACCATTTCGCGGTAATTTTTCAGCGCCTCCAGCAATTCATGGCAACTCTGGAACCGCGTGTCCGGATCCTTGGAGAGCGCGCGCGTGATGACCGCGGAAAGCCCCGGATGAATGGACGAATCCAGCGAGCGCGGAGGAATGGGATCTTCGTTAATGATCTTGTAGATGACGGTGGTGATGTTCTGCCCGGGAAACGGTTTCTCGCCGGTCATCAATTCGTACAGGATCACGCCCAGCGAAAAAATGTCGGAACGCCCGTCCACCGGCTTGCCCTTCACCTGCTCGGGCGACATGTAGGACGGCGTGCCCATGACGTGCGAAGTTTGCGCCGTGCCGAATTGCAGAATCTTGGCCGTGCCGAAGTCCGTGATCTTCACGGAATCGTCCGCGGTCAGCATCAGGTTGGCGGGCTTGATGTCGCGATGCACCACGTTGTGCTGGTGCGCGAAATCCAGCGCCCCGCACACCTGTTCCATCAGTTTCATCACGCGGGGCAGGGGAAACAGCTGGCGCGCATCGAGCATCGACTGCAGGCTGCGCCCCTCGACCAGTTCCATGGTGATGTAGAACAGACCTTCTTCCTCGCCCGCGTCGTAGATCACCACGATATTCGGATGCGTCAGCAGGCCCGCGGCGCGCGCCTCGGTCTGGAAGCGCCCCACCAGTTCCTCGCGCGACATGCCCGTCCCCGCTTCGGACAGGTGCATGGTCTTGACGGCGACGTTCCGGCCGATCACCGGGTCCAGCGCCTGATACACCACACCCATCGCGCCGCGGCCCAGTTCTTCGCGGAGTTCGTAGCGTCCTGCTTTGGTAAGAGTGGTCAAGTTTATGTGTCACGCGGAGGTGTCGAATTTTCCGAGGGACCCGGGCTGGGTCGGACGGCAAAAACCACACCTCGAACTGGCGTCAGATCTCAAATGAATCTGCCCGCGGAGCGCAGGCGCTGAGCAGGTGTTCGACTCAGGGGAACCGCCGGCACACCACAATTCCCGCATCTTTCAACATAGTCCCGGGGGGCAGGAGCGTCAACGCCGCCGAAGTACAGTGTTCCGGGATAGCAATGGCCGGGTCTCGATTTTGGCTGGAATCTGAGTGCCGCAAGCACACACGCTCCGCCGCGCCATGCAGTAGGCAACTGCCTGTAATGAAACAACTTCCGTGGGGCGAACGCACGTTGCTTACCCGTGGGTTTCGGGCGGGTGACCCGAACTGAACATGGCCGTCCATTTATTTAGTCCCGTGTGATATAACGGGCTAACTGAATAGCGGGGAGGTGCGGGAAAATGGCCAGGCAAAAAAAATTATCCGTCGATCGCCGGAGTTTTCTGAAGGGTGCGGCGGCGGGCGCGGCCGCGCTGGCTGCCGGCCCCGCTGCCGTTGAAGCTCAGCCGGCGGAACCGCGCCGCGCCGTCCCTCCCGCGATGTCGGCCGGAAGCGGAAACCGGCAACGCCATCGCTTGCGGCGTGATGACCGCCGAGCGCACCGGCTCGGACTACATGGTGGATGTGATCAAGTCGCTGGGATTTGAATACGTCTGCGCGAATCCCGGATCGAGTTTCCGCGGCATCCATGAGTCGCTCATCAATTACGGGGGAAATAAAAGCCCGGAATTCATCACCTGCTGCCACGAAGAATCTTCCATCGCCATGGCCCACGGCTACGCCAAGATCGAAGGCAAGCCGCTTGCTGGTGCTCGCGCACGGCACCGTTGGCGTGCAGCACGCGGCCATGGCCGTTTACAACGCCTATTGCGACCGCGTTCCGCGTTTATCTGATTCTCGGAAACATCGTGGACGCCACCAAACGCGTGCCCGGCGTGGAATGGGCGCACAGCGTTCAGGACGCGGCCGCCATGATTCGCGATTTCACCAAGTGGGACGATCTCCCCGCCTCGCTCACGCATTTCGGCGAGTCCGCCGTGCGCGCCTACAAGATTGCCATGACGCCGCCGACACTGCCCGTGGTCCTGGTGGCCGATGGCGAGCTGCAGGAAAATCCCATCCCCGCGGACGACAAGACGCACATTCCAAAACTTACGCTGGCCACGCCCCCGCAGGGCGATGCCGGAGCGGTAGCCGAAGCGGCGCGGTTGCTGGTCGCCGCGGAAAATCCCGTCATCCTTGCCGATCGCGCCGCGCGCACGCCGGCGGGCCTTGCGCGCCTGGTCGAACTCGCGGAGGCCTTGCAGGCCGCCGTCGTCGATCAGGGCGGGCGCATGAATTTTCCCTCGCGCCACCCGCTCAACCAGTCCGAACGCGCCCGCGCCGCCGTCATGGATGCGGACGTCATTCTGGGCCTCGAAATGGCCGATTTCTATGGCGCCTTGCATCTCTATACAAGGATCAGATGGAGCGCACCTCCACGTCCATCACGCAGCCGGGCGCGAAACTCATCGCCATCAACTCCAGCAATCTTTTCATCAAGGGAAATTACCAGGATTTCCAGCGCTTCCCGGAAGTCGATATCGATATCGCCGCCGACGCCGAAGAGACTCTGCCCTCGCTGACCGAAGCGGTGAAGCGATTGCTGAACGATGATCGCAAGCGAGCCGCGCAGGATCGCGGCGCGCGCCTGGCAAAGGCTCATCAGCATGCCCTGGAGGGCGCGCGGGACGCGGCCGCATTCGCCTGGGACGCCAGCCCCATCAGCACGGCGCGGCTCTCGCGCCGAATTGTGGGCGCAAATTCAGAATGAAGACTGGTCGCTGGTCGGCGCCACCACCTTCGTGAGCAAGTGGCCGCAGCGTCTTGTGGAATTTCGACAAGCACTACCAATACATCGGCAACGCGGGCGGCTACGGAATCGGCTACAACGCCCCCGCCGCCACGGGCGCCGCGCTTGCCAACCGCAAGCATGGCCGCCTCACGGTGAACATTCAGTGCGACGGCGACCTGATGTACGCGCCGGGAATTCTGTGGACCGCCGCGCACCACAAAATTCCCCTGCTGCACATCATGCACAACAATCGCGCGTACCATCAGGAAGTCATGCAGGTGCAGATCATGGCCGACCGCCACAGCCGCGGCGTCCAGAACTGCGGCACCGGCACGACCATCACCGGCCCCGATATTTCCTACGCCAAGCTCGCCGAGAGCATGGGCATGTACGGCGACGGGCCCATCACCGACCCGAAGGATTTGGGGCCGGCCATCCGCCGCGCAATCGACGTGGTGAAGACGCGGCGAACCGGCGCTGCTCGATGTGGCCACGCAGCCGAGGTAGAGACTGATTCATGAACGATGTTTGTGGGTCGCGGCTTCAGCCGCGACATTCTGAGACACGTGATGTGGGGGCTTTAGCCCCTGGCGGCCTGTCGAATCGGGAGGCCTGCCACTGATGAAATTGCGTCCACCGATTGAGATCGCACCAAAGGGAAATACGTGAACGGATTTCTCAATTTCCATCATCTTCGGCCGCCGCCTTGCGCGTATCATCCTGGCGATCTCGCTGATTCTGTCCGCGGGGCTGTTGCCTGCTTTTTCCCTGCGCGCGCGCAGGTGAACGACACGGACACCGCCGTTGCAGGCAACGCGCAGAACGGCAAAAAACTTTTCGCCGCCAACGGCTGCTACGAATGCCACGGCTACCAGGGGCAGGGCGCCGCGCAAACCGGAGCCGCCCGCATCGGCCCTCCGCAGCTTTCCTGGGAAGGATTTCCAAAGCTACGTCCGCAAACCCGCGGTGCAGATGCCTCCCTACACGAGCAAAGCGGTGCCCGACAAGGACCTGGCCGATATCTATGCGTATTTGAAATCGATTCCCATGCCTCCCAAGGGCAAGGATATTCCTCTGCTGAATCAATGAGCGGCAATTGAATGTCTCTCCCCTCTCCGTTATCGCGCTTCAGCAAGGATCCAGGAGGTTCGTAGAACCGTGGGAGGCGCTCTTTATCCGTGGTGACCTGCGCATGACCCCTGGGAAAAATGGAAGCAGCGCCCGCAGATTGTTTGGCTGCGCAGGGCCCTGTTTCAGATTCACCTGTGGACTGGAATCGGCCTTGGCCTTTACATCGTGCTCATGAGCGTGAGCGGTTCCGCCGTGGTTTTCCGGCGCGAACTTGGCAGGAGTCTGGGCCGCGAGCCGCGCGTTGCCGCGGGCCAGGCCGCGCGCATGAGCGAGGACGAACTCAAGCAATTCGCCAAGCGCTCCTATCCCGATTATGAAGTGACTCAAGTTTTCCTGCGAAAAAATCCGGACCAGGCCGCCGAAGTGCGGCTCGAGCGCCCCGGTGTGAAATTGCAGCGCCTCTTCAACCCTTACACGGGCGCCGATCTCGGCGATCCGTTGCGATGGGGATTCCGTGCCCTACTCTGGCTCGTGGATCTGCACGACAATCTTTTGCTCGCGCAAACCGGTCGGGTGATCAATGCGGTTGGAGGTATCTTTACGCTGCTTGTCACACTAACAGGCGGCATCATCTGGTGGCCCGGCGTCGACACCTGGCGCCGCAGCCTCAGCTTCCGCTGGAAATCAAATCCCAAGGGATTCAACTGGGCGCTGCACAGCGCGCTCGGATTCTGGACCTGCGCGTTCGTGATCATGTGGGCGATTTCAGGAATTTATCTCTCGATTCCGAAAACCTTCAACGCTGCAGTCGATTATTTTGAGCCGGCGTACCCATCCGGCAGGGAACTTCGCAAGGGAGACCAGGTGCTGTACTGGCTGACCCAGGCGCATTTCGGCCGGTTTGACGGCGCCGGCGTAAAAATCGTCTGGACCATCATCGGCCTAGCGCCCGCAATCCTGTTCGTAACCGGCACGGTCATGTGGTGGAACCGCGTGCTCCGGCCATGGCTGCGGCGAAATGAGAATGTCTCGATGCGCGAACGGGTGGCGGGCCCGGCGCAATCGGATGATTCCGTCCACGCGCGCTCCTAGTCGCGCCCGCCCGGAATGCAAGATCTTTACTTTCTGGAATTTCCTTTCTCTGTGTCCTCTGTGCCCTCTGTGTTGAAGCTTTTGACTTTTTGCGCGCACTGTAGACTGTAAAAACCTTTAACACAGAGAACACAGAGGGCGCAGAGAAGGAAGGAGTCGGGGATTGCACTACCACGAATCACGATTCACAAATCACGAATCACAGGCCTCACCGCAACTGCACCAGCGATTCCGGCGAAGACGGCGGCGTCGCGACCGGGGACAACGTTTGCGGTCCGCGCCAGTTATCGACCACCGCGATTTGCTGCACGCAGGAAACCGTGCATCGCGGCGCGCAATGTTTCTTGGTGAAATATTCGCGCCGAAGATCCTCGGCCGTGTATTTCGCCAGCGGAATCCCCGGATACCCGCGCTGCTGCGAGCACCAGTGCACCAGCCCATCCTCGCAGATGTAGAGATAGCGCGAGCCGGAGCGGCATCGCCAGTCGTTGGTCTTGCCCTTGGCGATATTGTGCTGAAATCCGTTGATGCGCGAAAATCCGCGCTTGCCCATGCCCATGATCTCTTCAAAAATTTCGATCTCGCGCCCGCCCAGCGGCTTCAGCTGCCCCTGCGCCGTCATGCAGGATGCCCACCGTGCTCGTAAACCCCAGTTCCTGCGCGCGCCGCGCCACGGCCAGCGCGTCCTCCGGATTTTTCACTCCGCTGCCCAGCACCGAATTGATATTCACCTGAAACACGGCGTGATCGGCCAGCAGCTTCAATTTCTGGTCGAGCACCTTCAGGCTCTTCTTCGAAACTTCGTCCGGCATGGCGTTGTCGATGCTGATCTGCAGATATTCCAGGCCCGCGCGGTTCAGCCGCTCGATGCGCTCGGCCGTCAGCAGGTAGCCGTTGGTGATCATCCCGGAAAGAATTCCGCGCTGCCGCATGCGCGCGATGATCTGGTCGAGATCGGGATGCAGCAGCGGCTCCCCGCCGCTGATCGTAACGACGGCCGTGCCCAGATCCGCCAGCTGGTCGATCCGCCGCAGCATTTCGGCGGTATCCACCGGCTTTGAGAAATCGTCGAATTCGTTGCAGTACGTGCAGGCCAGATTGCAGCGCCGGATCGGAATGATGTGCACCAGCAGCGGATGCCGCGTCGAGAACAGCCCCCGCACCACGCCGCGCAATTCCCGCGCGCGCGTGCGCCAGGACCGCAACTTCCGCCGCGTTTTGACACTCAAGGGCATGGCTAAACTATACAGGGATTTGCGGAAGTTTTGAACCGGCGTTCGTGCAATGCTCGTTCCCCGCGCAATGAAAATCCAACTTCGCCGCGGCGGCCCGTTCGGCTAGGATGTCTTTCACCGAAGGAGCATCGCAAATGGGCAAAGGGCGCCTGGAAGCATTCAGCGACGGCGTATTCGCCGTCATCATCACGATCATGGTCCTGGAATTGAAGGTGCCGCAAGGATCGGATATGGCCGCATTGCGCCCGGTGATTCCCGGTGTTTCTCAGCTACCTGCTGAGTTTCGTTTTTGTCGGCATTTATTGGAACAATCACCATCACATGCTGCACGCCGTGCGCCGCGTGAACGGCTTCGTCCTGTGGGCCAATCTCCATTTGCTGTTCTGGCTGTCGCTGGTGCCGTTCATCACGGCCTGGATGGGAGAACATCACCGCCTGGCCGTGCCCGTGGCGCTCTATGGAGTGGTGCTGTTCATGGCCGGGACTCGCCTACTACATTCTGGAGCGCGGCCTGATCGCTCTGCAAGGGAAGGATTCCGCGCTGGCGCTTGCCGTGGGCGCGGATTTCAAGGGCATCCTCTCGGTGGTGATTTACACCGCGGCCGTCGCGCTGGCGTTCGTGAATCACGAGGATTTCTATCGCGCTGTACATTTGCGTCGCGATGATGTGGTTCATCCCCGACCGCCGCATCGAGAAAGTAGTTTCGGAATGACCGTTGTAGGACAGACACTCTTGTCTGTCCTCTTTTTTTTTCTTTCCCATCGCAAAAACCAGACAGACAAGAGTGTCTGTCCTACAACGTCATTTTAAAACATTGCTCGCCGCGGCCTGCTGAATCAGCCGGTCCGCGTCTTCGCGCAGCAGGTATCGTTCGCGCACAGCCTTCTCCGCCGCCGCTCGCACGGCCGCAACGTATGCATCGTGATTGGCGTAGCGCTCTTCGAGCGAACGCCGCGGGTCGCCCGACGCGATCCGCTCCGCCTTGGTCTTGGCGAACGGAACATACGCCCCCGTGAACTCGCACATCTGGCCCTTGAAGAATCCTCCCGCGGTGATGTTCCATCCCAAATAAGTTCCCAGCGGCGCCTGATGCAGCACCGATGGCACGCCCGCGATTTCGTTTCCATCCTCATTCACTTTCGGAACGAGCAAATGCAACGCCCGGCGAATCACCGGAGGCTCCTTGGAAATTATCCCGGAAACGTCGTCGTACTTGAAATCGGGGCCCCAATCGTAATCGATCAGCGGATTTTCAAAATGATCCGTAAACGTCAGACCGGGAATGGATGGAAATCCCGTCGCGGCCTTCGTCGCCGGCACGAGAGTTCCATCGGCAAGCTTCGGATACGCGCTTGCCGGAGGAGGCGTGCCCTTCGCGATCCAGTCCACCATCGCCGCCGTCAGCGCGCGCTCCGAATCCGATTCCGGATTCGGATTGGCCGGAAGCACGCACGCTCCGCCGCGTCCGCGCGCCGCGGCAGGAGCCGCCAGGTTGAATCCGCCCGCGCCGCCTCCGTGCGTTGTGCCCGGATAATAATAGCGGCGGACATTTTCGGGCAGGGGAATATCTTCCGCGGCGGTCGTGCCCACCAGATCGGGAGACATGCGCAGATCCCAGAATTCCGTCGAACCAAAAGTCTCGAAAATCTTCGGGCAAGTCTGCGTGGCGCGGCAGCGGTCCAGCAGTCCCGCGTTTTTGCGCCCGCGAACCGTATCCTTCCAATCGCTCCACCAGAGGATCGCCTCGCTGCCGGGCTCATAAGGATCCGACGCGCCGTCAGGCAGCGCGAAGCGCACATTGAGCGGCAATTGCCGGCCCGCGATGTGCGGCATGGCGCCGTCCCACACAATTTTCCCGGATTCATCCTCGTTAAAACCGAGGTGGATGAACGACCGAATATAATTTCCCGACTGCGAGGCGCCCTGGCTTACAACGGTAGGATATTTTCCCGGCCAGCGGATTGGGCGCTGCCGGAATCGTCCTGGTTTGCGTGCCGGAAAAACGAAACCAGATCGCGCGTGGCCGCAAAGCCGATGCCCAGCACCAGAGGATCCTTCGCCGTGAAAACAATTTCATACAGCAGCGCGGGATCGAACCCGTTCTTGAGGCATATTTTGGTGCGGGTCGGGCGTCCCGGGAAAAGCCGTTTTCGTGCAGTCGGCCCAGGCACAGTCCGTGTCCGGAATTTTTGTGATCGGGCCGCTCGCGCCGTCGATGCCCTCGGACGCTCGGCTGGTGAGCGACGCTTTCTTCGTATCCAGCGTCGCCGGAAGATACGGAATCGGGCGCGTATAAACCATCAGCGGCGCCGTGTTGCCGCTGAAATTCTTGATCCGTCCCAGCACAGGCCCCGTGATGGAGGAGCCATCCGGATTTTTCGCCGTCGGCACGTGCAGCGTCTCCGCCACCGTATCGTTCGGCCCCGAGGACGGCGGAATTTCGCCCTGCCAGCCGCTCATCAGGTACGCGTGCCCCTCGGCGCTCCCGCCGGGATCGATTTTTCTTCCGCGATTCTGCACCTCGTAAAACAGCACGCCGCTGGACTTCGCCATATCGACGGGTTTGATCAGCATGAACGTCACGCTGTATTCCACCATGCCGCGCGAATTTCGCGGCGCCAGTTGAATATCCTGAATGACGGCGTTGCGCCGGTCCTTGGGATCGAGTTCGCCGTATGCGGTGCCCTCGACCTTTTCGTACGCCCCGGCCTTGCCAAACGATTTTCCGCCGTAGGCTTCTGCCTCGCTCTTGGATTTGTCGATGACAATGCGCTTTACCTTTGCGGAAGTCGGCGCCGTGGACGCCGCAATGGCCGCGCACAGCAGTGCAATCCATACAGATTTTCGGGGACGATCCAAGAGTCGCTTCACGTTTGTCTCCTTATTTTGCTGGGGAAACCGCCGCTGAAGCGTTGTATACCGGTCACATCGGAGGGTCAAGTTCGATCTTGGCGCGGGAACTGAGGGTGATGTTTATCCGCCGCGCGTATGCATTTCCAGGTGCGGATCCTGGCGCAGTTGATCGATGCCGATGAACACGCCGCGATGCCCGGTGGCCGCGCGCAATTCGGCGCCGCGATCGGCGCGCGCGCGCCACACTGAAGAAATCCGCGCGGCGAGTTCTTCTGGCGGCGCGCCCGCCCGCAGCATTTTTCGCAGATCGACGCCCGATTGCGCGTACAGGCACAGGTACCAGAGGCCGTCAGCGGTCAGCCGGCTGCGGTCGCAGCTCTTGCAGAAGGGCGTGGTGGTCGAAGCAATGATGCCGAAGACGGTTCCGTCGGGCAGCACGAAGCGCTCGGCGGGAGCCGATGTGCGCTGCTCAAACGGCGCGACGCTGCCGTAGCGATTCGCGAGCCGCTCCAGCATTTCGGCGCGCGAAAAAACTTTGTCCAGCGACCAATCGGTCGCGCCGCCCACGTCCATGTACTCGATGAAGCGGACTTCGGCTTCGGCGCGGCGCCCGTACTCGATCAGGTCGGCCATCTCGTCGTCATTCACGCCGCGAATCACCACCGTATCGATTTTTGATTTCGTGAACCCCGCGCGCCCGGCGGCGGCGATGCCCGCGAGCACTTGCGCGTGCGTGTCGCGGCCCGCCAGCGCCAGAAATCGCTCCGGCCGCAGCGTATCGAGGCTCAGCGTCACGCGACCGAGCCCCGCGTCGCGCAGCGCTTCGGCCTGCTCGGCAAACAATACGCCGTTGGTTGTCAGCGCGAGATCGCGAATCCGGGGATTTGCGGCGAGCATGCGAACCAGGTCTGGAAGATCTCGCCGCAGCAGCGGTTCGCCCCCGGTCAAGCGCACGTCGCTAACGCCCAGCGACGTAAACACTTCCACCAGCCGCGCAATTTCCTCAAACGTCAGCAATTGCTGGCGCGGCAGCCAGACGTATTCTTTTTGCGGCATGCAGTAATTACATCGCAGGTTGCAACGGTCGGTCACCGAGAGCCGCAGGCTGCGCACAGGCCGGCCCAACTGGTCGGCAAGTGCGCAGCCGGGAGACACTTCTGCCGGTGTCTGGGGATCGGGAAGCATTGCCCTATGTTAGGTTGAGCGGCGCAATGCGTCAACCGCCAGCGAAGAGGTTTACGGCAGGAGCGAATCTTCGCAGCGTAACTCCTTCAAGCCCTACTTCGCGGCCTTCACCGGCGTCGGCGGAGCCGCTTGCGTGGCGATGTCTTCGACCACCTTCCAGGTTCCATCCGGCTGCTTCTTGTAGACTTCGACGTAACCGCCGCTCTCGGTTACCATCTTTTTCGTCTTGGGATCCGTGCTCACAAACGTATACACGCCCTGTGAATAAGCCAGATCGCTAGCTTTCGACACTTCGACTTTTGTGGGATGAAAATTCAGCGAGGCGTTCGGATCGGAAAATTCTTCCTTCAACCCGGCGCGGATCGCGTCCTTTCCGGTCATCAAAGCCATGTCGGGAATCATCGAAGCGGCGTCGTCGGCGTAGTGCGACACAACTTTTTCCACGTCCTTCGCGGCGAAATCCTTTACCCACTGGGCCTCTCCGTCGCGAATCGCCTGTTCATCCGCGGCGCGGGTATCGGGTGGCGCCGGCGGCGGAGCCTGCGGAGCAACCCAGCTGGAATGCGAGCGCGAACGCAATCCCTGCGAACAGGAGTGAATTGGTTTTCATGGTTTTTCCTCCGTTGGATGCGGAAGGGTATGACAGATGGAGAGGATTTGCAAGAGTTGGGACCGCCGGAAGCAAATCGCGAACATGGCGGCAGCCGAAATCGCGGACCAAGGGCGCGACTTTTTACCCCTCGTCCTTATACTGATCCTTCAGCTTCGCCACCACCGTAGGATCGGCCAGCGTCGTCGTATCGCCCAGCACGCGTCCCTCGGCGATATCTCGCAGCAGGCGCCGCATGATCTTCGCGCTGCGCGTCTTGGGCAGCTCGGCGGAGAAGAAAATATCGTCGGGCTTCGCGATCGATCCGATTTTCATGGAGACGTGATTCTTCAATTCGTCCTTCAGTGCGTCGGTGCCCGCAATGCCTTCCTTCAGCGTGACGAACGCGGATATTCCCTGGCCCTTGATCTCATGCGTCTTCCCGATCACCGCGGCTTCCGCCACCGAAACGTGGTCGACCAGCGCGCTCTCCACTTCATACGTCGAAATGCGGTGGCCCGAAACGTTCATCACGTCGTCCACGCGCCCGAGCAGCCAGAGATAGCCGTCCTCGTCCATCTTGCAGCCGTCGCCGGTAAAATAAATTCCCGGATAGCGCGACCAGTAATTCTGCACGTAGCGCTCCGGATCGCCGTACACGGTGCGCAGCATCGACGGCCATGGCTTGGTCAGCACCAGATAGCCCCCGCCTCCCGGCCCGACCGGTTTTCCTTCTAGGTCCACCACTTCGGCGGCGATCCCGGGCAGAGGTCGCGTGGCCGATCCGGGTTTTGTGGCCGTGATCCCCGGCAGCGGAGAAATCATGATGCAGCCGGTTTCGGTCTGCCACCAGGTATCGACAATCGGGCAGCGCTTGTGGCCGATGTGCTCGTGATACCACATCCACGCCTCGGGATTGATCGGCTCGCCCACCGTGCCGATCAGCCGCAGCGATGAAAGCTTGTATTTTGCCGGCCAATCCTCGCCCCAGCGCATGAACGTGCGGATCGCCGTCGGCGCCGTGTAGAAAATATTCACGCCATACTTGTCGATGATTTCCCAGAAACGCCCGCGGTCGGGAAAATCGGGCGTCCCTTCGTACATCACGGTCGTGGTCCCGTTGGCGAGCGGACCGTAAACGATGTACGAGTGGCCCGTCACCCAGCCGATATCGGCCGTGCACCAGTAGACGTCATCTTCCTTGATGTCAAACACATAGCGGTGCGTGGTGCTCGCGCCCAGCAAATAACCGGCGGTGGTATGCACCACGCCCTTCGGCTTTCCCGTCGTGCCGCTGGTGTACAGGATGAACAGCATGTCCTCGGCGTCCATGTGCTCGGCCGCGCATTCGTCAGAGGCTCCCGCGACAAGTTCGTGCCACCAGTGATCGCGCAGAGGCTCCATCGAAATCTGCGCCGCTTTTCCCACGCGCTGCACGACGACCACTTTTTCAATCGTCGGCGTCCCTTTCAGCGCCTCATCCACGCTGGCTTTGAGCGCCACCACCGTGCCTCGACGCCACGCTCCGTCAGCGGTGATCAACACCTTCGCCTTCGCGTCGTTGATGCGCTCGCGCAGCGCCTCCGCCGAAAATCCGCCGAACACCACCGAATGCGCCGCGCCGATTTTCGCGCACGCCAGCATGGCAATCGCCAGCTCCGGCACCATGCCCATGTAAATCGCCACGCGGTCGCCCTTCACCACGCCCAGCCCCTTCAGCGCATTCGCAAACCGGTTCACTTCGCGCTCGAGCATCCCGAACGTCAGCACACGGGTATCGCCCGGCTCGCCCTCCCAGATGATCGCCGCCTTGTTCCGCCGTGCCGAGTGCGCGTGCCGGTCCACGCAGTTGTGCGTGACGTTTAGCTTCCCGCCCACAAACCACTTGGCCCACGGCGCGTTCCACTCCAGCACGCGCTCCCACGGCTTGAACCAATCCAGATTCTTCGCCTCCGCGGCCCAGAATCCTTCCGGGTCCTTCGCCGCGCGCTCGTAAATCGCCGGATCGTTCCAGTTGGCCTGTTTCTTGAATTCTTCCGAGGGAGGAAACGTGCGCCGTTCATCGAGCAGTGCGGAAAGATTCTTGTCGCTGGGCAATGACATTTCGCAAGACTCCGGGACAAAGGTCAGGCCCGGGGCGGCGTTTGTTGAAAACAATTCACCCAGACCTGTGAGCCTAGGATGTCGGAGGAGGGAGGGGTTGTCAATGGAGTGCGTTGGGAAAGGAGAACAGCACGCCACGACTAGTAATCGATCCACAGTTTATCCAGTTCAATTACAATCAGGGGCATAATCTTTGCGGAGCGAGGGAGCGCTGAACGTGGAATCCTTTGACCTGATCGTAATCGGTTCCGGCCCAGCCGGAGAAAAAGGCGCGGCGCAAGCCGCCTACTTCGGCAAGCGCGTCGCGCTGATCGAACGCCGTGAGGAACTCGGCGGCGCGGGCGTCAACACCGGCACGGTGCCGAGCAAGACGCTGCGCGAATCGGCGCTCTATTTTTCCGGCCTGCGCCAGCGCGGCCTCTACGGCATCGATTATTCCCTGCGCGAAGGCCTCACCGTGCAGGGCTTCATGCACCGCAAGGACGCGGTCGTTTCCGCCGAGCGCCTGAAAATCGCGACCAACCTTGCCGCCCACAAAATCGAACTCATCCGCGGTACCGCCAGTTTTGAAGACGCGCACACCATCAACATCGCAGGCGCGCGCGGCGCGGTGCAAACCCTGCGCGGCGAAATGATTTTGATCGCCACCGGCTCCAAGCCGCACCGCCCGCCGGAAATTCCGTTCGACGACAAATCCGTCTTCGATTCCGATTCCATCCTCGCGATGGACCGCATCCCGAAAAGCATGATCGTAGTGGGCGGCGGCGTGATCGGCTGCGAGTACGCGTCGATTTTCACCGCCATGGGCGTGGCCGTCACGCTGATCGATGGCCGCGAGCGCCTGCTTCCGTTCCTGGACGCGGAAATTTCCGAGCGATTGCGCGCGCATCTTGCGAATCTTGGATTGAACATTGTATTTCAGGACAGGCCGAAGAGCACCCAGTGGACGCCGGGCGGAATCTGGATGACGCTCAACTCCGGCAAAATTGTAAAAGCCGAGACCGCGCTGTTTGCCGCGGGACGCCGCGGCGCCGTCGACGGCCTGGCCCTGGAAAGAGCGGACTCTCCGATCAATCCGCGCGGCAACATCGACGTGAACGATCGCTACCAGACTGCATGTCGCCCACATCTACGCCGCTGGCGACGTCATCGGATTTCCCGCCCTCGCCTCCACGTCCATGGAACAGGGCCGCGTCGCCATGTGCCACGCCTTCGGCTTTCCCTACAAGCAGCGCCTCGCGTCGCAGCTCCCCATGGGAATTTATACGATTCCGGAAATCTCCGCCGTGGGCGAAACCGAGGAATCCTGCCGCGAAAAGAAAATCGCGTATGAAGTAGGCCGCGCGAAATACGCCAACAACGCCCGCGGCCAGATCATCGGCGACGCTTCCGGAATCCTGAAACTGATTTTCCGGCCGGAGACGAAGCAACTGCTAGGCGTGCAAATCCTCGGCGAAAGCGCCACGGAACTGATCCACCTGGGCATGGCCGTCCTCGAAGCCGGCGGCACGATCGACAAATTCATAGAAATGGTCTTCAATTTCCCAACGCTCTCCGAACTCTACAAATACGCCGCCTACGACGGCCTCGGCAACCTCGCCGGCCACAAACTGCGCGAAGGGTAAGTTTCCGTCTCTACTCTCTGTTTTTCTCTGTGTCCTCTGTCGCGCTCTGTGTTAAAGCCTTTAAATTTCGCTCCAGCAAGCGAAGAATCTCAACCAGAGTTCATGAACACAGAGGACTCACACGAGAAGAGAAAAACCTGGATGTGATTTCCCGCTGGCGCTGCAGTTCTGTTTGCGATGCAAGAAAACTCAATTCGTCGGATTCGTCGGAAATTTCAAATACGGCAACCGCACTCCCCGCACGATCACCTGATCCGCGCGAATCGCCGCCGGCGCTTCAAACCCCGCCGATCCCCCCGCCGCCACGAAATCATCCTGATCCACGCCATCGCCGCTGACGCCCAGTCCGCCGACAAGGTTTCCGTTGCGATACAGCGGCACCGACCCGGGAAAAAATACCACGCCGCTCTGATTCGGCCCCGCCACCGCAAATCCCTGCGTGCACGGATTCGCCACGTCCTGCTGATACAAATTGAAAAACGGCCCCGCGGCGCTGCCGTCAATCCCCGGCGGAAAAAAAGGCTGCGCGCCATACCCAATCGTGCGATTGGTGACCGCCGTGCCCATCGGCACGCCCGTCAGATCGCCGGCCGTGCGCGCGCCGCCGCTGAAGTACACCATGTTGCGCGCCTTGGTCGCCGCCACGTCGATGCTGAACACTGTGCTGTCCGCCATGCGGTACATCCCGATAATCGTCCCGTCAAGATCGGCGACCGCAATCGCCATGCGCGCCGACGACCCGATCGGCAGGCGAATCACGGCGCGCGTCGTGTTCGCCGTCGAGACTGCGTTGTTGATGATTTGCGTGACGTCCGAAGCGGAAAGCCCGCCGAGCGGTCCCGCGGCGGGCGTAACCAGCGTGCCCTCCGGCGGCGGCCCCGGACTTGCCGTCGGGCCCACGACAAAGAGCGCCGCGTTAAAGTTGCCGGCGCCCACGCCGGAGGGACGCGTCGTCTGATTCACGAACGGCAGCGCCACGCCGTCGATAAACACAACGCCGGGCGCGGCTGGCGTGGGTCCAAATCCATTGGACGTCGCCGCCGCATACGCGGCGTATTCCGCGACTTCGGGCGCGACGCCCGCCACTCCGATGCCGCCAACCAAGCTGCCATTGCGAAACAGCGGCACGCCGCCCGGATTCACCGCGTTCGGATCGCTGTCATTCAAATCCGCTTTGCCCGTGGCGATTCCCAGGCCCGTTGTTGCCCCGGAGATCGATCGCGCCGGCGGCACGCTTTGCCCGGCGGCATAATTTGTGGAGAGCGTGCACCCGCGATTGGAATTTTCGATTCCGTAGAGCGCGGCATTGGGCGTGTTGGTGATTCCCGGCGGAAAATGGATCCCGCTGATAAAGCGCACGGTGCGCGAAGAGAGCGGCGCCTGATCGTTGCTGAAAAACGCGCCCGTGCGGGCGAGAGACACCGCAAGTTCGCTCGCATCCACTTGCGCGCCGAAATTTCCGGTCGCCAGCGTCGGCGCCGCGGGTTTGCGGTACACGCCCAGAACGCGCCCAGCGCGGTCCACCACCGCAATGACCATCGTGTTCGGATCGGCGGCCTGCGCGGCGGCCTGCACCAGCGCCGTGACGTCCGCGGCGCTCAGGCTCGTCACCGGCGGGGGAGTGAAGGAAGTCAAGCTTCCCGACGGCGCCTCTGCAGCTCGTCAAGAAAATGGCGAACGCGAACGGAATTGCGAAAAAAAGATCGTCGGGAAAATGCGCGTCGCGTGATTTCACCGATGAAAGAGGCCATGAGAGGTCCATGCTTAGTTATCACATCGCGTGAGAGGCGCTCAAGACGCGCGGCAAAATTGTGCGGGAATCGCAAACAGGAAATGGCTACCAGTGGCACAGGCTTCAGCCTGTGGTGTTTAATTGCTGCAAGAATGTCTCGTTCGAACGAAATTCCACAGGCTGAAGCCTGTGCCACTAAATTCCAAGCGAATCCGAACTCATTGTCCGCTCAGCCAAGTTCAACTGCTCGCAAGATCTCAGTCCGCACCACCACATCGGGCTCATACTCCCACGGATCGAACGCGCGCTTCGCATCGCGCCGCACCCACGCCGCCCGCAACCGCAAGCTTTCGCTCCGATCACATCAAATGGATTGCTGGAAATCAGCCAGATATTTTCCTTCGCCGCGCGCGTTTCCGCCGCCAGATATTCGTACACCGCCGGGTCCGGCTTGAATGTGCGGATTTGGTCCACGCTCACAATCCCGCTGAATCGCGGCAGGACTCCCGCATGTTCCAGCAGGCCGCGCACGGCGCTCTCGGTTCCGTTGGAGCACGCCACAATCTTGAATCCTCGCGCCGCAAGCGACTCCAGCGCCGCGGGAACATCCGCGATAAGCCGGCAGCTTCAAATACTGGTTCATCAAATCCCGCTAGAGCTTCCTCCGAAAGCGTGACGCCAAGCTGCGCGCACACAAATCGCAGCGCCTGCGCGGTGCACTGCGTGAAATCCACATACTTTTTCATGAGCGCGCGGCGGAAGGAATATTCCAGCTGTTTGCTTCGCCACAATTCGGATGCCTCGCGCGCCCGCTCGCCAAACGCGGGCCGCAGATGCTCCTCCATGTGGAATGGATCGATGAGCGTGCCGTACACATCGAAGGCAAGCACGGTGTTGGAGGGGATCGGTTGTCATGCAAGATCCTCGGCAGGCCAGCATAGCGGCTTTCGCCGCGGCATGGAAACGCGATTTTCAGGCATTCCCTCCGCCGGAGCAAATGTTTCAAACACGTATCAGGCCGGGCCAAAACTCCTTGCCGCGTGCTGGAGATTGTTGTTAGCTAGACGCGGCTGCCGGAATGCCAATCGCGCATGGGGGAACCGAGATCAACTGGATGCACAACGCATCCGAATTCATCCGCAGAGTTTGCCTGGGCCTGTTGCTGGCGTGCGCTTTGCTGGCCGGCGCGCTGCCTGCGGCGGCATCGGTTCGCGGCGGCGCGCGAACGCGCCACGCGGCAATCTTGACCCGGCGCAATCGTATTCGCGCGAAAGCGCATCGCCCGCATCCGCGCCGCCCGGCCAACGCTTCTTATACGCGACTCCTCTGCCCGGATGCTGGCTTTGCGCGCCGCAATTCCGGCATCGCGCTTTTCCGCCGCAGTCGTTTCCATCCCAGCAGGAGCAGCGAATTCCCCGGCAATCGCCAATAAAAACAGCAGCCCTGCAGGGAAGCATTCGGGACGCTTCCGCACGCGGAATTGCCGGCGCCTTGATTGCTCTCACCAATCGCGCGACCGGCGCCACGCGAACGATTTCCGCCGACGCCGAGGGCGTCTTCCGCCTCACCGATCTCGCGCCCGGCACGTATTTGCTGCTGGCCGAGGGCGATGGCTTCGAGAAAATGACGCGCGATGGCCTGCGCCTCGATGCAGGCGACGTCGTGACCCTCGAGTTGACGCTCGCGCCTTCGACGCTTGCTGCTGCGCCGGCTTCCCGCCTGCCGCGCTTGCCTCAACTCGGCCCTCCGTCCCTCGCCGTCCGAAGCCGGTGACCCCGGCCGCTTCCTATCGTGAACTGCGCCGGCGTCCCGACGCCGAACCCGGGCAGGGAATCGCCGCGCCGGAAATTCTTCCGCCCGCGCAAGAAGTGTTCCTGCCCGCGCCGGACCGCTGGAACATCGCCATGCCCGAGTGGAATCGCTACGGCCGCAGCGGCGAATATCCGTACGTGCGCGCAAGCCATTGGTGGGACCCCTTCAATCGCAATCGCCTCAAGGGCGACGAGCCGATTTTCGGGCGCCAAACATTTCTGAACATTACGGCGACCTCCGACACGTCCGTCGAAGAGCGCCGCGTCCCCGCGACCAGCAACATCAGTTCCGCGCAGCCCGGCAGCGCCGATTTTTTCGGCAAGGGAGAGCAGTTCGCCCTCGACCAGACATTCCGATTTTCCTTCGATCTCTTCCATGGGGACGCCTCCTTCCGGCCCGTCGATTGGCGCATTCGCATCACTCCCGCGGTGAACGTGAATTATCTGAACGCGCGGGAACTCGGCATCGTCAATATCGACGTGGCCGACGGCACGACGCGCCTGGATGCGCACGCGGGGCTTCAGGAAGCCTTCGTCGAATACAAAATCCGCGATTTCAGTCCCAATTACGATTTCCTCTCCGTTCGCGCGGGCATTCAGGAATTTTCCAGCGATTTCCGCGGATTTATTTTTGTCGATGAGCAGCCCGGCGTGCGCCTGTTCGGAAATCTGCACTCCGACCGCTGGGAATACAACGCCGCCTATTTCAATCTGCTCGAAAAAAACACCAACAGCGGCCTCAACTACCTTCGCGCTGCGCCACCAGCAGGTGATCGTCGCGAATTTCTACATGCAGGATTTCCTCAAGCCCGGCTACACCACCGAATTCAGCATTCATTACAGCAAGGACGACCCCAGCGTTCATTACGATGACAACGGGTTTCTCGCCCGGCCCGCGCCCATCGGCGTTTTTCAGCCGCATGAAATCCGCGCGGCCTACATCGGCTGGGCGGGGAACGGCCATTTCGGCCCCATCAACGTCAACCACGCGTTTTACGAAGCGCTCGGCACGGACAGCCTCAATCCCATCGCCGGGCGCCCCGTGACCATCAACGCGCAGATGGCCGCCGCCGAAGTTTCCATCGACAAGGACTGGGCGCGCTACAAACTCTCCGCGTTTTTCGCTTCCGGCGACGCAAATCCCCGCGATGGCCGCGCCACCGGGTTCGATTCCATCGTGGACGATCCCGCATTTGCCGGCGGAATTTTCAGTTTCTGGAATCGCGAAGGAATTCGCCTCACCGGCACGGGCGTCGCGCTCACTTCTCCCGACAGCCTGCTGCCCAGCATGCGCCCGACAAAACGGAGGGCCAGGCGAATTTCGTCAATCCCGGAATTTTCATTTTGAATGCGGGCGCGGATTTCGATTTGACGCCGAAGCTGACAGGTTTCGCGAATGTGAACTACCTGCGCTTTGAGCGCACCGCTCCCATCTCATTGCTTCTGTTTGAATCGCCGATTCACAATACGATCGGCATGGATTACAGCCTCGGCTTCCGGTACCGGCCTCCGCTCTCCGAAAATATGTCGATTACCGGCGGCGCGTCGGCGCTTTCACCCGGGCAGGGCTTTCGCGATATTTTTTCCGGCAAAACGCAGTTTTCGCTATTTGCGAATGTGAGATTTCAATTTTGAAGAACAACCTGAATTTCCGATGGCGTGTGTTTCCCGCAAGCGCGCTTGCCGCGAGCCTGCTGCTGGCCGTCTTGGCCGCGCGCATTCCCGGTGACGACGTTGCGGGCCGCCGATCGAAATTCCGGGCCGGACGCAACCGCCGGCCTCATGGCACAGCCGCAGCTCGAAGCCGATCGCAAAAGCGCCGGATGCATCTCCTGCCACTCCGCGACCGATGAACCCACCATGCACGCGACCGGAAACGTGCGCTTGGGTTGCACGGATTGCCACGGCGGAAACGCCGAAGCCCGCATTGCAACCGGTGCCGCCGCCGGCTCAGCCCGAATACAATCAAATAAAACAGAAAGCGCATCCGCAGCCGCGCGATCCCGAACTCGCGAACCGTTCGGCGAATCCCGAGCGCGCCTACACCGAGTGGTTGAAGGAAAGTCCCGAGTACGTGCGCTTCGTCAATCCGGGAGATTTGCGCGTCGCCGCGGAAACCTGCGGCAGCGCCGGATGCCACGCTTCGGAAGTCCGCAACGTTTCCACCAGCATGATGACCACGGGAGGAATGCTCTGGGGCGCGGCGCTTTATAACAACGGCGCCTATCCGCACAAAGATACGCGATTCGGCGAGAATTACGCGCACGATGGCGCGCCGCAAACCGTGCGAACGATTCCGCCGCCGACCGCCGAGGAAATCCGAAAGAAGGGCGTGCTGCCCGAAATCACTCCGCTCGAGCGCTGGGAAATTTCGCAGCCGGGCAACGTGCTGCGCGTGTTCGAGCGCGGCGGCGGCCCGAAAGGCGAGGTCGGCGAGCCCGTGCGCGCGGACGATGCAGGCAAGCCCGACGACAAACTCAGCAATCGCGGATTCGGCACCGAGCTTCGCACCGACCCGGTCTTTCTCGGCCTGCAGAAAACGCGCCTGCTCGACCCGCTGCTTTCCTTTCCCGGCACGAATGACCAGCCCGGCGATTACCGCGCCAGCGGCTGCACCGCCTGCCACGTGGTTTACGCGAACGATCGCTCCGCCGCGCATTCCGCGCAATACGCGCCCTTCGGAAATCGCGGTTTCAGCGCCTCGAACGATCCCACGATCCCGCATGACGAGCCGGGCCATCCGATCCGCCACGAATTCACGCGCTCGATTCCCTCCAGCCAATGCATGGTCTGCCACATTCATCCCGGCACGAACATGATGACCACATATTTCGGCTACACCTGGTGGGACAACGAATCCGACGGCGACGCGATGTACCCGAAGCAGCAGCGCAATCCCGAGCGAAGAAGAAAAATTCCACGTGTCCGAGCGCAATCCCGAAGGCGCGGCGGCGCGCGGACTTTGGTCGGATCTGAATTTTCTTACGCAAACCGGAAGTCCCGGAATTTAACGGCAAATTGAAAGATACGCAGTTCGCCGACTTCCACAGCCACGGCTGGCTCTTCCGCGCCGTCTTCGCGCGCGACCGCGCAGGGCCGGCTGCTGGATGAAAAGGGAAGCGACCGTCGCGGCCGACGACCCGAAGAAATTTGACAAGGCCGCGCACCTTGCCGACATTCACCTGGAAAAAGGGATGCAGTGCGTCGATTGCCATTTCGAGCAGGACAGCCACGGCGGCGGAAAACTCTACGCCGAGCCGCGCGCCGCAATCGAACTCGATTGCGTCGATTGCCACGGCACGATTGCGCAGCGCGCGACGCTGGTCACCTCGGGTCCGGCCGCGCCCAATGGCGGCACGCACCTGGAAGCCTTGCGCACGCCGTGGCTCGAGCGCCGCTTCGAGTGGCGCGGCGGCAAGCTCTATCAGCGCTCCATGATGGATCAGCACCTGGAATGGGAAGTGGTGCAGACGCTCGATTCCATCACGCCGGGCAATCCGCACTACAACGAAAAATCGCGATTGGCGAAGACGCTGCGCACCGACGGCGTCACCTGGGGCGACGTGCCGAAGGACGAATCGCAACTCGCGCACGCCAACAGCAGCATGACCTGCTACGCCTGCCACACCTCATGGACGCCGAATTGTTTCGGCTGCCACCTTTCGATGACCGCCGACCAGAAGCGCCCATGCTGCACAACGAAGGCCTCACCACGCGCAACTACACTTCTTACAATTTCCAGGTGCTGCGCGACGACGGCTACATGCTGGCGGTCGACGGCACCGTCACCGGGCATCGCATCGCGCCCGCGCGCTCTTCCTGCGCGATCCTCGTGAGTTCGCAAAATGCGAACCGCGAGTGGCTCTACAACACGCAGCAAACGGTTTCGGCCGAAGGCTTCAGCGGCCAGGCGTTCTCCACCTTCGTGCCGCACACCGTCCGCGCGCCGCGAAACCAAGTCATGCACCGATTGCCATGTTTCCGCCGCCCGCGACAACAACGCCTGGATGTCCATGCTCCTGCTGCAGGGCACGAATTTTCTCAATTTCATGGGCCGCTACGTTTACGTGGCCGCGGGCAACAAGGGATTTGAAGCCGTCGTCACCGCCGAGCACGACGAGCCCGAAGCCGTCATCGGCAGCGATCTGCAGCGCATGGCCTATCCCGACGATTTCCGCAAGCACGTCGAGCGGCAGCGCGAACTCACCACCGCGTACCGCCACGACGGCAATATTCTCGATATCCAGTTGCGCGGCGAGTACGCCTACGCGGCGATGGGGCCAGGCGGCTTCCGCGTTTTCGACGTCGCCAACATCGACAACAAAGGTTTCTCCGAGCGCATGGTCACCGCGCCCGTTTCCCCGCTCGGCCAGCGTCTGTACGTGAAGACAAAGTATGCGACCGCCGTGGCCACTCCCACGACATTGGGCGTCGATCCCTTGCGCACGCACGATCCCGCCAACGAGGAACAAAAGATCCATCTGATGTACGGTTTCCTCTACGTCACGGACAAGTACGAAGGCCTGGTCGTCGTCGGCAATCCGGATTTGAAGGGCAAGAATCCTGGGGTTGGCACGCTGCTCGACGGAAATCCGCAAAACAATTTCATCGGCCGAGCCGCCACGTTCAATCCGGGCGGAATTTTGAACGGCGCGCGCCGGATCACGATTGCCGGAACTTACGCCTATATTTTGTGCGACCGCGGCCTGGTGGTTGTGGACCTCGACAATCCGCTCGCTCCGCGTGTCACTGCGGAAATTGGTGCGCCCGATCTCGCCGAGCCGACAGGCGTAGCCGTGCAATTCCGCTATGCATTCGTAGCCGACCGCCAGGGACTGAAAGTCCTCGACGCGACCGACCTCGCGCACCCGCGCATCGTGCCCGGCGCATTTGTTCCGGTGGGAGACGCGCGCAACGTCACCGTGTCGCGCACCTACGCCTATGTTTCCGCCGGCAAAAATGGAATCGTGCTGGTCAATGTCGAGCAGCCCGAGCATCCCCGCATCGATCAAACATTTACCGCCGACGGCCAATTGAACGACGTGAACGACGTGAAAATCGGCGCGGTCGACGCCAGCGTCTTCGCCTACGTGGCCGACGGCCGCAACGGACTGCGCATCCTGCAAGTCGTGTCACCGTCGGATTCGCACGAATCCTACGGTTTCAGCCCGCGCCCCACGCCCAAGTTGATTGCAACTTATCGCACCGCCGGCCCCGCGCTCACCGTCTCGCGCGGAATCGACCGCGACCGCGCCGTTGACGAAAGTGGAAACCAGCTCGCCGTCTTCGGCCGCCGCGGCGCCCGCCCGCTGAATCGCGCCGAAGCCGAAAAACTTTACCTGCGCGACGGCAAGCTCTACACCGTCACGGACGCCCCGCCCGGTCCGCCGCGCTAGAAACCCTCGGGTGCCGCACCCTTGAGAAATTCAAGGGTGCGGGTCTTTGTTCAGAAAAAAATATTTGCGCTGGCTGAATATACCTGGGAATAGTTGCCGTAGAAATTACGCTCGGAGGCAAGATCATTGATGAACAAACTGTGCAGGGCGCCGAAGTAGGGGCACGACATGTCGTGCCTCTACTTCGAGTGACCTTGCAATTCCGCCAATGAAAAGGCGCTATGCACGGCTTTCCGCTGCGCCGGATCGTGATAAGCGTGACATTCAAAGCAGCGCGACTCGGCGGCTTCGGCGCCGGAGTGATGGCAGGAGCGGCACGTCGCGATTCCCGGCAGCAGCACATCGGAACTCTGCTGGCTGGTCAGCGCCGCCGCGTGGCAGCTTTCGCAGGATACCAGCCCATGCTGCGAGTGATCGAACCGCGCGTGCGGCATGTAGCGCGCGGTGATATTCGATGGCGCGATTTTCGGCAGCGCGGCGTCTCCCCCAAAAATCAGCGTGTGGCACTGCTTGCAGGTCTTCCGCCAAAGGAGTTGCTCGGCTTCGGCCGTGCGCTCGCCCACCCACTGCTGCGGCGTCAGCAGGCGGTAATCCGCGGGAATCGGTTGCTCCGGCAGGTCGCGGCTGGGATCGCGCGGCACGCGTAAATCGGCTGGATGCGCCGCGATGTACGCCTGCAGCTTGGCCACGATGAATGGATGAATCGTTTCCGGCGTGTCGTGCGGCACCGCATCCGGCAGCCGTTTGTCGAATTGCAGTGAATGGCACGCGGCGCAGGTGCGCGCATAGGTCGCCGGCGCCATATACGCGCGCGGGGAAACGACACGGTGGGCAATGCGGACTTCGCGCCAGGCGTCCCTGAGTCTATTGCATTGGCAGCTGCGTTCGTGCCATCTCCATAGGGCCAGGCAGCGTTCGCGTCGGCTGCCGAGCGGTGGCAGTCCATGCAAACCATCTGCACGCGGCTGCCATTTGGTCCAAGCAGATTCGGCTGCAAATGCCGGTAGTGATTTAGCTGAATAGTTCCGGGATCTCCATGCCCGGCGCGCAGTACGGCAAATTCCGGATGATCGCCCTCAAAGCGGTCGATGTTGCGTGCGAACGCGGTCGCGCCGTTGCGCGTCGTCAGATTGGAATGGCATTGCGTGCAGTCCGCGTCGCTCGTGGCCGCCAGGCGAATCGCGCCGCGATGCTCGGCGTGGCAGGAAGCGCAGGAAGGTGTGAATACCTGCGCCGCTTGATGAACGGCGCCGTCGTGGCAGGCAAGGCATTTCTGGTCGGCGGCTTTCTCGCTGAAAAATCCCACCTGCGTGACGTGGCAAGCGGCGCACTGCCTGGTCAGCACCGCGTGCGAGGAAGAAAGTGCGCCCGCCGAATACACGCGCCGGTCTCCGCGCACTCCATGCCACGCGAGCCACAGGAGCGCGAGCGCCGGCAGCGCCACCGATAGCCGAAACGCCCAGCTTCGCAGAGGGCTCGGCCGCTTGAAATATTCCAGGTCGATCCGCTGCGCGAGTTTTTTGGTTGTGCGTGTTCGCGGCACGTGAGTTTTGTCCTAGTATCGCAACGCCATCAACGCGTGCGCGGCGCCAAGCAAAAGCAAGGCGAGCGACAAGGAATATGCAGCAGCAGCCATCCGTGCAGCCACACGTGCAGACGGCTTTGCAGCGTCAGCTGCCGCTCCTCCTCGCAAATATTTTCCAGGTCGTCGATCGCGGCGTGCAGCGCCGGCGGCACCAGCGTACGCAATTGCACAAACGCGCTGCGCGCCTGCGCGGCATCCCCCAGCGCGCTCCCGCGCGCCTCCGGCTTTTCCAGAAACGGTTTCAATTCCTTGTCGAAAAAATTGCGAAGCGGCGCCGTTTCCCTCGGGAACGGCAACGCTGGCGGCAATGGCCGTAGCGGAGGCAGCAGCCGAATCCGCGGCCCCGGCGGCCGCGGCTTTTTCCGGAACCGCCGTGGCCTTGGCGATCAATTCCTCCGCTTCCTCCAGCAGTTGCGCGCGCACGTGGCCGATTTCCTCGTAAATCGTTTCCATGGTCACTTCGCGCGTCATCACTCGCGGCATGTAATGCTGCAGCGCCGCGCCAAAAATTCCGCTCGCGACCACAATAATGAGCAGCGTCATCAGCACAGCCGTCAAACCATGCCCGTAGCGAAATCCGGAGTGGAGCAGAAGTATCGGCAGGCTCAGCAACCCCAGCCACAGATGCCCGCGCATCCAGGTTTGCGCGCGCCCGATGCGCCACACGGGAACTTTCTTCCGCGCGCCCAGCAATCCCGCGAAAATCATGAATGCGAAGCCGATCACTCCAAACGTCAATCCCAGCCCCGTGCCGCCCATGGATATGCCGCTGCGCGCCCGTGCCGCGATAGAGAACGTAAACCAGCGCCGACGCGCCCAACATCGCGAGCGACGCGACGAGCCAGCGCTTATGCGTGTGATCAATGCGCACGATTGATTCTCTCGATTCGCATTCCCAAACTAGAGCCTTTCCGATCGGCCCACGCGCTGCCCCAGCGTTCCGGCAAAAAAATCGCGCGGCTCCACGCGATGCGCGGCGTCATGCGGGCACGCATAGACGCAGCTGGGTTCCGCCTGCTCGGTGCAGAGATCGCAGGTGGTCGCCTTCTTTTGCACCACGGCCTTTTTGTGCCCCGGATGCTCATGATCGTCGCCCTGCGTGGTGAACGAATGCACGTTGATATTTCCATACGGGCAATTCTTGGCGCACAGCGAGCAGCCCACGCACCAGTCCTCGATGATCACTTCGAGCGAATTCCGCCGCCGGATCGCCCCCACCGGGCACCCGACCATGCACAACGGATCGCGGCATTGCCGGCAGGACGTGGCCACCAGAAAATTCTCGAACCGCAGTCCTTCGCGCACCAGCCGCGTGACGCCGTCGTGCGAATCGGCGCAGGCGGTCACGCACGCGTCGCATCGCGTGCATTTTTCCAGGTCCAGAACCAGCAGGCTCTGCGCCTCCATCAATCCTTGCGAAAGAAATCGTTCCAGCGGCACGCTGCGCACCATCCGCAAGCCTCTCGCGATTGGCCTCCTGGCGTTCCGCGGCAATTTTCTCCAGGCCGATCCGCACGTCCGGAAACTGCTGGACCATGGCGCGGAAATCCTCGGCCGAAATGCGCACCAGTTCCACGTGGTCCAGCGCCGTGCACGACGCCGTGCGCCCTCCGCCTCCAAGCAATCCAATCTCGCCGAAATAATCGCCGCGCGAAAGATACGCCAGCACCAGTTCGCCGCCCGGGATACTCCTCGGAAACTTTCACGAATCCCAGCCGCACCAGATAAAAACTGTCGGAGGCGTCGCCCTGCTTGCAGATGGTCTGCCCGGGAGCGAATCGCAGGAGTTCCACGCGGTCGCGCAGGTGGTCGATGAAGTCCTGCGTCAGTCCGCGAAAAATGGGGACGTTGCGCAGGTGGGAGTCCAGCGCGCGCCGGCGGTAGGTTTCGTCCAACTGCGCGCGAAACGTCTTGCTCTTTTGCAGCACGTCGAGAACGTTGCGCAGCAGTTCGAGCATGGTGCAATCGGTTTCCGCGCGCACCGTTGCCGATCGCGGATAATAATTCATGCACGTCATTTCGCCGAAGAGTTCGCCCGGCCCAAGTTGGGCGACGGGATGGTCGTACGCCAGGTCCACGGGCGCATCGATGGGAATCGACCGCCGGTCCGCTTCCTCCTCGCGACGGTCTTCCTGCCGCGCGGCCAGCCGGCTGGTGAGCTTGCTGGTCAGCCGGCCGAAAAATCCGCTCGGCCCGCCTTGCGCTTTCACGTGCGCGATCGGGCTGGCCAGTTGCACGCTGGCCGTGCCTTCCAGAATATAAAACGCGGTCGAGCCGAATTCGCCTTCGCGGCACACGATGTCGCCGCGCTTGAAATGCCGCCAGATCGTTGCGTTCGGATTTTTCTTCAGGAATTGCGGCGAGGCTTCCTTGAATACCGGAAGCTGCAGGAGGTCTTCGGCCGCGACGGGCGTTCCGTCCGGCTGCCGCGCGATATTTTTCAGCTCTTCAAAAATCAATGCGGCGCTCCCCCCCCGGCAAGGCGGGCCTGACATTCGTTCGGCCAAGCGCACCAAAATTCATATAGCAGACCCGGATGCGCGAGTCCACATTCACCAACGCGCCGCTTTCCATCGCAGCGACGGAAACATTCTGCTCCGCATTCGTTGACTTCGATTCCCTCGGGCAGTATAAGAAATTCTGACGCGAGCCGGCGACATGGCCCGCGCAATCGAGGCTACGCTCCATTCGAGCGAAGGAATGAGAATCGGGCCTGAACCCAAGCGCGGCACGCTGCGTTGCGCTGTCATCTGCGTCGGCGCGATTTTTTTTGTCGCCGCTCTCGCGGCCCGCGCCGCCGATCCCACTCCCGCCCATCCTGCCGCGGAAACCGGCAAATACACCGGCCCCGGCTCCTGCAGTTCCACCAGTTGCCACGGCAGCGTGAAGCCTCGCGCCGATAGCCGCATTTTTCAAAACGAGTACAGCATCTGGGTCATCAAGGACAAGCACGCAAAAGCATTCGACGCGCTGACGGGGCCTGTCGGCGAGCGCATGGGCCGCATCCTGGGCCTGGGAAAATCCGAGCAGTCGTCGAAATGCCTCGCCTGCCACGCGCTCGACGTCCCCGCCGACGCCCGCGCGAAAACATTCGAGCTGAACGAAGGCGTCAGCTGCGAAAGCTGCCACGGGCCGGCATCCGCGTGGCTCGGCCCGCACACCACGCGCAACTGGACGCACGAGCAATCGATCGCCGCCGGAATGTACGACACTCGGAACTTGATCCGCCGCACGGAAAAGTGCTTGTCGTGCCACCTCGGCACGCAGGAAAAATCCGTCGACCACGAGATGATCGCCGCCGGCCATCCCGATTTATATTTCGAGCTCGATTCGTTTTCCTCGGTGATGCCGCGCCACTGGAAAACGCCGCGCGAAAGCGCTCCGGGAGTGCCGGCGGAAAACGACGCCTGGTCCGGCGTGCGCGATTGGGGCACTGGGCAAGCCGTGCAGCTTCGTGCGTCGATGGAGCGGATCGCGTGGCGCGCCAAGGGCAAGAATTGGCCGGAGTATTCCGAGCTGCAATGTTTCTCGTGCCACCACGATTTAACGGCCCCGGAACAAAGCTGGCGCCAGGAGCGCGGCTACGCCGGCCGCCGCCCCGGCGACCCTCCGTGGAATGATTCGCGCTTCGCCGTGTTCCGCGAACTGGCGCATCAAGTCGATGACGCCGCCGCGTCGCGCCTGGACGAGCAAGTCGCGCAGATTGCGAAATCGCTCAGCCAGCTGAATCCGGACCGCGACGCCGTGGCATCGGCCGCCGCCGGCGCCGCTTCGCTCTCGAATCAATTAGCCGCAAAAATCGCCGCGCAGCCCTATGACGCCGCGACGACCCTGCGCCTGCTGCAGAAGATTTCGAGCGATGCGGATGAAATTTCAAACGAAGGAGAACGCGCCGCCGAGCAGGCCGCCATGGCCCTCGACTCGCTGTTCATCGCCTACTCGCGCACGGAAAAAGCGGCCAACGCAGCCGAAGTCCGCGCCGCGATCAACGGCTTGTTCCAGCAGCTGCAGAATCCTTCCCATTACAACCCCGCCGATTTCGCCGCCCAGATGCGCAAAGTGAATTCGGTTCTCCGGTAAAGTGGCACAGGCTTCAGCCTGTGCGCGGTCTCAATCCACAAAAAGAAGACCGCACAGGCTGAAGCCTGTGCCACCAAAATCAACTTTTTATTATTGCCTGGCGAACGAACTCAGTTCATGCCGCGCCTGCAGCACCCGCAAGATGGAATCGCGCGTGACGATCCCCACCACGCTTCCCCCCGTAATCACCGGCATCTGCTGCATCCCGATCGTGCGCATGCGGTCCAGCAGAGACAGCGCGGGCTCCTCGGGCGCGGCCCAGTGCAGTTTGTCCTTCGGCAGCATCACCGCCTGCACCGAAGTGACGTCCCAATCTTCCTGCGGCACCGAGTGCAGCGCTTCGGCGGTCATCAGCCCCACCAGCTGTTCATGCGCCACCACCAGATGCGCCCGCCGCCCCGTGCGCATCAATTCCCGCGCATAATCCTCCAGCGAAATTTCGCGCCCGATCGTGGGCAGTTCCGGCGTCATGATGTCGGCCACGCGCAATCCTTCCAGCGCACCGCGCGCATCGGATTGCGCCCGGCTCTGCCGCGCCGCGTTCAAATGAACCAGCCGATAAACGCCAGCCAAATCCCGCTGATCGCATTGCTCTGCCCCTTATACCCGTAGAGGGCCTCCAGCGCGCCGCCCCCGATCATGGCGTACCCCACGATTTGCCCGGCCAGCGCCGCGATCCTGCTTGCCTTCGCGTAATCCTTTGTCGCTCCCCAAACAATCGCCCGGAACACGCGTCCGCCGTCCAGCGGGAAGCCCGGAATCAAATTGAATGCTGCAAGGACTAATATTGATCCAGGCCAGCCATCCCGCCAGAGTGCTCAGGACCACATTCGAGCCCGCGCTCTTGTAGACCAGCCAGAAGCCTCCCGCGAGCAGGAAACTGGAAATCGGCCCGGCTACCGCGATGTTGAATTCCTCGATCGCCCGCGCTGGATCGCGCGCAATGCGCGATACTCCGCCAAACACAAACAGCGTGATGGAAACCACCGGTATCTTGTAATGCTTGGCAATGATGCTGTGGGCCATTTCGTGAAACACCAGCGAGCCAAAAAACAGCAGGCTGGTCATCACTCCCAAGCCCAGCAACCGCGAGCCTGTGAGGTTGAGGTGCAGGGCCTCAAATCCGGAATAGAATCCGGCCGCCATCAGCGCAAAAATCAGGAACCAGCTGGGATGCAGAAAGATCGGTATCCCGTTGATCCGCCCGATTTGGATTCCTTCGCCGCGCATTTCTCGTCAGCCCTCATCCCCAGTATAGCCCAACCCGCCGTTCGCATTCACGGCGGGCTGAGAGTCCACCTGGCGCAAATCTCCTCTCTCACGATTGTGCGGCAACGCGATTTTGAATTTTCCGCGGTCCCGCGAGGGACTTCCCATACCCGGAATCAGTCCGGTGCACATTTGCGATTATCGAAACTTGTGCGCGGGCTCACTCCTGAATCGGCAGCACCAAATCGCGTGTGACAAACCACACCGTGTTCCGCAAGCCACGCCGATCAATTCGCCCAATTTGCCGCAAACTCTCCATTTTCAACATGCACTGAAATGGCGCTTCCCGTGCCATATCTCAAAGCGAGGAAAGCGAGGGCACGCAAATGAGATCCTTTATGAGCGCGACATTCCTGGTCGAAGTCGTATTTCTTTCGTTCTTCTTGGCGCTGTGGATCACCTGGCTGGGGCCTGCGAGGCCTGTTCCGCCTGCTGCCGGCCACCAGCCGCACCGTGGCCCCGGTCCGCTATGTGGCCAACCGCCGGGCGGAGCACAAGATTCGGCACGCCGCATAAGGCGCGCAAACTGAAATTCCCCTCGATGAGCAGGAGCACAGACTCGAGGGAGCGGAGGTAGGAAACATGTTCGCACTGAGGTGGTTGCTGATGGCCGCGGGCGTCGCGATGTTCGGCACGGCGGCAGGTGTGGTTGGCTACGACGTGTATCTGGCGATGCAGTTCCAAAAGCTGATGGGCTCGGGGGAGCCCGGGGCGGCCGAAAAGGCGGGGACGCGCCGCCCTGTGCGGTGGTCGCTCGCCGCGAAGTTGTTTGGCTGGGCGTGGGCGCCGCTGCTGCTGGCGATGAGCATCACATTCGTGCCGGAAGGATCGGGCGGAGTCCGCATCAGCCAGATTTCCGGCGCGCTTGCCGGGAACGCTCTATCCCGGCGTGCACTTGGTCATGCCGCTGGTGCAGCGCGTGGCCGTCTATGATCTGCGCGATCGCTTGTACACGACCAACGCCGCCCCCGGCACGGCCACCAAGAACGAAATCCTGAACGTCCAGACGCGCGAAGGCCTGACCATTGGCCTGGCCATCTCCGTGCGCTATCGCCTGGACCCGCAGCGCCTGGGATACATTGACGCGAACCTGGCCCAGCCCATCGACACTGAAATCGTTGCGCCCGTCGTGTCCACGGCGTTCCGCGATCTGGCTCCCAACTACGTCGTGCGCGAAGTCTTCTCCACCAAGCGCGACGAATTCCGCGCCAAGACCACGAAGACCATCACCGACCGCCTCGGTGCCGACGGCATCGTCGTCAAGGAAGTCCTGCTCCGCGACGTTCACCTGCCCGAGGAGTACGCCAAGGGCCTCGAAGGAATTCTCCTGAAGGAACAGGAAAGCGAACGCATGGAATTCGAGACGGCGATCTACGAAAAGCAGGTCAAGGTCGCCGAACTGCAAGCCGAAGCCGAAAAGGCGCGGCAACTGAAACACTCCGAGGCCGACGCCGCCTCCCGCGTGATCGCCGCCAAGGCCGAATCCGACGCCATGCAGTACACCTTGCCCCTCAAGCAGAAGCAAATTGAAGAGTCGCGCCTGGAAGCCCAGGCGCGCAAGGAAGCCACCGTCGAGAACGCCGAAGCCGCCGCGCAATCGAAAATCACGGACAGCAAAGCGGAAGCCGAGCGCCGCCGCGTCCTGGCCGCCGCCGA
The DNA here is from genome assembly GCA_963779275.1 of Terriglobia bacterium. Lineage (GTDB taxonomy): Bacteria > Acidobacteriota > Terriglobia > Acidiferrales > UBA7541 > Palsa-360. The sequence continues at coordinate 371,728 of CAVZXL010000010.1, forward strand.
TGCCGATACCACGCGCCTCAATGCCGCCGCCAACGCCGACACCATTCGCCTGACCGCCGCTGCCGATGCCGAGCGCCTGCAGGGTGAAGCCGCCGTCCTCAAGCAGAACCCCATGCTGATCCAGAAAATTATCGCCGAGCGCCTCTCCGACAAATTGCAAATCATCATGGTCCCGACCGACGGCCGCAATTTCTTCGCCTCCGACGTCCTGCGCTCCGCGTTTTCCGGAGGCCTGCCGTCCAGCAGCACCGACGAAACCGATCAGGACGCGCCCGCGCCCGCCCGCAAACAGGCGCAGGTCTTGAAAACTAAATGAGCGGCCTTGGCTTGCTCACTTCGGGTTCACAAGGGGAGCCCGCAAAAAATTGAGTTCCACCGGCCTAAACCCTTGCAGGCCGCTTGCCGGAATCCGGGACAGGGACCGCCGCCCCTGCGAAGGCTCTTCCTCAGCAAGCGCGACCCCGGCCGGTGGCCAGTGCGCAGCCCGCGTCCCGGCACACCCGGGGCGCGGACGCGCGTTCAGTAGGACAGGCTTCAGCCTGTCTGCTTTTAAGATTGGCCGAAAAGCAAACCCGACAGGCTCAAGCCTGTCCTACCAAAACTTAAATGCTCCATAAACATTACGCAACGTTGCTCCACCCGCGGTCATTCGTCCCGCACGCCTGTGCTATGATTTCCCGCAGCGCCGGCCATCGCGAGAGCCTGCTCCTACTTCTCCGCGTGGCCGCTCGCAGCGCACCGATGACAGGTATCAACCGATCCGCCCTCTCCCGCCGCACCCTCCTGTTTCTGATCGTCTTGCTGGGGACGCCCATGGCCGCGCGTTCCGCCACGTTGGAAGACTCCGCGAAGGAACTGGCGCGCAAAATCGCTGCGGCAATGACGACGCATGAGGAAGTCGCCCTCGATATTCGAAATTTGTCCTCCATTGGGCCGGATGATTTTGCCTTGATCGGGCAGTATCTGAAGAGTGGCCTGCAGACCTTCGGAGTTCGCATTGCGGAAAACGGCGGTGCAGAGGCCAAAATTGCCGTCACACTTTCCGAAAACATGTCGAGTTTCGTTTGGACCGCTAAAATCCGCCAGGGCGATTCCCCTCGTGCCGTTTTTCTCACCTTTCCGCGGCCTTCGGAAAATCGCGCGGTTTCGCGTGGAATGCCAATCGCTCTCCACAGCGAAAAATTCTGGGAAGGTCCGCAGCGCGTGCTCGACGCGGCCATCGCGGACAAGCCAAACGGCGCGAATCTCTTGCTCTTGCTTGCACCGGACGCGTTGCTCATTCGTGAAGTGGGAAGTGTCGCAGTATCGGCCGTTCCAATTCCCCACAGCGAAATTTTCTCGCGCGACCCAAGGATGTTCCTGACAGAAACAGAAAATGGAGTCATGGTGACGTCCTGGCCGCAGATTTGCGATATCGATACGAATACTCGCGCGCTCGTCGAATGCCATCCTCTTCCAGTAGATGTCCCCTCACCCGGCCGGGTGTTCCAAACGGTTGAAGTGGCGCTGCCGGGCACTACGCATCTCGACCCGGGGGGGCAGGTCGCGGCAGTCCCAAATCGTTGCGGCTATGGGCGAGTTTATCTTGCCGCGGGGTCTGGGGATTACACGGAACCGGACACGATCCAACTTTTCGAGGCGACCGTTGTGAAGGGCATCATTGTCGAAAAATCGCTGAGCGATTATTTGCACTTTCCTGGACCAGTGATGTCTATTCAGTCCGGCGGCACTCCGCCCAGGGCGATCGTACGCAACCTGCGGACAGGAAATTATGAGGCCTATCAAATTTCCATTTCGTGCACGCAGTAGGCCTTCGCTGCTGGTTGCAGCGATCCTCCTCCTGGCGGCCAATGCGGTAACTTTGCGGGCCGCGCCCTCGACACGGCCTGCGTACGGCGGAACTTTGCGCGTTCAAATCAATCAGCGGATCGCAAGCATCGACCCTCGGCAATGGCCTTCGGATTTTGCGAGAGCGGCGGCTGCGGAACGCTTGGACTCGCTCGTTTTCGATCGCCTCGTGCGCTTCGACGATCGCGGCGCTCCCCAACCGGCGCTGGCCGCTTCCTGGCAGCACGACGCGCAATCGAAACGCTGGCAGTTTCTATTGCGCAAGGAAGTGAAATTCAGCGATGGCGCCTCGCTCACCCCGGAAGCCGCCGCGCTCGCCATTCAGCAATTGCTCGGCAACTCTTTCGACGTGAGCGCAACCTCCGATTCCATCGTGATTCTGGCCGATCATCCTGTAACCGCTCTCCCGGCGATGCTTGCCCAAGGACGCTATTTCATTTTTCGCACCGCGGACGATGGCTCGCTGGCGGGCACCGGCCCATTTCGCGTGGCCGAATGGCCCGCGAGTGACGCGCCCGCGAAACTCATTCTGGAGGCCAACGAATCCTGCTGGGCTGGCCGTCCATTCGTCGACAAAATCGAACTCACGATGGGAGTCGATCCGAAACAACAGGCCAACGCCATCGAGTTCGGCCAGGCCGACGTGGTCGAGTTGCCCGCACCGCAAGTCCGCCGAGAAGCGCAGCGCGGCGTGCGCACGGTTTCGAGCGACGCCGTGGAGCTCTTTGCCCTGCAATTCGACATCGCTCGCCCCGCTGTGCAGGACGCCCGCATTCGCCAGGCGATTTCTCTGTCCATCGATCGCGCGTCCATCGCGGACGTCATCCTGCAGCGCCAGGGCGTGGTTGCGGGTAGCCTGCTGCCAAACTGGATTTCGGGCTACGCGCATCTGTTTCCGATTTCCACGGATGCGGCGCGCGCGAAAGAGCTGCTAGCCGCATCGGGCCGCGAAAATTCTCATCCCGCGCCCCTTGTGCTGGTCTATGATTCTGTCGATGAGGAGGCGCGCGCCGTGGCCGATCGCGTGGCCGTCAATTTGAAGGAAGCGGGGATCGCCGTGCAAGTTTCAGCGCAGCCGGCAAGCGGGGAAAATGGCGTCCGCGGACATGCGCCTGGTGCGCCGCCGCATCGCCGCGCCCGATCCCGGAACGGCTCTGGCGGAATTGTTGACGTCATTTGGTGAACCGGCTACGGAAATGGAAACGCTGGAACAAACTTACGCGGCCGAGCGCGCGCCGATCGACGCGTTTCGTATCGTTCCCCTGGTCCACGTTTCCGAAAGTTACGGACTCAGCCCGCAGGTGCGCGATTGGATGGCGCCGCGCTGGGGCGGCTGGCGCCTGGAAGACGTGTGGCTCGGTCCCGCGCAAGCGGCTGCGGGGACGTCGCCATGAGCTTCCGCACCAAGCTGCTGGCATTTTTCACGCTGACCATCGTCGCGGCCGTGTCGCTGGTGGCGTGGGGAGTGACGTCCAACACGCGCCGCGCGTTTGAGCAACTCGACCGCCAGCGCAGCGACGCGCTGGTCGCGCAGTTCCGCCGCGAATACGCGCAGCGAGGAGACGAAATTGCCCGCCGCGTGCAAGGCATCGCCGATGCCGAAGCCACGCTGCGCATGGCTATGGACCTGAATCGCCCGCAGGCCGACGCCTCGCAGTATTACAACGACGCGCGCGGCATCGCCCAGACGCAAGGACTCGATTTTCTGGACATCGTCGCCGACGACGGCACGCTGATTTCCTCCTCGGAATGGCCCGCGCGCTTTGGCTACAAGAACGACTGGGTCGGCGCAGTCCCCGATTGGGGTTCGCAGCCGGCCTTCCTGCGCCGCGTGGACTTGCCGGACTCGGTGGAGCTTGGCCTGCTCGCCGTGCGCACGGTTCGCGTGGGAGAGAAGCGCATTTTCCTGATCGGCGGCCAGCGCCTCGACCAGAATTTCCTGGCAACGCTAGTCCTGCCCGAGAGCATGCGCGCGCTGCTGTACCGGAATCTCGAGCCGGGATATGTTCCTGCGGCGCTGACCGACGTCCGCGGCGCCGTGCCTCAGCCGGAATTGTTTTCGCCGCTCATCACACAGGTGCAGGGATCGCGGCGCGAGCAGCAGCAGGAAATTAATTCGACGTCGGATCGCGGAGCGAACTCCGAAAATTTCAACGCCATTCCTCTGATGGGGCGCGATGACGATTTGCTGGCGGTCCTGCTGGTCGGAAGTTCCCGCCAGGACCTGCTGCAGATGCTCAATTTCATTCGCTCGCTGGCGCTTCTGGTCGGCGGCGGCGTGATCCTGCTCGGATTGATCCTGGGCTGGTGGATTTCGGCGCGGGTCACTCGGCCGATCGAGGAGCTTGCCGCGGGCGCCCGCGAAGTGGCCGCCGGCCGCTGGGAAGCGAGCGTCGCGATTCACTCGCGCGATGAAATCGGACAGCTCGCCGAAGCCTTCAATGAAATGACGCGCCAGTTGGCCGAGCAGCGCGCGCGCCTGGTGCAGACCGAACGTGTCGCCGCGTGGCGTGAACTGGCGCGGCGCCTTGCCCACGAATTGAAGAATCCGCTCTTCCCGCTGCAGCTGACCGTGGAAAACTTGCAGCGCGCGCGAGAGCAAACCTCCGAACAATTCGACGAGATATTTTTTGAATCCACAGCGACGCTGCGCGCCGAACTGGAAAACCTGAAAACGATCGTCAGCCGCTTCAGCGATTTTGCCAAGATGCCCCCGCCCGAATTCGAGTCGGTGGACGTCAACGAATCCATCCGCGGCGTCATCAAGCTTTTCGAGCCGCAGTTGAGCGCCGTTGGACGGCCGCCGATCACGCCGGAGCTTTACCTGGACGAAAAAATCGCTCGCCCGCAGGCCGATCCAATCCTGCTGCGCCGCGCGCTGGAAAATCTGGTGCTCAATTCACTGGACGCCATGCCCGCGGGCGGCACGCTCACCGTGCGCACGTCCCAGCGCAACGGCTCGGTGCAGATGGAAGTCAGCGACACCGGCGCGGGCCTGACGCCGGAAGAATGCGCCCGCCTGTTCACTCCGTACTACACCAGCAAGCGCCACGGCACCGGCCTCGGCCTCGCGATCGTGCAGTCCGTGGTCAGCGATCATGGCGGGAAAATCGCCGTCGAATCCGAGCCCGGCGCCGGCGCGACGTTTCGCATCGAGTTGCCCGTCGAGCAGCGCAACCACCGCCCGGAGACGCCCGACGCCGAAGTTCCCGCCGGCCGATCCGCCGCTCCTGTTCAACACGGAACTCAAATCATGACTTCTCTCAAACCGCATCTTCTTCTGATCGACGACGATCCGAACACGCTCGCGTCTCTTTCCCGCGCCTTTCGCCTCGCCGGATACGAGGCCACCGTGTGCGACAGCGCCGCGCGCGCCCTGGAATTGATCCGCGCCGAGCGCTTCGACGTGATTTTTTCCGACGTGGTGATGCCCGGCAAGGACGGAATCTCGCTGCTCGAGGATTTGAAGGCCATGGGCGTGACCACGCCCGGTGGTCATGATTTCCGGCCAGGCCAGCGTGGAAACGGCGGTGCGCGCCACGCGGCTCGGCGCCGTGGATTTTCTGGAAAAGCCGCTCTCCACGGAAAAACTTCTGGTCACCATCGAAAATGTTTTGCGGCTGCGCCACCTCGAGGATGAAAATCGCGATTTGCGCCGCCGCCTTGGCAAGCACGAAGTCATCTGGTCAGGGCCCGCGATGGAGCGTCTGCTGGCGCAAGTGGAGCGCGTGGCCGCCAGCGAATCGCGCGTCGCCATCCTGGGCGAAACCGGCACGGGCAAGGAACTCATCGCGCGAACGATTCATCAGAAAAGCGCGCGCCACGCGGGGCCTTTCGTCACGCTGAATTGCGCCGCCGTCCCGGCCGAACTGATCGAATCCGAATTGTTCGGCCACGAAAAAGGCTCCTTCACCGGCGCGGCCGGGCGCCACATCGGCAAATTCGAGCAGGCCGCGGGCGGCACGCTCTTCCTGGATGAAATCGGGGACATGCCGCTGACGATGCAATCGAAACTATTGCGCGTGCTGGAGGAGGGCGAGGTCGAGCGCGTCGGCGGCGACAAGCCGATTCCGGTGGATGCGCGCGTGGTGGTCGCAACGCACCGCAATCTCGAGGAGATGGTCCAGCAGGGAGCTTTCCGCGCGGATTTATTTCACCGCGTGTACGTGTTTCCGATCGTGCTGCCGCCGCTGCGCGAGCGCAAAGAGGAAATTCCCGTTCTGGTGGAATATTTTGCCTCGCAAGTGGCCGCGCAAAACGGCTGGCGGGAAAAACATTTTTCCACCGAGGCTCTGGAGATTTTGAAGCGCTATGCCTGGCCCGGCAACGTGCGCGAATTGCGCAACGTCGTCGAGCGCGTCCTGCTTCTTTCCGCGGGCGAATCCATCACCGCCGAGGAAGTCGAACCTGGCCTTGCCCGCTCCGCGCAACGGCCAACCCGCGCCCGATGCCGCGAACCGGAACCCTGGCCCAGCGCATGGAATCCTACGAACGCGAAGTCCTTCTCGCCGAATTGCGCCGCAGCCATCACCACATGACCAACGCCGCGCGCGCCCTGGGCCTGGAACGCAGCCACCTCTACAAAAAATGCCAGCAGCTCGGCATCGACCTCCGCTCGCGAACGCAAACCGGAATAGATGCACAGTAGGACAGGCTTCAGCGTGTCGCATTATGCTCTTACACGCACGCAAGCAACCCCGACAGGCTGAAGCCTGTCCTACTGGAATCATTCACGCGACGGTCAGTGCACGGAGAATGTTTCTTGCCATGCCAGAAGAGAATCCTAATGGATTGCGACTTCTATGAATAGATCCTTGTGAGTCACGGCTTGCCCCGGAATGAGACAATTAAAAGAGCACTGGGCTTTAGCCCCTGACTATTGAAGAGTACCTGGCGCATGCATTTCAGGGATGAGATTCTACGGAAACACCGATTCCACCACCGGATCGGCCGGGCGCGTACTCCACAGGCTGGTGGACTCCTCGCGGATGGCGCTGAGCAGCCGCGCGGCGGCTTCGTCGTGCAGCATGGGATCGGCGAGTTCGGCCATCACTTTCTCGAATCCGCCGCCGAGTTCCAGCGCGGAAATCATGGCGTGCAGCGCGTAGCGGTCGCGCGAATCGACGACGTTCTTGAGAATTTCCACCGTCTCGCGTTCAAATTTGGCCAGCGCCGTGGCCGCGCGAATCCGAACCAGGCGGTTGGAGTCGCGCACTGCTTCGAGCAGGACCGGAATCGTGCGGGGATGAAACAGCTGGCTCAGCGCGATGGTGGCGCGCAGGCGCACGAACCATATTTCGTCGCGCGCCAGGTCGCCCAGCGCGGGGATCGCCAGCGGCAGCGGCGCAAACGCCAGCGCCTTGGCCGCCGACGCTCGCACCTCGGGTTGCGGATCGGCCGCCAGGACGATCATTTCATCGGCCATGTGCTCGGCGTGGCGATCTCGCGCGGCAACGCGGGCAAGCAATTCGCGCGATTCTCCCAGCGACCGCCGGAGATAGGGAAGCAGCGCCTCCGGACAATCCTGAAAGCATCGCACCAGCGCGTTGTCCACCGGGCTCGCCGGCACTTTCAGGGCCTCCGACCATCAGCATTTCGATGATGGGCGACGCCGCTTCGGCCAGGCCCGTGCGCCCCAGGCTTTCCACGGCCGTCATGCGCGTATCGAGTTGCCAGTCGTCCAGCAATTCCGCCAGCGGCGAAATCGCTTCCGGCACGCGCATCGCGCCCAGCGCCAGCATGGCCCGGCGGCGTCCCCAGCCGCGCCCGTCATACACTTTTTGGATGCACCGTTCCACCAGCCCGCTCGAACGCAAAAATTCCTGCAGCCCCGCGCGGTCCTTGTCCACCGCGGCGCCGATTTCCTGAATCACGATCGACTGCACGATGTCGCACTTCGCGGAATCGTGGATCCACTCTTCCGCGGGAATATCCCCGCGCACGATTTCGCGCCACTGCTTGTGCAATTTGAATGCGAGCGCGTCATATCGATGCGCGCGAAGATACCGGATGCCGCGCTGCGCCACCAGGAACAAGGACAACAGCGCGATTCCCCCCAAAGCGAATACAATGCCGCCCGTCAAAAGGGATAACTGATCCAGCTGTGGACTGATCAGCAGAAGGGAACCCATTGCTCTCTCTCCAAAACTCCCCAAGCAAGCCTTCGCACCCGGTGTAGCAAAATGGAACAGCGCGAGGAACACTTTGCGCCTGTCGTCCGAATCTATCGTCCGCTTTGGACCATCGGCTTTAGCGGCAAAGGCAAAAAGTTTTTGCTGTCACGGCCGCCGGATTCTCATTTTCCAGATCGCAACGTGTTCCCGCTGGCCATTATCCAGGCGGTGTTCTCCCTCGCCCAGGAACACGGAGCACGGGTTTCACCAAACGGAGCGGTGCATAGATCTTCTCTCTGATTTTCTAAGTCCAAGCGGACTTGCAGTTGCGAGGTCGGGAAATTGTGGGCAAGCAAAAGGCTTGAGTTCGAATGCGAGAGTGCGCAAAATAGTCCCGCTAGTTTCACAATGCGAATTGCAACCGAGACAGTCTCGCTACCACGCTGCTTGTAGCGCGGCTTGCCGGCAGCGCTGTCGCTACAAGATTCACGCGTCCCGCGCCGAAATCCAGCGTTCCATTTCCAAGAGGCTTTGGAACCCGTCGAGCGCTGCGAGGCTAATTATTCGAGGAAAGTTGCGAGAGCGGCATTGCGCCGCCGGCCCTGGCAGCCGCCCGAATCGCGAAATAATTTCGCGCAAACGCCGCATAGGTGGTCCCGGCATCGACCGCGACGGCCTGCACCGTGTAGCGTCCCGCGATCAGCCCGGCGAGCGGCAGGCTGATCCGAAACGAGGCGGTGCGCGTTTTCTCGTCGTACTCGGCGGGCGCGACCATCGGCGTGTCCGAGAGGCGCTGCCCGTTCCGGAAAAATACCAGCCCCGCGCGCATGAATCCGGCCTGCGCCTTCTGCGGCAAGTACGCCTGGAAAAAAACGTAGAGCGTCTGCTGATCGGTGAACACGCGCGTGACGCTGGGAATGATTCGTTCGCCGCCCACTTCCAGCGGCGACGATTTCATTTTCGCGTCCAGGCCCAGCGCCTGTGTCTTCACCTGCGCGGCGTTTTCTGCACGGCTTCCACCTGGCTGGAGAGCAGCACCGAACTCAACTGCAGGCGGTCCGGTTGCGGCGGCGCCAGCGTCAGCGTGTCCTCGAACGTGCCGATCCGGCCGGATTCATTTTCGCGCGCCAGAAATTTCAATTTGTACTGTCCCGGCGAAAGAATGATGCCGCCCTGATAGACCAGCGCGCGCTGCTGCAAGTCCTGGAAATGTTCGGCGTCGATTTTCACCGTGATGGTGTCGCGCAGCGCGCCGACCACGCGGTTGGATTTTGCGTCGCGCACCTCGGCCGCGAAATCGAATGCGGTTTCGCGGCTGCCGCGCTTTTGCGCCCATTGCAGCGCGCTGGGCGCGAGTTTGGCGGCGATGGGCACGAATACCTGATTCGCGTTCAGGCGGAACTCGCGCGGTTTCGACGGCCACGGGCAGCTCGACCTCGGGAGTTTCCGAGCGGAACGCTTCCTCCAGTTGCCGCTCGCGGTCTTCCGTCGTGAAAATGCCGAAATCCTTCGGCGCGTAGTAGCCCTCGCGCGTGCGCACGTGGGCCCCGGCGGGCAGCTTGTCGATCTTTACGTGGACGCTGCGCCACGCGCCGTCGTGCGCCGTGTCCGTGCTGTAGTAGCCGACCAGGTAGTAGCCCGAAGTATCGTTCTGCACGCTCTGAAAAATCTTGCCGAAATCTCCGGTATCGAAAAAGGATCGCCCGCCGGTGTCGCCCGCAAGCGTCGCCAGCGTTTCGCGGGAATCCTCGCGCGACTGGCTCTGCGAAATGACGGTCGCGCCGCTGAACATGGCCGTGCCGCCCGACGCGCCCACGCTGGCGTCGCCTCCCGGCGTGGCCGTCAGCAGGCCGCGCGAATCCACCGTGTAAATGGAAACGTTGGCGCGGTTCGCCGAATTGGTGGCGGCGATCAGTTCCGAGCGGTTTTCCTCGCCCGTCTGCGTGATGCCGCTGGTGAATTGAATCAGCGATTTTTTCCCGGGAATGCTTTCCAGGACTTCGCAGATGGCTTCGACGGCGGCCAGCTTGCGGTCGGTATTGAAGACGTTGAACTCGGTGTCGTCCGCGGTGAACGCGGCGCCCGGTGTCTTCGGTGACGGCGGCCTCTCCGTTTGCGGCCGTGGCGGCGTCGGCCAGTTGGGCCAGCGCCGCTTCGTGGCCGGGCACCAGGGCTTCCACCGATTGCTGCAGCAGTTCGCGATTGTTCGTGAAATTCGCGATCACCTTGAGCGTGTTGCCGAACGCGACCACGCCCACCAGGTCCGCCGGAGTCATCTGCTCGCGAATATATTTCTCGGCGGCGCGCGTCGAGCGCAGCAGATCCTCGGCCTGCAGCGAAGTCATGTCAAAGAACAGCACGATCATGCGGTGATCGTGCACCACGGCCTTGATTTCTTCCGGCGCGGACACCGTTCCCAGCGGAACCGTGATGGGCGCCTCCGCGGCCGATGAGGCCGTTTCGATCTGCTCGATATCGTTGTACTCGAACGTGGAAACTTTTTGCGGCTTGCCGTCTTCGCTCACGCTGAATTGTTCCTGCGTCAGTCCCTTGATCGGCTTGCCGTCGCGATCGGTGACTTGCACGTCGATTTCCACCAGGCTCACCGTGGACCGGATGGTGTTTTTCCCGCGCGGAAGCGGCGCGGGCGGCGGCGCGGGCCCCTGCCGCGGGTTGACCGGCACCACTTGCGGCTGCTGCGTTTGCGCTGTCGCCGCATCCTGCGAACGCAGCGGCGCCGCCGAGCAGGGAAGCCGCGGCAAGAGCCGCAAGAAGTGCCGCGCGAATGTGGCATGCCTGCGCATCAGAAATTCACCCGCATCCGGAACTGCATCGTTCGCATTCCCGCCGCTCCGGTGATCTGCCCGAACGTGGACGAGCCCAGCACCGTGGAAAGTCCGGAATAGTTCACGTGATTGAATAGATTCGTGGTGTTCCAACTGAAATCGAGCCGCCGCAAACCGTCGCGCCCGAACTGAAACGTTTTGGAAAGCCCCGAATTGACCGTGAACGCGCCCGGGCCGATCACGGAATTTCGTCGGCGCATCGCCGAAACACGCGACCGGCGCGCTGAACGCCGCCGTATTGAACCATTCCTGAATCGTCGGATTTGCCAGCGCCGCGCTGCCAAGCTGGTCCGCCCGCTCGGAGTTTACGCCCGGAACATTCTGGCAGGAGGGATCCTTTGAAAAAACGCGAACCGTAAACGGAGTGCCCGAGTGCGCCGTAAATGATGCCGTTCACTCGCCACGCGCCGAACACCTGCTTCTCCCAGCCTTTGCGCGCATAGCGCTCGCGCTCGCCAAACGGCAATTGATACACGAAATTCCCCAGAAACTGGTGGCGTCATGTTGAACGACGACAGCCCGTAATCGGCGCGCGGGTCGCGCGTTATTCTGGATCACGGTCTGCCCGCCGCCGCCGATCGTGCTGGCGTCGTCCAGCGATTTCGAGTACGTGTATCGCGCCATGAACATCAAGCCGTGGCTCATGCGCTTCTGCAGCCGCAGTTGCAAGGCGTGGAAATTGGAGAACGCGCCCGTCGTGTCGTACGTGAATCCCGCGGCGTTGGTCGTCAAGTTCGTGCGGCCCGAATCCGAGAAGTTCGTCGAGATGCACGCCGCGCGTCCCCGTGTACATCGCTTCCACGAACGTGCCGCGCGCCAGATTGTATTGAATCGACGCGTTCCAGATCATCGCGTAAGGAACCTGGTAGTTCGGATTCACCGCGACGGTGTTGGTCAGCGTGGCGGGCAGCGCCGTCGACAGGTTCGTGCCAAAACTCAGCGGCGGCGCTAGCCACCGTCTGCGTCGTCAGCGTGTTCGCCGTGGCGAAGGGCGGCTGGTTGGCCATTTCGCTCGAAAGCGTGTTCAGGTAAGACTCGACGTAAAACATGCTGTACCCGGCGCGCAGGGTCAGCTGGTGCTGTCCGGAAAACCATTTCCCCGGAGGCTGCCAGGCCAGGCCGATGCGCGGCGCCCAATTATTGTAGTGGCCGTTGAATAAGCGAGCCGAAGATCCCCTGCGCGCAATTTCCCGTCGCGACCGGCGTAACGCAATGCACCGTGGTGAAGTCCGGACTGACCGCAAGATTCGCGATGTGGCCGTTGATTTCCGTCGGCGGCGTAAAGGCTTCGTAGCGCGCTCCGTACGTCAGCGTGAATTTCGGAAACATGTGCCAGTCGTCCGAGGCGTATCCGATGAATCCCCAATTGCGGAAATACGTGGCCGTGTCGCCGAATTGCACTTTAGTGTTCGCCGGCAAGCCCGAGCAGGAAATCCGCGAAATCGCTGCCGATGCACGGCCCCGAGGGCGCGGCCGAAAGGCAATTGGCGGGCGAAGCGACGGGCGCGCCCGCCGCAGTCAGCTGGCTGGTCATCAATCCGGTAAACGCAAACTGCCCGTTGGCCGCGGGATCGGTGTTGCGGTTGATATCCATCTTGCGGATTTCGCCGCCGGCGCTCACCGTGTGCTTGTCCTTCATCCAGCGAAGACTGTCCACGTACCGCCAGGTCTGGCTGCGGTTCAGCGAAGGATTCGGATCGTTCAGGCCGGTGAAATTCGTGAAGCCGATTTGCGGCAGGCCGTAATCGAACGGGTTCGTCGAGATGCCCGTCAACCCAAGCTGCGCGCCGATGTCCGTCAGGTTCGAGAATTCATTCAGTCCCAGCGAGCGGTTGCGCGAAAAATACAGCTGGGAGGTGTGCAGGAACGTCTTGGTCCAGTTCTGCGTCAGGCCGAGCATCACGCTTTGTCCGCGCGTGAACGTGTTTCCCTCGATCCCCGGAAAACTGCTCAGCGAGTGCGACGTGCCGTTGCTGAGGTTGTAATTCACCTGCACGCTCAGCTTCGAGGAGATCTGGTGCGTGACGTTCACGTTCAGCCGGTTGCTCAGCCCGGGAAGATTCGTCTGCAGATGATAATTGAAGCTCTGCCCGTTGATGCTCGTCACCGGAATATTCGGCGCGGGAATGTAGCTGAGCAAACTGATGGCCTGCTGGCTGATGCGGTTCTGCGGGAATGCACGTGCCGGGCGCATTGGCCGCGTCCTGCGCGCAGCCCGCGTTCGACATCAGCGTTCGCGGGCCGGTCAGATTCGAGAGCGGATCGTAAATCTGCACGTTGGCTGCGCTGAAATCGCCGTTGCGTTCCGCCAGCCGTCGGCACGGTCGCGAACGAATCCACCGGATTGCGCGACCAGTTGCCCTCCAGATTCACGTAGAAAAATGTTTTGTCCGTGCCGTCGTACACGTGCGGAATTTTCAGCGGGCCGCCGATATTGATTCCCGCCGATTCGGTCCAGCTGGAAATTTTCGGCGGGTTGGCCTGATAGAGCGAGTACGGCCGGGCATTCAGCGCGGAATCTCCAAAATTGTCGTAGAAACTGTAGTGCACGCGGTTGATGCGCTGGCGCATCACGCGCTGCGCTCCCCACAGCGCGTCCACTCCCTGCGGCCCGCCGCGCGGGCCTCGCGCCCCGCGCCCGCCTCCACCCCTCCTCCGCGCTGCACAAATACCGGCCCGCCTCCGGCCCCGCCGCCAAATCCTCCCGGCCCGCCCATCGGGCCCATGCCCGGCGCCGCTTGTCCCGGAATCGCGTTGCCGCCGTTGCCGAATGCGCCTTGCGTGTCCGGTCCTCCGGGGCCGCCATCGCCGGGTTGCGGAAAGCCGCCCATTTGATTCTGCGTCTGGCCCATGGCGACCGTGCCGATCATCTGCACGGCGTCGGCGGAGGCGGCCTGGCCGAGTTGCGATCCCGCGTCCGTTGCTCCGATATCGTCTCCCGCGGCGTCGGCGCCATTTTGATTTTGCTGCGTTCAGCCCGACTTGCTGAAACGCGCGGCGGCCTCCGCCTTGGCCGGGTCCGCCGGCACCGCCACCTGGGCCGTTGCGCCCGCCTCCCGGCTCCGCCGCCTTGCGCGCCGCCCGCGCCGCCGAACCTTCGCCCTTGCGATCCTGAATTTGCCCGTGGCCGCGGCGCCGGGAGCTTCGCCGGATGCGTTGCTCGCCGCCGCGCTTTGATTTCCCGCGGCGTCCGCTCCGGAATTTGCCGCGGTTGTTGAACGAAGGCGCGGATTTCGCGCGTTCTTTCGCCGCCGCAACATTTTCCGATGAAGCAGCAGCGGTGATCGCGGCCAGAGTCCCCACATCCAATTTCAATTCGAGTGGCGCTGCGTGCCCGCATGCCAGATCGATTTCCCTGATTGCCGCGAGCAAATCCAAGCTGCGAAATTTCCACGCGATAGTGTCCCGCCGGCAGGGCAGGGAATGCGAATTTGCCGCTCTCGTCCGTCCAGCTTACCCAGGCTTTTCCCGTGGAAGTTTGAATCACGCGCAACGTGGATGCCGGGAACAGCCGCGCCGCCCGCCGTGCGCACCACCCCGGTAAGTTGCAGACCTGCCGCCGCAACTTCGGGCGTGGAATTTTCCTGGGCCGCAAGCGTGCCGCCAAAGACGGCCATCAAGCCGAGCAACATCGCCAGCCAGTGCCGCGCCCCGGACTGCAAACCCTCTAGACAACACCTCTCACGCCCCTTCACCATCCCTTACAAGATACGGCGTTTCCACTCCCTAAGTTCCAATATTCATGGCGCCCAAGCGTGCGCCTGTACCGTTGCCAATTCTCTTGGTGAGGTTTTAGACGCCCGGAAAATCGGATGGGTTACCCGGCGAGCGGCCGGAGGCAACTTCACCTCTCAGCTATTCCACATTGGCCGGAAAGATAGTACTTCCGTACCGATCAGATTGAACCTTGCGACATTGCGCGCACGATGGCAACCTTGATTTCAGTTTTAGGATGCGCCTCTGAGCGGGCGTAGTTCAACGAGAACGGGAGCCTTCCCGGCTCCAGGTAAGGGTTCGACACCCTTCGTCCGCTCCAAATTTTCCTCCGGTTTTTCCCCGCGGACTGCCACCCGAGCCTCCTTCCATCGACAAGAATAAGATTAAGGAATCCCTGGCAAACGAAAAATATGCTGGGTCCGAATCCATGCACCGGCCTGAGTCCGGATGTAGCGCCCGGCTTTCAGGCGGGCATGTGCTTGCCTCCATATTGCCCGCCTGACGGCGGGCGCTACGTAAGCATGGGTCTTAACCGCCTGAAGCGGACGGCGCCTCGCGGAGCGACTGGCACGCAGCGCACGGCCATGCGAAGATAAATGCAGGTGACGCCTTGAATTCCTGGCCCATGGTCGTTTCAGCAGGCGCGGCAGCCGCTGCGGGAATCGCGGCGTGGGGAGCCGTCGCCCCATCCTCCCAATTGTACGGGCCAACCGTACGTCACACGCCCTCGGCAAAAAAAATCGCGCTCACATTCGACGACGGCCCCAACCCGGCGGTGACTCCCCAACTTCTCGATCTGCTCGATCGCTACTCCGCGCCCGCCACTTTTTTCCTGATCGGAAAATTCGTGCGGGAATGCCCCGGCCTGGTCCGGGAAATGTCCGCGCGCGGCCACGTGCTCGGCCAATCACACGGACACTCACGCAAATCTATTCCTTCAATCCCGCGCGGGAATTCGCGACCAACTAGCGCGATGCGAGGCCGCGATTTCCGCCGCCACGCGGGCAAGCCGCCGCGCTGGATGCGTCCGCCGTACGGTTACCGCAGCCCGCTGCTCGGCGGGGAAGTGCGCAAGCGCGGGAATCCAGGGCGTGGTGATGTGGTCGAAAATCTGCTGGGACTGGACGCCGCAGCCGCCCGGGCGATTGATCGAGCGGCTCGCGAGCGTCGCGCGCCCCGGCCGCCCGCACGGAGACATCGTCGTTCTGCACGATGGCGATCATCGCGCCCTGGGCGGCGACCGCCGGCACGTCGTCGCGGCCCTCGAACATTGGCTTCCCCGATGGCGTGACGCGGGCAATGAATTTGTTACAATTGAATTCGGCCGCGGGCGGTGCCGCGGCCAGATTGAAATAGTGAATGAAGCGCGGAATGAATTCAGGGGATCGGCGGCAGCGATGCGTCGCGTCCGGCTCGGATCCGGCCCAACCTCAGCCCGAACGGAAAGAGCAGGGACATCATGGACGAGCGCCAGTTTTATAACGAAAAGCCGGAAACCAAGAACATTACTCTCATGTGCCCGGCGTGCCGCAGGGAAGACAGCTATCCGATCCGCTGGATCGTGCGCACCAAGAAAAACGAGTTGCCCCGCGGCGCCGGAGAGGAAGACAAGAAGCGCTTCGCCTTGGCGCGCTCCTACATGGTCCGCGTCGATGAACTCGTGGCCTGCCGGAAATGCAGGAAGCGTTTTGAATTGACCGGCCAGAGCGTCGTGCTGATTTCCTCGGACATGCCGTCGCCCAATTCGCCGGATTTCGACCCGGAAAATTTCGGAAACCGGTAGGACAGGCTTCAGCCTGTCTGCAGTAGGGCCGATCCAGCAATCCATCCCGGATACATCTCGAAGAACGCGTCGACCGATTGCTCCAGGGTCTTCTCGATCTGTTCCTTGCTTCCTTCAATCAAATGCATCGTAACCCGCGAGGTGCGCCCGTCCTTCAGCGTGATCACCGCCTCGCTCACCTCGCCCAAATCCTCGGCCGGAAATAATCGCATCCCGTAGACCAGCGCCAGTTTTGCCATGGTTCCCCCTCGCAGGATGCAAGCTTAAGCGCGCCCGCCCGCCCGTCAAACGGACCGCGCTGCGGAACATGTTCCTTCGCTTGTCATCCCGAAAGAAGTGAGGGATCCCTCCGGGTTTTTGAAGTCGCTATCTGCGGAGATGCTACAGGACATCTAACAAATCGTTTGGCGGCGGATTTCTTCCTTTTACACGCCCGCAAAGCGTCGCGCCATCGGCGTGGAGGTGACTAGCCCGGGGCAGCGTCCCGAGTGCCGGAGTAAGCTCTTTCCTTCAGCCCTGAAGGGGCGGGGGATCCTGCGCACTTTCAGGGCGTACCACAATTCATGGAATCGGAAACCCGGGGTGTTGCCCCGGGCTAGTCACCGTCGGCGCTATCAGCGCCGCGAGAAGATCGAAACCTACTTCTTATCCAAACCCTCATTCAGCTCGATATAAGTTCCCCAGGGATCGGTCATAAAGGCCAGGGTGATGCCATAATCCGGCATCTTGGTGAACGGCCTGTCGAACTTCACACCGTTGGCCTCGGCTTTTTTGACGAAAGCCTCGAGATCGTTAATCTCGAACCCGATGTGATCCAGCATGCGTCCTTTGGTCGCCACTGTCGGCGTATCGGATTTCGTGAACGTGAGGTTCACTCCCGGCAGGTCCGCGGCGTCGAACGGCCCGCGCTTTCCCGGGATCGCGCCGAACATTTTCGCGTACCACGATTGCATTTCCTGGATCGATCGTGCCGGAAGGGTCCGCCACATAAAAATGCACGTGATGAAAAGCGATTGGAACGGTCTGCGTCTTGTCTTCCAATATCTCGATGCGCGTCAAATTATCGGGAGTCCACACAAACCCCTGCCCCGGGTTCTGGCCGACTTCCGTTTTCAATCCCGCGGCTTTCCACCGGGCCAGCGCCGCCGTCGTATCCGGCACATGAAATCCAAAGTGCCCCACGACCGATCCCACGCTGGGCAGCGCCTGGTCGCCTTTCCTGCAAAAAATGATGACCCCCGGAAATTTGAACCCTTCGTTCGGCCCCATCTGGAAGTGCACTCCGCCCATCGCCGTCCAGAATGTCTTGGCGGCATCCAGGTCCTGCACGATCAGGTGAACGTGGCCCATGCTGACGCCCGTGGAATTCGACGCGGCGAGCTGCGCGTAAGCGGTGCTCGCCGGCATCAGGGCCAGCAGCCCCAGGACTCCAAGAACAAAGATCAGCTTCTTCATCGGTAACTCCTTATTGGATTCATACGCTGGAATTTTCCAGGGCCCGATCGCGTACGGGCTCTGATTCTTCCAAGCGCTCCAGCCGGATCTGCGCGCGAAGCCCGTCATCACACTAGACGTAATCCATCATTCAAATTTTCTGAAAATGACTTGGTTTTAACGCTCGGCACCCGACGATACGGCGGCGCCCCTTAAGTGTCAAGCTCGGTTTGCCGATGGTGCCCGGCAATTTCAGATTCCCGGCCGCGCCGCTACTGCAGCACTTTGGCCAGCTGCCCGGTCGTGCGCAGCAGATCCAGTTGCGCCTGCTGCCGCGCGTACGTCGCATCCAGGTAGGCCAGCCACTTGTCATTCTCCTCCAGGTGCGCTGTCTCCAAATCCTTCAGGCTGCCGCGTCCCTGGTCGAACTGCGCCTGCAGTACCCGCACATTTTCCTGCGCCAGCTGCAATTCCAGCCGCGCCACTTCTCCGCCCAGGTCCGCCTCGCGGACTTGCCTGGCCTTGCGCCGCACATCCAGCGAAAGCTCGCTGCGTTGATTTTCCAGCGCGAGATTCGCGGCGTTCAGGTCGGCCTGCGCGAACGCCACCGAAGGCGACGTGTGCCCCGCGAAAATCGGAATCTGCACCTGCAAGCCGAACACGACGTTGTTGCGCTGAAACTTGTTGAAAAAATCGGTGTAGTTATTGATCTTGCTCAGCACGTTGTACTGTCCGATCAGTCCGACTGTGGGCCAGTAGCCGCCCCGCGCGCCCTTCAGTTTTTCCTCGCGCGCGCGCTTCTCCGTCTCCGCCACTTTCAAGTCGATATTGTTGGCCATGGCCTGGGATACCAGTTCCTGCGTCGCGCCGACGGCCGCCAACGGGAAATCCTCGGTCGTGACCTCGATCTGCTGGTCGTCCGGAAGCCCCATCATGTCCCGCAGTTCGCCGGAAAGGGAATCGTCGCGATCCTCGAGTTGCGCGACGCGCTGCTCGATCTTTGCCGAAGTCAGCTGCGCGCGCGTCACCTCGACGGGAAGCTCGCGCCCGGTGTCGGCGCGCTCGCGCGTCGCGTCCAGGATGCGCCCCGCGCTCAGCCGTTCGCTGCGCATCAGCTCCAGCTCATGCCGCACCTTCGCCAGTTCCAGATATTCCAGCGCTGCGCGCACCATCACGGCGTCGCGCGTGCTTTCCAGGGACAGCTGCTGGCCCTGCGCCCGCTGCTCGGCGGCGCGCTGCTCGCCCTTCAGCGGAGGATTGAAAATTTGCTGATTGTAAGTCAGCGAAAAAATAGCGGGTGCGCCGCCGCCTTCCAGCAAAGGGAATCCGTTGGTATACGCCACGCCCGTTCCCGTATACAAATTCGGGCGAAACACCGATCGCGTCACCCCCGCCTCGCGCTGCACGATTCCGTAGCGCAGCCGCGCCAGAGTGAGGTCGCGGCTGTTGCCGATGGCCAGGCTGACTGCTTCCTTCAGCGTCAGTTTCCGCGAATTCCCCGCGTCCTGCGCGCGCCCCGGCGCCGCAAAACACAAAAATAAAATCGCCGCGCCGCGCCGCGCACCCGCCGCCTCGCCCGAATCTACAGTTTCGTGCCGCCTTTTTTCGTTCTTCCATTTTTGCCGTACCTGCTTTTTCAAGGAGTGCGAAAAATCGACATCGCGCAAACAGCGCCCCGTCGCCTTCATTCATACCGCAGCGATTCCGTCGGCTGCAATTTGGCCGCCCGCTCCGCCGGCAAGTACCCGAAGAACACGCCCACCGAGCACGACACCAGAAACGACAGGACCACCGACTCCCACGGCACCGGCACGCGCAGGTTTCCCGGCAGCAGCGGCTGCACCATCACGGGAATCGCCACGGAAATCAAGATCCCCACCACCGATCCGAACCCGCTGATCAGGAACGCCTCCAGCAGAAACTGCTGACAGAATTTCGCTGCGCCGCGCCCCGATGGCCTTCCGGATCCCGATCTCCCGCGTGCGTTCCTGCACCGTCACCAGCATGATGTTCATGATTCCGATCCCGCTCACCAGCAGCGCGATGAATCCAATCAGCACCAGCACGATGGTCAGCGCCAGCGCGATTCTTCGCGCCGCCTCCAGAATCGAGCTGAGGTTCTGCACCGAATATTTCGCCCGCGTGGGATGCCGGCTTTGCAGCAGCGCCTCCAGGCGATGCGTCGTCGGGATCACTCCCTCGGGCGTGCTCGCCTGCACGTAAAGCATTTCCAGCGAAGTATCGCCCAGATAATATTTCATCAGCGGGAAGGGAATCAGAACGGTGTAATCCTGGATTTCGGAAAGCCCGAAAGTTTCCACGCGCTCCTTGAATACGCCAATGACGGTAAAACTCAGTTCGCCGACGCGCAGGCTGTGCCCGATCGGATCGGTGAGGGGAAACATCAGGTCGGCAAGCTGCGTGGTGATCAGGCAGACCCGGCTGCGCGCGGAAACGTCGTCGGTATCCAGGAATCTGCCGCGCAGGATCAGCAAATTGCGGATCTGCTGAAATCCTTCGGTCACGCCCACCAGGCTTACGTTATGCTCGACCGATCCGGCGATCACGCTGCTGCTCATGCCGCGCGTTCCGGCCACCGTCACCACGCCGGGCAACGCCGTTTTCGCGGCGTTCATGTCCTCCAGCGACAATTCGTCCTGCAGCATCGCCGGCCGGTTCGGATCGATATCGAGCCGCGCGTAAACCAGGTTGGAGCCCACTCCCTCGATCTGCGCGATCACGTACCGCCGCCCGCTCAGCGCCACCGTCACCACCAGCACGATGCACGCGCTGCCAATGATCACGCCCAGCGTGGTCAAAAACGCGCGGACCTTGTTGGCCCACAGGGCCTCCAGCGCCACCATCCAGGTTTCGTTTCGCAGCATCATGTGGGTTTACGATGGCTCCGCGCGTTTCACCAAACATCGACGTTCAATTAGCGCGGCACCCCAGTAGGGCAGGCTTCAGCCTGTCGGTTTTAGTCCGTCTGCGAACGAAACCCCACAGGCTGAAGCCCGTCTTTCTCAATTCCGCCCCGCGACAACCTTAATTCTTCTCCACCCGCTTCAGAGCCTCTTCCACCGGTTTGTTGTGCGGGTCCAGCGAAAGCGATAGCCGGTATTGCTGCGCCGCTTCGGAATATCGTTTCTGCCCCTCGTAGAGCCTGCCCAGCCATTCCCGCGCGGAAGCGTGCGGCGGAAGATCGGAATTGTTCGGAACCGTGGCCAAATACGATTTCAGCAGAAGCTCCGCCTGGTTCGGCCTTTTCCCGTCCAGCACCATGGCCACGCCCCGGTAATATTTCAGCCGCCGGTCGTCGGGATCGATTTTTTCCGCGGCGGCAATCGCCTCGCTCATTTTTTCGGGATTTGGGCGGTCGCGATAGTAATCCGCCACCTCGAAGTAAACGCCGATGCGGTCGGTATTCGATTCCAGTATTTTTTGGAACACCGCGTCGGCTTTTTCCATTTCCTTCTTCGTGGTCAGGAATTCGCCGCGCGCCAGCTGCCCTTCCAGGCTGTCCAATTTTTCCAGATCCTCGATGTGTTTCAGGGCCTTCCCGTCGCCGCCGTCCACGATGCCCGGAGCGTTCATCTCGTAGCGGATCAGATCGCGCTGCGCCTCGAAATTATTGGGGTTCGAGCTGCACGGCAATCTCGAATTCCTTGTGCGTTTTTCGCGCCCAGCCCATGGCGCTCAGAAAAATGCTTTCCTCGGCTTTGCGTCCGTATGCTTTGCCGAGCCAGTCGTGGTATGCGGATTCCTTCGGAGCCAATTGCACGGCGCGTTCCAGGACCGCAATCGCGCGCGCGAATTCCCCGAGTTGGTAATAGCTTTGGCCCAGCAGGAAATGCAGGGTGGCGTCGTCCCGGGCGCTTTCCACTTCTCTCGTCAGCGCGTCCACCACGCGGCTGTACCGCCCGGCGTTGTAGTCTTTTTGCGCGTCGGCCAGCGGCGTCTGCGCCGGGCCGGGCGGCATCGCCTGCGCGCCCCGGGCCAGACAAAATCACCAGAACTGCGAATGCAATGCGGCGCCTCATTCCGGACGCACCGCCCGAATGCGCAGATTTTCCTTCAGCGAGACGTCGCCCGGCAGCGCCACCACGTCTCCCTGATTCAATCCGGACACCACTTCGATCATGGTCGGATTGGCGACGCCCACCTGGATGTCCCGCCGGTTGATTCGCTCATTCTCCACGCGAAACACATATCGCTTGCTGCCGTCGATGTACACCGCGCCGCGGGGAACCGCCAGCACGTTCGCGCCGCTCGCCCACTTGTATGCGCACATCCACCGTCGTGTTGGGAAGCAGGTCCAGCCGGTCGTTCGTCACCGAGCAAAGCAATTCGCCGACGCTGCGCGTGCCGCGGTTCACCACTTGTTTCGGAAGCACTTCGGTCTTTCCGGTCCACACGCGGCCCGGATGCGCATCCCACAAAATTTCCACCGGCTGGCCGACCGCGATCTGCCCGAGTTCCGGCTCGTCGATGAACGCCCGGATGCGCACATGATGCAGATCGGCCATCTCGGCGAGCGGATCGCCCGCCTTCACGAAATCTCCGGCGCGAATCGGCAGCGAGTACAGCGTGCCGTCCAGCGGCGCGGTCGCGGTGCGTCGAAGCGGCTTTCGCTTCCAGATCCTGCACCTGCGCCCGCGCGTGTTCCACCAGCAGCGCCACGCGCCCCTCGTCCAGTTGCGCCTGCTTTTCCGCGGCTTGCTTCACTTTTTCCAGCGACTGCACCTCGGCTTCGGCTTGCGCCAGCGCCACACGATTCTGTTCCAGTTCCTGCGGCGTTGCCGCCTTCTCCGCCACCAGTTTTGTCAGCGCGTCGTTATCGCGGCGCAATTGATCCCGCGACGCCTTCGCTTTTTCCAGGTCCGCCGCCGCCCTCGCCAGTTGGCCCGCCTGCCCGCCTGCTTTTGCCACGCGCAACGCTTCTTCCTCGGACGCCAGTTCGGCGCGCGCCTCGGCCAGTTGCGCGCGCGTTTCCGTGTCGTCCAGCGAATACAGCAATTTGCCCGCGCTTCACTTGCTGCCCTTCGACCGCGTACACGCGCTCGACAAACGCCGGAAACCCCGCGCGAAACGACGCCGGCGAAACTGGCTCCACTTTTCCGTTGCTCGATACCATCGAACTCAGATTCTCGCGCACCACGTCCGCCACCGCGACTTGCGCCGTCGCTCCTCGCCCGCTCACGAAAACCAGCACCGCCGTCAATACCAGCGCCGCGCCCACACCGATCCACAGTCTTCGCGCTAGTGCCGACATCGTTTCATCCTCGCTCTGGCGGGCTGCAAGGACAGCCCGCACCCGGCTCTTGCGATCCGTGCATCCCGGTCCTACCGGAAGTTCAGCGGAAATATGAAACCCGCGCCCGGCCCCAAAAGACTCCGCCAGCCGGGCTAAAACGCGGAATTCTAACAAAGTTTCGCGCGGCAAACGAGCGAGGCTAGACCTCATCTCCGACTTCACTCGTTTTGGATGCGCCGATATCCCGCGCAGGATGCTGCCAACTGGACACCCGGCGCGCGCCGCTCCTGTTGAGTTGCCTGCTGCTGTGCTAGAATTTCCCCATGGCAAATGAACCTGCACCGACGCAGCCTCATGCTCACAAACTGGAAGCTCCGACGCCTGGGCAGCCCGTTCTGCATCGCGTTTGCATCCAGTGTAACAACATGTTCCGCGTTACGCCGGAAAATTTCGACGCCAAGCAGTGCCCCAACTGCCACAAGGGCTAGGTTCCCGCTTCGCGCCGCCGATTTTCATTCCTGCTGCGTGTCGTTCCGCTTTCCGTTCGGCTACAATCTGCGCCAAACCGACGCCGGTTTTGACGGCGCGATCGCGCCCGGGCGAGCAGCGCTATCCGGAAAATGAGACGGAATGATTGAAGCGCAACATCTGGTGAAGAGGTTCCGCGACAAGAAGCGCGGCAAGCTTCCGGCCGTGGACGGCGTAAGTTTCACTTGCCGCCCCGGCGAAATCTACGGCCTGCTCGGCGCCAACGGCGCCGGCAAGACCACCACGCTGCGCATGCTCGCCACGATTCTGGCGCCCACCGAAGGCACCGCCATCGTCGCCGGATATGACGTCGACAAGGAACCCGAAAAAGTCCGCGCCTGCGTGGGGTTTCTTTCCACCGCCACCGCCCTCTACGGCCGGCTTTCCGCGCTCGAGATGGTCCAGTATTTCGGCCGCCTGCACGGCATGGACGAACCCGCCCTGCGCCGCCGCATCGACGCCATTTTTGAGCGCCTCGAAATGAACGAGTTTCGCGACCGCCGCTGCGACAAGCTCTCCACCGGAATGAAGCAAAAAGTTTCCATCGCCCGCACCCTGGTGCACGATCCTTCGGTCATGATTTTCGACGAACCCACCGTCGGCCTGGACGTCATGGCCGCGCGCACCATCGCCGGATTCATCCGCGAGTGCCGCGACGCCGGCAAGACCGTCATCTTTTCCACCCACGTGATGAGCGAAGTCGAAAAACTGTGCGACCATATCGGCATCATCCACAACGGCAAGCTGATGGCCGAAGGCACCCTCGCCGAACTGCGCCGCACGATTCGCGCATGCAGGACCTGGAGGATATTTTCGTGAAGGTCGTGGAGCCATGAGCCTGCGCAACATCGGCATCGTCTACCGCAAGGAACTCGTCGATTCCCTGCGCGACCGCCGCACCGTCATCTCCATGATCGTCGTCCCCATTTTCGTGATGCCCCTGCTGACCATCGGCATCGGCGGCGTCTTGGTGAGCCAGGTGGGCCGCGCCATGGAGGAAGTGCCCGAAAGTGATGATCCTCGGCGGCCACGATTCGCCGAACGTGAGAAAGCAGCTTGCAGCAATTAAAGCAGGTGAACATCGTCCCCGAAAAGCCCGATTACGCCGAGGAAATTTCCAACAAGCAGATCCGCGCCGCCGTCGATATCCCCGAAGGTTTCGACGCAAAGCTCGCCGCCGGCGAGCCCATGACCGTGAAGATCTACATGTACGAGGGAGAAATTAAAATCCGGTTTCGGCGCCGACCGCCTGCAGAAATTCTTTCGCGACTTGCGCGACCGGACCGTCCGGGAAAATCTGCGCGCGCGCCAGCTCCCCGAAAGCCTCATCCAGCCCTTCGATATCAAGCAGCAGAACGTGGCCCCGCCGGAAAAAGTCGGCGGCGCAGTCCTCGGCGGACTGGTCCCCTATTTCGTTATTTTGTTGTGCCTGACAGGCGCGATGTATCCCGGCCATGGACCTGACCGCGGGCGAGAAGGAGCGCGGCACGATCGAAACGATTCTCTGCAGCCCGATTTCACGCACGCATCTGGTCCTCGGAAAATTTCTGATGGTTCTCACCGCTTCGGTCGCCACCGCCGTGCTCTCGCTCATCCTCGATGGCCGTTTCCTTCGGAGCGGGAAAGAAATTGCTGCTTGGCGTCGCCCAGGGCGCGGCCGACTCGGCCATGCAAATCACCATCTCGGGAAAAGCGGTCGCTTCCATTTTTCTCGTGGTCTTCCCGCTCGCCGTATTTTTCTCCGCGGCCCTGCTGGCCATTTCCCTGTTCGCGAAAAGTTTCAAGGAAGCCCAGAGCTATCTTTCGCCGCTCATGATCGTCGTGGTCCTGCCCGCGGTCGCCGCCATGATCCCCGGCGTCGAACTCAACGCCAAGCTCGCTCTCGTCCCCGTCCTCAACACCAGCCTGGTCAGCAAGGAAATCATCGGCGGCACCTACCACTGGAACTACATCGCGATGATTTTCGCGTCCTCCAGCGTCTACGCCGCCGCTGCGATTGCCATCGCCGTAAAATTATTTCAAAGGGAAGACGTGCTGTTCAGGACGTAGAAGAGAGGAGGCAGGGAGGGCAGGGAAGCACAGAGGCAAGGAAGAAAACCAGAGATCATTCAGGCCTCATCGTTTTCTCCTCCCCTGCCTCCTGCTACCTCTATCTTCAGGCAGGCCGCGCGTGCTCGTGCCGTTCATCCCACGCATTCGAAAGCCGCCGCACGGTCTCGCGCAGGCGCACGGCCAGCTCGGCGATGGTTTGCAGGCGCTCGATGGCGCCGGGCGGCAGGCGGTCGCGCCGCGCGAGCAGCAATTCGGTGTTGCCGAGAATGCCGGTCAGCGGATTGTTCACTTCGTGGCGAAGAATTTCCCCGAAATCGCCCGCCAGATTCGTCCTGCGGGAACTGCACCATTCCCGCGACGCGTTCGGCCATGCGCAAGCGGCGGTCCAGCATGCCCGCGACGATCGGCAGAAAATTGCCCGTGCGCGCCACAAAATCCACCGCCCCGGCGGTGATCAGGAATGCCAGGTCGCCCTGCCGTTCCGGCGGCCCGGCAACCACCACGGGAGCGATTTCCGCCAGCACCGCAACGGCCGACGCCAGCGATCTCGTCGTCGGGCTGGCTATCGATCGCGGATTGATCCAGAAAGATGACCGAGGGCGGCATCTTTCGCGAATGTTTTGCGCGCCTTCTCCACCGAACTTGCCAACTGCGTGCGGTAACGTTCGCCGAAAGCGGCACAGCTCATCGATGCACGCTTGCGCCGTCGTTGGCATCGGCGCTGATCATGAAAATCGTACGTCTCACGGAATTCATTGTTCCCTCGCAATGGCACGCGGCCAATCCTGCCGAACGGCGTTTTGATCGCCGGGCGGCGCGGCGGCAAACGCGTGACGCACCGCCTCGTTCAATTCTTCCACCAGAAACGGCTTGGCCAGATAGGGCACGCCGCTGGACTTCAGAAATTCGGTGGTGCGCGGGCTCATGGTGTCGCCGGTGACAAACAAGATCCGGTGCTGCGCCGGGATTCCCGCGCTGCACCAGCGCGCGATAAATTCCCGGCCCGTCCAGGTGCGGCATCTTCAAATCGCAGATCACCAGGTCGTAGTTGGTTTCCGCCAGGCGAGCCAGCGCTTCGCGGCTGTCCAGCAGCGTTTCGACCACGTGGCCTTCTTCGGTCATCACGTCGGCGATCAGTTGCGCCACCGTCGGTTCGTCTTCCACCACCAGGATGCGTTCGGCCCGCGCCGCCGGGCGGGCCGGCGACGACATCGGAAAAATTCTGGCCGTGTGCGGCGCGATGCCCGGGCTCGCCCGCGGCCGCGAATTCAAACCCGGTTACCGCCAGCGCCGGAAGCTCGACGGTGAGAACCGCTCCCTGGCCCGGATGGCTCTCCACGCTGACTTCTCCGCCGTGCTCCTGAATGATGCCGTACACGATGGAAAGCCCCAGGCCGGTGCCCACTCCCGCCGGCTTGGTGGTAAAAAACGGATCGAAAATCCGCGAGACCACTTCGGGCGAGATTCCCGGACCGTCGTCGGACACTTCCATGGCGATGCGGTCGCCCGGCAGTCGCCGCGTGCGCAGCTGTATGTGCCCGCGCCGGGAATCTTCCCCGCGCTCCAGCGCGATTGCTTGTTCGGCGTTGACCACCAGATTCAGAACCACCTGCTGGAACTGCGCCGCGTCGGCCAGCGTGTTCGGCAAGCCCGGATCGAGCGCGAGTTCCACGTCGATGTTTTCCAGTTTCAATTCGTACGATCGCAGCGAAAGCGTCCGCTCGATCACTTCATTCAGATTGACGGCGCGGCGCTCCGGCTTGGTCTCCCGCGAAAATAGAAGAAGATTCTTGACGATGCGCGTGGCGCGCTCGGCTTCCAGCGAAATTCGCCGGGCGTCGGCGGCGCGCTCGGCGGCGCCGCGCCGGCCCAGCAGAATCTGCGCGTAGCCCTGAATGCTGGTCAGCGGATTGTTGAGTTCGTGCGCGATTCCGGAAACAAGCTGTCCGAGCGCGGCCATTTTTTCCGTTTGCAGCAGCTTGGACTGGATCAGCCGCTGTCCGGTGATGTCCCGGTAGACTTCCAGCCACCCCAGGCGCGCCCCGTCGGGGCTGTGCAGGGGTTTGGCGAACCGCTCCACGATCTTGCGCGAAGGGCGCGTCAGCTCGAATTCCTCCCAGCTCGATTCGTCTCCGCGGCGCACATGCTCGCGCCACCGCGCCGCCGTTTCCGCCGGACGGCTGAACTGCCCGGCCACGTGGTCGATCAACGATTCGATGTTTCCCAGTTCCTGCAGGCGGCGGGCCTCAAATCCCAGGATGGCCCCCAGCCGGTCGCTCACCAGCCGGATGTTCCCCGCTTCGTCCAGCAGCAGCACTCCGGATTCGATCGAATCCAGCAGCCCGGCAATTTCCGTTTCCAGCCGCGTTTGCGTGTCCACCTGCGCCTGCCGCGCTTCCCGGTCCTCCAGCGCGATCACCCAACGGTTCGCTTCGCCGCCAAATCCGTCGATCTCCGGCGCGCGGATGCAGGCGAACCACGCCGCCCTGCTCGAGCGCCGCCTCCAGCGCGGCCGGCGGCTGCTCTTGCCTTGGTTCCTCGTTCGGAACCGGCCGAAGCCAGCCGGCGGCGCCATTCGGCCACCGCGTCGCGCGCCTCTGGCGAAAACAGATCCTCGAACATGGGTCTCCTCTCTCCGCCTGCGCTGCGGGAACAGCAATGCGGCGCCGGACGGGCTGGTTTCGCGAACCAGCCCGCCGGCATCGACGGCCACCAGACACTCGCCGCTGTCCTCGGTCATTTTCCGCAGCAATTTCTTGAACGACGTTCGCTCGCCCCGCCCAATTCCTGATCCAGTGCCGAGGCGCCCAGCAGCGCGTAAGGTTCCAGTCTTGAAATGTCCTCCGAGGAGCCCTCCGACGCCGCCAGCCCGGCCATCAGCACGCCCCCCGCGCGGTTGCGAACCTCGATCGGAATGGCCACCACCCGCTCCAGCAGCCGTTTGCGAGGAATCCAGCAGCGAGCCTGTCCGTGCCGGGATGGCATTCTCCGGTAATTTCGCATGCCTGTCCCGTTTCAAAAGCCTTGCGCCACAGTTGCAGCAGCGGCCCCTGGCGGATCGCGGCGGCCCATTCGTCGGGCCCGTCCCAGCCTTCGCCCGAAACCGGCGGGTCGCCTCCGCGTCCCACGGCGATGAATTCCGCCCCCAGGTGGTGCCGGGCCGTGTGCGCGATCTGCGGAATAATGAAATCGGCCGATACGCCGCACAAAATCGCCCGCGAAAGCCGCGACTGCGCGCGAATCTCTTCCGAGGCAAGCTCCATTTGCCGCGAGTCGCGCTGGTGCCTGACGGCCAGCGCAATTTCATCGGCGCGCGCCCGCAACGCCTCCAGATCCGCATTCGCCGCATGCCGCGCATGCGCCACCATGGCCAGTCCAAACGTATGGTTCCTGCGTCCGCAGCGGGATCCAGATCGCCGTGCGCATCCCCGCCAGCGGCCCCACGTGCGGCTTCGTTTCCGTGGGCCCGATTTCCACCCGCAGCGGTTCCGAACTGTCCAGCGCCGCCCTCAGAAACGGCGTCGAAATATCCAGATGCTTCCATTGTTCGGGGATGGGTCCCGGCGATCGCTCCAGCCACGCGGCCCCGGCCCGATTCCCCCTGCCGGTTCCCCGCAAGCCACAGCCCCGCGCGGTCCGCATCCGCCGCGGCCAGCAGCGCCTGCACGCCCAAATCGAGCAGCAGGTCCAGCGAATCTCCTCCCGTGGCCGCGCGCACCAGCGCGCTGGCGTGATCCTCCGTGGATCGCGCCCCCTTCCATTTTCGCAGCCAGCCGGATGTGGCCATCGCTCTCCTACCACCGAATCAACAGAATCAGGTAGGCCAGGAACCCCGCCGCGCCAATCGTCAACAGCGCAGCCGCAGCCTTGTAAATCAGGCCGTAGTTCTGGAAAAACAGATGACGGATCATGGCAAACCTCCTGCGTGAGGTAATGCATCGCAGTGGCCAATGCGTGAGGCTATATAAGATCCAATAGAATCAGATAGATAGAGAATTGAGCCCGGCAGGCTGAGCTGTTCCCGCTTTCCCATCCCGATACTCCGGCAATGCCACTTTCCCGGATGGGAAAACCGCCGCGCTTACCAGAAACGCCGTGCTTTGGCCCAATCATGCTTTGGAGAACTAGGCGCCCCATCCCTAATCATTCTGATTCCCTTAAGCCCAGACGGTGCCCGGCCATGCACTCTCATGCGACGACTGCGGCGCTCGCTGGCACTCGCGGCCTTGAACACACACGGGCGAGATCGATTTGGCACGCCGAATGGAATTATTGAAGTGGTAGGATACCTGCGTGAATTACCATCCCATCGCGAATATTGAATGGTTTGGCCGTATTTCCAAAATAGCAGCCTTATTGCTTTGTTCTTATTTGACGCTAGGGCCGCTCTTAATCCCTGCGCAGACCCAACCCAAAATGCCATCCAAATACGATGGCAAGTGGTGGTTGTCCATTACTCCAAATGAGCAGGACGGTTTCGCGACGGGCTATTTTGACTGCTACGTTTACGAGTACAAGGGGCCGGACAAGTACACAGAAAGGTCATTCGATGAGTACGAAAGACTCGTCACTGTGTATTATAAAAATAATCTCTCCAAGGGAAGTCTGCCCATTTCAGAAGCCATTCATGAATTGCGGGATCGACCGGGTGAAGTGGCAAGCCGCGGCGGTGAAATTAGCCGAGAACCACACGCATATTTCGATGGCCTTTATTGGAAACAAACGAGTGCTTTGGGAGGCAAAGAATCCCATCTCGGTTTTGTCGAGGGATATTTGTTTTGTCACGCCGAGTTGGCCCACAATAGGGGCGGTATTTTTTCAAAGTCACCTGCTGAACTCTCCGGGTTGATCACTAAGTGGTACGGCCTCAAGGAAGATACGGGAGATATAGACGAGAAGCGAGAGCCCGCAAAAATCGCCGATGTGCTTTTCAGACTTCGCGACCACGCATCGAATCGTTAGCACCCGGGTACCGAAGTCTTCTATTATTTTGTGAACGCCCAGGAGTTCTATTCCCATCCAATTGAATCGTGCCGACCTGCGCGCTCTCAGGAAACCGCCGAATCACGATAACGACGGGCAAGAATCCTCGCCCCAAGCCACCCGCTTCACGCCGCCGGCCGCCCCGCTTCATACTGCTTCAGCTTGCGGTACAGCGTGGTTTTTCCGATGCCCAGCAGCCGCGCCGCCGCCAGCTTGTCTCCGGAAGTTTCGCGCAGCGCGCGGAAAATCGCCCGCCGTTCCAGCGCTTCCAGCGGAACCAGTTCGTCGACGTCCGGAAGTTTTTCGGCCGAAGTGTACTGCAGGTTGGACGGCAAGTCGCCGACGTGCAGGATCGGCCCCGAGCCCAGGGCCACGGCCCGCTCGATGGCGTTTTCCAGTTCGCGGATGTTTCCCGGCCAGTCGTAGGCCATGATCCGGCGCATGGCGTCGTCGGAAATCGAGTGAATGGGCCGCGCCGGGTCGCTGAATTTTTCCAGGAATGCATTGACCAGCAGCGGAATGTCCGCCTTGCGCTCGCGCAGCGGAGGCAGCTTGATCTGCACCACGTTCAACCGGAAGTAGAGGTCCTGGCGGAATTCGCCGGTGCGAATGGCGGCCTCCAGGTCGCGGTTGGTCGCGGCAATCACGCGCGCGCGGATGCCCACGCGTTCGTTCGAACCCACCGGCTTGATTTCCCGCTCCTGCAGCGCGCGCAAAAGTTTGGATTGCAGATCGATCGGGAGTTCGCCGATTTCGTCCAGAAACAGCGTGCCGTCTCCGGCGGATTCGAACAATCCCTGCTTGGAATGCTGCGCTCCGGTGAACGCCCCCTTCACGTAGCCGAACAGTTCGGATTCGATCAGCGTGGGCACCAGCGAGGAGCAATCCACCGGGGCGAACGGCTTGTTCTTGCGCGGCCCGGCGAAAATGGATGGAGCGCGCCACCAGTTCCTTGCCCGTTCCGCTCTCTCCCATGATCAGCACCGGATAGTTATGCTGCGCCACTTTCTGAATCAGCTTGTACACGCGCTGCATTTTCGGAGAGATGCCGATAAAGCTGCCGAATCCCGGCCGGCTTTTCAACTGCTCGCGCAGCAGGCGGTTTTCCTGGTCGGTTTCGATGGAATGCGAAATGCGATCCAGCTTGGTGAGCAGTTCCTCGACGTGAAACGGCTTGGTGATGTAGTCGGCCGCGCCGAGTTTGGTGGCCTCGATGGCCGTCTTGATGGTGCCGTATTGCGTCAGCATGATGACCGCGCATTCGGGATACTCCGCGCGGATCTTCTTCAGCAATTCCAGTCCGCCGATTTGCGGCACCTGCAGGTCGCGTGATCACGATGTCGATGGCGCACTGATCGAGAATCTCCAGCGCCTCCTCCGTGGTGGTCGCCGTGAGCACGTGGAAGCCCGCGTCGGTGGCGACGTCCCTGCAGATTTCGCGCGTGCTGCTTTCGTCGTCCACCACGAGCAGCGTGAGTGTTGTAGTCCGTGGTGCGATGGATTCGATGCGAGCTTCGGTTTGCATGGCTGGGGGCCTCTTCTCAATTCAGGAGCAACGCGTGTGCCAAATCAGGAGTTAACTGTAACCCTGCTCTGGCGAGTCACTTATCGTGACACGTGCAATCTAGTTGGACGGTGATTCTATTGCCGAATCGGGAAATAATGCAAGCGGTTTCATGTTTCAAAACAAAGAAGTCCTTGCTGGCCAATGTAAAGCAGGAATGGGAATCGTTTGCGGTTCAATTTGGAACATTGTGTGACATTTTGGGGCTCGCGGCGCCGTTTCCACGCTCCATATTCGTCCCGGTTGCCGCGGAACTGCTCCACTGGACCGAATACAGCCCTTCCGTTGCGGAGGCGGCTAAAATGGCGCCAGCATGGCCTTCCCCCAGGATCGCAGGGAAGAAGCCCTCGCCCAGCGTTCCGGCCAGACGCGTCCACGTCCGCCCGGCGTCGGACGAGACATACAGCCCGCCGGTGCTCATGGAAGCCAGCGAAAATACTCCCCGAGGCCGCAAAATCCTGCACTGGCGCGGAGGGCAATCCCGCCCCGGCCTGCTGCCAGGTGCTCCCGGCGTCGCGCGAAATATAAAGCCCGTTGTGCGCGGTCGAGATCATCGTGCTTGGGTCTTCCGGGTCCAG
Organism: Terriglobia bacterium; assembly: GCA_963779275.1. Taxonomy (GTDB): domain Bacteria; phylum Acidobacteriota; class Terriglobia; order Acidiferrales; family UBA7541; genus Palsa-360. Next base: position 404,428 of record CAVZXL010000010.1, read on the forward strand.
TTCCAGAGAAACGGCGCCGCCCGAATTGAGCGGCAAGTCATGCCAGGACCATGATTTTCCGGCGTCCACGGAAAATACAAGCCCCCGCAGCGACACCACCCATAGCTTTTCCCCGTCCGCGCGAGGCGCGCACGGATTGCACCGGCAGCGTGGTGAGGGGCCCGATGGGTTTCATCGCCCAGGACATCCCACGATCCGAGGAAAAGTACAATCCCGCGTTCGTAGCCGCGTACCACGCAGTCGAGCTGAAAGCCATGTCATTAATCACTTGCTGGAAAGCCCGCGCGCGCATCTTGCCGTTGCGCGGGCCGCTGGACGCACGCGCAAATGACGTCGCCGAAGCGCTTCCATCCCCTGCGCCGACCGATCCGGCGCGCACCCAGGCCCCGCGCCGGGTGTCATATCTCATCAGACCGCCGCCGGCAAGCGACGCCCACCATCCAACCGGCGAGGCGTACACACGAACCACTTGCCCCGCCTGCAAGCCCGTCCCGAGAGGTTTCCACGACTTGCCGTCATCGTCGGTGACAACCACGGGTTCCGGGGCATGGGCGAGCACGGCCAGGACACGTCCCGGGCGCGCCTGGTCGGCCGCCAGGGCCAGAATTTGCCGGTGGAAAAAATCCGTCGTTTGCATCCTGAAAATGTTCGCCCAAATCGTCGCTCGAAAGCACTCCAAACTTCTCGGTGCCGATCAGCACGCGCCCGGGACGGCCCGCGGCGATCGCCACGGCGTTCACCACCCAGGAGTCGGGCGTGGTTCGCCGCCAGTTTTTGCCGGCGTCGTCCGTCTTCCACAATCCTTCCGAGGTCGCCGCGAACACGCGATCCGGATTCGCCGGATCCTCGACGATGGCGTACGTTCGGCGAGCGGTGTACGGAATGCCCTGGATTTTTCTCCACTGCGCGGCCCCGTCGTCGCTGCGATAGATCCCCGAACAGGCGCTGGCGTACAGGCGCTCGGGGTGCGGACCGTCGATCAGAAGGCTCATGACGTCCGAGTCATCGATCATGCCATTGTGAATGGGATGCCAGGTGCGCCCGCCATCGATGGTTTTCCAGGGGAGATGAAACGTGCCTGCATAAATGATGCGCGGGTCGCGGGGATCGATGGCCAGCGAATCCAGATTGCGGAGTTCTTCGTGATGCTCGGGAGAAATGCGTTCCCACGACTTCGCGGAATCCGGCGAGCGGTAAACGCCGTCCAAGGTTCCGGCCACCAGCACATCGGGATCGGACGGCGCGATGGTAAGAGCGCGCACGGCCTCGCCGGCAAGCCCCGCCGCGGTCCAAGTCTTCCCGCCGTCCGTGCTGCGAAATACTCCGCCGCCCGCGGCCGAGTCGCGCGTCCAGGACGCCGCGAACAATGTTTGCGAATCGCGCGGGTCCACCACAATCGCCGTGATCACGGCATCGAGGCGTCCGCTCGCGCGTCCCAGCAGTGTCCAGTGCGCGCCGGAATCCTCGGATCCAAAAATGTGCCCGTCGGCCGTGCCCAGAAATACGCGCCCGGGATGCGATGGATCCACAGCGAGCGCGCGAACATCTCCGCCCGGAGGCCCGAGCGGTTTCCACGTCTGCGCCTGCGCGGTCGCTACGGCTAGCAAGAGACACACCGGAATGAAAGAAGTGCGCATTGCTGAATATCGAACTTTCCTGCCCGACGGCACAATGGTGGAAAATCTGCAACGCGTCGAGCGCCGGGCGTGCTCCGGTGGCACAGGCTTCAGCCTGTGCGGTTTTGGTTCTCGACCTGAATGCATCCCGCACAGGCTGAAGCCTGTGCCACCAGAAATCGGCCACCAATTCAACAAGAAAGGGTTCAACCGATTCAGACGGAATGCGATTTCAGCCGGCATTCATGAGCGACGCCGCTCAGCGCAAGAAAAAAAGCGGGCTCCGCGCCTTCCCCGAAAGGAAACGGCACGGAGCCCGGAAGTGAGTAGCCCCCCAAACGCTAGTACGTGGCGCCCTCGGGAACCCAGATGAGGTCGATGCGCCGGTTGTCGGTGGCCGCCGGCCTGACCGGCTCCGGTGCGCGTGGTCACGCGTGACGGGTCAATGCCTTTTTCGCCGAGGTATTTCACGGCGTTGCCGGCGCGGTCTGCTCCGATCTTTTCGGGCTTGGCTTCCTTCGGATCGGAATAGCCGATGATGACGGCGGAGGCGCGCGGTTCGCTTTGCAGGCGCAGGGCCACGTCATCGAGGATGCGCTTGCAGACGTTGTCAATGCGCGTGCTGAGCGGTTTGCCGAAGGCGCAGTCGCTGATCTTGCTGGCTTGCGGCGGCGGAGGCACGGGTTTCACGTCAATCGTGGACGAGCAGTCCGCGGCGCCGCCCTTGCCGTCCTCGACCCGTACGGTGACGCCGTAAGTGCCGGGGGCAAGGCCCGTCGTGTCGAAGTCCACCGCGGCGCCGTTGCCGACGACCTGGCCGGCGTTGGCGCGCCAGGTGTAGGTCAGCGGATCGCCGTCGGGATCGCTGGCGTTCGTCGTGATGTGCACGCGCTCACCGGCGAAGACCGACGAGCGGTCCGCCGAACAACTGATGGTCGGAGGATGGTTGGGTTTCACTTCCACGCGGAGGTCCGTGCCCGCGCTTGCATAGCCTCCGTGGGCGTCGTCTGCTTTTACCGTCGTCGTGCAGGCTCCCAGCGGAGTGCCGGCCGAAAGCCAGCGAACATTCGGCCCATCGCCATCGATGTGGCCGCATGTGCTGGACCAAGTGTAGGTGAGCGGATCGTTGTCCGGATCGGAAGCCGTCGCGGTCAGCGCGACCACATCCCCGGAGCCCGCGTACACCATGCTCTTTTCCGCGGAAAGCGAAACGGTGGGCGGATGATTGGGAGGCGGCGGCGCTTTTTCCGGCCAGTACGCCGTGCCCAGCTTGATCACAAATCCGTTGCGGTCGTTCAGCTGTTTCAAATTCAACATGGCCCGGTAACCGACGTCCATCGCGAGATATTTCCACGGATACATCCGCAAACCCACAACTTCATCGACCGGATCGCGCGCGCCGAACGTGGTATCGAGCGTGCCGCCGCTGAAGAAGACAGCGGAATATTCGCTCATGGGCTGAAAACGGCTGTCCGGAAACAGGAGAAAACCCGCCGAAGTCCTGAATTGGTCGGCCATCAGGAACGCCTGCTGATGCATGAAGTCTCTCGGGCTGGTTGTGCGCAAATAACCCAGGTTTAGCGTGGTTACAATCGCGTTGCTCCACTTCTTGCTGACGGCCATGGAAACCAAATCGCTGAGCGGGCTTCCGAGCGTTCCATTCGCGAGCAATTTCGGGATATTCGATCGCGTCGAAATGATCAAATCATTGCGAACAGAAAGGCTGAAGGGATCCCCCAATCGCTCGGATAGAAATGCAAATTTAAATCCCAGAGTGACGGGGCCAATCCCGCCGCCATTATTGGCCGCGAACGGATAATCCTCCACGTAGCCGGGCGTGCCGGTCGCTGGAATTATCGGGAAAATGGTCGTCAGGTAAGTCGGGTTCAAGCTGTTCTGCGGCGCCAGGCTCAACTGGCTGCCATTTCCGAGGTGGGCATGTTGATACGGGTCGAAGGAAGCGTACAAATTAATGCGGTCGGTCACTCCATAACTCAAGTCCAATCCCAGCTGGAAAATGGTGACGCTTCCCGGCGTGCGCCCGAATTTATTTCCGAAAGCGGAAACAGCAAAACCGCCCTTCGGCAAAGTGTCGGCCGTTTCCACCGTGAATAGGCCGATCGTGCCTGTGGTAGCCAGCATCGGGAGAAACCTTGGCGTGGGTTTGGGATCTTCCGAATCTGCGCTCGTCTTTTTCTTGCTCGCAGTCTGCGCCGCGGGCGCGGCCGGAGTTGGCGGGGCTTCCGGCCCGGCATTTGCCGTGGACGTGACCGCCGCATCGGTGACGACCGCGGGCTTTGCGTGTTTGCGTTTCGCCGGGGTACGAGCGAAGACCGCAGGCATCAAGACCAGTCCCAACGTGACGAGCGTCACAGCCCTCAACAGCAGTCGCATCATGAACGTGAACCTCCACGGTGACCTTGAACAGCGCAAAACCGGCAACGATTCCGGGCGCCGGACCATTCAACTCGACGGCATGAATCGGCTTACAGAATCCGCGATCGCCGGATCAACTGTACCATCCAGAACCAGCGGGCCGCCGCCATTATATATTCCTAAAATCTCCCGCATCAATTTTTTCCAGCTTGTACACGAGACCGGCAAGGGCTGAATCATTTTCGCCAGTACCGCCATTTCGGGAGAAAGGATTCCAGCGGGCCACCCATAAGCCTCTGGTGCCATCTGACTTGGAAGTCCCAAACCAGCGAGGACCTCTCGCCCGGGTGCGAGCCTGGAAAATTCAGGGTCATTGACCTTGAAATAAATAAGCCCGAATTCGCAGGAGGAATCGGATGCACAAGACATTTCAATCGTGGGTCGCGGGAGGCATCGTCCTGCTGATGTCCCTCTTGGTGTTTGCGAACGCCGAATCCGTTTCGGCAGCGCAGGCCAGCGACGCGGGCGCGTCAACAGTTGCCGATCTGGTCCCCAACGGAACGCACTTTCTGGTTCGGCTGGACGACGAATTAAACTCCGGCAAGAACCCGGTAAACAAGAAATTTCGAGCCAAGACACTCGAACCACTGCAGACCACCAGCGGCAGCATCCTTCCCCCGGGAGCAAGAATTCGCGGTCACATCACGAGGATTGAGCCGAGCGGGCTGACGGGTCGCGCGCGCCTGTGGCTGACGTTCGACGACATCGACACCCACCACGGCCGATTGCCCTTGGTGGCGGAAGTCTCAAGCGTTCCTGGAGATTTCGCCGTGCGCTCCGGCGAGAGCAAAGAGGGAGAGATCGAGGCGCGCACCAGCAAGGGGACACGGGACCTGGGAGCCGCGGCCACGGGCGCGGCTCTGGGCGCTGCAACAGGAGCCGCAGTTCACGGTGGCAAAGGGGCGGCGATCGGGGCGGCCGCTGGCGGCGTGGCCGGGTACGTGGCCTCTTCCGGCATTGGGCAAGAACTGGATCTGCCCAAGGGAACCAAGCTCGATTTGGTGCTGGATCGTCCGCTTTACATGGCTCCCTAGGCTCTGTCGGAGGGGTCCAGCTAGCCGCGTCATTGTGGCTTTGGGAACATCCCGGAAAGGAACTTCGCGAAATTTCTTCAGGTATTGGTTTAGGTTAAGCAATCGGGATGGAAAGTCGGACGTTGATAGCGACCGCGATTTCTAGCGCAGCTGAAAACAAATAACTTAGCGTTTATTCTTCCACTATATTATCAAATCTCTAACATCGAGTCCAAAGCGGGAATCCTGTAAGTAGCTTAGTTTGTAACCTTTTCACCCAACCCCCTGCCCGTATTGGGACACCTCGTCCCGTTGTACCCCACTTAACGCCTTGTAATCATATACATACGCGATGTCCGCACATGGAGCCAGACTTGCAACTTGTTTGGACGGCAATTAAGAGGAAAACAGGCGCTACAGCTGTGTTATTTCGAGCGATGCCGGGTTTTTGCGCACAGCTCTTGGTTTCCGGGTGTTCTTCCAGTTTCACGATCGAACCGGGGTTGATTCTTGAAACGAACTGCAAGTTTTGCCTGCGATTCGTAGAGTCGGAAATATCCCGAACGACGCCCGGGGGATGAAATCGAAAGACCTTGGAAACAAGGTCTGGGTGTGGAACAGGCAAATGCGAGGGAAATTCCTCAAAGCGTGAAGGAGCTAGAGCAATGATGAAGTCGCCGCTCAAACAGTTTCCGCTTTATGTGCTAGTTTGTTTGTCACTGGTCCTTTCCGCCTGCCGGGTGAATAGCCTCGGTGGAATCGGAGGATCGTCTTCGGGGTCCGGGTCGGGATCGGGATCCGGCTCGACGGCGACGCAGACCATTGGCGGGACCGTAGGCGGCCTGGTTGGGTCAGGGATGGTTCTGGAGGACAACGCCGGAGACGATCTTACGATCAGCGCCAACGGCCCGTTCACGTTCAAGACCGCGGTAACTGGCGCGTACGCCGTGACGATCAAGACGCAACCTTCCACTCCCACGCAGAATTGTGCCGTAGCGAACGGTTCGGGCACCGCCACCACCAACATTACCAATGTTCTGATCAATTGCGGCCAGGGGCTGACGGTCAGCGGCTCGATTTCCGGTCTGGTTGGATCCGGGTTCGTCCTGCAGCTCAATGGCGGTGACAATTTCAACGTCACCGGCACAGGAAATATTCCCTTCACATTTTCGCAGCCGGTTACTCCGGGCAGCACTTATACCGTGACCGTTTCCCAGGCACCCAGCGGCCCGACGCAAGCTTGCTTTGTCACCAACGGCACCGGCACGGTGAGCGGGAATGTGACGAACATACAGGTTAGCTGTTCGCAGCCGAGCTTCACCATCGGCGGGTCCGTGGTGGGCATGCATGCTGGGTCCCGGCGATATCAATGGAATTGCAGGATAACGGGGGCGACGATCTTTTCGTTACCGGGGATACCACTTTTACATTTCCGACGCAGGTGACATACGGCGGCATTTACAACGTGTTCACATTTCTGTCGGCAACAAGTAACCTGGGGTTCGGCTGCAACGACTTCTTCTATACCGGCATTGCCATCGCCGACGTTGACACCGTCGTCGTCGATTGCCAGCACAACGACTGGAATTGGGTTACCGATACGATTCCAACCACGGAAACGGCGAATAATCTTGGCAGCGTTACCATGCCGCTGTTTCCTTCTAATGCTCAGACTCCACCTGATTCCGGTTCCCCAAGCTCCCGAGATTTTGCCATGTCCTGGACCGATGGGCAGGGGCAAAAATGGATTTTTGGCGGAAAGGGCTGGGTATTCCCCTCCGGAACTGCAAATCAACTCCCAGGTTTTCTGAGCGATCTCTGGGTCTATACCGGGACCGGTCCTTTCTCGGCTGCGGGGAAGGGGTGGGTACCCGCGAATCTCCCTACCTTCCAGGACAATTCCGGCAACTGGCAAGTGAGAACTGCTCCTCTGGAGACTAAATTCGCGTCGAGCAGCACGTTTGGGGGTACCACATATTCCGGCGCATATCCTGGAGGTCGCTGGGGTGGTGTGACTTGGACGGAGTGCTTCCGGAAATCTCTGGATGTTTGGCGGAGAGGGAGATGGGGGGCTGATGAATGAAGTGTGGGAATGGATTCCCGGAACTGCCTCCAGGTCCGTCTACTCCTGCATCTGCCACTAATGCGGGCACCTACACTGGGCAATGGGTCCCTCAAGGCGGCGGAGTCAACTTGCCAGGAGTCTATGGCACAAAGGGTACGGGCTCAACGTCGAATCTTCCAGGGGGGCGCTGGGCTGCGGCCAGCGCCACGGACGCAACTGGGGCCAATGTGTATTTGTTTGGCGGCCAGGGGATCGATTCGGCCGGCAGCCTCGGCTTGCTCAGCGATTTGTGGAAATACAACATTGCCAGCCGCCAGTGGACTTGGGTTGCAGGACCGAGCCTCATCAACACGAACGGGGTGTATGGCACGAAGGGTTCCGCGACAGGAGGTGCACCCGGTGCCCGCCAGACAGCGAACATGTGGGTCGATACCTCCGGTAACGTCTGGCTCTTCGGCGGATTCGGTTTCGATTCGGCCGGGACAGGGCAGCCCTGCAGGTGGTACTCCCCAAGGAGCGATCCTCAACGACCTCTGGGAATTTACCGGCGGACAATGGATCTGGATCTCCGGCGGGAACATTGCCAATCAGACCGGCGTGTATGGCACGGCGGCGATAAGCAATCTGAGTACCGGTGCGCCCGGTAATGTACCTGGCTCGCGCTGGGGCGCCGCTGCTTGGAGCGATTCCAACAGCAACCTTTGGCTGTATGGCGGATGGGGATATGGTTCCGTGACCACGGACCCGACCGGATTCCTGGACGACATCTGGGAATACCAGCACAGCTCGGGCCAGTGGATCTGGTGGAAGGGCACGACCAATGTTAACCAGAACGGGACCTACACGCTCAGCGGCGTAGGCGACGGCCTGCCTTTTGTGAAATACGTAGCAGGCGGACGCCGCGGAGCCTCCGTTTTCAAGCAGGATTCCGGGGGGGGTATGTCTGGATCTTTGGCGGAGAGGGCGTTGATTCCGGCCCGGGGGACCCGCCGGGATACCTCAACGATCTTTGGACCTATTTGCCATTCCTGAATTAGCAACCTGAGAAGGGCTCAGGCCGGAGTTCCTTGAGCGCACGCCCAAGGAATTCCGGCCTTGCCAATTCACGAGGAAATTGCGGGAGGTCATCGGAAACATTCCACTCGCGCGCGCACACATTCCTCCCAATTCCCGCATTCAACGATTGATCCCAGCCGCTCGTGCTTGACTGAACCTTGCGATCTCAGCTTGGCAGCGGCTCGCGCTGCTGGTAGATTCGTTAGGAGGCTGCAGTCCGAGGGGATTACGGGCTGCCTGCAAAGTCCATGGCTGACGCAACTCGATTTGAAACGACAAAACCCGCGCCGGACCGGATCCTGATCGTGGAGGATGAGGAGAACGCACGCATCGGTTACGAAGCGCTGCTGCGGCGGTGGGGTTTTGAGGTTTTGGGCGTGGGAACGGCGGAAGACGCGCTGGCGCGATTTTCCGAATTTGCGCCGGCGGCGCTGATTGCCGACGTCGAGTTGCCTGGGATGAACGGGCTGGATCTGCTGGCGCGGCTCGGCGAAGAATTGAAAAACGTTCCGGCAATCATCATTACCGGGAAGGGCAGCGAAGAGCGCGTTATCGCCGCGATTGAAGCGGGGGCGTTCTGGTATATCGAGAAGCCGCTGAAGGGCGCGGTGCTGCGCTCGCTGCTGGACCGGGCGCTGGGACGCGTGCGCGATCAGCGGCAGGTGGCGGCGCTCACGCGGCAGTTGCGCGAAAGCGGAAGACTCGGCGATCTGGTCGGCGAGTCGAAAGTCATGCAGGACATCATGCGCGTGGTCGAGCAGGTCGCGCCGTCGTCCGCATCGGTGCTGATCACGGGGGAGACCGGATCGGGGAAGGAGATTCTGGCGCGCACGATTCATCGGCTGTCGCCGCGCGCGGACCGTCCGTTCATTGCCATCAATTGTTCGGCGATTCCCGAGTCGCTGATGGAAAGCGAAATTTTCGGTCACGAGCGCGGAGCGTTTACGGGTGCGGCGGAGCGGCGCATCGGGTGCTTCGAGCTGGCCGACGGCGGCACGTTGCTGCTGGACGAAATCGGCGAGATGCCGGCGCAAACGCAGGCGAAATTGTTGCGCGTGCTGGAGGACCACAAGGTGCGGCGTCTCGGAAGCAAAGTGGAAACTCCGGTCGACGTGCGCGTGCTGGCGGCCACCAACAAGGAACCTGAACAGGCCGTGGCCAAGGGCGAACTGCGGCAGGATCTTTATTTCCGCCTGAACGTGTTTCACATTCACCTGCCGCCGCTGCGCGATCGCAAGGAAGATATTTCGCTGCTGGTGGAACATATTTTGCGGGACATCAACGCGAAGCACGGGCGGCAGGTGCGCGGCGTGAATCCCGAAGTGATTGAAATGTTCGCGGGCTACTCGTGGCCGGGAAATGTGCGCGAGTTGCGCAACGTGCTGGAGCGCGCCGCGATCATGGCCAACCGCGATCTGATCGGACGCGCCAACCTGCCCGCCGATTTCGGGCATGCCCCGGCGGCATCGGCGTCGGAACTGACCTCGCTGCGATTCCCGATCGGCACGACGGTCGAGGCGGCCGAGCGCGAACTCATCCTGCAGACACTGGCATCGACCAACAACAAGACGCGCGCCGCCGAATTACTGGGGATCAGCCTGAAAACGCTGCACAATAAGTTGAAGGAATACGAGGCCGCGAAAAATACCTCGCACTGAGGCGCGGTGCGACCCATGCAACTCCGGCTGAAAACGAAAATCACGCTGACCACTGCGACTGCTGGTGCTGGCCGTCGTGGGCGTGAACTCCACGCTGTACGTGATGACGCTCACGCGGCAGGTGATCCGCCAGGCCAATGAGCGCGCGCAAGTGGTTACCCGCCACGTCTTTTTCCAGATTCAGACGGCCCTGGGCGATTCGGCCAAGGAAGGCAAAGTGCCGGCCTCGGACAGCGCCGAGGATTTGCGCGCGTATCTGCAAAGTTCCCTGGAAGACAGCGATTCGCTGAAAGTCCTCGATCACAGCGGAAATGGGGTATTCTCCGCTGATCTACGAGATTTCAATTACGGACGCCAATGGGATGGTCCTGGCTTCGAGCGATCTTTCCCTGCCCGATAAACAATTGCCTCCGAGGACGACATTCCAGCAACTGGTCACCAGCGGTTTTTCCAACCAGCTTCGCACGCTCTACGGCCCGGCGCGCTCTTATGAGGTTTCCTACGCGTTTGAACAGGGGCCCGCGGGGCATAAAGCTCCCTTCGGCGCGATCCACGTGGCCATGCAGACGGCGCTGCTGCGGAACGAAATTACGCCCGCGCTGCGCTCGGCGGGGTTGCTGGCTCTGGCTCTCGGTCGCGATTTCGGGCTTGCTCGCCGGCGTGGTCAGCAGCCTGTCTCTCTCTCCTTTGAAGCGCATCACGACGCAGTTGGACAGCATCTCGAAGGGCGAATTCGACCAGAAGCCGCTGCAGCGCGGCGACGAGTTCGGCCAGGTCAGCACGAAGATCAGCCAGATCGGCATGCAGTTGCGGGGCGTGCGGGAAATTTTCAGCACCTTGCGCGAAAATCTCGACCAGGTGCTCGGCGGGCTCGACGACGGGTTGCTTTTGTTTTCGCTCGACGGCCGAGCTGTCATGGTCAGTCCGGCCGTCGAGCGATTTTTGTCCACGCCTTCCGACAGGCTTCTAGGGCGGCGGGCGGAAGATATTTTTCCGCCCGACCATCCGGTGCGGGAAGCGATCAAATTGGTGGGCGGGGAATTCGAGCCGGTGGCGTCGACCGAAGTGGTCCTGGCCGGGCCGGATATGCCGGCGCGGCGCGTGGGATTGAGCGTGGAAGTGATCACCGAGAGCGGGACGCGCATGGGCGCGCTGGTAAAGTTCACGGACCTGGAATCGCGCGAGAGAATCAGCACGCAATTGCAAGTTTCCGAGCGCATGGCGCAACTCGGGCGAATCACGGCGGGCGTGGCGCACGAAGTGAAGAATCCGCTGAACTCGATGCGCCTGTGGCTGGAAAATCTGAAAGCCAGTTTGCCTGCGGGCGACGACATGCCGCAGCAGGCGGTGCGCGTTTTGGACAATGAGATTGACCGGCTGGATAACGTGGTGAAACGATTTCTGGATTTCACACGTCCTCCAGAGATGCATCAAGAAGAGGCCCGCCTGAAGACAATTTTGGAAGAAGTTCTCAATGTCCAGGCGCCGCATATCGACAAGGCCAACATCAAGGTAGTCACGCGGTTTGCCGAAGTGCCGCCAGTGCTGGTGGACCGGGAACTGCTGAAGCAGGCGCTGGTGAATCTGCTGGTGAACGCGGTGGAAGCGATGCCTGGTGGGCGGAGTGCTCACGCTGACGCTGGCGCGGCATGGAGAGATGGCGGAAATCCAGGTCGGGGACACAGGCCGGGGGATCGCGCCGGAAAACAGGCAGCGCGTGTTTCAACTTTTTTTTACAACTCGGCCCAAGGGAAGCGGCATCGGACTGGCAAGTACGTTTCGGACCGTGCAACTGCATAATGGTTCGATCGACTTTGATTCGGAAGTGGGGCGGGGCACGACGTTTCGGATTGAGTTGCCGCTCGCCCGGCAATTGGAGACCGTGCTGTCTCGTCCTCGCGAAACAGGCGCGGCTGTAGTGCGGAATACATGATGCGGAAACGCGGATTTCTAGTTTTGCTGTGCGCCGCCGCCCTGGGCACCGCAGGGTGCGCGAGCAAACATATTGTGCGCGCGGCGCCTCCCTCGGTAAGCACTCCGCCACCGGAGATCGCCGAACCGATGCCGGTTCCGGCAACGCCTCCGCCGGCGGAAGCGCCCCCCGAACCTCCGCCGGCAGCAGCGGCGCCTGCGCCGCCGCTGGTTCCGGCGAAACGTCCCGCGCCGCCGCGCCCGCGGCCCGCACAGACCGATGCGGCCGAAACGGCGCCTCCGAAGCCTGCCCCGCCGCAGATTTCGCCGCAGCTTTCGGCCAAGGACCTGGCCGCGACGCAATCCAATACTACGAAGAATATTTTGACGGCGGAACAGAATCTGCAGATGGCCAACGGCAAGGCGCTGAACGCCGCGCAGAAAGACCTGGCCGACAAGATCGGCGGATTCCTGAACGAGGCGCACCAGGCCATCACGGCCGACGACTGGGTGCGTGCGCAGAACCTGGCGGAGAAGGCGCGCGTGCTCTCCGTGGAGCTGGTGAAAACGTTTTAGTCCGCGATTCCCGCCTGAGATTCAATACCTGACAGACGATCGGCGCGATGGACATGACGCACGTCATGTTGACCTCGTCTCATTCATCTCAGCGCACGACGCGCGGGTCGCGCGTCAGGGGCCAAAGAGAAGCGTGAGAACCGCAATTCCACGGCGTCAACGGCTAAAGCCGGATTGATCTGCCTACACTTACGTCGTGGCTAAAGCCACAACCCACAAAGATTTCGGAGTTCTCACGCAGACTCTAAAACCCGGTTTGCAGATGTTTTCGATATTGCGGCTGAAGCCGCGACCCACAAGTCTGTGTTGCTGATAATATATGGCCATGAGCACATGCGATGTGTTGATCGTGGGCGGGGGGATCATCGGGATTTCCATCGCCTTTGAGCTGTCGCAGCGAAAAATGAGCGTTGCGGTGCTGGACCGGCAGGAATTTCTGCTGCGAGGCATCGTGGGCGGCGGCGGGAATGCTTTCGCCCGCGCCGCGATTGTCCCGGCTGATATCCCGCATGGTGCCGCTGGGACGTGCCAGCCACGCGCTGTATCCGCAATATGTCGCGGCCATTGAAGAAGCTTCCTCGCTGCGGACTGGGTATCGCGCGGACGGAGCCATCGAAACTTTGTGTCACGGCGATGCGGAGCGCGAACTGAGCACGCTGGTGGCGCTGCACCATGGGTTGGGCCTGGCCTGCGAGGCTTTGCCGCTGGATGAGGCGTTGGAAATGGAACCGGCGCTCGGGCGCGAAGTTTGCGCCGCGGCGTTGCTTCCCGACGAGTGCACGGTGAACACGCGCCGCCTGACCGCCGCGCTGCTGGCGGCCGCGGAAAACTGCGGCGTAACGCTGCTGCCGGGGGTGGAAGCGATCGCGCTGGCGCGCGAAGGAAACCGCTGCACGGGGGTGAAAACTTCCGTGGGCAAAATATTTTCGGCGGCGTCATGTCGTGTTCGCTGCGGGATGCTGGACCAGCCGGATTGCGGAAGTTGCGCGCTACGCGCCCACGGATCCCGGTGCGCGGGCAGATGGCCGCCCTGGCGCATGCGCGGCAAACCGATACGTCGCGTGCTGCGATCCGAGCGCGGCTATATCGTGCCGCGAGATTTTGGCAGTCCGCAGATGCTCGTCGTCGGCAGCACGCTCGAACACGCGGGGTATGAAAAGGGCGTTACTTCAGGCGGGATGGAAAAGATATTTTCCGGGGTCAACGAACTGGTTCCGGAACTTGCCCGCGCGGAAATCACCGAGACCTGGTCAGGCCTGCGGCCGGGAACTCCGGATCAATTGCCGATTCTGGGGCCGACGGATCAGGAAGGATTGCTGCTGGCGACGGGACATTATCCGGAACGGGATTCTGCTGGCTCCCATCACTGCGAAGCTGATTGCGGAATGGATTACCGAACGCAAGACGTCGATGAGTTGGGATGAGTTCAGCCCGATGCGATTTGCGCGGGGGAATGCGGACCGGCCGGCGACAGCGTCCTAGCGAAGGATTACCTGCGGGGCATTCAGCCTGTTGAGGGAAATTAGATTTAATCCCGGATGAAAATGTGGGTTGGGAGCGGGTTTTAGTAGCACAGCCACTCCTGGCTGTGTAGTTTTGTAAACCACGCACCCGCCGTCGATTCAATTACATTCCTAAAAACCACACAGCCAAGAGTGGCTGTGTTACTTAAAATGGGGACCGGCTGCGCGTGGGCTCGCGATTTTCCGGGCCGGGCATGGTCGAGGAGTGTCCAGGATCGGTGAAATTGATTCTGCTGGCGTCGAGGTAGACGGCGCGGTCGAGGATGACGTCGACCGTGGTGCCGCGCGGCAATTCGAGTTCCGGGCCGCGCGTGAGCAGCACCGTCGCGAGGCCGACGGCCGCGCCGGCGCCTGCGCCAATGCCCGCGCCTTTGGCGCTTTGCCCCGCGATGGCGCCGATGCCTGCGCCGACGCCGGTGGTCTTCACGACCGTTCCGACATCGGTACCTTTATCGGTGTCGCCGTGAATGTTTCCTTCGGGATCGGTGGCTTCATTTCCGCCGGTGCCGGCGTTGGTGGGAACGGCGTTGAAATCGACGGTATAGCCGTTGGGAAGAATCATGGTGTTCAGGCGCATGCGGATTTCCCCGGTGCCTTTTACTTTTCCGGGACGTTTCGCTTCGGTGATTTCGCCTTGCACGTAGGAGCCCGCGGGAATCAGGATGCGGTTTTGGATCACGATGGGGAAAAGCGTTTCGAGATAAACGGGATCGCCCGGCTTGGCGTTGCGCGTGGTCACGGCGTTGTGCAGGATCAGCGGCAGGCGCGTGCCTAGGGGCACCGTCAGCGTTTCGGGCCGCGCTTTTGCCGCGGGGGTTGCGGGGACAGCAGCCTGGCTGGGCGGCGCATCGGGCGTCTGCGCGTGCAAAGCACCGGCGCCGGCCAGCAATGCGGCAAGCGTGAGAAGCGGCCAAGTCGTTTTCATGATGAATCCTCGCAGACAACTTCGATGCGGTTTCGCTCCGCAGAGATGCCGCCAGTATACGCCGATCAGGCCGACAGCGGCTAAAGCCCTAGCTCACCAGGTACCTGAATGTCGCCGCTGAAGCCGCGACCCACAAAGACCTTTTAGGAGGCAGCTTTCCGTGATTTTTTGCGGGAACATCTTCGCGAATAGGGCGCCCGGCGCGGTTGACGGATTTCGTTTTCCTGTCTACAGTAAAGAAGCTGGGTCGTGAAGCCGCGAAGAAATTCCGGCTTGCCGCGACCCATTTGTTTGCTACTCCCTCGGCTGGGAGGTCGTACAATCGGCAGTACATCAGACTCTGACTCTGATTATCCTGGTTCGAGTCCAGGCCTCCCAGCCAAAATCACGATATTTGTCCGCCAGGTGCGCCGAGTCCGGCTCGAAGTCCGCTATACCAGCACCGTGTTCACCTGCCGCTGCCTTTGGGTACGGGCGGAATCGAGCAGAGGATCGAGTGCAGGATTACGAGGGTGAGGCCGCCGGAAATCACCGGCTGTTGCACGATGAGCCGGGCCATGAGGGGCATGGTTTGCAGCACCTCGGGCGAGACAAATAATCCGCCGAGGCCAACCAGAAGCGCAAGGCCCGCCACCATGAATTTCCGGTCGTCCCAATCCACGCCCGCGAGCATGTGGACGCCGTGCATGAAGACGATGCCGAAGAGAAGCGTCGCCGCCGCGGAGAGGATGGGCGTGGGGACGACGACGAGCAGCATGTCGAATTTAATGAAGCCGCCCAGCGCGATCAGCAGAATTCCCGCCGCGAGCGTGGCGTACCGCGATCCTACGCGCGTGGCCCGGAGCATGCCGATATTGTCGGGGTATGCGATGGTGCTGAGTCCGCCGACGATGGCGGCCAGGACCGATCCGATGGCCATTCCGAAAACGCCTTGCGCCATGCGTTCGGCAGGAAGTTTTTCATCTCCCCAATCCGCAACCATCTGATACATGGCCATGGAGCCCATGCCCGGCGGGATCAACACCAGCAGAAAGACGATGACCAGTCCTGCTTGCACGCCGAAGCCGAAGGGGAACCAGCGCGGCGTCACCAATACCGGTGCGCTCACGACCTCCGCAAAGGAAATCGGGCGGAACACGGCGTAACACGCGGTGCCCGCAGCGAGGCCCGTCAGAATGGCTCCGCGGCGCAGTCGTTGGCCGCCCCACAACGTCACGCAAATGATGACGGCAACGGCAACAGCACCGGCAATGACATTCACGGCGGGAAATCCGGGACTTGCGGGAGCGCCAATCCAGTTCGGCAACGCAACGTTGGCAATTTGGATGATTACGAGCATTACCATCATGCCGGAAATGATCGGCGCGCGCAGGAACCTGGCGAACAGGCCGATAAAACTGAATCGCCGCACGGGCAATGTGAGCGCGCACCAGATCAGCGACGCGACGAAGAACGATCCGAACGCCGCGCCTAGGCCGCCGCTTTGCAGATGTCCCACGGCGAGCACGGCGGCGAAGCTTCCGGCGTAGGGCCCCTGAACGATCGGAAGGCGAAGAAGCAGGACGGATTGCAGGACGGTGATGACGCCGCACACGGCGAACGTCATGCCGTAAAGATAGGCAATCTGTTCGGGCGGCAGATGGAATGACCGGCCGAGAAGTCCGGGGAAGACGAACATTCCGGTCATGCCGAAAACGTTTTGCAGGCCCAGGATGAGGAGTTGGGCGGGCGGCAGGGGGTCGTTGATGCCGACGTCGAAGATTTTGCCGGGGGCGGGTTGTTTCATCGGCGTGGGGGCGGACATGAAATCCTTTTTTTGTGCGTATTCGCGGGACTGCATGCGCAGCAAGTCGGTACACTCCCTGCGATACAAGAAATGTCGTCATATCGAGCGAAGCGAGGAATCTTTCTTCTTTAGCGTCTAAACCGAAGAGGGATTCCTCGCTTCGCTCGGAATGACGACAAAATTGCCAGTCGCGAACGCTAATCCTACGGCTTTTCGCCGCCCTCCACGCTGCGGACGGGCGTCTCGGGCGTGAGGCCGGCGCGGCGGCGCGTGGCCGTGTTTGCGCCGTTTTTCTCCCAGTCCTCGGCCACGGCGTTTTGCGCGAAAACATCCAAAGCGGCGTTCCAGTCGCCGAGCGAATAGCCGTGCCAGGGAGGGCGGACCGAGAGCGGCGGAAGGCCCAGCTCTTTCCAGATCGCTTGGGCGCGCTCCATGTGTTCGCGCGCGGGCAAGGCGAGCGGCGGCAGGATGCCTTTCAATGTCGCGTCGATCAGCATGGTGGAGTCCAGCGTCTGTGAGCCGGATTTTGGAGCGTGGCCGCGCGAGCGATAGGGCTCGATGTGCACGTCCTCGACGGGATTCGATCGGTAGGCGAGCGACCACAGCACGGCGTCGGTGTTTGCGGGATCAATATCCTCGCTGACGGCGATGACGATCTTGCCGCAATCGGCTTGCTTGGCGGCTGCGCCCTGCAGGGCGCGCCAGACTTCGGTGCGCGGCGTGCTGTTCGCGAACTGCAAAAAAATGATGGGGCGGACATTGCTCAACGGCTCGTGCATCACCACGCGGCGAATTCCCTTGATCGACAATTGATCGCGCAGATGCGCGAGGAATGCGGGCTCGTAGGCGACTTTTTTGATGACGCTCGATTCGCTGGGCGTGACCTGGCTGAGGATGGACGCGAAGACCGGTTTGCGGCGGTGCGTGATCGCCGTGACCTGCATGATCATGTTGTAGTCTTCCAGGGCGACGTAGCCGTTGCTTTCGCCGAACGGGCCTTCGGGCTCGAGCAGTTCGGGATCGATCAGGCCTTCGATGACGATTTCGGAGTCCGCCGGAACTTCCAGATCAATGGTGACGCACTTGGCGGTGCGAATGGGCGCGCCGGCGGCGCCGCCCGCGATGGTCATCTCATCCACGTTGGCCGCGAATTTCTGCGGGCCGGTATAAATGACGACGGGCGCGCAGCCGATGACAATCGCGCAGGGCATTGGCGTTTTGCGTTCGCGGTATTTCACCCAATGCAGGTAGCCGCCCGCGCCGCCGATGCGCGAGGACATGCGCACGCCGAGGCGGTCGGTGGCTTTCAGCGCGCCGCGATACGTGCCCATGTTGCGGATTCCGGTTTCGGGATCGAGCGTGATGCACAGCGTGGCGGTGAGGTAGGGTGCGGCGTCAAACCCGGGCGTGGAGATCGGGACGGGCAGGCTTGCAAGGCCGCCGCCGGGGCGTTTTAATTCGTCTCCCTTGATGACAACTTCCTGGCACGCGGGGGAATCCACCCGCATTGGAGGAATAGGATTGGCGATGGCGCGCGTCCAGGCGGCGCCGATTTCTTCGACGGCGCAACCCATGCCTACCGCATAAATTTTTGGTGAAGCGGCGAGCGCGCCGACGACGACGGGGATGTCATAGCGGCGGCCGCGGGAGTCGATGACGTTTGTGAAGAGGAATGCGCGGCGATCGTCTTCCGCGATGCCGCCGAGGAACTGGCAGCGGACCAGGGGATGAAGTTCGGTGTCTTTGTTGATCGGGCGGTCGACGCGGATGAGCAGGCCTTTGGCTTCGAGTTCGGCCAGGTGGGTTTGGAAATCCAGGCTAGGTTTGTGAACCGGATTTTGTGCGCTACCGCTCATGGCAAAGCTCCCATCCGTCTTTTCCCATATCTATTTCCACCAGTACACAAGAATAACCGAAAGGATCGCGGTCGCGGCGAGTTGCAGTATCACCCACGGCAGGCAGATGCGGAAGATTTCGCCGTCTTTGCCTCTTACGTTTGCGAGCGACGATGTAAAGGCGATCTGCGTGGGTTTGAGCGCGTTCGGAGGGCCCATGGTCACGACAGTGATAATTCCGACCAGAACCATCAGGGGAATCCCCAGCGTGGGCGCGATGGAAACCTGCATCCGCGAAAAAAGAAAATCTCCGGGCAGGCCTTGTCCGAAGGCCATGCCTCCGAGAAACGCCACAAGCGGATAGAGAGACGCGTACACGAATGTGCCGCCGCGGACAAGAATTTTTCCGAGCTGCGCGATCTGGCCGGAATCCACCATCAGGTAGACCGTAGCGCTGCCGACGCAAAGCGTCGCGATGCTTCTCCAACTGCGTTTGCTGGCCACCACGAAATCCTTCGCTGCGTTGGCCTTCTTGTTGCGGAACAAATAGCAGACCGCGGCGGTCACGAAGATGTAGAAGCCGGCGGTGGTGAAGAGATTAATGGAGATGCGGTTGTATCCCCAGAGGGCGACGCTGAATTGGAAATGGTCGAGCCATTCCGCGACGCCGTGCGACCTGGTTACGATAACGATGACCACGCCCAGCAGCAGCGGCGCGTAGGCTTTGAACAATCCGATCGCGGAGTAGGATGGCCGCGCTGGCGCAGCGCCCGGGGATTGTCTTGCATCGCGGCGTTTCGCGATTTGTCCGTACACGAAAATTCCGGCCAGGGAAATCGAGGCGCCTCCGATCATCATCAGGATGTAATAGGAGGGCCAAACCTGCGTGAAGAGGAGAATGGCGGCGACGTTGGCCAGGCCCGTGGTCCAGAATAGAACCTGCGATTTCCAGGCGAAGAAACGGAAGCCGAGAATTTTCAGGAATCCGAGCAGGGAAAGAAAGACCAGCGGAATGGTCAGAAGGCCGGCGACGCGCACGATGTCCACGATGGGCACGTGGCTCGCGGCGTTGGAAATATTGGGCGCGATGAAGAGGCTGTTGAAGGGCAGCGTCCACGAAAAATATACCAGGTAGCTTGTGGTGGCCTGCACGCCGTCGAAGCCGATATCGACGAGGCCGGGAATCGTGACCGGGTAGGTCGCGAAGCCGTTGAACGCGCCGATGAAACCGGCGACGAGCGTCACGAGTGCGACCGAGCGGCCTTCCAGGTCGCGACTCGGGAGCATCGACCGGATCGATTCCAGCAGAATTTCGAGCAATCCCGTGCTGCGGTAGGCCTGGCCGAAAAGCTGGCCGGTGTAAAGGACCATGAATCCGGTCCACATCGTCAGGTTGCCCCAGGCCGAGGCTTCCAGGGTTTTCACGAGCGGCATGCGGTAAAACGCGAGCACCAGCACGAATTCGACGACCCAGGCGGAAAGACTGGCGTGCAGGGCGTCCATCTTGAAAATCAGGAAGGCGGCGAACAGCACGGCGAAGGGCAGCAGCGTGCCGACAACTCCCAAACTGGTCCTCACTCAGTTCCTCCGCTGCTGTGAAACATATGGCATTCAGTATGATTTGCGGCGCGCCACAGTTAGCCATGCGCTCGGGTTGTGTGTCAACGTGCGCGTGGGATTTTTTTCTTTGTGCTCTGTGTTCTCGTGCCCTCTGTGTAGAGATTTTGCGGGTGCTGCGAGCAAAGATTTAGCACAGAGGGCACAGAGTATCACAGAGAAAGGCGGAGAAATTCATGTGGCGCGTTTGGGCGGAAAACGCGTAGGTGTATACTCGCGCCTGATCCGGGGCCGTTGAGCGAACCCGGGTGAGAAGGGAACGGGAACCGTGAGAATCGACGTTCATGCGCATTATTTTCCGGTGGAATACCTGGACCGGCTGGACCAGTATTTTGGGAAGCAGGCAACTTTTTTTATTCGCAAATCGAAGATGGATTCGGCGGACCTGCACGGCCTGGAGAATAATTTTCGCGACATGGACGCCGCGGGAGTGGACATGCAGGTGCTCTCGGTGTCGAGCCAGTTTCCGTATTTCGCGAATGAGCACGACGCGGTGGACGCCGCCCGGCTCGGCAACGATCTCTACGCGCGCGCGGTGAGCGAGTATCCGAAGCGGCTTGCGGCGTTCGCGTGCACGCCGCTGCCGCACGTGCGGGCCTCCATCGTCGAAATGCGCCGCGCGCTGGACGATCTGGGCATGGCGGGCGTGACCGCGGGCACGACGGTCCTGGGAAAAAGCATTGCCGATCCGGCCTTTGACGAATTTTTCGTGGAGCTGAATCACCGCAAAGCGGTTCTCTTCATTCATCCGATGGGCGGCGCGGTGGGATCGCAGCTCATCGAGTCCAGCAACCTGACCTGGCCGGTGGGCGCGCCGCTCGAAGACACGATTTGCCTGCTGCAATTCATGCAGGCGAATTTTCCCAGCCGTTTTCCGGACATCAAGATCATTATTCCGCACCTCGGCGGCTTCGCGCCGTTCCTTACCGCACGGCTCGACCAGTTGCGGGCGCGTTTTCTGCCGGACTCGGCGATGATGCCCAGCGTGCAGGCGAAATATTTCTGGTATGACACGGTGAACGGGTATCCGTCGGCCCTGCGGTGTTCGCAGGAAGCCGTGGGCGCGGATCGGCTGTTGATGGGGACGGATTTTCCGTTTTGGCGCGGGGAGGCATATAAGTTGTGCGTGGATTATGTGCAAGCGGCGGGGCTGGCGGCGGGGGACGTGGAGCGCGTGCTTGGCGGGAATGCGGAACGACTCCTCGGGCTTTAGGATGCTGATAGAGAAGCGAACGGGGTGTTAATCGAAGCGCTGGAGTCAGCCCAGCGTCTCCCCCAACGCCTTCCGAAAAACTCTCCGCAAGAAAACATGAATCAGGTGGCGTTTGTATTCGGCGCTGCCTTCGTGGTCGTCGAGCAAATCGGCGGCGTCGGCAATCGCGTCGGCGGCTGCGGGCAGGCGTTTCTCGACTTCTGCGCGGGAGCCGGTCAGTAATTTTTCGGCGTTAAGGCCGCGCGTGGGAAAGGGGCAGACGCAACCTACAGCGACTCGGGCGGATGTGAATGTGCGGCCTTCGTCCGGCGTATCCAGCCACAGGCCCAGGCCTAGCGTGGGGCGCTCGTGGATTTGGAATTTCATGTACGCGGAGCGGTGCGTTGGTTTCGCGCAGGGAACTTTAATGTTGGTGAGAATTTCGCCGGGCTGGAGATTGCTGGCGTAGGCGCCGGCGATGAGTTCGCCGACAGGGAATTCCCGCGCGCCCGCGGCGCTTTCTACTTTTACCGAGCCTCCCAGGACCAGCAGCAGCGTTGCAGGATCGGAATGCGGCTCGGCGAAACAAAGATTGCCGCCCAGCGTTCCAGTGGCGCGGACGCGGACGTTCGCTACTTGCGATTCCATTTCGGCCAGGGCGGGCTGATGTTGCTGCACGATGGCGGAACGCTCGATGCTGCGGTGGGTGGAGGTGGCGCCGATTTCCAGGGAGCCGTTGCGCACTTCGATCGAGTTGAGGCCGGGGACGACTTTAAGGTCGATCAGGTGGCGATAGTTCAGCGCGGAATGCTTCATGGCCAGGAGGAGTTCGGTGCCGCCGGCGTAGATGCCGGCGTCCTCGCCATAATGCGCGAGCATCTGCGAGGCTTCGCAGGGCGGTCGCGGGTTGATGGATTTCGATGCGGCTGAGTGTGGTCATTAGCTAGTCCGGTTTTCTCATATTGGTCGTGGGGCGATGTTTGCACCAATTCAATTGCGATTGCCGATTGCGACTTTGGCACGGCTTGGTGGCACAGGCTTCAGCCTGTGCGAATTTATGTGCGCATGAATCTAAACCGCACAGGCTGAAGCCTGTGCCACCAAGGCCACCATTGCCCAGCTTTTGGCACGGTCGCTTCGCGCCGGGATCAAATCCGCACGGGGGAGATCCGAATGGCGCGCGATCTATGTGGATGCCGGCCCCTTCTTTTTCTGCAGCGCTTTCCAGACGCGCTCGGGCGTTAGCGGCAGCGTTCTGATTCGCGCGCCGGTGGCGCGGTACAACGCGTTTGCGATGCACGGCGAAATTGGATTGACGGCGCCTTCGCCGCCGCCTTTTGCGCCGTAGGGGCCGACGCCGTCGCGGTTTTGCACCAGTTTCATGTCTATGTTTTTGGCCAGGTCGGAAAAGCGCGGGACGCGGTATTCGAGCATCGAGCCGTTCATCAATTGCTGGCCGTCGTAGATCAATTCCTCGAACAGGCCGGCGCCGAGGCCCATGGTGGCGGCGCCCAGGTCCTGGCCTTCGGTCATCGCGGGATGAATCGCGAGGCCGACGTCGCCGATGGTGACCAGCGAATCGAGGCTGATTTTTCCCGTTTCTTCGTCGAGGGCGATTTCGACGCCGACCACGCCGATTTCCCAGAAGACGGGGACCAGCGTGAGGTCTCCGGCCTTGCGGAGGTAGGCGCGGCCGACGATGCTGCAGCCTTCCATCTTGAAATATTGTTCGAGGATGTTGGCCCAGGTGAGGAATTTTCCGGCGTGGCGCAGGCCGCCGCGTTCTTCGGTTAATTTTTCCGCGGGCGCGGCGAACACTTCCTCGGCCATCACTTTGATTTGCGCGATGGCTTCGCGGCACGCTTCCAGGACGGCGCGGCCCATCAGCGTGGTGGTGCGGCTGGCGCCCGTGGAGCGTTCAAATAAGGTGACCGCGGTGTCGGAGCCGATCAGGCGAACTTTTTCGAGCGGCACGCCCATTTCTTCGGCGGCGATTTGCGTCAGCACGGTGTGGCTGCCCTGGCCGATTTCCGTGCTGCCGCTCAGCACCGATACGGCGCCATCCGCGTAGACCTGCACCATCGCCAGCGTTACGGGATGCGCTCCGGCATCGCTGGCCGAGCAGCAGACCGAGCGGCCGTGTCCCGGCGCGAGAGGGCGATCCATGCGCAACATTTTCGCGGCTTCGCGAATGTCGCCGGGGATATCCGCGTCGATGGGGCGCATGCCGGGATGGATCGATTCGCCGCTGTGCGCCAGATTTTTCAGGCGGAATTCGACGGGATCGCTGCCGGACATTTCGGCGAGTTCATCCATCTGGGATTCGCCGGGGAAAGTGACTTGCGCGCCGCCCAGGCCGCGATAGGAACTCGCGGGGACGGTATTCGTGTAGACGGCGAAGCAATCGATTTTTACGTTGGGAATGCGGTAGGGGCCGACGATCCGGTTGGCGGCTTTTCGGCAGACCATGGGACTGTTTTCGGCGTACGCGCCGGTATTGAGGTGAATCGTCGCCTGGCGCGCGACCAGATGTCCGCGCGCATCGACCGCGGTGCGGATGCGGACGCGCGCGTCGTCGCCGCGCGTGGTGAGGAAAGCTTCCTCAACGCTCAGCTGCAATTTTACGGGGCGTCCCGATTTCCAGGAACATGCCGCGACGAGCGGCTCGATTTTTGTGTAGGACTTGCTGCCGTAGCCGCCGCCGATGTACGGCACGATCACGCGCACGCTGTTGAGCGGCAGGCGGAAGACGTGAGCGACGTCGTGGCGCACCATGAAGGGATGCTGCCCCGACGTGTAGATCGTCAGATGGCCCTTGGCGTCGAAATCGGCGATGGCGACGTACGGTTCCATGGCGTAGGCGTAGACCATGGGGAAATAAAATTCGCCTTCGGCGATGTGCGCGGCCGTTGGCGAAGGCGGCGTCCACATCTCCCCAGCCGACGTGCACGGCCTGGCAGATGTTTCCGGCCGCGCCGGGGAAATCGTCGAAGCCGCGGAAGGAGCCATCGGCGAAATCGGTTTCGTGGATGCGGGGAGTTCCCTCGGCCATGGCCGTGTCCACGTCGAGGATGGCGTCGAGTTCTTCGTACTCGACGTTGATTTTTCCCAGCGCTTCCTGCGCGGCGAGTTCGTCCTCGGCGATGACGGCCGCGACCGGTTCGCCGACGAAGCGGACCTGGCCGATGGCGATCAGCGGATGATCTTTCACGCCGTGTCCGTAATAGGGGCTCAGGCCTTTGAGGTCGTAGCCGGTCAGCACATCGATCACGCCGGGCTGGGCCTTGGCGGCGGAGGCGTCAATGGAAAGAATTCGCGCGCGCGCAAACGGGCTGCGAAGAACTTTTGCCCAGGCCATGTGCTCGACGACCATGTCACTGGTGTAGATGGCGCCGCCGGTTACTTTGGGAATGCCGTCTCCGCGGGGAACGGAATGATTGACGATCTGGAAATCGCCGAGAGGTTTCACTTTTGCCCTCGCAGCTGGTTCGCGGCCTGGCGAATCGCTTTCAGGATCGGCAGGTAGCCGGTGCAGCGGCAGAGGTTGCCGTTCATGTGCGCGACGATTTCGGCGTCGGTCGCGGCGCTAGTTTTCATCGAGCAGCGCCTTCGCGGCCAGGATCATTCCGGGCGTGCAGTAGCCGCATTGGAAGGAAAAGTTGTCGAGAAATGCCTGCTGCAGCGGGTGCAGGCGTCCGGATTCATCGGCCAGGCCTTCGATGGTGGTGACGCGCTTGCCGCGGACTTCATAGGCGAGGAGCGTGCAGGAGCTTACGGGGAGGCCGTCGACCAGGACGGTGCAGCTGCCGCACACCTGGGCTTCGCAGGAAATTTTCACTCCCGTCAGGCGGCAGCGCGCGCGCAAAACCTCGGCGAGGGTTTCCCGCTGCTCGATTTCGAGGGTTGTTTGTTTTCCGTTCAGCTTGAAACTAACGTTCACGAACGCTCCTTACCATCCGGCATTGTTTCTAAACGAATTGCCGGATGGATTTCCTTTCGGCGCGATCACGGTGCATTCCCTCGAATCCCGAATCGCAGAAGTTCCTGGTGGCACAGGCTCCACAGGCTGCGGAAAAAATCAATTCAGCGCCGGTTCTAGTAGCACAGCCACTCTTGAGCTGTGTGCCTTTGCGAAGTACTGCAAAACTACGCAGCCAAGAGTTGTTGGTGGCACAGGCTTCGCAGCCTGTGCGCTGATTCCGGGCCGCTGCAAAATCAAAACCGCACAGGCTGAAGCCTGTGCCACTATACATCGCTCTCACCGGCCGCGAATTGCCCCTGAATATTTTTTGCGAATTCGGCGAACACTTGCGACGTTCTTCGCCGGATCGGGACCGCGCCCAGCGTGGCCAGTTTGCCCAGCACTTCGATGGACGCCTCGAAATGCATTTGCGTTCCGGATTCCGCTCGGGCTCAAGCCACCTGCAGGGAGCCGGTCATGCGGTTCAGGCTCATGGAGTCGGCGCCTTTGAGCGCGGCTTTCAGCAACGATGGCTCGACGGTTTCGGTGATGCGCACTTCCAGATTCATGGTGATCTTGAACGGGCCGATTTTGTCGGTCACTTTGGCGGCGTACGCTTCCTTGCCTTCTTCCGGCAAGCGGCGCGACGCTTTCGACGCCCGGCATGAGGCGGTCAGGCGCGGCGTATCGCGCAGCAGCTTCCAGACTTCTTCGAGCGGAGCGCTGAGAGGCAATTCTTCCGCGAGCTTCAAGAGCATCCGGTGACCTGCGCCATTGATTCCATCTCCATCATGTTCCTGGGGGAGCTGCGGAAGCGGCGGCATCTTTCCAGGAGGAACGCTTATCCTCGTCTTTTGTACCATAACTTTCGGCGGGCGATCTCCGGCCGAAGTTGCAACACGCCGATGGGAGTATTTGAAGGAGCATTGCATACGGGCAAAGTCCGGTGTAGGTTGTAAAATCAATTTTCATTGGAATTTTTGTCCGGGAGAAAAAGGGAAATGGGCGAGAAGAAATTGTCCATCGCGATCGTCGGCGCGGGCATCGGCGGGCTGGCCGTCGCCGCCACGTTGCGGCAGATCGGCATCGACGTGCGCGTGTACGAGCAGGCGCCGGCGTTTGCGCGGGTCGGCGCGGGGATTCAGATGATGCCCAACTCGATGAAGGTGCTGCGGCGAATCGGCGTCGAGGAAAAAGTGCGCGGCACTTCCTTCATGCCGTATTCCCACCTGAATCGCGATGGATATTCGGGCGAGGTGATCCGGGAACTGCCGATGCCGGAGAGCCTTTTCGGCGCGCCTTACTTGTGCATGCACCGCGCGGAATTGCACAAGGCCCTGGCGGCGGTGGTTCCGGAAGATATCGTTCATCTCAATAAGAAACTGGTGGGACTGGAGCAGGGCGCGGGCCGGGTCACGCTGGCGTTTGCCGATGGGACGCGCGCGCAGGCCGACGCCGTGGTGGGCGCGGACGGCGTTCATTCCGTGGTGCGCGACATCATCATCGGTCCGGACGCGCCGCTGCACAAGGGGCGCATCGCCTACCGCGCGATTTTTTCCTCCGCGCTGCTCAACGGTTTGGAAATTGGTTCCTCGCGAACCAAGTGGTGGGGGAGCGGACCGCCACATCGTGATCTATTACACGAACGCCACGCGCACCGAACTTTATTTCGTGACCAGCGTGCCGGAGCCGGCGGAATGGGTGACGCGCGAATCGTGGTCGGCCAAAGGCGACGTGAAGGAGTTGCGCAAGGCATACGAGGATTTTCACGCCGACGTTCGCGGCGTGCTCGAACGCCTGCCCGGACTGCCACAAGTGGGCGATTCTGGAGCGCGAGCCGCTGCCGCGCTGGAGCGACGGCCGCATCGTGCTGCTGGGCGACGCCTGCCATCCGATGACGCCGTACATGGCGCAGGGCGGCGCGACGGCGATCGAGGATGCGGCGATTCTGGCGCGGTGCCTGGAAGCGGTGGAAGGCGACGACATCGAGGGAGCGTTCCGCCGTATGAGGAGCACCGCAAGCCGCGAACGTCGCGCATCCAGGCGATTTCCAGCGCGAACACCTGGATGAAGGGCGGGAACGAGGACACCAGCTGGCTGTACGGGTACGACGCGTGGAACGTGCCGTTGACGCCCGACCGAGCCGTACGTCAAGGTCGGTCTGAGAGAAAATCGAATGCGACCAAGATACTCAATCCGGGAAATTTCAGGACCTCGGATGGCTGCGCCATCGAATATTCGCTGCACGGCTTGCGCGATCCGGGCGCGAAACGCATCGCCCTGATTCATTCGCTGGCGCTCGATCGCAGCATCTGGGATGGCGTGGTGCGCGAGCTGGCGGACCGCGCCGCGATTCTGACTTACGATTGCCGCGGGCACGGAAAATCCGAGCGGCGCGCCGGGCCATTCACGGCGGAACTATTTGCGCGGGATCTGGCGGAATTGATGGACCACGTGGGCTGGCCGAGCGCGGCGGTGGCGGGCTGCTCGATGGGCGGATGCGTGGCGCAGGCCTTTGCCGGGCGGTACGCGGCCGCGCGTGAGCGCGCTGGGATTGATCGACACGACGGCGTGGTACGGGGAAGACGCTCCCCAGCAATGGCGCGAGCGCGCCGAAGTGGCGCGCACAAAAGGGCTTGCGGGAATGGTCGAGTTTCAGAACACGCGCTGGTTCGGCGACGCGTTCCGCGCCGCGCATCCGGAAATTGTGAAGGCGATGGGCGATGTATTTCTGGCCAACGATGTGGATTGCTACGCCGCCACGTGCGCGATGCTGGGCGATGCGGATTTGCGCGTCTATCTTGCGTCGCTGCGGATGCCGGTCGCGGTGATCGTGGGGGAAGAGGACTACGCCACGCCCGTCGCCATGTCGCAGTATTTGCATGACGCGATTGCGGGCTCGACGCTCACGATCCTGAAGGGAGCGCGGCACCTGGCTCCGGTCGAGAGTCCGGAACCAGTTGCTTCGCAACTTCTGGAATTGGTTCATCGCAATTACGCCAGCGGCTAGCGGCCGCAACGACTATTTTCTGCTGATTGGCACGGTTGACAACCGCGCCCTGAAAAGATTCGGCGGTTCTCACGCGCGGTTTATGGCGCGAGTTTCGCCTGGGCCTTGCGAATTTGCGGCAAGCGAATGAAGAGCAGGTAAACGCCCACGTACAAGAACACGGACCAGATCATCCCGAAAAACATCAGGAAGGGAATGCCGATCCAGGCGGTGGCATAGGGAGTGATCAGCACGCCCTGCGAAGGCAGCGAGGGCGTCGGGACGGACACCGAAGTCCACGATAGCTGTCGCGTGAGCGGCGGCAAATTTATCGCCGCCTTCATACGTTGCCATCGACCGTCATATTTTCCATACGCGCCGGTCCTGCAATCGTGAATTTCGCTTTGCCTTCCGCGTTCGTGGGGCGGCTTCCAAAATCCAGTTTGCCGAAGGAGGTTTTCAGCGTCAGGCCGACGACCTGGTAGGCGAGCGGCTGGCCCTTGGAATCGCGCAGAGTCGCGGTGATGGCCATGGACGGCCGGGCTGGAGCGCGTTCTCCGGAATCCACCGGCATCCACCCGAACACCTGGCCGTAAATTTTGTTCGCCCCGGTGGATTCGCCATCGCTGGGTTGCGATGGTTTCGCGTCGTCTTCGCGGACCAGTGGGAGCCGCCACCGGCTGCCACTCGAGCGACAGCGTGGTGGCTTCCGGAGCTTTCGCCGGGGCTTTCTTCTGCTGCGCTCGGGCAACGGTCGAACCGAACAGCAGGCACCCGATCAGAAGAATGGTCATCGTCGGGATCGAGCCCAGCCGCGGACCGGATGGCTGGGAAGCGGGGGCCGCGGCGGGCGCCACATGCAGCGTATCTTCCCGCGTCTCCCAGATGGAAATCATCGGAAACACTTTGGTGAACAGCATGTACATGAGCAGGAAAGCAGCCGTGCCTCCAAAGGTGATGGACCATTCCACCCAGGTGGGCCGGTAGTGGACCCAATCGAACGGGAGGACCGGATTGAACGGGATATTGTGTTCGTATTCGCCAGATAGGGAGCGGTGAGCGTGGGAACGACGATGAGATAGCGCTTGGCCCCGGCGCCGATGACGATCAGGACGGAAGCCAGCGCGACCACCGAGGGAGTGAATTGGCGAATTCGCTTCACGGTCAGGACCGCCGCGATCATCACCAACGGAATGGCGATGAACAAAGCCTGGGTGACCCACATCAGCACTTCGTAATCGCCGAAGAAGAGCTGATGCAGCAGCAGCCTTTCCGGCCCTTCGACTTTATAGACCGAAGTCAGATATTCGTTGATGGTGAAGTAGAGATAAAGCAGGGAGAACGTGAGAAGCAGCATTCCCAGATTCCGGAAGTGGGAAGGCTTGAGATAGTCCTCCAGATGAAGCACCGCAGCAGGATATACATCGAGAGCACAACGGCAGCCGTGCCGGAATAGACCGCGGCCATCACGAAGTAGGGGCCGAAGATGCTGCTGTTCCATCCGGGCCGCAGCGTCATCGCGAAAATCCAGGAAACAACGGTGTGCACGGAAACCGCCAGCATGATCATGAGGATGGCCATCCTCGAAATGCACTTCTCCAGCAGGCGTTGTTCGCCCGGAGTGCCGGTCCATCCGAAAATAAGGAAGCGATAGAGCTTGCGGCGCCAGGCCGAAAGCTCCGGCATGTTCGCCAGCAGGGCCAGATCCGGAATCATGGGCAGGTAAAGGTAGAGGGCGCATCCGGCCAGATAGGTGCTCACGGCGATCACGTCCCAGAGGATCGGGGATTGGATGCGTCCGTGGATGAATAGATTCAACATGCGATCCGGACGGCCCAGATCGATGATCACCATGGGCCCGCCGACGCACAACGCGAAAACGGTGATGGCTTCGGATAGCCGCGTGATCGGGTGGCGCCAGTCCGCGTCGGTGACGCGAAGAATGGCCGAGATCAGCGTTCCGCCGTAACTGATCCCGGTGAAGAAGACAAAGTTCGAGATGTACAGGCCCCAGGAGATTTGATCGCGCATTCCGGTAACGATCAAGTCCCTGGCGGAGCTGCAGGATGTAACCGTAAAGCCCCCAGAGCGCGACGCAGGAAAGGAACCCGAAGCTACACATAAAATCGCCATGAGGTGTGGGTCAGGACGCGGAGCATATTTGTTTCACGGTCGGAGGTCATGACTCGATTCTCCTAAGACTTCGCTTCGCCGGGCGCGGCATATTTGCGATTGCGCGGGCGGCAGGTAGTAGACGCGCGGGTATGTGCCCAGTTCTTCGAGCAGACGGAAGCCCGCGCCTTCCTTGGTGACCTTGGAAAACTGGATGGTTTCGCCCTTGCTGTTGGTGACGGCGTCTTCGTATTCATCGCCAACGTAAACGGCGCCCATGGCGCAATTCTCGGCGCAGGCGGTGCAGTTTTCCCGAGCGCAGCATTTCCGGGCAGAAGTCGCACTTCTCGACCACGCCTTTGCGGTGGGGCCAGTCCCTCTTCCAGCGAATAGGGATGGGCGAGTTCTGCGGGCGTGTGGGGAGGTTCGCTCCAGTTGAATGCGCGCGCTCCGTAGGGGCATTGCGCGATGCAGTTCCGGCAACCGATGCAGCGGTCCTGATCCATCATCACCAGCCCGTCGGTGCGCTTGAACGTGGCGCCCACCGGGCATCCGCGCACGCAAGGAGGGTTGTCGCAATGCATGCAGGGCCGGGCCATGTAGTAGGGGCCGGCTTGCGGATTGTCCAGCACTTCGTACACCCGGATCCATTCCTGCATCGGGCGGAACAAAGTGCATGGCGTTGCAAGCCTTGGTGCAGTCTCCGCACCCGTCACACTTGGCCAGGTCGATCACCATGACCCACTTTTGATTCGTGGGGGCGACCGACCTGGCCGGCAGGATCTGGTGCAGGCCTTCGCGCTGTGTAGTTCCTTCGGCAACGGCCAGGGAAGCGATCAGCGCGCCGCCCGTTCCTTGCAAGAAACCTCGACGTGATATCGACATGATGGTCTCCCTTTGCTCTACTGGACGGTCATCTTCATGGCCATGTCATCGTGGCCCTTGCCGCACTTGGCCATGCATTCGATCTTGTAGTCGCCCGGCTTGCTGGGCGCGACCAGGACGAATTCGTTCATCCCTTCCTTCAGGCACACGTCCCAGCCTTGATCCTTGAGTTCCTTGATGGTGAAGGAGTGAGCGCAGCCGGGATATTTCGGATCCATCTCGGTGCCTTTGTGCGCGGTGACCCGGAACTTGATCACTTCCTTTGCTTTTACCGTGATGACCGGATCCTTCTGTCCGGGGACCTTGAACTTGTTATCGTTGTCCGCGGTGAATTGGATCACGCGGGGTTCCTGGGCCAGCACATAGAGCGACGGAACGATCATGGTGACCAGCAGCGCCAGCGAAACCCAGGGAATCAGCCGGCGCCGGTATCCGCCCGTGCGGGCGGCTTTGCTTGCCGTTTGCAATTTTCCGTTTGCATTTCTCTTGATTCCATCGACTGCATCCCTCCTCAGTCAATTTAGTTACTTCGCGCTACCCGATAATCTTGACTTGCTCGTGCGTATTCTGCGCTGTGAGGCTTGCTCACAATTCGATTGTGACATCGCGTCACGACAGCGAAAGGGCCGGTGATCCTAAGATCGAAACAGTTGCGGAACTTCTGTCACGGCTTTGCTCGCGCCGCTCCGGCTCCTGGCAGGCGAACACTTCTCCTGCCTGCCGGGAGCGATTTCTGCGCTTCAGAACGCGTATCGAAGCGCAAACAGCAAGGTGTTGTTGTTGAAGTCCGGCGGCGTGATCGGTTGCAGCGCGTAGGTCTGGCCCGCGTAAGGCCCCGCTGCCGGTTGGAACGGTGACGCTCGGGATTAAACGGCGCTCTGGAGCTGTATGCGTAATAGTTCCAGGTGGTCTTGTAGCTCAGGCCCTTGTAGATATCGATCTGGATCGAAACGAACGGCTTCTGGTAATTGAAGGCCAGTGTTCCGGCGGGCTGCAGGGGATTCAGGAACACGGAACTGCCGCCCACAAATGTGGCGTTGTATCCAAGGTCGGCCGTGACGCGTTTCACGGGGGTCCACATGATGTCGCCATAGGCGAAATTCTGGTGGCTGGTGTAGAACGCGAGCGTTCCCAGATTGATGCTGGAATTGGTTCCCGAACTGGTGGCCTCCGCGGTGGTGAAGGGGCACGCGGAATTCGCCGGCGTATAGAACAGGTAGCCGGAAGTGGGCGAAAAGCCGGGATAGGCCGTGCTGGTGAGGTTGGTGAAATTGTCGCGGAAGCAGATGAAGCTCTGCAGGTAAAGATCGGTGTAGTTGTAGCCGAGAGTGAAAGTGAGATTGGAATTGCGCGCCAGAATCGTGGAAAGGCCGTAGGTGCGGCCGTGCTCGAGGTTGTTCACTTCACTGACGTTGTCGCGGTTCTCGCTGATATCGATGGCGCCGTCGAAGGTCATCCAGACGCGCGGTTTGTAATCCGCGTGAATCTTGTAGCTCTGGACCTGGCGCGGCGAATTGCGCGTGTAGGAGGTATCGTTATATCCGAACTGGAAATCGGCGTAGATTTGCAGTGTATCCATGGGCCGCAGGGTCAGGCCGGCAAGGCCGACGTGCTCGTTGATGGTGGTGGCGCAGCGTCCCTGGAAAGTGGTGTAGATGCTGACCGAGGGGCCGTTGTGGGTTCCTTCCGCGCAATAAAGCGAAGAATCCGTGCTGCCGATGGTGGTCGGCGTGAAGGTGACGGAGCCGTCGGCATTCAGCGTGCAACCGGCGGGAAGAGTGGACGATCCCGAGGGAATGGCGCACACGCCGCGGGCCGCCAGATGATCGTTCGCCGCCGTGCCCGCCGCGCCGCCCGGGAAATAGGTGGCTCCCCGGTTGGTCACGGTCGTGTTGGAGGGATAGAGCGCGGACCACGGCGTTTCGGAGATGTGCCGCTGTTCATAGAGGTAGCCGATGCGGCCGCTGATGCGCTTTGTGATGATCGTCTTCCAGTTGAACCGTGTTCGAAATCCGCCTCTGTCCCAGGAAGGAAGCATTAAAAGTGTTGTAGGTATCAGGCGCGGAGGCCGTGCCATGTTGCGGGCAGGTCATGGCCGTGTAGGGCGCCGGGCAAATGCTGGCAAACGTCGCTCCGCTGGAAACCAGCGGCGCAAACTGCGCGATGGGCAGCAGGATGCCGGTCGGACCGGCCACCTGCGGGAATCGAGGCGAACAGGTTCGTGGTCACCTGATTGAAGTTTCCGGAATTGCGCCAGTTGTCGTAGTTCACGGAATCGACGATGCGAATCTTGTCGGTCAGAGTAACGATGCCGGACCAGTTCGCGTGCATGGCGACTTGCCTGGCGTTGGCCGTGCCTCCGACGATCGCTTCGCGAAGTTGCCCGGCGGTGGCCGAAGGGTTGGTCCATTCGTTGACGACGTCATTCAGGTTCGGGATCTGATTGTTGCTGCTGTTGTAGCTTGCCGAGCCGGACATTTCCAGCCGTTTGAAATAGGTAGATTGGAAGCTGATGCGCTCGGTGGGCAGGAAATCCCGCGCGGGGGCGGTCCTCAAGTAGAGACTGGCCTGCTTGCACAGAGGATTCGCGTAACCCAAGACGATGTGAGGTGCGCATTTGGAAACGGCGACAGGCCAGACTTGCGCCGCAAGGCGTGCCGCGCGTTGACCGGCTGATAATACCAATTGGTTCCCAAATTAGTGGGGACCGTCCCGGGAAACTGGCCGGTTTGAACCAGGAAGGGCGTATTGGCCAGAGTGTCGCTGGTGTCCTGCTTGTTATAGTCCAGGAACTGTCGTAGGAAATTGTGGTTTTGGGAAGAACGCGGAAGTCCACGCCCATGTGATAGGCGTTCGTGGTCATTCGGAAATTCTGCGCCAGCAGGAAATTGGTGGTGCCCGCGAAGGAATTGAGCGAAGGCCCTTCGTTCACGTCGCGCGAATAGCCCAAGCCGGAAACGCACGCGGGATTGCGGGAAGCAGCGTCAAGTCGTAATCCTGCATGCGCCGCACCAGATAGAGCGCGTTCGGCGAAGTGTTCACGGCGAACGAAGGAAACGACGCGGGATTCAGGGACACCGGGCTCGCCGTCGTCGAGCGGGACCGGGTTCAGCGGATTTCCCAGCAGGCTGTAATCCCAGAAATTTTTGTCGCGGCGGAACACCAGCGAAAAGTCGTACAGCTTGTTCTTTTTGATCCGCAGGCGCGAGACGTTGTCGGGATCGCCGCCGTACCCGAAGTTGCTGAACGACAGGTTGTCGAAAAAGATTCCCTGGTGGTTCAGCGACCTCATGTCCAGCGTGTAATCCAGCAACCGCAGGCCGGTGCCCAGGTCCACGAACGTGTCGTAGCGTATTCTGGTTCCCGGTGGCCCAGTCTTGCGGTAGCCGACTTCCACCGTTTCCTGGACGTTATAATTGCCGGAATTGATTCCCGGGGTGTCCTCGGCGTTTGTCTGGGCCCGCGAAGCGGGCGAGAAGACAAAGGCTGCCGCCAGAAGCAGCAAACAAAGCGATCGGATGCCTGTACGTTCATTCATGATTGCGCTCCCCAACGAATAAGAATTGCGATTTCCGCCGGCACGTTCCGTGATTTGCTGCGCCATTTCCCATTCGGCAAAGTGTTCGTCATGTTCGGCCTCACCCTACCGGAGAAGATCGTTGTTAAAGTTCGATCCGTGGATCTGCACGTGGCATAGCGTGCAGGCGTTCTGTTGGGTCGCCATCTGGGGATCCATGACCGGCGAATGTCCGAAGGCGGCTGCCGTGTGGCAGGACAAGCAGAGCAATCCGACGCTGCTGTACTTCAGCATGTGAGGATTGGCGCCGCCGTGCGAGATGTGGCAGGCCGAGCAGCCTTCCGTCTTCACCGCGGCATGCTCGAACACGAAGGGTCCCTGCTTATCGGCGTGGCACTTGAAGCAGACCATATCGCCGGACGAGGAGGTCTTGACCTGCCGGACTTGATGGCCGGCTTCCCAGTTACCCGCCGACCCGTGCTGGTCGTGGCAATCGGTGCACTGGATCAGGCCCTCGTTCACACGATGCCGGAAGGGCATGTTGAACTGGGATTTCTGCTGGGCGTGGCAGGTGTAGCAAAGTTCGGGTTGCGCCTTGACCAGCAGCTTTTCCCGCACCGCCGCGTGGTGCGGCGAGTGGCAGCTGACGCAGCTGACGTCGTTCTGCCGGTGGAAGGAATTCGAGACGTTCAAGTGATTGGGCCCGGAAGCGTGGCAGGTGAGGCACTGCTTATTGACCATATCCGGGGTCGTGGTCTTGGCATCGAAGTCAAAGATGAGTTTCTTGGCGGCGGGGTCCTTGGAGTCGTTGCGCTCGGCCGCCAGTTCGGCATCGGCGTGGGCTTTGCTCGAGCCGTGGCAGGTGTCGCAGGTGGTGGCGGCGCCGACGCCGGCCAGGTCCGCGGCGGCACGCGATTGCGATGTGTCCGCGTGTGCCGTTCTGGCAATCTCCTCGACCGAGGACTTGTGACAATGCGCGCAAGCCTCTACGCCGGTCAGCTGGGTGATATCGACCGGGGGGGCCGCCTGCGTGGAAACCGCGGACGATCCGGCGGCAGGCGTTTGAGCGAACGCAACGCCGGCTCCGATCAAAAATAGGGGCAGAGCTAGCAGCCAGACCCACTTGTGAAGATTCATCGACGACTTTGTCATTGGCACACCCTTTTCCTGTATGCGGCTGTTCCGATTCATTGCGTGTGCGTTCATAAAATGCGCCTATTCTGGGTGATGGTTTTCGATTCGTATGTGACAGATTCCACTTATCGCTGTGATCTCCACCCTTTTTGAGGGTGACGCAGGTCACAAGGGGACCCCTGTACGTTGGGACAGGGGGACGATGGGGAGGGGCTAGGGCCAGGCTTCATTTCGCTTGGAAGCCCAATTCTCGCGACCGGCCAGCGAATCAGGTCCAAGAGGATTGTCGCCGGCTCCCACTACCACATCGGCAGAGCGCCGCCGGGGTTTATGAACCCCTCCAGTATGCGTTTCGCGCCAGGCTTTACGCTGGATACATCCGCCGAATGATTCCGGGAATGAATCCGGCGGAGTTGACCAATCGCTTTTCATCCCTTAAGTTGTATTGGTACTTGCATTCAATTCAGCGGGTGGATGGATCCTGAATTCGTGCGAGTCGGATCTTATGTTAGCCGGGCTCCAAGTAGAGCCCGGACCCGGTTCAGAATTATTTTGACCAGATACTCCCCTAATCCAGGAAGAACGGACTGAGAACACCTATATGCCAGGAA
This sequence comes from Terriglobia bacterium, assembly GCA_963779275.1. Taxonomy (GTDB): domain Bacteria; phylum Acidobacteriota; class Terriglobia; order Acidiferrales; family UBA7541; genus Palsa-360. The sequence continues at coordinate 440,846 of CAVZXL010000010.1, forward strand.
TCATAAAGGAACGGCTGTTCACTCCGGGGCCGACGCCGCTGCTGATGGAAGCGCAGTTGCGCGCCCTGACCATGACCCTGCACCACCGCACCGACGCGTTTCGCGCGCTGATGCGCGAGACGCTCGACAATCTTAAGTATTATTTCAATACCAAGAACGACGTCATCGTGTTCGCGAGTTCCGGAACCGGCGCGATGGAAGGCGCGGTGTCGAATCTGCTCTCTCCCGGCGACCGCGTGCTGATCGGCACGGCGGGAAAATTCGGCGAGCGCTGGGTGCAACTGGCGAAGGCCTACGGGATCGAATCCGTGGTGGTGGAAGCGCCGTACGGCCAGTCGGTGCCGGTCGGCGAAATGAAGAAGCATCTGGAATCGAGCGGCGCGTTCCGCGCCGTGTTCATTCAGGCCACGGAAAGCTCCACCGGCGTGCGCAACGACGTCGAGTCGCTGGGCAAGATGGTGAGCGCGCTGCCGGATTGCTGCTTCGTGGTGGACGCCATTACCGGCCTCGGGACCACGGATTTGCGGCCGGACGAATGGGGCATCGACATCCTGATCGGCGGGTCGCAGAAGGCGACCATGATTCCTCCGGGGCTTGCCTTTGCCAGCATCAGCGACAAGGCCGGCAAAGCCATGGAGAAAGCGAAACTGCCGCGCTATTACTTCGATTATGCGAAGGAGCGCAAGAGCCTGGCCAAGGGCGAGTCCAGCTACACGCCGGCGACCTCGCTGGTGGTGTGCCTGCACGCGGCGTTGAATTACATCAAGGATCTTGGGCGCGAAAATTTGATCGGCAACGCGGCGCTGCTGGCCGAAGCGACGCGCGAAGCCGCCGTCGCGCTGGGGCTGACCAATTTTGCGGTGGGCACGCCGGCGAACGCGGTGACCGCGATCAACGCGCCGGCGGGGATCGAGTCCACTAAAATCGTGAAGGACATGAAATCGCGGTTTGGCGTGATTCTGACCGATGGGCAGGGCTCGATGAAGGGCCACATGTTCCGCATCGCGCATCTGGGGTATTACGATTTCCTCGATCTGCTGGCCGTGCTGGGGGCGCTGGAGATTACGCTCCTGAAGGTTGGGCACAAGGTGGAACTCGGCAGCGGCGTGAGGGCGGCGCAGAATGTGTATCTGAGGAAATCGGTCGGGTAGGTAGCAGAAGTAGGTTTTTGGTTTTCTCTGTGTCCTCTGTGAACTCGGTGCTCTCCGTGTTAAGCCTTTGAACTTTGCGTGAAAAGTCAAAAGCTTTAACACAGAGAACACAGAGGGGCACAGAGGACGCGGAGAGTTATGAGTGACCTTCGATTGAGCGGCAAAAAACTTTCCTGAGTGAATGAAAACAAAATGAAAATCCTTGTAGCAGACAGCGTTCCCGACAACGTAATTGCAATCCTGAAGGCGGACCCGTCCTGGGACGTGGTGAATCTGCCCAAGACGAAGGGCAACGTCGCGGAGGAAATTCGCGACGCCGATGCGCTGCTGGTTCGCAGCGCGACGAAAGTTACGGCCGAGCTGCTGGAGAAAGCCACGCGCCTGGTCGCGATCGGGCGCGCGGGCGTGGGCGTCGACAACATCGATCTCGACGCGGCGACGCGCAAGGGCGTCCTGGTCATGAACACGCCCGGCGGGAACGCCATCAGCGTGGCCGAGCACACCATGACCATGCTGCTGGCCATGGCGCATCCCGTGTCGCAGGCCGACGCCTCGATGAAGGCGGGGAAGTGGGAAAAGAAAAAATTCACCGGCAGCGAATTGCGGGACAAGACGCTGGGTCTCATCGGCCTCGGGACCATCGGCACGGAAGTCGCGCGCCTGGCCCAGGCGCATAAGATGACTGTCGTGGCCTTCGATCCGTACGTTTCCAAGGTGCTGGCCACCGAGCAGAATATTCGCCTGGCGCCGCTCGATGAAGTCTTGAAAATAGCGGATTTCATCAGCCTGCATTGCTCGCTGACGCCGGAAACCACGCACCTGATCAACGCGAAAAATCTTGCGCTCACCAAGACGGGCGTGCGCATCGTGAATTGCGCGCGCGGCGAACTGGTGGACGAAGCGGCGCTGCTCGCGGCGCTCGAAAGCGGACACGTGGCCGCCGCCGGGCTCGACGTGTTTGAGGCCGAACCTCCCGCCGACCCGCGGCTTGTGCAGCATCCGAACGTGATTGCCACGCCGCATATTGCGGGTTCGACCGAAGAGGCGCAGAACGTGGTGGGCACGCGCATCGCCGAGCAGTTGCGCAATTATCTGGCGACCGGCGCGGTGAAGAACGCGGTGAACATGCCTTCGGTCTCGCCCGAGGAGTATAAGAAGCTGGAGCCGTACATCCAGCTGGGCGAAAAGCTGGGCACGTTCGTCGCGCAGCTGACCGACCAGCCGATTTCGGAAGTTTCCATCAGCTACGATGGCGGTCTGGCGGACCTGAACACGCACCTGGTGAAGAACGCCGTGCTGAAGGGCGTCCTGCGGCAAATCCTGGCCGAGCAGATCAACCTGATCAACGCGGGGAATTTCGCCACGGCGCGGGGCATTGAAGTGGTGGAAGTGCGCAGCGGGCGCCGCGCCAAGTACACGAATTCGCTGGGCGTGGCGTTGCGCGTCGACGGCGATCCAGTTTCGGTCCTCGGCATGATCGGGCTGAACAACGCGCTGCGCATCCTTGGCGTGAACAACATCGATATCGACGCGCCGCTTACTGGTTTCCTCCTGCTCTTCCGCAACCAGGACGTCCCCGGTGTCATCGGCCGCGTCGGCACGCTGCTGGGGAAACATGCCATCAACATCGCCAATTTCGCGCTTGGGCGCGTCCTGAATTCGGACGAAGCTATCGGCATCGTCAACGTTGACCATAAAGTTCCGCCGGAGGTATTGGCTGAATTGCGCGCGATTCAGGCGGTGCGGCAGGCGCGGGTGATTGAGATTCGATAGAAATTCACTAAGAAAAGAGGACTCCGATCCATGCGAAAGATAGCCCTGCTGATCCTGCTGGCCGCCACGGTGAGTTTTGCCCAGCAACCGGCCGCGACGACATCGAAGGCGAAAATTTTCACGCGGGCGGAATTCGACGCGCTAATGGCCAAGCCGGGGAGCGTGTTGTTGATCGACGTACGGCGGCCCACTGAAATCGCCATGAACGGGGGGTTTCCGGTGTACCTCAACATTCAGGCCGCGGACCTTGAAAAGCATCTCGCCGAAATTCCGAAGGGCAAGCCGATCGTCACCGTATCGAATCACGCGCATCGCGCGGGGATTGCCGCGGATTTGCTGGCAAGCAAGGGAATCAAAGTTGCCGGGGCGATTGGCGCGCAGGTGTACGAGTCCGAAGGCGGCACGCTGGTGAAGTACGAAATTCCCAAGCCGACCGGGGACGAAAAGAAATAACACAGGATTTGCGAACCGGACCGCGGTGGCATTCTTGTCCCGTGTATCGCCGCCATCCGTGGTCCGCCTTCGGGCTATTTGCTGATCTCGTTGATTTCCTTGTTGCTGGAATTTTCCTCGCAGATGTATTCCGAAATCTGCCAGTCCGGGCGCAGCTTGAACTGTTTTGTCCCGGTCCACTGCTTGGTGAAGGCTTTCGGGTCATCGAACGTGAAATCCATCTGTAAGAGACCGGGGGCGACGCGGCGGATACGCTCGATCAGGTGCAGGGCATCGGAATGCGAGTGGCCGAACTGATCGAGCCAGGTCTTATCGTTGAAGCCGACGGTATCGACGATGAGTGTCTCTCCCTCCCACTTTCCCATGGAATCTCCCATCCATGTGGAATTTGCGTCCGCGGGGTGCGTGCGTCCGTCAGTATAAATTTGGCGGATAAAATGTCCAAATTCGTAGACGATGAGGACGCGGCCGGGAACCTGAAAGATTTCCATGGGAAAATTGAAAAGATAAATCCGCGGGACGCCGGGAGGAAAGCAGGTCAACGTCGAGTCGTCCGACGGACCCGTGTAGCCGCCTGTGTGGGGCGCCTTGGTCGACTTGAATTTGGCCTCCGCCTAGGGCGTCATCGGGGTTCCTCCTTGCTGAATGTAAACCCTCCTTCACCGGCGGTCTTGGCGTTAATGGGCGGGTACTGCGTCCAAACGCCGGTCAGATCGGCTCCCGGCGCTGCCTTCTAAGGATTCGCCGAGGACTGCCGGGCGGCATTCTGAGCACGCAGGGTAGAGGAGAGCGAGAGGGCCGCGAACAAAACGAGAAGCAAAATCGCTAGACGGCGCTGCACCGTGAAATCCCTCCCTCAGCGCAATCCGGCGCGCTGAAATTTCCGATTGTCGGAATCAATACTCATTGCCCTCGCGCGGCTTTAGCTCTTTGCCATCCGAAAAGACGACTTTCTGCAGACGCATCACGTTTGAGCCGTCCTTGGCGCGATTTCCGATGATCGTGGCCTGGTCGCCTGTCTTGATCGAATCCTTCTTCCAGCCGGCCCGGGCCAGGTTGTTCGGGCTATCGGCCTCGACGAGCCATTGCTCGAGGTTGCCCTTGTCGTCCTTCGCTTCGAGATGAATGGCGGAATGTGGGTTCATGAACGGAAATTCAGTCACGGTTCCTTTCACCGAGATGGTCTTGGACATGTCATAAGCCGACAAGCCGTGGTGCGCGGACAAATTTCCAGGAGCCGCAAGGAGACCCAGGGCGACGCCAAGAAGCGCACAAGAAAGAGTCCAATTCTGTTATACACACCGACCTCCGGCCCGGAAAGCGATGTTCCGGCATACTCCATGAACCTGATTTTATCTAACTGTAATACACTCACTGTCTTGTTGCATTTATAAGAAAGAATTCCGGGCATGAAAAACCCGGACGAGGCGAGCGGGTCGCTCGTGGCTCTTATTTCCCGACGCTTACGTGAAAATGGCGATCCCATGCGGATCGCGCGCGGGGAAATCCCTGGCCAGGCAAGGATTGGCCTGCTTCAATATCCTCAAATCGCATTTCCTCACATCGCCTGGAACAAGTATTCACTCCCGGCCGTGGTTCTGATTATACTGGTCCCTTTCCGGGCCTTCCCTCGCTGCTCCCCTGAATAGGGCCGGAACGAAATGAAAAAATCCAATGACACCTGAAGAACAGCGCCTGGACGAATCCCGCCAGCACACCAAGCACTGGAAGCGTTGGGGGCCGTATCTCTCCGAGCGGCAATGGGGGACGGTGCGGGAGGATTACAGCCCCAACGGGACCGCGTGGGAATATTTTCCGCACGAGCACGCGAGGTCGCGCGCCTATCGCTGGGGAGAAGACGGGATCGGCGGGATCAGCGACCGGCACCAGCGGGTTTGTTTCGCGCTGGCGCTGTGGAACGGGCGCGATCCGATCTTGAAGGAGCGGTTGTTCGGCCTCACGGGCAATCAGGGCAATCACGGCGAGGACGTGAAGGAGTGTTACTTCTATCTCGATTCGACGCCGACGCATTCCTACATGAAATATCTGTACAAGTACCCGCAGACAGCGTTTCCCTACGAGCAATTGGTCGAAGAAAACAGCAAACGAAGCAAGCGCGATCCGGAATTCGAGCTGATCGACACCGGCATATTCAACGACAACCGCTACTTTGACATGTTCATCGAGTACGCAAAGGCCGCGCCGGAAGAAATCCTGATCAAGATCACGGCGTGGAACCGCGGCCCGGAAGAAGCGCCGCTCGATCTGCTGCCCACGCTGTGGTTCCGGAATATCTGGTCGTTTGGTGAGAAGCATGGGCATCCGAAGTTGTGGCGCGTTCCGGACGCGATGGGCGGAGCGGTGGTTGCGGCGCAGGAAAGCCGTTACGGCGAGCGCTGGTGGCTGGCGGAAGGCACGCCGGAAATGCTGTTCACCGAAAACGAAACCAATTTTCAGCGCGTGTTCGGATTTGAGGCTGGGACGAAATACGTCAAAGATAGCTTTCACGATTACCTGATCCACGGCGCGAAGGACGCGGTAAATCCCGCGCAGGCGGGCACGAAATGCGCGGCGCATTACCACGCGCAGATTGCGCCGGGGGCCTCGGCGACGTTCCGGCTGGTGCTTACGAATGTCGAGCCGAAGGCGGGAGCGGCGAATCCGTTTGAAACGGAGTTCGAAAAGATATTCGATTTAAGACGCGGTGAGGCCGATCAGTTTTATGCGCGGCGTTTTCCCCAGGAACGCTCTGCAGACGCGCACAACATCATGAGGCAGGCCCTGGCGGGCATGCTGTGGTCCAAGCAGTGCTACCACTATGATGTGCGCACGTGGCTGGAGGGTGATCCCGGGCAGCCGCCTGTGCCCCCCGAGCGCAAGAAGGGGCGCAATCACGATTGGGCTCATCTGTACAACGCGGACGTGCTCTCGATGCCCGATAAGTGGGAATATCCGTGGTTTGCGGCCTGGGACCTGGCATTTCACACCATCGCGCTGTCGCTGGTCGATCCGGACTTTGCCAAGGATCAGTTGATTCTTCTGCTGCGCGAATGGTACATGCATCCCAACGGGCAGCTTCCTGCCTACGAGTGGGCGTTCGGCGACGTGAATCCTCCGGTGCATGCGTGGGCGGCGTGGCGTGTGTACAAGATCGAAAAGCGCATTCGAGGACGCGCCGACCGCGGTTTTCTGCAGCGCGTGTTCCACAAACTGCTGCTGAATTTTACCTGGTGGGTGAACCGCAAGGACCCCGACGGCATGAACGTGTTTCAAGGCGGATTCCTGGGCCTCGACAATATCGGCGTGTTCGACCGTTCGCAGCCGTTGCCCACCGGAGGGCATCTGGAACAATCCGACGGCACCAGCTGGATGGGGATGTACTGCCTGAACATGCTGGCCATTGCTCTGGAACTGGCGCGCGAGGACCCGGCGTACGAGGACGTGGCCAGCAAGTTTTTCGAGCATTTCGTCTACATCGCGAGCGCGATCAATTCGCATGGCTCGGATGGCGCGGCGTTGTGGGACGAGGAAGACGGATTTTTTTACGACTCGATCCATATGCCGAACGGAGGCCAGCAATCGCTGAAGGTGCGCTCGCTGGTGGGCCTGATTCCGCTGTTTGCGGTGGAGACGCTGGAGCCGGAGCTGATTGCGCGGCTGCCGGGCTTTCAGCGGCGCATGCAATGGTTCCTGGATAATATGCCGGGGTTCGCGTCGCGCGTGGACTGCAGCCAGAGTTCGCCGAACGGAGTGCGGCGCCTGCTTTCGCTGGTGGACCGCGGGCAACTGGTGCGCATACTGGGCCGCATGGTCGACCGGGACGAGTTCTATTCTCCGCACGGGATCCGCGCGCTTTCCAAATATCACGCGGAGCATCCGTTCATCCTCAAAGTCGACGGCATGGAGCGGCGCGTCGACTATGAGCCGGGAGAATCGCAGACCAGCCTGTTCGGCGGGAATTCGAATTGGCGTGGGCCTGTCTGGTTTCCGATGAATTTTCTCATGATCGAATCGCTGCAGAAATATCACCATTATTACGGTGACGATTTCAAAGTGGAATGTCCGGCGGGGTCGGGCCAGCAGATGTCGTTGTGGGACGTGAGCGCGGAGCTATCGCGTTCGCTGACACATATTTTTCTGCGCGATGAAAACGGGCGGCGGCCGCTGCACGGGTCAGTGGAGAAATTTCAGAGCGACCCGTACTGGCGTGACCTGATTTTGTTTTACGAATATTTCCATGGAGATACCGGCGCGGGGTTGGGCGCGAACCATCAGACGGGGTGGACGGGATTGGTGTCCAAGCTGCTGGAACAGACCGGGGAGTAGGGGACGAGTGCGCTGCCTGGATCGGAAAATCCCCGCCTCTGAAGAGGCGGGCTATAGCAGCCGGGAATTCGACCTCGATCGGTGAAAGGACCACATGAACTTCCACGACAAAATTGTTCTGGTGACCGGCGGCACGGGCGGGCTGGGACGGGAAGTGGCCATGGCGTTTATCGAGGCGGGCGCGGCGGTCACCGTTACATTTCGGAACGTCGAAGAATTTGAGGCACTGGCAGCGGCCGCGCAGCGTATCGGGGCGGCGGCGCCCGCGGGCGTGTCCGTGGATGTGACCGACGCGCCGGCCGTGGAGAAATGCGTCGCGGAAATTGTCGCGAAGCATGGGAGGCTCGATGTCCTGGTGAACACGGTGGGCGGCTACGCGGGCGGCGTGAATCTCTGGGAGGTTGACGCGCGGGTTTATGAACAGATGCTTTCGCTGCAATTTGAAGGCGGGATTTGTGCTGGCGCGCGGCGTGGTGCCGCAAATGATCAAACAACAGAGAGGTTGGATCGTGAACATCGCGTCGAAGGCCGCGGTGGATCACGGCGCGGGCGGAGCGCTGTATGCCGCGTCGAAGGCGGGGGCGCTGGCGCTGTTCGATTCGCTGGCGGCCGAGGTGAAGGCGCACAACATCAACGTGAATACGGTGATGCCCAGCATTATCGATACGGCGGCGAACCGCAAGGCGATGCCGGGAGCGGACTTTTCCATATGGCCGAAGCCGGAGGAAATCGCGCGCGTGATTTTATTTTTGTGTTCGGAAGAGGCGCGAGTGATTCATGGCGCGGCAATTCCGGTGTATGGGAAGAGCTGAGTAGGACAGGTTTCAAGCCTGTCGGGGGTGGTTGCTGGGCGCGCGGAAAGGCAGACAGGCTGAAGCCTGTCCTACCAAAACCTTCCGCAACGGAAATGGATCAAATTATTACAGGGAGTGTTTCGGCTGCTCGACTAGTTCGACCAACACTTTTGTGCCGTCATATCGGGCCACGAGGAAGAAATTCACGCGCGTGCCGTTTGCTCCTGGGCGCGTTGCTGGATAGATTGGCTCCATCATAAATCTCTCGCGCAGAATCTGCGTTGCGCGATCCACGTCGGTCACGTCAATTTCCACCTGCTGGATTCCTTCACCGAATTTTTCCAGGAAGCGGGCGATCGCGCCGCCTCCACCTGGCGCTTTCGTCGTGAGGATATCCAGCCTCGGGATTGTCAGGGAATCTCCTTTGAACTCGAGCTCGAATTCCAGGACGTCCTGGTCGGCGGGAGCGTTAGCAAGAGGCGCTGAGCCGTTCGCCGCGCGAATGTTTTCAAATTCCTTAGGAGAGACCGCAATGCCGACCGTCAATCTGGGCACAGGCAGCCCGTCGCCAGACGGGCGCTCAATACGATCCTGAACGAGCAGATTCCGGAATTCCTCGTCTTTCTGCGATTCGTTTATCCACGTGCCAATTCGCCCTGTCCCCTCAAAAAACAAGGATTCTGCCGCCTGGATGCGTTGCCTCGCATTTGCATCCGCAAGGAGTTTGATGTTTCTTGCCACCGTAGACAGCTTGGTCCCGAGGGGTTTGACGCTTACTGACCGCGGCGACTGTTCGATAGCAAGGTGTTCCTTGTGCCGAGAATCCTTGCTCCGGCGTTTGCCCAATTTCGCCGCAACGATGGAAACGACAACCGCAATTCCGATCACCCCGCCCACAATCGCCAGCGAGAGCCCGGTGGAAATATGCACCCAAGGTTCGGCGAGCATTTTTGCGCCGATGAACATGAGGACGACGGCCAGGCCTTCGTCGAGATAGCGGAAATACGGCAGGATTCCAGCCAGCAGGAAATAGAAAGCGCGCAGGCCGAGGATGGCGCAGACGTTCGAGCTATAGACCAGAAATGGATCGCGGGTGACGCCGAAGACGGCAGGGATGGAATCGAGGGCAAAAATGAAATCGGTCGTTTCCAGGACCATGACCACGAGAAACAGAGGCGTCGCCAGCAGGAGGCCGTTTTCCCGGAGAAATAGTTTCTGGCCGTCGCCGGTTTGCGACATGGGCAAAATCTTTTGCGCCCATCGCACCACGGGATTTTTCTCCGGGTGCACGGAGTGGTCCGCGCCGAACAGTTTGAATCCGGCGTAGAGCAAGAACGCTCCAAACAAGTAAAGAATCCACTCGAAGCGCTGGATCAGGACGGCGCCCACGCCGATCATCGCTCCGCGCAGGATCAGCGCGCCAAGCACTCCATAGAACAGCAACCGGTGCTGGTAGCGCGGATCGACGCGGAAAAACTGGAAGATCAGCAGAAAGATAAAAACGTTATCCACGCTGAGGGACTTTTCGATGACGTAGCCGGTGAAAAATTCAAGGCCGGGACCGCGCCCGTGCGCGAAGAAAATCCAGAATCCGAACCCGATCGAGAGGGCGACCCAGACGGCGCTTTCGAGCGCGGCCTCGCGCAGGGCGATGACATGCGCGCGGCGGTGGAACAGCCCGAGGTCCAGCAGGAGGAAGAGCGCCACGCCGGCGTTAAATGCGATCCAGAGCGTCCAGGTGCCCATCTAGGCCGCGCTCGTTTCTAGAGAGATCACCGCTCGAGGAAACCTCAGTGGTCTGAATTTTGAGCTGTGTCGCTGGATTTCGCGGCGTTGAGATTGGAAAGTTCCACGCGCATGGTTTCGCCGGGGCGGACCGCTACCGGCAAGTCCCAGCGCAAGCGGACGTCGCCCGAAATCGCCTGGATGCTGATCATGCTGATCCAGTAAGTGCCCGGAGCGATTCCCGCGAACGATCCGCGGCCGTCCAGATCCGTGTCTGTCTGGCCCGCCAAGTAGCGCTGCTGGGCAAGTTCCGTGATGCGGGTTTCCAGACGCTGCTTGTGGCCATCGCGCAAATGCTCCCATGTCGCGGACGGATTCTTGTCGGCCAGGTCGATGTCGATTCCCTGTACGCTCTCCGGCACGGCGCCGATGAATTTGCGGATGGCGGCCATGTATTCGTCCTTCTCTGCTTTGTACTTCTCGGGATTGGATTCGCGCTCTTTTTCCTTGAATTTGGACTTGGGAAAGCCGACGCCCTTGAATCCCAGGTTGCGCTTCATGTAGGCGTCGTAAAACTCCGGGACGTCCACGATATCGTCGGGGGTAAGGCTCTTGGTGAAATCCGCGCCGGACAGATTCACCGAGCGGTGTTTCTTCATCCAGGCTTTGAGCTCGGGCGAAACGCTGAGCGCGTCCACGAATTTGTCGAGATCGGGGGCGGGTTCCTGTTGCAGGGCTTCGGTCCGGATGGCGTCCATGCTCTTGCTCAGCAGGTAAAAGGTGAGCTGGCGGACCGGTTCGGGGCGGCCTCCGGTGGGCGCGACGCGCGCGGTGAACTCGATGCGTCCGGCGGCCTGCGCGGCAAGGTGCGCGGGCCAGGCGATCAGGAACAGTCCGGCGGCGAAAATAGCGGTGCGAAGGCGCGAATTCGTTTTCATGGGGCTCCCCGCGAAGTTTACATCTATGCGGGGCCGTTGGGAATGATTCCCGGCGGGTGTGTTTCCGCAGTTGGCGCGACGAAGGGCCGATAGCTCAGCCACTCCTGGCTGTGGGGGTCTGCACTCGTATCTGCACCGGTGACATAGCTGCGGCCCATAAAACCACACAGCCAAGAGTGGCTGTGCTACTAAGAACCTGCTCCATCGATTCTTCACGGGGGGTAATCCCTGGTGCAGTGGGGTTGGGGTTCCCACGCACGTCCTTTCAAGAGCTGATCTTCGTTTTCACGGGCGGGAGATTCGTGAATTTCAAATCTTTTCCGCGTTTGAGTTTTGTGATGAAGACGATCTGTCCAGTGTGATAGGCGAAGTGCTCGACGACGTGGGCGACAGCTTGGAGTCCGGTGACGTGCAGGCCCTGGATTACGAATTTGCGGGAGAGCGTGGGTTCGGGCAGCCGGGCGAGTACCTTGGATGCTTCCCGAACGGTGCTTTGCAGCCGCGCGATCAGGATTTTTTTCGGCAGAGGGCCGCGCTCGGCGAACTCGGTGTCGCGGTCGCGCTGGTCCGGAGTTTCCCCCAGGTTCGCGATGATCCACTGGCGGACGTTTCCGCACAGGTGCAGGACCAGATTTCCCGCGCTGTTGGAAGCGGCGTTAGGGCGCCACCAGATCTCCTTTTCAGGCAACTGCCGCAGGCAATCCACGATGTGAGGCAGATGTTCTTTCGCAAGCAAGCGCCTCGAGTCCGCGAGGAACGCGTCCGCCAATTGCGATGAATTCGTTTTCAAGGGGGGTGCCTCTCGCCCTGATGCTAATCAAAGTTTGGGATTCCAGCAAGCGGCGTGCAAGGTAGTTTTAGTAGGACAGGCACTCTTGCCTGTCCGGTTTTGTGCGCGCCCGCGAGAATCCAAACCGGACAGGCAAGAGTGCCTGTCCTACTAAGGCAAAGGGCAAGGTTCGTCCTCCAGCCGGCGATATCTCGAAATGCCAATCGAAAAATTAATGGGAATTTTAGAGCAAACGGAAATTGACTTCGATGGGAACAACCACGGCGACCGGCTTTCCGCCCGGACCCATGGCCGGTTTGAAGCGCCACTCCTTCACGGCTTCGACGGCTTTTTCTTCCAGGCCCAGTCCGGGACCCTTCACGACCTGAATTTCAGTGGCGCGGCCATCCGCAGTAATGACGGCCTGGAGCACAACCGTGCCCTGATATTTCGCCTTGCGTGCTTCCTCGGAATATTTCGGCTGCGGGCAATACGCGCACGTGGGATAGCCAACGCCGCCCGTGCCGGGATGAAAATATCCGCCGCCAGTTCCGCCGCCATTTCCTGGCCCTAGCCCGCCGCCTTCGCCGCTCCCAATTCCGGTTCCCGTGCCGCTGCCGATGCCGCTGCCGCCGCCGGTTCCGCCCGAGCCGTTTACGAGCTTAGCCAGCGGATCGCCGTAATTGTCCAGATTGGGGCTGGGAATTTTCAGGTCCGGAGGTCCCAGCAGCGTCGCCTGGATATTGGAATCCGGTTTCGTTTTGACCATGGGAGGAGCGATCTGCGTCATGCTCCACTTGGGCAATTTGCCTCGCGTCGCGGGGAGAGTATCGCGCGCGCCGCCGCCACCGCCGCCTCCGGCCTTGTCCTTGCCGGGAGGAAGCTTCATCGTGTAATCGGAGATATCGATCGGATTCAGCAGCAGGGTACTATTCACTGGATTTGCGGTTGCTTTTTTGAACGCCGGGTACAGAAACGGAGAGAAGATGAGCAATGTAATACCAATGTGAAAAGCCAGGGCAATTGCCTGCGCCGGCCCGAACGCTTTGTCCTTGGTCCAAATTTCCCTGACCTTGACGGGCTTGCTGGTCACCTGGAGCGGCGGCAACTTGGGCGGGGAAATGAGGTCGCGAATATTCTGCCAAAGAACTTTGGAAGTCGGCTGCCAGTCGACGGTCATCCGCGAGGACACGGCCTTGGGCGTCGGCTTGAACCATTCTTTGAAATTTTCGGCAACCCCGGTGCCAAAGCCTTCCGGAGTGAACACGGCGGGCTTGCCGTTCTTCGGCAACTTGACGGGGCGCTCGGCGAGGAAATCCTTCAGGTTGGAAATGAAGCCGCGCGAAAGCGGCTTTTGGGAGCCGCCCAGGCGCGGGGCAGTATTCCCCGCCGGCAGGGTCACCTTGGGTACGGGTGTCCCTGGGTCACTCCATTTAGGCGCAATCGTGCTCAAGGTTTCCTGTCTCACAGTGCCGTGGAATCCCCCTGGGTTTGTGATTCCAGAGCGGCACGAATGGATGCCCGGCGTCGCAAAGCTGACATGACGCCAATTCCATTGTAACATTGTGACGCAACCACGAGGAAGAAGGTTTCCTGACCCGAGAGTACAGGTCGGCAGTACAGGTTTCCACTGTTCTGGCCGCGTCTGTAGCGGGCTGTCCGCCACGGCGGACCCGCACCCGACTTAACTTATGCCCAAAAACGTTGATTTGAAAAGCACTTTAAATTTGCCGCGCACCGACTTTCCGATGAAGGCGAGCCTGCCGAAGAACGAGCCGAACCAGCTCGCCGAGTGGGAGGAGAAGAAACTCTATCACCTTATTCAGGAGTCGCGCGCCGGGGCGCCGACCTACGTCCTGCATGATGGGCCGCCGTATCCCACCGGCACGATTCATCTGGGGACCGGGCTGAACAAGATTCTGAAGGACATGGTCGTGAAGTCCAAGACCATGGCGGGATTTCGCGCGCCGTACGTGCCCGGCTGGGATTGCCACGGGCTGCCGATCGAAACGCAGGTGGAAAAGGAATTGGGCGGGAAGAAGGGAAGCGTGCCTCCCGGAGAATTCCGGCGAATGTGCCGCGAATTCGCGAACCGCTATGTGGATCAGCATCGGCGGGATTTCAAGCGCCTGGGCGTTTTCGGGCAGTGGGAAGATCCGTACCTGACGATGAGCCCGCACTACGAAGCGACCATCGCCGACGCGTTCATCACGTTTCTGGAAAAGGGATATGTGTATCGCGGGTTGAAGCCCGTGTATTGGTGCATCGTCGATTCCACGGCGCTGGCCGAGGCGGAAGTTGAGTACGAAGATCACACCAGCCCGTCGATCTGGGTGAAGTTCGCGGTTGAGGCCGGTGCGGCGGCGGAAAAGCTGGGCGCCAATGTGAGCGGCGTGATCTGGACCACCACGCCCTGGACGCTGCCACACAATCGCGCGCTGGCGTTTCATCCGGACTACGACTATGTGGTGGCCGAAACGTCTGCGGGGGCGCTGCTGCTGGCGGCGGACCTGGTTGGGCCGGCGCTGGACGCGCTGAAGCTGGAAGCGACGAGCGTGCGCGGGCCGTGGAAAGGGAAAGATCTCGCGGATCTGAAATTCAGGCACCCGTTTCTGGATTTAATCGTGCCGGCGGTGCTGGCCGATTACGTTACGCTCGATCAGGGCACCGGGATCGTTCACACGGCGCCCGGGCACGGCATCGAGGACTTTCAGACGGGGCAGAAATACGGCATCGAGGCGTACGCGCCGATTGACGGGCACGGCCGGTATTTGGAAGGTCTGCCCGAGTACAAAGGAAAAACTGTATTCGAGGCGAATCCCATTGTTGTGAATCTGCTTCGGGAACGCGGCGCACTGCTGGGCGAGCAAAAACTTTCGCACAGTTATCCGCACTGCTGGCGCTGCCACAATCCCGTCATCTATCGCGCGACCGAACAGTGGTTCATCGACCTGGACGGCGCGGGCCGCGACGGCAGCGGCGCCATCCGCTCGCGCGCCCTGGCGGAAATTTCCAAAGTGAAATGGACGCCCGAGTGGGGCGCCGAGCGGATTCATTCGATGATCGCCGAGCGGCCGGACTGGTGCGTCTCGCGGCAACGATTCTGGGGCGTGCCGCTGGCGATCTTGTATTGCAATAAATGCGGCAAGCAATTCGACGACTACAAGGCGCTGCACGCGCTGGTCGGCGAATGGTTCACGCGAGAGGGAGCGGACTCGTGGTTCACGCACACGGTTGAGGAGTTGCTGCCGGCAGGGACGAAGTGCGGGTGCGGGGCTTCGGACTGGCGCAAGGAAACCGACATTCTGGATGTGTGGTTCGATTCCGGGTCGTCGCATTTGGCTGTGCTTGATCGCCTGGATGCCGCCGGGCAAAAACTTCCGTGGCCCGCGGACATGTACCTGGAAGGCCCGGACCAGTATCGCGGATGGTTTCACAGTTCGCTGCTGGTTGCGGTGGCCGTGCGCGACGCCGCGCCGTACCGGCACGTGCTTACTCACGGCTGGACGCTCGACGCCAAGGGGCAGCCAATGTCGAAGTCGCTGGGAAACACGGTGCTGCCCACCGAGGTGTGCGAGAAGTGGGGCGCGGATTTGCTGCGGCTGTGGGTGGCTTCGCAGGACTACACCGCCGACGTGCGCATGTCCGACAACGTGATGACGCAGCTTTCCGAGGCCTACCGCAAATTGCGCAACACATTCCGGTTTGCTTTAGGGAATCTCGCGGGTTTCGATCCTGCGCGCGACGCCGTGCCGGACGCCGAAATGGAGGAACTCGACCGCTGGATGCTTGCGCGCACCGGCGATCTGGTGGCGCAATGCCGCAAGTGGTACGAGGGATTTGAATTTCACCGCGTCTTTCACGCGCTGCATGATTATGCGGCGGTGGATTTGAGCGCGTTTTATTTCGACGTGCTCAAGGACCGACTGTACACGTTCGCGCCGCGCAACCGTGCGCGGCGCTCGGCGCAAACCGCCGTCTACCGCATCTCGAAAGCTTTACTGAGTCTCTTGACGCCCATCACCGTGTTTTCCGCCGAAGAAATCTGGAAGTATTTTCCGCACGTGGCAGGAGATCCCGAAAGCGCGCACCTTGGGCTATTTCCGGAAGCCGCGGAGATCGGCGCACCCGTTGGGCAGGCCATCGAGAGCAACTGGCAAAGCCTTCTTGAATTCCGGAGGGAAGTTCTCAAGGCGCTGGAAGAGAAGAGAAAGGAAAAATTCATTTCCGGATCACTGGAAGCGAAAGTGCGCATATTCAGCGACTATGAAGAGCGCACGAATTTTCTTAAGTCCTATGAAGGAATTTTGCCCACGTTGTTCATCGTGTCTCAGGTGGAAATAGTTGACGAGTCAAAGGGACTTCCCCAGAAAAATACACCCTTTGGCGGGTGGCGAATTGAGGTAGCGCGCGCCGACGGCGCCAAGTGCGAGCGCTGCTGGAACTATTCGACGCGCGTGGGCGAGAGCGCGGATTACCCGACGGTGTGCGAGCGCTGCGTGAAGTCGCTCGACGAAATTGAGGGCTCGGGCAAGGCGGGAGGCCAGGTGGCGGCGTCCTGATGAGCGGCGGTGAGAGGCAAAGTCCGGGCGTCCCGAACGCCGGAGCGCGCTGGCTGTGGCTATCGCTTGGCGTTCTGGCTTTCGACCGCGCCACGAAATTCGCGATCGAGCATTACACCAGCGTTTTTTTTCGCCGGCCGGTCATTTCGGACATCGTGGTCCTGGTCCACAATCAGAATCCGGGCATCGCCTTCGGTGTTTTTTCGGAGTCGAGTT
Source organism: Terriglobia bacterium (assembly GCA_963779275.1). Taxonomy (GTDB): domain Bacteria; phylum Acidobacteriota; class Terriglobia; order Acidiferrales; family UBA7541; genus Palsa-360. Next base: position 457,553 of record CAVZXL010000010.1, read on the forward strand.
CCAAGTGGGTCGCGCCGCTGCTGCTGGCGAGCGCGGCGGCCATGATCGCGCTGCTGATCTGGCTGCTGCTCACCGGACGCGCGGGAGGAACGCTCGCGCACGCCGGGCTCGCGCTGATTCTCGGCGGGGCGGCGGGCAATGCCCTGGACCGCGTGATGCACGGCGGCGTGACGGATTTCCTGGAGGTGCGGCTGGGAACTTATATCTGGCCGGCGTTCAACGTGGCCGATTCGGTGATCTCCATCGGAGCGGCGCTGGTGCTGATTGAACTGCTTTTCGTTGGTGCACATCGCACGGATTCCACCAGCGCGAAGCGCGGCTGACGGCGCTATTGTTGGTGGCACAGGCTTCAGCCTGCGCTCTTTGGTTCATTCAACTAGCGAAAATCGCACAGGCTGAAGCCTGTGCCACCTCTCCATGCCAGAGACTCCAGCTTCCCAACAACAACTGATCGCCGCATCGGGCGACGCGGGCCGACGTCTTGATCTATTTCTCGCCGAACGCGTTCCGCAGCTCAGCCGCACGCGCATCCAGGAACTTATCCGCGAGGGGCTCGTCCTGGTCGGCGGGCGCATCGCGAAGGCTGCGCACCGGATCTCGGCGGGCGAGGTGATCGAAGTGAAAGTGCAGCCGCGGCCTGCGCTGGCGGCGGCTCCCGAAGATTTGCCGCTCGACCTGCTGCTGGTGGACGACGAGTTCGTGGTGGTGAACAAGCCTGCGGGAATGGTGGTGCACGCGGGGGCGGGGCACGCGCGCGGCACGCTGGTGAATGCGCTGCTGCATCGATTGGGTAAACTGTCCGGCGCGGGAGGACCGCTGCGGCCGGGCATCGTGCACCGCTTGGACAAGGAAACTTCCGGCGCGATGATCGTCGCGCGGAACGACCGTGCGCACGAGCACCTGGCCGAACAATTCCGTTCGCGCAACGTCCGGAAGATTTACGTGGCGCTGGTGCACGGGAAACTGCCGAAAGATTCCGGTACGATCACGCTGCCGATTTCGCGCGATCCGCACCGGCGCATTCGCATGACCGCGCGCGCCGCCAAGGGCCGCCACGCGAGGACGGACTGGCGGGTGATTACGCGGCTCGACCCCTGCACGCTGGTTGAAGCCGCGCTGCATACCGGGCGGACGCACCAGATTCGCGCGCACTTCGCGGCCATCGGGCATCCCGTCGTGGGCGATACGCTGTATGGCGCGCCGCGCACGCTGCGCGCGGGAACCCGGGACCTACCGCGACTGGAGCGCAATTTTCTGCATGCCGCCCGGCTTGGATTTTCGCATCCAACGACCGGGGCCTGGGTGGAAGTTCGCGCTCCGCTGCCGGAACAATTGCGGGTATACTTCGAGCAGGTTGCGGCATCGTTGGGTCGGCGAGCCGCGGAGATCGACGCCGCTCTGGCGCCCTATTTAGGAACAACATGAAAAAGCTGGCGATTTGCATATCACTTTGTGTTTTTCTGGCGGCGCCCCTGGCGCGCGCGCAGCAGCCCCAGCCGCAGACGCCGCCCGCTCTGCCGGCGGATCAAAACAGCCGCCAGGGCGCGATTATCCAGAACGTCAACCTGGTGGATGTGCTGTTCAGCGTCGTGACGAAGCGCGAAAAACTCGTCACGGACTTGAATAAGGAAAATTTCAAGGTGTTCGATGACAACGTGCAGCAGGAGATTACTTCCTTCAGCCAGCCGACCGACCTTCCCCTGCGCATCGGCATGGTCCTCGACACTTCCAACAGCATACGCGACCGCTTGAAATTCGAGCAGGACGCCGCCATCGATTTTCTGTTCAACGCCTTGCGCCGCGGGCGGGACCAGGCCTTCCTGATGACTTTCGATGACGGACCGCAGATCATCAAGGATTTCACCGGCGACGGCGGCGACTTGCGCGACACCATCCTGAAGCAGCGCGCCGGCGGCGGCACCTCCTTGTACGATGCCGTCTATGCCGCCAGCGAGCAATTATTGAACAAGTCTCCGCTGCCTCCCGGTCCCAACCCCGACGTCCGCCGCGTGCTGGTGATCATTTCCGACGGCGACGACAACAGCAGCAACCATTCCCGGGGGGAAGCGATCGAGATGGCGCAGCGCGCCGGAGTCATCATCTACGCCATCAGCACAAGCACGGAATGGGTGAATCAGGAACAGGAGAAGGATCCGTCCAAGCGCATCAATCGCAAGGTCGAAAAAGGCGAAGGCGATCATGTGATGGACCAACTGGCAGCGGAAACCGGGGGCAGGGCGTTTTTTCCTTACTGGATCGACGATCTCGGGCAATCGTTTCTCGACATCGGCGACGAATTGCGCCACCAATACGCGCTGGCCTACAGCCCCGCCGGCCGAATTCCCGACGGCAAGTACCACACCATTCGCATTCAAGTGGACCGCAAGGACGTGATCGTGCGCGCCCGCAAAGGGTACTATTCCGTGTCCAATTCCGCTCCGGCCAAGTAGGACAATCGTTTCGGAACGTGTAAAGGGATGACCGGAAAATCCTTGTAGGGCACGGCTTCAGCCGTGCCGAACAAATGTGCAAGTTAGTGGGCTTTAGCCCCTGGCAGTGCTGATGTGGCGCAAATCGCGCGGCGCGTTCGGCAATCCGGCGTCTATTTCGCTACCACCGATACTTGGGAGAGGCACGCGTTGTTTGTCAACACGCTGCTGGCAAACATCGTTGTAGAACAGATCGTCACCTGCCGGGACCGCGGAATTTACAAATTGCACGCGTTCGTGCTGATGCCGGAACACCTGCACGTACTGATCACGCCGAATGAAAACACAACGATCGAAAAAGCGATGCAGATGATCAAGGGCGGATCGGCGCACCGGATCGGGAATGAGAAGCACCAGTAATTTCCCATCTGGCATCGTGGCTTTCATGGCCGGTGGATCAGGGACGCGGGCCAATTCCGCCAGGCGAAATCCTATATTGAGCAGAATCCGGTGAAGGCAAGGCTTGCGGAATCGGTGGACAGTTATCCATATTCGTCGGCTGCCGGAAAAGTGGTGTTGGATCCCAGTCGATACGACGCCAGGGGCTAAAGCCCGCAAAGGATTCAGTCTTTACGGCACGGCTGAAGCCGTGCCCTACAAAGATTCGGAAGTTGCCACTGCGGATCAGGTGAATATGCGGGGAGGCAGGCGGAAACGCGTTCTACTCAGATTGCCAGCGGTCAGTTGGGGCTGGGGGCGTAGTAGCCGCGGCGGGTGAGGGCGGAATAATCCTTGTTTTTCATTTCGATTTTGACTTTGCGGTAAGCGCCGTCGCGCGCCTTGTTGGTGGGCGTGTAGCCGATGGTGTATTGGCTGCGCAGTTCCTCGGAAATTTCGTCGAAGGCTTGCTCCAGATTCCGTTCGCTGCGGACGACTATCATGCGGCCGCCGGTTTCGTCGGTGATCTTTCTGGCCGTGCCTTGGTCGCCTCCGTCGGCGGCTACCAGCAGGATGTGCACGACCGTATCGGTTCGCTGGGCGGTTTCGATCGCTTCCTGCAGGCGCACTTTGCTGCCGGTATCCTCACAGTCGCTGAGCACGACGATTGCTTTTCTTCCCGCTTCGCCGGAAAGTTTTTCGTGGGCGGCCAGATACATGGCGTCATAGAAATTCGTGCCGCCGCTGCCGCTGGTCGGCAGGGGGCCCTGCGCGATGATTGCTCCGCTGCCGGGCGCGTTGATCTGGGCGCGGTTGATGGCGCGGTCCAGGCGGGCGCGGTCGGCGGTGAAATCGGCGAGCAGGTCGACGTCGGTATCGAAGGTCATGATCATGGCTTCGTCACCCTTGCGCATCACGCGTCCCAGGAAACGCGACGCAGCTTCCTTGATTCCGGACAGCATGTAGTACTCGCTGCCGCTGGTGTCCAGCAGAATTCCCAGCGTGATGGGGAGATCGGATTCGGCGGAAAAATTGGTTATTTCCTGGAGCTGGCCATCCTCATAGACCTGGAAGTCATCTTTAGTTAAGCCCGTGATGATGGCCTTGTGCTTGTCGCGCACGGTGGCGAACAGGTTGACCAGGTTGACTTCGACGCGGATCTGGCCCGGCGGCGCGGCGCTGACGATGCCAGCGGCCATTGCAGTCAGGCACAGAATTGAAAGGATGACTCGAATCCGCATTGTATAATCTCCTCCGGCTATGGGTCCGGTAACGGTTTGATCCTGTTGGATGCGGCGTCGAGACAATTAGATGCGTGGGTTGCGATGACCGCCCGCGCGCTTGAGCGATAGGAACCCGATGAATTGTACACGAAAATGGCTGGCGGCCGTGTTGTCCGTGGGATTGGCCGGGGCGTCGTTCGCGGATTTGCGAGCGCAGCAGCCTCCCGCGCAGGGTTCAGCCCAGGCGCCCTCGCTGAAGGCCGACGATTCCCGCGGAAAAATTGTCTCCAACGTTTCGCTGGTGGTGGTGCCGGTGACGATAAAGGATAGCAACGGGGAACTGGTTACCGACCTGGAGCAAAGTGAGTTCCGGATTTTTGAGGATGGCATCGAACAGCCGATCTCCCTGTTTTCGGTGGACGCTTTCCCCTTGTCGGCCGCCGTCCTGATCGACGATGATTTGAAGCGCAGCACGGCGGAAAAGGTTCAGAAGACGCTGGAGACGGTCGCCGGAGGGTTCAGCCCGTCCGACGAAGTTTCCTTGTGGCGTTTCGATAATGTTCCCGAATCGATTTCGGATTTCATCGGCACGAATGACGCGCTGCTCACCGAGCTCAAGCGCATTGATCTGAGCAGTTCGTTTCCCGGGATCGGCTCGGCGGCCATGACCAACGGCCCGCACGTGAACACGGCGCAGCTACCGGGACCCGCGGCGATTCCCTCGATGGCCGCCGGACATCCCAACAACAAGCACATCAACGACGCGATTTACGAGGCGGCCGTGCAGTTGCGCGACCGCGGGCGCGAACGCCGGAAAATTATTTTCCTGATCTCGGACGGCCAGAACGCCAAGAACAACACGCACACGTACGACGACACGCTCAAGCTGCTGCTCTCAGCGGATATTTCCGTGTACGCGGTAGGCGTCGGCGAGGCCAATCTCAATCGCGGCATCACGTTTCTGGGAAACAACATCCTCGCCAAATACGCGCACTCGACCGGGGGCGATATTTTCTATGGCGGCATCAGCCGCGAGGAACTCGAAGGCATCTACGCGCGCATCACCGAACAGGCGCGCAACCAGTACACCCTTGCGTATTCCGGCGCGAAGACCGACCGCTCCAAGCCCTATCACGCCATCGAAGTGCGCGTGCGTCGCCCGGGTTTGTCGTTGCTTACGCGCGACGGATACTACCTGAATGACAGGCCCTGATATTTAATTGGAGGATTTCCCGGCCTCCAAACGATTGTCATTCCGAGCCCGGCAAGGGCCGGGGCTCGGAATGACAAGATTTTTATTTTAGTGCCGAGGAAACTCCGCGCCTATTCTGCTTGCGTAATCCAAACCCTGCCGGCTGAACCCCGCACCACCAAACCCGCGGCGCCACTTTGGGGCTGTGTTTACGAGGAAGACAGCGCGCAAATTCCGCGCAACAGTACAAAATGATTTTGGAAGAATTATTTTTCCGGTCGATCGTCTATTTCGATACCGTCGCTCTGGAATTTCTTCTTGACTTCCCCGGCGTTCGCTCGTAAAACGACGGTAGCGAGTTTGCTTCGCGCGCGGATTGCGATTGAATCCCGCGGGGAACAATAGACACTCGCTGCTCCGAGGGGAGAATGGTTTACGGAGCGAATGCGCGCAGGCTCAACAGGAAACGCAGGTCCCCGAGACAGGTCCACGGAAACGTTTCCAAGCGGGGCGCCCCGATAAAGTCGAGGCGCCCCGTTTTTTATTTCTCCTTGATTTATGGGAAATCATTCCATGCACGCGGGGGTTGATTATTCTTCTCCCGAAGCGCTGGCGCGGCGCCTTGCTCGCGCGCCGGGCAGATGGATTCGTAATCGCAGAATTTGCACGCGAAACCGGGCTTGGCGGGAAAATCGCCGGCGCGGATGTCCGCGGCCGCCTCCTGAATTTCGGCGCGCACTTTCTTGAGCTGTTTTTCATCGCGAGTCGCGCTTACGGGCTGGTTGTTCTGCAAAAAGTGGAGCGTGAGGCGAGCGGGGTTCCAATCGAACACTTCGCGGGCGGCCAGGGCGTAGACGCTGAGCTGGACGTCTTTTCTTGCCTTCTCCTCGTTGCGCGGCTTTCCTGTTTTGTAATCCACGATTTCTTCCTCGCCGGGAGCAATGCGATTGACCTGGTCCATGCGCCCGGTGAGGACCACGTTGTTTTCCATGGGCAGATCGAACGTTTTTTCCTGCGCGATCACCTTGGGAGGCGAAGCGAGCGTGGTGGCGTAAAAGGCGCGCAGTTGGGCCGCGCCGTCTTTTTTGTATTCCTGTTCCTGGTAGTCGTCCTCGAATCCCGCCGAAGTCCATTCCAGCTCGAATTTACGTTCCACTTCCTCGAAGGGCAGCGTATGGCCGGCCGCCAGTTCGCCAATGAAATATTTAATGGTGTTGTGCATCACGCTGCCGAAACTCATGGCTGCCGCGGGGCCGCCGCGCAGGCCCCAGGCGCCGCTGAAAAGATATTTTTGAGGGCACGATTCCAGCGTGCCGATCGCCGAAGGGCTGAGCTTCAGCGGTTCGGGTACGGGCGGGCGGTAGGTGGCGGCCCACTCGCCGATGCGCGAACCGATGCGCGCGCGGCGCTCCACAAGATCGAAGAGCGCCGGTTCGGGTTCGGCGGCCGGAGCCGGTTCATTTGCCGGAGTGGGAGCGAGTTGTTCGACGTCGCGCCGCTTGATCTGCGCGTCCATCAGGATGTCGTCGAGAAACGGCGAAGGCTTCGAGCGTTTGTTTTCGACCGTGTTCAGCGTCAGCCGGTGCCGCGCGCGCGTCACGGCCACGTAAAACAGGCGGCGCTCTTCCTGAATGTGAAAACTTCCCTGCGGCTGCTCTTCCTTCATCAATGCGGGCGGGAACTCAAGCACGCGCGGTTTTTCTCCTGCCGGGAATCCGCGCGCCACCAGATGCAACACGTAGACATTGTCGAATTCCAGGCCTTTCGCGGCGTGCACGGTCATCAGCTGCACGGCGTCGCCAGGTTCCTGCTCCAGATTGATCGATCCCCCGGCCTGCTCGAAATAATCCAGGTACTCGACAAACTCCCTGAGGCGCTGCGTTTCGCTCTTGGGCTGCCATTCGCGCACGAACTGCGCGAGGCGGTCGAAATATTTCCGGTCTTCTCCAGCAACTGCTCCGGAAACTGCCGTTGCGATTTCCAGGGTCTCGGCGAGTTCGTCGAACAATTCCGCGGCGGTGAGTTGACGCGATTTTTTTCGCAGCCCCGCGACCATCTCGATCAGTTCGCCCAGATGCCGGCCGCCTCCGGAGAAGGGAGGTTCGGCGTGGCGACGCCTGCATGGTGTCCCACAGCGAGACGCCCTTGCCTTTCGCCGTGCGTTCCAGCAGGCGCACCAGGTCCGAGGGCTCGAGGCCCCACGCCGGCATGGCCAGCACGCGCGCGCAGGCCACGTCGTCGTGCGGCTGGTCGATCAGGCGGAGATAGGCGATAAGGTCGCGCACCAGGCGATGCGACAGGATCGAAAGATTCTTGATGACGAAGGGAATTTTGCGGGCCTTGAGGACGTCGACGAGTTTGTCGCGGTGCGCGTGGCCGCGATAGAGCACCGCGAACGCGCGCCATTTGGCTCCGGCGCGATGCAGGCGCTCGATTTCGCCCGCGACCCACTGCGCCTCGGCATCGTTGGTGGGATGCGTGACGATCCGCACCTTGCTGCCGTCTTCGCGAACCGCCGTGAGCGGGTACTCCGGAATATTTACCGGCTTTTCGTTATGGCGGATGGCCTGGCCCGCGACGCGCAGAATGCGGCCGGACGAACGGTAATTGAGCGTGAGCGGCCGCAATAGTTCGTGGCGTGCGTCGCGGTGCGCGTCGGGCGAGCCGGCGGCAAAGCGATTGAGAAAAATCGTGAAGCTGCCGAACGACGCGCCGCGAAAGCGGTAAATCGCCTGGCGATGATCGCCGACCACGACCAGGTTGGGGCGCTGGCCGCCGAGCTGCCAGAGAAGTTCGAGCTGCGCGATGTTGGTGTCCTGGAATTCGTCGACCAGGATGTAGCGGTAGCGCGCGCGCAGGGCGTCGCGCAGGGCGTCATCGTCGCGGAGGCGCACGACGGCGTCCATGATCTGCGTGCCGAAGGTCAGCAGCTTGCGGTCGCGCAGCAGCAGGTCGCTGGCGCGGTAGGCGCGCGCGATTTCCAGCAGCTTGGCGATTTCCTCGTCGCGGACGGCGCGTTCGGGTTCGTCCAGCGCGCCGCGGACGCGGCGAAAGCTTTCCGCTTGCTCGTCGGCATAGCGCTGGTAATCGTCCGGGGAAACCAGTTCGTCCTGGCAGCGCGAGAAAAAATCCACGAAGTCGCCCAGGAATTGTCCGGGCTCGGCGAGGCGCCGGAAGTGGTCGAGCTGGAGCAGGGGCAGGTTGCGGCGCAGCAGGATCCAGTGGTCCACTTTGTCGATGGGCTTGAGTTCGGGATTGACTTCCTGCAGCAGGGCGTTGCAAAAGGCGTGAAAGGTGCTGAGCGTCACGGCTTCGGCGCGTTCAGCGTCCGCTTCACCGCGGTCGCGGGCGGCGGCCACCACGCGATGCTTCATCTCCGAGGCCGCTTTGTCCGTGAAGGTCAGGCCCAGGATTTCCTTGCCGGTGAGTTGCGGCTGGGTGTCGAGCAGGTAACGGATGCGCTCGGTGATGACGCGCGTTTTCCCCGTGCCCGCGCCGGCCACCACCACCAGCGGGCCCTCGCCGTGATGCACGGCGGCGCGTTGTTCCGGATTCAGCTGGATGCCCGGGGATGGAGCGCCGGCATGTTCAAAGAGATCGGCCATGTATGACCCTTTAACAACAGTAGCATATGCATAGGCGTTAAAGCCAAGCGTTGAAATATTCCCAATCAGATAAATAATATGTTTTGCAATACAAAGCGAGTATGATACGGTACGGTATCGTACTGTTCCGCGGATTACCTTATGCTCAAAATAGAAAGGCTTGGGAGATATCCGATGCCTCAGCGAAGGGATTTAGATCTCCTGGAAGAGACCCCCATCGAGCGCATTTTTCAAAAGGTGATGGGGCGCAAGATGACTGCCTTTGAGAGGATCTGTTTCCACCTCAAACGGCGAATCAAGCCGCCCCCGCGGGACGGCACGGCCGAAGCCCCAAGCGGCCAAGGCCCGGCGCACAAAAATGGCCCGGAACTAATCTCGCATACAAGAAGATTTTCAACGCGCCACTCGTACCAGCGATGCCCGCGCGTGAACTATGCGCAACACGGCTCCACGAATTCAGATGGCTCCCCTCTGTAATTTCCGCCAGCAACAAAACAAGAAAAAGCTCTCCTGGAACACCCCGCGATTCATACGATGGTTGAGTTTGCAGGGAAAAGGAATATACGCGGCACAAGTATCAAAGCTCTTTCCCGATCCACCAGAGAACCTTGGCAAGGATGAGCCACTTTTCTTTCCCGTCCAGCACGATCGGTTCATACTCCCTGTTTTCCGGTTGCAGGATTTCCGCCTGGCCGTAGCGCTTCAGGCGCGACACCGTTAATCCTTTGTTCTTGTTCCAGGCGATCACGATTTGGCTCTCCAGCTTGGAGCGGTCGTGCTGCGAGGAGTCCACGGCCAGGATGTAGCCGTCGTGGATCAACGGCGCCATCGAGTTGCCGCTGACCCGCAAACAGGAGGAGGTGGAGGGATTCGGGCACCATTCGTTGGGGGCGGCAATCGCGCTCTCCACCGGGGCGTCCTGAAGCGCCGGCGAGATGTCCCCTTTTCCTCCGTGGGACGCCGCCACGCAGTTGAGCAAAGGAACGGCGACGAGTTGCGGAATGTTCGATTTCTTTTTTCCACCGCCGGCGGCGGCGAACCGAAGATCGATCGCGTTGCCTGTACCGAGGCGTTTCCTGAAGTTCGGCAGCACGCGCATCAGGTCTTCGTTTCGCAGTCCTGCCCGGGCCCAAAAATACCAACAGAGGGGATCGCCCGCGAGGTTTCCGAGTTCGATGTAACTGCCGGCTGTGGGCTCCTGCGCTCCGCGTTCCCAGCGCGAGATGGCCATGGCCGACATGTGCAGGCGCTGTCCGAATGCGGTCTGGCTCAGATTCAGGTTGCCGCGCAAATCGGAAATCTTCTTCGCCCATTCCTGGTTGGCGAGGTCTCCCGGATTGTCCGGCGGTCTTCGCATGGAGGTTTGCTTTCCGCGGGAGGGCGGCTGGAACGCTCCCTTGAAAGCAGTGTACGTTACCGTACCAAATTTGCAAACCAAGGCGCAACGCGCAATGTATCATTTAGGACTAGCTTCAAACGTTAGATGCGAGTACGCTGGAAGTGTCTCGTTCGCACCTTTCCGCCGTCCCGCATGGGCTGCTGATCCTTGCACAATCAGATGATTTCGGGTTGGGCAAGGAGATTATGACCAAACTATCCGGCCGCCTGCGTCGCGCAATCCCCGCCCAGCTCGCAATTCATCCATTTACAGGCCAGACCATGCACAACGTCATTCTTCTCGCTTTGTCGCGCAAGGATCGCAAAGCGGTTTACGCGAAGCTGGAGTTTGTCGACTTCCCGACGCATTGCGTGTTGAACCAGATTGCGGAACTGATCCACCACGTCTATTTTATCAACGCCGGACTGGCATCGATCTTGAACGTCACGTCGGAAGGAAAGAGCGTGGAGGTCGGACTGACCGGCAAGGAAGGCTTTGTCGGCCTGCCGTTGATCGCGGGGTTCGGCACCAGTCCCACCCGGGCGGTGACCCAAATCGCGGGCACGGCTTTCCGGCTAAGCGTGCGGGACTTGAAAAGTATCTTGCGCGATTGCCCGCAATTGCTGAAGCAGTTGCACCGTTATGCCCAGGAATTCGCCTTGCAAGTCACTCACGTGGCCGCGTGCAACCGGCTGCACCGCGTGGACCAGCGACTGGCGCGGTGGTTTCTGATGAGCCAGGACCGCATGGGCGGCTCGAGCTTCCTGCTGACGCAGGAATTTCTTTCGCATATGCTGGGGACACGGCGCGCCAGCGTCACGATTGCCGCGGGCGTTCTGCAAAAAGCGGGGCTCATCACCTACCGGCGCGGCAAGGTGACCATCAAAAACCGGGCCGGGCTGGAAAAGGCGGCCTGCGGCTGCTATGCGTCGCTCACGCGCCAGTTAAGGCAGTGGCGGGGCGGGTCGCGCTAATTTCGATTTAGCCGCTTCGGAAAAGGCGCCGCGGGGGCGGGCTGCAGCGCGGGCGAGACCTCATCACAGTATCTGGTATTGTCTTTCAACGTATGATAATTATAGTATAGTAATATATTAGAGACGCAATACGCTCGCGTCACGGTGCATGACTGCGATCTGGATCACGCGCATGAATGATTTGTGTCACTTTAAAGCTCCGCTGCAAATAGCATAATAATAATAGTGTGGAAATGCTAACAACGGGAGAGTGATACGTGTCCAGCCCTACCACGGTTCCGGAATCGAAAGAAACCCCGATGGAGCGCATATTTTACAAGGTCACGGGAAGGAAAATGACTTCACGGGAAAAGGCGATCCTCCAGTTGCACGGCAAGACCAGGCCCTCCCTGCGCGGCGGCTCGCACGGCGCAGCGAAGAAAGGGCAGTCGAGAAATTGACCGCGTATTAACCCTCGCCTATACTCCTTGCAGGAAGCGTTGCGCGGCCGCGCGGCGCTCTCCATGAATTGTATCCCGGAGACCCCAGATGGCCCAGGCTGTCATCCTCAGCGCCGTTCGCACACCCATTGGAAAATTCCAGGGCGGGCTCGCTGCGCTTTCCGCGCCACAACTGGGCGCCAAAGCGGTGGCCGAAGCCGTGCGCCGCGCAGGCGTCGATCCGCACGCGGTGGACGAAATTATCATGGGCAACGTGCTGCAGGCCGGGCTGGGGCAGAATCCCGCGCGGCAAGCGGGACTGGGCGGCGGCCTCGATGTGCGCGTTGCGGCCATGACCATCAATAAAGTGTGCGGTTCGGGACTGAAATCCGTGGGCCTGGCGGCGCAGAGCGTGCTGCTGGGCGAGGCGGAAATCGTGGTGGCCGGGGGAATGGAGTCGATGTCCAACGCCCCGTACCTGCTGCCTGGCGCGCGCGCCGGGTACAGATTTGGCAACGCGGAAATCGTGGACTCAATGGTGCACGACGGCCTTTGGGACGCGTACAACGATTTTCACATGGCCATTACCGCCGAACTGGTCGCCGAAAAATACGGAATTACCCGCCAGGAACAGGATCAGTTCGCGCTCGAAAGCCACCAGCGCGCGGTGCGCGCCCGGAAGTCGTGCTTTCTCGAATCGCAGATTGTGCCCGTGGAAATTCCGCAGCGGAAAGGCGATCCCGTCGTCATCAAGTATGACGAATCGCCTCGCGACGACGCTTCGCTCGAAGCGCTCGCAAAATTAAAGCCTGCGTTTAAAAAAGACGGCACAGTGACGGCGGGCAACGCTCCCGGGACCAACGACGGCGCAGCGGCGCTCGTGGTTACGAGCGACGGCCACGCGGCGCGTCTAGGAAAGACGCCGATGGCGCGAATCGTGGCGCAATCGGTGAGCGGTGTCGAGCCCAAATGGATCATGGAGGCGCCGATATTCGCGGTGGAAGAGCTGCTGGAAAAAACCGGATGGGACCGCGACAAGGTCGATTTGTACGAATTGAACGAAGCGTTCGCCGCCGCGGCGATTGCCGTGTCGCGCAAGCTGCGCCTGGATTCGGCGAAAGTGAATGTGAACGGCGGCGCGGTCGCCTTCGGCCATCCGATCGGCGCGTCCGGCGCGCGGATTCTGACCACGTTGCTTTACGAAATGCAGCGACGCGACGCGCATCGCGGCATCGCCGCCCTGTGCCTGGGCGGAGGCAATGCGGTGGCCCTGGCGGTCGAGAGGTAGGGTTTTAGTAGGACAGGCTTCAGCCTGTCTGGTTTTGATTTTGGGATTTCAGAAAAAGCGACAGGCTGAAGCCTGTCCTACTGTTGCTTGCGCCAGAAATTGTGGCCGAGCCTCTACCTTCCACCAATATCCCATGACCGACGACTCTCTCGCACTTTTGTGGCGCGGCTGCGATCCCGCGAAATTCACGGCGCTGCAAGCTGCCCTGCACGACGAGGAAATCCGCTTCTGGCACACGCAGGTTTACGATCCCGCCGGCGGCTTCCTTTCTTCGCGGCCGTATTATCTGGAGGCCGTTCCCGGATTTGAGATTCGCGTGCGTGCCTCGGATTTTAACCGCGCCAGCAGCGCCCTGGCGTGGGTGGAGACCAAGGCCAGCGACGCGGAATCGTCCGGGGATTTTTCCGCGCTCAAGGACGATTCCCTCGATCCGAAAACACGCCTGCCCTACGATTGGGATTCCAGCGAAGCAACCTCCGAGGTTTGGTGCGGAGAAGAAGAGTCCGTGGCCGAATACCTGGCCAGTGCCCTGCGCGAAAACGGCGTTCCCAGCCTCATTCCCGATGAGCCGGGCCACCGCACACGGCTCTGCGTGCGTCTCGGGGATGCGCGCCGCGCCCGGGAAATTGTCCGAGAGATTACGGGCGAGTAGATTCCCAAAATGTTCTTTGTAATTGTGGAGGCGACGGCGGTTCGAGCGTGACCCCTTCGAGGGCCAGGAGCCTTGCCTTCGTGGTCTTTCCTCCGGGCGCGGAAAAACCGCCCGCTTTCCTCCGGCGGCCAGAACCCGGTGGCAGGGAATAATCAGCGGAATGGGATTGCGGCCAAGCGCCTGTCCCACGGCCTGGGCTGCCGCCGGCTGTTTCAGCGCTTTGGCAATCTCGCCATAAGTTCGCGTCTTTCCCGAAGGAATATTTCGCGCCTCTTCGTAAACCTTCCGCGAAAACGATTCGGTCCCATCCAGGTGCAGCAAGACGTCGCGAAAATCCTGCGGTTTGCCTTCCAGGTGCAGGAGCACCATTTTGATCACACAGGCAATTTCCGCGGGAGGTGTTGCAGGCTCGCGCGTGTCGCAAAGGCTCTCCATCCGCATCTGTGTCGATTTCGCGGAGGCTTCCGGTAGTTGAAAGAAAGCCACAGCCGGCAGGGAAGGGGAAGCCCCATTTTCGCGCCAGGCAATTCCGCACATCCCCAACGAAGTTTCAAATAGGTAGTAGGCGGCGCCTTCATGGTCGAAACTCTCACTTTCATTCTACTTTGGCGCTGTTTTGCGTTCAACTGTGCCTGCGTATGGTAGCGGCGTATGCGGGTTTCGGTAGGACAGACACTCTTGTCTGTCCGGGTTTGATTCTCGTTAGCGTGCACAAAACCGGACAGACAAGAGTGTCTGTCCTACCAAAGCAAAATGCGCCGTTTCCTCAATTGCGGGAATGGAGAGATGCTGGGCGCAACTTGCCCTTTGCGTTCCGTGAAGCGCGGTTCACCGCGAACGTTCACCGTCAACGGGACGGAGAGATCTTTACGCCCGGTTCAGGGGCGGGCAGGTTTTCGTTTTGCCGTGAAATCAAACTGACCCCAATCCCTGAACTGCGGTAGAATCCCGGTCCCATGTTCTGCCCAAACTGCAAATGCGAATACATACGCGGCGTAACGCAGTGCAACGATTGCGGCGTTGCGCTGGTGGACGCACTGGATTCGCCGGAATCAAATCTCGCCGACGATGTTCGCATCGTTTCCATCTGGCAAGGCAAGGACCCAGTCGAATGTGAACAGGCAGGGAAAGCGCTCGAAAGTGCCGGCATCCCCTTCGCGGTCCAGGATGCCGACAGCACCTTCAGTTTTCTCCCCACCGATCCAACGCTGGGAATTTGGGTCTCCCGGGAGGATCAGGAGAAGGCAAGGAAGGTGCTTCTCGATATCGAGGGGCGCGCGGATCTCGACGAATTGACGCCCGAAGAAATCGAATCGCTGGCGTTGCCTGAATCGGATGGCGATGACCACGATGGTCAAGAGGACAACGAACCGGATTTATCGCAAGAATGGGATGAGGATGATCCCGTAGCCGAAGTTTGGAATGGCGGCCAGGAGAGCTTCGCCGATACGTTGACGGCTTGCCTGAGGGAAGTTGGCATCGCGTCGCGCAAGATTGCCGAGGCTGGCCAGTGGCGCGTGGTTGTGCGTCCGGAAAAAGATATCCGGGCAAGGGAAATTGTTCGCGAGATTGTGGAGGCCAGCCCGCCGGAATAGCGCCATTCCCTGGAAATTTCCGCCCCGTTTTGCTGTTTCCTTTCCATCCTCTACTTCCTATACTTCCTCAGCATCCTGAACCGCGGGAGAACCAATGACCCTCGACAAAATTCGCACCGTGGCCGTGCTCGGCGCCGGGACCATGGGCAACGGCATCGCTCACGTGTTTGCGCGATCCGGGTACGACGTGATCCTGCGCGATGTCGAGGCCGGCTTGCTGGATCGCGCCATGGGGACCGTCGCAAAGAATCTCGACCGCGAAATCAAGAAAGGAAAAATCTCCGGCGCCGAGAAGCCGCAAATCCTCGCGCGCATTCGCGCCACCGTCGATTTTTCGGAAATTGCGCGCGCCGATTTTGTAGTCGAAGCCGTGCCCGAGCGCCAGGACCTGAAATTGTCCGTCTTGCGCGAAGCGGACCGGTTGCTGCGGCCCGAGGCCATTCTCGCGTCCAATACCTCGTCGATTTCCGTGACCACGCTGGCCGCCGCCACCAGCCGCCCGGATCGGTTCATCGGCATGCACTTCATGAATCCGGTTCCGGTGATGGAGCTGGTCGAGGTGATCCGCGCGCTGCAAACCAGCGGCGAGACGTTTGGCGCGACGATGGCGCTGTGCGAGCGGCTCGCTAAGAAACCCGTGGCCGTGAACGACGCCCCCGGCTTCGTTTCCAACCGCGTCCTGATGCCCATGATTAATGAAGCCGCGTTTGCCGTGATGGAAGGCGTGGCCACCGCCGAAGCGGTCGATGCCGTCATGAAAATGGGCATGAGCCATCCCATGGGCCCACTGGAACTGGCCGATCTCATTGGTCTCGATGTGTGCGTCAATATCCTCGACGTGCTGCACACGGGTTTTGGCGATTCCAAATACCGCGCGTGTCCCTTGCTGCGGAAGATGGTGGCGGCGGGCTGGCTAGGGCGCAAGAGCGGGCGGGGATTTTATGCGTATTGACGGGCTACGCTAGAAAAAAATCGTCGCAGGCGGCGGTTGCGGTATAGAATACGGAGCATCGGATGCCGTCAAATCGAAATTCTCAGTTGATGGAGAGTGCTATGAAGACATTGTGGATCGGTGCCGCGATGCTGTGCGCTGTGTTGATCGGACTTCCTCGCCCGGCTCACGCCCAATCGGCGCAAGCCCTGCCGATCCCCGGCGTCGAGGCGGCCATCGATTTCCCCGGCGAAAACGAAGTGCCCGATGTGAACATGGTCTACAAGGTGGCCTTCGACATCGGCAAGTCCTCTCCGAAAATCGACGAACTGAACCCGGGGCTTGTGAAGATCGCGGAGTATTACAACACCCTCGCAAAGCACGGCGTGCCGGCGGATCACAGAAAGTTCGTCGTCGTATTTCATCAGAAGGGATCCGAGTTCGCCCTGATCAATTCGGTTTACAAGGCGCGCAACGACGGCCATGACAATCCCAACATTGCACTGATCCAGAGCATGAAGAAGGCCGGCGTGGATTTCCGCGTGTGCGGCCAGGGCGTATTGGGAATGAAGGTCGAGCAGTCGGCCATCCTGCCCGAGGTGCAAGTGGATCTGTGGGCCATGGTGACGCTCATGAACTTTTCGATGAAGGGATACACGCGGGTGAGCATGGGGTAAGTAGTAGCACAGGCAATCCTGCCTGTGCGGTTTTCTCCAGCCTGAAATTGGCGGGGGCGAAGGTGAAGCCTGGAACACTACACAGCCAGGAGTGGCTGTGCTACAGGAAGTCAAAATAGTATTTGCTTTTTCTTCGCCTTGTGGTATCTTGCCTTCCGAAATGAACACGCGCCGTCCAGGACGGTTTATAGTAGACTCCGCGGAGCACTCTCGCGTCCCCCGCAGAGTCACGAGACGTGACAACTCAGTTTTCGAGGTGCACACATGACAGACGAAAAAGCAAAAATGCTGGAAGCGGCGATTGCGCAGATCGAAAAGCAGCACGGCAAGGGCGCCATCATGCGCCTGGGCAACCGCGACGTGCTCGTGCCGGTCAGCGTGATCCCCACGGGGGCGCTATCGATCGATGCGGCGCTGGGCGTTGGCGGCGTGCCGCGCGGCCGCGTAATCGAAATTTACGGCCCGGAATCGGGCGGCAAGACCACGCTCACGCTGCACATCATCGCCGAGGCGCAAAAGATGGGCGGCCAGGCGGCGTTCATCGACGCCGAACACGCGCTGGATCCGATTTACGCGCGCAAGCTGGGCGTGGACGTGGACAATCTACTGGTGTCGCAGCCGGACAACGGCGAGCAGGCCCTGGAAATCGCCGAGGCCCTGATCCGCTCAAATGGCGTGGACATTATTGTAGTGGACTCGGTGGCCGCGCTGGTGCCGCGCGCTGAATTGGAAGGCGACATGGGCGATCCGCAGATGGGCCTGCAAGCGCGGCTGATGTCGCAGGCGCTGCGCAAGCTCACCGCCATCGTATCCAAATCGCGCACCTGCCTGATTTTCATCAACCAGATTCGCGAAAAAATCGGCGTCATGTTCGGCAACCCCGAAACCACCACCGGCGGGCGCGCGCTGAAGTTCTACTCCTCCATTCGCCTCGACATTCGCCGCATCCAGTCCATCAAGGAAGGCGACCGCGTCATCGGTTCGCGCACACGCGCCAAAGTCGTGAAGAACAAGGTCGCCGCGCCGTTCCGTGAGGCTGAATTCGACATTCTTTATGGCGAAGGAGTTTCGCGCGAGGGCGATCTGATCGACCTGGGCGTGGAACACGGTATTCTGGAAAAATCGGGCACCTGGATTTCCTTCGGCACCGAGCGGCTCGGACAGGGTCGCGAAAACGCCCGCGTGTTCCTGAAGGAACACACTGACATCCGCAACAAGCTCGAAAACACGCTGCGCAAGAAGATGGGGATTCCGCTGCCCAACGCGGCGAGTGCCGTCCCTGCCCCGGCGTCCGCGTCCGCGACGCCCCAGGCCGAAAAGCCTGCGGTGCAGGCCGCTGCGGCAGCGGCCAGTTCGGCGGGGAAGCCTCGGCCCACGCGATAATTTAAGGCCATTAAGGCAATTTCAAATGCCGCCGCCCGGAAGTCCGTCGGGCGGCGGAACTGCCTTCGGAACACCCTCCCTTTGTTGTGTTTCCTCTTGAACCAGAACCCTACCTGTGGCACAGTCTGTTCCCCGACATGGCGCCGTTACGTGGCGTGTTTTCAGTCTAGTACGAAAGTACTGGGAATGGCCCATTGCGTGATAGTACCTATAGCTGAGAATGACCATTGCGCTGGAGCAAAGATGTTTCCTAAAATAGATCTCTTAGCTCGGAGCGCGTATTGGGAGCGCGAAAGCGGCCCGGAACGGAACTTGACCATGAAACTCAGCCCGAAATCATTGCGGAATATAACCTTGGCACTTTGCTTCCTGACTTCAGGGAGCTTATCCGCATTTGCGGCTGGCAAGCCCCGGCCCGCGATGCGCACCACGGTTCGGCATCGCACAGTAGTGCGTGGAGCAAGCCGCGGCGACGCGGCCCTTCTTGCCGCTTCCCTGAAAGACGACATCACGACGTATGACGATCCTGCCGTCCGCGCCGCCTCCATCGAAGCGATGGGCCGCTACAACGGTTCGGTGGTCGCCATCGATCCATCCAATGGCCGAATTCTTTCCGTGGTGAATCAGAAACTTGCGTTCGGTTCGGGCTTTATTCCGTGCTCGACGATCAAGCCCGTGATTGCCGTAGCTGCGCTGCAGGAAGGCGTGGTGACGCGCGATACGATGATTCGTGTCGCGGCCCGCAAGTATTTGAACTTGACCGAAGCGCTGGCGCACTCGAACAACGCGTTTTTCGAGGAACTCGGACGGCGCATGGGATTCGACACGGTTTCGCATTACGGACGGCTGCTTGGACTCGGCGAACTGGCCGGGTACCAGATTCCAGAAGAGCATCCGGGCGGGTTTCCCTCAGAGCCGCCGGCCTTTGGCGGAGTGGCTCGGATGTCGAGCTTCGGACAGGGCATCCAGATGACGCCCCTGCAACTGGGCGCGCTGGCAAGCAGCATCGCCAATGGCGGCACGCTCTATTACCTGCAATATCCCCGGACTCCTGAAGAGCAGGCGAATTTCACTCCGCGAGTGAAGCGCAACCTGAACATCGAAGCGCTGCTGCCTGAAGTTCGCGACGGCATGCTCGCCGCGGTTCTCTACGGCACCGCGCGCCTCAGCTATATTTCCGACGACGAGCAGGCGGCCGGTAAGACCGGCACGTGCTCGGAAGACGGTTCGCGCCTGGGCTGGTTCGTTTCTTACGCGGATCAGACGCACCCGAAGATCGTCCTGGTCATCCTTATGCGCGGACACAGCAGCGCCATCAAGGGTCCCATGGCCGCCGGAGTCGCCGGGCGCATCTATCGCAAGCTGAACGACGAAAATTATTTCGGCACGCGCAGCGCGGAAATCCGCACGCCGTCCGCGGCCATCGGCCTGCGGCAGTAACTTTCTCTTCGAGAATAATTTCCGGCCGTGGATGAGCGGTTTGACGTCCGCGATGGCAAACGCGCAATTTTCTCCTCGAACACTGCATTCGATTCCCGAAATTTCAAATTTGAGGTTTGAAATTGCGATCCTTATGCTCAAATCCGCACGTTCGCGATTCCCTCCGTCAAGCAAAACGCTTTCCCGGTGCTGTTGACTCTGAAGCGAGCGGCATGCAATTTTCCGTTGGGTGGGGAATTGGACTGCGCTACTCTCTAGAACTTCGGAGCGGCGGAAACATTATCGGGCCACGCCGGAGAACAAATTCACATCGCGTGTTCGGGGGATCGAGTGAGCCGCTGGTTTTTGATCGCAGGTTTAATCGTTTTGACGGCCGGGACTGCCATCGTCGCGGGCTCGGTTTATGTTCGCCGCGCCGCGGAGCGCGCCTTCCAGGATCAGGCGAGCCTTGCCGCTGCCGACGCGGCGCGGATTCGCGCGCAAGTCGTGCTCTATGCAGAAAACCGCGTTTCCCGGGGGAAAACGTTCACCGAATCGCTGATGACGTATGGAGTTCAGCCCAGCGCGATCGCCGCGATCGTCGGATCCGCACAGCACGTTTACGATCTGCGGCACGTGCGCGCTGGTAACAGGCTGTTCATCGGCCGCTCGGTGACCGGCGAGCTGCGCGGGCTGCGTTACCAGATCGATCCTGGGAAAATGCTGGACGTGAAATCCGACGGGCGGGGATTCGCCGCGGCCATCAGCGAAATTCCTTCGCGCACGCAGGCCGAAACGATCAGCGGGCAAATTCGCGATTCCTTGTTCAACGCCGTCGCCGATGCCGGCGAATCGCCAGAGCTGGCCTACCGCCTGGCGCAGATTTTCGGCTACGACCTGGACTTCTACACCGACCCGCGGCACGGCGACACCTTCCGCGTGGTCGTCGAAAAAACAAAATATCTCGACGGCAAGACCGCGGCCTACGGACGCATTCTCGCGGCGGAGTACGACAACGACGGGCATCCTTACCAGGCGCTGTTATTTCACGATCCCGCCGGGAATCCCGCGTATTACTCGCCAGACGGCAAGTCGCTGCAAAAAGCGTTTCTGCGCTCGCCCTTAAAGTTCGCCGCGCCCATCACGTCTCACTTTTCCCTCAGCCGGTTTCATCCGATCCTGAAAACCTACCGCCCGCACCTCGGCATCGATTACGGAGCGCCCACTGGCACGCCGGTGCAGACCATCGGCGCGGGCCGCGTCGAGTTTGCCGGGCGCAAGGGCGGCGACGGAAACATGGTTCGCATCGCGCATTCCAGTGGCTACGAAACGATGTACCTGCACTTGTCGCGCATCTTGGTGAAGGCCGGCGCGCGCGTCCAGCTGGGGCAGACGATTGGCCTGGTGGGCATGACGGGCCTGGCCACCGGGCCGCATCTTGATTTCCGCATCCTGCAGCACGGCGAATTTCGCAATTTCCTGGCGCTGCACCTGCCGCCCTCGGATCCGGTCGCGCGCAGTGAATGGAACGCGTTTGCGACGTTGCGCGATCAGTATGCGCCGTTGCTGACCGCCGCACCCGAAGCGCACACGGCAATGGCGCAGCCGGCGGATGCATCTCCCGGCATCGCGCCCGTTGGCAGCCGGTAAAATTTATCCTCCCGAGATCGTTTGCTCGCTATCGTTGAGACACGCGATAAGGTCGTGTCGTTGGAAGCCTCGTAGGGCGGCGCACAATTCGACTTGTGCCGCCCCTGCGAGAGTGCGTGAGAACCGCAATTCCACGACGCCAGCGGCTGAAGCCGGATTGATCTGCCTGCACTTACGTCGCGGCTAAAGCCACGACCCACCAAGATTCCCGAGTTCTCACGCAGACTCTCCGGGGCTGGTTAATGCCCAACGAACCCAACTAGCCCAAGGAACGATTTTGGTTTTCAGTGGGAAGGGGCGAATAACTGCTCCCAAAAATGAAAAGGCGGCCCGAGGTCTCGGGCCGCCTTTGAAAGTTAAATGCGGAACGTTTGAACCAGCGAGCTATCTACCGCACTTCCCACGTGTCGCCGGAACGCAGCAGCTTGGAAAGATCTCCCGGGCCGCGCTTGGCGATGACGTCCTGAATTTGCTTGGCCATGACGTCCTCGTAGCGGTCGCGATCCCAGGAGCGCAGCACGCCGATCGGGGTGGGGAAGCCGGGCTTTTCTTCCATTTGCGCGAGCAGGAAGGCGTAAGCCGGATTCGGGTGATGCTCGTCGTGAACCAGGACGTCTTTCTCGGTGAGTCCGTTGCCGTTGCCCAGGTGCACGACTTCCAGTTCCATGCCATTGAGGCGAATGCCCTTGTCGCGGTTCTTGCCGTAGATCAGGGGTTTGCCGTGTTCGAGTTGCACGACGTGTTCGCTGCGCGCTTCTTTTTCCGTCAGGTCGAACCACGCGCCGTCATTAAAGATGTTGCAGTTCTGCAGGATTTCCACGTAAGCCGAGCCGCTGTGCGCCGCCGTCTTGCGCAGGGTGTCTTTCAGGTGCTGCTGGAAGACGTCCACGGAGCGGGCGACGAACGAGGTGTCCGCGCCGATCACCAGGCCAAGCGGATTGAACGGCCGGTCGGTGGTGCCGAACGGAGTTGATTTTGTTTTCTTGCCGAATTCCGAAGTAGGCGAGTACTGCCCCTTCGTCAATCCGTAGATTTTGTTGTTGAACATCAGCACCTTGATGCCGACGTTGCGCCGCAGCATATGAATGGTGTGGTTGCCGCCGATGGCGAGCGAGTCGCCGTCGCCGGTTGCGAGCCACACTTCGAGTTCGGGATGAGAAATCTTCACGCCGGTGGCCACCGCGGGGCCGCGGCCGTGAATGGTGTGAAAGCCGTAAGTGTTCATGTAATACGGGAAGCGGCTGGAGCAGCCAATCCCGGAAATCACCACGAATTTTTCACGCGGGATCCCCAGTTCGGGGAACACGCTCTGCACGGCGGAGAGAATGGCGTAATCTCCGCATCCAGGACACCAGCGGACTTCCTGGTCCGTCTGAAAATCCTTTTTCGTAAGTACTGGAATCGTCGCCGTCGTCATTTTTCTGGTCTCCAGATTTTCGATCGGGCCTTAGCCCAGGATTTCTTCGATCTTTCCTTCGATTTCCGATTGCTTGAAGGGCTGGCCTTGAATCTTGTTGTAGCCTTGCGCGTCCACCAGGAATTTGGCGCGCAGGATCATCGAAAGCTGGCCCATGTTCATTTCCGGGACCAGCACCTGGCGGTAGCGTTTCATCACTTCGCCGAGATTCTTCGGGAAGGGATTCAAATGCCGCAGATGCACGTGGCCGATGCGATGTCCCTTGGCGCGAGCCGCACGCAGCCCCGCGGTAATCGCTCCGTAGGTCGAGCCCCACGCGACGATCAGCAGATCGCCATCGGGATCGCCGGCCGGAACCACATCCGGAATATCCTGGGCGATGCCTTCGACTTTAGCGGCGCGGATTCGAACCATCTTTTCGTGGTTCATGGGCTCGTAGTTGACGTTCCCGGTGACGTCCTGCTTCTCGATGCCGCCGATGCGGTGTTCGAGGCCCGGAGTTCCGGGGATGGCCCAGGGTCGAGCCAGTGTCTGGGGGTCGCGCTTGTAGGGAAGGAATCCGACCGGGTCGGTGGCAAATTTCACCTTAATTCCGGGGATCTCGTCCACGTTCGGAATGCGCCAGGGCTCGGCGCCATTGGCCAGATAGCCGTCGGAAAGCACGATGACGGGAATCATGTATTTCAGCGCGATGCGGCAGGCTTCCACAGCCACCCAGAAACAATCGCCGGGCGTCGACGCCGCGATCACCGGAATCGGCGCCTCCGAGTTGCGGCCATACATGGCTTGCAACAGGTCGGCCTGCTCGGTCTTTGTGGGAAGTCCGGTGGAGGGGCCGCCGCGCTGAACGTCGAAAATCACCACGGGCAATTCGGTCATGATGGCCAGACCCATGGCTTCGGTCTTCAGCGCCATGCCGGGGCCGGAAGTCGTGGTCGTGGGCCAGAGAGCCGGAATAAGCGGCGCCGATGGCCGAGGTGATGGCGGCGATTTCGTCTTCGGCCTGGAATGTCATGACGCCGAAATTCTTGTACATGGAAAGTTCGTGCAGAATGTCGGACGCCGGAGTGATGGGATAGGAGCCGAGGAAGAGCGGAAGGCCCGCCTTCTGCGAAGCGGCCACGAATCCCATGGCCAGCGCCTGATTTCCGCTGAGGTTTCGATAGGTGCCGGGAGTCAGCTTGGCGGGCGGAATTTCGTAGCTGACCTGAAACGCTTCGGTCGCTTCGCAATAATTGTAGCCGGCGCGCATGGCCATCTTGTTGGCTTCCACCAGCAAGGGCTTGGCCTTGAACTTGTCCTCGATCCACTTGTAGGTCAGGTCCATCGAGCGGTTGTAAAGCCAGTAGGACATGCCTAGGGCGAAGAAATTTTTGCAGCGGTCCATGGACTTGGCATCGAGGCCAAGTTCGGCCAGCGCCGCGCGCGTCAACCGCTCCAGGTCCACCGCGAACAAGCGGTAGCCGTCCAGGGAATGATCCTCGAGCGGGTTCGAGGCGACGTCCGCCTTTTTCAGGTCGGCGGCGGTAAAGGCATCGCGATTCACGATCAGGATGCCGTTCACCTTGAGGTCTTTGATATTGGTCTTGAGCGCGGCCGGATTCATGGCCACCAGCACGTCCACCGAATCGCCCGGTGTGAAGACGTCGCTCGAGGAAAATTGAATCTGGAATCCGCTGACGCCCGGGAGAGTGCCGGCAGGGGCGCGAATTTCAGCGGGATAATCGGGGAACGTAGCGAGGTCGTTTCCGTACAGCGCCACGGTGTTGGTGAACTGACTTCCGGTAATCTGCATTCCGTCGCCCGAATCTCCGCAGAAGCGGAGAACGGCTTTATCGATGACTTCGCGCTTGTGCACGCGGACGACTGGGTCCGTAATGGTAGCCATGTCTTAGTAAGACTCCAATCCTGGATTATATTTTTAAACCACCCGGTATGCCCCAAGAAGGATACTAGTTTCAGCTGGCTCCACGTCCCTCGTATGCAGGGACAATCGCATAAATCCAGAGCCGGTACCCATTTCGCCGGGCCCCAACTTCAGCCCGCACCCGCGCAAGCAAAAAGCAAAGTTCCCCAGAGGGCTTCCAATTGGAAAGCATAGCATAATGACCGGGGCAGTGTAAGATGAACGCAAAAGTTCCGTGTCGCTAATCGAACATCGGCGGGAAAACCTTCTGGAATCGAACGCGTTGGGGAAGGCGCGGCGGATTTGCCGCCGGGTGCGGTAAAGAAAAAATCGCGCAAAGGTGTTGCTTTTTCGCTTTTACTTCGCCTATGATGTGCGTGCCCAGCAAGGAGCGATCGATGACATTGACCAAGCGCCAAAAAGAAGTACTGGATTTTCTGGTGATTTTCAAAACAAGCATGGGTACTCGCCCAGCTTTGAGGAAATCGCGCGCTCGTTGAAACTGACTTCGCTCGCCACCGTGCACAAACACATCACCACGCTGGAACGCAAAGGATTCGTGCGCCGCGGCTACAACCAGAGCCGGTCGATCGAAGTGATGCAGCTTCCGAAGCAGGTGCGGGAGCAGGTGCAGGACCGCAACTCCGCCATCGAATTGCCGATGATGGGCCGCATCGCCGCGGGCCGTCCGCTGGAAGCCGTGCAGGACAACGAAACGCTTTCGCTCGGCGAATTCGCGCGCTCGGATAAAACTTTTGTGCTGCAGGTGCGCGGCAGTTCCATGATCGACGATCACATTTTGAACGGCGATTACGTGGTCATCGAGCCGACGCAGGTCGCTAACCCCGGCGAAATCGTCGTCGCGCTGGTGAACAACGACGAGGCTACATTGAAACGCTATTACCGTGAGCCGGGCGGAAAGATTCGTCTGCAACCCGCGAATTCGGAAATGGCGCCGATCCTGGTTTCGGCGAATGATGTGAAGATTCAGGGGCGAGTGGTGGGCGTGCTGCGCAAGTATTGAGTTTTATTCTTATGCACATCGAACGTTCTTGCGGACGCATAGACTCCCATATCTGTAGAGATCGCCTTCGAAGAGGGCGCTATCAGCCCTATACGCGAACGGCTTATATTGAATGGCCCACGCCTATTCGTTCCGCAATGAACTATCGAAAATCTGTTGCGCTCATCGCACGAATCTTGTAGTGTTCAAGGCCTCAGCCGGGCTCCCAGCCCGTGTTACTTAAAGGAACACCACGCCCGATTATTTTCCGTTCCATATGTGTGCAGAGCGATACAGTAATTTGCACCCCGGTCTGCACCGGCAGTAACTTAAGGTGTATTTGACCGAGGAGGACAAGGGAATGTGGGGAGATAAAAAACCAGAAGCACCGCAACCGACTACCGCCAAAGCTCCGGCACCACCAGCACCGGTAGCGAAGCCGGCTTCGGTAAAAACGGAGGGAACAACCATGAGCACTGATGCCATGCGCCCGCTAAGCACTTCACCGTCCGGTTCAACCGCACGGCTCGGCGCCAGCTTGCACGTGAAGGGTGAAATTTCCGGCAACGAAGATCTGCATATTGACGGCAGCGTCGAAGGGCTTGTTCAGCTCGAAGACCGCAAGCTGACCGTGGGCGCCAGCGCAAAGCTGACCGCCGACGTGGTGGCTCGCGAAGTCGTCGTGTATGGCAGCGTAAAGGGAAATCTGCGGGCCCGCGACCGAATCGAAATCAAGAAGGATGGGTCGGTGGTTGGAGATCTGACCACTGCGCGCATCATGATTGAGGACGGCGCGTACTTCAAGGGCTCGATCGAGATCGACCGGTCGGCTTCCACCAGCGACATGACCTCGAAAAGCCCTCGTACACCCGCGCTTCCACGGTCACGGCCGCTACGACTCCGTCGCATATCCCGGCCAAGCTTCGACCTAAGGCAAATATAAGTTTTTGCGCCCGCCCGCGGTGCCGCGCCCTGACGCGTCGCACCGCGCGGCGACTGGCGTCCCGCCGTCGATTTCTCTTCCCCGGCAGCCGCATCTTTCCGCTTCGCGCCCACACGGCGTTGTGCTAACGTAGCCTGCCTATGCTCCCCACTCGGCGTAATCCTCACCCATGGATTTGTTGCCGCGCCTGTTGTAGGGACTACAACCGGAGATGGCGGCCTGTGCGGGGAATCGGGAAATAATCGGACTTTTTTGAATCAAGGATTCTTCAGCGGCCTGCGATCTCCGGATTGCAGGCTATTTTTGTTTTAAGGCAGGGGAAATCCGAGCCGGAGGCCGGGAAGCTCGATTCCAAAATAATGAGGACATCAAAATGAAAATCGCAAACAACATTACCGAATTGATCGGGAACACGCCACTGGTACGCTTGAACAAGGTCGCGGCCGGAAGCAAAGCGACCGTGCTCGCCAAGCTCGAAGGATTTAATCCGAATGCCAGCGTCAAGGACCGCATCGGGGCCAGCCTGATTGCGGAAGCCGAGCGCGCCGGGAAAATCCAGCCGGGAAAAACGGTGCTGATCGAGCCGACCAGCGGCAACACGGGCATCGCGCTCGCTTTCGTGGCCGCGGTGAAGGGCTATAAGCTGATCCTGACCATGCCCGACACGATGAGCCTGGAGCGCCGCGTATTGCTCAAGGCCTTCGGCGCAGAAATCGTCCTCACTCCCGGACTCAAAGGCATGAACGCCTCGATCCAGAAGGCCCAGGAAATTCTGGCGGTGACGCCGAACGGGCACATCCTGCAGCAGTTCGACAATCCCGCAAATCCCAAAATTCATTTTGAGACCACGGGCCCGGAAATCTGGAACGACACCGACGGAAAAGTCGACATCCTAATTTCAGGCGTGGGAGCCGGCGGCACGATTACAGGGGTGTGCGAATATATCAAGCCGAAGAAGCCTTCGTTCAAGGCCATCGCCGTTGAGCCCGTCGAAAGTCCGGTGCTTTCCGGGGGCGCGCCCTCGCCGCACAAGATCCAGGGGATCGGCGCGGGATTTGTGTCGAAGGTTTTGCGCACGGATTACATCGATGAAGTGGTTCAGGTAGCGGGCCCGGATGCGATCGAAATGGCGCGCCGGCTGGCTCTGGAAGAGGGCCTGCTCGTGGGGATTTCTTCCGGAGCCGCGGCCGTGGCGGCGTTGCGCGTCGCGGGCCGCGAAGAAAATGCCGGAAAGCTCATTGTGGTCGTATTGCCGGATTACGGGGAGCGCTACTTGACCAGCATTTTGTTTGAAAATCTGACCAACGAAGCGCGCGCCATGACCGCTGCCGCGGGGCAATGAAGGGGTTTTGCGTGGGCACCATCGCGGAAGAAGTCTCGTCCATTCTGGAGCGCGACCCGGCGGCCAAATCGCGGCTGGAAGTCCTGTTGTGTTACTCGGGCTTGCACGCGGTCGTCTTCTACCGGTTCACGCACTGGCTTTGGAACCGTGGATTCCGGTTGCTGGCCCGGTGGCTTTCCCAGGTCGCGCGGTTGCTGACGGGCATCGAAATTCATCCGGCCGCAGAAATCGGGCGCCGACTGTTCATCGATCATGGCATGGGCGTGGTGATCGGCGAAACAGCGATCGTGGGCGATGACGTCACCATCTATCAGGGCGCGACGCTTGGCGGCACGGGCAAGGAAAAACTTAAGCGGCATCCCACGCTTGGAAACGGAGTTGTCGTCGGCGCCGGGGCCAAGATTCTGGGCAACATCATTGTGGGAAACGATTGCCGGATTGGCGCAGGTTCGGTCGTGCTTCGCGATGTTCCCGAGGGTTCGACCGTGGTCGGCGTGCCGGGACATATCGTCCTGCAGCGCGGCAAACGCGTCATCCTTACCGACCCCAAACAGATCAGCGATCCTCTTTCCGACGCTCTGGCTGCGGTGGCCACGCACGTCAAGGATTTGCGGGAGCGGGTTCACAAGCTGGAGGGAAATCAGACGCCCGAGGCGCATACACCGGAGGAGCTGAGGGCCGTGATTGAGATCGATTATCAGATATAGACGAGTTTTATAGATGTGATTGGAGGATTGCGGCTAGCGGCTCCGAGGTCGCGCGGTTTCGGGTTGCCGCGGGTCGCCGCTCATTTCCACAGCCATTCATTGACAAAACTGATCTTACCCATTAAAGTTTACGTTTGACTATTCATGGAAAGGTGTGACTAAGCACATGCGTACGTATGTTCCCCGGGGACGGGATACCGAAACGATCGAGCAGGGCGGCGGCTGGTTTGTGCTGGACGCTTCAGGATTGGTAATGGGCCGTGTGGCCACGCGCGTTGCGCGCATCCTGATTGGCAAGGATAAAGCCAACTACACGCCGAACCTGGACTGCGGCGATCACGTTGTGGTCATTAACGCCGATAAGATCCGGCTCACCGGCAACAAGCTGGAACAGAAGATTTATCGCCATCACAGCGGATTTCCCGGCGGGCTGAAGGAAGTGCCGGCCAAGCGCCTGCGTCCGACGCGCGCAGACTGGATGCTGCGCGAAGCGGTGCTGGGCATGCTCCCGAAGAACAGGTTGCGGGCGCTGCGCGCCAAGAAATTGCGAATTTATCTGGACGACAAGGGTTTGCAGCGGCACACGGGTCAAAAACCGCAACTCCTCCCGCAGTAGAGGACAACGGCGACGACCCATTAAATAGTGGGCTGAGTATTTCCCACGGTAAAAAGAATTCGATTGGATTGAGGAGGAAAGTTGAGTTCCAGCGGACAGCCCGTGGAGGGCGCGAAACAAGTATTTTACGGCACCGGCCGGCGCAAGGAATCGGTCGCGCGTGTTTTCCTGACGTTCGGCACCGGCAAAATCACCATCAATGGCCGCACGGTGGACCAGTATTTTCACAACGTGAACTGGCTGAACCGCGCGATCGAGCCGCTGAAGTTCACGGAAACAGCGGGCTCGGTGGACATTATCGGCTACTGCGAACGGCGGCGGCGTGGGCGGCCAATCCGGCGCGTTCCGCATGGGTCTTTCCCGCGCGCTGTCGCTGTTCAATCCCGAATTGCGGGCGGGCCTGCGCAAGAACGGATTCTTGACGCGCGATTCGCGCATGAAGGAACGCAAAAAGTACGGGCAAAAGGGCGCCCGCAAGCGCTTCCAGTTCAGCAAGCGCTAAATCCTTAAGGCGTCGCTGCGTCGACAGCCTGACGGAAATCCAACGAGTTTCTGGCTTCGTCCCGCACCGCGGGACGGGCCAAATTCACGGCCGGCAAGGAGCCGGCAAACCGGTGTGGGCTGTACTTTTACACTGAACGCATTCGAGGGAGCGGGCAGCCCACCCAGTAAAGGATGTTCGGTCCCGGAGGCGGGTGTCTCTCCGAAATCCGGGATTTGCAAACATCTATCTCCTGAGGAGGAAATTTGGCAGTTGAAATTACGATGAAGGAATTACTGGAGGCTGGAGTTCATTTTGGCCACCAGACCCGCCGCTGGAATCCGAAGATGAAGGAATATATCTTCGGCGAACGCAATGGAATCCACATCATTGATCTTCAAAAGACGCTGAAGCTGTTCCGGGAAGCCGCGCGGTTTGTGGGCGAACTCAGCAGCAGCGGCAAAACCGTGCTGTTTATCGGGACCAAGCGCCAGGCGCAGGAATCGGTGGCCGAAGAGGCCAATCGCTGCGGCATGTTCTACGTGAATCACCGCTGGCTGGGCGGAACGCTCACCAACTGGGCCACGCTGCAGAAATCGATCAAGCGGCTGAAGACGCTGAAAGCCATGACCGAGGACGGACGCATGGCGCAGCTCTCGAAAAAAGAGGCGGCGCGGCTGGACCGCGAAATGAAGCACCTCAAGCAGAATCTTTCCGGCGTGGAAAACATGACGGCGCTGCCGGACGCGATGTTCGTGATCGATTCCCATGCCGAAGCCATCGCGGTGCGCGAGGCGCGGCGCATGGGCGTGCCTGTGGTCTCGATTGTGGATACCAACTGCGATCCCGATCAAGTCGATTGGGTCATTCCGGGCAATGACGACGCGCTGCGCGCCATCAAGCTGTTCACCTCGAAAATTTCCGACGCCGTGATCGAAGGCCGCCATGCTTACGAGCGGTCGCAGATCGCGAATGAGAAGGCCGCCACGGATGCCGCGGACGGCGGCGAAAAAGTCGACTACGTGGATACCAGCAAGTACGAGTCCTACGAAAAACAGGAAGGCGATTTCGTCGAGCCTACGGCGGAGCTCCTCGCCGAACCCTGGCGGAGCCCGAACCCGAGCCGGAACCCGATAAGTCCGTAAAAGCCGCTCGGAATAGCGAAAATAGAATATGCCCGTCGCGGGCTTTTCGCGTGCAGCTGTATCCGCTTACAGCGAAATTTTCAAGATAGTAAGGAATAAAGAGCGAAGAGCGATGACAAATCCATCCGATCCAGTCAATATTTCAGCGCAGCTCGTGAAGGAGCTGCGCGAGCGAACCGGAGCGGGCTTCGCCGATTGCCGTTCCGCGCTGGTCGACGCCAAGGGCAACATCGAAGGCGCGATCGACGTCCTGCGGAAAAAGGGGCAGGCCGCGGCGCAGAAGAAAGCGGCGCGGCAGGCCACCGAAGGCCTGGTGGGCCACTACATCCATGCGGGCGGAAAAATCGGCGTCATTATCGAAGTCAATTGCGAATCCGATTTCGTCGCGCGCACCGAGGATTTTCAGCGCCTCTGCCATGACGTGGCCATGCACATCGCCGCGCTCGACACGCGCTACGTGCGGCGCGAGGACGTGACCCAGGAAATTCTCGACCGCGAGCGCGAGATCTACAAGGCGCAGGCCCGCGCCACCGGCAAGCCCGAACCGGTCATCGAAAAGATCGTCAACGGCAAGATGGAGAAGTTCTACGAGGAAAACTGCCTCTACGAACAGCACTTCATCAAGGATGAATCGGTCACCGTGGGCGAACTGGTCAGCCAGATGATCCACAAGCTGGGCGAGAACATCTCCATTCGCCGTTACGTGCGTTTCAAAGTGGGAGAGGGCGCGGGAGCCCAGAGCGAGCCGCCCTCGGCTGCCGCCGCGCCCGCGAACTAAGCGCCGGACCGCAATATTGCGGGATTGTGCGGGGTGAATCTCTTTCGCCGCGTCGCTATGAGAATAATTCTTCCGGGGCCGTGCGGCAGGGAAGAATCTTTGCTAAAATGCCCGCCGACAGCATGAGCCCAGACGACCGCACATCCAATCCAGGCAGCACCTCACCGGCGCCGGTTTACAAACGCATTGTCCTGAAACTTTCCGGCGAATCCTTTCAGGGTTCGCAGGGATTTGGCATCGACGCCGAAACCGTCCACAGCATTGCCCGCGAAGTGAAGGAAGTAAACGACCTGGGCATACAGATGGCGATCATCGTCGGCGGCGGAAACATTTTCCGCGGGACGCGGCAGAAATCGCTCTCGATCGACCGCGCCACGGGCGATTACATGGGCATGCTGGCGACGGTCATCAACGGCCTGGCGCTGCAGGACGCGCTCGAAAAGCAGGGCGTGCTGACGCGGCTGCTCAGCGCGATTGAAATGCATGAGGTGGCCGAGCCGTTCATCCGCCGGCGCGCCATGCGCCACCTGGAAAAGGGCCGCGTGGTGATTTTTTCGGCCGGCACCGGCAATCCGTATTTCTCCACCGACACCGCTGCCGCGCTGCGCGCCATGGAAATCAAGGCGCACGTGATCCTGAAGGCCACGCGCGTCGACGGCATTTACGACGCCGATCCGGAAAAAGTCCCCGGCGCGAAAATGTTCGACCGCATCACTTATCTGGACGTGATTCAAAAGGGCCTCACGGTTATGGACTCCACGGCCATTTCCCTGTGCATGGATAACCGCATGCCGATCATTATTTTTAATATGAACAAGGCGGGAAACATCCGCCGCGTGGTCATGGGCGAAAAAGTGGGTTCGACCGTAACGGCAGGCTGAGCCAAAACCATTCTGGAGCAAAAGCGATGAGCACGATTGCCAGCAGCAAGGACGCGATGGCGCAAGCGCGCACGCGGATGGAAAAAGCCGTCGAGGATTTCCGCAAGGAGCTGGCCGGCCTGCGCACCGGCCGCGCCAACGTCAGCCTGCTCGACCACATTCGCGTCGACTACCACGGCACGTCGATGCCGGTGAACCAGCTCGGATCGCTTTCGGTGCCCGAGCCGACCATGATCGTGATTTCGCCGTGGGATCCGACCGCCGTGCCGCTGATCGATAAGGCCATCCGCACGTCCGACCTGGGCCTGAACCCCACCAACGATGGAAAAGTTGTCCGCGTGCCGATTCCTCCGCTGACCGAGGACCGCCGCAAGGACATCGTCAAGCACATGCACAAGGTCCTGGAGAATCACCGCACCGCCGTGCGCAACGTCCGCCGCGACATCAAGGAAGCGGTCGACAAACTCGAGAAGGACAAAAAGATCAGCCAGGACGAGCAGAAGCGCGCGCTCGAGGAACTGGAAAAGCTCACGCATTCGGAAACCAAGAAGATCGAGGATCTGGCGGCGGTGAAGGAAAAGGAATTGATGGAAGTGAAGTAAGGGGTTCGTGCTGGGTGGGACGGTTTTGCTTTTCCGGGTGCCGCACCCTTGCGGTTTTCAAGGGTGCGGGTTTTGATTTAAGCCCACCGACTGGTTCCAGCGATCAATCGCAATCAATCCTTTTTCGCGGTTCGCATAATGCGACCAACTGCTCCACGGCCAATCCTTCGGATGGGCCACAAGACCTCTCTTTACCGGGTTCAAATGCATATATTCGAGTTTCTCCGTAATCTTCTTCCCGCTCCAGACGTTGAAATCGTAGAAACGCCTCTGCCAGAAGTGCCGTTCGTCTGAGGAATCATCCGCGCCTCGCCTTTTTGGCAACAGTTTCCTTGACACGCGCTGCTTCAACACTTGAAACGCCTTGGAAGGATCGCCTTTGCCCGGTTCGGTGAGGAGGAGGTGAACGTGTTCTGGCATGACGACATAGCCGATCAGGCGGAATGCATATTGCACGCGAATCCTGTCGAGCCCCTGCACAAAGCAGTTGCGGGCATCTGCGGTTCCAAGCAGCGGGCGGCGATCTAAGCAACTGAACGTGACGAAGTGAAGATCGCCTTGTCCGTAGCGGCGTTCAAGTGGGTTGCGCATCGCACTAAAACCCGCACCCTTGAAAACCACAAGGGTGCGGCACCCCAATCTCCTACCTCCAGAGGTTATTGCGTAAATGATATACTGACAAAATGCTTCGCGAGGACAAGAAATTGGCAGGCCGCCCCCTTCGTCGCCTCTTATCCATCCTTGTGGGTGGCCCACTCCTGCTTTGGTCCGCCGTCGAGGCATACTTTCAAAGCTTTGGTTTTTATCAGGATCACTACCTGATTCCCAAAGAAAAATACGGGGTTTTGACACCTGCTGCGTTGGCAAGAAATCGTCTGGCTGATGATGTTTTGGCCCCTCGCCATTGGGCTCCTTTACGCATCATATCGACTTTTGAAATACGGCTTTCGGCGCAGCCATTCTCAGAACTGAGGGCAGCCTGGTGAAGGCTGTTTGGGAGTCAACAGGGAGATTAGAAAGTTTTCCACCAGCATCCAAAAGATTTTTGTTTGACATATATTCTTCTTATGCCTATACTAACGGCTTCGTCAGGGATAGTTTTGCCCTGTAGGTGAAAGGGAAGGTCTTCAAGCCCCGGAACAATGCAGGACGGATCGGGGTAAGAAGAGCGGCCGGAATGGGACGCCAGTCCCGCAAAGCCGAGTAACCCTCTCCGCTTCGACCAGAAAGTATCTGCTCACTGGTAGTAGTGCGGGGATTATTGTCGGTTGCTCCGGTAACGCTCCTGTGCCCTTTCTTTGCGTGAACTCCACGACACGCTGCCTTGCGGAAATCCGCGAAGCAGAATGTGAAGTGAAACTAGCTCGTTTGAGGGAGAGCCGTGCCGACGTTTGCACAACTGGTACGAAACGGACGCGATCAGATCCGTACAAAGACGAAGTCGCCTGCGCTGCAGGGATGTCCGGAAAAGCGCGGGGTATGCATCCGCGTCTATACGCAGACGCCGAAGAAGCCGAACTCCGCCTTGCGTAAGGTCGCCCGCGCCCGCCTGACCAACAGCATCGAAGTCACCACCTACATTCCCGGGATCGGCCACAACCTGCAGGAGCACTCGATCGTGCTCGTGCGCGGCGGCCGCGTGAAGGACCTGCCCGGCGTGCGATATCACGTGATTCGCGGAACGCTCGACGCCGCCGGCGTTGAGAACCGCAAGCAGGGGCGCTCGAAATACGGCGCCAAGCGGCCCAAGGCTGCGCAGAAGTAACTGAGCGCGGGGCGCGGACTCTGCTTGGAGCCCGCTGGGAGAGGGTAAGAGGATGCCACGAAAAGGATTCGTACCACGGCGTGAAGTTCCGGCCGACTCGGTGTTCGGCAGCGAGTTGGTGCAGAAATTCATCAATTCGATGATGTGGGACGGCAAGCGCTCGAACGCGCAGCGCATTTTTTACGGCGCCATGGAGCAGATCGCCCAGAAGGGCAATGCCGATGCGCTGGCGGTATTCAAGAAGGCCGTCGAAAACGTCAAGCCCGTGCTGGAAGTGAAGACACGGCGCGTGGGCGGCGCGAACTACCAGGTGCCGGTCGAGGTCAATCCGTTCCGCCGGCAATCGCTGGCGATTCGCTGGCTGCTGCTCTACGCGCGCACGCGCGCGGGCAAGACCATGACCGACAAGCTGGCCGAAGAGCTTCTGGATGCGTCCAACGCCCGCGGCGGCGCCATGAAGAAGAAGGAAGACGTCCATCGCATGGCCGAAGCCAACAAGGCGTTCGCGCACTATCGCTGGTAGTCGCTCTGGTCGTTGAATTTGAGTTCGGGAAATCGTCAGGGGATTCGGGTGGTTTTGCAGGTTCAGGGGAGAAGGTCTCGGTAATTTAATCATGGCACGCAAGGCACAACTCGCGGAAACACGCAATATCGGCATCATGGCGCACATCGATGCGGGCAAGACCACGTCGACCGAGCGCATCCTGTTTTATACGGGTGTGACCTACAAGATCGGGTCGGTGGACGAAGGCACCGCCACCATGGACTGGATGGAGCAGGAGCGCGAGCGCGGCATCACCATCACGTCGGCGGCAACCACCGCTTCGTGGAAGCGCAATGGCCGCGATGTTCTGATCAATATCATCGACACGCCCGGGCACGTGGATTTTACCGTGGAAGTCGAGCGCTCGCTGCGCGTACTGGACGGCGCGGTGGCGATTTTTGACGCCGCGCGCGGCGTGCAGCCGCAATCGGAAACGGTTTGGCGCCAGGCCGACAAATATCACGTGCCGCGCCTCGCGTTCATCAATAAGATGGACAGCACCGGCGCGGATTTCGAGCACGCCGTAAAGACCATGCGCCAGCGTCTGGCCGCTCACCCGGTAGCCATTCAGTGTCCCATCGGCAAGGAAGACCTGTTCATCGGCGTCATCGATTTTCTGGAAGAAAAAGCGATCATCTGGCTCGAGGAAACGCTCGGCGCGAAATTTGAAGTGTTCGATGTCGCCAAGCTGTGGGACCCGGCATTCATCGCCACGCGCCCGGACATTGCCGCCGCGCTCAAGTTTTCCGCGCTGGACGAAGCCTATTACAAGGAACAGCGCGAAAAGTCGGTCGAGTACATCGCCGAGCACGACGATTCGCTGGTGGAAAAATACCTGAACGGCGAAAAGATTACGGCGGATGAACTGCGCGCTTCGATCCGGCGCTCAACCATCGCCTTGAAGCTGGTGCCGGTCTTGGCCGGCTCGGCGTTCAAGAACAAGGGAATTCAGCCGCTGCTCGATGCGGTGGTGGATTATCTGCCCTCGCCGCTCGACGTTCCGCCGGTCGAGGGCACCACGCCCGACGACGAAGTCGTGCTGCGCCGCGCGAGTGACGACGAACCGTTTTCGGCCTTGGCCTTCAAGATCATGTCTGACCCGTTTGTCGGGCACGTGACCTACATTCGGGTTTATTCCGGCGTGCTCAAGGCCGGCAGCTACGTGTACAACTCGACCAAGTCGACGCGCGAGCGCGTGGGACGCCTGCTGCGCATGCACGCCAACAAGCGCGAGGAAATCGAGGCCATCTATGCGGGCGATATTGCCGCCTGTGTGGGCCTCAAAAGCGTCACCACTGGCGACACGCTTTGCGATGAAGGCAAGGCTGTTGTTCTCGAAAACATTGAATTCCCTGCGCCCGTTATTTCCGTGGCCATCGAACCCAAGACCAAGGCTGATCAGGACAAATTGGGCAACGCCATGCAGCGCCTGGCGCAGGAAGATCCGACTTTCCGCGTGCATAGCGACGAAGATACCGGGCAAACCATCATCTCCGGCATGGGCGAACTGCACCTGGAAATTATTGTCGACCGCATGATGCGCGAATTCGGCGTGCAGGCCACCGTCGGGCGCCCGCAGGTGGCCTACCGCGAAACGATCCGCAAGAAGGCCGAAGCCGAAGGCAAATACATCAAGCAGACCGGCGGCCGCGGCCAATACGGCCACTGCGAAATCATCGTGCAGCCGCTGCCTTCCTCCGGGCATGAAAATTTGCACGAAATGTCGACCGATGAACTCGACGTCCTGGCCAAAGAGGTTGGCGGGTCGGGCGGCAAGTGGCGGTATGACAAAGATCACCGCATGCTGTTCATCGACAAGACCGTCGGCGGGTCAATTCCCAAGGAATTCATCGCGCCGATCGACGCGGGCATTCGCGAAGCCATGGAAAACGGCATCCTGGCCGGCTACGAAATGGTGGACATCGCCGTGCAATTGGTTGACGGCAGCTATCACGATGTGGACAGCTCGGAAATGGCCTTCAAGATCGCAGGCTCCATGGCCTTCAAATCGGCCTGCGCCAAGGCGCATCCGGTTCTGCTCGAGCCGATCATGAAGGTGGAAGTGGTTACCCCTGAAGAATACATGGCGCAAGTGTTTGGCGACCTGAATTCGCGGCGCTGCCAGATTCAGGGAACGGAAACGCGCGGCGGCGCGAACGTGATTCGCGTCGAAGTGCCGCTGGCCGAGATGTTCGGCTACGCCACCGATGTGCGCAGCCGCACGCAAGGCCGCGCCAGCTTCAGCATGCATTTCTCGCATTATGCCGAAGCCCCGTCGTCGGTGGCCGACGATGTTATCGCGAAATCGACGGGCCGGACAGCCCGCGGGTAATTTTTGGGTTCAGTTTGCCGGTAATGCAGATTTTCAGCTGGTTCAAGCGAACGCTCAGGTCGAGGAGCAGACACAGCAATGGCGAAGGAAAAATTCGAGCGAACAAAGCCGCACCTGAATATCGGGACGATCGGGCACATCGATCACGGCAAGACGACGCTGACGGCGGCGATCACCAAGGTGCTGAGTAAGCACAACCCGAAGGTGGCGTTCCGGGCGTTTGATTCGATTGACAACGCGCCGGAAGAGCGCGAGCGCGGGATCACGATCGCGGTGTCGCACGTGGAGTACGAGACGGCGAACCGGCACTACGCGCACATCGATTGCCCGGGGCACGCGGACTACGTGAAGAACATGATCACGGGCGCGGCGCAGATGGACGGAGCGATTCTGGTGGTGGCGGCGACCGACGGGCCGATGCCGCAGACGCGCGAGCACATTCTTTTGGCTCGGCAAGTGGGCGTGCCGTCGATCGTGGTGTTCATGAACAAGTGCGACTCGGTGGAAGATCCCGAGTTGCTCGAACTGGTGGAACTGGAAGTTCGCGAGTTGCTGAAGCTGTACCAGTTTCCTGGGGACACAATTCCGGTGATTCGCGGGTCGGCCTTGGGCGCGCTGAACGGGGAAGCGAAGTGGGAGAAGTCGATCGACGATTTGATGGACGCGGTGGACAAGAACATACCGCAGCCGGTGCGCGACGTGGATAAACCGTTCGCCATGCCGATCGAGGACATTTTTTCGATTTCCGGACGCGGCACGGTGGTTACGGGGCGCGTGGAGCGCGGCAAGGTGAAGGTGGGAGAAGAAGTTGAGATCGTGGGCTTCCGACCGACGATGAAGCGCGTGGTGACGGGCATCGAAATGTTCCGCAAGTTGCTGGACGAGGGCATGGCGGGAGACAACGTCGGACTGCTGCTGCGCGGGACGGAAAAAGAAGAAGTGGAGCGCGGGCAGGTGCTGGCCAAGCCGGGCTCGATCACGCCGCACACCAAGTTCAAGGCCGAGGCGTACGTATTGACGAAGGAAGAAGGCGGGCGGCACACGCCATTCTTCACGGGATACCGGCCGCAATTTTATTTCCGGACCACCGACGTGACGGGCGACGTAAAGTTGCCGACGGGCGTGGAAATGGTGATGCCGGGAGACAACGTGTCGGCGGAGATCAGTCTGATCACGCCGGTGGCCTTGGAGAAGGGGCTGCGTTTCGCGATCCGCGAAGGCGGCCACACGGTCGGCGCAGGCGCCGTCACGGAGATTATCGAGTAACTTATGTCAGCCGGAGAAAAAATTCGCATTCGTTTGAAAGCGTACGATCACCGAATTCTCGATCAGTCCACGCGCGAGATTGTCGAGACCGCCAAGCGCACCGGAGCCAATGTGGCCGGACCCATTCCGCTGCCCACCTCGATTAACCGGTGGACGGTGCTGCGTTCGCCGCACGTCGACAAGAAATCGCGCGAGCAGTTCGAAATGCGCACGCACAAGCGGCTCATCGACATCCTAGAGCCGACGCCGGACACGGTGGACGCTCTGATGAAG
Organism: Terriglobia bacterium; assembly: GCA_963779275.1. Classification (GTDB taxonomy): domain Bacteria; phylum Acidobacteriota; class Terriglobia; order Acidiferrales; family UBA7541; genus Palsa-360. The sequence goes on from CAVZXL010000010.1 coordinate 496,807, forward strand.
TTGGACCTGCCGCCCGGAGTGGACGTCGAAATCAAGGCGTTCGGGTCGGCGCACGGCGGGAAGTAAGCCGGGGCAAGGAAGCAAAGAAGCAGGGAAGCAAGGAAAAGAGCCGGGAAATACGGCTGGAAAAGAAAGAAGAGACGGGGAACTTCAATGGCTGTGAATGGAATTCTCGGAATCAAGCTGGGCATGGCGCAGGTCTTCACCGACGACGGCCAGGCCGTCGGGTGCACGGTGCTGCAGGCGGGCCCGTGCGTGGTGGTGCAGCGGCGCACCAAAGAAAAAGACGGCTACGACGCCGCGCAGTTGGGGCTGGTCGAGTTCATCAAGACGCAGCGCGTGACTAAGCCCATGCTGGGCCACTTCAAGAAATCAGACGCGGCTCCCATGCGGCATCTCCGCGAAGTGCGCCTGGAAGATTCGGCCGACGACACCAAGCCCGGCGACCGCGTGCTGGTCGACCGCTTCGCACCCGGCGAGTTGGTCGATGTGACCGGAATCAGCAAGGGCAAGGGCTTTGCTGGCGCCGTCAAGCGCTGGCACTTCCGCGGAGGCGACGCGACGCACGGCTCGATGCATCACCGCGCTCCCGGCGGCATCGGCGGCAGCTCGTTTCCCTCGCGCGTCTGGCCGGGACAGCATTTCCCGGGACGCATGGGCCACGCGCGCGTGACCGCGAAAAACCTTCGCGTGGTGAAAGTGGATACGGACGAAAACCTGCTTCTGGTTTTCGGGTCGGTTCCCGGCCCCGTGGGCACGTACATATTGATTCGCAAGGCGCGCAAGGCCAAGTAACAAGGCCAGGGAACTGCGCCGGCAAGTTCGGCGAAAAATCTCAGCCAGGCAGTTCAGCTAAGGAAGCGACGATCATGGCGGTAGTGGACATCAAGAATCTGGAAGGCAAGAACGTCGGACAGATGGATTTGCCCGACTACGTGTTCGGCGCGAAGGTCAACCCGAACCTGCTGCACGAAACCGTGCGCTGGTACCAGGCCGAGATGCGCGCCGGAACCCACAAGACCAAGGGCCGCGGCGAAGTGTCCGGCTCGGGCAAGAAACTGTGGAAACAGAAGGGCACGGGCCGCGCACGCGTGGGCTCGATTCGCAGCTCGATCTGGCGCAAGGGCGGCACGGTCCATGGCCCGGTGCCCCACAAGTACTCCTACCGGCTGCCGCGCAAGATGGTGCTGGGCGCGCTGCGCTCGGCGCTTTCCGCCAAGCTGGCCGATGAGAAATTGACAGTGGTCGATATGTGGAAACTGGATTCGCACAAGTCGAAGCCGTTCCGCCAGGCGCTTACCAGGCTGGACGGACTGAAGACGGTCCTGCTGGTGGAGATCGAAGCCAACCGCAACCTGGAACTGGCCAGCCGCAATCTCGAGGGAGTCAAGCTGGTCGCGCCGCACGCTCTGCAGCCGTACGATTTGCTGCGGCATGATCGCCTGGTGCTGTCCAAGGACGCGGCCGTACGCCTGGGAACGACGTTGGGACCACGACGCGCCCTGGCGGCTTCCGAAATTGTGACCATTGCAGCGGCAACTCCGGCGCCAGTGGAAGCGCCCAAGGCGGAAGCATCCGCGCCGAAAAAGAAATCCGCTCCGGCAAAAAAGGCGGCGGCGAAAAAGCCTGCGGCGAAGACCAAGGGCAAGAAGTAAGCCCGAAAATTAACGTAAGAAAAAGCGAAGGACGAGGCAATGCTCATCAGCGAGTTTCAAGTGATTCGCCGGCCGATCATCACCGAGAAAGGTCTCGGCGTGAAAGAGACCCAGCACACGGTGGTGTTTGAAGTGGCGCCGGCCGCGACGAAGACGCAGATCAAGGAAGCGGTGCAGAAGATTTTCAAGGTCAAGGTGGCCGGAGTACGCACGGCCATCTATCACGGCAAGTTTCGCCGCCGCGGGCGCGCCGAAGGGCATCGTCGCGACTGGAAAAAAGCCTACGTAAAGCTGGCGGCGGGCGAAAAGATGATCGAGTACGCGGATAACCTGTAGTTCGGCACCGTAGTCCGGGAATTCAGCCCGGGGTTTCGGCGGCAGGCTGCTGTAAGGCTTGCCGGCTGGGGCCCGCGGAGCGTGCCAGGGGAAGAGAGCAAAGTTATGGCACTAAAAAGTTTTAATCCATATACAGCGTCGCGGCGCTTCCTGACCATGCTCGATAAGAGCGAGATCACGAAGGAAGTGCCCGAGAAGTCGCTGGTCGAGCCGAAAAAGCGCACCGGCGGACGCAACGCGCATGGCGAAATCACCATCTGGCATCGCGGCGGCGGACACAAGAAGCAGTACCGCTCGATCGATTTCCGGCGCGAGAAGAAGGGCATCCCCGCGCTGGTGGCGGCCATCGAGTACGACCCGAACCGCTCGGCCCGCCTGGCGTTGCTTCACTACGCCGACGGCGAGAAGCGCTACATCCTGCATCCGATCGGCCTGGAAGTGGGCGCGACGGTGCAGACCGGCGAGGGCGCGGACATTCTTCCGGGAAACGCCATGACCATACGGTTCATTCCTCCCGGAACGCAGATGCACAACCTCGAGCTGCAGCCCGGCAAGGGCGCGCAGGTTTGCCGCGCGGCGGGCGGCGCGGCGCAGTTGCTCAGCAAAGAGGGCGACATCGCCCTGGTGAAGCTGCCCTCGGGCGAGGTCCGGAAATTCGCTTTGGACTGCATGGCCACGATCGGCCAGGTCGGAAACCTGGACCACGAGAACGTGACCTACGGCAAGGCGGGACGCACGCGCTGGCATGGTCGCCGGCCGACGGTGCGCGGCGTGGCCATGAACCCGGTGGACCATCCGCACGGCGGCGGAGAAGGCCGCGTGAAGGGCAACCACCCGCAAACGCCGTGGGGGTTCTCGACCCTGGGCGCGAAGACGCGCCACAACCGGCGCTCGGACAAGCAGATTGTGCAGCGGCGCAAGCCGTAACGGGTGCGGGCTCTACTTGGAGCGCGCTGGAAAAAAAGAACGGGCTCTACTTGGAGCCCGCCGGAAAAAGTTTTTCTAGCAGGGCGGTAAAATACTCAGCCTGGCGCGGCGGGTATTTGAGAGCAAGTTGAGACGAACATGATGAGCGCAACACGAAGCAGGCGAACACGGACGGCCCCGAGGCGGGTGGCGCGCACGCGCAAACCCGCGCGCGCGGCGCGTCCCGCAGCCAAGCCCGCCAAACCCGTAACGCGGTTTGTCGCGGCGCCACCCGTGCAGGTGCTGTACCGGTTGTGCAAGCCCGGATGGGCGGTTACGGTCGAAAAGGCGCCCAACGCGCAGGGCACGCGTTTTGTGTGCCCGTTTTGTCCGGTGTCGCACCGCGTGCCGGGCCCGGTGCGCGGATTCAAGAAATTGCGCCGCGCGCAGTGGATCAAGCTGCGGCGGGTGGAAGAGTAAGTCCGGTAGTCAAGGATTAGGAGCAGGGAGAAACAATGGGACGCTCGCTCAAGAAAGGCCCGTTCATCGACGGCCACCTTCGCGAAAAGGTGGAAGGGATGAACGCGCGCAACGAAAAGAAAGTCATCAAGACGTGGTCGCGCCGGTCGACGATTCTGCCGGTGATGATCGGCCACACCATCGCCGTGCATAACGGCCGGAAATTCATTCCCGTGTACGTGACCGAGCAGATGGTCGGGCACAAGCTGGGTGAGTTCGCCGCAACGCGCACGTTCAAGGGCCACGCCGTGAAGGCTGCTCTCGAGCGCGCCGCGGGCGTGGCGGGAGCTCCGGGCGCGCCGGCAGGCGGCGCACCAGCCGGAGGCGGCGCGGGAGCGCCGAAGGCATAACCCATGGCAAACGAACTCATGCAGGCTCCGGCAATTGAAGCAGTGGCGATGGCGCGGCACGTGCGCATGTCGCCGCAAAAGGTCCGCCTGGTGATCGACATGATCCGCGGGCAGCGGGCCGAAGAGGCGCTGCAGATTCTGCGCTTCGCCAAGAAGCGCGCCACGCGCGACGTTGAAAAAGTGCTGCGCAGCGCGATCGCCAACGCCGAACGCAAGGCCGAGGACGCCGGCGCGTCGCTGGACGTCGACCACCTGTACGTTTCGAGCTGCTATGTGAACGAAGGTTCGCGGTGGAAGCGGCTGCGCCCGGCGCCGATGGGCCGCGCGTTCCGCTACCAGCGGCGCACCGCGCACATCGTTGTGGGAGTGGTCGAGCACCTTCAGGCCGCCCAGCAGCGCATCGCGGCCGCGGCGGCGGAAGCGGAATCGCATAAGGGCGTCGCGGGAGCGGTGAAGAAGGCCCGCCAGGCGCTGACCGGAAAAAAGAAGAAACCGTCGGCGAAGCCGAAGAAGTAGCGGGAGGAAGCTTTGGGACAGAAGACGCATCCATATGGATTTCGCCTGGGCTACAACAAGCCCTGGAAATCGCGCTGGTACGCCGACCGCGATTACGCCGACCTGCTGCACGAGGACGTGAAGCTGCGGGAAACGCTGAAGGACCGGCTGAAATCGGCGGGCATCAGCTCGATCGACATCGAGCGCGCCGCCAACAAGCTTGTGATTCGCCTGTTCACTGCGCGCCCGGGAATCATCATCGGGCGCAAGGGCGCGGAAATCGACAAGCTCAAGGGCGAAATTCAGAAACGCACCAAGCGCGAAGTGCACATCGACATTCAGGAAGTGCACCGGCCCGAACTTGACGCGCAACTGGTGGCCGAATCCATCGCGCTGCAACTGGAAAAGCGCGTGGCGTTTCGCCGGGCCATGCGCAAGGCGGTCGATTCCGCGCTGCGCTTCGGCTGCAAGGGCATCAAGATCCGCGTGGCCGGCCGGTCTGAACGGCGCGGAAATCGCGCGCAAGGAATGGTACCTGCAGGGGCGCCTGCCGCTGCAAACGCTGCGCGCCGACATCGATTACGGTTTTGCCCAGGCGCTCACCACCTACGGCATCATCGGCGTGAAGTGCTGGGTCTATCAGGGAGAAAAAATTCCCGAACGCGGTCTGAAGAAGGCCGTAGTGGTGGCGGCTGCGGACTAGCGCAGCGCGCAATGCGACACAGAAATTCTGAGGATCGACGACGATGTTAATGCCAAAGAAAGTGAAGTACCGGAAACAGCAGCGCGGGCGGCGCAAGGGCAAGGCCTGGAGCGGGGGAGAACTGTCCTTCGGCGAGTACGGGCTGAAGGCGCTCGAGCCGGCCTGGATCACCGACCGGCAGATCGAAGCTTCGCGCGTCGCGATCACGCGGTTCATCAAGCGCGGCGGCAAGCTGTGGATCCGCATTTTCCCGGATAAGCCTTTTACCAAGAAGCCGGCGGAAACCCGCATGGGCAAGGGCAAGGGCGCTCCGGAACGCTGGGTGGCGGTCGTGAAGCCGGGACGCGTGATGTTCGAGATGGCCGGCGTGGACCTGGCCACGGCGCAGGAAGCCATGACACTGGCGGCGCACAAGCTTCCGATTCACACCAAGTTTGTCAGCCGCGCGGGAGGGCTGTGATGGCTAGCCGAGTGGAAAAAATGCGCGATCAGGACACTCCGGAACTGGCCGAACGGCAGAGGGAGCTGGCCGAGCAGGTGTTCCGGCTGCGGTTTCAGCTTTCCACCGGGCAGGCCGAGGCGGTCACCAAGCTGCGCCTGGCGCGCAAGGATCTGGCGCGGGTCAAAACACTTTTGCGGGAGCGCGAATTGAGGAAGCCAGATGGCAAGTGAAACGGCACCGGAAACAGCCGCGAAACCGGCGCGGCACCAGCGGCAGGAACTGACCGGCAAGGTGACCAGCGCGAAGATGGAAAAGACCATCGTCGTCAAGGTCACGCGCCTGGTGAAGCACAAGCTGTACACGCGCGTGATGCGCGTGAGCAAGAAATTTTACGCGCACGACGAGCAGCGCGAGGCGCGCCTGGGCGACACCGTGCGCATCGTGGAAACCCGGCCGATGTCGAAACTGAAGCGCTGGCGGCTGGCCGAAGTGATTACGCGCAGCACGCGCGTGAATTAACGTGATTCAAGATGAGTCGAAAGGACAACTGTCATGATTCAGATGCGAAGCTGGCTCACGGTGGCCGATAACTCCGGCGCGCGCCAGATCACTTGTATTCTCCCGCTGGGCGGCGATGCCGGCAGCCGCGCCGGCCTCGGCGACGTGATCACCGCTGCGGTGAAGGAAGCCGCGCCGGATAGCGCCGTGAAAAAGGGTTCGGTCGTGAAGGCCGTGGTGGTGCGCACGCGCAAAGAGCACCGCCGCAAGGACGGCACCTACATCCGTTTCGACGACAATGCCGCGGTGCTGATCAACGACGCGAACGAGCCGGTGGGCACGCGCGTGTTCGGGCCGGTGGCGCGCGAGTTGCGCGAAAAGAAATTTGCGAAGATTGTTTCGCTGGCCCCGGAGGTCTGGTAATGCCGCTGAGAGAACCGATCGTACAGCCGCCGACCACTGCGGGAATCAAGAAGGGCGACCAGGTCCGCGTGATGACCGGAAAAGACCGCGGAAAGACTGGCCGCGTGCTGGGCGTCAATCCGTCCAAGCGCACCATCACCATCGAGCACGCGGGCATGATCAAGCGCCACACCAAGCCCAACCCGTCCAAGAACATCAAGGGCGGGATCGTGGAAAAAGAAGGCCCGATTTCGATTTCCAACGTTTTGCTGCTGTGCCCGGCGTGCAACAAAGGGTCGCGGCTGGGGCACAAGATGTTGCCCGACGGCACCAAGGAGCGCATCTGCCGCCGCTGCGGCAACACGCTCGAAAAGTAATTTACATTCCGGCGCGCCCCGCAAGGGCCGCACGCCCGCAGAGGATCAAGAGATCGAACCATGATGAGCCGAATGCACGAGCATTACCGCAAAGAAGTGGTCCCCGCGCTGATGAAGCGGTTCGGGCGGACCAATCCCATGTCCGTGCCGAAGGTCGCCAAGGTGATCATCAACATCGGCATGGGCGAAGCCAGCCAGAACGTGAAGCTGCTGGACGTGGCGGTCATCGAGTTGGGCCAGATCGCCGGGCAGAAGCCGGTCGTGACGCGCGCCAAGAAGTCGATCGCCAATTTCAAGATCCGCAAGGGCATGCCGATCGGGTGCTGCGTGACGCTGCGTGGCGACCGCATGTACGAGTTTCTTGACCGGCTGTGCCATGTGGTGCTGCCGCGCGTGCGCGATTTCCGCGGGCTTCCGCCGAACGCGTTTGACGGGCGCGGCAACTATACGCTGGGGCTGAAGGACCAGCTGGTGTTTCCGGAAATCGATTACACGCGCGTCGATAAGATCAAGGGCATGAACATCACGTTGACGACCACGGCCAAGAACGACGAAGAGGGCCGCGAACTGCTGAAACTGCTGGGCGTGCCGCTGCGGCCGCAGGCTTAGACCGGGAGCGGGCTGTACTTGCAGCCCGCTGGTAAGAAGTATTTTAGGAGAACACATGGCGCGAGACTCACAATTCGCCAAGATGCACAAGAAGTTGAAGTTCAAGATCCGCATCCGCAACCGCTGCCGCCTGTGCGGTCGCCCGCGCGGGTATCTGCGTAAATTTCAAATGTGCCGCATCTGTTTCCGCCAGCACGCGCTGCGCGGGGAGATTCCCGGCGTGGTGAAGGCCAGCTGGTAGGAGCAATTAAAGGTAAAACACGACTATGCAAACTGACCCCATATCCGATTTGCTGACACGCATCCGCAACGCAGCCAAGGCGCGCCACGCGCGCGTGGACATTCCCACCTCCAAGCTCAAGGCCGAGGTGGCCCGAATCCTGAAGGAAGAAGGCTACATCTCGACCTACAAATTGGTCGAGGAAAACAAGGTCCGCAAGACCCTGCGCCTGTTCCTGAAGTACACGCCGGACCGCCGCAGCGTGATCACCGACCTGAAGCGCGTGTCCAAGCCCGGCAGCCGCCGCTACAAGGGCGCGACCGAAATCCGTCCCGTGGTGGGCGGCATGGGCATCAGCATCATGACCACGCCCAAGGGCGTGATGACCGGCCGCGCGGCGCGCAAAGCGCACGTGGGCGGCGAAGTGTTGTGCGAGGTCTGGTAAGAGTCTGGTAAGGCCAGGCAGGAGAGCCATAACGTTATGTCGCGCATTGGAAGAAAACCGATAGCCGTGCCCGCGGGCGTGAAGATTCAGATCGCGCCGAGCGCGGTGGAAGTGCAGGGTCCCAAGGGTAAATTGAAGGTCAATTTGCCGAAGGGCATCACCCTGGAGCAGAAGGGCGCGGAGCTGCACGCCATCCGCGAGTCGGACGACCACGCTGCGCTGCATGGCCTGGCGCGCGCGCTGGTCGCGAACGCCGTCACGGGCGTGACCACGGGCTTCAAGAAGGACATGGACATCGTCGGCGTGGGATACCGCGCCGAACTCAAGGGCAAGGTGGTCAGCTTCGCGCTCGGGTATTCCCATCCGGTCGAGTTTGCGATTCCCGAGGGAATTCAGATCACGGTCGAGAAGCAGACGCGTATGACCGTCTCGGGCGCCGATCGCGGCCAGGTCGGCCAGGTGTGCGCGGATATCCGGTCGCTGCGTCCGCCGGACCCGTACAAGCAAAAAGGAATTCGTATTACTGGCGAGCGCCTGAAGAAGAAGGCCGGAAAAGCCGGAGCCGCAGCCAAGCCGGGCGCGTAACGCGGGATTTGGGCTCCCAGGGAGCCTCGTAGTTTTCGGGTGTGGGCTCTACTTGGAGCCCGCCTATTTAAGGAGAGCATCGTGGCAACTGTACCGGTACGAAAACTATCGCGGGACCTGCATCGCCAGCGCATTCACCTTCGCGTGCGCATGCGCGTTACCGGAACGCCCGAGCGGCCGCGCCTGTGCGTATACCGCTCGAACGGTCACATCTATGCCCAGGTGATCGACGACCGCAGCGGGCGCACGCTGGTCTCGGCCAGTTCCATCGACAAGGAATCGCGCAAGGAAATGAAGGGCGGAAACAACGTGGCGGCGGCAAAAATGATCGGCAAGAAAATCGCCGAGCGCGCGCGCGCCGCAGGCATCGAACTGGTCGTGTTTGACCGCGGCGGGTACATGTACCACGGCCGTGTGGAAGCCCTGGCCGCAGCGGCCCGGGAAGCGGGGTTGAAATTCTAAGTTTATGTCCAAACACATTCTCAGGGAAACACTGGCGGTCCGGCGAAATCTCAACGTCAACGCCAACAGCTTGAAGGATCAGGTCGTGGCCATCCAGCGCGTGACCAAGGTCGTCAAGGGCGGCAAGAACCTCAGCTTTTCCGCTCTGGTCGTGGTCGGCGATCAGGCCGGGCACGCCGGCTTCGGCATGGGCAAGGCGCGCGAAGTGCCCATGGCCATCCGCAAGGCCATCGAGCAGGCCAAGAAAAACCTGATCCACCTGAACTTGAAAGGCACCACGATTCCGCACCAGGTTCTGGGCCTGTACGGTTCCGGGCAAGTGTTATTGAAGCCCGCGCCCGACGGCACCGGCATCATTGCCGGAGGCCCGGTGCGCGCGGTGATGGAAGTCGCGGGAATCTCGAATGTGCTTACGAAGTCGATCGGCACATCGAACCCGCACAACGTCATCAAGGCCACATTCGACGCGCTGCTGCGCCTGAAGGATATTGCCAAGGTCGCGGAGCTTCGCTCGAAGACGGTGGAGGAACTCGGGCGCTAGCTGCTCCCGAATTAACGATCATGGCGAAGAAATCAACGGGAACTCTGAAAATCAAGTGGGTGGTCAGTTTCATCGCCTGTCCCAGAGACATGCGGCAGACGATTCGCGGGCTGGGCTTCCGCCGCATGCAACAAGTGGTCGTGCGGGAAGATACGCCGGCGATTCGCGGCATGATTCATAAGGTGCGGCACCTGGTGACGGTCGAGGAATACACGGTTTAAGTTACGCGCAAGATTCGGAAATTCGGGCGCGGGCTGTACTTTTACGCTGAACGCTTTAAGTGAAGCGTGCAGCCCGCCCTAATGAGGACACTATGGCAGTGAATCTATCCAATCTGAAGCCGGCCCGCGGATCGCGGCACAAAAAGGTGCGCGTGGGACGCGGCATCGGCTCCAAGCTCGGCCGAACGTCGGGCAAGGGCAATAAGGGCCAGAAATCGCGCAAGGGCTATTCGCGCAAGCCGGGGTTTGAGGGCGGCCAGATGCCGCTGCGGCGCCGGATTCCCAAGCGCGGCTTTCACAATCCTGGGCACAGCGAGTACGCCGTGGTGAACGTCGACATGCTCGGCATCTTCGCCGCCGGAGAAACGGTCACCCCGGAGCTGTTGATCGCCGCGGGGCTGATCCGCCAGGTTCGCGCCGAGATCAAGGTTCTGGGCGACGGCGAACTGAACACCGCGCTCACCGTGCGCGCGCATAAATTCAGCAAATCGGCCGAGGAGAAAATCACCAAGGCCGGGGGCAAGGCCGAGATTTTGCCATGAACCAGTTCTTCGAAGCATTCGCCAACATGTTCCGGATTCCGGACCTGCGCAAGCGGCTTCTGTTCACGCTTGCCATGCTGGCGGTGTATCGCCTCGGCGCGTTTTTGCCCACTCCGGGCATCAATACGGACGTGCTGTCGCAGTTCTTTTCGCAGAACCAGGGTTCGGTCCTGGGCGTCATCGACCTGTTCAGCGGCGGCAATTTCCGCCGCCTCACGATTTTCGCGCTGGGCATCATGCCGTACATCACGGCGTCAATCATCCTGCAGTTGATGACCGTCGTATGGCCGTACCTCGAGCGCCTGCAAAAAGAGGGCGAACTCGGCCGGCGCAAGATCACGCAATACACGCGCTACCTGACGATCCTGCTCAGCGTGGTGCAATCGCTTTCGATCGCGGTGACCCTGGAAAAGACCGGCGGGCCGAACAATCAAGCTCTGGTCTACAATCCCGGCATCGCCTTCGTGCTGATGACCATCCTGACGCTAACCACCGGTTCGGCGTTCATCATGTGGCTGGGCGAACAGATTACCGAGCGCGGCGTGGGCAACGGAATGTCGCTGATTATCTTTGCGGGCATCGTGGTCGGCCTGCCGCGGGCCGTGGCGGATATGTACGACAAGGTTAAGACCGCGCAGTGGGGACCGTTCACGGGCCTGGCCATGATTTTGATGCTGGCCATGATGATTGGCGTAATCGGCGTCATCGTGTTCGTCGAGGGCGGACAACGCCGCATCCCTGTGCAATACGCCAAGCGCGTGATGGGACGCAAGATGATGGGCGGGCAGATGACCTACCTGCCGCTGCGCGTGAATTCGGGCGGAGTGATCCCTCCGATTTTCGCCAGCTCGCTGCTTACGTTTCCCGGCACGATCAACCTGTTTCTCGGCCGGAAATTCAAGGCCGTGGACTGGCTGGCCACGAACCTGGCCTGGGGCGAGCCCTGGTACATCCTGGTTTACATTACTTTGATCGTCGTGTTCGCGTTTTTCTACGTGGGGATCGTTTTCAATCCCACCGAGCTCGCCGACAACATGCGCAAATACGGCGGGTTCATCCCGGGAATTCGTCCAGGACGCAACACCTCCGAGCATATCGACCGCGTGCTGCGGCGGCTCACGTTTGTGGGCGGAGTTTACCTGGCGGCGGTTTGCCTGCTTCCCGAATGGCTCATGGCCGGTATACACCTCCAGCATTTGCCGCTGGTCGGCACCTGGTTTGACAACCACATGTGGCGCTTCGTGCTGGAAGGGTTGAAGGTTAATTTTTATTTCGGCGGCACGTCCCTGCTGATCGTAGTGGGCGTGGCCATGGATACTGTCCAGCAGATTGAAGCTCAGCTGGTGATGCGGAATTACGAAGGTTTCGTGAAGAAGGGAAAACTGCGTGGCCGCCGTTACGGCTGATCGGAGCAGCGTAAGCGCTTTGCGGAACCTGGGCCATGCGGTGATCTTGCTGGGCCCTCCGGGGGCCGGCAAGGGCACGCAAGCCCAGCGTATTGCGGCGAGGTATCATCTGCCGCACCTTTCCACCGGGGATATGTTCCGCGACCACATCCGTCGCGAAACCGATCTCGGCCGGCGAGCCAAGCCCCTGATGGAGCGCGGCGAGCTAGTTCCCGACGACCTGGTGCTCAGCATGGTCGAGGAGCGCATCGCGCAGCCGGATTGCCGGAACGGGTTTGTGTTTGACGGGTTTCCGCGCACGCTGGCGCAGGCGGGCGACCTGGAACGGATTTGCCAGAAGCAGAAGTTCGGCTGTACCTTTGTATTGCACATGGTCGTCGAGCCCCAATTGTTGATGCGGCGGCTGACGGGAAGAAGAATCTGCAAGGCCGGCGGGCACATCTATAATATCTACGACCGCCCGCCCAAGCGCGAAGGGGTTTGCGACCAGGACGGCAGCGAATTGATTCACCGCCCGGACGACACCGAGGGCGTGATCAGCGAACGGCTTCACGCATACGAAGTCCAGACGCGCCCGCTGGTGGAATATTACACCGTGCGCAAGCAGCTGAGCCCGGTGGACGCCATGGCCCAGGCCGACGACGTCACGGCAAGCATTGCTAGGATTTTGGACGGAGCGCAGATACCCAGATGATCGTTTGCAAGTCACAGGCGGAACTCGAAAAGATGCATCACGCCGGCCTGATCCTCTGGGAAGTGCTGAACGAAGTGCGCGGCATGGTAAGGCCCGGAGTTACGACCAAGGATCTGGACGACTATGCCGAGCGCCGCACGGCGGAACTGAAAGCCCGGCCCGCGTTCAAGAATTACCGGGGATATCCGGCGACCTTGTGCACGTCGATTAATTCGGAAGTGGTGCACGGCATTCCGTCGAAGTCGCGGCGGCTGGAGGAAGGCGACATCATTTCGCTAGACTTCGGGGTGGAGCACGAGGGCTACTATGCCGATGCCGCGGTCACCGTGCCGGTGGGAGAGATTACCCCCGAACTGCGGAAGCTCTTGCAGGTGACGCGCGAATCGCTGGACCAGGCCATTGAAAAGGTGCGCGTGGGCAACCGCCTGTCCGACATTTCCGCGGCTGTCCAGAACTGGGCCGAGCGCAAGAACGGCTACTCGGTCGTGCGCGATCTGTGCGGGCACGGCATTGGAACGCACATTCATGAAGAGCCCAATGTGCTGAATTACGGCGAACCCGGCCGCGGCCCGCGGTTGCAGGAAGGCATGGTTTTCGCCATTGAGCCGATGGTCAACATCGGCGGACCTGAGGTGAAAGTGCTCGACGACGATTGGACGGCAGTGACGACCGACGGCACCAAGTCCGCTCATTTTGAGCATACCGTGGCGGTCACCGCAAACGGGCCATGGATTCTGACGCGTCCCCGCGAAATACAGGGACCATCTTGGTAGCTTTCGCGAGAGGGGCTATGGGCAAGCGACCCGAACCGGAAAAGCGCAAGGCAGACGCTTCCAATCCCAAGGAAGACGCCATCGAAGTGATGGCCACGGTCATTGAGCCGCTGCCCAACGCTATGTTTCGGGTCGAGCTGGAGAACAAGCACCGTGTGCTCGCGCACATTTCCGGAAAGATGCGCAAGAATTTCATCCGCATCCTGGCCGGAGACAAGGTCGCGGTGGAGCTTTCGCCCTACGACCTGACGCGCGGCCGAATTGTTTATCGGTATAAGTAGAAGACGGGTGCGGGCTCTACCGGGTGTGGGCTTTACTTGAAGCCCACCGGAAATTGAGACCCGCAGTAAGAATGACGAGGAGTTGGAAATGAAAGTCCGGGCATCGGTAAAGAAAATTTGTGACAAATGCAAGGTCATTCACCGGCGCGGCGTGGTGCGCGTGATTTGCGCCAACCCGAAGCACAAGCAGCGCCAGGGATAAGTTCGACGTAACCGCGCGCGGCTCCCATCGGAGCCCGCTAGGATATTAAGGAGCACGCATGGCACGTATTGCTGGAGTGGATCTTCCGCCGCAAAAGCGCATCTGGGTCGGCCTGACGTCGATCTATGGAATCGGGCAGCCGCGCGCGCGCTCGCTTTGCACCAAGGCGGACGTCGAATACACGAAAAAGATCAAGGACCTGACCGAGGAAGAGATCAACCGGCTGCGCCAGGCGATCGAATCCGAGGGGCGCGTGGAAGGGGATCTCCGCAAGGAGGTCCAGATGAACATCCGCCGCCTGATCGAAATCCAGTGCTACCGCGGGCTGCGGCACCGGCGCAATCTGCCCGTCCGCGGACAGCGCACGCACACCAACGCGCGCACCCGCAAGGGACCGCGCAAGGGCGCAGTGGCGGCGAAGAAGAAGGTCGCAGCCCGGAAGTAATCGCGCGCTTGATTTGCGGCTCGCCGGGAACGCGGCGCAGGCAAGGCTTGAAACGAGAGTGCGGGTTCTAGTTGGAGCCCGCCTGAACGGGTGCGGGCTCTACTTGGAGCCCGCCTGAAAGGGTAACGACTTGGCAAAAGAACAGGCAGTAGACGCGACAAAGGCGCCGGAAAAAACATCCAAGCGCAAAAAAGAATTCAAGAAGAAGCGGGAGAAGCGCGTCGTCCCGCACGGTGTGGCGCACATCCAGGCCACGTTCAACAACACGATTATCACCATCTGCGGCCCGGACGGCCGCACGGTGTCGTGGTCTTCGGCCGGATCGATCGGCTTCAAGGGTTCGCGCAAGGGAACTCCGTACGCCGCGCAGCAGGCTTCGGGAACGGCCGCGGGCGTGGCGCGCGACCAGTACGGAATGAAATCCATCGAAGTGCGCATCAAGGGGCCCGGTTCGGGCCGCGAGTCGGCCGTGCGCGCCCTTGCTTCGTCGGGCCTGCACATCGTGCACATCAAGGACGTCACGCCGATTCCGCATAACGGCTGCCGTCCTCCCAAGCGCCGCCGCGTTTGATTTGACGGGGACGCACAGCGTTCGGATTTAACGGAATTCTTGCAGGAAAGATCGGGATTCGAGTAGCAGCAAGAGGATCGGGTGCGAGCTCTACTTGGAGCCCGCGGTTAAAAAGGAGATACGAATTTGGCACGTCATCGAGAAGCGGTTTGCCGGCTCTGCCGCAGGGAAGGGCAGAAGCTGTTCCTAAAAGGCCTGCGTTGTTTTACCGAGAAGTGCGCGATTGAAAAGCGCAACTTCGTTCCGGGGCAGCACGGCCAGTCGCGCCGCGTGAAAAAGCTGGCCGGATACGGCCTGCAATTGCGCGAAAAACAAAAAGTGAAGCGCACCTACGGACTGCTGGAACGGCAGTTCCGCAACTACGTCGAGAAGTCGGAGCGCGCGCAAGGGCCCACTGGCGAAAACCTGATCGTGATGCTCGAGCGGCGCCTGGACAACGCGGTGTGGCGTTCCGGGTTCGCCAGTTCCCGTTCGCAGGCGCGGCAGATTGTGCTGCACGGGCATGTGCTGATCAACGGTAAGAAGGTCAACATCCCTTCCTATCTGGTCGGCGTGGGCGAGGAAATCGCGCTCAAGGGAAAAATGCACGAAAACACCATGGTGCTGGAAGCGCGCAACGTCGCGCAGAGCCAGAACGCCGTGCCTTGGCTGGAAATCGACCGCGAAACGTTCAAGGCCAAAGTGGTGGCTCTGCCGAAGCGCGAAAACGTGCAGACCCCGCCCATCACCGAGCAGCTCATCGTCGAGCTGTACTCGAAGTAGCGCCCGGGAGGTTCCCGGCCGCGGATTTCAAGTTTGAAATTTCAAATTTGAGATTGGAATTTCAGGAGCGCGAAGCAAGATCCGAGATTCCGGAAAAAGATTCGATGTCCCCGCAATCGCGGGGAGGAAGGACTTGACCGATGTGGAAAGGTTTTCAGAAACCAAAGCGTTTGGCGGCTGAACTCGAGTCGCTGACCGATAAGTTCGGAAAGTTTTCCGCGCAGCCGTTCGAACGCGGATGGGGCACTACGGTGGGCAACGCTCTTCGCCGGGCGCTGCTGAGCTCGATCGAGGGCGCGGCCATCACCGCCGTGAAAATTGAGGGCGTACTGCACGAATTCTCCTCGATTCCTGGCGTCGTGGAAGACGCCACGGACATCATTCTCAACCTGAAACAGGTTCCGCTGAAGCTTAACAACGATCAGGCGAAAACGATCGTCATCAACGTTGAGAATCCCGGAGTCGTGACCTCGGCAATGATCGAGGAAGACGCCGACTTCGCCGTCCTCGACAAGACGGTCTACATCGCCACGGTCAATGAGGGCGGAAAACTGCAGCTCGAAATGCGCGTCAAGAACGGCCGCGGGTACGTCTCCGCCGACCGCAACTTCGACGAAGATCTTCCCATCGGCTACATTCCCGTGGATTCGGTTCACTCGCCGGTGCGCAAGGTGAACTACTCGGTGGAAGCGGCCCGCCTCGGCCAGATGACCGATTACGAAAAACTGGCTCTGGAAGTCTGGACCAACGGCGCGATCACTCCGCAGGACGCCATCGGCCTGGCCTCGAAGCTCGTGAAAGACCACATGAGCATCTTCATCAACTTCGAGGAACAGCCTGAGATGGTCGAGGAGTCCGTGGAATCCTATAATGACCCGCGCGTCGAGCACCTGGACCGCTCGGTCGAGGAACTCGAGCTTTCCGTGCGCTCCTACAACTGCCTGAAGAACGCAAACATCCAGTCCATCCGCGAACTGGTGCAGAAGAGCGAGAACGAAATGCTGAAGACGAAAAACTTCGGCCGCAAATCGCTCAATGAAATCAAGGAAATCCTGCACAAGATGGGTCTGAGCCTGGGCATGAAGTTCGACGAGCACGGCCGCATCATCTGGCCGCCGCTGCCCAGCCAGACCGCGCCGCCGACGCCGGAGGAAACCGCGGGCCTGTAACCGCCCCTGGGACTCACTTATGCGACATCGCAACTACGGTTCCAAACTCGGACGTCAGCCGGCGCACCGCCGCGCGACGCTGCGCAACCTGGTCACCAACGTGATCGAGAAGGAGCGCATCACCACCACCGTCACGCGGGCCAAGGCCGCCAAGCCGCTGGTCGAGCAGATGATCACGCTCGGCAAGCGCGACACGCTGCACGCCCGTCGCCAGGCCGCCTCGTATCTGATGACGCCCGGCGCCACTCAAAAACTGTTCGCGGACATCGCTCCGCGCTTTTCCGACCGCAACGGCGGCTACACTCGCATAATCCACGCCGGATTCCGCATCGGCGACGGCGCCGATCTGGCAATCCTTGAGCTGCTCGGCTCCAAGCTTAAGAAAAAGGTTAAGAAGGAAAAGTCCGCAAAGCCTGAGCCCGCCGAGGAAGAAAAGAAGGAAGAAAAGGCCGGCGCGTAAGGATTTCGACAAGCTCAGTTTCAAGCGAAAGGCCCGTTCCGAATCTTCGGAACGGGCCTTTTTTATTTTCTTGAAGGATCGCTCCATAAACCGGCATCAATGCCGGCGCGCGCGAATTCTTGCCCGGGCTCCCAGCACCACTTGCGCTGCCGCCGCGCCCGTCGTGTCCAGCAGCGAATCCCACGGCGACGCCGTCCGGCTGAGCACGAAGGATTGATGGAATTCATCGAGCATGGAATATCCCGCGGCGATGGCCAGCGCCAAAATCGCCCAGCGCAAGCGCCACCCTTTTTCCTCTCCCCGGACGGGCGACACAAGGATAACGCTGAACACAAAATATTCCGTGAAGTGCGCGGACTTGCGGATGAAGAAGTGCATGCGCTCGAGTGTTTCCGGGCTGGCGCCCGGAAAAAGCCAATGCAGAATGGGAATGATGACGGAAGAAGTGTGGCTCTCGGAGAACGTGTCGGTGGAGGCCGCGGAAATCAGCACGGCCCAGAAAATCGCCGGCAACCACGGCTTCAGGCGATTCCACACTGGATTATTCGACCTGATAGTTCGGCGCTTCGCGCGTGATGATCACGTCATGCACGTGGCTTTCGCGCAGGCCCGCGACGGTGATGCGCACGAACCGCGCACGCTCCTGCAACTCGGCCAGCGTGGAAACACCGCAATAGCCCATGCCGCTCTTCAGGCCGCCGACCAATTGATCGACCAGCGCGCTGAGCGAGCCCTTGTAGGGCACGCGCCCTTCGACGCCCTCGGGCACCGATTTTCCGCGCGCCGCGCCTTCCTGCGCGTAGCGATCCGCGGCCGCCGCGCTCACCTGCATCGCTCCAAGCGAACCCATTCCGCGGTAGGACTTGAATGTGCGCCCCTGATAGAGAATCGTTTCACCGGGTGATTCCTCGGTGCCGGCAAAAAGCCCGCCCAGCATGGTGACCGCCGCGCCCGCGGCGATCGCTTTGCTGATGTCTCCCGAATACTTGATCCCCCCATCGGCAATCACGGGAACGCCCGTGCCCTTGGCCGCGCGCGCCGCTTCCAGAATGGCCGTGATCTGCGGCACGCCCGCGCCCGTCACCACGCGCGTGGTGCAGATGGATCCCGGGCCGATGCCGACTTTGATTCCGTCCAGGCCCAGCGCGATCAGATCGCGCGCGCCTTCGTAGGTGCCCACGTTTCCGGCGACGAGTTGCATTTCGGGCAGGCGCTTTTTTACGGCCTTGATCGCTTCCATCACGCGCGCCGAATGCCCGTGCGCGGTATCGATGGCCAGCACGTCGGCCTTGGTGCGAGCCAATTCCACGGCGCGTTCCAGGAAATCGCCCGTCGCGCCGATGGCCGCGCCGACCATCAGGCGTCCCTGTTCGTCTTTTGCCGCGTTCGGGAATTCCAATTTCTTCTGGATGTCTTTTACCGTGATCAATCCTTTGAGACGGAACTCGGAATCGACCACCAGAAGTTTTTCAATGCGGTGGCGTTGCAGCAGGCGCTCGGCTTCCTCGAGCGTGGTACCGACCGGCACGGTCACCAAGTTGTCCTTGGTCATCACTGAGCTGACGAGCTGGTCGAGATTTTTTTCAAAGCGCAGGTCGCGATTGGTCAGGATGCCCACGAGCAGAGGCCCGCGCGTCACTGGCAACCCCGAGACGCGGTACTTGGTCATGATGTCCATGGCCTCGCGGACGGTCAGCTCCGGCGAAATGGTCACCGGATCGACGATCATGCCGCTTTCTGAGCGCTTCACGCGGTCCACTTCTTCCGCTTGCCGGTCGACTGGCATGCTGCGATGCACAAAGCCCAGTCCGCCCTGGCGGGCCATAGCGATGGCCAGGCGCGATTCGGTGACCGTATCCATGGCTGCCGATACCAGCGGAATGTTCAGCGCGATCTTGCGCGTGAGTTGCGTCTGCGTGTTTACTTCGGTGGGGAGCACGGAGGACTTTCCCGGCACCAGCAGAACATCGTCAAATGTCAGGCCTTCCAGGATCGGTCCTTCCATTCACAGCTCCTTGGACGATAAGAAAACGGCCCCTGAAAACAGCGCAGCCCAGCGGAATGCCGCTGGGCTGGAAAAATGGGAAGCTTCGCGACAACGGAGTTTCATGGGTGGAAATTCATTTTATGCGCCCCGCCGCATGAAATCAAGCGCGTCGCCCGCGGCCGGGAGTGAACTCGGGTGCGGATTCTACTTTTACGAGGAACGCTTCAAGTGAAGCGTGGAGCCCGCCGGAATGACGTAGAATGAAGTCCGAATGAACACCTTCCAACCGCACCCGCTGCTGCGTGGCCCGCACGCGCAGACGTTCGCGTCAACCTGGTGGCGGCGGCAATTCCCGCTCCTGCCCGCGAGCATGCCGCGTGAGTTTGAAACCGAGCCCGGCACCCGAATCCTCGGCGAATGCCACTGGCAGGCGGCGCCGCGGGAATGCCCCACGCTCGTCCTGGTTCACGGACTGGAAGGGTCGAGCAAGTCCGGCTATATGCAGGGGCTGGCGGAGCGCGCCTTCGCTTCCGGTTGGAATGCCGTGCGCCTGAACCAGCGCAATTGCGGCGGCACCGAACAGCTCACGCCGACGCTCTATCATTCCGGACTCTCCTTGGATTACCGCGCCGTACTGTGCGAACTCATCGAGCGCGATTCGCTTCCCGCGATTTTCTTTGCTGGGTATTCCATGGGCGGCAATCTGGTGATGAAGATGGCGGGCGAATTGGCGGGCGCCGCGCCGCGGCAGTTGCTTGGCATCGCGACGGTTTCTCCCAGCATGGATCTAGCTGTGTGCGCCGACGCCATCGCTCTTCCGGGAAATTTTTTGTACCAGCGGCATTTCGTGACGAGCCTCAAGGAGCGCATGCGGCGAAAGGCGGAACTGTTTCCGGGAAAATTCAATCTCGAACCGATGGCGCGCGTGCGGACCATACGCGATTTTGACGATATCGTCACGGCGGTTTACTGCGGATTCCGAGGCGCGTCCGATTATTACGAGCGGTCGAGCGCGTTGCGCGTCGCTGCCAACATAAAGGTTCCCACGCTGATTCTGACCGCACAGCGCGATCCCTTCATCCCGTTCGCCAGTTTTTCGCATCCGGCGCTGACCGGAAACGAAAAGATCGCGTTGATTGCTCCCGAGCGCGGCGGGCCATTGCGCGTTTATTTCCCGCCAAAACGGCAACGCGCGCTTCTGGGCCGAAGCGCGCGTCATGGAATTTCTTAAGGGGCTGGTGGCACAGGCTTCAGCCTGTGCGGTTTAAATTTCACACTCTTAGGATCTAAGCCGCACAGGCTGAAGCCTGCGCCAACCGGAAAATCAAGATCTACTCCCGCGAAGAATGGTTCCTTCCGGGGAAGTAGCTCACTTCCAAAGGCTGCTCCAGGCTGAAATCCAGTTTGGTTTCCGAAGCGATCTTGACCTGCTGGCCTTTGGTTACACCCTGCACGACACCGCCAGCTCCCGCGCCGGTGGCCGCTCCGATCGCCGCGCCTTTGCCGCCGCCGATCACCGCGCCCAGCAATGTGCCCAGGACCGCGCCGCCGCCCACGGTTTCCGCAGTGCGTTTGCCGCGCGAAGCTCCGGCCTGCGTATAGTCACTGGAAGACAGCCCATAGGATTTTCCCTGGAACTCCATGCGTGTCAACTCCAGCGCCAACTCGCTTTTGCCGGTCATGTGCCCGGCGGACTTGGCGTTCACCAGTTTCAGGTAAACGTCCGTCCCTGCCGGGACAACAATCTGGTTGTCGACCACGATTGGAGAGGCAATCGTCGCGTGAAACGTGTCTCCCGTGTGATTTACGGCGGAATCCACCCCATCGATCATTTGGACGCGCACGGATGTGCCGGCGGGAATTTCCACGCGGATCGGTTGCGGCGGTGGCGGTGGCGGAGCCGCGGCAGTGACGGGCTGCGCCGCTGGAGCAACCGGACGCTGCTGGGGCCGCAGCAGGCGGCGGTTGCGGCGCGTAGACCGGTTCGGCCTCAGACTTCGCCGCCCTCAGCGTTGCTTTTGGGTGCTGTTTTTCATGTCTTTCCGCTTTGCGCGCCGGCTTCACGGCAGCATGGCGCCGCTCGGTGGCAGGCGGTGGAGCAACGGGCGCGGCCTCTGCCGGGGGCGCGGCCTGCGCCGCTTGCATGGTCATCTGATCCACCACGTGTTTCACGCCCGGCGTATCCGATGCAATCTTGTAGGCTTGCAGGTGCGTCCCTTCGTTGGGGACGTCGCCGGAAATGGTGGCTTCGCCATCTTTGACGGAAACGGTGATGTTGGCCGCCCTCACCTGCGGGTCGGCAAACATTTTCGATTGGATATCCGTGGTGAGGGCCTCATCGCTTTTCGCGCTGGAACATCCGGTTGCCAATGCAACCATACTCACGGCCGCGAGAAAAAACGTCGCAACGATTTTCATTCGCACTGTCCTCCGATAAAGTTCAACCCCTGAGCGGGCCCGAGGGTTCGGGACCACTTTGCTGCCGGCGTGGGCCGGGAACCGCCTTGCAATCAGCCTAACAGATTTTTAGATGCAAGAAAGGGCGGAGAAGGCTGCATGTTTCGCCCCGTCATCGGGTGCAAAATAGGGCAATAGCCGAATTGCGGCGCAACGCCGGGTTTCACTGCGACTTGAGGAACTGTGACAGATTTTCCGCCGCCCCGCCGATGGCGCGCGCCATGCTCAGCTTCGCCAGGTTGAGGCCGAACTCGCTGTTGATGTAATCCAGTTCGGCCGAGGCCACGGTCTGCTCCGACTGCACGACTTCCACCGAGTCGGTCACCCCCGCTTCAAAACGCTGCTTGGTCAAGTCCAGCGTTTCGCGGCTGACTTCCACATTCTTTTTGGCCACGTCCACCTGGCTCGCCGACGCCTGCAAGTCCAGAAAGGCTTTACGGACCTGGCTTTCGACCAAGCTCTTGAGGTCTTCGAGCTCGGCGCGCCGCTGAGCCAGCGCGGCGTTCGCCTCTTCCATATCACCCTTCGCCCTGCCGCCTTGCCAGAGGGGAATCTTCACGCTGCCGGAGACCGTGTAGGTTCCAAACGCCTGCCCGGGATTTACTCCGATTTCACCGAAGTCCGCGCTGACCGCAACCGACGGCAGGAGTTCCGAGCGCGCCGCCGAACGCGCCAGTTCCGAGGCGCGCAGCTGCGATTGCGCGGCCTTCAAGTCCGGCCGCTGCTCGAATGCCTGCTTCAGAGCGGCGTCAAATTCGATCGCGGGCGTAGCCGGCAGAGGGACGTCATCGGAGACGTCATATTGGTCGGTTGGAGGCAGCCCGACGAGCCGCGCCAAATCGATTTTTTGTTTTGCGAGATCGTTCTGCAGGGAAAGCAGGCGTTGCTGGTCCGCCAGGGCTTGCACCTGGCTGCGATTGACGTCCACTTGGGCGATCAGGCCGACGCCGCGCTCCTGCAGCGCCTGCTGGTAGAGGGCGTTGGCCGTATCCAGTTGCGCGCGGGCCGAATCGACGCGGGCTTTTGCGGCAATCACCTGCAGATAGGTGCCTCCCACGGCTAGAACGACCAGGTCGCGGGCATCGCGCGCTGACAATTCGTTGGAACGCAGGAGCTCTTTCGATGCGCGGTAGTTGTTTATGGCCGTCAAATCCAGCACGGTTTGCGTCAGCCGGGCGCGCGCATCGAAATAATTGAAAGGTCCGACGATGGTGGGAAGAGAAAGTCCGGGAAAAGAGAAGTGAAAACCGAGCGCTTTCAAGTTTTCCGTCAGGTAATTTTCCGTGAGCGATCCATTCAAGTTCGGAAGCAGGGCGCTGCGGGCCACCTGGCTTGCGCCGCTAGCCTGGCGCACTGCCTGCGCCAGGCCCACCGCGCCGAGGTTGTAGACCAGGCCGCGCTGGAGGGCTTCGCGAAATGACAAGTGGCCCGAAAAAGGCATCGCGGCGACGCTGCTGGCGCTGCCCGTGTACGGCCCCTGCACCTGCACGGCGGGATTCAGCGTGTTGACGCTCGTGGTGGTTCCCGGCACTGGAGTTTCCGTGGAATTCACCGAGCCGCCTTGTCCGCCCCGGCCAGAGAGCGGCAATTGCACCGCCTGCGCGCCTTGCGAAGATGCGCTGCCCCCGCCGGCTTGAGCGCCGGCGCGAATCGCCAGGATCGACAAGGCGCACGCGGCCGCGAGGCTCATCATTTTAATTTGCACCGAGAATGTTGAGTTTGTTTTCATAGGATGTTTTCCGTTCCCATTTCAATTAGCTGAGCTGTTTTCGGAACCGCCAGACGCTTAGAACGACCAGGACCAACGTGAATGCAGTTAAGGCCAGAAAGTGCGGCCAGAGCGTTCCAAAGCCGCTGCCTTTCAGCAGGCTGGCGCGCGAGATGACCACGAAGTGGTAGACAGGATTGAAAGCCGTGAGGCGCTGCAAAATATGCGGCATTCCCTCGACCGGATAAAACGCCCCGGACAAAGTGGACAGCGGCGGATTGACGAAGAAACTCGTCAATTGAGCCTGCTCGGCGGATTTGCTGAACGTTGCGATGACCGTGCCGATGCTGATTCCGCACAGAATGCAGAGCGCCGAGCCGCTCAAGAGCAGCAGCAGATTGCCCTGAATGGGGACGTGGAACGCCGTTTCCATGACCACGACCGCGAAAAGGGTCATCAGGAAAAGTAGAACGAACAGCGGCGCGATCTTGGCGATGATAATTTCGTACGTGCCCGCGGGGGACATCAATAATTGCTCGATGGTGCCGCGTTCGCGTTCCTTGACCATGGCGGCGGAGGCGACTATCGATCCGTTCAGAATCAGCAGCAGCCCGAATACGCCGGTCACGATGAACCAGGACGCCACCAGGCCGGGATTGAAAAGATACGCGGGATGCAGCGAAATGAGCCCCCGCCGGCTGACGTCCGCCGGCCGCAATCTGGCGGAAATTCGCGTGAATGCCGCTAGCGGCAAGCCCCTGGTTGTAGGATTGAATCACGCCTTGGGCGTAACCCTGTGCAATGGCCGCGGTGTTCGCGTTCATGGCGTTCAACAAAAATTGCACCGTGGAGGGATTGCCGCGGTACAGGTCGCGGGCGTAGTCGTAGGGGATGACCACGCCGGCATCGAGGTCGCCGCGGCTGATGGCGGCGCCGAGATTGTCGACGGAAAGATAGGAGCCGGAGAACTGAAAGCTCTTGCTTTCGGTCAGATTGGCGATCAATTCGCGGCTTTCGGGCGTTCCGCTGTCGTCGACGACGCCGAGACGAATGTTGGAAACGGTCGCGCTCAACGCAAATCCGAAAAGCAGGAGCTGCAGCGTCGGCGGGAGGATCAGGGAAATCGCCAGGCGGCGGTCGCGCCGGATCTGCCTGAATTCCTTCTGCATCAGGGCGCGCACGCGGTAATTGAAGATTCGTTTCAGGAATTTTTTCATGGGCTACGCCTTCACCTGCATGCGGCGCATGGTGCGCCAGGCCAGGCCGTAAAAAATCGCTCCGGTCACCCCGATTTCGAGGACTTTGTACCAGGTGGCGGGCCAGCCGCCGCCTTGCAGAAGCGCGTCACGCACGATCTCAATGTAATAGCGGCCCCAGATGAAATTGGAGAGCCAGCGCAATCCCGCGGGAATGTTGGAAATGGGATAGATCAATCCGGAAAGCAGGAACACCAGCAGGAAGCCGCCGAGCGCCACCGCCTGCAGCGCGGCGGCCTGGCTGGGGATGGCCGCTCCGACCATCACTCCGAACGCCGCGACGCAAAATGCATAAAGAATCGTGGCCAGAATAAACGGCGTCGGATCTCCGGCAAAGCTCAAGCCGAAATACGTGAACAGCGCGGCGCAATTGATGATGACTTCGCCGAGCGCCACGATCATGAAGGCCAGGATTTTTCCCAGAAGAAATTCATGCGCCGAAATGCTGGAAACGTACACCTGCAGGATGGTTTTCTGCTCGCCCTCCTTGGCCATGGCCAGCGAGGCCAGCAGAGGAGGGAACATGGAAATTCCCAGCACGAAAATTCCCGGGCCGTAGAATTTTTTCGACGATCTCCCGGGGTTATACCAGAAGCGCATGGCCGTCTGGACAGGCTGGGGAGCGACGCGCCCGCGGAAGCCTTGTTATACGCCTGCGTAATTTGGCTGGAGTAGCCCGCGATCAGTTGCGCGGTATTGGAATCGGAGGCGTCGACCAGGAGTTGCACCTGGGTGTTGTCGCCGCGCGCGATATCCCGCCCGAAATTCGAGGGAATGATCAGCGCGCCGCGCGCCTGGTTGGACGTGAGCGCGTCTTCCGGCTTGCGATCGGCCGGCCAGGGAACGACGTGCAGAGTGACGGAGCCGCGAAACGCGTCGATATAATCGTGCGACGCGGAAGAATTGTCCAGATCCTGAACGACGATGGGCAGATCGTCGACCGTCAGCGAAATCGCCGAGCCCAGCAGCAGAAGCAGGCACAGCGGAAGCAACAAGCGCCAGAGTGAGCGTCCTGTAATCCCGCACGATCTGGGTCAGTTCTTTTCGAGTTTGCGCCAATATGCGTCGCATCTTCTTTTCCGTAATGCGGTTTCCGCGATTAGGATTTCCCTTACTCGTCGTCCGAGGCTACCTTGCCTTGCAGGCGCGCCCTCTCGACCACGCTGATGAAAACATCCTCCAGAGAAAAGCGGCCTTCACGCGCATTCGAGCACGCGGATGCCGGCCGTATGCAATTGCGCCGTGGTCGCGGCGATCGCTTTCTCGACGGTTTCATCCGTGATGATGTGGAGCCGGTCGCCGAACAGCGAAACGCGCCATCGTTCGCCGGCAAGTTTGAGGAAGTCCGCGGCGATTTGCGGCTGATCGACGACGAATTCCAGCAGGTGCCCGGTTTGGCGCGCCTTCACGCCGCTGGGGCTGCCCTCCGCCACAAATTCACCGGCAACCATCAGCCCCAGGCGATTGCACTGCTCGGCTTCTTCCAGATAATGCGTGGTGACCATGAATTGCAGTGCCTTCGTCGGCCAGGCGGTTGATCATGGTCCAGAATGCGCGGCGCGCCAGAGGATCGACGCCGGAGGTCGGCTCGTCCAAGAAACAGGACGCTGGGCTCGTGCATGATGGCCGCGCCGAAGGCCACGCGCTGTTTCCAGCCGCCCGGCAAGCTTCCGGTAATCAGGTCTTCCTTGCCTTCGAGGCCCGAGAACGAAAGCACCCACTCCCTCTTTTCCTCGCGCTCATTTTCCGGCACGCCGTAAACGCCGGCGAAAAATTCGAGGTTTTCCTGAATCGTGAGGTCATCGTAGAGGGAGAATTTCTGAGACATGTACCCGATGCGCTGGCGCACGGCTTGCGAACGCACGCTTTCCGAGCGCTCGGCTCCCGCGAGTTGCATTTTTCCGCGTGTTGGATCGAGCAGGCCGCACAGCATTTTGATCGTCGTCGTTTTGCCCGCTCCGTTGGCGCCCAGCAAGCCGTAAATTTCGCCGTAGCGAACCTGCAAGTGGAGGTCTTTGACTGCCGTGAAGGAGCCGAACTGCATGGTGAGTTGGTCGCGCGCCGATGGCGATCTGCCCTTTCAGATCCTTGTGGCTGTGGCGGGCGGGGAAGGGAGTCTCGTGCATTTCGTGGCCGATGCTTCGCAGCGTCGCGACGAACGTATTTTCCAGCGTGGGATCATCCACGCGAATTTCATTGACGGCGATTCCCGGCGGCCTTCATCTGTTCGGTCACCATCTGCTGCGCCTGCGCGGGATCGCTCGCCAGCAGATCGAGCCGGTCGCCGAATCGCTGCACGTCGACAATGATTTCCTGCGGGTCCGCTGCTTTCGGCAAGAATCTTCTCGGAGTCGCTCAAATCCGACGTGCGAAGTTCCGAGCCGCTTCATGTGCAGAGTCGAGCGAAGTTCCGACGGGCGTTCCAATCTGCCGCAACTTCGCCCAGGTGCATGAACGCGACACGATGGCAGCGCTCCGCCTCGTCCAGATACGGCGTGGCCACCAGAATGGTGAGGCCATCGGCCGCCAGGTGCGCCAGGGCATCCCAGAATTCACGACGCGATACCGGATCGACTCCGGTGGTGGGTTCGTCGAGAAGAAGCACGTGCGGTTCCGGCACCAGCGCGGCAGACGAGCGACAGTTTTTGTTTCATCCCGCCGCTCAGCTTGCCCGCGAGCCGGTGCGAAAACCGGCCCATGTCGAACATCTGCAGATATCTTTGTCGCGCGTAATTCAATTTCTTCGGCGGGAACGCGCCGCAAGTCCCCGATATAGCGGATATTTTCCGAAACGCTCAGGTCCGGATATAGGCTGAATGTCTGCGTAAGGTATCCGGTCTGCGAGCGCGTTTCGCGAGCCGGCCGCGAAAAAACTTCCGCGACTCCGCTGGTCGCTTCCATTACGCCCGCAAGGATCTGGAACGTCGTGGTCTTGCCCGCGCCATCCGGCCCGATCAGGCCGAAAATTTCTCCCGGCGCGACTTCCATGCTGATGCCGCGGACGGCCTGAATCGCGCCGTAATTTTTCCGCAGATCGCGCACGAAAATCGCAGGGCGGCCTGTTTGCAGGCGGCCCGCACGAGCGCTCCGGTATCGATCGTGGTAGTGGCCATTGGCGTCTACTTGCTGTTCGGCCAGGCGCTGCCCTTGACCAGGATTTCGCCGTCGGCGGGCATGCCCGGGTTTTGCGAACCCGATAGCCTTCCTTCAGCTGCAGCTTGAGTCCGACGACCTGCTTGACGCGGTCGTCGCGGAAGTAGGTGTTTTCCGGAGTGAACGTGGCCTCAGGGTCGACGCGGGAGACGGTACGCGTTGAGCGCTTGCTTGGGATTGGAATCGAGGTAAACGTGCGCGGGCTGGCCGACGGCAACTTTTCCGATTTGCCCTTCCGGGACGAAACCTCGCAGGTAGACCTTGCTCAGATCCAGCAGCGTGACGATGGCGGTTCCGGCCTGCACGACTTCGCCGGGCTCGGCGGCGCGCGTCATCACCGTGCCGTCAAAGGGCGCGCGGATGGTCAGGTCCTGCCGGTTGGCCTCGGCCTCGGAAAGTTGCGCGCGGGCCATTTGCATGTCCGCGTTCACGCTGGCGATCTGCGCTTGCTGCTGCGCAATCTGTTTTTCGACGCCGACGACTTGCGACTCGCGGATACCTGGATTTGCCAGGTTTGCCTGGGCCATGGTCAGCGCGCCTTGCGCGGCCGTGACGCCGGCGTTTGGCGGCTTCCACGGCGGCGGCGTCCTGCGCGGCGGTGGACTCCGCCAGTTTTCCCTGGCGTTCGGAGACGGCGCCGGTTTTTGCAAGCCGGGTGTAGGCGTCCCGGTCAAAGACGGCGAGATCGTAGGCGGCCTGTTTTTGCGCGAGGTCGGATTGCGCGGCGGCGAGATCGGCTTCGGCCTGATTGACGCTGCCCTCGGCGCCCAGTGTGGCCTGCCCGGTGAGCAATTGGCTTTGCTTCAACTGCTGCTCGAGGACGGAAATTTGTCGTTTGCGCCATTTTGGCATTGGCTTCGGCCGCCCCCAGAGCAGAGCGCGCTGCCTGCTCGCGCGCGCGCACTTGCTCGTCATCGAGTATCGCGATGATGTCTCCGGCCTTCACTGTGTCGCCTTCGCGCATGCGGACTTCGAGGATGCGCCCGGTGATCTTCGCGGCCACGGCGGAATCGTCGCCCTCGATGCGGCCGCTCAGGGCGACGACCCCTTCGGGCACGCCGCTCCCGGCGAAAAATCCTTTCCAGATGAAGAATGCGGCCAGGACCACGCCCAGCACGATCAACGGAATTTTGAGCCGGGATGATGCCGGGGTCACGGGCGGCGCCACTGCTTTATCCGGCTCGCCGGGCAGCGCGCCGGGCCGCATGGGATTCGCGACAATCTGTTGTTCTGGCATTAGGGTCTCCTCGCGCCGGATACGGCCGGGATATTCCGCTGCACTGGCCGGATTTGCCGCAAATAAGCGAGCGAAAAATCGGCGATGTGGTCGGCAATCCGGTCCATCTGTTCGGGCGTCATATTCAATTCCGGGCCACAGCTTCATCAGGATCGGGCTGGCCAGCGCGTACAGGAAGATTTGTCCCATGACACTATAGGTGCACAGACGCGTCTTCTCGTTATCCGCGGGCAGGCCGATGATCTGGCCGATCAGGTTCAGCATGCGCTCGTACAGCGGCCTGGAAACTTTATCGATCATGCGGGACATCGCCGGCGTGGGATGGGAGAACTCGCGAGCCACGATGCGGAAGTGCCAGTCCGGGAGGCGATGGGCGCCTAGGCCCTGCATCCTCGCCTTGATCACGCGGCGGAGGATTTCTTCCGGGGGAGCGCTCTGGTCCAGAGCCGCGCGCATGCCGCTCAATGCGGGCTTCGCCCGCCATGCGTGAGCCAGGACCTGCGGTGTAGAGCCCCTGCTTGTCGCGAAAATGGTAGTTGACGGCCGCGACGTTGGCGCCGGCGCGGCGGCAAATTTCGCGGACCGTCGCGGCGTCGTAGCCGCGGTCGGCGAACACGCGCCCCGCGGCCTCCAGCAGTTTCTCGCGCGTGGGATCGGATGCGGCCGTCGCGGCCGGGCTGCGTCGCGGTTTTCTGGCGTGCTTTGTTCCGGGCTTCATGTTAAACAACAGTTTCAAACACATGTTTGAATTTGTCAAGCGGCAATGCGCGGGGCCTGTTTCATTCTGGGAAGAGGGCGCGGCGCGGCCAGGCCCGCGCGAATCATGCAGGCGGTTGCGGCACGGCGGTCGCAACCGGCCTGGTTGCTCAGCAGGCGGTTCCCTATCATGAGCGACATTTAACTTGACATTTAATATATGGTAAGTATAAATGTCATCCGCTTGCGAGCGGGCCTCGTGCCAGGGGTTCCAGGCCGTCACCATGCCTGTGTCGTGCCCCCGGGGCGGCATGTTCGGCGAAGCACATCTGCCGCCGGAGGGCTTGTGCGATGCGTTGGAAGATTTGCACCCCGCTGATCCTGTTCCTTCTCCTTTCTTTTCATCCCTGGAATGCCGCTGCGGCCGATTGGGACCCGGTGAGCGACGCCGAAAAATCCATGAAAACCAGCCCGCTCGACCCCGGGGCGGGCGCCGTGGTGCTGTTCAAGCGAGGGCGAATCGACGTGATTGAGAAGACCAGCTTGTTCTGGGTCACGCGCAAGCAATCCTACGTTCGCATCAAGATCTTCAACGATGCGGGGCGCGATGCCGGTACCGTTTCTATCGAATCGTTCAAAAACGTGCGCGTCTCGAAAATCGAGGGACGCACGATTCTGCCGTCGGGCGAAATCATTCCCCTGGATTCCTCCAAGGTATTCACGGGCAAGGCCTATGAGTCCGGCAATAAGTTCGCCATCTTGTCGACCAGTTTCTCGTTTCCGAACGTAGTGCCGGGCGCGATCATCGAATACCAGGTGGAGGAAAACGAGGACACGGTGTATCCGTCTCCCTGGATTTTCGACACGCAGGGATGTTGGCACGCTGGATTCCACGCTCCAGGTGACCATCGGCCCGCGCCTCGGCATGAGCCAATATCCGCTCGAGACGAACCTCAACAAAATCTCCATCCAGCAGTCCCAGACGGTGGCCGGCACGCTGTACAATTTTTCCGTCAAGAATCTGCGCCCCATCCAGAGCGAGCCGTTTTCACTGCCTTTTCGCGATCTCGCGACCATGATTATTTTTACTCCCACTCAGCTCGGATTCGGCGGCGACGTCTATCCCCTGATTACCAAGTGGGACGACGTGGGCACGATCGTCTCCAGGGATTTTGGCGAGATGCAAAAAAACAGCAAGCTGACCCGGGACAAGGCCAAGGAAATTGCCGAGAAACTTTCCGATCCCAGAAAGAAAGCCGAGGCCCTCTACCAGTTCGTGCAGCAGAATATCGCCTCGTCGGACCTGGCCGGGGTGGCCCTGGGCCGCCCAGTCGATGAAATCATGACCTCCAAGCGCGCCAATCCCGACGATGAGAATGCGGTGTTCGTAACCATGCTCAAGGAGGTCAAAGTGGATGCCGATCTGGTCCTGGTGGCCACGCAGAATTGGCAAACGCTCATCCGCGGATTTCCAAACCTGAGCCAGTTTTCACGCGTTGTCACGCGCATCAATTTCAAGGAGGGCGCCGTCTTCGCCGATCCGGCCGACGCCGGTGCGCCGTTTGGCGAGTTGCCCTGGTTTGACCGCGGCGTGATGGGGCTGGCGGTAAAAGGCAGCAAAATTCAACAGGCCCCGATTCTGGAAGGGACGCCGGACGACAATAGTTCCACCACCAAGGTCACCATCCGCGTGGCCAAGGACTGGACGGCGGAAGGAGACACGGAAGTCGATTTGAAGGGTTCGGAAGCGATCGAGCTTCGCGACGACCTGATCGACGAGTCGCCGGACAAAGTGGAAAAATTCATGACCGATTTTTTTGCGAACGGTCATTCGGACGCGGAAGTCACGCAAGTGGCGCATCCGGAATTTCACGATTCCTCGCAGCCGCTCGTCTTGAAGGCCCACGTCAAGCAAGTGCTGACGAATGAGCTCGGGCCCGGCGAATTGCTGCTGAACCCGTGGATGTCGGACCAATACGAGCGCCCGTTGTTTAAGGCCGCGGTGCGGCACTCCGCGGTGAAATTCAACGACCAGGAAAAGCGAACGAGCACGAGCGTCTGGCAACTGGCTCCGGAAATCAAAGTGGAGCAATTGCCCAAGGACGTGAAAGTGGATAACGATCTCGGCGGCTTTTCTCATTCCTGTGCGCAGAGTGAAACGACGGTGACCTGCACGCGGACGTATTACCTGAAGAAAACGCAGCTGCAGACGACGGTTGAGTATCTCAATGCCAAAAAATTCTTCGACGAGATCGCCAAGAATGACCAGGAAGTCATCGTTCTGCGCGGGCAGTAGGCTCTTCGGCGCCGCAGGATCGCTTCTGGGGCTTGTCCTGGCAATTTATCCGGCGAGTCTGCCGGCGGCTCCGGCCAGTTCGGTGCCCGACTGGCTCACGGCCGCGAGTCACGTGGACCTGGGCCATTTGGGCGACGGAAGCGCTGCGGTGGTCGTGGGGCAGTGGACGGATTTCTCGGTGGACGCGGCCGGCGAGTTCACCATGACCAAGCGATGCGCCATTCGCGTGCTGCACCTGAAGTCGGCGGTGAAGTACCTGGATGCCGTGGGGTACGAGAACAACGACACGAAAGTAACGTCCATTGAAACCTGGGCCATCGATCCCACCGGCCACGTTACCCAATCGAGTAAAAAGGATCTGAGCATCGTCGCCGCATATGCCGAGTTTGAAATGTATTCCGACAGCCGCGCGAAGGTGATCGAGACTCCCGGAGCGCAGGACGGCTCGCTGGTCGGCTATGAAGTGGTAAGCCACGGGCGCATTCCCATTCAAGGTGAGGCGTTTCCCTTGGAAAAGCGAAATCCCGATCCATCAGGCGGAATTGCATTTGTCGGTGCCGTCGGGATCCATGCACTGGTTTTCCAATCATCCGGACCGGATGGAAGTCGTGGAACAGTCGGAACATTCGGCGACCATTCGCGTCACCGACCGCCCGGGCATTCCGGACGAGCCGAGCGCTCCTCCGGCAAGTTCTCTGGCACTGGAAGTGGTGGTGAACTACGACCCTCAGGGCGCCTCAGCCATCAAGTCCTGGGACGATGCCGGGCGGATTTACCACCCCATTTCCGTGCCCGCGGAAAAGCCGGATACCGGCATATCCGCGCAAGTGGACACGCTGATTTCCGGAAAAACCGATCCTCTATCCAAAATGGACGCCCTTTATAATTACGTCTCGCGAGAGGTCCGCTACGTCGCCATTGAAATCGGCGTGGGCGGCTACCAGCCTCATCCGCCGCCCGATGTCTTCAAAAACAAGTACGGGGACTG
Source organism: Terriglobia bacterium (assembly GCA_963779275.1). Taxonomy (GTDB): domain Bacteria; phylum Acidobacteriota; class Terriglobia; order Acidiferrales; family UBA7541; genus Palsa-360. The sequence continues at coordinate 529,656 of CAVZXL010000010.1, forward strand.
CAAGGATAAGGCGACTTTGTTGATGACCATGCTCGACCGTATTGGATTGCACGGCTACCCGGCGCTAGTGGGCACTCGGGGAGACGTGGAAGCCGATCCCAAGGTGCCCACGCTCGCGACCTTCGACCATTTCATCGTGGCGCTGCCGATTCCGGCCAGCCTTCGCCCGGCGGTGGAGCACTTCTCGGCCTATGACGCGGAAGCGCAAATTCTCTGGATCGACCCAACCTCCGAGTTCGATCCTCTCGGGCAGCTCCCGGAAATGGACCAGGGCGTTTTCTCGCTCATTTCATTTCCGGACCACGGCGAACTTCGCCGGATTCCCGAGCCTTCTCCGGTGGAAAACAGGATCGAATACAACGCGCACGTGCGGTTGCAGCCTGATGGCACTGGATCGGCCGACGTGGAAGTGAAATATTGGGGCTCGAATAATTCCGACCGGCACGCCTACTACCGTGGCCGCTCGCAGGAAAGCATGCGGAAGGTCTTCGAGAACCGCGTCGCGCAATATGTTAATCAAGGGACGTTTCGCCAGGCTTCCATTGCAGGGGTGGACGACAGCCGGGAGCAGATCACCGAAAAATATTCGTTTTCGGGAGACTTTTCCAGCGCTTCGAGCGGAGGCAGCTGGTTTTTTCAGCCATTGTTCCTGTCGGGAATCGCCGTTCCCGAATACGGTCCGAGGCCCCGTCAGTTGCCGCTGGATATCGGCACCCCTGAACAAATTCTGGTGAAATACACGGTGGAACTTCCGGCCGGGATGGGGATCGGCCGCGTTCCCGGAAAAAGCGCAGATTCATTCGGAATTCGGTGAAATCCAGATCGAGTATGCGATGTCCGGAAACATTTTGACCGCGACCCAAACATTGACGTACACGCAAAGCAGGATTCCGGCGGAAAAATATCCGCAATTTCGCGATTTTGAGACTGGAAATTTGCGAGCGGAAAAACTGCGGCTCCGCGTGGCCAAACTCACGCCCTGATCGGGCAGCCCCGCGCGGGCGCCTTGCCGCCGCTATTTCGTGTTTGTTCCCACTGGGCGCATGTCCTGCGATTTATCCCGCGGCTTGCCTTGCAGCTTCTCCTGCGGTTTGAACACATACATGCACTTGCGTTCGCGGCGAATACCGGCCACGGTCAGCCCGATCATTCTCAAACGATAGGCGGGCATCGTTTCCTCGAACCACTTTTCTCCTGCCCGATAGCGAACCATCGAAGACATGATGCACGAATATTTGCGTTGTGGTTTTCCGGCGGCCAGGTAAATGGTTTCCACCAGGCTGATCGGCAAAAGGTCCTGCGAACCGACGGTTTGGCGGATTTTGTGCGTTTCATGGCAAGTGGCTTCGGCCGTTTGCTGGTTGGCGGTGAGTTCGGTGAGTGCAATCTCAATTTCCTCGGTCCACACCGGCGCGCGGGATTTGTTGGTCAGCAGAAGAGCGACCGATTTGTATCCATCCTGCATGGCAAAGCCGATGGTGGAACGGAAATCGACGCCACTGCGCCGCTTACCGGAATTTGCCCGACTGCGCCCTATGCGCAGCAGCAAGTAAACAATAGCCCCGGCGAGAAGGAGCAAGATCGCGGTTCGGATTGAGAATGGCCAGTCCACGATAGTCACTATTGCCTTCACGTCGAAGAAATGAATTGCTTAAGATGACCGGACCGATAATATAACCTTAACAGAAAATTACCCGGATATATCATTCGCATTAAAAGTGATTGTTGCCTTCCTGTTCCACCGCGCCCCTGGAAAGCCCATCCCTGGATCCTCCGGCTCGCTTCGCCAGAAATTGGACCTATCCACCCGGCACGCCCCCCCCTGATTGATCGATTCTAGGATGGAAAAGCGAATTTCGGCATCTTTATGTGTTCTTTATGAATTCTAGTGTATCTGTTTATGCCGTTAAACGCATGCTTGACCCGAGAACAAAACGATTCCTTGCTGTTGGTAACCCACGTGGGCTCCGTTTGGAGTTTGTCTGCTTCTATCTTTCTCAAAACAGACGGAATGACGCCACACCGGCTTTGTTTTCGGCCGGCAAGTCCGGACGGTTGTCCGAGCCGCATCGAGAAACCCCCATGTTCACGCACCTTGCCATCCGCCGATTCGATTCACATCAATCAAGGAGTACGTATTCTTGACGCCCGTGGCGTAAGAGTGATTCTTACACAAGACTCAACTATGTCCACAAACAGCATCCCTCAGACCCCGGTTCCGGGACAGAAGTCCGCTTTGCCCCGAGTCCTGCTTGCCACGACCGCCATGCTGTCGTTCATTTCGTTTTGGCGGGCGGCGGCAATTGTATTGAACGACTTGGGCTCCTCGGCGTTTTACGCCGGAGCCATTGCCGAGCAGGCCATCGGCAAAGCGGCGCCGTGGTTCATCCTGGGCATCATGCTGTTTTCCTATGCCGTGCGGTCCATGTACATCGAAAGCTGCAGCATGTTTGTGCGCGGCGGCGTATATCGCGTGGTGAAGGAAGCCATGGGCAGCACGCTGGCCAAGTTTTCGGTCTCGGCGCTGATGTTCGATTACATCCTGACCGGGCCGATCAGCGGCGTATCCGCCGGACAGTACCTGACCGGGTTCCTGAACGACCTGTTTGCTCGCATGCACTGGAACCTCATCCTTCCCATCAATGCCACTTCGGCAATCGTTCGCCGTTGTAATTACTATTTATTTCTGGTGGGAAAACATCAAGGGAATCCCGGAATCCAGCGGCAAGGCGCTCCGCATCATGTACGTCACCACGGCCATGGTTGTGGTGATGATCGTGTGGTGCTTGGTCACAATCTCGATGCGCGGCGCGCACATGCCGCCTTTGCCCACGCCCGCAAACCTGACCTTCTCCCCGGAAGCTCTCGGCTGGCTGCGATTCAGCAGGTTGCCTTACACATTCGCGCTGATCGGAATTCTGATCGGCCTGGGGCACTCCGTGCTCGCGATGAGCGGCGAAGAAACCCTGGCCCAGGTGTACCGCGAAGTGGAATATCCCAAGCTGCCCAACCTGGAAAAAGCCGGACTGGTGATCTTTACCTATAGCCTTGTTTTCACCGCCGGCGTTTCTTTTTTTGCGGTCATGATTATCCCGGATGCCACGCGCCAGCAATATTTCGGCAACCTGATTAGCGGCCTGGCGATGAGTTTCGCGGGGCCGTACACGCTGCGGCTGTTTTTTCAAGGGTTCGTCGTGCTGGTCGGCGTGCTGATGCTTGCCGGAGCCGTGAACACGGCCATCGTGGGCTCCAACGGCGTGCTCAACCGCGTGTCGGAAGACGGTATTCTGCCACACTGGTTTCGCCACCCGCATCCGCGGTTTGGAACCTCCTCCCGCATGCTGAATCTGGTCGTGGGACTGCAGCTGCTGACGATTATTCTGAGCCGCGGTAATATTTTCGTCCTCGGCGAGGCCTACGCGTTTGGCGTGATGTGGAGTTTTTCGATGAAGGGGCTTGCCGTGCTGGTGCTGCGCTACAAGCAGCCTGGAAAACGTGATTTCCGCGTTCCCCTGAATTTTCACATCGGCAAGACGGAGATCCCGCTCGGCCTCGGATTAATAACGGCGACGCTGTTTGCGCTCAGCATCATGAATTTGTTCACCAAACAAGTGGCCACGATCGCCGGCTTGGCTTTCACCCTGATCTTCTTTACCGTATTTGAGATCTCTGAAAAGGTGACTCGCAAGCGCGGCACCGACCACTCGGAACTCGACCAGTTTAATCTCGAGCCCGGAGGGGATTTGACTCCGGAAGCGTTGGGCGTGCGTCCCGGAAATACGCTGGTGATGGTGCGCAACGCCAATGCGTTGTATAACCTGGCCTCGGTGCTGGAGCGCTGCGATCCACGCCGCCAGGATGTCGTGGTCATCCATCTGCGCGTGATTGGCCGCGCGGGCTCGGGAGAAAACGAGATGTCGCCCGAGGACCTGTTTACGGTCAACGAGCAGGACTTGTTTACCCGCGCGTTGTCACTGGCCGAAAAAAGAGGGAAGTCCATCCATTTGGCCGTCGCGCCGGCGGCCGAAAAGTGGGACGGCATTCTGCGCGCCGCGCAAAGCCTGCAATCCACGACCATTGCGCTGGGCACTTCGTCCTGGAGAGCGATTGCGGACGAAGCGCGCATCGCCGGCTTGGCCTGGGAAGCTTTGCCGGAACCCAGGCCGCAATTGACGCTGGAAATCCACTCGCCCACCGGGCAGGAACACATTTTTTATCTGGGCCCGCATGCGCCACGCCTGACGTCCAAGGAAATCGACCTGCTCCACGGCATCTGGCTGGACCTCAGCTGCGAAGTGGCGCCGGAAGAACTTCATCACCACGACGTCGTGCACATCGCGCTCGAGGAACTCCATGCGGATATTCACAACGGACGGCGGAAGGAGATTGTCGAAATCCTGCGAAAGCACCTTTCGGAAATTCGCGAGCGGCGCGCGTTAAATCCGTAACTGCGCGCATTCACGTATCTCATAGAAACTTCTTGCCAAAGAAAGCCTCGGGATGCAGGGGGACGTGACCTGAATTCCAAGTAGCACCGGCGTCTCGCCGGCATTTTTCGCCACGAATGTGCAAACATGCCGGCGGGACACGGGCGCTACAAGGGCTTCGACGCAAGGGGTCGAATTCGCCGCTCTCATCTTCTGTTTATAGCTGGCTCCGCTGTCGGTAATGCGATTCCCCGCAAGGAAAGTACCGCCCCTTGACAAATAACCGGCAGTCCTGTATATTCTGTATTAACAGAAATGACTGACAATCACAACGCGCTCTCCCCCGCCGTCCAAAAGTTTATCCTCCATTGGGGCGAAATGGGAACCCGCTGGGGCATCAACCGCACCGTCGCGCAGATCCACGCCCTGCTGTTTCTTTCCGACCGGCCTCTATCGGCCGAAGAAATCGCCGCGACGCTCTCGGTGGCGCGCTCCAACGTCAGCACCAGCCTGCGCGAACTGCAGGGCTGGCGCATCGTGCGCGGGGTCTCCGTATTCGGTGATCGCCGGCAGCATTTTGAATCCATGAAGGACTTGTGGGAGATGTTCCGCGTGATCGTCGAAGAGCGCAAGCGCCGCGAGTTTGATCCCACGGTGGCTGTGGTCCGCGAATGCGTCGCCGAAGCGAAGAAATCGGGCGCGGGCGATACCTATGCGCGAGACCGCATGGAGGAAATGTTGGAATTTATCGTCCTGATGAGCGGGCTGTTCGAGGAATTCCGGAATCTCTCGCCCAGCGCGATGAAGGGCGTGGCGAAGTTGCGCGGCGGAATTCGCAAACTGTTACACGGTTGAGCCGGGTGCGGGCTCTACTTGGAGCCCGCCGGAAGAAAGGAAAGGGCGGCTTGCCGCCTTTTTTTACGAGCCATGATTTCTCTTATTACAGAAATAACTGATACAAAGGGAATGCGCGCCTCCCGCGGCCTGGTCTTCTTCGATCGCGACTGCGCCGTGTGCACTTCGCTCGCCCGCAGGTTTCGCCACACACTCGCCCGGCGCGGGTTTGGCCTTGCGGCCTTGCAAGACCCCCGCGCCGCGGCCCTGTTGGGTCTGCCGCCCGCGGAATTGCTCCGCGAAATGCGCGTGGCCACGGCGGAGGGAGAAGTCCTTGGAGGCGCCGGCGCCATCGTCTTCCTTGCGCGCCGGATCTGGTGGGCCTGGCCGTTGTATGCCGCCGCCCAACTGCCCGGCGCCTCGCGCATCCTGGACGCAGGTTACCGGTGGTTTGCAGAGCATCGCGGGTGTGTATCTCACGCTTGCTCTGTGCCAGGAAAGAATCAACACACGTCTGAATGGAGGAAAAAATGAGGCCTCTAATTCCTTGGGTATGGGCAGCGGGCGCGGTGCAGCTTGTGATTATTGCCGCGAATTTTGTCCTTCCGAAAAAATTGAAGTGCCGCGAAAATCTTGCGCATGTCTCGCCCATGATTCGCTCCGTTTTTGTGGTGCATTGGGTGTATATCGTCCTGGTGCTGGGAATTTTCACTTCGCTCAGTTTCTGGTTTGCTCCGGAACTTGCGGGAGCCAGCGATTTGGGACGATATCTCTCCGCGGTGATCGCGGTTTTCTGGCTCCTGAGGGTTCCGATTCAGCTGTTTTTCTACGACCCGGCGCTCCGGCGGCAGAACCGGCTCGGTGACGTGGTTTTTCTCCTCGCATTTTCTTATCTCGGGATCGTGTTCGCGGTCGCCGCGCTGGGAGTAATGCGATGATCCGCAACGCCATCATCGGCGGCACGTTGTGGCTTGGACTTGCGGCGGGCGCGATTTTCGGTTCTCTCCGGTTGGGAATCATCGAGTTGCTATTTCTGCTGGGGCCCCTCGTTGTTGTCCCCCTGGGCCTCGAATTGTGCTCACGATGCGCGGACGAACAGGAAATCAGGGTTCTCCCTTTCGTTGCAAGGTGGGTCCAACTTCCCGCGGCCCTGTGTGCGGCGGTTTCCTTCTTACTTTCGCCGGGCCGGGCGGCGGCCGGCTTGGCATTGTTCTGGCTTGTTTTTGGCTGCCTCGCGGGGCTTTTTGGATTGCTGTGTCTGATGCGCGGCGGGTTCAAAAGCCTGCGGACAAGTTGCATGATCGCAAGCTTCCTGTATCTGCCCGTTGGTTGCGCGTGGCTGGTGGCATCGCGTCTGGGGCTTACGCCCATGAATTTCCAGGAGCCCATTGTCCTGCTCACGGCGGTCCATTTTCACTTCGCGGGATTCGCGGCGCCGCTCCTGGCCCGGGCAGCCGGAACCGCGGTTCGGAAAACAAATGCCGCGGTGCAGGGAATCCTTAAAATCGTGGCGGCCGGAATCCTCGCCGGGCCAGGCATGCTTGCGGCTGGATTCATTCTCGGGCCGCGCGCAAAACTTTTAGCGGCGCTCGTGGTTGCGTGCAGCGAAATCGGCCTTGCGTTGCTCTTTCTCACGGTTATTCGCGAGATGCGCCCCCGAGCCGCTCAGGTTCTTGTCGCCATTTCGGCTAGTTCGGTCCTATTCGGAATGATTTTTGCGGCAGCGTGGGCCGTCGGCGAGTTTCCACTTCAACCGTTCGTCCATCTGGACATGATGGCAAAGTTTCATGGAACCGCCAACGCACTTGGATTCACTCTTTGCGGTCTTATTGGCTGGATTCTCGCAATCCGCGGCATGCCGTGCGCGAACGTCAACTCCTGAAAAAGTTTAGTGGGTTAGCTGGCCGGCGCGAGAAGAAAATCCCCCCCGCACCGGCCAGCGTGTTTCGTTAGAACGTGAGTTTCAAACCGAGTTGCAAATCGCGGTTGGCGCCCGACCCGATGAGTGGGTTGCCGGCGGCGAAATCGGGAGTGGAACCCGCGAAGCCGAAGCTCGTAGGCCCCGAGGGGTCAACCCCGCCGAGATAGCCGTTGGACGCGCCATACGGGTTGGAGAAAATGGGATGGTTGAAGAGGTTGAAGACCTCAACCCGGAACTGGGCTCCATACCGCTCCTTGAAGGTGAAGTTCTTGAAGACCGAGAAGTCCATGGTCTTAAAGCCCGAGTCACGGAAGATGTTCCGGCCCATATTGCCGAAGCTTCCGGCTGCGGGAGGCGTCATGACCCCAGTCCCGGAAACAAAGCAGCCGGCCGTGGTCAGCGATTTCATCAATGCTGGTGTCGTTGCAACCGCAGTGCACTTCGACCATTGATCGGGTACGGAAACAGTGCCGTAGACGGTTGATTGGGAGCAACTGTCGGGGCCGGAGCAATAGGGAATCGATGCTGGGCCGGACCTGAAATCGCCGGGATTGCCGGTGAAATTCCAGCGATCCGCGTTTTCTCCGCTCCCACTGAAATTGAACGAGGTGTCGGTTACCGCCCAAGGTTGCGGGGTTTGAATGTTTGCGATGGCGTTAATCTGCCATCCTTCGAGGGCTTGCCCAAACCCTTTGATGCCCGGAATATTGTAAGTAGCCGAGATCGTCAAGCGTTGACGGATATCGAAATCGCTGCTGGCATACTCTGCTCCTGGATTTTGGCTGTCCTGGGGAAGCAGTCCAAAGCGATTCAGAGAACCGTTGTCGAGGCCATGACCGTAGGTGTATCCGGCGGTGAATGACAAGCCTCGGGACATTCGCTTGGTCAGAGTTGCTTGAAGGCTGTCGTACCTGGAGTGAGCTTGATTCGACGCCCAGTTAATGTAGCCAAGATAGGGGAACTTGGCGGCGAAAGGCCGAACGCCCGAACCATCGGTCGTTGGAGGCGGCTGGTTGATGTCCCTAAATCCGAGCAATCGATATCCGCGGTTGCCGACGTAGCCAACCTCCAGCGAGAGGTCGGGAGTGAAGGCGTGCGTGATGCTGAGATTATAGTTAAGGATTTCGGGGGGACGCAGGTTCGGGTCAATGGACATAATATCGCAGGGGTTGGCGTTTTTGATTAGTGGAGAAATTTGGATGGTCGCGCCATTACCGCACTTCGCGATGGGTGCCGGAAAAACCGCGCCGGGCTTGCCCGTGATCGCGGGGTCATAGTTGAGTTGAGAGGCAGTGAAAGTGGTGGTTCCGAGTTGGATGTTGCCGCCAGCGGTGGGACAAGAGTTTGTCAATTTACACGTGCCGGTTTCTAGTATGGCGCCGGTTGGTACGGCGGCGATGCTGGTCGAATTATTGTTCTGGAGGCTAAATTCGGCCAGGAATGTGTACAGCACGAACGACGAGTCCAGCAGGCTGGCGCCGCCGCGGACCACGGTCGTTCCTTTGCCCGTGATATCCCAGGCAAAACCCAGGCGAGGCTCGAAGCCGCGGTGATAGGGTTTATATAGAGTGTTATAACCCGGGTCGCCCTGCTGAATCATCCCCTTGGTCGGATCAAATCCGCCGAATGCGTTGTGATCGGCTGCAATTGGCGATACGTATTCATATCGCAGTCCCGCGTTGAGGGTGAATTTTTGCGTGGCGCGCCAGTCATCTTGCACGAAACCGGCGGTCGTCATCCAGGTGGTCTTGATCGAGGGGTTGCCGGCGAGAAGAACCGCTTTCGTCGGGGTTCCGGCGAAAAAGTCTTCCAGTCCGGTGGAAGCACCACCAAATTGGTTGCCGCCGAGGAAATAGATCTGCCCCCGGCCCGAAGCATAAATCAAGCTATCGGCTTCGGCATGGATGAACTCGCCGCCGAATTTGAAGGAGTGCTTGCCCTTCAAAAGCGAAATTGAGTCCGAAAAATCGAAATAAGGATTCGGAGAAGAGGATTGCGGGCGGTTCTGATTTGTGCCCAGGTAACTGTTGGTGTAGGGAGCGATTCTGATATTCGGCAATCCGCCGGGAGTGGTTACACCGGTGTTGATGGGATAACCCGATCCACCGGTGAGGCCTGAGCCGTCGGAGAGCTTATTGGCGTCGTTATTGAGAAAACCGAAATCTACACGGTCGTAGCCAAAATGCATTTCGTTCACCATGGTGGAATTGGGCGTGTAGACCCAGCTGACGACCGTGGACCACGTGCGGATCGGAGAATTGTCCGTGAAGAGTTGATTCACGAACGGATGGTCTTGTCCAGTTCCGAAATAGTTGCCGAGGAAGAACATGCCGGCAATCGAGTTCTTCTCGTTCGGGTGGTAATCGATCTTCCCGATGCCGTTGTCGCTGGTATTGAGGTTGGGGAAGGCGCTGAGATAGGCCGTCGAGTTTGCCTGCGCACCCGCATAGAAACCGCCAGTACAAGTAGCCGTCAGGGCGCCGGTCTCGGTGCAACCCAGCAACTTCATACTGACCGGGCTGCGGGGTATACCCGCCTTTTGCAAAGCCTCAACCGCATCGGCCATGCTGTTGGTCGGATCGGGTGTGGATTGCACGCCGGTTTCGGGGATGCTTGTTCCGATCGCCGCAGCGATGAAGGAGCGAAGCCCCTCATATCCCCCGAAGAAGAAGAGTTTGTCCTTCTTGATCGGTCCGCCTACCACGGCGCCAAATTGTTTTAGATTTGTGGGGTCCTTTTCGCAGTAAGAAAGCGGGCAGGATCCATCAGCTGCCGGTGCGAGGTTGAAATAGTTGCGCGCATCCCAGGAGTCCAGGCGTCCGAAGGCATAAGCCGCTCCGTGAAGTGTGTTCGTCCCCGATTTGACGCCGACGTTGACGATGGCGCCCGGCTTTAAACCATATTCGGCCTTTGGATTTTCCATGAGGTTGAATTCCTGGATGGCGTCGACAGGCAGAATCGTCGCACCATCGGTGAAGGGACTCGGCATATTGATGACTGGACGTGCATCAAAGAAATTGGCATTGATGACGCCGTCCACCATCCAACCGGTTTCGTCGGGACGCACGCCGTTGGTGCTTTGCGTCCAGGGTCCGCCGCCCGGCTGAACCATGACGCCGGGGCGAAGACCCACCAGGGCCTGGTAATTGCGGCCGTTCAAGGGCAGCGAACTGATGTCTGCCGAGTCGAGCGTGCCGCCCAGGGTGGCGTTGGTGGTTTCCACCAGCGGGACAGACTCGGTAACCGTAACGGTCTGTGACTGTTCTCCGGGCTGCACCGTAATGTCGACCCGAATTTCCTTACCGACTTCGAGCACAACGTTCTGCCGCTCCAGCCTCCGGAACCCCTTGGCCTCGGCACGCACCGTGTAGGTGCCGGGAGTCAGGTTAGGAGCGTTGTAGGCTCCGGCATCGTCCGTTGTCAGGGTGCGAGATGTGCCCCGTTCGGTATCCAGGACGGTTACCGTGGCGCCGGCGACAACGCCGCCGCTTTGATCGGTAACCGTTCCGGTTATGCGTCCGTTGTTGCCTTGCGAAAATGCCGGCGCGACAAGCAAAAGTATGCCCAGCGCACAAGACAGTAATTGAATGGAAATTCGCCAATACGCACCCATGGAGGGTGGATCGATTTTTGAATGCAAGGATCTCATCTTTGGACCTCCTGTCCAAGAATTCAGACTTGAGTTTGGCCCAAATGCTTGCCCCTGGTTGGGTCCCACTGCTTACCCGTTAGGAAGAGGCCGAATGAGATATGCTCTCGTACGCGCACGCATCGTGATTCGCGGAAAAGGATGCATGCTGATCTATATTAATTAATTAACAAAGTACGCGCATGAGTGGAGATATGGCATTGCAATGTGGACTTGGAATTAGAGATCGAGCAGACAGGCAGGCACGCATGCACCCCAGCCGGTTCCAGGCTCGGCGCATTCCGTCTGATCTTCGTTAGGCGGTGAAAATACAGTTCCACTCGTATGCCCCACCCAGAGCATCCCTTGTTGGCAAGACCGATACACTAATTGATCCGCAATTGTCAAGCGTGTTTAGGGAATATTTTATTGAGGCAGCCGATTTCGCCGCGCCGATTCCCCGAATCGCGCTCTGGAAGGTTTGGGCTGCGAGCGAGGTTTTGTCAGGTTTTTCGCTCCCCGTTCGCTTCAAATGGCATATACTAACCGCTCTCAAAATGACTTGAGATCCAGGGACTTCGACTCCAGGGGGGGCCATCATGAAAGCCATTCAAATTCGAGAAAAAGGCGGACCGGAAGTTCTCAGTTACACGGACCTCCCCACGCCTCAGCCCAAGCCCAATGAGGTGCTGGTAAAGATTTCCGCCGCGGGCATCAACTTCATCGACGTCTATTTTCGCGAGGGCCGCTACCCCATCGCGTTTCCGTTCATCTCCGGGCAGGAAGCCAGCGGAGTTGTGAGTGCTGTCGGCAGTGAAGTGAAAAATTTCAAGCCCGGAGACCGCGTTGCCTATACGGGAATCATCGGCGCCTACGCGGAATACGCCGGGGTGCCCGCGGATCGGCTCGTGCACGTGCCCGCCGGAATCAGCGACCAACAGGCTGCCGCGGCGATGCTCCAGGGAATGACCGCGCACTATCTGGTCAACGATACCTATCCCCTGAAGAAGGGCGAAACGGCCCTGATCCATGCAGCTGCTGGCGGCGTGGGCCTGCTGCTGGTGCAGATGGCCAAGCAGATCGGCGCGCGCGTAATTGCCACCGTGGGGACCGAGGAAAAAGCGAAGCTGGCCCGCGAAGCCGGAGCGGATGACGTGATTCTCTACACGCAGCAGGATTTTGAGGCGGAAACTAAGCGGCTCACCGATGGCAAGGGAGTTCACGTCATCTATGACGGCGTCGGCCAGACCACCTTTGACAAGGATCTGAACGTCTTGCGGCCGCGCGGCTACCTGGTCCTGTTTGGGGCATCCAGCGGCCCGGTTCCTGTGTTCGACCTGGGAAAGCTCGCGCAAAAAGGCTCGCTGTTTGTGACTCGCCCCACTCTGGTGCACCACATCGCCAGCCATGAGGAACTGCAGCAGCGCGCCGCCGCCGTATTGAACATGATTGGCGCGGGCAAATTGAAGCTTCGTATCGGGCACGTCTATCCCTTGCGGGAGGCGCAGCAAGCCCACCGGGACCTGGAAGGACGGCGTACCACAGGAAAATTACTTTTAATTACACAAGAAAATGGGTAAATTGGCTCAGGAAGGCAGCCCATCCAAGTGGGACGCCGAAAGGTTTTGTCTATTTATTGTAAACAGAAATCCATTGAGCTAACATAGCCGTTAAGAAAGAGTGGTCTGATCATTCTACCTCTTCCGGTCGCCAAGGAGATTTATGGCTCGTGAAAAATCCATCCGGAGCACGCCGCCGACGAATCTTGCTTCATTGATTCGCGGCTTATACGGGCGAGTCGCTCGCCAACTCAAGGTGGATCCTTCGTACGTCAGCCGTGTGGCTCGAGGCGAGCGCCAGTCCGACGAAATTGAAGCTTCGCTGGAACGTGAACTGAAACGTATCATGCGGTTGGTTAGCAGGGATCATCACGGCTCCGGCAAGAGCGCTGTCAAACCCGCGCGCTCCGGCTCACGCAAAAAAGCAAAGGCATAGATCTGCGCGGGAAGCCAAATTCTCTCCTGTTTGATTGATGACCATAATTCAGGCGGGTTGCGGATGCGAATGTCCGCACGCGCGAATCCTGTTTACTGTTGCTGCTGCGCCGGCTGTTGCACGCGTTCGGTGATGACTGGCCCTTCCGGCGGCGGCGTTTTGTTTTCGCTGAGCTGTTCGCGGCCATCGTCATCGAGCGCGGGCCGCACGTGAACGTCCACCGATAGCCTCTGTCCTGCATGCCCTTTGTAAACTCCCCGCACCGGCGCCACGTCGCCATAATCGCGGCCGTAGGCGATGCGCACATGCTGCAACCCGGGCGGTTTTCCCAGCGTGGGGTCCAGGCCGATCCATCCGGAATCCGGCAAATAAACCTCTGCCCACGCATGTGAGGCGTATCCGCCGATTACTTCCTGCAGTTTCGCGTCTGGCGAGGCCGCGCTCTCCGGAACCAGATAACCGGAAACATACCGCGCGGGGAGGCCCCGTTTGCGGGCCACTCCGAGCAGGATATGCGCGAAATCCTGGCATACTCCCGCACCCTGCGAAAGCGAATCCTGGATCGAGGAATTGACGTGCGTCGCTCCCTTGACGTACTTGAATCGTTCGTGAATCAAGTGGGAAGCGGCATGCATGAATCCGGATATGGTTCCGTCGCCGGCCTTGGCGGCCGCTTCCCCGAGTTCGTCGAGTTGCGGCAGATGCGGCACGTAGCCGGTGGGCGCCACGAAGTCCAGAAATTGTTCCTCCAACTCCTCGCGACGGTCCTCGAGTTCGGAAAGTTTCATACCGTTGAATTGCGGCACCGGCGCGTCGTGCGCCAGCACCACCGACTCCGCCTCGATCTTCAAGTGGCGGTGCTCGGGAAGAATGTTGAATTGATGCACCCAGTTCCCGAACGCGTCGCGGTAAGACGTGCCCCGCGAGACCGGATCGGTGAGAATGCGGAACGACAGGCAGCTTTGCGTTTCGTCGTGAATCGGCCGCAACCGCACCTCGTTATAACTTTCCGAGACCGGGCCGTCATATCGAAATTGCGTTGCGTGCAGCAGATGATATCGGTTCATGCGACCACCGCGTAGTAGAAGTAGCTTCTAGCAATGTCTTCCCCGATGGCTCCGCACATTTGCAGCATTTCATTCAGATAGGAATGCAGGCCCAGCTGGAAAATTTCCGTAATCTTGTCGTAGCGCAGCCGCTCCAGGACTTTTCCGGTGAGGCGCTCGGCTTCGTTGGCGTACGAACCCGGCCCGGTGCCGCTGATGGCGCGCAATCCGGATTGCACCTCGGTCATGCTGAAGCGGATCGAGCGGGGATGCAGCGCGTGCATGATCAGCATTTCGGCCACTTTTTCCGGCTCGATCGAGGAATGATATTTCCGGTGATAGGCCTCGTAGGCGCCCACCGATTTCAGCACGGCCATCCATTGGTGGTTGTCCGCGCCGCTGATTCCCGCGGGGGCGTCGTACAAAATGTGATATTGCACGTCCACTAGGCGCGCCGTCATCTCCGCTCGCTCGATGAACCAGCCGATGCGCAGAAACTCCCAGCCCTCGTCATGCGGCAGGGTCGCGTCGGTGACGCCGTGAAAGCGATGGCTGCCGAAGCGGATGGCGTCGCAGAAGCGGTGCGGCCCCGCGGCCATTTCCTCAGCCGGACTGAATCGATTCACGGTGAAGTAGAGGCTGTTGATGTCCTCCCACATTTCGCGGGATATGTAATCGCGAATGGTGCGCGCATTTTCACGGGCTTTCGTAATGCATTGCACGATGGAACTGGGATTGTCCTGGCGAAACGCCAGAAACTCAAACACAGCCTGCGCGTCGGCTTCGCCGTAGGATTTGCGGAACCGCTCCTCTTCTCCGGCCATGACAATCAATGGATCCCAGTGCAAGCGGTACCTGTCCTTCGTTTGCTCGAGGACGGTATGGAAATTCACGTCCAGAATGCGCGCGGTATATTCCGCCCTCTCGATATAGCGCGCCAGCCAGAACAGGGATTCCGCGATTCGCGACAGCATCTCAGTCTTCTCCAAACAGGACCCAGGTGTCCTTGCTGCCGCCGCCCTGGGAGGAATTGACGACCAGTGATCCCTGCTGCAGCGCCACGCGGGTCAGCCCACCGGGCACGATGGTCACTTTCTCTCCGTCGTACAGGCAGTAGGGACGCAAGTCGACGTGGCGCCCGGCGATGGTTCCGAGCGCGGGATCGTAGGACGGCACGCGCGAGAGCGGCAGCACGGGTTGCGCGATGTAGTTTCGAGGATCGGCTTTAATCCGCCGTCCGAATTCCTCCAGGCGTTCGCGGTCCGCCGTCGGGCCCATCAACATTCCATAGCCGCCGGACTCGCCTACCGCTTTGACGACAAGTTCCGGAAGGTGGCCCAGAACGTAGTTCAGGTCCTCTTTTTTCGAGCAGAGATAGGTGTCCACGCTTCGCAGGATCGGATCTTCGCCAAGGTAGTAGCGAATGAATGCGGGCACGTAGGCGTAAATGGCTTTGTCGTCGGCGACGCCGTTGCCCACCGCATTCGCCAGTGCCACATTTCCAGCGCGATATGCGCCCATCAATCCAGGAACGCCCAGTACGGAATCGGGCCGGAAGGTCAGAGAATCGAGAAAATCGTCGTCGACGCGGCGGTAAATGACGTCCACGCGCTGCAAGCCGTGAATGGTTTTCATGTAGACGATTCCGCCGTCCACAATGAGGTCGCGCCCCTCGACCAACTCGATGCCCATTTGCTGGGCCAGAAAACTGTGCTCGAAATAGGCGCTGTTATAAATGCCGGGGGTGAGGAGGACGATTTGGGCATCGTCCCCTCCCCTGGGTGACAAGCTGCGGAGGATTCTGGAGAGCTCGGCAGGATAGTGATTGACGGGAAGAACTTCGTATGCCTGGAATGCGTCCGGAAACGTGCGCATCATGACCAAGCGGTTTTCCAGGACGTACGAAATTCCGCTCGGCGTGCGCACATTGTCTTCCAGCACGCAATATTCGCCGGTCTTGGAGTCGCGAATCAGATCGATGCCGCAGATGTGCGTATGAATTCCCCGCGGCACTTCGATGCCGATCACCTCGCGCAAAAAATGTTTGCAGGAATAAACCAGGGATCGCGGAATTTTGCGGTCCGCGAAAATGCGCTGTTTGCCGTAGACATCCTGGAGAAACAGATTCAGCGCGACCACGCGTTGCGCCAGCCCGCTTTCGATGCGTTGCCACTCCGATTTCGGAATGATTCGCGGAATCAGGTCAAACGGGAACAACCGTTCGGTTCCCCGCCCGTCGCTGTACACCGTGAATGTGATGCCCTGCAGGAGAAACGCGAGGTCTGCATGCTGCCGGCGCTCCTCAAACTGCGACGGCACCATCGAAGCCAGTTTCTCGAAAATTTTGGCATAGTGAGGACGCGGCTGGTCCGGGGCCACGAACATTTCGTCGTAGAACGAACCGACCTGATAATCCCCAAATAGCCCTTGTAATGGCATCTTTGACGGCACCGCTGACATACACGGACTGTAGCAGGATAGCACCGGGTTGGACGTATGAAAGAATCTATCGGAGCTATCAGAAATACTGTATTCAATCGGAACTGCCGAGCTGAACGGTTCGGCCGGGGAAGCCGGCGGGGCGCAGGCGGCGCCGCGTGGTGCAACGAGATGAAAGGGTTAGTTACGTCGTATCCAGTACAAATCAAAAGGGAAAGCCGCGTAAATTCTTTATAAAGAGCGCCTTGAAGTATAGCGTCATCACTTCGGATTTGGTATCGTACCCGAGGTCAGGTCCACGACGACAATGACAAAAAAACTATTTCTTCTATGCATGAGTGTGATGTTTTGCATTTCACCGCGCGCGGCCTCCGCAAGCGGGCTGGGTACGCAGCAGTTGGCGGCCGTCCTGGTTGCGCCGCCCATTCATAGCGACGCGGATCGCATTGCAGAGTTGGAAAAGCGCGTGGCCGAAGCCAAAAATTCGGCCGACAACTCCTGGATGCTCATGAGTTCCGCGCTGGTGCTGCTGATGACCGGGCCGGGACTCGCCTTGTTTTACGGCGGGTTGGTGCGTAGGAAAAACGTACTGACGACGATGATGCAAAGTTTCGCCATGATGTCCATGGTCACGATCATGTGGGGCCTGTTCGGGTACAGCCTGGCATTCGGGTCGGGAAATAGTTTCATTGGAGGGTTCGAGCACTTATTTCTGCGCGGCGTCGGCGGAGATCCGAATCCGGACTACGCGGCCACGCTCCCGCACCAGACATTCATGATCTACCAGCTCATGTTTGCGATCATTACGCCGGCGCTAATCACAGGAGCGTTCGCCGAGCGCATGAAATTCAAGGCCATGCTGCTGTTCATGGCTCTCTGGACGGTGATCGTGTACAGCCCGATGGCGCACATGGTGTGGGGCAAGGGCGGACTGCTGAACGCGGCGTTAGGCGGGCCCATCCCCACGCTGGATTTTGCGGGCGGGACGGTGGTGCACGTCACTTCCGGAGTTTCCGCGCTGGTTTGCGCGCTATACCTGGGCAAGCGCATCGGATATCCGACGGAATCGGTGCCGCCGCACAGCGTGGTCCTGAGCTTCGTCGGCGCCAGCCTGCTTTGGGTGGGCTGGTTCGGATTTAACGCGGGCAGCGCCCTCTCCGCGGGCAGCCTCGCCACCAGCGCATTTGTCGCCACGCATTTTGCGGCCGCCAGCGCCGCGGCGGGTTGGAGCCTGGCGGAATGGAGGCGTAACGGGCGGCCAAGCGCGCTTGGCGCGATTTCCGGCGCCGTGGCCGGCTTGGTGGCAATTACGCCGGCGTCCGGATTCGTAAAACCGATGCCGGCTTTGTTGATCGGGTTCATCGCCGGGATTGCGTGTTACTTCATGGTGGCAAAGGTCAAGGCCCGCTTCGGCTATGATGATTCGCTGGACGCATTCGGCGTCCACGGCGCCGGCGGAACGATCGGAGCGATTCTTACGGGAGTGTTTGCGGTCAGCGCGGTCAATCCGATTTTGAAGGATGCCAACGGAAATGTGATGGCCTCTGGCCTGATCGAAGGCAACGCGCACCAACTGCTGAATCAGCTGGCCGGCGTGGCGATCGCCTGGGCGCTGGGAATCGTCGGGACGCTTGCGATTCTGTTCGTTGTGGACAAACTGGTGGGCCTGCGCGCTTCGCCGGAGCACGAAATCCAGGGCTTGGACCTTTCGCAACATGGAGAGGAAGGGTATAACTGGGAGACTTCGTAGCGATGGTTTCTCTGCCGGGGATCTGGTCCTGCCGGGAGACGTAGTGCGACTAAGAGATCCCGGTTCGGGCCGGCACAATCCCTGGAGAGAGTTGAAAACAAGCAAGCATGGCCACACCATCCTCACTCGGCAGTGAATTGAAAACGCTCCACGACGCGGAATCCTCGCGGTTGCAGCAGGAATTTAACGTTACCTCGGACGGTTTGGCGTATTCGCGACGGCATTCCGCTCTCGCCGAATCGATTGTGCTGCGGCTCATCGAGCAAATCCTTGCTTCAGGAAAAACACTGTTGCCGGGGGCTGTGCTGGTCGCCATCGGCGATTTCGGCAGGCAAACGCTCTTTCCCTTTTCTGAGATTGAACTGCTCTTTCTTTTCGAGACGCAGGAGGCGGAGGACCGCTGCGCCGACCCGATCCGGCATCTCAGCGAACAGATGGGGCAGATCGGACTGAAAAACAAAGTCTCGGCCAAGCTTCTTTCCGAACTGCTACCGTTCGATTCGGAAAACGCGGAGGCCATCCTTTCGCTTCTCGATAGCCGGCTGCTTGCAGGAGACACCGAACTTTTTTCCAATCTTCGCGACCACCTGATTCCCGAAGTCATGGTGCGGGAGGCCCAGGTGCTGGTCGAGCGGCTCGCGGAAATGACGCGCAACCGCCATCGCAGATTCGCCAACACCGTTTTTCACCTTACGCCCAACGTGAAGGACGGCCCCGGCGGCTATCTGGATTACATCGTGGCGCGCTGGCTTGCCGTCCTTTCCGCGATGGAAAACAAGCACGGATGGCCCGATTCGGAGGCGTGTTTTTCTTCGCCGGTTCAGGGGACGATGGATGCGGCGCTGTCGTTTCTTGTGTCGGTGCGCTGCTTTCTGCAATTCCGGCAAAACCGGGAAGACGATTTGCTGTCCTGGGACGCGCAGGACGCCGCCGCCGCGCAAAAAATCGGGGCGCACGGCGCCGAAATTCACGGCGCGGCGGATTGGATGCGGATCTATTTCGAGCACGTCCGCACCGTCGATCATATTTCCGGGCAACTGCTCGAGGAAATGCCTGCGGCTCAATCGCTCTTCTATCGGCAGCTGGAAACCTGGAGGACCGGGTTTTCGGACGCGGATTTTTCCGTGGTGGACGGGCTGATCTTTTTTCAAACGCCGGAAGGCGTTTCCGATCCGGGCCTTTTCTTTCGCGCGTTTCTTCTGATCGCGCAGCGCGGATTCAAGCTCAGCCCCACGGCCGAGCACCAGTTGGAACAGGCCAGGCCGCAACTGGCGGCGCGGGTGCCCTCCGGCGCGGAGATCTGGAATTTTTTCCAGGAACTCCTGCCGGAGCCGCATGCGGCCGACGCCCTGCGCGCGATGCATTCGCTGCATCTGCTGATCCTGTTCCTCCCTGAATTTCAGGGCATCGACGCGCTGGCCGTGCGCGATTTATCTCATCGATTTACGGTCGATGAACACACGCTGCAAGCCATCGAAAATTTGCATCTCTTGCGCCAGTCCAAATCCAAATGGGACGAGCGCTATGCGGGAATCCTGGGCGAGCTGGATCGGCCGGAATTGCTCTACCTGGCCATTTTGCTTCACGACACCGGCAAGGCCACCGCACCGCAGGAACACATTCCGGCAAGCCTCGCGATTGCGAAGCCGTGCCTCGACCGGTTGGGGCTTTCCGAAGCCGACCGCGAGGCCGTGCTTTTCCTGATCGAACGCCATCTGGATATGGCCGCCAATCTTCGCAGGGACATCTTCGATCCGCGCACCGTGGCGCAATTCGCCGAAAGCATGGGCGCGCCGGATCGCCTGAAAATGCTCTGTCTGTTTACGTATGCGGACATGAAAGCCGTGAATCCGGAGGCGCTCACTCCCTGGAAGGCGGAAGACCTTTGGCAGTTGTACATCGGATCGGCCAATTACTTGAACCGCAGCGTGGACGAGCGCGTGCACGCGGATGAGAACGACGAAGTATTGAATCACCTTCGCTCGCTGGCCGCGGCCGCAGGGAAAAAGCTCCAGACGTTTCTTGACGGCCTGCCGCGGCGCTATCTGCGCACTCATCCAGTGGATGAAATCCTGCGGCACTTTGAGATGGTGCTGCGCCTGGACCAGGACCCCGTGCAACTGGCGCTCAAACGCACGCGTCACTGGTACGAACTGACGGTCGTCACACGCGACCGCCCGCGCTTGTTCGCCACCGTCGCCGGCGCGCTGGCCGCCTGCGGCATGAACATCGGCAAGGCCGGCGCGTTTTCCAACTCTAGCGGCACGGTTGTCGATACGTTCAGCTTTACCGACCGCTTCCGCACGCTGGAAATGAATCTCCCGGCGTGGGAGCGCTTCAAAACCACGGTGCACGACGTGCTCTCCGGGAAGCGCGACCTCAAGCGCATGCTGCGCGAGCGCCTGGAAGTGGAAAAAGATCAGCCCGCGAAAATGGCGGAGGCGCCGCAAATTCAGTTCGACAACGATTGCTCGGCGCACAGCACGCTGATCGAGATCGTGACGCAGGACCAGCCGGGGCTGTTGTACCGCATCAGTTCCGCGTTCTCCGACCAATCCTGCAACATCGACATCGCCCTGATCGACACCGAAGGCCAGACCGCCATCGACGTGTTTTACCTCACTACCGCCGGCGGGAAACTCGCTCCGGAGCATCAGGCGCGCCTGCGCGAATCCTTGCTCCAGCAACTTTCCTCGTAACAAATTGTTCTGAGTCCCGGCAAATCATGATGATCTGATTCATTTTCCCGTTTCCTTTCCCGCACAGGCGGATCTCGTCCAGTGAAACGAAATTGTCGTATACTAATCAAATAGACCAAGAATGAGGAACGTATTCGGCTGGCAGGGAGGGACGCAATGCTGATCAAGCGCGCTTCGGATTTGAAATACTCGGATATTACCCCCCGCGAAGATTATCTGAATCGCCGTAAGTTCCTGCAAGGTTTGGGTTTGGCGGGAGGACTGGCGCTGGCCGGAAAGGGCGTGGCCGATCTGATCAGCCCCTCGGCCCGCGCCTATGCCAATACCAAGCTTTCCGCGTCTTCACCAAGCCCCTTTGATACCACCGAGAAGGTCACGCCCTACCAGACAGTGACCACCTACAACAATTATTATGAATTCGGAACCGAAAAGGACCAGCCGGCGAGAAATGCGCAAAAATTCGTGACCTCGCCCTGG
This sequence comes from Terriglobia bacterium, assembly GCA_963779275.1. Classification (GTDB taxonomy): domain Bacteria; phylum Acidobacteriota; class Terriglobia; order Acidiferrales; family UBA7541; genus Palsa-360. Next base: position 550,872 of record CAVZXL010000010.1, read on the forward strand.
ACGGTGTCCGTGGAAGGCGAAGTGGCCAAGCCGCGTAAGTTCTCGATGGACGAAATCCTGAAGCTGGTGCCGCTGGAAGAGCGGATTTACCGGCATCGTTGCGTGGAGGCGTGGTCCATCGTCGTGCCCTGGATCGGGTATTCGTTGAGCACCATCATCAATCTGGTCGAGCCCACGCCGAAGGCGAAATTCGTGGCTTTTGAAAGCTACTTCGACCGCAAGCAAATGCCGCTGTGGGATCGTGCCGGGATCCAATTGCCCTATGTCGAGGGCCTGCGTCTGGATGAAGCTATGCACCCGCTTGCGATGCTGACCGTCGGCATGTACGGCGAGACGCTGCCGAATCAGGATGGCGCGCCGGTTCGCATAACAATCCCGTGGAAATACGGATTCAAGAGCATCAAATCGCTGGTGAAAATTAAATTCGTCAAAGACCAGCCGCCGACGACCTGGAACATCACCAACGCCCATGAATACGGCTTCTATTCCAACGTCAATCCCAACGTGGACCATCCGCGCTGGACCCAGGCTCGGGAAGTCCGCCTCCCGGGATATTTCAAGAACACCAAAACCCTGATGTTCAACGGCTATGGCGACCAGGTGGCCAGCCTCTACAACGGCATGGACCTGAAGAAGAATTACTGATCGGCGGAATTTTTCAGCGGATAAAGATCATGAATTCCATTCTGACCAGCAAATGGACCAAGGCTGTCGTGTTTCTGGCCTGCCTGATTCCGGCGGGCCTGCTGATTCGCGGCGCAATCACCGGGAATCTGAGCAGCAACCCGACACAGTTTCTCGAGCACGCGACCGGAGACTGGACGCTGCGATTTCTGGCCATCACGCTGGCGGTCTCGCCCCTGCGCAAGATTCTGGGCCAGCCGCAATTGATTCGATTCCGCCGCATGTTTGGGCTGTTCGCGTTTTTCTACGTGTTTTGCCACTTTTGCATCTATCTGGGACTCGACCAGGTGCTGGATTTTCACGGTGTTTGGGCGGACGTGATGAAGCGGCGGTACATCACGGTGGGGTTCACGGGATTTGTGCTGATGATTCCACTGGCGATCACTTCCACGGCGGGTTGGATTCGACGCCTGGGAGGAAAGCGCTGGCAGAAGCTGCATCGCTTGATCTATGTGAGCGCGGTGGCCGGAGTGATCCACTACTATTGGCTAGTGAAGTCGGACATCCACTTACCCCTTGAATATGCAGGAGTTATGTCGGTCTTGCTGGCTTGGCGGGTATACAGCTGGTATACCAACCCGAAACGCCGTGCAGCCATTCCCAAAATGGAACGCAAGAGCTCCGCCCCCGCCGTGTCCGATTAGCGTTTCCGGCGATTTGCCTTTCCACAGGCTCCCCCGCTAGAATTAGTTCTCCTGGCTTTCCGGCAAGTCGGTCGAACTCCAGGCTTCAAGATTACGGCGGTCTGCAAACGCAGGCCGAACCTGCAAATCTTCCAGCTTACGAGAAATACTCAAGAAGGAAGTTTTTTTCGCTGTGACTCCAACGCGCCCCACAAATTCGGAGAAGGTCGGCCTTGCCTTCTGGATGGACCGTGTCCTGGAAGAGCATGCAAAAGTGGGCGCGGAATGGTCCCCCGATGCGGTGCATGACTTGCGTATTTCCTTGCGGCGCTGCGTTCTGATTGCGGACGTGATGAGGGACCTGGATCCGAGTGCCGAGTGGAAGGGGATGCGCAAATCGGCGAAGCACATTTTCAATCGCCTGGGCGCGCTGCGCGATTCTCAGGTGCTTGCGGAATGGATCGAGAAACTTCGCGCGCCGGGCGACGCTTCGGCGGATCCGCTGGTTCAATCGCTGAAGGATCGCAGCGAGCGGGACCGGGCTGCCGCGCGGGACGCCGTTCGCGAGTTTGACCGCAAACAGTGGCGCGCCTGGACCGGAAAACTGGCGAGCCATTACCACCACGTTGCGTCAGATCGTCCCGCGTGCGAATCGATTGTCTACGAAACCTGGGAAGCGGTGGAGGACCTGCATCGCCGCGCGCAGAAGGGCCGAAGCCAGATCGCGTATCACCGGTTGCGGGTGGGGCTGAAGAAATTCCGCTACGCCGTGGAGAATTTCCTGCCGTCGATGTATTCCGGCTGGGCTCCGGATCTGAAATTTTTGCAGGACGTGCTCGGGCAGGCGCACGACCTGAACGTCCTGGGGCAGGCCATCGCTCACCAGAAAGGCCTGATGGACGATACCGCGAGCGGCGCGTGGATCAGGAAATTGCGGGAAGAGGGGGCCGGCCGCATCGAGCAGTACCGCCGGAAGGTGGCGGGGAAATCGTCGCTTTTGTGGATCTGGCGCGAGGGAATGCCCGCCGAGAGGGAATTGCGATCGGCGGGATTGTCGCGGCTGGCGCAATGGTCTTATTTTTTGACGCCCGATTTTTCCCGGGTTCGGAGGGTGGCGCGACTGTCCCTGCAGCTCTATGATGGCTTGGCGAATTCCGGGCTGGTGGGGCGCGAATCCGGTTTCGAGGAGCGATTCATCCTGCAGGCCGCGGCGCTGCTGCAGGAAGTGGGGCATTCCCGCGAAGGCAAACCGCATCATAAAGAGGCTTACCGGATGATCCGCAAAATTTCTCCGCCGGCCGGATGGACCAGGAAAGACCTCGAACTGGTAGCGCTGATCGCGCGATTTCATCGCCGCGCATTGCCGCGTCCGGACCACAAGATTTTGCGGGCCTACAGCTTTCCCATGCGCCACTCGCTGATTTTGCTGGCGTCGATTTTGCGCTTTGCCAATGCATTTCGCGCGAAACCCTACCGCACGGTGCGGCGCCTGGAAGTGCAGGATGTGTCCGGCGTGATCGTGGTGCGCGCGGAAGGTTTTTCGGATCAGGATCCAATGGAACCGAAAATGTCGGAAGCGCGTCGATTGCTGGAATTTGCGTGCCAGCGATCCGTACATATTCTGGCGCCGGGTTCGCGCGTAATGTCGCCGCGAATTTTGCGTCCCGCAACGCGCATTGACGCCGCGTGAATCGGTGGCACAGGCTTCAGCCTGTGCTGTTTTCGCATGCATGAGATTCTAAACCGCACAGGCTGAAGCCTGTGCCACCAAAGGCGCCTCCCACTACGTTGTCATTCCGAACCCGCTCCTGCGGGTGAGGAATCCCTCCTTGTTTTGGCATTCAAATCCAGACGGATTCCTCACTTCGTTCGGAATGACGACTTATGTTTTTACGCGGCTGGCTAAAACGCAAGTCGCAGGGAAAACTGCATGATGCGCGGGTCAAGGGCGCTGGAGATCGATCCAAAGGCCGACGGCGTCGCCGTAAAAATGCGGTTCGGCTGATTGAAGTTGGGATGATTGAGGAAATCAAATATATCCGCGCGAAACTGGAGCTGGGTACTTTCCCAGAAGGGAAAATTCTTCTGGAACGTGGCGTCAAAATTGTCTATGCCCGGCCCGGTGACGATGTCCCGGCCTGCGCTGCCATAGGTGAATGCAGCGGGCGTCGCAAAGCAGGATGTGTTGAACCATTCCGCCGTCGTCTTCGGCCCGCTATTCGGGTCGCACACAAGATTGGGGCGCTGCGAAGGCGCCGAAAGTGGCACTCCGTTGTTGGCCACATCCGTCGAGAGATTGACGGTAAAGGGCGATCCGCTCTCGATCGTCCAGATGCCACCGGCCTGCCAATCGGCAAACGCCGTGTGGATCCAGCCTTCCGAATCCTGCAGGAAAGGGAGGCGGTACAGGAAACTGGTGACAAAGCGGTGCCGGTGATCGAAATCCGAGAGGCCTTTCTCGGCGGCAATATTCTCAATGTCCTGCGGCAGGTTCGTTCCCGCATTATTTGTTCCGGGATTGGACGCATCATCCAGCGCCTTGGACCAAGTGTAATTGGAATCCACCGTGAGGCCATGCCAGAGCCGCTGCGTGAAGGTCAGCGTGAGGGCGTTGTATTTTTCCCAACCGTCCCAGGTGACCGAAGAGAAGCCGCTCATTTGAGGAATGGGGCGAACGTGCAGGCCGGAGGCGGGATTCAATCCATTGTCGGGAAACAGATTCTGCAGCGTCAAATTGTCGGCATGCACGGTGTACGACCCGATGTATTGCGCCTGGAACGATGTGGATGAGGAAAAGGTTCGCTGCACCGACACATTCCAGACATTATTATACTCGATTTTAAAATTGTGATTGATGTTGTTCGCGCTGAGCGTGCCCGTCGCCGTTGCGGCCAGAATATCTTCCGTGCTGCACTTCGTGAGGCCGGCGCAAGTTCCGCTGTTGGCGACCGTCTTTGCTAAATAGAACGGAAGATTCAGCGCCGCGTTTTGAATGATGCTGTAGGCCGCCTGATTCGTATAGATTCCGAAACCCGACCGGATCACGGTCTTTTGGTCCGGCATCGACCAGGCGATTCCAATGCGCGGGGCCAGGCGCAGCGGACGAGCCTGCAACAAGCTGGTATCCCATCCGGCCTGTGCGGAAGTGACATAGGGAATCGGGATATTCGCCAGCAGGGCGGAAGCGGACGGCGAAATCTGACCCGCGGCGTTGCTGGCGATCACGAATTGCCCCCCCGGCACGAGCGTGTTCACCACGGCCATGTTGTTGTTCGCGTCGGTAACATTCTGGTTGTATTCGTAGCGCAGGCCGATGTCCAGCTTGACGCTGGGCAGGATTTGCCAGCTGTCCTCGATGTACGTGTGCAGCCAGTTGGTCCTGCCCAGCAATTGACCGCGGCCTCCGACTCCGACCTGTCCTTGCGCGGGGTTTCCCAGCAGGAAATCTCCAAGGCCGTTTCCCGTGTAAGTCCCCGTAAAGCTGAACAGGCCCCTCGCGTTATTCGCGTTCACCGGGTCAAAATCGAGGTGAAAGAAATATGCGCCGAATTTCACGGTGTGCGTTGCGTGATGCCAGATCAGGTTGTCGTAGAATTCGTAGTTGTTGTCCACGCGGGAAACATATTGCGTGGGCTCTCCCATGGTGGCGAATCCCCCGGAGATGGACGCCTGCGGATATCCCGTGTCGAGCGGATTGGACGTTACTCCCTGCAATCCCGTGGAACTTGCCAGGCTGGTCCCGGCATTGGGGCTGGTTTGTCCGCCGCCCACCCACAGCCAGCCAAAGCGCAATTCGTTGATCCAGGAATTACTGAAAATATGAGTCCAGGTGGAGGAAAGATTGTCGGTGTGCGTGCGCAAATTGTAGCCGAAGCCCGGGAGCAGGGTTTCGTTCAGCGCGCTCAGTCCGAAGGGATTAAATTGATTGGCGTCGAAAATCGATCCGCGAACGAAGACGTTGTCCTTGTTGGAGAAGGTGTGATCGAATCGCGCGTTGTACTGGTCGATGCTGACCGTGGAGAGGTCCGTCGCGAGCAGGTTGCGCGTCAATCCCGGCAAATTCGTGTGCGGAACTTTCGCCAGAATCGCGGCAGCCACCGGATCGATCGCGGGAATCGTATCGTTGGCGAATGGGGTTCCCGTCGTTGGATCTTTTACGGTAATGTTTGTCCCCGTGAAATTTCCCGCGCGTTCCGGGTCCGTGGGCACCGTGAACAGTTGCGTCAGGGTCTGATGCGTGCGCTGGCCCTCATAGTTCACGAAGAAAAATGTCTTGTCCCGTTGAATCGGCCCGCCAAAACTGCCGCCGAACTGGTTCTGCTGGAAGGGAGGATTGGGGTCAGTCGGCGAGCTGAAAAAATTCCTGGCGTTGAACACGTCGTTGCGCACGAATTCAAACAGGCTGCCGTGAAACCGATTGCTTCCGGACTTGGTAATGACGTTGATAACCCCGCCGGATTTGCCGCCAAATTCCGCGTTGTAGGAGGTCTGATTCACGCTGAATTCCTGAATGGAGTCGATCGACGGATTCAAAACCATATTGTTGTAATACTCATCGGTGATGGTTACGCCGTCCACTAGATACAGGTTATGGCCGCCGCGCTGGCCGAGAATTCCCCAGGTCTGCCCGGTTTGCTGCAGCGCTCCGCCGCGCGTGCCGGAGGGTGCATGCGTCATGCCCGGCGTGGTCCCCACCAGGTCGATGAATTGGCGGCCCTTGAGCGGGAGATTCATGACCTGTTGTTGCTCGACGGTATCCTGAATGGCGGCCGATTCGACTTGCAACAAACTTTGATTGGCGCTGATCGTTACCGTCTCGCTTTGCATGCCAAGTTCCAGGGTGAAGGCCTGACGCAGGCGATCGCCGGCGTGCATGGAAATTTTGGATTGTACGGCTTGCTTAAAACCATCCTTGCTCACCGTGAGGGTGTATTCTCCGACCGGAAGCTGCGCCAGCAGAAATTCCCCGGATTCATTTGTCCTGGTGGAATATTTCAGTTGTGTCCCGGATTCGACGGCGGCAATAGCCGCGCTGACAATCACCGCTCCGGAAGGGTCCCGGACAACACCGTCGATTTCGCCTGTATTCATTTGTGCCAGTGCGGGCGCCACGGAGAGAATCAAGGCGGCGGCGACAAGGATCGCCGTGAGGATTCGGTGAGCGGTATTCCTGAGCGAGACAACTTGGGACTGGACGATCCGCTCATGCTGCGGAGATTGGTCCACGGGAGAGCTGCCAGCGATCCTCATCAATGGTTCACGGTCCTTTCAAACTCTTGCGGGAAGGAAGCATCCACGACGGCGTCCCAAACAGGGACCACCCAATCCAATCCGTCTGGGCAAAAATACAACGAAGCACATACTTGCCTCTGTAAGGATGTTGTAAAAATGATCGGGTTGGGTCCGCTGGAACCGAGCGCCATTGGAATCTGGTAATAGGACAATTCTGGTTAATGTAGCGCCTGCCTTTGGGCGGCATGTCTTTACGTTGGAAGCGCCCTAGGGAAGGCGCACGCTACGCAGATATGCCTCCTAAGTCATTGTACAGCCATACGTTAGTCGCTCGGCCAGACTACAAGGAGGATGCGGTAGGGGAGGAAGATATCGCCGCGCTCGTCTTCGCATCCGCCTGCTTCGCCGAATGCTCCGCGCATGGCAAGTGCATTGTGAATGTGCTCCCGCGGCCCGGTGTGCTACGGACGGTCAGGTGGCCTTTCATGGCTTCCACGATGCTCTTCGCCAGCGGTAAACCCAATCCGGTGCCGTGGATTTGAGCGGCCATCACCGAGGGGCTGCGGTAAAACGGTTCAAAAATATGCGGTAGCTCGCCTGCCTCGATGCCGATGCCGCGGTCGGAAACGCCGATCTGGATTTCCCTCCCGTGCAACCCATGTTCGGCGAGCCGCGCTTGTATGCCGATCCAGCGCTGTTCGCTGCCGTATTTCAACGCGTTGGTGATCAGATTTTGCAGGCACTGGGAGAGCGCGGAAAGGTCGCCGAGGATTTGAGGGAGATTCGGTTCGATCTCCTGCTCCACCTGGAAATGAGCCGTGCGGACAAGCCCCGCGGTGCTGGAAAGTGCCGCGTCCAGAATTTCCGCGACCTCGATCGGCCGCAGGATATAGCGCTGGTGGCCCTCGCGTATGGCCGCGAACAGAAGAATCTGCTCCACCATCTCGAATAATTTTCTGGCCTGGCTGCCGATGACCGTTCCGTATTGCTCCAGCTGGGTTTTTCCCTCGACCACGCCGTGCGCGATGTTTTCAGCCGCCGAACTGATGACCGTGAGCGGCGTGCGCAATTCGTGCGAGACCGCGGTGACGAAGTCCATCTGCAATTTGGCCAGGCGCTGTGCGCGCATGCTGGTGATGATCAGGATGGCGATGCTGATCACCAGCAGGAAGAGCACGCCGAAGCTGATGGTCAGGTCGCGGCGGCGCGAATCCGCGACGAACGCGCCCAGCGCTCCTCCCCGGCGGTGGCGCACCACCAGGCGCCAGTCCTGTTCATCCCCCTTCAGGCGCAGCAGCGGAAACCAGGTAATTCCCACGGACGCCGCGGGGCCTTTGTTTTCGGAAGGCGTATGAAAAATCTGGATTGGCGATCCGGGCCCCGCGTCTTGCAGGCGGCCGAAGATATTCATCGTGCCGTCGGCGTCGGTAACTTCCTGCTCACCGAAGCCCGCATCGGAGGTGTACAACAGGTGCTCCGGTTTGCTTCTGGCAACGACCGCAACCTGATAATCCAGCCCTTCCGTTCCCCGGAAATATCGCTCCGCGAGATCGGGCAGAAGCTGATCCTCAATGGTTTTTTCGTTCAGGACCATGACGATCCACAGCCCCCCACGGCGGCCGGTGTTTCCACTCCCGGTAGTGGCGGGATCGACGTTGGGGATGGGACGAACCAGCGCCGGAATGCTGGTTTCAAATTGCCAGCCGGCCAGCGGGCCGCCTGCATAAAAACGGTCCGCGAATTCCCTGTCAACCGCCTGGGAAAGCGGGCCTTGCATGTCATCCCCCGGCCCGGAGAGGCCTTGCGAAGCCGCCTGGGACACTCCATCTTTCAATTCCTTGCGCAAAGGGGAAATGTCGAGCGTCAATTTCGCCGCCTCAAAGTGCGCCGTGCGGATATCAAGCCGGAGCACATCCGGAGCCTGACCTTCCTTGAATTCCATCAGGTAAAAGTTTGCAACCAGGTCGGGATGCGCCGTGGATTTCTTCCACACCGCGAACCGGCGGGCGTATTCGTTCCAATCGTCAGGCTTGGTGACGTCCGAGTCCGCGTTCATGGCGATGCAGATTTCGGAAAAATCGCGGAAAAAATCGAGATGCCAGTTGATCATGGACATCTGCAGGCTATCCGCCAGGCGGATGCTGGTGGCTTCACTGACCTGATTGCTCCAGCGGTACTGCAGCGCCGCCAGGACCAGGACCACGATCGTGGCCAGGATCACCATGCCGGTGTGGAACGCGCGCTCTTTGATCGGCAATTTCATGGTTCGTTGGATTCATCCGAAAACGACGGCAAGACTGCGGCTAAGCCTTGAACTTATATCCCAGCCCCTGCACGGTCAAAATGAATTTTGGCTGCTTGGGGTCGTCCTCCAGCTTTTGCCGCAGGCCGGCAACATGCACGTCCACGGTTCGTGTATACATATCCGCGCTATAGCCCCACACCTGTTTCAGCAGTTCTTCCCGGGAGAGCGTTGCGCCGCGGTGCTCGATGAAATAGCGAAGGAGTTGGAATTCGCGGGCGGATAAATCGACGGGAATTCCATCGCGCGTCGCTTCCGTGCCCACCAGATCCACGTGGATGGATCCGAAATCGAACACGCCGGATTGATCGTCCGGGCGGAAGGGAGCGCGCCGCAGCAGGGCCTCGACGCGGGCCATCAATTCGAGCATGTTGAACGGTTTTGTGACGTAATCGTCGGCGCCGATCTTCAGGCCGTTGACTTTGTCGCTGGTCTGCCCGCGCGCGGTCAGCATCAGGACCGGGGTAATCAGGCCGGCTTCGCGAATCTGCTTGCAGACGTCGAACCCGCTTTTCCCGGGCAGCATCACGTCGAGGATAATCAGGTCGAAGGGAAGCTGGGTGGCTTTTTCATAGCCTTCATTTCCGTTTGCGGCGTATTCCACGGCGTATCCTTCGTTGCGCAGGCGGTCGCCCACCGTCATCCGCAAAGCCTCCTCATCCTCAACAAATAGAACGTTACCGCGCATGTGGAGTCACCCTTTTTTGTTTTGCGCCCGCGCCGCCGGACGTCTCCCCGACCGTGCAGAGTTACCAGATGCAGGCTCGATTCTTGACATGCTTTCTAACAAAGTGCTAGCTTCAATAGCGTAGCATAGCCCCGCATCCGCGTTGAGGGGGGGCGAGAAATGATTTCAGACCGCGCCACAACCCGCCGTTGTGCTTTCTGCCTGATCCTGATGGTCGTATTGTTTTTGGGCCTGGTGCAATGGAGCTTTCTCCCCCTGATGACTGAAAACGGGCTGCCGTCCTCCAGCGCAGTCCTGTCGATTTCCGCGGGACACACCTCGAAATTCGCGGCGCCGTTCAAATGTCTGTTTGGGGACCCGCTGAACACTTGTGTGTTGCCATCCGGCGTTTCGCTGCCGATGGTGGCGGCGAGTTTGTTTCACCGGCTCGAAGAACCGCCTTCCAGCCGCTCCGACCGCTTTTTCTCCCATCGCCAACTTCGCGCTCCGCCCTGCGTCTAACCGCACTTGGGGGTTGCCCCTTGCGGACATCCGATATCCGAAGATTGCTGAAGCCAGAATCGCATGATACCGTCCCCGACTTACCGGGGCATGCTGCCGAACAGGAGCCATTGTGAAAACTCGTCAATTGGAGTCGGCCCAGCTGGAGCAATTGCGCGGGCTTGATTCGTGCAGCGTTGCGAACGCGATTGAGGCGTTCGATGTTCGCTTGCGGAACCAGGGATTCACCGATTCCAACGTGCAATGCATGTTTCCCGATCTTCCCCGGATGGTCGGCTATGCGGCCACGGCGCGCGTGCGAACGTGTGCGCCGCCCATGGAAGGGCACAGCTACTACTACCGTCTGGACTGGCTGGATCATGTTTTGAGCATTCCCGCGCCGAGAGTTCTGATCCTGCAGGACATGGACGAAACCCCCGGGCGGGGATCCTTTGTCGGAGATGTGCATGCGAATATCCTCAAGGCCCTGGGATGCATTGGACTGGTGACCAACGGAGCGGTCCGCAATCTGCCAACGGGCCGGGAGCTTCCGTTTCAAATGTTTGCGGGGAATGTTTCCGTGTCTCATGCCTTCGCGCATATATTCGATTTTGGAAAGCCGGTTGTCGTCGGGAGCATGGAAGTCCAGCCCGGGGACTTGATTCACGGTGATCTGCACGGGGTGCAGACGATTCCGTTTGAAATTGCGGACAAGCTCCCCGGCGTCGCGCGGGAAATGAGCGAACAGGAGAATCGCATTATTCAGCTGTGCCGTTCCACCGATTTCACGGTCGCGAATCTTCGCACCGAGGTCAGCGCTCTCGGACAAAAGAGGAAGGAAAGTCAGCGATGACTCGATTGACGCAACGCCCAGAGGTGATTTTTATGAGTCGGATGAAAACGCCATCGTGTTTTGTACTGCTCGCTCTATTCGGGTTCGCATGCGGCTGCGGCGGAGGGCACCAGGCTAATGCGGATGACGCGGCCAACGCGCCTTCCGCCGCAGTTATTAAAGTGACGCGCGGAGACCTTGCGGATAATCTGGAAATCGCGTCGGAATTTCAGCCGTTCCAGGAAGTCGACGTCTTCGCCAAAGTCTCCGGCTACATCCAGAAACTCAACGTGGACTACGGAACGCACGTGAAACAGGGAGAGGTCCTGGCGGTGCTGGAAATTCCGGAGTTGCAGCAGCAACTGCAACAGGACGAAGCCTCGGTTCGGCGAAGCGAGCAGGACCTGGCGCGGGCGCGTGAGGAACTCAACCGGGCGCAGTCGGCGTACAACGTAGCGCACGTGACCTACACGCGCCTGGCCGACGTGCAGAAATCCCGCCCGGAACTCGTCGCGCAGCAGGAAATCGACGTGGCCCAGGGGAAGGACCTGGAAGCCGGTGCCAGCGTGTCCTCGGAGAAAGCCGCGATTTCCGCTGCCGAGCAGGGATTGCAGGTAGCCAAGGCGGCGCTTGGAAAAGATCAGGCCATGTTCGACTATGCGCGAATGACGGCGCCGTTCGACGGCGTGGTCACGCAGATCTACGCGTACAAGGGCGCGCTGCTTCCGGCCGGAACGGCGTCCAACAAAAGCGATTCGGGCTTGTGCCGGCTGGCGCAAAACAATCTCTTGCGGCTGGTGATTCCCGTTCCGGAAAGGGCCGTTCCCGAAATCCATGCCGGCCAAACGATCGCCGTGGAAGTTTCCGGAATCCACAAAACCTTCAACGGAAAAATCGCGCGCTTCTCCGATCAGATTGACACGACCACGCGGACCATGCACACCGAAATAGATGTTCCCAATCCCAAGTACGAACTGGTGCCCGGAATGTACGCCTCCGTGAAAATCCCGCTGCACTCGGCGGCCAATGTCCTCACCGTGCCCATTCAGGCGATCCGCTCCTCTGGCGGTGGGAAAGGCGCGGTCCTGGTCGTCGACTCGAACAATAAGGTCGAGAGTCGCGACGTGCTGCTGGGCATGCAATCCGCAAACCAGGTGGAAATCACTTCGGGCCTGCGCGAAAACGAGACCATCATTTTCGGTTCGCAAGGGCAGTTCAAAGCGGGAGAACTGGTTTCCCCCAAGGTCGTTGTGCCTTCCGTAACGGAATAGGAGCCTTTACTTATGCCCTCATTTGCAGTTCGACATCCGTATTTGCTGATCGTGGTTTGCCTGTTTGTCTGCGTGCTCGGAATGACCAGCGTGGCGCGCATGCCCGTGGACATGTTTCCTCCCATCAATATTCCGGTGGTTCTGGTGGCCACTTTTTACAGCGGCATGCCGCCCCAGCAGATTGAAGCGGACATCACGGACACGTTCGAGCGTTTTTTCACGCTGGCCGCGGGCATCGACCATATGGAATCGCGGTCGATGACCGGAGTCAGCCTGATCAAGATTTATTTTCAACCCGGCACGGACGCCAACGCCGACGTCACGCAAATCTCCAACCTGGCCATGGCCGACTTGCGCCGATTGCCGCAGGGCACGCTCCCACCCGTGGTCATGAAGGTGGATGCGTCAAGCTTGCCGGTGTGCCTGCTGACCGTGTCCGGCGAAGGTCTTGACGAAACACAGCTCCACGACTATTTGCAATATCAGATCCGCAATCAAATCGCCGGCGTTCCCGGCGCCACCGTCCCGCCTCCTTTCGGCGGCAAGTACCGGCAGATCATGGTGTACGTCGATCCGCTGAAATTGCAGGCGCACCAGTTGAGCCCCATGGACGTGGTTCGCGCGACGAATTCTTCGAATTTAATTTTGCCGGCCGGCGACGTACGCATCGGGCCCATGGATTACAACATCTATACCAACGCGCAGGTCTCCGATGCGGCTTCCCTCAACGACATTCCCCTGAAAACGGAAGGGCAGAAGTCCGTATTTCTTTCCGACGTCGGCAAAGCCACCGATGGCGCCGCAATGCAGTACAACATCGTCCGCGTGGACGGCCAGAAATCGGTGTACGTGGCCGTCCAGAAGCAAGGCGGAGATACCAACACTATTGCCGTCGTGAACGGGATCAAGGACGCCATCCTCACGCTGCGCGACATTCCCGCGGAGCTCAAGGCGCACGTGGTCTTCGATCAATCCGTGTTCGTCAAGCAGGCCATTTCCACCGTGGTTCGCGAAGGCAGCATCGGACTGGTTCTGACCGCCATCATGGTCCTGATCTTTCTCGGCAGTTTCCGCGCGACAATTGCCGTTCTGCTTTCCATTCCGCTTTCGGTCATGATCGTGTTTTTTGTGCTGTATACGGGAAACCGGTCGATCGACAGCATGGTTCTCAGCGGGTTGGCTCTGGCGTTTTCCCGCCTCATCGACAATTCCGTGGTCGTGCTCGAAAATATCTTTCGTCACATCGAACACGGGGAGGATCCGGCCACGGCGGCGGTGAGCGGCGCCAACGAAGTGGCTCTCGCGGTTCTGGCCATCACGCTGATCGCGGTCGTCGTGTTCTTCCCGGTGACGTTCCTGTTCGGCGTGAGCAAGTATTTGTTCACGGCGCTGGCCCTGGCCGTGGTGATCGCGCTATTTGCCTCCTACTTTGTCGCGGTCAGCGTCGTGCCATTGTTTTGCTCGAAATATCTCAAGGCCATGCACGCGCACGGAGAAGGCGCGGACGCGGCGAATCGATCCTGGGGAGCGAGATTTCACACCTCGTTCAACGCGAAATTCGACCAGTTGCTGAACTTCTACGAGCGCTGGGTGCGTAAAGCGCTCGACCATCCCCGGCAGGTTCTCTACGCCTTCGGCGTGCTTTTTCTGCTGAGTTTCCTTGTGTATCCGTTCATAGGCGTCTCGTTTTTTCCCCGGACCGATGCCGGGCAATTCATCATCAACGTGAAGGCGCCCACGGGGACACGCATCGAGTCAACCGAAGAGTACGTGAAAAAAGTCGAGAACATCGTGCGCCAGGTCGTCCCGCCCGAGGAATTGAATACCGTAGTCTCGAACATCGGCCTGATGTCCGACTTGTCCGCGCTATTCACGCCGAATTCGGGAATGCATACCGCGTTCATTCAGGTGGGTCTCAACGAAGAGCATAAGGTCAGCAGCTTCGTCTATATGAACAAAACGCGGGAACGCGTAGCCCGCGAGTTGCCGGAACTGCGCACCTACTTTCAAGCCGGTGGTCTGGTGGATTCGGTTTTGAACCAGGGCGCTCCGGCGCCGATTGACGTGCAGGTTAGCGGAGCGGACTTGCAGACCGACGATCGCATTGCCGAGGACCTGGCGCGCCAGTTCCGGGCGATTCCGGGAGTCTCCGACGTATACGTTCCACAGGACATGGACTATCCCGCGCTGCAGGTGAATGTGGACCGCAACCGCGCCAGCCAGTTGGGGCTCGACCCGAAAGAAGTCATCGACAACCTCATCACCTCGCTGACTTCGGACGCCATGATCGCTCCGAGCTACTGGGTCGATCCGAAAAATGGAAACAATTATTTCGTGACTGTGCAGTATCCGGAGAATCAGGTGAAGTCGCTGGAGGACCTGAAAGCGATGCCGCTGCGCGCTCCCGGTCTGAAGATGCCGACATATTTGAATCAGGTCGCCGACGTGAGCCTAAGGCTTTCTCCGACCGAAGTGGATCACTACCAGTTGCAAAGAAGCATTGACGTGTACGTGGCGCCGACCGGAGAGGATCTTGGAAAAATTTCGACGGCGATTTCCAAGACTGTCGCCGATACAAAACTCCCGCCGAATATCCGCCTGAACATTCGAGGGCTGGTGGTCACCATGCAATCGTCGTTCCGGAGTTTCGGATTCGGCCTCGTGCTCGCGGTGCTTCTGGCGTACCTGGTTCTGGTCGCGCAATTTACTTCCTTCCTCGATCCGGTGCTGATCATTCTTGCGGTGCCCACGGGTCTGATCGGAGTCCTGGTCACGCTGGCGCTTTCGGGCACGACGCTGAACATTCAGTCGTTGATGGGCGTGGTGATGCTGCAGGGAATGGTCGTTTCCAACAGCATCTTGATCGTGGATTTCGCCAATGTGCTGCGCGGCGAAGGCCACAGCGTACGCGAGGCGATCGCGGACGCGTGCCGCATCCGCCTGCGCCCGATCTTGATGACTTCTCTCGCAACGATCGTCGGACTCTTGCCCATGGCGCTGAAACTGGAAACCGGCAGCGAGGCCTACGCTCCGCTGGCGCTGGCCATCATCGGCGGACTTGCTTCCTCCATCGTCCTCACGGTTTTCGTGGTTCCCGCGGCGTACCTGCTCATTTACGAGCGCCGCGAAGCCGGGAGTTCATCTATTGCTTCTCAGGAGGCGCACTAATGCGTGGCGCGTCGGTGTTTCTCGGCATTTTATTTCTGGCGGCGATTCCATGCCGCGGGCAAGCGCCCCAGACGCCTCAGGCGCTCACGCTCCAGCAAGCCGAACAGATTGCAATCCAAAACCATCCGCAGATTCAGGCGGCTACGCAATTGGCTTCGGCCGCAGCGGCGCAGGTCACGGAAGCCAAGTCCTCCTATTATCCCCAAGCGTACGGCAGCCTCACCGGCGTCGAGGCGGAACACGACAGCCGCGTCGCCGCCGGTGTCCTGAACAACCCGATCATTTACGACCGGTTCGCCGATGGCGTCGCCGTGAACCAGTTGGTCACCGACTTCGGCAGGACCTATGAACTCGTGAAGAGCTCGAACCTGCATGCCAAAGCGGAGCAAGAAAATGTGACGGCCACGCGCGCCGACGTTCTGCTTCGTGTGAATCAGGCGTACTTCGCGGTTTTGAAATCCCAGGCGGTTCTGCAAGTGGCCGAACAGACCGTGAAATCGCGGCAACTCGTGGCCGATCAGACCAGCGCGTTGCAAAAAAGCAGCTTGAAATCCGGACTGGACGTGAGTTTTGCGAATGTGGATCTGGCGCAGGCCCAACTGCTGCTGATCCAGGCGCAGAATGATGTGCAATCCTCGTTCGCCGATCTTTCCGCGGCCCTCGGATATTCGGACCAGCGCACGTTTGTGCTTGCGGACCAGCCGGCGCAGCCATCTCCGCCATTGGATTTCGCGCCGTTGCTTCGGGAAGCGTTGCAGAACCGGCCGGAGCTGATCGGCCAGGACCTCAACGTGAAATCGGCGCAGAGTTACGCCACGGCCGAGCGCGACCTTTGGTTCCCGACGATTTCCGCGGTGGGCGTCGCGGGTCTCATCCCCTACCGTCAGGACACGCTGTCCAGCCGTTACGCGGCCGCGGGATTCAACGTGAACGTACCGATCTTCAACGGGCGCCTGTTCACTGCGCGCAAGAATGAAGCGACGGCGCGCGCCAAGGCGCAGGAACAGTTTCTGCGCGACCTGCAAGACCGCGTCGTGCGCGACGTCCGCGCCGCGTGGCTCAACGCCAACTCCGCATTCCAGCGCCTTTCGGTGACCGAGCAGCTTCTGAACAATGCCACGCAAGCGTTCGATCTGGCGCAATCGCGTTACGGACTTGGCCTGAGTTCCATTGTCGAGCTGAGCCAGGCGCAATTGAACCAGACACAGGCGGAAATCGCCAAAGTCAGCGCGCAGTACGATTACCAAGGCCAGATCGCCTACCTGAATTATCAGTTGGGGCGCATGCAGTAAAATTCCATTAGCCCGTCTTTCCCGCCAGTGTCGCGCCGGCGCTTGACAGCCTGAATTCGCCCACCCTATGCTGTGGCCCGTGAAAGTCGCCATCGGTTCCGACCATGCGGGGTTTGAATACAAAGAAGAGATAAAAATACTTTTGGCCGGACTGGGCCATGAAGTGAAGGATTTCGGCACATTCAGCGCGGAGCCGGTGGATTATCCCCTGTTCATCCGCCCGGCGGCGCAGGCGGTGGCCGGCGGCGAGTGCGAACGCGGGATCGTGCTGGGCGGATCCGGAAACGGCGAGGCCATCGTCGCAAACAAGGTGTGCGGCGTGCGCTGCGCGCTCTGCTGGAGCCTGGAGACGGCCCGGCTGGCGCGCGAACACAATGACAGCAACGTTCTTTCGCTCGGCCAGCGCATGATTCCCGAGGAATTGGCGCTGGAGATCGTGAAGGTGTGGCTCACCACGCCGTTTGCGGGCGGCCGTCACGCGCGGCGCGTCGCCATGATCGAATAAAGATTTTCCATTTCAACTGGGATTAGGAGGAACGCACTGTGAAGCGCTTCATGAAAATCGTTCTGACCGTGGTCGCCTGTCTGGCGGTGCTTCTCGCGGCAGCCATCACGTTCACCATCGGGTGGCGTCCGTTCATCGGCCCGCGCGTCCGGCCGCTGACCAGTCGCGTATTTGAACGCACGCCGCAGCGATGGTCGCGCGGGAAATATCTGGTGGAAGGCGTGACGCCCTGCATGGATTGCCACTCGCCGCACGATTGGACCCAGCATGACGCTCCGATCGTTCCGGGAATGGAAGGTGCAGGAATGGATTTTTCGGTGATGAAAGGCCTCCCGGGGCGGGTTGTCGCGCCAAACATTACGCCCGATCCCGAGACGGGAGCGGGCACCTGGAGCGATGACGCGCTGGCCAGGGCGATTCGCGAAGGGATCGGCCACGATGGCCGCACGCTGTTTCCCATGATGCCCTATGAGAATTTCCGGCACCTTTCGGATGAGGATTTGGCGTCGATCATCGTGTACATCCGCTCGCTGCCGCCCGTTCATAATCCTTTGCCGCAGACGGAAATCATCTTTCCCGTCAAATACCTCATCCGCGGTGTTCCCCAGCCGATCACTGCGCCGGTACCCGATCCCGACCTCTCCCAGCAGGTCAAGCGCGGCGAATTTCTGGTCACGGCGGCGGGCTGCGCCGATTGCCACACGCCGATCGATCAACAAGGCCAGCCGCTTGTCGGAATGGAATTACGCGGGCGGTCAAATCTTCGACGGCCCGTGGGGCAAGGTTGCGACCGCGAACCTGACGCCCGACCCGTCGGGAATTCCGTATTACGACGAAGCCTTATTTCTGCAAACGATTCGAACCGGTGTGGTGAAAGCGCGGACGCTGAATCAAATCATGCCCTGGTTCGTCTATCGGAATATGACGGACGACGATCTGAAAGCGGTTTTCGCCTACCTGAAGACGCTCAAACCGGTGAAGCATCTGGTCGACAACACGGAACCCCCAACGATGTGCGAGATTTGCAAGACGGAGCACGGCGGCGGGGACAAGAATCACAAGAACTAGGCTGGCGAGGTTAAAGTTGTAGGGCATCCACCGAGGTCCGCCACGGCGGATGCCCGTGCGAATTAACAACTACTTGAAAATCTACCGCCCCATGACCAGCACGTTAAACGTGCCGGGAAGAATCGGCGGCCTCGGCGCGGGCTTATCCGGCGTGGCAGCCGGGCGCGGGCCGAATCCCGCAACCGCCAGGTACACATTCCCGGTTTTTCGATCGAGAGCCATGGTCCTGGCGCCATCCTGCGTTTTCACCGATTCCACCAAGGAATATTGATCGGGCGTGTCTTCGTGGAAGACCCAGAGGTTGCCATCGGCCCCGGTGGAGCAGTAGATGAGCGCCGTGGCGGGATTGAATTCACAAGCGTCCACGCCCTTGCCCATCGGCTGCGTCGCTACAATTTTCCCGGTTTCCGCGTCCAGCACGGCCATGTCTCCGCTGCGGCATCCGACGAACACGCGCCCGTGCGCGCGGTCCATATCCATGCTGCTGGGCAAACCGCAGGGAGCGGTGGGCCAGGTCGCCAGCAGCTTCAAGGTTTGCGCGTCGAATTTCAGAGTCGTGTTGAGGCTCTGCATGTTCAGGAAAATATGGCCGGCGTCATCCGAAGCAAGGTGCTCGGTTCTCCCGGCGAGATTTTCGGAAGTGGCCACGATCTTTCCGGTTTTGGCGTCGATGGCCGTAAGGCGCTTGCTCCCGCGATCCGCGGTAAACACGCGTCCCGTTTTGTGATCGTAGATGATTCCGTTGGGGTCGTCGCCCACTCGCACTTTGTCGATTACCGCGAGCGTTTTCAAATCGAAGATCGTCACCGAACCCGGATCGGAGGCGCTGATGAAACCTCGTCCGAGATCGCGCGCAATGGCGGCGCCGTGCGTGTCGTCTCCGCCTGCAATTTTCCCGACCACCGCACCGGAATCGAGGTCGAGCACCACGATTTCCGTGCCGTGCGAAACAAACAGACGGCGGCCATCCGTGTCCGCAGCCACGTAATCCCAGCCGGCATCGCCCGCAATCGGAATTTTCTTGATCAGGTGGTAACCGCCCACGGCGGCCAGCGCGGAGGCCAGCGTTGCGAACGAGAGTATCCAAACCGCCAGGCCGCAAAATTTGCGTGGATTGCACTTCATCGGGTTATCCCTTCGTTCAAAGAGATTTGGAGAGGCGATCTTCATCGCCCATGCAAGTGCATGGATTCTAGTCGACCGGAGCCAATTTGGAAACATCCCAGCCGCCGCCCAAGGCCTTCACCAGCAGGACCGTGGACGTCATGCGGCGCGTGAGCAGGCTGACCGCGGTGCGCTGATTGGTGAGCGCTGCGGATTGCGCGGTAATCACCGTCAGATAATTTTCCAGACCGCCTTTGTAACGGTTGGTGGCCTGCTCGAGCGAACGATTCGCGGCCGCCACCGCGGCATCCTGCGTTTTGGATTCTTCCTCCAGAACCCGCAAATCCGAAAGCGAATCCTCCACCTCTTGAAACGCGCTCAGCACGGTTTGCTGGTAATCCGCGGCCATTTCATCGTAGGAGGCCTTGGCCTGATCGGAAATCGCGCGCCGCTTCCCGGCGTCGTACGCGGTTTCCAGTGCCGTGGCTCCCACCGTCCATAGCGTGCTGGGCCCGGTGAGCCAGGAAGTGAATTTGCCGGATTCAAAGCCTGCGGCCAGTCCGAGCATGAAAGTGGGGAAGTAAGCCTCACGAGCCAGGCCGATTTGCACGTTGGCCAGCGCGACGCGCCTTTCCGCGCCGGCGATGTCCGGGCGGCGTTCCAATAATTCCGAAGGCAATCCGGTCGCGGGAATCGGCGGCGCGGCGGGCATCTGATCCACCGGCGGCAAATGAAACGTGGAGGCGGGCTGCCCGACCAGTACGGCAACCGCATGTTCAAATTGATCGCGCGCCGAAGTAATGTCGATATCCTGCGCGCGCGTCTGTTCCAGCTCGGTCGTCGCCAGATCCACGTCTTCCCGTGAAGCCAGCCCGCCCTGAAACCGGCTTTGCGTAAGGTCGAGCGCACTTTCAAAAGCGGTCACGTTGGAATCAAACAGTTGCTTCTGGGCGTCAAGCCCGCGCAGGGTCAAGTAGTCCAGGGCAAGTTCCGCATGAAGGCTCAGGTTCACGGTTTCCAGATCGGCGGCCGTGGCCTGCGCCTGGGCGCGGCTGGATTGCACGACCATTCGGACTCTGCCCCAGACGTCCGGTTCGTAGGAAACATCTCCCGCGAGAAGATAATCCGAGTAATAGGTCGGCGAGGTTGCGCCTTTCAGCGCGCGACCGTTGGATTGTCGCTGGCGGGTTGCCGACGCGGCTACGTGTCACGAGCGGAAATTGCGCGGAGCGCGAAATTTGCACCTCGTCGCGGGCCTCCTGGAAGCGGTCCGCGGCGGCCCGCAGCGTCTGGTTCGAGACCGTCAATTGTTCTTCCAGCGTGTTCAGTTCAGGATCCTGAAAAATTGTCCACCACTTGCCCTTGCGCTCATCGTCGCTGGGCTCGGCCGGTTTCCAGGTCCCGGTTTCCTTGTACGCGATCGGAATCTGCGTCGTGGGCTTCGAGTACTTGGGGCCCACCGAACAGCCTTCGAGCAATAAAAGGACAAGGACAGAGGCCCGCAAATGCGGACGAGGAAACGATTTTTTCAATTCGATGAGAGAAACGGATATCGGTCCAGGGGGGCTTCATGGTTGCCTCTGGGCGGCCGGTTGCGGCTGCAACACTTTCACTTCCTCGCCGTCGCTCAGCGAGTCCGGGGGATTGATGACCACCGAATCGCCGGCTTTCAATCCCGCCAGGATTTCGATTTCCGCGCCGAAATCGCGGCCGGGCGTAATCGGAACCAGCGCGATGGTCTTGCCGTCCTTCACCGTGGCCACCTGCATGCCCGCGGATTTGAAGATGGTCGCGTTGACGGGCAGAGTGAACGTGGTTACGGACGTGGGCAGCTTCAAATGGACTTCCGCATACGCGCCGGGTTTCAATTCGCCGGTCGGATTATTGACGTCGATCTCGGCGAGCAGCGTGCGCGTGGTGCTGTCGATCGCTCCGGAATTCCGCACGACGGTCCCTTCAAACTTGCGGCCGGGGAATTCATTCAAGAGCAGGTCGGCGCGCAGTCCGGATCTCACGTGCGCGGAATAAATCTGCGGAACGTTGACGTAGACCCGCAGCTGGTTGACGGCGGCGATGTGAAATAATTCGCGCGCCGTGCCCCCGCTGCTTCCCGAATCGATCAGCGCGCCGATGTCGGTGTTGCGCGCGGTGATCACTCCGTCGAACGGTGCGTAAATCTTCTCGAAGGATTGTGTCTCCTGCAGGCGCTTGACGTTGGATTGCGCCGACGCCACGGCCGTGTTGCGCGCGTCGTAATTCCCTATGGCGTTGTCCACGTCCTGCTGGGCCACCGATTCGGTTTTCAGCAAATCCTTGTAACGGTTCGCGGTAATTTCCGCCAGGTGCAGATTGACCTGCGCCGTGGCCAGGTCGGCGCGCGCCTGCTGGAGTTGCTGGTCGACTTCGGGCGCGTCAATCTCGGCCAGTAATTCGCCGGCCTTGACGCGCGCGCCGATGTCCACATACCACTTCTTCAGATAACCGTTCGTTCGCGCGTAAATGGGAGCGTCGGTAAAAGGCTGCATGTCGCCGGGCAGCACGATTTCCTGTTGCGGCGCGCCCACCTTTGGATGGATCACGGCCACCACCGGAACCGCGAGTGCCTGCGTTTCCTGGGCCAGTTGCGCGTTCGTCCGGCGGCGGCTCGATATTCCCCAGATCACAGCCAGCGCGACCACGATCACCATCAATAACAATACGACGGCTCGCGTGGCGGCAGATCCCGAAGTGGACGGCCCGCCGCACCCAACCCGCCTTGGGTCCGGGGTTCGCGTGGCGTTCCGCCGATTTCCAACAGCCTGCATCTGATCCTCCGAAAAACAAAAACCTAATCGCCCGGCAGCTCCAGCACCGCCGATTTCGTCGCGTCCTTGCGCAGTCCGTGAACCAGGCTATAGACCGCGGGAACAAATAGCAGCGTCGCCACGGTCGCAAACACAAGCCCTCCAATGACCGCGCGGCCCAGCGGGGCGTTCTGCTCGCCGCCTTCTCCCAGGCCCAGCGCCATTGGCACCATGCCGATGATCATGGCCAACGCGGTCATGATCACGGGCCGAAAGCGCGTGAAACCCGCTTCCTCGGCGGCCTCCAAAGGTTTCTGCCCCTCGCGGACCCGGTCCTTGGAAAAGCTGACGACCAGAATACTGTTCGCCGTCGCGACGCCCATGCACATGATGGAACCGGTCAGCGCCGGCACGCTGATGGTCGTATGCGTCAGAAACAGCATCCACACAATTCCGGCAAGCGCGGCGGGCAGCGCCGAAATAATGATCAGCGGATCGAGCCAGGACTGGAAATTCACGACAATCAGCAGATAAATCAAAAGAATGGCGAACGCCAGACCCGCGAACAAGCCCAGGAAGGAGGACTCCATCGTCGCAATCTGTCCGCGGACGACAACTTGTGCTCCGCGGGGAAGCCGGCTGCGGTTGCGATCGACGATGGATTCGACCTCGCTGGCGACTCCGCCCAAATCGCGCCCCTGCGTCGATCCAAAGATGTCGATCACGGGCTGCGCGTCGTAATGCGAAACTGTGGCCATTCCCGCTCCTCGGGTGATTGTTCCCAGATTCCCGAGCATTTGCCAGGGCGCGTGGCTGCTGCCCGTCACGGGGATGTTTTCCAGGTCTTGCAACGAATCAAATCCATATTGCGGAGATTCGGTGGCCACCGTGTAGGTCACACCCGATTTGGGATCCAGCCAGAAGGAAGGAGAAGTCTGAAAACTGCCGCTCAAGGCGACCAGGAGATTGCCGGCCACTTCGCGCTGCGTAAAGCCGGCCTGAATCGTCTTGGTGCGATCCACGTTGATGTGCAACTTCGGCTGGTTGAAGGGTTGCTGGATGCGCAGGTCGGCGATGCCGGTGACCTTATTCAACTGCCGGAGCAGATCATTTGCGAACTCGTGGTCCGCCTCGACGTCCCGCCCGATCACCTGGATATCGATGGGCGCAGGCAGCCCAAAGTTGAGAATCTGGGTGACGATGTCGGCCGGGGGAAAATAGAACATCACGCCGGGGTACTCCCGTGTCAGGCGCAATCGCAAATCGTGAATGTACACGTCGGTTGGCCGGTGATTTTCCGCCAGCGAAATCATGATGTCGGCGTCCTCCGGTCCCACCGGGGCCGACGTGCTATAGGTGTAGTTCAGGGCGCTGTACGGCAAGCCGATGTTGTCGATGACGCTGGCTACTTCCCGGTCGGGAATTACCTGCTTGATGGATCGCTCGACGTCCTCGCACAACGACGCGGTTTCCTCGATGCGCGTCGCGGTCGGAGCCCTCAGGTGCAGCTTGATTTGTCCGGAGTCCACATTCGGAAAGAAATCCCGGCCAAGCCAGGGAACCAGCGCGAACGAACACAGGCAAATCGCCAGAAAAACCAGTGGGAAAACAATGCGGCGCGCCAGGCACGCCCGGAGAATTCCCCGGTAGCCTTCCCGGAATCGTTCAAACCACAGCTCGAAAAGTCCCTGCAGCCGCACCAGTGGGTTACGGCTGGCCAGCGATTTTTCCACCGATTCCTCTTCGTGCGCTTTCAACAGAAAGCGCGCCATCGTCGGCACCAGCGTCCGTGAGAGCAGGTAGGACGCCAGCATCGCAAACACAACCGCCTCCGCCAACGGCACGAACAGGTAACGTGCGACGCCCGTGAGAAAGAACATCGGCACGAACACGATGCAGATGGAAATCGTGGAAACAAACGCGGGGACGGCGATTTCCTCCGAGCCGTCTAGGATGGCTTGAATCGCTTCTTTGCCCATGGCCAGGTTCCGGTTGATGTTTTCGATGGTCACGGTGGCGTCATCGACCAGGATTCCCACGGCCAGGGCCAGCCCGCCGAGCGTCATGATATTGATAGTCTGCCCGATGGCGCTCAAAACGATGATGGACGTCAGAATCGAAAGGGGAATCGACACCGCGATAATCAGCGTGCTGCGCCAGCTTCCTAAAAAGATCAGGATCATGATTCCCGTGAAGCACGCGGCGAGCGCAGCCTCCCGCACTACGCCGTTGATGGATGCGCGCACGAACAGCGACTGATCCGCGATGGGCCGAGCCCGGAATTCCGGCGGCAGGCCTGCCATGACCGCGGGCAACCGCTGCTTGATCCTTGCGATGATGTCCAGGGTCGAGGCATTGCCCGACTTCATGATGGTCATGAGCGCGGCGCGCTGCCCGTTCACGTGCACGATGTTGGTTTGCGGGGGATTGCCGTCGCGCACGTGCGCGACGTCGCGAACGTAGATCGTATTCGTTCCCACCGTCTTGATCGGCAGATTATTGAGTTCCTCGACGGTTTGCGGACTCCCGTTGAGATCCACGTCGTTTTCCAGCGAGCCGATTTTGACGGTTCCGGCTGGGAGGATCAGGTTTTGCGCGCCCACCGCGGCTACCACGTCATTCGGTGAGAGACCTTTCGCCTGCAGCGCCGGGATATTCAGGTCCACCACAATTTCGCGCTGTTTTCCTCCGTAGGGATTCGGGAACACGGCGCCCTGTACTGTCGCCAATTGCGTGCGCAGGAAGTTGGCCCCAATGTCGTTGAGTTGCTGTTCGGACAGGTTTTTCCCGGAGAGGGCCAGCTGAAGAATCGGCACCGAGGAAGCGTTGTAGTTGATGATGAACGGAGGCGTCGTGCCCGGCGGATCGTTTCGGACGGCGCTTTGCGCCAGCGCCGTGACCTGCGCCAGCGCTAGTTCGATGCGCGCGTCGGGATAGAAATAGACCTTGATGACGGCGAGCCCGTTCAGCGATTGCGATTCGATATGCTCGATATCGTTTACTGTCGTGGTCAGGCCGCGCTCGTAGGACACCACGATTCGCTCGGCCATTTCCTCGGCCGAAAGTCCTCCGTACGACCAAACCACGCTAATCACCGGAATATCGATGTTCGGGAAAATATCGGTCGGAGTAGTATAAACGGCCAGCGAACCTACGATGAGGATAAGCAGCGCCATCACCACAAAGGTGTACGGTCTCCGCAGGGCTAGACGAACGATCCACATGCCGAATTCCAACTCCTTGGGGCATCCAGCGCCGGCCGATTCGCGGACCGAGACCCGCGGCTCGATATCCGAGCGGCTAATTCCGGCGTGTTGCGAGCGAATTCCCGATGCACTGGACTCGGTTCTTGCCGGTCACTCTGAAGACAAATCCCGGTTCGGGGCGTTGCTGCGATCAATCACGGGGTCCGGCTGCCGGCCGGGTCGCGCGTTTATCCATAGTGTGTGATGCGGAGCCCCGAACTTCCGTTACAAGTTCCCGCCGATGATCGCGCGCACAAAGGCCGGGTAGCACAGCCACTCCTGGCTGTGTGGTTTTGTGGACCGCGGCTGCACTTCCGATCCAACTACGAATGCAAAAACCGCACAGGCAAGAGTACCTGTGCTACTAACCTACGCCGCGCCGACCTGAAAAATAGAGTCGAAAAAAGCCCCAGCACGTGGCGCACGTCGCCGTCGGATAGCGTCTTGGGATCCACCAGATGTTCCAGAAGCAATCCTTGCGCCACCGCTCCCAGGCACGTGGACGCCGCGGGGTTGCCAATCGGAAGCGTTTTTCCGAGCGGGCGCAACAGTTCAGAAAACAGGTCGCCGAAACAAGCGCGGATGCGGCGGTGCCGGTTGCGCAGCCGCGCATGCGCCTCCGGGTGGCGCAGTGCGAAGAGCTTGAATTCCAGGGAGATCAAAACCAGGCGGCGGTCCTTGGCCAGTTGCGCGTAGTGTTTGCGGAGCGCCGCGAGTTTTGCGAGCGGATCCTTATGACGGCTCAGCGCCGCGGTGGCCGAGTCGATGCGTTCCTTTACCCATTCCTCAAACAGGGCAAAGAAGATGTCTTCCTTGCTCTCAAAATTGGCATAGAAAGCGCCGCGCGTGTAGCCCGCGCCGGCGGAAATGTCCTCCAGGCGCGCGGCTTCAAATCCGTCTTTGGCGAAGACCTGCTTGGCGGCGTCCAGCAGCTTGCGGCGTGTCACTTCGGTACGCTCGGCCTGCCGGGAGGGAGTGCGGCGGCCTGCCGGCACCCGTGTTCTGTTCTTTTTGGCCAGGGCCAGGCGCATGGAAAGGTGTCTCATCTAACCGCGGTCCTTCGCTTGACATCATACATACGTGTATGTATCTTACTTGGGTGCCTCGGCGCTGGCAAGCGCTAATTGCACGGCCGGACAGCCCGCGTGGCGCGCACCCCGAAAACGGAAGGCGCGGGCGGCGCAGCCGGCAAGTCTCAAGAATCGAGTGGTCCCCATGCGAACCTTGTGGTTTCGTCTCCTCTATCGTGATTTTCGGCGCACTCTCGCTGGCGGCGGCCGGGTTCGCACAGGCCGGCCCGTTTCAGGGCAGCGTGAGCGCGACGGCGTCCCCCGCAATTCCTGCGGATCAGCCGGTTAAATTATCCCTGGACGATGCGCTGCAACGCGGCCTGCGCTACAACCTCGGCGCCGTGATTTCGCTGCAGGACTCGCGCCACGCGCAGGGCGCCGTCATCGCCACGCGCGCCGATTTGTTGCCGAATCTTTCGACCGGCCTGCGCGAAACGGTCCAGCAGATCGATCTGGCTGAGTTTGGTTTCAAACTTCCGCCGGGCAGCCCGTTCGCTTTTCCGCAAGTTCTCGGCCCATCCAACTATTTCGATCTGCGCGCCACCTTGACGCAGAAGGTCGCCGACTTGCAGGCGCTGCGCACCTATCAATCTTCCCGCGAAGCGCAGCGCGCCGCGGAGCTTTCCGCCGTCAACGCCCGGGAAATGGTCGTCTATGTGGTGACCGCCGGCTATTTGCAGGTTCTGGCCGAAGCGGCCCGCGTCGATTCCGCGAAATCCCAGGTGGCCACCGCGCAAGCCATCTACCAGCAGGCGCAGGACCGCTTTTCCGCGGGGCTCTCCGCCAAGATCGACCGGACGCGCAGCGAGGTCGAACTGCAAACGCAGCGGCAGCGGCTGACCGCCGAGCAGGCCGCCTATGCCAAGGACAAAATCGCTCTCGCGCGCCTGATCGGTTTTTCCGCCGGCCAGGACATAATCTTGACCGACGCGTTGCCGTACGCGCCGCTGGAAAATCTCACCCTCGCCGAGGCCATCTCCCTGGCGTCGGAAAATCGTTCGGATTTGAAATCCGCGCAAGCGCAAGTGCGCGCCGCGGAACTTTCCCTCCGGGCGGCGCATGCGGAGCGATATCCCACGCTGGATGTCGGTGGCGACTACGGCCTGGCCGGCGTGAATCCCGGCAACTCGCACGGCTCGTTCTCGGCTACCGCCCAGGTTCGCTTTCCCATCTGGGCCGGAGGGCATTCCAAGGGCGATATCGAGGAGGCCGACGCGTCCCTGCAGCGGACTCGCGCGCAATTTGACGACCTTCGCGCCATGGTCGAAGCCCAGGTCCGCACCGCTTACCTCGATCTGAACGCCGCCGCCGATCAAGTGCAGGTCGCGCAAAGCCGCCGCGAACTGGCCGAGGACGAACTGGCGCAGGCCCGCGATCGTTTTTCTTCCGGCGTTGCCGATACCATCGAGGTCGTGCAGGCCCAGGAAGCGGTTTCCAGCGCCGAGCAGGACTACATTGCCAGCCTGAATGCGCACAACCTGGCCAAGGCCAGCGTGGCTCATGCGGTGGGCCAGATGGAAAAAATCATTCGCACTCTTCTGAGGAGTCAATAAATATGGCTGTCGATCAGACTAATTCCCCGGCCGCGGATTCCACCGGCAGCAACCCCCAGGGCCGCCGCAGAAGCCTGATTTTCGCGCTCGTTGTCGGAGCCGTGATCGTGATCGGCGCGATTGCCTTCTGGATCTATTCCAGCACCTACGAATCCACCGACGACGCCCAGGTGGACGGCCATCTCAACGGAGTCACCGCGCGAATCGATGGCCAGGTGATTGCGATACACGCGGAAGAAAATCAGTCGGTCAAGGCCGGAGACCTGCTGGTGGAGCTCGATCCGCGCGATTATCAAGTCGCGCTGGAGCAGGCGCAAGCGCAACTGCTGAAAGCGCAAGCCGAAGTCCGCGCCGCAGGCTCGAATTTGCCGATTGCCAAGAGCACTTCGCAGACCAGCCTTTCAACCAGCCAGTCGGAAATTTCCGATACCGAAGCGGGCGTTGCGGCCGCCGAGCGCGACCAGGCCGCGGCCACATCCCGCCTGCAGGAAGTCCAAGCCAACAACGCCAAGGCGCAGGCCGATGTCGCGCGCTACAAATCGCTGGTCGATAAAGACGAAGTTTCGCACTCGCAATACGACCAGGTGGTGGCCACCGCCAAGGCCCTGGCGGCTGCGGTGGATTCGGCGCGTTCCTCGGCCGAGTCCGCGCAAAAGATCGTCGAGCAGCGCCGCGCACAACTCGACCAGGCGCGCAGCCAGTTGTCGCTCGCCAACGTCAGCGCGCCGAACCAGATCGCCATCTCCCAGGCCAATCTGCAATCCGGCCAGGCCAATGTGAAGGCCATGCAGGCGGCGGTCGACCGCGCCACGCTGGATCTCAGCTATTGCAAGATCGTTTCGCCCGTCACGGGAGTGGTCAGCAAGCGCACCGCCGAGGTGGGCGAGCACGTCAGCAAAGGGCAGAGGATTCTCACCGTCGCGGACCTGAGCGATTTGTGGGTGACCGCGAATTTCAAGGAAAGCCAGTTGAGGGAGATGCACCCGGGACAATCGGTCACCGTTTCGGTTGACGCCTTCGGCCAGGATTTCGACGGCACCGTGGAAGCCATGCCCGGCGCCACTGGTTCAATCAGCAGTTTGCTTCCTCCCGAAAACGCCACCGGAAATTACGTCAAGGTGGTGCAGCGCCTGCCCGTGCGCATTCGCCTCAAGCCAGGGCAGCAGGGCCTCGACCGGTTGCGGCCAGGGATGTCCGTGGTCCCCAAAGTTTGGCTGAAGTAGGGGACTGATCTAGGGGAAAGCCTTATGACGGACGCTCTGGAAGCACCCTGGAAGCCGAGGTTCAATCCGTGGCTCATCGCGCTGACGGTTACGCTGGCCACGTTCATGGAAGTGCTCGACACTTCCATCGCCAACGTGTCGCTGCCGCACATTGCCGGCAGCCTTTCCGCCAGTCATGAAGAATCCGCCTGGGTCCTGACCAGCTACCTGGTTTCCAACGCCATCATTCTTCCCATCAGCGCGTGGCTATCGACGATCATCGGCCGCAAGCGCTTCTACATGATGTGCGTCGCGCTGTTCACTTGCAGCAGCTTCTTGTGCGGGCTTGCGCCAAGCCTCGGGATGCTGATCTTTTTCCGCGTGCTGCAGGGCGTGGGCGGCGGAGGCTTGCAGCCCAGCGAGCAGGCCATCCTGGCCGATACGTTTCCCGCGGCCAAGCGCGGCATGGCGTTCGCCGTGTACGGCATGGCCGTGGTCCTGGCGCCCGCGATCGGTCCGACACTCGGCGGATACATCACCGACAATTTTAATTGGCGCTGGATTTTCTATATCAACGTGCCCATCGGCATCCTCTCGATGTTCCTGACCAATCGCATGGTCGAGGACCCGCCGTTTCTGAAACGCGAACAGGAAAGAAGAAGGCGCATTCGCGCCGATTACGTCGGCCTGGGACTCATCACCATCGCCATCGCCAGCCTGCAGATCGTGCTCGACAAGGGGCAGGAAGCCGATTGGTTTGCATCACACTGGATCACGGCGCTGACAATCTTATCCGTCTATGCTTTCCTGATCTGGATTGTCTGGGAGTGGAATCACGCCAATCCCGTCGTGGATATACGCCTGTTTCAGAAACGCAATTTTGCCACGGCCATGTTTTTCAGTTTTACGCTGGGCACAGTTCTGTATGGCACCACGTTCATGATTCCGCAATTCCTGCAGGTGCTGCTCGGGTATTCCGCGGTGAAATCCGGAGAAGCGCTGGCCGGTGGCGGATTCGCGATGATCTGCATGTTGCCCATCGTGGGTACGCTGGTTTCGCGCGTCGATCCGCGCAAGCTGATGGCCTTCGGATTCATTTCCATTTCCGTGGCCATGTATTACATGTCCTCGGTCTTCAGCCTCACCATGGATTTCCGCACCGCGGTTCTCATCCGCACGTTTCAGATGCTCGGTCTGGCCTTTATTTTTGTTCCGCAAAACGTGCTGGCTTACGTGGGCGTGCCTCGCGAAAAGAACAACCAGATTTCGTCCATGAACAGTTTTATGCGCAACGTGGGCGGGAGCATCGGCATCGCGCTCATCTCGAATTCGATTTCGCGCATCGCACAGCAGCGCCGCGGCACAATGACCGCGCACGCGTCGCCGGGAATGAACACATACGAAACGATGACCAACGGCCTGGCGCAGACCTTGCAGAAGCAGGGAGCCGGAAGAATTGAAGCCACGCAGCAGGCTCACGGAATGATTTCCATATTGATCGACAGGCAAGCGGCGACGCTGGCATATGTGGATGTGATCTCCATCCTGGCCGTGATCGTGCTCTGCCTGGTCCCATTCCTGCTGATCATGAAAAGGAACAAACCGGCCGCGGGCGAGCAAGCCATCGTTCATTAGACCCGTTTTATAAAAGAACAATGCGGTAACAGATTGCACAGCTTCTGTTACGACGCCAGATTACACCTTCAGCAAAACTAAGTGGCACAGGCTTCAGCCTGTGCGGTTTAGATTTTGCCAGGTCTGAATTCCGCACAGGCTGAAGCCTGTGCCACCAACAACCTCCGCGCCAACGTGCGTGCCGCATCTCAGCTATAATGTTGCGGTTCGTCAAATTGCCCGCTGCAGGCAGCGCGACACAGCGCAGGAAATTCGCGCGGCACTTGGAGATTTCTTGTTTCCTTTTATTCATCTCGGCCCCTTGCCGCTCGGCACCTACGGCCTGATGGTCGCCGTCGGCTTGATCTGCGCATTTTTTATCCTGCGCGCCGATTTCGCGCGGCGCCGCGTTTCCGCCGACGCTGAGGCCATCATCGGCATCACCGGCCTAGCGGGCCTGGCGGGTTCGCGGCTTTACCATTTGCTCGAAAGCCCCGCCGAATTCTTCGCCGATCCGTGGCCGCAGTTGTTCAGCGCCATGGGATTCGCATTTTTCGGCGCGGTGATCGGCGGATTCCTCGCTCTGATCCTGCTGGCCCGGCGTTTCCGCATTCCCGCGCTGCTGATGCTGGACGTTGCTTCGCCCGCCGGGGCCCTGGGCTACGGCATTGGCCGCATCGGCTGCCTGCTCTCGGGCGACGGCGATTACGGCATCGCCACCAACCTTCCCTGGGGCATTGCCTTTAAGCCGTTGCAACCCGGCTCTCGAATCCTCCATTTCATTACGGTTGACCGTGGCGCCATGGTGCCCAGTTATGGAAAGGATGTCGGCGGCCTGCCATTGGATGCGATTGTGCGCGTTCACCCCACGCCCATCTACGAATTCGTCGTGGCGATTCTAATATTCTGGATTCTCTGGAAGCTCGGCGAAAGCGGCTTGAAAATGCGCGCGCCAAACGGAATGGTCTTCGCAGCGTATCTCGTGCTTACGGGCATCGCGCGGTTTCTGGTCGAAATCATTCGCATCAATCCGCGGTCGTTCTACGGCCTCTCCAACGCGCAGGCCGCCAGCGTCGTTTCCGTTGTTGCCGGGATTCTCCTGTTCGTGATTTGCCGCCGCAGCCCCTCGGCGCCGCGCCGCGCTTGATATCCGCATTCGACGCCCTTAGTGGTAATCTCGAAGGCGGCCATTCATGTTTCAGCGAGCGTGGCTGTAGAGGTGAACGATGCGCCGCCCGGTTGGTGTCAATATCCTCGGAGTGTTGATGATTGCGGCGGGACTGGGATTCGCCGCCGCGGGTTTTCTCTTTTTCTTCATGGGAACGACAGGTGCGTCGGCCACCGCGCCCACGCATGGGGTAGTCGCCGCCATGCTGGCGGCGGTCGGAGCCGCCGCCGGAGTGATCTTTCTGCTTTTCGGAGCTCTGCACGTGGTGCTGGCGATTGGAATCTTCCGAATGCGCAACGTCGCGCGCGTGTTCACCATCTTTCTATTCATATTGATCGGAGCCGGGGCGTGCCTGGGGTCGATCGCCACGCTGCTGAGCTACAGTCACGTCGCCTTGGCTTGGAATATTTCGCTGCTGGCCGTCGATGCGCTGGCGCTCTGGTATTTGTTGCGCCCGGAAACCAAGGCGGCGTTTGGCGCGTGACTGCGGGCGCTACCGTTCGGGCCAAGACGTTCCAGATCTAGGAGAGTCCCATGCCTCCACGAATCAAGACGACAACGGTCGGCAGCTACCCCGTACCCTCCTGGATGGTTGGAAACACCTCCCGCCTGGTTCTTCGCGACGCTGTGATGGCTGTCCTGAAAACTCAGGAACTCGCGGGGCTCGATCTGGTCACCGATGGTGAGCTTATGCGATTCAATCCGAGCCATCCCGAGACCAACGGAATGGTCGATTATTTCGTCTCGCAGATGGACGGCATCCGCAAGGAGTTCACTCTCTCCGATTTTGACCGCTACCGCGCCGACCGCGCCTCCGGATTCCGCCTCCTCACCGCCGGCATGGCCGTCGGCAGAATCCAGGAAGGCACCTTAAATCTTCCCAGGGACTACGAATTCGTCCGCGCGCTCACCAAGGCGCCGCTGAAATTTACCTGCACCGGTCCGCACATGCTTGCCCGCGTCTTGACGAACGTTTCCTACAAAGATGTCGCCGAATTGGCCATGGATTTGGCGGCCGTGCTTCGCCGGCAGATTGAATTCATCGAGGCCGACGTCCTGCAACTGGACGAAGCCAGCATCGTCGGGTATCCCGAGGATGCGCCCTGGGCCGCGGAAGCCATCAATCATGTTCTCGACGGCGTGTTGAATGAAAAAGCGGTCCACATTTGTTTCGGCAACTACGGCGGCCAGCCGATGTTGCGGGGATTCTGGCGGGACATGATTCCGTTCCTGAATTCGTTGCGCACCGACCACCTGGTTCTGGAGTTCGCGCGGCGCGGCTATGACGAGATCGATTTATTTTCCGAACTCGATCCCAGCATCAGCCTGGGAATCGGCCTGGTGGATATCAAGGACAACGAAGTCGAAAGCCCGGACCTGATTGCGTCGCGCATCGAGCGAATTGTAAAAACACTGGGCGCCGAACGGCTGCGGTACGTCCATCCCGACTGCGGTTTTTGGATGCTACAGCGAAGCGTCGCGGACCGCAAAATACGCGCCCTGGTAGAGGGAAGGGATTTGTTCGAGGGCCGGGTGTAAGTAGAACAGGCAATCTTGCCTGTGTGGTTTTTGCAATCGAAGATAATTCAATAACCCACGTGCGGCTCACAAGACCCACACAGGCAAGACTGCCTGTGCTGCAAAAATCTTCCCGCAGCACGCAAGGAGCGATGGCGAGCCAATCCATCACCGACGACGAGAAAGCCGCGGTCCGGGCGCGCATCTTCCATCACCTCGCGGGAATGGTTCTGGTCCCAACCGTCAAAGCGCTCTGGGACCGCAAGGTGTTCGAGGATTTTCGCAATGCGCCCGAGCCGGTGAGTCTCGGCCGGATCGAAAATCAAACTCATGGCAACCGGGGCTATCTTCGCGTGGCGCTTCGCCTGCTCGCCTCCTGCGGCTGGCTAGAAGAACGCAGGGAAAAAGAATCCGGCAATACGAGCTACACCCTGACTGGCAAAGGCAGGATCGGCGCGGATCTGGCTCCGCTCTTTGCGGACGCCGTCTCCTTCCTCCCGAAAGTAATTTTCCTGGAAGATTTCTTGTTTGGAAAATCCGGCGAGACGCTTCTGCCGTCTCTTCACACCATGGTTGCCAGAAGCGAAGACCGCTGGAACATGCCGGCCGAGGAAGATTCCGGGAAACGCGAGGTGCACCGAGAGGTTCAGCACCACCTGGACGGAATGCTCGTCGGCCCTGCCATGGTCGCTCTGGCCCGCGGAGGGATTCTGGAGCGCCTTGCACAGGGAACACTGGAATTGAGCGACATTTCGGGGAATCGCGCCAGCCTTTCCCTGATCTTCGATCTGCTGGCTCTGCAAGGCTGGATTGCGCGCGAGCAATTACGCATATGGCTTACGCCTGCGGGGAAGTATGCGTCGCAGATCGCGGCATCGTACGGAGTCACTGTCTCCTACCTTCCGCTCATGAACGCCCTTAGCACGCTTTTATTCGGCAACCCGCGCATCCCGCGCGTCGATGAGACCGGTTCCGAGTTGCTCGTCAATCGCGGCATGAATGTCTGGGGAAGCGGCGGCGCTCACAAAACTTATTTCCGGAAGGTGGATGAAATTATCGTGGAGATTTTCGATCGTCCACTTGCCGAGCAGCCCCAGGGCATCTGCGACATGGGCTGCGGCGACGGGACCTTGCTCGAGCATTTATATTGCGTGGTGAAGAGTCAGACGGCTCGCGGAGCCGTCCTGGATAAGTATCCGCTGCTGATCGTCGGCGCAGACTTCAATAAAGTGGCCCGCCGGATCACCAAGCAGAAGTTGCGAAACGCGAAAATTCCCGCGCATTTCGTAATCCACGGGGATATTAACCGTCCCGCGCAACTGGCGAGCGACCTCGAAGCGCTCGGCCACGACGTTCATAATCTGCTTCACGTGCGCTCTTTCCTGGATCACAACCGCCCCTACTCGCCCCCCGCGAATTATGTGAAAGGATCGAGAGCGGGAACATCCACCGGCGCGTTCGCGTATCTT
Organism: Terriglobia bacterium; assembly: GCA_963779275.1. Taxonomy (GTDB): domain Bacteria; phylum Acidobacteriota; class Terriglobia; order Acidiferrales; family UBA7541; genus Palsa-360. The sequence continues at coordinate 585,743 of CAVZXL010000010.1, forward strand.
GGAGACGAGATTCCGTGCGACGTACTGGAGGAAAATCTGGTCCGGCATCTGCGCCGGTGGGCTCCGTACGTCGGCAGCTTCGGATTGCTGGTCCTCGAACTTCACACCCTCCCGCCGGAAATTACCGCTGCGAATTTAGGGCGAACCCCAGCCGTGGCCTACGACGGCACGCATGGATATTCGGATCAGTACCTGGTGGAGTTGCCTGTATTCTTGAAGTGCTGCCGCGAGGCCGGCCTGCAGGCTGACCCGCGGTATCAGTTCCGTTTTCCGCCCTCGGAACTCGCCACCGTTAGCATCAATTTCTTCACCGCGCTGAATCCGCACACCGCCTGAGCCGGCTATTGCAAATTTCCTCCCGGCAATTTCGCCGGTTCCGCCGCCGGTTTGCCGGAAGCATCCACCATTTCGAGCGGTCCGTATTTCTCCAGTACCGATTTTATTTTCCCGGCATCGCCCACGGCCACCAATTGCATCGTGGCCGGGTTGATGTACTTCTTCGCCACGCGCTGCACATCGTCCGCCGTGATCGCCGTGATCTGCGCCGGATACTTGTCCCAATAATCGGCGGGAAAGTTGTAGGCCTTGCGCGTGATGGCGTACCCGATCAGTTGTTGCGGCGATTCCAGAGACAGCGCGAAGCTGGCGACCACCGTTCGCTTCGCCGCATCGAGCTCCTCGTCCGGCACCTTCTCATCGCGTATGCGATTTAACTCGCGCAGGAATTCGGTCATCGCACCGCCGGTCACTTCCGTGCGCAGATCGCCGCCAGCGGTCCACGGCCCCGCATATTTCCGCGCGACCACGTTGCTGTACACGCCGTAGGTGTAGCCTTTTTCCTCCCGCAAATTCAGAAACAGCCGGCTGGCCGATCCCGCCCCCAGGACTTCATTCAGCACCACCAGCGCCGGATAGTCGGGATTGGTCCGGTCGATCGCGAGGTTGCCCATCAGCAGGGTCGTTTGCACCGAACCGGGCCGGTCCACCAGATACACTTTGGCCTGCGTGGCGGGCGGCGGCGCCGGCTGCAATTTTACGGTCTCTTTCGACCGCTTCCATTCGGCCAGCGACTGGCGCAGCTTCGGAATCAGGATGTCCGCGTGGACGTCGCCGGAAATTGCGAGGGTCGTATTCTGCGGAGCGTAATGGACGTCATGCCAGTTCGCGAGCAATTCGGGCGTCAGCGCGTCCAGCGATTCTGGAGTGGAAGACACTACGGCTGCCGGATAATTTCCATACAGCGCGCGGCTCATTGTCTGGAGCGCCAGAAAACCGGGCTGCGCGCGCTGCTGCAGCAGAGCGGGTTTGGCGCGGGATCTGTACTGCGCCAATTCGTCGGCCGGAAAGCTGGGATGCAGCAGGACGTCCGTGGCCAGCGCGAACCATCGATCGAACGTATCGGAAAGTCCCGAGGCGTAAAGTGAGGCGGAACCCGAGCCGAACGATGCGGAGGCGGAAAGAGACGCGCCCATCGAATCGATTTGCTCGGCAATTTGCTTGCTCGTGAGGGCCTCGGTGCCCTGGTCCAGCATGCGCGTGGTCGTTACCGCGAGGCCTGGAAGATTCAAAGGTTCATACATCTGGCCCGCGCCATCGATGTCGAATTCCACGGCCACAAGCGGAAAGCGGTGGTCCTCGAGGATCATCACATGAATCCCGTTCGGAAGCGTGGTTTCAACCGGACGCGGCAGCGTCACTTTCAGAATTTCCTTGGATACAGGCGCGCGATTCAGCCGCTCGACTTTGCTCGGGGGTATCGCTTTGTCCTGGCCGGAGTCGACTTGGCTCCAGCCCGCTGCCGGCATCGCGGCCGTCAAGGCTAGGGCGATTGCGGCCTGCAGAAGATATTTTCTACGGATCGCGAATCTCATTGATTTCCTCTCGGGCCTTCCTGGGCCGCGGGCGCCTGCGCTTTTGGAACGGTCAGCACCACGGTGCTTTGCTTCGTACCCAGATACTGGCGGGCCACGCGCTGGATATCGGCGGCGGTGACTTCGCTATAATTCACCAGCGCGGTATTGATCAGGCCCGGGTCATGAAAATAAACGGCGTCCCGGCCCATGGTGCGCGCGCGATTGAGCGTGCTGATCAAAGATCCGGCCTGGCCCAGCCGGTCCTGGATGCGCACCTTGTCCATTTCCGCCTGCGTCACTCCGTCTTTTTTTACGCGTTCAAATTCTTCATCGATCAGCTTCTCGATCTCTGCCGCGTCCTGTCCCGGCTTCATTAGCGCGATGGCCTGGAACAACGAAGGCCCTCGCCTCTCGCCGATTCCTCCGCCCACTTGCAGCGCCACGGCCTTTTCCTTCACCAGGAGTTGGTAGAGCCGGGAGGAAGTCCCGCTGAATAAGATGTCGCCGAGCATATCGAGCGCGTACCAATCCGGCGTATTGGCGGAAACCGTCTTATAAACGATATCGAGGCGAGGCAGTTTGGCGAACGAGTCTTCGACCTGCAACCGGCGCTGCGCGGTCTGCGCGGGTTCGGCAACATCCACCAGGGGCGGCGCGGGTTGCGAAGGAATATCCTCGAAGTACTTCTTGATTTTCGCGAGCGTCTCGGACGAATTGAAATCTCCCACCAGCGTCAGCACCGCGTTGTTGGGTGCGTAGTAGGTCTTGAAAAACTGCGCGACGTCCGCAAGGCTCGCGGCGTTTAGGTCGTCCATCGAACCCATCGTGGAATGCTTGTAGGCAAAGTCGTCGTAGGCCAAACCGTCGACAATTTCGTACGTCTTCCCGTACGCCTGGTTGTCCATGCGCAGGCGGCGCTCCTCCTGCACGGTATTGCGCTGGTTGTCGAGGTTGGCCTGCGTGATGCGCAGCGCGCGCATGCGGTCGGATTCCAAAAACAGCGCCATGTCCAGCTGGTTGGCCGGGACGCGCTCGAAATAATTGGTGGAGTCCTGCGTGGTCGTGCCGTTCACGTCTCCGCCGTTCACTCGCACCAGGATCAGGTGCTCGCCCTTACCCACGTTTTCCGAGCCCTGGAACATCATGTGCTCGAACAGGTGCGCAAACCCGGTGTGCCCGGCCGCCTCGTTTCGCGATCCCACGTCATAAGTAATGCACAACGAGACGGTGGGAGCGGCATGGTCCTCTGAAAGCACGACGCGCAACCCGTTTGCCAGCGTGATTTGCCGGATGGGAATTTGTACCTTGGGGACAACAGCGGTTTGCGCCGCCGCACTTTGCGGCGATGCGGAGGCCACGCCAGCCGCGATGGCCATCGACAAGATCGCCGCGGCCGTACACCGGAAAAAGAAACGCTTCATGTTGTGCGCTCCAACCAGGAATATCTCACACGGATACTTTATCCTACTTTCTATGGACGGCCTCCGACAGCTAAAGTTTCACTGCCGTTTAGGAACGCTGCCGTCCATAATAGGGAACTCGCGATTTTCGTTATTCGGCGGCTTCTAAAGGATAGCGTATGGCCGCGAGGCAACTCCGCGCATCAAAATCGTTTTGGGGGTAAACTGCACGGCCCATGGAAAATGCTCCGGATGCAAGTATCAATGCCATAGAAGTTCAATCCCTGACGCGTCGGTTCGGCACGCTGGTGGCCGTCGATCATCTGAATTTTTCCTGCGCGTCCGGCGAGACTTTTGGATTGCTGGGTCCCAACGGCGCGGGAAAGAGCACGCTCATCAAGATGCTCACGACGCTGTTGCCCCCCACCGAAGGCACCGCGAAAATCGCCGGCTGCGATCTGGTGCAGCATCCCGAAGCGGTGCGGCGGAAAATCGGTTACGTCTCGCAGATGCTGTCCGCCGACGGCGACTTGACCGGTTACGAAAACCTGCTGATTTCAGCCAAGCTTTACGGGATTCCGCGCGCCGAGCGCGCCCGGCGCATCGCTCAGGCATTCGAGTTCATGGATCTTGCGCACGTCTCCGGCAAGCGCGTGCGCCAGTATTCCGGCGGCATGATCCGGCGCCTGGAAATCGCGCAATCCATGCTGCACCGTCCCAGTGTTCTGTTCATGGACGAGCCTTCAGTGGGGCTCGATCCCTCGGCCAAACGGTCGGTATGGGAGCGCATCCGCGAACTGCGCCGCGAATTCGGCACCACGATCCTGATGACCACGCACGATATGGAAGAGGCGGACCAGCTTTGCGATCGGGTGGCCGTCATGCATAACGGTAGTCCTGGCCGCCCTGGACACGCCCGCGGGGCTCAAGGCGCAAGTGGGTGCGGAGGCCACGCTCGATGACGTCTTCATTCATTTCACCGGCGCCACGATTTCGGAGGGAGGAGACCTGAGAGATGTCGCTCGCACACGAAGCACCACTCAGCGGCTGGGCTGAGCCGTTTCCCGGCGCGAATTATCTGCGCCAGACGCTGGCCGTTGCCGAATCCGATATCCGCAAACTCATTCACGATCCTGTGGAACTCTTCACGCGCATGGTGCAGCCAGTTCTCTGGCTTTTGATTTTCGGCCAGGTCTTCAACCGCGCGCGGGCCATCCCCACCGGCGGCATCAGCTATCTGGATTTCATCGCGCCTGGGATTCTGGCACAAAGTGTTTTATTCGGTGCGATTTTTTACGGCATTTCCCTGATCTGGGAGCGGGACCTGGGAATCGTCCAGAAATTTCTGGTGAGCCCCGCGCCGCGCAGCACGCTGGTGCTGGGGCGCGCGATTTCTTCGACGGCGCGCAGCCTGTGCCAGATGGTGTTCATTTACCTCATCGCTTTCCTGCTGCACGTGCAGTTGCGCTTCGGGATCCTGGAATTGGCCGGAGTAGTATTTGCGGTAATGCTAGGGTCGGCGATCTTTTCCACATTTTCATTGATCGTCGCCTGCCTGGTAAAGTCGCGCGAGCGCTTCATGGGCATCGGCCAGGTCCTGACCATGCCGCTGTTTTTCGCCAGCAACGCCATCTACCCCCTCAGCCTGATGCCCGCGTGGCTCCGCGCCATTTCGCGCGTGAACCCGCTTTCCTACCAGGTGGACGCCCTGCGGACGCTGATGATCGTGGGCGGGTCGAGCGCGTTCGGCGTCGGCAAGGATTTTCTGATGCTGCTGGCGGCCTTCGCGGTGGTGATGGCCGTGGCCACCAAACTTTATCCAAGCATCGTCACTTGAGCAGTCGACGCGGCGGTGGTCGGCGCGGATAATCTAAACCGGAAAAGCTTTAACACAGAGGACACAGAGGGCACAGAGAAAACCGAAGAATTGAAGAAGCAGAAAGCCAGGAAAGAAAAGAGAATTCACATAAAATATGTCGTGACGTCGCAGGTGTCTTACCGGGCCGGACTCTCTCTTTTTCTTCCTCTGTGCCCTCCGTGTCCTCTGTGTTAAAGCTTTTAAGTTTTCAACTGTTCATGAGCATCCAACTCTGGATCGTAGGTCCCGCCGGAATCCCCGCTCGCAGCGCCGTCACCACAGCAATTTCAGTCCGAATTGCACTTGTCTGGCCCACGTCGAGGTGCTCGTGATGGCTCCAGCCGCCGGCGATTGCACCGGCACAGTCGCGTTCGGCGCGGGCAGCAGCACATTCGTGATCAGGTTCGGGGTGTTGAAATTCGCCCGGTTGAGCAGATTGAAAATTTCGGCTCGAAACTGCAGATTCATCCCCTCGTGGATGTGAGTCTCCTTGAGTACGGAAAAATCCCAAGTCGCGAGCCCCGGACCGATATACGAATCCCTGCCGACATTCCCAAAATAGCCGCTGTTGTTTGGCACCGCCACGAATGCATTGGGATTGAACCACTGCGCAGGAGTTCCCAGGATCACCGGCCCCGTGAACGACGGATTCAGGAACGGCCGCACCGGATTTCTCGTGTCTCCATTGTTCGATGGGTTGTACCCAAGCTGCGGAGTGAAAGGAAATCCGGACTGCACGGTCACGATACTGTTTACTGTCCAGCCTCCGCCGAACGAATTGACCACGCCGCCCGAACTGTTCAGGTATCTCCTGTTGCGCCCGAATGGAAGGTCGTAGCTTGCCGTGACAACGCCCATATTCCGCACGTCATAGGTCGCCAGGCCCCAGTCGGCCTTCGGTGCATAGGGATTTGAGAGCAGTCCCGGAGCGTTTCCCGCCGCCGTGGCATTCAGCGAATCACCGTCGTCCAGCGATTTCGCCCAAGTATAAGCGCCGCGAACCGCCAATCCATGGCTCAACCGCCGCTTTAAGTCCACTTCCAGCGCGTTGTACGAACTTGTGCCCTCGGAAAACCACGTCCATGTATTCGCAATCGTTGCGTTTGGTTTTTTTGTTCCCGGAGCGACAAAGAAAGTGCCGGCAGGCACCGCGGTGCCGGCGAGCGCTCCGTATATGGGTAGCGTAGCATGGGTATTCGGGTCCACATACGTCGTTGTCGGAAATGTCGCCGGGCACGGCGACGCCGGACAAACGACTGGGGCAGGCGCGTTGCCGTCGGCGCCGATCAGTTCGTGATACCCATGGCTGCCCACATAGCCGACGGACAGCGATGTGTTGGGAGAAAGTTCGCGCTCGATGCGCAGCGAATACGTGATCACTGTCGGCGTGTGCATGTCCGGCTGAACGCCACCGGGAACCAGCAACGCGGTTGCCGCCGGAGCCGCCGCGGGATTGATCGGCAGATTCAGCGCGGCGATGTTGCCCGCGGCAATCGTATACGTAGGATTGAATGGCGCGTTCTGATCGGCCCGGTAACCAAGCGAATCCTGCAAATCGTTGTACATGCCGAATCCGGCGCGCACGACCATCTTGGAACTCCACGGGCTCCAGGCCAGCCCGATGCGCGGCTGCGGCAGGAATTTCGCGCGGTTCACAGTGAAGAGCGAATTTCCCACCGTCGGAGCATTGGAGACGATTCCGTTCGCGAACGTATAGCTTCGCCGCTTTTCCGTATGCTTCATTCCATCCCGTGCTGAATTCATCGCGGAATCCAAGCGAGAGCGTCAGGCTCGGCCAAAGCCGGATCACGTCCTCCGCGTAAAATGCGCCATATAAGGAGCGCCAGCTCTGCGCCGTCGGCGACGGGTCGTACAGGAAACTTGCCGTGCCGGATAGCAATGCGGGCAATCCGGTAAACGTCATCTGTCCGAATTGGCTTAGGGCGAGTTCCTCATTGGACTGCAGCCCCTGGAACCAGACGCCGGCGGTAATCTGGTGGCGCCCTTTGGTAATCGTGGCCTGATCGGTGTACGTGAAAAGATTGCGCGCGAGGTACAGGTTGCTTCCGTTATTGCTCCCGGCCAGTCCAAGTTGCGCTTGCGGATTGGACGCCTGGCTGCCGCCCACCACGACCGCTCCCACCGGATGCCCTTGAATAAATCCGGGAACAGAGGCAGCGGGCGTGCCCGGCGTGGGCTCTCCGGTGAAAAAATATCCGGCGCGGGAAAATCCGACCCGGGCGGTGTTCACCACGGTCGCCGAAAAGATATGCGTTTCTTCCAGGCTGAGCACCTGCTCGCGCAGCGTGAGCAGGTCGGTGGAGAAAGCGTTCAGTGGAGTTGCCGTGGTGCTGCCGCTGTCATCGTTCGTATAGGCCGCCATCAACGAATCGTTCGGGGAAAAGTTATGATCCACACGCACGGTTCCGAAATCTTCGCGAATCGATTGCGGCGGGCTGAGGAAGACTTCCGCGACGCCGCCAGTCGCGGTGACGGGAAAATCGGGGGCGCCGGCCGGAGCGATCGGCCACAGGTTCAACAACCCCAGGTTCACGACGGTCGCGCTGGCGTTGGACCGTGCCAGCGCGTCGGGCACAAGCTCCACCGATGTCTGGTGCAGGTTCTGACGGTAACCTTCATAGTTGGCGAACACGAAAGTCTTGTCTTTCTGAATTGGCCCGCCGAGCGATGCGCCAAACTGGTTCCGCTGGAAGGGAGGTGCGGAAGCGACATCGAAAAAATTGGGAGCGTCCAGCGCATTATTGCGCAGATACTCAAATGCGGAGCCATGCCATTGATTGGTTCCGGATTGCGTGACGATCGTGACCTGGCCCCCCGGGCGCTTTCCGTACTCCGCGCCGTAATTGTCCTGCAGCAGGTTGAATTCGCGAACCGCTTCCACGCCCAGCAGTCTGCTGGCTCGCGCCGCCCGGCTGCATATTGTTTTCCGCCGCGCCCGTGAATTCGACGCCGTTCAGCAGAAAAAGATTTTGCTGCGGCCGGTTCCCCGCAACCGAAAACATGTTTCCGGTGGTCGAATTCGAGACGCCGATGCCTCCGGTTTTTTCCCAGGTGAAATTCACGACGCCGGGATTCAGCGTCATCAACTCGTCGTAGCTTCGGCCGTTGAGCGGCAGGTCTTTTACCTGCTGCTCGCCAACCAGGCCGGAAATATCGGCGGACGTGACGCTGACCACCGGAGCATCCGTGGCGACCTTGACTTGCTCAGTCACCGGTCCGAGGTGCAAGGCCATGTCCACGCTTGCCTCTTGCCCGACGGACAGCTGAATTCCGCTGCGGACGCCCACCTGAAAATCCTGCTTCGAGATGCGCACTTCGTATTCGCCCACGGCCAGCGCCGGAATCGAGTACCGGCCGGCTTCATCGGTAACCGTGGTGCGCGCCGATTGCGTTTCCACATTCCTGGCGGTGACGGTCGCGCCGGAAACCGTGGCTCCGGCTGGATCCGTCACTCTTCCCGAAATCGCGGCCGAGACCTGGGCTCGGGCCGAAGAAGTAAAAATCAAAATCATGAACAGAAAGCCCGGTGTGAGAGGGAACAAAGCTCGGCAGCGTAAGTCCGTGCGCCACGGGTCTCGGTTTGATTCTGCAATCCAAAACATAAGGACAGTCACCTTTGGGCAAGTTAAATCGCCATCTGAGAACCAGCCAGGCTCGCAAGCTGCGGCTTGTGGCCCTGCCGCGTGTAAAGGAACCACACAGCAACGCGATTTAATACAATAAAAACCGCTAAGTCAAATCGACTCAATACGGATTGGAATCAGCCGGTTTGCTGCGGATCGCCGGGTGGGGAATCGTTAGGTGGGCTGAACGCGCGCATCGCACTGCACCGCTCGCCGGATTCTATTCGTTCTTAAACACGCTGCCATTCTTCATCACGAATGAAACTTTCCGCACGGCCTGAATATCGTCCAGCGGATTTTCCGGCGTAGCAATGATGTCGGCGGCCAGGCCCGGCTGGATCGCGCCGCGTTCGCGGTCCACGCCCAGCAGGCGCGCGGCGTTGATGGTCATCGCGCGCAGCGTGTCTTTCGCGGGCACTCCGGCTTCGACCCAGGAATCGATATATTCCACTGCCTGGGTTCCGCGCGTTTCGCCCGGCACGTAGACGAATGCGTCGGTGCCGAACACCAAAGTGACGCCGATCTGGTACGCGCGCTTCAAGCGGTCCACAAATACCGGGTGCAGGCTGGGAAAACTATTCCGGCTCGCGGCGATTTCCGTGAAGTCCGTTCCCACCAGCGTCACGTGATTCTTTTTCGCCAGTTCCAGGTCTTCGTTGGTCATCATCTCGCCGTGCTCGATGGAGTCGACGCCCGCCTCGGCCGCGTTGTGCGCGCCCGCCTCGGTCCAGCAATGCGCGGCCAGTTTCAGGCCGTCGCGGTGCGCTTCCGCGACCATGAAGCGGATGTCGTCCGCGCTGTAAATATATTTCTGGTCGTCGACCACGATTTTGATGACCGTCGCGCCGAAATGAATGTTTTCGCGGATGGCCTTGACCATCTCATCGCGCGTATCGGCGAAAAAATATTCCGGCGTGGCCAGATCCTGTTTTTCCGGCTGCAAATGAAACTGTCCGCCGAACGGCGCGATGATGCGCCCGGCGTTCAGCATCGTGGGGCCGGGCACCAGGCCGCGTTCGATGGCTTCGCGCAGCGCCGTGTCCGCGTAGTTGCCCGCGTTGCCGACGTCGCGCACGGTGGTAAAGCCCGCGGCCAGCATGTCCCGCGCGTTGGCCACGCCCTCGATGGCGCGGTACGGGGTCGGGTCCATCAGCGTGGTGATGTAGTAGCTGCTTCCGTCGCGGTTTTTCTTCAGCGTCATGCACAGATGCGTGTGCGCGTCAAACAGCCCCGGCAGGACGGTCGATTTCGACAGGTCGATGATCTTCGCGTCCGGCGGAATCGCCACGCGCGGGCCGACGGCCTCGATCGTATTTCCGCGCACCAGGATGATCTGATTGCTCTCGGTGGTCCCTTTTTCCGGGTCGACCAGTTTTCCCGCCTTGATGGCCATGACGCGGCCGGTTTCGGGCTGCGGATATTGCGCGGCACTTCCGGGAAGCACAGCAGCGATTAGAAGGCTGAACAGCGAAAGTAAAAGGACCGGTTTCCAGTGCGGGCGCATCGGCGGCTCCTCGAGGAATATGCGGATGAAAGTAACAGAAGTCTGGCAGCGATGGAAAGGCGGAAGGGCTTGCGGTGGGATTCTGATTTGCTGCAGTCGCCTGTTAGCGAGCCTTGGCCGCCAGCCAAGCCAGCACATCGCCCGCGTTGCGGTCCGGAGGAAAAACCGGATAGAAGACATGCTCGATCCGCGCGTCGCGGATCACCAGCGTCAGCCGTTTGAGCAGCGTCATTCCACTTGTCTCAAATGTCGGCAGGCGCAATGCGCGGGTCAGTTCCAGGTGTTCATCCGAGAGAATCGGAAACGGCAAGCGCAGCCGATCGGCAAATTCGCGCTGGTAGGCAGGGCTCTGCGTGGAAAGGCCGAACAGTCGGCTGACGCCCAGCGCTTGCAATTCCGCGAAGTGATCGCGGAAAGCGCATGTTTGCGGCGTGCATCCGCGCGCCCCGGGGATTAAGTCCCATCCGGGAGGATTTTCGACGCCGGGAATTCCCGTCCGGGGATACGCGTAGACCACAACAAAGCCGCGCAGGGAAGATAGATCGATGATTGTCCCGTCCGTGGCCGGAAGAGAAACGGATGGCAGTTGCATGCCAGGCAGGTGCCGCGCGGCCCCATCCTCTACAGGCGCGGGAATCGACGACCAATCGGGAACATCGATGCTGCTCGGCATTATTTTGTACCCGGGTTCTTGGCCGAAAAGCCTGAAATGCCCACGAATGTGAAGAGGGCAATTGGTGGCACAGGCTTCAGCCTGTGCGTTTTCGATTTTCCACGGGTCGAAAAGGCGCACAGGCTGAAGCCTGTGCCACCAAGGCCATGCCCCGATTCGACGCCCTCATCAATCGCTACAGCATCTGCCGCAGCACATAGGGCAGAATGCCGCCGTGCCGGTAATAGTTGACTTCCTCGGGCGTATCGGCGCGCGCCACAGTCTGAAACACTTTTTCCTTGCCCTGCGCGTCGCGGGCGCGAACTTCGACACCCATTCCCGGCGCAAGCTTTGCCACGCCTTCGATGGTGAAAACCTCGAATCCCGTGAGGCCCAACGATTGCGCGGATTCGCCCGTGCGAAATTGCAGCGGAAGCACGCCCATGCCCAGCAGGTTGCTGCGATGGATGCGCTCGAAGCTTTCGGCAATCACCGCGCGCACGCCGAGCAGCACCGTGCCCTTCGCCGCCCAGTCGCGCGACGATCCCGACCCGTATTCCTTGCCGCCCAGCACGATCAGCGGCACGCCTTCCTTCTGATATTTCATTGCCGCGTCGTAGATGGACATCTTTTCGCCGTCGGGCTGGTGCACGGTCCACCCGCCTTCGGTGCCCGGCGCTAGCTGGTTGCGCAGGCGGATATTCGCGAACGTGCCGCGCATCATCACTTCATGATTCCCGCGGCGCGCGCCGTACGAGTTGAAATCCGATGGCTTGACGCCTTGCGCGATCAGCCATTTTCCGGCCGGCGTATCGGCGCCGATCGATCCCGCGGGCGAGATGTGATCGGTGGTAATGCTATTGCCGAGCATGGCCAGCGCCCGAGCGTTATGGATATCGGTGAGCGGCGGCGGAGTCTTCGTGATTTTCTCGAAGAACGGGGGGTTCTTGATGTACGTGGACTTGTCGTCCCACGCGTAAAGATCGCCCTCGGGAATCTTCAGGCCGCGCCAGCTGGCGTCGCCCAGGAACACTTCGCCGTACTCCTTGTTGTACATCGCGGTCGTTACGCTGGCGCGCACGGTGGATTCGATTTCCTGCGGAGAGGGCCATATCTCGCGCAGAAAAACGGGCTTGCCGTTTTTATCTGTGCCGAGCGATTCGCTGGCCATGTCGAAATCCATGCGTCCCGCGAGCGCGTACGCCACCACCAGCGGGGGAGACGCCAGATAATTCGCGCGTACCAGCGGATGAATGCGGCCCTCGAAATTGCGGTTCCCGCTCAGCACGGAAACGGCCACTAGGCTGTTGTCCTTGATCGCCGCGCCCACATGCTCCTCGAGTGGACCGCTGTTGCCGATGCACGTCGTGCAGCCGTAGCCAACCAGTTGGAATCCGAGCTGGTCGAGGAATTTGTCCAGGCCCGCCTTCTCCAGATAATCCGTAACGACTTTCGAGCCGGGAGCCAGGCTTGTTTTCACCCAGGGCTTGCTATGCAGGCCCCGTTCAATGGCCTTCTTTGCCAGCAGGCCGGCCCCAAGCATCAGGGATGGGTTGGATGTATTTGTGCAGCTCGTTATCGCCGCTATGACTACGGAGCCGTTTGAAAGTTCGAACTTGTCGCCGTTGTTTTTCACCGCCACATTTTTCTGCGCGGCGCCTTCCAGTGACTTTTCGAACGCCGCCTTCGATTGCCGCAGCGGCACGCGGTCCTGCGGGCGCTTCGGCCCCGCGAGCGTCGGCTCGACGCTGGCCAGGTCCAGTTCCAGCTTGTCGGTATAAATCGGGTCGGGCGTTGCGTCCGTGCGGAAGATCCCCTGCGCCTTGGTGTATTCCTCGACCAGGCGCACACGCGCGGCGTCGCGGCCGGTGAACCGCAAATAGGCCAGCGTCTCGGCGTCGACGGGGAAGAATCCCATCGTGGCGCCGTATTCGGGAGCCATATTGGCGATCGTGGCGCGATCTGGCAGGCTCAGGCTCGAAAGCCCGGTGCCGTAGAACTCGACGAACTTTCCGACCACGCCCTTCTTGCGCAGCATTTCGGTGACGATCAACACCAGGTCGGTCGCCGTCGCGCCCTCGGGCAAGCGGCCATGCAGCTTGAAGCCGACAACCTCCGGAATCAGCAGCGAAAGCGGCTGGCCCAGCATGGCGGCTTCTGCCTCGATGCCGCCGACGCCCCAGCCAAAGACGCCGAGCGCATTGATCATGGTCGTGTGCGAATCCGTGCCGACCAGCGAATCGGGGAAGGCAAATGTCTTACCGTCCGTGGTCGCATCGAAGACGACGCGCGCCAGATATTCCAGGTTCACCTGGTGGCAGATGCCGGTATCCGGAGGAACCACTTTGAAATTATCGAATGCCGTTTGTCCCCAGCGCAGGAAGGCATAGCGCTCGACGTTGCGATGGAATTCGAGTTCGGCGTTGAACGCGAAGGCCATGTCGGTGCCGGACTTGTCCACCTGCACCGAGTGATCGATCACGAGTTCCGCGGGCAGAAGGGGATTCACCTTTTTCGGATCGCCGCCCAGCTGGCGGATTGCCTCGCGCATCGCGGCCAGATCCACGACGGCGGGCACCCCCGTAAAATCCTGCAGCAGCACGCGCGCCGGCATGAAGGAAATTTCCTGCTGCGTCGCCGCCGTGGGATTCCAGCCAGCCAGGGCTTCGATATCTTTCGAGTGAACGAAGCGGTCGTCCTCCTGGCGCAAAAGATTTTCGAGCAGGACGCGGAGCGAGAAGGGCAGCTTGGCCGCGTGGCCCACGCCCTTTTTCTCCAGGGTGCTCAGTTGGAAAATTTCGTAGTTCTTGCCGTCCACGGTAAGAGTGCCGCGCGTGCCGAACGAATTCTTGGATGCGGGAGACATTCTGCTCATGTTCCTTTCTGATTGAATGAAGAACCATAATCATATCGCATCCCAGTGTTCCGCGCAGCCTTCACGGTCGTAGGGGCACGGCATGCCGTGCCCCTATCGGATTGGGGCGCCCGGCCTCCCCCGAAAATTTCTCCACACCAATAACTTGCTAATTCATATATTATGCAGCCCAGATCCCGCGCCACCCGTCTGCCATGCCGTGGTATGATGCCGTGCGCAGGCGCCAGGCACCGGAGCGAGAGATCACGCGGTTCGGCTGCACTTGTGCTCGTGCCCCGGCCGATCTTCTTGAATGGAGGCTTTAATGAAAAGTTTAGTCATTGCGGTACTGGTTCTCACGTGTGCGTTTGCAATCGCAGTTGGCACCCCGGCCCAGGATGCGGCTCCGAAAACTCATAGCATGACCGGATGCTTGAAGGCTGGCACCGCGCCCGACACCTTCATGCTTACCGATCTGGAAAAGGGACCGAAGCAGGTGGGAATCGTATCGTCGGACGTGAAACTCGCGGGACACGTCGGCCACAAGGTGGAGATCACCGGCACGGCGGTGCCCGAGGACGCGGCGATGAAGGAAAACAAGGACGTGCCGAAGTCCCCTCACTACATGCATGTGACCGCGATGAAGCACATCGCGCCCACTTGCCCATGAGGAACTGACGTTACGTTTTTTCCGGCCGCCGGCACGGTTTGCGCGCAGCGGCTGGGTAAGTGTTCGTTTTCTGCCTCGCCCCGACTCGTCGGGGCGAGGCGTTTTTTTTCATATCTTGTCCCGCCGCGAAGCGCTTCGGTTAGAATGGCGTTGGAAGTTCCCACAGGCACATGAATATCGTTCTCATCTCCACGTATGAACTGGGCCGGCAGCCCTTCGGGTTGGCGTCTCCCGCGGCATGGCTGCGCGCGCGCGGCCATCATGTTGCCGGTTTCGATCTGACGCGCGAGGCTTTCCCCGATAGCGCGGTGAGCGGCGCGGATTTGGTCGCGTTCTACGTGCCCATGCATACGGCGACGCGCCTGGCGGCTGGGCTGATCGATCGCGTTCGCGGACTGAACCCGCAGGCGCATCTTTGTTTCTATGGACTGTACGCGCCGGTGAATGAGGATTATCTGCGCGGGCTCGGCGTGGGCACGATTCTCGGCGGCGAATTCGAGGAAGGACTCGCGAATCTTGCGGAGCGCCTGAACGGGAAACTCGACCAACCCCAAACGCCGTCATTCCGAGCGGAGCGAGGAATCCCTCTTGGATCGCCGGAAGGAGCAATTCCTCGCTCCGCTCGGAATGACGTTCCATTGCAGCAGGAACCTGTCATCTCGCTCGCCCGGCAAAAATTTCTAGTCCCGGACCGCGCGGGAATGCCCGATCTTGCGAACTACGCGCGCGTGGTAATGCCCGGAGGCGAGCGCCGCATCGCCGGCTCGACCGAAGCGACGCGCGGCTGCAAGCATCTCTGCCGCCATTGCCCGATCGTGCCCGTATACAATGGCGCATTCCGCGTGATCGAGCGCGAAGTCGTCCTCGAAGATATTCGCCAGCAAGTGGCCGCCGGAGCGCAGCACATCACCTTCGGCGACCCGGATTTCTTGAACGGACCCGCGCATTCGCTTGCGATTGTGAAAGCCATGCACCGCGAGTTCCCGAACCTCAGTTACGACGCGACCATTAAAATTGAACACCTGCGCAAACACGATGACCTTCTCGCACCGCTGCGCGACACCGGCTGCCTGTTCGTCATCAGCGCCGTGGAATCGGTGGATGATCGCGTGCTTGAAAAATTCGATAAGGGACACACGCGCGCGGATTTTCTTGGCGTCGTTGCGAGGTTCCGCGAACTGGGCATGACGCTGCTGCCCACGTTCGTGCCGTTCACGCCTTGGACCACGCTCGAAGGCTACATCGACCTGCTGGACGTGATTGCGCGGGAAGATTTGTGCGAAAACGTCGCACCCATTCAACTGGCAATTCGCCTGCTGATTCCCGCGGGCTCGCGCCTGCTGGATTTGCCGGACGTGCGCGGCATGGTCGGGCCGTTTGATTCCGCCGCGCTCGTCTTTCCCTGGAAGCACGAAGATCCGCGCGTCGATGCTCTGTCCAAGGCCATTTCCGATCTGGTGCAGCGTGGGGATTCGCTCAAGCTCTCCCGCACGCAAATCTTCTCGCACATCTGGCGCGCCGCGCACGCCGCGGCGGGTATCCCCGCGCCGCCAATTCCCGGGCGCTCCGCCGCGCACCCCGCCCCCGTACCATTTCTCGACGAACCCTGGTATTGCTGCGCCGAGCCGATGGATGATCAGTTTGTATCCATCGGAAAACCAAGTGTGGCCCCGGCCAAGGCGGACCAATATGTTTAAATGGTTAGGGGGATGCGCGTAGCTGTTGTATGAGCCGACTCCTCATCCTCGCGAGCAAACTAGGTTACCAGATGCGCAGCTTCGCCGAGACCGCGCGCGCGCTGGGCGTCGAAGTCGTATTCGCCAGCGACCGCTGCCATCAGCTCGAAGACCCATGGTCGGACGGCGCCATCCCCGTGCGCTTCGATCAGCCGGAGGATGCCGCGAGGCGCATCGTCCAGCAATCCCTGGTGCGCCCCATCGACGGGCTCATCGCGCTAGGTGACCGCGCGACCACCACGGCCGCATTCGCGGCGCGCGCCCTGGGCATCGAGTACAATTCCCGCAATCGGTGGAAAATTGCCGCAGCAAACTGCGCCAGCGCGAAATCCTGCGGGACGCAGGCCTTCCCGTGCCCGGATTTTTCTCATTCCGCCTCGATAAACGCCTGGAAAAAATTCTGCCCCGCGTGCAATTCCCGTGCGTGGTCAAACCCTTGCGCCTTGCGTCCAGCCAAGGCGTGATCCGCGCGAATACTCCCGAGGAATTTCATGCCGCCGTGGAGCGCATCCAGGCTTTACTGAAATCTCCGGAGATTCAGGTCACGCACGAAGCCGAACTCGACCGTTTGCTCGTGGAGCGCTATGTGCCGGGCGCGGAAGTGGCGGTCGAGGGATTAATGACTCGAGGAAAATTGCGAATTTTGGCGATCTTTGACAAGCCCGATCCGCTGGAAGGTCCGTACTTCGAGGAAACGATTTACGTCACACCGTCGCGCCTTCCCGAACACGTGCGGGAACGCATTGCGGATTGCGCGGCGGCGGCCGTGAAGGCGCTGGGCCTCACTCATGGCCCCGTCCATGCGGAATTTCGCGTGAACGAGCAGGGTCCGTGGGTGCTCGAAGCGTCGCCAAGGCCCATCGGGGGGCTTTGCTCGCGTGCGCTGCGCTTCGGGCCGCAACGCGTCTTGCTGGAAGAGTTGCTCGTGCGCCACGCCCTCGGAATTCCCGGGAGCGACCTCGGTCGCGAAGACGACGCCAGCGGCGTGATGATGATCCCCATCCCCAAAACGGGCGTTCTGGAACGCGTCGATGGTGAAACCGAAGCCCGCGCCACGCCCGGCATCGAGGACATCCAAATCACGGCGCGCCTGCACGATCTCCTGCAGGCCTGGCCGGAAGGCTCCAGCTATCTCGGATTTATTTTCGCGCGTGGGAAATCACCGGCGGAAGTGGAAACGTCGCTCCGCCAGGCGCATATCTTAATGAAATTTGAAATTGCGGAGCGTTTGCCGGTGGAGCATCCAGTAACGGGAGCGCTGCCGGCTGCGGGAACGTCCAACTAGCCTTTCGCTCTCGGGGGAACGTAATCGGCGGGAAGCTTCGCGCCTTCGCCGAAGAAAAACTGCTCCATCTGCTCTTCCATGATCTTCTGCGACTGCGGATCCAGCGGGTTCAGGCGGTACTCGTTCATCAGCATCTTGGAATGCTCAATCCACAATTTCCAGGCTTCCTGCGACACATTTTCGTAGACGCGCTTGCCGAGTTCGCCCTTCCAGGGAACCCTTTCCAGCCCCGGCAAATCCTTGCTGAATTTCACGCAATGGACGATACGCGCGCCGGGTTTGGCCGGCGTGATGGGTGGCGCTGGATTTGTCGGTCCGCAGGAATCGTCGGCCATGTGTGTCTCCCCTCGAATCAATCAAGCTGTATCGGCAATAATATCCCTACTACGATACTGCAAGACACGGCGAAATCCAAACCTCGGGTTTGTAGGACAGGCACTCTTGCCTGTCCGCGTCGGCCGCCTCGAGATCGTTCGGGACAAGCAAGAGTGCATGTCCTGCCGAGTTAACTGACCCATTCCAAAACCTCGAATCGGCGGGAACCGAAACCACGTACCAGGGAATTGATTTCAGATAGAGTATAATTTCCCGATTCCCGGATCGCCTGCAACGGCCGGGAACGACGAGCGGTCCTGCGGGAGGCGCGATGCCGGATGTGACGGCGCTGTTCTGGGATGTCGGCGGAGTCATCCTATCGAATGGATGGGATCGCGCGGCGCGTGGCGAGGCGGCCAAAAAGTTCGGCCTTGACTGGGAAGAGCTACAGGACCGCCACGAACTGGCCAGCCCCGCGTTTGAAACCGGGAAAATCACGCTCGATACGTACCTGGAACGCATCGTCTTTTACCGCAAGCGCGCCTTCACGCGCCAGGAATTCACCGACTTCATGTTCGCCCAGTCGCAGGAATTTCCTGCATCCCGCGCGGTCCTCGCAGGCGTAGCCGCCGCCGGAAAGTACCTGCTGGCCACCATCAATAACGAGCCGCTCGAGCTGAACGAGCGGCGCATCCGGCAGTTCCAGTTGCGCCGCGAATTCAAGGCCTTCTTCAGTTCCTGTTTTGTCGGCATCCGGAAGCCGGATGAGGGAATCTATAAAATTGCGCTCGAAGTGACGCAGCGCCAGCCCGAAGAATGTTTGTTCATCGACGACCGCGAGTTGAATCTGGAATGCGCACAGCAACTGCGCATGCGCACGATACACTTTCAAGACGCCGCGCAGTTGCGGCGGGATCTCGCGGCCAACGGCGTAATGGTTGCGGAACCGGAATCGGGAGGATGAGATGGAATTAGGAATGGTCGGGCTTGGAAAGATGGGCGCGTACATGGTGGAGCGCCTGGTGCGCGGCGGACACCGCCTGGTGGGTTACGACCGCGACGCGGGCGCCGTCGCGCGCGTCGCCGCCGTCGGAGCCGAAGGCGCCGATTCGCTCGCCGCGCTTGCGAAAAAACTCAGCGCGCCGCGAGCCATCTGGATCATGGTTCCCTCCGGCTCGCCCGTGGACGACACGATCGCCACGCTGCTTCCGCTTTGCGCCAAGGGCGACATTCTGATCGATGGCGGCAACAGCAATTACAAGGACACGCAGCGCCGCGCCGCGAATCTGAAGGCCCAGGGATTTCAGTTCGTCGACGTCGGCACCAGCGGCGGAATCTGGGGGCTCAAGGAAGGCTACTCGATGATGGTCGGCGGTGATCAGGCGACGGTCGAACACCTGCGGCCTCTGCTCGAAACTCTCGCGCCCGCGAAAGACAAAGGCTGGGGGCGCGTGGGCCCGTCCGGCGCGGGACACTTTGTCAAAATGGTTCACAACGGCATCGAATACGGAATGATGCAGGCCTACGCCGAGGGATTCGCCATCCTGAAAAAGAAAAATGAATTCGCGCTCGACATGCACCAGGTGTCGGAAATCTGGCGCAACGGCAGCGTGGTGCGCTCCTGGCTGCTGGACCTGCTTAGCATCGCCCTGAAGGAAAATGCCGAAATGTCGGGCATCGCGCCGTACGTTTCGGATTCCGGTGAAGGCCGCTGGACCGTGGCCGAGGCCATCGATCTGGATGTCCCCGCGCCGGTGATTACCTTGTCGCTGCTGCAGCGGCTGACCTCGCGCGATTCCGACTCGTATTCGGATAAACTGCTTGCCGCGATGAGAAACCAGTTTGGCGGCCACGCGGTGAAGACCGAATCGAAAAAATGAGGACCCGAACATGACCCCCAGGAAAAAGAGCGCCGCCCCGACCGCCGAGCCCGCCAGGAAAAGTCTCATCACCGCGGCCGATCCCTGCACCATCGTCATATTTGGCGCTTCCGGCGACCTTTCCCGGCGCAAACTGGTGCCCGCGCTCTTCGGCCTGGCCGCGCAGAACTGCCTGGCGCGGCGGTTCGCCATTATCGGATTCTCGCGCACCCCCATGACCGATGAAGCCTTTCAGGAGTCGGCCATCGACTCGGTGAAAAAATTCGCGGATGCGAACACGGCACAAGAGGAACAGTGCAAGGAATTCGCGCATGCGCTGGCCTACATCGCCGGGGAATACAATCGCCCGGAAGCGTTCGAGAAACTAAAAAGCCGCCTCGAGGAACTCGATCGCGCGCACAAGCTTGAGGGAAACCGCCTCTTTTATCTGGCCACGCCCCCGGACGTGTACCCGCAGATCATCGAGCAGCTGGAAAAAGCGGGACTCGCCAAAAGCCCGAACGGAAAATCCTGGGTGCGCATCATTATCGAAAAGCCCTACGGCCGCGACCTCGATTCGGCGAAGAAACTGAATCAGACCGTACTCAACGTATTCGCCGAAAAGCAGGTCTACCGCATCGATCACTACCTGGGAAAAGATACAGTCCAAAATCTGATGGTTCTGCGTTTCGGGAACGGCATTTTTGAGCCGTTGTGGAACCGCAATTACGTGGACCACGTCCAAATCACCGCCGCGGAAACGCTGGGAGTCGAGCAGCGCGCGGCATTTTACGAAACAGCCGGCGCCACCCGCGACATGATCCAGAGCCACGTCCTGCAGCTCACCTCCCTGGTGGCCATGGAACCGCCCGCCGCCTTCGATGCCACCGCCGTGCGCAACGAAAAAATAAAAGTCCTGCAATCGATCCGTCCGTTCACCGAAGAGAGCATCAAAACCGACGTCGTGCGCGGGCAATACGGCCCGGGCGGCGGGCGCACAGATTCTTCCTTGCTCAACGGGTACCGCAAGGAGCCGGGCGTGGCCAAGGATTCCGCGATCGAAACTTACGTCGCCGCCCGGTTGCAGATCGACAACTGGCGCTGGGCCGGTGTCCCGTTCTATCTGCGCACCGGCAAGCGCATGCCGAGCCGCGTCAGCGAAATCGCCATCCAGTTTCGCAGCGCCCCGCATTTGGTGTTTCGCGGGCAGGGCCTCGCTGGAAACACGCTGGTGCTCAACGTGCAACCCGACGAAGGAATTTCCATTTCCTTCCATGCGAAACTTCCCGGCCAGGAAATGAAATTGAAACCCGTGGCCATGGATTTCAGTTATCAAAAAGAATTCGGCGCCGGCGAGCGCAGCGCGTATGCCACGCTCATCAACGACTGCATGCGCGGCGACGCCACGCTCTTCGACCGCGCCGACGGCGTGGAATCGGCCTGGGCGCTGGTGAATCCGATCTTGAACTGGTTCGAGTCTCACAAACCGAAATTTCCAAACTACGCGGCTGGCACCTGGGGTCCCCAGGAAGCCGACAAACTTCTGGAGCGCGATGGCCGACACTGGCGGAAACCCTAAAGGCGCGCCGCGGGAGATTCTCCCCGGCGTGCACGTCTATGCGAGTCCCATGGAAGTCGCGCGCGGTGCGGCGCGGCTGTTCGTGGACTATGCCTGGCAATCGATTGCGAAGCACGGCCAGTTCCTGGTCGCGCTGTCGGGCGGCAACACGCCGCGCATGTTATTCGAGATTCTTGCCTCGGCGGATTTTCGCGGGCAAGTGGACTGGGCGAAAGTGCAGGTCTTCTGGAGCGACGAGCGCGCCGTCCCGCCCGACAACGCCGAGAGCAACTACGGCATGGCCCGGCGCGAATTGCTCGTGCGCGTCCCCATTCCCCAGGCCAACGTGCACCGCATGGAAGCCGAAAAGCCCAACATCGGCCGCGCCGCGCACGATTACGAGGAAGGCCTGCGAAAATATCTGGAGCTCGACGACCACGGCTTTCCCCGGTTCCATCTGATTTTCCTGGGCATGGGCAACGACGGCCATACCGCATCGCTATTCCCGGGCACGCGCGTACCCCGCCAGACTTCGCGCTGGGTCAGTACGCCGATGGTCGCAAAATTCAACGCCCGCCGCATGACGCTGACCTTGCCCGTGCTGGACGCGGCGCATCACGTTGTGTTTTTGGTCGTGGGCCCTGAGAAAGCCGATATCCTGCACTCTGTTCTGCAAACCAAGGCCGAGCCGCCCTTTCCCACGCAGCTCGTGCAGCCGCGAGACAACGGCGCCAAACTTTTCCTGGTGGATGAAGCCGCTGCCGCCAAGCTCGTTCCTTCGGATTCGCGCACGGCCGTGCCTCTCGGCAAATCCGCCGCGGCCCAAAAACCAAAGCCCGGGAGAGGATCATGATCCTTGCCGGGGACATCGGCGGCACCAAATGCAACTTGGCGCTCTATGAAATCCAGTCGACCGGATACCGGAAGATCGTCCAGCACCGCTACGACAGCCACGCGTTCAATACCTTCGATCAAGTCATAGAAAATTTCTTGTCCGATACACGGGAGCAAATCAAGGGTGCGGGAGCGATCGAAGCCGCTGGTTTCGGCGTGGCCGGCCCGGTTGTGGATCATCGCGTCAAGGCCACGAACCTGCCCTGGACCGTGGATGGCGCCGCGTTGGCAAAGCAGCTTGCCACCGGTCACATCGTCCTATTGAATGATCTGGAAGCTACTGGTTACAGCCTGGCGGTTCTGCAGCCGTCGGAAATCTTCACCCTGAATCGCGGCATGCCCGCTCCCAAATCCAACCGGGCCGTGATTGCCGCGGGCACCGGGTTGGGCGAAGCATTCCTCGTTTGGAACGGCGACCACTTTATCGTGGGAAGCACCGAAGGGGGGCACACTGACTTTGCTCCCCGAACCGAGCAGGAAATCGAACTGCTGCGGCACATGAAAAAGCGCCACGAATTCGTGAGCGTGGAACTCATTCTCTCCGGCAGGGGATTTCTCACCATTCATGAATTTCTGGATCCATCCGTGCGCCATGCTTCTTTCGGAGGGCATGAAGACGACGCGGCGCCCGAAATCACGCGCCTCGGCCTCGCGAGGGAATGCCCCGTCTGCGTCCGCACGCTCGACCTGTGGGTGGACTTATACGGCGCCGAAGCAGGGAACTTCGCGCTGAAGGTTCTCGCTCGCGGAGGCGTGTGGGTGGCCGGCGGAATCGCCGTCAAAATCCGCAAAAAAATGGGGGACGGCAGCTTTCTTCGCGCTTTTTGCGCAAAAGAAAAGTTCGCCGCGCTGCTGGCACAAATCCCGATCTACATGGTTCTGAACGAGGAAGCCCCCTTGCTCGGCGCAATGTCCCAGGCCAGCCGTGCGGCCAAGCTCGGCAAGGCCGAGCAGTTTCCCGCCTGAAATCGTAACGCTCAGCGGGGCGTTACCTCGCTTGTTACGCGCCCCGATGCGCGAATGTCGATTGTGACTCTTTCGCTCACCCGCAACACAAACGTGCTCGGATTTTTCAATCCCCACTGCACGTAGGGAATCGCAATCTGCGTCGTGAGCCGTAATTTTTCCCCGCCTGAAACAACTTCGATCGGCAGCGTGACTTCATGATCCTGCCCGTGCATACGAATCTGTCCGGTCACTTCCAGCTTGGACGCGCCCTCCGCGGCCAGCGCGCCTTTTATTAGTTTCGGCGTGAAAATGATTTCCGGGAATTTGTCGCTCTCCAGAATTTCGCGGTGCATCCTCCTATCGCGCCCGTCGTTGCCGCTCTCTCCGCTGGCTGCGTCGATCACGACAGTTCCGCTCGCGCTTCCCGACGATGGATCGAAGCGGATCGCTCCGTTTTTAAGCCGAAAGCTCCCGTGAACCGTATGCAGAGTCGCGCCCAGCGTGAACTCAATCTTTGTCTGTGCGGGATCGAGTTGAACGGCCAAATCCTGCGCGCGCGCCGCGGGGACAAGGTTTGCAGTTGCCGGCAAGGCAAGCAGGAGCATGACATGAAACGCGCGCAGCTTAGTGGAAGCGGAAGCCATGCGCGTCAGGCCCGCAGCATCTTCCACCCGAAATGAATCATTTCGCCCGCGCCCACCGAAGAAAGCGGAAGCGTGCCGGAGTGGATCGACAATAATCTTGAAAACAAGACCGGCGTTTCCTCAAATAGGCGCAAGGCTTTCCGCCGAATCGAGTCGCTTCCCTCCATCAGGAGCATCAGGCGAGTCATGGCCACCGGCATGGCCGCGATTTTTCGATGCGCGGCCTCATACAGCGGCAAGTTTTCCTCGCGCAAGGCTTTGGCCAGTGCGATGGCTTGCTGAAACGCCAGGCTCAGACCGTGGCCCGTGAGCGCGTCGACCGTTCCCGAAGCATCGCCGGCCAGCGCGATGCATCCCACGGTCACTTCCGGCAACCTTCGCAACGAAGTGGTGTCCCCCAATTCCTTGCTGGCCGGAAGGGCGCCTTCCAGTTTTTCCGCAAGGGCAGGGAATCGCTCCAATGCTTGCTCGACGCGCAGTTGCGGATCGCGCGAAAACACCGCCACGCCCACCTCTTCTTCTCCCGTGGGCGTGACGAACATCTGGCAGCCTTCTCCCCAATACACCTCCACTCCATTCGACCAGGGCCGCACGCGAAAATGGCGCCGGTACCCGAATCGCTTTCTGCGAACGGCGCTCGACCGAAGCCCGGCCCATTCGCGCACCGCCGAATTCTGTCCATCCGCTCCGATGAGCCAGTCGTAGGGAATTTGCTTTTCGTCCGTGGCGAAGTATTTTGAATCCACGTGGATCACGCGCGCGCCCCACTGAAACTCGACGCCCACTTCGATGGCGCGCTCCACCAGAAGCTGGTGCAATCGCACGCGCCTCAGCGCGCATCCCGGTTCACCCGCAAACTCAGCGCAGGCCGAGGATTCCTCGTCCAGAAACCGAATTCCCGAGAATGGATGCGCGACGCTGGAATCGAGGCGCACGCCGAGTTCGCGGAGCGCCGCGACGCCATGCGGCAGGATTCCTTCCCCGCAGGCTTTATCGACCGGAGGCGTGCGCGCATCCAGCACCACGCTGCGGAATCCAGCCTGGTTGGCGGCGATGGCCGCCGCGATCCCCGCGGGTCCCGCACCGATCACGACGATGTTTTTCATTGGATTCATGGTCGATCCGAGTTCGTGGTTGTCAGATGCCCGCGCGGCGGGCGAAGTTGTCCCCGTCCGTGGAAACGCCGCGGAGATTACGATTCGTGCTTCAGCGCCCGGCGCGCGTTTTTTATTTCCTTTTCCTTGTCCGCATCCACCTTCGGAAAAGAGAGGTCCAGCGTATCGAGCGCGTGAATGATGACTTCGGCGACGGCAAGGCGCGTGAACCATTTGTGGTCGGCGGGGATGACGTGCCATGGCGCGAACTTCGTGCTCGTGTTCCGGATCATCTCCTCGTACGCGCTCATGTACTCGCTCCAGTGGCGCCGTTCCAGCACGTCATTTTCTGAAAACTTCCAATTTTTTTCCGGGGTATCCAGCCGTTCCAGGAATCGCCTCTGCTGCTCCTTCTTGGATAGATGCAGAAAAAGTTTCAGGACCAGCACGCCGTTCCTCGAGAGATGGCGTTCGTAGGCGTTGATGTCCTCGAACCGCTCCTGCCAGATCTTCCCGGTGACCAGACGCTCGGGCATTTTTTCCCGCGCCAGCATTTCCGGGTGCACGCGAACTACCAGGACCTCCTCGTAGTACGAGCGGTTGAAGATGCCGATCTTTCCGCGGTCCGGCAAAAACCGCTGACTGCGCCACAGGAAATTGTGGTCCAGATCCTCGGGGCCGGGCGCCTTGAATGACGTCACGCTGCAGCCCTGCGGATTCACGCCGGACATCACATGCTTGATTGTGCTGTCTTTTCCCGCCGCGTCCATGGCCTGCAAGACCACCAGGACAGCCCAGCGGTCCTGCGCGTACAGTTTTTCCTGCCGCTCGCTGAGCCGCGCGATTCCGCGGTCGAGCGCTTCCTGCGCATGCGCTTTTGATTTCAAACCCAGCGTTTCCGCCGGGTCGAAGTCTTTCAGCCGGAAACGCGTCCCTTCCTCGATGCGGAATGATTTTATGAATTCGCTGGATTTCATGGTTGCCTCACGCCCCTTTTTTCAGCACGCATCCCGCCCGCATCATTTTTGTCTGACGGGGATGCGGATGGTGAGCCCGTCCAGTTCCTCGGTCATTTTGATCTGGCAACTCAGGCGGCTGTTGGTCTGCGGCCCTTCGGCAGCGATGCTCAACATGAATTTCTCATTCTCTTTTGCCGCCGGAATGCGATCCAGAAAAGCGGCGTCCACGTAGACATGGCAGGTCGCGCACATGCAATTGCCGCCGCATTCCCCCGGAATGCCCTCCACGCGATTGTTCAAAGCTGCCTGCATCACGGACATCCCGGCGGGCACGTCGATCTTCCGGGAAACTCCGCTCGCCAAAACATAAGTCACCTGCGGCATCCGATATCCTGTCTGTTCCAGTTTGTGGCGTGCGCTTGCGGGCATTAGTGTAAATGCCCGCGTTGAATCCTGTCGAGCTTTCCCCTTGCCCGCCACTTTCTTCGTGGCGCGGATTGACTGGGATAAAAGAAAAGAGGTACAGGTTTCCTCCAGTACCTCATACCGACCCGCTACCCCTACTTTATCTGTCCTTCGGAACAGGCGACCTCCAAGTTCGAGAACGCTTAACGTTTGCGTTCATAAATGAGCATTTCGGGGGAGAAAGCCGCGTTTGCTTTGGATGAATTTCCCATCTTCCTGTAAAGAGAGTTCGTCCTGGTGCGCGCGTGAAGAATCGAATTCCGAAAAACCGGCAAACAAGGGGAGTGATATGAAACAAGACCATAAAATGTCTTCCAGCCGCCTGGCGCCTATCTCCGCGAAAGCGGGCAAAGGCTCCAGGCGTTCGCTGATTCTGAGCAGCCTGTCCTTGCTGATTTTCCTGCTTGCCTCGGGCTTTGTCCTGCAAGGCCAAAACGCCGCGCAAGACCCGGGCCCTCGCACCGGCACGGCTCAATCCGGCGCTCCCATTGCCGGCCTGACCGCGGATCAGACGGCGTACTTCAACGACGGGCTGAGCCGTTTTCAGGAAGTCGAAAGCGTTCAGAACGGCGCGCACAACGGACTGGGTCCCACCTTCAATTCCAACTCCTGTTCCAGTTGTCATGCGCAGCCAGCGATCGGCGGCAGCAGCCCTGCCGTAAATCCACAGGTCCAGGTGGCGAATGCCGAGGGTGCGACTAATACGGTTCCCTCCTTTATCACTCTCAACGGACCCGTTCGCGAGGCGCGATTTAAATTTGCCACTGGCCCGAATGGCAGGATCACGAACACGCCCGATGGCGGCGTCCACGGCCTATTCACAATTCAAGGCCGCAGCGATGCCGCGGGATGCACGCTCGCCCAGCCGGACTTTCAGCGTATGGTCGAGCAGAACAACATTTCGTTCCGCATTCCCACTCCGACCTACGGCGAAGGCTTGATCGAGAGCATCTCCGAAAACACGATCATCGCCAACCAGGCTGCGGAATCCGCTTGGGCGCGCTTCCTTGGCATTTCCGGCCACACCAATCGCAGCGGAAACGACGGCTCAATCACCCGCTTCGGATGGAAGGCTCAGAACAAGTCCCTGACGGTGTTCACGGGCGAAGCCTACAACGTGGAAATGGGCATCACGAATGAACTCTTCCCGAACGAGCGCGGATATCCTCCCACGCCGCTTCCGGCAAGCTGCCTGGTCAATCCTACGCCCGAGGACGGCACGAATTTCGACGCGACCACCACGACCCAGGTGCCCAGTGATGTCGTGGCCTTTTCGGCTTTCATGCGGTTCCTCGATCAGCCCGCTCCTTCCTGCACCGGCACGGGCTGCTCCGCGTCGATTCAAAACGGCCGCCACCTTTTCATTGACGTCGCAAAGTGCTCCGTCTGCCACACGCCGTCGATGACCACGGGCACGTCCTATGTCACCGCTCTCAGCAACGTCCAGGCGAACCTGTTCTCCGACTTGCTGGTGCACAACATGGGCCAGGGCCTCGCCGACGGCGTCTCGCAAGGCGGCGCCGGCCCGGACGAATTCCGCACGGCGCCGTTGTGGGGTCTGGGCCAAAGAATATTCTTCCTGCATGACGGAAGGACTTCGGACCTGCTCCAGGCCATCGAAGCCCACGCCAGCCAGGGATCGGAAGCCAATGGCGTCATCCGTATCTTCAACGGCCTGACGCAGAGCCAGAAGCAGGACCTGCTCAATTTCCTGCGCTCGCTCTAAACCGTTTCGGGGGCTGGTGTGCCGAGCATCGCAGACCTCGGCGCACCAGACCTGCTGGTTTTTGCTCGTTTCTCAAATTGAAGTTTGTGAGGCTGGATTCATATCTTTCCAGGTCGCGGCTTTAAGGTGTGCATAAGGACTGCTGAATCTTTGTAGGGCACGGCTTCAGCCGTGCCGAAATGAATGCGAATGGAAAGCGGCTTTAGCCGCTGGCCCTACACGGTTCCCCAAACCCTGCGCGCGGTATCCACCACCAGGCCAAGCTTCTTCCACTGTTCATCCATCGAAAGCAAATTTCCCGCGGCCACCGATGCAAACCCGCACTGCGGGCTGAGCGCCAGATTTTCCAGCGGCACGAATTTTGCCGCCTCGTCGATCCGCCGCCGCAATTCGTCCTGCGATTCCAACTCCGGTTCCTTCGTCGTGACCAGCCCCAACACCACGGTTTTGCCCCGCGGGACCAGCCGCAGCGGCTCAAACCCGCCCGAGCGTTCCGTGTCATATTCCAGCAAAAATCGATCCACCCGCAGCGAGCCAAAAAGTTTTTCGGCGATGGCGTCATACCCGCCCTCGGTGTACCAGCGGCTCTTGTTGTTTCCCCGGCAGACGTGCAAAGCCAGCGTCGCGCCGGCGCGCTGCACGTCTTGCAGCGCAGCATTGTCACCGGCAATCGCAAGGTCGAGTTCCCGGTCGGGGTCGAGCCCGGCGTGGCGCATGTGCTCGCGCCGTTGCGGATCGAGATAGTGGGAATAATAGGGAGCGTCCAGCTGAATGTAGGACACGCCTTCCGAGACCAGCCAGCGCACATCGTCGCGCACGATTTCCACCAAATCCTTCAACAGATCGGCTTGCGTAGGATAGAACTTGTCCGAAATCCCGGCCTTGAAACTCGCCAGCATGAAATTCGACGGCGCAGGAAGCGTCACCTTGAACGCCCCTCGCGCATTTCGCTTCAGAAACGGCACCTCGTGCCCCGTCATCTTCCGCGCTTTTCGCAGTCTCCCGCCAACGCAGTGCGCCGTGCTCCCCTCCACGCCTCCCCCCGGCCCTTTCCATTCCAGCGGCACTCGCTCGGAAACAAATCCCTCCACCGCGTCCGCCATGTCCGTGAGCCACGACCCGCGCCGCATCTCGCCGTCTGTCACCACGTCCAATCCCAATTCGTACTGCTTATCGAGGGCCTGCAGAATGGCGCGGTCTTCCAGCGCGCGCAATTGTTCCAGAGCGATGCGCCCTGCGGTATGTTCCGCCCGTGCCTGCAAAAGTTCCGGCGGGCGCAGCAAACTGCCAACATGTTCAGCGCGAAATTGCGGGGTCATGGCCAACACATCCCCCTTTCGATTCGGGCAGGCGAAAACGCGATTGGTGCGGGAAGCGATGGAACACTACTGTAGGCAGGAGACAACGTCAAGGCGCACAAGCGTTAGAGAACAATCTGCTATTCCGATTTTCGGGCCAGTTCTTCGAGCCAGACGCCGAGTGTCGCGGACTGTTCGGCGTTCAATTCGCCGAAGACCAGGCCCATTCCGAACCCGGCATGTGTGTAGATGACCTTGGCGGGGAATTCACAGCTGCTGGGCCCGTATTGGATCAGCAGGCGCACTTGCGTTTCCTTGGGAAGCGGATTGATGGTGTCGACGTAACAGCCGCGCGCGCTGAGTTCCGAGACGCGCGAGCGGCCTCCCAATCCAATCACCTCGGCTTCGGCGATAAACGCGAAGCGCGGTGTCGTCCGGCGTATCGAGTACGTAGTCTCGGTCATGGAGGTACCTCGCAGAGCTGGGACTGCCTTAGGAACCTTCTTGACCCATTTTACGCGCAGGGGCAAGCGGGGCGGGAAATCGCAAGGTTCCAATTGCCAAAGAGCCATCTGCCCATTGGTACAGGCCTCAAGTAGGACAGGCTTCAGCCTGACGCTTTTGATTTTCCTCACCCCCACACAAACCCGACAGGCTGAAGCCTGTCCCACTCACCCCATGAAGATTGTCCCCATCCCCCGACCATGCTAAGATTTCCGGCGATTGGGTGCGGAAAATCCGACAGGAGTCAAACTAATGAAATCGCTTGCAATGGTTCTCGCTTGCGCCGCCATGTCCGTTTTCGCGGTCGGCGCGCAGGCCCAGATGGATCGCCCGGTGCAGATGTTTAAATCGTCCGCCGGCCCGGTAAAAATCACGCCCGTCTTTCATGCTGCGGTGGAAATCGAAGCGGGCGGCAAAGTCATCATCATCGACCCGGCTAAACCCGCCGTCTTCACGGGAATTCCCCAAGCCGACCTGGTCCTGATCACCGACATTCACGGCGATCACATGGATCCCGATCTTCTGAAGTCCGTCAGCAAGGCTGGCACCGA
Source organism: Terriglobia bacterium (assembly GCA_963779275.1). Classification (GTDB taxonomy): domain Bacteria; phylum Acidobacteriota; class Terriglobia; order Acidiferrales; family UBA7541; genus Palsa-360. Next base: position 616,014 of record CAVZXL010000010.1, read on the forward strand.
GATTATCGCTCCCCCGGCAGTGGTGACCACTATTACCACGGCGATGCCGATGTCCAACGGCGACACCAAAAAGTGGGGAGCCTTCACCATCGAAGCCGTTCCCATGTACAACCTGACGCGCGGCCCCGCTGCCGGCAAGTTTTTCCATGATAAAGGACGCGGCAACGGTTACATCATCACTTACGGCGGCCTGCGCATGTATTTCTCCGGCGACACCGAAGGCATTCCCGAAATGAAAGCGCTCAAGAACATTGATGTCGCCTTCGTTTGCATGAACCTGCCCTACACCATGACTCCGGACGAAGCCGCCGATGCGGTCAAGGCGTTTCATCCCAAGGTCGTGATTCCGTACCACTACCGCGGGCAGGACACGACCGTGTTCCAGAAGGATCTGGCGGGCACAGGAATTGAAGTTCGCTTACTGGAATTTTATCCGAAGGCGTAATCGGCTTTCTGCAGTGCAGGGGCATCCGCTTCGGTGGGTGCCCCTACCTTCATGTAGCACAGCCACTCTTGGCTGTGTGGTTTTGTAAACAGTCCTTACTCCACCGATTCAATTTCAATAGCAAAACCGCACAGGCAGCAGTGCCTGTGCTACTCGATTCTTCGCGTCACGATGAAATCGGAATTATTTCTTGGCAGGAGCGGCAGGCGCCTCGGCAGGTTTCAAATCCGCCGCGGATTTCGTCATATCGTCCACATCCGCCGAAGGCAATTCGTAGAGCAGCGCGTCGCCATCCCTTTTCGCGATGTAGTCCTTGCCCGCTTTTGAAATTCCAACTTTTTCGACACGCTTCCCGTCGTTCGATATCACCGTCAGGCTCAATGTCGGGCTTGCCGTAACCCGCGCTCGCGAATTTCGTCGCCGTCAGCTTGCGAATCGACCGCAGCAGGCCGTCCGCGCTCAGCGCGTCCAACTTTTTGCCGTCTCCAGACCACCAGTCCTCATCGGTCCGCGTCAGGAAATAAGCCTTCGCGCCGTCGTGCACTTCGATCTTTTCCGGATTGTCCGCCGCGAAATCGAACAGCCTCTTTTCGCGGAAGTCCTCGAGATTCCCGCTCACGGCCTCGCCCAGCGCGTCCGCCACTTTGAATGCCCCGTCCATCGCCGTGGTCTTGGCATAATAGGATTTGCCGTTGTTCCGCACTTGCAATTCCACCGTGCCGGACGCATCGGTCGCCTTCACCGTGGCCACGGGCGCGCCCGACGCAAATAGCGATGCAGCCTGCTTCCTCTCCGTATCCGGCGTGCTGGGATCGATGTCCGCCACTTTCAGTTTCTCAATCACGTTTTCGAGTTTGGAAGTGTCGCCGCGGATGTCTTTCGGATTGCGAATGCTCCACTGTCCGTTGTCGGAGCCGAACGTGAGGTCGAGTTTCGGGCCGGTGACTTGCACGCTGGTGAGTTTGTCGTAATCGACGGGGAGCAGGCGCTTGTCCCGCAGGTCCGAAAGGCTCTTGCTCAGGCTGGATTTCGTACTCGAATTAATCATGAACACCCGGGGGTCGCCCGAAAGCATGGCGTAGGCCGAGCCGCCGGTGGGAGTGTCGTCGCCCACCAGAATGGTTTGCGTTTTGCCATCCTTTCCCGTCGCCGAGACGCTCACGGCGGGATCGGCCAATCCGTAGGCTTTCAGATCGCCGGTTTTTTCTTCCACCACGGTGGCGTTATCGAGCGGCGAGAGCGTGTAGAGAATTGTCGAAACCGGATCCTGGTCGGCGAACAGCGGCGTCGGCGAAGTAATTTTCCACCGGTCGGCAGCCGTGCGGTTGAGGACGACGTCGTCTCCGCCCGACTTCTTTATTTCCAGTTTGGAAATGTCATCCTGCTTGAGGGAAACAATCTTGACCGTGGCGCTGGCGTTGGTGGTCGAGGTGTCCTCGGCCGGCTTGCGGTGATTGGACCAGTACAGCGTCGCGGTTAGCGCCGCCAGCACAATCGCCGCCGCGATCAGTTGTTTCATTTTCATCATAGGAGTCTCGCGCGAAAGGAAGATTTTCCGGGCCGCATCCTTGCTACCTTCTCCGCCACCACACGGAGATGCCCGCCAGCAGCAGCGCCGCCGGGAACAGGAATTGGCTGCTGAGCCGGACCCACCCGAATTGCGCCCGCGTCATGGTGAGTTTGCGGTCTTCGTCTTGTTTCGGGCGGATGGAAATCAAATCCTCGTCCGAAGAGAGCCAGTTCATGGCGTTCAAGGCGAGGTCGCTGTTGCCGTTAAAACTGATGAATGAGTTGGTGGTCCAGATCGACGTGCCGACCACCACGAAGCGGCCCTCCACATTTTCCTTGCCCGTGCTGTAGGTCCCAGCGGCGGCAATCGTCAACGGGCCCTTTTTGTTGCTGGGGTCTGTGGTATTGACGTTCGGCGAATCCAGTTTCGTGGTCGCGAAGCTGGAATCCGACGACTCGAATAGTTTCTGCACGGTGGACTTATCCGTGTTCTTGACGCTCATGGATCGCGCCAGCGGGAAACCCGTCGCCGTGCCTTTCATTTCGTTGACGATGGGGTGCGAGTCGTAATTGGTAACCAGCGCCACCTGCGGGCCCACGCCCATCAACTGGCCCACCGGGTTTTCATCCAGCAGAAGATCCTTGTCGACGCTCACGCCCCAGCCCTGCAGGACGTTCATCAGCGCGTCGTTATCCGCGGTCGGCTTTCCGATTTTCAGCGGAGGGTCCAGCAGGAACATCGCGCGGCCGCCCTGCTCGACGTATTTCTTGATGGCATCGACCTGCGGCTGCTGATAATCGTTCTTGGGACCGGCAACCACCGCCACCGTGCAGTCCGCGGGGACTTCCGCCTTTTCGAGCAGGCTGATGGATTTGACGACGTAGTCGTCCTTGCTCAGCGAGTCCTTCAAACGCGAGAAGCCGTTGCGGTCGGTATCCTCGATCTGGTGTTCGCCGCTGCCGGAAACAAAACACACCGTGCGCGTATTGTTCTTGAGGTCGCGGATGAACGCGCCGGTAATGTCCGATTCGGTCATGATTCTTGGCCTGTTGCGATTTTCGCGCCGATCTGCACGATGGTCGTGCCGTCCTTGGTGATGCCCGCGGCGCGCGCGGCCTGGGGATTTTTATAGGAGTCGACGTATTCCAGATGGATCTTGGACGAAAGCGCCGTATAGCGGTCGAGCAAATCCTTGGCCGAGGGGAAGCTGCTGGTCTTGTCGTAATAAGTGATCGTGGCCGGCTGGCTCAAACCCTTCACGATTTTGGCGGTCTGGTCGGAAAGGCTGTACTGCTTGTTCGACGTCGAGTCGTACGACTTGTTGTAGCGGTTCGCGAGGACGTTCGCCACCGCAATAATGGCCAGGATCACGATGATATAGACGGTCACGTAGGCCGCGTACTTGGTTTGTCTGGCTTCGATCCAACGGCTGTTCACTTACGACCTCCAACGCAGGGATTCCATCGAGCGCGCGGTGAAAAACAGCCCAACGAAAATCACCGTCACGTCATAAATCACGTCTTTCGTGTCGATCACGCCTTTGGCGAACGAATCGAAATGCGAATTCAGCGACAGGTAAGAAAGCACCGTCGCCCACGTGGCGCCATCGTACGCGCTGACCCAGCCCATGACGAACAGCAGCAGGCACACTCCGAACGTCACGGCGCCGGCGATGATCTGATTGCGCGTCAGCGAAGAAATAAACGTTCCAATCGCCAGCAGTCCGCCGGCCTGCAGCAGCATGCCCAGGCATCCGATCGCCAGCGGCTTCCACGCCGCTTGGCCGTACTTGAACAGGAAGAGCATGTCCAGCACCACGGTAAGCAGCATGCAGGAATACATCAGGACCGCCGCCAGCCATTTCCCCAGGATCACTTCGGTGTCCGTGATCGGAGAGGTGACGAGCAATTCGATCGTCCCGGTGCGCTTTTCCTCGGCGAACAAGCGCATGGTGATCAGCGGAATCAGCAGCAGTTGGATCACGCTGAGATTGAGCAGCAGCGGGCGAATGATCTGCTCGTTGATATTCATCGGATACGGCTCGCCCTCCATCTGCGCTTCCATCGTCACCTGCAGGACGCCGTTCACGATGGTCCAGAAGAAGAACCCGGCGATGACGGCAAAGGTGACCAGCAGGATGTAGCCGATCGGTGAAACAAAATAGCTGCGCAGCTCCTTGCGGCAAATAATCCAGATGTTCTTCATTATTTTTGTCCCCCTGCGGTGGCCGCGACGGCTTCCATTTCCGCGGGCGCTTCGGTTCCGGTGAGCTGCAGGAATACTTCTTCCAGGCTCATGGAGGCGGCGCGCAATTCGTTCAGGTCCCAGCCCGATTCGACCACGGCGCGCGCCACGTCGCCGCGTATGGATTGGCTTTGCCCGCTTTCGACCTCAAAGATGGCGCGCTTCTGTCCATCGGCCTTGGAGACCACGCGCACGACGCCGGCGATCTGCTCCAGCTTGCGCTGCACCGCGGCCGGATCCAGGCTGCCGTTGCGTCCCGCGACTTCGACCAGCACGGATTCGCCCGACCGCGCCCGGTGCTGCAAGTTGCTCACCGAGTCGGTGGCCACGATCTTGCCCTTGTTGATGATGATGACCTGCTCGCAGGTCTGGCTGACTTCGGGAAGGATGTGCGTGCTCAAAATAATGGTGTGATCCCCGGCCAGGCTCTTGATCAGGTCGCGCGTCTCGTTGATTTGCTTGGGATCGAGCCCCGCCGTCGGTTCGTCCAGGATCAGGACGTCCGGATTGTGAATGATGGCCTGCGCCAGGCCCACGCGCTGCCGGTAGCCTTTTGAAAGTTTTCCTATAAGTTTGTTTCGAACATCGGCGACCGAACACCGCTCGCAGGCGTAGCCGACGCGCGGACTCCAGATCGCCCCGGGACAGGCCCTTGAGCTGGCCGACGAACGACAAATACTCGCCCACGCGCATTTCCGGATAAACCGGCGGAGTTTCAGGCAGATAGCCGATGCGCTTCTTGACTTCAAGTGGTTGTTCAAGGATGTCGAAGCCCGCCACGGTCGCCGACCCGCCGGTGGGCGTCAGGAAACACGTGAGCATGCGCATGGTCGTGGTCTTGCCGGCGCCGTTTGGCCCCAGAAAACCGACGATCTGGCCCTTTTGGACCTCAAATGAAATATGGTCCACAGCCGTATTGTGGGCGTACTTTTTCGTAAGTCCTTTAACTGTAATCATAGGATTCCCTTTGAGACAGACGCATGGGAATAAAAAATGGTCTCCAAGACCGTTGAGTTAAAAATTGAAGCCTAATTTTAAGAACCCAAGTGGCTCGATGTCAACCCATTACCAGCATTTCGACGGCCCGTATGCCCCGGCCGTTTACAGTTTCGCCTAAAAACTGAGCCGGCACCCAGGATTCCGAAAGGGCATCCAGCGAAGGCAAGAACACGTGGCGCAGGGAGTTTGCACTGGTTCCGGGGCAAGCGCCAGCCATTTTATTTTTTCAGCGGGAATTTGCGAGGGTTCCCCTCAAAAAATGCCGCGCGCCGCGTGACGCCATGGATGGCGTCACGCGGCGCTACGGATTGCGTCTGTGGGAGTTTAGTTGCCGTCGTGGCCGTGATCGTCGTCATCGCGGTCGTGGCGGCGGTCGCCGGCGAACAGGTCGGACATCACTTTGACGTTTGCGTCGCAGGCGTGGTTCAGGCAGGGAAGGCCCAGGCCAGCTTCGATGGACTTGAGCAGCGAAAAGTGCGTGTAGAACTGGCTGCTTTGCACGCCTTGCTCGCCGTAATTCGTATCCACGACCGTCAACACCTGATTGACATTGGGCGTGGCGCTGTAATCGTTTTCATCCCACAGCACGACGATGGCGCTGCGGCCGTCCTTCCACGCGGGCGAGTCGTGAATCGCTTTCACCAGCGTCTGAATGGTCAGGTCGCCGATGCGAATCAAGGCCGGGTTCAGCCCAACCTGTGTGCCGAGGGTCGAAGGATCGAAATCGCAGGCGGGGCCGGCGTTTCCGCGGCCGTGCTGGTCGTTGCACTGGTTCGGGGCGATGAACGAAAAATCCGGCACATGGCCCGAGGCGAGGTCGGAGAACAATCCGTGCGATCCCTCGAAGCCCGCGACGTTCTTAAAACTATTTTCGGGGTTCAGACCTTCCTGAACGCTCCGGAAGTACACGAAAGGATTGTGCTTCACCGCGTAGAGGCTGATGAGAGATTGCGTTTCGGCAGGAAGCGGTGTGAGGAAAGGTGTCACGTTGGAGTAAAACCCGTCCGCGTTGTTCACGCCATCGGGCCCGGTGGGCGGCAGGCTCTCCTGATAACTTTTCCAGCTTTTTCCGAAATCGGCGAGCTGGTCGCCAATCGTTTTTCCGGACGTGTTCTTGACGGCGGGAATGGAAAGGAAGCCGTCGATGTTGGTGACTTCGTTGATGGACGGCGGCGTGGTCTCGTTGGTGAAATCGAATGCGGGCGTTGCGGCGTCGGTTCCGGTGCTCCAGATCGGGCAGATATTCGCGGCTCCCTCAAAGGAGGTAATTCCGGAGGCCAGGTTCGTGGTGCAAGCGGTGTTGTGCCAATCGGGGGAGTTGTCGTTGAGCACGCCGAAGTTGGAGCCGCCGACGACTTCCAGGTAATTCGTCAGGCTCGGATGGCCCACGGCGAAATAATTATTCGCGGTGTTGGCCGACTTCGCGTACTTGTTGGTGAACGGCGCGTCCGGATTGCCAATGATCTGTCCGTACGCGTGATTTTCCATCATGATTACAAAAACGTGGTCCAGATGCGGAACGCCCTTGGGGACGTCGCCCTCATTGGCGAACATCGGGCCCGCCATCAGCGCGAATGCGAGACCCAGAGTTGCGGCCTTTCGAATCATATTTTTCACCAGTCCTTAGTCTCAATTTGAATGGAAGTTGTCGGCCGTGCGGGGACATGGGCTCGACCGCGAGTAATCTGGGGGAGGGTTGTTAGGATTCGATGACGGTGAGGAGAAAACTTTGTGAACGGCGGCGGCGCGGGCTGTGAATTTCCGGTAAGAATTCGCGGAATTTTAATCGCAGATTAAAAATCGATTCATCAGAGCTCGGCGCTTGAACGGCGCGTTACGCTTCCGTGAAAATCAACGCCCGTTCAAGCGGATTCGGTGTTTTCCTCGGGCGAGGGCCAGCGGCGATTATAAAAATGGCATCCGGCCAGGAATAACGCTCCGGCGGCATAGCTGGCGGCAAATTCCGGAGCGGCAAGAATTCCCAGCTTGTTCACGATTCCATCCGGACTCAAATGGAACGCGTGAATCAATCCGAGGCAGGAGAGAACCGCGCCCGCAATCATCCATCCCGCTGCGTGAAGAAATCTCCGGTCGAGCATGTAGGCGATGGCCGCCGCCCAGATCATCGAGACGAGGAGCGCTCCCTGGCTGAGCGCGATCAATCCGTAGATCGAGAGTTCGTCGCCAAACGACGGGGCGGCCTGCGCGAGATTCGATCCGCCTTTTCGCAGCGCCAGATCGACGAGTTGCAATCCCCAGGCGGCCAGCATTGGCAGCAAGCCGAAAGCAACGGCGATGCAGTGCGATTTCGGGACCTCCTGAAAGGCCTGCGCCACCATCACCAGGCCGAACCACACGATGACGATAGCCACCACTTCCAACGGCACAAAATGCATGATGGGAGAAATCAGCCCCGTGACGCAGATCAGAAACGTTGCCGCTCCGTTGAGGATGGAATAGCCCACGCGCGCGCCATACGCTTTGTGCGCCAAGTGCCCGAAATACAGCGTGGTGGGAAACGGGCTGCCGAAGGCCGCGGCGCCCAGCGTGGCCAGGCCGTTCACCAGCAGCGAAGGCCAGGTCGGGTAGTCGTCTCCCGCGACTTTCACGCTTTCCAGTATCTGCAGCGAGACGATAGTGTCCAGCGCGCTCATCGGCAAAATAATCGAGAGATATTGCCAGCCTTCCCCGTGCCTCAGAAATTCAAATAGATTGACGGGCCGCGGCAAATACAAGCCGAGCGCCATCCCTGCCGGAGGCGCCGCCAGATGATAGAAATGGAACGCGCGCAGCAGCGCGACCAGAATCACTCCGGCAACGATGCAGAGCAAGCCGCCCAGCATGCGGTACGGCAGGCGAATCCGCGATCCGTATACGGCGAGAATGATTACTGTCGGCAAGAGCGCAAGTTCCGGCGTCTGAAAAATTCGCAGCACAAATCCCAGACAAAGAAATGCGATGGCGATGCCCGCGAGAGGGCATAGCAGCGCCGCGCGCGGCGTGTGGCGGCGCAGCCAGTCCGTGCAAAACGCCCCCGCCGTCTGCACGATGCCGCTGACAAAGCAGGCGAACACGCCCAGATGCCAGGCGAGTTGCGAATCATGCGTGCGCAGGTATACCGGCAGCATGATCAGAAACACGTAAGCGAAAATCGTAGGAGTATTGACGCCGAAGGGAATCGCGGTGACGTCGCTCCGGCCCGATTGGTCCGCCAAGCGGTGCGCTTGCCACGCGTAGAAAAGATTTCCGGTCAGAATCGAAAACGCCACCGCGGGCAGGATGCGGCCCGCGACCAGTTCCATGGGAAATCCGCACAGCGGCGCCAGTCCTGCGATGAGCAACAAGTCCGGAAAGCCGCTGAAGAACAGGCCGAAGAAACCATCTAGGTCGCCGGGCACAAACCACCGCGCGGCGTGGCGCGCGGGAACGCCGGTAGGCGAGGTCGCGGCGCTCACGCGGTACCGTACTTCAAACCGATTTTCGCCAGCCACTTCCGGTAGGCAATTGCCGTGCGATCGGAACGCAAGTGCAATTCGGCCTGCAAATCCAGGGGAAGAAGTTCGGGGCGCTGGGACTCGACGACGGGAATGTCCTGCCGGCTGACCACATCCTGGAACGCGCGAAGCTGTTCCTCGGAAGTTTGCGGCGCGTAATTGAGCGCCAGGATCAGCCAGGCGAGACTTTCGCGATCGTCCACGGGCGTGACCGGACTGAAAATGGAAAATTTCTGGTCCTGGTATAATTTCTGAAAATAGGCGGTCAAGGGCCGCAGAACGCGGTAGTTATATTTCACCTCGGCGGCTTGCCCGGTTCCGTCCGGGTCGGGCTGCCAGACGCCGATGTTGTGCGCCACGATGCTGTCGGATGTAGTTTCGACCTCGTAATCGCCGACTTCCGTGTGTCCGGGATCTCCGAGAAAACCGGCGTGCACGAAAGGGAAGTGCCCCACATCCAAAAAATTTTCGATGATCCGCGGGCCCTGCGCCTTAAAGAGGTAAGGACCCGTGAGCACTTTTCGGAAGGAACTGTCATCCCATTCACGAAAAAGCGGCACGTCGGCCTTCGGCGAGCCCAGGCACGCCCAGATCAGCCCGTATTTTTCGGTGACGTGGTAGGCAGTGGCGCGAGCGCGCGCCGGAGGGGTCATGGAAGGGTGCGCAGGGATGCGCACGCATTGCCCATCGGCGCGGTAGTTCCACCCGTGGTAGGGGCAGACCAGGCAATCCTGTTCCACGCGGCCGCCGGAAAGCTTCGCGCCGCGGTGAAGGCAGAGATCCTGCCATGCGCAGACCCCCGCGTGGCTCCGCCAGAGGACCAAGTCCTGTCCCAGAAGCCGCGCCGGGCGAACCTCTCTGGTTTGCACGGCGGTGGATTGCGCCACGACGTGCCAATCGTTCAGGAGTAGCGGGTCGTCGATCATGGCGGCGTGTAATTCGGCGCTGCTGGCATCGCGCCCATTTCCTAGTTGCCTGCTCCGACTCTGTTCTCCGGCGAATCGCGCAGGAGAATAGCACAGTTGAATCGGTTGTTTCGTTTGGGTTTTCCTATGTTCCGCATTACGGATTCTGCTTCTCGCGCGAAAATTCGGCAAACACAGGCCGCGCCAGCGTGCGCGCCGCGAGGTTCAGCCGGTGCGCGGCCAGCACGTTTCAGCGAACGGATGGGCCCGACTCGACGCATTGCTTTTATGTGAAAGCCGGCGCCGCGAATCCGGTGACCGCTCTAAACGGGACCTGACGGCGAAGTATAAGCAAGGAAAGCAACATTCCGAGAAGATAGCTTTCACAGGATGTGAGAAGAACTTTTAATTGCTGCAAGGGAATTCTCAGAGCGAGCCGTCAGAACCGGAACTCCTACTGGTGCCTGTTATTGTATTAAGTTCATCGCTTCGAGGGGATTAGTGGCATAAGACGTACAAACATAAGGTGTAAATCGGAAATTCCGACTGAAGACAAAAATGAATACTAACCGAGAAATCGGGAGCCGAAACGTAATCTCTGGTTCGGTGAAAGAGAGCGTGAAGCGATATTAACAGGTGCTTCGATATCTGGTCACTGCAAGCGCCAGCTCCGCGTGGAGATTTGTAAAGAACCGCGTCAAGGTCCTTATAGGACGCACCCCTTATTTCGATGAACAGGGTTTGTTCCTGAGACAATACGTCTTGCATTTGACCGGGCTCCGGCCATTCCGCACCATTACTTGTAGTGGGCTTAGTGGGGAAGGTCCCGGTTCTCAGGTGCTCGTGGCCATGAATGCGATCAATTTCGCTCGGTCATTCGGTTTTACCTACGTGCACACGCCATTTACTCATATTCAGCACGCGGACCGGCCTATGCAAGAGTGGGTCACCGGCTGGGAAGTCCTATTCAATCTGGGCGCGGGCGAGGCGGTTTGCGGTAAGGAAAGGCACAAGGCTCTCAACTTCTCGCACAACATTTCCTCACTCCATCTGATCTTCGACTGGTACAACCACAACGACGAGTTGGCTGATCATTTTTGAGCCATGATTCCCGAGTTCAGGCGTAAATACTATTTGAATAAATCTCCACGCACGACTCAGGAAGTGACAGTCGCCGTCCATATTCGACGCGGACACGATATGCCCGCCGACCATCCGCTCAGGGGTAGCACAAACTCAATTTTACGGACCATCACACAGGTGAAGGGCATTCTTGAAGCTCGCAGGGTTCCACACAAAATCAGCATCTATTCGGAGGGCAACAGTGCTGACTTTGCTGAGATCCGTATTCCTGGGGTTGAATTATCGAAGTATCGAGTTGGCCATAATTCAGGGGGTAGTAATGATGATATTGGGAAGGTATCTCTCCCCGATTCTGAATCATTCCTCGATATCGACGCGTATTGTGCGATGCGGGAACTGATTGAGGCCGACGTCCTGATTATGTCCAAAAGCTCGTTCTGCTATTACGCATCACTCATCTCCGATGGGATTAAGATTTTTGAGCCCATACCCCTATTCGGTAACGATTACATGCCGAGCTGGAAATGCCGGCGTTACCCGTCAACGGACAGGTGGATTCCGTGCCTCGCAGAAGGTTCTTTCGATAGCGTCGCATTCGAGCGGCAGCTATTCCTCGTCATCCAATCAAAGTCCATCGCTGGAACTAATGCGTCAACTGGCGCCTCTGATCAGCAGTCTAATGATCTAACATGATTGCAGAGCAACGCTTCTACGCCCTCGGGTAGCCGACCCTTTCGGTTTCAAAAGGCTCGAGGGTTTCGCTTCTCATGGCACCTTCGGTGACAAGCCTGTTCGCAGGCGTCCCAAATCACGACGGCACATTCATTTCAAAACCTGATTAACTTTCCGAGAGTATGGCGCGCCCGGAGGGAGTCGAACCCCCGACCCTCTGCTTAGAAGGCAGACGCTCTATCCACCTGAGCTACGGGCGCGTAGACCAGTATTTTAATCCTAAAATTGCTGGGCGCGCGCGGAATTTTGATTTGGGGGACTCGTGTCCTTGGTCCGGACGAGGAGTGGCCATAGGGGGAGGGAAGCGAAGACCTGCGGATGCCCGGGCGCAAGACTCCGACTTGGGAAGCGGGCTGACCTGACCGGGGATTTTTGTACCAGGTGAAATGAGAGAGAATTCACCTGGAGGAAGACCGGTCATGCCGATGAAGAGATACAAGCCGGAGCAGATCGTGAATTTGCTGCGGCAGATTGAAGTGGAGATCGCCAACGGAAAGACCACCCCGCAAGCCTGCAAGGAAGCTGAAATCACCGTGCAGACCTACTACCGCTGGCGGAAGGAATACGGCGGATTAAAGCTGGATCAAGCCAAGCGTCTCAAGGAGTTGGAGCGGGAGAATGCGAAGCTGAAGCGGCTGGTGGCGGAGCTGTCGTTGGAGAAGCAAATTCTGAAGGACGTGGCCGGGGGAAACTTCTAAGCCCTGAGCGGCGGCGTGGCGCGGTCAGGCATGCCTGGGAGAACTATCCGGTAACGGAGCGGCATGCCTGCCGGCTGCTGGGGCAGTGGAGAGGGACACAACGCTACGAAGGGATCGCTCGGGCGGACGAGGATGCGTTGACGGAGGCGATCATTGCGCTGGCCAGTGAGTATGGACGCTACGGCTACCGGAGGATCACGGTGAAGTTGCGCGAAGCGGGCTGGCAAGTGGGAACGGATCGGGTGCAGCGGATCTGGCGGCGGGAAGGATTGAAAGTGCCGCAGAAACAAAGGCCACGAGGGCGGTTGTGGCTGAACGATGGATCGTGCGTGCGGCTGCGGCCGGAGCGTGCCAACCAGGTGTGGAGCTACGATTCGTGAGCGCCATGACCCACGATGGAAGGACGCTGCGGCTGTTGGTGCTGATCGACGAATACACGCGGGAATGCCTGGCGATCCGCGTGGCCAGAAGACTGGGAAGCAACGAAGTGATCGAGACGCTGGCGGAGGTAATGCTGTGGCGCGGAATTCCCGAACACATTCGGTCGGACAACGGACCGGAGTTCGTAGCCAAGGAGCTGCGGAAGTGGCTGAGCCACGTGGGGACGGGCCCGCTGTACATCGAACCGGGCAGTCCGTGGGAGAACGGGTACTGCGAAAGTTTCAACGGGAAGCTGCGGGACGAGTGCTTGAACGGAGAGATTTTCTATTCGCTGAGGGAGGCGCAGGTGGTGATCGAGAAGTGGCGAGTGGAGTACAACACGAGGCGGCCACACTCGGCGCTGGGCTATAGGCCGCCGGCACCGGCGGCGTTCGCGCCGCGAATGGCGGCTCTCCGGTCGCCTACGGCTCCCTGCGAGCCGCCATTCGCAAACCCTGTTCAGTCGGAGGTTGTGCTATAAACTCTCTCACTCGCCTGGTACAAAAACTCCATCAGGTCAAACCCACATCTTCAGCTGAAGCAGATTTTTCCGGTTTCATCGCGGACGAAGGCGTAATTCTCGATGATGGCGGCGGCGTAGTCGCGGGAAGATCCGGTGTCCACGCGGATTACCCGGCACGTGGCGCGAACTAGGACGGCGGGGCCGGAGAGGATTTTGGAGGGCAGGGTAAGGATGATGTCGAGCATGGTGCCCGCGTGCAGAGCCTCCTCGATCGTAAAATAAATTCCCTGCGTGGAGACGTCTCGCGTCCTGCTGCTGCGTGTCGAACCATCCTTGTCCCAGCGGACTCGAAATGCGATCGGCAGGGAGAGGTTGTAACGGCGCGTTGCCCGGCGTTCTGTCATGGTCTTCTTTCTGTGTCGCGGGCGGCCGCCGGAAACAAACGACATCCCTGGCGGGCTCAGCCGCGGTGATTTCTCCAAATTAAATGAGCTCGCCTGAAGCAGGATGCGAGCGAACGGTTCGTTGCTGCCGTCTTTGCTGCGTTTCACCGGGCGGGGACGCCATGACCGGAAACAAAAAACGAATCGGCAAACGATGGGACGCGCTTTCGGGACTCAGCCATGGCGCGATCGAAATCGGCTGCATTCCCGTTCCCGTGACCGTGTGAAGCCATGGCCAATTTTCATGCAGCCGCGGGAGTCGAGGAAGCGGACCAAAATTTATTTTCTGCCGAAGCGAAGCACCATGCCCACGGATCCCTGGAGATTGTTCTGCCTCTGGCCCAGAAAATTGGACATCAGATAGTCGCCTTGTAAACGGATGGCCGCGTTCCTCGCAACTTTGATATCCGCGCCGCCGCCGCCGCCCATGGCAAACCGGACGGCCGATTGCGAAATTCCCAGATATCCCGCGCTGCCGCGGATCACGCCGGCCTGTACGTGTACAAATGGCGCGGCGATTCCCAAGTGCCGGAACGAAAAGACCGGCCCATAGGTGATGGTTTGCTGCGACACCTTGACGCCTGACACCGTGCCTTGATACCCGCTGACCTCAAACCTTCCGCCAAACCAATTATTCAGATTTTCAGTGGCCGATGCGGTGACGCCGTTCAAATGGAAGTTCGCGCCGCCCAAGTCAGCTTTCAGGTAAGAGTAACTTCCGGATATCTCCCAGGCCGGAGTTTCCTGCGCCCGCGAAGTTATGCAAAAAATCAGAATTGCAGGAAGAATCCAGATCGCCCGTTTCATTTCGTTATCTCCTCACGAATTCTCGCGTGTCAGTGCCGCGTCAAGAAAAAGCGCAGCGGCCTTTTGCATGGTCTGCGGAACATGCGTTGCCAGCCGGGCAAACGCCGCGGCGGTTATTTCACCGTCAAGGGCAGTTGGGCCGAGTTGGTTACTCCGCCTGCGGTGCCCGAAACCGTGATCGTGTACTGCCCGGCAGGCGTTCCCGCGGGCGCGCCTGAAGAGTTGCCGCCGCTACATGCCGCGAGAGCGAACATCAGGCAGACCGCCAATCCGAACGTGGCCGCCAAGGGACGCCGCCGCAGAGTCGCCGCGGTAAGGACCATCAAGACAGCCGCGAGCAAAACGAGCCAGGTCGCGCCCGCGTGCCGCAGCGACATGAACGGATCGATTTTAATTCCAGAGCTGGGAGGAGCGATGGCCCGCAACGCGGTGGTGACGGTCAACGTCGCAGCCTGCGTCGGCGACGTGCTTGGAACAACGGCCGAAGGCGCGACCTCGCAGGAGATGGTTGCCGGCGCGCTGCAACTCAGCGTGACGGCCTGCGAAAAGGCGCCCGAGGAAGTCACGCTGATCGCGTAGCTGGCCGTCTGCCCTGCCGGCACCGAAGGAGTCGCGGACAACGAACCGATCGCGAACGTAGCCGCGGCGCCGACTCCGGACAACGCAATCGTCTGCGGGCTGCCGGCGGCATTGTCCGTGATGGTGATGGAGCCGAACAGATTGCCGGAGGCGCCAGGCGTGAAAGTGACGTTGATCAGGCAGGAGCTTCCGGCCGCGACGCTGGTGCCGCAATTATTGATCTGGGCAAAATTTCCGGTTTGCGCCACGTTGGAAATGATTAGGGGAGCGCTGCCGGCGTTGGATAGCGTCACGCCCTGCGCGGAGCTGGTGCTGCCGATTGCCTGGCTGCCAAAGGTGAGCGTGTTGGTCGAAAGCGTGACCACCGGCACGGTGAGGCCGTTGCCGGATAATTGAACGGTCTGCGTGCTTCCGGCGACGTTGGCGGCATTATCCGTGACCGTGAGCGTGCCGGTTCTGTTTCCGGTCGCCGTGGGAGTGAACTTAACGGTGATTGTGCAGCCGGCATTGACGGCCAGAATTGCTCCGCAATTATTGGTCTGCGCGAAATCGCCGTTCGCCGCGATGCCGGAGATATTCAGCGGCGCGTTGCCTGCATTGCTCAAGGTCACCGATTGCGCGGGGCTGGTCGTGCCCACCGGCTCGTCGGGGAATCTAAGACTTGCCTGCGACAAGGTGGCTTGTGGTTCGAGGACTCCTGTGCCGGTGGTCAGAATGATCTGTGGACTGCCGGATCCGTTGTCAGTAATGGTGACAGCGCCGAGGCTGGCAACCGCGGCGGAAGGTGTAAACGCGATTTGAGCCACGCAATTGGTGCCGGGTTGGAGAGCGGCCTTAGTGCAATTGTCGGTCTCCGAGAAATCGCCGCTGGCGGTGATGCTTGAAAATGTGAGCGAAGTGGTGCCGCTATTAGTCACGGTCACGGCTTGGGCCGCGCTGGGAACTCCGACCTGCTGAAACCCGAACGCGAGGCTGGAAGCAGACAAGGTGACCGTGGAAGTGTTGCCCGTCAAGTTCACCACTTGGGGCGAACCGGGAGCGCTGTCGATTATGGTTAAGGACGCTTTGCGAATTCCCGACGCAGTGGGAGTGAACGAGACGGTAATCGTGCAATTGGCGCCCACGGCGAGGGAAGCGCCGCAATTTGTCGTCTGCGTGAAATCGCTGGCGTTCGCTCCGGTGATGGCGATGCTGGAAATGGTTTGGGCACTGTCGCCGTTCGTGATGGTCAGCGTCTCCGGCTGGCTGGTGGTATTCAGGCTCTGCGCCGGGAAGACGAGCCCCGCGGGATTGAGCGCGAAGCCGGCGAGAATGCTGACCTTCGCCACGTAGGCATCGCAGTTGCCGCCGGGAACGGCCTGCAGCGGATTGGAAAGCGGAAAATCCTGCGAACAAGTTTGTCCGGTAACGTAAGCCGAGCCGGCGGTATCCACGGCAATCCCAGATGCCAGTTCCGTGTTCGTGCCGCCAAGGAAGCTTGAGTACACCAAAATTTTGCCCGTGGGGTCGAGTTTGGAAACGAAGCTATCGGCGTTGCCGCCGCCGTAGACCGGCTGAAATACAGCACCGGCTGTGGGGAAGTCGGTCGAGACCGTTGTGCCGGTGACGTACACATTTCCAGTGGTGTCAACCGCAACGCCCGTGGCAGAGTCCGCGTGCGTGCCGCCCAGGAAGGTAAAGTAGGCGAGAGCGCCCGTGGTGTTCAGTTTAGCGATGAAGGCGTCGCCCTGCCCCGCGTTGACTGGTTGAAAGGCGCCTGCCGGCGCCGGCGGAACAAAACCAAAACTCGCAGAGTTGCTGAGGCCCGCAACGTAAGCGTTTCCCCCGCTATCCACTGCGATTCCATTGCCTTGGTCCAGCCCGCTGCCGCCGATATATGTGGAATAGACCAGGGAGGCGGCTCTGGACAAATTCGCATTTACTTTCGAGACGAAACCGTCGCCCGCTCCGCCGTACGCGGTTTGAATGGCTCCGGCAGTCGTGGGGAAATCCGCCGAATAAGTGAGTCCCGTGACGTAAGCGTTTGCATTGCTGTCCACAACAATTCCATAGCCGACATCCTCGGTGCTTCCACCGAGATAGCTGGAGTACAAGATTGCAGAACCGGTAGCATCGAACTTTGTTATGAAGGCGTTGGTATTTCCTCCGCCAAAAATGGGTTGAAAAGCGCTGGCAGTGATCGGAAACGGTGGCGGGGGAAGCGCGGGAGGAGTGATGGTAACGGTCAGGACGCCGTTCGCCTTGGTTTGGCCAGTCACGTAGGCATTGCCGTTGCTGTCCACCGCGACAGACTTCCCCTGCACGTCTTCAAAATATCCAAGAAATGTGGAATAAACGAGCCCGGATCCGGCAGGATTCAGTTTTGTCAAAAAGGCGTTCGTGACCGGTAGTGCAAGACTATTCCAGGTTGTGCCGCATTTGCCATCGGCGCCACACAATTGGTCAAATGCACCTTTTGACGCAGGGAAGTCTGGGGAGATCGTCGTTCCCGTCACAAACGCATCGCCAAAATCATCGACGGCAATACCGTTTGCGGTATCCTGACGAGAACCGCCAAGATATGTGGAGTACAGCAGCGTCGAACCATCTGCGCTGATCTTGGAAACGAACCCATCCTGTGGAAAATCCGGGCCGCCCCCTTCGTTGGGTTGAAGAGCATGGATTACCGGAAAATCCGCGGAGAAAGTTGAGCCGGCGATGAATGCGGTATTGTCCGGGGCCACGGCAATGGAGTTGGCCCCATCGATGCCGCTTCCGCCAAGATACGTGGAATAGGAGAGGACCGGGTCGATAATGAGTGGCCGGCCGGCGTCGTATGGGCCGACTTCAAGTGAGACGCTATTGTTTTTCTGCAAAACAAAGTTCGCGGCGACGAATTGCTTTTCCTCGCCGGTTGCTGAATGAATCGTTTGGTACGCGATTGGTTTGCGGAGGCGGATGTCGTCCTTGCCGGAGGAACTCAAAACCAGGTCGCCTTCGGCGTCGGTGTGAAGATCTTTTGCACCGTCAAAGGCGATTTGAATCCGATTGAGGCTGGCGCCCGGAGAAACCACGAAATCGTATTCCAGCTGGCGCTGCGTGCCG
Organism: Terriglobia bacterium; assembly: GCA_963779275.1. Taxonomy (GTDB): domain Bacteria; phylum Acidobacteriota; class Terriglobia; order Acidiferrales; family UBA7541; genus Palsa-360. The sequence continues at coordinate 633,920 of CAVZXL010000010.1, forward strand.
TAGTAGATCAGGTCGATTCCAGGATACACGCCGTGTTCGGCAACTTTGCGGTAGTTGGGAATGTTCACGTGCCAGTTTTCCGGCTTGTTGCCGATCAGGTAGTTGCTCTTTCCCGGCAATTCATCCAATCCCGAAAAAACGGGATGCGCATTCGCGCCCACTAGACTCATGCGCATGACTGAAGTCGCGCGGAGGCCCTTGTCCAGGGCGAACACGGCGTCTTTATCGGTAAGGAAAAGAATGTAGCCCTTGCCGCGCGTCAGGAATTTCACGGACGCATCGGTTTGCCGTCGGTTGGGCTCAAAGGAGAGAGGGAATTGTTCGTATCGTTCGGAAACGCTGAGCGATTTCGCAGCCTGGATTCGAGGCGCCGGCGCGGCGTTCGCGTGAAGCGCGTGAAGAAGTTGACCGGCGGCGCTCGATGCGCGCAGTGTGTGGGGAAGCCCGGCGGCATTTCCACGCTCGAGCGTCGTCCAGCCGATCATGAGCATCGCTGCCGCGCAGCATGCGAGGCAGCTCCGGATGATCCATCCTGAAATTCGCGACCTTCTCATAATTTATTTCCCCTCTATCCCTCTACAAGGCGGCCTGCCCACTTCACTTGAAGCGTTCAGCGCAAAAGAACAGCCCGCACCCGACTGAACTCGCGCGGCGATGGCGCAACTCTCGCCGCCGCAACTTCCTGGTTGCAAAATTCGTGACGCAATTCACCGTGGTGAACTCCGGGCTTCCGGCACGGGCGATCGCGCACAGTACGTGGGCATGAGAAGCACTTCGACAGCCAATTGGCGGCGCCAATATATCCATGCTTTTTGAGGTACTTACACATGCAACATAAAAAATTGGGTACAGTTCAGTTAACGATCGGATACAAACTGAAACGCAAAGCCGTATCCAAATGGAGAGTAGAAAAAGTACACGGATTTCAGGCATTCCAACGGCAAGAAACTTTTGTCGACACTTTTTGAATTGGCAAAGCTTCACAGGAACTGCGACCCGGGCGGCACTCCTGGAGAGTGTATCTTTCCGAAGACTCTCTCTGTATCCATCTGGCGAACGTTCGGCTTGTCCGCGCGCACGGCATCGGTGAAATCGCACGGGGCAGAAATTACGGAGTCAGCAGCGGGAGGAAAATCGAGAGGCTTGCTGGAAACAACAAAATAGGCGTGCGGGAATTGCTGCCAGACTTGGAGGGCGGACTACCGGGTTGCGAGAAGATAGGCGATCAGCATGACCAGGGCGGAAAACAATACCGTAACCCACGGAAGAGCGCCAAAAGATTCGTCGTTTGGTGCACGCACGGCCATATCACCTCAAATCCCAAGATGGAAGAGCAACTTGGTATCCAAACGCGCCGCTCGCGCCCGCGGATTTGGCCGCAATTAATTACAGGTAACACAATGAATTAGAGGCACGCATTTCCCCCAAATCGCCGGCAGGTGGTTCGTTCGCGCACAAAATGAAACATTCGGCCCGCCCCAGTGTGATCAATCAGAGACAACTTGGTCATAATCGCCGCAATACCGCGTCTTCTAGCCACACGTCTGCCGAAAATTTATCGTCCGAGCGCAATCAGTTTTGCGTTCCGAGGGTTACGGCGCCCAAATTACTTGTTTTTTCCGGGACTCGACCCGGTATGCCCACCAGCACATCGACGGCAATAGGTACGCTGGCGCGAATCGCCGGACGGAATTTCCAGCTGCTGAATGCAAGCACCGCCTGCGCGTCCATTTCAGGCTGAAGTCCCTGAAAAACCTGGACATCGCTGACCGAACCATCCTTATTAATCGAAGCGCGCAGCACAATTAACTTGTCAGCGTCCTTGTCCGGGATGGCCGTCCGCCGGAAATCGAACTGCTGGCTTGCATCGGGCGGAACAAGGCCCTGTTCCAGCCGAACTGTGCCATCGTTCGGCTGCGCGGACGCCGTTGCAGCGGCCTGATGTGCGCAATATTGCAGAACCCAACTCTTCCCGGGCATTGGCAAAAAGATGGTGTACACCTTCCCGCACGCCAGCGCGCCGTACGCATCGAGTCCGCCGCCGCCCATCGGGCCGGTGGCGACGACCAGAGGCGGCCTGTGAAATTTCGTCGCGGAAATTACCGGAAACACGGCGGATGCGCTTATCGTTCCGCGTAGAATGCCGTGCGAATCGACTCCTCCCGCCGCTCCGGCTCCGCCGGAGATGCTCAAGATGGCGGTCCCCCGCGATTCTCCTCCGCCACCCCCGCCGGAAGAGCCGCGGCCCACGGCGACGCTGGCGTCGCCGCCCGCTCCCGGCGTGCTCGAACTTGAAGCTGCACTTGAACTTCCGCTCGAAGCCGCTCCTGGAACGCCCCCGGGAGAACCAGGCCCGGCGGGGCTCGGAGCAATCGCCAATGTCGCATAGCGATTTCCCTGCGCCAGGCTTGCGAGTTTGGAGTACGTGCCCGGATCCACGGAAAGGACAACCATATCGGTGTCGGCATTGCCAGAGGGGCCCGCGGAGTTTTGGGTGCGCGCCGAGGGCGCCATATTCGGGTTCAGGTAGGAACCGGGAAGCTGGGGCTGCTGCCCCGCGTTTGCAATGCGAATGGACAATTGCGGCGCGCTCGAGGCGATGGAGGGAGCAGGGGCGTCCGCACGATCCCCAGCGGCGTTTTGGATGCGCGCCGAAGGGGCCATATTCGAATTCAGGTACGAGACTGGAAGTTGCGGCTGCTGCACCGTGGCTGCGATTCGAATAGCCAATTGTGGCGCGTTGGCCGCAACCGTGGGAGCCTGAGCCGCCGGCTCATTCTGCGCCGATTGGGAAACGGTTGGCCGGTGAAATGTAAGGTCCACTTGAGGTTTGGCGATATCCGGTTGTTTCACCAGGATGATATCCGGAAGTTTCTGATCGGTGGGAATGACCACGTCGGGCGCAGCCGATTTTTGGACGATCGTCTGATGTGTGTTGTCCGGCTTCATTGGATTCAACACGATGGTGTACTGCCGATGAAATACCATGGCTCCAGGAGCGGGGACGCGGTCGGGCTGACGCGCGACTCCCGGACGGCCGCCTTGGCCCGGGGGTTTCACGCGCGGCAGGTCCCGCAGAATTTTTAGCGCCTCCATGTCGATGTAAATGGGACCAGTATCCTGATCCTCTGTCTGGCGCGGCACTTCACGGACGGGCATATAAGCAAACTGGATCGCGAGCAGAAAAGCCGAAACATGCAGGAATACCGAAGAAAAAAAGCCGCCGACGGGCCTGAGCCACGCCCCTTTCCGCCGCCAGCGGAAATCCCAATCCGTTTTCGAGGCTTTCGGGGCGCGCGAGAACAAGAGCAGGGCGAAGTCCCTGGGCCAGGCGCCAAGGCGCGACTCCCATCGAATTTCAAAACGTTGTCGAAATCGCCTGGCCATGGGAATTCTTCCACACCTTCTCCCGCGTGAGGAAAGAGAGCATTTTGCGTGCCACACGGCATTTGCCGGCGTGGAATCGCATACTCCCTTTATTCCGGCGAAATTTGTGTGAATACGATTGAATTCAGCAACAAACGCGGACGCAAAATAGGTGGTGCGCCGACCATGGGGCGAGCCTGATCTCATTTGTATCTATTTAAAGACATGCGTGAGGGCAGGGAGTCGCCGGAGAGTGGGCCGAACGAATGGGAACCGCTCAGCGCAACTGCGGATCACCAACAATAACAGTGAGAAGTTTCCGCACCGTTTCGAGGATTCTACTACTTGACGATGGTACCGATAGTACTCACTTTGGAGCGGGGCGTCTCGATTCGTATTCAGAATACGAATTGCGAATGTCTACTACTGGTACTACTACCCTCGTACCGAAGAAAATGTAACTTGCGAAAAACCAGAGTGGAACTTATAAATGCAGGCGTTAGGTTGTCCCCCTAATGAGCCAAGCAACTCGTACGATCAAAAGAAACCCGTACTTTTTTGATTACGTGAATCGCTAAGGGCCATGTTTCCGCGCCGCAGTATCCTTTCGGAGATTGTTCCTGACGGAACAGTGTCTCCAATCGGCGCCGGAAATTCCAGGAGGACAGCCGAATGGATTCTGAACTGATCCGAGTTTTCTTTTGCAGCCCGGATATTGGTTTTGCGGAACCCCTCACGCACGCGCTCGGTCCCGGGTTTCAAATTCGCGCCACACGCGAACTTCGCTGGCCCGGCTCGGACGAACCGAACCGTTACGACGTCCTGCTTCTGGATTTGCAGGCTAGGGAAAATGAATCCGTGGTCAAAGGCGCGTTGGAATTCCTTCAGGCTTGTTCCAGTTCCAAGTTTCCGCTTCCAGTCGTGGCCATACTGCCATCCGACGACCGTGTCATCAACACACGCCTGATGGAGCTTGGCGTTCACCGCGTGGTGGCCAGCCCGCCGGACATGATCGAGCTGCGCATCGCCTTGCGGCGCGCGCAGCGGTTTTATCAGCTGGAGAAAGAGGCGGAGGGCCTTCGCGAGAACGAGACGAAAATCACGGCGCCGTACACGATGGTGGGCATCGTTGGCGCCTTGACCGAAGTATTGTCCCTGGCGCAAAAAGTGGCGCCCTGCGACGTGACCGTGCTCATCACCGGAGAAACCGGTACCGGAAAGGAAGTGTGGGCTCGGGCCATCCACCGCATGAGTTCCCGCGCGGCTCAGCCGTTTGTGGGATTTTCGGTTGCCAATCTTCCCGAGGCGCTGATCGAAGACGAATTGTTCGGACATGAAAAGGGCGCGTTTACCGGAGCCTCCGGGATGCGGCGCGGACGATTCGAGATGGCCGATGGCGGCACGCTGTTCCTGGACGAGATCGGAGATCTCAGCCTGGGCTTACAGCCCAAGCTTCTGCGCGTGTTGCAGGAGCGCAGTTTCGAGCGGCTCGGCGGATCCAAACCCGTGGCCACCGATGTCCGTCTGATTTGCGCGACGAACCAGAATCTGCAGGAAATGGTGGAGCAGGGAAGGTTCCGCGAGGACCTTTATTACCGCCTGAACGTCGTGCAGTTGCACCTGCCGCCGCTGCGCGAGCGCCGCGACAGCATTCCGGAACTCGCTCATCACTTCCTGCACCAGTTCGCGGCGCAGTTCGGCAAGAAGACGAAACGCTTCTCGCGCCTGGCCATGCAAGCCCTGGAGGAATGTCCCTGGCCGGGGAATGTTCGGGAACTGGAAAATGTGGTGCAGCGCGCGGTGGTCTTGTCGGAAGACTCCACGATTGAACTGGATCATCTTCCGGCGGCGCTGCAAAAAGGGTTTTCGGAGATTGCCCCGACCCATTCCTACGACGTGGAAATCCGCGAATTCAAGAAACGCCTGGTGTTGCGGACCTTGCGCCAATGCGGATGGAAGAAGACGGAGACGGCGCGCTCGCTAGGCATCGCCAGAAATTACCTGCACCGCCTGATCAATCAGCTCGACATCCGACCGGACGATGTAAGCATGCCCACGGTGTCGCGCAATCCGGCATCACAATCCGATACAATCATGTAAACCATGGGAAGCCCGTGAAGCTGTTTCCGGTTTTTCATGAGCAGCATTTTCCCCTGGAAGGATGCCCGCATTCACCGATGCCCAGCGATTCGGAGCGCCAAGAGTTCCGCAATCAGGTATGTCTTCCCATGCTGGCCAGCGCACAAAACCCGGACGGCGGCTGGGGCTACCAGCGAGGAAAGCAGAGCGCGACCGAGCCCACGGCCTGGGCATTGCTGGCCCTGGCGCGTCCCGCGGACTCGGACAAATGCGCGTCCGCCGTTCAGCGCGGAAAAGAGTGGCTTCGCCGGACGCAACTTCCGGATCATTCCTGGCCCGCGTTTTCCGAAGTGACCGAGGGTAGCTGGCTCACTTCCCTCGCGTGCCTGGCGCTGCACGAACACGGGGAAGCTCCCGAAGCCGTGGCCGCCGGCGAAAACTGGCTGCGCAACCAGTGGCCCGCCGAAGGCAAGCTGTGGCGGCGCTGGCTGGTGAGATTATTTGTCCGCCGCAGCCTGGTGCGGCAAAACCTGGCGCTTCGAGGCTGGAGCTGGACTCCGGGAACAAGCAGCTGGGTGGAACCGACGGCCTGCGCGCTGATTTTGCTGCATGAACTTTTTCCAAACGCGATTCCCAAGGATGCTGAAAAGCGGCGGCGGCTCGCCGAGGCCATGCTCTACGACCGCATGTGCCCGGGAGGCGGCTGGAATTCGGGAAACGCCGCGGTGTACGGCGTGGCCGGGGTCCCGCTGATCGGGCCGACGGTCTGGGCATTGATTGCACTGCAAAAGTACCGGCAGCGGGCCGAAAATCAGTTGGGCATTCAGTGGCTGTACTCGGTGCGCGAAGAAATCCAGGGCCCCATTTCCATGGCGCTGGCGCATATTTGTTACCAGGTGTACGGGCTTGCGGCGCCTCCCATCGTTCCGGCGTTGCGGCACGCTTACCAGGAAAATCAATTTCTGGGAAACGTGATGGTGGCGGCTTCGTGCGCGCTGGCCCTGGATGCTCCGGTCCGCTGGCTGGATTGGGAAACGGGGCAGTAAGTTCCGATGAGCGCCCACGCAGCCACGCTGACCCCTTCTCACCAGAGGCAACCCTCGCGAGTGGCCATTCGGAGAATCGCCGGCTATCAAGCCGAATTGGTTGCGCCGATGGTCGAGACGCTGCGCGAATTCGATCTGCCTGTGCTCGGAAAAACGATTTTGCTGAAACCCAATTTTGTGGGACCGGACCCGGAAAATCTGATCAATACGCATCCCGCCGTGGTGGCCGCAGCGCGCGAAAGTTTTCTGCAACTGGGGGCGGAGCGCGTGCTGGTTGGCGACGCCCCGGCGTTGGAGCGCGACACCGAATCCATCCTGGAATCGATGCATTTGCAGGAATACATCAAGCAGCTGTCTTCCTGCTTCGTGGATCTGAATCTGGATGCGCCGCGCAAGACGGATTTGAAAACCAACGCGTCGACGCTGGGGCAGCTTTATTTTCCGGAAACCGTGCTGGGCGCCGATCTGGTGGTATCCATGCCGCGCATGAAGACCCACCACTGGGCGGGCGTCACGCTTTCGCTGAAAAACATGTTCGGCATCGTGCCGGGCAATTGTTATGGATGGCCGAAGAACATCCTGCACTGGGCAGGGATCACGCGCTCGCTGCTGGACATCAACACGACCGTTTGCCCGGATTTCGCGATTGTGGACGGGATCGTGGGGATGGAGGGGAATGGCCCGACGCAAGGCACGGCGAAACCCTGCGGCGTTCTGGTGATGGGAAACGATCCGGTGGCGGTCGATTCCACGTGCAGCCGCATCATGGGACTGCTGCCGGAGCGGATCGATTACCTGTTGCAGGCGGCGCTGTTGATCGGCCACGTAAAGGAAGAAAATATTCTGCAGATTGGCGAAGGTATTGCGGAAGTTCAGACGCCGTTCCAGGTGCTGGAGAACTTCCGGAAGCTGAAGGACCCCCGCGCGCGATTTGGAAACTGAATTGCTCCTGTGTAGATGAGGAACTAGCCAAATTGATGGATAAGTGTCTCCAATCAGAGATATTCGCGCGGAATTTCACCGCGAAGCTGCGGCGATTGGCAAGAGCCGAGCGAGGATCCGAACTTTTTGAAGTGGCGCTAGTATTGCCATTACTGCTCATGCTGCTGATCGGGATTGTGTGGCTGGGGCGCGCAGTCAGCATTTACCAGGCCTTGGGCCGCGCCGCGCGCGAGGGGGCCCGTGTGGCTCTTGCGCCGACCTGCGCCACGTGCGGAAGCGCCAATGCCAGCGATGCCGAAGTGGACAATGTCGTGGACGGCGTGCTGACGTCAGCGACGATCGATACAACCAATCCGGGCCTGGTGATTACCGTGGACCGAAATCAGGCGCTCGATCCGAGCGATCCGGCGAACTATCAGGTCACGGGAGTAACGGTCACGGTCGCGTATCCGGTGCAGCTGACCATTCCATTCACGACCGTGAACGGTACGACGATCACTCTCCAGTCAAAAGCTTCCATGCGGCAGGAGTTCTGAAACTTGACTCAAGGGAAAAAAATCCGGGTCGGAAATCTACTGACGATTGTTCCGCTGTGGCTTGCCAGGCACACCGAGGGCGCCGAATTGCTGGAATTTTCGCTGATTCTGCCGTTCCTGCTGGTGATCCTGGCGGGCGTGATCGATTTCGGCGGCGCCTGGACGATGAAGGACAAACTGGCTGGGGCGGCTCGAGAAGGCGCGCGAGTGGCCACGGCAAGTTTCAACGACACGACGAATCCGCAGTGCAGCGGCACTCCCTGCTCGGTGCAGGCGGCCGCAAGCGCTGTCACGAAATATTTGGCCGACGAGGGCGTGAACATCTGCGGTTTCGATCCTTCGACCTCGGCTCCCACGGCCGGCACATTCACTTGGACGTACACGGCCAGCGGTTGCGCCAATCCCTGGACCATCGAGATCGAGCGCGCCGTGCCGGTGGTGTCCGGCGGAGCGACCGCCATGTGCACGCGCGTCACGCTGAATTACCCCTATGCCTGGGATTTCGGCGACGTGCTGGGGCTGCTGGTGGGCGCGAACGCCTATACCACGACGATCACGCTGACCAGTGCCGAGACCATGACGAATTTGAATTAGGAGTGACCTGCATGTCTGCAAGCGGACGGATTCGGAAAAAACGGAACGGGGAGCGCGGCATCAGTTTGTATCTGGTGGCCGGATCCTTGTTCATCCTTCTGGGCATCAGCGCCCTGGCCATCGATCTGGCGTCGTTGTACGTAGCGCGCAATGAGGCGCAGCGGGCCGCGGATTCAGCGGCGCTGGCTGGCGCGAAAGTATTTGTGGAATCGGGCTGCATCAATTCCGGAACTTGCGCCGGGGAAGAACCGGACGCGACCACGCGTGCCGTGCAAGTGGGAAATCAGAATGTGCTGGCCGGGCAACCCGTTTCGGTGAACGTGGGCGATGTCAGTTTTAATATGGGCACCCCGCAAAATCCGCAGATCACCGTGACGGTGCAAAGCGGCAACCTGAACACGTTCTTCGCGAAGGCGTTCGGAATCGCCTCGACGGGCGGGGTCAACGCCACGGCGACGGCGGAAGCGTACACGCCTTCGGGGACGGCGGGAGGGCCGACGTTTTGCACCGGATGTCTGCGCCCGTGGCTAATCGACAACTGCGATCCGAATCCGCTTCATACAACGCCGGCGAATTTGAATTGTCCGGGTGAGGCCGCCCTGCTGGATCCTGCCAATAACTACAGCGTGGCCAATTCAAGTTGCTATCTGAATGGCACCGGGGGCGTAATTGGCGAACCTATCGTGATCGATATCGAACCCCCATTTGGGGCCCCCTACACGACTCCGCCCGGGCAATTTGCCGCCGTGGATGACGGCACCGGAGCGGTGGGATATCAAACGTCCATCACCACCTGCAATACCGGCCAAAAAACCTGCGGCACGACGGTCAATACGTTGCCGGGTCCAAATATAAACTTCACCATTCCCGGAGTTGATAACCTATTGCACCTTCCAATCAATTCCGTCGGCCTCCCGCCTCCCACGCCGGTTGCCCCAGTGGGACAGGACTACGTGGATGCAACGGTTTGCCCACTGCAAATTCATGCGGGCGCGCTGAATCCATTGGTTGCGCAGGGCGTGGTCCCGGTGGGCGGTGTAATGACCACCAGCGATTCGATTGTGACTGCCTATATTTTCGATGCGCCGCTTCTGAACCCTGCGGTGCAGCAAACTGTCACGGTTATAGGCTTCGCCCAAATCTTTGTCACGCAGGTGGATTCCAACGGCAATGTCTGGGGCGTCATTCTCAGTTTGGCAGGCTGCGGAAACAGCGCCGGGAGTTGCTCCAGCGGCAGTTCCATCAAAGGCCCAACGACGCTGCCGGTGCGGCTGATCCGGCAAGCCTCCTAAACGACATATGGTCACTCTACCTGCATTTATCGACGAGTCTTCGCGCCGCCCGATGACGCTGGCGTCGAGCCTGCGCCGCGCCGTATCGTTTCCGATATTTCTCGCGGCGCTGCTTGTGGCCGGCGCATTTTCCGGCTCCAAGCCGAACATTCTCGATCCCGACACCTGGTGGCACATCGCCGTGGGCCAGCGCATTTTGCAGACGCACGCGTGGCCGCAGACCGATATTTATTCCTGGACGGTTTCCGGCACGCCTTGGATCGCCTACGAATGGTTGGGCGAAGTGGCGATGGGAGGGGTCGCGTCGATCGGCGGGATGTGGTCCTCGACGATGCTGCTGGTGGCGCTGGCGGGAATTCTGACGGTGTTGATTTATTACTACGCCATCCTGCACTTCGGGGAATGCAAGCCCGCGTTCGTGGCCGCGGTCTCCCTGTTGCCTATTCTGGTGCCGTTTTTCACGCTACGTCCTCAGTTGTTCGGGGCGATCTTTTTGGCGATCACACTCATAGCCCTGGAAAAATTCCGGCAAGGGCGCACGCGGGCACTCTGGATTTTGCCGCCGCTGTTTTTGTGCTGGGTGAATACGCACGGATCGTTTGTGTTCGGATTTCTGGCGCTCGGTGCGACCTGGCTCGGCGGCCAGATGGAATTTTCCGCCGGGGGGATTTTTGCCGAGCGCTGGACAAAGAAGCAGAGTCTGCAGCTGCTGGTCTCCACTTTCTTCTGCGTGCTGATCCTGCCGCTAACGCCTTACGGCACGCGCGTGGCGGCCTATCCGCTGACCATGGCGCTGGGCCAGCCGGTGAACGTGAACAATATCCAGGAGTGGCAGCCGGTGGGGACCGAGATGGCCCTCGGAAAGTTTTTTCTGGTTGTCATACTGCTTTTTTTTCTTGTTTCCCTGCTGCAGCAGCCAAAATTCCGGGTGACGGAAGTCGCCCTGGCTCTATTTGGAGTGTATGCGGCGTGCGTGCACTTGCGATTCATCCTGCTGTTCGTCATCCTGATCGCGCCTTTATGGGCGCAGATGCTTTTGCGCTGGTTGCCCCGGTACAGGCCCGAGATCGATCATCCCTGGATCAACGCCGGGCTGATGGCGGCGATTGTCTGCGGAATGATCTTTTTCTTTCCCTCGCACCGGGATCTGGATGAGCGCGTGGCGAGCGATTATCCGCAGTCGGCCGTGCAGTACTTGCTGAAGCACCCAGTACAAGGACGAGTGCTGAACGAATACGGCTGGGGAGGTTATCTGATCTGGTCCGGCGCACCCAGGAACGCAATTTTTATCGACGGCCGAGCGGATATTTATGAATTCGAGGGCGTGCTCTCGGACTACCTCAGCATCGTTCGGCTGGAATCCAATGCCTTCCAGCTGCTGAAGAAGTACGACGTGCAGGCTTGCCTGATTCCCCGCGACGGCCCCTTGAACACCGCGCTTGCGGCCATTCCGGGGTGGGAGCGCGTGTATCAGGACCGGGTTGCCGCCTTGTATGTGCGAAAAACGGTTGCGACGGCACGTCGTGAACTCCCAGCGGATCGAGAAGGCGCGGCGCACTCAAGCGAAAGCGAAATGAATGCAAATCGTAACAGGGAAAATGTTTTCCTGAATACAAACGGGCACAGTAGCGTTGCCGCCCGGACCTATAATTCGGGTCATCTCATTGATTTGGCAGGCGTTTATTCGCAGGATCGATAAACGCATGAAATGGCATCCCGGGTGCACTAATCTATATGTGTTGGGGGGTAGCTCACCTTGTCTGCAGGGAGTTTCTCGATGAAAAAATTTCTGATTCGGCTGTGGAAAGAACAACTCGCACAGGACACCACCGAATATGCCCTGTTGCTGCTAATGATTTCGCTCTCCGCGGTTGCGGCGACCAAGACGCTGGCAAACGGCATCAAGGGCGCCTATTCGAATGTGGGCAGTAACGTCTCGTCGCACACAGGTGGCGGCGGCGACAGCGATGGCGGACCTGGCGGTGGTGGTCCTGGGCGCGGCGGCCCTGGCGGTCCTGGCCGCGGAGGTCCCGGCGGTCCCGGCGGTGGATTCTTCTTTTAGGGCGAATTCTTGCTGGCTTGCAACTTGAATAGCCCCGCACGTTGGCTACGAACATTGGAATCTGAAAGGCGCGAGGGCAAGCCTCGCGCCTTTCTGTATCCACATAAGACAGCGTAAGTCGCGCCCTCAAGAACTTCGCAAGGCCCGGCAGTTGCCCGGTAATATTCTCCTCCCTCGATGCGCCTCATTTTTGAACCTGTTTCCGCGAAATCTTTCAGTGACGGGAGTGCGCCAGAGGGCTTTCTCCTGGCGGCGCAAGCGATTTTCTTCCCGCACCTCTAACTTCGATTTCCGCCTGAAGTGAATTCCCCCGCCACTCGAGTTTGGTTGCAACCATCCAGGGGCTCGGGGATGCGCAACACCTTGGGTTGCAGTGTGGTTGGCAGAGACAGAGCATGCCCGTGAGCGGGGGAACAATTGTTTCTACTGGATGTCTCTTTCGAAGCACAGGCTACCGGATCCTGGCGGCGAGCGCAGGGAGCGAAAACAATTGAGTTGCGGGCGGGCGTGTTCACAATCGGAGTCATTGCTTTCGCGACGGAGAACCAGTCGGACCGACCAAACTCCACGCCGGACAGTCATTTAATAGTAAACCTGGCACCGATGGGTATCACGCGGAACAACGTTGTGTTCACGAATGGGTACGGGAAAAAAGCGGAAAACACAATCAAGGCCGGAGGCGGGCTGCATTTCGATGAAATGCAATGGATTGGCGGCATATGCGGAGATTCCCCCACGGCCGCCCGATTGGAAGCCTGAATGCTATATGGGGTACGAGGCCGGGGCTCTATGCCTCAATTTTAATCCGGAGGAAGCATATGAAAGATCTTTTCATGCGTTTGTGGAAGGACGAATCGGGGCAGGACCTGACCGAGTACGCCCTTCTATTGGTTCTGATCGCTTTGGCGGCCATCACCGCAATGGGCACGCTGGCCAACGCGATCAATGCCGTTTACACGACGGCAGCAAAAAACCTGGCAACGACCTAACGGAGGTCCCCTATGAAGGACCTTATCCTTCGCTTCTGGAAGGACGAATCGGGCCAGGATCTAACGGAGTACGCACTGCTGTTGGTCTTGATTGCATTGGCGGCGATTACATCCATGGGGACGCTGGCCAACGCCATCAAGACCGTTTACAACACGGCAGCCAAGAACCTGGCAACAACGTAACTCCAACGAACATGCACACGAACCATGCCGCTGGTAGCCGGCGGCAGAGCAAAACTTCCGCCGGCGAACGGCATTTTATCGGGATGGGCAGGGATTGTTTTGAGGGTGCAGGCAGTTTGTGGTTGTGGCGGAAAACGGCAAGCTAACGAAGGTGGCCAAGGGTGAAGTCGATGACCGAGATGATCTGGGGCGTGACCATCGTGCTTGCGTTGTCCGCGGGTTGGATCGACTGGCGTTCGCGGCGCCTGCCGAACTGGCTTACCGTTACCGGGTTTGCCGTCGGCATTATCGGCAATTCGATTTTGTTTGGCTGGGCCGGGATGAAGGACGCCTTCATTGGAGCGGCCATCCCTTTGGGGGTGCTGTTGCCGGTCGTCCTGTTGCGCGGACTGGGAGCCGGGGACTGGAAACTGATGGGGGCCCTGGGAGCGCTTGTCGGGCGAGAGGAAATTCTGCATCTGCTCCTGGCCACCATCATTTTTGCGGGTGTGATCGCAGCGGGGCAAATGATCTGGCAAAAGCGCGTCTTCGTCACCATACGAAACATGTGGGAACTGGTGCGCGGGTTTTTCATCTTCGGATTGAAACCGCATCCGGAACTGAATATCCACAATGGCGAGGCAAAATCCCTGCCGTTCGGCGTGGCCGCGGCGGCTGCCACGCTGGTTTGCTGGGGAATAATCGTAACGGGAATTTGATTTTTTCAGCAGGAGTCAAACCATGAATTGGCAGCGACTTGGAAGCGGTCTGGCAATCAGCTTAGTCATCGGCCTCCTTGCGGGGTGGTTCGTATTCACGCAATTCAAGAAACTGGCCATGGCAAAAACCATGCCCACGATTCAGGTGGTCGTATCGTCCAAGCCGCTTCCCTTGGGAACGCGCCTGCAACCCGAGGACCTGAAATTGGTGACTTGGCCGGCCTCCCAGCCCGTGGAAGGGATGTTTACGCACATCCAGGATTGCGTTAATCGCGCCGTAATCACCTCGATGGTGGAAAACGAGCCCTTGTTGGAAGGAAAGCTGGCGCCGCGGGACGGCGGGGCCGGGCTATCCACAACCATTCCGGACGGAATGCGCGCGGTTTCGGTTTCGGTCAACGACGTGATCGGCGTGGCTGGATTTGTGGTGCCGGGAACGATGGTGGACGTTCTGGTGACTGGCTCCTCGGGAAGCGGTGGACAGAACATGATTATCACGCGGACCTTCCTGGAAAACGTTCGTGTGCTGGCCGCCGGGCAGAAGATCGAACAGGATCGCGAAGGCAAACCGCAGACCGTGCCGGTGATCACGCTGCTGGTTACGCCGCAAGAAGCAACCGCGCTGACCATGGCGAGCACGCAGGGGCGCATCCAACTGGCCCTGCGAAATACGCTGGACTCGAAAAAAGTGGAGCCTCCGCCGGTGCTGCAGGCCGTGCTGTTCGGTGGAGCGCCGCCGCCCCCGGCGATGGCCGCGCAACCCAGGAAAGCAAGCGGCGCGCCGGCCGTACATGCGGCTGCGCCTCCGCCGGAATCGTTCAACGTCGAAGTGATCCGCGGCGACAAGAAAGAAATATCGAAATTCCCGGGCCAGGCGCCGGCTTCGGGCCAGGCGGCGACTCCAGCGCCAGCAGCAGCGCAGTGAAGCAGGGCAGAGGGTGAACTCGCGATGGGTAATGACCTTATGAACAAAACAAAAGCAATTACCACGATAGGCATGACCAGTTTGGCGATCTTGCTCTTTGCCGGGCCCTTCTTCGGACAAGAAGTGGCCGCGGTCCCCGCGACGGTTGCGGCGGTCGGCGCCGCCGGGCCATTTGTCCAGCAGGCGGCCGTGGCGCAGCAGGCCGCGCCCGAGACCAGCGATCGCTTGCATCTGCTGGTCGGACGGTCGCTGGTCATCAGCTCTCCCACGCGCGTGAAACGAATTTCGATCGCCGATCCGAATATCGTGGACGCCATCGTCATCAGTCCATTTCAAGTCCTGCTCAACGGCAAAGCCGCCGGAGGCGTTTCCTTGGTCATCTGGGATGAATCTGACCAAAGCCAGACGTTCGAGATTTTCGTGGACCTGGACATTCTGGGCCTGACACAGAAGATTCGCGAAGTTTTTCCGAACGAGCCGGTGCGCGTGGAAGCCTCGAAAGACCTGGTCATGATCTCCGGCCACACCACAACGAAAGCCGTGGAAAATCAAATCCTGGCCATCGTGTCCGGGGTGACGCCCAAGGTAGTCGATCTGATGCAATCGCCAGTGCCGCCTTCGGGAGGCGAGATTTCGCTGCAGGTCCGGTTTGCGGAAGTGGACCGGTCGGCGCTTACGGAATTCGGGGTCAATCTGTTCTACGGCGGACAGAAGAACGTTGCATCCACGGGCACGCAGCAATACGCGCCCATCCAATTGATCAACCCAACCCCTTCGACGTCTGCATTTGGCATCACCGACCTGTTGAACATGTTTTATTTTCGTCCGGACCTGAATCTGGGCGCGACGATCAAGGACCTGCAGCAGAAAAACATTCTGCAAATCCTGGCCGAGCCGAACCTGCTGACCGAGACCGGCAAGGAAGCCAGCTTCCTGGCCGGCGGGGAATTTCCGTACCCGGTGGTACAGGGAACGGGGGGCACGGGCAACGCCATCACGATCCAGTTCCGGGAGTACGGGATTCGCCTCACGTTTACTCCTACGATTATGGAAAACGGCCAGATTCATTTGAAGGTCAAACCGGAAGTGAGCGCCCTGGATTACACCAATTCGCTTACGCTTTCCGGATTCACGATTCCCGCGATCTCGACCAAGCGCGTGGAATCGGAGATGGAACTGAGCGACGGCCAGAGCTTCGCGATTGCGGGCTTGGTGGACGATCGAGTGACCACGCTGTTGAGCAAGGTGCCGGGAATAGGCGATCTGCCTGTTCTAGGCCAATTGTTCCGCAGCACGTCGTACCAGAAGTCGAAGACCGAGCTTTTGATTCTGATCACACCTCGAATCGTTAAGCCGCTTTCGCCCGGGGAAATTCCTGCAGGGCCGATATTTCCCTCGACTTTTCTTGGGCCGGCGAAAGCCGAGGGAACACCTCAACCGGCGGCGAAACCATAATGCCGGAGCCAAAAATGTTGCGGAGTAACCGGGCAGCCATCACGGGGCGAGGAACTTCATGTTGAATGTAGCGGTAGTCAGTCCGGATGCGGTGGGACGCGCAGCATTGGTAAATGCGCTGCAGCAGACCGAAATGGTGCGCCACGTGTTCGATTATTCCGACGCGCCGAGCACGTTGACCGCGCTGACGGCCGCGCAGCCGGAAATCGTGCTGCTGGAATTATCCCCCGAGGATCCCGGCCCGCAGTTTGAGGTGGCCGCGCATTCTGCACCGGTTGTCCCCGGCGATTCAAATTGTGGCTTGCTCGGCGCTTGCCGAGCCGGACGCGGCGCTGCTGATGAGGGCCATGCGATTCGGGGTTCGTGAATTTCTGCACACGCCGGTGGAGCAGCCCCTTCTTCGCGAGATTCTGTCAAGATTCGCGCAAGATCGCGGCGTCGTGGTGCCTAAAGCTCCGCAGAAACTTATCGCCGTGATCGGCGCCAAAGGCGGAGTGGGAACGACCACCGTGGCCGTGAACCTGGCCGTGCAATCGGCACAGGCCAGCGCCAAGCGCGTGGTCCTGCTGGACCTGGGGCGGCCCATGGGGCACGCCAGCCTGATGCTGGATCTGCAGCCCAAGTTTTCCCTGCGCGACGCGGCGCAGAATTACGACCGGCTGGACAGCCACCTGCTCGACGGCTTCATGACCATGCACAGGAGCAAGCTGTCCGTGCTCGCGGGAATTTCCGACCCGAACGACTGGTCCTCCATTTCGCTGAGCGCGATCCCGCGCATCGCCGAAATCGCGCAGAGCCACAGCGACATCGTGATTGCCGACATGGGTGTGCATTACACGGAGGAATGGCTGCCGGTGTTGACCGCCGCGCGCAGCATCCTGGTTGTATCCGAGGCGCATGTTCCCTCCTTGTGGGCCGTGGAGCGCCAGATCGCGGCGCTGACTTCCAAGGGCATTCCCGCCAACCTGCTGCGACTGGTGATCAACCGCTGGCACCGGAAGGACGAGGGAGTGCTGAAAAGCGTGGAACAGAGAACCAAGCGCGACGTCTTCCTGCGGCTGCCCAACAATTTCGACAAAGTGAACGAAGCCATTAATTCCGGGCACGCCGCTGGCCGACAATCACGACAACGCGATCGTCTCCAGGCTTCGGCAATTTGCGAACGAATTAGCGGGAGCTCCGGTCGCAGCGCGCCGCGGCGGTTTCAGTAATCTGTTTTCATCTCATTCGAGGTAGGAGAACCCATGGCTGTTTCCTCATCGCCTTCGCGCTCGGACATGAATGCACTGAAGGTAAGCATTCACCGGAGCCTCATCTCGAAGTTGAACCTGGACCGCTTGCAGCAGATGGACCGGGAAATCGTGCGGCGCGATCTGACGCGCACGATCGAGTCGCTGGTCGTGGGCGAAACCACGCCGATGTCCCTGGCCGAACGCGAGCGCCTGACGCAAGAGCTGCTGGACGAAGTATTCGGGCTGGGCCCGCTGGAGCCGCTGCTGAAGGACCACAACGTATCCGATATTCTGGTGAATTCCTGGAAGGACGTGTTCGTCGAACGGCACGGATTGCTGGAGCGCACCGAAGTGCAGTTCCGGGACGAAGCCCATTTGCGCCTGATCATCGATCGCATCGTCAGCGCCGTCGGCCGCAGAGTGGACGAGTCCTCTCCCATGGTGGATGCGCGCCTGGCCGACGGATCGCGCGTCAACGCCATCATCGCGCCGCTGACCCTGGACGGCTCCTGCCTTTCCATCCGGCGGTTCGGCCGCGACCGCCTCACGGCGGACGATCTGCTTCGCAACAACTCGCTGACGCCGGCGATGCTTCAGTTGCTCGAGGGCTGCGTGCGCGCGCGGCTGAACATTTTGATCTCGGGCGGCACCGGCTCCGGAAAGACGACCATGCTCAACGTCCTTTCGGGTTATATTTCCGACCGGGAACGAATCATCACCATTGAAGACGCGGCCGAATTGCAGCTCCGGCAGCGCCACGTGGTGCGGCTGGAAACTCGCCCGCCCAACATCGAAGGGCTGGGCGCGGTGAGGCAGCGGCAATTGGTAATCAACTCCCTGCGTATGCGTCCGGACCGCATTGTCCTGGGCGAGGTCCGCGGCGAGGAAGCCGTGGACATGCTCCAGGCCATGAACACCGGCCATGACGGTTCGCTCACCACGATTCACGCGAATACGGCGCGCGACGCTCTGGCCCGCCTGGAGACCATGGCGGCGATGTCCGGCCTGAACCTGCCGGAGAAAGCTATCCGCCAGCAAGCGGCGTCGGCCATCAATATCATCGTGCAGATTTCCAGGCTCAGCGACGGAACGCGCAAGGTGATTTCCCTGTCGGAAATCACGGGCATGGAAGGCGACGTGGTAAGCATCCAGGATATTTTTGCGTTCAAGAAATCCGGGGTTTCGGAAGACGGAAAAGTGCTGGGCGAGTTCCTGCCATCCGGAATTCGTCCGCGTTGCGCCGAACAGCTGGCCGTGGCCGGTTTCCCGCTGCCCTCGACCATGTTCCGCCCGACGCCACGGATCTGAGAATATGACAATGGGCTTACTAATTTCCATCATCATTGCCGTCGCGATCATTGCCGCGGTCCTGGGCTTCCAGCTCGTGGGGAGTTCGGATAAGGCCGAGCAGATGGTCCGCCGCCTAAGGCATCGACGCCGGTACAAGAATCTCTGGAAGCCCACGCCAGCGCGGAGTTGCTGCGCGACGAGGGCTTGAGCACCCTGCCCTGGCTGGACCGTGCCCTGTCCAATTGGTCCCGGATCAGCTACGTGCGGTCGCTGCTCGCGCAGGCGGGGGTCCGCACAAAGCCCGGGCAAATTATTCTGAGCACTCTTGTATTTGCCCTCGGCACTTTCGTCGTCGCTCATTTGTTCCTCGCCAACCCGGTGCTTCCGATTCTGTATGCCGTGGGCGTGGGCGCGATTCCCATCGGCACGGTTTATTTCAAGCGCTACAAACGGCTCGGCGCCTTTGAGAAGAACTTTCCCGACGCGATCGACCTGCTGGCCCGTGCCGTGCGCGCCGGCCACGCTCTCAACAGCGGCATGGAAATCGTCGGTGAGGAAATGTCCGAGCCCATTGCGGGCGAGTTCCGAAAAACGTTTGAGGAACAGCGCCTGGGCTTGATGTTCAAGGAAGCCCTGGTCAATTTAAGCGAGCGCGTTCCCACGCAGGACGTGCGGTTTTTCGTCACCGCGCTGATCATCCAGGATGAAACCGGCGGCAACCTGGCGGAAATCCTGGCCAGCCTGTCGGCCACGATTCGCGACCGCTTCCGGATCCGCGGAGAAGTAAGGGCCCGGACGGCGCAAGGGCGCCTAACGGCTGGGCTGCTGATCTGCATTCCGCCGGCGATGCTGATCGCCTTGAACATCATCAACCCGGATTATATCCACCCGTTGTTTACGAACATGACCGGAATCCTGATGCTCGCCGGCGCGGGGACGCTGCAGGTGCTTGGCGGGCTTATTTTGTGGAAGATCGTGAATATCGACGTATGAGCACAGACCGAGGACGCTAGTATGATATGGCAAACTATCGGAGTAGTAATGCTGGCAGCGCTGGTCGTGGGCGTGTCCTTTGTCTTCATCGTCCTTCCGCCCAATGACGTGGCCCGCGAGCGCCTGACACAGTTGTGGCAGGACGCCAAGTCGGCCGTGCCCAAGGTTTCGTTCCGCCAGGTGCAGAAAGAACGCGCCGAACGTGTGCTGCAGGAAGCCGGGAAGATCATGCCGACTTCCCGCAAGGAGACTTCTCGTACTAGCTTTCTGATGATTCGCGCCGGCTATCGCAGGCCGGAGTCGATCGCGGCGCTGCAGGGCGCGAAGATCGTCCTGCCCATACTGTTATTGTCGCTGGTTTATTTCACCGGGTTTTACCGGTGGAATCCCATCATGATTCTGGCGATGGCCGCGATTCTCGGGTATTTGATGCCGGATTTCTGGCTGACCTCGCGGATCCGGCACAGGCAGCGCCTGATTACCAAAGGATTTCCGGATGCGCTGGATCTGCTGACGGTATGCGTGGAAGCGGGTTTGGGATTGGACCAGGGGCTGTATCGCGTCGGCCAGGATATCGCCATCACCTGTCCCGAGCTCAGCGATGAAATGAAACTGATGAACATGGAGGCAAGGCTGGGCAAGAGCCGGGCGGATGCCATGCGGGACATGGGCACACGCACGGGCGTGGAAGACATCCAGACGGCAGTCGCCATGCTGATTCAGACCGACCGGTTTGGCACGGACCTGGCCAAGGCGTTGCGCGTGCATTCCGACACCATGCGCATGAAGCGCCGCCAGCGGGCCGAGGAAATGGCGGCGAAGGCTTCGGTGAAGATGGTTCCGGCGCTGGTCTTCTTTATCTTTCCGGCGATGTTCGTGGTGATTTTGGGGCCGGCAATCATCGTGTTGATGCAGATGCTGGTGAACATAAAGTAGAAGTGGAGAAGTAAAACTTAAATCAAAGAGGTGAATCATGGACGGAAATACGATCATTCGAGTTGTTTCTGGGATCCTGGCGGTCGTTGTGCTGGGGATCATCATTTGGCGCCGGAAGCGGGAAGCTCTTCGCTAGTTGAATAGAGACTTTTGTCCGGAAGTTCAGACTGAGAGAGGCTTGTGATAAACGACGACACACGTGTGTGCGTGCTGAACAAGACGCGCGAGAGATTCGTGGCTACCAATGTCGCGGTGGCCGACTCGTATCTCCGAAGGCTCATCGGCCTTCTCGGAAAAACCAAGAAGTGGGCGCGGCCGGGCCGGGGGCTATGGATCATTCCTTCGCACGGGGTGCACACCCTGGGTATGCTGTTCCCGATCGATTTAATTTTTCTCGACCGGGAAAAGAACGTCGTGCATGTGGAAGAGCACGTGAAACCGTTCCGGATTTCGAGAGTGTCGATTCGCACTCACAGCGTGCTGGAGCTTCCGGCGCATACCGTCTACCGCACGGGTACATGCGTCGGCGACCAGTTGGAATTCTTGACCGCGACAAACGGCGGCCACGCCGAAGGGCAATCCGCCTCCTGAAATGGCGGCCGGCGGCGGGCCGCATTCCGGGAAACAGGATCAAAAGGCGCTATCGATGACCGGCAGTTTCATTCCCACAGTTTCGTCTGCCGGGGAGCGGGCTCTTGCGCATGACGGAAATGGATTGAGTTCCCGTCAGCCGCTTACGCCGCCCTCGGGAATTGTGCGCCAACGAAGCTTTGCTGCCGCCATGGCTCAGCGGGATTCGGCGGCGTGGTGGATTTGCCTGGGGATCGTCCTGCTTTTCTTCCTCGGCGCGATTCACGGGTTGCGCCCCGCAAGTCTGTTCGGATATTTCCACGACGATACGCTGTATTTCAGCTCCGCTCGCGCTCTCGCCACGGGCCACGGCTATGTCATCGCGAGTCTGCCGGGAACCCCGCCACAGACAAAATACCCGATTCTGTATTCCTGGATATTGTCCTGGGTATGGAAGTGGTATCCGGAATTTCCGGGAAATCTGATGCCGGCAATCTGGGTGACGTCGCTGTTCGGGTGCTGGTTCCTGGCGGCTGCGTTTCAGTTCCTGCGCAAAATGGACGGCTTAGGGAACCGGGCGGCGCTGGCCATGGTTGCGATCATTGCGTTCGAGCCCACGTTTCTCACCTTTAATGCGGCGCTGCTTAGCGATGTTCCGTTCATGGCACTGGCCTTGACGGCGATTGTGCTGGCCGATTCGGCTTTGCAGCCCGAGCGACGCGTGTGGGCCGCGGCATTGGCTGGAGGGCTTGCCGGGCTTTCAGCGGATGCTCGCACGCTCGGCGTGGCGACCGTTCTTGGCATTACGGCGATCGCGGTTTGCCGGCGGGAGTTTCGGAAAGGCCTGGCCCTATGCCTGGCGGCGGCGCCATTTGTGGCCCTTGCCTTATGGCCGACCTTGTCCAGCGCTCGCGGCCTTTCTCACGGTAGCATGGCCGTTGCGACCGATCCCGCATGGAACCAAACCATGCTGTACTACACCAGCTACATGGGAGACTGGAAAGACAGCATTACCAGCACCTCCATGCTCCTTCGCCTTCTGAAGAGTACGGGAATGCTTTTGGTCGTCTGCCCGGTGCAATACCTGCTTGCGCCAGCATTTCAGCCATGGTCGCCCGGCGGCATGGCCGTCTATATTTCCATGACGCTGCTTTTGTTTGTCGGAATCGTCCGGCAAGTCCGCAGCCAGGGATGGAAACCGGTGCACGCGGTGCTTCCGATATACGCCGCTATCCTTTTGATATGGCCATATCCGCAGATGGAGCGGTTTTTGCTTCTTTTTCTGCCTCTGTTTCTCTCCGGCATGTACCTGGAAACGAAGCGGCTGGTGCGCGCGCTGATTCAAAATCTAGAATCCCGCGCGCGCCTGCCGGAAAAGTTGCTGGCGGCTGCATTCGGCGCAGTCCTGCTGGCTGTCGCGGGCGTCGCTTCCTGGAATTATGTGCGCGGGGGCCGGTCGGACTTGAACGCGATGATCGAAAGCCGCCGATCGATTCTGGAAGAAAAGCGGCAAGCGTACGCGTGGGTTCGTGAGCACACCAGTCCGGAGACGCGAATCGTGGCGTTTGAAGATGTCCTGCTTTACCTCAACACGGGGCGCCAGGCCGTGCGCCCGATTTCTTTCCGGCCGAGTTGCTGCTTCACGAATGAAATCTCCATCCTCCAGACGGACCTGAATCACATCGCGGACGTGCCGCGGCACGTTCACGCGGCCTACTGGGTGATGTCGGACGATTATTTTTCTTATGAGGGAAGCATCCCGGAGATTCACGCGAAGCTGATCCAACTGCAAGCGACGTTGCCTCTTGCCTTCAAGAGCAGCGGAGGACGCGTTCAGATCTACGACCTTTCGCAATTTGCGGCGCACCCTTCAGTGGTTTCTCAGGCCCAAGTGCCTTCGTGTTTCGCCGCGGAGCCTTGCGATAAGAAGCGATGAAGCTTTGGTTCGGCCAAACGGCGTGTTTCGTCTGAGCCTGCATCGTTTATGAGATTCCTGAATGCGATACGCCAGTGGCCAGTTGAACGTGCCGCAAAAAATGCCCACCGGCCCGAGTTCCCACACAGACGGACTGTGCCGAATGGGGAATCGCGCGATTTTTGTTGGATGATTCGCCTCAGCGTCTCGCGATAATACAAAACTCTTACAATCGGAATCCTGCGCGCATGAGATAAGAGATTCCATGGGCAATCTTCCAACTATCATTCAAGGCGGCATGGGTGCAGGCGTATCGAACTGGCGATTGGCGCGCGCGGTATCCCTATGTGGTGAACTCGGAGTGGTTTCAGGGACGGCTCTCGACCAGATCCTGGTGCGGCGGCTGCAGGACGGCGATTCCGGCGGCCATATGCGGCGCGGGCTGGACCATTTTCCATTTCCTCAAATGGCGGAACGCATCTGGCGCACGTATTACATTCCCGGGGGAAAGAAAAAGAAAGAATCATACAAGGCCTTGCCTCTGCATGCGCAGGTGAGCCCGCGAGAATTGCAGGAGCTGTGTATAGTGGCGAATTTCGTGGAAGTCTATCTCGCGCGCGAAGGCCACAACAACCCCGTGGGCATCAACTATCTGGAAAAAATTCAGCTTCCCCATTTGCCTTCCTTGTATGGAGCCATGCTGGCGGGCGTGGGATTCGTTCTGGTAGGGGCGGGCATTCCGTTGAAGATTCCGGGCGTGCTCGATTGTTTGGCCGAACATCAGCGCGCAACTTATCCATTGCACGTTACCGGCGCGCTGGAAGATGAGGGCGCGGAAATGACGTTCGTGCCTGCGGAATTCATGGAATGCGATATTCCAAGACTCGCGCGGCCTAAATTCCTGGCCATTATCGCTTCCAATGTCCTGGCAGCAACGATCCTGAAAAGAGCAAACGGCAAGGTGGATGGTTTTGTGATCGAGGGGCCCACGGCCGGCGGGCACAACGCGCCGCCCCGCGGGAAATTGCAACTGGATGAAGCCGGAGACGCAATCTACGGCGAGCGCGACCGCGTCGATCTGGAAAAGATTCGCGAGTTAGGGCTTCCGTTCTGGCTTGCGGGAGGATACGGCACTCCCGAAAAATTGCGCGAGGCGCTGGCGGCCGGCGCGGCGGGCGTGCAAGTGGGGACCGCGTTCGCGTACTGCGAGGAATCCGGGTTACGAAGCGATTACAAACAGGCGATCCTGCAAAAAATCGTTTCCGGCGAGGCGCGCGTGGCAACCAATGCTACGGCCTCTCCCACGAATTTCCCGTTTAAAGTAGTGCAGCTTGAGGGCACCCTTTCCGAAGAAGAAGAGTATTTGGCCCGGCACCGCATCTGCGATCTTGGCTTCTTGCGCGAGGCGTATCGGACCGATGAGGGCGCCATCGATTACCGGTGTTCGGCCGAGCCGGTGACCGTCTATGTATCCAAGGGAGGCAAGGCGGAAAATACTCCGGGGAAGCGATGCCTCTGCAACGCCCTGATGGCCACGATCGGCCACCCTCAAACACGCAACGCGAAATATACGGAAAATGGCCTGGTGACTTCCGGGAACGACTTGCTGAAACTCGAACGATTCCTGCCAGCCGGCGGAGGCATGACGTACACTGCTGCCGACGTACTCGCAAAACTCCAGGAATGCGCGGTTCGCTGAGCGCCCGCCATTTTGGAACACGCGCCCCGGACGCTAAGAACTGAGAAACACAATTCGCCCCGGAGTCGTCTACAATCTAGGTGAGATTGTCGATGGCTGTTTACTATCCGTGTGGGCACGGTCGTGAGTTGAGGTGGCGCGTCATGCGGCGAGTCCCAGGTCTGCTTCCAGCGGGTTTATTCTTATCTGCTTTCTTGTTTTTCTCATCGGTAGCCTGGGGACAACTGATTTCTCCAATTCCTCCTGACAAGGATTCGGATCACCCATCCAGCCAAAATAGTTTTCAGAGCAATTCGCAGACGGATCCCGCGGATTGCGGCCTGCTGCTGGACGCGGCGCGCGAGGCCAGAGACGCGGTCGAAATGGATCGCCGGCAGGTGTCGGGTGCGGCCGATCCGTCAGGGGCGCCCGGGGCAGCGAGCGTGACGCCGTTTCCAAGCGATTTACGCCAGGATTTGATTGTCCTGCAGCAGCGAGAAGACGCGCTGAACCGTTGCGCCGGCGCGAACCATGCGGCGGTTGACGTGCTTATTCCCGAGGAGGCCTGCCCCGGCGAACGAATCGTGGAATTTCAAATGGCCCACGAAGGAGATCCCGCGCGGGAAGTCCCCATCGAGCGGCTGCCGGGAACTTCGGCCTTTTTCTATGAAGCGGGGATGACCATCGATGCCGATGGCGCGCCCAATGCTTATCATCCGGACAATACGGGACTCGACGATTTGATCAACGCGGGCGGCCCGGGAAATTGGGAAGGCTTGGCCAAGAATCGCTATGGCGATCCGTTCGTGCAGGGCCCGGATGATCCCTTTCCGGGCTACTACGTTTCGGCGACGGCGCTTGTCGATCGAACACGGCCGGTGAATGATCCGCTGCGGTACGTGGACGCTTCAAAAATTCCTTACGTTGTTTTGCCCGGGGCGATGTCCCGGCAACTGGGCGCGCGGCCCGGAGATTTCGCGGTCGTATTGAACCAGCGAAACGGCAGAATCTCTTACGCAATTTTCGCGGATATGGGCCCGCCGGACCGGATTGGCGAAGGCTCGATGGCGCTGGCGGAAAATCTCGGCATTCGCTCCAATGCCCGCAACGGCGGGGCGCGCGGCGGCATTCTCTATCTGGTTTTTCCGGGATCCGGGAACGGGCGCCCCCGCACGATCGAGGAAATCGGACGCCGAAGGGGAAAAACTTTTTCAAGCTTGGGGAGGTTCGGACCGGTTGGCGGCCTGCAAAGTCCCGATACCTGTTCGTCCGTTCGAGGGGAGCCGGAACACCAATTAGATCGCCTATATCTATATTTAAGGATGGAGGAGCGTTCCGTGAAAGACAAACCGTTGCGGGAACATCTCGGCGAACTGCTTACCGGAGGCCATGCCCACGTGGATCTGAAGACCGCGCTTGCCGGCATCCCGCCGAAACTGCGCGGCGTGCGCCCGCCGGGCGCGTCCTATTCGATCTGGGAACTGCTCGAGCACATGCGCATCGCGCAATGGGACATCCTGGAATTTTCCCGCGATGCGAAACATGTGTCGCCGGATTGGCCCGCCGGATACTGGCCGAAAACGCAGGCGCCGGGAAATGCGAAGGCCTGGGACGCCAGCGTGAAATCGTTCGCGCGCGATCTGGCGGCCATGAAGAAACTGGTCGCGAATCCGCGCACGGACCTGTTCGCGCGGATACCACACGGCACCGGGCAGACGATTCTTCGCGAGGCTCTTCTGGTGGCCGACCACAACGCGTATCACCTCGGGCAGATCGTGGTTGTCCGGCGGCTGCTGGGGGCGTGGAAGAAGGATTAGGCTGCCGACGCACCGCACATTTTCCAGCAAATAATTCGGCGATAATTTCTTAGAAAAAAACAACCGTTTTCAACTCTCATGCGTCTGTTAAGGGGTAGGGCCTCGAGGGCTCTTCCGGCTTCCGCGCAGTTTTCTCCTAAGCGATCGATCCTTCCCTCGGCGGTCCAATTCCTAATATGAAGGGAGAATTTCTTAATATGTCTCGACCATTGCTTTTTGCCCTATCCGTTTTTGCTGCTTGGACCCTGGTGTCTGTTCCGTCCTGGGGCAGGCCCAATGCAAACGACTCCTTAACTGCCACCATCGATCTGAGTTCCAAAACCACCATCCAAAACAAGCAATTGCAGCCCGGTCATTACAAAGTTGTCGCCGAAGGAAATGAAGCGAAATTTGAACGGAATGGCAAGATCGTGGCCGAGGTGCCATGCACGTTGAAAACGCTTTCCCAGAAAGCGCAACAGGACGATTACCAGACCGATCAAAATCGTTTGATTCAGATCGATGTGTCCGGAAAGATGCAGGCCATTACGTTCGGGTCCTGAAGCGAGGCGGGTGCCCCGATGAATCTATCGGCGGCACCCGCGCAAACTGATTGTGGTTCGCCTAGTTTTTCAAGGACGATCGGGCAGGTGGTACAGCTTCACGGCATTTCCGCGGAGCACCATTTGCGCGATTTCGTTGGCGCGCGGCAAATTGATCTGGCCGTCGTGAATCAGTTCGGTCAGAGCGATTCCCAGGGCTTCCCGGGCGGTTTGGTTCGTCTGCCAGCCGATTTCTTCCCAGTCGTATGCGCCGCTGCCGGGATATAAATCGGTCCCGTACAATATTTTTTCGGGATACCACTCGATCCAGTCTCGGAGGACTTCGGCCAATCGGCGCGGCGATACAAGCCAGGTCTGTTCGGAGAGGTCGGCGTATACGTTCGGTTTCATCAGCAGGAACGCGACTTCGCGCGTGAAGGCGCCCGCGCCTCCATGAAGCAAGATGAACGTGGTTTTTCGCAGGCGCGCATCGTTGAGCACGGATTCCAGCAGCAGAGGATTCGAGCCGCCCATAAAGAAATAGCCGCCGCACCCCGCGCCTGTGTGAATGTGCACCGGCAAACCGAGCCGCCCTGCTTCCGCCGCGATGTACCGGAATAAGTAATCCTGCAGCCGCGTGTAACTTTCCCTGGGAGGCGCGCCGCCTCGGACGTACCTGGCGTAAATCGCCGCGGCGTCCTGCTCGCTGGCCGGCTGGAAATCGAGCGAGCGCAGATAGGCGGCCTCGAACTTGATGGCCACGGCGCCCGATTGCTTTTGGCGCTCCAGCTCCGGCGTCACCCCGCGCGCGGTATATTCGGCGAGAGTTGGTGGCAAATCGGCAATGCCAATTTCTTTACGGTAGCGCGCGAGCAGCGTGTTTTCGCGACCGAAGAAAAATTTCCGGTCGGGAGTTTCCGCAGCCAGCGCCTCGTTGTTCAGAGGAAATAAGAGGGCGTCGTCGAACGGAACCCATCGGAATCGCGGCGCATCGAGGCCGCGGCCCATGGCCACGCGGTTGGCAAATTCTGTTTCGATATTCAGTTTATCGAGCACCCAGGCGGGGAATTGGTCGCCCTGCTCCTGCCGGACGTGTTGTTTGATTGCCAGGAGTTCGCGCACGTGCTCGTCGCTGCGATCGTTGTAGGAATATCCCCAGAGGGCTTGCCAGGCGCTGAGATACCGGGGGTTTTCGAGGCGCGTCATCGTATTGGGCGCGGTGGGCTCCAGAGGATCGCAGGGTAGGGCGTCGTACTCGTCGTCACTCTCGCCCGCGCCCACGACGCGCGGAGGATGAGAATGATTGT
Organism: Terriglobia bacterium; assembly: GCA_963779275.1. Lineage (GTDB taxonomy): Bacteria > Acidobacteriota > Terriglobia > Acidiferrales > UBA7541 > Palsa-360. Next base: position 662,346 of record CAVZXL010000010.1, read on the forward strand.
CGATCGCGCGAATTTTCAGGATCTGCGTCATCAACGCAGGTTCGGGAGCCTGGGCCTGCGCGAGGGACGCCGCACCCAGCAAAAAAAAAGTCGCGCCAATCCATTTCATCGGAAATCTCCACGGAATTATTTCAGATACAAGTCCAGCCAGGCGAAAAATGTTTTGTACCAGAGCCGGCTGTTCTGCGGTTTCAGGATCCAGTGTCCCTCGTCGGGGAAAACCACCAGTTTGGACGGTACGTTTTGCCGCTGCAGGGCGGTAAAAAACGAAAGGCTCTGCGTGTATGGCACGCGGTAATCCTGCTCGCCGCAAATCACCAGGGTCGGGGTCTTGAATTTGGCCAAGGCCGCGGCGTACAGGCTGGGCGACCATTTCTGGTAGCTCTCGACGTTGGTCCACGGCGTTCCACGCATCTCGTGCTCCTCGAACCAGAGTTCTTCGGTCGCGCCGTACATTCCGAATTTATCGTAGACGCCGGCGTGGCTGATCAACGCCTTGAACCGCCCGGTATGCGTGGCCATCCAGTCCACCATGTAGCCGCCATAGGAGCCGCCTGCTGCAGCCATGCGGCTCGAATCTATGAAGGGATATTTGTCGAGCACGTAGTCGACGCCCTTCATCAGGTCCTGGTAGGGGCGCCCGCCCCAATCGTCGACGATTTCATCGGTGAATTGCTGGCCGTAGCCGGTGGAGCCGCGGGGATTGATCATCACGGCGACGTAGCCGGGTGCGGCAAATAATTCTTCATCCCAGCGATAGCCCCAGGAATCGGTCCAGGAGCTTTCCGGGCCTCCGTGGATCAGGAACAGCAGTGGGTATTTTTTCGAGGCGTCGAAATGCGGCGGGCGAATCAGCATTCCCTGGATGCGCGTGCCGCCCGCGCCTTCGTACCAGAAAATTTCCGGCGGATTCATTTCAAGGGCGTCGAGGCGTGTGCCGTTGTGATGTGAAAGCTGCTGCGCGGCGTTGCCGTCGGTATGCGCGGCGAAGACTTCCGAGGGCGCCGTCAGCCGGGAGCGCAGGAAAGCGAGAGTGGCGCCATCGGCGGAAATCGAAATACTCTCGTTAAATGTGTCTTTCAGGATTTGCTCCGGCGCGCCGCCCTCAGCGGCGATTTCATATACGGGCTGCTCGACCTCATCAGCCGCCGTGAAATAAATACGCCGGCTGTCCGGCGACCAGATAATCTCATCCACATTGAGGTCGAAGGATTCCGTGAGATCGGTTTGCTTGCCGTTGGCGCGATCGAAGAGTATCAGGCGCCACCGGTCGCTTTCTGCTTGCGCCGTCTTTTGCGAATGGTAAGCGATGAAGCGGCCGTCGGGGGAATACGCGGGGTGGCCGTCGAAGCCCGGATTGTCCGTGATGCGTTTGGGTTCGCCGCCGGCGGCGGGCACGAGGAACAGATCGCCGTTCGTGGTGATGGCTTCGGGCCGGTCGGTGACGGCGGTGAAGCACAGCTCTTTGCTGTCGGGAGAAAACGCGAAATCATTGGCGTCGCCGCGTTCATCGGGAGGCACATCGTAGTCGGCGCCCGGGGTCAGATCGCGCGGCGAGCCGCCGCCGGCGGGGACCAAGAAAAGATGGCTGCGTTTGCCGTCGCTCCAGTGCGTCCAGTGGCGGTAGAGCAGATGGTCGTAGACGCGCGCCTTCACTTTGCTTTTTTCGGCGGCATCGTCGCGGGAGCGGTTGCAGGCGTCGTCCGGGCAATCGGGGAAGACGCTGGAAGTGAAGACAAGAGACTTGCCGTCGGGGGACCACTTTTCGTTGTCCGCGCCGGTCGAAAGGGAAGTAAGTTTTGCGGGGCTCCCGCCCTGCGCGGGCAGCACGTAGATTTGCGGCGTGCCGTCCCGCGAAGAAAGGAATGCGATTTTCTTGCCGTCGGGCGACCACTGCGGACGAGTGTCGTGCCCGGTCTGCGTCAATTGGCGCGGCTGGCTTCCCGGCGAGGTCAAGACCACCCAGATGTTGCGCGCGATGCGGTTCGCGTCCATATCCGTCGTGCCGATGGAGTAGGCTACGAAGCGTCCATCGGGAGAAATCTGCGGCTCGCCGACGCGCTGCATGGCCATTAAATCCTCGAACGTCATCGCGTGCTTCGGCGGAGTTTGTGCCGTGAGCGAGTTTGCGCAGGCGAGCAGGGCGCATGCAATAAATGGCCAACTGGGTTTAAGTTTCATCGGTACCGTTTCGCGCTGTGCTGCCCGTGTGTCCGAATGGCATTGTCACCTGGACAAGACACAGCGCTGCATTGATCCCCGCCGGATCATTACATTTTCCTGGAATATTTCCAAGTTGCGGGAGGAAAGAGTTTGCGAAAGGGATTTTAGTAGGACAGGCACCCTCGCCTGTCCGGTTTGGATGCTTGTTGGCGCACAGAAAACCGGGCAGGCAAGAGTGCCTGTCCTATTCAAGCCGGCCTGGGCATCCATTTGAACAGATTGAAATCCAGGGCCGATAGCAGCCTCGATCAGTGCGGGAAAAGTTCCAGCCCAACCGGGCGTCCCGGGGGCAGGGGAGTTCTCGCCACGTTCATGACGTAGCCGAGCGTCGTGTAATACCCGCACAGGGCCGCGATATCGATGATGCCTTGCTCGCCGAAACGCTTCACCACCGGCGCGTAGGTGGCGTCGCACACGCTCTGGTGCTGGCGGATTTCGGAGACGAATTCGTATACCATCTCCTCGTCCGCAGTCAGGCCCGAGGGGCGGCGGCCCTGGGCGATTGCCGTGATTGTTTCCTCTTTCACGCCCGCCTTGCGGGCCAAATCGACGTGGGAGTCCCACTCGAACTGCTGGGTCATGTGGCGCGCCATCTGAAGAATGATGAACTCGCTGATATTCGATCCGAGTTTGGTGTTGTAGCGCAGGTACTCGCCCACTTTTTGCAGGCGGTTCATCAGGTCGGGGCTGCGCATCAGCGGGATGAACGGTCCCACCACGGCCTTGCGCGGGCCGGACATGATCTCGGCAGCCGCCTCTTTTTGCGCGTCTGTCATTTTATCGGCGGGGATCGGCGGCATGCGGTCCTGCGCCATGTCGGCGGCCGCAGCTTCGGCAGGCGCGCCAAGCCCGAGCAGGGAAGACCCCGCCAGAGTCGCGGCCCCGGCTACCAGCAGGTCGCGGCGGTCCACCAGCGTTTTCGCGTTCGAGTTGGGTTGTTCGTCCTGTTTTGCCACGGCGGTCACCTTTTCTCAGTCGGCGTTTTGGAGCAGGAGAGCGTTTGCCTTTCTCGGTCTTCGGCCATTATATGCGGGGGCGTTCCATTTTCAAATTTGAAATTCTAAATTGTATTTCTCGCCCGCGGCGAAGCATTCGCCCATACATGTTGCGGCAAGAGTCACTCTCTGTTTTATTCACAGCCCCAGGAGGTAGCGGGATAAACTTAAAGAGGAATTATTCCGAGTTCCAGATTCAACAGAATGAGAGATTCCTCGGCTAAGGACATGCCTCGGAATGACAATTCTATGGGACCGGCATGGCCACGAGCGTCAGGTGGAGTTGCGCGCGGCCAAAACCGGATTCCGGCAGCGCTCGTGATATAAGTCCCTGATTCGTGGTGTCGCGGCGGGCTGTACGGCCGCTCTCCGGTTGGATGCGAAGGAATCGAGGAGGTTCGCTCGTGTGCGCCAGCAATGGGTTGCCCTCGCAGGCCGCTGCGAAGGGAAGGGAAAATCCGCGCCGCATCGACGTGCATCACCACATGCTGCCGCCCGATTACGTGCGGCTCACGCGCGATCGCATCTTGGAAATTACTTCGGGCGACGACAGCGTTTTAAAGTGGACGCCCGATGTCGCCATGGATCAGATGAACCAGTTCGGGATCGACTCGACCATATTGTCGCTTCCCGTGCCGGGCGCATGGTTCGGGGGCAAGGAGAATTCGCGCAAGCTGGCGCGCATCTCGAATGAATATGGTGCGCGGCTGGCGAGCGACCGTCCGGGAACGTTTGGCATGTTTGCTGCGCTCCCGCTGCCCGACGTGGATGGCAGCCTTGCGGAGATCGCCTACGCCTTTGACGTGCTCCGTGCTGACGGCGCCTACTTACAGACCAGCTACGGCGAGAAGTGGCCGGGCGACCCGGATTTCGCTCCGGTCTTCGACGAACTGAACCGGCGCGGCGCCATTGTCTTTGTTCATCCGACCGAACCGGGATGCTGCGCGAATCTGATCCCCGGCATTCCGTCCAACGTGGTCGAGTTTGTGTTCGATACCACGCGCGCGATCGTCAGCTTTTTGGTGAACGGCACGTTCGCACGTTGCCCGGAAATTCGTTTCATCTTCTGCCACTCGGGCGGTACGATGCCGGTGCTCGCAGCGCGCATTCACGGATTCTTCCACGCACGCAGCGCGCTCGCTTCCTGCGCGCCTAGCGGCGTCCTGCACGAACTCAAGAAATTGCACTATGACATTGCCAATGCAACAAATTCTTCTTCGCTCGCGGCGCTCATGAATCTGGTTCCCACATCTCAAATGCTGTTTGGCAGCGACTATCCCTATCGCGCGGTCGCTCCGACGGCTGGAGGCTGGGATAATTATCCGGTGTCGGAAGAGGTCCGCCGCGCCGTCAACCGCGAAAATGCGCTCCGGCTTTTTCCGCGGTTCGGCGGGGCTTCTGGCAATTGGACCTGAAATTTTGCGAATGGCGCCGCGGGAGACGCGGGCGGCTTGAGTCAAAAGCAAATGCGTAGCCCGATCAAGCCGACCGTGAAAGCAGGGGGGAACCCCACCGTGCTAAGCACCCTGTTCTTCAGTTCTTGTTTCGCCGGGCCTTGCCGCATCATCGCTGCGATTCACGTATGTTTTTCCGGCGCGAATCGTGGCCGTGGATTGCAGCTTCTGCCGGCCCGTGCGCTTCTTTCCGGTGCTATCGGTAAACGTAAAATTTCCTTCGCGGACATCGAGAATCGTTATATCCGCCACTGTTCCCGGACGCAGCGTGCCGAGTTCGACGCCAAAATCGAACATCCGCGTGGGCCGCAGCGTGACGCGTTCGATGACCTGGTCCAGGCTCAAGCCGAGGAGCAGAAATTTCGACACTTCCGTGACCAAGTCGTACACCGGTCCGTTATAACTCAAGCCGCCCAGGTCCGTGCCGATCGTGTCCGGCAGGAAATTCTGCTGGATGCATTTTTCCGCCACATCCAGGCTCAGGTGCGGCCCGCCGTCGCCGATGTCGAACAAGACGCCCCGATCGCGGCAATCGAGCATCTCCGGGAGAATCTTCCCGTTTGTGTCGAGCGGCCCGTGTGGCCGACCGGTGTAGCAGTGTGTCAAGATGTCGCCCTTGCGCAACTGGCGGAGGATTTCCGGCAGAGGAGAAAAGGTATCGCCGACGTGCACCATCAACGGAAGATGAGAAAGCTCCGCGGCTTCCAGCGCCCTCTTCAGGACTTCGAGATCGTTTGACCCCGCGATTTCCTTGGAAAGCCGGGTTTTGATCGCGACCACATCGGGCTTGTTCGCTTCGGCCGCGCGCGCGGTCAGCTGCGGATTTACCCAGTCGAGATTCGAGTAATTTCCAACCAGTCCCATGAGCGTGCCGCGCGCGCCGATATCGACCATGGCGTAGATTCGCGTGGCCGAAGGTTTGATGACGTATTGCCGGAATCCAGCGATCGCAAAATAGCCGGCCGATCCGGCATCCACCGCCGTGGTCACGCCGCGGCCCAGGCAATATTGATCGGCATTCAATCCGGTGGGCCCCACTCCCTCGAAAACGTGTACGTGGACATCGATCAGCCCCGGCGTGACGATTTTTCCCTTCGCGGAAATTACGCTGCGCGATCCATCCTCGGGAATATCCGGCGCAATCTGCGAAATCTTGCCGTCCTTCACGGCCACGTCGAGTTGCGCGTGTAATTTCTGGCTGGCGTCGACGACCGTGCCGCCCTTGATGAGCAGATCGCGGCTTTGCGTCAACGCCCGGCCCATGTCCTGAGCGGGAGAAGGGGCGGAAGCGCTTGCCCGCGCCAGGCTGCTCGATGCCAGCAGGGGCGATCCGAGGAGTAATTGAGAAAACTTTCGGCGTGTCAGCATGGGAAAAGAAACTCTCCGCGATGGATTTGAAAAATCGTTCCGATTATCAATTTCGTTTTCCATTCAGACGCTACGCCCGCGGCGTGTTCGCGTCAAGGAAGGATCCCCCGGAGAAAGCCCGCCAAACTTTCAATAGGATGGCCTTTCACGTACTTTTTCAGACTCCGTGGACCAACCTCGGCTCCATAAACGTTTCCTGCGTCGTCGGCCGCCACGCCTTCGGCCGCGGTTCCGTTTGTCGGATCCAGTCCCTCGGCCGGAACCAGGACCGGGTCGGGAATGAAGGCCGTGACCTTGCCGTCCCTGACGCTGCCGATGCGAATGCCGCGATGGAAACCGGGATTGCGCGAATTGTTCGATTCCGAATCGGCGACATATAGAAGGTCGCGCTTGTCGATGAACACTCCGCTGGGCCGGCCGAATTGCCGCCACTGATCGAGGAAATTTCCATCTTGATCGAAGATCTGCACGCGGTTGTTTCCGCGATCGGCGACATACAGCCGCCCTTTGGAATCCATCGCCAGCGAGTGAGGGTTGTTGAATTCGCCCGGCTCGCTTCCTTGCTTTCCCCACGCCTTGATGAATTTGCCGTCCGCGGAAAATTTCACGATGCGCGCATTCGAGCCCGGGCCGTGCCCGTCCGCAACAAAGATGTCCCCGTTGGGCGCGACCAGCACATTGCTCGGCCGGTTAAACGTGTCCGGGCCGTCCCCGGCCACACCCGCCTTGCCCAGCGTCATAAGCACTTTTCCATCCGGGTTGAACTCGAAAACCCGATGGCCCTTTCCGGCTTCGCCATCGCCGTCGGTGGCCCACACGTTGCCGCGCTTATCGATGAACAGGCCATGCGGCCGCACAATCATTCCCGCTGCAATGCTTTTCACCAGGTTTCCGGAGGAATCGAATTTCAGAATTGGCGCCAGATCCGATTTGGCGCAGGAGGTTCCGCCGCATCGTTCGGCGACCCAGATGCTCTTGCCGTCGCGGTCGATTCTCACGCTGATCACTTGTCCCCAGGTCCTGCCGTTTGGGAGCTTCGCCCAGTTCTCCACGGTGCGATAGAGGTTGGGCGCCGAGTTTGGATTGGTCTGCGCGTATGCCTCTGCGCCAAACAATCCAGCGCCAACAGCCACGAAAAATCCCATTGCGAGTGTGAATCGGTGCCTCTGTAACATGGCGGCCCCGCGAATTTGAAATTTGAGAAACTCCCCACGATCCGCGCACATCTTACTTCACGCACAGCCATTTTCCACGCGGATAAGCGAGAGACTTGCCGACATTAGATCGCCTTACGACGGCGGGGGAGCGGCTTCGTGCAGCGCCGGCGGAATCATGACAATTTTGGGAGGCAAAATGGAATCGACCACCATCAGACTACTTCGACGAATTGCGATTTCTGCGGCCCTCCTCGCCGGCATTGTGCACGCGCTTCCCCGGTTCGCCTACGCGGATCAGATTCCGTCCGGCTGGGAAGCCAGCAACATGAAGCCGATCGGCTACAGCGATCTGGGTGGCCACGAAGCGTTCAAGATGGCCATCAAGCATGTGGGGGACCGCTGGTATCTGTACATGGGCCATTTTGTTGCCGGCGGCTGGAGCGTAGTCGACGTGACCGATCCCGCCAATCCGAAGGTAATCAAGTTCCTTCCCGGCCCGATGCCCACTTCCGCCGGCCAGATCGATCTGCACGGCAATCTGATGATCACGCCACTGCAGGACCGCGCCGGGTACGGAGGAGACCCGAATAAAAAGGTGAATGAAGGCGTCCTGCTCTGGGATATCAGCGACCCGACGAATCCCGAGCAGGTGGCGTGGTGGAAGACCGGCGCCACCGGCACGCACCGCGACGGCTATCCCGGCGGAAAATACGCGTACCTATCCGCGGGCATGCCCGGATACAAAGGACAAATCCTGGTGATCCTCGATGTGAGCGATCCGGCGCATCCGAAGGAAGCTGGGCGCTGGTGGATGACGGGACAGAAAGAGGGCGAGCCACCGCTGCCCGCGCCGATTTACGGATTCCACGGTCCGGCCGTAATCGATGGAAACACCGCCTACTTGGGGTACAGCCCCGCGGTGGTCATCCTCGACATCAGCGACGTTTCCAAACCCAAGCTGATCGGACAGCTCACGGTCAGCCCGCCATTCGGCACGAATATTCCGGTGCATGACGTCATGCCGATTCCCGGCCGGAATTTGCTGTTCGCGCACGCCGAGGGCACCGGGGGAGGCGACTCGCCGACCGGCGCGCCGGCCTGCACGGGCGCGCTGTTTCTTTCGGGGCTGATCGACATCAAGGATCCGACCAAGCCGAAACTCGTTTCCACGCTTCCCATCCCGGTTCCTCCGGCGGACGCGCCGTACACCGATTTCTGCGACAAGGGAGGCAGGTTCGGGCCGCACAATACCAACATCCTGCAGCACAATCCGGACGTGGAAAAACAGGGCGACCTGATTTACCTCACCTACTTCAACGCGGGCCTGCGCATCTACGACATCAAGGACGCGCGCCTGCCGAAGGAGGTCGGATGGTTTATTCCTCCCACGCCCACGGTGCGCCGCATGCCGGCGCCGTACGACAAGCTGGTGAGCCAGACCGAGGACGTGCTGGTGGACACGCGCGGAAATATTTACATCACCAATAAACAGTGGGGATTGTTTATTCTAAAGTATACGGGCCCGGGGGAGCCGGCGCCGACCGCGAAGTAGTGTTAAGTAGGACAGGCTTTAGCCTGTCGAACTTGGTGCGGCGTTGCGGGCGGAAACCCGACAGGCTGAAGCCTGTCCTACTCGCATGCGCCTAACGGAATGGGCAATCAATTCCCGGCGGGCGCGAGGCCCTGGGTCAGTTCGATGCGCGTGCCCCAGGGGTCGGTCAGGTAGGCCACTTTCGCGTTCGAGTTCGGGATCTGGCGAATCGGCTCATCGAGCTTGATTCCTTCGGCTTCCAGCTTTTTTGCGAACGCTTCCAGATCTTTCACATCGAAGCCGATGTGATCGAGCGAGCGCCCTTTGGTGGGGGCCAGCGCCGTCTTGCCCGGCGAAAAGGACAGATTCGTTCCCGGAATATCGTCGCAATCGATCAGTCCCGGCGACGATTGGCGCTGCCGCTGTCCCGGGAATGCCTCCAAAGATCTTGGCGTACCAGGCCTGCATCGCGGGAATATCCACGGGATAGAAATGAATGTGATTCATGGCCACGGGAGTCGCCAGCGACGGGTCGCCGAAAAATTCCACGCGAATGCCGTCGGGGCCGTGCACGTATCCCTGGTTCGGGTTTCCGGTCTGCTCGATCTCGACCTTATCCGCTTTCCATTTCGCGAGCGTCGTGGGCAGATCTTTCCACGCAAAGCCGAAGTGATCCACGATGGAGCCCGCCGGGGGAGCCGTGGGATCGGCCTTGCGCAGCATGATGTAAACGCCGGGAAACTGGATCAGCATCAGCGGGCCGTTTTGCACCACGGTTCCGCCCATCGTCGCCGTCCAGAAATGCTTCTGCGCGTCGACGTCTTTCACGAACAGGTGGATGTGGCCCATGGTGACGCCCGCGCCGTTCGGCGGCGCGAGTTGCGCGCACGCGGGCAAAGCCGCAAACACCGCGGCAAGCAGCAAGACAACATGCGAACAATTTTTCGTCGACGGCATTTTTCATGTGGATTTTCTCTTCGCGTTCCAGGATGGCGCGAAACATACATCGAACCGCCGTGTGAATACGCAATTCGCCTGCCCGATTCGTGTGTATGGGCTGCAGCAAATGCACTAAACCTATGGATGCGGCGCGACGTTCATCCGATTTAGAGCGATCCTGCCGTTATTCACCACCATCATCACGTCGCCAATATGCCGAATATTTTCCAGCGGGCTGCGGTCGATCACCACAAAATCCGCTTCATACCCGATGCGAATCGAGCCGGTCCGCTTGTCGACGCCCAATTCCTCCGCCGAAACGGAGTCCCCGCCTTGATCGCGTCCATCGGACCGAGATTCCGACACCGGCCAGCTCGATCATTTCGTCCGCCAGCGTTCGATTATTTTTATCGAAGTAAGAAGTATCCGTACCGGCCACGATCTTGAGGCCCATCTTCCAGGCTTTCGCGGTCATTTCGCGCCGGTCGGCAGCATGGCTCTGCCGCGCATCTGCTAAGATGGGATTATCGTACTCGCCTTCGGGGTCGGACATATCCACGGTCGCGGTAATCGTCGGGATCGAGATAAACGCCTTTTTCCTTCATCAGTCGCATCGTCGCATCGCTCAGGTACGTGCCGTGTTCGATGGCAGTGCACGCCTGCGCGCACCGCCGCCGCCGCGCCTTCGTCGCCATGAGCGTGCGCCACCACCCACAAGCCCCGTCTTGTTCGCTTCATCCACCATCGGCGCTCAGTTCTTCGTCCGTTGAAAATGCGGATGCGCGGATCGGTCTCCGGCGTTCCCGCCCGCTCGGTGGCCATCACCTTGATGCGGTTCACGCCGCGGCTCACCATCTCGCGCACCATCCGCCGGCCGCTTCCGCGCCATGCACGCCGCTCATCAGGTCGGCTGTCCTGCGGAAAATCAATAAAATAGTCGTCCGCGGGATGCGTCCGAATGTGATATCCCGCCGCGACCATGTCCGGCACGTCCGACCACGCCTTTATGATTCAGTTCGCGCATGCCAACGTCGGCAAAGTGATTGACGCCGGCTTCTCCGATCGTCGTTGCTCCGGAGCGCAGCGCGCGCCTGGCGTCCGCTAAATTGCCGACGTGCACATGCGCGTCCACAAATCCGGGAAGCAGCCAATGTCCCGTGAGATCAATGACCGGGCCCGGCCCCGGAAGGCGCCGGACCATGCCCGATGCTCTGAATGTGCCCGTTTACGACGACGACCGTGGCGTCCATCATGGGCGCGTTGGAAATGCCGTCGATCATGTTGGCGTGAATGAAAACCAGCGAGTCGTCTGCAGGCCGCTTGAGCGCGGCAGGGAATTGCCGCGCCGCGAAAGGAAAATTATTCCGCGATGACCAGCGCAGCACTCCGTATCGCAACCAAGATAGTCTTCTTCATGGTTCAGGACTCCTTTTTGCGCGGCCTTGCGGCTCAAGACGACATAGCGACACAAACTCTTCGGCCTGTGCGGTCGTTTGGGCCAAAAAATAAAACCGCACAGGCTGAAGCCCGTGCCACTGCGCTCTATTCCGTGACCATCGTCGGAACCACGGCGTCCGCGGCCGCTTTCCACTGGCCATTCTGTTTCACAAACACCAGCAGGCCGCGGTGCGGCGTGCTCTCGAGCTTGCCGCTGGCGTCCATCACTTTCCGGATTCTGCGGTCCGACGCCAGTGCGACGTCGCCGTACACGGACATCAACTTGAACTGGTCCACGAAGACGCCTTCGCCGGGCTTGAAATTGAGTTTCGCGACGCGCTCCAGCGCCGCGGGCTTGGTCAGGACCACGGTCGGATTCCATCCCAGGATTTCAAACCATTTTTCGGCGTACATTTGTTTCAGATAATCGATCTTCGTGGTCCGCACCGCGTCCATCCACTTCTGATCGATCTCCGCGAGTTCCTTCTCCAGTTTTTCGTCGGGACTTTTTGTGCTGTGGGCGCCGCTCATCTTGGCGCTCGCTTCGGTCGGCGGGATGATCGGCACCAGAGCCGCCGCGGCCGGCCGCCACTCGCCGTTCTGCTTGACGAATACGCGCAGGCAATGGCTGCCCGAGGTGAACGCCATTTTTCCGCCGCCCACGGGAGACTGAAAATCGGTGTGGTCGGTTCCCACCGCGACATCCCCATAAACGGCAATCAGCCGGAAATCGGCGGGAAACGGATGCACGGCGTGGACCGGATCCATGGCCGACTGCGAGGCCACCATCTCTTCCTTGTTGCGGATCGTCCCCGCGGACTGCACCTCGTAAAATCCGGGCACCCAGTACTCGGCTCCTGGATTTCACGCATTCCGGGTAGGGCTTTTCATACGGCCCGGTGCACAGCCAATGCTGTTCCACATCCCACAGCGTATTCTCTAAATTCGCCTGCTTTGCTTCCTGCGCCGCGGCCAACGCCGGCATGGCCAGCAAGATGGCGACAATAAGTACGCGAAACTTAGTCATTGCGTTCCTCCGAATGAATTAGGTGCCGTGATGCGTAAACTGTGTTCCGTAATCATAGACCAGTTCGCCGCGTGAGCGAACGCGAAGTTATCGGATCGGCGCCGGGCTCGCGCGGCGGAGCATAGATTGCCCGCGCAAAGAAAACTGTTTCTTGCTCGGCGCCGGATTCCAGCAGGTGTGCGGCGAGGGCAGCTATGCATGCTTCACATAACGATCGGAGGTAAGTATTCTTAAAATTATAATTTACGGAAGATATATATATGGAGCAGTATAACCATTTCGATAGCCGCGGTGATCGATGGACACTCGAACGGTTTGAAGATGTTGGGGTGAGCGACGGGGTTTGAACCCGCGACCCTCGGTGCCACAGACCGATGCTCTACCAGCTGAGCTACGCTCACCACACGTTGAAGCATCACTAGTTTAGGCCACAATGGGTCCGCAGTAAAGCGCGGCCTTCACTCCCGGACAAACCCGCTCTCTCCCATCCCGATTGATGGTACAAAAGTGTCATGCGCCTGCGCGGCCTTTTCCGGCTTCTGTTCCTTTATGACGTGGCCGAGTCCATCGACCTCGACAAGCTTCGCAACCTGCTCGGCCCCCAGAGCGGCGCTGCGGAGCACGGCTTCCCACGACGCACTCCGGGATACGTGCGATTTGAGCACGCGCCCATCGTCGAGCGTGCCGAATTCATCACGGTTTGCCCTGGCGTGAAGGCCGCATGCCCGGTGAAATACTACGGGTTTGGCGCGATCGTGATTCAGGTTGAGGTGCCGTTTGAATGCGACTGGAAATCCCTGGTGGAGCAGAGCGCGCGGTGGATGGAGGCGCCCGACGTCGAGCTCGTGGTGCGGGAGTTGGCCCGGCGGCGTATGGACCGGATCCAGTCAACAGTCACCCGGCCAACCGGGAATTGGTTGAGCGAGAGCTACCTGGTTGTCGAAATTCTGGAATGCGGCGATGCGGAAGGGAAGCAGCCGGCGGCTGATGAACTGCTTGCTGCTCACGGCGGGGAAATTGTGCAGTTGATTCGGGGAGAGACCCTGCAACTCGCGCCGAAGTCCGTGGACGAAGCGCTGCACGTCAGTCTTTCCTATTATCCGACGGATCTGGTCGTGGTCGGCTCTCACGGGGCTTTGGTGTACGACCGCGCGGAAGATGCCGCGGCGGTCACCCAGGTTCTGGAATACGCAAAGATGCAACTGCTCGAGTTTCGCTATTACGACCGTTTTATGACGCGCGTGCTCGCGGATTTCTACACGGCGCTGGACCGGAAAAGAAACGCCCTGCTCTCGCGATGGAGCCTGCCGCGCGAGGCCCAGCGGTTCAATACGATTCGATTGGACGTCATGGACCTGACCGAGCGGATCGACAACGCCATCAAGTTTGTCAGCGACATTTATTATGCGCGGGTCTACCGGCTTGCCGCCAAGCGCATGGGCGTGCAGGACTATCGAAACCTGGTCGAACAAAAGCTGCACACGTTTGGCGAACTCTACGATTCCATGGCGGGTAGATACACCGAAACCCGGTCGTTCGTCCTGGAAGTTCTCGTCGCCATCCTTGCGGTTCTCGACGTGATCTTTCTTTTCCGCGGGCGATAAAGCAAATCGCGATGCCGGATTCGGGGCGGCAAATTCCCTCGCAGGATGAAACAAATATAAGAAACCCGCCGCAGCCGGTGTAATATTGTGGCCGCTTCCCGGACGTCGCAATTGAAAATTCAAATTTGAATGTTATTTTTTGAACGCATGGCGACGTTCACACTTAAAATTCCGGCGCGACGAGGCCGCATATGAACGCAGTGCAGAGTTCTTCCGTTACCAGTGCGGCCAAATCGTCCGCGCTATCGGATCGGGCGCAGTGGGTGGCCACGATTTGCGGATGCGTCGTGGCCTTCGCCTATTCGGCCAACTACACCAACCACGCCCCTCTGGCGCCTGCCCTCATGCATCAGTTCGGCTTCAACCAGGCGCTGGCCGGATTTTTGACCACCGGAATTTTTGCCACGCATGCCGCGACGCAGGTGCCGGGTGGAAACATCGTGGACCGCTTCGGAGCCAAGCGAGTCCTGTTGTTTGCGCTGGGGATCGTGGCGATCGGCAATCTGGGGATGGCCTCGGCTGAGGCGTACTGGCAATTGCTTTTTTTCAAGATTTTCACAGGGATGGGAACCGGGGTCTGCTTTGTCGGGGGAGCGCGATATATTCACGCCGCGGCGGCGGGGCGCAGGCTCAACGTGGCGCAGGGGCTTTTCGGCGGCTCGATTCAACTGGGGGCGGGATTCGTTATTCTGGCGGTGCCGCAACTCAACCGCATCGCGGGATGGAGGGTCACCTTTCTGGTATCCGCCGCGATGGCCTTGACTGCGGGGCTCGTCTGGTTTTCCGCCGCGCCGGACGTTGTTTTTCCTCCCGCGCCGCCGGGCCAGTTACATAAAATGCTGTTGGCGCCTCAGCTCTGGCTGCTCGGGATTTTGCAGATGGCCACCTTCAGCCTCTCGGTGGTTATCGGATCATGGGTAGTCGTTTTTCTAACCAAGGTCATGAAAGTGCCCGCGACACGGGCGGGACTGATCGGATCACTGGTGCTGCTGCTTGGAATCGTGTCGCGGCCCATCGGAGGGTATCTGCGGCACCATTTGGGCATCCGGCCGCTGCTGTTCATAAGCGTGTTGATGATTGCAATAGGATGTTTCGCGTTCGTGTCGACATCGATTTCACTGGCCACGGCCCTGACGGCCGTGGTGCTGATTGGACTGGGTGTGGGCATTCCCTATGCGGCGATGTTCTCGCGGGCAGGAGCGCTGTTTCCGGGCCGGGCCGGAGCAGCCATGGGCCTGGTCAACATGTTGGGAATTTTCATGATCCTGGTCGGCGCTCCGTTTGTGGGGCACTTGGCGGATTTGACCGGCACGTTTCGGGCAAGCTTCGCGTTTCTGGGTGGATTCGCGCTTCTGGTTTGCGCGGTGATTCCGTTGATCGACCGGGAAGAACCTCATCTCTCCGCGTGAAGGTCCGGCATTCAAGACAATAAAAAACGGGCAATTCGCCGCGATCCGCCCGCGGCGAATTGCCCGTTTTCTTCCGACCCGTGCCGCTAGTCTCCCGCGGCCATCGCGTGCGTCTTTCCACGCGCCATCTTTTGGGCCATGAAGAGCAGCAATTTCAGGTCGTTCTCATTGGTGCGGCTCAGGAGCTGGCGGAATTTTTCCAGCAGCCGCGCTTCCTTCCCGGAGCTTCCCCAGACGATATCGCCGGCGGATTTACGTTTGAAGACGCGCGGCATCGGCGGCGGTTCATCGCCATCGTAAAAGAGTTGGTAGAGTGGAACTTCGAGGGCGCGTGCGAATTTTTCGATGGTTTCAAAAGCAGGCACGGTGTGGCCATTCTCCACGCGGGAGATATAGCAGCGCAGAAGTCCCGAGCGTTTTTCAATTTCGCCTTGCGAAAGATTCTTTTGTTCGCGCAGCGCTCGCAAACGGTCTCCGATGATCATTATTTGTTTTGTCCTTTCCGTGTCGATTGGTCTGAATTTTGTGTTGTTCGTTGATGTTCCTGCTCGGTATTGATTTTGAAGAGTTGACTCCGACCAGCAACTCCTCGAATAGATATTACATACACGGACATAGAAGAAGCAGTGTCCTGGATCACAAGGTCATGTGATCCGCGTCACAGGGTGGAGGGGGCGGCTACCGGGTGCGACGAAACGGGGTGAGCTTTCCCGAGGGTTGGGGCGGAGTTTTTTGGCGGGCGATTCGCGAACGGGCGAAATCCGCCCACGGCCCGTTTGGCTCATAGCGCACGTAGAGCGACAAGTGGCGGATCGCACTGTGCTGTTGCCCGGTCTTTTCGTAGGCCAGCGCCAGATTCAAATGCGCGTCGGCTAGCGCCGGCATCAGTTCGACGGAATAAGCCAGATGCTCGATGGCCGCCTTCAGGTCGCCAAGCTGCTGATGCACACAACCGAGATTGAATTCGGCAAGGGCGTTTTTCGGTTCCAGCGCAACGGCCTTTTTGAATTGTTCCAGCGCTTCTTCCATCCGGCCCAACTGGTAATAAGTAGTGCCCAGGTTGATGCGCGCTTCGACCCACTCGGGCGCGGCTTCCACGGCCTTGCGATAGGCTTCCGCCGCCTGGTCCAGCGATTCGGAGTTGGTATCGCAGGACATTCCCATCTCGAACCATTCCTCCGCCGACCGCGAGGCCATGGCGTGGATTTTTTTTTCGAGTTCGGCAATCTCGAAATTCAGCACAAACTGGCCGGTCAGGGGCTCATAGGGCTGCGCCTGATTCAGCGGCGGATACACGACCACCTGTTTACCGTTTGTGGAAATCCGCAGTTTGGAGATGGGAGTTGCGCCGAACCTAATTCGGCTTCGAGAGCGTTCACCGCCTGTCGGATTCGCCGCGCCGGAACCCTGCGAGCGGCAAGGCGCTTGATGGTTTCCAGGGCCACTAGATCGGAAAAATCGAAAAATCGTTCGCCCCATCGAGCGCGGGGAAGCACCAGGCGGAGGCGGGTCCAATAGTTCAACTCGCGCTGGCTGATTCCCATCATGCGTTCGACTTCACTGCGCGTATATCGATGGTCCAAGCCGGACGCTCCACTGGGAAAAATCTACGGCCACGATTATCGCTCGAATTCCGCAATTTGGAACCACGAAATATGCGCATCAGGAAATGGCCGCGGCGGCCGAGCAGGGGAGTTGCCGGGAAGGAACGCACGTCTTGCGCGATAGAACATTCTTGTTAGACTGTTTGTTGTTCGCCAGTTCCCTCGCCCAAATTATGCAGCCCCACGCAGCTGAGCGGCGCCACCTGGAGCGCCAGATTCCCTACGCTCGACCTATCTTCATGGTTCTGGCGCTGGTGGATTTGCTGGAGAGGCCTCCCGGCGCAGCGCGGCCCGCATGCCGTGCTGTTCGCGTGATAGCCTATTTGTGCGTGGCCCTGTCGCTGGCGCTGCTGCAAAATTTGCAATGGGTTGGAGAACTGCCG
>CAVZXL010000011.1:0-734962 GCA_963779275.1 Terriglobia bacterium
CGCATAGGGAGCGGAGGCCATGATGCGATTCTATGCTATGGCAGCGGCGATGCCAATCGAATGCGCTCGCCGTGCGGGCGAGAATTATGGCCGCCCGCTGGTGTATATTATTGGCCAAGCGGAAAATTCCGTCGCGGAAAATCCAGGCCCCGGCTCCCGAGGCAATGACATGAAACGCAGGTTCATCGCGCTGTTCGCATTCTTGCTTTTCGCGGGCGGCATCGCGCGGCCGCTCTTCGCCCATCATTCCAGCGCGTCCTACGACCTGGAACACCAGATCACGCTGAAGGGCACGATCACCAGCTTTGAGTGGACCAATCCCCACGTCTTCATCTATCTCGACGTCAAGAACGACGATGGCAGCGTCGAGCCCTGGCGCATCGAAGGCAACAGCCCCAACATGCTTTCCCGGTCGGGCTGGAAGAAAGAGATGCTCAACGCCGGCGACCAGGTCACCGTCAGCGGCTCCCCGGCCAAGAACAAGACAAAAGTCATGCGCCTGGTAAGCATCACCATGCCCAACGGGCAAAAGTACGACGGTCAGGGATTTAAATAATCGAAATTTGGTGCAAGTCATTTCGGTCAGCCGGGAGAGAACGCAAAAACGATTCAACGTGTGCCGAAGCATATCGAAATCCTTGTGGGTCGTGGCTTTAGCCACGACATTCGCATGGCAAGATCAATCCGGCTTTAGCCGCTGGCGTATTGGATTTGCAACTCTCGCGCAGACCCTTCAGGGGCTAAAGCCAGATTGTTTTCGGCAACCGAATGTCGCGGCTGAAGCCGCGACCACAAAAAATAACAATCGAATGGCTCCTGAGAGCGGAGCGTGAGAGGTCCACGATGCGAAATCATTCCATCGCTTGGGTTCTTGCTGTGGCGTCTGCTCGTTTCGCCGGGCGGTATTCACGCTCAGACCTCGACGCATCCGGCAAACACCAAGCCCGCAGCCCGCCCCTGCCGCCCCGGATTTCTCCGGCGTCTGGTTCATCCGTCGAATATTCCCAGAACCATTCTTCCCGAAGGAAGATCCCCCCTTGCAGCCCTCCGGCCGAAAAATTATTCTAGCAGCGGGTCTATATGACAACTTCGCACCACGACTCCGGACCAGAAGCGTGGACCCCACCGAAAAGTGAATCCAACCCGGCTCGTCCTCACGGACCATGCTGCAGCCCTTTCCCTGGGAGATCGTCCAGGCGCCCGGCCGCATTCGTCATCGTTTATGGAGTATCAGGCCATTCCCCCGCCAGGTTTTCATGGATGGCCGCGCGCACCCGAGCGACCTCGAGCCGACGTACATGGGCCATTCCATTGGCAAGTTTGAAGGCGACACGCTGGTGGATCGATACCGCCGGCTTCAATGACAAGACCTGGCTGGACCCGATGGGCCTGCCCCATTCCGAAGCGATGCACGTCATCGAACGCCTGCGCCGCACCGTACCACGACACTCTGGTGGACGAAGTCCACCATCGACGACCCGAAGACCTACACAAAACCCTGGACAGCGCAGGTGACCTTTCAAGCTTGCACCCGGATTGGCAAATTCAGGAGTACGTTTGCGCGGAAAATAACAGAAGTAAATGAAATTTCGCGGCGGGCGTTCTGGCATGATCCCGCATTGTGCCATTTCCAAACACCTGTGGTTGCTGCCTGGTAATCCTTTGGCGTAGGATTAGAACCGGCGAGATGATAAAGCGTGTATTCGCGAGTTCGATGGTGGCGCTGTTGCTGTCTGTGTCCGCGCTGGCCGCGGCATGAGATATCAATTGCTCGTTCGCTTCCATGAATTCCGATTGTCATTCGCAGCACGCCGCCCACCAGGATTCATCTTCCACCACGATGAAGAATATGAGCGGCATGAACATGGCCGGAATGACCATGCCGGAGACGGGCAATGGAGGCGACCTGCAATCGGTTACCCCAATGACCGAAAAAGCAAGCGGCCACCCGATGATTGGCAAAATGGGCCAGTGCGAGCGAAAGGCTTGCGATAACAGTTCCGCCATTCCGGCAGGGACCAGCCGCTGCGAAGCCTCCCAGTCTCATTTCGTTCCGGCATTCATGGGGACTCCGCGCGTCACCGGCGTTTCCCCGCATTTTCACGATGCGCGCGAGGACGTAGCTTCCTCTTTCCCGGACATAAGTCCCTTGAATCAATCCCTGCGCATCTAGAATCTCCCAATTCTCGTTCTCAGGCGATCCCCTGCGACCTCTGCGTCCTTTGTCTTGAAAGTTTTGGTTTAAACACAGAGAAACCATTTGCATTCCGAGATGCGCTGCATCCTAAGGAGAATCTATCATGCGGCAATGGATCGCGCTGATTGCACTGCTTTTCATTCTCCCGCGCTGGCAGCAGCGCAGCAGGGAAAGAAACCGACGACATGCAGGGAATGCCGGGCATGCAGGACATCCGGATGCCCGGATGGAATGGACGATCGGTTAATCTCCATGCATCCGAAAGACTTCCTGCAGGAGATTGTTCGCCACGATACATCGGGCACCGGCGCCGAGCCCGACTCGACTCCCGCGCCATGCTGATGACGAAGAAAGGCGCGTGGCGCTGATGTTCCACGCCAATGCGTTCCTGCTCGACCAGCAGCAATCGAGCCCGCGCGGAGGCGACAAATTCTTTTCGACGAACTGGCTGATGGGCATGGCACAGCGGCCGCTGGGCCCGGGCGTGTTCACGGCGCGCGCGATGCTGAGTCTGGAGCCCGCGACTATCACCGGCCGCCAATATCCGCTCCTGTTTCAGCAAGGCGAGACCGCTTTCGGAAACGCGATTGCCGACGGCCAGCACCCTCACAATTTCTTCATGGAGATTGCCGCACTCTACGATCTGAAGCTGGGAAAGAAGGCGCTGTTTTCGTTCTATGCCGCGCCCATCGGCGATCCGGCGCTGGGGCCGGTGGCATTCCCGCACCGCGCGTCGTCCTCGGAAGACCCTCTGGCGACGCTCAGCCATCATCAGCAAGACTCGACGCACATCGCCGAAGACGTCGTCACGGCCGGCCTGGCGTATCGCATCGCGCGGATCGAAGCTTCCGGCTTTCACGGCCGCGAACCCGACGAGAACCGCTGGAACATCAGCCAGGGAAAAATCGATTCGTGGTCGACCCGCCTCACGCTGCAGCCCGGAGAAAATTGGAGCGGCCAATTATCCTACGGACGCATCGCCAGCCCCGAAGCCCTGTTTCCCGCGGAGGATCAGGATCGCATGACCGCCTCCATCATGTTCAACCTTCCCTTGCGTGACGGCAATTGGGCCAGTTCGGCGATTTGGGGACGCACCCGCTCGGTGCAAGACCATTCCATTTTCAACAGCTACACGCTGGAATCGACAATCCGCTTTCGGACACGAAATTTCGCCTGGACCCGGATCGAAAATGCGGACCGTTCCAATGAGCTTCTGCTGGGCGAAACTCCTCTGCCACCCAATTTCCAGGAACAGTCGGTCGGCCGCGTTCAGGCCTACACGTTCGGCTACGACCACGATTTCGACTTGATCCCGCATGTGGCCACCGCCCTGGGCGCGCAAGTCACAGTCTATGACGTGGGAAATAATCTAAAGCCGATTTACGGCTCACACCCGGCAGGCGTGGCTGTATTCCTGCGAATCCGGCCATTTTCGGGAGACGAAAGATAGGAAAACGATCGAAGAACACCACTGAGGGATCAGAAACCTGAACAGCTTTCTTCGAGAAGCGATCTTCTCTGTGTCCCCTGTGTTCTCCCTGTTAAAGCTTTGAATTAAACCCTTCAACAGATAGGGCGCGAAGGACAAAGAGAAATTCCACATTCAGAATATGCGGTGATTGCCCTGCCGGCCCGCAATTCAGCTCTTCGCGTTCAGCAGTTCGAGCCCCTGGTCGGCTTCGGCGGCGGCGTCCGGAAATTCGATCTTGACCTGATTGTAAAGTTTCGCGGCCTGCGCCGGATCGGTCTTGCGGTAATGATCGGCGAGAGCCAGAAGGGCCATCGGCTTGGGCACGAACTCGGTGGGCTTGTCCGCCAGTTGCTTGTAGATCTCCACCGCCTGCGCGGATTTGTTTTCCTGCAGGTAGACGCCGGCGAGTTGGAAACGCGCCAGTCCCGCCAGGCTTTCATCGGCGCCGGTAAGCTGGATTCAGATTACCTTCGGCCGCGGGGTACTGCTTCAGCTGGATTTCCGAAGAGCCGCATAATAGCGCGCGATTTGCCCCGGCTTGGTCCGCCCATATTGCCCGGCGGCTTCCAGGAATTTCTTCTCCGCATCGACGTATTTATTCTTTTCGTCGACGTAGGTGATTTCGCCCGGATCGGCCTGCTCCCCGGGAGCGCGCACGCGCGCCTGAAAGACCTTCATCGCGTCGTCCAGGGCCGCCGCGGCCTTCGCCGTCTGCCGCTTGGTATAACTGCTCCAGCCAAATACCCCCAGCGCCACCACCAGCGCGGCGGTAACCACGACATACAATAACTGTTGATGCGAAGCGACCGACTCGACGCCGTGAACCAGCGACTCACGGATTTCGTCCTTCTTCAGGTCCTTGCGCAAGATATGCTGCGCCACAGATTCATCCCTCCAATTGTTCTTGAATTCCCAATCCTATCACATCTTGGCGTTCCGGGCGGAAATACGGACTCCATGGAAATTTGCGCGCGGCAATTGCAGCCCGCTCCCAAAAAGCGAAAGGGCCCTGCCCGCTGGCGCGGACAGAGCCCCCAGAACAGTGGACCCCCGATTATGCAGCGGTGACGCTTTCAGCCTGATAGCCTTTCGGGCCTTGTTTGACCTCGAATTCGACCGTCTGGCCTTCGTTCAACGTCTTGTATCCGTCCATCTGAATGGCGGAGAAGTGAACGAACACGTCTTCGCCCGACTGGCGCTGGATAAATCCATAGCCTTTCGATGCATTAAACCACTTCACTGTTCCTTGTTCTCTGCTCAACTTCGTGACTCCTCTATCATGAGCGGTCGCTATTTGCCGGGCGTAACGCCAGTCGGTGGTAGAAAAATGCCTGCCCTTCGCGGTCACCGTTTCGGTGGGTCGTTCTGGGCCGCCGTACCCCTACGGTATTACTGGGCCAACAAAAGCGGGCCATGAATACAACAAAATGAGACGCGTGTCTAGAGATTTTCCCGTTTTGGGAGATGGCCGGCAATGGGCCGGAATTTTCCGTGGGGGAACAGCTTCCCTCCAGGAAACCTGTGGACCTGCTAAGACCGAAAGCTCGCCACGGCTTCGGCTTCATCGGTGTGAATATCGAAGACGGCGTACAGCTTGGTGATTTGCAGCAGGTCGCTCACTTTTTTGTTCAGGTTCAGCAGCTTGAGTTCCCCGCCCTGGGCTTTCATTTGGCGGTAACCGACACCAGTTCCCCCAGGCCCGTGCTGTCAATGTAATTGATTTCAGCCAAATTCATGATTATTTTTTTCCGGCCGGAGCGGAGTTTTCCTTCAATCAGTTCGCGCAGCAGGTCGCTGCCCTCTCCCAGGGTGATGCGCCCGTCCATGTCGATCACCGTAACGCCGCCGACTTCGCGGCTCACCGCTTTGAAACTCATGGAAAGCCTTTCCTGATCGTGGTCGT
Source organism: Terriglobia bacterium (assembly GCA_963779275.1). GTDB lineage: Bacteria > Acidobacteriota > Terriglobia > Acidiferrales > UBA7541 > Palsa-360. Next base: position 5,572 of record CAVZXL010000011.1, read on the forward strand.
GGATTGCGGGGACGGAAATTGCTCCGGGATCCCTAGCTTGCCTGTGAAATCTGCTTCCGGCAGAGTTTGGCCATCACGACTTCGGCGCCCCCTGCGGCGCTCGCCTGCACATCGAACTCGTCCATGAACGCCTTCATCAGCAGGACTCCGCGGCCGGAATGGCCCAGCACATTGTCGTCGTGGCGGGGATCGGGAACGTCGTCGACTTGAAATCCAGTGCCCTGGTCGGTCACGTGGACCACCAATTTCTCAGGGAACAATTCGAACAGGACATGGATTTTTTTCTCGCGCTGCTGTTCGTTGCCATATTGAAAGGCGTTCATGACCGCCTCGTGCACGGCCAGGCCGATTTTGTACTGGTCGTCCTCATCGAAGCCGCCCGCGACGGCCACGCGTACTCCCACCTCTTCGGCGAGAGTGATGCTCTCGATGAGCGTTTCCAGGATTACTTCGATCCGCTGAGGTTTTGAGGGCATTCCGCCGTTGGAACCTGGTCTCGGGACCTGTATGGGTAGCACAGCGCCGCGGGATAAGTCAATGCTGATGCGTGGCGTGGACGGATTTCGGGTCGAGCCTTCCGGGGGAATGGACAGCGAAAATCTTCTGGCCTCCCGCTTTTTTCGCCGTATCCGGGACTGGAAACCCCAGTGCCTGCGCGATGCGTTTTATTCATCCGGCTGTTACCGGAGTCGATGATAGAATCCGCGCACCGGCAGCGGCGCCGCCGGGGCGAGGTCGTCCTGGAACATCCGGCACGTCATGCGCCAGGCTGCGGAGGGAGCAGGCACCATGGAAAGCACCGCGTCATTCGTAGTCCTCGCAACGGTTCTGGTTGTGGTCTTCATCTGCCTGGGCGCGCTGCTGGGCTCGTTCTTCACCATCAATACGGCCGAGCGCGGCGTGGTCGAGCGCTTCAACAAATTTTCCCGCGTGGCCGGCCCCGGCCTCTCGCTCAAGATTCCCTTCGTCGAGACCGTCAACAAAGTCGACATGCGCGTGCAGGAACTCCCCTTCAAGATCGAAACCAAGACAAAAGACAACGTCTTCGTGGTCATCCCCGTCTCGGTCCAGTACCAGGTCCTCGCCGATAAAGTCAGCGACGCGTACTACAAGTTGACCGACCCGCAGAAGCAGATCGAATCCTATGTCTACAACGTGATTCTCGGCCACGTCCCGAAGCTGGCCCTGGACGAGGCCTATCTCGAAAAAGACCAGATCGCCAAAGCCGTCAAGGACGAACTGGACGCCACCATGGAAAATTTCGGCTTCGCCATCGTGCGCGCCCTGGTCACCGACATCGTCCCCGACGCCCGCGTGAAAACCGCCATGAACGAAATCAACGCCGCGCGCCGCGAGCAGGAAGCCGCCCTCGCCAAGGGCGAAGCCGACAAAACCATCGCCGTGAAAAAGGCCGAGGCCGAGGCCGAAAGCAAGCGCCTGCAGGGCGAAGGAATCGCCGCGCAGCGCAAAGCCATCATTGCCGGACTGAAGGAATCGGTCGAGGATTTTCAGAAGGTCGTCGAAGGCGCCACCGCCAAGGACGTCATGACCCTGGTCCTGCTCACTCAATATCTCGATACATTGAAAGAAATCGGCGCATCGTCGAACACCAACACGCTAATGCTCTCCCATTCGCCCAGCGCGATCCAAGACCTGCGCGAACAAATTACCCAGGCGATTACGGTAGGCGAACTAACCGGCGACAACGTCGGCAAAAAAGCGAGTTGAGTTCCCTGCAAACTTCACAAGTGACAGATCACAACAGCCTTCGTAGCGCCGGCGTCCCGCCGGCACTGTTCCAATCCCAACACCCACACAAGACTTGCCAGCGAGACGCTGGCGCTACAAAACGGCGCACATCATTGTGGCGCAGGCTTCAGCCTGTGGGGGTTGGTAGCGGCATCAGCACTCCTGCTCCGACAAACCCCCACAGGCTGAAGCCTGCGCCACAAGCACCGCACCCTCACTTTCCCTGCAGTCCGATAAAATCGCTCATAGTTTCCAGCGCACTCCGCGCCTAATAATGTTAATTTTAATCGCTCGCATCGCGCATGGCTTCCTATCTCCTCCTGATCGTCGCCGCTCTGGCCGCCGGACTGATCAATTCCGTCGCGGGCGGAGGCATGTTCATCGCCTTCCCCGCCCTAGTCTTCACCGGAGTCCCCTCGATCATCGCCAACGCCTCCAGCACCGTGGCCGTTTTTCCGGGAGTCTTGACCAGCGCCTGGGCCTACCGCGAGGATTTCCGCAAATCGAATGATTTTCCTTTCGTGGCACTATTGATCACCAGCCTGCTCGGCGGCATGGCAGGCGCCCTGCTCCTGCTGTTCACCCCGCAGCACACATTCGATTCGGTCATGCCGTGGCTGATGCTCGGCGCCACGCTGCTATTCGCGCTCGGCCCGCGTCTCGCGCCCATGCTCAAGCGCTGGTTCCACATCGGCCCGCTCACCGTGATCCTCATCCAAATTCCCATCGCCATCTACGGCGGCTATTTCGGCGGCGCCATCGGCATCCTGATGCTCGCCACCTGGGCCATGTACGGCCTCAACGACATCCACGTGATGAACGCCAACCGCACCGTGATGGGCGCGGCCGCAAACGTCCTGGCCATCGCCCTGTTCGTCTTCGCGCACAAAATCTGGTGGCCGCAAACGCTGGTCATGCTGCTCGGCACTAGCATCGGCGGCTACTATGGCGCGCGCATGGTCAAAAAAGTAAACCCGGTTTACGTGAGAGCGTTCGTGACCTTGGTTAGCACAGTGATCACGATCGTGTTTTTCCTGCGGAAGCACTAAGTAGCACAGCCACTCCTGGCTGTGTGGTTTTCGCGATCGCGGTGGAATCTGTGGCGTGGCAATGATCTACAAACCCACACAGCCAGGAGTGGCTGTGCTACTCCGTCCGAAAAACTGCGATGCGACGATCCTTGGTAGCATTATAATAATCGCTAAGAAGTGCACCTTGAGCCATAGACGGAAGGAAAACTTATATCCAAATTGGATGCCCTCAAAGCCCAGATCGAGAGCCTCCTCAGCGAGGAGTTCGCGGAAATCTTTCGCTGGCTGTCGGAAAAAAACTGGGAAAGGTGGGACAAGGAAATCGGAGCCGACTCCCAAGCCGGAAAACTCGATTTTCTAGTAGGTGAAGCGGTCGAAGAAGAAGCAAGTGGGAATCCGAAAATTCTGTAAATGCGGCGCAACCCTCGCCACATTGGCTAAACTTGATAAGTAGCGACTGAACGCGAGCAACGAAATCCTTCCTGCGTGGCCTCGAACTCATTGAACCGATACTTGGACAGCTCGACTTCTTACTTCGTCAAAAAGGCGAGTGCCGAAGATCTCAAGTTTGCTGTACGGAGGATCTGCGGAAAAGGGGCCATGGTGCAGATCGATAGTGTCTAGCTCGGACAGCAACGTCTTCAGCTGATAAGGAGGGATCGTCCTGAAAGATTGTCACTCCAGTGAGGTGGTCGACCTTCCCTTCTTTTCCCAGACGCCGGGCCAAAGGAGAGTTTGCTGGCGTTTCCACAATCCATGCCGGTACGCCTTCAGGTAATGCCGCCAATCGCTCTCCAAAGACCCGATCAACAACTATGTAAACCATGTACGGCACAAAGTCCATGCGAGATATTATGCATTAAATTTCGACTGGTGATAAACTCGCAACGCTCAGCAACTGGCCCGATATGGAAATTGAGTTGGTTTCGGCTGCACCCTACGAAGCCTGCTCCTTCGCATAGACCAGAAAATCCTCGTACGGCCCCTTGAAGTCCTCGATCGTGGCCGCCCTCGAAGTGCCAGATCCGCGTCGCCACTTCGTCGATCACATCGTGATCGTGGGTTACCAGCAGGACCGTTCCTTGATATTTCTGCAAAGCGATATTGAGCGCATTGATGGATTCCAGGTCCAGGTGGTTGGTCGGCTCGTCGAGCACCAGGAAATTCGGCTTCTGCAGCATCAGCCGGCAGAAGATCAGCCGCGCCGATTCGCCGCCGGAAAGCGCGTCCGTGGGTTTCAGCGCGTCTTCGCCGCTGAACAGCATCTGGCCCAGCAGGCCGCGCAGTTCCTCCTGCGCCGCCTGCGGATCGAACTGGCGCAGCCAATCGAGCACCGTCGTGCCCTTGCGATCGAATCGGTGTGGTCCTGCGCGAAGTAGCCGACGGCCACTTCGTGCCCCCATGTCACGTCGCCGCCATCGATCGCGAATTGCCGGTCGGCGTCGTCGATGGACCCCGGCGCGTTGCGGATCAGCGATTTCAGCAGCGTGGTCTTGCCCGCGCCGTTGCGGCCCATCAAGGCGATCTTTTCCCCGCGCGGACGACTGGCCGTGAAAGGGTCGAATCACCTTCAGATCGCCGTACGATTTCGCGACGCCTTCGAACTCCAGCGGATGCCGCCCCGAAGGCCGCTTCATATCGAAACGGATGTAGGGCCGCTGGATGTTGGACCGGGCCAGCTCCGGCGGTCTGCAGCCGCTCGACTTCCTTTTTGCGCGAAGTCACCTGCGAGGAACGCGTGCCCGCCGAAAACCGCGCGATGAACTCGTTCAACTGCGCAATTTTCTTTTCGCGCTGCGCGTTCTCCGCTTCGATGCGCGAGCGGATCTGCGTCTTGGCCAGCACCATGTCGTCGTACCCGCCGGTGTACATGATGACCGTCTCGTAGTCGATGTCGGCCGTGTGCGTGCAGACGCTGTTCAGAAAATGCCGGTCGTGCGAGATGACGATCAGCACGCCCTCGTAGTGGCTCAGATAGTCCTGCAGCCAGTGCACGGAATCGAGATCCAGGTGGTTGGTGGGCTCGTCGAGCAGCAGCGCCTGCGGGTTGCCGAACAGCGCCTGCGCCAGCAGCACGCGGACCTTCTGGCCGCCCTGCAATTCGCCCATCTTGCGCTCGTGCAGCGGCTTCCGATGCCCAGGCCGTCGAGCAGGACCGCGGCGTCGGCTTCCGCCGTGTAGCCGCCCTCTTCGCCGACGATCCCTTCGAGTTCGCCCAGGCGCATGCCGTCTTCATCGGTCAGCTGGTCGTGCGGGTTTGGCGTAGAGCGCGTCGCGCTCCTGGAGCGCCTTCCACAGCGGCGCATTGCCCATGATCACGGTATCGATCACGCGAAACTCGTCGAACGCGAACTGGTCCTGGCGCAGGATGCCGAGTTTCTTCGGCCGCGTGACCGAGCCCTTGGTGGGCTCGATCTCGCCCGTCAGGATCTTCATGAAGGTGGATTTGCCGGCGCCATTCGGTCCGGTGATGGCGTAGCGGCGCCCGGCCATAAACGTGCAGGTCACGTCCTCGAACAGGATCCTGGCGCCGAAGCGCATGGAGATGTTGTTGACCGATAGCATAGCCTTTAATTATATCGTGAAATTGCTCACTCTTGCTCGCCCGCCCTGGTGGGACAGACACACTTGTCCGTCCGGTTTAGATCGCGACCGCGCGCCCACAAACCCGACAGGCAAGAATGCCTGCGGTACAGCGATCGCCCCCAAATTGACCCGCCGCGCAGCGGCGAGTATGCTTGGGCTACAAACAATATTAATCTCAAAATCCGCGTGTCGGAGAAAGGTCTTGAACATGAGCTGGAAGACCCTCGTCAGCACCTTGGGACTGATATTCACCGCAACGTTCGCGCTGGCCGGGCAAGGCAGCGCATCGAACACGAGTTCCTGGTCCGGCGTCATCGTCAACTCCGCCTGCACCGCCGATGAAGCCTTCGCCGAGGCGCCCAAGTGCACCACGGCTGCGCCCGGCTCAACGGTGGCGCTGTACGACGATACGATTCGCCAGGTCTATGCCCTCGACCCGCAGGCCCAGGCCAAGGGCCGCATGGGCGACAGCGTTACGGTCGGCGGCTCGCTTGAGAACAACACCATTCATGTTGCGTCGATCCAGCCCTTCGCCCAGGTCGGATTGAATGTCGGCCAAAAAGCCCCGGCCTTCTCCGCCCGCGATCAATTCGGCGCCGAACAAACGCTCGATTCCCTGAAAGGCGCGAAAGGCACGGTCCTGCTCTTCTACCGCTCCGCCGATTGGTGCCCCTACTGCAAAGGCCAGCTCATCCAGTTGCAGGCGGCGAAAGCGCGATTTGAAAAGCAAGGCATCAAACTGGCGGGAATCAGCTACGACAGCGTGGACATCCTGAAATATTTCTCCGATCGCCGCAAAATCGAATTCCCCCTGCTTTCGGACCCCGATTCCAAAATCATCCGCATGTACCAGGTGCTGAATTCCGAAGCCATCGGCCCGAACCAGGGCATGGCTCGCCCCGGATATTTTTTCATCGACACCGAAGGCGTGATCCGCGAAAAATTCTTTGAAGCCAAATACCGCGAGCGCCTCACCGGCAACGGCGTCCTTTCCAAATTATTTCCCGAGCTGGGCGAGGAGGTCAGCGACCCGGTCGACGCTCCCCACCTGCAGATGACCGCCGGCCAATCCGACCGCATCGGCGTGCCCGGCAACATTGTCACGCTCACCGCCGATATAAAACTTCCCGCCGACGTCCACGTTTACGCGCCCGGGACAAAAGGCTACAAGCCCATCCGCCTGGTGATCGACCCGCTCCCGGATTTCGAGCTTCGCCAGGCTTCATACCCGCACGCAAAAATTCTCTACCTGCCCGCGATCAAGGAAAAAGTGCCCGTCTTCGAGGGGGCCTTCCGCATCCGCCAGGAATTAAAAGTGAATTCGATGACCGAGTACAGCGGCGCGATTGCCGCAGATGGGAAGCCGGTCACGATTAAAGGCACGCTCGAATACCAGGCCTGCGATTCCAAAATCTGCTTCCTGCCGGCAACCGTTCCGGTCACCTGGAATCTGCGGATCCTGCCGCTCGATCGCCAGCGCGCCCCCGACGATATCCGCCACAAATAACGCCGCCCGCGCGGGCGACAACTCCATTCCCCTGACGCACGCATCCCGCTCGCCCGATCCAATCGGTACCAATCGACGCGGACCAACGTACCATTGGTTTCATCGCATCGAACGGTTGAAATGGTGGATCACAATTTTGTCTGGGGACATCGATGGCCATGAAAGCCTTTTCCCCATCCCGGCGCCGAGGACTTCCCGTGCTGTTGGTCGGCACTGCCCTGATTCTTGCGGCCGTTTTGGGACTCGGCGGTTGCGGGAGCGTGCCCAGCCAGCCCCCCACCGTGCAGGCGACCAGTCATTCGGTCACCTTGAACTGGGCGGCCAGCGCGTCCGCCGTAAGCGGTTACGCCGTGTACCGTTCCACCGGGGACGCCACCGGCCCATTTTATCCTTTGGCCATCACGCTGCCCGGCGCCACGCAGTACATCGATACGAACGTCGCCGCGGGACAAACCTACTACTACACGGTGACATCGTTCGATTCCGCCAATCTGCAGAGCCTCCCCACGCTTGCGGTTACCGCCGCGGTTCCTTCCAATTAGCGTCCCACCGGTTAAAAGATCGCCGATGCCTTCGAGTCTTTCGCTCCGCCGCCCAATCCCCCTCGACTATGCAAACGCCGTCATTCCGAACGAAGTGAGGAATCCCTCTTTCTCTCGGCGCCCAATCCCGGAGGGATTTCTCACTTCGTTCGGCATGACGCTAAGAAAAGATTAGTCCCAATACATTTGCTCTCGATTCCGCCGGCATTGCCGCCAAACACAAGTTGAACTTGAATTTCCCGCGTGGTATCCCTTGTCCCGCGAATTTCTTTGGGAAACGATCCGCAACATTCGGGGTGTCATGAAAAATCTTGTTTCGGCTCTGGCCATCCTCATCCTTCTGGCTTGCGCGGCCAACGCAACGCCACCGCAAAGCGAAGCAGCCGCCTCCGCGCCTCCGGCGTGGGCGTATCCCGTGAGTCCCCCAAACGAAATCGTGCTGAAAAATGACGGCGCAGCGCACCAGGTTCCCGGCAGCGGCAAATCGCTGACGATCCCGCAGATTCTCGATTCGTTCAATATTCCGGACTGGCACCCTGACGGCCATCCGGCGCTGCCCCAGGTGGTCGAGCACGGACGCAAGCCCAGCGTGCGCGGCTGCGGATACTGCCATCTGCCGAATGGACAGGGCCGCCCGGAAAATGCCAGCCTCGCCGGACTCCCCGCGCTCTACATCGAGCAGCAAGTCCGAGACATCAAGAGCGGCGCGCGCAGAAGTTCCGAGCCGAGAATGGGCCCTCCGAATAACATGATCATGATCGCGGAAGACGCCTCGGATGAAGAAGTAAAATCCGCCGCCGAATATTTTTCCTCACTCAAATTGAAACCCTGGATCAAGGTCATCGAAGCGGGCACCGTGCCAAAAACCAAAGTAAGCGGCAGCATGCTGGTTGCGGCCGATGGCGGCGGCAGCGAAGCAATCGGCAACCGCATCATCGAGACCCCTGTCAATCGAGAGCAAACCGAGTTGCGCGACGACGCGTCCGGCTTCATCGCCTACGTCCCGATCGGCAGCATCAAGAAAGGCGAAACACTGGTCACCACGGGCTCCTCCGGCAAGACGACGCAGTGCGGCATCTGCCATGGCCCCGAGTTGCGTGGCCTGGGCCCGGTCCCGCGCCTCGCCGGCCGCTCTCCCAGCTACCTGTTTCGCCAGATGTACGACCTGCAGCACGGAGTCCGCAAAGGCCCGTGGAGCGATTTAATGAAAGCCCCGGTCGCGCACCTGACCGCAGATGACATGGTTTCGATTGCCGCGTATCTTGCATCGCGCGAGCCGTAAATCCAAGAGCGAAGATCTTGTTCCTCCGCGGCCTCCGTGTCCTCAGTTTAAAGGTTTTTCCCCGTCCGCACCAAGGGAACCGAGTGAAAAGCCATAATGGTGCACGCTCCGCCGCGCCGAATTCCGGAAATGTTGCAAACCGGAGAGGCCACGTATAGATTATCCGCCAGCCGGAAAATCGAATTGGGATGTCCGGCGCTGGTGTTCCGCCCCTTCCGAAACTGGGCCCGCGGCCCACGCGAGGTGAATCATGATGCGATGCGCAAAAATCTGGATCTGCATTGCCCTGGTGTCCGGCTGGATCGCAATGGCTGGAGCCTCGCATGCCGCCGACGATACCGCGCGCTTCTATGGAACGTGGCAAGCTCACATTCAGGTGAATGGCCAGATTGTCACCGTGATTTCCGTGCACGACGCCAGTGGGTTTAAGAACTACGTGCGCCAGCCTGCCAGCGATACCCCTGCAGGCGATGGAACATTTTCCGCGGCCAACGGAAAGTACAAGACCAGCGCGCCGAGCCCTAACGACGGCGGACTTTACTACTTTATGGGAAATGACACCGCCGTTTGCACAAACTGGGCGGGGCAGATTGTCACCTGGAGGCGCTTAAAAGCGTCCGCGGCCCCCCAGCCCGTGGATGCCAACGTCGCTGCGCACAACACCACAGGGTATGTCCCATCCTCCAACCGGCCCGGCAATTCATCCGTGAATCCGGGCGGTCCGTCTTCCGCGGGCCCGGGGCCCGCAGCAGCCGCGGCGCCCGCGGCAACAACTGCGCCCGATCCTTCGCTGTCACCGGAAGTCAATGCCGCGATCGCCGCGTTTAATCGGAAAGACTACAACACCGCATGGCGCAATTTCATGGCAGCGGCGCAGAAGGGCGATTCCGAGGGTGAAGCGGGAGTCGGAGCGATGCTCTTCAATAACATCAATCCCCCGGGCACCGGCTACTACGCGCAATGCGAAAAATGGCTGCTCGCGTCCGCCAATCAGGGCAACACAAAAGGCATGGGTTTCCTCGGACAGTATTATTACCGCAGCGGCGTTTCCATCGCGGGTGGCATCAATCCTGGAATCAATAACGCTCCCATCCCCCCGCAGCTGCAGGCGCAAGCCGAAAGCCGCTTCGTCCTGGCCCGCCAATGGTTCGAACGCGCCTCGGCCAAGGGCGATCATTACGCCATGGGCAACCTGGCCATCATGCTGGACGCCGGAGTTGGCGGCCCTCGCGACCAGACGCGGGCCGCGCAATTGCGCGCCCAGATCAAGGCCGGCCCGGACGCCGAGTATGCCAAACGCGTCACCGCCGATCCCGCCGGCCTCGCCATGGCCGCGGCTTGGCAATCGGGCCACTACGCCGACGCCATCAAGAACGCCCAGGCCAGCGCCGCATTAGGCGATGCCAAATCCCAGGCCTTGCTCGGACGCGCCTACTACGAGGGCGTGGGCGTTCCTCGCAACTACGCCACCGCGCTCATATGGCTCAACAAAGCCGTCGCTCAGGGCAACGCCGACGGCATGTTCATTCTCGGCCTCATGTACGAGCATGCCCGCGGCGTTAATCAGGACATTCCAAAAGCGATGGATTTATTCGACCGGGCCGCCGAGAAAGGCCAGCGCTACGCCCAGATGGAGGCCAAAGGCATGCGCATGCAGGGAGAAGCCAACGCGCAGGCCGCCAGAGCGCACCGCGGCGGCGTCGAAGACATCGCCTGCGAAACCGCCGGCGGCATTCCCTCGCCCGGCGAGTGCATGAAGGGCGGAGGAACCATCGATCCATTCAACGCCGAGCAGGCCGCCAGCCCCAGTGGAAACTACGTCGAATAGCCGCGTTCCGCCATTCAATGCCCGCCAGGCCAGATGCGCGGCGAAACCTTAGCCGCGCCCCTGCCTACCGTTATGACCAACGAGCTTTGGTGGCATGAATATTCACGCCCAATACGTCCGGTCCAGCGTCCGGTACTGAATTGCCTCCCCGATATGCCGCGTCTCCAGATTTTCCGACCCGTCGAGGTCCGCGATCGTGCGCGCCACCTTCAGGATGCGGTCGTGCGCGCGCGCGGAAAGCCCCATGCGGGTAATCGCGTTCTCCAGCATTTTTTCGCCGTCCTCGCCGATGGCGCAGTGTTTCCGGATCAGCTTCGGCGGCATCTGCGAATTCGAGAATACTTTCTTTTCCCCCGCAAAGCGTTCGGTCTGGATGGCGCGGGCGCGCAGCGCGCGTTCGCGCACCGCGGCCGAATCCTCGGTCACTCCGGCGCCGCGCAGTTCCTTGTACTTCACGGCCGGAACTTCGATGTGGATGTCGATGCGGTCGATCAGCGGCCCGGAAATTTTGGAGACGTAGCGCTGAATTTGCGGCGGCGAGCAGTGGCACTGCCGCGTGGAATCGCCGAAAAATCCGCACGGGCAGGGATTCATCGCCGCGGCCAGCATGAACCGCGCGGGAAACGTGAGCGATGTCGCCGCGCGCGAGATGGTCACCGAGCCGTCCTCCAGCGGCTGGCGCATCACTTCCAGCACGTTGCGCTCGAATTCCGGCAAGCTCGTCGAGAAACAGCACGCCATGATGCGCCAGCGAGACTTCTCCCGGCCGCGGCATCGCGCCGCCGCCGATCAGTCCCGCGTCGCTGATCGTGTGATGCGGCGAGCGAAACGGCCGCGTGCCCACCAGGCCGCGCGCATCGTCCAGCAGCCCGGCCACGCTGTGAATGCGCGTGGTCTCGATCGCTTCCTCCAGCGACATCGGCGGCAGGATCGTCGGGATGCGTTTGGCGAGCATGGTCTTGCCGGCGCCGGGCGGCCCGATGAAAATAATGTTGTGCCCGCCGGCGCAAGCAACTTCCAGCGCGCGCTTGGCCGCCTGTTGCCCGCGCACGTCGCGCATGTCCACGGAATATTGCGCCGCGTCCGCCAGCATCGACGCCGCATCCACGCGCACCGGAGTGAACGATTCCGGCGCGTTGATCAGATCCACGGCCTGCGGCAGCGTGCCCACGGCGAAGACGTCGATCCCCTCGACCACGGCCGCTTCACGCGCATTCGCCTCCGGCACCACCACTGCCTTGATCTTGTGTTCGCGCGCCGCCAGCGCCGCCGAAAGCGCTCCGCGCACCGAGCGCACCTGCCCGTCCAGCGCCAGTTCCCCCAGAAAAATAAATTGGTCGAGACGCTTTCCGAAAAACGCGCCCTCGCACCCCAGAATCGAAAGCGCCATCGGCAGATCCAGCGCCGAGCCTTCCTTGCGGATGTCCGCCGGCGCAAGATTCACGGTCACGCTCTGAAACGGAAACTCGTGTCCGCAATTTTTCAGCGCCGCCTTGATCCGTTCGCGGCTTTCCTTCACCGCCATGTCCGGCAACCCCACGATATTGAAATCGCCCGGCTTTCCCGAGCCCACATCCACCTCCACCTCCATCAGGTAGGCGTCGATGCCAAACACCGCGGCGCTGTAGTTTTTGAAGTGCATTTGTCATCGGAAGTGACACCTTCCGGCAGGGCGCAAGAGTAACGCAAATGGTACGTACATGCCAGAGTAAGATGGAAAATCTGGCGCCGTGATATATTTCAAATTTCTTAGAGTAGTCAGAGGTCCGAGCTTCAGCTCGGACATTCACGCTATGTTTGTTGTGGGCTTAGCTCCTGAGCCTTCAGGGGTTAAAACCCCTTTTCCGCGAATGCCGATACTCGTACGTCGGAGCCACGGAGGCCCCGATCCTACCGCAATACACGACTGTTCTTCGAATTAGGCATTGCCGGGAAATTCGGAATTTGCCGAAATCACTCGTTCATGCGCCTACCCTCCATGCGATTCACTCTGGATTCCCAATACCCAAACACGTTTCCGGCACATCGGAATCCAGCGCGACGCTTTACAGCCTCCCGCTCCCGCCTTATATCGTAAAGCAGTCGCCCAGTGGGGCCATTTCCTCGATCGCGAAAGGTTCCTCCATGTTGATTGCCTTAGTCGCCATGGTAGTGGTCTGGTTCTGTACCTGATGATCGCGTACAACGGCCTGGTGAGGCTGAAGGTGCAGTGCGACAACGCCTGGTCGGACATTGACGTGCAACTCAAGCGCCGCTACGACCTGATCCCCAACATCGTCGAGACAGTGAAGGGCTATGCGGCGCACGAAAAGGGCACGCTCGAAGCCGTCGTCGCCGCGCGCAATCAGGCGATGTCCGCGCAGGGTCCCGCAGCCAAAGGCGAAGCCGAAGGCATGCTCACCGGCGCGCTGCGCCAGGTGTTCGCGCTCGCCGAAGCGTATCCGCAATTGCGCGCCGTCGAAAGCTTCACGCAGTTGCAGAACACGCTGAACCAGATCGAAGACACGCTGCAAAACGCGCGCCGCTATTACAACGCCGTGGTCCGCGATTTCAATACCATGATCGAGCAGTTCCCTTCCAACATCGTCGCCGGCATGGGCAATTTCAAGGAGCGCGAATTTTTCCAGATCAGCGCCCCCGCCGAACGCGAAGTGCCAAAAGTCAGCTTCGGCACAACCGGCGCATAGCCGCAATGGCTGCCGCGATCGGACGCAAGAAATTTCAATGCAGTTGCAGCGGCAAAAGCCGCTCTTCCTGATCGCCTTTTCGGCCGGGCTGAAGCCCTGCCCTCAAAACCTGGCACGATCCGCGCGTTTCGCTCTCCTGTGTTTGCTCGTGTTTGTGTTCGCCGCTTCCGCCTCCGCCCGCGAACTCAAGATTCAGAAATTCTCGTCGGAAATTTTCGTCCAGCCGGATTCCTCCCTGGACGTGACCGAAACCATCGAAGCGAATTTCATCGGGGCGTGGCATGGCCTCTACCGCACCATCCCCATCGAGTACGTGACGCCGCAGGGATTCAATTACACACTGTTCGTGAAGCTGGTCAGCGCACGATGCCGCCGGGCAGAAACTGAAAGTTGAATCCTCGCGCGAGGGCCATTACCTGAAATGGAAAATCTACATCGACGATGCCACCGATGCCGCCCGCACGATCACGCTGCATTACCGCGTCAGCAACGGCCTGAAATTTTTCGAGGATCACGACGAACTGTACTGGAACGTGACCGGCGACGAATGGGACGTTCCCATCGACGACGCCAGCGCGGAAGTCTTCCTGCCCACCGGAGCGACCGGGGTTCGCACCACTCGAATACACCGGCGCTCAGGCTCGCGCGCGCAAAACGCCGAGGCCGCTACCGATGGCAATCACGTGCAATTCACGACGTTGCGCCCGCTTGCTTTTCATGAAGGGCTGACGGTGGTTGTGGCCTGGGACAAGGGCTTTGTGACGGAGCCCGGGAACCGGCGATTTGATCGGTCAATTCCTGGCAAGCAATTGGCCGATCTTTTTCCCCGTTCTCGTCTTCGGTTTCATGTTCTGGCTGTGGTACACGCGAGGGCGCGATCCGCGCATCGGCCCGGTCGCCGTGCAATATGCGCCACCCGATGGAATGACTCCAGCCGAAGCCGGCACGCTGGTGGACGACAACGTGGCCATGCGCGACATCACCGCCACCATCGTGGACCTCGCCGTCCGCGGCTACCTGGTGATCGAGGAAAAAGAAAAATCGCAGATGATGGGGCTGATTTCCAGCAAGGAATACATCTTCCACATGAAGAAGAACCCGGCGGAATGGACCGGATTGAAACCGCACGAATTGGTGCTACTCGCCGGCATATTTTCCAACGGCGCGCTGGCCGACGTGGAGCTTTCCACCCTGCAGAATCAGTTCTACAAAAAGCTTCCCGGACATCAAAAATGGCATTTTTGACGCCCTGATGCAGCGCGGCTACTTCCTGCACCGGCCGGATTACGTGCGAAACGGATACATGACCGGCGCGATCGCCGCGGGCGTACTCGTGGTCGCCATCGGCAATTCGCATTGCCCAAAAAACGGGCATGGCCATCGCTCCATTTTTTGTCGCCGCGATTCTTTCCGGCGCGATCATCGCCGGATTCGGCTGGTTCATGCCGGCGCGCACCGCCTCAGGCGCCAAAGCCCTGGCCGGAGTCCTGGGCTTCGAGGACTTTCTGACCCACGTGGAATCCGACCGCATGACCCGATTGGAACAGACGCCGGAAACCTTCGAGAAATTTCTTCCGTTCGCGATGGCACTGGGCGTCGAAAAAAAATGGGTCGGCGCGTTCCAGAATATCTACTCGCAGCCGCCGTCCTGGTATCAGGGCGGCATTCAGGGCGGCGTGTTTTATCCCATCATGTTCGTCAACAGCCTGGACAATATGACCGCGCGGGCAGGTTCGGTAATGTCTTCGGCGCCGCGCAGCAGCGGCGGTTCAGGTTTTGGCGGCGGAGGCTCCTCCGGCGGAGGATTCGGCGGCGGAGGCGGCGGCGGGTTCTAAAAAAGTTGGGCAGCGGCTACTGCCTGTGGGACAGTTCCACGACGCGCAGCGCGATCCTGCGGCCCTGTTCGTTGCGGTATTCGATTTGCACTTCGTCGCCTGAAGTCAAACCTCTTGCCGGCGCAAGCAGCACGAATGATTCGCCGCTCCCCCCGGTTCCCTGTTCTTCCTTGCTCTGCGAATCCGGAACGATCCTGATTTCTTCCCTGGAAACGGCCAATACTCTTCCGATCACCATACCGCTGGCCTCGCCGGAATTCCCGTTGCCCGCCAAATTCCGGAACCATCCGTCTTCGCGCACGAATTCCTCATGCAAATGCCCACGCCAGGAACCCATCACGTTCGCCCGATTGATGTAGCCGACCAGCTTTCGGGGTTCCTTGCGATCGACCACCGGAAGCCGCCCGATGTTGTTCTCCAGCATTTTTGTCACGGCCTCGAACACGCGCTCGTCGGGGTACGCAACCACCGGCGAACTCGTGCCCGCGTCCAGAACCGTCGTCCCTCCCGAGGGGTCGACCTGCAATGCGCGCAGCAAATCGCCTTGCGTCACGATTCCCAGCAGGCTCCCGCCCGAATCCACGATGGGCAGGGCATGATGGCGCGAGAATTTCAGGTCACCGGCCGCGAATCGGTGGGCGGCCGCGCGGATCGTCTCCTCGGGCTCGACCGTGGCAACATCGCGGACCATCACGTCCTCCACCATGAGTTGCTTGAGCGCGTTGGCCTCGAACTCCTGCCGCGGGGCGCGCCCCATCCGCGCGAATTTTTCCGTCATGATCGAGTTCGGCATGTAGCGCAACGCAATCGCGTCGGCGACCACGCATACCAGGATGACCGGAGCCACGGCATGAAAATCGTGCGTGGTTTCAATGGCGCAAACCATGAACGTGAATGTCGCGCGCGCGCTGGCCGAAAGCAGCGCTCCCATCGCGGCCACCGCGAAAGCCCCCGCGGAAAGATGCGCTCCGGGAACGAAATAATTCACGACCATCGCGAAAGCGCTGCCAATCGCTGCGCTGATCATGAACATCGGCGCCAGAGTCCCGCCCGAGGTCCCCGACCCCAGGGAAATCAGCACCACGGCGGCCTTGCATATCAGCAGCAACACCACGGCCATCAACGCCAGGCGCGTATTCAGCACGTCCACAATCGTTCCGTACCCTGGGCCGAACACCCTGGGCAAAAAATAGCCGGTGATCCCCAGCCCCAGCGCCCCGATGGCCGGGATGCAGCACGGCAGGAACTTTCTTCATGTGGTCGAAGAATTCCTCGAGCCATTTCAGAGTGGCGGCGAATCCAACCGCGGCAAATCCGCAGACCACGCCCAGCAGAAGATAAAAAGGAATGCCGTGAATGAAATTGTAATCGAACGCGCCGACGGGAAACATCGTCTCATCGCCGAATAACCGCAGCCGCACAGCCACGGCCAGCGTACACGCGAGCATCAGCGGAATAAAGGATCGCGCCTGAAACTCGAATAGCAAGAGTTCAATCGCGAGCAGGGCTCCCGTGATCGGAGCGTTGAACATGGCGGCAAGACCCGCGCCCGCGCCGCAAGCCAGCAGGACTTTGCGCTCCGAAGCCGTGGTCGAAACGATCTGGCCGACCAGGGAACCGAACGCCCCGCCCGTCTGAATGATCGGCCCTTCCGCGCCAAACGGCCCTCCGGTGCCGATCGCGATGGCCGCCGAAATTGGTTTCAGGAAGGCCACTTTGGCTTCAACGCGGCTCTTCGTCGTCAGCACCGCTTCCATGGCCTCGGGAATGCCGTGCCCCTTGATTTTCGGGGATCCGTATTTCGCCATGACCCCGATCAGGAGTCCTCCAATCACCGGAACGCCGATGACCCACGGACCCAGTTGATTCTCCGCCGGGCTGCGAAACGCGAAGGACACTACATGGTAGAACGCGAGGTTGGTGAAAAATCCAATCAGGTGATACAGAAGAAACGCCACCCCTCCGGCGATGACGCCCACCAGGGCAGCCAGCAACGAAATGGTTCCGAGCCGAAACCCGTCCGGAGCGGAGGAGCCTGGTGCTTGGGTTCCCCATGAAGGTGTAGCGTTCAAATCGTGGTTTCCTTGTTTAGACCGGCGCGAGCGGATGGCGCGCCGGCTGTTCGCGTCAGGACGCCCGCCCGCGCCGCGGCTTGGTTTTCCGGATCGGCCGCATCGCCGCCGAGAGAGCCCGGACCAGCGCGGGCGCCGCGGTGCGAAGTTCGGCGATACGCTGTTTGGCCAGCCGCGTGAGGATTTTTTCGCCGCGCGGCGTCAGGTGCAGGATCACTTGCCTGCGGTCGTCCCGGGAGCGTTCCCGCCGCAACAGCCCCCTTCGTTCGAGCCGGTCGGCCAGTTCCACAACGCTGTGATGGCGAAGCTGCATGCGCTCGGCCAGGTCGCGTATGCTGGCCGCGCGGCCCAGCGGCAATCCGCGCAGCGCCAGCAGGAAAAGATACTGCTGCGGCTCCAGCCCCGCCTGGCGCGCGGCTTCCTCGCTGCCGTTCAGAAAGATCCGAATCCGGTACCGGAATTCCGAGAGCGCGCGGAATTCCGCCGAAGTCATAGTTTGCGTCCCCATATTTAAATTATATCGTTTTTCGACATAATTTTCACGGGAAACTCGATTGCCCGTGCGCCCGGACGTGCTCGCGCACCCCGGGTGTCCCGCCGCATAAACATGCAGACACAGAGAAAAATTGGGAATTAGCATTGCCTCTTCCTTCTTTTCTCTGTGCCCTCTGTGTTCTCTGTGTTAAATCTTCTTCGTTTGAATCCACAACTGTTTGCGAAACACTTTCTGCGTTTTCGTTTCAGCGTACCCCAACCGCATGTAAAACGCGTGGGCCCGGTCCCGGATCACATTGGACCGCACCCCGATCACCGCCAGCCCCCGCTGGCGCGCCCACGTTTCGCCCTGCTCCACCAACCGGCGCCCAGCCCCGCCGCTCCGGAAACCGGAATCCACCACCAGGCTGTCGATCTCCGCTCGCGGCTCACTTCCCGGCGACCGGACTTCGCAGAGGTGAATCCAGCCGATGACGCCGTCCGTTTTGCTCTCGGCGACAAACGATGCTTGCTGGGGAGACTTCTGAAGGCCGGCGAACCGTTTGAGGACTTGCTCGGGAGTGGAGGGATACCCTAATTCGGTGGCCAGATGCGCTATGGCCGCGGCGTCGCCTTCCTCCGCGAGACGCACGTGGATCTCCGGGGAACCTGCAGAGCCGGTCATGGCAATTGTCTTCTCACTGC
The DNA here is from genome assembly GCA_963779275.1 of Terriglobia bacterium. Lineage (GTDB taxonomy): Bacteria > Acidobacteriota > Terriglobia > Acidiferrales > UBA7541 > Palsa-360. The sequence goes on from CAVZXL010000011.1 coordinate 23,870, forward strand.
CGTTACCTGCACTCGCGCCAGCTTCGAGGCGTTTCGATGCTCGCACTCAAATCGTTTTTTCCGAATCCAGCAGAATCGTGACCGGCCCGTCGTTTACCAGTTCGACTTCCATGTGGGCCTGAAACACCCCGGTTTCGACGGCCACACCCAGCGCGCGCAGCGACCTCACAAAATCTTCGTACAGCGCGTTCGCCAAATCGGGCGACGCCGCCTGTAGGTAGGACGGCCTGCGTCCCCCGCGCGTATCCCCATACAGCGTGAACTGAGAGACGACCAGAGCCGCGCCTTTCACCTCGAGCAGGGAGAGGTTCATCTTGCCCGCCGCGTCCGGAAAAATCCGCAGGTTCGCGATTTTTTCCGCCAGATAGGGGCCGGATTCCGCATTGTCCGTCCGCGCAACGCCCAGCAAGATCATCACCCCCGCGCGAATTTCACCCGGGATGCGACCGTCGACCGTCACGCGCGCGCGAGTCACACGCTGTACCACGGCACGCATTATAAATCTCCTTGTCTGGAACGCTTTTGGTCAATCCCGCTCGCGGAAATTACTTTTTCCGCGCCCTCGGCCCCGGCTGGCAGCGCGGACAATAATAACTGCTGCGCCCCGCCACGATCACGCGCCCTATTTTCCCGCGGCAGCGAACGCACGCCTTCCCTTTGCGCTGGTACACGCGATGCTGCTGCTGAAATTTTCCGCGCATTCCCTTCGCGTCCACATAATCCGAAATCGAGGAGCCGCGAAAACGAATCGCGACCTGCAGAATTTCCCGCACGGCACGGTGCAAGGCGAGCAATTGTTTTTTCGTAAGGCTCGCCGCGATCCGCGCCGGATGCAGGCGCGCGCGATACAAACTTTCATCCGCGTAGATGTTCCCCACGCCTCGCAGAACCCGCTGGTCGAGCAGCAGCGCCTTCACCCGCGCGCGACGCGACGAAAATTCCTTGCAGAATTCTTCCGCCCCGATCTCCAGCGGCTCCTTTCCCAGACGACCCAGGAATTCGCCAATCCCGGTTTCCGGAATCACCAGCATGCGCCCAAACCGCCGGATATCCCTGTAGCGAATCTCCTGCCCGTCATCCAGCGCAAAAAAACAGTGCGTGTGCGATTTCACCGGGTCGCCGGCGCTTGTTACCGTCAGCTGCCCGGTCATTCCAAGATGGATTATAAAATTAAGCCGGGAATCTGACGCGCCCGCGGCCCCGGAAAGTTCCTTTCCCGGCTCCAGCGCGACGCAAATGAATTTGCCCAGCCGCAAGACCTCCGCGATTCGCTTTCCCGGCAAGCACTCCGCCAGCAAAGCCGGATCGTCGACGAAATTCGTCTTGCCCAACCGCACGTCCAAAATCGTGCGTCCCGGCAGCGACAGGCGCAGCCCGCGCACCACGGTTTCGACTTCGGGAAGTTCAGGCATAGTGAGAGACCACCCAAAATAGCATGTCTCAAGCTAATTGGTGATTGGGGAGTGATTTCTTGCTAAAGGACGAGGCAGGTCGGATCCTGCTAAACAAATCAGCAACCGGCGAACGGTTTTCACTCGCCGCCGGTCACTAGAGGCGATCTCATAAATAGGTTTGTGGGTCGCGGCTTCAGCCGCGACATCAGGACGCCTGGAAAAGCAGGGCTTTAGCCCCTGGTGGGCCATGCGTTGCGCGTGCCCGATCATTATATGAGATAGCTTGTAGTCACGCCTTACGGCAGCGGCAACCCCGGCGTCGCGACGATTCCCGCCATGCGCAGTATTTCCTGGTATTCCTCTTCGCTCACCTGGGAGATAACCAGCCGCACGTTCTTCAGGAACTTCAATTTCCGCACGGCAGTGTTCTCCCGCAGTTCGTCCAAGGTCACTTGACGCGGCAGCCGTTCCATGGCTCGCAGATCAGCGACCATCATCTTCGATTCCCGGTCATGCGGATCCGGGTAAGGGTCCCGAGTGACCTCGGCGATGGCGTACAGGGCGCGCTCCGGCGCGGCGTGGTAGCAGAGCACACGATCGCCCTTTCGCACCTGTTTCAGGCCTCGGATGGCGTCCGGGCGCGTTCCAGCCCCCCGCCACATCTCCTTGCCCTTCACAAACAGCGTATCCCAATGATAATGGTGCGGGTTCACGGAAAAAATCCAGTGACTCCGCTTGGCCGGTGGGCGAATCGTCGACAAACCGGGCAGCCTCCGAATAAAATGTGCGTTACTTACGCTCAGTCGGTCGGACATAATACACGGGACCTCGCCCGAAGTGTAGAAATTCCTCATTCCAGAAGACAGGGCCATCCAGCTAACAGATAACTCTCTGTCCTTCAACTCTTTAGACTTAGATGCGTGAAAATGGTTATCGGCTTCAGGATAAAATTCCGCGGAACGATGCAGAAAAACTCTGTAAGCCCATGTATTTAAATGATTTGGAATATTCTACAATAGACCCATCAGGAATGGACTAAGCCCCTTCGATCCACAAATCCTCTCCCCGGGCCTCAATCGTGAACGTTTTTACTCCGATGGCCGGGTTCATCACCAACTTGCCTGTGGTTACGTCATACTGCCAGCCATGCCACGGGCAGGTCACCGCCACGCCTTGGAGCACTCCCTGGCCAAGCGGCCCGCCACGGTGCAGACAGGTATTATGAATCGCATAAAACTTGTCGCCCACATTGGCGATCGCTATGGTCTGGCCCTCCACCTGAAATTCGCGGATGGTTCCCGCCGGAATTTCGTCTTTTCGCGCCACTCGCATGAAGGCCATTCGGGTGCTCCTCCTGAATTTCGAGCACAACTTGAGATCGTTGCCGTAACTCTTCCGCCCGGGCGGACAAAGGGTTGATTTCCCGCTGGCGCAAAACCTACCGCGGAGACGGCGTCTGCGCGACCATAACATTGCGCTTGAAGTCTTCCGCCATCCCGGGGTGCAGTCGGATTTCGGTGGGCCGCTTGGCCAGGGACATCTGGTCGATCTTGTCCTGCAGCTTCAACAGCGCGTAGAACAAGCCTTCCGGCCGCGGCGGGCACCCCACCACGTAAACATCCACGGGCACGATGCGATCCACGCCCTGGAGCACGGAATAAGCGTTAAACGGCCCTCCCACGCTCGAGCAGGCCCCCATCGAGATGCACCACTTCGGGTCCGGCATCTGATCCCAGACGCGCTTAAGCACCGGCGCCATTTTCAGCGTCACGGTGCCGGCCACGATCATCAGGTCGGATTGCCGCGGCGAGGGGCGAAACACCTCGGCGCCAAACCGCGCCAGGTCAAACCGCGACGTCGTCGACGCGATCATCTCAATCGCGCAGCACGCCAGGCCGAACGTCAGCGGCCAGATGGCCGATTTGCGCGCCCAATTGAACACGTAGTCCACCGACGAAATCATGAAATTCTTTTCAAATCGCTGGTCGAGAACGCCCATGTGTCTCCTTGAGTCCCGTAAGTGTGGCGAGTATATCCATCCCCGGCAAGCCGAGTCAAACAGGGAAAATGCGAAAAGTCCCGGTGAAGCGAGTGCTTGGCTCCCTGTTTTAATGCGGAGGAAGCGAAGCGGCGTACGCCGCGATGGCAATCATGTCCTCAATCGTCGCCTTCTTAACGAAGACGATCATCGGCTTGATCATGTTGCCGGCCCGCGCGCCGGTTTGAATGTCGACGATCTGCCGGACCATGTAGAGGGGCGGCATCCCGGCAAGCGGCGGCGCCTGGCCCATGCCTTCCAGCGACTCCCCATGGCAACTCGTGCAACCGATCCCCATGCCGCCGACTCCGTTCTCTGCCAGTTCCTTGCCCTTGGCGATGCTGCCCTTGGGCACGTATGCGACGAAGCCGGAGTTCGGATCCCGGCTCATGGCCCGCTCCGTATCTTCCGGCAACACGATGATGCGATTGCCGAGCGGCTCGGTGCCGCCGCCGGGCAGCGGAATTCGCATGAATTCCGCATCGATGAACGATTTCTGCACGGTGTCGGTTTCCACCACCCTGGTCCAGGGCTTTGGTTTGAGGGACGCAAACCACTCCGCGGCTTTCTTCGAGTCTTCATCGCTGAGGGCGGCCGCAATTCCCGGCATGCCGGCGGTCTTCCTGGCGCCGCTTTTGAAATCGGCCATTTGCTCCACGAAATACGCGACCGTAAGCCCCGTGAGATTCGCGGATTGCGGATGGCCAAGCCCTGACATCAGATGGCAGGAGCCGCAGGCAATCGCCGCCCCGCTTCCATGAAGAATCACGGTCGGCGCCGGCCCATGTGCGTCGGGAAACCAATCGGGCGGATTCATCACATCGTTTACCTCCGCCCGCGTGTACGTCTTGTCGCTGCCCGGGACGTGCCGGGGACCGTCCTCTTCGCGGGCCGGCTGTATCTTATCGCGTACCCCATACGCCCACGGCAGGTCGGGTCCGGCCTGCTGCGGCCGGGGTTTTGCCGCGACCGGCGCAACGACAAGCATGCAACGACAAACGTCCGCGCAAGATTTCTCATAAGGGCCTCCAAAAAATTATTTCGAATAAAATACGTGAGATTCCAAATTTCACCGCAAACGAATAGCGACAACGCGGCTCTTGTCTTGTTTCCGGCTGCAAAGACTATTTTACGCCATGGACCAGCAGCGCGCCCACTTCGCGGAAAGCGCGCAGCTGGGCGGCGTCGCGGAACCAGCGGCCCGAGTAGGTTTCGGGCGCGGGAGTGGGGTCGGGAATGCGCTCGTGCGCGACGGCGGCGAAAGCCGGCGTCGCGGAAGGTCGCGGCCCACTCTTCGGCGGCGAGCAGACTGCGCGGGCACGCGAAGGACTTCGCTCCACTGATGCGAATGCGGATTATCGCGGTAATAGTTGATCGCGATCCAGGCCGAACCGCCTTCGCGCAAGACGCGAAAGAATCTCGCGCAGGCGCGCGCTGGATCGGGCCAGTAATAGGCGGACTCCACGGAAATCGCGTGCGTGAAGAAATTGGCGTCCCAGGGAATTTCGTCCTCGCCGCCGATCACGAACATGACGTTTTCGAGATTTGCGTTCTTTCGCCGGGCGTGGCGGATCATCTCGTCGGAAACGTCCATGCCGACGACGCGGCCTTCGGGGACATGCTCGGCGAGCAGGCTGCGACAGCCAGCCTGCGCCGCAGCCGACGTCGAGGACGTTGTCATCCGGCTGAAGCCGCATGCGGTCGAGCACGGGCAGGACGATGGGCAGGTGATCCTGCTCCATGCCCTCGCCGCGCCCGGCCTCCGCCCAGCGGTTGAATTCCTCGCGGAGTTGTTCGTGTTGATTGGCTTCGACCATGGTGCAAGACGAGGCAGAGGCCACGACGTGCGTCGCGTAGCGCCCCGTCAATGGGAAATCGACTAATTCCGGTTTCGTCGGCGGACGGCCCGTAGATCGCGGGCACGGGAAGATCATTGAGCCGCAGGTAGACGCCGAGCTGCGCGCGGTGGTGGACCATGTGGTTCATGATCATGCTGCGCAGCACGGCGACGCGCGGCATGGTGAAGACGGTCTTGCCGCCATTGAGCAGCGCCCAGGGTTGCATCATGGTTTCATCGCTGGCGCCGGCGATCGCGGCGCGCGCCTCGGGCACGGCCTTATCGAAAAACGCCAGAATGTCGGCGCGGGTCTTCAGTTGCGGCTGCTGCACCGGCTGGCCGCCTGGGTTGACGTCGAATTGCTGCGTTTCCAGGGTCATTTCGCCCAACTCGGAATCATGGCGATGTGGCCGGCCAAGCCGCCCATGCTCATCGACTTCGTGTGGGGCTTCCAGTCGAATTTGCCGTCCGGCACGCGCTCGAGCTCTTGCGCGCGTTGGCCATTTCATGATCAAACTCGCCGAGCAATGCCTGATTGATTGCCATGGTGATTCCTCCTGTTTAGCTCTCCGATTCGGGTAGTTTTGGTACGCCAAAGCGCCGCCTGCGCCGGGAATACTAGCAGTTTCCCCGGGAAGGCGCGCGCCGTGGTTGGATGCGTCCGGTGGAAGCCGAGTTGCCCTGCCGGTTCTACTTTTCGACCTTCGCCAGCAGCTGGACGAAGCTCTGCTCGCGCTCGGCCTGATCCATGCCGCCGATCGCTTCGGCCACCTGCGTGATGTTCATCGAGCAGAATTTCGGCCCGCACATCGAGCAGAACTTCGCTTCCTTGTAGAAATCGTCCGGCAGAGTTTCGTCGTGCATGGCGCGCGCCGTTTCCGGATCGAGCGAAAGCTCGAACTGCTTGTTCCAGTCGAAGAGGAACCGCGCATAGGAGAGCGCGTCGTCGCGGTCGCGCGCGCCGGGACGGTGCCGCGCGACGTCGGCCGCGTGCGCGGCAATCTTGTAGGCGATCACGCCCTGCTTCACGTCATCGGCGTTGGGCAAGCCCGAGGTGCTCCTTCGGCGTGACGTAGCAGAGCATCGACGCGCCGTACCAGCCGATCATCGCCGCGCCAATGGCGCTGGTGATGTGGTCGTAGCCCGGCGCGATGTCGATGACCAGCGGCCCGAGCGTGTAAAACGGCGCCTCGTGGCACAGCTCCATTTCCTTCTTCACCTGCAGCTCGATCTGGTCCATCGGGATGTGGCCGGGGCCTTCGATCATCACCTGCACGTCGTGTTCCCAGGCCTTCTTGGTCAGTTCGCCCAGGACTTTGAGTTCGGCGAACTGCGCCGCGTCGCTGGCGTCGGCAAGCGAGCCGGGCCGCAAGCCATCGCCCAGCGAAAAGCTCACGTCGTGCTTCTTGAAGATTTTGCAGATGTCGTCGAAGTGCTCGTAGAGGAAATTTTCCTTCTTGTGCGCCGTTCATCCACTGCGCCAGCAGCGCGCCGCCGCGGCTGACGATGCCGGTGATGCGATCGCGCACCAGCGGCAGAAATTCGCGCATCACGCCGGCGTGGATGGTCATGTAGTCCACGCCCTGCTCGGCTTGCTCCTCGATCACTTCGAGCATCAGGTCCGGTGCTCAGATCTTCGGTGCGCTTCACGCGCGAGAGCGCCTCGTAGATCGGCACGGTGCCGACGGGCACGGGCGAGGCCTCGATGATGGCCTTGCGGATGTCGGGGATGTCGCCGCCGGTGGAGAGGTCCATCACCGTGTCCGAGCCGTAGTGCACGGCGCGGTGAAGCTTTTCAGTTCCTCGTCGATGTCCGAGGTGGTCGCGGAGTTGCCGATGTTGGCGTTGATCTTGCAGCGGAAGGCGATGCCGATGCCCATGGGCTCGAGCGAGTGGTGATTGATGTTGGCGGGAATGATGGCGCGGCCGCGCGCGACCTCGCTGCGCACCAGTTCCGGTTCGATTTTCTCGCGCCCGGCGACAAACTCCATTTCTTCGGTGATGACGCCCTGGCGCGCAAAATGCATCTGCGAACACATTGCGCGATGCCATTCGCCGCTGCCGCTTCGGCCAGTCGCTTTTCGATCCAAGTATCTCGAATCGCCATCGGTTCCCCCTGACGAGACCCGCACTCGCGGCGCACATCTCTCAGTCCAAGTCCGAATTATCGCACTGCGCGCGCAGGCCGCCGCAACGCGCAAGGGCGCGCAGACTCTGGCTATCCGCTTTAGGCGGAATCGCTGGGTGAGTCTTACGCGCGGCGCAAGGTGAGAAGCGTGATTTCCGGAGGCACACCGAGGCGAATCGGCGCGCCAATGGTACCGAGGCCGCGATTGACGTAGAGCGTGATGGTGGCAACCTCGGAACGCCGGACGCAGAGAAAACATCTGTCATCGAGCGGCCCGGACGCCGAGCGGCCGCTGATAAAGCCCGGCGACATAGGGCGTGAAGAACTCCGCCGGGCTGAAGCGATGATCGAGAATTTCGACGCGCACCTGGCCGCCATGCGTGTGCCCCGCGAGGGACACCTCGATGCCCAGCTCGGCGGCGCGCGGGAAAGAATTCGGATTATGCGAAAGCAGGATATTCGGAACGTCGCGCGCGCACCAACTGTTCGACACGGCCCAGCATCGGGCGCGCGGCTCCATACCGCATGGCGCTGGCGCTGGTAGTCCACGCCAATCAGGTTGAAGGGCTGCCGTTCCAGCGCACCTCGACGTTTTCCTGTCGCAGCAGACCCATTCCATGTTGTGGAAGAGCTGCCGCGGATTCGCTTCCGCCTCGCGTATATTTCGTGATTGCCGTTGCAACCCCAAACCCCGAGTGTGCGCGGAGCCGCGAGAGTTCGGCGATGCAGTCCTCCAGAGGATCGCCCCGCGCGGTCAGGAAATCGCCTGTGACAACAGCGAGATCGGCGCTCAGATCATTGGCCATTCCGACGGCGCGGCGGACCTCTGACACGGACATGTAGCTGCCGACATGGATGTCGCTTAGCTGTGCGATGCGCAGGCCATCGAGCGCCTTCGGGAAATTCGGCACCGGAATTTCGATTTCGCGGACCTGGAACCGGAAGCGCTCCTCGGCAAATCCATATCCGGCGCTGATAAACGGCACGGCGCCTGCAACGATACCGGCAGCGTGAAAAAATCGGCGGCGGGAATGGTCGACGATCTCAGTTCGGGCGAGCGACCCTATGGAAGGAGGACGAAACCTCGGGCACTGCATGGCGCGAAGAAATCGCTGAACGCATGCGCCTCCAGAGCCAATCCACACCTGCTACGATCTTAATAAACAGGTAAGAAACAATAGAGCTGCAAAGCCAAAACCCAGAAAAGCGGACAGGTAGGTCCCTCGAAAAACCGTCCCGCCCATGCTTCCCAGAACGCGGGCAATCGCGGCAAAGAGGATTGCGAAGAGCAGCGACAACAGCGCTCCGCGCACCGCTTTGCGAGGCTGCGGCCTCTGAATCACCCGGAACCTCCAGGCCCGCGCAAACCAATACCGCTGCGAAAGGCACGCAAGGGCTAATACGGTAAACGCCCAGAGAGTCTCGATGCGAGCAGGCTGTCGTGAACAATCGGCCAAAAACCTCCAATGATTAGAGTACCGTCAGGCGGCTCAGTTGCACAGATAAAATGATCGTAAGAGTTAGCAAGATCTAGGCGGGACAATGGCCTCGGGTCGGGAGTGCCCGGCGCGTTCCGAGCGGGCCCGCATTTCCAGCGGGACCAGCCCGCCGCGGGGGAATTGCTCCCGACGCTCCTCACTCCCCGTTTATGCAGCTTCTTCGTTTCTGTAAATTAAGATATATATTTTTTATTAATCATGCTTAACTACACCAGTCTTGCAGAGTCCCAATCCATTGCGCCGCAGCTTCCTAAGACCGGCTGTAACGAGCTTCGCGCTTTTTTTTGTTCTTGCGGGAATTGCATGTGCCCAGGGAGAAACCACCAGCGCCCTGGTCGGCCAAGTCGCCGATATCACCGGCGCGGCCATCCGGGCGTCCTGCTTACCATCACATCTTGATATCGATCTTTCGGAGCGCTAAAACCGACGAAGAGGGCCGCTTCGATTTCCGCAGCTCAAACCGGGCACGTACTCGGTCACGGCCGTCGCGACGGTTCGACCCGAAACAGAGTGGACAGCCGTCAGTTCGCGGGGCTCGGACAAAAGCAGACCATCAATTTCACAACTCAAGTTGCGCAGAATCAAAAGAAACGATTGAGGTAAACGGAGCAACTTCCCCTGCATCAATCCGGGACAACGCGAACAGTTCCACAAATCTGAATGCCCCCGCGCTTGCGAACTTCCCAATCCCGGGGGCGATTTGACCTACCCGTTGCAATTTGCCGCGGGCGCGCTGATCAACACGGCCGGTAGCGGCAACGATTTTGTGGGGGGAACCAACGGCTACGGCAATGTGGAATTCAATGGCCTGCCCGCGCTTTCCAACGGCTACATCGTGGATGGCCTGGAAACCAACGACCCGCTCACCAACCTCAACAGCGGACTTTCCACCAACCTCGTGCTGGGCCTCAACTCAATCTCCGAGGTTACCGTCAACACCCTCTCCTATTCCGTGGATCAGGGGCGGTACGGCGCATCCGAGGTTAACTACGTCACTAAGTCCGGCACCAACCGCTTCCACGGCAATGCCTATGAGATTTGGAATGGCTCGCTTCTAAACGCGGCCAATTACTTTACCAACTCCACCCCGGGAAATCACAAACCACGCTCCACGGTGAATCATTTCGGCGGCAGTCTGGGCGGCCCGATCGTCCGCGACAAGCTGTTCTTCTTTTTCGACACGGAATGGGTGCGGATTGCCCTGCCCATCGTGACGCCCACCACCGTTCCCACCCAGGCGTTTGAGCAATATGTTTTGCAACAATTGCCGCTGGGCGGAACCGACGCCATCACCGGATCGATATACCCGGCGGCGCCCCAGATTGTGCCGTTTTACAAAAACATGTTCTCGCTTTACGGCAACACCACCGGATCTCCACTTGCCATCTGGGCTGTCCGTTTAATTCCGACGGCAGCACTGCGCCCGGAACGCCCGCGAACGGAAATGGCTGCGCCAATCCGCCAGAGTATTTCGCATTCCAGCGACGATCATGAACAGGTGCAGACCGCTCGCGTGGACTACAACTCAAGCGAGAGAGACACCCCTGGTTCCGCTTTCAAACGGATAACGGTGTGCAGGCCGCTTACACCGATCCCATCAATCCGTTGTTTAACGCCATCTCGCCCCAGCCGCTGTACTCTTTTGCCGCCGGGCACACGCACTTGTTTTCGCAGAACCTGGTGAATTATTTCAATCCCGCCTTCTCCTGGTACCAGAGCTTTTTCGGCCCGGCGGACTTCCAGAAAACTCTGGCGGCGTTTCCCATCGTCTTACAAGGCAGGGCGCGAATGCGCCTTCACGACCCTCGGTGGACTTGACAACACGTGGGTTCAGGGGCGGCGCGCCGCCCGTTTCTTCATCAATGACAATCTGGCCTGGAGCCACGGCGGCGCACGAACTCCGCTTCGGAACGAATACCCGAATTTTCCGCCTGAACGATTACGACTTCGCGCGAAGGCATCGGTCCCGCCGGCGACCTACACCACCTTGCCGCAATTCATCTACGGGGTCGCGTCGACGGCAACAAAGACTTTCCCGCAGGCGGCCAACCAGCCTTTTCAGCTTTCTCAATCTGGATCTCTACGCGCAGGACACGTGGAAAGTCACCCGAAACCTCACCTGGACCTTCGGCCTTCGCGATACCTCAATTCCAATCCTCTAAATCCGCATTAGCAGATCGCACGGCTTCCGGCTCCTTCGATTCGATTCCGCACGATGTCAATCAGCCGCTGAACGCCGCGATTCAAACCCGCACGGCAAACGTATTTTCGCTCGACGCCCTTCGCGATCCTCCAGCCGAGAACGGCCGTCGCCTGGCAATTTGCAGCCCGAACACGGTGCTGCGCGCCGGCTTTGGCATCTTCAGCGATATCCTGCCCGGCAGCGTCGCCGAGCCGTTGGGCATCAATCCACCTTATGTCAAGACCTTTCAGGGCGGGCTCTCGGTACCGTCGGCGGAATGGCTCATCGCCCCGGGATTTCCTGGCAGCGCCGTGGACGCAACAGTGGCCGCAAATCAGGCTTTCACTTCAGGGTTCGCGCCGGGCCAGCTTTCCTGCGCGTCTCCGCAAGCAAACCCGGGGGCCTGCCTCCCGCCCGTGGCCATCGACGGCGGCGCCCGGACGGGAAGTTGCACGCGCCGTATTTCATGGAGTGGAGTTTCGGCGTCGAGCATCAGTTCGGCAATCATCGGAAGCTTCCGCGTGCAGTACGTCGGCACACGCGCGTTGAACCAGCCATACCGACCCAGGAAAACGGCTATCAAACCGTCTGTGACGGCTGCTTCGCGCCGTTCCCTTACCTGCAGCCGCCGACCCGAGGTTCGGGGCCGTAACCCAGCTTTCCACGGGCGCGAACAGCCACTATCACGGCCTGCAATTAACGGCCATCAGCGCTCGGGCACGGCTGAAAGGACAGGTGAACTACACCTGAGCCGCTGCATGGACAAGTGTCCAACGGCGGATTTCTGCAGTTCTCCGCCGGCGGAATTCTCTCTCCCTTGCCCGGAGATCTGGATCGCGGATAACGGACCCTGCGACTACGACATCCGCCACAATTTCAATGCCCAGTATGTTTACGAATTGCCCTTCAAGGTACATAGTCACGCCTGGGTTACCTGGTGAACGGCTGGCAAGTTTCCGGCACCGTATTTTGGCATAGCGGAATTCCGTTTTCCGTGTCGAGCACGCCGTATTCCGCGAAGGCAACGGCATCGTGCAAGGCAGCGGGCCGCAATTTGCCAGCGTGGTTCCCGGCGTGCCGCTGTACGAACACAATCCCATCCCCGGCGTTACGCAAGCGGACACGGTCAGTGGCTCAATCCCGATGCTTTCATTTCGACGGTGGACCCGAGCACGGGCGCTTGCTGGGCGGCGACACACCGGCAAATTGCCATTTTGGAGACCTCGGCCGCAATGCGCTCCGTGGTCCCGATTTTCTGGAGCGATTTCTACATCACAAATCGGTTCCCACTGACCGAGCAAACGAAACTGCGCTTCGACGCCCAGTTCTTCAATGTATTCAACCATCCAAACTTTGGATTGCCGAACACGGTGTATGCCGGGATTCCCGGGAAGCCTTCCACGCAAACCAGCTTTGGAGCGCTCACATACACCACCTCTCCGCCTACCGGTCTGCTCGGCGTTGGGCTCGGCGGCGACAGCACGCCGCGCATGATCGCATTTCAACTGCGGCTGGAATTTTGAATTTTAGCCGAAATTCCAGGCTTATTTCGTTTCCTGGGACGACGGCCCAATTCGGAAAGATGGATTTCAGGCGGCGTTTCGCTTCGCGAGTCATTTCCGTGAATTGAATCACCATCCCATGCCCCGCCACCGAGCGCGAGACAATTCCTTTGATGGGAATGTCAAACGTTCCCAGTCGCAGAGCAAACTTGATGGCCGATCCTTCGGAAAGAGGCTCCGGATCCAAAACATACATGCCGTTTTCGCTCAGATCGCGGATCCCCGCGGATCCTTCGACGTAAACAATATGCGTTCCAGCCTTGGGCTGGAAGCGGGAGACTTGCGTTTTTCTTCATCAGCCATCGGACTAATCTCCGTTCGCATGAAGCATGGGAGGAGTCTGAGTCAATAGCGCGACGAGTGCGGCGGGATCGTTGACCGGCGGACGGCACGTGGTGCCCACGCAGACCAAAGCCTGCGCAACATCCGCGCGAAGATGCGGCAGCGTTTCGGCCAGCGCGGGCGCAAGATCGCCTGGCCGCCAGCCGCTCGGGCGTGACGCGCAGCACGGCCTTGCCGAAGCGGTAGACGGAATGCGCGGCGCGCTCCAGGCGCGTCGGCCCGCGGATCGCCGCTGGCGCCGGTGACGACAACCTCAAACGGGCGCCGCGCATGCAGCACGCGCGGCAAGCCCGTAGCTGGCCGCGTGAATTCCAAATTGCGGAGCGATGCCCGCAAAAGCTTCGAGGGTCGCCTGCGCCGCGTCGCCGGTGGCGCGCGTCTCCGGTGTAGCCATACAGGCGGTCGAGCAGAATCGCCGCCGACGGAATTCGCGCCCGGCGTGGGCGAATCCTGCAGAGGCTTGCGGCGCACGTCGAGTCCGCCCATCGGCGCCGCGCCCGAGGCGCGATCGAAAAAGCCGCCGCCTTCTGCGTCAAAATATTCGGCGATGGCGAAATCCGCGGCGCGCCCGCGCTGCGTCAAAATATCTCTGATCGAGCGTCGCCTCATAAGCATCCAGCAGCGCCATCCCCGCGAAAATCTGATCGTCGAGCGATCCGTCGAGGCGCGCGCCGCCGATGCGGTGCGCGAATCCGCGCGTATCGCTCCAGGCTTCATTCAACATGCGATCGAGCGTCTTCAGCGCAAACGCGCGGCACGCCGCGCCCCTGTCTCCGCCCAGCACTGCCGCGGCATCGAGATACGCCGAAACAAACATCGCGTTCCATGCCACGTAGAGCGTCGTGTCCACGAACGGCGTGGGACGCGCCCCGCGCGCCGCCAGCAGCTTTCCCTTCGCGCGCGCCAGGATCTTGCGAACGGCGGCCATGTCCACCCGCCAATCGTCTGGCCATATCGGCGATGGACCGTGCGATCCACAGAACATTTTTCGCCGGGTTGTGGTGCATCTCGCCGCGCGGTTCCACGTCGTAAGCGAGTTCGATCACGCGCGACTCTTCCGGCGTCAGCACTGCGCGGACTTCTTCCTGCGTCCAGGTAAAATAATCGCCGTCGTCGTCGAGCGTCTGGTCGGCGTCCTGGCTGGCGTAAAATCCGCCGAGCGCCTGGTCCGAGAGCACCGTGTTCGTCCAATCGATGATGCCCTCGGCGATTTCGCGAAGAAACGGTTCCCGCGCGACCTGGTAGCCATGCAGAAAATTTTTCAGCAACTCGGAATTGTCGTACGACATCTTCTCGAAATGTGGCACACACCATCGTTCATCCACCGAATAGCGATGAAAGCCGCCGGCGATCTGATCGTAGACGCCGCCGGAGCCCATTTTTTCGAGCGTGGTCGCGGCCACTTCCAGCAGCCGCGGCGCTGCCGCCCGCCTGATGGCAGTTCCAGGAGCAGATCGATCGCCGCTGAATGCGGAAATTTCGGCGAGCGGCCAAATCCGCCATTGCGCGGATCGAACATGTTCAGAGATGGATTCGGCCTGATCGTCGGCGACCTGCGCATCGAATTCTCCGCGCGCGCCCGCGAACGTTTCCGCATTGCGCCACGGCTTCGGCAAGCCGCGACGCCGCTTCCTCGACCTCGGGCCGCCGCGTGCGGTAGCTCGCGGCCACGGCTTCCAGAATGCGGCGAAAGCCCGGGCCGCCCCATGGCGTCGTCCGGCGGGAAATACGTGCCGCCGTAAAACGGGCGTCCATCGGGCAGCAGAAATCCGGTAAGCGGCCAGCCGCCCTGCCCGGAAATGGTGCTGATGGCGGCCTGGTAGCGCGCGTCCACGTCGGGCCGCTCGTCGCGGTCCACTTTCACCGGGATGTACAGCTGATTGATGATTGCGGCGAGCTCGCGGATCTTCGTAGCTCTCGCGATCGATGACGTGGCACCAGTGGCACCAGACCGCGCCGATATCCAGCAGGATGGGTTTGTCCTCGGCGCGCCGCGCGCGCAAACGCTTCCGCGCCCCATTCGTACCACTCCACAGGCTGGTGCACGGCGGAACGCAGATAAGGACTTGCAGAGTTGGCCAGACGCCCTTCGGATTTTTCGGTCACGAAATTCCTTTCCGGAGTGCGCGCGTCGCGGCCGCTCGGAATTTAGGTTACTGGATCGGATGCTCCGGGCCGGTGTCTTCCGGATTGATCGGTTTGCGTCCGGCAAAACCTTCGTCCTGGCGGTGATAGAAGCGGATGCGGTCTTCGCCGAGCCGCCAGCACAAATAGACTTCTTCGTTCTCCATCATCGACGGGAAAATCCACCAGCCGGAGTCCAGATCTTTCACCACGCAGCCGATGGCGTGAATCTGGTCGAGGGCATCGCGGACTTTTGCCACCGAACGATTGTGCGCGGAGCGCATGCGGGCGGCGACTTCGTAATCGATAGTGATCCCGCCCATGATCAGGATGCGGTTTGAGATGGCGCTCAATTTTTCGTCCAGCTCTTCCATCTCGCGATTGCCTTCCATCGCGTCGATCAGCAGCGGCTCGACATGACGCCGGGCGGTCTCGGCCTCGGAAAGGCTGAAAAGTTTCGGTTCGTGTTCTTCGTGATCCATCGATCTATGCCCGCCAAACAGGCGCGAATGCGCGCCAACCGCGCTCCCTAGTTCTCGTTCATTGTTGCGCCGTTTACCAGTCCCGGACTAACAGCCAGTGGCCGGGCTTCAGCCTGCAAATGTTAGTCACCAGCAAGGCTCGAATCGGGCTTGAATGCAACCCCCGCAGACTGTCAAGCCCGCGCCACTACCGCGAACGAATATGTTAGAGTTTTCCCCCAATGCGCATCTTCGTCCTCGGGACCGGAGCGACCGGATCGTATCTCGCGCACCTGCTCGCGCGGCAGGGGCACCAGGTCACCTGTGGCGACCGCGACCTCGACCGCGCCCGCGGCTTTCTCGGCAAGAAGAGCAAGATTCCCGTGGTCCAGGTCAACGCGCGAAATCTTTGGGGCATCGTGCGCGCCGCGAGAGGTTCGCAACTCCTGGTGAACGCCAGCGCCGCCGTCTTCAATGAGATCGTGCTGCGCGCCGCATTGCGGATTCGCTGCCATTATATCGACCTCAGCGCTCACCTCACGCGCAACCCGTTCAAGGCCGAGCAACTTCGCTACGATAAGCGATTCCAGGACAAAAACCGCGCCGCCGTCATCACGAGCGGCGCCGCGCCGGGACTCACCAATCTGCTGGTGGCTCGCGCCGCCGCGCAAATGGACTCGGTGAACGCAGTTTACATTCGCCTGTATGAGAGCACCGAAAGCGAGGACCCGGTTTCGCAATGGTCGGCGGAAGTTTCTTTCGATGAGGCCGTCTCTTTTCCCCGCATTTTTCGCAACGGCAAGTTCCGGTTCGGCAAACGCTTCGGCGAACGAGAAAAATTCCGTTTTCCGCCGCCGATCGGCGAGACCAATGTGGTCCTTGCCGCGCAGGATGAGGTCGGCACGGTTCCTTATTTCCTGAAGTTGAAGGAGATGGACGTCAAAATCGGCGGCAACGAAATCGACCGCTTGCGGCGCTGGTACAAGCAGGGAAAACTTTCCAAGTCGCGCGGGATGGTCGCGTCGCGTTTCCCGAAAACACTCACTCCCCGCCAGGTCGCGCGCTTGATCCGCCAAGGCAGGCTGCAGAACGCGAGGTTCGCCGCCGCCGTCGTAGTGCGCGGAGTGAAAAAGGATCGGCCGATCGAAATCCGCTACGACGCCATCTTTCCTTCGCTTTTCCAGATCCGGCGGCGAGGCCTGGCGCTCTCGCCCATCTCTTACGCCACAGCTCACATGGCGGCTTTGTTCATCAAACATTTTCCGCGCGATACGGCGGGCATTTTTCCCCCGGGAGCGATCCCTCTGGAAAATCGGCAGGCGATTCTCAAGGACGTGAAGTCCAGGGGAATACACATAACGGTAAAGATCACGCGGAAGAAAACGCCGGACGAGGAAGAAGAATTTTAGCCTATTGCACACGCACAATCCGGCTTTTGTAGCTTTTTTAGCGTAGGCTTTAGCCTGCGCAGTTTAATTTTTGCACGTCCAACATATAAACCAAACAGGCGGATGCCTGTGCTACTGGCTACTAATCTGCAGACTTCTTCCGGATCGAGCGGCCCCTTCGGCTTCCTTTTTTTCCGCTCCGTCTGTTTTCGCGGCGGACGAACAAGAATCGGCAGGATGAGCGCGGCGGTCATCAATCCCGCAAGAAAGGTGAGGGCCTGATTGTAATTTCCGTTGATCTGGCGCAGGTATGCGAACAGCGACGGACCGAAAACCGAGGCGAAAGCCCAGGGCAGCATCATCAAGCCCGAAAATGGAGCCGACATCGCGCGGACCAAAATAATCGGCGGCAAACGCCGGAGTGATGCCATACGCGCCTCCGTAGCACATCACCAGAACGAAAGTGGCGACCGCCAGAATCGGGAAGCGAATGAATGGTGTGGTAGCTCCAGAACAGAATCACTTCGACGAGATACATCAGGAAAAATACGCGTTTTCCTCGTCGTCAGATCGGAAATCCAGGACCAAAAAATTCTCCCGCGCCATTGCCAATGCTGATGATTCCGACGAGTCCGGCTGCCGTCTTGACGCGTGGCGTTTCCCAACTCCTGAAAAATCGGAGACGCCTGGGAGACGATCGACAGACCCGCCATCGTGTTGATCGACATCAGGCCGCTGATCGCCCACCACTGCCATGTGCCCAGCGCCTGGCCCAGCGTGTAATCGCGGTCGGAACGCTGCGAAATTTGCGTGGCCGACGGGGTCCAGCCCTCCGGCTTCCAGCCGTCGGGCGGATTCTTCATGAACGAGCCCGGCGGCGATAGCGATGATTCCATAGGCGACGCCGAGATACGCGAACGTCGGCATCAGGCCCACGCGCAGCATCAGCCATCCGGCAGCGGGCGCGGAAAATAGCGAGCCCGCGCCGAATCCGGCGACCGCAATTCCGGTGATCAGACCGCGCCTGTCGGGAAACCATTTCACCAGGACTGCGATGGGAACGACGTAGCCCATGCCCAGCCCGATCCCGCCGATCACGCCGTACGTCAGATAGAGCCACCAAAGCCGGTGCGCGGAAAAACTGGCAAGAAAACTCCGCCGCCCCAAAGCAGGCCCGCCGTCATGGCCACAACTTTCTGGCCCGGCGCGCTTCATCCACAAGCCGCCGACGATGGCGGCGCAACCCAGGAAAAACCAGCTGATCAGAAATGTCGAGGTGATTTGGGAGATGCGTCCAGCCGAATTCCTTGGCGAGAGGAATGCGAAAGACGCTCCACGCGTAGGCCGCCCCCAGCGCCATCTGCAGGCAAACTCCGGCCACGGCCATCAACCAACGATTTGTTACCGGCATGTTTCCTCCACTCCTTCGCACAAGATCGATCGACGTTTCGAGCGGCGCCGCGTTCTCTGGCATATGTCATTCCGAATCGGTGCGAGAAATCATTTTGCCTTATGTAGACTCGCCTTAAGGCGAGCAGTCCTCGGGAATCCACATTGCCACCTGAAGGCGGGCGCTACAAAATCCATGCCAATTTTGAGTTCTGCACGCAGACTCTTCGCCTGTGAATTTTTTGCAGACCAATCCCGCCAACCCCCGCTTGCTCGCACCAATCTTCCCACGCGCGGCCCTGCGCTGCGGGCTGGCTGTGCAATTCGCCGGAGCGATCGATTTCGCCTGGAGAGAGATACGTGATGGGCTCGCCCATGGACATCGCCTTGATCATCACCTCGGCGTTCAGGCGCAGGTAAAACGCGGTGAACACGGCGTCCTGCACGGTTGCGCCAACGACCACGCTGCCGTGTCCGCGCATGAGCGCGGCCTTACCCGCCCCGAGTGTGCGCGCCAGCGAGCCTCCCATTTCGTTCGACGTCACCAGCATGTTGGTGTCGCCAAATTCGTCACGAATATCCCACACCGGCACTTGCTGCCCGATTACCGCCGCAGTGTGCAGCGCGGGGCGCATCACGGTCTTCGTCACGGCCAGCGGAAGCAATTCGTGCGCGTGATTGTGGCAGATGGACATTACATCCGGGCGCGCTTTGTAAAGGCAGCCGTGAATGAAGCGCTCGGAGTACGGCTTCAATCCGCGAAGATCGATCGGCGTGCTGTCCAGATCGAATTCGAGAATGTCTTCCTTTGTGACGAGGCGCGGGGCGCGCGCGCGCGACATGAAGAATCGTTGCGGATTTTCCGGATGGCGCACGGTAACGTGCCCGAAGGAATCGACCAGCTTCAAGTGGGCCACGACGCGATTGGCAATCACCAATTCGGAAATGGCCGCAGCGCGATCCATCGGGAAGGCTCCTTGGCAAATCAGCTTTGCAGGATGGAAGAACGCAGGAAGTTTGCACGCCACCGAAAGATAGTGCAAGGCCTTAGCAGTAGCCGATAAATGAGCGTATTAACCTGCGATGCGAATTACAAGACAGTTTAGTGGCACAGGCTTCAGCCTGTGGAGGCTGGTTCTTGGATATCTGGGCTACCAAAGGCTGACCTGCGCTACTAAAACAATACGTCAGTGGCACCCGCACGAATTCGGCGTGCACCCGCAAGCGCCGCCGGAGGCCGATGACTCGCTGGCCGACGATGACCCATCCGAGGATTTCCCCGCGCTGAATACGGAAAGCTGCAGCGTCCGCCGCTCGCTCGCGCATTTGGGGCAAGCGATTTTCTGCTTCGCGGACATCACGATGGATTCATAATGCGCGCTGCAATCGTTGCAAACGTATTCGTAAATGGGCATTTATTTTCCTCTCCAGACGACTGTCTGAATTCAGTCCAAAAAGCAACTGCCCCCGGCGAACCAGGGGCAGTTGGAAGATTTGCAAATCTGGGAAGAACCTAGTCGCCGGCAACCTGTTCGGCAACTTGCGGCTTCGCTGCGCCGTTGCCGTTTCCGGTGGCGTTGCTGATGGTTACGGGCGCGACGGAAGGCGTGGCGCGCTTGATGTCCGTGACCGAGCCGATCTGCACGACTTCCTGCGGCGTCTGCTTCAGCACCAGTTCCT
This sequence comes from Terriglobia bacterium, assembly GCA_963779275.1. Lineage (GTDB taxonomy): Bacteria > Acidobacteriota > Terriglobia > Acidiferrales > UBA7541 > Palsa-360. Next base: position 43,894 of record CAVZXL010000011.1, read on the forward strand.
CGTAAATCTTGCGGACGCGGCTTCTTCCTTGAGGAATTCGGCGCGGCGCCGTGCCCGATTTTCTTCGGCGGCGGTGTTCGGCACTTCGTGGTCGACGTTCGCGGACGCGCGCGGCGTCCTCGGCATCGATCACCAGCGAGTGTTCGTAGGTATCGAGGTCCACGGCTTTGCCCTTGGCGTAAATTTCGTGCTTGCCGTGTTTCTTGTACCACTGCGCGACGGTCGCGTTCTTGTACATGTTCTCGATGATCTTCCGCCAGCCGATGCCCGTGTTGTACGCGCAGAAGGAAATTTCGCCCTGCTGCGTCGCGTACGGGATGATGCACATTTCGGTGCGGCGGAAATCGTAGTTGAACAGGTCCTGGAACCACATGCCCGCGATGAACAGGAAGTTCCAGGGATCCGTGTTGCGGCGCTTCATGGCGTCTTCGTAGGTGCGCTCCGGGCCGGCGGTGCCGTATTTCTCGCGCTGGTTCTTGGTCAGGCCCCAGGACTTGTCGAATTTCTTCCACAGGTCGATCAGGCGCAACGTTCCGGGCGCGCCGTACGGGTTGTAGTTCTTGAGCATCGCCAGGCCGAACATGAAGTTCGAGAAATGTCTTGCCGCGGGCCGCGTCCGTGATCTTCTTGATGTCCTCGACCAGTTGCGGGACGTTCAGGAAGCGCCGGGACCGGCGCCCATTCCTTGGTTTCCTTGTTGATCAGCACGCCGGTGCCCACGCCGCAGTTCGGGTGGCAGCCGCAGCTCACCGATGCCCCACTGCGCTTCCGGGCCGTGCGAAAGATCGGCGAAAGCCGAGAAGGTGCTGATCAGCGAAATCGGGAACCAGTCGCGCGTCGGCTCGATCTTGCCGACCTGCGCGCTGACGTCCTTGGCCAGATGCGAAAGCGTGTAGCGCTGCCGCATGCGGCGCTCGGGCGTGATGTCCTCGTCGCGGCCGGTGAACGAAACGGGCTGGAACGCCACGAAGGAGATTTTCTTGGGGTTCTCCATCGCGAACTTCACGATGGCGCCCACCTGGTCGTTGTTCAGGTTGTTGACGATGGTGGTGACCAGAATGATTTCGATGCCCGCCGCGTGCATGTTTTCAATGGCGCGCAGTTTCACGTCGAACAGGTTGCCCACCTGGCGGTGGCTGTTGGCGTCGTTGCCGATGCCGTCGAATTGCAGGTAGGCGTAGCGCAAGCCCGCTTCGAACGCCTGCTTGCAGAATTCCTTGCTCTTGGCGAACTCGATGCCGTTGGTCGCGGCCTGCACGCTGTTGTAGCCGATCTTGCGCGCGTAGCGGATGGCGTCGAAGAAGTGCGGGTGCATGGTCGGCTCGCCGCCGGAGAACTGCACGGACATCTGCCGGCGCGGCTTGATCTTCAGCGCGTTGTCCAGAATTTCCTGGATCTCTTCCCAGGACAGTTCGTGAACGTAGCCCACCTGGTTGGCGTCCATGAAGCAGGGATCGCACATCATGTTGCAGCGGTTGGTGAGGTCCACGGTGAGCACGGAGCCGCGGCCGTAGCGGACGGTGCTGGAGCCGTGCTTGTGCAGGTCTTCGTCGTTGTGCGCCGGAATGTCGCGGCCCGGGAAGTTCTGCTCGATCCAGTTCAGGAACTTCGCGTCGACGGCCATCATGTCTTCGTAGTGGCCGTGGATCGGGCATTCCTTCACCATCCAGACTTGGCCGTCGCGCTCGATGATCTGCGCCTTGATCTCGCCGACCTTCTCGTGCATCAGGTCGCGCCAGTCCTTCTTGCCCTCGAAGATCGCGTCGCGCGCTTCCTTGACGCAGCCCGGGCACAGCGAATCGGTCTGCCGCGGCCAGCCGAGCGTGGGCTTGGACTTTTCCCACGACTTCAGCAGCGGCTTATCGGACCACTTGGGCGTGAAGGTCGGATTCGGATTGTGCTTGTTGAAAAATTGGATGGTGTCAAAGGCCACGCCCGCGGTTTTGCAAACCACATAATCCAGTGCTTTCCATGCACGTGTCCCTAAAGTTTGAGGCATTTTTCAAAATCCTCCAGAATACGATTCAAATAAATTCAAACCACGAAACTAAACGGGAGCCCTCAGTGATGAATACGGCCCCTGATCCTGAGAAATCCAAATACCCGAATAGCCTAACGAAAATGGCCCCTTGCGGTCCAGCTAAAGCTTTCCCACCTGTGTAGTTTGCCCGTTACCTCTCGCCACCGTCCACTGAGTTGCGCCCAAAGGGTCGAATTCGGGGCTAAACGGCGATTTGGAGCAGCCAATGGGAACCCCTCGCGCGATTGCCCTTATTCGACACTCGCAATGGGACTTGTGGGTTCCATTTCATCGGCCTGATTGCGCATATTTTCTGCAAATTCTTGCGCATTCGCGCGGGGATTCTGGGCCATCTTTCCAGTTCGCCTGAAGGTTCCCGATGAGAATCTCTCCGCAAGCTGCTAGAATTTGACAGCGGCGGATTGAAATGAAAAAACTGTCTTCAGTCATCGCGCGCGCCTCCCTCGTACTCTGTTGTGCCATTTCGACACTGGCGCAGTCTTCTTTCAAACCACCGGAAATTACCTCTGCCGGCGACGTCCAATTTCCCGTTGGCAGCATTGCGAACGGAATCGTCGTTGTGGACGTGTCGCTGAATTCCAAAGGTGAAGTCACCGGGACCGAAGTCCAAAGGGACATTGCATCCTTAACGCCGGTGGCGACGTCCTCCGTCCAATCCTGGAAATATCGCCCCGCTTCGCTGGACGGATCCGCCCAGAATTCTCTCCTCAGAGTTGCATTCGCGTTCAGACCCAGCGCAATCATGGTGACGCCCCCAACCTTTGTCCCCCTGCACCAGCCGGATGATATCCCGCTGGAAGCCGATTCGGGGTACACGCCGCCTGGGATTGTCGGCGTCGAGTACCCTGCCTATCCCATAGATGCCGCAACTGTTGGAGCCGTTGTCGTCCAGGTTCAGGTGGACGCCAATGGGAAGGTAGCTGACGTAAAGGCCATCCGCTCCTTTAACCCCTTTAATAACTTCTCTTTGGCGGCCGCGAAGAAGTGGCAATTCCGGGCCGCGACCTTCCACGGCGAGCCGATTGCCTCGAGCGTGGTGATCGCCTTTGTATTCGCGCCCCCCGTGTCCTCCAATTGAACGATGACTGCACCCTGATTTGAGCCCGGCCCCCAATCTCGGCCCCACCGCCTGCGCCTTCAAGTCGCTGGAAATGCCGCTAGAATGGAATAACTAATTGCAAATGTGCATGTTATAAAGAACATATCTCCGCAGTCGAATCCGTGGCGACTGGAGAACTGTCCTTCAGTTGGGTAGAAATTATCCCAGTACTCTTGTACCCAAATATTGGCGCTAACCGCCTATCGCGCCCGGCGGGCCTCCCGGGCAGAATGCTTTCATACACTAAATTTCATAGGGAGGCAGGAAATAATGAATCGTTGGTTTTGTATGGATTGCCGAAACGCAGTGGAGATCGACAGGCATGGCCGGTGCGGAACGTGCGAATCGGAAGCCGTGATTCTGGCGAAAACCAAGAATGATCTAACTGGTTCAGTTTCAGTGGATAAGATGGACGCTCCGATGGCCCAGGCCAGCGCCTGAGCCAGGCGGCCGGAACTAAGCAGAGCAAGGAACAGGACTCAAATCTAATCGCGCAAGTGGCTGAAAAGAAAGGAGGTGACTAGGGAAAACGCAAGAGCCCGGGGGGGCAACTACTCGGACCGACGCAAAGGAGAAACACTCATGCAGACTAAACTACGAATCTTTGGTATCGCTGTCGTAGCGAGCCTGCTCTGGACTTCCCCAACGTCAGCTGCAACCCAAGGGGCGAAGACGCAAAACAGGGCTAATGGTAGCAAGATTCACTATGTAGGGACGGCATCCTGGTACGGCGAACAACACCAAGGCCGAAAAATGGCCAACGGCAAACCTTTCGACCGCCGCAAATTGACGGCCGCCAGCTGGTTCTTCCCGCTGGGCACTTCCGTGCGGGTCGTGAACGTGAGCAACGGCGAATCGGTCATCGTGACCATCACTGATCGAGGCCCCAATCACCGCCTCAATCGGCTCATCGATCTGTCGGAAGCGGCCGCAGGGCGACTGGACTACGTGGGGCAGGGGTTGACGAAAGTTTTTCTTTACCCGGTCTCTTCGTTTGAAACGCAATCGGCGGAGTTCGATTCCACGCTGATTGAAAGGCCTGCCGGAACTTCTCATGCCGAGCTGCAAGCACTGGCCATGAACACGCCAAACTGATCGAGGAAGGCCGCCCAGGCAAAGAGGAAATTCCCACCGCGGCGGCCGCACCTGTCCAAGACAAAATGAGGGACATTCGTCGCCCCCCTGCGGCTGCGTGCAAGGCTTGCGTGCAGCCACAAGGATCGCGGAAGTCGGCGTAGGGGCACGGCAATGCCGTGCCCCTACGATGGAGCGGTGAAGGCCCGGATTTGACGGATTCGCGTTTCGGGTTAACTCCAGCAACCTTCCCCAAGAAAATTTCCGCCCGGCACAAGACGCCGGCTCGTGGCTAGAGGATGGAACACGCGCGAGTTCGTCGTATACTGGGAAAATCATTTTCTCAATTGGGGGAGCACGTCATGATCCGTCATCTGAAGTCCGGCCAAACGGCCGAGGCCAAGGCCGAAAACAGCGCGCAAGTGCGCGGCACCGTGGAAGCGATCCTTGCGGATATTTCGGCGCGCGGGGAAACGGCCGTGCGCGAGTATTCGGAGAAATTCGACAAGTGGTCGCCGGCCTCATTTCGGCTGTCGGAGAGCGACATCGCCGAATGCGTTCGCTCGCTCTCGCCGGGAACAATTGAAGACATCAAATTCGCACAAACGCAGATCCGCAATTTCGCGCTGGCGCAGCGCGCGGCGCTGCGCGACGTGGAAGTGGAGACGATTCCCGGCGTGGTGCTGGGGCACAAGAATATTCCCGTGAACAGCGTCGGCTGCTACGTGCCGGGAGGGCGGTATCCGATGGTGGCCTCGGCGCATATGAGCGTGGTGACGGCCAAGGCCGCTGGCGTGAAACGCATCGTGGCCAGCGCGCCGCCGTTCGGAGGCAAGCCGCATCCGGCGATTGTCGCGGCAATGCATTTTGGCGGGGCCGACGAAATCTATGCGTTCGGCGGCGTGCAGGCGATCGCGGCCATGGCGCTGGGCACGGAAAATATCGCGCCGGTGGACATGCTCGTGGGGCCGGGCAACGCGTTTGTGGCCGAAGCCAAGCGGCAACTGTTCGGGCGCGTGGGCATCGATTTGCTCGCGGGGCCTACGGAAACGCTGATTATTGCCGACGATTCGTGCGACGCGGAAATGGCTGCGGTCGATTTGATCGGGCAGGCGGAGCACGGGCCGGGCAGCCCCGCCGTGCTGCTCACGAATTCCGCGAAGCTCGCGGCGGAAGTGCCCGCGGCAATTGAAAAACTTTTTTCGTGGCTGCCGACTGCGGAAATCGCGCGCCAGGCGTGGAAAAATTGCGGCGAGATTATATTGTGCGACACGCTGGACGAGATGGTCAGCGAGGCCGACCGCATCGCGTCCGAGCACGTGCAGGTGCTGACGCGCGATCCCGATTATTTCCTGCAGCGCATGACCAATTTCGGCGCGCTGTTCCTGGGGCACCGCACCAACGTGGCCTACGGCGACAAAGTGATCGGCACCAACCACACGCTGCCGACGATGAAAGCGGCGCGGTATACCGGCGGGCTGTGGGTCGGCAAGTTTTTGAAAACGTGCACCTACCAGCGCGTGCTGACCGATGAAGCGTCGGCTCTGGTGGGCGCGTATTGTTCGCGGCTGTGCGCGCTGGAAGGTTTTGCAGCGCACAAGGAGCAGGCGGATCTGCGCGTGCGGCGTTACGGGAAGAAGGTGGCCTAGTCTTGATTTCACGCAAACGCACCGAACTCCGTTTGGGCATGCAATTAAGTCAGGCCAAGTGTTGATGTCGCGGTAGGGGCACGGCAGTGCCGTGCCCCTACGATCCATAATCCAGAGGCATCATGGGCGGCTATGCCATCGGTATCCTGAAGGCAGGCGCTGCATATGCGATAGGCGGGGTAGCGGATGGAAGCATCGAGCAAGAAAAACTCGGAACAGGTTTCCAGTGAACGCCCCGTGGCCGTGGTGACAGGCGGCGCGGGAAGCATGGGCACGATCATCTGCGGAGCGCTGGCGCGCGAGGGCATGCGCGTGGTGGTGGGCTACAACCGTTCCGGGGAGAAGGCGAAAAAGCTGGCCGCGAATTTGCCGGGAGAGGGACATGCCGCGATTGCGGCGCCGGTGACGGACAGCGCGGCGCTTGCGGCGATGGCCACGGAAATCGCCAAACGCTACGGCGTTTGCGATGTGCTGGTGAATTGCGCGGGCGTGACGCGATTCGTGCCGCACGGCGATTTGGAATCACTCGACGACGAGTTGATCGAAAATATTCTTTCAACCAACGTGCGCGGGCCGTTTGCGACGGTGCGTGCCATGCGCCCGCTGCTCGATAAGAGCAAGCAGACCGGCGGCGCCGTGATCATCAACATTTCCTCGATTGCCGCGGTGACCGCGATGGGAAGCAACGTGATGTATTGCGCGTCCAAGGCGGCGGTGGACAACATGACCAAGTCGCTGGCTCGGGCGCTCGCGCCGCGCATTCGCGTGATTTCGATTTCGCCCGGCGTGGTGGATAACGATTTCATCCGGTCGATGGACAAGAAATGGCTGGAGGAACAGGTGGCGCGCACGCCTCTGAAGCGGCTGGCGGCGCCGGACGAAGTGGCGGCGTCGGTGATCGCGGCGATCAAGCATCTGACGTTCACGACCGGCGGGATTATTCCGGTAGATGGCGGGCGGCCGCTGAGTTAAGTAGGACAGGCTAACAGCCTGTGGAAAAGCTCAAAAAGTTGTCATTCCGAGGCATGTTTTTCGCCGAGGAATCTCTCATTCTTTTGACTTTAGACCCCGGAGAGATTCTCGCTTCGCTCGGAATGATAACAAAAAGGACTATTTCCGAGCCTGTTCAGCCTGTCCTACTCAATCCCAAGGCAACCCAACATAATTTTCGGCCAGCGACGTCATTGCTGCAGCGCGAGCCTGTGAGGTAATCGAGGTCGGCGAGTTGGCGGCGGCGGTCGAAGGGGCTGTGCGCGTCGAAGCGGTGGAGCGTGGTGGTCATCCACCAGGAGAAGCGCTGGGCTTTCCAGACGCGGCGCAGGCAGGTTTCGGAATATTTTTCCAGCAGGCTGGTTTTTCCTGTCGCGTAAAATTCCGCAAAACCCTGTGACAGGACGCGAACATCGGCTACGGCGAGGTTGAGTCCTTTCGCGCCCGTCGGCGGGGACGATGTGCGCGGCGTCTCCGGCCAGGAACAATTTCCCGAATTGCATCGGCTCGCAGACGTAGCTTCGCAATCCCGCGATATTTTTCTGGAAGATTTCTCCCTCGGTGAGTTTCCAATCTCCATCGATGCTCGCGCGTGCGTGGAGTTCGCTCCAGATGCGGGCGTCGGGCCAGTCGTCGATGTCGGATTCGTTCGGGACCTGGATGTAGAGGCGGCTGATCTCTGGAGTGCGCATGCTGAACAGGGCGAAGCCGCGTTCGCTGTGGCAATAGATCAATTCGTTCGAGGACGGAGGCGCGTGCGCGAGGATGCCGAGCCAGCCGAAGGGATATTCGTGGTCATATTCGGTGAGCACGCCCGGGGGAATGCTGGGGCGGCAGACTGCCGTGAAAACCGTCGCATCCGGCGATGTAATCGCAGTGGAGTTCCTCGTCGCGGCCTGCCGCGCGAAAGCGAATCGAGGGTTTGCCGCCATCGAATCCGTGCACGGTGACATCACTGGCCTCAAAAATAATTTGCCCGCCGGCTTCGAGCCGCGCCGCGACCAGATCCTTGATCACTTCATGCTGGGCGTAGACCGTGATGGCTTTGCCGCCGGTGAGTTCGTGCAGGTCGATGCGGTGGCCGCGGCGGTTAAATCGAATTTCGATGCCGTGATGGATCAGCGCTTCGCGCTGCAGGCGCCCGCCGAGGCCCGAGGCAATCAGCAGATCGACGGTGCCCTGTTCAAGCACTCCGGCGCGCACGCGCTCTTCGATATATTTCCGGCTGCGGCGCTCGATGACGACGGACTCGATGCCCTGCAGGTGGAGAAGATGGGAGAGCAGGAGTCCCGCCGGGCCCGCTCCGACGATTCCGATTTGCGTGCGCAAAGTGCGCCTCCGCGAGATTTTTTCGTGCTGCAGCTACGCGCAGTTTAGACAGCAGGACTAGGCGGTTGTCTATGAGTGGCGGCAATTCAGAAAAAACGTGTCATTCCGAGGCGTGCTCATTGCCGAGGAATCCCGCTTTCTTTGAATTTAAACCGAAGAGAGATTCCTCACCCGCAGGAGCGGGTTCGGAATGACAACCTACGAGGGGCCGCAGCGAGGCGGGCTACAGCAGGCGTCAGCGGTATACTCGGGCCGCGGCCGGCTTATTCGTTGGCGATGGGGCGAAGCACGGCGACGGAAAAATGCGCAAGCAGCGGGGCGCCTTCGTCGAGTTGCAGCCAGCGAACCACGCAGTGATCCTTCAGATATTTTCCGACGCGCGCTTCGTTGATGCCCAGGTGATCGGCAAGCTTGCCTTTCAGGTCGGCGCCTTCGCGGCTGCCGCGTCCGCTGCGGAGCAGATTGCCAATGCCCACGCGCAGCGTTTGGCAGGCTTCCACGTAGTAATAGGTGGTCTGGTCGGTATCGGTGATCAGGAAAACGCCGGGGCCGGCGGGGGCTTCGTCGGCCAGATCGACCGAGTGCACGGCGCACGCCAGCATGCGGCGAAGTTGCGATTCCAGTTGCACCATGCGCGAGGAGAGCGCCGGGTCGCCGGAACGCGCGCGCACTTGAAATGCGGAAGCCGGAACGGCGGGCTCGGCGGCGCGAAGGGTTTCGGGTTCGGGCGCGCGAGGTCGCGAAAATTCTTCCGAGGAATGGGGCCGCGCGGCCGGAAACGTGCGCGGGTCGGCGCGGTCAAACGCGGAGGGCGGAACGGGTTGCGATAGCGGTGCAGGCGTCGCCGCGTTGGCGGCGCCCATGCGCGCGCCTTTATTGCGGCCGCGGCCTCCGCGGCGTCCGCGGCGCTTGCGGCGGCGTGCCGGATCGCCGGGCGCGCCTTGCGGGGATGCGGCAGCCGCAGCGGCCGTTGCGGGCTGCTCGAACACGGATTCCTGCTGGCCGCCGTCCATTTCGTCGCCTTCTTCAGTCACTTGGTCTCCAGAAAATTCCGCGATGATCGGCTCCATTTGAGCCGCAGGGTCAGCTGGCGATTCACTTTCGGAAATCGCGGCTGTTGGTGCGGGAAGAGCGGCCGGAATGGGCGCACCCAATCGGGTGAGGGCTTCCTCGGCCTTTTGTTTCCATTGCGCGCGGCGGAACCGCTCGGCGGCAGCCGTGAACCAGCGCACGGCTTCGGAAACTCCGCCGGCCTTTTCATGGATTTGCGCCAGTTCAAACGCGACCATGGCGTCGTGCGTGCGTTCATACAACGCAGCCAGTTGACCTGGAGGATCCGCGCTGGTTCGTGCCTTGCGGATGCGGGCCTGAATTTGTCGCCAATCGCTCACTGGCCGGGTATTGTATCAGCGGAACGCGAATGGAACCAGCGCTACGCACCGGAAATGGGAAACGGCGTTTCCGGAGGGTTTCAAGTGCGCCGCGAAATCCGCTGGCTGGCCAGTTTGCGCGAAGCCGACTTCACGGGACTTGGCTTTGTTTCAATCCATTCCCGCCGTTTACGCTTATTGCATCCCACTTGGCTTCTTCGCGTTCGTTGCGGTTGGCAAATGGTACGCTGACACGATGAACATGCTCTAGTAACAGGAATTCGGACTGCGCAAACGGAGGTTAGATGGATCCTGGGAGCCAAGGTCCGCCGTTGCCAACTTGGCAGGTTATTGTACTCTCCTCGGTATATCTCCTTCGTCATTGCGTTCGTTGGTGGCCTCGGCGGAGTATATTTCTATGATCGCGGGAAGAGCAAAGGAAACGACCTCGCGGTCTTCTTGATCGCATTGCACGCAATAGGAACGCTGGTCTTCGTCTTAGTATTTTCCTGGCTCTGTCACTTTCGTCGCAAGAATTCGGAGTGCACGCCCGCAATTGCCTTGCTTTTCGTGTCTCGGCCTCGCGGCGGCGACGACACTCGCGGTGCTGGGACTCCATAGGTAACGAATATATGGGATTTGTGTCCATTGGCTGGATTCTTATTCTTCTTTGGCGGACTTATAGCGATGATGGTGAGCCGCCTTTTCTTCGTTCACCCGGTGTGCATAGGTATCCGGGCAATCCTACCTCACGATAAGCAATGCCAGCTCAACCGGCCGCATGGCTGTTATTCTGATCGCTCGCATTCGATGCCCGCGTGCGGCACAATGAAACGATGAGCGGCGCCACGAGCACGGCCCGGACGATCGAGATCTCGCGCGCACTAGGCTTCGATCTCTGCGGCGTCGCGCCCGCGGCGGAATTTCCCGAGCTTGCGCATCTGGAGGAATGGCTGGGGCGCGGCCACGCGGGCGAAATGCGTTATCTGCGGACCCGCGGCGGCGGTCGCCCGAGCTTGCGATGCAGGGCGCGCGCAGCGTGATCGTCTGCGCGCTCAATTACAACACGGCGTTTCCAAAATCCACCGAACTTCCCGACCCGCGCGGCGAAACATCCGGTCCGCGAGGCTGGATTTCGCGCTACGCCTGGGGCGATGACTACCACAACGTGCTCGGCGAAAAACTCGACGCGCTGGTCGCGCAATTTGCGCGAGGAGTTTCCCGAGCCGTTTGAAGCGCGGGCCTATGTGGATACCGGGCCGATCGTCGAGCGCGTGGCCGCAAAATACGCGGGGCTCGGCTGGCTCGCGAAAAATACGTGCTTGATCAACGAAGAATTGGGTTCGTGGCTGTTTCTCGGCGTCATCATAACGACGCTCGATTTGCCGCCTTCGCTGGGCCCTGCGGAAACGCCCGCTCCGGATTTGTGCGGAAACTGCAGCCTGTGCATCGACGCGTGCCCGACCGGCGCCATCGTCGAACCGTACGTGCTCGACGCGCGGCGCTGCATTTCCTACCTGACGATTGAATTGCGCGGCGCGATTCCCGTCGAATTGCGCGAGCCAATGGGGCGGCATGTATTCGGGTGCGACATCTGCCAGGACGTTTGCCCGTGGAACCGCCGCGCGCCGGTAACGCCGCTGGCGAATTTCCAGCCGCGCCGGCGCGCAGGCGAATTCGCTTTTTTCGCCGGACCTGGAATGGCTGATTTCGCTGAGCGAAGAAGAATTTCGCGAACTGTTTCGCGGCAGCCCCGTGAAGCGCACGAAGTGGCGCGGCCTCGTGCGCAACGCGTGCATCGCCATCGGAAATTCGGCGTGCGTCCGGGCGAACCGCGATACGCAGAGATCTGCGAGCGGCTTTCACTACTTGCCGCTTGCAGGACGACAAATCTTGCCGAGCACGCGCAATGGGCGCTGGATCGGCTCTGGAGTCGTTCCGCGAGTCTTCCACAAGCCGCCGCCGGGCCGAGTTGTGCCGCCCGGCGGTCAGAGATAAAATGCATTTGCCCAGTGACACTGAGCTATCATCCATGTCTATTGTAAGGAGGTATCCATGTCACAACAGGCTGCAACATCACAAAAGGAGGGTCCCTTGGCCCACGTTCTTCCACCGCTCCCGTACGCATCCGATGCGCTGGAGCCCTATATCGACAAGATGACCATGGAAATTCATCACGGCAAACACCACAACGCTTATGTCACCAACCTGAATAAGGCGCTCGAAGGACAAGCCGAGCTTCAGGCGCTTTCGATCGATCAACTGCTCAAGAGCCTCGATCGCGTGCCGGAAATCATTCGCACGGCCGTGCGGAACAACGGCGGCGGCCACTGGAATCACTCGATGTTCTGGAAACTGATGAAGAAGGGCGGAGGCGGCGAGCCCTCGGGCGCGCTGGCCGATGCCATCAAGTCCGCATTCGGCTCCTTTGCCGACTTCAAAACCAAATTCGCGGCGGCGGGCGTAGGCCGGTTCGGATCGGGCTGGGCCTGGCTGGTGGTCAAGGACGGCAAGCTGGCCATCGAATCCACGCCCAATCAGGACAATCCGCTGATGGCCGGCGGAAAAGCCGTGATGGGACTCGACGTCTGGGAACACGCCTATTATCTGAAGTATCAGAACCGGCGCCCGGACTACATCGAAGCGTGGTGGAACGTCGTCAACTGGGACGAAGTGGCCGGCAATTACTCCGCGGCAAAGTAAATAAGCGCGTCGCAGGTGAATAAATAAAATCGAACGGCCCGTGCGGAAATAAAATGTCCGCACGGGCCGTTTTCATTTCACTCGAAGGCGTTCCGCTCAGGTGGCGAAGCGCTCGCTCCGGAACATCGGGAGCACGCGGTTACGTTCCTTGGGAGCCGGCCTTGGACTCTCGGCCGGCGCCGGTTGCTTCGATGTGAGCGCCTCGACGGCCGACCGGCGGAACGGGGTACCCGAAGAGAGTTTGCGGCGCGGTTTTCGCGGCTTGGTAATTGGATGGCGTCCGGCCCAACTGCACTTCGCGGGTCAGCGCCATGCGGTCGTTTACTCCGAATTTTGCGAGCAAGGAAGAAACGTGAAACTTCACGGTGCGCTCGGAAACGTTCAAGATTTTCGGCGATTTCCTTGTTGGTCGAGGTGCTGGAGAATGCCGTCCAGCACTTCCTGCTCGCGCCGGCTGACTTTCACTCCGGCTCCCAGGGCGCGTCCCGCCTCCAGAAGTTGCTTGGCGCGGTCGGCAACCTGATGAAGCAGAGCTTCCCGCGAGATCACCATCAGTTCGTAGTCCTCGGGCGCCTGGCCGCGCACCAGGCAATGCATGGCCAGCATGCCGGCGACTTTTTCCACCGGGAGGCTGCCGTCGGTTTCCGCATCCACTCGAAATCGCACGGCGCCGGAGGAACGTTCGCAAAAGGCAAAGCTTTGCGGTTGGATGGAACATAGGGAAAGGGGGGCAGCCACGGATATTTTTTTTCTGCGTATCAGAATAGACCTCACAGTTTTCAGTCCGTGCCGGGGTGGCAGACTAAGTTTGATCGAAGCAGGAATCATCGCATGGGCCGTCGATTGACTTGAGTCTGTTTGAACATCCGGGAGATGCCGGCCGGCGTGCAGAGAGGGGAGTACCAGCGTGAGAGGGCCATTGAACCAGGCGTCCTCCAGGACGCAGACAAACTGCGATTTTCGACCCGATGAATCCTCCCACATTAGTTTCGATGTGACACAGGGGCTATGCAAGCTGATTACCATCCGAGCGCAAATATTTTTGCGCACAATCGGAAGGAGTTGACGCTCTCCGTAGCCAACCCTAGTTGGCGAATTTGGTAATGATTTCCCTGCCCCCGCAAAATTTTCACGGCTGCGGACGGCGGTTTTTCGGAATTCGGCCCCGGATGGCATAGAATGCGGGCACGATGTCGGCGATAAGTGGAGGAGAATGCCAATGTTTATTGCGAATGGGGTAATTCATTGGGCACTTTGGGCCGCTCTGTGGAAATTAGATGTGATGTTTTCCGGGGGACCGGCCGGATTCGAACAGATCACCCTGCGATGGATCCATATTGTGGCGGCAATAATTTGGGTGGGATTCCTTTTTTTCTTTTTGCTGGTCGTGGCGCCGACACTCAAATCGCTGGATCCGGCGACGCGGGCCAAGGTGTTTCCGGCGCTGGCTGGGCGGGGGTTGTGGTGGCTGCGGTGGAGTTCAGTGGCGGCGTGGCTGGCCGGGTTTCGCTATTTCATGATCCTGGCCAAGACCGACGCGGTGAATGCCGGAAAACCGCACGCGTGGGCCGGGTGGATCGGGATCTGGCTGGTGTGCTGGCTTGCGGCGTTTGCCATGGAGATGGCGCTGATCCGCGCCGGTGGCGCGCTGGGAAACAAATTCGTAACGGGGGCGCTGGTGGCGTTTGTGATGACGGCGACTTCCTGGCTGGTGGTTTCGCTGCTGGCGCAGCCAGGAGCGAGCAACCGCACACTATGCATTTCGATTGGCGGCGGCTTGGGCACAATCTTATTTTTTAACGTGTGGGGAATCGCCTGGCGATGCCAGAAGCGGCTGATCGCATGGACCCGCGCGGCGGCCGAAAACGGTACGCCCATGCCGCCCGAAGCGGAAAATTTAGCGCGCATGGCCACGCTGACCATGCATATTAATTTCTGGCTGAGCTTTCCGACTGATCTTCTTCATGGCCGCGTCGGCTCATTTTCCGTTTTTGTCGGGCGGATGAAATTGGTGGGTTGATCTAACCAACTTTCTCAAGGCAACTGTAGAGAAATTGCTGATTGGTTCCAAATGGAGTCCGGTGCAATTCGATCGAACTGCTCAACAAGCGAAACTCTGCGCCAAACTCCCGTCGCAAAGACTCGGCGTCATAGCGGACAACATCAAGGCCGCTGCATTTTGTGGGGCCCTCGGGTCCGAAGGTGGCGATAATCGCGCGGCCTCCCTGCTTCAGAGCCCGGGCGGCTTGGCGGACATAGGCGGCACGGTCGCCCGATGCGGTGAGAAAATGAAACACGGCGCGGTCATGCCACACGTCGAACGCGGAGGATTCCAGCGTGATCCGAGTGATGTCGCCAACGAGCCAATGAACGCTCTCCGATAATTTCCCCAATCGTTTCCTGTTCGCGTCGATGGCAGTTTGCGAAATATCCAGCACGGTGATCGTCTTATATCCGCGGGCGAGAAGATCGTCGGCTAGTGTGGATTCCCCGCCCCCTACGTCAAGAATGGATGAGGAAAATCCGGAGGAGTACTGCTCGATAAGAGCGAGCGAAGTCTCAAGATGCGGACGGTACCAGCTGACCTGGTTCGGTGCCTTCTCCGAGTAAATCTTGTCCCAGTGAGCCTGCGTTTCCATGCCAACCACCGATCCTGGTTGAAAAACCTCTTTGAATCATAATCCAGGCAGGATCCTGGGGAGCATGAATCACCGGGCAACCGGTCAGCGCGGCAGAATCTTCGTTTGCCCCGGCGAAACAAGTTCATAGCGCATGCCGCGCCAGCGGATTTGCCGGGTGAACAGCGCAACGATGGTGTTCCACAACGCCAGAAACGGCACCACCGCCGCCAGGAACGTCCAGATCCACCCATCGGCCAGCAGCTTCGATTTCCACTCTGGCAGAAGTTCCATCACCGCCGCCAGGCGGAGCACGCCGCGCGCCATCGATAACACGGGCGGCACGGCCGCGAGCAGCAGCAATTGGACCGCGGGCGCACCCGTGATCAGATCCGCGAAATACAATCCGATGCCGAGCAACACGGCGCCGCAGTACAAAGCGTGCCCAAGGCCGCCCATGGACCACAGCCTCGATTCGTACACGCGCGTGATGACGATCTGGCGATTGGTGAATTCGACGAGCCCGGCGGCGTCGCAATCGAACGGCGCGGGCACCAGGCACTCGGGCGCAAACAGGATCGGCAGCCCTGCCTGCCGCAGCGCGTGCGTCATGGAAAGATCGTCGCTGACCGATCCGTTCCAGAATTCAAATACGTTGGCCTGCTCGAAGCGTTCCCGCCGAATGGCCGTACCGCCACCCCAGCAAAAGTTGTTGTGATGCTCGCCGAGATAAGTCGCGGCAGGGGCGTTCCAGGCCGAGGCCAGGGCGCTCCAGATGCCGCCAGTCTGGGGAAAGAGCCATCGAAACGTGGTGACCGCGCCCAGGTTTGCATCGGCCAGCGGCGCCACCATGCGCGCCAGCCAGCCGCGGCCGGGGCGGCCATCGGAATCGGCAAAAACGAAAACGTCAAAACCCTCGGCGGCCTGGTGCACGGCCGCGCGCAAGTTATTCACTTTTTCGCCGCATCCATCGGGCCGCCCGGCGATCACCGTGTGAATTTTGCGTTTCGTGCCGGTGGCCACGCGCTCGACGATCTTGCGCGCCGGGTCTTCGACGCTGGCCATGCTGAAAAATATTTCGTAGTTGGAGTAATCAAAGCCCGCAAGGGCCGCCAGATTGAGTTCCAGCCCGGGTTCGGCGCCTTTGAGCGGGCAAAACAAGGCCACGCGCGGCGCGTAAAACCCGGAATGGCTTCCGGCGCGGCGCTGCGCAAGGTGCAGCCAGCGCAGCCCGTCCCACAAATTGTAAAAACTCTGCAGAATCTGCTCGACGATCAGAAAATAAAATAGGTAGAGCAGTGTGGGCATGAAGGGGCACGCATCCAAACCGTGCAGGCGGAGCATAGCAGATAAATTTCGCCGCGTGCCAAGCCGATGATGCCATTAGAATCGAAGTGGAACCAAATCGTAAACAGGGAGAAACCTCCATGCCCGTTCGCGTCGAACCCATGATGGTAACTACATCGATGGAACTACCCGGCTATCGCATTGTGCGCAATCTCGGCATCGTCCGCGGCATCATCGTCCGCTCGCGCAGCCTGCTCGGCTCGATCGGGGCGGGGCTTCAGACGATTGTCGGAGGGAACATCACGCTGCTCACCGAGCTGTGCGAGAAAACGCGCGAGGAATCCTTCGAGTTGATGCTGCGGCATGCCGCCGAGCACGGCGCCAACGCCGTGATCAACATGCGCTACGACGCCACCGAAGTCATGCAAGGAGTCACCGAAGTGCTCGCGTACGGTACCGCCGTGCAGGTGGAGCGCATCTCGTAGCACAGGTACTCTTGCCTGTGCGGTTTTGTAGGCCAAGGCTACGCCTCGATCTAAATTCGATTGCAAAACCCGCACAGCCAAGAGTGGCTATGCTACAAAAATCTGTCCCGTTTCAATTTCTAAATTTCTGGCAACTCACCTGCCGGGCCGCAGCGTTTCTCGCAGGATTTTCTGCGCTAAGCGTCCCACCTCGCCGTAAAATTTGCGCGTGGCGCGTCGCGCCTGGTCCAGCATGGATGGGTCCAGCAACAGCGCGACGCGCCCTATGAAGGGCGGCTCCTCGACCGGCGCCTTTCCCCCCTTGGGCGTTTTCTCCTGCGCGGTCTGGCGCGCTTCGAATTCCGAATACAAGGTGAAGTCCTGGTGAAACCGGCGGCGGTCCTCCGGTTTCCAATTCCAGGCGCGGCCGAGCGCGGCAATGCATTCCTGAAAAAATGCGTCCATGGCCTGCTTTTCGTCGTTGGTGAATCTGCCACGCTGCGTCTTTCCGAAAAATCGCGGCAGGCCCTTGGGGATTTCCAGAACCATGGCCAGCACGACCT
This sequence comes from Terriglobia bacterium, assembly GCA_963779275.1. GTDB lineage: Bacteria > Acidobacteriota > Terriglobia > Acidiferrales > UBA7541 > Palsa-360. The sequence goes on from CAVZXL010000011.1 coordinate 61,081, forward strand.
CGCGGCCGATGGTTTCGGCTAGTTCGCGGTCGCGCGCGGGGCCGCCCAGGATCCCATGGCGGTCGTATTCGTCAACGTAGCGCGCGACAAAGTTGGCGACGACGCGCTCGCGTTCCACCACCTTGAGCATGTTGTTCGCCAGCGCGCTGCCGTAGATGGGAAAGAGTTTGCGGGCCCGTGCCATGCGCGGAATCTTAACAGGGGGTGCGGCGGGCTCCAAGCAGTGTACGCATTTCCGGGGGGCTCCGAGTGGAACACGGGCTGAGCGTACTGGTGGCACAGGCTTCAGCCTGTGCGGTTTGAAAGTGCATGCGCAAAGTTTAAACGGCACAGGCTGAAGCCTGTGCCACTTGGTTCGGCGTTGTTTCAGGTGTTGGAGAGGTGTAGGATGCGCGAGAATGCGGGCTGTGCCCGAAATTTCCGGGTGGCCTCGGTTCACTGACGCCAGGGAGTGAGTCCAGCACACTGGCCTCCGAAGGGAGACTCGTGACATGCACTCAAGAATGATTCTTGTTGTGAGCATTCTTGCAATTTTCGTGGCTGGCGCCGCGATCGCAACACCCGCGAGCGCCGCGCCGGCGGAGGACGCCTGCGCCCTGCTCACACAAGCCCAGGTGAGCGCGGCGGTCGGATTTCCGGTTGGCGCGGGCACATATGTGACTCCGACCTATGTGAAAACCTGCACGTTCAGCGTTTCCGGCGATAACGCGAAGAGCGTCAGTGCCGTCACGATCAGTTACCAGGCCGCGGAGGGGTATGCGGGCGCGAAAAGTTTGATGGAGGCGGCGAAGGCCAGGGCGACAGTGGAGAAAGGCCCTGGCGCCAAGTTTGAAAACGATACGGTCAGCGGCATCGGGGACGACGCGTTTTACACCAGCATGGGCACCGGCTACACCGGCCTGCTGTTGAAGAAAGGAAATGTCTCGCTCAAGATCGCCATTTACGGCAACCTGCCGATGGAAAAGAAGAAGGAAGTGGAGAAGACGCTCGCGCTGCAGGCGCTGTCCAAGATTTGAAGCGTGAGGTGCGCCACTGATGCGTCTTTTGGGTCGGTGGGGAATGTTGAAGCTCGCCTCTGATCCCTCGCTGGTGCTCGGGACAAGAGATGCGGCTGCGGCATGCGGCAACCGTTGTTCACGGGATACGGAAAAGATCTAAATCGTTGTCATTCCGAGGCATGATTTTGCCGAGGAATCTCTGCCTTCTTTTGACTCAAACACAGGAGAGATTCCTCGCTTCGCTCGGAATGACATGAACCGGAGATGTTCCCGCAGCTTGAGATGCTTGCGCAACCCAATTGGCATATCAGAAATACCAGGCAATCAAAGAAAAAGCCCGGCCCCTGAATCAGGGCCGGGCTTTTTTGTTTTTCGGTTGCCGGTTAGGTTAGTGAATCGGCGGCACACCTGCCGGGGCAGGCGCTACCGGGGGCAACGGCTCCGTCTTCAAACCCCCCGCGGCCGGCGCGGGCTTGGAAAGCGCGAACTCGAGCGCCTGATCCACGGTGCTGACGTAGTGGATCTGCATGCCGTCGAGCATGTGGTCTTGCAGGTCTTCGGTGACGTTCGGCTCGTTCTCCGCGGGCAAAATCACTTCGCGGATTCCGGCGCGCTTGGCACCGAGGACCTTCTCCTTGATTCCTCCCACGGGCAGGACAACGCCGGTGAGAGACAGTTCGCCGGTCATCGCGACGCGCGGGCGAACCGGGCGTCCCGAAAGCAGGCTTACCAGAGCGGTCACCATCGCGACACCCGCCGATGGGCCGTCCTTGGGCACCGCACCCGATGGCACGTGGATGTGGATGTCCTGCTTGCGGAAGAAGTCCGGGTCGATGTCATAGCGTTCGGCATTGGCCCGCACCCAGGTGAGCGCCGCGGTCATCGATTCCTGCATCACTTCGCCCAGATGTCCGGTCATTGTGAACTGCTTGCCACCGCGCATGCGGCTCGCCTCGATAAAGACAATGTCGCCGCCCACGGGCGTCCAAACCAGCCCAACGGAAACTCCGGGTTTTTTGACGCGTTCCTCAACTTCCCTTTCGGCGCGGTATTTCGGTACGCCGAGCGCCTCGTGCACCATTTCCGGCGTGACGACGAGCTTGGCCATCTTGCCTTCGGCGATGCGCCGGGCCTGTTTGCGGATCAAGGTGGCGATTTCGCGTTCGAGGTTCCGTACGCCCGCTTCGCGCGTGTAGCTGTGAATGATCTCGCGCAAACCGTCGTCGGTGAACTCGACCTGTTCCTCCAGCTTGAGCCCGTGTTCCTTCACTTGCTTAGGCACCAGGTACTTGTTGGCGATGTGGATCTTTTCGATCTCCGTGTAGCCCGCCAGTTCGATGATTTCCATACGATCGCGCAGCGGTTCCGGGACCGGATCGATCAGGTTTGCCGTGGCGATGAACAGCACCTTCGACAAATCGAACGGCACGTCGAGATAGTGATCGCGGAACGACGTGTTCTGCTCCGGATCGAGCACTTCCATCAACGCCGCCGAAGGATCGCCGCGGAAATCGCGTCCGAGCTTATCCACTTCGTCCAGCATGAACACCGGATCGTTGGTTTCGGCCCGGCGAATTCCCTGGATAATTTGTCCGGGGAGCGCGCCGATATACGTCCGGCGGTGTCCGCGGATTTCTGCTTCATCGTGCATCCCGCCCATCGAGATGCGCACGAATTTGCGGCCCAGGGCTCGCGCGATGGATTTCCCGAGCGAAGTTTTCCCCACGCCTGGCGGCCCGAGGAAGCACAGGATCGGCCCCTTCATGCCCGGCTGAAGTTTTTTCACCGCGAGGTAGTCGAGGATGCGCTCCTTCACTTTTTCAAGGTCGTAGTGATCCTCGTTCAGAATCTGCTGCCCCTTGGCGATGTCGATCTCCTCGGTGCCCGAGGATTTCGCCCAGGGCAGCGATACCATCCATTCGATATAGGTGCGCGCGACCATGTATTCGGCCGACGCCGGAGTCATTTTCGAGAGCCGCTTCAGTTCCCGGTCGCACTCCTTGAGCGCTTCCGGAGACATCCCGGACTTCTCGATCTTCTCGCGAAGCTCGTCGACCTCCGCCTGTCCGTCGTCGGATTCGCCCAGCTCCTTGTGAATGGCCTTGAGCTGCTCGCGCAACAGGTACTCGCGCTGGCTCTGGCTCACCTGTTCCTGCACCTGCTCCTGAATCTTGCTGCGCAGTTCCAGGACTTCGAGTTCCTTGGAGAGTTCGCGAATCAGCGTTTCCAGGCGCCGCCGCACGTCGGCTGTTTCCAGAAGTTCCTGGCGCAGCAGCGTGGGAAGCGAAGGCAGGTTGGCTGCGATGAAGTCGGCCAAACGAACCGGATCGTCGATGTTCAAGGCCGCGGTCTGCAAGTCGTCGGAAAGTTGCGGCGAGCGGGCCACGACGTCGCGGAACAATTCGCGGGCGTTGCGTTCCAGAGCGCTCAATTCGGCGTCCTGCGGTCCAACAATATCCGCCTGGATTTCCACGCGGGCGGTCAGGAACGGCCGGAAGCTGATCAACTCCAGCACGCGAATGCGCTGCAAGCCCTCGAGAAACACGACGACGTTGCCGTTGGGCATCTTAACCAGTTTGTGAATCTTGGCCGCGGTGCCGACGGTATGCAGGTCCGCCGCCGCGGGCTCTTCGACACGCGGATCATGTTGCGCCACGATCCCTAAAAGCTTTTCGTCGCCATGCAGGGAGTTGAGCAACGCAAGAGACCCTTCGCGCCCAACGGTTAGAGGCTGCACGCCTCCGGGAAACAGCACGATCTCGCGAACGGGCAGGATCGGAAGTTCGTTGGGTATGGCTATGTATTTTTCGGTCATGGGTCCCCTTTCATGTAACTAACGGGCAATTCCATCAACAATCCATTCGATGCAGGACAAAAGGAAAAAGTAGCACGAAAAGATAGAGCAATTAGCAAGAAGCTTTAGCGTATGCCACTAAAGAGTTAGTCCTGACCCTTGGGCCGGGTCCCCTTATTCTCAAACCGCTGATAACAAATGTATTACAAGGAACTTCGCCAAGACACCCAACCCTGCCCCTGCGGCTTCCTCTTCCTTTAATTGCTATCGGCATGTGGGCCTCAGAGCCTGAGCCACCAAGTAATGAAATCCCCAGGAATCGATCCGGCCTTGTCCCAACCGGGTGCAGTGACGATCCCCTTGCGGCAGGCTTGGGAATAGGCCCCGCTCACGCCTGGGTAATCGACCGTGCGAACTCGAGGGCGCTCTGGCGGTCTGAAAACCGGCCGTCCAGCTGCGCCTCCTCCACGGCCAGCAGGATTTCCTTGAACCGGGGGCCGGGGCGGATCCCCATCTCCTTGAGGTCGTCGCCGGTAACGAGCCGCGGCGGACGCACCTGCTCGGGCGGCGTCTCGGCCAGGAATTGCCGCACAAAGCCGTAGGCGTCCAGGCTGCGGTGGCTGGACAGGCAATCCAGGCGATGCAGTTCCATGTGCTCTTCAAACCGGGGGATGCGCACGAAGCGCTTCAGCGTCGCCTGGCGCATTTGATGCACATCCTTGAAGCGCATGTGATTGGCGACCAGCGATACGATCTGCTCGATCTCATCGTTCGAGAAACGAAACGCCCGGCAGATCGACTCCGCCATGCTCATGCCGACTTCCACGTGGCCGTCGAAACGGATGCGCGTGCCGGGGCCCTTTGCGGGAACAAAAGTTGGCGGCTTGCCAACGTCGTGCAGAAGCACGCCCCAGGCAAGCGTCGGCGAGCAATTGGGCGGAAGCATTTCCAGCATCATGCGCGTGTGAATCCAGACGTCGCCTTCAGGATGATATTGCGGAGGCTGCTCGACGCCCTTCATGCGCGCGATGTCCGGCAGGACGACCGCGAGCAAGCCGGCCTCATCGAGCAGTTCAAATCCGCGGCGCGCGGCGCCTTCGGTGAGGAGTTTGGTTAATTCCTCGCGGATGCGTTCGATGGAAACTTGCATAACCTGAGCCGCTAAATTCTGCGCGGCCGCAAGCGTTTGCGGCTCAATCTGGAAACCGAAACGCGCGGCGAACCGCACGGCGCGCAATATGCGTAGCTTGTCCTCGGCAAAGCGCAGGTGCGGATCGCCGATGGCGCGGATGATTCCGGCGCGCAGGTCGGCGCGGCCCTCCACAAAATCGAGCACCTCGCGCGTCGCGGGATCCATCAGCAGGCCGTTGATCGTGAAATCCCTGCGGCGCACGTCCTCTTGCGGAGAATCGGAATAGACCACGCGGTCCGGATGACGCCCGTCGGAATAGCCGATGTCGGAGCGGAACGTGGCGACCTCGACCTGGGCGGCGGTTCCGCAATTTCTTCGGCAACTCCCTCCTCCAATACCAGGATGACGCCGAATTTCGCGCCCACAGCCAGGCTGTGCGGAAAAAGCTGCTGCACGCGCTCGGGCCGCGCGTCGGTGGAGACGTCGTAATCGGCGGGCTCGCGGCCCAAAAGCAGATCGCGCACACAGCCGCCCACCAGGTAGGCCTGATGGCCGTTCCGGCGAAGCGTCGCGCAGATATGGTCCGCCAATTCGCGCGGGGTCATGGGGGGATTATGCGCCTGTCGGGGCGATGGACAAAGGATTCAGGGGAATCGGTGGTTAGCTACATTCCGAGAAGACTTATCAGGACGTGGTCCGATCAGGTCGTTCAGTATTTTCTGGTAGCTCTTTGAAGCGCTTTATAGAACATCGGATAATCAGTCCGCCAGCCCGAGAAATGGGCAGCGAAGCCGTTCTTTCCAGCAGGGCAAATAATCTCGGCAAATGCTGGATCAATTGGCTTCGGGCGCGTGTCGAAGTACGGAATTATGTCCCAGCAAATCAGCGTCTCGTCTCCAAGCGATAGCTCTTGCTTTGAAAGCACCCTCGCGTGCTCAGGAAACCATCCATCAGGAGAATCATGGGGCGCAAAGGAGAAAGTGATCTCTGAAACGGGTTCTTCCTTATGCCAGTAGGCACCTGACCTGCACGCGCTATACCTTTCGTAGCGACAATCCATGAATCCGATCTCTCCAGCCTCGAATCCACATAGGTTTGATTATCGTAAACGATTATCCAAGTCAGAGGTATTTCGAGGCGGTAATGGTCAAGAGACGGCTGGCCGGGCAAATGAGAAGCGATCCCCAGAATTTCGGGGAAAAACAAGAGCACACACAGCACGAAGAACGTTGGCCCCCAGATCATCCCGCGTCTTCGAGCGGTGGTAGAAGAACAATCCAAACATCACGGCGTTGGCAATTAAGAAAGTAATGGCTTGGGCAGACTCATAGAAGGACGCGCTCGAAAACACTTCGAATACGAGTGCTTGTGATCCCATGACTGCAAACAAGTCCGCAAGGACGAAGGCGAGAGACACTAGAAATTTCTCTGCCGACTCCTTCCAACGATTCTGTTTAAGTGATTGGAAATCACATCTCACATTAGACACCGCACCGTCACGCACTATGTTGATGTCCGCATTAGCCCTGCGGTGCGTTCCAAGTTCTGAGAAACGGTCTTATTGGATTCTGGTAGCCAGTACAAATTCGATAGGATTGAGGCCGAAGAATTAAAACGAGCGATTGATGGAGATTGGATCCATTCACCGAGCAACATTTATCTCATCTTCTGATTCCTTGTGCCCTCTGACCATCGAGCCCTCCGAACTGCACTTTTGAGAAACCGAAGCGGTCGCGCAGCTTGTCGGCGGCCTGCGCCACGCGCTCGAGTTTTTCGCGGCGACGAGGCGTCGAGCAGGTCGAGTTGTTCGCCGCCGTGGGTGAAGGAGGTAAGCGCCACGCCCAGCAGGCGCACCTTGCGACTGCGGTCCCAGTGGCGGTCGAACAATTGTTGAATCGCTTCGAGCACGATGGGGTCGAGGTGCGTGGGTTCGCGGAGCGTGCGGGCGCGCGTGATGGTTTCAAATCCGGCGTAGCGGATGGTGAGCGTGACCGTCGATGCGCTGAGCCCCGCGTCGCGCAGGCGCTTCATCGATTTCTGGGTGAGCAGGCTGAGCGTCGCGTCGATCGCGGTCCGGTCACTAGTGTCGAATGAAAAGGTGTGGTTGTGCGAAATCGATTTGGGCTCGGCGTCCTCGAGGAATTCGTAGGTATCGCCGCCGCGCGCCTTGCGATAGAGCGCCGTGCCCCAGCGGCCGAAATTTCGTTCCAGCGTTTCTTGCGTGGCCGCAGCCAGTTGCCGGACGGTTTCGATTCCCGCGGCTTGCAGCGCGGCTTCGGTGACTTTGCCGATTCCGGGGATGCGGCGGACGCTGAGCGGCGCGAGAAAAGTTTCTTCCATTCCGGCCGGAACCCACAGCAGGCCGCGCGGCTTGGCCTGGTCGCTCGCAACCTTGGCGACTAGGCGCGTGCGCGCCAGGCCGGCCGAACACGGCAGGCCGGTGGTCGCGGTGATTTCGCGAAGCAGCGCGTGCGCGGCGGCAAAGGGCGGGCCAAACAAGCGTTCTGTGCCGGCCAGATCCATGTAGGCTTCGTCGACCGAAGCCATTTCCACCACCGGAGAATATTTTCCGAGAATGGCGGAGACGCGGTCGCTCCACTGGGAATACAGATGGTGCCGGCATTCGAGAAACACGGCGTGCGGGCACAATCGCGCCGCGGTACGCAGCGGCATGGCCGACTGAATGCCGTATTTTCGCGCTTCGTAGCTGGCCGCCGAGACCACGCCGCGCTGGTCCGGCTGCCCGCCGACGATCACGGGCTTGCCGCGCAGCTCGGGACTGTCCAGCAATTCCACGGAAACGAAAAAAGCGTCCATGTCAACGTGCAGGATCGTAGTGGAGGAGGCTGAGGAGTCTAAGGAACCAGCGGAAGGCAAGGATTCCGTGGCGGCGGAATCGCGTTTCGCTCGAAAAGTAGCCAGCTTCGGCATGCTCGTTCGGCGCTACTATACACCAGGGCGAACGTAAAGCGAATTATTTCGCGGCGCCGGCATTCTCTCCGCGCGGGCCGCAGTACGCGGGGTTCACCGTGCAGCAATCCATCAACGGCCCGCGCGCGCATATCACCGGTTTTGAAGCGGCGTGGGAACAGCGGCTTTCGTTCCTGCCGGGACTCATGAATGGATTCGGCGTGTCCGCGAATTACAGTTACACGACTTCGCAGGTCAGGTTTCCCGCCGATTTCTCCGGCGGCAGGACGGACCACCCGGCGCAGCTGCGCCAGGCGCCGAATACCTGGAACCTGGGCTTCACGTACGACAAGACGCGCTTCTCGATGCGTTTCGGCGTGAGCCACAATGACGCAAACATCGACGCCTACAATTACCAGGTAAGCGATCCAACGAAGGTGAACGATCCCATTCTCGGATTGCAGGGCCCGACCGGTGATATATACTTCTACGCGCATACGCAATTCGACGTGCAGGGAAGCTATCGGATGTATAAGGGGTTGCGGCTGGTGGTGTCGGGGTTGAACTTGAGCAATGAAGTGTTCGGCTTCTACCAGGGCAGCCCGATCTATCCGATCCAGCGCGAATTCTATCAAGCCGTCGGTGATGATCGGCATGCGCTGGTCTTCGGCGGCGGAACAGTAACTAGAAAAGGAGGTGGAGTCTTGGTGCGAGCGTTTGCGACGATTGCAGGGCTCTGCTTGTTTCTACAATTCGGGGCCGTATCCGGTGCGCACGCCCAAACCGTGCGCACCATTTTTTTTGTTCGCCATGCGGACAAGGTGTCCGAGGATACCGACGCGCCGCTCAACGACGCGGGGCGAAAGCGCGCAGAGTGCCTAGCAAACACGCTGGCCGACGCGAACATCACGCAAATCTTCACGTCCGAATTGCAACGCACGCAGCAAACCGCCGCGCCACTTGCCGAAAGATTGCACATAAAACCGGAGGCGATCCCCATTGCACGGCCGGACCTGTTGATCGAAGCGATTCGCAAGGGAAAGGCGGAAAATACGCTGGTGGTGTGGCATGACGCCACATTGACAAATGTTCTGCACGCTCTTGGAGCGCCGGAGGTGCCGCCCGTTGCGCACACCGAGTACGACCGGTTCTTCATCCTCACGCTGGCCGCCGGCAAGGCAAATTCCCAGCCGAGATTGACCTCCCTGCGCTATTGCGACGGTCTCAATTAGGATTTTTTCTATGCTGCGGAATTAACGCTTGCCGTAGCAGATCAGTTCGCGGCCGTCGGCGAGCGTGATTTTTTCCAGGCGCAGCACGTAGGAGCCGTCGTTGGCGCGAATGCCGGTGGCGGCGAATTGATCCCCGGGCTTGAGAGTGGATTTGTCCCAGCCGGTGTTCGCCATGCGGCTGGGGCTGGGGCCTCCGGCGCTCCATTTCTGGACGCCGCCTTTCTCGTCGGTCGCGTCAAAGTAAATCCACACATGAGGATTGGACCAATCGAAATTGGTGACTGTCCCCTTAATGGTCGTCTGGTTGGCGTTATCAAATCCGCGCCAGGCGTGGTGGGCGAACGCGGGACTGGAAGCAGTCAGAAGACCGACTGAGGCGACGAACGCCGCCAGCCATCTGTTTTTCATGGCCTTCCCTCCATATCAGGAATCATAAATTTTTGACGCACGGCGAGCAAGCGGGGTTTCCCGCGGATTTCATTTGCGCAGTAGGACGGCTGCGCCTGGAGGAAAAGAAACGGCCGGCAGGAGCGCTGCCGGCCGTGTGAAATGTTCCGTGGCCCGGGATGCGGACTCCGATTGCTTGTCCTGGCCCAGCAAAGGAGCCCGCTGAAATTTAGACCTTACCTGCGCCCCCCACCGTGGGAGCCTCCCCGCCACCATGGAATCCTCCTCCGCCTCCGCCATGGAAGCCGCCACCACCATGAGAGCCTCCACCTTGGAACCCTCCGCCACCGTGGAAGCCTCCGCCTTGGAACCCTCCACCGCCGTGAAAGCCTCCGCCTTGAAAGCCTCGACCACGGAAGTCTCCGCCGCGAGAACCGCCACCTTGGAAGCCTCGACCTTGAAAGTTACCGCCGCGATATCCGCCGCCTTGGAAGCCTCGACCTTCAAAACCTCTGCCGCGGAAATCTCCACCACGCCAGTGCCCTCCGTAACCATATCCGCGATAATCATAGCCACGCCCGTAGAATGGGCCGCCGTAGTAACCCTGGAACCATGGACCGGCGCCGATAAAGATTCCGTCGGAGAACCACGTGGGCCCGTAGTATCCGTAAGGGGCGCAGGCGTAAGGATAATAATCATAGTAGCCGTAGACACAATCGGGAGGCGGGCCATCGTAGGCCGGACCATACCCGACGCCAACCTCAATTCGTTGCGCATGTGCGTAAGGCGCTGCAATCAAAGCCATTCCCAGCACGGCGAGCATCGTTAGGTATTTCATTTGGCCCTCCTGAAATCTGGACTACCGATTTCAACTTTCACTTGATATGAATGCAAAATGGGGGCCAAAGGGTGCCGTTTCCAGCGAAATTATATAAAGCATTTATTTTCATTTAATTACATAACGGCAGGCATTGCGCAAAGGGCGGCAAATTCCGGTTCGGTGGTGAATTTCAAGCGGCGCTGGTGGTTTTCAACCAAGGGGGTAGTGCGGCACGGGGTATTGTAATTTCTATACCGGAATGTCAAAAATTCGTGAAATTTCTGTCGCCTTTCCCCCAGAGAAGGGCTCGCTGCCGCTTGCCTGCCTGAAAAGTGACCAAAAAGATAAGGTGCGCGAGGCTCTCCAAATCGTTTCCTCAGAACAAAACCCTCATGGCGGCAATCCGCGCCGCAATAAATTTTCGTAACCTGTGGAATCGATGGCGATTGTGGACCTTTACCTGCACCTATCGGCGCACCGGGGCGGAAAAAAATTTACGGGGGCCACAACAATGTTTGATAGCGCGATTCGCAATCAGCATGGCAGGGGAACGGCGGAGGAAAAATTGTGGCGCGCGGTGATCGCGAAGACTCTGGAGGAATGGGTCCGCGGACCATTGCGCTACAGCCGCATCGCGGAGGAATTCCTGTTCGACGACGACCGGGATTTCCGCGCGGTCTGCTCGTCGGCAGGCGTCGATCCGAGCCACCTCAGAAAACGCTTGGAAAACATCCGCGCCCGCGGAATTCAAAAAGAAGCCGTGCAGCTTCGCAACCGGGGCAACAAGAAACCGAATCTTCAGCACGCCGGATTGATGCGCCAGCAACCGATCGGCGCGTAAGCGGCGAACGGTCTATCCACCAATTAAAATTGCGACGGTGCGGGGCAACTCGCCCTGCATGGCCATGAGCGCCACGCGCAACAACGCGGCGGCGCTCATGGAGTCGCGGATTTCTCCGCGCTTCACGCGCTCGACGGCTTCCCAGAACGGCAGGCGCGCGATCTGCAACTGCTCGGTTTCATCGGGCTGCGCCGGCGTTTCGGAAAGATCCCAGGCGAGAAAAATCACGCTGCGCTCGTCGGTAACGCTGTTGGAAAGATCCATGGCCAGAATTTCCGCCCAGTGTTTTGCGCTGAGGCCGCATTCCTCGCGCAATTCGCGCTGCGCGGATTCCAGGGGAGAAATCTCCATGAGTCCGCCGCCCTCGGGAATTTCCCAGCTGTAGGCGTCCAGTGGAAAGCGATACTGGCCGACCAGTATCACGTTTCCCATTTCGTCGATGGGCACCACGCCCGTGGCGTAATTCTTGAAGTGCACGGTACCGTACACGCCGGGACCTCCGGCCGGGCCCAAAACCTCGTGATGGTCCACGCGAATCCACTGATTTTCATAAACCGACGCGCGCGACACGACTTTCCAGGGATTTTTCTTTTCGTCCATGTGTGCTCCGTCCGAACAATACTAGCGCAGAGCAGAGGAAAGGAAGTGGAGGAGGTTAAGGAAGTTGAGGAAGTTGAGGAAGTTGAGAAAATAAGGGAAAAGCGAGGGCCGGTTCTGGTGGCACAGGCTTCAGCCTGTGGGGTCTAAATTTCGCAAGAGCAAAACCGCACAGGCTGAAGCCTGTGCCACTAACGGCGGCGCGCGGACGCAACGCGCACGATTCCCGCAAGGTCTTTCACGAATTCTGCATCCGTCCATTCAGGCGTATCGAGCAAGCGCGAGACGTGCTCGGCAGAGTTATGGCCGAGTTCCAACACTAAAATACCGGCGGGCTTGAGCAGCTTGGCAGCCTGCGCAATCAGCGGCGCGTAGAGTTCCGTCCCGCTCTCGCCTCCGTACAGCGCCGAATCCGGCTCGTGGTCGCGGACTTCGCGCGCCAGCGTGGCGGCTTCCCGGCGGCCGATGTAGGGAGGGTTGCTGGCGATGAGGTCGTAATGCGGTGACTGGTGACTGATGGCTGGTGACTGGTGCAAGAGCGCGTCGAGCAGGTTGCATTCGACGAAATTGATTCGGGCGGCGACGTTGTGGCGCGCGGCGTTGCGGCGGGCGACTTCGAGCGCGGCCGAGGAGATGTCCGTGGCCACGACGTGCGCGGCGGGCAATTCGTGCGCCAGGGCGATGGCAATGCAGCCCGAGCCTGTGCCTATGTCTGCGATATGAAATTCGGCGCCGCGGCGCGGCGAATCGGCGCTCTCGGTGGAAACGCCCAGGCGCTCCAGGGAAACTTCAATCACGTGTTCGGTCTCGGGGCGAGGAATCAACACATCCGGCGTGACCTCGAAATCCAATCCCCAGAATTCCTGATGGCCGGTGAGGTGCTGCGTCGGGACGCCGCTGGCGCGGCGCGCAACGAGCGCAAAATATTTTTCGCGATAGGCGGCGGCGAGTTCGCGCTCGGGATGCGCGTAGAGCCACGCACGATCCTGTCCGAGCGTGTGCATCAGCAGCAATTCCGCGGCGAGCGCGGCGGAGGGCACCTGGCCGCGTTCCAACTGCGCGATGGCGTCGCGGAGAGCAGTGCGTAGGTCGAGAGGTGACGACCGCTGACTGCTGATTGGTGACTGGTGAGGCATAGAGCGGTCCGGTGGCGCAGGCTTCAGCCTGTGCGCTGTAGCCGAATGGAAATAATTAAAATCGCACAGGCTGAAGCCTGTGCCACCATAAAATCTCCCGCGTGCTGCAACCCTGAAGCACACGTTCGATTTGCGAGGAGCATCAAACGTGATTCGCATTCGTGAGAAGCGAAAACCAGCCTTGCATGGTGCGGGTTCAGCCGCGACCGTTGGACCCGCAAATCGGGGGCTCTCGCCACTAGCCCTACTCGGGTTCTGTCGCCACAATCCCTTACGCCTCGACCAACTCGTGCTTCAGGCGCTCGGCCTCGAAATGCGTGACCAGGGCGTCGACGAACGGACCGAGCTTGCCGTCCATCACTTCGGTGAGCTGGTGCAGCGTCAGGCCGATGCGATGGTCGGTGACGCGGTTTTGCGGAAAATTGTAGGTGCGGATTTTTTCGGAGCGGTCGCCGGTCTTGATCTGGCCGAGGCGCTCGGCGGCGATGGCTTCGTGCTGCTTGGCCTGCTCCATTTCGTAGAGGCGGGCGCGCAACACGCGCATGGCTTTCGCGCGATTCTTGATCTGCGATTTTTCGTCCTGCTGCGAAACCACCAGGCCCGAGGGAATGTGCGTGATGCGCACGGCGGAATAGGTCGTGTTCACCGACTGGCCGCCGGGGCCCGATGAGCAGAACGTGTCGATGCGCAAGTCCTTCGCTTCGATTTTGATGTCGATTTCGTCGGCTTCGGGCAGCACCGCGACCGTCGCGGCCGAAGTGTGGATGCGCCCCTGCTGTTCGGTGGCCGGAACGCGCTGCACGCGGTGCACGCCGCTTTCGTATTTCAGTTTCGAGTAAACTTTCTGGCCCTGAATCGAGGCGACCACCTGCTTCAGGCCGCCGAGCGAACTGGGAGAGCTTTCGAGGATTTCCACTTTCCACTTTTGCGACTCCGCGTAGCGCGAATACATGCGAAAGAGCTCGCCCGCGAAGAGCGCCGCTTCGTCGCCTCCGGTGCCGGCGCGGATTTCGACGATCACGTTTTTCTCGTCGTTGGGATCCTTCGGCAGCAGCACCACTTTCAATTCGAGCTCGATCTTTAGTTTGCGCTCGGCCAACTGTTTTTCTTCCTCTTCGGCCATCTGCTTCATTTCCGGGTCGTCGGCTTCAAGGACCATTTGTTTTGCGCCGGTAAGTTCCTTATCGATGGCCTTCCACTCACGGTATTTTTCGACCATCTCGGAAAGCTCCGAATGCCGCCGCGCGAGCTTCTGGTAATTCGCCGAATCGTTGAGGATTTCCGGCGACGACAGCTCCGTGGTCATTTCCACGTAGCGGTGTTCAATCTGATCGAGCTTTTCGTACAGCGTTAATCCAGCCATGGCTTGCACCTGTCCAATAAGAATTCAGTCGGGATAAATATTGCCCTATAAGAGAACGAATTCGTGCGGCGACCCCGCGAGGCGTGATCTGGAAGAGGTTGCGGCTAATAGAAAGCGGAGAACATTGTTTCTAGCTAATAAAATAGCTTGAAATCGTAACAAAAGCAATTGGGCGATAGCAGTTCAGTTTTCCATAAGACGTGGGGCGCTTGGCATTTCTGGGATACCGGTGGTCGCTATAGCCAGCGATGTGCGAGAACTGAGTGTAATATGCGATTGTTCCAATCGACAGAAAAGAGCCCTGTTGTGGCAAGAGAGATTGAATAAGGAGACGACTAATGAACGCAATCAAGCGGTCGATTATCCTTAGCCTGGTTTTGTTTCTCTGTGCTCTTTGTGCCTTTCCGCAGAATGGCGGCGAACCCGCGAGGGAAGATAACCTATACTCCATGGCCTTGTTCACTAGCCTAGCCGAGATGGAGAAATCCTGGGGCCAGTTCGATGACAGTGAAGGGCGCAACGGAATACGCACGGACTACCACCACATGCTCGTAGAAGAAGACCCGGAAGTTACGGGCTCCTTGCCAATACAGTTTGGAAATTTTCACGTTGAGTACCTGGATAGAAAAGCGCAGATTGATAGATACAAACAACGAGGGAAGGAATTCTCTATTCTCAGGATTCATCCCATGCAGAGCGACGGCTCACGAGTGAAAATCCAAGTTTCGGTCTCCTACCTTACGCGTGAAAAGCACAAATTCTTACTCGCAATTTCCGATTGGAGCGACGTTGAGTTCCGCTACGATTGCGAAAGTCAGAAGTTCGTCGTTTCTAGCGTAAAGCTAGGTGGTATTTAATATTTCGATGGTTCGCAGATTATTTACCTGGAAACAGGGAAGCTGTCAAAGCCAACTCGTGTTAAGCGGCCTTCTCGGAAATTGCCCTTCCACCCATATGCCTCGCACGGCATTGCGAGAACAAGCGATCGGTATATCATAGCCCTGCAATCGCATATGACCACTAATCAGCCAATGGCGATCCCCGGGGTGACCGCCTCAAACATCGACGGCGAGTTGCTGTGGGGCTTCTGGTACCCGGCGCTGCGCAGCGGCGAACTACGTGGGCGGACGCTGGCGACCTCAATGCGGCTGGAAGTGCCGCTGGTGGTGGGTCGGGACGCGGCGGGAAAAGCGTTTGCGCTGCGCGATGTTTGTCCGCACCGCGCGTTTCCGCTGTCGGCGGGGTCGTGCGACGGGCAGACCGTCGAGTGCACGTACCACGGCTGGCGGTTTGACGCGCACACGGGGCAGTGCAAGGAAGTGCCCTCCATCACGGCGGATTCCAAGCTGCAGTGCGACCGCATCTTCGCGGGGAGCTTTCCGTGCGAGGAGCGCGACGGGTACGTGTGGGTGTATCTGGCGAATCCCGAGGGGCGCGCCGTGGATCGCGGCATTGACGGAACGACTATCGCGCCCGTTCCTGAACTGCCGAAATTTAGCGACGACTACCGCATCACGCATCTCACCGCCGACCTCACCTGCAACATGGACACGGGGATTACGGGGCTGATGGACCCGGCACACGGGCCGTTCGTGCATCAATCGTGGTACTGGCGCAGCCGGCGCAGCATTCGCGAAAAGCAGAAAACATTCGAGCCGATCCCGATGGGGTTTCGCATGGCCTCGCACGCGCCCTCAGCCAACAGCGGGCCCTACAAGCTGCTGCGGTATTACGGCGAGCAGGTCACGACGCAAATCGATTTCGTGCTGCCGAACATGCGCACGGAAATCGTGCGCTGCGGGTCGCGCTGGTTCACCAATCGCACGACGGTGACGCCGATCCGGCGCGACGTTTGCCGGCTGGATTTCGTGGCGGCGTGGAATTTGTTTCCGCTGGTTTCCGGTGACGCCGGTTCTGAAATTTTTCGGCAAGCGGTTTATCGGGCAG
The DNA here is from genome assembly GCA_963779275.1 of Terriglobia bacterium. Taxonomy (GTDB): domain Bacteria; phylum Acidobacteriota; class Terriglobia; order Acidiferrales; family UBA7541; genus Palsa-360. The sequence continues at coordinate 77,238 of CAVZXL010000011.1, forward strand.
GATCAGGGCGTGATCGAGCGGCAGGCGCCGGGGCTGAAGGTGCAGCCGCGCATGATGCTGATCGACGACGCCGACCGGCAGGCGCGCTGGTATTTTCAGTTGAAGGCGGCGTATCTGGCGTCGCAGGCGACGGGCGCGCCGATGGCGCATCCGCTGGATGGACCGGTGACGCTGAAGTGGCGGAGTTGAGGGCGCGGGATTCGTGAATCGTGATTTGTGAATCGTGAAAATAGAATCCTCGCGGGCTGCGTGTTCCGTGGAACAGGGCGTACAGAACGCAGAATGGAGTAGCACAGCCACTCCTGGCTGTGTGGTTTCTGCGATTGTGGTTGAGATGATGGCGCCTGTGAAATCAATAAAGCCACACAGCCAGGAGTGGCTGTGCTTCCAAGACGCGACGCGCAAACGTGGCAGCCTCACTGCGATTCCGCATTCCGTTCAAACGCGGCGTGGACCGCGAAGAGAATTGCGGCTGTCACGGCTCCCACTGGCAGCGTCACCCAAAGACTTCCTGTCAGCATGGCCAACGGACCGACGACCAGGAACGGCCAGATCGGCAATGCAGAGTAAGGAAGCGTAACGCGGATTCTGCAGGAAATGTCCCAGGCTGCCCAGGCTCCAGATCAGCAGGCACGCTAGGCCGGCCCCTGCTGCAATCCAAATCCAAATAATTTCCGCGTGAAAGAGTTTCATCAGGCGGCGCAACGTCCATCCGAATAGCAGTGACGGGACGGCGCCGAAGATCAGTCCGAAGAAGCAGAATCCCAGAAAACTTACGCTCTGAAAGGTTCCCTGCAGGGAAACGCTGCGGGAAAATTGCATTTCGAGCCAGAACGCCAGCGCCATGAAGAAACAGCCGCAGACCCATGCGGCGAGGTAATAGGCGAGGCTGCCGCGGCTGGTCATTTGGAGTTTGGTCGGAGCTTGCATGGTGCACACAGACCAACTAAGGCCGTCATTCCGAGCGAAGCGAGGAATCCCTCCTTCTTTGGCGATCGGACGAAGTTGGATTCCTCGCTTCGCTCGGAATGACGGCGTATCGCCTATCCCCCAAACAAAGTTCGCTTGGAATGGCGACGTTTGGAATTGATCCGCAAACCAGCACGCCCAGCGGCCTTGGGACGTCCAACGCAAACGTCATCAAATGCGCCGCTCGATCTTGGGAAATTCCTGCCAGACTTTTACGCCGCAGAAATGCGAGCCTTCGGTGCAGATGGGCGTGGTGATGCCGGCGCGGATGTAGCACGGCGGGCCGAGGTATTTGCCCAGCGACGGTAGCGCGGCGCGGACCTGCTCGACCTCTTCCATCGACGCCTGGTAAATCTCCTCCTGCGCGTTGAAGCAGGTGCGCATGGTCCACTTGTGCAGCAGGTGAAGCAGCGAGCCGGTTTCGACCAGGCGAATGGATTTCGCGTTGGGCAGCAGGTAGAGAGCGATTTCGGCGGGCGCGCCGCGGTCGAGCAATTCGTTTTTTGCGGACCAGGCGTCGGCCATGGCGCGCTCGTAAACTTCGCGGGCCTGCGCGTTGCCGGCAATGAGCATGGGCGTGACGAAATCGGGGGAGCGCGTATCGGCCAGCATCAGGAGCGGGCGCGAGCCGGGGACCATGCGGTGGCGCTGGTCCTGGCTGTCGGCGGTGTGGCTGATTTTTTTGGCGAACGTGAAATTGGCGTGCTGCAATGCGCGCATGATCGGCGCGTGCACGCCGATGTTGAGCGTCTCCAGGCGATACGCGTTGCGCGCGGGATTCAGCAGCAGGTCGATGGCTTCGGCGTCCGGGCAGGCACTTTCGGTGAGGCCGAGGACGGCGCGGTAGGATTCGGCAATCACGCGCGGCGCGTTCGGCGAAAAATCCGTGAGCAGGGAGACGCGGCCGGCCAGGCGCGCATCGAATTCGCGGGCGAATGCTTCTGCCGTCCGCTGTAGCAGCCGGGCGCGACCATTCCGGCATTTCCTCCTGCTCCATCGGCGCATTCTCAAAACGATCGAAAAATTGCGGGTCGATCTCGCGGACCCGCGCGACCATTTCGCCGACCACGGCGCGCGCCTCGGCCGGCGTATCGGACGCCGCCGCCATGCGATGCAGGCGATGCAGCACGATGCCGGAAAGCGTGTGCACCATGGTGGTGGCGGCCGCGACGGGCAGGACGTAGCGCGCGACTTCGATGGCGCGCTTGCCTGCCTGGCGATCCACTTTTTCCACGCGCTTGCGATGCGACATCGGACTGATGTGCCAGATGTCGCCGAGGATTTCGCGCGCGTCGCCTTCGAGCAGCGCGGTCAGCTGTTTGTAATAGCCCCAGGCGCGCGCCACGGCGTCTTCGTAAATGGCGCGCTCGGCCGGGCCAAATCCGGGAACCTCGGGCGGGAGATAAGCGGAGGCATGCGTAAGGCGGACGTAGCGCTGGCTCTGCTGCTCGGAGTTGTAAAACGGGTGCGCGTGCAGGAACGACCAGACAAATTGCCGGCTGACGTTTTCCAAGCCGAATTCAAAGTGCGCGTGCTGGTAGACGGTGTGATGCCCGCCGTAAAACGTGGACGCGCCGATCTGCAGGCGCTGCTTGTCGGTGATTTCCTCGGGGCCGATCAGGCGCGGCGCGTAGCAGGTGCGCGCCGCGGCCATGGCCGAGTCGAAGGGATGAGCGAACGAGTTACGCAGCGTGACGCGCGGCACGGCTGTCTGGAACTGCACGCGATCCGGCTGCGGAGATGTCATCGGTTGAGCGGCCATGTCTGGCGCGGCATTCTACACTATTGCGGCGGGCTCCAAGTAGAGCCCGCACCCGATTGCGGAACCTGAAAAGCCGCCGTACATTTGTGCAAAGTCCGAATTTGGAAATTGGTCGAAGGTGGCGTCTTCCAGGAGGTCGGGGCTTCAGCCCCGACCTTCAGTCCGGAATTTTATTAGGGCTTCAGGCCCTGAAGCTTCAGGGCCTGAAGGCCCTATTATCCAACACTGCTTGTCCGACCTAAAGGTCGGACCTCCTATATGGCAGCTTTCCGCACGCGCCTGTTCAAAACGATGGCTTCTTCTTGTTGGCGTCCTTGATGACTTGTTGCGCCTCGGCGGCCTTCTCGTATTTCTTGGTGAAGCGCTCGACGCGGCCGGCGGTGTCCACAAGTTTCTGCTTGCCGGTGAAAAAAGGATGGCAATTGGAGCAGATTTCGACTCGCAGCAATTCGCCCTTGATGGTGGAGCGCGTGGGGAACGTGTGCCCGCAGGCGCAATGCACGGTAACGGTGTGGTAGTCCGGGTGAATATTCGGTTTCATGGCAGATCTCCCGCCGGCTGGCCGGTCTGCGCGATTCCCGGTCAGGCGCCGGGCCTACAGTCGCGTCGCTTGGTCAGCGGACAATTTTCAATCATACGCGATCCGTCAAGCTGTGCCAAGCACCGGGTAGGACAGACACTCTTGTCTGTCCGCGCAGGCCTGGTCAAGGTCGAAAGAGACTGGCAAGAGCGCTTGTCCTAACTGGCCGGCATTTGTATCGTTCTCCCGTGTTGGGCTTATAGTATGCTGCGTGCGCCGTTCTGGGGATTTCCTATGTGGGCGGCGGGTATCTGTGCCGGCTCCAAGCGGAGCCCAGACAGGTGTTCTAGCTGGGCTCCAAGCGGAGCCCAGACCCGAACTTCAGGAGGCGGAAAATGCCGAATTTATTGACATGGAATGGCAGGACGCGACGCGTGCTGCAGACTTGTATGGTGTTACTGCTGGCGGCAACCTGGTTTGCGGCGCCGGCCCGATCGCAGGAGGCCTCAAAGAGCGGAGCGATTTACGCGGTGATTCACGTGGATTCGGTGCCCACCGACGCGGCGAGCGTGACCAAACTGCTGCAGCAGTATGCCGTCGACACGCGCAAGGACAAGGGATCTGTGCGCATCGAAGTGTACGTGCAGGCCGACCGCGGAAATCATTTCTCCATCGTCGAGGTCTGGCAGGATCAACAGGCGTATGACTCGCACCTCGCCGCCGCGCACACTAAGAAGTTTCGCGAACAGATTCAGCCTTCGCTGGGAAGCCCGTTTGACGAACGGCTGCATCGACTGCTGCAATGAGGCGGTTGCAGGAGGATTGGCTTTTTATCCTGATGCAGACGAAGGGTAGCCTGTCGGGGTCGGTGAGAATCGGTGTGGGAAATACAAAATCAGAAGCGACAGGCTGAAGCCTGTTCTACTTGGCTACGTTACGAACGAGCAGCCGATGCGCGTGGCTCCGGCAATTCCTGGCCCTTGATAGACGCGCCGCAAATTGACGCGCACCGGTGGCAGAATCGGCACGTGCAGCACGGCATGAAAGTCTTCGGTGAGATCTCCAGGGCGCGATGTTTCCAGCGCCACCCCTCCATAGCCTAGATCGATCACTCGCGCGGTAAATTCAACTCCCTCTCCGATCAGTGCGTAGGCGTTCGTCTTGGCCAGCGAAACTCTTTCCCATCGCCTGCGGTCTGACTCCTTGACCTCCTTGGTCGAAGGCGCGGCGGCGGGGATCGCCTCAGGGGAAGGCTTCGGCGCAGCGCGAACTTGCTGCACTTGCGGCTCCGGCGCGGGCGGAACGGGCGAAACGCCTCGAGCCCGCTGCGATGGAAGGGCTCCGTTCTTGAGCTGATAGAGCCGCTCATCGGCGACGCGGATCAGGACTTCCTTCACTTCGCCATCATCGGGATAAACCGCGAGGCCAAAATCCAATGCCAGAGGTATGCCCATCATCAGAGGCTCAATGGCCGCGGCGTAGGCGGCGCGCAAGCGGCGGCTCAAGGCGGCCGCTTGCTCCGGATCGGATTGAGGAAGAAGCAAAGCGAACTCGTCTCCGCCGATGCGGAATGCATAGTCTGAAGTACGCAGGGATTTGCGCAGCGTGGAAGCCGCCATTTGCAATAGCAAGTCCCCTTGCGGATGGCCATAGCGGTCGTTTACTTCCTTGAACCGGTGCAGGTCGAAAACGACAAGTGCCAGCCGGTGGGTATAGCGGACCGAACGGTTGAGTTCCTTGTCGAAGAAGTCGTCGAAAAAACGGCGGTTGTAAAGACCCGTCAGCGGATCGGTCGCGGCATTGATCTGCAGCTTTCGCAGCTCCTCATATTCCATCAGGACGGGAAGGCGCAGCAGATTCGCTGACGCCAGGACATCCAGCAGCGCCGCCTGGAAGGCGACGCGTTTGCCGAGGCTCTCGGAAAGTTCCCGCTTCCGGACCAGCGCCTGCTCCCACAGATTGAGGCTTTGTGTCTCGTCCAGTTCCACCTGGGCGATGGAACGGAAGAAACGCTGCAGGAATTGCCCGCGCGCGGGCCCATCCAGATTATCGAGCGTGTCGATCAACAGCTCGAGGAAAGAGTCCTCGGCGGACCATCGTGGTGGGTTGGGCGCACCAGGGTTCGGCATCAAAAATTCCGTTGAACCTTTAGATTACCCCAACGCGGGACGGGCGCGGAGAGAGGATACTCAAAGATGCATGCACGAGAACGGCCATCAAACCAGCGCAAATCGGGAAAACGGGTCGCTTCTTCCAAGGCGCTGATTTGAAATTGGTAATAGCCGGCTCATTATAACCAATTGGAAAGGCGGAAGGCCAGCGCCACCAAGCATGCAAACAATTGCACATACTTTCCAGCTCTTTCCATACCTTCCCTTCCACCACATTCCGGCGCGCCGCTAATCGAGCGGCCGGACGAACTCCACGCCCAGCAGATAAATTCCCCCGGAAGCCCCATGGCGCCGCACGCGTGCCTGGATCGGAGGAGTCTCCGACGGCATGGTCGCGGTCGGCGAAGGGGGAGCGGGAATCGTGAGATTCAGAAGCTGGTCGGAACGCAGCAATCGCGGACTCGCCAAATACGCCCCGGTGGCGCTGATATCGAGGGTCTTGGTAAGATCCAGAAATTCCACTCCGGCGGAGTCGACGCCGCGAATGAACATAGGAATCTGAACATGAATGCGTTGAGAATGCCGCCGCTCTGCGGAGGATAGACGCATACCTTCGCTTTCTCTACAAACCAGGGTATGGGAAAACGATTTCCCAGTGTTCGGGACTAGTACTTTCGCACTAGTACCATTCACTTTCGAGCACATCGCATGCCACGGCCTGTGATAAATCCACCATCCCATAATCTGCAGATTCTAAGCGAGTTGTATGACCAAAAACAGAGGCGGAATCTGTTTTCCACAACTACCCCTAGCATAATTGGCAACTGGTTTCCTATATATGCGCAAAATAGGACCCATTTACCATTGACACCGTTGTCCCCTTTTGACAGTATCCCTTCTGGTCCCCCGCTAATAAACCGAAGAAAATTGAATGGAGCAATCCGGTCCATTTAACGTTCAAGTGTCCTAGGAGAGCCCGTTGAGCCGTAGTCCCATCTTCGAATCGCCTGCCAAAGAGTCGGTCCCGGTCAATTCCCTGGCGATGCTGCTGGATTTGCTGGAAGATACGGTACTGGTTTCCGACCGCGCCGGCAAGTTCCTGCTGGCGAATGCGCGGGGTAAAGAGCGCCTGGCGGCTCATGGATTCACGTACGGACCGGACTTAAATCTGTTTACCGACCTGCTGCAGATCGGGCCGAAAGCGATCGAGGAGCAAATCGAAGGCGGGAAGCAGCAGATCGATTCGAAGTTCGAATGTTGCTCGGGCGGTGCGATTGCGCGGATTCAGTGGCTGCCGGATGCGGACTGGCTGGTGGTTTCTCTCGAGGCCAAGGCCAAACAGATCGATGCGCGCTCCGCGGCCGCTCCACAGCATACCGTGCAGGAACTTTTGCAGGAGCGGGAAATCACTTACCGGAATCTTTTGGCCGCGTATCTGCGCTTGCAGGAAGTGAATCGACAGAAAACGGTATTCCTGGCTTCGGCCGCGCATGAATTGAAGACGCCGCTGGCGGTGATCAAGGGCTACTACGACCTGCTGCTATCGGGTTCGCTGGGAAAACTTACGGACAAGCAGCGGGACATCCTGCAGGAATCCAAGGAAAGTTGCGAGCGGCTGGTGCGGCTGGTTTCCATGTTCCTGAATTATTCGGCGCTGGAAAGCGGCAAGCTGGTGCTGCATCTGCGGGAAAACGATCTGCGGGATTGCCTGGGCGAACTGGCGACGCGGTGGCGCGAGGCGTTCGTGCGCAAGCAGGTCCGGCTGGAGACCACGCTGGACAGCAACTTGCCGATTTTCAAATTCGATTATCAAAAAGTGCAGCAGACCGTGGCCAATCTGCTGGACAACGCGCTGAAGCATACGCCTGCGGGCGGCAATGTGCACTTGCGCGCGGAACTCCATTTCTGGGAGCGGCGCACGGCGGAAGAATTGCAAACTCTGGACCGCCGGCGCGAGCGCACGCAAGCGGCGAACGGCATCAAGGTTTCCGTATCGGATTCCGGCTCGGGCATCGCCTCCGAACACCACCAGGAAATCTTCGAGGACTTTGTGCGCGTGGACCGAAGTTCCTCGGGCATGGGACTCGGCCTGGCGATTGCCAAGCGGCTGGTGCAGGCGCACCGCGGCAAGATCTGGGTGGATAGCGAACCGCGGCGGGGCTGTACTTTTACGTTCCTTCTGCCGATAGATAATAGTTAGGCCGGAAAAATTTAGGTACGATGATTTTTGGCACGATGAAGGCAGGTCCTATGGCTGAAAAAGAACGAATTCTCGTTGTCGACGACGAACCCAGCATACGAAAGTACCTGGGCACGCTGCTCGAGGTTGAAGGGTATGAGGTCGAGACGGTGGTTTCCGGGCAGGAAGCCATCGAGAAAATCGAGGCCGGCGACCGCCCCGACTTCATTATCCTGGACGTCCTGATGCCGGAACTGAACGGCCTGGAGACCCTGAAGCAGTTGATGATGATCGACAGGTCTCTGAACGTGGTCATGCTTTCGTGTTCCAACGAAGTGGGCAACGTGGTGGAAGCCATCCGCCTGGGCGCCCAGGATTACCTGACCAAGCCGTTTGAAAAAGCCGAACTAGACGTGGCCATGCTGAAGTGCCGGCAGAAGCAGCAGTTGCGCGCCGAAAACAAGGCTTTGCGGGAATATTGCGACACCATCACCGAAGACCTGTGCTTCCTGGCCGCCAGCCCCCAGATGGTGCGCATTCGACAGCAGATTTTGCAGATTGCGCCGGTCGACGTTCCGGTATTCATTTACGGCGAAAGCGGCGTGGGAAAAGAAGTGGTCGCGCGCATGATTCACATGCGATCGACGCGGCGCAACCAGGCGTTTATTAAGGTGAATTGCGCGGCGCTCCCCGGAGAATTGCTGGAATCGGAACTGTTCGGTTTTGAGCAGGGCGCGTTCACCGGAGCGGTGCGCTCGAAGCCCGGAAAATTCGAGCTGGCCACCAAGGGCACAATCTTCCTGGATGAAATCGCGGAAATGAGCCCGCACCTCCAGGCCAAGCTGCTGCACGTCCTGCAGGATCACCAGTTTTCGCGCCTGGGCGGCCGCACGTTAATTGACGTGGATGTCCGCGTACTGGCCGCCACCAACGTGGAAATTCAGGAAGCCATGAAATCCGGGAGACTGCGCGAGGATTTGTACTACCGCCTCAACGTGCTCTCGATCAATGTACCGCCGCTGCGCGAGAGGACCTCGGAAATTCCGCTGCTCTTCCGCCATTTCCTGCAGAAATACAGCGAAAAATTCAGCAAGGAGCCGATGGAGCCCTCGCAGCACCTGCTGGAAGCAGCGGTGCGCTATCCTTGGCCGGGAAATTTGCGGGAACTTGAAAATTTCGTGAAGCGCTATGTGATTTTGGAGGACGACGAAGGCAGCTTCCGCGAACTTCTGGAAATGTCGGCCACGCGGCAGCGCACTTCGCCAAGAGAAGAAGCGACTCCGGCGCGCGAGCAAGGGCTGAAAGCGCTGGTGCGCGGCTTGAAGGACGAAGCGGAGATGGAAGCGATCGCCGATGCGCTCGAAAAAACGCATTGGTGCCGCAAGGATGCGGCCAAGATGCTCGGCATCAGCTACAAGGCTCTGCTCTATAAAATTCGCCAGTTCGGGCTCGATACCGGACGCGCGGGGCGCGGAACTTCCAAGGCTGGCGAAAGAAAAAGACGCCCCCAAGCCCGACCCGGTCGCGGAGGGCCTGGCCCCTGCCGGCCGGCAGAGCTAGGCAGCCACTATATCGCAATTCCCTGCATATTCGGGATACGCAAGTTTCTCAAAGTTCTAAGTTCACCAGGCGCCATCCGGATCAAGTGCGCGCTCTCAAGGGTTCATGCATCTGATGGAAGGCGGGCGCGGGTGAAATGACATCCAAATCCATCGTACCGCGAAAAACAATGGAACCTTTTCGCCTGTAAGAGTAACAATTATAAACGGATGCAAGTTTGTCTCATTCCGCTAAACGCTTACCATGGTATAGTTTGGATGGATGGGAACCGATATTCGGAACTGAAGATCGTTCCGGGCGTGCGATCAGGCAACAACTAAGCAGCGGCTGCATCCAACGACTATAGCGCATGAATCGGAAAGTTTTAAGCATGCGGCCAGGACCGGGCTGATTTGGAATCATACCTGCATGGAATTCATACAGGGGAATGCGTTATTTTTTTCGAATTCGGGGGTTCAGGGGAAGATGAGCGAGCGTCGCACAGCACGTCGATATGATCTTGCCCTCCCGATCATCATCCGAGTACCGGTCGATAAGGAAATTTCCTCGCGCAGCGGGAAGACGCGTGATATTTCCACGCGCGGGCTGTACTTCACAATCGATCAGGACCTAGGAGCCGGAGCCGAACTGGATATCACCCTGACCTTGCCGTCCGAAGTCACCCGAGGGACCGAAGTTTTCATTCGCGCCATGGGCAAGGTCGTTCGCGTCGACCGGTCTCCGGAAGACAGTTCCTCGCGCGTGGGCGTTGCCGCTGTGATCGAACGGTACGAAATTATTCGCAGCGACCCGGCCGTGGCCTAAGCCCGCTGCCCCACTCTTCACGGCAATTTGCAATCCTGCCCGCCGCGACTCCCGCGCTGCGTGGACGAATTCATTCGCAGGCGATATAATCCCGCCTCCTGGAGGCAAGCCACGTGCCGCAAGTTTGCTGCGGCGCTATCGCAGATGAATTCGCAGCCACTGGACCTCTCCATAATCGTCCCCGCATATAATGAGGAAAATCGCCTGCCAAAAACGCTCGATGCCATCGTCGCGTATGTGCGGGCGAGTCCCTACCGCGCCGAAATCATCGTCGTCGATGACGGCTCCTCCGATGCGACGGCGGCCCTGGTGAACGCCTACAGCCAGACGCATCCCGAGATGCGCCTGATATCCAACGGAACAAACCGCGGAAAGGGATTCAGCGTGCGCCACGGGATGCTGGAGGCGCGCGGAGAAATCGCGCTGTTCACGGACGCGGACCTTTCCACGCCGATCGAAGAGGCGGACAAGCTCTTGCCCGCGCTGCGGGAACGGGGATTTGACGCCGCCATCGGGTCGCGGGCCATGGACCGGACCCTGATCAAGATCCACCAATCCGCCATCCGCGAACAGGCGGGGATCATGTTCAACCGCATGGTGCGCTGGATCATGGGCATCGGGTTTTCGGACACGCAGTGCGGATTCAAAGCCTTCCGCCGGGAACGCTGCAAAATCATTTTTGAGCAACAGCGAATTGAACGTTTCGGTTTTGATCCCGAAATTCTGTTTCTTGCAAAACGCCACGGATTGCGGGTGGAAGAAGTGCCGGTGCGCTGGTCCCACGATACGGGAACCAAAGTAAATGTGGCCGCGGACGGGATGCGGATGCTCCTGGAGTTGCTGGTGATCCGGTGGAACGCCGTGGCAGGGCGCTATCCGCGCGCCCAAGAATCCTGATGGGCGAAGCGCGGAAACATACTTATCAGGTGGGCAACGCCGCGGCTAAATTGTTTGCGTTCCACGCGCCGCTCGTTGATCATGAGATTCGATTCGCGGCGCGATCGCGGCGGCCAGAGCCGCGCGAAGCCGCCGAATTCCTTTCGGAGAAGCGAACCATCGAATGAAAGTTTCCGTCGTCATACCGGTCTACAACGAACGCGCGTTTATCGAGGAAGTATTGCTGCGCGTGCAGGCGACTGCGGTCGACAAGGAAATATTGGTCATCGACGATAAATCCTCCGACGGCACGCGCGCGCTGCTCGAGGACCTGGACAAGGCGCAGTCCGAAGGCAAGCGCGACATCCTGGTGCAGAACGGCAAGGCCCGCCTCTCGCTGGAAAATATCCGGTTCCTGTTCCAGCCGCAGAATGGCGGCAAGGGAGCGGCCCTGCGCCGCGGATTCGAGGCGGCCACCGGAGACATCGTCCTGGTGCAGGACGCCGATCTGGAATACGACCCCAAGGACTACCCGACTCTTCTGGAACCGATTTTCGACGGGCGCGCCGACGTGGTCTACGGCTCGCGGTTCCTGGGCGGCCCGCAGCGCGTCCACTTCTTCTGGCATTACGTGGGCAACAAATTTCTCACGCTGCTTTCAGACATTTTCACGAACCTGAAACTGACCGACATGGAAACCTGCTACAAGGTCTTTCGCCGCGAAGTCCTGCAGGGCATCAAACTCGAATCGGACCGCTTCGGCTTCGAGCCCGAAATCACGGCCAAAATCTCGAAGGGCAACTGGCGGATCTACGAGGTTTCCATCTCCTACGCCGGCCGGAGCTACGCCGAGGGCAAGAAAATCACCTGGAAAGACGGGTTTTCCACGCTGTGGTGCATTATCCGGTTCAATTTGTTTGGTTGATTCCGACCAGGACTTCAGGCCTCGTTTTTTTTCTATGCGGTCGCTAGTGGATGTGCATCCCCATTCTCCGCATATTCTGCAAAGAATGACGCCGTCAATCTCCGCACGCGAATCATGATTTTCGGTTAACCTTCGTTCCACGATCCAATAGGAAAGGCTTCAGCCTATCGGGTTGGCATTTGCTGGACTATGGACAAAGCGACAGGCTTCACAGGTTGCGGAAAAAGTCCTTTTGGCTAAAAGTGCGCAAAATAAATCGCACACAGTTGACCCAGGATGCGAGATCTTTTTCGGGCGATGATTTTGTATCACCCGATTTGCCCCTAATTCCGCCGAGGACGGACTTTTTCCGCAGCCTGTGAAGCCTGTCCTACCTAGAGTTCCCTCGGCACGTCACAATCTCCCAGACGCGTTCCGGCGCTCGAAATCTTTCGGAAAAATTCCTTCAAGGTTTTCGCTCGCGTTCGGCTTCGATGGCGGCTTCGGCCTGGTTCAGGCGGTCGACCAGGGTGTTCAGGGCCTGCATGAGCGATTCGATCAGCGGGGGCTGATCGGCACCGCTCAAGGAGGCGGAGGCCTGACCGGGAGCCGGAGCGGAGGGCTGCGCGGTGGGATCGATGGTATCGAGTTCGAAGTCGTGCGCGACTTCTTCAACGATCTCGGGCGGCACGGGATTTTTCTGGTCGACAAAAGCGCTGACCAGGGCATGCTCGCAAAGCAGGTTGGTGACGCGGGGAATTCCGCGGGCGTAGCTGTGGATGGCCGCGATCGATTCCGGCGCGAACAGGTCGAGGTTTTCGGCCCCTGCGATGCGCAAACGTTCCTGAATGTAGCCCTGGGTTTCTTCCAGGGTCAGCTGCCGGGTCTTGGCGCGCAGGGTGATGCGCTGGCGGAGCTGCCGCAACTGGGGCTGGTTGAGCTTCTGCTCGAGTTCGGGCTGGCCCGCGAGCACGATTTGCAGAAGTTTTTCGGTGGAGGTCTCCAGATTGGTGAGCAGGCGGATTTCCTCGAGCATTTGGGGCGAAAGATTCTGCGCTTCGTCCACAATGAGGACGGCGCGCTCGCCGGCCTGATAGCGTTCCAAAAGCCACTGGTTGAGCTTCAGCAGCATCTGGCCTTTTTGCCGCGATTCGCAGGGAATGCCGAAGTCAGCCATCATGAAATCGAAAAACTGGGAGACGCTGAGGCGCGGATTGAAAACGAAGGCGGTGGAAACACGCTCCTTGTGCAGCCACTCGAGCAGCTTGTTGACCAGCGTGGTCTTGCCGGTGCCCACTTCGCCGGTCAGCAGGATGAAGCCCTTGCGCGTCTCGATGCCATAGGTCAGGCAGGCCAGCGCTTCCTGCGTGTTCTGCGTCAGGAAGAGATAACGCGGGTCCGGATTGACGTTGAACGGATTCTCTTTCAGTCCGAAAAACTTCTTATACATGCTTCCATTCCTCGTTTACAGCCTGCCGGGCGGCATCGCGGGAAAGCGCGATCCGGCAAACCCCTTGATTGTACGGCAATGCTACCCGCTCCGGCGCAGGTGCCAGTTCACGGTCACGCCAAACGTCTGCTGAAAGCCGTTCACTCCGCAGTTGGCCACGGGGCAAACCGCGGGGCTATTCTGCCTCTGAACTCCATAGCTGAAGTTGAGCTGTATGTGAGAGCCAAGTTGCCGGCCGAGGTTCCCGCCCACAAACCAGTTGTCAAACCGCACGGTCGGCTGCCCCGTTCCGGCCAGGCTGTTATTAATCGCGTACCCGCTGTTAATCGAGCCGACCCAGGCCCGCGTAAATTGGCGGTGCGCGGCGAGGGTGAGAGTGTTGCTCTCAGCGCCCAGGAAGACGCCGGAGCCTGAGTTTAGGCCCCGCATGAACGAAAGCGAGTAGCCGGCACGGCGCCAATCATAGGTCAGGATGCTGTCCACCGAGGCATACCAGAGTTTGCCGCTGGCTCCGTTGGCGAATTGAATCTGCTCGGGGCCGGCGACGACTTGGAAAGCCAGACGCCCCGTGATTTTTCGTCCGAAGGCCATCGCCGCCAGGTAGTTGTTGGTGTAATTCGATGTGCCTGTGTAATCGACCTTGCCGTAGCTGGCGAGAAACGCTATGGAATCGGAGGGATCGAGCAGGAAATCGTAGCCCGCCTGCCCGGTGACCATGTGGCTGCTCAAATAGCCCGCGTCGGTAAATTTCAGCAATCCGTAAGATCCGGCAAAGGTGAACGCGGACCGGCGGCTGAAGGAGTAGGACAACTGGCCGATGGCAGCGTTGCTGTAGCGCATGGCGTTGCCGGTTTGGATCGATTCGGCAGGAACAAATCCCTGTCCAATGCTATTGAGCGAATTTTCCAAAGTCGAGCCAATCATCGCGGTGAGACCTGGCCCGCCCATGCCCGTGCCCGTAAAGGAAGCGCCGGGCGACGCGGTGAAATCGTCGCGCAGGAGCAGGCGCCAGCGCGCCCAGGCAATTTCCTGCATCAGGATTGCGTCGTGAAACTGGGAGTTCAGATATTGAGAGCCGCGGGTGAGGGATTCTCCGCCGTTGTAGATGGCAGTCAGGTGATAGCGGCTCCAGGTGCGATCGAAATTCAAGCCTCCGCCAAGCAGCGTCTGCGAGAACAGATTGCGTTGGTTGGGCTGGCCCGGCGTTGGAGGATAGGTCTCCCCGAGTTCGGAAAACGAGAGCGTGGGATCAAAGGTATTGCGCGCGTGTTCCAGCGAACCCACTCCATAGAGCTGCGCCCCAGACAAAGTATTGCTATCCGGGGTAACCTGCGAGGGATCGTTGGGCAGAGAATCGCCGGCGGAAACGCCGCGCGCTGCCGGCGCGGGCCGCTGATTGTAACCGCCGCCGGGGCCCGCCGAATTTGGATTCTGGGCTTGCGCGTGAACCGCGGCGGCGCAGGTCAACCCTGCGAGGGCAAGACCACAAAGTGTTTGTCGTAGCTTCATGGTGTCACCTCTCACGGGACGACGACGGTGTCGCCCGGTTGCAGCTTGATATTCTGATCGGGGTTATCGCCTTTCAGGACGTCCCGGTAATTGAAGGGCATTTCGACGTGCTTGCCGTCGCTCAGCCGCATGACATGAATTTTCTTCACGTCGGCAAACGTGGTGAAGCCTCCGGCGCTGGAAAGCGCCTGCAGCACGGTCATTCCTGGAGTGAGCGGGAAAGCGCCCGCGCGGAGCACTTCGCCGACCACGTACACGCGCTGGCTGTTGATCTGCGTGACGATGACCGTCACTTGCGGATCATTGAGGTACTTGTGGAGTTTCTCGGAAATGGTCTTAGCCAGCATCTGCGGGGACATTCCGGAAGCCTGTACGTCATTAATAAGCGGCAAGGAAATTCTGCCGTCGGGACGCACCGGAACCACGCGGCTGACGTCCGGCTCTTTCCACACGCTGATATCGAGCACATCCTCGGGGCCAATCTGATAGGCCGGGTCGGTGGTGGCAGGCGTGACCGCGGGTTTGGCGGCATCAGCGCCATCGACGCCGTTTCGCGCCGAGGCGACGGGTGTACCCTTCATTTCACCTTTTTATCTTTTTGATCCTGGGCTGCCCAGGTATTTCCTGCAGCCGCCAGCAAGAGCGCGGCGGCGATAAGTAATCCTCGTTTCATGCCTTCCTCCTCATTGCTCTTCCGGGCGCTCGGTTCCGTCCAGCCCCAGTTGCTTCAACTTGTAGAGCAACGCTTTGTAGCTGATTTGCAGTTCACGTGCGGTTCGCTTACGGTTCCAGTGTGTTCGTTCCAGTTGGCTTAGGATCAGCGCGCGTTCGGCGTGGCGCGAGGCTTCCCGCGCCGCTTCCTTCAAGGAGCGCACGGGCGCAGGATCGGTGCGCGGAGCGCGGGCCGGCACCGGAGCCGACTCAGAGCTTTTCGCCGCATTTCCGTTGGCAAGATCGTGTACGGCAAGCTGTTCATCGCCCAGCGCCACCATCTTGCGGGCGACATTTTCCAGCTCGCGGATGTTCCCGGGCCAAGTGTAACCCAGCAGCAAATGCATAATGCCCGCGCTGGGCTGAGGTTCGGGACGGCCGAACAGACTCGCGTATTTCTTCAAGAAGAAATCGAGCAGCGCGGGAATGTCTTCCTTGCGGTTGCGCAGGGGAGGCAGGCGGAGTTGAACGCCGCTGATCCGGTAATAAAGCTCTTCGCGAAAACGCGTGTTGCGCATCTCGTCCTCGAGATTGCGCGTGGTCGAGCAGATGATCCGGACGCTGTGGCAGCCGGCCGAAGGGTTGCCGTTCCCATCCGGCAGCAAATTCAGCAGGCGCGCCTGACTGGCCGATTCCAGGTGGCTGATTTCGTCCAGAAACAAGGAGCCGCCTCCGGCCGTTCCTTCCCCACCGTTATTCTCGACGCTCTGCAGGCGCGTTACCAGCGAGTCCGCGGACAGGCCCGCGCACCCGCATTTGACAAAAGCTTCATTCCAGCGGCGCGACAGCCGGTGAATCTCCAGCGCCACCACTTCCTTGCCCGTGCCGCTCTCTCCGACCAGCAGAACGGGGATCTCCGTGGGGGCGATATCCGCGATGGTGCGCTCCAGCGCACGCATGGCGGGGCTTGTGCCCTGCACGTAATACTGGTTGAGCCCGGCGCGCGCGCCGATGTTCCCCAGCGAGATCAAATTTTCGTCAGTCTGAATAACCACGTAGCACCTGAAAACACCAGACGCCCGATACACGAGCGGCTTAGGTTCAAGAGCAACGTATGGGCCATGCCGGCATCTGTGTAAAAGAACGATTTCAATTAGGTCTAAGTTAGTTATTTTTACGATACTTACGAGCGTTCAAAGCAACTGAAAAAGAGGTCGATTAATCTCCTCCATTAGGATCGAAGAGTACCACAATGTGGAAATTGATTTCCACGACGAAACTTGTCATTGCCCATTTTGATGGTAACCGTTTCCGTTGGAATGGCTTACATAGGGCCGCCCAAATCCAGGGACGAGTCCGGCTTTCGGTGTGCCATTTTGAGGTGTACGGAACTCGTTTTCTATAAGTTGCCGCTGTTTTTCAACTAATTGACCTGCATGAGTGCCGCAATTTGCGAACAAACCTCGGGCTAGACCTTTTAGTGGGCCGACCAATGGGGGATTCAGATAGAGGGCGAATTAATCGGCCGACGCTGCAGGACGGTTGGGTTTGGAACCTTCGGCGGTTACGCTGCGCTTGGGCGGCAGCCCGGCGCGGCGAATCTTGTAGAGAAGGGCTCGATAACTGATCTTCAAAGCGCTGGCAGTGCGTTTGCGATTCCAGCGGTTGGCCTCCAGCACGCTCATGATGATCTTGCGTTCCAAGTCATGGACGGCCTGGCGGGTGACTTTTTTCAGGTGGATTTGACCCTCCAGCTGAGGTTCCTGGGCTTCGTGGGAGTGGTCCCAACTCAACAATTCGCTGGCGATGGCATCCTCGGAACCCAGGATGACGTAGCGCTCCACCATATTTTCAAGTTCGCGGATGTTTCCCGGCCAGGGATGCTTTTCGAGCAATCGGACGGCTTCGTCCGAGAGAGGCCTCGGGGGAACGTTGTGCCGCGCGCAGTGATTTTCCAGAAAGTAATCGACCAGGTCGCGGATATCCTCGGCGCGCACGCGCAGCGAAGGCATCTCCACGCTGACGACGTTGATCCGGTAGAACAGATCGCGCCGGAAGCGGCCCTGCGCGATTTCGTCCTCGAGGCGGCGATTGGTCGCGCAGATCACGCGAATCCGGACCTTGCGGTCTTCCTGGCCGCCGATCCTGGTGAATTGCCCGTCCTGCAGGAGTTGCAGCAATTTCGCCTGCAGGGACATGTCGATTTCGTCGATGCCGTCGAGGAAGAGAGTGCCGCCGTCGGCCAATTCCACGCGTCCCGGTTTGACCGCCTGCGCTCCGGTGAACGCGCCTTTTTCGTAGCCAAACAATTCGCTTTCCAGCAAGGCGCCGGGAATTGCGGCGCAATTCACTTTGATGAAGGGAGTGCTCGTCTGGAACGATATGCTGTGAATGAACAGAGCCAGAAGGCCCTTTCCTGTTCCGCTCTCGCCCTGAATCAGAATGGGCACTCCGGAAGAGGCGGCCTTCTCGATTTTCTGCCGGATCGAGCGCATGACCGTGGTCCGGCCAAAAATGACGCTTACAGGAGGAATGTGGCTGGTTCTGTCTCCGAGGGCTGATCTCGAGTTGGGTTTAGTGGTCATGGTTGTCTGGTCAGCGGATATAAGAACCGATCCCCTGTTGACCAAATGCACACAGCGAGCCAAACTTTTTAGGAATTGGGATACGAAATGGAGGGGAAATTCTTACTCCGTCAAAGACGCCATCTACCATGGAATCATAATTTTGAACGAGGGCTGGAGTTCAGAGTACTAGTACTTGCGTTCTATTGATCCCTGTGGAAATCCGTGAAAATGGGAAAATGGTTTCACTTATAGTAGAGCATTGTTCCAAGTCGGGACGGTTGGCTCCGGATTTATCGAATAGTGCCGGGTCCGGTTTGACCATCAGCATTAAATGACCTCGTCCAGGAACAGATCTCAAGTATCTCCTGAGTTTTCAGTTGCACTGCTGGATGCGCCAATCGATAAGAGAATGGGGGCATGCCCTTCTCCGATATTTCCTTGCAGAGATCGATCAGGTGATCGTTCGCCTGCTTTGGGCTTTGTTGGGCTTCCCAGTCGTCAAAATTCAAGTGCCGGCGTCCCTGGTTTACGTCGTCCACCACAACCCAGGAAACCGGAGCCACGCGGCTATACCAGGGCCAAACTGTTTGATTGGAATGGCAATCGCCGCAGGCTCGCTGCAGGTACTCCTGGACTTGCGCTGGCACCTGAACGTGGGCAGATAGCGCCCGGGAAGCAACCGAGGGCGGATTGGTGCGCTGCGGTTGCATAAATTGGATGACGACGAAAAAAACAACCACCGCAATAAGGGCGATCTTTACCCGGGCCCAATTCATTCTGAAATCTCCATTCTCGATTCATCGTGTACCGAAACAGTCCTTCGAAATAATGGGTTTTCATTTTAGTTGAAGTTCCACAGGAACTTTACGAAAACCGCTTGAGTTTCCAAATCCGGACGGGCGCGCGGGCCGGTGGCGGAATCCAGTTGCTAATGGACGAGAGCCGGCCTACTATGCGGCTAAAGCAGCTATCCTCCCGATTCGGAGGCTCACCGATGAGAGTTCTGGACCTGGTGAAATCGCGGCAGGAAATTTATTCGATTCAAGACGACGCAACAGTGCATGAGACGGCCCGCTACCTTCGAGACCACCGGGTGCGCTCGGTGGGAGTGCTGGATGCGGCGGGGCGGCTGGTGGGGGTGGTGTCGCAGAGCGACATTTCCGACAAGGTGGCGGCGGAAAATAAATGTCCCGCATGGATGCGCGTATCGGAAATCATGTCGAGGGATCTGGTGGTGGTGCGGCCGGAATTTCAGCTGGACGAATGCCTGCGGCTGATGGAGAAGCACGACATCTTTCACCTGCTGATTGTCGGGGAATCGGAAAAATTTCTGGGGATGCTTTCGGTGGCCGATTTGCTGCAGGTGATTTCCTCGGATCACAAGGCCCGCGCGGATATGTTCGAGGCGTTCGTGTTTCCGCAACGATAGGAAATTCTCGCGAAAAACGCCCACGCGCCACGATCAAATTTTGCTGAGGGCTTTCATCAACTGGTGGAGCCGCGCGCGAGCCTCGGGGCCCATGGCGGTAAATTCGATGCCCATTCCCTTGCACGGCTGACAATCGCGCACGATGGCGCGCGCACGCACCTCGCCGCCCGGAATTTCAAAAATCAATCGAATCGCGTCGCCATTGGGCGGAGGCTCCGGCGTTGAAATGAAAAGCCCTCCGAGGGCCACGACGCTCACGCGCGATAGTTTGCGGATGCCGGAATGTTCCCAGGCCACGAGGATGCCTTTGGGCAAACCTACTCGAGTATAGCGACGCGCTTTTTTTTCAGTGGTGGTCGTCATCGCAGTTAGGCATAAGCGTAACCCGCGCGGGGCCTCGGAAGAACGGATTCGGAGTTGGGGATTGTCTTATGAGGAACTCATCCCTGCATGAATCGTTTTGCAACCATGCGGTAAGCAAGGCGAAAAGCCCCGCCCTTCCAAAAACGAAGGGCAGGGCACCCGAAGTTCAAGAGCAGAGGCCGGGCCACCCGCCCCGATCGTGAGGAAAGTACCCGGCTTGCCCTGTCTGCTGTTAGCGACTGCGCAACTCGCGGTTGACCAAGTCTTGCCCCCCGAAGCGTGTTCGGCTAGCCTAGAATTCCTGTGAAAAAAGCGGCCAAGAAGAATGCCCTTCAGGTTTGTCTGCTGTCGCCGCACCCGCTGGTGCTGAGCGAGTTTGAACGCGTGTTGACAAATCCGTCATTCAAGCTGATTTCCATGCACCTGGAATCGGCGCTGGGGCCGGACCTGCGGCACATTCAAGTGCCGAATGCGGTGGTGTATGTGGTGGACGCGCATGTGGCGCGGCCCGCCGCCGGGGCGCTGCTGACAAACATACTGGAGGCGCACGCGGAAGCACGCATCATCGTGGTGGCGGAAAAATTCGACTCTTCGGAAAGCTATTCGCTGCTGCAGATGGGCGCCAAAGGCCTGCTCAGCTACGCGGAAGCCCGCGAACAGCTGCCGCGGGCGCTTCCTCTGGTGGCCGAGGGTGGATTCTGGGTTCCGCGCGCGGTCCTTTCGGGATTCGTGGATTCAATTTTGGGCGGCACGACCAGCCGCCGACTGAAAGCGGATAGTACGGCCACGCTGAGCCGGCGGGAACAGGAAGTTCTGAATTGCCTGCTGGAAAACCTGGCCAACAAAGAGATCGGAAATAAACTGAATATTTCCGAGCGAACCGTAAAATTCCATGTTTCCAATTTGCTGAGCAAGTTTGGAGTGCGCCGCAGAGCCGATCTGATTCTGCTGTGTTACCAGCGGCATGGCGCAACGACGTGAACGCGTTCCGCTGCCCTGATTTGCAATTCCAAACCGGCAAATGGAGAGCGGTTACTGTCATTGTGATTGGCGACTGAGGCACAACGGCGCTCGGAGCGGGTATTTTGCGGACCGGAATATTGCTATAGTCGGCCAAGGGCGCGGTTTTCTTTCGCGGGACGCTTCGCCGTCGCGAAGCTGAAAGTGAAGCGTGCAGCCCGCAAGATTCATATCGGAAAGAAAGAAAAAATTCGAAAGGATTGGAACCCACCTCAATGGCGACAGATCGAAGGCCGGAATACTTCAAGGGCTCGCAACTCCGCGTTGGAATCATCGGGCTAGGATACGTGGGACTTCCACTGGGGCTGCGATTTGCCGAGGCCGGCCACCGCGTCACCGGATTCGACACCGACGTGGCGAAAATCGAGAAGCTGAACCGCGGGCAAACGTACATCCAGCACATTCCGCAAAACAAGATTCAACAGTTCGTGCAATCCAAGCATTTCGGCGCGACCAACGATTTTGCGCGCATCGCGGAAATGGACGCGGTGATCATCTGCGTGCCCACGCCGCTGGACCAGAGGCGCGAGCCGGATCTTTCATACGTGGAGCAGACCGCGCAATCGATTCGCCCGCACCTGCAGCGCGGGCAACTGATCGTTTTGGAATCGACGACCTATCCCGGCACGACCGAGGAACTGGTGCTGCCGATCCTGGAATCGACGGGAATGAAGTGCCCGATCGCCCAGGGGCCGGACGCCGAACAGATCGGAACGGATTTTTTCCTGGCGTTTTCGCCCGAGCGCGAGGATCCGGGTAACAAGCAGTACGGACTGGCGCAGATCCCGAAAGTGGTAGGCGGCATCAATCCGCCGTCGGGCCGAGCCGCGTGTTCGCTGTACGCGCAGATCGTTTCCCGCGTGGTGCCGGTCAGTTCGACGCGGGCCGCGGAAATGGCCAAGCTGCTGGAGAATATTTTCCGCTGCGTGAACATCGCGATGGTGAACGAGCTGAAGATGCTGAGCCTGCGCATGGGCATCGACATCTGGGAAGTCATCGACGCGGCGGCCACCAAGCCGTTCGGATTCATGCCGTTTTATCCGGGGCCGGGACTTGGCGGACACTGCATTCCGGTCGATCCGTTTTATCTTTCGTGGAAGGCGCGGGAGTACGATTTCGCGACGCGCTTCATCGAACTCGCGGGAGAAGTGAACACCGAGATGCCGTACAACGTGGTGAATTCCACGGCGTCGGCGCTGAACGACCGGCAAAAATCGATCAAAGGATCGCGGATCCTGGTGCTGGGCGTGGCCTACAAGAAGGACGTGGACGACTTGCGGGAATCGCCCTCGCTGAAAATTCTCGAACTGCTGACGGCGCGCGGGGCAAAACTGGACTACAACGATCCGTACTTCCCGGAAATTCCAAAGCTGCGGCACTACAATTTTCAGGGAATGAAGTCGGTGCCGATCGACGCGAAATCCCTGGCGGCGTACGACTGCGTGCTGATCGCCACCGACCACACCAGCTACGACTACCAGATGATCGTTGAAGCCGCGCAACTGGTGGTGGATACGCGCAACGTCACGCGGCGCATCGCGCGGCACCGCAATAAAATCGTTCTCGTATAGCGCGGCGGGCTCTTGCGAGCCATAGGATAATCGCAAAGCGAAGGCTTTCGCGCCGCAGGCCCGTCAAAAGACGATTGCGCGCGGCCTCGAGCGTCGATGCCCATGTCCACCTGGAATCCAAGCAAAGGCTCGCCGGAAACAACCAGGCGGCGCAGCCAGCGAGTCATACTTAGCCTGCCGATCACGGTCCGCTCCGAGGCCGCTCCTGCGAGATCGTCATTCGTGGAAGAAACGCGGACGCTGGTGGTCAACGAGCACGGCGCATTGATCGCGTTGGAAAGCAAAGTGGAAACGGGGCAAACGCTGCGCCTGTTTAACCCGGCGACGAACCTGGAGCAGTTCTGCATGGTCAGCTATGTGGGCTCGCCCACGGACGGCACAACGCAGGTCGGCCTCAAATTCCTCGCACCCTCCCCGGATTTCTGGTCCATTGCTTTTTCCTCGGACGTTTGGACCGCACCGCAGCCGGAAACTATCAAGAACAAGTAGCTGGAAATCAGGCGGCACTTCAACTGCCGTGCGCTTGAGGTGCGCGGCTATGTGGCGCCAGCGCATTAAGAGGCGTTCAAGGCAAATGCGCGAGTTCGATGCGGGCGGTGCCGAAGGGAATATCGGCTTCGACCAGGACGGGAGTATGCGCCGCGTCCCGGGCAATCCAGACCCACAGGCGCGTGTCCGCGAGCTCCTTGCCGTGATCGAACAGGCGGAGAGCGACGCGGAAGGCGGGAAAATTTCCGGCGGGCACGGTGATACTGCCTTGCGGCATATCCACGCGGGCGATCACGTCATACAGGCGCCGGCCGTCGAAGACCGGGGCGCGAAGTTCCGGCGTGCGCTGCCAATCGGCGGCGCGGAGATCGTAAAGAAAACTGATGGCGTCACGCGTGCCGGCGACCACGCGGACGGCGGTAACGTTCGGGGGCGCGGGATCGGCGTCGGTGGTCATGCGGTAGACCGATGTCTGGTCTTTTCCCTGCTCGTGCAGATACATTTCGTATTGCAGGGAAAACAGGTTGGCGGCGGAGGTATAGGAATCGAACTCGTCGTCAATCGCGAAAAGCATCCGCGTGGTGTCCATGGTGTGCGCGACGGCGCGGAAATGCCATGCGAGATGGCCGAAAAAATTGCGCTGTTCGATTACGGTGGTTTCGATTTTCGCGGCATTCACGGCGTATTTCGAGAACAGGACGCGATACTCGAGCGATTCGCCGGGCCGGAACGGAACGGGAACCGCGGCAGGGGCCGCGGGCGGCGCGGGGGCTTTTGCCGGAGGCTTCGCGCGCTTTGTTTTTTGGGCCGAGGCCCATGGCGTGAGAATCAGCGACGCGGCCAGCAGCGTGACCGCGACAATGGGCCGGCGAAATTCGGAATTGGGACGGAACAACATCAGGGCATCGATCAACTGGCGGGCCAGGGCCCTTTCCAGCGTGCCGCCCCGGAGGCCATGACATCGTCGAGCGGGCGCGCTATATTCAGGGTACAAAAAAAACGACTCTGAGACCAGCTATGTCGGGGATGCAGTTTACAAGATGGCTTCTTCCGGGCGTGCGGCGGGAAGATAATCCCGGGATAGACATGCGCGGCCATGAATGCGGATACAAGAGAAGGAAAAACATAGATGCGCTACCTGGTGACCGGAGGCGCTGGATTCATCGGTTCGCACACCGTGGACGAGTTGGTTCGCGGAGGGCACGGCGTGACCGTGCTGGACGACTTGTCGACCGGCAAAATCGGAAACCTGGCCGGAGTAAAATCGGAAATCGAGTTCGTCGAGGAAAGCGTCACGAATCTGGATGCGGTTCGCCGGGCGTGCGGGGGCGCGGATTGCGTGATTCATCTGGCCGCGCAGACGTCGGTGCCGCGCTCGGTGAAAGACCCGATCGAAACGAATCTGATTAACGTGAATGGAACGCTGAACGTGCTGGTGGCGGCGAGCGAAGCGAGGGTGAAGCGCGTGGTGTTCGCCAGTTCCTGCGCCATCTACGGAAAGACGGCGGCACTTCCGATCGATGAAAACGTTGTCCCCGCGCCGATTTCTCCCTACGGCATCTCGAAATTGATGGGAGAAGCGTATGGGCGGGTGTTTCAGCAGATGCACGGGCTCGAATTCGTGGCGCTGCGATATTTCAACGTGTTCGGGCCGCGGCAGGATCCCGGATCGCCTATTCGGGCGTGCTGTCGCTGTTTAACGCCGCCATTAAAGAGGGGACGCAGCCGACCGTGTATGGGGATGGCGAGCAGTCGCGCGATTTCATTTATGTGCGCAACGTGGTTGCAGCGAATCTGCTGGCCTCGGAAGCGAGGCATGCGCCGGGACACGCCATCAATATTGGGACGGGCAACCGCATCACTTTGAATCAGACGCTCGCGCTGCTTGCGAAAATTACAGGCCGGGCCGCCAAGGCGAACTATGGCGCGCCGCGCGAAGGCGACATTCGCGATTCGCAGGCGGATATTGCACTCGCGAAAAATGTGCTGGGTTACAATCCGCGGTTTGGATTTGAAGAAGGGTTGAAAAAGACGTGGGAATGGTTTTCGTAGCGCCGGCGTCTCGCCGGCTTTCTTGCGCAATCTCGAAACTCAATAAGGATGCCGGCGAAACGCCGGCGCTACAAATCCCGCTGCATTGCATTGCGATCGAAGGGCGAATTTTCTGAAAATTGAGGGACTAACGCAACTGCCGACGGGATTGCCGGACAAGTGCGGCAGCAACTCGGTGAGATTGTCGACGAGAATGTCGGGGGGATATTCGGCGAGGCGGTGGCTGCCGAAACCGTAGGTTACGCCGCAGACCCAGGTGCCGGCGTTGCGCGCGGTGAGGACGTCGATTTCAGAATCGCCGACGAACATGACCTGCGCGGGGGCGGCGCCGAATTCGCGCAGGATGCTTTCGACGCCCATGGGGTCGGGCTTTTTGCGCTCGAAGCTGTTGCCGCCGTAGACGAAACGGAAATGCTCGGAAAGGCCCAGGCCCTGGAGAATGCCGCGGCTTGCGCCGACGGGCTTGTTGGTGAGCACGGCCATGGGCATGCCTTTCAGGGTGTCGAGAGTTTCGCGGACGCCGGGATACAAGGACGTATGGTCAAGCTTGTGCACGGAATAGTACTTGATGAAGAATTCGAGGCCGCGCAGGCAATCCTCTTCGTTGGCGCCGTCGCCCAGGGACTGGGCGATCAGGCTTGCGGCGCCATTTCCGACGTAGCTGAAAATGGTATCGTGCGCGAGCGGAGCGCGGCCGAGTTCCTCGAGGGCGGCGTTGACGGCCAGGGCCAGATCGAGCTTTGAATCAATCAGCGTGCCGTCCAGATCGAAGATCAGAGCGCGCACTTCAGAAAAACGGGCCGATGGTTCCCTCATGGAATGTTGGGCGGTCCTCCGTGGAATAATAATTGTAATATAGTGGGCTCGGTTCTCTTAGAGCAAAGTCCCTGAGGGTTTTGATTCGGGGCGGACCGCAATCATAAAAAGTTTTTCTAACTGGAGGAAGTGCGAATGGCAGAGATTTATCCGTTTCGAGCGTACCGGTACAACGCGGCACGCGTGGAGCCGGCCAAGGTACTGACGCAGCCCTACGACAAGATTACTCCCGCGATGGCAGAGAAATACGCGGCGGCCAGCCCTTATAACCTGATCCCGGTGGAAAAAGGAAAGTCGCTGCCGGGGGATACCCCCGCAAACAACGTGTATACGCGCGCCGCGAAATCGCTTGAGGATTGGATTCGCGAAGGAGTGGTTGTGCAGGATGCGGCGCCTTCGCTCTACGCTTATTTTCAGGAATACACGGTGCCGGGGACAAGCGAGCGGCGCACTCGCAAGGGGTTCATCGCCGCGGGGAAGATCGAGGATTATTCGGCGGGGGTGATTTTCCGGCACGAACAGACGCTCTCCGGGCCCAAGGCGGACCGCATGGAACTGTTGCGGCACACGCAGACGCATACGGGGCAGCTGTTCATGCTGTACAACGATCCGGCCGGGCGCGTCGATGCCCTGCTGGACGCGGCGGCGCGCGCGAAACCCGACGTGGAAATCCGCGACGAGTACGACGTGGTGCATCGCTTGTGGCCCGTCACCGATGCGAAAACCATCGAGACGATTCAACGCGAGCTGGCAGACAAGAAACTGGTAATCGCTGACGGCCACCACCGTTACGAGACGGCCATGGCGTACCGGGACGAGTGCCGGGCGCGCGCGGGACGCGTGGACCCGAATGCGCCGTACGAAAAGGTGATGATGTCGCTGTTCAACACGGCGGGAAAAGGGCTGACCATTCTGCCGACGCATCGCGTGGCGGCCAACATTGCGGGATTTTCACCGGAAGGGTTTCGCGCGAAGCTCGGCGATATCTTCGATTCGCAATCGTATCCGTTCGCGTCAGGTGCGGACCGGCCGCAAGCGTATGAAACCTTTCGCCGCGATCTGCGGCGCGGGCAGCAGCAGCGCGCGATCGGCGCGTATGCAGGGGGCGCATTCACGATTTTTGTGTTGAAGAAGGACGCGAACCTGGAGGCGCTGTTGCCGGGCGTCTCCGCGGCGCAGCGGCAGCTGGACGTGGTGCTGCTGCACCGGCTGATCCTGGAGCGCGGGCTGGGGATCACACCCGATGCCGTGACAAAGGAAAAGAATCTCACGTACGAGCGGGAAATGGATACGGCGATCGCCGAAGTGGATCAGGGGCGAGCGCAGATATGTTTCCTGCTGAATGCGGTGAGCGTGGAAACCGTGGCGGAAATGGCCATGGCCGGGGAAGTGATGCCGCAGAAGTCGACGGATTTTTTTCCGAAGCTGATGAGCGGGATTACGATGTTGCGATTGAAGGCGTGATTCGTGAATAGTGATTCGTGAAAACCCTCCGGGCGAAGTTCGCAGGGGAAATTCGCGCAAGCGGGTCTGCGAAGAGGCAAAGCAAAACGGCATCGCGGGTTCTGAACCGGCGATGCCGTTGCAATTTTGGGGAGGCGAAGTTACTTCGGGAAGCTGGCGATGGCTGCTGCTTCCGTGGGGAGCACTTCAAATACGGTCACCAACTTGGTGACCTGCAGGATTTCCTGGAACTTCGAGCCCAGGTTGCTGATCTTCAGAAATGCGCCCTGCGCCCTGGCGCTGGTATGCGCGGCAACCAGCGCGCCCAGCCCCGAACTGTCAATGTAGGTGACATTGTCCATATTGAACACGATCTTCTTCTGGCCCGAAGCCAGCAACGTTTTCACTTTCTCGCGCAAAGCGTTGCTTTCCTCGCCCAGGACAATGCGTCCTTCGAGTACTTCCACTGCCACGCCATCCACGACACGGTCCGTAATTTTCAGCGCCACTGGACTTCCTCCTAACGAGATCTCTCGATTGAACTAGGTTCGTCTTCGCCGCCCCTGGGCGGCCTCAGTAATAATCCGAGCACGACAGGTAATACCCGCACTCCTTGCATACCAGCTTGCACCGCTTCGGCTCCAGCCGCTGGGAACATACCGGACAGAAACTAATCGGATGCTCCACGCCCTGCTTGCGCTCGTCCGAACCCGAGCCATTCTCGGCAGTGCACGCGTTCCTGGGAATACCCACGGCCGGATGGTTATAACATATGCGGCCAAACGTGGGAAGAGCGGGGGAGCGGCGAAGGCCATCCCGGCCGAGTCTTAAGAAGACGGGCGAGGGATTGCAACCCTGGGGCAACCGGCGTACTCTCGTGACAGGCCTGAGGTTGTGGATAGCGATTTGCTGCACGGATGTGTTGGACCAATCTGCAATGGAGCCACGCCGATCGAGGGTTTGCAGCTCAGGCTGCAACTACGGCAGCGTTCCCGGCATCTTTACTAATAGTAGGATAGTTTTATGATGAGTAAGCTCCGCCTTTTCGTCGCAGTGCTGGGATCGATCCTGGCGGCCACTCTGGCCGGGGCGCAATCGCACGGCGTCGGAGTTACGGGCCAGATGCCTTCCGTGGCTATTCGACCTGCGGTAAGAATTTCAGGGCCTTCCTCCGCCGGATATGCGGCAAGGCCCTTGGCGGTGCGGCCTGGCAGCCGGCTTCGGGTGGTCCCGGGCAACCGCGTGATATCCGGATTCACTCCTCCAACCCATCCGGCTGGCAATGAAGACGGGATTGGCGTTCCGGGATTGGGGTTTGACTACCCTCATCTGGCCGCAATCAGCGGAGGTCTGGGCGGCGATGGGCATCGGGGGTTCGAGCGGGGGATGCATTCGGGGCAGGGATTCATGGTGCCCATTTTATTTGGCGGATATCCTTACTATTTTGATGGGTCGCTCGACTATGGGCAGGCGGATCAAGTGGAGCAGCCGCAGTCGTATCCAGTTCAGCAGCAACCGCAGATTATTGTGATCCAACAGCCGGTTCCGGCGCCGGTGGCGCAGCAGGCTCGTGTGTCGCAGGAGGCGGATGCGGCAACGAGCGCCGGGCAATCACCCGAGAGTTCCTCTCCCGCTGCGCAGGCGCCCGTGCGGAACCTGGGGGAAATTATTTTGATCCGGAAAGATGGGCGCGTGGTGTTTGCGTCCGCGTTTTCGGTGGTGGGAACGCAACTGCGCTATATCTCGCCGGAAGGGATTCTGCAAAGATTTCCGGTGACGGAACTGGATTCCGAGGCCACGCAGCAGATGAACGAAGCCCGCGGAAATAGCGTGGAAATCAATAATTGAAAGTTTCAGGCCGGAAACAGGGAAACAGTAAGAACTCGAACCCGCCAGCGGCTAAAGCCGCTTTCCTTCGGTTTCATCCACGGCACGGCTGAAGCCGTGCCCTACAAAGATTTCGGAATTTCAAATCGGGCCGAACACGCTGAGGAAAAATCTGAGTAGCACAACCACTGTTTATCCCGAGCCCCTGGTAGGCGTTGGCCGTCCGGTGTTGTAGACCACCCTTACGCAACCGATTCCATTACGATTGTAAAAAGCACACAGGCAAGAGTGCCTGTGCTACCAGAACCCGCTCCGAATCAACTAATTCACAAGATGAGAAACGTATGCCGCTTATTTCGAGGATCGCAGGGGAAGGGGCATGTGGTAGACGGCGTCCTGCGGCAAGCCGGCGCGCTCGAATTGCACGGTGGTGTGCGTGATGTGGAAATCGGCGTCCAGGCGCTCGTGGATGGTGCGCAGAATTTTTTCGCTTTCGTCCATGTGCATGTCCGGGATGCGGACGTGGCAGGAGAGGGCCACGAGGTCGGTGCCGATTGTCCAGATATGGATGTCGTGAACTTCCTGAACGCCGGGGACGCACAGAATGGAACGCGCCACTTTTTCCAGATGAATGCCCTTCGGCAAGCCTTCCAGCAAAATGTTGCCGGCCTCGCGGAGCAGACCGTTGGTGGAATAAAGAACCAGCGCGGCGATGATCACGCCGATCGCCGGATCGAGCCACTGCGCGCCAGTCATGCGAATTAACAGTGCGCCCGCCAGAATTCCGATATTGGAAACCGCATCGCCGAGATTGTGCAGGAACAGGCTGCGGAGATTGATATCGCCGCGCCTGCGGACAAGGGAAAGCGTGATGCCGCCGTTGACGGCCAGGGCCAATAGCGAAACCCAGATCATCCAGCTTTCGTGGACGGCGACCGGACGTCGGAATCGCTCAAAGGCTTCGTAAAAAAGTCCCAAGGCAACGAGAATCAACAGTATGGCGTTGGTGAAAGCGGCCAGGACGCTGGCGCGCTGGTAGCCGTAGGTGCGCTCATGATCGGCCGGGCGCGCGGCCCAGTGCAGAGCGAACCAGGAAATGAGCATGGTGGGAATATCGGAAAGATTGTGAAGGGCGTCGCTGACCAGGGAAATGGAATGGCCGAAGTAGCCGCCCAGAATTTCGGCAACCACCAGCAGGAGGGTCGCGGCCACCGCTCCAGCAAGCACTCCGCTACCCATGTCGGCGGAGGCATGCGAATGGCCGGCCGCATGATCATGGCCATGCGCGTGAGCGTGCATCGATTTCATTGTACCGGGAGAGGGCCGGGAATGCACATTGGAACACGATTTTGCGGCCTAAGAGTGACGCGTTGGTTTCACGCACACATTCGCGGGAAGATAATTGACTTAGCTACAGTCGCTGCCTAGTATAAAAATTGCCGATACTTCGAGCGCCTGTGCCCTCCACACACTCCATCGCGACCGAACCCATAGCCAAGTCCTCGCATAAGGTGGCACAGGACCGCGTCGCCAAACTGCGTTTTTGGGGCGTGCGCGGGTCGACGCCCACCGTGGACCGGGCCACCTGGCGGTACGGCGGCAACACCGCTTGCGTCGAGCTGACGACTCCGGCGGGAGTGCGCGTGATTCTGGATTGCGGCACCGGGCTGCGCATGCTGGGCCGCCATCTGGAAGTATCTCCGGATTCGGAAAAAATCGAGCCGCACATTTTTGTGACGCACTATCATTGGGACCATATTCAGGGCATTCCGTTTTTCGCTCCCCTGTATGCGGAGCAGAACCGGCTTCATTTTTACAGTTTTCGATCGGAGTATTTGGGAGCGGACAGCTTGAAGCGCGTGTTCGAGGCGCAGATGGCGTATCCGTATTTTCCGGTGGATCTGAGCGCGATGTCCGCGCACCGTGAATTTACCGAAGTGAACGGCGGGGACCATTTGCAGGTGCCTGGCGCGCGGGTGACCTCGTGCTGGCTGAACCATCCGCAAGGCTGCCTCGGCTTCCGGTTCGAGACCTCGGCCGGAACCGTCGTGTACGCTACCGATAACGAGCCGGGGAATCCGAAGCTCGACCAGAGCCTGATGGAACTTGCCTCGGGCGCCGATATTTTCATCAACGACGCGCAATTTACGCCAGAACAACTGGCGACGACCCGCAAGGGCTGGGGACACTCTTCGTGGGCGCATGGCGTGAAGATCGCGGAAGAAGCCGGCGTGAAGAATCTCGTACTGTTCCATCACGATCCCGATTCGACCGACAAAGCCGTGGACGTGATTCTGCGCGACGCCCGGGGAAAATTCGCGAACGTGTGGGCCGCGGCCGAAGGCATGGTAATGACCATGGGCCAGGAAAATCTGGAAGTGGTCATTCCCACCGTGCGCGAAGGACTGCGGCGGGACGCTCATTTCCGCGCCAAGGTGACCGGGCTCACGGATTCGGGCCGCGCGTTCGAGGAAGAGACCGTGATCAGCGATCTGACCTTGCACGGCGCCCTGATCTACCTGGGGCACAGCCCGAAGCTGCAATCCGAACTGCAGGTGCAGCTGGAAAATCCGGGAATCGGCGGGGCTTCCAACAGCCCGCTGCGTCTGCGGGGATACGTCGTGCGAATCGAACAGGAAACGGAGAAGGACCGCACGGCGGTGGGGATTGTGTTCACGGAGTAGATTGCAGGACAGTGTTCCGCCTGGCTGATTTTTAAAACCAATAGGAAAAATCAAAAGCAACAGGCTGAAGCCTTTCCTACTTCAAGGCCCGGACCTGCATCGACCGGGGAATTCCGTGCATTCGTGGAAGCTGCGGGACTCGATCTGGTCCTCGGCTCGAAGACATACTAGTCCAGCCTCATCCGCCGATTCGGGCTTCATAACATGCATAGTTGGGATCGGGGATATTCTTCAGGACAAGGGATCCATTCATCGCAATATCTGTGCCTCGCCGGGTTGCCCTACAATAATTATCAACCGAGGTTGGAGGCATGAAAATGAAAAACAGGCTGTTGATCGCGGGGTTGATTGCAGTTGCCGCCGTCTTTTGCGGGAGCGGGCTGGCAGTAGCCCAGCAAACAAATGCAACGGACGTAGTCGGAGGTCCGGGAGGAAGAGCTTTTCTGGATGCGGAGGCTGAGCCGGGCGCGCGCGTGATTGCAATTCAAGTGCATTCCGGCGAATACGTGGATTCGGTGCAGTTGGTGTATATGCTGAGCGACGGGCGCACCGCGATGGGCCCGCTGCATGGCGGGCCGGGCGGGCAGTTGGGCGTTTTTCATCTCGACGCCGATGAGTATCTGACCGGGGCGTCGGGCCGCGCGGGAGAGTACATCGATTCCATCCAATTCCAGACCAACCAGAGAACCTCACCCGTGTTCGGCGGGAACGGGGGAAACCGCAATTTCCGCGTGGATGTGCCATCGAACACGCAGGTCACGGGCTTTGCGGGCCGCTCGGGGGAGTATCTGGACGCCATTGGGCTGACATTCTCTCCTATCCGCCGCAAGCTCTTTTCTGTTTCTCGATTCGAGGGCGCGCCGCAGCCTGGCCAGACGGCGCTTGCCGGCGGCTCCGGAGGCACTGATTTTGTGGACGCCGATGTCCCCGCGGGCGGGCGCATCGTCGAGGTGCGAATACGCGCCGGGGAGTACGTCGACTCGATTCAGATGATTTACAGCATGCCCGATGGACGTCCATTGGAAGCACCCCGGCACGGCGGAGAAGGAGGCCGCGGAGTGAGTTTCCGGCTGGACCAGGGAGAATACATTGTCGGCCTCTCGGGGCGTTGCGGACAATATGTGGACTCGGTGCGCATTCACACGAACAAACGCACGTCGGAACTTTTCGGAGGGAGAGGCGGGGAAAGGGATTTCCGGATTGATGTCCCGGACGCTGATGACAATCAGGCTACCGGGTTCATCGGGCGCTCGGGCGAGTACCTCGATGCCATCGGCCTTGCGTACGCGAGGAAGTGGTCCTCGCGTGACCGTGACCGGGACCGCGACCACCGGCATGACCGGTAGTTCTGTTCGACGGACGCAGTAAACATGTCTGGATTGAGTAATCGCATTGCCATACGAGTGGTGGGCTTGGAGCCAATACCTCTGAGGACCAAGCCCGGCCGGGGGGAAGAATCCTCAGTCCTGCAAAGTGTAGATCCGCACTTCGGCGTTGGAATTGGCGCCCGCAGGAATCGCCAGGTAAAAGCGGTCGAAACCCTTTCCTTGTCTACCAAAGTATCCCGCTGTGCCTGCGCCCAAAGCCGTGGGAACCTTGGAGAGCAGCGTGTAGTGATCCGGATCGTTTTGTTGATAGACCCAAATAGAGCCTTCGCGGCCGGGGACATAAATGCGTTTGCGCTCGGCGCTGTAATACAGATCGTCCGTGTCCTGAACTGTGGGAACCGATGCGACCATTTTGCCGGTGGACGTATCGAAAACGGAGACGGTTGCGGGTTCCCGCGTCCCTACGATCGCACGATGATCGGCTTCATCGAGAGCCATGGGAAAGTTCTGCGCCGGGGTTACAGGCCATCGCGTGAGTTCCTTTGTTGTGCGGTTGATGGCCACAATCTGCTTCAAGTCCGGGACATTCACATAGATATTCGGACCTGACTTTTCCAACTGGAACGATTCCGGCTCGCCTCCGAGCTTATAAACCTCATCGAGGCGTTTGTTGGTCATAGCGTCCACCGCGGCGATGGCGGAGTTTTTTTCGTCGTCGCCGCAGCCGACATATACACGCTTGGTCGCAGCGTCGTAGCGCAGGTTGTCCGCGCCTCCCTCAAAATCCAGTGTGGCGATGAGTTTGTACGAGTCGCCGTCGTAGATATAGACCTTGCCTTTTTCGCTGGCCACAAACAGTTTGTTGGCCTCAGGAGAAAAGACCACGCCCTGGGGATTCGGCACTCCCGTAATTTCGTGGGAGCGAGTTCCCTGGAAGAGATCCATCACCTCAACTGAATTGTTGCCGAGTCCGGAAACAAAGACCTTTCCTTTGCCCGAAGCAAAATGATCGAACCGTCCCTTGACACCTTCCAGGGGAATGGATCCGGTCAAGACCATGGGAGGCGCGGTCTCTGCTGCGGGCGCCGCAGCGGGTGAAGT
This sequence comes from Terriglobia bacterium, assembly GCA_963779275.1. Lineage (GTDB taxonomy): Bacteria > Acidobacteriota > Terriglobia > Acidiferrales > UBA7541 > Palsa-360. The sequence continues at coordinate 111,223 of CAVZXL010000011.1, forward strand.
AATCGTTGTGTTGCTTTGACATGCCGTGATGGTCAGGACGAGCGGCAGCAAGAATCCAGGGACGATTAGGTTTCGCATTTCGCCTCCCTTACGAAGTGAATACAGCAAGTATCGGGCCCGTCAGTCATGATCAGCGCGGCCGTTGCGAGCGAGCCTGGTATGGGATCGGATATTCGCGGTCAACAACCAGGCACCCAGTTTTACTTCTTGAGGCCTTGCGTCGCCTTCTTATTAAAATCCACGAAGCCGGCGTTATCCTCGCAGACGTTTTCCATCACTTTCCAATCGGAGCGCTGTTGGAAAATCAGCTTGGTGCTCCAGGGCTTGGTATAGGCCTTCTGGTCGTCGACGGTGAATTCGATTTCGAGGGTGTCGCGATCGATGCGGCGCAGGCGCTCGACCACGTGGAGGGCGTCGCTGTGGAGGTGGCCGACTCGGTCGAGCAGCGTCTTGTCGTTAAAACTGTTGGTGTCGGCGACCAGTGTGTCGCCTTCCCACTTGCCGATCGTGTCTCCCATCCAAAGCGCGCCTTGATCGGTGTCATGAGGGCGCCCGTCAGTGTAGATCCGGCGGATGAAGTGGTCGTATTCAAAGAGCATGATGACCTGGCCGGGAATTTGAACGATCTGCACGGGAAAATTCATGAGATAAATTCTGGGCACGCCGGGCGGGTAGCATTGAAAAATCGGATCGCTCAACACGGTGCTGGCGTCGTCGCCGTGATACTTGGCGTTCGTGATTTTGAATTTGGCCGCCGCCCACGGCGTCATGGGTGACATCGCGCTGCCGAAATCCAGAACGAAGGACGGATACCCGCGTGCAACGGCGCCCTTATCCCGCAGGCGGATCCAAAGACCGGACAAATCCGGAGTGGAGGCTTCCGTCCTGGCGGGCGTGGCTGCCTGCGGCTCGGCGATTTGACCAAACAGGGCGGGTGAATAGAAGACACTCACAACAAGCGCCAGAACCGGACCGGTGAAACGATTGCGCACCTTGAGGCTCCTATTCGTGGAATCGGACAATGGGCGTCAATTATCGGTTATCGAATTGGGATCGAGTTCCCTGCCGTCGGCCAGCACGACTTTTTGAAGGCGCAGCATGAACGTGCCGTTCTTGGTGCGATTGCCGATCAAAGTAATCTGGTCGCCGACGTGAATGAGATCCCTGCTCCAGCCATGGCGGGTAAGCACGCCCGGGCTATTGGCTTCCCCAACCCACTTTTGGACTTTCCCGCCGTCGGCTTTCACGTCGATATAGATTTCGACGTGGGGATTGATAAATTCAAAGGTGGTAACCGAGCCTTTCACGGTCGTCAATTTTGAGGAATCGTAGGGAGAGGTTCCGTGGTGGGCAAGGACGGGGCTTGATATTACGAGAGCGGCGAACAGAAACACAATTCCAGGCGCCAGCCAGGTTTTCATATTCGATCTCCGATTCGGTCGCAACAGATGCTTAAGAATTCATATATCACCGCAACCGCCGGGAAGTCAAAACGGATGCGTGATGAGATCCAACGCAGAAAAAACAACCCCTCGACTCTTGTGTGAACCGTGAAAAACGTTTCGTGCCATTGCATGACGCCGCGCATGGTTGGCGCCGCGCGGTTAGTCCTGTGGCTCAATCTTGACGACGGCGGCGCCGTGATTGCTGCCCGTCCAGATGGTTGCAGGCGTGGTGGAATTGTCCACAAAGACGCGACGCATGTTGGTTTCCCTGGGCATGAGGTATTCAATGACTTGTCCGGTCTTGGGATCCAGGCGGTCAAGGCGGTCGGTGGTCATGCCTCCGGTATAGAGCGAGCCGGACTTGTCCCAGTCCACGTAATACGGGCCGGACCAGGGTGTGGGCAGAGGCCATTCGGTGATTTTTTCGGTCTTGGCGTCGAGCATTCCGATGCGGTTGCCCTGATATTCGCCGAAAAACAAACGATCCTGCGCATCGGTGCGGATGCGGCGGGGGCGGGACTGGGCAGTGGGAGTCCGAACCCAGGAAACCTTTCCGGTTTCGGCATCGATGCGGCCAATGTAGTCGGTGGCGTAATCGGTGAAATAAAGATTGTTGTGCGAGTCCGAGTCGACGCCGTAAATCGTGCCGGGGCGGCTGTCGGGAAGCTGCTTCATGGGCTCAAACTTTTCGTAGGCGCCGGTTTTGACGTCCATGCGGTAAATGTCGTAGTGTCCGGGGCTGTCGGCCCAGATTTTGCCGTCCACGTCGTATCTCAGTCCCAGCATGTTGGGCTGCGCCATGACGTCATTCAATTCCGGAGGAAGCGGGTAGGTCTTGAGCTGCTCGGTCTTCGGGTCGAACTTCGCGATCGCTCCCTGGTACATCATGCTGGCCCAGAAATTCCCGGCTTTGTCTTCTTCGATGTCAAGCAAGCCCTGCGGGTAGCCGGGCTTGAGTTCGGGCACGGGATATTCCTTGAGGGCGCCGGTTTTGGGATCGAGCTTGCCGATGAATTCCTCGCCGAAATCGGTGTACCAGACCATGCCGTGCTCGTCGACGATGACGTCATGCGGTTCGATGGTGGGGCGAGGCAGATCGTACTCGGTGATGATCACGTGCGTGGACCTGCCGGTGGGTCGCGGGAGCGTCTTGAGCGGATACTGCCAATGATCGACCGAGCTAAGATTGATGGTCGAAAGGAATTCGGCTTGCGTGCGGTAAAGATCGGGCGAGCCGCCGCGATTCGGCTCCATGCGGCGCTGCGGTTTAATCGGCTGGCTGACCTGGGCGTAGCCCATCATTCGGTAGATGACCTGCGTGAACTCGTCGGCATCATGAGTCGAGCGGACAATGCGCTCCAGCGTGTGACAGCTGACGCAATTCAGCAGGGAGGCCTTTTGATCGTCCGTGCCGGGCATGCTTAGAAGCCATTCCGCGTTGGTCATTTGAGGGACGAGATTCTTGGTCTTGACCAGGCTGAGGTCGGCCGTGGTTGTTTTTTGCGCGGCGAGGTCAGCCGTGGCCGGCGCCGAGAGGTTGTATCCGACGGCGCGAATCTTGAGGGTGTAATGGCCGGGCTCGAGGCGGCTCGCCGGGAAACTGTAATGCCCTTTGTTATCGCTGATCACGCTGACGGTGATTGTGGAGCCGTCTTTTTTCGCGCTGACCACCACACCTTCCATGGGGCCCTCTTCCTGCGAGGACACCTGTCCGACGAGCGCCGCCGGGCCTGGGGCATCGGCCGCCTTTGCGGGACATGGCGCCGCGTATAGGACGGCGAAAATCAGGCTCACTGCCAACGATAGCGAGAAAATTTTGATTCGCATGGTTCCCCTTCGGACCGAAGTTCACAACAGACGACCCGGCAAAACTGCAAACATGCGCCTGGGGAAAAAGCGGCGCCAATCACTTCAGGTTTTGTTATGGGCTCCCAACTGGGCAGCAATATACACCAAATCGCTATTGTGTGGGGACGGCGAGCTACTCGACAGGAGTCGAAGGGAGCACTGAACGGTTGCGGATTGCCAGTGAGCCAGGAACAGGGCGACAGCCGAACAACGCGGGCGCGGGAGGATCGAAACGTACGCTACAATAGTGTGCGGCTTCGCACGATATGGCGGATTCGATTCCAGCAACCACCGACGATCAACCGGCGGCAACTCCCGCCGCAAATGCGGCTCCCGCTCCCAGCGGGCAGGGACGCGCCGGGACGCTGTTCCGTGCGCTGCGGCACCGCAATTTCCAGCTTTTTTTCAGCGGGCAGATCATTTCGCTGGTGGGCACGTGGATGCAGACGGTCGCGGAAGCGTGGCTGGTGTATCGCCTGACGGGATCGTCTGCGCTGCTAGGCGTGCTGGGGTTCGTCAGCCAGATTCCCATCTTCCTGCTTGCGCCGCTGGCCGGGCTTGCGGCGGATCGCTGGCCGCGGCATCGCACGGTCATCGTGACGCAGACCACGTCCATGCTGCTGGCGTTCACGCTGGCGGGACTGACGCTGAGCGGGCAAATTCACAAAGGAAACATCTGGGAAGTCATTGTGCTGGCGACGCTGCTGGGGACGGTGAACGCGTTCGATATTCCGGCGCGGCAATCGTTTCTGATCGAGATGGTGGGGCGCGAGGATTTGCTGAATGCGATTGCGCTGAATTCGTCGATGTTCAACGGCGCGCGCGTGGCCGGCCCGGCGATTGCCGGGCTGCTGGTGGCGTGGGTGGGCGAAGGCTGGTGTTTCCTGCTCAACGCGCTGAGCTATTTGGCAGTGATCGCGGGACTTTTCATGATGCGCATCGGCGCTTCTCCGGTGGTGCACGACGGCGGGGGGCCGTTCGAAAAACTGCAGCAGGGGCTGCGCTTCGTGCGCCGGACTTTGCCGATTCGGGCGCTGCTGCTGCTGCTGGGCCTGGTGAGTTTCATGGCGCTGCCCTTCACGGTGCTGATGCCGATTTTCGCGGATAAAATATTCGGAGGTGGCGCGTCGGCCTACGGCACGTTGATGGGGGCGGTGGGAGTGGGCGCGATGTTCGGCGCGCTGGCCATCGCCATGAGGCAACAGTTGCGCGGACTGGGAAACGTGGTGGCATATTGCGCCATGGGATTGGGCGTGTCGCTGATTTTGTTCAGCGCGTCGCGCTGGTATTGGGCGTCGTGGGTGATTCTGGTGCTTACCGGATTCACGATGATGATGCAGTTCACGGCCACCAACACGCTGATCCAGGCCATGGTGCCAGACCAGCTCCGTGGGCGCGTGATGTCGCTGTACGCCATGATGTTTCTGGGCATGATGCCGATCGGATCCCTATTTGCCGGAGCGATTGCGGAACGTATTGGCGCGCCCATTACCGTGGCCATGGGAGGCGCGGCGAGCGTCGTGGGTGGAATGATTTTTTTGCGGAAATGGCCGGCGATGCGCGCTCCGGCGCGAGAACTTGTGGCCGCGCAGGGGATGATGCCGGCTCCGCCGCCGCAGGACGCGGCGGGGCCGCCTGCGTGAGCAAGAGGCGCGCGGAGGGGAGTGCGAATGCCTGCTTGGTGCGCGGAGCATCGCACCGATATGATACTGGTCACGAGGATTTGTGCTCTTCGTCACAGCGGAATCACACGAGAAAAGCGAGATTAACTTTTACTTTTCGTGACAAAAAATGGCAAAGCTGTGCGTTGAGCCAATGTGCAAGGAAAAAACAATTTTCTACCCTGGGGAAACACAGATGAACAATTCGCAGCGTAGCTTCACGTTGTCCCGCCGCACCATCCTGCAGCGCATGGGCTGGGGGGCGGCCGCGGCCGCGCTATCGCCGGCGGCCCGGATGTACGGGGATGAGGTAAGCCCGGTAATGATGCAGCTCAGCGAATACATGGGCGCGGCGCGGTCGCGCGAATTGCCGGAGGATGTGCTCGAAAAGGCGAAGGAACATGTCCTGGACACTATCGCCGCAATGGTGTCGGGTTCGGAATTGCCCCCCGGACAGGCGGCACTGAAATTTGCGAAAAGTTACGGCGGAGAAAAGATCGCGACGGTGGTTTGCTCGAACGTGGTTTGCGGCCCGATCGAGGCGGCATTCGCGAACGCCATCCTGGCGCATTCGGACGAGACCGACGACTCGCACACGATTTCCGCGGTACATCCCGGCGCGTCCGTGGTGGCCGCGACGCTCGCGGCGGGCGAGCGATTCGGCATCAGCGGCGCCCATTTTCTGCGGGCGGTCACGCTGGGCTATGACGTTGGGCCGCGCGTGGTGCTGGTGCTAGGAGGTCCCGATTACCAGACGGCCAGCCACCAGAGCGTGCACAGCATCGGAGCGGTATTTTCGGCGTCGTCCGCGGCGGGCTGCGCGGCGAGCCTGGATGCCCGGCAGATGCGCTGGGTGCTGGATTACGCGGCGCAGCAATCGGCGGGAATCGCGGCGTGGGTGCGCGACACCGCGCACATGGAAAAGGCGTTTGTGTTCGCGGGCGGACCGGCGCGCAACGGCGTGATGGGCGCGTTGCTGGTGCAGGCGGGTTGGACGGGCGTCGACGATGTGTTCACCGGCCCGGACAATTTTTTCGAGGCGCACGGGTACACGGCAAATCCGGCGGGACTGGTCGACCGGCTGGGCGAACATTACGACGTGGCGGAAACCAACATCAAGAAATGGAGCGTTGGGTCGCCCATCCAGGCGACGCTGGACGCGCTGGAGAACGCGCTGAAGCGGAAATCGTTCCAGGCCGACGACGTGCAGCAGGTAATCGTGCGGATTGAAACGCGCGAGGCGGGCGTCGTCGATAATCGCACGATGCCCGACGTGTGCCTGCAACATATGGTTGCCGTGATGCTGATCGACAAAGGAGTTTCGTTCGCCTCGGCGCACGACAAACCGCGGATGCAGGATCCGGAAGTGTTGCGGCAGCGCGCGAAGGTACAATTGATCCCGGACGCGGAACTCTCGAAGCTGATGCCGAAACGCGTGACGCTGGTCGACGTCGTGCTGAAGGACGGCACGCGGCTCAGCGAGCGCGTCGAAGCGGTGCGCGGCACATTCGCCAATCCCATGACGCGCGAGGAAGTGGTGGCCAAGGCGCGGGACCTGATGGCGCCGGTGCTGGGCGCATCGCCGGCGGGAAACCTGATCGAAAAACTGATGAACCTCGAAAAGGTGAAGAACGTCGTGGAATTGCGCCCGTTGCTGCAACGCGCGTGAACGGAGATTCGGAAACATTGCACTTTTCCGGGCGCGAGTGAAACTGCGCGTTCAAAATCGCGCACGCGTCATGTATGCTTGGCCGTAACGATTGGATCGTGCGAAATTCCCGCCGCTGCTCGCGCGGCACGAAGAAAATAAAAAATAGAAAGAGGACATGAAATGCGAATTCGATTGCTCCTGGCCGGCATCCTGGCCTTCGCCGCGGTTACCACCGCGCAGACTCCGGTCGTTCCCGATCTTCATCTGCGGGGGGACCGCTTCAAGCCGCTGACCTATGGCGAGCTTACGCCGGAACAAAAGACCCTGGTGGAGCACCTGCTGACGGGCGAGCGGGGAACGTTGAACGGACCGTTCAACGTGATGCTGCGCAGCCCGGAGATGGGCGACGCCGCGCAGAAGTTGGGAGCCTACATCCGATTTCACACCTCGGTCCCGACCAAGTTGAATGAGTTCGCGATCCTGATCACGGCGCGCGGCTTGAACGTGCAATATGAATGGGCAGCGCACCACAAGCTGGCCCTGGCGGCGGGGCTGAGTCCGGCGATCATCGAGGCCGTGGCCACGGGCAAGAAGCCGACCGGGATGCAGGCGGACGAGGAGATCGTCTATAACTTCGCCCATGAGCTGGTGAATACTCACCAGGTGAGTGATGCCGCGTTCCACGCCGCGGTGGACAAATTCGGGGAGCACACCGTGGTCGACCTGATCAGCACCATCGGCTACTACCATTTCGTTTCGATGATGCTGAATGTGGATCGCTACCCAATGCCGGAAGGCGCACAGCCGGAGTTGAAGCCGCTGCACTAGGGCGAACGGCGAAGGCCTCCGACACAAATCTCGCGAACATAAACCATATTGCGGCGTGGCTTTTTCACGCGCTGCGTATCCGAATGCCCAAGATGGCACAATGAGCCGCCGCTCAGGAGAGAATTATGCCCGCTGAAAAAGTTGTTTTGATCACAGGATGCAGCACGGGGTTCGGCCGGGTGACGGCCATGACGCTGGCGCGGGCCAAATGCCGCGTGTTTGCGGGGATGCGCGACATCGGGGGCCGCAACGCTGCAAATGCGCGCGACGTGCAGGCGCAGGCGGAAAAAGAATCGCTGCCGCTCAGCGTGGTGGAACTCGACGTAAACGACGACGCTTCCGTGGACCGCGCCGTGGCCGAGGTAATTCGCGCAGCAGGCCGCATCGATGTGCTGGTCAACAACGCGGGGCTTACCGTTCGAGGCCTGGTGGAAGCCGTGACCATCGAACAGACGCGGCGAATCTTCGAGACCAATGTTTTCGCCGTTCAGCGGATGAACCGGGCCGTGCTGCCGCACATGCGCCAGCGCGGCAGCGGCCTGCTGATCCATATCAGCAGCCAGGCGGGGCGCGTGGTGCTTCCCGGCCTGGGCATGTATAGCGCGAGCAAGGCTGCGCTGGAAGCGCTGGTGGAAAGCTATCACTACGAACTGGCCGGACAGGGAATCGATAGTATTTTGGTTCAGCCGGGCGCCTTCGCGACGGCGATCGGACAGAATGCCGACAAGGCCGCGGACGAAACGAGAGAGGCAAGTTACGGCCCCGGCAGCGAAATTCCCAAGACGCTGATGGCCAACCTGGGCACGCGGCAGGATCCGCAGCAGGTTGCGGACGCGATTCTGCGGCTGATCGAGAGCCCCGCGGGCAAACGCCCTCTGCGCACGGACGTGGGAGTCACCAGCGATTTCGTTGCGCGGCTGAATACGTTCACCATCGAAATCCAGAGGGGCATTCTGGATGTGTTCGGCCTTACGTCGCTGATCAAGTTTCAATCGCGCGCGGGATCGTGAACGAGGGAAAGATTATTTTGCGGCGGCTTGGCGGAATTTTGTTGCGCCCGTTCGTCTTTCCTGTTCGCTACTCGATCGGAATCGCAACCTCTTCGCCTACTTCAAACATGCGGTGCGTGCGGCGAATGTATTTCCAGGCCACCACAGTGGCGATGAGCAAGAGCCCCAGGGAAATCATCGAAGCTGTCTTCAATCCTCGAATAATTTGAGCGGGCGAGTTCCCTGCCAGCGCGCCGAAAATTGCCACGCCAATCGCGCCGCCGGTCTGCCGTGCGGCGTTGACCACGGCGGAAGCGGTGCCGGAGCGGCTGCGATCCACGCTGGAAAGCACCGTGGCCGTCATGGCCGGAATGGCAAAGCCCATGCCCGCGGGAATAACGATGAATGGAAGCAGCATCGCGGCGTAGGATGTCGTTGGCCCCAGCCGAGAGAGCATTACAAATCCGGCAAACGTGCCGATCGCTCCCCAGATCATGGGCATGCGCGGCCCCGTTTTGGATCCGACAACGCCGCTGGCGACATTGGAAACGATGAACGTGCACATCAACGGCAGATAGGCAAGTCCCGTACGCAGGGCCGAATATCCGCGGGCCTCCTGCAGGTAGAGGCTGAGGACAAAAAATATTCCGTAGAAGGAAAGATTCATGAACGTCCCGAAAACGACGGCGGGACTGAAATTCGGCAGGCGAAAAATTTCAAATGGCAGCATCGGTTCGCTGGATATTGTTTCCGCGAAATAAAACGCAATGGCCGCAGCGACCCCGAGAACCACGCCGCCGATCACCAGTGGATGGCCGAATCCCAGCGGGCGAGCTTCGATGACCGAGCAGGTCAACCCGGCAACGGCCAGGATCGCAAGCAACTGCCCGAGTGGGTCGAGATGGTGCATGGCCTCGGCGCGGGTGCTGGGCGGAACCGAGCGCAGGGTCAAGTACATGCCGATGGCGCAAAGCGGGATATTCACCAGAAAAATACTTCGCCACCCCAGGCTGGCAACCAGCAGACCGCCCACAACCGGACCTGCCGCGATGGCCACGCTTCCGCCGGCCGTCCAGAGGCCCACGGCGCGAGCGCGAAGGCCGTGATCGTTGGCGGCCGCGTGATTGAGCAGCGCCAGCGAACTGGGGATCAACAATGCGCCGCCGGCGCCTTGGACGGCGCGAGCGGCGATCAATGTGGCGACATTCGGCGCCAGGCCACATGCGAGCGACGCGGTCGCGAAGATCGCAAGTCCAATGAGATAGGCGCGGCGCGAGCCGAAACGGTCGCCCAATACTCCCGCGGAAAGCATCAGCACAGCGAACGGCAGCGTATAGGCGTCGACGACCCACTGCAGCCCGGCCACGTGCACGGATAATCCCGTGGCAATGCGCGACAACGCCACGTTTACGATGGTTACGTCGAGCTGCGTCACCACAAAACCAAAACTGGTGGCGGCGATGATCGGGTTGATTCCCGTGCGGGAAGTTTCCTGGGTTGCCGTGGTCATGTCATCGGTCAAGCGTCGCGATTTCGCCGGCCCTTTTCAAGTGGAAGCGGGTGTTCGTCCATTTGCTTTATCTAATGTACAGGAAAATCGGTTGCCGTCTAAACAGGGTACGGAAAACTCATAACGTTGTCTTTTAAAGGCGCGCAATTCGCCGGGAATCCCTCTTTTCATTGACATTCGCATACGCGGCTACTAGCATCCCCGGCCATCTGATGCCCGCGACGCCCGATCGGAAGCTCCTGCACACCATCGGCCGGTGGAGTTTGACCGGTCTGGTGGTGAATATGGTGATTGGCAGCGGAATATTTGGCCTGCCCGCAATCCTCACGCGGATTCTTGGAGAAAAAAGTCCCTGGGCCTACGTGATTGCCGCGTTGGGGGTCGGGGCCATTGCCGCCTGCCTGGCAGAAGTCGGATCGCAATTTAACGAGGCGGGCGGACCCTATCTCTACGCCCGAGTGGCGTACGGACGATTTGCCGGAATACAGATCGCATGGCTGACCTGGCTGGCAAGGCTGACCTCAGGCGCGGCGAATGCGAACATCTTCGTCGCATACTTTGGAGGATTCTTTCCGGGAGCGCAAGGGAGGATTTCCCGCGGCGTTGTTCTCTTCCTGCTGATTGGCGTATTGGCCGCGATCAACATTGTGGGAGTAAGGGCGGGAGCCAACGTGAGCAGTTTTCTAGCGGCGGCAAAAATAGCGCCGCTTTTGATTTTCATCGTTGCCGGATTGGCGTTGCTGCATGGCGCGGGAACGTATTCGGTTGTGGCTCCGGCAGCCGCAGCCGGACCGAAACAGTGGCTCAGCGCGGTATTGCTGATAATTTTTGCGATGTCCGGATTTGAAGCAGCGCTGATTCCCATGGGCGAGGCTCGCGATGCGCGCCACGATATTCCTTTCGCTCTTTTTTTCTCTCTGGCCGTTTGCGCCGTCCTTTATATTTTGATTCAGGTCGTGGTGTTACGCGCGCTGGGCGCGGCCGCCGCGGGCGACCGGCCGCTGGCCGAAGCGGCCCGCGTGTTTCTGGGGGGCTGGGGAGCCGTGCTGATGCAGATCGGCGCGCTGCTCTCGGTTTACGGGAACCTGAGCTCCCAGATGCTGAATGTTCCGCGGATTACTTTTGCGCTCGCCGAGCGCGGCGACTTTCCTGCCGTGTTCGGAGCCCTCAGCCGGAGGTTCCGTACGCCGCATTTTTCCATCGTGACGTTTGCGCTGATTGTGTTTTTGCTCGCCCTGCTGGGAGACTTTCAGGGAAACGCCGTGTTGTCGGTAGTGGCTCGGCTGCTGACCTTTGGGGTAGTCTGCGCGGCCCTGCTGACGCTCAGGAGAAAGAAGCCGAGCGCGAACGCGTTTCGCGTGCCCGGCGGCCCGGTGGTGAGCGTCCTGGGCCTGTTCTTTGTGCTGGCGCTCGTCACGCAGATAGGAATCAAGGAGGTCATTGCCATTGCGGGAGTGATGGTGGTGGGTCTGCTCAACTGGGCGTGGGCGCGCCGGCGGATTGTCCAACCATCTTCCGCCGAATGACGAATGTAGCGTCCCAGGGCAGGCAGCTATCTCAGCACGACTAAAACCTGATGCGTGGCGCCGTCATCCATCAGTGGAATATTTGTGCGGTCGGCGAGTGTCTTGCCGTCCATGCTGATGGAAGCAACACCGCGAGAGACGCCGGACGTATTTTCCACTTTGATCTGATAAGTGGACGATTGATACCGGAAAGTGACGGAATAGCCGGGCCAGCTTCGCGGGATGCAGGGATCGATGGAGAGCACTGCGCCACGGACGCGGAAACCGAGAATCCATTCCAGGCCAGCGCGGTAGATCCAGCCCGCCGAACCACTGTACCAAGTCCATCCGCCCCTGCCTACGTGGGGAGGCTCCGCGTAGACATCGCCCGCGACAACGTAGGGCTCCACTTTGTAGCGCTGTACGGTGGCGCGCGAAGAAGTGTGGGGGATTGGATTCAGCATCCGGAATAATTCGCAGGCCTTGTCTCCGTCGCCAAGCTCGGCAAAGGCAATGACCGCCCACGCGGCAGCATGCGTGTATTGGCCGCCATTTTCACGGATGCCCGGCACGTAGGCTTTGATGTAGCCGGGATCATGCGAAGTGTGGTCAAAGGGCGGCGTGAAAAGAAGAATCAGTCCTTCCGGGCGGCGTATCAACTGCTGATCCAGAGCGCCCATGGATCGTGCTGCGCGACCTGGATCGGCTGCGCCGCTCATAATTCCCCAAGTCTGCGCGATCGAGTCGATTCTGCATTCCGCGTTTTCAGCGGACCCCAGCGGCGTACCATCATCGAAGTAAGCGCGGCGATACCATTCGCCGTCCCAGCCATCGCGTTCGAGCGCGGCTTTCAGTGCACTGACGTGGAGCCGCCAAGTCTCGGCGCGCTTGTGTTCCCCGCGCGAATCCGCCACTTTGGCAAACTCCCAAAGAATCGTGTGCAGAAACCACCCGAGCCAGACGCTTTCTCCCTTTCCGTGTTCGCCGACGCGATTCATGCCGTCGTTCCAGTCACCTGTGCCCATCAGGGGAAGGCCGTGGCTGCCAACGGCGAGGCTCCGGTCCAGGGCACGCGCGCAATGCTCAAACAGCGTCGCGCGAATTTCCGATTCACCGGGTTGGAAATAGGAATCGTTTTGGCCCTCGGCCAGGGTTTCTCCCTGCAGGAAAGGCACAACTTCTTCGAGCACCGCGAGTTCACCAGTGGCTTCCATGAAATTGATAACGGCGTACGGCAGCCACAGCAAGTCATCGGAAATGCGGGTTCGCACACCGCGGCCGGAGGGCGGATGCCACCAGTGTTGCACGTCACCCTCGACGAATTGGCGAGAGGCTGCGCGGAGCAAATGCTCGCGCGTAATCTCGGGATTGGCTACGGTCAAAGCCATCCCGTCCTGGAGCTGATCGCGAAAGCCGTACGCGCCGCTCAACTGATAGAAAGCCGCGCGCGCCCAGATGCGGGATGCCAGCGTTTGATAGAGCAGCCAGCGATTCATGAGAGTATCCATGGCCGGCTCGGGTGTAGTGACCTGCACGGTGTTGAGCAGGCCATCCCACTGGCTGGTCACGCTGGAGAGAATTACATTTAAATTCGCGGTGCGGTATCGACGGAGCAATTCGCGCGCGCGCTCCCTATTGTCGGTTTGGCCCAGGAAAAACACGATTTCTGTGGTTGCACCAGGCTTCAGCTCAATGGAAGTTTGCAACGCCGCGCACGGGTCGAGACCTGCTCCCACGTTTCCGGAAAGCGTGCCACCCTTTTCCAGCGCAGCCGGGCGCTCCAGCGTTCCGTTGCGGCCGAGAAACTCTGTGCGGTCACAGGTGACCGAAGTCTGCCTGCCGCCCAGGTCCGCAAAGGCGATGCGCTCGCCAAATTCCCCGCCCCACATGCTCCGCACGAAGACTGCACCTGTGTTGGAATCGAGTTCCGTGACGAGGTAAGGTGCGGAGATGCTGCGTGAACTGCCGAGCAACCACTCGGCATAGGCGGTCACGGACAGTCGCCGCGGGCGGCCGGATTCGTTGCTCAGGGTGAGCCGGGAGATCTTGATGGGATCCTTCGTTGGCACGAATTGCAGTAACTCCGTCATGATTCCGTGGGACCCGTGTTGAAACCGGCTGTAACCCTGGCCGTGGCGGGTAATATACGGAGCAACCTCGTCCCGGATGGGGAGTGCCGTGGGACTCCAGATTTCACCGGAGCTTTCGTCTCGAATATAGATTGCTTCTCCGGGAGGATCGGTGACGGGATCGTTGGACCACGGCGTGATCTGATTTTCATGACTGTTGAGCGACCAGGTATGGCCAGAGCCGGATTCCGACACCAGGAATCCAAACGAAGGATTCGCAATCACGTTGATCCATGGAGCAGGAGTCCTTAAACCTTCGCTCAGAACCGTCACATACTCACGACCCTGATCCGCAAATCCACCCAAGCCGTTGAAGAATTCAAGCGAAGGCACGGGAATGGGCACGTCCTGGAGTTTGGACTGGCGCCGCGCCTTTGCGATGAGAGGCGCAGCAACTTCGGCCCTCTGCGATCGAGTCACTTGCTCGGACAAAGTGCCACGCCGGCTAAGCAGTACGCTTCGCGCGACGGTCTGGAGCAACGCACGCTCCTGCGAAGAAATCAGATCCGCACGCAAGAGGAAAATGCCGCCGCGCATGTTGTGCGTATCCGGCGAGAGGCGCAACTTGCTGCCGCGCACCAATTCTTCCAAGGAGATCTGCAGATCCTGCGCGTATGAGGCGGACTTTTCATTGATCACAACGAGATCGGCGGAAAGCTGCTTGGTGCGCCAGTATTCGTGGGCCCGCAATAATTGGCGCACGATTTCCAGATCGCCAGTTTCATCAATACGCACCAGCACAATGGGCAAATCGCCGGAGATTCCGTGTGCCCACAAGGCGGAACGCTCCAGCGTGCTGCGGCCGAGGACATCGGAAGAGGGTCGCAGCGAATTGTCGGAGTACAGGACGGAATTGGCGAGCCGCTGAAACAAGTGAGCTTCCTCGAGATCGATGCCCAGGTGATGAAGTTCTACCTGGGCCTGCGTCCATGCTAGAGCCAGGGTACGCTCGACGGTGGTGGGGCCGCGATACTTGTCGGCAAGTTCCAGCACGTGCTCCCGGGTGGAAGAGAGAATGGTGGAAAAGGCGAGGCGCACCGTGGTTCCGGGAGAGATGCGGACCGTGTGCCTCAGGCTGATCGCCGGGTCAAGAACGGAGCCGACCGTACTCGAGAGAGGACGACCATCGAAGATCGATATAGCGGTTCGCACATTGCGGCCGCGCCCGAGGAAGCGCGAACGGTCGGTGTCATATTGCAATTTCCCTGTTGTTTCCCCTTCCACGGCAACCACGTGCGCGGCCCACACCGGGGTTTCTTTATCGGATTGCGGGCGTCGCGTAGCCAGCAGCGCGCCAAGTTCCGGGACAAATTCGGTTTGCACAAACAAGTTGGAAAATGCAGGATGCGCGACATCGGCGGCCTGCGATGCCAGGCAAACCTCTGCATAGGAAGTCACCTGAATCTCGCGCATGCGGATGCCTGAATTGGTGATGGAGACGCGCCGAATTTCCGCGTCATCCTCGGGCGACACGACGACTTCGAGGGTGGTGGTCAGCGAGCGGTCCCGTCTGATGAATTCGGCGCGGTCCTCATAGAATGTCACCTCGTAGGCGTCGGGTTCGACGCCGGTTGGCTGGTAGCCGGCCGACCAGACGTCGCCGGTCTGCACGTCGCGCAGGAAGATATAACTGCCGTATTGATCGAGCGTGGCATCCTCTCGCCACCGGGTAACGGCAATATCCCGCCAACGGCTGTAGCCGGAGCCAGCCACGGTGAGCATCACGGCGTACTTTCCATTGGACAGCAGATGCGTTCGCGGGACTGGACTGTGCGGAGAGGTAAACCGGCGCAAGACCGGAGGAATGAGTTCGCGAACCTGCGCCGCGGCGGATACTTCTTCGGCGCGCGGCCGCGCGACTTGCACGTCGCGCGGGGTGCGCTCCTGCAGGAGAAGTTCGGTGGCCTGCACCATGGGCTCAGCATGAAATCGCGTGCGCATCGCGCCATCGTTGGTCAGGTTTGCGATAGAGACCAATAACATTCCCTGATGATGGGCAAAGAATGTGCGCACGATGGCAACGCTCTCGCCCTCCGGCAAACGCGTGCTGGTGTAATCGAGGGCTTCGTAAAATCCATACGCGCCGCTTCCGCCGGCATCTTCCAATCGGCGAAAGTTATCCAAAGCCGCGGATGGATCAATCATGGCCGCGAGCGCGGTGGCATACGGCGCGATGACGATATCCTCGCTGAGTCCGCGCTTGAGCCCCAGCCCGGGGACGCCAAAACTGGAATATTGATAGTTGAGGTTGAGGTCCCGCGTATTGTACGCGGATTCCGACACTCCCCAGGGTGTGCCGCGTTCCGCGCCATATTCAATTTGACGGCGCACAACCAGTTCGTGCGTCTGGCTTAACAAGCTTCCTTCCGGAGAACGCATCACCAGCGCGGGCATGAGATATTCAAACATGGAGCCCGACCAGGAAATGAGCGCCGATCCGCGATCCACGGGCGTGAGCGCGCGGCCCAGATGAAACCAGTGTGACGCCGGAACTTCGCCCTTGGCTATGCCGATAAAACTCGTCAGGCGCGCTTCCGAGGCAAGCAAGTCATAGCAATTCGGGTCCAGGCTTCCATCCGCCACGCGATACCCGATCGAGAAGAGCTTGCGCGTACCGTCAAAGAGAAAAGTGAAGTCCATCGATCGAAAGAGTTGCGCGGTCGTATGAACAATGGCCGAAAGGCGGCGGGTGAGCGCGGCAGCGTCCGCAGAGGTTTGTTTGAGCGCCTCGGAGAGCGCGTCGATTCGTACGATGGATTCGGGATCCTTTCTAGGCGCGCTCCGCAAGCGTTCGCGGAGCGAGGAAAGGTCAAGAAGAATAGCCTCAAATCGATCCGGCGCATCCGTTAGCCTGGGGACAACGCGCAGGCACTGCTCGATCGCACCCCACTCCGGAGCGATCTCTCGAAGGCCCTGGATAAAACCCTGAATGTGATTCGAGTTCAGGCGTGTCCACGGAATCAGGATTTCCGCGTCGCGGATGTGGCTTTCAACGCCGGCCCGGAAGGCATCCGCCCAAATGCGCAATGCAGGTTCTGGATCTTCCCGATGCTCCTGCGCCAGAGCTTCAGCAATGTCAGCGACAGTCCGGGCGTGAGCTCTCCATTCGTTAAAACGGTTCGCCCATTCCAGGGAATCCACGGGCAAGGAATCGAGCGAATCCATGATGGCGTCGACCGCGTTGCTTAATTGCTTCCGCGCGACAACTTGTGTGCGCGGCGTATCGGTGGTTTTGACCAGTGCGGCGCGCAGCAGCCATACGGCGTCACGCAAACCGGCGATAATGTGCGGTCCGGCGGAGGATCGATCCATCATTTCCCGGCAACTGTTGCCAAGCGTCAGCAAATGCCCGGCAAGATTTCCGCTGTCCACGGAAGAAACGTACCTTGGCTCCAGCGGATGAAGATCACGCGTGTCGTACCAGTTGAAGAAATGTCCCCGAAACAATTCCATCTGGCTCATGGTCGCCAGCGTGGCCTCCAGGCGCTCGACGGTTTCCAGCGTGCCGATCCATCCGAAGTCTCGCGCAGAAATAGTAGAAAGCAGATAAAGTCCGATATTTGTGGGCGAAGTTCGGTGCGCGACGACGGGCTTGGGCGTTTCCTGAAAGTTGTCGGGAGGAAGGGCATGATCTCCCCGCGAAACAAAGGCCTCGAAGTACCGCCAGGTCCGGCGGGAAATCAAGCGGAGGGACTGCGCATCGGCCTCGGACATTGGGCCGGCTCCGCGAGACTTCGGCTGGCGACTGATCCAGAGCGCCACGCCGGGGGCCGCGGCCCAGAGGACGAGAAAGGGAGCTGCAGCAATCCATGCCTGGCGGTGTCCAAACAACAATGCCAATACCGATGCCGCGGCAAGGACAACGCCGCCGGGCATGCGCCTGTAAATCGAGGCCAGAGTGGAATCCGCCACGAACCTGGACTGCGCTGCGGTCACCCACTCCAGCATATTTCTGTGAGTGAAAAATAATCGGCCGAGGGTCCGCAAAATCGCGTTCGTCATCAGCCATGTCTGGTACGCCAAGAATGTAAACACCAGCCCGATCTGACATGCGCCCAGCAGCAGATCGCCAAGGACGCCGCGAAAATGGCTGCGCAGCGAAATCCCTTTGCGGCGCGGGATGATCCCGATAAAAAACGGAAGCAGCGCGGGAATCGCAACAGTCGCAAGAACAAATAATGTCCATACCCACGGAGAGGCAGGACGCAGAACCCATCCCGTAATCAGGAGGAGCAAGGAAGCGGGCGCCAGAAGAGTGCGGCGCAGGTTGTCGAGAATTTTCCAGCGGCCAATGATTGGAATGCTTACGCGGTCCCCCGTTGCTGTTTTGGAGTGGCTGCGGCCGAAAAGCCAGGGCAGGAGTTGCCAGTCTCCGCGCGCCCAGCGATGCTGGCGTGCCGCAATGGCTTCATAACGAGAAGGGAATTCTTCAAACAACTCTATGTCGGTGGCCAGGGCGACTCGCGCAAAAATGCCCTCGAACAAGTCATGGCTGAGTAGCGCATTCGCAGGAACTTTGTTTGCCAAAGCCGCTTCAAAGGCATCAATATCGTAGATCCCTTTGCCGGTGTAGGAACCTTCCTGAAAGAGATCCTGATAAACGTCTGAAACGGCCGATGAATAGGGATCGATGCCCCCCGGGCCGGAAAAAACTTTTTGCGAGAGCGAGCCGGGATGGCCAATCGGCAGTGTGGGAGTAATGCGCGGCTGCACGATCGCGTATCCCTCCACGACGCGCCCCTCTTGCTGGCTGAATCTTGGACGGTTGAGAGGATGCGCCATCGTTCCGACCAAACGAACGGCGGCGCCCCTCGGCAGGCGCGTATCGGCATCGAGCGTGATCACATAGCGTACGCCGGCAAGATTTGGCGGGGGGCACTCGTCCACCGACACGAAGGTGGTGCTGGTCGAACCGCGGAGGAGTTGGTTCAATTCATGCAGCTTTCCCCGCTTGCGCTCCCAGCCCATCCATTTGGCGTCGCAATCGTTCCATACACGCTTGCGATGGAACAGAAAGAAACGTTCCCCTCCGGGCGTGGGGAGATATTTTTTATTCAGCCGGGCGATTCCGTCCTTTGCCAAGGCGAACAGGTCGTCGTCGCCCGGCATGGTTTCGCACGGCGCGTCCAGCCAATCCGAAAGCAGCGCGAAACGCAGCTCCTCATCGGAATTTGCCAGGTAGTGCACTTCCAGATTTTCGATATGCTCGGCAATCTCCTCCGGGGAGGTAAGCAACGTGGGCATGACGACAATAGTTCGCAATTCCACTGGGATGCCGTCGCGCAGTTCCATACGCGGCAGTCGGCGGGGCCCCAGCAGGCCCATGACCGCGCGGTTGATGAGCGAGATGGCCAGGTCCGAGGCAGGCACTGCGGCGAGCAAACCGAGCAGGAAAATGCCTGCCGCGGTCATTCCTTCCTGGTGTACGCGCAAGAGCGGCAGCGCCAGGAGAATTGCGGTCACGACAACAAGCGTGGCCAGATAGCCGGGGACCGCGGTGCGTACATAGAATCTCAGCAGCCAGCGCTTCCAGGAGAGGTGAAAACCGAGTTCACGCTCGAAGGCCGGGCGCCCTCGCGAAATCAGGTGATAGCCGGGCTCGGCAAGGCGCTCCACGCTCAGGTTGCCGGAAATCGGTTGGCCTGCTGTTGAGTCGCGGATTCCCTGCTGCATGCGGCGCACAACGCGTTTCGCAACTTCCAATTCCGAATAGCTCGACCCGCGCGCGAGATTTTCGATGGCGTGGCGGTAGTCATCCCGGGTGCAAAAATCCATGTCGGCAAAGCGGGTGCCTTCGCGAAGAATTTCATCGACCAGGCTTACGCGCTCAAAGAAATCCTGCCAGTCAAATGCGGAGATCAGTCGCATGCTGGTGATAATGTTGCGCACCGAAACGCTCATGGCGCCCTGTTCCTGATGTTCGGCGCGCACAATTTCATCGGCACTGGTTCCGGCAACAGCCAGGCGCTGATCGAGCCAAAGCAGGACGGGTCCGACCTTGGGGTCCAAATCGCGCAACCGCTGGACAAGTTGCACGGCAAACGCCGTGTCCAAAGGAGCTTTCTCAAGCCGCTCGAGGGCTGGAAGGATCGCGGATTCACCGCCCGGTCCGAGCAGGCTGTCGGCCAATGCGTCCGCTTCGCGCCGGGCCGTGCGGCTGCGCACAATGCGCTCCGCAATCCTGCGCAAATTTTCCACCAGGACCACGCGCAAGGAGATGGCCACGGCCCAAAGCTCGCCGATCGTCAGGGGCTGCACACGCTGGTACGCGGCTACGAAACGGCTGAGCGCCTCGGGGTCGAACCGGCTGTCGGTGTGCGCCACAAATGCCCACGCGACTCCGAACACGCGGGGATAGCCTTGCAAGTGGCCTGCGGCAAGCTTGGGCAATTTGCGGTAGTAGCCTGCGGGCAAATCGTCTTGAATCTCGCGAAGCTGTTCGTCGACAATGTGGAAATTGTCCACCAGCCACTCCGCGGCAGGCGTGATCGTGTGCTCTTCCTGAATGGCCCGGGCGATTGCGCGATAGGATTCCAGCAGCACGCGGCCGTTGTCGATGACACGGGGGATCACAGGGCGGCCCCGCCTGGTTTCTTTTTCTATTCCTTGCGCCGCGGCAAGACTCTCGGCATGTTGCTCAAGCCGTTCCAGACTGAAGAGTTCGGAACGTATCGGCTCTTCCGGGTTGGGAAGCAGAATGGTCGAAGATTGATCGCGGTTGGTCATGAAAATCAGGGATGGTATGGCAGAAGTTGTCCGCGCGTCCTGTGGCCTTTCCGTGAAATTAGGATAAGGGCCTACCCGGCCAATTTTGGAGAGGTATGCAGCGAGTTTAGCAGATGGCCACGCAGGCGTGTGGATTTTGAATTTGACTGAGCTGCGCTTTTCCCGATTCCGTCTTGCAGGATGGGGAGAAAACGCAGCTCAGCAAGTGCGGCTATTGGTTAGAAGCCTTTGCGGATTCATTGTGGGGCGCGTTCTTTTGCAGAACGCGAACCAGGAGGCGTCCCGATGACGGAACGGCAACTTTGCCTTCCAACACAATCTGCCTGGCTGTGAGCTTACGCCCATAGATATCGGCGTTGGCGTCATCATCAGGGCGAAGTGTGGAGCCCTCAAGGGAAACTCCGGCAAATAGACCGCGGGACCGAGAGTAGCTCAGGATCTCGGCCCGCATGTAGGCGTCGGTATTGGCGGAGGCGTCGCGGCCCTTGGGACCTGCTGCCACGGAAGCATCGGCGCCAAGTTTCACTTTGCTGTCGAGAATGGAAGAGGCGCCCTTATCGTTCATGACGATAAGGATGAGATCGGTCGCTTGCCCGCCGAGTTGAAATCCAACACTGGCGCCTTCCAGCGCGTACATGGCTGGAGAGCCCCACGGGCCGTTAAAATGCTCTCCCGTCCGGCAAACCATCGCTCCACGGCCGTAGCTTCCCCCGACAATGAATGCAGCCTTCAACACGGATGGAAAAACGATGATGCATTCGGCTTTTTCCATGAGTTCTTGCGGAATGTTGTCGGGCACGCCCATCACTTCCTGCATGACGGCGCCGGCGTTTTTCAAACGCTCTTGTTCTTTGTTTGCAGCGAAGAGCGAAGTTGCGGCAAACAGAATGCAGACACCAAAAGCCAATTTACGATACATCACGAACCTCCACTATCCGTTTTCTAGTTGATGAACTTCGAATTGCACAAAAAGGTGCGAATGAAACAATGGCAAGCCACGGCACGATTAAGCCTTCTGCTTAGCACCCATGGCGAGCAAGATAGCCCCTGACAGCAAAGCTAATCCTCCGACGATAGGAGGAAGAGGAACATGTTCCTGAGTGTCCGCGGTGGCGTGGATCGGCCCTATATCCAGAACGTCTCTGTGGCGCGTGTAAGTGAATCCCTGGTAGACAAGCGCCAGAACCCCCAGAACCGCAAGCGCAATTCCCAGCATGGTGATTGGTTTCATTTGTGTGTGGCTCCAATTTCCGGCGGGCTCCAAGTAGAGCCCGCACCCGTTTCCGGCGGGCTCCAAGTAGAACGCTCACTTCCCTCACTAGTCGCAATGATTGGCGCAATTCCCAGTCCGTATCTTGGGTGACGGGAAGGCGTTCGTCTGTTCATTAGTGCACAGCGTGGTGATATTGCGCTGCGCTTGAGGGCTTCGCGTGTGCGGCAACGAGGCGGCGAGAGAAGGCAATCATGTTACGCGATGCGGGCCGAGTCCAGACTACCGCCTGGACTCCCGCGTACCAGAGCAGGAATACTACAGCGATTGCTAAACTCAACAAGAAAAAAGCTCCGGTGAATAGTGCGAGCGATGCCAGCAATTCGCGGACGTAGTAGGAATAAAGTCCGAGGCCTACGATCAGTGCGCTGAGCCCGCACGTGTACTCGATTACTTTGACTTTTTGCACTGACTCCCCTTGTTCCCTGGAAACACTAGCATCTATGGGGCGGCGAGAAGGAACAGGGCCATCGAAAATTCAAAACATGGTTCCTACTCGTATCTCGCCGTCTGTAACAACAGGATAAGCGGGGGAAAGGCAGGCGTCTGTTCCCTTTTGCTCACACCCGCAGAGAGGTTTCCATGGGGGCGAGTCAAATGATCACGCGAGGAACTGCCAGGGTTAAGCGGTCTTGCTTACGTTCCAAACGTAAAGAAAGCTCTCGTCCGTGGCGGTAGCGACGTTGCGTTTGGCACTGCGAGTGGCGCGGTTCAGCGCGGAACGCACGTTTTCCTTGGTATTTCCCAACTCGGCGAGGGGCACGCGCAGGGCGGCGCCTTCCTTCAGTTTGTCGAGGTCACGAAGAATCATGGTAACGATGGCATTGTGTTTGCCGACCCGCGAATGGGGAACGTCGCCCAGGTCCATGGTCTTGAAATGAGCGGCGGTTCGCTTTGGATTCGTACTCATTGTTAACCTCCCGCAGTTTCAGCGTATAACTAACGCCACCCATTGGTAACACGTATGTACGCCCGCGTACAGTTAAATTATTCACAGATAGTGACGGGCTCGCATTCCTCTCCCGGTCCGAAACAAAAAACGGACCGCGCTAACGAGATTCAAATTCCCCTTAAGGAGGGCGCAATGGCAGCAGGAAATCATTTTAAAGATTCTCCCCGTATCAGTCGGTGACTGCTACGGTGCATGCAGCCACAAGAGAGGCAAATATGAAGGTAAGGAAAACACGATTCGAGCAAGTGCCAATCAAAATTGCCGAGAACGCTCTCCGGCTGCAACCCCGGCAATCGACAACTCCCAAATACGGGCAACCGGTATTGCGGAATCCGCTTCGGAAGCGCACGGGCGGCAGGCCCTTATTGCGCCGGCTAATTTTACTAATTATTTCCAGGAGGACCAGATGACACCCCTGATGCAGAGTAATTCGCCGAGACCGGGGGCAAGCCCGAACCCAGAAAGATTCTCCCAGAGACAGATGGTGTGGATCAAAACACCGCGAATGGAGGCTTGGGCGTGCTTTGCATGCGCCTGGTCATTCCAACCTTCGGGACCGCCGGTGGGCGATAGCCTGGA
Source organism: Terriglobia bacterium (assembly GCA_963779275.1). Classification (GTDB taxonomy): domain Bacteria; phylum Acidobacteriota; class Terriglobia; order Acidiferrales; family UBA7541; genus Palsa-360. The sequence goes on from CAVZXL010000011.1 coordinate 134,316, forward strand.
CGAAATGATGCGCAACTACGAACTCCGGCGCGAAACGGAATTTGCCTCTCACGTCTGCGCAATGCGCCCTAAAACCGTAGGCACGCGAAACGCCTCCACACACTCACTGCAGGCCGGCAATCGAATTTGAGACAGGACCGCCGGCAATCGGCGCGCGCAATGATTTGACAGGAGCTTTATGAAAACGAGCACTCGCGTCAACGGAAAGAAAAGACCAGCCGCGTTCGACGCCGAAGCTTTTCTGAATTCAGCCGGAGTGGCGAGAACCATGAGGGAATTCGCAAAGAGTGATGCTCTGTTCTCGCAAGGGGAGCCCTCCAAGAACATCATGTACATTCAAAAAGGCGGGGTAAAGATCTCCGTGGTCTCCAAAACCGGCAAAGAAGCTGTGGTAGGAATGTTGGGGCCGGGCGATTTTATCGGCGAAGGAGGTTTGGCGGGGCAACCCATGCGAATGGCAACGGCAACCGCCATTGCGCCGGTGAGTGTGCTGGTGATTGACAATAAGGAAATGTTCCGAGTGCTGCATTCGGAAAGCGCGTTTTCCGACCGCTTCATCACCTATATGCTGCAACGCAACGTGCGGATCGAGGAGGACTTGATCGACCAGCTTTTCAATTCCAGCGAGAAACGACTGGCGCGCGCGCTTCTTCTGCTGGCTCGCTACGGTCAACAGGATAAACCGCAACGGGTGCTTCCGAAAATATCCCAGGAAACGCTGGCGGAAATGGTGGGAACCACGCGCTCCCGGGTCAATTTCTTTATGAATAAATTCAAGAAAATGGGCTTCATCCAATATGACGGCGGTCTGCAAATCAACGCGTCGCTTCTGAGTGTTGTCCTGCACGATTAGACGATTGCATATTTCAGAAAAAAGGCCGGCTTAGTTTCGTGGCCCAGTTCTTTCTTTTTTTCCCTTCCCGGAAATAGAAGACCACCATGGCAGCGGCCAGCAGCGACGTGACGATGGCCACTGCAACCGGATGCCCATGCCCGGCCAGGAAGGCGATGGTTTGCGGTCCATACCGCGCGGCAAGATAAGAGAGCAATAGGTATCTGGAGATTCGCCCGACCGTGAGGGCTGCCAGAAATTTCCTGGCCGGATATTGCATGGCGCCGGCTGCAAGAAGAAACGGGACCATGGGCACCGGCGGCGGCAACACAGCAGGGACGGCAATAGCGGCGAACCCCCATCGCCCAAAAATCTCGCACACCTTATCTATTCTCTTGCGCGGGAACCGTCGCTCGAGTGCCTCCTTCCCGCCCTTGTGGGCGAGGCGATAAGTGACAAGCCCCCCAATCACCGAACCGGCGGTCGCCATAATGGCGTAGTACAGCCACAACTGCTGTTGGCGCGCGGAAAGCACAATCGTGGCAACATCCAGAATGCCCGGAAGCGGAATAAAAGAGTTGTCCAGAAGTCCGAGGGGAATTAGCCCAAGGCCGCCGAGGTGAAACAGCGACCGTCGCACACTTCGAAATATGGCCGGCAGCACCACCGCGATTGCGTGAGCAGGAATGATCGATCCTACCTTTCTCGCGGTTGAATCCGGCGCCGACCGGCACAGCGAGTTTCTGCCGGAACTCCCCTGCTATGCTCCCACGGCTTTTTCGAGGGTGCCGATTTTCTTCCGGATCTTGCCGCCAATCGCCTCGCCCCGGCCTTCGGCTTCGAGCGTGGAATTCCTGGTCACACGTCCGATTTTTTCTTTCACTTTGCCCTTTACTTCGTGGAACTTGCCTTTTGCTTTGTCCTTCGTGCTTTGCTTCATGATTGTTCTCTCCTTGAGGGCAACTTAGGCCCGACTCCCAAGATCTCCTCGCATACCGGCAGTATCTATTACCGTGGCTACGGCTTCGGGGCTATGCTGGAAAGGTCAGCGCAACCCGCCAACGACGTAAACCACCAGAAGGATAAGCAACACGGTGCCGACAACACCGAGGCCCCCGCCCCTTCCCCATCGGGAGTAACCGTAATAGCCGCCACCTCCACCGAATAGCAGCACGAGAAGAATAATGAGCAATAACATCGCAGTTCTCCTTTTCCATCTTGAAAGTGCTTATTGCGCGAGCGGATAAGTTTTGTGCAAGTCAGCTCACGGCTCCGCGCCGCGTCAATTCACGCACTCAGGCGGAACGGAATTATCTTCTTCCACGGCGAGGATCAGTTCTTTTCGGACGTCCATTTCCAATCCCGGCCGGATGCGGACGCGCACGTTGGCATGCGATTCGCCGACAATCCTGCATGGCATGGGAACATGACATTGCCGGATCACAACAAGCAAAACCACTGTTTTACCCACCCAATCCGTATATGCGGGAAAGAACTCATCAGTTCCCTGGGTCATCATGTTGGTCAGCCTCTCGATCTTCGACTGGGCCCGCAAATTCAGAGCAATAAAAGCACGATGCCTTTGTAACGCGAGTGGAGCAGAAGCGCTGTCTCATTTTGAACATTCAGCTTGCGGTGAACATGGAATGTGACGCGGTTTGGAGAATATTTGAAGGCCGGGTCAAACTGACGTATCTGGTTGTTTCATCCTGTAGAGCGCCCGGTCTGCGGCCTGGAAGAGGGTCTCGATCGTTGTCCCATCCTCCGGGTAAATCGCGATGCCCACGCTCACGGATAGCAGGGGTTTCTCCAGATCGCCGGAGAGACGGTCACAGATTCTGCGCCCAACCGCGCCGGCTTCCTTGGCGCTGGTTTCCGGCAGAATAATCGCGAATTCATCGCCGCCATACCGTGCGGCGGTGTCAATGGACCGGCAGGAATATCGAAAGATATCAGCCAAGCGGCACAGCGCCCGATTGCCGGCCAAGTGGCCATAGCCGTCGTTGATGCGCTTCATTCCATCCAGGTCGAAGATAAGTATGGCAAAGGATCGTCCGGTTCTTTCCGAGCGTTTGATCTCGGATTCAAGAGTCTCGGAGAGCCTGCGATAGTTCGCCAGTCCAGTCAGCGCATCGGTTGCTGCCAGGTGGCGGAGATTGTCCTCCGAAGCACGCTGCGCGGTGACGTCCTCGGCGATGATTTCGCAACCGTCCGGCGCCCCTTCCTCCACGCCCACTTGCCGACCACTCAGCCGGACTTTCATGGGCGTGCCGTCCTTCCGTTTCCATTCGAGTTCGATCAAGTTGACATGGCCGGTCTGCCGGTAGGACTCGAAGAGTTGTGCGCGTTCCACTGGGTCGCGAATGATTTCCGTCGCCAGGTTCACTTGAATGAGTTCTTCCCTGGACCCATAGCCGAGCATCGCCACGAGCGCTTCATTCACGTCCAGAAATTTGCCGTCGGCATCAAAACGGCAGATGCCGTAGGTGGGATTTTCGGTGAGAGCGCGATAGTGCGCGTTCGAGTGTTTCAACTCGCTCTCCGCATGGGTACGCTCTTCGTTGCGAGTTTTTTCTTCCACCGCCAGAGCGACGGCCAGCGGCAAACGGTTCAATCGATTCTTATCCACGCAGTCAAATGCGCCGTTGTGAATGAAAGCATCCGTCATCTCTTCGTCCATCATGTTGAAAATCAATATGAAAGGAATCTTCGGATGGACCTGGTGCGACAGGTCGAGCGCCTCCATTGCGGTCCAGGTGGAAAGAGAGGAATTGCAGACAATCAGGTCATACGACTGCGTGCGCAGGCGTTCGGCAAACTCCGCCGCGCCTTGAACCCAATCCATGGAAACAGCAAAATCCATGCGCTTCAGTTCCTGCAGGCAGAGTTCGACATCGGCTTTCTTGTCGTCAACAAAGAGTATCCGGACGATCCGCCGCCGGTGCGTCGCAATGCGGTGGGCAACAAAACTATGACGGTTCTGATGCGATTCGTTTTGGGCCAGGTTTGACATGACAAACCTCCTTCATGTCGTCCATTGCCGCGCGGGATCACCCGGCTGGCTAATGGAATAGTTATCGATTCCCCTAATAAATACACTGCGCTTAGGGGAACGTGGCGTATGTTCCATTTTGGACAGAACGCACCGATGTGTCGTTATGGTAATGCCGAGGGGCTTATCTCTACCGCTATGAAAACCGCGCAGGCCGCGCAGGCCCCTCCAGTAACTCAATCGGGGGCCTGCCGGCTCTGCGCAGGAAATACTACTGATGGGGAGTCAGGGGCAGGTTTTCGGACACGATCCCAATCGTGGTTCCGATAACATCGCCCGAGACGACTAACTCCACGCGGCGATTCTTTTGGCGGCCTTCCGCCGTGTCATTGGAAGCAACCGGGCGTGTCTCGCCGAATCCCGCTGACGTCATGGACGCCGCCGGAATGTTTTCCTTAACCAGGTAGACCAAGACGGAGGCGGCACGTTGTTCGGAAAGGGTCTGGTTCATGGCATCGCCGCCCACACTATCGGTGTTGCCTTCGATCGCAAGCCGAAGGTCGGGGTATGCAAGAATAATTCCAGATAATTTGGCGAGCTTCTCGCGCGCTTCGGGACGGAGCGTGGACTTGCCGGTGTCGAACAGCACATCGGACAGATTCACGATAAGGCCTCGGGCAGTGTCGCGAGTCGCAAAGATGACATTGAACTGTTGCAGCAGTTTGGCGCGCAGTTCTTCCTGGTCCTTTACTGCTTGCTTCAAGTGTTGATCGGAGGTTTCCGCGGCCAGCCGGTTGCGGTTTGACTCGGTCTCTGCGTCTTTTTGTCCTTGCTGGGCCTGAGCGGTGGCCTGGTTAGCGTCCACGGCGGCGGCGCGATTGCGATCTGACTCTGCCTCGGCATTCATCTGTTGCCGCTGGGCTTCCGCAGTGGCCTGGTTGGCGTCCACGGTGGCGGCACGGTTGCGGTCCGACTCAGCCTGGGCGTTCATCTGCCCTTGTTGCGCTTGTGCTGCAGCTTGATTAGCGGTGTCGCGGCCGCGATTTGCGTCGGCGGTGGCCGCTTCGGCATTCATGCGACCCTGTATTTCAGTGCGCGTGTCGGCTCGAGCGTTTGCCAGCTTGCCCGCTTCCCGTTCTTTGTCCGCATTCATTTGATCGGCTTCCATGCGCTTCACGGCGATTTCGCGGGAGTCGTCGGCTGTCTGCACCACTTCGCGCGAAACGGAAATGAGCGCTTTGCGGTCGACGTGCTTGCGAGTTCCCATTTCATCGGCCCGCTTCATTTGTTCTTCGGCTTTTTGGTAGCTCTCGGCCGCGTAGGTATCGGCACCGGCGGACTTGGCAATGCGTACGGCGTTACGCGCCTCGAAGAACTCCAGCGGCAGTTTGGAATTCAAAACAACCGGATCAAAGTGATAGCCGGTGGGGATGTAGCCGCCGCGATCGACGAGTTCATACTTGGCGTCGACGACTTCGCTGGTGCCAACCGTATCAGGCCGAATCGAATTTTCTGCGATCACGACGTTGCTCGGACGGCGAACCGCATAATAGGGTTCCGCGGTTACGATCAGCGCAAATGATTGCAGGTCCGTGGTGACGTCCAGTTTGCTGCGGTGGTTATCTCCAACCAGCACTTCTCCAATGTTAACGGAACGGCCTTCCGGAGAAATCGCCCAGAGGACGTAAGTGAGATACTCGGTGCCAAAAGACGTGGGCTTGGCGAGGCCCTGGAATTCGACTTCGATTTCCATGGCGCCGCGTTTGCTCTCTACTTTGGCTTCGCCGGATGCGCCGGGCATGAGACTGGTGCCCTCAAAATTGATCTTTGTGGAGCCGCTGCGGTGCGCGTAGATCACGGCGCGCGTCGTGCGGCTGACGATGTTTGACCCGTATGCGGGGGTTTGAATGTGTATGTCGGAAACTGTGGTTTGTGCCTGGGCGAGGGTAGACACGCTCACTACTGCGAGGACTGCCAAGAACAATGCGGAACTTTTCACGGTGAGTCTCCTTGAATTGCGGTGAGCCAGGAGTATCGCGGATTGCGGAAACCAATACTGTGCTCTATTGCTCGTTTTGCAAAGATTTCCTTGAAATAGAGGGGATCCCCGGCTACTTTGCCGGCGCATTCGGCGCGGCCGGCGGCAAATTCGCGCGGATCAGCGACTCCACCTTATCCCAAATCACCGGATCTCATTCGATCTGGGTGTGCGATTTCACAAAGATACGGTCGTACCAGGGGTATTCGGGGCAGTTGAAGGCGCTCTTTGCGTAGTCAAACTTGTAGTTTCCGATGATCTTTGTGCGTGCCGAGTCGGAGGCGCGGATATTGCGCTGGCCGTGAACCTAGCCACTCGGCTGATAGTAGATGACCGCCTGGACTACATTCGCGGGAATTATTCTGTCATTGCTGCCCCACCTGGAGACGCTATCCACCTGCAAAGTGAGCAGCACGGGGATGCCGTCTTTTTCCAGAGCGTCCGCAAGAGCGATGGATTCCGCGGCGCCCCAACTGTGCCCATAGAGGATGATCCGTGCATTTTCTTTCTCATCTGTAGACAAAGCCCCATCATGGTTGGCGTCCAGCAAGGCCCAGATTTTGAGGCGGGCTTTCTTACGGCGATAACTCTCAAATGTTTCCACATCCACGCCCGAGGGATATTCCTTGCGGAGACGCGCGGCGAGTTGAACTTCACTGTGAACAGGATCGTCATGCGCGATGAATCCGCCGACAAAGCCAAGGACGATGGCCGGCAGTTTTGTGGGAACATCGCCGCCAGGGAGAGGGTTCGCCGAAACAAACTGCGGTGGTGCGCAAGCGATTGCAAAGATGAATAGCAAAACGCCCGGCGAAGCAAGCATCCGGAAGAGCAAGTTCGACAATTTCATGTGAAGCGGATTCCCCTGAGAGACAGGATTCCCAAGCCGGGGATTCATTGTGTCGCTAATGCTGAGCCTGTGGCAATGTTTTCCGCGGGGATAACCGGACGGCTCCGTGCAGACCCGTCGGCGATCGCCGGGTTCGCCAACTTCAATTCATCGAGCGATGCCAATACTTTTTGCCAGCGGCCCGCGTCCTTCTTGGTTTCGATGGGTGCGGAGAGGTCGGAGTAAAATTGCAGGATATTTTCACGCAGGCTGGAAGTCGCAAGGTCAAACTTCCGATCCATGAGTTGGCCTAATAATCCCGCATAGGTATCGTCTGTGAGCGAGTATTCCGCAGCTTCGGTGGTTTTCCCCGTATCGAGGTCGCAATCCGGCAGCAGGAGCGAATTCGTGCCGACTTGTTTCAGGAATACCCGATACTGATCGACGGTCGAATTGATGCTCTTGAAATACATTTCTTCGGTTTGCGGCGTCGGATTATTGAAAGCCATGGCCTTGAATGGGCCGACTTTCGGCATGAAATGCAAAAGTGCCGACAGTACGCGCGTGCCAATACCGGGCTTTGGGTAATCCTTTCCCCATTCCTTTTCATATTCAGAGCGCGATAGGCGGTACAAAAACTTGCGCTTCGCGAAACCAGGCGTCTCGCGCATCATGTCCTTCTTATGGACACGCAGCGCGACCTGCGTCATTTCCGGGATCATGCGGCTGACAGAATAACGATAAGAACCGATCGCAAGATCTTCGTGGGACAGCACATCTTTCAGTTCGACGCCGTATACGACAGGAAAAACGCGCTCCAGGAGTGGCTTGGAAACCTGGAATCCGATGAAATCGTGATACTCCTGCGACGCGTAACGATTCTTCGCCACTTGCACCATGTCGAACCCGAATTCCGTCTTCAAATGCGCGGTGTGGTCTTGCGCGTACCGGACCGAATTGCCGTACTTGAGCCGCAACTTCGGATATTCGATGGCCACCGCCTGGTTGATGGTGGGATGGCCGGCAATGTCTGACGCATAGTGCGCCAGAGACCCGAGGGCGAAGGCGTACTCGTTCGCATCCCGGCTCTCGAGTAGCAACTCGCGAACGAAATCGCCACTGCGGACGTAATGGACCAGATCGCTGAATTCCGTGCCGCCGAACGGATAGTAGCCAAGATCCTGGATCACGGCGCCACCATAGGCATAGCCGTGCGCCTCCGTAATCTGCTCTTCCGTGAGCCCCGGAAATCGCTGCAGCAAGAGAGGACGGATTTCATCCGCCCAAACAAGATCGACGATTTCCTCATGTGTGAGCACGGAGTAGGCGTAGGAACCAGTCGCGCAGAGGAGCATGAGAAGAACAGTCGCCATCGCGCGGGCGCCATATGCGCCCCAGCCCTGGCGACGGGCTCCAAGTGGAGTCCGCCATACATGGGAAGCCGCCGGATGACGAAGGCGAGGCCTAGTTTGGTTTTCTGAATGAGCTTGCATGAATTCACCACGATCAAGAAACGGCTAATTCAGGTAGAAGCTGATCGCAATGCGATCGCCAGGATAGCTACGATTGCAGAGATAATATCCACCGTCGTAGTAATCCACCCACATGTCATCGTTGTCGTACCAATTGTTGGACCAGTATTCAGGCCACGGATCGACGAAACCGAACCAGTAGGCGCCGTAATGGAAGCGGCGTTGTCCTCCCACAAACACCACGGGTAGATTGAAAATCCGGAATGGATGATTCTGGCCATAGTAAGCCCGGAATCGATCATCGGTAATACGGTAGCCCTTGTATCCGCCACGTTGCTGCCAGGTGCGATGATCGGACTGCCAGTGTTGCGCACGATCGCTCTGCCAGGCTACCTGTTGTTGGCGTACCTGTTCAGGGCTCCGCTGCCGTGCTGATGGAATATCCTGATGCTGTGGCACTTGCCGCTGGTGATCTTGTTGACTCTTGGCTTGCGACTGTTGTTGTTGCTGCCGTGGCCGATCTTGCTGACCTTTGGCTTGCGGCTGCTGCCGTTGCTGATGTTGCTGACCCTTGGCCTGCGGCTGAGTTTGCCTTTCAGGCTTAGATGGTTGCTGCTTTTCGGCCTGTTTATCCTGCCTTTGATGGCTTTCGTTGTCCCGCGGATTGTCCTGCCGATCCTGGCGTGAATTAGCTGGAACAGTCACTCCTAGAAACAAAAATATAGAGGCTGCCGCGATGAATCGGAGCGATTGGGTCATATGATCTCCATTCAGACTGCGGCACTGTGTCCGCGCAATTTCCCGCTTCGCGCGGGCTGTATACGCGATCATTCCTTCCGTTGTGCAGCTCGCACGTTCTTCTTCAGTTGTCTCTACTTGATCGCCTGGTTAGCCGACGCGGACGTGGGACATGGAGTGGAAGATTCCGAACACGTTGCCAAGCCACCACAACACGCCGATGATGACGACCGCGTTCAGAATCGATTTGATGGAATTCGCCATGGGGATGAACTGATTGATCGCCCACAGAACCACCCCGACGATGATCAGAGTGAACAATACTTGAACTAAAGGCATGATTTATTGACCTCGCTTTGCGGCACGGCGTGCTTGCCAGTTCCCGCATGGTACGAGGTTCCCGGACAAAATGATGTTCACTTATGAACAAAATTGAATGTGACTGGGAGGGAGAGGGGAGATTTTGCGCGGATTGCAGGAAAAGTGCTCAATTTTCGCCGATTTTGCGCAATTTACAGGCCCCCAAGGTGTGCAAAATTGGACATCCGCGATCTGGCCGCTGGTTCAAAATATTGCCATGAATGGATCACACGTAAAGCCTGTCGTGACTATGAATCAGCCAGCGACTGGCCGCGGGAATAAACGGAGGATCTCATTGGGAGGTTCAATGAAACAGGCGAAGAACCAGCCTGTAAATTGGGAGTCCATCCTCAAGGAAATCATTGGCGGTAACACGGCTGTGGAGTACAGCGCCAAACGTAAAATATTCAATCAGGGGCAGCCTGCGGATTCTCTCTTTTACATCCGGCATGGCAAAGTGAAGCTGTCGGTAACATCCAAACAGGGCAAGGAAGCAATCGTCGCGGTGCTCGGCCCCGGCGAATTCTTGGGGGAAGGGTGTCTGGCAGGGCAAGCACTACGCATCGCCACGGCGTTCGCGATGTCTGACTGTACCTTGATCCGGATCGAGCGTGCGGTGATGACTCGCATCCTCCACGACCAGCATGACGTCTCGGAATTGTTCGTGACCCACCTGCTCTCCCGTAACATTCGATACGAAGCGGATCTGGTGGACCAGCTTTTCAATTCCAGCGAGAAACGCCTGGCGCGCATTCTTCTGTTGTTGGCGCATTTTGGCAAGGAAAGCCGGGCCGAAACCGTCCTGCCCCGCATTAATCAGGAACATCTGGCGCAAATGGTCGGCACGACGCGATCGCGCGTCAGCCATTTCATGATGAAGTTCAAAAAGCTGGGCTTCATCGATTATGCCAACGGCCTCACGGTTCATAGCGGCCTGTTGAGCGTCGTTCTGCACGATTGATCTGCTTCGTGAGCACTGTTGTTCCGAGGAATTCTCAAAAAACCGCCTTCCCTCTCCTGAATCAAATGTGCTGTTTTGCTCAGTCCAATGTGCTGTATTGAACTGACAGGCGAATAATCGGCGCGTATACAAGATGTGTCTTCTCTTGCCAGCGAAGATCTGGTCAGGGGCAGACAACCAGAAGGTGGAACGATATGCGCGCCAAAACAAAAGGGACTGAAAAGCCCTGGGACGCTGATTCCCACGCCATGGAAAAGATTCTGAATCAGAAGCATACACGTATTGCAATTTACGAAAGAGGTAACAAAATGAGGCGATTCACTTTTGTAGCGTTAATGTGCAGTTTTGTGTTCATGGCCATGGCCTTTACACCCCAGGCCAAGGCACAGGCGCGTAACCAAAAAACCATACTGACGTTTGCCGAACCGATCGAGGTTCCGGGCGTCGATGCTCAGATTCTGCCGGCCGGCACATACGTATTCAAATTGCTGGACTCGGATTCCAACCGGAATATCGTCCAAATCACCAACGAAGAAGGCACGCATGTCTTTACCACCATCCTGGCAATCAACAATTACCGACTGAAAAGGACCGACAAGACCGTGTTGACGTTTAAAGAGCGAGGCGAGGGTCAACCGCAAGCAATTAAGGCTTGGTTCTATCCCGGGTATGCTTATGGACAGGAATTCGTTTACCCGAAGAAACAGGCGATTGAACTCGCGAAAGGCGTCAACGAGCCCATTCTTGAAACGCCTATCGAAACCACGGCCGCCACGCCCGTGGAAACTTTGAAGAGTGCGCCGCTCGCCGCGGTCAAGCCAACTGGCGAAGAAGTTGCCGTCGCCGAAGTTGTCGAAACTCCGCCGGCAGCTGCACCGGTCGCAGTTGTGGCGCAAGCCGAACCGCAGACCTTGCCGCACACAGCCAGCTCATTGCCGGCGATTGCATTGGCCGGGCTGCTCTCGCTATGTGCTGGATTTACCCTCCTGATTGTGACGAAGCGCGCTGCCTAAATCAGGATCAGGTGTATCGTGGGAGGGCAGGTGAATCTTACCTGCCCTCGCGGGCGGCAGAGTCCGGGATCCGGCACTGCCGCCCGGATTCCACAAAATGCCCGGAGTTGCGAGTGGATTCCGCTGCTGGAAAAACTCATGAAGCGACGTGCGATTCAAACATTCACTCTGTCTTGGTTGCTTCTTCTGATCGCTCTGCCTTGCGTCCTTGCCTCTCAGGTGCCAGTTCAACCCGGAGCCACCAAGAATCGCGACGCTGCTCAACCCAGCCAACTTGCTCCCTACGCAATCCGGTCGGATGTGAACCTGGTCGTCTTAAGAGCGACGGTGAGAAATCATGAAGGCGCTCCCGTCTCCGGACTCACGCAGGAAAGTTTTCAAGTATATGAAGATAAAGTTCTTCAACCGATCGAATCTTTTAGCCATGATGATATCCCCGTCACGATTGGTCTGGTGATTGACAGCAGCGGAAGCATGCGCCCGAAGCGCGCCGAAGTGATTGACGCCGCCCTGGCATTTGCGCGTTCCAGCAATGCGGAAGATCAGATGTTCGTGGTCAATTTCAACGAGCATGTTTCCATGGGCCTTCCCGAAAGCAAGCCATTCACGGACAACGCCGTTGAATTGGAAGCCGCGCTCTCGCGGCACGCCATAACCGGCATGACGGCGCTGTACGACGCCATCGCCGTTGCTCTCCAACATCTTGATAATGGCAAATGGGATAAGAAGGTCTTGATCGTGGTCAGCGATGGCGGAGACAACGCCAGCAAACGGAACCTGGCGCAAGTCATGGCCATGGTGAACCAGTCGAACGCGGTCATTTACACGCTGGGGGTATATGACGAGTCGGACGAGGATCGGAACCCTCACGTACTCACGCACCTGTCACGAGCCTCCGGTGGCGAGGCATTTTTCCCACAAACCCTTAGTGAGATTCTCCCGATTTGCGAGCAGATTGCTCGTGACATTCGCAGCCAATACACGATCACGTTTGAGCCGACGAACAAGAAGGAAGACGGGACCTACCGGGCAATCGAAGTGAAGGCGCGTGAGAGTTCGGGCGGCAAGCGGTTGACCGTCATTACCCGGGCTGGATATACCGCGCCCTCGGATCTTCCATCGCCCGAGACAGGCCAAGGCAACCGGCCATGAAAGTCCGAATCGCGCAATTTCATTCCGCACGTGCCAATTCTTTGCCGGGGCCTTCCGACGGATTCCGTGTGAGCACGCGGAGCGCGTACCGGCAATTGTTGCGCTGGAGCCGCGACGCTTTCCTGGTCGTTGGAGTTCTGGCGCTGGGTTACGCCGGCTTTACACTGCTCGACGCGAAATTCTACCAGGCTCACCAAGCCCGCATTTTTCAGCAACAACTGAGCAGCATTCGTCCTGCGATGGGCAATGCCGGCAGCATGGGAGCATTGCGTGAGGCTGCGTTCCGCGATGGAGCGCTGGGAAAAATCGAAATTGCCAGACTTGGCGTTACGGCTATGATCCGGGAAGGCGTCGATGAGCGAACTTTACAGCACGCCGTCGGGCACATTCCTGGCACGCCCCTGCCGGGGCTCCAGGGGAATGTCGCGATCGCCGGCCACCGGGACACATTCTTCCGGGCGCTGCGCAATATCCGCCATGGCGACGAAATCACATTAATGACACTGGACGGATCGTACCGCTATCTGGTGGATACAACGCAAGTGGTCAGGCCGGACGACGTGCAGGTGTTGAACAATTCCAATGACTCGATCCTGACGCTGGTAACCTGCTATCCATTCTATTTTGTAGGACCCTCGCCAAAAAGATTCATTGTCCGCGCGCACAAGATTTCCGGATAAGGCTGAATGGACGTTGGCAGGCGCCATGATCCTCCTGCGGCAATGGTGCAGTAAATTTCCCTCTGCGCTATAGTTACCCGTGCGGGCCTGTAGCTCAGCTGGTTAGAGCAGCGGACTCATAATCCGTCGGTCCCAGGTTCAAATCCTGGCGGGCCCACCAAATATTTTCCCGTGCTTGGGCGCCATTCTGAATAACTCGGGCCGCGGAATTGTGGGCGGTTTCGCATCCGGGTCTTCTTAAGGCGAGCGCGCCTGCTTTTTTTACCGTTGCGGCTGTCTTTGCTGGGCTCCGGAGGCGCCTGCTGGTGGCGCTTGACGCGGCCTCAAGGGAGGCTGAGGTCCAAGCGCGGCGGTGAGGCCGGCATTGGCGCATTCTTCGTCCATTCCGCTGCCGCCGACGCCGATGGCTCCGATGAGCACTTTCTCGACGATAATGGGCAAGCCTCCCGAGACGTAGTAATTATTCATGCGGATGCGCGTCACGCGGCCCTCGACGTCGGTGCGATCGGTCAGTTCGTGGGTGGAGGCGCGGTTGTACAGCGCGGTCTGCGCCTTGTACAGGGCTGTATCGATGTTCGTGGGTCTTTGCCCATCCATGCGGTAGCTGTAGACGATGTTTCCGGATGGGCTGATGACGAAGACGGTGATGGCTATCTTGTTTTGCCTGGCGAAATCCACGCAGGCTTTGCCGATTTTTTCGGCCGTATCCACGGAGATTTCGTCCCTGGTTAGAGCGTTGGCGGCGGCTTCGCTTGAAATTATCGCCTTTTCCAGCGGCAGGTTCGCGGCGCCTTGTGCCCAGCCGTCCGCCGTCACGGCGGCGCAGCTTCCTACCAACAGAAGAATCATGGCGATGCGAAAGGAATGCAGTTGTCTGGTCATATCCTTCTCCCTTGATTGTCTTGATTCAGGCAGCGGAAAAAGATGAAACGCCGCAATACGGAGACATGCATTTCGCGAGGAAACTCTCATTCCATTAAAACCCGGAGAGATTCCTAGCCCCGCCTGGGATGACACACGGGAGAGTTCTTCCGCCACCTGTTGATGCCTTCGCCTTGCGTCACGCCCGCAAACCGAGATTCTCTTTTTATGCCTGTTTCGTCCGTGTGACAACTCGTAATTCCACCGGCCGGCGGCTGAACCGGTTGCGGAAATAATCGAGTGATGTTGGCACGCTTGCCTGCTCACCTACGGTGAGTGTTACAAGATCACACAGGCAAGAGTGCCTGTGCTACTCAAACCTTCCCTCAACCCACGGCTCCCGCAAACTGGAAACCTCCGGCGAGTGTGCGGGCAGCGGGAGAACAGTGAGACTGGTGCACAAATGCCTGGAACGGTTTTCGAGAAGCCGGCAGGCGCCGCGGGGCGCCTGCCGGGTGGATCGATCAGCATCGGTCAACGGAGATTACCAGAGTATTTTCAGGCCCAACTGGATGGAGCGGTTGCCTCCTGTGCCGAGTACCGGGTTGGGGGACACCTGGTCGGGCGTGCCGCATCCGCAACCGAAGTTGGAAGGGGCGGAAGGATCGTTCCAGCCTGGAGCTGCGGGGCCTCCCGTGTTGGCGAATGTCGGGTGATTCAGGATGTTAAAGATCTCCGCTCGGAACTGGGTTGACAGGCGCTCCCGGATTTTCCAGACCTTGGTGACTGAGAAATCCCAGTTGCGGAAGCCGGAGTCGCGAAAGAGGCCGGGGCCTGCATTGCCGATCGTTCCCGCAGCCGGCGCTTCCAAAACTGAGCTTCCTCTGGCAAAACAGCCAAACGAAGGATCCGTACCCGCATGGGCCGTGCAATGTGAATCGCCGGCAGCATAAAATGGAATCGCGGTGGGACCCGAGGTGAAGTCCGACGGATTGCCGAAGAAGCTCCACGTTTGGCCATAGCTGGCGAGGGCACTGATCTGGCCGTTTCCAGCGAAGTCATTCGAAGTGTCTTGGGGTTGCCAGGGCTGCCCAGTTTGCAGGGTGATGATCGAATTGAGCGACCATCCTTCCAAGAGTTGCCCAAACGTCTTAACGCCCGGAATGTCATAGCTCAAGGAGAAAGTAAAACGGTGCCGGATGTCGAAGGCGCTGCTGCCGTACAGAAAGCGCGGGTTGGTGCTATCAGGCGGGACATTGAGGCTGTTCCAGTTGCTGGAAGCCTCGCCAAGGGCATGGGCCCAGGTGTACCCGGCGACAAACGACAACCCGTGGCTGGCGCGTTCGGTCGCAGTGACCTGCAGGGCGTTGTAGTTGGAGAAATCTATGTTTCCGAGCTTGGCGATTTCTCCCAGAAATGGAAACTTACTGTAGTACGGCCGGGCAGACTGCGAAAATCCAGTGGCACTAAGAGGCGGTTGATTGATGTCCTGGAAACCGATCAATTTCGTGCCATGGGTACCGACATAGGCAGCCTGTAAGGAGAGATTGTTGGTGATGGCCTGCTGGACGTTCACGGTCCAAGTGGAGACATAGGGGGTGCGAAGATTTCTATCCGCTGCCCCGATATTGCAGGGCGAGGGGTCCTTAGCACTCTGGCCAGGAGCAGTCACAGAAGGGGTCTGACCGTCGCCACACTGCACGGAAATGACGCTGCTGGGAATGATGGTGCCGCAACCGGCGTTGAACAGGCATGCGGCGGTCTGCGCTTGCCAACCCGCGTTCAGACCATTGGTGCCTGCCACAACGACTTGAGAGACACCGCTAGTGCCCACTCCTGCCTGTACGATCTGTGTGCTGCCAGGCCCGCAGGCAACCGTCGAACAATAGATTTTGGTGGCGGCGGTGGGTTCGAGGCTCAATCCCAAAGCGTTGGCTATATCCGAAAAGGTCGCGATGGGCAGTGCTTCGTACATGAGGCTGCCGCCCGCGCGAATGACGGTCTTGCCGTTACCGCGGACGTCCCAGGCCAGGCCGACGCGCGGGGAAAAATTATTGTGATCGCCGTTAAATGGAGTCGTCGTCTGGAAGCCCACCTGAACAACCCCGGAGGGCGAGTTAGGATCGAAATTGCCCTCCAGGCCGTCGCGCTCCTTAACGACTGAGATCAATTCATAACGGACCCCAAGGTTGACCGTGACTCTCGGTGTCATCCGCCAGTCGTCCTGAAAGAACGCTGCGTATTGCCCGTTGGAGTAGTGCCGTGTGGGATCGCCGGCCTCTACCGTGGTCTGCCCTCCGCTGCTGGCAAGAACTCCTTGCAGAAACTGCGACAAGTTCTTGAAACGGAAACGGGCCTTGCCGTTCGCGGTGATGAACCCAACGGCGGAGTTTTGTACGACCTCGCCGCCAAACTTAAACGAGTGATTGCCGTGCAGGATCGAGAAATGATCCAGAAACTGCAGGCTGCCATTCGGTCCGCGGATCTTTGGCCAATTCCCTCCAAAGCCGACGCCGAAACCCTGGATATTAAGGCGCGGGAAACCAAAGAACCGCGGATCGGTAATGCCCGTGTTGATGCCATAAGAGAGGGGATTAACAGTGTTATCCACGGAGAGGTAGGGCTGGCGGAAATGGGTGTACCCAATGCGGAATTCGTTCACCAAGGCTTGAATTGGGGGTATAGGACCAGGCACCAGAACCCATCTGGATGTAACCGAACAAGCTGGACATCCAAGGGGAATTCGTAGTCCCCGGGATGCCTGAGCTCCGCGGCACTATCCGCCCAGATGCCGCCGCCCTGGCCGCGGAAATACATGCCGGTGATTTGGTTTTGGTCGTTGATGTGGTAATCGATTTTAGCGACGCCATTGTCCTGCTGGTTGACGCTTTGCAGATTGAGCACCGCGTTGTTAGTGCTAGTCACGAGGGCCCCATTGTTTGTTGGGAAGAAGGATTCCGATGCGCCTGGGGTGTAATTGGGGGGCCGGATCGCGCAGCTATTCGGAGAGGTGGAAAACGTGAGGCCTGAAATCAGAGCGCTCAGTGGCGTAACCGGGAGGTTTGCCGAATTTGCAATGTGCGCATTGTTTACGGAATTGCAGGCGTCGATGATGCTTTTCCCTGTGTCGTTCACCTTGGTGTCCAGGCAACCGGCTGATCCGCCGGCGCAGGTGACCGGCGTGGATGCTGCCAATGCTTGACCCGCGGTATAGCGCTGTCCCTCGTAAGTCACAAAGTAGAAAAGTTTGTCTTTCTTGATGGCCCCGCCCAAGCTGGCGCCGAATTGCTCGAGGGCGTGGGGAGCCGCGTTACATTGCGACGGGACGCATTGCAAGCGGGACTGTCACCGGGTCGAAGAAATTGCGCGCATCCAGAGCATCGTGTCGCGGCCGAAGGCGAAGGCGCTGCCGTGCAGCGTGTTGGTTCCGGATTTTAGTCCGGCGTTGACGATCGAGCCGGGCTTCCAGCCGAATTCGGCTTTGGGGTTTTGCTCGGTGTTGAATTCCTGAATGGCGTCGATGGGCAAAGAGGAGGAAGCGTCGCCGGCGGCGATGGGCGCGTTGAGCACGCTTTGGCCGGTATAGCCTTCGTCGGCCGACAAGCCGTCGACCAAGTAACCAATGTCTTCGGCGCGAGTGCCGTTGGCGGAGCGCGTGTAGGTTCCGCCGCCAAGATAGACTTGCATGCCGGGGCGCAGGGTGAGCAGGTTGACGGAGTTGCGGCCGTTCAGCGGCAACTGCGTGATGGTTTCGTTGCTCAAAGTACCGCCAAGAGTGGCGTTGGTGGTTTCCACCAGGGGAATCAATTCGGTGACGGTGATGGTCTGCTCCTGCGCGCCGGGCTGAAGCGTGAGGTCCACGCGGAGTTCCTTGCCGACCTCGATCAGGATGTTTTCGCGCTGAATGGTCTTGAAGCCTTTGGCTTCCGCGCGGACCGTGTACGTGCCGGGAGTAAGGTTGGGGGCGTTATAGGCTCCGGCGTCGTCCGTGGTCAGGGTGCGAGTCACGCCTCTTGCGTGTCAGTGACCGTGACACTGCGCGCCGGACATGGCGCCGCCGGTCTGGTCGGTGATTGTACCCGTGATCCGGCCCAGGTTCGCTTGAGAGAAAACTGGAACGGAAGCGAAGAGCAGCAGACACACGACGGCCAGCAGTCGCTCCACGCGCTGCAAGCAGACCGGCCGAAGAAATCTTTTCTTAAATTGGGCTACAAACAGAGCCCAGGCCCGGAACCCAGCTGACGTTGACCCATTCATCTCGGCACCCCTTGCGAAGTGAAGTTTAGTTGCGGCCCGCCCCATGGAACTCCGACCAGAGGTCAGAATGAGGACATATATAGAGGCGCGCAGCACGCATGGTGCCGCCGCAACAAGATCACTTCACTATGCAAAGTTCCGCCGGATGGACGCAGATGCGGGACCTTCCAACAAGGCACCCCGCCTCGCGCCGTATTATGGTGCGCTTTTAGACCTGCGTACCATCATTGTCAAGATATTTCTTAGTGTGGCATTTGAATGCGCGCCGCCGCGAGGCGCAAGCAAGGGTGCGGAGACGCGCTGCGGCGGCGGGTGGATTTACGATTGACACGTATTTGGCCAAGGTGATACATGCGTCGTTCAGTTTTTACTTCGGCGGCTGGGCTGCTCAAGCAAAGTGCGAGGAAGGCCTGGCGTTTGGACGTGCCCGCTGTTATTTGGGGCGGTTTTTGAAATTGGTGCTAGAGTGGCGTCAATCGGGCAAAGCTTGAAATCGAAACAGGGGGTGCCATGCGAAACATCTCTAATGCGCTGGGCGTTGCGCTGATCGCGGCGGCATTTTCGTCCGCCCTATGCGCGCAGACTCCCGCGCCGGCCGCGAAAAATTCGCCGGCTGCCGCAAATTCGTCGCCGGATTTGGCCGGAGTCTGGCGGCCGCACGCGCCGGCATCGGCCCGCGCGTATTCCGGCTTTGCATTCATCAAGGATGAGCCGCCGATGACCCCCTGGGCGGAGGCCAAATATCACGAAGCCAAACCAACTTTCGGGCCCAAGGCCGTGGCCGTGGAAGATTCCAACTCGCCGGACTACAACTGCCTGCCGCCGGGGGTTCCTTACATTTATTTCCGGCCGCATCCGTTTGAGATGATTCAGGCGCCGGGGCGCGTGATCATGTATTTCGAGTACGATCATTTCGTGCGCGAAATTTTCATGGACGGGCGGCCGCATCCCGATGGGCTGGAGGCGACGTGGATGGGGCATTCCATCGGCCACTATGAGGGCGACACGCTGGTTGTGGACACGGTGGGATTCAACGACAAGACGTGGCTTGACCGGGCCGGGCATCCGCACAGCGATCAACTGCACCTGGTGGAGCGATTCCGGCGCGTGGATCACGACACGCTGACCGACGACCTCACGATTGACGATCCGAAAGCGTACACCAAGCCGTGGAGCGCGCAGCTTACGTTTCAGTTGAGAGCGGACTGGGACATCGGGGAATTCATCTGCGCGGAGATGATGTACGCGGGACACAAGTAGCGGCGCGTTCTGGCGCTAAGGGGCGAGAACTGCAGTTACATTGCCTCGCTGCAAATCCGGCTTTTACTCAGTGTTTCACTGCGTGATTGGCGGATTGCGGAGCAACGTTCTCTTCCTGCCGCGCCGCGCTTTCCGCGGGCTTCCGGCCGCCCAGCAAATACAAGCGAAACGCTCAGAAGCAACATCCCGAGCGGAACCTCTCCTGCGAATGCGTAGTTGTGCATCCACTTCAACTGGTTGAGACCGAGCAGCGCCTGCGGCGACACCAGCATCCAGGTGCCCGCCAGCAGCAGGGCCCAGGCGAGGAGTTTCCCAAATGGCGATTCGGTTCCCGCTCCCTGGGTGGATGAACTCGCGAGGTTCGATGCAGCCTCGGAGGATTCCTCGAGCCCGAGGTAATTCGCAAAGCGATCGTTGAGAAGCGCGCCCACCAGGCCGTCATTGGTGGTGTTTCCGGCCGTCGAAAGCATGGGAATCAGCCCGGCGTACATGGCCACGAACGTGGCCACGAACGTGTCGGCGTCGCGCACGTGCAGAAGAATCGCGACGATGGGCGACATGAAAAATCCCGCGCCGCCCGGAATTCCGGGCGACACCAGTCCCAGCATCAGCATCGGCGGCAGAAGCAAGATGATGTCGGTCATGGAAATGGGGATGTGCAGCAGGCGCGCCGCGGAAATGGTGATCAGCAGCATGGACATGCTGGCGCAGCTCTTGTTGAGCACGGTGCCGAAGACGATGGAGACTTCGGCGATTTCGCGGCGCAAGCCGAGATCGTGCTCGGCGGAAACGATGTTCACGGCAAGAGTCTCGTAAGAACCGCCGGTGCCGAAGCCGGTGGGCCACACGGCCGCAAAATAAGAGAAGACCTGGCGCGCGGTCCGCCGTGTCGTCCACAGCGTAAACGCGACCATGATCACGGAAAAAGCCACGGTGACCAGGGCGGTCCAGAGAATTGTCTCGCCATAGGCGCTCATACCCTTCGCGCCAAACTTCAGCGGAATTCCGATGGCCAGGCATCCGATCATGATCGGGTAATACCACAGGAGATTGCTGAACAGCCAAAGGATGGCGTCGCTCGCGCGGATCAGGCCGCCGGCAATTCGGCGCAGCGAGGGAACGACAGCGGACAAATAACCAACCAGCATGGCGCCGAGCAGCGATTGTATGAGCGGCTGCGTGGCGAGGAAGGATGCAAAGGTCTTCGCGAATTGCCCGAGCCATTCGCCGGGCCCCATCACGCCCGCATCGGAAACGACGAAGGGCAGCTTGGTGAGAAAAGGAATGAGTACCGTGACGAAGACCAGCGACACCACGCCTAACGCCAAGTACAGCGCAACGATCAAACCAAACAGACGCCGCGCGCGCCGCCCGTGCAGCAGGACCAGCTTTGCGGTGGCCGCGGCCAGCAGCCCGAAGATCAGCGGCCCGGCGAAGGTTACCACGCCCTTCGGAAACCACGTGCCGCTCACGTAGGCCGCGCCCGCTAAATCGTTTTTGGGAAGAAGCAAACCCACGGCCAGACCGGCGGCAAGGAAGATGAGCACCCAAACGGGCAGCGAGACACCAAAGTAGGTGCCTACATTTTTCCTGGATCGATTCCCGGCCGCGCCTGTAGCCAACGTTGTGCGCCCCTTTCACGAGTTCGGATTGGGCGTTCCCAAAGCTGATATTCTGATCGGAGCCACCAGACACTACTACGCGGCATGTGCGCGAGCAAGCGTTTCCGGGGCACATGCGGGGCCCACGGAGAGGTTCGTGCGGATCGCTCGCGCTGCGCGCAGTTGCTTTTGTAAACCGGAGGAAGAAGCGCCTGGTGCGTCCGGCTTGTTGTAGAATCAATTTTTTCCGGACGTTCCGGCCCGACAGCCCGTGCGGATCATTGCGCGGGCCTGCTCCAAATTTATATATGACCACACGCACTTCGAGCGAATTGCATGAGCTTGCCACGCGCGTCCTCATTGGCGCGGGGGCAAGCCCGGCGAACGCAGGCATCGTCGCGGACGCGCTGATCGCCGCGGAAATCGATGGGATCGGTTCGCATGGACTTTCGCGCGTGCCGGCGTACGCCGATCAGGTGGCCAGCGGAAAAGTGGACGGGCTGGCAATCCCGGAAGTGAAGCGGGTGGCCGCGGCTGTTGTGTCGGTGGATGCTCGCCATGGGTTTGCATTTCCCGCGATCGCCGCGGGAATCGCGGCGGCCGTGCCCATCGTGCGGGAAACGGGCGTGGTGGCGGTGGCGGTGGGAAACTCGCATCATTGCGGAGTGCTCGGGCATTTTGTGGAATCGATGGCACGGCACAATGTGCTGGCTCTGGCGTTTTCCAATTCGCCCGCGGCTATCGCTCCCTGGGGCGGGACGCGGGGCGTTTTTGGGACGAATCCCATTGCGTTTGCATGTCCAAGGCGCGGCCAGGAACCGCTGGTGATCGATCTGGCGATGAGCGTGGTCGCGCGCGGCAAAATCATGCAGGCGGCCAACCGAAACGAATCGATTCCCGAGGGCTGGGCGCTCGATGCCGCGGGCAAACCTACGACCGATCCGCGCGAAGCGCTTGCCGGCACGATGGCGCCGATCGGCGGCGCGAAGGGAGCGGCGCTGGCCCTGATGGTTGAGTTGCTTTCCGCCGCGCTGACGCGGTCGCACTTCGGATTTGAGGCCAGCTCGTTTTTCGACGCCAAGGGCGGGCCGCCGGGAATCGGGCAGCTTTTTCTGATGTTTGACATCCGGACGTTCGGAGGCGACGCCGTACTGGAGCGGATCGAAACGCTGTGCGAGGCCATCGAGGCGGATCCCGGAGCGCGCCTGCCGGGGACACGGCGATCTGCGATTCGCGAAAAGAATCGCCGAATCCGGGATCGATGTGCCCGATTCGCTGTATCAGGAATTGGTCAGACGCGCCAAAATGAGCGCGTGAAGCCGAACTCGATCCGGGTGGTGAACGCCGTGCGCACGTCGGTCGGGTGTTCCGTCCGATGTAAGCAGCTTTCGTTTTGGGGCGCAGCCGGCAGACAATTGTTGCCTTGGCTCGGGAATTTGGTTCGCAGCGAAACCAAGTCGCTGCCGAAAGCGGTCATAGTAATAAGTTTGGCGGAGGCAAGATGCGGAGATATGCGGGAGTGCTGGCCCTGGCGCTGATTACGATCGGGGCCGGAGCAATGGTCGTATTCGGTCAGGACCGGGTCCCCGATCCTGTCGCGTGGGCGTACGGATTTGTGAACTCCGGGCCTGACCCTGTCGCGCCGCCATGCGCGGCTGACACGAAGCCTCACGACTGCTCCTGGCCGGGACGCCCGTGGCCCGATGACGGCAAACTCCTGCATCTTCCCGGAAGCGATCAATCGTTTACCATCAGCCAGGTGCAATCGTTTTGGGCTCCGGCCGACTGGTATCCGAGCGAGCATCCGGCGGCGCCCGACATCGTGAAGTTCGGGCATGAGAAGGATCACTTGCGCGCCTGCGGCCACTGCCATTATTTCAACGGGATGGGAAAACCGGAAAACGCGCACCTCGCCGGGTTGCCGGTGAATTACATCCTGCAGCAGATGGACCTGTTTAAGAGCGGCGGCCGCAAACCCGCCGACCCGCGCAAAGCCAACGCGAACGAAATGACGCAGATCGCCAGGTTCCTGACCGATGAGGAAACCAAACAGGCCGCGGATTATTTTTCGTCGCTGAAATGGCGGCCGTGGATCAAGGTGATCGAGAGCGACACAGCGCCCAAGACGCGGCAGTCTCCGGCGGGGATGTTCCTGCCGCTGGACGGCGGCGGGACCGAACCGCTGGGCGAGCGAATCATCGAAGTGCCGCAAGATACCGACCGAACCGAGCGGCTGCGCGATCCGCACTCGGGCTTTGTCGCCTACGTGCCCATGGGCAGCGTCGCGAAAGGCAAGGAGATTGTCACCACCGGACGCGGGAAAGACGATCCCCTGCGTCACATGCCACGGCGACGATCTGCTGGGCGCGGGGGACGTTCCTCCGATTGCCGGGCGCAGCGCCAGCTACACGATGAGGCAGCTCTACAATTTTCAGCAGGGTACTCGAGACAACGCCTTGATGAAAGCGGTGGTGAAAAAACTGAGCGCCGACGACCTGATTTCCGTCGCGGCCTACGTTGCGTCGCGGTAGTTGCGAATGATGTTGAACGCCGGGTGGAAAATGGCCGGCAACGAAAACGCGAACGGCGCCGCGCGGGGGTGAATTGTGCTAGAGTACCGGCAAGAGGCTCGCTCCGCACAACCCATGATTCCCAGGAACGGCCGCGGGCGATCCGAAATGATCAGCCTGTCCTAAACGACTCCGGAGGTTTCGCCATGACGCAGAAACTCAGGGCCCTTTCCGTTGTCCTTGCCGGCATTTTCCTGATTGTCGTTCCCGCGTTCGCGCACCACGGCACCGCGGGGGAAGATACCTCGAAAGTGGTGACGGTCAAGGGAACGGTTACCGACTTCCAGTTCATCAATCCGCACGCCCAGATTTATGTGGACGTGAAAGACGATCAGGGCAACGTGCAGAACTGGAACGGCGAATTGTCAAACGCGCTGGTGCTTCATCGCGCGGGATGGAACAGCAAGGTCATCAAGGTTGGCGACGTCGTTACGCTGAACGGTTACCGGGCGAAGAAGAATTCAAATTTTCTGCGGCTGACGACCGTCGTGCTTTCCGATGGCAAGCAACTCGAAGCGTTCCCTCGGCTTGAATAAGCGATCGGCTCCAAGGATCGACGGTAATAGGAAGGCGGCTCCAGAGTTTGCGGGAAATTCCGCTTTCTTGTCATTCCAAAGGCCGGTTTGGGGCCTGAGAAATCCCTCCTGGGTTTAAAGTTAAAAGAAAGAGAAATTCCTCGGCGAAAAGCACGCCTGGAATGACAATATTTGGAGTTTTTCCCGCGTTTTCTCAAACGGGACTGAACTCACTTCACCGGAACAAATTTCTGGACGCGTTCGCCGGCTTGCACTTCCCCCGTATAGATATTCCCTTTCGAGTCCGTGGCAATCATGTGCAGGCCGTGGAACTGTCCTCCAAAATCGCCGGCGCTGCCGATGCGGCCCAAAACTTTTCCGTCCTCGCGGCTGAGGATCCAGATGGTGTTGTTGGAAATATCGGAAATGAACAAGAAGGCCTGTTTTGGATCGGCGGAAAAAGCCACGCCGCCCGCTGAACCGCGGTTGCCGGTGTCTGTGGCCAGCAGAAATTCCTTCACGAATTTGCCTTGCTTGGTGGTGACGTCGATACGGTTGGCGCCGCGGTCGGCGGCGTAAACCAAGCCGTCGTTGGAGATATTCAGCGTGAGGTGGTTGCGGAATTCCTTGGGCTCCGGCCCGCCCGGAGTGTAGTCGCGGTCTTTCTTGTCGATGGAAATTTCTGACAGGGCGTGTCCGTAGGCGCCCCAGCCGCGCTTGAACGCAAAGGTATCCAGATCGAAGACCATGACGCGCCCGCCGAGGTAACTATCCGCGCAATAAATCTCACGGGCGGGTTCATCCAGGCGAACTTCTTCAATCTGGCCGACGATCATGGGCGTGGTGGGGGGATACTTGGCGCGGAAGGCTGCAATCGCCGCCGCCCGGGCCGCCGGATCGAGTTGATTGCCTCCGCGGGCAGCCGTGCGCGCTGCCGCGGTGGGGCCAACACCTCCGGGACCGAGCGCCGCAACTTCCTGCGCGCCTTCCCCTCCGCCTCCGCCCGGTTCTTTGTCCGGCGCGCGGGGAATTTCGGCGAGGGCGCTGCCGGTCTTGGGATCGTACTTGCGGACGGTGTTCTTCCCATCGACAGCGTTTCCGATGTAGACGAAGCCTTTGCTGTCGACGGCCATGCCGTGGCCCTCGGGCGGATTGAAGGAACCGATGACGTTGCCATTCTTATTGATGTGAATCATCGCGGGCGGCGCGACGCAGCATTCGGCAGTGGGCGGATTCAGCATGGCGTAGTTCTGCGTGCCGTCAATGTCGTTCGGGCGGTCCAGCACCCAGACGTTGTCATCCTTATCGACGGCCAATCCCGTGACGCCCATCATCCACCACTTGTTGGGGAGCGGCAGTTTCGGCCACTCGGCATCGAATTTATAATGCGGCGCGGATTGCGCCCGCGAAAATGCCGGCAGCGCCAGCACGCAACAAAATGCCAGCGGAAGTACGAGCGCCTTCTTCCACAACTTTGAGCAGGTGAGCATCGGTCGATTCCCTACTCCGTAGGTACGGAACTGCCCATGGGACCTTTTCCGCCGGGCAGCGCGGTCATCGGGGGAGCGGCTTGGATCGTGGTGTGATAGCTTTCCTCCATCATCCAGAACCCGTTGTGGTTTCCGAAAACCCGGCTCGACCAGTACGCCTTGCCGCCATAGGTGGGCTGCAGCATGACGGAGACGACCGCGTCCCCGAAATCCCACGAGCGCATCCACAGCACAGGGGCTACTCCAACCGGGGGACGGTTGCGAATCTCCGGGTCTGCCATGGCCTTGGCCGTGTTGGCCATGCGCTCGGACTTGGGAGGCTGGACTCCATTTTCCGAATGGACCGAGCGCAGATTTTCGCCCAGGTGCGCGTCGTGATGGCCGTTGCCGGCTTCCTGGTCCAGCCATCCCTCGAGGGCCGCTTTCTCATTCGCCGTTAACGGCTGGTATGGGATTTGCTGGCATGGATTGAGGCAGGGTACCGCGAAGTTAGGTCTAACTTCCTTAACTGCCAGGGACTTATCCACGAGTGATCTCGTTCGTATGGAGCAGGCGCCATCCCGCGGGGCGCTGCACCCAGAAGTGCGCGACATACTTGTTGTCCACGTTTTCCTGAATCCATACAACTTTTCCGTACTTGTGCTCGGTAATCGTCGCCGCGCCGGCGTCGCCGATCAGCGGTTTGAGCTTGGCCTCGAAGGCGTCGTCCGGAGCCCACATGATTCCCTTGGAATCGATCCAGGAAAAATCCTTGTCCAGAAATTTTTCAGCGGCGGCGCGATCGCCTTTTTGTAGCGCGGCTACCAGGGCGCGGTCCGCTTGAACGACCGCATCATCGGCGGCTGCGGCGGGCTTGCTCGCGACCAGCGACAGCGCCGCGCCACCAAACAGGAGTCCGATGGACAATCCATTCGCAATCCAGCGTTTCATAACATTCTCCCTTCGTGCTGAGCTGTTCCTTCACATGATTGATAGCAAGACGGCGGCAATTCGACCAGGGTTTTCGTGCGTACAGCTTCTCGGGTGGGGGCAATGTACACCCGAACCAGTTGGTCTGCAATACGCTACTTCCGCGGTTTGATTCCAGTGCACGAAACGGGAATTATAATTGGAGAGCGATCCATCCCTGCACGATGAACCAGAGCGATGTCAGTCCCACCAGCATCCATAGAATAACTCCCTGGACGAGGGGGCGGACGCCGACCTGCTGGATCGTGGCCCGGGAAAGACCTGTGCCGATCAAGAAAAGAGTGGCGGTCAGCCCCAATCTCCCGAGATTGCTGAGTTCCAGCGAGAGATGCGCCAGGGCCGGAACATAGGTGTTGATCACAGTGGCGAGACAGAAGAGGAGGATGAACCAGGGCCAGTGAATACGGGTCTTGGAGCCTTTAATCACGGCCGTGCCAGCCGCAAGCGGGGCAATCCACAAGGCCCGGGTGAGCTTCACGGTCGTGCCTACCGCAAGGGCAACGGCTCCGTAGCGCGCCGTAGCGCCCACCACGGAACTTGTGTCATGGATGGCCAGCGCCGACCACAGGCCGAACTGCGACTGCGAAAGATGCAGCGCCCACCCGAGCGCTGGAAAAATCATAAGCGCAATGGAATTGAGAATAAAGATCGTGCCGAGAGAAACGGCGGTCTGGTCCTGATCGGCATCGAGGATCGGTGCGATGGCGGCGATGGCGCTGCCGCCGCAGATGGCGGTGCCGGCCGAGATCAGCGCGGACGAAATGGAATTGACCTTCAGCAACCGCCCCGCCATCAAACCCACCGCCAGCACAAAAGAAATGCTCGCGGCCGTGTAGATGATTCCGCTGCGGCCCGCGTGCAGCACCTCCAACAGGTTCATGCCGAATCCGAGCCCCACGACGGAAGCTTGCAATAGAAATTTCGAGAGATTGCGGCTATCGCCCTGATAAGGATGGGCGAAGCTAAGACCATAAGCCAGCCCGGCGCCCAGAGCGAGCGGTGCCGAGAGGACACCGCTGGCACAAAGAATCAGTCCGACAAAGAAGAGCGTCTTTGTATTCAAGATTCTTCGCCTCCGGCAGCGAGCAACGCTGCCACCGCTGCAAGGCCCGTTATGCTGACTGGTACAGCTTGGTGAACACGAATTCGCGATGGCCCATGGCTTCAGCGCACGTCAACCGGCCGTTGCAGGTACGAATCATGATGTCGATCAATTTGTCGCCGGCCTGGTCCATCGTCATTTCCCGGCGCAGGATTCCGGAGACGTCCAGGTCGATGTGCTCGACCATGGTGCGCGCCGTTCGCGGATTGGCGGTCAGCTTGATGACCGGCTCGATGGGATTGCCGATCACGTTGCCCTGGCCAGTGGGAAACAGGTGCACGACGAATCCCGCGGCGGCCTGCAGCGTAATGCATTCCGCCGCCGCCGACGACGTATCCATGTAATAGAGGCCGGCGCCCTTCGCCGGAGCTTCCGCCGGCTTGAGAACGTCGATGTACTTTGTCTTTCGTCCGATTTTCTGGAGGTTGCCGAAGGCTTTCTCCTCGATCGTGGTCAAACCTCCGGCGATGTTGCCCTTCGTGGGCTGCGATTCGGAAAGGTCGCTGGTCTTGTGCCGCTCGATCACTTCCTGGTAGGCGTTGAACACTTGCATGAATTTGTCCGAAACGTCCTTGCTGGCGGCGCGGCTGGCGCAGACCACTTCGGCGCCGGTGAGTTCCGAGGTTTCGCCGAAACAAGTTGTTACACCGAGCGGGTCCAGCTTGTCGATCAGGTTGCCCACCGTGGGGCAAGAAGCGAGGCCCGAGGTAGTGTCGCTTTCGCCGCACTTGGTGGAGACAAATAATTCCTGGATGGTGCACAATTCGCGCTGCTTTTCCGTCGCATTCTGCACGAACTCGCGCGCCTTGCGCGAGGCTGCCGCGATGGTGCTGATATCGCCGTTCTCTTCGATCGAGAATCCCACCACGGGTTTCCCGGTCTTGGCAATTCCCTTCACCACGCGGTCTGTCCAGGCGGGCTCAATGCCGATGACCACAACGGCCGCCACGTTCGGGCTCGAGCCCGTGCCGATCAGCGTCCGGAAATGCAGTTCCAGGTCTTCGCCAAACTGCAGCCGCCCGTACGGGTGAGGCAGCGCCATGGTGCCCTTGATGTTGTTGGCGACGCCTTCGCAGGCGGCATTGGAAAGATCGTCCAGCGGCAAAATCACGACGTGATTGCGAATTCCCACGCGGCCGTTCTCACGGCGGTATCCATAAAAATCGTAGCGGCCCATCGTTACCACCTCTTGGTCTTCATATTGTGTACATGCACGTGGCGGCCCTTGCCGGCGTCGGCCACGATGCGCCCCACGTCATGCCCGTATTTCAGCACCGTGTCGCCGGTCTTCAGATCCTGCAAAGCGATCTTGTGCCCCAGCGGCACCGCATCCAGAGCTTTCAGAGTAACGGTTTCATCGGTCTGCATGATCCAACCCGTCAGGTCCTTGCCGGGCTGGACATCTTCCACCACAACAACCCCTACCGTGTCGATTTTGTCATGCACAATGAATTGCGTCGGCATCGATTTCCCCCCAAAGATCGCTGCGAATCAACGAAGAAGATTGCGAATCCATCTCGCCGGATGAGGCAATCGCCGCGGCGCGTATTGCCTGCGCGAATTGCCCGTCAGGATCCGGGCAGCACAACGGCGGCGATGCGTGGGAAGCCTGAAGCGCGTCCTTCTGCAAACTTCATCCTATACCCTAGAGTGACGAGAACTGTCGCTTGGAAACGTACGAAATATAGCCGGGTGTGTGTGGAGATTCAACTTATAAATCCGGTTTGCGAGGCTCCGCAGGTGGCGGAGAATTTCAATTTGGCCGGGCGGGCTTCAATCTGGCGCAAGCATTCCTGCCGGCAGTCGCCACGCACGGGCCAGCGCGAGCATTCGCAGAGCCGCAGGGAACGCTTGTCCCAAATCGCCTGCATGCCCGCGCACCTGGCGGCCACTTCCACGACTGCGGCCTCGCGCGTTTCAGGGCAATTCACCAGCCAGGGCCCCCGAAATTTGAGATATACGCGAATTCCGCAGACCAGGCGATGCCCCAGGTAGACGCCCACTAACGCGAGCATCAGCAGCGCGAGGTCGAAACCTGCGCCGAACATGGCCGTCAAGACTTGCATATCCGCCTCCCAGCAGATTTGAGATGAAGTGAACTACCGGCTCGCCCGTTCGTTGCAGAGGATCACAGCGCTCTGATGGTTCCCGGTATGCAGCGGGGTTGCATCGGACCGCAACTCCCGCTGCACGAAAGGAATCGTCGCGGCTACATTGGTCCTTGCGCGAATCGCCTGAGCCCAAATCCGATGAGGATGAACGTTGCGCCCAGCAATCCAAACAGGGGAATCGAGCTGGCCGTCTTTGGCAACGCCTGGGCTGTCTCGACCGGTTCCGCAGCCGGCGTGGTCTGAAACGCCTCCGCAATCGGTACTTCTTTTTGCTGCGGAGTGATGGCGATCAGCGGAACTGTCTCGAACGTGCTCGGAGTGGGTTCAACGGTCTCGGCGGGAACCGGTTCGTTTGCCGCCTTCGCAATCTGGATCGCTTCCTGCTTCGGATACACGAACTCGATGCCGTAGGCGTGGCCTGGATAGAACCATGCCTTCACGGCTTGCGGCAAGTTTGCAGGCCGCTCGCTGAATTCGATCACCGTGTCCTCGCTGGATTCGAGCCTGTAATTGGGAATCGCGAGCACCGTGGCGATCAGGTTGGTCTTGTCCTTATCCCAGATCTGCACAATATGGCGCATTCCGGTGGTATCGGGGATCGTGAAGGTGTAAGTCCCGGCGGGAAGCACTTTCCCGGGGATTTGCACCGGTTGGTTAAAGGTGATGGTCGTTCTCTTATTGGAAGTCTGGGCCCGGGCCTGGATCGCCATGAATCCCGCGAAAAGGGTCAACCCGAGAAATGCCAAAAAAACTTTTCTCACTTTCATTGCATTTACCTCCTCAAAAACCGAACTGTGCGATATGCCCTGATTTCTCGAAGGAGGGCGTTGTGTGATTCGCTTTGCTCCGTCACGGAATCGGGTCTTCACATACTTAGATACGCGCGGGAAGGCCTGCGTGGCAGTGAGAGGGCTCACCCATCCTTGTGACAGCAATCACAGGCTAAGGCTGCGCGCCAGTGCCGATTTACCGGTGATGCAGATCACGCGCACGAGTGAGCAGGAGCATACCGGTGAGCAGGGATTGCGCGTAAAAAGAGACTGTGTTGGGGGGACGAACTCCGTGAAGAAGGCATCAGGCAGCAGGTCCAGTAAAGACTGGAAAACGGCGGCCCTCCACGCCGTAAGGGGGCAGTCAAATGACAAGAATAAGGACAATCCAGACGCTTTTCGCAGTTCTTTTGCTTGTGTTTACGTTTGCCGCGGGGGCGCAAGCTGACACACAATTCAACAAGAGAACCGTAGTCACTTTCAGCCAACCGATCGAGATTCCCGGCCAGGTGCTTCCGGCGGGCACCTACACGATCGAACTGTACGAGACTTTTTCCTACCGTCATATCGTGCGTATTTGGAATGCCGACCGGACGCAACTGGTCGCCACCGTGCTGGCGATTCCGAACGAGCGCCTCAAAGCAACCGAAGACACCGTGATGAAGTTCTCGGAACGGCCGGGAAACGCTCCGGACGCGCTGAAGGCCTGGTTCTATCCCGGCGACACCACTGGCCAGGAATTCGTCTATCCGAAGCAGCGCGCAGTGGAACTCGCTGAGGTGACGCATGAAACCATCCCCGCGGTGGAAACCGAGCCCGCAACCTTGCAGGAACTCAGGAGCGAAGCGATCGTGGCGGAAACTCCTGAGAAAACGGAAATTTCAATCGGCGAGTTTATTCCGCTGACGAGCCGAGACACCGGGACGCTGTCACCGATTCATCCGCTGCCACAAACGGGAAGCCAGATTCCGCTGATAGCGCTGCTTGGCGCGCTGTCGGTCAGCTTCGCGTTCGTGCTGAAACGATTCATGAGCTAAACATTATGAACGCTTCAAACTCCAAAGCGTCGCGGGCAAAGACGCCTGCGGTCCGGCCCGCGGCGCGAGGAGGGTGTTCCGTGAATCTCATCTCATCATCACGCGGCGCAATCTTATGCAGGGGAACTGTTCTTGTTGCGCTATTGTTCTTGTGTGGAGTTGCAGCTTATACGCGACCTCGTCTGGCGCGGCAAACAGCGTCTTCTCGACAGGGCACAATTTCCGTGGAAACCGCGCTGGTAGTGCTGCCGGTTCGCGTTACAGGCGCGAACGGGGATTTCGTTTCCGGACTCGCACAGGAGGAGTTTCGCGTGTACGAGGACGGGCGTCCGCAGGCAATCACGTTCTTCGAGCAGGAGGACACGCCGGTAACCGTGGGGCTGGTGGTGGATCATAGCCGCAGCATGGGTCCGAAGCTTCCGGCTGTTGCCGCGGCTGTTTCGGCCTTCGCGCAGTCGAGCAATCCGAAGGATGAAATGTTCGTGGTGGACTTCAGCGACAACGTGTCGGTGGAATTGCCGGGCGGAAAGCCATTCACCAGCAATCCGGGAGAACTGGCGAGGGCCGTCTCGGAGGTTTCCGCGCGCGGAATGACCGCGCTCTACGACGCCGTGGCCGAAGGGCTGAAACATCTGCAACTCGGCGGCGCGGAGAAGAAGGCGCTGGTCATCGTCAGCGACGGCGGCGACAACGCCAGCGGGCGGAAGTATGCGGAAGTCCTGGAACTGGCGCATCGCTCAAACGCCGTGATTTATGCGATCGGACTTGTGGGTGCGCGTGAGGAAGAAGATCCAGGCGTTCTCCGGCGTCTGTGCAAGGACACGGGCGGATTGGCGTTCTTTCCGTCGGAAGAACAATCGGTCTCGGAAATCTCCGCAAGCATCGCGCGCGATCTCCGCGAACAGTACACGATTGGATTTGTTCCGGAGAAAAGTTACGACGACTCGTTCCGCAAGATTCGGGTGGAAGTAAGGGCTTCAGGGCGCGGCAGACTGCAAGCGAGGACGCGCTCCGGATATTTTGCGACTCCGCCGAAGGAGTCCGAGGCCGACGCCGGGAAGGACCGCAGATGAGGGTGACGTTTCCCATGAGGCACGAGTCGGGAGACCTGACGCGGCAGATGCTGCGGGCGGCGCACATTGTTTTTCTGGTCGCGGGGATCCTGATGCTCGGCTTTGCGGGCTATGCCTTCCTTGACCAGTATTGGTACCAGAGAACCGAGTTGTCCAAATTTGAGGCAGTGGCTGCCGCCGTGCCTGCCAAGCCCCCCGCTATCGTTGCTGTGCCCATCGCCGATGGCGGTGTAATCGGCGAACTTGAAGTGCCGCGATTGAAACTGAAAGCGATGGTCGTGCAAGGCGATTCCGAGCAGTTGCTGCGGCGCGCGGTAGGGCATCTCCCGGAAACCGCGCTGCCGGGGGAAACTGGAAATGTGGCTTTGGCGGGGCACCGCGACGGAATCTTCCGGCCGCTGCGCAACGTCCTGCCGGGGGACTTCATTACGTTCAGGACGCCGGATCGCGTATTCCAATACCAGGTGGAATGGACGGCGGTTGTGTCTCCAAACGCGGTACGCGTGATCGAACCGACGAGCGAACCGGCGCTGACGCTGGTTACTTGCTTCCCTTTTTATTACGTCGGTGCGGCGCCGGAGCGATTTGTCGTTCGCGCGCGCAGGATCGAGGGGTCATCGAAACCGGCGGACGCCCCGTGAATCGCTTTTTGATGGCCATGATCATCGGGGCAAGTGAAGCGCCCGGAGCGCTAAAGCGAGAACTTGAAGATTGAGAAGTCCAGCAGAAAGCAATTATTGGGAGGTAATTATGAAACGAACTATCTTGTGTGCGGTAAGTCTTGTGGTTTTCTTCGGCGCGATTCCGACACTACGGGCGGACGATTTGATGCAAGCGGCGAAACAGACTTTCAAGCCGATTCCATCAATGGTTCCATCCGTGAAAGACAATGCCGTTACCCGTGAAAAAATTGAACTTGGAAAAATGCTGTTTTTTGACCCTCGGCTTTCGTCCAGCCAGATCATCAGCTGCGCATCGTGTCACAATCTGAGCACCGGCGGCGTGGATGCCGGGCCCACATCGATCGGTCACGCCTGGCAAAAAGGACCGCGGCGGGCGCCGACCGTCTTCAACGCGGTTTTCAACGTCGCTCAGTTCTGGGACGGCAGGGCCGAGGATCTAAAAGCGCAGGCCAAAGGGCCGATGCAGGCCGGTGTCGAAATGAACGCCACGCCCGCGCTCGTGGAAAAGACATTGCTTTCCATGCCGGGCTATGTCGAGCAGTTCAAGAAAGCCTTTCCCGAGGATGCTTCCCCAGTCACTTTTGACAACGTTGCCAAGGCGCTCGAGGCTTTTGAAGCGACTCTGATTACGCCTGGATCGCATTTCGATCAATTTCTGGAAGGCGATGCGAACGCTTTGAACGCGCAGGCAAAGGATGGCCTGAAACTATTCATGGATAAGGGCTGCTCAGCCTGCCACAACGGAATCAATGTGGGCGGCAGAGCCTATTTCCCCTTTGGAGTGGTCGAAAAGCCCGGCGCGGATATTCTTCCGCCGAATGACAAGGGACGCTTCGCGGTAACCAAGACGGCCAGCGATGAATATGTTTTCCGCGCGGGCCCGCTGCGCAACGTGGCCTTACGAGCGCCTTACTTTCATTCCGGCCAGGTCTGGAGCCTGAAGCAGGCGGTGGCTATCATGGGCGCCAGCCAGCTTGGGCAAAAGTTGAACGATCAGGAAGAAGACTCCATCGTGGCGTTCCTGCAATCGCTCACCGGCGAGCAGCCCAGGGTTGAAGTGCCGGTTCTGCCCGTCAGGACAGATGCGACGCCTTTGCCCAAGCAGTAGAACAATACCTGGAATCTCGTTTATCAATTCCCGCACCCGCGACCCGAATTGCCGGTCACGGGTGCGGGAGCGATACACCCATCCAACGCCGTCAGCGTTATCTTGATCGTTTGGTTGCGCCGGGTTGTGGGATTCCTGGCGGAAGCCGAAGGGCAAGGCATATCTCCAGGTGAAACCGTGGACTTGGGGCACTTCGAGTGTGTCGTCACGAATTGCCGGGTTGGGTCAGGATTGTACCTGGTCGTTGCTCAGGCGACTTTGTCGCCACGGGGTCTGATATCCTTACTTAACGCCCGTATTCCACGCCAACTGTTCTTTGCTCTCCGCATGAAAGTTGGGGTACTGTACGCGCATGGCCAGCCAGCAAGATGAACTGGACGCTCTGAAAACACAGATTGCGGCATTGACGGCGCGTGTTTATGAGCTGGAGCAAAAAAGCGGAGCCACTGCGATTGCGCCGAAGGTGCAAATCCCCGCGGAATCACCGCAAACACCTGCTCCGCCTCCGGCTGGTACGATGTTGCAGCATCCTTCCTCGCCAAGCTCCTCTCATCCACCGCCGCCAAGTTCCGTTCCGCCGCCGCAAGGACCGCATCCGCCCCTGCGCCTGAGCAAGCCGTCGATTTCCGGGAGAATTTCCGGGAATGCGCGCGCGGATACCGACCTTGAAAAAAAGATCGGGCAGTATTGGCTCAACCGGATTGGTATCGTCGCGATGCTGATCGGGGTGTCCTATTTTCTGAAATTTGCGTTTGACAATAACTGGGTGGGGCCCGGCGGGCGGATCGCGATCGGATTGCTGGCCGGGATGGGAATGGTGGCGTGGAGTGAGCGATTCCGCAAGCGCGGTTACGCCGCATTTTCCTACTCGCTGAAAGCCGTGGGCATCGGCACGCTGTATTTGTCTTTGTGGGGAGCGTTTCAGATTTATCACCTGATTCCGGCAGCGGCCGCGTTCCTGGCCATGGCCATCGTTACCGCGGCGACCATCGCGCTGGCACTGAACCAGGATGCGGAATTGCTGGCGACCTTCGCACTGGTGGGCGGGTTCTCGACCCCGGTACTGCTTTCCACGGGAGAAAATCACGAAGCGGTGCTGCTCTGCTACGTCACGCTGCTGGACCTTGCCATACTGGCGATGGCGGTTTTCAAGCCGTGGCGGCGGCTGCTTTGGGGAAGTTTTGCGGGCACTATCCTGCTCTACCTGGGCTGGTATTCTCAATATTATTCCGACGATCAGCGCGCGCCGACCGTGGCGTTCGCGGCGCTGTTTGCGGCCATCTTCGCGGTGATTCCGCTGGTGACCGATACCGTGCGATCCGGGCGGCTTTCGGCTCCGTCGCTCACGCTGACGCTGCTTCCGCTATTCAATGCGGCGGCGTTCTTCCTGGCGCTGTACGCGATGTATGAAGATGAAAAAACCACGCTCACCTGGTACGCGCTGGCGCTGGCGGCGGTCTATCTGGGCCTGGGCAACGCGATCAAGAAGCGCGCACATGCCGAGGATGTCGCGTTCATCAATCTGGTGCACGTGGCCATTGCCGTGGCGTTCCTGACCATCGCCATACCCCTGAAGCTGGATGCGCAATGGATCACCATCGGATGGCTGGTGGAGTCCGGAGTATTGCTGTGGCTGAGCGTCACGGTGCGAACCAACTTTTTGCGATATTTCGCCACGGTCGCGCTGGCACTTGGCATCGGCCGGTTGCTTTTCTACGACCAGATTCACGCGGACATGCTGGTGTTCAACATGAGGTTTGCGACCTACGCGGTGGCAATCGCGGTGCTTGGCGGAATCGCGGTATTGGGCAAGCGCCACGCAACGGGAATGGAGATGATGTTTCTGGATGGCGCGGCGGTCGGCGTGAATTTGTTGTCGCTGGTTGCGCTGACGCTGGAAGCCTCCGATTACTTCGACCGCCGGATGTACGCCGCCGGAACTTTGCCCGATTCCTATCAACAGTTGAATCTGGAGCGGGACTTCAGTTACTCGGCGATCTGGCTGGTGTACGGGGCGATATTAATGACCATCGGATTTCGCAGGCGCTCGGCATTTGTGCGCTGGCAGTCGTTGCTTTTGATTGCGTTCACGATCTGCAAGGTGTTTCTGTATGACTTTTCGCAGCTTGGCGGAAGTTACCGGATTGTGAGCTTCATCGCACTCGGTGCGGTGCTGCTAGGCATTTCGTTTATTTACCAGCGCGACTGGCTGGGGCTGTCTCCGCACGCGCCGAAAGAAGCACAAAAGGATCAGGGTAGCCGATGATGCGGACAACCTGGGCATTGCTGGCGGTCCTGCTGGTCACGAGTCCCGCGATTCCCTATTTCAAATACCAGCGGAAACTGGGCGCGCCGGGCGCGAGCGGGCAACATTACGCCGTGGTGGATGAAGCCATTTGGGAACACGCGCTTTTGAATCTGGATGACTTGCGGCTGTACGCCGGCAGCAAGGAGATTCCCTACGCGCGGAAAACCATGTACGGCAGCCTGCGGACCGAGGAGAAGGCTGTCCGTCTACTCCAGCCGGGAACGCTCGGCGGCAAGACGCAATTCCTGCTGGATATGTCGGACGTGGCCGAGTACGACCGCATTACGCTGGACCTGCGAACCAAGAACTACGTGGCGCACGCACGCGTCGATGGTCAGGACGATCCGCACGGAACGAAGTGGGCCAACCTGGGGACCACCACTCTTTTCGATTTGTCGGATGAAAAACTGGGGCACAACAGCTCGCTCCAGATTCCCGTCAGCACCTACAAATACTTGCGGGTCACGATCGACGGCGCCGTCAAGCCTTCCGATATCCAGGGCGCGACGGCGGGAATCGAACGCGCCCAAAAGGCCGTGTGGCGCGACCTCAGCGGCGAACCCCAGAGGACGCAGGAGGGCAAGGATACGGTTTTCACGTTCCAGGTTGCCGGAAATATTCCGGTGGAGCGCGTGGCGCTTGTCATCGATCCGTCGCAGGGAAATTTCCAGCGTGAAATCGAGTTGCAGGGCGACAACGGGTCGACGATCCGCATGGGTGAGGTCCGCCGCATTCACATACAGCGCAACGGGCAGAAAATCGACGTCGAACAATCGTCGGTCGATCTCAGCACGACGATCAATGGGAAATTGCGCGCCGTCATCCATAATGGCGACGATGCCCCATTGAAAATCACCGGTGCGCGCCTGGAGCAGTACGAGCGGCGCATCTATTTCGATTGCGATGCGGGGACTCCGCTGGACATTTACTACGGCGACGACAAGCTCAGCGCCCCGGTGTACGACTACGCGCAACTTTTCCAGGCCGACCCGAACGCCGCTCAGGTGTCGGTGGACGCCGAAAAAACAAATGCCGGCTATACCGGGCGTCCCGACGACCGGCCATGGTCGGAACGCCATCCCGCTGTGCTATGGGCGGCGATTCTCGCGGCGGTGGCGGTGCTTGGCGGGATCGCGGTGCGGTCGATGAAAAATGCGGCGTCGTAAAAATTCAGATACGTATTCACGGGGTGACACAATGACTTCGAAAATGATTAAGTGTGCGATTTGGGTGGTGGTGTTTGCGGGTGCATTGAGTTTGCCTCGATTTGCTCCTTTGTTGCGCGCGCAGCAGTCCACGACCACCGCCAAGGACGCTCTGCAGAAGGCGCGCGTGCTGGACCGGCTCGCCGAAGGGATGGCGGTGGAGCATAAAGGAACCTCGCCAGGGTTTGTGCTCGATCCTGCGTGGCCGCAACCGCTGCCGCACCACTGGGTGATCGGCGACGTTGGTGGGATCGCCGTCGACAAGCACGACCATATCTGGGTTTACCACCGCCCGCGTTCGGTCACGTCCAGCGATAGCGGCATGCAGGGCGCAGCGGGCAAGGATGCGAAGGGCAACCCGATCAGCGCGCTCGGATTTCCGCGGCCTTTGGGGCAAATCAACGGTTGCTGCATGGCCGCGCCGTCGGTGCTGGTGTTCGACAAAGCGGGAAAATTGCTGCAGTCCTGGGGCGGTCCGGGCGACCCGAGCTTTCTGGAGACGAAGTGCCGGCAGCAGGACGGCTGCGTGTGGCCCGCGCGCGAGCATGGGATTTACCTCGACCAGAACGATTTTGTGTATATCGCGGGGAACGGCCAGGCCCGGAATTTCCACGGCCAATATCCGTGGGCGCCGAATTTTGGGAACGATTCGCAGATTCTGAAATTCAAGGCGGACGGCACGTTCGTCTACCAGATCGGAACCCCGGGCGCGAAGGGACCGAACAGCAACGACACGAATGGCGGCGTGAACGGAACGCCCGAACCCTTCTGGCCCGCCGACATGGCCGTGGATCCGAAGACGAACCTCATGTACATCGCCGACGGGTACGGGAATCGGCGCGTGCTGATCGTGGATGCAGCGACCGGGAAATACGTGGGGCATTTTGGCGCCTACGGGCAGAATCCCGTGGAAGGCGAGAATGGCGGCGATGCGGATGTGGGCGAGGGCGCGGGATCATGGCCGGCGGATTTCAAAGCCGGGAACATGAAACCGAAATTCTTCCGCAGCCCGGTTCACTGCGCCAAGCTGGCGAACGACGGCCTGCTGTACGTGTGCGATCGCGGCAACAATCGCGTGCAGATTTTTAAGGCGTCCGAGGTGGGAAAGCCCTGCTCGAATCCAAACGGCGAAGCGGGCAAATGCGGATTCGTGGGCGAAGTCCACGTCGCTCCGCAGACGATCGGCGGCACGTCGGGCACGGTGAACTTTTCCACCGACGCGAAGCAGAGTTGCATGTACGTGGCCGATCTGCTCAATGACGTCATCTACGTGATCAACCGGCAGAATCTTACGGAGCTGAGCCGCTTTGGAGGCGGCGGGCGCCAGGCAGGCGAATTCCACTGGCCGCACATGGTGGCTACCGATTCCGAGGGAAATGTGTACGTCGGAGAAGTGGATGGCGCGGGGAGAACGCAAAAGTTCCTGCGGTATGGGCAAACGGGCTGCACGGGCACGGGCAGCGCGGACGTGGGGAAATATGTTGGAGTAGCGGCGGCAGGTGTGCGGTTCGGATTCGATTGTAATTGCCGGAAAAAGAAAGAGGGATTCCACGGCAAGAAACATGCCTCGGAATGACGGCTACTTTCGCCTCTTCAGGCGGTTTATGAGCCAGTGTCGTTGACAGCGCCTAATCCAGCGGCTGGACGCGGACCAGGTAGCCGTTGTAATCGACGTACCACACTGTGACAGGCTTGGTGGAAGCGTCGATATACGTGCGGCGATCGTAGGCGAACGGCTCCGGTAACTCGTAGACGATCCAGCGGCCGGTTTTTGGATCCAGGCGCACCATCTGGCGTCCGTGCAGGACGCCAGCCCAGACTTCGCCGTTGTTGTCGGGCATGGCTTCATAGAAATCAGTGAGCGGGCTGGGAGCGGTCGGGGGATAAAACTCATCGATGTGGCCCGTTTTCGCGTTCAGCTCCACCAGGGCGCCATCGCCGCCGCCAAACCAGGGATTATCGTAAGGATCGAATCCGCCGCGTTTCGCGGTGGCCATGTGAGTGCCGGTATTCGACTTGATCCATTCTCCGGTCTTCAGGTCCATGCGCTCGGCAGTGTTTCCCCAGGCGGGCAAGCCTCCTCCGCCATAGTATTTGCCGTCCTTGGAAATCAGGTTGTCGTAACTGAAGCCCACCTGGATCGGCCAGCTCTGCACGACCTTGCCGGTTTCCGGATCGATCTTGCGCAGTTTATAGTCGCGGCTGTCCCAGACATAGCCGTCGTCGGTCAGGCTGAAATTGCCGAAGCCCGGAGCGTTCAGCGGCACGGTGTCTTCGATTCTCACCTGATTGATTTTCCCCGTTTGCGGGTCGAGACGATTCAGAGTTGTGCCCCCAATTTTCGGAGAACCAGGGAATGTCGTGTTTGTCCAGCCGCACAGCGTGCGTGCCGGGCATGGCGCCGGACGTGAGGGGAATGGTGTACTCCTTCACGATTCCGGTCTTGGGATCGAGCTGGCCGACGACATCGGTCTTATGGCTGCTCCACCAGATGTTGCCCTTGGAATCGCCCTGCGCGTCGTGAAGGGCCAGCAACTCCTGCGGCAACTGGTATTCGGTGATGACAACCTTGGTGGCCTCACCGCGAGGACGCGGGAAAAAGCGCAGCGGTTCGTCCTTGGCTTCCGGGCCGCGAACCCGCGCCAGCCACTTGGTAAGGATGGTGGCTTCTTCGTCGGTAGTTCCGTCCTGGCGGGAAACGGAATTGTTTCCGCTGGAGGTAGTGGTGGTGCCTTTAATGCGGATCACCAGCGAAGTGCCGGAATAGTGCGTCATGCGGTCGACGATCAAAGCCCAGCTTCGTTCGTCATAGCGGTTCCGGAATACCTGCTGCCAGGAATGGCATGCGGAGCAATTTTTCTGGAACAGCGATTTCTCCTGGCCCGTGCCAGGAACATTCCACAACAATTCCGCGCCGCTCAACTGGCTTTCGATCTCGGGCGTGGCAGGCAAACCGTCGCTGGTGGAAACTCGATCGAGAACGATGTCGTCGAGCTTCGTGGCTCCATCGATGTGAACGGAGTCGATGCGGTAGGGCTGGAACTCGCGCGGCGTGGGGATGCGCAAGGTGTAGTTGCCCGCCTGCATTTTTGGAAATTCGAAGTGACCTGCGTCATTCGTGTATACAGTCGTGCGTACGCCGTTGGGCGCAACCAGCTGCACGCCGATGCCTTCCGACGAATCTCCGCTGGTGACCCGGACGGTTCCGGTTGCGCCGCCCTTCAGGCCGCTCTGCACTGGCCACTTGTTGGTTTCGGCGGTATAGAGGGGATTCGCGGGGGGATTTTCGCCCTCGACGCAGCACTTGCCTTCGCGGATGTAGGTGGCCACATCCTGCATGTCCGCCGCGGACAAAGTGGTGCCGAAGGAAGGCATTCCGGGTCCGCCTTCCTTGATTTTTGCGATGACGTTCTCATCGGTGACCGGATCGCCGGACATCATCGTCTCATGCTTGTAGAGAGTCTTGAGATAAGGACCGGTCTTGGCGTATTTGTTGTGGCACATCCAGCATTTGAAGAAATAGATGTTTTCGCCGCGGGAGGCGCCACTATCGGCGAGAAGCTTGTAGTGATCGAGGCGGTAGGATCGCTGCAGGTCGTCGGTGTGCAGGACTTTGGCTGATGCGGCGGGCTGCTGGGGCGCGCCCTGCGCCCGCGCCAGACCCGCGCCAATGCCGGCGAGGGAGAGGGAGAATGCAATCGCAAGGATCGTCAGAATGGCGCGCAGAAAATAGTTCCTGGATGATGGTCGCATAGGCACCTGCGTGAATTTTGATTTCGATCGTAGGTATCTTCCATTCCCCGGCGGGCAATGTCAATGAAATCAATTGCAGTAAGGAAGAGCGAGAGGCCGCGCTAGTCCAGCGGCTCCAGCTTAATGATCGACGCGGCATGGTCATTGCCAACCCAGAAGGTGACCGGGGTGGTGGAGTTATCCACGAACACCCTGCGAACGTTGGTTTCCCGGGGAAGCAGATAATCGGTCATCTGGCCGGTCTTGGGATTGAGCCGCGTGACGCGGTCATTCAGCATGGATGCAGCCCAAACCTCTCCGTTCTTATCCGCCACGACATCGTAGGGGAGGGCCCAGGGTGTGGGCGGGGTCCATTCGTGGAATTGTTCGGTCTCCGGGTCGAACATGCCAATGCGGTTGCCGCGATATTCGCCGAACCAGATGTGTCCGGCGGAATCAAACGAGCCTCTGCGAGGCGCTGAATTCGGAGTGGGAGTTTTATAGTAAGTAATTTTTCCGGTCTTCGCATCGATCCTGCCAATTTGATCGGCGCCAAAGGTCGTAAAGTAGGCGTTGTTTTGGGCATCGGAAATCACGTCGTAGATATTCGGGGATGGAGCTGGATAGGGCTTGAATTGTTCGAACTTGCCGGAAATGGGGTCCAAACGGAGCAGCGTAAAGGTGCCGGATTCCTGCACCCAGACTTTTCCGTCTACCTTCGCGTGCATCGCATCGACCTGATTGATTTGGGTGTAATCCATATTCAGGTCCGGGGGAATGCTCCAGGTCTGGAACTTTTCGGTCTTGCGGTCAAATTTTGCCACGCCGCCCTGATACATCATGCCGATCCAAAGATTGCCGTCCTGGTCCGGACGCAAAGCCAACTCGCCGGTTGGCGAACCCGGCTTCAATACAGGCACGGGAAATTCGGTCGTCTTGCCCGTCTTCGGGTCCAGCTTGCCCAGAATTTGTTCCCCAAAACTGATGTACC
The DNA here is from genome assembly GCA_963779275.1 of Terriglobia bacterium. GTDB lineage: Bacteria > Acidobacteriota > Terriglobia > Acidiferrales > UBA7541 > Palsa-360. The sequence continues at coordinate 177,026 of CAVZXL010000011.1, forward strand.
AGACCATGCCGTCCGAATCGAGGATCACATCATGGGGCTGCCTGGTGCGTTTGGGAAGATCGTATTCGGTGATGATGGCGCGGGTGGCCCTGCCGGTGGGTCGCGGGAAAGTCTTCAGCGGATAGTTCCATTCCGTGGCCGCGCTGAGATTGATGCCGCTTAGAAACTGAGCCTGTTTTTCCAGAAGCTCATTCTGCCGGGTGAGCTGGTCCTCGCCGTGGTGCTCCAGTTGGACTGCAAGGCGGGGCGCGAGCCGCTTTTGTTGCACCAGCGGCGTACTCTGATTTGTGTGCGAGGCCATCCGCAATTGCACCTGGACAAATTCGTCGACATCGTGGGTGGACATGATGGGCAGTTGCAAGGTGTGGCATGTGACGCAATTGCGCAGAAACGATTTCTGCTCCATGGTTCCGGGAACGCTTTCGATCCATTCCGCGTTGGTCAACTGCTTGGCCAGGTTGGACGTTTTACGAAGCTTGATATCGGCCGTGGCGGGATGCTGCGCGCCGATCTCAATGGTGCTGGGGCCAGCCAAGTCATAACCTACCGCCCGAATGGAAATCGTATATTGGCCGGGATCCAATTTCGCCGCGGGAAAGTGATAATGCCCGGTCTGATCGCTAGCGACGGTGACTGTGATCGTGGAATCCAGCTTCTTCGCGCTAACGAGCACGCCTTCCATGGGCCCTTCTTCACCCGAAGTGACCTGCCCTGAAAGCGCCACAGCGTCAGGCTTGCGGACTTCCGTTTGAGCGTATCCCACCGAAACCAATGAAGCTTGCGCCGCCAGAAAGACTCCGCCGGCGATTACGGCGAGCTTGAAACGCGATACGCGCATGGTTGTCTCCGTGCCTTTTGTGAACATGGCTAGGAACGATCAAATCTTCTCAAATGTAAAATCTTCTAACTGCTATTGTAGCCTCAATCAGATTTTCGTGAAATCCCCTTTGCACGGATGGGCGGCCCTCCCGGGCGGAGGTCGTTGAAAAAGGCATTTCCTGGCGCCCTTTCCGCTGGGAGGCGCCGGCGACCCGTAGCTCTTTAGGTACTGTAAACAGTGCAGAATCCCGGTATGGCTTTTAAACCTATATTTTGCTATAAGCAAAGGGTCGGGTTCGTTACCGGGGCCTCTCACCTGCCCGGAATTGAGCCGTGGACCTCATGGAGATTGGGTCATGAGTTGCTTAGATGTCCCCAAAGGTGTGAATTCCGCCGTGGTGTGCAACCGTGGGCAGCATGTCGGCCCAAGCGCCCGATGGGGGTTGTTGTTTGCCCGCGGACCGAGGGCAGCCACTCCCAACCAGTTTCCGATTCCAGCACAGTTAACCAGCCGAACGCGCGTTGCCGCAGCGTTCCCGGATTTCCGTTAAGTCGTGCATCGCCGTTCAGGATGGCGATTGGCTTGAAAGCAGGAATTCATTCAGGGACTTGAAAACACATCAGAGATATTGTGCATATGTAAGTTTGCCGACACAGAAACCGGGGGCCAGGGGACTGCAGGAATAACGTCTGAGGGAGCGAGGAGGCAAGGCATGGCGACCGCAGTGCAACATTATACTTCCTATAAAGCGCGGCCCTTTACGCGGGAACAGCGCGATACGACCACCATCCTGTTTGGTGGCCTTACCTGGAAACACGAGCGGCTGGTGCAGGGCGTGTTCAACAACCTGAATTACAAGGCGAAACCTCTGCCGAATATCACTCGCGCGGACCTTGATGCCGGCAAAGAACTGATCGACGTCGGCGCCTGCTGCCCCACGATTTTTACGACCGGCAGCCTCGTCAATTTCCTGAAAACCGAAGTCGCCGAGAACGGCAAGCAGAAGACCCTGGACGATTACGTCTTCCTTACCGCCGGCGCGTGCGGCCCCTGCCGCTTCGGGCAGTATCACGAATCCTACGAAATGGCGCTCGACGGAATGGGGCTTAAGGATTTCCGTCTCTTCCTACTGGCGCAGGACCAGCTTGACCAGGCGCCCGAAAAGGGCGGCGGCCTCGAGATCAACATGCCGCTCAGCCTGGGTATCGTCTGGGCCATCCTGTGCGGCGACATGCTCACGGACATGGAGTACCAGACTCGCCCGTATGAGGTGAATCCGGGGGATACCGACCGGGTGATGAAGGAAAGCGCGGATTATCTATTCGAAATCTTCCAGAAGCGGCCAATTAAGGGCAAGAAATGGGGCCTGCTGGCCTGGCATTTCCTCTCCGGGTATTTTGCGGACGCCTTGCGCGTGGTACGGAAGAAATTCGACGCGATCGAAGTGGACCGCCTGCAGGTGAAGCCGAAAATCAAGATCACCGGCGAATTCTGGCTGCAGACGCATGAAGGCGACGGCAACTACAACATCAAGCACTGGCTGGAGCAGGAAGGTTCGGAAGTGATGCCGCCGCCTGTGGCCGTTTGGCTGGGGTACCTGCTGCACACGCCGATCTGGCGCCTGCAAAAGAAGGCGGTCGTCGACCGCAAAGTGAAGTTCAAAATCGCCATGGTGCGCGGGATGGAGAAGTTGTATGTCGGCACCTATAACCGCTTCCGAAAGGCGCTGGGCAATGTGCCGTACGCGTTGCCGGACCAGGAAGAATTGAAAAACCTGGCGTCGCCGTTTTTCCATTACGAATTGCGCGGCGGCGAAGGGCACATGCTCGTCGGCAAGGCGCTGCATGCGCATCTTCACAAGCAAGCCAACATGACGTGCGAACTCTCCCCCTACTCCTGCATGCCGAACACGATGTCCCAGGGCGCGATGGCCAACGTCCAGGGGCGGTATCCCGAATTGCTCTACGCTCCCATCGAAATCAAGGGAGACGCCGAAGTGCATGCGCTGTCCCGTTGCCAGATGATCCTGACCGAAGCCAAGAAGCGCGCGCAATCCGAGTACGTGGAAGCGATGGCGCGGACCGGGATGACGGTGGAAAAGATCCGGCAGATCGAGGAAAAGCGGCCGGGACTGAAAAAGGCGACCTATCGCATCCCGCATCTGGGCTATGCGTCCACGGCGGCGAATTACGTGATGCATCTGGCGGGCGCGAAAGCGGCGGTTTAGGCCAGGTCGTCTCTTTTCTAATGCCGTCATTCCGAGCGGAGTGAGGAATCCCTCCGGGTTGCGATCGAAGAGGGATTCCTCGCGGAGTTATCCCGTTCTCGGGACTCGGAATGACGAGACTTTAATTTGTTTGTGGAACTGGAAGGGCCCGGAGCAGCGAGGAGTCATCCATGTCTGACGGGAATTTCGTACAAATCGCGCCGCTGATGCGCGAGCCGGGCGTGATGGAAATCAAGACGCCGGAGAAGCTGAAGCCGAGCTCGAACGGCGCGCAGATCTGCGGCATCGACGTCGGAAGCACCACGTGCAAGTACGTCCTCGCGTCCGCATCCGGAGAAGTCATCTCCCAGGCCTACGAGCGGCACAACACCAAACAGGCGGAAAAAGTCCTGCAGTTCCTGGCGCGGCTGGAGGCGCAGCACGGCCTGGAGCCGAAACGCGATCGCGTGTTCTTCACCGGATCGGGAGCGGGCCTGATCGCTCCGCTGACGGGCGCCAAGGTAATTCAGGAAGTGGTGGCCGTGGCGGCGAGCGTCGAGCGGCTGCACCCCGGCGTGCGATTTGTCAGCGAAATCGGCGGAGAAGATATGAAGACCATCTTCTTCAACGGAAACGAAAAGACGAAGAGCAAACAGGTGCTGATGCAGAGCGCCTGCTCGGGCGGCACCGGCACGTTCATCGAAAAGACGGCGCGCAAGCTGCAGATTCCGCCGGAACAGCTCTCCGAAATGCACTACACCGGGCACACGCTGCACAAGATCAGCAGCAAGTGCGGGATTTTCGCCGAGGCCGACGCCAATACACTTTTGAAAGCTGGCGTGACCGTCGACGAAATCATCGCTTCCCTGTTCGAGGCGGTGGTTTACCAGAATCTGGCGACGCTGACGCGCGGCAACACGCCTTCGCCGGAAGTTCTGCTGCTGGGCGGCCCGAACCTTTTTTTCAAGGGTCTGCAGGAGGCCTGGAGGCTGCACCTGAAGCGCATCTGGAAGGAAAGAAAAGTCCAGATGCCGGGCGGCGGCGATCCTGAATCGTTCATCACCGTGCCGTCGGACGCGCTGTACTACGCCGCGCTGGGCTGCATCGAAGTGGCCATGGGCGAGCAGGCGCACGTCGGAATCTACCAGGGCGTGAAGCAACTGCACTGGTGGATCGAGGAAGGCCAGTACGAAGAGAAAAAGAAGCAGGGCCGCGGCGGGCTGTGCGACAGCGAAGATAATTTGCGGTCGTTCATCGATCTGTACTCGAAGATGGACGCCACCGCTCCCGGAAATTCCGTCGCAAAAGTGGTGGACGTATCCGTGCCGGCGAAGAAACTGGACCGCGTCCTGGTTGGCTGCGATTTCGGATCGACCACGGCGAAGGCCGTTTGCCTTTCGCCCGACAAGGAACTGCTTTTCTCCTGCTACGCGTTGAGCAAGGGAAATCCGATTGAGGACGCGCGCAGCTTGTTCCGCCAGCTTCGCGAGGTAATCGGCGACGGCGAAATTCTTGGACTGGGGATCACAGGATACGGCAAGGATCTGCTGAAAGGCATTCTGGGCGCGGATTGCGGCGTGGTCGAAACCATCGCGCATGCGTCCGCGGGCCTGCACTACTTCCCCGATGCCGATTGCATCTGCGACGTCGGCGGCGTGGACGTCAAGATCATGATTTTGAAGAACGGCGCGGTCAGCGATTTCCGCCTGAACTCGCAATGCTCGTCCGGCAACGGCGCGTTCCTGCAGGGCGTCGCCGAACGGTTCGGCATTCCGCTGAGCGAAATCGCCGACGGAGCGTTCCGCGCGCAGGCCATGCCGCAGCTTTCCATGGGATGCGGCGTGTTCCTGCAGAGCGACATCGTCAACCAGCAGCGCAAGGGATGGCAGGCGGAGGAAATTCTCGCGGCGCTCTGCTCCATTCTTCCGTTGAACGTCTGGATCTACGCGGGCGGAATGAACAACCTCGCGCAGGTGGGCAAGAAATATATTCTGCAGGGCGGCACGCACAAGAATCTGGCGGTGGTGAAGACGCAGGTGGATTTTATTCGCTCGAAGGTGCCGGACGCGGAAGTGGTGGTGCATCCTTACTCCGGCGAGGCGGGCGCGATCGGCGCGGCCATCGTTTCGCTCGACTGGTGGGAGAAGGGCGGCAAGAGCCAGTTCCGCGGCTTCGACACCATCGAGAAACTGACTTACACGACGACCACGTCGAAGGAAACGATCTGCAACTGGTGCCCGGTGACGTGCCAGCGCAGCTTTATCGACGTGGAACTACCCGGCGGGCAGGGCCGCGACTGGAGCAAGGTGCCCATCGGGGTCGGCTGGGAGCGCGTGATCGTCAACAATTCGTGCCCCAAGGGGCTGGTCGAAGACGTCAATGAAATGCGCGTCATCAAAGCGGGAATCGAAAAGACAAAAAATGCCTTTCCCAACATTGCAGACATGGTTCGGCAAGAAGGCTTCCGCCGGGTCTCCACCTCCGTCTCCGCGTAAGGACCGGTCGGGAATCCGCATCGGGATTCCCAAGGTGCTGAACGTGTGGAGCACGTCCCAGTTCTGGGTGGGGTTCCTGCGCGACCTCGGAATCGAATCCGAAAACATCGTGTTCAGCTCGGATACGTCCGAGGAGCAGGGCCGCGAGTTCGGAAAAGGGCGCGGCACGGTGGATTGCTGCTACCCGGTGAAAAGCATCAGCGGGCATTACGGCGAGCTGATCTTCGGCCAGAAGAAAAAAATCAACATCATTTTGAGCCCCATGATTTATTCACTGCCTTCGTTCATGCGCGGGCACGTGTCGGAGACGCTGGCTTGCACGCGCGTGATGGCCGGGCCGGAAAACATCAAGGCCGGATTCATGAAGGAAAGCGACGTGTTCGCCGACAATGGGATCAAGTACGCTTCTCCCTTCCTGAGCATGGCCGAGCCCGACGTGGTCCCCAAGCAAATGTACGATTGCCTGAAGGACGTGCTGGACGTGGATTACGCCGAGACGCAGCACGCGGTGGAAGCCGGCTATCGGGAACTGCGCGCGTTCAACCAGAAAATGCGCAGCGCTTCCCGTGAAATTCTGGCCTGGTGCGCCCGCGAGAGTAAGCCGTGCGTGCTGGTGCTCGGGCGGCCGTATCACATGGACCCGGGAATCGGGCACGAAATCGAATCCGACTTGCAGGCGCACGGCTATCCCATCGTGTGGCTGCAATACTTGCCGATCGACGACGATCTGCTGAACTGGATCTTCGGCGAAGAGGTCCAGGCGAAAAAAATTAGGTCGCCGCTGGATATTTCCGACGTGTGGACTTCGTCCAACAGCAGCAACACGAATGAAATTCTGTGGGGAGCGAAATTCGCCGCGCGGTTTCCGTGGATTACGTGCGTGCTGCGGCTGTCGAGTTACGAGTGCGGCATGGACCAGCCTACCTACACGCCCACGCAGAAAATCGTGGAGGCGGCCGGCACGCTGTTTTTCAAATTCGGCGATCTGGATTCCACCAAGCCGGCCGGCAGCATCCGCATCCGCATCGAGACCATCGTCCACTATCTGGCGAAATATTCGGACAAGATTATTCAGAAGAAACTCGCTCTGCTGCCGCCCGATTGCCCGCTGCTGGCGGAAAAAGAGAAGACGCTGGTTGCGGCTGCTTCCAGCGAACCGTAGTATTTGCTTCCCAATCAATCCATCCACATGGCACGGAAATCCCCGCTTAGAAGAGGCGGACTACACCGAATTCCCTTGCAAGCAGCGAATTCCGAGGCGGCGCATTGCTGGAGTCCGGGTCTTAGAGTCTGCGTGAGAACTGAAAATCAAAACGCCAGGGGCTGAAGCCGGACTGATTTTCCAGATATTACGTCGTGGTTAAAGCCACGACCCACAAAGATTTTCCAGTTCTCACGCAGACTCTTCAGACCCGGGGATTTTCTTTTTTGTGGTGAACACTCCACATAAGCGATGCGGGCTGCAGGAGCCAGTCAAACAGCGGAAGGAACACGTTGAAGCGGCCGGTGTCCTGGGCGTGGTGCAGCAGGTGATGCCGGGCGGCCGGGCGAAGCCACTTTGGCAGCCATCCGCCCATGTGCGTGCGCCAGTGAATTTCTTCGAACGTCATGTAGTACAGGGCGAAACTCACGAACACTCCGGCTCCCCAACCTCCCCGGAAGATCCATTGCAGAAGAAAAACGGGAATGGCATTGGCGCAAAACAGCGCGACCACACCCCAAGGGTTGCTCGAAAAATTGACATAGCGTGCGGCCTCTGGAGAATGGAGCGTGGTGTGGTGCACCATGTGCTGCTGGCAGAAGATTCCATGGCCCGAGTGCAACACAAATCGATGCAGGATATATTCAAATCCGTTGGCGTACACGAAGCCTGCCGCCAAGCTCGCCACAAATCCTGCCATCGAATGAGGAAAGAAAATTAGGGAGAAGAACGCAAAAACAGCGCCGGACAGCGAGGCAGCGATCAGGTTGTTTCTCTTGATCCTGCGTCCCAGGCCGCGCATTTCGGACCGAATTGTGTCATCCGGGTACATTTTCAGAAAACTCGGCCCTTTCGACGGCGCGCCATCCGCAAAGATACACCTGTTTCTCTTTCCGCGGGCGCGCTCCTGAATGAAATTTGGCGGCTCGACGCCGGCCTTGCCGACTACGTTCCGGGGCGCCGTGGCTCGAGGAGTTCGGAAGTTTTGGGATTCTCGACGCTCACGCGCGTCAGATAAATCATGAAAGGTGTAATCTCAAACGGCATTTTTTCACGGTTCGCGACCGTGCCAACGGTCTGGGCCTTCAGCAATTCCAGGGTATCGTCCCAGGGATTCAGCTTGACGCGTCCGCCCAAGGGCAACGCGACGATATGGCCGGCCGCGGCCGTCTCCTCCGTCTTCGGCGAGACAGGCAGCTGCAATAATTTGGCGCCGCCCAGACGCGCGCTGATCAGGTTCGGGATCTGGCGCGAACGATCGCGCAACTCGGCCATGAACATTTCGGCCGTGGACAGATGGTCCTTATACGGCGAGGCTTTCAGAATCTCGGCAGCCTTTGCGCTGGCCGCGGCATCCTCTTCCGGCCGGCGGTCAAAATCAAAATGCTGGAACGCTTTATTCTCGCTGAATTGGAGGCGGTCATAGAAGGCGTACCGTGTGTCCACTTTTCTTGGATCGGTAAGAATGTAGCCCAATTCCTTGGCCAGCATCGCGGCCAGGCTGGCTTCATCGGGCAACACGTCGATGAGGCCCCTGCTCAATACAATCGTATGCCCAATAGCGAAGGACTCGATGGTCGAGGTCATCAGCACGCGGCACTGAATCTCGGGGTCGAAATCGAGATTGCCCGTAACTTCCAGATTATTTACGACCGTGTCCAGAACCTTATCGACCTCGCCTCTAGGCGCGACCAGCCCGTCCCGCTGCAACTTCTCGAGGATGTTGTCCTCTGCCTGCCGATGCCATGCCCGAGTTTCCTGGATTGGTGAAAGATCGTTGCCTTGCTGGGACTTGTCAACCACCGGGGTATTGGATTCGACCAGGACTTTGGTGAGTTCTTCTTCCTCGCGGGACGCGCCGGCGCTGTATCCCCACAATCTTGTCTGGGCCTTGTAAATCTCCGCCTTGGCAAACGAGTAGCGGGGAGCTTCTTGCTCGCTGTAAATAAACGCTGGCAACCACAGATCGGGCCCGGCATTCACACGCCAGCTATCGAAATGAAACTTGAGATGCGTAAAGTCGCTGCCGGAATAGGAGCCGTCAAAACGAACGATGGTAAAAGCATGGTCTTCGACCCAGATCCGCCCGATGAACCGGCCCTTTGCCGATTTCTTCGCGGGAGTAACGTCGAAGACGAGCGTGCGAACCTCGCCCAGGAATTCACGGCGGACGTAATCAAAGTTGTAGTTTTGGGTATCCAGGCCGTTGTTGTCGAGGTAAATCATTTGCAGAAAGCCTCTCGGCAAAAATTCGGTGCCGAAATCGAAAAGGTGCGTCAGGCTTGAGGCCGCATGGCGCATGGGGTTGTCATCGCGCGAGGAGAGAGCCACAAGATTAAGCCCGCTGGAGAAGTTCGCGCGGCCGAGGAAGTAGTGGTCGCCCTGCGGCGTCCAACTTCCGTCATTCTCAACATTCCTGGCCTTCTGGATATAGGTCTCGACCACGGGAGATCGCTGGCGAATGAGGACCATTTCCTGATTTTCGCGCGCGATTATCTTGGAGATGACCCCGTCCAGTACAGGATCGGGCCGCACCGGTTGGTTTTGCGCAAAAAGCGGAATGGCGGAGAATAAAAAAGACAGGGCGAAGGCGAAAAGCTTGTTTCCGGACATGACTTGACCTCCCATAAAACCACTGAGCTGGGCGAATCAAATCAATGGCATCAATACCGCATTTAGAGTACGACTGTGAAAGGAATTGCGCAAGGGAGGTGCGGGAAAATTGCCGGGCAATCCGGCGCGGCGCCTGGCAGGAACTCGTGCATGATGGGGAGCGCCGCAGCCGCGAATCCCGCCTTGAGATTATCACGTAAGAGATTGACACAGCCGGGCGGGTGAAGTAACGTCCGGGACACGAACGGCTGCAATTCCGAATTACAACGATCATGATGCGAGGGGGACCTATGGCGAACACTCCGGCCAACGGCTTGCGGGCCGTCCAATGCGCTTCTGATTCCAATTTGAACGCGAATGCGGCGGCCCCGCGGCAAAACGGCGCGCGGCGCCGGTGGTTGTTTCTTGCCGCCGCGATTCTCCTCTCCCCGGTGGTCATTGCCCAGAACACGCCGCAGGTGACCGGCATCGATCCCACCTCGGGCAAAGTGAACGATACGGCCACCGTTGCGGGGACGAATCTGGATAAGCCGGGCGTATCGGCCGTTTTTCTGTCCGACGACAAGAACGATTACAAGGCCACGGTGGTGGAACAATCCCCGGAAAAAATCGTCATCAAAATTCCTCAGGTCAAAGCCGGCGACTACAATGTTTCGATTCAGGAAGGCGATAAGCTTTTCATCAAGCCCGTAAAATTCAGGGTGGAAGAGTAGAGCCGTCACGCCGCTTTCCACCACAATTCCGCGCCTGGCAAATTCCAGCAAGCATCCACGGCCGCAGGTAGATCGCCAGCGATTTGCGCGGCTGCCCGCCTGGGGGCTTGCGAAATCTTGCGTGCGGCTTGTGATTTCAATGGTGAAAACCCTGGACGGCGCGGAATTGAGGCGGATCGATAAGACCGCAAGACTCGCTAACATTCCTACTATCAGTCGCTTACAAATGTGCCCCCTTCCGAAACCGGGTACCAGGACCCGGGTCACAAAAAAAATGGCTCTGGCCACTCATTGGCCCGGCCGCTTCGGCTTGGCACACTGGACGTGTTCAAGAGTCGAGCGGCACAGGCGACGAGCACCACACGAGAGGAAGAGCCGAGATGAACCTCAAAAAGCTAGCACCGGTTGTCATCTGCATCCTGATTTTCCTGGTTTCCAGTTTTTATACGCCGGCCGAAGAGGCGAATTGGAACAAGGACCTGGCCACGGCCACAGCCGCCCGCCAGCGAGGCGAATACTCCGTTGCGGAAGAGCTCTATAAACAGGCCATCGAGGTGCAGACAAGAGAGCTGGGCGCGGACAACGCGCAGGTGGCCGCCAGCATGAACAACCTGGCGGTCCTTTACCAGGACCAGGCGTTGTTCACCCAGGCCGAACCTCTCTACAAGAAATCGCTGGCGATCTGGAAACAGATTCCCGGCCAGGAGATACAAGCCGCGCTGTGCCTGAATAATCTTGCGGCGCTGCATCACGATGAAAATATGGATGCGGCAGCGGCGGCGGATTATAGGAGCGCGCTGGCCATCTGGGAAAAGACCGGAAACGCGAATAGCGCCGACGCGGCCGTCACGATCGCAGGGCTGGCCGACATATACCACGCCCAGCAAAAGGACGCCGATGCGGCGCCTTTGTATAGCCGCGTGCTGGCCATCTGGGAGCAAAACGGAAACATGGAAACCGCCGAGGCCGCCGGCGCCTGCTCAATCTGGGAGACATTTACCACGCCGCGAAAAAGGACGCCGATGCCACGCCCCTGTACAGCCGGGCGCTGGCGACCCAGGAAACGATCGGGAAACTGGATGCGCCCCAGACGATGGAGGCCATGGACAAATTGGGAGAAATTTACAGCGCCGCGGGCAGCTATGCCGCCGCGGAACCTTACTTTGCCAAAGCCCTGGAAATCAAGCGGCGCCAATTCGGTTCGGACAACCTGGAAGTCGCAAATCACGCGAGCCGCCTGGCGCTGCTCTACTATTGCGAGGGCAAATACACCGCCGCGGAACCCCTCTACCTGGAGGCCCTGCAAATCCGCAAAGAGAACCTGGGGCCGGACGATCCGGCCGTGTTGCAGACGGTGCAATTCTACGCGGCCCTGCTTCGCCAGGAAGGGCGGAAAAACGAAGCGCGCCAGTTCGAGGCGCTGACGTCCAGCCGCGCCATCGGTCCTGTTTCCTTCTAACTCAGATTTCCTCCTCCGTGCCGGAAAAGCGGTTCACCGGAATGCTCCCCGGTGAACCGCTTTTCATTTGGAGCGCCCCCGCGTATTTGTGTCCGCGATGAATTCCCTGCCTGAAGCGGCGTCCAGTTGACCGCGCCGTCCAAAATCCATACTCTTTGTTTCCAAGTTCAGGGGAGCCAGTTGCAGGAAGCACAGCAGGAAATGCCGCAGCCGGTTGGAAAATCGACAACCATCGCCATTCTGGTTGCGGTGGCATTTTTCATGGAAAATCTGGACGGCACCGTCATCGCCACGGCGCTGCCGCAGATGGGCAAGTCCTTCCACGTAAGCCCTGTCGACCTGAATATCGGAATGACCGCCTATTTATTGATGCTGGCCGTGTTTATTCCCATCAGCGGATGGGTGGCCGATCGCGTGGGGGCGCGGACCGTGTTCGCCTCGGCCATTGCCGTCTTCACTGCATCTTCGATGCTTGTGCGGGCTGAGCAACGGGATGTGGGAGTTCACCGCCGCGCGCATCGTGCAAGGCATTGGCGGCGCGATGATGGTGCCCGTGGGGCGCCTGGTGGTGCTGCGCACCACGGAAAAACACAATTTGATGGAGGCGATCGCGTACATCACCTGGCCCGGACTGGTGGCGCCGGTCGTGGGGCCGCCGGTCGGAGGCTTCATCACCACGTATTTTTCCTGGCACTGGATTTTTTTCCTGAACGTGCCGCTCGGATTGATTGGTCTGGGACTCACGTTCGTGCTGATCAAGAATCTGAAAGGAGAAGAGAAGAAGCCGTTCGATTGGATCGGGTTCGCGTTGAGCAGCACGGCGTGCGTGACGTTCATGTACGGCCTCGAACTGGTCGGCCGCGAAGGGGCACAGTGGCGGACGACCACGGCGTACCTGGCGGCGGGCCTCATTTTGGGCGACGCTGTCGGTGTTTCATTTCCGCAGCGCGCGAGCGCCTCTCTTGAATCTGAATCTAATGAAGATCAGGACGTTTGCCATCACCATCGCCGGCGGATCGTTGTTCCGTATTTCCATCAGCGTTTCGCCCTTCCTGCTTCCCCTCATGTTTCAGGTAGGCTTTGGGCTGAATGCGTTTCAGTCGGGCTTGCTGATGCTGGGCCTGTTTGCGGGCAACCTGGGCATGAAAACGGTCACGACTCCGGTGCTCCGGCGCTTCGGATTTCGTTCGGTGCTCATCGTCAACGGAATGCTGACAGCGGTCCTGATGCTGGCCTGCGCGGCCATATTCCCGCAGACGCCGCGGTTTACGATCCTGCTCATTCTGTTTCTAAACGGATTATGCCGCTCGATGCAGTTTACTTGCTTAAGCACGCTCGCCTTCGCGGATGTGCCGAAATCGGATTTTGGGACGGCCACCAGCTTTTTCAGCGTGGTGACGCAGATGGCCATGGGAATGGGCGTGGCAGCCGGCGCCATTGCGCTGCGCCTGGGCGCACTCATTACGGGAAATACCAGCGGGATTCCCACGACGAGGGAATTTCACGTTGCGTTTGTTCTTGTGGCTGTCGCTGGTGGTTCTGGGGACGATCGATTGTTTCAGCCTGAAACCGGAGGCGGGCGTGTCCGTCAGCGGGCACCGATTGAGCGGGATTCCGGAAAAAAGTTCCGTGGCGCACTAGACTGGATTTTTTGCGAGTGCCGGTAGGACAGGCTTCAGCCTGTCGCTTTTGTTTCGACGCGATGCAAGAAATAAACCCGACAGGCTGAAGCCTGTCCTACTGAACTACCCGTGGCTGCCGCCGCCGGAGAGTTCGCGGACGATGGAACCGACAAAGCTCTTGGCGTCGCCGAAAAGCATGAGCGTCTTGTCGAGGTAATAGAGCGGGTTCTCGATTCCGGCGAAGCCGGCGCCCATGCTGCGCTTGATGACCATTACGGTGCGCGCTTTGTCGACGTCGAGAATGGGCATGCCGAAAATGGGGCTCGATGAGTCGGTGCGGGCGGCGGGATTGGTGACGTCGTTGGCGCCGATGATCAGGGCCACGTCGGTCTGCGGGAAATCGCCGTTGATTTCGTCCATGTCGAGCAGCTTGTCGTAGGGGATGTCCGCTTCGGCCAGCAGCACGTTCATGTGGCCGGGCATGCGGCCGGCGACGGGGTGAATTCCGAATTTTACGTCGATCCCTTTTTTGGTCAGGATGTCGTAAAGTTCGCGCACCTTGTGCTGCGCCTGCGCCACGGCCATGCCGTAGCCGGGCACAATGACCACTTTGCTGGCCACGGCAAGAATTCCGGCAGCCTCTTCAGGCGTGGCGCTGCGCACCGGGCGCTCTTCCTTGCCGCCTTTCGCCGCGGCCGCTTCCTGCCCGAACGCGCCGAACAGCACGTTGGAAAACGAGCGGTTCATGGCCTTCGACATGTTGACGGAGAGAATCAAACCGGAAGCGCCGTCGAGCGCGCCGGCGACAATCAATAGCTTGCTGTTCAGAACGAATCCCATGGCCGCGGCGGAAAGTCCGGCGTAGGAATTGAGCAGGGAAATCACCGTGGGCATGTCCGCGCCGCCGATGGGAATAATCATCATCACGCCGAACAAAAGTGGAATCGCCAGGATGGCCGGAAACAGGTACATGCGGTCGGGATGAAGCACCAGCACCACGGCGACGCCGACGGCGACTACCATCATGCCGAGATTGACGATATTCTGTCCCTTGAACGTGATGGGGCGCTGCGGAAGAATTTCCTGCAATTTTCCTGCGGCCATCAGGCTGCCGGTAAAGGTCAGCGAGCCGAGAATCACTTCCATCGACAGCACGGACATCATGAACTTGGGCACATCCGGCGCGCGCAGATAAAATTCCGCGGTGCCGACCAGCGTGACGCACAGCGCGCCGAACGCGTGGCTGAGCGCGGTCCGCTGCGGCACCGCCGTCATCTGCACTTTTCCGAGGGGAACGCCGATGATGGTGCCGAGCACCAGGGCGATCATGACCCACTTGTAGTCGACAATGCCGCGATTGAGCAGCGTTCCGGCGACGGCGAGCAGCATGCCCAGTTCGCCGGCCCACACGCCGTGACGCGCCGTGGTCGGGGAGCTCATCCATTTCAGCGATAAAATGAATAGCGCCGTGGCGATGAGGTAGGTGATTTCGATAATGGTGTCGGTGCCGAGAAAGGAGGTCATGGCTTCGGTTTGGCGCTCGCTTTAAACATTTTGAGCATGCGGTCGGTGATGAAAAACCCGCCGACAACGTTGCTGGTGGCGGCGACGATGGCGATGGTGCCGAGCACGGTGGAGAGCGTGGATTTGTGTTCGCCGGCCAGGATGATGGCTCCGACCACGGCGATGGCGTCGAGCGCGTTGGTCAGCGACATCAGCGGCGTGTGCAGAAGCGGCGAAACACGCTTGATCACTTCCAGGCCGATGAAAGCCGCCAGCATGAAAACATACACGCTGGTAATCAGATCCATTTTCATGACGATTGGGCCTCTTTCTGCTGCGCCGCCAGTGGCGGCAGCGAGAAAAATTCGCGGATGCGCGCGTTGACCACTTCCCCGCCCTGCGTCACCAGCGTGCTCTTGATGATGTCGTCCTCGAAATTGATCTGCAGCTTTCCGTCCTTGACCATCAACTGCAGGAACGCGGCAATGTTGCGCGCGTACATCTGGCTGGCGTGGTAGGGCACGGCGGAGGCAAAGTTAAAATAGCCGATGATCGTGACGCCGTTCACGACGATGACTTCGCCGGGCCTGGTGAGTTCGCAGTTTCCGCCGCGCTCGGCGGCCAGATCGACGACCACCGATCCCGGAGCCATCCCTGCGACCATTTCCTTGGTCACCAGCACGGGAGATTTTTTTCCCGGAACCACGGCGGCGGTAATGACGACATCGCTTTCGGCAATGACCTTGGCCAGCAATTCGCGCTGCCGGCGGTAAAAATCCTCGTCCTGCGCCCTGGCGTAGCCTCCGGCGTCCTGCGCGTCCTTGGCCTCAATCGGGAGTTCCACGAAACGCCCGCCCAGGCTTTGCACCTGTTCTTTGGCGGCGGGCCGCAAATCGTACGCGGAAACAACCGCGCCCAGCCTGCGCGCCGTGGCGATGGCCTGGAGGCCGGCCACACCGGCGCCAATCACCAGGACTTTCGCGGGCGTGATGGTGCCCGCGGCGGTGGTCAGCATGGGAAAAATTTTGGGAAGGGTTTCGGCGGCGAGCAGCACGGCCTTGTATCCGCACATCGTGCCCATGGAAGAGAGGGCGTCCATGCTCTGCGCGCGCGTGGTTCTGGGAACCAGCTCCACGGAAAAAGAAGTCACGCCGGTGGCGGCGATTTCCTGAATGGTTTCCAGCGAACCCAGAGGCCGGAGAAATCCGATGAGCACCTGGTTGCGCCGCATGAGCGGGAGATCGGCTTTGCCTGTCTGGTCATTGGAGCCGTAGCAAAGGACCTGGATCACGATATCGGCCGCGGCGAAAACTTCGGCGCGGCTGCTGAGAACTTTGGCGCCCTTTGGCGGCATATTCGGAATCCGGGAAGCCCGCCTCGACGCCGGCGCCGGATTCGATCACGACTTCGATTCCAGCCTTGGCAAGATTGGGAATGACAATGGGGACTAACGCCACGCGCCGTTCTCCCGGATAGGTTTCTCGGGGAACACCAACAATCATGAAGCTGCCTCCCTTTGACACGGGCCGCGCGACACACACGCAGCATCGGAAATCCGAGACGAACTACGCAACGCACCCAATTTCGAGAGTTTCGTTCGAGAGGGCCACGCCAGAGAATAAATGGTTTCCACGCAACAGACGCTTCCGGCCTGAAATCAACGGCACCGTCGCGTCGCATCCATTCATTCCGTTTCCTGCAGAACACCAGCAGAAACTACATTTTCACATGCAAATTCCGGAAAGTCCAATCGAAGATCGCAATACAGAAAAGCGATGTAGCGCATCAGAAAACAGCAAACGCCGGGATGTGCTTTTCCGGTACAATTTGGCCTGACCGCGTGGAACGCAGGGCACGAACGATGAACAACGCTTTCATGCAGGAAGCCATCCGGCTCGCCGTGGAGAACGTCCGCTCGGGCAAAGGCGGGCCGTTTGCCGCTTTGGTCGTGAAGGAAAGCCGGGTCATTGCGTCCGGATCGAATTGCGTGACTTCGACGAACGATCCCACCGCGCACGCGGAAGTAACCGCGATCCGCGAAGCCTGCCGCGCCCTGAACACTTTCCAACTGACCGGCTGCGAAATTTACACCAGCTGCGAACCGTGCCCCATGTGCCTGGGAGCGATCTATTGGGCGCGTCCGGACCGCGTGTATTTCGCCGCAACCGCGAGCGACGCCGCCGCCGCCGGCTTTGACGATTCCTTCATCTATGAAGAGTTGAAGCGCCCGCATTCCGCGCGGCGGATACCGTTCGAGGCGATGATGCGCGAGGCGGGCTTGGAACCGTTTCGCGTATGGATGCAAAAAGACGACCGAATTCGATATTGAAAGACTGAAATAGACCAGTGCCGCGCAAGGCATTCGCCAATGGAAGAAAAATATTTCGGACATTCCGTCGAGCGGAAAGAAGGGCGCGAAAAAGTCACCGGCCGCGCCCGGTACGTGGACGACCTCGCCTTTCCGGACATGATCCACGGAGTCACCGTGCGCAGCAGCGTCGCGCGGGGCCGCATTCTTGGGATTCGCTTTGGCGAAGGAATTCCCTGGAACGAATTCACGATCGTCACGGCGAAGGATATTCCCGGCACGAATGAAATCGCTCTGATCCTGCACGACCAGCCGTGCCTGGCGTCCGAATTCATCAATCATCCCGAGGAACCCGTCGTCCTGCTCGCGCATCCCGACAAATATCTGCTGGAGGAAGCGCGGCGCGCGGTGCACATCGACGTCGAGCCGCTGCCCGCGGTCTTCACGATCGAGGACTCGCTGGCAAAACGCACGATCATCTGGGGCGAGGACAACGTATTGAAGTCATATCACGTGGATAAAGGAGACGTGGACAGCGCGTGGGCCGCCGCCGATGTGATTGTCGAAGGCGAATACCGGACCGGCGCGCAGGAACAGCTGTACATCGAAAATCAGGGCATGATCGCCGTCGCAAATCCGGCCGATGGCGTGACCGTGTGGGGATCGCTGCAATGCCCGTACTACGTGCACAAGGCTCTGGTGCCCTTGTTCGGCCTGCCGGCTGAAAAAATTCGCGTGATTCAGGCGGAAACCGGCGGCGGATTTGGCGGCAAGGAAGAATATCCCTCGATGATCGCGGCGCACGCGGCGCTGCTGGCGTGGAAATCGGGAAAGCGCGTGAAAATCGTGTACGACCGCGCGGAAGACATGGTGGCGACGACCAAGCGGCATCCTTCGCGGACAAGGCACCGCACGGGAGTGACGCGCGACGGCAAACTGGTGGCCATGGACATTGATCTGGTGATCGACGGAGGCGCCTATGCGACGCTGAGCGCCGTGGTCCTATCGCGCGCCACGATTCATGCCGCCGGACCTTATGTCTGCCCCAACGTTCGCATTCGTTCGCAGGCCGTGGCAACCAACGCGCCGCCGCACGGCGCGTTTCGCGGATTTGGCGCTCCGCAAAGCATCTTCGCCGTCGAGCGACACCTCGATCAAGTGGCCCGCGCCGTAAACCTGACGCCGGAAGAGTTGCGCCGCCGGAATTTTCTGCACAAGGATCAGACGACGGCGACGGGACAAATCATTCACGAAGAAGTGAATTTCGAGCGACTGCTCGACCGCGCATTCAAGGAAAGCGACTACCACGCCAAGCGCAAACGATTCGAGAAGGAAAATCCCGGCGCAACCGTAAAGCGCGGAATCGGGTTCGCGTCGTTCATGCACGGAGCGGGATTTACCGGATCCGGCGAGGTGTATCTCGCCTCCGTGGTGGAGCTTGAGGCCACACCCGAGGGCTGCGTCCGAGTCCTTGCGGCCAGCACCGAAATCGGGCAGGGAGCGAACACGATTTTTTCGCAGATCGCGGCGGACGCGCTGGGCATTTCCTACGACCGGATTGAAGTCGCGCAGCCCGATACCGGGGCGGTACCGAACAGCGGCCCGACGGTCGCTTCGCGGACATCGATGGTGGTTGGAAATCTGGTGGAGAAGGCCGCGCTCGATTTGAAAAAAACTCTAGTGGAAAGCGGCCTGCTCTGCGACGCGTGCACCGAGGATGAATTTGTGCGCGCGTGCAAGCGTTACATCGAAACGCGGGGCCCGCTGCGCGCGCGTTGCAAGTACGAACCGCCGCCCGGTTTGCACTGGGACGATGCCACGTATAGCGGCGACGCCTACGGCACTTACGCCTGGGCCGTGTACGTCGCGGAAGTCGCCGTGGACACGGTGACCTACGAAGCGCGCGTCACCGATTTCGTGGCCGTGCAGGAAATCGGCAAGGTGATTCATCCGGTGCTGGCCGCGGGGCAAATCGAAGGCGGCGTTGCGCAGGCCATCGGAATGTCGCTGTATGAAAACGTCGTGTGGCGCGAAGGCCGCATGGCCAACGGGCAGATGACCAACTACATCATGCCTACTGCGGCGGACATTCCTCCCATCCGCGTGTTTTTTGAGGAGCAGCCTTATCCCTTCGGCCCTCACGGTGCAAAAGGAATCGGCGAATTGCCGATGGACGGGCCGGCGCCCGCGATCCTGAACGCCATCGAAAACGCTACGGGCATCAGCGTGCGTGAGATTCCCGCGACTCCGGAAGTGTTGATGGAAGCGATGGCCGGGAAGGCAGGTGCGCTTGTCTGAGACCGCCGAAAAGATAAGCATCGCGTGCCTGGTGAACGGCGAGCGGCACCGCGCGCAGGCGTATCCGATGGCGCGCCTGCTGGACGTGCTGCGCGATGAAATGCATTTGACGGGCACGAAAGAAGGCTGCGGGGAAGGCGAATGTGGCGCGTGCGCTGTGCTGTTGAACGGCGCGATCGTCAACAGCTGCCTGGTTCCCGCGGTGGAGGCGGACGGAGCGGAAATCCGCACCATCGAGGGCGTCGCCAGCGGCGAACAACTCAGCGCGGTGCAGGCGGCGTTTCTGGAATGTGGCGGCGCGCAGTGCGGGATTTGCACGCCGGGCATGGTGATGGCCGCGGTGGCGCTGCTGGCCCGGAACGCGCATCCCGATGACGCGGAAATTCGCGAGGGACTTGCCGGGAATCTCTGCCGCTGCACGGGGTATCAGAAAATCTTTGCATCGGTGGTGCGCGCTTGCGAATCGATGGGTGAAAAGGGTTTGGGGAACCGATGAGAGCCTACGTTCCCGGCTACGATTTGCGCGTTCCCGGGGACCTGTCGGAGGCGCTGGCGCTGCTGGCCCGCGAGCCGGGCGTTTGGCAACCGTTCGCGGGCGGCACCGATCTGATGGTATTGCTCGAGGCGGGAAAACTTTCCCACAGGAAATTCCTGAGCCTGGCAAAGTTGGCGGATTTTCGCGGGATCGAAGTGAATTCCGAAGCCGTGATTCTGGGCGCGCTGACAACGTACACCGAAATTCAGAGGCATCCGGTACTGCAGTCTGAATTCCCGCTGTTGTGCGCGGCGGCGCGCGAAACCGGGAGCATTGCCACGCAAAATCGCGGCACCATTGGCGGCAACATCGTGAACGCTTCGCCGGCGGCTGATTCTCCGCCCGCGCTGCTGGTGTATGACGCGGAGGTCGAACTAGTATCCGAGCGCGGCGTGCGCTGGCTGCCGTACCAGGGCTTTCACACCGGGTATAAAAAGATGCAGATTGCGCCCGATGAATTGCTGCGCGCCATCCGGCTGCCGCGCCGCGCACGGCCGTGGAAGCAATACTACCGGAAGGTGGGCACGCGCAAGGCGCAGGCGATTTCCAAAGTGTGTTTCGCGGGAGCGGCGCAGGTGGAGAACGGGACCGTACTCGACATTCGCATCGCGCTGGGAAGCGTCGCGCCCATCGTGCTGCGCGCCGTGAAAACGGAAGCGGCGATTCGCGGCAGGAAAATCACTCCCGAGTCGATCACAGCGGCGAGGGACGTTCTGGCGCGCGAAATTGCGCCGATTGACGACATTCGCTCGACGGCGCGGTACCGCCTGCGCGTCGCACAGAATCTACTTCAAGAATTCCTGATGAAGCTCGCCCGATGAAGACCGTTCACGCGATCCGCGGCAAGCGCGTCATGACGCCGGAGGGGCTGATCGCGGCGACCGTGCACATGCGCGATGGCGTCATTACCTCGATCACTGGATATAACGAATTTCCTTCCAGCAAGAATATGTATGACGCAGGGGATTGCGTCGTGATGCCCGGGCTGGTGGACACGCACGTGCACATCAATGAACCGGGGCGAACTGATTGGGAGGGATTTGAGACGGCCACGCGCGCGGCGGCAGCCGGGGGCGTGACCACGCTGATTGACATGCCGCTCAACAGTATCCCGGCAACAACGACGGCGGCGGCGCTGGAAAAGAAACGCGCGGCGGCGCGCGGAAAATGCTGGGTGAATGTCGGGTTTTGGGGGGGCGTGGTGCCGGGAAACACCAGCGAGTTGCGCGCCTTGGACCGCGCGGGCGTGTTCGGATTCAAATGCTTTCTGGTTCCTTCGGGCGTGCCGGAATTTGCGAATGTGAACGAAGGGGATCTGCGCGAGGCGCTGCCGGCGCTTGCGGCTATGAATTCGCCTCTGCTGGTTCACGCGGAACTTCCGGAACCCATCGAAGCGGCCGCCGCGAAATTCCAAAAATCCGATCCCGGAAAATATGGGAACTGGCTGGGGTCGCGGCCCGCCGCCGCGGAAACGAAAGCCATCGAGATGCTCGTCCGGCTAGCGCGTGAATTCAAATCGCACATTCACGTCGTCCACGTTTCGTCGAGCCTTTCCGTGCCGCTGATTCTTCGCGCGAAGAAGGAAGGAGTGCCGATCACCGCCGAAACGTGTCCGCATTATTTATTTTTTGAGGCTGGCTCGATCGGAGATGGCCGGACGGAGTTCAAGTGCGCGCCTCCCATTCGCGAGGCGGAAAATAACCGGAAACTTTGGAAGGGCATGGGCAAGGGGGCGATCGATTTCGTGGTCTCCGATCACTCGCCTTCGCCGCCCTCCATGAAATGCCTGAAGACAGGCGATTTTTTCCGCGCGTGGGGAGGCATTTCCTCGCTGCAGCTCGGCCTTCCCGCAATCTGGACGCGGCTCAGCGGAACGGAATATTCGCTGCGGCACCTGGTGCGCTGGATGTGCAGCGGGCCGGCGCAACTCGCGGGGCTGGACAAGTGCAAAGGCGCGATTGCGCCGGGTTTTGACTCCGACATCGTGGTATGGAATCCGGAAAAGAGTTTCGTCGTAAAATCGAAAATGCTGCAGCACCGTCACAAACTTACGCCGTATCTGGGCGAATCGCTGAATGGCCAGGTGGAATCAACGTTTCTCGGAGGCGAGATGATTTATGATCGGGGCCGGTTTCTCGGCCCTCCGCGCGGCGCGCTGATGCGGCGAGGCGAACACTGATGGATTTCACCGATTACATCGATCTGGCCGCCGAACGGCTCGGCGGGCGCGTGCTCGCCGCCAATGACGAATTTTTTGCGCCTAAGGAAAATCTGCTGAAGGCGGCGGCGCCTGTGTGGATCGCGGACAAGTATACCGACCTGGGCAAGTGGATGGACGGCTGGGAAACGCGACGTCGGCGCACTCCCGGCTGCGACTGGTGCATCGTGAAATTGGGGCTTCCGGGCGTGGTTCACGGCGTGATTGTGGATACCGCGTTTTTCAAAGGGAATTATCCCGATCACTGCGAACTGGAATCGTGCGCGGTGGATGGCGATCCGAGCGTTGCGCAACTCGAAAATCTCTCGACAATATGGAGCTCGCTGCTGCCGAAATCGCCGCTCGCGGGCGACTCGCAGAATCGATTTCCGATTGCGCCATCAGGCCGGGTCACGCATTTGCGATTCAAGATTTATCCCGATGGCGGCGTGGCGCGGCTGCGCGTTCATGGCGAAGTAATTCCCGATTGGCCGGCGCTGGAGCGCGCGGGAGGCGAGATCGACCTCGCCGCCGTGGAACACGGCGGATGGGTGATGGTTTCCAGCGATATGTTCTTCGGCTCGCGCAATAATCTGATTCAGCCGGGCCGCTCGACCGGAATGCACGACGGGTGGGAAACGCGCCGCCGGCGCGGTCCCGGCCACGATTGGTGCGTGATCCGTCTGGGCGCAGCGGGCGCGATTCGCCACGTCGAAGTCGACACTTCCTATTTCAAGGGGAATTTCCCGGACAGCTGCTCGCTCGAAATCTGCAGCGCCGAGCGCGACGTCACCGATCCGGATGCGCTTGCGGCGCTTGCCTGGAAAGAGATTTTGCCAAACACGCAATTGAAGGCCGATTCCCTGCACATCTATGAGAAAGAAATTGTGGATGCGGGCGAGGCGACGCATGCACGGTTTCACATTTATCCGGATGGCGGCGTGGCGCGACTGCGGCTCTTCGGCCGTCCGGCCAAAGGGCGTGCATAAGAATGACACTCGCGGAATTCAATTCGCTGCCTTCTCCCAATGCGGAAGCGGCGCTGCTGGATTGTTGCGGCGCGACACGCTGGACCAAACAGGTCGCGGCGGGGCGTCCCTTTGACAGCGCTACAGCGCTCTACGCCGCCGCCGATGCGGCCTGGCATATGATGGACCGCGCGGACATTCTCGATGCCTTCAGCCATCATCCGCAGATCGGGCAAAAAGCCGTCAGCGGGTCGGAATCGCACCGGCAATGGTCGGAGGGCGAACAAACCGGCGCGCGGTCTGCCGATGAAGACGTGAAGACGCGCCTGTCGCGCGGGAATCGCGCGTATTACGAAAAATTCGGCTACATTTTCATCATTTGCGCCACCGGAAAGACGGGGAACGAGATGCTTGCGCTTCTCGAACAGCGCCTGCAGAATGACGCTGCGCGAGAATTTCCCATCGCGGCGGAACAGCAGCGATTAATCATGCAACTGCGCCTCGCAAAACTTTTTACCGGAGAACGATCGGCCTCATGAGCGCGATTACCACGCATGTTCTCGATACTTCCCACGGGCGCCCGGCATCCGGGCTCCGCGTCGAGCTGCAGGTTCGGTCCGGCGCGGAGTGGAAGACGCTTGGCGCCGGCGTGACCGACGCAAACGGCCGCTGCGGCGCGCTGATGGGAGACGAGAAACTGCTGCCAGGCGGGTACCGCTTGCTCTTCGACGCGGGAAGTTATTTTAAGAACCAGCACACAGAAACTTTTTACTCGGAAATTCCTGTCATATTCGAAATCACGCGCCCCGAAGTGCATTACCATGTGCCGCTCTTGATCAGCCCGTTTGGATATTCCACGTATCGTGGAAGCTGAAGTGGAAAGTAAGCATGCTCCTACAATTTACGCGCGGCCTTAAAACGCTGTCATTCCGAGGCACGCTTCTTGCCGAGGAATCTCTCCCGCCTTAAATTTCGGACCGAGAGGGATTCCTCGATTCGCTCGAAATGACGGTATTTTTATTTTTGCTACACATCGAGCCGTAGTCCCTGACGAGCGGTCACTTCGCGCGGTTTTTCAAAATCCTCAAGAACGATCCCATGTGCAGTTCTTCCGGCGTCACTCCGGTCAAACGTTGCGCTTCGGCCTCGCTGATCGCTCCGCAATTGATGGCCCGCAGGAAATAATTCAACAATCCTTGCCCTGTGGCGGCGTCGTCGAACACTTCGCCTACCAGGGTGGCCTTGGCCGCTTTCTCGACGAAATTTTTCAGGCGAGCGGCGGCCGAATCCAGGCCCTCGAGGAAGAAAGAAAACACCGCGGCATACCGCGTGGGGAGCTGCGCCGGGTGAAGGTCCCATCCCTGATAGTAGGCGGTCGCGAGCGAATGCTGGATGTCGGCATAGTGAAGCCGCCAGGCGCGGTGGACGACCTCGCGATTTTCGTTCTTCTGCGTGGCGGTAAGCTTTTTTCCTTTTTTGGCGCGATGCGGAGCGGCGGGAAGAATATTGGTGGCGCCGTCGGAAAGCCAGATGCCGCTGCCGGCGAAGGCGACCTGCATCATGTGCTTGGCGAAATCGCACGCGGGATGACCCATGGTCTGGTACGCGGCCGTGATGCTGCAGCTGGCGGTGTAATCGTAGGTCCCAAAAATCGCGGCGGTGCAGCGTCCTGCGGAAGCTTCCAGCAGTCGCGGCAGCGCCGATTCCCCGTGATGGTTGAGAACGGCCTGGGTCGTTTCAATCATGATCTCGAATTTCAACGAGCCTTTTTCGAGACCGAGGGCCGGCTCCATCGCCTCCAGTAATTGCGCCAGCGCGGCCGTCTGCTCGGGGATCGTGACCTTGGGCAAGGTGACCACGAAGCCTTGCGGCAGGCGCCCGCGCGTCTCCTCGCACATCGCGCTCAAGAACAGGTCGAGCGTGCGGATGCTGCGCGCGGACAATTCCGCGGAAAACGGCTTGATGCGGATGCCGATGAATGGCGGAAGCGAATTTTCCTTAAAGCCGCGCGCCACTTCCACGGCGGCCAATTGGGCGTGGTGGTCTTCTTCCGCGTCGGGACGATTGCCATAGCCATCCTCAAAATCGATGTGGAAATCCTCGACCGGCTCCCGCCGCAGCTTTTCCAGCACGAGGCTGTAAACCGTCAAGGCCAGCCACGCCGCGCGATTTTCCTGTCGCAGTGTTTCGGGCGATTTGGCGAACCGCTTTTCGGCGGCCGCCTGTTTTCCGGATTTCGGCAAGGTCTCCGCTCCCGGCAAACCAATCACGCGCGCGAATGTGAACGCATCCGGCGCGTATTCTTCCAGAGTGGCGAGCGCGATATCGCCCAGTTTTCTGGCCATGCCGGCATGGAACAGGTGCGCTCCACCGTACACGGAATGAACCGGCTGGCGCCGTCCGGTTTCGCCGGGATACCGGCGCGCAAACGAATGGTTGGCTACCTCCAGGGTCCCGAGCGCGCTGTGAAGAGCCGAATCCGTGAGTGCGGTTTTCATTTTTTTCATTCCATGGGCGATGGATCGAAACTTCCGCGGAAACGCCGAAATCCGCGAAGCAGGCGGCGTCTATGTTAAACGCGTGATGTGGAACATTCAAATCCGAAGGTGGACGAGCGGGGCGGACGCTCTTGTCTTTCCTGCATGATTTGTGCGGGGCTTATACAGACCGGCAAAAGCACTTGTCGTACTGAAGCCATAATCGGGGACATTGAGAATAAGGGCTTAGGGAAAGTGGGCAGGACTTCGGGTTTGCTGCCAGGCTTTGAGCGTAAAATTTGCGCACCTGGATCAGGCCTACACGGCATGGTTGCGGAACGAGAGGCTCGCGCGCCTCGTGCCGAAGGAGCGACGTGCGACACCGGAATTCGGTTCTCGACTGCCCTTACGCCGGGGAGCCCATGGCCCGCCTCTGCTGGAAGCACTCCCGGCAGAAAACAGGCCGCCCCTGCGTCGGGCGGAAAGGAACCGTGGTTTCCTTTCCACACTGCGAGCAGGTCGTTTTGGTCTCCGACCGCTGGTTGTTGACGCCCTGGCCCGGGCTCAGAGAGCGCTTGGATTTGCAATCCTTGCACCGCTTGGGCTCGTTTTTAAAGCCCTTGTCGGCGAAGAACATCTGCTCGCCGGCGGTGAAGACAAACTCCTGATTGCATTCCGAACACTTCAGAACCTTATCGTGGTATTCCATACGCTGCTCCGTGGCTCTACCCTGGTTGCAGAGCCCGCAGCATCCTCGTACGAGACGGATGGGGCCGGGTTGGCCGAGGGTTAACTCGGATCCCGCTTCCGTCCCGTCCGAAGGTGCTTAGGAAATCCCGTGGGTCATGTCGCCGGCTTGGCGGAACTTAATCCAGTTCCCGCCGCTGCTTCTTGCGCAGCCGCTTGCGTGAGAGCGCCTGTTTTGCGCGGCGCTTCTCGCCCGGCTTCATGTAATAACTGTGCTTCTTGATTTCTTTGATGATGTCTTCTTGCTGCACCTTGCGCTTGAAACGGCGCAATGCGTTTTCCAAAGACTCACCTTCCTGAATGCTTACTTCAGCCACTTAAAAATCACCTTCCTTCCAATGCATGTGGCAAAGATTACTGTTTATCATAAGGGTATGAGAGGCCAGTTCGTTTATGACACCCTATTGGGACTCACTTCTAGCGGACCCTCTCCCCGAAGTCAAGCTTTGTTTTTGGAAGTGCCGGAGGGTTAAGGACCACCCCCTGCTGAAGCACATGGTATGGGACTTTTCCCTGTACCTGATAGAATGTCCGGGCGAAGATAGTTCCCTTGCGCCCGGAATCACGGGCGCAGGCAGAGAGATGCCCGATGTCCCTGATGCGTGATGCGATCGGCGTGCTGCTGGCCGGAGGGCAGGGCGAACGGCTGTGGCCACTCACGCGGGACCGCGCCAAACCCGCCGTGCCCTTCGGCGGCGTCTACCGCATTATTGACGTCACCCTATCCAATTGCATCAATAGCGATCTGCGCCGCGTTTTCGTGCTGACGCAGTACAAAGCCCTTTCGCTGAACCGCCACATCCGCCAGGGCTGGTCGCAGCTGCTGGGCCTGGGCGAATTTATCGAAGTCCTCCCGCCGCAGATGCGCGTCTCCACGAACTGGTACCTGGGAACCGGCGGACGCAGTCTATCAGAACATCTATTCCATCGGCAGCGAGCACTCGCGCTACGTCATCGTTCTTTCCGGCGATCACATTTACAAGATGAATTACCAGAAGATGCTCCAGCAGCATGTGGATGCGGGAGCGGACGTGACCGTGGCCACGCTGGAAATCACGGCCCAGGAAGCGGCGGGCCGCTTCGGCGTGATCGAGACGGACGCGAACTGGCGCATCAACGGATTCGAGGAAAAGCCCGCGAATCCGAAGCGTTCGCACCTGCACCCGGACATGGTCAACGCTTCCATGGGCGTATACATCTTCAATACCCAACTGCTGATTCCGGCTCTGCTGGCCGACGCCGAGGATCCCAACTCCAAGCACGATTTCGGCCGCGACATTCTGCCGCGCATTTTTCCCAAATACCGCGTGTACGCCTACAACTTTATCGACGAGAACAAAGTCGGTCCGCAGTACTGGCGCGACGTCGGCACCGTGGAGGCCTATTACGAGGCCAACATGGACCTGGTCTCGGTTTCGCCGGTCTTTAACCTGTACGACAAGACCTGGCCGCTGCGCACCTGGCAGCACCAGTATCCCCCAATGAAAACGGTGTTCGCCGATCCCAAGCGCATGGGCACGGCGCTCGATTCGATCGTGGCCGGAGGGTCGATCATTTCCGGAGGGCGCGTGAACCGCTCGGTGGTGGGCTACGACGTGCGCGTCAACAGTTACAGCGAGATCGAAAACTCCATCCTGTTCAATCACGTGACCATCGGCCGCCACGCCCGCGTTCGCAACGCCATCATCGACCGCCACGTCACCATCCCGGAGCGCGCCGAAATCGGATACGACCTTGAGGCCGACCGCCAGCGCTATAACGTCACCGAAAACGGCGTCGTCGTCGTGGTGCGCGAAGAATCCATGATCGAGGAGCCGGATTGAGAAAGGCAGGCAGGCAGTGAACAGTCGAGAGTTATGGATGCTGCTTGGACAAGGTTGTTTGGCTTTCACTGTTAACTTTCAACTCTCAACTCTTAACTTCCTTCTCCTAAATCCGTGTTTATCTGTGTGAATCTGTGGTTCCAAGAGATTTTGACTTTTCTTTCGGAGGCGGAATGTCGACCAAGATCGTTCGCGTGCATGGCAGGCAAATCATCGATTCGCGCGGCAATCCCACGGTAGAGGCGGACGTGGTTCTGGAGGGCGGCGCGCTGGGACGCGCCGCGGTTCCCTCCGGAGCATCCACGGGAGAACACGAAGCCATCGAGTTGCGCGACGGCGATAAATCGCGGTACCTCGGCAAGGGCGTGCTCAAAGCCGTCGCGAATGTGAACGGCGCGCTGGCCGGCGCGGTCGCGGGCCTGGATGCCGCGGACCAGCGCGGCGCTCGACCGTCGCATGATCGAAGCCGATGGCTCGCCGAACAAGGGAAATCTTGGCGCGAACGCTATTCTCGCCGTCTCCATGGCCGCGGCACGCGCGGCGGCCGCGGCCAAGCGCGTTCCCCTCTACAAATATCTCGCCGCGCTACTCGAGCGACCCTTCCGGCAACACGCTTCCCGTGCCCATGATGAACATTTTGAACGGCGGCGCGCATGCCGACAATTCCGTGGACCTGCAGGAATTCATGGCCATGCCCGTCGGCGCAAAATCGTTTGACGAAGCGCTGCGCATGGGCGTCGAAGTTTTTCATCGCCTGAAGGCCGTGCTGCACAAGCGCGGCTACTCCACGGCGGTGGGCGATGAAGGCGGATTTGCGCCGAATCTGAAATCGAATGACGAAGCCATCGAAGTCGTCCTCGAAGCGATCACCGCGGCAGGCTACAAACCGGGCGAGCACGTGGCCATCGCGCTCGATCCCGCTTCCAGCGAGTTCTATGACAAGGCCAGCGGGAAATACGTCTTCAAAAAATCCGACAAATCGGCGCGCACCTCGGAACAGATGACGGAATTCTGGGCGAATTGGGTGCGGCAGTTCCCCATCGTCTCGATCGAAGACGGCCTGGCCGAAGACGATTGGGCCGGATGGAAACATATGACGGCGGAAATGGGCGGGAAGATGCAACTGGTCGGCGACGATATTTTTGTGACCAATACCGGATCCGTTTGCGCGCGGAATTTCCGAAAAAATCGGCAACGCGATATTGATCAAGCTCAATCAGATCGGCACGGTTACTGAA
The DNA here is from genome assembly GCA_963779275.1 of Terriglobia bacterium. Taxonomy (GTDB): domain Bacteria; phylum Acidobacteriota; class Terriglobia; order Acidiferrales; family UBA7541; genus Palsa-360. Next base: position 206,249 of record CAVZXL010000011.1, read on the forward strand.
ACCATCGAGGCCATCGAAATGGCCCGCAAGGCGGGCTACGCCTCGATCGTCTCGCACCGCTCCGGCGAAACCGAGGACACGTTCATCGCCGATCTGGTCGTGGCCATGGGCACCGGGCAAATCAAGACCGGCTCGGCCTCGCGCACCGACCGCGTCGCCAAATACAACCAGCTTCTGCGCATCGAGGAAGAGCTGGGCGCGGCGGCGAGATTCCCGGGAAGGCTGCGCTGGCACGAAAATAATCGGCGAAACTCGACAACCTATGCCAAAACGACCAAAACCGATTGTACTGACCGTGCTCGACGGCTGGGGCTACCGCGCCGAAACCAAGGGCAACGCCATCGCCCTCGCGCGAAAACCGAATTACGACCGCCTGCTCAAGGATTTTCCCAACACGCTGATCCAGACCTCGGGGCCATCCGTCGGATTGCCCGAGGGGCAGATGGGCAACAGCGAAGTGGGCCACATGAACATGGGCGCGGGCCGCATCATTCATATGGACATCACGCGCATCGACCTGCTGATCGCGAACGGCGAATTTTCCAGGCAGCCGCTGCTGGTTGAGGCCATGGAGCGCGGCCGCGCGCGCAATCTGCACCTGCTGGGCCTGGCGAGCGACGGCGGCGTGCACTCGCACCTGCAGCATCTGTATGCGCTGCTGCGCATGGCGCGGGAGCAGCACGTCGAGCGCGTCTTTATCCACTGCTTCATGGACGGGCGCGACACGCCTCCGCACAGCGGCGTCGAATACATCCAGCAACTGCAGCAGAAAATCCGCGAGATCGGCTGCGGGCGGATCGCTTCGCTCACCGGGCGTTATTACGCGATGGATCGCGACAACCGGTGGGAGCGCGTCGAGCGCGCGTATCGCGCCGTGGTTCACGGCGACGCGGAAATAAAAACCGCCGATCCCGGTCGATAGCCGTGCGCCGCAGCTACGAACGCGGAGTGACCGACGAATTCATCGATCCGATCGTGATCACCGGCGAGCGCATCGCCATCCGCGCCCCCCGTCGGACCGATTCACGATGACGACGCCGTAATTTTCTTCAATTTCCGCGCCGACCGCGCCCGCCAGATGACGCGCGCCATCGCCGAGCCCGGGTTTCAAGGAATTCGCCGACCCGAAACGGCCGCAAAATCTGTGCTACGTCGCCATGACGCAGTACGACAAGGCCTGGCCGTGGCTGCGCTACGTGATCGCTCCCGAAAAAATCGCGCACATCCTGGCGCAGGTGTTTGCCGAACAGAATCTGAAAAATCTGCGCTGCGCGGAAACCGAAAAGTACGCTCACGTCACTTATTTTTTCAACGGCGGCATCGAAAAACCGTTTGGCGGCGAGGAGCGCATCCTCGTCCCTTCGCCGAAAGTGCCCACTTACGATTTGAAACCGGAAATGAGCGCCGCGGGAATCGCCGATGCCATCGTGAAGGCCGTCGAGAAAGGCGATTTTGACGCCATCGTCATGAATTTCGCCAATGCCGACATGGTGGGCCATTCCGGAAAGCTGGAAGCGACGATCAAGGCCGTGGAAACCGTGGACGAGTGCCTGGGCCGCATCCGGCAGGTGCTGCAGCCGCGCGGCGGGGCCTGGATCATTACCGCCGATCACGGAAACGCCGAAACCATGATCGATCCCGTGACCGGAGGACCGCACACCTACCACACGACCAATCCCGTTCCCTTGATCATCGCCACCGAAGACGGCACCGGGCCGCTCGCGCCCGGCGGGTCGCTGCGCGACATCGCGCCCACGCTGCTCGGCGTCCTGGGCCTGCCCGTGCCCGAGGAAATGACGGGGCACGATCTGCGCATGAAGAAGTAATTCGCGACTGGCGCGCCCTGCGTGAATGCGGAGGGTATCTGGTGTTTCGTAAACCTCCACATGGTCCTGGTGGCACAGGCTTGAGCCTTTGCGCTTTGCCGACAGCCGAAAATTTAAACCGCACAGGCTCAAGCCTGTGCCACCAGCTACGCGCCATACATCATTGCGAGGCGCGCAAAAAGTCCGCAAGGAAATGCACCAAACGCAATTCATCCCGCCAGGTGGCGACCTTTTCGGGATCGACGTGGGAAAATGCGGACGTAATCAATACCTCCCGCAAATAAGTTCGAGGAATTTCTTTTTCCAGCCAGAGGCTCTCCGTGGACGGAATGATGTCGTCCGTCGCGCCATGCAAAACAAACACAGGGACGCGCAAGTCGCCGAGTTTTCCCTGGGGTGAAATCGCGGCCAGCTGCGATTGGTCGGCCCGGATTGCGTCCAGCAATTTCGCGCGCAATTCCCCGATTTGGCGCGTCATCAACAAGTCCATCGTTGCCCTGCCCGAGGGGCTGAGACTGCGCAAGCAACAGCTGCGCGTTCTGCGGCTGCTCCCACAACCAATCCCGCAGCGCCTCGTGCGCGACGTCCAGATCACCCGCGGGAAAAAATTGATCCAGATGGGAATACACAAAAACCGCCGCTCCATAATCATGCGCCTTGTATGGCTCGCGGCGGCCGTCCGGAAATTCAGCTTCGCTGGTAGCGAGAAATCGCGAAACGCGCGCGAGGTCGTCGTATGCGCCCATCAGCAGCAACGCTCGAATATGCGACTCATAACGAGGATCGGACGCCGCCAGCAGCGAAAGCCCACCGGCAAAACTCACTCCGACGACGGTCACAGGTCCCGTGCCCAGCCGCTGCTCAAGCCATGCGGGAGATTCTCCGATCGTGGCGATCGATGCGGCGTCCACATGATAATCGGCGAGCGCCGCGACCTCCGGAGTCAGCACGGCAAAACCGCTCTCGGCAGCCGCGCTTGCAAAGCTCTCCAGGCGCGGTTCGTCGATTCCCAGATGATGAATGCCGTGAACGACGACCATCCCGTGCGGATGAGCAACGCCACTTGGCAAATAAAGGCGCGCGCGCACCGAGCCGTGCGTCAAGGGAAGCACGATCTCCTGCGTTTCGACGGGATAGGTTTCCCAGCGCAAAAACAGGCCCGTGGCGCGGGGATTCAGAAAGTGAATCAACACGGAATAACTGCGAAGATCGAAGCGCAGGCCGTACAAGCCCGCCATCGCGAACGCGACTACGAGCAAACCGATACCCCAAAATTTACCGCCGTGAGGTAGGGGGCTTGGATGTGAGGAATTCACGGGCGCAATTCTATACCGGACTGGAGCCGAAGCTTCTGGCGACTCCGGATCCACCTGTGAGGCAGATTGGTTCTGAATGGAATTTCAGCAGGACAGGCACGATTGCCTGTTCGTTTGGGTGCGTCGCGTTGAGAATCTAAACCAGACAGGCAAGAGTGCCTGTCCTACCCAAGCCGGGCTAATTCGCGTCGACGGCGGATTTCGGCGCCGTGTATCCCTGCCGCGCATACACCTGGAACTTTACTTTCTTGCCCTTTTGGTTGTTTACGGTCAACGGACCGCCATCGGGCGCAACCAGTTCCACTTTGATCTTGCGGTATTTCCCGTCCAAAGCGGTGTTGGAAGGCGAGTACGCCAGGCTGTACTGGTTGCGCAGGCTCGCGGCGATTTCCTGCATGATGGAAGGTATTTCGCCGTCAAAGCGGGGCAGCCAGGAGCGCCCTCCGGACATGGCCGCGAAGGTTCGCATCTGATTTTCCGCCTGAATGAAATTCAGATTCTCGCCGAAGCCTCCCCCGCCGCTCGATTCCGCCATCATGAAAAGTTGCGAGCCCACGCCCACGGTAAAAATGGTGGCGTCGGTCTCACGAATCCGTTTCATGGTCTGGTCGAGATTCGATTTGCTGAACGTATCGATTCCCGAGGCAAGCACCAGAACCGACTTCTTGCCTTTGACGTCCTTGATGCGGTCCAGGACGTCCGAGAGCGCGTCAAACAGGTTGGACTCGCTGAAGGGCGGAAAATAAAGCTGCGACAGCCCTTGCATTACTTCGTTTCCGTTATGCGTGAAATCGACTTCGACATGCGGGCGCATATTGAACGTTTCCAGCGCCACCCAGTCGCTTGTCTTGAGATTGCCGAGGAACGCGGCGGCCCAGTTGACGGCGTTCGCGGAAAAGACCTCATATCCCAGCTTGCTGAATTCCAACAGCAGCACGATGGTAATGGGCGCGTCGCTCGGCGCGAAGTTCGAGATGGATTGCACGGCGCCGTCCTCGGTAATGCGGAAATTCTCCTTCTTCAGGCCCGTCAGATAATTGCCGTCGTTGTCGGTCACCACCACGTCCACGGTCACCACCGGCACGGTAACGGAAATCGAATATCCGGGTGCCTGTTGCGGTGGGGGCGGAGGGGGCGGCTGCTTGTCCTTATTTTGCGCCAGCAGGCCAAGCTCACCTGCGGGGCACACCAGGGTGAACACAAGCAATGCCAGAATGGATTTGCGAAATGGATTGGTTCGCATGTTGGATCAACCTCCCGAATCGCTGCCTTCTCCCCGTCGAAGGCTTTTCCACCCTTAAATCTAACCGACCGGTCAAGCCACACTCACCCAGCCTATTCGATGCTGCCACGAAGCGCGGGGATGTTCAAATCCTGTATTTGCCGTTTTTCATCGGGGCACATCGATGCGCATGCCCGGGCTTGCATCCCGGCGACACATGTTACGATGAATTGGCCGCGAAATTGGCCGATGATTCGCCTGGAGGAAAGCAAAATGGTTCGTCGCGCATGGCTGATGGTCCTCGCCTTCGGGTGGGTCATGTTCGCCTGCCGGATTTGCGGGCGCGCAAACATCCGCTCCGCAGCCGGACCTTTCCAAGCTTGCGGACGAAGCCCAGGGCTGGCTCGGCCGATCTGGTCAAGATCAATACTGTGAATCCTCCCGGCAATGAGTCCGCCACGGCAAAATACATTTCCGCGATTTTTCAAAAGGAAGGCATCTCGAACGAAGTGCTGGAAATGGCGCCGGGGCGGAGCATCGTGATCGCGCGGCTGCAGGCGGGCCCGCTGCCTGACCCGTCGAATGCCCTGCTGCTGGTCGCGCACCAGGATACGGTCGGAGTCGATCCCGAAGAAATGGTCGATGGATCCCTTTGGGGCGGTGATTCGCGACGGCTATCTCTACGGCCGCGGCTCGATCGACGACAAAGCCATGCTCACTGCCAACATCGCCACGATGGTGGAACTCAAGCGCACTCGCGCGCGCCTGGCACGCGATGTCCTGTTCCTGGCCACCGATGATGAAGAACAGGGCGGCGCGGCCAGCATCAAGAATGCGATCCAGAAATATTGGGACAAGATCGCGTGCGCCTACGCCCTGAACGAGGGCGGCCGCGTAATCGTAAAAGACGGAAAAGTGCAATACGTCGGCATCCAGGCCAGCGAAAAAGTGGCCTATAACGTCACCGTGACCGCGACGGGCCCTTCGGGCCACGGTTCCATGCCCCGGCCGGAAAACGCCGTCGTTCATCTGGCCGCCGCCGATCGCAAAATTAGGCGCGTTCCAGGTTCCCGCGCAGCCCAGCACGATCACGCTGCGGTATTTCGAGCAGCTCGCGAAAGTCGAGGACGACGATATCGCCAAATGGATGCGCGCCATCGAGCAGCCCGAACGCGCCGACCTGGCCTACAAGCATCTTTCGGAAATGAGCCCGATGTGGAATTCGATGCTGCGCGACACCATTGCCCCCACGATCCTGCAGGCCGGCGTGCGCGTCAACGTGATTCCCTCGGAAGCCACCGCCAACTTGAACGTGAGAATGCTTCCCGGCCATTCCATCGACGAGCTGATCGGGCAGTTCGGCAAGATCGTCAATGACCCGCAAATCCGCTTCCAACTCGCGCCGGATTCGGGCGAAAACGCTCCGCCCTCGGAGATCACTTCGCCCCTGTACCAGACCATCGAGCGGCTCACGCCGCAGGAATTTCCGGGCGCAATTTCCGTGCCTCTGCTGGGCACCGGGGCTACCGATTCCGCAAGCCTGCGCCTGCATAAAGTGCAGGCGTACGGCCTGGAGCCTTTTCCTCTTACCGAGGAAGATTATTCGCGGGTTCACGGCGATGAAGAGCGAATGTCGGTGGACGGATTTCACAAAGGCGTAATCTTCCTATATCATGTGGTGTCTACCTTCGCGTCTACTATTTTGGCGGGCTCCAAGTAGATCTCGCCCTCGTGAAGTAGGCCGAAGAAACCTCTACCCCCCTTCCAGGCAGAATGGGTTCGGAAAGAAACCTATGAATTTTCGCAGCGCTAAAATTGTATGCACACTGGGACCCGCCAGTAACTCGGAGCAGATGATTGAAAAACTGATGCGGGCCGGGATGGACGTGGCGCGGCTGAATTTCTCGCATGGCACACACGAGGATCACGCGCAGACCATCAAGCGTTTGCGCGAAGCGTCCGCGCGGCTCTCGCAGCCCATCGGAATTCTGGCGGATTTGCAGGGACCAAAAATCCGCACCGGGAAGCTGGTGGATGGAAAACCCGTGCTGTTGAAGGCGGGCCAGAAATTCACGATTTCCACGGTGGCGGGCGTCGGCACCGTCGACGGAGTCAGCACCACATACAAACGCATGGCGCGCGATGTCTCCCGCGGGGACCGCATCCTGATCTCCGACGGCCTGATCGAATTGCGCGTGCTTTCGACCACCTCGCATGACGTGCTCACCCAGGTGGTGAACGGCGGAATGATGGGCGAGCACAAGGGCATCAACCTGCCGGGCGTCAAACTCCGGATTCCCGCGGTGACCCCGAAAGACCATGCCGATCTGATCTTCGCGCTCGGAGCAGGAGCGAATTTCATCGCCGTGAGCTTTGTCCGCAGCGCAAAGGACGTCCTGCAGGCCAAGGCCGCGATTTCCCGCGCCAAAAAAGGATGTTCCGGTGATCGCCAAGCTGGAAAAGCCGGAAGCGATCGACAATCTCGACGAAATTCTCAAAGTGTCGGACGGCGTGATGGTCGCGCGCGGCGATCTGGGCGTGGAAATGAATCAGGAAATGGTGCCGGTCGTCCAGAAACAGATCATCGTCCGCGCCAGCGAAGCGCGCCGCCCGGTCATCACCGCAACGCAGATGCTCGAATCCATGACGCAAAACCCGCGTCCTACCCGCGCCGAAGCATCCGACGTGGCCAATGCCGTCTTCGACGGCAGCGACGCGCTCATGCTTTCGGCCGAAACCGCCTCGGGGGCGTATCCCGTGCAAGCCGTGCAGATGATGGACCGCATCATCCGGGCCGCCGAAGCCAACAACCCGAACATGCTTCGCCCCAAACCGGCGCAATTTAACATCGCCGAAACCGCGTCGGAATTAATCTGCCACGCCTCGGAAGAATTGCAGATGAAAGTGATCGCCGTCTTTACCGAGTCCGGATTCACGGCGCGCCTGGTGTCCAAACACCGGCCGCGGCGCCCGATCATCGCCTTCTCGACGATTCAGGAAACGCGCCGGAGACTTTCCCTCTATTGGGGCGTGGTGCCGCGCACCATCGGAAAAGTGCAGAACATCGAGGAACTGGTTCGCTACACCGAAAAACGATTGCTTGAAGAAAAGCTGGTCAAGCGCGGGGATGTAGTTGGCATCGTGGCCGGAACGCCGCTGTTCGTGGGCGGCACAACGAATTTCATGAAGTTTCTGGTGATTGGCAGCGACGAGGGAAAAACCCGGCAAGCCGGCGACTAGCGTGCGGCTTGGGACTGCGCACTCTTGATTGATCGCAAATGCCGCCGTTCAAGCGAGTCTTATACGAAATCGAATTGTTTTTTCTTTTTAATTCACCCAGCGGTCGTCGGAACTTGCCGGCGGGTCCTTCTTGTGATCGCGCATATAGACTTCAAACTTGCGCCGGGCGCGGCGGCGCTTCCAATCCAGATAATCGTTGCGCACGCGATACAGAAACAGGCCCCGGCGAAGATACAAGTAACCTACCAGCGCGCCGCCCAGATGTGTCACGTGGCTTACGTTGTCGCCGCCCACTTCCAGCGAAAGAAAAAACTCGATCACGATCGATCCCGTCACCAGCAGCTTCATGGGGATGGTGATCGGAAACGGAAACAGCCAGACCTGCCGGTCTGGAAACATGATCCCCGCGGCCAGGAGCACCCCGTAAATTGCCCCGGACGCCCCGATCGTGGGAATGGCCACGGAAATTCCCGTGGCGTGAGGATCGAGCGCGGTCTTCACCAGCACGTTGATCAGGCCCGCGCCAATGCCGGTCAGAAAATAATAAACGTAGAATCGATGCGTGCCCCAGGCGCGTTCCAGGTCCACGCCGAAGAAGTACAGGAACAGCATATTGAAGAACAGATGCCAGATGCCCGCGTGCAGAAACAGGTAGGTGACCGGCTGCCACACCCGCAACAAATGCGTGACCGCCAGCGGAACCAGGCCGAATTCGCTCTGAAACCAGATCGTGACGTTTACAGGAAAAAACAGACGGAGCAGCGTTTGCAGCAACAGCACACCCGTGCACGCAATTATGATATTGCGGATGGCCGGCGTGAACATGTCTCCCCAGCGGATGCGGGAACCGTGGTACCGCGGGTATCGGGGGTTGGAACCCATGGTTGGAAGTTTAAGCGCGGAAGGGCGCGGAGTCAAAAAGTGCGGACAGGGCGCGCGCCGCGGCGCATTCTACGTGGGTGAATCTCAGCTTGGCAAAATGCGAGCCAAAAATCTACCATAGGCGGGTCGATCCGGGATTCGGATTCGGTTTCTGTTGATGGCTCCGCGAGGTGACACTGCAATGGGCGAACAATCCACACGAATGCGCGCGCGGCATGCAACTTGGGCCGCTCTGATTCTCCTGTTTCTCGCATTTCCACGCCCCGGGCGGGCGCAAGCCGGCAACCTGCAAAAATTATTTTCGGACTATTACGAATTCGAGCTTCGCGAAAGCCCCGAGGAAGCGACCTTCGACGGCCGCGCCGGTTACAACGACCGCTGGGACGATCCCTCGCCGGAACATATGAAGGAATACCGCGCGTCGCTCGAGCAGTTTCTCAAGCGCTTGCAGGCTGTTCCGCAAGCGGGCCTCAGCGAGCAGGACCGGTTGAGCTGCCGGCTCCTCGATTGGCAGTTGAAACACGGGATCTCCGACGTGGATGTCATGGGGACTTTTTTCACCATCAATCATTTGATCGGAGGCCACCTTCAGATTTTCAGCACCGTGGCCGTCGAGCCCGCAAAAACAGTGAAGGATTATGAAAACCAGGTGGCCCGTCTGCGCGCCTTGCCGCTGTGGGTGGATCGCACCATCGCCGCGGCCAACGTCTCGATCGCTCAGGAAAAAACCGCGCCGAAACTCGTGGCCGAGCGCGAAGTGGATCAGTTGAAAACCGAAATGGCCGGCGAACCTTTGCAAAACCCTCTACTGGCCGCATTCACGAAATTTCCCGATTCCATTCCCGCAGCCGAACAGGAGCGCCTGCGCGCCGCTGCGATCGATGCGTATACGCACGCATTTGTGCCCGCGTGGCAAAAGCTCCGGGACTATGTGGCAAACACCTATCTTCCCGCCGCGCGCGATTCCGTCGGCATTTCGCAAATGCCCGGCGGCGCGGCCATGTACGCCTACCGCGCGGCGGAAATGACCACGACGGACTACACTCCCGCGCAAATTCATGAAATCGGATTGAAGGAAGTGGCGCGCATTCAGGCCGAGATGGCCAGGATTCGCGAGCAGCTCAACTTTAAAGGCACGCCCGAGGAATTTTCCGACCAGGTGCTGAACGCGCCGCGCTTCCACTTCCACAGCGCCGAGGAAATTCTCGTGCATGGCCGCGATATCGCCAAGCGCCTCGATCCGCAGCTTCCAGCTTTGTTCAAAGTCCTCCCGCGCATCCCTTATGGGGTCGCCGCCATCCCCGCCGACCGCGCCGCCACCTCCTCCGAGTATTACGAGCCTCCGGCGCTGGACGGTTCGCGCGCCGGCTATTTCTATATGAGCACCATCGACCCGGAAAAGGAATCGAGCTGCTGCATGGAGTCGACCATCCTGCACGAGTCGGTCCCGGGCCACCATTTGCAAATCGCGCTCTCCTACGAAATTCCGGGCATGCCGGATTTCCGCAAAATTTCCCAATACACGGCCTACACGGAAGGCTGGGCCATGTACGCGGAAACGCTGGGCGCCAGGCTCCACATGTATGAAACCCCGTACGAGGAGTACGGCCAGTTGCAGGGCGAACTGTTCCGCGCGGCGCGGCTGGTGGTGGACACGGGAATTCACACCATGGGCTGGTCGCGCGAAAAGGCCATCGACTACATGTACGGTTCCGGCGCCGATCCTTCGCGCGATTTCATGGCCGCCGAAGTCGATCGCTACATCGCCTGGCCCGGACAGGCGCTGGGCTACAAAATTGGCCAGCTGAAAATTTTGGAGCTGCGCACGATGGCGGAAAAACAGCTCGGGCCGAAATTCGATATCCGCGACTTTCACGACGTTGTCTTGCGGAATGGAACGCTGCCGCTCGATATTCTCGAGGAACAAGTCCGCGACTGGATCGCGCAGCATAAGTAGTTCGTGGAACTCCGTTTGACCGATTCACGCGGGCCGGGAGTACAATCGCAGCCGTTCCCGGGATCAAACGGAAAACGCTCTGCGGCCTGCTGGTGGCTGAGGGCGCCGCGAGAGAGGACAGGTAAAAGCCGATGTCGCTGCCGCGCAATTCCCTCTTCATTGCCGCCATGCTCTTTCTCTTTCTTGGCGGCCGGCTGCAAGACCAAGCCGGAAGTTCAGAAGGTCGATTTCTCCAAGGTGACCGAGGATTTCGTCTACGGCTCGCTGGCGCTTTCACCGAACGCGGCCACGCAGGCCGGCTATCACGAGCACCAGGGCGTCAACCTGGACGCGAAACTCGACGATTTCAGCCCCGCCGGCCTGGACGCCGCGCGAAATTTCTATCAAGGGTTCAAGGCCCGGCTTGCGGCGATCGACCAGCAGTCTCTGTCCGCCGAGGATCGCGCCGACTATCTGATTATTGAAAATGCGATCGACCTTTCCCTCCAGGACCAGCAAGAAATTCAAAGCTACCGGCATAACCCGACCACGTACGTAGAACTCATCGGCAACGCCCTGTTCAGCCCGTTTGTGCTGGAATACGCGCCCTTCGACACGCGATTCGCGCAAATTATTCAGCGCCTCTCGCAGGTCCCCGTTTTGATCGACCAGGCAAAATCGAATCTGATCGACTCACCCGAAGTGTGGAACCGGGTAGCACGCGAGGAGAACGACGGAAATATCGACCTGATCGACAAAACTCTGCGCGCCAAGGCGCCGGCAAATCTCAAGCCTGATTTCGATAAGGCCGCGGACGCCGCCTTGGCTTCCCTGCGTTCCTTCAATGCGTTTCTCAAGGACGACCTTTCCAAAAAGACCAGCGACTGGCGGCTGGGCAAGGAGACAATACGCCCGGAAGTTTGCCGGCGCGCTCGTCGCCGGAAAGACCCCGGAACAAGTGCTGGCGGAAGCCGAATCCGCTTTGCAGGAGACGCGCCAGGAGATGGCCAAACTCGCCGCGCCGCATACCGTCCGCGAAGCGCTGGACGCCATCGCCAAGCAGCACACCACGCCCGATCATTTCATGGAGCAGGCCGGCAAGGACCTGGATCTGGCGACCAAATTCGTCCGCGACAAGCACCTGGTGACGTTTCCGAGCCGAAATAACCTGCAGGTGATTCCCACTCCCGAATTCATGCGCGGAACGTATGGAGTCGCGGGATTTAATCCCGCTCCCGCGTTTGAGCCGCAGCTCGGCGCCTTCTACTGGGTCACTCCGATCCCCAAGGATTGGCCCAAGGAGCGCGTGGAATCGAAGCTCCGCGAGTACAACCGCTACGGCATGATGCAGATCACGATTCACGAAGCGATGCCCGGGCACTACGTGCAGTTCGAGGTCGCCGACAGCCTGGAACCGAAATCGCGGCGCGCGCTGCGCAATATCTACGGCAACGTGCCGTACGCCGAGGGCTGGGCGCTCTACACGCAGCAAATGATGTCGGAAGAGGGATTCATGGACAACAGCGTGGAGCTGCGCATGACCATGTACAAGCAATTGCTGCGCTCCATCGCCAACGCCATCCTGGACATTCGCCTGCAAACCATGGGCATGACCGATCAACAGGCGCTGGACCTGATGATCAACGATACGTTTCAGGAAAAAGAAGAGGCCACCGCCAAGCTGCAGCGCGCGCAGCTGACTTCCTGCCAACTACCCGCTTATTTTGTTGGCTTGCGCGGATGGCTGGACGCGCGCGAGGATTACAAAAAGCGCAAAGGCTCCGCGTTCGTGCTTTCGGATTTTCATGATGCGGCGCTGAAGGAAAGCGCCGTGCCTTTCCCGGCGTTGAAGCAGCTTCTGCAATGAATTGTCGCCCGGACCGGAAGGCGAGGCAGCTGCGCGACGTGGACCGTGAGCCGAAACCAAACACGATTGGAATTATTTCCGACACGCACGGACTGTTGCGCGAAGAAGCTCTGCTCGCGCTGAAAGGTTCGGACCTGATTATTCATGCCGGAGATGTCGGAGATCCCGGAATCATCCAAACTCTAAAATTCCTTGCGCCGGTCTTCGCCGTGCGCGGAAACGTGGACACCGAACCCTGGGCCCGGGCGTTGCCCGAAACCGAAGTCATCGAGACAGGGCCCGCAACCATTTATGTTCTCCATGACGCACATGCGCTCGATCTCGATCCCGCCGCCGCCGGATTTCCACATCGTGATCAGCGGACACTCGCACAAGCCCGCGCGCACCGAACATGGCGGCGTTCTCTTCCTCAATCCGGGAAGCGCGGGACCCCGCCGGTTCCAATTGCCGGTGACGCTTGCCCGACTAGATCTGAGCGAAAAACCTTGGAAAGTTCAATTCATTGATTTGCTGGATGCGGCGGCATCGCGGGATGTGGGCAAACCAAGTTGAAACAATTGTGGGGTGAATGCTCGTCCAGAAAAAATTCCCTCTCCGTCTCGAAATACGCGGTTGCCGTGAGCTTTCCTCGTGAACGTGGCGGAGATGCGATTGTGGATTTGCTAGATCCGGGTCAGCCGTAGGGGCACGGCAATGCCGTGCCCCTACAATCGTTCCGAGATTTCGCTGCATTCACGAGCCGCGTCAGACGGGTTCGCGAAAATTAACGGTTAGTTTCGCGAATTGCGCCTGCAGGATTTCGCCCGGAAGGCGAGTCATCCTGGAAGCGGAATTCGTATGCATGCGGTCGATTTCGACCTGGGTTGGTTCCGGCTTCGGGGCAGGAAGATGCCCTTCGGCGGAAATCCGCTCCATGCGGATGCCCAGCGTGCGCTCGAGCTGCAGCAAATCGGACCGTTGTTCGCGGCCGAAGAGCGTCGAGGCCACACCCATTTTGCCCGCGCGGCCAGTGCGGCCCACGCGGTGGATGAAGTTCTCGGCAATTTCCGGCAGATCGTAGTTGATGACGTGCGCGATGTCCTGCACGTGAATGCCGCGGGAAGCCAGGTCGGTCGCCACCATCACGCGGTAGCGGCCTTGCTGAAATCCTGCGAGCGCCGCGTTGCGCTGCGATTGCGAACGGTCGCCATGAATCATGGTGGCCGTAAAGCCTTCGCGGCTCAGGTTGCGGGCCAGCTTCTCGGTTCCGCGCTTGGTGCGCGCGAAAACCAGGCAGCGGCCGGTTTCCTTGTTCAGCAGGTGCTGCAGCATTTGCTGCTTGCGGTCGCTGGAAACTTCAAACGCCTGTACGCGCACGTTCTCGGAAGGCTTCAGCGTGGATCCGAATGCAAGCCGCACCGGGCTGCGCATGTAATCGTTTACGAGGTGCACCACCGACGCTTCCAGCGTGGCGGAAAAGCACATCGTCTGGCGTTCCTTCGGCAGCACCGCCGCGATGCGGCGAATGGCCGGGAGGAAACCCATGTCCAGCATGCGGTCGGCCTCATCGAGGACGAGCACGCTGAGCGTCTTGAAGTTGAAGAGCTTGCGGCTGAGGTAATCCTCGAGCCGTCCGGGAGTCGCGACGATCAAGCGGGCCCCGGCGCGAATCGCGCTGAGCTGCTTGGCTTCGGGCAAACCTCCCACAACCAGCGCTGCCGCCGGCAATTGCTTGCCGCGCAACGCGTTGTACTGCTCCACAACCTGCATGGCGAGTTCCCGCGTCGGCACCAGCACCAGGGCTTCAATTCCCTGGGCCTTGGTCCTGACCAGTCGCTCGATGACCGGAATCAGGAACGCCAGCGTCTTGCCGGTTCCTGTCTGCGCGGTCGCCATCACGTCCTTGCCGTCGAGCGCCACTGGAATCGCGGCGGCTTGCACCGGAGTCGGAATTTCAAATTTGGCAAACGCCAGCCGCTCCTTGATGATAATTGGAAATCTGTAGTTCTGAAAAATTCTGCATGGTTCTATCTTGTCTTTTCTGCCGGCGTTGCCGGCACTGCGTACACACGGATCTTCTATTTTGTGACTTTGCGTTCCGGCTTGGCCGGGACGCTCTGCATATAAGCAGAGTCCACACCCTGTGCGGGCAGTCGACTGGCTTTGCCAGTCTTACTTTAAATTACGCTGAAAACGTACGGAGGAGATCAAAGGCGGGGTTTTCTCAATTCGAGCAGGCCGTACCAGAGCAACCACACCAAACAACCGATGTATTAGCGCAAACGCAGTATACCACAACGCATGTCAAAATCCATGCCTGAATTTTTCGCCGCATGGTTACTCTTACGCGCGGACCTTATTCCGTGTGCGCGAGGCTGCGGAATCAACCGCCAAATCTTTGCAGAGCACATCTTCACCAATTGTGGAAAAATCCACTTTACGCGTCATTCCGAGGGCCGGTTTGCGACCCGAGGAATCTCTCTTGGTTTTAGAGTCTAAAGAAAGAGGGATTCCCCGGCGAGAGGCATGCCTTAGTTCACCGTGAACGGAATGACGGTGTTATGAGTCTTTCCGCAATCAGGCGAGCCGCCGTTCACTTCACCTTCAATTCCAGAGGCTCGGCCAGCTTGAAATGAAGTTTTGTTTCGGCGGGAATCATAATATCCCGATCGCCGGTAAACGCGGCGCCCGCCGTTCCCGCTCCTCCGCCGGCCACGGCACCGATCGCAGCGCCCTTGCCGCCTCCCGCAATCGCGCCGATCATCGCCCCCACGCCGCTCCGCCTCCCGCGCCGATGGCGGTTCGCTTACCCCGCCCTTTGCTCGCCCGGGAAACCGAATTGGTTTTCACTTCGTACTCTTTTCCATTCACGGTGATCGAAGTGAGAGTCACGCCGATTTCGGCGTTCCCCTTGAACTTGCCAGCGGATTTCGCGACGGTCACGGTGCCTTTCGCTGTCGCTCCCGAGGGAATTACTTGCTTCTCGCCCACCACCACGGGCGCCGCCAGCGAAGCGTCGAACTGATCCCCCGGATTGTTGTCTTGGAACTGACGGACTGGTCGGCCGTAACTGCGATTTCAGTGCCGGCATCCACGACAACCGGCTTTGCGGAGAACAGAGAGCCCAGCGCCCCGGACGATTTGCTTTCTTCGCCGCGGGCGGCGCTTTGCCCGGCGAGCTGAATTCTCTCCCGGCATTCGCGGACGGGTTATCGCCGGTACCGGAGGAAGAGGTAGCGACATCTGGCGCTGCACCAGGCTTGCTGCACCCGGATAGTCCGAGCAGCGCGGCAAACAAAAGGATTCGGCCAAGCGAGTTGTGCCTCATCGTTGGAACTCCTGTCTATGAAATTTGGGCGGTTAAAACATTATATCCGGAGCCGGAATGCGGAGGGATGAATTTCCCCCGGCGCCGTGCCCAATCTTTAATCAAGCCGCAGGCTTGCGGAGTGCGACTGGCAGTGGCACGATCATCCTTGGATTCAGCAACATGGAAGCATCGGGTCCGGGAGACACTGGATGGATCTCGATAAGCCTCGCTGATCAGCTCCGGAAAAAGCCATCGCCGCTCCGCCCCTGCAAGCGCGGCGCCACACGCGGGCCACAGATGGCGATCGCTTTCGGCATCGCCGCCGTTTCCGATTTCCTCGCCATGTGGACCGTGATTGCCCCGCCCCTGCAGGTGGCGCTCGACGTGGTGACGGCCATCGTCCTGTTCCTGATTCTCGGCCGCCGGTGGGCCCTGCTGCCCGGATTGGTCGCCGAAGCCATTCCCGGCATGGGCGTTTTCCCCGTGTGGGTGTTGGTCGTCCTCTCCATCATCATTTACGACGGAATCAAGAAGCCGCACAAGCTTTAGTAGGACAGGCTTCAGCCTGTCGCTTTTCGATCTTTGCCCCCTCAACGACCGCCCCGACAGGCTGAAGGCTGTCCTAACTAAGAAAACTCCCTCAAATGTGTATTGCCCGGGAACATCGAAATCCTCTATGCTCCGTTAAGATCGACGGAGAATCCCATGAACAATTTCGCAAAGCCGTTTTCCCGCAGGAAATTCCTTGCCGGCACGTCGTCGCTGGGCGCGCTGTATGCCGCTGCGAGATTCGCGCCGCTGCCCGCTCTGGCCCAGAGCATGGCGAACGATCCGCGGATCGCCGCGCAGCCGGTTGCCGACAAGGGCTTCGCCTCCATCCGAAAAATCGGCGACGGCTTGTACGCCACGATTACCGACCGCTCGAAGGGTTTACAGGCGCGCTCCAACGGCGGAATCCTGATCGGCCGCGACGCGGCCATGATGATCGAAGGCTTTCAGACGCCGATTGCCGCGCAATTTCAACTGGACACGCTGCGGATGCTGACGCAATTGCCCATCCATGGCGCGCTCAACACGCACTGGCATTTCGACCACACCCTGGGAAATTCGGTATACGGCGGCGCGGGAATCCCTATCTGGGCGCACTCCGACGTGCCCGCGCGCATGGCCGCGATCTATCCCAAATGGCAGTCGGAAAGTCTGGAAACGTTTCTCGTCCCGTGGGAAAAGCGCGTGAAGGAAGCCAAGACCGACGCCCAGCGCGAGCATTTCAAGAGCGACATCGAAGGCGTGTCCGGAATGTTTGTCCCGGTGAGCCAGGCCGTCCTCGCGCTCCCGAACCGTTCGCTCGATCCCGCGAAAATGCCCATCAAGATCGATCTCGGCGGCCTCACCGTCGTCGTCGAACACTACATCGGCCACACCGACACCGACCTGATCTTCCGCGTGCCCGAGCAAAACATCGCCTACATGGGCGACTTGCTGACCGGCGGGCAATATCCCGTCAACATCAACGGCTACGCGACAAAGTGGCGCGAGTCGCTGGCCAAATTCGCCACCTTCGACAAGAACACGCTCTTCGTTCCCGGCCACGGCAATATTTGCGGCCAGGAAGGCGTCGCGGAAATGCGCTCCTGCTTCGACGATCTCGCCGAACAAGCCGAAAAATCCTACAAGGCCGGCCTCCCCGTCGAAGAAGCCACCGAGCGCTACGTCATCCCCGACAAATTCAAAAATTACCGCCTGTTTTCCTGGGGTTTCGGCATCCAGCGGACCATCGAGCAGTTTTACGAGGAGTGGTCGGGCAAGCACGGGCATGTGCTGAATTACATGTAGCACAGGCACTCCTGCCTGTGCGGTTTTGCAGATTGAATCGAACGGTGGCGCAGGTGTGAACTACAAAACCACACAGCCAGGAGTGGCTGTGCTACTTAAGACAGGTCGATCCTGACGGCGCAGGCGCATCCTCTACACAATCCCTGGCCGCTTCTTCCCAAACCCAGTCGCCAATTCAAACGCGTGCGCCAGTTGCAGCACGCCGAAATCTTCCTTATTGCGGCCAACGATTTGCATGCCCACCGGAAGCCCTTCCGGCGTAAAACCTGCCGGCACCGAGGCCGCGGGATTGCCCGTGGCCGAGATGTACCAGCAGGACTTCATCCAGTCGATGTAGTTCGTGAATTTCACGCCCGCGATTTCCGTGGGGTAGGGCAGTGTCGACGTCGAAGGCCGGCAACTGCGTGGTGGGCAAAATAAAATATTCGTATTTTTCGAGGAATGCCTGAAATCCGCGCCAGAGCTGGCCGTGGGCGGTTTCGGCGCGCGCGATGTCCATGCTCGTGAGGCGCAGGCCTTCCTCGATCTCGCCCTTCAGCGTGTCCTTGAAAGCGTCCGGGTGATCGTGCAGGCGCTCGCCATACGCGTTGGCCGAAGCCAGCGCGCGCAGCGTGCGAAACGCGATTTCCGCGGGGGCGAAGTCCGGCTCGGCCTGCTCGACGATGCAGCCCAGCGATTCAAACGTTTTTCGCTGGCCATCCACCACCGCGCGCACGCGCGGATCGAAGGGCACGCCGCCCAGATCCTTGAACCAGGCCACGCGCACGCCTTTGAAATTGCGGTCGAGCGGGCGCGCGAAAATTTCTCCCGGCTCGTTGATCGAGAGCGGCGCGCGGGAATCCGGCCCGGCAATCGTGCTCAGCACGTAGGCAAGATCGGCCACCGAACGCCCGAGGCATCCCGAAGTGCTCAGCGTGGACCAGGCGAACGCCGCTTTCGGATTCGGCACGCGGCCGATGGACGGCCGGAAGCCCACGACGTTGCAGAACGCGGCGGGATTGCGCAGCGAGCCTCCGGTATCGGAGCCGCTGACCACGGGCGCAAAACCGCAGGCCAGCGAAACGGCCGCGCCGCCGGAGGATCCGCCGCACGTTTTCGTCAGGTCGTAGGGATTGCGCGTCGCGCCGAAAACTTTGTTGAACGTCTGCGATCCGGCGCCGAATTCGGGCGTGTTGGTTTTTCCGATGATGATCGCGCCGGCGCGCCGCATGCGCTCGACCACGATGTCGTCCTCGGCGGGGATGTAGTCCTTGTAAGAGCGGCGATCCGAATGTGGTGCGGATGCCGCGCGTTTCCAGCAAATCCTTGTGCGCGACGGGCAGGCCATGCAGCGGGCCCAATGTTTCCTTGTGCGCCTGCATCTCGTCGGCCTTGGCGGCGGCGTCGGCCGCCATGTCCGCGACGAGCGTCACGATGGCGTTCACTTTCGGATTCACGCGCTCGATCTGCTTCAGGTGATCGGCCAGCGCTTCGCGCGCCGAAAGTTTTTTCGCGCGGATCAGCCGCGCCATCTCGATGGCGCTCAGAAAACAAATGGAGGAATCCATGGCCTGTCCCTTCAGATGTCCCGTTCAGCAGAAACGCCGCCGCCGTGCCCAGCAGGATTTCGCGGCGGGTTGGCTGATTTTCGCTCATGGCGGGAGTCTAGTCAGGAGCAGATTCAGCCTGTCGGGTTGAGATCTGCGCAATGCGGGCACAGAAAATCAAACCGACAGGCTGAAGCCTGTGCCTACTGGCGCTAGTCCAGCTTCTTTCGCGCAAACACGAACAGCGACGACGCCAGCAGCAGGAACATCACCACGCCGAGCCATGGCGACTGGCTCCACGCCGGCATGAATCTTTCGCCGAACGCGAATATCTTCGCCGGCCAGGGCAGGAAGAGCGCGCTGGTCAGCCAGTGCGGCAGGCGCTTGCTCAGTTCCGGGTCCTGCAGCAGGTTGAGGAAAATCGCGAGCAGGCCGAAGACGCCGCCCGCCGCGATCAGGCCGCTCGAATACAGGGAGCCGGGGCTGACTTCGCTTTCGGCGCCGCTTTTCTGCTGCTGGCCGCGCTCGACGATCCAGCGCAATAGCCCTCCGGCAAACATCGCCATCGTAGTGGCAATCGAAATGTACGAGCCCACGGCAAATGGAAGCGACCGCACGCCGAGTAATTCGACTGCGATGACGAGGAATACGCCGAGGAAAACCAGCCGCCAGGGCAATCGCTGATTGAGGATTCCGCTGATCACCGTGGCCATCAGGCGCGCCTGCGGAGCGGCCGCCTGGTCGCTGCCGATTCCCTGCACCCACTGAATTTCGATTTGTTTCGTTCCGGAATCGTAGAGATATTTTCCGTCGGGAATCACGCCCGATCCGATGGAATTCACCAGAATGTATTTCTTCCCTTCGTGCTCGAACGAACTATCCTGAAGCTGCACGCCGGTCGGCAAATTATTCATATCCAGCGGAATTTGCACGGCCTTGTACTGCGCCAGGCCGATGTTCATCAGGATCAGCGTTCCGCCGATGGCGAATGAGGAAACCAGCACGCCGACGATCAGACGCGATCTGCTGCTGGTAGGGCGTCGCGCCGACCAGATAGCCCGTTTTCAAGTCCTGCGAAGTCGCGCCGGCAATCGCGGCCGCGATGCAAACCACGCCGCCAATCGTCAGACGCGAGCACGGCGTAGGCGTTCGCCGTCCAGTGAATCACCAGGAAACACGGCGCAAGTGGCCATCAACGTGGCGATGGTCATGCCGCTGATGGGGTTCGACGAATTCCCGATCAGCCCGCTGATCCGCGAAGCCACGGTCACAAACAAGAAACCCAAAACGATCACGAAGACCGCCGCAATCAGGTTGGCGAATGCCCCGGTCTGTGCTCCGGGGATGGGCTTGAATCGCAGCAGCGCCCACATCATGAAAAGAAGCACGCCCGACCCGATCAGAACGAAGCGCATGGAAATATCGCGCTCGGTGCGGTTGGTCACTGGCCGCCGCTTCCCTGTTCTTGCGCATGTCCGCAAGCCCGGCCGTCAGCGCCGCGAAAATCGTGGGCATCGTCTTGATCAGCGTGATCAATCCCGAAGCGGCAACGGCGCCCGCGCCCATGGGCCGAATGTAACTGGCCCAGAGCTGGTCCGGCGTCATCTGCGGAATGGGCACGGTGCTGGGATACAAAGGCGCGTTCGGCGAAAGCGAGCCGAAAAATTTGATCGCCGGCATCAGCACCAGCCACGAAATCACGCCGCCGGCAAACAGCGTTCCCGAAACGCGCGGCCCGATGATGTATCCCACACCGAGATATTCCGACGTGATGGCCGTGCGGACCGACGCCCCCGGCAGCCAGTTCGGCCGGTACTCCGGCTGGCCCGGCCACATCCCCAGCGTGTTCATGCAAAATGTGTACACGCCGCCAAGGCCGAGCCCCCAGAAAACGCGCCCGGCAAACGAGCCGCCGCGCTCGCCCGCCACCAGCACGTCCGCGCACGCCGTGCCTTCGGGAAACGTCAGGTTGCCGTGCTCTTTAACGATCAGTTGCCGCCGCAGCGGAATCATCAGCAGCACGCCGAGCCATCCGCCGATCAATGCGAGGAAAAATACGCGCCAGTACTCGGTGTTCAGCGAAAAACCCAGAAAGATCAGCGCCGGAAGAGTGAAGATCACGCCCGCCGCGGCGGATTCGCCCGCCGAGCCCGTGGTCTGCACGATATTATTTTCGAGAATCGTTGATTTGCCGAACGCGCGCAGGATGGAAATCGAGAGGACGGAGATGGGAATCGAGGCGGAAACCGTGAGCCCCGCGCGCAGTCCGACGTACACGGAAACGGCCCCGAACAATATGCCGAACAGCGAACCCAGAATGACGGCTCGCCAGCTGAACTCGGTGATCGCGCTCGAGGACTCGACGTAAGGACGGAAATCGGCAGGCGGCGCCGTCGAACTCCAGGGTTTTTCGGCCAAGCTTCACCTCCGCGATCCTACCTGCGCAAATCCTCCGCCACGCGGCCGCACATTCCAGCGCCATGGCTGCCGCCCGGCATTATGGCCTAAATCGTTTTGGCTTAGAGATAAATTTGCGCGGCGCTTCCGCAGCCTATATCCAACTGGCTAAGGGCGCGCGGCCGGTTGGCGGGATTCCTCGCCGCGCGGGCAGACAAAGAGAATGCTCGCGGCCGCGGGCAGCGTGCCAAGCACGATGTGCAACCCGCGCGGCGCCAGCCGCTCCAGGGCCTCGGTAATCTGCCCGGCAATTTCGCCGTCCAGATCGAGGCGATAGATATCGGCTCTGCGGCCATAGGAATATCCGTGGTACTGAATGTTTTCGTTGCCGGCGATTTCCAGAAGGCGCTTCCCAGAAACTTCGTTTGCGAAATATCCGGCGCCTCGATCCCGCTTCGCGATCGAGTTCCATCAGGTGCCTTGGGACTTACTCCGCCGGATTCCAGAATCGCCAGCGTGCACTGTGCCGGGGAAAAGGGACGCGCGGGATCGGGATCCGGAAATTGCGCCAGCGCCGCGGCGAGTTCCGCGTCGTCCACGTCAAATCCCGTCCAGGAGTAGCGGAAAAAATGATAGACGATCGTCCCGGAATGAAGAAGTTGCCGGACGCGCGCCACATCCTTTCCCGCCACGCTCAAAATCATGTCGAGGAGTTCTTCCAGGCGGAACGTTTGCCGCACCACCGGCCGCACGGTCACATAGCCGGCCTCTTCGTCCGTGTAGCGAACGGGAATTGTTTCGGGCAACGGCATCCAGGGAGGATACGCGGGGAAGGGTTACAATGTCGATACAAGACAGAAAACCGGCCTGAAAAATCTTCCGTAGCCGCGAGTAAGGAATTTCACACTCAACTCTGAACTCTCAACTCTTAACTTTCGATCATCGACCTTGCGCCGCTACGCCATCTTCGACAGCCGCTCCTTCACCCGCTCGGACAACACTTTGCCATCCACCGTCTTGCCTTCCAGCCGCGCCTTGGCCGCCTTGATCACCGCGCCCATCGACTTCGGCGAATTCGCTCCGGTTTCCACGATGGCGGCTTCGATCGCGGCGCTCATGTCGGCGTCGGACGCGCCCGCCGGCATGTACACTTCGAGGATGGCGATTTCCTTGGTTTCCTTGTCGGCCAGATCCTGCCGGCCGCCCTTGGTAAATTGCTCGACCGATTCGCGCCGCTGCTTCAAAAGCGTTTGCAGCACCTGCAGGGATTCGGCGTCATCGAGCGGACGGACTTTCTCGATTTCCTTGTATTTCAGCGCGGACTTCACCATGCGCAGCACGCTCAGCCGCAATTCGTCCTTGGCCATCATCGCTTCGGTCAGGTCTTTCTGGATGCGCTCGATCAATGCCATCTGGTTGCGCGCGAACCGCCGTCCGCGCTCCTCCCGGCTCAAGAATTCCGTCGCTGGTTGCGTGGATTTTCCGTGTCGCTGATTTCACTATAGCATAGCGGCTCGCCGCCCATCGTTCAGTAGGACAGGCACTCTTGCCTGTCCGGTTTTGGTGCGCGTGAGCAGCATCAAACCGGACAGGCAAGAGTGCCTGTCCTACTGAAACCAATACCGTGCAAACTGGGCCGCCGCGCTGGCGCGCCGCGCTCTAGGTTCCAACTGCAAGCTATGCTATTCTAATTCTTCCATTCGGGTCGTTTTTCCCCGCGCCCGAGTGCGTGTCGTCGGGGCGTAGCGCAGCCTGGCTAGCGCGCCTGGTTCGGGACCAGGAGGCCGGAGGTTCAAATCCTCTCGCCCCGACCATTTTTCTCGCTTTCCACAACCCCGCCCTTCCGCACGCTGCGTTCCCATGCTCGAAAAAAGCCCCAGTTGACTCGCAGAGGTTGCAAAGCCTGCCCCATCGAGATCAAGGATTCCACGCTGTTTGAATCGCGGATTACCGCACGAGCAACCCGTTCTCCAAGGTGTAGGTGGTGCCATTGCCATTGTCGAGGGTGACGTCGGAAGCTCCTGAAAGCCCGGCGGGTACAGCCAGCGTAAGTGTGTTCTCGTCCGTATAACTAACGGGGGCAGAATGTCCCGCGATGCTCGCCGTTGTGGAAGGCGTGAATCCGCTGCCCCGGATCACAACTTGCTGGCCTGCGTTCGCCGTCTGCGGATTCAATGAACCGATCGAAAGCAGTGCCGCACCGAGATCGACGATTGTGAGTCCTTTGTCCGTAATCAGGAACACTTGGCGGCCACCGGAATCTATGGCCATCGGCGCAAAAACGTTGGAAACGGTCTCGGTCAGGCCAAATCTCATCTTCAACATTCCGTGTTGCACATCGAAGATGTCAATGAAGTGGGAGTAGGTGAGAAAATAAAGGGCGCCCGAATCATTCAACTTTGGTTGCTGCAATTGAACGTTGGTCGGAAAGAAACCAGATCCGAAATACAAACTCGCCAACCCTACTCGGCCTGTGACGGCGGCGGCTGAGTCCGTGAAAACCCACTGCGAGGCACCCACATTCCCATCGGCCGAAATCACGCCTCCTAACGCCTGGGGAAAGCCACCATTCCCGCAAGTGTTCTGGAGAACGTCATAGATATTAAAACTCGTACCGCCAAATGCCACTTTGGTTCCGTCCCGAGTGGAGGCGAATGCAGACCCTCCATCCGCACGGCAGGTAGCGGGCAAATTGGGCACAGCAGCCGTCCGGGCCGTCAGGTCGATCTTGTACATTGCCCCACCCGGGCCGCATGCCGGAGTAAGATCCCCGCCGAACAGAACAAAGGCCTGGTTATTGGTGGCCGGAGTAACGTAAATGGCACCATAAGGGCATCCGGGGTTTCCCCCACTGGTGATGGTCGGAGCGATCGGAATCACAAAATTCGACGTCGGATGGTCGGGATTGATCACGGCCAGCGACCCATCGGGTAAGTCGGTCGCTAGGAGCAAACTTCCGTCGAGTGACAAAGACAGACCCGCAAATTTTTTCGTCGCGCCCTGAGCAGGCGGTTGGAGAGGCGTCAGGAACTGATTGGCGTTGAGGGAGAAAACGTCGATGTGATCGCCCGCGGAAAGATAGAGCTGATTCCGGCTTGAATCGTACAGAACGGCTGAGAACATATCCGCGGAGGAATAATCCTTTACACTTCGCGCATAGTACAACGATCTGGGGAGCGTGCTGGTTCCATTCAGGGTGTGGAGCACGAGATCAGCCCACCCCGGCGAACCGGCGGGCACGGTGTAATCTACAAAAGCGGTCGGGAAACCATGAGGAAAGCCTCCGATGAGTGGAGCATCGCCCGATGTGGGCTTCAAAGAAGGCGATGCAGCGCCGCCAATCAGTAGCGTCCCGCTACTATTGTCGGTCGGTAAGCCATATCCAGCAATCTGCCCCGTCCCTCCGCCATCCGGTGAGAAGCCGGACAAAATATTCGTTTGAATATAGGGACCATAGGTAAAAAATAAAGGATCAAAAACCTCAATCCCGTCGGGAAACAGCATTTTGACATTTACCGGGCCGGGGGCGCTCGCAGGCGGCGAAGTGATCTGTAGAAGCCCTCCGTTCAGAATTTGTGCCGAGCCCCGGTTTGAGCCGTACCAAACATCGGGCTTCAAACTGAAAGCGTCACCGAATCCGCCTGAGGCCGTCCCTCCAGCGACCGGGCCCACCTGGGGAGACATGTGATCCAGAAAATTGGGTGTTCCCGGTTCCTGGGGAGAGAGGTTTTGAGTAAACGTGGAATCATCAAATGCAATTCCATCTTCTATGATTCCAAGGACGATCCCCGTACTATCCACATCGAACGGAACTGGATATGCAACCGACGGCGTATCATCCCCCGCCGGAATTGCGAGAGCGGGAGCTATATTCAGAACGCCCAAGGTGTTCGGATCAATCGTAAAAATAATCGGTGAGCCAAAGGGCTGGGACTCTTCATACAAAAGTCCATTTCTTCCAAATACCATGCCACCCACAAAAAAGCCCTGCATGGCGCCCCCTATAAACGGCCCCATCGAATTGAGATCACCGTCATACATGTTGAAGCCATTGTCATTGAAAATCGCGACGCGAGTACCGTCATAATTGACGGCGGCATTCTCGACAAAACCGCCGACATCGATGCTGCCACTGAAAGTTTTCGACGGCACATCGTAGTAAAAGGATTGGCCCGGTCCAGTATCCCCGATGGAGTAAACCCGTCTTCCGTCCCCGGATTTTACGATTAAACCTGGAGATATATAAGGCGAGGGCCTGAGCTGAGTCAGCGTGTTCGCTGTGGGATCCCATATCGCTGGATCCGCTCCGCCAATACCCGTGCCCCGCGTCTGCAAAAGAATGAGCAGGGTGCCGTCGGCAAGAGTGTAGACAGGCCCGCCCTCCCAGTAAGTATCGGGGCTGGGTCCTGTGAGTGTTGGGAGCACGAATCGCGTCAGAGCAAGTGTCGCCGTATTGACGGCGAAAATCTGATGTGAACCCGTGGTAATCCATGCGGTTGAGTCGCCCGGCGTCAAATCTACCCATACGGGGTCTCGAATCGGGATTACCTTCACGATCGCGCGATTAACCGATGAAATGACATCAACTCGATTCCAGGAATTATTCACGGAGAAAATGAGCCCATGGATTGGATCGTAAGCCGCCCACTGCGGGGTGTCTTCAGTTCCGAGGTAATCGGTCCGATTATTTGGAAGGGCGCCAGGTGGAGAGGTCACGTCCAGCAGAAAGTGAGTGCTGGATTGCGGAACCGGCGCGGACGCCGTTCCAACAAGGCTTAGTGGCACATTTTGTGAAACGGGCGCGGAATTGTCCGCGCTGATCGTAACTGTGATTGACTGTCCAGGAATTATCGGATTCGGGCTTACAACGGCGGTCGTCCCCGGGGGGAGCCCCTGGAGCGCCAGGTTCACGGAATAGCCGACCTGGCCGGTGGTATTGGCGCCACTCTGAATTGTCGTTTGGCCGGAACCCCCGATGGGAACGCCAACTTCAGAGAAAAAAGGCCCGGTAAAGAAAAACCCCGGCGCGGAATTTTGCACGGTAACGGAAACGTCCGCCGTCGTCATTACGAAATCGGCCTGCCCGGTAATCGTCAACGTGAACGTACTCGGTACGACGTTCGATGCACCCTGAAGGATGATCTCCGCTCCGTTGGAAGGCACGGCAAGAGGAAATACAGTCGGACTGGTAATCCCGGCGGGCAATTTTGGAATCGTTACGGTCGGCGTGGCGGTGCTATTTCTTAATATCGCGGTAACACTTATCGTACTGGTGGAACCAGGATACACGGCGATTGAGGTCGGTGAAACCGACAAGGAAAATATTACGGCTGGAGGGGGTGGAGAACTTCCGCCTCCTCCATCGCTTCCACCGGCACAAGCGCATAGGAATGCGCACAGTATAAGCAAGCCGATCGGTGTGAGGCAGGGGCGCATACCGGGTCCGAAGTCCCCGCTATGATAAACAAGAGCCACAAATTGTCAACGTTGATAATATCTGGTCACGGAATGGGCATACGTTCAGGCGGTCTGCGCGCGTCGTGGTTGCCGCTCAAGCCGGCGCGCCTGCGTCGAAGGTTGAGGCAGCGCAAGACCGGCTAAATTCCGGAATCGCCCGAAATCTCCTGCTGAAAAAGACCTACTTCGAGAAACTCTGGATGGCGTCACTTTCGGTTTCCGAAACCTGAAATACGCTGTACATCCTGGTCATCTGCAGCATTTCCTTGAATTTCAAACCCACATTGCACAGCCGCAGCGAGCCTCCGCTGGTGGCCGTGGCGTGATGCGCGGAGACCAGCGCGCCCAGACCGGCGCTGTCTATGAACGTGACGTTGCTCACGTTCAATACCAGATTCTTGTTCCCGGCGTCGATCATGCTCTTCACTTTTTCGCGCAGCGTGGCGGCTTCCTCCCCGAACACCACGCGCCCGTCGAGCGCCAAAACGGATACACCCTGCACCTGATTGTCGGTAATCCTCAACGCCATGGGTCTTTTCCCCCGCTTTCATCATGACAACCGTGAAATATTTCTTCCGCTAGCGAATGGGAACCGCGCCGCTCCGCGCAGCGCGGTTCTGGAGATCGCCCGAAAGTATACACTGATTTTTTCCGCCGCGGCTCGCGGCCTCGCCCGTTTCAAAATGAAAGTTTTGGATTTGTCGCATCACGGCCGGCGAACTCAGCCGGCATTCAGGCGGGCAATTTCAGGATGGCGGAACCTTAGGAATTTCCCGAGGATCGCTTGGAGCAGCAAAAACGAATGTGCAGCCGGTTGCCCACCGGCTTGCGCTCGTATTCGACGCCGTCGGCGAACTGCTTCATTAGGTGAATTCCCTGCCCCCCGACCGAAACGTCCGCGAGCGAGGCCGGCGCGGGCGGCTCCTGGACAAGAAGAGGGTTGAAGGGAGGCGCATCGTCTTCGACAACAATCGTTATGAATCCGTCCCGATGCGGTTCACAGCGGACGAGTGAGCGCATGATTGGGCTCTCCGGCGTAACCGTGGCGGATGACGTTTGAGACCGCTTCTTCCAGGCAAAGATCCATGGCAAACCGGGCGCGCTCGGGTATGGAATGCAATGCGGCGAGTTTTTCGATCCAAGGCGGAATACGCGCGATTTCCGAAAGCTTGCTCTCGAGAGTCAGTGGTTCGCAGCCCGAGTTTGCATTCTGATCGCTCATGCCGCGCGCCGGTGCAAGCGGATTCTCGACGGGATTCCCCTATCGCAGCGCGGCCAACGCGCTTTGCAGCTCGTGGTGAATGGGAATGAGGGTGTGCATCTTGCTGGATCTCAGAACGTTCTCGACCATTTCATTCGGGCGCGAACAAGACAACTTTGCCGCCGCGGCCCTTGATGGCTTGCGCCGGGGCGACCAGGGTGCGAAGCCCCATCGATCCGAGGAACGTAACCTTCTGCATGTCCACGAGCACGGCCTTCTTGGTGCCCGCGATCACATTCATCTTCAGATCGATCTCTTGCGCGCCGGCGATATCCAGGCGGCCGTCCAGAACCACTTTTGTAATTCCACCTTCCAGCTCTTCCATCGAAAGCTGCATCGATCCAGTTCCTCCTCGCACGCCGCTCGCGCAGGTTACTTCCCGCGTTTCTCGCCCGGCCCGGCGGGAGCCGGAGCGCGATCTTCCCAGACTATAGTCCAAAACCTGTGACAACCGTGTTACAGAATCGGCCCGGCAAAAGCGATTTCTACGAAGCGGCGCCCGGCGCGGGAGCCTGGAAGCGAACCAGCAGCAGGGTAATGTCGTCGTTCTGGCTGGCGCCGCGCGTAAACTTCTGAATCGATTCCAGAACGGTCTTCTGCAGATGGTCGAGGGGCTGATCGTGCCGGCCGGAAAGAACTTCGCGCAGCCGCGGCACGCCGTACAGCTGTTCCTCGGGATCCATGGCTTCGGTGACGCCGTCGCTGAACAGGGCCAGCGTGTCGCCGGGCTGGAAATTCGTGGTCGTCGCGGTGAATTCCGCCTGCGGAACCAGGCCTACCGGGAACGATCCTTCCGTCAGCAGGTCCAGCACTTCGCCGCGGCGAACAATCAGCGGCGAAGGGTGGCCCGCATTGATGAACAAGAGCTGGCCATTGCGATCGAGGATGCTGAAAAACATGGTGGCGTAGCGGCCCACTTCCGAGTGGCTGCACAAGAAACGGTTAAGGTGGTTGAAGACCTGCACCGGGTCCGTGGTATTGGACATGCCGGAGAGGGCGCCCTGCAGCATTGTCGTCAGCAGCGCGGCACCGAGCCCTTTGCCGGAAACGTCGGCGACTAGGATGGCCGTGCGTTCCTCGCTCAACGGAAACACGTCGAAGTAATCTCCGCCGACGGCGTGGCACGGGGTATGAATGCCAGCGATGCCGAGATAAGGCAAGTCGTGAAATCCGCGCGGCAGCAGGGCTTGCTGAATATCGCGCGCGATGTTGAGTTCCTGTTCCAGGCGCTGCCGCTGGCGTTCGCGCTCCACCAGGCGCGCGTTATCCAGAATGCTGGCCGCTTCCACGGCCAGGGCATCGAGAATCTGGCGGTCCAGCTTGGAGAAAGCGCTGGCGCGGCGCGAATCCAGATACAACATGCCCAGAAATTGGCCGCGCCCCGAAGCGCCCGCAACTCCGGGCGCGCCTCCCGCGCCGGCTGCTCCGGCCGAAGCCGCCCGCGACATGGCATACAGAGGGATGGCAATGACGGCGCGCAACGACTGCGCCACGATGCTTTGCGCCCCTCGAAACGCCGTGTCGGCAAGGTTGAGGTCTTCGGTGATCACGGCGGATTGCTGCGCCATCGCTTTTCGCAATGCGGTCTGGCTCGGGCTCAGGCCCTGCGCGGGCAAAGCGACCGCTCCCGCGCCTCGCGCCAGACGCACTTGCAGCGCGCCGGAAGAATCGGCTTCGAGCAAAAGGCCGCGGTCGGCATGGGTGATGGAGACGGCGAAATCGAGCATGGTGCCGATCACGGAATCGAGTGGAAGATCGGAATGCAGCAGGGACGTGGCTTCGAGCAGCAGATTGAGTTTGCCCAGTCCGGTCGAAGGATTGTCCTTTGCCGAAACGCCGCCAATCAGCGTGAGCATGCTTTGCATCGCTTTTTCGGCGCCGATGGCCCGGAAAACAATTTCGTAGGAATCGTCGTAGCCGAAGGTGATGACGTCGCCGTCCGACAGGACGTAGTGGTCGATCTTGCTCCCGTTCACGAAAATGCCGCGGCGGTGGCCGAGGTCTTCCAGCAGGCAGCGTTTGCCTTCGGTCAGGATGGCGGCGCACCGCCGGGAAATGCGCGGGTCGTCCAGCTGCAGGTGATTGCCGGATTCGTCTCCGCGGCCCATCAGGAACGGGGAATCCACGATTCCCACCGTCCGCCGGGACTTGTCCGGCAAAATCACTTCGAGGACATTTTCGCTGCTGATTTCTTTTTCAGGCATAGGTCCGCTGAAGCCCGGAATTGTATCACGCAGGCCCGGGAGATGGCTGCCGGACTGCGCCGGCCAAACCCGCCAAGGCGGTGATTCGATTCCGGCAATGATCATTAGAAGATTGTCAGTACCGGAACTCTCAGTACCTGCAATTGCAATTCGAATCTTAAGAAATTATCTTGACGCGGGCATCGCTTTCAGCCAATCCCACGGATCACACTTTCCGCGTTGACTTCCTCGTGACAGCAGATCAATATCTCGTGTCCTCGAATACTTCGTCCCTCGCCCAGTCAGGGACTTTCTTCCTGCATATTGGCGGGCGAGCGCACGTTTAGGGAGTCCTTGTTTGACGATGCGATCCTGCCGCGGCATTCCTGCCTGCGCGTTATTTCTCTGCGATGATCGTCCCGGGCACGGCTGAAAACTATTTTGCGAAAATTCATGGAGGAAGTTCATGCGCATCCACAATCTGAAAATTTCGCGTGCGGAATGCAAGGCGATTGCAAAAACAACGCTGCCGTGGGGCATGGCCCTTATGGTTGTTTTTCTGCTGCTGCCCGTGCAGCAGGCTTCCGCGGGCGATGCCTTGAATTTCTTTAAGAACTATTTCGTTACCGGAGATTACGTGGCCGGAGGCGTGGGCTTGCTCGGCCAGGGCGTGAAAAGCACCGCGACGCAAACCATTACCGGCGGCGTCACGAACTACGCGACCAGCGTGATCCACATGAGCGGCGTGCCTGGATACGTGGAAAACGGAGTGCCGCAGCATGCCGACATCGTTGCCGCCTATCTGTATTGGGAAACTCTGGCCAGCCCCAATGCCGATCCCGTCGCGCTCGCCAAGGGAACTTTCCGTGGATTGAAAATCGTCGGCACGCAAATTGCCGCCAACGGCGCAAGGGCTTGCGGGAGCTTCGGCGACCTGGACGATGGCCCGGGGCAAACGCTTTACGTTTTTCGCGCGGATGTCTTGAGATATTTGCCCTACAAGCGCGACGCGGTGACCGGAGGGCCCGTTGGAGACCGGCTGGTGAACGATGCCGACCTGACCGCCAATGGCTTCGCCCCGCACACCGTCTCGCTTCCGGACAGCGGAAAAACCTGGCTCATTTCCTTGCTCACGCACAGCCCGACGTATCTTACCGAGGGAGCGAGCCTGGTGGTCGTTTACCGCGTCGCGGGCGCGCCGCTCAAATCGGTGGTGATCTACGACGGAGGGTTCGCGATCAACTCCGCTAACCCGGTCATGACGCAAACCATCCAGGGATTTTACGAAGCCTCCAAGGTCAGCCCCGTCGCAAAGATGACGCACATCGTGGGCGATGGCTTTTGCCAGTTCAAGGAACAGCTCACGGT
Source organism: Terriglobia bacterium (assembly GCA_963779275.1). Taxonomy (GTDB): domain Bacteria; phylum Acidobacteriota; class Terriglobia; order Acidiferrales; family UBA7541; genus Palsa-360. The sequence continues at coordinate 237,855 of CAVZXL010000011.1, forward strand.
AAATGGCAGCGTTCCGACGGGAGTGTCCCCCACCAATCCATTCCAGAGCGCGCTGTCTGGGCGGTTCCTGGACAAACTTGACGTTCGATGTAAGCAATCTGGTCGTGCCGGACAGTTCATCGGTCACCACGGCGGTAACTCCGCTGATTGCCGGAAAAGATTGCATTTCGTGGGGCGCGATTGTATTCAGCACCACGGTGCAGGATACCGACGGCGACGGGTTGCTCGATAGCTGGGAATTGAACGGCGGATACACGGACATCGCCACCAACACCGTGGTGAATCTGCCCGGGGCAAGCCCGACCACCAGGGATATCTTCCTGGATATCGACTATATGACTACGCCCGGTTATGGCGCGGTTCCGGCGCACTCGCACCTGCCCACGCTGGATGCCTTGCAAAAAGTTGCCAGCGCGTTCAGCGCGCAGGGGATCAATGTACATTTCGACGTGGGAAACAACTACCAGCCGGGCGCGCCGACCACGCCCGTTACTCCTATTCCGGCCTTCATCATCCCTTTGAGCTTTGCCCAGGGCGGAAGCGCGATTACCGAAACTGCATGCGGCGCCGCGCAAACGCCCACTTGCCTGTTCCCCGGCTATCCCGGAACGGTCAGCTGGAAAACCGGGTTTGAGGTTTTCAAGAACACCTATTTCAGCCGCGCACGCAAAGATTCCTTCCACTACACTTTGTTCGCGCATGCGTTGGCTCTGCCGGCGTGGCGAATCAACGACAAGAGCCTCACCAATATCGTAGTGTCCGGAGGCTTGGCCACGGCCACGACGCAAATCGCGCACGGGGTCACTGCCGCGACGACGATGACCGTTTATGGCGCCTCGACGGCCTCCGGCCTGAACGGCACTTACCTCGTTTCCGTCGGATCAGCCACGACGCTCACATTCCCCACCACTGCCGCGCCCGGGACTTATACCACTTGGGGACTTTCCCTCAGCAACGGTGTTCCCAGAAGCAATTCGGGAGTCTCCGATATCGGAGGCGGCGACCTGATGATTACGCTCGGGCTGTGGGATAACTTTGTCGGCTCCTCGTTCATGCAGGCCTCCACGTTCATGCACGAGCTCGGGCATAACCTGGACCTCGGGCACGGCGGCGATATTTCCGATCCGACGAATTGCAAGCCGAACTACCAGAGCACGATGAGCTACATGTTTCAGGTCGGCGGATTGCTGGATGCGTCCGGCGGCCAGCACATCGATTATTCACACACACAGCTTGCCAATTTGGATGAAGGCAACTTGACCGAAACGCCTTCCGGTTTTGGCGCTGCGCCGCTATCTTACCTGCCGCGATGGTTTGCCCCGGCTGGCGCCAGCTTCCTATCCGGAATCATCACCGAAACACCAGTCAGCAAGCATTGCGACGGGACACCTATTCTGGACAATGCCAAATATGTGCGTCTCGACGGGAATTCACTGATTGCCAGCCCGCTCGATTGGAACGGAGATGGCGTCAAGACCGGCGCAGGCCTGGCCCTGGACCTCAATTTCGACGGCACGATCGCTCCTGTAGCGAGCGCGGGGTTCATGGGCTTCAACGATTGGCTGAACATCAACCTGCAGCAAATTGGCGCGCGCCGGAACGCTTCGGGAGATTCGCTGGACGTCATTCCCGGCCAGGATATCGGCGACGATCAGGGCATCGCGGGTGGTGACCTGGGTATCGCCGGGGGCGATCTGGGAATTGCCGGCGGGGATTTGGGGATCGCAGGCGGAGATCTCGGAATTGCCGGCGGCGATCTGGGAATCGCGGGCGGCGATCTGGGAATTGCCGGGGGCGATCTGGGCGGCGAACTTACGTACGAAGGGGCTAAATCGATCAGCAACGCCTCACCAACTACACTTTCCGGCACCCCGCTGAAAGAGAGCGTCGGCCTGATCTGGGGCGCGCCAAACGTGGGAACCGCCACGCAGTACCAGGTGTGGCGCGCCACATGCCCGAAGGGCACAACCACCGCGACGTGTGCTTTGTCGCCGACCGTCCTGCCGGTGCGTATCGCACTGGTCTCGCCGACGGCGCCATTGTGCAGCACGCTCTACAATTACTGCGACAAGACCACCAAGGACAACGTGCTCTACATCTACTTCGTCACCGCAACCATCGATGGAAACCAGGGAGGCCCGTCCAACCAGGTAATCCTGGGCGAGTTGAAGGACCCTTACCAAGACGATTGATAATCGCTAATGCTTCAGGAAATCGCCCGGCGGCATTTCACAGCCGGGCCGATTTCCCGGATGTGAACCGCCGCGATTCGGCGGAATGTTCCTGCATACAAAGAAAATCCCCGCCTTTTCCGAGGCGGGGTTTTTCTTTTGCGTTTATAAGATTCCAAACCAGGCCCGAAGCGAATGCCCCGCGTCAATTCCCCGCGCGCTTCTTCACTTCGGCCAGCAGCGGATCGTCGGTGGATTTTCCGCGGATATCCAGATAGCTGCGATAGAAATCGGCAAGCGCTCGCGCTCTTCATTCCCTTCCGCACGCGCCCTTCATAATAATAAACCGGCGGGAAGTAGCCGTAGGTGGGCACCTCGTCCATAAACAGCAGGATGGCCTCGCCCCGCCGCTTGATGCACTGATCGAATTCGGAATCGGCCTGGGGAAAGGCTTCGGCATCCAGATACGCGCGGCCAAGCTCCTCATGTCCCAGCCAGGTATCGAGCAGATTGTTGGCGTCGGTGAAAGCCTTGATCGCGTCCCGGCTGTTTCCGGCCTTGAGCGCGATTTCTCCCTCGATCAATTTGCCGTAGGCCTGCGGTTCGGCCTGCAGTTCGGAGGAAAGTTCATCCGCCAGCGCTTTCGCTTTCACCGTTTCGGCGAACTGGGCATAGATCAATCCGGAAAGCAGGCGAACCTTGACTTCCTTGCTGTTCGCCAGCGCGTTGTCGGCGGCGGACAGGGCAGGCCCTTTCTGCCCGCGCAATAGCTCGGTGTAAGCGAGCGGCGCGAATTTTTCCGCCGCGCGGTCCGTGTGTTTGGCCGCCAGGTCGGCGGACGCGCCGTCCGCGAGAATGCGGGCGGTATCGGCGTAACGTCCTTCATACATGGCCATGTCCGCCAAACCCGAGGCGGCGAACGACGCGCCCGTCGCGCTGATTTTTTCGAGTTGACGATAGGTGGCGTCGGCTTCGGTCAACTGGTTCTGCCCCAGCTGCGCCATGGCCAGGATCAGGTAGCCTTTTTCGTATGACGGATCCATTTGCAGCGCCGTCCGGACGTCGCGCTCCCCGCCCTTGAAATCGCCGCTTACGGATTCAAAAGCCGCCAGGTTGAACCGGTACAATACGCGCTTGGGCAGAATTTCGGAGGCGCGGCGCATCTCCTCGATGGTCTTGGGGAAATTCCGCAGGTAGCTGTAGCAAATCGCGAGATTATTGTGCGCGGAAACGTCGGAGGCGTACCGGGAGATCAGGGCGCCGTACTCCTCCACGCATTTCTGATAGTCGGCGGTGATGAAATAGAACATGCCGCGCGTGCGATAGCGTTCGCGCTCGGTCATGCGGTCGATGTGCGTGATCGCTTCCTTGATGTATTTCTCCGCGTCCTGATTCTGGCCCAGGTTTCGCGAGGCGATGGCTTCGCCGGCGTCGGCCAGCCCGAAATTCGGATCCAGGTCGGCCGCCTTCGAAAAGCTCTGCAGCGCGTCGGAGTTCTTGCCGTTGGCCAGCGCCTCCATGGCCACGGCGTATTCGTGCACCGCTTCGAGCGAAGTGGCCGAAAGCGTTTCCATGGCGAAGCGCTGCGCGGATTCGGAGGTCACGTCGCCCAGCGCCGTTCGAACCGTGGACGCGATCTTGGTAACCGCGAACAGCACCTGGTCTTTGTTGGCCGCCTCGGTCTGGGAATTCGCGATGGTTTGTCCGGTCACCGCCTGTGCCGCTTTCAGGTTGAGCTGAAAACCGCTGCCCTGGCGTTCCAGAGAACCGGAAATGACCACGCCAAGACCCTGGCTCACCGCGATCTTGGCGGCGGCCTGCTCATCGAGCCGCCCGGTAACCGCCGGCACGCCCAGGCTGCGCAGCTGCGTGCGGTCATACGCGCTGACGAACCCGGCTCCTTCCAGGGCCAGCCGCAGCACCGGTTCGAGCGTGCCGTCAAACACGGCATCCCCGGTATGGTTGTCGATATCGGCGATCATCACCGTGACCGGGGAATGCGGCGCGGTCGGCGCCGTGGAGGTTCGCGTGCGGTAGATATAGACCGCAGCCAAAATCAATGCCACCGCGAATGCGGGCGCGATCCATACCCACAACAATTGCCTTGCCTGGCGCATCCAGCGCACTGTCCGGATGCGGAACGGCGCCGCGCTGCCGTGCCGCCATGCTTCCAGCGCGTCGTACAGCTCCCGCGCCGTCTGAAAGCGCGCCGCCGGATCGATTTCCAGGCACTTCCCCACGATCTCGCTGATGTACGGAGGGATGGTCTTGTCCAGCTGCCGCGCCGCCACGGCGCGTTCCATGGTGCGCTTGAACATCGAAGCCATGGCGGTTTCAGCCTGAAACGGAAGCTGCCCGGTGAGCAACTCCTGAAAAATAATTCCCAGCGTGAACAGGTCCGAGCGCGCATCCACATGCTCGCCGCGCACCTGCTCGGGGGACATGTATTCCGGCGTGCCGATCAGCGCTCCGGTCTGCGTCATGCCGCCCATTTCCAGCGAGCGCGCAATTCCGAAATCCATCACCAGGGCCCGGCCCTGCCCATCGATCATGATGTTCTGCGGCTTCAAGTCGCGATGCACCACTCCTTCGGTGTGCGCCGCTTCCAGTGCCAGGCAGACTTGTTGAATGATTTCGACGGCTCGATCCGCGGGCAGCTTTCCGCTCTGCGTGAGCAGGGACTTGAGGTCGCGCCCCTCGATAAACTCCATGGTGATGAACTTGACGCCGCCGGCTTCGCCCAGGTCGAAAATGCGGATGACGTTGCGGTGCGTGACTTTGCGGGCCAGGATCAATTCTTGCTTGAAGCGCTGGAGAATCTCCGGGCGGCCGGCAAGTTCCGGCCGGATAACCTTGATGGCCACCAGGCGGTCGAGTTCGCGGTCACGCGCCTTGTACACCGCGCCCATGCCGCCTTCCCCTAAAATGCTTATGATTTCGTAACGATTGCCGAGAAGCGAACCAGGCTGCAGAGGGGCTGGCGAAAACAGCGGGTGGCCCGCCGCACCGCCGCCCGGACGCGGGAACCGACCAATCTGCCGGGATGGCCATGGAACCCGGCGGAAGGCTATCCAACGTGTCATTCGACGCGCGTGCGCCAGGAGCAGGCGGAGTTCCGTCGAGGGTAGTCCCGCTATTGATCGCGGGCGGGGTGAGTTCGCCAACGAGCGTTTCGGCGTTTGCGCCGAGCGGCGCCCGGCAATGCACGCAGTTGCGCGCCCCAGGCGGATTCGGAGTTGTGCAATGGGGGCAATCCATAGCTGGGCCAGACATGATTTGAAAACAGGAACTCGAGGTTATGCGTTTTCCCCGGAGAAAGCAAGCAACGAGGCCGTGTTCAGGCCCTTTGGCCGATGCAAAATTGTTTCAAAGGCCATTGAAAAATCAAATTAGACAAGGGTGCGGAATTGTCGTTAGCTTCCAATCACCGCGCTGTTTCTTTGCTTGCAGCCGGCGCGCGGCGCCGGGGTCGGAGTTTGCTGCAATATCGAATGCGGACGGATTGACTCTCTCGATGGGAGAAGAATGCGCGGTTGCGCGAACCAGCCTAATGTCCAACACTGCTGAAATTCAATCGATCGTGGAACAGGTTTACAAGAAATACAGGAACCATGACGAAGGCGAAGTGGCGACGTACATCCCCGAACTGGCAAAGGCCAACCCAAATCATTTCGGAATCTGCATGTTCACCGTGGATGGACATGAATTTCGCTGCGGCGATTGGGACCAGGAATTCACCATTCAATCCATCTGCAAGCCCTTCGCCTTCCAGATGGCACTGGAGGAACACGGGAGGGACCATACGCTGGCGCACGTGGGCGTCGAACCCAGCGGCGACGCTTTCAATTCCATCGAACTCGATCCCAGAACGCTGCGCCCGTTCAATCCCATGATCAACGCCGGTGCCATCGCCGTAGCCTCGCTGATCAAGAAGACTCCGGTAGAATCCGGCATCCAGGCTTTCGTCGATAAGATGGGACTGGCCGCCGGGCGCAGCCTCACCATCGACGAAGCCGTGCTCGCCTCCGAATCGCTCACCGGCAATCGAAATCGCGCCATCGCCTACCTGATGCTCAACTTCGGCATCATCGACGACGCCGTGGACCATTCCCTGCAACAGTATTTCGCGCAGTGCTCGATGCGCGTGAATTGCAACGACCTGGCGCATGATGGCCGTGACCCTGGCGAACATGGGCACCAATCCCTTCACCAACACACGCGTATTCGATTTTCAATACGTGAAGGACGTTTTAACCGTGATGTTCACCTGCGGGCTTTACGATCATGCCGGGGAATGGGCCTACCGCGTCGGCTTGCCGGCAAAAAGCGGCGTGGGAGGCGGCATCATCGCCGTGGTCAACCGCCAACTGGGGATTGCCGTGTACTCGCCTCGCCTCGACGCCAAGGGAAACAGCGTCCGCGGCATCCTGGCGTGCAAGGAATTGGCCGCGCAGTTGGGGCTGCACGCGTTTGAATTTTCCAACGTGGGTTCCAGCTTCATGCAGTCGCTGCTCTGAGGAATTTCCCGATGCGGGGTCTTACTTCGGAGACGATTGGGAGCGGGAGCGGCGTTTGGCCATGACCAGATGGGTGCCTCCGGACGGCGCCTTCTGCCAGGCTGCTTCGTCCATGCACGTCCGGATCAGCAGCATCCCCCGGCCCGATTCGCGCAGCATGTTGTGTTCGGCCAGAGGATCGGGCACGGCCTCGACTTCGCAGCCTTCCCCTTCATCCCGGATCGAAATCACCAGGCCGGGCGCGCCCAATTCTACAGTCAGGAAGATCTTCTTGCTGTGGTCAAACCGGTTGCCGTGAAGCACGGCATTGGCCATGGCTTCGCGGACCGCCAGCTGGATCGCATGATGTTCCGCTTCCGCGTACTCTTCCTTGCAGAATTCGTAGATCAGCGTTTCGGCAAGGTCCGCGCTTTCCACTTTGCTTTCCAGAATCATGTCCAGACGGCGTCCGCTTCCATTTCCGTTGTGATGGGCGGAGCCCGAATTAGTTGGCGTGGTCATCTGAGGCCGACCAGATGTTTTCACTAGCTTACGGAATTGTCAACACCCTGTTTTTCCGCGCCTCGCGCGAATCAAGACGCCGGATGCCTGCGTGGGGCAGCGAATCGACGGGGAGTAGTTAAATATTCAATTTTGCAGGAATGAAAATGCGCTGGCGTTTCCAATCTGCCGTCAATCTTCCAGGTCCTGGCGGAACACCGGCTGCGATGGATCGAGGCTGCCATTGATGACCGACACGAGCAGATTTCCAAATGCGCTGGTCGCCTCCGAGAGCACGGAGTAACCGCGCTCCCACTGCATGGCTCCGGTCGCGGTATAAATCAGCGTGAAATACCGGCCCGAGGAATACTGCAGCTCGAGCATTTTGTTGGGCATGTCCGGATCGCCCTTTTGCCCCAGCACGTCCATCAGCGCCACCGTCCATTGCCTGCCCTTGGGGTCGGTGACCACCTCGCGCTCGAGGTAATTCCAGTCGTCCATGGTCCATTGCGGCATATTAGTTTATTAACAAGTTCTTCGAGCGCCCTCGCGACTTGCGCTCCGGTAAATGGTTTCGGAATCAGAAAAACTTTTTCGGCGTTCCGGGACTGCAGGCTCTTGTCCGCCTCTTCCGGCGTGTCGCTGACGATCACCACCGGGAATTGCGCGTGGTTGGGATCCTCGCGCACGGTATCGAAGATCGATTCGCTCATGTTGTAAACGGAGCAATCCAGCACGAGGGCTTCAGCGCGCTGCTCGACCAGCAGTTCGTTGACGGAAGTGGTGAAGCCGGTGGCGTACACGTCGAAGCCACGGTCGCGCAGCGCGTAGGTCAACAGCTCGGCGATTTCCGGCGTGTCGTCGATCAGCAGGATGCGGCGCAAACGACGGCTACTTCTTGCCGGCGCCGGTCCCGGGCAGGCGCGGCTTTTTGCCCGCGGCCGGCTCCAGGTCCAGAACCCAAACGCGTCCGCCGGCCGTGTAATACGCGCGGTGATCGTTTTCGATCATTGCGCCCCAGGCTTCCAGCGTGCGCATGGCGAAGGTGTATCCCTCGAAATTGTTGCGCGCGTGGCTGAATACTTCGCTGGTGTGCCAGTTGTCGGTAAGGATGGCGTCGCCGGGATGCACGCGCGTGACCGTGAAGAAACGGTCGAACGCAGACTCCGGCCGCACTTCGCGCGTCGATCCGCGCTTTTTTCCTTCGCTTACGATGTAGAGTTCCTGCGCTTCGGGAGCGGCAGGAGGTGTCGGATTCGAGCTCATAGGGTCTCCGCCACGACCGCGGCTTCCACCGCGCTCGCCATATTGACCTGGTTCCTGGGATCGGCCGCCTGGATCAAGGCCTCGGGAACTTTCACATCCATCATGCGCCATTGCATGTTGGCAAAATTCTGCAGCTTGGCGATGTGCTCGGCGTGCAGATGGCCGAAGCGTCCCTGCAGCTTCAAGTACTCCGCCACCGGCCGCATGTTGCGCGGGCGGAAGCTGTAATCGTACTCGCGCTTTTCGGGATTCCATTCCCAGATCGGGTAGAGCCCGCATTCGACCACCAGCCGGCCGAGGTCGATCGAGCGCGGCGTCTCGTACACAAAACCCTTCTGGCATGGCGTGTAAATCATCAGGAAAGCGCCGCCCTTATGGTTGAGTCCTTTGCGCACCTTGTTCATCAAGTCGATGGGATACCCCACGCTCGCGGTGGCCACGTAACAGTGAGGATGCCCGGCCGCCATCATGCGTGCCAGATCCTTTGGGAACAGCGTCTTCGCTTCGGGAACATTCGGGCCCGGAGGCGAGAAGGTGGTCATGCCGCCGTACGGGGTGCGCGAGGACGCCTGGATTCCGGTGTTCGCATACTGCTCGTTGTCGTAGCAAATGATCAGGGCGTCGTGGTTCCGGTAGAGCGCGCCGGAAATCGAGCCGATGCCGATGTCGGATGCGCTGCCGTCGCCCGCTTCGCAGATGATGTTCGGGAAAGGGCCGCTCCACTTGCCTTTGCGGATCATGGCCTCGTAAGCGGCGGCGACACCTGCGGTGAAGCTGCCCGCGCTGCCGATCTGCGTGTGCGCCCAGGGCACGTTATAGGGCGTGCACAGATACGAACTGTTCGCGACGTACATGCAACCGGTCGGGCCGATCAGGATGGTGTTGTCGCCGGACGCCTTGCTGGTCATGCGGTACTGGATCGAGGGCCCGCATCCGGCGCATGTGCGGTGGCCGGGAACGAACGGCTCGGTCGATGGCAATTCAGGGTTGTAGAAGCGCGCCCCCTGGTTGGGGCTGTCAAACATCGGCAGCAATTGCCGTTGAACTTCGATGGTTCCCATGTCCGTTCCTCCCGATGGCCACGCCGCGAAAAACCCGCGCCGCCATTCGTTATTGTAGTGCGAATTGTTAAGTCCGCTGTAGCAAAAATTGCTTTGCTGAAACTACTCCTCGAAACCGACCCAGTGCGTGCGCTTTTCAATCTTGCCGCGCTTCTGGGCTTCCAGCATCTTCTGGGTCATCCAGTAGAATTCTTTCAGCACAATCGCTTCGCCGCCCATTCCGGCCATGAACGATACGACCAACGGGCGTTTTTGACTTTCATAGAGCGCCGCGCAAGCCTCGGCATAGAGAGAGCCGCCGCTGCTCACGCTACCCAGCCCCATGTTCGTTTCGATAACGCCGACTACTTTGAACTTGCTGAGAACTTCGTTGACGCGGTCAGTCGGATACGGCCGGATCGTGCGGAGCCGCACGAGGCCGACTTTGGCGCCGCGCTCGCGCATGTGGTTGATCGCGTACCGCGCCGTTACGCCGTGGGCGCCCTGCAGGAAAAAGACGACGTCCGCGTCATCGGTCTTGTACTCTTCGATCCACGGATCGTATTTCCGGCCGAAGATTTTCGCGAACTCCTCGTGGGCCTGCTCGATGACGGCCATCGAACCTTCCATAGCGCGCGCGCGCTCCAGCTGCAGCGGCGGGCCCTGCTCGGGCATGATCTGCGGGCCGTGAGACACCGGATGGCGCGGATCGAGCGGGTAAGGATGTTTGTAATCCGGTAGAAATTCCTTCACCTGCGCCATGTCCGGCAAATCCACGTCCGTGGTGATGTGCGAGACGAAGAATCCGTCCTGGCAGACCATTTGCGGCAGCAGGACGCGCGGGTCCTCGCCGATTCGAAACGCCATAATGTGATTGTCGAACGCTTCCTGCGCGTCGCACGACCAGCCCATCAGCCAGCCCATGTCGCGTGTCGACAATGCATCCGTATGCTCAGACCCGAAATCTCCCGGAGGATCGAGCGTGCGGTCAGCGATCATCATCTGCACCGGCATACGGCTGCCGGAAATCGGCGAATAGAGTTCGTACCCATACTGCACGCCGACGCCGGAGCTGCCGGTGAACACGCGCGCGCCGCTGGACGACGCGCCGTGCGCGATGCTCAGCTGCGAGTGCTCACTATCGGCCACAATGTACTCGGCGTCGAGCTCTCCGTTGGCCACCATCTGCGCCAGCGCCATCATCGTCGCCGTGTACGGCCGGATCGGGTAAGCCGTAATCACGTCCACGTTGGCGTACTTGGCGGCCTGCGCGGCGGCCACGCAGCCGTTCATCCGGACCGTCTTTTTCTTCGTTGCCGTAACCGTTGCCATGGTTCACTCCATGGTTCGCCATCCGGCGAACCCTGTAATTAGTGGCACAGGCTTCAGCCTGTGCGAATTTCAGGCGCGAGAAAATCCAAACCGCACAGGCTGAAGCCTGTGCCACCAAAAACCGCCGCCTTAAATGCTCTTCGGCACCCGGTCCGGCAAATTCCGCAACTCTTCCGCCTGGCGTCCGTGCAAGCCCTGCGAGATGGCAAACGCGGTATCCATGCGAACAACTCCCGTATCGAAGTCGAGTTCCGGCACGCCTTCCAGGCACCCGGTCGGACATTCCTCAATGCACACGCGGCAGCCTTTGCAGTAATCGACAAGGATTTTGTACAGGCCGTTGGAACGCGTCTGAGCGCACGATGCACGGCTCGGGGCAAACCAGGTAGCAGTTGTCACAGGCGTTGCAGGTGCCGCAGCTGAAACAGCGGCTGGCTTCCTCGACGGCCTGCTCTTCGGTGTACGCAAGGATCACTTCGTCCTGCGTCTTGCGCCGGCTTGCGGACGGAAGCATGGCCTGCTTGACGCGCGGGAAGGTCGGGAAATACGTCATATTCATGCGGTTCAAATCCACGATGACGTCGATGGGAATGGACCGTGGCTGCAACGTCTCGCCGCGGAGAACTTTGTCCAGATTGAACGCGACGCGCTTGCCGTCGCCAACGGCGTTCACCACCATCAGCGGCTGGCCCGAGCCCACCTGCGCGATGTCGCCCGCGGCGAAAAAGTTCGTGTCGCCCAGGCGGCCGAACTTGTCCATCTTGATCGTGCCGCGCTCGTTCTTGAATTCGGCCGGTAACCAGGCCAGCGACGCATGTTGACCGACGGCGATGATCACGTTGTCGACGGCGAAGCGCTCGGCCTTGGACTCTCGATCGATATTGATCGGCGAAGCGTTGATGGCCCCGGCGAAACGCGCCGGTCGCAATTCCAAGGCCTCGACCTTGCCGTCGCCGAGCACGGCGGTCATGGCGCGGCCGTGCAGCAGTTCCACGCCTTCTTCCAGCATGTCGTGCAGATCTTCGGGCGAGGCCGGCATTTCCTTGGGGCCGCCCTCGACGGTGATCATCGTGACTTCCACGGCGCCTTGCCGCAGCGCTTCGCGAGCGCAGTCGATGGCGGTGTTTCCGCCGCCGATGACCGCGACGCGCGCGCCCAGCTTGACCTTGGACGTCCCCATGCCAATGTCGCGCAGGAACGGCAATCCGAAAATCACGCCGGCTTTATTTTCGCCTTCGGCTCGCGCGCTGTTGGGCTCGGTGAGGCCCACGGCCAGCACCACGGCGTCATAATCCTTCTTCAGGCTGTCCCAGGTAACGTCCTTGCCGACTTCCACATTGGTCTTGATGGTGATGCCGAGTTCAACCAGGCGCTCAATTTCGCGATCGAGGATGTGCGCCGGGAGAACCCAGTCGGGAATGCCGCCGCGATTCAGACCGCCGGCTTTTGGAGATTTTTCGAGGATGGTGACTTTGTAGCCCATACGCGCCAGCTGGTAGGCGGCGCTATGGCCCGCGGGGCCCGATCCGACGACGGCGACTTTCTTGCCGTTGGGCGTTCCGGCCTTGACCACGTCGCGCGCCAACGCCTGGCCGAGATCGCCGAGAAAGCGTTCTACGGCGCGGATGGAGATGGCTTCATCGTACTGTCCACGGTTGCAGGCCTGCTCGCATGGGTGGTAGCAGACGCGCCCGGTGACCGACGGGAAGGGCATGTCTTCCTTGATCAGCGCGTAGGCGTCCAGATATTTGCCGCGCTTCACCAGGTCGAGATAACCCTGAATTTTTTCGTTGGTGCCGCAGGCGTTGTTGCAGGGCGGCAATTTATCGCGATAGACAGGGCGGATCGAGCGCCAGTTGCCCGTGGGGAAAAGATCCTGTCCCTTTTCCTGCGAAGGCGCGGGCGTGATGCCGGCAAACGGGACGTTCAGCCAATCCGGAATATGAGTGCCTTTAGTCGACATAGAGTCCTTTTCTATGCAGCCACTGGATTCAGCGGCAGGATGTGCAGCTCATCGAGTGCCATTTCAAACGCCTTCTTATTCGCAATCATCGGCTCAATCGTTTCCATCTTTACGATGCCCGTGGTCTTGACCACCGCCGCGATCAGCGGAGCGGCAATGTCCGGCGCGACCAGCTTGCTGCGCTCGGCCGCGCCTTCGGTTGACAGACGGTCCAGGCCGAGCTCGCCCAGCCGGTAGTAGAGCCACTTGTGGTTGGCGAGTTTCGCCGCGTCCACGCAAACCAGTTGCGCCAGGCGCTCCGGGCCCGGCACGAACCGGATCATGTACTCGGGCGAATAATGCGTGTTGATGATCAAAGTGCCTCCAGGAGGCATGCCGCGCATGTAGTCCCAGCCCTTGACCATTGTGCCTTCGACCAGCACGACGATGTTGGGATGCTCGTTTTCGTAGGTGAGCGCGTTTTCGATCACCGTATCGCTCACGCGGCAATACTTGCGCGTGGGGGCGTTGGTGCGATCCGGGTTGTCGACGTAGTTCTCCATCGCTTGCGAGAATTTGCCCTCGTTGCGGGCGGATGCGCCGACCGAATTGACGATGTCGCGGCCCTCTTTATCCATGATGATGCCGCGCGTCCACACGGTAAGTTCGGTATAGCTCATAGGTTGACCCCCGTTCTCCTTGCTGATATTTCCGCGTACCCGTCTCAACCTTACGGCTCACTTCCCCGCTTGTTTTGATGGCTTGGGACTGCCTCGCTCGGAATCCAGAACCGCCAGGAAATCGCCGCGCAACACGGTGAAGGGCGCGACGCGCGCGCCGCTCTGAAATTCGGCGATGGCCAGAAGCGTCGCCTTCTTGCACAGACTTTCGATATCGGCGCCGGTGAAATCTTCCGTCGAGCGGGCTAATTCATCGAAGTCGAATTCGGGCGAGAGCGGGACGCGCCTGCAACAGATTCGCAATATGGCCGCGCGATCGGCAGCGTCCGGTTTTGCAAAGCGGAGTATATAGTCGAAGCGTCCGCTCCGCAACAGCGCGGGCTCGACGCGCTCTTCGCGGCTGGTGGCCGCCACCAGGATCACGCCTTTGACGTCGCGCAGGTTGTCGATTTCCCGCAAAAGCTGGCTGAGAATTCGTTGATAGATATCGTTTCCGGACTGCTCGGCGCCCAAGTTTCGGGGCGACTGCATCGATCGTGTCGAAGAATAAAATGCAGGGCGCGGCGCGCCGGGCCTTCTTGAAAATTTCCCGCAACGCCCGCTCGGATTCGCCCAGCCATTTCGAATACAGCTGCGGGCCGTCGATGGCGATGAGCGGAATTTCCTTTTCGCCGGAGAGCGCCCGCGCCATGGCCGTTTTCCCCGTGCCGGAAGGCCCGGTGAGCAGAATGCCGCGCGGCGTCGCCAGGCCGACCTGCTCGTAAATTCCGTCATGCAGGTGGGAATGCTCGAAGACGGCGTCGAGCAGGCGCTTGACTTCGCTCAGGCCTCCGAGGTCGGCAAACTTCGACGTGCTTTTCTCGATATAAAATTCGCGCGTCGCGCTGGGCTCGACTTCCTTGAGTCCGGCCATGAAATCCGCGCGCGTCACCTGCAGAGCGCCAAGCGCCGGCGACACGCCGCCGTCGGATTCGAGCGGAACCGTGGTCAGGAATCCGCGCAGCGCGATCATGCCGACTTCCTGCGCCAAGCGCTTCCAGGTCGGCGCCGACGAAACCGTGGGAATGCTCGGCGATTTCCTGCAGGTCGACGTCCGGCGCCAGCGGCATGGCGCGCGTGTGAATCTTCAGAATTTGCAGCCGCGCCTGCGTGTTGGGAACGCCGATTTCGATTTCCCGGTCGAAGCGGCCAGGACGCCGCAGCGCGGGGTCCAACACCTCGGGAATGTTGGTCGCGCCGATGACGATGACCTGGCCGCGCGATACGAACCCGTCCATCAGGCTGAGCAGTTGCGCCACCACGCGCTTTTCCACTTCGCCCACCACTTCGGCGCGCTTGGGCGCCACGGCGTCAATTTCGTCGATGAACAGAATCGCCGGCGCGTGCCGCGCCGCTTCCTCGAACACTTCGCGCAGCTTGGCTTCGCTTTCGCCGTAAAACTTGCGCATGATTTCCGGGCCGTTCAGGTGAATGAAGTGCACGCGGCTTTCGGCGGCGACGGCGCGCGCCAGCAGAGTCTTTCCCGTGCCCGGCGGGCCATACAGCAGCACGCCCTTGGGCGCGAGGATTCCCAGCCGCTCGAAAATGCGCGAATGTTTCAGCGGCAACTCGACGATTTCGCGCACGCGCGCCACTTCGCGTTCCAGGCCCCCGATATCTTCGTAAGAAACCGCTGGAGCGCGGACCGTGGTCTGCTCGCCTTCGACCACGCGAATGTCGGTGCGCTTGTCGATGACCACCGGCCCCGAGGGAATCGTGCGCACCACCTGGAAATTCACGGCCTTGGAAAACGTGGGCACGCGAACCACGCACCCGGCGACGACGGGAACGCCCTGCAGATCTTCCAGCATCTGCTCCGGCGCGATGATGGCGGGCGCGGCGCCCACCCACAGCGGCGAAAAGCGCACGGCCACGGCCTGATCGTATTCGATGGGAGTGACGGTCACCTGCTCCTGCAATCCCGCGCCGGCGTTGCTGCGGGCGATGCCGTCGATCTGGATCACGCCTTCGTGCGCATCGTCGGAAAACTCGGCGCGCGCGACGGCGATCGTGCCGCCCGTAATTCTCAGCACGTCGCCCGGACGGGCGCCCATGCGCTTCAGGTCGGCCGGCGCAAGGCGAGCAATGGCGTGACCTATGTCCTCGACGCGCGCTTCCGCAACCCGCAAGTGTGAGGGTTGCCGCCACGGAGGATGAGGTCAGTTCCGTCATGAAGCCGTCTGCAATTTGGTTTGGAGTTGGCGGGCGAAGCCTTCGAACAGCGCCGCGAGTTTTTTCCGGTCGGCGTGATCGGGATCGCGCGGCGCAAAGGCCAACGCGGGTGACGTCATTTTCAAGGCCGGTCAGCCGAATGGTTCCCAGGTCGATGTGCTCGATGGCCCAGCCGTCGATGCGCGCGGAGGTCACCGCCATGCTCAGAGTGACGTTATCGCTTTCCCAGGGGACGACGATGGCGTGCAGGCTTCCCAGACCGATGGCAAACTGCTCGATCGCGCCGGAAACAACGCGCGGCGAGCCGATGACCGTGAACTCGATAAGTTCTTCGCTCATGGGAAAACTGTGCTACACTGGCCCAGTGATCGAACCAGTTGAGGTCAATAAAGTAGCATCGGCCCGCGAGGGTGTCAACCGCTTTTCTCAAGCGGCCGGCGGGGGCGTCCGCCTGATCGAGCCGATTAAGAAGACGCGCGTGGCCGAGGAAGTGGCCGACCGCATCCGCACGCTCATCCTGGACGGCACGTTTGCGCAAGGCCAGCCGCTGCCGTCGGAACGCGTGCTCACCGAACAATTCGGCGTGAGCCGCGGATCGATCCGCGACGCCCTGCGCATGCTGGAAACCATCGGCCTGATCGAGACGCAGCACGGGCGCGGCACGTTTCCCCGCGAGCTGACGGTGGACCGCCTGGTCGCGCCGCTGGCCTCGATGATGGCGTTTCAAAGCGATTTGCAGGACGAGCTTCTGGACGTCCGCCGGATGTTCGAACCGGCCGTGGCGCGTGTCGCGGCGCAGCGCGCGACGGAAAAAGATTTCGACGACTTGCAACGCATCCTCGACGCGCAGCGCAAGAAACTGAAGAAGGGCCAATCGGCCATCGTCGAGGACACGGAATTTCATGCCGCCCTGGCCCGGTCCACGGGCAATCGCGTGGTCGTCAGCCTGATGGCCACGCTGAACGATCTGCTGGTCGAATCGCGCACGCAATCCTTGAAGCAGAAGGGGCGCCCCGCAAAATCCATCGAGGGACACGAAATGGTGGTGGCCGCGCTGCGCCGCAGGGATCCGGACGCGGCGGCTCAAGCCATGTCCAACCACATCGATCAGATCGCCGACCTGCAGTCCCATGCCGAAAAGCTTCCCGGTGACGCCGCCAGGTAGCGCGGGACGCGACCCATGGATCAGAGCCTGCGAACGCAGATCGAAACTTACCTGTCCCATCTGAATGTTCTGATCCAGCGCGGCGCTTCCCTTCGCGAAACGCTGGAGAACGATCCCTCCAACAAGCAGGCCATTGCCGCCACGCGCGCCTGGCAGGAAGATTGCGGCGTGACCATCAATCAGTTGTCGGGCGGCAGCAAGGCGCACTGGCTGGCGCGCGCGTTCAGCGAGTCCTTTTTGATGCGCTCGGCGGCCGGTCATGCCGCCGAAGGCGCGCCGCCGGATGAAATTGTCCGCAGGCTGATCGCCGTCCTCGAGCAGGCCGTCCGCACGCTGACTCAAATGGATGACGGCGCGATTGTTTCCGCGTCCACGCAGGCTCCCGCTCCGCACCGGTTCGATTTCGTTCACAATGTCGAACTTCGCCCCGTGCTCGAACAAGCTTATGCCGATAGCCGCCTCGCGATGGAGCAGGAGCAATACGACGTGGCGCTGCGCACGTCCTGCGGAATCCTGGAAGCCATCGTTACCGACGCCCTGGAACACAAAGGCATGGACTCGCTGGGCGCTTCGGACGCTCCCGCGGGAAAAATAGGCGACTGGTCGTTCGAAACGCGGCTGGCCGTCGCCGAGGCGGCGGGACTGATTCGCGGCGGGTGCGCCCGCCTGCCGGCGGTGGCGAGGACGTATCGAGATGTCGCTCACGCTGGGGGCGCCAACTCCTCGAGGCAAGCCGTTTCCGAGCGCGACGCGCGCGTGACCGGGCAGGTACTTCACGTCATCATGCGCGATCTGGATCCCGGACGATAGAGAATCCACCGCGGAGCCCCATGAAGTCGCCCCGAGCAACTTCATCAATCCTTGACACACCCGCAAACACAAAGCTAAAAGCTGAAGCGTCGAACATGACGGTGCTCCCCCGGCTACATCCAAGTCCAGGGAACGCTGGCGATGACGGATCGCGATATTCATCGTGTATTCCAGGAGCCGACTTCAATGAAACGATTCTTCGCACCGCGCCCTCGCCGCAAGCTTCTTGCTCGGAGCCGCCTGGATAGCGCTGCCAGGCGCTCGTCTTGCAAGTGCCGATGACGCGCCAACGTTCCGTCAGGCGGACCGCAGTTTGACCGAAGCCCTGGCGAGCGGCGACAAAAAAGCGGTCGCCGCGCTTCTCGACGATCGCTTCCAGTGGGTCGAGGCGAATGGCAAGATTCATACGAAGGAGCAGGTGCTGGACGATCTGCCGCAGTTCGCCGCCGACAACGAAGGCGCGATGGATGTGCGAACGGTGGATTTTCTCGGGCAGGTCGAGCGCGTCCTGGGGATTCATCACAACCAGCGATTTGCGCATCTGTGGGTAAAAAATCCCGCGGGCTGGCAGGCGTTCGTCTATCTGAACATGCCCATCCCCAAGGAGAGGCCGGACACGACGGCGACGCCTCCCGCTCCCACCGAGGAAGACAAAGTCTGCGAAAATCCGTGCAAGACGCTTGCCCTACAAGCCCGCGAATGCGGCGGAAGAGGCCGTGCTGGCCGCATGGTTCCGTTTGAAAATGGATGAATGGCATCCGAACCCGGAAGATTGGTCCGCGCATGCCGACGATTCCCATGAAACCATCACGCCGCGCGGCGACATGCTCAAATTGCAGCACGTTGCGGAATTGGCCGAAGAGCGCAAGCTGTACGGGCCGGAGGGCGGCACGCGGAGGTTCGCAGGTCTTGTCGATGAAGCTGTTTAATTTCGGAAACGTGGTGATCATGGAAGCGTTTCAGGGACGAAATCCCGCCGCGAAACCCAACAGCTGGCATCTGCGGTTGTTCTTGAATCGCGGCGACGGCTGGAAGATCGCCTTGAGCGGCCAGACAAATATTTCGTAGTCGAATTCCTCGATCAGGTTTTTGTAGGACAGACACTCTTGTCTGTCCGGTTTGGTGCGCTGCAACGAGAATCTAAACCGGACAGGCAAGAGTGTCTGTCCTCCCGCAGCCATTATTTCTTGACACTGCGGGCCTCCCAACTGTAAACAAGGACTGCCGATGAGGCTTTGAATTCGGCGCTCCGTGCGCGAATCGGCCCGGCATTTCCGGAAGAACCAATGAAGAGATCCAAGATTTTCATGATGGCCGCCGCAGGCATCCTTGGCCTTGGCATGTCTCTATACGTGCGTGCCGGCGCGCCTGCTGGCGCAGGACAAGCCTGCGGCTACCGCGCCCAGCTCCGCGCAATCCGGCGAAAAGAAATTGAACGAACAGGAGACGCGCGGAGAGGGATTTTTTCTGCAGCGCTGTTCGATCTGCCATCTGCCGAGAAACCTGAAATTCGGGTCTCCTGCCACGGTCGGCCCGGTTCTCAGCGGCCAGTTCAAAACAGCAAGTCCGGAAGACCTGAAAGTCCTGCGCGGATACATTCTGAAGGGCGGGCCGGGAATGCCGGGCTTTCAATATGGATTGGAACCGAAGGAAGTGGACGACCTGATCGCGTTTTTGAAGACTTTTTAGATGTTTTGCAAAACAGAGGGGGCGGTTGTGCCGCGAAGCAAGGCTCTTTCTTTAACTTTGTTTCGTTTTCGCAATTTTACCTCTGGCCGTCTTCTGCCAAGCGAACAAACTTTTCGCGCAATCAAGTGGCGCTAACTCCGCTCTTTCGGGCGCGGTGAAATCCTCCGATGGAAAACCGCTCGAAGGCGTGAGCGTTTCCGCGCGGAACGCGGGCGAAACGTTTACGACCACGGTGTACACGGACCCAGCGGGACGATTTGCTTTTCCTCCGCTCAGCGGCGGCCAGTATAAAGTCTGGGCGCAGGCCGTGGGATTTGAAATGGCCTCGGCACAAGTGGAGCTTGCGGGCGGCGGAAAAAAGCAAGTCGAGTTGACCCTTCCGAATTTCCCCGATTTCCAGAAACAACTCTCCGGAACGGAATGGGCCGAGAGTTTGCCGGAGGATACTCCGGACGACCGGCGCATGAAAACCGTATTCATCAACAACTGCAGCGGATGCCACGAGGTCAGCTTTCTTCTGCAAAATAAATTTGACGCCGCCGGGATGGGGAAAAATCATCAACCTGATGCAGACGATGCAGTCCATCGGGTATGCCGTTCCGGGTGCGACTCCCGACGCCTCGATCCACGCATACAGGCCGGAGCTGGCCGAATATCTGGGGCGCGTGCGCGGGCCGGGAACTTCTCGCGCTGGCGCTGCGCCCGCTGCCGCGGCCCACGGGCGAAGCGGCGCAGGTGGTAATCACCGAATACGATTTGCCGCGGCCCGGCGAGCCGGATTGGATCATGAAGCACAACGGCACGGACTGGTCCGAGGGAACACCTTCGCGGTACGACGGGCGCGCGGCCCACGACGTGGCCATCGACGCGGGCGGCGCGGTCTGGTTCGCGGACGACGCCACGCCCGGCAGGACGCTCGGAAAATTGGACCCGCGCACCGGGCGCGTCGCCGACTTCAAGCTGGCGGACGCGCAAAACAATGCGGAGGTTTCGCATGCGCTGGTTTTCGACCGCAAGGGCAACATCTGGTTCTCGAACGGAACCACGGGCAGCCCGACAATGTTCGATCCGGAAACCGGAAAATTCTCCCGATTTCCCCGGCCCGAGGGCTTTCCTTTTTCCGGCGATTTCATCGCGCTCGATTCCAAGGGCAACGTGTGGTCGCCGGATCGCGAGGGCGCTTTCAAGCTCGATCCCGCCACCGGAAAATACACGAACTACTCGCTTGCTCCGGCCAAGGCGAATTATGACCTGACCGCCGACCAGGATGACAACGTGTGGGTTTCGCAGCCGGGCGGAAACCGCATGGCGCACATCGACGCCAAGGCGGGCAAGGTCGACACGCTGATGCTGGATCCCTCGGCGCCACAAGGTTTTGAGATCACCGAGGAAGATCGCAACATTTCCGCGAATCTTTGGCTCACGCCCAATACCGCGACGCCACTGGAAAAAGGACCGCGCCGCTCGGCGACCGATCGCGAGACGAATACCGTCTGGGTGTGCGAATTTTTCGCCGACCGCCTGGCGAAAATCGATCCGCGCTCGCAGGAAAGTCACCGAGTATCCGCTGCCGCACCGGTTCAGCCAGCCGTACGCGGCCACCGTCGATAAGAATCATCGCGTGTGGATTACCATGCTGAATTCCGACCGTATCGCGCGATTCGATCCGGCCACCGAAACCTTTACGGAATTTCAATTGCCCACGCGCGGCACTGAAATTCGCCACATCCAGGTGGATAACAGCACGAATCCGCCGACGGTCTGGCTTCCTTACGACCGGACGAATAAAATTGCGCGCATTCAGTTTCGGAAGAGCACGGGAACTCCGTGAACAACGCGCAGGTTTCGCGGGTTGAGCAAACCTTTCTTGGCGTCATTCCGAACCCGTTCCTGGGCGTGAGGAATCTCTCCGGGGTTTGGCGTAAAAAAGAATGAGGGATTCCTCACCCGCAGGAGCGGGTTCGGAATGACGGTTTTTTTGTTTTTTCAACAATGAGCAAAAAAAGCGAGCGAGGCCGGGCGTGAAGCGAAGCACAAACCGAATACTGACAACGCACGTGGGCAGCCTGATCCGGCCGGCGAAGCTGCTCGATTTTGTGCGTGCGCGGCAGCAAGGCCGGGCGGTCGATGAGCAGGCGTATGAGAAGTGCCTGCGCGAATCCGTTTCCGAAGTGGTCGAGCGGCAGGCGCAGGCCGGCATCGACGTGGTGGATGACGGAGAGTTCGGCAAATCCACGAGCTGGTCGCTATACGCGCTGAAGCGGCTGGGCGGCTTCGAGCAGCGTCCCGTCCAGCCCGGCGCCAACCCTTTTGCGCGGGGCGCGGACCGCGAACGATTCCGCGAGTTCTACGAGGATTTGGAAAAGCCCAGCGAGCGCGCCTGGTCCAACGTGACCAAGAATGATGTTGTCTGCGTCGCGCCGATTCAATACACGGGCCTCGGCGAACTTCAGCGCGACATCGACAATTTCAAGGCCGCGCTGCGCGGCGTGAACGTCGAAGAAGCGTTCCTGCCGGTCGCCGCTCCTTCGAGCGCCATCCCCGACCGGAAAAACGAGTATTACAAGAACGATGAAGAACTCCTGGTGGCGCTGGCGGAGGCGCTGCGGACCGAATACCGGACGATCGTCGACAGCGGCATCCTGCTGCAAGTGGACGACGCGCGCGCGGCGGTCACCTACGATCGCATGGTGCCTCCGGGGAGCTTCGAGGATTACTACCGGTGGCTGAGCCGCCACGTGGAGGTGCTGAATCACGCGCTGGAAGGGATTCCCGAGGACCGCATCCGCTACCACGTTTGCTGGGGCAGCTGGCCGGGACCGCACACCACGGACGTGCCGCTGCGGAAAATCGTGGACCTGATTTTGAAGGTGCGCGCGGGCGCGTACCTGATCGAGGCGGCCAATCCGCGGCACGAGCACGAGTGGCGCGTGTGGAAGGACGTGAAACTTCCCGAGGGAAAAATTC
This sequence comes from Terriglobia bacterium, assembly GCA_963779275.1. GTDB lineage: Bacteria > Acidobacteriota > Terriglobia > Acidiferrales > UBA7541 > Palsa-360. The sequence continues at coordinate 260,125 of CAVZXL010000011.1, forward strand.
TGGCGCCGGGCGTCGTAAGCCACGGCACGAACGTGGTCGAGCATCCCGAACTGGTTGCCGAACGCATCCTGCGGTTCGCGGAACTGGTGGGGCGCGAGAACGTGATCGCCGGCACCGACTGCGGCTTCGCGCAGGAAGAAATCAACCGGCGCGTGCATCCCAGCATCATGTGGGCGAAGCTGGAGGCGATGGCGGAGGGCGCGCGAATCGCCAGCCGGGAACTTTGGCCGCGGCCGGAAAAATCCGGAATGGAACGCGGAGCAAGCATCATTTAATCGGGAGGAACCATGGCTTATATTTTCCAGGAAGATAAGCTCCCGAAGCTGATCTCGGTGGTGCCGGGGCGCGAGCGCACGTTTTTCGTCAACAAGGAACTCACGCAATATCGACGACATGCTGGCGGGAATCATGCATTACGTGAAAGGCGGCTCTTCGCCCTACCATCTGCACAAGAATTGCGAGCATTTCTATTTCATCATGGAAGGGCATGGCACGGTGGAGTCGGAGCAAGGATCGCGCGACGTGGGTCCCGGCGACATGATTTTCATTCCCGCGGAAGACAAGCACCGGCTGCGCGCCTCCAAGTCGCCGCTCTTTTATTTTGAATTTCAGGCGCCCAATCGTTTCGTGACCACGATTCTGGACGGCACGCAGGACGATCTGCGCTGGGAGCGCGTGGAAGGCGGAGTGTGGGTGCAGACGTAAGAGATCTGAACGGCGGAAGCTGAGTGGGATTCGCGCTTCGATGACACCGAGGAGAATTTCATGCTGACTTTTATCGATACGAACATGCTGGCGAAGGTGAAAACTCCGCGAAGGCGAAGTCACCGAGATACTGAACCGGGAGTTGTGCGGCGCCAAAAACGTGGTGGCGGCGCTGCGCTGGCTGAAATCGGGCGAGAAATTCAGCGCGGAGGCTCGGACAAGCACCAGCTTCTTTACCTGATGGAGGGCGAGGGCAAGCATTCGCCTCAATGAGAAGGATTACGACGTCTCCAAAGGCGCGGGCGTGTATCTGGGCCCGTCGGAAAGCGCGACCATCCAGCCCGCGGCAGGCGGTTCGTTGAAGCTATTGCACCTGGTGGTTCCGAAAATTCCGGCCTAGGAACCTCAAGCGCTTATTGAACGCCGAAGACCAGGACTTCCGCGCAAGCCGATCCGTGCGGCGGCACGGCCACAAAATATTCCTTCAGCGCGGGAACCAGCAGCCCGGTCTTGCCCAGCGGGCCGGTGGGAATTTTTCCGATTTCCTTGTAATGATCCGCGTCCGTCTCCTCGTAGACATTGACGAAACCTTCGCCGGCGGCCACATAAATCCTGCGGCTGGCCGGATCGAACAGCAGGTCGTCCACGCCGGTGGAAATGGGGAGATTCTGGAGAAATTTTCCGGTGTCGGAATCGAGGACATTCATGTGGCCGTCGCGGCACGCGGCGAAGAGGCGGTGATTTTTTTCGTCCATGGCCACCGACGCGTTCACTTTGCAATCCGTTAGCGGCCAGACCGCGGCCACAGCCTGCTTGCTGCGGTCAATCACGCCGATGGAATTCTTCTCGGTCATGTTCAGGAACAGCCGGTGCCCCGCCTTCTCCACGTACATGGCTTCCAGGCGGTTGGAATCGATCTTGATCTGTCCGACCTGTTTTCCCGTGTCCGTATTCACGATTTCGAGAAAACCGTGATCGAGTTTCGCGTCCAGGCCGCCGTCGGCGATGTACAGGTTGTGGGTGTCGGGGTCGTAGCCGGTGGCATCGGAGTCGGCCAGGAGTTTCACGTTCCTGCAGCAGTTTGTAGGAGGTTCCGTCGAAAATTTTCAGATCGCCGTCGGACCCGTCGGTCACGAAAATCCGGTCGATGTCCGCGCGATATACCACGGAATGCCCGACGCCGATTCCCTTGATGCTGTAAATAAATTTGCCGGTGCGGATATTGTAGACTTCGATCGATTTGTTATCTTCGGGGACGACGAAGAGCCGGTTATTTTTCAGGTCGGGCGTCAGGTGGTCGAAATGGTTCTGCACGCCGACCATGCGCGTGGTGGTCAGATTCTTGGCCAATTGATCGGCGGAAACATCAGGCTCGCCACTGCGAATATCCGTGAGTTCGATCTTCCGGACAAGTTTCAGCGGAGGCGTGTCCGCGGCAAACATTTGCGGGCGCGGCGCAAACCACACCATCACGACCAGTGCGGCAAACCAGACGAGATTCCAGCGAACGAAACGCATTCTTTCCCTCCCGAATTTCAAAACTTTTTCGGAGGTCCGAGCTCCAGCTCGGACGTTTCCGCTCCGGCTAATGATGGGCTTTAGGCCCTGAAGCTTCAGGGGTTAAAACCCCTTTCCGGAATTCCGTGTACGTCGGGGCTGAAGCCCCGACCTCCTAAGACATCACGCGCAAGATCGTGCAAGCTATTCAATCGCGCGCAGGCCCGCTTTGGCCACTTGCTCGTCTTCAAACGATTTCACGCCGGAGACACCCACCGCGCCGACGCATTCGCCCTGAACGATGATGGGAACTCCGCCCTGCACCGCAAGCCTTCCGGGAAACGATCCTGTCGCCGGGCGTTCCTTGACGATATCTTCCAGTGCCTTGGTCGGCGTCCGGGCCATCGCGGCGGTTTGCGCTTTGAGGGTGGCGATGCCGGCGCTCTGTCCGACGGCGCCGTCCAGGCGTTCGAGGTGAACCAGGAATCCTCCATCGTCGACGACCGCGATGCTGACGGCCCACTTATTATTTTCCGCTTCCACTTTGGCAGCGGCTACGATTTTTTGCGCATCCGAGGCGCCCAGGCACAATTTATTTCGCACACGTTCTCCTTTTTTATTTCTCTTCTGGATGATTGCAAAAAGTGCGGACCGGCGCGCTCAGGATCGAGTCCCGCGCGCGCCGGCCAAAACTTAGCTGCCGCTGTTAGTTCCCCGCTCTCTGGCTGTGGGGAACGTTGCCTTCCGGCTTGAAGGCCACCAGATTATGCATCCCGATTCCCGTGTACCAGAACGTGCCTTGCTCGCCCTCTTCGATTTTTGGAGGATAGAGGCCGCCCATCAAGGTCCCGTGCGGTCCAGGATGCTCGCGTCCCATGATGTCCGGGAAAGGTTCGGGGTAGTAGGTATATTTCTTGGTCTTCTGGTCAAACTTGGCGATGACGCCATAGCTGCGCAGCGTGACCCAGATATTGTCTTTCGAGTCGGCGTAGCATTCGTAGCCGCCGAAGTACGGGAAGGGATCCTTGTATTCGGTGATCTTCCCGGTGTCGGGATCGAGCACGCCGAGGTTCTGGCCGATGTGCTCGGAGAACCAGACCTTGCCCTTGGAATCGACCGTGGGGCGGCGCGGGCCGGAAGGCTGCGTGGGCGTCGGGTAGACCGACCACTTGTCGGTCTTGGGATCGTAGCCGACGATCTTGTGGGAGGTCATGCCCACGGCCCAGACGCGATCTTTTTGGTCGACGGTCATGCCGTAGTAGTGGGCGTTGGCGTCGCTCGGCGAAGGATCGTATTCGGTGATCTTCTTGGTCACGGCGTCCAATTTGCCCACCAGGCTCTTGCCCTGCATTTCCGTAAACCAGACGTTGCCTTTCGAGTCCGAACGAATGGTGTGCGGAGTGCCCCGGGTCGGGGTCTCGTATTGCGTCACCTTCCCGGTTTCCGGATCGATTTCGCCGATCATGCTTTCATCGATTTCGGCGGTGTACACGTGGCCGTCTTTCGCCTGGGTGATGCCGTGCGGGCCGAGTTTGCGATGGCCCTTATCGGGATTCGGCAGCGACGTAGGTGGTGTAGCGGCCGGGAAAATCCAGTTTGCGGGTGTCCATTCCCTGAACCACGTCCATGCCCATTTCGGCAACATAGACCATGGAATTGAATTTGCTGGGCCAGACGTCGTGATTGGAGATTTCGCTTTCCTTTTTCCCCGGCTGGACGGGCAGTTCATATTCGATGTCGATGGTCTTGGAGAGAGCCTCTTCGTCCAAGGGGAGATCGGCGAGTTTCAGGTCGCGTCGGGTTTCCATCCAGCGGGAAAGATTTTCGAAAAATACTGGATGATGTCGTCGCGCTTGGCTTGCGGGATGGCGGCAGGGTTGACCTGGGGGACGCCGGTGTGATTGTTGGTGCCGTCCATGTCAAACATGCGGCCTGACCGCAGTGCGCCAGGCGTCTTCATCGCGGCCGCCGATGCGCTGCCAGGGAATGTGCTCGAGTCCATGGCATCCCGCGCAATTCTGCATCAGGTAGTCGCGGGTGGGGCTGGGAGGAAACAGCGTATCGTAATCGACCAGTTCGGCGCGCAGGTGATCCGGCTTGACCTTCAGCGCCACATCGGCGGTCTTTGATTCTCCGGCCTTGAGTTCCACGGTGGGCGTGGTGGAATCAAATCCGTCCTGCAGCGCGGACATCTGATAGTTGCCGGCCGGCAGATTGTAAATATGGTATTTCCCTTTGTTCGTGAAGACCGTGTAGACGATATGCCGGTCAATGTCCCGGGCCCGGACCCGCACGGCAACCAGTGCCGGGATATGCTTTCCGGACGCCTGGCTCAGGGCGTAATCCCTGTCGGCCGTGACGGTTCCGGAGAGAGTGGCTCCCGCGGCCCCTCCAGCTTGCGCCCATCCTGAAGAAACCACGCCAAGAATCACAAACGCGGCCAGCAAACCCTGCCGCCAAGACCGCCTTCACCCGTAATGTTCATGAAATGCTCCCGCTCCCCGTTGGACTTACGCCCATGGAATGTATGTGTTGCAATGTTCCTGAAGCCTTCATAAATTCGTATACCAAGCATACCGGAGTGTCAACCCAAAATCGGCTTCTTGCAATATCTCTAACAGTATTTTTACAAAGCTCACGCACGCGCCAATTATCGATTCGCCGCGACCGCCGGGACAGGGATTGTTCCGCCGCCAGCTGACCGGTCCCGCATCCCTGTCAATGACCGATTGTTCCGGATCGATCCAGAACGCCCAGATGGCCGCGCCGATGAACAGCAGGCCCGCGGAAACGCCGAACGGGGCGACCCAGGATCCCTTGGAAACCAGATATCCGAAAACAGTGGGCGACAGCGCGCCCACGAATTGCCCGCCCATGTTCATCATCCCGGAGACGGTGCCGGAAAATTCGCCGCCGATATCCATGGGGACGGCCCACGCGGGGCCGATGGTCATTTCCAGGAAGAACATCGCGATGGTCAGGAAAATGAGCGCCGTGAAAGGGACTTGCGGACAAAGCGGCAAACAAGGTCGACGTTCCGCACCCCAGCATGGCCGTAATGGCTACCGAGCGGCGGGAAAATTTGAGGTTATTCGTTTTGATGTACAACTTGTCGGTCAGCCAGCCGCCGAACGCGTCTCCCACGACGCCCGCGGCCAGAGGCAGCGAAGCATAGAAGCCCGTCTTGATCAGCGTGAATTTCCGGTATTCGAGCAGGTAAGAGGGCAGCCAGGAAAGGAAAAACCACAGCGAATAAATGTAGGCGGCGTAGGCGCACATCACGGCCCACATGTTTCCGTGCTTGAGCAAGCACGCTCCAGGGCACTTTCGGGCCGCTTGGCCACGTTGGCTTTTTTGATTTCGCCGTTGGCGTCCAGGCCGCGGATGCGCGCCAGTTCGGCGCGGGTGACCCGGTGTGTGCTCCTCCGGCATGTTGCGGTATACCACCATGTAGAGAATCGACCACAGCAAACTCAGCGCGCCGATGACATAGAAAACCGATCGCCAGCCGTAGTGAATCATGATGGCCACGGCGACCGGAGGACCGATGGCCGCGCCAAAGCGGCTGGCGGCGTGGCTGATGCCTTGCACGAAACCGCGCTCGTCGCGCGGGTACCACATCTGCATGGCGCGCGTGGCGGTGGGAAATGCGCCGGCCTCGCCCACGCCCAGCGCAAAGCGAACCGCCCAGAACGATTTGAAGCCGATGGAAAGCGTGGTCACCAGGGCGATCACGGTGCGGTAGCCCATGATGGTCGAAAGGACTTTGCGAGGTCCAAAGCGGTCGCCGAGCCAGCCGCCGGGCACCTGGAACAGCGAGTAAGACCAGATGAAGGCGCTGAAAATAATTCCCATCTGGACCTTGCTGAACCCATACTCCTTGATGATCATGGAAGCGGTATTGGCCATGCTCACGCGGTCCAGATAGGTGATGAGGTACATCAGGCAAAGAAGGAACAGCACCAACCAGCGCTCGTGACTTGCTCTGGACTCGCCCGGACCATTCATCTGCCGTTCTCCCCAATCGATTCGATCCACGCGCGCGCGAGCGCAATTTGCCGTCCAAGTCCAACCCCATGTCCTATCACGGGTTCTACGAAGACGTCCCCGGGACGACCGCCGTGGAAGAGCTGTGGTCAGTCCATCCTGTCAAAAATTTGATTCCGTCAGATATACACTGCGGCGCCACGCCGGGCAATAGTTTTTCGACGGCGAAAACAGCGTTTTCCCCCGAATCCTTCCGGGTGTATATTTCTCGGCGGAGAAAAAACAAATTTGAAACACGAACAGGATTCGGACAAGCCCGTGAGAAATAATCGCGCGGCGATGAATCGCCGCGAAGTGCTGCAACGCGCCGCTTGGATCATCGCCGCGGCGGGACTTCCCACTGGGAACCGATCTCTACGCGCAAGAAGTCAGCCCGGTAATGGCCGCGCTCAGCAAATATATGAGCGAAGCGCGCGACCGCGCGCTGCCCGACGCGGTCGTCGAGGAGGCCAAGCATCACATCCTGGATACGTTTGCCGCGATGGTGTCGGGATCGGAGCTGCCGCCCGGCGTGCAGGCGCTGAAATTTGCAAAGGCATTCAGCTCGGAAAAAGGTTACACGGTCGTCGCCTCAAACCTGCTCTGCGGGCCGATCGAAGCGGCCATCGTGAATGGCGAACTGGCCCATTCCGACGAGACCGACGACGATTACACCGGCGGCGGAGCGCATCCCGGCAGCTCGATCGTGCCCACCGTGCTGGCCCTCGGCGAAAAGGAAGGCATTCGCGGGAACTCATTTTCTGCGCGCGGTGACGCTCGGCTATGACATCGGCATGCGCGCGTTCAAGACCGTGGGCGAAGGCGTCCTGAAGGACACGCACAACCTGGTCGGATCGATGGGCTCGAGCGCGGCCGCCGGCTGCGTGCTGAGCCTGAACCAGCAGCAGATGCGCTGGCTGGTGGACTACGCCGCGCAGCAAGCCGGGCGCCGGCATCCCCGTATGGCGCCGCGACACCGACCACATCGAAAAGGGATTTGTGTTCGGAGGCATGGGCGCGCGCAACGCCGTCACCGCCGCGCTGATGATTCAGATGGGCTGGACCGGCGTCAACGATGTGCTCGCCGGGCCCGGATAATTTCGTGGCGTCGTACGCGCCGAAGGGCGATCCCGCGGCGATGATCGACAAACTCGGCGAACGATTCGAGATCACCCTGACAACCCTGAAGCGCTGGACCACCGGCGGACCGATCCAGTCGCCGCTCGACGCGCTGCAAATTATTTTGAAGCGGCATCCCTTCGAGCCCGATCAGGTGAAGGAAGTGGTGGTGCGGGAGGCCACCAGCGCGGCCTACACGGTGAACAACCGCGAGATGCCCGACATCTGCTTGCAGCACATGGTCGCGGTGATGCTGATCGACAAGACCGCATCGTTCAAGGCGGCGCACGATAAGCCGCGCATGCAGGACCCGGCAGTGCTGCGCGTTCGCGCGAAAGTGAAGCTCGTCCCCGACGAAGAATTGGAAAGGCTGATTCCCAAGCGCGTGGCCATCGTTGAGGTGACGCTCAACGACGGAACCAAACTCACCGAGCGCGTCGAAAGCGTGCGCGGCACTCCGGAAAATCCGATGTCGCGCGAGGAAGTGGTCGCGAAAGCGCGCGACTTGATGGTTCCGGTCCTGGGCGAGGACAAAAGCGCGAAACTCATCGATCGCATGCTGAATCTTGAAACCGTGAAGGACGTCCGGGAGCTTCGGCCCTTGCTGCAACGAGCCTGAGCGCGTGAAACGGCAATTCCCGTTGCCAATTTGGTGAGCACAGTGACTTGTAGCCTGCGCGGAATTCGCGAAATAACATGAATCGAAATCGCACAGGCTTGACAGCCTGTGCGCAACGGGACTCGCCGAAAGTGCGATGCGTGGCCGCGACCGGCAAGCTCGTAAGCCGCACGATTCGTGTGAGTACAAGACAGAACAGCGACCCGCTAATTCAACTCCAACAAAACTATGAGCACAGTGCAGATTTCCGCCCCGCTACCTCTCAGTTCCCACGGCAAGCCAGTCGATTCGTTCGCGCAGGCAGCGGAACTTGAAAACGAACTGAAGCGCACGCGTCAAAGGCGAAGTGCGATTCGATCGCGGCAGCCGCGCGCATGTATGCCAGCGACGGCTCAAACTACCGCCAGGTGCCCATCGGCCTGGTGGTGCCGCGCGACGACAACGACGTGATCGCGACGGTGGCCGCGTGCGCGAAATTCGGCGCGCCGATCCTGCCGCGCGGCGCAGGCACGAGCCTCGCCGGACAATCCTGCAACGTCGCCGTCGTCCTGGACTTCACCAAGTACATGAACAAGATTCTGGAGCTGGACCCGGCGGGGCGGTTCGCGCGCGTGCAGCCCGGCGTGGTTCTCGACACGCTGCGGAACCAGGCCGAAGAGCACCAGCTGACGTTCGGCCCCGATCCTTCCACGCACAGCCGCTGCACGCTCGGCGGCATGATCGGAAACAATTCCTGCGGCACGCATTCCCTGCTGGCGGGAAAAACGGTCGACAACGTCCTGGAATTGCGCATTCTGCTCTCCGACGGCACGCAGATGACCGTCGGGCCCGGAATTGGACGAGAGCCCAAATCGAATCCATCATCAAGCAGGGAGGGCGGCGCGGCGCGATCTACTCGACGCTGCGGGGAATTCGCGACCAGTACGGCCATCTGGTCCGCGCAAAATATCCGAATATTCCGCGGCGCGTCTCCGGCTACAACCTCGATGAACTTCTTCCGGAAAATGGATTTAACGTGGCGCGCGCGCTGGTCGGGACCGAAGGCACCTGCGTGATCGTTCTCGAAGCCAAATTGAAATTGATCGAAAGCCCGCAGTACCGCGTGCTGGTGGGACTTGGTTACGAAGACGCGTTTTCGGCGGCCGATCACGTGCCGGAAATTCTGCCGTTCAATCCCAATCGGCCTCGAAGGTTTTGAAGGAAGCATCGTTGATGGCTTGAAACGCAAAGGAGCGCCGAACCTGGAACTTCTGCCCGCCGGCCGAGGCACGCTGCTGGTGGAATTCGGATCCGACGACCCCAAGCAGGCGGATCGAATCGGCGCGGCAATTGATGGAAGCGCTGAAAGCGACGGCCAATCCGCCGTCCATGCGCCTCTACACGCAAGGCGAATCGAAGCTCGTCTGGAAGATTCGCGAGTCCGGGAGCGCGCTCGGCTTCCGCGGCGCCCGGCACGCCGAAACAATGGGAAGGCTGGGACGATGCGGCGGTGGCGCCGGAAAAATTGGGCGGCTACCTGCGCGATATCCGCAAACTGCTCGACGAATACCAACTACACCGCGCAGTTTTACGGCCATTTCGGGCACGGCTGCATCCACATGCGCGTCACGTTCGATCTGCAAAGCGAAAACGGCATTCGCGCGTACGGAGAATTCGTCGAGCGCGCCGCCGATATCGTCGTGAGTTACGGCGGCTCGCTGTCAGGAGAGCACGGCGACGGCCAATCGCGCGGCGCGCTGCTTCCCCGCATGTTCGGGCCGGAGTTGATGAAAGCATTCATCGAATTCAAAACGGCGTGGGATCCCGCGCAACCGCATGAATCCGAACAAGGTGGTCAACGCCTACCTGCCCACTGAGAATCTGCGTCTGGGCGCGGACTACAAGCCGCTGCAATCCGAAAACGCATTTCCAGTTTCCGGACGACGGCGGCTCGTTCACCAGCGCCGCGGAGCGATGCATCGGCCTGGGGGAATGCCGCAAGCACGATACGGGCGCGATGTGTCCCAGCTACATGGTGACGCTCGAGGAAAAGCACAGCACGCGCGGCCGCGCGCGCATGCTGTTTGAGGCGCTGCAGGGCGAAGTCGTGAAAGGCGGATGGAACGACGAGGACGTCCGGCAGACGCTCGATCTTTGCCTCTCCTGCAAGGCCTGCAAATCGGAATGCCCCACCAACGTGGACATGGCCACGTACAAATCGGAATTCCTCGCGCATTATTACGAGAAAAAGAGCCGCCCGCTGCACATGTACGCGTTCGGCATGATCGACCGCTGGGCGGAACTCGGCTCCATGGCGCCGCGCCTGGTCAACTTTTTCAACAATGCGCCGGGCTTGCGGCAAATATTGCAGAGCATTTTGCATCTGGCGCCGCAGCGGCGCGTGCCGCAATTTCGCGCCCTCCACATTTCAGGAATGGGCCAACCGAAATGAAGTTCCCGGCGTTAGCGGAGCCATTTCCGTCTTCGTCCGCGCCCGCAACGCAACAGTGGCGAAGTGATTTTGTGGGCCGACACGTTCAATAATTATTTTCATCCCGACACGGGCCAGGCCGCCGTGGAAGTCCTGCAGGACGCCGGGTTCGCCGTTCGCGTGCCGCAATCGCACCTGTGCTGCGGCAGGCCGCTGTACGATTTCGGCTTGCTGGACAAGGCCAAGGAATATCTGCGGCACGTGATGACTTCGCTGAGCGCGCAGATCGATGCGGGCATTCCGATCGTCGTGCTCGAGCCCAGTTGCGCGTCCGTGTTTCGCGACGAACTGCGCAATTTGTTTCCCGTCGGACGCGCGCGCCGCGAAGTTGCGGGAGCAGACGTTTCTGCTCAGCGAGTTTCTGGAGCGCAAGGCGCCCGGCTACCAGCCTCCCGCGCTGGGCCGGAAGGCGCTGGTGCACGGCCACTGCCATCACAAGGCGGTGATGAAAATGAGCGACGAGGAATCCATCCTCAAAAAGATGGGCCTGGAGTTGCGCTCGCCCGATGCCGGGTGCTGCGGAATGGCGGGGCCGTTTGGATTCGAGAAAGACAAGTACGAAGTGTCGCAGGCCGTGGGCGAGCGCGTGCTCATGCCGGCCGTGCGCGATACGCCCGCCGACACGCTGATCGTCTCGGACGGGTTCAGTTGCCGGGAACAAATTCAGCACGCCACCGGACGGCGAGCGCTGCATCTGGCGGAGGTTCTGCGTCTGGGACTGAAGAACAAATCGGGCGGAGCGTAAGACCGGAAATCGATTTTAGCTTTCGCGCGAATCGGGGGAAATATATTTTTTCGGCCCTTCCGCGCGAAAAACATTCAGGTGTTTTTCAGTTTAAACTGGTAAGCTACCGTGCAGGTTCTGTGCGATTAGGTCTGCTCATCTTTGCGCAGCGGCTGCGTATGGCAACCATTTAGGTACCCGCTTGGTACCCAAACAAATTAAATTTTCGAACTTCCATCAGAGGGGTACGCGATGAATTCCAAATCGAATCAACTGCCTGGCGTGGAAATTACCGGCATTGCCAGCCAACAAGATGAAATTTTGACACCGGAAGCTTTGCAATTTGTGGTGGACCTGGAACGCCGGTTCGGCCCCAAGCGCCGCGAATTGCTGGCGGCGCGCACCGCGCGGCAACTGCGCCTGGAAGCCGGCGAGAAGCCCGATTTTCTGCCGCAGACCGCCGAAATCCGCAGCGCCAAGTGGACCGTCTCTCCGCTGCCCGCGGATTTGCTGGATCGCCGCGTGGAAATCACCGGCCCCGTGGACCGCAAGATGGTCATCAACGCGTTGAACTCGGGCGCCAGCGTGTACATGGCGGATTTTGAGGACGCCAACACCCCGACCTGGAGCAACCTGATCGAAGGCCATGTGAACCTGAAGGACGCCGTGCGCAAGACAATCACCTACTCCGATCCCGACCAGCGGCAAGGCTTACAAGCTGAATGACAAGATCGCCGTGATGCTCGTGCGCCCGCGCGGCTGGCACCTCCCCGAAAAGCACGTGATCGTCGACGGCCGGCCGATGTCCGGTTCGCTCTTCGATTTCGGATTGTTCTTCTGGCACAACGCGAAGGAACAACTCGCGCGAGGTACCGGCCCGTATTTCTATCTCCCCAAGATGGAGAGCCACCTGGAAGCGCGCCTGTGGAACGACATTTTCCTGCACTCGCAGGAAACGCTGGGAATCAAGCGCGGCACGATCAAGGCCACCGTGCTGATCGAAACCATCCTGGCGGCGTTCGAAATGGACGAAATCCTGTACGAATTGCGCGAACATTCCTCCGGCCTCAACGCCGGACGCTGGGATTACATCTTCAGCTTCATCAAGAAGTTCGCGAACGACGCCGCCGACGTCCTGCCGGATCGCGGCAAGGTGACCATGGCCACTCATTTCATGAGTTCCTACGCCAAGCTGCTGATCAAGACCTGCCATCAACCGCGAAGTGCACGGCATGGGCGGCATGTCCGCGTACATCCCGAACAAGCGCGACGTGGAGTTGAATAAAATTTCCATGGACCAGGTCCGCGCCGACAAGGAACGCGAAGCGACCATCGGCCACGACGGCACCTGGGTCGCCCATCCGGGGCTTGTGGCCATCGCCAAGGAAGTTTTCGACAAATACATGCCCAAGGCCAACCAGATCGACCGCAAGCTCGAGGACTTCCATGCCACAGCCGCGGACTTGCTCACCGTGCCCAAGGGCGACATCACCGAAGCGGGACTCCGGCAGAATATCGCCGTGGGCCTGGGCTATCTGGAATCCTGGCTGCGCGGCATCGGATGCGTTCCTCTCTTCAATCTGATGGAGGACGCGGCCACCGCGGAAATCAGCCGCGCGCAACTCTGGCAATGGATCCACCACCATGCGCAAGCTCAGCGATGGACGGACCGTCACTCTCGAGTTGTGCCTGAAAACCATCGACGAGGAACTGGCGAAGGTGCAGCAAGCCGTGGGCGAAGCGCAGTTCAAGGCCAGCCGCTATAACGATGCGGCGGCCATCCTGCGCGACCTGATTCAGTCGCCGCGGTTTGTCGACTTCCTCACGCTGCCCGCGTACGACCGTCTGGACGTGGTGGGGAAAGCGGCGTCCTGAAGCAAGACAATCCGATGCCCGGCTGCCTTGCGTGGTGAGCCGGGCTTGATCCCAAACTAGTTCGTAAAACTTCAAGGAGGCGGAATGTCGTCCAAGTTGACTGTTCCCGGCAAGCTCAGGTTGTTTGCGGGCCTCGCGATTCTTCTGGGGGCCTTGTGCACCGCGCAGGCGCAATCCGGCGCGCCCAAGTATGAGGTGGATCCCACGTGGCCCAAGCCCTTGCCGGGCAATCTGGTCACCGGGCGCGCGGGCGGAATTTGCGTGGATGCGCAGGATCACGTGTTTGAAGTCAACCGCGGCGACCTGCAGGACAAGGAAAAACTGGTCGCCACGCCCGCCGCCCCGATCCTGGAATATGACGCCGACGGCAACCTGGTCAATTCGTTTTCGGATTTCAAGACCGCTCCGGCTTCCCCGCACGGCTGCATCGTGGACAAGGACAGCAACGTCTACATCGCCGGCAACGATGACGCCATCGTGCAGAAGTATTCGCACGACGGCAGCAAGCTGCTGCTCACGATCGGCACCAAGGGCCTGTTCGACAGTTCCACGGGCCTGATCACGGGCATCGCCATGAACCAGAGCAAGACCCTGCTGAACAAACCCGCGGACATCGCCGTCGATCCGGGCAACGGCGACATTTACATTGCCGACGGCTACGGCGACCACCGCATCGTGGTCTTCGATAAGGACGGAAAATATCTGCGCCAGTGGGGACGCCAGGGCGACAACGCCGCCGCGGCGGCCGGTGAAGGCGGCGCGTTCATGGGCGTGGTCCATTGCGTGGTGATGGACAAGAACGGCCTGGTCTACGTTTGCGACCGCCAGGGCAACCGCATTCAGGTGTTCGACAAGATGGGAAATTTCAAGAAAAACATCTGGATCAAATCGGGCCACGAAGAAACGCCCGACTCGTGGGGCACCGCCTGGTGGCTGCGCTTCTCGCGCGATCCCGAACAGAAGTACATGATCGTCGCCGACGGCCGCAACGAACTGGTCCACATTCTCGATCATGAAACCGGGAACGAAATCACGAAGTTCGGGCGTCCCGGCCATCAGATCGGCGAATTCACGCATTGCCACACGCTGGACGTCGACTCCAAGGGCAACATCTACATCGCCGAGACCGATATCGGACGGCGCGTGCAGAAATTCAAGCTGGTGAAGTAACCGTCGGCCGCCGATCGGCGACCGGAGCCGGCTGGGACCGTGGCTTTACAATGCGAAATTCAGGTTGTGTTCATCGTTCCGGATCTGCACAAGCCGGGAATGACTCCGCGAGGAATCTCTCTTGTGTATAGGGCCAAGAGGAAGAGAGATTCCTCGACGGGAAAACACGCCTCGGTTCACCGCGAACGCTCACCGTGAACGGAATGACGGCATTTTGAAATTTCCTCCGGCATGCAATGCAAGCGACAGGATCGAACAATTCGACTGAGGAATCTGGAATGAAGAAACTTCTTTTCATTCTCGCGCTGGTGCTGGCCTGCGCACCGCAGTCTCTCGGCCCAGGAAAAGGCGCCGCTTCGATTGGTGCAAACCATCAACGTGCCGGGCGCGCGCAAATGGGACCATTTCGGCGTCGACCTCAAGGGGAACCGGCTCTTCGTCACATCGGAAGAAGAGCCGGCGGTCGAGGTCTTCGACCTGCGGACGTACAAGCAGCTGCAATCCCTCACCGACTTCAAGGAACCCCATAACGTCCTTCCGTTCCCGGAACTGAAAAAGATATTCGTCGTGGATGGCGGAGCGTCCGAGATCAAGGTTCTCGACTACGATTCTTACAAGCTGATCGGCCGAATTGCGTTAACGATCGACGCCGATCCGGTCGTGTACGATCCAGCCTCGAAATTTCTGTACGTCGTCAATGGGGGCCGCGAGGCGCACACACCTACTTGCCTGATCAGCATCGTGGATACCGTGTCCGGCAAGAAAATTGCCGACCTGAAGCTGGAGACAAATCGCCTGGAATCCATGGCCATCGAAAAATCCGGCCCGCGCCTTTTCGTGAACATGACCGGAATTAATTCCATCGGCGTGGTGGACCGCGAGAAGCGAGCGATCGTTCAACTTGGCCGGTCAGCGCCGGAAAAGACAACGTTCCGCTGCAATACGACGAATCCACGCACCGGCTGTTCCTGGCAACGCGCAAGCCCTCCAAGCTGGTGGTGGTGAATGCGGACAACGGAAAAGAAGTCACAAGCCTGGACGTTGCCGACTACGTGGACGACCTTGCTTATGATGCCGCGCATCACCGGCTGTACATTCCCGGCGGAGGCGGTGATGGCGCCATCAGCGTCGTGCCAGCAGCTGGGCGCGGACGATTTCAAGGTGTTGGCAACCGTCCCGACCAAGCCTGGAGCGAAGACGGCGCGATTTGTCCCCGAGCTCAACAAATATTTCGTCGCAGTCCCGGCCAAGGACAAACAGCCGGCGCAAATCCTGGTGTTTGACGTTGCGCCTTAAGGACGCGCACGACTTCCAACTTTGCAAGATCGTGTAGCGCCCGCCTTCAGGCGGGCACGTTGCCGGCAAGCACAAATGCCCGCCTGAAGGCGGGCGCTACAGGATCGCGAATTGCGATCCCGTGTACGCTGTAATTTTCCGCTTGGTTCACGCGTTGTCCGACAGCTCTAGGTCTCAGGAGGAAATTTCAATCATGCCTGCCAAACGATTGCTGGCGATCGGCGCACTTCTCATTCTCGGATTCGCCGCAAGACTCGGCGCCCAGGAAAAACTCCCGCTGAAACTGGTGGCCACCACGCCGTTGCCGGGCTATTCAGGCGACTTCGACCACTTCGGCATCGACCTGAAAGGCAAGCGCCTGTTTCTCGCCGCCGAGGATCATAAAACGGTGGAGGTGTTCGACCTGGACGGCAAATGGCTAACCAGCATCACCGGCTTCGGCCAGCCCCATGCCATCCGATACCTGCCCGAACCGAACGATTTCATCGTGACCGATGGCGACGGCTTTGGAATGGTGGAACTGGTCAGCGGCGAAAACTACAAGATCCTGAAGACGATCAAACTTCCCGCCGGCGTGGACGGCGCCGTGTTCAATCCCGTAAACCAATATTACTACGTCGAAAGCGGCGGCGACGAAACCAAGGGACAATCGCACAAGATCAACATTATCGACACCAAGGCCTTCAAACTCGTTGGCGACATCACGCTTCCCGGAAACCATTCCGAGGCCATGGCCATTACCCGCGACGGCAAAAAAATGTACGTGAACCTTTCCGGCCCGAAAGAAGTCGGCGTCGTGGACCTGGCGAGCGGCCGTCTGGTTGCGCGGTGGCCCATCACGGGCGCCGAAGTGCCCAACGGCATGGGCCTCGACGAACTGAATCACCGCCTTTTCATCGCCACGCGCACTCCCCCGACATTCTTCGCCTTTGACACCGACACCGGAAAAATCGTGGCGAAGGTTCCGATCTCCGGTTTTAACGACGACTTGTGGTTCGACGCCACGCGCAAACAGATTTATCTTTCGGGTTCGGAAACGACCACGGTTCTCGCGCAGACCGGCCCGAACACCTACGCGCATGTCGCGGAAGTGCCAACGGGATTTCGCGCCAAGACTTCCCTGTACGTGCCGCAGTTGAGCCGTTTCTATGTGGCGGTATCAGGCAAAGGGAAGCCGGACGCGCAATTGGCGGTGAAAGTGTACGACGTGCAGCCCTGACTGAACGGGAGTTTCTTGAACCATCCCGATGTTGAAATATCGGCTGTGCAATTCAAGCAGGAATGCGGGCTTTTCGTGGCACCGGCGTCTCGCCGGCGGTTTTGCCGGGAGTGAAACAAAAAAACGCCGGCGAAACGCCGGCGCCACAAGGAAATATCTGCCGAGCGAATTGCGTGAGAATTCCGCCTTACCCCCCGGCGTGCCAGCCGCCGTCGACGAATAGCGTGTGGCCGGTAACGAAGTCCGAGGCGGGACTTGCGAGGAACAGGCCCGCGCCCACCAGGTCGGAAGGCTCGGCGAACCGCCCGATCACGATGCGATCGTGCAGGCGTTTCGCGCGCGCCTCATTTTCCCGCATGACCTTGCTGGTATTTTCCGTGAGCGTCGTGGTCGGCGCAATGGCGTTGACGCGCACGCCGAGCGGCGCCCATTCCGTGGACAGCGCCGCGGTCATGTAAGAAACGCCAGCCTTGGCGATGCCGTAAACGCTCTTGCCCTGGTCGGTGCTCATCGACCAGGTGGAGCTCAGGTTGATGATCTTGCCGTACTTCCGGGCGATCATTTGTCTTGCCCATGAATTGGGAGCAGAAAAAAGTCGCTTTGGCGTGAACGTTCAGGACGCGATCCCAATCCTCCCCGGTCACTTCCAGCGCCGCTTTGGTGAAATCGAATCCCGCGCTGTTAACCAGAATCAGCTGCCGGTCGCTCTTGTCGATAATTTTCAATGACATCGCGTTCCAGCGAACGAATGCCGTCCATCGTTCCCAGGTCCGCGGCAATGGTGTGAGCCCGGCCGCCGGCGCCTTCGATCGAGCGCCGCACCTCGTCGAGCCGTTCCGCATTTCGGCCCGCCAGGACGAGCTCCGCCCCGGCCTGCGCGAAGGCCTGCGCAAACGTGCGACCAATTCCCTGGCTCGCCCCGGTGATGACGGCCAGACGGCCGTCAAGCCGGAACGAGGGCAGATCGCTGGAAGCAGGTTTGGGCGTAGTCATCGTTCGCAATCGAGGAGCAAATTATCTCGTCCGCCCCGTGGTCGTGTCGAGGGGATGCACTTCGTTCACCAGCCGCTCGTCGAACGGGTACGTCGTGTAGATGTCCACGCCGGTCGCGGTGACGATGTGATCGTTTTCCAGGCGTATGCCGCCGATGCCGGGCTTGCCTGCATACGGCTCCAGGTTAAACGCCATGCCCTCTTTCAGCACCACCGGAGCGTCCTTCGATGCCGGGCTGAAATACGGCGCCTCCCACGGGTTCACGCCCGAGCCGTGGCCCAGGCTGTCGAGCACGTACGGATCGGCCGCCGCAAAAACTTCGGCGTTGGTCGCCCCGGGACGGATCTTGCTGCCGGCGTTAAACAGCGCGTTATAACATTTCTGATGCAGGTCGCGCATTTCCGGGGTGGGCTTCACGTTGCCGCACACCCAGGTGCGCGTCAGGTCGCCCCAGTATCCGTTGTAGCCCGCTCCGATGTCGATAATCACCAGGTCGCCATTGCGGATAATGCGGTCGGAAGTGAATCGCCGGTAGGGCGCGGTGTACGGCCCCGAGCACACGATGTTCGAGCACTGCGTCCATTCGCTGCCCATGGCCGTCATGGTTTCCCACGCCGTGGCCAGCAGTTCGCATTCCTTCACGCCCGGGCGCAACCGCTCGAGCGCGCGATCCAGGGCAGCCTCGGTGATGGCGTTGGCGATTTTCAGGCACAGGATTTCGTCCTGCGTCTTGATTTCCTTGGCGCGCATCAGCACGCTCTGGTAGCCGTCGGCGAACGTCGTCTTCGGGAACACTTCGCGGATGGCGTTCTCCATATTGATGTCCCAGATGTCGATGCCCACGCGCTTGCCCGCCAGCGATCCGATCAGGCCTTCCACCTGCTCGGCCCAGCGCTTCATTCCGATTTTTTCGCGGAAATTGGCGCGCGGGCGAATCTGGTCCGGCGAAAGCCACGGCATGCGCAACTTGCAGTGCTCGAAATCCATGGTCCAGAGAATCGGATCGTGCCCGCGCGCCAGCACCGTGACGGCATTGCCCATGATGAACGCGGGGCCCAGATGGTGGCGATAACCCATCAGGTAGCGCGCGTCTTCGGTGCGGAACACAAACAGAGCATCCAGATCGGAATTATTCAGCGCATCCTTGGCCCGCTGCAAACGTTCCCGCAGCATCCGCTGCGGGTCAAATCGCACTTCCCAATCAACAGGTATGAGTCCGATATCCGACACAGTTTTCCTCCGTGAATTAAATTCCTCAATCTAGCATCGATGATTTGTCGAAGCCTGTCAAATTCATAAGGCTCTGGACAGTTTCAAGAGTCGTACACCGCTCAGGCGCGAAACATCCAGCGCCCGAGGTCGAGATTGTGCTGGAAAAAATCGGCGGACGGGGCGCCCTTCGCGTTGTAGACAAACAGGGGGATATCCAGTTCGTGCAGGGACCCGTGCGAGCGGAGCCCGGTGGGAAAATCCTCGCGCGCGGCTTCCATTTCGCCGAACGTGGTGTTCTTGTCGCCCCACACCACCAGATCGCCGATCCTGGATTTCATCAGCTTGTACTCGCGCGCCGCCTGCTCTCGGGGAATCACCTGCTCGACTCCCTGCAGGCCTGAAATAATTTCACGGACGCGGCCCGCATCCGCCGGTTTCTTGAAATAGACGTAAGCGCCTCCGCTGCAGCCGCGATGCTGTTTCACGTACTGGTCGCGCCCCACGGAAAACGCCTTGCGCAGCGGAACTCCCTTGCTCGCGCACACTTTCTCGAGATCCCAGCACAGCGTCTTGGCGTTCATCCCGTGGTCGGCCGTCAGCAGGAACGCCGCGTCCGGAGCCAGTTTCATGGCCTGCCCGATAAGCTCATCCATGCGCGCCAGATGCTCCTTCGATTCCGGCGCGTCCGGGGCCCACGTGTGCATCGGGTAATCCGTGGTGTGGATGTACACGACACCGATATCGGGGCGATTTTTCAGCACGTCCATGGCGGCGGCCATCAGCCAGTAATTAATTTCACGGCTGTAGATCGATTGCGCCGGGCCGATTTTTTGAACCCATTCCGGCGTGGGTTTCTCCGCGGTAAGAACAATTTCAGCGCCGCGAAACATGAACGTGATCGTCTTCGCTTTGCTCGATAGCAGCGCCGATTTCACGCCATATCGCGCGGCACGTTCAAACAGCGTGGGAGCCAGCAGCAGGTCGGGCGATTCCGTGTAATCTTCCACGCCGCGCTGCTCGTCGAAATAGGTGTTTCCCGTGATGCCGTGCGTTTCGGGCCAGACGCCGCAGCAGATTGAGGCGTTATTGATGTTCGTCACCGATGGCATCAGGCCTTTTACGGGCTTGAAGAGGCCGTCACGTTTCCATCGATCGAGGACGGGCATCTTGCTTGCGGAAAGGTAGTCGAGCCCGAACCCGTCGAACATGATGACGACGGTCCGTTGGGGCGATTTCTTCGTCCTGGCCAAGCAAAATGTTGCCGAAACTTGCGGAAGCGGCGGCCGCCGCTCCGTATTTGAGTATCGTGCGCCGTCCGGGCTGGTGGGTCACGGATTCCTTTCGAAATTTCTGTTTCGATTTATGCGCCGGCTCAAAACGTACACCCGGACCCTGGCCGGCGCAATGGCATTTTTTCCAGTGGCGTGGACTGGATCCTCGGCAGCGCAATTTTCCAATCCATCTCCGCTGCGATAGAATCGCTGAATCCTCTTTACGGGAGAAAAAATGAAGATCGTAATCACGGATCACCGCTTTCCGGATGTCGCGCAGGAGCGCCGCGCAGTGGAGTCCGCTGGCGGATCGCTGGTGGACGCGCAGACGACGGACGAGCAGGAACTTTGCAACGTGTGCCGCGGACGCCGACGGCGTGCTCACCGCGCGCGCGCCGATCACGCGCCGCGTGATCGAGGCCATGCAGCGCTGCCGGATCATCGTGCGCTACGGAATCGGCGTGGACACAGTGGATATTCCGGCGGCCACCGAACGCGGCATTATGGTTGCGAATGTTCCGGACTATTGCATCGACGAAGTTTCCGACCACGCGCTCACACTGCTGCTCATGCTGAGCCGCCAGATGATTCCGGCGATTGCCCTGGCACGGCAGGACCGCTGGGTGATGACCAACTTCCCTCCGCTTCACGCCTGCGCGGTTAGATTTGCGGCCTGTTCGGATGCGGAAAAATCGGGTCGCTTCTCGCCGGCAAAGTGAAGCAGCTGGGAATGCGCGTGCTGATCCACGATCCGTTCTTGAGCGAGAGCCGCGCGCGGGAAATGGGCGCGGAACTGGTTTCGTTCGACGCCTTGCTCGCGCAATCGGATTTCATCTCGCTGCACGCCCCGCTCAACGAGCAGACGCATTACCTTTTCGGGGAAGCGGCCTTCGCGAAAATGAAAAGCAACGCCGCGATCATCAACACGTCGCGCGGCGGGCTGATCGATGAAGCGGCGCTCATCAAGGCGCTCGATTCCGGGAAAATTTTCGGCGCGGGGCTCGATGTGCTGGAATCGGAAACGGCGGTGACCCCGGTGCGCACCGCGCTGGTGAACCATCCCAAGCTGATTGTGACCGCGCACACGGCGTGGCTGAGCGTGGAAGCCTGTGCGACGCTGAAACTGCGCGCCATCGAGCAGGCCCTCGCCTGCCTCAGGGGCGAAACGCCCTACGGGCTGATCAATCGGGAGTTGGCCGCGAAAGATAAGCACCGCTACTGTATAGAGGCGGGCTACAGCAGTTACCAACTGAAGGTTCGGATCGAGGCAGTGTTATAGCTCTGGTCTTAAGATCGGGGATTTTTGCGTGACATTTACAGCGCCATCCTTGCAGGCCGCAGCGTCAGCGCTAATCCGGCAATCGCGGACAGCAGCGAAATTTGAATCTCTCCCGCCAGAGCCCATCCGGCATGGCTGGCGATTCCGCCCATCAGGTAGCCGGCGGCCGCGGCGGCCGCGTACACGCTGGTCACGAACATGCCCGAAGCGCGGCTCGACAAATTGCTGCGCACCGCTTTCACATGGTAGGCGGCCAGATTGACGTAAATCGTTCCGCTGCCGATCGCTCCGTAGGCGAAAGTCAAAATGGCTCGCGGCAAGATCGCTTCCGATCCGTGAAAGCACAGGTACCCGAGGCAGCGATGCCGAAAAACGCGGAACTCAACACGATCCGCGGCGAAAAACGATCGCCCAGCCACCCTCCGCCGATGGAAAGCAGCGCTCCCGCCCCATAAAAGCTGATGACGAACCCCGCCGTCTTCGGCGTGTAGTGCAGCCCCTCCCGCAAATACGTCGGGTACATGCCCGTAAAACCGAAAAACACGAGTCCGCCGATCACGCTCAGGATCGTCAAGATCACCGTGTTCCGGTTCAGCAGCGTCGGCGCGCCGAGATGATCCGTGCGGGCGTCGGCCGCGCGATGCGTCTCGCTGAACCAGGGCCGCACGGTGAACGCGATTACCACGATCATCAGGTAGCCCAGAATCCCGAAGGCAATCATGGGGGCGTGCCAGGTTTGGTACCGCGTAAGCAGAAGGCCGCCCGCGATGGGTCCGGAAAAAGCGCCCATGCCAAAGAAAACATTCATCGAGCCAATGGCGGCGGCGCGGTAGCCCACAAAATAGTTGGCCGCGATGGCGATCATCACCGTCAGCTGCATGGCCTCGCCGATGCCCGTCGCGGCCAGGTAAACCAGCATGTCGGGGAAACCGGTCGCCAGTATCGGTGAGCGCCGTTCCCGTGGAAAAAATGCCAATGCCCAGAAGGAGCACGGTCTTGCGGGAGAAACGCGTGAGCAGAAAACCGGTCGGCAACCCGGCAACCGCCAGGCCCAGCGTAAAAATGGTGGTCAGCAGTCCCGTGTCGGAAAGCGAAAAACCGTATTGCAGCCGCACGTCATGGGCAAGCAGCGGGAACAGCTGCCGGTCTGCGGCGTTCACCGCGTACGAAGTCAGCAGAACGCAGTACATGGCGATGGCCACGGACCGCGAGCCGGATTCGCCGGGCGGCGCGTTGCCCGGGCCGGGCCCCTGGTTGGAAATTGTTCCGCCGGGATCTTGCTCTGCCTTCATGCCCTGCCTAAGAGGCTGGGCGAGAAGCCACTTCGTCATTCCGAACGAAGTGAGGAATCCCTCCGCGGTTTAGGCGATGAACGAGGGATACGCAGGCGCTGCGGCGGCTTCGCAATAACGCGTTGAGTCCTTCGAGCTGAACCCGCCCGCCATATTCGGGCGCGCCGGCGCACGCGCCGGGAATGCGGCCCTGCCGGAACAGTTTCTTCATTTTGGATTTCCGGGGCGCGAGTATACGCCAGAAAATCGCATCCAAGAAGCACCGTGAATGGCGCGCCTCCCTATAGATTGCTGAGAGGGATTATAGCCTAGAGATTGAGTCGAATAAATTTCCGTCAATCTTAAGCTATCTTAATGTTACTGCTTGTAAAAATTTGGCAACAAGAGTGGCATCACCACGTATAGTGGAAAAACAGTCAGGAGGGCCCTGAAATCGGAGACAAATGTGCGTGAAGCGGTTTTTTGAGACATGGATGTGAGGAGGATTTAAATGGAAAGGAGCATTATTTTTAGGGTGAAAATTGTGGTGTTATTGGGTGTGTTTCTGGCGATCGTTTTTTGCTGTTTCACTGCAGCTCCCGCATATTCGCAGGTCACTGGCGCGACCTTGTCTGGGACCGTTACGGACGCTTCCGGCGCGGTAATCGCCGGGGCGGCAGTTTCCGTCAAAAATACCGCGACGGGAGTCTCTCGAGATACGACTTCGGATTCCGCCGGCCTCTATACCTTCCCGAACCTTACCGCGGGCGACTACGAAGTCAGAGTCACGGCAAAGGGATTCTCGACGGCCGTGCAATCAAACCTCAACCTCGCTGTGGGGCGCAACAGCAGCTCAACTTCAGCCTGAAGGTTGGCGAAACGAGCACAACAGTCCAAGTGACGAAGCCGCGCCGCAAGTCGAACTACTTCGTCGGCTGCTCAGCGGTCAGGTGGAATCCCAGACCGTGCGCGAATTGCCCTTGAACGGCCGCGACTGGACTTCGCTCGCCACTCTTCAACCGGGCGTAAAACGGATCGAGACGCAAATGAGCCGGCGACATCGGCCCGCGGCAACCGCGGCTTCGGCGGCGAAATGACCGTATCCGGACAGCGCTCCACGTTTAACAACTACCGTATTGACGGGATCAGCGTGAACGACTATGCCAAGGCCGCGCCCGGAAACGTTATCGGCGCCGTCTTGGCGTGGACGCGATTCAGGAATTTTCGGTGTTGACCGGAGGCTTCCCGGCTGAATATGGCCGAGCCACGGGCGGCGTCGTGAACGCCATAAGCAGATCCGGCACCAACTCCTTCCACGGCGCCGCGTATGAATTCCTGCGGAACAGCGCCTTGGATTCGCGCGATTACTTTAACCCGTTCCAGCAGGCAACCCGAGTCTTCAGACAGAATCAGTTTGGAGCATCGGCCGGCGGCCCAATCATCAAGGATAAGCGTTTATCTTTGGCGATTACGAAGGCCTGCGAGAGTCCAAGGGTATCGTGACGCCGACCTCGACATTTTCGAATAATGCACGACTCGGCATCTTAGCGGCACGGCTCCGCCGGCACCAGCCGCCGGAACAGCCTGTCTCAGCGACTGTCGATGCACCGCGGCCAATGGGTTTCGGAACCCGGGACATTATCTGTCTCCTTTGGCGAACACCTGTGTGAACGATATCCCATCGACTTCTGGCGCTTTGGCCGGAATCAACGACTGGCAAGTCGAACGGGGACAAAGCGAAATTCGTTCAACCCGGTTTGCAGACGGTTCCCGAAAATTTCTTCACTTCCGCGTGCGGACTACAAAATCGGAAACAATGACAGCCTGTTCGGAACGTATCTGAAGGACGAGGCCGATTATACGCAGCCGGACGGATTTTGACACGTCAACACCGATTCACACACCGGCAGGAAAACGATTGCGCTGAGGAAAATCACACGTTCGGTTCCAGCTTCGTTAACACGGCCCGCGTGGGGTACAACCGGGACAACGTCAGGAACCCTTTCACACCGACGGCGATCGTCGCGGCGGCCGGCGACACGGCCCTGGGCGCTATCCCTGGCCAAATTGCGCCCCGCCTGACGGTTCGAGGCGGAATCACCGATTTCTTCGGCGGCGTCAACGCGGGTTCCCACTACCTGCACACCTGGAATTCCTATCAGTACGACGATAACGTGTTCTGGACGCATGGCGCCCACACCATCAAATTCGGCGGCGGCGTTGAGCGAATATCAATACAACGAGCATACTTTCCAGGAAGCCCGGAGGGCGCTATCCAATTCGCGAGTCCTTCCACAATTCCTGCAGGGTATCCCCGAGTCACTTCGAGGGCAGCCTAGTCAACCTGGTCGACAACCCGCGAGAATTCCGTCAGACCATTTTCGGCATTTACGCTCAGGATGATTGGAAGATCAAATCCAACCTGACCATCAACTTGGGGGTGCGGTACCAACCCTCCACCGTCCTAAAAGATGCTCAGGGCCGGATCACCGATCTGACGACCATCACGGACACTGCTCCAATTTGCGGGGTGCAGTTCACGGCACCGATTCCGGCTCAACCAGGATCCGCTTGCGCCGGCGTTGGCCCCTACTATTCGAACGCCACACTGCGCAATTTCGAACCCCGTTTGGGATTCGCATGGGATCCATTCAAGGATGGCAAGACGTCGGTTCGCGGCAGGTTCGGCATTTATGACGTGGACCCCATCCCCGGTTATTTCCTCCTGCAGCAGAATCAGGCAGCGCCGTTCCTTATTTTCAAGAGCACGACGGGCACTCGGCAACTTTACAGAACCGGTTTCACCGGGCCGTTGCAGCCAAGAGGGCGGAGCGCAATTGGTTAATTCGGCCTCCAGCAAACTGGCAATGTCCACGATCGAAGGCGCTCCTCATCGCAGTTACGTCGAGGAATGGAACCTCACCGTCCAGCGCCAACTCACGTCCGATATGTCTCTGACGATAGGTTACGTCGGCACCCACGGCGTTCACCTGCTGACGCGCGGAGACGACGGCAACATGGCCGGCGCACCTGGCAGCGCGGCGCCCTCTGGAAACCCCATACGGATACCTGTTCCCTGCGGACCATATGGGTCGGCAACAGTTGCACTCCCGGCAACTCACCGCGGACGGTCAATGCGCAAGTCAATCCGGCCTTGGGAACCATCCGATACATCTATCTGGAACACGGACTCGAACTACAATGCCCTGAACGTGAACCTGGAAAAGAAGTTTGCCCATGGGTTCCAGTTCCAGGTCGCCTATACGTGGTCGAAGTCGCTGGATGACAACTCCCAAACGATCGCCGGCGATACATTCGCCAACGGCATCAACTCGCCGATCTGGTGGCTGCCAAAAGCGTACTACGGCCCGTCCGCCTTCAACGTCGCCCACACGCTGACAATCAACGCTCTCTACACGATTCCCACACCAAAAGTCGTGGAGCGGCTTCACTGAACGGGAGCTCTGGCGGACTGGGAAGTGGGCGGCATCTTCACGTACAATAGTGGGACCCCGACCACGGTCATCAATACCGGCGATCCCCTTGGCTTGGGCAACGTCGGCGCGGACCAATGCGGCCCCGTGCACGGCTCGCCGGATGCAACCCCTACGCGAATTACACGTGGAGGCACCCCCAGAGCGCCGCAATGGATCAAACAAGCTGCTATACCGAGCCCTACGTGCCGAACTCAGCCGTCGCGAGCCTGCCATATGGGTGCGCTGCCCCTCGGCCCCAGGCACAGCCTGGCGTCCCTCGCCGGCTGGGCAATACCTATTGCCTCAACCTGGACGCCGTTCAGCTTCGGCCGAAACACCTTCAACGGTCCGCACTTTCGTCAACATGGACTTCTCCGTCCACAAGGTTTTCCCGATACGAAGAATCTCGGAACGTTCAATATCCAGTTCCGCGCGGAAATCTTCAATATCTTCAACCATGCCAACTTCGTCCCGCCGCAGCCCTGCAGCGGCGACTGCAACTCCGGCAGTCATCAACCCCGACGGATCGTACGCAGGCGTCGGAAACATTACATTCCGGCGCTTGCGGACACCAGCCGAGGGAAATTCAGTTCGCCCTCAAGGTGCAACTGGTAATCTAAGACTGCCTCCCAACCACGGGGGCCCGCCCGATTCTGGGCTTGCCCCCGTGAACTTTTTCCGGCGGTGGATTTCGGGCGGTCCGCGCGGTCCCGACCAAACCCTGGCCAAGTTTCAACACCATCCATTCCTTAAATTCTCTTAAGGTTCTCGCCTGCGACTTTTCCCTTTCTGGAGTTCCGGAAAAAATCGAATGGTTTTCTTTCAGGGAATCTTCAGGCGGATTGGGCTATGGTATGATGCTGAAACTGTCCGCAACAGTGGCGATGCCGTAAGGACGAGGAGCCTGCACCAAGGCCTCCTGACGCCGCTTGCCACGGCCACAAGTCAAATAATTTAACGGGCTCCAAGCGGAGCCCGACGTGAGGAGGAAGGCACTATGAGGATTTCGAGGTACGCATGACTCGCGCTGGTCTGCACGATCGTGTTGTCCGCCGCGCTGCACGTTCCCAGGCGCGCCGGCCGCCGGCTACCACCTGATCAAGAAAGTTTCCTTCGGCGCGGCGCCGGGAGTGGGCGCGACGCGCGAATATTTCGACTACGTGGTCGTCGATTCCGCGGCCCGCCGCGTATACCTGTCGCACGGCACCGAGATCATCGTGGTGAACACCGATACCGGAGAAAAGGTCGGCCAGATCACCGGAGACTGGAAGCGCGCTCACGGAGTCGCTGTGGCGCCGCGACCGGTCGCGGATTCATCACCGACGGCGACGCGGGCAATATCGTCATGTTCGATATCAAGACGCTCAAGGTGACAAGACCATCAAGGGCCAGGACGATGCGGACTGGATCCTGTACGATCCGGCGTCGAAACTCATTTTCGCCTTCAACGGCGATTCCAAGTCCTCGACGGTCATCGATCCGGTAAAGGGCGAAGTGGTCAAGAGGATTCCCCTGGGCGGCGCGCCCGAACAGGCGGTTTCGGACGGCGCGGGAATGATCTATGACAACCTCGCGAGCACCAGCGAAATCGTCGCGATCGATACGAAGACTCTCACGATCAAGGCGCGTACCCGGTGGCGCCCTCCGGCCAGCCAACCTCCATCGCCATGGACCGCAAGACGCGGCGCCTGTTCATCGGCGGACGAAACCCAAGAAGCTGGTGATGATGGATGCCGATACTGGAAAAATCATCGGCGATGCGTTCCCGATCGGCGACCGCGCGGACGCCAAGATTTTGATCCGCCATCGAATACGTGGCGGTCGCGACGCGCGAGGGCACGCTCCACATTTTCCACGAAGACTCGCCCGACAAGTTGAGCCTGGTCGAAACGGTGAAGACCGAATTCGGGGCCAAGACCATGGGCCTCGACCCCAAGACCCACAACCTCTACCTCACCACGTCGGATTTCGGTCCGGCTCCCGCGCCAACGGAGAAACAGCCCAATCCGCAACCCGTGGCCACGCCGGGAACGTTTCGCCTGCTGATTTACGGCAAGTAACGCGGCGCCCTGGAAATGGCCGGCGAATCGGCGAAATGAGAAATCTGAAACTGCGCCCGAAAGCCGCGGGACGCGCGGCCGCGGCAGGAACTTTCCTCGAAGTGGCATTAGATTTTGTGGAGGCCGCCCGGTTTCGGGCGGGCGTCTGTTCGAGCCAGAACACGGCGGGCAAGTTTCGAGCAGGACTCCGCTCGGATCTGAATTCTTGAATCGCAAGGGAGGCACTATGAAGCAAATGAAATCCGTATTCGGTATTTTCTTCTTGATTCTGGCAGCCACGGCGGCGGCGACGGCGCAAGACGCGCAGGTCACGGCTATCCGCGCGGGAAAGATGTTCGATCCCAAATCCGGCACGAACTTGACCAATCAGGTGATGCTGATCAGCGGCGACAAGATTACGGATGTAGGCTCCGCGGACAGCGTGAAGATTCCCGCGGGCGCGAAGGTCATCGATCTCAGCAGCGCGACCGTGCTGCCCGGCCTGATCGACGGCCACGTCCACCTGACCGACATCCAGGGAGGCCTGCAACACCAGATGATGGTGGCCCTGTTCAGCGCCACGTCGAGCCTGAACGCCGGCTACACCACTCTGGTGGCCATGGGTTCGCACGGCGGCGGCTATGCCGACGTGGAATTGAAGAAGGCGATCGAGGCCGGCCTCGTGAAGGGACCGCGCATTATCACCGCCGGCCCCATCATCAATATCACCATGCCGGGCAATGCTCCGTTTCCCCTGTTGAACTCCCCCATGGAACCGGACATTGAGGTGAATGGCGCCGATCAGATGCGCGGCGCAGTCCGCGAACTGGCCAAGTACGGCGTGGAGCACGTAAAGATTCACACTACCGGGCCGTTCTACTTCGACAAGGACGGCAAGATGTATAACCAGCCGCTACCTACTCGCGAAGAACTCGCAGCGGTGATTGACGAAGCGCACCGCCGCGGAATGTGGGTCGCCTCGCACACTTACGGAGGCGAAGGGCTGAAGAAGGCGATCGATCTCGGCCTCGACAACATCCAGCACGCCACCGCCGCGAACGATGACGACATCAGCAATTCGTGGCGAAGCAGATGCCTATCACTACGACGATTCTGGATCACCGCCAGGATGAACCGGACGACCTGAAACAGTGGGCCCCATACAGCCGCTACCGCCTCGTGCAGGTCACCTGGAAGAAGATGTCGCAGCCGGCGTAATTCTTGGCTGGGGCAGCGGTTCCGCGCCGCCGCCAGGACGCGTCTATAACAACGAATGCAACTGCTCGCACGGCGTGCAGGGCGAAATGTTCCCCATCTTCGTGCAATGGGGAGCCACCCCGGCGTACACGCTGCAAATGGCCACCACGGTGAATGCCAAAATCATTCACATGGAGGACAAACTCGGCACCATCGAAAAGGGAAAATATGCCGACATCATCGCGGTCTCCGGAAATCCTCTCGAGGACATCTCGGAAATGCAGCACGTGAAGTTCGTGATGAAGGGCGGAGACGTGATCCGCAACGACATGTCGAAGATGGGCGGCATGATGATGTCCCATTAGGAAACGAGACACGGGGGGCGGCCACGCCGCCATTGGAATTTGATTCACCGTGCAGGAAGCGTTGCGAAAGCATTACAGAAGAAATACGGACGGCATTCGAGCGGCCGGTCCGGTCACGCGCTCGACCGATTTGACCCTTGGGGATTCGGCAAAACTCTTTTAAGATATTGAGAAGAAGCGAAGGCAGCCTGCTTTCGCCAGCTTCGAAATGAGAGATAAAACGGAGGACATAAAATGATGCGACGATACATTATGGTTGCGCTCGTGCGCGGTAACCTTCCTTGGCGTGGCGCGATGGACCGTGAAAAACGCGGCTGCGGCCGATGACCTCAAAAGCGGAAGTCATGAAAGCGGAAGATGCGCGAAATGAGGCCCTCCCCAAGGGCGACGTGGCCGCCCTGGAAAAGATTTACGCGGACGACCTGGTGTACACGAACGCGCGCGGCGAAACCCTGACCAAGACGGCAGCATCTCGCCGAACTCAAGGGCCGCAAGCTCAACTTCGTTTCGTTCAAGCACGACGATGTCAAGTTACCACACTATGGGAACACGGGCATCGTGACCGGAATCAGCACTTCGGCGGTGTCTACAACGGCAAGGTCTCCACCCACTCCGCGGAAATTCATGAACGTATATTCCAAAGTAGGCGGAAAGTGGCTCTGTGCGGGCATACGGAAACTCCGATGGTGCAATAAGATAGCCAAATAAGCTCTGAATCGGGGAACTTTCCATGCTTCATACTGGCCGTCATTTTCTGCAAATACCGGGCCCCACCAATGTTCCGGATCGAGTGCTCCGGGCGATGGATGAGCCGGTGATGGATCACCGCAGCGCCGAATTCGCGGCGCTGGGAAAGGAATGTCTCAACGGGCTTCACGCTGTCTTTCAGACCAAGCAGCCTGTCATCTTATATCCAGCATCGGGAACGGGAGCCTGGGAAGCGGCGCTCGTAAATTCCTTTTCTCCGGGGATGAAGTGCTGCTCTTTGAAACGGGGCATTTTTCGAATCTCTGGCGCCAGGTCGCTGAGAAGTTCTCCCTCAAGGTCACTTACGTCCCAGGTAACTGGCGCCATGGTGCTACTGCGTCGGAGGTCGAATCGAGACTCGCCGCTGACCGCGAACACAAAATCAAGGGCGTCCTGGTCGTTCACAACGAGACTTCCACGGGAGTGACCAGCAACATCCCTGCGTCGAGCGATGGACTCCGCCCACCATCCAGCATTGCTTTTGGTGGATACGATTTCATCGCTGGGCTCCATCGACTATCGTCACGATGAATGGGGCGTTGACGTCACCATTGCCGGTTCGCAGAAAGGTTTGATGCTGCCGCCCGGCATGAGCTTCAATGCGATTTCCGAGAAGGCTCTCGCAGCGAATGCGAAAGCCGGCCTGCCGAGATCCTATTGGGATTGGCAGGAGATGCTGAAGCCGAATCGTAGCGGATTCTTCCCTTACACGCCGCCGACCAACCTGATGTACGGGTTGCGGGAAGCGATGCGCATGATGAAGGAAGAGGGACTGGCCAATATTTTCCACCGTCACGATCGCCACGCCGAAGCGACACGCGTCGCTGTTCGCGCATGGGGATTGGAAATCGTTTGCGAAAATCCCAGCGAGTACTCCAGTTCATTGACAGCGGTATTTTTGCCCGCTGGCAGCGACGCCGATAAGTTGCGGGCCGTGATCCTGGAGAATTTTGATATGTCTCTGGGAGCGGGCCTCTCCAAACTTGCCGGAAAAGTTTTCCGGATCGGACAACTGGGCAGCTTTAACGATCTGACGCTTGCCGGAACCCTGTGGAGTGGAAATGGGCTTGCGGCTTGCAGGGGTGCCATTCAAAGAGGGCGGCGTAATCGCCGCACTGATTCCCTGGCGCCGCGGGGCGCAAGAACAAGACGGATCTTATGGGCGGCTCATTCGCTCCGGCTCTTAGCGCTCAGTCGATTAAATGCAACCTCCGACCAGCTTGCTGCTCGCAGCAGTGCCTGCACTCCAATTTCAGAACGCCTGGCCACAATTGGAATCCCGAGCGCACAACCGTCCACCACTTCTTTCAGACAAATTTCATGTAAAAGGCACTAGAATGGCGCATTTACG
The DNA here is from genome assembly GCA_963779275.1 of Terriglobia bacterium. Lineage (GTDB taxonomy): Bacteria > Acidobacteriota > Terriglobia > Acidiferrales > UBA7541 > Palsa-360. The sequence continues at coordinate 292,046 of CAVZXL010000011.1, forward strand.
AACAGCTGGGTGAGAATGCATATTTGTATCTTTCAGGGCATTTCCAGGGATCCATAAGTTCTGAATAGAACGCTCTTCAAACGGGAAATATGAATCATAAGGCCGTTGCGAAACTTATGGATTGTTCTGGTGTGCGGATAGGCGACGACGATGGCCGCAGGTATTTCCCGGCTCATTGGAAGGCCACATTTGCCGCGATTGCGATTTGTTTTTGCTCCTCTTATTAATTTTACGCTGCCGGTAGAACGCGCAAGTGGCCGGTGGGTCCATCACCGGCACGGTGACGGGAGTATCCGGCGCCGAATGCCGGGGGTCGAGTCACCGTGAAAGATGTCACCCCAGGATTGACCAGGAAGGGCGGTCGCCAACACGGAAGGACTTTTCAGCGTTCCAAAAGTGCCTGCCGGGAATTACGAGATGATCATTGCCGGAACCGGATTCACCACCCAGGAATGGACGGACATTTCCGTGACCTCGGGAATTGCGCGCGTCCTCAACGTCACGATGAAGCCGGGTGATCCGGACAAATCGGTGCGCGTTGTGGCGCCCCCCGCGCTGGTTACCGAGCCTTGCCCCGCAACTTGTGGGGCTGGGGAGCCTCCACAGTGCGGGACACACCCTTTGAACGGTCGCGACTGGGCGGCAATCGCAACGTTGCAGGCAGGCGTCACGGGAGTGCAAAACGGAAGCGCGACCGGCGGCGGCAACACGGACCGCGGGTTCGGCGCCGCGGTCAGCATTTCCGGGTCTCGCCCGGACCAGAACAGCTACCGGCTGGACGGAATCAGCATCAACGATTACGCGAACGGCGCCCCGGGCAGCGTGCTGGGCGACAACCTTGGAATTGACGCGGTCCAACAAGTCTCCGTCCTGGGCAGCAACTATCCCGCGGAATATGGAAGAACTTCGGGCGGCGTCATCAACGTCGAAACCCAATCCGGCAAAAACACATTCCACGGATCCGTGTACGAGTTTCTCCGCAACAGCGCACTTGACGCCCGCAATTTCTTTGACGGCCCCGTGATTCCCGCCTTCAAGCGGAATCAATTTGGAGCATCGGCGGAGCCCCCATCCAGAAAGACAAAACCTTTATTTCGGCGACTACGAAGGGCTCCGCCAGTCATTCGGCATAACCACGGTCGATACAGGGCCATCGGCTCCGGCCCGCGGCGGAATGCTCAATTTTTCGGATCCCTCGCAATTCCTGCCGGCTGTGTTCCCACTTCGCGTCACGCAATACGCAGTGCCAGGTGACGGTGGATCCGCAATCACGTCGTTCTTGAACGCGTTTTATCCGCATACAAACGACCCTGTGGCCGACCGGGAGCAACACAGGTGAATTTACCGTTCGCCGCGCAACAGGTGACCACAGAGAATTATTTCACTGTCCGGCTGGACCACAAATTTTCCGAAAGCGACAGCGCGTACGCCACCTATATGCGCGACAACTCGAAAACCGTGCAACCCGACCCTTCGGCGAGCTGTTTTCCGACATCGTCTCCGGCCGCCAGGTGGCACCCTTCAGGAACAGCACATTTTCAGCCCGAATCTGTTGAACATCGCGACGTCGGCTCGGGCCGCGCCGTGGGCATTCTGGGCCAGGTCTCCAGCGTCTTGAACCCGGCTATGTCCGATAGCCCTCATTCGTTGCCCCCATGGCGGGTTTGCCGGGACGATTCAATTCATTCCGGGCGTTACCAATTTCCCGGGCGCTCCCACAGCGGAAGGATTCCTTTCCTCTAGCAGGGCGATCTACTGGAACTCGTTCCAGGGCGGAGACGACGCGATATTCACCCATGGAAGGCACACGCTGAAGTTCGGGGGCGAAGTCGAGCGGATGCAGGACAACGAAATGCCGTCCAGCAATATCAACGGAACGTTCCGTTTTGATTCCCTGGCCCAATTCCTCACCAATCAGCCCACGTCGTTTTCGGGATCCACCACGGTTTCCCGCCCGACATCGGATTACGCCAAACGCTCTTCGGCGCGTACGTGCAGGATGATATCCGCATGCGGAAAACGCTGACCTTGAACGCGGGCTTACGCTACGAGATGGTGACCGTGCTACCGAGTCGCACGATCGGACATCACGTTCTGCAGAATTTAACGGACCCCAGCCCAAGCGTCGGAACGCCAATGTTCTCCAATCCCACGCTTCAGAATTTTGAGCCGCGGGTGGGCTTCGCCTGGAACCCGCGCAGTGGAAAGACTCTTTTCCGCGGCGGCTTTGGAATCTTTGACGTGCTGCCGCTGCCCTACGAATTCACGCTGACCTTCCAGCGGGCTTCTCCCCTGCGCAAACTGTCGTCGGCCAAACCAATCCCGGCGAATTCCCGACCGGGGCGTATAACCGCCTCAGCCAGGATCTAATACGGTCTCGCGTACTACCCGGAAAACAATCCGAAACGCGACTACGTGATGCAATGGAATTTGAGCGTGGCGCAGGAACTCTCCTCCACGCTGGCGCTCACGGTCGGATACGTGGGATCGCGCGGAGTTCACCAGCCCTATCGGGTCGACAACATCGACATGGTTCTTCCCACGTCACTCCGCCGGCTATATGTGGCCTTGCGGGCCAGATGGAAACGGCAATTCGTGCGCCTCAGGCTTTTTCCCGAACGGCGCACCCACCACCGTACGTAATCCGAATTTTGGCCGGATCAATGCGACTCTCTGGCAGGCGAATTCGTTTTATCACGCGATGCAAGTGGACATCGCCAAGCGCATAAGCCACGGGTTCAATTCCACGGCGCATACACATTCGGCAAAAGCATCGACACACTCTCTGCCACCGAGGCCAATGACGCTTTTCCCAATGGCCTCTTCAACCAGATATATTTCGACCAGAGGACCACGCGCGGACTGTCCGATTTTAACGTCGCCCAGAACTTTCGGTCTGAGCTTCACCTGGGAAATCCCCGCGCCGAAAAGAGCTCGAAGTTTACCAAATATGCACTCGACGGTTGGCAGTTGGGCGGTCTCTACAAGGCGAGTACCGGGCAACCGTTTACGCCGATTCTCGGGGGGACCCGGTCGGGACAAAGTTGGACGAAACCGGCTTGGTTCCGAGCTATATTCCGGGATGCAACCTGACCGATCCGAATTTCAAGAAGAATATTTCGGGCCTATCTTTATCAACCCCAACTGCTTCAGTTGCCGAGCCGACCACCACGGTGCGCACGGCGCAGACGCTTCCCTACGCCTGTGCGGATTTTCGGGCGCGGCTCCGGCTGGCGGCGAGCGGCCAGGCTTTCTGCGCGAATCTGCGCGGGAACCTGGGCCGCAACGTCTTGATCGGGCCGGGGATGTCGAAGCTGGATTTCTCCGTAATCAAGAACAATCACATCAAGCGTATTTCGGAGAATTTCAACGTCCAATTCCGAGCCGAATTCTTCAATATTATCAACCGCGCCAATTTTTCATCGCCCACCGATAATCTTGCGGTCTTCGATCAGACCGGGCAGCCCAATCTCAAAGCGCGGGTGCTGACGTCCACGCAGACAACTCCCGCCAGATTCAATTTGCTCTCAAAGTGATCTGGTAAACCTCGAGTGAGCTGGGTGGAATCCCCATCTGCAGCTCGCCTCTTTAGAAGCAAGGAGTGTTGTGTTTGCGGGAAGGAGTTCGGCCTTCTTCGCGGATAAACTGCAGGGTGTAAGCCGTCGCGGGATCGAAAGGCTTCTCGATCACTTTCAGGTCGATCAGTTGTTCGTACATGTCGCCAGCGCTTCGGATCCATCTGGCCGAGTTGCGCGCCGCTGGGATCGTCGCCCGCAACGAAGTGGCCATCCCGCAATGCCTGCCAGGTGAATTGCATCCAATCGGGATTAGCGCCGGATTCAGTTTGGCGATCATCGCGTGCGCCGCCGCAGGATCGTTCAAATATTCCCGCCAGCCTTTCACCGATGCGCGCACGAACTTGCCGACAATCTCCGGATGCTGCTGCGACAAAAGACCGCGTCGTGAACATCACGCGATAGGGATTGTATCCAGCTCGCTCGTCAGCAACACGCGCGTTTCGATGCCCGCCTTCTGCGCGAAAAACGGCTCCGACGTGGCAAAAGCCTGCTGAATGTAATGCGGATCGGCGACGAAATTCGCCACGTTCATCATCGCAGGAATTTCGTGAACATCGTTCAGATGATAGCGTTTCTCGAATACTCGAACCACGTGGACCCGGTCTTGATGGCCACGGTGTGCCCATTGAGATCGGCGAAGGAATGGATCGGCGAATCCTTGCGCACCATGATGCCCTGCGGATCTGCTGCATGGTGGCGGCCACGGCGATGAGGGGCTGGCCATCGGCGATGGCTTCGAGAACTGGTCCGAAGACGCCATGCCAAATTGCGCGCGCCCGAGGCCACCTGCTGCTCCACGCCCACGTAGGGCCCGCCGGGCTGGATGGTGACGTCGAGTCCTTCGTCCTTGTAATAGCCCTTGACCGGCGCGTTGTAGAAGCCGCCGTGTTCGGGCTGCGGATACCAGTCCGCCTGCAGGATAACCTTGGTCAGGCCCGGCTCGCTCGCGGAATGGCCGCATCCCAGAGGCGCACAGAGCGCCAGCAAGAGCAAAGCCGGATGCGGGGAAGCAATTTGCCCATGGCCCTCTCCAAGAGGAGAATTCCACCGCAGCATAGCATCGGCTTTTGCCGACCAGCGCTATAATGCGTTCCATACAAAAATTCAATCGTAGGCGCGCGGCGCACGCCGGCCGCAAAATGATAAATTGTGCCATGGCCGATCCCGCAGCGGTCCGTGCAATCGAAGTCGACGAAGAGCGGATGCGCGAGATCTACGGTTCACCGCGCGCACGTTGGACACGCCGAATCCGGTGCCATTCGGCGCGCTGATTGTGAACACGCGCACGGGCGAACGGCTGATGCGCGCGATGAACGCCATGAAGCGGGAAAACGACCCAAGCTCGCACGGCGAAACGCGCACGGTGCGCCTGGCCTGCAAAAAACTGAAAAGCCCTTATCTCGCGGGCTACACCATGTATTCCACCTGCGAGCCGTGCGCCATGTGCATGGCCAACGCGCTGTGGGCGGGGCTCGATCGCGTGGTGTACGGCGCCACGATCGCCGACGCCAATCGCTAGGTAATGCAGATTCACATTGCCGCCAAGGAAGTGGCGCGGCGCGCGGACATGCATTGCATGGTGGATGGACCGGTGATGCGCGAACTTTGCATCAAGCTGTTCACGCATCCGAACATGCAGAAGGCGTTTCGGACGTGGAGCTCGCGCAAGAAACCGGAAGCGCGGCTTGCGGCCGGCCTCTTGAAAATTGATGCGGGCGACGGAACATGATGAACGAAACCCACATCGCCAGCTTCGATCCGCGCTGGGCGACGACTCGCGCGTGATCACCGAGCCGCAGGCTGTGGAACAACTTTCCAAGGATTTCTACTGGTATTCGCCAGTGCTCGAAAGCAGCTCGACGGCAAAGTCGGCGACGTGGTGGTGCAGCCGCTGAACGCGGAAGAGATTCAGAACGTATTGCGCTATTGCTATTCCCAAAATATTCCGGTGACCGTGCGCGGCGCGGGCACGGGCAACTACGGGCAGGCGGTTCCGCTGCAGGGCGGCATGGTGCTCGACCTGGCGCGCATGGACGGATCGAAGCGATCCAGCCGGATGGCGTTGCCGTGTGCCAGCCGGGCGTGCGGCTGGGCTCTGGAAACCGAAGCGCGCAAAACGGGATGGGAACTGCGGTGCTATCCCTCGACGATGGTCAAAGCGTCGGTGGGAGGATTTCTCGGCGGCGGCTCGGGCGGAATCGGGTCGGTGCCAACGGCGACCTGCGCGATTTCAAACGGTGCGCGCGCTGGAAGTGGTCACCATGGAGCCGGAACCGCGCATGTTCTGCACGAAGGCCAGGCGGTGCACGAAATTCTCCACGCCTGGGGCACGAACGGAGTGATCACGCGCATCTGGCTGGCGCTCGCTCCGGCGGTGGACTGGTCGCAGTGCGTCGTGGCATTCGACACGTTCGATGCCGCGTTCGATTTCAGCGAGAAGATCGCCGACGGAAACAGTGGACCAAGCGGCTGGTCACCACGTTCGAGTGGCCCATTCCTTCTTTCTTCACCCCGGTCAAGCAATACGCTCCGGAGGGCAAGTCGCTGATCTTTTTCATGATCGCGGCGATCAACTCGCCGCGCTTGAAGCGGCGGCGCGGGACGCGGGCGGAACGGTGACCTATTCCGGAGCGTATCTGGGGCTGAACGCGATGCCGCTGCTTTCGGACTACACCTGGAACCACACCACGCTGTGGGCCATGAAGGCCGACGAAGCCTACACCTATCTGCAATGCGGATTCGATCCGGACAAAGTGCGCGAACAAATGCGGCGATTGCGGGAACATTTCGGCAACGAGATTCTGTTTCACATGGAGTTCATGAAGAACGGCGAGGGGCGCGTGATTCCCGGCGCGATTCCGGTGGTTTATTACACGACAGAGCAACGCCTGAACGAGATGATCGATTTCTGCCGCGAGATCGGCGTGTTCGTCGCCAATCCGCACGTGAACAACGTAGAAGGCGGCGGACGCTATCGCCCCGACAACGTACAGCTCCTGGCCAAGCAGCGCTACGATCCCAAGGGACTGCTGAATCCGGGCAAAATGGCCACCTTTCACCCGGAACTGCCGCGGCGGGAGCGGCAAAATGAAGACGTGGATTCCCGACGCCCGCAATTTCGCATACTTGAACTGGAAGCAGGTGGATGCGCTGCCGCGCGAGTCCACGCTGCTGGTGCTGCCCACGGCGGCCATCGAACAGCATGGCCATCACCTGCCACTGGCCACCGATACGCTCATCAATAATCTTCTGCTCGGCCACGCGCTCGAAAAACTTCCGGCGGAAATGCACGTCTACGCGTTGCCGCCGGTGCGCTACGGCAAAAGCAACGAGCACATCGGATTCCCCGGAACGATGGCGGTGAGCGCGTCGACCTTCATGGCCGTGCTGCACGATCTGGGCGCAAGCATTGCCGCCAATTCAAGAAGCTGGTCCTCTATAACACGCACGGCGGCAACACTTCGCTGATCGACGTGATGGCGCGCGATCTGCGCGCGGAGTTCGGGCTGCGAACATTCGCGCTGCACGGGTCGGGCGGAATACCGTTCGAAGGCGTGATCCGCAGGAACGCACCTACGGATTCCACGCGGGCGAAGTGGAGACGGCGTTTCTGCTGGCCGCCATGCCGGAATTAGTCGACCGAGCGCATACACCGTCAATTACATTGCGGATGTGGACAAGCCGGAGCTGCTGCTGCCCGAGAATGCGCCGGCGATGTTCGCGTGGCTCACGCGCGACATCGCCAAGCGGCGTGCTCGGCGATCCGCGACCGGCGACGGCGGAAAATGGCGAGCGCTGGGTGGACGAGGCCGCAACGCACCTGGCGGCGGCGCTCGAAGCCATGGCCCGACTATTCGGATCCGACAAAGCCATGAGCACCGACGCTGGTCGATTGCGGCAATGGTGTCCGCCTGGAGCGCGGCGTGCGCTGCCGCATGCGGATGGCGTGGAGCTGGTCTCCGATCATTACTATCCGCAAGAAGCCGGACCGAGTCCGACGCTTCTGATGCGCCAGCCGTACGGGCGCGACATCGCATCGACCGTGGTGTACGCGCATCCGCGTGGTTTGCGAGGCATGGCTACAACGTGGTGATTCAGGACGTGCGCGGGCGCGGCGACTCCGAAGGGGAGTTCTATCCGTTCCGCAATGAAGGCGCCGACGGCAAGGAAACCATCGCATGGCTGCTCACGCGTTCGGAATCGAACGGGCGCGTCGGGATGTACGGGTTTTCGTATCAGGGCATGACGCAGTTGCTGGCCGCGGCCGAACAGCCGGAGGGGCTGGTGTGCATCGCGCCCGGCATGACGGCGTGCGATCTGTATCACGGCTGGTTTTATTATCAGGGAGCGTTGCGTTTGGCGTCTTCGCTGGGCTGGGGCATGCAGATGCTGAAAGAGGATGCTCGGCGGATGCAATTGCGCGAAGCCAGCGACCGGCTCGAACAGGCCTGGGCGAATCTCTCGACGCAAACCGGCGTGTTGCCGTTTGGCGGGCATCCTGCGATTCATGGCGAAGGACTTGCCTCAGTATGTGCGCGATTGGTTCGGCCACGATCAGCGCGGCGAATATTGGATCGCGCTCGACATCAGCCAGCGCCTGAGCACATCAATGTTCCGGCACTGCATGTGTCGGGTTGGTACGACATTTTCTGAGCGGCAGCATCGGCGGATTTCTGGCTCTCGAAGTCGCGCGGGCAGCGAAGTTGCGCGCGAGAACCAGTATCTGATTGCCGGGCCGTGGATCCATATTCCGTGGGGCGACAAATGGGCGCGGCCGAATTTCGGGCCACATGCGCTGCTTGATACCGACGCGATTCTGCTGCGCTGGTTCAATCACTGGCTGAAAGATTCCGGCGAATTTGCGAACGAGCCGAAGATTCGCCATTTCGTGATGGGCGAAAACAGCTGGCGAAAGGCGAGCGCGTTGCCGGGGAGCCGAAGTACGCGCTGTATCTGCACAGCGACGGGAAAGCGAATTCGCGCAAGGGCGATGGCACGCTTCTAGCCGGAGAAGCCCAGGGGATGAACCGCGCGATATGTTCGTTTACGACCCGGAAGTGCCGGTGCTGGCGCCGGGCGGACCAGCCGCGGCGAGCGGGCAGTTCGATCAAGCGGCGCTGGAGATGGGAAATAATGTGCTGGTGTACACCAGCGAGCCGCTTCGAGAACCGTTGTGGATTTTCGGGACCCCGCGCATGGCGCTGTATGCCGCGACATCGTCAAGACACACGGATTTTACCGCCAAGCTCGTGCGCGTCCGGCCCGATGGCGTGGCGGATTTCATTTGCATCGGAATCGCGCGATCGAGCTATCTGTTTCGCGAGGCCGGCTACACCGCGGACAAAGTGCAAATGTGGGAGTTCGACCTGGAGCCGACATCGTGTCGGTTTGCCGCGGCGACCGCATTCGGATGGAAATCGCCAGCAGCGCCTTTCCGCTGTTCGATCGCAATCCGGGAAGCGGCGTCGCTTCCCGCAACGCGACTTCGTGGGACTGGCAGCGCTCGACACAAATCGTGTATCACTCGCAGGCGGCCCTCGGCGCTGTATTTGCCGGTAAGCGAGGCGCCCCTGTGAACCCCGCTGCTGAAATCCGTGGCGATGTCCCGCAGATCGAAATCGCGGGCGTGACCAAGAGTTACGGCAACGGCCCCGCCGTGCTGCAGTCGCTCGATCTAACGGTTTGCCGCGAGGAATTCGTCAGCATCATCGGCCCCTCGGGATGCGGCAAGTCCACGATGCTGAAATTAATCTCCGGCCTGACCGCGCCGACGGAAGGAACCATTCGCGTCGAGGGCATGACGCCGAAAAACGCGCGCGAAACCGTTTCGTACATCTTCCAGGAAGCCACGCTGCTGCCTTGGCGCACCGTGAGCGCCAACATCGGCCTGAGCCTGGAACTGGAAGGCGTCGCCAGCGACCGCAGAAAAAAAACAATCGCTTCCCTGCTCGAGCTGGTCGGCCTGGACCACGTGGCCGGCGCATATCCGCGCGAACTTTCCGGTGGAATGAAAATGCGCGTCTCGATCGCGCGGGCGCTGGCCACCAGCCCGCGGCTGCTGCTGCTGGACGAGCCGTTCGCCGCGCTGGATGAAATGTCGCGCGACCGCTTGAACGAAGAGATGTTGCGCCTGCGCAGCGAGCAGAAATGGACGGCGGTGTTCGTCACGCATTCCGTGGCCGAAGCGGCGTTTCTCTCCGACCGGATGTCGTGCTGGCGCCGAATCCGGGACGCATTCACGCGTTTTTCCCGTGGATTTGCCGTCGCCGCGCGTCGCGGCGCTGCGCACATCGCCCGAATTCGATGCGCTGGTGTCGAAAGTGTCGCACTGCCTTGCGGGAGACGCTGGCGGCATGAAACAGCGAATGCTCACCGCGATGAACGCCCTGCTGGTGTTTGCCGCGCTGCTGGTGCTGTGGCAAGTGGTGCTCTGGGTGTTCCGCGTGCCGCCCTACATGCTGCCGACGCCGTGGGCGGTGGCGAAAGCGGTCCGCACGCGGTTTCCGTCGCTGCTGAGCTCGCTGGCCATCACGGCGGAAGAATCCGCGGGAGGCCTGGCGGCCAGCATCGCCGTGGGAGTAGTCGTCGCGCTGGTGTTCGCGCAATCGCGCTGGGTGCGGAAAATGTTTTATCCCTACACACTGCTGCTGCAAACCGTGCCGATCATCGCGGTCGCGCCGCTGATCCTGATGTGGGTGGGAGCCGGGGAACCCGCGGTGACGCTCATCGCGTTCATCATTTCGCTCGCGCCGATCATCGCCAATACCACGCAGGGCCTGATCAGCGTGGACGAAAATCTGGTGCATCTTTTTCTGATGCACAACGCCTCGCGCGCCCAGATGCTCTTCAAGCTGCGCCTGCCGCATGCCGTGCCGTCGCTCTTTGTGGGCATTCGCATCGCCAGCGGCATCGCGGTGATCGGAGCCGTCACTGGCGAATTGTATGCCGGCTCGAGCCAGGTGGGCGTGGGAGGCCTTGGCTATTCCATTCTCTACGCCTGGTCGCAACTGCAGACGGATTATTTGTTCGCGCTGGTGTTTGCCACGACGGTTCTCGGTTTCTGCTTTTTTTTCCTGGTGATGTTCCTGGAATGGTATTTTCTGCACCGCTGGCACGAATCGGCGCGCGTTCCGGAGACCGAGTGATGCGGCGCGCCGGCTCGCGGGACCTTGCAGAACCCGCCTCCCGGCAGCATGGAGAAAGGTTCCGGCGAGCGCTTCATGCGTCAAAGCCAGGTTTTCGGACAAACTTCTTTCGGCTTTACGGCATCAATAACCAATGCCGATGATTTCGTGAGGTAAGCGGAAATGTTGCGACTGGAAACGGAAACCGGATGGTGGCTGGTCACGCATCCCGATCACGCCCGGCTGGCCGGAGCGTTCGCGCAGCGCTGGGGAAACGACCGCTTCCTCCCTCCCGAGCCGCGCGAACACGTGCTGCGGGGCATCGCGCGCCATGACGACGGCTGGGCCGCGCGCGACGCCGCGCCGCAAATCACGCGCCAGGGAAAACCCAGCGCATTCGGCGTGGAACTGGTCGGAAAATATTCGGCCTTCGAGGAAATCGATCTTCAGGATTACCTGGCCGTGCGCGACCGCGCCGTCCGCCTGATCGCCGCCGAGGATCCCTACGCCGCCATCTTAATTTCCATGCACACCTACAGCCTTCTCTCGGACCATGCCGACCGCTCAACCATCGCGCCCGCGCAACTCCCTTTGCTCGACCGCTTCCTGCTCGATCAGCTGGCGTTCCAGAAATCCCTGCGCGAGCAGGTTGCATCCAACCCGTCCTTCGCTCCGAAACATACGAGCGACGCAGCGATTCTCGACCATTTCCGCCTGCTGCAGGCCAACGACAATCTTTCGCTGCTCACGTGCGTGGATTTCCGCCAGCCGGCCACGCTGCTGCATCCCCTGCCCACGCGCGACGGCAGCCACGTACCCGTCCAGGTTCGCGCCGCCGTCCGCGCCACTTCGTCCTCGATCCCTACCCGTATGCCGAGCCATCGCTGACGTTTCAGTTTTCCCGCGCGCCATGTGCAAGGCAAGATTTTCTCCACCGCTGCCGAATTGCAAAGCGCCTTCCAGCAAGCCCCCGTCGAGGCGCTTTCGGTGACGGTCAGCGCAAGCTGAGCCAGTAGGATAGGCTTCACTGGCTGCGGCGAAGTTCAAAAAGGTGTTCCATTCCGAGCCATGTTTTTCGCCGAGGAATCTCTCATTCTTTTGACTTTATACCACGGAGAGATTCCTCGCTTGCTCGGAATGCCAACAAAAAGAAATATTTCCGCAGCCTGTTCAGCCTGTCGCACTTTTCACAGGCCGGCACAATCAAAACCGACAGGCTGAAGCCTATGCTACTCCAGCATCGATCCCCTTCCGGACCTGGCAATGAGACGGGCAGTGGGCTGAAGCGGAAAGGAAATGAAAACGGCGGCATCCCGAAGAATGCCGCCGCGCCAAACACTTCCAATCCAGAGCTGATCTTAGAACGACACGCTAAGCGACATTTGAACCTGTCGCGCGCTGCCGATTGTTTTGGTGACCTGGCCGAGCCCGCCGGGAGAGTTAAAAAAGGGGTGCCAAAGTTAGGAGCATGTCGAGCCGAGTTGCTGTGGCTGGAGGAAGGACACACCTTCGACGGGGAATGCGCTGAATGCCAGGTTTTGCGTGACGTTGTCGATCGGAATGTCGAAGCTGGGCGTGTTCGTCAGGTTGAAGACGTCGAAGCTGTACTTCAACGAAACCTGCTCCGTCAACTGTGTCGCCTTCAAGATAGAGATATCCGCAACCCGCTGCCACGATTGCCGGAAGATGTTGCGTTGGCCCGTGGTGAAATTCGTTTCAAACATATTGCCTGTTGGATTGTTCGATGATCCACCCGGGAATCGCGCCATTCAACCGCCCGGCGGAAGCAGGGGAAATGTGAAGCAGGACGCTTTTAGGGCCGGAGACCCGGGAACATTGCCGATAGCCCCTGTTAGAGCGCTCTGCGGCGTGCAACCCGGGGCAAGCGGGTCAATGGGATTCGTGATTCCATCGTAGATGCTGTAGTAAACGCTACCAACGGCTCCGGAGTAGTCAATCACGCTATAGGGCTGCCCGCTCTGGACAGTTACAACTCCCTGAACGGCCCAGCCGTTGGCCACTTTACCCTCCCAGGAATTGGCCGGCAAGAATTTCGGGAGCTCATAGTGATAGTCGATGTTGAATACGTGCGTGCGGTCAAAGTCCGACGGGCCATAGCCGTCCCGAATATTGAGCGGGTTATTGCCGTTGTAAAAGAGTCCTAGGGCGCTTTGCTCATCGAACGAGCGGGAGAACGTATAGGAAACACCGAGTTGAACCCATGGCTGAGCCTCTTCTCGACGTGCGCTTGCAAGGCGTTGTAGGCCGAGATGCCTTCCGCCTTATAAAGCTCCGATTCCGCCGCATAGCCGATATAGGGAACGCGCAAATCGACGTTGCCGCCCTCTGGGTTTGCCAAATAGGGCGTGCCCGTCTGGCAAATTGAGCGGGGCAGAAGTTCCCGAAAATATTGCAATTCGGATTCAGCTTGCTGCACTGTAAATCCATAGGTATAGGACTGGGCAAACGGCGAGCCACTGGGGTTAGCGCATACCGTCGCGGCCCGCAAAGCGGGTTCGTGGGAGATGCAATCCTCGCCTGATTGAACGGAATGGGTATGATCTCATGCCGGCCGAGAGCGTTCACATACCCAATATCCACCGCCAGGTCATTGCGCGGCTGCCACTGAATATCCAGCGTGCTGTTCATCGTATAAGGAAGCTTATTGTCCCGCGCATAGGCCCCCAAGTAAAACGGCGTCGGATTGAAGTGTTTGTAGTCACGGCCGGGAGTGCATAATGGACTGGATTATTAAAGTTAGCCATCGCACACGCATTAGGCAGAACTACACCGCCCGCATTCCCCGCAGGCTGGACAAGCGTGGTGCCCCAGGGTTCTGAAGGGTAGGCCGACGCCATTGTCGGCGGGAGTAATTGCAGGACTGTGTGGCCACGAAGGGCTGCTGCTGGTTGACCCCAAACGGCCCGCCACCCGTGATGTTCTGTGTAAGGCCCGGTGAAAGATAAGAGTAGAGTTCGCCGCGGTCGTAATACATTCCCCAACCGGCACGAACCACGAATTTACTGTTGAACATCTTCGGGCTCCAGGCAACACCCAGTCGGGGAGCAAAACCCCATTGGCGTCCGGTCAACGTCGTATTGCTCACGCCGGGCGTCCCGGCTTTCGGGTTATTCCCGGCAACAATGAAACCATTCGAAGCAAATGTGTCCGTCGTCGGGTCATAGGAATACTTCGAAGGATCGAAATTGAGCAGGTTGCCGTTTTTCTCCGTCAGGCCACCGTCCCAATCGAACCGCAATCCGGCCGTAATGGCCAGGTTACTCTTCCATTGAAATTTGTCCTGGATATATTCGCCGGTTTCGTTGGCGCGCCAGTAGCGATTGGGATTCCCGACCAGCAAAGCAGTGATGTTGTAAATATAGTTAGGTGTAAGGATTGCCAACCATGAAGTTGGTAAAATCCGCGAGCGGCAATCATGCCCAGTTGATCTCTTTGATCGTTGGTGTTGAGCTGCGTATAAGCAAAGCTGCCGCCGAACGTGATGGTGTGCTTGCCCACCGTCCAGATGGCGTTGGCGGAAGGATTGAAGCGGTTCTGGAAAACTCCGGTAAACGCTCCCTGGGAGGCCGCTCCGGCCCCGATATTCATGTGAATAGACGTACGGCGTGGCCGTCGTACCCAGCGAACACCGTGCTGATGCCAGGGAAAATGGTTGGAGCCAAAGTGTATTGATCGTGCAATCCGCAGCGGAAGCAGTGGGAACGAGAGTCTGGCACGCCGAGGCGAATTGTGACGGGGTAAATGGCTGGTCCACCGTGCTGTATGCCTTTTCCCGGATAAAACCAAAGGTTTCGGTGATGCTCAGGTTGGATTTGACGATCTGCGTGTGGCTGAGCGAGATCACCTGGCTACCGGCATCCAGGTGCTGGGCGAAACCGGCGACCATCGAATACGCAAAGGGAGCGATGGTCGGATCATGCTGGTAGTAATATTTGGCGGAAAAAGAATGTGATGAATTCGGGTTCCAATCCAGATCGGCGACAGCTTGATCCGCCCGGAAAATTGCCGTTCCTGGAACCTCGGCATCTTCGGGAAACGCGGTCATCAGAGCGTTGGAACTAAGTTGGAAGTGATTTTCCGCTATGTAGAGTCGTAACGACCGAATTTGGATTTGCAGACGGAATCAGGTATTGGCCGTTGGGCAACTTGTAATTGAACAGAGTGTAGGCGATGGGATTGATGTCGCAGCTGGTCGATGCCGGACGCACAAGATTTGTGCTAAATTGCGTTCACCGGCATGGCATCGAACGAAGTATTAGTCGGCGATGTAAAAGTTGTATCCGTCTTCGCAGCCAGCGCCAAGCCCGCAGCGCGACCGATCATTGGTCAAGTCCGGCGGCACAAACGCCCGCGAAATGCCGATCTCATCGTCCGAAGCGCGTGTGTGCTGGTAGCTGCCGTAAAAGAAGAGCTTGTCCTTCTTGATGGGCAATCCAATCGCTCCCCCAGCGGTGTACCGGTGCAATCCGGGATTCTTTTCGTTGGCGGGAATATTCGGATCGGCATTATAGAAATAACGGATCGGCATTCAGCGCATTCGTGCCGAAATGCCCGTAGAGGGTTCCGTGAATATTGTTGGTGCCGGTAGCGGTGCTCATGTCGATGTGCGCGCCGCTGGTCGAGCCTTGCTGCGCGTCATACATCGACGTGTTCACGCGAACTTCCTGAATGGTTTCGGGAGCGGGCGAAGGGATCGACTCGCCGATGGCCAGATAAACGGACGCGCTGCTCTGAATCGGAATGGCGCTCAAGCTGGAGCGCCGCTGACGCCGGTATTATTCACAACGCGCGCTGAAGACACCTGGCTGGTGCTCTTGCCGTTGAAAAGGCTGCGCGCATCGACGCCATTCAGCAAGAAAGTGTTGCTGGTGTCGCGCTGGCCGTTGGCCCAGACCGGCGCATTGCCCAACCCGCGTTGGCTCCGGTTCCGGCGGAAAGTTCCGCGTTCACGCCGGGGGAAAGAAGAGCCAGCCCAGTGAACGAACCGGTCGGCAGAGGAACGGCGTCGATTTCGCAGCTTATCCATGACGTATCCGTTGGTGGTATCGACGGCATTCAGCAGCGGCGTCTCTTCCACCGTGATCGACTCGCTCACGTTGCCGACTTTCAATTCGGCATTCAGCGTGATGGTGCGGTTGGCCTGCACCTGGATGGCCGGGATGGTTTGCGACTGAAAGCCCGCCTGAGTGAACGTAAGCGTGTAAGCGCCGATGGGCAGGTTCACAACAGGTAGATGCCGTTCGCGTTCGTGGTCTGCTTGCGGGTCAGTTTCGTTTGGTCGCCAACCAGTGTGACCGTGGCATTGACGACGACGGCGCCTGATGTGTCCGTTACCGTGCCGGTGATTCCGCCAAGCGTCTGCTGCGCGCGCGCATAGGGCGCGAGGATAAATGCCATGACGAAAAATGCAGCAAGAAGATACCAAACTGCCGCTTTTGCAAATTCATTTCCGTATACCCTCCAAAGTCGAAATCGAATCCCGGCGTTCAACTTCGAACGCCGCGCTCCGATGATTTCGAAATCCCCCAATGCCCCACTTCCAAGCCACAATGAATTCAAACAACGTACGCCAAATCCGCTTTCAGGAAAAACGCATTCTTTAGATCATCGCTATCAGGAATTTGTATTTCCTCTTACCGTCGTGCGGGAAGGATTCCAGATTCCGGGGCCGAAGCTAGCTTTATCTCATACTTTCGCGGAATTTCCATCTCCCAGGGCTGTGCAAAAAAACGGGGCTGTGCAAAACGAAACCAGTAGGACAGGCTTCAGCCTGTCGGGTTTATTTTGGCAGTCCCGCAGCAAATGCGACAGGCTAAAGCCTGTCCTACAACGGAAGGCCGTATCCGGGCAGGACGGACACATGCGCCGATACGATACGCCAGCCCTCCGGCAAGCGCACCCATACCTGGGTTTGCCGCCCGTGGACCACACGTCCTTCGATGGTGCGGTCAAACTCCAGCGTGACGCTGCCAAAATCGCGGCCGAACGTGACGATATCCAGGCGCTTCACGGTGCGAGCCAGATTCACCGGCGCGCGGCCCTTGCGGAACGCCGCGATCTCATCGATTCCGTGCAGGCTCTCGGTCTGGCCAAATCGTGTGGTATGCGGCGACGCCCAGAACATGCGCGTGAGCGTGTCCGCGTCGTTTGAGACCAGCGCGGTTTCGTATTGCGGATAGAGCTGCTGCAATTCGGCGACGGTTTCGGGGTCGTTGATTTGCATGGGATTGCAGTCAGAAATTTTCCTTTGCGGCAGGATTTTCTTTGAAATGGCGGCCGAAACCGTGAACATCGGTTCGTTCACGACCTGGCTGATGCGCAGATTCATGGCCACGCTGCACAGGATGTAGGCGTGAACTTCGCTGAATCCCCATTGCGCGGCGAGAAAATCGATCATGCGGGAAGTCGCGGCGCGCGCGGCGACGGTCGAGTCGGTGGCCGATTCGACGACGATCCATTCGCCGGCGGCCGCGTCGCGTCGTTTTTGCCGCGCGCGCGTTTCGATCATCGGCGCGGAAAGCGGCCGGCCTTTGTGCAGCTGAAAACGCAGGGTCGCGTCCACCGGGCATTCCATTCCGTTGATGCACACTTCCCCATCGCCTTGCGCGGCGTGCGCATCGCCCGCGGAAAACAACGCGCCGCGATTCAGAACAGGAAGATACAGCGTCGCTCCGGCGCACAACTCGCGCACGTCCATGTTTCCGCCGAAAATGCCGGGCGGGCGCGTGCGGAATTCGCCGTCCTCGGCGGGCGCGACGCCCATCACACCGCAAAAGGGACGCAACGGCACAACCGCGGGCGCCAGGGAACGGCTCACCGCGCCTTCCAATTTCCACAGAAACAAAAACGGTCGGTGAAACGCTGCTTGAGAAAACCGAGGCCGCTGACCACGCTGGTCCACGCCCAACCTTTGTGCTTTCACTTCCAGCACGTCCACTTGCAGCACATCGCCCGGCTCGGCGCCCTCCACATAAATCGGCCCGGTGAGCGCGTGAATCAGGTCGCGATCGATTTTGAGATATTCCGGAAGGGTCATGCCGGGATGCACTTGCGAGCCGCTGGAATCGACGCATTCCATGTGCACGGTGTCGCCGGGAGCGATGGTGAGGCGCGGGCGCAGCGCGCGGTTCCATTTCGAGTGCGTGGGCAATGCGGAAAGAGAATGTTCGGCCATCAGTTCCCCCTGATTTCCACGGTCATTTGCAGTTCAACCAGCGCATTTCGCGGCAACGCGCTCACTCCGATCGCCGCGCGCACATGGCGGCCCGCGTCGCCGAAAATCTCGATGAACAGATCGGAAGCTCCGTTAATCACACGCGGAGAATCGGGAAATCCGGGAACGGCATTCACGTATCCGTTCACACCGACGATGTTTTTCACCGCGTCGAGCGAACCCAGATGGCGTTCAGCACGGCCAATTGCGTCAGGGCGCAGGCGCGCGCCGCCGCGTAGCCTTCCTCGATGGTGCGATCCGCGCCCGCCGTTCCCGCAATCACTTCCCCATCGCGCATGGAAATCACTCCGGCCAGATACACGATGTTCCCGGCCGTCTTCGCCGGCAAATAGTTGCCGCCCGGCTCGGGCAAGGACGGCAAAACAATGCCCAGTGCCTTCAGTTTTTCTTCCGCTGACGCCGCCATGGTTTTCGCCGCCTCCATCCAATAAAAATGTCACGACAGTCTAGCACACGCATGCACCACGCAAGATTCCCGCTTGCGATTACGCGGCCTTGCGCTAGTATGTGCCATGCGACGCTCGGCGACGCGCATCCTTTTTCTGTGTTTCGTCTTGCTGCTTTCAAAATCTGCGCGCGCGCAATCCGCGACCACGAATGCGCGCGCCTTCTTCTTCCGCCGGCGCGCGCAGCCCGCCCTGAAATTGCGGAAACTCGCCAATCTCGCATCCGATCTGGAAGTGGGCGGCGAGCTGGCAGGCCTGCCCGCTGGAACCACGCGCTTTCTCACGCGCGACGATTTGCTCTCGCTGCCGCAAGTGGATTTCACCGTGAGCGGCGATACAAATTTCACGGGCTCGGAACAGATCGGCGGCGTGCGCCTGGAAGACTTGGCCAAACGAATCGCCGCGGCGCCCGCATCGGCCATGGTCGTGGCGATTTGCGATGACAAGTACCGGGCAAACTATCCCCGCGAATATATAGCCGCGCATCATCCCGTTCTCGTCCTCACCGTAAACGGGCAGCCGCCCGCAGGCTGGCCCAAGGATTCGCAGGAACACAAGTACGACATGGGCCCGTTCATGATCTCGCACTCGACAATTTGTCCCGCGTTTAAAGTTCTTTCTCACAGCGACGAACCGCAAATTCCCTGGGGCGTATTGCGGCTCGAGTTTCGCAACGAGAAGACTGTTTTTGGCTTCGATCGCGCCGCGCGGAGTCCGTTCCGCGGATGCAGCCGTGCAGGCGGGATACCGGATCGCCCGGCAGAATTGCTTCAAGTGCCATAACTCGGGGAACGAAGGCGGCCAAAAATCGGGTTTTTCCTGGCTGGACCTGGCCGCATTTGCGGCGGCCACTCCGAAGGATTTCGGCGCATACGTCCGCGATCCTGTTTCAAAAAAATCCGCAGGCCCAGATGCCCGGCAATCCCTCGTACGATATTGCGACCATCGGCGCCCTGACGGCGTATTTTCAGACTTTCCATTCCGCGGCAAAACCATGACCCTGCGAACAATCAAAACACTGCTGGTTTTCGGCGTCGCGCTTTTCTACACCTTCGTAGTGTTCAACAACATCACGGACTACGACTCGAACTACCAGTTCGTGCGCCACGTCCTGATGATGGATTCCACTTTCCCGGGAAATCGCGGCATGTGGCGCGCCATGAACGGCCCGGCGCTGCATACCGCCTTTTACATTTCCATCATCGCGTGGGAGACTCTGACCATGATGCTGAGCTGGTGGGGCGGCGTCCGCCTGGCTCAGGCCCTGCGCGCGTACCGCGCCCGCGTTTCACCAGGCCAAGCGCGTGGCCATTGCGGCACTGACGCTGAGCCTGCTGATGTGGCTGATTGCGTTTCTGACCGTCGGCGGCGAATGGTTTCTAATGTGGCAATCGAAAAATTGGAACGGCCAGGACGCGGCGTTCCGCATGTTCACGGTCGATCGGAATCGTGCTGGTGCTGCTGGTCCAACCGGACACTGAAGATCAGCCTTAGCAAATGGAATTATCTTCACCTAAGTTTTAGATTGAGATCCGTTTTTCGCGCGTCCCTGCACCAGAAACCAAAGCATTCCCGCGCGCCAGATAAGCCAAATAAATGTAGGGCATTTTTCCGTATGGCCCTTCGGGCACGGGATACAGATTCCCGGCCAGCGCCGCGAGCATTGCCAAAAACGCCAGCCAGGGAATAATCTGCGCCCCCGGCCGATAGACGCCGTGGTTCCTCAGGTACCGGGGCAGGGCCGCGCAAACCAGCGCGTAGGTGACGATGAATCCGTACGTCGCCAGCGAACCCATCCAGCCATAAACATCCAGCCCGTTGGAACCGAGGTGGGCCAGAATGGCGACCGGAAGAACCGCCGCAATCCCGGTAGCCAGCAAGCGCGCGCGTGGGCGTGTCGTTGACCGCATGTGTCTCGCGAAACCCTCCGTGCGCCAGGCCGTGATGCGACATCAACAACAGCACGCGCGCCGCCGCCGTGATGCATCCCAGCGTTCCGGCAAAAAGACTCACGGCCGCGCCGAAATCAATCAGCAACCCAAGCACGGGAGCGCCCGCCACTCCGGCCAGAACGTGCATGGGAGCCAGGCTTGTTCCCAGATCCTGCCCGGCCATGTGAAATCCCACCACTTCCGCATACGACGAAATAATAAAAAATCCGCCCGCGATGACCGCGCTCTGCAGCACGGCGCGCGGAATCGTTTTCAACGGGTTGCGCGCCTCCGCCCCCAGCGTCGTGGCGCTTTCAAATCCCACAAAGCTGAACATGGCCAGCACAAGTCCCAGCCGCAATCCGCTGCCGGTCATCCCGCTCAGGTGGATCTGGTCGGGATCCCAATGCATGCCGTGGCGGATCAGAACCGGCACGACCACCGCGAGGATTACCAGCAGCGAGACGGCTTCGATCCACAGCATCAGGCGCGCGGAAATCTTGACGTCCCGCCACGCCGTCCAGATCGATGCTCCCGTAACCAGCAGCGCCAGGGCCACGGTCGAAAATTCGCGCCCCGCAAAGTGAACCGCCAGCAGGTTTGCAAAATTATAGAACCCGCCGATGACGCTCGACGCCGTGGCCACGTACGCCAGCAGCAGGCTCCAGGCGGCCACCGCGCCCATCCAGGGAGGCAAAATCATGGATGCATAGGTGTACAGCGATCCCGGAGAAGCGGAATATTTCGCGAACCGGCTGACGCACCAGGCCACCAGCAGGATCGCGATCGTGGCCAGGAAATAGGCGAGCCAAGTGCCGTTGCCCGCCAGCGCCGCCACCAGCGGAATGGTCGCCGCCGGAGTCGACGTGGGCGCGATGGTGGAAACCGATTGCGCCAGCGTTTCCATCGGCGAAAGAATCTCGCCGCGCAGACCCGTAATCCCCGGTGTGAATTTTCGGCGCGGATGCGGGCTGGCTGGGAGCGGAGAGCAGGTGTGTTCACGGAATTGTGGTCGGCGGCCATGCCGTACCATACCCGCTTCGGATGGCGGACACAAGGAATGCCGAGGAAAAACGGCTTAAAAGAAAAAATGTTGTGCATTCAAAAAACGGTGCAAACGAAATCCGGCAAGGTGGTGATTTTCCGGGGCCACTACCTGTGTACGAGGCGCGATGAAGCCCGGCCCTGCATACACCTAATTCTCATAAATTGGTGTATCATTAAAACATGAGCAGAACGAACATCGAGCTGGATGACGCGCTGGTGAGGAAGGCGCGGAAGCTGACGCGCCTCAAGACCAAACGGGCGATCGTGGACAAGGCCCTGGAACTGCTGGTGCGATCGGAAAGCCGCAAAGGCATCCTGCAATTCTATGGAAGCGGAATCTGGAAGGGCGACTTGAAGCGGGCGCGCAGGAATCGTGGTTGATCCTGGTGGACACTTCCGTGTGGATCGATTTCTTCAGTTCTTCTCCCGGCCGCGCCGGCCATGAATTGCGCCGCATGATCGAGCAAGCCGAGCCCTTCGCCCTAACCGGCGTGATCGTAACGGAAATTCTGCAGGGTCTCACGCGAGAGGTGAGCCGCATCGAGGGCTTTCTGGCATTCCTGGGACATGCTTGAGCCGCGTGGTTTCTCCACTTATCGGGAAGCATCCGCAATTTTCCGGCTGGCTCGGTCGAAAGGCTACAGTTTAACGACCATCGACACGCTGATCGCCGCCGTTGCCTTGGAAAATCGCGCCGGTTCTTTTCAGCCTGGACAAGGATTTTTCCCGGATCGCGCGCCTCACGGAACTTCGTCTTTATTCTCCTCCACAAACAGCCTCCGAGCTGCAACGCGCAGGATCCGGATCGCGTTTCCACTGAAGTTCGTTGAACACGCCTGCCGCTTATGCTAGCGTCCGCCTACCCTTTCTGTGCCGTAAGCGGGAGTACCATCGAGTCACCGTGGAGACAGCATGAATCGCGCGACCACCGTCAGCGAGCTGATCGACCAGCGGCCGTTGAGCCGTTTCCAGATGGCGACCATGGCGTTGTGCGGCCTGGTCATCGTGCTCGACGGCTTTGACGCGCAGAGCATCGGATTTCTGGCGCCCTCGATGGCGCGTTCGATGCACATTCCGGTCCGCACCTTCGGCCCGGTTTTTGGCGCTGCTCTGTTCGGATTGATGATTTCGTCGTTGACAGCGGGATTGTTTGCCGACCGCTGGGGCCGCAAGTGGCCGATCGTTGTCAGCACCGTTTCTTTCGGCGTTTTTGCGGCGCTCACGCCCGCGCCACCACGATCCATCAACTGGAGATGCTGAGATTTCTTACCGGGCTTGGCCTGGGAGGCGCGCTGGCCAACGTGGTCGCGCTGCTGTCGGAATACGCCCCGAAGCGCATGCTCTCGGTGTACGTGAGCATACTTTTTTGCGGCATGCCGCTCGGCGCCGTTCTGGGCGGATTGGTGAGCTGGGTGATCCTGCCGAGATGGGGCTGGGAATCGGTTTTTTACGCGGGAGGAATTTTGCCGCTGGCGGTGTCGTTGGTTCTGATCTTGTGCTTCCCGAGTCGGTGCGTTTCCTGGAGGTGCGCGGCGCCGATCACCGGAAAATCGCCAAAATCATGGCGCGTATTTCGCCGGACCTGGCCAGCCCGGATTTGTACACCGGGCTTTCGCGCGAGGATCGCCGCAAATCCATGCCCGTAATTTCCTTGTTCACCGACGGGCGCGCGCTCGGAACGATTCTGCTGTGGATTCCCTTCTTCATGAATCTCCTGATCCTCTACTTCGTGGTGAGCTGGCTGCCTTCCCTGTTGCAGCAGGCGGGCGCTCCGGTTTCGGCTGGAATCACGGCGGTCGTGCTGTTCAGCGCCGGAGGAATGGCAGGGTCATTCGTGGCCGGGTACATGACGGACCGGTGGGGAGCGTTTGCGGTTCTGCTGGCTGAGTTCGCGGCGTCCACGCTGCTGATTGTGGCTCTTGCATTTTCGCAAACATTTACGCTGACGATGATCATCACGCTGGTTCTGGGATTCGCGGTGCAGAGCGCGCAGGGAGCCCTGGGCGCGCTGGCCGCGACTTTTTATCCGACCGCGATCCGATCGACGGGAGTGGGCTGGGCGCTCGGGATCGGCCGCATCGGCTCGATTGTCGGCCCCATGCTTGGCGGGCTCATGCTGACGTTGCGATGGGGCCCGCGCCAGATTCTCTTGGCCGGCGCGATTCCCGCGCTCTGCGCCGCGGCGGCAACGCTGCTGAGTCTGTGGCGCAACAGAAATATGCCGGCGGATCGCAAGGAAACAAAAGTCATCGAAGAGTTGCCGGTTTAGGTAGGACAGGCTTCAGCCTGTCGGGTTTAGACTATGCCGGCGAGCAAAAAATGCGACAGGCTGAAGCCTGTCCTACTCAAACAGCGTTCGCTTTTCCCTGCGGCGGCGCAATTTTTCCCCCGCCTTTGCGCTGCCACAGTTCTCGAAACTGTTCGATCGTGCCGGGCCCGTATCCGGCATAGTGATTATTCGCAAACGCCAGAATTTGTATTTTGCGTTTGTGAATCGGTTTCAGCACTTCCACCCACTCGGCCATGTCCGCGCCGCGGTCCAGGATCACCTTGGTCCACGTTTTTGTTTTCTCCTCGATTCCCTTGCGGTCGCCGATCCAGCGCACGTAGGCGAAGTCCGCCGTGATGGGATCGAATTTTTCAAACAGTTGCCGGGGGCGCGGCATCCATACGTGGTCCACCAGCGCGAGCGCGACCTGCCTTTCGCGAAGGGTCTCGACGAATTCGGGCACCAGCCAATTCTTGTTGCGTATTTCCAGGGCAAACCGGTAGCCCTTCGGGAGCTTCTTCAGGAACGGCGCAAGGCGCGCCAGAAATTCCTTCACGCCGGGGAAAGCCTGCTTGTTGAAATATCCGAACTGGAACAGCAGAGGTCCCAGTTTTTCGCCCAGACAATCCATGGCCTGCAGGAATTGCTGAACGTCTCGCGTCGCAATCGCGCAGCGCCTTTTCATGCGTGATGAGTTGCGGCACTTTCGCCGCAAACAAAAATCCCGGCGGAGTTTTTGCGTACCACCCCTTGACGGTCGAGATCGCGGGCGTGCGGTAAAACGTGCTGTCGACTTCCACCGTATCGAACCGCGTCGCGTAATAGCTCAGGTAATCCGACGGCTTCATGCCCGGCGGATAAAAAGCGCTCTCCCATCCGGCCGCCGTGAATGCGGAGGTGCCCAATCGAATCTCGCTTTCCGGTGTCACGGCTTGCGATTCTATCTCAGTTGTTGCCACGGCCATAAGCCGCGCTTCCGCGCCCCGCCGTCCCGGCCGGCCGCCTGTTGGCGGACAACTTAACCCTTTGACTCAATCATCAAAGGGAGTGAGAGAATCAGAATCAGGACGAGCTTTGGCCGGCTAAATCGGGGGCTGCCGAAGATAATTCGCACAGGAGCATTTATGACGAGCCCAGCACTGAAGACCGAACATCGCATTTTTTAAGAACACTGGCGCTTCTTGGTTTAGGCGTGGCGTTTTCGTTTGGCGCCGTGTCCTTGTCCGCCCAGCAGAATCAGCCGGCGAAGTCCAGGCGAATATCGAACAGCAAAATCCTCAGGATCAGCAGCCGCCGGATCAATCATCGCCGAATCCACCGCAATTCAGCAGTCGGACCGAACCAGGCCGTGCCCCCCGCCACGCTGACACTGCCCGCAGGCACCATCATTCGCGTGCGCTCGGACGAGTGGCTCTCCAGCGACCGCAACGCGCCTGGCGACACTTTTAGCGCCGTTCTGGACCAGCCGCTCGTGGTGGACGGCTGGGTGGTCGCGCGCCGCGGACAGGCCGAAACCGGCACGGTGGCCGTGGCCAAGAAAGCGGGACGCGGCAGCGGAACTTCGCAATTGGGAGTGCAGCTTGGCGAATTGACGCTCGTCGACGGCCAGCAGGTGCCTCTGCAAACGCAGATGCTGCAGACCACCGCAGGCACTTCGCACGGGCAGGAGGCCGCCGTCGTGGGAACCACAACAGGCGTCGGCGCGGCCATTGGCGCGGTCGCGGAGGGCGGCACCGGCGCGGCCATCGGCGCAGGCGTGGGCGCGGCTGCGGGCTTGATCGGAGTGCTGGCTACGCGAGGCAAGCCTACCGTTCTTGCTCCCGAAACTGTCCTGTCGTTCCGTTTGCAAGCTCCGGTCACGATCAATACCGAGCGCAGCCAGTTCGCATTCTTGCCGTGTACGCAGGACGACTATGATTCGCGCGGGCCTTCCACGCCGGACGGCAACATTTGGAGGGTCTCGGAGGCCCCGGCTATCCGCCGCCTCCTTACTACTACAGTTATCCCTACGCGTTATTACCGTACGTGCTTTTATCCGGGCCCATTGGGCTTCGGATATTACGGAGGCTACGGGTACGGCCCGCGATTTGGCAGATTCCGCCGGTAGAAAGCTTCACCGCAAGAGCGGGAAGATTTAGTTGTTCGTCTCCAGTTAGGACAGGCTTCAGCCTGTCGGGGTTGGTGTATGGAGCATCCAGCTTGCCGCGCCTAACCCCGACAGGCTGAAGCCTGTCCTACTTAATCGACTCTTCTCATAAATTTTTGCGTTAATCCGCCGCCACGCGCGCAGCGTCTCTCCCACGGTCCAGGCCTGCGCGATGCAGCCGTTGGGCGCAAACGGCTCATCGCCATCGAAGATTTCTCCGGCCGTGCCGAGTCCGGCGGCCGCGATGTGGCGAAGCATCGGTTCGAGGAAGGACATCGCCATCTCGGCATCCTGATAGACGCGCAAGTGGGCGAGCGCAAACGGGCCCAGCAGCCAGCCCCACACCGTGCCCTGATGGTAGGCGGCGTCGCGTTGTTCGACGCCGCCCGCGTAACGCCCCACATAGCCGGGTTCTTTCCGGCCCAGGCTGCGCAAACCAAATGACGTGAGAAGCTCGCGCGCGCACACATCGACAACGGCCGTCTGGCGATCCGGCGGCAAGGGAGACTCGGGCAGCGAAACCGCAAAGATCTGATTGGGGCGCAACGCCGCGTTGCTTGCCTCCGTGCCCCACGGCCCGTCGATCACATCGAAACAGAATTGTCTTTGGCAGGATTCCAAAAGCGATCGAAGCCGGTTCGCGCGCGCGCGGCCAGAATTTCATAGCGGTCCGAGGCCTGCCCCAGCGCGCGCGCGAACAGCGTCATGGACCATGCCGCGTTGAACCACAGCGCGTTGATCTCCACCGGCTTGCCGATGCGCGGCGTCACCGCGCGGCCTCCGACTTTTGCGTCCATCCAGGTCAGGGCAGCGCCCGTCTCTCCCGCGTACAGCAGGCCATCGCCGGCATCGACATGAATGTTGTAGCGGGTTCCGCGAACGTGCGCGTCCACGATGGCGTCGAGCACGGGAAACAGTTCGCCCACAAGGCCGGTATCGTTCGTGGCCTCGAAATATTCGCGGATGGCCAGAAAATACCAGAGCGTGGCGTCGGCCGTATTGTAGGCGGGCGCGTCGCCGCCGCTCGGGAAATTATTCGGCAGCATCCCTTCGTTCACGAAGCGCGCGAACGTGCGCAGGATATTTCGCGCCACCGCGGGACGCCCGGTCGCCAGGCAAAGCCCGGGAAGCGCGATCATCGTGTCACGTCCCCAATCGCCGAACCACGGGTAGCCCGCCAGGATCGTTTGCGCCTCGGGAATTGCTCCGCCAGCGGCCGAGCGGCGATAAATTGATCGGCGGCCAGCACCAGTTGCTCGACTGGCCGGAGGAGCGGGGCGCGCCGCTCTGCCGTTCGCTTTCCTGAAATCTTCGAGCAATGCGCGCGGTCTGTTCCCGCGCGCGCTGCGTAAGCCGCTTCCCCGTCCAGGGATGGCGAAGCGTCCGTGCTCGCGACGATCGTGAGCGATTCCCCGGGGGACAGCGTTGCGGTGAATTTTCCCGCGAGAAAATGATCGGTGTGATCGCGGAGCCCGCGCGCCCGCTCGGCCGCAAGGTCAAAATTGCGATACCACTCGCCGGCCATCCGCACCGTGCCGCTACTGCTCAAAACATAAAATGGCATGGCGCCGTCAAATGCCGCGACGCGCAATCCGCGTTCGACGACTGGTAATTTCCATCGGGAAATCTCCGGCGGCTGTCGACGCAGTGTTCGGCGCCATAATCCGCGAGGGCTTTTATCGATAGATTGATGGGAGCGGCTGGCGCGCACAAGGCGGTAGAGGACGTAGGTAGTGTTCGCGCCCGCCTGCATAAAGACGCGCTTTTCCAGCAGCGCATCGGCCAGTGCAAATGTCCACACCGGTGTGGTCCCTTCCAGATGGAACCGCTCGACCAGGCGAAAGCCATCGGGAGCAACCTCACCGCCAACCCACCGGTTGGTGGCAAGTTGGAATTCGCTCGCCGCCGTACGAGACCGTCTCGTCCAGCTTGGCCAGCAGCAGCGTGCGGCCAAGTGGCGGCTTTAGCGCGGCGACCAGCAGCCCGTGGTAGCAACGCGTCTCTAGCCCCGCGACCGTCCCGAAGGCATATCCCCCAATGCCATTGGTCACCAGCCACTCGCGCGATTCCGCCTCCGCCAGATCGCCGCAGAGTTCGCGGCCGAAATCGACCACGGACGGAAAGCCGGACACATCGCTATCGGCGGGGCGCTTCACGCAGGAATCATGAAGCCTTCGGGGCGTCCTGGGCTAGAAAAAAATCGGCGAGTTCGGCCAGTTAAGTACGTGGCAAAGCCTGGGTTCCAGGACTAGGTGGTGGAATAGACGCCCAGGGAAGCGAGATATTTCCGTAACGCAGTGAAATCAATAGGTTTAGTGAAGTGAGCATCGCACCCCGCGTCGTGCGAGCGTTTTCGATCCTTCAGCGTGTCATCCCCGGTCACGGCCACAATGGGCATGTGCGCCAGATGCCTCTGCTTGCGCGCCCAGTGGACCAAGGTGAGGCCGCTCTTCGCCCCCAGATGAATATCCAGAAGCACGGCATCCGGCAGAGGTTCGGTGGCAATGCCCATGAAGGCCTCTTCCAGCGTCTCGGCAAGGACCGGCTCATAGCCTTCCTTCTCCAGCCAATGGTTGAGCATCTGACGGAGAAGCTTGTCATCTTCCACAACCAAGATCCTGGGTTTCATCTGTTTTCCTTAGCGGGACAAGTTCGGCGAAGCGGGCCTGCGGGTTACACCGGTGCGGAAGCTCCGCAATGGCCTATATCGTCAAAATGGAGAAAGTCTTGAGCCGGGAACGTTCAACTAATGAGCATCCCGGCGGATGAAGTTCGCGAGTGATTTGGGTCAATTTCTCGTGAAATTCAGGCTTGCGGGCGATGGAGGATCTTCCGGATCGCGGCTACTTCTGGCCGGGACGCGTCACGGCGACGGGCTCGGCGGATTCCGCGCTGGTATCCAGCTTGGCGGCCCAGTGCGACAGGTGATTGAGCGAAGTTTCGTGCGTGCGGTCGAGTTGCAGAGGGGTGATGGAAGCGGCGCCGTCGAAAATCGCGGCGTAATCGCTTGCCGGATCGAGCCCTTCAATGTGCTCCTGCTCAAGCAGCCAGAAATAGCCGCGCCCGCGCGGGTCGGTGCCCTCTTGCAGGATATTGCGTGTGACCTTCTTGGATTGGCGCGTGAAGCGCACGCCTCCGTTCCAGACCAGCGGCACGTTCACATTCAGCAGGACGCCCTGCGGCATGCCTTCGGCAAGCACCAATTGCGCCAGATCCCGCGCGAATTTCGCGGCATGCTCGAAGCGGAATCCCCTGCCCTTGTGCGCCACCGATACGGCGATGGCCGGGATGTGATTGATCGCCGCTTCCATGGCCGCGCCCACCGTCCCGGAATAAAACACGTTTTCGCCCAGGTTCCCGCCCCGATTGACCCCGGAAATCACCAGGTCCGGCCGGTTCGGCAGCAGTTTATTGAGCGCCAGAATCACCGAATCCGCCGGCGTGCCCTCGACCGCCCATTCCCGCTCGGCCACCTGCTCCCAGAAGATCGGCTGCCGCAAGGTCAGTGATTGGGCCGCCGCGCTGCGCTCATGGCTCGGCGCAACCACGCTGATCGTCCCCAGGCCTTCCACCGCCTGCACCAGCGCGCGCAGGCCTTCCGCCTGGATGCCGTCGTCGTTGGTTATGAGAATGTGTGCCATGGCGAATATTTAGATGCGGGGGGCGCCACTTTGGCGCTTATTGGAAAGGCTGGCCGGCCACCCGTGACATGCCCTGCAGGCTGCCTGAGCTTCGTTCCACCCAGCCTAAATACTGTAGCAGAACGGATGAAGCCCAACAAGATGGACAGGACAGATGGTTTCCTAAATTGTTTAGATGAGTGTAAGCCATGTGAATAAACACCAAATTTGAAAAGTGCGCCAGACCGTTGGCTCCAGCAACCGACTTCGGTCGCTTTTCGATACCAAACGGATTTGGAATCCACGAAACCGTTTTCTCAAAATAAAATACATCATGGCCAAAGTCGCAGCGTAATCCACGGAATAAGACCAGTACGACGGAAGGACCAGGTGGAACGCCAAAACTGGCCCGCCAAACGAAATACTGCTAAGCAACGTTGCTCGCCAAAAGATAGCCCACCAAATACGCAGCCCGTGGCTCAGGTTTGGCTGAATGTAGTCCTTATCGGGCGCAACGGGTTGGCCCTCCGTGCGGTCGCCCATCATGGATGGCGGGGCTTTCATAAGAATTAGCGGAATTGTGACGAAGCTATCGTTCAAAGTCAACTAACTAGGTTGCACAATCAGGGGGGTGAACGTTCAAGCGGGATAAAGAGGAAAAAATGGTCGGGACGACTGGATTTGAACCAGCGACCTCACGCACCCCAAGCGTGCGCGCTACCAGGCTGCGCTACGTCCCGACTGTTTCGTACGAAGTTGTTATAGCCCGTCCGCTTCGGCGGATGACCAACAGCATCGGAAAAACAGGCCTTCAGCGTATCACTCGGATTCCAGAGCCGTCAACAATGAGCGGAGCGAATCGCGCAGGTCCAGCAGCGTCTTGCGGTTCAGCGTGGCATATTGCAGGCGAACTGCCTGCGGCTCGGATTCCGCGGCGTTCGCGCACGGCCATTTGCGCCTGTGCAACTGGGCCGAATCGTTCGGCTCGCCGGCCTGATCGCTCAGGTGGCGCCGCGCTCCCGGCAATCGTAAATCCTTCGTCGTACAGCAGCCGCTTGATGACCAGGACCGTCTCAATGTCCTCGCGGCGGTAGAGCCGGTGGCCCTTGGGGCTCTTCACCGGCTGGAGCATCGGAAATTCCGTCTCCCAGAAACGCAGGACGAACGGCTTGGTCGAGGTCAGGCGGCTGACCTCGCCGATCCGGAACAGGTTCTTGTCCGGAAGGGCCGACTCGAATTGTCCGTTGCCTTCCATTATTTTTCCTATTGCGGGCGGTCCCCAATGCAGACCAGCAACCGTATCCTAAACCGATTCTGGCAGGTGTCAACGGCTTACGTAGGACAGGCTTCAGCCTGTCTGGTTTTGCGATGCGCAATGGGGATCACGAAACCCGACAGGCTGAAGCCTGTCCTACCTTTCTGCGCGTCTGCGAACGCACCCAGGCATTCTTGAGAGTTACGAAGGTTTTTTCTCTCGCGCTTTGCGCCCTTTATACGGCCGCCCGGGAACGGGCGCGCGGCTTCGCTCGCGATCGCGCTTTTCCTTCATGCGCTGCAGGAAACGGATCGGCGCGCCGAGGAAATCGAACGTCTTGCGCAACTGGTTTTCCAGGAACCGCTCGTAGCTGAAATGCAGCCGCTTGGATTGGTTGGTGAACAGGATAAACGTCGGCGGCGATGCCCCGGCCTGCGTCACGTAGTAGATCTTCACCTTGCGCGACGGCGGGCGACGTGCCGCGGTCCAGGTCCACCGACTTGAGCCAGCGGTTCAGCTCGCCGGTCGAGATGCGCCGGCGGCGCGCGTCGGCCACGCGGTTGATCAGGTCGAATAATTTTTCGGTGCGCTCGCCGGTCTTCGCCGAAAGAAAAACAATCGGCGCGTAGTCGAGAAATTTGAAGCGCGTGCGCACGATCGTTTCGTAGTCCTCGACCAGTTGCGCGGGATTAACTTTTCCGGTGAACGCTTTTTTGCGCACCACCGAAGTGTGCTTGCGCGACTGGGTGCGGGCTGCATTTGCAGCCCGCCGATAGGAAGACTCGACCACGTGCGGCTTCGTTTCCTGGCTTTTCAGTTCGCGCGCGGCTTTTTCCGCCGCGGCTTCCACCGCCAGGTCCCACTTGTTCATGACGATGATCACCGAGCAGCCGGACTGCTCGGCGTAACCGGCGATATTGGCGTCGCTCGCCGTCACGCCCAGGCTCGCGTCCACGATCAGCAGCGCCACGTCGGCCTGTTCCAGGTGCCGCCGCGCCATTACCACGCTCAATTTTTCGGCGATCAGTTTCGTCTTGCCCTTGCGGCGAATCCCGGCCGTATCCACGAAGCGGTACGTCCGCTCGCCGCGATTCACGATCGTATCCACGGCGTCGCGCGTGGTTCCCGGAATGTCCGAAACGATCGAGCGCTCCTCGCCCGCAAGGCGATTCAGCATCGTCGACTTGCCGACGTTGGGCCGGCCGATAATCGCCACGTTGATTTGATGGGCGATTTCGTTCTTTACTTACCGGCTCTTCCTGCAAATCGTCCGTAGCGTCAGCGCGGCCGGAGCTCCGCATCCTGCTCGTGGAAAAGGGACTCAGTTTCCGTCTCACGCGTTCGGCCGATTCCGGCACGGTTTGCAGCCTGCCAGGCGCCGTAATGGCCTCGAGCAATTCGTCGAAGCCGTAGCCGTGCTCGGCGGAAACCGGATAGACTTCCTTCGAAAGCTCGTAAAAAGGCGCCGTGAGCGACTCCTGCATCTGCGTATCGACCTTGTTCGCCAGAATCGCCAGAGGCTTCCCCGTGCGGCGCAGCAACTGCGCCAATTCCATGTCCAGCGGCATCAGCCCCGCGCGCGCGTCCACCACAAGCAGCAACTGCGACGCATTCTCAATGGCCATCTGCGCCTGCCGCAGAATTTCGCGCGGGATCGCGGCCTTGTCGTCCGGCACGATTCCGCCGGTGTCGACCACCTCAAACGTGCGTCCCTGCCACGTCGCCGTGCCATAGATGCGGTCGCGCGTGATTCCCGGCTCGTCGGTCACGATCGAGCGCCGCGTGCCGGTCAGGCGATTAAAAATAGTCGATTTGCCCACATTGGGGCGGCCGACGATGACTACCGATGGAAGCTTTTCAGTCATTATCTTTCTGCGGGCATCACATCAGGGCCCGTGCTCTTTTTCTGTCTTGGGGGACACTACGAACCTTACATGAGAGGCTCGGGAGCTTCTACTGTATCCTTACCTGCACGCCGAAACAGAAGCTTTGAAACCGCCCATCGCGCTCTTCCGCATTTCAATGAGAGCGCCGGTCCAACTTCCCAATACACGTGCGGCACAAATTTCGCCGCCCCGGTGTCTATAAGACCCAGTGAACAGATTTTCGGCGCGCGAGGAGGCTTCCATGGACTGGAACCTGATGGGCATGCTGCATGCGATGAGCTGGACCGCGAAGGGAGTGGTCATCATGCTGCTCCTGATGTCCGTGATTTCGCTTTGCGTGGCGGCCGAACGCGGGCTGCGTTACCGCGCGGCGCGGCACCAGTCGGTGCTGTTCGTTAATCAAGTTACGCCCGTGCTCGAAAAAGGGAAACTCGATGAAGCGATTTCCGTCGCCGGGCGAAATCGCAAGAGCCACATCGCCGCGATGGTGGCTACGGGGCTCACGGAATTTACGTCGGCTCCGGCGCACGCTTCGCGCACCGAACTGATCGACGCCGCCGAGCGGGGCCTGGATCGCTCCATCGCCACGATTCACGCGGAATTGAAGAGCGGGTTGAGCGGCCTGGCGACGATCGGCTCGACGGCTCCGTTCGTGGGCTTGTTCGGCACCGTGGTGGGGATCATGAACGCGTTCCGCGCCTCGGGGCCCCGCGCGGGGCGCGGGAATCACGAGTGTCGCTTCGGGAATTTCCGAGGCGCTGGTCACGACGGCGCTGGGTTTGCTCGTCGCCGTGCCGGCCGTGTGGTGCTACAACTATTTCACCAGCAAAGTCGAAAATTTCGACGTGGAAATGGAAAATTCCTCGATGGAACTGGTGAGCTACCTCGTGCGCATCGACCAGAGGAAATAATTTGCAGCCGGCAAATCTTCCCGTCGAACAAACTCGACCAAGCTCTTGGCCTTCGCAGCGCGGAAGGATAGTATTGCTGGAACGGAAAAAACCAGGAAAGGTCCAGGCATGGAGAAACGTCGAGGAGACAAAAAGCGCAAGGGCCGCTGGCCGGGCTCAAGGTCATCGATCTCTCGCAGATCATGGCGGGGCCGACCTGTTCGATGCTGCTCGCCGACATGGGCGCCGACGTCATCAAGGTGGAAAAAGTGCCGGGCGGGGACGATTCGCGCCGGATGGTGCCGCCGACAATTTCCGAGGAATCGGCCGCGTTCCTCATCATGAACCGCAATAAGCGCGGCATCGCGCTGGACCTGAAGACCGAAGCGGGGCGCAAGGTCCTCTCGCGTCTGCTGCAGAACGCGGACGTGCTGATCGAAAATTACCGCGGCGGCACGATGGAGCGCATGGGATTCGGTTACGAGGCGGTGCATGCGTTGCATCCGCGCCTCATCTATTGCTCGATTTCCGGATTCGGCCGCACCGGGCCGTATGCCGACCGCGGCGGATTCGATCTGGTGGCGCAGGGCATGAGCGGACTGATGAGCATCACGGGCGAAGGGCCGGGCTGCCCCCCGATGAAAATCGGCGCGCCCGTCACGGACATCACCGCCGGGATTCTGGCGTGCGTGGGCGTTCTGGCCGCGCTGCAATCGCGCGCGTCCACGGGCGCGGGGCAACTGGTGGACACTTCCCTGTTTGAGGCGGGCATCGTATTTACTTACTGGCAATCGGCGATTTGTTTTGCCACGGGCCAGGCGCCGGGGCCGATGGGCACGGCGCATCCGCTGAACGCGCCCTATCAGGCATTTCCGGCATCCGACGGCTGGATCACCGTGGGCGCGGCGAATCAGGCGAAATTGGCAGCGGCTGATCGAAGCGCTCGAAGCTCCGGAGTTGGCGAACGACCCGCGCTTCGCCGACCAACGCCGACCGGATGCGCAATCTTCCCGCACTGCAGGCGGCGCTTACTCCACTATTCAAAGTTGCGCACTTCGGCCGAATGGCTGCGCCGCCTGGAGGAAGCGGGCGTGCCCGCAGGACCCGTGCTGGACATCGCGCAAATGCACGCCGACCCGCAGGCGCTGGCGAGGGAAATGATCGTCGAGACCACGCATCCCGTGGCCGGGCGCGTGCCGTCGCTCGGGCTGCCCATCAAATTTTCGGAAACTCCGGGATCGGTGCGGCGCGCGGCGCCCGTGCTCGGCGAGCACACGCGCGAGGTGCTTCGCGAGCACGGCTTCTCCGACGCCGAAGCCGACGAGATGGCGGCGCAAGGCGCGGTAAAAATTTCCGGCACGGCAAAGGCGAACACCCGATGAGCGAAGAACTTCTGTACGAGAATCCACGACGGCATCGGGCGCATTACGTTCAACCGCCCGCAGGCTCGCAATTCGTTCACCTTTGCGATGTACGAGCGGCTTCGGGAGATCTGCGAACAAGCGCAAAACGATTCCTCGATAAAGGCGCTGGTGCTGACCGGCGCTGGAGGAAAAGCATTCGCCGCGGGCACGGACATTTCGCAGTTCCGGGAATTTTCCTCGGGCGAAGACGTGATGGGCTATGAAGCGCGCATCGAGCGCACGGTGAGCGCGCTGGAAACCTGCCCCGTGCCCACGATCGCCGCGATCGGCGGGGCGTGCACCGGCGGCGGATTCACGATCGCCGGCTGCTGCGACCTGCGCATCGGCACGGCCGACGCGCGCTTCGGCGTGCCGATCAGCCGCACGCTGGGCAACTGCCTGTCGATTGCGAATTACGCAAGGCTGGTTTCGCTGCTGGGGCCGGCGCGCGTGAAGGATATTATTTTTACGGCGCGTCTGATCGACGCGCAAGAGGCCGGCAGGATCGGACTGCTCAATGAAATTTTGCCGGATTACGAAAGTTTGCAGCGCCGCGCCGACGAGCTGGCGCGAACGGTGGCGTCACACGCGCCGCTCACGCTGCGCGCCACAAAGGAAGCCCTGCGCCGCATCAAGGAAGAAGCGATTCCCGGGGAAGACCGCGACCTGATCCTGATGTGCTACCAGAGCGGGGATTTCCGCGAAGGCATGGACGCGTTCCTGCACAAGCGCCCGCCGAAATGGACGGGAAAGTAGTTCCGGTGGCGCAGGCTTCAGCCTGTGCGGGTTAGATATTGCTGGATGGTGCAAAATTAAACCCCACAGGCTGAAGCCCGCGCTACTGAAAGACGTCGCTATGATTTTGGCGTTTCTTTTACAACGACAATTCGAGGAACAGGCCGGTTGAGCTCGGCTCGCGTGGGTTCTTTCTTCTTCGGTTTCTTTTTTTCACGGCTTCGTGCGTCTTTGTTTCCCATGACGTAAAGTTTGCCACAGGATTTCGAACTTTGCTAGAGCGGGTCGAGTTCGGTCCCATTGGCCAGAACGACTTTCGTGAGGCGCAGATCGGGAGCGCCGCTTTTCACCGGGTTGCCGGTGATGGTGATGACGTCGCCCGGTTTCAGCGTGTTCCGGCTCCATCCGCGCCGCGCCAGGCGGTTCGGGTTATTGGTTTCGGCGAGCCAGTTCACGGTGTGGCCGGTGTCGTCGGTGACGGCCACGCGAATTTCGGCGTGCGGGTTGATGAATTCATAGCTGACGACCACGCCCTTCAGCGTCAGTGATTTCTCCATATCGTATGCGGCGGTGCCATGATGCGCGGAAGACCGCGCGCCTGAGCCAAGACCAGGAGCATAGCCACAGCCGCCCCGCGAAGCAGATGTCGTTTCAAGATGCCTCCCCGGGCATAGTCTCACGGCAAAGAAAACCTTAACACAGAGGACACAGAGAACAGAGAAAAGCCACAGAGAGGCCTGGGTCTCCGGCGGCACGAGGAAACGGCATGTTCGGAGCTACCGATGTCCCTCTTCTTCTCTGCACTTCTCTGTGATCCTCTGTGTTCTCTGTGTTAATTCTCTTAGAAGTTCCGGGACACATTTCCGCCCAACTCATCCGAAGGTATAGCGAGCTTTACTTCCCCTGCCCCTGCATCTGCAAATTTTCGTCGAAATTCGCGTTGTCCGCGCAGGCATGCTCCAGAATTTCCCAGTCCGGGCGCAGATGCGAAAATTACTTGCGTCTTCCACGGCCTGGTAAACGTTTTCGGGTCTTCCATGGTGATGTCGTCCTGCAGACGTGTCATGATCGACGCGGCGAAAACGCTCGACGACGTGCAAATCCTCGCTGTGGCGGTGACCCAACCGGTCGAGCCAGGTCTTGTCATTGAATCCAACGGTGTCTACAACGAACGTGTCTCCCTCCCACTTGCCGATCGAGTGGCCCATGTACGTCGGATTCCAATCGCTCGGGATGGCCGCGGCCGTCGGTCCAGATTTCACGCAGCAGATGATCGAACTCGAAGCGCAAAAAGACGCGTCCCGGAATCTGAAAAATTTCCATGGGAACCGGATGCAGATAAATCCGCGGCACGCCCGGCGGATAACATCCGTGCGCGCCGAGTTTGGTGGGATTCACGGGATCGGTCGAATCCGGAACGGCGCGCGGCCCGTAAGCCGGGCGCGTGGCCTCAAATTGCTCCTGTCCCCAGGGCGTGAGCGGAGGAACCTCGCCGGGAAACGCGGCCGTATTGGGCTGAAATCCGCGCGGGTTCTGCGTATCCCAAACGCCGGTCAGGTCCCGCGCATCCACGCCGGCTTTGTGCTTCGCGGCAGCCGGGCGCGCGTTTTGTTGTGCGGATTGCCGAGCTTTTCCGGGAGCGGAAATGCGAACACAATTCCGATCCATAAAATGGAAAGGATTATGCCGCCCGGAATTCGCCGTTGGCCGCCCATGTTTACGGCAGATTCGCGATCTTCCTGGCGTCTCCGGTGAGTTGCAGAATGTGCATCCCCGTATTGGCGCGGTCCACGATGTAGATGTATCCGCGGTCGTCCACTTCCACGTTATTGGTCTGGATGGCGATTTTGCATTTCTGGGCGTCGCCGGTGCCGACGCAGCGCTTGTCGGTGTTGGCGGTGACGGCGGGAATGTAGTAGCCGACTTCGGTGGGGTGAAACGGATCGCGAATGTCCACGGCGCGCACGCCGGCGTTGAAGTGCGCGACGAAGATGATCTTCTTGTAATAGATCGGGGACATGCTTTCGTTGGTGGAATGCGTGCCGAACCGCCCGCCGCGGCTGCAGAAATTGCCGCTCGCCTCCGGAACCGTCCATGTGGAAATGCCGATGCGGATGAGACTCTTCCGTGATGTCGAAGATGCGCATGATCTGGCGGGGCGCGCGGCATTCGTTGTCTGTAGACTCGCCAACCGTGATCAGGAAATTCTTTTTTCCTTGCGCGCCGTTCTTGGCGAATTCCGGCAAGTCCATTCCGATCAGCGGGTAGGTGGTGTGTGAGCCCGCTTCATCCGGCATATCGAATCTGCCGATGACCGGGTAGTCGAGGTTCGCTTCGGTGGGATCCTTGGGGCCCTTGAGCAGTTTTTCGCGATCCAGGATCTCGAAGATGCCGCCGTGAGAAGTGCCGTAACCTGCATAGACCCGGTTGCCCCGCGGCGCCCGGTGGAAATTGCTCCATGCATGTCGATGGGCTGAAAGCCAGTCGAGCCGGGCTGCTGGCCGGGCAGGCCGAAGTCGCGGACGAAAATGGGCTCGCTCGGATCGCTCAGGTCGTACACCTGCATCATGCGCTTGGCGCGCCAGCCGGGCTTGCCCGAAACGAGGAAGGCAATTCCGCTGTCGCATTCCCACCAGCTCTTGTGCGTGTCGACCAGTCCGCTGAGCACCACAGTGAGCCGGTTGGGCTTGGCCGGATCGCTAACGTCCCATATTTCGTGGGAATTGGTGCCGCGCGTGCGCAGCAGATAAGTTTTGTTCTTATCTCCGTGCGGCAGCGTGGCTCCATCGCACACGCGCGTCATCTGCGCGCCGCCGGTTTCTCCCGGGCCGGGCACGCGCGGATCGCCGGGAATGTGCGCCAGATATTTCGGGCTCTTCGGATCGGTCACGTCCACGATGGACGTCCCGTTGTCTTCCATTTTTCCGGTCAGCGGATTCATCGCCGAGCCGCCATGGTGGCCGATGTACGCAATCCAGCGATTGCCCTGCTTGTGGATCGAGGGTTGATAGGCGCTGCGCCCCTGCAAATCGCTGTAGCCGACCAGATCCATGTTCTTGCTTTCAGGCTGCGATTGAGCGGCGGCGGGCATGATTGCAAATCCGATCAGCAGAAATACGATCGTCAAACCGGTGAGCAGATAACTGCGCGCGTACTCTCGACCCGACATGTTTCCTCCTGTTAACAAATTGGCTGCGTGCCGTGGCTATGCCGGCGCGGCAAAATTGCGCGAACTCAATCCAAATATGGCGTATCTTGCGTCCTACGGGGGATTCCCGGCCTGCGAGTGTACACCCGAAGCCGCGCCCCGGAAACCAATTGAATTTGTTAGAGTGGCCCCAGGCCAGAGAGTTCTTTTCACCCGGCGCGGGATCGCGATCCACACATGAAATATTTCACCCCAGCGATGCGTACACATTAATGGATGCGAGGAGACATCCCGAGGGGATGAACCCCGCGGAACAGGCTGGCGTCCAGGAGCGGATCGCCCGGGCGAAGTCCGGAGACGCGGACGCCTGGGGCGAACTGTATCGCCTGTATGCGCCCGCCATTTTCCGGTTTTGCCGCCGGGCGATGCCCACTCGCGAGGACGCCGAAGACGCCACCATGGATATTTTCATTAAAGTCCGGCAGAAGCTTTCGCAATACGATGCGAGCCGGCCGTTCAGCGCCTGGCTGTATACCGTGGCCGCGAATCACTGCTGGGATCTGCTGCGGCGCAGAAAAGTGCGGCAGGACCTGGAAACCGGCGAAATCGAAAACATGCCGCTCGAGCATCCCGATCCCGGGCAACTGGAACAATTGATCGAGAAACACACCAGCCAGGAAGTGCGCCGCGCGCTGGATCATCTGCCCGACGCGTTCGCGCATGGCGCTGGTGCTGCGCTATTACGCGGAGATGAGCTACGACGAAATTGCCGACACGCTGGGCGTGCGCCGCACCTTCGTGGGAGTGGTGCTGCTGCGGGCGCGCCACCAGTTGCGCGACATCCTGGGAGGGCACGGCGCCGCGAACGCCGCGCCGGAGGCACAGCATGATTCATTTTGACGAAATGGCGTGCCTGCTGTATCTCGAAGGCCAGCTGGAGGA
Source organism: Terriglobia bacterium (assembly GCA_963779275.1). Taxonomy (GTDB): domain Bacteria; phylum Acidobacteriota; class Terriglobia; order Acidiferrales; family UBA7541; genus Palsa-360. The sequence continues at coordinate 331,721 of CAVZXL010000011.1, forward strand.
TTCGCGCGCCCGGGAGCTTGCTGCGCACGCGGCGAATGCGCGCGCGTGCCGCGAGCTTTTGCGCTCGCTGGAACGCGAATCGAAATTTTTGTCGGGAGCGTTGACCGAGGAAGACGAATCGATTCCGGCGCGGCTGCTCGGCTCGCAAACCCGGAGCTGCGCCGTCCTGGGTCTGGTCGCTCGCCTTTGCGGCGTTTGCCGCGAGCGCCTATTGGGTGTGGAACGATGGAATCGGTCCCTGGCTCGATCAATTGAACAATGCGGGATTCGGCGGAACGAACCTGATGAGCATGATGCTGTTCAGCGGGGCGTTCTGGGAAGGATGGGGTGATCTTGTGGACATTCTACAAATTGCAGCTTTACTCGCGGTCGTGATCCTGGCGCTGGGCCTGGTGAGGCGGCGCCTGCGGCGTCCCGCGGCCATCGGCGCTGGTTCTGCCGGCGCTGCTGATGGCGATGGCGCTGCCGCAACCGGCCGGCGCTGCCGAGGTGCGGCGCGGGCGCGCCGTCCTGGTTCCGGCCGGCGAAACCATTCACAACGATTTGATTGCCACCGGACCTTCGGTGCGCATTGACGGCACGGTGGAAGGCGACCTGATTGTTTTTACCCGGGACCTCACCGTGACCGGCCACGTCACCGGCGACGTCATCGCGTTTGCCGGGCAGGCGCTGATCGACGGCACCGTGGACGGAAATGCGCGCGTCTTTGCGCAGCATGCCACCTTGCAGGGCTCGATTGGGAAAAATGTCACGGCCTTTGCAAGCTCGATCACGGTCGACGCCGAAAGGGAACGTGGGCGGCGGAATGATTGCCCTCGCGGGCGAGGCGGACCTGGAGGGAAAGATCCAGCGCGATCTGATGGGAATGATCGGCAGGAGCGACCTGGATGGATTGATCGGCGGGCAAGTGTGGATTCGCGGGGGAAATCTCGATGTGGCTTCGACGGCGGAAATCGACGGGCCGGCAACGTTTCAGGGCCGGCAGCAGCCATCGGTGGCAGCGGGAGCCAAACTGGCAAGCCCCATGCGAACGGAAATTACGCAGGAAGTTGGCCGGTCGAGGCGCTCGGAGGCGCGGCAGGTGATCCACGCAATCATCGGTTACGGAGCGGCGCTGCTTGCCGGAATTCTGCTGCTCACGGTGCTTCCCGGATTCTTTCGGGCGACGCTGCGGGAAGCGGGCGCGATCGGGCTGCCGCTGGGCGTGGGAGCGCTGGCATTTATTTCCGGCATCTTTGTGCTCGTGCTGGGAGTGCTGCTGTCGTTTATCGGCATGGCCGCGGGAGTGGCCGGCGCACTGCTCTACGCTCCGATTCTGTATCTGGCGCAAGTTTTCGTCGGCGCCTGGCTGGGGAATAGGATTCTGGGCGTGACGTCCACTCAAACCGGCGCGGTGATTGGCCGCATGGCTTTGGGCCTGCTGATCCTGCACGTGGCCAGGCTCATTCCGATTCTTGGCGGCCTGACGTGGCTGGTGGTTCTGCTGTGGGGGACCGGCGCCGTGCTGATGGGATTTTACCGGATGTCGCGCGTGGAAAGCGCGCCGCTGCCCGCCTGATTTCAGCCTGAAACAGTTCGGGCCGGAACGCTCTTGCCGCGTTCCGGCCCTTTGTTTTCGCTGGCTTCCGCAACCATGCGAGGATTGCCGGAGTTAAGGCTTCAGAACAACCTTGGTCGCAACCAGGGTCCGTGTGCCGCTGACATTAAACAGCGGCCCGCGCACGGAAATCAGGCCGGAAACCGGATATTTGCGTGAAAACAATGGCCGCGTTGTTCTCGGAAAGAATTGTTTGCGCGGAAGTCTGCACTTGTATCTGCGTTACCCCGTGCCCTGAAAAGATCGATGGGATGCTCCCGAGGTTGATATTGGGCGCGCCGACCGATTGAACGTTCGCGCTGATCCGCGACGACCGCAAGCGAACGCGGTCCGCGGTGATGGAATTTCCCGATGAACTGGCGTTGCGCCGGATGGACACCTGCTGGCCGACGCTCAAGTCGGTGGGCGCGGCGAAAAGAAATCCGGCCGTACTGACCTGCACGGTGTCGGCATGCGCAAAATCCACATCAAAAGGCGTCTGAGGCGCGGCAGAGTAGTGCACTGTCGCCACATCGCCGATTTGCAATCCCGAGACGCTAGCCGATTCCCCGAGCGTCACGATACTGAATTGCTGTTGCCCCACGTTCGTTGCGGTGATCATGCCTTCGACTTCCGTATCGCTGTTGTCGCTATCTTCGCAGAGCACATTGTGCGCGCCCAGCGTTCCATCCGCGTGAATCCCGATATCGACACTTAGAATCTGATTCACATGAATGCCGGAGAATCCCGTGATCGTGCAGGTGCTCGCGGGAACCTGGAAAAAAGTCGTGGAACCATCCACGGCCAGCGAAAATGTTCCGTTCGCATTTTGAAAAGTGAATGAATTGTGCGCGGCGTCCAGCGACGTGACTTGCCCGACCACATCTTCCGCTCCCACCAGAGGAGCGCCCGCCCCGGCCGGTATAAATGGCGAGGCCGTTACGCCATTCTTGAAATCGGCGCCCAGCGTGGCGCTCAGCAGATTATCCAAGATTGACGTCGAGCAAAACCCCGGCGGTGCTGTTGGCCGCGACGGGAGCCATTTCCAGCGATGCGGTGGTCGACAAGTTTGCGACCGAGGTCGGCGCGATGGTGCAAATCGCGCCCACGGCGCAGCCTCCGATGGAGCTGCATTCGTGTCGTTTTCGATCGTGAGCATGGGATTTGCGAACGTGAGGATGACGCCCGTGTATGCGCCCGCGGGAACATTGGCGGCTGTCGCCAAATAGGCGACATCGGTTTGCAGTTTCGTCAGCTCAATGGTCGTGGAGCCGGAAAATATGGACACATTTCCGGGCGTCAGCGTCGCGCCCGTCAGCGTTACCTCGGCGGAAAGAATGCTCACGTTGGAGGGAGGAGTATCGGTCACGGCCAGAACCACGGACGAATTTCCGGATTGGTTCTGTGAGCCAAACGGATTGCCGTTGGCGCGGCAGCCGGCAAATGCGGCGCAAACGCACAGCACAAAAATTGTCAAAATCGAACGAAACTGAAACATTATCCCTCAATCGCCTTCAAACGAGCCGGGTGCAGCAGGCATCCCCCCTGCTTCATCCATTAAAGCTAGCATAGCGTGTGATTTAGACCAGGCAAAACCCGCTGCGGGTTGAGCAAAGAGTTCCTGTACCAATGGCCATCGCCACCCCCTTCCCTCTTCACCCCACCAGATGTCAACTTGGCGGAACCCGCAGCGGCGTCCCCGCCTGATTGGACACCGCTGCCGGTTATATTGAACACGGGAACTACTTGGCCTGGCCGCTGGTGCTGAGCAGCATTTGCGTGCCGCTATCCAGATGGACGTTTTTCGTGGAGGAGACGATCATGGAACCTTGCGTCGGGCTCGAAGCCGCCGAATCAAGCGACAATCCCTGAAGCCCGAACACGCCGCTGCTGTTGGAAGTCAGCTGTCCCGCGGAAGTCAGCCCGCCCACCGCGCCTGCCGACCGTGAAACGGTGCTCAAACTCCCTCCTGTGGCAGAGGACATCGTGCTGGACGTATTCATCACCGTGCCCCCAGTTGCGCCTGCAGTGGACGCCACGCCGCCGACAAGCCCGCCGCCGCTTCGCGCCCCACCCGATATTTCGCCCGCCGCGCCCCCTGAAGCCATCATATCGTCGGGCGTCGCCGTTGCCGCGGATTGCGCCACAGCCAACGCTTGAATCGTGGCGTTAAACGGCACTTCCTCTCCCTTGCGCGGGATGGCGCGGTCAAACACGACTCCCAATTGCGATTGCGCCTGTCCGTTAGCTCGCGCTTGGGATTGCGTGACATGTCCGATCAGCGGCGTGCCTTTCTTCAATACGACTTTGCCATCCTGTTTCAGGTCTTGCGTGGTGCGCGCTTCGACCGGATCACCAGGTTTGTTTCGCTTGGCATCGAGGGGTTTCACCAAGGCCGCGTCAATTTTTGTGCCATCGGTAATATTCGCCGAACTTTTGCCGGCTTGGGCGGAAGCTGACGTGGCCCCCATTCCACCCGCCGAAGCGTTTGCTCCGGACTTGTTTGCTTGCACCGAGCTTTGCCCCTGCGCCGATGCGCCCGCCTGTGCCGAGGCGGAAGTCTGCGCCGCGGCCCCTGAAACACCAAACAATCCAATCGCTAGGATGGAGACTAGAATTTTCATGGAAATGCCCCTCCTGTGGGCTCATTTACGGGCAAATGCCGTTATTGGGTCCCTCAGCTTTTCCGAATGAAATTGCACCATATGCAGATGCAATTCTTCGTCCACCCGGCAACTTCTTCATTTTCATTAAGGCAAGGGAATGCGAGCGCCGGCAGTTTGCCGGGGAACTGAGTCAGTTTTATACAGTCGAGGAATTTCTACGGAGGAAAATTTCTTCCACCATTTCCGCAATTCCGACGTCCAGGATTTTCGAGGAATCCAATTAGATCAGGCCCAGGCCCCGCCCGGTTTCCGCGATGATTTCGCAGGCGCGCTCCAGGTCCGCCGCGCTTATGCGTGGCAGTAACGATGGCGCGCAGGCGCGCTTTGCCCTCGGCAACGGTCGGAAAGCCAACCGGCGGCGCGTACACGCCCGCGTCATACAGGCGGCGTGAAAATTCAAATGCCTTCGCGGCGTCTCCCACGTGGATCGGCGTGATGGGAGTTTGGGTCGCGCCCGTGGAAAAGCCCAGCTTCTTCAATCTGCGCTGAAAAAATTTCGTATTGGCCCAGAGTTTCTTGATCAGCTTTTCGCCGTCGGGCGAATCGAGCAATGTGAATGCGGCCTGGCACGTGGCGATCACCGATGGCGGATGCCCGGTCGAGTACAGGAAGGGCCGCGCGCGGCGGTACAGAAAATCGATCAGCGAGCGCGATCCGCAGACGTACCCGCCCATCGCGCCGATGGCCTTGCTGAGCGTGCCCACTTGAATGTGCACGCGGCCATGGCAGCCGAGGTGATCCACCGTGCCGCGACCGTTGCGGCCGAGCACGCCGGAGGAATGCGCGTCGTCCACCATCATGATGCAGTTGAATTTTTCGGCCAGATCGCAGAGTTCAGGCAGCGGGGCGATGTCGCCATCCATGGAAAATACGCCGTCGGTGATCAGCAGCTTGTGGCCGGGCCAGTTTTCCGTTTCCTTGCAGATGCGCTCGCAGTCGGCCACGTCCTTGTGCTTGAAAACCTTGATCGTGGCGCGCGACAACCGGCAGCCGTCGATGATGGACGCGTGATTCAGCTCATCGGAAATGATCAGATCGTCTTTCCCCAAAACCGCCGCGACGGTTCCTGCGTTGGCGGTGAATCCGGACTGGAAAACGACGCACGCTTCGGTGCCCTTGAACTTCGCGATCTGCTCTTCGAGCGCCATGTGCAGGTCCATCGTGCCGGCGATGGTGCGCACCGCTCCGGCGCCCACGCCGTGCGTGCGAATCGCTTCGATCGCCGCGCGGCGCAGAGACTTGTGCGTCGTCAGGCCGAGATAATTATTCGAGCTGAGGTTGATGACCTCTTTGCCGTCAAAGCGCGCGACGGGTCTCTGCTCGCCGTCGAGCACGCGCAGGCGGAAATGCAGGCCTTTGGCGTCGAGTTCGCGCAGCTGATCCTGCAAATAGGAAAGTGGATCGGAATGTGAAGCGGACATGGCAGCCTTCCTCGTCACGGCCCTCGAACGCCGGCCGGCGATGGAAATTCTTATTGTACGCGCTCGAATGGATATCCCGCCGCTTCCAGCGCCGCGGTCAGGTCCGCGACATGCTCGGGCCCGCGCGTTTCCATCGTAATGTCGATCACCGTGTCGCCCAGCACCACGCCGTAATACGCGCGGTCGTACTTGGTCTCCACGATGTTCGCTTTCTGGTCGGCGATTACTCCGGCAAGCCGCTGCAGCGCGCCCGGATGATCCGGCAAATGAATGCGCAGCCGCACCAGGCGGCCGTCCTTCACCAGCCCGCGCTCGATGATCAGCGAAAGCAGCGAAACATCGATGTTTCCCGCGCTTACCAGGACGCCGAGTTTCTTTCCGTGATTCGGAATCTTCTTGTTCAACACCGCCGCGGTGGCCGCCGCGCCCGCGCCCTCCGCGAGCATTTTTTCTTTTTCAAGCAGTTGCAGAATCGCGCTGGCGATTTCTTCTTCGTCCACGGTCACGATTTCATCGACGTATTTGCGGACCAGCGGAAACGTGAGCGTTCCGGCGACGCGAACCGCGATGCCGTCCGCGATGGTTTTGTTCGCCGGCAGCGTGACCAGTTTGTTTTGTTCGAGCGCCGCCTTCATCGATGCCAGCTTGGACGACTGCACGCCGATGATTCGGATTTTCGGATTGGTCTCTTTCACCGCGCAGGCCACGCCGGCAATCAGTCCGCCGCCGCCCACGGGAATCACCAGCGCATCGAGGTCGCCGTGCTGCTCGAGCATTTCCAGGCCCAGCGTCCCTTGTCCCGCGATCACGGCTTCGTCGTCAAACGGGTGAATGAACGTCAGCCCGTGCTGCTTCGAGCGCCGCAGCGCTTCCTCGCACGCCTCATCGTAATTCGCGCCGACCAGGATCACTTCCGCGCCGTATCCGCGCGTCGCGGACACCTTCACCAGCGGCGTGGTCAGCGGCATGCAGATTTGCGCCTGAATGCCGCGCTTGGTGGCGTGATAGGCCACCGCCTGCGCGTGATTTCCCGCCGACGCCGCGATCACGCCGCGCCGTCGCTCGTCTTCGGTAAGCAGCAGAATCTTATTCAGCGCGCCGCGTTCCTTGAACGCGCCCGTCATCTGCAGGTTTTCCAGCTTCAGGAAAACCGCGTTCCCCGTCTGCTGCGAAAACTTTTCCGAATGCACGAAGGGCGTAACCACGATCGAGCCCCGGATGCGTTCCCTGGCATCCTGGATCGAGCGAAGAGTTCACCATCGGCAATGTTCCGGACGTCTGTTGCGTTTGCATTCCGCTAGCCCCGTCGATTTCCGTCTCATCATTGCGATTTCACCCAACAGCCCGGGCAAGCCCCAGTATCCTGATGCGCCCGGTCATCGATCCATGCGAGTCCCGAAGCGCTATAGCATTACACAAGGGGTGGGCCGAGGCCAAATGGTGATTGAATTTCAGCGGGCATTTCTCTGGCACATCGGGAGGGGGGGAACTTTCTTACAGGGGAGCGGCCTGCGGCCCATTTGACTCTAAACCCGCACCTTAGAAACCAAGGGTCGGCACCCGCAAAGCAACGCGATTCCCTTGCATCCAGTACGCTTTCGGACAAGTTCTATTGTGTGATCGGAACCATTCCCGGTAGCCTGCTCAATGAGGACAAAATGGCGGATTTGCGGATTCCCAGAAGTTTATTTCTTGCGATTCTTGCCGCTGGGCTGCTGCAGTTTCTTCATGATTTTCCGATTCTGCCCGAACGCATGGCATCGCACTTTGCCGCGTCCGGCGCAGCGAACGGCTGGATGACAAAATCGCAATTTCTGCTGACCTATGCGATCATCCTCCTGCCCGCACTGTTCCTCGAATTCTGGCTGCACCGCAGGATCGCCGCGACGCCGGAAGAACGCCTCAACCTGCCGAACAAGGAATACTGGCTTGCACCGGAGCGACGAGCCGAGACGTTCGCCTATTTTGAAAGCTTCTTCGCCTGGTACGGGTGCGCCTTCCTGCTTCTGGAAGTCTTTGCGATGGGGCTGGCCATGCGCGCAAATTTCCAGGCCCCGCCGCGCATGCCACTCTTTCCGATCGTCTCGGCCATAGTTGCCTTCCTGGCCTTCAACGCCGTGTGGGTTGTGGGCCATGCTCCGGCGGTTTTCCAGGACTGAATAAAACCGCAGCTGTCCTTGCCTATCCCGCCGGATTCATTCGCAAATCGCTGATATATTATCGGGGGCGTTGGGTGGGAGGCGCGAGATTAAATGGAGGCAGGTACATGAACGACAGACAGCGCGAGATCAGTCTTTCGGCAGGTTTTTCGGTCTGGTGAGACGCTAGGGGGATTTTCGCTGATCTTCGGCGCTGATTGCCTTCATATTTATCTGTACGCGAAGAACGGTGAGGGCGGCAGGCACGATCAAAGTGCGGCTCCGTATGGGGTTATGAACATGAATAGCGGGCAGCGGCTGTAGCAGGCTACGCAGCGCGGTGGTGGGGTGGTGAAACTTGCAACTAGCCCCCAGCGGCCGTTCCGGTTTGGCCGACGCATGGCGTCGCATGTTGCCGATCGAAACCTCGGGTTCGCGAGCGACAGCGGGGACGGCTAGGTTGGCGTGTTCGATCTGAACTCTCTGCAACTCCTGCGGAAAATTCCCGCAGGACTCGATACCGACGCCATTATTTACGACGCGAAACTCAATCTGGTTACGCCGCCAATCACGACGGCAAGACCGGCACGCTGATCGACGCCGGCACCGCAGATGGTTGTCGCCACCGTGCCCCTCGGCGGAGAGCCGGAATATCCCCAGGCCGACCCCGCGACAGGCATCATTTATCAAAATCTGGAGGACACCAGTGAACTCGTAGTGGTGGACCCGCAGAAGCAGGCGGCAACCCAGCGCTACAAGCTCGGCCCCTGCGAGGGCCCGACAGGGCTTGCCTCGATGCCGCGAACCACCGCCTTTTTTCCGCCTGCCGCAGCAAGCATCTGATCGTGCTCAATGCCGATACAGGAGAAATCGTCGCGATCCTTCCGATCGGCGCGCTGGTGGACGGCGCGGGTTACGATCCGGTATTGCACCGCGTGTACACCGCGAATGCCGCCGGCACCATGACCGTAATCCAGCAGGATTCCGCCGACCAGTATCGCGTGCTCGAAAACGCTCCAACTCATTTCGGCGGGCATTCGCTGGTCGTCGATCCCGCCACACATCGCATCTACGTCGCTATTTGGATCCATCGCTGTCTACGATGTAGTCCAGTAATCTGGCGCCGACTCTGCCGCGAATTCTGGCGCTGCGTTGGGCCTTCCGCTACAATCGCGCACGTTCCGGTTGCTCTCCTGTCTGCGCGCCGGATGAACGGGAGACACGCTTGAGTTTCAGCCAGCGCCTGCGGGAAATTCGCGACGGGTTCGAGCCCGCGTTCTGGGTGGCGAACGTCAGCGAAATTTTCGAGCGCCTGGCCTACTACGGCGCGTTTTCCTCCCTCGCCAACTATCTCCACGAATCGCTGCGCATTCCCACCGAGCAAACCGGCTCGCTCGCCGGTCTGTTCGGGGGCATGGTCTGGTTCCTGGCGATTCTGGGAGGCGCGGTGGCGGACCGGCTCGGGTTCCGGCGCGCGCTTTCCCTTGCCTACCTGATCCTCGGCTGCGCGTATTTCCTGCTCGGCTCGCTGGGAGCTTCGTGGATGGCGCCCGTGCGCGCCTCGGTGCCGCTGATCGGCCTGGTGGCGTTCGTGCTGGTGCTGCCGGCGCTGGGCATCGCGATGGTCAAGCCGTGCGTGGTGGGGACCACGGCGCGCGCGTCCAAGGAAAATGTGCGCTCGATCGGCTACTCGATTTACTACACGCTGGTGAATATCGGCGGCACGGCCGGGCCGTTCATCGCGTCCTGGGCGCACCGGCATCTGGGCGTCGAAAATGTGTTTCGCGTTTCTGCACTGAGCGTTCTGCTGATGTTTTTCGCCGTACTGCTGTTTTTCCGGGAGCCTCGGCGCTCCGGCGAAATTCAAACCGCCAGCCTGGCGGTCACGGCGAAAAATCTGTTTGCGGTGATGACGAATCCGCGCTTCATGATTTTTCTTCTGATTTTTTCCGGCTATTGGATCGTGTACTGGCAGGCAATACATTATTCTGCCGATCTACGTTCACGGGTACATTGATCCCCACGCCGATGTCGAAATGATCCTGGTCACGGGCCCCTTGACCGTGATCTGCTTCCAGTTCCTGATGACCTATTTGACGCAGAAAATTCCCGCTTTCCGCGCCATTACCATCGGGACGTTGATTTCGGCGCTCGCATGGCTGATCGTGGCGTCTCGCCCGTCCATGTGGGCGGTCGTGCTTTCACATTTTTGTCCTCGCGCTGGGCGAAATCATGCTTTCGCCGCGCTATTACGAATATATTTCGCGTCTCGCGCCGTCCGGGCAGCAGGGCACGTACATGGGATTCGCCTTTCTGCCGATCGGCATCGGATCGCTGGTGGGCGGATGGCTCGGCGGCCGCCTGATGCATTATTACGGCGAAGTGGCGCATCACCCCGCCCAGGTGTGGTGGGCCGTGACCGGAATCGGCGTCGCCACCACGCTGCTGATGTGGCTCTATCATTTCCTGGTGAAGACCGATCTGCCCGCCGCGGACGCCTGACGCGGCGACCATGCGCAGCTTCTCTCCGCAATGAAGTAACGAAAAGACAACAATGCCTGCAAGCTCGCCGCCCGTTCCCCGCTTTTCAACCGCATCATGAATGCAGCGTGAAGGGTCGGCCATGAAGGATCGTCTGCTTATCGGAATACTGCTTGCCGCGGCGGCGCTGGTCTACGGCAATACGCTGCGAAACCAATTCACCATGGACGATGGGCTCTACGTCATGGGCAATCCGCAAATCACGCAGCCTTCCTTGCAATCGCTGTTTTCCGAAAACAAGATCACCTCCGTCTACCGGCCGCTGACCTTCGCGTCGATCGCGCTCAATTGGGCGCTGGGAGGGGCCGAGCCGCTCGGGTACCATCTGCTGAATCTCCTGCTGCATGCGGCGGTCGTCTGGCTGCTGTATGTGTTGCTGCGGGAAATCTTCGACGGACATCCGCAGGGAAAAAACATCGCGCTTCGCGGCTGCGGCGCTGTTCGCCGTGCATCCGATTCACAGCGAAGCCGTCGCCTCGGTCATGGGCCGCGCCGAAATGCTGGCCGCCGGATTCCTGCTGGCCGGGTGGATTTTGCACCTGCGCGACCGCGAAATTCCCGCGCTGCTGTGCTTTGCGCTGGCGATGCTCTCCAAGGAATCGGCCGTGGCGGCATTTCCGCTGGTGCTGCTGGGCGATTACGCCACCGGGCGCTGGAAACCGCGCCTGCGTTATGCCGGCGTCGCAGGAATCACTCTGTTGTATCTCGCCTTGCTCAGGACCGCGCAGGGAGGGCACTTCGGCCAACCGAGCATTTCGCTGATGGACAATCCGCTCGCAAGCCTTCCCCCATTGTGGAGAATTCTCAACGCCGTGCGCGTGGCCTGGAAATACATCTGGCTGCATTTTTATCCGGTGGTGCTTTCCTGCGACTATTCCTTCAATCAGATTCCGATGTACCGCGACTGGCGGCACACGCTGCCCGCGGCCCTGGCGGCGGCTGCGGCAGTGGCGGTGTGGATTTGGGCGATCCGGAAACGCCACGCGGGATTGGCCCTGGCCGGCGGAATCTATCTGGCCGGATTTGCGGCGACCGCGAATATTCTGATGCCGACCGGAACCATCATGGGCGAGCGGCTGGCGTATTTGCCATCCGCGGGGTTCTGCCTGCTGATGGCGCTCGCGTGGATCTGGTTGATGGAGCGCCAGCGAATGCTGGCATGGGGATTACTCGCTGTGGTGCTGCTGGCGCTGGCCGCGCGGACGGTGGCGCGCAATACGGACTGGAAAGATAATCTTGCGCTTTACTCGTCGGCGGTGCGCGCCGTCCCAACAGCGCGAAGATGCACGCCAATCTCGGCGGCGAATACATGGTCCGCAATCAATTCGACCTGGCGCGCAAGGAATTTCAAACCGCGCTGCGGATTTATCCGGATTCGCCCGATACGCTGGCCTCTTTCGGACTGCTGGAATCGTGGCAGGGAAATTATCAGGCTGCCGGAGCGCTGATGGAAAAGGCGCTGCACATGAGCGCGCGGGACAATCCTCATTACGATTCCATGGTCGTGGATTTCGCGGTGATCCTCTCGAAGACCAATCACGTCGACGCCGCGCTGGAATTCCTGGACCGGGAAATCGCGGAATCGCCCGGGTTCGCGCGCGCCTGGTCCGCCCGCGCCTTGCATCCGGTTCCAGCGCAACGAACTCGCGCCCGCCCGCTCCGACGCGGAGACGGCGCTGCGCCTCGATCCCGGCGACGCTCAGGCGCAGCAGGTTTTGCAGCAATTGCAGGCGGGTTCCGCGGGGCCTTCGCACTGAAAATTCTAGGCGGAGTGTGATAGGGACCGTTCGAGCGCGGCGAGCGCCTGATCCGTCGTGACCAGCCGCGCGCCGAGAGCAGTCAATTCCCGGATGGTTTTCGCGCCCTCTTCCGGCTTCAGCGTCTCGATGGCGTCGCTCACCAGAGCCACGCGCCGCCCACGCTCGAGCAATCCTTTCGCCGCCAGGCGCACGCAATATTCCGTCACCACGCCGAAAACGAAAATTTCCGCGTCCGCATCGGTGAATTTCCGCGCGCGCTCCAGCACGGTTTCCGCATGCGGATTGTCGAACACGTTGAGCGTCTGCTTTTCCAGGATCACTTGCTGGTAAGCCGAGAGGTCCGAGGGAACAGAGGCGTCCGATTGATTGGGAATCGTGCAAACGCGATCGGCGAGTGTTTCCGGGATGATTTTCGCGCCGGAGGTGCCGCGCACGCAGTGTGGCGGAAATTGCTTGAACTCGGGATCGTCGGGGGCATGCACGCACGCATCACCCACGATCAATACGCGCCCTTGCCGGGCCGCATCGGTCAGACGATTCAAATTCGGGATGATCTTCTCGGCGCCGGGAACGTACAGCTTGCCGCCCGGCAGCATGAAATCCGCCTGCGTGTCGACATCCCAGAAAATCACCGAACGTGAAACCACGCCTCGCTCCCTCTCATGTTGCGATTAAATGCGCGCCGCGGCCTGCAAGCGGCGGCGCGCTTCACTAAGCAAGTTTTCGAGTTGTTCGCTGTGCGACACCGGGCTGGCTTCGGGTTCCGCGGTCAAATGCCTTAATCGCTCCGGCAACTGTGCGACCTGCTTGCGGCAGCGATCGCGCGCCTCGAATAAATCCGTGCGCGGCACGCATCGTTTCCCGCCCGTCATGACGGGTTGCAGCAGTTTTTCCGCGCTTTGAAATTGCTCGTCCTCGAGGCCGATGATGTCGTTCTCGAGTTGGCCGCCGGGCCGGTGAAATCGATACACCTGCTTCTTGCCGGGGTAGGTGACTTTTTCCCTGCTGAATTTTGCCGCCGAACGCACCGCGCCGCGATATTCGATCTCCACCAGTTTGTAGATCACGCCCAGGGACGGCGAATCGATGGAATTCACCAGCGCCGTGCCCACGCCGAATCCGTCGATGGGCGCGCCTTCGGCAAGCAGCTGGGCGATGCGGTCTTCCTCCAGATCGCCGGAGGCAAAAATAATCACGCTCTGCCAACCCGCCTGGTCCATGCCGCCGTCGAGCCCATTTGCTGTCCGCGGCAAAATCTCCGCTATCGAGGCGAATCCCCCGGGGCTTGCGCCCCATGGCGATGATTTTTTCGACGGCCGCGCGAACGTCGTAGGTGTCCACCAGCAGCACGGCCTGATCGGGAAAAACATCGAGGAATTTGCGGAACGCTTCCCCTTCGTCCTCGTGCGCCATGATCCAGGAATGCGCCTGCGTGCCGTAAACATGAATCCCGAACTGCTTGCCGGCTGCGACGTTGGAGGTGCCCAGACAGCCGCCGATCATGGCCGCGCGCGCGGCCAGCACTCCAGCCTCGGTGCCATGGGCGCGGCGCGTGCCGAATTCGATCACATTTCTTCCGGCCGCGGCCTGCGTCACGCGCGCCGCTTTGCTGGCAATCATGGTCTGAAAATTAATGGCGGCGAGCAAAGACGTTTCCGCGATCTGCGCCTCGATGACCGGCGCGGAAACGCGCAGGATCGGCTCTCCCGGAAAAAATATGGTGCCCTCCGGCATGGCCCAAACGTCGCCCGAAAACCGGAAACCGGCCAGGTAATCAAAAAAATTGTCGCCGATTGCCGGAAAGACCGGCAGCGTGCGCAAATACGCGATCTCCTCGCCCGAAAAACGCACGCCCTCCAAAAAATCCAGCGCCTGATCGAGCCCGGCGGCAACCAGATAATTTCTGCGGGAGGGCAGCGAGCGGACAAACAATTCAAAAGTCGCGCGCGCGTCGAATCCTGTTTCCAGGTAGCCCGCCGCCATGGTCAGTTCATACAGGTCGGTCAGCAGGCCGGAATATTGGGGGATGGAAGGCATCAGGTGTCCGCTGCCATTATGCCATCCGCGGCAGATTGGGGCCAGCGGCGGCGGGAGCGCAATCCAGCGGAAATTCATGCGGAAGCGCCGAATTTCAGGTCGATTTCTGATAGGCGACCAGAACGTCCGGCAGGCTCAGAACTCCTTCGAGCATCCGCGACCCCGCGCGGCTGACCACGGGCAGCACTTCGTGGCCCTGAATGTAACGCAGGACGTCGTCGAGCCTCTGGTCCGGATGCAACACCGGGAGGCGGCCGGTCGAAAGGATCTCGCGCAACAGCGTGCTCTTTCGGCAATTCGTCGGCTTTCGCTCGCAACTCCTTCCGCGAAATGCTCGCCCAGCGGCCCGTCGGAAACCGGATCAGAAGAATTTCGTCCGGCGAAGTTTCCGTGACTTCAAGCGCGCGCGCAAGCGTGTCGCCGGCCTGCAGGGATTGACTTTCGGGCTTGCGCATGGCGTCTTCGACCCGCAACACTACCTGCTCGCGCTGCTCCTCCATCGAGGGCAATTCCAGGTCGTCCTGCCTGGCCAGCACGTCGAACAGCGCGACGTCCTGATATTTTCGCGAAATCAAGTACGCAATCGTATTGGAAATCATCACCGGCAAAATGATGGAATAATTCCCCGTCGTTTCCAGAACCATGAACACCGAAGTGATCGGCACGCGAAGAAAGCCGGCGAAGAATGTCCCCATGCCCACCAGCGCAAATGGCCCCACCGACGCATTGATCTGCGGAAAAAAGTGATGCTCCAGGCCGCCGATCGACCCGCCAATCATCGCGCCAATAAACAGCGTCGGGGCGAACATTCCTCCCGGCGTGCCGCTGACAAACGATAAGCTGGTCGTCAATATTTTTGCGAAACCCAGTACCGCCAGAACTTCCCAGGTGTACTGGCTGTGCAACGCCTGGTCGATGAACGAGTATCCTGCGCCCATCGACTGCGGAACTCGCAAGCCCACAATTCCGATCAGCAGCCCTGCGGCGGCAGGCTGCAGGTAATGCGTCCATTCCGGCAAACCCCGCAGCCTGGGCCGAAAATAGGCGATGATTTTCGTGAATGCCAGGGACAGAAATCCGCCCACGACGCCCAACACCGCATACGAAAGCAATTCGGCGGGATGCGCCAGGGTGTACGCCGGAACGCGGAACATCGGTTCGCTGCCCAGAAACGACCGCATCACCACGGCGCTGGAAACGGCGGCCAGAACGATGGCCCCCAGCGCGCTGGCGCTCCACGTACCGATCACTTCCTCGATCACAAACAGCACCGCGGAAATCGGCGCGTTGAAGGCCGCCGCCAATCCCGCCGCGGCGCCCACCGGAGCCAGCAGCCTCAATTTGTCCCTGGACAGCTTCAAACGTCTGCCGAGCGTGGACGCAATTCCCGCGCCCATCTGCAGAGACGGATCCTCGGGTCCGAGCGATTGTCCGCTGCCGATGGCCAGCGAGCAGGTGACGAATTTTCCGATGACCGTGCGAAAAGGAACGTACCCGTCAAAAACGTACACCGCCGCTTTCGTCTGGTTCACGCCGCTGCTGCGGGCGGCGCGGAAAAATCGCTGCACCAGAAACGCCACCACCAGTCCGGCTCCCGCAGGCACCAGCAGTAACCGCATGTGCGACGGCGCCAGCGCCGATCCTAGAAGCGCCAGCCGAACCCACTCGATGGTGATGCGGAAACAAACCACGGCCATTCCCGAAAACAGGCCGATGATAACGGCAAGCAGCAGAAACAGGTTTCCTTCGGAAAGCGTGAAGGAACGCGGCCTGCCGCTAAGCCAGTTCCGCCCCGATTCCTTTTCTGCCGCCGCGGGAGGCGGCGGGTTTGGCGGCGGGATTTGCGTCTCTCCGATAGGCGCGCCTTGCTCGCTCATGGAGTGTTGCCCTCACGCCGTTGCCCTATGAGAATCAATGCCTGATCCAAACCCGTCGGTTTCCCGCAAGTGTTTGCCGTCGTTTCCTCAATTTGAAAAACAAGGTGCATCGCTTCCTTCCTTACTTCCGGGTCCCTGCTCAGCGAAACGCAGATTCACGCGCGCCTTCATTGCCTGTGCATCGCGGGCCAAGCTTTGCATATCGGTGAGCGACTGCCCGGGATAGGCCGGCGCCGCGTCGCCTCCGGCGCATTGCTGCAGGCGCAGGAGCGCCTGCTGAAAGGCGCGCGACGTTCGTCCGGCTTGTTCTTCGTCGCTTAATCCCGCTTGAAAAGGATCGCCGCTCAGGACGTCCCGCGCCGTTGCGAGCATTTCCGCGCCTTCCTCCGAAGGATTTTCACGCTCCGCTCGTGCGAGATAGGTCTCCGCCTTTGCGTAATCGCCTGCCGCAAGGGCCGCATTCCCCGCATCCTCAAGCCACTGGCTTTGCCGGGGATTAATGCGCAGTTCGGCTTCAAATTCCACGAGGGCCCTTCCGGGCCGTCCAGCCTTCATTAACAGCCGCCCGGTTTTTTCAAGCAAATCGGCATCGTCCGGTGAAATATCCGCGGCCAGGGCCGCGAGTTCCCCCTGCGCATCCTCGATCCGGTCATGAGCGAGGAGAAATTCGCACAATTCCAGGCGCACGGTTCTGCGCTGCTGGGCCGGATCCTTGTCCCAACTGCCGTAGATCGCGGCTCGAAAATAGCGGACGGCTTCATCCAAATCCCCCATCTGCACGGAGACATGCGCGAGATAATAATTTACCTCGCCCGAGCCGGGCGCGCGGTCCCACAAAGTCACCAGGTAGGAGCGCGCTTCGGTGAGCTGGCCGTCCGCGAGCAGGGCCTCGGCCAGGCGGAGTTGCACGAATTGATTTTCCGGATCGTAGGACAGTGCGTTCCGGAAATCCTCGAATGCCTTGCGGGGCTGCCCCGCCGAAAGATCCTGGTTTCCTTTCTGGAACCACTGATGAACCAGGGCGTCTTCGCGCGCGTGATAGGTGCGCGCAAGCGTAACCGTCAGCGCGAACAGCAGCCCGAGCGGGATCATGCTCAGCAGCAGCACGCGCCGCTGTAAGTATCGTAATGCGATATTTGGAAGCTCGCTTGCCATCTTTCAAAGATAACCCAGCCGGGAAGGGTTCAGCAGAATTTTGTGAAGAATCGTGGCGATCCGGGCATCACGCAGGATTCCCATATCGGCAATGCGCCCGCATCCAGGCCTCAATTGGGCCGGGCAGAAACAGGGAAAAGAAAAAGCCCCGGAGGGCGGGAGCCGGGGGCTGAAACTTCGGATTGAAAATTTAGTCTAGGGATGAAAGCGGTGCCGGGTGAATCGCCTGCCTCCCCATCGCATCCGACAGCTGCAGCAGCGGTTCCGGAATCACGGCGAGACACCCAGCGCGCACGTTGTTTCGAGAAATCTGATTCGCGGATCGCGAATTAACCGAGAATGGCGTCTTTGAACGCCTTTGCCGCACGCAGACGCACAACCGTCTTCGCCTTGATCTTGATCGCTTCGCCTGTTTGCGGGTTGCGGCCCATGCGCGCCTTGCGATGCGCCTTCACCGCGCGTCCGATGTTCGGAATCACGAACTTGCCCGCGCCGCCCTTGGCTTCCTTGACCGCCAGCTTGAACAGTTCTTCGAAGAACTGCGCAGCCACTTTTTTCGATGTTCCCAACTTGTCGGCCATGTGCGCGACGATCTTGGACTTGCTCATTGGTTTTGCCATCTAGTTTCCTTCTCCTCCTCAGAATTGAGTGTTGCCGGCGCGGCTGCCAGCTTCAAGGCGGGCGGCCCACGCACGGCGAGCACTATACGGGGTGTATCCGCGCAACGCAAGAAAAAACATATAAAAAGCCACGAATTGATGCGGCTTTCAGAGATGCTCCGCGGCGAAACAGCCTGTCACGGCTGATTCCAGCTCCCGTCTTGCGCACTGAATTTCAAAATCCGCGCTGCTTCGCGAAAAATCCTCGCCTCGCGCAAGCCTCGCTTTTCCCGCAGTGTGCTATTCTTGCCGTTCGATTTTGCGCGAGGAGCGCACATGGCAAACTGGAAAGAACTGGAAAACCAATTTACGTCGCGACTGTCGATGGGCCGCCGCCCCGTGGCGATTTCATTTCTGGACGCGGCGCCCGCCGGCGTACCGAAATTTTCCGGCACCGAGCCCGCGGGATGCAGTTTCTGGCGGCTGGCCGCCGCGGGAAGCACGTTCTACACCGTGCCCGCCGATCACTTCAATTGCGCCGTCGGAGCCTACACGCACAATATCCAGCTTCCGCCCGATCGCGTTCAGGAAACCGAAGCCACGCTCGGCCTGATGTTCAACCTTGGCTACGTACGCCCCGAGGAAGTGCCGGGGATTCCGCGCCTCGCCAAGGAACCTGCGGCCGTCGTGTTTGCGCCGCTCGCCGATGCGCCGGTCGCTCCCAGCGTCGTGCTCTTCACCTGCAAATCTTCCGCCTCCATGCTGCTCAACGAAGCATCGATTCGCGCGGGCGCGGCGAGTTCGCTGCCGCTGCTGGGCCGCCCGTCGTGCATGGCGCTTCCCGCGGCCCTGGCGCAAGGCACGGCCACCAGCCTCGGCTGCATCGGCAACCGCGTCTACACGGGCCTCGGCGAGAATGAAATGTACGTGGTTGTGCCAGGCGCGAAGCTGGAAGCCGTTGCCGACCAGTTGAGCGTGATCACCGCGGCCAACACGGCTCTGGAAGAATACGCGCGCGGCAAGCAGGCGTCGCTGTCGACAATCTGATCAAATATAATTAACTGGGATGGATTGGTAAGATAGGAAAATCCCAACTGGGGCACTGGTGGCACAGGCTTTAGCCTGTGCAGGTTTTGGTGGCCGCAGGCAAACCGCACAGGCTGAAGCCTGTGCCACCAAAAACCGTGCCAAGAAGTTCGCTACAACTTCCCCAATCCCTCATAGAACTGCGCGACGGCTTTAATCCCGCCAAAATAATTTTCCAGGGAAATGTGCTCGTCCGGCGCGTGCGCGTTTTCGTCCGGCAATCCAAATCCCAGCAAAATGCACGGCACCTTGAACGTGTCGTGCATCTGCGTCACGAACGGAATCGATCCGCCCTCGCGGATGAACACGGCGCGCTTGCCGAATCCCTTCTCCAGCGCGTCGTGCGCCACCTCGAAATACGGGTGCGTATACGGCGCGACCCACGCTTTGCCTCCACTGAGCAGCTCGATCTTGAACTTCACCGTTTTCGGCAGCAGCTTGCGGATGTGCCGCTCGAGGGCCTTCGTAATTTTCTCCGGATTCTGGTTGGGCACCAGGCGCGTGGAAAATTTCGCGTAGGCCTTGGACGCGATCACCGTCTTCGCGCCTTCGCCCGTGTACCCGCCCCAGATTCCGTTCAATTCCAGCGTCGGCCGCGTCCACAACTGCTCGACGATCGACGCTCCCTTTTCTCCGCTCAGCCCCGGCGCGCCCACCGTCTTGCGGAATTGCGCGGCCTTCCACGGAAGCGAATTAAGCGCCTTGCGCTCGGCGTTCGACAATTTCGCGACGTCGTCGTAAAAACCCGGCACGGCCACGCGCATGTTTTTGTCATGCAGTTTCGCAACCAGCTCGCACAAAATCGTGATCGGGTTCGGCACCGCGCCGCCGAAGATTCCCGAGTGCAGGTCCTGCGCCGGTCCCGTAATTTCGATCTGGTAGTAATTGAGCCCGCGCAGCCCGTAGGTGATCGACGGCACGCCCGCCGCAAGCATTCCCGTATCGGAAACCACCAGCGCGTCGGCCTTGAGCTTCGCCTTGTTGGCATTCACGAATTCCCACAGGCTCACGCTGCCCACTTCCTCTTCCCCTTCGATCATCACCTTCAGATTGATGGGCAGCTTCCCCGCCGTTTTCAAGATCGCATCCAGCGCGCGAATGTGAATGTGCACCTGCCCCTTGTCATCGGCCGTGCCCCGGCCAAATAGATTCCCGCCGCGGATGGTCGGCTCAAACGCCGGCGAGGTCCACAGGTCCAGCGGCTCGGCCGGCTGCACGTCATAGTGGCCGTAAAACAGGATGGTCGGCTTGCCCGGCGCGTGCAGCGATTCCCCATAAACCAGGGGATGCATTTTCGTGGGCACGATTTCCACATTTTCCAGCCCCGCGGCGCTCAGCCGGCTGGCCACCCATTTCGCCGCGCGCTCGATATCCGGCTTGTGCTCGGATTGCGCGCTCACGCTCGGAATTCTCAAAAATTCGTAGAGATCGTTCAAATGTTCTTCACGCTTGGAATCGATATATTCCGTGAGGTTCATTGGCCGCTCCTTCAACAGGTGCGGGCTCCGTTGGAGCCGCCCAATAATCGAATTCCGGTAATGAAGAGTCCGACGAATCATAGCGCGTTCCGCCTTCGCGGACGCAAGGAAAGAAGCTCCCGCGCGAATGAAATGGAAAGCAGAAAGCGCGGTTTGCAAAGCGGAAACACCGATTTGACGCCCCGGTTGACGCCCTCTGCGATGTGCGGCAGCATGGTCTTACCATGCCCGAAACAGAATCAGACAAGGTTCGGCGAAGTACCCGCGTCTTCATGCGCGTGCGCGTAGTGGTCGCGGGAAAGAACTCCGACAACCGGCGCTTCCGCGAAGCCTGCGAGACCATCGTCATCAACGCCCACGGCGGCCTGATGTACCTGAACCAGCCGCTCAACATGGACACCATCCTGGTCCTCACCAATCCCTTCACGCAGGAAGAGCAGGAATGCCGCATCGTGTTCCTCGGCGATGCCACCGAAAAAGGCCAGCGCGTTGGCGTCGAATTTCTTACTCCTGCGCCGCATTTCTGGGGCGTCGATTTCGTTCCGGCCGATTGGCCCGCTCCGCCCGCCGTGGCTCGCCCCATCTGATTTTCAAATTCATGGAGGAGCGAGGCTTTCTAGCCCCTCGTCGGCGTTTTTTTGCGCGAGGTCAGACCGCCCGGGAGCCGGCACCAAACTGCACCGTAGCCGAAGCACTTCTCTTCTCGGAAAATGCAAACCTGCGTCTTCCGCCGTTCGGCACATAAAATCCTCCGATGGAGCGCCTGCCGAAAATAGAGCTGCATCTGCACCTGGACTGCTCGCTGAGCTATTCCGTCGTTTCCCGGCTCGATCGTTCCATTTCACGCGAGCAATACAATCGGGAATTCATCGCGCCTCCGCGATGCACCAGCCTGGCCGATTTCCTCACGCGCGCCCCGCGCGGTTTTCAGCTCATGCAGGACGAAGAGTCCCTGCGGCTCGTGGTGGAGGACCTGTTCGAGCAACTCGCCGGCGACGGAGTGGTTTATGCCGAAATCCGCTTCGCGCCGCTGCTGCATACCGCGCGCGGCATGCGGCCCGAGGCCATCGTGGCGGCGGTGGATCGCGCCACCGAGGCGTGCGTTCGCTCGACCGGAATCGAGGCGCGCCTGATCCTGTGCACGCTGCGGCATTTCAGCGCCGCGCAAGGGCTTGAGACAGCGCAGCCTGGTCGAAACGATTTCAAGGAAGCCGCGTCGCGGCTCTCGATCTTGCCGGCGACGAAAAAGGTTTTGCCATCGACGCGCACGTGCCTGCGTTCCGCCACGCGATCGAACACGGCCTCGACCGCACCGCCCATGCCGGCGAGGCGCGCGGAGCGGAGAGCGTCTGGGAAACGCTGCGCGCGTTTCAGCCTTCCCGCATCGGACACGGAGTGCGCAGCGCGGAAGACGCGCGCCCTTCTGGATCACCTTCGCGCGCAGCGCATTCATCTGGAAATTTGCCCGTCGAGCAACGTGCAAACCTGTGCCGTGGCGAGTTACGCGGAACATCCCGTCGATTCGCTTTACCGCTCGGGCGTGCCGCTCGGGATCAACACCGACGCCCGCACGATCACGAATATTTCCCTGTCGCAGGAATACGCGCGCCTGCGCGATCAATTCGGCTGGGGCCATCGGGAGTTTCTTGCGTGCAATCTGGAAGCGCTGCGGGCGGCGTTCGTGGACGATGCGGTCAAGCTGCGGCTCTCTGAGAAAATTGAAAGAGCGCGTATTCACAGGAGAATCGAGAGCTAGTCTCCATCTTGCCTTGATGATCGCGACATGATTCGGGGAAGCTCGCATCGGCGCGATCGCAACAAGTGCAATGCAGGCCTTAAACGTGGCGAGCCGGCGCCACGGCACCTCCGCCTCGCGACTACTCTCATTACTTCGTCTTCTCGATCTGCTCCTGCACGCGCGTCCTGAATTCCAGCGGATGGGCAATGGTGTCAAACGATTCGGGCGTACCGCCGGTGCCGCGGACAATCACCGTGCCATATCCCAGAATCCTGCCCCGTCACGGTTTCCTCCACGCCGATGCTTTCCACTCTCGATAGCAGCATCTCCACCGTCCTCCGCGCTGCCAATCCTACTTTTACGACAATGCGCCGGTTGGTCACCGTCATTTCCGTCGCGTTCCTCTTCACCAGGCCTACGCCAAAGAAAATAATGGCAACAACAAGGAGAATGGCTCCGGCAGCGGCAAGTAAGTGGAATTCTGATCCCGGCTGCCCGCCCCGGCCACATAGTAGCCAGCCAGCGCCAGCCCAGGCAAGCCCAGCACCAGCGCCAGAAGGATCGGCCCCAGCAGCACGATCCAGTGCAGCCGCGTCGCGTAGACGATTTCTTCTCCCTCGATCAGATGCTTCTCGATGTAGCTCACGGCGCTCCTTCATGAATCACGAAGCGGCGCCAAGGCCTCGCCATCGATTCGCGGACACTCTATCACTAAATCATGGCAAGGCCCGAAGGGCGGGTGCGGGAATCGCCGGATCTTTGCAGGGCCAATTCCGAGGCGCGCTGTGACCGGAAATCTCGGTTACAATGCGGCCGCGTTCGGACGACACTGGAATCTGCCGCAGGCATTAAGGAAGGATTCTTTTCATGCAACGCGATCGAAACATCGTAAACCCGGCAATCTGGCGCCGGCGCAAACCTGACCGGCGCGGCGTATTGCAGCGCGCGGGCTGGATTGCCGCCGCCATGGCGTTTCCCCGCGTTCCTGCATTCGCGGCGGAGGACGTCAGCCCGTGACCGCCAAGCTCAGCGCGTACATGAGCGAGGCCGCCAACCGCCCGCTGCCGGACGACGTGATCGAGAAAACGAAGCAACACATCCTCGACACATTTGCCGCCATGATCTCCGGCTCCCAGCTTCTCCCCGGACGCGCGGCGATTAGCTTTGCCCGCAACTACGGCGGCGAGAAGGTCGCCACGGTCGTATGCTCGAACCAGCATGTGCGGCGCGACTCGAGGCCGCTCTCGCCAACGGCGTGCTCGCCCACTCGGACGAAACCGACGACGCGCACGGCGCCTCGGGCTCGCACCCGGGCTCCGCAGTGATTCCCGCAGCTCTGGCGGCCGGCGAGCAGTTCGGCATCGATGGCGTGCGCTTCCTTCGCGCCGTAACGCTCGGCTACGACATCGGCCCGCGCGTGGTGGCGGCGCTTGGCGGCGCGGCCCTGCAAGGCGAAGGCCACCGGAGCACGCACAGCATTGCCGGAATTTTCGGCGCCGCCGCTGCCGCGAGCTTGCGCGGCAAACCTCAACGCGCAGCAGATGCGCTGGGTGCTCGACTACACCGCGCAGCAATGCTCCGGCATCGCCGCGTGGCAGCGCGACACCCAGCATATGGAAAAAGGATTCGTCTACGGCGGCATGCCCGCGCGCGGCGGCGTAACCTCGGCCCTGCTGGTGCAATCGGGCTGGACCGGCGTCGACGACGTTTTTTCCGGCGCCGACAATTTCCTGCAGGCCGAAGCCTTGCGCGCCAGCCCCGAAAGCCTCGCCGACCAGCCTCGGCAGCGCTACGAAGTCACGCAAACCGACATCAAGAAATGGACCGTGGGAGCGCCCATTCAGGCGCCGCTGGACGCGCTGGAAAATCTGCTGAAGCGGCCACCCATTCGACGCGGATCAGGTGCGGCAAGTGACCGTGCGCATCGCCGCGTCCGCCGCAAAGGTCGTGAACAATCGCGAAATGCCCGACATCTGCCTGCAGCACATGGCCGCGGTGATGTTGCTCGACAGAACCGCTTCCTTCCAGGCGGCGCACGACACTGGCGCGCATGAAGGACCCGGAAATCCTGCAAGTGCGCGCAAAAGTGCAACTCGTCGGCGACACGGAACTGGAGAAAGCGTATGCCGCGCCGCGAAGCGATCGTCGAAATCACGCTCGACCGACGGCGCGAAACTCACCGAACACGTCGTGGCCGTCCGCGGCTCGGTCGCGAACCCCATGTCCCGCGAAGAAGTCGTTGCAAGGCGCGCGACCTGATCGCGCCGGTGCTTGAGCGCCGCAACCGCCGCGTCCCTCATCGAGAAAATTTTCGCGCTCGAAAACATGAAAGATATCCGCGAGCTGCGGCCGCTGTTGCAGCGTGCTTGATCGCGATGGTTTTCCGCGCTGCGGTCATGCGCGGGCCGGCCGGGAAAAGGAGAACGAAATGAACTTGAAATCGCGGCATCGCGCGGCCTGGCGATTTGATTTGGCTCGGACTTTGCTTTCAGCTCTCTTCGCGTTGGCGGCGCACGCGCAGTCGGATCTGAACGGCGTCATCGACATCCACGTCCATTCCGGCCCGGACAGCACGCCGCGCTCGATCGACGCCATCGACCTGGCGCGCATGGCAAAGCAAAGAGGCATGCGCGGACTGGTCCTGAAAAATCATTACGAATCAACCGCCGCGCTGGCCTACGTCGTCCGCCAGGTGGTGCCGGGCATAGAAATTTTCGGCGGCATCGACCTGAACCTCACCGTCGGCGGGATCAACCCCGCCGCCGTCGAGCGCATGACCATGATGAAAGGAGGTTATGGAAAAGTCGTCTGGATGCCCACGTTCGACAACGAAAATCAGGTCAAATCCAGCAAGGAAAACCGCCCGTACGTTTCCGATATCCAAGGACGGCCATCTGCTTCCGGAAGTCGAGCAGGTGATCGACATCGTGGCCAAGCATCAATTACGCTCGAAACCGGCCATTCCTCGCCGGCCGATGGGCTCCTGATCGTCCGCGAAGCGCGCATGCGGGGAGTGCAGCACATCGTCGTGACGCACGCCATGGCCTCGGTCGTGCGCATGACGATTCCGCAAATGCAAGAGGCGGCGCGCGACGGCGCATTCATCGAATTCGTGTACAGCTCCACGCTCGGGCCCGGACCACGTCGTGGAAATTCCGGATTTCGCCAGGGCGATTCGCGCCATCGGCCCGGCTTACTGCATCCTCTCCAGCGATCTCGGCCAGCCGACAAACCCGCTGCATCCCGACGGCCTGGCCATGTTTTTTCAGGCGCTTGCGCAAGGAAGGAATTTCTCAGGCGGACATCGACCTGATGTCCAAGACCAATCCGGCAAAGGCCCTGGGGTTGCAGTGAGTACTGGCGAGACGAAATTCGCCATCGATCAGAGGAGGACAAGATGAAAACCACGTTGAACATCGTCGGCGCGCTGCTTGTAGTTCGTCGGCACCGTCTGGTTCCTGCAGGGAATCAATATCCTGCCCGGAAGTTTCATGACCGGGCAAACGCGCTGGGCGGTGCGCGGCGGCATCGCCGCGGCCGCGGGAATCGTTCTGTTGCTGTTGGCAAGCCGGAAGAAGCAAGGCGCCGCGTAAATCTTATTTCCGACCGGAATTTGAGTAAGAAGATGCGCGCGGCTTGCAAATTGCCGGGAGTTTCGTGGCGCCGGCGCTACCTGGAGGCGATGTCTCAGCATCCAGGCGACGGCGCGGACGGCGAAAAGTCCGGCCCGACAACGAACGGAGTCACCGAAATATTTTCTCCGAAATTTTTCGGCGCGAGGCACCGGAATTTTGCATCTTGCTTCGGAAGCTCCGTGCCCAGATTCGTTCCCCATCCCGATTGAAACACCCAGACCGGGTCTCCGGGCTTCAGTCCATTGGTTCGCGCCATTTGCTTGAACTGCATCGGAAAACTTCCCGCGATCAACTTCCAGATATGCAGCGAAACCACGGAGTACCCGTTGCAGCTCGAACCGGAAATATTCGCCCTGAAACGTGTCGCTGGGAATAATCGTTTTCGGCCCGCAAAGATAATAAGTCATCGGCAGGCTGCTCTGAAAATCCACGAGGATGAGGCTGCCTCGTGGAATCGACTGCTCCATGTGCGCCATTGCGCCGGCCATCAGCGCAGGGCTGTCGTTGCCCTTGGCCACTCCAATTTCCACGGGTTTCGCGGACGTGTTCGCCGCGCCCATCAGCGCCGCGGCAAGCAGCAGCCCAGCCCAGAGCTTTTTCCGGGAAACCGCCGCGAGCAGAAAACTTGCGGCCCCGATCGCAAACGGAGCGAGAACCACCGTGTGCCGACTGCCCACATACGGGTAGACACCAACCAGGGACGCTCCCCATACCGCGGCGAAAGGCAGCAGGAACATGATTCCCAGGCGCCACGATCCATCATCCTCGCCGCGGACCCTCAAATCCCGCGCAAACAGAATCGCCACGCCCGCCAGAAAACACCCCAGCATGGCCTCGAGCCACCAGCCGCTCTCCAAACAGGAACAGGAAGATATTGACGGTGTTGGCGCGCGTGAACACAAAAATATTTCCGTCGCCCCAATGAAAATAGGAAGGATCGAACGGCATGGCCCAGGCCGCAATGCTCGACTTGATTTTCGAGATGTGCGTCACATACAGGATCGCGTAGATGGTGGCGGCCCCGGCTCTGCCCGGCGGCCCACGCGACGGCCGTTTTCCGCGGCAGCCGGGAATCCGCGATCCGCGCCAGCGTATATAGCCCCAGAGCCAGGGTAAAAAACATCGCCGAGTAATGGCTCAGAATTGCGAGATACAGAAATCCGGTGAACCACCATATTTGCCGGACCGATCTTTGCTTCTGTCTTTTCCTCCAACGCCCGCGCCAGAAAGTACAGCGCGCCCGCGCAGCCAGAATAGCAGCAGCGCATACGCGCGCAACTCCGCCGACAGCGCGATCATCGCCGGGGAAAAGGCGCACAGGATCACGCCGATCAGCGCGGCGGCGCTGCCGAAAAGTATCTTGATCCACCGGAAAGCAAACCAGCAAAACGCTGTCCCCGCCAGCACCGAGGGCAACCGCAGCATCAACTCCGAGCGCCCCAGAAAATGCCACGCGTACACCAACAGATAAATCAGCGGGGGATGCGCGTTGGTCAGGCTGGCCTTGTAGGCTTGGAATGCGGATGGCTGATTGAGAATGAGGTAGTGAAGCGCCTCGTCCGGATTCAGATAACTGCGGGTGGCCGGAAAGACGCGGACCCAAAGACCTCCGGCGACGATCAGAAGCGCGACGGCATCGAGATGCGCATCCAGCCATCGATCCCGCCGGGTGCCGGTCGCGGGCGCTGGCCCTTCTGGCGCCGCGCCATCCGCCTTCTGGTATGACTCCGCACTTTCGGCTCCGACGAGACACATCCTCCGCATCAGGCCCGCCGCACGCGAACGGCTCACTACACTCTCCTGTATCGGGATTGGAAGGATTGGAATTGCCGCAGATGCACCAGGGAAATCCGGTGCGCCAGGAAACGCCCCAACAGCATGAGAATGCTCAATGCCATAAATGACGCTGTCGATGAAGCTGGCGCTGGACGCCTCCGGAAAATATTTCGTGGGCACGGGCACTTCCTTGATCCTGAATCCCAGGTGCGTCGCCTGCACCAGCATTTCCTGGTCGAAAACGAATTTATCCGAATTCAGCGTGAACGGAATTTCCTCCAGCGCCCGCCGGCTGAATGCCCGGTACCCCGTATGATATTCGGCCAGGTTCAATCCCAGCGCCCAGTTTTCCATCCGTGTCAGAAATCTATTCCCCAGAAACTTCCACCACGGCATTCCCTGCCCCACCGTGTTTCCCGCCAGAAAACGCGAACCCAAAACAATGTCGGCCTCGCCCGCCTTGATCGGCGCGATCACTTCCGGCAGCAGCGTCGGGTCATACTGATAGTCCGGGTGCAGCATCACCACGATGTCCGCGCCCTCTTTCAGCGCTTCCGTGTAGCATGTCTTCTGGTTGGCTCCGTACCCGAAATTCCGGGTGTGCATGAACGCGGTGAGATTCAATTCCCGAGCAATTTCCAGTGTCTTGTCCGTGCTGCCGTCATCCACCAGGATGACCTGGTCGACGGTCTGGTGCGGGATCGCTTCATACGTGATTTTGAGCGTTTTCGCCGCATTATAGGCGGGCATGACCACGATGACTTTTGGTTGATTCAGACCCTGCGGCGCTGGTTCCCATGGCTGTTCCTCGCTGGAATAACCATTAGACCCACGCCCGTCTCCGCGTGTCCATATGACCTCGGTTTGCGATGCCTTAAAGACTAACAGCGTGTTCTTCTCCGGAACATCGGGCCGCTCACCCAAGTTCCGCGGGAGAAAGCGGGTCTAGTGGCGCCGGCGTCTCGCCGGCGGTTTTTCGCTGCGTTATCGAATCCAAACCCGCCGGCGAGACGCCGGCGCCACAACAGCAAAATGTAGCGCCAACCTTTAGGTTGGCATTTTGCCGTCGCGCAAATGCCCACCCGAAAGCGGGCGCTACAGGAACCGAAATCCCTCAAAAATTTCTTGACCAAGCTACCCATTCCAGTACAAAAATGCTGGATGCGTCCCGGGTTCCGGGTGTCCCGCGGGCAACACCAAAACGCGGCACGCTTCCATTGCGTGCGGAAGCGGTGAAGCGTATAGTGTCGGCGGGCCGAACCACCCGGAGTGACCTTTCAAATTGAAATGCGCGGCCGAATGACACGCCGGGGAAGACCGCGCCAACTCCGATCTGCTTCGATCGCCAGACGGCTCCGCGCTCATCGCGCACGGCGAGAGAAGGAGGCAAAATGAAGTTCCAATGCGGGCGCCAACGCAGGCAATCGATTCGTTGTGCCATGGGAACCTTGGCCGTGTGCCTCCTGGCGGCCCCGTGGGCGAGCAGCCAGTCCACCATGGCCGGCGCGAATGCAAAGCCGCAGATGTCGGAAGAAGCCTTCAAGAACATCCAGGTGCTCCGCGGAATTCCCGTGAACGAATTCATGGGCGTAATGGGTTTCTTCTCCGCCTCGCTGAACATGAACTGCATCGATTGCCACGCCAAGGAAAGCGCCGGCAACTGGGATCACTACGCCGACGACACGCCGCTCAAGAACACCGCGCGCCGCATGGTCCTGATGGAAAACCTCATCAACCGCGCCGACTTCGGCATGGAGCGCAAGGTCACCTGTTACACCTGCCATCGCGGATACCAGATTCCCGCCGTGATCCCGAGCCTGGCCGACCAGTACGGCCCTCCTCCCGCGCAAGATCCTGATTTGGTGGAAGTGCTTCCCGGCACCGCCGATACGTCCGCCGCCGCTGAAAAAATCCTCGATAAATATATTCAAGCCGTTGGCGGCGCGCAGAATCTGGCGAAGGTAACGAGCTTCACCGCGAAGGGAACCTACAACGGGTTCGACACCGAGTTTCAAAAAGTCGCCTCGGAAATTTATGCCAAGGCTCCCAGTATGCTGACGGTCACCAATCATCTGTCCGCGGGCGCTCGCCACCACCACCTATAACGGCAGCGAGGCGTGGATCGCCTCGGTGAACGAACCCGTGCCCATGATCCTGCTGACCGGAGGAGATCTGGACGGCGCCAAACTCGACGCCGATCTCGCTTTCCCCTCAATGCTCAAGCAGAATTTAAGCAAATGGCACGCCGGCTTTCCGGCGGTGACGATCGACAATCACCCCGTGCAGGTGGTGGAAGCCACCGCGGCGGGCGGCACTCAGGTGAAGCTATTCTTTGACAAGGATTCGGGGTTGCTGTTACGGGCGACGCGTTTTGTAGAACGGTCGTGGGGCACATCCCCCTGCACGTCGATTATTCCGATTATCGCGCCGTCTCCGGAATCAAGATGCCCTTTCACTGGCAGGCTACCTGGGTGGACGGCCAATCGACCACGGAGCTAACCGAGATCAAGGCGAACGCGCCGGTCGCCGCGGATAAATTCGCGAAACCCGCGTCCGCGCTGAAATAAATCGCGCGCCGAGTTAGCGGCGGCCTTGGGGGCCATCTTTGTAGGTCGCGGCTTCAGCCGCGACATCGCGGGGCATAAATAAAAAGGGCTTTAGCCCCTGACGCCTGGCGAGTTTGCAGCACGGATATTTTTGTGGTGGCTTCCAGCCATCGGGCAGAACAATTTTTTGGAGGCGTTTATGGCGAACTATTTTCGGCCGCAAGTCCTCGCTTCGTTTGCTGTGATGGCATTGTTTTCCGCTGCGGCGATCGCAGCGCCGCCCCAGCAAGCTCAAGCCCCCGCCCAGCATCCCGTGCCCTGGGCGTACGCCGTGGCCGTCGGCCCGCCGCCTCCTCCGCCCGCCCCGCCGACAGAAGCTCAGCTAACGGCGGACTTCCATCTCCCGGGCAGCAGCGTCTCCTATACCGGGAAACAGCTTGCCGACAGCTCCACCGTCCTCGATTGGTTTCCGCAGGACCATCCACCGATGCCCACGATCGTGGCGCATCGCCGCTCCCCAACTGCGAATCCATGGATCGGAAGCTGCGCCTGGTGCCACCTGACGAACGGAAAAGGCCGTCCTGAAAACGCCGGCATCGCCGGTTTGCCCGAAGGCTACATCCTGGAGCAACTGGCCGACTTCAAAGCCGGCGCGCGAAAAAGCGCGGATCAGGGCAAGAGAAACACCGCCACCATGGCCGGAAACGCCGCAGGCTTGACCCAGGAAGAGGCCATCGCCGCCGCAAAATACTTTTGCCTCGATCAAAATGACCCCGTGGATCAAGGTAATCGAGACCGACACCGTGCCGAAGAACCGCAACGTGGGCGGCTTCTTCTGGGCCCCCGTGGAAGGAAACGAGACCGAGCCGCTCGGCAATCGCCTGCTGGAAATGCCCACGAGCCTGGAAGAGACCGAGCTCCACAGCCCAAGGTCCTCATGGATCGCCTACGTCCCCACAGGCAGCCTCAAGCGCGGCGAAGACCTGGTCCTGCGCGGCGGCGCCGGAAAAACCGTAGCGTGCGCCGCCTGCCACGGTGAAGGCCTGAAAGGCAACGGCAATTTCCCTCCGCTCGCCGGGCGTTCCCCCAGCTACCTCGCGCGCCAGCTCTACGACATGCAGCAATACACGCGCAACGGCCCCGGCACGCAACTCATGCGGCCGGTTGTCCAGAATTTGACGCAGGACGATATTTTGGCGATTACGGCGTACTTAGCATCGCTTGAGCCGTAGCGGGCGGGTTTTCTGGCCCATTGGGAATACAGTCAAAAGCCCTAGCCTTCAAAAACCGAAGACTGGGGCACCTGCCACTTCAATATCATTTAGAGTCCGGACCAACCAACTTGTCTAGTCGGCTTTGCGCTGCCTTTGATAATGATTTGGTAACAACATTCGATATTTAGTCGTAGAAAGTAAAAGTGCAACAGTTTAAGCTTTGTATTCACGCTTTAATAATCATTGCAACCGAACAAACAGATCAGGGTTTATGCTCCCGCCGAGCATTTGGAGGATTAAAGTGGCCACTGCGGAAAAATTTGTACCAGCGTCAGCTCTGGCTCAATCTTCCAAGCGAGATTCTCGGGAAATTCTCCTTGAAAAGGCTTCGAACGAGTTTGTGTTCGCGGTAGTTGGACATGTGGGATCAGGCACGAGCATGGTCGCCAAGACGTTGCAAGAATTGTTGCGCGAAAAGAGATTCAGTGGCCAGACGTTCGATACGGAGATTTTAAAAGCGCGGGATGTCATTGAAGATTGGGCACGCAAACAAGGGAAGCAACTTCCTCCAAGATCGGGCGAAAGACTAATCAAGCATGTTCAAGTACTCCAAGACTATGGCGACCAAATGCGAGGGGAACTACGAAGCACAGGCACTCAAGACCACGTTGCCATTGCGCGTGGGTTAGTTCTCCGAATCAGGCGGTGCCGGGCCGACAAGCTTGGTGTCACCCGAGATGCTTTGAGTGAAGTAATGCCTGACGGCAAGCCACGAGCCTATATCTTAGACTGTCTTAGGCACCCGGCCGAAGTGAATATGCTCAGACGAATTTATGGCGATTCGTTCGTTCTGATCGGTGTAGTCTGTGAGGAGGAAAAACGCATTGGCCGAATAGCGCAAAAGTACAGAGATGGGGGTAGAGGTGCGGCCATTGATTTTATGAAGCGCGATGCAAATGCGACGGAGAGCCATGGACAGCACGTTGCAGATGCATTTCACCTATCCGACTTTTTCATAGATAATACCGTAGATCGGCACCTCAAGACGCAGTTGTCAAATCCAGACTGGGATCTCGTAGAGCGGCTCTCGCGACTGGTAAAAATCATCACCTATGCAGAACTAGAAAGGCCAACTATTGCGGAGACGGCAATGCATCACGCCTTTAGCACTCAAAGGCGGTGTGTTTGCCGTCAACAAGTTGGGGCTGCCCTCGTCGACAAGGTTGGTAATATTATTGCAACTGGAACAAACGAAGTTCCTAAGGCTGGAGGTGGCGTCTACGGAGAGTCATTTGCACCTGATTCGTTTGAAGGAAGGTGTGCAATGTTCTCCGATACGTCAAAGCGTTATTGCCGGAATACCACCGAACAGAATTCAATAATCGATGAATTAATGCAAGCCGTTCCGGAGTTGTCAGCCGTAAACCCCGAACGCAAAGAGAAACTATCTATTGCGCTCCGGAAAACGAGAATCAGAGAGCCATGAATTTAGTAGAGCTGTGCATACTCACATGGATCCTTCTGCCGCGGGACGAAAAGGGGTATCAATTATAGGCACACGGCTGTTCGTTACGACATTTCCGTGTCATTATTGTGCGCGTCATATCGTCTCTGGTGGAGTAGATGAAGTCCAGTACATCGAGCCATATCCGAAAAGTCGAGCGCTGACACTACATGATGATTCGATCCAGGTGGAACACACCGGATGGACACCTCCTAGTGAGGGGGGGGGATAAAGTGCTTTTCAGCTCTTTCTCGGGATCAGCACCGCGCTTGTACAAGAGAGCATTTCTAAAGGATCGTGACCTTAAGGACAAGAACTCAGGGAAAATGGATATCCGACAGCCGGAATGGGGGACAGCCTGGCATTTGCCGAGAAGCAGTTATGTCCAAATCGAAGCTGAATTGGCTAGGGAGGAGGCAGAGAATGGCAAGTGAGGGGACACGACGGCAATTGGAAATTGTTCGCTCACGAAAGCGACAAGAGATTGGCTCAGATGACTTTATTGAGCCTCGCCAGCAGACAAATCTGTTCTCCTCAGGCCGATGAGGGCTTCTTATCTTAGTTCATTTTCCTGATGTAACCGAGCAAGAGTTTAGAAATACTCTAGTTCACGCGAAACAGGCTCACATTTTTGAGTTGCGACCAGCACGCAGATTCGACATTGGCAGCTTCAATCGACAATCTGCCTTCCGCCTTTTTTTAGAACAAAGAGCGAATTACATTGATCTTGCTTGTTTCTCGATGGCATACGAGGATACAGATAGTATATTTATGGAGTTCAAGACTTTGGTAAGAACTTCTCACTTCTCGTTAGAGCGCGCGGTGATGATTTTGATGACAAAGAGCAAATCAGAGAAGCATTTAGTAAACCAAATTTCTAAATATATTGGCTGGCTGATACGCGAGGCGCTTGAGATCTTCGAGGTCCCACAATTATCGCGGACATAATAGTGGCGGGTGGTACACCCAATGAAACGATTTTGAATTTTCAGTGGCCCCTCAAAAACCACGCTTCAAAAACCCGCCCGTCTTGCACATAATAATCGCGCTCAGTAGAATCATTCCAGAACCCACGCCCCAACAGAGGGCATTCCTTGCATTGCAGCACGCAAGAGGGAAAAAGACGGAGCCACGATGCGACAAATCAGAAATTTCCTGGCTGTGATCAGCCTGTGCATTTTCGCAAGCTCGGCATGTTTCGCCGCCACCCTCACGGGAACGGTGAAGGGCCCGGACGGCGCGCCGTTTGAGGGCGCCTTCGTCCAGGCGCAAAACGCCAAGACGCGCATGTCGTTCATCGTGCTTTCAAACAGCCAGGGGCGCTACCGCGTGGAAAAACTTCCGGCCGGAGAGTACCGCGTCACCTCCCGCGCCACCGGGTTCCGCACGGACCAGATTCCCGCGCTGACGCTCACGGAAAATCAGGACGCGTCGCAGGACCTCGCATTGCTCAAGGCGCCCATCCGCTGGAGCGAGCTTTCCATTTACCAGGCCAAGCAACTGATCCCCGCGTCGACCGGAAAGGACACGCTGTACGCGCACTGCTTCGTGTGCCACGGATTCCAGACGCGCATGGCTTCCATGCGCCGCGACCTGGACGGCTGGAACGACCGCGTGCAGTTCATGCGCGACGCCATGCACTTCAGCCTGGGCTGGCGGTTTAACGACAAGGACGCCAAGGAGGTGGCCGAATTCCTGAACAACTCGTTCGGGCAGGACGCCACGCTCGCGAAATCCCCCGCCGATCTGCCGGATTACAAAAACACCACGCGCAAATTCACGGGCGACGCGCTGAACATCGTCTACGTGGAATACGAAATGCCCGGCCCCAGCCGCATGCCCTTCAGCGCCGCGCCCGGCAAGGACGGCTACATCTGGATCCCCAATTTCGGCATCGCCAATAAAATTTCGCGCCTCGATCCCAAAACCGGAGCGATCGAGGATTTCCCCGTTCCCGCCGAGGGCACTGCGGCCGTGCATTCCGCCGTCGAGGCGCCGGACGGATCGGTCTGGCTTACCGAGCAAGCCACCAACAGGTTGGGCCGCTGGGATCCCAAGACGCAGAAAATCACCGAGTTTCAGGATGCGTACCTTCCTGACAAGGTAGGTACCGAGGACGGCGGATCTCGGCACACGGTTCGCTTCGATCCGGACGGAAACGCCTGGGCCACCGGATATCCGCTCACGCGTTACGACCGCGAGACCGGAAAGTTCAAGGACTTCTGGGGCGTGGCCGACCACACCTACGGCCTGGAACCCGACAAGGACGGCAACATCTGGTTCACAAATCCCGGCACGGGGCAAATCGGAAAAGCCGATTGGAAAACGCTGAAAATCCAGCAGTGGACCGTCCCCACAAAAGACGGCTACGAGCGCCGCCTGGAATTCGATTCCGCCGGCATCCTCTGGTTCGGCGAATATCAGAACGGCAAGGTCGGCCGCTTCGATCCCAAGACCGAAACGTTCAAGGAATACGATCTGCCCGGCGGAAAGGACGTCTTCCCCTACGGCATCGGCATCGATACCGACCAGCAAGTCTGGTACTCGTCCTACTACATGGACGTCCTCGGCCGCATCGATCCGAAAACCGGCAAAATCACCGAATACCCTTTCCCGCATTCCGAAAACACGATTCGCGAATTCTTCCGCGATTCCGAGGGAAAAATGTGGTACGGCAGCCCGTCCAACAACAAGGTTGGATATTTTTATCTGGCAAGCCCCGCCGGAAAATCGGCGAAGTAGGGAAAGAAGCGGGTTTAAAAAAAAAATCCCCTAATCATTTCACGGGCACTGGAGCCGTACGAGCTCCCGCTTGCACCTTTGGCGTCCGGATCGCGGCAACCAGCACCGCCGAAATCCCGCCGATAGCGCCATGAAAATAAATCCCGCGTCATAGTGGCCCGTGAACTGAATTAGCGCCCCGATAACGATCGGAGACGCGATCCCCGCGATCTGCCCGCCGGTATTGATGAACCCCGACGAATAACCCATCACCCGCGAAGGCAGCAGATCCATGGCCAGCGACCAGAACGGGCCCTGGATCGCCGGAAGAAAAAATCCTGTCGCTGACAAAAAAATGACGGCCATCGTGGCGCTGCCCGCCGTCGCCGTCAGCAGCATGAACAGCGCATTTCCCAGCAGAACCGAAACGAGAACAGCTTTGCGTTTCCCGGTCCAGTCCGCAATATAGGAAGCGATCAATAAGCCGACGAATCCGGCCGCAAACGGCAACCCCGCCACCGCGCCCGTGTTCACCAGCGTAAAGTGCCGGACCTTCAACAAATAAGACGGCAGCCACGCCTGAAAACCCCACCAGGTCACGTCCCACGCCATGTAAATAAAAAACAGCTGCCACAACGCCTTGTATTGGAATAGCTCGGAAAAGAAAGTTTTTCCTGGCTCTCGCTCTCCGCGCCAATTTCCGCCAGTTCCCCCGCGGTCATGTGCGGATGTTCCGCCGGTGTGTCCCGTAAATACCAGTACACGGCAAGCGTAATGAGAAATCCCGGAATGGAGACCAGATAAAACGCTTTGCGCCAGCCAAACGCGCCCATCACCGTGGCGAACAGGATCGGCGCGATCATCGGTCCAATCGTGTTGGACGACATCACCAGACCGTTGGCCCGCGCCCGCTCCGCGCTGTTGAACCAAGCGGAAAGCGCCTTAAACGCGGCGGGCGGATGCATTCCTTCGCCGAGCCCGAACAGGATGCGCACCCCGATCAGGCTCGCCAGGCTGCCAATCGTGCCCGTCAAGAGACTGAACAGCGACCAGGAAGCGACACCCAGCGTGATGGTCTTCCGCGCTCCGAACTTGTCCGCAATCATGCCGCCGGGAATCTGCATCGAGGCGTAGCCGATGAAAAACGCGCTCAGGACCACGCCCATCACCGTGGGGCTCAAATGAAATTCCTGGCCAATCAGCGGAATGGCCATCGGCATCAGGCTGCGATCGATGTACGACATCAGCCAGGTCAGAAACAGCAGGAAGCAAATCCGCCAGCGCACCTTCATCGGCGGCCCGGTTTGTGCGATGCATGTGGCGCAACATGTGCGACCGATAGTATCGCAAGACACAAAATAAATCCGGCGCAGAGCGGCCTCTGCCATGTCTCGAGGAATTTTTGTGAAACATTCCGAATCTTTGTAGGGCACGGCTTCAGCCGTGCCGTAAGGCACGTAAATTCCCTGCGGCTTTAGCCGCTGGCGCAATTGAATTCGTGATTTCCTGGCGGACTCTGGACCGCCGATTCCCTGCCTGGCCCGCCTTTCTGGAAAGCCGCGTGATAACCTGTTACGCTGCAAAAATAATTTATGCGAATTCGCAGTCAGCATCCGATCTCGAATCAAGGAGACGTGCGTTGAGGCAAAAAGCGAAACGGATTGGCCTTGCCATCGTGGGCGCGGGACGCGTTGGCTTGTTTCGAGGCGAGGTCGCCGCGCGGCACAGCGCCGTCGACTGGATCGGCATCGCGGAAAAAAATCCGGACCGCGCCCGGGAAGTTGCCGAAAAAATCGGCGCCGATTTCGTAACCGGCGATCACCGCGAACTGCTCAAGCGCCCGGAAGTCACCGCCGCGATCGTCGCCACCGACGAGCACCTGCACGTCGATCCCATCATGTGCGCGATCGAGCGCGGCCTGCCGATGCTGATCGAAAAGCCGCTGGCGACCAAACTCTCCGAATCGTTCGCCGTGCTGGAAGCCATCGAAAAGTCCGGCGTGGATGCCGTCGTGGGCTACACGCAACGATTTCGCAGGCGCTGGCTCGCCGCGAAGGAAAAAGTCCGCACCGGCGCGCTCGGCGATGTAACCCTGGTCACCTCGCGCGCCTTCATGAACCGCCTGGTGGCCATCGACAACTACAAGCGCAGCAACGCGCCCGAAACCATCTCGCCCATGGTGATTTCCGGCACCCACGCGCTCGACATCGCCATGTGGTATCTCGAAGCCAAAACGCCCATCGAAGTCTACGCCCGATCGATCGACAAAGTCCTCGGCCCGCTCTACAAAGGCATCGACGCCACCGCCGGCATGATCATGTTCAGCGACGGCTGCATCTATCACCTCAACATTTCCTGGGCCCTTCCGGTCACCTGGCCCGCCGCTGTCTACAGCCTGGAAGTCGGAATCGTCGGCACCGAAGGCGTCCTCACCATCGACGACACGCATCGCGACATCGTCCTCGCAGTCAGCGCACCGCAATCGGAAGGCTACGCGCCCGATAAAACCCGCCTGGTCGACTTCATGGGCAGCTATCCGCCCGGCGACATCGCCCTCGGCGAACTCCGCGGCCCCATGCGCGAAGAAACCGATTCCTGGCTCAATCGCGTAGCCCTCGGCGCCAAGACGCAGCACGCCACCGCCCGCGAAGCCCACAATCGCCTGATGCTGACAAAAGCTCTCGATCTTTCGGCGAAACGCCGCCAGCCCGTCCCGTTCCCTCTCGTGCCAGGGGATGAGTGAAAAAATCCGTCACAAATAATCAGGAGCTAACGCGCGAAATACGTTGAAATCGGAAACCGAGGGGGGGATCGCAGTTAAATCCGGCGGCCTTGATAGAGGGTGGTTCGCTACTTCTTTTCGGTCGAAGGAAGCACCTCGTTCCCCACCTGCTTGTTGTATTCCGTCATATCGATAGGCGAGCAGATCAACTCCGGCATATCGAAACCGGCTGGTTGCAAGTGGAGGGGAAACTTGTTCAGGCCCTGCCAGGGTTCGGTGTACATTTTCGGGTCGTAAATCGTCACCGTGAGTTCCATGTTGTCATGGTCCACCCGGTGAAACCGTTCTTCCACGCGCAATTCATCGCTGTGCGGACGGCCGGCGTGATCGAGCCAGCTTCTTGGATTCAGCCCGACCGTCTCGACCACGAACGTGTAGTCGTCCACCCATTTTCCGACCGAGTACCCGTTCCAGCGCGGCTCCGGATCCTTGGGGAGTTCCCGACCATCGGTCCAGATGATGCGCCAGTTGCCATAAAATGAATTCAGGTAAATCACCTGGTTCGCGGTCTGCGCGAGTTCGATGGTCCTCAATTCGTAAAGCTCCATGCGGGGAAACCCGATCGGGTCGCACTGATCCAGCGGATCGTTTGCGAGCACGGCGGGAACTTGCCTGACGCTCGGTCCAGAGGGCTTATTGGCCTTCAGCGCTTCCAGGCCCAGGGGCGTGTAATGCAGCGGGCGCATGATGCCCGTCTCGTCGGGCTGCCCGCCTTCGACGCCCTGTCCTCGGGGTTTGTCAGCGCCACGTGTTCGAGCGCGCCGCTCGGTTGGCGTCCCCCGTCCTCCTCCGCCGCGTCCCATATTCCGGACAGATCGCGGCGCGGAGCCGGGGCCGACTTCTTTCCGGCGTACGCAGGTTTGATCGGCGGGATGTTGTTCCATTTTTCCGGTTTGGCCTCTTCTCCCGCCGCTTTGGGCGGAGCGGTTTGCGCGCCCAGAACGGGAAAAGACCGGGAGAAATCGCCAATCCCGCAAGCAGGGCAACTACTGAGACCACCAAGCGCTTGGACATATACGAAATCCCTCCAGCAGTTTCGGTCCCAATCCTTTGAATCTTACTGGCGACGAGGACAATCGAAATCACAGACAAGACGTTGATCGGCGCCGGCCGCTAGCCGTTTCGGAAAGGCCGCTTGCCTGAAGAATTCCTACTGGAACTGTTTGCCGTTGATCACGATACGCTTTCTCGGGGCGGTAGGGCTAACGGTCCCCAGGAAAGCGACCGGGTTGCCATTCTTGGCCGGCATGGCGTCAATTTCGACTTCATCTCCTGGCTTGAATGTATTCTTGGTCCAGCTGATGGCCATCATGGACACCGGATTTTGCCCTTCGATCACCCAATGCACCGTGTTGCCACTGTCGTCCTTGCCGTCGAGTTTCACAAGAACATGGGGATTGGTCCAGATATACTCCGTCACCGTGCCCTTCACCGTGATCGTTTTCGACGTATCGTACGACGCACCGCCGTGATGCGCGAACACCGGAACGGAAACCGCCAACAGGATGACAACTGCGAAGGAAATGATTCTAAGCATTCTTTATCATGGCATTCCTCCATATCAATTCGCGGGAAAGCATTCAGGCCCGGTGCCGGAGGATGGGAGCCGTTCTAGCGCTTTCCAATTTGACCGCCCAGATGCCCAACTTAATACACCAGAAACTGTTCCGAGTGAATCAAATTGTGTTCGACGCGAGGCAAGTGGCCCGGACTTTGCAGGGTTTTGAATTGTTTGCCGCCGCAGTCTTCGTTGTTGGATGGTTGAGGCCTTGCAAGTTAAACTAAGCAAACGGAGGGGTGGGAGAGCGGTTGAATCCGGCGGTCTTGAAAACAGATAGGCCCAAAGGGTCTCGGGGGTTCGAATCCCCCCTCCTCCGCCATTTTCAGCGATTCGAGTTGCTTGGTTTATTTCCTGAAATGCGAATTCTAGTCAGCACGGGCTTCAGCCTCTTTTTTTTGCGGTGGGCGGCCGAAAATCGACAGGCTGCAAGCCTGACCTACCCGAACGTCCTTACGTCACTCCTGCTTTTTTCAATTCCTTGATCGCATCCTCCTCATAGCCAAGTTTTTTCAGCCACTGGGACGTGTGCTGCGAAAGTTCCGGAGCGGGAGTTGCCGGCAACGGAGGCTCCTGCGGAAAATAGAAACCGCCCCGGGTGATTCGCTGCGGGCCGGTGGGCGTTTCGAACGATCCGGCAAAATTGCGCTGCGTCAGGTGAGGATGCGCCAGGATTTCGGGAACCGAAAGGACGCATCCGGCGGGGACTCCGGCTTCGGTCAGCAGGGCGTCCCATTCGGGAGCGGTGCGCGATTGCAGCGCCTGCGTAATTTCCTTGTTGATCAGCGCGCGATTGGATTTGCGGATGTCGCGGTCGGCAAAGCGCGGATCGGTTTTGAGTCGGGACGGCCAATCACGTCGCATAGTTTGTGGTACTGGGCGTTTTCGTTCGCGGCGATGTTCAGCAGGCCGCCGCCGGTTTGAAACGTGCCGGAGGGGGCCGCGGTGAAATTCTCATTGCCCATGGGAATGGGAATCACGCCGGCATTGAGATAATTGGAAACCACCCAGCCCATGCACGCGAGCGTGGATTCGAGCATGGAGACGTCAATCATGCGCCCGTGGCCGGTGGCGCGCGCTTCGACCAGCGCCGCGCAAATGGCCATCGCGGCAGTGACGCCGCCGAGCGTGTCGCACACCGGATAGCCCGTTCGCAGCGGCGCGGTCTGCTGGTCTCCGGTCACGCTCATGACGCCGGACATTCCTTGAATGATCTGGTCATAGGCCGGGCGGAGGGCGAGCGGGCCCTCCTGGCCGAAACCCGACAGCGCGCAGTAGACCAGAGCCGGGGCGGCCTTGGAAAGCGCGTCATAATCGAGGCCCAGGCGCTTCATCACGCCGGGCCGGAAATTTTCAATCACGACGTCCGAAATTCCCACCAACTGCTTGAAAATGGTTTTCCCCCGCGGGTTCTTCAGGTCCAGCGTGACCGATTGTTTGCCGGCGTTGACCGCGACGAAGGAGTCTCCCATCAGCCGCTCGGACGCTTTCACGTTCACGCCCAACTGCCGCGCCAGGTCGCCCCGTACGGGCTGTTCGATCTTGATGACTTCCGCGCCCAGCAAGACCAGCTGAAAGCTGCAGAACGGGCCGGCCAGCACGTTGGTGACGTCCAGCACGCGTACGCCATGAAGCGGAAGCATTCGTTCTTCCCCGCGGATTTAGTTCAATTTGAAGCCAGTAGGCGAAAAATCGACAGGCTGAAGCCTGTCCTACTAGGTCACGGGACACGCCGCATCTGGCGTATTCGGCCGCATGGCTCTCAACAGATGGCCCTGATACGGCCGCGAACTGAACGTGATGGCAAGCTCGGCCGCGTCCAGCAATTTTTCCATGTCGACGCCGGTTTCATAGCCCATGCCTGCAGGAACGCCACCAGGTCTTCGGTCGCCAGATTTCCGCTGGCCCCGGGACAATACGGGCAGCCGCCGAGGCCGCCGGTTGTGGAATCGAAATTCCGCACGCCCAGATCGAGGCCGGCAAGCACGTTGGCCAGCCCGCGGCCATAGGTGTCGTGAAAATGCAGGCCGAGGTCGTCCATCTTGGGCAGAACGCCATCCTGGAGCAGATGCAGGGCCTCGCGAACCTGTACCGGGAAGGCCATCCCGTCGGTGTCGCCGAAACTGACCGGCCAGGGATGAATTTCCCGGGCGGTGCGTACCCTGGAGA
This sequence comes from Terriglobia bacterium, assembly GCA_963779275.1. Lineage (GTDB taxonomy): Bacteria > Acidobacteriota > Terriglobia > Acidiferrales > UBA7541 > Palsa-360. The sequence goes on from CAVZXL010000011.1 coordinate 373,698, forward strand.
CCAGGGCGGCCGCGGAGATCGTTCCCTCAAACGGGCAGTGGTAGGCATTGGAAAATCCGACGCGGATTTCGACGCCATCCTGCAGCGCGCGCCGGGTCACTTGCTCCAGCAAGGCGAACGATTCCTTCGTGCTGCGGTTTAAATTTTTGTGGTTGAACGTGTCGCTTGCGGCGATCACAAATTCCAGGTGGCGAAATCCGGCGGCGACGGCGCGTTCGTACCCTTTCAGGTTGGGAATCAATGCGGAAAACCGCACGCCCGGAATTTCAAACAGGTGCCGGGCAAGTTCCTCGGCGTCGGCCAGCTGCGGGACCCAGCGCGGGTGGACGAAGCTGGTGGCCTGGATGCGGATCAATCCCGCCGCCGCAATTTTGCGAATCAGGGAGAGTTTTTGCGCGGTGGACACCGGGTTCGGCTCATTCTGCAGGCCGTCGCGCCCGGTGACGTCCTCGATCCAGACTTTTTCGCTCATGGAAGAGTCCTCCCTGCGCCGCCAGGTACGCAGCGTATTCCTCGATTGGCAGGGTACGTCCAGATCATACCATCGCTAAATTCGTCGTGGAAAATGCAAAGCCGGCGCCGAATGGCATGGTCTTGCCAAAAGCAGTGCCAAAGGCATTGCAACCTGGCAGGACAGGGTGTACGTTAACTGGCGCCAGGGTGATCGAAGGCCACATCAAGATCCAGAGCCATATTTGATTCAAGTCAGGTTCCGCAACCCTTAAAATCCTTGCCGTTAAAAATTCGCTGGGCCAAGGGGCTTGACCGGATTTTATCTCAAAAGAGCAGCGAACGATTCGCTACCGGAAAAGGGAGAACACCATGAAGAGCTTGATTTTATCCATCGCAGCCATTTGCCTGCTGAGCCCCGCGGTATTCGCGGACCAGGTCACGCTGAAAAACGGCGACCGCCTGACCGGCGACATATTCAATCGGACGACAAAGTTCTGGTCCTCAAGTCGGAGTTCGCCGGAGAAGTCTCCATCCAGTGGGCCGCGGTGGACGCGATTACGTCGTCGCAGCCGCTGCACATCGGCCTCAAGGACGGCCAGACCGTAGTCGGGACGGTATCCGCCCAGGACGGCAAAGTGCAGTTGAAACCAAGGAGGCGGGGGCCGTCACTACGGCCAAGGATTCCATCGTGGTCATCCGCTCGGATAAAGAGCAGGCCGCCTACGACGCGGCGCTCGACCGGCTGCAGCACCCACACCTCACCGATTTTTGGGGCGGCTTTGTGGACGCCGGGACTGAGCACCACGAAGGGCAACTCGGATACGCTGAGCTTCGTGCTCGGCGCCAAAGCCGTGCGCGCCGCGCCCAGCGACAAAATTACCGTGTACATGAATTCCATCTATGCCAAGAACAATACGACCGGCACTTCGATGACGACCGCGCACGCAATCACGGGAGGAATCCGCGGCGACTTGAACATCAACCCCAAGCTTTTTGCGTTCGGGTTCACCGATTTCGAGTTCGACCAATTCCAGCAGTTGGACCTGCGCAACGTGCTGGGCGGCGGGGCGGGTTACCACGCCATAAAGACCAAGCGCACCGTGTTCGATCTTTCCGCCGGCGGAGCGTACGATCAGGCGTTTTACTCCACCGGCGTCAATATCCGCAGCGGAGAAATGGTCTTCGGCGAACAATTCTCCTACCAGATTTCGAGCCGGTCGAGCCTTTCGGAACAACTGCAATTTTTCCCGAATCTGAGCTACACAGGGCAGTACCGCGGCACGTTCGATTCCTCGATCATCACCCGGCTCAACAGCTGGCTCAACTGGCAGGTCACGTTCCAGGATCGCTACGTGAGCAACCCGATTCCCGGAATCAAGAAGAACGATCTGCTGCTTTCCACAGGCATCCGGTTGACGTACGGAAAAGGCGGGAACTAAGATCGCGCCAACGAATGGTGTCCGCGTCTCTTCCCTGCTCGAGGCGTGGGAAGCGACACGGGCGAGCGGGGCCAAACAAGCTGTTCCATGAGGCCACTCATGGCCCGTACGAGCAAGGGAAAAAAATCTTGGGAGGTGAGCAATGTCTCTTGGCAAGCGTGCGGCGGCGGAGTTTTTCGGGACCTTCTGGCTGGTGTTCGGAGGCTGCGGCAGCGCGGTTCTAGCGGCGGCATTTCCGGGGCTGGGAATTGGATTCGCGGGCGTGGCCTTGGCATTCGGCCTGACCGTGCTGACCATGGCGTTTGCCATCGGCCATATTTCCGGTTGCCATTTGAATCCGGCGGTATCGATCGGCTTGTTCGCGGGAAGCGATTTCCGGGATCGGAGCTCTGCCTTATATCATTGCGCAAGTCGCGGGCGGAGCATGCGGGTCGGCCGTTTTATACCTGATTGCCAGCGGCAAGGCTGGATTTGATCTGAGCGGCGGCTTCGCCTCGAATGGATACGGGGCTCATTCGCCGGGCGGATATTCGCTGCTGGCGTGTTTCGTTGCGGAAGTGGTTCTAACCCTGTTTTTCCTGCTGATCATCATGGGATCGACCGACAAGCGGGCGCCGCAAGGATTTGCGCCGATCGCCATCGGGTTGGGATTGACGCTCATTCACTTGATCGGCATTCCGGTCACGAATCTTTCCGTGAATCCGGCGCGGAGCACGGGGCCGGCGATTTTCGTGGGAGGATGGGCCATCGCGCAGTTGTGGATGTTCTGGGTGGCGCCGATTCTGGGCGGCGCGATCGGCGGAGGCCTGTACCAGGCGCTTTTCGGCGAGTGAGATTCCGCGCGAGGAAATGCGCCGGAATCTGAACCCGGGAGACCAAGGCGGGGAGGCGAGGCAAACCGCTCACAAGGCGGGAGGCTACTCCGATGCAAAATCTGAAAATTCCAATGCGTGTTGCGCTCCTATCGTGCCTCGCGCTGGCAGCAATGGCGCTCCTGGGACGCGCGCGCGCATGGGACATGATCTTACCTGCACGCGGCGGATTCGGCAACTGCGGCGGCCTCGCGGAACGACTCCGCCCGCCGCCTTTGCAAATCGCCCGCGAAGGCTACGTTTTTGCCGGAGGAAAATACTCCTCCGCGAACGGCCCTCAAATGATGAGCGGCCAGATCTATGCGGAGTTTCAGATTCCCGCCGTGCGGAAGCACCGTTATCCCATTCTCATGATCCATGGGGGAAATCAAACCGGCACGAATTTCACCGGGACTCCCGACGGCCGCGAGGGCTGGGCGCAATTTTTCCTGCGGCAGGGATACGCGGTCTACGTGATGGATCAAGCGGGCCGGGGAAGAAGCGCCTACCAGGCCGGGCTCTACGGCCAGCTGCCCCGCCCGACCTGCTCTCCACGCAGAAACGGTTTACGGCGATCGAGCGGTACAATCTCTGGCCGCAAGCGCATCTGCACACGCAGTGGCCGGGGACGGGCGTTCCGGGCGATCCGGTCTTCGACCAGTTTTTTGCTTCGCAGGTCCCGGGGATCGCGGACTATGAACAGCAGCAGCAACTGAGCAGCGACGGGATCGTGGCGCTGCTGGACAAAATCGGGCCGGCCATCGTGCTGACGCATTCGCAATCGGGGCCGCTGGGCTGGCTGGCGGCGGATGCGCGGCCCGGCCTGGTGAAGGCCGTGATCGCGGTGGAACCGAACGGCCCGCCGTTTTTCAACGTGGACAACGTCGGATCGCCGGAATGGTTTCGCGAAGCCGCGGACAAGCAGCGCCCCTGGGGAATCACCGCCGTTCCTCTGCAATATTCGCCCGCGGCAAGCAATCCGTCAGACCTGGAAATCGCGCGGCAGGACAAGCCGGACGGCCAGGACCTGAGCCGCTGCTGGCTGCAAAAAGATCCGCCGCGCCAGCTTCCGAATCTCCAGAAAATGCCGATCCTGATCCTGACTTCGGAATCTTCCTACCACGCGGCCTACGACCACTGCACGGTGAAGTATATGGAACAGGCGGGAGTGCGCCCCAAGTGGGTCCGGCTGCCGGACGCGGGAATCCACGGCAACGGGCACATGATGATGCTGGAAAAAAACAGTGCGGAGATCGCGGCGCTGATGTCCAAGTGGCTGGACGGCGCAATCCCGGCGCCTTCCAAGTAAAGGCAAGCGGGAACTATTTGGTTTGCGAGACGGGCTTCTTGCGGTCCGCGTTGTTCCAATCCTCGGGTGGAAAAGAGATGCCCCAGAACCGGGGCTGCGGAATCACGAATTCCACGCCGAGTTCGACCTTGCCTTTTTCCGTTTCCTTCAGCGAAATCACGCGGCATTGCACTTCGATGCGCGTGGTCTTGTTGATGAGCAGGACGGAAGGCTTGATCTGCACGGGCGAGCCCAGAACCAGCAGCGCTCCGTGGGCATTGACCGTGGTGGTGCGCGTTTCCTCGCGGAACACTTTGCCGTTCACGGCTTGGCCGAATATTTCCACGGGCATGTCGATGGCTACCCGGGAACTCCTGCGTTTGGTGGAGGGATTTGCGGGTCCCTTAAGCGCCGTGGGATTGCCCGGCGCGGCAGGCGATGCCGTCTTCGGCTTTGTCATGAAAATACCCTCGAACGGTGATCCGATCGGCATGGATTAAGCCGGGTTGGCCAAGCGAAGCAAAACGGATCGAATTTCTTTTTCAAATTCGGCGGCCAGTTCGCGGGAGCGCTCGGCCCATTGCGCTTCCTGGGCGCGCACCGTGCCCCGGGCCAGCTGTAATCCGGCGGATAGCTTTTCCAGGACTTCGTTGGCTTCCCGGACCTGGGAGGACAGCTGCTGGTCCAGGCCGGCTGTGAATTGCGCGGCCTTCTCGCGGGTGATGCCGTCGACATGATTCTTGAATTGCGCGCTCCATGAGGTGAGCTGCGTGGTGACATGCGAATCGAATTTCTCGATCGTGGAGCGGGCCGACTGGTTCAGCTGGTCGACCACTTTCTGGAGGCGCTCCAGCGATTCCGAAATTTCGTGTTCCAGAGCCCGTGCGCGTTCGAGCGCGGCGGCAGCGGCCGTCTCGCTGGCTTTCATCTTCGTATCGAGCTCGGCGAGATTCGCCCGGGTGGCGCGGAGTTCCTCGAGCGAAGTCGTTCGCTGCTCTCCCACGTGTTCGTCGACGGCTTTTTTCGCCATGCCCGCGATCGAGGAGCGCAGTTCTTCATTTCCGGCGAGACGGCCGACCAACTGGAAGGTGAGATCGCTGTTGAGCGTTTGAATCGAGGCCTGGTAATTCGCCCCGATCTGTTTCTCAACGGCTTGCTTCACAACCGGCTCCACGCTTGTGGAAAACGTTCGCTGCACCATTGCCTCCAGCTCTTCGCGGAGGGATTCCTTCAGCGCCGCAAGTTGCTGCTTCATATCCGCGGGGGGACCGTGGCGGCTGGCTGCGGGGCCGGGGGCGCTACATCCGCCTGCGGCTTTGGCACCGAAAATGGACTGGTCAAGGATGAGGCGGGCGGAGCAGGCACTGGCAAAGGCACGGGTGCGGCCGGCTTGGCGGCCTGGGGTTCAACAGGAATGGACGCTGCGGCAATCTTTTCCGGCTTCACGCGGGAGGCAGGCTCCGCGGGTATCTCCGCCGGCGGGCGGGCGGCCTCAGCCTTGGGCGCAGGCACAACCAGAGCCGGGGCCATGGGCGGGGGCGGCGGTTGCACAACTGGAACGGCTGCCTTAGGCTGTGGAGGCAGCCTGCTGGGGCGCTGGGGCAATTTTCATTTCCTGCGCCGATTCCAGCTCCACATAAATCCGAAACATGTTTCCGACCAAACCTTCGGAGTCGGCGGACTTGACCTGGCCCTGCAGCGTGGTGCGCTTGGAACCGGTCTTGGAGGTATCGAATTCGACGAGCACCCAGCTGCCCAGCTCGGGTTGAAATTTGGAGCGAAAATGGCAGTCGCGTCCGTCCAACTCCAAAATGAGAGCGGACTCTCGGAACATCTGGCCTTTTTCGTCGAGGCCTGTGACGGTCAACCGCTGTTCCTTCGCGGCGGTCGAGGAAGCGCCTGCGGTGGATCCCGGCTCTTTTTCGGTAATTGAAATCACGGCGTAGTCTCCGCAATTATCCTGCACAACGAATTGGACAAGTGTCCATAGACCTGCAGGGATATCCTTCCAATAAGGCATTGGTACGAGGCAAAGGTACGATTCGGGTAAACGGCGGCGCACCCTTCCGGGAAGCGATAAGTCGTTGCCATTCATCAAGTTAAAAAACCCTGAGGATTTCACATGCCTGGGTGTTCTGCAATCCCGCGTTTACTGATTCGAACATGTCGCGCTTAATTTTTATTTTCCCGAACGCGCGCGGGCCCTCGAACGCGCGGCAAAGCGCCGCGCGGAGAGTTCGCGCCCGCACTGGCGTTATCCTTACGTCATACCTGTACCTCGCCGAAAATTCTTCGCGCGCGCTCGGGGCTCTAAAATGAACGATAGGTCGAATTGTGAAGCCCTCTTCCAGACTTGCGTGGGCAGTTGCCATCGCGTGGGTGGTCCTGCTGGGAAGCTACATCGCCATCGCCTCGGGGATGCCGCCGGGGCCTAATCGCGCGGCGCTTGGAAATATTGTTCTCTGCCTGCTGCCGTTGTTTGTGAACGGCGCGCTGCTTTCCAACGCAACCACTCCTCACTGGCGCAAGAATGCGTTCTGGATGCTGCTGGCGCTGGGAATATCCTTCTGGCTTGCCGGGCAATTTATCTGGACCTACGTCGAGGTTTACCAGAAACGGACGGTTCCCCATCCGTTCCTCGGGGACATGGTTTTCTTTATTCATACGGTGCCGATGATTGCGGCGCTCACGATGCAGCCGCATGACCCGCGCGAGGAAGGCCGGGGGGCATACGGGTATGCCGACTTCGCGCTGATCGCCTGCTGGTGGGTGTACCTGTATGCGTTCCTGGTTCTGCCGTGGCAGTACATCGTGACGGACAGCGCGCAGTATAACCGGAATTACAACATCCTCGCGCTATTCGGAAATCTGGCCTTTGCGGCTTGCGCGGCGATGCTGGCCGGGAAAGCCCGTGGCTACTGGCGGAAGATATACACGCAACTTGCGGCCGCGGGGAGCGTTTATGCGGCCGGAAGATTCTTGATTTCCGCATTCATTGCCAGAGGCGAATATTCCAGGGTCAGCCTCCGCACCCTGCCCATTTTTGTTTCCTTTCTGATGATCGGAACTGCAGGCATGTGGGCTTACCTGCACGTTTCGGAGGAAAGCGACGAAGATCCCCGGCCCCGCCGGGATGGAGACCGGGAAACTTGCCCCGGGGGACGCCCTGTGGGTGTCCCGGCTGGCGCGAATCGCGCTTGCTGTCGCTGCCGTTGATCGGCTTTCTGGTGCATGAAGCGAAGCCAGGCGCCGGCAGGCGGTGGGTTCCTTCCGGCTGATGCTTACGCTGGGCGCGGTTCTGCCCATTGGCTTTCTGGCCTTCCTGCGCCAGGAACTGGTGGACGCGGAGCGGCTGAAATTGTTGCGCGCCTCGCAGGATTCGCTGGACAATCTGAAGCGGCTGCAAATGCAATTCGTGCAATCGGAAAAACTGGCTTCGCTTGGCCAGTTGGTGGGAGGGGCGGCGCATGAAATCAATAACCCGCTGACGGCCATCCTCGGATATTCCGAGTTGCTGGCCGACGATCCTGCGGTGGACAGCAGGTCGCGGAGCCTGGCGGAAAAGATTCGAGAACAGGCGCGGCGCACCAAGAGCCTGGTCAACAGCCTGCTCAGCTTCGCGCGCCAGGTGCCCAGCGAGCAGCGCGTGCCGCTGGACATCAACACGATTGTCAACAGCTCCGTGCAGTTCCGCCGCATCGATCTGCGCGGCAAGAATGTGCGCATCGAACTTCATAACGCCGACTCCCTGCCGCAAGTCCGGGGCGACGCCAATCAACTCCTTCAGGTGTTCACCCACATCATCAACAACGCCGTGGATTCGATGCAGGAAACCGGCGGCGGTTCGCTGACCGTGCGCACGCTGTTTGAAAAAGGCAACGTGGTCGTTCTTTTTTCCGACACAGGGCGCGGTATGCGCGACCCCAATCTGGTGTTCGACCCCTTTTACACCACCAAGCCGGTGGGAAAAGGCACCGGGCTCGGCTTGAGCATCTGTTATGGGCTGGTGCAGGATCAGGGCGGAAAAATTTCCTGCCAGAACCGCCCAGAAGGCGGCGCCACATTCCGGGTTGAACTCCCCGCAGTGCCGAGCCTTTTCTCCTGCGGCCGGGGAGCCCCGAGGCCGAGGATAAACCGGCAAAGCTGGCGTAAACCCCGCGGATTGGTTCGTGGCGCGCTTTCGGCTATAATTCCCGGCCATGCCGCAATCTTCTTCTTCGGCTCCGCAACCGGCTCCCGCGTTCGAGCCGCCTCGATCGATTGCCATCGAGGGACCCATCCGCGTGGGCAAATCCACGCTGGCGCGCATCCTGGCCGACCGCCTGCACGCCCGCCGCGCGTTCGATCCCGAGGACAATCCGTTTCTCGCGGAGTTTTACAGGGAAAAACCCGGCTCGGCCTTTCGCGCGCAGATGTATTTCCTGATCGAGCGCCACCGGCGCCTCAGCGAAGCCCAGCAGGGCGACGCGGCGCCCCTGGTGTCCGATTTTCTGTTCGAGAAGGACAAGATTTTCGCGTACATCAATCTGGACAACGAAGAATTGAAGCTCTACGAACGCTACTACGAGATGTTTTCCGCCGGCCTGAAGCCGCCCGACCTGGTCATCTATCTGCAAGCCACGCCGGAAGTGCTGCGCGAGCGCATTGCCAAGAAAAAATCGCCGGCGGAAAAGCAGATTTCGCGCGCGTACCTCGAGGAAGTCGTCCGCGCCTACGAACATTTCTTTTTCCGCTACTCGGCGTCGGACTTGCTGGTGATCAACACCTCGGAAATCGATTTCGTCGACCGCAACGCCGACCTGCAGCAACTGCTGCGCCGCCTGCAGGAGCCGGTGAAGGGCACGCAATATTTCCTGCCGCTTGGCGAGGGTTAAACAAAACGCGCATGGATTGGCCGGCCGGGTGTTTTGAAAAAATCATGAACACAGGGGAATATGCAGTGGCGTGGGGCGGTCCGCCTGATTCTGGCGATCGGCTTCATTCTTTCCGCGCAAGGCGCGTTAACGAGCGCAGACGCGCAAACAATCCACAAAACTTCGGCGATCCGGCCAAAAGTCATCGTGGTGGTCTACTTCGAGGTTGGCAAAGACACGGGCGATACGCCGGGAGAACTCCAGTTTTGAGTGGAGCGCGATCACATGGATCGCGTGATCGACGTGCCGGGAATGACCCGCGCCGTGCGCGCGAATGCCGACGGCTCTGAAATAGCCATGGCTGTTGGGCCAGGAAACATCCGGCCGGGCGTGAACCTGATGGCGTTCGGCCTCGATCCGCGATTCGATCTGAGAAAAAGTTATTGGCTGATCAACGGGATTGCTGGTGTATCGCCTCGCGAAATGTCTCTGGCATCTGCCGTCTGGACCGACTTTGTGGTGAACGGTGATCTGGCTCATGAAATCGACGCGCGCGAAATGCCCGGCGACTGGCCCGATGGATTCTATACCTTGGATAAAACCAGGCCGGAGGAGCAACCGCGAGTCCCCCGTGTTGCGAGGAAGATGTTCGGACGTAGCCGAAGCAGGGAGCGTACAGCAACTCGGCGAATTCCGTGGTGCGAATGAATCCCGCGCTGCTGGCGTGGGCCTATGGCCTGACGCGAGATCTCAAATTACCGCAAAGCGAGCCGATGCGGGCCCTGGAGTCTCGCTTCAAGGGTTTTCCGAAAGCGCAGCAGCCTCCCTCAGTTCTGGTGGGCGCGAACCTGGCTGCCGAAACTTTTTGGCACGGCGCAAAAATGGATGAATGGGCGCACCGCTGGATTCGTTACATGACCGACGGCCAGGCGAGTTTCGGCTCATCCGCAATGAACGACTCCGGCAGCATGGTGGCGCTTGCGGCCTTGACGCGCGCGGGCCGCGCGGATTGGAACTGCGCACTGGTCCTGCGCACCGGGAGCAACTTCGACATGCAGGCGCCGGATGAATCGGCCGAACAAAGGGCCAATCGCGAGAATCACGGTGGATACACGGCCTATGAGCCCGCTCTCGAATCGGCCTATCAAGTTGGCAGCCGCGTGGTGAAGGAATTGGCCGCCGGCTCGCATCACAACGAGGAAAAATTTCCCTCGGGCTTACTGCACGCGTTGAACGGCCTTGGCGTCGCATACCGGCTCGCAGGCCGCGCAATCGGTGCAATCCTCGGCGACGATGAACGCCTTTTCATTCTTGACCACGATAGCTGCCACGGGACATGCGCTGATGCAGTCGCCCACATTCACGCATTTTGCCTGATCGATCTCGAACACTTTGCCTCCTTGGATATCCGGGATAATTCATGCACCGCAAATTAAATCGATTTTAGAATAGCGCAGATCGCCCGAGGGATGTGAGCACAGTCACGGTCGAAAGTGATTTGCGTCACGCCCAACCGACAGGAGTGTTCACTACGGTTCGGTGCGTCTCGTCTTCTTATTCCGAGTGGGCCGGAAGGGATCCATGGACCGCCTACCCACCATCGGATTTTGCGCGAAATAGGCATTTTTCGCGGGCTTTCGGGCTATGCCCGCAAACAATTGGTCACATGTACCCTGTCTTGGCGCTTTCTTCTCAATTCCAAAAGAAACGAATTGTCCTGCGCGGACTGGTTGCCGGAACATGGCTCACGGGGTACACTTTTGGGGAAGCGGAATCTCAATTGAAGATTTTATCCGGGATCGAGCCGGTCTTCGGTCGAAGCCTGTGCGGAGACCGGAGGGCACGGGAACATTTTCCCGCGCCCCAAGCCAAGCCAGAAAATTGCGAGGGAAAAAGCATGCGACATCATAAGAACGCAAGCATGACGCCGGCGAAGGCTGGCGTAAGCCTGACCCGGCGCAGCCTGCTGCAACGCGCCGGGTGGACCGCGGCGGCAGTGGCATTTCCCAGCGGCGTGTTTGCCGCCGACAGCGTCAGCCCGGTGATGTCTAAGCTGAGCGCGTACATGGGCGAAGCCGCCGGGCGCGCGCTGCCCGACGAGGTGGTCGAAAAAGCCAAGCACCATATCCTGGACACGTTCGCGGCCATGATTTCCGGGTCCGACCTGCCACCGGCGCGCGCGGCGTTCCGCTACGCGGCGGACTTCAACACGGACAAAACGTGCACCGTGGTGGCCTCGAAATTCACGTCGACCCCGCCGGAAGCGGCGTTCATCAACGGCATGTTGGCGCATTCGGACGAGACCGACGACTCGAACGAATTCTCGCAATCGCATCCGGGCTGCGCGGTCGTTCCGGCGACGCTGGCGGCCGGAGAAAGATTCGGCGTCGACGGCACGCGATTCCTGCGAGCCGTGACGCTCGGCTATGACGTTGGCCCGCGCATGACCATCAGCTTCGGCTCGATCGATTTCCGCAACAACAGCCACAAGAGCACGCACGCCATTTCGACGATCTTCGGCTCGGCGGCCGCGGCCGGCTGCTGCGCGGGCCTGAATGCGCAGCAGATGCGCTGGGTGCTGGATTACACGGCGCAGCAATCCTCGGGCATCGGGGCATGGAATCGCGATACCGAGCACATCGAAAAAGCCTTCGTGTTCGCGGGCATGACGGCGCGCAGCGGGGTCACTTCCGCGCTGGTGGTTCACGCGGGATTCAACGGCCTCGACGACATTTTTTCGGGCGTGGACAATTATTTTCTGGCCTATGCGCCGAATGCGAACAAGGACGAACTGGTTTCGCAACTCGGCGAACGCTATGAGATCGCGCGCACGAACATCAAGAAGTGGACGGTGGGATCGCCGATCCAGGCGCCGCTCGATTGCATTTACAACATTCTGAAGAAGCACCCGGTGAATCCCGCCGATGTGAAGAGCGTGGTGGTGCGCCTGGCCAATACCGAGGCGCGCGTGGTCGACAATCGCGAAATGCCGGACATCTGCCTGCAGCACATGGTGTCCGTGATGATCCTGGACAAGACCGCATCGTTCCAGGCGGCGCACGACAAGCCGCGCATGAAGGATCCGGAAGTCCTGAAGATGCGCGCCAAGGTGCAACTGGTTCCGAGCGAGGAACTGGAGAAGATGGAACCGGCGCGCCAGGCCATCGTGGAGATCACCTTGAACGACGGGACCGTGCTTTCCGAGCGCGTGAACGACGTGCGCGGCACCGTGGATAACCCGATGACTCGCGAAGAGGTGGTTCAGAAAGCCACCGACTTGATGGTGCCCGTGATCGGCAAGGCAAACACCGCGACGCTGGTGGATAAGATTCTGAACCTCGAAAAAGTAAGCAACGTTCGCGATCTTCGCCCCGTCCTGCAAAAAGCCTGAAGATATAGGCACGGTAGGGGCATCCGCCGCGGCGGACCGTGCCCCTACCGTGGCCGCCGCGCCTTCCACTATTTGTTGAATCCGGCTCAAGCCTCTTCGTAACCGCGCGGAACGCTTCATAGACCCCTCCACGGAAAACTCGGCCCCTCGATGCATTCCTTCCGGCACGGTATCTCTTTCGCGCCATACCGCGCCGCCAAATCTAATCCCGTCTTTCCCTCCGCCGATGTCCCCATTGAGGCGCTCCGACCAGGGAGCGTAACAAAATCCGATGCCACACCAAAAAAATGGCCGCAAGCCCTAGCGCCAAGAAACATCGCTTCGCTGATTCGCGGCCTGTATGGCCGCGTTGCCCGCGAACTGAAAGTCGATCCGTCTTACGTCAGCCGCGTGGCGCGCCAGGAGCGCCGGTCCGTGACGATTGAAGCCGCTCTGAGACGCGAAATCGGGCGGATCATTACCATCGTCGAGGCCAACCGCGAGCAAAGCCGGCCAGGAGCAAACCTAAAAAGAAAACCAAGGCCTGAACGCACTCGTGCTTATTGGAGGAGGACCGCAGTGATTGTTTCCGCGGCACCGGCTCGCCCGGTTTGCGACCGTTGTCAACCCTCCGTATTCCGATTGTCAATTCCCCTTTCCCCTGCCCGCGAATCGAATATCCAATCGAAACGCAACGTGAGTCTCCGGAGTCAAATTCCCAGATTTCCGGCGGCCAGGCCCCAGCGAAAGTTAAATCTGCGGCCGGCGGGGGCGTTTGGGAAATTGGGTGTATATTCTCTCGCAGAATCCAGGCCCCAATCGACATTCCCGCTCAATCGAGGAGAGTACTCATGAGACGATTTGGCTTAGCAGTGGCGTTAGCCGCGGGGATCGCGATGCTCGCATCCCTGGGATCGGCCCAAATGGCCCCTACCACGGGGCCTTATAGCGTGCAGAAGACTGTGAAAGTCGGCGGCGATGGCGGCTTCGATTACGTGTGGGCGGATTCCGCAGGGCGCCGCTTGTACGTTCCGCGCAGCGGGCCCACGGGCCGCATCACCGTGTTCGATCTGGATACGCTTCGAGCCGGCCGGCGAAGTTCCCAGCGTGAACGGGCACGGAGCGGTCGTCGACCCCAAGACCAATCACGGCTTCATCACCAGCAAACCTATCCTGATGTTCGATTCCAAAACCCTGGCGGCCATCAAGACCATCGACGTGCAGGGCAATCCGGACGGCATTCTGTTCGATCCATTTAACGAGCGCGTCTACGACCTCAGCCACTCCGCGCCGAACGCCACGGTGATCGACGCGAAGGACGGCTCGATCGTCGGCACCATCGATCTGGGCGGCGCGCCGGAGCAGGCCGTGACCGACCTGAAGGGCCACATCTACGTCGATATCGAAGACAAGGGAAATATCGCCGTGGTCGACGCCAAGACCATGGCCGTAACCGCCCACTACGATGTTTCCGGCAAAGCCGGCACCTGCGCCGGGTTGGCCATGGACGCCAAGAATCGCATTCTCTTTGCCGCCTGCCGCGATCCGCACGTGATGATCATTCTCAACGCCGACGACGGCAACATCATCACCACCCTGCCGCTGGCCGGAGTCACCGACGGCGCCGTGTTCAATCCCGCGACGATGGAAGCCTTCAGCTCGCATGCCGAAGGCACGCTGACCGTGATTAAGGAAAACAGCCCCACCAGCTTCGCGGTGGAGCAGAACCTGACCACCATGCCCAGCGCCAAAACGCTCACGCTCGACGCCAAAACCAACCGCATCCTGCTGATCGCCGCCGTGTTCGATCCGCCGCCGGCGAACGCGCCGCCGCTTTCCAACGGCCGCGTGGCTCGCGGGCCGATGCAGCCGGGCTCGTTCTCGATTTTGGCGGTGGGAAAATAGGCGGCTGACAGGAAAGCTGATTCATGGCGGCGGCAGGCTTTCCAGTTACTGGCAGGGGCCTCCGCCGCCGATGAATTGGAGACATACCGCTATCTTGAATCCATCTGGCCGTTGCACCCCGCCATCGTGTCCGGTTGTACTCGAACGTGTCAGATACTCTACGGCATTGCGTCAACTCTACTTCGCGTCTCCTCAAATGAATCCTTGGCGATTTAGTAGCTCTTTGATTTTCTGATCCCATTCGTAAGGTCGCCGCTTGACACCAATCCTAAGGTTTGGAATTAGAGATGCTTGACTGTGTGTACAGGGCGGCATTCAAACATTTCAAATAGGACGTGATTTGCCGCCTGCCGAAGAGTATGAGAGGCGCACGCAAATGACGGACACAAATCAAATGAATCGCGCAGGGATGACCATGGGATCGTTGCTTGCGCTGGGCTTGATTGTGGGCGGCTGGACGCTGGGGACAGAGATCAAGGCTACTCGGCTCAGCGACCGCTATGTGTCGGTGCGGGGCCTAGCAGAGCGCACCGTCCATTCCGATCTTGCCATCTGGCCGATCGACTACAAAGAGGCAGGAAATGATTTCCCTTCGCTTTACAACAGGACCGAAGGCGACCGGAAAGTGATCCTGCAATTTCTTAGTCAGCAGGGCATCCAGTCCTCCGAAATCGAATTGGTGTTGTCCGCGTGGTCGATAACCAGGCCAATGAATACGGCGGCGCCAACCACGCACCGCATCGCTACATCATCGAGCAGCAAATTACCGTAATGACTCCCCGAGTCGACAGATTTCTGCGGCCGCGCAGAAAACCATGATTCTGGTGCAGCAAGGGATTGTTCTGAACAGCAATCCCGGCCAGGGACTGACTTACAAGTTCACCAGCTTGAATTCAATCAAGCCCGACATGATTACCGAAGCCACCAGAAATGCCCGCGCAGCGGCCAACCGGTTCGCCTTGGATTCCGGAAGCTCGGCCGGAACCATCCGCCAGGCCAATCAAGGGATTTTCTCGATCCTGCCGGCAAACTCGGGAGGCGAGACCGGTGAATCCGGGGAGGGCGGCGGCTACGGGTCCAGCGCTGACAGCAGTCTGATGAAGACGGTCCGGGTGGTCACGTCGGTGGATTACTATTTGAAGAAATAGGGAACACATTGTCTCGGCCTGCTGCTTATCGAGCGCACATGAAGACTTAGTATTTTGGAATTTGCAGCGCGGCTGTTCCGAAATCCGAAACTCATTCCTTGACAGGAAATCCTGCCAAACACACAATCACTGCAAATTGTCTTTTTGTGCCGAGTGAATCAACGCATACCGGCTGGCGCAGCGAGGCCATTCGGCGTGGTGGAGGATTCGATGCTACGGAGAGCGTTTCCGCAGGGCGTGATCGACCGGCGCCGGATGATCCAGGCGCTGGGCATGGCGGCCGCCGGCGCGTGGTCCGCGAGCGCGGCGCAAATGGGAACCGCCAACGGCACGGCGTTTCATGCGGTCGCCTACAATCATATCAATTACCAGGTTGCCGACTACGCGAAGATTCGCGACTTCTACATCCATCTGTTTGGCATGAAGTGCGTCTGGGACGACGGCAAACAGTGCTCGCTCGAATTCGGCGATCCTCCGAACGCGATTTACCTTCGCCCGCTTCGCCAACCTCCCGACCGGTCCGCCGGCACAGGCCGCAGCGCAAATTGGGCCGAGCCAATGGGCACGGGCACCGTGGACCATCTGGCGTTCTCGATCGAAAATTTTCAACTGGATTCGGTGAAGGCGGAACTCACGCGCCGCGGCCTTAACCCTTCGCCGGATGGCCCGTTCGCATGGAGCGTCAAGGATCCCAGCGGCCTGACGGTGCAAATCTGCGCGACCCGCGGCGTATTTCCCGGCCAGGCCGCGCCGACGGCCAAGGAATCGGACGGATTGCAGCATCTGGATGCCATCCCTAAACCGGACGGTTCTATTTTCAAAGCTGCCGCCGTCAATCACCTGCTTCTGATGGTCCCTGATGTCGACAAGTGCCGCGACTTCTACGCGGACGTTCTGGGTATGAAGGTGATTTACTACAAGCCGGGGGATGTGTTCGGAGTGGACAATCCCTCCGGGCCGGCGTGTTTTCTGAAATTTGGGGAGAGCGTGCTATACCTCCGAAAGAGCCTGCATCCGGAACACAAACCGTATGTGGCGCACTTCGCGGTCACGGTGGAAAATTACGATCAGGCGGCGGTGAAGGCGGAACTCGTGCGCCGCGGATTTCAACCGGCTGCGGACACCAAATACGGATGGATCATCAAGGACCCCGCGGGAATGCGCCTCGAGGTAGCGGGAAAAGGAATGCCGGAACACGTTGCGGGCGATTGCAACGGGACCAGCCAACAATGTCCCGGAGGACCGGACAAGTAGGACAGGCTTCAGCCTGTCGGCTTCCTGCATTGCGCGCAAGCAGCAAATGCGACAGGCTGAAGCCCGTCCTACTTAGCGCGTGAACAAGCGGTTGGCGTCGGCGTAAGGCAGCGCGCCATCGGTCATCAGGGAGAACGAGCCCTCTTCGCGCAGCTGGCGGGCGATCCGCGCGGTGAGGCCAAGCGTCGCGCGCATGGGTCCCGATCCGACGCTCACGCGCGCCACGCCCAGCTTTTCGAGTTCCGCCGCCGGAGGCGTTCCGGCGATCGCCAGGATATTCAGCGGCCCGCGCACGCCGCGCGCCAGTTGCGCGATCGTTTCCTTGTCCTTCACGCCAGGAACGAACAGGGATTGCGCCCCGGCGTCCCGATAGGCATTGAGCCGCTCGATGGCGCGCGCGAGGCGCGTTTCCGCCGGGACCTATTCCCGCCAAAAAAATATCCGTGCGCGCATTCAAGACGAAGGGAACCCCGGCGCGCGAGGAAATTTCGCCCACGGCGCGAATTTTTTCCAATTGCAGATTCAGATCCGCCAGTGAATCCGGCAGGTTGTGCACCGTGTCTTCCAGATTCATCCCCACGGCCCCGGCCGCCAGGACGTCGCGCGCGGTTTGGGCCGCGTCCTCGGGTGTGTCGCCGTATCCGGCTTCCACGTCGGCGGTCACGGGAACCCGCACGGCGGCGGCGATGCGCCGAACCACCGCCAGCATTTCTCCGCGGGAGATTTTCTGCCCGTCCGGCATAGCCGAGCGAAAAAGCAATCCCGGCGCTCGACGTTCCGATCGCCGGAAAACCCGCGTCCTCAAAAATTCTGGCGCTGGCCGCGTCCCAGGCGTTGGGCAGCACGAGGATCTTGCGCCCATCGTGCAGGGCGAGGAATTGGCGCGCGAGTTCGGATTGTGATGGGGTGGCCATTTTTGAGATTCAGGCAAGGGATACTTCTACACCCTTCAGAGCCAGTTTGAAACTGAAAACGGCGAGCGAACCTCGGACGGCGATCGTCTCTGCGATAAAATCCGAACTTCTTAGAACACAGAGGGCACAGAGAAAAACGAGAGAGATTCTTCCACCTTGCCTCCCTGCCTCCCTGCTCCGCGCCTCTTGTCTCCGCCGTCAAATGATTTATCCTGTCTGCCGTGGATCGCGCAAACATTTTGATCGTTGGCGGCGGCGTGGTGGGCTGCGCGGTGGCGCGCGCGGTTTCCGGGCGCTGGAGCGATGTGTTTCTTGTCGAGCAGATGCCGAAATTCGGCATGGGCGCGAGCACGCGAAATAGCGGCGTGATTCATTCGGGCATCTACTATCCGCCGGGTTCGCTGAAGGCGCAACTGTGCGTCGCCGGGAACCGGATGATGTACGAATTCTGCGCCGCGCACAACGTGCCGCACAGGAATTGCGGCAAACTCGTCGTGGCGCACGGCGCGCAGCAGGAATCCGCGCTCGAACAACTGGCCGCGAACGGCCGCGCGAACGGCGTCCAAGGACTGCGCCTGGTGGACCGCGCCGCGGTTCGCGCGCGCGAACCGCACATCGAAGCCTCCGCCGCGCTTGAAGTGCCTTCCACGGGAATCGTTTCGGCCGAGGACCTGGTGAAGACGCTGGCGCGCATGGCCACCGAGCAAGGCGCGAATTTATTGCCGCGCGCGCGCGTGGTTCGCATGGAGCCGCGCCCGGATTCGATCGCCGTAACCATCGCCGAAGGCGACGCGGACGATCCCGCGGCACGCAACGGAGGAAACCATCGAGGCGCGCTGCGTGATCAATTGCGCGGGCCTCTATTCCGACGATGTGGCCGCGCTGCTCGGAAACCGCAGCCACCGAATTTATCCGGTGCGCGGGGAATACTGCGAACTGGTGCGCGCGAAATCCTATCTCGTGAATAATCTGGTCTACCCGCTGCCCCACGCTGAGGGCCTCACGCTCGGCGTCCATCTGACGCGCACGTTGTGGGGCACCGTGCTGGTGGGCCCGACGGCGGACTACATCGCGGATAAGAACGACTACGAGGGAAATCGCCTGCCGGTCGAGGAATTTTTGCGCCGCGCAAAACCGATGCTGCCGGAATTGGAAGCTTCTGATTTGCAGCTGGCCTACTCGGGGATTCGCGCGAAGCTTGTGCCGCCCGGATCACGGAGGTTTCGCGGATTTCGTGATCGAGCGGGACGCGAAAGCGCCGCGCGCGATTCAGCTGATCGGCATCGAGTCCCCGGGACTCACATCGTCGCTGGCCATCGCCCAGCGCGTCGTGTCGCTGGCTAGCGGAGATCCTCCAGTAGGACAGGCTTCAGCCTGTCTGGTTTTGAAATTTGCATTCGCGAACTCCAAACCCGACAGGCTGAAGCCTGTCCTACGCTACCGAACCAGGTCCGATGCAAACACCAGCGTGACGCCCTCCCGTTCGGCCTCCGGGAGCATTTCAGCGAGAACCTGAAGTGTTTCAGGATGCGGATGGCCGATGGCCAGCGCCGAACCATTTTCCCGGGCATCGTGAATGGCCAGCACAAATTGTTTGCGGATGGCGCCGACCGACTGCTCGTCGTCCAGAAACACATTGCGCCGGGCGGCGGGAACGCCCGCGGCGTGCGCGGCGGATTCGGCCACGGTGGCCGCGGTGGTGCGGCTATCGATAAAAAACAATTTGTCCCGGCGCAGCAGCGGCATCAGTTCATCCATGAGTTTTTCATCGGAGGTGCCGAGCGAACCCTCGTGATTGTTCACTCCCGATGCATAAGGCACCGTTTCCAGCATGGACGCGAACGTATTCTCGACGGCGCTGGAATCCATTCCGGGATGCAGCTCGACCGGTTCGTCCAGGTCGCCCGCGACCGAGGCCATGGGCAGATGGAGCATCACCTGATACCCGCGGCGGTGCGCCTCTTCGGCGATTTCCGTGGAATTGGAATGATGCGGGAGCACGGAAAGCGTGAGCCGGTAGGAAAGGCGAAAAAGCGCGTCGGCCTGCGCGGGGTCGCTGCCCAGATCGTCAATGACAACGGCCAGGCGCGGGCTGTGCGACGCCGAGGATACGGACACAGCGGCGGCGGAAACCAGCGGCGTAATCAGATGAATCGATTGCGTGCGGCGGCCCTCGGCCAGATAGTCGAAGCGCTCCAGGCCCGGCGCCCCGGGCCGCTCGACGCGCGTCATGTGGTGAAACGCGGCCACGCGCGCGAATTCTTGCTCGATGGCATCGTGCGCGGCGCGGTCGGGCTGGCCCTGCCTTGGTCAGCGGGATCGTGACGTAGATGCGGTCGGCGACGAGAACCTGCGCTTTGCCGGGTTGCCGCGCGGCGTATTCAGGCCTCATGCCGACTTCCGCGCGGCCGTCGCTGGCATTCCGCGCGGCAAGCACAAACTCCCGCGTAATTCCGCGAATCGCTGCAGCCGACAGGGGAGTGGGTTTCTTCTTGCAGCCGGCCGCGAAACACAGCACGGCCGCCAAAATAGAAAATAGAAAATATTTCAGGGAAGATTTTTCAGGAGATGGCTGGTCCAACCGGTTCGATCCGCGCGTCACACTTCAGGCGGCTTTCTTGGCCTCGCCGCCCTTCAGCAGTTCGAGCGCCTTATCGTAAACCGGATCGCCCGCCTTGGGCAGCTGTCCGGGCCCCAGCGGAGCCGGCATCTTCGACGTCATCGCTCGCGGATGGGATCGACGGCCTTCGGATGCACTTCGACGGTGGGAGCCACGCCTTCATCCACGATGGACTTGCCGTCCGGCGTCGAATAAAACGCAACGGTGAGGATCACCGCGCCGCCGTCTTCCAGGGGAATCATTTTCTGTTCCGAGGCCGAGCCGAAGGTCCGCTCGCCGACCAGGTCGCCGCGCTTGTTGCCCTTGATGGCTCCGGCCAGAACTTCGGCCGCGCCCGACGTGCTCGGGGAAATCAGGACATCCACGGGCGCCTGCCATTCCGCTTTGTCCGACTGGGCCATGAAATCCTTGTGCGCGACAGTCTGGCCTTCCAGCGAAGTGATCTTTCCGGAAGAAAGAAAGAGTTGCGCGGCCAGGATGGCGTCGGGAACATCGCCGCGGGTGCAGTCGCGCAGGTCGAGAACGAGCTTGCGGACGCCCTGCTTATCGAACGCAACGAGCTTGTCGCGGAGTTCGTTCACATCGACCAGGTCCAGGGCCGGCAAGCGCACGTAGGCGACGTCGTCGGCCACACGGTCGGCCACGATATGCTGCGGGCCAATCACCTGACGGCTGATGCTGATTTCCTGCGGCTCGGTCTTTCCCCGGCGCACAACAGCCACTTTCACGGCCGTGCCGGGAGCGCCCGCCAGGAGCATGTTGGCCTGTCCGACCGACATATCGCGCGTGCTGAATCCGGCGATGGCTTCGACAATCTCACCGCTGCGCAGCGTGGCCTTCTCGGCCGGGCCGTCCGGCACCACGGACACGACGACAATGTAGCCGTATCGCTTGGAGATGGTCATTCCGGCTTCGCCGCGCTGCGGGGTCTTGGTGCGGTCGCGGTAGTCCGCGTATTCGCGCGGGCTCAGGTAACCGGATTGCGGATCGAGGGATTCCAGCAGGCCGTGCAGAGCCCCCGCCGTAACCAGGGCCATGTTGGGCTCATCGACGTAATCTTCCTGAATGTGCTGCAGCACCTCGCCATACACACTCAGCGCCCGGTAGGATTTGTCGTCGTTGGTCTTGCCAAGGACGTAGCCCAAACCGACGTAAAGGAACACAATGACGGAAAGTGTGACAACGCAAATTCTTGCGAGGCGGCTCATATTATTTTTAGCCTCAAATAGCGAAGATGAATGCCCAACCATTATGATAGCACGACTGCCAAAATTGTCAGGAATCGATTCTAGCGGCTGTTTCCTATCGGTTCGTGTCCGTAATTGCGGGTTTGCTCGGACGGCTGGCTCCGCGGACGCAAATCCTTCCGCTGGAGTCAGATAGGTTTGCGAGATGCGGTCCTGCCAGGTCAAATGATCTTCATCCCAAAGAGCCCACAGAAATCCCAGGAAGCAGGTTCCGGCGGAAATCAAATATCCAAAACTTCTCCAGGCCGCCTGCCGGGAAGTGGGCGCGGTGCCGTCAAAACTGACCACCCGGATTCCGCGAACCATCATTCCGGGAGTCGCGCCGCCGAAAATCGTGAACAGCGCGAAGTACTGCGCGTAAAACAGGGCGAGCGTGGCTCCGGTCACCACGGCATCGAGTTTGTTCCACCCGATATGTCCCCCCAGAACCGTGAACAAAGCGAGCATGCCGCCGTAACTGAACAGCAGCAGCGCGGCATCCAGCAGCGCGGCGCGGCGCCGGTCGGCAAGCGAAGCGACCGGAAAAAGCATGTCGTCCGCCGGACTCGACGCCCGGACGAACTCGCGCCGGGCGGTCCGTGGGAACCGAGGCGGCCGGATTTTCGTGGATGGGGATGGAGATTTCGTACCGCTCGGTGCGCTGTTTGCGCTGGCTTTTGGGCCGTGGAGGCGGGCGCAGGGGGTTGCGTCGCGACTTCAGGGGATTCCATTTCTGAAACGGAAGACTGCTCAAACGGCAGCATGGTTTGCAAGTCGAGCGGGCGCGGCGCCGTGACGGCGCACGCGGTAGTCCTGCAGCCGGCTGGAAACCTCGCGGCGCCATTCCGGTTCCAGGGCCAGGTTTCCCTCGGTGGGAGTGGACACACGGCGGCTCATCGCCTCCCGCCCGGATCGGCCCAGGGGCGCGTCGCAACTGGAGCAAAGTTCAGCGGAATCGCCGTTGACGGCGCCGCACTGCTGGCAGGTTTTTATCACCGCTCCGTTTTGCGCTGCGGATGTCTCGCCGAACGGAAATCGGGAGTCACGTGCATTCTAACAGCAGTCCGGCACAGACGAGCAAAAATGGTGGGAGTTGTCGCGAAACGGATACCCCGGGCAGCCCGCGGGGCGCGCACTGGAATCTATAGCCAGCGGCAGCCGGGAATCCGGCGTTAAAGCGGTCCTGTAGCGATCCTGGGCAGGCATTCTTGTAAGCCTCCCGGCGGGGTGCTAGGCTAACGAGCTATTTTCAAATTCGCCCGTTCCACTCGCCGTTTGACGCATGGGCTTCTGCAAGAAATTATGACATGAGAATTCCGAGAAATCGCCGGCTCACTCGGGAGCGCGCGCGCTTTGCGTGCTGATCGCGTGCGGCCTGCGCCGTGCGCGGAGCCTCGGCACAGGCGAACCGATACGCAGACGGGCCCTGCGGACGTGCGGCTGGAAGCGGAGCAGCAGCGCAAGGAAGGCGACGTATTTTTCGCCGACGGCAAGGTGGAAATCCAGTACCGGAATTTCCAACTGCATGCCGACCACGTGCAGTACAACCCGAAAACGTTCCTGGCCGAGGCCCGCGGCAACGTGGCCCTGGATGTGGATACGCAACACCTGACCGCGGACAGCGCCGAGTTCAACGTGGAAACCGGGGCGGGCCGCTTCGAGCATGTGCGCGGCGAAATGCGCTCGGAGCACCGCCCGAACGCCTACGTCCTGGTTTCGCCGAATCCCCTGACTTTTGAAGCTCAGGAAGTGCGGCGCGTCGACGCCAACACATACGTCGATCGATCATGCCTGGCTGACCGTGTGCCTGCCGGAGAAGCCCAGCTGGAAGTTTTTTGCCACGCACGCGACGCATTCACGTGGACCATTCCGTCGCCCTGGTCAACGCCAACTTCCGTTTATTCCGGGTTCCCCTGCTCTACATGCCCTACGCGATTTGCCCGCGGGCCGCAACCTGCGCCAATCCGGATTCTTGATGCCCGATTTCAGCGACACTTCGCTCAAGGGCGTCGTTGTCGGCGACGGATATTACTGGGCGCCGAAAACCTGGACGGATATTTCCCTCGGCGCGGCCTACCTCAGCCGCCGCGGCTGGCAGCAGAACGTGGATTTCCGCGCAAAACCATGGGAGAACGTGAGCATTTCGGCGAAGTATTTCGGAGTGTTCGACCGCGGATTGCCGACGACGGTCATGAACGCCTCGGGGAACTCCGTTGTGCAAATACTCAAGCAGGGCGGGCACAGCGCGCAATTTGAACTGGATGCGCGGCTGGCGGGCGGCTGGCGCGCCGTCGCCGACGTCAATCAGCTCACCTCGCTTACTTTTCAACTCGCCTTTGCGCCCAATTTCAGCGAAGCGGTGAATTCGGAAGTGCGCACGTCCGCGTTTCTGACCAATAGCGTGCACGGATTCAGCGTCGATCTTGCGGCGAACAGTTACCGGAATTTCCTGAACGCGCAGCCGGAGATCGCCGTGGATTTGCGCAGCGCTCCGGAAGCGCGCGTCAGCTCGGTGGACCAGTCCCCGTGGAAAAATGTGCCGATTTATTTCGGCGGGGAGATGTTCGCGGGCGCGGTGCATCGCAGCGATGAGACGCTGCAGTCGGGCGCCGTGGTGCCCGGAATCGAAACCGGAGCGTTTGTGGAGCGTTCGGAATTTGCGCCGCGCGTCGTGATGCCGCTGCACTGGGGCCCGTGGATCGGCGCAACCACCAGCTATACCGTGCGGGCGACAAGTTACGGCGCGCAAATGAACGCGGGCTCGCTGGTCAACGCTCCCCTGACCCGGACCACGGGCGAACTGAACATCGACCTGCGCCCGCCTTCACTCGAACGCGTGTGGGAAACCCGCGGCGGCAAATGGAAGCACACCATCGATCCCGAAATCGAATACAACTACGTGCGCGGCGTGAACCAGTTCGACCACTTCATCCGCTTCGATGAGGACGAGACGCTCACCGACACCAATGAATTCATGTACTCGGTCACGCAGCGGCTGTTCCACCGCTCCGGCGACGGCCAGGCCGACGAACTGGTCAGCTGGAAAATCGCGCAGAAATATTATTTCGATCCCACCTTCAACGGCGCGCTCGTGCCCGGAACGCGCAACGTCTTTCAGGCGCTGGATTCGATCACGCCCTTCGCGTTCGCGGACCAGCCGCGCCATTTTTCGCCCATCGACAGCGACCTGCGCATCACGCCCGGCGGGGCCTACGACGCGGAGGTCCGCCTGGATTACGATCCGGTACGCCAAAGGCGCTCAGCACCGCCGGAACGCTGCTGAAAATGCGGCCGTATGATAATTTCAATTTTACGGTGGCGCATTTTTCCATCGATAATTCGGCGGTGCTGCAACCGCTGGCAAATCAGATCCGGGCGCAGATCGGATACGGGGATTTGAACCGGCGCGGGTGGAACGCCACGTTTGGATTCAGCTACGACGTGGAGCAAA
The DNA here is from genome assembly GCA_963779275.1 of Terriglobia bacterium. GTDB lineage: Bacteria > Acidobacteriota > Terriglobia > Acidiferrales > UBA7541 > Palsa-360. The sequence goes on from CAVZXL010000011.1 coordinate 398,470, forward strand.
ATGTCCTGCAAAACCAGCTCATGCAGGTGAGCTACAACGGATCGTGCTGCGGCATCGCGCTGGAATACCGGCGGCTTTCGCTGGGCCCGATCCGCACGGAAAATCAGTTTCGCGTGGCGCTGATCATCGCGAATATCGGAGCCTTCGGAAATCTGCGGCGGCAGGAAAAAATATTCTAGCCCGGGTTTGGTGGCACAGGCTTCAGCCTGTGGCGGTGGTTCGCAGGACTCGCCGAAAATCCAAACCGCACAGGCTGAAGCCTGTGCCACCGGTCCGGTACAATATATTCGAGAAGTACAAACTCACAGTGAAAGCTTTACCATGAAAAAAGACGATCAACTCGCGTTTGCCACCATCGAAGAACTCGCCGCGTTGCTGGCAAAGCGAAAAATTTCGCCCGTCGAATTGACGGAACTGTTTCTGCGCCGCATCGATCGCGGCAATTCCGCCGTGAACGCATATCTCACGGTCACGGTGGAACCGGCGCTGGCCGCGGCGCGGCGCGCCGAAAAGGCGTTTTCGCGCAAGCGCCGCTCCGGCAAAGGCCATCATCCGCTTCTCGGCATTCCCATCTCGCTCAAAGACAATCTGTGGACGCGCGGCATCCGCACCACCGCGGGATCGAAAATTCTGCGCGATTTTGTGCCCACCGCGGACGCGACCGCCGCGCGAAAACTTCTCGGCGCGGGCGCCGTTCTGCTCGGCAAGACGAACATGCACGAATTCGCCTACGGGATTACCAGCAGCAACCCGCATTACGGCGACGCGCGCAATCCGTGGGCGCGCGACCGCATCACGGGCGGATCCAGCGGCGGCTCGGCCGCGGCGATTGCCGCGGGCCTGTGCGCGGCGTCGATCGGCACCGATACGGGCGGTTCCATTCGCATTCCCTCCGCGCTATGCGGCATCGTGGGGCTGAAACCCACTTTCGGGCGCGTCAGCGTATTCGGCACCGTGCCGCTCGCGCCTTCCTTCGACCATGTCGGGCCGCTCGCGCGCAGCGTGCCGGACGCGGCGATCCTGCTCGGCCTCATCGCCGGGCGCGATCCGCTGGACCCGACTTCCTCGGCGCGCCGCGTGGAGGATTTTCGCGGCGCTCTGGAAAAACCGCTGCGCAAGTTTCGCCTCGGCCGGCCGCACGAGCATTATTGGGAAAAGCTCGACGGCGAGGTTCGCCGCGCGGCCGAGGCGGCCATTCGCGACCTGGAAAAGCACGGCGCGGTGGTCCGTGAAGTTTCGCTGCCGCACTTGAGCGATTCCCTGCAAGCGGCCACCGATATTTCGCTCGCGGAAGCGACGCACGGCCATCAAGCCGCCGGATTTTTTCCGGCCGACGCGGCCGATTACAGCAAAGAGGTGCGCCAGCGCCTGGAAGCGGGAGAAAAAATAACGGCCGTGCAATATCTGGCCGGGCTCGACGTGCGCAAGCGGCTGCTCGCCGAATTCGACGCCGCCTTCCGGGACGTGGACGCCATCGTCGCGCCCACCGCTCCCGTTCCCGCTCCGCCGATCGGCGCGGATAACGTCTCGATCGATGGCGAAGCAAATGGGCGTGCGCCCCGCGCTGGTCGGGAATGTGCCGCCCGGCGAATTTCACTGGGCTTCCCGCAATTTCCGTGCCTTGCGGGTTTACTCGCGAGGGCCTGCCCATCGGTTTGCAGTTGATCGGCCGGGCATTTGACGAAGCCACGCTGTTGCGGATCGCGCACGCCTACGAGCGGGCGCACGATTGGAATCGGCGCCATCCCCGTCTCTGAAGCCGCGCCACCACGGAAGACATGCCCGTAGTGGTTCAATTCGTTGCGGTGGGACGGGCTTCGACCCGGCCGAGATTGTCAATTGGGAGCGGGCTTTAGTAGCACAGCCACTCCTGGCTGTGTGCTTTTTAGGCCGCTCGTTCGCTGCCGATTCGCCATCGTCTAAAAAATCACACAGCCAGGAGTGGCTGTGCTACTTGACGTTCCTCGCAGTTTTCTTGGCAGCTGAAGCTGAATTTACTTGCCCTTCCCCTGCGATTCGGAAAACGTAATTCCCATTGAATCTTTGCGTCTCCGATCCGTCTAATCGGTGCGGAATGATGTAGAATTAGAGGGCTAATCCACCGGAGTTCATTGAACTGATGCAAGTCTCGATTCTTTACGCCTTCGTAGCGGGGATCATTTCGTTCCTGTCTCCCTGCGTGCTGCCGCTGGTGCCGGGCTACGTTTCCATGCTTTCGGGCGTGGGAGTCGAGCAGCTGCGCGCGGGGCAGCCGGCGCGCAACAGCTTGTTCGCTTCTTCGCTGGCCTTCGTCTCGGGATTTTCCGTGGTGTTCATCAGTTTCGGGGCTTCGGCCAGCGCCGTGGGCCAATTCCTGCTGCAGCACAAGGCCCTGATGGGGCCGGTTGCCGGGGCGATGATCGTTCTGTTCGGACTGCATCTGGTGGGCTGGCTGATCAAGCTGCCGGTGAACGCGGGCCTCGTAATCGGCGGCGTGCTGGCGGTGGGCGCCGCTATTCTTTGGCGCCGCATGGGAACCGACACGATGGGGCCGGGGGACTGATCGGCTCGGTGCAACTGCTTTCGGTGGCGCTCATTTTTCTGGCGGGCCCCTCCCTGACGCGCTGGCTGAATCGCGATATCCGTTTCCACAATCTTGGCGGCCAGACCGAAGAGCAGACCAAAGCCGGAGGCGCGCTTTCCGGCGTGACCAGCGGATTCCTGCTGGGTTTCGCGTTCGCCTTTGGCTGGACGCCTTGCATCGGCCCGATTCTCGCCGCGGTCCTGGTGCTGGCCGCGAACACGGAGACGATTTCCCGCGGCGTTTTCCTGCTGGCCGTGTATTCGGCGGGCCTCGCGGTTCCCTTCCTGCTGACCGCGGTGGGAATCAACAAATTCCTGCGTTTTTACCAGCGTTTCCGGAAACACCTGCACACCGTGGAAGTCTTGAGCGGCGTGTTGCTGCTGTTCGTGGGCGCGCTGATTTTCATGAACCGGCTGACTTGGCTATCGGGTAAACTGGGGTTTCTGAACAAGTTCGCGCTGTAGTGGATTCAGCATTGCTCTACATGCGGCCAGGGTAGCGTGAAGGCCCGTTGGAACGGAGAAATTTTAGCAATGAAAAAAGGAATTCTTGTTGGAGCGGGCGTGGTCGCGCTGCTGGCCCTGATGTGGTGGGCGGATCGAAAATTTCCGCCGCCCGATCGAACCGCGTCCAGCGCATCAAGCGCCAGCGCTCCCACCGACGCCCCCACCGTTGCGCTGAAGGATCTGAACGATAAGGACGTCACGCTCGCGCAGTTCAAGGGGCAAGTCGTGCTGGTGAATTTCTGGGCCACCTGGTGCGCGCCCTGCAAAGTGGAAATCCCCTGGATGATCGAATTTCAAAAAAAGTACGGCCCGCGCGGGTTCACCATTCTGGGCGTTTCCATGGACGAAGACGGCAAGAAATCCGTGCAGCCCTTCCTCGACAAAGAACGATTTGACGTGAACGGCCAGCAGGAAGCGATGAATTATCCGATCGTTTTCGGCAACGATTCCATCTCCGAGAAATTCGGCGGGATCATGGGCCTGCCCACCAGCATGCTCTACACGCGCGACGGCAAGAAAGTCCGCACCATCGTCGGCCTGGTCAATCACGATGAGATTGCCAAGGTCATAGAGGGGCTTCTCTAGAAGAGCCACGCGTCGATTTTTACTTAGAGTGCTGCTAAGCAATCTCTGGCGAGACACGTTCCATCTAGAACTATTATTTTCAGTATAATCAGAGCCGCTGTGCAAGGCTCTGCTATTCATCATGGTAGAATGATACCATATGTATATGGTATATAGGTGCATTACAATGGCAATGAATATCAAGAACGAAGAAACCCAGAGGTTAGTCCATGAATTGTCGCGAGCTAACTGGGGAAAGCCTGACTGGCGGCGGTTACGGAAGCCGTCCGCGAGCGGCTGGAACGAGTACGGAGCGAACAGGGCGCCGGCCTCGCGGAGTCGCCTGATCCGGATCGGAAAGGATTGCGCAGCGAACTTGCCGGAACCTTACCGGTCGGTGGATCATGGGGGACTGCTGTACGATGAGAAGGGCCTTCCGCGATGATTGTCGATACGTCGGCGATTGTGGCCATTCTTGCGAGACGAGCCGGAGGCCAGAAGAGATTTGCGGAGGCGATTGCCGCGGCGAGCAACGCCGCGTGTCTCGGCCGTCAATTTCGTCGAGGCGGCAGCGGTGATCGATGCGGCCCGGAATCCGGTCGCCAGCCGGAAGTTCGATGACTTTTTGCGCGAGTCGCACCTGATCATCGAGCCGGTAACCCTCAGAGCAGGCGCGCATTGCGCGTGAAGCATACAGGGATTTTGGCAAGGGAAGCGGACACGCGGCAGGGCTGAATTTCGGCGATTGTTTCGCCTATGCCCTGGCCCGGGCAACGGGCGAGCCGATTTTATTCAAGGGCAATGATTTCAGCCAGACAGACCTGGCATCGGCGCTGGAATGACGCGAATGACGGGCAAGTCCTGACGGGGACCCCGTAATGATTTTTTCGGCGAGCTCTTGCGTAGTAGAGTAATGAAGGCATCGCGCCCGACCATGCAACAGATGAAACTCGAATCCATCTTCGCGAACCGTTTTTCGTGGCGCTGGAAACGCTGCGCGCGCACAAGATGCGTTCGTTCCTGATGCTGCTGGGCATGGTGCTTTCGGTTTCCACGCTGATCATGGTGGTGGCGCTGATCTCGGGCGTGAATCTGTACGTGGCCAACCGCATCGCCAATCTCGGCTCGAACGTATTCCTGGTGGTGCGCTATCCCATCATCACGGACATGGATGAACTGGTGAAAGCGATGCGCCGGAACAAGCCGCTCACCTGGGACGATTACACTTTCTTGCGCGACAATTCCAAACTCGCCGTCCGCGTCGGCGCGCAGGTCAATCATCTGGGCCGCACCAAAGCCAATGGCCAGACCCTCGAAGACAGCTCCATCAATGGCGTTACCGCGAACATCGGCGACATGGACGTCGAAGAGCCCGCGCAGGGCCGCTACATCACCGATTCCGACAACGAGCATCGTTCGCAGGTCGCGGTGATCGGGACCGACATCGCCGACAAACTATTTCCGGGCAGCGATCCGATCGGCAAGGAACTCGACGTGGACGGGCGCCCCTACGAAGTCGTGGGCATCGAGAAACCCATCGGCACGGTGCTGGGACAGACGCGGGACAACTACGCCTACATTCCCATCCAGACGTGGCTGAAATACTACGCCAACAGCACCACGAGCCTTTCGATCAACATGCAAACCCGCGGCGGCGACTGGATGTCGCGCACGCAGGAGGAAGCGCAAATGCTCATGCGCGCCCGCCACCATCTGAAGCCGAACGACCTCGACGATTTCGGCGTCCTCGATGGCGGCTCGCTGGTGGGGCTGTTCAAGCGGATTACCGGGGCGCTGGCCGCGTCCATGATCGGCATCGTGGCCGTATTCCTGGTGATTGGCGGCGTGGTGATCATGAACGTGATGCTGGCGTCGGTGACCGAACGCACGCGGGAAATCGGCTTGCGCAAATCGCTGGGCGCGCGCCGCTCGGATATCCTGCTGCAATTCTTGACCGAGACCGCGGTGATGTCCGGCATGGGCGGAATCATGGGCGTCATCCTGGCGTATGTGTTCGCGCAAATCGTGGCCGCCAATACGCCGGTGCCGATGCACGTTCCGATTTCGGCGGTGCTCATTGCGCTGGGGGTTTCGACGGCAGTGGGCGTGTTTTTCGGCCTGTATCCCGCAAGCAAGGCCGCGAACCTGAATCCGATTGAAGCGTTGCGGCAGGAAGTGTAGGGAGGATCGGCGGACCCATGCGAATGCCAATGGGCGAAAACGCGAGGATGGCGCTGGACACGCTGCGCGAAAACAAGACGCGCTCGTTCCTCACCGTGCTGGGAGTGGTCATCGGCATTACCGCGCTGATCACGGTGGCGTCCATTCTGGTGGGATTTTACGCGGACGTCACCGCGTATCTGGACGACTACGGGCCGAATACCATCTGGGTGTTCAAGGTGGCTCCCGGCGTCAGGTCGGGCCGCATGACCGCCGAGGAACGCAATCGCAAGTCGTTGACGCTGGACGATGCCATCGCCATTCGCGAGGAATGCCCGGACGTGGTGAAAGTATCGGCAACGGTATTCAAGCAAGTTTATGACACGAACCGCCCGCCGCTGATCACCGCGCGCTATGCGGACAAGGAAGTCAGCGGCCTGGATTACATGGGCGGGGACACCGATTACGAGCAGGTCTTCAACATCACGCCCTACATTGGCCGAGTTTTCACGGAGGCGGAAAATATTCACCGCGAGGACGTCGCCGTCATCGGCTACGACCTCGGCAAGGCATTCTTCCCCGGCGGCGACGCGCTGGACAAAACGATTTACGTGGAGGGATTTCCTTACCGCGTAATCGGAGTATTCAATCACCGCAAGGGCCAGTTCTTCCAGAATCCGGCGGCGGAAAAACAGGTATTGGTGCCGTACCGCACGTACCGCAAGCATCATCCCGAGGATACCGAGCATTTCATCGCGGCGCAGGCCGCGCCCGGCAGGATGGCGCAGGCGCAGGATGAAATTCGCGCGGTGCTGCGGCGCCGACGCCACGTTCCGTATTCGGCGCCCGAGAATTTCGGATTGTCCACTGCGCAGGAAATTGCCGACCAGTTCAAGCAAATCACCGGCTCGGTGGCGCTGCTGACGGCCGTGGTCAGCTCGATCGGATTGCTGGTGGGCGGCGTGGGCGTGATGAACATCATGCTGATGTCGGTCACGCAGCGCACGCGCGAAATCGGCGTGCGCAAGGCCATCGGCGCGCGCCGCAGCGACGTCATCTGGCAATTCCTGACCGAAGCCGTCGTCCTCACCGGCTCGGGCGGAATCATCGGCGTGCTGCTGGCCGTCGCCATCAGCCTGCTCATCAACATGTTTCTGCCGCCGCTTGCCTTCGAGCATCCCGCTGTGGGCCGTGCTCTTGGCCGTTATCGTCTCGATGAGCGTCGGCCTTTTCTTCGGCATGTATCCGGCAGTGAAGGCCGCGCGGCTCGATCCGGTGGATGCGTTGCGGTATGAGTAAGGTGGTGGGTAACTAGGTTGTAGGTTGTAGGTTGCTAGATTCGGGGCTAGGGATGCGATAACGGAGCTTTTGGATTAGGGTGGTGCGCATTCTCCGACTTCTGCGCATGCTGCCTTGCCGGAACTATTTCTGTCTCATGTGTATATTTAGGCGGCGATCCGAATCGTTCCATTCTTCAGGGCCGTTGCTATTGCGAATATGAATGCAATCGCCGAATCTACGTGCGGATTTGAGAATCTAAACCAGGCCCTGCGCAATTATTCGTCAATCCATGAATTTGCAGATGCGGAAACCCTTGACAGGCTATGTAGCATCGCTTCCATGGCTACTGCCCCAGACAAACAGATCGCAAGCTAACGATCTTGTTGGTTCTCCGTCCGAAGTGTGATTTAAGTTCCGAAGACGAATGGTGTATATTCGGATTTATCACGAAACTCGATTCTTTCGCAAAGACCTGAAATTCCACCAAACTCCCATTGCCAAATGTCCTGTAACCCTGCTACCCACAATCCTACCGACCTAAGCTACCTTTCCTTGCCCCTCGCCCCGTTCAAGGTAATCTGGACAATCATGGATGAAAAGGAATTTCAGAAACGGTGCGACGCCGCATTCGACGCGCTGCAGCGCCGCCTGCAGGACGTGGGCGACGAGCACGGATTCGAGGTCGAGGGCGGAAGCGGCAAACTGGAAATCCAGTTTGAGGACGCGGACGAAACCCGATTCGTCATCAGCCCGCAGACGCCGGTGCGGCAGATCTGGATTTCCGCGCTGACCACCAGTTTCAAGCTGGCGTGGTCGGACGCTGCGGGGACATTCGTCCTGGAAAAAACCGGCGAAACACTGATGCAGCTGATGGGCCGGATTCTGAGCGAGCAACTCGGCAGCCCGGTGAGCGTCTAAATGGATATGACTTCATTCACTGGAACGATGCAGAGCGATTTGGCCGCGCGGCGCAAATCTGCAGCGCAAAGCATGCGGATGCCGCGCGCTCCCGATGGCGGTGTGTTTGTGGCCCTGGCGCTCGTCGTGTTCAGTTCCGGCAGCGCGCGCTCAGGACACGGCGTTTACGCGCGCGGCAAGCGTTCTGCAGCCGCAGGCCTACGTATCGCTGCAGCCGGTGCCGCGCGGAAGCGCGTTTGAAATCGCCGTGGTGGCGAAGATCACGCCCGGATTCCACGTCAACGCGCACGAACCTTCCGAGGAATATCTGATTCCCACGAAAGTGACGGCGGAACTTCCCGCGGGCATCACGGTGGTGGAGACGGATTACCCGCGCGGGGTGATGCGCGCGTTCCAATTTTCAAAAACGCCGCTGCGCGTGTATGAAACTTCCTTCACCATTCGGATGAAATTGCGCGCGAGCAATGCCGCCGCGATGGGCCATCAAAAAATCCCGATCACCATCGGCTACCAGGCGTGCAACCAGGACTCCTGCCTGCCTCCCACGAAAATTCCCACAACGGTGGAAATGGATATCGCCGCCGTGGACACGCCCGCGCATGCGGCAAACGCGGATATTTTCGCCGCGGCCGGAGGCACAAAACCTCCAGCGAAGCATTAGGATACTGAATTTTTCTCTAAAATTTTGATTTGGCGATAGAGCGGCGGCTTCGGTAGCACAGGCACTCTTGCCTGTGTGGTTTTTTGCCATTTAACTTAGATCGTACGCGTCTGTGAACTCCTCAAAATCACACAGCCAGGAGTGGCTGTGCTACTGATTGACCATCGCGCAGAATTCACTTCGCTGCGAGCGCTTCCACGGCACTGCGCAGCCGCCGGACCACGCGTTCCTGCCCCAGCACTAGCATCGTATCAAATAGCGGCGGCGCAACGGCCTGGCCGACGATGGCGACGCGCGTAGCGTTGATCAGCAGTCCGGCCTTCACGCCCTCGGCGGCGGCAAGTTCGCGCAGGGCGTGGTCGCAGGCATCGTGATTCCAGTCGGTGATCGCCGCGAGCGGCATCGGCCAGCTTGCCGAGCATGGGGCCCAGGCGCTCGTCCTTCCAGAATTTTTCGCGCGCCTGCGGATCGTACTCGAACGTGTCGCTGAAAAACGCGCGCGCCCAGGTGGAAAAATCGGGCAGCAGGCGCGTGCGCGGGCGCAGCAGGTCCACCGTCTTTGAAAACCACTCGCGCTTTTCACCCGCCCATTCCGGCTGCCAGAGTTTCGAGCGCTCCAGTTCGCCCTGGATGAAGGGCAGCAGTTCGTCGATCGGCAGCTTCTGGAGATACTGCACGTTGTACCATTCGAGCTTGGGGCGGTCGAAGACGCCGTTGGTGCGGCTGACGCCTTCGAGCGAAAACAGGGAAATAATTTCGGGAGTGCGCATGAATTCCGCGTCGCCGACCGACCAGCCGAGCAGCGCAAGAAAATTGCGGAACGCCTCGGGCAGAAATCCTTCGTCGCGGTAGGAGCCGACGCTGGTGGCGCCGTGGCGCTTGGAGAGGCGCGTGCGATCCGGGCCCAGGATCAGCGGCACGTGCGCGAAAATGGGCGGCGTGGCGCCCAGAGCGCGATAGAGCAGCGCCTGCTTCGGCGTGTTCGAGATGTGGTCGGAGCCGCGGATCACGTGCGTGATGCGCATGTCGATGTCGTCCACCACCACGCTCAGTTGGTAGGTCGGCGCGCCGTGCGCTTGCCCTTCCTTGGGAGAACGCAGCAGCACGAAATCCTCGATCTCTTCGTTGGCCACTTCGCGCGGGCCAAATACGGCGTCTTCAAATTTCGTGGTCGCGCCTTGCGGAACGCGGAATCGGATCGCCGCATTTTGCGTGCTCAGCCCGGGTTTGCCGTCGCGGCAGGCGCAGCGCGTGACGCGCCTCGGGCCCGCTTCTTTTTTCGCGTCCTCGGTTTCTTCCACGGCGTCGCCGCCGGCGTATTTTTCCGGCGGGCAATCGCAGAAATAGGCAGCGCCGGAAGCGGCCAGCTTTTCGGCCGCCGCGCGGTGCAAGTCCAGGCGCTGCGACTGAAAATAGGGGCCCTCATCCCAATCGACGCCGAGCCATCGCAGGCCATCGAGAATTCCCTCGACCAGTTCCGGGCGGTTTCGCTCGACGTCCGTATCCTCGATGCGCAGGATCATCGTCCCGCCGAAACGGCGCGCGAACAGCCAGTTAAACAGCGCCGTGCGCGCTCCCCCCACATGCAAGTACCCCGTCGGCGAAGGCGCGAATCGCACGCGAATTTTGCCGGACGGATTTTCCGATGCATTCGTGGAAGTGGTCATGCGCCTTGTTGGATTCCCCCAGAGGAAAGAACTTTCCCGTTGCCCTGCGAATACACCCTGCCCGGCCCGAAACGTACGGTCCGGCGGAACTGATTGATAAAATCAGTTAATCTTAGCCGAACCGACTCAGGAACGCGAGCGGACCAAACGCAGGATTTGGGCGCACCCGCCGCGATCCGCAATGCAATTCCCGGGCGAAAACAGTGTGTCCGAAGCCTCAAGTGTCGTTGTTCCTGCCTGGTACCCCCGTACCCTTGACCCGCTGGAAAGGCGTCCCTTATAGTCGAAAAAGTGATGAATTTTCGCGGGATAGGCGTGGTTCGCCATGCGATGCGAATGCGCCTGCCGCGTATGGATGAGTGCGGGCTCTAGCGGAAGCCCGTCTGAATTTCGAGGCCCAGCTTTTTTGATGCGCTTTTAGTTTTCATCGTGATTCGCAGCCATCGATTGCAGCGCGTTCCAAAACGTGCTGCAAATTTTCCATTTGCGGGTGTGCCTGAAGTGGTGACGTCGGAGAGTATTCTTGCGATCGCTTTGCTGCTGGCATCGGCATTGACGTCGGGGTTTTTCGCCTACATGCACAGTTTGCGGCGCCAGGCATACCTGATGCTCTGGAGCGCCGGCTGGTGCCTGCTCGCGCTGCATTACCTGAGCCCCGCGCTGGAACCGTGGATTTCGGTTGCGCCCTGGCAATCGGCGGTCAATGAATGGCTGCTGGCCGCGTCGGCTCTGCTGTTTTTCAGCACGGCGCGGGTGTATACGGAAGCTTCTCCGCTGGTTCGTCCGCAAATTGCCGCGGGCGCGGCGTTCGTGGTCTGGTCGGCTGCCTATTACATGCACAGCGTGAGCGTCTCGCCGCAGGTTGGAGTCGCCGCAGTTCTTTGCGGCGTCGCCTGGATCTTCTATCAGGAAAGCCGGCGTCACGAAACGTTTGCGGACTTGCTGCTGGCCGCTTCTTTCCTGAGCTGGGGCGCGATCCTGATCGGCGAGATGCTGCTGGCCCGGCGTGTCGCCGACTCCCTGCGCGCGATGGAAATTCTCCCGCAACTGTTCGCCGCGGCCCTGATGGTGATGGGCCTGTATGAGGAAGAAAAACGGCGCGTGGAGCAAAATATGCTCGCGCTGTCCAACGTGAACCTGGCCACGTCGGGATTCGTGGGGCCGGAAATCCAGCAGATGCTCTCGCACGCGTTGGAACGGGTGTTGAGCGTGGTGCGCATGCCCTCGGGCGCGCTGTTCCTGCATCATGGGAATCCGCAAGGCCCCACGTCGGTGGTGGCCGTGGGCTTGACGGAAAATTTCTGCGCCGTATCGCAGGAAGAAGGGCTGGACGACCATCTGGTGGACCTGGTCGCGCGCCTGGGCGGGCTGGTGGTTTTCCGGGACCTGGGGCGCGACGCCGCCTGGGCGGCGCTGGAAAGCGAAGAAGCCTTCCGGCGATTCCGCCAACTGGCGATGGGCCAGCATCTGCGAACGGTGGTGGGAATCAGCCTGCAGGCCAAGGAGCAGGCCTTCGGCGTTTTGTTCCTGGGAACTCCGGACAGCCGGCGATTTACCGCGGCCGAGTTGCGTTTGCTGCTCGCGCTGGGCCATCAGATCGGAATGGCCGTCGAAAACAGCTACCTGGTGCAACAGACCGCGCGCCGCACCCAGGAACTCAACATGCTGAACGAAATCGGGCGCGCGCTGAGCTCCACGCTGGATCCGGAAACCCTGTTTGAAACCATCCTGACCGAAATGCGGCGCCTGTTCGACGTCAATCATTTCTACATCACGTTGCACGATACGGTGCGCAACGATATCCGGTACGAAGTGGAAGTGCAGGAAGATCAGACGCTTCCCAAAAGATCCCGGCCGATCGACGACCGCTGTTTCACCGAATACCTGATGCGCACGCGCCAGCCTCTACTGATCCGGGAAAATTACGCGGAAGAAATGCGCAAGCTGGGACTGGAACCGCAGAACGACCTGAAGGGGAGCTTCTGCGGCGTTCCCCTGCTGCTGTACGAAAGGCCCATCGGCGCGATGGCGGTGCAAAGCTCCCAGGAAGGCGCGCTGGACGGCGGCCACCTGGAAATGATGCGCGTGCTGGCCAGCGAAGCGGTGATCGCGCTGGAAAATTCGCGGCTGTTCCGCGAGGAGCGCGCAAAATCGCGCCACCTCACGTTGCTCAACAACATTTCCCGGAACATTATCGTGACCCTGAATCCGGACGAAATGCTGGCCAAGATCGGCGAGGAACTCGAGCAGGGGCTGGATTACTCGCACATCGGAATCGGACTGCTGGAGTATTCCACCAAGGAAATCGTGATCCGCGCCGAGGCCGGGCGCCGGAAAGGCGCGCTGGGCCGGCGGCTGGAGCTGGACGGCAACGTCGTGGGACGCGTGGCGCGCACCGGACAGATGGCCGTTGTATCGTATGGCTCGCCGGATTCTCCCGGAGAGCCGGTCCTGGAAGGATCGGTTTCAGCCATCGCGCTGCCGATCGTTTACGCGGACCAGTTGCACGGTGTGTTATATGTGGAGACGGACCAAGCTTCGGACTTTCCTCAAGAGGAGATGTTGTTCCTGGGCACGCTGGCGGACCTGATTTCCGGCGCGCTGCACAACTCGATGACCTTCCAAAAAGCGCAGGAACAGGCGATCACCGACGGCCTCACCGGACTCAAGACGCACCGCTTCTTCATGGAGGCGCTCTCGCGCGAATGGAAACGCTCGACGCGCGCGGGCCGGTCTTTCTCGCTGGTGCTCATGGACCTGGACCGGTTCAAATTCGTGAACGATTTCTACGGCCACCTGGACGGCGATCTGGTGCTGCAACGCGTGGCGCAAATTCTGGACGAGAATTGCCGCCGCTCGGACGTGGTGGCGCGCTATGGCGGCGACGAATTCGTCATTCTAATGCCGGAGACCGACGCGGAGCAAAGCAACCAGCTGGCCACGAAGCTGCGCTCCTGGCTGTGCGCCGACCAGGTGTTGCGCGAAAAGAACGTCACCTCCAGCTTTGGCGTGGCCACGTTTCCGCTCAGCGGATCGACCCCGCAGGAGCTGATTCAAGTTGCCGACGCCTCGATGTATCTTTCCAAGCACCAGGGCGGCAACGCGGTTTCCACCGCGGACAAATACAATCCGGACGAAGCCAAGAAGTGGAAGCGCGACGTCCTGGACGCCTACCTGGGCGTCACTCTGAAGCGCCTCTTCGCCACCGGCCCGGATGCGTTCGTGGAAATTTACAGCCGCATCGAGCAGTTTGCCAGATCGCTGGCCGAGACTGAATGCGCCGATCCGCAGGCGGGCGGGAACGCCGCGCCGAATTCCCGCCAGGAATCGCCGTTCGAGCCGCTGCCTCCGATCGTGATGGACACGCTGACTTCACTGGCGCTCGCGGTCGACGCCAAGGATCAATTCACGCAGGGGCATTCGCAGAAAGTGTCCACCTACGCGGTCTTGATCGCCGAGGCCATCGGCCTGCAAGGCACGCAGATCGAGGAAGTCCGCCTGGGAAGCATGTTGCACGACGTCGGCAAGGTCGGCATCCTGGAATCGATCCTGAACAAGAACGGCCCGCTCAATCCCGACGAGTGGGAATCCATGAAGCGCCACGTGGAATACGGCGCCAAGCTGCTGGAGCCTCTGCGCGGCACCGAGAGTGTCCGCGAGATGGTGGCCCATCATCACGAGTTCTTCGACGGTTCCGGCTACCCGGACAGCTTGTCGGGCGACCAGATTCCTTTGGGCGCGCGGATCATCGCCATTGCCGACGCGTATGACACGATTACCTCCGAGCGAACCTATAAGAAAGCGCGCACCCCGGAGGAAGCCTTGCAGGAACTGGAACGTTGCGGCAACGCGCAATTCGATCCCGAGCTGGTGCGCTTGTTTGTGTCCCGTTTGCGCCAGTTGCCGAACCCGATCATCCTGAATTCCGTCCCGGATCGCGAACACGAACCCGTCCATTAACCCGCGTTTCCTGCGGGACGTTTTCCTCCAATCGCATCGCATTTTCCTGAAGCTTTCAGCCGAGGCCGGTAGCGCCGTAGTCTCGCCGGCAGACTTTTTGATCATTTCACCCGGTCAAGATAGCCAGCGAGGCGCCGGCGCCACGAAATGCGCGGCGAAGCACCGCCGTTATCCTCAGGGCAGACTTGTTTCACCTCCCCCGATTGCGTAGAATCGCGATTCTTCTTGCCGAAGCACCAAAAACTCTTCAGGAGACGGAATGCCCAGACGCATTGCTGCAAAGATTACCGGTGTGAGCGGTTATGTGCCGCCCAGGGTAATGACCAACACCGACCTGGAAAAGCTGGTGGAAACCAACGATGCCTGGATTCGCGAGCGCACCGGCATCCGCGAGCGCCACGTCGCCGAAAAGGGCGTCGCTTCCTCGGACCTGGCCACGGCTGCCGCCCGCCAGGTTCTGGCCAGCCGGAATGTTCCGGCTTCGGATATCGACCTGATCGTCGTGGCCAGCGTTACCCCGGACATGATGTTTCCCGCGACGGCCTGCCTGGTTCAGAACAATCTGGGCGCAACTCACGCCTGGGGATTCGATCTTTCGGCGGCCTGCTCCGGATTTGTCTATGCGCTGACCGTTGCAGCGACAGTTTGTCGGCGCCGGAACCCAGAAGAAAGCCCTGGCCATCGGCAGCGACGTCATGACGTCCATCTTGAATTATGGGGACCGGGCCACCTGCGTGCTGTTCGGCGACGGCGCCGGCGCGGTCCTGCTGGAACCAGCCGACCGGGATGACGAGGGCATTCTCGATTTCGTGCATGAGGTGGACGGCTCGGGAGGAAAGTATCTATTCATGCCGGGCGGCGGTTCGCTCCACCCTTCGTCGCACGAAACCGTCGACCAGAAGATGCACTACATCCACCAGGAGGGCGCGCAGGTCTTCAAGTACGCGGTGCGCCGCATGGCCGAGCTGGCTTGCGAAATGCTGGAGCGCAACGGGTATACGAGTAAGGACCTGGCCCTGGTCGTACCTCACCAGGCCAATTTGCGCATTATCCGCGCCATGCAGGACCGGCTAGGCGTGGACGACTCCAAGGTCATGGTCAATATCGAGCGCTACGGAAACACCACCGCCGGAACGATCCCGCTGGGGCTATGCGATGCCGTTGAGCAAGGCCGGCTGAAAAAGGGGGATCTGGTGCTGCTGGTTGCGGTGGGGGCTGGGTATACGGCGGGGGCGGTTCTGCTTCGCTGGGCTTACTAGATCCCGCGCATCTGGGCTGCGGTGGCCATGTTGCGTTCCAGGTGCTGATCCATCAGCACGGCGACGTAGCGCGCGCAGGTGGCCATCTCCGCCGTGGCCCAATCGGACATCGCCGGGACGATCCTGCCGAGCGTCTTGATCACGGAATAGTACGTACGAATGGCCATGAAACTTCCCGCAGGACCCTGCAGATCTGGAGTTAAGTCATTCAAAATGATAATGTTATGGAAGTCCTGAGCGCCGATCGTGGAGATGCGTAAGGCCGGCAGCCGCCCGGATGCGATCGGAAACGGTCTTCGAAGCCACGCCTGCAATCACGGCGCGCCAGTAGTACACCCCGAATTGGATCAGGGCGACCGTCGAAACCGTGAATAGAATGGCCGGGATCATTTCAGTTCTCATCCTCGATTGCAGTTTCTCGTATCCCAAGTGGCACGCGCAATGGGTCTCTCGTACCATTCTGGGAGGTCCCCGAGTACTGTCTGTAGCATTAAATCCATTGAAATCATAAAGTTAGCTCAATTTGGCCATGGATGCGGTCAACGCCCGCCAATAGTAGAGGAAGAAATCTCTAAGGGCGATGGCCGAAAGTGCGAATATGAGTACGGCTCGCATTCAGACTCTTCCTCCATTGCATAGTGTCTCTTTATGAAACGCACGCGGCAATGGACCCACCGTACTAGAAGTTTTTTGGAAGATCGATGCTAATCTTCTTCATTTAATACGCGTTAGCTGGATGTATCGAGGAACTGTCGTGCGAGATTCATCGCGCCGGAATGGGGTAAATCTCCTGTGAGTTTGAAGACGCGCAATCGTATTCGCGGGATTCGATGCGCCAAGGAGATGGCGGCGGACTCGGAAAGATGTCGCTGTTTCCAGGCAAACCCGGCGTCGCGCATCATCAGGCGGGAGACACGCGAGCCGCAGGCGTGATCGAGTTCGGGCGGCCGCATTTTCCATGGCTGCCTCGGAATCGGGGTCGTCCGCGCCATGAATCCAGATCATCGTGGGATTCATGGGATGCCCCGCCGATAGCCATTGCTGCGCGGTTTTCACGGCGGGCTGCGCGGCGAAATCCGGAAGCAGGCCCACCAGTATCGGTTGGAGACTGGCGGTAGGCGGTTGCAGGGCATAGGTCAGATACAGGAAAAACGGCCTGCTGTTGGAAACGACCGCGGCGCCGGTCTGGATTTTGCCCGCGTCCTCCCCGGCCAGTTGCGCCCAGGGCTCCAGAAATTGCGGGCGCCGAATAAAAGCGTCTTGAGTAGATGCCGTACCAGCCAAGCCCGCCGATAAGCAGCAGGGCCACCGCCAAAGCTCGGGCGCGCCCAGCGAGATTCGATCGAGCCGATGGCGACGGCGATCGCCAGCACCACCCAGGGGCCGGCGAAAAACAGGCGGCGCGGCGCGAGAATTCCAATCGCGGCCATGATGATAATCAGGCCCAAGCCGTAGATCAAAAATCGGCGGGAAGCCCACGTTCCCTTCGCGAAGACTATGGCCACGCAGGCCGCTACGCCGATTGCCGCCGGCACACTCAACTGCCATCGCCACGGCGCGATCGATTCGCTCACGAACAGGTTGTAGATCTGCAGCGCGCAGTTGGTGAGCCGAAGAAGAAAAGCCATGGTGAACGCGAATGGCGGCGGCCCAATCGCCGTAAGACCCGCGCAACAGCGGCACGAACGCCGCGATCCACAGAATTGCGGTTCGCGCCAGAACCGCGGCGGGAATCTTGCTTTCTCCGGCGCGGCGGCGAATCACTTGATCGATCGCGAGGCACCCCAGCACCGCCCACCCGAAGGCATTGGTCCACAAAAGCGCAACGCCGAATAAGAACAGCGCGGCCCAGCGCTCGAAATTATCCTTTTCGAGGAACCGCAAATAGGTGAACGTAAGCCCGGCGATCAGGAAAAACACAAACGAATACGGCGCCGCGAGCCGCCCGTAATGAAATCCGAAAGGCCAGAGCATTCCCACCCAGACGGCGGCGCTGGCGGCGGTGGGGCCGCCAAACCGGTGCGCCGCGCGAGCCAGAAAAAATAATCCCACCAGGAAAAATGCGATTGCGGGAATGCGAAGGTATTCAAAATTCCAGTTGGTCCAGCGCAGCCAGAAGTGAAGCACCATACCGTAGAGCGGAGGAATATCGGCATGCGCGGGCCCGGAAAGGTAGGAGGCCAAGAGGGTCCGCACGGGCTGCGCCGCGGCGTCCAGGCTGCGAACCTCGGCATCGACAAACGTCACGTACCGGTTGGAAGCGATCAGGCCCATGCCCAGCAGCAGGAGCGGCATGGCCTGTCCGGCGAGTTCATTCGGTTTGCGTTGGCGGGCGGGCATGTCTACATCCTGCTCGGGCGCAATGGGAATCCAGCCCAGGCATTGAACAATCCGAGTGTTTCGCGAACCACGTCCAGAGCGTCATGCGTGTGGCGCCACCAATGCGCCCCGTCGTAGGGATCGCCGGACGCAAAGCGCACGATCAGACGCGGGTCCGAGCCGATCAGCTTGCGCCAGATGGTGCGCACGCGGCGCGTATGGGGTTTGGACGTCACGACGATCGCCGTGCGGAAATTATTGTTGCGCAGCCAAGTGGAAATTTCGCGCACTTCCTCTTCCGTGTTCGCGCTCGGGCTGGTCCATCACGCGAATGGCGTCCGGATGGACGCCCTGCGCCAGCAGCACTTTTTCATTGTAGAAATCCTCGCCCAGAAACGAAATATTCATGTCCTTCAGCTGATCCGCGGGAGAAATCGGCGGCGAGACCCAGACCTGGTCCGCGTACCCGGCTTTGTAAAGCTCCGCGGCCTGCATGGCGCGCACCGGGAGGTCGCCGCTCAGGACGATGATCACGTCCGCGTGCACCGCGCGGGTCCTGAACCACCAGCCAGCTGCCGATCTTGAAAAAAACGAGGGCCCCGGCCGCGACCAGAACGATCAGAATTCCCCCGACCACCAGCCAGCGCCGCATTTTCGAATTCGATTCAGTCACAATTCAGCCTAATCCCGACTCAACAGGGCTCAAAACAAGCGGCGCGATTGGCTCACGCCTTTCGCTGAACCTTGTCCTCAGGCTCGTGCAGCGCCCGGGTAAAGAAGAAATTGTAGTGCCGCTTTCTGCAATCCTCGCATCGGAAGGGCCGCAGCAAGACAAACGGAAGAATCAGTATTTCAAAAAACCCGCGCTTGTGCGAACGGCGCACGTCCAGACTGTTGCAGGATGGGCAGCACCGCAGCAGATAGAATCGATTGTGCGACATATCCGATGAGCAGACTTGGAATCCTAACCTGCCTGGCAGGCGGGGTCAATGCTGGGATAAATCGGCGGAATGGCCCGTTTTGTCGATTCTCGACCGGCGGAAATTCCCCTGGTGTTGCCTCACGGCAAGGGTGATATGAATCACAGATTCCCGGTCTGTGCGCGTCGAGGAAGATGACGATAATCGGAACGACGATGATCATCCGCGACCATATCCAAGATCGATTCCGCGCGGCCATCTATGTTTCAAGAATTTCGGAAAGGATGGCTCGCCATCATGCGTTGCGTAAGATGGGTAATTTTAGACGGTCACTTTTGGCGCCGGGCTTGCCGCCTTTGGCCAAACGCCCGCTCGGCCGGTCCCCAAGCTAACATAGCCGCGGGCAAGGAGTTGATATCACCAGCATTGCTCGGTATGCCACGGCGTGGAAGCGAAGGGTAACGGCTCCATGTACGATCCCGAATCGAGCGAACCAGAAAGACGCGTACCGCCGACTGACCTGACCGCCCTTAGTGAACGAAACGTGAGGAAGTTTCCGGAGGATCGCGTGCGGAACGCGATTTACAACAAAGGCCGGATTCCGGCGCATGGCACACCTGAAATGCCGGCATGGGGCGACGTGTTCTACAGCTTGAAGTCCAATCCAAAGGTACTGGAAAAACGCGTCCGTGACCTGACCGCATACATCGAGTCGATCCAGACAACAAGAAAGGAATAAGATCCGATCCTGGCCATAAGAGGCCGCCCAGCTTAAACAATTCAGGCGAGGTTTTTCCGCGGAATTCAGCAGAGTCACAATTCGCGTTACATTAACGCCCTTATCCAAAACCGACCCATTCCCCGAACCAGTCTTTGTGCAGAAACACCCGGAAGGCTACAATACCCTGCGGTTTCCAAAACCGGATCAAGGCACGGGAGCACACGCGATCATGGAGCAAACACGATGCGGGCAGTAGTCACGGGCGGAGCGGGATTTCTGGGATCGCACCTTTGCGATTACCTGCTGGCGCGCGGCTGGGATGTGTTGTCGATCGACAACCTGGTCACCGGGACCGAGCGCAATGTACATCACCTGAGGGACAACCCGCATTTCCGGATGATGCAGCACGACGTCACGAAATATATCGACGTTCCGGGAGAGGTCGACTACGTGCTGCATTTCGCCTCGCCCGCAAGCCCGGTGGATTATCTGAAGCTGCCGATTCAGACGCTGAAGGTCGGGTCGCTCGGCACGCATAATACGCTGGGCCTGGCGCTTGCGAAAAGAGCGAAATATTTTCTGGCTTCGACTTCGGAATGCTACGGCGATCCGGCCATCAGCCCGCAGCCGGAGACCTACTGGGGCAACGTGAACACGGTGGGGCCGCGCGGCGTGTATGACGAAGCCAAGCGCTTCGCCGAGGCTCTGGTGATGGCCTATCACCGCGCCAAAGGGCTCGACACGCACATCGTGCGCATCTTCAATACCTACGGGCCGCGCATGCGCCTCAATGACGGGCGCGCGCTGCCCAATTTCGTTCATCAGGGGCTCACCGGAAAACCCATCACCGTTTACGGAACCGGAAAACAGACGCGCAGCTTCTGCTACGTTTCCGATCTGATCGAGGGAATCTACCGGCTGATGATGTCCGA
The DNA here is from genome assembly GCA_963779275.1 of Terriglobia bacterium. Classification (GTDB taxonomy): domain Bacteria; phylum Acidobacteriota; class Terriglobia; order Acidiferrales; family UBA7541; genus Palsa-360. The sequence goes on from CAVZXL010000011.1 coordinate 418,901, forward strand.
CGAGCACCTGCCGACCAACATCGGAAATCCGCACGAAATTACGATCCTGGAATTTGCCGAGCGCGTGCGCACATTGCTTGGCGTGACCACGCCCATCATCTTCGAGCCGCTGCCCCAGGACGATCCAAAGCAGCGCTGCCCGGACATTTCCAAGGCGCGGCGCGTGCTGGGCTGGGAACCCAAGGTGAATCTGGAGGAAGGCCTGCGGATGACACTGGAATCGTTCAAGCAACAGTTTTCGGAAACGCAGCAGGCGAAGTAGCGCAGCCACTCCTGGCTGTGTGGGTTTCGCAATCGCAGGTGAATCGGTAGCGTACGTGTGGTCTACAAAACCGCACAGGCAAGAGTGCCTGTGCTACTAGAACCCGCTCCCTCTCGACTTTGACCGTCATTCCGCGGATAGTTCAACCGATGAATTTCTGCATGCAGGGCCCGAGCACGCAATCCAGTAAGCGTTGTTCACGCGCAAGAAACTGGTGTATCTTTCGCGAGCTGATACGCGGATCGGACCCATAGGTTCAAACGATTGGACTCCGCTTTCAAACGCCCGGTAATTTGGAACTCGGGGGATCCTCATATGACCACGCGACGCGCTTTCCTCACGCAAGTCGGCCGCGCCGGCGGCTACGGCTTGACCTACACGATGATGCAATCGCTCGGCCTGCTGGCGATTCCAGCGAGCGCGGCGAGCACGCCGCAACTTGCGACTCCCGTGGGCGGAGCGAAGCGCGTGGTGATCCTGGGCGCGGGGATCGCCGGGATGGTGTCCGCCATGGAGCTGTCGAAGGCGGGCTACGAGTGCGTGATCCTGGAAGCGCGCGGCCGCGCGGGCGGGCGCAACTGGACGATCCGCAACGGCACTCGCGTGGAGATGACCGACGGCACCTCGCAGGTCTGCACATTCGACGAGGGAAATTATTTCAACGCCGGGCCGGCGCGCTTCCCTTCGCAGCACCTCACCATGCTGGGCTACTGCCACGAGTTTGGCATACCACTGGAAGTGGAGGTGAACACCTCGCGCAGCGCGCGGATGCAAAGCGACCGCATGAACGGGGGCAAGCCCGTCGAGCAGCGCCAGGTGGTGAACGACACGCGCGGGCACGTCTCCGAACTCCTGGCCAAGTCCATCCATCGCGGCGCGCTCGATCAGGACCTGACGGCGCAGGACAAGGAGCGCATGCTCGAATTCCTGCGAATCTATGGCGACCTCTCGCCGGATCTTTTTTACAAAGGGTCGGAACGCGCGGGATACAAATCGATGCCCGGAGCGGGCGAGGCGGACGGGGTGGTGCACGATCCGCTGGACATGAGCGCACTGCTGGACGCGCATCTCTGGAAAGAGTTGATGTACGACGAGTATTTTCCCTGGCAACCCACCATGTTCCAGCCCATTGGCGGCATGGACCACGTTGCCGCCGCATTTGAAAAGCGCGTCGCGCGCATGATCCGCTTTCAATCGCCGGTCACGCAGATTCGCAAGACGCCGGCCGGAGTGCGCGTGGCCTACACGAATTTGAAAACGGGAGCGCGCGAAACCATTGAGGCCGAATACTGCATTTGCGCCATTCCGATGTCGGTGCTGAAGTCAATCGACACGGATTTCTCACCCGACGTGAAGAGCATCATCGACACTTCGCCCTACGACGCCGCGTACAAGATCGCCTGGGAATCGCCGCGTTTCTGGGAGAAGGAATCCATCTTCGGCGGCATTTCGTTTATCGACCGGCCGGTGAATCTGGTGTGGTATCCCAGCGGGAAACTTTTCTCAAAGGAAGGCGTAATCATCGCCGGCTACAACCTGGAAAATGGAAGTCCGCTCGAAAAAATGAATTTGGCCGCAAAGATCGATTCCTCGCGCCAGTCGGTGGAGGCTCTGCATCCGGGCCGCTCCAAGGAACTTCGCAAGCCCATGTGCGTCTGCTGGGGCCGCATCCCTTACAACCTGGGATCGTGGGTGTACATCGACGAGCCGAAAATGTATCCCGGTTACGAGCGAATGATCCAGCCCGACGGGCCGATTTATTTCGCCGGCGACCACATCAGCCATCTGGTCGGCTGGCAGGAGGGCGCAGCGTTGTCGGCGCATCGCGCCGTCACGCTGATCAGCCAGGCGCAGGCGTCGCGGCGGCCCGCAGGCGCGCGAGCCGCGACTCCGGGAGCTTGATTGCCGCCGATCAGCTTTTCGTGAGCGAAAAACTTTCGATCACCAGCGCGTCCACGCCGGAACAAAAGTAACTCCTCACCGCATCGCGCGGGGAAACCACCAGGGGCTCGCCGAACAGGTTGAACGAGGTGTTGACCAGCATGGGCGCGTCGGAAATCCGGCCGACGCGGTCAAGCAATTCGCACAGCAGCGGGTTGGCCGAGCGCTCCACCACATGCAGACGGACGCGCCCGCCGGGCAGCAGAAATCCTTCCAGCAGGCGGGCCGCTTCCGGCCTGGCAACGCCGAGCGTGGCCATGAAGCGCGCCGCGGGCGTGCACTCGAAATATTCCGCGGCGCGTTCGGCGGGCACGGCGATGGCGAAGGGGCGGAAGGCTTCCCGGTGTTTCACAAATTCATTCAGATTTTCTTTGACGTATGGCGCCCAGGGCGACGCCAGCAGGCTGCGATTGCCAAGCGCGCGCGGGCCGAATTCGGCGGCGCCGTGAAACCATCCGACGATTTTTCCGGCGGCGAGCAATTGCGTGGCTTCTTCCAGGCTCTGCGCGTCGCTGTTGTGATAGCGGTAGCGCGCCTTGCAATTTTCCAGCACCTGCTTGATTTCCTGATTCGTGTAGCTCGGTCCCCAGGCAAGATGCTCGACCGCCGCCTGGCGCGGCTTTCCCTGCACGTGGTGGCGCACGTACCAGGCCGCGCCCAGCGCCGTGCCTTCATTTCCCGCTGCGGGCTGCACGAATACGCTGTCGAACCCGGTGTTTTTCTCGACGTAAGAAACCACCACGGGATTCAGGAATAATCCTCCCGCAAGGCACAGCGATTTCGCTCCGGTTTCTTTTCTGTATCGCTCGGCAAGTTCCGCGGCGACCTTGCCGCAAGCCTGCTGCACGCTCGCGGCAAGCTGCTGTGCGCAGCGCGTCCGGAAGCGGCGGGCGCGGCGAACCCGATTTCGGCGGCCTTGCCGATGGCCGGATCGATTCCCACGGCGCGGTAGAATTTTTTTGAAAATGCGATGTGCCCGGCAAGGCCCGCGTTGAAATACTCGGAAGCGAGATGCGGGAGTTTTCCCGGCGAGCGGCGCAGAATTTCCAAGAAACAGCGGCTCGAACACCGGATCGCCTTCCAGGCCCAGCCATTGCGTCTTGTGCTCGTCGGCATGCGGCGTGAATCCGATCAGGTCGGTGACCTGCGAAAAAATCCAGGCGGGAGAGTTCGGGAACGAAATCGATTCCAGTGCGCGCAGGCGCGTGTCCTCCCCCAGCGCGACGCTGCCGGAGCGGCCGTCGCCCTGCTCGTCGAGCGTGAGCACCAGGGCGCGGTCGAATGGCGACGCGATAGAAAGCGCTCGCCGCATGGCAGAGGTGATGTTCGAGGTGCAGGACGCGAAGATTCGGCGATTCGCCCAGCGTCTCGAGCAAACGGCCGTTGTTCAGTTCGCGGCCCAGTTCGCCGAGCGCTTTGGTCTGATAGTAGCCGCTGGGAACGGGCGCGAACGGCGTGCGCTTGGCGCGCATCCACGCCTGGCGAACCCACGCGCGCACCGGGCGGCTGGCCACGGCCACGCATTCCACACCGCTCCATCCGTTTCCGGCGCGCTCCAGGCAGAAGCGAATCGCCTCGCGCGGAATTCCGGCGGCCGTGCGCCGGCGCACCAGTTTGCTTTCCTCCATGGCGGCGAGAATGCCGCCATCGGAAAGCAAGCGCGGCGGCGGAATCGTGCGAGAGGCCGGAAAGGCCGAGGATGTTCACAAGCGTCCTCTGTATTTAGCCCGGGCAACAGGCGCATCGCGGAGTTTACTCGCGCAGTGGGTGCGCGTCCACGAGATTGGAAATTGGAAAACAGGCTGCTAGTCTTCTCCTCGTTCGTTCCGATCCGGCTCAGGACGATCGGACTGAGGAGGATCCCTAGCGTGGCCGAGAAAGTGGATCTTTACGATAACGCCTACGGGAATTACGCGTCGGACGCCTACCGGCAAGTGCGCGTCGAGACCTATGGGCAGGACTTCGGGCAAACCAGCTGGGTGACCACCGAGGAATCCCACGAAATTCCGCAACTGCTCGGCCTGACACGCGATTCCTCCGTCCTGGAAATCGGCTGCGGTTCGGGTGGATACGCGCTGCACCTTGCGGAAACGATCGGCTGCCACATTGTGGGATTGGACATTAATGCCGCCGGAGTCCGCAATGCGAACCAGCTTGCCGGGGACAAGAGGCCTCGCATCCCTGGCGCGCTTCGAGCAGTGCGACGTTTCCAAAATCTTCCCTTCGCGGACAAGACTTTCGACGCGGTCTTCTCGAATGACGTGTTGTGCCATGTTCCGGGCAGGCCCGCGGTGCTGGGTGAAATCTTTCGCGTCCTGAAGCCGGGCGCGCGGATGCTGTTCAGCGACGCACTGATCGTCGGCGGATTGATTTCGCACGAGGAAATTGCCACGCGCAGTTCCATCGGATACTACGTATTCAGCCCGCCGGGAGAAAATGAACGGCTGCTCGATCTGGCGGGTTTTCGACAAATCCGCGTAGTCGATACCACCGGCAGCGCGGCGCGGATCGCGCAGCGCTGGCATGATGCACGCGAGAAGAGGAAAGAAGCGCTGGCCGCAGCGGAAGGCGTCGCCAACTTCGAGGGCCTGCAGCGGTTTCTGGCCTGCGTACAACTTTTGACCAGCGAAAAGCGATTGCTGCGGCATCTGTACGTCGCAACTAAAGAACCCGGTACGATCTGACGGATTGTTCTGAGCGGGAAAATTGCGGGAACTGACCGGACCTGAAACTTTCAACCGCGATTCTTGGGAAGAATCGAGCCGCCGGAAAGCAGGCCGCGAAGTCCGAGCAGAAGCAGGCGCGGCTGGCTGAGCGCGATGTGCCAGAGAATGCTGGCGGCTTCGTCGCGCGTGTATTGGCTGAGCGAGCGGCGCGTCGAAGCGTTCATGAGATCGACCAGGCGGCTGTAGTCGGCCTGCTTGAATTGATGGATGGTCTTGCGGATCAGCAGGTGCACGTCAAGCTCGCGGCGCAGCGCGCGCAGTTCGCGGCTTTCCCCGCCGTTCATGATCGCTTCGCTCACGCCGATGGCGCCGCGAAATCCGGTGACGATCCCTCCGACGGTCGTGACCTTCACTTGCCCCGCCGCATCGCCGACCAAAAACACTTTGCCCGCGCCCACGCGGCGTTCCACGGGAGTCCAGCGGTCATACACAGGAATGCGCGCGCCCTGGAAACCGAGAGGCGTGAATCCGCGCTTCTCCATGAAGCGCTCCAGGCACCGCCGCGTTTCCTGGCCGTCTTCGCCGATCAGGCCCAGCGCGGCGCGCTCGGGCGATTCCGGGATCAGCCAATAAAAGTAGGGAGTGTCGTCCGGAATGAACCATACGCGAACCGTGTCCGGCCGCATATCGGCGGGGATCTTCACAATGGCTTGCACCAGGGGCACGGTCGGCTGCCGCGGCCATCCGGCCGCCTGCGCGACGCGGGAGAGCGCTCCATCGGCGCCCACAACCACGTCGGCGTGCAATTCCTCGGTCTTGCCGCCCTGCTGGCGTTCGACGCCCACGCGCAACCCGGTTCCGTTGCTTTCGAGCGACATGAATCGGTTGCCGAACGATATCTTTGCGCCTTCCGCCTGCGCCTCGTCGGCAAGGCCGCGAATCAGCCGCGACCTCTCGATGATCAGGTCGGGACGGTCCAGCGGCACGTGCGCCGAGCGGCCGTCGGTGAACAACTCAAATTTGCGGATTTCGTTGACCACCGCGCCCTCGCCGACTTTGCCCAGCAGCGTGCGCATGTGGCTGGTGACGATCAGCGTGCGCGGCGTGGGGTCCAGTTGCTCGGACCGCTCCAGGACCTGCACCGAGCAGCCCCCGCGGGCCAGCAAAGACGCCGTGAAAAAACCCGAAGCGGAGCCGCCGATGACGGCGACCTGTTTGCCGGATTTGCTTCCGCTTCCTCGTTCGATCTCTTGCTGCAGTGTGACCTTCCCTCGCTTCATTGTCCCGTTGCGCAGACGCAGCGCATCGACATGGAAAGCGCGTCGAAAATTAAATTGGCAGTTAGCTACAGATCGAAATGGCCAGCCGCCAGCCCTCTATTCCATTTTGGCCGGAATGCGCTCCAAATGTTCCAAACCCCACGGCTTACCCATTCAGGAGCCCAGATAGTGAACCAGCAGTATAGCCAAACCGCGACCTAAGGCAAAGAGCTAGCCGGTTAATGCCGAAAATATCTATTTGCTTCCTGCTGTTGCTCTGCCCTGAGGAAGGCGAATATCATCCCATGGGTAGCATCCAAAGAATGGGAGAGTGCTCATGTCCCCCGCGCTGGTATCTCTGCAAGTCGGAGTCCCTCGCACCGTCCACCAGGACGGGCAGGAGGTCTCGACCGGCATTTTCAAATCGCCGGTCGCTGGGCGCGTGCGGATGCGAAGCCTGAATCTCGATGGCGACCGGCAGGCCGATCTGACCGTCCATGGCGGGCAGGATAAGGCCGTGTACGCCTACCCCTCCGAGCATTATCCCTTTTGGAAGAAGGAACTGCCCGGCGTCGATCTTCCCTGGGGAGCGTTTGGAGAGAATCTCACGACCTCGGGGCTTCTGGAGACCGGCGTTTTCCTGGGAGACCGCTACCCGATCGGCACGGCCGAAGTGGTAGTCACCCAGCCGCGGCTTCCCTGTTTCAAACTGAACCTTAAATTCGGCCGTGACGACATGATCAAGCGCTTTCTGGCCAGCCGCCGCACCGGGTTTTATTTCCGCGTGCTGCGCGAAGGAGAAGTCGGCGCGGGAGACGAAATTGTCCGCGTTCACCAGGACGAAAATCGCGTGTCCGTCACCGACGTCTTGAATCTTTATGTGCACGGAGTCGATCCGGGGGATATTCGCGAACGCGCCCTGCGCGTGCCTTACCTTTCCGCAAGCTGGCGGAGAGAACTGAGCGGGCAGGGTTGAATTTTGTAGCTTGGGGCTTTCCAACATCCTCACAATCAGGCCGAACAATGGTTGGGGTCACCAGTGGCACAGGCTTCAGCCTGTGGGGTTTGTTCACAGCAGGATCCGATATTCGTGCCATTAACCCCCACAGGCTGAAGCCTGTGCTACTAGGAACCCGTGATCGCAATCCCGTTGCCTCGAAACGAGTGAGCAGCGTACGATGCGCGAGCCATAATTTTCAGCGGCGAAAAAATAAAAAGGAGAACGGGATGAAGAGGGTGAATGTGGGTTTGATCGGTCTGGGCCGGCTCGGGCGCGTCTACGCGCGCGACCTGGCGGCGCGCGTGGCCGGAGTAAATCTGGTGGCCTTGGCGGACACCAACGCCACGCTGGCGGAGGAAACCGCGCGCGAACTGAACGTGCCGCGATGGTATATGGACCCCATCGCCATGCTCTCCGATCCGGGGATCGACGCGGCCGTGATCGTCAGCCCGACCGACACGCACACCGACCTCACCGTTGCTGCTCTCGACCGCGGCAAAGCCGTGTTCTGCGAAAAGCCGCCCGCACTGTCGCTCAGCGAAACGCAAAAAATGAAAGACGCCGCCGCGCGCAAGCACGGTTTCCTGCAGATGGGCTTCATGCGCCGCTTTGATGCGGGCTATGCCGCCGCCAAGAAAAAGGTGGAAGAGGGCGTCATCGGCACGCCCATCGTGTTCAAATCTTCCTCGCGCGATCCCTACCGGCCTTCGCTGGAATACGCGAATCCCAAAAGCAGCGGCGGCATGATCATGGACATGGGCATTCACGATTTCGACCTGGCGCGCTGGTACATGGGCGAAGTCGCGTCGGTCACCGCCATCGGCGGAACCCTCGCGTATCCCGAACTCAACGAAGTCGGCGACATTGACAACGCCATCGTCACGCTAACGTTCGCCAGCGGCCGCATCGGCATGGTCGACCTGAGCCGCAGCGGCATCTACGGCTACGACATTTTCGGGGAAATCCTCGGCACCACCGGCACGCTGCGCATCGGATACCTGCGCGAGACGCCGCTCTTCGTGATGACCAAGAATCAGGTCGCGCACGACACCGTTCCCTTCTTCATGGAGCGATTCCGCGACGCGTACCCTGCGCAGCTTCAGAATTTCGTGGAGAATCTGCAGAACGATCGTCCGCCCACGATTACGATTGACGATGCGATGGGGTCGCTGCGGATTGCGCTGGCGGCTACGCGGGCGCAGGCGACGGGGAAGACGGTGTCGCTGAAGGATGTGGATTTGTAGTTGCGGACAAGCGTGGCTGACATTCTTGAAGCGGCGCCAGGAACGAGAACCGCCGGGCGAAAGGGACCACTTGTCTACCATGCCTAGTACGCAAGGCTAGAATCGATTGGCCAACCAGAAAGCCATATGCCAACTCAATGACTGCGCAACACATCGTTAGGGCATTGAGTACCGCAGGATTTGTCTCGACTTTGCCAGAATCTCTGGCGATTTCGATCCTCGAGGACAATGCCCACTCGGATCCCGAGGCCGTGAAAAGAGCTCGTGTTTTGCTTCGGAGGACGTCACGAATCTGCCACCGAACTGTCTCGACAGTCAACATAAGGGAGCATGTTAACTTTGAGTCCGTCGAAGTTGAAGCACTCGTGCGAGCAGGAACGCCATCTATAGCGGCGCTCGGACTTTAGCCACTCTTTTGCAGCGCTGTGGATGGAGACTTCCATCATTTCAAGATGCTCCAAGTCGGAGACCAATAGTTTGACCGTACGTTCGGCCACTGAATCGATTTCGTTGAACAGTCGTGTCAGGCCAAGGAACTTCACGTCATGATCCAGCTGCGCACTTTTCTCTTGTAACTGAGTAATGTGACCGATTGCTCCATCGTTGTGATCTGTTCAAGGCAGTAGTTGAATGATATGTCATGCGTCAAGATTCCGAGCACTGGATCAAGAAATCGTCGCTCCAAACGTCGGACGCAGCGATTCTGGTCCGTTAGAAGCAGCCGATCAGATCGCAGATGGATGAAATGTTCGCGTACCGAGAGGAAACTGCTGTTCGCGGATTCTTACACCAATGGAAATGCTAGAGGTGTTCTCAGAGTAGAAAGTTACTCTCGGTAACGACTTGTGCTACTGATCTAGAACATCACTCCCGTCGAGCCGAGGAGTATCGGTGCCGAGTGCCTCACGCCTTGTGATTTTCAAAGGGGGGGGTTAGATTTCGCAATTCCAATCAAAATTCGAGAAGATTCGCGTATTACTTCTTGCGCGTCTGCCGTTCGTAGGGCGCGCGCTCAAGCAGAGCGACTGCGCCGAGCACTGCTACTCCGGCAAGCGCGGCCACCGTGTACGCAGGCCGCGCCGGCAGATGGCTGATGGCCAGCGCCAGCAGGCCGAAGAAAGCGCCGAGGGCGTACATCAGCAGGACGGCGGTGCGCTGGCTGGCGAAAATGTTGGAGAGGCGGTGCGCGGTGTGGTCCTTGCCGGGAGTGGTGAAGGGCAGAAAGCCGCGGCGGGAACGGGAAATGGAAATCAGCGTGGTGTCGAAGATCGTCGCGCCGAGGATGAAGATCGGAATCAGCCACGCGGCGTTGTGGCCGCCGGACATTACCGGGCGAAGTTTCAGCGCGAGCGTGGCCATCAGGAAGCCGAGGAACATCGCGCCGCCATCGCCCATGAAAATTTTGGCGGGCTTGAAATTCCAGCGCAGGAATCCGGCGGCGGCGCCCAGGACGGCGGCGGCCATGGTGCTCACCAGGAGCTGGCCGCTTTCCAGGGCAAAGATGGCGAAGAAGAGCGAGGCCATGGCGGCAACGCCCGCGCACAGGCCGTCCATGTGATCGAGAATGCTGAACGACGCGGTGATGCCGACGACCCAGACCAGGGTGAGCGCCGTATCCGCCCAGATTGCGAGCGTGCCCGGCCAGATCGCGGAGAAAACCTGCGCGCGGATTCCCGAGACGATCAGGATCACGGCGGCGGCGGGCATCGCGCCGAAGAGTTTGATCTGATGATGCAGCAGGCCGCGGTCGTCCAGGATGCCGACTGCCGCTACTAGCGTCGCGCCCGCATAGATGCCGATCACTTCGCGCAGGGCCGGGCCGTCCATCGAAACCAGCAGCGCGATCAGGACGCCGAAATAAATGGCGAGGCCGCCGAGCAGCGGCATCGGCTGAACGTGAACCTTGCGCGGGCCGGGATGATCGACCATCCCGGTGCGCAGGGCCAGCTGGCGCACGGGAACCGTGAGGCTCAGCGAAGCGATCAGTCCGACGGCGAAGGCGATGAGGCTTGTGTTCATGACTCAGCTTGCTCGAGTAGCACAGCCACTCCTGGCTGTGTGGTTTTGAAGATTGCATTGTACGCCACGGATGCACGAGCGATTGCGAAAACCACACAGCCAGGAGTGGCTGTGCTACTCAAAAGCTACCGCTCCGTCAGCATCTTCTTGAAAATTTTCTCGACGTGCGCGCGGTCGCGGTCCTTGTAATACCAGTCGATGGTGCGCTTCAGGCCCTCGCGGAACGGGACCTTCGGCTCCCAGCCCGTCAATTTTTTCGCCAGCGAATTGTCGGCCACGCGGTTCAGCGGGCCGGTGGGCATGTTGGGCAGGAATTTGATTTCCGCCTTGTGGCCGGTCATTTCCATGACCATCTTCACGGCGTCGATCACCTTGACGCGCTCCATGGTGCCCAGGTTGATGGCCGTGCCGTCGTCGATTTTTTCTCCGGCGGCGATCGTGCCGGCGACGATGTCGTCGATGTAGGTCCAGTTGCGGATCTGCGTGCCGTCGCCCCAGACCTCGAACGGATCCTGCTTCAGAAACGCGCGGGCGATCATGGCGATGACCGCGTGATTTTCCACGCCGCGCGGGCCGTACACGGTGAAGTAGCGGCAGGACGCCGCCTTCAATCCGTGCTCCTTATAGTAGGCCTGCAGCGTGAATTCGGCCATCAGCTTGGCCCAGCCGTAGGTGTTGTCGGCGTCGTTGGGGCCCTTGGTCAGATCCTCGGTCAGGAAGACTTCCTTGTTCACGTCCGATTGCAGAAAATTGGGATAGACGCAGCCGGAAGAGGCGAAGACGACCTTTACGACTTTCGCTTTCAGCGCTTCCCAGAAAATCAAGCCGTCGAGGAAAAAATTCGAGGCCGGCCCCGCCTGGTGCAGATCGACGTAGCCGCGGCCGCCGTGGTCGGCGGCCAGATGGAATACGGTGTGCACGCCCTGCATGGCGCCGCGCGCGATGCCCGGCTCGCGCAAATCCGCGCGGATGAATTCGATGTTCCCGGATGCAATGTGCCCCGCGATGTTGCCCAGATGGCCGCTGGTGAGATCGTCCACGACGCGCACTTTGGCGCCGCGCAGAATCAGCTGGTCGGCGAGCGTCGAGCCGATGAAGGACGACCCTCCCGTGACCAGAACTGTTTTTCCCGTCCACATGGTTTCGGCCTGCGTCATTCGCGAACTACCTCCTCGAGCGTTTCCGTGAAAATTTTTAACTGCTTCACTCTATCATAAGAAAATGCGATCTCCCGGGCGCGCAGGCCCATGTTTCGCAGTTGTTCCGCGTCCTGCAACACCCCCCGGATGGCCTCCACAACGCTCGTCCGGATCGTCCGGATTCGCCGCCAGGCCGCAGCCCGACCGGCGAATGATGCGCACCACGTCGCACTCGTCGGGCGCAACGCCGAGCACGGGACGCCCGGCGGCCAGCGTGCCATACAGCTTGCTGGGCACCACCACGCCTTCCAGGCCCCGCTTCACCGTGACCACGTGCATGTCTCCGGACGAGAGCACCAGGGGGATTTCGCTCGCCGGGCGAAACGGCAGGAAGCGAATCGCGCGGCATCCCTCGGCCATGGCCTCCACTTGCGATTTCATCGCGCCCTCGCCGATGAAGACGAGGCCCACGCCCTCATTTTCAAGCATGCGCACAGCCGAAATCAGCGTTTGCCACGCGCCGTAGAAGCCCAGATTCCCGGCATGTACCAGAACGAAACGGAAATCGCCGCGAATCTCGCGCGCCAACGGATTGTCCGGCGACGGCGTGGTTTCGGGAATGTTGATGCCGTCGCGCGAGATCACCACGCGCGCGGGATCGACTCCCTTGGCCACGATGCGGTCGCGCATGTCTTCGCCGAGCACGATCACGCGGGCGGCGCGCCGCAGCGCCCAGCGATGCATCGCCTCCCAGCGCGCCGTGAAGCTTCCGGGACGCACGATCGAGCCGCCCACGGCCATGTCCGGATACATGTCGCGAATGTTGTAGACGAAAGGGCGGTGCGAAAGGCGCGCGACGATCGCGCCGGCGATGCCTTCGATCGGCGGATCGGTCATGGCCAGAACCACGTCCGAGCGAATCGAAAGCGCGCGCGGAATCGCCAGCGACAGGTACGTGAGGTAATTGGAAACGCGGCGGCGCATCTGAAAGCGCGGATAGGCGGTCGAGCCCACGCGTTCGACGGCGAGATTTCCGCGGACTTCGCGCCGCAGCAGATAGCGCGGGTGGCGCTCGGTGGGATCGTAGCTCGGGCGGCCCGCGACGACCGTGACGCGGTGTTTTTCGGCGAGCGCGTCAGCCACCTGCACGGCGCACTTGGCCGTGGCGCTGGTATCGGGCGGAAAATATTCGTTCAGTAAAAGAATGTGCACGGGCTCGTCCGGAAGGGAAAAGAAAAAGCACTGCAACAATGACAATTGCAAAGCTGCAACGCGCAGCTGCTCGCCGATCAGCGCGGCACCTCGGGCATTCCCTGCGGCTTGCGCACCAGCATGTCGCCCAGCACCAGCACGTCCATCTTGGTCCGGAGAAAGCAATCGATGGCTTCCTCGGGACGGCAGACGATGGGCTCGTTGTCGTTGAACGAAGTGTTCAGGACCACGGGCACGCCGGTGAGGTTGCCGAATTCGCGGATCAGCCGCCAGTAGCGCGGGTTGGCGTCCTGCGTCACGGTCTGCAGGCGCCCAGTGCCATCCACATGCGTGGGCGCGGGAATGATTTCGCGCTTCTCCGGGCCGCACCGAATACGCCTGCGTCATGAACGGGCAGGGATACGTCTTCTCGAAATATTCTCCGGTGGCTTCGGCGAGCACCGACGGGGCAAACGGCCGGAACATTTCGCGGTGCTTGATCCGCGCGTTCAAAATATCCTTCATGTCCGGCCGGCGCGGATCGGCGACGATGCTGCGATTGCCCAGCGCGCGCGGGCCCCACTCGGCACGCCCTTGAAACCAGCCGAGAATTTTTCCGGCGGCGATTTCCTTGGCCGCTTCCTTCGCGATCAATTCCTCGGGAAGTTCGGAAATTTCCATGCCTTCGGCGGCAAGGCGGCTGGCGGCAACCGCCGCGCGCACCTGCTCGGGAGTGTAGCCCGGCCCCCAGTACGCATTCTCCATGACGAACGAGCGCGGCTGGCCGAGAATCTGGTGGTGCACAAAATACGCGGCGCCGATGGCAAGGCCCGCGTCGCCCGAGGCGGGCTGCAGGAAAATCTGCTCGAACGGCGTCTCGTCGAAAATTTTCCCGTTGGCGACGCAATTAAACGCCACGCCTCCGGCCAGGCACACGGCCTTTTGCTTCGTGCGCGCGTGCAGGGCGCGCAGCATCTCGAACAGGACTTCTTCCAGGCGCGCCTGCAGCGAAGCCGCGCCGTCGCGATGCACTTTTTCGACCGGAGCGGCGGGATCGCGCGCAGGGCCCCAGCCGCTCGGCCATGTAATCGGAAAACATCGGCGCGATCTCGGGAGTTTTTCCGGCATCGCTCCAGGTCATGTCCGGTCCGGTGCGGTGATGCTTGAAATATTCCAGGCCCAGGCGGAAACCGACTCCTCCATTGGTTCGCACGATGCGGCGGAATTCATCGAGGTAGGCAGGCTCGCCGTACGCGGCCAGGCCCATCACTTTGTATTCGTCGCCGAACTTGCGGAATCCCAGATACTGCGAAACCGCCGTGTAATACAGGCCCAGCGAATGAGGGAAGGCGATGGCGCCGTCGATTTTCATGCGAGCGCCCTGGCCCGTGCCCCACATGGTGCTGGCGAAATCGCCCAGGCCGTCGGCGGAAAGCAGCGCGGCATTTTCAAAGGGCGAAACGAAAAACGTGCTGGCCAGATGCGCCTGATGATGCTCGACGCGATGAAATTTCCCGCGAATTTTCTCCGGCGCAACGTCAAACGCCTGCGCCAGCGCTTCGGGAATGCCGACAAAGTGAGCCAGAACCTTGGCGCGTTCGCGGGCAAAACTCGGCATCTTCAGCGCGTACAAGAGTTTCGTTCCCAGGCGCGCCCAGGGATTGCGCGGAATGGCGATGTGATCCACTTCGCCGATGGTGATGCCGGCGGTATCCAGGCAATAGCGAATCGCCGCGGAGGGAAATCCCGCCGCGTACTTGACGCGGTTGAAGCGCTCCTCCTCGACCGCGGCAATCAGGCGGCCGTCGCAAACGATCGCCGCGGAGGCATTGCCGTGGTAGGCGTTAATCCCGAGAATGTTCATCCGGAAATGTTTCTCCCTGCCCTAAGACCGTGGATTGGCTGCGCTGGTGGCGACAGCGGCGGGCCGCGCCGCCGCTGCGGTGGAATCTTGAGCCGCCGCCGAGCCGCTCATGTGGCGCGCCACCCAGCGATTGAGCACGTAAATGCTCCAGGGACGCGACCAATTCGTGTGGCCGGTCACGAAATTTTGCCACGAGCCCGCGCACGGCGCGCTGGTTCATGTATCGCAGCAGAGGCGGGGTCAAGTTGGCCAGGTTCTGCGAAAGTCTGCACGCCCAGCGGGCCGCGCAGCCAGACGTCCCACGGCAGAGTGAACGTGCGTTTGGGCTGCCCGACAACTTCTTCCGGCAACAGGTCGCCCATGGCTTCGACCAGCAACGATTTCGGCACTTCCGGCCTGTATTTCGCGTCCTTCGGCAAGCGCGCGACAAATTCCACGAGCTTGTGATCCAGGAAAGGCACGCGAACTTCCAGGGAATTGGCCATGCTGGCAACGTCGGTATCGCGCAGCAGCGTATTCACCATGTAGGACTGCAATTCAAGACAAGAAATGGCCGTAAAGGAATCGAGGCGCTCGGCCTGCCGCGCGGTCTCCCTCATGCGCACGCGCCAGCTGGATTCGGCGCTTTCGCCATATGCGGCGCGACTCGAAATAGGGAGCGAGAAGACGGTCCACGCGCGCCGGCGTATACAACAGGCGCGTGAAAAAATAAGCGTGCGGAAAATCAGTGACGGCGACTTCCAGGTCGCGGCGGCTTTGCGAACCGCATCGCCGGGCGCGATTCTGCGTTGCAAGCGCGGCGCTCAATCGCCGGAACGGGCCGGGAATCCAGCGCCCCAGCCCGGCCACCATCGAGGCCCGGGGAGTGGAAGTGAACGTCGAATAGCCGCCGAAAATTTCGTCGCTGCCCAATCCGGAAAGAGCGACTTTCAGGCCGGCCTGGTGCGCGGCCCGCGACACGAAATAGGTGTTGAGGCCGTCCATGGTGGGCTGGTCGAGCGCGCCGACGGCGTCGTCCACCTGGTCCAGCAACTGTTCCGGGGTGAGCATGCACTTCCTGGTGGCGCGTCTTGAACCGCTTGGCGGTTTCACGCGAAATCGCGGCTTCACTGAAGCGCTGTTCGGGAAACACGACCGTAAATGTATGCAGATCGCTCTGGGACCGGCTGGCGAGCGCCACCAGCGCCGTGGAATCCAGGCCGCTCGAAAGAAACACGCCCAGCGGAACGTCCGCGATCATGTGGTCGCTTACAGTCTCTTCCAGCAATGGCCGCAATTGTCTGGCGGCGTCCTGCATGTCTTTCGGGCGCGGGCCTTCCGATTGCAGCGCGGCATCGGCAAAATCCCAATAGCATTTGGGAGCCGGTTTCTGCGGCGGAGCGTCCGCGAACAAGCGTGAGGGAATGTCCGGGCGGAAGCGAAAATACGCCCTGGACCAGCGTGGAGGGTTCGGCAACGGAGCCGAATAGGAGATAGGCTTCCACTGCGTCCGGATCGACATTCGGGGCAACGCGCCCGCGTGGCGATCAGGGCCCGGACTTCGGAAGCGAACAGAAGGGCCCCGTCCGCAAAGGCGTAATACAGCGGCTTGATTCCCAGGCGGTCGCGGGCCAGGAAAATGCGGGCGTGCCGCGCGGCGTCTCCCGTGGCGCCGGAAGCGCGCGCATCCCAAACGGCGAAGGCAAACATGCCGCGCAGTTCGCGGACGCATTGCTCGCCCCATTCTTCATAGGCGTGGACGATTACTTCGGTGTCGGAATGCGTGCGGAAGGCGTGCCCGTGTCGCTTCGAGCGTTTTGCGCAATTGCCGGAAATTGTAAATTTCGCCGTTGAAGACGACTCCAACATTGCCGGTTTCATTGAATACGGGCTGGTGGCCGCCGGGAAGGTCGATGATGCTGAGGCGGCGCATCCCCAGAGCCGCCGACGGCGCGACCAGCAGGCCGTCTTCGTCCGGGCCGCGATGCCAGAGCGCCTCCATCATCCGGCGCGTAAGGGCTTCGCCTAATTCCGATCGCTCAATTCCGAGAACACCGCAGATTCCGCACATTCCGCGATACTTTACCGTGAACGAGGCCGCAGTTCCACCGTTACCTGCAAGAGTTTGTGCGCACACTGCAAAAGCGTCACCGCGTCGCCGGATTCCGGCGCCGCCGCTATTCAAATGGGCAGGCGTGGCCTCGCGGAGCAGAGGCTCCTCCGGGAATCTCCAGGACAATGTTGCATGGGTGAACAAAGTCGGAAGATTTGACTTCCTCAGCATGCACTCCTTTCATGACAGCAATGAGCGAATATCTCGCTTACTAACTCTTCTCGGCCTGTACTGACCCGGGTACAAGTTGGGACGCTTCCTCAGCCTTGAAGCATTGGCCGTCCTTCAGTATGCCGGCTGCGTTTGCGGCAGATACCCATTGGCGCAAATCCATCTCGCGAATTCAATTACGCGCGGGCTCGTCCTTAATACTCCTCACAGAAAATGTCAACTTTATCCCCCGAATACAATGCCTTGGCAATGGCGCAAGTCTTTCATCGTCAAACCCTTGGCAACTTCCATAGTCGATGCAGTTTGGAAAATTTCTCACAAATGGCTGCCAACTCGGACATCGACTCGGGATGAAACTAGGTTTATTGCGGCTGATCTCGACAATGCCGAGTTGCGGCGCAGGTAAGGTGTCCCGATCCTTGCATCAGATCAAGGAATTCATGAGCGAGCACAAATGCCAAGTCGTCCCGCATCCTGCCAAGGGTTTGAAAGTCAATTCGGCCTCCATCTAGCGCCTGCTCCTCCAGACTCCGGAGTTGCTCCAGCAGTTCGGGGTTATCCGGCAATTCAATTTTGCGCTGAATCACAAGATGCTTCAGGTTGCCGAAAATCTCCGCTCTCGTATGGGAGCCGAATCGACATTGCCGATACTCGATCCCGAGTTTCAGAAATTGTTGACGAATTATTTCGTAACAATACTGATCGCCAACCAGTTCGACAGATGCCGTATCGATCGAGATGCATTTTAATTTCAGTGAGAAACTTACATCGAAATTAACGGGTGTCCTCTTCGTCCCGCGCCACCGTATGACCAAATCCACTACGATTGTTCCGTCCGGTAACACATGCGAAATGATCAGCACAAAATCATCGTGCGAGAATGCTGGATCAATTGCGGCTGCGTAAGATACATTTCGAATGGGCGGTAATTCTTTTCGACCTCGAACAACACAGCGGTCCAACATCTCTCGGTCAATCCAGGCCGTCAGATCCTCTGTGAATTCGGCATTGAACTCTCGGAGGTATTTTTGCTCGTCTTTCTTTCGGTACCTCTCTAATTCCGAAGCCTTAATTGCTGGGTTCATTAGCGATGTCGGTACCTGGAACACGGGAAAATTCAGTTCGGCTCTGCGCTGAAATTCCGTATACAAAACCCCCCGCTTGCTGAACGGGGTGCTAATTTTGATGAGCTTGGAACGCGTCGACGTTTGCCATGCCTGGCTGCAACGCATCTAGAATTTCTTGTTCTGGGTTCGCTGCAGTTGATTCGTGACGCCAAAAAGCCATTTCATCGCAAATTGCGGCGATGATTGTGACGCCGCGAACAGCAATGAAAGAAGCCGGATAGAAGCAATAGTGACCCCATTACTCCAATCTGATTTCATCCTGCGTCTCACGGACAATGCGTTTTGACAAGATTCGTGACTGAAGAAGGTAACGCCGGATACTGCGGAATGCGATTTTGGCCTGGGCGAGCTGAGGGGCGAGTAGCAGGACGAAGGCTTCTTCGCCTTGCGGGAGCCCGTGATCGCGAAATGCCTCATAAATCACGATTGAGAGTAGCAATCTTGCTCGTTTTCCCGCTACGGCGGCCCGCGATGATCGTGGCTTCTATCTGCTCCGTCGCGTCATACCCCTCCCGGCCAGTACTGCATAGTAAATCTCGCGCTCACTCTCGTCCAGAGGAAGCCCGTAGATTGACTTTCAAAATTACGCGCTGCATGGGCGAGAGTGATCGATCATTCAGAAAATCCGGATGTTCGATAAATTCAATGATGTTCAGGGGAATCTCTGGCATCTTGCTTAGCCTCCGTCTTAATTTTTGCCACCACCCACAATCTGTGCGATGTATTCCTGCAACCCAACTTCGCCGCCGTCTCGCATGACCAAAAGCAAGCTGAGCGCGCGGTACATTTCGCGAGAAAAATGGCGGTCGTATCTTTGAACCAAGACGAGCTGACTAAGAAGATCCGCAGGAATACGCGATTGGGTCGAACGATCATCTTGCCCGTCTGGGATGATCAGTGTCGGGAACTCAAGTTCTCGAACGGAGGGGATGACGGCAGATTCATTTGTACCCGTTGGCGCTATGGCCCTCGCTTCAACTCGGGCGGCCAGAAGTAGACGGAGATAGGAAGAAAAGAAACGGTCGAAAATTAGAGCCGCAATTTCTCCTGTCGGCCTCAGAGCTGCGCGAAATCGGCGCTCAAGTCGACGAATCTTCTTTGATGTCTTCGCCCACGAATTGGAGAACCTCAAGCAAGTGGAGACTTAAAATCCCGTGCCGCGTGGCGTGAAGGTGCCCCCGATCCGCGCGCTTGCGCGGCCTCTTGCTACCTGGCGCGGCGGACGGCGTAGGGCCCTCACGCGTCACTGCCTCTCGGGAAGCCTCGATCAGTCGGTCTGTTTCGAGACTCTGGTTGGTCGTCACATTCTGCTCCGAGCCTACGCCAATTTGAACTTGCGGGATGCAATCGGGAATATTTCTTGCCATCGCATCCTCCAAAAAAAAAGGGTAGATTGCCTCGGGGGCAATCTACCCGATAAAGTTTCTTGCTTCACAGTGGCACAGGGCTTCTGGGTCAAAACGGCCACTGACGAACCTAGGTTCCCTTGTTGTTCGCCGGCGGTCAACTCTAATTTCGAAACGAGTTTTCCTAAGTTATACGACCAAGCCGCATGTCCAAATAAAACGAACCCATCTTGGAGCTTAGCGAGGCGTCACATTATTCCCACTCCATTAAGGTAGATTTTTCTTCTATTCTTGGCGTGAAGAGGTGCAGCGAGCCGAGATCCGGTAGTACACGCAGATCACTTGGCGAGATGGCGTATAAGGCGCGTCAATCTGCTTTGCGAGATGGCGGGGGGATAGCTTGGTGCGCCATATTACGGAGCAAGAAGGTTGCACGCCAGCGCGGAAATGCATCGAGAATCTTACGCACAAGGCCAATCGTTTTGTAACAGCTGCCCCCAACTATTGAGACGTATCCACAATTCCTAAGAGTTGATAATTCTAAAGTGTTGACTTTAGAATACTCACATGCGCTATATCCCTCGAAAGTTGGGAAATATCATTCAGAAGGCGTCACGACATTTTCCGGCGGTCGTCGTAACCGGACCGCGCCGCGCCGGGAAAACGACCCTCCTCCGGCAATTGTTCCCCAAGGCCCAATACGTCCTCCTTGAGGATCCGGACATTCAGGGAAGGATTCGCAGTGACCCACGTACCTTCCTTGAAGAACTGCGACCGCCCGTCGTGTTTGATGAAATTCAGAATGCTCCTGAGCTCCTCAGTTACGTCCGCACGCTGGTCGATGCGGCACCTCGTCGGATGGGGCAGTGGCTGTTCACTGGATCGCAGGAAGCGCCACTCATGCAAGGGATCACCGAGTCGATGGCCGGCCGAGCTGCCATTCTACAGCTTCTGCCATTCAGCATATCGGAAACTCCGAAGGTGAATCTGCTTCACGGCGGCTTTCCGGAGGTGCTTGCCCGTCCGAAGTCTCGTGGACTGTGGTTCGCCTCCTACCTCCAAACCTACTTAGAGCGTGACGTCCGGGCAATCACGAACGTGCGCGACCTGGTGACGTTTCGCCGGTTTCTAGCGCTCCTGGCCAGCCGACACGGCCGAATCCTAAATAAGACCGATCTTGCCGCTCCCCTTGGAGTTTCTGTCCCGACCATCAGCGAATGGCTGCATATTCTCGAAATCACTGGTCAGGTTATGGTTGTGCCGCCCTATTTCGAGAATCTGGGGAAAAGGCTCATCAAGTCGCCGAAGGTCTACTGGGGCGATTCGGGACTGGCGTGCTACCTTCTGGGAATAACGTCGGAAGCTGAGCTTCAACGCTCGCCCTTCTTGGGACAGCTGTTTGAAGGTTTTGTCGCTGCGGAAATACTCAAGATTCAGGCGAACCAGGGAGCGAGGAAAGAGCTCTACTACTTTCGCGATCAGCAAGGCCTGGAGGTAGATTTTCTAATGCCACGGCCGAACGCCGGACTATGGCTGATCGAATGCAAAGCTGGGAAAACCGTCCGGCTCCCAATGGCTGCTCCACTTCTTTCTTTGCGCCGCGCATTGGGAAAACGGTCAAAACGCTTGATTATAGTGCATGGAAAGTCCCGCTCAACCCTGGCCACTAAAGCCGTCACCGGCGGAGTAGAAGCTCTTGATTTAGAACAATTCGTCGCTGATCTAATTCACGGCCATTAACGGGAATGGCATGGAGCGACAGGTCTTGGCAGGCTGGCGTTCGTTCGATGAGCTCATGGAGAGAGAGTCTCCAGAGTCCAGGCGCAAGGCCTGCTTCCTGATGGCGATTCACGAACAACTGCCTCGCATTCATAAGGTCGAACTGTAGCAGGTGGGCTGGCCGAAATCGACAGAACTAGCGAAGGTGGCGCGAGGACGGTTATGGTTCAATGACGGATCGTGTGTGCGGCTCCGGCCCGAGCGTGCCAACCATGTTTGGAGCTACGATTTCGTGAGTGCCATGACGCACGACGGAAGAACGCTGCGGCTGCTGGTGCTGCTGGACGAATACACGCGGGAGTGCCTGGCGATCCGAGTCGCTAGACGGCTGGGAAGCAACGAGGTGATTGAGACGCTAGCGGAAGTGATGCTGTGGCGAGGGATCCCGGAGAACATTCGTTCGGACAATGGCCCGGAGTTCGTGGCCAAGGAGTTGCGGAAGTGGTTAGCCAACGTGGGAACAGGAACGTTGTAAATCGAACCTGGCAGTCCATGGGAGAACGGGTACTGCGAGAGTTTCAATGGGAAGCTGCGGGCAAATACCATCACTCCCGAAGGTGACTAGCGTACGCGAGGATTGCATCCCCAAGCGTATCCGGCCAAAAGGTCTTGCGCAATCCTAACCCGCTTGTTTTTCGCCTCCTCTGGGTGGATACAGATGCAGTCCGCTCCGAAAGCCAAAAAACAGGGCCTATTTGGATGGTTCTGAACGAGGTCGCGAAGATTGTCGGTCTCTGCGACATAAATGCGGACGTGGTCTTTAGCACCCGCACTTCCCATTCTCTTTGTAATAGCGTAAATCGCTCCATGCTTGGCCAGCAAAGTATTTATCATAAATACATCAAAAGAGTATGGTGTTAGGGAGGCCCCGATAAATTCCACGGCTTCAATACTCGGCATGAAAAATCACCAGCCTATCCATGCGATATTCGATTCATTTCCGATTTCTTCTGGCGATTTCCCGATATTCTGCTCTAGAACCAAGTCCACTGCCTCATTATAAGAGTGAACGCTGCCAAATCCCGATAAGCCTTGCCGCCTCAACCGGTCGATGCAACACATTCTAATCGATTGATCTGAAAATGCTTCCCCGGGAGAATCGATCTGTACGGTAGAACTCAATAAGAACCCAAACAGGGCAGGGTTCTCGTTGAATCAACGCCCTCGAACGAAATCAGCCCCGCAGGCTCCTAAAAGAAGGTTTCGAGCAAGTGTTGCATCAACCCATTGAGACCACCCCGTTTATCAGAACCGATTTTCGTCCAGCCTTGTTTGCAGCCGCGTCTAAGGTAACTCGTATTTGATATATTTATTCACTAAAGATATTACTACTTTTGCCGATAGTATTAATAGTGAGTAATAATCTAACTGCCCTCGGCCCCCTAGACGGCAACGCAGTTCCCCGGCCTGACTCCAACTTTTTTGCCCGTCAGCCTATCCTCACCAGGGACCAGAAAATCTTCGGCTATGAACTCCTGTTTCGGGGGAGACTGGAGAACAGCCTGGATGTTGCCAATCCCACAGCCGCAACGCGCAGCATTCTGGATAGTTTATCGCTGATTGGATTCGACATTTTGTGCGATGGCCGGCGAGGCTTTATTAACTGCACGCGAGATATCTTGCTGAAAGAGTGTGTCACTTTGCTGCCCCCCGACCAGACCGTGGTCGAGATATTGGAAACGGTTTCACCGGATGATCTGGTGGTAGATGCTTGTCGACGCTTGAAAGGGGCTGGGTACTTGATCGCGCTAGATGATTTCCTAGTGGATGATCCACGGGAGTCATTGACTGATCTGGCCGACATCATCAAGGTGGATGTGAGGGTCACCTCGTCAGAGCAGAGTGCGGCTATGGTCAAGCGCTATGCACCTCGGGGCTGCCACATGCTGGCGGAGAAGGTGGAAACGCAAATAGAGTTTGTCGCTGCGAAACAGGCCGGATTCCATTATTTCCAGGGCTACTTCTTTCGCAAACCGGAGTTGCGGACAGCAAGCACAATTCCTGCCAATCGGATCAACTATCTCCGCCTCTTGCAAGCCGCATCGTGGCCGGAATTGGATCCACGGGAGATTGAAAATGTCATCAAGAGTGAACCTTCATTTTGCTATCGTCTATTGCGTTACCTAAATTCCGCCACATTCGGCTTTGCTAGCGGAATCCACTCGGTGCGGCATGCGCTCTCCCTGTTGGGAGAAGACGAAGTCCGGCGCTGGCTCCGTTTGGTAGTCATGGTTGGCGCCGGCCAGAACAAAACGAGTGATTTAGTTCTTTCCGCCTTAATGCGCGCTCGCTTCTGCGAACTGCTTGCGCCGAAGATTCAACACCGCAGTTCCGACCTGTTCTTGATGGGCCTTCTTTCTCTAATGGATGCCATTCTCGAAATGCCGATGGCCAGTATGCTAGAGAGCGTTCGCCCGGATCAAGAAACCAAGGAGGTCCTGTTAGGGGAGGAACCCGATTGCGGTCACTCTTTCTGCTCATGCTTGCGTTGGAATCCGGCGAATGGGAAAACGCTAGTGTATTCGCAAGACAACTCCACCTAAGTGAGTCCGACGTCACGGAGAAATATTGGCAAGCCATGCAGTGGGCGCGACAGGTAAACGGGGTGTGATTGAAACAACCTTGCGCTCATCGGCCCCTCGACTACCACATGTCAAGAATCGATCTCAGAAACTTTCAAGGGCATGATCGATAGTCATCAAAAATGCGTTGGCTCTAACTGAATTAGCAAACTTGAGGGCTGGTCGTAACCATATCCTGATAAATCGGGCGGTCTCAATGGGTCGATGCAACACTTGCTCAGAGTCTTGTTATAGGAGTCTACGAGGCTGATATCGCTCGCGTGTGGTAATTCAAACGAAACGAAGCCCTGTTTAGGTTCTGATTGAGTACATCGTTGCACATCTGTTCCGCAGAGGAAGTATTGTCGGATCAAATGATTAGGGGGTGTTGCATCGACCGGTTGAGCTGGCACCCTTTATCACGACTAATCGGGAACGGGTGCCAACTCCTGGACAATGTAGCTGATCTGAAATGTGAACTACGATGCAAAGAACTGTCTGCTGTATTGGCCTGATTGGGTCGATGGAGTGTAGTTTGAAAGTCAAACCGATCGACTCTTGCAATGACCAGTATAAAGAAAATCCTGGAAGTGCCGATATATTAGATGAACCATATGAATACTCTTTTCGACCAACCAAATGCTCAATCACTTCCTGCCTCGAATCTACTTGGGGGTGACCAAGAGCGTCGCCGGAAGCGCCTGAAGGCCATTGTCGACCATGGGCTGCCTCCATTCCCTAATACAGTTCTGGAGCTAAGTGCGATTCTCAACAATCAATCCGTCGACGTGAAGAAGGCGGGAAAGGTAATCCGTGCCGACCCAAGTTTGAGCGCGCACGTTCTTCGCCTTTGTAATTCGCCAATGTTTGGATTACGCACACGCGTGATCAGCATCGAGCAGGCGACTATCCTGATCGGCACGGAACGGCTCCGCAGCTTGGCGATGACTTGTTCCTTGGTGAACTATTCAGGTAATGGCTTGCCGCGGGATCAGGTCATGAATTTCTGGAAGCACAGTTTCCTGGCTGCTCTGCTGGCCGAACATCTGGCAATACAAACTGACTATTTCGAGAAGGAGCAAGCTTACATCGCTGGACTATTGCACGATATTGGGCAACTTCCTCAGTGGATGCTCGCTGTTGAAGAAAAAAATGAGCGGAATATAATGCCTCCTGAGAACTGGACCGACAATCCATCCGTCGAGCGTGGCCATTTTGGGATGGAACACTCCGAGATTGGCAGTAGCATGGCCGTTAGTTGGAATTTCATGCCGTCCTTTGTCGATGTTCTGGCCCATCACCACAATCCCGACGAAGCAACGCATGACCCTGGCCTCGTGGAAATAATTGCCACAATCGAACACTTCTTACTAACAAAGGAGAATGCTGCACCCATACTTGGTGAAAAGACTCCACCGCAGACTGATGTTCAAGAAGCAAGCGACGCTCCGATCTTACCGTCCATGCAAAGAACCCTGCCCGCATTCGCCGAGACGCATCAGCAAGCGGTCGTGGAGATGCTAAACGAAGAATACGAGCGATTGATTCCTCGCGTCGAGCTAGCCGTAACAAATACAATCGGTGGTAATCGTTAACCGAAGGAATGCCTTCCACTTGGTTGCGCAATTCGCAATCACAGGTGTATTCCTACGTGGCCCTTGCGTGTTCCTCGATTCAGCTTGGTAAGTCCCTATCGAAATCTGACTATCTACACCTCATGAGTACCTGCCCCATTCTATTTCTCATTCTATTTCTCATTCTTTTTCGCTCTTGGCCTTGATATGGACGCCAAGATTTTTAATACCTCGCGACGTAGAAGAATTTCAACTGTGGGCGACCGACGTTTACCACGGGCGACACGGCTCACATATGAAGGATCAACTCCAAGTTTATCCGCAACGCGGCGATAGAGGCCCCTCGTGATGGAAGCGACTTGAAGGGAAGACTTTCTCATTTGCTGAATGTAACAGAGAATTATTCGTGGTCCCACACTTATTAGTCACCGTAGATGACAGTTATTTCAGAATCTATCGATGTGGGTATGGTTCAAATACAGCCGTATGCGACGCCTTCCTTGAAACCAGAAATCCAAGTCCCGATAAGTCGTGCCGCCTCAACCGGTCGATGCAACACCATCTGCTATAAATCTTTTCACGCTGGGCTGAAGGTGGGCGTTCAAGCCTTAAGTTGGAACTGGTGGTCACAGGACAAAGTCATCCTTCGACGTTTTGTTTCTAGCGGCTCCTACCCGGGATAGGCAATGGGCCGAGACTTTGTTGTCTTGAGTGCCCGCCCAGGTATGGCGCTTGGTTTGATCACTCATCTCATTCTGATTGTCGAGGTACGATCGTTGGCACCTCATCGCCTCAGGAGACGTTTCCACGAATTGGATACCCATGCCTTCGTCCGCCACGGATCGCCTGAACTACTCGGAGGGGTCTTTCTTCTGGCGGGAGAGAAAGCGTTGGAGAAATTTGGAACCCTCTGCTTCATAGCCCTCTACGCCAAGTCTCAAGAAGATTTCGCAGGTCTGCGAAATACTCCGGGCCTCTTGCTTCGCCACATCCTGGAGCTTCTTCTTTAGATCAGCGGGGATGCGGAAAGCAAGTGGCGCGTCTTTTCTCATGTCAGCGCGATTGTAAGAGAAAGGAAGCGTTTTTCCAACGATTCCCTTGACGGTCCAGCATTTTTTGTGTATGCTACTGTAATAGAAAGTATGAGATATGAGGGGAATATGAAGCCAGCACGCTCCAAATGCAGGATTCAGTTCATGAGTAACCTACGGTCTGCTAGATACCTTTGGCCGAACCAACTTGACAGGATTCAGGTCAAAAGTCTGGAGACACTTTCTACAAGTTATTCTCTGTCGGTTCCCGCCGGTGATCTCTTGTTCATAGATGGCCGCTGGTACGTCACACACGCCGGTTTGCTTCGTATATCCCAGCGAAATCGCTGCTCTGGGATCAGAACCGCTGTTGATAAGGGGCTATCAGATCCGGCCTCTAGTCGCTGGGTCTTTAAGGCGACCGTCTACAAATCTCCTCGCTCTCGCGGCTTCGTCGGCTACGGCGACGCCGATCCCTCCAACGTCTCGTCCCTGGTCCACGGCGCCGAGATGCGCGTCGCCGAAACCCGCGCCGTCAACCGCGCCCTCCGCAAGGCCTATGGCATCGGCCTCTGTTCGGTCGAGGAACTTGGCTGGGCCCCCAGATCTAACGCCCCCAGCCCGCTCGATCAGCGTCCTCCCTCCACGAATGGAAACAATGGTCACCAGAACGGGCAGCCGCGCCTCCGCGACCGCCTCTGCCTGCTGATTCGCCAGCACCAGCTGGATGCTGGCCTGGTGAAGGCCTATGCCGCCGACTATTGCGGGACTGCCACCCTGCGAGATGCCAGCCGGGACCTGGTCGAAGCCTTCATCAATGAATTGGCCGAGCGCGCCGCCAAGGACCGCCCGGGATTGATTTGCCAGCTCAACAGCTATGCCAAGCCGCAGGAGGTCGCGCCATGAAACGCCATATCCCTGGTCTGCATTGTGAGCAGCGTGAAAGTGATGACGCTTTGGAAGGCATCTTCCTGGTCCGGGTCGACCGAGCCTTCTACCGCTGGCATCCGCAGCGGCCGTTCTATGTCTTGAACCTTGCGATCCTCGAACCACGAGAATATCAGGGGCGTTCCCTCACCGGTCGCCTCTACTGCACGCCCAAGGCACTCTGGAAACTGCGCTGGTTCCTGAGGGATTTTGGCTATGACCGCGATCTGATGGGCAGAGACGAAGTCGATGAAAAGGCTCTGCGCGGCCTGCAGGGCATTGTGCGGATTTCCCATACGACCCTAAACGGCCGCACGTTTCTCAATCTCAGCGGGTTTGCGCCAGCCAGTGAGTGGGAAGAACTCTCCGTGTCGGCGACTACCCGCCAGGAGGTGACCCGTGACGTTTAGCTACACGCAAGTATCGCAATACCTGCGCTGCCCCAGGAGCTATCGCTACCGGTATCTGGATGGCTGGAGGGAGAAGGACTCTCGCGCGGCGCTGTGCTTTGGGCGGTGTTTTGAGAAGGCGCTGGCGGCGTTCTTCCAGCGCGAGGATGCCAGTGCGGTGTTGTTTAAGGAATGGGGAGCGTACCGCGAGGTTCCGCTGGAATACTCCCACGGAGACGACTGGGAGCGCTTGCTGCGGCAGGGAATTGGCCTGCTGGAGCAATTCGCCCGTGATAACCGCATCCGCGTTCGCCAACCCAAGCAGAACTTGCAGAAGAAGATCGTCCGTTCACTCGCAAACGGCAACGAGTTTGTGGCCTATGTCGATGCCATCGGACAGCTGGACGGCACGCGGCGTCTGCTCGAATGGAAGACGACCAGTGCTCGTTATCCGGACCAGCCCGAGGGGCTGACCTCGCTCGACCTTCAGCTGGTCTGCTACTCCTGGATCACGGGCATCTCGGACGTCGCCATCGTTGCGTTCGTGAGGAAACGCGTCCCGGAGATTCAGTACCTGCTGGCTTCGATCACTGAAGAGCAGCGGCAGGAATTTGGCCAACTAGTGGATGCGACGGTCGGTCAAATCGAAACTGCCCAGTTTCCTTCCCACCCCGGAATCCGGTTCCCGCAGAACGGGTGTGTCAGCTGCGCCCATCTCGGACTGTGCCTGGGGAACGAGGCACTCGTTGGAACCAAACTGATTCGTCAACCAGGAGCGAGCGACCTTGATTGGCTTGACGTGCTTGACGACTAACGGAAGGGAACTGGTGGCTCCGAAGCTCAATCGCCGGCGTGCCGTGTTTGTCCTCTCGAAGATCGACGAGATCTTGTCTTGGGAGAAGGCCACCGACCGGGAACGGGATTCGAAGTTCGTCGAGCTCGGGCGCTACCTTTGCGAGGTTCGGGCAGGGCAGTACTGGAGGGTGGACAATGTCCGTTCGTTCGATGAGTTCCTGGAGAGGAAGTTTCCGGAGTCCAGGCGCAAGGCGTACTACCTGATGGCCATCCACGAGCAGCTGCCTCGCATTCACAAGGTAGAACTGCAGCAGGTGGGCTGGGCGAAGGCGACCGAGCTAGCAAAGGTGGCGCGGAGGGAAGGACAGGGGTTCGATAGTGCAACCTGGTTGCACAAAGCTCGCGAACTGCCCAAGGAGGAATTCAAGCGGGAAGTCTCGAAGCATCTGACCGGGAAGGAAACCGAGCCGTGGGAGATTCTTTATTTTAAGGCGTACAAGAGCCAACTGCCAGTCATCGAGCAGGCTTTAGAAACGGCGGGTTTGATGCTCGGGAGTGACAAGTCGCGTGGCTATTGTCTGGAGATGATCTGTGCGGATTTTCTGGCGGGGGTGAGTTTGGAGGGCGGCAACCAAGAGGCCCTCCTGCCTTCCTTAACTCGACTGGTACTCGGTCTTCCCAAGCCACAGATAAGGCAGCTCCTTGAAAGCGTGCAGGTGACGCTTTGACTCAAGTGCGCACCAAGCGGCCACGGTTGAGGCTTGACCCTGAAGCCTATCGCGAGCTTTGCCGGGAAATCCTGGCGCGAGATGGTTGGCGTTGCCAATCTTGTGGGTGCATAGAGGGTCTTCAGGTTCATCATATTCAGCCGCGGGGCCAATTGGGTGATGACGTTGCAGAGAATCTGATTGCTCTCTGCGCATCATGCCATCAAATAGTCCATCGACCAACCTAGTTATTTCTTTTCCGCAAAAAGTGGCCATAAACGATTCGCTCCGTCTTATATCTCCTTAATTTAATCAACACAACCGATCATCGCGCCGCACCGTTCGACTATCTCCGCACGCATCGTCAAAGTGGAAAACGGGGAACGTCGACCATGTGAAGTTTGTCTTAAACGCATAGATTATTGAAACAGTCATGCCAACTAGTATCTGTATCCATGGCCACGCCTAACTGATGGCTCCTCCAAACATTTCCAGGACATTTTCGCGATCGCATATGTGATCAAGGCTGCGAGAAAAGAAACCGAGGCAACACTGCCGTCGGTGACCTCTGGCAGCGAATGCAGGAGAATCCGGTTGCAGAAGACGAATACCGTCGTGTGAATGATGTAAACGCAATAGGAAATGCCACCCATCTCGCGCAGAAACCCGAAACGCGCAAAAATCGCCAGCGGGGATTGCGGACGAAGAATTGCCAGCAGCGGGCCGGAGGCAAAAAACAAAGCCAGCCACGTATAGCCCAGCATTGGGTGAGGACTGGCAGCGGCCATCTCCAAAGGAAGGCGACACCCGCGAAAAACACACCAAAAAGGCCGTACAGCAGCGCGGCATGGCGCGCGAGCCATTCGCGGCTCTTGGGGTCGCTCCAGATCACCGCAGCAAGCATGCCAATGGCGAGAGAATCGGCCCGCAAGGCCTCAGCCGGTAAGCCAGCCACGGCCCCGAATTGAAATGGCCGCGGAAAAGCCAGCGCAGCAGAGGAGCGGCTCCGATGACCAGGACGAGAAAAATGTCAGCGCACGCTTTGACAAGAAACGCACCAACAGCGGAGCAACCAGATAAAACTGCTCCTCGACGGCCAATGACCATGTGGCCGACAGCCAGCAGAAAGAAACCGTGCTGGTAAGAATGTCGCGGAAATTCTGCAGAAAAAGAAAGTGAGACAAGATCGGGAGATCGACACGCTGAACGGATCCGATTCTCGCGGAAAGGTATGGCGCCACCAATGCAGCCAATAACAGATAGATGGCAATTCAGGCGTAGTAGAGCGGGATGATGCGGAAGAACCGGCGTGCATAGAATGTCTGGAAATACCTGGGAGAATCGCAAATGTTCAGGAGAATTCCGCCGATCAGAAAACCCGAGAGCACGAAGAACGGGTCGACGCCCGTCCAGCCCAGGCGAAACCAGTAGCCGTCCAGAAGACTTACCATGCCCTTTCAGGAACGGCGAAATAGTGCCCGGTCCACACGAGCAGGATGGCGATCCCGCGAAGTCCATCGAGTTCCGGTATGCGTTTTTGCGGAGGGGATCGGGCATCCATGGCCGAACGTAACGGCCACAGGAATCGGTAACAGCCGCCGGCGAAGGCACGCAAGATGAACCAGGGCAAAGCCGCTCTTTTCGCGGCTAATCGGATCGGTTAAAGTCGATGAACCCGGGAGACGTTGCCGGCCAAGAGAGATTTGCCATCGGTTCCATGAACTCAACGGCGCAAGCGGACGCCAGTGCTGAACTCAATCCTTCGGGAGATGCGCTCGAACTCTCCGTGGTGATGCCGTGCCTGAATGAGCGCGCCACGGTAGGAATTTGCGTCCAGAAGGCGATGGACGCCCTGCGGCAGCCACGGAATCCGCGGCGAAGTGATCGTCGCCGACAACGGCAGTACGGATGGATCGCGGGAGATTGCCGCGGAGCATGGGGGCGCGGGTAATTCCCGTGGAGACGCGCGGGTACGGGAGCGCCTTGCGCGGAGGGATCGCCGCAGCGCGCGGACAATTTATTTTGATGGGCGATGCGGACGACACCTACGATTTCACGCAGATGGACGCATTCGTCGCAAAGCTCCGCGAGGGATATGACCTGGTGATGGGCAACCGATTTCTCGGTGGAATCGAGCCGGGCGCGATGCCGCCCGTTGCACCGCTATCTTGGCAATCCCGTGCTGACCGGAATTGGCCGCCTGTTCTTCAAAAGTCCGGTTGGTGATTTCCATTGCGGCCTGCGCGCATTTCGCAAGGAGGCTATCGATCGGCTGGGCCTGCGAACGCTGGGAATGGAATTCGCCAGCGAGATGATCGTGAAGGCCACAACGTTCGGCTTGCGCGTAACGGAAATTCCAACCACGCTCGCCGCGGACAAGCGCGACCGCCCGCCGCACCTGCGCACCTGGCGCGACGGCTGGCGGCATTTGCGATTTCTATTGCTGTACAGCCCCCGCTGGCTGTTTCTCTATCCTGGAATCGCGCTGTGCGCGCGGGAATCGTGGTCAGCGCGTTGCTGATGCCGGGGCCGCGAATGATCGGGGGCGTCGGATTCGATGTCCACACGCTACTGTTCGCGGGCATGGCAATTTTGATCGGCTTTCAATCGCTTGTCTTCGCCGCGTTCACCAAAATCTTCGCGATTTCCGAAGGGCTGCTGCCCGAGGATCCCAGACTCACGCGGATGTTCCGCTATCTCACACTGGAAGTCGGGCTTGTGGTGGGAGGGTTGCTGATCGTTGCCGGAACCGGGGCGTGGGTCCTGGGCCTGGCCTACTGGCAAAGCCATCACTTCGGCCCGCTGGACCCGGAAAAGACCATGCGCATCGTGATCCCCGGAGTCGTGTTCTTCACCCTCGGATTCCAGATCGTTCTTTCCAGCTTTTTTCTGAGCGTCCTGGGGATGGCCCGCCGATGAAGGATGCGGGAGACCTGTTTGACCAGTACGCCGCCGCGTACGAGGAGGCGCTCTCGACGGCCATCGCGCCCTCCGGCGAGGGCCGAGAATATTTCGCCGAGGGCCGCGTGGCATGGCTCAAACGCTGTCTTGATCGAAATCAAGGAATCGCCTCGCGCGATTCTGGATTTCGGCTGCGGGGACGGCGCGACCACGCCCATGCTTCTCCGGGAATTAGGGGCGGTACATGCCATCGGAGTGGACGTCTCCGCAAAGTCTCTGGAAATTGCGCGAAAACGCCACGCCGCGCGCAAATCTCCGGTACGAGTCCATGGACGAATTCCAATCGTGGGAACAAATGGACCTGGCCTACTGCAACGGGGTGTTCCACCACATCCCGCCGGCGCAGCGTGCAGAAGCGCTTTCCCTGGTTCAACGGGCGCTGCGCGCGGGAGGGCTTTTTTCCTTTTGGGAGAATAGCCCTTGGAGCCTGGCCACGCGCTACGTGATGTCGCGTTGCGAGTTCGACCGCGACGCCATCCTCCTGACGCCGCCCGAGGCCCGCGGACTTCTGCGCGAGTGCGGCTTTCAAGTTCTGCGCACGGATTTCCGGTTTATCTTTCCGCATTCGCTGCGCGGCCTGCGGAAGATCGAAGACCTGGTCCACCACCTGCCGCTGGGCACGCAATATCAAATCCTCTGCCGCAAGATTCGATTGAATTCGCCTCGCGTGCTAGAGGTTGCCGACCAGGACCTGGCTCACACGCGCGATCCGGTCCCGCAGCCGCACTCGGGGAATTCCAAGCCGATTGGAGCAATACCATCCGAAGAGAAATCGCACGGCCAGCAGGAGGAAGAAAAACACAACAGAAACGGCCGCCATGGCAAAGGAATCGCGCTCGACCAGCAGAGTCCAATTGATGGATTCTTCCCAGGACGGCCAGATCGCATTCAAGATTCCGCGCAAGTACTGCCCGACGATTGGAATTCTCCGCAGCCGCACGTGAGCCGTGGATTCGTACGTATACGTCTGCGGATAATTGGGAATCACCTCGGTCACTTCCCGAAACGTCTGCGGGTTGCGCAGATCGGATTGCGTGACCATCTGGCCGTCGTGTTTGCGGAATATCGTGTGGTAGGAAGGGTCCACGATGATCCAGCGATCCCCGACCAGGACCTCCGCAACCACATGTTTACTGGAGCGGTTTTCATCCAACAAGAGCAGGCGCCGGGTACGCAGGCCGGCGCTCTCGGCAAGATTCACAAATGCGTTGGTCGCCGTGCCGCACACCTGCAGGAGTTGCTGAAAATTCAGGGTATCCTCGGGGTTGCGCAGGGAAAGGTCTGCGGGATTCGTGGTGCTCCGGCGCGCCGGGCCATCGGCAATCCAGGCCAGTATGGCTTCGGCCTTTTGTTCCGGATCATCGGAAGCGGGGATAATGGCGTCCGTAAAACCCTTCAAATAACTCCGCGTTGAAAATTCCCACCCGATTCCATACAGGACGGCCGCAAACGAAACGATCAGCAGGCAGTTGATCGCGTAACCAGCACACATGAATGAGCGGATGTCTCTTCAATCGGGGCGCCTTTCGGGGACCAGGTTCCGGTACAAGGATTCCATTTCCGACAAGCGGCTCAGCCCAGCCCAGCGAACGCGCAACCTCTTCGCATCCCAGTGCGCAATTCCGCGGCGAACCGGGGATCGTCCAGGATCCGTCCCAGCCCCGCTTCGAGCGCGGCGCAATCGTGCGGCACCACCACGCCGGCGCGCCGGTCCACGATCGGCGCTATCCCGCAGCGGTCGGTAACCAGCACGGGCGTTCCGCACGCCACGGCTTCTGCCGCGGTATTTCCAAAATTTTCATTTTGTGACGGCAGGACGAACAGATCCGCATCCCGGTAGGCCGCCCATTTGGCGTCGTCGTACAAAGGTCCTGTAAACAACACTCCCCCGTTCAATCCCATCTGCTGGCGGCCAAAGCCTCCAGGCGCTGCCGGTATCCGTCTCCCTCATCGGGTCCCGCAAACACCAGCACCGAACCTTGCGATCCCCGGCTGCGCCGCTGCCACCGCGAAAAAGCCTCTAACATCAAGTCAGGGCTCTTCTTAGATACTAGACGCCCCAGGAAAAGTATGAGTTTCACATCTTTGGATATATCCCATTCATTACGGAAATGCCCCCGGGGGGGCAACTGGCTGGGGACATCAATTCCGTTTCGGCGAACCACGATTTTGCTGTCCGGGACTCCTCCCTCCAGCAACTCCTCGCGTTCCTGTTCCGAAGTGGCAATCACGCGGCTGGCTCCGGCAATCATGGACCCTCCGAGCACGGCGTGATAAAGACGTTTCATCCCTATATTTCTTATAATTGGCCGGAACATGCCCATTGGTTCCACTAAATATGGGCGGCCGATGCTCCTGCATTGCCGAGCAATTCGCGGTCCAATCAAGTCGTAAAGACCGAAAATATGCACCAGGTCAAAAGCCGCCAGACGGTCCCGGCAGAATTCGCCAACGCCTGGATTCCAGGTGAGCGCGCGATACCGGGCTCGGGTTCGAAGATAAATTGCCTCCACGCCGTCCTGGTTCGCCTCATATCCCCAGCGATTCGCGGTTGCGTGAACCGATTTCCGTTTTGCTTCGTCCAGTCCAAAATCGGCGGTCAGAACCGTCACGCCGTTTCCGAGCAGAAGCCATGCCGTGGGCCAGCGCCCTCACTTTAACCGTGGGGCCGCCCTTGTCCAAAAAGGGAAAATAGGATTGCGTGGCGTAGAGCAGCCGCATAAGTAGGGAGCCCCGGCCCCTATCAATCGGATAAATAATCTCTTAAGGGCACCCCGAGTTGGATTATAACCCCTTGCTCAAGACTTGTGTTCAAGGCTAGATCGGGAGCGATTGCGCAAAAGAACATCATCCAGCACTTGGGTGAGCCGCCCTTGAAACTGTTCGAAGGAAAATAATCGCTCGACGCGATCGCGCCCCTTCGCGCCCATTTCCGCCGCTCGAGCCGGATCGGCCAGCAGGGATTCGAGGGCGCCCGCGAGCCGCTCGATATCTCCATGCGGCACGAGTAATCCGGTAACGCCGTCCTCGACCACGTCCGGCGTGCCCCCGTGCGCTCCGCCAATCACGGGCTTGCCGTGAGCCATCGCCTCCAGAAACACAAGGCCAAAGCCTTCTCCGCTGCTGGGCAGCGCGAAGATGGTGCAGGCCGCATAACAGGCGAAGAGTTCGTCCTGAGTCAGGCCCGGCAAGAAAGCATGCGCGCTCGGAAACACCAAGTTCCCGCGCAAGTTGTTCGAGCCTCGCGCGATCGGCTCCGTCGCCGACCAGCACGAGGTGACGCGTCCGGCGCTCTCTGCAAGACGCGAGGCAGAGCGGAAATCAGCGTGTCCGCCCCTTTGTACCGCTCGGCCGGATCCCACCGGCCAACGGTCAGAATGATTTTGCCCTCTTTCGGGAACCCGGATGGCAGCGGCGGCTGAACGCGCGCAGCCAGGCGCGCTTCGAATTCCGGGTCGAGGCCCCAGGGAAGCCGCTGAACCTTCTCGGCGCTGATTCCTTGCGTGGAAATCAAATGCCGCACGGTGTCTTCGCTCGGCCCGATCACCAGGTCCGCCTGGCGGAGCGCGCGGCGGCGCGTCCATCGCGAGCGGTTGCCACACTTCAATTCCATGGGCGAAGACGATCGACCGGAATTTCCGGGAGCGCATGCGCATGGCCCACGACAATCGGCGCCAGATGCGGGTGCAGCGCAATGACCAGGACGGGATCGCGGCCGGCCGAACGCAGCGCGGCCAGGACGAATTGCGCTTTGTCGCGGGCATGCCCGGTAACCGAAAATTCGCTGGAGCCAACGCGCACGCTGTGCAGGCCCTGGGGATCGTTCAGGCTCAGGAAACGGCAGGAGAAACCGCGATCCACAGCGAACTTTGCGGCCACGGCGGCGACATGCCGGCTGGCGCGCTGGACTCCGCCAGTTGAAAGGATTTCAGAGAACAGAACTATCATCATTTATCTACTGAAGAATTTTTTTCACATTACGTGCCTGATCCCAGGCTGCGCGAATGTGCATCGCAGAACTTTCCCAAGTCAGCCGCCGCGCCGTGGCGACCGCTTTTTCACCAATCTGCTCCCGCTCCTGCGAATCGCACGCGAGTCGCCGCAGAATATCCGCCAGCGCCACATAATCCGACGGGTCGTCTAAAACGAATCCATCTTGGCCTGAAGTAATGATTTCCGCGCCTCCATTTCTACTTGAAGTGATGATTGGCAGCCCGCAAGCCATTGCTTCGGCAGGCGGCAGGGCGAAAGCGTCTTCGAGAGTAGGACTCACGTAGATATCAGCAGCCGAATAATAAAATTCAATGTCGGCTCGCGGAGGAAGAAAGTGGACTCGTGCTTTTAAATTGTGCCTTTGGATCGCGTCTTGAAAAGGCACCGAGCTATCCCGTCCCACTACGTGAACAATAAGATCTGCGTTACACAGGTGCCCGACAGCATCGAGAACGCACGGAAGCCCTTTACTTTTCCAGTCATTGCCTACTAACAGTAAAACAATCTGATCCTTTGAGACGCCAAGCGCACGACGCGCTTTGTCACGGAGCGCCGCACGCCGTGCGGGATGAAAACGATCAAAATCGAGGCCAATATAGCCGATAGACACATTACCAATACGCTTATAGAGGCCGGACAAATCCTCTGCCGTCTTACGGGAAACGGCAACGAGAGGCAATTGTGTCTGGGGATAAATACGGGCCTCCAGCGAAGCGATCAGCGAATAATAAGCGCGCCTGTGAAGGATTCGCACCCAGGTTTTCAAGGAGTTCCGATGGAAGAGCAACTGCTCTTTCATGCGCTCGCGGAATCGACCAAATACAACGTGCACGAGAATCGTATCGGCATCCAGACAATTAATGCCGGGAGAGAAAACAACTTCCGGCGCAAGTCCGCGAAACTGACTGTCATACCAGCGCCACAGATGGTTCGCCAAAAACCACCACACGTAGCTGAATAGGTGCGGTCCGGGCAAGGACGGGATGCGGTGCCAAGTTATTGTTTCGAGATTTACATCTTCAACTCGGTTGCTGTAGACATGGATCTCATAATCGCCCGCTAGGCGTTGCAAACACTCCGCGACGGTGCGCTCGGTTCCATGACGTTTGTCGATGAAAGGAGAAACGACGGCGATGCGAGGTTTTGGCATGAACAGGCGCGATCCTAATGGGCTGACGCTCAAAGCTTTGCTTCAGAATTTGGACACGCCAAGCCATCTGACGCGGTCCCATGAAAACCCATACTGCGGGGGCACGATGCAACTCTAGGTCGATCATCGCAAGAAGCGCGGTGACAAGCGGGCTGTATCCTAGGCCATCAAGCCTCTGACCGCCGGCGCTGCGGCGAGTCATAGCGGCTGCCATGAATTCAGACTCCGCTAACAACATGACCTCAGCTGGGTCAGGACAATCCCGGGAATGCCGAACACGCCACCTATTTTCCCGTCGTCGCGAATCGCCAGCGGGGCACTCCGCGCAGGTGCCTAGGGATGGCGATCGGCACGGGCATTTCAGCAAGCTTTGGCAGACGGAACAACACTCCGAGCAGCAGCCACACGTAGGCATTATTCAAATAGTTTTGATAAGGCTGGAGTCCAAAATACATGAATAGAAAAAGAAGGATGAAGCTATACCACCAGATCGCGAAACCGATCGGGAAATAGACCGTCTGTCGAAGTTGCCGGACCACCTTCCATCCGGCCCACAGCGCCGCCGCAGTCCAAATAAGCCACAGGAAGGGCGCAAAAATGCCCATTTCCAAAATGAGTGCTCCCCAACCGCTCTCCACGCCAATAGGTGGCGCCGATTCCTCAAGAAAACGCGCCGCATAATTTGCGGTGAGCGAAGCAGTACCCGTGCCGTACCCCGTGATCCAGTGGTCGTACTCGAAGGCCTTTTGCAGGTTCGAAACCGGATATTCCCAGCCTCTTGATTGCAACTCGGAGCCCTGCCCTTGAAATGCCAAAGTTTCGGACAAGAATGCCCAGTGACCTTGTAGAGCATTCGGAAAGACTTCCCCCAGCAAGATCACTCCTACCGCCCCGACGATGAGGGCGCGACGAAGGGCCGTGAAAAGGCGATGTCCTTGACCCCAACGCCAGGGTGCGCCCCAAAGAAATCCAGCGGTCATAACGAAGGCGCTGAGCACCATGAAAACAAAAGGAGTGCGGGCACCAGTGACAAGTACGGCTGCCGAAACCACGCCGATTCCCAAAAAACCATAAATGGCGTCTTTTTGACGTCTCAACAGCATATAACCCTGCGCACCCATCGCCAGGATCCAGAGGAAAACCAAATAGAAAGCAAAACGGCCCGAACTGACAAAGACGGAACTCGTCGAAACGGACATCTGGTGGGTGATCGGCGAATAACGAGTCACGTGAGTCAGTTCATACAGTTCGGGCGCGATATCGTCCGGAGTAAGAAAACTCACGCCAAGCACTGATTGCGCGATACCCAGTAAAGCAATTACGATTCCGGCTGCCAGACTGACCGCCAGAAGATTGTCCAGATCTTTCGGATTCCGCAGCATTGCGTATCCCAAAAACATCAAAGGAACGTAGTAAAAATAGACCTGCAGCCCGGCCAAACCGTAAAGGATGTTAGGCGAGTTGAAGTTGAAGACCTGAATGAACGCAAAGAAGATGAAGAACAATAATGGGAGCAGAAAAGGAACTTTGAACATGGCCACCTCGCGACGGCGCATCGCGAGATAGAACGATAGGTACGCGACTCCAACTAGAAAGTCTTTCGCAAAAAATACGATCAAGCTGTTGCCCATGTACTTCCGCGCGAGGTCTTCAAACAGGAGCCAGATCAAAAAGATGAGAACGCCCGAACGCCAATCGTTCAGGATGAATATGACTGTTGCGCAAGCGACCAGGACGAGTCCGAACATGATGAGCGCCTGGTCAGACCCGGCGATAATCCAGCTCGCCAGTTCCCAGATGAGTCCAAGGACGACAAGGCCTCCGATGAGGCCTTGCATTTGTCGCTTGCCAGCCGATCCAACGTTCAACTGCATATAAAACGATTCTCCCCCGTCGATGCCCCTGCGAAATTATGCTTGAGCCTCACGCGCGCCGCAATCACGAAATAAGCTCTGCTTTCTTAAGAATAGCATTCCGATTGTTCACGATGGGGCTTTTCACCCCGGATTTCAAATTTGAACTTTCCTTACGAACCTTCGGATGTCCGGCGGCGTCCGTATTTATGTGGCGTTGGATGCGGTGAGGGCGGCATGGAGGTGCATAACCAGTGGGTGAGAAACAAAATTAGCCTTTTCAGCTCTCTTCAAATGCTTCTTTGAAGGTCGTTTTCCAAGGAGCGCGGCCACTCCAGACGGTGGTTTGATTCTCGTAAGGGAATTGGATAAGCGGTTGGGACGCAGCGAACTTATCGGACAACACTTGACAGGTACTTGGGGAAGAACATCCAGTTGCCGCTCGCGGGCCTGTTGAGCCAGTCGGTGTGCAGCTGCCTGGCAAATTACTAAGACATGAGCGACGCGAAGCACCTCTCCCAAGATTCCACACTGCTGCTGATCGGTTCAGAACTGATCTCGGAGAGTGGCGCAACCCTCACGTCCCAGCTCCAGTCGTTCGAAACAGAAATGGTCACGCGAGACGAGAACTTTGCTGGTCTGGAAGAGATCAGCCGGGGACTGATCGCTCTCGCGGAAGCCGTCGATTGCTTGCAGCAAGTGCTGCTGGACATAGACAGCAACGAGATCTCGGTCTACGGCGGCTGTTTGGGGGGCATGCTGCGAAGGGTTACGAGGTTCCCATCGCCAAGGCGAGCCGTAGACCGAAGCAGATTCCGGTACTTAGCGAGACTGGAGAAAGAAAAGTGCATTAGGAATGGGTGGGAGAAGCGTCAGTCTTTGGCTTCGAGATATTGCCGCACCCGTCGGCAAGGCTCTGCGCTCAAGACCCGGCTGGAACCTTGCATACTGACGGGGCTAGATGTAGATTATCGATCAGCCGGGAAGTCAAAATGAAAATCTCGGCTAATAATGATGAAAGTTGTGAGCAATTTGGCGCGCCTTTTTGCAACCCACCCTCTTACGCGGGATGCACCACTAAGAGCCTGGGCGCGTTTCGCATCATGGCAATTCCGGAGCCGTATTCAGGACGAGATTCTTTTTCAATGGATCGGAAGACAGCGGCTCGCGGTCCGACACGGAATGACAGGGGCGACGGGGAACATCTACTTTGGGCTACATGAATTTGCAGACATGATGCTTGCGCTTCATTTTCTTCGGGAAGGCGACTTGTTTCTGGACATAGGGGCTAATGTGGGCAGTTACACTGTGCTCGCTTCTGGCGTATGCCGGGCAAAAACATGGGCGTTTGAGCCAGACCCCAACACTTTGCAACACCTTATGCGAAACATCGGGGTCAACGGCCTGGACGCCCTGGTGACGGTTTCCGAATGCGCTTTGGGAGCGAAGCAAGGTGAAGTGCCTTTCACTGTCGGCCTCGACCCTGAGAACAGGATTGTCGGTGCCAACGACAAGAATGTGCGGATGGTCCGGCAGGAACGGCTCGACGAAATTATCGGCGGCTCTCAACCCATCATGATCAAAGTCGATGTCGAAGGATCTGAGGAAGGTGTCCTTCGAGGAGCGGCGGCGCTTCTGGGAAGCCCCTGCCTCAAAGTAATTGAGTTGGAGACGGTCACATCAGAGAGCGCTCACGTGCTTGATAGAAATCAATTTGAAAGAGCGTACTACGATCCCTTTAGCCACAGATTAAATCGAGAACCAATTGATCTGAAATCATCGAACTCTCTTTTTGTCAGGGATTGGCCGTTTGTCGCAACGCGCTTGGCGGCAGCCAACAAAATTGAGATTTTCAACCATAGGATCTGAGATAAGCGCATTAGATTGGGGATTTTCAAACTGTACCACTACCGTATGCTACGGCCATGATCTTCGCTTTCGATTGTGATAAGTACAGTAATAATTTCTACTTCCAAGTAGCAAGGCTTCAATGCCGTCGGCATTTATGACATGAAACGGGGTTCCGAATGTATTGTCGCCTTCTCTTCAGTAATCCGTTTTTATAAACTCAGGCCATGCGGCCG
Source organism: Terriglobia bacterium (assembly GCA_963779275.1). Lineage (GTDB taxonomy): Bacteria > Acidobacteriota > Terriglobia > Acidiferrales > UBA7541 > Palsa-360. The sequence continues at coordinate 460,026 of CAVZXL010000011.1, forward strand.
GCTGCGTAAGTATCTCTTGTCATACTCCATGCTTTCGTCCCTCCTAGAGAGAACGGTGTCCCTCTACTTCTCTCGATTGTTAGAGAGAGCGGCCAATTCCACAGCTTTCACTATGCTATTTACATATTCGCGGGGCGACCATGTCTCCATCCGCTTGCGCGCGGCAATGCTCATCCGCCCTCGCTTTTCTGGATCCGCTAGGACGTCGTTGAGAACAGCGGCAAGCGCGTCGACATCCCCCACGGGAAATATGTCACCGTTCTCGCCCGGCCGCACAAGATCGAATTTTGCGCCCACGCGATCGCTGACAACAACCGGGCATCCGCAGAGCATGGCTTCGTTCACCACCAGCCCAAACGGTTCGTAGATCGATGGAAGAACCAGCAAGTCCGAGGCCCGATAGACCGCGGGGAGCTGAGACTGATTGAGAAATCCTAGAAATCGAATCCGATCGAGTATGCCGAGATCTCTCGCGCGAGTTCGACGCTGGTCCGCAACGGACCGTCCCCCACAAACACGAGAAATGAATTTGGCGCACTCGCGCGGGAGAATGCGTCCAAGAGGTCCAGCGGACCTTTCCATGGTTGCATTTTTGCGCAGAACAACACGACCGATGCATCCACAGGAATCTGCCAACGCGCGCGTACCGCGTCGCGATCCACCTCCGCGTCCCGTGCAACCCACCAATCGTTATCTACAGAGTAGGGCGAAAGAACGATTCGATCCTCTGAAAATCCCAATGGTTTTAGCTGCGCCGCCGACCCGGACGACATCGTCAACAATACTTTGCCGAGCGAAAGGATTTGCCGCACAAGCACGTTCTTGAAGCAAATCTTCCATTTCGACTGCGCAACCCAACTGCGAAGACTGTGCGCCTCAGTTGAAAAAAGGATTGGTACACCGTACCACTTTGCGGCCATGATCGCGATCCAGGCGCTAGCATAAAAATAGCCGCTGATAAACATCGCATCAAATTTTCCGTTGCGAATCAGTTTCCATAGTCCGGGATTAAGGAGGCCGAAGAAGCGGCCAATCCCGGGCCGAAGAGCCCGATTCGGCACATAAGTCCATGGATATCCTTCGAGCAGCGGCGTGTCCCAGCAAACCTTAACTCCAAAACCGGGATCCACTCCGGGTTCGGCTCCCTGCATGCTGCAATAAGCGACATGGAGAACAATCCGGCCGTCTTGTGCTATTTTTCGGAACACCGGAGAGGCATACTGGACGACATGTGAACATACGAGTAATAAGCGGCGGCGCGGTTCAGACGGAAGATTGGAGTGACTATCAAGCGAGCCATCCGCCTGTTTGTGGGATGAAGGCGTTGCGCTTACATCATTCTGCATAAACTTATTGGTCCGCCCTTGCGTTTCAGGATCCGCCATGCGGTGCGAAAACGCTATTGACCTCTTCTCGCCAAGGTATAATCTCACCCTTACGAACGGAACACCAAGGGGCCGGATGTCTAAACAGAATACGTTTGATTTCAAAGCCAAATTCCATTTTGCGCGCAAACTGATTCGTCATCGCATTCAGCGGCAGCCGCGCGTATGCCCGTACTGCGGACCAGCGTCAAGCATGAAACTGATCTGTCGCAAGAAGCTAATCATGGACATTCTTCAATGCGAAACCTGCCACTTGATCGTACGCTGGCCAGCCGACACCACTGAAGAACACGACCTATACTATCAGACGGATTATGCCGTGGATGCTCCCCAGGTAGTTCTGCCTTCTCCCGAGGAGTTGCGGCCTCTGATGGAGCGAAATTTCAGCGGAACATATCTCGACATCAATGATAAAGCGCGAGCGCTGAAGGCTCTGCGCTCGTCTGGGCGCGTTCTCGATTTCGGCTGTTCCTGGGGATATGGAACTTTTCAGCTTCGACAAAACGGGTTTGACGCCATGGGCTTCGAGATATCGAAACGCCGCGCCGAATACGGGAGAAACAATCTCGGTCAGACGGTGATTGATTCCGTCGAGGAATTGCAGGCACTTGGACCTGGCAGCTTTCAAGTCATTTTTTCCAATCACGTCATCGAGCACCTTCCAGACATTCGCAACTCACTTTCCCTGATGGCTGGGTTGTTGTCGAAGGGCGGCTTCTTGTTCCACGTTCTACCGAACTTCACGGGGACGATGGCTAAGGCCGGATATTGGCTGAAGTGGATAGGCGAGGAACATCCCATTGCCCCAACGATAGATTTCTTCGCATACGCTATTCCGAGAGCAGGATTGGAAAATCCCATATTTGGCTCGAGTCCCTTTGACGCAAATTTGGTTGCGGCAATCACCAACAAACCGGGCGGGATGCTTTCAACCGACGGCGACGAGTTGCTCCTGATAGCGCACAAACCCGCATGAGCGCAAAACTTCCCAGAACTTTTCGATTCCGTTGCTCCAGGACATGACAATCCGTAGATCTGTCATGTCACTTCCTTCGCGCGTGACATCCACGTCTGAAGCAAGCGGCGCCTGACCGTGGCAGTGCGCGCTTCGGTACATTCCGCCACACAATAAGCGTAAATCAGCATCAGCAAAGCGAATCCCAATGCATACAGCAGGTGCCGCAGATCGGGCTGCCAGTTCCCTTGCGGGTCGAGCAATCCGCGCAAGAGCAACAGCGCTGGAAAATGTGTCAGGTAAAGCGTGTAGGAAAATCCGGATACCTTCTTGGCTCCGCTGGCATAGGCCGAAGAAACATCGTTGCGTGTTCCAAGAACCAGTGCAAATAGCCAGAGCGTGAAACAGAACCCGATCAAATAGTCGGCCAGAAGGTCCAAGGAAAACCGGTGCGAACGATCCCATACGAGCGCGCCAAAGAAGATCAATCCTGTTCCGGCAGACAATGCCGATTGCAAGCGTTGCGATATGTGTCCCGCAACTCGGCGAACGCGTCCCGCCAGAGCCCCGGCGAGCCAGATCAGAAAGTACAAACTGATCTGCGGACCAATCAACCACAACACGAGCAAGGCAAGGCCGACGTACAGAATGCGATTGCGAATTCCCACCCAGGAAACCATGGCGAGCGCGAGTACCGGGAAAAGAATGTAGTACCAAAATTCGTAGCTGAGGCTCCAGAGCGGGTTGTTCGAACCAAATACTGGCGCTGTGATGCTTTGGAGGAAAATGAGATTGCCGAAAAAGACAGGGATAGTGGAGCGCAGAGCGACGCTTGGAGGATAATACTTATACAGGCCGCCGTAATAGAACGAGATGGCTTGGGGGATACGCATTCCAATCTGGTCCCATATCGCTCCCAGGGCCAAAGCCGGAAATAGTACTAATTCAAGTCTGGTCAGCCGATTGACCAGATAGATCTGCCAGGACCACTGCTGTCTACTTACTGAGTCCATGACGCTCGTGCCGATAAAAAAACCACTGAGGACAAAGAAAACCATCACCGCTTCATGGCCATAGCCGGTGACCGCATAAAGCGCAGCGAGTACCCATGACTTGTGTGTGAGAAAGGGAAAATCGACGAAAAACAAGCCCCGGACGTGCCCTACCATGACGGCCAGAGCGGAGACACCCCGGATCAGATCCAGGTGGACGGAAGATCGTGCCGCAAGCTGATCTTTTTTTTCCAATCGCTCCATCAATCGAATCAGGTCTTTCGCGTGACGACTCTAGTTTCCACGAACGCTTCATTGCCTGGCGAAGGGTCGGGCCCGCGCAGAACATCCGCGAATTTTCGCGCGATGGCTGGCCAAGAAAAGTATCGCGTCTGGGCGTTTCGGCTGCACTCTTGGAGCGCCTGCCGCAGCGCGGAGTCCGAAAGAACTTTCGCCACTGCGGCGGAAAGAGCTTCCCGGTCGCCCTCCGGAACCAGCAACAGTCCAGCCTCGGTGAGGGGCCATGCCATATCTATGCTTTCAAAACCCACAACCGGCAATCCGCACGCTATTCCTGCGATGGCGCTCCCGCGGCGTGTCGAGATTCCTCCGCGAACAAACAACAGGACGTCCGCGCTCACCAATGTGCGGCTAACATCCTCCGGGGAAAGTAGTCCGAGAATTTCCAAGTCAATCCCAGTTCCGGCGAATTCGGCCTGCAGCGCTGGACCCGCTTCTTGCGACCCACGTCCGAAAACAATGAGACGCGTTGCTCCAGCAATCGATCCTGCTCGCTTGACTGCGGCGCCGATTTCGCTCACTTCACGGGCCATGTTAGCGCCGCCCGTTACGCCATAGACCGATATGGTCTTCGGTCCCCCTGTGTGCGACGGAAATATTTTCGGTTGAGGACAATTCGCGCCCACCGGGATAAATAGAGCTTTCGGATCGTGGGCGGGAGCCCAAGCGACTTTGTCGACGGGCGCGGTGAAGAATGCGAGGTCCGCAAGCTCATACAGCCGCCGCAAAATGCGGAGTTGATACGCGCGCCTCATACGATCGACGATTCGATCGCCGGGAAAAGGATGAAAGTCGTGAAAGACAACCCCGCATCGCACTCCATTCCTTTTCAAGGCGGAAACGATGCTAGGGGCGCGCCCCGGGAATCCCCGGCGTGACCATGCCAGAACGGTGTATTGCAGCAAGACCCAGCACCCTCGCCAATCTTTCGATCTCTCTGCCAGTTCGGCGAGGGCAGCGCTCCAGCCAAGCTCCGGCCAGCGAACGCGGATTGTTTGCATCTCGTATCCGCAGGATCCCATTGCTTCAACGAGACACGAACAATAATCGGCGACGCCGTCAGTGGGCTCATCGCGGCGGCCAACCAACGCAACAATTCGCTCGACGCTCATTTCGCCGCCTGCGGCAATGCTAATACGTGCATGGCGTCCACAGTCTCTGGGCGGTATGCATGGCGCGTGAAAAGCTCCCGCAAGAATTTGTCGTTTTTGTCGGAATGCATTTCGCAAAGAATCATTGGGTGCCAGGAGTTGAGCAATTCTTCCGCGCCGCGGAACGCTTCGATCTCTGCGCCTTCGATGTCACACTTAATCACATCCGGAGCGGGCGCGCACCGGGCAAAATCGTCGAGCGCAACACAAGGCGTGGACGTTCCCGTTGCTGCTCCTTCTCCGACCGCAAATTTTCCGATGCCGCGATCCGGTGATGACAAGTCGGCGCCGACGAAATTCACGTTTCCGCTCGCCGACCAGATTCCCGCTTCAATCACTGTGGCGTTGGTGAAACCGTTTCGCTCGATGTTTCGGCGCAGACGGCTGGCGTTTTCAGGATCCGGCTCGAAGCTGAACACTTTCCCGGCCGGGCCGACCAGGCGCGCCGCCAGCAGCGAAAAAAAGCCGATGTTCGCCCCGAGATCGTAAAAAACCATTCCGGGCTTGAGCAGGCCGGCCAGAACGTCCTGGATCGCGGGCTCCACATCGCCGTGCAAATAGTGCTGACCGGTTCGGGGATTAAGTTCGATCCATAGGCCCTTGCCATGGCCTTTTTCGACGCGAGCCCAGATTTTCTGATCCGCGGGCAAAATGCTGTGGCTGAGGCGATGGATGATCTTGCCAAGTACGGGCAGGTTGCGCAGCGAGCGCAACGGTGCAGGCATTTCCAGAATCAGCGAGCTGAGCCATTTGCGCGCCGCAGCCAAGTTATTTCTCCACCATATAGCTTCCGATAATCAGAGTGTCCATCCCAGAACTGAAGAATGTGCGTACCGCCTCGGTAGGAGTATTCACGATTGCTTCGCCGCGCAGGTTGAACGATGTATTCATGATGACAGGCACGCCCGTGCGCTTGCCGAATTCGCTAATCAGGTTCCAATACAGTGGATTGATATCTTTTTCCACCGTTTGCGGCCGGGCGCTTCCATCCACGTGCGTGACCGAAGGAATGATGTCGCGTTTCTCGGGCCTTACCGGATTTGTGAGAATCATAAATGGGGAATCACACGCGTGTTCAAGATACTCTCCCGCGACTTCCTTCAGCATCGACGGGGCAAACGGACGCCACCATTCCCGGAACTTGACGGCGTTGTTCACCTTTGCATTCATTTCAGGGTCCCGCGGATCGGCTAGTATCGAGCGATGGCCCAAGGCGCGCGGACCGAATTCCATCCGCCCCTGGAACCAGCCAATGATTTTACCGTTGGCGAGCAGCTCGGCGGTAGTTTCGGCGACATTGACCAGCTTCGTCACGCGAAGTTTGTAGGTTCGAAGAGTTTTTTCGATTTCTGCGTCCGAAAATTCCGGACCGAAGTAGGCGTGGCGCATCGGCTTCATCGGCAAGCGGCCGCCGTTGTCCAGATAGGGAGCGAACACAGCGCCCAGCGCCACACCGTCGTCGGACGCGGCAGGTTGTACGAAAATATTGTCGACCATACCAGACGCCTGGATCTTTCCGTTTGCTTTCGAATTGAGCGCCACGCCGCCGGCCAGGCACACGTTGCGGCAGTTTGTCCTTTGCAATGCCAGCTTCACCAGCGCAAGCATGGCCACTTCGCACGCATCCTGCACGGCGAACGCAACGTTCTTGAAACTATCGTCGATTTCACTTTCAGGGGTTCGTTCCGGACCTAGGCGCTTGGCGATGGCCGAAATGCCGTTTTCCCGTTCGAACAGAAGGGGCGCGTTGACTTGATACGACTCATGATTCGTCGAAATGAATTCATCCAGGTTGATTCCCGGATTTCCATACGGCGCGAGTCCCATAACTTTCCATTCATCGCTATTGGGAACAAATCCGAGGTACTGCGTAAACTGAGCGTAGAAAAACCCGAGCGAATTCGGGAACGGAATCGTGAGCACATGATCGAGGCGGCCGTCGTGGCCGTACCAGACGGAGCTGGCTTCCCAGGCGCCGCGCCCATCCACCACTACGACAGCCGCCTTGTCCAAACCTGAATAGGAATATGCGCTGATGGCATGGGCAAGATGATGATCCACAAAACGCATTTTGGTGGGCGTCGGCCCAAAATGCTGGGTGAATACATTCGCCCCTCCGTTTTGGTGCCACATGGTAAGGAAATGTTGAGTCGTGGTCACAAGATTCAGGTAGGTGAGTGGCATTCCGCCCGTCGCCATACATTTCAAATCGTGACAGAATCCCGGCCAGGCTGCCGGCCAACCAAAGCACACTTCATCGAGTTGATCGGCGCGCACATGCGCAAAATCGAGGCAGGCTTGAATTGCCAGAGCTGGAAATCGGGCATCGTGCTTCAGCCGGCTGATGCGCTCCTCCGCAACCGCAAAGAGCAGGTCACCGTCGCGCGCGATACACGCCGATGAATCATGCATTCTCGTATAGTTAATGCCCAACGTAATCATGCGGGATCTGCGCTCCGTTTTCTCAATCTGCGACTCACAAGAAGAACCAACTGGAATTCAAATTGCATCTCGGCGACTTGCCATAAGAAAGAGTTCACGGTGCCAGCTTCTCGCGCCGTTCCACCTCATTGGGCACCGGAAATGGCAGAAGCTTGCGCCGGAATTCCTGATAGAACGCCAAGGCTGACAGCCGGCACCGCCAGCGATAATAGGTGTTGGACGGCAACACCAAGGCCGGAATGAGCCTTACGCAAGAAAACAAATGCTGCCAGAACGAGGCGTCCCTGTGAAACACACGCATAATTCTTAACTCCGTCCGCACGGTCTCCCAGGGAAAGCCGCGGTCCACCATGAGACGCAAAATGTTCGCTTCGACTTCCACGCATTCCAGGATGGTCCTGGCAACATCGGGGGGCACTTCAATTTGCTCCAGTTTACTTCCCAGAGATTGCGCCAGTGCAGCGAGAACCTGATGCTTCCTGCGGATTGCTTGCTCGTCTCCACTCGTAAGTTGAAACAAATTTGAATCATGAACGCGATAGAATGTGAGCGACTCCCGCAAAATCATCACGTCGGCAAAAAACCCCGCCAGCGTAAATAGATATTCGTCAGCTTCGAATCTTATCGCCTCCGGAATGGATCCGATGCGAGCGAGAACTTCTCTCCGGTAAGCCATACGGCTGGTGCCCAAAAAACCTCTTTGCATGCGGAACGTCCTGGCATCCCGGGGTGAAGTGATCCGAAAACGAGTAACTTCGCGCGGCACTTCTGTGCGCTGCCGCCCATCTAGGGGAACTACTGTGATGCCGTGCCCGACTAGACCGACGCCGGCATTCGCAGTGAACGCTCCCGTAACAGCGGTCAGTTTGCCAGGCGCCCACCAATCATCGCCATCGAGGAAGGCTATGATTTCGCCGCGTGCTTCCGGAATGCCCGTATTGAACGCGGCAGCCTGTCCGCCATTGACCCTGCACAGTAAGCGCACACGGGACGCAAATTTCCGTACGATCTCGGCGGTATTGTCGGTCGAGCCGTCGTCCACGACAAGAATCTCGGTTTCCGATGAAGGAAAATCCTGTTTGAGAACGCTGTTAATAGCGTCTTCAATGAAATGCTGGTGATTATGGGTGTCAATCAAGACTGTGACGAACGGCGTTGACATGAGCTGTACCGTCTGACTCCATGCTTCCGATGCGCAGGTTCCTTGCGAGGTCCGGCGCGTCTCGTTTCGATGATGTGACGCTTCGAAGAATCTGTTAGCAATCTTCAGGGCATAAACAGAACGCCCAAACCAGACGTATGCATGGGTGTGCCAGTAATCGCAACTGGCAGCGACCCTTCTTTTACTCTCTCGATGAGCTCACGGTGCTTATACTGCTGCTTGATTTCAGTCCAGAACCTTTCCACCTGGCATTCCGTTTCTCGGATGTATGTCACGATGTCGTGAAACACAACAATTCCACCGCTCCGTACAAGCGGCGAGTACATCTGGAAATCGCTCTGCACTCCAGCGTAGGTGTGATCGCCGTCGATGAATAGATAGTCGAGCTTCTCACCGTTGAGAATCTCCAACACACGTTCCCTTATTTCCTCGGAATGTGAGTCTCCCCGAATAAGATGCAACTTCTGGTTTTTCCTCACAAATCTGCGAAACAGCAGACCCTTTCGCCGGGAATAGCCCCCGCCAAATGGCCCCGAAGGCAAATCGACGCTGATGATTTTGGCGTCTGACGTGGAGACAGTGCATAGCAGAAAAAGGGTGCCCCCGTAATTCGTTCCAATCTCCAAACTGCGCTTCGGTGAGTGCCCCTGCAGGATTCTTGCCAGCTGCAGGATTTCCGATCGCGCCTGACCCATCAGAACAGGGCGATCAACACAATAGTCGATAGTGCCCTCGAGAGTGTCAGGCCGGCCGCCAAAGGCCAAGTCGCTGTAACACTTAATATATCGGAGAACTTTCAGCAGAAGCTTTGCCATGTCACCGCATCCGATTGACTCACTTCAAAACCTTGTGATCGGGACTGCCCACATTTTTCACGGCTGGTTGCCTTGGTTAGCACGGATATCATCGTCCGTTAGTCTGAGTAGGAATTCAAGCTGCTCCTCCGGCGAACGATACGCATCATTGAACAGCGCTCTTTTTTCACGGAGCACTTGCGCGAAGAAACCGGCCATCTGAATCAGCACGCGGATGCGGTCCGTTGCAAACTTCCATCGTAGCTGGCTTAAATCCTTCGCCAACCCCGCGGTAGATACCAGCCACGTGCGAAAAACATATCGCTTGGGAAGCAACTTCATTGCAAGCAACAATCGTCCCTTTAAAATCCCCCGAAAGTTGAAGCGCTCCGCTTCTACCGATGATGTCGTCGAACTGCCAACACGATGCCAGCAAACTGCGTTTGGAACATGCAGCGTCTTCCACCCGTGCACCCACGCTCTCCAGCAAATCTCGGCGTCTTCGTAGCCAAGTGGCAGCCGGTCGTCAAATCCGCCGACCTTTTCAAAAAGCGTCCTGCGTACCATCATGCAGGCTGCTGAGGCCATGAATACCGCCGACTCCTCCGTCTTTTCTTGCTGATAGAAGTAAAGGCCAGGAACTAATTCCGTAAACGATCTCTGTCTCGGCCGGACGTTCGTGAGGCGCGTCGCCAGATGTTCGCGAACCGTCCCATCCCAGTTGAACTGCATTCCGTCCGTTGCAAATAGCTGCTCGTCCTTCTCCAGCGGTTCGGCCAACGCAGCCACAAATCCCGGGTCGAATCGCATGTCGTTATTAACAAATAGCAACAGATCGCCCGCCGCAATCCTGGCGCCCTGGTTAAGCCCCGGCGCGAGACCAATATTTTTATCGAGAGAAAGCCAGCGGACTCCATAACTTTTGCCAACCTCTGCTGAGTCATCCGACGAACAATTATCGACAACAATGATTTCCAGCGACTTCAGCGACTGCGCAGCGAGACTCGGCAAGCAAACGCGAAGATGCTTTGCCCCGTTCCAATTGACAATGATCACGGCCACCCGGGGTTTCTCAGTCATGACTCCGATTCTTGCCAATCCGAGATTCTAACCCTTAGATACCAATTAGCGAGAAAATGAGTTTTCTCCCCGGGTGCCGTACGTCGAGCCAACGTTGACCACCAGGATTTCAATGCCGTCCATCGGCATGTCCCGCTCGAACACGCTGGTAATGGCTTGCTCGATTAAGCGCTCGTAATTTTACGTGTCAATTAAGACCCTAACGAATGCCTTCGAAATAATTTTGCGAGTTTCCACAACAGTTCAAGGAGGCAACCTCATCTATCGTGCCGAGCGACGACTTTTGCTTCGTTCCGGCTATAAATTCCAACACCCTATGCGGTCCTCATCCGGAACACTATATACACAGTGTCTCCCAATGATTGAAGTATCCGCAATCTTCCTTCGGCACGCTCATACATGTAATACAGGCACCGCAGAAATGATTTGTGCGAAGTACCCCCTATATCCTGAGTTATTAGACTCAAGGATGCAGCGTTCACGCGCGATACCCAATGTCGGCATCGCCGATTCGATCTCCGAGGGTATATGTCCAAATGTTCCCTTTCCGGTGGCCACTTCATTTGGCATTTCCAAGATACTCTTGCCTTTCTGCAGCTAGACACAATTCACAAGTGATGCCTGATTGGGGGAGGACATAAGAAGTATGACGTCGAGACGCGTCACGCGAGCTATCTCAGAGAGGAGAAAGCTAACCCGCTCCACCCGAATATGTTCGAGAATTTCGGAAAAGGTAACAACCGAGGAAAAATGATCTGGATAAGGATTAGCCTCCACGGTGATCTTCGCGACTGACAATTCACCATTGTGATCACGCATTGCCTTCAAGAGGTCTTCTCGATGAAAGTAAAGCCGGTCAGGATGTTCGGTGGTCGCCCATCGAATAGCCGGTATGAGTTTTATCAGGAAAAAGAGCAGGCAGCCATAACCGCATCCAACTTCGAGATATTCGTCGTTGATCGATGGATCAATAAATGATTGCGCATGTAGGACGATGAGGCAAGCTCGCCTGGTATCAGATTGAAGACCGCCCTCGGTAGCTGCATTGAATTCTTCGTCTGCAACGTCTCTTGGTGTGAAATCTTCCATCTGCCTCAAACGGTTGTAGATACTCAGTTCGACTTCTTTTTCGATTTCAGCCCTGGTCATGTTGATTTCGAGTCGAATAATAAGGCGTGCTAAACTATGCATGCCCTACTTGTAAATTGGCTGCATCAAACTCACTCCCATTTTCGCCAAAACCAAACATTTGTGCCTCCACTTGCTTTCCCGTCCATTCGCGTGCGCACGTATGTTAGTTGGAATGTTTAGGCCCGGGGGAGGAAAGCGCGTGCAGGGACGAATCTCGGTTTTCGTAGTATTTCTCGTAGTAGCTAAGGTAATCACCACCACGGACTCCAGCCATCCACTCCGCGTTCGCCTGATACCAATCGATCGTCTGCCTCAATCCTTCGTCCAGCGGAATTACAGGTTTCCAGCCGAGATCTCTTTCCACTTTGTCGCACGTGAGAGCATAACGACGGTCATGTCCCGGGCGATCTTTTACCGAAGAAAGTAAAGTTTCCGGTTTACCCATCATTTTAAGTATTTTTCGCACAATGGTCAGGTTCTCCACCACATCCAATCCGCCAATGTTGTAGACTTCGCCGATCCGGCCGTGCTCAAGAACCGCCACAATCCCCCGGCAATGGTCTTCCACATGGAGCCAGTCGCGCTGTTGTCTTCCGTCGCCGTAAATAGGCAGCGGCTTATCATCGAATGCGTTGGTAATCATTAAGGGAAGGAACTTTTCCGGAAACTGAAATGGGCCGTAATTATTTGAACCGCGCGTGATCAACCCCGGGAACCCATAGGTGCGAACATAAGAGCGAACCAGCAGGTCTGATCCTGCCTTCGACGCCGAATACGGACTGCTGGGTTGCAACGGTGAATCTTCGTTCGCGAATGCACTCGGAGCCATATCGCCATATACTTCGTCGGTTGAGATGTGAACGAATCGCTCGATATGCAGCTTCCGCGCTACCTGAAGCAGGATACACGTTCCGGTCACGTTAGTTGCAATGACCGGAGCGGGCTCATAAATGCTACGATCGACGTGAGACTCGGCTGCAAAGTGTACGACGGCATTACAACCGCTCATTGCTTCTTCAACAGCCACAGTGTCGCAGATATCTCCGCGCACGAATGAATAATTCGAATTGTCCGCAACCGATTCCAGATTCGCCAGGTTGCCGGCGTAGGTCAGCTTGTCATAGTTGACGATCTTGTATCCCTTGTTGAGCGAGAAGATATGCCGGATGAAATTGGAACCAATAAATCCAGCCCCTCCTGTTATGAAGATTTTCATCGGCCCACTTCCTGGAATGCAACCGTTTGAGTCATAGGGTTATAAGACTTTTTGTTCGCACCGGTTTGGGCCACCAGATTGTTGGCGTTGAGCAAGGATTCAAAGGTGCCAGCATCCGTCCACCAGCCGTGCATAACATCGTATGTCAACTTGCCTTCCTCAATATAAGAGTTGTTAACGTCCGTGATCTCAAGTTCGCCGCGTCCGGAAGGCTTCAGGCGACGAATCTTCTGAAATACGGTCTTATCATACAAATAGATTCCGACCACGGCGTAATTGGATTTCGGCGCCTTTGGCTTTTCTTCAATGCTGACGACATGATTGCCTCTGAGCTCTGCTACTCCAAACCGCTGTGCGTCGATAACTTCCTTCAGCAAGATCTTCGCGCCGTCTCCCTGTTTTTTGAAACTTTCGACAGCTTCGCAGATGTTATTCTCGATAATATTGTCCCCAAGGACAACGCAAATTGCTTCGTTACCAGCGAAATATTCGGCCAAACTCAAAGCTTGGGCGATTCCGCCTTCGCCTTCCTGATAGGTGTAGTTAATGTGCTTTAGGCCGAATTCACGCCCGTTGCCGAGCAGTCGCAGGAATTCCCCGGCGTTCTTGCCGCCGGTCACCAGGAGAATCTCTTCGATTCCCGCATTGACCAAGGTTTGAATGGGGTAATACACCATCGGTTTATCGTAGATGGGAAGCAAATGCTTGTTCGTGACCCTTGTCAACGGGTTTAGGCGGCTACCTGTTCCCCCTGCCAGAACTACACCTTTCATGGTTATCCTCGTTCCTTCCTGGGGCGGAGGCCCGTTGATTTGTCATTCCCAGGAAATCTAGAATCTTCTTTCGTCATGCGAAATATAGCCATCTCTTGCCCAGTTCACGTTCCTACTTTCTGCTCATGTTCGCGTTCGGCGGCGACCATTTCTTCGAGCATGAAATCGAGGCTACGCATAACCCTCCCCGCGGGATAATGATCTTTGAGTTTCGAGAAATTCAAGATGTAGCAGATACGATCGCCCTTTCGCGCCTGTTTCGAGTCCGTCCGGTATTATTCGCGGCTATTAATAGGCTTCGTCGAGTGCGGAATATTGCACCGTCTGCTGTTCCAATATTCCCAGACTTAATCGGCATGTGTTGAAAGGTTTCCGTGTTCATATAGAATTACTCCGTCTCGATGTGCCCGGTTTACGATGGGCCATGTCCGCTCGTATTTGTTCATCCGTTCCGTGTTTCATTCCTTTGTTGCTGTTTCTATTCAATGCAATCTCTACAGTGAGTTACGATTCAACCATAAGTTTGCACGCAATTGCCCTGCGCGATGGATGAGCAACCCTGAAATGCGCCACATTGCTGCATGAGACGCTTCGACTTTATGGGGCAACCGAATGTTTTTTTCTCCCGGTATAGATTTCGGCGGCTCGAATCCGCTCGCGGATGGCTTCGTCCCCTAGTATGCCCCTATAGCTCTGCCGACCAAAATGGTGAATATAGCAGTTATAGACCCACGCTAGACGATATCCTTTCTCCGAGACACGTCCGCATAACTCAATTTCATTGCCGTAATCCGGAAGTTTTTGATCGAATCCGCCGACCTGTTCCCACAGGCTACGTCTTATGAAGAAGGCGTTGCCCGAAACCCAAACCAAGTCCATAACCACGGGTTCCTGAGTCAATAGACGTTTTGCGAAAGCGCATATTTGATTGTCATTCCAGCAAGGACCTAGAAATTCCGCTAATGCTAGGCTCTGGGGATTTCCAGTATTACTCGTGGAAGGCCCAGCGACACCGATCTTTTGATCGTGCTCAAATACTTCTTGGATTAGACGCCAGCACCAAGGCGTGACCACTGTGTCAGAGTTCAGAAGGCAAAGATAAGGCCGTGTTGCCAAATTAGAACCTGCTCGGCAAGCCTCGCTGTGACCAAGAGATTTTTCATGACGAATGACTTTCCATCCATTCCGACTGCTAAAGTGCCGAATCACTTTCGACGTCTCGCCTAGGGCGGACGCATCGTCCACAAGGATAATTTCCGATTCCGGAGCGTACTTTTCCAGGCTCGCCAAGCAGCGCCGCGTCACTCTTGGAGCGTCATGAATTGGTACAACGATGGACATCGAGGCACTTGCCCGACCGTCTTCTGGCGACTGCTCGAACTCGATATCGGGCGAGAAGTTGCGGGCGAGGATTTTCCTCTTAATGTCGAGCAGGCCGACGATCACTGACTCGGGAAGCAGCGATTTGAAAATGCGAAGGATATGCCAACTTGTCACTTGCAATCCTGATTCAGGAAGGCGATTGAGGTCCGACGGAGGACGACTACGAGTAGCAGCTCTATTCATTTTATTTGCCTACCTTATTCGAAAGAGCCTTCATATGCTTATCTTTCAGCGGCTCGCTCCTCAACAGCGAGATTGATCACTTTGGGTATTCACCAAGTTCGGGTCAGAGCAGCCGTCTCCCTGTTCAAACAATGCGTGGGCTTGTTTCCTGAGATTCATTCTTTCCCTCTTCGGCCCCCGTCTTACTCTGGGAGCATAACTTTGGCGACAACCGCAAATTGCGGGAATTTCATGTCAGTGAATTTCCCGAGAAAGAGCGCATTTGTCAATTGATGCGCGCGCCGCAGACGCCCGCCGGCTCCGGGGGGAGAACCATAAGTGTTGATGCCGCTAATACTTTCCACCGAATACCCCTCGCTTTCGAACATCTTTACAATACTCGACCTCGTAAAAAAGCGAAGATGCGTCATGTCCAAAACGCCCGATTCTTCATATTCCCATCGCCCTTGAAGCACGAGCCGCCAGAGCACCCCGAGGTACCGAATGTTAGGAATCGAAGCCACGATGACCCCGCCCCGTGACAGCAAAACTTTGGCGTACCGCAGTGCTTGCTCGGGTGCGACCAGATGCTCGAGCACATCGTTGAATACAATACAGTCGAAGGTTCCCAACGGTAATTTAGTCCCGGGCTCGAACGGTCCGTTGATCACGTAGTCGAGCCGGGCCGACGCCTTTGCAGCAGCGGACTGGACTGGTTCGATCCCCCAGATTTCAATTTTTCGGGATTGCTTCAGAAGCGCCCCGAACGCGCCCGTCGCACATCCTACGTCCAGCACGCGACGACAATCAGGCGGAACAAGAGGCACCATTTCCGGGCGCGCCCATTCGAAGTAGTAATCCGGTTTGGTGTCGTAACCTGTCGGGGCTGTTGATGTGGTTTCCATGAGAACTCGGATACTCCAAAAATGCGCCCTCAGCGTGTCGCAGTGTCACTCGGGATCCTGCCTTGGTCACGCTAGTCCGTTTCGTGAGTACTTTTAACCGCAATGCGATTTACGCCAAAACACGCCCGTACCATCTATATCAATAATCGTATCATTTATGCGCTTTCTCACGCGAAAATCTGTGACTGCCTGTTTGCAAGGTCCGAGACAGTAGTCATCTATAATGACGTACCCACCGCAGGCGAGTTTGTCGTAAAGTGCGTCCAATGTCTGAATCGTTGACTCATACATGTCGCCGTCGAGCCGTAATACGGCCAAGCGGTCGATCGGTGCCTTGGGCAGGGTATCTTTGAACCAGCCCTCCAGAAAACGTACCTGCCCATCCAGCAGATCGTAACGACGGAAATTTTCCTCCACTTCCTGACGCGAGACGGCCAGAAAATCGCTATAGGTATGGTGCATGTCCCCTGCGTCGGCTTGAAAGGCCGCGGCATTCGGCGGAGGAAGTCCAGCAAACGAATCCGCTACCCATACGGTTCTTGTGGCATCCTCATACGCCTTTAGTATCGCGCGCATAAAAATACATGCGCCGCCCCGCCAAACTCCGGTCTCGATCAGATCTCCTGGAATCCGATCTTTGATGACTGTCTCCACACAGAACTGAATGTTATCGAGACGTTTCAGGCCGATCATCGTGTGTGCGCGGACGGGCCAATGACTCCCAAGAACGCGTCTACTCGTCAGCTCTTCTTGCGATAATTGACTGTAGTCTCCCAACCAGGGTGTAAAATAGGGCTTAACAAGACGTATCTTGTAACGATCGAGAAGCATCTGCAGGACCGCGAAGCTATGTCGTTTCCATGACGGCATGCTATCATTCGGGCGACAAAACCTGTAAATTGCCAGCGGATCGTCCCAATAAATGCTATCCGTGAGAGATCGTTTAACCATGTCGAGATACAACGCCACGACATTGGTCTGCTGGGTGTCCCCTACTGTTTCGAGATAACTATGTTCTGCCATATCGTCTTTCTCGACGCTCGGTTCCCTAATTTTATGCTCGGACGCGAGCGAAGTTTTGCGAAATCATTCCGCCCGCCTCTTGAAAACATCGGAAGCGGGTGCAAAGTCCGTGAATTAAACTAACGACCAAAGCGGTGAAAAATCCTCTGCAAGCAAGCGTAAGAAGCGTGCCTCCCAAATAATCCGGCAAGAGGTATGTGATCGCGTAACCTCCAACGAGCGCGGGAATCACTGGCCATAATTGTGCAACGAGATCTGTGAGGCTGATGGAAAATTCGCGGCGCAAGAAGGGCAATAACACTATCGCAGCGCTCGCGTAGGCGGTGAGCACGGCAGCCGCAACCAGTTCAATCCTACCGGTTCGCAGGACCAACAAAATAAGCAGTAGTTCAATCGCTCCCATTAAAGCATTGGCGCGCAACAGGATTTTAGTTCGCCCGCGGACCATAACACAATTCGCAAGCGGTTCAGTTAGGACGCGCATGATTCCATAAATACAGAGAATCCTGAGAGACGTTGCCGCCGGCAACCACTTATCTGTACCCTTGCCCAGGAAGGTCACCAGAAAGAAGTGTACGTTTGCGAGTAGTGCGGTATTGGCAACCACGGCAACAAATCCTACCATGTCCACGGTTTTCAAATACCATCGTCGCATCGCGCCGGTGTCGTCTTGAATCGCGGAAAATGTCGGAAACATCACACTATTAACAGTGTCGTAAAGAAGTCCGCAAATAAAGCTTCCCCATGTAAACGCCAACGCATAGTAGCCTAGTTTGGCGCTTCCCATCGCGGACCCAACCAGAAAGTTATCCATATTTAAAACCAGAAAGACCAGGATCCCGCTGCCGAGCAACGGGACACCGAACCGCAAATATTCTCGCGCGATGTTCCAATCGAATTGAAGGTGGATTGGCATTTTTCTTGCTACCTGAATGGCTATGCAGCCGACAACGTTTGCCCCAATGTCGGCAAAGATGACCGCCCAGTACTTCCACCCGCACAAAATCAACGCAATCGCGAGGACACTCCGGGCGCCAGCGCTAGCAACCCCCGGAATGAGCAGCGCCCGATAATTCTGTTCCCTCGTTAAAGTCACGAGCGACATGAATCCGACCGTGCTAACCAAAAAATTCAAGGCCAAAACCCGAATTACATTCCCGGCTGCTGGGTGCGGGAAAAAGTAGTGTGCGAATGGAGCAATCAGGAACGCGGCAACAAACGCACCGGAACTCAGAATGATTTTCAGAGTAAAGGCCGTCTGGATCCCACGCTGGTCGAGTGTTGGGCGGCGAATCGCCGCACTGCCCACGCCTATGTCGCTGAAGTGTGACAGGAAACCAATGATGATGCCTGCAAATCCAACGACTCCATAATCCGACGGGCTAAGATTCCTGGCCACAACCGAACTCGCTGCGGCTATGCAAACCAATGTGGCGCCTTTGGCAAAGCTGGCGTAAATGACATTGCGAAATGCTTTGGCCTTTGAAATGGTCATGGACGTCTCAGCAGGGATTTCCGATTTGGGCCTCTGTCTCGCGAATCATATATTGGAATAACCTGGTTAAACGCGAGTTCGCCATACTGGCCGCGCCGCATCGTAATGCGCACGACGGCTACGTTGTGTTGCTGCCCGGCCGCCGGCACTGGAGCGTGAGTCACAGACGTTGAAAACCCTAATTCTTCTGAACCTTTTCATATTCTTGTTGTTCGATGTCTTTCTGCTCAATCTGCTGCATCATGTCCTTGCGATGCAAGAAATATGTTTCCAGGCTATGCGTTAGCTGCAACGGGACATTAGAAAATTGGTTGTGGACCATTTCACTCCAGGAAATGTTCCCGCGCGCAGGAACCATATGGGTGCCCCACTGAAAGATGAACGCCAGGTTCCACAAGCTAAAGAGTCCGAGCACAAGACCTTGGGTAACGGAGGCAAGTCTAAAAGAGCGAAAGAGACTGCCCAATCGCTCAAGTAAGAAGGCTAGTCCCAAAATAAAGACGGGAGTCAAAGAAACAAAAAAACGATTTCCATAAGACGACAGGCCATTCCAATACGGGTAACTGGCGATGACGTAGTAGAAGGCAATCAAGCCAAGGGTTACATAGGCTTTGACTCGCCGTCCCTCTGCGGGGGCCAGAAATAAACCGAGAATGGAAAAACCCAAAAGAGGAGTCCAGCTAATCAATCCGTGCTCGGAAGAAAAGAGAACTGAAAACCAGAAGGGGCCTCGCCAGTTCCACGGCACGGCGGTATAAGCGCCAAAGCGAAACATACCTCCAAATATGATCTTGCGCGTCAGGAGGGTCGGCAAGATTAAAATTGCTAAAGTCGCAAGAAAAATCAGGTTCGCGACGAACTGGCGAAGAACCGTGGCTCCATCCCTTGACCTCAAATCCCTAACATAGCTTTGGATGGATTCGACAAGAGGTATGAGCAAAAATGCACCGTTGGGGAAGTAAACGTTCAACATCAAACCAGAAATCAGGCCCAGCAAGAGCCATTGTCCGAATGTCCGGTTTGGACCTGTGCGGTCCCAAAACCAGAGAAATAAAGCAACGGCAAAGGCGGAATGGGCGTGCGCCCAAAAAGGATTGAAATACATGTATACGGGCAAGGAGCTACCCATCCAGATGCCAAGTGTGGCGAGTAACGCCCACGAGGCATTCACATATTTGCGGGCCAGCAAATAAGAAAGCAGAAGCCCCCAAAAACCGTAAAACGCCGAGCCGAACGCCACAAGGACCCGATACGGGAGCGAAAACCCGTCGGCGGAGATGTTGCCGCCAAGGCAATCTGCAATCAAAACCGTTGCATGAGCGAGCAGAAAAAATGGAGACCAAAGGATCGCAGGCCCTATTGAAAACAAATTGTTGAGATGGCCAGTACTTGTAAATTGATCGGGAGTTAGTTGATGCGCGGGGTTCACGCGCGCCCTAACGAAACCCAAATTGGCGTGGAGCCAGTCATCTTGAAAATCAAAGTTGTGTTGGATGAATGGGGCCCGCAGATAGGCATAATAGCCGACGCCGTCTCCATGCACTAAAGGATTGATAAGAGGTATCGTCAAGATAAAAACTACAATCAAGATCAGCCCATGCATACGATCAACGGGAACAGCCGCAACACTAATTTTTTGTGATATTAGTGGCTTTGTTAACATTCTTACGTTTCCGCCTGACGCAAAGCTGATTCCGTCTGGGCGGGAGCGTCTAAAGAGACTCGAACCGATTCCGCAGTGGGCTTTCTAATCACAGCGATAATAGAAAGGGGAGGGAGAGGCAAGAATCTGTCAATCACACGGAACAATGGTGTCAGGAAATTCAGCGCTTTGATCTGCCACAAACCGAATGTCTTCCTCCTCAAAATGCGCGCGTTCAGCCACCAAGCGGGAGAACCCGCACGGTTAAAGGACAATAAAGCCTCCACATGAAAGCCCGCCCGCGCGGCAAGTTCCGCGAGTTGCGCTTTTGTGTAGCGGCGGTAGTGCCCCAACACTTCATCCAGCGCGCCGTACAGTTTGGGCCCGCAAGGCACAAGAACTATCGCGCGTCCGTTCTCTTCCAGTGCATCCCAAATGTTACGTAACGCGCCGAAGTCATTGGAGAGATGCTCAACCACGTTTAAACACACGACCGTGTCAAATTTCTCTTCTACAGGAAAAGAGTCCTGTTTCTCGCCGTTCGTATAACCCACGCGGAGATAGGGATGATCGGGAATCAGGTTTTGCAGATAGGTCAAATAGTGCGGGTTGATGTCGCTGGCATAGTAGAGTTTGCGCGGAATCAATTGGAGCGTCAAATTTCCCGTCCCCGCGCCAATCTCAAGGACCCGCTCGCCAATGTATGGTCGGATCACGTCCGCCATCCACGCCGTGAAGCGCGGGGCGCGATTCAACCTTCCCAGAATTTGGCTTCCGTATTCATCCTCGCCGAATACATGATCGGATAAAGTAAATCGAACAATCGCATAGATAGCGCGAAAACCATCTTTCAAACCGATCTTTTTTCCTTCACGATACGTCCGCCCGGAGTACCGGATCGGGACTTCAAATATGCGCGCGTGCCGCTTTGCAAGTTTGATTGTAATTTCAGGCTCAATCTCGAAGCTTTCGCCAATTAGCGGGATGCTCTTCAGCAATTCCGTCCGCACCATTTTGTAACACGTCTCCATGTCCGTCAGATTGAGATCGGTGACGATGTTGCAGATCAAGGTCAGCAACCGGTTGCCGACCTCATGCCGGAAAAAGAGCACGCGGCGGTAATCGCCGGCCAGAAATCGAGAACCGAATACGGCGTCGGCGGGTTCCTGCAGAAAAACCCTGGCCATCTTGATTAGGTCCTGCGGGTGGTACTCCAGGTCCGCGTCGTGAAAGGCGGTCAACTCGGTATCGGCGTGCGTGAGCCCGGTATGGATCGCGGCGGCCTTGCCCTGGTTCTTTTCATGGCGGATGAACAGCCACTCCATTTTTTGTGAGGAAATATTCCCGAGGGCAATCCGGTAGCGCTCCAGCTCCGCGGCCGTTTCGTCGGTCGAGCCGTCGTCCACGATGATGACTTTGATGCGGTCGAAAAGGGGAGATTCGTCGAGCTGGCGCAGGCGCTCCAGGCTCGAGACGACAAGGTGTTGCTCATTGTATGCGGGAACGATAACCGACAGTGATGTGGTCGACTTCAAGGACGGTTCACCCGCCATCATGCTCTGGACCGAACGTGTTCGGCCTGCGCCCCACCGTCGTTTTTCACAGGGGCAATGTCAAACGCCAGGGGCATTGCCCCGGCTCGCTTGTCGCTTTGATAAGGACACCACGCGGTCGATGATCTCCGCGCAGCGGCGTTCGCGGGCGGAAGCCCGTCAGCCGTTCCAGTTTCGCCACACGATGGGACGCGCCGGAACATGTCTTCAAAGCCGGGTTCATACGCCTGGTCATAGGGAACGTACTCGATGGGAGAGGAACTGCCGGTTCGCTCCTTCACCATGCGCGCGAGGCCTTCGATGGTGACTTCTTCATCATTGCCGATATTCACGACTTCTCCCACGGCCTTGTCCGTGGCGATCAGTCGCAATAGCCCTTCCACGGAGTCGCGCACGTCGCAAAAGCATCGCGACTGCTTCCCGTTGCCATATACCGTGAGAGGAGCGCCTTCCAGGGCCTGGGCCACAAAATTCGGCAGGACCATGCCGTAGCGTCCCGTCTGCCGCGGCCCCACGGTATTGAAGAACCGCGCGACCACCACGGGTAAGCCGCTTTTCCTTCCAATACGAGAGAGCCAGGAATTCGTCCAGGGCTTTCGAGGCCGCGTAGCTCCAGCGCCCTTTGGTCGTCGGGCCGAGAACCAGATCGGCGTCTTCGTGGAATGGAACATTCGTATTTTTTCCGTACACTTCGGAGGTGGATGCGGTGAAGACCAGCTTGCGTTTCCGGGCGGCCGCCTCGAGCACGGACTGCGTCCCGTTGACGTTGGTTTCGATCGTGCGGACCGGGCTTTCCACGATGAGCTTCACGCCCACGGCCGCGGCCAGGTGCAGAATGACGTCGGCCTCGTCCACCAGTTCGGCCAGCAGGTGCCGGTTTTCCAGCGGCTCCAGAAAATAGTGCATCCGGTCGTACTTCTTGAGGTGCCGGATATTTTCCATGCTGCCGGTGGAAAGATTGTCCATCAGCAGGACCTTGATCGCCGCGCTCGAGCAGGCGTTCGGCCAGGTGAGAGCCAATAAATCCTGCACCGCCGGTGATTAGATAGACCAAAGAAAGTCCTCCTGGCGGCCTAGTCCTGGCCCAATTGAGATTCCGCTGTTCGGCGCGACGTGCTTTGCGCGACTTGCGCGACTCGTCTTCCCGCCCGTAACCGCCGTACGAATAGGGATAGTACCGGTACGAGTAGTAGTAGTCGGGAGAGCTGGCATCGACGGCGTTCAGCACCACGCCCAGCATGTGGCATTTCACGCCTGCCAGAAGGTCGCGCGTGCGCACGAACGCTTCCTTGGGTGTCTCGCCGCTGCGCACCACCATCAAGCACGCCGTCGACCAGCACGGAAAGAATGACCGCGTCGGTCGCCGCCATGATCGGAGGCGAATCGATGACGATAAATTTGTACCGCGACCGGAGTTCGCCGATCAGTTCGGTCAGCCGGCGCGAAGAGAGCAGGTCGGCGGGGTTGGGTGGGATCGGCCCGGTCGGAATGGCCGCAAGATTGGTGATGGCCGGATGCGGCACGGTAATCAAATCCAGCGAGGAGACGCCCGCCAGATAAGAACTCAATCCGGCGTGCTTGCCGTCCACCAGGCTCAAGGCGCGGTTGATGCCGGGTTTGCGCAAGTCGGCGTCCACCAGCAGCGTTTTGTCTCCGAGTTGCGCCAGCGTGACGGCCAGGTTGACGGCCGCGGTGGTTTTGCCTTCGCGCGGCAGCGCGCTGGTCATCAGGATCACTTGCGGCGGATGATCGGCCTGCGACAGAAGCAAGGAAGTGCGCAAGGCGCGAAACGCTTCCGACATCTGCGACTGCGGCATGTTGTGCGAAATCAGTTCGGCGCGGCCTTCTTTGGAGGCGATCACCGGGGTCTTTAACAATTTCGAGAAACGCCCGCTGCGCTTCCCGGTGGAACCGGAAAGCGCCGGCACCACGGCCAGAGACGGCAGCCGGGCCAGCGTCTCGATGTCGTCCGGAGTCTTCACGGTGTTGTCGAGATACTCGCGCAACAGCGCCAAACCGATACCGCCAATCAATCCCACCAGAATGCTGAGCATGACGTTCCGCGTCTTATTGGGACGCGACGGCCCGGTCGGAATCAGGGCGGGGTCGACAATTCGGATATTCGAGGAACGCAGTCCGGCGGAGATTCCCGCTTCCTTCAGCTTTTGCAGCATGCCGTCGTAAAGTTGCTTGTTGGCCTCGGCTTCGCGATTCAGGATGTTGTACTGCACCAGCTTTTCCGCCGTGGCATTGGTCTGCGCCTTCTGCTGATCGAGGGCCTGCTGCAGCAGCAGTTCCCGCTGGCGCGCGCCGCGGTAGTCGGCCTCCACCTGATTGCCGATATTCATTTTTTCCCGAGTGATGAGCTGGTCGAGATCCTTGATCTGCGCCTGGATGCGCAGGACCTTGGGATATTTCGGGCCGTACTGGTTGACCGCGTCGGCATATTGCGAGGTCAGCGTGGTCTGCTGCTTGAGGATGTCCTGAATGACCTGGCTCTCGCGGACGGCGGCGATGGAGTCGTAATTGCCCGATTGCGCGAGCTGATAGACCGCCTCTTTATTGATGCGATCCGCCTGGGCATCGGTCAGTTGCTTGTTCAGGTCAGCCAGCTTTTGCGTGCTGATGTCGTTCTTTTCGTCGATGGTCCAGATCTGATTCTCGCGCTCGTAGGCCAGACGCGCATCCTCGGCGTTCTCGACCTTGATTTTCATTTCGTTGAGCTGCCCGGTGAGCCAGTTGGAAGCTTGCGTGGCCGCCTCGAATTTGCTGCGGAAATTCTGTTCGATGAAGTTGTTGATATGAGCGTTCACGATGCGCGCGGCCAGGGCCGGATCGGTGGATTCATAGGTCACATCGAGCAGGCGGGTGTTGGGCACGCGCTTGATGCTCAAGCCGCCAAGGAACGCGCCGAGAGCCGCGGGCCGCGTCAGACTGATTCTCGGGCGCTTTCACCGGCTTTCCCGGCTGGCCGCCAAATTGCGGCAGGCGGTCCAGGCCCATGGACTTCACCGTCAGCATCGCCAGTGTTTCGCTTTGCAGAATTTTCGATTGCGTGACGATGTAATTCTCGAGGTCGAAATAGCCGTCGTCTTGCGCGGAATCGGCAAAATGAATGGCGTTATCGTTTTCCCGGTCGATTTCGATGCGGGCCGTAGCTTCATAGATGGGCTGCATCCGGAACGTGGCGATGCGTCACGATGGAAACCACGGCCAGCAGGAAAAATACGATCAGCCACTGGTGCTTGCGCAATACCAGCAGGTAGTCGAGCAGATGCGGTTCCCGCGGCATCAAATCCAGCGCCAGAAACGGCGAACGGGTCTGCAGGGATTCGCCCGGATTGGCGCCCGGGCGCTCGCGGGGAGCTAAATTATTTGTTTCGTCCATAAGGTCGTCATCCGCTCCAAAGTGTCAAATCGAACGAATCCGGTCTTTCAACCGTTTAGAATTTGCCGGCGGCGACGATGGCAATGCCCGTGGTGAGCGACACGGCGATGTCGCCGGTGCGGTGCAGCGCCCGTTTGCCGGCGCTGTCCGGCACAAACAGGATGTCGCTGGCCTGCAGCGTGACGTCTTCCGTCTTCAGCTTCATCACTTTATTCAAATCGACCGGAACTTCGTCGCGCTTTCCGGTCTCCGGATTCTTGCGAAGAATCACGGCGTCTCTTGATCTTTGCCGTGTTGATCGGCCCGCCCGCCAGGGACAGCATTTTCAGCGTGGTCATGCGGTCGCGGTCATTTTGCATCACGAAGCCGCCGGGACGATTCACCGCGCCGACCACGTAGATAATCCCGGCGCGCGGCACGGAAACAACGTCTCCGCCGAGCAAGGGGATATTGAACCGCGAATCGCCGGTTTCCAGCAGGTCGGCCAGATTAATCGTGAACGACTGAGGCTCGGCGGCCATGGGCGGAGCATTCGGGTCGCTCGGCAGGAAGCGATTTTTCCGCCGGGCGCGTCACGATCACCGTGTTTCCGGCATCGTCGGCGATTCCGCCGGCCTGGGAAAGCGCTTGCAGCAGCGTGGTCTGGCGCACCGCCTGGATCACCATGGGAGTCTTCACCGAGCCGATGATGGTGATGGGTTGGCTGTTCCGTTCTTTCAGCGAAACGCTGACCTGCGGCGACGATACCAATCCGTTGGTCTGCAGCAGTTCGGCCAGCTTATCCTGCAATTGAAACGTGGTGAGGCCTTCCGCGCGCACCTTCGCCGGCATCAGCGGAAGCGAGATGTACCCGGATTCATTGACGCGGACGTCCCGGGAAAGTTCGGGCACGTCAAACACATCCACGCCCAGAAGATCGCCGCTGCCGATCACGTAATCGCCCTGCCGGACCGCGGTCGCCTGCGCCAGCTGCGCGATGCGATCGTTGGTTTCCGAGACCGCCAGGTTGGTTTGCTTTCCAATCGTTTTTTCTTGTTGGGAAAAAGCTGCCGGCGCCGAGAGCAGAAGGAAGATCAAGGCCCAGATAAACACCTGCACTGCCGGGCGGGACGTGCCCTGCTGTTGTTGAATCATAAAAAATATATTCCCCCACGCGCTTGCCATTATACAGAGAGTTCGTCCGAGTCAAGCGGATTTATTAGTGAAAATTTAGAATGTTCCGGCATAGGTACACCGCACCAAAATGGTGCACCGGCGTTTCGATTCGACCAGACACTTCCTCTGGCATTGCCGGCATTCGGCCCGCCGGACGTTCGATCTACTTGTGTCAGAAACCGAATTTCTCCTCGCAGTATTCCTATCGGCATTCCGGGCGATAGATGTTCAGCGCCCTCGCTCGGATATTGGAAGCACGGAGGTGGCCAAAGCCGCCTGGAGAAGAAAAAGAAGTGCGTTCGAGGGAATATGGAAATTGAAATCCACAAAAGCATGAACCAGCAGGCCAAAACACGCGATTAAAGCGCCCGCGTGATAGGCCAGATTTCTTCCATCCTATCTGCTGCGAGGATCTTCCAGCCGTTCCAAAACAGCACAACCAGGAACAAAGCGAAACAAATCCCGCCAATCAGCGCCTGTCTCGGCAAGCGCCTCGGCATAATCGTTATGGGCGTGGTTCACGAGCAGCCCGTCATAAACAGTTTCATAACGGGGATATACTTGTTGCAGTGTGCCCAAACCGGTTCCAAGGACGGGATGATCCAGGAAAATATGCCAGGTTCCATGCAGCATCCCGACGCGCCGGCCCTCGCTGACCTCGAGTCCCTTATAGCTTTCAAACCGTTCCATCGCGGCGCCAATGCCCAGCCACGACACCAGCATGGCCGCAAATCCGACGACCAGCACGGCCGCCACCAGTGCTTTTTTTTCACGCCGCCGTAAAACCACCAGGATGGCCAGAAAGACCATCTCCGCGATAAAGCTCATGATCCCGCCGCGCGAAGCGGACAGGAACAACGCCCCGATGGGCAACAGCGTGAACAGCGTCAGCAGCGGCAATCTGGTCGCGCCGCTCCCCTCCCAGAACCTGGATGGCCACGCCGGGCGGAATCAGCAATTCCATCAGGCCGGCAAAATGGTTGCGGTTCACGTAGGGGCCAAAGGGCATCCCGCCGTAGCGCATTTCGCGCACCCAGTACAATTTTCCGTTGAACGTAAAATGCTGCAGGATCGCGAACAGCGAAACTGCAAACCCCAGAATCAGCAAGAACCATACAAATCCGCGCCACTGCGCGCGCGTCCGGTAGGATTGCAGGCACAGAAAAAACAGGGCGATCAGCGCGGAGTATTTCAGCAGCTCGATGCGCGTCAGAAACGGAACCATGCTCGATGCCCGCCGCCCATTGCACCGCCCCGATGACCCAGACCGCCAGCAGCGGCCAAAATAACGGGCTCCAAACCAGCGTCAGGTCCGGATCGGTCGCCGTTTTCAGCGCCCAGACCAGAAGCAAAACAGCGGCGCCCGCTTCCAGCACGGCCTCGGACCAGGGCTCGACACCCCCATGGGCCAGCACGGCAAACGCGACCAGCATGCAGATGCCTGTGCGGATCGCGCTCATGGCTTTGGTCCTGCCGGGAAGATTGCCACGTCGTCCACCCACACCGTTCCGCTGATCTTGTTATCGAGGCGCTGCGCTGGGCGCGCGAAACACGCGGACGCGGATCAAGTGGGTCTGCGGCCCGGTGGTGAAGTCGGCCTCTTCCAGCGTCCAGGGCTGCGTGCCGTGTTCATTGGGCGTGACAATATCCAGGGTCTTCTGGTCCTTGGGATCGTAGATTTCAAACCGCACGCCGCTATCGGTGGAAATTTGATCCGTGCGCAGGTATCCCTGAAAGCGGTAGCGCGTTCCCGGAGTCACGAGCACCTGTTGATACAGATAGCCGTAATGTCAGATTCTCGAGTTCCGTCGAAAGACGATCCGCGCCGAGCGCTCGCCGGAGTGCTTGACGTCTGTATCGAAATCGAAATCGGCGCCGGAAACATCCATTTCCTGCCAGCCGAATCCCCCGCCGGACAAGTCTTTCTCGAATCCGCCATCAAAGACGAGCGAGCGGGCGTCTCCGGCGCGGGCGCGGAATCGCCCGCGCAGAGACGTCGCCTGACGCCACACCTGCTCCGGCTTCATCGTAGCGCTCCTGGGCGACCAGCATGTCGAGGAACGGAAACACGGTTTTCCATTCCATCGGCCGGCTTTTTTGCGATCAGGCGGCTCCAGACCGCCAGTCCGGCCGTGGGCTCCTGCGAATCGGATAAAAAAGCGATCGCTCCCCAGTCGGCGGCTGGCGTATCGGGCAGAATTTGATCCAGCAGAACGTGAACATCCGGATCGCTGCGCCATGCGCGCGAAACGGCCAGAGGGTATAAGTTTCGGGTCCACCATCACGGCGCGGTGAATTTCGGCATAGGCTTCGGGCAGGCGCTGCTGGCGAAGCAGAAAATTGCCGTATTTCCAGGAGACTTCCGGGGAAATCGGATAATCGTGCTGGGCGGCGCGAAAATATTTGTCCGCTTCCGCGTACTGCCCGGACATCTCGAGCGTGCCGGCCAGATCGAGTTTGTAAAAAGGGGAATACGGATTCAGCTCGACGGCGCGGCGATAATAGGTAAGGGCCAGGGGGAGATCGGTGTGATCGAAATCCAGCTGGCGGAATCGTCCCCAGCTGGTACCAATGTTCGGCGTCGCCCGGTTCGATTTGCGCGGCGCGCAGCCAATCGTCCGCGCTGGAGGATCCGGCGTAGTGGCCGGCCACGGCATGTTTCACGCCCGCGTAGGAAAACCAGATCGCCGCCGCGATCGCAATGGCGACCGCGGACCAGCGCGCTGCGGAATTGGGAGCTCCCTCAGACATCCGCCGCTAATCTGCTACGGATGCCAGGCCTTGCGCAACTGAAAACATGACGATTCCGTTGAGCATCGCGCATCGGTTAATTCTCAACGTGCGAATTGCGATTGCGCAGAGCATGCATTTCACACTTGAGATGCGTTGCCTGATCCTTTGCGACTCGTTTCATTTTGGGGGAGCGGGCTCTCCGCACGGCGTTTCCATCCCCACCCGTACTCCGTGAGCAGCCTCCAGGGCCGCACAAGCACGTACAACGGAGCAAGATAGCGCGGCAGGCGCACAGTCTGCAGATCACGCTCGGTGGGGCTCATCCCTAGACGCAACAGATGGCGCAGGCCGGGCCAGAATTTGTCGCGCGAACGAAGCCGGAACACGGCTCGCGGCAGTACTCCCGGGCTGGAGCCGCAAATTCCCGCGTATTGTTCATACACCTTTTCCGCCAAGCTCCGGAACTGCGGGGTCCCGCCGAATTTCTTCTAGTACTTTCTCGGGCAAGGCGGCGCCGAACAAATCGTGCGCCAGGTAAAGCCCCAGATGGAGCACGCGAGTGGATTCCATCTTTGCAGCGATTCGCGAAAGCAACGCCCAATCCACCGGCTGCTCCGTCATCAATTTCGCGATGTCCAGCACCCAGCCCAGCCGCTCCCAGAAATGTTTCCCTCCGTGGACGCACAGCATGACCAGCGTGTCCTCGATGGAAAACGTGCGCAGGCGCTGTTCGCCGATTTCGACGGTCATCAGCCTGCCCGTCAGATCCTGGAAGTCGACCGGAATTGGAAAATAGCGCAGGGTCCGCTCGGTGTGAAATTCGATCAGAATTTTTTGGGCGTGGGATTGGAACGAGTATTGGCCCGGCGCAAATCCATCCTGCCCCGCTTTCGCTTCCCGCAGATCGAATTGCGGGCAATATCCCGCGGACTTCAGCACAGCGACCGTCTCAGGAATGTTTTTTTGTTCGACGGCGAAATCCAGGTCCAGATATTCACGCCGCAGGAAGCTTCCATAGGCAACCCAAGCCAGCACGGGCCCCTTGTAGGGGATGACCAAAATTTGAGCGGCCTCGAATAACTGATGCAACCGGAGCAATTCCCGCAAGAGCGTCATCCCGGCGGCCATGGAAGGTGCCGCCGCTTCGCGTAACAGATTCAACTGTTCGGGCGAGATCAGGTCTTGCGCCGAGCCGGCGATCATCTCATACACGACCGGGGACAAACGGTGTCGCTCCGCGATAGCTACGACATCGGGCCAATTCAATCCATTCCGAAAGAGGAGACGAACACACTCCTTCGCCGCGGGATCGATCAGCGCACGCCCGCAACACAGATTGAATTCCAATTCGGGGCGCGCCGCTCCCGCGCAACTCCACCAGCTCATTACTTCCCTCATGACTTTATTCTCGCAGAGTTTTTCTTCGATGGCGGGAAATAAGGTTCCGTAAGGGAAATACGGTCCAACTACCGGCTATTCTCCTTAGAAATCGCTCCTGCGAAGGTAAGCGCATGTTGCCAACGGGTGAATCGTAATGGAAATTCGGTTGTCAGCCGACGGGCAATGTCTTCGACCGAAGATTTTCCGTCCATCAAATCGAAAGCCCTCCTGCGCAGGAGGCCCTCTTCGGAAAGCTGCGGGACATAATCCGACGCCGCCTTGCGAAGAGACGCGATGGAAAAAACTCTTCCTTGAAGGTGCGATTGGTCAAAACTGACAACGATTTCGCCCGGCCTTTCCTCCGATACGATTTGTGTTGTCCAGCGCCAGAAATAGTCCTTCTCCAATAATTTAGCTTCGAGATCGACGCAGACATTCTGACCCGCGGCCAACGAAACAGGTTCAAGCCAAGGAAAAAATGCGGATCCGTAAATCGATTCCGGCGATGCAGGGCCATTGGAAAACTCCACGCCATCGGCCAATTCCATGTCGAACCAAACCAGGATTCCATGTCCGGTTCCGTTGCGTTCGGTCTTCCACTGGAGCGTCCCGCGGACGTCGGGACCCTCTATCGCCGCGTAGTCCAACGTCGTCCAGAGCACTGGCGCAGTCAGCAACTGGTCCGGTGTCACTCGCACTTTGCGAAATTCGTTTAACACCCTTCGCCGGGCCGCACCCAGATTTTGTCCGAGTAGGTTGCGGTCCCAGGCATCCACGATTTTGCTGTATTCCTCGGGAGCGTCGAGTACTGCCGCCCAAATTCGATCCTTCCGTGCGATCAGGGTGCCGCCGGGAGCAAGGAAACGCCGCCGAGCATCAACAATAGAAGGAATGTGCTGGCCAAAGAGAGGAAGAACTCCTCGCATGTCCGAGACGATGACATCCGCGAGATCGGGAATCGTAACCTTCGTGGAAATGTCCTCGAAAAATACGATGTCGTCCCCGCACTGATTGGCAGCGGCATTCTCCCTAGCAATTTGAATGACTTCACAGGGCTCAATGGCATAAACGCGGCTCGCACCGAGTTTACAGGCCAGGATTGCCATACTGCCGGGGCCCGTGCCAACATCCATCACCACGGCTCCCGGATGGATCACCCCACGAAGCGCCTGGGTAAACGCTTCCATCCGAATCCGGTCCGCAATCATCTTTCCGTAACCGGGTAAGCTGTACATTTAGTCGTCTATCGACATTGGGGTCATAGTGTTCCGGCTTCCAATTTTGCTGGCATCCGCAAGTATGGCCTCGCAAAGGTCAAAAAGCCTGGACGGATCAGCCGCTGTCCGCACGCGGCGCACGGGCACTGTAGCCACGACGCGCCCAAGCACATCAAATTCACGACTCCGCATTTCCGCATTCAACACATAGTTCACATACGTATTTGCTACAAGCGTCATAAACGCTTCGCTGGCAGAAAATTCTTCCACAATCGGAGATGCCAAACCTGGCTCATGCGCGGCAAGCATGTAAATCGCGCCCAAGGGCAAGGGCACCGACTGGAATCGGTACCCATCTTGATCGAGCGGCAAATACCTTTTGCCCCAAGTCGGCGTAATGTGGGGCAATGCTTCCTCGCAACCAAACAGCGCGCGAACTGAATTCGGCCAAAGATTTACGCGAGGATAGCCCGGCTGAACCAGAAACCGGTTGCCTTGATCATCCAAAACAGCCACGTCGTCCGAAAGAATTGGATATCCGAGGTGCGCAAACGCGGCGGCCGTAGTCGATTTCCCCGCGCCGGGCTGACCTAGCAGCGCGATCGCCTGGCCGCCAACCGCAATGGAACTCGCGTGGAGGCAGGTGGTTCCGCGCAGGCGGAGGGCAAAGGCGATCACTGGGCCAACGAGATACGTGCAGGCGTCCTCTAAAGCGTAGTTCTCCGGCCAGTCGGCCCAGATCTCACGACCCTGGCGATCAATCGCGAATCGCGCTCCGTCGCCATAGAAAAATCCGATGTACCTGCCGTCACCAAGCGTACCAACTCGCAGGATGGTCTCACCATTTCCATTGGAGTGAGGACTGGTATAAATAACATGGCCCAAAGAAGCAGAGAACTTGGACGCGAACTTCTTTCGTTCCTTCAGTCGAATCCGGAGATCGACCGAATTCGGCTCATTGCAAACAGCGAGGCCAGGAAGAGCGAGGTTACTCGCAACTCTCAATCCGTAAAGAACATGGGAAGCCGGCAAAGCAATCCTCAAAAGATGTGTAGGGTTCAGTCAAATTTTTCAAAGCGCACCACAAAATCTTAATCCTGAATCCCATACCGCCGTCAGTGGCTGCAGTCATGGTACCGATCGTATGGGAAAGGGCTCGGATATCGCCATAAACTCGGAAGTCCAGTGTTCTGATCGGCTTTTTGTCTCTACATCGTTACCTTTAATTCGTCGATCGCTTATCAGCCCCTACAAGTAATTTCTAGCCCATGGAGCCCCCATGAGCAAGCGAATATTTATTTCAAGCTTCTCGATTCGATCCCGACCCATATGTGAGGGAATCTTCGAGCGTGCCGCTCTCGATTCAGCCCAGATTTCACGGCCCTCGCGCACTACGGCAAATCGTGCTCAATCCGCGCAAAAAGGAATGGTGTTCATGGCCAACAGTGATCCCAACGTGGAAGAGCAGGTTACCTTGCTCATCGGTATTTTGACTGGCGTAAAAATAATCTTTATGGAAATAGGGAGTGTTGAGGGAAATATTGATTTAGCTTCTTTCAACCAAATTCGAATGTCTACCTGCTCTGGTCCAAATTGGTCGAAATAGCCAAGAGAGGAATATTAGATTCAATTCAAAGTCCGCAGTGCATATGGGGTGCCAGCACAGCTTCCACCCTCATCAGGTCTTTGTCGGCCCGCCATCACTGTTCGGATTACTCGTAAATGTTGCGTGAGTCAATACTTGAATATCTCCATAAACGTGGAGGCGCGGCTCTTGATACGGCTTCTTGCGGACGCACGTCTGTCCCTTTTTATCTAGTTCATTCACGGTTCACCCCTCGCAAACTAATTTTTACCCTACCAGGGCTGGCCACGCAACCAGAAATTTAGACTCAGTGGCCTAAGATGTATCCATGCTGCCCAGGTGTCCTGCTCTCTATGTACGGCTGGAATGCGGTTCCTGACCACGTATTCTTCCAGTTCAGGCACCGGTTCAAATCGGTCCACCCACGCCGCCTCCGGTCGATTAAGAAGCGCATTCAACGGCTCAGCAGGCAACGGAGACTTGCGCCGCAAACGCACGATGTCCGGCAGCCTACCACGCGCAGCCTCGCGGAGGAGTTCTTTATCGGAACACCACGGAAGTCTGGGCAGGGCGAGCAGGAAATTTACCAGCCGCAGATCGAAGATCGGATGGCAGACTTCGACCGGAACCCGAGTAGAACCAGCGTCATGCGATTCAAACAGGTTCGGCCACATTGAGGCAGCCATTGCAACCTGCGCTTCGGGGCGAACGGCTGCTCTTGGTGTTTCGATACGATTCAAGGACGCCCAGCGATCACGCAGGCTCAGCCGCTTTTCCAGGTCTTCATTCAGCCATTCTGGACAAACCGGCCCTCGGCTCTTCGCAGCGAATAATATCCTCCAGCGCGTGCGAAGATACAATCGTGAAAGGCGTCCCTCCACCGCGAGAAATCGCGCCGCGTCCGCCAGCGCGCGGCCAAACTGATTTCTTTCGATCAGCCGGCGGAAGTGAACCGAAATCCGTCCGCAGAGTGCAGGATCTCCGCCGAATCCGGTCAAGGCAACGCGGCTCCTGGCAGCGAGCTGTCGCAACTGATGGGGTGTGCTATCCGGCCAAGCCGCGTGCCTAGGCTCGGATGAATGATATTCCGCCTGATCCACGTGTTCGAAGATTTTCATATGATCGCTTGACATGTATTCAATCGGAATTTTCAACGCATCCGCGACGAGCTTCGCGTAGTGGCGCTCTTCGTGGGGGATCAAGCTGTCGAAAACGTTGGTGTAAGCGTACAGGCGGGAGACATCGCCGTTGCCATTGAAAATTCGCTGAGCGCTGGCCGCCACGGTCGGCGAGTCCAGCCCGCCGCTCATCAGGATCCCGGCGCTCTCCGTGCGCAGGCGATCGGCTACCGCGGCGTCGAGCAATTCGCGGAAGCGCTCCACATATTCTGCATCCAGAGCATATTGGATGGGCGTGGTGACCGACAGTTCCCAATACCGGCGAACGGAAATCTCTCCTTGCTCGCACGTCATGGTATGCGCAGGTGGCAGCCTCAAGATATCAACGAACGACGTGGTCGAGGGATCCTTATTCATATCGAACAGGAGAAAATCAGCGATGGCCAGATCGTTGAGCCGATCGGAAACGGAGGGATGCTGACGGATGCAGGTCAACGTATTGCTAAATATGACGTAGGAGCCAATCCGGGCGTAGAAGAAGGGCTTGACGCCAAATTGGTCCCGCGCGCAGAACAAACGCCTTTCACGCGCGTCCCAAATGGCGAAGGAGAAATCGCCCAGCAGATGCTCCACGCAAGCTTCGCCCCAAGTATCGTAGGCATGAAGAATAAGTTCGGCATCCATGGTGGATAAGCTGAGGGCGCCAGCGGCCTGGCTCTTTGCTTTTAACTTTTCGATCAGTTCGGCGCGGGCATCGATCCGGGCGTCGGCGGCAATCCAAAGACGCCCGTCAAGTTGTGCAGGTTGTTTCTCCAGCGCAACTCCGCTATTGATTTGCAGTAATGCATGGCCGAGACCCACCGGGCCTTGGCACCAGACTTCCTGCGCATCTGGACCGCGAAACGCGAGATTGCGTGTCATGCGTTCGAGCAACGCCCTGTCCACTGGCGCTTTGTCCAGATTCAAGATGCCGACAAAACCGCTCATTGTAAATCCGTCTTTCCGGCGGCATGTGCACCCGGCGCCGCAGCAGCAATCGGGGCGTCAAATCGCGCATAGAGGTTGTGCACATCCGTGCTGTCGTTCAACACTTGCCCGCCCAACTCTACCCATGCATGGGCTTCGAGACGCGAGCCGTTCTTTCTCGCTCCGATATGCAATGCCCCCCCAATGCCATCGCGCTGCAGCAGCCACCAGAGCGTCATGGAGCGCTCCAGGCAGTTCGGTCTCGCCGGACCGTGCAACTCAACCGCGCGAACCGCGCGAACCGTGCGTCCCGCCATCTCGAGCATAAGCGCAGGTTCCTCCACACGCGGAGGGCGCGTCCGTAGCGAAAATTGTTCGATCAATTCCCTCCACCGGCGAAAACCGAACACGCGAAGTCCAATCCGGGTCAGAAGCAGAAGTATCATGGCGTCCAGAATGAGGGCGCGCTCCTCCAGAGGGCGTTTTCGGAATCTACGCCATTTTTCCGGCAATGGTTCATGCCCTTCTATCATCGATTTCCCGTTGAGTTCTCATCGGTCTCGTCGGCATTCATGCGCGGGTTGGACTGTAACGGATTTCGCGGAGGATTCCCTCACGCAGGAGGGGAGTTATGAAGTTCGCGGAGGCGTCTTGCTTCCCGCGGCTCCAAAAATAGAGCTGGTTCATTTTGGATCGAACGCCCACTTCACAAACAATGAAGAAAGCTTAAGCAGCGTAGTCATCCTTCACCTCGATCAGACCTTCGGCCAAAAGTTTTTCGAGCAGGCCAACCAGATCGCGCGCGCAGCGTTCCGGTTCGACGTCGTATTCACCGGTGATCGTGTTCTGAATCTCGGCCACGGCCCGAGGCTCCTGCATCAGGCTCCAAATGCGCGCGCCCACCGGGTCCAGGCCGTAATAGACGCCATTCTTGATGTTGAGAATCGCGGCTTCGCCGGCAAGATCGCACGACACTTGATCTTTCGCGGCTACGACAATGGATTGATCGGAAATCGCTGGATTCATGCCCACTCCCCTATTCACCACTGGATTTGAGCCCCTGGCGCAATCCGAGAGTTCGTGCGCCACGCCCCTGGGAACCTTGCTTATTGCGTCGCGGCTGAAGACGCGACGCCTGCCAATGCCCGGAATTGTAGCGGCTTCATCGCGCAACGGCAATCGCGATTCCGCATCCCCGTTGCCGTGGAGATACTTCCGGGTTCTGGTTGAACTTGTGTCAGGGCGTTTGAAAGGATATAACGGCGGTTGAGTGAAAAACCTCGCACTGAGCGTCGAAAATGTGGAAAAGTATTTTCCGCCCGCTGTGTCCGGATGGCGGGCGCTGTTGCATCCGGGGACGCGCCTGACCGTGCCGGCGTTGCGCGGAATTTCCTTTGCGCTCGCAGCACGGCGAGGTTCTGGCCCTGGTCGGAGCCAATGGCGCGGGAAAATCAACGCTGCTTCGCATCCTGACGACCCTGTTGATTCCCACGAGCGGGCGCGCGCAGGTTTGCGGCTTCGACGTCGCCCGGGAACCCGCCAAAGTCCGCCTCCAGATCGGATACCATACCGGCGCGGATGCCTGTTTTTATTCGCGGTTGAGCGGCAGGGAAAATCTCAATTTGTTTGCCGGGCTGAACAATCTCTCGCCGAAGGGAACGGCCCTGCGGATCGCGGAACTTACGGATCTGTTCGGCCTCGGGCCGCTGCTCGATCGCCAGGTACGCACGCTTTCAACTGGAAACATTCACCGTCTGGGACTAGCGCGGGCCATGCTGCACCAGCCTTCAGTTCTGCTTCTCGACGAACCCACGCGGAGCTTGGATCCGCTAGCGGCCGCGGAATTCCGCAGGTTCCTGCTGGAACATATCGTTGGCAAGCACGGCACCGCGGTTTTGTTTGCCTCTCATACCCTTTCCGAAGTTGAGCAGCTGGCTGGACGAGTGGCCGTGCTGGGCGGCGGCAGGCTGCTCGGCTGCGACACGCCGGCGGGTTTGATGGCCGGCGCGGGCGCTACAAGCCTGGAGGAGTCCCTTGAAGTCCTGACGCATCGCGCGGGGCAGGACGCGTAATGAGCGGAGCTATGCGATTTGGAGTGATCTTGCGAAAATTGGCGCTTCTTTTTCGCAGGGATTTCGCGGTCGCGCGCAGTTACCGCGCTGTCTTCCTGGTGCAGACCCTGGAGGCTTTGTTTGGAGTCGCCAGCTTTTATTTTCTCTCGCGCTTCATCGATAGCCCTCAGCTGGAGAGATCTCTTCCGCAGAATACCGGATATTTTGCGTTCGCCCTGGTGGGGCTTGCCTTTTTCGACTACCTGAGGGTTGCGCTGTACACCTTCGACGAAAGCTTGCGCGAATCCCGGCAAAACGGGACCCTCGAAAATCTACTGGTGACGCAGACTTCTCTTCCTGTGATCCTGGCGGGATCGAGCCTCTATCCGTTTGCCTTGCTCTCGTTGCGCACGACGATTTATATGGGGTGGGGGGCGGTTCTATTCGGCTTTCCATTGCACGACGCCAATTGGGGCGGCGCAGCCCTGATTCTGGGAGCCTCGATCCTCGCCTTTTCCGGGCTGGGAATCCTCAGCGCCAGCTATTTGCTGGTGTTCAAGCGCGGCAATCCTGTGAATTGGGCTGTGGTCGGGCTTTCGTCGGTGTTGGGAGGAATGATGTATCCGGTCTCGGTGCTGCCGAAATGGCTGCAAGTGGTGGCGCGATTGATTCCGGTCACGTATTCGCTGGAAGGAATGCGCGCGGCGATCCTGGGCCATGCCACGTTGCGCGAGTTGTGGCCTTCGCTTGCGGGATTGCTGGCCTTCGCGGTCATTCTTCTTCCCATCTCTTTTGTGGTATTTTCCTGGGCATTGCGACGCACGAAAATTACCGGAACGCTCACGCATTTCTAGCATCACCATATGATATGGACGGCGGGAATTGAATAAGGTCCATGAGGGGGATCGAACGTGGATATTACCTCCTACTCTTCTTTTATTGTAAGGCGCCTCGCCGACTTTCTTGGTGATTCCGACGCCCATTGCTTTCAGGGACTCTAACCCCTGTTTGGCTGGGGGCCATATCTCCGTTGGGGTCGAGGTCGATAGAACGCTGACAGGCTTGAACCGTGTCGGATTGTATCTCGCGTCTCATCTTGTGACCCTAGGCCTTTGCCTCCGTTGTGTTGACCAGCGCAATCCCCAGCAACAACCAGGCCTGCGCATTCTTGGTATCGAGTATCGTAGCCTTCTGCAGGGGCTTGCTCGTTTCTTTCATGCGGTTGGCCTAATGCAGCACGGTTTCGAAATCGCCCTAGGCCAGCGCCGCATCGGTGGGATCCGGGTCGACATACTTTTGGTACGCCCTTCGGGCATCATCGAAATTTCGAGTCTAACCAGATCGTTTCCGAAGGAATCGTATTTGGCCGCAACATCCGGCTTTAAGTTTATCGATCTTAGTAAGTATCCGCTTGCCAAATGCCCATGCTCCCCCACGCTCCACCCAACCGGGACAACACAATGGGCCGGTTCGAATCTTCGGGCTTCATTAAACCCAGCGCCCCGGTAAGCTCTATGGCCGCCGAGCTCACCGCCTGATTAATCCTTGCCTTAATGGACTCCTGCTGGTCTTTCTGGACTATCTGGTCTATCAGAATTCTTGCAAGTTCTGGCTGCGCGTCTTCATTTGATCGTTCGCGACCGAACCCTCTTCAAAGTGGCCTTCAATTGCGCGAACTGCTTTTCGGCCTCGGCTTGCTTTCTCGCGGCATCAACGGCGACGAGTCTTCCCTCCGCATGAAGCTCTTTCATACTGACGTCGAACGTGGGTGAAGTACCTGGGCAACCACTACCCCCCACCTGCTAAATGAGGTGTTGATTCCCATCCCTGTCAATAGCCTTGAAGTCGACGTTGCATTTCCCACCCGTTATGCCGGCCATCGAATAGTGCCCTTTGGCATCTGTCGAGGTTTCCGACGCCTTATTCGGTCCGAGCTTTGTGAACGTAATGCTTACGTCTGGGTGGGGTTTGCCGGTCAGATCGAGCACCATCTTCGGAATTGTACCCATGCCCTGAGCCGATATCGAGCGCGAAGTCCCTGGATTGCGCCGCGACACTTTCCAGCAAGATGCGCCGTTGCGCGGCGACTTCCGGAGCGCGGAAGGTCACTTCTAGTTGGCGAAGCGCTCTATCGTCGAATTGCACCATGCCCAGGAGTAAAACCACGAAACCACGGCCTGATTATCTGGAGATCGACGACGCGATGGGCGAAAATCACGTGCGCAGATTCCGACCCGATGTGGATTTCGCAAAGCTCCAATCAGTAAGCCTTCTAAGTTTTAAGAGACGCTGCTGGAGGCGGGATTTTCTCCCGGCGCATATGCGGCTTCAATCTGGATTCCTTCGACTGATCCCTTAGGCAGGTTCGATGCGGCGCAGAATTTTCTTCTCAGATCGAATGTCGTGCCGGATCCTGCCACGGGCCTGAACGAGACCGCAAAACTCAATCTAACTTCCTCAGCCAGGAGCAGGTCCGCACCAAAGCCGAACTGAAACACACACTGATATTCACTCCGAGTAGCTGAGCGAACTTAATTTCCTTGCTATATTCTTTTTTCTATATTGGCATTCCTCGCCTGATAGAGCGGTTTCGGCGATCACCGGATCGGAGCCTGCCATGCTGTTTCGGAAGGTCGTTAGGGCGAGCTAAACGTCTCAATTCCGTCGCTCATGAATTCGGCAATCTCGAATGAGACGCCAAGAAATCCAGATGAGCAGCAGCGCCACTGAGATCAGTCTTCTATTTCTCGCTTGATACATTAAGGCACAAACACAGCGGCGAGGCTCCAGTGATTCGCAGCACAGAAGCCTGCTGTACCCTGTCGCCCCGCCGTCCACCAGTCCGAGAGTTCAAATTTCTGATCCCGATTAGTTCCCAGTCCCGCTCAGTGAAACGATTAGGGGGCTCGCGGGATCATTGGAGAAGATGATCAGCGAACCCGTCCTGGCTCCCGAGGCAGTCGGCTTGAAGGTTACACCGATAGTGCAGGTGGCCGACGTGGCCATGGGCGCGGCGGTGCAGGTGCTGGTGGATAAAGCGAAGTTGCCGGTCGAATAAGCACCGGAGAGCGTCAGCGGGCTGGACCCGGTGCTCGTTAGAGTCACGGTAATGGGTGCGCTGGTGGTGTTCAGATTCTGGTTGCCGAAGGCCACCGGGTTAGGCGTAGCCGAGGCAGCGGCCCCTACCACACCCGTGCCGCTCAGAGGAATGGTCAGAGGACTCGCGGGATCATTGGACGTGATGATCAGCGAACCCGTCCTAGCTCCCGAGGCAGTCGGCTTGAAGGTTACACCGAAAGTGCAGGTGGCCGACGTGGCCATGGGCGCGGCGGTGCAGTTGCTGGTCGGGAAAGCGAAGTCGCCGGTCGAGGAGACACCGGAGATCGTCAGTGGGCTGGACCCGGTGCTCGTTAGA
The DNA here is from genome assembly GCA_963779275.1 of Terriglobia bacterium. Classification (GTDB taxonomy): domain Bacteria; phylum Acidobacteriota; class Terriglobia; order Acidiferrales; family UBA7541; genus Palsa-360. The sequence continues at coordinate 500,578 of CAVZXL010000011.1, forward strand.
GTCACGGTAATGGGTGCGCTGGTGGTGTTCAGATTCTGGTTGCCGAAGGCCACCGGGTTAGGCGTAGCCGAGGCAGCGGCCCCTACCACACCCGTGCCGCTCAGAGGAATGGTCAGAGGACTCGCGGGATCATTGGAGAGGATGATCAGCGAACCCGTCCTGGCTCCCGAGGCAGTCGGCTTGAAGGTTACACCGATAGTGCAGGTGGCCGTCGTGGCCATGGGCGCGGCGGTGCAGTTGCTGGTGGATAAAGCGAAGTTGCCGGTCGAAGAAGCACCGGAGAGCGTCAGCGGGCTGGACCCGGTGCTCGTTAGAGTCACGGTAATGGGTGCGCTGGTGGTGTTCAGATTCTGGTTGCCGAAGGCCACCGGGTTAGGCGTAGCCGAGGCAGCGGCCGCTGCCACGCCTGTGCCGCTCAGAGGAATGGTCAGAGGACTCGCGGGATCATTGGAGAGTAATGATCAGCGAACCCGTCCTGGCTCCCGAGGCAGTCGGCTTGAAGGTCACACCGAAAGTGCAGGTGGCCGACGTGGCCATGGGCGCGGCGGTGCAGGTGCTGGTCGGGAAAGCGAAGTCGCCGGTCGAGGAGACACCGGAGATCGTCAGTGGGCTGGACCCGGCGCTCGTTAAAGTCACGGTAATGGGTGCGCTGGTGGTGTTCAGATTCTGGTTGCCGAAGGCCACCGGGTTAGGCGTAGCCGAGGCAGCGGCCGCTGCCACGCCTGTGCCGCTCAGAGGAATGGTCAGAGGACTCGCGGATCATTGGACGTGATGATCAGCGAACCCGTCCTGGCTCCCGAGGCAGTCGGCTTGAAGGTCACACCAAGTGCAGGTGGCGGACGTGGCCATGGGCGCGGCGGTGCAGGTGCTGGTCGGGAAAGCGAAGTCGCCGGTCGAGGAGACACCGGAGATCGTCAGAGGGCTGGACCCGGTGCTCGTTAGAGTCACGGTAATGGGTGCGCTGGTGGTGTTCAGATTCTGGTTGCCGAAGGCCACCGGGTTAGGCGTAGCCGAGGCAGCGGCCGCTGCCACGCCTGTGCCGCTCAGAGGAATGGTCAGAGGGACTCGCGGGATCATCGGAGGTGATGATCAGCGAACCCGTCCTGGCTCCCGATGCAGTCGGTTGAAGGTCACATCAAAGTGCAGGTGGCCGACGTGGCCATGGGCGCGGCGGTGCAGGTGCTGGTCGGGAAAGCGAAGTCGCCGGTCGAGGAGACACCGGAGATCGTCAGGGGCTGGACCCGGCGCTCGTCAGAGTCACGGTAATGGGTGCGCTGGTTGTGTTCAGATTCTGGTTGCCGAAGGCCACCGGGTTCGGCGAAGCCGAGGCAGCGGCCGCTGCCACGCCTGTGCCGCTCAGAGGAATGGTCAGAGGACTCGCGGGATCATTGACTGGTAATGGTCAGCGAACCCGTCCTGGCTCCCGAGGCAGTCGGCTTGAAGGTCACATCGAACGTGCAGGTGGCCGCCGTGGCCATGGGCGCGGCGGTGCAGGTGCTGGACGGGAAAGCGAAGTCGCCGGTCGAGGAGACATCGGAGATCATCAGTGGGTTTACCCCCACGCTGGTGAGCGTCAAGGTCTGGGCGGCGCTGGTTGTATTCACCGCCTGGTTGCCGAAAGTCAGCGACGAAGGCGCAACCGCGGCTCCGACCTGGATCGTCGACCGTTCATTGTACAGTTCCTGAACTTCGGTCGACGTCAGGGCGCGGCCGTACAGTTGGAAATCATCCATCTCCCCGCCGGAGAACGACGTGGTGCCTGCGCGGGAGAAGAGATAGAGCGGGAAGTTGCCGAAGGCAGCCGTGTTGTCCTTATTCTGCGTCTGGCTCAGGGCAGTCTGCTGCACTCCGTCGATATACAGCGTCACTTCGTTGGCTGCGTTCTGAGTTACGTCGTAGACCACGGCCAGGTTGTGCCACACGCCCGAGGTAGGCTGCGCAAAGCACTTGATATTGAATCCAGCATCGCCGCGCAAGGCGATTTCCATCGCCGGGGTTCCGCAATCGGCCGCCTCGTCGGGGAAGAGTGCGAAAGTACCCGTGTTGCCGTTGACGCTGTTGCTGAATTCAAACAGCGTGGTTCCGCTTGCTCCGCCGCTGGTGTACGTCCGGTTCACCCAGGCGGAAACCGATACGGCATGCGAGCCCGTGAGATTGATCAAAGGCGTGCTCGCGTACTGGCTCACGTTGTCGGCGGAGATCGCTCCGTTGAATACTCCGGTGATCCAGGTCACGCCATTGAACAGCGTGGCGTTGAGCCCGTTCCCGGAGGAGTCCGCCGCGGTCGTGCCGGATCCTTCGTCGAACTTCCAGTATCCGGCGATTCCGGAGACGGTCGTCGAGACGGTCAGCCCGGTGGAGCCCACGACGGCGCCGGCCGTGGCCGTAATCGTGGTGTTCCCGAGGGTCACGGCCGTTGCCAAACCGGTGCTGTTCATCGTTGCAATTGCCGGGCTCGACGAGGACCACACCACCGAGCCGGTGACGTCCGCCGTGCTCGAGTCGCTGTAGGTCCCCGTTGCCACGAACTGCTGCGTGGCGGCCTTGGGCAATCGTGGAATTGGCCGGCGTCACCGCGATGGTCAGCAGCGTGGGGCCGGACGGATTGAGAACTGTGAGCGTCTTGGTCGTGCTGTGCGTCAACGCTCCGCTGGTTCCGGTGATGGTCAGCGTGAATTGCCCGGTCGGAGTCGAACCCGTCGTATTGACCGTAAGGGTCGAGGCTCCGTTTCCGGTGACCGATGGCGGATTGAACGTGCCGGTCGCATTGGCCGGCAGACCGGATACGGACAAGGCCACGGTTCCGGCAAAGGCATTGATGCCGCTGACGGTCACGTTATAGGTGGTGCCGGAGCCCTGGTTGATGGACTGCGATGCGGGCGAAGCGGTCAAAGTAAAGTCGGGAGCCGGCGCCGGAGTTACCGTCAGAGTCGTGGAGCCGGTGATCCCGCCGGACGTCGCTTGAATCGTCGTTGTCCCCACGGCTACGCCGGTTGCCAATCCGCCGGTGCGAGACGGTGGCCACACTGGGGCTGGTGGAAACCCAAGTCGCGGTGCTGGTGAGGTTCTGCGTGCTGTTGTCGCTGAAGATTCCGGTCGCGGTGAATTGCTGCGTCGAGCCGCCCGCGATGGACGGGAGCGTGGGCGTCACGGCGATGGAGGACAGCGTCGGCGTAACTCCCACGCCTGTCGTCTTCAACGCGAAGATCAAGCCGATCCAATTGTTTATGGCGACGCCGTTTGTTCCGGTCGCCGACTGGATGCCGGTCGAGTTTACGTTCTTGTACTCCAGCAAGGACACTGCTTCCTGTCCGGAGAAGTTCGTGAACCCGGCTTGTGGAGTATAGGGCGTCGAGAAGGCGTCTTCCATGAACATGCCCCAGACCATTTCGTTCGCGGTCGTGCTGGCCAAGCCGGAATCGCCCGTGCTCATGGCCGTTCCGTTTCCGGCAGTAAAGTGCGTGACGTTCGTATCCACCGGATTCGTGGTAGCGATGCCCTGCAGAGGAATTACAAAGATCAATATTTCAGAGCCGGAAGCAGGTGCGCTGAGCGTGATCGTCGTTTGAGTAATGGCGCCCACGCTGGGGTTCACGAGCCACACTTCTCCGCGATTGGGTCCAATCGCGGCGTTTAGAGGCCCGGCGATAGGCGTATACGTGTTCACTCCATCGCTGATGGTTGCGGTGGTTGTCGCGCCGCCCCAGGAAGCCATGACCATAATGGGTTCGCCGGCAGGGAAGGTCCCTTGTTGAAACGCGGTGCAGGATTGCGCCGGCGCAAGGCATGCAGAGACCGTGACGTGCGCATTGTCAACGGAGCCGAGTGGGACTGGCGGGAGCACGACTAATGTCGTGGTCGCGGTATGGACCAGGCTTCCGCTGGTGCCCGTCACAGTCAGGGGATAGGTCCCAGTTGGTGTTGTCGTCAGCGTGGTAATCGTAAGCGTCGAGGATCCCGAACCTGTGACGGTCGTGGGCGCAAATGTCCCGGTCGCGCCGGTCGGCAACCCGCTCACGGTGAAGGAAACCACTCCAGTGAATCCTCCCAGCGCACCTACCGTGGACGTGTACGTCGTGCCGCTGCCCTGAATCACGCTCCGCAAAGCGGGAGTGGCGGTCAACGTGAAGTTGGGAGAAGAAGTGACGACGAGATTAGAGGTGGCTGTGTGGACGATGTCACCGCTCGTGCCCGCGATCGTAAGCGGGAAGGTGCCGGTCGGAGTCGACGATGACGGTGGTCACCGTCATGGTCGAGGTTCCCGCACCCGTGACCGTGGTCGGATTAAACGACGCCGTTGCGCCATTCGGCAGCCCGCCCGCGGTGAACGTGATGGTCTTGTTAAACCCGCCCGAAATCGCCACGGTTGCCGTGTAGGTCGTGCCCGCGCCCTGAACCACAGATTGTGAAGCGGGCGCCGAAGACACCGTGAAGTTGGGGCCGGCCGTGATCACCACTTGCGCGGCGGCCGTGTGGACTTCGCTTCCGCTGGTGCCGACGATCGAGAAATTGGACGTCCCGATCGTGGCGATATCCAGCGTCGACAGCGTGAGCGTCGAGGTCGTCGGCGCCGTGACCGTCGGGGGATTGAACGTGCCCGAAACCCCGAACGGCAGGTTGGCCAGGCTGTACGTCACCGGCCCGGTGAATCCGCCCGTGGGCGTAATCGTCGCCGTATACGTCGTGCTGTTTCCTTGCATCACGGTTTGCGTGGCCGGAGATGCCGAGACGATGAAGTCCGCCGGGACGGTGGTGGCCAACGTGGAGATTTCGCTCGCCGAAAGCGCGCGCGTAAACAGCTGCAGATCGTCCATCTGGCCGCCGGCAGAACGACGACGTCCCGGCTCGCGAGAACATGATAGAGAGGGAAGTTGCCGAAGGCAGACGTACTTACCGATGTGTGCGTCTGGCTGAGAGCGGTTTGCAGGACGCCATCGATGTACAGGTTCACTTCCGTGGCGACCGGATTGTTCAGGACGAAAACGGCCGCGATGTGATGCCACACGCCGGACGTGGGCTGCGCATAGCACTTGACGTTATATCCGCCATTGCCGTGCACGCCGATTTCCATGGCAGGCGTCCCGCAATCGGTTGCTTCGTCGGGGAAGAACCCGAAGGCGCCTTCGTTGTCGTTATAGTTGGGGCTCAGTTCCAGAAGCGTGGTCTCCGTTGGCTCCGCCGCGGAGTACGTCCGGTTCACCCACGCTGCAACCGTCACCGCGGGCGTGGAGGAAAGATTCATCGTGGGAGTGCTTACGTATTGATTGGTGTTGTTGGCGGAAATGGCGCCGGAAATCTTTCCGGCGATCCACGCAGTCCCGTTAAATAGTGTGGCGTCGTACCCGTGTCCAGAAGAGTCGGGAGCAAGGGTGCCAGAGCTTTGATCGAAGGCCCAATGGCCGAGCGGGCCTGTCGCCGACGGAGTCACGGCCAAGGTCGTGGAGCCGGAGATCGAAGCCATGGTTGCTTGAATCGTCGAGGTGCCGACAGCCACGGTCGGTGGCCAGGCCCGTGGAGCTAATCGTGGCGGTCGTCAACGTGCCCGAGGTCCAGGTAACCGAATTGGTGATGTTCGCCGTGCTCGAATCGCTGTACGTGCCGGTCGCGGTAAATTGTTGCGTGGAACCCGCGGGAATCGACGGGTTTGCCGGCGTCACGGCTATGGACAACAGCGCTGGCCCGGGAAGTACGGTCAGATTCGTGGTACCATTAATCGCTCCGGAAGTCGCTTTGATTGTCGTGCTGCCGGCGGCCACTCCGCTGGCCAGACCCGTGGAGTTAATCGTGGCTGCCGCGGTGTTGCTCGAGGTCCACGTCACTGAATTCGTTATGTTCTGAGTGCTGTTATCCGTGTAACGTGCCGGTCGCGGTAAATTGTTGCGCGACGTTTGAGAAAATGGAAGGATTCGCAGGCGTTACGGCGATCGACACCAGGGCCGGCGGGGTGACGGTCAGTAGTGGTCGAGCCGGAAATGGAATTAAGCGTCGCCTGGATCGATGCTGCTGCCCGTGGCCACACCCGTGGCCAAGCCGCCAACGTGCAACGGTAGCGGCGGCGGTGTTCGATGGAAGTCCAGGTTGACGAAGCCGGATATGACCTGCGTGCTCGAATCGCTGTAGGTGCCCGTCGCAACAAACTGCTGGGTTGCGCCTTTCGGAACGGATGGGTTCGCGGGCGTTACCGCGATCGAAACGAGTGTCGGTGGATTCAAGAGTCCGAACGCGCTCAATTGGTTCTGCGTGCCGACAAAAACCTTGCCGTTGGCGACCGTGGGCACCGTGAACTTCACTGCCGTGCCGGGGTTGTCGCGAGCCAAATTCTGGTTGACGAGTTGTAGAATTCCGTGGCGAGGTTCGTTGCGTCATACGCATGCAGCACGGCCGGACCGGGATTGCCGAATTGGGCGTTTTCCAGCGCCCACACGATCCCATTGGTTGTGCCGTTCGAGGTAACGGATGGGCGTCGGGCCGGGATACTGGAAGCTCGTGGAGGTCTCCGTAGTAGGAGTGGAACTCGAAAGTCCAGTTACGGGATTAAAGTGTATGCCTTCATGAAATCGCCGGGTTGGTTTACTTGTCCGCTGCCGCCAAAATACGCGGTGTTGTTCCACCACGCTGGCGCGCCAAAAACGTGTCGGCGAATCGCTCCAACTGAATGGTCTGAACAACTTGGCTGTCATTGCTGGCATTGAAGTGACCCATGTTGTCGCGGTCGAGGAGATAGATCGCTCCCTCTTTGCTCGCCGTCAACAGCAAGTGCTGGTGCGGAGACCCGCCGGCTGGTCGGGAAGCAACACGACTCCGCCGGAACCAAGATCAAGATCGTTCGTATCCAGATTGGCTCTGATCGAAGGGCGTAAACCAGTCCACGATCGGAAATGAACCGCTCGCCGGCTGGCCAATCTTCATGCGCGCTGTCGCCGAAATCGGTGGTGCCGTCGTAGGTGCCGTTTCCCGATGAGAAATAGACGTTGTTGGAATCGGCTGCGAGCCCTGAGCCGCTCATCCAGATCCCGCCAAGACCCCCATTCGGAGTTGTGTTGTAAACGGCTTCCTGCGCAAGCGTCGTCGGGTTGTACGACATCACCCAACCGTGAAATGGGGATACGTCTTCGTGCGATGCCCACGCGATGATCAGATGCCCGTTCTCCAGAAGCAGACCGGGACGATTGTGTTCCCGCAAAGGATCGAACGCTACGCGTGCCGCTCACGCTGCCATCACCCGTGCCCGATACAGATGCCGTGATGACCACGGGGCTGCCGGATTTTTCCGCCCCGGTCGCTACGTCCAGCGCATGCAAGCGCTGTACGAACGATCCACTTTCCTTGGTCTTCGCAACCACATAGAGGGTTCCAGCCGCCGGGTCGATCGACCGGCGTTCCGGTGATCCCGATTTCCGGGATCAGATCGAAGGGGGCGCTTGCATCGGCAGGGCTTACCGTGGTAACTGACGGTGGATTAATGAAGCTGACATGCCAGAGTTGCTCCCGGTGTCGGCATCGAAGGCATAGACGCTGTCATGTTCGGTGGCAACATAAACCACATTGTGGAACACGCCGCTGATGCTGACATGGTACAGATAGAGTGGCTGCGCATACACGTAGCCATCCACGGTAGCCGAATACAGTTTGCCGAATTGCGTGCGTTGACGTTGACGTGAGTCAACACCGTTTCTTGAGTGTCCGCGCCAGTCCGGGCATTGTCGTTATGCTCCGTCGTCACTCTGATCTGAGCCTGCGCCGGACCAGCCCAGGAAAACAATCCCGCCAGGACGGCCAGCATCAGCGCGCAGCGATAGGCCAAGGCTCTTCGCGCGCGCGGTCCCGTAGACGGTCTTCGATCTTCGCATTCTTGGCGGCCATTGCCACCGTCCGCGCTCGCATTTCGCGCGGATCCATCAGCCCGGCGGCAATCCCGACCTGCGGATTGCGCTTCGAGGCGAATTCAGAACTCGTCAGTTGGTGTGACATGTTTTTCCCTTCAACGCCATAATGAGTCGAAAGTGGCAATTGCCAATTCATTCCCGGCATCCCAGACAGCAATTCTTGTACCAATGTGGAGACTTGTTAGAAAAAGAGGAAAACCGTCACACACTGATTATCAAAGGGGTTATGAGAACCCGCGGTACTGCTAGTCCCACTTAGGCAATTACGAAAAGTCCAGTGAAGTTCCCTTTATTGGCAACGGGCGGGCCACAAGTCTTCCTTCCGCGGGAATATGGGCTCCGTTTCGGTCAGACAGTCTATGGCCATACCAGTGGAACTGGCGGTTCTTTGCTCATCGCGCACGAACACATCAGCAATCATTAACCTCGGCAAAAATAGAAGCAGCATCTGCGCTATGAAGCACTGAGCAGCAATGAAATCGTGGAGGGCCCCGCTAGGATGTGCGCAATGCTTCAGGAAGATTGGAAACTGGCGTTCTGCTTCCCACACTCACAAATCGACTAGAGGTCATTATGCGAACGTCGGAACAGCTCCGGCAATTCATCGAGGAATTGTCTGACGGTGAAGACCTGAAATCAGCACTGTCTAGCGAAAAAATATGCTACTGAGGTGAGCTCTTTTTTGCGCTTTGTCCGAGCTCCATCCTCCTGCTGTGCACGAAATTATGATGACGTTCTTCGCGTTTAAGACAGCGGATTGGACACAGCAGAAAATTGGGTAGGACCAACTTCTCGAAGATATCGTGACAGCTCGAGTGGGAGACGTCGTTACTCCAGCAAAAGGGACACCGTCGAATATGTGACTAAATCATTCACATTCTCGGCTGATGGGGTTCGAGCCACCGTGGTCGGATGGATCAGCTGGTGCATCATGTCGTCCATTCGGGCAGACTGAAGTTGTGCCAAGGGACAAGATTGTGCGCGGCATTCAGCTGAATGCCGCCAAGCGCTTCAGAGTCGATTGCCACTGTTTCCTGTCAAGCTGCCACAGGAACGGCCGCAATCGCTTGATGAAGGGATCCTCCAAGAGAGCTTTATCATTGGTTTCTAAGACGAAGAAATGGTTCATGCCGACACCCAGCACTTTGGAAATTTTTTCGAGCGTCCCAAGGCTGGGCATCATTTGTCCGTTTTCGATCCGAGACAGCCACGAGTGGGAAACTCTCGCGCGCATCTGGAGCTGGGTTTGCGTCATCCCACACGATTCGCGCAACTGCCGGATACGCTGCCCAATATTCTCGACCCTCTTGCGATTTGGCGATTTTTCGAAGGGATGCTGGTCGTCGTCCGGCAACTCCTGCAGCTCCGGAGGCGGAATAAGAAACTCTACCTTAGGCGGCAGCAAGCGCAGGCATCGGCGGCAATTCCGCACGCGAGTGCAGTACTGCACAAGCCCGCAGATTTTGCAACGGATCACTTCGCGATCTAAGCCCATTCCAACCCTGATGCACCTTTATTGGCGTTTGTTCCGTTCCTGCTGTTATTTTTTCCGGCATACAAACAGAAATATGCTGGCAAATTGTGCGTCTGCGCGCACGGCATCCCCATCAACCTAGGAAATAGGATAGAACTGCAGACTCGAATTGGCATCTTCTCTCCCCTGATTACATTATTCGATATTGGGCTTTACCAATACCAAATTGGGACGCCTTTCTCGTTTTCGCTGATTATCAAAATACCCTCTTTTTGCACATTGGGCACACAACAATTGGAATAAGTACGAAAGTACTATAAAGCGAGTGCTCGGCTACTGAGAAACTCCCGTGTGCTCGCAAGAAGGCAATAAAGCAGGAATCACAAGTCCCTCGAACGGCGGGACACATGGAGAGTAATGATTTTATGAAAAAGCGCGTAGCGTTTCTTGCCTTAATGATAGTTCTTTTGACCGGTTCGGCTTTTGCCAACACCCAAGCAACAAATACCAATACTGTCTCGCCAACGCTGAAAGTGAATGTAACTGTGCAGAACGCAATACAGCTCACTCTTTCGACGGGCACAATGTGCGCGGTTACAGCGGGTAGTGGGACGGACTATGCCGTTAGCTTTGGCAACGTAGATGCCCTTGCGATCAATAACGCCTCCTGCGGTAATAAGTTTGCTCCAACCACTCCGGGCACCACGAACGCCGCATACTACACTGACTACCAAGTGACGCCGATATTCACCAGCCAAGCAGTGTCCACCAACACGATCACGGCCTATGTGTCCAGTAACTTCGCAAAGGCCAGCCTGTCCGTCGTCCAATCCACCGCTTCGCCGGCAACCATAGCTAATTTGACGGCGATGTCGACGTCAGTAGGCAGCCAAACAAACGTAGCCACGAACGCGACCAGTGGAACCGCTCTCACCCGCTACGTTGGCGTTTCGGTTGCCCCAACGAACGGTGCCGGTTTGACCGGCGCAGACGCTGCCACGATCACCTATACGCTAACTGTGCAGTGATTTGTGCCTTCGTGCTTTGTGCTCCGGATGATCGCAGAAATGAGCTGGTCGTTCCGCCCGAACGCGAAAAAATGTGTGGCGCTCGGGCGGGACGGCCATTCTGGCTGACCGCGCCCATTCTGTTCTTCTTTGCTCTCCTGCTTGGCGGCAGCCCTGCATGGAGCCAAGACATCAAGCTCACAAGCGCGTCTGGAGGATTATTGATTTCAGGTGTGGTGTCACCTTTCAGTACCGGCTTTGGCAGCGTCAATGGGCTTGGCGTTGGGACACCGTCTTCTGGTCTTACGGTTATCAGTTCTGGAGTCACGGGGGGAGTCTTGTACACGACACCATATAACATGGTGATATCGGGCGCGGGCGCGGGCGCGGGCAACCCCGTGGCAGTATCGGTTGTCCTAATTCCCAATTTTTCTCACCCATCCACATTGGCTTTGAAAAGCTGTTATCCGAGCTCGAGTTGTAGCAGCGCAGCAGCCTACACGCCAATTTCGACGACTTTTGGCTCGCCAACGGTCGTCATCCCTGCGCCAGGTATTCCCAACAACATCACTGTGACGGGATCACTGGGGTTGTTTGTGAGTAACGCAAACGGGGCTGGGGCTTTCACAGGTTCTGACTCCGCAACCTTGCTATTCCTGGTCTATGACGCAAACGGGATGGCCCTAAAAAGCATCAGATCGTTACGCCTGAATAGCCCGTCGGAAAACGTACAGTCGGCAGTCCAGTTGGTCCTTGCAACAGCGTCAGGAGGACTAGCAATATCCCCCGCTTCCGACTTCTCCATAAATTATGGGAACGTAAATGGTATTGGGATTGGGCCAGACCTCCGGCGTGAGCGTGGTTTCGGCTAGCGGAGGAGTGATTTACACCACACCTTACCTCCTGCAACCCACTTTCTCTGGTCAAAGTTCGAGTACATCTTCCCTAAGCGTTTATGTGAGCACGGCGTTTGTTCATCCAACCATTTTGAAGCTGGAAGATGCTGTAACGAGCGGCGGGCCTTATGCGGCTATCTCTCTAACTAGTAGTTCCCCAACGGCACTCATAACGACGGTTAGCAGTGGCTCGACCATCTCGCGACAGCTTGGGCTGTTTGTCTCGAATGCAAATGGAGCAAGCGCATTTCGGGGAACTGACAATGCCACTCTCACCTATACGATAACCGCCCCATGAGAACAAAATCATCGATTTGGATTAAAATGTCGAAATGTTTCCAGTTGGCACTGGCAATCGGCATTATGCTTTTCTATCTTGGCATGCTTACTCCTTCCGCCGGAGCGCAATCCCTGGCCATGGCGCCGGCTCAGATGGAGTACAAATTCAAGCCCGGGCAGCCCTTCCAGTTTGACCTTTCGTTCTCGAACAATACCGATTCTGCGACAACGATTCGGTTTTCTGCGACGGATCTCTGGTACAACAAAAAGAACGAAAAGATATTTGACCCTGCGGGAACATCACCGCACTCTGCCGCCACTTGGATTGAGTTTGTGCCCCGGGAGTTGGATGTTCCTTCGAACGGAACGGGAAAGGTACAGGTTATCGTCACACCGCCCCTTCGCGCATCCGGAGGGTATTACGCCGTGGCATTCGCGGAGTCAAAGCCAGAGCTTGCCGAAGCGGCTACTGCTGACAAAAAAGCCGTTTACACGAATATGCGCCTCGGATGCCTGATTCTCCTGACCGCTGAAAATACGGAAGATTACAAGATCACAGTTTCTGACGCTCAATTTACGGCCCCGACACAAACACTGCCGATGAACGTGGATTTTTTGCTTGCGAACGATAGTAATACGCACCTCTTCCCGGACACCAAAGTTGCTATTTTGGATTCTAGGCACAGCGTAATAGCGAAAGCGGAGGGTGAAACAAAGCGCTTTCTTCCTGGGCAACGGCAGCGTCTTTCAATTCCCTGGACCGGCACGCTTCCGCAGGGAGATTACACCGCGATCCTGACGATCCTCTACGGTCAGAACAAGATTTATAACCAGGAATTTAATTTCTCTGTCGCGGCGAATAAATGAGATCCAATGACCGCACGATGCGCCGAGGGGAGGTGATCTGCGCAAACTGCACGGAATCAAATTCGCTTAGAAGGAGTCATTTTTCCGCAACTGTTGATTCTTTCTGTTTTGTTTCTTACTCTCGTTAGTCTCCCTACCGCCGCACAAGCGCCACTCTCGAACTTCGTGGAAGTATATTACCGAAGTTCTATTACAATCCCCGCGCAGGGTGTCTCAAATGCTGTTGTGATGGACGAATCCATTTGCCACGCAGAGGTGCTAACAAACTTCATCAAGTTCGTTGGAGTAGGTAGAGGCGACACAGTAGCTTTTGTTTGGATCAATGGCGATCGCCAAACCGTGAGAATCCGAGTCGTCGAAACACCGGACATTCCTCTTCCACCAACCATGTCGCAACGTGCACTCGATGCGATGGGGCATGGTATGTGGGGATCTTCTATGCAGACGTTCATCGGCCCACAGGGACATGCTGACCTTCTTTTCCTCCATAATTTTGAGTGGCGGCAACAGACTGACATAAGTCGGCTCACAATAAACGGGCAAGTACAGGACAGCACTGTTTTCGGCGCGCCGGGCTTCAACGCAAATTCGGCATCCATTCAATATATGACCCAGAGAGCCAAGATTGACCTGATCGATTTTCCCCTCAGTGTGAATGGGGGAGTGGAAGCTCAGGTATCGTCCAATTCTTTGTATAACGTCTACATAATCAGGGGCGCGCGCTTAACGTTGAATTCTAACGGAGTTCCCGATGACAGATTTCGCCAAGGTGCAAACCAATACGAATTCTTTGGCGGTACGACTTTGCCTTCTTACTATCTGAATTTAAGCGGAACCCGCGATATTGCTGGCTTGAATTTCATTCGAAACCAATCCCAGAATCTTTCTTTCTATACGACAACCGGCTGGGTGGATTCTCCACCCTACCTGCCTGGCATCGGCCAGAAGCGGATCAGCAGCTTCTTTCAGACCGCAGGAATGACCTACCGGCCCACTTCTCAATGGGGTGTCCAAGGGATTCTCGGCATCAGCACTCGCGGTGGACTGGCGGAAGGTACGGCCTCATATGCAGGCGAACGATTCACAGGATTTGCGTCTGGCACTTCCTCCTCCGCCACCTTTCCACTGAATCAGTTGCAACTTTTTTTTGCGGGAGGATCGTCGGTCTCGGCTGGGAGCACGCTAAAACTAAATGGCAGGATTACAAGTTCAATCTTTTTCGAACATAGCAATTCAAAACCAACGCTATTTCTCCCTATAGGGGGCGTGTCCGACTACGTGAACCCGAACATCAGCTTCGCGATTACTCCACAAGAGGCGATTACCCTGAATTACGCCTACACACGCAGCAGCATTGGAGCCGTATTACTGAGCCGCAGCAAGGGGCAGAGATTTGATGTCGCCCTGAATTCGCGTTTTGGATCAGGAGTATCGAACACCGCAGAGGTAACCGTGGGAGCTTTGAGTGATCCCCTGCAGCTTAATGCCAATGGACAATTGATCGCGGCAGACTCTCTAAGCGTCCCTGTCAATTTGGATTTCTCACGCTGGGTTTCCAGCACACCCGCAACAGTCCGTCACTTGAAAATAGTTTGAGGCAGGAAATCGACTTGTTGCCGGGGAGTCTTCAGCAACTGTTTCTGAATGACCCGGTTGCCTTTGTCCAGTCTTCGCTGCTGGACCCGCAAATTCGGGCGATGCTTCAAAACCTGCAGCCTTCGGATACCCAGATAACTACAAGCGGACAATTTCGCATTGGAGAAAAACTGAATTTCAGCCCCAGCCTCGGATATTCAATCAATGCGGCTGGACTTGGCCACAACTCCAACACCATGCTGGTGGGTTACGCCCTTTCCTATCAAGTCACACCTTCGATGCAGTTCACTTCCTCTCTATCAAACGCATTGTTTATCGCTCCGCAAAGCGCCGGAGTGCAGCGCACCACTGTATTTGCAATTGGTCTGAACAAAAGTTTCCATGGGAGCCCCCGCCTGGTTGCCTTTCCGCCAACGGCGCTACATACACGGCCGAGTGTTCCGTGATCTCAACTTGAATGGTCATTTTTGACTCCGGTGAGCCAGGCCTGCCCGGTGTGAAGGTGATTTTGAATACCGGCGATACGGTCGTTACCGACGCAGAAGGCCAGTATGAATTTTCGCGACTGACACCGGACGCCTACCGAGTGACCGTCCCATTGGCTCAATTCTCTGAAGCGGTTCGCGTTACCGGGCCAACGGATGTTCATGTTGAATTGAACCAAGGAAGAACCAGCGAAGTTAACTTTGGTATCGTCAATTTCTCCCGAATCAGAGGCACCATCTTCAATGATTATTTGGAAAGTGGAACTCGGGAACCTGATGCGAATGGACTGAAGGGTATCGTAATCGAGCTTTCGGGAAACGGACTGACGCGGCGAGTAGAAAGTGACGGGGGCGGCGACTACGAGTTCTATGCAGTCCCACCCGGCGAGTACCAGATCACGCTTGATCGCGGGACGCTGCCCCCTAATTATGTAGCTTCTGTTGAACCTATTCAATTTCATGTTGATCCGACCGCCACGATTATTCGTGACATCCCAGTGCAGGCGTTGCGCTCAATTGCAGGCCACTTTTATTTTAAGTCCGGCGAGAAAAGCCAAGACATCAATTCCACGAGTGACCCGACCGAGCAAAGTCGCCTAAATAGTCCCGACACTCAAGGGCTCCACCCACTTGCGGGCGTTCAACTTACGATCCATGGCATTATGGCCGTTACCGATAGCGACGGCAAATTCATTCTCCGCAATCTCCCAGCCGGCGAATTGGAATTCAGAGTTGTACCATCGGCAGCAGTTCCGCCAGGCCTAACCATACCTAGCGGAAAGGTCAGATTGCCCCGCGAGCCGATTCAGGTGGACAATGCAATTATTACGGTTTCGAACCCAGACATCGTCAAATATCTGACACCAATACCAATCACCCCAAAATAAGTTTCCTGCAGCTGTGTCGATCAGGTAAGGCATCGCAGCATCCCGTTCCGCTCTTCCGTTGGCTTCGGTCAGAAACGTCTGCATCAAAAGCCCGTTGCGGTTCTCCATCAACACATGTCCCAGGTAGCGTAGTTTCGCCTCGCTGCCTTTGGACTTCTTGAACAACCGAGCATCGGGATCCGTCGTCGATCCATGGGTCTGGTTCTTCCGCTTCTCCCCGTGAAAATCGACCTCCCCTCCTGCTCCCGGCTGGTTGCCCTTGCCGTCTTTCCGCCGAAAGCTCTTCTGACTTGCCCATGCCTCAATCAACGTGCCGTCCACCGTGAAATGTTCATCCGACATGTACGGCCTCGCCCGTTCCAGCACCCGTTGGAAAAATGACTCTGCGATCTCCTCGTTCAGCAAACGCTCTCGATTCTTGCTGAATACCGCGTGATTCCAGACCGTCTCGTCCATCTCCATCCCCACAAACCACCGGAACAGCAGGTTGTACTGCAATTGCTCGATCAGCATGCGCTCACTGCGCACCCTAAATAAGAAATTTCAGTTCTATACAGCTGAAGGCTGGCCACTCCTACTTGATCATGCAAGAGCCAACAAGAATAGCGGCTACTTTTGAGGCTGTCCTCAGGACCTAACCCGGCGTCGGAAATACCCTCCAGGACACAAGTGCGCTTCTTCGTATTAGTGCGACTAGATTAACCACCTTCTTCTGAGAACGAAATGACACGCGGATATCTGCCTGCGAACACGGCGGGAAATCGCCACAGTCAAGCTCGCGACGGGCTAATTGGGTCTGAGTCTCATCAAGAATCCAGCGCTTCAACGGAGGTGATGTGCATCTTTGAGAAGACACAGGAGATTTATGGATTTTCCAAGGAAGAGTTGCAAGACCACGCCCGTTTTACTGCAAGGATCGCTGCAGGCATGAACATGCCAAATGACATGAGAGATGCTGCAGTCGTCGCCTCTTTGCTTCATGACATAGGAAAACTTGTGCTTGCTTGGAAAACTCCGGATTAGTTCGCCCGGCTCCTAGCCATATCGCGGGAACAAGATCGGCCTCATTATCAAATCGAGGAAGAAATCTGTGGAGTCACTCGTGCCGAGATTGGAGCCTACTTGCTTGGTCTTTGGGGACTCCCTATCCCCATTACGGAAGCGATTGCCTTCCATCACACTCCAGGACGGGTGCCTCATCGGCATTTTGATGCCCTTACCGCGGTATATGTAGCCAATGTGCTGGCGCATGAGCTCGATGAGTCATTGAAAGAGGGTCACAGTTTGTGGGACATTGCCTTACTGAAGAAACTATATGCTGCATAATAACTTCCGGTCTCGATTGCGATGGAGCAAGAAATAAGATCACCGCAACATCAATCTCTTCGTATTCCCCGGCGATGACCAAGCGAAGCTAGCATTATTCAAGGTGTGGAAATTGCCGAGCATGTGATGATCGGTATTCCTTGCGGCAACAGCCATCAGCAAAAGACAAAGCATGCTGTCGGCCAGGAATCGCGCAGCATAGCGCCTTCCGCTCTCCGGGTCATCGCTTTACGTTCCCTCCACCCGGAGAAATTCGATGCCGATCTCTTGGGTGCCGGACGTCGTTTGGTGTTGCCACACAACCCGTCCTTCAACCTGCTCCAAAGTGTCGAGCCGGTGGACTTTTAGGATGTCATCATCCTTGGCGATGTGATGGCAAATCACTCGCGCGCCATGGCGACTGATGTCCAGCGTACACGTTTCCTCTTCCCAGGAGTTGCCGGGCCTTTCCGAAATCAACCAGATGGGGATGGTTAACGTACTTCTCGGACTGCGCCGCAACTGCCGGCCCAGTTCAGTTGCCCAGATTGCGATGTCCGCCAGCCGAGCACGCTCCAAGTTAGAAAGGCCATGACTCTGCCGAGAGAGGCCAGTCGCAGTCTGGATACAATCCTGAACAAACCTGCGCGCGGACTCCCATGCCGATCCGCCCACTGACCACGTATGCGTGGTCCGATTCATCTCTTCCAATTTTTGATAGCAAGCGGCAATGAAATGCGCAATACACATGTCCCGCAGTTCCAGGGCTGTAACCGAACTCTCGTTCGCATCCTGGCATAGAACATTGCGGCCGTATCCCTGCAGCGGCACGGTCAAGTTTCTCTTTTTGTGACTGTGGCAATTAATTTCCTCACTGTCTCTATCGGTTCATAATGCTGAAAGATTCCTACAGAGATCTTGCAAACCCAAATGTTGCGCGCCGACTGACCACCCTACGATGAGTAAGGGGATGTGGCGCAAGCGATTCAGAGTCTATATCAGCCTGCTATCCCATTCCTCATCTCCAAGGTTGGGTTGTTTCAAGTCGCTTTATTTCTCTTGATGATAGGTTTTGGTTTTAATATCAGATGCCCGAAATCAAGCTGCCAGGGATAGGAACACGTATAATCCTCGCTCTTCACCGCATGCACAAATGTTCAAAATCCCGCTCCTTTCACCCGCCAGGTGACAAGTCCTGATTTCGGATGATGAAATTCCCCGGCGGATGCGACTCGGAGCAGATTCGGGTGAGAACGTTCCAAAAGACCAGAAGAATCGACCGGCAGCGGAGAAGAGGCTGGTATCTGCGGAAGCGAAGATTTCACGCGGTTGTGTCAATATGTTGCACGATAAAGTCCCGTTTCCTATTTGATGACAAAGCTATTTCCGGCACGAGCAGACCATTGTATCGCTGCATGGACATGGGAAGGATGAGTTTCGCCCCCACTCCGCAGCGCGGCTGTAACAAGGATCTCATCCTATTGACCCTCATGACTTCGACGAGGTATTCGCGGTCCGTCACCGGCGAATGTTCGATGTAAGGAAAACTCAGCAGAAGCTGCATTTTTTCCCGTACCCCATGATCGTCAGCAAGAAAATAGATGCCGTCGTGCGAAAAGTCCTTGGCGACACATAGCCATTCAGGACCATCTTTCCCCATCTCCGCCCATCGAAATCGAGCGAAGCAGGCAAACCTGTTGCGAGGATTGTTTCTTCGCTGGATAGAGTTCGACATGACTGGGCATTTCCTCCAGCTATATGCTGCTGCAAGAACTGCGCCCAAGCCATAGTCCCAAAGTAACAATCGGAGGCCTACTTTGCTCCTACGAAAACTAGTACCACAGTCCTATAGAGCGACTGGCCCGCACATCATGTATTACCAAACCTAGTGCATGCCTTAAGCTTTCGCGTCGGAATGACTAAGGGACCAGTCCTCCGGAGGGAAAGAAATTTGACAGAACGAAGCATTCGGTTCGGTGAATTCCAATCCAACACTTCAGGGTGCTGTGCGCATGAGAAAGCCCCTATGTACCAGTCGAAATTGAGTTATGCTTTCGTGTCCCCAGCTCACCCAATGCAAGGAGGATCAATCCATGATTATTGGGGATCGATTGCGTGCGTTGCGTGAGGAAAAGAAGTTTTCACAAGGTGATATTGAGAAGAAAACTGGACTGCTTCGGTTTTACATCTCGCGCTTGGAAAACGGCCATACAATCCCGGCGGTTGAGACACTTGAGAAAATAGCTCGCGCATTGGAAATCCCCATGTACCAGCTATTTTACGACGGCGAAGAACCTCCCAAACTGCCGAATCTCCCGAAGCGCAAGACTGCCAACGATATTATATGGGGCAATTCCAGAAAAGACGGACGTCTGCTTGCCAAGTTTTGCCGCCTGTTCAGCCAAATGAAAGAGGAGGACCGGGAATTGGTGCTCTTCATCGCACGGAGGATAGCGCGGCGATAATCCCGTCAAAGTGTGGAGAGTTAGCGTTGCAGAAGTGACCTCGGAGAGGCAGCAGTCGTACAAATCCTGATAAGTTCTTTAAAATGGAAATAGCCTCGTCTCCAGCTGAAAATGAACCATTCGCGTCGCAAAACGATGCGGACTCCGTGTTCATGCATGCTGGAGGATCAATGACGAAAGCGCTGGCATGGCTTGGCGCAAGTTCTAGACCCTGAGGGTTCGGGTTGCGTTCCGCCAGGGATTAGGATTTCCAGGGACATAGGCGACAATTCCGGGGCTGGCCAATCTTCCCCCCTCATTCCCCAGGGCATTAACTAATACAAGACATCCCAAAAGGGATCGCGCATTGTGGCGCGCCATCAGTTATTTTATGATTGTTATCGTTAAAGTCTACGTTATTTCTCTTGTGTCTAAGGCGGGATCGATGAGGATTGTTGTTGCCGAGAAAGATGTTGCGCTGGCTGAGTTCATCAAGGAACAATTGGAAAACGAACATTTCGGTGTGGATCTCGCTGGAAATGCCACAGAATTGATGTCCCTGCTTCAGATGAGGCAGTACGACCTGGCGATCATCGATTTGGAAACCGGCTTAGAATCTGGCCTGGAATCTCCTAGTGTCGAACTCGTCCGCAAGGTCAGGTCCTTTAAACCCGACCTGCTGCTTCTAGTGCTATCCCAAAAGACCGATCCGGACATCCATTTCAATTGTCTGGACGCCGGTGCCGACGATTTTGTTACTAAACCGTTTTATTCGTCGGTGCTGCGCGCCCGCTTCCGCGCCCTGTTGCGGCGCCGAAACAATTCCTCGACCGCCGTTTTGAAGGTGGAGGATCTGGAACTCGATCGGATCCGACACACCGTAAAGAGAAATGGTTGCGCAATCGACTTGACGCAGAAGGAATTTGCTTTGCTCGAATTCTTGATGGAGCGCCCAATGCAGGCGGTGTCCCGGGCGATCATCGCAAAGGATGCCTGGAATCTTCAGGATGAAGATACGGCGACGAATACCGTCGATGTTTACATCAATTACGTGCGAAAGAAACTTGAGTCTTATGGTGACCGGCCATTGATCCGGACGGTTCGAGGCGTAGGATATCAGATCGGCGGCGCCGGGGATCTCGCACCGGAACAAGCTTCATCGAACAACTGAGAAGACCGAGCCCATGATCATTCGCCGTGAGTTATCTGCCACGCCCATTGCGTGGCTTCCCAGTACTTTTGTTCGAGATCCTGTTCACTCACAAACATTCCCTTCGCCAATTCGCTGAGACGCCCCCAATCCCCTGCTTCCTGGGCCAACATGGCTTGATAGACGGGAGTCAAACGGCTCGCCTTGCCAAGCAGGGCCGTCTGGATTTCTGCGTCTAGGGTTATCGTCTCCAAAATGCGGCTCATTGGTATTTCCAGAATAGAATCGACCAGCGACATCAGTCCCATCATGAAGAGATCAGGTTCAGGCTCTAGGATATCGTTCGCGATGAGTTCGCAAAAACGCGCTCTGACCAGAGCGGAAAGGATCAGATCACTCGGCTTATTCTGTCCGGCGGCAAGCAACGCAACCAGTCGGATCCAGCGGCGCGTATCGTTTTCCCCCAGCAAGGAGAGGGCGTGTCGAACAGAGCTGATTCCACTGGAGAATCCAAATGTAGCAGAATTCAGATATCGCAGCAGGCTATAACAAAGGGAAGGCTCGCACTTGAGGATATCCTCAACCTCGCGCAAGTCGAGAATGGTCCGCGATGCGGATTGCAACAATCGAATGTAGTTGAGGCGATTCGTGGGGATCAGGCGCGATCTCTGAATCTCCGGCTTGCGAAAAAAATAGCCCTGAAAGTACGTGCAGCCAATATTCTTGGTGGCCTCGAACTCCTGACGGCTCTCAATTTTTTCAGCCAGAAAGCGACACCCCGACTTCCGGTACAGCTTCTCCATGGCAGCCATTTCCGCCGGTGGAGTGCTTCTAATGTCCAGCTTGACGATATCGGCAACCTCTATCAGTGATTCGCGCGGATCGTCCATAACGTAATCGTCGAGAGCAATCAAATAGCCCACGTCTTTCAACCCCCTGCAACTTGCTGCCACGTCTTTATCCGGCGGAACGGTTTCGAGGACCTCCACCACGGTTCGATCGGGCGGTAACAATGTAATAAACTCCGCAAGTAATAGTTCGCGCGTACAATTCACAAAGGCAAACCAGCCATCGCATAGGACATCAAACCCCTCGAGAAAGGAGCGATCCAAAACGTATCGTGAGGCATCATCGGAATCCACTGCAGCCGGGAAATTGTTCTCGAATCCACCCCGAAACAGTAACTCATACCCGAAGACACGCTCATTCAAGTTCAATATCGGCTGGCGGGCGACGGCAAACCCTTTTCCGCATCGAGAAGCCGGAAGATTAGAAATTTCAGGCGACTTGGATTTCAAGCTCAAACTCGGTCCATGTTGTGTTCGGGCCTCGGAAAGTGCCGCCCGAGTACACGTTCACTTAGACGGCGCCGCCGGCTCCCCGAGTCCGACGTTTGCAGGCCCTATTTGAGGCTGCAACTGACTAGCTTCCGTATTGTATTTTGGAACCGGTGGGACGGTCGGCATGGAAAGCACGACAATATCCACTCGCCGATTATGTCCTCTACCTTCCGGGGTAGCATTCGTGTCTACAGGATGATATTCACCATAACCTGCTGCCGTCAGACGTTCCGGAGCAAATTTATACGCCATGATAAACACGCGAATGAGTTCGATGGCTCGTGCCGTCGACAACTCCCAGTTGGAATTAAAGTGAGCATTATGGATGGGAATGTTGTCAGTGTGCCCCTCAACCCTCAACATTTCCGGGCGGTCTCTTAACACACCCACAAGACGGTCAATTGCATCGGCGGAAGACCGGCGCAGCGTTGCAGAACCGCTTTCGAAGAACCCCATTTCGCGCAGGCTGATGACCAAACCCTCTCGCCGTTGTTTGATTTCTACCACATGCTTGAGAATCTCCGGCGCCAGCGCTTTTTCAATTTCCGCTTGAATGCCGCGAATCTGGCCGGGAAGCACCGCATTGCTCAATGTGCCGTTTTGCGGCTGCACAAATCGTTGCAGATCCTGCGATCGGGAGACGTTCTCGATCGCCTGCACGTCTTGGAACGGCATGGGTTCGGACTCGGAAAGCGGCAACTTCGTGTTCGAGGTGGGAAAAGCACCCATCTGCTGAAAGGCGACCTGAATCGCCATGGCCAGCTTGCCGACTTTTCTCTTGTCCACTTGTGACGAGGAATACAGAACAACAAAAAATGCGAACAGAAGCGTGATGAAGTCGGCGTAGGAGATCAGCCATCGTTCATGATTGGCGTGCTCTTCGTGCCTTTTTCTGGCCATTGCGACTCCCTTATTTTTCCTTCTCGTGTTCTTCGGCGAGGAAGCCTTTCAGCTTGGTCTCGAGCATCCGTGGATTCATGCCTTCTAAAATGGAAATCACGCCCTCGAGAACCATTTCACGGCCTATCTGCTCTTCCCGGATGCGCATCTTGATTTTTCCGGACGAGGGAAGAAAGAATAGGTTTGCAAGGCCCACTCCATAAATCGTGGCCACGAACGCGACGGCGATTCCCTTCCCGACCTCGTTGATGTCATCCAGATGCTGCATGACCTGAATGAGGCCAAGGACGGCGCCTATGATTCCGACCGTTGGCGCGAATCCCCCCGCGGCCTCGAATACTTTCGGTATGTGTTCTTCATGCTCGGCCTTGTTGTCGAGGTCAAGCTCCATCATTTTTCGCAACTCTTGAGGCTCCGTGCCGTCCACGGCAAGCATGAGAGACTTTTTCAAGAAGGGATCGCTGATGGTTTGTACATCGCTGTCGAGTGATACGACGCCATCCTTGCGCGCCTTTTGAGCGAAGGCCACCATCTGCCCAATTTGCGCCGAGGGATCCGTGTTTTTGATAAAGAAGACCGTGCCCAGCCTGCCAAAGGCCTGTAACACAACCGACAGAGGAAATTGCAGCATGACGGCGCCAATGGTCCCGCCCAGAACCATCATCGCCGATGTCGGCTGCATGATTTGGGCGATCTTTCCCCCTTCCAGGGTCAGCCCCAGAAGAATGCCTCCCAACGCCAGAATGACTCCCCCAAAGCTGCTCTTATCCATGGCCCCTATCCCTCAACACGATCATTGGCTGCTGCCGTATCGGTTTCGCCGGAGGAATGCTCTGGTATTGCTTGCTCGCAGGGAGGGCTTGTTAAAATCCTCCTGCGAAATTCAATGACCCTTGCAATCACCACTTGGGAAGATTCCGAGACCACTACTTTTTCCCCTGTTGTCAGTGTCAAGACCGTATCCGGCGTGTTTTCGATGAATTTGACCAGATCGCAGTTGACCACCAAGGGGCGGTTGTTCAAACGGGTTAGCTCAATCACGGTCGAATCCACCTATCATCTGAGAGACACGTAAGGGCACAATTGGCCCTACAAGTAGAATATCGGCCGATCGGGCTCAATCTTGAATCCAGATATCAATAATGCTTCTCGAAACCGTTACTAGTTGGAATAATGGTTCCAAATCGTCTTGGCGATGGTTATGCCGATGCAACGATCACTCCCGCGGAACTGCAAATTATTAGAAATTCATGAGATAGACCCGGCAGATTCTGCCGGCCGGCAAAATTGTCGGGATCTTCCGAGATGGGGCGCATCCAAGTGGTAGCGCCCGATTTCACTGAGGCGCTGAAACGATGGTCAGTCTTGGGACAAGCCTGCTCAATAGCAAGCCCCGTGAGGGAACGCAAAAACAGATAAACCACGGTGTTTCAACCCCTTGCGCCGTGCCCCTCGGGGCCGTGCGCCCAGGCGTATCCTTTCGCGGCGTGCTTTACGGGGGCAGCGGCTATGCCCAGGAAAATCTGATGGTCGTGATGTCGCTCGCGGGGGCGGGGATCCCTGTGGGCGTCGAACCCCTGACGCAACAGTACGATGCGGAAAATCTGCTTGCGCAGGAATCGCGCATTGCCTTGGAATTCGCAAAACTCCAGCCCATTGACTTGTCGGGGAGTGTCTTTTTCCAGTCCATGCCGGCCCATGATTTTCAAACCAACCGGTATGCGCGCCGGCTGGTTGGCAGGACGATGTTTGAAACCGATCGCATACCTGACGGCTGGGCCGAAAAGTGCAACGCCATGGATGAGATCTGGGTGCCCAGCTCCTTCAATATGGAAACCTTTGTGCGCGCGGGCGTAAAGGAACACAAACTCGTGAAGATGCAGGAGGGAGAGGATACAAGCCTCTTCCACCCCGATAACCCGCCCTTCCGCATCCCTGGAACCCGCGGCTTCAATTTTCTTTCCGTATTTCAGTGGACGCAGCGAAAAGGTCCGGACATTTTGTTAAAAGCCTTCCTGCAGGAATTCAAGGAAGATGAAGACGTCGCCCTGATCTTGCGGTCCTATGGCCGTTCGGGACCGCACTCGGATCTGCTGCCTGAACTCTTGCATCATATTGAACGAGGGTTGCGTCTTCGGTTGGAAGAGACTCCCCCGATTCTGTGGATTCCCGGACAAATCCCGAATCGGCAGCTTCCTAGGCTGTACACATCCGCGGACTGCTTTGTGTTGCCCAGCCGAGGAGAAGGCTGGGGACGTCCGTATGTAGAGGCATTGTGTTCGGAGATGCCTGTCATCGCCACAGGATGGAGCGGACAGCTGGATTTCCTGCATACCGCCAACAGCTACTTGATCGACTACAAGCTGGCGCCAACACCGTGCGATACCGACGTGGAGATTTTTGCCGGCCACCGGTGGGCCGAACCCGACGTCGATCATCTGCGCCATCTCATGCGCCACGTATTCACGCACCGCTCCGAAGCCAAGGAAAAAGCACGGATCGGCCGCCGAGAGATGGTTGAAAAATTCGACCGCAGCGTCGTCATGGCGCGGTGGACAGCGAAAATCGCACACTTGCTGGGTTGAGTAAACAAATCGAGGCCCTTGTGCGTGGATTCTGGGATCCGAAAGGCACCAGGACCGCAATTGCTCTCTGCAAGGATGAACAGAGATTGGAGAAGCACCCATGGGCATCAGCGTTGTTTCGCCTGTAACCGAGACCATTCGCCTCACATGCGCGCGAAGCCCGCAAGTGGCATTGCTCACCGATGCCTCGTCCTGGGACATGCTCCCGGAACTGGTCCGGAGCCTCACGGACGACCCTGATTTGGCAACCCTCTCGGTCATGAACAGCGGCAGGGTTCCGGCAAATTTTGACGGCGCGGTCATCTGGTGCAAGGGGGAATTGCCCATGAGCGGCTCGCCGGCGGATTGGCGGCGCCCGTTTTTTTCTCTGAAGCCTCGGGACACGGCGGTTATCGTGCATTGGCCATATCTGGAACACGCCGACTTGCTGGGGCTGGAACCCCGCCTGCTGGTGGCAAAGTCGGCCACCGCGTCCTGGAATCCCAATCTGCGTATCGCGGGGTCGAACCCCTCCGATAAACGCAAGGCCGCATGGAGGGCCTGCGGAAAGCCATGGGCTCGGCTCTCTTTGACGATCTGGCAGGAACTGGAAAGGAGTGGTTCTGGCCTCGATTCTCTGCTGGAACTTTGGAACGCCAGCGCCGGCGATGTTCAATTCTCTTCTCTGGTGCTGCGCAATCTCATCGTTGTGCTGATGAAATGTAAAAAGTGGGAGAAGGCGGGCGAACTGCTCGACCTCGGAACGCAGGCATTTCCGGGCTGCGCCGAATTCCCCTATCTTCACGCCGTTTGCTTTGTCCTGCAGCAAAGCCCGGCCAAAGCAGTCCGCTTTCTGGAGACAGCGCTTCGCTCTAGCGGACAGGAATTCGTGGGAAGCGGCGGCGAAAGCTCCTACCGCGCAAGATACCTGCTGGGATTGATTTGCGATCTGGTTGGGCAGCAGGAAAAAGCCATCGACTACTGGTTTCCATGCACCATGGAACAACCCGCATTTGAACCTGCGGTAGGGGCCCTGCTGCAGCAGCGGTTGCCACATGGAAAGGCCGGCCGCCTGCATTATCCGTTGGCCGAGATGGCTCGGCGGGAGCCTCGGTATCTGGAACCGGTCGTGGATTTCATGGTTTCAAATCAGATGGCTTTCGCAGGGCGGCGCTTGGTAGAAACGATGGCTATCGATTCCACTCGGCGGGAGCGCCTGTTAGGGATCATCCATCAGGCGGAATCCCGCACGACTTCCCGCCATGTCTGGTTCAAAAAGTAAGCGCGGCATATTGCTCGCGGGCCCTATTTTTGATGCCTCAGGACATTCCCGAATCAATCGAGCCATTGGCCATGAACTTATCCGATCGTCACAGTTTGAAACCTCTTTGGACAACACGACGTGGCCTACGCTTTCCAGGCATGCCCTGCAAAATGGCGAGACACTCAGCAAAACCACAGGCCGTCCACTGGAGTGTCTGGATTTGACCATCCGGCATCAGTGGCCGCCGGATTTCACGGGCACAACTTCGGGTAAACTCGCTTGCATTTTGCCTTGGGAGCACAAAGCCGTCCCTGTTCGATGGATTGAAGAAATCGAGGCCCATGTGGATGAGGTTTGGACTCCTTCCGAGTTCACGCGCGTCGCGCTGGTGGGCGCCGGACTTGCGCCAGACCGCGTCCATGTCTTGTACAACGCGGTCGATCCAGAAATTTTCCGTCCCGATGGGCCAGCCAAGCGTCCGCCCAACAGCAGGGGGTTCGTTTTCCTGTTTGTGGGCGGGACAATCCGGCGCAAAGGCATCGATCTCCTGCTCCAAGCCTACGCAGACGCTTTCTCACCGGAGGAAGACGTCACACTGGTGATCAAGGATGTGGGATCCCGGACCTTCTACAGCCACAACACCAAATTAGTGGACATTATGCAATTCGCTGCACGGCGCTCATCACCTCATACCCTCGTGCTCGCGGAAGAAATGGATGATGCGGCGCTGGCCGAGCTGTATCGGGGAGCCGATGCGCTCGTTCTGCCTTATCGGGGCGAGGGATTTGGCATGCCCTTAATTGAAGCCATGGCCTGCGGAAAACCGGTTATCACCACTGGGGAGGGTCCGGCAGTGGAATTCTGTTCCGACAAGGAGGGATATCTGATTCCGGCAAAGGAGGTGGAAGTGCCGGAACCGCTCCCGCCCCTCGGCCCCCTCTCTGGGGACTGGACTTGGTTCGAACCAAGTGTTGCGGCCTTGGCCCAGACCTTGCGCCACGTCTTCGAGAATCGCGCGGAAGCCGCCGGTCGGGGTCAAAGGGCTGCGGCCCGAATCGAACAGGGATTCACGTGGAAACATATTCTGCCGATATATCTGAAGAGGATTCAGCGATTGCTTGCAGAAGCGGTTTGAATCCTATTTGCCATCAAAAATAGAACCGGAGAAAGTTTGGCCATGCCAAAACTCGCTCTTTCGATGATCGTCCGCGACGCCTCCAGCACGCTTAGTGCGTGCCTAAGCAGCGCGATTGGTATTGTCGATGAAATGGTGATTGCCGATACCGGATCTAGTGATCAAACCGTTGAAATCGCAAAGGATTACGGAGCCCGCGTCCTTCATGTGCCGTGGACCAATGACTTCGCATCCGCTCGAAATCAGGCTCTTGAGGCCATCACCTCGGACTGGATCCTGTCCCTCGATGCCGACGAACAGCTCGATCCCCTGTCCGCCAGCCTGATTCCATCCATGCTCAACGCGAGCCAAGTCGCCGGTTACCTCGTTACGATCCGGAACTACGTCCTGAGCCTTGAAGACCGGTTGTGGGACCGCCCCGCGACGACCAATGATTCGCAGTGGGCAGCCGTGAAGATTTTTCCCGCCTACGTCGAGCATGAGAATGTGCGGCTGTTCCGTCGAGACCCGCGGATTCGTTTTGTGGGTCGAGTGCATGAAAGCGTTGGCCCAAGCATCGAGGACTCCTGCCTGAGTTTGAAACATGCGCCTTTCCTGATCCATCATTTTGGCCTTGCCGCGGACCAAGAGGTGCGTGCACGTAAGAACATTTTTTATCGGGAGCTCGGACGGCAGAAGATCGTGGAAATGCCCAACAATCCTCAGGCGTATCTGGAACTGGGCATGGTGGAACTCGACAACTTTGGAAATGTCGCCGAAGCCCTCCAATATTTCGAGCAGGCTTGCCGGTTGAATCCGAGGATGGGAGTGGCCTGGTTTTTCGCAGGGCTTGCTCATTTCAAGCTCGGGGCCCATCGCCAAGCGCTCCAGTGCCTCAAGAAAGCGCAGAAGCAAGGCCACCTCACCTCGTTCGTATCCGAAACGATCGGCGACGCACACTACAATCTGGGGGAATTTCCTCAGTCTGTGCGGGCCTACACGCAAGCGATGAAATCCGCGCGGGACCTTCTCTTGCTCGAAAGCAAGCTGGGCCTTGCCGTGGTACGCGCGGGCGGCGTGGAAGATGGATTGAAAAAGATCCGGAATGCGGTCGCGCGACAACGCCAGCAGCCCGAGCTCCACGATCGATTGATCTTGTCCCTGGTTTGGCTGGGGAGGGTGGCCCAAGCGGCCGAAGCCGCCGAAGATAAGCTTCGCTCGGTTCGCATCCCCCGCCCAGCGGATTTTCTGCGTGCGGCGACGCTGTGGGCGAATCTAGGCGAATGGAAACGCTCGGCCGCCGTCCTGCACGTAGGGACCATGATCTTTCCCAGCGACGATGTGCTCAAACAGGCAATCGCCGAACTGCTGGCCCGTGCGGGCGAGCCTGTTAGTGATTTGCTCGAAAAGTTAACAGCCGAGGTGCAACTCACGGTTTCGGGCTAAAGTTTCCCTCTGATTGTGCCGATGAATTGATTGAACGAGAAGTTCCGTGAAATAAGCGAGCTAAGCCCCCTGAGGGAATGACCTTCCAAGGAGAGGCTCCTAATCGCCGAAACGGAACATTCAAACAGAGGAAAGGAGCCTTTCAAATGTCGTTTAGCATTCTGAACAATATTCCGGCACTCTCGGCGGAGAACCAACTGAACAGCACCCAGATGTCGCTCCAGAAGACCTTGGCGCAACTCGCTTCTGGTCAGCGAATCAACAGCGGGGCTGACGATGCAGCGGGCCTCGCGATTGCGAACGGGTTACAGGCAAATATTTCCGCCCTGAACCAGTCCGTGCAGAACGCCAATGACGGTATCGGTTCGCTGCAGGTGGCGGACGGAGCCCTCGGTCAAGTGACCTCTCTGTTGAACCGCGCCATTACCTTGGCGACGGAGGCCTCGACCGGAACGGTGAGCAGCACGCAACGCACCGCCCTGAACTCGGAATACACCCAGATCATGTCCGAAATTGACCGCATCGGGACCACCACGACGTTCAACGGAACGTCGGTGTTCACCGCCAGCACGACATCCATCTACCTGTCGGATTCCTCTTCCAATAGCACGATCGGTGTCAGCGTCGGCGCGTTGTCCTCCAGCGCTCTCGGGCTGGGCAGCACCAGCTTGGCCGGAGCCGACGGCTCGGCTGCGCAGACGGCCCTGACCGCGATCAACACGGCTATTGGGACGATCGCGAGCGACCGCGGCACGATCGGCGCTTCGGTCAACCGTTTGCAAGACGCTTCTGCGGTTATCAGCGCTCAGGTGCAGAACCTGACCGCGGCCGAGAACGGGATCATGGCGGCAGACATTCCGACCGCGATCTCGAACTTGTCTCGACAGTCCGTGCTGGCTCAAACCGGTATGGCTGCCCTTGCGCAGGCAAACTCGCAAGAGCAAAGCGTGCTGACGCTGCTTCACTAATTGAAGCAGTCTTGGCAACCGGCAATCACGCGGATTAGGTCCCACTTGATGGGGCCTAATCCGCGTTTATTAAGGGGTTCGAAAGCCAACAACTATGGGAACAATCAGCAGTATCGGAAACGTGCTCCTGCCCTCAGGGTCCAACACAGTTGATGTTCAGGCCTTGCTCACCGCCGCCTTGGCGTCCTATCAACAACCGTTGACCGTAGTGCAGTTGCAGCAGACCAACCTGCAAAATCAGACTGACAGCATTGCAATCCATCCAAAGCGACGTGACCGCTCTGGCAAACGCGGTGAATTCTCTCGGCGATTCCGCCGGAGGGGTGAGCGCCCTGACCGCCACATCCTCTAATACCGGTGTCTTGACGGCCAGCGCGGACTCCACGGCATTGACCCAGACCCACTCAGTCACGGTGAACGCGCTGGCAACCACGTCTTCCTATTACACTGCGGCCGTGGCCTCCAGCAGCACAGCTTTCGCGACCGGCAGCTTCTCGCTCTCGGTTGGAACGGGGGCGCCGGTGACGGTCACCGTGGACGGCACAAACAATACCCTTGATGGCCTCGCTTCATCCATCAACGGCAAGAATCTGGGAGTCACCGCCAGCGTTGTCAACGACGCCAACGGCGCGCGGCTTTCGATCGTCAGCAACACGAGCGGCGCCCCAGGGGATGTCACGATCGCGAATAACACCACCGGCCTTACGTTCAACAAGGCCGTGACCGGATCAAACGCCTCACTTCTGGTTGACGGTGTGCCCATCAATTCGACGACCAATACGATTACGGGTGTGATCCCCGGAGTCTCATTGAATTTGAACAGCGCGTCGCCAACCACCGTGAACATCAATGTTGCGCCGGACACGCAGCAGGCGACGACGGCAATCAATCAGTTTGTTTCGACTTGGAATAAGGCCATCCAGGATTTGAACTCGCAATTTGCGGTGGGCCCTGACGGATCCGGAGTGCAGCCGCTCGAGAGTGATGGCACCGTCCGCGATATTCAGCAACAATTGCTGTCCGCGATCACTTACTCGGTCGGCGGAAATAGCGGGTTTGTCAATCTGGCAAGCATCGGCGTCAACCTGAACAATGACGGCACGCTGTCAGTGGACTCGGCGGCACTGTCGAGCGCGCTTTCCGGCCATTTCGTCAGCGTGCAGGGACTGCTGCAAGGGATCGTCAGGGGTAGCCACCTACATGTCAACCGTGCTCAACCAGATCACGGATCCCACGCAGGGAACAATTGCGCTCGACCTTCAAGGAATGAGCCAGACAAGCCAGGAGCTTGCCCACCAGATCTCGGACATGCAGTCGACTTTGCGAACGCAACAGCAATACTTGACGCAGCAATACACCCAAGTGCAGGTCGCGCTGCAGGAACTTCCCTTGATCCAGAGTCAAATCACTCAGCAACTGGGGTCGCTGAAATGACCATGAATCCTAACGAAATCGCGGCGGTTTACAGTCAAAGCAGCACGCGCGGCAGCCATCCCGTGGGCCTCGTGGTTAAAATGTATGAGGCAATTCTGGAAGACTTCCGGCGGGCGATAAAGGCAGCCGGCGCCGGAGACATTCAAGGACGTACGACGAGCCTCAATCACGCCTTACAGGTCATTGCAGAACTGCAGAGCGTGCTGGATCATGAACGAGGCGGCGAAGTTTCGCGCCGTCTGGACGGGTTTTATAGTGTAACCAGATCACTGATTACGGAAGCAAACATTCGCTCGAACCCCGAACACCTTCAGAAGCTCATCGAACTGTATATGCCGCTGCGTCAGGCCTGGAAACAGGTGGAGGAAGAAGCGGACGCAGGAAAGCTGCAGCTCGCAGGCCCCGCGGACGCAAACAGCAAACTTAATGTCTCCGCCAGCCAGCCGTCCGGGAATAGCTCACTGGATGCGCCGAATGCACACTGGAACGCCTGATGGAGCACGCGATGCAGGCACGGATTCGGGATGCAAACAGCCAACTGGGCGGGATCTTGATCCAAGCCCGCGATGCTTTGGCCGGCAGGCAGGACGTCACCCCTGAAACGCTTCGGGACATCTCGCAACGGCTCACCGAGTTGGCCCCGGTCCTATTACAGGCCGTCGCCTTGCGCTCGACGGATATTGCCCTGGATTCCGGTCTCCAGAAATATGCCCAGAACCTCGCAGATCTCCAGAGCGCGCTCGAGCAAGTCCAGTTCATGCTCTTGGCCCGCCAGACGAGGTTGGAGGCCTCGCGCTGCCATTTGGAAACCGTAAATCTGTGGGCCACTGCCTTCCAGCAGACTCGATGAACGAATACTTGGAACATTTAGGGTCTCGGGCAGCAATTTCCGATTGTCGGAAAGACTTCGAAGTTGCTGAGAAAGTGGTGCCCGGCAACATTTCGGGCACTGGCCTCCACCGCGAGGATGAGAATATTTCTCGCGAAGCCGCTCCATTAAGCCGTCGCCTACTTGTCTTCAACTGCCACGAAGCCTGGATTTATCAACTTCGATTCCTGAATTTCCCGCTCGATATAGTTGTAGGCCTCCGCGGCCGGCATACGCAGGACTGGGACAGTGCGATGCGCCCGTTGCCTCCCAATTCGCGACTGTTGCGCCCTGCCGATCTCGCGCACGTTGCGGGACGATACCACTGCATCATCGCTCACAATCTGACGGACCTTCTGGATGTGAAATTAATTTCGGGGCCGCGCCTGCTGATCTTGCACGAGACTCTGGACGGCAATCTGCTGGAACAGAAATCGACGGTTCCCTCTAGCGAAATGAAGCGGGCGGTCAAGAAATTCACGCAAATGACCGATACCCACGTGGTGGCCGTTTCAAAGATGAAAGGAAAATCGTGGGGATTTTGTGACGACACCGTGCCGTCCTCGGCAGCGGTTGGTGATTATCCGGCCTGGCAAGGTGACATCGCCAGAGGGTTGCGGATTGCCAATCACGTCCTGCGCCGGCCAACTTATTTATTGTGGGAATTCCACAAGAAGGCTTTCGGTGACTTGCCCGTAACGCTGGTGGGGCACAATCCCGAAATGGATGGCGTGAAACCATCCGCCAGTTGGGCGGACTTGAAGAGTGCGCTCAGCCATCATCGATTCTACATTCATACTGCCCATCCACAGCTGGAGGACGGCTACAATATGGCCAGCCTTGAGGCCATGGCTGCGGGAATGCCGGTGCTTGGCAATTTGCACCCAACGTCGCCGATCACAAATGGAGTGAATGGATTTCTTTCGGATGATCCCTGTGAACTAAGGAAGCGCGCCACCGAACTCCTC
The DNA here is from genome assembly GCA_963779275.1 of Terriglobia bacterium. GTDB lineage: Bacteria > Acidobacteriota > Terriglobia > Acidiferrales > UBA7541 > Palsa-360. The sequence continues at coordinate 533,720 of CAVZXL010000011.1, forward strand.
GAGGACCGAGGGCTCGCAGCCCGAATGGGCTCCGCCGCGCGAGAGGCTGTCGGAAAGCTATTCCCGCCTACGCGATTCGCCGAAAAATTCGGCCGCTCGATTGCCGCAGCCAGGAATGAGTGGATGCAGGGCATTGCAAGGAGGCGGCCACAATTAGAATGATTTGAAGCCGGTATGCCAAGAGGGATAGTTGTGGCAAGCCCTGCCAGAAGCGTTTCTACTTAATGTAGTTCAACAAAGTCGGCAGGTTGAGGATTTGCGCCATCGCGCTGATAGAGGCCTGTTCCGCCACTTGAGATTGCGAAAGATTGGATACAGCCTTGGACAAATCGGCCCCGATCAAGCTGTTTTGCTGCTGGCTCAGATTCACGGTATCCTGACTGAGGAAGTTATCGGTGCTCTGCAGCTGGCTTAATCCATTTCCGTAAAACACGCGCTGGTTGTTGAGTTGATTGAAGGCGGCCTGAACTTCGGTGTTCGCTGCCGCGATTCCCGTGCCGGTAGTCAGCGCATTCTTCAGGTCGTTCAAAGCGGCGAACGCGTCTCCCGAGGGGTTGGCGAAAACCTGATCTCCAGGCAGGTTGGTCTGCAGGGACTGCCCTTGGGAGATCTGCACGGTGGTCACGGCCGAATTGCCGTTATAAACCACCCCCGAAGGCGCGGAAGAATCCGTGGCAAAGGGTTGCGTGGTCACATTGGTTCCGGAAAAAACATACGTGCCCTGATAGCTTGTATTGGCCAGGGAAAGCATCTGTTGCTGCAGGCCGGCAACCTGTGCCGCGATGGACTGGCGGTTCGCGGCGGTAAGGGTTCCCGTGGCCCCCTGTGTGCCTAGTGAAATCGCGGAGTTCAGCACTTGTACAGCGCTGTTCATCACCGAATCCGCCACCTGAAACTTGGATTGCAGATCACTGATGTTGGTCTGAAACTGCGCGTCCTGCGAACTCTGGGCGTTGTTATAAACCAGCGCGGCGACGGCGGCAGGGTCATCGCCCGGATTGTTCACGCGGCGCCCCGTGGACACCTCCTGGGCGGCATTCTGGGCATTCTGCTGCGCCGTCTGCATGGCGGAGAGCAAGTCCGGGATGGTGTTCGGGTTGATTCTTGTGCTCATCGTATTCTCACGATCATCGCGTGATTACGCTACGGTGGTCGCCTGTCCCAGATTGATGGCCGTGGCCGTAAGGCTGTTGATCACCGCGGAGACCTGCGCCGCCGCCTGATAGGCGCGTTCGTATTGCACCAGATTGACCGATTCCTCGTTGATGGACACACCAGAAACGCTGCCAATCTGGTTTTGCAGCTGCTGCACCATCGCTTGCGCGGCGGTGGATTCCGATTGCGCCGTCGAAACATCGTTGCCGACTTGGAAGACTAGATTGGAATAGGCGCTGAGCGGCGGCTGGCCATTAACAATGGGCTGATTTTGCAGGGCCAGCATGGCGTTGACATTCGAGTTGTCCCCAGCCGTGCCGTTCAAACCGGCCGCGATTTTCGAGGGGTCGGTGAGTGCGACGCGAATCGATCCTGCCGCTCCAGGCGAGCCCGCGGCCGGAACCGTAAAAAAAGTTCCTCCGGGATTGCCATTCAGGTCCGTGCCGGCTCCGTTTATGGAATTCATGGAGTTGCCCAGCCCCGACGCCAGCGCGTCCAGAGACGACAGGATGGACGGAATGGACTGGTCCCGGGTTTGAATCGCTCCGGAGAGTGCGCCGCCCGTTATTCCGGAAGTTATGTCCGCGCCCTGGGAATAAACGTCCTGAAATCCAGTGGCCGGATTCGTTCGGGCCGCGAGCGCAAAGGACTGATTGCCGGCCACCAGGGCTGCTCCGCCGGATGTAGTCAGGGTGATGGACCCATTACCGGCATCGATTTTTGAAACGTCAATCAACCCCGAAAGCTGATTGATCAGTTGATCTCTCTGGTCAATCAGTGTGCCCGCGCTTTGCCCGCTGGCAGTTGCGGTGCTGATGGGAACGCTCAGACTTGCGATTTGAGAGGTTAGCTGATTGATCTGATTCACGGATTGACCGACCGTTTTGTCCGCGTTCTGCTGCAACTGCGACAGGTTATTCGCGGTGTTGTTAAAGGACTGCGCCAGATTCTGCGCGGCGCTCAGAACCCCCTGACGAAGGCTCGGGTCCGAAGGACTGGTCGAAAGCTGCTGCAGGCTATTGAAAAAAGCCGTAATCGAGCCCTGCAGGCCGTTTCCGGTGGTCTCATTGAACAGGGTCTGAACTTGTTGTATGGTGCCGAGGTAGGAGTCGTATTTGGATTGCTGCTGAGTTTCCTGGTCAAACCGCGTTTGCAGCAGATTGTCCCTCTGGCTGGTAATGTGGCTTACTGCCACGCCATTTCCCAGGAGCAACCCGCCGTACTGTACTGGCGGGGCCTCCTCCAGGGACACGGTCTGGCGCGTATATCCAGGGGTATTTACGTTGGCAATGTTGTTCGTGGTGGTCGAAAGGGCTTCCTGCTCCGCCTGCATCGACTGAAGCGCCATATTCAGGCTGGAAATCAGGGTGCCCATGGATCAGACGCTCTCCTCGCAGATTGTGCCCAGGCTGTGCGCGGCCGGCGCGGCGTAGGTCGGCGCAAGCGAATTGAATAGGTTCCGCAGGGCGTTGATGGTGAATTTCGAGCGCGTCAGGATAGCCATGTTGATTTCGTTTGATCGCTGCAAATCCTGGCGCAGCGCCGCCATCTGTCCGAGTGCGGCGCGCATTCTCTGATCCATGTGTGGATCCGCCACAATGGATTTAGGGGCGTTTGCCACTAAGGATGCAATTTCCTGATCGAGAATCTGGACGCGGTCGCAAATCAGTTCCTGGTCCGCCGAGCAGCGCTCACAATCGTTCAGATTCAATCGAATGAATGCGCCCCGCCATTCTTCCGCCGTACGCATAAGCCGCTGGAGCAATTCCAAACGGCTTTCCACGAGTTCCAGATGCCTTGCAACTCCAGGTTTCGTCATTTATGCCAGCTCATCAATCTGATGAATTTCTTCCGCGGGTTCGTCCGATTCGACGCTGGGAGGCGGCGGCTGCTTTCCGCGCGGTTCCCGCTTCCTCGGCGCCCCCTCTTTTGACAACGGTTTGTCGAGGTCGGAGGCCTGGGCCAATGGCTCGATTCGCGGCGTGGAAATCTCGCCCATCGCGCACCCCCTCCCCGACTCGAACTAAGACTTTCTGCCTTGGCTCACAGCGTTATTTAGCAACGCGTCCGCGACCTCGGCCGGATCAGGCTTGTAAGTGCCCTGTTGAATCTTTTGTTTCAAGATCGAAACCCGTTCACTTCGAATATCCGGGAGTTGCTGCACCTTCGCCGTCAGTTGCTGCACCTCGGCAAATTTTGAGGACAACTGCACCGTATCGGATCCGTTGATCTCTGTGCTCCGACCTTCTTGGATCGCTTCTTGCGCACGGGAAGTCTTCGGATTTTGGACAGCATCAGATTGAGAATTTACGGTGGACTGTAGATTCGGATCGATTTTCATTCACTCTCCCGTTACGAGACGTGCGAATTCGGCTAATCGAAGCCCTCCGGAACAACTCTATACTCCCAATCGAGGGCCCCTATAGTGTTCTATCGGCCAATTTGCCGAAAACATTAGCCTCTGGCGCCGGTTTGGCGGCCTCTTGCCCGCTGGCGGCAGGCTCTAACTGCTTTATAATCATATTCCCAATGCCCAGCCCGCCAGCCTTTCCGACAGCTCCGGACATGACTTCGATACCCCAGTCTTCAATCGTGCCGCTGGCAGGATCTGAATTGCTTCCGTTGGGATCCTTGAAGCTCTGCTTCATGGATTTCCACATCGAAGCAAGAAGGATGGATTCAAAATCACCCGCGGCCTTCTTGAGCTTCTGCTGATCCGGGGAATCCACGGGCTTTGATTTTTCGGTTGTCGCAGGACCGACTGCGCCAGTTCCATGCAAAGCGATTGGCAACGAATTGGAATTGATAGGCAACATTATAAAACCTCCAGATCGGCTTCAAGGGCACCAGCAGCTTTGATTGCCTGCAGGATGGATACGATATCGCGGGCCGTGGCTCCCATGGTCTGCAACCCCCGAACCAAGTCTTCGACGGTTGCGCCCTGCTTGAGTTGAATCAATTGAGCCGTTTTCTCCGAGGCCTGTACATCGGTTTGCGGAACGACGACGGTTTCCCCTTTGGTGGAGAGCGGTTGCGGCTGCGAAGCTTCATAAGTTGTGCTGATTTGAATCGCCAGATTTCCGTGCAGGATGGAACAGGCGCCAATTGTCATGGCGCCGCCCATGACAATCGTGCCGGTGCGTTCATTCACAACCACCTTGGCCGCGGTATGGACATGGATTTCAAGCGCGTCGATACGGGCCATGAGTGCTGGTATTCCGCCGGTATCGGCATTCGGGGACTGGATCTCCACGCGACGGCTGTCAACGGCGTGGGCCATGTCCTTGCCAACTTCCTTGTTAATCACCCCCGCGATTTCTGTCGCCACGCCAAAATCCGGATCACGCAACAAGAGGGACAGCGAATTCATGGTCGCGAGCGCAATCGAAGTATCTTGTTCCACGCTGGCGCCTTCCGGAATACGTCCAACGGTCAGATGATTTACAACCTTGCTGTTTCCCGCGCCACCTGCACTGTACCCTCCCAGCGTGAGCGGGCCTTGCGCCACTGCGTAAACGCTGCCGCTCGATGATTTGAGCGGAGTCATCAGCAAGATGCCGCCGGCAAGGCTCTTGGCATCCCCTATGGAAGAAACCGTGACGTCAATCTTCATGCCGGGCCTGGCAAACGGCGGCAGCGTCGCAGTGACAAATACGGCAGCGATGTTGTTCACCCTGACCGAGGCCGGAGGAATCTGCAGCCCCATTCGCTGCAGCAGATTGGCGAGAGTCTGAATGGAGAACACCGTCTGCTGGCTATCGCCGGTACGGCTTAAACCGACAACGACTCCATAGCCCATAAGGGGGTTATCGCGAATGCCTTCGACCGTGGTGACATCCTGAATCCTGACGCGCTGCGAGCTTTCGCCTTCGGCCAAGGCTCGCGTCGTGCAGAACAGGGCCGTTGCCAAGATCCCTAAAAAAATTGGTTTCCAAGACATCAGCGAATCACCTCAAAAACTCAGCAGCTTAAGAAGGGTCCTGACAACAATGTTGGGGCGGCTGGATGCGTCCGCAACACTGCCCTTGCCTTTGATCTCCAATTCCATGCTGGAAACTGCCGACGACAATATTGTGTTGTCGATCGCGACATCTCCAGGGCGGACCAAGCCTCGCAAGACGACGGTCTGACGGTCATTGCCCACCGTGAAGTCACGGACAGCCTCGATGACCATGACCCCATTTGGCATGACCTGAACCACGCGGCCCGCGATAACCAATTGAAGGTTGGAACTCATGGTCGAGGCACCCTTGCCGTCAAGGGTTGTCGCGGAATTGGCGGCGAACAGATTTTGCAGCGAGTTCGACGGGCCAAGCTGCCCCAGCAGGCCAGTTACCGCTGATTTCGTTGCAAATTGGCGGCTGGTTGAATTTTCTCCTGAGGTGTTCGCTGCAAAGGTATCGACCAGCCGGATGGTGATCAAGTCGCCCACGGCCCGCGCCTTATAATCCGAGGACGCGCCGGCAAGCAATCCCGTGGGCACCCAAAGGCTTCCCACGGTTGTAGGCTGATCGGGCACCGCGGACTGGGCGCGCTTGAGGTAGTCGTCAAGCGAAGTGCTCGCCGGTTTGGACTTGTCCTTGATCTTCGCGTTTGGAAAGGCGGAAGAAGAAAGCAGCAACACCATCGCGATAAAGACGGTGGCAGAGAAGGAGTTCCGGTGCAAGATGCTGGTCCGTTCGTCATGCAATCTCATAATTTAGCCTCAAGCTGATTGCGGCCCACGACGTGTGCCAAGAGAATTTTTCCGGTACTCTGAATCCGCACGCGGACGGTTTGCCCAAATATTCCTGGTTCGAGCGAAATTACGGTCAGATACAATTGCATCTCGGGTCCGGAAACCAAATGCAGCCGTGCCATCTTGCCGGCCTCGACAAATGTTGAGGCGGGATTTCCCATCCGGCCAGAATCTAGATCTGGGCGAGCGCGCTCTGCGTTCATTGACGATTTTGTTTCCAGAACGGGCCGCAGGCCGCTTTGACTCGCAGCAATTTGTCCGGTTTCGGCCGAGTCGCAGAAGACGCATGTGGCTTGGCTCACAGCCATGAAGGGCAGAAGGGTTGGCTCGGCCGCGGAGATCAGCCAAAACTTCATCTCGTGCAGCGTGCGGTCTAGTTCGATGCGCGTCACGTGCAAATCAGCGTGCTCCCCCGAGACCGTCACCCGGGCGGCAAACCGAATGTCCCCGGTCGGAATTTGTACGCCCCCGAAAGCTTCATTGCTGCCGAGCGTTCTGCGAATTGCCTCGGCGACCTCTTCCCGCGTGACTAGGTGACCTGACCGGCGGACCACGATTTGTTCCGGCACATCCACCTGGTTCAACAGACTCCCGTCGTTCAGGACCCGTGCAATCTCACCGCTCGAGAGAACGCGCAGGCTTCCGGGTTGAGGCGATCTTCCGATCAAAATGTCCTGTGCCATGACGCGCACGGCGCTGGGAGAGGATTCCGGCAACAGGTCCGACAGGAAAATGGATTGCCCGCGTACGACGGCATCACGAATGAGATGCGTCTTTGCGCCGGATGCCCGTGCCGCACTACCCCACGCGCAGGCAGTGACGCCCAATATCGCTATGAATACAGGTAACTTGTGCAAGGCCAGCCCCAATTAGCGAGACATCGAGTTAACGTTCTGGAACATCTGGTCGGCTGCCTGCGCCACCTTCGAATTTGACTCGTACGCCCGCTGCGCCAGAATCATCTGAACAAACTCTTCCACTACGTTTACGTTCGACTGCTCGAGGGATCCCTGTTGAATTGTGCCCAGGCCGTCGCTTCCGCCAGGCGTGCCCAATAACGCGTCTCCCGAAGCCGTCGTGGGGAGGAACAAGTTCGAACCAATGCTGTTAAGGCCGCCGGCGTTGGCGAATTGGGCCAATTGGATTGTGCCAACCTGCTGCGCCGCGGTTTGCCCGGGTTGCGTAATGCTTACGGTGCCATCGCTGCCGATCGTGACGCTGGTTACACCGGTGGGAATGGTGATGGATGGCTGGAGCGGATTGCCATCCGAAGTAACCATCTGCCCCTGCTGGTCCAGGTGAAAGGTTCCGGAACGGGTGTAAGCCAGATCGCCATTGGGCATCTGGATCTGGAAAAAACCGTTGCCCTGAATGGCCAGGTCCAGCGGGTTTCCGGTCGAACTCAGGTCGCCCTGCGACTGAATCATTTCCGAGGCGGCGGAACGCGCCCCCAACCCGATTTGCAGGCCCGCGGAAATCGTTGTTTGCTGCGTGGCAGCCGCTCCCGGCATCACCAGATTCTGATAGAGAAGATCCTGGAACTGCAGCCGCCGTTTGCGAAAGCCGGCGGTGCTCGAATTGGCAAGGTTATTCGCGATGTTGTCGAGGTTGAGTTGTTGCGCAACCATCCCGCTTGCTGCAGTGTTCAATGCACGAAACATTGTTTTCTCCTGTTTTTTCAGATCTTCGAGAGTTCCTGCACGGCGGTCTGGTTAAAGTCCGTATTGAAAATGGAAAGCGCCCGCTGCACCAATTCCGCGTTCCGTTGCAGATTCATTAAAGCCATGGCGCTGGTGACCGGATCACTGTTGGAAGTTTCCAAAGCGCCCTGACGAACCTGCGCGGCGGTCGCCGGTACCGTGCTGCCTGCCGGCACCGTGAAATCGCTGTTACCTTCGGGGACAATGACGGTGCCTGGCTTGAAATCCACAATCTTCAACCTGTCCACGATGGCGTCGCCCACGGATATAGTTCCGTCGGGACTGATGGTCAATTTTCCGTTGGGCAGGACGATCGGGCCTTGTTCACCAATCACTGGATTGCCCTGGGAGTCGACCATCTGACGCTGGGCATCCAGTCGAAAATTTCCGTTTCGCGTATATCGGATTCCGGCCTTCGTCTGCACGGAAAGAAAGCCCGGTCCGTCGACGGCAACGTCGGTGTCATTGCCGGTGTTGTTGAGGGAGCCCGCGGAAAGGTCGAGATGAGCTCCGCCGATCATCGCGAAGTCATTGATGGCCTGATTTTCAGGAGTAAGAGGGCGATTATTTAAGGATGCAGAGAACGATCTGTAAAACTCCTGCTGCCCCTTATAGCCAACCGTGTTGGCGTTGGCCAAATTGTTGGCGACTAAGTCGAGGGATTGCATGCGCGCCGCAAGTGCTGTGAACGCCGAATAAAAGCCGCTATCCATGGTGCACCATCCTGGGAATGATAGTGCACGCCTCGGACCAAATTAGAGACCTCTAATATTTGATTGCGTTGATGCCGCCCGGGTCTGGGGGCCGTGACGCGGAAGGAAAAGTTGCGGGGATTATTGAGTGGGTGACCCTCCACAATGGTATTTCGCCGCGCAGACAATCTCTGCCATGCGCCGGTCATCTTCCGCTTTGCTCGGATCGTGATGATGCAGGATGGCATCCACCAGTGAAGGCGAAAAGCCCCAGGTTTTGGCCATCCACTGTCCAATTTGACAGTGATCCAGGCCGAAAATATCCCGCTCCAGGTCCAGATTGTCCCGCCAGGCGATTTCAGCAATGGCTTTAATGAAATCTTTCTGCTCCCGGATAACCTTGAGCAGCGGCAAATAACCAATGTCATGCAATAAGCCGGCCAGGAATGCCATGCCCTGGATGGCATACTCAGTGTGCCGGGCAATTTCTTCCGATAGGACGCCGATATGCAGGCAATGCGACCAAAGAGACTCAGCGCTCTGGTCCCGGTACACGGGTGTATCGAAATCAGTGACCGCGCAGAGCACAACCGCGGCGTGAAAAAGGATTGGCCCCAGCAAGACGGCGGCGTCCGCGATGGTTTGCGCGGATTGGTTGGAATGACTCAAAACGGCATTCGAGAGGCGAAGTACGCGCTGGCTGAAATCGACATCGGAATACAGGGCATAGTCCACTTTGTTCAGGTCCACTGGGGATGCGTTCAGGATCGCATCCAGATCGAGCACGCAGGGAGGAATTGGTTTGAGACCCTGCGAAATGATGGATGCCAGATGGCTTCTGCAATTTTCCTGTAGTTCATGGCGCTTTTGCGATTTGCGTTTCACAAAATCCTCACTGGGGAAATTCATCCTCATGAGGATTCATCGGCAAATTACAAAAACACTTTACTGAACCATATCCTGCTGATGGCGGCCGGCAGCGGCTAGTCCAGAGCCGCGCATCGCCAGCTCATTCGGGCAACACGCCGGCACGTTCGGCGGCGTTCAAAACTTCGGTTACACGCAGGCCGAAACTGCCATCTACGACGACGACCTCTCCCTTGGCGATCAGCCGCCCCGCAACAAACAGGTCGGCCGGCTCGTCAATGCGCTTGTCCAATTCGATGACGGATCCCACGCTCATCGACAGAATCTCGCGCAACGGGAGTTGACGGCCGCCAAAACGAATGGTCGCCTCCAGTTCCACGTCCAGCAGCAAGTCCAGGCTGGGGATGGGGGAAATTTCGTTATTCTTCTCGGTTGTAGTCATTGCGCCTCTTTTCCCTCGTTCTTGACCATCGAAAGGGTCTTTTTGATTTGCGCGCCCCGGTGCACTCCGCAGCTGACAGGCGAGGCATGGAAGAGATTTATGCCCGCAAGGTTGAAGTGAATCGGGACGGTGGAGCGTGTCTTTAACACAAGGACCTGTCCCGCCTTCAGGTGGGCCAGTTTCCGCACGGGAATACCGCTAGGAGGAAGAAACAACTCCAGCGTGAACCGGCTATCCAGCAATCTCTCTTTCAGGCGTTGCCGGTGCTGCTCGGACCCGTCGGCATGGGCGGGCGATGATTGCTGCTCCAGCTTTCGAAATAAGGCGCTGGAAACCATCATTGGCAGAATTAAGACCCACATCCCGCGGAAGTTGCCGATCTGGATCTCAAACTTGACGGAGGAAACCCTCTCATTTTCTGGAAGCAAATTGGCCAGCGCGGTGCAGTGCTCAAAGTGAAGGGTTGTTTCCAGGAAAGGAGCCCAGGCGCCCTGTAATTCAGCGCCAATCATGTCCACGATGGGCTTGAAGATTTCCTTTTCGATTAGTGTCAAGGGACGAATGGTCTCCGCTGCCGTGCCATCGCCCCCAAGCATGAGATCGACCATTGGCAGGATGGAAGAGAGCTCGGCCTGCAGAAGCACGATTCCCCCAGGAGCTTGTGTACGGAGGGTTTCAAGAAGCACGCCCTCCGAGGATTGGGTCAGGAACGCCCGAAACGTCATCAATTCCACGCTCACGGGAGTGGTCTTGCACTCCGGACCCAGAAGAGCGGAAAGGGTTTGTCCCACGCGCTTGGCGAACTCGGCGTGAAGTTCGAGAAGCTTTGCAGTTTGCTCGGCTGAAAGACGATTCAGGCCTTGAAAATCAAAAGGCTCCGCCTTGGCCGCCGCCGGACCCTCCGGGGAAGGCCGCCCAGACCGCGCGCTTTTCAGAAGAAGTTCGATTTCTGTTTCCGTAAACGGAATATCGGGCATGGTTATCCTCAGCCTGCTGGAATTCCGGCCTACTAACGAACGCGCAGCTGCAATTTTTGCTTCAAGCTTTCCCGCAGGCGCACGATGGCCAGCGTGTGGATCTGGGAGACGCGGGACTCTCCGATATCGAGAACCGCCCCCACTTCCTTCATCGAGAGTTCCTCAAAGTAGTAGAGAGAAACAACCTGCCGTTCCTTCTCTGCCAGGATTCCGATGGCTTCGGTCAAAATGGATTTGACTTCTTCCCTTAAACAGGTGAAGTAGGGATCTTCACCAAACGCGTTCGGCTGATAGGCGTAGTTCCCTTCATCCTGGGAGTCTCCTTCTGAGGGTGAATCCAGGCTTCCCAGATTCAAGCCGTTTAATTCCGTCAGCAGATGATGGAAATCGGCGAGTGGCATGGAGAGCTTTTCGGCAAGCTCTGCTTCGCTGGGGGCGCGGCCAAGTTCGGCCACCAACGACCGGTTTGCTTCCTCAATGGCCCGCGTTCGCTTTCGAAGGCTCCTGGGACTCCAATCCAGGGCCCGCAAACTGTCCAGAATGGCACCCCGAATTCTGAATTTGGCAAAGGTGCCAAGCTGTGTGTGTTTGCTGGGATCGAAGCGATCAACCGCTTCAATCAGCCCGATAATTCCCGCATGAACCAAGTCTTCCAACGGAATCTGGACTGGAAGGCGTTCGTGAATGCGTTGCGCGATATAACGCACTTCGGGCAAATGATCGGTAAGCAGACGTTCCCGCTCTAAGGCGTCGATCATCGCTTCCGGCTTTTCGCTAGCGAGGTCAGCTTTCAAGATTCGTCCTATCCTCTTTCAAGGGCATAAGAAACTTATTCCTTGTTAACGCACGACTCCTATCGATTGAACCGTCACCGTCGCAGGTATCTCCGCAGGGGACAGTACGACAATCCTCGGCAGGAAGGGCTCCAGAAGCCTGCGAAGATGGAACCGCGTTGGGCTGCTGCATAGCAATGTCATGGAGGGCTGCGTGGCGCGGTCCCCGATGGTCTTTTGTATTCCATCCAAAATGCGCTGCAAGGAAGTTACCGCGGCTCCGGAAGAGCGTTGCGCAGAAGACTGCGGTTCAAAGGTATGTTGCAGCTCCTGTTCAATCGCGGGATCAAGGGTTACCACCTTCAGTTTCTTCTGCTCCGAGAGCAGCGGCTGAACCAGCGACCGGCCAAGGCGCTGGCGGACGGCCTCGACCAAGCCAATCTGGGACTTATTCACCGCAGCGGTGTCGAGCAGAACTTCCAGGATCGTGCTCAGATCGCGAATCGACACGTGCTCGCGCAGCAGTTGCTGCAGCACCTTCTGCACCTCTCCGAGCGAAAGCACACGCGGGACAAGCTCGTCGACAAGTTTGGGCTGGCTTTCAGATAGTGCGTCCAGCAGGCGCTTGGTCTCCTGTCTGGTCAGCAATTCATGCGCGTATTGGCGGACAAGCTCTGCAATGTGCGTCGCGAGCACGGAAGTCTGGTCGACGACCACGTATCCGCGGGTCAATGCCTGATCTTGCAGTCCGGCCACAATCCATTTCGCGGCGGAGCCAAAGGCGGGCTCCCGCGCCTCGATTCCGTCTAGCGGAGCCGCATTCGGTTCCGAGCTGATGGCCAGCACACGGTCCTGATACATCTCCCAGCGGGCGATTTCCACACCCCGCAAATAAACCACGTATTCGCGAGGCTTGAGTTTCATGTTATCGGTGATATGGATCGAAGGAACCAGGAAACCCAATTGGAGCGCAAGATGACGGCGCAGCGCGCGAATCCTCTGCAGCAGGTGCCCTCCCTGCGCCTGATCCACCAATGACACCAGTCCATAACCCACTTCCAGACTCAGGTCATCGAGTTTGAGCAGTTGTTCAATCTGCTGTTGCGAGCCGACAGCCTTCTCCCCCTTGGTCGCAGCCTCCGCCGCCGGAGTCTTCAATTCTTTATCCCTCGCCAATGAGGAGAGATAGAGGGTCACCGCGGCCAGCAGAAAGAAAGAAAACTTCGGCAATCCGGGGATCAAGCCCAGCAGAAACATCATTCCGGCGGCAATGCGCAAAGGCTCTTTTTTGTTCAGCAGCTGCCGTCTGAATTCCGTGCCCACCATGGAGTCGCTGGAGGTCCGCGTCACCACGATGCCCCCTGCCACCGAAACCAGCAAGGAGGGGATCAGGGTAACCAGGCCGTCGCCCACGGTCAGAACCGTGTAGGTTTTCAGCGCCTGATCAAACGGCATGTTTTGCTGAAACACTCCGATCAGGAAGCCCGCCAGGATGTTAATAGCGGTAATCAGGATCGTCGCGAGTGCGTCGCGCTGGCTGAAGCGCGCCGCGCCGTCCATTGCCCCGTAAAATTCAGCCTCGCGAGCGATCTGTTCCCTGCGCGCGAGCGCCTGTGCTTGGTCAATCAGACCGGCATTGAGGTCCGCATCAATGGCCATCTGCTTTCCAGGCAGGGCATCGAGAGTGAAGCGAGCGGTGACCTCGGCGGTGCGTACCGCGCCGTGATTGATGACCAGATATTGGATCGCGATCAAGGCGAGGAAGATCACAAATCCCACGACGTAGTTCCCGCCAACCACGAATTGTCCGAAGGCTTCGATGACATTGCCGGCGGCTGCCGTGCCTTCATTTCCGTGCAGAAGGATGCGGCGGCTGCTGGCGATATTCAATGAGATCCGGAACAGGGTCAGGAAAAGCAACAAGGTTGGAAAGAGGGAGAACTGGACCGGTTTCAGAATGTACAACGCCGACAGGAGCACGACGATGCCCAGCGTGATGCTGACGGCCAAGAGCAAATCCAGACCAAGCGCCGGCACAGGCACCAGCATCATGAAGATCATGCCAACCGCGGCGACCGGTACCCACCAGTCATTCCTGCCAGCAGACACTATTTCCAGTGGAAGCGTTCCCTCGGTAGCCTTGTTCAACGCCTACAACCTCCCCGCGGAATTTTGCGCGCCCTGCAAGCGCCGCTGCGCTCGGTACAGGAAAGCCAGTAGTTCAGCAACCGCGGAATACAGTTGGGGCGGAATGGCCTGCCCGACTTCGGCCATCTTAAACAAGGCCTGTGCCAATGGAGGATTCTCGATAATGGGGATCTCGTGCCACCGCGCCAATTGCCGGATCCGCGCCGCCAGCAGATTTCGTCCTTTGGCAACAACGATGGGAGCTGGCATGGACTCGGGGCGGTATTCGATGGCCACGGCATAGTGCGTGGGGTTGGTCACAACGGCTGTGGCGCGAGCGATGTCTTTGGCAATCATGTTCCTGAGCAGCGCGCGCCGCAGATTGCGCCGCCTGCCGCGTGTTGCCGGATTGCCGTCGCTATCCTTAGCTTCCTCTTTCACTTCCTGCTTTGTCATCCGGAGCCCGCGCTCGTAATTCCAGCGCTGAAAACCATAGTCGGCTGCCGACCACGCAAGCAACACCAGTCCACACTTCCAGGAAAGTTCAAACCACAGACTTCCAATTCTTGCCAGAAGCTGTTGAGATCCCATCTCAGCCAAATGAGCAATTTCAGGCAGTTCGCGCCGGAGCAGACCATAGGACACGAACGCGATGGCGCTGCCCGGAATCAATGACCGCAGCAGACGGCTGAGACCGGAAATTGAGAATATCTGACCAAGGTTGGCGGCCGGATTGAGGCGGTTCAATTTCGGAGTCAGCGCTTCGGGGGCAAAGACGAGGCCGCCCTGCGCACTTGCTGAAAGCACCGAGATTGCGAATCCGATCAGCAGCATCGGACCGATCCATTTGGCAACGGTGATAGTTGTCCAGGAAAATAAGGTAGTGCTCAGCCCCATGTCGGATTGGCTTCCAGCATCAAGCGACCGCGCCATGAAGTCACGCCATGTTCCGATCCATAGCCGAGACTCGAAGGCAATGGTTACCGTGACTGCCAGCAAGGTAAGGGCAGAGACAAGATCACGTGACCGCGCGACCTGCCCCTTCTGGCGTGCGCTGTTTTTGCGCCTTGGTGTTGCCTTCTCGGATTTATTGTCCGCAGCCAATTCGATTCCCTCTCACTGAGCCAAGCGCAGCAGGTGTTCGGCCATTTCCACGGCCCGAGTGAATTCCTTTTCGAGCAGGGTGGGCCATAGAATCGCGGCCCCCGCCATAATTCCGTAACCCATCAGGTTTTTCACTGAGATGCCGATAAACATGGCTGGAAGTTGCGGGGAGGCCTTGCTCAAGAATCCAACAGCAACGTCCACCAGGATTGTGGCGAGCACGACCGGTGCAGCGATCTGGACGCCGATCAGCCACATGGCCCCCGCGAATCGCAACAGTTCCTTGGTGGCCAGCAAAGTCGCAACGCCTGTTCCGATCGGGATGTAGGTAAAACTCTTGACCAGCATCCTCAGGATCCAATGATGCACATTGAGCTGCAGAAAAATCAGGAGTGCAAACATCTGGTAAAATGTGGCCACCACGGGAGTTTCAATGTTGGTGATCGGATCGATGACGCTGGCCAGAGAAAAACCCAATTGCATTCCCGTCAACTGCCCCGCAACCTGCACGCCTTCAAAGACGAGGTGGATGGCAAGCCCCATCATCAATCCGACAAATGCTTCACTGGCGATCACGTGCGTCCAGCCCGCAATCGTCATCTGAATTTGCGCTGCAGGCCCAGTACCGTACAGGATTGCGGTCAGCACAAGCGTGAATATGGCTTTCACCCTGGATGGCACCGCGTCACTGCCGAAGAAAGGCGCGAAGGTCATTATGCCTCCCGTGCGGAGCCCGATCGGCAATGCGCGGGTTAGGATGGCAACAGCAAAAGATGGCACGGTCATTTACTCCGTTACTGCGCAAATACCCCAAAATTGGCGAACACTGTTTCCATGAAGACCACCAGATGGTGAAGCATCCAGGGAGTCAGAAAAAAAATGATCGCGCCCACCGCCGCCAGCCGCGGCACGGTCATCACCGTTACATCCTGAATGCTTGTCATCACCTGTCCGATATTGATTAGCAGGCTTACAAACGTGGCGGCAATCAGGATCGGCGCGGCAACCCAGAAAGCCGCTTCCAGCGTCTGTCGAATTAAGGCTACAACCTGATCGGAAGACATATTTTCCCTTAGTGAAAACTCTTCATCATCGATCCGACAACCAAGTTCCAACCGTCAGCGACAACAAAAAGAAGTATTTTCAAAGGCGTCGAGATTACGACGGGAGGCAGCTGCAACATTCCAATCGAGGTGGTCACCGAAGCGGTAACCATATCGATGACCAGAAAAGGCAGGAACAGGACCGCTCCAATTTGAAATCCGGTCTTGATTTCCGAAATGATGTAAGCTGGAATGACGGTGCTCATCGGAATATCTTCTGGCTCTTTTGGGCGTGGCTGGTGGGACATTTCGACGAACAGCGCAAGGTCCTTTTCCCGCGTGGAATGCAGCATGAACGTTCGCAGCGGCGCGGAACCTCGATCCAGGGCTTCCCAAACGGTGACGGTACCGGCCTCCAGCGGCTCTATGGCCTGCTGATGAATCGCCGCTCCGACTGGCGCCATCAGAAAGTAAGTCAAGAAAATCGACAGCCCGATCAGGGTCTGATTGGTGGGAGTGCCTTGGGTTCCCAGCGCCTGCCGGAGAAAGTGAAAGATGATCAGAATTCGTACGAATGGCGTCATGCTGAGAACAAGCGCCGGCAAAAGCGTCAAGAACGTGAGCAGGGCCACAATTGCCCACGAATTTGTGTCTCCATGGACGGTCAGTCCAGGAACTTGAAGCGAGACTCCAGGGGCCTGCGGCGCCGCATGGCCTGGGGTTGCCAGTCCGGAGGCCAGAACCAGGACGGCCACCGCGAGAATGGAAAACACTTTTGCGCAAGGTCTCCTCATAGGCCGGATTTTTGATCCTCTTCTTTGGCCAACCCCAGGGATTGAATCAGGGAAATGTTTTGCGCGGTCGCGGCCACCAGAAATCGCTGCTTCTCGCACTCGACAAGCGCGAGAAGCCGCTTATCGCCGAGGGAGAGCGTCTCGCAAAGCCGCAAGCGACGGGGACGGCGCTGGATATTCACTTTTGAAAAGGCCGACCGAATACGGAATGACAGGGTTGCCCAGAGCGATTTGGGCTCCATCGACGATGATTCGCAGGTGATATTTTCCATGGTTTGGGACCTCACTGCACTTTCCCTTTCACCCGAGGTCCGTGATCCGGACACCGAGACGGCCATTGGCAACGTCGAATTCCACCCAAGCGATGAAACTTCCACTTGCCTGCAGGGCAACTTTTTTTCGTGTGAACTGCTTGCTGTTCACTACCGAACCCGCTTGCAACAGGAGCAGATCGCGGACCGAGAAGCCCCTGACGGGGATTTCGGCGACCAACTGGCAGGGAGCCTCGTGAAGCTGCTGCCAGTCCACGCCCGCCGCTTGGGCACGGTCGGAAGCAGGTAATGCTAGGGTGGCCGCCGCCGTCGCCATACTTAGCGTTGCACCAGGAATTCAGTGAAATAGATCTCGCGCACATCCAGATCCGCAAATTTTTGTTGCAGGGCCGCCAAGAGATCCTTCTTGAGCTGCGCCTTGCCTTCCTGGGTAATGAGCACGTCGGCCTTGCCCGCGGTCAGCACCATCAGAATCGCATCCCGCAACTGCGCCGTGGGGACCCCCGATTCACCCTCCTTCGCCTTGGGGAGACGACCCAAACCAAGATCGATCGTGACGCGAAGAAAATGGTTTTCTTCGACATCGGAAAGGTTGACCGTAAATCCTTCCAGATGGAGCGTGTGCAACTCTTCCGCTTTCTCCGGCGCAGCCTGCGCCGTTTTGCCCTGATGAAAGTAAAACCAGCCGCCGCCACCTGCGCAAGCGACGGCCAGAACCGCGCCAAGGATCAAAACGAGGCTGCTCGACTTTTTTGTTTCTGGTTCTGCGTTTTTGTTCATCTCTTCACTCATCGCGGGGATATGCAATGCAATTCATCCGCCGAACTGGAATCAATTTCTCGTAATTATTTTAATGAATCTCGAATCTGTGCGAAGTCGCAGGAATTCAAGGAATTAGGAGTACGGCGGTGGCCGTATTCTCAGCCCAGCCGATTACAACTGCGTCCGTCCAAACCCAAAAAACTGAAGTTTTATTAGAATGAACTCAGAATGTTGACGGTGCCGCCCCTTGCATGGCAAGGGGCGGCGCCGTCTAACGGCGGTCACTTCATTATCCGTTCTGGATCATGGACTGCGTCGTTTGCATAATTTGATCGAGTGTGGTTACTGCCTGCGCGTTGGCCTGGTAATACCGCTGCGCCACGATCAGTTTGGAGAACTCGGTGGCCAGATCGACGTTGGAAACCTCCAGAGCGCCGCCTTGCAGGGAACCAAGACCTCCACTGGTTGGCGCGCCAATGCTGGGTTGCCCCGAGGAAAGGCCCCCGACAAAGCTATTCGAACCGGTCCGCATCAGGCCCTGCTGATTGGTAAAGGAGGCGAGAGCAATCTGCCCCAGGGCCACGGTCTGCCCGTTGTTGAAGACGCCCTCGATGGTGCCATCGCCGCCGACCGAATACGTTTGCAGTGTGCCGCTGGCAAACCCATCCTGCTGGGTTGAGGAGGTTCCCGACGCCGCCGCCAGCTGGGTAAGGGAGCTGGTGCCGTTGGAATTGATGAGGTTCAAGGCCACGTTCAGGTTGGCGGCCCCGTTGACCAAGCCGGTGATGGCGATATTCGGATTTGTGGTCGGGGAAGCAAGCTGCCCCGTACCGTTGAAGGTCAGCGTCCCGTTCTGCACGCTGACGGGATTGCCCGTCTGGCCCAGATCGGCAGAGGGAATGGTGACCGTATAATTCCAGGTATTGACTCCGGTCTTGGTGAAATTCGCGGTAAGGACATGAGCGGCGCCAAGCGAATCATAGACGGTAACTGGAGTGCTGAACGCGCCCGCCGCTTGGGCCTGACCGGAAGCCGCGAAAGTTTCGGCCTGCGTGCTGGTGGCGGCATCGGTGAGCGTGTTGCTGGAAACGTTGACGGCATTTCCATTCTTGGCTGCAACGGTCAACGAGTTCCCCGCAAGGCTGGCCGAAAAATTGGCGTTTCCGTTGATCGCGGCAACGACGCTGGCCAGCGTATCCCCCGCGAGGGTGGTGTAGGAAAAATTATTCGTTCCGTCCGAAAAGGCCAGGGCGGTTCCCGTTTTCAGAGTGGTCGCCGCACTAATGCCGCTTCCGGTCTGCTGGCTTGCCGCACTCACCGCAGTGCCAAGACGAGCGTCCAGATTGGAAAAAAGCTGCATAGTACTGGTTGCCTTTGCCGGTGTGGTAATTCCGAGCGGAATTGAAAGCGCACTCAGGGACTGGCCCGGGCTTACAATTCCATTGACGGCCTGGTATCCCATTACGTTGGCACCGTCCACGGTCATCAGGTCGCCGTTGGATGCCAGCGTGAAATTTCCGGCGCGCGTATATTCCTGGAGTCCATTTTTGCTGGCAATGAAAAATCCGTTGCCGGTGATAGCCACGTCGGTGGGGGTTCCTGTGGTTTGAAGCGTACCTTGACTGAAGTTTCCTTCGACCGAAGCAACAGAAGTGCCCACGCCTATTTGCTGCGGGTCACCGTTCGCGGTGCTCCCGACCTGATCGTAAAACAAGTCCTGAAAATTCGTATCGCTGGTTTTGAATCCGACCGTATTCATGTTCGCCAAGTTATTGGATATGACCGAAAGCTCCTCGGAACTGGCGTCCAGCCCAGAAAGCGGTGTTGAAAGTGATGGCATGCGATTTCTCCTTTATAGTTCGCGGGCCTTCCGCCTCGCGAAGATTTGGACTTCAAAAATCGAATTCTTAATGCAAATTCCGCAACTGCCGGTCAGGCTGACTTCTGCTGCGTTCCGGCAGGCGTTTGATTCAACACCTGCTGGAGGTCTGTCTGGATCTGAATGAGCTGCTGAAGCGAGTTGATTTGCGTCAACTGGTTTACCATTTGTGTAGGGTCCATCGGATTGAGTGGGTCCTGGGCCTTCAGTTGCGCTGTCAGGAGGGTAATGAACGAGTTGGGACCTAGTAAATTGTTCGCGTTGGCCGAGCTGCTGGACGGCGAATTCAGCTGCGTGGAAGCGGCTGGAGGAATGTTGTTCATGAGTGCATTTGGTACGGTCATGAGTGATGCTCCTTTTCTGGCGTGGCCGGTCAGGCGCGCACGCTAAGTCTTCCCCTGGAATCAAAAATCCTGTTTGTGCCGCTCTGTGCCTCCGGCTCGCGGATCGCGGCCGCCGGCCCCTCATCCCCTGTTCCGGATGAACTATTTGTTTGCCGCGCCAATGCTTGCTCGTGCTTGGCCGGCTCGCGATCGTCGTGGGGCGAATTGCCGGAGGAAAGCGAGTCATGAAAGAGAATGATTTCACGCACGCGTAGCTGGTGCTCATTGAGCAGTTGGTGAAGCGCGGGCAAATCGGCGGAGAGCAAGGCATGGGTGTCATGGTGTTCCACCGTAATGGAAGCACTGACTTGGTCTCCGGTCATCTTGGCATGCAGTTCCACCAATCCCATTTGCTCACCCTGCAAGGCAATCCTTACGTCTGACTTGCTGGCCTCGGAGACGAGATGAGCGGATTGAATCAATGTGGGGTGCTGCTGGTCATCGCCATTCGGTGAAGTTACGGTATCGCCTGGGTTGCCGCCCTTCGGGATCGGCGCGGCCAGATTGTCTGTCGAATTCTCGTTACCGGAGACGGCCTTGCCGGCAGGCATGGAAGGCCCATTCGCCGCAATGCCCTGCGTCGCGCTGGCTGGCGCGGCCAGCTCGAGTTTCCGATGTTCTCCGTTCCTTGTCTCTGGCAGCGAATTCGTGGAATTTCCCTGTCTGTGGTCCGGCGCGGAATTTGAGGCATGATCGGCTGTATTCTTGCCGCCTTCTTTTTGCATGGCCCCTTCTAAAGTGGAGGATGCACGATCCACTTTTGAATCGCGATATCCAACCTCAGCGCCTGCATTCGTCTCCTCGCGGATTGCCGTCTTGTTAGCGCTGACCACTTCCCTTTTGATCCCCGCAACATCCGTTGATTTTGCGGCGGCTGGCGGCTCGGCGCCGATTGCAAGAAAAGGAAGGGATGCGGGCGGCTCGAGCGATGGAACAGTCTGGCTCTGCGGTGTTTTCTGGCCATCAAGGGCGATTTCGGAAAACGGCGGGACCAGCAGGGCTTTTTCGGTTTGCGTCGAAGACGATTTGTACGTCAATGTTCCGGTCAGGAATCCAGCGGGCATCTCAAACATGCTTCCTTTTGGATTGTCTTTTGGAGTACCGCCAGTTGGAGGAGGGGTTCCAGCGGCCCACGCCAAACTGGGGGCTGCAGCTTGTTGGATCATGCCGGTTCCATCGGAGGCCTGGGATTGCACTGTAGGGGTCGGGGATGGGTGACTCGAAACCAGATTTTCGTCTTGACGCAAAGGATCCACTCGCAACGCTCGAGGCTGGGCGGTTTCCGTCAATGCGGCCGCACCATCTGGAGGGTTCGTTGACCCAGAGACAGACAGCTCCTTCGGTCTTGCCGAACGGATTTCGACGCGCGCAAACTTGGACGCTTCAGGGACAATTGGCCGAGAGGCCTGCTGCGGGGGCAACGGGTTGATCGCAACTCTTTCCAGGAGAGGAGAACTGAGGGCACCAGAATTTTCGGCCGGAACCAGCTCGGCGGCCGACAATTCAGTCCAAATCGCGGTATTGGTTACTGGCAATGTTTGCAGCAGTTCGGCCGGCCCTGATGCGGAGTGCGGTTCCGGTTCGGGCAAACGCCCGCGATTGCCATTGAGTTCCAAGCCCGCCAAATTGCCCAGATATGTTGGTTGGGCGCGATCCGTTATTGCAATCAGCTGGGTTGTCGCCTGCGTGACCTTGGCATTACGAACGTCGTGAAGGTGAATTTCCGGCCGCTTGCTCAAATTCTTCGCTGGGGAAGTACAAGCAATCCCCACGGGATGGGCATCCGCTGTGTGTTCTGAAGGGCGGCCGGCCACATCGCCGCTGCTATTCACATCCTGTTCCGAATTTTGGATCATACCGCCCGCCATCACTGGCTCGCTCACGACTGCTGTGCCAGCAAACACACGCATCAATGACGTGAGCAGGGCGGCTGCAAATCCCAGCCCGTGCAAACCAGGTACTTTCAAATTTCCCTTTACGTTGCTCGCCATCGTTAACTCGCCTTGCGTTTGCGCGGCGGAAATCGAACTGGAAATGGATTCTGTCACCATAGGTCTGATCTCCGCCGGTCCTTGCTATTGCACTTGCGTGGCCAAAGCGTTCGAGGAAATTGGAGGCTTCCGAAGAGGCCTAACTTATTGAAAGCGAGGCGGATGCCGAGCAGACTAAAGTTTTTGCGAAATCTGTCGAGGGGCAGTCCGTGGGGACCCGGAATTCTTTGCCGAGTACTGGGCAAAGAGTGATCGGAAACTTATCGAGGAATGTTATGCGAGGTTGGTTCAGCTACTTGCCCGAGGAGACGCGGCGGATCAGAAATAATTCATCGATCGCTTGTTGCTCGCGGCGGGACTGATCGCGCTCATAATCGGCGAGCTGGCGCTTGCGAAGATTGGACAGGATTTCCCGTTGCATGCGGGCTTGCAGATACCGCACTTGCTGGGCCCTTCTCTGTTGCTCCAATTCAGAAAGTTCGTTCAACAATTCCGATCGCAATGCGATCAAGACCACTCCCCTGGCCAGCTCGAAATGGAGTTCCGCTCCGGTTACTCCGGCGGCCGCCACGGCATCTGAGACGCGGCGCTGGCCGGTCTCCATCACTTTTTCAAGGGACTCGATTTCATCCCTGGTACGCGCCATGGCAGTGGCGAGCGCTTGCAGTCGTTGCAGCTCCGCCCGCTCCAGGCTTTGCCGCAACCTTAAGACCCCATTCAGAGTGAAGTGGAAGGACATGAAGGGTTCAGCCCGGCAAGGCCATCAAGGCCTGGAGGGTCTCACTCAAGGGAGCCCGGTCATCTTTCTTCTGGCGAAGAAATGCGTTGATCGCTGGGAGGCTGGCGATCGCCTGGTCGAGGGTTGCATCTCCGCCCTTGTGGTAGGCTCCCACGCGAATCAAGTCTTCCGACGCGGCGTAGGAGGACAGTAAACTTCTGAGCCGTTGCGCTTTCTCCAGATGACCCGCACTGCATATGGCCGGCATCAGACGGCTGATGCTATCCAGAATGGAAATGGGAGGGTAATGGCCCTGGGCCGCCAGGCGCCTGTCCAACAGGATGTGCCCATCCAAAATCGCGCGAACTGCATCGACGAGCGGGTCCTGCTGATCGTCTCCTTCCATGAGCACGGTATAAAATCCGGTGATGCTTCCGTTTCCAAAGTGCCCGGCACGTTCCAGCAGTCGCGCCAGCAAGGTAAACACGGAGGGCGTATAGCCCTTGGCCGTAGGCGGCTCTCCTGCCGCCAGGCCAATTTCACGTTGGGCCATTGCAAATCGCGTCAGAGAGTCCACGACGAGTAAGACGTGCTTCCCCTGCGCCGCAAAGTATTCAGCCACGGCCGTGGCCGCGAGCGCTGCACGGATCCTGGCCAGCGGGGGCTGGTCTGAGGTGGACACCAGAACCACGCAGCGCCCCAGGTTTTCCTCGCCGATGGCATCGACCAGGAACTCCTGCACCTCGCGTCCGCGTTCTCCAACCAGCGCCAGCACCGTTAAGTCCGCCGACGTTCCGCGGGCCATCATGCCAATTAAAGTGCTTTTACCCACTCCGCTGCCGCCAAAGATTCCCATGCGTTGGCCACGGCCGACGCTCAACATGCCATCGACGGCGCGCACCCCGCAACCGAGTGGGTCGCGAATCAGTGAACGGGTCAGCGGCAGAGGAGCATCTCCACAGAGTATTCGATATTCCCGGCCGCCCGTCGGACCTTTGCCATCCAGCGGCCGTCCGCAACCATCAATCACGCGGCCGAGAAGATTGCCGCCGACTCGGATTGCCGGCCGCGTTCCGCGCGTGACGACACGATCGCCGTACCGGATTCCCGTGGGCCGATCCAGTGGCATCGCCAAGACCGTCTTGCCGCGGAATCCAACGATTTCACCTTCCAGCGTTTGGCCATCCGAAGTTAAAATCGCGCAACCCTCGCCTACCGAACAGCACGGGCCCTCGGATTCAATCATGTAGTCCACAGCTTTGGTGACCCGGCCAACCCACCGGACGGGGCAGAATTGATCGAGTCTGTCGAAGTAGGGATCCAAAGAGCTGGGCGCGCTCACCGCTCCCCCTTGGGGCGCTGCTCCAGAAGATCGAAAAAGCCTTGCTCGATTTCCTTGAGTTGCGTATCCAGGCTGATCTGCGTGCTGCCAATATCTGTTTCGATCGCGCAGTGTCCCCGGGAAAGGGACGGATCGCCCACGACCTCTACAACGGAAGGTACGTCTTTCGCCTCTTTAAAATAATCGCTCCAAAATCGAACCTCATCCGGATGCGCGCATAGGCGAACCCGCGTGTCGCTATTCAGTTTCTGCAGCGCGACGTGCACAACCCCGAATAACACCTGGGGATCGATCTGGGATTCGCGGTGCAATATTTTCCTCGCAATGGACAACGAGAGGCGAACGATTTCAGCCTCAATTCGGCCGAAGTAATCGACCCGGTCTTTTGAAAAGCCATGCAAGGCGCCTGATATCTGGCTTCTCATTTCGCTCGCTGTTTTCTCGAAATCCTCTCGAGCGCTGGCTTTACCGTCCGAAAGCCCTTTCTCATAAGATTTTTTGAGGGCTTGCTCGGGGGGAAGAAAGTCCGTGCTGGGTTCCTGCCCGTTACCTCCCGCCCAACCCGCAGCGCCCGACACAACTCTGGAAGCCCCGCCGCTGGGCGGAGCATAAAGAAAAGGCTGTGCCGTTTCAGGAGGCGGAGACGATGGATGACTTGAATCAGGCATTTTCTTCCTCTTGGTCGCTTCGCAAAACTATTTTTCCTTCCACTTCCAATTTGCGCGCAGCCGCGACGATCTCGGTCTGGGCTTGGGTAACGTCCTTGGCGCGAATCTGTCCAAGAGCTTCGGTGTCTTCTTTCAGCATTTCCACCGCTCGGGAGGACATGGACTTGAATATGTGAGCTTTCAATTCTTCCGAAGAATTTTTCAACGCAATAGCAAGCGCTTTCTTGTCCACCTGAGCCAGCAATTCGCGAATCCCCGTGTCTGCGACCTGGACGAAGTCTTCAAATGTAAACATCTGATTCCGGATGGAAGTCGCAAGGTCCGTGCTGTCGGTTTCAATCGAACTGAGGATCTGGGCGGTAATTTTGCTGGGGGTCTGGTTGAGCAGATCGGCCACCGCTTTTACGCCGCCCAATTCGCGCCGTGTGGTTTCGCTGACTCCCGTGTGCAGTTTACGGGCAAAAGCGACTAACATTTTGTTCACCAATTCCGGAGAAGAAGGCTTCATCTGGGCAAGGCGGCGGATCGCTTGCGAGCGCACAGGGTCAGGGAGCAAAGTTATCGCTGTGCCAGCTGTGCGGCCTTCTAGATGCAGCAGGATGAGCGCGACGGTTTGAGGAAGCTCATCCTTTAACATGGTCGCGAGTTGCTCGGGTTTGGCCGCCCGCAAGACTTCGAGCGCTTCCGCCGAAATCTTGGTGGACTCAATGATTTCGTGAACCGCGGACTTGGTTCCGCTGCCATCACCAGCCCTTACGAGGACCTTTTCGGCATACTCAGGCCCGCCTTGCGCCATTGATTTTGTTTGTCCGCTCATGGATTCAAACTCCCGCAGGACCATGTCCGCCGTCGCCTCGGGGATGTCACCCAGTGAGGAAATTTCTTCCGCGAGAGCGCGCAGCGAATCCTGAGGCAGATGGTCACAGATTTTGGAGGCCGCGGAATCTCCCAGAAGAACAAGAAGAATTGCAGCTTTACGAATTCCATTTAGATCGGTCTGGGGAGGAGGGCTCATCGAGGGCGCGCTAGGCTTCGCGTATCCATGCCTGGACTAGGCGGCCGGCATCCTGCGGTGCAGCATGAACGGTTCTTGCGATTTGCTGCTTCAATGCCATCGCACGTTCCACTTCCAATCCTGGATTTGAACCGGAACCTAGGGCTGCCTCACCACGAGCAGGCTCAAGCGCCTGCATTCCAGCTCCCTGCTCTCCGCCAGCCCCTCTTGGCAGGCCCGCCGCAACGCGGGCTTCGCCGGATTGAACTGCCATGGAAACGATGGCCATTACCGGCTTCAGCATTAGGACGTACACCAGAAGGAACAAGATCAGGAAAGCTCCGTAACGCACCAAGTCAATCCACTTTTGGGTGACGAGGCGCACTTTCTCAGGCAAGCTCACAGGAACTGGAGTGTCTATGTCCGGAGATTGAAATGCCACTTCTTCCACGGAAATCTGATCTCCTCGGCTGGCATCCCAGCCCAAAGCCGCCTTCGAGAGATCCGTAATCTGCTTCAATTCTTCAGGCGTCCTTTTCCGGCGGGTCTGCGTTGACTTGCCGTCGGTAACCTTTGTCTCCACGGCATCGTCCACCAAAATCGCGGCGGCAACGCGTTTAATGCGCCCAGGGGGCTCGATCAGATGATGCGTAGTGTGGCTGACCGCAAAAGTTTTGTTCTCCGTCCGAATGCCATCAGTCGTTTGCTCTACTTTCGTCTGGTTGGCGGCTGCCCCAGTGGGCTGCACGTTGGGTGCGTTGCTTGCCGTTCCAGGAATTCCAGAGGGCTGGGCGTCCGAGGAAGTTTCCTGTGAAATCTGGGAGCTAACTACAACCGTTGAATTGGGATCATACATGTCTTGCGTGCTTTCGCCCGAAGTCGGATCGTACTCAATCGAGACGCTGGACTTCACATGGTCGGTCCCTACAATCGGGGTCAATACCTGGATGACTTTTTCGGCCATTACCGTCTCCAGATCACCCGAGCCGCCCGCCATTTCGCCCAACGAACCATGTCCATTCCCAGGCATCTGTCCATCGGTTGTGACCACAGTGACATTTTGCGGCGACAGATCGTCCCACGCGCTCGATACCAGATTTGCAATGGAGGCGCCGATTTGGTCCGACATGCGCAGCCCGCGCAGCTTCAAGACCACCGCTGCTTTTGCCGGCCGCTCTCGATCCGTGAACAGCGATTCGTGGGGGATGACCAAGTGGACGCGGACTGCCTCCACTCCATTCATGGTTTGGATGGTTCGTTCGAGTTCGGCTTCGAGCGCCCTCTGATAATTTACTTTTTCCGAAAAATCGCTGCCGGACCAATTCGGTTTGTCGAACAACTCGAACCCCATCCTGCCGCTGGTAAGAGGGCCTTGCGATGCGACGTCGACTCGAGCCTTGTCCAATTGATCGGCGGACACCAAAATGGAGGTGCCATCGGGCGAGAGCTGGTAATTGATATTTTGGGCCGCGAGCTTTTGGCCAAGACTCTGGGCATCCGCAGGAGCAAGTCCGACAAAAAGAGGCTTAAAGTCGCCTCCGCCGATCAGGCGCACGAACACATACACAATCAAGCCCACAACGACCGTGGCGCCGGCCAGCAATACCTTCTGCCGGTTCGTCGTCCCTTTGATAAATCCTGTCAGTTGCTGCTGAAATTTATCCATGTCCGTGTGCAAGCCCCAGTTTCAATCATTAACTATCAGAATGGGATGCGCGAAATTTCCTGATAAGCCGAAACGATCTTGTTGCGCATCTCCACCATCAATTCAAATGCAAGGTCCGCCTTTTGAACCGCGATCATTGCGGAATGAACGTCTTGGCCGTTGCCGCTGAGCATAGTCGAGACCTTCATATTCGCTTCCGATTGCAGCTGGCTTACCTGATCGACCGCGCCGCGAAGCGTGCTCAGGAAATCCGAAGATCCATTGCCCTCGACAGAAGCTGGGGATACTCCGTTTCCGGCGGAAATTGTTTGTGGGCCCCCTGAAATAGGATTAATCATGGTTGTTTGCCCCGTCCTAACCCTTCAAGATGTCGATGGAAGCCTGAATCATGTTTTTCGTGCTTTGCACGGCGGATGCGTTGAGCTGATAGGAGCGTGCCGCGCCCATTAGGTTGACCATTTCCTCCACGGGATTGATGGCGGGGTACGAAACGTACCCTTCCGAATCCGCATCGGGGTGGCCGGGCTCAAACCGGCGAATGGGCGCGGTCGTGTCTTGCACCACTCGATCCACGCGCACACCCTCGGTGTGCATATCCGTGAGGGAAGCGAGTGTGGCCTGAAAATTGTGTGACCCTATGGGATGAGATCCAAACACCACATGCATGCGTTTGTACGGCCCGCCATCCACGGAATGAGTAGTCTCTGCATTGGCCAGATTGCTGGTGACGATTTCCGCACGCTGGCGCTCCGCGAGCAGCGCCGAACCGCTAAGGTCCAACAGTCCAAATAGATTCATGGCTACGAGCCTCCTTCGTGGATGGCGATATTCAAGACCTTGAATTGCTCCCTTACTAATTGCGATGCGGCATTGAATTGGAGCTGCACCTGCGAAAGCAAGAGTCCTTCACGGTCCACGCTCACGTTATTTCCATCCGGGCGGACGATCAGACCGGGGACTTCCCGAACCAAAGCTTCGGTTGGGCCCGACGTTTCATCCTGCATGGCCCGAGTCAGTTCCCCATGAAAATCGATATCACGGGTGCGATAGCCAGGGGTGTCAATATTCGCGATGTTGCTGCTCAACAGCTCCTGGCGCTGGGCGGTCAAATCCAGGAACCGTTCGAGCAGATGCAGTTGCGCATTGTTTGTCAAACTCACACGGCCTCCTTTGCCGTCAAACCATATTCCCGGATCTTGTTGCGAATAGTCCGCAAGCTGACACCCATCATTTCCGCGGTGCGGGTGCGATTGCCTCCGGTGGCCTCCAGTGTCGACACCAAAAGTTTCCGCTCCACCGCTTCCAGGGTCTGGCCTAATTGGGGAAGCGAATATTTCGAAGGTGATTTCAGGCCCCACTCGGCGGCAACCGCTCCGGCGCCCAGCGTGGTGCCGCTGGCCAGCGCAAGGGCCCGACGAATCGTATTTTCCAGCTCCCTGATGTTTCCGGGCCAGTCATAGGAACAAAGCCTGGTTAACAGCTCGGGCGAAATCGAAAACAGGCCCCGTTGCGCCCGTGGTTCGTACTTGCGCAGAAAGTATTCCGCAAGAGCGGGAATGTCTGACCGCCGTTCGCGAAGCGGCGGGATGGTGAGCGGGACCACGTTCAGGCGGTAATAGAGATCATTGCGGAACATGCGCCGATCAATGAGTTCGGTCAGGGAGCGGTTGGTGGTCGCAATGACACGCACATTAATGGGGAAAGGGTGAGTGTCGCCAAGCCGGTCCACTTCGCGTTCCTGCAAAACCCGTAAAAGCTTGGGCTGCAGGCTGAGCGGCATTTCTCCAATCTCATCCAGCAATAAAGTTCCACCATCGGCCAGTTGAAACTTGCCGGCCTTGGACGCGGTGGCGCCGGTGAACGCCCCACGAACGTGGCCGAAAAGTTCGCTTTCCAAAAGGCTCTCTGGAAAAGCGGAGCAATTGATGGCGACATATGGCTTGTTGGCGCGAGGGCTAAAATTATGAATCATTCTCGCGAGCAGTTCCTTTCCCGTACCGCTTTCGGCCTCCACCAGAACATCCGCTTCCGTTTGCGCCACGCGGCGAGCATTTGCGACCAGAGTGCGGAAATTGGAAGAGGATCCGACGAATTCGTGATATTTGACCGGCTCGCCGGAGTCCCGCCCCAGAAACCGTTGCAGGGCTTGCTTGAGTTGATCGAATGAGACCGGCTTGACGAGATAGTCACAAGCTCCTTCCTTGATGGCATGGACAGCTTCGTTCACGTTTCCGTAAGCGGTGAGGAAAACCACCGGCGTATGCGCGGCGATCTGTCGAATGCCTTCCATCAATTGAAGCCCGTCGCCGTCCCCCATCCTCATGTCGGTCACGACAAGGCTGCAGGGGCTTTCACGAAACGCGGCGATTCCTTCCGCCACCCCGCCCGCCGTCCTTACCAGCCATCCAATCTGACGAAAACTGGCTTCCAAGGCTTTTCGCATTGCCAATTCGTCATCAACGATGAGCAAATCACTCACTGACTTCCTCCAAGGCCGTTAGAAAAATTGAAAACGTGCTTCCCTGCCCAAGCCGGCTTTCCACGCAGATTCTTCCACCGTGCTGTTCTATTTCTTTCCTGCAAACCGACAATCCCAATCCCGGGCTGCCTGCTTTTGTCGTAAATCCCGGCTCAAATATTTTCTCCAGCAAACAGGGGCCGATGCCCCCGCCTTTGTCCTCAAAATCAATCCGCAGCCCGCGCGGCCCACCCGAGGCCGCCCACTGGAGGCGAATCGTGAGCGTCCCTCCGTGCATCATGGCGCGAAATCCATTCAAGGCAATATTCAGGAATACCTGTTGCAGACGATGGGAATCTCCAGAAACATGAATGGGACCGATTGAATTTTCCATCCGGATCGTATGTCCCTGCGCCGCCGCCAGAGGAGCGAGAAATCCAACGGTATATTCCAGAGCGCGATCGATTCGAACCGGGAATAGTTTGTCACACGGGCCGGCATGAAACTGCAGGACGTTGTTTACGGTAGCGCCCAAGGATCTGAGGCCTGATTGAAGGTGCAGGACCCACTGGTTTGCCTCCGGCATTTGCGCCGTGGCATTGCAAAGCAAACCTGTAAACAGCTCCATGCTCCCCAATGGGTTCCTGATCTCGTGGGCCAACACCTTAGCAATTTCAGCAAGCGCATGGGCGCGCCGGCTTTCTTCCCGCTCCGCGGCAAACCGTTTCTGATCCGAAATGTCGCGCAGGATCCAAATCGTTTCCGGCTCCGCCTCCGCAGCAACTTCCAAAGTTGCCACGGTAACAGCAAGCGTGCGCTTAACCGCTGACGCTTTGGAGAGCCACTCATATTCGACGTGGGGCGTTTCGGGATTGGAACTGGGAGCCCATTCTGCGAGCACCGGCAACTTGGCGGGTGGAAGCGACTGCGGATCTAGTTCGAGCAATCGCCACGCTTCCGAATTCAGCAGGCGGATTCTGCCGTCCGGGCGGCTAACGATGATACCGCAAGGAAGTCTATCCAGAACTTGAGTGAGGAAAGCCCTTGCGCGTGCGTTCCTTTCCAAACTGCGAGAAAGCTTTGCGTTCGCGTGCTCCAAGTCCGCGCGAAGTTTGGAAACCTCCCCTTGCAACTGCGCGTACGTTTTCTCGAGCGATCCCGCCGCTTCCGTAAACGTCTCGAAGGCTTGGGCAAGCAGTCCAGGATCAGGGATGCGAGGGTTGAATTCCTTCTCACAGTCCCAATTTTGCCGAGTGCTAGGCAAATTTGGCATCATACAGAGCGCTGATGCACGTTGCATGCCACGGCACTGTGAAAATTCTTAGCTTTTCCTAATTTCACCCAGGTCAGTCGTGGAATTGAAGTGTTCCACATGAATGTGCGGTTCGTTTCCCGACAGGATGAACGCCCGTTCGACAGCGTGCTGTAGCTCCCGAACGTTGCCAGGCCAGTGTGTTTGCCGGAGCAGTGCATGAGAGGAAGCGGAAAGTCTCTTTGCTTCGACTCCTGTTTCCCGACAGAGCTCTGAGAGAAAGAGCTCAGCCAACGGAGCAATATCTTCTATGCGGTCACGCAGTGGCGGCAATTCGATGGGAAAAACACTGATTCGATAGTACAAATCCTGACGAAAAGCGCGTTGTTTGACGCTTTGAGCCAAGTTGACGTTGGTCGCACAGATCACTCGGACGTCCACGCGAAATACGTCCGAACTGCCCAGTCGCTGGACTTCCCCCTCCTGCAGGAACCTTAGTAATTTCGATTGCATGCCAAGGGGCAAATCCCCAATCTCGTCCAGAAACAGGGTGCCGCCATGCGCATTGTGGATGCGGCCTAGCCGCGATTGGACGGCTCCGGTGAAGGCTCCCCTCACATGGCCGAAGAGCTCTGCCTCCAGCAACGCTTCGGGAATGGCCGCGCAATTCACAACCACGAGCGGATTGTCTTTCCGGTGGCTGATTTGATGGATGGCCCTTGCCACGAGTTCTTTACCCGTGCCGGTCTCCCCCGTTATGAGAACCGGCGTGTTTCGAGGAGCAACTAGGCGAACCAACCGGTAGATTCTCCGCATGGCCTGCCCTTGACCCACGATGTGCGGCAGTCCGCCGGATTCATCCGCGCCGGGTTCACCCGCGACTTTCTGGGGAACGCCTTGTTTCATTACCGGGTTGCGAACCGCTGGATCGGCTTCTTCTTTTGAGACAAGAGGAGAATCCAGAAAGTGGATCCGCAACCTTGGAAATTTTTGCCGCACGATTTCGGCGACTTCCTCGGCATTCAAATCCGGAAGGCGGCGATCGAGAATGAGCACGTCAAACGGCGAAGACCGCAATCTGGCCATCGCTTCGGCGCCGCTGGACGCTTCCTCGAAGTGCACATTCTGACCGTTGGTCCTCGATTTAGAGCGATTTCGAAGATCCGGCTCGGAACTTGCAATTAAGATACGACAATTGTCCCATTGGGCCGCTGGGATAGCCCCTGCTGACATTATTTCCCCCTTGTGTTTGGTTTAGGTTTTCGCTCCCCTGAGCGCCCTCTAATCCATTTTCTGCTTCACCTGCAAGAGCGTGTTGACATGATCGCCTCTGATAAGGCGTGTTGCGATTATTGCTACTTAGCATTTATGGTCAAGCCTTACATATAATTCGCGTTTCCTATTACTAACTGTCTTGCATGATGTAGATTGTTTTCTGGAGAGTTATCTTTTGCACATCTTATGTTCTTTCGCCTTACTCCGGTTCAATCCGTGGATTTAGGAAGCCGACAAATGCAATAGGCAGAACTCGAATCGGGAGGCACTATTATTTTCTATTGGCGAAATATAGAAACATCTATTATGGGCATACCTGAAACACCTTTGGAACACAACAGGGCCTGAAAGGAAATTCCCCATAAATAGCTCAATATTTTGAAGCCCTGCGTCATTGCCAATGGCCTGCCAATTGGTCCTAGAGATCGTTTTCTTGCGAGGATGTTGGCACCGGAAACGATACGAGCATCCAAGCCGCCAGGTTCCTGCAGGCCCGGCATATCGCAGGCATTTGGCAGGCGCAATGAACAAAACCCGGAATCCATCTATTTATTGTGGGGGCTTTGGATGACGGTGCTTGGCATCTGAAAATGTGGCCTACTCGCGGCTCAGTAGAACTGTGTGGATACCTGGTTCTAGGAACTTTTCATCGGACCAATTTTCGATTGCGGATTCGTACGTCACGGCCTGACATCGCAAGTTTGCGCTACGGATGCGTCCCAGGAATTTACGCGGATGGATTGTCCGTTCGATCATTTGAGGTGCAAATTCCATGAGAATGCGAATGCCGGGGCTGCGTTGCAGCAGTCCCTGCATGCCTTCAAATATCAGAGGTTCACTGCCTTCCGCATCAATCTTCATGACATCCACAGATCCAGAAATCAATTCGTCGAGGGGAATGGCTGGAACACTCGCGCTACCCATGATTCGCTGATCAGAGGAGTCAGCAAAAATATTGTTGCTGCCATGGTGGTGTTGGAACTGGTAAAGCGTAACTTCTCCGCGTTTGGCTGCGGCAGCACAATGGTGTGTCTGCACAATGGACCCGTAGCCATTCACGTCTACATTTTTTTCCAGAATCGTGAAAGTATGCGGATCCGCTTCCACCGCATGGACAATTCCTTTAGAACCTACACCAGCCGCCGCAAGCAGCGTGTAGTAACCCACGTTGGCGCCGACATCAACAACGGTCATGCCCGGCGTCACCATATTTCGGAATATATTTGTAATCCACATCTCCCACGTTCCTTCCATCAGGAGGTGCGGGGTAAGACTGATATCTCTCGTATCGACATACATCTTAAATACATCAAGTACGCGCGTCAGCGCGAGGTTGTCTCCGAGATAGGCTGCAAACCGCTGGTTGCTGGATGAATGTGAAAATGCACCCATGCCTGCTCCAACGAAAGAGCCTAGCTGAGAGGTCGCGCTACTCATGTGTTGGCGCAAGTCCGCCTCCAGATTTACCAACCGAAGGAGCACTCGATCGAGAGTCACGGTTTGCATTGACAACCCGCGAGCGAGAGTTTTCCACAGATGAGCAGTTTCGCTCATTCCGTCCCGCGCAACACTGGCGCTTCCTTCCTTACAGGTGCCAAGCAGCCGGCGAATGCCTTCCTTTTCGCTGTTGCCTGCACGGTCGGCGGCGAATTCCAGAAAAGATGTCGCTTCGGCATAGCGGCCTTGCCCAGCCAATAAGGCACCAAGGTTTGTGACTGCCTGAATATTGTCCGGTTGCATTTCAAGTGCTTTCCGGTACCCACCTTCCGCGTCGATCACATGACCCGCGAGAAACTTCGCCGTCGCCCAATCGTTCCAGCGAATGCTGGTTTGCTCATTCAACAAACCCTTTGCCAGTAACTGCGCAGAGCCCTCGTAATCTCCTCTTTGGAAGAGAGAGCTTGCCTTCTCGTCTGTTTCGGTTTGTTTTTGTTCAATAGATTGGATGTCCATAGCGCTCCTCGCCGGACTCACCGTAGAAACGGCTGCATTGTCAGCAACTGGCACATTCATGGCCAACTTCCGGAAGCGCAGCGAATCTAATAAAAAGAAATGAACTTGCAAAGGATCGATTAGCACTCGATGTACGTATCAGTTATCCGCTAGCGTGAGTTGCCCTATGCGTAGAATTGTCGGGGCAAAGTCCCTTTTCCGCCGATTTGTACACTTATGGGGGCAATGATCAATTTTTTGGAGGAATGCATGCTACTTACGCGGACCCTCGCCGCCATAAGCAGGCTTAGGCAGGACTTCTTACCAATTTTCGATTGGTGAGCCATAAAAGCAAAAACGCGCACCAATACACGATCCGACACAAGCGTAGCCATCTTCGTTTCTCCTCTTGAATTTAGGTTTTTAGTTTCACTAACGAAGCAGGGGTGGGCCTTTTATCAGAAGGCTTGAAGGCACATTACGTGCCAAGCGCTTCCGGTGTCAAGACCTAAATCCCAATTGATACTAACCAATTGTGTCAGCACCACATCTATACGCCAAACTGCTATTTACACTTATATTATTCTCTTGTTCTAGAGTCCCCCTAAATCGTGCCGGCTCCGCAGGTCGCCTTCAATTCTCTCGCCCCATTAGAGCGGCGCGCCAGAGTTCCCCACGCAACAGGCTAGCGCCGTACCGCATTAGGTACAGCGCCGCCAGCCGAAGAGTGCAAAGTCTCATTATCGTTTGCCGCTACTCGTTAAGCAGTTGGACCGGAAGATGCGGGAGTCTGCAATGTGGGCGAGTTTTTAGTTGCCGCTGGTTGAGAGCTTGCTATTTGAGAACTCTGCCCGTTGCCGTCAGCTAATGTAATCTTCACCTCCTCGATACTCAGGTTGAATTGTGAAAGTTTAAGAGCTCTGCCTGCGCTCCCGCTGCTCGCGTTTGCAGTTCCAGTGGTGCCCTGCAGTTCTACTCCCGCGAACTTTATGGATAGTTCTGTGATCTGGTAACCGCCATTAGACTGTGCGGAAGCTGGAGGCGTGGCGCCGGTTGATGCTGGAGATGCCGTCACGCTCTGCGATGCCTGAGAAGCTTGCTGCACTAGACCCTGCAATTGGCCGACAAGATCAGAAAATATTGCCGGGCTGACCGTATTGATTAAATTGGCGACTTGATCGAAGGCACTAATCTGCTGGTCGTTCAGGCCGAGGCTCTTCAACGCGGTATTAAAGGCCTGCAGCGGGTCTTGTGTTACGGGCGTCGTCGGGCTGGCCGTATTTAGCGACGAAGTGCCAGCAGTGGCGGGGGCTGTTGTTTGGGGAACAGTTTGAGGAACGGCAGGGGAAACGATTTGAGTATCTACAGCCCCCGCTTGGGCCGGCGCATTCGCGCTGCTACGAGTCACCGAGGCGGTTTGCGTGGCTGGGTCTGCCAATGCCGAAGACGATTGGCTGGGCGAGGAAGCACCAGTCTGCCCCAGCAGAAACAAGGCCGCGGCAGAGAAGAACTGAATTTGAGTAACCTGATAGGTTCCAGTGTTTTTGTCATGATCCACGCCTCGAGCCGAAGCCGATGGACTGAAATGGGATTCGGACCTTCCCCCTGAATCTCCGTCGGAATCCTCATCGCCGCGTTCAATCTGCGTATGGTGCGCCCTCGTCTGGCTAGTGTGATGATGGAAATCTCCGTGAACGTGACCTTGTGATTTCAAATCCACCCCTGATACGTCCATGTTCCCCCCTTTTTGAAATCGTGAATCGCATCGGTCACACCGAATAATTTCAAGTGACTCAGAGACGCGTCTATAGCTAAGACATCGGCATTTGGGAGCAAAGGTTTACGGTGAATTGGGGACAAGATCACCTAAATGTTAACTGAGAAGATGAATCCGCGTGGGCTTGATCTATCCTCACTCGAAACCGCATGAACGAGAGAAATACGGCCTAAGTGATAGAGCTTTGACATAGACTCCGTGCGATCCCATGCGTGGCGTTGGAAAAAGGAATCCATATGCCGATCTTGTGGGCCGCATTCCACGAACTCCTCGCAAGGCCTCCTGCTGCTTCGTGACGCCACACAGGTCTATTTCACGAAAGATCTCTCCGAGCGAGCTAAAACTCCATCCAACGGCCCAAATGTCATGGATCAGAAATTAGGAATTACTAATGAATTGCGCGATGGCAACCTACATGCAAGCAAACTGACGCATGTATGGAGACCCGCCGATTCAGAAGAGTTTGATCGCAAATCGCAAGCATCCGCGGCGGGATGAGGGCGCCAAACGAATGAGGAACAACTCGAACAAGTAAGGATGCTGGAAGACTCAAACTGGCCGCTGAGGGGGTTCCCCTTCCTTTCGCGAAATTAGATGGAGTCAGTCATAACACGCGGAAATGTAGCGTGAATCGAGCAAAAACAATGAATCCCTCTCTTGTCATGGATCGGGCCCAAGAACTGCAGGTACTGACTTCATATCTGGATTGCTTTCTGACTTCTCGATGTGATCCCCGTCTTGCATTCGACCAAGATTTGGGCCATGCGCCCACAACTTTGGACAAAATCAATTTGCTCCTGGAAAATATCGACGTCCAGAGCGATTGGGGCGCGGTATGCATGAAGGCCAAAGCATCCCAGGTCGATTCAGGCCATCTTGTTTCGAGAGACACGGGCCTGGGGCGGTTTCCTCTTCGCTGTTTTCATCCTCTGAAATCCATAGTGGGGGCGGCACACATTTCGGGTGTGAGACATGAATAGACCTCTACCCGCCCTGCCTATTTGTGTTGCCCAGTTGTTCAAGAAGTCCTTTGATGGGTACGACCTCAGACCCTTGCGGTCGCAGATCATCGCGCGCGTCCAATCCAACCCTTCGGATGCCGCAGGGTTAATGGACCTTTGCGCGATTGAACAATTGCTCGGTAACCACTCCTCCGGGCTCGGATACCAGGCTGAGGCGCTGAAGCTTCAACGCCTGTACCGGTCATCCTGGCCGACGTCGCAAGAGGCGCTTCATGTCCTGGCGTTCATGGCCCCGGGTGAGATTGGCAACAATACCCCGATCGAATTCCTTCTGGAGAGCTCAGACGTCGTGCTCCATATGCTGTATGTTGTCTCTGGGGAACCTCTGCCAAGGGAATTTCCGGATCACGACATCGCGATTGCAGCCCTTTGCGAATCGGACCAGAACCGGCCAGTATTGGAGGAAATCGAAAGGCTGATTCCAACCTGGGGATGCCCAGTGCTGAATCAACCCAGGAAAATACTAAACCTATCCCGCGAAAGAATGTATGCACTGCTGCAACCGGTTCAGGGACTGGCTATTCCCACAACCATCCGCATCGATCGTGTTGCCCTTGAAAAGATTGGTTGCGGTTCGTTGTCGGTTGGGGCGATCGAGGGAGGGATGCCGTTTCCGTTGATCGCGCGGCCGGTCGAATCCCATGCCGGGCGTGGTCTGGTGAAATTCGACGCGCCCGCATCGATCCCTGCATACCTCTCCAGTCAAGGTGATCCGGAATTTTATATTTCCCGCTTCATCG
Organism: Terriglobia bacterium; assembly: GCA_963779275.1. Lineage (GTDB taxonomy): Bacteria > Acidobacteriota > Terriglobia > Acidiferrales > UBA7541 > Palsa-360. The sequence goes on from CAVZXL010000011.1 coordinate 571,263, forward strand.
ATTATCGAAGTTCCGATGGCCTGTACCGGAAGTACCGCATCATCTGGGTTGATGGCCGTCCTTACCCCTGCCACATGGCGATCACCGAGGATTGGAAAATTTGGTACTACAACGCCGGAATGGCGGCAAGCGCGGCAAAGCGAGATGAGGAAGCGCGCTTCATGGACACATTCAATATTAGTTTTGCCCGCCGCCACGCCACAGCTCTTGCGGCAATCGCGAGCCAGTTCGGACTTGAATACTTCGGGATCGATTGCGCGGAGTTGCCAGACGGCAGACTCCTAGTATTTGAAGGGGACAATACATTGGTGGCCCATGATATGGATCCGCCGGATTTGTTTCCCTACAAGAGTCCGCACATGCAGAAATTGTTCGCGGCATTTCGAGGAATGCTTAAGGCCAAGAGCAAGGCGGGTTCGGTGGCCATATGAAAGCGATTCCTTGTATTCAAGATGACTTCGTTCAGGAACTTGGCAGTCATTTAATTGAGCCGACACTTGATCCTGCTGATTGGACCGAGGTCCGTGAACTTGGCCATCGAATGCTCGATGATATGTTTGATTATTTGCGGGACATTCGCCAACGGCCCGTTTGGCAGCCTTTACCCCCCGAGATTCGGGCTCAATTCCGCGATTCGCTGCCCAGCGGCCCGACAGATGCAGCCGATGTTTATAAAGACTTCGCGGAATTCATCCTTCCCTACTCCATCGGCAATGCGCACCCGGGTTTCATGGGGTGGGTGCATGGCGGCGGCTCGGTCGTGGGGATGCTCGCCGAGATGCTGGCGGGAGGTCTGAATGCCAATCTTGGCGGACGGGATCATATTCCAATTGAAGTGGAACGGCAGATTACCGAGTGGATGCGTCAACTATTTCAATTTCCTGAAGGTTCGTCAGGCCTGTTTGTCACCGGCTCATCAATCGCAAATTTTATCGCAATTCTGATCGCTCGAAATGCAACGCGGGGACAACACGTGCCACAGCAGGGTGTCGCTACCTCTAAAAGACACCTGGTGGCATACACTTCCCAGGCCGCGCACGGATGTATCGCAAGGGGAATGGAGATGTCTGGACTGGGGAAAGGAGCCCTGCGTTGTATCCCCGTTGATGCGCAACATCGGATACGAACCGCCGAGCTACGCAATGCCATAGCAGTTGACAGAAATGCCGGCCTGACACCCTTTCTGATTGTGGGAACTGCGGGAACTGTGGACATCGGCGCTATCGACGACCTTGAGGACTTAGCCGACTTGGCGGTTGCTGAAGACATGTGGTTTCACGTCGACGGAGCATTGGGCGCTTTGGCTATCGTCGCTCCAATTCTGGCTCCGAAGCTCAAAGGAATCGAACGGGCGGACTCCATTGCTTTCGACTTTCATAAATGGGCTCAAGTGCCCTACGACGCTGGATTCGTGCTGGTCCGTGACGGCAAACAGCAATTGGAAACGTTCTCTTCCCCGGCCACTTACTTACGGAGAGAATCGCGAGGAGCCGCGGCAGGGTCGCCATGGCCCTGCGATTTGGGTCCCGATCTATCGCGAGGCTTCCGCGCACTAAAGACTTGGTTCACACTCAAAGTTTACGGCACCGAGCAATTGGGCGCAGTAATGTCCCGGACCTGCGCGCTCGCTCAATATCTCAAGCGCCTTGTGGAACAAATACAAGATCTCGAGCTTGCTGCACCCGTGCAACTGAATATCGTCTGTTTTCGATATCGCTGCATCAATAGTGATGCGGTAAATTCCAAGATTGTTGCAGATCTTCAGGAATCCGGTATTGCTGTTCCATCGACCACGATGATTGACGGGCGTCTGGCCATTCGAGCTGCAATTTTTAATCACCGAACCCAGATTTGTGACCTCGATGCTCTCGTCGCATCGGTCGTCAAGTTCGGTAGAGACAGCGTAGCACTATGACGTTTGTCAATTCGTATAGTATTTCGTTGTCTCTGGATGTGAATGGCCTCGAATTTACACCCCAAGCTTGCGTGTGCCCTGTTGGAAAGAGTCTTTGCCAACTAATTCTTCTCTCACGAAAGACAAACACCTTATCGTGTTGCCATGGATTGTTGTGGATGTGACCGTATGTATATGGTTGGGTGGTTCTCAATCGAGGTGTTCGTCATCAACGATCATGAGAGTGGTTGAGGCCGTTTCTCAAGCTATACTTTCGGGCCTCAAGCTCACCGTTTGGTCGTTTCGGTTTATGGCCGAGATTGTACAGAAGCCGCTCGCAGAGCGTCTGCTGTCCTTTTTGCTCCCTTTGGAGCAGGGCCTGCTCCCGCCAGCGATGGTGAATGTCTGGAGTCGTCACATTGTCGATTCCCTAATCTTAGCGGCAATGATTTTAGGCCTCAGTGAATTTTGCCACCGCTGCCCCCAATATTTCGGTCCCATCGATATTCACAGTCATATCAGGGCTTTGCGCGATCAACAAACTTCCCCGTCATCGTATAGCATCTCACCCGTTAACTTGCGCGGCCGCGCAAACCACCTGGCTACCAAGGCCGAAGGATTGTGAGAATCCTGCGCCATTTGGGGGATCTTAAGCGGAGCGGGAAAATTGCGCTTGCTGTGCCAAATCCATATTCTCCGCTCAATTCGTACGCAAACTCTTCGCGCATTGCGTAACCCAGGCTCCTGTGGGACCCCTCTTCATTGCATTTACGATTCCAGACCGGGATTTTAAGCCGCCCTTCAAACAGTTTCCCGAACCAGCCCACCTTCAAATACTGCACCCGCATAAACCCGTTGCAGATCTCCGCTTGTCCGTTCTGCATCAGATGTTTCGATTGAATGTGCAGCAACTCGATCTTCCGATCGATGCACGACACCGGACAATCCCTGTAAATCAGTTTCGGCACGGCATCGCATTGAATTGCCTGCGGCATCGCTCATTCCGCCACGATCAACTCTAACGCACGCGTCACGCGTGTACTCGAGAAGTTGGTGTTCACCTCCATCGCTAACCGCCCGCGTGTAGATCCACCTGCTACGTTAAGCATGTGGGTCGTTCCCCCGCTTTCTACCGGATCGAACGAAGTCAACCGTGCACTTCTGATTCGCTATCGTACAAACTCGCACGCCTGTCCCGCTAGCACACAGCGTTCGCGTTTCTTGCGCCCGACAATCAACCTCGTTTCCATTTGCATGACTACTGCTATCTTCTCCCCGTGTGTATATCTCGTTCTGGTCATGCTCTTCCCCATTTCCAAACGACAAAATCATATTCAATTTTGGGGGGATCAGGTCAATCAGGAAAATGCCCGATTGTTGGAGGTCTGCTCGGACATTATGCGGAGTAGCATCCAAAACGCTTTGTATGGCACCGAACCTAATTCAAAACTGCTGCCTCTGTTACCTACGGAATAGACAATTTTCGATTGGGCGAGAGGCGCTGGACCAGGGCCAATCTTGCGGATTCTTGACCAAGCCGGCAGTTACTGGATCTTGTTCGATGTATGCGCGGATTTGCCTTCCGGTGTCAAAGTTATGTACCCAGTATTCGAATGACTCATTTTGCCAGAAACGTGTGCCTTCACGGCCCAGAATCCGATTTGCTTGTCTGGCTGTCGATCCTTGGACCACTTCCGCAATCTTAGCGGTTGTAGCATTTGGCTCCAGCAGGATGTGGACATGATTAGACATTAGAACGTACGCGTGCAGGGTGAACAAGTTTTGCTCGTGAGCAGCTTGCAGCGCGGAGATGACGGCATCGGCAACTCGGGGATCTCTTAGCCAGTGTGGGCCGATCATGCCGCGGTCGAGCAATCGGTCATACGCGATGAATACTTTGCGCTTCGATAATTCATTCTTCGGGATGTATATTCTCTGGGCGAGAGACTTCTGGAGGCGCCAGGTGATGAATAGCTTTGCCTCCGGTCGGTGCCAGCGCCAATGCTGGGAGCAACTGCCAAGATTAGACATTGTTCATAACCTTAACCTAGTGCTAGCGGATATGGGACCTTGTGCCAGGAGAATACAGGAGTAACTGATTCTGCCGCAGAAATTGTTCATCTCGATGGGAGGTGCCAGCTCAATGGATCGGTCAACACCATCGAATCGATTGATCTGACTATGCTTTTCCTCGAGTATCGATCCTTATGAAAGTAGTCAATCAGACCCTGGACAGAGCAATGTTCCGCTTGAATCAACACCTGAGAGGGAAATCAGGCTCGCAGGCTCCTACAACTAGACTTCGAGCATGAGTAGCATCGACTAAGTGAGCCTGCCAAGCTTATCGGAATGTTATCCAGGCTCTTGTCGTCCGGCAAAAACCAAAGTGATTCTGAAAGGTTTAACCGTGTGAACAACGGAAAACCGGCCTGATTGGAGTCGGAATCAGCAAAGAAGTACTTGGTTCGTTAAGTAAGGAAGGTGGAAGCTCGACCCAATCCACCGCATCTGACCCGCAAGTGCTACACCGCCCGTGAATGTCCAAGTCGGTTAAGTTCAGGCAGCTGACGCAAATCCACTCTTTCTCCATTGGTTCTCCTTCCCGTCCGGCTAGTAATAGAGCACATTGTGGGCCAAATTAAGACTCTCTAACATGGAACCCAGCTTCCGCAATTCCGGCGGGTCAAAATGACGTGTCCGCTTTTTTGTGCCCGCCAAGGTGCGAGAGAATTCACAAGTAATTAGCCTTACTTCTTGTATCGATTCGAAGGTCGATTTTGGCTGTTTGTTGCCTAGTGAAATCTCGGCTAGCCGCGCTCTCACTGGCAATTTTGCCCGGTACGTGTTCCCCGAGAGACTTATGAGGACGAGTCTTATCATCTTCTCTCTGGCAAGCCTTGATGTCCTAATTGGGCTCCGCCGGCGTCTCGAATCAATGCGTATTCACGCAGTCGGCTTGTAGCGCTCTCCTGAAGGTTTCCATGCATTGTCAGTTGACTTCCGGGCCGCCTGAAATCGATCCACACCCTGTTCTGGTATGCCCACAGATCCATCAGTTGACTTGGGAATCCGGTCCCGTGTCACAGAAATACATGTTCAGTACTCCGCGCTTGAAGTATGGGCGATTCAATAGCCACACCACTTCGGTTCCTTTCAGCGCTTGCCCTACCTTGATACGCAGTACCCATCGTTTTCGCACCGAGCAGTAGGTGTTGCCTTAAAGTGGGTCATGGTTGGCACTGCACAACCACTCTGGTCGCCTGGATCTGCTAGTAAGCTGGATTCTTCATCCCCAACTTCGTGTGGTGGGCTCTGAGAATAACTTACCTGTCCGGGATCTCTATTAGCAGGTAAAAGTGACGCATCGAATCGCTATGCGGGTCGAGGCCGATGCCATTGCAACCGTGTCGAAACGTCGCAGGAATAGCATTCGTTTTCAGATCCCCTTATTAGTTGTTGGGGGGGTAGGAATATGGGAGGTAGATTTCGACAGTCCAACTACGCATTAAAAATTCTTATCGAGTCCTCTAAACCCTCTGCCCGGTTGCGTCAATGCTGGGATTTCCAGCGGCTGGACCTTGCCATTTGTAGAACATTTCGTAGTCACAACTGCCTGACCCAGGTTTGAATACTCCAAAAATATTGTGTTTTCTGCATAAATTCTGATGTCAGAAGTAGGAATTCAGAGAATGCTTGACATCAGAGGAAATGAGGACGAGTCGGGAGCTAAGCTGAAGACCAACAATCCAGATACCGGAAAATTAAATTTTTTCTGAACGCCGTTGGAAAAGCGGGCACCGTGAAAAATGTCTTCTGGCCGTTCAGGCCATTGACTCTATGGTCCATGCGGATACGCGGTCACGCCCGTCGCGTTTCGCGCAATACAATGCCTGGTCGGAAGCTCGCAGAACATCGCCCATTGTGGTGCCGTGTTCCGGATAATTGGCCACACCCATGGAAATGCTGACAGCTCCCAAAAGCTGGCCGGCATATTCCACACTCAGCTGTTTAACTTGCTGGCGCAGGATTTCAGCCCTATGTAGAGCGCCAGCTAGATTAGAATCTGTGAGTACGAGGGCGAACTCTTCTCCACCAAAGCGGCAGGCGATATCCTGGCCCCGCGTGCTCCTTTTCAAGAGGTCACCTAGGGCACGAAGAAGGGTATCTCCGGCCTGGTGGCCGAACGTGTCGTTAAAACGCTTAAAGTGGTCAAGGTCGATCATGACAATCGAAACAGAGCTCTTGTTGCGGTTCGCCCGGCTGAACTCCCGTTCCAGAGATTCTTCCATAAACCGGCGATTGAAGAGTCCTGTAAGCGGGTCGCAAATAGATTGATTGCGAAGACTCTCTCTCAATTTCAGATTCCCCAACGCTAAGGCCACCTGTTCGGCAAGAACTGCCACCAGCCGGCGGTCGGCCTTAACTGAGGATCGCTGGGCGTGTCCCTGGGGTTCCTGACTAGCTTCCATTTGCAAGCTCACGATTCCAAGTGCCTCTCCTTGCGCCATGAAGGGTACACAAAGAGAGTCCGTCACATTTGTCGGATCAATGTGCCGGCATGCTGTCGTTCTTTCGCCGCGGTGGAAGGATTGCGGCTGGCCCCGCCGTAAGGCCCAGCAATCATCCGGGGCAAATACACGCTCTCCGCCAAGGTTGTCACCCCAATCGACAACCGCCTCAACCGTAGTTCTGGAAGCGCTGGTTATGCATAGCGCGCCAGACCATTTTGGAAAAAGCTGTTCCGCCACATTGCCAATCTCGACGAAAGCTTCCGCTGTATCCTTACAAGACTGAAGCCGGCTTCCCATTTCGCTTAAGAGATTGATTTCCTTCGCCCGCTGTTCCAATTCCTCCACTTTGTGAGCCAATTCCTGGTTGGCACTATGTAGCTGGATTTCCGCCTGCACTCGGTCGGTGACGTCCTGCACGCTTCCCACCAGTTTCAGAGGCTTATGGGTCTTCGGATCGAAAGCGATATCACCGCGCTCGTGGATATTTCGTATCGCGCCATCTTGACGAATAATCCTGAAATCGATGTCGTATGGCCTGGCTTCGCGGACTGCGAGATCGAGAATCTTTCGTACTTCATTCCTCTCGTCCGGATGCACTAAGCGAAAAAACGCCCGCCGCGACGGTTCTTCCTTTCCCGGGTCATATCCAAAGATCCGAAACACTTCATCGGACCAACGGACAGGGTTCTTTTCCGGGTCATCGACGTTGACTAAATCCAGTTCTATACTCCCAACGTGGGCGAGGCGCTGAGCAGCCGCCAAGTTGGCCTCGCTCTGCCGCAATCTTTGCTCTGATTCCTTTCTCAGGGTTATGTCCCGGTGCAACCCGATGATCCCCACAACTTGTTCGTTCCCATCAATCATGGGGACTTTGATTGTCTGGAGCACCTTCATGTGCCCATCAGAGTCCACCGCCGTTCGCTCACTTTCCGTTACTACCCGGCCTGATCTCATTACTTCCAAGTCGTCCGCGTGGAAGGCAGAGGCACGTTCGTTTGGAAATAGATTGAAGGCCGTCTTCCCTAGCAGTTCGTCCGGCGATTTCATTCCATGAAGCGTGGCGAATGCCTTATTCGCAAACAGATAGTGGCCTGCCGTATCCTTGGCGAAAATACTATCCGGGATGTTGTCGGTAACGGTGCGAAGCACATTGCGCTCAAGGGCCAGGGTCTCCTCCGCCTGGGCGTGTGCCGAAAGAGCTCGTCTGACCTTACGCGACATGTAGTAGCTGCCAATCACCGCAGCCATTGTTCCGACTCCAACCATCACGGCCTGATATTGCCACGATTTTAGGTTTGGAAATGCGAAATGTAGCAATAATTCAGAGGCAGTTAAGTAAGCTGCAAAGAAAAGGGTCAGCAGCGCGAGGCCTGCCCAATCGGCACCTTGGTCCTGATTACATCCGATCTCAGGTTGAACGGGTGCTGTGTTCAATTTCTCTTGTGCCACGTCGGTTTTCATAAACTGTGCCCATTTAGACGCGCCAACGTACCATTGTGGTCCGCCCGGTAAATTCCTCTTTATAGAATACTCGCATCCAAGGCAAAACAACTCGACAGCCTTACTTGGCGTGATTAAAGAACTAACCGTGATCATGATCTGTTAGCGGCAGGGTTACGCAAAGTGACTGCAGCGAGCTCAAGTTTTCTGGGCAGTGGCCGATAGAAGTTTTGAAAGGTGCATTCTAGCGGCAAGTTTATAGCCCCGTTTCTAAATGCAAGATAATCACGGCAAGAATTACTCAGTATCTTTCCGGGACCTAATTATGGCCAGAATAATTAAAAAATGTACTTTGTTATCTATTATAGTGACGCTGCTACTTTCCGTAACCGCTCATCCGGCCCCCAACGGTGGCGCAACACTAACCATCCAGGTCCGAATTCAAAATATCATCTTGGTAGACACTGCCAATTCTCCGATTGCAACACCGGAAGCAATTGAGGTCAGGTCGCAAATGGACATTGTATCGCGTGAGGCAGACCTGGAACATACGAAACTCGGTTGGGAACGCGCCCGGCAATTATTTAGGCAAGGTCGGATCGTTAACCAAGATTACGCGATTGCTGGAGCAAGGTATGAGAACGCGGTAGGGCCCTTGGCTTCTGGACAAACCCGCGCGGAAAAAGTACGCGCCCAACTCGCCCGAGCGCGCGTCCTATTCTTGCAAAATGACGCATTCCTCAAGTGCGGTGATGTTTTCCAGCCGTCGATTGGTCGTAAGCCAAAAGCCGTCACACAGGCGATGCTAAATTCGGTTTGGGGCGAGGATTTTTCCGGTCAATTGAGACCGTCTCTTACAGCCGCCAAACTCGAGACGCTGACCCTGACGATTGATGAAGTCCAAGCCTACAAAGGCGTTGTTTTCGAATTATCTGCTGCATGCCAGTAATTGGAACAGCACCCTCCGCCCTCGAATTTCGAGGATGTTACCGAATTCATAGGTGACTACGCGTGGCTAAGCAAATCAACAAAAAATCCAAAGACCTCTAGCAGTTTGTTGAAAAAAGCGGTTTCGCTGCAACTTTAATTAAGAAAACTCGTCTGAATGAAAGAAGGCCAAGGAGACGAGCGAATGCGCGGCGACGACAACCAGCAAGAAGGAATGTTCAGCTACATTTCCCCCGAAAAGCGTGTTCCAGCGGATCATCCCTTGCGACCGATCCGCAAAATCGTGGATGAGATTTTGAAGGAGATGTCGCCGAAGTTTGCGAAGTTGTACTCGGACGTGGGGCGTCCATCCATTGCGCCCGAGCGGCTGTTTCGGTCTCTTCTGTTGCAGATCTTCTATTCGGTGCGCAGTGAGCGCATGCTGATCGAGCAATTGCAGTACAACCTGCTGTTCCGGTGGTTTGTGGGGATGGAGATGGACGAGACGGTCTGGAATCACGCGGTATTCAGCAAGAATCGAGAGCGTTTGCTGAACGAGGAGATCGCAGAGTCATTTTTCCAACGGGTGCTGGAACGGGCGAGGCCGTACATGTCGGATGAACATTTCACGGTGGACGGCACGTTGATTGAGGCATGGGCAAGTCAGAAGAGCTTTCGGCGGAAAGACGGCAAGGGCAACCAGCCGGGAGCAGGAGGGGAGGTCGATTTTCACGGGGAGAAGCGGAAGAACCAGACCCATGGATCGACGACGGATCCCGATGCTCGGTTGTTCAAGAAGTCCAAAGGCAGCGAGGCGAAACTAAGCTACCTGGGACATGTGTTGATGGAGAACCGCAACGGGCTTTTGATGCAGACGTTTCTGACCGAAGCCAACGGAAGAGCGGAACGGGATGCTGCGATGCTGATGGCGGAAGCCATCCCACAGGGAAAGCGGGTGACTTTGGGAGGAGACAAGAACTACGACACACAGGAATTCGTACGAGAACTCCGCAGGATGAACATCACCCCCCATGTGGCGCAGAACAATACGAACCGTAGGAGCGCGGTGGATCAGCGGACCACGCGGCATGCGGGGTATGAGGTGAGCCAGCGGAAGCGCAAACGAGTGGAGCAATCGTTCGGGTGGATGAAGATGGTCGGGATGCTAAGGAAAGTGAAGTTGCGGGGGATCGACAAGGTCGGGTGGCTGTTCACCTTCACCGGAGCTGCCTACAACCTCTGCCGATTGCGAAATCTAATGGCCAAAGCGTGACACTGGACGTCGCCTCGGGCTAGTTGAGCGGATAGAGCGGCCCCCAACAGTCCCTACACAACGCAGAACCGTAACCGAAAATTCAGAACCAACGACTCTAAGGGCTGATTTCTTCATTTCTTCAACAAACTGCTAGAGATAATTCAAGACGGAGTGCGGTTGAAGGCGTAACGTCTACGGAGTAGTCCCGATTAGCTGCCAGCGACTCCCCGTGCCCACAACATGGCCTGCCAATAGCTTTCAGACACTTCGTTCTCTGTGAGGTTGAGCCGTTTCGTGGATTCGGCAGCCTTATCCCACTCGCCAGATTCCAGCGCGAGCATGAGCGTATAGAGGGGGCGCAAGCGGCTGTCCTCGCCCCGTAGCGCTTTCTTGATTTCATGATCCACGGGAATGCTCTCCAGCACACTCGCCATCGGAATTTCCAGAATGGCATCCATAAGAGAGAGAAGGCCCATGAGAAAAAGGTCGGAATCACTATGCTGAATCTTGCTCGCAAGCCGTTCGCAGAAGTTGGCCCGAACCAAGGCGGAGAGCAACAAGTCACTGGTCTTACTCTCTCCGGCTCCCATCATCACGACCACACGCAGCCAGCGGCGAACTTCGTTTTCCCCCAATAGGGACAGTGCGTGGCGCACCGAGTGAACCTCACTCGGCAACCCAAAAGTTGCGGAATTCAGATAACGCAACAGGCGGTAACAGAACGAAGGGTCTCTCTTAATAGTATTTTCGATTTCTTGAATATCCAGTTGAGGCGCCGAGGTGGCCTGCAGCAGAAGAAGAAAGTTGATCCGGTTGGCAGGAATTGCCGCTGCTGTCAGCAATTCCGGTTTGCGAAAGAAATAGCCCTGGAATAGATGAAAACCCATCTGCTTGGCTGCGACAAACTCCGCCATTGTTTCCACCTTCTCGGCCAACATGCGGCAGCCCCTACGCAGATAGCGCTTTAAGACAACGGCAATCTGCTCGGGCGGAGTGACCCTCATATTCACATTGATGATGTCGGCCAGATCAGTCAAAGGTTCACGCGGATCATCCACTGTGAAGTCATCGAGAGCGATTAAGTATCCTGCTGATTTCAGGCGCCTGCAAGCAGCCACCACCTCACAATCGGGAGGAACCGTTTCCAGCAGTTCGACAACGGTCTGTGCAGCAGGCAGCAAAGTTACGTACTCTCTCAACAACACGTCTCGAGTGCAGTTGATGAAGGCGCGACGACCGTCACAAAGGACGTCGAATCCTATGAGGTTTACGCTATCCACAATGCTGCGGGTTGAGGCCGTGGAATAGGGACCAGCGAGATAATCCTGCAGTGTCCCGCGAAACAGAAATTCATAACCGAAGATCTTCTCATCGCTCGTAAAGATTGGCTGACGGGCAAAAAAGCGAGGATCCGGCCTGGGGGCCAACTTAACTTCAGAGGGTTCTGAAAATACTGAGTTCCTAATCATCTGGTGTGCGCCCTCATCAAAATCGCGGACAAATTAAGTAACTATTGCGGCATAACCAAATTGGCGAATGGCCGGCCGTGGCTATCGAACGCGAGACATTGTGCTCAGTTGACCTGGCTCCCCGAGTGAAATCCGTCCGGCGTATGTGTTCCACATCGGCTCTTTCGAGCGTTCGTGACGTCGATTCGGTCACGGCATTCATACACGTCTCGTGTAATATATCGGCACATCCAGAAATTTCTTTAGATCCGTAACCGCAACATCCAAGTCTCAGCCTTAGTGCCTGGCTCGCCCAACTCTATCCTCTTACAGGCCTGTCCCAGGCAGGCCTCGACGGACGGGCCTGATGGAATGCAGTCGAGAGTATTGAGGCCAGAAAACACGTTTGTCTCGCACTAGCTTTCTGAATTCGTTGGAGGGAGAAGGCGGATGACTAACCTGGTTAGGTGGACTCAATCGACTGAATCGCGCTCGCAACCCGAGAAGTGAGCTCCGCAGGTTCAAGAGGGAGCATATCGCGCTCGCGCTCGGGAAGTGTCAAGAGGAATTGGTCGTAAGTCGGGGGGTGGGGTCGCTGAATCACTGCAAAATCGAGTGTAGTCGCAGCCATGCAACTGAGGCGGACGATTGAAAGGATGTCGGAATCGCCATCCGCTGCGGGATCATGATGATGCGACATAACTGTGACCAGGCTTTCAGGTAGTTGCCACCACGAAGCCAATGCGGCGCCAGCTTCGCAATGGCTGACACCGAACAAATCGCGCTCGTTTTGAAGGGTAATCGTAGTGGGGTGGTCCGCTCCCCCCATGAGAAAGCTGCCATATTTCTCCGGGTATGCCACGGCAATGGCCAATCGTCCCATGTCGTGCATGAGGCCTGCAGTGTAGGCGATATCTTTTTGGGGGGGAGCGCTTTTCTCGTCAACTCTTCGGCGATCAGTGCACAAACCAGATTGTAACGCCAGCATCGCTCTACCCACACGGCGCCCGCCGACTCCCCAAAGTAATTTCTCATCGATACAGTTAGAATGACGTTTCTAATCCGCTCAAGCCCCAAATACACCGTAGCCCTGGACAGACTCTCGAATATTTCGGGAATTCCGTATAGAGCCGAATTGGCGATTCGCAAAATCTCGCTTGAAAGCGCCGCGTCAGTTCTCAAGAGTTCATTCAGTTCGTTAAACTGGGAGCGATCGTCAGCGACTATTTTAAGAGCCTTAAGCGCAACAGCCGGGAACGGGGGAACGCCTATTGGAGCAAGAGGCGAATTCATTTCGTTGACCTTATCAAGAACAGTCACTACATACACCTCTCGTAGGTGTTTTCATTGCTATACGAATAAAATGTGATACCCACATAATCGCCCGCAGAAATTAGGCGCGTCGTGCCAAGATCGCTAAGCCCATAGAGTCAATTGCTCAAAACAAATTATGACATCTTGCGGACAACTATGACGAGGCTCGCCGGACCTAAAGCCCGTATTGGATATGAGTTCTGAGATCATTTATCTTCTGGGTTAACAGAAGCGGAGCCCATTATTTGTTGTGCCAGCCGACTTGGGAATTGCTTCGAAATGATACATGTTCCGGAGGTCAGCACATAAAGCCTGTCATAGATTTATGCCCTAAACACAGCGCTACTAGAAAACGCTTGCCTTGTCGCCACTTACGGATGATTCTTGAATCAGACATTCGGAAAAGGCGCGCCTCCTTACTTTTGACGTGCCGAATACTTAGATACAGTCAGAGGGGACCTCGTATCATGTCTTCTGCCAATACGGCCGAAAGCGACAGCGCTGCTGTATCCAAATCCACTGAGCGCCGGCGCAATTTGCGATTTCCATTCACAGCTACCGCGGAAGTTGTTGACAGCAAAACCGGCGCTAAGGTAGTTGGGCGAACAAGCGATCTGGGTTTGGGTGGCTGTTATGTCGATACGCTCAGCCCGTTTCCGTCTGGCACAACAGCAAAACTAAGAATTCTAAGAGAAAAGGAATCTTTCGAGGCCCAAGCGAGGGTCATTTATTCGTCAATCGGAATGGGCATGGGTCTAGCATTCGTATCAGCTGAACAAGAGCATGTCCAACTTTTCCAAAAGTGGTTGGCGGAAATCAGCGGGCAATCTGTTGTTGAGAAGGACGCGCCCGGAACAGCCCGAACCGAGAAAACACAAACATTGACTAACGTTGTTTTGAGCAACCTGATCTTGACGCTCATCCAGAAGAGAATTTTGACGGAAGGGGAAGGAAAGGATTTACTTCGAATGCTATACAGATAGCGGGCTTGAGCTCGAGATTTTCTAATCCACACACTCCCGAAGAATGCCAAGCAACTCCCGAGAATTCTGTTGAGAATTCTTGCGCGGGCGATGAATCAAAATATGTAGTTGCACAATGTCTTGCAAAAAGTTTTGACCATCCGCGAACTCAACTCACAATAAGATTTGCTGATATATTTTATTACTATAGCTATATGAGCGTCAGCGAAAATTCGATCGGGTCATTTCTGGTAGCAATCCCTACCGTGTCACGATAGTTCTAAAATGCAAGAACTGTAACTTGAATAATCGCAGGATCTGCATCAGAACCGCCGTGGACTAACAGTAGTGTATTCGTATCGAAATGCGGCCCTCCACCAGAACGGAAAGCAGTCGCCAAGGTAATAGGTCTCACGCTCTCTTTCCGCACAAAGGAAGCGACAGGTAGCGCTGAAACTGGTGGATCAAGGGATAGCAAATCAGCGATATTTCCAGCCGGAGGAATAGCTACACACTGGACATCAAACGATGCCCCAGGAGCGAGAAGCCATCGCCGACCTATCACAACTAGGTCACTTTTTAATCCGTCCTCAAACCGTGAGCTCGTTGCTGGAAAGATCCACCAGGCCACCTGTGCACTGCTGGGCATTACTGCGATCAGACTAACCCCTCTCTCCTGAGAACGGTCTGATTCGTGTGTATCTGCCCGCGAAATTGCCAGACGTTTCCCCCCAGCGTATATTGCCATCCACGCAGCCGCGAAAAGTGAGAAATGTTTGATTCTGGACACCAATCCTCGCAATTCGTCCTCAGGTAGAAGATTATGCAACCTAGTCTCACATTCATAAGTAATATCGGCACCTCTAGAATAATCTTTAATTTATTGCCCATAGACGTTTGCGACTCACGTATATTTCGCGCACCTTTCGTTTCTCGAGAAAATTCTGTTTATTGAGGGGCCTCTTAGTTGAGAAGGACGGAGGAGGTACTCTCGGGAGGGATGGCTGGTACGTTTATGGCCAACGGGAACCTATAGGACGTTGGAGCGGGATGGGAAATCCTCAGTGCGCATAACTCTGCATCAAATGAGCAGACAACTGCTGAAGAAAATGAGCGCGCAGCTAGGGCCGTTTTGATGCAATTACTTCTATTGACCGTGAAGAAATAATGCTTTTGATTGCCCGAGGATTGAGCAACGGAATATCAGTAATATTTTGTGCCATTTGGCCGCAAGTTCTTTTAGACAAGCGACTTTTGTACTCGTCTTTTCTGCCTTCGGATAACCCCCTGGACCCGATGCCGCCCACAATGCGAATGGCCATAAAGTTGCATTTGGTTACGTAGTACATTTCGAAAGTGCGCCAGAGGGTCTGGCCTTCTTACAATCTCTATCGCAGGAACGCGCTTCCGAAAAGAGCATCAAAAGCTAATTAGCACCGAATCGAGAGCGAGATGATCAAAAAATGCCTCTGGTTTTCGACGATAGAAACTCTACTGCTCTCAATGAGCCTTCATGCAGCCCCCGCCACTAACGCGACGCTGTCCTTGCGCGTCCAAGTTCAAGGCATTATCTCAGCAAATACTCTGGGATCAAAGATTGCTTCCGCAGAAGCTACTTACATATCAGCCCAAGCCGACCTCATACTGCGTGCGGAGAACCTGAAGCATACGACATTCGACTGGGGACGTGACCAGCGACTATTGAAGGAAGCCCTTATTGCCAAGCAGGATTACGACTTATGCGAGGCTGCTGAAGATAACGCGGTGGCAGGGCTAGCATCGGCGGAAAAGCGGACGCGACAGGCCAAGGCCCATCTCGAAAATAGATTTTATAAAATATCAAAATATCAAACGACGCAAAACCACAGGTCTGTCTTCTTAGTGTCATCCTTCGGTCGTACGCCCATAACCGTTATGCGAACTATCCCAAATACGATTTCGGTTGTGGATTTCCCCGACCAAGCAAAATCATGTTTCAAGATGGCTAAGCTTGAGACGCTTATTTTCACCATAGATTGAAATAAGTGCTAACAGCAGTACAGTTTTCCAATCATCTGTAGCTTACCAGTAATTCTATTGGGGCTCTCATGGGCTAGCTTCGTTACAGCCATGCCAAACGTCAACTTGTGGCCCGTCCGCTTCACAATTATCTTTATCAAAAATACTGACTGCAAACACTTTAAGTTTAAGGATTGGTGCGGTTATCGGCTCAATTTCACGATTCGAATCCTATGACCAGGATTAGTCCAACGCTCCGCTGATCGGCCTGAGGGTTTCAGCCCGATGAGCAAGCGGAAACGAAAAATTACGACTTGCCGCCCTTTTTGGGTGCTGCCTTGGGAGGCGCCTGGCCGACTTTGGTGGTGATGCCGACGCCCATCGCCTGCAGCGATTCCAAGCCTGCCTTGGCCTGCGCGCCGACGTCGCCGTTCGGATCGAGGTCGATCGCGTGCTGATATGCCTCAATCGTCCCGGGCTGAATCACCGGAGTGATCTTGTCGCCCTCGGTCTTGAATTCCATGGTGTTGACCATCGCAATTCCGAGCAGCAGCCAGGCCTGCGCATTCTTGGGATCCAAGGTCGTGGCCTTTTGCAGCGGCTCGACGGCTTCCTTCATGCGGTTCGCCTGGTACAGCACGATTCCGAAATTGCGCCACGCCAGCGCCGCATCGGTGGGATTCAGGTCGACGTATTTTTGATACGCCGCGCGGGCCTCATCCACCTTGCCAAGCTTCGCCAGATCGTTTCCGAGGTTGTTGTAGTTGGCGGGAACGTCCGGCTTCAAGGCGATCGACTTCTGGTAGGTGTCGGCCGCCTCCTGCCACTTGCTCATGCTCTCGTACGCTTCTCCCAATCGCGACAACACGATGGGACGGTTGGTGTCTTCCGGCTTCATCAGACTGCAACGCACCGGACAGCTCCGTGACGGCCGTGCTTCCCGCCTGATTTATTTTTTCCTTGATCGGGTCCTGCTGGTCTTTCGGCGTCTTCGCCAGTTGCGCCTGGGCGGCCTTCATCTGCTCGATGGCCACTGAGCCGGCATCGTAGTGCGCCTTCAACGCCTCAAACTGCTTTGCGGCTTCGGCCTGTTTTCGCGCGGCATCCACGGCGCCCAATTTTCCCTGTTCCTGAAGTTCCTTCAAGTTGACGTCGTAGGTGGGCGAAGAACCCGAAGTGATCACCAGGCCGGCTTGAAAAACCAGTTGTTCGGTTCCGTCTTTGTCCTTGGCCTTGAAGTCGACGTTATATTTCCCGCCCGTTACGCCGGCCATGGCGTAGTGCCCCTTGGCGTCCGTCGTGGTTTGCGACGGCTTGTTCGTTTCCAGGTTGGTGAAGTATAGGGTTACGTCGGGGTAGGGTTTTCCATCCAAGCCCAACACCGTGCCCGAAACCGTGCCGGCGCCCTGCGCGTAGGCGGCAGTTGCCATCCACACCGCCATCGGCCCGGCGATCAACGCGAGCACGACTGCCATCCTGAGTGTTTTCATTCGATTCATGATCTTCACTGCCTCCTAGCAACGCAGATCCGTCGGGATATCCCGCGCGGTTGTCTCATTATCTATCCATGACACATTATCTCTCAATTCGAGCCCGATAGGCTATAGGGTCGCTTACTCCGGCTGCGGCAAACGCGCTCAGGCGCAGCCGGCAGCTGTCGCACACGCCGCACGCCTCGTCTTCAAACTGATAACAAGACCAAGTCCGGTCCAGCGGCGCTCCCAATTCCATGCCCCGCCGCACGATCTCCCATTTTCGCATCCCAATCACCGGCGTGACTATCTCTATCTGTGTTTCCGGGCGCGTTCCCTCGCGCACCAACTGCTGAAACACGCGGTAGTATTCCGGCCGGCAGTCCGGGTACCCCGAACTGTCCTCCGCCACCGCACCGATGAAAATGGCCCTGGCTCCGATGACTTCTGCCCAGCTTACCGCAACAGCCAGAAAGTGGGCGTTACGAAATGGGACGTATGTGACCGGGATTTCGTTACCCTCGACGGTCGCTCCCGGTTCCCCCTCCGGCACGGCGATGCGGCCATCGGTCAAGGCCGACCCGCCGATCTGCGCGAAGTGGTCCAGGTGCACCACCAGGCGTTTGTTCACCCCGTAAAAATCGGCGATTTCGTCGAATGCCTGCCGCTCGCGGCTCTCGGTGCGCTGGCCGTAACTTGCATGGAGTAGCGCCAGCTCATGCGTCTCGCTCGCGATGGCCGCCGTCACGCACGAGTCCATCCCTCCGCTGACCAGGACGACTGCCTTCGGCTTCTCGGCCATTCTTCTTACAGCGCCTTCCTCTTGCCTGTTAGATGCGGCTCGGAGCCCTAAAGTCTATACGCCGCGAGTGGCCGGATGCCAGATGAATTTGTGCAGTTGCAGTCCCAGCCGTACCGGCAAGCCGTCCGCCAGAATCCACTCGGCGACGTCGCGCGCGCTCATCCCCGGCCAGGTTCCCTCGGGATCGGCATGCACCGGAGAGAACACCACCTGATGAACGCGCCGCGCCAGATCGTGTTGCCTTGTGAATTCGCGCGCAAATTCGTAATCGCGGCGCGTGGAAATCACGAATTTGATTTCGTCTTTTCCGTCGAGCGCGCCAAGATTCTCCAGATGGAACGTGTCCGGTTCGCCCGAGTCCGGACATTTTACGTCGACAATTTTGATGACCTCGCGCGGCAAACCGGCGACCGGCCGCTCGCCGCTGGTTTCGATCATCACCGTGTAGCCGCGCTCCAGCAGCTTTTCCGACAGGGGAATCGCTTCCGGCTGCAGCAGCGGCTCTCCGCCGGTCAATTCGACCAGCGAAACCGCCTTCGCCGCGCCCGCCTGGCCGTCCGATTTCCCGGCCGCCGCTGTGGACAATTCGGTCACGCGATTCAGGACTTCTTCGACCGTCATCTTCGCGCCGCCATGAAACGCGTAGGCCGTGTCGCACCAGGTGCACCGCAAATTGCATCCGGTCAGCCGCACAAAAATACACGGCAAGCCCGCGCGGGTGCTTTCTCCCTGGATCGACCGGAAAATTTCTGAAATTTGCATGAATATCTAGCGGCCTTTACGCGCGCCTTTGCGGCGTTGAAATAGCTGAACGAGAACTACCGCCGCCACCGCAACAATCCCGGCCATGATGAAGCGAAACGGTTCCAGCTCGTACCCGAGCCAATGCAGCACAAAAATGTAGCCGAGCCCCACGGCGATCGCCGGCAAAATAATGATGAGGAAAGAACGGTTCATAATTTAAGTAGCATAGGCTTCAGCCTGTGCGGTTTTCTTGCCGTTGAAAAATCAAAAACACACAGGCAAGAGTGCCTGTGCTACTACGGCCAGTACGTCGCCGAAGTCGTATCCGTCTCCCAAATCGTAACGCTGGCGATGCGCGCGCCCTGCGGCGCGGCGCTCAAATGCCGAGTCGTTTCGTCAAAAAAATACTTCGCCAGATTTTCCGCCGAGGGATTGATCGTATCGAATGGCGCCTTATCGTTCAGATAAACGTGGTCCACTCCGGCGATAATTTCGCGCATGGCGCGTTTCAGGTGCGTGAAATCATACAGCAGGCCGATGGAATCCAGCGCCGCGCCCTCCAGCGTAACGCGCACCTTGTAATTATGGCCGTGCGGATTCTCGCACTTGCCCTTGTAACCGCGCAGCGCGTGCCCCGCCGAAAAACTTTCGTCAACGCTCACTTGAAACATCAGCGATCCCTTGGGAATGAATTTAAGAAATGGGCAAAATCCCGCCATCCGGCAGCCATTAACTTGATTTGCGCATGAACCGTTCGACTGCGGCGATGTCCCTGGTGGTCGCGTACGCCGGAAGCGATTCCATGAAGATTTTACCATACTGCATGCGCTGAATCCGGTTATCGAGGATGGCCAGCACGCCGCGGTCGGTGCGCGAGCGGATCAGCCGGCCGAAGCCCTGCTTGAGCGCCAGCACCGCCTCGGGCACCTGGTATTCGGCGAAGGCGTTGCGGCCATCCTCCTGCAGCGCCTTCACGCGCGCCGCCACAATCGGGTCCGAGGGCACCGCGAACGGCAGCTTATCGACGATCACGCAGGAAAGCTGCTCGCCGCGCACGTCCACGCCCTGCCAGAAACTTGACGTGGCAAACAGGACCGCGCCCTCGGTGTTGCGGAATTTTTCCAGCAGCGCCGTGCGCGGCGCGGAGCCCTGCAACAGCACGGGAAACCGCACGCGCGTGCGCACGCGCTCGTACAAATCGTTCATCTGGCTGTAGCTGGTGAACAGGCAGAACGCCCGCCCTTCTGAAATTTCCAGCAGGCGCACAATTTCCGCCGCCGCGCGCTCGGGGAATGCCTGGTCGCGCACGTCGGGCAGCATCGCCGGAACATACAGCAGCGCCTGCTCGGCGAAATCGAATTCCGAAGGCAGCACGCGCTCGGCGGCCACTTGCAGGCCCAGGCGCTGCTTCAGGAAATCGAAGCGTCCGCCCACGGCCAGCGTCGCCGAAGTGAGAATGATGGTTTCAAACGGCTCGAACAGCCGCTCGCGCAGCAGCGCGCTCACGTCGATGGGGGTCGCCGCAACGAACACGCCTTTGTTTCGGCGCTCGAACCAGTACACGAAATTTCCTTCGCTCGACTCGAACAGAAATTTCAGTTCGCCGCGCAATTCCATGGCGCGCCGCGCGATGTTCAGCAGCTCCTCGGGCTTGGACGGGAGCGCAGCGACTTCCGCCTCCATGCTTTTCAGCGCCTCGACCAGCGCGTCGTAAGCCTCGCGGTTCTGTTCCATGAATCCCGCGCGCTGCTGCTTGTCGAACGGAAAACGCCCTTCGCGCGCCGGAAATGCCTCGAAAAAGCTGCGCGAGCGTTCGCGCATCCGCGCCACGCGCTTCAGTAGCGGCGCGCCGCTGATCTTCGTGACGCGCACGGCGATCTCCGCGTCGCGCCCCAATTCGTCAAACCGGTAATTGGAAATCTGCCGCCCAAAAAAATCGCTGGCCACGTCCTCGATCTCGTGCGCCTCGTCGAAAATCACCGCGGCGTATTCCGGCAGCACACTCCCGAAGTCGTCCTGCTTCAGCGCCAGGTCCGCGAAAAACAGATGGTGATTCACAATGATCAGGTCGGCCTCCGCCGCGCGCTGGTGCATCGCGGTAATGAAACACTTGTTGAACTCCGGGCACTTCTGCCCCGAGCACGCGTCGCGGCGCGCGTCCAGGCGCTGCCACAATTCGGAATCGTCCGGCAGGAAATTCAATTCCGCGCGGTCGCCCGTATCGGTCACTTTTTCCCAGTCGCGAATCTGGTGGAACCAGTCCAGCTCGTCGAGCCCCTTCAGTACCGGCTGGTCTGCCATGCGGTAGACTTTTTCGCGGCACAGAAAATTCCCGCGCCCCTTCATCACCGCTACTTTCAGCCCCGGCGCGAAATGTTTTTGCAGAAATGGAATATCCTTCTCGTATAGCTGCTCCTGCAGGGATTTCGTGGCCGTGGATATCACCACGGTGCGTCCGCTGCGGATCGCGGGAATCAGGTACGCCAACGTCTTCCCCGTCCCGGTCCCAGCCTCGACGATCAGGTGCCGCTTCTCGGTGAACGCCGCCTCCACCAGCTCCGCCATCTCCAGCTGCGACGGCCGGTGCTCGTACCCCTCCGGCATGAATTTTTCGACCGCCCCACCCGGCCCGAAAATTTCCGCGATGGTGGGTTTTTTTTCCTGATCTTCCCCGCGAGCCTCAGCCCTGGCTGAGCGCTCGTACGAATCGGGCGGCGCAAATACCGCCTGCTCGGAGTCATGCTCGGCCACATCGAGCGGCACGTACACGCGCTCGACCGGCGCGGCGGGCGCTTGCTGGGCGTTCGTCTTGTTCCGTTTGGCCATGGGCGGGATACGCGCGAGTCTTCCGGAAAATCGCGAACCTATAAAATAGCACACACCGGGAGCGCGAGCCCCTTTGCTATACTCGCGCGGATGGCAAAAACCGCAGCCCCGAAGAAACTCTTCCTGGTCGACGCGATGGGATTCATCTTCCGCGCCTACTTCGCACCAATGGCACGGCTGAACAGCCCCGCGGGGATTCCGACCAAGGTTCCCTATCTTTTTTTCAACATGCTTCGGAAACTCGCCAAGGAACACGAACCGGAATATCTCGCCGTGGTGTTTGACACGAAGGAACCGACGTTCCGCGACAAACTCTTCGACAAATACAAAGCCAAGCGCCCGCCGATGCCCGAGGATCTCTCCGTGCAACTCCCCTATGTGCGGCGCATGTGCGAGGCCATGCGCCTGCCGATCCTGGAATTTGACGGGTTTGAGGCCGACGACGTGATCGGCACTCTGTCCCGGCAGGCGGAGAAAAAAAATCTCGCCGTCTCCATCGTCACCAGCGACAAGGACATGATGCAACTGGTCGGGGGAAACGTGCGCGTGTTGCGGCCCGGCGCGGGGCCGGACAAGACCGACCTGATCGTGGACGAAGCGAAGGTCGAGGAGATCATGGGCGTGCCGCCCAGGCAAGTGGCCGACGTGATGGCCCTGATGGGCGATTCGATCGACAACATTCCCGGCGCGAAAGGGATCGGCGAAAAAGGCGCGAAGGAACTCATCCGCCGTTTCGGCTCGGCGGAAAAAGCGCTTGAGCGCGCCAAGGAAGTCGAAGGCAAGCGCTATCGCGAAGCCCTCGAAAACAGCCGCGAAGCCGTGCTGATGTCCAAGCAGCTTGCGATCATCGATACGAAAGCGCCCGTAAAACTGGTGCTCGACGACCTGACCCAGCGCGCGCCGGACGTCGAAGCCCTCCGCTCGCTCTACGCGGAATTGGGTTTTACATCCCTGCTACGCGATCTCCCCGCGGCCACTACCGCGGCGGTCGTGGCGGGCGATACCGCCGCGCTCGATTCTCCCGCCGCGCTAAAAAAATATCTCGCCGCGCTCCCGAAAAACGCCGAAACCGCCGTATGGCTTACGCTGGCCGAGGGCGAACGCGAATCCGAGGGCTTCGGCACGCGCATCGCCGCCCTGGAAATTTCGCCCGAGGCGGGCGTCTCGCGCACCGCGTGGATCGATCCGAAGGGCGAGATGCTCGCCGCGCTGAAAGAATTTCTCGTCGATCCAAAACGCCCGAAGATCGTGCACGATCCGAAATTATTCGAGCTGCTCGCGGGCCCGATCGAGGGAATCCGCCACGCCACCATGCTGTATTCCTATCTGCTGCGCCCCACCACGTCGAAACACGCGCTCGCAGACGTCGTCCTGCGCCAGCAAAGCGTCACGCTTTCCGGCGCCCCCGGCGAACACGCCGATCACATGCAGCAGCTCGCGCCCATCCTGCGCAAGGAAGTGGAAGCACAGGGCCTCGCCGAACTCTACGAGACCATCGACCTGCCGCTCGCCCCGGTTCTGGCCGCCATGGAGCGCGACGGCGTGCGCGTCGATCCCGACGCGCTCGACTCCATGTCCAAAACCATGGAAAAGGAAATCCGCGGACTGGAAAAGACCATCTGGAAAATGGCCGGCTCGGAATTCAACATCAATTCGCCGCTGCAGCTTGCCGAAATCCTGTTCGACAAGATGGGCCTCACGCTCGGAGGCCGCCGCCGCTCCAAACCGCGCTCGACCGCCGCAGACGTGCTCGAAGAGCTGGCGCTCACGCACGAGCTCCCCAAGAAAGTTTTGGAATACCGCGAAATCAGCAAACTCAAATCCACATACGTGGACGCGTTGCCCAAACTGATTCACGCCGAAACCGGACGCCTGCACACCAGCTTCAGCCAGACCGGCACGGCCACCGGCCGCCTGAGCTCCTCGGACCCGAACCTGCAAAACATTCCCGTGCGCTCCGAACTCGGCCGCCAGATCCGCGCCGCGTTTGCCGCCGGCCCCGGCAACACGCTCTTGTCCGCCGACTACTCGCAGATCGAGCTGCGCATCCTGGCGCATTTTTCCGAGGACCCTGTACTGATCGAGGCCTTCCAGACCGGGCAGGACATCCACGCGCGCACCGCGCAGGAAGTTTTCGGCGTCGGCCCCATGGCGCAAAACGCCGAGCACCGCCGCGCCGCCAAGGCCATCAATTTCGGCATCATCTACGGCCAAACGCCGTTCGGCCTGGCCGCGCAGCTCGGCATCGACACGAAAGAAGCCTCGAAATTCATCAACGCCTATTTCGCGCGCTATCGCGGCGTTAAAGAATATCTGGAAAAATCCCTGGAAGAAGCGCGCAAAACCGGCGTGACGCGCACGCTCTTCGGCCGCATCCGCCCCGTCCCCGAAATCACTTCGCAGCAGGTGAACCTGCGTAATTTCGCCGAGCGCACCGCTCTCAACACCCCCCTGCAGGGCACCGCCGCCGACCTGATAAAACTCGCCATGATCAAAATCGCCCGCGAACTCCCAGAAGAAAAATTCAAAGCGAAAATGATTCTCCAGGTCCACGACGAACTTCTCTTCGAAGCCCCGCACGACGAACTTGACCGCCTGCGCAAGCTGGTCCGCAGCGCAATGGAAAACGTGCACGACCTCGCCGTGCCCCTGGTGGCCGATTTGAAGGCGGGACCGAACTGGCGGGATATGAAATAGGGGATTAGGTTGTAGGGGGGCAGGGGGCAGGTTCACTCACGCGGCCCGCAAGGGGCACGAAGGTTTTGCAGTGGGTCAGTTTGCGTTAACCTTGCCTTTCAGACGAACTCCAAACTGCTCTTTGTTCAAAGCTTCCATGAGTTATTTGGAAATACGAATTGTGCACCTCTTAGATGAATGACCTGCGAGCAACGAGCCGGGGACGCGGGTCCTGTCGGACATATCCGCTTAGGGCAGTATCGTGGATGACACGTACAGAATGGACGTAGAATGCAGACTCGCTTTGCTTCAGGCTGAATACTGTGGCAATGTTCCGTGCATGGCAAAAAAGATGAACGATGTTCCTAAATACCTTCCGATTAGTCCCGTAACGCTCGTTTGCCCCGAGTGTCACGCCAAGAGCGGCAAGGATTGTATCCCCTTACCGGGCGGGGTTGTTGGGATCGTGCATGTATCAAGAATTAAGGCGGCCGCCAAACTAGATAGCACGAATAAAGCCCGACCGAAGTGACATTCAAAAAGTGAACCTGGAAATTTCAAACTGACGCACTGCCAAGTCGGAGCTTTCCTAGACTCGAATTCCGCGGCCATGATATGTTCTGCCCCATGAAGCCCTTCCTATTTCTTCTTCCGTTAGCATTGCTGGCGAGCCCCTTCTTCGCAAGACCCGTGTCCGCGGCTACTTCCGGCGAAGAAATCTATCAGCAGCGCTGCGCGCGCTGCCACGAGCAGGTGAACGACCGCATCCCTCCCCGCGAGGCATTGCAGAAAATGCCCGCGGCGCGAATCCTCCGCGCGCTCAACGCCGGGCCCATGCTGGCCATTGCATTCACCATGAGCCGTGATGACCGCATGGCCGTGGCCTCGTACTTGGGGACGAACGCGCCGATGGCAGGCCCGCCCGCCGCGTCGTTCTGCTCGGATCGGACGGTGAAACTTGCCGCCAGGCCAAAAACATTCTGGAACGGCTGGAGCCCCGGCGATAACAATGCCCGCTTTCAGTCGAGCGCCGCAGCCGGACTGAGCACCGACCAGGTACGCGGCCTGAAACTGAAATGGGCTTTTGGGTTTGAAGGAGACGCCACGGCCTTCGCGCCTCCCACGGTGATCGATGGACAAGTTTTCGTCGGCAGCGCCGGCGGCCTGGTGCACGCCATGCGGGCCGAGAACGGCTGCCTGCAATGGGTATTTCAGGCCAACGGCCCGGTGCGTTCCTCGATTTTGGAAGTGCCGCTCGGCGGCCAGCACGCGCTGCTGTTCGGAGACATGACCGGCTGGTTCTACGCCGTGAAAGCGGAAACCGGCAAGCTGCTCTGGAAGGCGCAAGTGGAAACGCACGATTCAACGCGGCTCACGGGCGGGCCCGCCGCGCGCAATGGAATCGTCTATGTACCCGTGGCGTCCTGGGAAGAAACGCGCTCGGCGGATGCCGATTACAATTGCTGCACGTTCCGCGGCAGCGTGGTGGCGCTGCGCATTCGCGACGGCAAGCAACTCTGGAAAACCTGGATGACCGATGTTCCCACCGAAAGAGGCAAAACTTCGCACGGCACAATCGAATACGGGCCCTCGGGAGTGGGCGTCTGGTCCACGCCCACGATTGACGCCAAGCGCAACCTGCTCTACATCGGCACCGGAGACAATTATTCCGCGCCCCCAACCGAAACCAGCGACGCGGTCATCGCGCTCGACATGCCCACCGGTCGCATGGTCTGGATCAAGCAGTTGACCGCCGAAGATGTTTTTAACGGCAGTTGTTCCCGCGCCCCGTCCGTCTGCGGCCCGGATTTCGATTTCGGCTCCTCGCCGATTCTCACTCACGCGCCCGACGGCCGCGAACTCCTGCTCGCCGGACAAAAATCGGGCATCGTCTGGGCGCTCGATCCCGCGAAAAAGGGCGAGGTGGTGTGGCAGACACGCGTTGGCAAGGGCGGCACCAACGGCGGCGTGCAATGGGGCATGGCCGCTGACGGCCAAAATGTTTTTGCCACCGTGTCCGACGTCAAGCGCCTGCCGCAGACCGATCCCACGGACCCGCGCCGCGCGCGTCTCGATCCGAACGAGGGCGGCGGCCTCACGGCCCTGCGCATTGCCGACGGCAGCCAGCAATGGCACGTTGCGCCGGCGCCCTGCGCGGAAGGCGCGCCCTCGGGCTGCAGCCCCTCGCAGCCCGGCGCAGTGACGGAAATTCCCGGCGCGGTATTCGCAACATCGAACGATGGGCACCTCCGCGCCTACTCCGTCGAGGACGGCAAGCCGCTCTGGGATTTCAATACCATGCGCGATTTCCAAACCGTGAATGGCGTGAAGGGCTACGGCGGCTCAATCGACGGGCCGGGAGCCGTGGTCGCGGGCGGCATGGTTTTTATTACCTCAGGCTATACGCGCAATGGAGGCGTTGCCGGAAATGTGCTGCTGGCGTTTGGGGCGGAGTAGCGCCGAAATACCCACGACTAGGACGAGAATTTCTTCCAAACACTCCAAGCACGCGGCGCCGCCCGCTCCAATCCAATCAACTCGCTGATCAATACGCGCGCATTATTCCTTTTTCTTGAGGTGAGAGGCCCAGTTCCGATTCATAACGAATTCAAAAACTGCCCGCCCAAACTGCGGGCGTGCGCTACAAAAGCAAACCACCCGTTGACGCGATGGTTTTGTAGAGGCCTCTCCGTCCCGTGCTTTTCGGGACGGAGAGGGCAGGTTTGCGTTGAACCGCCACAACCAGTGGAAACTCCCCTTGTCAGCCAAATCCGCCGATGTTAGAACAAATTACATGGAACCCGTCCGATCCAAGATCGCCCACGAGGAACATAGAAAGCATCTCTTCTATGAAACCTCGCATTCGCCGTCCCTGGCGGACCTGGTGGGCTACGACAAGGCCAAGGAAATCATCGATTTCTGCTTCATCGCCAACCCGTATTACCCCACGCCCGAGATGCTGGATGACCTGAAGGAGAATTTTCCGAACCTCATCAAGTCGTATCCTTCCAGCAATCCGATCACGAGCCAAAAACATCTGGCGCATGTGCTGCACGTCAATCCCGACAACCTGATCATCGGAAACGGCGCCACCGAACTCATCGTCCTGATCAACACCACGCTGATCGACCGCTTCGCCGTTCCCGTGCCCACTTTCGGCGAGTACATCGAAAAACTCAGGGACCAGCGCGACGCCGAGCTCTACATGCTGCGAGCGGAAGCGAATTACCGGCTCCATCTCCCGGATTATCTGGCCTGGGTGCGCGGGCGCGGACTGAAGGCGCTGCTGGTCATCAATCCCGGCAATCCCACCGGCCAGCTTTTTTCCCGCGACGAGATGATCGATTTCATGCATCGCGCCAAGGACATGGAACTGGTCATCGTCGACGAATCGTTCATCGATTTCGCCGGCGATGTCGTCCCCAGCCTGCTTGAGGTGGCCGACCGGTTTTCCAACCTGCTGCTGGTGCGCAGCATGAGCAAGCATTGCGGCGTCCCGGGCCTGCGCCTCGGCTACGCTTACAGCGGAAATCTTTTTGTCCTCAACCGCATGAGGCAATTCATCCCCACCTGGAACGTGAACACACTGGCGCAGTATTTTCTCTCGCTGCTGCCCTCCACGGACGAGGCGTATCACGAAGCCCGCATCCGCCTGATCGGAGACGTGCGACGTCTCTACATCGAATTGCGCGCCGTCCCGGGAATCGACGTCTATCCCACCGGCGCGAACTTCATGCTCTTCAAGATCAAGACCGGGATGACCGCCGCCAAGCTACAGGAACGCCTGCTCAAGGAACACGGCCTGTACGTGCGCGACTGCTCGAACAAAGTCGGCATGGACGATTTTCACATCCGCGTGGCCTCGCAAGGCGCCGATAAAGATTGCCGCCTGGTCGAAGCCCTGCACATCCTATTCCCATGAGTCGCCCATCGGTTCTCGTCGTCTCCCGCAGGACGGTCCGCAAGCACAAGTACATCGATTATGTCGGCGAGTATCACCTCGAACTGCTGATGCGCCTGGGAATTCTCCCGGTCATGGTCCCCGTCGCCGAAGGCTCGTTCGCCTGCCTTCCCGATTACATCGCGGACATGAAGGGACTGCTGCTGGTTGAGGGAGAAGACATCGAACCGAAGCGCTACAAGGCCCGCCCTGAGAATTTCGAGTACCTCGAGAAAACCCATCCGCTGAAAGACAAAATCGAAATCAAGCTTCTTCACCACGCGTTGCGGCACAAAATTCCCATCCTCGGCATCTGCCGCGGCTCGCAACTGCTCAACGCCGTCTGCGGCGGCACTTTATATGGCGACGTGCAGAAGGAAAAAAACTCGACTCTCCAGCACATCAATCACGAACATTACGACACCTACCGTCACCCGATTTCCATCGTAGCCGGCAGCCCGCTCGAAAACTGGTATCAGCGAAAAGATTTGCTGGTGAACAGTTACCACCATCAGGGAACCCGCGATCTGGCGCCCCGCTTCAAACCCATGGCCTACGCGGAAGACGGCCTGGTCGAGGGTTACTACGATCCGAAAGAGAAATTTGTCGTCGGGCTGCAGTTTCATCCGGAACGCATGCTGGAAGAAGCTGCCGGAAATTTGCGCATCTGGAAGGCGTTCACCGCGGCGGTTCGTGGCGTCGGGAAATCGGCAGCCCGTTCACGGCGGACCTGAAGACTGGGCGGAATTGACGGAGGCGGCCTTCGCGGCCGCCCCCTTGAGTGATCTAAAATGTACTACAGCGTCTTGAGGAAGGCGACAAGATCATTTTTATCCTGCTGCGACAAGTGCAGGTTAAATCGCGTGTCGTAGAAGTTGACGGCATCCAGCAGCGTTGCCGCGGACCCGTTGTGAAAATACGGCGCATGCGCGGCGAGATTGCGCAGGATGGGCCCCTTGAACTTCCCGATATCGGCCCACTTTCCCGTGATCAGCGCGCGCCCCGGATCGCTTACCTGCACGATTTCGCCCGTTGTATTATTTCTCAACGTGATGAGCGGCAGGTCAGGCGTACGCTGCTCAGCGGTGACCAAGCCGATATTGAGCGGCGCGACCAGGGAATGATCCCCCACGTTTGGCGAATCATGGCAAGTCCCGCAGGAGCCGTTGATCACCGGCGCATTCAGCGCGTCGTTTAATCCCCCAACTCCCGTAATTGGAATTTGCAACGTGTTGAAGAGTTTTTCCCCGCGCGCGATCGAGCGCCGCGCCGCGGTGTGCTCGTCATACTCCCTGTCGTCGATGTGGGCCCATTTTTCAAAGATGTCAAAGATCTTGGGAGAAAATGCCGCGCCGGTTGGATTACCACCTAGAGGATCGTTGATTCCGAGAAAGAAATTCTGCTTCGAGAGATGTACCGGCCCGCCTTTTGCGCCATCATCGTCAAGATCACCGGCTTCGTGGTCCCGCACTTGAGCTGAAAAAAGCTTCGTCTCGAAATTGACGATCTGTTGCACCTGGAGATCCGTGGGAGTATTGCCCTGCGCGTGGCCAGTGGTGGCGTCGATCGCTTGCTGCCTCAAGTCGAACGCGATCGGTTGGAAATTGCCGGATGGGTCCTTGAAAGTCTCGCGGCCATCCCACATGACTGTGCTCAGGAAGGACAAGTTTGTCGACGGAAGAGGCCGCCTGTAGACAGAAACGTTGGCCGTGCTGCCGCAGCCATACGGATTGTCTGTATCCAGCACCGTGTACTCGGCGGTCGGGGGAACTGGCCGTTCAATCCGGATGAGCCCCTTGCTCAACAGCAAGCTGTATGCATGGCGGCGGGCTTGCTCTGTCGACACATCCTGGGTCGAACACCCGGCCCCGTCGTTCGGACGGAAAACGGGATCTTTACCGCCGCTGGTCCGAAAGCGCTGCTCCAAATGACTCGGCGTGATCGTCCACCCATCGTTAGGCTGGTGGCACGTTACGCAGCGTCGCCCGTTTGTTCCCAAATCCTGGAAGAATGGATTGTTGGTATCGATGTTACCCGCAAGATTAAAAGTTGCGAACTCGCCGCTCGGGTCATGGAAACGCTCCATGTTAGGAATGTTTCCGCCGGGATCTCTAGGCTCGTCTGCCACCAGAAATCCGCCACCAATCAGCATTACCAGGCCCGACATAAGCACAATACTGCCGACGCGTAACCGACCAGAACGTGCGGGCGCTCTACTGCCAGATCCCTGGATCATGTTGTGGATGCTCCATTTCAATGACTTCTTGGAAGCCAATCTGCGGTATGGCTTCTAGAGCGTACCGAGGTATCAGCGGTGCTTATTTGTCATGACGGCGTCATTCGTATTGCGTTGCCACCGTCCAAACGCATCATTAAATCAAAGGGTTTTAAGCAACATTATTATTGTTTCGGCCTGTTGTGCTCTTTCGATTCTGCCGCCGGTTTTACCCATCCGGGGATATTGCAGATTCGTAATGGTTGGCTGGCACGTTTAACACCCCGATCTTTCGTGCCGACCTTCCTGGCAACGCCCCAACATGCTGCGGGTATTCTAGCAACCTCTCGGTTGACGGCAGGATTCAAATTTCTCGGTACTGGGGTAATAGTACCGGCTTGGAGTTCTTCATCCTTACCAATTAGCATCGACGCGTGAGCGCCTTCCCCATTGGTTACAACCGGACTAGGCCGCTTGTCGATGGTGAAGCCCGCGGGCGGGTTTGGGCGAAATACGAGATTCGGAGGAGAAGCTCTTGAAAGGAGGATCGATTAGGAATTCGTCCTTCGCAGTACCAGAGGAAGCACGACACTGACCATAAAAGGGAGCGGGGTTGCCAATGGAGGCGGAGACTGCCCGTCCCCCTAGCGCAATCATTCGCGGCGCAACTCCGCATCCACCTGCCGCCCAACCCGCGCCACAATCTCGGGCACAGCCTTTACATCGGCCTGCGCAGTATGAAAATTCACGATGCAGGCGCGCAATACATAGCGGCCCCCAATTACTGCGTTTGACACGAACGTCTCGCCCCCGCGCTGCAGGCGGTCGACCAGCTCGCGATTGAGCGCGTCGAGATGAAGCTCAACTTTTTCTTCACCCACATGGGCACGAAGACCGCGCGGCACATAGCGAAACGTTGCGATGCTCAAATCCTGCGTCACCAACTGCAACTCCGCGTGGCGGCTGACCGCCTGCGCCATCGCCTGCGACAGGCGAATATCCTCCGCGATCATCTTGCGATACCCCGCGGCTCCCGCGTGCCGGAACGCCAGCCACACTTTCAGCGCGCGAAAGCCGCGGGAGTTTTGAGGCCCGAAGTCCACATAGTTCGTGACGCGCTCCTCGAAGTGATAGTAGGGCGGGTGGTAGGCAAACGCGGCGCGCAGCAATTCCGGATCGCGCACCAGCGCGCACCCTGCTTCCAGCGGCGCGTACAGCCATTTGTGCGGATCGACGGCGACCGAATCGGCGTGCCGCAATCCGCGCAAATCCTCGGGCGCCTCGGGAACGGCAGCCGCAAAACCGCCATAGGCTCCATCGACGTGGAACCACACGCCGTGTTCCTTGCAAAGCGCGCCGATCTCCGGCAGAGGATCGACAGCGCCGGTGCTCACCGACCCGGCGGTTGCTGCGACAAGGCACGGCACATCTCCCGCGGCGATATCCGATTCGATCTGCCGGCGAAGCGCGGCCACGTCCATCCGCAATTTCGCATCGGTGGCAATCCACCGGATCGATGCAGTCCCGAGGCCGGCCAGGTCCGAGGCCTTTTGCACCCACGTGTGCGTTTCGGCCGAACAATATACGCGAAGCTTTCCCGCCGAGTCCGCGGAAACGCCCTGCTCGCGCACGTTCCAGCGCGCCTTGGCCGCGCGCGCTGCCAGAAAGCACACGAAGTTCGCCATGTTCCCGCCGCTCACCAGCAGTCCGCCGCAATCGACAGGGTAGCCGATGAATTCGGCGATCCAGCGCACGGTCTGCGACTCGATCTCGGTGGCGGCCGGCGAAAGCGTCCACGCGCCCACGTTCGGATTCACCGCCGCGGCAAGAAAATCCCCGAGAATGCCGATCGGCGCCGGCGGCGCGGTGATGTATCCGAAAAAACGCGGGTGCCCGTTGAAAAGCGAATGAGCAAACAAAAATTGCGCCGTCTGCTCCAGCAGTGCCCCCGGATCCATCCCAGATTCCGGCAGCGGCCCTGTAAGATTGAATGCGTCGCGCACCGCGGAAGGGGATTCGTCGCGGGTCACTGGGCCGGCCGGCAACGATTCGAGAAACCCGGCAACCTGGTCCACCAGCTGATGCCCCAGCTTGCGAAACGTTTCCGCATCCATCGCCAGCGGCGCTTGCCGCTTGGAATCTTTTTCCACAAAGAGCTCCTTCAGTGCCGTCTCTTTCATTGCCGGCGGATCCCTTCTAGCAGGCACGTCTCCCGCGTCCGCCCGCCGCTCACTTTGCTGAACGCCCGGTAAAACGATTGTCGTCCCCATAACCCTTCATGGTCATCCGGCGACAAATCCTTCAGCCGCTCATAGGCAGTCACCTGCGATTCGTGGCAGCTGATCGCGCGCCACGCCGTGGGCCAGAAGTTTCGTGTGTCGATCACCGTGGTGATCGCCCAGTCGGGCCACGGTACGGCCTGCCGTTCCACGCCATCAACGGTCGAGATCAGCTTTCGGAACGCGGATTGATACGCCTTCCAGGTCGATTCCGGCCAGGCCAAATAATAAAGCTTCGACGCCGCATGTGGCTCCAGATTTTCGTTCCCGGCGCAAGGCAAACGCCGGATCGGCCGCGGCGACGATGGCCGCCGTGGTGAATTGGGAAATGGCAATATGATCCGGGTGGCCGTAAGCGCCATCGGGACCGAAAGTCACGACAACGTCGGGTTTGACCCGCCGGATGTGTCCGGCGATGGCGGCGACGGCTTCGCTGGGATTTGCGCGGTCCAGTTGCTGATCGTGATAGTCCAGGATGGAGACTTCCCTCACACCCAGAGCCGATGCGGCGGCTCGCAACTCCGCTTCGCGGATGTTTGCAAGCGCCGCCGGCCCGGGGTGCTGTTTTTCGTCCAGGCGATAGCCGCGGAAGCGGCCCCGATCGCCGCGCGTCGCCGTCAGCAAAAAGACTTCCACGCCTTCGGACGCATATTTCGCGAGTGTGCCGCCCAGCCCAAGAGATTCGTCGTCGGGGTGCGCGAGCACCGCCATTAATCTAAGCGTGCGCATGATTTCTCCTAAGCCCTCGCGGCTTCACTCAGAGCGCGACAGTCACGCGCAGGAAAGTAGCCGGAATGGAAGTGCCGCCGTCGGTGCCCCGGCTCTGCGAATTCGCCAGTTCCAAAAGCTGGCTTTGAAAATCCGCAGCCCTCCCGCTCTTGCGGGCCGCGTCCAAGGCATTCATGGTCGGGCCGTAGAATCGCTCGAACAGGTCGATGAATTCCGCCGGGCTCTTCGTGGCGGAGAAGAAGGAGTATGTGTCTTTGACCATGGAAATTTTTTCCTTGGGCACTCCGGCCTGGCCGAACCGCTCGATGACGTTCGCTTCCACGTCCCCAGGTCATCGGGCTAATAAAACCTTCCGGAGGCGGAGGCATAAATGCCGAACTGATCTTCAGCAGTTGCGACACAAAGGTCGGATCGTTGGGAATCCAGTTGCCCATCACAATCCGGCCTCCCGGTTTCGTGACGCGCACCATCTCCTTGGCCACATCGAAGGGCTTGGGAGCAAACATCGCGCCGAAAATGGAGATGCTCAGATCAAACGAATGGTCGCGGATTCCTTGCAGGTTGCATGCATCTCCCTCTTGAAACTTCAGGCGAGGCAGGCCAAGCGCTGCGGCTCTCTTGTTCCCGGCGTCAACCAGATTCCGTGCGATGTCGATCCCCGCGACTTCAGCCCCCAACCGGGCCAGCGGAACCGCCGTGGTGCCGTCTCCGCAACCGAGGTCCAGCACGCGCATCGACGGCGTTACCCCGATGGACTTCACAAGCGCTTCTCCCGATTCGCGCATGAAGTCGGCGATCTTGGTAAAATCCCCTTTTTCCCACAAAGCTTTGTTCGGATTCGTAATCGTTGTTGGATTCCCTGGTGCCAGACCAGGCGTTGCGGATGACATGGTTCCTCCCCTTTTCCTGTTAGTGTGCTCGACCAGCGATTCGCTGTTTCGGCTGTGTGAATGCTTGTACGATGCGGCAAGTTGCGGCTGGATGCTTGTCTTTGCGTCCTGCGGTATTGCTTGCGCAACAAGTTCATGTGCTTCACTTATCCCAGCGTCCGGCGGAGTTTGCCGGGAGTCCGCGCTGGTTTAGTAGGACAGACACTCTTGTCTGTCCCCTGCGGGTGCGGCAAAGAACCGGAATAATGGCAAAAATCGCGGTCTTGCGGCTCGTTGGTTGGTGCGGCACAGCGGACAGACAGGAGTGTCTGTCCTACAACGGCGGGCTTGAGTGCCTATACGGATTTAGTCGCCCACATTCATTAGTAGGACGGACACTCTTGTCTGCCGGTTTAGATTCTTGCCATAGGGCATCAAACCGGTCAGGCAAGAGCCCCCGTCCCATTGCACTTGGGAGACCCCAACCGGTGCATAGATTTCCCATATAGTTTTCCTCCGATTTTCCGATAGAGATAGCGGCGGGTGAATTTTCTCTTTCAGTGTAGAATGCAGAGCCTTGCGCTGAAAGCCCCGTCGCTTGCCGCATGATCGAGGACGCATGACCTCAAGCATAAAAGGAATCGGCATTGCCAATGGCGGCGGGGACTGCCCGGGCCTGAACGCCGTGATTCGCGGCGCGGTGCGCGCGGCCATCCTCGGACACGGCTGGAAGGTGGTCGGCATCCTGGACGGCTTCGACGGCCTCATCTGGCCCGAAAAAACCATTCCCCTGACGGTCGAGAGAATCGCGGGAATCCTGCCCCGCGGCGGCACGATTCTGGGCTCGCGCAGCCGCGGAGATCCGTTCCACCACACCACCGACCAGGGCAGCGCTGTAACCCACGAAGATTTCCTGACTTGCCGCCGAACCATGGACAACCTCGGGATCGACGCGCTGGTCGTGATCGGCGGCGACGGCACGCAAACCCTGGCGCGCGACCTGGGCCGCCTGGGCATACCCATCGTGGGCGTGCCCAAGACCATCGACAACGATCTCAAGGCCACCGAAGTTACCTTCGGATTTGACACCGCCCTGCACGTCGCGACCGACGCCATCGACCGCCTGCACACCACGGCCGAATCGCACGGCCGCGTCATGGTCATCGAAGTCATGGGCCGCGACGCCGGCTGGATCGCCCTGCATTCCGGCATCGCCGGCGGCGCCGACGTCATCCTGATTCCGGAAATTCCGTTCACCATTGAAAATGTGTGCTCGCGCCTGCGCGACCGCGCCGCGACCGGAAAAAAATTTTCCATCGTCGTTGTCGCCGAAGGCGCCAAGCTGCCTCCCGCCGATCCCTTCGGCAAACCGTTTCCCACGCCGCGCCCCGGCCAGGTCGGTATTCTCGTGGGCGAGGCCATTCGCGAATCGCTGAAGCAGGACGTGCGCACCACCGTCCTCGGCCACATCCAGCGCGGAGGATCCCCCAGCCCCTTCGACCGCATCCTCTCCACTCGTTTCGGAGTCGAGGCCGTGGAACTCATCGCGCGCGGGGAATACGGCCGCATGGTCTGTCTCCGCGCCAGTGAAATCGAATCGGTCCCCATCGAGGATGCCGTCGGCGAAGTGCGCCTGGTCGACCCCAACGGCAGCATGGTGCGCACCGCCAAGGCTGTCGGAATTATTTTCGGGGATGAGGCATGAATTCGTGGCCACGTCGTTTGGAATTAAAAAGGAGCGGCGGCCAGTCCTCCACGTGCCAGGGTGCGGTTGCGGAATGGGCGCCCGCTTGAGATAGAATCGGCCTCTATGAAGCCGGCATTTTCCAGTTTCTTTTTGCTGTTTGCCGCCACCGTTTTGTTTGGACAAACGCCTACTCGTCCCGCGCAGCGTCCGGCAAAGCAAAAAGCCTTCACCGTCGTCGAAGCCACCATCCCCGAAATGCAGGCGGCCATGTCCCAGGGCCGCGTCACCTCGCGCCAGATCGTCACCGAGTACCTGCTGCGCATCGCGCGCTACAACCGCGGCCTGAACGCCATCATCACCGTGAATCCCAACGCCCTGAACGAAGCCGACGCGCGCGACCGCGAGCGCGCGCACGGCAAGGTCCGTGGCCCT
Source organism: Terriglobia bacterium (assembly GCA_963779275.1). Classification (GTDB taxonomy): domain Bacteria; phylum Acidobacteriota; class Terriglobia; order Acidiferrales; family UBA7541; genus Palsa-360. Next base: position 607,683 of record CAVZXL010000011.1, read on the forward strand.
CTGCATGGCATTCCCATCGCCCTCAAGGACAACATGCAAACGACGGATATGCCCACCACGGGCGGCGCGCTCGCCTTTGATGGCCTGGTCCCGCCCTACGAAGCGACCCTCACAAAAAATTTGCGCAACGCCGGCGCGATCATCCTCGCGAAAACCACGATGACCGAGCTGGCCAACTGGGTCGCCGGCGGCCCCACGCCCATGGTGGGCGGCTACAACGGCCTCATCGGGTTCAGCATGAATCCGTACGACCCGCGCCGCGACCCGCGGCCCGACACTTTTGACGGCCGCCCCGTTCTGCTTGTCGCCGGATCGAGTTCTGGCGTGGGCACGACGGCAAATTTCTGGGCCGCCAACGTGGGCAGCGAAACATCCGGCTCGATTCTCAGCCCATCGAATCAAACCATGCTCGTGGGCATCAAGCCGACCGTGGGCCGCATCAGCCGCCACGGCATTATTCCCATCACCGCGGACCAGGACACGGCCGGCCCCATGGCCAAATCCGTCACCGACGCCGCCATTCTGCTGGGCGCGCTAGAGAGCGCCGCGCCCGACCCGGACGATCCAGCTACGCAAACGTGCGGGTCCCCACCGGGGCGCGATTACCGCAAATTTCTAAAGCGCGACGCCCTGAAAGGCGCGCGCATCGGAATCCCCCGCGCCTTTTACTACGATCCCGCCACTGCTCCCGGCGAAACAAAGCCCCGCGACAGCCTGAATCCCGATCAGAAGAAAGTCATGGACGAAGCCATCGCCGTGCTGAAAAGCCAAGGCGCGGTGATCATCGACCCGGCGGACATCCCCAGCATCGTTTCGCCCGACCCGCAAAATAACCTGCTGAAGTGGAACACTTGTTCCGGCCAGGAAAACGCGAAGGGCAAGGACGCGGACTGCTCGGTGGTTTTCAAATACGGAATGAAGCGCGATTTCAACAAGTGGCTCGCGTCGCTGGGCGCCGCGGCCCCGGTAAAGTCGCTCACCGGGCTTCGCGAGTTCAACCTGGCACACGCCAAAGCCGGCGCCATCAAATACGGCCAGTCGCAACTGGACATCTCCGACGAAATGGATCTCGACGCCGACCGCGCGAGATACGAATCCGATCGCGCAAAGGACGTCCGCCTCGCCGGAGCCGAGGGCATCGACGCCGCGCTGAAAAAATACAATCTGGACGCGCTCCTGTTTCCAGGCTCAACCGTCGCCTCCATTGCCGCCAAGCCGGGATACCCCACCGTGATCGTCCCGTTCGGAATGATTCCAAACGCCCCCGCCGTTCCGTTTCCATCGGGATTTGCGGCAAAACCCGCCCCGTTCGGAGTCTCCTTCACCGGCACCGCGTGCAGCGAGCCGAAATTGATCGAACTCGCCTACAGCTTCGAGCAGGCCACCAAGCGCCGCGTCCCGCCGCCGTTGTTTCCTTAGAATTAAGGGTCCGCGCTTGCTTCCCGGCAATTGTCCGTTGAAGTCTCGCGGTCCTCGTGGGGTTTCGCCGATCGCAAATTCCATGCGCCAAGCGCAGGAAGAGTGTCGGGACGCGCGATCCAGGAGTCCAAGCCGGATATTGCAGTTCACCCCGCGAGACGAAATCGCGCCTCTTGTATACGGATTCACCGCGAAACTATAATCGCGCCCATAATTCTTTTCTTGGAGGTGAATCCCGTGTGCTCAATACCGAGAATCCTGAGAATTGGAACGATTGTCATGGCAGTCCTCGCTCCCTTCTTTTTTCTTGGAACGCGAAGCGCTTGGGCGCTCCCCCCTGGGGACGCCTGTTCGCTCCTCACACAAACTGAAGTCAGCGCCGGCCTGGGTGTTTCGGTCGGCGCCGGCTATGCCCCATTTCCGAAAGGATGCCAATGGAAGGAACAGGCCAAACCCGGCACGGCGATACTGCTTGCCGATCTCAATGGCCCGGATTTGAAAATGTTCAATAATGTTAAGTCCATGACCGCGCTCACCCGCGCCACGCTTACGCAGGTCAGCGGCCTGGGCGATGAAGCCTACTTCTATTACAGAAAAGCAGGGAAGGAAGTGTCGGAAATCCTGTGGTTCAGGAAGGGAGACAACGCATTCAACGTTCGTGTGTGGGGCAAGACCATTCCCGATGCCGACCGTGAAGCAAAGGAAAAAGCCATCGCCTTGAGCGTTCTTGGGAAACTCTAGCATCGCGCTGCAAGCGTCAGGGATTCCAAGGGAGCGCATCGAATCGCGACTGCGGCCGCAGCGCTTGCGAAAATTGCCAGCGGCCGGTTCGCTCGGTGGTGTTTATGCGTCCGCCGTCCCATCCGCGGGAACGGCGGGATTTCCAGCTTGTGATATCGCGATTTCCAAAGCGCGCTGGTCGAAGCAAGAAACAGGTTTGCATTGCCGAATTACAGCTGCGGGGAAACTACTCGGAAACATTGCCAAGAGTATCCAGACTTTCCTGTGCTCTTGCGCGTATCAACCCGCAGATGCGCTGCTGCCCGGCCGGGCAGTGCGACTTTGCATGGTCGAAAATTGCCAGCAAGTCGTTCTCGTCCAGCGTGGCATCGATATGACGCAAGACAAATTGCTCAAATTTCTTGTCGCCAGTCGTAAGACGGCTCAGCCTGTCGAGATGCGTCCACTGCTTGGAAAGCAATTGCGCCACATCTCCGCTGAACGCTTCGCCGATCGCTCCGTCATCGCACGCCCCGAATTTCTTGAATAAGCGGTGGAGCCTGTCCCAGTCCTTGGGCTCGTGCCCGGCCAGCAATTGTTTTTCTGCTTTGTCGCAATTTCCTTGCGGATTCGCGCTCGCTGCGGCGCTTGGAATTCCGGCAATGCAGGCAATGAAAATCGCCGCCGGCAGCGCGTTGCAGTGGAACCGCATGAGGCAAAGTATACAGCAGCACTCCGCATCAAAAAATTAGCAGTCCGCCAAGTAAAGGTATAGAATCCGCCTCAATTGGGATGGGCGGTTTAGCGGCCGAAGCGCAGTCTTGCAATTCCCCCGAGTGATCCGGCAAAACCTGGCGAACCAAAGGGAGGCATGTCCATGAGAAACACACGGAACCGGGCCAAGTGGGAGCGTGTCATCCTGGGGCTGGCTGCGTTGGCGCTGGTCTTATCGCTTGCCCCGGCGGCGCTGCGCGCGGAAGTCACGCGCGTGGAAATCACCAGCAAGCAGGACGTTCTTGGCGGGAAATCGTTCGGCACAACCGGCGCTTACGAAAAACTCACGGGCAAGGTCTACTTCGCGGTCGATCCCAATAACCCGCACAACAAAATCATCGTCGATCTCGACAAGGCCCCGAAAAACGCCCAGGGCAAAGTCGAATTTTCCGCCGACATCTTCATCGTGCGCCCGAAGGATCCCTCCAAGGGCAATGGCGCACTGATCTTCGACATTCCGAACCGCGGCAATAAGGGCGTGCTCAGCGCGTTCAATCGCGCCAAAGGCTCGGCCGATCCCACCACCGAGGAAGAATTCGGCGACGGCTTCCTCATGCGCCAGGGCTACACGCTCGTGGCCATCGGCTGGGAATTCGATATCCCCAAAAAGCCGGGCCTGGTCCTGCTGACCGCTCCGGTCGCCACCGACAACGGAAAGGTGATCAAGGCCTGGCTCCCGGTCGAGCCCTGGTTCATCCCCACCAAGCAGATGGATTCCTACAACTACGCTTCCGGCGAATTCACGCCGTCGTATCCACCGCTCGATCCGAAAAATCCCGAGTACCGCCTCACCGAGCGGCCCGCGCTGGTCTCCTTCCCGCGCCTGGTTCCCAGGGAAGACTGGCAATTTGGACGGATGGAAAATGGCCAACTGGTTCCGGACGTCAATTGGGTAACCATGAAGGGCGGCTTCAAGCCCGGCAAAGTCTACGAACTGGCCTACGAATCGAGCAATCCCCCCGTTTCCGGCGTGGGCTTTGCGGCCGTAAGGGATATGGCTTCCGCGATCAAATACAACGCCGATGCGATCGTCCACGGAAGCTACATTTATACCTTCGGATCGTCCCAAGTCGGCCGCTGGCAGCGCCAGATGATTTATGAAGGCTTCACAATCGATGAGCAGGGCCGCAAAGCCATCGACGCACTGTTCATTCAGACCGGCGGCACCGGCCTCGGCAGCTTCAACGAGCGCTGGGCGCAGCCCGACGAACTTGGCTCCTACACCCAGACAAAATTCCCCATTCGCTACGAAATGACGACCGACCCGATCACCGGCAAGCGCGACGGCCTCGGCGCACGCATTCCCGCCGGCCTCGAGCCCAAGATCATGTCGGTGGACACTGAATCCGAATACTACGATCGCGGACGCGTCGACTCCCTGCGACACCTTGCAATGGATGGCGGCAGCGACCTGCCCGATCCTCCGAACATGCGCATTTTCCTGCTCGCCGGCGCGCGGCATGGCTCCGGCGCCTGGCCTCCGTCGCAAGCCCCGTCCCAGCAGCTTCTCGTCGATCCCCTCGAATACAAATTTGCGCAGCGTGCCTTGCTCGTGGCCCTCGACAGTTGGGTGAAAAAAGGCGTTGCCCCGCCGCCCAGCCTGCATCCGTTGGTCGAAGATCACACCGCGGTCCCGCAAGCCGAACTCAAATTCCCCAAAATCCCCGGCATCCAGTGGCCCACGCAAGTCCCCGGCGGCTTCCGCAACGATCTCCCCGCGGGACCTACGTCGGTTCTGCCCTTCCTGCTCCCGCAAGTGGATAAAGACGGCAACATCACCAGCGGCCTGCGCCTGCCCGAGCAAAGCGTCCCGCTCGGCACCTACGGCGGGTGGGCCTTCCGCAGCGAAAGCTACGGCCAGATGGACACGCTCGTCTCCATGGCCGGATCCTACATTCCGTTTGCAAAAACCAAAGCCGACCGGGAAAAAGCCGGCGACCCCCGATTGTCCCTCGAGGAACGCTACTCCAGCCGCGCCGACTACCTGAAGCGCGTCGAGGACGCCGCGAACGCCCTCGCCCAGCAGCGTTACCTGCTGCCCGAAGATGTTCCGACCGTCGTTAAGGCCGCCGGGGAGCACTGGGACTGGACGTTCAACAACACCGTGAATAAGGCGAGCCGCTAACGGCGGCTCTGCGAAGATCCAACGCGGGAGCGGTGATCGAGACGCTCCCGCTTTGGAAGAACTATCGAGTTCTGGCAATCCCTCAGGCCTTGGCACCCGGCAGTGCAATTTCCCACTTTCCGAGAACGCCCCGTTTCTCGAGTGGTATCTGTATCACGACCGCGGCAATCGCATTTGGCTTGACTTTCTTTTGATACTAGCCTAGTTTTCGCTAATCATCCCTGAGGGGTCCCGGAAAGTATTCAATTGGAGGCCTGCAGATGCGAACCGTAATGCGCAAATTGAGCTTGGTTCTTCTGGCAGTATTGTGTGTGGCTGCTCGACCGGCCGTAGGCGGCCCGCAGAGTGTGCCTGGATTGAAAGTTGATAAGAGCAGCATAGGCGGCACCGTTGCGAACAGCAACGGCGGGAAGGCGGAAGCTGGCGTCTGGGTCATCGCCGAGACAAAATCCTTGGCGGTACCGTTCCGTAAGATTGTCGTTACCGACGATCAGGGACGCTTCCTGGTTCCGGACCTGCCGGATGGAGCCTACGAGCTATGGGTGCGCGGCTACGGGCTGAAGGACTCGGAGCCCGTCAAATCGGCCCGCGGCGAGACAGTGAAGCTGCAAGTTGCCAACGCCGCAACTCCGCAAGAAGCGGCCAAGATCTATCCTGCCAGTTATTGGACGTCGCTGATTCAGCCTCCTACGGGCAGCGATCTCCCCGCCAGGTACAAGACCTCGGAAGAATGGCTTGGGGACCAGAGGAACGGGTGCAACCACTGCCATGAATTGGGCATGGTCGCCACGCGCCGCTATACCACGGTTGAAGATTGGGACGCTGTCTTCGGCCGCGCTAAGGCGATGCATCAAGAACTCAATTTTCTAGGCAAAAATACCGTAGAGAAGGTTCTTGCCGATTGGGGCGCTCGCATAGCGGCGGGAGAAGTTCCTCCTGCTCCGCCGCGGCCAACCGGCATCGAACGCAATGTCGTCGTCTCCCAATGGGATTGGGGAGCCCCGGAGTCCTTCATTCACGATATGGTTTCGACCGACAAACGGAATCCGACGATGTACGCATACGGGAAAGTTTACGGCGGGGATCGCACCGGCGGAGGCAGATTGTGGATTTTGGACCCGGTGAAGAACACCGTCCAGGGGCTCAATCTCGAACCGCGAGACAAGAGCCACGGCTTCTCCCTGACAAAGGACTACTACCACGGCGCGGAAGAAGAGCAAGCGTACACGGGAGAGGACAAGGAGTGGATGGACAGTCCCCACAATCCCATGATGGATCAGAACGGCAGAGTCTGGATGACCGAGCAGATTCGCGCCGGCGGCGCTAAATTCTATCCAGCCTGGGCCAAGGATACGATCGCCCTGGACGCCTCGGATAACAATGATCCGGCTGCGAAGGATATCGCGTTCAATCTTATGTCCAAAAACGGTAACAATATGGAGCTCGGCTACTACGATACGAAAACCAATAAATTTGTCACCGTGGACACTGCCTATAACACCCACCACTTGCAGTTCGATTGGCAAGACCGGATCTGGACCGACGGCGGTGGCTCCGCGATGGGTGAAATGGACACCAAAAAGCTGGATTTGAACAATATCCAGGGAACTGAGGTAGGTGCTCAGAAGACTTGGATGCGCATCGACATGGACACCAAGAAGATGATTCCTGGAACGGGCTACGGTGTGGCGATCAGCCCCATCGACGGCACCGTTTGGGAAACCTCTCCGCAAGCCCTTGGCCCAGCGAACAAGGTGTACATGCTTGATCCAAAGACGGGGAAATTCAAAGATTACCCGCTGCCTGCTCCGGGACGTTTCCCGCATGGCATTGACTTCAGCACGGACGGGAATGTTTGGGTTTCGCTCGGCAGCGGCCATCTCGGCCGCCTGGACGTCAAGACCGGCCAGTGGAAATTCTGGGAAAACCCGGGAGTAAAATTTAAGGGCACCGGCAGCGAAACCGGCACCACCGATTTCCCCTACTTCCTGTGGGTAGATCAATTCAACGCGTCAGGTCTCGGCAAGGACACCGTGATCGTCACTGGAACCGCTTCGGACGCAATGTTCATATTCGATCCGAAGACGGAAAAGTTCAGTGTGTTCCGAGTCCCATACCCGTTGCCGTTCTACACTCGCGGCTTGGATGGCCGAATTGACAATCCCAACGCGGGTTGGAAGGGCCGTGGCCTGTGGATGACCTACAGCTCTTACATGCCTAAATTCACGGAAACGCACAAAGGCTCCATAGATCATATGCAAATCCGCCCCAATCCATTGGCGAATTAATGGGTCGAAGAAACGTCTAGCGGAAAACAGTACCGGCACCTATAAACGCGCCATCTACCTCACCTGCGAAATCGTTGGTGAGGTAGATGGCAAGGTGACCGTCACAATGTGGCGATTTCAGCCGGCGGCAAGACGCTGACCGCGCCCCAAACCTGCAAGAACGCACAAGTACAGGCTATCAACACCTTCATCGTCGCAGGCAAACAATAAACCCTCGATCAACCTAAGAAAGGCGCCTGCAATCTTGCGCACAAGCCCTGGGGTGGGTAACGAAGCCCGCCTTCTCCGTACAGGAGTCTGTCTTGTTTCCCTTCCTCCGTCGCAAATTCCGCAACGTGACGCGAATTGGTTCCGAGTGCGACCGTTGACTTCGACACGGCCCAGGCCCCGTGTCGCTCAATACGAAGTCCAGCCTATCCTGGATTGAAAATCGATTTTGAAATTGGTTCTTCGGAGTACCCGTGGATAGCCGGCAATTCGGATTGTGCCTGGGCAGACGTTTTCTCGGAAACTGGCTTTGTTCGGGTATTGCTGCCCCAGACTGGCTTGCACTTGCCGTGCAAGCGAACCGCTGGAAGCGCCTTGGCTTCCAATTGGCCAATCCGTCTGCGTTTGACCCCAGCGCCTTCCTGCACTAGTATCCCGGGACAGCGAGGAATCCAAAAATGAAAATCAACAGCCGATCGCGCGCTTTGGCAATTCTCGGGATTTTTGTGTCCGCACTCGTTATTCCCCCGCGCGCCGCCGCGCAAGCCAAGCCCCGACCCATCGTCCTGAAAGGCGCGCGCCTGATTGACGGCACTGGCCGCCCGGCCATCGAGAACTCTGTGCTCGTCCTCGAAGGCGATCACGTCGTTGCCGCCGGAAAGTCCGGCGCCGTCCCCATTCCCAAAGACGCCGACGTGCGCGACATCAGCGGAAAGACCATCATGCCCGCGCTCATCAACCTCCACGGGCACCTGGGACTCTCGACCAACGGCGCCGATAATGTGGCCGGAAACTACACCCAGGAAAACGTCGTCAAGCAGCTCAATCGATATTTGTCCTACGGCGTGGCGACAACCACTTCCCTCGGCCAGGACGAGGATGAAATCTACAAAATCCGCGACGCCCAGCACGCCGGAACCGTAACCGGCGCGCGCCTGTACACCGCGGGGCGCGGCTTCCTGGAATACACCGGGAAAAATTATCCCAATGACCATCGCTACCGCCCGCAAACCGCGGACGAAGCCCGCGCCGATGTCCGCGAGTTGGCCCCGCATCATCCCGATTTCATAAAAATGTGGGTGGACGACGGCCTGGGCCATGGCGTGAAAATCAAGCCCGAGGTTTATCAGGCCATCATCGACGAAGCGCACAAGCAGCACATCCGTGTCTTCGCCCATGAATATTATCTGGCTGATGCGAAGGCCCTGCTCGCCGCAGGCCTCGACGGCTTCGCCCACAGCATTCGCGACCAGGCCGTGGACCAGGACCTGATGCAGAAAATGAAAGCGCGCAACATTTTCCTGATCCCCACGCTGGTCCGCGACGAAGTCCTGTTCGCCTACGCCGACAACCTGAAATGGCTGGACGATCCGTTTTTCAAAGCGGGATACGATCCGGCGGCAATCGCAGTTGTCCGCGGCCCCGAAAACGTGGAAAAAGGCCGCAGGGATCCGGACATCGCCAAATATCGCGCGGGACTGGAAATGGCCAAGAAAAATCTGAAGACGCTCTCCGACAACGGCGTGAAAATCGCGTTCGGCACCGACTCGGGAATCCCGACGCGTTTCCCCGGCTACTTCGAGCATCGCGAATTGCAGTTGATGGTCGAGGCGGGCCTCACGCCCATGCAAGCCATCGTCGCCGCAACCGGAACGAACGCGGAAATTCTGGGTGGGGCCAAGACGTTCGGAACGCTGCAATCCGGCCGGCGCGCCGATTTCCTGGTCCTGGACGCCAATCCGCTCGACGATATTCACAACACCGAAAAACTCTCCGCCGTCTGGCAGTCCGGCAAGATTGTTCCTTCGGTCTCGGTAAAAACGATGTCCGGGAACTAAGCCTGGGCAAAAAATCCCTGGGGCTATCAAGCCGCGGGGTTCTTTCAGCAAAACTGCCCTCTCCGTCCCGAAAAGCGCGGGACGGAGAGGCCTCTACAAAACCATCTCGCTATTGCATGCGTTGCCTTTGAAGCTGCCGTTCACGGTGATCGTTCACCGTGAACCGCCCGTTTTTCGGACGGGCAGCTTTCTGTTCCGGCAAAAATGGCGCCGTTTCAAACAGCCTTCGTCCTCGCCATCTTCTGCGCCATGAACAGCAACAGCTTCCTGTTGGTCTCATCCGTTTGGCCCATCAACCGGCGGAACTTCGCCAGCACACGGGCGTCTTTTCCCGAACCGCCCCAGGCCATATCCTCCGCCGTCCTGCGTTTCGAGAGATGCGGCATTTTGGGCGGCTCTTCTCCATCGTAAAACAGCTGGTACATCGGCACCTCAAGAGCACGGGCAAACTTCTCCAGCGTCTCCACGGCCGGGACCGTGTGCCCGTTTTCCACTCGCGAAATGTAGCATCGCAACAGCCCGGTCCTCTTCTCGATTTCCCCCTGGGAAAATCTCTTTTCCTCGCGCAATGCTCGCAGACGTTCACCGATAATCATTCCTATTCCTCCAATTGGATTTGATAACGCGCGTATTTCACAGCTTCACGAGGAGCCCCATGGCCCTCGCGCTTTGCAAAGCCTTTGCAAACTGAAAATCCGGAATTTCAGGAAAAAAAAGGCGGTGAGGAATCCGTCGCGTAGCGGATCAGAGGCAGGAAGCAATCACCAACGGGCCCATTGTCGATATCCAGCCGAACCGAGAACCAGTGGATCGAACCAACCCGAACCATCCAGAACGCCGCCGTCCGCAGCCTTCCCGGCTGCGCGGAAGGTCCCGAAACATGAATGGCGGAGATTGCGCTTCTGTCCCTGTTGCGCGGACTGGTCGCCGGCGGATCAGGCAAGCTGTCCACGGCAGCGACAATCAACAGCAGACAAACCAGAACTGCGACAAGCTTCAGCTTCACAGCGCCCTCGAACGGGAAATGAACCACCCTGCTGGATTGGGGACGTGCAAGCGTAGCGGAGGTCTCGAAAAAGTACAAGAGGCTAAAGGATAAATCCCGTCCCAGAGCTTGCCGAATTCCGACCGCCTCGCTCGCCTTACACCGGCGGAAAGTTCGTTGCCTCAAGACCGCAGGAAGAGTAGGATATTGCACAAATATACCCAAGCCGGAGATGCCGATCTAACCCGAAACAATACTGAGTTGCCGACATGCCGGGACCTCGACGCACATTTGGGAGCATCGTCTGCGTGGTATTGGCTGTTTGTGTTTCCGCCAAGTCCCAGGAAAATATCCCGGCGTCGCATCCCGCCGCACCGGCAAACCCTCTGAGGCGTGCCCTGGTAAAGGAGACGTTGGAATTCAATCCCGCCCCCTGGCCTCCGTCGGATGTGGACGCGGCTATGGCGCAACCCGATACTGAGGGCGCCTGCCCCATCTCTTCGATTCTGGAAGCGGCGAGCCGCCATGCCGTGGAACTGACCGAGAATCTGGAGCGATTCACGGCGACAGAGATTGTGCAAACGGCCAGCGCCAGGAAAGATGGAACCTGGAATCGCGTCGAAGCCAATACGTTCAGTTACATGGCGTTCCTGACTCGCCCGCGCAAGGGTCTCGTATCGGTTGAGGAAAGCCGCGCGGGAAGCGGGAATTCAACTATCCCGCCATTGCGAGCCGCCGGCCTGGCCGCCACCGCGCTCATTTTTCATCCCCAGTTGATTCATGACTTCGACATGGCGTGCGAGGGCCGGGGGAACCTGAATGGAAAACCCCTCTGGAAAATTCATTTCGCGCAAAAGCCCGGCGTCCCGCCGCGGTTTCAATCCATGCGCGTCAACAACAAACTCTACGATGTGAAGTTAAAGGGCCGGGCCTGGATCGCCCCGGATAATTTTGAAATTGAACACATCGACACCGACCTGCTGGAACCCATCCCGCAGATTCACCTGCTCACCGAACATGCCAGCATTGAATACGGACCCGTGAGCTTCGAGACCGGAAACTTGCGCATTTGGCTGCCGAAGGGGGCCGAGGTTTATCTGGACGTCGGCGGCCGCCGTTTTTTCAACCACCATCGCTTGAGCAATTTCGTGGTCTTCGCCGTGGACACCCGGCAGGAAATCAAGGATCCCGATTTGCCCAAGTGAAGCCTTCCGCGATTGCCCTGATTGCCATTCCAATCCAGCTCCGTCATTTCGATTGGGGATTCTCAAGGGAAGCGATGGCCTGCTTGGCGCGCGGAGCATCGCGCCCGTTCGGGTCTTCCTCCATATACAACTTATACTCTTTCAGCGCCTCGTCCGGTTGATTGGTGGCCTCAAGGGCGTGGGCCGCGACGATGTGCACGCTCGCCAGCCCCGGATGCGCCACGCCGCGCGCGCGTGCGCGATCGCCAGGTCAAACTTCTGCGTTTGCAGCTCCGCGTACGCCGCGTACGTCAGCGCCCAGGCATTCAGCGGCTCCCCCTGCAGCGATTTGGTCAGCAGATCGTCCACTTCCGCGAACTTGTGGTCGGCCAGCGCGAGCCGCGCAAGATTCCGGTACGCCTCGGAGAAGTGTTCGTCGATCTGCACGGCCTTCTCGAAGGATGCGCGAGCCCCCGGCGTGTCTCCAGTGGCCATTTGCGCCGCCCCGATTCCGTTGTAGGCCGCGCTGAAGTCACCATAGATCGCTGTAGCATTCGTGAATCTCCTTTTCGCTTCGGCGTAGTCCTTCTGCTCCATGGCTTTGGAACCTGCCTGGAATTCTTTCGCCGCTTTTTCCGGCACCTTGAATTTTGACGCGGAAACCGGATCGGGGCCGCCCGGCGCGCCGCTCACTCCCGTTGATTTTGAACGCACGATGATGTTTTCCGTATCCCGGGCCTGGGTATGCATGATCTGGATCGTCCCCTCGTACGCCTCGATTCCAGATCCGGTGATGCCGACCTGATATACGCCCGCCACAATACGAAATACCGCCCGTCCGCTGCTGTCGGTCTGTTGGCCGCCCTGCAATGAATTGTCCCCCGGAGATTCCAGGCGGACCATCAGTCCCGCTGGGGCGTGATTCTGGATCTGATCGATCATCACATTGATGACCACATCCGAAAGAACACTGTTCTGTTTATCTCCTCCGATATCGATGCTTTGCGCGCGGGCTCCCGCGAAGGAGGAGAAGGCGAACGCGAGGGTGAGAAAGGCTGCGATGGCCCGCCAGGAGTGGGAATTCCCCGTTGCATCGATCGGCATGTTGCTGCCCCCTCTCTCCGCGATCACCGGGCGAGATCTCGTATTTGCAAATCGTACTCTTCTTCCGCGCGCGTCTCAACGAAATTGCCCGTCTAAAAGCTGCCCGACTGAATCCCCTCCAGGCTCCTCTCCAACCCGTGGCCTCTTTGCTGGGTGGAAATCAACTCGCGAGCTAAAACCACGGTATTGCAGTATTATATTCCTGCTCCACACCCCTAAAATTTGCCCGCGGTTCCATTGGAGGTTGCGCATGAAACGTATTACCCTGCTGGTTCTCGGTGTTCTGATACTTTCGATCGGCGCGCTGGCTCAGGAATCGAATCCTGACGTCGACAAAGCCCTGCTCGCGGCCCCCGCCAATCTGCGCGAGGCTGCCACGGTAGTGAAGTGGAAGCCCGACTTCACCTACGACACGCTTAAAAAAGGCACCAACCGCCTGGTCTGCTACGATCGCTCCGGATTTCCGCTGCAGCAGCCGTTCTCGGTCGAATGCACCAGCATCGCGAACCTGGACCGCGTCGCCCAGAATCTGAAATACGAAGCCCTCGGCGACAAGGTCAAGACCGCAGCCGCGCTCGACGCCCTCGAAAAAGACGGCACGCGCGTGAAGCCCGAGTACGGTTCCGTGTGGTACCACATGGGTGGCGCGGACAAGGATCACGCGCGCTCCCACGTCACGATCGCCGTCCCCGGCGCCACCACTCAATCCCTCGGCCTGCCCGACAACAACAAGGTCGGCACCGTCTGGATCATGAACGCTGGCACCACCACCGCGCACCTCATGACTCCCGGCGAATAGAATTTGGAGTGCGATGCAGTTGAGTCACCGGCGTTTTGCGCGGCGGGACTCATGAACGGGATAGAAAAACCCCGGGTCTGAAGACCCGGCCTACAGCGGGCCACAGCGATTTGCTGTAGCCCGCCTCTTCAGAGGCGGGGTTTTTATTGACAGTATGCGATAGCGTGGACAAAATGCGAACTTTCGCGAAACACCTGCTCATCAATCTCCTAGCCGTCGCCGCCCTGGCCGCGGCTCCGGCCAAGCAAACCTTCACCGGCATCGTCACCGACGACAATTGCCCGAACGCGGACCACTCCCGAATGCGCATGGGCCCCACCGACCCCGAATGCGCCAAGGCCTGCATCGACGCCCACGGCGCCCTCTACGGCCTCTATGACGGCCAGGGCTTCTACAATCTGAGCGACCAGAAAACCGCGGAAAAATTTGTGTCGAAAAAAGTGAAGGTAACAGGGACGCTGGATGCCAAAACAAGGACAATTCAAGTGGATTCCATAACCCAGAGAAAATGATTCGCGATCTTTGATCCGAAATTCACTCCCACACCCCCCGTTTACCGCAAACCGCCTGTGTTTGCTAAAAAGCGCCCGGCAATCCTAATTCCTTCTTTCTGCATCTCATTTGACCCAGCCTGTATCGCCCCCTTCAATTCAGTCCGCCCAAACTGAGTTTAGCCGCGCTGTGCATGGATTCACCTGGTCCGGCGAGAACAAGACCACAAGAAACACTGGAGGAAATGTACATGCCACACACGAAGCTCCGGCCGAGGATGATTGTTCTCCTCTTGTCGACTTTCATCTGCGTTGCGATCATGCCCGCTGGAGCGCGCGCCCAGACAAGACACGCGGGAGAATTCGGCCCGCAATTTACGTTTTCACCCTTCCTGGGTGTACGTTTGGGCGGGCGAATCGCCATCAACACCCCGAACGTCGACTATTTGGGAATCCACAGTTCGTTCAACGGAGGATTCAACCTCGGCGCTCGCGTCATGCCGGGCCTGTATGGCGAATTCATGTGGAACCGGCAGTCCACCACTCTGAGTGCGCACGACGCACTAAGCAACACGAATACGACGCTCACCAACCACGCCCATCTGGATATGTGGCAGGGCAGTTTGCTCTACGAAATCCCCACACATTCGCAACTGGTGCCGTTTGCCGTCGCCGGCATCGGCCTCACTCATTTTGATTCGCACGGCATCTTGTCTTTTGACAACCGCTTTTCCTACAACATCGGCGGCGGCGTCAAGTATCTGCTCACCCGGCAGGTGGCCCTGCGTTCGGAACTGCGCTATTCGCCCTCGCGCACAACCACCGCGAGCACCGTCTTCTGCGATCCTTTCCTCGGCTGTTTCACCACTCCCGTCAGCAATCACGCCCAGCAATGGCAGGCCAATATCGGCTTGGAATTCCGATTCTCAAGCGCCGCCCGGCGTGCAGCCGGAATTCCGCCTACGGCATCGGGCATTGGGCTCAAAAAAACAACGCAGCGGAGGCGATCCGGGTTTCGTGAACACAAGAGCTGCTCAATTGAAATCGTGTGGAAGATTGAAGGCAACGTACGTGAAGTTTATGGCTATTCGGCTGCGTTGATCTAGGGACGATGGCAATCCTCGCTGAGTCCTTCCCTGCAGTGCGCCTGGAAAATATGCCGGCCAACCAGATAACCGATCACACTTCCCACGACGATATCGGAGGGAAAATGTTCGCGGCCGGTAAAGCGCGTAACCGATACTGCCGTGGCCGTGCCGTAAACCAGCCACTTCACCCAGGGACGAGGGTACTCATGGGCAATTACGCTAGCCATCGCCCAAGTGAAAACAGTGTGCCCCGAGGGAAAAGAGCTGTTGAGCGCGTTGTTGTGCCAGAAGCGTCCGTTACCGCTGGCCTCGTCGGGGCGTTCCCTGCCCGCGGATAGTTGTAGAATCCCATAAATCGGGACGGTGTTGGCGAAGGCCTCGGCGCTCAGGATTCCCGCTTCACGCGCATGTTCATTGTGCGTTGCCAGACCGGAAAGCAAGAGAGCTCCTGCCGCGGCGGAAGTGCCATAGAGACCTGCATCGGAAATCCCCCGGCTCACATTCGTATGTTGCGGTGAAACTGCTCTGCTCGCCTGCCTATCCGTTGCGATCAATACTCCCGTTCCAACAAGGAAAAGTGCATCCCATTTCAGGTTGGAACGATGCAGCGGCGCGGAATAGATTCCCCATTGATCCTTCCCGAACCGCTTCAAAGACTTCTTAAAGGCGCGGTCCGGGGATGAGCCCGGCGCGCTTTGCGCATCGGTCGAGATTAACCCGGAGCACGCTTCGCTGCGCGGCGGAAAACAGAAACTCTCATTGACGTGTGCAGCGGAAGCTTCCGGAACCTGCCGGATCGTAAGTTCTTGGGCGCTCTGGCAACGCGCTGGCAAGCTGCCGAGAGTAGCCAGCAAAATAGCGACGGCCAACCGTTCATGAATCCGAGGAAACAACTGGACTCCAATCTCGTTCACTGAATTTCTGAAATGTTTCGATCCTGCACCCGCAATTTCCCATAAACATGAATTTGTCCCCGGGATCAGTCTGACAGAGCCCACGGCAATCCGGAAAAGAAGGGGCCGAGCGGCGAATCCACTCGGCCCGGCACGGCAATGCGGGAAAGGGCTAGTTACCCGTCGGCTTCAATTTCTTATACCCTCCGCAGGCCCTGGTCGTCTGTTCAATCCCGCACACGGTCCTGGCCGGGAATGTCTGATGGCCATAAATCAAACGCTACCGTCCAGCGCGCTCATCCATCCATTCATACAGCCGCCGCACGCCCCGCAGATCGGCGCCCGGCCCCTGAATCTGCGGAAAATCCGCCTTGTGCGACGTCAGGTCCACCTTCTGCGCGGTCTGCTCCGCCGAAAGGCCTTGCTTGCGAAGGGCCGCGCCCTGGCTTATGAAATCCTTCAGGTAAGCCTGAAACGCGGTGATCAGGGATTTTTCATGGAACGGCACGCCGTGCCCCGGCAGCACCGCGTCGAAATCCAACTCCTTCACCGCATCGAGCGTCGTAACCCATTCGTCAAACACTCCGCTGCCCATGTACGCCAGGCGCGATTCCATCAGGTCTCCGGTGCAAACGATTCGTTCCTTCGGCAGGTACACCACCGTGTCGCCCTGCGTGTGTCCGCGCCCCAGAAACAGAATCTGGATTTCGCGCGAGCCGCTGTAAGATCGTCATTTTCGAGGAATACGTCACGTTCGGCGGAGTGGGCTTGATGTTTTTGAACTGTTCCGAATCCGCTTGCGCCGCCGCGAGTTGGGCCTCCAGGGGAGCGCGCTTGCCGGCGTCTTTTTCATCGGCGATCTGCTTTTTCAGCGCATCCGCCTGGGTCGCCATGTTTGCCACCGACGTCTTGAACGGCTCCCGGTGCAGCACATCGTCGAGAATCGCTTTCCGCACATATTCGTGCCCGATGATCTGCACTTCGGGCCCGAAGATCGAGTTGCCGTCGGTGTGATCGTAATGAAAGTGCGTGTTGACCACCCATCGCACCGGCTTGTTCGTGATCAGCTTCAGATCTTCGAGCAGCGCGCGCGCCGCGCGCCGGCGTCGTGCCGTCGTCCACCAGCAGCACGTCGTTTTCGTTCACGATGATCGGGTGATTGCCCCCCGCGGCCATCGGCCCGTTGGACGTTGCGTAATAAACCCCGTCCGCGATCTTCGCAAATTGAT
Organism: Terriglobia bacterium; assembly: GCA_963779275.1. GTDB lineage: Bacteria > Acidobacteriota > Terriglobia > Acidiferrales > UBA7541 > Palsa-360. Next base: position 624,827 of record CAVZXL010000011.1, read on the forward strand.
ACACCTTGCCGGACACCGCCGGCGTCCCCGCCTGCGTGAACCCCACGCCCAGAGCCTGTCCCCGCGCTTCCGTCGAAAACCACGCCGCGATCGAGAAAACCAGAACCGCGGCAAGCGCCCACTTTTTTATGTTCATGAGTTATCTCCTGAAGAAGATTCGCGCGCCCACCCCGGCTGCACCCAAGCGGGCAAGAATTTTGCCACCGGTTCCTGCCATCAATTGTTTCGTGGAGTATAGCGCCGTTAGGCTGCCTTTTGGGAGTGTGGAAGAAAACCGCGAAACCGTTTCACGGTAATTTCTCTCCTCGGAATGCGGCCCCCGCCTCCCCGCAACATCCAACTGTTTTTGTGGCAAATTCGTTGTGTCCCGGGAAGTAGAAGCGTACGATGCCCAAGCTGCGGCCCTAGCTCGGAAATTCGACCGAGCCAGAAAAGATCCGCAGCCATGAAAAGGGGAACGCCATGTCCGCAAAAATCAGAACCATCATCCTCGCTTTAGCGGTACTGAGTATTTCCTTAGGTCTGGCGGCTGCGGACGATCCCATGATGGGCACCTGGAATCTGAACGTCCCCAAGTCGCAGTTGGGAACTCCGGTTCCAAAAAGCATCGTCCGCAAACACATTCCCATCCCCGGCGGCGTGAAAGTAGTTCAGGATCGCGTGGACGCCCAGGGAAAAGCGAGCACCGGAGAATTTACCGTCAAATTTGACGGCAAGGATTATCCAATCAGCGGCGATCCGTACGTCGACCGTTTGTCATTGAAGCGCGTGGACAAGTACCGCGTCGACGGCATCGGCAAAAAAGACGACAAAACAGCGACGACATTCATCTGGCAGGTCTCCAAGGACGGCAAGACGCTCACCTACACCACGCAGCGGCTATATCCGCCCGAAAGAGTCGGCACGATCATTCAGATTTTGGATAAACAAGAGTAGCTGACACATAAACCTATCCACCAGGCGAACTCTCTTGCGCGCTTGAGCTTTGAGGTGGTCCAATTTTTTGGAGTTTTGCGGCTTGCGGGTGTAGCATCGCCCCCAGATAAGCTGAATGAGCCCTTTCAAGCAGTTTTCACGCGCTCTGAAGAGGGATAATGCCTTCTTACAACGCCGTCGCCATGGTCTTCGATGTTGTCCTCGCAATCGGGATCGCGTTGCTCACTTACGGATTGCTCCGGAATAGCCTGCGGGAGTTGCTAGACAACATCGTTCGACTGCCTGAGGCTACAACTTTTTATCTTCGTGCGTTCCTGCTCGTACTCATCTGCGTGACGTTTGGAAAAGTAATATCCGGGATACATATGAAATCAGACGCTCACTTTATGGAGTATGTGTGGGCAGTCGCTTCAGATTTGTCTTCGGTCTTCCAGGATCTATTTCTCACCATCTTGGTCTATGTTGGCTTTATTACAGTGCTTGTCGTGGTCTTGAGACCCAAGAATGGGAAATGAAGAGTTCCTGATTTCTTCCTACTTTGCCGTTGCTGCCATTTGTGTGTGTCTCGGCTTGGCCGCCTACCTCTGGTTGCGCCGCCCTCTGGACAAAATCGTGGACGCGCTTCCTCGAAAAAGCTACGGAACGATTTTGAAGAGATCCTTTCCGGCGAGCACCCTTTTGATGGCTCTCGCAGGGTTCTTGTCCGTGCGTTATTACGGCTGCGCGAATCTGCCTTATCAGAAAATCGTTTCCGACCGCAGCTACATTCTGACAATTAGTCGACAGCAGATCTCCGAGACGTTGTCTTCCATTGTCCTGACTGTGTTTATTTGGGGAGTTGTGATTCTATTGGCTCTTGTCGCCATCCGAAGGATCAAACCGATTGAGAAATTTCCTGACGCAGATCCGCGTCCGACAGCGGAACGTCAAGACTAGGCCGTGTCCAATGTAAAGGCCAACATTACATTCAAGCGCATGTCAGGCCGCCCGCTGCCTGTCTCTTTCTACTTCTGAAAAATCGCTTTCGGCACCATCGCATGGATCCCCTTCACGCCGTCCACGGCCTGCGTCACCACCAGATCCATCGTCGCGCTGAGCAGCATGTAGGCGTCCTCGCGCGAAAGGCCTTTTCCTCGACAATGAAATTCAGCATCTCGCGCGTGGCGATCTTCACGGCCTGATTCAGGTCTTCGTCAAAGCCCATGGTCATGTAATGCGTCGGCGTTTCCGCGCGCGGCCATCCGATGCGCTTGCCCTTGTGCACGATCACCTGAATTTCGCCCTTCAGCGAAGTTTCCACCGCGGACAGGCACACCTCGCCGTCCCCCTGCAGCGCGTGCCCGTCGCTCAACGAAAGCAGCGCCCCCGGCACGTGCACCGGCAGGTACAGCGTGCTTCCCGCGCCCAGGTCGTGGTTATCCATGTTCCCGCCGTTGACGTTCGGCGGCCCGGCGATGATCCGCCCCATCTCGCGCGGCGGCGCAACTCCAATGTCACCCCAGAACGGTTTCACGGGCACGACAATGCCGGGATCCAGTTCCACGGTCTTCTTGTTCACATCAATCCAAAGCACCTTGTCTTTCGCGTACGGAAAATCTTCGGGCAGCACCCCGCGATGCGGCCGGAAACTCTGCGCCGCAATCGGCAGCCACACATCCACCGACAGAATCCGAACCTCGAGCGTGTCCCCCGGCTCCGCGCCATTCACATACATCGGCCCGATCAGCGTGTGATCCCCGCGCTCGGCGTCCTGCACGCCCTCAAACGCGGCATACAGCTCGGCCGGAATTTTTTCCTTCGGCACACCCAGATTTTCAAAATATTTCGGATTCCCCGTGGTCGTCCACACCCGCACGCTGTCCCCGGAATCGATCGTCAGCACCGGTTTCAGCGTCGCATCGTAAAACCCACGATGCACGGTGGTGGGCGACGATTTCAGCTCGTGAACTTTTCCGCCACTCTGCGCGCCCGCCCGGGCGCTCACGCACAGCACAATCGCAAAAATTAAACCCGCGCACCGTTTCATGGTTGGGCTCCTTCTATTAGGGATTTCCGTTCGGGTCCGGAAGCTGGGGGGATTGTATACCGGCTGCCGCAACAAGTCCCTCTAACGCAACGGGTGGGGAGTGGCTAGATTGAGATTTCAGACTTTGCGAAAAGGATGGCCTAACGGCTCACGCCTTGCCTGCCGGGACCGTGAAACTCTTCTGTAACAATCACCAGCAAATGTCATGGAGTGTGCCCATCCCTGTACCAGAACGGGCCATCAGGACAGGTGTTCGGTTCCGGAAATCGATGCATATATACGCTGGAGTGTGGGCGCCCCAGCCCGCGTATGCACTTGAAACAGATTATCGACGCTGCATTCTTTCTCGCCAATCAGGCAAGAAAATTAGACTGGGGAAGCATTGCTGGCGCCGCGGTACTTGCTCTTCCCTGGACTCAACGTCGGATAAATCGTGTATATGAAAGCTACAAAGGCGATTTGTCAATCAGACTCCGCGATCCCAAAATTCCCTGGATTGAGTATGACACTGGCTCTATTGGACGGTTCTGTTTGCTTTGGCAGGGATACGGTCTTCGCATCGCCATCAGATTGTTGTTGCAAAATGCAATATCTGATAGATGCAAGAATTGGACCGGCGCAGAACGCCGAATCAAGAGGGGGGCCTTCCCTGCCCGGCCGACTGAAACAATGCGTCACGCACCGAGCCGGTTTACCGATTCGCAGGAGTTCATCACTTGGATTAATCGACGGATGATTCAAGCTATTTCAAACTAATTACCCCTCAGAACCAGACCTTACAAAAGCCATGGACTGGGGCATCCCCCGACTCGTGTCTCAAACCGCGCGTGGCACGACCTTCGGATTTGTATTTCCTACCATGGCCATGAACTCATTTTCCACCAAAAACGCAGAGATGTGCATTTCGCACCCCCACTTTTCAGAACCTATCCCAATACGCCGAACACACATGCCCCGCATCAAAATCCGCCCCCGTCTCCACCAACGGGTTCGGCGGAAAGAACGACTGCCGCTCATCAATCTTGGAATTGTACCGATCCCAGTGCGGCGTGCTCGTCGAATTCGGATTGCCCTTCTTCGCAAAATGCGTCCAGTAGCTGATCATGGCCGTGGAAAGCGTCTTCTCGTCATCCGTGAATGCAGGAGCGGGCGGCCCAATGCGGTTCAGCAGAAACTGCACGTCCGCGCTGTGGTAGGCGCCCCAAGGAAAGTCGATCACGGGCTTGGCCGGGTGAGGGGCGGACGTGTCGTTGAACTCATACGCCCACACGTTCACGAACTGCGCCAGGCCCCGCTCGGCGCGCCGCGCCGCGCACACGAAGATGCCATCGGTTCCGGCGGCGGATAGCTGCAGCTCGGTCTGGTTGGCCGGCGGCGTAGGAATCGACAGCGGGTACTCGGCCTCAACGCTCGATTTAATCGTCGACCCGAACACGCCATTGAAGACGCCATCGTATTGCGAGTTGCTCACCGGCGCGAGCTCCGTCGCCACGAAATAGCGGTATTCGTCGTGATTGTTCCCGGTAATCACCGGCACGCGATTGAACGCGCCGCTGTTGAACGCGTCGCCCGGCGTCTGGGTCAGCAGCGTTCCGTCGATCACGGGCAGCGTCGGATATTTTTTATTGACCTGCGTCAGGACCAGCGTCGCGGCGCCCAGCGCGCGCAAGCAGGTGGCGGTGGTCTGGTCCGGGCATCCCGCCGCGGTGGTCATTTCCGCGCCCGAGTGCACGAAGTCGTTCCCGGCCGACTCCGCCGCCGCAATGGGAATAATATTGTCGCGATAGTCCGGCGAAAATCCCGCGTACGCTCCGCTTTGCGCGATGGCGCGCTCAAACAGCCCGCCCACCTGCAGCGAAGCGAGCTGGCTGTAAATGCTCAGCCCTCCCGCGGATTCGCCGCAAATCGTGATGCGGCTCGGATCGCCGCCAAACGCCGCGATGTTGTCGTTCACCCAGTGCAGCGCGAGCTGCTGATCCATGAAGCCATAATTCCCCGCGTCGTGACCCTCGGAGTCCAGCGCCTGCTGCGCCAGAAACCCCAGCATCCCCAGCCGATAATTGATCGTCACCACGATCACGTCCCCGCCCTCGACCAGCGGCGAGGGATCGAAGTCGCTCCCCGCGCCCTTGTTCAGCCCGCCGCCGTGAATCCACACCATCACCGCGCGCCCGGTGGGCTTCAACCGTTTCTTCCCAATCGGAGCGTACACGTTGAGGAACAAGCAATCTTCGTCGCCAATAGTCTTTGTCTTGATCACGGCCACGTCCTGCGGGTCCACCTGCGTGCACACGTTGCCGAACTGCGTCGCCTGAAAAATCCCGGTCCACGGGGAAACAGGCGTAGGCGGCGTCCAGCGCATCGCCCCGGCCGGAGCCGCCGCGTACGGAATCCCCAGGTACTGGATCATCGCCGTGCCGACCAGACCCTGCAGCCGCCCGCTGTTGGTCCTGATCACCGGATCGCCTGGCGACGCTGCGGCAGGCGTGGAGAACAGCGCGGCACCAAGCATCATCACGAGCCCGAACACAATTCCAACAGCAAATTTCGGCGTGCATCCGCCGAATCTCCCATTCGCATTCATCGTCGATACTCCTGCGCGCCCCAGGATTCCGCGTCGAATCCAGGAGCCTATGATTTGAGTATTTCGGAGCGGGAGTATACTACAAAAGTAATAGCCTGGGTCCGTTAGTCTTTGTTGTGGACGGTTCAAGTAGGACAGACACTCCTGTCTGTCCCCGCAGCCTCGCCAACCAATTCCCCGAAAAAACTCCTCGCCATCGTGCCGCCTGATTTTCTCTCTTCTCCGCACTGGACAGACAAGAGTGTCTGTCCTACAAAAAACTTTCCTGCCCCGTGTTACTCTGTGCCTTCGTGCCTCTGTGGCAGCTTAAGGAGTTTTCCGCATGAAACATTCCCCGGCATTCCTGGCCCTGGTGAACGACGCCAAGGCGCGTGTTAAACAGTGGGATTTCCTCGAGGTCAAGCACCGCCTCGACGCCGGAGAAAAATTCACCCTGGTCGACGTCCGCGAAGACAACGAATGGGCGCGCGGACACCTCCCCGGCGCGGTCCACCTCGGCAAAGGCATCATCGAGCGCGACATCGAAACGTCCGTCCCCGACAAGTCCGCGCAGCTGGTCCTGTACTGCGGCGGCGGCTTCCGCTCAGCCCTGGTCGCCGATAATCTCCAGAAAATGGGCTATACCAATTGCATCTCGATGGACGGCGGCTGGCGCGCCTGGACCGAAGCGGGCTTTCCCACCGAGAAGCCGGAATAATAAATTTTCGCCCCGCCCTTGCGCGTTTCGCGCCCAACGATTATCTTTTATGGACTCAATAAAGCGTTTCCCTCGACTGGGGCGTGGTCCAATCGGTAGGACACCGCACTGTTAATGCGGATGGTAGAGGTTCGAGTCCTCTCGCCCCAGCCAAACCTTCCGGCAGCGTTCCCATGAGCGACTCTTCCGCGCGCACAAGGCCCTAAACCAACTTCAAAAGCCTTTAACACAGAGGGCACAGAGGACCACAGAGAAGTTCAATAGAAGAGGAGGCAAGATCCAACCCAAGGATCCGCCCGAAAGAATTCCTCTTCTCTTGCAGTTCTCTGTGCCCTCTGTGTCCTCTGTGTTAAAAGCTTTCAGGTTTTGGGTTGTAGGTCTTAGGTTGTAGGTCCCACCCGCATCCGCGCGTGCTTCCGCCGATGGGTATGGTCCATTGGGTGTGGTTTGGGGTAGGCGGCGGAAGCAGTGAGAGGGAAGATCGTGCCGGCCCAGCCCTCAATCCCCTATAGGGATCCTCGGCGCGTCTTCCCTCTTCGGTTATTACCTATCGCACGCGGCACGCCAAACTCAACGCACTGAAAACACAGTGTTTTCTTTAGGCCACCCCGGGTAAAAAAGCCATGCTGCGGGAAATTTTTCCGCGAACTTTTTACGCCTCGGGTGAATCCCGTACAAATTTGCCCCAATAAATCGCCTAGGTAATAGTACTCCGCTGCCGCCCACCACAAAGAAGCGAAGCATTGCGCCCCGCAAATTTCTCCTCGATTCACTCTGAAAATCCGCCCCATTCTTGACGCCCCCGCCTCCGCCTGCTACGTTACAAGGTTACGATGGGCGCATTTTACGCGCCGTGTGCTGGGCCGGCAGTGGGGGCGGCCTCTCAACCATGGGCCTGACCAAAATCGTCATCCGCGGAGCGCGCCAGCACAACCTCAAGAACATCAGCCTGGAAATCCCGCGCAACACCCTCACCGTCATCACCGGCCTTTCCGGCTCCGGCAAATCCTCGCTCGCCTTTGACACCATTTACGCCGAGGGACAGCGCCGCTACGTCGAATCGCTCTCCGCCTACGCTCGCCAGTTCCTCGACCAGATGGAGCGCCCCGAAGTCGACTCCATCGAGGGCCTCTCCCCCGCCATCGCCATCGAGCAGAAGACCACCACGCGCTCGCCGCGCTCGACCGTCGGCACCATCACCGAAATTTACGACTACCTGCGCGTGGTCTACAGCTCCATCGGCACGCCGCACTGCCCCAACTGCGGCCAGCCAATCTCCCGCCAGTCCACCGATCAAATTGTGCGTTCCATTCTCCAGGGCGAACTGGCCAAGACCGACGACCGCATCATGATCCTCGCGCCCATCGTCCGCGGCCGCAAAGGCGAGTACCGCCAGGAACTGGAAAAATTCGCGCGCGATGGCTTCGTCCGCGCCCGCATCGACGGCGACCTCTGCCCCCTCGACGATCCCCCGCGCCTCGACAAGCGCAAAAACCACACCATCGAAATCGTTGTCGACCGCCTGCTGGTCCGCCCCGGCATCGCCACGCGCCTGGAGCAATCCATCGCCACCGCGCTCAAACTCGCGAAAGGCCTGGTCACCGTCGTGGTCGTCGGCGGCACCGAGCAGACCTATTCCGAGAAAATGGCCTGCAGCGATTGCGGCATTTCCGTCCCGCAGCTCGAGCCGCGCTCGTTCAGTTTCAATTCCCCCTACGGCGCCTGCCCCGCGTGCAACGGCCTGGGCTCGAAATACGATTTCGATCCCTCGAAAATCATCGTCGACTGGACGCGCCCGCTCTTTGAAGGCGGCCTGGGCCCCGGCGCGGGCTCGGTCTTCCTGAAGCGCAACCTGGAACTGGGCGCGATGGCCCACGGCTTCGACCTCTCGGTTCCCTTCGAGAAAATGCCGCGCGAAACGCAAAATCTGATCCTGTACGGCAATCCGCCGTCGAACGCGAAAGACGCCAGCAATGGCGGCGGCAAAAAACGCGGCAAGGCCGCGAAAGGACTCCCCGGCCTGCATTTCCAGGGCGTGGTCGGCTTCCTGGAAACCAGTTTCGAGGAATCCAGCTCCGACAACTACCGCGAATGGATCACGCAGTACATGTCCCCGGTCCCCTGCGCCGTGTGCGGCGAGCGCCGCCTGCGCCCGGAAAGCCTCGCCGTGAAAGTCGGCAGCCCGCTCGATCTCCGAATTCACCGCACTGCGCGATTTCCGACGCCCGCCCCGCGGTAGATGAAATAAGAAAAGGCCTGACCGAGCGGCAAACCGCCATCGCTGGACGCGCCCTGGCCGAAATTTCCGCGCGCCTCGATTTTCTGCTCGCCGTCGGCCTCAGGTACCTCAGCCTGGACCGCTCCTCGGCCACGCTTTCCGGCGGCGAAGCCCAGCGCATCCGACTGGCCACGCAAATCGGCTCGCAGCTTCGCGGCGTCCTTTACGTCCTTGACGAGCCCTCCATCGGCCTGCACGCCCGCGACAACGGACGCCTGATCTCCTCGCTCGAGCAGCTCCGCGACATGGGCAACACCGTCCTGGTCGTCGAGCACGACGAAGAAACCATCCGCCGCGCCGACTACGTCGTCGACCTCGGCCCCGGCGCCGGAAACGCCGGCGGCTACCTGGTCGCCAAAGGCCACCCCGAGGAAATCCAGCACAACGCCGATTCCCTCACCGGCCGTTACCTCAGCGGCGAACTCTCCATCGCCGTGCCCGCCCAGCGCCGCTCGCCCAACGGAAAATTCCTCCGCATCCTCGGCTGCGAAGCCAACAACCTGAAAAATATCGACCTGGAATTGCCGCTCGGCCTGCTCACGGTAATCACCGGCGTATCCGGCTCCGGAAAATCCACCCTGGTGAACGACATTCTCTATCGCGCCCTGGCGCAAACCCTCTACCGCTCGATGGAGCGCCCCGGCCAGTTCCGCGAAATCCAGGGCGCCGACCAGATCGACAAAGTCATCGAAATCGACCAGTCCCCCATCGGCCGCACGCCGCGATCCAACCCCGCCACCTACACCGGCGTCTTCGCCCCCATCCGCGAACTCTTCGCCCAGCTCCCCGAATCCCGCGAGCGCGGCTACCGCCCCGGCCGCTTCAGCTTCAACGTAAAAGGCGGCCGCTGCGAAGCCTGCCAGGGCGACGGCCTCCGCCGCATCGAAATGAATTTCCTCCCGGACGTCTACGTCACCTGCGAAGTCTGCCGCGGCCGCCGATACAACGCGGAAACTCTCGCCGTGCAGATACAAAGGACATTCCATTTCCGATTTGCTGGACATGCAGATCGTGGACGCCTTGAAGATCCTGGAAAATATCCCCCAGATCCGCGTAAAACTGGAAACCCTGGTCGACGTCGGCCTCGGCTACATCCAGCTAGGCCAGTCCTCCACCACGCTCTCCGGCGGCGAAGCCCAGCGCATCAAACTCGCCAAGGAACTTTCCCGCCGCCAGACCGGCCGCACCCTCTACATTCTGGACGAGCCCACCACCGGCCTCCACTTCGACGACGTAAAAAAACTCCTCGACGTCCTCAATCGCCTCGCCGACCTCGGCAACACCGTCCTCATCATCGAGCACCACCTCGACGTCATCAAACAAGCCGACTGGATCATCGACCTGGGCCCCGAAGGCGGCGAAGGCGGCGGGCGCATCGTGGCGCAAGGCACGCCGGAGCAGGTTTCACGGGTGAGGAAATCGTATACGGGGCAAGTGCTGGCGCGGGTGTTGGGTGGATCAAACGGGAGTCACTCTTAGTCTCTTCTATTGCTATAGATTAGCATTTGGAAGCGGCAGACCCAGACCTTCCAACTTTGAAATTTTATAGTATTTTTCGGGTCTTCCATTCTTGAGCTCGGCTACTTGCCCAGAGCGGAAATCCAGATTGAACAGGATGTAGCCCTCGATGTTTACACCGCCTAATCCGGAAAGTACACTCAATGCAGTATAGGGTTCATCATGTTTGCTTGAGGTTAGTTTAAATTTGCAGGTTCGACCGGTCATGACCCCGGAAAGCTCAAATGTTTCTGTCCTTGTACCAGGTTTCGGAGCTGCGCCCCCGAGGAACGCAGTGATTCCAAAACCCCGGTCAAGCTCTGTTCGGATCTCACGCGTTCCTTGCAAATCTTGTCCGACACAATTCAAATCCATTTCAACGGACGGAAACTTCCATCGGCCATCTAAACTCTCAGGAGGCGCACTAAGCACTCCTTCCGCGAAAGCCAGGAGAAAATTCCGGTGTTCTTCGGCACGTACCAGCACTTTGTCCTGCTCAGCGTCCTCATCCTTAACTTTCTGGTAGGCACTCGCAAGTGCGCGAGGAACGTCCGGGACACAGTTTTCCTTGGCTTGTGCATTCTTTAGCAATGCTACGGCGTCTTCGGAGAAACCACCTTCTAAATATTTAAAGGCAAGATTACTTGCCCCCAAGGTCTCCCCTAGCTCATACGCATGTTTGTAGTGCTTCGCAGCTAGAATCAAAAGGCCGCACTTCGCTGATGCCACGCCCAGGTTATTAAACCCCGTAGCGTATTTGTCATCTTTATTGCAAAGGATTTTGTAGTGGTATAGCGATAAATGGTCTTGATCGGCATCTTCATAGTCATATGCCAGCGAAAATCGGAAGCTTGAGTCCTCTGGGCTCACGTGGAGCGCAAGTTCGCCAATGGAGAACGCCGCGAATTTATTTTCGGATTCTTTAGACAACAGATAGAGGTGCTGGAGGACACTAAATTGCGTTTTTGGTTCGCTTGCGTATTCTGCCGTACGAAGCCGGAGAAGGATTTCCCTTGCCTGTAGTACCTTTTTCGCTTTTTGTAGAACTTCGGCCGCTCTTATTTCGAGCGATGCGCGGCGATCCGCCTTGGAAGTTGATGCTGCTTCGAGGTAGTACCTAACAGATTCGTCGTATTCACTTAGACTCAGAAGACACTGCGCGATATAGTTCAAAGGTAAATAATCAGCTTGGTTGTCGGCCGCGAGTTTCCGAAGTTCGTCCAAAGCATCTGCTCTTCCAACATCAAAGAGTGCTTTCTGATAGAAGCATTTCCAAAACATTACACTATCCGGCTTCTGTTCCTTGACCCATTGGAGGCCGTCTTCGTACTCTCGCCGGGCGCTTTCCCATTCTCTCATCTCGACTTTTTTTAACACGCCAACTAGCCGCCCTAAGAAATTATCTTCGCCGATGGCAGCTTCGTCTTGGGTTGGCCCCACCTCAGTTACCAGGGGCGGCGCCGCGGCTTCACCTCCCTTGATTTCACCGGAATCTGATTCAACAATCGTTTCGACTCTAATACTTCCCATCTTTGCGATTAGACCGGTAATCATCTCGCTTGCCTTCTGAAACGCAGGTGCCGGATTCTTAGGATCGTAGGTTATGTACTCGAGGTCTCCCTGCAACCCCGGAATCTCAACGTCGACCTCCCTAAATGAGGATGAGAAATATGCTTCGCTTTAGAGCATAGCCCGATTCTTGAAGAATCCAAGGAGGAGGGCTCCATGTCAGCGGTCTGAGTGATCCGCTAAGGGCACTTATCACTGTTTCCCAGCGCCCCAGGACTCCATACACCGGGTGTCTTTTGGTGAAGATGCCAACAAAAACGTCTGCTGCATCTATGAGAGTGCGGACCTTGGCGGATACGGCTTCTACTTCACTCCTCTCGGCGTCTTGCAGAATGAATCCTAGTTTGCTGAATGCCTCAAGAAACTTAATTATTGGAGCGATCTTGGCTTCATCGCTTTCAGCGAAACTCTTCGCCACAAAAACGTTAATCTTCTGGGCCATGTTTTTTATTAGTGGTTGCGAGATTTTCCGGATCGAGATTATGTCATGTCAGGAACAAACGGGCCGATTAATTGTCGATTGGCAGAGTGGGAAGGAAGCCCGCTCTCCTGCTTTCGCATAACCATGGCCCGTGGTCTGATAATACCACTCTCTTACGTCAACTCGGGCGGGTGGCCAAGTCTTTGAACTTCCGGGTGGCCCACTCTTCGTGATTTTCGAAGGGTGGGTTTGCTGTGAACTTCGCATGGCGAAAACTGAGATAAAGTACTCGCCCTCCAAGATCGAAGTGCGCGGCCCCCTCCAACCTGTTTCGGGTGCGGAACGATATCGATCAGGTAGTACGCATCCGCTTCAATCTGGAAGTAGATGCGCCAGGAGGAATTAATTCGCGCCTGCCCATCAAGGAGGTTGAAGGATTAGTCGAGTAGCACAGCCACTCCTGGCTGTGTGCTTTTTCAGGCCCCGGGTACGCAGCGAACTCCACGCCGATCGCAAAAATCACACAGCCAGGAGTGGCTGTGCTACCTGACTCTGAGGGATGCCGCAAATCCTGACCCAACAGTGAAAGTTGCTTGTCGCATTGTTTCTGAACACGCAGCGGGGCATCCGCGTAACTCCAGCGGAACCGCTCCGTGTAAAACAGCCGCATCAGGAAGCCTTGCGCCTCTTAGTCTTCCGCAGCGACCGCAACAACTCCGGCACGGACGAGAAAGGCCCGTGGACGCGACCTTTTCGGATGTCCGCCAGCCCCTCCGCAAGACGCTTCTCGATCATCGCCTGCGGCGTGAGCACCAGGCGGTCCCCATCCAGCTCCATCTGCAGGTAATCGCCCGGCGCAAGCCCCAATTGGTCGTGGAGCTTCTTCGGAATAGCCACCTGCCGGCTGACTCCGATCTTGACCACGGCGGAAAGCCGTTTCGATGCCGGTTGTATTTTCATATATTTGTATTATACCGAACTCGGAGGTATTGGCCACCATTGGATTGCTAATGATGCCCACGGCGTCGCGGGTGGCCAATCTTTTGAGAAGCCTTTGAAATTCCGAGTGCCCTGTCCCCCTGCTTTTTGCCGGGTGCGTCACTCTTCGTGCGTTCCGAAGGCTGGCGGGTGGCCAAGCCTTTGAACTTTCGAGTGGGCGGGTGGCCCACGCTTTGATAAGCCTTTGACCTTCCGGGTGGCCCACTCTTCGCGATTTTCGAAGGGTGGGTGGTTTTGATTTTCGCAAGACGACAACTGCGCTTCGACATTCTCATTTGCATTCCGGAAGAGGGGTGATAGGCTGATTTTAGCAGCCGAAATCGGCCCCTGCGTTGCAGAATCAAGGAACTCCATGAAGCACAAAAAGCACAACTCAACCAAGCGGGAAACATCGAACGAATTCAGCTTCACCGTATTTTTTGAGCCGGCCGCCGAGGGCGGCTACGTGGTCACCTGCCCGGCCCTTCCAGGACTGGTAACCGAAGGCGACACGCTGGCCGAGGCCCGGGAAATGGCCCGGGATGCGATTCGCGCCTACCTGGAAAGCCTGCGCAAGGATGGCGAGCCGATTCCCAGAGATCCGAAACTAGTCCTCGACCCGGTAAAAGAAAAGATCAGCGTCGCGATTCCCGCATGAGCAGGCGCCTGCCCGCGGTAAAGCCCAAGCAAGTCTTAAGGGCGCTCGGCCGCGCAGGTTTTTTCATCCACCACACCTCAGGCAGCCACCACGTTCTCAAGCATCCTGAAAAACCGCATCTTCGCGTCACAGTTCCCTTCCACACCAAGGATTTGAAACGCAGAACACTCGCTTCGATCATTGAGCAGGCGGGATTGACCACGGATGAATTCGCGGACTTGCTCTAGTGCGGGTGGCACACACAAGAGAAAAACTTGAATTATCCGGGGGCCACTCGTCGTCCACCTTGGCGGGTGGCCCACGCTTTGGGCCTCGTTAGATTTTTCGCGGGTGGCCCACGCTTTGATAAGCCTTTGAACTTCCAGGTGGCCCACCCTTCGTGATTTTCGAAGGGTGGGTTTGCTGTGAACTTCGCATGGCGAAAACTGAGATAAAGTACCCGCCCTCCAAGACCGAAGTGCGCGGCCCCCTCCAACCTGTTTCGGGTGTGGAATGATATCGATCAGGTAGTACGCATCCGCTTCAATCTGGAAGTAGATGCGCCAAGAGGAATTAATTCGCGCCTGCCCATCAAGGAGGTTGAAGGATTAGTCGAGTAGCACAGCCACTCCTGGCTGTGTGCTTTTTCAGGCCCCGGGTACGCAGCGAACTCCACGCCGATCGCAAAAATCACACAGCCAGGAGTGGCTGTGCTACCTGACTCTGAGGGATGCCGCAAATCCTGACCCAACAGTGAAAGTTGCTTGTCGCATTGTTTCTGAACACGCAGCGGGGCATCCGCGTAACTCCGGCGGAACCGCTCCGTGTAAAACAGCCGCATCAGGAAGCCTTGCGCCTCTTAGTCTTCCGCAGCGACCGCAACAACTCCGGCACGGACGAGAAAGGCCCGTGGACGCGACCTTTTCGGATGTCCGCCAGCCCCTCCGCCAGCCGTTTCTCGATCATCGCCTGCGGCGTGAGCACCAGGCGGTCCCCTTCCAACTCCATCTGCAGGTAATCGCCCGGCGCAAGCCCCAATTGGTCGTGCAGCTTCTTCGGAATAGCCACCTGCCGGCTGACTCCGATCTTGACCACGGCGGAAAGCCGTTTCGATGCCGGTTGTATTTTCATATATTTGTATTATACCGAACTCGGAGGTATTGGCCACCATTGGATTGCTAATGATGCCCACGGCGTCGCGGGTGGCCAATCTTTTGAGAAGCCTTTGAAATTCCGAGTGCCCTGTCCCCCTGCTTTTTGGAGGATGAGTGGTTTCCGATTTGAATTCCGCGGGTCGCCGCCATTTTTCCAAACTGCCCTTAAACCAGAACAGGGTTCCCCTCGCGAAGGTTGCAGGTTACGCTAAACGTAATTGAATTAATCGCGAGGGTGGGAGGCACACATGAAAAAACCCGTCCCGGCGGAATCCGCCTCCAAATCAATCGACCATAAGATCAAGGAACTCGGAGACTGGCGCGGCAAGACGCTCGCGAAAGTGCGCGAACTCGTGCATCAGGCGGACCCGGAGATCGTCGAAGAATGGAAATGGGCGAAGGCGACATCGCCCGGCACTCCCGTCTGGTCCCACGGCGGCATCGTCTCCACGGGAGAAACCTACAAGAGCGTCGTGAAGATGACATTCGCCAGGGGAGCCGCGTTGCAGGATCCTTCGCGTCTATTCAACTCCAGCCTCGACGGGAATGTCCGGCGCGCCATCGACATCCACGAAGGCGAAAAAATCAATGAACCGGCCTTGAAGGACCTCATGCGCGCCGCCGTGGCGCTCAATCTCCAGGCCAAGAGCAAGCCAAAGCCCCGGAGAGCGGGCAGCAAGCGGGCCCGTTAGCTTCCTCGGCAGCTGGCCCGAACAGCATTGCATACGGATAAGAGCGGGTGTACGTTATCCGCCGACCGATGTAACGCCACAAAGCGAAGCTTAAATTAGGTTCCGGATCGAAGCACGAACCGCCCCTGCAATCTAAACCAGCGAGGTGACCGCAGATGAAGTCCGATGACGCAGCAAAGCACGGCAACTTGACCCGGCGCTCTCTTCTGAAAAAATCCGCCGGCGCCGCACTGGGCGCCGCCGCCGCGAGCCTCACCGGAGCGCTCGCCGCGCGCGCGCAAGTTTCCGGACTCACGCCGGACGGCGCGGTCCCGCCGAACCGCATGCCGCTGGGCGCGCTCGATTTCCTCGACCGCAAGCAGTACATCCACAACATGGACATCGTCTCGCACCTGCCCGGCGCGGCAACCGCCGGCGGCGAGCCTCTGATGGCCATGTGGGCCAAGGGCAAGCAGCGCATGTTGCCGACGGGCGGAGGATACGTCGACATCACCGATGCGAAAAAACCCGCCGTCGCGATCAAGGGAGTGCGCGGCCTGGGTTTCAACGCCACCATATTCCACGCGAAGACCAAAAAGTGGATCGCCATGTGCACGGCCGCCGCGCCGCTCACCTCCGCAACGCCCGAATTCCCGCACGGCGCCTACGACAAGCCGTTGCGCGGCCGCTCCGTCAACTTCACCGGCCTGCGCGGCATCCGCACGTTTGACGTAACCGATCCGCTCAAGCCGAACCTGCTGCAGGAATTCAGCACCGGAAAAACGGGCAACGGCACGCACCACAATTTTTATGACGGCGGCCAGTACGCCTACCTCGATTGCGGCTGGGACGATCAGCTGCGCATGGAAAATCACCAGCGCCCCACCAGCAACGCCATCATGATCGTGGATATGTCCGATCCCTCGGCCGTCAAGGAAGTCTCGAAGTGGTGGGTGCCCGGACAGCGCTTCGGCGAGGAAGCCGAATACAAAAAATATATTTTCGCCGACGACCATGCCTCCTGGACCGGAAATCACGGCGCGCTCAGCGTTCCCAAGCGCGTGGAAAACGGCGGCACCGTCGGCTACGGCGGCTTCGGCGCATTCGGCATGTACGCGATGGATCTTTCCGACATCAAGAATCCGAAACCCTACGGCCACGTGCAGTACGAATTCAATCCGCTCGGCGACATTCCGTTCCACACCTGCTATCCCGTGATTCCCGACCCGGCTCACCCGCGCCTTTCCAATCTGGTGGTCGCGACGCACGAAATTCTCGAAGCCGATTGCCGCAGCCCGTATCACACGCCCTACGTCGTCGACGTGAAGGATCCGCGCAATCCCAAAATTATCGGATTCTTCCCGCGCCCCGCGGCCCCGTCCGACGCTCCCTATACCGACTTCTGCTTCGCGCGCGGCCGTTTCGGCTCGCACAACACGCAGTGCTGGCTGGCGCCGGGCGCGTCCAAGTCGCACATCATGGTCATGTCGTATTTCAATGCCGGCGTGCGCGTTTTTGATATTTCCAATCCCGCCGAGCCCAAGGAAGTCGCCTGGTTCGTTCCGCCGCGCGATGGCGAAATCGAAAAGTACGAAACCTGGTGGCGCGGCACCACCGAAGACGTCTTCGTCGAGTGGGACCGCAACCTGATCTGGATCGGCACGCACGAAGGAGCCTACTGCCTCTCGTGCCCCGCGCTCGGCAAACCCATCACCGAACCCACGAAAGTCACGCGCTGGACCGTCCCTCCGTGCAATGCCGGGTGGGACGACCAAACTGCGGCCACTTTCTACTTCGGCCGCTCGACCAGCCAGATGGGTTAAAGCTGCCTTGCAGATGATTGATATGGGGGGCTCGTGGCGAGTTGAGTCTCCCATTTCCTGACCGCTGCCGTTTTCCCCCGCACTTGCGCCCGGCGATAACTGCCAGTACATTGATCCTAGTGACTTGGCGCGCCTGTCCCCGGCTCCGCTCTGACACCCGGAAATGACTTACGACGACCACAACCTGTCCGGTGCCGCCCCGGCAAGGGCGCGAGCGAGCGAACCTCCGGACGGCGCTTCGGATTTGGAAGGGATCCCTCAGGCCGCCATGGAACCCATCGATTCTGAGCCGCCGAACCTGCCGGAGATTCTGCCCGCCCCGCAACCTCGCGCGGCTGTTTCCGAAGATTTGCAGGTCCCGTGGGGCTGGCATGAAGTGCTGCTGTTCGTGGTTCTGGGCGTGATAGCCAGCGTGGTGGTCACGCGGGGAATGGCCGAGGCCGCGATCCGGATATTCGGCGCTAATCCGGACGAAATGTTCGGCCCTGCCATGAGCACGGCGAAATCGGTGGTGGTCCTGATCAGCCAGGCGATGCTCGATGCCGGCGCGATTTTGTACCTATACCTGATGGTGCTGGGCCGCACGCCCGCGCCGTTCTGGCGAACGATCGGCTGGCGCGGCCTCGGTTCCGGAGCGGGATCGTTTCGCGCCACGGCCTTGCAATTCCTGAGCGGCGGGGCGGTGCTGGGGCTGGTGGTTTCGTTCGCCGGCGCGTTCCTGAATTCCAAGGAAGCTTTGCCGATCGAGGAGCTGCTCAAGGCGCGCGTCAGCATGTTGCTGTTTGCCGTTCTGGGCGTGCTCGTTGCGCCGCTGGTGGAAGAAACGATTTTTCGCGGGTTCCTTTATCCGATCATCGCGCGGCGCGCCGGCATTACCGCCGGCATTGTCATCACGGGAATTCTTTTCGGATCGCTTCACGCGGTGCAGTTGTGGGGAGGTTGGGGACAGATCGCGCTGCTCATGCTCGTGGGTATCGTCCTGACCTGGGTCCGCGCGCGCACCGGCACGGTGGCGGCCAGCTATTTTGTGCATCTCGGATACAATGGCCTGCAGTTGCTGGGGTATCTGATCTACCTCGCCGGCGGCTTGCGCCACTGAGGGCCAAAAAAAAACGATCAGCGCGAGACGAAAAACCGCCTTCAGTTAGTAGGACAGGCTTCAGCCTGTCGGTTTTACCCCGCGCAAGACGAAAACCCACAGGCTGAAGCCTGTGCTACTCAAAATCAACCGGAAGGAACGCCGAACAACGATGAACGTTGCCCAACCCATTGAGTGGACCAGCCAGGGCGTGGTAATGCTCGACCAGCGCCGCCTGCCGGGAGAAGTAGTTCATCACATCTACACCGATTATCGCGATGTGGCCGCCGCGATCAGGGACATGGTCATCCGCGGCGCGCCGGCCATCGGCGTGGCCGCCGCCATGGGCGTCGCTCTGGGAGTCGAGCGTTCGAGCGCCGCCACGTTGGATGAGCTTCGCGATAAGTTCCCTTCCATCTGCCGCACGATCGCCGAAACGCGCCCGACGGCCGTGGACTTGTTCTGGGCCATCGAGCGCATGAAGCGCCGCTTCGAGCAGCTCGCGACGGTGACCGCATCGCTGGACGCGGTCCGGCGCGCCATGGTCGAAGAAGCGCGCGCCGTCCATGCCGAAAAACGCGCCACGGACGAAGCCATCGGCCGCTTCGGCGCCGAACTCATGCCCGCCGCGGGCAAAGTCATGACCCAATGCAACGCCGGCGCGCTGGCAACCGCCGGAATCGGAACCGCGCTGGGCGTCATCCGCGTGGCCGTCGAACAGGGCCATAATCTGCACGTCCTGGTCCCGGAGACGCGCCCCTACCTGCAGGGCGCGCGGCTCACCGCATGGGAACTCCACGAAGGCGGCGTCCCGCTCACGCTGATCACCGACAACATGGTCGGCCATTTCATGAAAACCGGAACCGTCTCCGCCGTCGTGGTAGGCGCCGACCGCATCGCCGCCAACGGCGACACCGCCAACAAGATCGGCACGTACCAGATCGCCGTCCTTGCGCACGAACACGGCGTCCCCTTCTACGTAGCAGCGCCGGTTTCCACCTTCGATCTCACAATTTCCTCCGGCGAACAAATCCCCATCGAAGAGCGTTCCGCCGACGAGGTCACGCATCTGCGCGGCGTGCGCATCGCCCCCGACGTGGCCGTGGCCAATCCCGCGTTCGACGTCACCCCGTCGCGCCTGATCACCGCAATCATCTGCGAACGCGGCGTGGCCCGCGCGCCTTATGCGGAGTCTTTGCGTCGTTTGGCGGAGTCAGTTGCGGAGTCACCGCGCGCCGGAGCTGCCGGCCAGCGCTCCGCAATGTAGCGCCCGCCTTCAGGCGGGCACTCGGGATCAAGCACATGCCCGCCTGAAGGCGGACACTACACTCCGCGAACGCCCGACTCCCGGACATTTTCATTCAAGACAGGAAGTCGCATCAATCGCCGACAAGGTCTGATACTGACCCATCGTGAGCGGAACCACCGAAAGCCTGCCCATCAGAACCAGCGGCGAATCCTTGAACAATTTGTCTGCCTTAATTTCTTCGAGCGAAACCTGCTTTGCGATCGCCTTCCCCGCCTTGATCTTGACTTTCGGTTTTTGGGATCGGAAGCGTCCACGGAAACAACCGTCGCAGTCCCCACCGCGCAGCGGCGCGTTCCCGTTTCGTAGATAATCAGCCGCGCCCCGGGACTCATTTCTCGCAGATTTTTCACCGCCGTGGGATTGGACACGCCGTCCCATTCGGTCGCACCGTCCCGCACCAGGTCGGCGAACGAATATTCCGAAGGTTCCGTCTTCAGCAGATAATCTTGAGGACATAGAAATTCACCTCCTTGACGCCAAGCGCCCAGTAGTTTATCCGACTTCCCGCAGCAGCGGACGCCACGAAAAAAGCCTCTGCAGTTCGGCAGCATCCGCTGGTTTGCCATTGTAGGCGTTCCAGCGCTATCGAGACGCAGAGCATGCTCCACACCCGGTCTACTCCCTCATGCCACCGCTTTTCCGTTGGCGTTCGCACGGAATCGATATATTCTGCCAAACGCCTGCTCCACTAATCTTCGCATCCCGAATTATTTTGAGGAGGAATTACGATGAAACGCTTCGCTCTGGCTCTGGCTTTTTTCCTGTGCGCGCCGCTGGCGCTGTTCGCCCAGGCCGCCGCCCGAAATCCCCTTTGATTCCGCGCCCAACGTCGTAAAAATGCCGGACAACATGTATCTCGGCGAAGTTTCCGGCGTAGCCGTCAATTCCAAGGGACACATTTTCATCTTCTCGCGCGGCAATACCACCGGCCCGGCGTACGCCGCCGGCGCCGCGCAACTTCTGGAATTCGACCGCGACGGAAAATACATCCGCGAAATCGGCCACAATCTCTACGCCTGGTCGTTCGCGCACACCGTGCGCATCGATAAGGACGACAACATCTGGGCCGCCGACAAAGGCTCCGACATGGTCATCAAGTTCAATCCGCAAGGCCAGGTCATCATGGTCTTCGGCCGCAAGCAGGAAGCCTCGGACGAAGGCACCGAACCGCTGAAGCATCCGAAACCCCCGCTCCCTCCGGTCGACGGAATGTTCCGCCAGGTAACCGACATGGCCTGGAACGCCGCCGGCGACACCTTCATCAGCGACGGCTACATCAATTCGCGCGTCGCCAAGTACGACAAGAACGGCAAGTGGATCAAGTCCTTCGGCGAACCCGGCAGCGGCCCCGGCCAGCTCAACACCCCGCACAGCATCGCCACCGATGCCCAGGGCAACGTCTACGTCGCCAACCGCGGCAACTCCCGCATCGAAGTGTTCGACGGCGACGGCAAATACCTCCGCAACATCAAAATCAGCGAGCCGTTTGACTACGCCAACACCGTCCCCATCATCGGCAATAAGCCCCCGGCAGATTTGGTCGGCACCATGGGCCCCGGCGCCCCCTGGACCGTCTGCATCACCCCCGGCCCCAATCAGGTCCTCTACGCCTCCGACGCCTTCCCCGGCCGCGTCTACAAACTCAGCCTGGACGGCAAAGTTCTCGGCATGATGGGCGGCTCCGGCCGGGAGATGAAGCAGTTCGGCTGGATCCACGAAATCGCCTGCCCCTCGGAAAACGAAATCTACGTCGGAGAACTGCTCAACTGGCGCGTGCAGAAACTGCAGATGCATCCGAAGAAGTAGCGCTTTGCCGTCCGCCTACTAAAACGCCGTCATTCCGAACGAAGTGAGGAATCCCTCTTAGTTCTGGCGAAGAGGGATTCCCCAAGTTGGTCGGGTTCGCTCACCGGCACGCGGCGCGATTCGTCAAAATATGAGGCCAGGGTTCGCAAGATTCGAGGCTCCGTTCGCAAGGTTCGTGGCGCGATAGCAAAATTGATCCGAAATCCCGGCGCTGAAAGCGCCGGCGGTGACTCAGCCCAGGGCAACGCCCTGGGTTACGGCTGCATGATTCGATTGCGCCCTGAAGGGGCGCAGGGGCTGCTGTTATGGAATACTGAGCCCCCCACAGCTTTTCCACATCGCGCCAAACTTCCGCCGCACTTATGCTTGACATTTAAGAATCCAATGCTATGATCGTTGGGCTTGAAGGTAGCCCACCTGCTGGACAGGGGGAAATGCTCTTTGACAAACTGGGTAAGATGAGATGTGCCAGAACCCGTTCGATTGACCTTGGCATGTCGGTGCCAGGGGATTGAGTGAATCGAGCGATAAAAAGTTCGCTTGAAAAACAGGGTCTGGGCTGTATCGCCTTAATTAGGTCCGACTCTCAGCAATGACAGTCGGGCTTTTTGTTTTTCAGGCAGCCATTTTCAAACGAGAGTTTGATCCTGGCTCAGAGCGAACGCTGGCGGCGTGCTTAACACATGCAAGTCGAGTGCGCGTCTCGTAGCAATACGAGATGGCGCACGGCGCACGGGTGCGTAACACGTGGGCAACCTGCCCTTTGGATGGGGGATACCCCCGCGAAAGCGGGACTAATACCGCATGATATTCCAGAAACCTCGGTTTTTGGATTCAAAGCCCGCAAGGGCGTCTAAGGAGGGGCCCGCGCCCGATTAGCTAGTTGGTGAGGTAACGGCTCACCAAGGCTTTGATCGGTAGCCGGTCTGAGAGGATGGCCGGCCACACTGGAACTGAGACACGGTCCAGACTCCTACGGGAGGCAGCAGTGGGGAATATTGCGCAATGGGCGAAAGCCTGACGCAGCGACGCCGCGTGGGGGATGAAGCTTTTCGGAGTGTAAACCCCTTTCGACCCGGACGAATGACCCGCAAGGGTTTGACGGTACGGGTATAAGAAGCCCCGGCTAACTACGTGCCAGCAGCCGCGGTAATACGTAGGGGGCCAGCGTTGCTCGGAATTACTGGGCGTAAAGGGTTCGTAGGTGGTGCGGCAAGTTGGGAGTGAAATCTCTGGGCTTAACCCAGAGGCTGCTTTCAAAACTGCCGCGCTCGAGTGCGAGAGAGGTCAGTGGAATTGCAGGTGTAGCGGTGAAATGCGTAGATATCTGCAGGAACACCCGTGGCGAAGGCGGCTGACTGGATCGCAACTGACACTGAGGAACGAAAGCTAGGGGAGCAAACAGGATTAGATACCCTGGTAGTCCTAGCCCTAAACCATCGGAACTTGGGGTGGCCCGCGTAGGCGGGTCGTCCCGTAGCTAACGCGTTAAGTTCCGCGCCTGGGGAGTACGGTCGCAAGACTGAAACTCAAAGGAATTGACGGGGGCCCGCACAAGCGGTGGAACATGTGGTTCAATTCGACGCAACGCGAAGAACCTTACCTGGGCTTGAACCGCTACTGACCAACGGTAGAAATATCGTCTTCCCGCAAGGGACCGTAGTAGAGGTGCTGCATGGCTGTCGTCAGCTCGTGCCGTGAGGTGTTGGGTTAAGTCCCGCAACGAGCGCAACCCTTATTCGTAGTTGCCACCCGCAAGGGGGAACTCTACGAGGACTGCTCCGGATAACGGAGAGGAAGGTGGGGATGACGTCAAGTCAGCACGGCCTTTATGTCCAGGGCTACACACGTGTTACAATGCACGGTACAGACTGTTGCGAACCCGCGAGGGGGAGCTAATCGGAGAAAACCGTGCTCAGTTCGGATTGCAGTCTGCAACTCGACTGCATGAAGCTGGAATCGCTAGTAATGGCGCATCAGATCGGCGCCGTGAATACGTTCCCGGGCCTTGTACACACCGCCCGTCACATCACGAAAGTGAGTTGTACTAGAAGTCGCGCAGCTAACCGTAAGGAAGCACGCGCCCAAGGTATGACCCATGATTGGGGTGAAGTCGTAACAAGGTAGCCGTAGGAGAACCTGCGGCTGGATCACCTCCTTTCTAAACATAGCGCCAAACCGACCCTGTGCTGGTGTGCAGGAGAAGTTGGCCAAGCTTCGGATCCTCTCACGGGGAGCCGAGGTCATCGCTCGAACGATTCAACCTTCGAGCGGGTTCTGTCAGATCTCATCTTTCTTCCCTTCGCACCCCAGATGCGAAGTTCAAGCGTACTCATCTACGCTGCCCAGTTTTCATTGAGCCATCAAACGCACAAAAAGCCCTTCCCTTTTCCGGGAAGGGTTTTTTGTTTTTAGGCTAGGACCATTTCCTCTACTTGGTGTCTATACTTTCATGCGAGTGCGACGCCGCTGGATAATCGCGATTTGTCTTCCACTGTTCATAATTTGCGCCATCGGTATCTATTTATTGTCAAAACCTGGGAGCATTGATGGCACATTGCGGGCAGAAATCATTGTCTCGAACGCTGACTTAGGCATTCCAGGCATTACGAAAACTTACGAAGGCAGAATTAGAAACTTTGGCCTGCTTCCGGTACGGGTGACGCGTTGTGATTTCATAGACGACGCCTCCGCGCCGGGCACAATAGTGGCGTATGCAGTTCAGCGCTGGGAACCAGCTTCTCCTGAATGGAAAACTGTTGTCACTTCAGGTGAAGGATTCTGCAGGCCATACCCACTAGGCATTGTACGTGCAAGGTTAACCACCGGTTTGCTATGGCCGATGAAGAGTCTATCCACTGGGGAAGAGGCAACTGCCGCTCGAGATGCATTTCATAAGGGGGACCGCGCCCGCTTCGTAATCTTTAGTGGTAGCCCTGGAGATTTTGCTTCCTCAATCACTACACCAAGCTTTTCGGTAGATGAAGAGAGAGTTGGGCCTGACTTCCCAGCTCGTGTTCGGCATTAGGCATGTCCGTGTCCAATAATCACAATAGGGACTAGGGCGGGTGTTAGGCGGGTGGCGCATCCTCTGATGCGTTTTTGAATTTCCGGGTGGCCGATCCTTCGCCGGTTTCGAAGGGTCGGGGCTTTGACTTCTCGTGCGCGAGTGCCCCATGCTCGCTCCGAGAAGGTGGGAACGCCGGACCGCCACTACGCGGCTGCTCTCGAAATCTTCCGGCGCTGAAAGCGCCGGCGGAGGAAAGCCCGGGGTAACACCCCGGGTAACCTCGTTATAATGGGTTGACGCCCTGAAGGGGCGCTAGGACGCCGCGATGCCGCAATCACTCGCCAAGAATCTCGTTCACCTTGTCTTCAGCACAAAAGACCGCGAAGCCATTCTCAGCGAGGCGGTTCGCGAACCCTTCTGCGCCTATGCCTCCGCCGTCCTGCGAGACCTCGACTCGCCGGTGATCGCCATCAACGCGTGGCGCGACCACGTCCATATTCTTTTCGCGCTGAGCAAAAATCATGCCCTTGCGCAAATCGTCATGCAGGTCAAACGCGCAACCTCCAAATGGATCAAGACCCAGGGAAAACCATTCGCGAAATTTCATTGGCAAAGCGGCTACGGCGCATTCTCCATCGGCCAATCCGGAGTGGAAGAGGTGAAGGCGTACATTGCCAATCAAGCTGAACATCACCGCGTGAAAAGTTTCGAGGAAGAATTTCGGTCATTCTTGAAGCGTTATCAAATCGAATTCGATGAGCGGTTTGTTTGGGATTGAAAGTTGGGGTTCATGCGGGCAACAAGCCCACCGCCCTTTCAGGGCGGACGAAGAGATGTGGGCGCGATACCCGGGGTGTTACCCCGGGCTGTCATCCGACGGCGCTTTCAGCGCCGGAATCCCGAATCACGCGCTTGAATTTGGCCGGGGTGGGTGACGCACCCTCGTAATGAAAGCGATTTTGAATCTCCAGGGGCCGATCCTTCGCGGGTTTCGAAGGCCGGGTGCGCCAGCCTTTGAATTTGCGGGTGGCGGGTGGCCGCTCCTTCGTGGTTTTCGAAGGGGCGGGGTGTTGTTTCACGAGAGCAACTAACCTTGCACCACACCTAAGAGGGATTCCTCACGTCGTTCGGAATGACAACAATAAAACGGAACGATTCAATTCTCGAAAATCTGGCCAAGGTTCTCGTCATCGAGGGCCCTCGCAAGCGGCGCGCCGCCAAACCGGGACTTCCAGCCGTCGAGCAGAAGTTCGCTGGTGCCGGGCCCTCTGGTTTAGAGGGGTTCGGGTTTTGAGTTTGGTTCCAACACAGGCCACGGTGTTTGTAGAGGGGCCTTACCAATCGAGCCGGCGGAGTCCTGGAACGAAGTCGAAGTGCCGGTCCCGGCTTACGAGAGCGAGGGAATGCTGGCGGCAGAGGGCGGCGATCCAAAGATCGTTCGCGGGAATGGGCTTGCCTATCTGTTTCAGCTCAAGACCGATGCTTGCGTACGAGTAGGTCGTCCGGTCGTCAATATCCAGAACCGTCACGGCCGCTGTCCATTGGCGGAGCCATGCCTGGTAGCTCGCGCGGTGGCGGGACTGCGCGATTCCGAGCCGGTATTCACCCAGTACGATCACGGGAACCGCGATGCGATCGGCCCCGGCCGCAAGCTGCATGGCGCCGGCTTCCCCATCGGCAATGGCGGACAGCGCGTTGGTATCCGGGATCAACGCCACATCTCCGCGTCAATCTTCTCCGAATCCTCCTCGATCAGGCGGTTGATGCGCAGCGTTTCCTTGCGCAGGCGCTTCAGCTTGCCCATGTGCCGCAGCCAGGGCTTTTCTCCAGCCTGAATGTCAGCAGCCAATTTGTCCTTGATTGCTTCGGTCACAAATTCACGCAGAGGGATTCCCCGAGCCGCGGCGACGGACTTGGCGCGCCGAAAAACGGAATCGGGAATTTCGAGAGTCGTTTTCACAAAGCCATTCTTCCCATATTTATGGGAGCGGATCAATAGGCACGCGCGCGCCTTCACATCCGTCGAGCGGGAAACCGGCCGATTCAATTCTGGCGGGTGGCGCAGCCTTTGAATTTGAAATTCCGGGTGGCCGACTCTTTGCGGTTTTCAAAGGGTTGGGGTTTTGACTTCCCGTTCCCCAGTCGGGACGGGTGGACCGGCCTTTGCCCTTGAGGGTGCCCCATCCTCGCTCCGCGAGGGTGGGGGCTTTAGACTATTACTACGCGACGACAGAAATCTTGACTTGCGCCGTTTCACGCTCAACCGGGATGGGTTCTTTCGCCTTCTTCAACCCTTCGATGTAACACCGGATGGCATCTTGCACCATGGATCGCGCGTGATCCAGGGTCTTGCCTTCCGTCACAAGTCCGGGCAAGGAGGGAACCGTGACTGTGTACCCGCCATTCTCGTTAGCTTCGAAAAAGGCGGTGTACTCGTGGACGCGATTCTTACCATTCTTCATTTTATAATTATAACTCTTGTTCTGGCGATTGCACTACCGATGTGAGGCAAGCGCACTACAGAAGCGCGACAAATTCCTCAACCGTCAATTCGGCCTGAACAATAACGGATTTTGTTGTTTTCGGCGCCAGATCGCCGCTATGCAGTGGAATTATGACGTGAAGGTGCGTCTTCACATTGTGGCGAAGATTGGCGTGGCTACCCGTCTGATGATGCACGTAAAAACCCGCTCTCAATAGGGCCCGCAGAAGTTTCTTTGATGTAATCCTTGGCAATTTCGGCATCGATTTGAACTCAATATAGGCCTTCGTTCAATCCACTAAATACACCATCTGCTCCGGGGCAAACAAGCTCGCGATTACGGCGCGATCACATCCAAATCGCGCGCAATCACAATCGGGCCCGTGTATCTTTCACGAATCTCGCGCACCATGTCATCTTCCTTGGCATTCCCCAGCAGTCCCCAGTGCGTCAAAATCAGCATCTTCGCCTTGGCGCGCGCGGCGATATCTCCCAGTTCCGGTGCGCTGGTGTGGAACGCGCTCTCGTACTTCATCCATTGCTCCAGAGACAACACAGGTTTTTGAGAATTTGCCGCCCTCCCGGAGTAAACCTCGTGAATCAAGGCGTCGCAGCCCGAGCAGGCCTCGACCACCGACTCGGCCGGCGCCGTGTCTCCCGACACGACGATGGACTTGCCGCCTGCGTCGAAGCGGTATCCCAACGCCTCTTTCCATGATCCGTGCTTTACAAGAATGGCCCTCACGCTGACGTTCCCATCCTGATAGATATTTCCCGGCTGCACGTCGTGCGCGTCGACTTTGTAACCTGTCGTGTCGCCGCTCTCGAGTCCCGTGGTGCGCACCTGAATATCTTCCTTGAAAGCCTCGAGAATGTGCGCGGCCATTTCTTTCGTGCCTTCGGGTCCATAGAGACGCAACGGCTTCGACCGCCCGACAATCCAGGGAGTGAAAATCAGGTCAGGCAACCCGAGCGTGTGGTCGCTATGAAGGTGCGTCAGGAACGCAATATCGAGCTGATCCGGCCGAAGCGCAAGTATGCCGCGCTGAAAGGCCGAATTGGCCTGCCGCGACACGCCCGACCCGGCATCCACCAGATAAGCCTTCCCGTTCGCCACGATTGCCAGCGAAGGTCCTTGACGATCGGCATTGGGAATTGGGCTCCCTGTTCCCAGGAAGACAATCTCAACATTTTTGGAGGGCGCGACTGGCTGTTGCGCCAGCGCGCCAAATGGGATTGCGGCCGTGATCCAGGCCATCACCATAATCAGATTGCGAGACCAACAAAACCCGGCGGGCCGATTTTGCATGGGCGAACCCCCTCGTTTTCGTGGAGTGGCCACAGGAGTATACATCGTGAACCCGCATTACATTTGCTTACGACGTCTTCTTCCCCGCCGCTTGAAGCTATCGCATCAAGTCTGCAGCCGCGTACAAAAAACGAGCATCGCGGCGCAATGGCGTTCGGCGCATCCAAGAAAATAGGAGAAACTCCCGCCAAGCGCTATTTTTCAAGGCTTTCAGGGAGTACGATCAAGAAATGAGGCGCCACTCATTTCGTTTGTCCTTCCGCGGTCCGGCCCTTGCTGGAATTCTGCTGGCAAGCGCGGCCATGCAAGCGCAGGAACCGCAACCCGCCGAACCCGCCAATCCGCCCGCGATCGACAAAATGCAAACAGTGCAGAATCCTTCCGAGCCATGCGTACAACCACCGCCGCCGGTGGGTTGGAAGGATTACGTGGGACCGTTTCATAAGGTCCTGGGAATTTTCGCGCAGAAGATCGATCGTGAGTCGGTTGGCGCGCCCCTTTCACCGCGCTACAAACCCAACACGGTACTCTGCTCCCTTGAAATAAAAGATAAATTCATACTCTTTGTCCGCGAATCGGTGGACCCGGTCACGTTTCTGCAGGCGGGCTTCAATGCGGGACTCTCGCAGGCGAGCAACGGCGACGCCCCCTACGGCCAGGGAGCAGGAGGGTACGTAAAGCGATTCGGCTCAAGTTATGTCGATCAAGTGCAGTTCCGGTTCTTCAAGGAATTCGCGTATCCGGTAGTGTTTTCCGAGGATCCGCGATACTACCGGCTGGCGCACGGCAGCGTGGGAAGACGCATGCTCCATGCGGTTTCGCATTCCGTGATCGCCTACCGGGATAACGGCCACCGCATGTTCAATGTCTCGGAACTGCTCGGAAATACCACGGGCGAGTTGTTGAGCAACCTCTATCACCCGGGAACCCAACGCGGATTTTCCGCGACCGCGCGCAATGTGGGCATTGATTTTGCCTTCGATTCAGGCTACGACATCATCCGGGAATTTTGGCCCGAGTTCTCGCGAGCTCTGCACTTGCCGTTCCGCGATCAAAACGAGATCCCCACTCCGAGCGGCCCGTAACCCCTCCCCCTCTCAGGCAGCCGGATGCGTTTCCCCGTGGAGCAACCGCATCAGCCCCACCGCCGCATGAGACAACCGCGCCCCGCGCCGCGACACCAGATACAGCGACCGCGGCAATTTCAATTGCCGGATGCGCACTTCAGCCAGCAGCTTTCTCTCGACTTCCCATTGCACGCACATCCGCGGCACGATCGCCACGCCCATGCCCATTTGCACGAACCGCTTGATGCTCTCGATCGTGGGCATTTCGACGTCGCGCCGCAACGGCGTGCGGTGCTTCTCGAACAATTGAATGACGCGCGAGCGGTACGGCGAATCCACGTTGTGCGCAATAAACGTTTCCTCGCCCAGTTCCTTAATGTCCACCGAGCCGCGCCGCGCCAGCCTGTGTTTGGGCGGCACGACAAACGTCAGCTCGTCGCGCAGGATTTCCACCGCAACAAGCTTCGCGTCCTGCGGCATGTAGGAAACCGTCCCCAGATCGAGCCGGTAATTCAGCACCTCCTGCGGAATGTCGCGCGAAAGCGTGCGGTGCATGATCAGTTTCACGCCCGGATAAAGTTTCCGGTACCGCGCCAGCGCCGGCAGCAGCGCGTGGATCGAGCTTTCGTTCACGCCCAGCCGCAGCTCGCCGCGTCCCAGGCTCTTCAAATCCTCCATGCCCTTCTGGATTTCGTCGCGCAGGTTCAGCAGCCGCTCGGCATAGTCGCGCAGCAGCTCCCCCGCGTCGGTCAGCTTCACCTGCCGCGCCCCGCGCACCAGCAGCGGCTGCCCCACCGATTCCTCCAGCTTGCGGATGACGATGCTCACCGCCGGCTGCGTGCGAAACAGCTTTTCAGCGGCCCGCGAAAAACTCTGCTCTTTCGCGACAGTGAGAAATACGTGCAATTGGGATAAATCCATGCTCCTCCAGTAGGACAGGCTTCAGCCTGTCGGGTTTTCGACAACTCCACTCGGCGCAAACCGCAATCCTCCACACGCAGTCCGCCGCGGATGAAGCTCGATGCCGGATGCCCCGCGATCTAAACCCGACAAGCTGAAGCCTCACCTTCTGGCATAATAAGACTTTATATTACTCAAAACTATTATAAATTTGATTGCCTTGCCCATCCGGTGTGGAATAGCCACTGTAGGAGAGTGCCATGGACAACGTACGCACCGAAAATGTACGCCTCGAAAATGTACAAATCTTCGACACCACGCTGCGAGACGGCGAACAATCCCCCGGCTTCTCCATGACCATGCCGGAAAAAATCCGCATGGCCCGCCAACTCGAATCGCTCGGCGTGGACATCATCGAGGCCGGCTTCCCCATCGCCTCCCCGGGTGACCTGGAAGGCACGCGCGCCGTGGCCCGCGAGATCAAAGGCTGCACCGTGGCCGCGCTGGCTCGCGCCCGCCGCGACGACATCGACGCCGCCCTCGACGGCATTTCCCAGGCCAAGCACCCGCGCCTTCACACCTTCCTGGCCACATCCGATCTGCACCTGCACCACAAGTTGCGCCTCACGCGCGAAGAGGCCCTCGAAGCCATCTCCACCAACGTGCGCTACGCCCGCCAACACTGCGCCGAGGTGGAATTTTCCGCCGAGGACGCCAGCCGCACCGACATCGCTTTCCTGTGCACGGCCGTCAAATCGGCGGTCAGTGCCGGCGCCACCATCATCAATCTTCCCGATACGGTCGGCTACGCCGTGCCCGAGGAATACGAAGCCATGTTCCGCGCCGTCATCGCCCATCTGGACGGCGCGCACGGCATCACCCTCAGCGCCCACTGCCACAACGATTTGGGCCTGGGCGTTGCCAATTCCCTGGCCGCCATCCGCGGCGGCGCGCGCCAACTCGAACTGACCATCAACGGCATCGGCGAACGCGCCGGAAACGCCGCGCTCGAGGAGGTCGTCGTCGTCCTGCGCGTGCGCCAGGCCAAGCTCGGCATCACCACGAACGTTCATCTCGATCAACTCTACGCCTCCAGCCGCCTGCTCTCGGAAATCACCGGCGTGCCCGTAGCGCCCAATAAGGCCGTGGTAGGCGCGAACGCGTTCGCGCACGAAGCCGGCATCCATCAGGACGGCATCCTCAAGAATCCCCTCACCTACGAAATCATCTCTCCCGAAGCCGTCGGCGTTCCCAAGCGTTCCCTGGTCTTAGGAAAACATTCGGGCCGCAACGCCCTGCGCGCCGCGCTGGTTGAAATCGGCTACGCTCCCACGGTCGAGGAACTCGATCAATGCTACAAACGCGTCTCCGCGCTCGCCGATGAATCCAAGAACGTCAGCACGCGCGACCTGCTGGCCATCGCCCACCAGGTGATGCGCAAGCACAACAGCGAAACCGCCGTCCCCGCGGAGTAAGAAGTAGCACAGCCACTCTTTATCCCGAGCCCCTGCGAGGGGCTGGCTGTGTGGTTTTTGCAATCGCAATAATTTCGATGGCGCTCTTGCGCCCGGCAAACCCACACAGCCGAGAGCGGCTGTGCTACAAGAATCCGCAACCCGACAAATCCGCACGGCATTTTAGCGGGAATCGCTTCTTACGAATGGAAGGGCCCGATGGAACAAGATCTGCACTCCACCATTTCCCTGCTCGCTCGCACCCCCGCCGCTCTGAACGCGCTTCTGCGCGATCTTCCGGAAACGTGGACGCACCGGAATGAAGGGGAAAACTCCTGGAGCGTCTTCGAGGTCGTCGGCCATCTGCTTTACGCCGACCGCGTGAATTGGATGCCGCGCGCGAGGATGATCCTACAATTTGGCGAGACTCGAGAGTTTGAGCCCTTTGATCGGCTTGGGCAAGCGCACGCAACCCAGGGCAAATCGCTCGCTCAACTTTTGGATGAATTCGCTCGCGTGCGGCCGGAAAACTTGGACGAACTGCGCGGCATGAACTTGCGGCCGGAGGACCTCGACCGCCGCGGCCGCCATCCCGCGCTCGGCGTCGTTACCCTGTCACAACTGCTGGCAAGCTGGGCAACGCACGACTTGACTCATCTGCACCAGATCTCACGCGTGATGGCCCATCAATACCGGGACGCCGTAGGTCCATGGGTCCGAAACCTCGGCGTTCTGAAATGCGCCAGACACAGCGCCCCCTGAAATAATCACGAAGCCCCCAGTAGGACAGGCTTCAGCCTGTCGCTTTTCTGCATGCATGCCCATACAAACCCAGACAGGCTGAAGCCTGTCCTACTCAAACCCTTTCCGCACGGAAATCAAATCAATAAGCCATTCCATCCCTGGAAAATAGCGGCCCGGGATTTTTCCCCTCCGCCGCGCCCTTGATCCGGAACATCAGCTCTCCCCAGGCCGTCGTGCACGAAATAAAATAATCCGTTTCCGCCTGCCAGTCCGCGTGCGTGAACCGGAGCACCGTTTGCCCCTTTTGTTCCGCCAGATCGAAGAGCAGCCGAGTGCCGCTCCACTCATTCCCCGTTTCGCAGCGCCAGTGCGCCTTCCCCGGCGCCGCGATCTGGACCGGGCGAAGCCCGTACACCGTCGCGCGATTGAAAAATCCGAGCACCACCGTGCCGGCCGCTTTATCCTCGGTCACGTCGGCCGCCCACCATCGCAAAAAACCCGCGGCGGTAGCCACCAGCGGAAAAACCACCTCGGGCGATGCGTTCACCTGAATCATGTGCTTGATGTCAGCCATTTTCGATCCACCTTTCAAGTTCGCTTTCGTAGGACAGGCACTCTTGCCTGTCCGGTTTTTGTGCGCCCACTCGAGAATCTAAACCGGACAGGCAAGAGTGCCTGTCCTACAAAAACCCGATCCCTTGCGAAGCGCTTCAATACTCGGTGAAATCCCCCATTCCCGCATCCGCATCAATAAAAATGTTTCGGCATCCAGTTCTCTCGCCCCTCCGGCAGCAGATCGAGCAGATTCCAAGCCCCGATGAACGGATCGATCCCCCGATGGTGCCCCGGCGCCCGCGACATTTCGGTCGTGTACGTGAAGCGAATCTTGCCGTCCGCCCCGCGCCGGAACACGCTCACGGCCGGCCTCTGCCCTTTTTCATCCTCCACGAAAAAGTCCCGGTTAAACGTGTTGTCGTGGCTCGAAAGCAGGCGCATCTTTTCCCACCCGCGCGGCCGTCCCCATTCCCGCAGCCGGCCCAGTTCCACTTTCGAGACCAGCACGAAATTCACCTTGTCGTTCAAGTGTGTGGCAATCGACGAGTACCCGTCCGCCCACATGTTGCACATCCTGCAGGGAAGCTTGTCGCCCGGCCCCCACATCATGTGATCGACGATCAGGCTGTCCTTGCCCGGAGCAAAGAGTTCGGAGAGCCGGACGTCGCGGAAATTCGCGGGCGAATTGTCGCTCAGATCGGCGGGCCCTTCCAGGAAAACGTAATCGGTCTCGACCACCGGCCCCTCCGGCAGTTGCCTGCGCAGCGCCGCCACGCGCTCGGTCTGATCCTTGAGCGCGATTTCCGCTTCCAGCAATTGGTTGCGCAGCTTTCGATACTCGACGCTCTCACCCTGAATCCTCACGTCCATTGCGTCCTCCCTCCGCTTCGCAGCGCACGGCTCCAGCCGTATAGCTGTCTTTACAAAATGTCAGGTACGGCATGAAACCTGATCTTTGTGGGTCGCGGCTTCAGCCGCGACATTCAGAGGGCCAAGAAAAAAGGGCTTTAGCCCCTGGCGCGTCGAATTGGAACGCCGCCCATAATCGAGATGCCATCGAGAACTCTGAAAACCAAGAACGCCGTCATTCCGAGGCATGCTTTCGCCGAGGAATCCCTCCTTCTTTCAACGCCAGAATCAGGAGGGATTCCTCGGGCCGCAAACCGCCCGCGGAATGACGGCTCTTTAAGTTACTCCGCAATCGTTTTATTGCCGGCACTATTGGATCACAAGCTCCCGCCCAAATCACATAAACGGATTTTCGTCCGCGCTGGGCCCGTAAATCGACGGCACCGGCACGTCCAGCAATCGCAGATAGACGGAAAGCTGCCCGCGATGATGATAAATATGGTTCAGGAGAATCGCGCGGATAAATCCGATCCGCGGAGAAGTAAAGATTGTCTTCCCGCCGGCCGTCGCGCTCCACATTCCCATGATTTTCGAATCGTCCAGTTTCGCCAGCGTTTCCTTGGCATGCGCCGTGCTCTGCGCGAAAGTATCCAGAATTTCCTTCCGGCTTTTGGGTTCCGGCTGGGCGAAATTCGGAATCTCAAATGAATCCTTGCTCACCGCATCGGCCAGCAATCCTTGCCCCTGCGCGATGTGCAGCGCCAATTGTCCGAGGGAATAGGACTTGGCGTGCGGCTTCCACGAAAGCTTGTTTTCCGGCACGCGCTCCAGAACGCGCTGCGTGGTCTTCGCTTCCTGATCCAGCTCCATCAAAATCGAATCGACGATTGCCATGTTTGCTCCTTTAATTGACTTGCGATTTAAACCCATGTAGCGCCCGCCTTCAGGCGGGCACAACTTGCAGATATTCCCCCAACTGCTCCAGGCACCCATTCCACCCTTGCTCGTGCCTGCCGCGCTGCTCGGCGTCTGGCAGCAGTTCATGCGAAAGAAGAATCTCGGTCGCCGCCCCCAGGTCGCGGAACTCCACCGTCACCAGCGACTCGCTCTTGGTCGGATCGTTTTCCCAGCTCCAGGTGAACGCAACTTTCTCGGGCGGCTTGATTTCCCGGTACGTTCCGAACAGCTTGTGAACGTTCCCGCCCTTGTGATGCATTTCGACGCGGTATTTTCCGCCCACGCGCAGGTCCAGTTCAGGAACCAATGTGGAGTAATCCGCCGAAACGTGAAACCAGCGCGCCAGTTCCTTCGGATCGGTCCACGCGCGAAACACTTTTTCCCGCGGCGCCTGAAACGTGCGCTTCACCCGCACCGCCGGCAGAGGCGTTATTTGTTCTTTAGCCATTCCGGTTTCTCCTTGAAGGGTGCGCCCTGATCCGAGCCCGCACCCGCTTTGTTGTCCGATTCCATAAGGTACCGATCGAATGAGTCGAACTGCTTTTCCCAGAACGCGCGGTACTGCGCGATCCACGCCTCCGCGTTCTTCAGCGGCCGCGCCACCAGCCGGCAGCGCCGCGACCGCCCGATCTTCTTCTGCGACACCAGCCCCGCCCGCTGCAGCACCCCGAGATGTTTCATCACCGCCGGCAAACTCATCCGGTGCGGCCGCGCCAATTCCGAAACCGACGATTGCCCGCGCATCAGCGCCATCAATATCGCCCGCCGCGTGGGGTCGGCCAGCGCCGAAAACGTGGCGTCCAGCCTCCGGTTATAGTTAACCATACGGTTTACTAATATACGCTTGCCCTTCGCGTGTCAAGCTTTTTGTAGGACAGACACTCTTGTCTGTCCGGTTTAGATGTGCGATGCCACGCGCAAACCCGTACAGACAAGAGTGTCTGTCCTACTCCGGCCTGACAGGGCCCCCAATCCGGACTATACTATTGGGCCGCGACGCGCGAATTCCTTCACCGTGCGGCGCGGAACGCAAATATGACCACTGCAGCCGCAAAAAAAATCGTCCTCCTCCCCGGCGACGGCATCGGCCCCGAAATCGTCGGCGTCGCCGTCCGCGTGCTCAAGGATTGCGCCGCTCAATTCGGCCACCGCTTCGATTTCGCCGAGTTCCCTTTCGGCGGCTCCGCCATTGACGCTGCTGGCGAACCTCTCCCGCCCGGAACATTGACCGCGTGCAAATCCGCGGACGCCATCCTGCTGGGCGCCGTCGGCGGCCCCAAATGGGACGCGCAGCCGATCGGCAAGCGCCCCGAGAGCGGCCTGCTGGCCCTGCGCCAGGCCCTGGGCCTGTACATCAATCTCCGGCCCATCGATTTGCGCCCGTCACTCGCGAGCCTCACGCCCCTGCGCGCCGATCGCGCCAACAACGTCCACATCGATTTCGTCCGCGAACTCGCCGGAGACATTTATTTCGGCAAACATCACGTCGAGCCCCACGCAAGCGGAGAGCGCGCCGTCGATGAAGCCGTATATACCACCGGCGAAATCGAGCGCGTCGCCCAATACGCCTTCGCGCGCGCCGAAGCCCGCACCGGCCGCCTCGCTTCGGTCGATAAAGCCAACGTCATGTCCACGTCGCAACTCTGGCGCAGGACCGTCACCCGCATGGCCGCGGCGCACCCGAAGGTAAAGCTGGAACATCTGTACGTCGACAACGCAGCCATGCAACTGGTCCTTGCGCCCGCGCAGTTTGACGTCATTCTCACGTCCAACATGTTCGGTGACATCCTCAGCGATCTCGGCGCGGCCCTGGTCGGATCGATCGGCTTGATCCCATCCATGAGCAGCGGTCCCGGACCGTCGCTCTACGAACCGATTCACGGCTCGGCGCCGTCGCTGGCGGGAAAAGACGTGGCCTGCCCGGTGGGCACCATCCTCTCCGCGTCCATGATGCTGCGCGAAAGTTTCGGCCTCGCGCGCGAAGCCCAGTGGATCGAGTCGGCGGTCGACCGCCTCTTCGTGAACGGCATTCGCACTCCCGACATCGTCGAGCCCGGCACGACCCGCGTCGGCTGCCAGGAATTCGGCGAACGCCTGCTTGCCGAAATGGCCGCCACCTCTGGGCGTCATCAAGGCAGCGGTTCTTAGAAGTCATCTGGCTCTGTTGACATCCTCGTTACGACAATGAAAATTCGAGATACAAGATCGGTTGAAATTGTTGTTTGCTACCGAGACAGGAGGTGCGATGGCCGAAGTCGGACTCCTGCCGTTTGCTCGCATCGCCCTGCAGGTCTGCCGGGCGGTGCTTCCGCGTTACCGAAGCCGTTTCAGCAAGCACCAGTTCACGCAACCGCAATTGCTGGCCATTCTCTGCCTGATGCGTTACGAGGACTGGACCTTTCGCGAAGCCGAAGTGCGGCTGGGCGAGCATCGCGAATTGCGCCAGGCGCTGGGGCTGGTGAGCGTTCCCGATTTCACGACTCTGTATCGCTTTCTGCAACGTTTGGACGACCAGGTCATCGACCGCGCGGTCGGCGAGACAGTGCGTCGGCTGCGCGGCACGCGCAGAAAAGGACGGCGGCGAGCCCGCGTTGCGGTCGATGCGACGGGCTTGGCGCAGGGAGCGGTCAGCACATTCTTTGTGCGGCGCATGCATCATCACGGGCAGAAACCGCTGCCGTGGCGGCACTGGCTGAAGTGGGTAGTCGTGGTGGATCTGGATCAGCAATTTGTGTTGTCGCAAATCGCGCGACGCGGTCCGTGGAACGATTGTGCGAATTTGCCAGCGGTCGTCCAAGCCGCTTCCGAGCAGACGCGCATCGGGCTGGTGTTGGCCGACGCCGAGTTCGACAGCGAGAGGAACCACATCTACATCCGGCAACAACTCGGGGCGCGCAGTGTGATCCCCGCCAAACGTGGAAAGAAAACCTGGCACATCCATGGGGTGCGCGCCGAAATGCGGCGGACATTTCCGCGACGGCTCTACCGACGCCGATCCCTGATCGAGAGCCTTTTCAGTTCGGTAAAGCGCAAGCTCTCGGCTCGTGCGCCGGGCCGCTCGCTGCGCACGCAAAAGCGTCAAGCTCTGCTGCTCGGATTGAGTTTCAATCTGTACCGCCTGAGGCATCGCTAACCTTTCTTGAGGATGTCAACAGAGCCAACTCATCTCATATTATGGTCTGCCGGCGCCTTTTTCTGTTTGAAGGCGAGCCGTTGTATCGCGCCAACGGCGCGAAGGTGACTAGCCCGGGGCAGCGCCCCGGCTAAGGCGCGATATATCTTTGAGTTCGCCCTGAAGGGGCGGAGGGCCCCTGCGCCCTTTCAGGGCGCACCGCGAACGAGGGATCGCGATCCCCGGGGCGCTGCCCCGGGCTGGTCACCGACGGCGCTTTCAGCGCCTGAACCGGTCGACTCAAATAAATCTCGAGAGGTTCGTTTCAGAAGAGCTTTCCATTCTGCACAGAGAGGGCGTGTATGAGACGACTTTCAGGCAGCATCGGCTACAGCTTCGGCCAATCTTGGCTAGAACCTGTGTGGCTCTGTTGACACCCTCTCAAATTGGACCCAATTGCTGTAGCCCGCCTCTTCAGAGGCGGGGGCCTGATTGCCGCTGCCGACGAGAATCCCCGCCTCTGAAGAGGCGGGCTACAGCACCCGGGCTGCGCCCGACGCGAATCCCCCGGCGCTGTTCAGGATGTCAACAGAGCCGACCTATTTCATAAATAATCTTTGTGGGTCGCGGCTTCAGCCGCGACATTCAGTGGCCTGAAAAAAGATGGGCTTTAGCCCCTGGCAGTCCACCGATTTGGAACGCCGCGCATTCATGAGATGGCTTGGCTCTGTTGACATCCTCAAGAAAGGTTAGCGATGCCTCAGGCGGTACAGATTGAAACTCAATCCGAGCAGCAGAGCTTGACGCTTTTGCGTGCGCAGCGAGCGGCCCGGCGCACGAGCCGAGAGCTTGCGCTTTACCGAACTGAAAAGGCTCTCGATCAGGGATCGGCGTCGGTAGAGCCGTCGCGGAAATGTCCGCCGCATTTCGGCGCGCACCCCATGGATGTGCCAGGTTTTCTTTCCACGTTTGGCGGGGATCACACTGCGCGCCCCGAGTTGTTGCCGGATGTAGATGTGGTTCCTCTCGCTGTCGAACTCGGCGTCGGCCAACACCAGCCCGATGCGCGTCTGCTCGGAAGCGGCTTGGACGACCGCTGGCAAATTCGCACAATCGTTCCACGGACCGCGTCGCGCGATTTGCGACAACACAAATTGCTGATCCAGATCCACCACGACTACCCACTTCAGCCAGTGCCGCCACGGCAGCGGTTTCTGCCCGTGATGATGCATGCGCCGCACAAAGAATGTGCTGACCGCTCCCTGCGCCAAGCCCGTCGCATCGACCGCAACGCGGGCTCGCCGCCGTCCTTTTCTGCGCGTGCCGCGCAGCCGACGCACTGTCTCGCCGACCGCGCGGTCGATGACCTGGTCGTCCAAACGTTGCAGAAAGCGATACAGAGTCGTGAAATCGGGAACGCTCACCAGCCCCAGCGCCTGGCGCAATTCGCGATGCTCGCCCAGCCGCACTTCGGCTTCGCGAAAGGTCCAGTCCTCGTAACGCATCAGGCAGAGAATGGCCAGCAATTGCGGTTGCGTGAACTGGTGCTTGCTGAAACGGCTTCGGTAACGCGGAAGCACCGCCCGGCAGACCTGCAGGGCGATGCGAGCAAACGGCAGGAGTCCGACTTCGGCCATCGCACCTCCTGTCTCGGTAGCAAACAACAATTTCAACCGATCTTGTATCTCGAATTTTCATTGTCGTAACGAGGATGTCAACAGAGCCAAGTCATCTCATAAATACCGTTCCTGTACAGAATCGAAAGCTCCTATGAAACGAGCCTCTTGAGTTTATTTGAGTCGACCAGTTCAGGCGCTGAAAGCGCCGTCGGAGACCAGCCCGGGGCAGCGCCCCGGGAATCGCGATCCCTCGTTCGCGTTGCGCCCTGAAAGGGCGCAGAGGCCCTCCGCCCCTTCAGGGCGAACTCAAAGATATCGCGCGCGACCCGGGGCGTTGCCCCGGGCTAGTCACCTTCGCGCCGTTGGCGCGATAGAGCGGCTAGCCTTCAAACAGAAAAAGGCGCCGCCAGACCATTTATGAGATGAGTTATAGTCGGAATCTTCCCTCCCGCAATTCTTTGCCACGAATTTCCAGAACGCAGGGCCAATCCAAATGAAACGAGGGTGCTCCCCTGTGGGGGAGCACCCTCCTTAAATCCACTGCACCTTCAGGACTGGTTACTTACTAGCGGCGGTCGTCGTCGTGAAATTCCAGGCCCGGCAGAACCGGCGTTCCCTCTTTCCTGACTGCGTCGAGGTCATCCGGGTCCAGACCCAGGAGCTGGAGAATTGTGGGAGCCACCTGCGTGGTTTCCACAAAGCTGTGGATGGTCTTGCGTTCCAGGCCGGGGTTCGATACCAGCAGCATCACGTTGGTATCGTCCCAGGCGAAGCCTCCATGCTCGGATTGCTTCTTCAGGCCTCCGGTATAAACCACGCCCACGTTCGGAATCACGATGATGTCCGGCGTGCGCGGATCGCTGCCCTCGCGAATCCAGCAGCAGGGTCCCGGATGCTCCGGCACTCCAGGAGTGCCAAATATCGGTGTGAGAGAAGCTCCATAATAGATCTGGCCCAGTCCTATGGCTGTCCCGGCAGTCTCCAAGGCCGCCACTGCGTCCCCCGTGCGGTTGGAATTTGCCAGCCACAGCTGGGAAATATCGTCCTCGGCAATCCCGATGCCGTTGTTGGGGTCGTTATAGACCGCGGGGAGAAAAGACCCGACGATCCCGGAGGGCGGCATGCCATTGTTGCCCGAACTCCCTGGGATGGGGAAGAATCGGTTCGGGTCGATCGGCGACTGCCCGTGCTTGGCGGTAATGATGATGGCGGTGGAGTCGAGCAGGCCATGATCTTCGAGCGCGTCAACCATTTGCCCGATCGCCGCATCCACGAATTCGATCTCGCCCAGCATTTTCGGCCGGGGCGTGCCCTGGGCATCCTCGTAGCCGCCTGAGTTTGCGTCGGTGCGCGTCGCGGATTTGGGTGAAATCAGCTTCTGTCCAACGCTCACGGCCTGGAAATTCATGCCGAAGATCGCCGGGACCGGAGCATTGCTTCCTCCGAGGTGCGTCTTGCCTTTAATCCAGTTCACCACCGCGTTGACCTTCAACTGGTCGTAGCACTTGATGGAGTCGAAATCGGTGGTCCAGTCATCGCCGTTCGGAACAAGCTTGCCGCAGTCAAATCCGTTTCCGCCCGGCGCGGCCACCTTCAGTCCCGGCAGGACAATCTGGAGGGAGTTCACTTCCGGAGAATAGTAGTCATCTACGTTGCTGGGCTGATCGGTTCCCGTGGGGCCGGAAACTGCCGCGTAGGCAGCGTGTTTGTCGGACCAGGCCGTGTAGCCTCCCGCCGCGTGAATCACTCCGTAGATCGTGTTCGTGCGAACGAAGTTCCAGGAGTACACCGGTTTGCAGTGGTTAAACGGATCGCGAATCAGCTTGTCGGGATCGATTGATTTTGTGCCGCCGTCGATCAAGGAGTACCCGGCAAAGCCGCCATTGATCTTCGACTGGTCGAATTCATTGCCTTCTTCGTATTCGGTCTCCGTTCCGTTGACGACCCCTTCGGTGCAGGTCCCGGCTGGCAGTCCGTTGCCGGTCGCAGTCTTCGGCGGGGCCAGAACACGATCGTATGCCACGTCGTAGTAGGCGCCCACGGTTCGCGGTGTGCCGCCGCTCACCAGGGCCATGAGCCCGGGGAACGAATCGGAGGGCCTGGACGTGGTGGTACGCGTG
Organism: Terriglobia bacterium; assembly: GCA_963779275.1. Classification (GTDB taxonomy): domain Bacteria; phylum Acidobacteriota; class Terriglobia; order Acidiferrales; family UBA7541; genus Palsa-360. The sequence continues at coordinate 666,469 of CAVZXL010000011.1, forward strand.
TAGTTCACTCCCCGCTCGCCCAGTTCGGCCAGATGCGGGCACGTTTTTGACTCCACGCAGTTCACATAATCCACCGCGTGCATTCCGTCGATGCTGACCAGAAGAACGTGGCGAATCTTGTCGCCCTCTCGTCCTTCTTTCGGCTGGGCATACGTATTCGGCAGCGAGGACAGCGCGAGCGCTGTCACCAGAATGCCGGCCTTCCATTTTCTTGCCATCAGATTCCTCCTCATTTATTTATTACATTCGCGTTAGATGGATGGACCTCAGGGACGGCGTACTCTAAAGGCGGGCACTTGAATGAAACTTCAATCGCATGTAAAGAGATTGTAAAACCTGATCGAGCGGGCTTGCGGGAGCGCGCCTGCTCTGAAACCCTCAAGCCCTTGCGATGCAGGGGCCGGGAATGATAGCTTCAGTCTGGCCAGACAGGGTGATTCTTCTCTACGTCTCTGGATTGGAAATCACCATTGAGTAAACAGACCGCCCAAAACGGGTCGAGCAACGGCAGCCACTCCACCAGCAACAATCCATCCGTCCCTTGGCGAGCGGATCTTCAGGCGCTGACTTTCTGGCGCGTGGAAGGAAGCCTGGTGGACCTCGGCGCGGTCCGTCCGGTGGCTTATTTCACCTGGAACTCCCACACGTTCATCGGCCGCTGGGCAAGGCGAGGCGGAATGCTGGCGCTGGCGCTGGTGCGCCCCTTCCTTTACGCCAGCCACCGCGTCTTCGCCACACGCGTGCTGCATACGCTTCTTTCCGGGGTCACGCGCGACCGCCTGGACCTGCTGGGCGAGGAATATTTCGAATACATCCTCAAGAAACAGTTGAAGCCCGAGGGAGTCGAGCGCCTGCGCCAGTGCGTCGCGTCCAAGGGCGCCGGGAACGTGGTGCTCGTAAGCCAGGGTCTGGACCACGTGATGCGCCCGCTGGCGCAGTATTTGGGAGTTACGCACCTGGTGTCCAACCGGCTGGAATTTCGCGACGGCGTAGCCACCGGGCGCCTCCTCGACCCGGTAATCCGCCCGCGCAGCCCTCTCGCCTGGGCCTTCGAGCGCGGCGCCGACGGCAGCGTCCCCGCCGGCCGGTTGCTGCGAAATCTGGGGCTGACGAAGCATCCCGAGCGCCTGGAGAAAGCCATCCTGGCGGCGGAAAGGCCCAAGGCCGCCAATCACCGCGCGCTGGTTGTGTTCGACGGGAATGCGCAATCCAGCCCTCTTTCGGTTCGCGGGACGCTGGCGGGAAAGAACATTCTGCTGATCGGCGTGACCGGGTTTATCGGCAAGGTCTGGCTCGCGCAACTGTTGAGCGAAGTGCCGCAGATCGGGAAGATCTACTTGCTCATCCGCCGGCAGCGAACGACTACCGCGCAGCGGCGCTTCGAGAAAATTTTTGAAGAATCGCCCGTGTTCGACCAGTTGCAGGAGCGCCTGGGGGACCAGTTCGCGGACTTCGTCGCCGAGCGCGTCGAGGTCGTCGAAGGCGACGTCAGCCAGCCGGGACTGGGTATTTCGGCGGACACGCGGGAACGCCTGGGGCGCACGCTGGACCTGGTGGTGAATAGTTCCGGGCTGACGGATTTCAATCCGGACCTTCGCGAAGCGCTGGCCAGCAATGTCGCGCCGGTGTTTCACCTGATCGATTTCGTAAAAGCTTCGTCCCACGCGGGCCTATTGCACCTTTCCACCTGCTATGTCGTAGGTTCAAAGGACGGCCGCGTAGCCGAGCGGGTCCAGCCGAACTACACGCCAATCGGCGCGCCCGATTTCGACGCCGACCGCGAATATAAATCTTTACTTGAGGTAGTTGCGCACGCCGAAACCCGCGCGGAAAGCTCCGAGATCACCGCCGCGCTGCACCGGCAGGCGCTGGGCAGGCATCGAGGCAGCGAAGACCCCTCCGGCCCGGAACTGGAAAACCTGATTCGAAAGAATCGCATGCGCTGGCTGCGAAACCGCCTGACGCGCGCGGGGACCAGACGGGCGCGCCACCTCGGCTGGCCCAATACCTACACGCTGACGAAGTCGCTGGCGGAATCTCTTCTGGTGCGCCACGCGGCCGGGCTGCCCGTGGCCATTGTGCGCCCCTCGATCGTGGAGACGTCCACCGACCAGCCGTTCCCGGGATGGAATGAGGGAATCAATACGTCTGCGCCGCTTTCCTATTTGCTGGGAACTTATTTCCGGCAGCTGCCGACCAACGAGCGCAAGTGCCTGGACGTGATTCCCGTGGACATGGTCTGCCGCGGAATGACGCTGATCGCCGCGGCGATCATCGCGCGGCGCCACCAGCCGATTTATCAGCTCGCAACATCATCCAGCAATCCCTGCGACATGGGCCGCTCGATCGAATTGACGGGGCTCGCGCATCGCAAACATTTCCGCGCGCAGCAGAGCCTGGAAAACTGGATGCGCATGCAGTTTGACACGATTCCCGTTTCCAAATCGCGCTACGAAAAATTCTCGGTGCCCGCGCAGAAGGCCGTCGTGCACGGCATCAACCGCGCCGCGTCCGCGCTGCAGATGAAGAAGCCCCCGCTGGCGAAGGCCGAGCGCGACCTGATCCGCGTGGAAAAACTCATTGAGCTCTACGAGCCGTTTATCCTGCACAATGAGCAGGTGTTCGAATCCGAGAATGTGCAGCTGCTTTCGGCGGCGATTCCCGAGGACGAGCGCGCGGCCTTCAGTTATGAGCCTTCCACGATTGACTGGTGGGATTATTGGATTAACATCCATATTCCCGCGCTGCGCCGGTGGGTGTATCCGCTGATCGAGGGGCGCGCGCCGGAATCGCGGCCGCGGCGCGTTTTTTCACCGCAGCACGCGCGGAACGGAACGCCGCCGCGCGAAGAGCTGCCTCATGCGGGCGCGGCGTCGGGCACGGGGACTCAAGCCTAATCCATGGCCATCTTTCTGACCGGTTCCACCGGATACATCGGCGCGCACATCGCCGCCATTCTGCTCGAGCGCCACAGCGACCGGCTGAATCTGCTGGTGCGGGCGAAGACCGAGCAGGAAGCGAACCAGCGGCTGTGGCACGCCCTGCAATTGCACATGGATTTCCCCGAATTTCGTGACGCGCTCGAATCGCGCATTTCCGTTTTCCGCGGCGACCTGACCGACGCGCATTTCGGGCTGGAGCCCGCCGAATACGCGCGCCTGGTCGGAACGACCGAATCGGTGATTCACTGCGCGGCTTCACTGAATCGCAAGTCCGAAAAAACCTGCCTGAACGTGAACCTGCGCGGGACGCTGGAAGTCGCGCAACTTGGCCGCCGCGCCCACGATGCGCACGGCCTGCGCCGCTTCAGCCAGGTTTCGACCGTCGCCGTGGCCGGGCAGCGCAGCCACGAAGTGGTCACCGAGGACGCTTCCATCGACTGGGACCGTTCCGATTACGATCCCTACGCGCGCACGAAAAAATTTACCGAGCACATGGTGCGCGAGCTGCTGCCGGATGTTTCGCGGATCGTTTTCCGCCCGAGCATCGTGCTGGGAGACAGCCGCCGCGCGGAAACCACGCAATTCGACATGGTTCGCGCGTTCGTGTTTCTGGCGGGATTGCCGTTTCTTCCCTTCCGCTCTACAGACCGGATCGATATCGTTCCCGTGGACTACGTGGCGGAATCGGTGGTCCTGCTGCATCAGAAAGAGAATCCCGCACACGAGATTTATCATCTTTCTTCCGGCACCGGTTCGGAAACATTTGGGCAATTGACGCGAGCGCTGGCCGAGGCCGCCGGAAAAATGCAGCCGCTGTACTGGCCGGAGCTGGAGGGCCCTTTTTCGGCCATCGTGAATTGGCTCGCGAACTACCGCAGCGGGATCGGCAAAAGCGCATCGCTGCTGAAGGTGTTCATGCCGTATCTGGTGTGGGATACGGTGTTTGAAAATTCGCGTGTGGTGGCGGAGATGGGGCGCAAGCCGGAGCCGTTTTCGAAATATTGTTATCCGCTGCTGCGATTCAGCCGCGATCATCAAATTCGCGTATCCGTACCGGGATTGGCCGCGCGAGGCCGCTCAGGTTGAGGAAAATGCGGCCGCGGCTGTGGCGAACGCGCGAGGGTCGCATCCATGATGGACTTCGTCCTGGAAGCCTGGACGAGCTCGCTGATCGAAATGTCCCGCGCACTCTGGAAGTTCGGCGCGGGGCGGGCGTGGCAGCAGGGCGAACCGCTGAAGCTGCTGTTCGCCGGATACAACGGCACGCGCAACACGGGATCGGACGTGCGCGTCGAGGAAATGCTGCGGCAGGTGCGGCGCGTGCTCGGCGAACAGAACGTCGCGCTCAGCGTGATGACCTTCGATCCGGCGCGCTCGCGCGGTTATTTTTCGGGAACCCGCCAGGTGCAGCTCCCCATGATTTTTCCGCCGTTTTTATTTCGCGAGGTGCGAAAGTACGATGGCGTGATCGCCTGCGAAGGCTCGATGTTCAAAAGCAAATTCGCCAACGCGCTTTCGACCATGACCATCGGCGCGCTGGGCATCGCCGCGGCTGAAAATAAAATCTCCGTCGGCTATGGCGGCGAGGCGGGCGCCATGGACCCGATGCTGGAAAAGATGTGCGCGCATTACTTGCGCCGCGCTCTGGTCATCACGCGCAATGAAGAATCGCAGGGAATCCTGAGCAAGCTTGGCGTTCCCACCGAGCTGGGCACGGATACCGCATGGACGTTCGAGCCGCATCCCGCGAATTCGGGCGCAAGGCGCTGGCCGCCGCCGGATGGGACGGGCGGACGCCGGTGCTGGCGGTATGCCCGATCAATCCCTTCTGGTGGCCGGTAAGGCCTTCGGTGGCGAAATTGATCGCGCGGAAAGCTTTTGGCGCGTACAAGCGAGAGCCACTACAGCTCCGTCTATTTTCACAATTCCGGGCCGGCGGTGGACGCCGCGTATCAAAAATATCTCGGGATCGATTGCCGGCGCCGTGAAAGCGTTCCGCTTGAAACATAGCGTGTTTCCGATTCTGGTGGCGATGGAACGCCTGGACACGCGTGCGTGCGAGGCGCTGGCGCCGCTGCTGGGCGGCGCGCCGGTGTTCACGTCCGACGCGCACGACATGTACGAACTGGTGAGCGTGCTGCGCTGCTGCAGCCTGATGGTTTCGTCGCGCTATCACGCCATGGTGACGTCCATGCCGGGCCTGGTGCCGTCGGCCGGAATCACGATGGACGAGCGCATCCGCAATCTGATGCGCGAGCGCGGGCACGAAGATCTGCTGATGACCGTGGACGATCCGGATCTGGAATCGAAGCTGCTCGTGGTGCATGGAGCGGCTGGCGGCGGAAGCCGACGCGGTGCGCGATGGCATCGGGCATTCGGTGGTGCGGAATTTGAAGACCATGGCGCGCATGGGAGTGTTTCTGGAGCGAGCGGTGCACACGTGCTATCCGGAGTTTCCGGTGCGCTCGGGAGTGCACGGGCTGGGAAGAATATCTTCCGCCGCTCAGCCCGAATCTGCAGCGGCTGCTGGAAACGTATGACGGGGCGGCGGCAGCGGCGGCCGGGAATTGAAACGGAATTGCGGCAGGCCTTTCGTAGCACAGGCTTCAGCCTGTGGGGTTTCGGCCTTCCGCGACTAAAACCCACAGGCTGAAGCCTGTGCTACCAAGAGCCATGAACTTCCTCGAAAATATTTTCTCGCGTCTGCAGGCGGCGCCGGATCGCGTGGTGCTGGGCGAGGCGCACGTGGGCGGCATGACGGCGTCCGGCGAGGCCGCCTCGCAGAAGACCGCGACAGGCTCGGAACTGCTCGCGCAAATTGCCGTGGCCCGAGCCTATTTGCGCGCGGCGGGCCTGGCGAAAGGCGATCGCTGCGCGCTGATCGCGCCCAACAGCATTCGCTGGGCCGCGCTCGATCTGGCGATCATGGCCGAAGGGATGATCGCGGTGCCGCTCTACGCGCGGCAGGCGCCGGCCGAACTGGTCGCGATGCTGCGCGATGCCGAGCCGGGCTTGATTTGCTGCGGCGATGCCGCCTGCGCGATGCGATTGCGGCCGCTTGGCCGGGTGCGCCGCGCGCTGTGTTGCTCGAGGACATTTTTGATGCTGCCCCGCAATCACGCGTCGAACGACTTTCCGGCTCCCGCCGCTCTCGCCCCGCAGGACACCGTAGCGATTCTCTACACCTCGGGCACTTCCGGCGAAGCAAAGGGCGTGATGCTGACCGCGGCGAATCTGGATCACATGCTTTCCTGCACGGGGGCGCGGCTCGATCAACTGATGGGCGCGCGCGAAACGCCGGACCGCGTGTTCCATTATCTGCCGTTTTGTTTTGCGGGCTCGTGGATTCTGCTGCTGTCGTGCTTGTCGCGGAACCAGCGTTCTCACCTTGTCCATGGACCTCACCAAACTCGCCGAGGAGATCGGCGTTGCGGGGCCGAATTATTTCCTGAACGTGCCGACGCTTCTGGAGCGGATTCGCGCGGGGCGTCGAAGGAAACATCCGCAAGCGCGGCGGGATGATCGCGAAGATTTTCGATCAGCGCAACGGCGGCGTGGGCGCGGGTGAATGCGAAAGCGCCGCACACGCTGGGATTTTTTCTGGCTGGGCCTCGCGGCCTGCGTGATTTTTCCCATCCATCCGCAAGAAGCTTGGCCCGAATCTGCGCGCGTTGATTTGCGGTTCTGCTCCGCTGGCGCGGGAAACGCAGCTTTTCTTCATGATGCTGGGAATTCGCGTGCTGCAGGTCTACGGCCTCACGGAAACCACGGCCATCTGCACGATGGACGATCCCGCGCACATCGATCCGGGACGCGTCGGGCCCGCAATTCCGGGCATTGAAATGAAGCTCGGCGAGAAGACGAGATTCTCGTGCGCGGGCCGAATATTTTCCCGGGTTATTGGCGGCGTCCGGAGCAAACCGCCGCGGTGCTGCGCGACGGATGGTTTCACACGGGCGATCAGGGCGAGTGGACGCGCGGGAAATTGGCGCATCACCGGGAGACTCAAGAATCTGATGATTTTGAGTTCGGGCCACAACATTGCGCCGGAACCGATCGAGGAAGAACTGGTTCGCGCCATGCGCGGGGCGCAGCACGTGGTGCTGGTCGGCAATGGCCGCAGTTTTCTTGTGGCGATCGTTACGGGTGAAGTCGCGGACGCGGAAATCGATCGCAATTGCAGCGGTTCAACGCTACACTGCCGCACTACCGGAAGATTCGCGCTTTTCATGCGCCGCGAAAGAGCCTTTGACGATTGAAAACGGCCTGCTGACGGCCAATGGCAAGCTGCGCAGCGACTGCGATTGCGCGCGTTTTGCACAGATTGAACATTGAACAGACGTGACGCGCGACCGGCAAGATAAAAGAACCTGGCATACGATGGACGAACAAAGGCAAAGCGCTTTCCTGGCAAGTGACGACGGCGTGATCGAGTTGGCTTTGCATCGCCGCCCTGCCAACGAAATCGGCCTCGCCATGTTGAGGAACTGGAACACTTTGTCGCCGCGCTCCCGGCGCTGGAATCGAAGGCCAGCGCGTTGATCATTCACAGCGAAGAAAGCCGGGTTTTCGGCCGGCGCCGATTTGCGCGAGCTTTATACGCCAGCGCAGTAGATGAAGATCGGCGGCCGCCGTAAGGGAGCCGCGAATTTCTCGAGCGCATTCATGCCGTGTTGAACGGCTCGAGACTCTCCGCTCACGACCATTGCCGCCGTTCACGGCGTCACGTTTCGGCGGCGGATTTGAGCTGGCGCTGGCTTGCGACTTGATTGTCGCCGACAAGATGGCGCGTTTCTGCTTTCCCGAATTGCGGCTGGGATTGATTCCCGGTTTCGGCGGGATTCCGCGGCTCAATCGCGACATCGGCAACGCAATCGTGCGCGATCTGCTGCTGACCGGGCGGAGCATCAACGCGACGAAGGCGCTGGAGGTCGGCCTGGTCAGCCAGGTGGCGGCCGAGGGCAAGGCGCTGCGCGTGGCGCGGGCTGCCGCGGCGCAAGTGACCAAATTCGATCGCACGCCCAGCGCCGCCGCGAAGCAATTCATCAAGCCGATCCCGCGCGAAGAGCTGCGGCGCGAAATCGACATTTTCTGCGAGCTTTTTGCGCGGCCCGCCGTGATGGAGGGCTTGCGCAAGTTCGTGGAAGATGCGAGCGCGCATCCGTATCTGCCGTGAGACTCGAACAGGCGGTTCCATTCTGAGTTTGTAGAATCGCTATCGAGGAACAACATGAAAACCATCGAGCAAACGACCGAAGAAATTCTGACTCTGGCGGCGACGCATTTCAACGTTCCGCGGGCAGGGCTTTCGCCCAGCGACGATTTTTACAAGAAGCTGGACATTGACAGCCTGCAGGCGCTGGAACTGCTCACGCGCCTGGAAAATCATTTCGGCGTGGAGCTGCCCGACTACGAAGTGCAGGGCGTCAGCGACTTTCCCACGCTCGCCAGCCGCATCCAAGCGAGGCTCTGATCGCACACGGCCGACACTAAACCGATTGCGTCTCCTAGCAATTTCTCCCTATAATCTCTGTTTTTCTCTGTGTCTCCGTGCCTCCGTGGCAATTTCCATGCTCGACTCAAGACAATACGAATCGCTCGGCGCGGCGCTGCGCGACGCGCTGACGCGCTGGCCCGATGAAATTTGCCTGATCGAGGCCGACCGCGAGCGAGAAAAGTCGCGGCTGACCTACGGCAATTCCAGGAAACGGCCGAACCGCTGGCGGCTGCGCTGGAAGAATCCGGATTTGCCGCGGGGGACCGCGCCGCGATCATCATGACCAATCAGTCCAAGTGGCTGATTTCGGCGTACGCCGTGTTTTTCGCGGGCGGCGTGCTCGTGCCGCTGGATTACAAGCTCTCCGCCGCCGAGCATCTGCAATTGCTGGCGCACTCCAAGTCGAAAGTTCTGATCGTGGAATACCCGCTGTGGCGCGCCATCACGCAGGCGCGCGGAATTTTCCGCGCTTGCGGAACGAAACGGTTCTGGTCACGGAAGCGCCGCCGAACGCGGATCTGGCGGGCGCGCGGCGGTGGGAGGAGTTTCACGCGGCGCGCGACGCCGGAATTTCGCGCGCGCTCGCGGAAGGACATGGCGTGCATCGTGTATTCCTCCGGCACGGGCGGCCGGCCAAAGGGATGCGTGCTGACACACGGAAATTATCTGGAGCAATGCCGCGCGCTCACGGCGCTTTATCCGTTCTGGCCCGGCGTGCGCTACCTGAGCATTCTTCCCACCAATCACGCCATCGACTTCATGGTGGGATTTATCGGGCCGTTCACGTGTGGCGCGACCGTGGTGCACCTGCGCACGCTGCGGCCGGAATTTATGCGCGAAGCGTTCACGCGATACAAGATCACTTACATGAGCCTGGTGCCGCTGGTTCTCGAGCAACCTTCAAAAAGGATTGCAGCAGCGATTTGCCGAACTGCCTCCGCTGAAGCGCAAAATATTCAATACCCTGCTCGCGGCCAACAAACGCCTCACGCGCCGCCGGCCGAATCTCGCTTTGAGCCGCCGGCTGCTGAAGCAGGTTCATCAGGCGTTCGGCGGAGAGTTGCGCGCGCTGTTTGTGGGCGGCGCGTTCACCGAGCCGCAGACGCTGCAATTTTTTTACGACCTGGGAATCCAGGTGGCGAACGGCTACGGGCTGACGGAGGCGGGGACGGCGGTTACGCTGAACGATTTCAATCCGGTGCGCACGGACACGGTGGGCCGTGCGCTGCCGGGAGTGGAACTGCGCATCGCGGAACCCGACGCCGAAGGAATCGGCGAAGTGGCGGTGCGCAGCAACACGGTAATGTCGCACTACCTGGACGATCCGGAGTTGACGGCGGAAACGATCGTGGACGGCTGGCTGATGACCGGCGATTTCGGGCGCATCGACGACGCGGGACATTTGCAGCTGCTCGGGCGCAAGAAAAACATGATCGTCACGTCCGAGGGGAAGAATATTTATCCGGAGGACATCGAGAACTCCTTCGCGGGGCTGGCGGTGAAGGAATATCTGCGTGTTTGCCGCGAATTATATATGGCCGCGGCGCTCGATGGTGGGCGAGCAACTGGTGCTGGTGCTGCACCCGGAAACGGGGCGCGGGGTGGATGACGCGCTGCGCGCGGAGATTTCCCGGCGCAACATGCAATTGTTGAATTACAAGCGCGTGAGCGGCTATGTGGTGTGGGACCGGGATTTCCCGCGCACCGCTTCGATGAAAATCAAGCGCGCCGTGCTGGCCGAAGAAATCGGCAAGGCGCTCGACCGCGGCGCGATGGTTTCCCTGTGAACGAAACTTATTTCACGATCGTGAATCCGGCGGCGGGCGGCGGGCGCTGCGGGAAACTGGCTCCGCGGGCGCTGGAGCGACTGCGCGGCGCGGGCCTTGCGCTCGAAGTGCGCGAGACGCGCGCCGCGGGCGAAGCCACGATTTTGGCGCATGAGGCCTATGCCGCGGGCTATCGCAATTTTATTGCCGTGGGAGGCGACGGCACGGGATTCGAGATCGTCAACGGGTTGTTTCCGGCGGCGCTCACCGGCGGGCGCGCCGCGCTGGGATTTCTTCCGCTGGGAACCGGAAATTCCTTTTTGCGCGATTTCACCGATCGCGGCGCGGACTACGCCATCGAAGCCATTCTGGAGCGCCGCAGGCGGCCCTGCGACGTGATTCAACTAAACCATGCGGCGGAATCGCTGTATTACATCAACACGCTGAACATGGGATTCGCGGCGGACGTTGCCACCCTCACCAACCGGCGCTTGAAATTTCTGGGAGAGTTCGGCTATCTGGTGGGTGTGCTGGTTTCGCTGGCGCGGCTGCGGCGGCGTCCGTTTCCGTTGCGCGCCAACGGCGAGCGCGACGAGCGCCGGTGCCTGTTTGTGGCGTTCAGCAACAGCAAGTATACCGGCGGTAAAATGATGATTGCGCCGGACGCGGCCGTCGACAGCGGCGCCATCGAATACGTGCACTGGGGGCCGATCGGGCGGCTGGGGTTGATCCGCAATCTGCCCAAACTTTTTGACGGCACGCACATGAAGCATAAGCTCGCGTCGCGGCGCACGGCTGGGCGCATTGAGTTTGATTTGAAGGGGCCCGTGGACGTGGTGGTGGACGGCGAAGTGCTTACGCTGGATGTGGAATCGCTTGAGGTACTGCCGGGGGCGCTGGACGTGATGGTATGAGCGGCGAAAGCGGGCAGCAGGTGGCGATTCCCGCGGCGGCCGGATCGCCAGGCGAGCGCGGGGCGCGGCGCGCGTGGGCGATTGTGCGCAGCACTTATCGCTGGCTGCTGTGCGCGGCGTATTTTTTTCCGGTGTGCAGCTTTCTGGTGCTGCTGGGAATTTTTGTCGACCCGCGTAAGAATGACGGGGCGCAGCGCATGTTATGCCGCGTGACGATGAAGCTTGCCGGCGCGAAACTCGTGGTGCGGCGCGCTCCGAGATTCGATCCTGGACGGAATGTTTTTTTCCTGGTCAATCACGTCAATTTGTTCGATCCCTTCGTGCTCTATGCCACGATTCCGCAATTCTTCCGCGGCCTGGAGCTGGAATCGCACTTCCGCATTCCGGTGTACGGCTGGATGATGAAGCGATTCGGCAACGTGCCCGTGCCGGACCAGAACCGTCCCTCGGACCTGAAGCGCATGTGGCGGCTGAGCCGCGCCGCGATCGATTCCGGAGTGAGTCTGGCCGTGTTTCCCGAAGGGCAGCGCACGCGCGACGGGCGCGTGGGGCCGTTCAAGGACGGCGTGTTCCGCATGGCGCTGCAATTCGGCACGCCGATTGTGCCGGTGAGCGTGGTGGGTGCGTTTGAATTCAACAAGAAGACAAGCTGGCTGCTGCGCCCCGGAACGGTCACCGTGTATTTGCACGATGTGATTGAAACGAAGGACCTGCGCAAGGAGGATGTGCCCGGGCTGCGCGACCGGGTGCACTCGATTGTTTCGGGGCCAATCGAGGACGGCCAAAATGGCGGTCAAAAGATAGCGAATTAGTCCTGCCCTTATGCGGGGTTGAAGAGCGGGAAGCCGCATTGGAGCGCCGCTTCGGCCAGTTGGCGGTCGCAGACTCCAAACTCGATGAAACTGGGACTGGCGCCGGAATCCATGGCATGAATGCGCTCAGCATCCTTCAGCCACACCGCAGTAGAAAGGTGGACGGCGTCGCTGGCTTTTAAGGAGTAGTGGAGGCAAAGGGTTGGAAGGGCGGTCATCGTAATCGTCGTCAATTCCAGAACGTTCAAACTAAACAGCCAATCGTTCAAAAATGCATCAACAAGTTTATCCTTCTCGGCGAGACTCAACTGTTTGTCCCGAAATTTGCGACCGATCGCTGCGTGAACTTCCGCAAAACTGAGAACGGATGTATAGATTATTTCCCCACGCTCAAATCGGGCGATAACAGCATCGCTTCCCGCTTCCTGAACATATCGCTTAACGAGCGCTGAACTATCGAGGTACAACATCAGTCTCTGTCTTCCACAATTATTTGAGACATGGGTTTGCCTTTTAACTTGATCGGCTTAAACCGTCGGAACGGGCGCGTACCCCTACGAAGATGTCCTTCCGCTTCCATGCGCCGAAGAAAGTCATTTTCGTCATTGGCTTTGCCAATGTCAGACTCAGGCGGGGAAAGTCGCGCAACGGGTTTTCCCCTGTCGGTGACAATAATCGTTTCGCCCTTGCCGACCATGCCCAGGTAGCGGCCCAGGCGGTTCTTGAGTTCGCGGCTGCCTACGGTTTTCATGTAGCTACCTCAGCATCCATTGTAGCTACATTGCGTAAAGCGGGTCAACGGGCGGTAGGACAGACACTCTTGTCTGTCCGTTTCTTGTGCGCGCGGGCGAAAAATTAAACAGGACAGACAAGAATGTCTGTCCTACACGAAACCGTTCTTCGATTTGCGGTACTGGGGGACTTAGACTTACAGCGAGAGGCGAATGCCCGGCAGGGTGCGGCCGGCTTTGGTTTCGCGCCAGGTGAAAAAGATGCGGTGCATGACGGTCATGGTGGCGACCACGGAAATGACCCACAGCGCGGGGGCCATGCGATTGAACAAGCCGCCGAGGATCAGCAGGACCATGCGCTCGGGGCGCTCCATGAAACCGACCTTGCACAGGGGGATCAAGGATTCGGCGCGCGCGCGGGAATAGCTGACCATCACCGATCCGGCCGTGGCCACCGCCGCCAGGATCACGTAGGATCCCCGCCCGGCTTGCGCGTAATACACCAGCAGGCCCATGTAGAGCGCCATGTCCGAGTAGCGGTCGAGGGTGGAATCGAAAAACGCGCCGAAGGCCGTTACTCGCTTTTCGCGGCGCGCCACTTGTCCATCGAGCATGTCGAGGAACGCGGCGAAGAAAATGATCATGGCGCCGGCGCGGAATTTACCCAGCGCGAACATGACCGCCGCCCAGCAATTCACCAGCAGCCCGAAGAAGGTGAGCAGGTTCGGGTTGATACCCGTGGAGGCGACCACGTCCACGATCTTTTCAAGCAGCCATCGCCCGCCCTCTCCGATTTTACGTGTTAACATTTTTCGATGCGCCGTTCCGCGCTCGTCTCCGCCGATGAATCATACGCTACCGGGCGGCGGCGCCTCAAGCGGGTCGGGCATCTTAGGTCTCACCTGGTTTTGCGGAGCTTGACGTTGCCGCCTGCCCGTCGTAATCTCCGGCATATCGTTCCAAATCATTTGGATCCGAATGGAAGACAAAGGGGAAAAGAATGAAACGAAAGCTATCGATTTTCGCGGTTTGCGTGATGGTTCTGGCCGCCGGAAGCCTGGCCCTGGCCCAGAGCAACCCGTTCGTGGGGACCTGGAAACTGAACATTGCGGCATCTAAATTTGAACCGGGACCGCCCCCGCAGAGCCAGTCGCGCACCTGGAACGCCGACGGCAGCGTGAGCATCAGCGGCGTCAACGCGGCCGGGAAGTCCACGGGTTACTCCTACACGATCAACGGCGACGGAAAAGAGTATCCGACGATGGGCTCGATCCCGAACGGGTCCGACAAGATCTCCTCCAAAAAAGTGGGCGCCAACAAGATGACGGCGAGCTTCACGAAGGCGGGGAAGGTCGTCGAGTCGACGACGTTCACGGTGTCCAAGGATGGAAAGACGCTGGAGATCGTGGCCAAGGGAATCCTGCCCGATGGCAAGACGCTGAATAACGATACGAAATGGGATAAGCAGTAGGCCATTTGGGAAGATCAAGGCGGGGGCTTGCCGGGTGCGAGCCCTCGTTTTTTCGCTGGGACCAGGATTCTCAGCCTGCTCCAAGAGGGAAGCACTGCACTTCCCGGCGTAGGCTCTTCACTTGACCCCCAACTCTTCCGCCCGTTATGATGTTTCACACAGTTTGTAGCCAAAGCAGCATTGGGCCTGTAGCTCAGGTGGCTAGAGCGCACCCCTGATAAGGGTGAGGTCGGTAGTTCAAGTCTACCCAGGCCCACCACTAAATCCCGCGATGAGCTTCTATTTTTACGTGCTGCGAAGTGAAACCACAGGCCGCTTTTGCACGGGTCACACAGAAAATCTCTCTAAGAGAATCTAGGTCGGCACGCCACCGGCACTGAATTTCCCATACCCACATAGCTCTGACCAGGATGAATCTAAGGAAGAAGCGCGAAGCGAAGGAATTAATGCGCCACGCGCTTTGTGCCGCTGCCGCTCTTGTGGCCGAGATCGAGACCATACTGAGGATGAGTACGATTCCCGGTGATCTTTATGGGTATCGACGATCCCCCGCCGTTTTTCTTGAAGAAAGGGTCGAATAATTTCAGAACGAAGGATTTCGCGCCCGTGGTGGTCTGGGAAAGTTTCGCGTCGATGATCAAGTGGCCGTGAAAATCCATGTCTCCGCTTTTCATCCGATAGGAGCCGTCAAGTTGCACGGCAGCGCCGGGCACATCGAATTCAATGTGTGAGAACCCTGCCGTGCCCTGCCGCACGGCAAACCGGCCGCGCACATTGGAGATCACGTTTTGAATGTCTTCATTCTTCGGTTCGCCCTGGCCTGCGCGGCTGAGAGAGTCCAGCTTGACCTGAACGCCGGGATCGGTGAAGCGTGCGCGAGAGATCCCAAATTGGCCTTCCAACGACAAACGCTCGGCGACATCCCCTGTGTCCCCGGGAGTTGGCGGCGGCAAATCGATCTTGGCATGGAGCGTGATGGAGCCTTTCAAAGGTGCGCTCCCTTTCACGGCCAGACCGATCAAGTCCTCTGTCCGCGCATCACGGGAAGTCGCATCCAGCACGATGTGCTTTCCCTTGACTCCGGGGATGCCCACGATCTCGCCGTTCACGCTAATGGGTGAGTTTCCCAAGCGCGCTTCGACCGATTTCAGATACGTATTGCCATCGGTGCCGTTTACGACGGCGATATAATGCGTGGTGAGCGGCAAAGGATTGTCGGCGATGGAGAGCGCAAAGTCGGGCATCTGGGTGTCGCCCTCCACGTCGATCTGATCGAGCGTTCCGCTGTATTTTCCCGCGGAAGACATGATCCCCGAAAGACCCCGAATCGAACTGAAATCCGCGTGAGAAAATCGAAACGTTCCGGCCACCGCCGTATCGCCCGGCTGCTCCGCCTGCCAGGGCCCAAACTGGCCTTCCGATTCGATTTCTCCGAGCGGCAGAGGGTTGGTCAACGTGGCGTGGAAGGGGGCGGAATTCTCGAACGAAAACGAATGCAGGACGAGGCGATGAATGTTGAAGTCCCGGGGAATGTGCTTGGCATCGCCGGGCAACATTTCAAGCAGCGCATCGTCAGAAACGATTTGGTCAATCACCAGCGGGAAATAAATTTTCTTGCCCTGCTTGATCCCCGAACTCGGCGGCGCGCCTGGAGGACGAGGGGGAATGTGGATTTGCAGCCTCTGAAGGTGGATGACTGATACGTGCCGGCGGAGCAAGCCCAGCACACTCGCGGACAGGGCAAATTTCTGGATGGATATCAGGGGCGGCACGTCCGTGCGTCCGTCCATCCGCAAGACGATATCCTGCGCGGTGGCGGAAATGCCGGGGAATACACCAATCTGCAAATCATCGAATTGCACGTCGCCATGAAACCGGTCGTGAAGAACGGCGACGATGTTCCGCTTCAAGGCGCCGCGAAGCCAAAGCATTGCCAGCAACCACGCACCCACAAGCACAACCGCGGACAAACCCACAATCAAAATGCCTTTGGAAATCGAGCGGGTCGTTGTCATTGCTGCGTCTGGCTGCCGAATCGCCCTCTAGACGGTTGAAGCGTCATTTCACCGCGTTGCGGTTATTGGAGCAGTTTTCGCACGATTCGTCCATCGCGAGATTCGCCAGCAGGGTGACGCCGCAGTTACTTAGCCGGATCCTCTGGTTTAGCGGCCTCGGGAGGCTTCGCGTCTTTGGGCTTGGCCAGGGATTCGTCCACGCGTTTCTTGAAGTCGCCCTGATCGTTGTGTTCATAGCCGCTGTAATTGGAAACGACCTGCATCTCGCAGCCGGAAGTCTTCGGAATCAAGGTGACGCGGTTGTCCCGCTGGAGCAGCGCTCCGGTAATGGTGACGTGCACGGCGTGCTTCACTTTGTACTTTGCCGTCATTTTGGCGTCGTCGCTGGAGACGACGGTGTAATTGTCCGGATAGCTGAGCGTGTCCTTGACCGCGCCCCACAAATCGGTGCAAGGCATGGGATAGGCGTTTTTGTACGTTTCGCCGAACATGGGCACAGCCAGAAGAAGCGACAGCAAAGCGGTCGCCGCGAATTTAATCCTCATGATGACTGATCTCCCCCGTGGAAATGCCTCGTGAAATGCGGACCCGAGGCGGTACTCCCTTACTTAAGACAAACTCAGGATAGAGCGCTCGAACCATTGCGTCAGTGCGCGATGTCACCGGTGGCGGTGACCGGCGCCACTGTGCGCACGCAATTCAAGTTGAAGGTGTTTTCCGTTGCGGGAGGCGTCCGGCAAGGTGTGGCGCGGCGTGGGGGATTGCCAACGCGGGCGCAGTAAAAATCCGGCGGAGATTCGCGCCCCGCGGAAAGGATGTCCGGGAAAATACGGGATATTCGCTACAACCGGGCGGGGGGACCGGCCAGCGACTCGAGCTTTTTCAGGCGATCGTCTCCGCCGATCACGATCAGGCAGTCGCCGGCGCGGATCACGGAATCGGCGGCGGGGTTGAAGACCATTTTTCCCTCGGCGTTTTTTACGGCCAGGACGATCACTCCGGCCTGCTGGCGGATCATGGAGTCGGCCAGATTTTTGCCGACCAGGCGGGATTGCTCGGGAATCCGGACTTCTCCGATTTCGATGTCCAGCCGCTCGTTGCCGAAGGCGGTGTCGATAAAATCGAGAACGTTGGGACGAAGGAACAGGTGCGCGATGCGGCGCCCGACGAAGAAATACGGCGAAATGACCTGGGTGGCGCCGGCCCTGAGTAGTTTCGAGGTCGCTTCCTCTTCGCTGGCGCGGGCGATGATTTTCAGGTCGGACCGGAATCCGCGGGCCGTCAGAATGATGTAGAGGTTTTCGGCGTCGGAATTGACCGCGGCGACGAACCCTTCGGCCCGGTCGATTTTTGCTTTGGCCAGGACGTCCTCGCTGGAGGCGTTGCCGACGATCACCGGAATCTTTTGTTCCTCGGCCCATCGCGCGCGAACCGGATCTTTTTCGATGATGACGCAGCTCTCGCCGCGGTCGCGGAGTTCGCGGGCGACGGTGCGCCCGACGCGGCCCGCGCCGCAAATAATGTAGTGGCCCGTAAGTTTGGCGAGTTCGTGTTCCATGCGGCGCCTGCCGAAGAGCTTTCCAAACTCAAATTCCAGCAATGCCTGCGAAAACGTGGCAATCGTGAAGCCAGCCCCGATCACCGCAGCCACGATCAGGAAGGAATTGAAAATTCGTCCAAGGTGCGACAACGGATGGATCTCGCCGTAGCCGACGGTGGCCATCGTGGTCAGCGTCATGTAAAAACCGTCGAACCACGTCCAGCCTTCCAGAAAATGAAATCCGGCAGTTCCAAACAGTGCCACCACCACCAGAATGCCGATTGCCAGACGAAGGCGGGCCGGAATGTTCATGCGTAAAATCCTCGTTGGTCCGCCGCGCCATGCCGATGCGCCGGGTTTAGGAACTCGCCCAGGAACTCGACGGCGATTTCCCTCGGCCGTGCAGCAATTCTACTTGATCGCCATGGGGTTGATGGGCGATCCGACCGCCTTGGTAATGGGCAGCGGCGGGGCGCAGAAAAAGAATTCATAGACGCGGTCCTGCGCGCAATCCTCGGCCAGTTCCTTCAGGTAGAAAATTTCGCCCATGGTGATGCCGATCATGGGGATGACCACCCAATGCCAGGGTTGCTGGGCGACGTCGGTTTCGTTGGGGCGAACTTCGCAGCCCCAGGTGTCCGCGCAGATCGCGGCGATGTCCTTGCGGCGAATCCATTCGGCGGTTTCAAAACGCAAGCCGGGAGAGTTGCCGCCGGCGTAGCCCGCCCAGGAACCTGCCTTCAGGCAGCGCTCCATGTGCCCGGTGCGGAAGATGACAAAATCGCCTTTGCGGACTTCCACGCCCTGCGCGGCGGCGCATTTATCGAGTTCCTCGCTGCCGATGCCGTAGCCGTCTTCGAGCGAGTCCACACCCTTGAAGCGCGCCACGTCCAGCAGGACGCCGCGGCCGACCATTCTGTCCTTCACTTTTTCAATGCCGTTTTTTTGCGCGCCGCTCGAGTCCACCAGGCGCGCGTCGTAGCCGTTCCACATTTTATCGCCGTTAAAAACGTGGCCAAGGGCGTCCCATTGCGTGCCGCATTGCAGAGGCATGGTAACCATGTCGTCGGCGTAGCGAATCTTGATTGATTCCTGGCGGCCGGCGACGGCGTCTGTGCCGGTGGCGATCATGGTGTGAATGGGATTGAAGCGATTGCCCCAGGAGCCGGTCTGCGGGCCGTTGCTGTCGAAGTTCAGGCCCAGTGAGAAAGCCTTTCCCTTGCGGATCAGGCGCCCCGCGTTGACGATATCTTGCGGAGAAACGTTATTCAGCGTGCCAGCTTCGTCGTCGGCGCCCCAGCGCCCCCAGTTCTTCAGGCGTTCCGATGCATCTTGAATATCCTGGAGCGTCAATTTTTCATTTGCCTTGGTCATGGGCCGCAATCCTCACGGAGAGAGTTAAAATCATCCACGCAAACGAATACAGTACCATGAGAAATTATTCCGGGCAGCAGGGTCTTTCTCGCGGCGGATGATTTGCGTTGTTGAAAGAATCTGCCCTCTCTGTCCCGAAAAACGTGGGACAGAGAGGCCGCTACAAAACACGCGGCATCGATGCATTTGGTTTTGTAGAGGCTGCCCGTTTTTGGGCGGGCAGCTTTTCGCTTCAATCCATGGCAATGGAGTCTGCTAAAGTTACGCATTGCAATTCATTCGCTGCGGAAAAAATGGAAAGGGAAATTATGGATTCAAATGCCGTGGGCATGATCGGGCTGGGCATCATGGGGTCGGCCATGTCGGCCAATCTGATGAAGGCGGGATTCAAGGTGGTGGGCTATGACGTGGCCCCGCGAGCCGTTGCGAATCATCGCAAGGCGGGAGGGACGGTGGCGCGAAGCTGCGGAGAAGCGGCGAAACGCTGCGACATTCTGGTGACTTCCCTGCCCTCGGCGCAGGCGCTGCTGGATACGGCCGCGGAGCTGGCGCTATCGGCGCGGCGCGGCCAGATTGTGATTGAGACGAGCACATTGCCGATCGCGGCGAAGGAAGAGGCGCGCGAACGGCTTGCGAAACGCGGCGCCATTCTGCTCGATTGCACGCTGAGCGGCACGGGGGCGCAGGCGCGCGTCAAGGATCTGATCGTGTACGCCAGCGGCGACCGGCAATCCTGCCGCCGCATCGCCAAAGTGCTGGAGGGCTTTGCGCGCGCGCATTATTACGTTGGAGCGTTCGGCGCGGGCTCCAAGATGAAATTCGTGGCGAACCTGCTGGTGGCCATTCACAACGTGGCCGCCGCTGAAGCCATGGTGCTGGCCATGAAATCGGGGCTCGATCCGGCGCTGGTGCTGAAGGTGGTGGCCGACGGCGCGGGAAGCTCGCGCATGTTGCAGGTGCGCGGCCCCATGATGGTGAAGGGAGATTATTCCGAAGCCACCATGAAGGTGCAGACCTGGCAGAAGGACATGACCATCATCGGAGACTACGCGCGAAAGATCGATTGCCCGACGCCGCTCTTGTCAGCCAGCGCGCCGTTCTACACGGCGGCGATGGCCATGGGACTGGGCGCGCAAGATACCGGGGCAGTGTGCGCCGTCCTGGAAAAGATGGCAAACAATCCGCGCCGGAAATAGTTTTTCGTAGGACAGGCTTCAGCCTGCCGGGTTTGATTTTTTCTGTGTGGGGGAATGCGTCCGGGACGAAAGGCAGACAGGCTGAAGCCTGTCCTACTAAAAACCCTAGCGCGGAACCCAATTCGCCCGCCCTGTAAACAAACCATCGACAAATCCGATCTGGTAGCACAAAAAGATTCCGAACGCGAGGCTCAGGAATCCGGAAGCTAGCGCGAGCCCGCGGTTCAAGCGCGTAAAATGCCGCATGGAATAGGCGAAAGGGATGGCGATGGCCGCCGTGATCAGCATCATTCCCGCCACGGTCCCCAATCCGAAAATCAACAGATAGCCGATCGCCCATGCCGGCCTGTTGATCGTCGCCAGAACCAGCAGAGCCACGGCCGCCGAGCCAGCCAGGCCGTGCACAATTCCCACCAGCAGCGGCCGCACGATATGGAACACGCTCAACTTTTTCCACCATCCCGCCGCGGGCTCGGCGTTAATTTCGTTAGGAGAAAAGTCGGGCTCAGTCTGAACCTCGCCAGAAATGGTTGGCGGCGCACCCTGCACAACCTGTAAAGACGAATCGAGTTCCTCCTGCGTGTCTTGCCGCGCCGTGGAGAGTTCGCCCTCCACCACGGTCCAGCCCGGGAGCGAAAATGCGTCATTGGAAATCGGGTCGCCGTATTCATCGTGGGTATGGAAGATCTGGCGGCCGAAAAACCAGTGCGAATGCGCGTCGCCGCCGGCCCCGCGAGCCGCGATCCAATCCATCGCGCGCTGCAGCGCGCCGGTCAGGTTCAGCGCGCCCAGCAGGATCAGCATGAATCCCACCGAAAGTTCCATGCTCAGCCCCAGCCGCGCCGGAATCGTGAGCTTGAACAGAATAATCGCGGAGCCGACCAGCAGGATCGTAAACGTATGCCCCAATCCCCAAAACACGCCGATGAGCGCGGCATGAAAAATGTTCCGCTCGCGGCTGACGATGGTGGTGACGGCTATGACATGGTCGGGGTCGGTGGCATGGCGCATGCCCAGAAAAAATCCCAGCAGCGAGATGGAGAGCAAAGTGATCATGAATTAGATCCGCGTGCTGAATCAGGATCAATTATCGCAGCTGAAACGCACGCACCACCGCCTCGACAGGTAGCACAACACCTCCTGGCTGTGTGTTTTTTCAGTGTGCTGGTGCGTTGCCGGATGTACCGCGATACCCTCGCACCCAAAAAGCACACAGCCAAGAGTGGCTGTGCTACCCGTCTTGGCACATCAAACAATCGCTATCCCTCAGGCCCCTTATACATTCAATATTTCCGGTGATCGAAAGCGGGCGCCCTTACCACAAGTTCGCGCGCCGCGTCCCACAATTTCCGGTTCATGGAAGTCATATCCGAAGCCGACCGCGCCAGAAAGCGTACCATGCAGCCGCCCCGCGAAAGCAAACTCACCCCGCCCGAAACGCGCTGCTCGCGTTCCAGCTCCGCATTCATCGCGGCCGTCACAGGAAGCCAGTCCTCCATCCCATCGGCAAACAGGCCCAGGCACACCAGGTAATCGAATTCTTCCATCAGCCCAATCTTGCGCGGATTCCGCGCAGCGGGTGTAATTTTCGTCCGGTTCAAAAATACCGGTTTGCCGCATTGAAACACTTCCATTCGCGAATCCATTTCCGTAAAACTCCACCGCTCGCCGTGCGCCACGCGGCCCGAGGCCATGGAATCCAGAACAATCGCCCGGCTCCCCGCGGCCATCTCCACGCGCAGCCATTGGCGGAGCGCGGATCGCTCGTGCGGAATTACGTGGTCGGGCAAATACTCCAGCGTGGCGCTCTCGCCCAGCCGGATCGTGGTTTCAAGGTTCGCTGGCCGCCCCGCGGTCCGGTAAATTCGAGTGGCCGAAGGCGTCGTCAGGCACACGCGCGTCCCGGCGTGCTGAATGATTTCCGTGACCAGGCGATCGCCGCCCAGCACGCCCCCGGTGGGATTGAGCAGCATCAGGTAGGCGGTGCCGTCGGGTAGCGCGGTAGGCGTCATCGCCTGTAGCGGCAGCGTGAACCGCGATTGACTCAGAATCGTGCGCGCGCTGCGCCGCTCGAACTGCAGGCGTAGAAATCCGTCGCGCCCCACTCGTTCCAGGCCGCGCCCGGGATTCGGCTCGCTATTCAAACAGCAGGGTGGTGCGGATCCATTCGATGATGGTGTCCACTCCCGCGCCGGTCTTGAGATTGGTGAAGACGTAGGGCCTCTCTCCGCGCATCTTTTTGGCGTCGCGATCCATCACCGCCAGGTCCGCGCCCACATACGGCGCAAGATCGATCTTGTTGATGGCCAAAATTCCGGAGTTCATGATTCCGGGCCCGCCCTTGCGGGGAATTTTGTCGCCCTCGGCCACGTCGATCACGTAGATCGTGGCGTCCACCAGTTCCGGGCTGAACGTGGCGGCCAGGTTGTCGCCTCCGCTCTCGATGAACAAAATTTCGAGATCGGGAAAACGCCGCATCAATTCGCCGGAAGCTTCCAGGTTCACCGAAGCGTCCTCGCGGATGGCCGTGTGCGGGCATCCTCCGGTTTCCACTCCCAGAATCCGGTCGGGAGAAAGCACGCCGCGGCGCGTGAGAAATTCCGCGTCCTCGCGCGTGTAGATGTCGTTGGTGATCACCGCCAGCTGGTAGCCCGATTTCAGGCGCGCGCACAGCGATTCCACCAGCGCGGTCTTGCCCGAGCCCACGGGCCCGCCGATTCCAATTTTGAGCGGCTTGGAAATCACGACCGGAACAACCTCGCTTCCAGCCGGGCGTGCCTCATGCTGGCGATTTCCAGCGCGGGTGCGAAGGACCACAGGTCGTCGCTCGTTTTGTCCTGCGCTTCCACGGCGAGTTGCTCGATCAACGGACGAAGGTTCCACAAAATCCCCTGCCCAGCGAGCTGCCCGAGCGGCAGCAGGCGAAGCGCCGCGCCCGCCATCGCCGCGCTTGCCGAATACAAATACGCGCCGGCCATTTCCGGCGCGGGCCATCCCATCGCGGCTCCGATGATTCCGAAAACAATCGCATGATGGCACGGCGAAAGTTCCGCGGCCACAGCCTCGCCGTATTCAGCCAAAAATGCGTTGCTCGTTAAGCGATTTGCCACGCGAAGAGTCTGGCGTCCCATCTGCCGGCTGGCGTCGCGCAATTCGCTCGCCGACTTCATCGCGTCGAGCGTTTCATCCATGGAAATGCACGCGGCGAGGTCTCCCGCACTGGCATCCTTGCGCGCGCAAAGCATGGCGACCAGATCGGTGGGAGCCGCCGAGCCGCCCAGATATGCGCGCAGAAAATCTTCGACGCCGGCCGCGTCCATCACGCGCCCGGACTGAACGTAGGATTCCAGACCGAACGAGTGCGCGTACGCCCCCGCCGGGAAAAGGCCGTCCGAAAATTGCAGCAGGCTGAGAAAATTATCCATGTCCTTGCAGTTGCGAACTCCCGATGGGATCGAACACCGCCTGCTTCCGCTCCCAAAGCGCGCCCAGGCGGTCCATCAGCCGGATCATCGCCTTGTCGTCCGGCACAAGAAGTTTATTTTCCTGCAGGGCCAGAGGAAAATGCAGGTTGCCGACCTCGAACGCGATTCGCACCGCGTGTTTATGGTCCGACGGAAAAATTTCAAGCACCGGCTCCGCGGCCGCTTCCAATTTCAGATACCAGTCCGTGCCAATCCATAAAATGGCGCCAGGCACCAGCGCGGTTCCGGTCGGCAGCGCGATCCCGATCTTTCTCCCCATCGCTGTGGTGAATCGCCCGCGTGCCCAGCGGCGCTGCTCCCACGCAAGCACCAGCTTGTCTTCTTCCTTCGCCTGCAAATCGTCGAGGTTTGCCGGGAATACCAGGCGGTCGATGATGAGCGCGTCGCCCCACATTATTTAGTTTGCGCCATCCACTTCGCTCGTCCGATCCTCATTCCCGGATTGGTGAAAGGGCCCTGGTCTTAGTGGCACAGGCTTCAACCTGTGGAGTTGGTCGCGGGTATTTTCAATCGTGCCTGGACAAAACCCCACAGGCTCAAGCCTGTGCCACTAAAACAAAAAATACCGCTGCGCCATGGCCAGCACTTGCGCCGGCTCGCACGTCAGCAGCACTCCATCCGCGCGCACTTCGTAGGTGTCCGGATCGACTTCGATTTTCGGCAGCGCGTCGTTGTGGATCATGTCGCGTTTGGTAAGCCCGCGGCAGCGGTTCACCGCCACGCCTTTCTTTTTCAATCCGAGCGTTGCCGGCAATCCCGAATTCACCGCGGCCTTGGATAAAAACGTCAACGAAGTGGAATGCAGCGCTCCGCCGTAGCTGCCGAACATGGGCCGGTAAATCACCGGCTGAGGCGTGGGAATCGACGCGTTGGCGTCGCCCATCACCGACCACGCGATCATCCCGCCCTTCACGATCATTTCGGGTTTCACGCCGAAAAACGCCGGCTTCCACAACACCAGGTCCGCGAGCTTTCCGGTTTCCACCGAGCCGACTTCGTGCGCAATGCCGTGAGCGATGGCCGGATTGATCGTGTATTTCGCGACGTAGCGTTTCACGCGCGCATTGTCGCTGCCGGGTTTGTCGCCGGCGAGCGCGCCGCGCTGCCGCTTCATTTTGTCAGCGGTTTGCCAGGTGCGCGTGATCACTTCGCCGATGCGCCCCATGGCCTGCGAATCCGACGACATCATGCTGATTGCGCCCAAATCGTGCAGCACGTCCTCGGCGGCGATCGTCTCGGCGCTGATGCGCGATTCGGCGAACGCCACGTCCTCCGGAATCGACGGGCTCAGGTGGTGGCACACCATCAGCATGTCCAGATGCTCGTTGAGGGTATTCACCGTGAACGGCATCGTGGGATTGGTGGACGAAGGCAGGCAATTCAACTCGCCGCAAACCTTGATGATGTCCGGGGCGTGCCCTCCCCCGGCGCCCTCGGTGTGGTACGTGTGAATCGTGCGGCCCTTGAACGCGCGAATCGAATCCTGCACGAACCCCGCTTCATTGATCGTGTCCGTATGAATCGCGACTTGCACGTCGTGTTCTTCCGCGACGGAAAGCGCGCAGTCGATGGCCGCCGGCGTTGTGCCCCAGTCCTCGTGCAATTTCAGGCCGATGGCGCCCGCTTCGATTTGCTCGCGCAGCGGCGCGGGAGAAGAAGAATTCCCTTTTCCAAGAAATCCCAGATTCATCGCAAACCCATCGGCCGATTCCAACATGCGGTGCATGTTCCACGCGCCCGGAGTGCACGTGGTGGCGTCGGTGCCGGTGGCGGGCCCGGTGCCGCCGCCGATTAATGTTGTGAGTCCTCCGGAAAGCGCGGTCTCGATCAGTTGCGGGCAGATGAAATGCACGTGCGAATCGATTCCGCCCGCGGTGACGATTTTTCCTTCGCCGGCAATCACTTCGGTGCCCGCGCCGATAATCATTCCCTGCGTCACGCCGCTCATCACGTCGGGATTGCCCGCCTTGCCGATGCCCGTGATGCGCCCGTTGCGGATGCCGATGTCGGCCTTATAGACGCCGGTGTGATCCACGATCATCGCGTTCGTGATCACCAGATCGAGCACGCCGTCCGCCGCCACCGCCGTCGACGATTGCCCCATGCCGTCGCGAATCGATTTGCCGCCGCCGAATTTCGCTTCGTCGCCGGGCGTGGTCAGATCCTTTTCGATTTCGATGAATAGGTCGGTGTCGGCCAGGCGCACGCGATCGCCGGTGGTCGGCCCATAAAGGTCGGCGTACTGGCGGCGTGGAATTTTCAGGCTCATGGGTTAGTTCTTCGCAGTCTACCTTGTTGGTCGCATCAAATAAGGGCATCCGCCGCGGCGGGCCGTGCCCCTGCTCTGAAAATGTAGCGCCCGCCTTCAGGCGGGCATCCGCGCTGCCTCCAAAATGCCCGCCTGAAGGCGGGCGCTACATCTGCCGAATGCAGGCCTGGCCGCGAATTCTAAAATCCCTGTTCGGCAGCGCGCTTCAGCGCGCGCGCCTTGGTGGATTCGTCCGCGTGGCCGTTGGTCAAGCCATTCAGCCCGTGCACGATCTTCGATCCGCCGATCTCCACCAGACTTACCTTCTTCGTGTCCCCGGGCTCGAACCGCACCGCAGTTCCCGCCGGAATATTGAGCCTCATGCCGAACGCGGCGCCCCGCTCAAACCGCAGCGCCCGGTTCACCTCAAAAAAATGAAAATGGGATCCCACTTGAATCGGCCGGTCGCCCGAGTTGGCGACCTCGAGTTCGATTTCGCGGCGCCCGTTATTGGCGATCACGTCGCCTTCCGCCAGAATGTATTCACCGGGAATCATGAGCGCCTCTCGACCAGTAGTAGGACAGGCTTCAGCCTGTCGGGTTAAATGTTTGAGTAAACAAAAACCAACAGGCTGAAGCCTGTTCTACTAATCACCGAATCGGATGATGCACCGTCACCAGCTTGGTCCCATCCGGAAACGTTCCCTCCACCTGCACCTCGTCGATCATTTCCGGAACGCCTTCCATCACGTCCTCGTGCTTGAGAATTGTCGACCCGTATTCCATCAGGTCGGAAACCGAGCGGCCGTCGCGAATCCCCTCCAGAATTTCCGCGGTGATCAGCGCCAGCGCTTCGGGATAATTCAGCCGCAGGCCGCGCGCACGGCGCCTGCGGGCCAGTTCCGCCGCCGTGGCGATCATCAGTTTGTCGATTTCCCGTGGCGTCAGGTGCATTTTCTATTTTCCGCGCTCCTGCGAATCATAGCGAAGCCCCCGCCGATTGACCATGCAAAAACCAAATGCTCAGCATCGCCGGTTGGATTTTGTAGGACAGGCACTCTTGCCTGTCCGGTTTGAGTCTATGCCCCACTTACAAAAACCGGACAGGCAAGAGCGCCTGCCCCACGACAACCCCGTGATTCCCGCTCGCGCGTGGTGTATGATCCTTCGACCAATAATTTAAAAATCAGAATGCTAAATTACCTGGAACGTCAGACCACCCTGACCGGCAACCAACGCCGGATTATCGCCGCCGCCGTGTTGGGCGACATGCTCGAGTTCTTCGACTACTTCCTCATCGGCTACGTGGTGGCTTTCATTGCCGGCCCCTGGAAGCTCACCTTCGGCGAATCGGCCGTCATTCTTTTGTCATCGGGATTCGGCGCCATGGGCGGCGCCGTTTTTTACGGCTGGCTGGCGGACAAGATCGGCCGCCGCAAAGTGTTCCTCATGACGGTGATCAACTTCTCGATCGCCACCGGGATTCTTACCTTTACGCCGGACAACGCCTGGATTTTTCTCTCGGTTTTCCGCTTCCTGATCGGATTCGGCGTCGGCGGCCTGTATTGCGTGGACCTTCCGCTGGTGCAGGAATTCGTCCCTGCTTCCAAGCGGGGCATGGTGGGAGGCCTGGTAACCGCCGCCGTGCCCATCGGAGTTCTGTTGGGGGCCGCGTTGGGGGCCTATGCCACGCCGTATGTGGGATGGCGAGGGCTATTCGCAATCGGCATGGTGCCCGGGCTGCTTACCCTTTTGATTCGCGCCTGGGTTCCGGAATCGCCCCGCTGGCTCATCCAGATGGGCCGTGTGGATGAAGCCCGAAAATCGCTGGCCTGGGCCCTGGAAATGCCGCCTGACGACCTCCCCATGAACACCCCCGAAGGACAGAAGCTTCCGATGTCCCGCCTTTCGGATATCTTCCGGTACCCCAGGAGCCTGGCCGTCTCCTGGATAGCCAATCTAGGGGCGCAGACGGGCTATTACGGGCTTACTTTGTGGGTTCCGACACTGCTGGTGCAACTACTGGGCATAACCCCTGCCAGAGCATCATATCTCCTTATTTTTGTTAATTTTGCGGGATTATTTGGGCGTATCGGCCTCTCCTACCTCTCCGATGCCATTGGCCGGAAGCCGTCCGGGGCCATTGCCAGTTTCGGCGCCGCGATTCTGATGATCCTGGCCGCCGTCTACCACAATGTTTTCGTCGGCGGCGTATCCCTGTTTTGGCTGCTTCTTATTGTAAACAATGCCTTTGCGGATGGCGGGTTCGCCATCGTCGGCCCCTATTCCGCCGAGGTGTGGCCCGTGGCCCTGCGCACCACGGGCATGGGTTCAGCCTATGGCTTTGGCGGCCTGGGGAAGGTGATCGGCCCCCTAGGGCTGGCGCTGATCGTCGGGTCTTCCAACATCATTACGCCCAAGGCGTCGGTCGCGGCGCTCTTTCCGGCCTTTACTTACCTGGCTGGTTTTTTCGCCATGGCGGGATTCGCGTATATTTTTATCGGGATGGAGACGAAAGGCCAGTCGCTGGAAAACATCGAGCAGGCCCTGGATGCGGCGCGCCCTCCGACGGTTCAACCTGCGAAGGACGTAGACCCGCGCTGATCGCCGCTGAAATTCATAAAATGAGCGAGAAGGTTTTGGCAGGACGGGCTTCAGCCTGTCGGGGTTATTTTTTCAACTATTCGCGCGAAAACCTGACAGGCTGAAGCCTGTCCTACTGGTTGCTCCCATCCACGTTGCGAGGCGCTCGAAGAATCCTTTTCGCAGCGCTACTTCCAAAAAGTTCAGAATCAGCGCGAGAATCAGCCAGTAGGGCCAGAGCGGTTTTCGTTCGCGCACCAGGCTCCCTTTGTCGGTGAGCAATTCGTCGAGCGAAGGGTGCATGCGGCCGCCGGTCACGCGGCTGATCTCGCCGAGCAGCGCCGTGTTGATCGCTTGCGGCTTGGTCTCGTCCGACTCGTGATAGAAACCGGCTTCGGGCAAAATCAACTCCGAGCTGCCGGAAACGATGCGGTAGAGGCCTCCCTGATCGGCGGGAATGCGCGCCTCGAAATGGCCTGGAGCGGTTTGCTCGAGCGGAATCGAACGCGGAGATTGGCCGGGCGACTCGACCAGAATGTGCGGGGCTGCGGCTCCGGTAAGGGTCTCTGCCGCGGGATTTCCGGCATCGGCAAGCACGTCGTAAAACACCACGGCTTCGCCTTCGCGGGCGCCGGGGCGGACTCCGGCGCGGACGGTGCGGTCGCGATGAGAAACGTCGCGGACCATTTGCGGCCAGAGGGTTCCGAACGATTCCCAGCGCACCCAGGGCTCGGCCCAGCGGCTCCGGGCATCGGACATGAACGCGGTCACCCTGCCCAGGCCGTAGCGCCAGCGGACCAGGAGCGGCTTTTTTCCGTCCACGCGCAGAATGGTTTCCGAATTTTCCTTGGCCTCGGCCTGCACGAATCCGAGCAGGCGCGGCGCCTTCGTGAAATCGATGCCGTCTGTAAATTCGACCGGGCGCACGCGCACGGCGCGCACGGGGCGCTCCTGAATGGCCAGGTCTTCGGTAGATTTCACCTCGGCGTTGATGATTTGCGGAATGCTTTCGGGATTTTCGACGAAATGGGATTTTCCCTTGGTCTTGCGGGCGAGTTCGTCGAGCAATTCGCGGTTGATGTAATCACCGACGCCGATGGTGGAGATGATGACGTGCTTGGCGAGCGCGTCGCGCTCGAGCTTCGGAAAATCCTCCTGCGTGCCGGGCGTGGAAACGCCGTCGGTGAGCAGGATGATGTGCTTGTGCGTGGCTTTCTGGTCCACGATGGCGTCGAAGGCGGATTGCACGGCCTGGTAAATTTTCGTGCCGCCATTGGCGGTGATCTGGTTGATGAGGTTGCTCTTGTCCTCAAGCGAGCCGGCCGGACCCATGGGGATCACCCAGTTGAAAGTTTCGTCGAAGGAAACGACGCCGATGAGATCGATGGGGCGAAGCGTCTTGATGCTGGCGCGGGCGGCGTCGCGGGCCATTTCGATTTTCGGGCCGCTCATGCTGCCGGATTTGTCCAGCACCAGGGCCACGGCGGTGGGTTTTTCCGGCGGGGGCTGGGCGCGGACCGGGAGCATTTTCTCGAAGGGCGTTTTGGGCTCGGTGGCAAGCTTCGCGTTGCTGTCGCCCGCGATGAAGACCAGCCCTCCGCCGGCATACACGTATCGTTCCAGGACGGAATCTTCATCGGCAGCGAGTTCGTGGTCGGGATAATTGTCCAGAATAACCGCGTCCCAATCGCGGGCCGGATGAAGGACCGGGAAAGCGGTGGCCAGCTCGACGTCGACGTCGGCGCGCTTTAGCGTGTCCAGCAGCGGAGCGGAAGTTTCGCGGCCTCCGGAAACGTAGAGAACGCGGGGGCGGCGCACCGTCACCGCCTGCGAAACCAGCGCCTGCTCGGCTCCCGCGCTGGAGATGTGCACCTGCATCAGGCTCACGCCGCTGGCCGAGATTCGCGCGCCCACGTCCACCTGGTTGCTGCCGGGCTGCAAATCCGCGGTCGTCGATCCGATTTCCTGGCCTTGGGTGGTGATCCAGACGCGCGCTTTTATTTCTCCGCCGCTTTCCATGCGCAGCGAAATCGTGAAATGCTCGCCGGAAAAAACATCCTGCGGAGACGCAACGCTTTCCACCTTCACGGGGAGCGGCGCGGTGCCGCCGGCGGGCACGGTGTACACGGTGACGCCGCGCTCGCGCACGCGCAGTGCTTCGTTCAGGGCATGTCCGCGATTTTCGTTGCCGTCGCTGATCAGTAGGATTCGGCGCGCGCCCTGTGGCGGAAAAGTGCTGACCGCGAGCTGCAGTGCATCCTCCACGTTCGTGGCCATGCCTTCTTTCGGATCGACGCCCTGCGGAATGCGCACCTGATCGGGCTGCGCGGGAACATCGCGGAGAGTGGGATGTCCGGCGAAGGTGATAAGGCGCAACTCCGCGCCCTTATTCTTGCGAACAAGATCGCGCAACATGGCTTCTCCGCGCTGCACCGATTCCAGCGGCATGCTGGCGGAAGTATCCATGAGCACGGTGACGGCCAGGTGCTCGACGCGCAACGGCGCCCAGGGATCGGCCAGCGCAATCGCCAGCACGGCGAACGCGGCGCATTTCAGCGCCAGGCACATGTGCGAAGCGCCCGGCAGGCGCCGCATCCACAGCCAGAGGACGGGCAGCAGCGCGAGCAACAGGAGAAAAATGGGATGATCGAACGTCATGGCGTTGCCATTGTCTCGTCATCCATCCGGATTTTGCGGCCGATGCTCATCGATAAGAAATCCCGGATGTGATTTTCGGGTTGCGAATTTCCGATTCCTCGCGCTCGTCCAATTCCAGATCCGATTTTTGCAACGTTGCATCCACGGGCGTTTCGCGAATCTCCGCGTTCCGCTGGCGTTCGCGCGAGGTGTAATACAGCCACCACTCCAGCAACAGCGCGACCACGGCCAGCAGCACCAGCCAGCGCCATAAGTCCCAACTCACGGGCGGAAGCGGTTCCCTCTCGACGCCCGCGGTTTCCACGGGCGCGGCCGTCATCCGCTGCTCGGGCAGCAAGGGGGCGTTGACAGCGAGGCTGGTTTCTCCGCCGGGGCCGGTGACGCGGTAAATTCCCGTTTCCAATGCGAGGAGGTGAGCGTCCGAACCCTTGCGCGCGAATGCCACATCCCGGCCCGAAGGCGAGACAATTCGCGTTACGGGCCCCGGTACATCCAGCTCTCCGGTCGATAGCGAGTCGGCGGCTTCCTCCACCGAATGCGTCATCCATTCCATGCCGCCGGCCATGAACAGAGGGAACGCGGACTCCTGCGGGAAATTGGAATCCTGAGGATCGAAGCCGACGATGAGCATCCTGCGCCCGTTTTGCTCGCGGGCCAGGATCAGCGGCGCCGGCGGATTTGCATCGGACCAGGCCAGCACGGTATCGCCCGGCAGAGGCGTGAGTGTCGCCGTATTGTGCACGCTCACGTCCTGCGTGCGGACCCAGCGCGTCACGGGATGCTGCGCGCTCCACTGGGTGACGCGCATGGATTTGGAATTAGCGGCAGAAGGGCCGCTCAGAAACCAGATGGAGTTGGATGCAGGCTCGACCGGCAGGCTTGTGCCGCGATAAATGGCCACGTCTGGCGAAACGCTTGCGGCCATTTCCGGCGGGAAAATCTGCGGCTGCACGTAAGGATTGCCGGACAACACGGAGAGCAAACTTGAGGCGAAGGCGGAACCAGGGTTGGCAAAAATCGCGACGCGCACGGTGCGGAACGCGGGAAGCGCGACGACGGCGCGATTGTCCGCGTCCAAT
This sequence comes from Terriglobia bacterium, assembly GCA_963779275.1. Lineage (GTDB taxonomy): Bacteria > Acidobacteriota > Terriglobia > Acidiferrales > UBA7541 > Palsa-360. The sequence continues at coordinate 698,780 of CAVZXL010000011.1, forward strand.
TCGTCGGCGGGAGAAATTTCCGCCTGCAGCAATCCGCCCTGCGCCCAGATAAATTCATTTTCGGTGTTGGCCAGTTCGCGCGGCGTGAGCGTGATCGGCCGCTGGCCGAGCGGCTGGCCGTTCACGGAAAGCTTCAGGACAAGGTCCGCCCTGGCGTCGCCGTAATTTTTCAGCTGGGTGAGCAAGTGCCAGCGATCGGGCTGCGCGGCGTCGCGGCGCAGGGAGAGGCGCGTGATGCCGCGATCGTCCAGAGCGGAACCATTGTCCGCAAGCCGCACTAGAAATTGCGGGGAGACGCTGGAATCGGCGGGCGTTTCCAGTGACGCGCGAAATTCCTCGAGGCGCCGCGCCTGCTCGTCATCGATCATGCCGGGGCCGACATAGGCCAGCAGGCCGCGACGCGAACCCGCCAGCGCCGCCCTGCCCATTTCCAGGGCGCGAGGGATGTCGGCGACGCCGCTCGAGGGCTGCGCGGTCTCGATGGCGCGCCGCAACGCCGCGTGATCGCTGGTGAAGGGGAGTATCGGCGGCGCATCGGGCTCGGCGCGAAGCAGCAGGACGCGGTCGTTCGACGGCAGCGAATCCACCAGGCGGAGCGCTTCGGCGCGCTCGCGGTCGATCCAGGAAGATCCTCCCGCTGGGCGCGCCTGCGACCAGGCGGAAGCGTCAAACACGATGGCCACGGCGCGGCCCTCGTAGACCGCTCCCCACCGGGGATTGGCCAGCGCCAGCACGAGCAGCAGCAAAAATAAAACCTGCGCCACGAGCGCCCAGGGCTCGCGCAACTGCCGGCGGCGCGGCTGCGAAACCGGCTGCACGCTGGCCCAGAATCGCAGCGTGGAAACCTTGCGGTGTTGCGGGCGCCGGTGGTGCAGATAGAGCCACAACGCAAGCCCGGCGAGCGCCGCCCATGCGCCGGCGATTTGCAGCGGACTGAGGGCCAGCCAATTCATGCCAGCACCTGCCCGCTGCGCAGGCTGCGGAGAACGAAGTCCTGATAGGCGATGCTGGTGAGGGCGCGGGCGTAGCGTCCGCCGTTGCGCAGGGCCAGGCGCCGCAAGCGCGCGGAAAATTCCAGGAACCTGCGTTCATAGAGCGCCGTGTTTTGCGGCGAGCATTCGACGGTGCGCTGCGCCCCGGTTTCCGCGTCTTCCAGAATCAGCTCGCCGGACGCCGTGGGCCGCTGCTCCTCGGCGCTGTGCACCTGCAGCAGGACGAAATCGTGGCCCGCCGAGCGCAGCATTTCGACGGCGCGCTCGCAGCCCTGCTCGTCGAAGAAATCGGAGATCAGGATGACAATTCCGCGCGAGGAAAACGCGCCCATGAATTCCTTGACCGCGCCGAACAAATCGGTGCCGCCGCCGCAACTCTGTTCGCCGAGAAATTCGAGAACGGGCCACAGGCGGTCGCGCCCGCCGGAGACGATCAGCGGCTTTTGCAGCCGCGCGGCGAAAGGAATGACGGCGGCGGTGTCCAGATGCAAGAGGGCGAGGTAGGCAAACGTGGCCGCGAGGCGCTGGGCATACAGGAATTTCGATTCGCCGGAAGTTTCGCAGTCCATGGACTGGCTGCGATCCAGCAAAATGCGCACGGGAATGTGCTGCTCGGTTTCGTAAATTTTGAGGAAGAGTTTTCCGAGGCGAAGGTAAGCGCTCCAATCGAGCGAGCGCGGGTCGTCGCCGAAGCTGTAGCGGCGGTAATCGGCGAACTCCATGCCGGGCCCGCGGGTGCGGGAGCGGTGCTCGGGGCCCACCGCGCCGGCCAGGTTGGCGCGGCACAGAAGCGTGACCTGTTCGAGCGTTTTTAGAAATTCGCGATCCAGCAGCAGTGGCGAACTCATGGCAATTTGGCGAAAACGAAAAAACCTCCCCCCGGCCCGGCGCCTCGGGGCGCCTTGCCGCGGGACTCCCCTGGACAATCGATCGTCAGTTTGGAGAAATCTTGCCGGCGATTTCCTCGAGCAGATCGTCGGGCGTGCGGCCATCCGCCTGGGCTTCAAAGTTCAGAATGATGCGATGGCGGAGCGCGGGCAGCAGCAGGGCGCGAATGTCCTCAAGACTGACGTTGAAGCGCCCGTCGAGCAGGGCGCGCACCTTGCCGCCGAGGATCAGTGTCTGCGCGCCACGCGGCGAACTGCCGTAGCGGATATATTTGCTGGCCAAAACGTTTTCGCGGCCCTCCGGGTGCGTGGCCAGCGTGAGCTTCACCACGTATTCCTGGACGTGCGGCGCGAGCGGCACGGTGCGCACAATCTGCCGCATTTCCAGAATTTGCGGGCCGTTGACCACCGGGCAAACCGTGGCGGTGGAGCCTTGCGTGGTGCGGTCCAGAATGTCGTGCAATTCCTCGCGCCCCGGGAAAGGGACGCGCAGCTTGAACAGAAACCTGTCCAGCTGCGCTTCGGGCAGCGGGTAGGTGCCTTCCATTTCGAGCGGATTCTGCGTGGCCATCACGAAAAAAGGTTCCTCGAGCTGGTGCGAGGTGTGCGCCACGGTGACTTGCTTTTCCTGCATGGCCTCGAGCAGCGCCGACTGCGTTTTCGGCGTGGCGCGATTGATTTCATCGGCCAGCAGCAGATTCGTGAAGATCGGGCCGGGCTGAAATCCCAGCGTTTTTCTGCCTTCGTCGTTTTCCTGGACCACGGAAGTGCCGATGACGTCGGCGGGCATCAGATCGGGCGTGAATTGAATGCGCGAATATTTCAGGGCCACGGCCTGCGCGAGGGTGCGCACCAGCATGGTTTTTCCCAAGCCTGGCGCGCCTTCCAGCAGGACGTGCCCGCCGGCCAGCAGCGCGATGAGCACGCCGTCGACCACCTCGGTCTGGCCCACGATGGCCTTGGAAATTTCATTGCGGACCTCGCCAATTTTTTCGGCGAGAAATTCCGCCTGCTGGCCGAGGGGCTGGTTGCTCATCGGGCCTTGCGTTCCCACCGGGCTGGTCATGAATTCATCCTTGGATTTGGCATCCGACTGTTCCGAAATCCTCTTGCGATTGCGTGCGCCCGAAAACCCGGGTTACGGTTTGGAACTATCCGCGTGTTCAAAATAGCGCTGCACATACAGACGGTAGCGCGCGGGAATATTTTCCTGCTCCGCACCATTGATGACGGCCTGGGACTGAGGCGAGGCGTTGCGCAGGGCCATTTGAGCCGCGCCGGTCTCGGTGTCGACGCGCATGCGCGTCTGGTCCTTGAAATCGCTGGCCTCGAGCGCCACGCGATCGGGCACGGCGTTCACCGGATGCGAATCCAGTTCCTTGCGCAGGTCCTTCAAGCCCGCCTGGCTTCCGGCGCCGTTGCTGGCGCTCTGCGTGGCCTTCTGTTTGGCGTCGGAACTGCCCCGCGAATCTCCCTTTTTGTCGCTTTCGGAGTTTCCGGGCTGGTGGGAATCCCCGGATTGCGGAGCGCCTTGCGAGTTGGGCTGCTGCTGGCCCTTGCTGTCACTGGATTTCTGGTTCGGCGAATTCGACATCATGTTTTTCAAGGCCTGCATCAGCGACTGGCTCAGCGATTCCTTTGAATTTTGCGAGCCCTGCGAGCCCGATTTCTGCGAGCTGTTTCCGCCAGTATCGCCCGACTTGCCGTCCTTGGCTTGCGGACTGTCCATGCCCTGTTGCTCGGACTCCGACGGCGAACCGTTTTGATCGTTGGGAGACTGCATCTGGTCCTGGGGCGAAGCGCTGTCGGGGGTTTCAAGCGCGTCCTGCTGCCCTTCCATTGCGTCGGTTCCCTTGTCGTTGCTGGATTGCCAGAGATCGTCGCCGGAAAGTGCCGCGTCCGGGGGCCGCGTTTCGTCGGACAGGGCGTCCGGCTTGCTGGACACCAGCGCGAGGGTCCTTTGCAGATCCTTTTCTATGGCGTTCACCAGCGGCGAAACGATGGACTGGACCAGCGGCGAACGCGCCGTGGATTGCAGCAGCGCCACCAGGGGAGGCTTGTGATGCAGGCGGTAGACGTAAAGACCGGCAACGACCAGGGCGAGCACCGCGGCGCGGCGAGCGGCGAGCGGCGCCCGCAGCGGAAAAAATCCGCGCGCGTCCAGTTTCGCAATTCGCGCCAGTGCGTCACCGCGCTGCCGCTCGATCATCCCTCCGGGATTCTTCGCGTCGCCCAGGTAGATGGCCGTGGATACGCGGTCCTGCAGGCTGGCCGCGGAATCGAGCCGGCACGCGGTCTGGTAGGTGGAAAGCCTCGTTCGCCAAGTCCACAGGAGAATGATGCCCGCGCCGGCCGCGGCCAAAAATGCCGCCAGGATCATGGCCAGCGCCAGTTTCGGGCTGATCGCCAGAACCACGATCAAGCCGATCAAAATCCAGGCGGCCCAGGCCGTCCAACCTCCCAGAAAATTATTCGCCAATATTCGTTGGCGGATGGATTGCAGCATGTCCAGCAGTCCGCGCAGTTCAGGAGTGCAGTCCTGCTTGGGAAAATCCTGGCTCAGGGAAATGTGTTCCGGGCGGCCCGCGGAGGATTGGCCGTGAAAAATTCCGGCCCAGTGCCGCCTGCAGGCAGAGAAGAACGAAGGCGCGGAAAACCGGCCGGGCGCTGTCGTTTGCATCTTCTCTTGAAAGGACAAGACGAGCCTCCCCCACGGGTTCGGCTAAGGCACCGACTACTACCAATCTACCCCAAGATTCGCGCTTTCCAAACTAAAACCACGGGGGCAAAGCTGCCGCCCCGGAAGCGCCGGCCGGGGGCCGGGCCCAGGGGCACGGCACGGCATGAGGTTCACGGAGAATTCCCGCGGAGGACCGCGTCCCTACTTTGAGACCAGGGCGATCAGGTCGATTTCGACGCGAGCGTTGCGCGGGAGGCGCGAAGCTTCGATGGTCGCACGCGCGGGAGGATTGCCTGTGAAGTAGCGGGAATACACTTCATTCATGGCGCCGAATTCGGTCATATCCGCGAGGAATACGGTGGCCTTGACCACATTTTGCAGGGAAGATCCCGCGGCCTCCAGGATGGCTTTTAAATTTTCAAACACGCGCTCGGTCTGATGCGAGATGCCGCCCTCGACAAGCTGCTGCGTCTTGGGATCGAGAGCAATCTGGCCCGAAAGAAATACGAATCCATTCGCGCGCACGGCTTGCGAATATGGCCCAATGGCTTTTGGTCCCTTGTCGGTGGCGACTGTATCGATCATGCGATCCTCCTGGTGCGATTTTCTGACAAAGTTTTTTGAAAACCGGCCCCGTTCACGGCCGGGCGTAACGGCCGCGAAATTCGTCCGGGACGCCGGGCTGATTCAGCCAGCGGCGAAAAAAATCGGCCAGGTCGCGTCCCGACGCCGATTCGACGGCGGCGCGCAGCTCTTCGTATCCCGCTTCATCCCCCGCGCGGGAACGAACGATATCGCGGAAGGCCTGGCGCAATGCATCGTGCCCGCAAAGGTCCTCGAGTGCAACAAAAAGCAGCGCCGCGCGATAGCCGCTCGAAATGCGCTCGGCCCGCGAATAGCCGAAGGGCGGCTCCATCAGGCGCCGGTCCGGCGCGATGGCCCGCGCCCGGTCATAACGTTCAATCAGCGACGCGATCGTGCGGGTTCGCTCGTCCGGCCCGCGAGACTCGGCGGCAAGCACCAAGGCCGAACAAGCCCACGCCGCGGCCCATCAGAATTTGCGCTTCGGCCGTCGGCCGAACGCGCCAGCCGAACCAGGTTCGCGCCAACTCGTACTCCACGAGCTGCAGGGCGGCTTCGCCGTCAATTCCCTCCGCGACGGCGCGCGAATCGAGCAATGCTCCTCCCGGAAAAGAATTCCCTCCGTAGGCAGTGTCCGCGGTTGCGCCAGGGACTGAGGGCGAAGCGGGGAGCCCCTCGGGTGGAACGCTTTCCAAACTTCCGAACTCTATAGGCAGATCGGCGGGAGATTCAACAACGTGAACGGTTGGTTTCCCATTCGTTACGGGGCCAAAATAATCCGACAGCGCGCGCATGGAAGAGGCCAGGCGCGCCGCCGCTGTTTTCGCTGCTTGCGGGTCCAGCGGGCGGAACGTCCAAAAACCGACGGAGCCTTCCCGCTCGCGGATTGACAATTCCTGATAGCGCCCGGCGACCACGTAGGGCAAAAAATCCTTGTCCGGCCGAAGGCGAAAACTTTGCGGCGCGAGATTGCCCGGACCGCTTTTCCCGCGCTTCAGGGCCTTGCCCGGGGCAAGGATGCGAAAATCCGGCGGAGCAAATATGGTCAACAGTTCACGGTCAGGATTCGGCTGCGCCCATCGAAAAAACGCCGGGGGGAGTCTGCCAGATCGGCAGCGCGGTTTCGTCCGCGATGTAAAATCCGTCGGCGGTGGCGGCAATGGATCCGCGAGCCGGGGATTTCGGAGCCAGGTCCCATTCGGTGACGACCAAACTGCGCTGCTTTTGTTCCCAAGGTGGAGTGAACGCCGCGCGCATCATGCGCTGGTCGACGATTGAACTTTGTTGCGGCTGAATTTCCTTGCCTTCGACGCTGACTCGCAGATTCCGGGTCCCAAAGGCGGGTCCTTGCGGCAGCCGGACCTCCAGCGAATCGAGTTTGCGGTCGCCGGCATTCACGAGGTGATCGACAACGCGGACGTGAAGCGTGCCGGGCGCATTGCTAGCGGGACGAATTTCCGTCTGGCGGCCGGCAAACTGGAAACCGGGGCCCAGCGGCATCGTGCAGCCCGCAGCCAGCAATCCGCATGCGCATAAAACCGTGGGAAGCAGGCACCGTTTCGAGCCCGCCGAAAAAAAAGGCCGAAGCCGAGTTGTCTCCGTCAAGGTGAAACGATTCTACCGGGGCGGGGTGCGTGGGTCAAAATGTAGTGCGAATGGAAGGCAATACCCTGGAAGAAACTGGCGCGGCCGGCGTCGGTTCGCAAAAAAAAGGGCCCCTGGAAAGACGCAGGGGCCCTGGCCGAACGAAGGCGGGAGACTACTGCTTGCGCCCGTTGTGCTTCTTGGCGTAAATCTGGCGGGAGAGCTTGTTCTGCTGATGGTCCAGCTTGGCGCGGTCGGCGCCGGTCAGGTGGCCGTTATCGTCGGCGCGCATGTTGTGTTCTTCCTTGTTGAGCGCGGTTTCCTTGGTCTCCAGGTTGGCGGTTTCGCCCGCGGTGAGCTGGCCGCTGTTGACGCCGTTGGAAATGCGGTCCTGCTGATTTTCCTTGCGTTCATTGATGGTGGCGCCCTGTCCCGCGAACGCCGGCAATGCCAGACCGATCAGAACAGCGCCGTGCAGGATGACCTTTGTGAGTTTCATGATTTTTCTCCTCCGTTGTGGGCTATAAATTTTATTTCCTTGCTCGCGTATTTTCATTCGAGCGCGCACACCAGTGGAAACACCCGCGTCGCGAGGAAGTTGCGCGCGGCCGCGGTTTCGCGAAAAAATGTGTCGTATGAATTAAAAGATCGGACTTGATTGGGGACAAAGTGGAAACGATTTTCACCACGGGTGGTTGAAATGCACCACCCCGGGATCGATTCTACCCGCTTAAACAGCGCCTAAATCGAGGTTTTTGCGAATCTCGCCGATGGGCTTGGCCTTCCAGAATTCCGCCCAATTCTCGGATGACGTAAACGTTCTGGTGTACATGCGATCGATGTACAGGCCCCCGCGCAAGTGATCGATTTCATGTTGCAGAATTCGCGCGTGCCATCCGGAAGCTTCCATGGTCTTTTTGTTGCCCTGCTCGTCCAGGTACTCGACGCGGACGCGGCGCGCCCGCGGCACCAACGCCGAAAATCCCGCCAGGCTGAGGCAACCCTCGAAAAATTCCACTTTGCCGCCATCCAGTTCCGTGAGCGCCGGATTAATGATGACGTGAAAGGGCACGGGGCGCCGCTCGCGCTCGCGAAGATATTCGGCCGAGGCCTCCTTCAGGTATTCCTCGCGGTCCTCGATCGACCGCAAGTTGCAGCGGCAATCCCACTTGCGGCGCGGCAAGACCCACGCCGGGCGCCTCCCTCATGCAATCGCGCATGGCTTCGATCAGATTCTGAATTTGTTTGCCGGGGATTTCCGCCGGGGTGAGAGGGCGGGCGCGTTGCCGCAAGACCGGATTTCCCGCCTGCACGATTTCCAGTTTCATCGGGGGCTCGATTTCCGCGCGCGGACGTGGTTGGAAAATACCCGCTTGATTTCCGGAAGGTGGATCGTCAGATCGTTCAGGCCGTGCCCCGAGTTTGCGGTCATCCCAGTTTTTTTCGGCCGTGTCCCTGATAGACGAAGTGGTGGCCGCCGGCGGCGCGTTCGCGTTCCGCGATATATGCGGAAACGTCTTTTTCGGAGGTTCCCTTCTGGACCATCTCCAGAATCACGGCGTCGCTCACACCGGCATTCTTCAACTCTCCGAGTTTCTCTCCGGAAAGGACGGTCAAGCCTTTTGAGCGGCGCTCAGCCACCGCCAGAATGGTTTTGTCCGTGATACCGGCCAGGCGAAGGACCCGAGCTTGCCCGGCCCACAGGCCCAGCTGGTCCATGCGCGCAAGCTGCAGGGCGGTTTGTTCGGACGATCCCGCGGCGAGCAAATCCGCGATCGATTGTCCGTCGGTAAAGGGCTTGTGGCGGTCGCGCGCCAGCTTGATCAAGGCGACGGCGGAAGAGTCGGTGAGGCCTGCATCGTGCACTTTCTGGAGTTCGGCGATTTCAGCGTTGGAGACGTCGAGCGGCTTCAGTTCCGGAACGTTGTCCATCCACATCTGCATCTGGTCCTGCTGCGTGGTATCCGGCTTTTGCGCGGGCTTGCAGGCGGAGAGCAACAGGAGCGCGGCGAGCAGCGATCCGAGCGGCGCGCAGCGGCGAAAACGCATTGAGCCGGGAGAGGGCATTGTTTAATTGTAGCCGAGCGGGCGGGGAGTGGAATGGTGTGTGCCTCGAAGATAACCGGTGGGACAGGCTTTTTACCCTGAGCCTGCGAAGGGCAGCTTGTCGGGTTTTCGGCGGGTGGAGTTCGATGGATGGGCTTCGATGGATGAGGGAAAAAAAGCGACAGGCTGAAGCCTGTCCTACTTAAACCTTGTACAAGCGTTCCACTCCGAATATGCCGGAAATTTTCCGGATGTTGGCGATGATGCGTTCGAGCTGTTTGCGGTCGGTGATTTCCAGGGTGAGGTCAATGCGGGCGTGGAGATTATCGGGGTGGCTGCCGAGGGTGCGGATATTCGAGCCGGTTTCGCTGATGACGCTGGTGATGTCAGCCAAGCATGCCGGGGCGGTCCTGCGCGCGAATTAGCAGCGTGACGGGATAGACGGATCCGGCTGCGCCGCCCCATTCCACATCGATGCGGCGCTCGACCTGGTACAGCAGATTCTGAACGTTGGGGCAGGATTTCGAGTGCACGGCTACGCCGCGGCCTCGCGTCACGTAACCCACGATCTCGTCTCCCGGGATCGGATTGCAGCACTTGGCGCGAAACACCATCAGGTCGTCCTGCCCGCCGACCTGCAGCGTCGTATCGCCCACGCGCAACATGCGTTTGACGGTGGAGACCAGGCTCGTGGTGAGCATCCTCGGCGGGAGCCTCGGGCTTTGCCGGCGCGACGGCTTCGCCCAGGGCGTTGGAAATAATCTGCCGCGCGGAGAATTTTCCGTAACCCAAATCGGCGAACAAGTCTTCCAGTTTCGCGCAACCGTATTCGCCGGCAACGCGCAGCAGGTCAGCCTCGGGAATCTTTTTGAGGCTGCGTCCGGCCTGGCGCGCTTCGCGCTCGAGCAATCGCCGCCCGACTTCCGTGGCCTGGCTGCGCTCGATGAAATTGATGTGGTGGCGGATTTTGCTGCGCGCTCGGGAGGTGCGCACGAAATTCAGCCAGTCGCGGCTGGGAACGTGGCCCTTCTGCGTCAGGACCTCGACCACGTCTCCATTGGTAAGGCGATGGCGCAGCGGAACGATCTGCCCGTTCACTTTCGCGCCGATGCATTGGTTGCCGACTTCGGTGTGCACGGCGTAGGCGAAATCCACGGGCGTCGCGCCGCGCGGCAGCGCCAGCACTTTCCCTTTCGGGGTGAATGCGTAGACTTCCTCGGGGTACAGGTCCACCTTCAGCGTGGACATGAATTCCGAAGGCTCCTGCATCTCCTTGACCCACTCGATCAACTGGCGCATCCACAGAATGCGCTGGTCGTCCGCGTCGGAAACGTCCTTGCCGTCCTTGTATCTCCAATGCGCGGCGACGCCCTGCTCGGCGATGCGGTGCATTTCCTGCGTACGGATCTGCACTTCAAACGTCTGCCCGGCGTGGATCACTGTCGTATGCAGCGACTGGTACAGGTTCGGCCGCGGCATGGCGATGTAATCCTTGAACCTGCCGGGAACGGGCCGCCACACCTGATGAATCACTCCGAGCGCGGCGTAGCAGTTGCGGATGGTGTCAGTAATCACGCGCACGGCCAGCAGATCGTAGATCTGGTCGATGGTGCGGTGCTGGCGGAGGCTTTTCTGGTGAATGGAATACAGCCGCTTGACACGGCCGTCGACTTCGGCGGCGATGCCGTTTTCTTCAAGCTGTTTGCGAATCGTGTCCTGCAATTCGTTCAGAAAAGTTTCAAATTCCTTGCGCTTGGAGACGACGGTTTTTTGCAATTCCTGGTAAGCTTCCGGCTCGAGGTAACTGAAGGCGAGGTCTTCGAGTTCTCCGCGGATCAAGCCCATTCCCAGGCGGTGCGCGATGGGCGCATAGATATCGAGCGTTTCGCGCGCAATGCGTTGCTGTTTTTCCGGCCGCAAGAAATCCCAGCGTGCGCATGTTGTGCAGACGGTCGGCCAGCTTCACGACGACGACGCGAACGTCGTTGACCATCGCCAGAAGCATCTTGCGGACGTTTTCGGCCTGGCGCGCCTCGGGAGCCAGCAGGTCCAGGCGATTGATCTTCGTGACGCCTTCGACCAGGCGCGCGATGTCCGGCCCGAACCGCTCGGCAATGCGTCTGCGTGGAGATGTGCGTGTCCTCCACCACGTCATGCAGCAACGCGGCGCATAGCGTGGTGATGTCCAGCTTCATGTCGGCCAGGATGTGCGCGACTTCCAGAGGATGGGAAAGGTAGGGGTCGCCGGACTTGCGGAGTTGTGCGCTGTGCTGTTCAGCGGCAAAATCGAAGGAGCGCCGCAACAACTCGATGTCACTCGCCGGGCGCGTCTGGCGGACTTTTTCGACAAGCTCGAGAAACCGAGCCTGTAGCGCGCGTGTCGTGCGCTCTGTCTTGGCGCCAACGCCGACCAGCGAAGACAGACCTGCCGGTTTTTCCAGCGAAGACATGGGCTTCTATTTTATGTCTATTTGATGCCCGTGGGGAGAAAAGAGTTCCGGCGGTGCCTTTAGGCGTGCCCGGCGATGTGAAGGGGGTGGCGTCGCGTCTCGCCGGCGGGTTTTGAATCCATGTCGGGGCAGAAAACCGCTGGCGGGACGCCAGCGCCACCAAATCAGGCGCTCATCGAAAATTGGCATCCGCGGATGCAATGGTTAAGGCAGTCCTAGCTAGCCCTTATGTGAATATTCGAGACTTGCGTTCTGCGCTTTGCTGCCATGAATGGACATCGCTCCGGAAGGAATGGCCGAAACTTCCCGTGCGGCTCGATACTCCAGCTCTTGGCCATGCGGTTTCCGCCGGCGGTGAAACAGAAAAAGGCGGACAACTCGATGATTTCAGCGTTGCTGTAGAATTTCCGAAGTTCCTCGTACACCTCAGCGTCGCGGCCATCGTCCAGGGTCAGCGTCCGGGCGTAATGCAGCGCAGCTCGCGTTTTAGGGTCCGGATGCTCCCAATTAGGAAGCGCGCAGCTCATTTTCTCAGCCTGCGTGATCGAGGAGGCGAGCGGCGAGACTTGCCGCGCGCAGAATTCACAGCCCACCATCTGCGCGATCTGAATGCGCGCAAGCTCCTTGATCTCGTGCGGCACCGTGCCGCCACGATGCAGCATTTCCCAGTACGTCGGCAAACGCCGCGGCCACTTCCGGGTTGTGCGCCATGGTGCGATACCACGCCACCGGCGGGCTCTTAGTGACCACGCGCTTTTTCAATCACCGCGCGCAGCTTCGGGTGAGTGATGTTCTTCGACATGGGAACTTGCGGGACGTTCGGAACGTGATTGGATGCGGACATGAAAATCTCCTTGCATCAGCGAGCGGATAGACAAAAAGGCGGCCCACTTGAGGGCCGCCTTTTCAAAACACGATGCTGAAAACATTTCCGAAACGGCGGTCAGGTTAGGTCTTCGCCGGGGCTTCCATTTTCTTCTGCTTGATTTCCTTGGCCTTGTCGACCAACGAGTCGGCTTCCTTGAGCAGGGAAGCGCGCTCGTCGGGAGTGGCGGCTTCGTCAGCCTTGCGGCGGAGCAGGAGGTTCAGATAGGCCATGGCATCATCGTAATCGGGGCGAAGCTCAATGGCTTTGCTGAGGTCGGTGATGCCCTCGTCGATCATCTGGCCGTTTTCCTTGATGTAGTCGGCGCGAACGTCGGGCGGCATCGGATCGTCGTCCTTCAAGGTCTTGGCCGTCAGGTGCGCCAGGCGCCACTTGCCGCGCATTTCCAGGTTCGAGCGGTAGGAGAGCGTCCAATCGATGACGCCGATCCAGTAGTAGGGCTCGGGATCCTCGGGCTTCAGCGCGATATGCTTCATGTGGTAGGTCTTGGATTCCTCGAACATCTCCCGCTGGCTGTAGGGAGTTCCGGCCATGTTGTAGAGGATGGAGCCGATGCCGTCGATCGCCGAGATGTTGTTCGGATCGGCGGAGCTGAGCACATCCTGAAATTCCGTGACCGCCGCCTTGCCCATGCGGATGTTCTCGTCCGAGGGCGCGCCGGGAATATATTGCGTGGCGTAGGCCGTGGCGAGATAGAGGCGCGCATTGGTCAGCGTCGGGTCAAGGTCCTTGGCGCTCTTGAAGTCCTCGATGGACTGATCGAACTTGCCGTCGCGATAGGCGGCAACGCCCTTGTTCAGCAGGTCGCGGGCTTTGAGCTTGTCGCAACCCGCGGCTCCGAAGGCCAACGCAAAGAGGGCCATGGCAAACAGCGCCACGGAGTTCTTGTTTTTGGAAGAACGAAAATGCGCAAAAGGATTCATGGCAAACAGACCGTCCCCGCGAATATTTTTTATTCCCCCCGAGAGGGCAACGAAATTTCTGACCCTTGCACTGGCCGTTTTCCCACGCTCTGACCGGCGTCCGGCAGGTTCGCGCGATCTAATTCCGGCTGGGCTCCAAGTAGAGCCCAGACCCTTTAACCCCATCGCACGGGCCACAGCCGCACACTCTACACCACGATTGCCCCGGAGCAAAGCAACTTTATCTTCAAAAAATGATATCGAGAATCCAGACGGACACCGAACACAGAATTGCCCGGAAATATCCCGGCCTTACTTCCCCGCTTCGAGATTGGCGGTGATCAAGCCGACCTTGTCGATGCCTGAATTGCGCATGATGTCGATGGCCCTGGCGACGTCGGCAAAACGGACCGTGTCATCACCCTTTACGAATGCGACTTTTTCCGCGCGTTCCTTGAACACGTCGGAAAGACGCGGCCCGAGCGTGTCCCAGGTGGCGTCCTCTTCGTTGATCTTCAGTTTCCCGGTGTCCAGCAACTGAACCACGATCGTCTTTTGTTCGATGGTTTGCTGCTGATTCTGGTTCGGCGGCGCCGGCTGCGGCACCAGCGCGTCCAGCCCTTTCGGCGTCAACGGCGTGATGACCATGAAAATAATGATCAGAACCAGGAGAATATCAATTAGCGGGACGACGTTCATCGTCGCCATCGAACCGCCTTCTTTTCCTCCAACGTCCATTCCCATTGTCGTGTCTCCTTATTTCGGTGGGCTCCAAGTAGAGCCCCCGCCCGCATTCAAACTTCCGCGCCCCGGCGGTCACCGGGACGGCTGAGATAACCAAGATGAATCCGGGAAGCGGCGCCACAAGACGCCGCGTCCCGGCAAGGATTAGTCCGCCGGCGGAGGCGGTGGAGCGGTGCGGCGATTCTGTTCGGACTTGTCCGTCAACAAGCCGACGTTATCGACGCCCGCGGAGCGAATCTCATCCACCACTTTCACCACGTCGCCGTACTTGGCGCGGCCATCGCTCTTCACGAAAACCGTCTTGTCCAGTTTTCCGGAGATGCGGTCGCGAACCTGATCGGCGACTTGCGAAATATCCGACTTGGTGCTGCCCAGGTAGACGTCGCCGCTGGCGGAAATGCCAACGATAACAGCGTCATCCTTATCCGCGTTGGGCATATCGGTCGGGCTGGAGACCTTCGCCAGTTCCACCGACAAACCCTTCGTGAGCATGGGCGTGACCACCATGAAGATGATCAGCAGCACCAGCATGATGTCGGCCATGGGGATCACGTTCGGGGCCGACATTTGCGGTCCAGCTTTTGGCTTGTAGGACATGGAGTTACTTCTTTCCGCCTGCCCGGCGCGTGATGAAGTAGTTCACCAATTCCATCGAGGAGTTGTCCATTTCGACGTCGAAAGCCTCGACCTTGTTGGTGAAGTAGTTGTAGGCCCACACGGCGGGCACGGCGACCAGTAAGCCGAGAGCGGTGGTAACCAGCGCTTCGGAAATACCGCCGGCGACGGCCGACAACCCGGTCGCTTTGGTGGTCTCGATGCCCTTAAACGCGTTGATGATGCCGACCACGGTGCCGAACAGTCCGACGAACGGAGCGGTCGAGCCGATGGTGGCGAGGCCGGAAAGGCCGCGCTTCATTTCGGCATGCACGATGGCCACGGAGCGATCCAAGCCGCGCTTGGCAGCTTCGATCACTTCCATGTCCGCAACCTGCGAGGATGCGGATTGAAATTCGGAAAGGCCGGTGGCGACTACCTTGGCGATGTGGCTCTTCTTGTTGCGCTCGGCGATGGAGATGGCTTCGTCGAGTTTGCCTTCACGCAGTGCGCCGGCAACCTGCTGCACGAATACACGGGACTGCTTGCGCGCCGCGCTGTACATCAGGACGCGATCGATCATGACGCCGAGTGACCACGCGGAGAGAAGAAAGAGAATCCCGACCACTACTTTCGCGATGATACTCATGTTGCCCCACATCGTACGCAGGTCCCATTGGCCCTGCAGCACGAGCAGGTTCATTGCCCAAGTCGCTACATTGAAATGCATGTGATTCGCTCCTTTTTTGGACAGGCTGCCCGCCGAGGCGCACAGCCCGCATCCCTTTTATTTCGTTTGAAATTTGCTGGCCGCGACCCTCCCATTTCAGATCCCGGCTGACATCCTGAACTCACGCACCCTGATTGGCTGCCCGTAGCCGGAGGGACCCCCTGAAGAGCCCGACCTTTGCCGGATCCGGGCTGCAAGTGCAACCCGGACCTGTTCGAGGCCGGGCTGCAAGTAGAGCCCGGACCCGTCGAGACGCCGTCCTGCACTAGCCACCCATCGTGAATGTAACGGTAATGGTCGTATCGACCTCAACCGGATCGCCGTTGAGCAGCGTCGGCTTATACCGCCATTGCTTCACCGCATCCAAAGCGGCCTGCACCAGCAGCGGGTGCCCGGAAACCACTTCGAGCTGCGCGACCTTGCCGTCCTTGTCAATAATTGCATGGAGCACAACGCTGCCCTGAATACGCGCCTGCCGGGCCAGCGCTGGATACACGGGACGAGTCTGCGTCAAGATCGATGCAGCCGTCACGTTTCCGCCCTGCTTGATGCGCGAAGGAGCCGCGGCTTTCGGGGGCGGAGGAAGCGCCGCGCCGCCGATGATGCCCTGTCCAGGAATGCCACCGAACACGCCGCCCGCAACTCCCGTATTGTTGATCACGTCGGGAGGAAGCTCGGCTTCCTTAAACACAGCGACTTCCTTCGGGATGGCGCGCGGTTGCATCAGTTTTCCGGATTGGATCAAGCGGGCCACCGGCTTGATGACCGTCTTCACCACTGCCGGGGGAGGCGGAGGGGGAGGCGGCGGAGGCGGAGCAATGAGCAAGGTCGAGAGCATGGCCTTGGGCAGCGCCTCGGTATAAATCAGCGGGATCAGGACCAGAACACCCAGGATCACCGTCTGTACGAGTCCGGAAAGAATGACCGACCAACCTTTGTTGGTCTTCTTTTTCTGGTTTGTCGATTCGAGTAGATCATCAAACATGTTACTTTCCTCCTGCCGAAAAGCCAAGGATCGTTTTCTGCGGGCTCCAGGCGGAGCCCGCACCCGCCCTAGGTCTTCCGGAGCTTAGTACCGGCTGCGGTTCCGGGTGCCACTACCGTGCCACTACCGTCGCGTCCTGGCCTCTCCAGCGATTCCAGGCCACCACCAAGGGCGCGGCAATCCCAAAACTTGAGTACGTTCCTACCAGAATTCCGACCACTAACGCAAAGGAAAAAGCGCGCAGAACCTGGCCGCCCATCAGGAACAACACCAGAACGGTGAGAAATGTCAGGCCGCTGGTCAGGATTGTTCGTGACAAGGTTTGGTTGATGGAACGATTCACGATGACGTCAAACGGGTCGCGGCGCATGAGCCGCGTGTTTTCCCGGATACGGTCGAAAATCACAATCGTGTCGTTCATCGAATAGCCGACCAGAGTCAACAGAGCCGCGATTACCGTCAGCGAAATTTCAAAGTGAAAAATGGAAAACAGTCCCAGCGTAATGAGCACGTCGTGGAACACGGCCAATACGGCGGCAGCACCGTACACCCACTCGAACCGAAATGCAATATAAACCAGCATCCCGGCCAAAGCATACAGGGTCACGATGACGGCTTGGCGGCGAAGTTCCGAGCCCACTTTCGGGCCGACAATTTCCACATTCACGATGGCGAAGTTACTGGTGTAAAACGAATCGCCGAAGCGCGGCGATCACCGCGGGACTGGCGCCCGCAGCGGAAAGATCGTCTAAATTGGTGACGATCCCGCCGCGAACTTTGTCCCGGAAATCTACAATCTGCTTGGCCAGTTGCTTGTAGCGATCCCCGGCCGTCGCGCCGGCAGCGAGCGGATCCTTGCGCGTAAGAACATCCGCAACGGTCTCCGCGCCGGCAGCATTGAAGTCCTGTTTGCCAGGTTCGCCGGCGCCCAATGTGGCGTGCAGGGCATTCAGAATGGCGGATTTCCCGGCGTCCAGGGCTTCGGCGCCTTCGCCCTTTTCTTCGAGGTTGATCAGGACTTCGTTCGAATTCGGCCGGGCAATGTCGCTTACCGGAACAATGGTGCTATTGCCGATGCCCTGCTGGGCCAAGCCATTTCGAATCGTGTCGATCGGCGGGGGGCCTGAAAAACGAACGTCAACAACCGTACCCCCTTTAAAATCAATGCCGTAGTAGGGGCCGCCCTTGGAAATCAGGGACAGCCATTCCCAGAACCAGCAGCAGCCCGGATAAGGCATAAGAAGTACTTGGCCTTGCCCATCCAATCGATATCCGACCTGTTTAAAGAATTCCATGCTCACTCTGACCCGTTAGAGTTGGACACCAACCACTTGAGATTTGTTCCCGAAACGACATTCCACAACTAAAATTTACCTATGGACCTACGGGACTGTTGCCTGCGGTAAGTACAGCCGCATCCGCGCGACTTCGCAAACTACCCGCCAAACCCGATCAAATGCTTAGTTCCGCCTCGCGCGGCATCTTCGCCAGGTGCCAGTCGAAAATGACGCGCGATACGTAGACGGAAGTAAATAGGTTGGCCAACAAGCCGACCGCCAAGCTGACAGCGAACCCGCGCACGGGACCTGTTCCAAATACGAACAGAAAGGCCGCCGAAACGATCGTCGTAACGTGCGTGTCGATAATCGTCAAAAAGGCTCGCTTGAATCCGACATCCACTGCCGAACCGGGCGCTTTTGCGCCGCGCAATTCTTCACGAATACGCTCAAAGATCAGAACGTTCGAATCGACGCCCATGCCGATCGTCAAGATCACGCCAGCAATGCCGGGCAGGGTAAGCACGGCTCCAAAATAGGCCAGCGCGGCAAGCAATATGACCAGGTTGAGAATCAGCGCGACGACGGCATTCACGCCGGAAATGCGGTAGTAAACCACCATAAAGATCAAAACTACCAGCAAGCTGACAATCGAAGCCTGTACGCCGTGGCGAATCGAATCCGCACCGAGCGACGGCCCAACCGTGCGCTCCTCCAAATACTTGATCGAAGCGGGCAGCGCTCCGGAGCGCAAAACCAGTCCCAGATCGTTCGCTTCCTGCTCGCCGAACTGGCCTTCGATCACGCCGGTGTCATCGATACGTCCGTTAATGACCGGGGCGGTTTGCAGCCGGTGTTCCAGGACGATGCCGAATTGCTTGCCGATATTCTGTTCGGTGAAAGGTCCGAACCGGCGGCCCGCTTCCGTCGAGAGCGTGAAGTCCACGTCGTAGAAGCCGATATTTTTCGTGCTGCGCACGGCAGTCGCGCTGCGCAAATCGCGTCCGGTAACGACAGGGACGCGGTCAATCAGATACCAGCTATCCGGGGCCGGGTTGCCGCCGGTAGCTGCGGTGCTCTTGCCCTGCACCAGTTGCGCGTTCGGAGGCAAAATCCCGCCGTGCGCGGCCATGGCCGCCGCTTCGGACGAGTACGGCGTATGATCCACCACCAGGTGCAATTCCAGTTGCCCGCCGGCCTGAATCACGCTCTTGGCGCGGTTGGGGTCGCCTTCGCCGGGGAGCTCGACGATGATTTCGTTGTCGCCCTGGCCGTAGGGAGCGACCAGCGGTTCGGTCAAACCCAGCGCATCAATGCGGCGGCGAATGGTTTCTTCCGCCTGGTCCATGGTCGGCTTGCTGGATGCTGGAGATGCGCGTCGGCGACATCGTAACAACGTAGCCGGAGGCCTCGCCGGGGGCCGGAGAAATGGCCCAGTCCGGAAACTGATCGGCAATCAGGTTACGCGCCGACCCGGCCTATCTCCGGAGCGATGTTGTGGACCAGGATCTGGGTGTCGTCCAGCTTGCGGATTTCGTCGTAGCGGATGGTCTTGTCGCGAAGCAGCGTCGTAATATGGTCGAGCGTCTGGTCGGTTTCCTGGCTGATGGCTTCCTGCACCTGCACCTGCAAGATCAGGTGCGTTCCGCCCTGCAGGTCCAGTCCCAGCTTGATGCTGTTCGAGAAATTCGATTTGATCATCGGCCCAGGACTTGGGAAAATCCGGGCGCCCCACCAAACCTACAATGCAAACAAGAATGACGCCTGCGATGAAGAGTGCTTTCCACTTGAGGTTAGAATTCATGGCTTGAACTGGCTCAGGACTCCACGAACGCGGCTGAATTCACAGCTCGCAAGAGTTATATGAATGGATCGTTTCCCCGGCCTTACGACTCCTCCTTGCTTTCTGGTTGGAGGCTGGCCACGGCGGAGCGCAGGACCTTTACCTTCACCTGGTCGGCGATGCGCAGCTGAATGGAGTCACCTTCCAGGCCGACGATCGTGCCGAATACGCCGCCCGTTGGTAATCACTTTGTCGCCATTTTTCAGGGCAGTCAGCATTTCCGTGGTTTTCTTCTGGCGGCGCTGCGCGGGCAGGATCAGCAGCACATAGAAGATGACCATAATAATCAGCAGCGGGGCAAAGGCCATGATCCCGCCGGGACCGGTGGCCTGGGCCATCAAAGACAAGGTTTTGATTGAAAACATCATAGCTCTCACTCCGCCACACCCTGCGGCATCGCTATTGCAACCGGAACGATCGCAGACAAAACAGGCCCCGCTGCTAAAATGGAACGAGGAGTGCGGGACCGCGACGTCCGCTACCTTGACCGTTTATACCCTGACACCCGGTTCAGGGTTCACCCGTTTCGATTCGCGCCAGGAACTCCGAGGAGAAATCCGCCAGTTCCCCGAACGCGATAGCCTGTCGAATCTTGCGCATAATGTCAAGGAAAAATGCAACGTTGTGGTGGGAATTCAGGATCGACGCCAGGATCTCGTTGGCCTGAAACAGGTGGCGCAGGTAGGCGCGCGAGTAGGTTTTGCAGACCATGCAGGAGCAGCGCTCGTCCAGGGGCCGCGGATCGTCCGCATAAACCGCGTTCTTGATGTTCACGCGGCCCGTGCTAGTGAACAGGCAGCCGTTGCGGGCGTTGCGCGTGGGCAGCACGCAATCCATCATGTCCACGCCGCAGCCGACGTAATCGGCAAGCTGCTCGGGCAGGCCGACGCCCATGACGTACCGCGGGCGATCCTTCGGAAGAAGCTCGGCGGCCGCGGCGGCCATTTCGCAGGAAACCGCGTGCGGCTCGCCCACGGCCAGCCCGCCAATGGCGTAGCCCGGAAAATCGAGGTCGACCAGTTGCTTGGCGCTTTCGCGGCGCAAGTCGGCGTGCATTCCTCCCTGCACGATGCCGAAGACGGACTGGCCAGGGTTGGTCGAGGTTTCCAAATGCTCGCGCGCGTAGTCGCGGCAGCGCCGCGCCCATTCGGTCGTGAGTTTCAAGGCTCCCGCCGCTCGCGCGTGGTCGGCTGGATACTCGATGCACTCGTCCAGGACCATGGCGATGTCCGAACCGAGCGCCTGCTGAATCTCGACGGATTTTTCGGGCGAAAGAAAATGTTCGGAGCCGTCCAGGTGCGACCGGAAGACCACGCCTTCCTCGGTAACTTTGCGAAGTTCGGCAAGACTGAAGACCTGAAAGCCGCCCGAGTCGGTGAGAATCGCACCCGGCCAGGACATGAACTTGTGCAGCCCGCCGAGTTTGCGGATCCGCTCGTGTCCGGGGCGCAGATATAAATGGTAGGTGTTGCCGAGCAGTATCTGCACGCCCAACTCGCCCAGGGCCTGCTGCGTCAGACCCTTCACCGTGCCCGCCGTCCCCACCGGCATGAATGCCGGCGTATCCACGACGCCGTGCGGCGTCGTGAGCCGCCCCAGGCGCGCGCCGGAGGGATCGGTTTTCAGAACCTCGAAGTGAAAATCCATTTGGAAGAGTTTAGCAGGGCGGCGCGCCATTGCCGAGTGCGGTGGTTTTCAGTGGCACGGACGAATTTGATAACCCAAGTCGCTTAGGTTATACTTTGTGGCGTGGCGTCGATCCGCTTCGGCAAAGTCTTGTTCATCGCCTATCCCCAGGACCATGAGCCGCGGCACGTTCATGGATTCGCGGGAAATGCGGAGGTTATCGTGGACCTGGGCCGCGATGGCAATGTCCGGCTCGCCGAGCGGCGCGACTGCGTCCGTCCAGGCAACGCCAAGCGCAGCGACGTGCGCAGAATTTTGAGATTGGCGGCGGAACACTTTGAAAATTTAGTCTCGCTTTGGGAGAAAATGCATGCCTAAACAAACGCATAAAATTCTGGTTTCGGCCGGGCAGATCGAATCCGCCGCCGCGAGCGCGCGGCGATTTGAAGCTGGCGAGCCACGTGTCATTGAAGCCCGCTATGAACCGCATCATGATCTTGTAAGTCTCTATTTCGCCGACGGGCTGAGAATGGCGATTCCGCGAGCGCAATTACAAGGTCTCGATGGCGCCAGCCGCGTTCAATTGTCCAAAATCGAGATTGTAGGCAATGGAACCGGCCTGCACTGGCCATTGCTCGATGTCAACCATTATGTGCCTGGACTGCTGCAGCATCGATTCGGAACAAAGCGGTGGATGAATGAAATAGGACGCAAGGGCGGGTTAGCAAGAAGCAAAGCCAAAACGGAAGCCGCAAGACGGAATGGATTAAAGGGCGGAAGGCCGAAGTTGAGCGCGGTTCAAAATTCTCGGAGATAAAAACAGGAATTAATTGTCGTTCCGAATCCTGGAAGGGTTCGGCGTAAACTCCGTGAGAAATCTCACCGTGCGTTTGCGAAAGAAAGAGCAACTCCTCGCGGAGTTTATTCCGGCACTTGCCAGGACTGGGAATAACGACGCCTGGCAGTGGTATGGTATGTAGTTTACCCCGCGTCTTCCTATCCTCATTCCAAACCGCACAGGCTGAAGCCTGTGCCACCAGGAAATCCGTGCCATTCGTTGGTTGGAAGCCGGATCACCCAGCGCTTGCCGGCAATGCGGGAATCGCGGCGATCAGCGATTTCGTGTAGGGATGCGCGGGCGCGTTCAGGATTTGCGCGGCGGGGCCGGTTTCGACGATGCGGCCGCGCTGCATGACGGCGATGCGCGTGGCCAGTTGCGCGACCACGGGCAGGCTGTGCGAAATCAACAGATAGGTGAGCGAGAAATCGCGCTGCAAATTCTGCAGCAGTTCCAGAATTTGCGCGCCGACGGAAACGTCCAGCGCGGAGACCGGTTCGTCGGCGACCACCAGGCGCGGGCGCAGGATCAGGGCGCGGGCGATGCCGATGCGCTGGCGCTGGCCGCCGGAGAATTCGTGCGGGTAGCGCCCCAGCGCTTCTTCGCCCAGGCCCACGCCGCGCAGGACATCCACGACGCGGGAGCGGCGGGCGGCGCGCGCCAAAGCGGGCTCGTGAATTTCCAGCGGCTCGCCGACGATCGCGCCCACGCGCATTCGAGGATCGAGCGAAGCGAACGGGTCCTGAAACACCATCTGCATCTCGCGCCGCAGCGCGCGCAACTGTGAGCCGCGCGCCGCAAGAAAGTCGCGGCCTTCGACCAGCAGTTCGCCCGAGTCGGGCTCGATGAGGCGCAGCAACATGCGCGCGAGCGTGGTCTTGCCGCTGCCCGATTCGCCGACGATCGCCAGGGTTTCGCCGGCGGCCAGTTCCAGGCTTACGGCGTCGACCGCCGGAACGGCCGATGCCGCGCCCGTGGTGAACGCGCCGCCGGGAGCGGGAAATGTTTTTTTCAGATTTCGCGCTTCGAGAAGCGGGGCGGTCATCTATTCCTTCTATTTCGAGTGATTATTGTTGATGCCTTTTCACTGCCGTCCGGGCCGCTTAATTCGAGGCATTGCAAGGTTGATGCCTTCCAGTAGCACAGCCACTCCTGGCTGTGTGGTTTTGAATCCCTCGCCGCCGCCATCCGTTCTCTGACGATTGCAAAAATCACACAGCCAGGAGTGGCTGTGCTACTAAAATGCGCCACACTGCGAACAATCGGGAACCTTAAGCCGGGCCAGGGCTCATTCCGGTTTTTCTCCGACGATCAGCAGGACCGTGTGCGTGAATTCCAGGCCCGCGCCATCCTTGCCGGAAGCGCGCGGACGAAAACCGGATGCGTCGCCGGTCATGAATTTTTCCAACGCCCGGCGAGTCCTCGCGTAGAGGTCGTCGCCGGCGGCGCTGCCGGCATTTTGCATCCAGTAGTCAAAATCGTGAAAATTTTCGTGGACGTCCGCGGAACGCACGCGCAGGCCGGCGCCGCGAAATAGCTCGTGAAATCGTTCGACCGTCAACGTATTGGTGTGCGTTGGATCGCGTTCGCGTTCGATGGCGGTCTGATGCCGGGGATCGAAGCCTTCGGGAACGACGATGTCGATGATCGCGACGCGGCCGCGGGGGCGAGTGACCCGCGCCATTTCGGCCAGGGCGCGCGCGGGATCGGTCATGTGGTGAACCGCGTAGCCACAGGTGACGACGTCGGCAGCGCCCGCGGCGAATGGCAGCGCGTAAACGTCCGAGCAGACGAATTCGATGTTGGCGATCGACTCGCGCGCCGCCTCCGCGCGGGCTTTTTCAACCATCGCGGGGGTGAGGTCCACGCCGATGGCGCGGCCTACGCGCGCGGCCAGCGGGCGCGTGAAAGTGCCGGGGCCGCACGCGAGATCGATGGCCGTCGCTTCGCTCAGGCGGGCGAGGCCTTCGGTGGCGCGCTCGGCCAGGCGCTCGGCTTCGGCCTTGCGCGTGACGCGTACGTTTTGCGAGAAAATGTCCGCGGTCGCGGTGAAGCGCTCGCGGACTTTGTCGAGATGGGTCGATTGATCAGTCATAATTTTTCCAAACGTGCGGCTCGGTTTTAGTAGGACAGGCTTCAGCCTGTCGGTTTGCTGCGCGCCTACGGAAAATCATCCGCTGCAAGCAAAATATAATTCTACCTCCGCACTTCAGGTTGGCGCCGGACTTTCAGAAAATCGACAGGCTGAAGCCTGTCCTACTAAACCAAAATGCAGCGCGCGGTGTGTCCCGGGCCCGCTTCGCGCAGATCCGGCATGGCCGCGGCGCATTCGGGGACGCGCAGCGGGCAGCGCGGCTCGAAGGCGCATCCCGGAGGCAGCGCGGTGAGCGCGGGCACGGCGCCGGGAATGGGTTCGAGTTTGTGTCGCACCAGTTGCGGCGATGCGCGCAGCAATCCGGCCGTGTAGGGATGGCGCGGGTGCGCGAGCACTTCGCGCGACGGGCCCGTCTCCACGATTCGGCCCGCGTAGGATACGGCGATGCGATCGGCCACCTGCGCGACCACAGCGAGATCGTGCGTGATGAATAACAGCGCGAGGCCGAGTTCGCGGCGAAGTTCCGCGAGCAGTTCGAGAATCTGTTTTTGCACGGTGACGTCGAGCGCGGTGGTCGGCTCGTCGGCGATGAGCAGGCGCGGCTTGCCCGTTGCGCCATTTTCGCGCGACCCATTTTCATGCGGCGCCGTTTCGTCGTTTCCGGCCAGCGCCATGGCGATCATGGCGCGCTGGCGCAATCCGCCGGAAAGCTGGTGCGGATATTGCCGGGCGCGCACGGCGGGCTCGGGCACGGCGGCGCGCCCGAGCGCGGCCAGGACGCGGCGGTGAATTTGCTCGCGCGAGATGCCGGGCTCGTGCGCGCGAATCGCTTCGGCGATCTGCGCGCCCACGCGCATCACGGGATTCAGCGCCGTCATCGGCTCCTGAAAAATCATGGCGATGTCGCGGCCGCGCACGGCGATCTTTTCGCGTTCACCGAGCGCAAGCAGATTGACGCGCGAAGAGGCGGAGCCGTTCGCTGCGGAAAACCACGCCTCGCCGCGCACTTTCGCTCCCGGCGGCAAGAGTCCCATCAGCGCGAGCGCCAGCATGGATTTCCCGCTGCCCGACTCACCGACCAAGCCCAGCGACTCGCCCGTTTCCAGCGCGAACGAAACATCGTCCACCGGGCGAATCCATCCCGCGGGCGTGGGGATTTCGACGGTGAGTCCGCGCAGATCGATCAGGGGAACCATCGATACATCATAAGATGGATTTCGCGCGGCCGGGGCGAACAAACTTCCGCGCGCGTCCACGCGAAGTTAGCTTTTACCAGGGCCACAAGCAGCGGCAATAGTTTTTTCTCCAACATCGCACGATCTTAGGGTATAGATAAACTCAACCGCATCGGAATCCGATTGCAGAAAAATTCTGGAGGAGAACGCCACATGAACGCACGAGCAACCGCTTTGAAAATTTTAGCCCTGAGCATCGCCGCCGCCGCTTTCCCGGTACTCGCGCAGCAGCCGGAACCGAAGCCGACGTGCAATCACTGCTCGGCCGTGTATGTCCCAAAGAGCGAACTGGACGGCTACAACCAGCGCGCCATCGAGCACAAGCTGGTGGACCAGCAGGTGCGCTCGGTGGATCTCGGCAAGGTCCAGGTGGGAATCGGAAGCATTTATCGCGGAAAGCTGGGCCAAGCGACGAGCCTGGAGAACCAGGTGGCCGAAGCGGTGGCTGAGCACGAACAGGTGAGCGAGGTGTATTACATCATCGAAGGCTCGGCGACGCTGCTGACCGGGCCCGACCTGGTGGACGCGAAGCCGCGGCCGAGCACGCTGAAAACCGTGCGCGAACAGAACGGTCCCGGATTCAGCGCCGCTTCGATCAAGAATCCGGTGGTGCACGAGTTGAAGGCCGGCGACATGGTTATCATCCCGGCGGGAACCGGGCACTGGTTCACGAAGATTGACGATCACATCCGCTACGTGATGGTGCGGCTCGATCCGGACAAGATTCTTCCGCTGAAGAGCGAGGAACAATCGCTGAAATACCTGGCCAGCCCGTACAGCCCGAATCAGGGAAATTTCTAAAATCCAAATCGAACCGCGCAGGAAGCACCCGGGCGCTTGGTTCCACGACTCATCCAGGCACGCGGAATTTCGTGGCGCCAGCGCCTCGCCGGCGGGTTTTGAATTCGTGGCCTGGCGAAAAACCGCCGGCGGGACGCCGGCGCCACGAGGAAGCGCTCACCGGCCGCGATTGCGCGAATCCGAAAATCGAACAGTGCCAGTGGTGAGAAATCCGCAGGCGGGCCCTCCGAAAAACGGAAGACAACCGCAGTTCACCGGAATATAGTGGCGCCATGCCTTCGATGGAATGTCCGCAATGCCACATGCCCACGGCGACCGGGATGGGCAAAACGTATTGCCCGCAATGCGGGTGGAATCGCGGCGAGGCGGAAAAACAGACGCGGCTGGTGCTGCGCATTCTGCCCGTGCTGGTGATTGTGTTTGACGCGCCGCTGATTCTTTGGATTTTCATGGGACACGCGCAGATTCCGGAACTGGCGGGGTTGTGCGCGCTGTCGGTGGTGCCGGCAATTCTGGTGGCGCTGGTGGTGCGAGGAAAAATGCGCGTGCCGTTTTTCACGCGGAAGTGAGATGGGTTGAGTAGGACAGGCTTCAGCCTGTCGGTTTTCCGTTGCGGACCGCAGATCAAACCCGAAAGGCTGAAGCCTGTCCTACTGAAAACCGCCGGCGAGACGCCGACGCTACCAAACCCGCCAGCGACTCTCCGAATTAACAATCCAGATCAATGGAACCGCGGCTAGCGAAGTGGATCAGTGTCCCTGGGCCTGGCTCGCCAGATCGCGGCCTTCCAGAATCACCGCTTGAAATGCCACATCCATGCGCGTGCCGTCCCGAACCAGGCTTTGCAACTGGCTGGTGAGGTCCTTCACGCGGGGATCGTTCGGATCGTGGGAGCCTTGCAAGGCTTCGGCGGAAGCCTGAATCTGCTTGACGCGCTGGAGAAGGTCGCGGCCGCGCGCGACGTACAGTTGCTTGGCGGCAAACAGCCTCGCTTCCCAGTTACTCCGGCCGGGAAAATTCGTGTCCACACCCTGAAGGGCGTTTCTTGCCAGTTCGGCGCGATTCAAGGAGTCGAGCATCAGGATGACCGATGCCATGCGCTCGACGGCCTGCGCCGCGGAAGGTGCCGCGTCCGGATTGCCGTTGGCCGAGGGCGAGGCGGGTGACGCGATCGCGCCCAGACCGGAGGAAGCAAGCCCGGGGCCGGAAAGCGATCCGGAGGACGACCCGGAAGTAATGTCGTCGTTGGTGAGGACTTTCTTCGCAGGCGCGTTGGTCTTATTTTTTTGCGCCTGCCGGGCCAGATCGCCCAGCGAGGTTGAATCCTGCGCGCGCCCCGGAATCGAGAAACACAGGGCAAGCAAACACGCGGTTATGAAACTCAGGTTTCGCGGCATATTTTCTTCTTTCCGGCAGGCTGCCCATGCAGCCCTGGCCCTGGTGGGCGTGCTTCCATGCTGGTCGGGAATTCGGTATCTGGCTATAGAACGGCGGTACAGTCATGCGGAAAGAGTAATCGGGCGGGCGCGAGGACACGGAATTTCCGGCGCCGCCGGAATTGAGAAATTATTTGAATCGAGCCACGAACAACAGCAGGGTAAAAATGACGACGGGAATCATGGCCAGCATGGCGTAGGACAGAATTTTCTTGAGGATGGAAGCGGGCTTATCTTTCGATTGCAGCGCGCGCCGCGCCGACCGGTCGGTGACCATCACATTTTCCGGGTGCGCCAGGTCTTCGGCAAATGCGCGGGCGCTGGCGTAGCGGTCTTCCGGCTCCCGTTCTAGCGCGCGATAGATAATTTCCTGCATTTCGGCCGAGATTTCGGGATTGAGCGCGCGCGGTGGATCGGGATCGTTGACCAGGCGATCGTTCATGACGGTGATCGGATTGGGGCCGTTAAAGGGCGTTTGCGCGGTGAGCATTTCGTAGAGGATGACGCCGAGCGCGTAGACGTCGCTGCGGCCGTCGCCGCGTTTGCGCCTGATCTGTTCGGGAGAAATGTAGTCGGGCGTGCCCATGGCGTTGGAGAGTTTGAAAAAAGTCAGCCGGCGCACGCCTTCGGCGCCGGAGATGCCGAAGTCGATGAGCTTGATGCGGTCGTCCTCGCCCACCATGATGTTTTCCGGCTTAAGATCGCGATGCACCACGCCCTGGCTGTGAATGTAGTCCAGGGCCTCGCAGACGTTGATGGCGATGCGCGCGGCGCGTTCGGCGGGAAGCTTTCCTTCCCTGGCGATGATCTCCCGCAGAAATTTTCCGTCCACCCATTCCATGACGATGCACAACTGATCGAGATCGTCTTCGGGCATGGTCCGCACGACGCCCGGATGATGCAATTTCCTGCCGATAAATTTTTCACGCTGGAAGCGGCTGTAGAACGTGGGATCGCATTC
Organism: Terriglobia bacterium; assembly: GCA_963779275.1. Classification (GTDB taxonomy): domain Bacteria; phylum Acidobacteriota; class Terriglobia; order Acidiferrales; family UBA7541; genus Palsa-360. The sequence goes on from CAVZXL010000011.1 coordinate 726,954, forward strand.
CAGTTCCGGGTGCGGGATCTTGATGGCCACCAGCTGCCCGGTCCGCAAATCGGTGGCGCGGTAGATGGTGGTCATCGAAGTGCGGATAAACGGTTCCATGGCCGGGATAAATCGAGCAGATCGCCAACTTGCGCCTGGGGCGCTTGCTAGTACCGAAATCTGTATTTTGGCACGCGCGGACCGCATTGGAGATTGAACCAGCGGCACCATGCGATTACACTAAAACCAGTGCGGACACGGTTTACTCGATTCTGAAATGGCCTCCCACCCTCAACCGGCAACCAGCTGGAAAACATTGTTTCACGTGCCGGGATTCCCCTTCTTCTTCACGGCCATGCTGGTGTCGCTGTTTGGGACGGGCATGAATTTCGCGGGCGTGACCTGGTACGTGCTGGGGGCCACGCATTCCACGGTAAAAGTAAGCTGGGTCGTGATTCTGGTGACTCTGCCGGGGCTGGTGGTGCCGCCGTTCGGGGGCGTGTTGATCGATCGCGTGGACCGGCGCTACCTGGGGATCACGATCGACGCGGCGCGCGCGGTGCTGGTCCTGGGCACGGCTGCGCTGGCGTTTCTGGGCCGGCTGGCGCTGTGGGAACTGTATTCGATGGTCCTGCTGCTGGGAGTGGGATTCGCGGTTTACTGGTCCACGACGAACGCGCTGATTCAGGAACTGGTGCCGCGCGAGCAATTGATCACGGCCAACGCCACCGTGCTGATCGCCGTGCAGGGGGGAATGGCCGCGGCAGGCGCTCTTGTGGGCTTCGTTTATGAGCGCTTCAGACTGGGCGGAGTTCTGGGAATCGACGGCACGACGTATCTGATTTCGGCGATTTGCCTGCTGCTGCTGCGGCATGGATATTACCCCCCTCATGAAGCTCACAACACGCGATTGACATCAGCGTCTCCGACGATCGAAGCGCCTCCGGAAATGTCCGAGCCGTCGTTTTTGCGGACCGAGGAGGAAATGAATCCCGTCACGAGCGTGTTTGCGGACATCTTGGAAGGACTGGAGTACCTGCGCAAACAGCCGCGCGTATTCGCCTTGGGAATCACGTATTCGTGCATGATGGCGGGAGTGATCAGCGCGAATATTCTGGTGGTGGCGCTGGCCAGGAACCTGCTTTCGGTTGGGGCGAAGGGGTACGGATGGATCGAGGCCGGCTGGGCCTGCGGCGCGATTGTGGGAGGTTTAGCGGCCGGAAGCGTGGCGCGAAAGAGGCCGTACGTCGTGCTCATAACGGCGCTGGCCGTGCTCTCCATAGGACACACACTATTTCCCTACGCGCGGCTGCTGGCGGTGGCGGTGGCCATGAACGCCCTGTTCGGAGTATGCCGCGCGCTGGGCGGAGTGCTGACGCAATCCGCGATCATGACGGCGGTGCCGGCGCGGCTGATGGGGCGGACGCAATCCGCGTTTTCGGTGATCTCGACAATCCTGCAGGTGATCATCAGTTTCACGCTGGGATGGTTCGCGCAGAACGTGACGCTGTCGATGGCGTTCCTGATTCTGGGAGGGATTTACGGCGGCGGAGTGGTGGCGGCGCTGCGGGTGAGAGCGCTGTCGCTGCCTGCGAAGGGATTGCCTGCGGCAAGTGCGGGGTGAGGAATTCGCGAAAAGCCGTTTCGTAGACTGAGGGGATGGAATATCCGTTCATAACGCGATAGCATGGATTCGGCGAGGATTTGCGATGCTTGTAAAGATTGAAGTTTACAACGATGGCGAAAGCTGGTGTGCGCGCGGCATCGGTGATGACATCTTCGCGCAAGGGCAGACGGTGGATGAGTTATACGCTAACATCAAGGAAGCCGCGGCGTTGCACTTCGAAAACGGATCACGACCGCCCGACATTGATATCCTGATCGTCTCCGAAATGAAATTGAATCATGCCCCGGCTGCCACAGATTAGCGGCCGAGACCTGATCCGCCTACTTCACTCGCCGGGATATGAAACCCTGCGCCAACGCGGGAGTCACGTCCGATTGGTCAAAGTGACTGCGATTGGCGAGCATCACACAACGGTCCCGGACCACAAGATCCTTGCCAAAGGTACATTGAACGACATCCTCACCCGCGTAAGTTTGTGGAATGCGATCTCCAAGGAAGAATTAATCGAACGGCTGCGGTAGGCATCCAAAAAGTTTCCGCATAACCGGAGAGATTCCTCAGCCGGGGGAGCGGGTTCGGAATGACAACGTTGTAGGTTATTTCGGAAACGGGCAGATCAGAGGTAATCCCGCGAAGAGCCTTCCAGGAACGCGCGCAGCTTGCGCGAGCGCGACGGGTGGCGCAGCTTGCGCAGCGCCTTGGCTTCGATCTGGCGGATGCGCTCGCGCGTGACGGCAAACGACTGGCCGACTTCCTCGAGCGTGTGTTCGGAGCCATCGTCCAGGCCGAAGCGCATCTTGATGACTTTTTCCTCGCGCGGCGTCAGCGTCTTCAGGACGGATGAGGTCTGTTCCTTCAGATTCAGATTGATAACCGCGTCGGAGGGCGAGACGACGGCCTTGTCCTCGATGAAATCGCCCAGGTGCGAATCTTCCTCTTCGCCGATGGGCGTTTCCAGCGAAATCGGCTCCTGCGCGATTTTCAGGATTTTGCGCACCTTCGCCACGGGGATTTCCATGCGCTTGGCGATTTCTTCCGAGGTAGGTTCGCGGCCGAGTTCCTGCACCAGCTGGCGGCTGGTGCGGATCAGCTTGTTGATCGTCTCGATCATGTGCACCGGGATGCGGATGGTGCGGGCCTGATCGGCGATGGCGCGGGTGATGGCCTGGCGAATCCACCAGGTGGCGTAGGTGGAAAATTTGTAGCCGCGGCGCCACTCGAATTTGTCCACGGCCTTCATCAGGCCGATGTTGCCTTCCTGAATCAGGTCGAGGAATTGCAGGCCGCGGTTGGTGTATTTTTTCGCGATGGAAACGACCAGGCGGAGGTTGGCCTCGATCAGTTCTTTTTTGGCCTGCTCGGCTTCGGCTTCTCCCCGAAGAATCACCTGGAGCATGCGCTTCAGGTCGGTGAGGCCGGTTTCGCTGGAAACTTCGATTTCGCGCAGCTCGGTGCGGCGGGTGCGCAGTTCCTTGCGCGCCTCGGCGGCGTTGTCGCCCTTGGAGGCGTCGGCGCGGCGCTCGAGTTTTCCGGCCTCGCGTTCCAGGGATTGCAGGCGCTCGACAGTGGGGCGGATTTTTTCGATCAGGCGCTTTTTCTCGAACAGGTGATACTCGAGCGAGCGCGCCAGTTGCGACATTTCGATGCGCAGGCGCGCCACGTGGTATTTTGCGTGCATGTACGGGCGCTTTTTCGATTTCGTCATCCGCTCGAGCTTCGCGGCTTCCTTCAGGCATTCCAGGTAGAGCTTCGCGATTCTGTCGAGGACCTTGAGCGTCTTCTTGGTCTTGTTTTCGATCTTTTCTTCGGTGAGTTCTTCGTCGTCAAACTGGACGATTTCCTTGATCGACCGCGTGCCCTTGCGCAGATCCTCGCCGATGGTCAGCAGTTCCTTGAGGATGATCGGCGAGCGCGTGATGGTCTTCAGGACCAGCAACTGGCCGCGCTCGATGCGCTTGGCGATGGCCACTTCGCCCTCGCGCGTCAGCAGCGGCACGGTGCCCATTTCGCGCAGGTACATGCGCACCGGGTCGTTCGTCTTTTCGAGCATTCCCGGCGTCAGGTCCAGGTCGCTCTCTTCGGCTACAGGAAGCTCGTCCTTGGATTCGACTTCGGGGGCTTCGGCGGCGGCCGGATCGGCGGTGGCGCGGGCAGCCTTGGCGGCGGCCAGGTCTTCGTAAATATCGATTCCGTAACGCTCGAAGGTGGAGAGCAGGTCGTCAATTTCCTCCGAGGAATGCACTTCGGCGGGCAGAATATCGTTTACTTCGTCATAGAGCAGGTAGCCGCGCTCCTTGCCCATGGCAATGAGCTGCCGTACCTGGTCGTATTTCTCTTCAATCGCCAGCGCCAAGGGATCCTCCCCCAAAAAAACGGAAGCCTATGCCCGACTTCGGCGCAGGATGCGCCGGATACTCACTTGCTCTATCGGCAAAATCCGCACGGACCGGAACCTGATTTTCGTAAATCGCTCTGCGGTGGAGAAATCATGCCCACTGGTAGGTGATTGATCGCTTGCCGCTGCATGCCATCCGCCCGCGTGCACCCCAAGTGCGCAGGGGCGCGTGCCACAAATCGTATGATGCAAATTGCCTATCGTGCGTTACATCACCCACCGAGAGGAAACGCCTCAAACTACCTGTTCGCGGGCAAACGCGTCAATTATTTTGTCTCGAGGAGTTACTAGAGTGTGGATTGCCTTTCGAACACGGCGGGGTGGTGAATCTTAGTGGCACAGGCTTCAGCCGTGGGGTTAAGATTTTGCAGGTGCGAATTTCAAACCGCACAGGCTGAAGCCTGTGCCACCAGAACTCGCTGCGAATTGCACATACTACTGAACCGGGGAATCTAGTCGGCGGCGTAATTCCTGTTTGCGCTCCAAGAGCTTGCGCATTTCGCCGCCGGCTCCAGCGGCAGCCGCCTGCGATTCGATTTGTCTCTGCACGGCGGCCAGTTCCTCTTCCGCGCGGCGGCGGCGCAACACCGCGAGACAGCTATCGGCTTCTTCCCAGGTGGGAGATGCGGCGGATTCAAACGCGATTTCGAACAGCAGGCGGCGGTCGTGATCTTCCAGCGCCATGGCGAGTGCCGCCGCGTCCGGGCGTTCGCCCGATTCGCAGGCTTCGACCAGCACGGTGAGAATGCCCTCGACTTCGAGTCCTTTGTGCAGCTCCTCGGCGCGAATTTCCTGGGCGAGGCGCGCGCGAAAATCTTCGGACTCGATCAGGATCTGCACCAGGCGGCGCTCGGCGGGTTTCCCGGCGCGGCCCACCAGCTCGGGGCGAGCCTTCACTTCGCTGCGGCGCTCGTTCGCGGCCTTGCGCATGGATTCGCGAAGCACCGGCTCCTCGATGCGCAACTGCTGCGCGATGCGCGTGGCCCATTCCGAGCGCAGGATGCGGTCGGGCACGCGCTGCACGTAGGGCAGCAGGAAATTCACGGCGCGAAGTTTTCCTTCCGCGGTGGTCATATCCATTTTTCGGGCGCGCGAAATCAGGTAGTCGACATAGGGCGGCGCTTCCTTCAGCAATTTCGTATATGCGGCGGCGCCTTCGGACTTGATGAAGCTGTCCGGATCCTTGCCGCCGGGCAGGGCCAGCACGTTTACTTCGGCGCCCTGCTCGAGCAGGATGGTCAGCGAGCGCTCGGTGGCCGCCTGGCCTGCAGTGTCTGGATCGTAATTGACGATGACGCGGCGCGTGAATCGGCTGAGAAGCTTTACCTGCGTCTCGGTCAAGCTGGTGCCGCAACTGGCGACGACGTTGTAGATTCCCGCGCGTGCCACGGCAATAGCGTCCATGTAGCCCTCGACCAGCACGGCGAAATCGCTTTGCCGCAGGGCTTCCTTCGCGCGGTCCAGGTGATATAGAACGTTGCTTTTGGAGTAGATCGGCGTCTCGGGCGAGTTCAGATATTTCGGCAAATCGTCGCCCAGGGCGCGCCCGCCGAACGCGATGATTTTCCCGAGTCGTTGGCGATCGGGAACATCACGCGGCGGCGGAAACGGTCATAGAAGCGTCCGTTCTGGTCGCGGCTGAACAGGCCCGAGGCTTCGAGAACTTTTTCCGGGTATTTCTGTTTCATCGCGCGCAGCAGCGCTTCTCCGCCCGACGGCGCGAAACCAATGCCGAAACGCGCCATGGCTTCGGAGTCGAGTCCGCGATCGAGCAGATAGGCTTTCGCCGCGCGCCCTTCCGGCGTGCCGTTCAATTGCTGCACGAAAAACGCCGCGGCCTCGCGGTGCAATTCCACCAGCGATGTGCGCTGCTGATTTTCCTGGCGCTCCTCGGGCGTGCGTTCCCTGGGGCGCGGAACGGCGATGCCGCACTTCTCGGCCACCGCGCGCATCGCTTCCGGAAACGGAATCTTGTCCATCTCCATCACGAACTTGAACACGTCGCCGCTAACGCCGCAGCCGAAGCAGTGATAGATCTGCTTCACGGGATGCACGTGAAATGAAGGCGTCTTTTCGGAGTGGAACGGGCAAAGACCGGTGAAATTCTGCCCGGACTTTTTCAGGCGGACATATTCGCCGATCACGCGGACGATGTCCGCCTGCTGCTTTACGCGATCCGCGAATGATCCGGCTTCGGCCATCTACTCGTTTCTGCTCCTCATCCCTGTGTATCTCAGTATAAGCCGGAAGCATTCTGAATTTCTCTGTCCAAAGATCGCGAGGTCGGAAAGCAGCTTGCCCACGGGAATGGAAGAGCTTTCAGCGTGGAATTTTCACGGAAGAGCGCGAAACCCGAGACCGACTTGGGTGAAGTGTCGATCGGCTGTCAGAATGTCGGTGATGCCGAGTTCCACCATGATGGCCATGGTCGAAAGATCGGTGAACGATATGTTCGGTTTATCCAAGAATTGTTTCCGCATTTCAATAGTCTTGAAGAATCGCGCTTCGGTCACTTCCTGAATGTCGATAAAAGGCGACTGTACGACGTTTGTTGTGAAAAGCCAGGCGTCCTTGAATGGCCGGCGCTTGAACAAGAGAGTAAAAGTTTCATCGAGGATGAAGTTTGAGGTGATCGCGCCGCCCGAACGCTGGGCTTGCCGAAATAGTTCCGTGGCCGCTTCGTGCCCGGCGTCTCTGCGGTCGGCAACGGCCACCCACCCCCACGTATCTAGAAAGAGCTTCACGCCGGATCGTCACCATATAGTTCTTCATCGATGTTTTGCGTAATGGTCCCATCGGAGATGGACCCAATCACGCTGAGGAACGGGTCCGGAACTTCACCTAAGATGGCCATCATTTTGCCAAGCGTTTGCGGCCGGAAAACCCCATTTTTGACAGCGTCAGCGAATAGCTCAACGAATTTGTTTTCGTCCAGAACCAGGTGGACGCGATTGTGCTGCCCGTCCTTGTTTTTACAGAATCGCAGCGCTTCCCAAGTGGTGCCATTCACATGGAAGAGGTTTCTTTCAATGCGGCCTTCGTTGTGTTCGTCCAGGTGGCATACGCCGACAGCTCGCCGTTCTATTGTACTCATTTTAGGCATGTTGTTTGCTCATTCTACTAGATTCTAGTAGAAACTACTAGAATCTACTACATTCTACTAGGATCTAGTAGTTTCTTCAAGGCTCCTGGCAGGAATTCCCCGGTTCGTTCGGAATGACGAACGTTGTGGCGTTGCTAGTCCAGTGACGCCCGCGGATTGTCACTAAACGACTGGGTTCGATGCAGTTAGGATGGAGCGGGGCCGGTCTGTAGTGGCAGCTTAGCGGTTTCCCAGGCCACGATGCCGCCGGCAATTTCACTGACTTCGCGGAACCCGCAGCTTTGCAGCAGGCTGGCGGCAGTAGACGAGCGGTAGCCGCCGGCGCAAAAAACCAGCAGCGGTCGGTCCTTCGGAAGTTTGTCCCGATTTTCCAGAAGGTGATTGAGGGGGATGCCCACGCTGCCGGCGATGGTTTTCTGATCGCGCTCGCGCGGGGCGCGCACATCGACAGCTAGAGGCGGCTCGGGCGAGGACAAGAGTTCCGCGGCAAAGGGCGCGCTGAGACGGTCCGTGGTGACCGTTAGGTCGGGCCGCGACGCCAGGCTCTGCAATCCATCCTTCAGATATCCCACGATGTGGTCGAAGCCGATGCGGCCCAGGCGCGTCGCGGATTCACTTTCGCGGCCGGGGTCCGCGATGATCACGATGGGATGAGCGCGGTCCAGGACCGTGCCGGCCCAGGTGGCGTACTGGCCGTTGAGGCCGATGTTGATGCTGCCCGACAGATGCGCGGCGGCAAAATCGCCTGCATCGCGCGTGTCCAGGATCTGCGCGCCGACGCCTTGCAGGGCGAGCAGGTCGTCGAGGGTCATGGGGTTCACGCGCGCAAGGGTTTGATCCAGCGTCGGGCGCTCTTCGCTGTTGAGCACTGCGTCATAGGTGAAGTACGCCGGAGCATCGGGCTG
>CAVZXL010000012.1:0-185355 GCA_963779275.1 Terriglobia bacterium
CCGCAGCCTGGATTTCTAAAGTTGTGTGAAGAGGCAGATGCCGGCGCGCAGCGCAAAAGGCCGATTCGGAGCGGGTTTTATTAGCACAGCCACTCCTGGCTGTGTGGTCTTGTGGGACATTTGTAAGTCACCGATCCAACGGCGATTGCAAAAACCACACAGCCAAGAGTGGCTGTGCTACCAGGAATCTTCCCGCGCCGTCTGCGCTCTCTGCTGGTTTCCGGAAAACAACGCTCACACTATTTTGCAGCGGGATCGGCCGACGGCGCCGCGAACTCCGATTCGTGAAAAATGGTGATGAACCAGCGGCCGTTCTGCTTGGTGAGGACGTAATTGAACAGGCCGTCGCGCACCGGACCCTTGGTGCCGTTGGCGGCCAATGTAAATCGCATCTGCCAGAGACCATCCACGGCGGCAATTTCCGGGCTCAAAATGCGGATACTTTTCACGGTATCCGTGCGGTAGACCTCTTTGAGAGGGCCGTCGAAGAGCTTCGCGTAAAACGCCTCGATTGCCTTGCGGCCGTGCTGGCTGTCGCCGCGCATATTGGTGAAATCGGCGTCCTCGGCGAATAGAGACGCAACGTCATGCGCTTCGTGCCGGTTCATGCGCTCGGAATAGTCGTTGACGATGCGCTGGACGGCGACGACGTTCGGATCGTCGTCGGCCGATTGCCCGAGCGCCCGCACCGTGGAAAGAGACAAGCCAAAAAGCAGCGAAGCCGCCAGCATCGCGATCGTACGAGTCGTGCGCATTGTTCCCTCCAGCCCTAAGTTTCCGCGGCGCGGCATCGATAGCCGCATCCATGGCCACAAATGATACCCGCTTAACCGGCCGCGCAAAATAGATGTTGTCCTTCCGTGTGCTGAGAACGCTCCTGCCTGTGCGAAGCCACAGGTGTGTGTGCGGTCCAGGCGCTTGCCAGCTCGCATGCGCGCAAAGGCTCATCGGGTTGCGGATATAGTCGAGAAGCACAGCCACTCTTGGCTGTGTGGTTTTCGCAATCGTAGTTGAATCGGCAGCGTTCGTGTTGCACACAAAACCTCACAGCCAAGAGTGGCTGTGCTACCAAAATTCGCCCCGAATCTGATTTTCACAGCCCGGGAAGTCGAAGATCCCGGCCCTCTCGGGGGCTGAGCCGGCAGAGCCATCCGCCGTCCGGCCCTGCGGCAAAATTAATGCGACGGAAATGAAAAGGGCCGCCCCGAGTACATCGGGACGGCCCTTTTTGTGATTCGGTCGATCCGCGAGGATCGAGTTAGTTAGAACAGGATCTTCAAGCCCAACTGCATGGCGCGGGCTCCGCCCGACCCAAGCACGGGGTTGGAGCTGAGCACGTCCGGCGTCGTGTTACGGAAGCCGAAGCTTGCACCAGCACCCGCGGTAGGATCGGTAAAGCTATTGTCGCCGCCCGGGCCGCCAAACACATTGGCGATTTCGGGCCGGTTAAACAGGTTGAAGAACTCGGCGCGGAACTGCACCGTCATGCGTTCTTTGATCTTGAACTGTTTTGTCACGTTCAAGTCCACGTTGTAGTAAGGGAAGCTCCGGAACATGTTGGGAGCGGTGTTACCAAGCGTTCCGAAGGCTGGCGGCGATCAACATCGATTTGCCGTTCGAGGATACGTAGCAGCCCAGGAAAGCAAGCGACGCCTCGGCAGCCGGACCCATCGCGGCAGCTTTGGCATTGCAGGTTTGATTGGGCGTCAGATTCGCAACGCCAATTGTGGCGAGTGAAACATTGCAGCCAGGGTTTTTCGGATTCGTATTCCCAAATGGGGCACTTGGATCACTGGCCACGGCAGAGCAGGCACCAGCGAAATACGGAATTCCTCCGCCTCCCCCATTGGTGTTGATCAGAGCTTTTGTCGTCGTGAAGTCAGAGGGATTGCCGAAGAAATTCCACTGCTCTCCGTTGGGAGATGGGGAATTAATCTCATTGGTTCCGCTGAAATCAGACGTGATGTCATTGATCCCCCAGGGAGTCGCGCTCTCAAGCGTTACGATGGAATTGAGCGACCAGCCCTTAAGGAGTTGCGCCGGCGCATTCATGCCGGGGACATTGTACGTGGTCGAGAACGTGAACCGATGCCGCACGTCAAACTCGGTGGTTCCGTAGATCTCCTTGGGGTTGGCGCTGTTGATGGGGCTGATGAAGCTCCAGTTGTCGGGAGACTCAGCAAGAGAGTGGACCAGCGTGTAGCCGAGGACGTAAGGATAGCCCGTGCATTTCGTGTTGGGTCATCGATACCTGCAGGCTGTTGTAATTAGAATGGTTGTCGTTGGAAAGCCACATGATGTAGCCCAGGTACGGGAATTTCGTGCTAAACGGCTCCGAACTCAGTTGCGCGCCGGCATCAGGTGCGCAATTATCCGTGGAGGGGATACCAATGCAACCCGCGAGAGCCGCTGGCGTCCACCCGGACCCGACCGCCGGTTGATTCAAGTCGCTCAATCCGACCAGCTTCGTGGCGTGGTTGCCGACGTAAGTAACATCGAGGGAGAGGTTATTGGTCAACGCGCGCTGGATGCCTAAACTCCATGTAGTGACGTAAGGAGTGCGCAATTTACGGTCCACGCCCAACACGGTGCATGGTTGCGGACTTATGCCATTGGCAAGGGTAACTGAACCGTCTCCGCATGCCGGCGAAGCCGAGTACAGAGGGTTATTGGACGTGTTATTAGCCCACCTGGCGTTGAGACCGATTAGGTCCCTTCAACGCGCCACCGGAGAAGCTGACGGCGCCTAGATTAATGGTACCGCCCGCAGTCGTCGGTGTGGGATTGTTGTTAGTATACGAGATGGAACACCCGTTGGGACCGTGCGCAGACCGAGCAGGTTGCCGAGGGCATTCAACGCGTCAAAGCTGCCTTGCTCGTACAGAACGCCGCCACCGCCGCGGACCACGGTCTTGCCGTCGCCGGCGATATCCCAGGCAAAGCCTACGCGCGGGCTGAAATTGTTGTGGTCGCCGTTATATACGCCCGATACCCCTCCAACCCCATCCTGGGTCAGCCCCTTAACAGGGTCGAAGTTGCCGATCAGGTTGTTCTTATCTTTCATGACGGTGTTCAGCTCATAGCGCATACCCAAGTTCAAGGTAAGTCTTGGAGTCACGCGCCAGTCATCCTGCAAGAACGCCGCATATCCTTCGCTTTGCAAGTGCCGCGTGAAATCGCCAACGGTGATGTTAGCGCTCTTAATCGTGCCGGTGAAGAAATTCACAGGCTGCCGAAATTGAGCGGGCCCTTGGTGTTATTTGTCACGATGTTGGTGCTCTGGTTGATCAGGATTTCTCCGCCGAATTTAAACGAGTGGTTTCCGTGCAAATAGGAGACGCTGTCGCTAAATTGCCAGACGCTGTCCGGTCCGACTGTCTTGGGCCAACTCGCTCCCAATTGGAAGGAACCAAAACCAGAGATTCGAATCCTGGGGAATCCAAAGCTGGCCGGATTTGTAACCCCGGTAAAGATCCCGTAAGTGGTGGGATCCACGGTACTGTCCCCGCTGATGAATGTCTGGTAGTAGTGGGATATTCCAAACCGTGTGGAGTTCACCCAGTTTGAGTTCGGAACGTATGTCCAGCCCACGGACCCGACAATCGAACGCGCATATTGAGTCGTCTCTTGATACGCCAGGACTTGGTGACCAGGGTCGTCCACGAACGCTCCGCTCCCGGGCTCATAAAAAACATGCCGCTCAGCGAGTTCTTGTCGTTGAGGTGATAGTCGATCTTTCCGACGCCGGAATAGATTCTGTCCGTGCTGTTTAGCGAAGTTGTAAGGTCATTGCTGCCGTTGCTGACGGGGAACACGCCCGGGGTTGAACCCATCACGCACGTTCGCGTCCGGAAACGGTGATTCCCGCCAAGCGTGCACTGAGCGGTGCGACGGTTCCTCCGCCGTTCAGAACAGACTGGCAAGCCCCGACTAGGCTGCTGGTATCAGTTGGGCTCGCATTCGGGGCAGTGTCCGGAACGAAGTGGGTGATAGGATTGCCCACGGCGTAATGCTGCGTCTCGAAATTGCCAAAAAAGAACAGTCTATCCTTTACGATCGGTCCGCCAACGCTGCCGCCATATTGCTCGAGCTCGACTGGCGTCTTGATGCAAGGAACGGGATCCGTGGCGCAGCCCGGATTGCCCTTAATGTCCGTATTGAAGTAGTTGCGGGCATCGAAGGCAGTTGTTGCGGCCATAGGCATAAGCGGAACCGTGGAACGTGTTGGTTCCGGACTTGACGCCGACGTTGACCACCGCGCCGGGCTTCCAGCCGAATTCCGCGCGGGGATTCTGCTGGGTCTTGAATTCGTCGATGGCGTCGATGGGCAGCATGGTTCCGGCGTCGCCGGCGGCCATGACCGCGTTCATCATGCTCTGTGCCATCCAGGGATCATTGCTGTTGACGCCTTCCACCAGATAGAAGTTATCGTGGGGGCGCAGGCCGTTGGAGCTTTGTGTCCATCCGGAGTTGCCCACGTATTTCGTGACGCCGGGGCGGAGGTCCAGGAGGTTTTCGAAGTTGCGTCCGTTCAAGGGCAGATCGTTGATGGTCGCATTTTGAATCGTGCCGCCGAGTTCCGCGTTGGTGGTGTTCATCAGCGGAATTTCTTCGGTTACGGTAATGGTCTGCGCCTGCTCGCCGGGTTGCAGGGCGAGGTCGATGCGAAGCTCTTGAGCGACTTCCAAAGTGATGTTCTGGCGCTCGACGGCCTTGAAGCCCTTGAATTCGGCGCGGACTTTGTATTGGCCGGTCAGCAGGTTTGGAGCGCTGTAGGCTCCGGAATCATCGGTGACCAGGGTTCTGGGTTGTGCCGCTGGCCACGTCGGTGATGGTGACCGTGGCTCCGGCAATGGCGCCACCGTTGGAGTCTGTAATCGTTCCGGCAATGCGCCCCGCGCTGCCCTGCGAAAATGCAGGGACGCAAAGCAGGAGCACCATGAAAAGCGGTTGCCAGAATTTGCAACGCTTTTCCGGCGTTGCGGTAGATTGCGGGTTTGAAGGAAAATTTTACGGACTGCGAGGGCCCGGTCCCCACTTCAAGACGACTCGTGTTACTGCGTAATTCCATTGCCATTTCCACCCCTCCTATGCGCCGGCAAAACCCCCAAGCATTTTGCCGGCGAATTGACCACGATTTTTTTTACCCTACGCAAGCGCCGCCAAGCCCCAATCTTCACCGCTTCGCGGAACGCCCGACTCCACCCATCCAACACAAAATAAAGCCCGCTACGAAACTGGCTGCGTTTCGAGCACGGACCATTTAAGTTCTGCTGAGCGTAGGATAAATTGCTGGGTGGAACGTATGCCGTTCAACATTAAGGGAACCTTAAAGAGGGGCGATTTCGTACGATTAGCTGAACACTTTAAACGTATCTGTCAACGCACGAAAAATAGCCCAAACAGGCCGAATTTCCGCAGTCAGCAATACTGAATATAAGGCTTAAGTCAGGCAGGGCAGGAGGGGGCAAACCGAGGGCAGGCAAAACCAAGAGTGGAAAAAAAACGGCAAGGAGCCTGGCAGGCCCCTTGCCGAGTCATGCGGTCGGCTTATTTCTCGAAATTCATGAAATCGACGTTGTCCGTGCAGGCCAATTCCTCGATGTCCCAAGTGGGCCTCAACTGAAAGTTCAATTGGGTCACCCACGGCTTGGCGAGGGCTTTGGGATCTTCCATGGTGATGTCAATCTGCATGGTATCCATGTTCGGCCGGTGGAAGCGCTCGACGACATGCAGTTGATCGCTGTGCTGATGGCCGTCGCGGTCCAGCCAGGTCTTTTCGTTGAATCCCACGGTATCGACGACCAGTGTGTCTCCATCCCACTTGCCGATGGAGTGGCCCATGTAGGTGGGCGTCACATCCGCGGGATGATCGCGGCCATCGGTGAAGATGTAGCGCACGGTGTGGTCGTACTCGAAAATCATGATGATTTCCTTGGGGGTCTGCACAATCTGCAGGGGGAACGGCTGCAGGTAGATGCGGGGAGTCCCCGGAGGAAAGCAGAGCTTGAGTACGGGGTCGTCCGTGACGGTCAGCGGATTACTGCGCGGGCCGTTGGAGGGCTTGGCGGCATCGTATTTCGCCTTGGCCCATGGCGTCTGGGCGGGTTCCTCGGCCGTGTAGGTGCTGCCGATGATATTTGCGCTGCGCCGGTGTGGCGCGCATGTTCCATACGCCGGAGAGGTCGTGAACGCGGAGCGGGAGCCGGCGCCGCCTTTGGCGCGGCGTCTTCTTTCCCCATCTGGGCTCGCACACCGGAAGAGCACGCGAACACGGCAATGCCTGCCAGGGCCAAATACTTCAAGGTATTTCCCATCCTGAAATCCTCCGTGAAGCCAGAGATCCACGAGCGAGGTCTGATGACAAGACGTTCGCGGCGGCCGGACGGTTACTAGTTTCCGCCGCCGGTGGCAAGATCATCGCCGCTTGCCAGCGTCACTTTCTGAATCCAGATTTCCGGCGAACCGCTCTTGGTGGGGTATCCGCCGATGGTGATGACATCTCCCGGTTTGATGGAACTCTTGGTCCAGCCCAGCCGGGACAGCCGGTTGGGGCTGGTGAGTTCGCCCGACCAGCTCTTCACTTTTCCGTTATCGTCTTTTACGTCCACCACGATCTGCACGTGCGGATTCACAAACTGGAAATCCGTGACCACGCCCTTCACGCTGATCATTTTGCCGGTGTCGTAATTGGCGGTGCCGTGATGCGCGAACGCCGCGCCGGCAAACAAAAGAACGCCCGCAAGCAAAGCAATCGTAATTGTTCGCATGTTTTTCAAGCGAATCCTCCCTGGTGCGAATGTTGAACTGCAGGTGCGCTCCGGGTCCTGCGCCCGGAAAAGCCGATGAAGTCTGCACCCAATTCTTACTCTCAATTTAGCAAAGAATTCGGCGCGCGTCATGAACAATTATGCGCCAAAGCCGAGAAAGTGTGCGATCCGCTGAACGAGCCGAACAAGGGGATTGACCCGGCGCGCGGCCCGGGCGTATAAAATCGCAGGCAGATCGAATACTACAGTTGGATCCCGTCGAAAAAGTTCCTGAATCGAGATTTCCTGGAGGGCATGGATGCGTAGAACGGAGATGCGTCGAACGGCATTTACGATTTTGGCAATCGGGCTTGGGTGCCTGGTTGGTTTTCTGATTGCGAATCATCCGGTCACGGTTTTGGGACAGGGAGGTCCCGCCAGCATTGCGGCGGTCCCGGGCCAGGTGGGCGGCCAGGATCCTTTTGGTCCCTATGATGTGGTCCCGGATTGGCCGCAAAATGTAAGCACACTGCCGGGAAATGAGGCGTGGACCTGGGGAGCGGGGCAAGGCATCTACGCGGAAAATCCGAATCGCGTATTCATGCTGTTTCGCGGCGAACTTCCCAATATCAAGCGGCCGAACGCAAAACTCCTCAGGGATTTCGGGCCGAGCCTGGTGTTTCCGATCGGGCGGCTGCCGTGGCGCGACGCCACGATCTCGGCGCTGCCGGGAGCCGGCGGCACCGGTCAGGACCCCGAGGACGGGATGAAACTCTGGATGGAAGGGCAGGGACAACTGGGAGTGGATGCCAAGTGGGAACACTGCCTGACCATCGTGGACGCCTCGGGAAAAATTATCGAGACCTTCCCGCAATACGACCATCTGTTCAAGCGCCCGCACTATGTGACCATCAATCCCTACGATCCCGAAAAGCACATCTGGATCGTGGACGATCACATGCACGCCATTTATGTTTTCACGCATGACATGAAGGAACTGGTGCAGACCATCGGCACGCCCACGGTCAAAGGCGCGGACGGCACGCATTTCAACCGCCCGACGTTTCTTGCGTGGCTCCCGGACAGCACGCTCTTCGTGGCCGATGGCTACAACGGCACGCGCGTGGCGAAATTCGACAAGAACGGAAAGTTCCTGATGGATTGGGGCATGAAGGGAACGCCTCCAAACGACAAGCGGCCCTCCTACTTCAATAACGTGCATGGCATTGCGATCGACCCGGTCACCAAGCATCTATTTGTCAATGATCGCGGCAACCACCGCGTCCAGGTGTTCGACGAAAACGGCAAGTATCTCTACGCCTGGAGCATGGGCGGAGGGCCGTCGGACGTCCACCTACTCTACATGGGCGCCGATCGAATGATCTGGGCATTTGATCGTGGCACTTCCAAGATGCTCAAGTATGACCAGGACGGCCATTTCCTGTACTCCTGGGGCACTTGGGGAGATTTCCCCGGCGGCTTCTGGGGCGTGCACGGATTCAGCGTCGATCAGGACGGCAATTTTTATACCGCCGAGGTCGACAACGGACGCGCCATGAAATTTACTCCGCGTCCTGGAGCCAACCCGGCGTACCTGGTCAGCAAGCCGATCTATTCGGCGTGGAAGTAAGTCGATCGGGTTGAATGCCCGGTTCGCCGTGCATGCAAGGTTTTCAAATTTAAGTTGAAACCGCCGGGACATCCCGCTTTGTGCGGGATGTCCCGGCGGTTTTTTTTGAAGTTTTCGTTTTTACTCGCCAAATCCGGTGGTATGTTTCCGGCACCAGTAAAGCTCCTACAACTGATTCTCGGAGGCCGACGTGAAAAATCGGATGGTCCTTTTGTTGTCCCTAGCGGTTCTGTTCGTCCCCAAAGCGCAGGCGCAAGTGCCCGGGCCATTGCAACTGGTTCAGACGATTCCGCTGCCCGGCCTGAAGGACGGCGATTTTGATCATTTTCAGGTGGACCTTCCCGGCAAGCGATCTATTTTTGTGCGCCGAGGACAACTCGGCCGTGGAAGTGATCGATCTCGAACACGAACAAAGTGATTCACAAGATCACCGGCCCCAAGGCGCCGCACTCGATGGCCTACGATACCGAGTCGAAGAAACTTTTCGTCGTGGATGATGGCGGGCCGAACCAGGTTGAAATTTTCGATGGGGTTTCGTACCAGCAAGTAGGGGCCATCCCCATGGGCGCGCACGCGGACGCCAGTATTTTCGATGCCGCGAACCATCTGTATTACGTCGGCAACGGCGGCAAACAGCAGAAGGAAGATTTCCTGAACCTCAGCGTTGTGGACACCAGGAGCGGCACGAAAGTGGGCGACATCGAATCGATGCCGACCGAGTCGAGGCCATGGCCATCGAGAAGTCGGGGCACGCGCATGTTCGTGAATCTTTACAACAAGGGCGCGATCGCCGTGATTGATCGCGTCGAAACGCACGGTGATCGCGACGTGGTCCATCGCGCAGGAAGGGCGCAACAACGGGTCCATGGCGTTTGACGAGGCCGACCATCGCTTGTTCGTGCACGCGCGCGAGCCCGGGAAAGTTGTCGTCATCGATACGGAAACCGGGAAAGTGGTCACCACGATGGTTTCGGGGGGCATGGTGGACGACGCGGTGTTCGATCCGAAACTGCGGCGGCTATATGTCACGGGGGTTCCTTTTATCAACGTGTTTGAGAAGAGCGACGAGGGCGACCGCTACGATTTGCTGGGGCAGGTGCCTACGGCGTTTCATTCCATCACGGCATTTCTGATTCCGGAAATGAACCGCTACTACCTGGCCGTCAATCATCACGGCGACACCGATGCGGTGGTGCAGGTATATCGCGTGGTGCCGTAGGCGGCCGGTGCCCCCTCCGAAACCTTCCCACCTCCCATGCGGGAGGAATTAGTCCTTGTGCCGGGAAGGAAGTTTAGGTACTCTCGATTCGTGATGATGAAACTCACTCGCTGGCCGCCTCCATGTGTAGCTGCTGTTGTTGTACGGCGGAAGCCTGTCTTCCAGGCGAGTGGGTGAGTGCGAGGGCCCTGATCTAGCTAAAAGCCTAAAGCGCGCAAAGTAACTAGCCCACCACCGGAAGACCCGGTAGGTGGGTTTTTTGTTTTTAGGGGACCGAACAAATATGGCCACGCAATGCAAGGCGCAATACAACAGGCTGCGGCGCCGCGGGACTGCAGAATGCCGCGGGATTCGCCGCTCCGAAGCGGCTGAACCACCTCAAGAGCCTGGAGGCGGAGAGCATCTATATTCTGCGGGAAGCGGTGGCGGAATTTGCGCGGCCGGTGATGCTCTATTCGATCGGCAAGGATTCCTCGGTGATGCTGCGGCTGGCGCAGAAGGCTTTCTTTCCCGGGAAGATTCCGTTTCCGCTGCTGCACGTCGACACCAGCTACAAGTTTCCGGAGATGATCGAGTTTCGCGATTCCTACACGCGCGAAATCGGCGCGGAACTGATCGTGCACAAGAATCAGGAAGCGCTGGACCAGGGCGCGAATCCGTTCGCGCTCGGCACGCAGAAATGCTGCGGGCTGCTGAAGACGAAATCGCTGCTCGACGCGCTGGCCGAGGGCGGATATCGACGCCGCGTTCGGCGGGGCGCGCCGGGACGAGGAAAAATCGCGCGCCAAGGAGCGCATCTACTCGTTCCGCGATCCGCTGGGGCAGTGGGACCCGAAGAACCAGCGGCCGGAGCTGTGGAACATTTTCAATTCGCGCCTCAACAAGGGCGAAAGCATCCGCGTTTTTCCGCTCTCGAACTGGACCGAGCTGGACATCTGGCTGTACATCCAGATGGAAAATATTCCCGATCGTGCCGCTGTATTTCGCGCGCGAACGCGAAGTGGTGCTGCGCGGCGCGTCCATCGTGCCGATTTATTCGCAGAATGATTTGCTGCCGGGCGAAAAGTCGCAGCGCATTTCCTGCCGCATGAGGTCGCTGGGCTGCATGCCGTGCACGGGCGCGATCCGCTCGGAGGCGGACACGCTTCCGAAAATTATCCGGGAACTTCTCGGATTCAAGCGCTCGGAGCGCGAAAACCGCGTCATCGATCACGACGAAGAAGGCTCGATGGAACTCAAGAAGCGGGAAGGGTATTTCTAGTGAGCTCTCCATGCGGCCAATCGAGCATAAGGACGGATTCAGCACGCTGCTGGACCATCATCTGCAGAAAGATATGCTGCGGTTCACGACCGCGGGCAGCGTGGACGACGGCAAATCCACGCTGATCGGGCGGCTGCTGCACGATTCCAAGTCGGTCTACGAAGATCAGCTGGCTTCGGTGCAGCAAGAGCCGCGTGAACCGCTCCTCGGGACCGATTGATTTTTCGCTGCTGACCGACGGGCTGCGCGCCGAGCGCGAGCAGGGAATCACGATTGACGTCGCCTACCGCTATTTCGAGACGCCGCGCGAAAATTCATCATCGCGGACACGCCGGGCCACGAGCAGTACACGCGCAACATGGCCACCGGCGCATCGACCGCCGATTTGGCGGTGATCCTGATCGACGCGACGCGCGGCGTGCTGGCGCAGACGCGGCGGCACGCCTACATCTCTTCGCTGCTGGGGATTCGCAACATCGTGGCGGCGATCAACAAGATGGATCTGCTCGGCTATCGCGAGGACGTCTTCCGGCGCCTGTACGACGATTTTCTGGCGCTTGCCGGGCAACTCGAATCTTGAGAATGTCGTGGGCATTCCGATCAGCGCGCTGGAGGGCGGCAACCTGGTGAACCCGACCGACCACATGCCCTGGTACCAGGGGCCGACGCTGCTGGAACATCTGGAGACGGTGCCGGTCCGCTCGGAAGTGATGCAGGAGGCGATGCGATTTCCGGTGCAGTACGTGGTGCGGCCGGACGCGGATTTTCGCGGGTTCGCGGGGCGCGTGGCCAGCGGCACGATACGTCCGGGCGACGAGGTGATGGCCTTGCCGTCGCAGCAGAAGACGCGCGTGCGATCGATCGTCACGTACGACGAAACCGCGGCGGAAGCGTTTTCGCCCATGTCCGTGACGCTGACGCTGGAAGACGAGATCGATCTGAGCCGCGGGGACATGCTGGTCACGCCGGAAAATCCGCCGACCGTCGCGAGCCGTGTCGAAGCCATGGTGGTGTGGTTCGATGCCGAGCCGCTGGCGCCGGGGCGAACGTATCTGATCAAGCATTCCGTGCGGACGTCGCGCGCGAAAGCCACGGCCATCGAGTATCGCGTGAACATGAACACGCTCGAGCAGGAACCCGCGCGCGAACTGAAGATGAACGATATCGCCGCGGTTCAGTTCGAAGTGGTCCGAAGCCGCTTTTCTTCGATCCGTACGAGCGCAACCGCACCACAGGAAGTTTCATTCTGATCGATCCGCTCTCCAACGCCACGGTGGGCGCGGCGATTATTCGCGCGGCGCTTCCCGCGCAGTCGAGCCAGCGAAGCGGATTGGACAGACGCCGGTGTCTGCCGAGGAGAAGTACCAGCGGCACGGACACGATCCCGCGCTGGTGCTGGTGGAAAACAGGCCGCTCGCGGCGCAATACCTGGAGCGGGCGCTGTTTGCGCAGGGCTTCGAGGTGGCACTGGTGTCCGGCGAAGACGTTCCGGCCGGCCGATTCGGCGATCTTCTTACGCTTTCGCAATCCGGCAGGCTTGGTGGTGATCTATTCGGCCGGCGCGATTTCATCGGAAGAGAAACTCGCATGGCGCACACGCGCGGGGCTGCGAACGTTCGATCTGGCGGCGATGGATTTGCCGGAGGACGATCAGGACGCGGTTTCGGCGGCGGTCTCGGCGCTGCGAATCGCTCCGAATTGTCGCGGGACCCGCCGATAGCCAACGAGGTGAACTGATGGATCAACGAGCAAATTGCGCGGACAGTGGAATCGCTTTCCGCCGAACAAGGCCTGGAATATTTGCTGGGCTCGACCGATCCTGCGCGGGCGTGCATTACGTGCAGCTTTCAGGCCGAAGACATGATCGTGCTGGACCTGCTGCGGAAAAAAATCCCGGCGATTCCGGTGCTGTTTCTCGATACCGGGTACCACTTCGCCGGCACCTATGAATACCGCGACCGCATGGCGCAGGGAATGGTCGCTCAATCTGGTCAACGTGTTGCCGAAGCAAACCGTGGAGCAGCAGGAATCGCAGTTCGGCATTCTGAACCGCACGAATCCCACCGAGTGCTGCCGGCTTCGCAAAGTCGAGCCGCTGATGCAATCGCTCGAGCCCTACGACGTGTGGTTCACCGGGCTGCGGCGGGAGCAATCGCCGACGCGAAAGAATTTGAAAAAGGCCGAAGAACACCGCACGCCGAGCGGAAAGGCGCTGCTCAAAGTGAGCCTGCTGGCCGACTGGACATGGGCGGAGGTGTGGGGCTACGTCGGCTCGAAGCAGCTGGGTTATCTGCCCCTTTACGATCAAGGTTACTTGAGCATCGGCTGCGAACCGTGCACGGCCATCCCCGAAGATCCGAAAAATCCGCGATCGGGGCGGTGGGGTGGGCAGAAACTGGAGTGCGGAATTCACACGTTTTCGGAACGGAGGGAATAATGCTGTCGATCATCGGATTTTTTATCGCTCTGGCTGTGGGATTGACGGGAATCGGCGGCGGCAGTTTCACGACCCCCGCGCTGATCCTGATCGCGGGGCTTCCTGCGGCCGCCGCGGTGGGAACGGCCTTCATCTTCACGGGCGTGCTGCGGCTGATCGCGGCGCCTTTCTATCTATATGGGAAGCATTTTCACGGGCGCTACCTGAATTTTCTGTTGCAGGGAGCGATTCCCGGCCTGCTGATCGGCACATATCTGTTGCGCCTGATGAGCAATGCCTCCTGGACACCGATCGTCGTGATCCTGATCGGATTGTTGCTCGCGGCTTCGTCCGGCATCAGCTTCGCCTCGCGCTTGCAGAATCCGCGCTTTGCGAACAAGAACAGCCGCTGGCTGCCCTGGCTCTCGGTTCCAATTGGAATCGAATCCGGATTTTCCTCAGCCGGCGCCGGAGCCTTGGGAACCGTGCTGCTGCTGAATTTTTCGGAAATGACGCCCGCGGAAGTGGTGGGCACGGACCTGCTTTTTGGACTGGTGCTGTCGGTGATCGGCGCCGCGTTCCACTGGAGTTTCGGCTCGATCCACAACGGCATCCTGCTGGAATTGCTGAAGGGCGGAATTCCCGGAGTGCTGCTGGGTTGCGTCCTGGCGCGCAAAGTTCCCGCGCAAAAATTAAAAATGGCCATCGCCCTGATCGCCATGTTCGCGGGGACGCAGCTGATCTGGGGCGGTGCGCATTCGCTGGTCGCGAGCCGCACGCCTGGACCCGCGCCGGCATCGCTGCGCACGGTGGAGGCAAGTCCGCAAGTTATGCCGCAAACGGGAGATGTCTCCGGAGTGAGCCGCTGAATTTTTCAACTCGCCCGCAAGAGGGACAAAGCGAAAGCGCCCGACAAAATTGCATCCGCGCCGGCCTCACCTGTTTGCTCATTCCCATACCAGACCCAAACTAGTAGCGCAGGGCCGACAATGCTCGGTGATATCATCCACATTCGTGCGTTCCTCAAAGAATAAGTATCAAAAATGCCGGGCCACTTGCTCGGCAAAGCAATTCGTTTGAGAGCAAATCCCGACATGAGGCGTCCATGCACAACCCTGGAACCCTGAAGTTTGCGCGACGAATTCTCCCGGAGTTCCTGCGAAAGCGGCTGGACCCCTTCCATTGGGTGATCGAGGAAAAATTGCAGGAATTTGCCGCGGCGCTGCCGCCGGGCGGGCGAGTGCTGGACGCCGGCGCGGGGGAGTGTCCGTTCCGGCCCCTATTTTCCAAACAGGAGTACGTGGCCGTGGACAGCGCTGTGGGCGACCCGTCGTGGGATTATAGCCACCTCACGATTGTAGCCGACCTTACCGCGCTGCCGTTTCCGGACGCGAGTTTTTCGGCCATCATCTGCGTGGTTGTGCTGGAACACGTCTCCGATCCCGCGACAGCGTTCCGTGAATTTCGCCGGGTGCTGGCGCCCGGGGGCCGATGCTTCGTAGCCGTTCCGCAGATCTGGGAGCTGCATCAGGCGCCGCACGATTTTTTCCGCTACACGCGCCATGGGCTCGAACATTTGCTGACCTCGTCGGGATTTCAGATGGTGTCGCTCGATCCCACGGGCGGGTATTTCCAATTGTTAGGCAAGCTATCCATTGATTTCTTATCGTTCTTTGAAGGGGGCCTGGGATTCCTCGCGTTCATTCTGCTGGCGCCGCTCTTCGGTTTTTTGATTCCGCTGGTTTGTTACTATCTGGATAAGCTGGATCGTAAGAATGACTACGCGCTGGGATTTGTGGCCATCGCGGAGGTCGCGCAGTAATCCAGGCAAGGAACCGGAATCGACCGCGGTACGAAGTGTTCTTCCAGCGCAGGGGCCTCGCAGTCCCGCATTCTCATTTGGGCCAGGCAACCCGAAAAGGCTATTACCCCTTAAGGCGACGCAAAGCAGGCTCGTATGGACACATCGTCGCGCCGGCGAGCTTAATGGATATTCCCGTCACGGGATGGAGCTACGCACGCTAATGAACGCCAGAATCGAAGCCGACCCGGCGCTAAATTCGCCCCCGGAAATTGCGCCCGCCGCAACGCGGCACGACACGAGCCTGCGGCCAAACTCCATCGAGAATTGGTTTGACGATCGCCTCGATGCTCTTGCCCTTGGAGTGGTTGCCGCCGGTTTTGCAGTCAGGATATTTGTCGCAAGCAGAAGCTATTTGAATCCCGATGAAGCCATGCACTACATGTGGATCAATCAGCCTTCGGCGCTACTCGCATATAAGGCCAGCGTGGGGATCGCGCACCCTCCGCTTCTTTACCTCCTCCTCTATTTCTGGCATTTTCTGGGGCGATCCGAGCTCATGATGCGCCTGCCGTCGGTGCTTGCGGGAACGGCCCTGTGCTGGATGGTTTTTAAATGGATTGAAATGCTATTCGGCAAGGCGGCCAGTTTGATCGGCGTGACGATCGTTACATTTTCACCGGCGATGATCGCCGTCTCGGCCGAGGTGCGGGAATATGCTCTGCTGCTTTGTTGCATCGCGGCTGCCCTGTATTTTCTGGAGCGGGCTTTTCGGGAGAAATCCATCTCCCAAATGTGGTGCTTCTCAATTTCTCTTTGGCTGGCGATTCTTACGCACTACTCGGCGCTCTTTTTCACCGCGGCCATTGGCGTCTACGCGTTAGCTCGAATCTCCGATTCTCATTTTTCACGAAAAATTGTTGTTACATGGGCCGGCGGGCAGGCGGTCGCGCTCGCGATTTATGCGTTTCTCTACGTGACCCAGGTGTCAAAGCTGAAAACCGCCATCGGAGTGTGGGGGAGCGGGTTTAGCCAGTCTTATTTCCAAACGGCCGGCAAGGATATCTTCACTTTTACATGGGATAATACGTCCAAGATTTTTCTATATACGTACGAGCAACCGTACGTCGCGCTGGCCATGCTGCTGCTGTTTGCCGGCGGCATCTTGTTTCTGTTCGCCGGAGATTTCAGCTCCCGTCAAAGCGAACCCCAGCCAGGCCATTCCGGAATCTTGGTGGCGCTGCCTTTTATCGCCGTCTGGGGCGCGGCCATCGTCGGGAAATATCCGTATGTCGGCAGCCGCCACACGGTGTTTCTCGCCCCGTTTGCGATCGCGGCTGTGAGCTTCCTGCTCGCATCCGTATGCCGGCAGAACCTTTGGGCGAGTCTGGTGATCGCAAGTCTTTTGATGGGGGCATCAAATGCAACTGCGGATTCCAGGGAGCGGGAAATTACGAATGAAAATCAGAGCCTGGCCAAGATGACCTTGGGCGTTGAACAGATGCGGCAATCCGTTGCGCGCGGAGATTTAATTCTGGTGGATATGCAGAGCAGTTTTCCGTTTGCATATTATTACTGCAATCGAAAGGAAATTCTTGAGGTGCGCTCGTCGGGTGCCGAATATCGTGATTTTACCTGTGGCGGGAACGTCATCGTCTCACTGCTGCTCTGGAAGCTGAGCCCTCCCAGTTTCCCGCTTCAATTTGAAAAGATGGCGCGTCATTATGGCCTGAAGGCCGGCGACCGCGTTTGGTTATTCCAAAATGGATGGGGAAAGACTCTCGCCGGGGAACTTCAACAGAAGTATCCAAAGTACAGCTGCCTTACACCGAGGAATTATGGAGAAAATCTTAGCGTGATTCCCTTTGTCGTGGGCCCCAACATGTCGCCGGCCAATCCAGATTCGAATTGCGAAGCTTCCATCCCAAATTCCACGCAGCGATGAAGTTGTAAGGTGGGAGCAGAAACCAAAAAAGTCCCCTGGCCAGAACGCGGGACCCGTCAAAAGCACGCATGTCCCCCGTTGCTCTAGCGGTTAAACGGCGCGACCAGCGAAGCGTGCCCCGCGATGTGCCCGTCCATGGCCTTCATCAGGTCGGCGCGAGTGGCTTTCTCCGGCAGTTCCATCATCTGGTCCAGCGCAAACAGCTCAAATGCGTAGTGGTGCGCGACCGGAACGTCCTGCGGCGGGCACGGCGGGCGATAACCGAAATTTCCGCCTTGGCCGGCGAAGCCGTTGGTTTGATGGCTGCCGTCGGGCAAATCTCCCGTCGCGGGAGAAACGCCGGCGGGAAGGGCGCTGGCGATGGCGGGCATGTTCCAGACCATCCAGTGCAGGATGTCGTCGACGCCTTTGCGCGGGCGCGGTTCCATGTCATGCACGATCAGCGCGAAGCTGACCGTGCCTCGCGGCGGCTGCATCCATTGCAGTGCGGGCGAGATGGCGTCGTTTCCCGCGGAGCAGGTGAATTTGGCGGGGAGTTGCTTTCCGTCGGCGATATCCGTGCTCACCAGCCGCATGGGCGGAGGAGCCTGGCGCTGGGCCGCGGGAGCGCCGCCGGCGGGCATGGGCGCGTTCTGCGGAGCGGCCGCAAGATTGGACGCAGCCAGAACGAACAGCGCGCTCAACAGGAAATAAGTGCCATCTTCGCATTTGCGTTTGCCTCCCTGCCTCAGTAATAGACATACGCCGCTCCCGATTCCTGGGACGGCTTGGCGGTTTTGGCGGGATTGATGCCGCTGCCGCCGCCGCTATCCTTGAAAGCGCCAACTGACTAATTCTTTGCCGTCGCCGCTCAGGGCGAGCGAAATGCCGAACTCGGCCGCCGGCCTTGGTGTCGATGCCTTGACGTAGGAAACCGGCGCCCAGGTGGTGCCGGTGCGGGCATAGACATAGACGGAGCCGGAATCTTCGGCCGAGGAATCTTCCTGGTTGCCGTTGAGGCCGGAAGAGCCGCTATCTTCGAGGTGCGCGCCGACGGCGAGGGTGTTGCCGTCGCGGCTGAGCGAGAGGGCCCAGGCGAACTGGTCATTGAGGCGCGTGTTGGTGGCCTTGATGAAAGCCTGCTGGGACCAGGCAGCGCCGTTTCGAACGAAGACGTAGGCCGCGCCGGTGGAGACGTCCGAGGTCGCGTCGTTCGAGCCCTCGGTTGGCGGCTGGATTCCGCGCAGCAGGCTGTCTTCGTCGAACGCGCCTGCCACGACGGTGTTGCCGTCATCGCTGATGGAGATCGAGCAACCGAGCGAATCGCCTTGTTCCGCGTTGATCGCGGTGAGCCGATTCTGCTGCATCCAGACGTTGCCGTTGCGCGTGAAAATGTAGGCTGCGCCTCTGCCGCGATCCTCGTCGTAAGCGCCCACGGCCATCGTGTTTCCATTGCCGCTGAGTCCGACGGAATATCCGAACAGGCCCCCGCGGACGGTGGTGTTCCAGGGTTTTACGTAGGCTTGCTGCGACCACGCGCTGCTATTGCGGGTATAGACATACACGGCGCCGGAACCATCAGCGGAATTGTCGGCTTGATTGCCGTTGATGCCCATGGCCGCGCTGCTTTCGCCGATCGCGCCGGTGGCAAGCGTGTTGCCGTCTCCGCTCAGGGCGATGGAGTAGCCGAACTGGTCACCCACCGCTTTTTCGCCGGTATTGGAGGCCTTCACGTAGGCTTGCTGCGCCCATTTGTCGCCGGTCCGCGTGAAGACGTAGATCGCGCCCGCGCCGGGCATGGACGGTGTCCTCCTGATCGCCGTTCACGCCCGTGGCCGAGCTGGCTTCGCCGACGGCGCCGACGGCCAGCGTGTTTCCGTCGTTGCTCAGGGCCAGGGAAGATCCGAACTGGTCCTTCGCCTTTGTGTTGGAGGCCTTCAGGTACGCCTGCTGGACCCAGCCGCCGGCGTTGCGGACGAAAACATAAACCGCTCCGGCGCTGATCGCGGAAACATCGGCCTGATTGCCGTTGATGCCCTTGGCGGCGCTGTCTTCCTGCGTTGAGGCGACCGCCATCGTGTTGCCGTCGGCGCTTATGGCCACGGTGGATCCGAACTGATCGTCTTTTTTCGCGTTGGAGGCTTTTATGGCCGCGATCGACTTCGGAGCCCAGGCGTTCGCCGACGGCTTGAGCGGCGTGCCGCGCGGAACCGCGGCAGGTTGCGGAGTTGCCGCCTGGCCATATGCCGAACTCGAGCCAAGAGACAGCCCGGAAAGCGTCACGCTGAACGCGGCTACGGCTAAAATCTTCTTCCCCAAATTCATTCCGGCCTCCGTTGAGGGCCATCGAAATACACGGCCAAACAGTTTTCAGCAGCCGCACGGCAGCACGGCAGACGCGTGGCCGATTGCAGCCGCGGCGTTGCGCGGGGCCCCGTAATTCTCACGAACCGCTTATTGGCCTGTTTCGCTCTTGAAGCTGTTGTGGATGACTTTGCCGCTTTCGGTGAGCGTGATCTTGCTCTCGTGCGAGAGATTCATGTCGTTGGAGCCGTTCTTGTTGCGCGGCCCGATGACGGTGATTTTGTCGCCGGGCTTGAGCGAGTCCCGGTCCCAGCCGTCGGCCCGGCGCAGGGCGTTGGCTCCGGCCAGTTCGGCGTGCCACCTTTGCGCGGCGCCGCTCTTATCTTTGGATTCAAAAACAATCGCCGAATGGGGATTTTCAAAATCGAATTCCAGCACCGTCCCTTGCACCGTGTAGGGATGTTCCTCGTCATAACGGCCCGCAAAACCGTGGTGCGCAAGCGCCGGGAAAGCGAACACGAACAACCCGGCAACGGGGAGCAAGCACGAGGCTAGCGATTTGAATTTCATCGATGACCCTTTCCTTTGCGGCGAAGATCGCGTCGCCGCGCGTGAATTATCATTCCGACAATATGCCAACCCGAGGCTGCAGGCGGCGCCGGTCCATCAATCTGCTTGCCTGTCCGAATAAGGGAACCTAGATATCCAAAGGACGTGCGCGCAGGGAAACAGGTTTCGGATTTTTGAGCCTCCCCGGCCGCGCCTGAACCACGATCAGGCCGCGTTCACGCCAGCTTTCCCACATGAGCTTCGAGCAGGCTCCAGGCCTGCGCGCCGATCGTGTCCTTCCAGCGGGCGTAGTACGGCGAAAGCTTGCCCGCGGAAGGAGGAAGTATCGGCCTCGTTGAAAATCATGCCCTGCCCGGCCAGCTTGGTGCGGAATTCGGCATTGAGCGCGGCGTTATCGGCGCGCTGCAGGCGCACGTATTTCACGGCGTTGCGCTCGATCACCTGCTTCAGGTCCGCGGGCAATCGCTCCCACAGCTTCATGCTGGCCAGAAGATTGAAACCGGACCAGCCGTGGCTTGTCATGCTGACGTATTTCTGCACTTCGTACAGTTTCATGAATTCGGCGATGGCCAGCGGGTTGGTTTGCGCTTCGGCCGCTCCGCTCTTCAGCGTTTCGTAGAGCTTGTTGATATTGGCGACGACGGGCGTGGCGCCCAGCGCCTTCCAGGCTTCCACGTAAATGGGCGCGTCCGGCGTGCGGATCTTCAGGCCCTGCAAATCGTCCGCCGAGCGGATTGGGTGCGTGGAGCAGGTAATCTGGTGCATTCCATTATCAAAGCAGCCGCGCGGAACGGCGTAGAGGCCCTTGGCCATCATTTCCTGGCGGAGATAATCGCCCAGATCGCCGTCGAGCGCGCTGAAGACCTGCTCGGAGGTGTGAAAGGCGAAAAGCAAACCTTGCACGTTCGATGCCGGGACCAGATTCCCGATCGAGCCGCCGTTCAGCGTGAAGAAATCGAGTTCGCCGCTGACCACCATCTGCAATGCGGCGGGATCGCCTCCCGCGATTTTATTGTTTTCGGGGAAGGTCTGGACTTGCACGCGGCCGCCGGTTTCTTCCTTCACCGCCGCCCACATTTCCACCAGGCGTTTGTGCAGCGGGCTGTCGTCGGGCTGATTGTGGTATTGGCGCAGCTCGAAATCGGCGGCCGGGGTGCGGCGGCTCACCAGCAGCAGGCCGCCGGCGGCGACGGCGCCGCGCGTAAATTCTCTTCGCGATATCTTTCGAGACATCGAGCATTCCTCCAGGGTAGTGCCCATATTCATGCGAGAGCCGCTCGGCGATGGTTCAGTGGCACAGGCTTCAGCCTGTGCGGTTTAGATCACGCGCGTGCAAGATTTAAATCACACAGGCTGAAGCCTGTGCCACCTGATTTCAAGCTACCCCATCTGGCTGAGCGACCTGCCGAAATAGAAAGTGCGCGCGGTCTGATCGTCCCATCCGACGTTGCAGTGCGGGATGGACCAGTTCGCGATTTTGTGGGTCGGTCATGGGCTTGCCCAGCGCGGGACAGGAGAAACAATACGTTCCTTCGTGGGTTCCGATCCAGATCAAATTCCGGTCGAACTCGACGAAGACGTTTTCCGTCGTGCCGCGCCACCAGGATTCGTACTTGTTAATGTCGCCGTCTCGCGGCGGAACAAACCACGCGATTTCCTTGGGGGCGGTGGGATTGGAGATGTCAAATACGCGCACGCCCGCATTGAACCAGGAAACCACGACGATGGCCGGATTCGAGCGTGCCCGGCGCCAGCCAGCACTGCGTGTTATGCGAACCGAATCGTCCGCGCGCCATGCAGAAATCGTTGTAGGGAGCGTCGGGCGGCGCCGCCGGGCGCGGGAACAAGCCAATGATCTTTGGATTTTTCGGGTCTTTGACGTCGACGATATACGGTGTGTGGTAATTCTCGCGGCAATCCGCTTCCAGGGCTTCGTGCGGCAGCCACGATCTTATTCTGCAGTTGCGGATGCGCGGCATCGGCAATGACCGGATAGCAGGTGTGGAAGGGAATCGTGCCGAAAGTGTCGAATTCGTATTGCACATGGCCGTAGGGCTTGGGGTGCTTGATGTCGCGACAAATCCATGACGTACATGCCGAAGGCGCCGAAACCGCCGTAGCCGATGGTGCCGCCGTCTTCGACGCGCTTGGGAACGGTGAGCGCGCCGTGGTTTCCGGTCCACGAAGTATGGTCTCCCGCGAACCGGTATTTCTTGTATTCTTCTTCCTCGCCGAGTTTTTGCCCGGGAACCCACCAGCGCGAAACTTCCTGCACGTTCGCCGGATCGGACATATCCACGATCATGAGGGCGTTGCTGTAGGGGCGCTGGTGATTTTCCAGGCGCAAGGTTGATCGTCCCAGCCGCAGTCGAGATAGGCATACTTGCCGCCGTCATAGAAATTGTGGTGGGTGCCGTTGCCTTTTTCGCCCGTGCTGTATTCCTGGAGCAGATTCGGCTTCGTGGGATCGGTGATGTCGTAATTGCGGATTCCGCGGAGCCCTTTGTAAGCCAGAATCTTCGTCGCGCAAGCTCCGTGTCGTATTGCCCGTGCGGGAAGGCCGGAACGGCGCCGGTCAGGGGCTGCGCCGCGGTGCACATCATGATCCACTTCTTGAGTTTCGTGTTGTAGACGACGGGCCCGCGGCGCTTGGATCACCCGCTTCTTGTTCAAGGACACGGGATTTTTGGCTTCGCTGACATCCACGAAATCTCCGCCGCGCGGGCAGCACTCGCTGTTTGCCCTTGGCCCACATGGCCATCAGCGGTTCGCCGCCGCTGACCGTTGAACCGGGCAGGTGGGAGATGATTTCCATGTTGTGGATGTATTGCTTCTGGTCGAGATAGGTCAGCGACCCGATGGGCAGAGGGAGTTCCGGGGGGGTATTGGATGTGTAGAGTCCCTGGACCTGCGCGCGCGCGTCGAGCGCTCCGGTGATGCTCGCGGCGGCCGCGCCAAGCACGGCGCCTGCTGTTTTTTTCAGCAATCCCCTGCGGCTGTGTCCTTCATTTCTCTTGGTAGGAGTCATCCGCGATTGCATGCGAGCGAAACAGAATCCCTGCGATTCTTTGTCATGCGGCACCTCGGACAGATTTAATTTGGTCTGCTTGGGGACGCCTCGCGAGCCGCGAAAACGAAGCGCGGCAAAATTGTCTCACCCCATGCGCATCCACCAATAACGGCGTGCTGCACGCGCAGTCCGCGACCCGTTGCGGCGAATCATACGCCAACTTTTCATTTGGGCGAAGGGGCGACGGCAAAGATTCGTGGTTCCGGCGGCTGCGCCGCGCGGCGCGAAGTCCTCGAAAAGGCCAGCGGGACGCGCGATTTCGCGATTCGTGCGCGGACGTTCGATGTGTTCAGTCGGCTGAACATGGGCTTGCGTGGGATGCTAAACTAAATCGAACGGAACGTCCCAAATCTGCTATAAAAGAGGAAAGTCGGATGCAGCAGGGTGGGATTTTGCGTACAGGCTGCACGTCTTGTATGATGCTGTAAAGTACCTCACATCGATCACGAAAGGATGTTTTTCTCCCAACTTATGGACACACGATTTATCGGCCAGCCACATTCATGGGATCCACGCCGCCTTTATAGCCAGACCGGAGCGGATTGGCAGCAGCGCGTGGATTTTGACAGGTTGCGCAAGGAGCGTCTGCAGAAGCTGCGCGCGTCAATGAAGGCGCACGATCTGGGCGCGCTGGTGCTGTTTGCCGGAGCGAATATTCGCTACGCCACGGCGTCTTATCAGGGCAATTGGAAATACAACATCAATATTCGATACGCGGTGGTCACGCACACCGGCGACCCGGTCCTGTTTGAAACCGCGGGATCGGACTTGCACTGCGCGGAAATCGATCTGCCCTGGATGGAAGGGAAGATTCGTCCGGCGATCACCTGGCAGTGGGCCGAAGGCGCCGTGCCGTACATGGCCGGGCGCATGGCCGAGAGCGTGATGGAAGTGCTGAAAGAAGCCGGCGTAACGAAGGAAAAAATCGGCATCGACAACTTCGACATGCCGGCGCTGGAAGCGTTCCAGAAGACCGGACTGAACATCGTCAACGGCTGGCCGGCGGTGTCGGCGGCGCGCGTGGTCAAGACCATCGATGAAATCGAATTGCTCAAGCAGGCCTCCAGCATCGGCGACGCGGCCATGTGGAAGATCAAGTACGAATGGCTGAAGCCCGGCGTGCGCGAGCGCGAAATCGAAGCCAAAGTGCACGAGTTCATGCTCGAGCGCGGCTGCGAAATCATTTATGACATCATCGTCGCGTCCGGCGGAAACACCAGCCCGTACCGCCGCTGGGCCACCGACAAACTGATCCGCCAGGGCGACCTGGTGATCGTCGACATCAACGCCGTCGGGCCTTCCGGATACTTCATCGACTTCGTGCGCTGCTTCAAGTGCGGCGGCGCGCAGGGCATGAAGATGACCCAGAAGGAAATCGACCTGTACAAGGAAGTTTACGATTCCATGTACGCGGGCATCGAACAGCTGAAGCCGGGCAATACCACCGCGGACGTCGCCAAGGCCTTCCCGGAATACGACGACGACAAGTTCGGCACCGTGACGCTGCAGCAGTTCGCGCACAGCATCGGCATCACGCTGTACGAGGGCATGTGGATGTCGCGCGCCTATTCGCTGAAGTATCCCGCCGAGATCAAGGAAAACATGTACTTCGCCATCGAAACCTTCGCGGGACATCCGGGGTTGCAGCAGACCTGCCGGCTCGAGGAAAACGTTCTCGTATCCGGCAAGGGCCCCGTGGTGTTCACGTTGATGGAGCACATGGAAGAGGCGATGAAAAAGTAGCCATGGCTCAACGACTGGTCGGAGTATCGGACTCGGTATTTCCAAACCTGGACCTGGCCCGCGCCGTGGTGGCGCGGGTCGGGGCCGACTTGCAGTTGGCCGCAAAGCCCGCGCCGGCGGAAATTCTGGACGTGGCGCGGAACGCGGACGCCTTGCTGGTGACCTACGCGAAAATTACCGCGGACATGATCGCGCAGATGAAGAAGGTGCCGCATCATTTCGCGGTTCGGGATCGGCGTGGATAACGTCGATCTGGCAGCGGCCACGGCTGCGGGAATCGTGGTCACGAAAGTTCCGGACTATTGCATCGACGAAGTTTCCGATCATGCGATGGCGCTGCTGCTTTCGCTGGTCCGCAAGATTCCGGCTTCCAGCGCGCGCGCCCATGCGGGGCGCTGGGAAATGCCGGCGGTCGTTCCGATTCACCGGCTGCGGGGAACGGTGCTTGGCCTGGTCGGATTCGGAAGGATTCCGCAACTGGTTGCTCCCAAGGCCAAAGTCGTTCGGCCTGCGCGTGGTCACGTTCGATCCCTACGTGCCGCAAACGGTGCTGGACCAGGCGGGAGTCGAGCGCGTGGAATTCGCGGACTTGCTCAAGATTTCGGATTACATTTCCATTCACACGCCGCTGCTGCCCGAGACGCATCATTTGTTCAGCACGGATACGTTCAACAAGATGAAGCCCGGATCGGTGATCGTGAATACGTCGCGCGGTCCGGTGGTGGACGAAGCGGCGCTGGCCGCGGCGCTCGACGCCGAGCAACTGGCGGGCGCGGCGCTCGACGTGCTCGAGCAGGAGCCGCCGACCAGTTCGCCGCTGTTCGGGCGCGAGAACGTGATCCTCACGCCGCATACGAGTTTCTATTCGGTGGAAGCCCTCGAAGAGCTGCAGACCAAGGCAGCCGAGGAAGTCGTGCGAGTTTTATCCGGCCAGGCGCCGCGCAATCCGGTTAATCCGGAAGCGCTCGCCTCCGCCCGTACCTGAAAAATTAAAATCATCTGGAGGAAGTCATCATGTCCGATACGCCATGGAAAACAGACAAGTGGTTTGTAAGCCCGTGGAATTTCAATCCCGCGGTGAACAGCGGCTTTAAGTTCGCCAAGAAGATCCAGTTTCACGACGTCACGCTGCGCGACGGCGAGCAGCAGACCGGCGTGATCTTCACCAAGGACGACAAGATCCGCATCGCCGAAGGGCTGGCGGAAGCCGGCGTGCACCGCATCGAAGCGGGCATGCCCGTGGTATCGCCCAGCGACGCGGCGGCCATCAAGGAAATCGTGAAGCGGAACCTGGGCCCGAAAATTTTCGCGTTCTCGCGCTGCATGGTGGACGACGTGAAGCGCGCGGTGGATTGCGGCGTGAAGGGCATGGTCATGGAAGTGCCCTCCAGCGAGCACATCATCAAGTACGCCTACAAGTGGTCGATGGAAAAGGCCATCGATCTTTCGATCGAATCGACGAAATACGCGCACGAGCAGGGACTCGAAGTGGTTTTCTTCCCGATCGATTTCTCTCGCGCGGAAATGAACTGGGTGCTCGACCTGATCCTGCGCGTCGCGACCGAAGGGCACATGGACGCGCTGGCGCTGGTCGATACGTTCGGCGTGCTCTCTCCGCACTCGATTCAGTACCTGGTGCGTTCGGTGAAGGCGCGCATCAACAAGCGCCTGGAAGCGCACTTCCACATGGACTTCGGCATGGGCGTGGCCAACACGATCATGGCCCTGGCCGAGGGCGTGGAAGTGGTTCACTCGACCGTGCTGGGACTCGGCGAACGCGCCGGAAACGTTCCCATGGAAGATACGGCCATGGCGCTGCTCACGCTGTACGGGATCGACACCGGCCTCAAGTACGAAAAGTTTTACGGCCTCTCGAAGCTGGTGGCGTCACTTTCCGGCCACGCCGTTCCGTCGAACCGGCAAGTGGTGGGCGACGCGCTCTTCCAGATCGAATCCGGCATCATCGCCAGCTGGTTTGAAAATTGCGGCGTCGAGAATGCCACCGAACTGTTCCCGTTCCGCTGGGATGTGGTCGGGCAGTCTCCCGCCGGAGTGGTGTTCGGCAAGGGCAGCGGAATCGATTCGGTGAAGTGGGGATTGAGGAAGCTTGGCGTGCCGTTCAATGAAGAAGAGGCCATGAAGGTCGTGGCCGCCGTCAAGGATTTCTCGTTGACCCACAAGCGGCTTGCTGACCGACGCGGAATTCAAGAGCGTCGTCAGCGCCACACTCCCGGGCAAACCGGTTGGCAGTGGGAAGGCCGCCGATTGACGGAAACATCGCAAATGAAAGCCATGGTGCTGCGAGGCCCGCGCAAGGTGGGCCTCGCACAAGTCAGCCGGCCCACGCCGGGACATAACGAAGTCCTGGTGCGCCTGACGCATGCTGGAGTTTGCGGGACCGATCTGCACATCTTTGAAGGCGCCATCCCGGTTCGACACCCGCTGATCATGGGACATGAAATGATCGGCGAAGTTGCCGAAGGCGGTGGCGGGAATTTTCAAAGTTGGGCAGCGCGTGATCGTCGATCCGTGCTTGTATTGCGGCAGGTGCGTGCAATGCCGCGCGGGCCAGACCAGCCTTTGCCCCAACGGTTCGCTGGTGGGGCGCGACTCCAACGGCGGGTTCGCCGATTATCTGGTCGCTCCGCTTACGCACATTTATCCTCTGCCGGATGCGATTGACAATCAGACCGCGCCTCTCATCCAGGTGGTCACCACCTGCATGCACGCGCAGCGCAAGCTCCACGTGTTTCCGGGGCAGGCCGTCGTGGTCGTGGGCTTGGGCGTCGTCGGTCAGGTGCACGTGCAACTGGCGAAGGCCTGGGGAGCGCATCCGGTGATCGGAATCACGCGCAGCGCGTGGAAGCGCAAGCTGGCGCAGGAGTTGGGCGCGGACGTGACGTTGCCCAGCGGGCCCGAGGCTGTCCGCGGCGTGATGGAAGCGACCAAAGGGCAGGGCGCCGACGTGGTCATCGAATCGACCGGAGTGGTGGCGGCCATGGCCGATGGAATCAGCATGGCGCGGCTGGGCGGCACGCTGCTGCTATTCGGGATTGCTTCGGCGACCAGCGGATCGTTACCGTTTTATCAATTATATTATAAGGAATTAAATATCGTGAACAGCCGCGCGGCCAAGGGCGAGGATTTCCCGGACTCGATCGACCTGGTGGCCCGCGGGGTGCTGAAGCTGAAGCCCCTGGTCACCCATGTGCTCTCCCTGCTGGATCTGGAGAAAGCCATGGGCATGCTGGAAACCGACGAAGACCAGCGCATGAAGATCATCCTGGAAAATGCCTGGTAGTCCATAATATCCAGTCAAGGCCGCGGCCCGGCGGCAATTTGCGACTATCGCGCGCCAAGTTATTCGGGAGGTTACGGCCATTCCGGACCAAGCTGAACTAACGCAAGCCAACGCTGTGGAACGTCCTCGGGCGCGCAAAGCATTGCCATCGCGATGTATTGCGTCCTGTTGGTTTCCTACATCCTGATGGCGGCGGACCGCTACCTGTTTCCGGTCCTGGCGCCGGACATCCGCAAGGCCTTCGGATTTTCCCTGGCCAATACCGGCCTGCTGGCAACGATCTTCACGCTGGGCCTGGGAATTGGCGGACTTGCCGACCGGCTATCTTCTTGCGCGCTACTCCCGAAAAATGGTGCTGCTGGCGGGCATCGTTATTTTTTCCTCGGCCACAGCGCTCACCACGCAAGTGCCCGGATTCTGGACCATGCTGGTGTGCCTTGCGGCGCAGGGAATCGGCATGTCCATGCTGGCCACGTCGATGTTCGCTCTGGCCGCCAGTTATTTCGCGAAGAACCGTTCCGCAGCCATCGGCTCGGTGAATTTCTGCTACGGCATCGGCGGTTTCCTCGGGCCGTTTATCGCCGGTAAACTGCGGCAGTCTTACGGCACCTGGCACGCGCCAATGGTTTATTTCGGCCTGTTTGGGTTTGTAATGGTGGTACTGATCGCCGCCTCGGTTCGCACTTGGTTCAGCGACACGCGCCAGGCGGCCGCAGCCAAAGCCGATAGCGGCGGCGCGGAAAGCCTGGCCAACCGCAACACCGTGATTCTCACGGTCCTGAGCCTGATTCACGGCCTGAGCATGTACGGATTTCTCGGGCTGTATCCCACATATTCTGCGGGAAGTGCTGCACTATGCGCCGGCCGATGCCGGCAAGGTCATCGGATTTTTCGGCATTGGCGCGCTGGCTTCTATCCCTTGCGGCTGGATCGGCGACCGCTATTCGCCCAAACTGGTGCTCAGCGGATCGCTGCTGTGCATTGCCGTGCTCGGCTATTTGTTTTTCCTGCCGTCGCCGTCCATGGCGATTCGCGAAATTCTCACCTGCGTTTACGGAGTTGCCGGAAGCGCCGTGCTCTACGTGAATCTGGCCGGGTATCACGTGAAAGCCTTGCGCCGCAGCCTTTCCAGCAAGGGTTCCGGAATGTTCGTTACCAGCCTGTATGGCGGCGCGGCGTTTGGCGGGTATCTGCTGGGCGGCCTTGCCAACCGAGGCGGATGGCTGCAGGCGAGCGAAATTCAGATCACACTGCTTTCCGTTGCTGGGGGCGGCGCTGGCGCTGGCGCTGCGGCCGAAGGAAATGTCGCTGTAGCATGTGCTTGGAATGTTGGATCCGGCCCGCGCGGCTCTCTCGCGCAAGAAAAATGTAACCGCCGCAGGATACAATTCGTCTTAAACCTTGGAACGTTCATGCGGATAAAGTCATTTTTCAGTCAGGCGCAGATCGTGTATAGTAGCGCCATGAGATCGCAATATCTTTAAAGATTGAAGTTTTGCAATACCGTTCGGGTGTTTTAACGGGTCCTATGGCTGGGAAAAAAGTAAGTCCTGCGGTGATTCGGACACTGGATATCCTGGAAGCGATTTCCGGGCGCCAGGGTGGTGTCACCAACGCGTTTCTCTCCCGCCGCTTGGGAATTCCAAAAAGTTCGGCAAGTTCCATCCTGCGCATTCTTCAGGGGCGCGGATATCTGAGCCGCTATTCGGATTCGGGGCGGTACAAACTCGGCCCCAATCTGCTGACGCTGGGCCGGAGGGTGCTCGAAACCTCCGACATCCGCGACCTGGCGTTGCCGTTCATGCGCGTGTTGGTCGATCAAGTGGACTTGACCTGCCATCTCGCGATTTTGGGCCATCACGAGGTCGTGCACTTCGAGAAGATCGTCGCGCAAAAATATTACCGCACGGATAAGACGCGCGCCGTGGGCGAGCGCGTGGCCCTGCATTCCTCCAGCGTGGGCAAAGCGCTGCTGGCGTATTGGCCCAAGCCGGCGCTGGAATCGCTGCTTCCGTACCTGGACCTTCATAAATTCGGGCCGAGAACGATCACCACGCTGCCGCGCCTGCTCGCCAAGCTGGATGAGGTGCGCAGAGCAAGGCTATGCCGTGGACGATGAGGAGTGCCGCCCCGGATGGCGCTGCGTGGGCGCGCCCATCTTCGATCCGATGGGCAGAAGCACCGTCGCCTTGTGCCTTACCGGCACCGTTGGGGAACTGGACGATGTAAGGCTCGCGGCGGCCGCTGCGGCCGTGAAGGAAGCCGCGCAGCAGATTTCGCGGCGCATGGAAATGGAAAATATTCAGTTTGCAATGTAGGGTTTTTTTCTTATTTCCTGCTTTGATCCGCGAATCGCAGATTTTCTACGATTTGATTCCCGCCACCCAATTCAGATCCTATGTGAATCGGATTTTAGTAGGAGCGGGCTTCAGCCTGTCGGCAATATCCTTCAGGCACGGCAAAGGCAAACTCGACAGGCTGAAGCCTGTCCTACGCGGAATCGGTGAGCGCAAATCCGCAAGAGCTGCGCGCATGGAAGCGGACGTATTCGTGAAAAGGCCGCGAGAAACGGCGATTACGTCGGGTCTGCGAAGACAGTTGCCGCGAATCTCTTTCCGCGATAATGCTGTCACACGTGGGAATTAAACGGGCTCCGCGCCGGAGCCCGTGCACGATTCAAGCATTTCTACGCGCTGGTGGCGCTTTCGCTCAGCAACTTCGTGGTCAGCGTGATTTCCGCGGCCTTGAGCACCTTGGAAATGGGGCAGCCGGCCTTGGCGTCCGCCGCCGCTTTGTCGAAAACGGCTTTGTCCACGCCCGGGATGCGCGCGATCAGGTCGAGATGAATCTTGGTGATCGTAAAACCCGAGTCCAGTTTTTCCAGCGTCACGGCCGCCGTCGTCTCCAGGCTCTGCGGAGTGATGCCCGCGTTGCCGAGTTGCGCCGAAAGCGCCATGCTGAAGCAGCCCGCGTGCGCCGCCGCGATCAGTTCTTCGGGGTTGGTGCCCTTGCCGTTTTCAAATCGCGTGGAAAAAGAATATTGCGCGTTCGAGAGAGATTCCGCTCTCGGTGGAAACCGTTCCCTTGCCTTCCTTGAGCGAGCCATTCCAGACTGCTGAACCTTTGCGAACCATATGAGTATTCCCTCCTGATTAAGGTTGGATTCGTTAGACTCTGCCTGGGACTACACTACATCATTCTTGAAAAATTGAGAAACGATCGGCGCCGTTGTAGGACAGGCACTCCTGCCTGTCCGGTTACGGCAAAACCGGCAGACGGCCTAATAAAATCGACGGCTGAAGTTTGTCAACTCGCTTTACGGCAGCAGTACAATTTTTCCGAACGCTCCCGGCTCCATCACTTCCTGGTGCGCGCGCACCGCTTCCGCGAGAGGCATCTCCTTGCCAACGATGGGGCGAACCGTGCCGTTTTCGAGCGCGGCGTCAAGGCCGGCATGAACGTCGGCGGCATCGGCATCGGAAATGTTCCACAGCGTGAAGCCGCGCACCGAAGCGCTGCGGGCCATCAGGTCGCGCGGCAGGATGCTGACCTCGCCGCGGCTGCCAATGATGATGACGCGGCCGAATCTCGCCAGAAGTTTCAAGTCGTTCCCCAGATTGACGTTGGCGAGCATTTCGAGGACGACGTCGACGCCGCGGCCGTGCGTCGCGATCATGATTTCCTCGTGATATCCGGTGTGCCGGTGATTGAAGGCAAAATGCGCGCCCTCGCGCCGCACCAGGTCCAGGCCTTTGTCCGTGCCCGCAGTTCCGATCACCGTCATGCCCATGGCGCGCGCGATCTGCACGGCGGCAATTCCCACGCCGCCGCTCGCGCCGTGCACCAGCAGCGTTTCCGAAGCGTGCGCCTTGGCCTGATGATGGAGCGCGTGGTACGCCGTGCCGCAGGCCACGTAGATGCCCGCGCCCTGCTGGAAAGTGACGCGCTCGGGCAAGCCGGTGCACCTGCGATTCCAGCGCCAGCGTGTACTCCGCGTACGTGCCGGTCAGCGGATGCGCCACGTACACGCGGTCGCCGGGCTTTACGTTCTTCACGCCTTCGCCCACCGAATCCACCACGCCCGCGCCTTCGCCGCCCGGCATATAGGGAAGCGGCGGCTTGATCGCATAGACGCCCGCGCGCATGTAGGTATCGAACGGATTCACGCCCGCCGCGCGGATGCGCACCACCACTTGTCCCGGCCCGGGCTTCGGGGTCGGCATGTCCTCCAGCTTCAGGACTTCGGGCGCTCCGAATTCGTGGACGACGATGGCTTTCATCTGGATTCTCCCTTTGGCCCGCGAGTTGGGCGGCGGCTGGATTTGGCGAAGTGAATTTTGGCGAGTCGCGGCGGGAAAGTCAATCTAGGCCGAGTTACAGTATGAACTAACTACCGAACAGAGAATGTGTGGGTGTAAATTATCTGACACGATGAATTGGTATGTTCAGGTCTTAAGAAAGTATGCAGTTTTCACCGGGAGATCCCGGCGAAAAGAATATTGGATTTTTGGTTTGATTCACGCAGTAATAATATTCGCCCTCAGGTATCCTAACTTCTTCTCGGGACACAATTGACCCGGAAAGCCGTCTTGGCCAGATAAGCATGATATATAACTTTGCGACATTCATTCCACTAGTTGCTGTGTCAGTTCGCAGACTCCACGACACAAATCGCAGTGGATGGTGGTTTCTATTGTTCCCAATTCCATTAGCAAATCTGGTTCTTTTCTTCTCATTCATGACTGAAGACAGCCAGCCGGGCGAGAATCGTTACGGCCCCAATCCCAAAATGGACTCGTCGGGCGGAACGGTGATATTGGCGGAGTGACCATAGGTCTACGGCATGTACAGAACTAGCTTGTCGAAAACTAACCCACCAATCCCGTTGCAGGGCGGGCGATAAATTCTGTGATAAATTGAATTGCTTTTTGAACGCTGCGCTGCGCTGTCATGGGAGCCGGATGCTCATCTGGCCGGCAGGTGTTCCTTCTTCTGGAGATCGCGATGATCATCGATTGTCATGGACATTACACGTCCGAGCCGGCGGCGTTTACCGATTTTCGCAAGCAGCAAATCGCCGCGTTCAGCGATCCCTCGAAAACGCCCGCGTTTCCAAGCATCAGCGACGATGAGATTCGCGCGAAGCTCGAGCCGGCGCAGCTGAAATTTCAGCGCGAGCGCGGCACGGATGTTACGATTTTCTCGCCGCGCGCCTCCGCCATGGGGCATCACGTAGGCGACGAGGCCATGAGCAAGGCCTGGACGAGAATTTGCAACGACATGATTCACCGCGTCGTTGGTCTCTATCCCAAAAAATTCATCGGCGTCTGCCAGTTGCCGCAGTCGCCGGGCGTGCCGCCGGCCAATTCGATTCCGGAACTGGAGCGCTGCGTCAAGGAACTCGGCTTTGTCGGCTGCAACCTGAATCCCGATCCTTCCGGCGGATACTGGAAGGAGCCGCCGCTGACCGACAAGTGGTGGTATCCGCTTTACGAAAAGATGGTGGAGCTGGAAGTGCCCGCGATGGTTCACGTCACGGCCACGTGCAATCCCGCGTTCCACACTACCGGATCGCATTACATCAATGGGGACACGACCGCGTTCATGCAGTTTCTGCTCGGCGATTTGTTTAAGGATTTCCCGACGCTGAAATTCATCATCCCGCATGGCGGCGGCGCCGTGCCGTTTCACTGGGGGCGCTATCGCGGCATCGCGCAGGATATGAAGCGGCCGCCGCTCACCGAGCTCCTGCTGCACAACGTGTACTTCGATACCTGCGTGTATCACCAGCCGGGGATCGATTGCATGACGCGCGTGATTCCTTCCGACAATATTCTTTTTGCGTCGGAAATGGTTGGCGCGGTGAAGGGCATCGATCCGGAAACGGGGAATTATTTTGACGATACGCGGCGATACATCGACGGATCGACGATTTTGAGCGCGGCGGACAAGAAGAAAATCTTCGAGTCCAACGCGCTGAAGGTGTATCCGCGGCTGGCCAGGCAAATGGAGAGGCAGGGAATTACGTCGCATGCGTGAAGCGACGCTGAGGGCGAGTTGAGTTGAACAGACTTCAGCCTCTTTGTTCTTGGCGGGCAAAACTCAAAACCAGACAGACTGAAGTCTGTCCTACTGGTTGTTTTCCTTGACGCCGTCCGATGGTGGTTACAAAATGGCGCCATTGGCGATGGGCTGGCGAAAACGAGGCATTTCACCATGGGAAAAATCGTAGCAGCGATGGGCACGGTTCATGCGCCGCAGCTGTTTGTGCGGCCGCCGAGCGAGGATCCCGCGCAGCTGGATGCGGACATTGCCGCGATGCGCCTGATCGGCAAGGATCTGGACGAGACCAAGCCCGACGTGGCCATTGTGATCGGAAACGATCACATGGAAACGTTTTTTCTTTCCTCGGTGCCGACCTTTGCGATCATGGCCGGCGAGCGGGCGCGCGCGGAATTCGCGGGGAAGAAGTACGACCTTCCCGTCCACCAGGGACTCGCCGAAGACCTGCTCGACAAGCTGGTGAACTCCAATTTCGACATGGCCTATTCGCAGGACGCCGTACTGGGGCACGCATTCGCGGCCGTCTACGAATGGGTGATCGAAGGCCGCAACATTCCCGTTGTCCCGATTTTTGTGAATGCCTACCTGCCGCCGCTGCCGACCGCGCGGCGCTGCGCGGAACTCGGCAAAGCCATCGCCGAAGTTATCGCCGCGCGGCCCGAGCGCGTCGCGATCATTGCCAGCGGAGGAATGTCGCATTTTCCGGGGACCTGGAAATATCCGGCGCCGGATTTTGAATTCGATTACTGGGCCATCGCGCAAATGGAGAAGGGCAACCACGATGCGCTGCTGAATCTGACATCCGAGCAACTGGACGTTGTGGGCAACACGGAAATGCTTTCATGGATGATCATGTTCGGAGCGATCGGGAATCAGCCGGGGGAACTCATCACTTACCAGCCGACCTGGCATCACGGCCATGCCGTCATGCGCTTCTTGCCCGACAAACGGACCGGGAAAGTTTCCGAGGAAGGCAAGAAAGGCGCGGCCGCCTACAAGTTCAAGGGCTCGGAGGGATACGAATTTTACAAGCATCCATCTCCTTCCGCGTACAAATTGAATAAAATTCTCTACGATCTGCGGTTCAAGCCGAGCCTGCGGGTGCGCCTGATTAATGACATTCCTTCGGTGGCGGCGGAATACGGAATGCCCGCCGGGGAAGCGAAAGTTCTGGAGACGCTGCAGGACGAAGACATCGAGAAATTTCGCAACGGCAAGGTGCATCCGCTGGTGGAAGCCGGAGCGCATCCGCTGGGAATGTGGATGAGCGTGATCGTGTTTCATGCGGAGTTGCGCAGACTTCGAGCCGCGGCCGCGCAGGCGGACGCCGAGAAGACCAGTGCAACGAAGTAGGCGAGTCGGCTGAGGCCGGCCCCTGGTGGCACAGGCTTCAGCCTGTGCGAAGTTTCGGTGCTGGTAAATCAAAACCGCACAGGCTGAAGCCTGTGCCACCAAGTCTTTGCAGTCATTTGAAACTCAATATCCCCACAAATAGTTGACTCATCCACGAGGACTCATGCCCAAGATGCGAGCCGTTCAGGTTCCGAATCGCAAACCAGGCCTTTCAACTGATCGAGCGCGAAATTCCCGAACCCGGCGCGGGCGCGGTGCGCATTCGCGTGCAGGCCTGCGGCATTTGCCACAGCGACGAATACGCCAAGGAAGGCTCGCGCCCGGGAATCACTTACCCGCGTGTACCGGGGCACGAGATTGCCGGCGTGATCGATGCGGTTGGCGCGGGCGTGGCCGGCTGGGACGTGGGGCAGCGCGTGGGAGTGGGCTGGCACGGCGGGCATTGCGGGTATTGCGATTCGTGCCGTCGCGGAGATTTTGTCACCTGCAGCAAGGGCCGCCAGATTACCGGCCTGACTTGCGACGGCGGCTACACGGAATACATGCTGGCGTCGGCCGGCGCGCTCGCGCCGATCCCCAAGGAAATTTCGGCCGTCGATGCGGGGCCTCTG
This sequence comes from Terriglobia bacterium, assembly GCA_963779275.1. Classification (GTDB taxonomy): domain Bacteria; phylum Acidobacteriota; class Terriglobia; order Acidiferrales; family UBA7541; genus Palsa-360. The sequence goes on from CAVZXL010000012.1 coordinate 36,016, forward strand.
CTTTGCGCCGGCGTGACCACGTTTAATTCGCTGCGCAACAGCGGCGCGCGCGCCGGAGACCTGGTTGCGATTCTGGGCCTCGGCGGGCTGGGACATCTGGGCGTGCAGTTTGCCGCGCGCATGGGATTTGAAACCGTGGGCATCGCCCGCGGAAAAGATAAGGAAGAGTTCGCCAAAAAACTTGGCGCGCACCATTATCTCGACAGCGAATCGCAAAATGTTGCCGCGGAACTGGAAAAACTGGGCGGCGCAAGAGTCATACTCTCCACGGTCACCAGCGGAAAAGCGGTGAACGCGGTCCTCGGCGGGCTGGGCATCAATGGAAAATTAATTCTAGTTGGCAATCCGGACCAGGCGATTGAAGCGACCGGGCGGCTGCTGATTGCGGGGCGCCGCTCGATCAGCGGCTGGCCTTCGGGCTCGCCCATCGATTCGCGGGACACGCTGAAGTTCTGCGCGCTCACCGGCATCCGCCCCATAACCGAAGTATTCCCGCTCGAACGCGCCCCGGAAGCCTACGAACGAATGCAAAGCGGCAAGGCGCGATTCCGCGTGGTTCTTACGACCGGTCTGTAAGCGGTCGCCGTCGACCAGTTGGTTTTACTTCGATGGGGGAAGAGGGACTGCCGCGCCAACCGCCGGCCTCCACTTCCCGTTCTCTTTCACGAACTCGCGCAGGTAGATCACTTCGCGCGTAACCGCCAGCTTGCCGCTTTCATCCAGGAACCAGTGATCGGAGCGAAAGGCGGGAGCGACATGGTCGAAGTCGGGTTTGCCTTCCGCATTCAGATGGACCTTGAAGGACGTGTGATCGACCGCGAGGGCGATGTTTCCATACACCGCCATCAACTTGAACTCCGTCGGTACCGGCCCCTCGCCCTGCACCACGTCCTGATAGGTCTTGGCGCCTTCGGTTTGGCTCTTGACCATCTCCGCCTTAGTTTGCGTGCCGGTGCCGGGGTTAATTTCAAAAAACTGGTCGGCCCAGAATTTGGCCCGGGAATCGACGCAATCCTGGCGCTTCGGCTTGTAGTATTTTCCCTGGCAGAGCCACTGGAGATTGGCGTCCCTGAGCGTCGCCTCCAATTCGGTCCAGGCTTTGTCACCCTTCTTCATGGTTTCCTGCGCCGAGGCCAGGGACGAAACGGCCATGAGCGCCACGACGAACAAAACGCGAATTTTTGTCATTGTATTTTGCCTCCGGAGAAAAGCCTTGCGCGATATGTCGACGCGAGCGTCAATCCAGCATTGAATACAAACGTCTCTCGCCTGCGCCGGTCGGATTAGTTCAGGTTAGGGAATGTCTATCCAGCGAATGCGCCGCAGAGCCCCGCGCGCATTATATCCGAGAGAATGCCGCTGGAAAGTTGTCGCGGCCTATTTCGCGGGATCTTGCGACTCAAGCTTGGCTAGGTATTGTTTGGCCTGCTCTTCCTGATCCTTGTCGGTGTGGTGTTTCAGAAGTTGCTGCAGTTGGGCGATGGCGCTGGCCCTGTTCCCCAGGCGGTCGTAAATCTGGGCCAGGAGCAGGGAAATAAACGGCTCGGAATAGTTGGTGTCGGCTTGTTGAGCCGCGAGCGCGCTTTTTCTGGCCTCGTCCAGATTATTCATGCGGAAAAAAGCGACGGCGCGGTAGTAATGGATGTAGGCGTTCCCCTGCGCACTGATGCCCTGGGCCATGTCCGCCACGTCCAGGACCTGCTTCCATTGCTGGTTGCGAACGGCGAACTCCGCCTGGCAGAGATACGCCGGCAGGTATTTGGCATCGATAGTAAGGGCATGGGAACAGGCGTCGCCGGCTTCCTGCGTCCGATGTTGCTGCTCGAGAGTCAATCCCAGCATCACCCAGGCAGCGGAATAGTTTTCAAATTTTTCGATCGCCTTGCGCACATGCTGCTCCGCCTCCGGCAGCTTATTCTTGCTTGAGGCATCGCACGCTTTTTCGTATTCGCCGCGGGCCTTGGAGGGAATTTTCAACCGCGTGACGCTCACCGACGCGGCTTTATTTTCCGAGAGATTCCACGGAAAGCATTTCTCGTCATCGGGCATCGTGGGTTTCGGAATCGGCGGAATATCCGGAACCGGTTGCATGGTCGGGTCGATGCTCGGCCTTGTGTAGACAGGCGGGTAATAGACTCCCCCCATCTCCGCCCCCGCCCCCTCCGACGCCCCCGCCGCCGGTCCCGCGTGTTCCACCGCCTCCACCACCGCTTCTCTGGGCATAGATTGGCAGGGCCGAAACCGCCATGGCCAGTGCGCAGAAGCACGCACGCCTCAACCTTGCGATTCTGGGGCGTTCGGGCAAGACTTTCATATCTGAAATCGTAGTCCTTTTCCTAATAGAATCAAGTTGATTCGTCCGGAGCGGGCCGCTCGGGAACCAGGGAACGCAAGGTATTGTAGGGACGCCATGCCGATGCCCCGTGGCACGATCCGTGACCTCGCGCTGCCCAGTTGGACCATGGCGTCGGCGGCGTTCTATACTCAACGCGTGGAATCCGAACCCGATCTGCTTGGCCCGCTGCGCCGCTACTGGGGCTACGACGCGTTTCGTCCGTTGCAGGAGCGCATTGTGCGCAGTCTGCTCGACCGGCGCGATACCTGCGTCATCATGCCCACCGGGGGAGGCAAATCGCTCTGCTACCAGTTGCCGGCGGCGATGTCCGCGGGAAAAACCGCCGTGGTGATTTCGCCGTTGATCGCACTGATGCAGGATCAGGTGGCGCAACTGGACCTGATGGGAATTTCTTCGGCGGTGCTGAACAGCTCCGTAACGCCCGCGCAGCAAAGCAAGATCATCGAGAAGGCGCGCGCAGGGGAATATCGCCTGCTGTATCTTTCGCCCGAGCGATTGGTGCGCGAGGATACCTACGACTGGCTGCAGGGCGTTCCGGTGCTTTTTTTCGCCATCGACGAGGCGCACTGCATTTCGCGAGTGGGGCCACGAATTCCGGCCGGAATACCGGCAATTGAGCCGCCTGCGCGAGCAATTTCCGGACTGCGCCATCGCCGCATTCACGGCCAGCGCCACGCAGCACGTGCGGCACGACATCATCCGCCAGCTCAAGCTGCGCGATCCGCACAAGTACATCGCCAGCTTTCACCGGCCCAACCTGCGCTACGTCATGCGCGAATGCGACGCGCATTCGCAGACCAGCTTCTGCTGCGCGGCGCTGCAAAGTTACGGTGACGAAACATCATCGTGTACGCGCCGACGATCGCGAAGGTCGAATCCACCGTGGATTTTCTGCGCGAGCAGGGAATTACGGCGGTCGCCTATCACGGCCAGATGGAGCGCGGCGGACGCAGGCGAAATCAGGAACGATGGATGGCGGACGAAGCGCGCGTCATGGTCGGCACGATTGCCTTCGGACTGGGCATCAATAAAGCCGCCGTGCGCGCCGTGATTCATCTTTCGCTGCCGAAATCGATCGAGCAGTTTTACCAGGAGGCGGGCCGCGCCGGGCGCGACGGCCTGCCCGCCGATTGCGTGATGCTTTGGCAGAAGACGAGACGCCGGGTTGCATGCGTTTTTTATCGGCCAGATCAGCGACTCGCGAAGAGAAAGAGCGCGCCTGGCAGCGGTATCACGAAATCCGCGATTTCGTCGAATCGCGGACGTGCCGCCACATGCGCATCTGCGGGCACTTCGGCGAAAATAAGAAATGGGCGTCCTGCGGCGCGTGCGACGCTTGCGGGTACGTGCCGGAATGGCTGCTGGCGCCCGTCGCGGAAAAGCAGCCGCGGCGGCGCAAGGGCAAATCGCGCGGCGTCGCGCCGGAGCCGCGCAGCCCTCTGCCGCGCCGATGGTGTATTCGCGCGCCACTCCGGCCGCCGCGCCGGCCCCATGGATTTCGATCCGGCATTGCGCGACCTTTTGCGCGAATGGCGGCGGGAATCCTCCAATGAACAGAATGTTCCGGCGTATGTCGTCATGCACGACACGACGCTGGAGGAAATCTGCCGCGTGCGGCCGGAATCCATCTCCGCCCTATTGCATGTAACCGGCATTGGAGCGCGAAAAGCCGAAATGTACGGGCGGCAGATCCTGGGAGTGTTGAAACGCTTTCGCGAAGGGGCGCGCGCCGCCGTTCAGGCGGATAAGGGCGAAAAGCCCGTGGAAGAGACGATGCGCCTGATTGTGGAGGGGCGTACTCTCGATGAAATTGCAGCGATTCGCGGGCGGCGGCGGTCGACGATCGTCAGCATGGTTTCAGATCTGGTCGAGCGGGGAATGGTCGAGTATCAACCGGCGTGGGTGGATCAGGAAAGGCAAGCGGCCATCGAAGCGGCCTGCGCAACGATCGGCACGGAAAAACTTTCGCCGCTGAAGGAAGCTCTGCCGCCGGAGTTTGCGTACGACGACATTCGGCTGGTGGTCGCATATCTCCGCAGCCGGAGCGAAGGGATGGCCGCGGCGGCGGCGCCGTGATGGCCGAATGAGAAAGTGAGATTTTTCGTGGCGCCGGCGTCTCGCCGGCGGTTTTAATTTGGGCCGAGGTTAGCGAAAAACCGCCGGCGAGACGCCGGCGCCACAACGCTGGCGCCGATATGGAATTGACTGGATCGATCAGGACGCGCGAGTGCGCCAGCGGCGCGGGCACCGGCGACTCATCCCGCAGCGTAACCATTTCGAGGTTGCCCATCAACCGGTGCACGATGAACCATGCCGGGACATAAAAGCAGCTCATTCCCAGCAGCACCGGCACATAGCCCACGTGCGGGATCACCAGTCCGGGAATAATTCCCGAAAATAACGCGCCTCCCAAGCCTCCGACGCAAACGCCAAATCCATTGGCGCTGCCCACGGCTTGCGCGGGAAATACATCCGCGGGCGTGGTGAAAAGATTCGTCATCCACGCCTGATGCGCGGCCGTGGCCAGGCCGAACAGCAGTACCGCGAACCATGCATCTTGCACGATCACGCCCAGGCTGCACACCGGCATGATCACCGCGCAAAACAGCAGCGTCGTTTTGCGGGCTTTGCCGACGGTCCATCCGCGTTTGATCAGCCAACTCGAAACCACTCCGCCGGCCAGCGCGCCAAGTCCCGAGATGCGTAGATGATGGTCAGCGCGGTGCCGCGCTCGGACGGCGTGAAGTGGCGCACGTCGGTCAGATACGTCGGCAGCCAGAACAAGTAGAACCACCAGATCGGGTCGGTAAGAAATTTCGCCCAGGCGTAGCCCCAGGCTTGCTTGTACTTCAGCACGGCGCTGATCGAGAGTTTCGATGCCGGCGCGGAAGGCGCGCCCTTCGTCTTCGGCAGGCGGTAGGTCAGCAGCCAGAAGGGCAGCCACAGAAAGCCAAGCCCGCCCATGATCGCGAAACAATACTGCCATCCGAGCTTCAGCGCGATCAGGATCACCAGCGGCGGGCCCACAATGTTGGCGATGTTCGTGCCCGCGTTCACGATGCCCATGGACGTGGCGCGTTCCTCGGGCGGAAACCATTCGGCGGTGGCCTTGCTGCACGCGGGGAAATTGGCGGATTCGCCCAGGCCCAGAACAGTGCGGAATAATCCGAATTGCAACGCGCTGCCCGCGAACGCGTTGAGCGTCGCGGCGAGCGACCATACAACCACGGCGAGTCCGTAGCCAATCCGCGTGCCATAGCGATCCAGCAGCTTGCCGCCGGCAGCGAGCCTCCGGCGTAGGCCAGCTGGAATACCATCTGGATTGCGCCGTAGGCCGGCAGGCCAAAATGAAAATTGTCGCGAATCTCCGGAAGAATCACGCCCAGAATCGCGCGATCCAGGTAGTTGATAGTCGTTGCAAAAAACAGCAGGCTGACAATCACCCAGCGTATTCGCATGTGCGGGGCATCATAACCGCAGATGCGCCGCGTTTCCGCAGCCGGACAAACACTTGAGGTTTTGGAACTTCCGTTATCCGCTCTTGCCGATGCGCGCAACGCGTGAGCGCCCTCCGGCCCGGGCGCCGAGGCGGCGATGAGATCAGCGACGGGTTCGGGAAGTTGTTCCGCGGAAAATTCGTATCTTTCCCGGATCAATTTCGCGATGGAGTCGGAGAGATCGTGAATGTGGCCGATGCGAAAGCGTTGTTCGACCTTGCGGATATCGGACGCCAGGGCATGATCGTGGAACACGCCGCCGATCCAGTTGGAGAAATCTCCGCGATGGGCGTGTTCCGCGACCACTGAGGCGGGGGCCTTGGCCAATAGCGCCACGAATTCCTTCAGCGTTCGCGCCGGTCCATCGAGCGACCGCTTCCTTGTCGGTGAACCAGAATCCTTGCTCTGCGAGCAATTGCACGTCGAGATATTTGGCCTTGTGCCGGACATGGGACGTCAGGCGCGGAAACAGTTTGAATTTCAGCAATCGGTTGCCGGATTCTTCAATGCCCGGCAGCAGTACGGCTTCCTCCATGCCCAGCGAGGAGAGAACGGCTATGCTTTCGGCTCCGGTTCCTCTGGCGGCTAAAATATCGGTCAGGGCCTGGATTTCGCGCGGCTCGGTGGTGCGCTTGATGATCACGCCTTCCATCGCGCGGCGCAGATTGGGGTGCAGGTCGGACATGCGGTAGGTGACCAGCGTGTACGCGCCCAGCGTGAGGTCCAGCAATTCATTCACGTTCGGTTCGTGCAGGAAATAATGCGCCTCATCGATCACGATGCGGTGGGGCAAGCCCGTCGCTCTCCGGATCGCGGCCAGCATGGGAAGCAGGGATTTCAGATAATTTACTTTTTCCTGATACGGCGCGTGCGACAAATCCATGACCACACTCATGTCGGGATGCCGGAGCACGCGCGCCAGTACCGGTAATTCCGGAGGAGGATCGTCTCCCCCAAACACCACGACACCCGGCAGCCATTCCAGCGTGCGGTAGTCGCCTTCCGGATCGATCACGAAGACCGAGTAACCCTGAAGAATCAGTTGCTCGCAGGCCAGCCCGGTCACCCAGGATTTTCCGGAGCGGGGGTCTCCCGCAATGAGCATATTTCGTCCGCGCAAGTGCGAGCGTCAGTTCGTGTCCGTCTTCGCGCGATTCCCAGCGACAGCCGATGTTGACCGATTCGTTCGGGCGGGAGCCTCAACTCCTTCGCCACACGCCGGATGTATCCGGCAACCGCGGTCGGTCCGTCTCCCTGCAAGACCTCATCGGCGACTTTTTGCAGAATCTGGCTGCCCCAGCTCACCGCGACACCCAACTCGCAGGTGGCGAGAAGATCGTGGTCGTTTTCCGCGTCCCCGATCGCCAGCGCATTGTGAACCGACAGTCGAAGCGTGGCCAGCGCCTCGCGCAGCCCCATGCCCTTGCTGACCGCCTGGGGGAGCACCATGAGCCGCCCCCGGTTGAATAGCAGCACAAGGGGCAATTCCAGATCTCGAATCACGGAGAGGACTTGCGGAGCGGCGGCCGCATCCAGTTCCACGACGCATTGACCGGCCTTGAACTGCATGCCGCGCCGGCTGAGTTCTTGAAGGAGGGGAAGGGAAGAGGAACTGGAAACAAGCCGCGAATGGCCGTTGGGAAACCACAAGACCGCGCCGTTCTCGGCCACCACGCCATCGACAAAATGCAGGTCTCCGGCAACCTGTTCGAGTTCGCTGAGAATACGGCCGGTAACGATCAGTACGGCAATTCCGCGGGAACGCACTTCCGCGATGGCTTTTCTGACTTCCGCGTCCAGGACTCCGTCCCGGGCGATCGTTCCATCGTAATCCAGCGCGAGCACGCCAAATTTCATGTTCGTTTACCGAAAAAATATTTTTATGCGTGATCTCCCCGGCGATTTTCTTCGCTGCTCCAGCACTCTCGCCGGCCACGTGGTTTCGCCGCGACGAGCGTATTTCGTTCGTACTGCACACGGTCCGCGCGAACCCGCCAGGTGCTGCAGGACTCCTTGACAGGCGCGGCATGCTCGGTTTCCCGGAAAGGTTCCGAAACGTTGGCCATGTTTTCCAGGGCCGCGCGATCCGGGATGTTGAGCGTCGATCCCTGGATGGAAATCAGGTGGCGATTCTTGAACTCACTCAAGGTGCGCGTAACCGTTTCGCGAGTGGTGCCGATGAATTCGGCGACCTCCTCATGCGTCAGGGGCATGGTGATCCGCGTGCCCGTCTTGGTCTTCGGCACATTCACCGACCACGTCAGCAGGAGCCGGGCGAGTTTTTCATTCGCCGATGACGACAGCCCGACGGTCCTCAACTGCTCGCAGGCGGCGGTGTACTGGGAACCCATCTGGCTAAGAACGTTTTGGGAAGCCTCGGGGTGGCCGGCAAGGTAGCGGTGGAAGTCTTCCTTGCGGACGAAGGCGACCTGGCACGGATGCAGGGTCTCGGCGGTGACTTCGTACGCGGTGCCGGCCATGGTGGCGACCAGGCCAAGCAGTTCGCCGGCGCGCGCGATTCTCATGATGAGCGTTTTGCCTTCGCTCGAGCTGATGGAAAGTTTCACTTCGCCTTCGCACAGGACAAAAACTCCGCGCGCCTCCTGCCTTTCGACAAACAGGAGCGCCCCTTTCGGGTAGGTCGAGGTGGACTTGATGCCGTCAAATTCCTTCAATGCGGCTGGGCCCAGATGGCAGAAGAATCCCGCACCGCTCAGCTTGCAAGTCTTGCAGCCATCGTTCAGTTCCAATCCGTATGGACCTTTCATGACGTCCTCCTCAGTGTGTTTCCATCGAGTTTGTTGAAATGCCTTGTTGCGCAATCTCTGCGTAGTACTTGGTTAGCGGCGTATCCGCCAAAAATTCCGCTTCCGTTCTGGAATGAATATCAGCCAGCGCTTTTCTTCCTTCGGTATCGGCAAAGGTCAGGCCACGAAGATCGACGACCAGCCTTTTTGATAATCAGCGAACCCTCCAGTGACTTGCCAGGCGCGACCAGCTCGGAAACTCTGTTGCCCGCAAGCTTGCCTTCGATCTTGAGCGTCACGGATTCTCCCTGATCCTGATTGATGGTTACTCTCAACATCGCTGCCGCTCGTGCTGTTTCATGTCTCTTGTGATAGCAATCACAAAGCCAAAAGCGACGGCGAACGGAGCATTTTGATAAGCCTATGTGAATTAGATGGTTAGAGCGAAGTTTGAGGGTTTTAGCGTTGGGCACGAGTCAGAATTGTGACGAAAATCACTGACGAATAATCGTCAGTTTTGACTAGATATAGTCGTTTCGCTCGATTCCCAGCTTCTTCAGCTTGGAATTCAGGGTAGTCCTGAATCAGGCCCAGCCTGGCGGCGGCTCCATGCGGCCCTGAAATTTTGCCCTTTGTTTCGCGGAGCACGCGGAGGATGTGTTCTCGTTCCTTTGACTCCAGCGTAGCGTCCTGGAGCTCGGGCCGAGCTTCTTCGGGCATTTCCAACTCAGCCAGGGGAGCGCGCAGGACGGGGCCCTTGGTAAGGATGACGGCGCGTTCGACGAAGTTCTCCAGCTCGCGGATGTTTCCCGGCCAATCCCAGCGGGTCAAGGCGCGCATGGTTGCCGGCTCGATGGTTTCAATCTTTTTGTAAAGGCGACGGGCGTGCTTATCGACGAAGTAGCGCACCAGAAGTGGTATGTCTTCGCGGCGCTCTCGCAAGGGGGGAAGCAGGATCGGAAAAACGCGCAGCCGGTAATAGAGGTCGCTGCGGAATGTCTGGTCGGCCACCATTTGCGCCAGGTCGCGATTGGTTGCCGCGACCAGCCGCACGTTGACCGGAATGGTTTGCGTGCCGCCCAGCCTCTCGAATTCCTTCTCTTGCAGGGCGCGCAGGATCTTTGGCTGCAACTCCAGCGGGTAGATCGCCAATTTCGTCCAGGAACAGCGTACCCTTATGCGCCAGTTCCAGGCGGCCGATTTTGCGGTCGATGGCTCCGGTAAACGCTCCCTTTTCATGGCCGAATAATTCACTTTCGAGCAGCCCGTGGGAATGGCGGCGCAATTCAGTTTCACGAGCGTGCGCTCGTTTCTGGGGCTCAGGTAATGGATGGCCCGCGCGATGACGTCCTTTCCGACTCCGGTCTCGCCGAGAATCAGAACGGTCACGTCGGTAGCCGCCACGGTCTCGACATGTTTCAGGACGCGCTTGAGGCCGATGCTTTCGCCAATGATCTCCTCGAATTTGGAGTCGGTGCTGAGTTCCTCCTCCAGATAGCGCCGCTCTTGCTCGCTTCGCCGGAGCGCTTCCTCCGCTTCTCGTTTTTCCGAGAGGTCACGGATGACGCTCAAGACCACGCGGCCTTTCGCTGTCTCCACCGGGCCAAGCATGATGTCGGCCGGGAACTCGCTGCCGTCTTTGCGCCGGCCGTAGAGGTCCAGGCCAGCGCCCATGGGCCGCACGCTGGCTTTCGCGCCATATTCTTTGCGCCGGTCCGGATGCGCGCGGCGAAAGCGCTCGGGAACCAGAATATCAACGGATTGCCCGAGCAATTCGTCCCGCTTGTAGCCGAAGGAGGACTCCACGCGCGCGTTTACGCTGGTGATTCGCCCATCGGCATCGCTGGCAATGATCGCGTCCGGGGAGAACTCGAACAAGGCGCGAAACAATGCTTCGCTGCGGTTGGTCGCTTCCTGTGCTTTCTTCCGGTCGGAAATGTCCCGGATCACGCTCAGCACCACGGGGCCTTCGGCCGTTTCCACCGGACTGAGCATGATGTCCACGGGGAATTCGCTGCCGTCCTTGCGGCGGCCGAACAATTCCAGGCCCGCGCCCATGGGGCGGATGCTCGCATGGGCCGTGTAGGCGTGCGGTGTTGCGGATGCCCCTGGCGGAAACGCTCCGGGACGAGGATTTCGATGGGCTGGCCGACAAGCTCCTGGCGGTCGTACCCGAACGTCTTGTCCACTTGCCCGTTGACCGAAGTGATGCGGCCACTGCGAATCCGTCACGACGATGGCGTCGGGAGAGGATTCAAAGAGTTTCTCGAAAAGTGCTTGCGGCTGAGAGGGTTGCGGCATTGGTCCTGACGGCGCACTCATAGTATGTCATCCCCACACTTTCGACAGGCCAACACTGATTCAATACTTACACAAAATCATATATCCCCGCCGTATTCAAGGGGCATATGGAAATGGAAATCGGGGCCGTGGGATGCGGGTGATTTTAGCAGAGAACGAGAAAACAGTTTGGTTAATATGGGGGACCGTGATGCAGCGCACATCTTTTTATACCACTCCGGATTAGAAAAGTTAAGGATGCAGAGCATTGGGCGAGATCATTGGAGTTCCACCAGGGGAGTTTCGCTAGGTTGATGAGGGTCTTCCATTGCGCCTTAGCCGGCTCTGCTTTCAATGACATGCAAATACGAGGTGAGCAAGAATGGCCGCGCAAGCGCAAGCCGCAGTAGTTAGCCAGCCCGCCAAGACATCCCCGCCCGTCAAGCAAACGGGAACCGTGAAAGTCTTCGACCGGCTTCAGCAAAGCTATGACTCGATCGCTCGAAGAGCCTTCGATATTTTTGAACGAAACGGACGGTGGTTCGGCCACGAACTGGACGATTGGCTCCGCGCCGAATCCGAATTCCTGCAACCCGTGCACCTGGACGTAACAGAGACCGACGAGGCCCTGACCATTCGAGCGGAAGTGCCCGGATTTGCCACCAACGAACTGGACATCACCGTGGAACCCCGCCGGCTGACCATCGCCGGAAAACACGAATCCAAGGAAGAGACCACAAAAGGCAAGACGATCTACTCCGAGCGAAGCGCGAAGGAGATTCTGAGGTCGTTTGAATTGCCGTCCGAAGTCGACGGCCCGAAGGCGACCGCAACGTTGAAGGACGGCATTCTCAACATTGAACTGCCGAAGGCTGCTCATGCCAAGACGGTTCGAGTGGAAGCGAAGGCAGCCAAGTAATTTAGATCGAATGGGCGGGCGATGATTTCACCCAGCCCGCCCTCAATCTTCAGGAAAAAAGGCAGCGAATTGTGCCGCGGGAAAGAGACCGATGATTACAAACTGCTGCAATTCCAATTGCCAGGCGCCGTTTGACTATCGCCAGGGGCGAATCGTTAGGGTCTGCAAGGCGTTGCCCACTGATTGCTCTTCGGACATTGAGCATCCGATTGAGCATTTTTGGCTCTGTGGAAATTGTTCGGAACTCTATGTATTTGAATTTGAATCCAGGTTGAGCCTTAAACGGAAGAGCAGTGACGGGACCGCCAGCCTAAGAAGAACTCCGGATTTCGCCTCGGCCGCATAAATTGCGAACGCGCACATGGAATCTGCGGCTTCAAGGCTCTTTGATTGCAATAAGCATGCTCTTGCGTTTTCACTGAAGCTTCACCACCGGAAAATAGGAAATCCATCCACGCGCCCAAGGAATTCCCATCGGACGATGAGAATCGAGCAGTCTACGAAGATTCAGGTACGAATCGTCAGAACGGGGCATTCCGCCTGAGTGACAACCCGGTAGGTAATCGAACTCGTGAAATGCGTTGCGGCCGCGGGATTTGCCTTCGCGCCCCGGATTCCGAGCACGATCAAATCCGCATTTTCCCTCAGGGAAACTCCCAGGATGGAATCCGCCGGCGTGCCTCGCTCGACCATGCATTTTGGTTTTACAGGCAGGCCCGCGCCGAGCGGAACCACGTCCCGGAGCGTTTCGTACGCGGAGTTCACCTGGCCGGGTTCCGCTTTTTGAATCGAGTTCAGCAGAACCAGCCCTCCGCGATACTTTTTTGCCAGTTGGATGGCATAACGGGCTGCGCCAAATGATTCCGGCGTGAAATCGGTCGCGTACAGGATGCGATTCAGATTTCCGCTGCCGGAGAAGGAGCCTCCCGGAAAGACACACGAGGCCCAACCGTCAAGACCGGACAAGTCGCCTGGAGGAAGACCCTCTCCGCGACCGATCCGAAAACGGCTTTCTTGATTCCCGAGCGCCCGTGCGTGCCCAGAACCAGCAGGTCAATATGCTCCGTCTCGATGATTTGGGACAAGCATCTCCCAGACGTCGCCCGAAGGGAAAAGAAATTCATGCGGGATATCTTGCAATTCCAGCATCCAGACCTGCTTCTGTTCCTTCTTGCGGAACTCCGCCTCTTCTTGTTCCAGGCTGGCCCACTCTTCCGGCGGCACCATGGGGTAGATGTCCGGGGAAATCACATGAACCAAAAAGATTTTGCCCCCCGATCTTCGGGCCAACTCGACAGCGTAGGGCAAAGCCAGCTGCGTCGCGGGCGAAAAATCCGTTGCGACCAATATCATTCTGGAAATGGACTTGTCCGTTTGCCTGCAGCGTATTCACCGCATGCCTCCACTGCCTCCGAATCTGGCGCCGGATTCTGGTGTTCATTCCTTCTGGTGGGATTCATCGCGTTTCTCTCCGCCATGTAATCTTTTTACGCGCAATTCAAAAGCGAGGCTATGCGCCAAGTCACAGCGAAGATGTGATTTGCGTCATACGGAGGGATATGACAGGGCGTTATTTGGCGCTGCAACCCGGTCGGAAATCGGCAGGGGCGGAGACTAACTTGGGTGTGGAGCGGCTGTCGTACTGAACCTGGAAAAGAGCAGGCGCTTTGCGAACTCGACCAGCAGCATGTAGGTCACGATGGAAATGGCCAGGAAAGCAAAGAATGGGGCGGGCAGGGGAGTAAAGCCGAGAATCCGCGCCAAGCGGCGAGATGGGAAGCAGCGTACCCAGGACGACGATGGCGATGGTGGTAACCGCGAGCGGAAGGCTCGGCCGGCTCTTCAACGGATTGCCCATGGTGCGAATCACGAACAGGACCAGCGTCTGCGTGGCCAGCGATTCCACGAACCATCCGGTGTGAAACAGCGGCTCGCTGGCGTGGAAGAAATGCAGCAGGACATAGAACGTCAGGAAGTCGTAGATCGAGCTGATGGGGCCGATGAAGATCATGAAATTGCGGATCAGGCGCATGTCCCATCGCTGCGGGCCGCGGACATAGGATTCGTCCACGTTGTCGGATGGGATGGTGATCTGCGCGGCGTCGTACAGAAAATTATTCAGCAGAATCTGCGTGGAGAGCATCGGGAGAAAGGGAAGAAACAGGGAAGCCCCCGCCATGCTGAACATGTTTCCGAAATTGGAGCTGGTGCCCATCAGAAGATATTTCAGGACGTTCGCGGAAGCCTTGCGGCCCTCGATGATTCCGCGGTGAAGAATGGCGAGGCCCGGCTGAAGCAGGATGATGTCGGCGGCGTCGCGCGCCACGTCCACGGCGGAGGCGACCGAAATTCCGACATCGGCGGCATGTAGCGAAGGAGCGTCGTTGATTCCGTCGCCCATGTAGCCCACCACGTGGCCGCGATGTTTCAGGGCCAGAATGATGCGCAGTTTTTGCATGGGCGAAACGCGCGCAAAGATGGTGGCCTGCTCGGCCATGTGGCCCAGCGCCGTGTCGGTCATCTGGTCGAGATCGTCGCCGAGGACGACTGTCGGATTGATCCAGGCCGACGCACGAGCAAACGTGCCGCGCCACCAGTTCGTTATCCCCGGTCAGAATCTTCACCTGCACGCCGTCCCGCTTCATGGCCGCGACGGACTCGGCTGCATCCTCGGTCGGCGGATCGGCAAAAGCCAGAAACCCGGCGAGCGCGAGAGAATGTTCGTCGGCGGGCGAAAATGCATTCGCCGCCCTGGACGATGCGGGAAGCGACGGCCAGCACGCGAAAACCCTGGCTGCACAAGTCCTGATAGGCCTTGCGCGCCTGTTCCGCGTGCTTCGCGCTGCGGCAGGCCGCGTTTCTCCCGCGGCTTCGAAGGAATCGCAGAGCGCGATGATTCCTTCCGGCGCGCCTTTGGTGATGAGCAGTTTTTCCGATCCCTGCGGCGTGTCGCGCTCGACAATGATGGAGAGTCGGCGGCGGTTGAAATCGAATGGGATTTCGTCCACTTTGCGGTAGCCTTCCGAATTTTGCGTTGGTGATCCTTCAGAATCGCCGTGTCCAGACGGGCTGCGAATGCCGGTTTCAAACTGGCTGTTCAGATAGGCAAGGGACAACGGCCGGTCCGGACGGATTGCCCGATGCGTCCACCGAATTCTGCCAGCGTCATCACGCCGGTGGTCAGCGTTCCGGTCTTATCGCTGCAAAAAATGTCGATGCTTCCGAAATTCTGTATTGCGGGCAGGTGTTTCACCACCACCTGATCGCGCGCCATGCGAACCGCGCCGCGCGCCAGCGTCACCGAAGTGATCATGGGGAGGAATTCCGGCGTCAAGCCCGACGGCCAGCGCGACGGCGAAAACAAAAGATTCGAAGGCATCCTTGTGAAGCGCGATGCGCGTTGCCAGAATGAAGAACACCAGAAAAAATACGGCGCGCATGATCAGCATTCCGAACCGCCGCAAACCGCGTTCAAATTCGGTCTCCTCGGGCCGAACCACCAGGCGCTTGGCGATGTCGCCGAACATGGTCCGCGAGCCGGTGGCCAAGAATGCGCACCGTGCCGGTGCCGCTGACCACGGACGTCCCCAAGAAAGACGAGGATAGGGAGTGTCCGGGCCGCCTCCGGGTTTCGGCGCCGGCGGGCCCGGCATCTTTTTCCGTGGGCATGGATTCGCCGGTCAGCGCGGCTTGCTGAACATAGAGGTCGCGCGCCTGCAAGAGCTGCCCATCGGCCGGGACCAAGTCGCCGGCGGAAAGCCGGACGAGGTCTCCGGGGACCACTTCATGCCGTTTCACTTCCTGCCACGTCTGGTCGCGCAGCACGGTTGCCGTCAAGCTGACATGTTCGCGCAGGTGCTCGATGGCGCGCTGCGAACGGTAGGTTTGCGCGAAATTGATCAGCGACTCCCAGCAGGACCATGACGAAAATGATTCCGGCGTCCGCCGTCTGCCCCAAAATGCCCGAGATCAGCGGCGGCGATCAGAAGAATGATGACGAGGGGATTGAGAAACAGGGTAAGGAGTTCCCGGGCAATC
This sequence comes from Terriglobia bacterium, assembly GCA_963779275.1. GTDB lineage: Bacteria > Acidobacteriota > Terriglobia > Acidiferrales > UBA7541 > Palsa-360. The sequence continues at coordinate 51,853 of CAVZXL010000012.1, forward strand.
GCTCCGCGCGCTACCGGCGTGGGATCGTTGGGGCCATATTGCGAGAGGCGCTCTTGTGCTTCCTTGCTGGTCAGGCCGGCGAGGTTGCCGGCTGAGTTTGCGCGGCGCCGGTTTGAGCATTCTGCGGAATGGGATTGATAATCGTCTCTTGCAAGCTTGGCGGTTCGCCAAGCGGTACTCGATGCCACAATACCCGACGTCGTTCCGCTGCGGGCACAAGTAGACCACTGCACCATGCGCGCCGAACGCGTCACGCGAGTGTTTATATATCAGACTTCCGGAAGCCTCCCATGCTTATCTTTTGCCAGCAATTTAGGTCCATGCCGCTTTATCAGGGCGTGACGATAGATCACAGCCCGCGGTGCGCGGGGTCACCGTGCAAATTTCCCGGCAAGAGGTAACGTAATATCAGGACCAAGTCCAGCGAGGAGGTGGATCATGGCCACGCCGATGGCATCCGTGCAGGTTTCGGTGAAAAATATTCTGTTCGCCACCGATTTTTCCACACATTCCAATGAAGCGCTTCCTTATGTCGTCTCGATTGCACGAAAATACGGTTCGACGGTTATTGCCGCGCACGTGCATTCCACTTCTCCTCTGGGAGGAGTGCCGCCAACAGTGGAATTGCAGGCCCTTGCCGCGCAGGCCATGAAGGAAGCGCGCGCCAGCATGAGGGCGCTGGGCGGGCCGCTTGACGCGGAATTCCGCACGAGTTTATCGTTCGCGACGGAGATATCTGGGAATGAGTTGTCTTCCATCGTCGAGAAGAAGGCAATTGATCTAATCGTTGTGGGAACGCACGGGCGGGCGGGAGCCAGCAAACTGCTCATGGGATCGGTGGCCGAGCGGATTTTGCGGCAGGCGCCGTGCCCGGTCCTGACCGTGGGGCCGAATGTTTCCGGAGAGCCGGGAAGCGTCGCGGATATCCATACCATTTTGTATCCCACCGATTTCAGCGCCGAATCGATGGCCGCATTTCCCTATGCGGTTTCGCTGGCGAAGGAGGATCACGTCGCGGCTGTATCTATTGCACGTGCTGCCCGAGCCCGTGGATGAATTGCAGGAGACTTTCCTGAGGTCCCGCATACGGGCATTGATTCCGCCGGAAACGAAATTGTGGTGCGAGCCGAAGGTATTCCTGGAATCGGGCGATCCGGCGGAGGTGATTCTCGAACTGGCGGAGGAACTTGCAGTGGACTTGATCGTCCTGGGAACAAAACACGTTTCGCGGTTTGCCGGAGCAAGACTCACCTGGGGATGGCGACGGCATACAAGATTGTGCGGCAGGCGATTTGTCCGGTTCTCAGCGTTCGCGGGTAAGCGGCTCCGGGCTCTTCGAAACCTCGGAGGCGGCGCATCTTGTTGGGCCCACTCCCATCCTCATGGCCCACTCGATCCTCGTAATTTCGCAAATCTGATGATAAGTTGAAGCGCACAGGGAAAAAGTGCGTTCGGTTTGTGCGTTTCGATCCGGGATCAGGGTGGCCCGGCGAACATTTCAAGGGGCAGGACGCTGCGCAATCGCCAAATCAAATTGGAATTGGACGTGCGTTCCAAGCCGCGGCGTTCCTGGCCGCGCTTGCGCTGGCCGCGGCCCTGCACGCGCAGTCTCCACGGCCCGCGAAGCTGGCCAGGACCTCTGGCCGCGGATTTCTCCGCGCGATTTCTCCGGCGTGTGGATGGAGCGCCAGGAGGCGGTGGCGTTCAGCGCGCAGGAACCGCCGCTGCTGCCCTGGGCTTCGGAAAAATTCAAAGCCGCGAAACCAGGTTACGGCCCGCGCGCGACTCCGAATTCGCAGGATCCCATCCTGAATTGCCTCCCTCCGGGCGTCCCGAGAATCATGCTCATCCCGTTTCCCATGCAGGTGGTGCAGACGCCGGGCGAGGTGATCCTGCTGTTTGAGTACGATCATTACGTGCGCCACATCTCGCTGGACCGGCGCGAGCATCCGAAGAATCCGGATTTCACCTGGATGGGGGATTCGATCGGCCACTGGGAAGGAGACACGCTGGTCGTCGACACCACGGGATTGAACGACAAGACGTGGCTGGATCAGGTGGGCCATCCGCATTCCGACAGTTTGCACGTCATCGAGCGCATCCGGCGCGTGGACCGCGACACGCTGGAAGACGACCTCACGATCGACGACCCTCGGGCTTACGCGAAACCCTGGACCGGCCAGCAAATATTCAAACTCAAACCGGCTTGGCGGCTCAGTGAATATGTGTGCTACGGATAATCAGGTGCGGGAAAGCGGGGGCAAGTAGTCCGCGCGGCAATGCGCCGCGTTCTTGGCGGGTCTTGGCAAGCCGATTAACACTGATACAAAATGAATTGGACGAAAAGGCCGGGCGGGGAATGGGCGGCGATTGTGGCGATGATCGCGGGGGTCTCGATCCTTGCCGCTTTTCAGTACCGCTGGACGGGGGAAATCAGCAGGACCGAGCAGAACCGGCTGAAAGTTTCGCTGGCCGCGAGCGTCCGCGATTTCGATCAGGAATTTTCCTACGATTTTCAGCAGTTGTGCGAGGACTTCGAGCTGGATCCGGAAAGGGAGGCGTCCGGGCTCGAAAGCGAGCTGGCGGGCCGGCATCTGAACTGGAGCAAATCCAGTCCCCATCCTGAACTTGTAAGTGGCATCTATCTTTGGAAGACGGATTCTCCAGGCGGGCCGCGCCTCGAGCAATTCGGTGACAACGGCCGGCAATTCCAGGACGCCGACTGGCCCGCACGATTGCAATCGCTGCGCGATATTCCTGGCCCGGCAGGGGCGGCAGCTTCCCAGCCGTGATCGAGGACCGCGACGCGGTTTACTATCCCTGGGCGGTGGTCGAGGAAATTCCGGCGCTGGTTCGTCCGGCCTTCCGCATCGAACCGGGGACGCGCGGCGCCGAACCCGAGGTGCACGTTGCCGGGTTTCTGATTGTCGAGCTGAATGAAACGTTTCTCGAGCGGCAATATTTCTCCGATCTGGTCGACCGCCATTTTGGCGCGCCGGGACAACGAAATTTCGCGGTGGCGATTCGCAGCGCGAAGGCGCCGTATCGGACGGTTTATGCTTCCGATCCCGGCGTTTCGATCTCGGCTTCCTCGCCTGATGCGGCGGTGGACTTATTCGATCTGGTCGGAGAGGAAGCGAAAAGACGCGGCCATGCGCCGTTGCAATCGAGCGACGCCGAGCCGGCAATGGCAACTGGCCGTGCAGCATCCGGCGGGATCGCTGGAAGGAGCGGTGGCCAGCTGGAGGCGCCGCAATCTGGCCATCAGTCTGGGCTTACTTGCGCGTTTTAGCCGGGAGCATGGCGCTGATTTTGTCCGCGGCGCGGCGTTCAAGGGCGCTGGCGAAGATGCAGATGGAATTTGTCGCCGGCGTATCGCACGAATTGTGCACGCCGCTGGCGGTGATCAATTCCGCGGCCGAAAATCTGGCCGACGGCGTGGTCGATACAACCGAGCAGATGCAGGAGTATGGAGGAATGATTCGCGGCCAGGGACGCCGGCTGGAGCGCCTGGTGGACGGAGTCTTGCTGTTCACCGCCGGACGTTTTGGGCTTTCCGGGTATGAGATGGCGCCGCTGGACGTCGCAGAGATCGTCGAGCAGGCCTTGTGCGCGGCCGAGCCCAATCTGCGCGATGCGGGCTTCACGGTGGAAAAGGATATTGCCGCCGGCCTTCCGCCGGTGATGGCCGATCCATCCGCGGTGACGACCTGCATCGACAACTTGATCAGCAACGCGATGAAGTATTCGGATGCGAATCGGTGGGTGGCCGTGCGTGCGCGCGCGGCTTGCGTCGATTTGAAAAAGGAAGTGCAGATCGTGGTGGAAGACAAAGGAGTGGGGATTCCGTCCGCGGACTTGCCGCATATTCTGGAACCGTTCTATCGGGTACAATCCGCGCGCGACACCCAGATCAGCGGCGTGGGCCTGGGACTGCACCTGGTAAAGCGCATGATGGAGGATATGGGCGGACGCGTAAGTGTTTCGAGCAAGGTGGGGCGGGGCACGCAGGTCATCCTGCATTTTTCCGTGGCCGAATCGAATGGGCACGAAGCGCGCGACGGCGCGTAGCGGGAGCGAAGGGGCATGGCTGGGAGAATTCTGATTGTCGAAGATGAGGCGGGCCTGGTCACCACGCTGCGTGACCGCCTGCGCAAGCAGGGCTACACCGTGAGCGTGGCGCGGGACGCGGAATCCGCGCTGGAGACGACCGCGCGACACTCGTTCGATTTGATCCTGCTCGATCTGATGCTTCCGGGCGCAAAGCGGATTGGCCGTCTGCGAGAAATTGCGCAAAGGCGGATCGAGCACTCCCATCCTCATGCTCACCGCGCGGCGCCAGACCAGGGATAAGGTTGCCGGGCTCAAAGCGGGCGGCGACGATTACCTGACCAAGCCATTCCACATGACAGAATTGCTGGCGCGGATCGAGGCGCTGCTCCGGCGGCCCTCCAATATGGGCGCGAACGCCGGCGGCGCAGTTATCGGTTCGGGAAGGTGGAGATTGACGTGCGCCGCACGGAAGTTTCGCGCGAAGGCAAGGTGGTGCCGCTCTCGGCCAAGGAATTTCAATTGCTCACCTATTTTCTGGAGCATCGCGACGCCACGCTTTCCCGCGAGGAACTTCTGCGGGAGGTGTGGGGCTACCAGGAACTTCCCTCGACGCGCACCGTGGACGTGCACGTCGCGTGGCTGCGGCAAAAACTCGAACAGGACCCCAAGAACCCTCAATACATCCTCACCGTGGTCGGCTTCGGATACAAATTCGCGGGCTGACACGCGGAGAAAATCTCCTCAAGCAGAAGTTTTACCTCGATTTAACGGCGTCCCGGCGCCGTCCGGCGCCGATAATTATAGTGAAGGGCTGGGTTGGGCGCCCGGACCAGATCCATCGCCTATTTCCGACCTGCCATGGAGGTGCGCATGAAAAACAGGAGTATGAGTTTGCTCGTTGCCGGGATTGGATTTCTGGCGATTTCTTTTCCCGTGTTCGCGCACCACGGGCGGGCAGGGTATGACTCGGCGAAAATTTCCACAGTGAAAGGGACCGTTTCCGCCGTTGAATTTGCGAATCCGCACGTGCTGCGTGCAACTAAATGTGAAAGGCAATAACGGCAGCGTGGAAAAATGGGTGGTCGAAGGCACCAGCCCCAACATGCTGGTGCGCGAGGGATGGGCCAAGAACACGGTGAAGCCGGGAGACGAAATTACGGCGACCGGGCATCCCGCCAAGGACGGCTCCAAGGCCCTGCGGATCGAGAAATTGGTCCTCTCCAATGGCCAGGAATTGACGTTCCTGGGGCCGGGAAGCTAGGGATCGTTTGCGATCGGATTGGAAGGGGCCGGAAGCGGGATTCGTTCTGATCGTTGCAGCTTCCGCCGGCAACGGCAATTTCTTGTGGGTCACGGGTTGGGGCCGCAAGCAGAGAAGCGCCGATCTCCATCAGGAAAGAATGAGCAAGTGTAGAGGTACGCGCGTGGCAGGAGTGCGTCACGATTTCAATTCGCTGCTTTGTAAGGCATCCAGGATGATCATGCTGGTGGGTAAACGGAAGACCGCAAATCGCCTGGTCAGCGGCAATTGGTGTGAAAGCCATGAAGTCCTGTGGCCTTCTGGGGCTGGTTCTTGTTTTCGCGAGCATGGCGTGGGCGCTTTCGGGCGGCAGCCTTTCCGGCGTGATCAAGGACGTGAGCGGCAGCGTTGTGCCGGGCGCCGGGCTCACGCTGATTAACACCGCGCTGAAGACCGAATTCAAGGCGGCTTCCGACGCGCAGGGGCACTACTCGTTTCCGGCGCTTCCCGTCGGCCGTTATGATTTGACCGTGGAAGCCAAGGGATTCCAGGCCCAGAAGAAAACGGACGTGGTGATCGACGCCGACGCGGCCGTCACGATCAATGTGGATCTGCAAGTGGAAGGAACATCGTCCGAGATCACCGTAAGCGCCATCGCTGAGAATGTGGAAACGCAGCCCGAAACGATTTCCACTCACCTGGGCGAAGTCGTGCCCGCAAAACAAGTCGAGGCGATTCCCCTGAACGGGCGAAGCTATACCGACCTGCTGGCCATCCAGCCCGGCGTCAGCCCGGTCACCACCCTCACGCCAACTTCCGTGATCATGGCCGGAGTTACCGGAACCATCAATCCTTCCGGTGACGCCAATCCCGGAGACGTTTCGATCGACGGCCAGCGCGAGTCCGCGAACGGCTTCATGGTAAACGGCACCGACGTGCAGGAGCACATGAACGGCGGAACCTCGGTGATCCCGAATCTGGATTCGATCGACGAGTTTCGCGTGCTCACCAACAATTTCGATCCCGAGTACGGCAATTACAACGGCGGAATGATCAACGTCATCACAAAGTCCGGAAGCAATACGTTCCATGGCGATGCGTTTGAATTTTTGCAGAAATACCTCCCTGGACGCGAAAAATTATTTCGACAGCACGCGCGGCGTATTCCGGCAGAATCAGTTTGGCGGCGTGCTCGGAGGCCCGGTCCGAAAAGATAAGGTGTTTTTCTTTATCGACTATCAGGGCACGCGGACCACGCAAGGCATTACTTCGCCGAAAACCACGGTGCCTTCCTTGCAGGACCGTACGGGCAATCTCGGAGACGCGGCTAGCGACCTGACGGGAAATGTCAAAGGCCAGAATATCGCCGCGCTGCTCACGCAAAAGCTGGGGTACGCGGTTTCCGAGGGCGAGCCCTACTACACTTCCTCGTGCAGTAGCGCGGCATCATGCGTGTTTCCCAACGCCACGATTCCCATGAGCGCGTGGTCCGCTCCGGCTCAACACCTGCTGCAATACATTCCGCAGCCGAATATCGGCACGAATCAATTTTCCACGTCGGCATTCCCCGAAACCGTGCGGGACGACAAGGCCGGCAGCCGCATCGACGCAAACACGCGCTGGGGCACGATTTCCGGCTACTATTTTATCGACGACTACCGGTTGGATAATCCTTATCCGGGAGGGCAGGGCGGAGCAAGCGTCCCCGGGTTCGATGCGCTCGAGCATCGGCCGGGCGCAGGAAGTTACACTCGGCTACACGAAGGTCTTGAATTCAACGCTGGTGAATGAATTTCACGTGGGCATTCTGCGCAACTCGAACATTATTGGGCAGCCGCACGGCGGTTTGGGAGTTTCCCTGCAGTCGCAAGGCTTTGTCACGGGCCCGGGGACGCCGGGAATCGTGGTGCAAGCGCCGCAATTCGAGGGCGTGGAGAATATCGTATTCCCTTCGTTTGTCATGGGCGTTCCGGTTACAAACGTGGACCAGTGGAACAACACGCTGTATCTCAGCGATGCGATTTCAAAAGTAATAGGGCCGCATACCCTGAAATTCGGCGGACAATTTCATGTCGATCAGGTGAACGAGCATCCCAACGGCACGTTCAACGGCACGTTTATCATCAACGGGACGGAAACCGGATCGGCGTTCGCCGATTTCCTGCTGGGTTTCCCCAGCAACTTCACGCAATCCACCGGACAGGGATTTTATCTGCGGAACAGATACGGCGCGGCGTTTGTGGAAGACAGTTGGCGCGCGCGAAGCAATCTGACGCTGAATTTCGGCGTGCGCTGGGACCTGATCGAGCCATGGTCGGAAAAATACAACAATATTCAGACGGTGATCCCGGGCAGGCAATCCGTTCTGTATCCGAATGCGCCGCCGGGACTGGTTGTCGCCGGCGACCCGGAATTCCCTCCACGTTGTCGCCATCGCAGCTGCACAATTTTGCTCCGCGCATCGGAGCGGCGTATTCGCCGAATTTCCAGAGCGGCATTCTGCGAGCGATTTTCGGCGGCGCGGGGAAGAGCAGCATTCGGGCCAGTTTCGGCCAATTCTATACGGCGTTTCCGGGATTGAGTGCGGGCATCATGTACGGCGTTCCTCCCTTCGGCTACAACTATCTGAGTCCCGCCCCGCCGCTCTTCGCCACGCCATTCATCAGTTCCAGAGACGGCGCGCAGAACACGAATCCGTTCCCGTTCACGTTTCCTCCGCATAACGTTTCGCAGCAAAATCCGTATACATCGTTTAATTTCGCGGCTGTTACGCCGATCAGCGCCGATCCTTATTTTTTCTACCGCAATGCCGTGCCCTACACGGAAAGCTACATGCTTTCCGTGCAGCGCCAGATCGCCGCGAGCGCACTGCTGACGGTGAGTTATGCGGGAAATCAGGGGCACCATCTGCTGGTGATGGTACCGACGAACACGGGCGATCCGGCGCTGTGCCTGACTTTGCCCGGTTGCGGACCGTTCGCCGAAAATGGCGCGCGCACCGGCTTGGGGCCGAATTTCGGACCCGTGACCGCGCAAGAAACCGTCGCCAACTCCAATTACAATTCGCTGGAAGCAAGTTTGCGTCTCACGCCCGGCGAGGGTTCGACGATCCTGTTCGCGTACACCTACTCCAGGTCAATCGATCAAGCTTCCAATCTCGGCGAGCAGATCAATCCCTTTGACCAGCGCGCTACTCGCGTGATCTCCGCCTGGGACATGACGCACAATTTCGTCGCGACTTATAACTATGCATTGCCGGTCGATCGATGGTTCCGGCGCAACCGGCTGACCGAGGGATGGAGCTTTTCGGGCACCACGCGGTTCAGCACCGGACTTCCGGTAACAATGTCCGACGTTTCGGACAACTCGCTGCTGGGGACTCTGGGCAACGGCGTGAACAATCAATTGCTGGATACGCCCCAGATGGCGGCGGGGCCGCTGCAGATCAATACGAATCCCCGCAACGGGCAGAATGTGTTCAACACCAGCTTGTTTTCGGTGGAAACGCTCGGCCAGTTGGGCAACACGCCGCGCAGGTTCTTTCATGGCCCCGGCATTGAAAATTTCGACATGCAAATCAGCAAGACCGTGCGGCTCACGGAATCCCGCTCCCTTGATTTCCGCATCCAGGCCTTCAACGTATTCAATCACGCTCAGTTCTACGGGCCGGCTTCGGTCAACGGGCAAGTGAACGATACGGCGAACTTTGGCCATGTGGTCAGCGCGGCCGCGCCGCGGCTGATACAGGTCGCGGCTAAATTTCTTTTTTAGGAGTTCCAAACCTTTATCGAGTCCCGTCAGGGACGAAATAACGTAGCCCACGGCGGGAGCGGTGGGTATGTGTCAGGCGAAAAAACGAGCCCCGTAGGGGCGGCACAATGTCAGCGCTGTGCCGCGCCTACGGGGCTAGAACTAATCGTGTTCGTTGACCCACCGTTTCCACGGTGGGCTACGCTGTGCCGTCCCTCCGGGACTTCGGACAGTTCCAAACCAAGCACACAATTACAATGGCCGAAATGGTCAGCGGGACAAACGCAGTTAGTGAGTTCTTCCCCTCCTTGATCAATCCGCTGTGGGCCGCGCCGGCGGTGGTGGCGGAGGCTCGGGCTTCGTGAATTTGGATTCCTCCACCGGGGCGTTCGCTTCGACTTGCGACCATGTGTAGGTGCGATTGCCCTCCGCGCTCATGACTTTCATAGTGAAGGGAACCTTGAGTCCGCTGGCATCGCGGTAATCTGCGTAGGTCGTCTCTTCCGGAAAGCCGCCCAGGACGCTCTGCATTGTCGTGTACGTTCTGGCCAGCAATCCGGTCTGCGCGTCGAAATAAATCCGGTCCAGGGCGGTGATGCCTTCCTTGCGCGTGCCTACGACGCGATAGACGTCCCGGCCATCGATTTTTTCCGTCGCGTCAACCTTCACGCCGGTGTGTTGTTGGCGGAACTCGAGAGCCGGAACCAGTTCGCCCAACTCCTTGGACATAATGAGTTCACCGCCGGTCGTTTCGCGGTTCGGCGCGTTGGTCCAGCCAACGGTTCCGTCAAAGCCCATCATCTGCGGGCCGCGGCCAGGGAACATGACGGAGATAAGGCCCTTGGGAGATTTGACGTCGAACTCCGCCGCAACCGAGCCCATTGCGGGCGGAGGCGGTGGCGGCGCGCCCTGTGGAACAGGAGGAGCTGGCACCAGCATTTCCGCCATGCCTTTGTGAACCAGGGAGGTGACCTTCGCGATGGCCGCTTTGCCGCCGAGGGCTTCTTCGTACTTGCTGAACACATCATCCACCGAAGGAAGCGCAACCGGGGCCGCCGCGGGTTTGGGTTGTCCCGCCGGGCCGGACATCACGGTCGCAGGGGCTTTGCTCGGGGACATGGCGGGCTCGATGCTGGAAAAAGCCATGATCGCAAGAGCCGGATAAATTTCCGCGCCGCTGGGCTCGGTGGGAACCTTATCGCCGGCGAGAGCCAGCGTCGACGCGGCCTTGGCGGCTCCGCGATGGCACGTGTAGCAGGTGATTTCGCGTTTGGCGTCGAATACGGTGCTGTTCAGCGCCATAGTCATCTTCATCATGCTCCGCGCGACGTTCTTCTCCCGCTTGTCGTCGGAATCAAACTTGCCAGGGACGTGGCAGTAGCCGCATCCCACGCCCAGCGCCGTGGTGATGTATTCCATCGCCGGATGCACTTCCACGGCCGGAACACCCTTGAGCGCGTCGATTTTTTTATAGAACTGTTCGGCCGTCTTGCCTGCCAGATTGGCGGCGGTCGCCGGCATGGGCGGTCCGCCCGCCGGGGCTTGCGCGGCCAGGCGCGTGGCATACATTCCCAGCGCGAGGATCGCCAAGGCCAAAGGCGCGGCCATCCCGGTCCACCCGCGCACGAATGTTTTAGTGTTCATCACTTTTCCAATTACCTCCCGCTGAATTTTTCCCTGCAGACCTGAATTTCCACTCGGGATTTTTCACGGCTGATAAAAGCGCCGCCCGATCTTCCTCCGCCCGCACCCAGTAACCGGTATATCTAATATCATTGTCCGGGCGATCAGAGCAATGCCCGGAGGTGCATGCGGCATGCGAATTCAAGTTCTGCGGCGCGTCATTGCGCCACGGGCGTCTCGAAGTGCACGACGCAATGCCATTCCCCTTCTTCCTTCACGTACACATTCACAAATTTTCGCGAGCCGCTCATGTTGCTGCCTTTGTAGGTGACGTTCGTCGAGCTGACCCCGGTTACGATGCCGGTGTTGCCGTGGATCGCGACTTGCACGTCCGCGTGCTTGAAATTCGTCTGGAAGGAGATGTTCCTGGCTTTGACGTCGGCCTGGTGCTCCGCCTTCGTCAATGTCACACCGCGCCAATTGGTGTAGACCAGGTCGTCTGCGTCGATGCGGTCCAGCGTGGCCACGTCGCCTTTCGCCAGGGCTTCTTCGCGTTCGTCGGATATCTTCAATATTTCCTGTTTGAGTTTCGTGTCCGTTTCCGCGCCTCTGGCGGTGTACTTCGCAAAGCAAAAAACCGCCACGATCGAAAGCGTAATCAAGATTACAGGTCGTCGCATGACCGGACTGCTCCTTTTGAGGCTACGATCGCCGCTTTTCAGGCCCTCCCGGCACAAGAAACTTTCACCCCGCAAAAGCTGAACTATTTCCAGCTGAGATTTCCATTTTGCGCTGCCGGACGGACCATTTTCTAAATCCGTCACGTCAGTATGCCACGCTGCGGCAGCTTTTTTGAATGCGGAGTCCTCATGCTTTTAGTGAACCGTGAGCTGCCGTGGAATCCGTTATTGAGCAATTCTTGGTCATTGAACAATCCGCGCCCGGATCCGGCAAAAGCGGCCCCGGGCGGAGCGACCCGCGCTAAAATGAAAGGATGCAACGGAAGATGTTTTGGACGATTTGGACGGTGCTGGGATTGGTGGCCGATCTCGCCTTGCCCTTTTGGTGGGGGCTTGCGGCCTCGATTCCACTTGGGGTCTTGAGCTGGTGGGTGGCTTACCGCAGCGACTGGTTTTGATGTATGCATGATCCCCGGAGCAGACCACGCGGCGCGTTTTGCGCATTTCCGTCCCCCACGCTAAACTGAATGCGGGAGAAAACCGAATCATTTGCCTCCGATCATTACTGCACAAGGGCTTTCCAAACGATATGGCGCCGAACCGCTCTTCCAGGACATTTCCTTCACGGTTTCTGAAGGGGAACGCATAGGTCTGATCGGTCCGAACGGCTCGGGCAAGTCCACGCTGCTGGAAATTCTGTGCGATCGCGTGAGGCCGGATACCGGCGAGGTCGCGGTCCGCAAGCGCACGCGACTGAGCATGGTCGTGCAGAATTCCGAATTTGCCGAGGGCGCGACGATCCGGTCGGTCATCGAGAAGTCCATGGTGCGCGCAGGAGTCCCGGAAAAAGACCGCGCCGCGCGCATGGCCGAACCGCTGGGCCGCGCGGGATTCACCGATCTCGATGCGCCCACGGCGGCGCTTTCGGGAGGCTGGCGCAAGCGTCTGGCGATCGTCGAAGGGCTGGTGCAGAATCCAGACATCCTGTTGCTCGATGAGCCGACTAATCATTTGGATCTGGCCGGCATCAACTGGCTCGAATCGGTGTTGCAGAACGCGCCATTCGCCTGCGTGGTGGTCAGCCACGACCGCTATTTCCTGGAAAACATCGCCACTGAAATTGTCGAACTCTCGCGCATGTATGAGAACGGTTTCCTGCGCGTCAGCGGAAATTACAGCACGTTCCTGATCGCCAAGGAAGAATATCTGCACGCGCAGCGCAAGCACCAGGAAGCGCTGGAAAATCGCGTGCACACGGAAATCGAATGGCTGCGCCGCGGCCCGAAAGCGCGCACCACGAAATCCAAGGCGCGCATCGACACCGCTCAGGAAATGATCGGCGAACTGGCCGACCTGAACGCCAGGACGCGCACCACTTCCGCGAAAATCGATTTCTCCTCGACCGACCGCCAGACCAAGCGGCTGATCGCGCTGGACGGTCTGACCTACGCCATCGGCGGGCGCACCCTGTTTGATGGAATCCATTTCGCCATCACCTCGGGGATGCGCGTAGGCCTGGTGGGTCCGAACGGCAGCGGAAAGACCACGCTGCTGCGACTGCTGCGCGGCGACATCGAGCCGACGCGCGGCGAAATCCGCAAGGCCGATTCGCTCCGCATCGTGTACTTCGATCAGAATCGCGTGCTCGACCCGGACATCAGCCTGCGCCGCGCGCTGGCCCCGGACAGCGACTCGGTAATTTATCAGGACCGCGTGATTCATGTGGCTTCCTGGGCCACGCGATTTCTCTTCGATCCCGATCATCTCAGCCAGCCGGTCGGCAAACTCTCGGGCGGCGAGCGCGCGCGTATCCTGATCGCGCAACTCATGCTGCAGCCTGCGGACGTTTTGCTGCTGGATGAGCCGACCAACGACCTGGATATCCCCACGCTGGAGATACTGGAAGAAAGTTTGCTCGAATATCGCGGCGCGCTGGTCCTGGTGACGCACGATCGCTACATGCTTGATCGCGTATCGACCATCGTGCTGGGCCTTGACGGCCTGGGCGGCGCCGAACGTTTCGCCGACTATTCGCAGTGGGACGCCTGGCAGCGCTCGCGGCAGAAGGGAACCGCGAATTTTTCGTCCGGGACGCGCCGCTCGTCGGCAGGAGGCGGAGACGCCCAGCCATCGGCTACCAGGAAGAAGCTTTCTTATAACGAAGTTCGCGAGCTGGAATCGATCGAAGGGCGCATCGCCGAGGCCGACAAGCAGCTGGAGGCCAAACGCATCGCGCTGGAAGATCCGAAAATCACCAGTGATCCCGCTCTTCTGAGGGCCACGTGCCTGGAAATGGAAGAAGCGCAGAGTACTTTGGATACGCTGTACGCGCGCTGGGGCGAGCTAGAAAAGAAAAAGGGCGGGCAATGAATGCCCGCCCTCGCATTTCTATTGTTTATCCCGATTAATCGGCAGCGGTGACTTTCTTTCCCGCCGCGACGATGTTTTCGATGTTCAAGCCGAGACCCTTCGCCAGTCCCGTCCCGTACGCGGGATCCGCTTTATAGAAATGCTGAATCTGCAGTTCCTAAATGCGCCGGGGAATTCCCTTCTTGGTGCCGACGATGTTCCCGATCAGGCGCTCGCGCGCGTCGCGCGGCCGCTCGATTGCCGGTCCGAGCGCCGGATAGCACTTCTTTTGCGGCACATTTTTCTCCTAATGGAAAATCGCCCGCCACGGACCCTCTGTGCGCCTTGCGCGATCTGTGATATGGCTATTCATGCGCGTCTAAGGAGCCGTAATGAAGCCGGAACGCAAAAACATTTTGGTCATCGACGTGGGCGGCACGCACATCAAGGTTCGGGACATGGAGCACAAGGAGCCAGTTAAAATTCCTTCCGGCCCCAAAATGACGGCGAAGAAAATGGTGAAATTGGTCCGCGAAGCGACTGCGGGCTGGAAGTATTCGCTGGTCTCCATCGGATATCCCGCTCCCGTCGTCCATGGGCATCCGCTGTGTGAACCGCACAACCTGGGAGGCGGCTGGGTCGGATTCAATTTCCAGAAAGCATTCGGTCATCCCGTCAAGATCATCAACGATGCGGCCATGCAGGCGCTGGGCATCTATCGAGGCGGACGGATGTTGTTTCTCGGTTTGGGCACCGGTTTGGGATCTGCCTTGATCGTCGATGGAGTTCTCGAACCAATGGAAATTGCGCACCTGCCTTACAAGAAGGGCCGTACGTTTGAAGACTATCTGGGAATTCGCGGGCTCAAGCGGCTGGGAAAAAAGAAATGGCGGAAGCAGGTCGCGCAGGTGGCCGAAGAACTGAAGACGGCCATGGAAGCCGACGACGTGGTGCTTGGCGGAGGGAATGCCAAGCTACTAAAAACACTGCCGCCGGGCTGCCGGCTGGGCGACAATTCCACGGCCTTTACCGGCGGATTCCGGCTTTGGGAGACGCCCGGGAAGAAACTCGAATAGAGAAGTACGCCTGCCCCACAAGCCTTCGCAATCCCTCCCTAAACTTGTTCCGTATTTGACCGATGATTCCTTTTGGAGCCATCGCATGTCCGAATTAGACGAACCCGAGATTTTTCAATCCGTGCTGGAGGCACTGCAAACGGGAATCTTTCTGGTCGACCGCAGCAGGCGAATCCGGTTTTGGAACGATGGCGCGGAACGCATTACCGGGTATATCCGCCAGGACGTTGTAGGACGACTCCTGCGCGACCATTTTCTGAAGATCCCGGACCAATCGGAAGGGGCCGAGGCCGACGTGGAAGATCCGATCAGCGTGGTTTTTCGGGATGGGAAAGCTTCCGCTTCGGAGGGTTCCATACTTCATAAGGAAGGATACCGGGTTCCGGTCGTTCTTCGGACGATTCCGGTACGCAACAGCAGCGGCAAGGTGGTGGGGGCGGCGGAATGCTTCGATAAGAGCCATTCCGCGTCGGACTGGACGCAGCGCCAGGCGTCGCTCGCCGATTTTGGATGCCTGGACGAAGTGACCGGAGTTCCCTCGGCAGGATTCATGGAAACGCAGCTGCGGGAATATCTGACGACCTTCGAGGAGCACAGAGTTCCGTTCGGAGTATTGGTCATTGAAGTCGACCACATGGATGAATTCAGGAACAGCCGCGGGCCGGGCGTGGTGCCCACGATTCTTCGGGTGGTTGCGCAAGCCGTGGAGAACTGTTTGCGCCCAACCGACCTGCTGGGCCGCGGTCCGGAGCAACAATTTCTGGCCGTGCTGACCGATTGCAAGGAATCGGAAGTTTCGAGGGTGGGAGAGCGAGTCCGAAAAATGGTGGGTCAATCGGAAATTGAATGGTGGGGAGATATCTTCACGGTGACCTGCGCGTTTGGGGGAGCGGGTTGCAGAACTGGCGATACGTCGAAATTGCTTCTGGACCGGGCCGAAAGATCCCTGCAGGCAAGCATCGCCAAAGGCGGCAACCGCGTCACGACGCTCGGGTAACGGGCAAGGAATCCTCCGGAGGATGAAAGGTCAATGTTTTCGATCATCGGCATCGTGGTGGTGTTTGGCGCGGTTCTTGCCGGCTATTTGATGGAGCACGGAAATATAAAAGTGCTCATGCAGCCCGCCGAACTGATCATCATTCTGGGTGCCGCGATCGGAACCGTGCTGATCGCGAATCCCGCTGCATATCCTCATAAAAATCGGCAAAGGGGTGGGCGGGGCATTCGGGGGCACCGCGTTCACCAAGCAGAGATACGGTTACTACGAACCGAGGCAGGTCGATTTTGCGAATGAGCCCGGTTGGCTCTACCTGGCCATGCAATTCCCGGGACTGGCCGACCTGGACATGGCCCGCTTCACCTTCAGCCTGGACGATTACGCCCGGGAAGTGGCCGAACTGGTGGCCACGGTGTTTGCCGGACGCGGCGCTTCGTGAGAGTCACAACACAATTTGTTTTCCGTTGACACTCCCGCCTCCGCGGAATAAATTCTTCGGGTCGGCATTTGCACTTTACGTGCCGGCACAGCTGGATCCCCCTTCCCGCCGTTCGGTCCGCTTTCAATTTTTTTGACGAGGAAATCCGTGTCCACAAATCCTTTTCTGGATAGAAAAGCCGCGCGACTTGGTCTGTACGAAGGCAGTAGGAACTCGCCGGAAGCTCGTCGCGAGGCGAGGTGTGAATTGCGCTCGACGATTCCGTTTCCCGAACCGGTTCGCCCGGCCCATCTGGCGGCCCCAGGCCAATTCGCCAAGCGGCTTCCCGGAGATTTCGCTCACCAATTGAATAATCTGCTTACGGTGATTTTGGGGCACACCGAATTTCTGTTGAAGCGCAAGGAATCGCCGGAGATCTCGCGTCTCCGAGTCGAGGAAATTCGCAGAGCCGCCGAGAGCGGCATACGGTTGACCAACCAACTCCTTCATTCGACGGGCTTACAGCCGCCGCGTTGACGGCGCTGCACGGCGCGCTCGGTCGCTCAATTCGACAGGCTTCAAGTGAAGCTCACGCCTGGCGGAATCATGGAACGCGGTTTAACCGCTCACCCTCGCGGCCGATTTCAATGTCTCCGGTTGGTTGCACGGGAACCGCACATCCCTTCACACTCGTGGTTGACTTCCAGCCGGGCAACTCTTGTAATGGATAACGCGTGCATATGAATTTTCCCGATCGAACCCGCGCGTGAGCGAACCCGGTGCAGCCGTTGCCAGCCGGTTCGCCTCGAAGCGCTCGTCGTTTCTGGTCGCCGCCGGAATTTTTCTCAGCCGTGTTGCGGGCCTGATTCGCGACCGCGTATTTGCCCATTACTTCGGAAATTCCGACGCCGCGGACGCTTTCAAAGCGGCATTCCGCATTCCCAACGCGCTGCAGAATCTGTTTGGCGAGGGCGTGCTCTCCGCATCCTTCATCCCCGTGTATGCTTCGCTGCTGGCGCGCGGAGAGGAGAAGGAAGCACGCCGCACCGCGGGAGCCGTGGCGGCGCTGCTGGCCCTCAGCACCTCCATACTCGTCTTGCTTGGCGTGCTGGCGACCCCGTATCTGATTGACGCGATCGCTCCCGGATTTTCCGGCGAAAAACGCGAGCTGACCATTCGCATCGTGCGCATCCTGTTTCCCGGCGCGGGATTGTTCGTGCTGTCCGCGTGGTGCCTGGGGATCCTGAACAGCCACCGCAAATTTTTTCTTTCCTACACCGCGCCGGTGATCTGGAACGTCGCGATGATCGGAACGCTTTGGATGATTTGGCGCGCGGTACGCGCAGTTTCCACTGGCCATTGTGTTGTCCTGGGGATCGGTGCTGGGCGCGGCGCTGATGGTGGCGATTCAGCTGCCGGTCGTGCTGGGGCTTTTGCGCGGGCTGCATTTGTCCTTCGCGTTTCATCTGGAAAATGTCCGCACCGTCGTGCGGAATTTTTTTCCCGTGTTCATCAGCCGGGGAGTCGTGCAGATCAGCGCCTATGTGGACGCGCTGCTGGCGAGCCTGCTGCCGACCGGCGCGGTCGCGGCGCTGGCCTACGCGCAGACGCTATACACGCTGCCGGTCAGCTTGTTCGGGATGTCCGTATCGGCGGCGGAGCTTCCGGCGATGTCCGGCGCGGTGGGCGCGGAGTCCGAAGTGGCCGAAGTGTTGCGCGTGCGCCTCAATGCGGGCCTGCGGCAGATCGCGTTTCTGGTGATTCCCTCGGTGGCTGCGTTTCTTGTTCTGGGTGACGTCATCGTCTCCGCGATTTATCAATCGGGGCGATTCACCCATGCCGACGCGAACTATGTCTGGGGAATTCTGGCCGGATCGACCGTGGGATTGCTGGCCTCGACGCTGGGGCGGCTCTATTCGTCCACTTACTACGCGCTGAAAGACACGCGCACGCCGCTGAATTTCGCCATCATTCGCGTGGTGTTGACCACCGTCCTCGGATATCTTTCGGCGATTCCGCTGCCTCATTTGCTGGGGATTTCGCCGCGCTGGGGCGTTGCGGGGCTTACGATTTCAGCCGGCGTTTCTTCCTGGGTGGAATTCGCGCTGCTGCGCCGCACCTTGAACCGCCGCATTGGCGCAACCGGTCTTGCGCCAGCCTATCTTTTCAAGGGCTGGGCCGCAGCGCTCGTCGCCGCAGGGATCGGCAGGGCATTGCTGCTCGCCGTCGGGCATCACAATCCGATCCTTGTGGCGATCGTGGTCCTTGGGCCGTACGGAATCGCCTATTTTGCGGGAGCCGCCGTCCTCGGCCTGCCGGAAGTGCGCGGCATGATTCAGATGTTCTCCCGGATGCGCGGCCGCGCTTCGTAAGTTGACCTTGATTTTACTTTCCAGCTTTGGCCTTGCTTGCATCGGCATCCAGCGGCTTCCGCGCGGTGGTCTCCGGCGGAGCGGCGCGCAGGTATTGCGCTGGCCAGCTCATCGGCTGTTTCAGTTCGCGGGCGGCGCGCAAGGGCCAGTAGGGATCGCGCAGGAATTCGCGCGCCATGAAGACCAGGTCGGCTTTTTCATTCGCCAGGATTTCCGATACCTGCTCCTTCGTTTCAATCAATCCGACCGCGCCGGTCATCACCTTTGCTTCCCGGCGGATGCGTTCGGCGAAGGGAACCTGGAAGCCGGGGCCGGCGACGATTTTTTGGTCCGGGACGAGCGCAGCGGAGGAGCAATCCACCAGATCGACGCCCAGAAGTTTTAGTTGCTTTGCCAACTCCACGGATTGATCCACATCCCAGCCGCCTTCTTTCCAGTCCGTGGCCGAAATGCGAATGAAAAGCGGGAGATTGTCCGGCATCTGCTTGCGGACCGCGGTGACGACTTCGCGCGCGATGCGCGTGCGGTTTTCAAACGAGCCGCCGTATTCGTCCGTCCGGAAATTGCTGAGCGGGGAAAAGAATTCATGCATCAGGTAGCCGTGGGCGCCATGAATTTCGAGGATGCGGAAGCCGGCCTCCAGCGCGCGGCGCGCGGCCTGCGCGAAGGCGTCCACGATGCCGCGAATTTCTTCCTTCGACATGGCGCGGGGCATGGCATAGTGATCCGAATAGGCGACGGCGCTCGGCGCCAGCGGCTCCCAGCCGCCTTTTTCGATGGGAACCGCGTTCGCTCCCTCCCAGGGCCGCTGCGTGCTGGCTTTGCGGCCCGCGTGGGCAAGCTGCATGCCGGGCACAACGCCCTGGCCGGCCACGAATCGCGCGATGCGCGACAAAAATTCGATGTGCGCGTCCTTCCAGATTCCCAGGTCCTCCGAGGTGATCCGCCCCTCGGGCGTGACCGCGGTGGCCTCGGTGAATACCAGGGAAGCTCCGCCCACGGCGCGTCCGCCGAGGTGCACCAGGTGCCAGTCGTTGGCAAATCCATCGTCGCTGGAATACTGGCACATCGGCGAGACGACAATGCGATTTTGAAGAGTGATGCCGCGAATCGGAAGTGGATCGAATAGTTGCGCCATGTCTTTCCTTGTCTTCGCGGGCTCCACGCTTCACGTGAAGCGTTCAGTGTAAAAGTGGAGCCCGCACCCGTAGTAGAGTTCCGGCCTTGCTCAATTTGCCCGGGATCCTGCTAATCTGCAAACGACACTGGAATGAAGCGGATTGGATGCGGTCAACTCCAAGGCCGATTCAGACACGTATTCTACAAGTTGGAAGCGATCCGCGCTCGATTTTTGCGCGCCGTGCAATCATGTGCAAGTTGAGCCAAAATGAAAACTCAAATGTTCGTTCGTCGTTCCCGTATCGAAGCGCCCGCGGCCGAAGTCTACGCCTGGCATGCCTTACCGGATGCTCTTGAGCAGTTGACCCCGCCGGGCGAGCGCATCGAAGTATTGGAAAAAACAGGCGGAATCGAGCGCGGCGCGCGCGTCGTGCTGCGATTCGGGCGCTGGCCGTTTCGCAGTCGGTGGGTTGCCGAGCATCAGGATTTCGAGGCGGGCCATTACTTCAGCGACGTCCAGGTTTCCGGGCCATTCGCCTACTGGAAGCATACGCATACATTTGAGCCGGAGGGTCCGGCCGCGTGCATCCTGGAAGATAGAGTCGAATACGCCCTGCCGTTTGGGTTTCTAGGGCGTTGGTTGGCCGGAAAGTTCGTTCGCCGCAGAATTGAAAAGATGTTTGAGCACCGGCATGCGGTAACCGCGCGGCTCGTTGCAGCCCGGCGTCCACCGTCACCTGACCAGGAATAATCCGCGGATAGCCATGCCGTAGCCCCTGGCCGTCTTACGGATGACGTTCATCATCTATCGGCGCGTCCACCTGTATAATGGGGCCTCGATGAGCACACCGCCGCGCAAACCCATGGCTGAATTGTCGTCCCTTGAAGATTGACGACAGCGTCCGCAAGACCGGCAACCGTGGCATGCGGCTGGGCTGGCTGGCCGGAGGTTTGTTGATTCTCATGGCCGGCGGGGCAGCCGTCTACCACTTCAAGGACCCTAAAGCGGTCGTGGAAGTGACCACGGCGCGAAGCGCGGCGAATTCTCCCGAGGCGGCGTTGCTCAACGCCAGCGGGTATGTGACGCCCCGGCGCCGGTCCAGCGTGGCGGCGAAAATCACGGGCCGCGTGATCGAGGTGGATACCGACGAAGGCATGCACATCAAGGAAGGCCAGATCATCGCGCGGCTGGATTGCTCGGAATTCGACGCCGCGCTGGCTTCGGCCAAGGCGGATCGCATCGCCACGCAGTCCTCGGTGAACGATTTGCAGGTCAATCTCGCGAATGCCGAGCGGGAACTGGAGCGCGCCGAGAAACTCACGGCGGCGGGCGATCTCGACGCCCCAGGCCCTGGACACCGCGCAGACGCTTACGGAGAGTTACCGCGCGCGCATCGCGCTGACCAAGGACCAGGTCTCGGCCGCGGATCGCAGGATCGACGTGGCGCAGGAAAATGTAAACAATTGCACGATTCGCGCGCCATTTTCCGGGCAAGTGGTCTCCAAGGATGCGCAGGTGGGCGAAATGGTGTCGCCGATTTCCGCGGGCGGTGGATTTACGCGCACCGGGATCGCCACCATTGTGGATATGCAGTCGCTGGAAATCGAAGTGGACGTGAACGAATCGTATATCGCGCGCGTCAAGCCGCAGCAGCGGGTGAACGCCACGCTCGATGCCTATCCCAACTGGCAGATTCCATCGCACGTGCGGACCATCATCCCGACGGCGGACCGCCAGAAGGCCACCGTGAAAGTCCGCATCACATTCGACAAGCTCGATCCGCGAATCCTGCCGGACATGGGCGTCAAGGTGGCGTTTCTGGGCGAAGAAAAGCCCCGCGCCACTGCCGGAAGCGAGGCCGCCGCGCCGAAGGCTTTGATCCCGAGTTCCGCGGTGCGCCAGCAGGACGGCAAAGCCGCTGTGTTTCTGGTCCACGACGGCGTCGTGGAGCGCCGCGCCGTAACCCTGGGATCGCAGCGCGGTGACGACGTCGAAGTCCTGGCCGGAGTGGCCGAGGGAGACACGATCGTTTCGAAGGTTCCGGAAAATCTGCGTGACGGCCAGGCCGTCGAAGTCAAAAAGTGAGGATCGCGGCATGGTACGAGTCGATGGCAACGGAGGCGCGGCGAGCCTGATTCACGTGCGCGGCCTGGACAAGAAATACACGCGCGGCGGCGAGGAAATTCACGTCCTGCAGGGGCTGAACCTCGACGTCGATAGCGGAGACTTTGTCGCCTTCATGGGGCCCAGCGGATCGGGCAAAACCACGCTGCTGAATTTGCTCGGCGGGCTGGATGTCCCGTCCGCCGGAACGATTACCGTGGCCGGAGACGAAATCACGCACATGTCCGCGAGCAAGTTGACGGGCTGGAGGGCGCGCCACGTCGGATTCATTTTTCAGATGTACAACCTCATCCCGGTTCTGACCGCATTTCAAAATGTGGAGCTTCCGCTGCTGCTCACGAAGCTTTCCAAGTCCGAACGCCGGCAGCACGTGGAAACCGCGCTGCAACTGGTGGGACTGGGGGATCGCATGAAACATTACCCGCGGCAACTTTCCGGCGGGCAGGAGCAGCGCGTGGCGATTGCGCGCGCCATCGTTTCCGATCCGACGTTTCTGCTGTGCGATGAGCCGACCGGCGATCTGGATCGCAAGGCCGCCGATGAAATCATGGAACTGATCGGGCGGCTGGTGCGGGAATTCGGCAAGACGGTGCTGATGGTCACGCACGACCCGGCGGTGGCGCAGCAGGCGCAGGTGACGCTGCGCCTGGAGAAGGGAAGCCTGGTGGGCGCGCCGGAGGGAGCGGCTTTGCCATGAAATTCCTGCCGCTGCTGATCGCGAATCTGTTCCGGAAAAAGTTGCGGACGTCGCTGACGATCGGATCGTTTGCCGTCGCGCTGTTCCTGTTCGGTTTGCTGGTGATTGTGCGCGGGGCATTCAGCCAGGGCGTGGATATCGCCGGCGCCGACCGCCTGGTGGTCATCAACAAGACGTCGCTGATTCAGCCGCTGCCGCTTTCTTATCGCGACCGCCTGCTGCGCATGGACGGAATCAAGCAGGTGACCTATCAGAACTGGTTTGGCGGCGTGTACCAGGACGAAAAGAATTTCTTTCCGCAATTTGCCGTGGACGTGGAAAACCAGCGAGCCATGTATCCGGAATTCATCATCCCGGAAGATCAATGGAAGGCGTTTGTCGAGGACCGCGAAGGCGCGATCGCCGGGCAGAACACGGCCGAGAGATTTGGCTGGAAGGTGGGCGACCGCATTCCCATCAAAGGCACGATCTACACGGGGCCGTGGGAGTTCAACCTTCGAGGGATCTACAAGGGCTCGCGCGCGGCAGGATGACACCACGCAGTTCTGGTTTCACTACGATTATCTGGACGAGCGGAGAGCTTTCGGCAAGGGCGACGTCGGCTGGTACGTCGTCCGCGTAACCGATCCCGATCATTCCGTGCAAGTGGCCAAAGCCATCGACGCGGAATTCGCCAACTCGCCTTTTGAAACCAAGACGGACACCGAGAAGGAATTCGCCGCGTCGTTCGTGAAGCAAATGGGCAACATCGAGTTTCTGATTCTCACGGTGGGCGGCGTCGTGTTCTTCACGCTTGTTGCTGGTCACCGGAAATACCATGGCCATCGCGGTGCGCGAACGCGTCGGGGAACTGGCCGTGCTGAAAGCGCTGGGATTTTCCAACCGGTTTGTGCTGCTGCTGGTGATGATGGAATCGCTGATTGTGGCGTTTGTCGGCGGGGGATTGGGATTGCTGCTCGCGAAATTGTTCAGCCTGCGCGGCGATCCCACCGGCGGCATTTTGCCGTACTTTTATTTGCCGCCGCTGGCGATCGTGGCCGGAATCGGCACGGCGCTGCTGGTGGGAACGGCCGGGGGAATTTTGCCGGCGATCTCGGCGATGCGCCTGCGCGTGGTGGATGCAATACGGAGAGTCTGAGCGTGGCCATACCTGTGATCTACAATTTGCGAAGCGTGCGGGCGCGGTGGACTTCGGCCATCGTCGCGATACTCGGCATTGCCGGCACGGTCTCGGTGTTCGTGGCCATGATGTCGCTGGCGCGCGGATTCAAGATGACACTGGTCAGTTCGGGCTCGACCGCAGAACGCCATGGTGCGCCGCGCGGGCTCGACGTCGGAAATCGACGGCGCTGTTTCCCTGGAGCAGGTGAAGGTGATCGAGGACGCTCCGGGCGTTGCGCGATCGGACGCGGGCCCGCTGGTGAGCGCCGAAGTAGTGGTGATCGCGGCGTTCCCGCTGAAATCGAGCGGCACGGACGCGAATGTGCAGGTGCGCGGCGTCTCGCCCTATGGTGTTGCGAGTGCGCGACAACATCAAGATCGTCGCCGGGAGATTTTTCCAGCCGGGATTGAATGAACTGGTGGTCGGCAACCACGCTGCGACGTCTTATCGTGGGGTTGGACCTGGGCGACACCATCAAGTTCGGCGGAGGCACGTGGAAAGTCGTGGGCGTTTTCGACTCGGGCGGCGGCGCGTTTGACTCCGAAGTCTGGGCGGACGCCAACGTCGTGAACCAGGTGTACCACCGTCCGGAAAACGTTTTCCAATCGGTGACGGTGCACCTGAATTCTCCCGAAGCGCTGGGTTCGTTCAAGGATGCGCTCACGGCCGATCCGCGCATGACCGTCGAAGTGGATCGGGAACGCGATTATTACGACAAGCAATCGAAAACGCTCACGACGCTGATCGTGGTGCTGGGGACGATCGTGGCCGTGGTGATGGGCATTGGCGCGGTGTTCGGCGCGCTCAACACCATGTATTCGGCGGTCGCGGAGCGTTCGCGCGAAATCGCCACCATGCGCGCGCTGGGTTTCGGCGCCGCAAGCGTGGTGTTCTCTTTTTTGATTGAGGCGCTCCTCATTTCTTTTCTGGGCGGATTGCTCGGGTGTCTTCTGGTGATTCCATTGAATGGGCTGACGACCGGGACCATGAATTTTCAGACGTTCACGTATCTTGCATTTGCCTTTCGTGTGACGCCGGAATTGTTGCTCGGCGGCATTGCGTTTGCGCTGTTCATGGGGCTGGTCGGCGGCGTGCCGCCAGCGATTCGCGCTGCAAGGCAGCCGGTGTCGGTGGCGCTGCGCGCGCTGTAACTCTAATTTCTCGGGAAAGCGGATCTTGGTGGCACTGGCTTCAGCCTGTGGTCTGTGTGGGAACTGCAAAAATCAAAACCGCACAGGCTGAAGCCTGTGCCACCGTTCTCAATCGTTTTCCTGAGTCACGATGTGCACGTCCACCGCGGGGGCGTCGCGCAGGAAGCGATGAATCGCGGTCATGTAGAGATATTTTCGCCAGCCTTCGACAGCTGTGCGGCCGAAAATCACTTGCGTTACGTGTTTTTCGCGCACGAATTCCGCGGTTGCGGCGGCCACTTCCTTGCCCTTCAATTTGACGACCTTTGCGCCGAGGCTCTCCGAAAATTGAATGTTGGCGTTGAGCGAGTTCTGGTCCTGGTCCGAAGTGTCATGCCCGATATCCACATAGATCGCGAATAACTCGGCGTCCATCCGGCGGGCCATGCGCGCCGCGCGCGCGATCAGATACTGCGCCCTGGGATTCGAGCTGAAGCACACGGCGATGCGTTCGCGCACCGGCCAGGGATCCTGAATATCCTTTTGCTCCATGTAGGATTCCAGGCTGCGGTCCACCTGTTCGGCTACCTGGCGCAGGGCGAGTTCCCGGAGAGCGATCAGATTGCCTCGGCGGAAAAAATTCTTGAGGGCCTGATCGACTTTTCCGGTGTGGTAGACCTCGCCGCGCTTCATGCGGTTTTGCAGGGCTTCCGGGGTCAGGTCGACCATCACGATTTCATTGGCGTGTTCGAGCACCCAATCGGGAACGGTTTCGCGAATCTTGATGCCGGTGATCGCGCCGACCGTGGGAGCGATGCTTTCCAGGTGCTGCACGTTCACCGTGGAAAGCACTTCCATTTTCGCCTCGACCAGATCGAGGACGTCTTCATACCGTTTGCGGTGTTTGCTGCCGGGGATATTGGTGTGGGCCAGTTCGTCCACCAGCACGACTCTTGGATTTCTCTTGATGATGGCGTCCGGGTCCATCTCTTCGAAGATCGTGCCCTTGTATTCGATCTTGCGCATCGGGACCTGCTCGAGTTGCGCGGCGAGTTCCGCGGTGCCTTTGCGCCCGTGCGTTTCCACGATGCCGACGACCACATCTTCGCCGCGGCTGCGCCGCCGTATGGCTTCGCCCAGCATGCCGTAGGTCTTGCCGACTCCCGGGGCGTAGCCAAGAAACAGCTTCAGGATTCCCTTGGTGCGTTCCTGCGGGGAGACCTCTTCCAGCCACTGCTCGGGCGTCTTGGTCATCGCAGATATTCTCTTCTATTATGCGCGATAAATGCTAGGCTAGAATCGCCCCGTGAAGAAGAATCTGCCTACAACCCTGGCCCGGTACGCGGCCGCTCTGGCTGCGGTCGCGGCAATTACCTTGTTCTACCGTTCCACGCATCGCTTCAACGCGACGACCATTGCCTTCACTTATCTGCTCGCCATTCTGGGCGCTTCCACTCTCTGGGGACTCGCGGTTTCCGTCTTCATGTCGCTGGTGGCCACGCTGGCCTACAATTATTATCTTTCTGCCGCCGGTGGGCACCTTCACCATTGCCGACCCGCAGAATTGGGTGGCGTTGATTACGTTCCTGGCAACTTCGGTTCTGGCCAGCGATCTTTCGACGCGCGCGCGCAATCAGGCCGCCGAAGCCAACCGCCGCCGCCGCGAAGTCGAGCGACTGTACAAATTCAGCCAGCGGCTGCTGACCGCCGGCAATCCCATCGAATTGCTGAACGCCATCCCGCGCCAGATCGTGGAGACGTTTGAAGTGGGCGCCGCGGCCGTGTTCCTCTCGGAGAAGCAGAAGATCTACCGGTCCGGCATGAACCTGCCGCAACTCGACGCCGACTTCGCTGAAAGCGATAGTGGCTCGCGAAGACATGCAGGTGGACGAGGAGCACAGCCTGTGCTTCGCCCCGCTGCGTTTGGGATCGCGCATTCTGGGCAGCGTGGGCATTTCGGGCCCCGTGCTTTCGCGGCCGTCTCTCGAGGCGCTGGGTTCGCTGATCGCCGTGGCCATCGAGCGGGCCCATGCCATCGAAATGGTGGGGAAGACCGAGGCGGCGCGCGAGGGGGAGCGCCTGAAATCGGCGCTGCTGGACGCCATCGCGCACGATTTCCGCACGCCGCTCACGTCCATCAAGGTTTCGGTGACCAATCTGCTTTCCCCCGCGAAACTCGACGAGGCCCAGCGCATCGAACTACTGGATATCATCAATGAGGAGTGCGACCGGCTGAACCGGCTGGTCGGGGAAGCCGCCGAAATGGCGCGCCTGGAAGCGGGCGAGGTCAAGCTGCAGATGGAAACGCTTCGCGTGGTGGATCTGATCTCCGAGGCGCTCGATGTTTGCAAGGGCGTTCTGGGGACGCGGCCGGTGCGAATCGAAATGAAAAATCAGGATCTGCTGGTCCACGCGGATCTGGCGCGCGCCAAGGAAGTGCTCGTGCATCTGATCGAGAATGCGAATTTGTATTCCGCTCCCGAGCGCCCCATCACGATCGGCGCGGAGGAGCAGGGAGATTTTGTCTCGTTCAGCGTCGCGGATCAGGGACCCGGGATCGCCGACGCCGAACTCGCCCTGATTTTCGACAAATTTTACAGAGGCTCGGATCAACGCTACCGCGTGCAGGGCACCGGCATGGGCTTGCCGATCGCCAAAGCCATCGTGGAAGCGCACGGCGGGACGATCGGCGTGATCAGCCAGCTGGGCCAAGGGTCCGTGTTTTCATTCAGCTTGCCGATTGTCAGGGGAACGGCGGAACACCGATGAGCACACCGACCATTCTGGTTGTGGATGACGAGCCGCAAATTCGCCGCGTGATGCGGACCACGCTTTCGAGCAACGGTTACTCGGTGGTCGAGGCCAAGAGCGGCGAGGAAGCCCTGGAAATGATGCGCAAGGAGCGCCCCGAACTCGTCCTGCTGGACGTCAACATGCCGGGGATGGGAGGCCTGGAAACCTGCCGCGAAATTCGCGACCAGTCCGACGTCGCCATCATCATGCTGACGGTCCGCAATACCGAGCACGATAAAGTGCTTGCCCTGGATGCCGGCGCCGACGATTACGTCGTGAAACCTTTCAGCGTCGAGGAACTTCTGGCGCGCATTCGCGCGGCCCTGCGCAGGACCACCTCCGCGGAGCCTATCCCGTCCTACGTTTCCGACGATCTGGAAATCGATTTCGAGCGCAGGAAAGTGCTGGTCAAGGGCAACCCGGTGCGGCTGACGCCGAAGGAATTCGATCTGCTGCGGCACCTGGTGTCGAGCCAGGGCAAGCCGCTGGAGCACCGGCGCCTGCTGCAGGCCGTCTGGGGCCCGGACTACGGAAATGAAACGGAATACCTGCGCGTGTTCATCAATCAGTTGCGGAAGAAAATTGAACCGGATCCGTCCCACCCGAAGTACATCCACACCGATCCGTGGGTCGGCTACCGGTTTGAGCCCACCAGTGCTGCGCCCGCCAAGCCGAAGAAGAAATAAGGCTTGAGTTGGTGAAAAGCGATGCGGCCTTGGTTTTTTCCTCCGGCCGCATGAGGCCGCCTTGGCTTAAAGCCCGCGCTACACAAGCCAGGCAATCCCGTTATGGCTTCCGAGCCGCGATCAGCCACCACGTTTCGTGGGAAGGGTCATCTTCAATGAAGCGATCCTGCCGGCTGACGATTTCAAACCCTCCCTGCCGGAGTTCCTTTTCGACTTCGTTGACGGACACTTCATGGTGCTCCGCAGCCGTTCCCATCAATCCAGTCTTGGCCGGAAGAGGTTCACGATCGACCACAACCAGACGCCCTCCGGAAATCAGCGAATTGAACAGGTGAGAAACGATGGAGTGAGAATCGGTGAATTCATGGTATGTGTTCGCAATCAGAACGGCGTTCATGCTCTTCCCGGCCATGCGAGGATCGCTGGGTTCGCCAAGAAAAATGCTTACGTTGCCTTTTCCTCTTTGGACCGTCCTGACCCACAAAAACGCGAGCGGCAGCCTGCGAATGTCTTCCGCCAGAACGCTGCCACTCGGGCCAACTGGATCCGAAAGTTTGAGCGTGAAGTAACCGGAACCACATCCCAGATCAAGCACTACGTTTCCGGGCTTCAAATCAAGCGCCTGGAGAACTTCGTTTGGCTGCTGCCATTTGTCTCTTTCAGCCTCAACGGCATCCAACCGCGAGAGTGTCTGCAGACCCTGGTAAGCCGTGTCGAATAGGAAAAAGACCGCGATAGCACCCGCGAAGAAAAGAGCAAGTTTGACGCGGTGGTTCAATGGGGTGCGTCCAAAACGGGTCCTGACATGAGTCGCGCGTCCCGGGTTATTTCGATGCCGGGAAATGCTGATCCAGCGCAACGTTCAACATCAGGACGTTCACGCGGGGCTCGCCCAGAAAACCCAAGTCAGCCTGGTCGGTGGATTGCGGGATCAATTGTTTCACTTGGTCCGCGGAAATGCCCCGCGCCTTCGCGACACGCCCCGCTTGCAGTTCGGCATTCGCGGGACTGATGTGCGGATCCAGGCCCGAAGCCGAAGCGGTAACCGCATCCTGAGGAATCGGCGTCTTCGGCATAAATACCAAAGGCGCTTTGTCGTCATTGAAGGCTTTGATCAGCTTCACCTCGTCGAGATCGCCGTGCGAATCCTTGAACTGGTCGAGAGGTACGGAGGATTCGTAAGGGATGTCGTTATCGATGCAGTAATGGACGATGCGCAGGCTCGATCCCGTCGAAGTCGACGATCTCGTTGTTCTTGTCATCCATTTTGGTCGTGCCGTGCAGAAGCTTGGCGCTCGTGGGCCCAAGGTTGGAGCCGCTGGACGCCGTCGCGTCATATCCGCTGCCTGCGGCCGATGGACGCGGATGGAAATACTCAGCCTTGGCAAACGGTTGGCCGATAAGGCTAGACCCGACCACTTTGCCGCCTACAGTGACCAGGCTGCCATTGGCCTGCTTCGGAAAAACCAGTTCGGACACGCCGGTCATCACGGCCGGGTATAGCAACCCGGTGAGAACGGTGAAAATCAGCGTCAATCGAAATCCGGGTCCAAGTTCCTTCAACATGTCCTGCTCCTTTATGCTTCCGGGCCCCATGGGAGCCCTCGGCCTTACGCAAGATGCAGCGCCACAAGCATCTTGTCAATCAGCCAGATGCCGGGAAAGGGAACGATGATTCCGCCCAGCCCGTAGATCAGCAAATTGCGCGTGAGCATCTGGCCGGCGCTGACCGGCTTGTACTGCACGCCGCGAAGGGCCAGCGGAATCAGCGCGATGATAATGACCGCGTTGAAAATGACTGCCGCGAGGACCGCGCTCTGCGGCGAGTGCAGCCCCATGATGTTCAGCTTGTTCAACTCGGGATAGATCGCCGCAAACATGGCCGGGATGATGGCGAAGTATTTCGCAACGTCGTTGGCGATGGAAAACGTCGTCAACGAACCGCGGGTAATCAGCAATTGTTTTCCGATGGCCACGATTTCAATCAGCTTGGTCGGGATTGCTGTCGAGGTCGACCATGTTGCCGGCCTCTTTCGCCGCCATCGTTCCGGTGTTCATGGCCACGCCCACGTCGGCCTGAGCCAGCGCGGGCGCGTCATTGGTCCCGTCGCCGGTCATGGCGACCAGTCGCCCTGAGCCTGTTCCTTGCGGATGTATTCCAGCTTGTCCTGCGGCGTGGCTTGCGCCAGGAAGTCGTCTACACCTGCTTCTTGCGCGATGGCGGCGGCGGTCAGGGGATTGTCGCCGGTGATCATCACCGAACGGATTCCCATGGCGCGCAGCGACGCGAGACGGTCTTTCATTCCGCCTTTTACGATGTCCTTCAGATGAATGACGCCAAGAAATTCGACCCATCGGCTACCGCGAGCGGCGTGCCTCCATTGCTGGAAATGCGGTCCGAAATTTCCTGAAGGGACTGCGGCACTGTGCCGCCCGACTCTTTTACGAACTGAGCGATGGCTCCGGTGGCGCCCTTTCGCAGATGGCGGCCATCCATGTCCACGCCGCTCATCCGCGTATAGGCGGAGAAGGGAATAAACTGGGCGTTCGTGCGCGGCGACTTCCCGGCCGCGCAGTTGGTACTTCTCCTTGGCCAGGACGACGATGGAACGGCCTTCCGGAGTCTCATCGGCAAGGCTGGAAAGCTGGGCGGCATCGGCCAGTTCGCTTTCGCTCACTCCTTCGACCGTCAGGAATTCCACTGCCTGCCGGTTGCCGAGCGTAATGGTTCCCGTTTTGTCGAGCAGGAGCGTATTGACGTCGCCCGAAGCCTCCACGGCCTTGCCGCTCATGGCCAGAACGTTGTGCTGCATCACCCGGTCCATTCCCGCGATGCCAATGGCGGAAAGCAATCCGCCGATCGTTGTGGGGATCAGGCACACCAGCAGGGACACGAGAACAGCGACGGTTGGGACGGTGCCATTGCCGATGGCTTGGATCGAGTATTTCGCATAGGTTGGCAGGGTCGCAACCGCCAGCAGGAAGACAGCGTGAGACCCGGCGATCAGAATATTGAGGGCGATTTCGTTGGGCGTCTTTTGCCGAACAGCGCCCTCGACCAGGGCGATCATGCGGTCCAGAAAAGTCTCGCCCGGATTGGATGTGATCCGGATCTTGATATGGTCCGACAAAACCATCGTGCCGCCGGTGACCGCGCTGCGGTCGCCGCCGGATTCGCGAATGACGGGTGCGCTCTCCCCGGTAATGACGGATTCATCGACGCTGGCGACGCCTTCGATGACTTCTCCGTCTCCCGGAATCACATAGCCCGCTTCGCAGTACACAACGTCCCCGCTGCGCAGCTTTGATGCGGGCACCATTTCATACTTGTCGTTGGGCAGGACCTTGTGCGCCACCGTATCGACCTTGGTCTTGCGCAGGGCGTCGGCTTGCGCTTTGCCGCGCGCTTCCGCCATGGCTTCGGCGAAATTGGCGAAAATCACCGTGAACCATAGCCAAAATGCGATTTGAACGCCAAAAAAGACGCCCCCGGCTCCGGCGATCGCATCCTTGATCACGAAGATGGTGGTCAGAGCCGCTCCCACTTCGACGACAAACATGACCGGATTTTTCGCAACCTTCACCGGGTTGAGCTTCAGGAACGACTCTTTGATCGCGCGACGCACGATCTCCGGATCGAAAAGTGGGCGCGCCCGGGCGCCTCTCGAGATGAGCGCCGAGGCTTCGTGCTTTGTTTCCGTTGCTTGCTCTCCACCGGGGGAGAAGTGACAGTAGACATCTTTAGCTCCTCGTTCCAAATGACATTAAAAAAGTTTTCCGTTCAGCATTTGAAAATGTTCGACGATCGGACCTAGCGAGAGCGCCGGGAAATAAGTTAGCGCGCCCACAATGATGACGGTGCCGATCAGCAGAACTACGAAAAGCGGACCGTTCGTCGGCAATGTGCCGCTGGTGACGGGGACGAGTTTCTTGGAGGCCAGGCTTCCGGCGATGGCCAGGGCCGGGAATGATAAACAGGAACCTTGCGACGAGCATGTCGAGGCCCATGGTCAGGTTGTACCAGGGCGTGTTGGCGTTGATTCCGGCAAAAGCGCTGCCGTTATTGCCCGCGCCACTCGAATACGCGTATAGCATTTCGGAGAATCCGTGCGCGGCCGCCGTTATTCGTGTTCGCCGCAGCCGGGCCGGGTGAATTCCAGTAGCCGCCCTTGGCAAATGGCGCGACTGAGCTGATTGCGGTGAACCCCAGAATGCACGACGGAAGTCGCCAGGATGGCGATGATCGCCATCTTGACTTCTTTTTGTTCGATCTTCTTGCCCACATATTCGGGCGTGCGCCCCACCATCAGGCCGCCGATGAAGACGGCGACGACCGCATAGATCAACATGCTGTAGAGGCCCGCGCCGACGCCTCCAAAAATCACTTCGTCGGTCTGGATGTTGAACAGCGGCACCAGGCCGCCGATGGGCGTGAAACTGTCATGCATGCCGATCACCGCCCCGCAACTGGCGTCCGTCGTTACCGTGGCGAACAGCGCTGTCATCGGATTGCCAAACCGAACTTCTTTGCCTTCCATGTTGCCGCCCGGCTGGCTTGCCGTATAGGCTGCTTTCAACGCCCATGTTGGTCACCATCGGATTTCCGCGCTGCTCGGCCCAATAGCAAATGAAAGCGCCGGCAAGAAACATCAGGGCCATCGCGGCAAAGATCGCCCAGCCCTGGCGCGTGTCGCGCACCATCTTGCCGAACATGTACGTCAGTCCGGCTCCAAGTACAAAGATCAGCAGCATCTGCAACAAGGTTGGCCAGAGGCGTCGGGTTCTCATACGGGTGAGCCGAGTTCGCGTTGAAGTACCCGCCGCCATTGGTCCCCAGCATTTTTATGGCTAGTTGGGACGCCAGCGGGCCTTGCTCGATCACTTGGCTGGCGCCTTCCAGAGTCGTTGCGGTGGCGGGTCCTTTAAAGTTCTGGATCGATCCCTGCGCGACGAAAAACAGTGTCGCCAGGATGCAAATGGGAAGCAGGATGTAGAGCGTGCACCGGGTAACGTCGACCCAGAAGTTCCCGATTGTCTTGGCCGTATGGCGCGCGAATCCGCGAATTAAGGCAACCGCAACGGCAATTCCCACCGCGGCCGATACAAAGTTCTGGACCGCCAGAGCCGCCATCTGCGTCAGGTAGCTCATGGTGGTGTCCGGCGAATAGGACTGCCAGTTGGTGTTGGTCATGAAGCTGACCGCCGTGTTAAACGCCAGGTCCGGAGTCATCGGGGTGGCGTTCGAAGGCGCCTGCGGCGTCGAGAAATGCATCGGGTTCAGCGGAAGATGCCCCTGCAACCGCTGCAACAGATACACAAAAATAAAGCTGAATATGCTCAGCGAGATCATGGAGGCCGAGTAGCGCACCCAGGATTGCTCTTCCTCCTCGCGAACCCCGCCGAGCCAATAGACCAGGCGCTCCAGCGGCCGAAACACGGGATGAAGGAAGGTCCGTTCGCCCTCGAAGACCCGGTACATAAAGACGCCGGCGGGCTTCGTAATGGCGACCACAAGAATGAAGAAAATCACGATCTGGGCAATACCGAGTAAAGTCATTTCACCACCTCAAAATTTTTCCGGCCGAAGCAATGCATACATCAGATAAACGAACAGAAACGCCGCGACAACTCCCGCAATCGCGTACTCCATGGAACCCTCCCTAAAGGCGATCCGACGCCTTTGTGAAACCCCACATCAGAACAAAGAAAACGAGCACAACGCCGACATAGAATAGATCCAGCATGATTCACCTCACGAAGCCTTAGATCGCCACAGGAACTTTCGCCGCGAAGGAAATTGAGAAAGTCAGGTCCGACGCGCCATCCCGGGCTTGTTCGATCGCATGGTTATCAACCATTTGATTTTCCACCAAGCTGATTCCGGGTTCACGGCAATTTCGCAACCAAATCACTTCACGGAAACCCGCTTTGCTTGCATCTCATAAATCGCGGCGGGGCGGCCCTCAAGATCCCGCTTGCCGGCGGGTCCCGCCCCGAATCTGCAGCGGAATCACGCTCCCGTTGCCATGCGTGCCATGGGCGATCAGATGCGTCACGACGAGCACCGCGGGCCTCTCCTCCCGCATGAACTCGAATTCATCGGGCCGGGCATCGGATTTCGTCTGGCTGGCTTCCTTCCAGAAGTTGGCCAGAACATACAGGAGAAAAACGACGCCCATGGCATTCAACAGGATGAAAAGTTTAATAGCCATACGGCCTCCTTCAGTCGCGAGCGCTGAACGGCGGGCATCCGGGATCGATGTCATGCGCCCAGCGCGGTTCGCTAGCTACCTGAAAGGGCCGCGTTCTAACGCCCTTTATAGCGGGTCGCTGCCACGCTGTGCTGTGCGCCCTGTCACATCTCGGGGTGATCATTCCGGCCATTCAATTGGCTCCGACTTGCAAGGGAATCATGCGGTATGCGGGGTTAGGAAGTCGTGCGCGCGCCGTAAGGATTCTGTAAGACGCTGCAGGACTGAATGCGCGGGCGGAGCCCGCTTGCCACAAAGTTCCCGCGCCCCTACAATCGTTTTTCGACTTTATGAAGCGTACACTGCAGCGATATCGATGGACACGTCTGGCGTGGATGCTATTTCTTGCGCTTGTCGCGGCGGCCGCGGCTCACGCGCAGGAGCGCGCGGATTGCCGCGTTTTCAAAAGCGCCATTCTGCATTCTTCCGTGCGGTATTGCGTCTTTCTGCCCGCGAGCTACGCCGCGCCGCAAGCCCAGGCGCAGCGATATCCGGTCCTGTATCTGCTGCAGGGCTCGGGGGAAACGCGCAGTCGGCCGCGCTGGACGGGGAATGGAACGCGCTGCAGGATTTGCGGCGCGACCACAAAGCGGGCGATTTTCTGGTGGTGGCTCCGGACGGGTGGGACACGTTTTACATCAATTCGCGCGACGGCAAGACGCTGTACGGCGGATTTTTTCCTTCGCGAATTCATGCCATTCATCGAACGCACGTACCGCGTGCAATCCGGGCGAGCATCCCACGCGATCACGGGATTCTCCATGGGCGGTTACGGCGCTTTGCGGATCGCGTTTGCCCATCCGGAAATGTTCGGCTCGGTGAGCGCGCATAGCGCGGCGCTGA
Source organism: Terriglobia bacterium (assembly GCA_963779275.1). GTDB lineage: Bacteria > Acidobacteriota > Terriglobia > Acidiferrales > UBA7541 > Palsa-360. Next base: position 87,217 of record CAVZXL010000012.1, read on the forward strand.
TGCGGGAGCCGCCCATGGGAGTCGACGCGGGAGCCTCCTCGGGAAACCCGGCCGCGCAACTGCTGACCAAGGTATTCGGAAATCCCATCGACCGGAAATTCTGGAACCTGAACAGCCCGTTTGTCTTGGCGAAACAGAATGCCGCGTTACTTTCCAAAATGAAGATTTATTTCGACTGCGGCACCGAAGATTCCTTTGGTTTTTATACCGGCGCGAGCCAAATGAATCAGGCCCTGGATGTGCTGAAAATCCCCCACGAATTCCATCTCTATCCCGGCGGCCACAGCGTGTCCTATCTTCTGGCCCACCGCGACGCCTCTTTCCTGTTCCACTGGCAGGTGTTTGAGTCCGCGCGGAAGTAATCCCGTAAGGCCAATGCAATTGGAGGGAAAGCGCGGTTGCGCCGCTGCCACATCTGCCCGCATGTCACGGATAGTGACTTTGTGGAGGAAATAGATTAGTATTCCGGCCTAGTGGGGAAGTCCTGTTTCCTGATTGGCCGGGGAAGTCTGCGTTCATCACGCCGAATGTCATGGCCGGCATTTGTGTCCACGCCCAGCACGGTTCTATACGATTGCCATGGTTCGGGTTTCTCCCGCGTCAGCGCATATTGTTTGTCCCCGGCTCCGCTGACGTATCTGCGGAGGTCCCATGCGTATTTGGCATTGCCACAGCTTTCATTGCTATTCTTACTGGTGTCGTCTTGTGTGCCCCTGGCGGCGCAAAACAATCCCGTGCCATTTCTGCACACTCCGTTGTCGCCTGCAAGCGCCGCGCCAGGCGCGGCCGGATTCACGCTTACCGTGAACGGCGCCGGATTCGTCAATGGCGCCGTGGTGAACTGGAACGGCAGCGCGCGCCCGACCGCATTCGTCAGCAGCGGCGAGATTGACCGCCGACGATTCCGGCCTCCGGATCTTGCGGTGGCGGGCACGATTCCTGTCACGGTCTCCAATCCGGCACCGGGCGGCGGCACATCCAACGCGGTCCTGTTCGAGGTGGCCACGCCGGCCACCACGCTGGCGTTCAATCGCACGGACAGCAAATTTTCCGGATTCCCCGGGCAACCCAGGAATCAATCTGCCTTCTTCCCTGGCAGTGGCTTATCTTCCGGCTATCCCGCAGCCGAATCTGGAAATAGCTAGCAGCGGATGTCCGGCAGTCTCGTCCTGCGTTCTGGACCACGGCTACATCACCACGGTCGGGCCGAATGCCGCGGTAACCCTCACCGTGGACAGTCCGAATTCCATGGTCATCGGCGATTTCAATGGCGACGGTCTGTATGATCTCTGAGCCTGGGAAACACATTTTCGGTTTCGACCTGGCCCACTCCCTGAATGTTTTTGGCAATCCCAAGAAGCTTATCCACTTCCGGTGAGACGTAAACGCTCCCATCACTCCGTTGGTCGGCAGATTTCAACCGCGATGGCCGCCTGGATCTGGTGGTGGGGCAGGATACAGGCGTCTATTTCCTCCGGGAAACGGCGATGGAACTTTCGGGTCTCCGGTCTTGATTCCAAACCGATCCCGCCGCGCTGGGAACGCAATTCGTCGCCGGAGATTTCAATGGCGACGGTATCCTGGATCTCGCCGTCTGCAACTTTGACTTGGCGGGCAGCACAATTTCCATGCTGCTGGGAAACGGCGATGGGACATTCCTGCTGCATGCCAACTATTCACTCAACTTGTTCACTCGGGCCGGTCGCGGCCGCGGATTTTAACGGCGACGGGAAACTGGATCTGGCTGTGCTGGACTTCAATAATTCGAGCGCTTCGCTTTCCATCCTGCTTGGGAAACGGCGACGGGACCTTCCAGACAAAAGTGGATTATCCCGCGGGAGTTTCCCCGTTTGCGATCACTACGGGCGACTACAACGGCGATGGCCGCGTGGATATTGCAGTCACGGACAGGCTCTGCGTGAATTCCGGATGCCCCACGACCGGTGCCGTGAACGTTTTTCTTGGAAATGGCGACGGCACATTTCAAAGCTCCCTGGTTTTTGCGACTCAGGGGGAGCCCGGAATCCATCGTTTCCGGGGAGTTTGTGCAAACTGGTCCACCCGTGGGCCGCGCGGGGTTCGTTGCCGCGAATCCCAGCGCCAGCACGGTCTCTATTTTTTCCGCGATTCCCCCCACAGTGACCAGTAATCCTCTGCCGACGATTTCATCCGTCAATCCAGCCTTCGTGATCCAAAACAGCGGAACGCTCACCCTGACAGTTGCCGGCACGAATTTCGTTTCCGGGTCGGCGGTAACGTTCGACGGGCAGATGGAACCGACTACGTTTGTGAGCGCGACACAACTTATGGTGCAAATTCCTGCCACGGCAACTGGAATTATTGGCGCACACTCGATATTGGTTAATAACCCGGCTCCCGGAGGAGGGAATTCCTCGTCCGGTGGATTTTCCGTCTACTATGCTTCACCCACGGTAACGTCGATAAGTACGCCGAGCGTGGTCGCGGGATCGCAAGCCTTTTTGCTGACCATTAACGGATCGAATTTTGTGCAGGGAGCGACGCTGGATTTTAACGGCGTCGTTCAGCCCTTTACGTTTGTCAGTTCTTCGCAGTTGACCACCACGGTGGCGGCTTCCTCCATCGCCACATCGGGGACCATCGCCATCACCCTCTCAAATCCCGGGCTGGGAGTAAATTTTTCCAGCGGGGGAACGTCGTCGGCGGTAAATTTAGCGGTACTTCCCGCGAATACGCAACCGGCCGTGGGGTCGCTGAGTCCAGCGAGTGTCACGGCCGGAGCAGTTCCGCCGTCGGGATTCACGTTGACCATAATTGGCTCAGGATTTTCTTCCTCCTCGACGGTAATGTTCGGTTCCGCGCCCGTCTCCGCCGCGTTCAACAACAATACGCCCACCGTGTTGCAGGCATCCATCCCCCAAAGCGCTGTCGCCCTCGCCGGAACAATCCTGGTAGTGGTGAAGAATTCGAACGGCGCTCCTTCCGTGCCGATATCGTTCACCGTGAATAATCCGATCCCAGCGATGACCAGTCTTTCGCCGACAAGCGTGGGGCCGGGAAACGTCGCGCTCACGTTGAATGTAACGGGAGCGAATTTCAATTCGAACTCGGTCGTGCAAGCGGGCAGCAGGTCGCTTGCCACCACATTCGTTAGCACGACGTCGCTCACCGCCGTCCTGCCGCCAAACGCGATGACGCCCGGCGCGACCTTGAATATCATGGTCAGCAATCCGTCCCCCGGCGGCGGCACAACTTCCGCGCTCGCATTTGCCGTGGCCGATTTCACGGTGACCGCGCCGGCTTCTACTTCCTCGGTTTCCGCCGGGCAGCCCGCCAGCTTTACGCTGGCGGTGGCTCCGGCGAATGGTTCGCTGGGAGGCACCGTGAATTTCAGCGCGTCGGGAGTGCCACCGAACTCCACCGCATCGTTTTCCCCGTCGTCGCTTCCGGCCGGGGCCAAGAGCACAAACGTGACACTTTCCATCGCCACGATGGCGCATACAGCGCGAATCGTTCCGATCTATCCGCGCATCCCCTGGCCGCGGGTATTGCTATTGTGCGGAGTCTCGTTCCTCATCGTGTCAATTTGGTTTGGACTTTGCGCTGCGAGTGCCCCGGTCCGGCGATACGTCCCACAATTTCTGGTCGTGCTGCTCTTGCTCGTCGCTTCCGCGATGGCTGCCTGCGGAGGTTCCCCAGCCAATTCCAGCCCGCAACTCAATCCCGGAACAGGCACACCGGCCGGAACATATCAGGTTACGGTCACGGCGGCTTCCGGAAATGCCTCGCTGACAACCAAGGTGACGCTGACGGTGCAATAAGCGGTTTCTTGCGAGGGCTTTCGCGGCGCTTTCCTTGCTTGAGTCAGCGCCACCGACTGGACTTCGAGAATCAATAAACATATTCGCCGTTTGCTTGCGTTATTCCCAAGATGGACTAACGATGAGAGCCAACCGCTCCTTTCTTGGAGATGCAATTCTGCATGTCGCACAATCCCGCCTTTAGGCTAAAGTAGTGTCTTCAATCTGACCGTGGAACTTGGATTTCTTCCGCGGTACCGCCGAGGAGTTTGGGATGAGCGTAACCGACACCACTGCTTCCGTTCAAAATGCCGCCACTCCGATGGAGATGAGCTGCATCAATACGATTCGCACGCTCTCCATTGACGCGGTGCAGGCTGCAAATTCCGGCCACCCTGGCACGCCGATGTCCATGGCGCCGGTGGCTTACTGCTTGTGGCAGGAATTCTTGCGCTACGATCCCAATGATCCGCTGTGGCCGAACCGCGACCGCTTCGTTCTCTCCGCAGGGCATGCCTCCATGCTGCTTTATTCGGTGCTGCACCTTGCCGGAGTGAAAACAGACGGGAGAAACGGCCAGGTTGCGAGCACACTTGCGGTTCCGCTCGAGGACATCAAAAATTTCCGTCAGCTAGGCAGCCGTTGCGCGGGGCATCCGGAATCGCACCTGACTGTGGGCGTGGAAACAACCACAGGCCCACTGGGCCAGGGCTTCGCGAACAGCGTGGGGATGGCGCTCGCGGGGCGCTGGCTCGCCGCGCGCTACAACCAGCCGGGGTTTGAAGACCTTTACAATTTCAACGTGTACGCCCTCGGCGGCGACGGCTGCATGATGGAGGGGATTTCCAGCGAAGCCGCATCGCTGGCCGGGCACTTGAAACTTTCTAACCTCTGCTGGATCTATGACAGCAACCGGATCACGATCGAAGGGGGAACGCCGCTGGCGTTCAGCGAGGATGTGGCGGCGCGCTTTACGGCCTACGGCTGGAACGTCACGCACGTTACCGACGCCAACGACTTAAATCTGATCCGCGCGGGCTTGCAAACTTTCCAGCAAACCAGCGACCGCCCGACGCTCATCGTTGTGAACAGCCATATCGGCTGGGGTTCGCCCCACAAGCAGGACAGCAGTGCGGCGCACGGCGAGGCCCTCGGCGAGGAAGAAGTTAAATTGACCAAGCGGGCCTACGGCTGGCCCGAGGATGCGAAGTTTCTGATCCCCGACGGCGTCTACGATCATTTCCACAACGGCATCGGCAAGCGGGGAAAAACGCTTCACGATGCATGGTCCGCGAAATTCGATGCGTACCGGGCAAACCACGCGGCGCTGGCCGAGGAAATCAATCGCATGGAGCATCGCCAGCTTCCCGAGGGATGGGACAAGGATTTGCCCTCGTTTCCGGCCGACCCGAAAGGGCTGGCCACGCGCGACTCCTCCGGAAAAGTCGAAAACGCGATCGGCAAAAATGTTCCCTGGTTGATGGGCGGTTCGGCCGATCTCGCGCCTTCGACCAAGACGCTGCTCACGTTTGAAGGCGCCACCGGATTTCAAGCTGGAAATTATTCCGGCCGCAATCTTCACTTCGGCATTCGCGAACATGCCATGTCCGCGATCGTGAATGGGATGTGCCTTACGAAAGTCCGCCCGTTCGGCGCCACGTTTTTCGTATTCACCGACTACATGCGCGGCGGCTTGCGGCTGAGCGCGCTGATGCAAATCCCCGCGATTTACGTTTTGACGCACGATTCGCTGGGCGTTGGAGAAGACGGCCCAACGCACCAGCCGATCGAGCATCTGGCCATGGCGCGCGCCACGCCCGGCCTGATCACGCTGCGTCCGGCGGACGCGAACGAGGTGGTCGAGGCGTGGCGAGTGGTCATGCAACTGCAGCATGAGCCCGCGCTGCTGGTGCTTACGCGCCAGGCGCTGCCCACATTCGATCGCGCGAAGTTCGCTCCTGCCGTGGGAGTTGCGAAGGGCGCGTACGTGCTGGCCGGCGGGGCCGGCGCGAATCCCGATGTCCTTTTGCTGGCCACAGGCAGCGAAGTTTCTCTTTGCGTCGAAGCATTTGAACAGCTTTCCAAGGAAGGAATTTCCTCGCGAGTGGTGAGCATGCCGTCATGGGAACTTTTCGAGCGCCAGGATCAGGCCTACCGGGATTCGGTTCTGCCGCCCGCGGTGAAGGCGCGCGTTTCGGTCGAGATGGGCTCCACGTTTGGATGGTCGCGCTACGTGGGAATGACGGGCAGCAGCATCGGGATGCACAGCTTCGGCGCATCCGCGCCGCTGAAGGCCCTGCTGAAACATTTCGGCTTCACCGTGGAAAACATTGTCGCCCAAGCGAAGGCGCAGATTCAGAACGCGAAGACCCAAAAGTAGGACAGGCTTTAGCCTGTCTTCTTCTAAGGCGCCCACCCAGGCGGATGGCCGGACAATTCATTCCGCACTGCTGCAAGCATGGAATCAGCCTCATCTCCCAGGAGGGAAAGCAATGGAAGCACCGGAACTATGGAAGCGCTACCGGCAGCATGCATGCCGCGTGGATTCCCTGGACCTTACGCTCGATATCAGCCGGATACATTTTGACGAGGCATTTCTGTCCTCTATGGAGCCTGCCATGCAGCAGGCATTCAACGGCATGGACGCGCTCGAATCGGGCGCCATCGCGAACCCCGATGAAAACCGCATGGTGGGCCACTACTGGCTGCGCGCTCCGTTGCTCGCGCCGACAAAAGAAATCGCCCGGGAAATTTCGGGGAGCGTGGAATCCATCAAGAAATTCGCCGCCGATGTGCACGCCGGAAAAATTCGCCCACCCATGGCGTCGCGATTCACGCAAGTGCTGGCGATCGGTATTGGCGGCTCCGCGCTCGGACCCATGTTCGTGGGCGACGCGCTGGGCGATCCCGCGACGGACCGCATGCGCATCCATTTTATCGACAACACCGATCCCGATGGCATCGCGCGCACGCTGGAAACGCTGAAAGGACTCCTCCCCGAAACGCTTTGCATCGTGACCAGCAAGAGTGGCGGCACGCCCGATACGCACAACGGCATGGTCGTGGTCGCAGCCGCTTTTCAGGCCGTGAATCTCAAATTCTCGGCCCACGCCGTCGCCGTCACTATGGGCGGATCGCATTTGGATAAACAAGCCGCTGCCGAGGGGTGGCTTGCGCGCTTTCCCATGTTCGATTGGGTGGGCGGCAGGACCAGCGAACTTTCGGCCGTGGGTTTGCTTCCCGCGGCATTGCAGGGAATCGATGTAAGCGCGATGCTCGAGGGAGCCGCCGCGTGCGATGCCGCCACGCGCGTCCACGAAACCCGCCGCAATCCCGCCGCGCTGATGGCGTTGATGTGGCATGCCGCGACAGGCGGAACAGGGAAAAAGGATCTGGTCATGCTCCCGTACAAAGACCGCCTGCTGCTCTTCAGCCGGTATTTGCAGCAACTGGTGATGGAATCGCTCGGCAAGCGGCTCGATCTGGACGGCCAGCGTGTGGACCAGGGCATCGCGGTCTATGGCAACAAGGGTTCTACCGACCAGCACGCCTTTGTCCAGCAACTGCGCGACGGCATCAATAATTTTTTTGTCACCTTCGTCCGCGTGCTCGAATCCGGCGGATCGCCCGTCGAGGTCGAGCCGGGCGTCACCTCGGGCGATTACCTGCACGGGTTCCTGCTGGGCACGCGCGAAGCGCTGTACGGAAACGACCGCGAGTCCATGACCATCACCGTGCGGCGCGTGGACGCGCGCACGGTTGGCGCGCTCATCGCACTGTTTGAACGCGCCGTCGGACTCTACGCTTCGCTGGTTCACATCAACGCCTACCATCAGCCGGGCGTCGAGGCCGGAAAAAAAGCCGCCGCGGCCGTGCTCGCCTTGCAGGCCAAGGCGCAAGCGGCTCTGTCGAACTCGCCGCAGACGGCCGACCAGATTGCCGGCGCCGTGGGTGCGGCTGCGTCCGTCGAGAGTGTCTATCTGCTTCTCGAACACCTGTCCTCGAATGGCCGCGCGCGGATGGCGCGCGCCGCCGATCCCGGCGATACGACGTTCACTCACATCTGAATCCGAAGCGCGGCGGTGATATCATCCCTCGCGTAACCTTTATTTAGTTTTTGGTGGATACTTTTGCGCCATCCTGGTGAATGAGCGCCCCTGCGGACATGGCCGACAAAGGCACAACTCGTCTCGGCAATTTTTGGCGGGGCCTGAACCTTGCCGATTGGGGGGCTCTGGCCGTTTTAATCCTCCATCTGGCATTGTGGGGATTGCGCCAATTTTACGAACAGACTCCGCGAAGCGGGTTTCTGCTTTTTCTGGCGATATGCGCCGCCATTTATCTTGTGGTTCGCGTGTCGCTTTGGGCGCGCAGTCAACTGCTGTGGCGTCTGCGCAACCGGTTGATCATCGCGTATCTCTTCATCGCGGTCGTTCCTCTTTTGCTCTTGCTGACGATGGCGGGACTCGCGGCTTACCTGATGTACTGGCAACTCGGTTCCTACGTGATCTATACCGAAATGGAAGAGCGCGTGCAGCGCCTGAGCGCCGTTGCCGGAGCCATGGCCACGTCCTACGCGGTGGAAGCGACATCCGGCCACCGTGCGGCGGCGTTAACATTGCCGGAAGATGCCGCAACGTATTTGAAAAACGCCATGACGGAACTCCCCGGACTGCGCATCGAAAGCGGCAAGGGCGAGGATTTGCTCGCGCGGAATACGGGACGCCTTCGGAACCGGTTTCGCGGGCTGGTTTTCAGCGACGGCCAGCTTGCGCTGCGGGCGGTGGTTGATCGCCAGACTCCCTCGGGGCCCATCCTGGTTTCCGCGGTCGTACCGGTGACGCCGGAACTGATCGAAACGCTTGCGCCGGAACTTGGACCCATCCAATTCAATGTGCTCCATCCGGAGAGAGGCGGAACACGGTCGGAGGTTCCAATCGTGATCAACCGGGAGGAATTCACGTCCGTCGAACAAATCGGGACGCTCGGACGGACGGTGCCGAACGCCGCGAATCCTTTCGACAAGTTGATTTCGGGAATCGTCGCCCTGGACGTCATCGACATGAATCATGAGCAGGGCCAGGAGGGCGCCGTCCGAGTGTTCGCATCGTTCCGCACGCGGCCGTCCCTGTTGAACCGGAAGCTCTTCGGACCCCTGGGGGAACTGGGAGGCGCCGCGGCCACGGCTCTGCTGGTGGTGGGAGCGGTTTTCCTGGTCATCGAACTTGGATCGCTGTATACAGGCATCGCCTTGACGCGCACGATTACCAGCGCGGTGGACAGCATCTATCAGGCCACGCAGCACGTGCAGGCCGGCGACCTCACTTACCGCGTGCGCGTGCCGCATCGCGACCAGCTCGCCGCGCTTGGCGAATCATTCAACACCATGACGGCTTCGGTTTCCACTCTGATCGAGGAGCAGCGGCGGCGGCAGCGACTGGAAAACGAGCTTTCCATCGCCCACGAAGTGCAGCAGCAATTATTTCCGCACGCGCTGCCGAAATTGCCGGGCTTGGAACTGGAAGCCATCTGCCGTCCCGCGCGAACCGTGAGCGGCGACTACTACGATTTCATCCGCATTTCGCCCACGCGCCTGGCCATCGCGCTTGCGGACATCAGCGGGAAGGGAATCTCCGCGGCCCTGCTGATGGCCAACGTGCAGGCGGCGTTGCGCAGCGACGTCCTGCGCTATAGAAACGGCGGATCGGGAAATGGCCAGATGCAAATCAACACGGCGGAAATCGTCTCCCATCTGAACCGCCATCTGTATCGCAACAGCTCCGAGGAGCGATACGCCACTTTCTTTTTCGGCGTCTACGATACCGAGACGCAGCAGTTGATTTACACCAACGCCGGGCATCTGCCTCCGGTCTATATTTACGGGGATCAAATCAAGAAACTCGAAACCGGTGGAATGGTGGTGGGCTTGTTCAACGACGTGCCGTTCGACCAGGGCATTGTGAGTATCGAGCCCGGCGGCATCCTTATTGCTTACAGCGACGGATTGATCGAACCCGAAAACGTGTACGGCGAGGAGTTCGGCGCCGAACGGCTGGTGGACGTGGCCATGCGCGACAAAAATTCTTCCCCTCAGGTGATTGCCGAGGCCATGATGCGCGCGGCGGAGCAGTGGTCCGGCTCGCCCGAGCAAGCCGATGACATGACCGTGATTGTTTCGCGATTTTCCGCATCGACGAAGGAGCCCCAGGCGTGAAAGTTCTCACCGCGGCACAGATGCGCGAGGCCGACCGGCTCACTACCGAGCGATACGCCGTTCCCGGCCCGGAGTTGATGGAAAATGCGGGCGCGGCGGTCGTCGAATTCCTTCACGGAAGGTTTGCCGCGCTCGCCGGACGCAAAATCCTCGTGCTCTGCGGAAAGGGTAACAACGGCGGGGACGGCTTCGTGGCCGCCAGGCTGCTAAAGCAATTCGGATGCGCGCCCGAAGTAATTCTGTTTTCCAATCCTGGCGCCGTGCAGGGCGATGCGGCGGCGAACCTGAAACGCTGGCAGCAAGGTCTTGGCGAACTTCACGTGGTCACCAGCCAGGCCGAATGGCAAACGGCGCGCGCCATGCTGCAGGACGCCGATCTGATCGTGGATGCGCTTCTCGGCACTGGATTGCGCGGCCCGGTCGAGGGCCTGCTGGCCGATGTGATCCAGGATGTGAACGCGGCTCGGGGGAGAATTGACGGCAAGAACGGAAAACTCCAGATTGTCTCCGTGGATATGCCTTCCGGGCTTGCTTCCGATGCGCAGGATTTTGGCGGCCCGGTGCTGGCGGCCGACTACACCGTTACCTTTACCGCGCCCAAACTCGGCCAGTTGGTCCTGCCGCGTTCCAAGTGTTGCGGAGAGCTCGTGGTCCGGGGAATTGGAACGCCAGCGGAGCTTTTGGAATCCGATCCGCACTTGAAAATTCATTGGATTGAGCCCGGAGAATTTCGCGCGTTGCCTCTCGCGCGCGATGCGGCCGCGAATAAAGGCACCTACGGCCACGCGTTGCTCGTGGCCGGGTCGCTCGGAAAATCGGGCGCGGCCGTGCTTGCGGCCCGCGGCGCGCTGCGGGCCGGCGCGGGGCTTGCGACGGCGGCCACGCCAGACGTCGTCCTGCCGGTGGTCGCCGCTGGAATGCCCGAATTGATGACCGTGCCGCTGACCGCTACCGAAGCTGGAACGGCGAGCTTCCGAAATTTCGATTACGGGCGTTTCTCCGAGATTACCCGCGGCAAATCCGTGATCGCCATTGGTCCGGGACTTTCCACGCACACGGAAACGCAACAATTCATTCGCGCTCTGGTCGCGGAAACCGATCTTCCGATCATTCTCGATGCGGACGGATTGAATGCCTTCGCTGGAATGGCCGAGCATCTGAACCAGCGCCGCGCATCTGCCCTGGCAATCACGCCGCATCCGGGCGAAATGGCGCGCTTGCTGGGAATCAGCGTGAAGGAAGTGCAGTCGCGGCGGCTGGAAGTGGCGCTGGAGGCCGCGGGGCGCTGGCGCGCGATCGTGATCCTCAAGGGCTTTCATACGATCTTGGCGACTCCCACGGGACACTCCTACATCAACACGACGGGAAATCCCGGAATGGCCACCGGCGGCACCGGCGATGTTCTGACCGGCATGCTCGCCGGATTAACCGCGCAATTCGGCATCGAGGATTGGCCGCGCGTGCTGAGTTTCGGAATTTACCTGCACGGCTTGGCGGGCGATATCGCCGCGTCGCGCGTCGGCGAAGCTCCGCTCATCGCCTCGGATCTGGTCGAGGCAATCCCCGAAGCGTATGCCCGCACTCTGGCCGAGTGGGAAGGGTTTGAGTAGGACAGGCTTCACAGGTTGCGGAAAAACTAAAAAACTGTCATTCCGAGGCGTGGTCTTCGCCGAGGAATCTCTCATTCTTTTGAATTTAAGACCAAGAGAGATTCCTCGGGCCGCGAACCGGCCCTCGGAATGACAACAAAAAGGACTTTTTCCGCAACCTGTTCAGCCTGTCGGGTTTCCGCGCGTGCAGGATAAATCAAACCCGACGGGCTAAAGCCTGTCCTAGTTGAAATACAAATCAATTTGGTCGAGAGAAATGCCGGATAAAGAATTCATCACTCACTCTTCCGAAGAAACCATCGCCAAGGGCCGCGAAATCGCCGGAAAACTTTCCCCGCCCGCGCTGGTTTTATTAACCGGCGACCTGGGGAGCGGAAAAACCACTCTGTCCAAGGGCATCATCAGCGGTCTGGGCGCGGCCCGCGAAGAGGACGTGACCAGCCCGACGTTTACGCTGGTCCACGTATTTCAGAATCCCGCTACGTCCGCGTCCGGAGCGGGCTCCCTTCCATTAAAGGTCTACCACGTCGACCTGTACCGCGTCGAAAATTTCCACGACCTCGAATCCCTGGGCCTGGAGGACGCTCTGGGCGAAAGAGCCATCGTCATCGTCGAGTGGTCCGAGCGGTTCACGTTCCGCAGCGACTGGCCGCGCGTCGAGATTCACCTCGAACACGCCGGCGGGGACGCGCGGCGGATTACGATATCTGGATTGCGCTTCGAGAATTAGTCGGGGAGAATCCGCACACTCAAAAACCAAATGGCGCGGCACCCGAAAGTACAAAACCAATCAAATCCATGCGGCTCCGGGCAAAAAACGCTCGCACCGGGACGAAAGGCAAGCTAGGCTGGCGGCATGAAATTATTCATCGTTCTGGCGATTGTGTTGAGCGGCCTGGCGCCGCTCGCTGCCGCGCCCCAGGTGGGTTCCGACGTGCGCGCCGGCGAACTCATTCGCATGCTGAACCTCAAAGTCCTGCCGAAGGAATCGGGATATCTCGGAATCATCGGACAATCTTCGCAGAGGGTAACCCTGGACGGCCGCGCCCTGGCCGTGCAGAGCCAGAACTATTACATGCTCACGCGCGACCTGCCAATCAACTATCTTCATTGGCTTGCGCCAGACGATACGCACATTCTGATCGAGGGCGGCCCGGTGGATTATTTCATTTTTCACCCGGACGGGCGCGCCGAGAAAGTGACTCTTGGCATGAATCTGGCCGCCGGCGAGCGCCCGGTGGTGGCGGTTCCGGGCGGTTGCTGGAAGGCGCTGCGGCTGCATAAGGGTGCGGCCTACGCTTTGATGGCCAACACGCTTTCACCGGAGTTCACCCCGGACCGCGTGAAGATCGGCGCCGGGCCCGACTGGGTGAAGCGCTTCGCGAACTCCGCGCCATGGGCAACCCCTGAGGCGCTGCGCGAAATGATCGGCCCCAACTGGCTACCGCAATAGCCCCCTTCCAGTCTTCTCCAAGTGGGCGTCTGGACCTCCGCCACGTGAGGTTTCAGTTTCCCCAACGACCTGAATGCGAGGAGCCACTTCTCACCGAGATTGCTATTAACGGGTTGGACTACCCACCTTGTTCGCATTTTTCACGCTTGTTACCCTAAAAAAGAGACTTTTGCGAACTTTTATGGCCGAGCGCACCTCCATGCTCTCCGCGGGGAACCCTGCGCGAGTGGACCTGAAGACCTACTCCGCGGAACTTTCGCTGGGGACTCTTGCCGTGGGCGTGGATAACATCCACCACGATGTCTTCCTGAGCCCTAAGTTCGTCGAGACCAGCGGCGCCTACCTGCTCGAATTCATCCGGCAAAACGCCAATCTCACCTTTCTTTCCCAAACCGACCGCTTGCAGGCGGAGCGCCGCCAGGGACAGCGCCGGGAAACCGACCGCAAGTCGCGCTCTCCCGAGGTCTCCTCCTGGAAGCGCCAGCTATCGGACTTGCTTCACGCCGGCCTTCAGTACGCCAAGTACGAGCAGAACATCGAGATTGACCTGGTGCTGCGCGTGGCGCTGCTGAAATTTCTGACCCAGGAAATCACCACGCAGTTCGCGAACCTGATGCTGGAAGCCAAGGAATGGATCCGCAGCCGCGGCGGCCATTTTGACCACACCGAACAGGCGCACGTGATCAAGGCGCGTCTGGCCGAATTGCAGGCCAACCGCCGGAACATGTTTCGCCAGACCGGCCAACACGTCTACCAGGCGCTGATGGAAATCGAAGAAAACACGCTGGCAAGATCGCGAAAGGCGCTCTTTGGCGAGGAGCCCGCCGGTGCCTACGACGTGCTCAACAACCGCCTCGCCTTTGTCGAAGGCGGCAAGGACGACGTATTGTTTCTGGAGCAATACGTCCTGCTGGGAAATTACCTGAAGGACCAGGATCGCTTTGAAACCATCGACGCTCTGCTGCTCGATTTCATCAGGGAGTCCATCTTGGCCGGAAGCCAGGGAGGGGAACTCGGCGAAGCGGCGCAATCGCACCAGCAGTATCTGGACGCGGCCATGGCCACCAGGGGAGAAATCGCGCGTCTTGAGGAGGAGCGAGCCACGCTGCTGCGCCGGCTGGAGCGCAGTGACGGCCTGATGGGGCGCGTGGGGCTCGGCCCCGATCCCGCCCAGCTTCGAGGCCAGATCAGCGACGTGGAACAGCGGCTGCGCCACGCGCGGCTCAAGCTGGAGGGCATTGCCCCGCGCATCGAAACCGCCCGCGGCAAGGCCGATTACCTTGCCAAGCAGGTCCAGGAGCGCCTGGGCGACTACTTGAATGAACCGGAAAACGCCCGCCGCCTGTTCGATGCGAACGCGATGGGCGAAGAGCGCAGCGGCACGGCCGAACTCCGCGGCCGGCTCCTGGACGAATGGATCGCTCGCCTCGAACAGCGCGACTTGCTCGCGCACATCCTATCCAGCTACCAGTTGCGGAACATCTGCCACGATTACTGTCCGCCGATCCACTTGCAGCAGCTGAAAAAGGCGCTGGCATCGCGCGAGGAGTACAAACGCGTCGAGGACATTCTGAAACAGTTTCCCGCGCGGCAATATTCCATGCAGCGGATCGACGAAGTTTGCAAAAAAATCCGCAAGACGCCCCGCGAAGAGGTGCGCGCGGTGGCACTGCGCTTCGCCGAGGATTTCATGCGCCTGCGCCGCGATACCCAGAATTACGAGCGCCTGACCGCGGCCATGGAGCGCGTCAACCTGGTGCGCAACGAACGCACGCGGGAACTCTCGGACATGAACCACAGCCTGTACGAGTTCCTGCTTCCGGAAGAGGCCAAGCCCGCCGAGGACCGTGTTCTTTCGCACACCATCATCAAGGCGGACGTGCGCGGCTCGACAAAGATTACGCAGGACCTGCTCGCGCGCGGCCTGAATCCGGCATCGCTGTTCAGCCTGAATTTCTACGAGCCGGTGAAGCGCATTCTGGACCGCTACGGCGCCGCGAAAGTCTTCATCGAGGGCGACGCTCTGGTACTGGCCATTTTTGAGACCGAGTCGAACCGCGTTCAGCAGCGCGCCGTTTCCAAGGCTTGCGCCCTGGCCCGGCAGATTCTGGCGGTTTCCTCCGCCTACAACGACCGCTCGGAGACAAGCGACCTGCCGCGCCTGGAACTGGGCATCGGCATCGCCTTCCAGGGCTCCGCTCCCACGTATTGGATGGACACCGACTCGCGCATCATGATTTCCCGAGCATTGAATTTGTCGGATCGTCTTTCGAGCTGCTCAAAAGCCGCCAAGCGCCTGCTCTCCGAAAATGCCTCGATGTTCCGCCTGTTCCTGTTCCAGACCATGATGGAAGGCGTGGCCGAGGACGAGGCCGACGAATTCCTGATCCGTTTCAACCTGAACGGAGTGGAACTCAACGACGAAGGTTTCCGGAAATTGCAGGAGGAAATCGCGCTCACTTCGATCGAGGCCGACTGCGTCATGCCCTGGGGCATGGAACGCGTCACATTTTATGCAGGGGAAACGCCGGTCGGCGAAGGAGTCGAGCCGGTAATTATCCGCCGCGGCTTCGTGCGCCAGTTGCTGCCCGACGGGAAGATCGGCGGCGCGGGCGCTCATGTCTATTACGAAGTCTGCACAGGCCCCAAGGTTCTTGAGTTGATCGAATATCTGAATGCATCCGCGGTTGCCGCGGCCCACCACAGCTGACCTGAAGTTTTCACCATGATTTCAATGTAGTTTTTCAGTCTTCTTGTGAATCTTCTCTCGGCAGGCGTTTTTTTATTTGCTTGGGTAGGACAGGCTTCAGCCTGTCGTGTTTATATTTTCCTGGCGGATCACAAACCCGACAGGCTGAAGCCTGTCCTACTAGAAAGGGCCGGCCCGAATTTCCGGGCCGGCCCTTCTGGAAGCTGCGGGTTGCGTTGCAAGGGCCGGTTTTCTTACCCAGCCCTATGATCATGGCCACAACCCGGTTGATCTGCCACCTGTCCGCAAGCGATCACGGTACAAGGTAACTGGTCGATTCCGAAGCAGTATTTCCGGTGTCATCCTGAACGGTCACTGACCAGTCGTAGGTTCCCCCAACAGTCAGGCTGGAATTGGGGTTCGCTGAGCTGTCCGTGTTAAAAGTTACGTTCGTTGTGCTGCTCGACATCCCATTGCCTTGTCCCGAGCCGTAATAACTCCAGAACTCTTGCGAGGTGGACGTGTTGGTATCGTTGTTGAGATTCACGTTATAGGTGTAGGACGCCGGAGGCGTAACTGGAGCGATCCAGTTGAGTACCGGCACGGTTGCCGTTCCGGCGACAGGTGAATTCATCGCCAGGCTTCGTGCAAACGAATTCAGTACGGCGGTCACGGAACCGGTAAGAGTCTGCGTGCTCGCATCGGAGAAGGTCACCTGGAATTGATAGGTATCTCCCACCTTTGGTACCACGCTATTCAGATTTACATACTCGGTGTTGTTGGAGTCGACGGGCATGTCCCACGGTACGGTCACATTCGGCCCGGAGAGCAAGGTCATGGCCACGGGGCGCTTGCTTCCCCAGGCAATCCCCAGGTTCAGGTTATAGCTATCGTTGCCTCCGTTGAATTGCTGATGGCCCGTGGCGACACTGATGGTCGAAACATCGTTGGTAAGCACGATGTTGTTGGTCGTCGTACCGCTTCCTACCGTGAGCGGTGGCGGACCGCCCTGATTGTTATTGACGTTGGTAATATCGCTGGCCTCGATCACGCCGTTGTTGTTCTGATCGATGATGGCAAAGGCCTGGTAATTGGCGGCCGGAACACCCGAAAAACTATAAGATGCCGGGCTGGTGGGTGAAGCAATCACTTGCCCCCACATTGTGGTCCCGTCAAACACGCCCACATAGAGCGGTCCGGTCGCTGCTCCGGGGAAGGTGACCGTGCCGGAAACGGTGTTTGCTCCAGTTCCCGCCGCGCGGATGACCACCGCGCTGGAGGTGATCGCCGCGCTTTTCGTGGCGCCAACGAGCGCGTACATTTTGAAATAATACGTGCCGGGTGCAAGGTTGTGGACGACGTAAACCCTGTCGTGATTGCCGTGCGCCGGGAAAGTTACGACCGTTGGCGCGGGACTGGTGAAATTGATGTCCGTGTCGTAGTCGATTTCGTAGGACGTCGCGATCTCCCGGCCGTTGCTATCCTGCAGAGCGCTGCCGTTATGTTGGCTATACTGCAAGAGTCCGAATCCGTTTCCTGGTGCGACGGAGATGTCTGAGATTGCCACCGGTGTCGGGGTTGCCGGATCTGTGAGAGTCACATTTGCACCCGTCACATTCGCCGAAGTAATTGTAACGGTTGAGGAATTGCCCCAAGGGTTCGACGCATTGGGTACCCCGGTATTCAGGGTATCGACTTCCGCCACAACCAAATAGCTACCCGGTTGCAGCCCCCTGACGGTGTAGGAAGTGCCACCTGAAGAAGGCGCGGAAACCAAACTCGTTCCCGCCGCCCCGCCCCCGCAATTTCCAGTACATCCGCTCGAAACGACACGTATATAGGTGCGGCCGGTCTTTGAGCCTGCATATGTCAGCGTGCCGCTGATGCTGAAGGATGCCAACGTGGAAGTCTCCGTGAAATTCTGCGTCGTGGTGGTGTTGGCCGTGGTGACCGACGGAGCCGCCGGGTTGAAGGTGTAGCCGGAAAGAGAAGGCGTAACGGTGTACGTTCCTCCTGCCAGGCCCGTGAAGCTATAGAACCCGCCCGAATCGGTAGTGGTGTTGGGCTTACTAGTGGGGCCTCCGGAAAGCGCGACGCTCACGCCCGCAACCGTTGGCCCGGAAACAGTGCCGGATATCGTGCAATTCGTTGTGCAGCTCGGTGCAACGACATTGATTGTGGAATTAACGGTGTTGGTGAGCCCCTTTGCGTCGGTCACTTTGATCGTGACAGTCTGGCTCGCTCCCGCACTTGAAGGAGTGCCCTGCAGGTTGACCGTGCTGGTAGTGCTGGTCGAGAGTTGCAGCCCTGGGGGCAGCGTCGTTCCTACCCAGGTGTACGGTGCGACGCCGCCATTCACGGTTACCGCATAAGGCGTGTAAACAGCGTTCAGCGTCGCATCGGGGAACGTGGGCGTCGCGATTACCGGCGGCGGTTCCAGCGAGACAGAGAATGTGGCGGACTTGCTTGGATCGGTGATCGAGGTTGCCGTGAATGTGGCAATGCTCGAGGAGCCGATGGAAGCAGGCGCGTTATAGGTGATCGTGCTGGTTGTCGAACCGGTAAGCGAACCAAGGCCCGTCACCGCGGACCAGGTGACTCCGGCGCTGGCTGGATCGTTGTTCACCGTAGCCGTAATCAATTGCGTGGTGTTCTGGTCCATGGCAAAGGGCTGTGCCGGAGACAGCGTTACGTTGATCGCCGGATTGATCGTGATGCTAAGGCCGCTGGTGGTGGCCGTGTTGCTCACCGAGTCGGTCAGCTTGACGGTGAAGGGATACGTTCCCGCCGTCGTTGGCGGCCCCGCCGTGATCGACGTGGACGTGCCGGATGCCGCGCTCAGCCCCAAACCCGGAGGAAGGGGATTTGCAGCGACGATGGACCAGGTGTAGCCGGTCCCGGACCCGCCGCTGGCGCTGAACGTAACCGTCGTCGGGTAATTCAATCCCTGAACGCCGGTAGGAAGCGGCAATGAAGGCGGAGTGAGCACGAGTTGCGAGAAGACGTCGATGGTCAGACCGCTGCTGGTGACAGTGAGTCCTTGCGCGTCGGTAACTTTGATCGTAAACGTCTGGCCATTTCCGGCCACGGTTGGCACGCCTTGCACGGTCACAGTGCTGGTCGTGCTGCCGTTGAGGCTCAACCCGTTGGGGGTTGCGAGGATGAGCCAGGTATAGGGGCTGACGCCTCCGCTGACGGTAACTGCACCCGTGTAGGCTCCATTTACGTTTCCGGCCGGCATACTGGACGTGGTAATCGCCGGCGGCGGCACGAGGTGAACCGTGTAGGTGGCCGACTTGGTCGGGTCGGTCACGGAGGTTGCCGTGAACGTGGCGGTGCTGGCCGAAGCGACGCTCGCCGGCGCATTATACGTGGTCGTCGTCGAGGTCGAGCCGGAAAGCGTGCCCAGGCCCGTCACTATGGACCAGGTTACACCCGCGCTGTTGGGATCGTTGCTCACCGTGGCAGTAACCAATTGTGTTTTGCCTTGATCGAGAGTCACAGGGCTGGCAGGCGCCAGTCCAACGGTGATCGCCGGATTAATCGTGATGCTCTGGCTGCTCGTCGTTACGGTATTGTTCACCGAGTCGGTGACTTTCACCGTGAACTGCAGCGTGCCCGCGGTTGTCGGTGTGCCGGTAATAATTCCATTGCCGGCTCCCAAAACCAGCGGAGCAATCGAGCCGGAAGCAATCGCGAAGGTGTAGCCACTGCCCGAACCGCCCGAAGCCGTGTAGGCCGGAGACGTATAGCTCAGGCCAACGGCGCCGACCGGCAAAGAGGGCGGAGTAATTACCAGCGCGGGAAAGACAGTGATCGTCAATCCGCTGCTGGTAGCGCTCAATCCTTGTGCGTCCGTTACCTTAATCGTGAAGATCTGATTATTTCCGGACACAGTCGGAGTTCCTTGCACGGTAACCGTTCCTGTGTTGGTTATGCTGGCACTGAGCGTCAGCCCCGTGGGCCCTGCTTGAATGGCCCAGGTATAGGGAGCAATCCCGCCTGTCATGCTCACCGGAGAACTGTAGGCCCCGTTCACGTTTCCGGCGGCCATGCTGGAGGTAGTGATCGACGGCGAAGGAACCAAATTCACCGTGTAGGTGGCCGACTTGGTCTGGTCAGTCACGGAAGTTGCCGTAAACGTAGCAGTGCTGGCCGAGGCTACGACGGCTGGCGCGTTGTACGTGGTAGTCGTCGAGGTCGAACCGGAAAGCGTGCCGAGTCCAGTAACCGCGGACCAGGTTACACCCGCGCTGTTGGGATCGTTGCCCACTGTTGCCGTAACCAGTTGCGATTTCGTCTGGTCCAAAGTGATGGGGCTGGCGGGTCCCAGCGAAACGGTGATCGCCGGATTGATCGTAATGCTCAGGCTGCCGGTCGTAGCGATATAGCCCAGCGAATCCGTAACCTTTACGGTGAATTGCAAGGTGCCTGCCGTCGTCGGCGTGCCGCTGACGATGCCGTTGCTCGCGCCCAGAACCAGGGGAGCAATCGAGCCGGTGGCCACTGCAAAGGTGTAGCCGCTGGCGGAACCGCCCGAGGCGGTGAAGGCCGGAAGGGTATAGCTCACACCAACGACGCCGGCGTGCAGCGTGGGCGGAGTAATCACCAGCGCTGCGTCCACATTGATGGAGATATTTCCGGAGACAACGGAGTTGCCCTGCGCATCGGTCACTTTAGCCGTGAATGTGTACGTGTTTGCGGCCGCTGTTATCGTCCCGCTGATGGTTCCCGTTGCCGCCAGATTCAAGCCGGCGGGGAGCGTGCTGCCCGACGGGAGCGACCATGTGAAGGGTCCGACGCCGCCAGTATGCGCGAGGGTCGCCGAGTACGTTTGCCCGGTCTCACCGGTTGTTGGCAGAGTGCCCGAGGTGGTTACTGAGAGCACGGCGTTGATCGTGATGCTCAGACTGCTTGTGGAGGTGTGCGGCGTGGGCGTCGCCGAATCGGTCACCGTTACCGTGAAATTGAAAGTCCCGGCTGCTGTCGGACTTCCCGCAATCGTGCCCGAACTGCCGAGGCTGAGGCCCGCGGGCAGGGTGCCGGAAGTGACAGCCCAAGTGTAGGGCGCGGTTCCACCGGAGGCGGTCAGCGCCGTCGTTGGATAGGCCCCGCCGGCGGACACCGATCCTGCCGGAAGCGCGCTCGATACCGTGGTAACGGAAAGCTGCGCAGGTCCATTTCCACCCGACGCGCAGCCAGCCACAAAAAGAATGGCGATCAGTGCGGAGATTCCAAGCGCGCGGCTGAACACACCACTACGACTCATGCGAAAGTCGCTAAGCATCACGGCTATCCTTTTGGGGTGTCGGGGTATGTGACCAAAGGAGGGGAACGAAGGTCTACCCGGGCCCGCCGATTAAGTTGTGAGAGTTCGTTGTTGCAATCCGATCTTACGCGGGCAGAACGGAACAACAAGTCCATCATTGGACAACTTTTTGATGTGTGCCTTATAAGTTAAACAAGGGTGTGCCGAAGTGGATCAAAAGAAACCGTCGCGCTTTCGCCTCGGCTCTCCCGGCGATGGCGGTGATACACTTGCCGCGGAGTCAGTGGACATCTTTTGGGGAAAACGATGAGCCCACAAAAACGCAAACGAAAGAGATTTACCGCCGGAGGCGAAGCGCGGCGCCGCGCCCGCGAATTAGCAGGACCTCCCCCCGCCGCGCGCGTCATCCCCGACAAGCGATTGAAGCCGCCCAAGCACAAGGGAAATTTGCTGGAGGAAGGCAAGTAGGACAGGCTTCAGCCTGTCCGGTTTTGATTCATGTCACGACGGAAATGCGCGCAGGCTAAAGCCCACGTCATTGTCCCAAATCGTCCCAATACATTTGCCAGACTCATCTAATGAATATGCCGAGTCTTCTTCTGCATGTAATCCATGAGCAGGTACTGCCCCAGCGTATACGGCGTGGTGAAATATGCCTTGCCGCGGCACAGTTCGGTGACCTTCTGCACGAAATGAATGAGGCTGTGATCGCTGGCGAGCATGAAAGTATTGATCAGGATGCCCGAGCGGCGGCAGCGGCCCACCTCTTCGAGCGTCTGCGTCACGACCAGGGGATCGAGGCCGAAGGCGTTCTTGTAAATGCGCCCATCCTCGAGCGTGAGCGCCGATGGCTTTCCGTCCGTGATCATGACGATCTGCTTCATGTCTTTTTTCTGGCGCGAAAGAATGCGGCGGGCCAGGCGCAGTCCCTCGCGCGTGTTCGTATAGTATGGGCCCACCTGCACGCGCGCCAGTTCGCCGAGCGGCATTTCCTCCGCCGAATCGTGGAACAGCACCAGGTGCAGTGAATCTCCGGGGAATTGCGTGCGGATCAGATGCGATAAGGCGAGCGCGACTTTTTTGGCGGGAGTGAAGCGGTCTTCGCCATAGAGAATCATGCTGTGGCTGCAGTCGAGCATGAGCACCGTGGCGCAGGAGCTCTGGTATTCGGTCTGGTGAACCATCAGATCGGGATAATCGAGTTCGATTGGAACCTTGGAGCCTTCGCGGCGCACGGCGTTGAACAGCGTCGCGCTGATGTCGAGGTTCAATGTGTCGCCGAACTCATAGGGCCGGGAAATACCGCCGGATTCAATGCCGGTCGCCAGATCGCGCGTGTCGTGGCGCCCGAAACTGCTTTTTCCCAGGGATCCCATCAGGTCTTTCAGCGTCTTGAACCCTAGAAAGTCGATGGCCTTGTCCGTGATCTCAAAGCGGGCTTGATTTTCTTGATCGCGATCGCGTCCCTGGCCCACCTGCCCGCGCGGCGTCTTGTCCGGCGGAGCGGTAACTTGTGGCTGGCCGGTGATGTAGCCCTCTTCCATGAGCCGGTCCATCAACTCGTCGATCATCTCCTTCATTTTCGCGTCCATCTGCTCGGGGGTGCCGTCCATCAACTCCTGCATTTGTTCGTCAGACAGCAAGTCGCCCTCTTCCAGGGCGCGCTGGATGGCCTGGCGCAGGGCCTCCATCGATTTTTCAGGGTCCATTTCGGACATGCCGTAGAATTGCGATTCGAAGCCGCTTTGCAGGAAGAAATCGGAGAGGCGCTTGATGAGTTCTTGCATGTCGACGCCGTCTCCGGGCTCGCCTTCGTATTTCTTGTAGCGGATATATTTGGTCATGTCCGTGAACCCACAAAAACTTAATTAAACTGCCGCCGCGGCGGGCGCGGCTGCTGTTCGCGCGGCTCCGGCGTCTTGGGACGCTCGGCATGAAAGCCGCGTTCCTGGCTGCGGCTGATGCGCTTGTGCGCCCAAAGGCCTTCCAGAATAAATTCTGCTGCTGCGGCCATCCCTGCCGGGCCGCTGCCGCTGTTGGCGCCCAGGCGGTCGATGTGTTCCATCAGGCCTTGAATTTTTTTCAGCTGCACGAGCGCGTCGGCGGCCGGAGCGTTTTCCGGAACTTTCAATTCGCCGCCCAGCTCGAACCATTGCACCACCGACTGGAGATTCGCGCTCTCCAGATGTTGGGTGAAAACCTTTCCCACGGCTCCGCGGATCAGTTCGTTGGCGATGTTTTCGGCGCCGCGCAATTCGCCCTCATATTCCAATTCCATTTTCCCGGTGATAGCCGGAAGTGCGGAGTAGATATCGGCGATCCGCGCCGACGAGCGCGCCTCATGATTGCGCACCGCGCGCTGCTCCGCGTTGCTGACCACACTCTCTAGGCACGCGATCGGCAGGCGCTGGCTGACTCCGGAGCGCTTGTCGATGCGCTTGTCCTCGCGCGCCAGAAACGCAATCAGCTCGATCACTTCGCGAATGTATTCGGGAACGTCGACCGCGGTTTTTCCGCCGTCGCGCGCCACCCATGCCTCTTGCCTGGTGATGGCCACGCCTTCCTCGACGGTCGCGGGATAATGCGTGCGAATTTCCGAGCCGATGCGGTCCTTGAGCGGCGTAATAATTTTTCCGCGCGCCGTGTAGTCTTCGGGGTTCGCCGTAAAGACCAGCAGAACGTCGAGCGGCATGCGCACCGGGTAGCCTTTAATCTGAATATCCCCTTCTTGCATAATATTGAACAGGCCTACCTGAATTTTTCCAGCGAGGTCGGGAAGCTCGTTGACGGCAAAGATGCCGCGATTAGCGCGGGGCAGCAGGCCGTAGTGAATCGTGAGTTCATCGCCGAGTGCGCGGCCCGACCGCGCGGCTTTGATGGGGTCCACGTCACCCAGAATGTCGGCGATGGTAACGTCCGGAGTGGCCAGCTTTTCGATAAAGCGGAGGTCTCGCGGCATCCACGCGATGGGTGTGGCGTCGCCCTTTTCGGCCAGCAGGTCGCGGCACGCGCGACACAGCGGCGCCTGAGGATCGTCGTGAATCTCGCACCCGGCGATGTAGGGAATTTCCTTGTCGAGAAAATGAATCAGCCCGCGCAGAATGCGGCTCTTGGCCTGCCCTCGCAGGCCCAGCAGAATGAAGTTGTGCCGCGCCAGAATGGCGTTGGCGATCTGCGGCAAAACCGTTTCTTCGTAGCCGTGAACTCCCGGAAACAGAGGCTCGCCGTCTTCGAGCATGCGTAGCAGGTTCGCGCGAAGCTCATCCTTCACGGTGCGGCGTCCTGCGCCGGGTGCGTATCTCGGTAGTTTCTTCAATTCGCCTAGGGTGGAGGGTTTCGTGGTCATCGGGATCCCCTGAATCGGTTTGCGATCACATTATATGCTACATGGAGAATTGCTGCAGAGTTCAGATCATGCGCCACATGGCGATTCGTTCTTAGTTGGTTCCCGGCACTATTGAGCTGCCAGCCTATTCTTTGCAGATATTACTGGGCGGCCGGCTGTTCGGCCTGGGGATACACCGATGATTCCTTGCATGCCGCCCGGGCCCTTTCCAGTTGAGTGGGCGTGTACTTCTCGGGAATTTTGACGAACTTGATTCTATCCTTCGTGGAAATTCGCATTAGCTGATCCACGCCATCCTGGTCCTCGAGCCACTTCTTCTGAGGAAGGTCATAATTCTGCGTCTCGATGACTTCGAGTTCGCCTACCCTTTTTTGAGTGATAGCAACGCCCCAAAACTTTGTGTTTGTGTTCGTGTATTGCTTGAAGATCACGCACCATCTATTCTGGCTGGTGATGCCCCAAACGACGGGGTCTTCTTCCGTCTTCGGCTTTTTGTCGTTGGCGAAACATGGAAAAGTCAGCGAAACCATGAGCAGACAAACATTTAAGAATTTCATTCGCTTCTCCTCCGGCGAAAATGTCAGATACAACTAGTTATTTAATTTATTATATATCGTATGCATAGAAGCCATGAGAAGCCAATAGTAGATTTACTATAACTTATGGTGGCCGTTGCCCGCCGCTTTGCTTCGCACGCGGTCCCGGGCCTGCAATTGCGGGTACCACCCGTTAAGGCGCTCTACAAGCCTCTGCTGCCTTTCCGCCTCCGATCGCAACTCCAGCAATTCCTGGCGCAACGCGACCTCCACCGGCAGTTCGGATGCGACGTGGTAGGCAAGGGAAATGCTTCCCTCGGTTTCAAAAGGCGGCGCGTCTTCTTTTTCGTAGAGGATCTGGTAGCACTGCTGGAAGAGTTGCTCGAGTTGCGCGGAAACGCCGGGATCGATTCCAGAGAAATCCTCATCGAGGTATTCGACGTCGGCCTTGAAATAGGGTTGCTCATCATGCGTGCGAATCAGGTGGAAGGCGCGCTGCCCGGCGGTCAAAATGTCGGAGCGGCCGTCCTCATATTCCTTGAGGACTTTCACGATCATCGCGGAACACCCAATCTGCGCGAGTCGTCCTTCGTGAAAAAAGATAAGGCCGAAAGGGGACTGTGTATCGTTGCAGCGGCGCGTCATCAAGCGGTAACGCCGCTCAAAAATGTGCAGCGGCACTGCCTGTCCCGGGAACAGAACCATGTCCAGCGGGAATAGGGGTATGCGCTCGGGAGTCATGAAATTTGGCCGCCATGATACCAGAAATTCCGGCGGCCGCCGGTCCGGACGGGGATTTTAGTGGGACAGACGCTCTTGTCTGTCCGGTTTTGATTCTCATTGCCGCGCACAAAACTGGACAGGCAAGAGTCCCTGTCCTACATAAGCCGGTCGAAGGGAAACCTCGTCACTAATGGATTTTCGGAAATCGCCAGGAAATCGGGGTTAAGCCTGGGAAGAAACAGAAGATCGTATAGCCAACCAGCAGCCACGCCCCCGGCGAGCGGGCCAATCCAGTAAACCCCATGGTTGGGCCAATGATTGGCGGCGAGCGCCGGACCAAACGCGCGCGCCGGGTTCAGCGCCGCGCCGGTAAACGGTCCTCCGAGCAGTACCCCCACGGTGACCGTCAAACCTATTGCGAAGCCGGCGATTTTATTGAATGCGCCGCGATCGTCGACGGCCGTCGCGAAGACCACGAAATACCAGGAAGAACGTCATCACCGCCTCGTAGATCATTCCCGTGGTGCGCGTGACGCCGCTGGCCAGGTCCGGCGTGCCCAGTTGCACGGAGCTCCAGGCGTCAAATGGCAGTTTCCGCAAAAGGTATGCGGCGACGACGGCCCCCGCGACCTGAGCGACCCAATAGGCCAACGTGTCGAAGGTCGAAAACTTGCGTGTGACCCAGAAGCCGATGGTCACGGCGGGATTGAAATGTCCGCCGGAAATGTGCCCGAGCGAGGTCACCAGAATGCCGATGGCCAGGCCCTGAGCCAGGGCGATGCCCAGCCATCCATAAGCGGAGGGCCCATTCGCATTCGAGCGCAGAAATTGATCGGCGATAATCGCGCCCACGCCGAAAAATACCAGTGCAAACGTTCCTATGAATTCGGCCACAAGTTTTTGCGGCTTGTTGTACATCGAGAGGCCTCTGCCAGAATCGATTTAATCGAGTTCGATATTCTACATCAGGAATGCGAAGGCCCGGCGGGAACTTGCCTCAAAAATCCGCGCTGGTGTCGTGTGAATCACTCGATAGCGGAGGAATTCGATTGTCTCGAGGGCCATGAGCACCCGGCGCAGATCAAAGAGGATGTCGTAGTCGAGAGAGCCTACTTTGAGAGATGGGGCATCCGCCACAGTCTGCCGCGGTGGATCCCTCGCCTGCAAATTAGGGTACTCAGCGCGTTCCCGCGCCCGCCGGCACGCTGACCGGCGTAAGCCAGTTGTGGCGGTCGGGCCGCGCCCCGCTCAGGATGGAGAAAAATTCCTCCTGCAGCGCTTTCGTGATTGGGCCGCGCGTTCCTTTGCCGACCTTGATTCGGTCGACCGAACGCAGCGGGCTGATTTCCGCCGCGGTGCCGGTGAAGAAAACTTCGTCGGCAAGGTACAGCATTTCCCGGGGGATCAGTTGCTCGCGCACCGGGAATTTTCAGATCCTCGCACAGCGTCATCACGGAACTTCGCGTAATCCCCGGCAGCACGCTCGCTCCCAGCGGCGGAGTGAGCAGCACGCCGTCCATGGCGACGAAGATATTTTCGCCCGAGCCTTCGCTGACAAATCCGTTGGTGTCGAGCGCGATGCCTTCGGCATATCCGTTCGCGTGCGCTTCCATGTGGATCAGTTGCGAATTCATGTAGTTCGCGGCGGCCTTGGCCATGCTGGGCAGCGTGTTGGGCGCCATGCGGTTCCACGAACTGACGCAAACGTCCACGCCTTGTTCAATGGCCTCGGGGCCCAGGTAGCGTCCCCATTCCCAGCAGGCCATGTACACTTCGGTGGGCACGGCCAGCCCGCCCACGCCAATGTCGCCGTAGCCGCGCAGCGCAATCGGCCGGATGTAACACGAAGACATTTTATTGGCGCGCACCAGTTCGCCGGCGGCATTCGAGAGTTCTTCGGCCGTGAACGGCCATTCGATGCGGTAGACCTTGCCGGAATTGATCAGGCGCTGCATGTGCTCGCGCACGCGGAAGATCGCCGGGCCGTTCTTGGTCTCGTAGCAGCGGATGCCTTCGAAGACCGCCGAGCCGTAGCTGACCACGTGGGAAAGGACGTGAATGGTCGCGTCTTCCCAGCGAATGAATTTCCCGTTATGCCAAATTTTTTCAGTCGGCTTCATAGCCATCGGAGTTCTCCACGCCGCAGTTTCCAAGTGTTTTGCGATGATTTCGGAACCGGCACAGGAAATTATAGCACAGGGGTTGCGCCTCGCCCGTGGCAAGGGAATTGACGCATATTTCTGGGCCAGCTATGCCAATTTGGTTGGTGCGAGGAACCGAGGGTCCAGCGAAATGATCAGTGGTCGATGCGTTCCAGCGTATAGGGTTCCCGGATGGAATTCAAATTTTGCATCGCGTGGCTGCGCAAGTCGCCGTTGAGTGTTTCCCAGGCGCCGAGCAGTAGGAAGGGAATGATCGCGGCCGCCGCCCAGAGCTTCGCGCGCCGCGGCGCTTTGGCCTCGGGATCCCAACGGAAAAGCTGCGCGGCAACCAGGAACGCAATGAGCGCAGCAGCCGACGCAAGGATGCCACGTACATCCCGAGGCCGGTAATGCTCGTGTGGTCGATCATGGCGCGTTGCAGGCCGCTGACCAGATAGGTCGCCGGCAGGAAGACGGCGACAGCCTGAACGGCCTCGGCAGCATCGGGAAGGGAATCGTCGCCCCGGAAATGAAGAGGAAGACGAACCAGATAATCTGATTGATGATCTGTGTTTCCTGCATGGTGTTCGTCACGCTGGCCACAATCAGCCCGAGCGAGGCGAAAGCAACCGTTCCAAGCGTCACCAGAACAAGGATCGAAAGCGAGATTGCCCAGCCCCGCCATGTGAAACACCGAGCGGGACAGGTAAAACTCAATGACGATCGTCGGCAAGGTCAGGAAATAATTGGAAAGCAGGCTGGAGGCCAGCATGGCGCTCGCGTAACCGGAGCCACGCGGAACCTGCGCAGGATGCCCTGTTCGCGGAACGTCACCAGTTGCACGCTCAGGCCCCAGAAGCTGCCCATGACGGTGAGCGCCAGGACTTCGGCCAGCAAGTACGGCACGGCCTGCGCCTTGCCGCGGCCAAAAATGCCCGCATAAATAAACAGAAACGCCAGCGGCATGATCAGGCTGAAAAACAGGAACGCGCGATTGCGCATCGCCAGGCGCATGCGGCTTACCGTAAGTGCCCAGGTATTCTCTCAATCGCGCAACCTTCTTCCCGTCAGCTCAAGGAAGATGTCTTCGAGCGATGGAGCGGAAATTTCCAGGCTGACCAGCTCGTTATTCTGCTCTTCGAGATGCTTTACCAGCGCGACGATCGTGCGCGGGACTCGCGTGGAATACAGCAGGTAATCGTCGGCTTCGGTGCGGCACTCGGTCACGCCTTCGAGCGTGTTCAGCGCGCCATTGGTTTCGGGCTTGGCCATGCGCACGGTGATTCGCGTGACCGCGCCGGAGCGCTGCTTGAGTTCGCGCGGCGTGCCCAGGGCGATGACCTTGCCGTGGTCCACGATCGCGACGCGGTCGCAGAGCTTTTCGGCTTCCTCGATGTAGTGCGTGGTGATCAGGATCGTTTTCTTTTCTTTTTTAAGTTCTTCGATGATGTCGTAGATTTCCCGCCGCACTTGGGGATCGAGGCCCGCGGTCGGCTCGTCGAGAAAAACGACACGCGGATCATTCACCAGCGCCATGGCCAGCGCCAGCCGTTGCTTCTGCCCGCCGGAAAGCTGGGAGTAGAACGCGTTGCGCTTTTCTTCCAGGCCAAAGCGCTTGATCAGTTCGTCCGTGCCCCGCCGGCGTCGGATAGAAGCTCCCGAACAGGTCGAGCGCTTCGTGCACGCGCATCTTGTCGGGCAGGGCAGTGGATTGCAGCGCCGCGCCAATGATGTACTTGTATTCGACCCCGCTGGTCTGCGGATCAAGCCCGCAAACGCTCACTCTGCCGCTATCCGGGGTGCGCAGTCCTTCCAGGATTTCAACCGTGCTGGTTTTTCCCGCGCCGTTCGGTCCGAGCAGGCCGAATACTTCGCCCTCATTGACGGAAAAGCTGACGCCGCGCAGGGCCTCTACATCGCCGTAGCGCTTGGTCAGGTTCTCGACTTCGATGATGGCGGCACTCAACATGAGCCCTTACATATAACACAATCCGTTCGCGATAGGAGCGAATGGCGTCTTGCCTGCGCCCAGCCGTATCAGCTGCATCCCTTTCATTTCTGGCTAGATCGGCGTCTTCTGCGCGGGAGGCGACCACTGGCATAGGCTCTTGAAATCCTGGATGCGGCTTTCGGCGATCTGCACGCCCTCCGCTTCCAGCAGCTTGCGCTGCAGCCCAGACGTTCGGCTCGCGCAACAGCAGACGGCCTCCCGCGCCGACTACGCGGTGCCAGGGAATTCCTTCGCCGCTTGGGCAGGCAGCCATCGCGCGTCCCGCGGCGCGCGCTCCGCCGGGCAGTTTTGCGGCTGCGGCGACTTGCCCGTAGGTCATGACTCGCCCTCGCGGGATCTTCTTCACCAGCGTGTATGCAATTTTCCAATGCATCGAATTCGTCCGGCGAATGATGGCGTTTTGTATCGTACTAGTTCGACCGGAACTACCGGTTCCACCGTTCGAACTATAGCGCGCCGCGTCGTCGATACAGAATCGAAATCATGCAGAAAAATCAGCATCTAATTACTTAGGAGGATGGAGAGCTAGCGAGAGTATCCAAGGCGAACGAGCAGAGAGAGCCCGGAGGCGAAATTCAAAATGGAATCCAGGACCGCCGGCACGCCATGGGAAAGGGAGTTACTTTTACGAGGCAACATTGCGCGCGGCGCGACATCTAAATTGACAGCTGTAGTGGAAGAGTACGTACACTACAGATGCGATGTCGGCGCCAGGAGCGAATTATGGCTTTTCTGCGACGAAAAGGGAACACGTTCTACCTGGTTCATAACGTCCGCAAGGGCGGCCGGGTTAAGCCAGTTGCACCTGGCCAAACTCGGCGAACGTCCGCGGATCACCGACGACATCGTTCGCCAGGTTACCCGCTCATATCCCTTCGTGGATGTGAACTGGCGCGAACTGCGCGAGCAAGTCAACAACCGCGTCGAACTGTTCGACCCGAAATCGAACCAGGTTCAGAAGCTGGTTTCCACTCTGCGCAATTTGAATCTCGATCTTGCCGACCTGTTTCCGCCATTGCTGGATGTTTCGCATGCGCCGGAGGCAGGACAAGAAATCGTCACCCAGCTTCGACTTTTGCACTCCACGGTTGGTGTCAAACTTGATCAATTTGACCGCGCTCCGCACCGGGGCGTATTGGCAGACCGGAAGTTCCGGTAGGAGAAAGACCATGAGCAGCCAGCCGAGCATCGCAACAACAACTGGACCCCACGCTGAGAAGCGTGGAGTCTCAGGAATTCCAGGCCGCGCTGAGAAGCAAGGTCGTCGGCCAGGAAGAGGGAGTCCGCGCGCTGGTGGACCTGTATCAGGTCTACTGCGCGGGGATGAGCTCGACTGGGGCGTCCGGTGGGCAACCTGCTGTTCCTCGGGCCGACGGGATCGGGAAAGACGCGGATCGTGGAAGCGGCCGCGGAGATCCTGTTCGGAGATCCGCGCGCGGTGATCAAGGTGGACTGCGCGGAGTTCCAGCACTCGCACGAAATCGCGAAGCTGATCGGCTCGCCTCCGGGATATCTGGGGCACCGCGAGACGCATCCGCTGATCACGCAGGAAGCGCTCGCGCAGTATCACACCGAGAAGCTGAAGCTGAGTTTTCTGCTGTTCGATGAAATCGAGAAGGCGTCGGACGCGCTGTGGCAATTGCTGCTGGGGATTTTGGATAAGGCGACATTGACGCTGGGCGATAACCGGCGTGTGGACTTGTCGCAGACGATGATTTTCCTGACGTCGAATCTGGGCGGGGGAGAGATCACGGAGCTGATGACCGGCGGCATGGGGTTCGTGCAGCCGAAGGACAAGGTCGAGGATAACCTGGACGTGAAGGTGGAGCGGACGGCGCAGGAAGCGGCGAAGAAGAAGTTTTCGCCGGAGTTTATGAACCGGTTGGATAAGGTGGTGGTGTTTCATCCGCTGCGGGAAGAGCAGTTGGAGCAGATACTGGAGATTGAGCTGGGAATGGTGCAGCAGCGGGTGTTGGATACGGGGCGTGGACAGTTTTTGTTCCGTGTGACGCCGCCGGCGAGGAAGATTCCTGCTGCAGGAGGGGACGGATCTGAAGTACGGAGCGCGGCATCTGAAGCGGGCGATCGAGAAGTTTGTGGTGTATCCGCTGGCGAACCTGCTGGCAACCGAGCAGATTCGTTTCGGAGACATGCTGGTTGTGGATTGGGATGGGAGTTCCGCGCATCTCACGTTTCAAAAGGAGGGAGAAGGCGCGGTGGTCCCGTCCGCCGCACGAGCGGCTCGCGGCGCGGGCGCGCAAATTGCCCGCGCTACTGGCGGCAAGGTGGTCGAAGCCCCCGCTTCGGTCATCGTGCGCGAAGCGAAAGCTCCCGCCACGTTGCCATCCGGCGCTCCGCCTCCTGTAGCCTCCGGCCGGCGCAAGATCGATCCGCAGTAACTCAGTCAATCACTTCCACGCGAGAATTTCAAAGGGCGGCCCTCCAAAATGGGCCGCCTTTTTTTGTCCGGATTCGCCCGTGGGCCCAAGCCTCGGCCCTTAACTTGTGTGGAAGACCCGGCAGGACAGCAAAATGCTGGATTATGGCCTGGGATTTTCGCGGTCTGCGGGAAACAGCACCCGGTCGGCTGCCTGGCAGGCAAGATCTTCCGGATGGCGAACGCAGCCCAGTCCGTAGATTTGCACATGGCCGTGGCTACTGCGAAAGACTTCGGGCAATACGCTCTCGATTTCGCTGAAACGGGCTGCCAGGAACGGTTTGGCCGCGACCCACTGCTTTTCACTGTCGTCGGAGGATCCCACCCAGTACGGTGCATCGATAGCCTTGGCCACATCGGTCATATACAAGAGGTCTTGGTACAAGAACGTTTCCTCATAGGCCCCGGCGCGTTGCAGCGCGATGTGGGCCATGGCCTGGCGTCCGGTATAAAGATAAAGGCAGCCGTCTTCTCCTGCGACAACTCGCGCCTCCGCGGGTGCGTTTTGCCGGAGCCATGCGTAGGCCTCGCGTTTCTCCGCAAGCAATGCCGCCCGATCGACGCTCAACTTGTTTTGCCTAGCGCGGTCCGGATTCGTAACCGCATTCCACGCAATCCCAAGCCCGAGAACACACAACGCGACTCCAATTCCCCCCGCGAAAGCCGCCTCGAGCGCCGAGCGTCGCGCTCGCGCTGCCGCGGCCAATTGGCCGACAACCCATTTCCCTTCGAGCCACAACGTCGCTGCCAGGAGAGGAAGGAAGGGGATCAGGAATCGGGTGACTTCCGGATAATCCCAGGAAACGATCACGGCCATCGTGAAAGGCAGCGCCATGTGCATCGGCTGCCATTGTCCGGATTTTGCCTGCCGGACCAACCCCGCGGCAATAATCCCAAAAACGGCAAGCGTACTCGCAGCCCACACAACGATATTGTGATGGAACAAAGGGGAAAGAAAAGACGAGGGCAAATCAGCAAGAAAGTAAAGCCATTGGCTCAATAACATGTTAGCCGCCACATGCGCATTCAGCAGGCTAAGCTTCCGGAATGCCGAGATAACTCACGTAGTAAATCCATGTTTGGCGCGCGCCGGGTCCAGCCATCTCGAAGCTTGCAGGCACCGCGGTTTGCACCGAGGCCAGCGCGTGCCACACCATCCACGCAACGGCCGGCGTTATGCACACGGCCACGATGCAGGCTTGCTTCCAGGCGCGGCGCGCCAGGGCCGCGACGACGATTCCCGCGGCGATGGGAATTCCCAGAACGCGGATCAGAATCGTGAGGCATGTCAGAACCCCGCAAAGCAGCGGCGCCGATGTACCGGCCTCTCGGCGCATCGCGCGGTCTGCTACGAGCATCGCGCCCAAAGCCAGGGCTGAAAATGGGATATCGGAGAGCACGCTGGAGCTGTACAGCCTTACGGTCGGATCCAGAACGCAGAAGGCAGTCAATAACAACGCTTCCGTATTTCCAATTCCCCGCAGACGCCGAACAAATAGGAATGCCAGCGAAATGTAGGCGATCCCAAAAACAAGGGTAATGCGCAGCGCGGCGGCCAGGTTCGCGGGAAACGCGGGATTCCAGCGCCAAACCCAGGACAGAATCCACGGATACAAGATTGGATATTTCGTCGCCGGCGGCGTCCCCGGAAGATTGGGAAGCACGTATCCCTTTCCTTCCGCAATCGCCTTGGCGGAGCTGAAATAGATGGAGTCATCCTGCGTCAAGCCAAAAAGGTTTGCTGGATGCATCCGCACGACGGACAGTACGTAGAAAAACAGAACACACGCCAAACCCACGCAGGGCAGCGCGCGCCGCAGGGAGCCGCGCTTCATTGCGTCTACGATTGACACAACTTGATTCTCTCGTGGCCCAACGCCGCGGGCTAGCCGGAGTTTTTCCGGTGGTTCCACAAGCGGCGCGCCAGGAAAGTCAATCCCACGGCTCAATCCTGGCGATCTTGCCCTTGTGCACTTCCGCGACCCAGACGGCGACGGGGTTCGAGGAATTGTCGACGTCGACGTGGCGTATGTTGGCGTCCAGAGTCGGCAGCATGTACTCGATAAACCGGCCGGAGCGTGGATCGAGGCGCAGGATCAGGTCGGTGGACATTCCGGCTGTCCAGACATCGCCGTTCTTGTCTTGCTTGGCGGGGTAAGGGCCGACCCACGGAGTTGGCGCGACCCACTCCTTGAACCGCCCTGTCTTGGGGTCCAGCATTCCCACACTGTTCGCGTAATACTCGCCGAACCAGACGCGGTCCTGGGAATCGATGGAAAGCCGCCGGGGGCCCGAATTCAGTGTGGGCGTCTTGAACAAAGTGACTTTGCCCATTTTGGCGTCCACCCTGCCAATATTGCCGCCAACGATGTCGCAATAATAGGCGTTCGAATGGGAATCGGCGGCTACCCCGTAGGTGAAATGTCCCGCGGGCAATTTGTTAAACGCAAACTGGACGATAATTCCGGCGCCCGCCGCTTCGGGATGGAAGTCGGGATACATCGGATAGACACCGATGTGGCCCGTTTTTGGATCGAGCCGGTAGAGATCCCGGCTGTCGAGGTTTGGATACCACACCGTGCCATCGGGGGCGGGAGCGACTTGCGCGTCAATCGTGCGCACATTATTGAGTTCGGGCAAGTCCGTCCAGGATTGAAATTTTTCGGTCCTCGGATCGAAGCTGGTGATTCCTCCCTGCCGGAAACGAGGAATCCACAACAAGCCGCCGACCCCGGGTTCCATGGACAGCGAGCCGGGAGGAAAGCCCGGCTTCAATGGAGGAAAACTCCACTCCTTGACCTCGCCGGTTTTCGGATTCACCCGGCCAATAACAGGTTCGCGGAAGTCGTTGTACCAGACCATGCCATCGGCGTCGAGATCGGCATCGTGCGGCAGGCGTTCCGGGTCGGGCAGATCGTATTCGGTGATGAGCACGTGCGTGGCCCGGCCGGTTGGCCGCGGAAGCGTCTTGAGCGTGAAATCCCATTTTGATTTGGAACTCAAATTAATGGTGGCGAGGTATTTCGCGAACTCGGGATCGGGCGTCGCGTTGACCTTGAAAGGCAACTCGACCGGGTGAGGGATGACGGACTGCTCGGAAAAGCCGCGCATGCGCGCCAGCGTGGCTTCCCAACCTTGCTCGTCATAAGTGCTGTTTACGATGGGCGCGAGCGAATGGCAGGCCGCGCAGCGAAACAGTTGCGCCTTCTGTTCTTCCGTGCCCGGGACGCTCAGCAGCCACTCGGCGCTGGTGAGTTGCGCGGCAAGGTCTTTCGTCTTCACAAGTCTGAGGTCGGCGCGCGCGGTCTTGCCGGGAACCACCTGGACGGAGACCAGGCCTGGCAGATCGTAGCCCACCGCTCGAATGTCGAGAGTGTACGTTTGGGGTTTGAGTCGGGCTGCCGAAAACGAATATTCACCTTTACGATTCGTCACAACCGTAAAGCTCATACTCGTGCCAATCCCTTTTGCCCGGACCAGCACTCCCTCCATCGGCCCTTCCGCTTCCGAACTTACCCGGCCGGAGAGAGCCTTCGCTGCCAGCGCGTGTTCCTCGGCGGCGCAATCTGCGGCAAAGCTGAATCCAACGGCCAACGCAAGTATGGCAATCCGCGACATCGTTCGGTTTCTCATATTCGAACAGTATAGACCGTGAAAAAAGCATTTTTACGCGTCTTTCCAAACACCATCCTGCGATCCTCGCTGCGTCTCAAAACGAATGGAACTGTTCCCTGGCGAAACATGTATGACGGGGCTTGTTCCATTCCCTTGGTTCCTTTTGCCTCGCGCAATTTGCAAACCCCTGAAATACAAGTTCTTGCCAGTCGCGACCGGCCAGAATCTGGTTTGGCCTCCAGATTGCCACATCTATCTTCATGCAGCGCAGCCGCATAAGACATACGTACTATGGAACGACTGGGGGAACCATGAGACCGGAAAAGGCGATGCTCGACCCGACCCGCCAGAGCTTTGAATCACAGCAATTTGAGACTGCGCTGCGCCAGCGAATTGTAGGCCAGGAAGAAGGGGTTCGGGCGCTGACGGATCTATTTCAGGTGTTTCGCGCGGGGATGAGTTCGATGGGGCGCCCGGTGGGCAACCTGCTGTTCCTCGGGCCGACCGGGTCGGGAAAGACGCGCATCGTGGAAGCGGCCGCGGAGATCCTGTTCGGAGATCCGCGCGCGGTGATCAAGGTGGACTGCGCCGAGTTCCAGCACTCGCACGAAATCGCGAAACTGATCGGCTCGCCTCCGGGATATCTG
This sequence comes from Terriglobia bacterium, assembly GCA_963779275.1. Lineage (GTDB taxonomy): Bacteria > Acidobacteriota > Terriglobia > Acidiferrales > UBA7541 > Palsa-360. Next base: position 123,687 of record CAVZXL010000012.1, read on the forward strand.
GGGCACCGCGAGACGCATCCGCTGATCACGCAAGAAGCGCTCGCGCAGTATCACACCGAAAAACTGAAGCTGAGTTTTCTGCTGTTCGACGAAATCGAGAAGGCGTCGGACGCGCTGTGGCAATTGCTGCTGGGAATTTTGGATAAGGCCACATTGACCCTTGGCGACAACCGGCGTGTGGACTTGTCTCAGACCATGATTTTCCTGACGTCGAACCTGGGCGGAGGAGAAATCACGGAGCTGATGACCGGCGGGATGGGATTTGTGCAGCCGAAGGATAAGGTCGAGGATCACCTGGACGTGAAGGTCGAGCGGACGGCGCAGGAAGCGGCGAAGAAGAAGTTTTCGCCCGAGTTTATGAACCGTCTGGATAAAGTGGTGGTGTTTCATCCGCTGCGGGAAGAGCAGTTGGAGCAAATTCTGGAAATTGAATTGGGCATGGTGCAGCAGCGCGTGTTGGATACGGGGCGCGGTCAGTTTTTGTTCCGCGTGACGCAACCGGCGAGGAAATTTCTACTGCAGGAGGGGACGGACCTGAAGTACGGGGCGCGTCACCTGAAGCGGGCGATCGAGAAATTTGTGGTGTACCCGCTGGCGAATCTGCTGGCCACCGAGCAAATCCATTTCGGCGACATGCTGGTGGTGGACATCGACGCGGACGAACAGGACTTGTCATTTCATCGCGAAGGGCAAGGCGCTGTCATCGTTGTGCCCACCAGAAAACTGGCACGCGCGCCGGCAGCGCGCGTCGCGGCGAGTGCATCCGGTGAGGAGCGGGAAAAAGTTCCTGTGCGGGAGTGGGAACCTGTATTGACCTAGAGTTTTCCCTCTGAATAGTAGGACAGGCTTCAGCCTGTCTGATTTCGTCCCATTGCGGCAGAAAACCCGACAGGCTGAAGCCTGTCCTACGTAAGCCTACGAAGAATGCGTTTTCGGTTTCCAACGCAGGACGGGCTTGCGCGCGGCGGCAACCTCATCGAGGCGGCTGACGCGCGTGTTGTGCGGCGCGCCCTTGACCAGGTCCGGAGTCGTGGCGGCTTCCTCGGCGATCGCGCGCATGGCCTCCACGAATAGATCGCACTCCTGCCTCGATTCCGACTCCGTCGGCTCAATCATCATGGCGCCGGGCACGATCAGAGGAAACGCGGTCGTATAGGGGTGAAACCCGTAGTCGATCAGGCGCTTGGCGATATCCATGGTGTTCACGCCGTTCTTTTTCTGGCGCGCGTCGCTGAACACCACTTCATGCATCGAGGGCGAGTTGAACGGCATGTCGTACACGTCCTCTAGTTTTTTGCGAATGTAATTCGCGTTGAGCACAGCGTCTTCGGTTGCTTGCCGGATGCCTGGGCCGTAGGCGAGCGTGTAGGCCAGGGCGCGAACCAGCACGCCGAAGTTGCCGCCGAACGCGCGCACCCTGCCGATGGATTTCCGCCTTTGATTGTCGAGCGCCAGCCTTCCCTCATGTTCGGCCAATACGGGAATCGGCAGGTATGGCTCGAGAATTTTCTTGACCATCACGGGCCCTGCACCCGGGCCACCGCCGCCATGCGGGGTGGAAAATGTCTTGTGCAGGTTCAGGTGCATCACATCCACGCCAAAATCGCCGGGGCGCGCCACGCCGGCCAGCGCGTTCATGTTCGCGCCGTCCATGTACAGCAACGCCCCTTGCGCGTGTAGAACTTCCGCGGCTTCGGCGATATTCTGCTCGAATACGCCGAGCGTCGAAGGGTTGGTGACCATCATGGCGGCCACGTCGCCGTTCACAATTTCCTTCAGCCGCACGATGTCGATCTGGCCGCGCTCATCGGACGGCACATTTTCGACTTCGTATCCGGCGATCACTGCGGTGGCGGGATTGGTGCCGTGCGCGGAATCCGGAATCAGAACTTTTTTGCGCGGGCGCCCCTGCGTGTCTTCCAGATAGGCGCGGATCAAAAGCAGCCCCGTAAGTTCGCCCTGCGCGCCGGCGGCCGGTTCGAGCGTGCCGGTATCCATGCCCGTGATTTCGGCGAGGCAATCCAGAAGCAATTTTTGGATCTTCAGGCAGCCCTGCGAGAGTTCCTGCGGCTGGTAGGGATGCTCGGTTGCGATGCCATCGAGGCGCGCGACGAATTCATTGACGCGCGGGTTGTACTTCATGGTGCAGGACCCCAGCGGGTACATGCCCAGATCGATCGCGTAGTTCCACGTAGAAAGGCGCGTGAAATGGCGCATCACTTCGATTTCGCTGACCTCTGGAAAACCGGCGACGCCTTCGCGCGCGTAGGTCGCGCCCAGCGCGGTCCGCGCGTCAATCGCCGGCACATCCAGAGGAGGGAACTCCACGCCGCGCTTGCCGGGCGCGGACTGCTCGAAGATCAGGCCTTCGTTCTGGCTGATGTGGCTCCCCGCTTTTTTGATTCGATCGGTCAATGCAATTCTCCCGAAAGCATCTCTCGCAGCACCCGTTATGGCATGCGCGTTGTGGGTCGCGGCTTCAGCCGCGACAAATGCCTGCATATTGTGAAGGGCTTTAGTGTGCGCCCTAATGTCGGAGCTATAGCTCCGACCCACAAATCGTGCCGCTTGCCGGAGCTAAAGCTCCGGTTCACAAACCCAAGCTCAACGTCATTCTCTAGCCGCATCCGAGCATTAGCCAGCTACACCGGCTTCGACAATATTTCCCGAATGGCCGCGGCCATGCGTTCGATTTCGGCGCGCGAAGTGGTTTCGGTGACGCAGAACAACGCGCGCTTGGTCAGATCCGCATAGGAAGTGCCCAAGGGCAGCGGGCCGATGATTTTTTCGCGAAGCAAATCCCGATTCACCAGTTTCACGGAGCGCGGAAATTGCACGGCGAATTCATTGAAAAACGGGCCGGAGAAGGCGCGGCGCACGCCGGGAATGGATTCGAGCAGTTCGAGGGCGAAGCGCGCCTTGGCCAGATTCTGCGCCGCGAGTTCCTTCAATCCTTCTTTGCCGAGCAAGCAGAGGTGGATGGTCACGGCGAGCGCGCACAGGGCCTGATTTGTGCAGATATTCGACGTGGCCTTCTCGCGGCGAATGTGCTGCTCGCGCGTGGCGAGCGTAAGAACGTAGCCGCGCCGCCCTTGGCTGTCCACCGTTTCTCCCGCGAGCCTTCCCGGCATCTGGCGCACGAATTTTTCGCGCGTGGCGATGACGCCGGCGTACGGCCCGCCGTAACTCGGCGCCAGGCCAAAGCTTTGCGCTTCCATGGCCACGATATCCGCCTCAGCGGGCGGCCGCACCGCGCCCAGCGAAACGCCTTCGGTGATGGCCACGACAAGCAACGCGCTTTTGGCGTGCGCTAGTTCGGCCAGCTGAGGAATTTGCTCGAGCACGCCGAAAAAGTTCGGCGACTGCACGACCACGGCGGCGGTTTCGTTGTCGATCGCCGCCTCCAGGCGCGCCGCGTCCGCCTGCCCGGAACTGGTGAATCCAATTTCGTGGATGTGCAGGCCCAGATTCCGCGTGTAAGTGTCCAGCACCTGGCGGTATTCGGGATGCAGAGAGCGCGCCACCACGACGCGATGCCGCCCGGTCAGCCGCTCGGCCATCAGCACCGCTTCGGTGGTCGCGGTCGAGCCGTCCCACATCGACGCGTTGGCGACTTCCATGCCGGTCAGTTCGCACATCAGCGTCTGAAATTCAAAAATCGCCTGCAGCGTGCCCTGGCTGATCTCGGCCTGGTAGGGCGTATACGAAGTCAGAAATTCGCCGCGCTGGATCAGCGAATCGGTGACCACCGAACGCAGGTGGTTATAGACGCCCGCGCCCAGAAAACTTGTATAGCCGCCGGAGTTTTCCGCGGCGCGCGCCCGGAAATAGTCGATAATCTCCTGTTCGGACATCGCCGCGGGAAGCCGCAGAGGTTCTTTGAGCCGGAACTTCTCGGGAATGGACGCGAATAAACTTTCGATGGATTTGGACCCGATAGCGGCAAGCATGTCGCGGCGTTCCGCAGTGCTTTTCGGAAGATAGCGCATCAGGCCGAGGCTTCCTTTTCGGAGACGAAAGCTTGGTAGGCGGCGGCGTCCATCAAGCTGGCGGCCTCGGCGGGATTGGCGAGCTTGATTTTGATCAGCCAGGCGGCGCCATGCGGGTCCGAGTTCACGGTTTCTGGGGCGTCCGAGAGCTTCGCGTTCGCTTCGGTCACTTCTCCGGAAACGGGCGCATAAATTTCGCTGACGGCCTTCACCGATTCGATGGTGCCGAAGACGTCGCCGGTCGTGATTTTTGCGCCGACCGCGGGGAGTTCCACGAACACCACGTCGCCCAATTCATGCTGCGCGTAGTCGGTGATGCCGATGGTGCCGGTGTCGCCGGACACTTTGATCCACTCATGTTCCTTGGTATAGCGATAGTCGCTTGGGTACATTCCGGCTCCTTGGAAAAGCGTATCGGGGCGCGCGCGGCCCGTAAATTCTTCCCCCACAATTCTACTTCGTTCGCTTGTAAAACGGCATCGGAACGATTCGCGCGGGGGCTTGCTTGCCGCGAATCTCGATGCTGATTTCGGTTCCGGGGGCGCGGAATGCCGGAGGCACGTAGGCCATGCCGATATTTTTTTTCAGGAACGGCGCGGGGGAGCCGCTGGTCACGCGTCCGATGGCCTTGCCGCCGGCGCAAACGCCGCAGGCGTCGCGCGCGATCAGCCGGTCCTGCATCTCGAAGCCGACCAGCGTGCGCTCCACTCCCTTTTCCTTTTGCCGGACGAGCGCGTCGCGCCCGAGAAACTCGCCCTTGTTCGGCTTGCAGATCCAGCCGAGGCCGGCCTCGTACGGCGTGGTCGTGTCGTCGATTTCGTGGCCGTAAAGGCACATGGACGCCTCCAGGCGCAGCGTGTTTCGCGCGCCCAGGCCGCAGGGAATCATTCCCACTCCGCTGCCCGCCTCCATCAGATCGTTCCAAAGTTTTTCGGAATGTTCCGGCGTGAAATAAATCTCAAAACCGTCCTCGCCCGTGTAGCCGGTGCGCGCGATCAGGCAATCGACGCCGTCCACTTCGCCAAACGTGAAGTGATAGTAGGGCACGGATTCGAGCGGCACCGGCGTAAGGGCTTGCAGAATGCCCGAAGCCTTGGGGCCCTGAATGGCCAGTTGCGAGTAGCGAGCGCCGGCGTTTTCAATTTGCGCTCCGGTGCGGTTGTTGGCCCGGATGTACTCGAAATCCTGATCCTGGGTGCCCGCGTTGACGCACAAAAAATAATGTTTGTCGGAAATCTTGTGAACCAGCAGGTCGTCGACGAACGTGCCCTGCGGGGTCATGAGCCCGGAATATTGCGCCTGGCCGATGGCCAGCTTTGCGGCGTCGTTGCAGGTGACGTGCTGCACCAGGGCGAGCGCGTCGTCGCCGAACACTTCGATTTCGCCCATGTGGCTGACGTCAAACAGGCCGGCGGCGGTGCGCGTCGCCAGGTGCTCGGACACAATTCCCGAGTATTCGACGGGCATATCCCAGCCGCCGAAGTTGACCATCTTGGCCTTGAGACGCCGGTGTTCGGCGTTCAGGGCGGTCTTGCGAAGTTGTGCCGTGGTCGGAGATGTCACGCGGAGTTCTCAACGGTCAAAGAGCAAATTCGAAACTAACACGCGCGTTTGAAATGTGTCAAGAAAGGGGGGTGGTAGTGGGTCAGTTTGAAATTTTAGGCGTGACAAACGGGCTACTAGAATTGCGACTCGCCGCCCTGGCGCGGTAGCATACCGGCATGTCGAACCCTTGGTTGGCCGTGCCTCTCTCTGACTACGAACAGCATATGAGCTCGGTCGAAGTCCAGCAATTAGGTGCTCTCTCCGATCTATTCGCGGAAGCGATAGGACGCTGCCGCCCAGTCTCGATCGCAGTCTTGGGAATCGCCGGAGGAAACGGACTGGAGCATATCGACAGCAGCATCACCACACGAGTCGTTGGACTGGACCTAAACCCGCTGTACCTCGAAGCCGTCAGGAAGCGCTATTCGCATCTGCCTGGTCTTGAGCTCCACTGCGTCGATCTGGCTGAACAGCACGTCCAAATGGAACCCGTACAATTCGTTCACGCGGCTTTAATTTTCGAGCACGCCGGAGCCGGTAGTTGTTTCGAGAACGCCATATCCATGATTGTTCCAGGTGGGAATTTGTCTGTCGTGCTCCAGTTGCCGACCGAAAGTGGACAAACAGTGGGCGCAAGCCAGTTTTCCTCGATTCAAAATCTGAAGTCTCACTTTTCCGTGATCAGTCCCGCATGGGTGCGCGAATCGCTCGCAGTACGTGGATTTCGGCCGATTCATGAAACAAGAAATGCGCTACCCGCGGGAAAAGGTTTTTGGATGGGGCTTTTCTCCGCGCCCGAGACGCACCACCGGAAATAAGACCACACCTTACGCCTAAAATTGTAGCCAGTTCCCCCCACTCAATCCTGCAGCTGGATTTCGCGATAGCCGAAGAAGTGACGGCTCTTGATGACCTCGGCAATTTCCGGAGGAACCATGGATTCCCATGCCGGATCGCCGTCCTTGATTCGGTTCAGCACGTCGCGCGAAAAGATATGCAGCACGCCCTCGTCGAAATTGTCGAGCTGCCGGATCCGTTCAGAGTCCACCAGGTGCCGGTAGAGATTCAGCATTTCCAGCGGCAACTCCACGTTATCGACGCAAAAGATCATGCCGGTATCCGTATCCCGGAGCGGATACACGTAGATGCGCAGGTTCTTGGTGAACAACTTGCCGAAGGCCTCCAGGATGCCGCCCTCCAATTTCGAGTAATACTCCTGCTTGAACAAATCCTTGAGGCTCCCGGCGCCCATGGTCAAGGCAATGGGCTGGTTGGTGTAGCGCGTCAGGTAGGCCGCCAGGCGGTAATACTCGGAATAATCGGAGATCAGGACGGTTTTTCCGGCGGCGGCCAGCATGTCCGCGCGAGCCAGGAAATCGCTCAGGTCGATCTTGCCCGTGACCAGCAGGTTGTGCATCGTGATTTCCATCAGCTCGACGATGTCCTCGGACTTGACCTCGAGTTCGGCGGCAAATCGCTCGCGGGCGCTGCGCACCATGTCGATATTCACTTTTGTGACGGGCCGGAAACTGCCGCGTTCCACCAGGATGTGCTTCTTCCGCAGCACTTCCGAGGGCTGCAGCACTTCGCCCGCCGGCCCGAACATTGCCGCGCCGCTCAGCCCCAGCTGCACCAGCTTGAGGCTCATCACGCGGTTGTCGACGTGCCGGAATTCGATGCCCGAAAATTCGATCATGTCGATCTCGATGCGCTCGGTGTTCAGGTTATCGAGCAGCGATTCCAGCATCAGGTCCGGCTTATGGTGCAGGAAGAACGCGCCATAGAGAAGATTCACGCCGATGATTCCCAGCGTTTCCTGCTGCAGGCTGTTCTCGCGGTCGAGCATGCGCACGTGAATAATCACCTGGCTGTCTTCATCGCGCGGGTGCGTCTGGAACTTGACGCCCATCCACCCGTGACACTCGTTCGTGCCTTCGTAGTTGAGCGCCGCCACCGTGTCGGCGAAGGCGAAAAAGGCCGTGGAGTCTCCGCGCGAGGCGCGCAGCCGCTCCAGGTTCAGGCGGTGCTCGTAATCGAGCATGCTGTGCAATCGTTCGCGCGATACGTACCGCTTGCAGCGGCCGTAGATGGCGTCGCTCACGGCCATGTCATACGCCGAAATCGATTTGGAAATCGAGCCCGCGGCCGCGCCCACCTTGAAAAACCAGCGGGCGACCTCCTGTCCGGCGCCGATCTCGGCAAACGTGCCGTAACGTACCGGATCGAGGTTGACTTTCAGGGCCTTCTGGCCCGTGCTCAATTTTGGAACTTCTTCGCCCATGGATGGTCTCGACGCAGGTGGATCGCATTCCCGGCTGTCCTGTTAACCGGGATGGCACGCGCAGCTTGTTCCGGCGCTTCAGGGTGGCCTATAGTCATGCCAGGATTCTTCCCGGCAGCGACTGGCGGAATCCCTCGAAAACGGGCTCCACATGAGATCTATCGGAAGAATCGCAAAGGAAGATTATGCAAAGCGTCATTCTTTGTTCGCAATGCGATAAGCCTGAGAGCAAGTGCGATTGCGACCGGTATTGCTGTTACTGCCAGGGAATGGAAAATATTCGCCTGTGCATGGATGGCAAATACTATTGCCCGGATTGCCGCGAAGCGTGCGAAATTCACGTCGCGGACCCCAATGAGCAGTGAACCGGTGCGCGTAATGTTTCACCTGGACCAGAGTCCCGCGCTGGTAGACGTGTTGCGCGCCGCGGTGCAATTTCAGGCCGTGCAGGCGGGGTTTGAAGCCCGAACAGTGCACGGAAATTGGCGCGGCTTCCGAGGCCGTGTGCCGCGAAACGCTATCCCAGGTCACCGAGGCGGACGGCGGGCTCGATGTGGCGCTGGATACCTTTGCCGACCGCATGGAAGTCTCTTTCCTGCATCGCGGGCAAGTGGCGCCGGCCATTGGCCTGGATAAGTTCGCGCTGCCCGATATTTCCGGAGGAGGGGAAATCAATGGATTGGAGTTGCTCTCGCGAGTCGATCGCGTGCTCTACAATACCGAAAACGGCAAGGTTCGGACTACTCTGGTGAAGTTTCTAAAGCCTCACAAATAGCGCAACTTTCCCTCACACTTTAGCAATGACAAGGCCATGCAACTGAACTGGTGGCGCTAGCTGTATTCGAAGCGGCGCGTCGCTGCGGGCGCGTACATTATTTGACGTGCGGCACCCGGAAAGCCGGAGCCTTGCCAATTGCCAAAATGGAAAATGCGACTCGGCCCCCGAGATCATTCCGGGAAAAACCGGTCGAGCGGCCCCGGAAATCACTGAGACAATTCTGCGGCAGTAGTACTCATGGAATGTAGCGCCCCTGCTCCCAAGGGCGCAATGCGAAGCAGCATATGGAGATGTGCAGTGGCAAACACCATAGATTACGCTGCCCGCGATGAATCGTTGAAACCATGGCGAAGGCGGCTGAGATGGCACATTTCGTGCATCATAAGACCGGAAGATGCCCGTGGCATGTTTTCGATCCGGTTTGTCAGGGAAGGTGTCACGGAGATATGGTTACCGGGGCATGTCACTTTGATACTTCAATTCGAGAATCGTGAGCCGGCTATCGGCGTCCCTTCTGAAGTTTCTTGCGTGCTTGCCGATTCTGAAGACTACCGGTGGCAAGCAAACGCAGGCGGGATCCGGAGGGTGCGGGATTCGGGGCCTGCGAGAGATCACTAGCAAATCGATCCCACATCACCGTTGTCAGTGATGCGAATCACAGACTCGTCTTGGGAAGTAATGCACCATTCGCATCGGAGCGTTGCAAATCGTTGAGGGGGAAAGTTTGTTAATTCCCTCCAGAAAGAATAAGGCGTGAGAATGAGACTCCAGCTATTTGCAGGGAAGCCCACAGCCTCACCCGGTGTTCGGCGAGCGTTTTTCGTCGCTTTCGCCCTTTTTGCTTTCTTGGCGTCCGCAAGCTCCGCGCAGAAACGGACTGAATCCCTCCAGGGACCTTCTGTCGCCAGCCGTACCCCGGACTATGACGCGCCCGCCAGCGAATTTGCCGGTCCCGAGGCTTGCAGGGACTGCCACAAGAGCGAAACCATCCAGTACGAAAAGACCGGCCACGCCAAGCTGGTTTTTCCGGGCAAGGATTACATCCATGGTTGCGAGACCTGCCACGGCCCGGGCAAAGCGCACAGCGACGCCGTTCAGGCGGCGCATGGTGACGATGCGGATGTAGCCAAAGCGCTGGTGGAGCACCCCATTTTCGCGTTTAAGGGCAAGGCGGAAGAAAACGCGGCAAGGTGCCTTTCCTGCCATGTCTCCAGCAAGCAGCAATCGCTGTTCGAGCATTCCGAGCACGCCGGCCACGGCATTTCCTGTAATCAGTGCCACTCGGCTCACCTGGTGGATGAAGTGAAGGACGCCGCAAAAGGCGACATGAGCTATCCCCAGGGCCACTTCTTCCAGCTTCCGCAAATCGCCGATGAAAATCGCTGGCGGCATAACAGCATGCTCAAGCGTGCCGAGCCTGCCCTGTGCTACGACTGCCACCAGACGGTGCAGGCGCAATTCGCGCAGCCGGAACATCATCGCGTCCCCGAGGGGCTGATGAAGTGTTCGGACTGCCACAACCCGCACGGTTCGGAGAATGTGGCCGCGCTCAACAAGCCCGGCGCGGAAACCTGCGTTAATTGCCACGTCGAAAAGCGCGGGCCATTCGTATTCGAACACCCGGCGGTGAAGGTCGAAGGATGCGTCACTTGCCACAACCCGCATGGCAGCGCCAACCGCATGCTCCTGGTTCGGCGCGAAGGCCGGCAACTCTGCCTGCAGTGCCACACCGGATTCCACGGCCAGCTGGGAGCGCCGCACGGCAAACTCGGATTCCAGACCAGCGGCGAGTGCATCCGTTGCCACGTGACCATACACGGATCGAGCTTGGATCCGAATTTTCTGCGATGAGGGATGACGCCATGAACTCCAGCGCACGATCCATACTGCTTCTGGCAGGTTTTCTGATGCTGGCGCCCTTCGCCGGCGCGCAGGACAATTCGCAGCCCACTCCCATCGTCCTGGGCGATTTCACCTTGTCCGGCTCCACGACGGCGGGATACCGCTTCACCGACGTCAAGGGATATCGGCCCGAGTACAAGGAAATGATCAATTTGGGAAGTGGGTTCCGGGTGCTCGATTTCAGCCTATATGGCGAAGCGAGCGAAGGAAAGAATCCGTTCGCCGATGAATTCTCCCTGCAGCTGGGCAGCCTGGGCGGCGATCCGTTTCCCACGGCACAATTCGCGATTTCCAAGAAAAAAGTGTACGACTTCCGCGCCGACTGGCGTCAGAGTTATTTCTACTGGAACCAGAACGACAACGTCGTCCTGCCGATCGTCAGCGCGGCAGCGCCGGGAGCAATTTCCAAGGGCCTGACCGCGAATCAGAGTTGGGCCACGGTGCGCAAATTCGGGTCCGCGGATCTCACTCTCTACGCCACCGACAACCTGCGCTTCCATTTCGATTATTATCGCCCGTCCGACGAGGGCAACACATTCACCACCCGCGGGATGGACTTCTTCGGTTCGCCGAGTTTTTGGGGCACCTATGTCCGGGCCAATCCCTACGTGATGCTCGCTCCGCTCACCGATAACACTAACCGGATCACCGGCGGTTTCGACTACACGCTGAAGAGCTGGAATTTCCACTACTCCATCGGCTACCAGACCTTCACGGAAAATATTCTCCTGAACAACGCAGCCGCCGGAGAGCTGAGCATCAATCCGATCGCCAGCTCCCTTACCGAACCCTTGGCGAATACTTCCTGGTCGCAATTCCGCCGCCTGTCGACGCCTATCAGCGAATTCAACTTTGTCGGTAAGCCGTTCTCCAGGCTGGAATGGCGCGGCAGTTACATGTATTACCGCTACGAGGGCCCGGTCAACTTCACGCAAGCGTTCAACGGCATCGCGCCCCCCGCCTCCGGCCCGGTAGCTCCTTTTACCGTGAGCGAAGGCGCGAACGCCATGGTCACCGAGCCGAATCACATTGTCAGCCAGGGATTCACCTTCCGCATTCTTCCGTGGTGGAGCCTGGATGCCGATTACCGCTATTCGCGTTTCAGTAGCGATTCCACAGGAAGCTATCAGAGCTTGTATAACGGAGTGACCGCGGCGTCGGGAACGACCGAAACGATCTGGCGCGACGGGCTCAGCGACCTGTCCATCAGCATGGACTTCACGCCCATCCGCTCCTTGGTGATTCGTCCCGGGGTTCAATTCATGAAGTCCGACGTCGAGACCTTCACCAATGGCGTGATCAGCCCCGGACGAACGCTTACCACGAAGACGGCGCGGCCGGAAATTAGTTTCGGTTTCGAGCCCTCGAAATTGTTCAGCATCCGCGGGGACTACCACAGCACGGACAACAGCGCTTCGTACACGGCCATCTCTCCCCATACGCAGCAGGCCACTCATTTTGTCGTGCGCATTCACCCGATCGAAAAAGTCACCATCGAGGATGAACTGAGCATCGCCAATAATCGGCTGCTCGCGGCCAATTTCCAGAACAATATTCGCTCCAACGCCATCACCGTTTCGTACGCGCTGGGAGACCGGTTCTCCATTTTCGGAGGATTCAGCTACGACAGTTACTATGCGGCCGGAGACATCCAGTACGCGCGCGGAACGGGGCTATTGTCCCAAACTCTGCAGGATCAGGAACTGACCCGCACCTGGTCGGGCGGCATCGAAGGCAAGCCCACCAAGCGGCTCGGACTGCGCATTTCGGGGAATTACGACCGGTCGAGCGGCGTCGGGGCGATCTCGGGCGAACCGCCGGCCTACGGGCCCATGGTTTTTCCTCTGATCACCGGAACCGTTTATTACAACCTTCCCATCGTCGGGCAGTTCGCAGTAGACTTGCAGCGCACGTATTATGCCGAGCAGATTGTGCCGGTGAACAATTTCAGCGCCAATCTGTTGACGCTGCGCTGGACCAAGGCGTTCTGAGCAGCGGGAAGGCTCCAAAAAAATCTTCTCCGGAGGTCGAAAGAAACCCAATGAATAGGGCGATCGGATTTGGAAGATTGGTTGTGACCGCAGGCCTAGCGGTGGCCCTGCTATCCGGCGCGGAGGGCGTTTTGCATGCCTCCCCGCTTCCTCAAAAGAGCGCGCAGGACGTGTACCTCGACAAATGCTCGGTGTGCCACGCAAAAGACGGTTCCGGGAACACGGCCAAGGGCCGCAAAGTCAAAGCCAAGGATTTGCGCTCGGCCGAGATCGTGAAAATGAGCGACGCCGACTTGATCCACGACGTGGCCCAGGGCAAGGGCAAGGACATGGACGGGTTTGAAAAGGAGCTCGGCGCTGACATGGTGAAGCAGCTCGTCGCCTACTGCCGCTCGCTTGCCAAGCCGTAGCGTGTGCTTGCGGGATTTACCGATTGCAGGGTGCGGGCTGAAATTGTTTCTCCTGACACAGGCGGGGCTGCTCGCTCGAAGTGCGTCCGGGCAGTAGTTGCCGGACCGCTTAAACAAGACGGAGTAACTCTTTTCCAATGCAAAACGCAGCGATCATTCCGATTCTCTTTACTGCGATTGTGGCCGTGCTCGGCCTTCTTACTGCCATGCGGCCGGAACTCACCGTTGCGCGCGGCGGCAAGATTTTTGCCTTTGTGGCTCTGTGCATCCTGCCGGTGCTTTCGGTCTGGGCCGGATTTAACGCTCAGATCGAGCGCTCGACTTCGACGCAGTTCTGTCTTTCCTGCCACGTGATGAACGATTTCGGCCAGAGCCTGTACGTGGACGATAAGAGCTACATCCCGGCCGCTCACTTCCAGAATAATTTTGTTCCGCGCGATCATGCCTGTTTCACCTGCCATACCGACTACACCATGTTCGGCGACTACCAGGCGAAGTGGCGCGGCGTGCACCACGTCCTCGTGCAATACTTCGGAACGATTCCAAAGCCGGCGGACATTAAGCTCTACACGCCCTACAACAACCGCGAATGCCTGCATTGCCACGCGGGCTCGCGCGTGTACGAGGAAGCCGCCCCGCACCACAAGACCCCGGACATGCTCGCGCGCGCGGCGTCCAATCAGCTCTCGTGCATGTCCAGCGATTGCCATGAATTCGTGCATGACGTAGGGGACCTTGGCGGCGCGACGCTCTGGAAGCCTAAAGCGGGTGGTCAATGACGCCGGTCGTAATTCAACGCAACATCCGCTGGTCCGGTCGGCTCATCGTGATCGGGCTGGTGATTCAGATGCTTTCCTTGCTTTTTACGCATCCGCTGGCGTTCGTGTGTTTTCTGCTGGTGGGTTGCCCTCTGGTGGGCGTCGGAATCCTGTTCTTCCTCTACTCGCTTGTTTCCCATGAACACGCGTAAAGCAGGCATCGCGCCCGCCTGGCGCAAGATGTCAGTGGTTTGGATTTTCTGAACTGTGGAAGACCTTGCAGGTCATTCAGATCGCGGGAAAAGCCGGGTAGCACAGCCACTCCTGGCTGTGCGGTTTCGTAGGCCTCTCCGGCGTCGCCGATCTAACTATGATTGCGAAACCCACACAGGCAAGCGTGCCTGTGCTACCAAGGCCGCCTCAATCGAGTTTCCACGCTACATTTTCACTACAAACGTATTGCGGCGGATCAGCGACTGCATCTGATCGTCGGTGAGGGTCAGTTTGAGGTCGAGCCGGTCGCCGGCGGGCGCGATTTGCGCGCTGTCGAGCAATTGGCCCAGGTCCGGATTCGTGCTTCCGACCTGATATTTTTTATACATCAGGCCGGCCTGAAGCAGCGCGGCAAAGGTGTTGGCGTCGTCGGTGGAGCCGCAGACCGCTTCAAACTTGGCGTCCACCCCGCTGCCGCCCTTGATGCTGATGGTCATGGCTTTTAGTTTGGAGGTCAGCTGCGCGGCGGCGGGGAATTGCCCGGTTTCCGGCACCAGTTGCTGCATGGCCAGGCGCGTATACGCCGGATTGAGCACGGCCCAGACCGTGCCGCTGCCATTCGCTTGATCGACCAGGGCCGAAAAATCGGTGTTGGCGTAAAGCCCCTGCGCCTCGCCGAACCGCACGCCAATCATTTTCTCAAGCTGCGCGCGCTGGCCGAACGCGGCGGTATTGGAATCGATAAAAAAGAAGAAAAGATCGTTCGGGCCGCTGCCGCCGCCAAATGCGAACAGCGAAAAGGTCCGGATCTTCACGATGGGCAGCTTCTTGGACGTGAAATAGGCTTCGGCGGTCGCGGGTTGGAACTGCCCGAGTGCGACACCGACGATCTGGTCGGTGCTCGGGACCGAGCCCACGGCGCTGTCGTTGGTCGCCTTGCCGGGGACCAGCGCCCAGACCAACTCGGTCACCTGGGTGTTCGGATCGATGCCCGCCGAGGCGAGGAAGGTCTCAAAGTCGCGGAACTTCGGCGGCAGCATCTGTTCCTTGAGCTGCGCGAACCACGGAAATTGGCGCGCCTGTTTGAGGTCGGCATAAGCGAGCTCGCCCGATTCCTTGGGGAACATGCTGAGGATGTCGGATCCGACGCTGCCCGCGCGAGAGGCTTGCGGCACGGCGCAAGCTATCGCGATAAGAATGCTGGTCCAAACGATTTTCTTGATGTTCATCGGTTTTCTCCCGCCTTGCTTGGCCTAAAGCTAAATCTTAATCCGAAGATGCGTCTCGAGTCGCGTGAATCGATTTGAGATTCGCGGCGACGGTGTCCAAAGCGTCGCGAGCCGCCGCCAGCGCGAGTTGGCGCCCCGTGCGAAAGTCTGAAAGGATAGACGGCCCGGCCGGAGTTTCGAGTTGTATCCACTTGTCAAATTGTTCCAGGGCGGCAAAGGCCGAGTCCAGGCTTGCGCTGGCGGCCTTCAGGGCGGCGCTGCGCGCGGCCGCCAGGCGCTCCGTGGACGCTCCCGAGCCGGTTTCTTCGGCCAGCTTGCGGTTTGCATCGCGCAACTCGCCAAGCCCCGGCTGGGCGGGCGCATCCATCATATCGGCCAGGCGGTTTTCCAGAATCCGCGACGGTGAAAAATTCTCAAGCTGCAGATAATACTCCGCCGAAAGCTCGATAGCTCTTCTGGGAAGCAGGCCGATTACCTCGCTCCCCACCACCTTGCAGCCATGGCGTTCCGCTTCGCGCTTCACCATTTCGAACACACGATGCAACGGCGTCTGTTCGAAATCGGTGAGATTAATGGAAACCTGGGCGATGCCGCGCGAGATCAGGTTGATGCCGATGGCTTTGACGTGGCGCAGCCCGCCGCTGGAAAACCGTATGGATTTGGCGATCGACTTGGCGATGGTGACGTCGCTGGTATTGAGGTGGATGTTGTAGGCGATCAGGACCTTGCGCACGCCCACTGCGGTGGCGCCTGCTGTGGGGTGCAGTCGGGGCTCGCCGACATCAGGCGAACGGTCCGGGTCGCGCAGCGCGGCTTCGCGCAGGCCTTCAAATTGCCCCTTGCGCACACTTTCCAGGTTCGCGCGCTCCGGCCTGGTTGCGGCCGCCTCATAGAAATACGCCGGAACCCGGTAGCGCTCCCAAATTTCGCGGGCCGCGCGATGGGCCAGCGCGACGCACTCTTCGACCGAAACGCCCTCGATCGGAACGAAGGGCAGGACGTCGGTCGCGCCGATGCGCGGGTGCATCCCGGACTGCTTGGTCATGTCAATGAGTTCCGCGGCTTTGCCCACGCCTCGAATGGCGGCCTCGGCTACCGCTTCGGGTTCTCCGGCCAGCGTAACAACCGAGCGGTTATGGTCTGCGTCGCTCGACCGGTCGAGGATCCAGGCGCCCTGGATACCGCTCATCGCAGCTACAATGGCGTCGACCTTTGCCAGGTCGCGCCCTTCCGAGAAATTCGGCACGCATTCGATCAGGCGATTCATGATGTCTTAAGGAACTGGGCAGGGTCAGTTCCTGAACAGGGATATGGCTTGCGATCGCCGGAGTCCCACACGGCGTAGGCAACCTATGGATATTATTATATTTCGCAACAGGGCTCCAGATTGAAGATGGCCCCGTCCGCCTATCCGCCAACCTGCTTGAACCCGGGCAGCGCCAGGAAGTTTCGTTGCGCACACCGAGAATCGTGCGGTAATGTTCCACTTCGCCATGGCATATGCCACGCTCACGGAAAAACTGCTGAATGCGATCAACCGGTACCCCTGCGACCAGGCGTTGCGGCTCCGCGTTAACGGCCGCTGGGATCCTCTGTCGTCGGCCGAATTTCTGCGCCGGATCGCGGGACTTTCGACCGCACTGGAGCAACTCGGCGTGAAACCCGGGGACCGCGTCGGCTTACTGTCTCCCAACCGGCCAGAATGGCATATCGCGGATTTTGCGATTCTGGGGCTGGGCGCCGCGGATGTCCCGATTTATTTCAACGAGTCGCCTGACCGGATAGTGTACATCCTGAATCACTCCGGGGCCGAAGTCGTGTTCGTTGCCGGGGAGATGCAGACGCGGCGGCTGCTGGAATGCCGCGGCCGGTTGCGTTCGGTGAAACATATCATCTGCGCCGCTGGCCCGGAAGATATCGGGGACGATGTCTTGCGTTACGAGTCGTTCGCGGCCGCGACCGGCGAAGACGCGGTCGCCGAATACAAATTGCGCGCCGCACGAGTGACTCCCGACCAGCTTGCGACAATCATTTATACCTCGGGCACGACGGGAGAGCCCAAGGGCGTGATGCTCACGCACAGCAACCTGAGTTCAAACGAACAATCCGCATCCGCCGCCTTTCACATGACCCCGGCGGATACTGCCGTAAGTTTCCTCCCGCTTTCCCACGTTTACGAACGCGCCATCGATTACTCCTATCTGTTCCAGGGAGTTCAGTTGGCCTACGTCGAGCTGATGGACAACCTGCCGCAGGCGCTGGTGGAAATCCGTCCCACGCTCTCGGCGGCGGTCCCCCGGGTGTTTGAAAAGACTTATGCCAACATCCTGCAAAAAGGCCATGCAAATACGGGAGTAAAGAGGCAGCTGTTCGACTGGGCCGTGGGCGTGGCGCGCGATTCGATCCGATGGAAAGCGCACGGCGAACCCGCGAAGGTCGGCCTGCGCATTCGCTGGGCGATCGCGGATCGCGTGGTCTTTTCAAAAGTGCGCGAGGGCGTGGGCGGCCGCATGCGCGCCTTTATTTCTGGCGGAGGGCCGCTTTCCCGCGAACTGGCGGAATTCTTCTGGGCCGTGGGCGTGCCCGTCTATCAGGGCTACGGGCTGACGGAGACATCGCCGGTGGCCAGCGCGAACTGTCCGGGCGCGAACAAGGTAGGAACCGTCGGGAAACCGATCGCGGACGTGAGCGTGCGCATCGCCGAAGACGGAGAAATTTTTGTGCACGGCCCGTGCGTGATGAAGGGCTATTATCTGAAGCCGGAAGAAACCAGCGCCGTGCTGTCGGCGGACGGTTGGATCGCAACCGGAGATATCGGCAGTCTCGACGAAGACGGCTATCTCAGCGTCACCGACCGCAAGAAAGATTTGTTCAAGACTGCGGCGGGAAAATTCGTCGCGCCGCAACCGATTGAAAATCAGCTAAAGACCAGCGCGCTGATCCTGAATGCGGTGCTGGTCGGTGACCGGCATAAATTCATTTCGGCGCTCATCGTGCCCAATTTCGCGAATGTCGAAGCTGCCGCGCGCCAGAAGGGAAGAGCGTTCTCCTCGCACGAGCAGATGGCTGCGGATCCCTGGGTGCACGATTTGATTGGCGGGGAAGTGGCCCGCATCAACGCGAAGTTGGCGCAATACGAAACAATCAAGCGATTCGCGCTGCTCGATCAAGATTTCACGTTCGACGGCGGGCAGCTGACGTTCACGCTGAAGTTGAAACGGCGAGTGATCGAGGAGCGTTACGCGAAAATTATCGAAGGGCTTTACGCTGATACGTAATCGCGGCGTGTGACGGGTTTGGTGGCACAGGACTTGAGCCTGTGCGGCGAGGTTTCGATCCTGGAAGGAGACCTAAAACCTGCACAGGCTGAAGCCTGTGCCACCGAGGGCAGACCGCGTTACAATACCTCCGGGAGAAATACGATGAGCGATGAACTGGTGATTGCAGGGCGGGCGTTTCGTTCGCGCCTGATCGTGGGGACTGGAAAATACCGCAGCTTTCAGGAAATGGCGCGCGCGCACGCCGCCTCCGGCGCGGACATGGTGACGGTTGCGGTGCGCCGCGTAAACCTCACCGACCGCACCAAGGAATCGCTGCTCGATTTTATCGACCGCGAAAAAATCTTCATTCTTCCGAACACCGCGGGATGCTACAACGCCGACGAAGCCATACGCGCCGCGCGCCTGGGCCGCGAAGTAGGACTCTCGAACTGGGTAAAGCTCGAAGTGATCGGCGACCAGCAGACGCTGTTCCCGGACACCGAAGAGTTGGTGCGCGCGACGAAAATTCTGGTGAGCGAAGGTTTCGTGGTGCTGCCGTACACGAACGACGATCTGGTCGTCGCGCGGAAATTGATCGATTCGGGTGCGGCGGCGGTGATGCCGCTGGGCGCGCCAATCGGATCTGGTATGGGCATTCAGAACCACGCGAACCTGCGGATTCTCCGCGAGCGCATCACCGAAGTGCCCATGATCGTCGATGCCGGTGTGGGTACCGCGTCCGATGCTGCCGTGGCGATGGAGCTGGGCGCCGACGGCGTCCTGATGAATACCGCGATTGCCGAAGCGCAAGACGCGGTGATGATGGCGGAAGCGATGCGCGACGCGGTTTCCGCCGGACGCAAAGCGTACCTCGCCGGGCGCATGCCGAAGAAACTTTACGCCTCGGCGTCGAGCCCGCTTTCAGGTGTGGTGCGGTAAATTGGTTTTTTCGCGAATAGAGGTCAGGTTTGTGGTTCTTCGGAGTTCCGGTGCACCCGGCTGCTTGGTGGCACAGGTTTCAACCTGTGCGCTGTTATGGCAAGAAAACCAAAACCGCACAGGCTGAAGCCTGTGCCACCAAGCCTTCGTAATCCTCATAAAGTGCGAAACAGCAAATGCCAGGTCGTATCCACCAGGGCGTGCACGATCGCGGCGGGGAAGATGCTTCCGGTTTTACGCCACGTGCGGCCGTAAAAAATTCCGGCTATCGCCGCCAGTAGAGCGTAGCGCCAGTTGGGAAACACGCCGTTGTTATTGATATGCGCCAGGCCGAAGACCACGGAGGCCGCGATCCAGCCGCCCGTCTGGCTTGAGAAGGTGCGCGAAAACGAATTCTGCAGCAATCCGCGAAACAGCAATTCCTCGGGCCACGCCGTGAGCAGGAAAATTCCCAATGCGTCGAGCGGCAGCGATTTCCAGTGCGCCTGCGTTGGATCGAACCGGATGAAATGCAGCACCGTCCCCAGGGGAATCACAATCAATGCCAACAACCCAAAATGAAGCGCGATGTTGAAAGCCGCATCGCTTCCCCAGACGATGTTGTAGCCGACGCCGTCGAATTGGCGAACGAACAGGAACGTGGCCAGCGCCACGCTGATGGCCAGCAGGGCCGTGGCCACGTATCCGATTCTCGCGCCCGGGTAAGGCCAAAAACCGTTGAGCCATCGCAGTTTCAAAGGGAGAAAAATCGCGAGCATGGCGAAATAGTCCTGCCAGGCGCCGGGCCTTGCGCTGCCCGCGGAAATCGCGATCAGGACGGGCGCCAGGACGTACGCAGCTGAGATTGCGACACGCCACCACGTAAAACTATTTGTTCCCACGAGATAAATCAGGTATGCAAAGAAGGGGATGGTCGAGACCAGAACGCCGATTTGCGGGCCGGTTCGCCGCGCCATGCGTTCGCCAAGATTGCCGGCGGCGAAGAGCAACTGGATAGCCAGGAAAAACGCGAACACGCCTAGCGTGACGGCGTAGGCGCGTCCGCCAAATCCGCGCCACGCGCCGTAGATGGCTGCGCCGGCAACGGCCGCGGTCCACAGGCCGAGCGCGGTCCACACGGATAGCTGGCGTCCACCGGACATGGCGCGATAGTGTATCCCATTTGAATTTGGGACGGGCGCGGGCTGTACTTGCAGCCCGCCGGAAGAAGGTGCGGGCTGTACTTGCAGCCTGCCGGAAGAAAGGTGCGGACTGTACTTGCAACGCACCCGAATATTGATGGCTGACAAAACCACAAAACGAATCGCCTACATCGACTGGCTGCGCGGACTCGCCTGCGTGGTGATGTTCCAGACGCATTGCTACGACTCCTGGCTCGGGGGACCCGCGCGCGATGGGAGTTTCTTAAATTATCGCAACTTGGCGGGACTCTTCCGGCGCCGTTGTTTCTTTTTCTTTCGGGCGTATCGTTTGCTCTGGTCACGGACAAACTCCGGCAGAAGGGCGCCTCGGCCGGTGAAATTGCGCGCACGACGATCCGGCGCGGCGGCGAAATTTTCGTGCTGGCGCTGCTTTTCCGCCTGCAGGAGTTCGTTCTGGCATGGGGCTATGCGCCGTGGACGGACCTGCTTCGCGTGGACGTGCTGAACGTCATCGGCCTTTCGCTGATTCTCATGGGCATCGTCTGCTGGATCGCGGCCACCGGGGCAGGCGCCGACGTTCAGCGACTGAGGGGCAGGACAATCGCCGCCGCAGTGGCTTCCGCTGCGGCGATCGCCGCGATGACGCCGCCGCTCTGGACCACATGGCAGCCGCACTGGCGTGCGTGGTGGCTGGAGTCCTATATCAACGGAGTGCATACGTTCGGCACGCCGCAGACATGGCTGTTTCCGGTGTTTCCGTGGTCCGCGTTCGCATTCGCGGGCCTGGCGGCCGGTTTTCTGCTGCTCTCGGATTGGCCGCGCCGCAATGAAGCCTCGGCGGTGGTGTTGGCCGGCGCCGGCGGAGTTGGCCTGATCGCCTTAGGGCTATGGCTCGACGCGCGGCCTTTCCAACTCTACGCCGTCCACGACTTCTGGCATACAAGCCCTAATTTTTTCCTGGCGCGTGTGGGCGTTCTTCTTGTGATTGCCTTTGGCAGTTACGTTTGGTGCCGGTGGGGAGCAGGCGAGTGGGGTTTCAGCCCGCTAATCGAATTGGGCAAAAGCTCGCTTCTGGTTTACTGGGTGCACATACAGTTCGTGTACGGCGGACTTTCCATCATGCACAAACGCGGCGAAGGAATCGGAAGAGCGACGTTTGGCTTGGCCGTAATTTTCGTGGCGATGACGTTGCTGGCCGTGGCGCGCAACCGGTATCCCGGGCACAAGACGGAAATCGTGGCTTTTTTCCGGCGCGCCGTGCGGGCGTGATCCTGCCTTTACGGTTATTGCCGCCCGTCCGGTCTCTGCGGATCGCCCGGCTTAGCGGGATCGGGAAGCTTGAAAATCATTTCTCCCGGACGCGCCAATCCCATTTCCTCGCGCGCGATGCGCTCAATGGCCTTGGGGTCCGATTTAAGCGAGTTGACCTCGCTGGCGAGCGATTTGTTTTCGGCATTGAGCCTGCCGATTTGGTCGCGGATTTGCTCGATCTCTTTTTGCGTGCGCCGCATGGCCACAAACCCGTGCGCGCCGAAAATGTCATGCACCAGCAGCGCCAGCAGGGCCAGGCCCAGAATTTGCCGCGCGTTTTGCCGCAGAAGGCGGCCGCTTCGCTTGGGGAAATTTTCAGAATTCGTTTTACGTCCATCATGCCTTTGCTTCCTGCGCGGTGCCCATGACCCAGGATTGCGTCTCCTTCGCAAGATTCGACGACTCTTTCAGCGTCGCGGCCTCGGTGTAAATTCTCAGCAGCGGCTCGGTGCCGGAAAGCCGCAGAAGCACCCAGGAACCGTTTCCAAACTCGAATTTCAAACCGTCAGTGCGGTCCAGGCTCTTCACAGGCCGTCCCAGAAATTTTGTGAAGTCGGATTTCAACCGGTCCACGGTTTTCAATTTCACGTCCTCGGGCAGGTGCAGGTTAGTGCGCAGCGGCCAGAATTCGCCGCCCACGCGTTTGAACAGCGCGCGCAATTGCTCTGCGAGCGATGCGCGACGCGTCGCAACCATTTCGGCAATCAGCAGGCACGCCAGGATTCCGTCTTTTTCCGGAACGTGTCCGCGCATGGTCATCCCCGCGCTCTCCTCGCCGCCGATGGCGATTTTGTCTTGCTCAATCAGTTCTCCGATGTATTTGAATCCCACCGGAGTCTGAATAACTTTCGTTCCATAATGGCGGGCGACGGCGTCCATCAAGTGCGAAGTGGCCACGCTGCGCGCCGCTGGCAATTTCCATCCGCGCGTTTCCACGATGTAGTCGTAAAGCAGGCCGAGGATATGATTGGGCTGCATCCATGTGCCGTCGGAATCGAGAATGCCGAAGCGGTCGGCGTCGCCGTCGGTGGCCAGGCCCACGGCGGCTTTTTTCGCCAGCACGGCATCGCGCAAGGGGCGCAGATTTTCCTCGGAGACGTCGGGCCCGGAACCCTCAAACAGCACGTCGCGATCGGTGCGAAGGGCTTGCACATCGATGCCGTGCTCCGCCAGGACGCGGTCGAGATATCCGCCGCCGCATCCGTGCAGCGCGTCGGTGACCACGCCGCGCTTCGCGCCGGCGATCGCTTTGAAATTCACTAGCTCGGCGAGGCGCGCAAGATACGCGTCGCGCAGGTCGATCTTCTCGAACGGTTTTTCATTCGCCTCTGCCGGAGCGCGCTGGCCGAGTTTTGCGGCTCGCGCTTCAATATCTTTGGTCACCTCGGGCAGGGCCGGGCCGCCATCCGGGCCGGAAAATTTCAGGCCCTGATACTCGGCGGGATTATGGCTGGCCGTAAAATTGATTGCGCCATCTGCCTTGCGCCGGCGGATTTCGTAAGCGATGGCCGGCGTGGGCGTTGCGCCCTGGCACTGCAGAACATGAATGCCGTACTCGCGCAAAATTTCCGAAGCGGCGCGCGAAAATTCCTCGCCGAAGAATCGCGTGTCGTGGCCGACGATCAGAGTGGGTTTCGCATTGCGGCTGCAGGCGTGTTCCGCGATGGCCGCGGCGGCCAGGCGCACGTTGGCAAACGTGAAATCCTCGGCGATGATCGCGCGCCAGCCCGAGGTTCCGAATTTGATTGTGGCGGTCATGTGCTTGTTGTTCCGCGTCGCACGCGCATTAAAAAATTACTTTCGCTTCCGGCGAAGTATTGTAGCGTGGAGTGCAAGTTTCAAACAGAATGGATGTTTGCCGTGCGAGAAAGAGTAACGGGCTGGGAGGCTGCTTTGACCGACAAATTGGTAGTCCTGGTGACGTGTTCGAGCTCGGCCGAGGCCCGGCGCATCGCTCGCGCCGTCGTGGAGGCGCGCCTGGCAGCATGTGTGAACATCCTTCCCGGCGCGGTGACCTCCATTTATCGCTGGAAGGGAGAAGTGGAATCGGCGCGCGAACGCCTGTTGCTGATCAAAACGTCGCGAAAGAGGCTTGCGAAATTGCGGGCGGCGGTCGAGCGGCTGCATTCCTACGACGTTCCCGAGTTTATCGCGCTGCCTGTCGCCGCGGGATCGCCGGCGTATCTGGAGTGGATGGAAGAAAATATTTAACGGCGCGGCCACGCGCTGCGGTTAAATCCTGCACAACGCCTGATCGAGATCGGTGATCAAATCCTCTACGTCCTCGATACCGACCGAGATGCGGATCAGTCCGTCGGTGATTCCGACGCGCTGGCGGGTTTCGGCCGGCACCGAGGCATGCGTCATGGTTGCGGGATGCGAGATCAGCGTTTCCACTCCGCCGAGGCTTTCGGCCAGCGAGCAGAGTTTCACGTGATTGAGCACGGTGCGCGCATTTTCCAGCGTGACCACATCGAACGAAATCATGGCGCCGAAGCCGCGCTGCTGGCGCACGGCCACGTCGTGCTGCGGGTGAGAGGGAAGCCCCGGGTACAGCACGCGCTGCACGCGCGGGTGGTCCTCGAGGAATCGCGCGATGGTTCGGCCGTTGGCGTCATGCTGCTTCATGCGCACGGCCAGGGTCTTGATTCCGCGCGAGATCAGGAAACAATCCATGGGCGCGAGGCCCGCTCCGGTCGAACGCTGCAGGAAATATATTTTTTCGGCATCCGAAGGATTCGTAAGAATCGCGGCGCCGCCGACGGCATCGCTGTGGCCGTTGAGATATTTGGTCATCGAATGGACGACAATTTGCGCGCCCAGGGCGATGGGCGACTGCAGGAACGGGCTTAGAAAAGTGTTGTCCACGACGAGCGTGGCTTTGTGGGCCGCGGAAATTTTCGAGATGGCGGCGATGTCCGTGACGCACATGGTCGGATTTGTAGGCGTCTCGACGTAGATCATTTTCGTGTTCGGCTTGATGGCGCGCTCGACCTGCGCGGGCGAGGAAGTATCCACGAAACTGAACTCGAGTCCCCATTGCACCAGAAACTGGGTGGTGAGGCGTATGACGCCGCCATACACCGCTTCTGAAATGATGGCGTGGTCGCCCGGGCGCAGCAGCCGGAACACGGAATCGATCGCGGCCATGCCCGATGTGAAAACATATGCCGCGCTGCCGCCCTCGAGTTTGGCTACCGTGCGTTCCAGCGCGCGGCGATTGGGATGAGATGTGCGGGCATAATCGTAGCCCTTGTTCTTTCCGAGTTCCGGCTGAACGTAAGTCGATGTCTGGAAGATCGGGGCGACGATGGCGCCAGTCGATGGCTCGGGCTCCTGCCCCACATGAATGGCGTCGGTTGCGAATCCCATTTTAGAATCTCCTTGATCTTGCGGGCCTTGCACGGCCGCGGGCTGGAATTGGAATAAAGTCCAGCGATGGCATCGGCGCGTCTTCCACCGGGGGCGCTTAGTTGCAGCGCAACGCGCGAAATTCTTGCGCGGATTGAAAGTAGCTCAGGAGAGCAGCCGAGTCAATTGAGTCCCGGATTTCCGAAAGCGTCGTGAAGTGAATGCAACACATCCTGCTTGCGCGATTCCTCCAAAAGGACAAGAATGTGAGGCACGGGCGGTTTCAATCGCTCTCTCAGGATGGCTTTGTGAGATGAAACCCAACTTATCGAAGCATATCACCTTGATTTTTTCCGCTTTGCTGCTGTGTTTCTCGGTGGCCTTGCGCGCGCAGGACAAAGGGGACGCCGCGAAAGGGAAGGATGCCGCCACCGCGCAGGATTCGCGCCTGACGATCGTCGTAACCGCGGGCGAGGAAAAGAAGCCGGTCGATAGCGCCAGCGTCTACGTGAAGTTCGTGGAAGAGCGCAAATTAAGCAAGGACAAGAAGATCGAGATGAATCTGAAGACGAACCAGTCCGGCGTGTGCCATGTGCCCATTCTTCCTCCAGGGAAATTCCTGATCCAGGTGATCGCCGAAGGATGGAAGACCTACGGCGAGTATTACGACATCACCCAGACAGAGCAGACCATCCACATAGAACTTGTGCGTCCTCCCAAGTGGTATTGAAAACTTTTCCGGAAAAGTTTCGTATTTTTTCGCGGCGCCCGGATTCCCAAACGCGCATTCCATCGCGTGAATATGAAAATCTGGAAAACAAAAAGCGAAAAAGGTTCGTGACCCCGGTCACGCGCGGAGTGCTTCATCATTGTGCAAACCGCATGATCCTCTGTGTTTCTCATGCGATTCGCGCGATGGCGGACCGATTTCCACAAACTTTTCAACACAACTGTTGAAAACTTTCCGTCGCAACTTTCCGTTTGAGCGCTTGGACATCGCCGCAGGGGATGTTAGATTGTGAGTCAGGAATTTATTCGGGGCATGGACGAAAAACCGTACAAAGGATTCGTGATCTGGCATCTCCTGTGGAGCAATCTTGGGATGCGCCCGCTGCGCTCGGCGCTGAGCGTGCTGGCGCTGTCGCTGCAGGTGTTTCTGGTCCTGCTGATCGTGGGGTTGACGTCCGGCGCGCTGTCCGACTGGCGCACTCGGGCCGAAGGAGTGGGCGCGGACATCATCGTTCAGCCGCCGAACTCTTCCATCTTCTTCGCATTTTCCAGCGCGGTGATGCCGGAATCGCTGACCGATGAGATTGCCAGCCTTCCCGGAGTGGATGAAGTGGCGCCCGTCCTGATTGTGGTCGATCAGCACAATCTGGGCGTTGTCTACGGCATCGATTTCGACCGGTTCGCCGGATTGAGCCATGGATTTACATTTCTTGGATGGCGGCCCTTTCACGCAGCCGAATCAGGCGATCGCCGACGATCTTGCGGCGCAATCGCGCAAGCTGCGGGTGGGGCGTCCGGTGGCGCTTTTGGGCCACGAGTTCATGGTTTCGGGCATCGTTGTGCACGGCAAGGGCGCGCGGTTTTTTATTCCGATCAAGACCGCACAGGATATCGCCGGCGCCGACAAGCGCGTCTCCATGTTTTACGTGCGCAGCAAGGGAGACACCGAAGCGGTGCGCAACGAACTGGTCAAGAAACTTCCCACCTACAAAATCCGGTCGATGGCCGAGTTCAGCACGCTGATGACGTCGTCCAACCTCCCGGAATTGAAGCCGTTTCTCCGCTCCTTTACCACTCTCGGCGTCATCATCAGCTTCCTGGTCATTCTGCTGACCATGCACACCATGGTGCTCGAGCGCACCCGCGACATCGGTGTTCTCAAGGCCCTGGGATCTTCGCGCCTGGAGATTTGCGGAATGATTCTGGGCGAGACTCTGGTGATGGTCGTGCTGGGCGTGGTGGTCGGATTGTGCTCCACATACGGGATCGTTGCGATTTTGCACCGGACTTCTCCCACGCTGCAAATCTCCATCGAGGGCGCGTGGATTGTCCGAGCCATCCTGCTGACCATCGGCGGCGCGATCGCCGGGGCGACTCTATCCCGCGCTGCGCGCCGCGCAAAGCGATCCGGTGGAAGCCCTAGCTTACGAATGATCCCCCAAAATCCCCACTTCTCGCGCAGGAGCGGTTGATTTCCTGCGGGGGCATCGGGTAAACTACGCCACAATTGCCGATAATGCGGCGTCGGAGAGTTGAATTTGGCCACCCTCACGAAAAAATGAGTCCACATCTTGTATGGGGCTTTCCGGCGTCTAGAACCTCGGACAAGGAGGCGAAGCATATCCAATGAAGAACCTAAAAAGACGGCCCATCAGAAGCACGCTGGTGGTTGCCTGTGCGCTGTGCAGCTTTGTATTTGTCGACTCCGCGGCAGCACAATTCCATCTTCCGGGAATGCCCGGCAGCAAGAGGGACAAAAACCAAACGCAGCAGCAACCGCCCCCGGACCCATCGCAGATGCCGCAGATGCCGCCGGGCATGCAGCAACGCCAGCAGAGAGGCGACCAATCGCAGGTGAAACCGCCGGGCGTGCCGGTTCCCATGGATAGTCCCGTCATGATGGCTTTCCAGAAACTAGGACAGCAGACGGCGTATCACACGCGGATCAGCATGGTGTCGAGCGATCCGCAAATGATGCAGATGATGGCGCAGATGTCGATGGCGCCGACGGAAACGATTGTCGCGGGCGATACCAAGCAAGTCATTATGCGTATGAAGATGCCGGCGATGGATATGCCCGGACAGATGGACGATTGGGAGTTCAGGGCTGTTTCGCGAAACGGACGCTCGGCGCGGCTGATTACGTCACCCGCGGCACCCCGCCTGCTCAAGCAGGCCGACGCGAAGCTTGCGGCACAAATGGCGCAACAGAACCAGATGGCGGCCCGGTCAATTGCGCAATCGCTGGCCCAGGGGCCAATGGGTGCGATCAGCGCAGTCGGTGATGGCAGCATCCACGGCGGCTTCGGATGTGGCGGCTTTCGTTGAGAAAGAAAGCTCACGACTTCTACACGTGGAATGCGTGCCTGCCCACCAAAGCCAAGGAAGACGGTGAATCGGAGTGCCCCGCCTCCAATGACCGATTTGCGCGTGGTCGGCGACCAAATGCTGGAGGGCGTTGCGGTGACTACGTACGAGTTTTACGTGTTGGATAACGGCGAGTACCACGGGCCGATCCGCATGCACGTCGCGAAAGATACGGGTTTTCCGGCGCGCCTCGAGATGAACGACGCCCGCATGCACGGCGGCATGCGGATGGATTACTTTGATTTTAACAAGAGCGGCGACATAGAGGTGCCGCCGTGTCTGGCGGAGGCCAAGTAGCCGCCGGGCACCCCGTCGCGTAGCGATTGACCTGCGTAATAGATTGGGTCGCGAACTCAAGCGAGAACCTCCGGGGTGACTTTCATTTGAATTCGGTTATTCACCTGCCCGCCGATTTCCAGAAAGTTTGGAGCACCTTCGCTTTTCGCGGGATTTGCCTAGAGCGTTTGGAATTCTGAACTCAGCGAGTAATACGAAAGGAAGATGGGATGCTCCCTTCAAGTGACAAATTCTATTCCGCCCGGATTCTGGACCGGCGGGAAATTTCGGAAGACCTTTGGATCATGAGGATTGATCCGGGCGGAGAATTCAAGTATTTGCCAGGTCAATATGCGACGTTGGGAGTAGCGTCTGAAGATAAGCGTCTCGAGCGGCCTTACTCGATTGCCTCCGCCCCTCATGAGAAGTTTCTGGAATTTTTCGTCGAACTGGTTCCCCACGGCCAATTGACGCCTCAGCTTCACGCGTCCGGCGTTGGCAGCCAGCTTACGTTGCGGAAAATCGCGAAAGGGCATTTGACACTTGATTTCTCCAGCGAGCGCACGAATCATTTGCTGATCGCCACCGTCACCGGAGTATCACCCTTTGTCAGTTTTTTTCGCCACCTTCAAAATGAGTGGAAGGCGGGTAAATTTCGCGGCGAGCACAAACTATTTATGCTGGAAGGCGCCAGCCACTCCCGGAGTTGGGATACGCCGCTGAATTGACTCAGGCAGCTGCTGAATTTCCCTGGCTGACCTACATTCCCACAATCAGCCGTCCGCAAGGTGAGAAAGCGTGGACAGGGGAAACTGGGCGCGTTGACGACATTGTGCGAAAGTATACGGACCAATGGAATCTGACGCCGGCGAATACCCGTGTGTACCTGTGCGGGAATCCCGGAATGATCGAAAATACCAAAGGAATTGTAAAACGCCGCGGCTGGCCAAACGATGCAATCAAGGAAGAGGCGTTCTTCGTTATTCATGACTAGCGCGAATTTCCGGTAGGGCAGGCTAAAGCCTATCCTACTGGTGGCCTACCAGCGCTCGTGTTTGAAGTAAACGGCTGCAAGGGGCGGCAAGCCGCAAATTGATGGAATACGGGTGATTGCCCCAGGGAATTGTTTCAGCGTGCAGGCCGCCAAGATTTCCTACATTACTTCCGCCATATTTTTCCGAATCGGTGTTCATGATTTCCCGGTAAAAGCCAAGTTCAGGCACGCCTACACGGTAGTTTTCTCTCGAAGTACGGGAGTATTGTTGGTGACGATGACGATGAAATCGCCGCGGATCTTTCGCCCGGCGCAGGAAGGAAAGTACGCTCGCATCGGAGTCGCTGCAGTCGAGCCACTCAAATCCATGCCAGTCGAAATCCACCTGGTGCAGGGCCGGCTCGTTGCGATATACTGCGTTCAAATCGGCGGTCAGGTTTTGCAGACCTTGATGCGGAGCGTAGTCAAGCAAGTGCCATTCGAGGCTGGTGCTGGAATCCCACTCGGCGCGCTGCCCAAATTCGCCGCCCATGAACATCAGTTTCTTCCCGGGATGCGCGTACATGTAGCCGTAGAGCAGGCGCAGGTTCGCGAACTGCTGCCACATGTCACCGGGCATTTTGTTCAGCAGGGAGGATTTGCCGTGGACCACTTCATCATGCGAAAAGGGCAGGACGAAATTTTCCGTGAACGCATAGAGCATGGAAAACGTCATGCGGTTGTGGTGATACTTTCGATGGATGGGTTCCTGCGAGAAGTAGCCCAGGGTGTCGTTCATCCAGCCCATATTCCACTTCAGGCTGAAGCCCAGTCCGCCGAGATATGTCGGGCGGGACACCATGGGCCAGGAAGTGGATTCCTCGGCGATCATCAGGGCGCCGGAGTGCCTCGCGTAAACGACTTCATTCAACCGTTTCAAGAACGCGATGGCGGCAAGATTTTCTCGCCCGCCAAATTCGTTCGGCACCCATTCACCCTCGCGCCGCGAGTAATCCAGGTACAGCATCGACGCCACCGCATCCACGCGCAAACCGTCGATGTGGTATTTGTCGATCCAGAAAATAGCATTTGAGATCAGGAAATTCTGGACTTCGTTGCGGCCGTAATTGAAGACCAGCGTTCCCCAGTCGGGGTGCGTGCCCTGGCGCGGGTCCGCATGCTCGTACAGATGAGTGCCGTCAAATTCGGCAAGGCCGTGCGCGTCACGGGGGAAATGCGCGGGAGTCCAATCCAGAAACACGCCAATGCCGGCTTGATGGAACCGGTCGACCAGGGTCATGAAGTCATCGGGTGAGCCGAAGCGGCTGGTGGCCGCAAAATAGCCCAGAGTCTGATATCCCCAGGACGCGTCAAACGGATGTTCCATCACCGGAAGCAATTCCACGTGGGTGTAACCCATCCGCTTCAGATAGGGAATCAGCTGCTCGGCGATTTCCACGTAGGAGAGCCACCGGCTGCCATCTTCCACCACGCGCCGCCAGGAGCCCAGGTGCACCTCGTAAATCGAGACCGGCGAGGTGAACCAATCGTTTCTCGCACGGTAATCCATCCAACCCTGGTCGTTCCAGATATGGTGATCCAGACTGGCGACGATGGAACTGGTATAAGGGCGCAGTTCCGACCGGAAGGCGTAGGGATCGCTCTTGAGGACCGGCAAATCCGAAGACAATGGACGAATTTCGTATTTGTAGAGCGAGCCTTCGGATAGCCCCGGCACAAAAAGTTCCCAGACGCCCGAGGGGCCGCGGTTCCTCATCGGGTGTGTCCGGCCGTCCCACGAATTAAAATCCCCGACCACGCTGACGCGCATCGCATTCGGAGCCCACACGCCAAACTGCACTCCGGCTACGCCGTCGACCGTTACTGGATGGGCGCCCATCTTCTCGTATTTCAAATAATGCGTCCCCTCGCCCATCAGGTACAAATCAAAATCGGAGAGCAGCGGGGGAAATGCGTAGGGGTCGTGAAATTCGCTTTGCGCCTGCCCCGGTTGACGAATGCTCCAGCGATAGCTGGACGGCGAAATGGGAAGTTCGGGGAACAACGGGAGGACCGCTTCAAACAAGCCTTCCGCCGAAATACGCCCTGCAGGGATCGGGTCGGGATGTCCCTTCAGCACCACGGACACATCACTTGCCTTGGGAAAGAAGCCGCGGACTACAAGCCGCTTTTCTTCGGCCTCCTCGACAATATGGGGTCCAAGCAACCGGAAGGGATCGCGATTTTCCGCGCGCAGCAGGAGCGCGATTTCGCGCTCGAACTCACTCACCGAGGCGGTTTCCTCGGCGCTTTCGTCGGTGGATTGCTTGATCACGTCCAACTGAACTCTCCCCCTCGATGTCCTTAATTCTATCAGGGTATCCGTGCGGATGAGGAACGCATTCTCTGCCAGAACTATAGATAACAAGCGCCCCTAAGCTCTCATATTAGGATGCCTGAAGAGTGGAAAATGCGTTCCTCTAGTGTGCACTTAGACACAAGTTCGGTGCACACAAATGGAGTCTTTTACAGTCGCTGTTCATCTAAGGCACGCATTATGTGTCATTTAAAAGACATGCAGTCTGGCATGGGCCTTGCACTGGTTCATAGGGAAAGCGCTCCGGGCCGGACCGCAGCCCCTCTGGACCGCTTAGACATAGGAATCCAGGACCCTTTATGCCAACCTGCCACACAGCGGTCTGCAGCGCGACCAGGCTATTTCTTGCGGCTGCCGTCGCGCTTTCCCTCTACGCGCTGCCCGCTCGCGCGGAAACATATCTCTCCGGTACATATGATTGCACCAAGATCGAAGTCGCAGGAAAAGCTCAGGCGTGCACAGCTCCATCCCTGGAATTGAATTCAGATGGAAGCTACCAGATTCTGAGCGAGCGCGGGACCTACGAGATTGTCGCGGGCCATTGGCTTGTTCTTTCGACGTCCAAGAATCACGGCAAGGCTCGCTTGAATGGAAGTAAGTGGATCATCTTCGAATTCATTTCCGGCGGGAAGAAAAGCAGGATCACGTACCGTCGGAAATACCAGAGGTCACCCGGCTGGTATTCCAGCTAAATCTTTCTACGCGGTTTCGCCGCCAGTCTTTGTCCTCTTCACCTGTCATGCTTGGCCGCATCTGCGGAAATCCGTGGCAGGCTGGAACATCCCCGGGCTGTTTGTCTGAGATTGAAACACCCGTCGCCGCCGGGATTTTAGATTGCCTCGCGCATCGCTCCTAAGTCCTTTAGAATCTGCGACGAATCCGGCCTAACTTTCGGGAGATTTTCTGGCAATGGTCTCGTATTTGCCTTACTCAACTCCGTAAGTTCAGCGCGCCAAAAAGGCTGCCGGACCTGAGGGGGCAAAATGCTCGAAGTTCAAGTTCACAATTCCGAAACAAAAGAAGTACCGGAACAGCGGCTGTGGCGTGCAGTGCTCGCTAACACAGTGCAGGAGTGGATCAGCGGCCCGCTGCGCAAGAAGCGTGAAGCCGAACAATTCCTGTTTGAAGACAACGAGGACTACCGCACGGTCTGTTCCTCGGCGGGAATCGACCCTGCGCATTTCCGAAATCGCTTGGAAAAGCTTCGCACCGGCTCAAACCTGCAAACCTTGACGCTCGCATTGCAGAATTAATCGAACCCGGCGATTATCCCTCGACTCGCCAACGAGGCCGCACTGTGGTGTTTCGCAACTTAAAGCGAGCGCATTCCAGATCTATTGTGCCTGCCCCGAGAGATTCAGCCAGTCAATTACCTGCATGCGATCATCGACACCTATACGGTGCATGATTCCGTGGATGTGGTTCTTGATAGTTTGCTCGGAAAGATTCAGGTGAGATGCAATCTCTTTATTCGTGAGCCCTGCAGCGACCAGAGGCACAATCTGTTGTTGCCGGCGGGTCAATCCGAACTCAAGTCTTATTCGCGCGCTTGGAATCGTTGTCCAATGCCGCGAATACGCCCGGAACAGATGCACACAGAGCTGGGGAGGGCAGACCGCTTGCCCCTGGACGGCCGCATGTACCCCCGACACTACCTCCGCGGCGGAAGCGTCCTTTAGAATATAGCCCACGGCCCCTGCTCGCACGCATTCCAGGAAAATATCCCGATCGTCATCCATATCGATCATAACTACCTTGATGCTTGGTACCTGGCTGACAATTCTGGATATAAATGCGCAGTAAGACAGTCGCGCGGAAGCCGAATCTAGTATCAGGACTCCAGCCCCCGAGGCAACTACGGGGTGCGGATTGTCGGGCACGCACAGGGCCACGCCGCACACATTGAAATCCCCCTTGCGGGTGAGAAGCTTTGCAAGCGTCTCACGCAAGAGGCGATTTCCCGCCACCAGGAAAACAGAAGATTTATCCTCGGACATAGAATCCTGCGTTCCTAGCGCAATCAGCAACCAAGATATGTAATATTGGATTCCGCTGGGGATGCCGATACTCTGAATCCTGTATTTGCATGTGGGATAAACCCCACTCGGCCTTCGGTCTAACCTCAGGTTTGGGCTGACGCCACCTATATATCACAGGATGATGTTAGTACCGTAATTAAAATTTAGTATTCTTAGACATACTAAAATCGCATACTAACCGATCACCTAACAAATCCTGCTGGCTAAAAAAAGTTGCAGCCGGGAATCGCCCGGAAACGAAGTACTAAAAAAGTACTAACGCAGGTTGCATTTTGGATGGTGTGCTTCGGCTATTTAGCTGCCCTCATGACCTCTTTTCTGCAAATTAATTTCGGTCCCTTTTGAACCTTCCCGTTTTTTTCTGATTCAACTACTCTGCCCGAACTTCCAGTAGTTTGGACCGTTTGGAAGACGGAGCGTAGCTGATGACCCCACCCATCCGTGTTGTAGTCGCGAATCAGCCAAGGTTAATGCGCGACTTGGTTTTGGAAACGATCACAGAGCAACCAGACATCGAAATCGTCGCGGAGATAACGAACCAGGATGAAATCGTCGACGTAGTGAACGGGACGCGTCCGGATTTTTTAATTATCGCTTTGGACGATTCAGACGAACGACCTCCGCTTTGCGATATTTTGCTTCGCCGCTACCCCGAAATGAAAATATTGGCCCTGGCCCCACAGCGTAACAGCAGCATCTTCTTCTGGGCTTCTTTCGATATTCACGAAAGCCAAGTGGAAGCCTCCCAGGCGGGAATCCTGGGCACCCTGCGCCATAAGATCGAGCACGTGGGAGGCTAAACGTGAATCCAGGATCCAATTTGTCGTCGCATCGCAAGTCGATAGTGAAATTGCGGGGCGTGTTCGCGGGGGCTTTGTTTGCGATTGCAGGGATCTCGTTTCCTGTTTTTGCGCAGCAGCGGCCTGTCAACCCACCTGCCACAAATATATCGGACCTAGCGTTGCAGAACATGAGCCGGGTAGCGGCCTCGGCGGGAGAAATCAAAACGATTCTGATCAAAGACACAGGACTCATGGTCGAGTTGAAGCACTGGGTTGCCAAGGACGCTACCGACCACGGACAAATTGTCAGCGATGCGGACTTGTCCAATGATGCCATCTTCGAGCGGTTGGAGACGGACGTTGCATTCCGGTCCGTTGCTACCGCACTAGTCCAACGTTACGGGTATCTGCTGCCCACGCTGAACCCCGAATCGGACATGGCAAAAGAGCACGAGATGTTGGTCAAGGAACGCACGAAATGGCTTGCGCAGGATCAAGAGGAGCAATTGTCGCAAGCTCGTCAACGGGAAAGCCTCGGCCAGCAAAATTCTGAATTCTGCGATCCACAACGTGAAACCGAATGTGGACTTTCTCAAACCCGCTCCTCAAGCCCGGACCGTTTCGGTTCCGGGGGGCAACAGCAAATACCGGGCTCCAGAACCGCGCCGGCAGCGCCGAATTCTCCTAATCTCCCCGCCCAAAGTGGAAATACGCTCTTGCGCGCGCAACTATCGCAACAAGATGGCGACAATTCCAGCGCCATGCCACCTCCATCTTCCGCGCCGGGCACGTACGATTCCGCCCGCGCATTCAGCGCTCTTAACGTCAGCGCGCCGGGGCCTTCCGCATTGCAACCCGGTGGATTGGGGTCGGATAGCTCCTCCCGAGATCTTTTGGCAGGCGGCAATCCGATTGACAGGGGAAAGCCTGGCGATGGATTGCTCGCGGAGTATGGACTGGGAGCAAACCTTCCGAACAGCGCTCTGGGAGATTTGAACTCGATCGCTGGTTCCGGGAGGAATACTGCGGAGCCAGGCGATGTTTCGTCTGCCTCTCCGATACAGCCATACATTCGTGAATTTCAACCAAGGGCAAGATCGCAGTCGCCGGAGGTGGTTCGCAAGACGAGCCCTTATGAGGATATTCCATCGCTTTACGATATGTATGTGCAGGCCGTCGCGCACCCGGCCATTCCGAAGAGGTTCGGCTCTGAGGTATTCGAGAATGGGACGCGCGACTCGCAGTTGATCCCCATGGATCTCCCGGTCGGGCCGGACTACGTGGTGGGGCCCGGCGACGGATTGTCGGTCGATCTTTGGGGCGGTGTGTCGCAGCGCTTGTACAGGGTTGTGGATCGCGAGGGCCGCGTCAGCCTGCCGGAAGTCGGGCCGATCCTGGTCAGCGGAAAGAGCCTGGCGGCAGTGCAACAGAATTTGCAGCAGATCCTGCGGACACAATTCCGCGATATTTCAGCGGATGTTTCCTTGTCCCGACTAAGAACCATCCGGGTCTATGAAGTGGGCGATGTTGCCAACCCCGGTGCGTACGACATCAGTTCGCTTTCCACTCCGCTGAACGCTTTGTTCGCCGGCGGCGGCCCGACGCAGCGAGGGTCAATGCGTATCCTCAAGCATTACCGGGGCACGCAACTCGTGGAGACTGTGGACGTCTACGATCTTTTGCTCCATGGAGTGAAAACGGACCTGCAGAGGCTCGAGAACGGCGATACCGTTCAAGTCCCGCCAATCGGGCCGCAGGTAACGGTCGAAGGAATGGTTCGCCGCCCGGCTATCTATGAATTGCGCGATGAGAAGAATCTGGCCAGCGTCCTCGAACTTGCCGGCGGGCTTCTTCCCGCCGCCGCTCTCCGCCATATCGAGGTTCAGCGTCTGGTCGCCCATGATAAACAGACCATGTTGAGCGTGGACATTCCCGAGGCGGGCAACGCCGGGGAAGTTGCGAAAAAGCTCGAATCCTTCGACATCCAGGATGGCGATCGAATTCGTGTCTTCCCCATCGCGCCTTACAATCAAGACGCGATTTACCTGGAAGGTCATGTCGTGCGTCCGGGCCGCTATTCCTTCCGCGATAACATACGTGTCACCGATGTAATTTCCTCGTATAAAGACTTGCTTCCTGAGCCCTCGACAAAATACGCCGAAATCATTCGCCTCAGCCCGCCGGATTTTCATCCGAGCGTCATAGGCTTTGATTTGGCCGATGCCTTCTCCAATCCTTCTCAGGCGCCCGTGCTCCACCCGATGGACACGGTGCGGATCTTCAGCCGCTTTGATTTTGAAAATCCTCCCAACGTCTCCGTCCTGGGTGATGTGCGCACCCCGGGAACCTACCAGACTTCCGGCCAGATCCGTTTGACCGATGCGGTGCATCTTGGCGGAGGGCTCACTCCGGACGCGCAAATGGCGGACGCGCAAGTATTCCGATATCTGCCGGACGGAAAATTCAAAATCTTCAGCGTCAATCTGAGCGCGGCCCTGGGAGGAGATCCGGTCGAGAACATTATTCTCCAACCACGCGACCGTGTCCTGATCCACCGGAACCCGGATGCGGTCGAACCGGCCACGGTCTATATCCAGGGCGAGGTTGGAAAACCTGGGCGCTATCCGCTGTCCACGAACATGCACGTCTCCGATTTAATTCGCATTGGCGGGGGCCTCAAGCCCAGCGCGGACGCGCAATCCGCTGACTTGACGGAATATCAATGGTCCCAGAACAGCAAGTTGTTGGGACAACATCAAGTGATCGCGCTTTCGGCGGCTCTCTCCGGCGACTCACAATCGAACGTGTCATTGCACAACGGGGACGTGCTCACGATTCGGCAGCTCGCAGGCTGGAATGATCTCGGAGCCTCGATCATGCTGAAAGGCGAGGTGAGTCACCCGGGAACGTATGGAATCCGTCCGGGAGAACGCCTGAGTTCGGTTCTGGAGAGAGCGGGCGGTTTCCAGCCGAACGCCTACCCATATGGCGCCATCCTGCAGAGGGTGCAGGTGCGTGAAATGGAAACGCAGACTCAGACCGAAGTCATCCTGCGGGTCAAAGATGCTCAGAGCAGCCTGGAACTGCTGCCGGATACAGATCCAAAAGAAAAGCAGGCGAAACTCACGGCCATTCAGCAATGGCAATCCACGCTGAATCAACTGACCAGCAACCCTCCGTTGGGGCGCGTAACAATCCGCATCTCTTCCAAGATCGAGCGCTGGAAGAACACGCCCGCCGATGTCGAGGTCCGGACCGGAGACATTCTCGTCATTCCCAAGAGGCCAAGCTACGTCATGGTGACGGGTCAAGTCTTCAATCCCACGGCCGTATCGTTCCGTCCTGGAAAGAGTGCGAAGTGGTATCTCAGCCAGTCGGGAGGGCCCACGCAGGTCGCCAATAAAAAGGCGATTTTTGTGATCCGGGCTGACGGTTCAGTAATTGGCTCGAAGGCGAGCCTGCTCAGCGGGGAATCGCTCAGTGCCACGCTTCAGCCGGGAGATACTGTGGTCGTACCAGAGAAGGCATTGGGTGGCGGGATGCAATGGCAAAGCGTCTTACTGACCGCGCAGACGGCGTCGGCGATTGCCAGCACCTTGTTTATTGCGCTGCGATACTGATGGGTGCGGGCTCTACTTGGAGCCCGCAGGATGACGGGTGCGGGCTCCGCTTGGAGCCCGCAGGATGAAAGATGCGGTTCCGAATGAAGTCCGCAAGAACTGAAGCGTGGGCCGAATATGACGCGAAGAAAGGAGTTCGCAATTGCCGGGTGCCTGCTGATGGCCCTGACAACTCTTTGCAGCACTAGCTACGCCACGCCGCAAGAGCTGCAAGATAACGATCCGCCGGCGATCCCGGCAGTGCAGTCAGGAGACAAAGATCCGGAGAGCAAATCTGGTGCGAAACTCGAGGACAGCACGTATGAGCCGCCCATTTCAAATTCGAATTCCCTCGGGGTGCCGTTCTTGAAGAATCTCGTGTCCGATCAAAAGGCCATCTGGACCAGTCCAAGCCACCTCCGCTGGGCGGATGGAACCTGGTTGTTTCCTCTGGCGGCGGTGAGCGGAGGTTTCCTGGCAACGGACCGGGCAGTTCCACCCGCGCTTTCTTCCGATCCTCATAAACTCGACCGGTACACGAGCTTTTCGAACTATGGCATTTATTCCTTGATTGGCGCCGGCGGAGGACTTTATGTCTGGAGCAAGTTCTCACACGACGACCACCAACGGGAGACCGGCGTCCTCGCGGGAGAAGCGGCGATCAATAGCTTTGCCGTGGATACTGCATTCAAGTATGCCTTTGGAAGGGAACGCCCCGATCAGGGCCAGGGGCTTGGTGATTTCCTCCACGGTGGTGTTTCGTTTCCGTCGGACCATTCAGCGGTCGCGTGGTCCATTGCCAGCGTCATCGCCCATGAATATCCCAGTCCCGTAACCCAGTTCGCGGCGTATGGCCTCGCCACGGCCGTGAGCGCTGCCCGTGTCGCCGGGAAACAACATTTTCCTTCGGACGTTGTCGTCGGCGCCGCAATTGGCTGGCTGATTGGACGTGAAGTTTATCGCGCGCACCATGACCCGGAACTCGGAGGGGGAGGCTGGGATAGTCTCTCCGGAACCGACGACGAAGAGCATCGAGAACGTAAGAAGGTGGGTTCCCCATCCGTCCCGCTCGATAGCTGGGTCTATCCGGCATTCGAGAGGCTGGCTGGATTGCGGATGATTAACACTCAAATCATGGGTTTGAAGCCGTGGACGCGCATGGAATGCGCGCGCCTCACCGAAGAGGCCGGCGAAGCTCTTGAACAGAGCCAGACCTCGGATGATGACGATGTAGTCCGGCTGCAATCTCAACTGGCTCTGGAGTTTGCTTACGAAATCAATCTGCTGAGCGGGGGCCGCAATCTCACTGCAAATCTCGACTCGGTTTATGTCCGCGGTGTATCGATCAGCGGGCCGGCCCTGACCAATAGTTTTCACTTCGGGCAAACCGTTTCCTACGATTTCGGCCGGCCCTTCGGGCGTGGAATGAACGGGCAGGCCGGCGGATCATTCAGCGCCTCGGTAGGACCGCTTACGATTTACCTTCAAGCGGAATACCAGCATGCGCCCTCCGCTCCTGCACTTTCCTCGCCAGCGGTCACCGCCATTTCCATCGCTGACTTGGTGCCTGAGTCGCAGGTGTCAGCTGGTCCTTTTGCTTCGAGGAATCGAGTGCAACTTCTGGACGCCTATGTGGGCGTGAATCTGGGCAACTTCCAAGTCACCCTGGGCAGTCAAAGCCTTTCCTGGACAACCGCTCCTGGAGGGTCTCTGATCTGGAGCAATAACATTCAGCCGGTGAACATGGTTCGATTTGTGAATCCCGAACCGATTCGACTGCCTTGGATTTTTCGATATTTCGGTCCAGTTCGAATCGATGAATTTTTCGGGCGGCTGCAAGGGCATCCATACGTTCCGCGCCCATTCGAATATGGACAAAAGATAAGTTTTAAACCTGTGCCGCTTCTGGAACTTGGATTTGCGCGCACGGTAACCATCGGAGGCCAATCCAGCGGCCAGCCGATTACCTCAAAGCTGTTCCTGCAAAGTTTTTTTGGACTTCATAACAACCAGTTCGGATCGGTGCCGGGCGACACTCACACCGAGATGGACTGGACGTTTTATGTCCCGTGGGTTCGCAACTACATCGTTCTCTATGGAGATGCCTACGCGGATGACGACATCCTGCCCATCAAGAATCCGCCGAAGAATCCGTGGCGTCCCGGCATCTACATCACACGATTTCCCGGATTGCCCAAGCTTGATCTGCACGTGGATTCCGTTTCGACCGAGCAGCCCGGCATCTCTTTTGACGCCGGGTACACCGGGGGGCCTGCCAATAGAGGCCAGTTCAACTATTGGAACGCAAATTATCGCGACGGATATACGAACGGCGGCAACCTGATCGGCAACGCCGTCGGCAGAGACGGACGTGCGTTTGAAGGATGGCTGACATATTGGCTTTCGCCGCGCGATAGCCTGCAGTTGTTCTACAAGAGGAGTTCGGTCGGCACGGAATTAGTACCCGGGGGCGGGGCCTGGCAGGACTATTCCGTTCGCAATGAGATGTACCTCCGGTCGGGCCTCTTTCTGAAAACGGAACTGCAATACGAGCATATATCGAGTTATCCGCTGCTTTTCAACGGGCCACAAAGGAATGTTACTGCGATTTTGGAGGTAGGCTTCTCTCCTCGAGAAAAGCATTAACCTGCGACCACGCAATAATTCAGGTTGGAAAGGGGGGCATCAGGGAATGAATGATCGACGCGCAAATTCGAATGAGCTACCGGTCGAATCGCTGGAACATCGTTGCGGCCAAGACGATGCGACGGTGCGACCCAGCGGAACTCTGATCGATGCCCCCAATGGCTCGGGTTCGGCAAAGGTCGGATCCGCGCCGGCGTCCCTGGTAAGCCGGCTGCGGCTCATATGGGACCGGCGTCAATTCGTTTTACGCGCCGCAGGAGCAGGTTTCCTTGTTTCATTTGCCGTTGCTTTCCTGATCCCGAAGCAGTTCGAGTCCACCACGAGGTTGATGCCTTCAGATCAGGAAAACGTGGGGATCGGGTTGCTGGCGACCGCATCGAAAGCCAAGACAGGAACGGATCTGGGTGCCGCGGCGAATGAATTGCTTGGTTTGAAAAGCTCGGGAGCATTATTTGTCGGGATATTGCAGAGCCAGACGGTGCAAGACGCCGTTATCAGCAAATTCGATCTCCGGAAGGTTTATCACGATCGCTACATGGAAGACGCGCGGAACACCTTGCGAATGAACACGGTGATCTCCGAAGACCGCAAGAGCGGGATTATCATGATCCAGGTGACAGACAGGCAAGCGCAGCGCGCGGCGGCAATTGCGCAGGAATACGTGCAGCAACTGAACCGTGTAGTCACGCACGAGAATACATCGTCCGCGCATCGAGAACGTGTGTTCCTGGAAGATCGTCTGCAGTCAGTCAGGCAGGATTTGGAAGACGCCGAAGCCCAACTGGCAAACTTTTCCAGCAAAAACAATACCTTGGACATTCAGCAGCAGGGCAAGGCAATGCTCGATGCGGCAGCAACTCTGGTTGGAGAGATGATCGCCGCCCAATCCGAACTCCAGGGGCTGCGGCAAATTTATACGGACAACAACTCGCGCGTGCGCGCCTTGCATGCACGCGTCGAAGACCTTCGCAATGAACTCAACAAGCTTCGTGGCACGGATGCCCGCACCCCGGTCCCTGGCACGAAAAACGCTAGTCTGACATCTGCCGATCCGCCAGCGAACGATTCGGGGGACCCGTCGGGTGACATGCCGTATCCCTCCATCCATCGGCTGCCCTTGCTCGGCGCGCAATATGCTGATTACTACCGCCACGCCAAGATACAGGAGACAGTCTTCGAGTTGCTGACCGAACAGTCCGAGCTCGCAAAAGTGGAGGAGGCCAAGGAGACACCCAGCGTGCAGGTGCTCGATGCGCCTGAGGTGCCGGAACGCAAGTCGTATCCCCCGCGTTTGATGTTGATCTCCATCGGTACATTGATGGTGCTGAGCCTGTCTGCCTTCTGGGTGTTGGGGGAAACGCAATGGCGAGCTCTCGATTCACATGACGAGCGAAAGATGTTCCTGAATGAAATGGCAACGACCTGGAAAACTCAGCTGCCTTGGGGCCCAAAGAACGGAGCGGTGGCTAAGAACGGGTCAGCAGCACGCGGGGCCTAATGCCGATTACAGGCTCGCAATTATAGTCTTGCTCGAATCAGTGGAAAGCGACGTAAGAAGCTGGGAATAAGAGGGTTAGGTCGCGTTTGTCCCTGTAGGTGACAGGGCGAAGCTGTATCCAGTGAGGCGATAGCACATATGGGAACTCTTGCGGTGGCCAATCCAATCGGGTGGATTCCAGGGGGTGCGACTTGTGAACCCGCGATGCACCACTGGTATGCGGCCTACACTCGCCCCAATCACGAGAAGCGGGTGGCTGATCAGTTCGCTGGACGATCCGTGGAGCATTTCCTTCCCGCTTACAAATCTGTGCGGCGCTGGAAGGATCGAAGGAAGATTTTGGAGTCGCCATTATTTCCTGGTTACATTTTTCTGCGAATGGATCTGAAGGACCGATTGCGCATATTGGAAGTTCCGGGTGTGGTCCGTCTGATTGGATTCAACGGCGTGCCCGCGGCTCTTCCGGACTATGAGATCGAAGCACTGCGAGCGGGCCTGGCGCAATCGTGCGCCGTCCCCTCTCCCTATATCGTGGCCGGAAGGCGCGTCCGCATTGTGTGCGGTCCCTTTCAGGGTTTGGAGGGGATATTGATCCGGCAAAGAGGAAACCTTCGCGTCGTGATCTCACTCGATCTGATCAGGCGCTCGGTACTGGTGGATGTGGACGTTGCAAACCTTGAAATATGCCCGACCCGTGCATCGTGATCGACTCTTCCACGCTCACGCCCGTTGCGGAGCAGCGAGAGTTGTCGCCTGCTGCTTCGCTGCACCGCAGATTCAGGGCCGGCGCTTTCTGGTCATTGATCGGCGGAGTATTTTCGCGAGGCCCCGTTCTGGCGGCATCCGTGGCCTGTGCTCGTCTATTGGGAACCAGGGGATTTGGAGAGTTCGGAATCCTGCAGAGCACAGCGGGCATGTTCGGAATCTTCGCCGGCCTCGGTTTGGGCTTGACCGCAACCAAGTATGTCGCCGAATTTCGGGGCAAAGACCCGGACCGAGCCGGTCGCGTCCTGGCCATTTCGGCGGTCACGGCCCTGATCTCGGGCATACTCATGACGGGAACCCTCATCCTGACCGCATCTTTCCTGGCAAAACACACGTTGGGCGCGCCCAATCTGGCTGCTCCGCTCGCTATTGCGTCTGGCTTGGTTTTTTTCGGTGCGATGAACGGAGCGCAAAACGGGGCTTTAATAGGGCTCGAAGCATTCCAGGCGATTGCACGAGTAAATCTCTGGACCGGGCTTTTGAGTCTGGTATTTATCGTGAGCGGGGCCAAGTATGGTGGTTTGCGCGGAGCGGTTTGGGGCTTGATTGGCGGCGTGGCGGCCAACTGGCTCCTGAACAACAGGGCCATTCGATATGCTTGTGCCGAGGCGCGGATTTCGTATCAATTTGCGACCTGCGCAAAAGAGTGGCGCATCCTTTACCAATTCAGTTTGCCCGCCTTTCTTGCCTCAGTCGTAGTCGGCCCTGCAATGTGGGCATGCAACGCCCTGCTGGTAAATCAGCGTGATGGATACCTTGAGATGGGACTTTATACGGCAGCGGACAAGTGGAGATTGCTGATCCTTTTCATTCCGGGCACTGTGGCTGGAATCGCGCTTCCGATGCTGTCGAATCTGCATGGCGAAGACGATCCTTCCGGGTACAGCAAGGTCTTCAACGCGAATGTACTGCTGAATCTGGGGTTGACCATCTTGCCGGGAATCGTCATCGCGCTTTTTGCCGTTCCAATTCTATCCGTGTACGGAACTGCCTATCGTTCCGCTTGGCCGATTCTGGTCATCCTGGCTTTCTCCGCAGTTCCTGAAGCGCTAAACAACGTGTTCGGATACGCCGCAATCAGCCAGGGTGGTGTTTGGTGGCGATTGGGGTTCGATGTCTTGCTGGCAGTTGCGCTTGTGGGATTCTCTTTTTGGGCGATTCCAAAATGGGGGGCCGTTGGATTGGCGGGCGGGTATTGTGTCGCACTATCCTTGTCTTCCATCGGCTTGTTTTTTTACCTCCGGAGCCGGTTCTCTAAAATGGCTTCGATCTAAAGAATGGGTATGACTTCCGCTGCACAAACGGTTTCTCGATCACCCGGGATGTTCATGTGCCGGTTAGGGTCTTTTCTGTCTTCGCCCGCGTGGGGATGGATTGCCGCGGCCGCCATGCTGACTGCCTACGCATATGCGCCTCCGGAGCGGCGATTCCCGGGAGCGGTCATAGCCGCGATGACCTTCGCACTGGTGGTGTCGCTGCTCCCT
The DNA here is from genome assembly GCA_963779275.1 of Terriglobia bacterium. Classification (GTDB taxonomy): domain Bacteria; phylum Acidobacteriota; class Terriglobia; order Acidiferrales; family UBA7541; genus Palsa-360. The sequence goes on from CAVZXL010000012.1 coordinate 168,321, forward strand.
GCATGCAGGCCCATCGCGAAGACGCCGCTTTGTCCTTGGAATTGGGCGGTATTCCTATTTTTCCTGCAACTTGTGGTCCTGCCGTTTTCCTTGCTGGTAGTCGGACCTTCGGTGGGCGTGCTTCCAAATCTGCCCTCAACTCTCGCCATGAATCGGGCGATGGAACTCATGGCGCTCGCGTTCATTTCGTTTGCAGCGGCTTACCAGTGGCGCTCACGGAGACGGGCAATCGGGAAGAAGGCTCAATTGCTATACGGGGACAACCGTCCGCTAAAAAGCGAGTCCACCTTACGATTCGCGAGTGTATGCATCGCGCTGGGGATTGTCGGCTTGGTTTTAGCCTTCCAGAATATAGGAAATGTCATAAATTATTTCGATAATCCGGAAGAGTCCATCACGCGGTTTGCGGAAGCATCGCACACGCTCAGCGGTGTGGCGAGCCTCCTGTTGCGCCCCTTCCTGGGATTTGGCTTAGTGATGCTTTGGTGTGGATGGCTCGATCGAAGCTCCGGACGCAAATCACCGCGTTGGATAGCCTTCGTCACGTTGCTCGCAATGGGAGGCGTGATTTTCAGTTATATGACGTTCAGTTATAACCGGGGAGCCTTTGTGGTTCCACTGGTCGCCATGATCGCGGTTCTTCTTACACGAGGGAAAGAAGCCTCATTCGGCGTCGTCGCGGTGGCCGGTGTCGTATTGCTGGTTGTCTTGCTGCTCGCGCCTTTTTACGCCGTCGTGCGCAACAGCGATCTCACTGGAAATCTAACAGTTTCAGAACTGCTCAGCGATTCGGATGTTTTGGATCTTCTTGCACAGAAGGTTGACGTGCTCGATACGATCCAAATGTATGGGTCCGGTCCCCAGTACATGGGCTTGTTGCTCGAAACGAGCCGGTGGGGAACGAGACCTTACCTCGGCACAACACTGTTTCCCTCCCTGGTCGAGCCTTTGCCTATTTTAGGCCGGGTCTTCCGCCAATCGAGTGGCCCCGTCATTTACAACGAAATGATCTACGGGACTCCGGATATCTTCGACCAGATTCTTCCGTTTTCTGGCGAAATGTTTCTCAATTTCCATATCGTGGGAGTGATTGCCGGCTTTGCTGTCCTCGCGATTGGGACAATGCGCCTTCAGGGTCTCTTTGAGCGCGCAACGAGCACAATTGAGGTCTACATTTGGCAGTATGCCGCAGTTTGGCTCCTATTCCTGGTGATTGGAAGCATATCCGTGGTCAGCCAAATTCTGTTTTATTTTTGCTGGCCCATCTGCGCATATTTTATGTGGCAAAAAATTGCACGGAGGCGGGTCAGCGCTTAGCGTCGTGTCAAACACAATGCTGACTTGCGATCCAAACGCCGGCGGCCACGCGGCCGTGGAGCAAAGAGCCATGTCCATCTGCTTGATTGGTGGAATCTATGGCAAGGACCTGGACTACAGATCCAGGGTCACGATGACGCCTGAAACGATATTGGAATTAGGCTGTAGAGAGCGTGGTCATCACGTGGTTACGGGCAGCCACAACGATCGCATCGACCTGCGAAACTTCGATATCGTGCACGTGCATCATTGCGGAGTTGGTGGAATCCGCGCCGCCTCAAGCAACTCTCGCGCGGCGCTCGTCTATACGAGCCACGACGGTCCGGCCATGGCAGGCCTGCCAGTGCCCATTACTCACCGGACAGCGGGCCGATTTATCATGTCCCGGGCCGATGCAGTAGTCTCGTTCTCCCAGACGGAGGCAAGATTTCAGCGCGATGCTTTTTCCTTGGCAGGCGCCACTCATGCCATCATTCCGAACGGCGTTGACCCGCAGATCTATCAGTACGCACCACACTCCCGCGGACGCAAGGATCGGCCTTCCAGACTCCTCTTCGTCGGCCAACTGAGCGAGCAAAAAGGCGTGGATCAACTGCTGCAAGCCCTCGCTCTGCTACCACAGGACGTTACGCTACAATTGGTATTCCACGTGGATACGCTGAGGGGTTGTTATGAGCAATTGTCACATCAGTTGAGGGTGCGGGACCGGGTGAGATTCCTGGGAAGCAAGATGCCGGCGGAACTCAGCATGCTCTATCAACAGTCCGACGTTTTCGTTTTGCCAAGTCTCGGAGAAGCGCTTCCATCCGTGGTCACGGAAGCAATGTTGTGCGGGACACCTGTCGTGGCCACCGACGTCGGCGGCATCCGTGAACAACTGGGCGGCTACGGGATTGTTGTACCGCCACGGCAGCCGGGAGAATTGGCAGCGGCGATCGGTCACATGCTCATCCACTATGACGAATTTGCAGCAAAAGGCGAAGCCATGAGCGAGTATGCACGCCGCCGTTTTTCCATCGATGCGATGGTGGAAAGCCATCTCGAACTGTATCGCTCGCTGTTGGATCGGAAAGAAGGGCCGCGCCGGCGCCAGCGCTTTTTGGCGCGCCCCGTCAATGTTGCGGCGCAGCTCGCGGTGAGGTTGCTATGCAAGACACAATGACCGCCACTCTTCGGGTCTACAAATGGCCCTCGCAGGCTTTTTGGAGATACTTCGAGGTGCAGGCTCTCAAGAAGATTTCCTGCGAACGCCCGATGCTGGAAATCGGCTGCGGAGACGGCCGGTTCAGCAGTTTGGTTTTCGAGGAGATTGATGAGGCGATTGACGTGAATCCGCGCTCGGTCGAGCGTTGCCGCAGGATGTCCGGCAAGCTCTACCGCGGCCTGCGCTGCCTGGACGTCCGCGAACTTACGGTTGGAGACGGTTGCTTCGCCACCGTTTACGCGAACTGCGTTCTCGAACACGTTCCCGACATCGAGAAAGTGCTGGCGGGATGCTTTCGCGGACTGCGTCCGGGAGGAAAACTGGTAATCACAATCCCTCTGGTTCACATGAACCAGCATCTGCTGTTTCCCTGGGGCTGGTACGCGCGGTTGCGGCAACGGCAATTGGAACACATCAATCTGTTTTCGGAAAATGGCTGGGAAGACCTGCTGCGGGGAATCGGATTTTCAGAAATCGAGTTCCAACCCTACCTGTCCGGCAAAGCTTGTAAATTCTGGGACATGATCGACAGTCCGGGTTGCGTCGGGGTGGGACGTTACCGCGTGGCGGCATTTCTGGGAAGACTCACGGAGGCCGTTCTGCCGCAAGGTGCAAGGGCCTGGCTGCTCAGTCGTCTTGCGTTGTGGCTGACGAAGGTTGCGGACGCAGAAATTGTGAAAGAGCCCGCTTGCGCGGCCGTATTAATTGCAACGAAGGCCAGCCGGAGAGCCTCGCCATGATCATTGTTCACCTTGGGCCGGCTGTCCTGCCGATCTTGTACAACAAGGGTGGAGCCATTCAGCGAAGGATGCTGGAAATTGCCAAGCTGCAGGCCTGCCGTGGACACCGAGTGATTGTGTATTCCGCCGACAACGGATGCAGCCAGTCGGACTATCACGGAGTGGAAATTCGCAGAATTGCGTGCAGGAGTTCGGGTTACCTCCGGGATCTCGAATACCTGAAGAAGGCGCTTGGCGATTTGCGGTATCAGGAAGTAGATGTACTTCACTTTCACAGTCTTCCGGAGGGTGCGGCTTTCTGTGATGGGATCGCGCGCACGACCCTGTTGTCCTATGATTATTTTGAGTTCCGTCGCGGCAGGAAGACGCCTCTGTTTTGGTGGTACCGCCGCATTTTGCGCAAATTCTCCCGGTTGCTTCCGGTTTCGGAACATTGCTGGCATTCCTCTAAAGATTATTGGGACTTGGACGGTGTTGCCGCGCAAGTACTTCACAATGGGGTGAATTTGGAGCAATTCCGTCCTGATCCTGCCAGTGGAAGTGTCAAGAAGAGCGCACTAAGGATCGAAGCCAAGCGGATCATTCTTTACGTAGGCCGCGTGTGCGAGCAAAAGGGGACTGACGTGCTGATTGAGGCATATCGGCGCCTCAGCCTGGAACATCCGTCCAGTCAACTCGTAGTCGTCGGCCCCGCCGACGAATTCGGCCGGAGCCGGGATAATCAGCTCACGCGGCAGATTTCCGAGAGCGGCGGCATTTATCTTGGCGCCATCGAGGAAAGCGAACTCGCTTCGGTCTACAACATGGCGGATGTATTCGTTATGCCCACGCGCCGGGTGGAAATGTTTGGCATGGCCGCGGTTGAGGCCCAGGCCTGCGGGAAGCCAGTGGTTGCCAGCCTGCACGGAGGACTGCCGGAAGTGATTTCAGAAGACAGTGGGCGTTTTTTCCCTGCCGGAGATGCAGCGGCCCTTGCAGATCAACTTTCGGTTTTGTTGCGCGACCAAAATCTTTGCATGTCGCTCGCGAGCAAGGCCCGAGCCAGCGCGTCTCGCTTTTCCTGGCCCAAGATCGTCGATCAGCTGGAAGCGATTTGTTCCGATTGTTAAGCGTGAGCATATTCTTTCAAGAAGAAGAGAGGGACATCTACCATGTCACAAAGCGCGGAACCCCTGGCGGCGTCGCGACATGCGTACGGTAGCTACATCCTGCGGACCGGAACGCCGGTAATCCGTGATCTAGAGATGGTTTACGGCTCGCTCTGGTACCACACCCGGTTTTCCGGCAAGAAGCCAATACTGGATTTGGGACCGGGGCGGTGCTGGTTCACGAAACAAAACCTGGAAGATATCGTCGCCGTGGATAACGCGCCTGACTTGGTGGAACATTACCGTCGGCAGGGGATCAATACGCACTTGGGGGATGCATATCGCATCCCTTTTGCCGATTCCTATTTCCAAGGCATTTTTTGCTGCTGGCTGTTCGAGCATCTCACTGAGCCCGATTGCGCTTTGGCTGAGCTGCACCGGGTACTGCAGCCAGGAGGGTATGCCTGCGTCATTGTCCCTTCGCCGAACGACATGTTTGCATTTTACGACGACTACACGCATGTCCGACCGTTTACCCCCGCGTCCCTGACCCAACTGGCGGACGATACCGGATTCCGGAAGCACCGAGTGGAGTACTTGGCGTTTACGCGGGGCGTGACGTACGTATTGCGACTGCTGGGCCCTGGTGCAGCTTACCGATATTGCCGCTTCGCCGACAAAACCATTCGAAAACTGGGCTTGGTGAACCGAAACCACCTGATGCTGGAAGCTTGGAAATAATCGGAAAGGACAACGCCATGAATGCTCTACAGCAGGCGCTTAAGCCAGGAGCTTCCCAACAGACGACCCGACAGGGAGAATGGGCGTATTGGTCCACCCTGAAATGACAAGAGATGCCCTTCGACGCACGCCTTAGGGAATGGAAGCGGCACTTGGCGGAACTTGATATTTCATTCGACTCGTTTCGCGATCAAGCGATACTTGATGTGGGATGCGGGCCGGTAGGAATCGTATATTTCATCGATGTAGCACGAAGCGTTGGTCTTGATCCGCTTGCCTCACAGTATTCGCAATGGAACGGGCACTGGGGCAAGCGTATTGAGCTTATTCAAGCTGACGGTCAGTGCATGCCGTTGGCTGCCGAATCCTTCGATTCTGTTTTTGTATCAATGTTTCGGATCACACTTTCAACCCGAGTGGCGTACTGGGCGAGATCGATCGAGTCTTGAAACCCGGTGGAAGGGTTGTCTTACATGTGGATCTGGACTCCCCTTTGAGGAAGTTGCACAAATTGCTCAAGTCGGAATCGGAGTATTGCATCCGCAGTCTCTCAGCTGTGATTGGCTCCGCACGCATTTGCAGACCTACTTTGAGATCGTAAAGATGCACGGGGATCCGATGGTATTTAAGGCAAAGTGGAGCCAGATCAGGTACGAGGCATTCTGGGACGGCCTTATCTATCGGCTTACTGGCGCGAAGGCATTCACAAACCACATTTGGGTGAATGCTGTGAAACACAGCTCCAAGACGCCAAAAACGCAATGAAGATGGGCCTGGCCACGGTCCGCGAGTATTCCAGCCTCAGCGACATATTCTCTGACAGCTTACCTTCGCGACAGAAATGCAGGAGCCAAGTGCAGTTATGTCTTCAGCAATGATCTCTGATTGTCATCCACTCGTGAGTGTCGGTATGCCCGTGCGGAATTGCGAGCAAACCCTGGAGATGGCGATCCGTTCGATCCAGCGCCAAGCCTATCAAGAGTGGGAACTGTTACTGATCGACGATGGGTCGACCGACAAATCCATGGAAATCGCCATGAGCTTCAGCGATCAGAGAATCCGCGTGGTTGGAGGCGCCATTCAGCGGGGCATATCGCAGCGCTTGAACGAAGCCATTGCCGGTAGCAGGGGGCAATACTTCGCGAGGATGGATGGAGATGATGTGGCATATCCGGAGCGGTTGGAGAGACAGGTCATTTACCTTGAGGAGCATCCCGAAGTCGACCTGCTGGGAGCAGGCATTCTTGTATTCCAAGGCAATGGGCGCGCATTAGGCACGCGGACGATTTTGCAAACGCACGAGGAAATCTGCAAGCGGCCCTGGGCGGGCTTCTACCTTCCGCATCCAACTTGGATGGGTCGAACGGCTTGGTTCCGAAAACACACGTACCGGCCTGGAGCGATTCGGATGGAAGATCAAGACCTGATGCTCCGCGTCTATCGAACTAGCCGATTCGCAAGCATGCCCGATATTCTGGTTGGATACCGCGAGGACACCTTCAATTTAGAAAAGGCCCTTACCGGTCGATATCATTTTGTAAAGCTGCTCGCGGGGAGTTCGCATGCAATGGAAAACAATCGATCGATGGCTTGGCGGGGCGTAGCCGAGCACGCACTGAAGGCATTCGTCGAGGTTTTTGCAGCCGCGACTGGATTGAACTATCGCGTACTCCGGCATCGAGCCCTCCCGCTGGAGAGTAGCGACCTGCGCCGATGGCAAGAAGTCTGGGAAGCCGTAAGCCATCCGGATTCAAATGAAAAATCCATCAAGCCGCTATCACTGCAACATTTCGCAAGTGAGATCGGAAAAGATCTTGCCTAGGTTCGTTGCAAGGTTAGCGGCAGTCAAGCCCGAGGAATTCTCATTTGCAACCTCAAGTTAGAGAGCTGACCGAGTCCGGGGCCATTATCCGCCCCGAGGCTTTTCCCAAACAGCAGGATAAGATTGCCCAATTGATCAGCCGGTTTTGCATTGGTGGGGCCTCGGTTGCCGTCATGCTGATCACCGAAGGCCTAATGAAGAGGGGATACCCAACTCTTTTGCTGACCGGGACGGTGGAAGACACCGAAGCAAGCATGGAAGACATTGTCATTGGCCGGGGATTGCATCCGGTCCGAGTCCGCAGTCTTTCGCGAACCGGTTCCCTATGGAACGATTGTTGCGCGCTCTGGCAACTGTTCGAAGTCTTCCGGAGGGAGCGGCCCAGCATTGTGCACACGCACACAGCCAAAGCCGGGGCGCTGGGCCGGATCGCCGCCCACCTCGCCGGGGTTCCGATCTGCGTACATACGTTTCACGGCCATGTATTTCGAGGGCATTTTCCCACATGGAAGGCCAAAGTTTATCTCACGATTGAGCGGTTCCTGGCTCGCTGGACAGATTGTTTGGTGGCATTAAGCCAAGAGCAGCGTCGCGACCTGATCGAAGAGTTTCGCATAGCACCTCCGCAAAAAGTCGTGACGATCCGTGTCGGTTTTGATCTGGAGCGCTTTTTGCGCGTGGATGGCCACTGTGGCTCGATCCGAAATCAGATCGCATGCCCTAACAGCAGCCCCCTGATTGGATGGGTGGGACGATTGGCTCCAATCAAGGACCCTGAGCTTTTTGTGGAATTGGCTTCGCTCATCCTGGCGTCCTACCCTTCGGCAAGGCTTCTGATTATCGGAGATGGTGAATTAAGGCAGCGAGTGGAAGTTTGCCTGAAGGAAAGGCATTTGACCCGAGCGGTCACTCTAATGGGTTGGCAAAGCGATCTTTCCGACTTTTACGCCGATATCGATCTGTTGGTCATGACATCGAGGCACGAAGGCACGCCACTGGCGCTGCTTGAGGCTATGGCTTCGAGCAGGCCTTTCGTGGCTACCGGCGTTGGTGGCATACCAGACTTGATGTCAGGTACCGCACATCAGTTTGGCGAAGTCAGGGTCTTTCAGAACGGGGTCTTGGCGGGCGCTTCTGCATCATCCCTCTTTGCAGGAGTCCGTTATTTACTTGAGGATCCCAAACGGGCGGTGGATATGGGCCGCGCAGGACGTGCCTTTACTCGCGAGGCATACGCAAATAGCCGCGTCGACGACGAACTTGAGAATCTGTACCAAACGCTCCTCAAGCAGAAGAGCATGCACCTATAGGAAATCAACCGCCGCCCCAGCCGCATAAAGCAATGATCAACATCAGGAAGTAAACGCCGCGCCCGCACGGCCTCAGGGCTCCGAGCGCTTCTAGGTCCGGTTACCATGACACGCCGATCCGTCAACTTTCTGCAATTCTGCCTTTCACTCACGTTCTTCCTGGTTCCACTGGTCGCTTTTACCGCGGCCAGGTACATCCGCTTTTCGACGGGTTATTTTCCCAAGCTGAGCGAGTATCCCGGTTCCTATGTCCTGTGGATCACCGTCGTCACGCCTATCTGGGCCTTGATAGTCGAAAAGAGCAGGCTCAATCGCGTGGATACCATTTTAAGTTTCAGCACGGGCGTACTAGCCATGGGGAAGGCCGTCATCTACTTGATGGTTGCCGTGCTCACGGTGTTTTTCTTTTTTCGGAAAGTGGAATTCTCCCGGATTTTCGCGGTCACCGGATGCGTCCTCACGTTTCTGTTTAGCCTGCTGACGCTTCATGTCGTTCGCGCCGTGCTGCGTTCGCAGCGAGGGCGTTTCAGGCGGCCGCTGCGTCTCGCAGTTCTCGGTTTCGAAGGCTTTGAAGCGCAGGTTGCCAGGCGCTTGCAGTCCATGCATTTTGTTCCCGTTGAAGTGATGTGTCTCATTTCTTCGGAAAATCACGGCTCCACGAATGGCGGCGTCAACGGCTGGCCCGTCTTGAATTACAGCCAGGTCGAAGATGCGGTGGAGGTTTACGGTTGCCAGGAAGTCTTGGTGGCCTTGCCCCCAGGGCGATGGAGCGAATTACAAGAGATACTCCGGCCGCTCAGGCAGCTATGCATTCCAGTTCGCGTAGTCCTAGACATGGGCGATGGAGTGTTCGCTCCCGACAGGATCTTCGATTTTCATGGACTTTCACTGCTGACTGTCAGGCCGTATCCGATTGACACGATGAATTATGTCCTTGGAAAGAGGTTGTTTGACATTGTCTTCTCCTTGACTGCACTGGTTTTTGGAATGCCGCTGATACTGATCATCGCCGCGATCATCAAGTTGACTACCTCGGGCCCCGTGTTTTTTTCGCAAGAGCGGATCGGCCTAAGCGGGAAGCCGTTCAAGATGCTCAAGTTCTGCACCATGTCCGCGCAAGACGCCCGCGCCAGCAACTCACTGCATACTTCACGGAACGATCCCCGTGTTACCCCGATCGGTCGCTTGCTCCGAAAAATAAGCCTTGATGAGATCCCCCAATTCTTCAACGTGCTCAGAGGGGATATGAGCGTGGTGGGCCCCCGCCCGGAACTCACTTTCTTCGTGCAGAAATTCCGACAAGAGATCCCCGCCTACATGGCCAGACACAACGTCAAGTGCGGCATAACCGGGTTGGCGCAGATCAACGGCTTCCGGGGCAGCGATACTTCTATCCAAGGGCGAATTGAACAGGATCTCTACTATCTCCAGAACTGGAGCATGCTCCTCGATATCAGCATCATCTTCAAGACTTTGATCCTCGGCATCAACAGCAAGAATGCATATTAGGGGAGATGAAATGCGCATTTTAATCACAGGCGGGGCGGGTTATATCGGCAGCCACACGGCGCGGGTTCTGGCCCGGAGAGGGCACGAAGTAATCCTCTACGATAATCTTTCGACGGGTCACGAGTTTTTAGCTAAGGGGTTTAGGCTGGTAGTTGGCGATATCGGCGATAAAGCGCGGCTCTTTCCTGCACTGCGGGGTTCTGATGCGGTAATGCACTTCGCCGCGCATGCCTCTGTTGCCGAGTCCGTTGCAAACCCCGGGAAATATTTCGACAACAACGTGCGCGCAGGCCTGAGTCTGCTTGAAACGGTGTACCAGGCGCGCGTTCCATATTTTGTCTTTTCCTCCAGTTGCACCGTATATGGATTGCCTGCGGTAGCTCCCATCTCCGAAAATTCCTCGCGCGAACCGGTAAACCCATATGGCGCTTCCAAGCTGTTTTTCGAGCGGGCGTTGGATGCGTATCATGTAGCTGCAGGCCTCCGGTCTGTGAGCCTGCGATACTTCAATGCGGCAGGAGCGGACGAAAGTAATGAGATAGGAGAGTTACACGACCCGGAAACACATTTGATTCCCATTGCGTTGAGGGTTGCGGCCGGCTTGCGCCCGGAACTCGTGATTTGCGGAAATGACTACCCTACTGCGGATGGGACCTGCGTGCGGGATTACGTTCACGTCAACGATCTGGCCGAAGCGCACGCTCTTGCCTTGGAGTATCTGTCCGCGGGAGGAGATTCCACAGCGTTAAACTTGGGAACCGGGAAAGGCCACTCCGTCAACGAAATTGTGGCTATGATCGAATCTTGTACCGAGTGCGTTCTGCGAAAACGTTACGGTCCGCGCCGACCAGGCGATGCCGCGGAACTCGTGGCAGATCCAACGCGAGCCAGGAGTTTGCTTGGCTGGAGACCGGTCCGGGCACTTGACCAAATTATAGCGACGGCGTGGACGTGGTTTCAGCGCTGCCAAGCGCCAACCTTCAATCCGCACGGGCAACCCAATAGCCCGCTTGCGCAGAAACAAATTCAGCATGGCCAGTCAGGCATTTAGGTTCACTGGAGTTTGCCTTATAGCATCCGCATTTCTCCGTAAGCCCTGCCAAGGCTGCGCAATTGCCTCACGGAAGATCGCCACGGGGAAAACCTGAGCCTCGCGCTCCTACTGAAAATTCCCGCCAGAATTCTACCAGCGAGCCGCCACGATTGGCCCCTTTATCGCCCACCTCACGAAAGCCCTAATGTTTGTTGGTCAGAAATGGTGCGGCTGAGGAGATTCGAACTCCCGACCTCGTGCTTCGGAGGCAGGGAAGGTCAAATCTAAATGCTTACTCTGGTGTCGCTCACCTGCTCTTCGTCGGCGGTGAGCCCATGGTGAACAAAGACCTCTGCGCCATGGTGCGCTATTGCGCTGAGCGCGAAATCCATCCCATGATCTGCAGCAATGGCTCCCTCTGGACCGACGAGAACATGCGCGACTTAGTCAGAGACGGCCTAAGCAGCGTGATCATGTCCATAGATCCGCACGAGGTTGCCAAACACGAGAAGAACCGCGGCCTGCCCGCCGTCTGCCGCAAGATTCACCACGCCAATGAGGTCTTCGGCCAGCTCGGCGTGCAAACGACCGCGAGCGTCACCGCCAGTAAGTTCATCGACGACTACGCCAAACTACCCGAGTTTCAGCGCACGCTAGGTTTTCGAAGTTGCTCCTTTAGCAATCTACTCGCTTCGTTACCGTCGAGTTGCCTCAGCTTCAGCGATTCCGCACTGGTGAGCTACTCCAACGAGGATCTGATCGGCGTCTTTGAAAAGATCAAGCAGCTCAAGGCAAACAGCGATTGTCCAGTGGTCAATCCGTTGGAATCCCTTACCGAGATGCAGCGCCATCTGCGCAAGCAGCCGGAAAAATTCGGTTGCCTTGCAGGATACAAGTATTTCTTCCTAGACTGGAATCTCAACCTCTATCGCTGCCACAACTGGGCCACGCCCATGTGCAACATCTACGAGTTCGATTCCTCGAAGCTGATCCGCGACGGCTAGACCAAGTGCATGATCGCCTGCTACCGCGATTCTAGCGTTCTCCAGTTCGTAGCCATCAGTGCGAGCTCCGCATATAACAATATCAACAAAGATAAACTCGTTGCCGCTGCACGAAACATTTTCGATCGCCGCAATCTCATCTTGCTCGAGGCTGTCTGGGAGGGGAGAAAGTGGATCGGTAAAGTGTGACAGTCTATTGGGAAGCCATGCTTGATATCGGAATGCCGGTTGCAGAAGTTTACGAACCGAAGCTTACAGGGATGGTTTCGGGGCGGCTGAAAGGTCTCAAGCTGCTGTCCCAGATCGGTACGATTGCATTTTGTCCAAGCTAGAGCGTAACCGTTCCAAGGATTTAGACGACGCAGAATATTTGTTCAACTCGCAAAAACTCAATTCCCAACAGGCCCGGTCTGCTTCTCACTGTTCGTCTTCAAGGCTTACGAAGGCAACTGATCCCATCTGATATCCGAGCCCAGCTGAAATCTGCTATCGCTGCCAGTTTTTCGGTCACCTGTGAGGGCGCGGTAAGGTGCGCGAATTTATCGATGGGCTGTTTGATGGCACGACGCGCAGAGAACTATCAGATTTTCGGCTATGTCGTCACCTAGCCGGCCCCGCCACTGAATGTGATGGACTTGTAGATTCTCAACGCGCCCGCACGATTGACAACGCCAGCCATCTCGCTGCAGGACTTCCAGGCAAAGTTGGCGATAAGCCTCGGGCTCAAGCCTCAAGCGGGGCCGCTTTGCGCGGATCCCAGTCAAAGTGTCACCTGCACTTCTTTAAGGAGTTGCTTCCTCTGCGGCTTCGGAAGACCAATGACCAATCGAGTGAGGCAAGGTAATAGCGCATCTTGATTGCCCGCCTCCAAGCTCACTCCAGCCAGAAAATCCGCGCAGATCATCTCCAGACAGTAGCCTCGCGACTTGTCGGTTCCAAGCATCAGACCCGCCATCTCTAATGCCTGCTCGATGACAGGCAGCTGACTCTTGTACGCCTTGAAGTAGAGAATCTCCCACGGTTCAGTTTCCTTGCCGGTCAGGTGTTTCGAGACCTCCCGTTTGAATTCCTCCTTGGGCAGTTCACGAGCTTTGTGCAACCAGGTTGCACTATCGAACCCCTGTCCTTCCCTCCGCGCCACCTTCGCTAGTTCAGTCGCCTTCGCCCAGCCCACCTGCTGCAGTTCTACCTTATGAATACGAGGCAACTGCTCGTGAATGGCCATCAGGTAGTAGGCCTTGCGTCTGGATTCCGGGAACTTCCTCTCCAGGAACTCATCGAACGATCGGACGTTATCCACTCTCCAGTACTGCCCTGCCCGAACCTCGCAGAGATAGCGCCCGAGTTCGACAAACTTCGAATCCCGCTCCCGGTCGGTAGCCTTCTCCCAGGTCAAGATCTCGTCGATCTTCGAGAGGACAAACACGGCACGCCGGCGATTGAGCTTCGGAGCCACCAGTTCCTTTCCGTTAGTCGTCAAGCACGTCAAGCCAATCAAGGTCGCTCGCTCCTGGTTGACGAATCAGTTTGCTTCCGACGAGTGCTTCGTTTCCTAAGCACAGTCCGAGATGGGCACAGCTAACACAGCCGTTCTGCGGGAACCGGATTCCGGTGTGGGAAGGGAACTGGGCAGTTTCGATTTGACCGACCGTCGCATCAACCAGTTGGCTAAACTCCTGACGCTGCTCTTCCGTGATCGAAGCCAACAGGTACTGAATCTCCGGGACGCGTTTCCTCACAAACGCCACAATGGCGACGTCGGAGATGCCCGTGATCCAGGAATAGCAGACCAGCTGAAGGTCGAGGGAGGTCAACCCGTCGGGCTGATCCGGATAACGAGCACTGGTCGTCTTCCATTCCAGCAAACGCCGTGTGCCATCTAAGTGGCCAATGGCATCGACATAGGCCACAAATTCGTTGCCATTTGAGAGCGAACGGACAATCTTCTTCTGCAAGTTGTGCTTCGGTTGACGAATGCGGATGCGGTTATCTCGGCCGAACTGCTCCAGCAGTCCGATTCCCTGCCGTAACAAGCGCTCCCAGTCGTCTCCGTGGGAGTATTCCAGTGAAACCTCGCGATACCCTCCCCATTCCTTAAACAACACTGCACTGGCATCCTCGCGCTGGAAGAACGCCGCCAGGGCCTTCTCAAAACACCGGCCAAAACACAGCGCCGCGCGAGAATCCTTTTCCCTCCAGCCATCGAGATACCGGTAGCGGTAGCTCCTGGGGCAGCGCAGGTATTGCGATACTTGCGTGTAGCTAAACGTCACGGGTCACCTCCTGGCGGGTCATCACCGACACGGAGAGTTCTTCCCACTCACTGGCTGGCGCGAACCCGCTGAGATTGAGAAACGTGCGGCCGTTCAGGGTCGTGTGGGAAATCCGCACAATGCCCTGCAGGCCGCGCAGAGCCTTTTCATCGACTTCGTCTCTGCCCATCAGATCGCGGTCATAGCCAAAATCTCTCAGGAACCAGCGCAGTTTCCAGAGTGCTTTGGGCGTGCAGTAGAGCCGGCCTGTGAGGGAGCGGGCCTGATATTCACGTGGCTCGAGGATCGCAAGGTTCAAGACATAGAACGGTCGCTGCGGATGCCAGCGATAGAAGGCCCGGTCGACCCGGACCAGGAAGATGCCTTCCAAGGTGTCATCACTTTCGCGCCGCTGACAATGCAGACCAGGGATATGGCGTTTCATGGTGCGACCTCCTGTGGCTTGGCATAGCTGTTGAGCTGGCAAATCAACCCCGACCGGTCCTTGGCGGCCCGCTCGGCCAATTCATTGATGAAGGCCTCAACCAGGTCCCGGCTGGCATCCCGGAGGGTGGCGGTTCCGCAATAGTCAGCGGCAAAGGCCTTCACCAGGCCAGCATCGAGCTGGTACTGGCGAATCAGCAGGCAAAGGCGGTCTCGGAGGCGGGGCTGCCCGTTCTGGTGGCCATTGTTTCCATTCGTGGAGGGGGGCCGCTGCTCGGGCGGTCCAGGGGTGTTCGATCTGGGGGCCCAACCCAGTTCCTCGACAGAGCAGAGACCTATACCGTAGGCCTTGCGGAGGGCGCGGTTGACGGCGCGGGTTTCTGCAACGCGCATCTCGGCGCCGTGGACCAGGGACGAGACGTTGGAGGGGTCGGCGTCGCCGTAGCCGACAAAGCCGCGGGAGCGAGGAGAATTGTAGACAGTCGCCTTAAAGACCCAGCGGCTAGAGGCCGGATCTGATAGCGCCTTGTCAACCGCAGTTCTCATCCCCGAGCAGCGATTGCGCTGGGCTATGCGGAGAAGACCAGCGTGGGTGACATACCATTTGCCATCAAGAAGCCTCAAATCGCCAGCAATGACCGACAATTGGAGTTCTTCAGTCAATCGTTTAAGCATGGCTACTTGCTCTGTGGAGACATCGCAATTTCTTCGCGCAAAGCGG
Organism: Terriglobia bacterium; assembly: GCA_963779275.1. Taxonomy (GTDB): domain Bacteria; phylum Acidobacteriota; class Terriglobia; order Acidiferrales; family UBA7541; genus Palsa-360. The sequence continues at coordinate 183,506 of CAVZXL010000012.1, forward strand.
ATATTTCTCTTGGTTAAGAGACGTAATTGAAGGTTGTTTCGAAGATGTCGACCTCTATCACCCTGCATGTTGCGACTCATAGGCGCCTCCCGATTTCTTTCGTTGCGCTGTTGCTCGATAGAATGCAAAGATTCGCTTGGGAGGTTCTGGACTATTGCGACCAATGCCCAAGCTGTATGTCCATAGACATATTATATGTCGATAGGCAATCGTAAGTCAAGGCCAATCGCACAGCGTAAGAGTGGCTCGTTCGATTGGGCGAGTGTCGGTCGGAGGATTCGGGAACTCCGAGGATTTCAAATGACTCAGAAAGAATTTGCGAAGCGTATTGGCGTGAGCCAAGGACACTTTTCTTATATCGAGCGTGGCGAAAAGGAAATTGGAGCGGAGATATTGCTAAGGATTAGTCGTGAGTTTGGGAAATCAATTGAGTGGCTGCTTACAGGAGAAGGCTAGAAACCTACTTGCCAAGAGCCGTGAAAGAGGCTACTTAGAGGGCGCCGTCACAACCTAAGCTGCGCATCGTCAAGATGCATTTAACATCCCGGACACGGACGCCTGCCAAGAATTATTGGTAGTCCGTGGGTCTTTTGCCTTATTGGGAATGTTCGCCGTGAGGACATATCGCGTTTCTACAAAACGAACTAGTTTAAATATCCTCTAATCATTGACTTCCTTCTTTCTAGTGACTGGATTTTGAGCCCATTCGACCTGTTTGCGTATGTCTGGCGTATGATGGCGTGCCGGAAGTCATGCCCATTCCCGAATCTCACTCCAAAAGGCCGGTTAATCCATATGGAGATTCTAAACTGTTTATCGAGCGAGTCCTTGATTGGTACGGCGCTGCCTATGGATTGCGCAGTGCCTGCCTTCGCTACTTCAATGCAGCGGGTGCCGATCCCGAAGGTGAACTAGGAGAACTTCATCAGCCTGAAACGCACATCATACCACTGGTTGTGGATGCCGCTTTGGGCCGTCGCAGCGGGGTTGAGATCTTTGGCCTCGATTATCCAACCGTGGACGGTAGTGCGATCCGCGATTTCATTCACGTCAGCGACGTCGCGGACGCCCACGTTGCAGCGCTCAATTATTTGTTCCGCGGCGGCCAGAGCTTTGCCGCGAATTTGGGCACGGGGCATGGAGTTTCTGTTCTGGAGATCATTCGCGCGGGAGAGATCTATTCTGGCGTCTCCATTGATGCTCGTCCGGGGCCGCGACGTCCCGGCGATCCGCCCGCATTGGTCGCAAACCCGTCCCAGGCTTGGAGCCTCCTCGGTTGGCGTGCCAATCGATCGAATCTCGACGAGATAATCTCCTCCGCATTTCGATGGCGTCAGCATATGCCCTACGAAGAAAAATCGGGTGCGAGGCGCCTTTACGGGGTGCAAGCCGTGGGGAGTCGCGCAACAACCGACAATATCTAGATCTAGCATACAACTGAGAAAGTCTTGTATTGCGCCCCATTGGAAGTGGACACCTCAGTCACGTGGAATCAAGGCTTCTAAACAGAAAGCAACTTGGCCGATGGCAAAAAGAGCCGAAGGTGAAAAGTGTCAGCATGCAAGCAATTGACCTTATTGGAGCAATCTAAGTCATTGATCGGGCGGATGACCACGATCTACTTGTTTATTGCTAAGGTGCCACGCGCCGCTGGATTGCGAATTCAAGCACGAACCATTTAGTGGACATTTCCGACCAATGCGCGGGAAAGTCGGTAATGATCTATGTACGCACTTCGAAGGATCAGATGGAGCAGTGTGCGCGTCAGCCTGCGCGAATTCTGGCCATTAAGCAGGCACCTGACAGAGTTGCGGTTGCACAAGAGCGGCAAGTCGCGTAATATTAATTCG